>NZ_CP150280.1:0-4800000 GCF_037979415.1 Paenibacillus sp. FSL H7-0940
GATTTGAAATTAATAATAAGATAGGGATAAGGCGGTAAAGTAGAAAGTAAGTTCGCATGCATGGTATAATATCCCTATATAAAAAGGGAGGTTGTACATGAGATCATTATCGTTAAAGGACAAACTTATACTTGTTGGTGGCTCTGCATTTCTCATCTTGTTTTACATTGCCTACAAGACAGATTATAGCTATCAAGGTGTGGGTGATCTTATTGGATACTCATTTGAACATTTATCAGGCTTTATAACATCAGTTCTTACGCCGCTTAAACCACAGATACCACAAATAAACTTCTAGACAGCCCTCACACGGCTGTTTTTTGTTTGCACTATGTTTTAGTTGCTTTAGTGGCCCAACTTCCTAAACTCCAACAGTCCAACTCCAGACCTATATAGTCGTGTCACTCGGTGACACTGTGGTTCCGAATTTCGGAAGTCCAAAAGTTTCCAACACCCTATAGTTGGTCGACGTCACGTCAACTCCTACCAACCATTTGATTTACAACTCATATGTATCTTTACGTTTAAAATCACTTTGACGGGTGCTATACTGTATATAAGGAGTGGAAATACATATGAAGATAGATAGAATAGAAGTTGAAAAAATCCTTGTTACACAACTTGAGAAAGTTCTTAAATCGAGAAAATTAAAGCACCAAATACAGATTCAACTTATCGAATTAAATGTTCCAGTTGAAGAGATTGATTCAATCATATCTAATGTGGAGTCTGTTTCCAATTTAGATGTTCCCGTGCTTTATGGCCTGACTAAGACGTTATACACGGTTACAGAGGATCAACAATTAGACCCAGATAGGTATTTTGGTAAGCGAGAAATTAAAGAAGCAGAGGTTGTTCTTAGCCAATCAGTTCAAGAGAGAATCACTTTGCCTATCCACTTTGAGGAATGTACCAGAATCAAATTTGATAGCTACATTACCAAGATTTCAATTCAAAACTTAGTCAAGTTGTACGACAGCCAATTAATCATTTATGACGATGAAACACAACGTGGGGTCAACTATAAAACAAACAAATCGGGAGGTATAGTTAGGACTCCTATTGTAAACAAGTCCAGCGTAAAAAGGATCGCTGATAAAATGGCATCCAACAGTTATTTTGAAGATATGATCACTCTTAATGTATTCTCAAGTGAAGTAGACCCTGTCACGTACAATGAGGAGTCCAACACACTGACAATAAACGAGGGCGCGGTTATATCTATTCTCGATGGATTCCATCGTTTACAAGGAGGTGTGGTTGCTCTACAAGCCAATCCACATCTTGATTTAGAGTTGATTCTATCAATAAGATCATATGATCATGAGACAGCGCAGAGATATTTTGGTCAGATTAATACAGTTAACGTGCTGAAGAAGGAAAGAAGAGAAGAGTTAGCTCAAGAAAGATTATCTGATAAAGTTGTTGCTAATTTGCAACGTAAGTCAGAAATAGGGAAACAGATTGCATCATCAAACAAAGTAAGTGATTTAGTTGGGGAACTCACTACTTTTGATATCCTTTCTTATGCAATAGATAAAGTGTTCAAACTGGAAAGGCAATTCGATGTGCTACAAACATCAGATTATTTAGTGGAGTTCGTTACTTATTTAGTTGGAAGCTATCCAAATGAATTCTCAATAAGCGTAAAAATACGAGTTAATCACATTATGAGCCATCCTCTAATGTTTATAGGATACATTGTTTTATCCCATTACATGTATGAGAACAAGATTCCTTTACAGAAATTATCCCATTACATTCACAGCATTAATCTAGAAGATGAAAAGTTATTAGATTTGCTCAATAGAAAGAAGACATTAACCGGAAACAAGCATATACGTGAAGATCTTATCAAATATTTTGACTCTGTATTCAGAGGTGTACAAAGTGAATAAAATATATGATGATTCATTTTATAATTCATCCGTGAAAGAACGATATTTGAAAAATCAGAGTGAACCAACGAAGGTCTCCTATGGACGTGTACTGAAGAGAGCTTCGAGTATTGAAGCAAAATTAGGGCGTGATCTATACGATTTTAACTTGAGCGAGATTAAACAGGCATTGCTCTTATTAAAGTCCACTAAGATGACTACAGTAATTGCCACTGGAATCATAATTCAGAATTACATTAGATGGGCAATTGAACAGGATTTGCGTGTAGACAACATCAATCCACTTGACGCGGTTAGCTCTGATGAGTTTTACAAACAATTTTTAGATACAAGTGAGCCGAGTCTATTCCATCATGAAAATATTATGAAGTGGGTAAAAAATTGTATTAACCATCAAGATAAATTGGCTATATTGGGGATATTTGAAGGTGTATACGGTAGACAGTATAGTGAACTTCTGACACTTAAAATGGAACATGTTAGACGTATAACTGGTGAGCCAATAAGTTATGAAGTTGAGTTATTTAATGAAACATCTGAAGGCAACAAAGAATCAAGGATAATTCCCATCACTACTGAGCTATATAACATCATGAGAGTAGCAAACAATGAGGAAGTTAACTATAAGAATAATGGTTTAACGTTTGAGGGAATGAGGAACAATAAAGTATATCTAACAAAAACGAACTACATAGTTCGTGGAGCCGAAGATTCGAGAACAAAAGTGGAAGGGGATATTCCTGCAGCTCCTGCTCTGATCAATAGGAGAATTAAGAAAATATCCGAATTGTATCAGGTTCCCACACTAACACCAACAAATATAAGAAATAGCGGGATGTTATATATGGCATATAAACTGTATCATGAGAGTGGTAAGCTTGCTAAAGATGAATATTATGCTATTTGTGAACGATATAATGTTGGACGTACACGCGATGGTGGTTATGTTTATGCTAGATTAAAAAAGGATTTCTTGAACATGGAAAACCTAGAATCAGTTTATGGATTAGAGCAATTGATTGTGTGAGGTGGCGCTTAGGGTCACCTTTTTGTTTTGTTCGAGAAAAAATAGGAACCAGATAAAAGTAGATACTAGAACTGTCTGCCTCTAACCTAAAAACAAATCAGATCAGGTTCTCATATGAAATTTTTAATCAATTTTTTGGATTGATATTCACTTCCTTATTTCATGTTTTTCCAGAAATTTTCAACTAACATTTTAGTTATATAGGGTTTTGCAATATCTTGTGCGTATTCTAAATCAGGAGCCTTAATATATGTTTTGAGAGGCTTTTGATTCGACTTTTCACCTTTTTTCGTGAATTTAGAATGTCTTTTATCTTCTACTATTTCAATTTTTAAAGTACTTGCTTCAATTGAACTAACTCCGTTAATTTGAGCAAGTGTTATATCAACGCCTCTTTCACATACGGATTTGTCTATCTCTCTTAATTGATAGTCCAGAATGTTATAAATTATGTTAATCCGTAAGTCTTCCTCATTCTTAGAGAAGTTTTGTAATGAATATCTGGGATCATTTTTGAGGAGATTGGAAAGCGAAGGTATATCATTGTTGTCTAATAGCATGTATTTATTGAAACAAATGGTAAGTGTATAATATTTATCACTTTCAAATTCAAATGGGAGATTATAAACCTGATTGTGTAAATTAATATCCAATATACTTCCTGATATTATAAATTCCATCCAGATCGCCTCCAAAATCGAAATGATGCAATCATTATATCATTCAACTATTACGAAACATGTAGAAAGAACAAAGGATAGAGGTATTTATTCTTGCGCAAAAAGGCATATTGTGAATTTATTACAACCAAAAATAAGACCCAACTCATTTTGAGTCAGGCCCGTGTTCATTATCTGTTACTTCTTCGAACTGGATCAACTTAGATATGTCTGTGATATTGAGGGCAGTAGCGATTTTCTCTAAAACAGGGAAACTGATTTCTTGTCTCGCATTACGACATATGTCAGAGATGGTTGCTTGTCGTATTCCAGTCAAGGCAGAGAGTTTTGTTTGAGTGATATCTTTCTCTGAAAGAACTTTATCTAATTGAAGTCGAACTTTAAGCAAAATGAATATCCCCCTATTGTGTATGTTGACATTATACTTTGGAGCGTATAGAATGATTGCCGACATCGGCAATTAAACGTTAACAACCGTATACACATTGTACCCTATCTACAACTTTTCATCATCAACAATGTACCGGAACTTGAATTCAGATTTTAAAAGCGAAGCAAGCCAGCAACACTATACTGTAACTGCTGTTCTTGTAACAACTATAAAACACGCTTATGAAAAAATCCGGGAGCAAACTCATCGGAAGGGAGCAATACGGATGTACAAACACGGCAAATTGATTAATCGACAATTATGCGTTCGAACACGTTATGGTACGTGGATTGCATTAAAATCTGTTGCATACGTTTAGTGAACAAAACTAACCCCAAAGGAGACTAATACATAATGACAATCACATTTAATCTATTCGTTCAAAAGGTTCCTTTAAAGTTTGAATCAATCATTACTAAATTGGAAATTAACCCTAAAGCTCATGGATTGATTGCTAACATGAAAGCTGTGCTTACTTCAGATGAGTTACGTTACGAATTCATGATGCGTATCCCTCACAAACCATCTGGTTCAAATATTCACGCTTTACTTGAAGAGATGCGTGAAGAACAATTGACCATCAACCCAATCACAGACGAAGCATTTTTGGACATGTACATGCTTAATCCCGTAGCAGCACTCATTCAATATTTTAAACATAATGTTGTTCCAGCTCATATTGATCGTATGAAACAATGGAGTATCAACATCAACGATATAGTCAAACTGAAGCGAATGGAGAATAACATACATCTCAATGATGTGCTGGAACGATTGTACTTCAAATAATGAATTCGCATTGTACGACAGGTACAAAGTTAGCTCTCTGACCGGAGAATAATATAAATCGAACATTGTAACAGTGTACTGTAACGAGATTTTTATAATTCGTGTAACATCTAAAAAAAGATTATTTAACTTGATGAAATTCCGATTTCAACTTGAATAGGAGGACATGCATGAAGGACTTGTACAAGGCTGATTACGACAATTTACCACCAGATGAAAAAGCCGCGTGGAACTATGATCATTATCAGCGTACTCGTGCAACCATCGATAAATATTTTGTTTCCCATGGTTTGGATGTAGCTCTGGTTGTTGCAATGATGGAAAGAGCAAAAGAAAGCGATATAAGATATAGCACCATGATTCGATTGATTGATGCTAAATTGCTACTACCGTTTAGTGAAGAGTTGAGTTGGCTGGAATCATTGTTTGCAGATTTATTTCGTGAGGTACTTAGACCTCTACCAAATGAAAACAAGTTTTGATAGAGGAGAATGAGATTCGATGTATAATGTAGATTCATTATTTGAAACGATAGTGAGCCTGAATCATACGGAAATTCCGTATCAGTCGCCTAGTAGTAAATGCAGAGCCAATCGTATTAAGCCAAAGAAACAACGTAAAACTAAGCCTATAACACTTGAATCAAGGTATAACTATCTGATTGCTGAAGGATCAAGATTAGACATAACTGTCGAACGTAGGATGGAAATACGTAGTGAGTTAACATTGATCAGGAAACAGAAGCGAATGATGATGAAAATTGAATGTTATGTATGAGGATGGCACAAATAGGTGCTGTCTTTTTTTATGTGGATTTTCAATATAGGATTTTTGTACTACATTGGATTATTAGCTAATGTTCGTGTTTTCAGCATGCACATTTTTGTGCGTATTGGTATATCGCCTAATACTGGACTGAATCAATGAATAACACGAATAATTGTCCAACGAGAAATAGCCTCCTAAGCTTAACTTAGTAGCCCCCAAACTGGGGGGAACTGAATTGGGTACGCTCAGAGTTGAGCCGTGAGAATTGTTGGACGTTGTGTCCATTTGCTTACTTTAAGACTAGGTAACAGGGAAATCATCCAAGAACTAAAAAAGCCACTCTATTGAGTGACTATCTTCTTTCAGCCATTTCCGCTTTTACTATATCCATGTACGGTTCTCGTTTTATAAAGTCCATCACATGTTCAATTAAAGTTTTCAAATCATCGATGTCTTTTTCATCCCATTTTCTAACATAGTGAGTCACATCGTTTCCAAGCCAAGCTGCCCTTTGGGATACAAATTTAAAATCTCCATCGGGCAAATCATTAATACACTGACTAAGCGACATATCATTATATTGTTCTTCTCTATCTGGATACTTCTTAATTAGATAATCCTTAATTAAAAATTCAAAGGCTTTTCTATAACCGGGACCACAAATCTGATCCAAACCCATTTCTTCTGCATGGGCGGCTTGTTTATAGATTTCAGCAAAATTTTGTGACAATTCAACAATGTACTGATCCAGTTTAGGCGCTCTAAATTCTTTAGGAGCTACGGAGTCCAATCTGTAAAGATTAAAAGTAATAAAGTCAGTGATTTTAGAATAATAGCCTAAAAATAATTGATAACATTCATTATTTTTACATGAAAATACTGCAATCATATTCTTGACTTTCACGGTAGTTCCGTATTCGAAAAACGGTTTCTTTTTTACTCCACAGTGTGGACACCTATCTGGTACAGTTTCCAACCTCACCTCTTGTCCATCTACAACGAATTTAGCCATATCAAACCTCCCTATAACACAGTTATTTCGACATGAATAAAGGTAAATCCTTCCTTAATGTCGAAACATGATTTAGGAGGAATGTACATATGATAGATAAAACAAGGTGGACTGAGGAAGACATTCAAAATCTCATAATTAATCAAGTTAAAGAGAACATAAACCTCGACTATAAGGCTAGCGCTTCTTTGGCTAAAATGAACGATAACTGTAAAAAAGAACTATCTAAAGATGTCTCAGCATTCGCAAACTCTGATGGAGGTATTCTGATCTATGGAGTGGTTGAAGAAGGGAATATTCCAATAAGAATAGATGATGGATGCGACCCTAACGTTGTAACACGCGAATGGATAGAGCAGATCATCGATAGCCGCATCCAAAGGAAGATTGCTGGAATAAGAATACATCAAGTTGGTTTGAGTGGTGAGAATTCTGGAAGGGTTATGTATGTTATATCCATCCCTCAAAGTAAAGATGCTCCACACATGGCAGATGATAATAGATACTACAAACGGTATAATTTTAAATCGGCTCCCATGGAGGATTATGAAGTACGAGATGTAAGAAGAAGGAACAGATATCCTGATTTAGAATTGAAACTTGAGATGCATTCACTCTCAAGTGATAAATCTAGAAAAAAGCTAGTGATTAAAGTATATAACAATTCATCTGTTCCAGCAGAATACTATAGTGTCCGTTTATTTATAGACAAGAGAATTCAATTAGGTGAGTATGGTCAGTTTGGACATGAAGAAGATATGAATTTTTTAGTAGATGGTCAGCAGTTTTCATATCTATGCCTTACTAAGAACTTTGCTGTGCCTACTACAATTCCTATATGGGAGGGGGAATTATTCACTTTGGCTACTCTAGAATTATTTAACTCTCTTAATTTGAGCGAGGCAAGCTTGGGTTGGAAAATTTCTGGGCCCGGATTTAATACTCATGAAATTAGTAATTATGAGCTTTAAGCATCCTTCGAGGTGCTTTTCTTATATAGACAATAAGAACAGCTAACATTGGAATTTCAAGGATAGGTTGAGTAGTTGTCAAGTTAACCACCATTTAATACAGTTACATTCAGAAAACATAGGTAGACTGATACTCATTATTGTATAATTGTGGTAAAAAAGTAAGTGTATTGATAGGAACCAGCGGATTATGTACTGATACTTCAATTTAAAATTCGAAGTTATCTTAGTGAAATAATACTTTTATGGGGAGTTTAATTATATGCGAAATGATTTTTTTGTAAGGGCGATTGAAGTTGTTCTTGATACTTTTGAATTCACGTTCTCAATACCAATAAGTATCCGACCAACTTGGAAAGGAGAAGAAGTAGCTAAAAGATTATCAGATAATGGTGGGGCATGCTGTGAGTTTAGAGGGACACGGACTCCTGAAGGAATTCCGACAGTGAATGAATTTGTTGTCTATATCCACGAAGACATTCAAAGCGTTAGTGAAGCAAATGAATTTGAAACAGGTATTAGATATCGGATAGAACAATTTTTTGAATCTATAAGTGTTGATTTTACAAGAGAGTCCTTATTTGTCTTTTCGTTATTACATGAGCTAGGTCATCTTGATGTATACGAGAAGTTCAAACGAGCTGGCACTCCAAATGAATACCAAAAAATTTTAGACACCATGTTCGGAGATGAAAAGACCAATCAAAAGTGGTTGGAGACTAATAAGGTGAAATACTTTCAATACCTAAATGCTATAGAGGCTCGTTCGGACATATTTGCTTTAAGTCACTTTGTGAAGGTTTGGAAGATTCTTTGGCCTGAATCTGAACCCAATGTTGGGGGTGAGTAGCATGGGCAGACATAAGATTAATGATGAAGATAAATTACAAGGATTCATGGTGAATATCAAGGGATACATACTTGACAATATTAGTGATGATCCAAATGCTCTGGAAGAAATTCGAGCATTCATCGAGAGCAGATGGGGTATAAAGGACATAGAGAAATATGATGAGCGAAGAAAGGATAAGCACATTGAATTGCTTGTCAGGAATATAGAACTTGAGAAGGTTAGGCTAGTAGAGCTTGATTCAAAATATGGAATAAAGTCCGAAATTTATAAAATTATGGGGCCAGCAGCTATAAAAAAGATTGCAAAATACGAGAATGAATTGACGATGGTCAAAGATTCGAATGTATGCAAGTAGAACAAAATTTAAAGAAAAGAGGAGTAATATGAGCAGAGAAAAGGTTGCTGATGAGATTACAGCAGAAATTATTGAACATATCAGAGAGTTGGTATGTTATTGGGATTCCCCAATAGACTTGAGAATGTTGCTCATTTGACAATACAAATTTTAAAGTCATGTGTGGGAATATACCGTTCGAGAATGTGGAATTCATTTAATCCATTTTATTGGCTTGGCATTGTTGTATTGCTCCCCAAACATCTTTTTGAATACCTTGGAGTAAACGGTGATAAGGTTATTGTTAAAATATTCAATATTATTTGGTGGGCATTTTCTTCTGTGGTAACAGTGGTACTCTTGAGAGAAAATGCAACCGCTGTAAACGATTTTGTTAAAGATCTTTTAAAATGAGTCTTTCACTTAATTTTCAACTTCAGTGACAGGGAATAAAACTGTATAATTTCTGGAAAATATAATAATGATAATCCCGTACCATAAAACAATTATGGAGGGATTATCATGGGATTGCCAAAAATTAAGGTTTCTACTGAAGGCGTCATTGATTCAGTTAAAGAAGTGGGTACTGATTTAGCGGACAGAGCTGGGATAGGGAGAAAAAGCCAAGAAGTGCGCGCTTGGGAACAGGTAGCGGAAAACGCAGCTCGCGAAGTTGATTGGACAGAAGTTACAAATGAACTTGTTAATGTTGAGGACAAAGCTAGGCGCATGATAGCTAAAGCGGAGGAAGGAACCCAAGCAGAAATCAACGAAGCGTGGCAACAACTAAAAGATGCGTCAGACGTACTCAAACAACAAGCAATTGATTCGATGAACACAATCGTGAAGCAGGCTTATGATCAATTTGTACAAGATGTTTGCGATACGCTTAATGATGAGCAAAAAAAATATGTAAATTCGATTATTGATGTATTACAGAAATTAAAAGAACTCAAAGAAATGTTTGACATTAAAAAAATTATTGATGAATTATTGAATAAAGCCGAAGAACTGTTAGAGGGATATTTATGCGAGAAATTAGAGTTTCTTAAACAAATGGATGTTAAAGGGATACCTGATGTCAACATAAATCTAGACGGGACCATTATAAGTTTTAATGTGTTCATTTATATTTTGAAGATTGATGATGACCGCGACCCTCGGCAAAACTGTTTCGCAGAAATAAGTATTCAATTGTTATACGATTTATCTAAACCTGAAATGCCTAAACCTAGAGTTGACCCCATGTTCTATTCGGATCGAGTGGAAGACGACATCAGAGAATGGGTTGAGCAGCGACTTGAAGAAGAAAAAGATGAAATGGTGCAAACTTTACTGGAGATGTTTTTCTCGGATTACATCAGTGTCTTTGAAGAATTTAGGGGCTACCTAGATTTGCTTTAGTTTTCTCATGGGAGAGGGGCTTAATGAATTAACAAATATTTCCTAGCTGTGATTCACGGAACAGCGGCATTGCATCTATACAGGTAAGTGTGAAAATTTAATAGACCCAATAAAAAAAGTTTTAGTATAAAAAAATAAAAGCCATCTAAGGACGACTTTTATTTAAATATTTTTCTTCTTCTCTAGGAAACCGGCGGGAAGGATATTTTTTAATCATTCTGATCAAAGCGGTCTTTTTCTGCGCATCGGACAATCTTTCAAAAGGCACAATACATAAAGTATGGTGTATCTCATAGTTTCTTACGATTTCTTTAAATTGATCTTCTGTGACAATTCCCATCTTATAATTATATTTCTGAAGTTCTATCTGTTTATTAATCGTTCTATTTTCTTGATAATTGATAATCTTAACAAACAGGAACAAGAACAAAATCGCCACTAAAACATAAGGTATTATTGTGGATAAGATAGCCCAAATCCCACCCGCAGCCAATAAACCTGCCATCGGAAAGAATAAAACCACAATTATAATTATTATGATAAGTAATACCAAGAGGTTCGCTCCTTTTGAAAATCAAAAGTATTATTAAATCTATATACAGTTTTATATCGGTAAACGAGCAATATTAGTTTACACTCTTTATAAAATAAATCTTTTACATAGAGGGCTATGGATTGTGCTTGGATAGCAGTTTTTGGTACACTTGGTGGCTCTGCGTTAGCTACTTTAGGAACAGTGGTATCCACAAAGCTTAAGGAGCGTAGTGACAATAAGATAAGGATTTGGAATCTTGAAGACATAGAAATGAAAAGACTCCAGGATAAGAAGGAGGAGGAATTTAGAGTATATAATGAAGTTCTTAAAGCTGATGGTGAACACACGATTACTGCAATAAATGATCATGGTTTAGGAGAACTAAATGGCGAAAATTACAAACAACATGTAAGGCCAATATTATATAGAAATCTTCATATATTACCATCAAGTTTGAGGAAAAAGACTAGAAAACTAGACTCGCTTTTGGTCACGGAGGAGTTTTATAACTACAACGCTTTGCAAGAATGGCAAGATGAACAGTATGGAGCATATCAAAATATTATTAGCACCATAGAATCAAGGTATAGTGAATCAACTAATACAAAGAGTGAATAGATGAATTACATAATACAATTCTGTCATTGGAGATGATTTTGTGAGTGAGGTACAAAAATTAGACCTTTCTATTGATGAAATTCGAGGATTAATCTTAGAAGTTTTTAAGGGGAATCCGAGTAGTCAATACTTAAGTGTTTGTAATGATGTAGCAGAACTAGTAGTAAAAAAAGGGATTGTTCCAAATGTGGGCCAGGGAGTTATGGTTCATTATGGTGGAAGGTATGTTTTACAGAGTGCCGATCAAGATAGCGTTAGGGAGATAATTTGGAATCTGATAGTTGAAGGAGTAGTAATGATTGGAATCAATTCCAACAATGCTGTTTGGCCGTGGCTTAAACTTACTGATTATGGGCACTCTGTAGTCCACTCTGAAATGCCAATGCCACATGATCCATCAGGGTATATTAAACGACTAAAGACCGATGTGCCAAAAGTGGATAATTTAATTATTACCTATATGGTTGAATCTTTAAAGGCATACCGCATAAATCTTCTATTATCTTCTACCATTATGTTGGGTTGTGCTTCTGAAAAAGCCCTTCTTTTGCTTATTGATTCATTTATTGGTTCATATGAGGATGAAGCAAAGCGTAAGACGCTCTATGATAAATTTGCTAATAAAATGATTAAGAGGCAATTCGATGAACTAATTAGAAGTCTGACAACAATTAAAAGTGATTTGCCAAAAGAAATAGAGGATGGACTTAATAATGTATTATTCGGGATTTTTGAAATGATCAGAAACTATCGAAATGACGCGGGACATCCAACAGGGTCAGCCTATCAAAAGAACAGGTCTTTGCGAATATTCAAGTTTTTATTCCTTATTTAAAAAAGATTTACCAATTAATTAATTTCTTTCAGACAAAATGAGATGATTAAGATTCACATGAAATGAGTCTTTATAAGGAGGTTGGAAAGGTTGGTAAAAATGGTAGCTGGCAATTTTGGAGATGTTGTGAAACATAACATACTGTTAGAAGTAGTAGATTTATTAACTAAGGAAAATGATTCATTTAATTATTTTGAAACACACGGTTCTCACATGTCACAAGAGATTTGTAGTGACCATTCTACAGGTATCATGAGGGTGAATGCACTCATTAAGAAAAATAAACCGACAAAAGAACATGTGGTTTTATTAAAGGCTATTATAGAGGGGCATTATTTAAAATACATTGATTTCAATTTTACAACGAAATTAAATTACCCATCTTCTTGGATTTTGGTACATAAGCTTCTTTATTACAAACGAATGAAAGAACATACAATAGATGTCTGCGAAATTGACTCAACTACCTATTCAAAAACAATCAGTGATTTGAGATATGATTACCCCAATATACATTATCATTGCACAGACGGCTATACTTTTTTAGAAAATCACCTTTCATATGGCTTACGACCAAGTTTAGTATTAATAGATCCATGCTATGATGAAAGTAAGGATGAGTTGAAGAGAACATTATCGAGAATGGAATCTATTGTTGATGAATTGGAATCAAAAGAAATACCATTTTTAATATGGTATCCAGTGTACAAAGTAAAATTTAATAATATAGGTTTTCCATTCAAGAACGAAGATAATTTTATTGAAGTGGATAACACCCCTAATCCTTCAACACAAAACTTGGACACATCAGGAATGATATTCTCCAACGCGCTTATGAACTACATTCCAGAAGTTAAAAGTAGGATAAATTATTTAAATAAACTAGGTTTCAAATGGAAAGTAAAATGAAACTTACATTTCATTTAGATGCTTAACCTGTAGAAATTGAACTTAGTTAAAGATATACTATTCTAGTAGATTGAAAAAATTAGGAGGTGTTTTAAGTGAAGTTAGTGTGGGCTCAAATTAAGAATTTTAGATCGATTAAGGACTCAGGGAAGATTTATTTCAATCCTAACTTGACAGTCTTGGCTGGTAAAAATGAATCAGGAAAATCAAACATATTAAAGGCTCTAGACTGTTTTTCAAAAAATACCTTCGATAGAGACAGTGATTACCCAATTGATTACATAAGTGAATATCCTGAAGTAATAGTTCATTTTGAATTAGAAGATAATGATCTCCAAAATATTAAAGAATTTTTTACATTAAACAAAAACAGTTCAAAGAAAAGTAATGGTGTAACAATAACTAGAACAGCCGAATCAAATGAAGTTATTAATATAGAGATTTTTAACGATACCTTAGAATATATAGTAACGGAAACAGATAAAGCTACAGCTGCAATTAATAAGGAATTAAGAACAAGATACAAAACGAATATAGAAGCAATGACATCAGCAAGCCTTGTTGTGATTATCAGAGAAATAAACTCTCTCCTTACAGCTATTAATAATTTGGATAATGAACAGATAAATAAAATTTCCACTATCCTTCAGGATCTTGATTCTTATTTCGACTTATTGACTAAAATCCATAATTTCAGTGTAGGTGCTATCTTTAAAGAAACTATACCCAACTTTGTATACTTTAGTTCCTTTGAAGATATCATTCCTGATTCAATTTCAAGCAATGCAGAAATAACTCCAATTGTTAATAGATTTTTCAAAGTTGTGAACCAAGATCCATCACTTCTGTTCGGTGAAACAAGTCCTCAAAGAAGAAGACTTTTAACAGATAGAATTTCCAAAAAAGTCTCTGGTAACTTTATGGGCTATTATTCACAAGACAGTATTTCGCTTACGATTAATTTAGATGGGAATGGGATTAACTTTTTTGTATATGGATTGGATAATCAAAAACCTTTCCAGCCAAGACAGAGGAGTCAAGGGCTACAATGGTTTTTGTCATTTTATTTAACACTAGAAGCAGAGATGAAAACAGGAAGTATTTTATTAATTGATGAGCCAGGTTTATATTTACATGCATCTGCTCAGGAAGACCTTTCGATTATGCTTAATGATCTTTCAGTTAATAGTCCTATAGTCATTTCTACACATAGTCATTGGCTAATGGACCCTAACAGACTAGAGAGAATTAGGTTAGTAATCAAAGACAATGATAGTACCTATGTAGAAAATAAAATTCATAAAGGTGCCGACAATAACACTATGAAGCCTATACTTTCTGCTATAGGACTGGGACTTAAGAATAATATAAGTACTTTTGGTAAGAGGGTAGTTCTTGTAGAGGGCTATTCTGATTATTATTATCTTGAAGCTATGAGATATTATTTTAATGAAATACTTGAGATTAAACTCGATAATTTCAAACTATATCCTTGTTTGGGTTCAGCACAGATAATCAATGTTCTAACTTTAATTATTGATTCTGAAACGGATTACTATATTTTATTAGACAATGATAAAGCAGGACAACAAACCGAAAAGAAATTGAAGAATGAATGTGGAATTGATAAGAGCAAGATATTATTTACACCAGCAAAAAGTAAAATTTTCTCAGCAATTGAAGGTGTATTCTCAGAAAAAGATTTCAAAGAGATTGTTTTGAATTCGTTAGAAACAACAAAGTTTGATAAAGTCTTAGTCTCAAAAAAATTCAATGAGCGAATGCACAATAAGGAAATTACCAAACTTTCAGATGAGACGGTTTCAAATTTTAAAGAGATTCTTGATGTTATTGGGATACCACAAGTTGAACAAATTGAGAGTCTATCCAAATAAAAGACAAGTTTTACAAGAAGAAAAAAGGGTGGAAAAATCCACCCTAAAGTTCTACCATAGTGTTATCGAACTCATCCCACGCATAGACATCTCCCGTATACATATCTACAAGAAAATCACCATATGTAATTATATTGTCTGGGGTCTCCTGAAAAGCTCGAAATAGATAAAACTTACCCTTCACAATACTATCATTCATGAACTTAAGGTCATATTCATCAGCTTCTTCCTTTGTCTTTTCGTAAAGCAATGTGATAGCTTTCTCTAAGCTAACCTTTGCAACTGCTTGTTCTCCAATGTAGAGATTGCCCTCTTTTAATGAAACTTTTTTCCCAATCGCAGTACTAATACTTCTAACTGGTACATATGTAGTGTTCTTGTACGTTATTGCATTAGTTGTGGAATCTTTACTTCCATCTACATATAAGTTAACCTTCTGAATTACTGCCTTAATCGGTGTGGTAGTGGCTGCAAATGCTGTTGCCCCTGTAATTGTGGAACCAATCAGAATACCAACGACTAAACCCTTCAACTTGTCCTTCATTTTAATACTCCTCTGTTATGTGAAATTGATTGCTCCTGTATTATACAACTTTAATGTTTAATTGAACTACAAAAATTTCCTGTTGCATAAAGAACGTCTGTTCAATTTGTGATATAAAACAAAACTAAGAATGGATGTGTGTAAGGTAGCTAAACAGATGAATTTTAATTTTGAAGAAGAGAAAGGATAACATAGTACTTTGATCGTTCGGATGATCTCATTTTGAAGAGTTAGAATGTGTATTACAGAAGATAGGGAAGCGATTGCTTTGGCATATGTGAAGACTTTTACCTGGAGTGAATTGTAACAGTTATGGCTGAAATGTACTGGGTACTTTTTTGAATAAATTTCTTATTTGACCAAGTTAAGCTATATTTGAAAACTAATCTTAGCAATACAGGTTTTTGCGGTGGGTCTATAGGCATGGGTTTAATCCTAGAAACATTACTATTGTACCAAAATAAGTATTGTTATATTATAGTATTTGGTAAATATTGAATTTAGGAGAAGTGTAATATGAAAAAAATACTATCTAGCTCGAAGGGATTTATAGCAGGTTTTGTAGCAGCAGGAATGATTTTTGGAGCAACTGCTATAGTTGCAAGCAACTCAGTAACAGTCGACATAGCAAACCTAAAGTTTATGTTCAACAACGTAGAAAAAAAGCAAGCGGCCAATGAAGTTAGTTTCATTTACAAAGGCACTACATATGTTCCACTTCGATTTGTAAGCGAAGGTTTAAGAGAGCAGGTAGAATACGATGGTAAAAACAAAACTATCTGGGTTGGAAAGCGAGATGGTTACGGAATTGGTTTAACCTCTAAGGATTATGCCCGCTTCGATGCTTATGGCCAGCGTATGTGGATCAATGAAACAGAAAAAGGCATCACTGGAACAGAATACAGAAACAACATTCTCTCTTTAGTAAGTAGTCGCTGGCATGATGAGAATATCTCCTCTATCGATTACAATCTTGATGGAAAATATAAAAAGCTAAGTGCCTTGATAGGAGTAGAGGATGAATCCAAAAACGCTACAGGAGAATATACAGTAACATTCTATGGTGATGGCGAAGTAATTAATTCATTTGAAGGCTTAAAAGGCGGAGATCATGGCCTTCCTGTAGAAGTAAACTTAGAAGGTGTTCTTAAACTTAAGATTGAATTCAAAGCAAAAGATGGTGAAGCTTATGTTTTAGTGGCCGAACCAAAACTGTTCCAATAACTTGAAGATATCCGGCTAACTATACTGGATATCTTTATATTTGTACCCTGTAAGGTTTAAATCTAAGGGCACAATACTGGGCAACTAAGTAAAGCCAGCCTTTCATAATAATAAAGGAGTCCATATTGGGCTCTTTTTTGTTCTCAAAACACTTGAACGATGATACACTCTGTATACAAAGTGAAAAGGGGGATACTGCTTGCCAACACCGACTCAGAAGAAGTTTCAGAGATCAATAAACAAGATAGAACGACAATCATCAAAGAGGGGATCAGACAAGGTTTACAGCTACATCCAAGATAAGTACATAAGCGATTATTACGACAGAGAACCGAAGTCCAGAAAACGCATTAAGAAGCTTCAGACGTTCAAATACATGTCAATTGCTACAATAGAAGTCTTCTTCTTTATCTGCTTTGTCTTTGCACCATTCAATCGTTTTGCGGCTATACCGTTTACGGTTATGGTTAGTTCAGTTCCATTGATGCTGTTCGGGATAATTCATCCTGCATTGGCCTTTATGGATGGCAAATCAAGGTTTACGGTTATATGGCTGTATGTACTCATATTTATCGTCTCATTTATTGTAACGGGATTATCTTTAGGGGTTGAGATACCAACAGGAGAGACAGTTAACCAGCAGCCTTAAGGGCTGTTTTTTGTTTGGATGAACAAGACTTTCGTAACAAAAAGAGGAGTATGCAATTAAGCATCTCCTTCAAGGGCTACTTGATTTTCTCATAAAATAACACATAAATAAGTCATCATTTTAAATAATCCTGTTACTATACGATTGATATTTTAAAATAAGCTAAAATCTCTTGTCCTACCTACATTTTTTTATATTCCAATCGTAAACTTACAAAATTTTGTAATGTGTTAAAATCGTTGCTACGATTAGCTTTTTAGGGTGTTGATCGTCATTCTACGATTGCGATTACGATATACGATAAAATGACCTGATAAAGAAGCTAAAACGTTGATTTAACTGCATAAATGGATAGTTGTTGTATGGTACAAGATTGGAATCATGATCTATGTGATTGTAAATTGTCGATTCATTCAGAATCCAGTTACAGAGACGAATTTCTAAAGACAGGCTCACACTGTCCCAAGGGACTTCGTAATTTTCCGATATTGTTCAGTACCATATTGGTGCGCGCCTACGATTGAAAAGGTGTGGCTAAAAGTATACTTTTTGAAAGACTCTCTTAGTGTGTGTCAAAAGTGGTTATGATATGTTTCAAATAGTGTATAAATTTATATGAAATATCTCAAAAGTGTTAGTATACAATTTGACATGCATTTGGTACAATATCCTTATCGACATAGTAAAGGGTGATTGAATTATGGGAGAGATCAGACATCATGGATACATAAGAGTGTCAACTAAGGATCAGAATGAAGCGAGACAATTAGAAGCAATGAAGGACTTGGGAATAGCGGCACGAGATTTCTACATAGATAAGCAGAGCGGAAAGAATTTCGACAGACCAAATTATCAAGCCATGAAGAATGTTATACGTAAAGATGATATATTGTTTGTGAAGGAATTGGATCGTTTAGGACGTAATGCACAGGAGATCAAAAAGGAATGGGAAGATATTACCCAGAACATTGGCGCTCATATTGTTGTCTTGGATATGCCTATCCTGGACACAAGACAGTATAAAAATGGATTAGAGAAGGTTATAAGCAGTATTGTACTGGAACTGTTGTCTTACATGGCTGAACGTGAACGTGAGAAGATTAACGGTAGACAGGCTGAGGGAATAGCGGCTGCTAAGAATGACGGTGTTGTATTCGGTAGACCTAAGCAAGCAATTAACGAGGAGTTTAAACAAGCGTACACGGAATGGAAACAAGGTGGTATCACAGCCGTTGCCGCAATGAAGGAACTAGATATGAAGCCCAATACTTTCTATCGCAGGGTAAAGGAACATGAACAACAAGAAGCTAAAGCAAATGGCCTAGGCTAATGATTGTTGGGGGAATTAATCCTGAGTATGATCGGTGAATAAATAGAAGAGGACTCATTTCGAGTCCTTTTTTTGTTCATTTGATTTCTTCAATTCCGAAAGTATATCTTTGCTAACTTTCACCTGTTCTTGGTCAATTTCTATTTGTTTCTGTTTCAGCTCAAGATCATCTCGCTGATACTTTTCTTCAACTATATTGTGTCGCTTAGTTTCCTCGACTAAATCATCAGTTGGATCTGGAAGTAAAATTTGAGGACCATACATACCAACTAACATAATGATGAGATGGATTAGTATTTTTAAGCCAGTAATAGTAAGTTTACTCTTACTTAGATCAATGTTTGCACCAACATGAGATGATAATACCTCTTCAATGCTTTCCATATAAGGTTGGAAGTTAGCTTTGGTCTCAGGATCACTCTCTATTTCCTGTTCGATATCATTAATGTTAGAAGAAATATCTTCAGGTACAGTATCAACAAATGATTGCCAAGAATGAGTATCCATATTTGAAATCGCATCAATCATAGATACAAAAGAAGGAGATTTATAAAAGGTTTGAAGATTAGCTATGCCTATACTGTTTGCAGTATTTATTCCCTTAATTGCACTTGAAAAAGATGGAGAAGAAGTTATTTTAGCAATTTCTGCTAGTGGTTCATTCCAAGCCAATGACACTTGTTGAATAGAGCTTGCCAATCCTTGATGTGCTTTCCATGCTTGACTATATTGAGAGTTAATCTTAGAAGATAAACTTATTTGCTCAACCATTCTGGAGATTGATGATTGATTGATCATGTTACTCATTTTTGTGATTGCATTAACGTGTTGTTCTTGCAACATAGATAATTTTCTTGCGAACTTTTCTTGTTCACTTTCCTTATTCGTCATATAACAACCACCTTTACATATTCGTATATTACATTATAACACATACATCCCTAAAGAAATAAGCCTAACCGATACATAATTGGACATGCATACGGGGGTACATTTGCATCCAGAAAGTTATGATTTTTGGGAAATTTCCTGCTAGCACTTGTCAATTGGTCATCAAGTTGTTGCATTGACGATACATGTGACACCTGGGGGGATATTTTAAATTTAAAATAGTATCCATTTTACAGAATATGTCGCTAGTACATCTGCTTCGACACGAGAGTTTAATTTTAACGAGTGAAATTCTATTGGATAAAACCGACACCATAATGCCATCCCATCTACACAAAATAGCCCTCCATAGAGGAGGGGGGAATACACTATTCATTCCAGAGGACACAGAGGGGTAATTTTTTTAATTTATTATCTTGTTCATATTTTCTTCAAGTACCTGTCTACAATATGGTGGACTTAATTCATAATCTTTATAAATCTTTGTAAGGGACAACCCTTCAACATAGTGTAGATTATAAATCTTCTCAAAGTCACGAGCTCGTCTTTTCATGCCCCTTTCTTTTGTTGAAAGTAGCTCTGCCCCCTTAGCTTTAAACATTTGCTTAATCGACCACCAGTCCGTTTCAGTAGCTTCAGCAATCTGTTCAAAGCTAAGTAAGTCTTCGTTGTACATTTTCAACATGCGGGGATACATGTGTTCAATCTCCTTCCATTTAGGAGCTGATGATTCAAGTACCCACTTAAGCTTATCGAAGTTGATTGAATCATAAACGTCGTTATAACTCAGAATCAAATCACTTTCAGCGGTGAATTTGTAGAATATCTCAATACGTTTATTATCATGTAAGACTATTTTATCGACGAGGATGCTCATTAATTTTCTTGCATCTTTCATCTGTAATTCGTTATTAATGATATTTTGATATTTTTTTAGCAATGGCCCCCCTGGTGAAGTATTCTTATTTTGTCTTTTGTTCAGCTCTAAATTGTCTGTGATTAAGCTCAGCTCTATGTTTAGTTCGCTAATTTCAGTATCTGCTCGTTCCAATTTAATAGAAAGATCTTCTTTGGATTTAATGATACATTCAGCGTATAGGTCAATGTATCTTGCCTTAGAAGATTCCTTATCTTTAATCAATTTTCCAATGTCATCTCTGTTTCTCTCCAGTTCTTTTACTTTGGATACATCAGAAATTCTTTCTAGCATCTTATCTATTATGGTTTTAGGATTGTCTATCAACCTCAATACTTCACTCCAGATTAAAGAGTCTACCATATCTACTCGCCAATTTTCACCCAAGCAAAGCTTGTTAGATTCTCCTGTTTCAACACTGTACGATTTCCTTGTTTTTCGTGTGCAACTATAATATTTAAGCAATCCGTTTTGTGTCCTAGTGGTAACACCTGCTGAGACCGATGCCCCACACCTTCCACATCTAGCATATCCTCTTAGCAAGTACTCTATGTTACTATTGTTGTTTTTCGATGACTTAATGTTGATGTCTAAACATTTCTGTATACGTTGATATGTAGTCTCATCTATATATTGAGGTACAGATATTTTACTCCACTCTTCTTTAGGCTTGGCGACTTTTTTCTTTTTGCCCATAGCTTGAACCATTTCGGTCTTTCCATAATAAAATGTGCCCATAAAAACTGGATTTCTTAGCATTCTACTAATAGTAACTTGATACCATCTATCTCCTTTAGGTGCTGCATATCTCTTTTTTGAAAAGTGTCGAGCTATTTCTGAACAAGTAGCTCCCTCAAGAATCATATTTACCATAATCAAGTATCTCTCTTTTTCTATTTCATTTTCAACTAGAGTATTCAAATCTTTATCATAAGTATATCCATAGATTCGGTTCATCCCCGGTATCTTATTATTAGCTACCATCGTTTTTCTACCGCGCTTTGTGTTCGCAAGAATCTTAGCTTTATTGTATTGAGCAATGGAACCTTGGATGTTGTAGTTTAGCATCGACTCTGCATTACCTTTTTGCAAATCGAATTCGACAAAATGTAGATCGCAACCAAGCTCCCATATTTGATGCGTGATCTGTTGTTGCAGATGCAAGTGTCTACTCAATCTATCAGGATGCAGGAAGATTACTTTTGTCCCCAATCCCTTTTCAAGTAGAAACAGTATATAATTCAGCATTGGACGATTAGGATTGTCCCCAGATTCTGCCTCTTCTCTTAGCACAATAATCTCTTCTTCATTAATTTCAAACTTCGCTTTCGCTTCCTTTACACATACATCAATCTGCGACTCTAGTGAATAATTATCAATTTGGATATCAGATGATACACGAGTATAAACAATAGCCCTGATCTTACCGATCAAGGCTTTAATTTCACTTCTATCTAACTTTTCATGATCTTTGAGTACTCTCATCGAAAATCAATCCTCCGAATTTTGTTTGTTTTCTATCTTGTTCTCAACCGAATAATTCAGAAGAGCAAATTCCATCCAATTGAGTAGTTGCTCTTCAATGAGCTCTTCTGGAACTGCAACTTCTTCGTCTGGGTAACGAGAAATAATCTTATATTCATACCATTTCTTATATCTCATAATGACCACCTCATAAGAATCTAATACTACTTGATTTTATTATCGCCCAATTATTACATTCTATTCTTTTGAATAAATTGAAAGAGTGAGGGAAGTAGAAGACTGAGCATGTAGAATATGATGAAAAGTGAATTCAAGCGAATATTATTTCGTTTTATTTCGGGATATTGGAGGAACGGGTTTCTAAAAGATATGTAGTTTCTAAAAGAAGAGTTACTTCATACGAATAACTTGTCATCTATCCTCCCCATATTCTTCATATTATAATGTGGATATACCAAAGAGGAGGGAAAATGATGACTGTAACAATGGATGAGCAGCAAAAACTTAAAGCATTAATTCGATATTACATAGACGAAGAGAACAAGGTAGAAAAACTAGTAGATTACTTAATAAGACATGAGACTGTAGGATTAGAGGTATTTGCTTACTTAGGCTTTGATAAGATGGATGAGTTAATGTTTCAGCCAGTTAGTAGAAGGACTTTTATTAGAAGGATGCCTTTCTATTTCCATAAACCTAGTAAGGAATTAGGTGACATAGCTGAGTTAAGTCAGTACATCTATTATTCACTCGAATTCAATAAATCAAATTATGGAGAGCAACTTGAAGACTTCTATTGTGCATTGGAACGCTTATTTTATGACTTTGAAATTGATGTGATTACTATTCTGAATTATACGGTTAAACAGCGTGGACGTGTGGGAGAGATTCAACCGATTTATAATTGGTTGCACTACCTTGAATTAGCACAGAAACTTAGAATAGAAGAGAAGACACCTACCCGATTCATTGTGGAATATAACAATGTCAGAGAAATGGTTGGACTTGAGCCGATTATTTATGAGATTTCTGAAATGTACACTGGTGAATATATCGAAAGATATGGAAACAGATTAAGGATGGATGGGATATTCCCATGTGATCATAATAACCAACCTATCCTTAAATGGATTGGTGTAAGAATTAAAAACTCCAAGAGGATATATGTTAATGTCAATGATAAGCTAAAAGGTTCACTGTTTGTAGAGATCACACCTAGAACAAAAGTGTGGGGACTCAATGTGTATGGAACAGATGAAGATGGCTCAGATATTTGGTATGACCTGTACACGGGCCCATTATTAATGGAGTTTGATCATGCAGTTATAAAAGATAGACGTGTGGCAATAGGAATGACTCAGAAACAAGTTGCTGAAGCAATAGGAGCGTCATCTCGAACATATCAAAAGTGGGAACGTGGAGAAACTACACCTGATGGTCACTTTCTACTTAGATTGATGAATGTATTGGACATTAAGGAATTGAGTGAGATTACTAAGATTCAAGATGTCGATGATATTTAAGTGGGGGCGAAGTAGTGGTTGATGATAAATTGCTAACTGAATTGAGTGAGGAGTTTGAAAGGTTAATTCCAAATTTTTTAACAGACTTTAACGTTCTTCGGCTAGATGAATCTAAATTTGTGTTTGAACATGGAGAAACTAAAGTTACAGTAGCAGTGGATTATTCTAAGATTATTTCAGGTCATAATATGTATTCATCAATTGGAAGAGTACTCACTTCCTTCAAAAAAGAAATTATTGAACGTGAAAACAGGTCTTTTACCATATACAGAGATTGTGGTTTTCATGATAAAAAACAAAATTATTCAGAGTTTCTCTTAACCTATGATTCATTATTTTATTTTGACTCAAGTTTTGTTGAGCATTATATGATAGGAGATATTATTGTTGAAGTGTCTGAACCAAGTTCTTTATACAGGCTGATTTTTAATTCGTTTGCTAAAGATAAGGGATTTGGTGATCAATGGGAAAGTCATAAAACAGTCAAGTTGAGAGGCTGTAAATTCGCAGATCAGGAAAAAACTCTTCAACAAATCTTATTTTTAATTGCTAAATATCATGCTCCTGAATATGAGTTTATCGCTGATTACCCTACAATTGTTCCTTATACACCCCATGGTGAGGATGCTAAATGGAATGATCCTGAGGATAAATTAGCTAATAGAGAATTTGATAAATTTTTGTATACTCCAGTGAAATATTCAGAACCACTTTCCCTATACAATAAGGCAAAGAAACTTGAAGATCCTATCCTATATTATAGAGTTCTTGAGTACTTCTTTATAATTAATAAGAAACTCGAAATTAAAAAATCAATTGAAAGCTATAATAATGCTGATAACTTAGATACGTTCATTATAGAAATGAGTGCTCTATATAGGAAAGAGGAATCGGAACTGTTAAAAAATCTTCTTAATAACATTGAGGATATTGAACATCTAATTGACTATGCTAAACAAAAGGGGCTTGTTGATAGTCTTGACGTGTCAACATTTTCGACAAAACTTTATGAATACAGAAATAGTATTGTGCATAGTAAGTATGATACAAAATTTAAAATCAACGTACCAACTATTGAGATCTTCCATCCAGAATCTAAAGATAGGTATTGGATTGAGATACTTAGAAAACTAGCTGAGAAAATTATTGTACAATTTTGCTGAGAAAAATTAATCCCCCAACCATTAAATGAAGGGGGATTTTTTTACGTCTACTATGTTGTGAAATAAACAACTGGATAACTTGGATTGCCATTCTCATTATAGTGTAGGGGGATTTCTCGTTCTTCCATTAGCTTGTTACTGAGCTTCTGTTTACTTAAACCATGATTAAGGATCAGTCCACCAATAATTTTCTTGAGTTGTCTACGTTTTAATTCATACAACCATTTTGATTTGTCTTCTTCTGTAACAATGGAATCCTTAATTCGTGTATCACGCTTTCTCATTTCTGCTTCAACATCTTCAATTTCTAAGTATGTATTTTCTATGATTCTATGTTCAGTTACCCATCCGTACTCTGTTATGTATTTCAGGCAAGTTTTTTCTAATTGTTCGCATACGTGCTCATTTAATTTAGATAATTGCTCATTTTTCCTCATGGGGAATATTCGGTTTGCTTCTTCTTCTCCTAAAGTTTTTAATACCATCTGTCGATCAAAATTGCCTACCGTCATACCCAGGTCTTTAAATTGTTTGGCTAGAAGTTCAACCTCATTCATGTGGGTAGCTGCCATAGATGGAACTGTCCAAAACGTGATCATGTTCTGATAATATTTTTTCTGTGCTTCTAATTTGGCTCTATTCACATAATCAAATGGCAATCGTTCTATATCAATCCTATTTAGTAACTGTAAGTAAACCAACAATGACAAGATAGTTCTGATTCGGCGTTCCTTGCTACTCTTAAAACGATCAAAGTCACACCATCTATCTAGACGCTTCATGATGTAGTTTATTGAAGCATAGAATACAGCTTCTTCAGTATCTTTGATGTGAATTAGAGTTGAGATATTTTCCAACGCTATTAAATGTAACTCTCGTAACACTGAATAGTATAATGGTGCTCGAAGTAATGAATTCAAATTGGGATATGCTTCTTTTATGAATTCCTCATCATTTAGCAACTCTAGATTCTGCTGGATTAAGTTCTCCATTTCAACATGCCATTCTGATTTCTGAATTGTAATGTTAAAGCATTGCATCAGGTATCGGAGTGATTTAGGCTTGTTTTGATTGGTCAATCTTTCTGTTACTTCAATAATAGTACCTGTGAATGGATGAGAACTACTCCAACACTTATACCACCAGTAACCTGTTTTGGGATCTTGATATATATTTGCTGATGGTGACGATTCGTTATGGAATATATCATAAAACTGTTTGCTTGCTATTCCTAGATAGTCATGTAGATTAATCATCTTTAAATAATCATATACTTCTTTACGTGATGATACAGTTATTGGCTTGTATGTACTTTTCATTCTATATATTATATTTAAACTTAAACTCTGGATCATATCTGCATTACTCATGTATGTATTTACTGTATCTGATGAAGTAGGGGGGGATATTGTAGCCTCAATTATATCTATATTATTACTATAGTAATTGAGGTCATAATATCCCCCCTTTACAACTAAGTCATGATTAATCTGAAGCCTATTTTCATAATCAAATAAGTGAAGGTCAGTTCCACCAAAGAAGAATCGTTCAGCTTGAAAGGTGGATTCATCAGCAAATGGATACTTTTTAAATAGTTGATCAGTATGAGCATTCAACAATTTGATATCCGTAAATGGTTCATTGAAGGCGAAGACAACCCTAAACTTAGGCCAAGCTTCTGTATGACTGAACGTTTTGTACATAAACATTGCTGACGTTTTAAACTCTTCTATAGCAGCTTCCCATGTAATAGATATATCCTTAACCTTTTGTTTAAGTGCTCGATCATAGTATCCATTATCGAAATCCATACAGATGATTTGCTGAGAAGTCCAATAATCTTTGGTACGCCTTAATGACCCATTTACCTTTGTTGTAATGAAAGCGGGAGTAAAAGTTTTACCTTGTAATAGTTCATGTGCCAGTTGTTCAGGCTCAATGTCTACAGGATTTCGAAGCAGTCTATTGTTAATTTGTTGCATCTGAGTTGTTGGCTTTGAATTGTATTTCGTTTGGTCAAGTAACAGTTTGATACTGATATCCTCCTTTTTATTTTAAGAATTAATATATGTAATATATTTAAAATGTATCATGATTATATTGCTTTGGCAAGAGTATTTTGAAAAACAAGGGGGGCGAAATTTGCATACACCCTAGATGTAGACGAATGGCAAGCCGAATACATGCTCATTGCAGAGAACACGGAGTGTAGGGAGAAGCTGAAAGCGAGCCAGTAAAAAAGGGCAGACAAGCAGCTTTCTTGAAGGAATATTGGAAACCGGACATGGGGGAAATAGGGCAACGGGACAATACGGCCTGTTGAAAAATGTTGCCGAAGCAATAGGGGAAACAGAGAGAACTGTGGAGCGTCTGTAAATAACAATGAAATAAAGCGGAGCTTATGAAGGAGGACACTTTATACCTCCTAGGCTAGTTGTGTTCCATTTGCCTATTAGTTAATCAAGGATCTGAGTAAGAGAATCGATTCTGAGATGTCACTATAGTAGAAGAGAAAATTTTAAAGAATAAATATATGAAATTATGTTTACAAATAACAAACGGTCTGCATATAATGGATATATGAGGTTAACGAATTCCAAGGCAGACTCTTGGAGCCTATGAATACATATGAACGGAGGGATGAGATACGCGCAGGATTCGATATGTGTGGTACAGGGTGATGCAGCGGATAGGCTGGAAGTGATCCAAGGATGGCATTAGATAACAAGGGATGAAGATGAGGAATAGGGAAGAGTTCGGATATAGATTGACCGTAGATAGTGAAAGTCGAAATAATACATAATGAATTGGAGATTTGTGAATATGAACAAGTTTAATGTAGTTTGTAAGTTTCAAGATGGATACGGATTTACTACCGAAGAGATTGGCAGCGAGTTCTTAACAAATAAAGACGTGAAACCCTATCTAGAACAGTTATGCATAGGTTTTTTGAATGGGCTTATTGACAATCGGAAATTTAATTACGTTGATAATGATGGCAATAAGCATCCATATAATTATATAGACTTGGCATCCATCACAATTAACTTTGTTGGGGAGGGAGAGTAAATGAGTGTTTGTAATATTGTGTTTATTAATGGTGGAGAAAAAGCATATATCTCTGCTGATTCTAGGGTATGTGTTATACGTGGATCAGACCCGGAGCGCTATCAATTACATGATGACGCTCAAAAATTACAGTTTTACTCTGGCGGCTTTGCGGCTTACATTAGTGGGAGCATGGATATCGCTGATACAGTAAGTAGAATTCTTCAAGAAACAGGAGAAAATGATATTGAAAAGATTGTAAATTTAACGAAAGATGTTTACGGTACATTTCTAGAAAATAGACCCTACCTTAAAGATTCTAAGTACAACATTCAGGTTGTAATTCCGGGCATTCGTGAAGACGGTACGTGGGGGATAGTTTACTTTGATGAGGTTGATAATTTTAATCCTGTAGATATTTGTGCTCATCCTGGTGAAGATTTGGTTATTGGATATGGAAAGGGACATTGGATTACTGACCCTGTAATTGAACGTTATCTGGGGAAAGAGGATATTGGTAAAGTATTGCTAAAAGCATATGCTGCTGCGGCAAATGAGCAATGTGGAGGTACTCTTACATATTTCGAGTTGGATAAAGAAAACACACAAATGTACACTGCGAAGATTCCAGATACAAAAAAATTGAAACGATATAAAGACTACTTCCCTGATGCTATTAAACATGGCGAAGGTGATGGAATGACTGCAACAAGCGGTAAGTATCAGGAAGTAAAATATAACGGAGGCCTATCTCAAACATACTATCAAAGCAATACAGGTCGAGAGAGAAGTGTACTTCTTGATGATTCAGGGATCATAACAACAGCGGATCAAGGAAAATATACTGCTAGAAGTAAAGAATTTCAATTCATTGCCACTGAGAACGGTACATATAGATTGAGTCTTTCTAATGGTTCAACTTTTGAATTAACAACTTCAGGTCTTGGGATCGACATTCAAGGTGATATCAATATTAAGGCCACAGGAAACATTAAAATGAACGGTAGTCGTATCGATCTGAACTAATCAATCAAACATATAGAGGAGAATATACATATGAATAAACGATTTGAGCTAGAGAAGAAACTGATGGAAGAACTACAAGAAACGAGAGACTTGTACGAAACAACTATGGATGAGTACGATATTTTGATGAATTTTGTCATGCAACACAATCTTACAAAGATGCTGGATGCATACGTTCATCAACAATTAAAGGACTGTAAAGATGAATACCTTATTAATCGCTATCTACAGTTGGTTACAAATCCTCTAGAGGAGAATATCGAGGAAGAAACAAGCGTAAGTTTGGAAGCGTCAGACACTCAGCCATTCTTTTTTATTAATGGGCAGGCCGTTGATGTCTCTAAAATTTTTGTAGGGAATTCTAAGTGACAGCGTCAATGTAACCGATAATCCTATGGTATAGTCTTCCATTTAGGCTATACCATATCACTCTATCGGAGGTACATAATATGAAAAAAATACTGTCTAAGTTGCCAACTTTCACGTTGGGAGCAATTGTTGGCATTACAGTTACAGCAGGAACAGCAGTAGGAGCAGCTACATACCTCAAAGCAACACAAAGTAACGTGAAAATTGTGGTTGACGGTACTCAAGCAAAATTATCTGACACCCCACTTAATGTAAATGGAAAGCTATATCTTCCAGTCAGAGATACAGCAAATGCCATGGGTTACTCTGTTGAGTCTGTAACTAGTACTCAAGTGTCATTGAAAGAAGGAGTATCGGCAAGCAACACAACAACAAACAATGGTTCAACTGGAAATAGCGTTAACAATCCAAGCAATTCGAACAATAGTACAACCACTAATAATACAGGAGGACAATACGTGCAAGGACTTCATGAAAAGTATTCCACTGATGGGAAACTTGATGCAGCAAAAGTTAAAGAAGCAATTACAACTAAAAAGATTACTGTGAACACACAAGATAAAGATACAGGAAACAGTCTGATGCATTATGTTGTATTGGAAAATAATTACTCGTTGTTTCTAACAATTAAACGTAATGCATTGGATGTCAATTTACTAAACAACCAGAAACAAACGCCGTTACATCTAGCGGTAATTAATAAAAACTCATTCTACTATGGGGAACTTGAACAATTAAATGCAAATCCCAAAATTGAGGATAAAAATGGTCTATTGCCTATCGACTATGCTGAAAAAAATTCCGTGTTTGATATTGGATTAGATGCTTACATGCGTTTTTATAAGTAATGATTAACTTACTTTAAAAACATTCAAACTTCAACAGAAAAAGGACAAAATAAAAGACGACTACTGCAAAGCTAACAACATCCCATTAATACGCATTCCATACTGGGATTTTAAAAACATCGACTCAATACTCACCGAGCGATTGACTGAATTGGGCGCCCTCTCCCCTGCTTTGGTTGAAGTTTAAAAACGAATGTATGTTCTGTAGGAATATTCTCCCACCTATTGTACAATGATATAGGCAAGGAGGGATTCCATATGATACTGAATTTTGATGAGTCCGGGAATCTTGGTACTGGCGGTAGATATTTTATTATTGCCGCAATTTGTGTAAAAGACAATATTTCGCCATTGAAGAATGTCATTAAAAAAGCAGTTTTGAAAACTAAAGAAAAATTTCCTAATTATTCTAATGTAAATGAAATTAAAGCGAGTGACTCTACTCAAATTATTAAAGACTACTTTTTGAACAAAATCGCCTCAAAAGACATTGAAATTAAGTACATTGTCGCAGATAAACTTCACGTTAAGGAAGCTTTACTTCATGATGAAAATCTACTTTACAATTATATGTTGCAAATTTTGATATCTCCTATAGCACAAAATAACCCTACAAAAGACTTATTAATTAATTTAGATCAACGTTCAATTAAAGTTAACTCATTAAATTCCTTCTCTGAATATATAAAACTAGAACTTATCTATAAAAAAGACTTGAATATTAATATTGATGTAAAGTATTACGAATCACAAAATAGTTATGCAATACAAGCTGCTGATTTTGTTGCAAACGCAATTTACTCAAAGTATGAGAAAAATGAAGATTATTTCTATAACATTATTAAGCCTAAAATTACAAGTATCGAACTTTTCCCTAGAAGATTTTTTGGTACAGACAAAGTGGTACATTTTAATGCTAGATAGTCTTTCTCCTCTTTACCGAAGTATTTCATAATGTTATAATATGTATGCACAAGTAAACCCACTGGTGTCGTGTTAAAACACTGAAACATAAGTTGCCTGTATGGCAACCGCTCCATTGGTTTTGTGCATATTGTTATTTAATTAACGTTCTGGGTATATAATAGGTACTGATGGAGTAAACCCACTGTAGTCGTATGCAAGTATTGAGCATATAAATCAGATGTGTTCTGATCGCTCCAATGGTTTCCATCAAAATGAAGTCGCCTTCTTATGAGGGTGGCTTTTTATTATCTTCTCTATTCTCCCACTCGTCCTATTCATCCATTACTGTAGACCCACTCCTTTTGGCATGGTATAATCATTCCATAATTAGGAAGTGAGGTCTACATATGAAGAAGTTGGTTTTATCATTTTTATTAATACTATTACTCGTTACCTCGTCTCAATTAGCTCCAGCAACAGCAGCTACTAAGTATGATTTCAAAAATGTCAATTGGGGTATGACAGTCAATCAGGTTAAAAAGAAAGAAAAATCAAAATTATTAGATCAAGGAAAAGTAAAAGACTTCTCATACTTGAAGTACAAAACAACGGGATTTAGAGAAAGTGCAACACTGACATACATATTTTATAAGAACAAGTTGGCACGAACAGTTTATGATATATATCCTAATGACACAAAGAAAACTCCGAGTAACAAGCTTGATAAATACTTCAGTATAAAAAGAGATTTATTAGACGAATATGATGCACCCTTTAACAATAAGGATATAATCACATCAAGTGGAAAAAACATACCTACTTATATTGGCGACTTAGAAGACATGGTTGCAGGAAAGGTAGCATTTATAACTGAGTGGTTTATTGATAAAAAGAGGACTTCGATAGTACTTCTCTTAGCCGCTGAAAATAAGGTCACTTTTCTTCAAGTTACATACGAGAATAATACTTTGAAATATGATTTGGATGAGTTGATGAGGGCTCAGGGGATTAAATAATTATAGCAATTAAAAGAGCTGCCTCATTTCTGAGGTGGCTTTTTATTATACTTTCATATTGAAATTATCCAGTTTTCTTTTCCATCAGTCTTAACGATTTGACCCCTCTTGTATTATATTGAATATGAGAGGAGGAATTAAATATCAGATAGCAAGATATAGCAACACAATACATAAACAGATGAGGCGAGCTAATTGAGTTGAGTTGATGCAAGGATGGAATACCGCCTGTAGACAGGTTGAAGGTGGACTGTCGCTTGCACATAAAATATAAAACTAGAATAGGATGATTTGATTAGTGATTAATAGTTCCTTGTTTAAGTTTGATGAAAATGAAGTTAGAGTAATTTTTGTAGAAGGTGAACCTTGGTTTGTATTAAAAGATGTATGTAATATCCTTGGGCTCCGATCCTCAGACGTTAAACAACGGCTAAATGACGATGTGGTTTCAACCCACACCGTGATGGACTCAATTGGAAGAAAGAATTCGGCTACAATTATAAACGAAGAAGCATTATACGATGTTATTTTTGACAGTAGAAAACCCGAAGCGAAATCGTTTCGTAAGTGGGTAACAAGCGAAGTACTCCCTGCAATCCGCAGAGATGGAATGTACATATCGGATGAAGCAACACATGAGCAAGTTAAGTACAATGTTCCAAACTTCATGGCTAATTTGGATGATTACAATATCACTAAACTCTATAATCTTATTGAAGAGTTCTTAGCATTTCATAGACAGCATAAGACACGCCTACCCTACAAGCGAAAGAATTCTAAACACCACGGAAACAAGAAATTGAAAGACCATATTGAAAGTATGGAAGATATCCGAAATGAGTTAATTAGTTTTCTAGATGTTAAGATTCAGCAGTTTAACGATTACCATCAAGCAGGTCTAGCTCAAGAATACGTGAGGATCAAAGGTATGGTTGAATGGAAAGTTGAGAATATGCGTTATAGAACAGCGGCTTGTAGATAATACATAGAACATCATAGTAAGGGGCTACCTCATATTAGAGGTGGCTTTTTATATTCCCATGAAAGCATACTTTTGCATTAGGAAATGAATTCAAATCCTCACACTTTTACATCAATTTCTCCTATTTTGATTTCATTTTATTTTACGTCTGTTGTTTAACATGATACAATTGCAAATAGAGATACCAATTTATGTAGCTTTCTAAAATGTTTCAATCATACTACTTGGTGATTCAATCATAGAATTAACTGTCTAATCTAAAATTAGATAGGAGATGGTTGAATGCCTAAACGAAAGAAGGTTATTGATATGACGCTACTGAATAAACCAACGAATCAAGTCACTGGTTGGAGACGCATGAAAGAGATTGCCAAAAAATCTATGGATAACCATGGTTACAGCCATTCTGATGTAAGAAAAGAACTCTCGAAAATAAGGTCTGAACAATCAAAATGATAAGATGTGTTGTTGATACAAATATTTTTATTAACGCAATTTTCTCTGATGGGTTTAAAAATGATGAGCAAGTTTTAGATTATGAACAGAATGGTTCAATCAAGTTTGTTTTCTCTAACTACACAGCAAATGAATTGTGGACCATCTTTTCACGCACTATTGGTGAAAAGCGTATTTTTGAAAGCGAAGAATTCTTCAGAGAGTTATATTTGACCATCAATAGGTCGGCTCGTATAGATGTTCCTCCAAAACTACAGAAACTATCGAGTGATAAAAGCGATCAGCCTTTTATTGAGTTAGCTGTTGCGGCCCAAGCAAATTACTTTATAACCAATGATTTATCAAATGGCTTGATTGATTTAGGGGAATATCAAGGTGTAAAGATAGTAAAACCTGCACAATTTATACGAGAATTAAGGAGAATAAATAGAAGAGCAAATTAAATATAATATTTCAACTAGACTATACATAGCTTAAAACAGGGTCGGTATATATTACAATCCGACCTTGTTTAATGAAATACCAAATTTACATAGAAATTAACTACCGAAAAGCCTTAATAGGGCTTTTTTTGTTTTAATTTTATAGAGAATGGATTAAGCAAATAGAGCTAATCCTATTTTTTTATCTTTTTAAGTATAAATATATGTACATTTTATATTTTGTTTGTTATACTTCTGATATAAACAATAGATAAACGGAGTGATACGAAATGTTGACTGCTCAAAAGACTGAATATAAGAGATATGAACTATGGTTCGCAGAATTGATTAATACTAGCAGCGGCAGTGTTCAGAGAGGAAAACGCCCAGTCCTCATCATACAAAATGACATGGGTAACAGATATAGCCCAACGGTACAGGTAGCTTCAGTTACCACAGCCAAGAAGAAAGCGATGCCTACACATGTAAATTTGGACGCTATGGAGTGTGGATTACGTGATGACAGTATAGTTATGATGGAGCAAATTTCAACTATATCAAAAGAACAGTTAATGTGGAGAATCGGCTCTGTACCGGAAGAATACGCTCCTATGCTGGATAGAGCTGGTCAGGTGCAAATGGGATACATCAGTGCATGGGATTAACTACATACGATTTAACAAGTGTTATATATAAATAGACACCTTTGACGCTTATTAAAGGTGGTGGTGCAAATTGATTTGATTTGGTGGTACTGTCAATTGTGTCTATTAAAATATTTAAACACGGAGGAAAGAACATGCATAATGGCTTGATCGAGATCACCAATATTAACGATGCGGATTATATTGAATTGGTAAGTGGGGAAACGAGTGATTTTACAGTAGGACAGATTTATGAGGTTAAGGTGGATGATGGTTCTATATACACTGAGGGGGAGCGCTACAGTATGGATAATACATATACCGCAAACACTGAGATGTTCTACAACCCAAAATTGCAATTAAAATTTTACAAGAGGGATTCTGCTTATGCCAATATACGCTGAGGTTGTTGATAACAAATTCAAATTAGATTCCTTAACCATGGGAAGTAGATATGAAATTAAAAGAACTGAACCAAATTATTTTCATCATAAAGGTGAACCTTATGTTATTAATGACTATGGGGTGATGGACTTTAGTTTTAAGATGTTGTGCAAGTTAAGATACCACAGAGTTAGATAAGATAAAGCAAAAAGTATGGGGTCGGGCTTAGGTGTCCGACTTCTAAAATGAATAAGAATGAACTAAAAAGTAGTATTAATATTTAAGAAAGGTAGATTATAAAATGGCAGATAAAAAAATGGGGAGACCATACAAATTACACCCATCAGAAATTAAAAAATGGGTTGAAAAGTATGGAGAGAACACATATTTACCAAGAGGAATTTTATGTGTACAGAGTTTGATTGAGGATGAAGTTATTGAGGAAGAGTACTCCATGGCTGCATATCTCCTTTTTAAATCAGTGGAGTCGAGAATTCATAGCTGTCGTTATTCGCAAGGTATTTATAGAGGAGTTCACTGCGATTGGAGTGATCCGATTAGCGGAGTGAGTGAAATTATTAATTTGAAGCCAGAAATGTGGAAGGAATGGATTACGCAGACAAAGCGCTTTCTTGAAAATGACCAGAATCAATCTTACCGTCCCACAATTGACCGTATTAACACTGATCCAAATATCGGCTACAGGTTATCTAATGTTACCATATTGCCTTTCGGTGAAAATTCATATAAGGCACAGGCTAAGCCAGTTTATGCATTTGAGATGGGAAACAAGCAAACTAATGTAATTCCCACATTTAGAAGATATGATTCGATAACAGATGCAAAGAAAGACTTGGGTTTACCTAAGCTAGAAAACGATACTGGAGTTTTTACAAACACTCAAGATGGAAAAATAGTTTTGATTCAATCGGAGCAATCAACGACTGGTCAAAAAAGCATTGAAGTAGACAGTAATGAGAATGAACAGAAAGTGTATAAAGGATACATACCAATAGGACAGATAGAGATTGATGGTCAAATATACAATGTGCATCAACCGTTTACCTTTGAACAAATGCAAATTAAGTTGAAGGATTAAGAATAGAAATACATAACAAAAGAACATGCAAGATTATCTCTAGACTCAATTGTAATCCATCTATTCATTGCACTCTAAACTACACTAAACACAAATGGAACATGTCTTAGAATACTGAGTAGTCTCGTGGGGTGTCCGGGTGACAACTACTATTACCTCGAATATACAAGGTGAGGAGGTGAGTGAATATCCAAAGTGCAGCAAAAACATTGTCTGTCATTCGTCCAAGCAGCATTCGCATACATTATCCGTACGAAAGTCATACGGGTGGTGTACAACGGATGAAGGAGACAAACAAGCAGAAAAAATCTAAATCATTCAACTTTATTTTTATAGACGATAACCGTAGCGAAGAAGAAGCAAAAGCAGCAATTCAATTTGTAGTTGATACTGTAGTACAAAGAGCGATCAAAAATTTCCCTGCTACAGACTATGATATCACAATTAAATCTACAGACTGAGGGGAATGTCACATGAGATATGAGCATGCAGCAATATATGTTAGGGTATCCACAACAAAGGAGTCACAAAAGTTCAGTCCAGAACACCAACGGATGGATTGTGAAGAGAAAGCCAGACAGCTAAGTTTAAAGGTTCGTGAAGAGTACATATATGTAGACAGGGATAGTGGTACATCCATTGTTGGAAGACCTTCTATTCAGACACTAATTGAGGATGCAGGTAAGGGTTACTTTAAAACCATCCTCTTTTCTTCTTTATCTAGATTCTCTCGTGATACGTATGACTCGTTAGGTTTGAAGAGAACTCTTGTGGATAAGCTTGGTTTAAGGGTTGTATCCTTAGACGAGAACTATGATTCACAAGTTGATCATGACGAGTTTAAATTTCAAATATTCTCAGCAGTTAACCAAAAGTTGAGTGAGCAAATTAGCATATCATCACGAAGAGGTATACGTCAGTCTGGAATGAAAGGAAATTATTTAGGTACTATTGCACCATTGGGCTATGACAAAATAAAGGTCGATGATAGGAAAACCATTATACCTAATGAACGTGCCAGGATCGTTCAACTCATTTTTGATATGTATGTCAATCAAAAGATGGGTGAGAAAGCTATAACAAAGTATCTGAATAAAGAGAAAGTTCCCTCTTACAGAGGAGGGAAATGGGGAGTAACGTCTGTAGAGCGTATACTAACGAATGAGATATATACAGGTAAAAACATATTTAATAAATTTACAGTTGTAAAGGTTTATAACGATATCAACAATATCTCTGATAAATCTAGAAAGTTGGTTAAGCGTGACAAGGAGCTATGGGAAGAAAGCGGTAAGCAGACTCATGAAGCAATTGTTAGTGAGGAGCTATTTAGAAAGGCACAGGAGATACGGTTAGAGCGTGGCGGTGGAAAGCGTGGAGGGGTAAGAAACAAAGTCAATGTATTCGCTGGTATAATCAAGTGTAAGCATTGTGGATCATCATTAAACATTGTGACCTCAAACGGCAAGAAGAACAGCTATCGTTACTTAGTTTGTTCTAAGAGAAGAAGACAGGGTGAAACTGGATGTGAAAATCACAATAGGATTCCATACGACGATTTCAAAGATGCTCTTATTGAAAGATTGAGCGAGAAACTTAGAAGTAAAACAAAGTCGGGAAAGACTGTAACCTTCACTAAAAAAGCGAAAGAAGATACCGGAAAGTTAATCGTTAAATATGAGAAGCAGATACAGAATACACGTAAATTGCTTTTTGAAATCCGAAAGCAAAAGTTAAACGATGAAATTGATGATGAGCAATATGAGTTTGAGAAGGAACAGTATGAACAAGAGATTAAACAGAAACAAGAACAGTTGTCCAAAATGAAATCTGAATTAGAACGAGCTTTGAATGACAGTGAACAGTTTAATGAGATAAACATCTCACTTGATGAATTATCAGATCTAGGACAATTTACTGAAGTAGACCAAGTGAACCTGATCCTGAAAAAATTAGTGTCAAACATTACAGTTGATAAAGCAAACAATGTTGAGATCCATTCTGTATTGGGTAGGCTATAGTTTTTTTGTGTGTTTCAAACCATATTTCGAATGTGATGCAGAAACTCAATGTTAAGGGTCGTTCGCAGGCAGTTGTCGAGCTGATTAAGCTTGGAGAACTGAAGATTTAGTTGCGAATTACAGTTAGGATTAAGTAGCAGCATGAAAGCCTTTCTCTATTCTTTGTCATGAAGAATGGGGCAAGGCTTTTTTGCTGCAATGGACCATAAAATAAGGGAGTTAACAATAAATTGAGGGAAGATCCGAAACGTAGCATCGCTTGTTTTCATTTTTTAGTAGACCATAATGATTACATATATGAAGATAAGGCAGTAGAATTGAAACAATGGTTTTGAACGGACGAATGGGTTCTTAAAACATATTTCCATGAGTTAGACAACACAGTTACACTAGAACGTAGAGGACAGAAATGACCTGAAGAAGCGGAGCGTTCGCCTTTATCCCCAGATTTTCACCCTTATAAAAAATGATTCAAAAAATCTGGGGATAACAGTGATCGAAAGGTTATTATGTCAGCGAAGTGGCAAGTGTAACTATTCGGTATTTCAACTTATAATAATAATGAAAGGATGAGCTGAATGGATCGCTTTTTTAATAAATTCGAAGACCAATTTCGAGCGGGTTTTCTATCCGATCTGGAACAAACGCTGGCTAAGGTGCAACATGAAAAAGTATATGCTTGTGTATTTGGAACAGACAGTGATTGGATAACGCTGTTCATGGCGGTAAATACAGAGGAATCCCTGACTAGGCATATTACCAATATGAAGGAACAGGGGTTGTGCGACAGCGAGCAGGACGAGATCTATTACAGATGGGGCTGCTCCGAATATCAATATGGCGAGGATACGCACTTTAACCATATCAGCCGATTGTTGTATGCAACAGAAGATGTCCAGAAGTATAAGGATGAGATCATTCGAATCATTGCCAAAGTTGTGAATGAGACAACAGGTGACGTTTTTGCCCGGTATGGACAAGCCAAAGCAGACATTACGTTCTTTGTTTCTCTAACAGATGACGATCTGGCGGAGGAGATTGAAAATCAATCGGTTCATCTAATGACTGTCCCCAGCTTAGCCAGCAAGTTCTTAAAACGATATGATGGCATCAGTTAGAACGAGTTAACTTAGTTAAATTGAATCAAAATGAATTGAATCGTTGTACCGCGAAAGTCTTTCCTATTCTTTATCCAAAGAAGGGAAGAGGCTTTTTTTGTTTTAGCGTGAAAAAATGAAACAACCGAATCCATAATAGTTTATCACTTATAGATTCCTATTCATTTGAATGAAACTTCTCCATCTTTTCTTCGAAAAAGACTGATAAAAGAGCTGCTCCAATTCCTCGAACTCTGCTTCGTTCAGATGAAGATGGAGTTCTTTTTCGCAATTTTGGCGGCAGGCTGGGAAGAAGATTTTCGGCCTCCGGCTTTTCGTTTGATCGGAATATGAAATTGCAGCAGGTCTTCGAGCTGATTCCAGCCTTCCCAACTCAGCCGACCTCCGCGTTTCCAGTCGATAGCATAGAGGGCATAATAGGCGTGTCCTTCTGTTTGTTTGGAAGCCATAATCCAGATGGAAGGAATGAGCTTTTCCCGTTGTCTTCGATTCATTAGAATTGCACCCCTCTCGATTCTCAATATAAAGGACATCAACTATGCGTATCAAGCAGGTGAGGGTCTATACACGCTCAGATCATTGCAAAAGTCATGTTAAATTTCTCTTGATTTGCAGGATCGTCTTGATTAGAATAAAGTCATAAAAATGATTTTCTTAATTTATTAAAAATAATTAAAAATAATTTTCATAAAGTGAGGACCTCATGGCAGCCATATTACGTGCGTTGCAGCAAGAACTGAATAACCTTCCGTCTCAGGAGCGACGTATCGCCGAAGTTATTATGCAATCTCCATCGGACATTCCCAGCTGGACGATTAGTCATTTGGCAGAGCAGAGTGGCACAAGTGCAGCGACGGTAACCCGCTTTTGCAAGTCGTTTCATTTCAAAGGTTTTCCCGATTTCAAAATGAAACTCGCCGCAGAATTGTCCCACGCATCTGATGAAACGGCGTATCAGGATATTGTAGCGGGCAATTCACTATCCAAAATTGTTGAAGCTATCGAAGCCAACCACCTCGCGTCTATTGCAGATACCACCCGTTTGCTGGATTTGGGCAGATTGGAGCATGCTGTTCAATTATTGTGCCAGGCTCGCCGCATCGATCTGTACGGTGTGGCTACCTCTTCGGTTGTTACACAGGATTTCTATCAGAAATTGGTGCGGATTGGCAAGAGCTGTACGGCTTTCTCCGACTCACACATGCAGATTACATCCGCATCTTCGCTCGCTGAGGGAGATGTGGCGATGGCCGTATCCTATTCAGGCGAAACACCAGAGACCATCGATGCCCTGCATTGTGCCAAACAGGCCGGAGCTTCTACGATTTCACTGACTTCCTATGGCAGTAACAAGCTTGCAACTGTATCCGATATCCCACTATTCACGTCCTCTCTGGAAGAAGGCATGAGGCGTGGAGATATGGCTTCACGTATTGCACTGCTGCATGTGGTCGATATTTTGTTCACAGGCATGGTAAGTGCCGACTTCGACCGTTTTATCCCCAGACTGGAACAATCCTATCACAATGTGCAGTCCTATCGAGTCCAACACAACGGAGGTGCCTGACAGATGAAGATGAATATACGCATTTTTGAAAATGAAGAAGATTTGAACGCCACGGGTGCTGGCCTCATTGCCAGCTTGTTGCAAACCAAACCACGGGCTGTATTGGGGCTTGCGACAGGAAGTTCTCCTGTAGGCATATATAAACAGCTTATCACGTTGTACCAGAAGGGGCTTGTCAGCTTCTCACAGGCTTCTTCTTTTAATCTCGATGAGTATGTCGGACTTCCAACAGAACATCGCGAAAGTTACCGCAGTTTTATGAACGAACAATTATTCAATCATATCGATATAGATATTGCTAGATCGCAAGTGCCTGATGGTCAGGCTGCAGATCTGGAACAGGAATGTAATTCCTATGAACAACGGCTGGACGATCGTGGACCGGTAGACCTTCAACTGCTGGGCATCGGACATAATGGTCATATTGGCTTCAATGAACCGGGAACGGAGCTGACTGGACGAACACATGTTGTGGATTTGAAAGAAGAGACGAGAAAGGCAAACGCACGCTTCTTTGACAGCATTGATGAAGTTCCGGCTCAGGCGATTACAATGGGTGTCGGTACCATTTTGAAAGCCAAACAGATTCTGCTCATTGCCCGTGGCGAGGAAAAAGCCGAGATTATCCGCGAAGCTTTTATGGGGCCAATCACAACTGCCTGTCCTGCATCGCTTTTGCAATGCCATCCAAATGTGGTGGTACTGCTGGACCGTGCAGCAGGGAGGCTGGTGAGATGACCGAGGTGAATAGCCGTGAACCTGGGAGCCAGCGTGATGAAAATATTTCTCTTCTTCGAGGCAGGCTGCTCCTTGCAGATGAAATACTGGAAGACGGTGTAATAGCCTGGAGGGATGGGGAAATCCTTTATGCCGGGATACCAGAAGGTCTTCCTGAACGGATTCTGAGCGAGGCTTTGCCGCTGTCAGTACCGGAATGTGGTCTCATTGTGCCTGGATTCATTGATATCCATGTGCATGGTGGGAACGGAGAAGACTTTATGGACGCAAGCCCGGAGGTGTTGGACAAGATCACTTCTTTCCATAGTACGCAGGGAACAACAGCGATGCTTGCAACTTCCATGACGGCTCCGAAAGAGCGACTGGACAGCGTACTTGCTGAAGTGGACCGCTACCGTTCCGGTGAAATGCCATATGCACAGCTTGAGGGCGTACATCTGGAAGGTCCATTTTTCAGTCCGAAATGGCCTGGTGCGCAAAATCCGGAACATATCATACTGCCTGATGTATCCTGGCTCGAAGCATGGGAGAAGCAATATCCTGGCCTGATCCGTCAAGTTACGTTGGCACCGGAACGTGAAGGCGCGCTGGAAGTCATTTCATGGCTGCGAGAACAACGGATTACAGCGGCACTCGGTCACACGGATGCGACCTATGAAGAGGTGGAGCGGGCAGTGGAAGCCGGACTGCATCATGCGGTTCATACATTCAATGCCATGACACCGTTGCATCATCGGCTACCCGGGGCTGCCGGAGCCGTGCTGAGTGATCCGCGCATCAGTGCTGAGGTGATTGCCGATGGTATTCACGTACACCCTGCGGCGATCTCGATCCTCGCTCAGCTGAAGCAACATGATGATCAACTCGTGTTGATTACAGATGCCATGTCTGCTACGGGATTGGATGATGGGGAGTACAAAATCGGTGACCTGCCCGTAATTGTGAAGCATGGCGAGGCCAGACTTAAGGACGGCGGCGCACTGGCGGGAAGCACACTGACAATGATTCGCGGTTTCCGTTACCTGATACAGGAAGTGGGCTTGAGTCTGAACGCTGCATCAAAAGCAGCAAGTCTGACCCCGGCACGCTTGCTCGGCATTGATCACCGGACAGGTTCCCTGGCTCAAGGAAAACAGGCAGATATCATTTTGCTGAATGCGGAGCTGGATATTGAGGGTGTGTGGGTGAAGGGCAGACGGATCGGCGAGTCATATTAGATATAGAAAATTAGTATCGTGCTAATAACTCTCATTTGTGATGAATAGGTCTTCGGAGTTAAAACTTGGCTTTTATCTGTGTAGAGGCAACACCTTGCGCAATATGTTAAAATAGATCTCAAAAAGACGGGATCTGCGGATCACGCATAACGGAGGCGTGAAACATGGAACGTAACGCTATGCTCGAACATGATCCGTTCATCACAGTGTTGGCGGAGAAGTTGCACATACACGGATATTATGCCTTTTATGGCGAGCATTACAATGAGACCGATATGGAGCTGTACCGCAGGCATCTGTTCACATCATTCAGCAACATCGTATGGGTAGAGCTGGATGCACGCAAAAAGTATATGATTGTCGATCATCGTGGACGCAACACAGTCATGAAACTGATCGAGGGTATGCTGAATACACGTAGAACGCTGCGAGCAAATCAGGCAATGGCAGGTACGGACACCGCTGGAGTCCAGCAGGAGATCGCACATTTATCCAAGCTAGTGCACATGCTGAAGTTCACAACATTCCGCACATAAGCGAAGTGTGATATGTAGGCTGTAATAAGCGGCGTGAGTAGGAAGAGTATAATATGTGGCACTCATAAGCAATGAGTATCAACGAAAAAATTAAAATAAACACCAAGAATAATAAGAACACTACAAGAGTATACGTGAGTAACATGGAAGAGTTATAAGTTAGGTTTCAAGAAAGAATGGACTAGGATCTCGAAAACAACATTTCACTACGATTCCATTCTCATAAGTAGTTTTCTCCGTAGGCCGCGTAGCGCTAACGAATCTGTGAAGCCTTATTCCAATGATTTGGCAGTCATAGAAAATGTAACGAATCTCAGACACGCTATTTAATGCAATTTAACGATATTTCGTTACTTAAACATGTCTAAAGCGCAAATAAGATGTCTACGATTCGTTAGATTATCAAACCTGCAAAATTTCAAGTAATAAGGTTTGTGAGGTTCTTTAGACGACAGTTGGCAATCTCGATGAAAGCTATGGGTTGGACTTAGATAGTACACGAGTAAACGAAAGAGAGAGTCCTGTCATAGCTGACGGAACTCTCTCTATTTTCCTTATACAACGACTCTTCAGTTCAGCAACAACCATATTCACTCATTAACTCGTTCAACGGGGATGCAAGCTTCTGAAGCTAACTCATGTAGTAACTCATATCTTACTAACTTGGCACAATCCATAGAATTAAGATAACAAAGCTTCCTAAAGATCACAAAGTTACTCACCGAATTCTATAGATATCTCCAAAGATCTATCCCTATCCACAGATCCATCCAACATTCCTTCATTCATCTAATGTCTGAATCCTCTTTGAAGTGGTCATCTAAACGAAGTCACAAAACTGCTGAACAGCGTCCGAACATCATACTGATACTTATTGATCGGCTCAATTGGCCGGTTCTCTCCGAGAAGAGTGTAGACGGCGATCCGTGCTGCCCGGACCGAATATTCTTCCGTGAATACCACGTCATCGGGAATTTCGCAGAATTGGCTGATAAAGGCCAGATTGGTGGAGCCTTCAGGTACAACCTTCGGTCTGTCGCTGTTTAGTCTAGGCATGAATTGCGCTGTAATGTATGGCATCATGCAAGGAATGCAGTTGGCGGTAGCCATGATGTCCTCTTGATGTTCCTGAAAATGAAGATGGCCGATCAACTCCTGCATAATCTCTTCCCCTGTACAGTCGCACATTCTTTTCTTCACGTAATCGCCCACGTTATCCGGGGATAATCCGTATCCCCAGAATACGTTGACATGCTCCGGCTGACCACGGAAGTGCGGCTGGAAGGCGAGAACGACAGACATGAACCAGCTGGAATCCTTGAAAGTAACCAGAGCACCGGTACCTGCCCGGTTGCGTGTGAATTTCTCCATCAGATCAAAGAAGACCGAATCCTGGAAGGTGACCGTAAACGATTCCCATTTGGACTCATCCACATGATCATTAAATGAAGAAGGATTGCCCAGCAACGGTTTCTTGGCGGCAATGTTCTCCCACAGCTTCCATGAGCTGCCCTTGCCGTTCAGTTTCGGTGCGGAAGTCATGGAGCCGATATCGGCCCCTTCGGTCATCGAACCGTTTGTGACAATGACGAGATCACCTTCGAGGATGTCAATGACTTCCTCTTCACCTCCCCTGAGCACATGCATCCGACTTACCGTAATGCCGTCTCCGTCTTTGAAATCCAGATCGGTAACCGTACATTTCAGCGTGAAATCAACGCCAAACGGTTCCAGGTAGTTATGCAATGGCAGGATAATCGAGTCATATTGGTTGAACGGTGTGCGGGTGACACCTTCCAGCGTTTGAATTCTTGGGAATTCGTGAAAAAAGCGAAGCATGTATCTTTTGAATTCCACGGCGCTATGCCAAGGCTGGAAAGCGAAGGTGGTCGCCCACATATACCAGAAGTTTGTTTTGAAAAAATGAGGGCCAAACCAGTCGTTGATTCGCAATTTACCCAGCGTGTCTTCAGAAGTAATAATCAGTTTGCCCATCGCCAACCGGTCCGCCATATCAAAACCCATGGAGAGCACATCTTCGACCTTGCCGTCACGGTTGATGAGCCGCGCATTGGAATGTGTGGGATTGGCATCGTCAAATTCGGTGATTTCCTGTCGGACAGATATGCCCGGACGGTCGATGGAAGGGATGGAAGCCAGCAACTCCCACAGATTCTCATAGGCCTCGTCATTGAGCATCCGTCCGCCGCGGATGATATATCCTTGATCGGGATTACCAGCACCGTCATTGCTGCCGCCGAGAATCGGCATTTCTTCGATAATGTGAATATGTTCTCCGGAAAAGTCACAATCTCTAACCAGATAAGCTGCACCCGCCAAAGATGCAATGCCGCCGCCTACAAAATAGACCTGTTTATTACCATGTTCTTTCTTCACGATCATTCGCCTCCAAAAGTTACTGTAATCACATCCCTAATGTAAACCATGCAGGTTCCGTAAGGTATGATCAAAAGAAAGGGAGTGTCCAATTTTTGGTCACTTGTAGTAAAGTGTCTAAAACCTAGGCATAGATCACATGTGAAAAAAGCCGCGCATCCTTAAGTGGATGGCAGCTTATTCTCATACCTGTGCAGTGCCCTCAGGACATTGCCTTCGATTAGCTCACTGAGCTTCTCAATAATCTGTTTTGGCGGTTCTTGCATGTTGCCCCTCATCCATTGAATGATCAGCCCAGTGAAAGCCAGGGTATAGAAGTTGGCAACGAACTCTTTGTCTTCTCCGCGGACCTTAATCCCGCAGGCGAGTTCATCAATAACACCCATGATCAGATCATGGGTTACTTCATAGAGGTATACATCCAGGTGGGTACGCCCGAGCGAGTTGAGTGTGTTGCAGCAGAACGTTTTGTTGTTCTCGATGTAACAAAAGATTTTATAGAATCCGTCCGTCCATGTGCTATAGCTTCGGTACTCCGTAAGACTCTCCACCGCTTCAGTCTGATAGATCCACCCAAGCAGCGCGTAAATATCCTGAAAATGATAATAAAAGGTTTGCCTGTTCACGCCGCAATGATCAACCAGATGTTTGACCGTAATTTTGTTCAGTGGAGTATGCTCCATCAGTGATTTAAGCGAGTGAGCCAGCGCATTTTTGGTCAGGTGAGAAGTAGACACAACATTCACCTCATCATTTTGGATTAGCTTGCTGGGGTGTAAAGGTAGGTAAACACCTCATGGCAAAAGCCCCGCAGCGAAGTCGCTGAACATAAGCAAGTCAAAACGCAGGAATCCCAAAAGACCCTGCCATCCACAAAAACCCTTTAGCTATCAACATCTTCGTTACCCGATCCACATCATACTCCATAAGGTTCATTCTAAGTACTGAATATCAATCGATTCAAACAAACCTCCAAAGGCCAACGCTTGAGTTATCTCTATCAAAACCCTTAAAAGTTAGCCGTCGTCTAAAACCAGTCACAATAAAGCAACCGCTGTAAAAGCTGAAACCTAGTGAAGGAGACCGAATCAAAAAAGACTATAAGGTCGCGTATGTTATCTCCCATACACTAAACCATTAAAACCGAGACCTCGTCTATAAAATCAGTCATAGGAACAATGATAACGAAGTTATCGAGAAAAAAATCGAAAAAGTGTTCAGCAGCCCATCGTTAAGGTAATCTATCACACTAACCCATCAAAGTGAGACCCAATCCTTCGAAGCAGCCGCGATAAGGCTACAACGTAACGATCGCGACAAAATCCAAAGAAACGGCCTATAGGACTAGCATTTTGTTATCTCTAATACACTAACCTTTTTAAAAGTAAGCCTCCATCGTCTCCATCATAAAAAGCAGCCATCAAAAAAACTACAATTTCACCAAAGAAACAAGAAACAAGAAACAAGAACCAAAGAACCAAAGAACAAAGAACAAAGAACCAAAAAAAAGAATCAAAAAAAAAGAACAAAGAAACAAAATAAATAACAAAAAAGACGACCCGAAGGCCGTCCTTTTGTTCTCTTAATTACACTAACCATTCAATAGTTAGCTCAATCCTAAAATCAGTCATGCGAGAAGCTGCAACGTAGTGAAGGGGACGAAATCGATTCTGAAGAAGCGGAGCGTTCGCCTTTATCGTCGGATTTTACCCTTTGAGAAGGGGAATCCAAAAAATCCGACGATAACAGCGATCTAAAGAACGATTCGGCCCCGGAACGTCCACTCAGCACGCCCTCATGAACTGGTTTTAACACGATGAGCCCTAACTATTACAAACTCTTCAAAAACTGAACAATCGTCAACAACCCTTTATCAAAGTTCTCCAGGTTGAAGTGCTCATTCGGTGCATGTAAGTTCTCATCCGGCAAGCCAAAGCCCATCATGACAGCAGGGATTTCGAGTACACGTGAGAGCTTCTCCACAATCGGAATGGAGCCGCCATCTTTGGTAAAGAGGGCACGAACGCCATACACGTGCTCATACGCATCTGCCGCTTTTTGCAGAATTGGATTGGAAGGATCGGTGTTGAAAGCAAAAGCTTTTTCGATCTGTTTCACATGCAGCGTTGCACCTGGTTGAACGTGAGCACGCAGATGTGCTTCGATACGATCCAATACATGCTGTGGATCTTGATCCGCGACAAGGCGGCATGTAATTTTGGCATGAGCTTCCTTCGGAATAACCGTTTTGCTGCCTTCGCCCTGGAAACCACCCCATACGCCGTTCAATTCCAATGTTGGACGAGCGCCAACACGTTCCACGAACGAGTAACCTTCTTCGCCGTACAATTGCTCCAGCCCGAGGTCTTGACGAAGCTGTTCTTCATTGAAGCCCTGTTTCACAAATTCTTCTCTCATCTCAGGAGACAGTGGCAGAACGCCGTCGTAGAAACCATCTACACTCACACGACCTTGCTCATCATGCAACGAAGCGAGCAGGGATACAAGTGAGTGCAGTGCGTTAGGTACACCACCACCAAATGAACCGGAGTGCAAGTCGGTATTGGCTGTGTTCAGATCCACGTGAAGCGAGCAGAGGCCACGCAGGCCAGTGGAGATTGCCGGTTTTCCTTTTTCAAGCAGGGACGTATCCGAGATCAGTACCATGTCTGCACGCAGCTTGTCTGTATGTTCATGCAGATAGATGGGCAGGTTCGGGCTGGAGATTTCCTCTTCGCCTTCGATACAGAACTTGATATTAACTGGAAGTTCCTTGTTTTCGGCGAGAATGGCTTCAACTGCCTTGATATGTAGGAAGATCTGTCCTTTGTCATCCGTTGCACCACGGGCATACAGCTTGCCATCACGAACGGTAGGTTCAAAAGGAGGTGTGTCCCACAGGTTAAGCGGATCAACAGGTTGTACATCATAGTGTCCATAGATCAGAGCCGTTGGTTTGCCGGGTGCATGCAGGTGATCTGCATAGACAATCGGATGTCCAGCCGTTTGAATGACCTCTACGTTTTCCATGCCTGCACGTGTGAGCGCATCTGCTGCCCATTGTGCTGCACGGTTAATATCCTCTTTATGCTCTGAAATGGCAGAGATACTTGGAATGGACAACCATTCATTCAGTTCTGCCAGGTGTTTTTCTCTATTTTGTTCAAAATAAGTCTGTTCTTTCATTAAAAAGGCCTCCTTCATGTTTGCTATATCTCATTGTAATCCATTTTGTCATGTTAATAAAACATTGGTTAAAAAAATGATCGGTTACAGATCGTTTCATTCACCTGAGGATTGTGCGTATAATACAAGAAAAGGATTTCATCCATATATTCTCAGGGGAGTTGAGGAAGTTTCCATGACAGTCAGACTCGATGCAAGCAGGCAGGTGAGCAGCGATGGAACCGACTAGGAGTGATCGAATATTTGGCAGATTCAAGCGGTTATCCGATTTGAAGGCTGGAAGGCATAAAGGACGATTTTATCGAAACAGCCTCATGCTTATTTTACTCATTGCCAGCATTCCCGGACTAATCACAGGTATCGTCATGTATCAACAGGTTGTTGGCCGGATGGAAATCGAGTTCAATCAGATGCACCAGAACCAGATTGAGAACCGGGCACGTAATGTGGATGACCAGCTGGCTTATCTGGAGATGAACTTATCCCATTGGGCTTTTGAACCGAGGTTTGGCAATGCACTGCGAACGCTGGATTTTGTGTATTATTTTAATGAGACGCAGGAGATTGTGACTACCTTATACGTATTACAAGGTTCTCATCCACTGATCAAGTCAGCACAGCTGTATTTGCAGGAGCCGAAGCCAATCTTGTTTAATCGGGATTATACCGAATTGAACGATGAAGCGAAAGTACAAGCCTATGATCGATACCTTTCCATGGGGAACCACGTGTACTGGACAGATTGGGTTTCCAGCATCAACAGTGATACCGAACCTTCGACCAACGATAGTCCACTGCATACGGATGCAGGCAATGCACTTGTTCTAGTACATAAGATACCGGGGGAGAGCATTAATCCGTTTGGTGCACTGATCATCACGCTGGATAACGAGAAAGTCGCCAGTTTATTGAAAACGCTTACTCCGTATGACGAAGGTTTAACGTTCCTTATGGATCAGGAAGGAAACACACTGGTTACCGGGAATCCGGGAACGGCGGGAGAGACTTCTGCTTTTGAGCAGCAGCTAAAAGAAGAAGTAGCCCTGCATGCGGACAGCCGCTCATTCCTGTTCCGATATGAGGATCAGACCTATTCTGTCTCATACGGTTCATTGAGCCGGATCGATTCAGACTGGACTTACGTCTCCGCAGCACCTTTGACCTCAGTCACTTCGCCAGTCAAACTGGTATCCAAAATCATCGTCATTGCGAGTGCAGGCAGTCTCATCCTGGGATTGTTGTTATCCTGGTTTGCTTCCCGCCGCATCTATTCGCCTGTAGCACGGATGCTGCATCTGCTTACGCCTGGCAGAAACGAAACAACACTAACGGATGCCAAGCTGGACGAGTTTAAGCTGCTGGAGCAACAGTGGAACGAACTGACCTCCCGCAATGTCACGGCACATCGCCAATTGCAGGAGCAACTTCCCCATCTGCGCGACAGTTTTGTCTTACAACTTGTACAGGGGCATCTATACGCCTATAACGAGCAGGATCTCCAGCAACGCATGCGTCATCTCGGATTTGAGTTGGAGGGCCAGCAGTTTTTGCTGGTGCAGATGTATTATACGGGGTATGAGCAGCTGCAAGGCAGATTTGGAAGCCAGGACACGGGATTAGTCACCTTTGCAGCAGTGAATATTACACAGGAAGTTGCGAAAAATTATTTCAGGCAGATCAGTGTCATGAACTTTCATGACCTGTCTTCCGCCATGCTTGTGATCGCTCCCCAGGACGAACCTGTGAAGTCACAAGCGCTGTTATGGGGACGGGAACTGGTGGAGGTCATTGGACGTACGCTCAAAATGAAGGTGACCTTGATGGTCAGTCGCCCGGCAGCTTCACTACAGGAACTGCCCGGACGATTCGTCGAGATGGAACAGGCCGTGGCTTATCGCAGTGTGGAGGAAGGAAGTCAGATTCTCGATCTGGAGGATGAGGCGTGTTTCAGCAAAAATGAAGCAGCTTCCTATCCGCTTGGGCTGGAAAGGGAATTGTTACAGGCGGTCAGGCTGGGCAAACAAGCCGAAGCGGAACGTGTGCTGGAACAATTCATGAGTGAGATTACGCGGACGGGCAGTACCGAATTTCAGGTGCAACAGATGATGCTTCAATTGCTTGGCAGCATTCAGCACATGATGCTGCAAACGGGTGTCACACCTTATAAGCTGTTTGGTGGTTACAACATGTATGAGCAACTATCCGGTATTCGTGAACCTGTACAGATGAAGCAATGGATGATGAATGAGGTACTCATACCTTATATACAAGAGGTTGAGGTACGATCGCAGGAACCGCTGAAACTGGTGGTGGAACGAACGATGTTGTATATCGATACACATTACCGCAGCGACATTTCGCTGGAGAATTGTGCTGACGAGGAGCAGATGACACCCTATGCACTGAGTAAGGCTTTCAAACAGGTATCGGGCATCAACTTTATTGATTATCTGACACGTGTGAGAATGGATGCGGCGAAGCAATTGTTACGGGAGACAACGATGAAAATTAATGATGTTGCGGCGGCTGTGGGATATCAGCATAGTTATTTTAATCGGATCTTCAAGAAACAGGAGGGAGTTACCCCGAGTCAGTATCGCGATCAATGGTTTGGACAATAACCTTTTATATCTTTGTCATTTCAGACCGGCATTCGGCTTTAGCGGATGCCGGTTGTTTCTTTTTTTACCGTGATACAAGGAAGGATAAACCCGCAAAAATGTACAATTCTACCTGCTACGTTATATGCAATTTCTTGTGAAAATGGCGTTATAGCGGGCTTTTCGGCCATCATGTCGTAGCAATGCAAAAAATGAAGGTTGCCGGAAACCAGGCGTCTGTATAGTCTGAATAACAGGTTAATTGATAACGCTTACATATTTGAGGGAGGGGAGACATGATGAACGGGAAGACGGACTGGAATACCAACGGCACTGCAACCACCCAAGCGGATAGGGCCACAAGGCCCATGAGACGAGAGTCCAATTGGAAAAGGCAGATCAAACGAAACAAGTGGTTATATGTGCTTGTGCTTCCCGGCTTTTTGTACTTTGTCATCTTTAAATACTTGCCCATGTGGGGGATCATCATTGCCTTTCAGGACTACCAGCCTTTCCTGGGCATCTGGGAGAGTAACTGGGTGGGGCTAGAGAACTTTACGAACTTTTTCTCCAATCCGGACTTCTTCCGACTATTACGTAATACGCTGGTCCTTGCCCTGTATGATCTCATCTTTTTTTTCCCGGCACCAATCATTATCGCTTTGTTATTAAATGAAATTCGGGTCGCTTTCTTCAAAAGAACGATTCAAACGCTGGTCTATGTCCCCCATTTTGTATCCATGGTGATTATCGCCAGTATCACGTACGTGTTTCTGACCCCGCAAGGCGGGGTGTTATACGACCTGATCGCCTGGATTACAGGCAAGCCTATTGATGTACTCTCCAGTCCGGGTTCGTTCCGTCCGCTCATTATTGTTCAGATGATGTGGAAGGAGATGGGATGGGGAACAATCATTTTCCTGGCAGCCCTTGCAGGTGTCGATACGGAGCAGTATGAAGCTTCTATTGTAGACGGCGCAGGACGGTTACGGCGGATGTGGCATATCACGCTTCCCGCGATTCGCACGACTATTGTCATTTTGCTCATTCTCAGACTGGGGAACTTCCTCGATACCGGATTTGAGCAGATCTATCTAATGACCAACTCTCTCAACCGGGATGTCGCAGACGTCTTTGATACGTATGTGTACACGGTGGGGATCACGCAAGGTGCATTCAGTTACAGTACCGCTGTTGGACTATTCAAGTCTGTGGTGGGGATCATTCTGGTGCTTGGCAGTAATAAACTTGCGAAAAAATTCGGTCACCCCGGAATTTATTAAGGAGGAGCGCCCATGAACAGCCGTCTATACAACAGCCCTGCCGGCAAGGTATTTGATATCTTCAATTACGTCATGCTGGGGATTCTGGGCATATTAACCGTCCTTCCGTTCCTGTATATTATAGGGAATTCTTTCGCAACGGAAGCCGAGATCACCGAACGCAGTTTTTTCCTCATCCCGAAGGTATTTTCCTTTAGTGCATATGAGTATATTTTTTCCTCGTCCACGATCTTTCGCAGCATTGGTGTTTCCATCTTCATCACGGTGGCAGGGACACTGGTCAATCTGTTCTTCACACTAACGATGGCCTATCCACTATCCAGAAGTGACTTCTGGGGTCGTAACGTCATGATGAACATGGTGATTTTCTCGATGTTATTTGGCGGTGGCATGATTCCAACGTATCTCGTCATTCGTGGACTGGGACTGCTCGATTCTTACTGGGCCCTTATGCTTCCTGGCGCGATCAGCGCTTTTAACTTAATAGTTGTCAAAAACTTTTTTCAGCAAATGCCGCCCGGGCTGGAGGAAGCGGCCCGCATCGACGGCTGTTCGGATTTAGGCGTGCTGTGGCGAATCGTTCTGCCTTTATCCAAACCGGTCATTGCCACGTTTGCCTTGTTCTACGCCGTAGGCCACTGGAACAATTTTTTCTCGGCACTGCTGTACATTTCCGACAGTGACAAATGGCCGCTGCAAGTCATGCTGAGACAGATCGTGTTACTTTCGCAAGCCAGTGTCGGAGATATGGCTAATATGGACCCCAATTTTGTGCAGCCACCAGAGCAGTCAATTAAAATGGCGGTGATCGTTGTAGGTACCATTCCGATTTTGCTGGTGTATCCGTTTTTGCAGAAGCATTTTGCCAAAGGTGTCATGTTAGGTTCAATCAAAGGCTAAAGCCAAGGGGGAGAACGTATGGGACAAAAAACGGGATTCAAAAAAGGTGCACTGCTACTCTCTGCGTCACTGGTACTTAGTACGATCTTAGGAGCATGCTCCACGGATAAAACAGGTTCAGGAACCGCTGCGGGTGGCACCGACGAAATTACCATTATGCTTCCGAACTTTGAAGCGGAGAATCCGCCAGAGAACAGCCCGGTCATCCAGAAGCTTGAGGAATTGACCAAGGTGGATGTGAACTTGCAGTGGGTGCCGAGCAGCTCGTATGAAGACAAATTCAACATCACACTGGCCTCGGGAAAGCTGCCTCAGATTATGGTGGTGTTAGGGAAGTCTCCAAGTTTCATTAATGCGGCCCGAACCGGAGCATTCTGGGAGCTTGGTCCTTATCTGAAAGATTATCCGAATCTGAGTCAACTGAATGAAATCATCACCAACAATGCATCAATCGATGGCAAAACCTATGGGATCTACCGGGCACGGGCCCTGGGACGTAATGGGGTTACAATCCGCAAAGATTGGCTGGAGAATCTGGGGCTCGAAGAGCCGAAGACGATTGATGAATTTTACAATGTATTAAAAGCTTTCACGAAGGATGATCCGGACGGTAACGGTAAGGATGATACGTACGGTCTGGTTGCCAGCAAATTCACGGGCCCGTGGGATAACATGCAGGTATGGTTCGGTGCGCCCAACAAATGGGGAGATGATGGCAGCGGAGGCCTGATCCCGGCGCATGAGACACCAGAATACATGGAAGCCCTGAAATTTTTCCGTCAAATCTATAGCGAAGGTCTGGTGAACAAGGACTTTGCCGTGATGGATGCAACGAAACTGCCTGATCCATTTGTGAATGGTCAAGCCGGTGTCATGGTGGATGTAGCAGATAATGCGCAGCGCATGGATCAGAAAATACTCGATAAAGACCCTAATGCGACAGGACGTGTGGATGTGCTGCAAGCGATGGAAGGTCCAAAGGGATTGCGTGATATGCCAACGTCCGGTTACTCAGGCCTGATTGCCATTTCCAAAAGCAGTGTCAAAACGGAAGAAGACCTGAAGAAGGTACTGAGCTTTCTGGATCAGCTGAATGAACCGGAGTTGCAGGCATTGTTGTACAACGGACTGGAAGGCAAGCAGTATGAGAAAAAAGAAGACTACATCATACCGAGCACTGACAAGCTTGCGCTCCGCGACCTGCAGGGTTTAAATCAGATTTTGATGTTTGTACCGGAAGACAGAACGCTTCGTGTCCAACAGACACCTGTCCGTGAAAAGGTTGCACAGGTGCAGAAAGCCAACGAAGAGATTGTCATTGCCAATCCTGGCGAACCGCTGATCTCTGATGTTTACGCTCAGAAAGGACCGCAGCTGGACAATATCATTAACGATGCGCGAATCAAATATATCGTAGGTCAGATTGATGAGAAAGGATTCGAAGATGCTGTTGCCCTGTGGAAGAATAACGGCGGAGACGATTATGTCAAAGAAGTCAATGAATTGTACGCTGCACTGAAGTAGTCTTATAAGCCAAAGCCCGGTAGCCGTGCCTTCAGTGTAGGGGAAACAGCCGGGCTTTCCTTATCGCTGTAATGGCTTGATTCGCGAACAAAATTTCATCCAACTTTCTGGAAATTATGACTTCCTGAATATGGTTTTTGATGTATAATCAAAACAAAACAAACCTATATGAACTGAAATGAACGTTATTGGTAAAGCTGGACACCACACACTCTTGGACACGCAGGGAGGAAGGCAACATGTGGAACGGGGATGCTTTTGAAAATCCCGAGGCGCAGTACAGGGTCCATCCCTTTTGGTTCTGGAACGGGGATATGGAAGAAGAACAGATTAAGCGGCAAGTGGCTGAGATGGCGGCGCAAGGTGTAGGTGGATTCTTCATCTGTCCACGTCAGGGACTGCAAATTCCCTATCTGTCGGAAGCGTGGTTTGATAAGGTGCGGATTGCAGTGGAAGCGGCGGCTGCTCACGGCATGCAAGTATGGTTATATGACGAATATCCATATCCAAGCGGGATGGCTGGTGGGGAAGTGACCCTTGATTTTCCTGAAGCGAAGCAGCGACAGCTCGTGCATCATCAGTTGGTGGCTCAGGGCGGAGAAGCTGTGGATCTGGAGTTGCCGTGGGGACGAGTCTTGGTTGCCAAGGCGATTCCCAAGGATGAACAGGGCAAACGGTTGTGGCATGAATCCATTGACTTGCGCAGCAAAATCGGCAATATCCAGACCGATCAGGTGTATCAGGAGACCGGACTCACATCGTATAACCGCAAGCGGTTCTTCACCTACCGAACAGCGTTCCGCTTGTTGTGGGATGTTCCCCCAGGTGATTGGGAGTTGATTATATTTCAAGAAATGGAGATCGACGATTTCAAATATTACGGCAACTTTGTTGATCCTTGCCACAAGGAAGCGATGAGTCGTTTTATTGAACTGACACATGAGCGTTATAAGTCAGCGGTTGGAGATCAATTTGAAAGCGTAATCAAAGGCATGTTCTCGGATGAGATTGCACCGCTGGGTCGTATCCCATGGTCACACCAGCTTCCCCGTTATTTCAGCGAGCGTTGTGGATATAGTCTGATCGATTCGCTACCGGCCCTGTTATATGGCGATGTTCCGGACGCGCACCGGATTCGGTATGACTACTATCAGTCACTGCATCTGCTTCTCAGGGAGTCCTATCACAAACAGGTGCATGATTGGTGTGAGGAAGCAGGAATCCAGTACGCAGCAGAGGTGCCTGGCGTACGGATGACCACCCAGTTGTTTAGCCATATGCCAGGCGGTGATTCGGCCCATGAGAAAATCGGACGATCCTTATCGTGGATTCTGGAACGATATGGCCAAAAGATGCGTGACAATCCCAAGATGGTCAGTTCGCTTGCCCGGCAATTGGGCCGAAGCCGCAATCTGATTGAATGTTTTCATAGTGTAGGCTGGTCGATGACGCTACAAGATGCGAAATGGATGATTGATCGAATGGCCGCCATGGGCACTAATTTTTATAATTTTCACGCCTTTTTCTATACGATTGGTGGGCTTGCGAAGCATGACGCACCACCGTCTCAATTTTTGCAGAATCCCTACTGGAAGCATTTCCGGCAGTTAGGGGATTACACCGGACGTTTGAGCTATCTCATGAGCACCGGAGCAGCAGATATTCGTATTGCTGTGCTTGACCCAACGACGACATTCTGGAGTCTGATGGGTAATCCGCTGCATGGATTTGAGTATAGCGGCGAGGACGAAGCAGAACGGGTGCAACTGGAGCGTCTGACGAAGGACTGGATGCGGATCACGACACATCTGCTCGAAAACAGACGTGACTATGATCACCTTGATCCCGAATTGTTGGCTGAAGCTGACTTAACGGATGGCATCATTCAGATCGGCGTTGCCCGTTATGACGTACTGATTCTGCCACCGATGCTGAATCTGGAGGCCGCGGCCTGGGAACAGGTGAAGCGATTTGTTCGGCAGGGAGGAACTGTTATTTCTGTTGGGATGTCTCCGCATATTGCGATTCAGCCGGGAAGTCCGGAGGGGGAGGAAGCTGCCCAGTTCTTTGGTGCGGGTGAGCAGCCGCAAGAGGTGTACTGGGGCCGTAACGTGACAACAGATCACGATAACCGTGAAACCATGTGGCATCAGGGTGAGGGGAATGCCTATTTTCTACCCGCAGGAACGGGGCAGGGAGATGACTTTTCGCTCGAGCTAATCTCTCTCCTGCTCGATCAGGTATTGCCGGAACCCATCTGCTGGATCATGGAGGAGGAAAGCGCCTCCCTGCTGATGCATACCCGTCAATTGTCGTCTGGGGAGCATATGGTTTTTTTGACCAATCAGGAGGGTCAGGACCTGAAGGGTCAATTGAAGCTGGTCGCCAGACAGTTGTGGGATGGAACGAAGCTGACAGAGGGTGCTTGTCTGGTGGCAGAACGACTTGATCTGGAGACAGGGCAGCTTCAGACATTGCCGTATACGAGTAGTGGTGGGGAATGGTGCATTTCACTAACACTGGCGCCTTATGAAGCGCATGCTGTTCGTCTTACTTTACAACCTGCGAAGGAAGAGGCATTAACAACGAAGTTGGATGTAACAGACAAAACGGGTTCGACGTTCGTAACGGATGTTTCGGTAGGGGCCAATCTGGCCCATAAGATCATGGTCCCTTCAGAAGGGCCATGGCGACTGGAAACGGTGCAGCCTAACATTTTGCGAATGGGACAATTCCATCTTCAGGCTTCCAATGTTAATGGTGTGATTCTGGAAAGCCAGCATGTAGCTGTAAAACCGTTTATTGATCAGGCGGCAGAATTATCGGAGCAGCAGCATCTGCCAGTCCAGTTTAATCAGGTATTTGGCACACCGAAAAAAGCATCCTTAGCCTATCCCATCGAATGTCGATATACGACTACATTTGAGCTAAGAACGGCATTGCCTGCATGTTTGTTATTTATGGACAGAGCGGCGATTTCGGGCACTTGGTCGATGGAGATTAATGGGCAACCACTTGGAAAAGAACAGTTTGATCCAATTGAAATCACCGATCACAATAATATCGCTTGTGATATCACGGAGTTGTTGCACAGCGGTCTCAACGAAATGACGGTGATTGTGCAGGTAACGAAAGATGAGGATGGCATCGTGGATCCCTTGTATCTACAGGGAAGATTCGGCGTGGAGTTCCATCATGAAGGCATGGTTTCGCTTGTGCGGGAATCGGATACGGCCCTTTGTATCGGACCTGAACCGCAGCCGCTGTATCCCCATTTTGCCGGGGAAATGAGTTATAAACGTACTTTCTGGCTGGGTGAGCCAGGGGAAGATATTACCTCGTTTGAACTGGAATTTAGCGATTGGCGTGTGCAGGATGTGACGGAAGTGCGGGTGAACGGACATAGTCTGGGTGTGAGATGCTGGTCTCCGTATCGTTGGAAGGGAGAGACCTCCTGGTTGCGTCCGGGAGACAACGACATTGAAGTGCGGATTACCAACACATTGATCGGCCTGCTGGAAGGTACGTATTTTGATTCGGAACATCATCAATTACAGGATGCAGGTCATGTACCCGTTTGAAGAATTAGGATAAAGGAGTGGAAGTAAGGGATGGGACATCGTATTCAGTTTGACCGTTATCCAGGTGGTGTGATGAAAGCGTTAACGCTCAGTTATGACGATGGAGTGGTGCATGATCGCAGACTGGTGGAAATCTGTAATCGGTATGGTCTACGAGGAACCTTTAATCTGAACTCCGATACCCTGGGTAATTCAGGCCGCATTGAGGCTGGGGAAGTCGCTGAACTTTATACGGGGCATGAAGTAGCCGTTCACACGGTTACTCACCCTACGCTGCCTTATGTTCCGAATGAACTATTGACCGAAGAGATTATGGAGGACCGAAAAGCATTGGAGCAGCTTGTTGGTTATCCGGTACGAGGCATGGCTTATCCCAATGGAGGGTACGACCGGGCGTTAAGTACAAAGCTGGAGTGGCTTGGCATTGATTATGCCCGTACCGTTAAATCACATGGCAGATACACGTTGCCAGATCGGCCGCTTGAATGGCATCCGACGTGTCATCATAACCATGATCTGGCGGGGCATGCCAAACGTTTTATCCAACATTCCAAAACAGGTACGCCACTATTACTCTACGTCTGGGGTCACAGTTATGAGTTCAATGACAACGACAACTGGGAGATCATCGAACAGTTTGGTGAGCAGATTGGCGGCAGGGACGATATCTGGTATGCCACGAACATCGAAGTGATTGCCTATTGGAAAGCGGTGCAACGATTGGAGTGTTCAGCAGATCGCTCCATCATCCATAATCCGTCTGCCATCCCGGTTTGGTTCACCGCAGATCAGCAGGTTGTTGAAGTGCAGGGCGGAGAGACATTGCGGCTAAGCGAACGAATCAAGGTATAGGGAAGGGAGCTGACGATCATTCGTTATTTTCATGAGAACGAGGCGATTGCAGGCAAGGTATACGATTCAATTCCGGATATATTAACTACGGTGGCTCAGCGTTATATTGGCGATCATCCGAAAAATTCCTTTTTGTTCAGAGCTTATCATCAGGGAGGTTTTCGCAGGCTAGGGGACTATCGTTACAACCTGAATCTGAATGAGAAATGCGTTGGGGCGCATGCAGGGCAGTACGTGTATGTATGGGGCAAGTTATGGAGCGAGCAGAATACAACGTTAAATACGGGCTTGAACTGTTATAGTCCGGTGACGATTTCCGTGAACGGTGAAGAGGTATTCAAGTCTGAGCTGTTGCAGGAATTATTTCCCGAGCGAAGAACCCAGATTCCGATTTCCGTGAACTATGGCTGGAATGATGTATTGCTGTGTTTTGTCAAAACAGAAGTGGGATTCGGCGGTATCTACGGAACAGCCTCGTTCAAAAATTTCCCGCTGCACTTCCTCACTCCTGGGGCAGATCGTCAGGGTCAGGAGGGCTGGTTATATTCGGAACCCGTCGATGAACCTGTAGTATCTCTTCCTCGTGACGGCATGACGGAAGAAGAAACAGGTCTTACCTGGTATCCGCGCAAGGGTTGGACAGATGATGAGCAGGGCGCAGGTTCATTTGCCCGGATCTTTGGGACAGAACAGCCCGCTGTGGCCTACGCATGGTCCAGATTGGATGTAACTTTGCCAGAAACATCACCAGTTATTTTAAAAGGCCGTCATGATGGAGCTTTGACTCTGTATGTGGATGGTACTGAAGTATACTCTGCTGGAAGCAGCGGTAATTTCCACGTTGAACTCCCGCGCCGTTACGGTTCTTCAGATCTGGTTGCAAAAGGTGAAATCCAGGGACTTGGTGGATCATGGGGATTCACTTTGGAAGATACCGAGCGCTCGGATTCCAAAGGCTGGAGACTGAAATCGCCTCATCCGGTTGCGGGATGCTCTGACCCCTGGCTGTACACGGGTGTGTTTGCTCTCGGTGCTGAGCCATCCCACGCCGACATCGTGCGAACAGATACCGTATTTGATGATGGCGCACAAGGTGTGTATTGGCGGGTAGATCTTCCCGACACCCATGTTCGTCCTTACCTGGAAAATACACATTACGGAAAGTGGAATTATCCGCTTGGCGTTACCCTGCTTGGACTGCTACAGACGGGACAGGAATTGGGACGGGATGATTACATTCAGTATGTGCGGCAACATATTGAACTGAGTACTTCATTTGATCGCTATGGTCTGTGGGATCGGGAAGGGTACGGTGCGGCAGGGATTAATAATCAGTTGTCTGCCATCGACAGTCTGGATGATTGCGGTTCGTTTGGATCTACACTGCTCGCTGCGATGGAGTTGGGCGATATTCGTGGGGGAAGAGATACTGCGGATCGGATTGCGGGCTACATTACGGATGAGCAGGAACGTTTGGAGGATGGTGCCTTTTACCGGGTTCGCGGCAGTGGAGAGATGCGTCAGGAAACGATGTGGTGTGATGACTTGTACATGAGTACACCTTTTCTGATGCGTTACGGTCAGTTAACAGGCGATGGGACGTACTGGGATGATGCGGTTAATCAGTTCCTGATGTTCCGTAAATACCTCTATCTTCCCGAACAACAGATCATGTCCCATGTGTATGATTTTGTGCGTGGTCGGGCGACAGGTATTCCATGGGGACGGGGGAACGGCTGGGTGCTATTTTCATTAACCGAATTGTTATCCATCCTGCCACATGATCATGTGAAACGGTCGGAACTATTACGGTTCTATCGTGATTTAAGTGAAGGTTATCTGGCGCTGCAAGGGGAAAATGGACTATGGCATCAGGTGCTGAACCGCCCAGATTCGTATGAAGAAACCTCCTGCACATCCATGTTCATCTACGCTTATGCCCGTGGTATTCGGGAAGGCTGGCTGGAACAGCCAGAGCCTTATTTGGAGGCAGTACGCAAAGGATGGCACGGCATGACACGTTTGTCGATTGACTATAAAGGCAATATATACGGGGTATGCCGGGGTTCCGGGTACTCGTTTACCGCCTTGTATTATCGCGATGATTTGGGATGGAATCTGAACGATACCCATGGGATCGGCATTGTGCTCTTGGCAGGCATTGAAGCGCATAAAATGAACCAGCAGCTCCGTGAGGCGCATATCGATTCTTCGGTTACAGCCGCGCAGCGCTGATGTTTGACACAACGAAACGAATGTATGTGGATAGCCTTCTATAGATAGATTACCAGCTAAAGAAAGCGGCAAAGCCCTCGGGCTTGCCGCTTTTAGTTTGTTTCCAATTTCGAATCCGCTCTGCATAATAGCAATGATAAATACACTTACCTTCACCCAATAATATGAATAACTCCGTTTCTAGCACGTATTAAAATAGCTCCAGCTGCTCCGGTCCTTCTTCCTTCTCCGGTTCAGAACGGTCAGGGAAAGGCTTCACCGGCTGATCCAGCAGGTCCATCATCATCTGGGCATTCGCCGCTGCATCGCCACCGGAGTTGTTGTTGAAAATAACATAGACATCCTTGCTCTGCTCCTGCAATTGCTCCAGATATCCTTTCCACTCCAACAATTCTTCCTTGTTGTAACGGTATAAATAACGGGTCTCGCGCCAATTGGGCGCACCATTCTGATGCCACCCGGACACATTGCGTCCGTGCATACGCACCAGCGTCATCTCGGAATCCGTCGCCTGTGGCACGATGGGGATAGAACCTAGACCTGCCTGAGGTTCGTCACAGACGCTGTGAATCCAGCCTTGCTCTTTCAGGAACGAAAGCGTCCGCTCGCGCATGTCACCTTCATACCAGCTACGATGACGGAATTCGAGGGCACACGGAATACCCTCCATTCTCAGTTTCACTTCACGAAGCTCTTTCACGTTGTCTTTATTGCACTCAAACCAAGGCGGATATTGAAACAAGGCTGCCTGCATCTTGCCGGCTTCAATGACCGGTTCCAGTGATTCCCGAAAAGCCTTATACATCTCCGACGTGCTGGTGAAGTATGGTTTGCCTCGCAGATGTCCGGTCATTCCCTGATAGGCTTTGATGATAAAAGCAAAGGATTCGGGCGTCTCTGCAACCCACCGTGCCATTCGATCCCGCGGCTGAACGGCGTAGAAAGAACTATCCACCTCCACGGTGGAGAAGTACTGTCCGTATAGACTGAGCTTGTCTTTGGCTTTGGTACGGTTTGGATAGAGATCTTCCTGATCCCCCCATCCGGTAAGTCCGATGTGAATCATAAGAACACCTCCTGTTGCTTTTTGAACAACCTCTTATAATTAACCGATTTGCAGGCATATGTCTAACATTATATCGTGTGCATTTTGGCTCTTCAATGTTGGAAAATCACTGGAATTTTTTGAGTTTGCAGAATAAAGACGTTACAATAAATTAAAGCTAGTGGAAATGATCAGGCCTGTACATAGCGTACTACAGATAGAGAGCCAGTGACCAAGTGGAGGGCGAGAATGGATGACGGAATGGTATGAAAAGAGTTTTGGAGAAGATTATCTGTTCGTATACAAGCACCGGGATGTGCAGGGTGCCCATCAGGAAGTACATAAAATGATCAATTGGTTGAAGCTTGAGCCCAATGCTGAAGTATTGGATCTATGCTGCGGTATGGGACGTCACTCCATGGCACTTGCTGATGCAGGATTGCGAGTGACCGGAGTTGATCTGTCCGATGTGCTTCTACGTGAAGCGCGCCTAATGGACACCGAACACCGAGTATCTTGGTGTCACGCAGACATGCGTGAACTGCCGCTGAAAGGTGGCTTCGACGCTGTAGTCAATCTGTTCACATCGTTTGGTTATTTTCTGGAGGACGGAGAACAACTGAAAGTATTACGTGCCATTCATCGCATGCTTCGCCCAGGTGGCAGCTATATTATTGATTTTATGAATACAGCTTATGTAACTAGTCATCTGGTGCAACACTCCGTTCGAGAGGATGAAGGACAGCGTATTGAGGAGTATCGCAAGATTGAGGAAGGGTTTGTGCAAAAGGAAATTCGCATTACGGATACCACATCCGGACATGAACCGCGGGTATATCAGGAACGTGTGAAGTTGTACACACGGGAACAACTGAGTCAGATGTTAAGTGCCGCCGGACTCCGGGTAGATCAGGTACATGGCGGCTATGACGAAGAGAAATATGACGAGCAGACTTCTCCGCGCATGATTTTTGTTGGTCGTCGTCCTGTGGAGTGAACAGAGACAGTTTGGAAGGGGGATAACATGAAGCGCACAGAAGAGATGTCCATGACAGAGGGCATACACCGGGTCAAGATCAGCATGACGTTTCCCTTACGATGGGTGAACAGTTATGTCTTATCAGAATCGGATGGGAAGATAACTATTATAGATCCGGGACCGCGTAATTCGGAAACAGAACAGGAGTGGAGTGAAGCGCTGGCAGATCTCGGCCTGACCTTTAGCGATATTCGTCAAATTGTACTCACCCACCATCACCCCGATCATCTTGGGTTGTCGGGTTGGATGCAACAGATAACGGGGGCACCCGTTCGAATGTCCACACGCTCCCGCCAAGAGGCCGATTATATGTGGGGATCTGATTCACGCATCAATACAATATTACCTGATTATTATGGTCGTCATGGTATGCCGGAAGACAATACTGAGCAGATACATGAACATATGAAGGCATTTACTTCGCAGATCACACCACTTCCGAAGGTGACACCCATTGAAGATGGCGAGTGGCTTAATATGGGCGGGAAACGTTGGGTTGCTGTGGAGACGGGTGGACATGCCCCAGGCCATTTATCCTTTTATGCGCCGGAGTCCATGGAGATTCTGTGCGGAGATGCAGTTTTGCCACAGATTTCACCGAATATTAGTCTGCAACCCGGCAGTGACCCTCAGCCATTATTATCTTATATGGAAGGATTGCAACGTCTCGGGGAGCTGAATGTCAAACAGGCGTATCCAGGGCATCGGAATCCTTTTGCCCAGTTCACCGAACGGACAGTTCAATTGCTGGCTCATCACGAGGAACGTCTTCAGAAGATGACGGAACGAATTCAGGAGTCACCGGCGAATGCTTATGACATCTGTGTGCACATGTTTGGCAATCGGCTGGGTACCCATCAACTGCGGTTTGCCATGAGTGAGACGTTAGCCCATTTGCAGGAGTTAATTCGACGCGAACTAGTGAAGCAAGAGCAGCAACCGGATGGCACGTTCTATTTTCAAATCTAAACGGAATGATGATATCGAAATGAAATGATAATACTATCTTATATAGAGGCTCGGGACAGGAAATCCACCTGTTCTGGGCCTTTTTAGCCTCTCTTAACGGTTCATTCATCTATTTTTAAGCCAGCGCGCCTATGATACATCTATGAACTTCGCTAGGGCGTGTCTTAAGACACACCCTAAAGAAAGCAGGGAAGAGCGATGACCAGAAGAAAACGGAATCAATGGAGAAAATGGCAAGCTTCAGCGGCAGCAACGTTGACTGTGGCTGCACTTTTTCAATATGTAAGAACTTCGGATGCCTTTGATGTGGCCTATGCAGCAGCAAATGGCACAGATACAAGCGTTACTGCTTCAAGCCAAGTGGATACGCATGATGATGTGATGGATGAATGGATCAACAGTACAACGGACAGCAACAACTGGAACACGCAGGACAATGACAATAATGATAGTCAATATAATGGAACATCCGATAGCACACAAGCAGCTCGGCCAGATCAGAGCTCGAGTAACGAGGGGAATTATTCAGATTCTCAGCGTATCGGGCAAAATAACCAGGGTACAGACTCCGGATACAGCAGTGGCAACTATCAGTCACGTACAGGTGCATCATGAGCCGCACGGAGCAAGTTGCTCGTCCGCTCCGATTTCAATTCCGTGCGATGAACACGGATGTTGAAGTGCAACTGTCCGCTGGGCGGGAAGAAGCTGAACATGCAGCAACCGTGGTGAAGAATTGGTTTGAGACGCAGGAGCAACGCTTCAGCCGATTTGTTGCAGACAGTGAACTGAATCGTTTGAATGCTTCAACCGGATGGATGCCCATCTCCGCTGCGATGGATGAAGTTTTGAGTTTGGCCTATGGATATATTGGCCTGACCGAAGGGATTTTTCAACCGGGTATCTCGCAGGCTCTTCAGGCTTCAGGATACGATCTAAGCTTCGAGAAGGTGCAGCAACGACAATTGAAACGTCCATTAATTGAACGCATATTGCGAACGAGAACACCTGAATCATTAGGCTGGATGGAAGATCGACATGACCACAGCCGTCCGAGCTGGATTCAGCGGGAAGGTAGCCGGATGGTTCATCTGGACCCCGGAGCTGAGTTGGACTTAGGAGGCATTGTTAAGGGCTGGGCAGTAGAGCGTATCGCAGACTGGTTGAAGCGAACATTGCATATTCCAGCGGGTTTGATTAACGCGGGTGGAGATATTCAAGTATGGGGTTCACCAGACCATTCCCAATGGACCTTGCAAGTAGCAGATCCTTTGCAGAATCAGGGTGCTATGTCGGGAGCGATCCGTTTACAGCGAGGAGCTGTTGCCACTTCGGGTATTTCCCGCAGACAATGGCAGAATACGGATGGAAGCTTTGCACATCACCTCATTGACCCCCGGACGATGGAGCCGGCAGATACGGACGTATTGCAGTGTACCGTTCTGGGACAGCATGCTTCGCAATGCGAGATCATTGCCAAGACGGTATGCATTCTGGGGAGTGCCGAAGCCGTGGGCTGGTTAAACCGACATTACGATCGGCATGACGTCCTGTGGATGACACGGGATGGGAGTAATTATTTTAGAGGGAATACGGATACGCTTGCTGAGCACTGGCCCGGTTTTGATCCGGATCATCGCTTCAGTCTATTATAAACGAGGACAAGTCTAACAGATATGGGGGAGCCGGTTATGGCACAATGGATTGTAGATTACCTGCCAACGTGGAATATCATTCGAATTAGTGGAATTGCTGCTTATGTGTTGCTCTTTGCCGGTGTGTTTCTGGGTATTGCGCAAGGGATGCCTATGGCCAAAGGCAAACCAAAAGCAGCCATGTTCAAATGGCATACCCGAACGACCTGGCTCGCCTTCGGACTTGGACTCGTGCACGCATTAACGTTATATATTGATCATTACAGCCCATTTACCTGGGGAGAACTTCTGATTCCTTTTACCGCCTCCGTACATCCGATCGGCAGTGGTCTGGGAACGTTAGCCTTCTACGGATTAGTGATTGTCCTGTTATCCAGTGATCTGCGGAACAAGCTGGGCCGTAAATGGTGGTTCATGTTCCACATGTTGTCCTATCCGGTGTTCATTGGTCTGCTGGTTCACGGCATGGTTACCGGAACGGATTCTGGCAACATCATCATGCGGATGATATATGTATTTACCGGACTCAGCATTCTCGGTATCACGGTGTTACGTGGCATGTTGCGAGAGCGCAAAGGCCCGGAAATCACGATTGGACCGAAACGGGTAACATCTGGTTCACCTTCCGAGCAGAATTGGGTTGAAGGTTTTGGTTTGGTGGGAACGGTACGACCTAAACATCTGAAATAATAACATATGGATGATCAAAAAGTATCTTACACATGCAAAAAAGCGGCCATCTGGCCGCTTTTTCCATGAACAGTTATTTTATTGAACAGTTATTTCACGAAGCATCCATACACATGTCCAATGTTCCACATAGCTTCAGGTATGAAACGAGTTACGCACATTATACGGCGTCATCACTAACAGGTTTTTCTCCCAGTGCTTCTTCAAGCTCGGATTGTTTGCGATGGGCGATCCGACTGCTCGCTGCTGATGCAATCGCACCGACAATATCATCGAAGAACGTGTGGACAGGGCCCAGGCTCTTGTCATTCAGTCGTTCAAGCACCCCTGGTTTCAGCTTGTCCACATAACCATAATTCGTAAATCCAATACTGCCATATACATTGACGATGGAGAATGCCAAAATCTCATCCACGCCATACAATCCTTCATCGTTCTCAATCATCTCCTGCAAAGGAGATATGAGCTGCCCCTGTTCTGCCAGAATATCAAGCTGAATTCCGGTCAAAACAGCATTCTGTACCTCACGTTTACGGAGAACCATCTCCACATTTTCGATACATTCTTCCATCGTAAGACCTGGATAATATTTTTGCTGCAATAACATGACCAGTTCTGCGATCTCAGGGATCGTGACGCCCCGCTTATGCAGCCATTCCCTTGTGGCCTCCGCGACCTTGCGGCTATTCAGGCTGTAAGGGATTTTTTCTTGCTCAGGATGTTCCATGGGCGATTCCTCCTCTGAAGTTAGCAATGTCCCTACTCTTGCTTCCTAATACGTTATTAACCTGGTTTACGTTTCTTTAAGATAATAAAAATATAAGTTTCAGTGAAGTTGAGCAATTCGATTACTACATGGAAAATTTCAGCTAAACACGGTCTGTCTTCCGTGAAAGTGCGTTGATAGACATTTTTCTTATTATCTTTTAGTTATTTTTTGGACAAAGGCTCGTATACATGGTAGTACAAACTGTAAAAATGATGAGGGGGAACGTGATCATGAGAAAGATCCATTCTTTGCGTACGGTATCGGCAGCAGCGCTGCTGAGTATTCCTATGGTATTGTCAGGCTGCGGCATGTTTGGAGCACAGTCTTCCGAAGCTGTTGATCCACCACCGCCCATCCAGGAAGCGGCTATGATTCAAGCGGCCGAAGGGAATGGAGCACTCGCAATGCTCCCGTTAACGACGGTATATCTGCAAGACCAGCAGGGGCTGCTCGCTCCGGTATCCCTGACACTTCCTTCTGGAACAGACGCAAGCAGTCCAAAGACAGCTCTGGATACACTTGTCACAGGTGGGGCCTACGCGGGTATGCTGCCTGAAGGATTCCAGGGCGTTCTCCCGCAGGGAACGGTTGTGCAGAATGTAACGATTCACGCGGATGACAAGCTGGCGGTTGTTGAGTTCTCGGGTAATTTTGCCAAGTATGATGCGAAGGAAGAACGGAAAATGCTAGAAGCTGTCACGTGGACATTGACGGGAACGCCTGATGTGGAGAATGTGCAGATTTGGGTGGATGGCAAAAAGTTAACACAAATGCCGGTGAACAGCACGCCGTTGCCTGAACCGCTGAATCGGGCTGTGGGAATCAATCTGGATCTGGGTGATACGTTTGTGACGAACAGCAGTCCGGTCACGGTCTATTTCTCCGCTGCTTCGCCAGCAGGCATCCAATATTATGTTCCGGTGACACGTCTGGTTACACCTGGTGAAGATCGGGTGCAGGCAGCATTGAACGAACTGATCAAAGGACCTGACAAAGGTGGAGAACTGGAAGAGGTCATGACAGGCGGAACGGAGCTGCAATCGGTCAAAACAGCAGAGGATGGCACGGTCACGGTTGCCCTGAAAGATGATATGTTTGCCGAAGGGGATATCGTGCCAAGCGAGCTGTTACAATCTGTCGTATTAACCACTGCGGAGAACACAGCCAGCAAGGATGCCAAAGTACAGATCGAGTGGAACGGCCAAAAAACGGTCATGGGTGACGACAACAGGGATTACAGTGCGCCGGTTTCCAAGCCTGAATATATCAACGAAATTCCGATTTAAAGACCAAGGAATGCTTAAGGATGCTTTTAACCGAACTCTTTGGTAAAATATAAGGGATTAGTAAAAATACGTGTTCAAAAAGATCGGTTTTCAGTACCGAGAAGATGGGATGAAGCTAGAAATGGAGTAGCGGAGCGTAGGCAAACTACGTGAGCAACGGACATTTCGGCTGAATTCCATATTCGATGCTGATGATGCCTTAAGGCATTTTTCGTAATCAAAAGCGAGCTTTTTGAACAATCTCTAAAAGTGTGAATAAGTTCAACATTACAGGATGCTTAAGTCGTAGGAGGCAGAAAATATGAGATCAAACGGACGAACCAGCGAACAGCTGCGCCCGCTGAATTTAACAGTGAACACGAATAAATACGCCGAGGGCTCTGTACTGATTGAAGTTGGAGATACAAAGGTGATCTGTACAGCTACAGTAGAGGAACGTGTACCTCCCTTTATGAAAGGGCAGGGTAAAGGCTGGGTAACAGCTGAATATTCCATGTTGCCACGTGCAACACATACCCGGAACCAACGTGAAGCCAATCGTGGCAAATTAACTGGACGCACCATGGAAATCCAGCGTCTGATTGGTCGGGCACTGCGCTCGGTAGTTAATCTGCAGGCTCTTGGTGAGCGTACGATTACCTTGGACTGTGATGTTATTCAAGCTGACGGAGGCACACGCACAACGTCCATAACCGGTGCGTTTGTAGCGCTGGCGCTTGCCGTGAACAAGATCTCCCAACAGCACAAACTGCAAGTGTTCCCGATTACGGATTTCATTGCCGCAGTAAGTGTGGGTGTTGTGGGTGAACAGCCTGTACTGGATCTGAACTATGATGAAGATTCCAAAGCCAAGGTAGACATGAATCTGGTGATGACAGGTGGCGGTAAATACGTCGAGCTTCAGGGAACAGGTGAGGAAGCACCATTTGATCGCCGTGAGCTGAACGCCATGTTGGAACTGGGCGAACAGGGAATTCTGGAAATGATCGAGCGTCAAAAAGAAGTGCTTGGACCGATTGCGCTCAAGATCGGCGCGCGTGGATTAGGGGAAGCCTAAGATGAGTTTGGACAGCCCAATCCTCATTGTTGCAACCCGCAATGCGGGTAAAGTCCGTGAATTCGCTCATGCTTTCGCACCGCTTGGCAAAGAGGTTAAGAGCATGTTTGACTATCCGGAGCTGCCGGATGTCGTAGAAGATGGCGTAACGTTTGCGGAGAATGCCTGGAAGAAAGCCAAAGCGGTTGGTGATGCGCTTGGTTTGCCCGTTCTGGCAGATGATTCAGGTTTATGTGTAGACCTGTTGGATGGTGAGCCGGGAGTATATTCAGCGAGATATGCAGGCGAAGGAGCAACGGATGCACAGAATAATGCGAAGTTGCTGGAGACGCTGGAATCGTTGAAATCCGGTGAGGACACCGAGCAGCCGCTACTAAGTCCGGCTCGTTTCGTTTGTGCGCTGGTCCTGTACGATCCGACAACAGGTGATAAGTATGAATCAGAAGGCACTGCGGAAGGCTGGATTACGGCTCAAGCTGCAGGTGCTGGCGGTTTTGGATATGACCCACTCTTCTATGTACCTGAATACGAGATGACGATGGCAGAGCTGACGCTTGAGCAAAAGCAAGCGATTAGTCACCGTGGTCATGCGCTGAGAGCGCTTGTATCCAGACTTGAAGGCTAAGACTAAATGAAACATCTTGATTTAACTTCATGATATGTGAACATCAAAGCGTTAATGGAAGGACAGAAGCATTCAGATGGGATGCTTCATCCGCCATTAACGCTTTTTCTATGAAATGAAGTGTTTGATCGGGTTCGGTGAAGATCCATCCATATACCTAATTAAAGATAGCTATTTCTGCGACTACATATCAGAACGTACGTTCTTGTACCTACATGAGAAATGGTTTACATTGCACGATTGGGAATCTCATTGGGACTGGAGTTGGAAGAAGTTGCAAGCCTTGTGTGGTATGGGTTAACATTCAAACTAACGAATCACATATGAACCTTAAACGGAGGGATCTACTCATGCAAGAAGTGAAGCTTGTTGTATCTTACGATGATTATGAGGACGGCATTCGTATGGAAAAGTTAATTAAGGAACTGGCAGCTAAACCGGAGGCTAGCTCATTGGAAAGTCTGGTCATCGGAGATTGGGGACAGGCTTATGAAAATTCGCCTGACGAGTTCATAGGTACGCTTGTCGAGTCTGCTCCAAGCTTTCCGTCATTGAAGAAACTGTTTATTGGAGATATGGGATTCGAAGAATGTGAAGTATCGTGGATTATCCAGACAAATCTCACACCACTGTTAGGTGCCTTTCCAGAATTAAAATCATTCTCTGTAATGGGCAGTAGCGGCCTCAGTCTGGAACCACTCCAGCATGCCAAGCTTGAAGAATTGATTATTATTTGTGGTGGTCTCCCGAAAGAAGTGTTATCTTCAATCACCCATGCCAAGTTGCCTGAATTGCGTAAACTGGAACTGTACCTGGGTGTGGATAATTATGGTTTCAATGGATCACTTGAAGATGTGCTTCCTTTGCTAGAAAAAGGATTGTTTCCAAAGCTGGTTTACTTGGGTCTGAAAGACAGTGAAATTCAGGATGAGATTGCCAAAGTAGCAGCTGAAGCACCTATTCTGGATCAACTTGAAGTACTGGATCTATCGCAAGGAACGTTGTCCGATGAAGGGGCTGAGGCGTTGCTTGCCAGTGACAAGATCAAGAAACTGAAACATCTTGATCTAAGTTACCATTACATGACCAATGAAATGATCAGTCGATGGAACCGATCGGGTATATCTGTAGACGTTAGCGACCAGCAACAGAGTGATGAGGATGACTGGCGCTATCCATCGTTAACGGAATAGTCGATGTCAGGTGTAAAGGAAATGAATGAGAGTTTGCATCAACCAATAGATGTACCTGATCTAACGCAAGATCAGCCCTTTTTATTGATCGGAAACCCTGATAACCGACGAACACAAGGGCTGCAAGAGGCTAGGCATAGATTGGGTTTGAAACCTGCGATTGTACTGCCATATGCTCAATTGCTGCAGAATTGGAGACACGGACGAACCATCGCTGATACAGTAGATTTCAATCTGCCTGTACCCCTGATTCGGATTGATGCTCCTGGTGAGGAGTGGGAAGTGGAGCGTGAACTACTGTTCCTTGGGGCTATGAACGATACGTCAACATTAACGGGTGGAATGGGTACAGAAGCATTTTCCGCAGAACAGGCACTTGCGCTGGAACAGGAGTGGGGAAGAATATACGCTCCCGCCCAGTGGTTTCGTGGCTGGAAAGCATGTCTGGATCGAATCGGCCGTGAGTCTCGGGAAATATGGCCTGAAGTCCGATTCTTGAATGATCCCGCCGATATCCAATTGATGTTTGACAAGAGAACTTGTCAGCAACATCTATCTTCACATGGAGTTGATGTACCTCCGGCGCTGCAATTTTCGCGGCCAATCCGTAATTATATGGACCTGCGTAGCTCAATGAAGTCTGCCGAGATGCATCGTGTGTTTGTGAAGCTTGCGTGCGGCTCAGGGGCTTCAGGAGTTGTTGCCTATCAAGTCAATCCTCGAACGGGTGATGAAATCGCTGTAACAACGATGGGGATGGAACAGAGACAGGGCAAGACGATTTTCTTCAATGAAGGACGTCTACGCAAGTATACCCGCAGTGAAGAGATTGCTACGCTGATGAACTGGTTATGTGCAGAAGGTGCACAGATTGAACGATGGATGCCAAAAGCCACGCTTGATCAGCGGGCCTATGATATTCGCCAACTGGTTGCAGGTGGACAGGCAGGTCACGCGATTATGCGGCTGAGCCGTACCCCGATTACCAATCTGCATCTGCGCAATGAGCGTATGCTGCCTGCTGAAGCAGGCCTGGATGAACAGCGGATGTCGCTGATACGGTCGGCAGCGCAAGCAGCCATGTCTGCATTTCCCAACTCGTGGTCAGCCGGGATTGATGTGATGCTTACTAGTGGTTCGAATCCGCGTGCCTATGTGCTGGATGTGAATCCATTTGGAGATCTGTTATACAGGGTTGAGCATCATGGCCTCGGAACCTATGAGTGGGAAATGGAACTTTTACGAAAGGAGGAGCCTATTCAACATGCCTGATATGAACACCATTGTGGGCTCCCATGATCTGTTAATGATTACGCTGGATACGTTACGCTATGACGTAGCCAAGCTGGAAGAGGAGAATTGTCCTAATCTGTGTGGTTCGGGTCCGTGGGAGAAGCGTCATACCCCAGGCAGTTTTACATATGCGGCACACCATGCTTTTTTTGGTGGTTTTATGCCGACTCCTGCCAATACAGATAAGGCATCTCATGTAAGGCTATTTCATTCCCGAAATACTGGGCTCAAAACACATCCGCACACCTGGCTGTTTGATACACCGGATATCGTATCCGGGTTCGCAGCTGAAGGTTACCGTACCATCTGTATTGGCGGCGTCATCTTTTTTACGAAAAAAAACCCGCTTGCAAAAGTATTGCCTGGCTATTTCCAACAGAGCTACTGGAGAATGAACTTTGGGGTAACTAACCCCAAATCGACAGAGCATCAGGTACAGCATGCATTAAAGTTACTTGAACAGACAGCGCCGGATGAAAAGATATTTATGTTTTTGAACGTGTCTGCCATTCATGGACCCAATCGTTACTTTGTAGAAGGAGCGAAGGAGGACTCGGTGGAGACTCAACGTGCTGCACTTCGATATGTAGATGAGGCTCTTGGACCATTGTTTGAGGCGATGAGGAAACGCGCCCGGCCTGCGTATTGCCTGGCTTTTTCCGATCATGGTACAGCTTACGGTGAAGACGGGTATCAAGGACACCGGCTTGCGCATGATGTCGTCTGGACGGTGCCTTACCGTGAATTTTTAGTATAGAATGTATTGATCTTATGAGGACAACAACCGGAGACAGGAGGAAACCGATGGAGAAACATATACAACATACAACAACAGGCCATTCCACACAGTCCGGATCCAATATAGCTATAAGTCTCAGTGAAGTACTGGCATTCCCTTATCGTTCTTACTTATACTCGTACCCACACAAGACCGCCTATCGGGAGCTTGACCCACCACTGCCGTTAGGGCCACTGTGGGAACGAGAAAATACCGATACGTATTTTTTATATATGCATATTCCCTTTTGTGCTGCTCGTTGCGGATTTTGTAATCTGTTCACACTGCCGGATCGACGGGATGATACGCATGAACGCTATGTAGATGCGCTGGAACGTCAGGCGAAGCAGTGGGCACGCATTACATCTCGAAGACCGTATTCGCGGTTCGCGATTGGTGGGGGAACGCCTACATTATTAAATGAGGTTCAGTTGAATCGTCTGTTTGATATTGCTGAACATGTGATGGGGCTGGACCCTGCGCAAGCATCGATTTCAGTGGAAACGTCGCCGGATACCGTTACGGAAGCCAAGCTGGCCATCATGAAGGAACGAAGTGTGGATCGTATTAGTATGGGCATCCAGAGTTTTATTGAAGCTGAAGCATCTGCCATCTATCGTCCACAAAAACCGCAGGAAGTTGAACGAGCGCTTGAGAAGCTTACTCGGTATGATTTCCCATTGTTGAATCTGGATCTGATCTATGGTTTGCCGGGTCAAACAGTGGAATCGTGGATCTATTCATTGGAAAGAGTTCTGGCTTACGAACCGGGCGAAATTTTTATCTATCCCTTGTATACACGGGAAAATACAATCGTGAAGCCTGATGATATTCGCCGTCAGGGACCGGACATACGGATGGAACTGTATAAAGCTGCACGTGAGACTTTAAAAAGTAAAGGTTATGTTCAATATTCGATGCGCAGATTTGCCAAAGAACAGTCGTCCTCCAAAGTGCTTCTGCCTTATAGCTGTCAGGAGGAGGGCATGGTTGGTCTGGGGTGTGGCGCACGCTCTTATACGAGTGAAGTACATTATGCTTCGAAGTATGGCGTGAGTTACAAGGCCACACAGAGCATCATTGCCGATTATGTGGCAACTGAGCGCTACGATGTGGCGGATTATGGCATCGTGTTAAGCCGTGAGGAACAGAGACGGCGCTTTATTCTGAAAGCCTTGCTGCATCGCGAGGGATTGACACTGTCTGACTACCAACAGCGCTTTGGTACCGATGTGATGTCCGACTATATCTGGTTGGCTGAACTGTTGACAGAGGGCATGGCGGAGTTGGAGAGTGATGAGGACAAGCAGGTGCTGCGTCTGACAGAAGAAGGACTAGGTTACTCCGATGCGATTGGAGATTGGCTTATATCTGCCGAAATTCGTGAACAGATGGAAGGGTTTGTTTTCTCATGAGAGCGACTTTGTATTATCGGGGGAAGTTGTCTTCCTGTAATTACGACTGTCCCTACTGTCCTTTTAGCAAAACCGTGGATTCCAAAGAGACGTTGGAAGTGGATGAACAACAATTGCGTCAATTTGTGAATTGGGTCAGGGAGCAAGAGAGTGCTGGGCATCAATTTTCGATTTTCTTCAATCCCTATGGTGAAGCTTTGGTGCGTCGTTGGTACCGGGAAGCGATGGTTGAGCTGTCACATATGCCACATGTGGATAAAGTTGCAATTCAAACCAACCTGTCCGTCAAACTGGATTGGGCGAGGGAGTTGGATGCGAATAAAGCGGCCTTTTGGGCGACGTATCATCCTCGTGAGACAAAAGAGGCTTCTTTTGTTAAACAATGTCTGACCTTGCGTCAGATGGGACTTGCTTTTAGTGTCGGTACTGTCGGACTCCGTAGTGCTTTCCCCGCAATTGAGTCCATGAGACAGGCTTTGCCGGATGATGTGTATATGTGGGTTAATGCCTTCAAAGATCGGCCCAAGTATTACACGCCGGAAGAGATTCAGTTTTTACGTGGGCTTGATCCGCTTTTTGAAGGTAATCTGCAGGATTATGAGAGCTTGGGCAAACGATGTGCTGCCGGTTCGGAAGTATTTTATATACAGGGGTCCGGGCATGTGAAGAGATGTTACAAGGATCGACGAATCATTGGACATCTATATCGCGATGGTTTGCAGGCTTTGTCTGAGGATCGGCCCTGTCGCATGAAAAAATGTGGCTGTTACATCGGTTATATCCATATGGAGGATTCCCCGTTCAGGGAAACGTTTGGCAGCGGGCTGCTTGAACGTAATCCGGTATTGATTCGTTGACCGGCATTTCATATTTAGCTATTCCACTGGGGAGCTGGAATAGGTTTATCCGTTTCTAAACCACATATCAGCGTAACTTCAAACGCATCTTTTAGTATAGGCAGGATCAGACCTTTGGTTTGGACTTGCCTTCTGGAAGGTTTTTTTTTGTTTTACCGGACTAGAGTTAGTGTTTGTGTTCTTTATTAAAAGGGCCTTGACAATTTTGAAAAATAATATTTTTAAGTTTATGATTCAAATTTTATATTTTATGGGTTAGTATGAATAGGAAAAAAGACCCTGTTATGAATAGTATTTGTACATATAATCGCGAATTATATTTTTAATTGGGTCTAAAGTCTCAATTTAATTGAAAGGAGGGTGGATGTAGGAAGTATCATGCACGTTATCTGAACTTTCGGGGGAGTACACATGAAAAAAATCTCAATTAGCCGTAAATTACTTATGGGTTTCTCATCTGTGCTGTTATTATTGGTGGCTATAACGGTTATAACATATACGCAGTTTATAGCCGTTGAGAAAACGTATACAGAATTAATTAATGATAGAACAAGCAAACTATTACTCATTAAAAATATGTCGATTGATCTTAAATCACAGCAGATTGCTTTGAGAAATTATATTCTGGAAGACAGTGCAGAGAACGAACAGGCATTTAATAAAGCTTATGAAGATTACATAGCGTTAAATGAAGAATTAAAATCAACAGTTACAAGTTCAAAGATGAAAGATTACCTTTCACGATCGGATGAAGCGATGAGCCAATATTATGAACTTGCGCAGCAGATTATGACATTGACAAGACAGGGGAATAACAGTGAAATCTCAAGATTACTGAAGGACACAGCCCCAAGTCTGATCTCTGAATTTGAAGCAATTGTGGAAGGTATGGAAACGCATCAACAAGATGCCATGAACTCAGGCGTTGTGGAGGCTAATCTTCAGATTGTGCAGGTCCTTAGGTGGATTGCAATTATTGGAGTGGCTTCTCTTCTAATCGGGGCACTTGTGGCGTATGTCATTGGCAGAATGATATCCTTGCCTGTTGCTGCTATTGCCCAATCCGCGAGCCGGATTGCAGACGGAGATCTGACTGGTGAGCCTATTGTGGTCCGTAACAAGGATGAGATTGGTGATCTCGCCCAAGCCTTTAACATCATGTCTGCAAATTTGCGTACACTCATTCATCAGGTAGGAGACAGTGCAGAACGGGTAGCTGCCTCTTCAGAGGAGTTGACGGCAAGCACCGAACAGACAGTAACCGCCACAGAGCAAGTGGCCATCACAATGGGTGAGATTGCAACAGGTATGGATACACAGGTTCGAATGGCGAGTGATGGATTCCAGACGATGAATGAGTTAACGACAGGCTTTCAACAAGTTACGGAGAACACACTCCATATGTCTGAAGAAGCTACCAAAGTCTCCGTAAAAACAATATCGGGTAGCGAGTCAGTTCAGTCTGCGATAGGTCAAATGAATTCTATACAAGGGACGGTGTCGAATCTGTCGGTCGTGATCCAGGAACTGAGCAGACACTCTCAGGATATTGTGAAAATGGTGGACAGCATCTCGGAAATATCAGCACAGACGAATCTCCTATCCCTTAATGCTGCTATTGAGGCTGCACGAGCTGGCGAACAGGGAAGAGGGTTTCAGGTTGTTGCTACAGAGGTTCGGAAGCTGTCTGAGCAGTCTGCGCTTTCTGCTAATCAAATTGTTCCATTGGTGGCATCGATTGAGAAGGGAATGCGAAATGCTGCTGAATCTATGGTGGTTGTATCCGCAGAGGTTCAAGAGGGGATTACACTTGTTCACCAGGCGGGAGCCACATTTGATGAAATTCGTGAGGCGGTTGGGGGCGTAGCGGGGCAAACACAGGAAGTCTCTGCTTCAATTGAGCAAATGTCAACAGGGGTAGAACAGATTAATAGGTCTATGAAAACAATCATGGAAGTGACCGAAACGGGGGCCGCCGGAACAGAAGAAGTGAGTGCATCTTCTGAGGAGCAGTTGTCTGCGATGCAGGAGATTGCTTCCGCAGCCAATGATCTCTCCTTGATGGCAGAACAGTTGCAACAGACCGTCAGTCGTTTCAAAGTGCAATAAATTGAACTGAGTGGAATGTGGATGAAGAACGAGTGCATCCGTACAGAGATTTTTATAAAAAAGTAATAAAAGGGTGTCCAAACACAGTAGTTACTGTTTGGGCACCCTTAAATAATTCATCATGTTGAATCAATGCATAACATGATCTTAACGAATAGCGACTTTATATGTCCGCAACCAGGTATTGATCTGAGTCAGATATGCAAATAACTGTGGCCCAGACATTAACTGTCCGAACCAGGGAAGATTGGAAGCTGCATCTGGTGAAGATGCAAGATTGCGGATCTGAGTTTTGTCGATCAAAGGCAAAATCGGCGAAGTGGGATCATCCAGGATATCAAGTACCTGCTGTTTGACCGCGGCCAGATATTGCGGATTATGTGTTTTCGGATACGGACTCTTTTTGCGATATAACACATCGTCAGGCAGGACACCTTCGAGTGCTTTACGCAGAATACCTTTTTCCCGTCCGCCCGTTATTTTCATTTCCCAAGGGATGTTAAACACATATTGGATCAGACGATGGTCACAGTAAGGTACCCGCACTTCCAGTCCTGCCCCCATGCTCATCCGGTCTTTGCGATCCAGAAGTGTAGGCATGAAACGTGTAATATTCAGGTAGGACATCACCCGCATTTGTGCAGCTTTACCTGTTTCCCCATCCAACAGAGGCACTTCAGCCACTGCATCCGAATAGCGGTCTGCCAAATAATCGAGTGGCCGAATCCATTCCCGAATATCCGGGGATAACAACGCTGCTCGCATATCAGGTGCTACAGACCACGGAAACGTACCGGAGTTCAGCATATCTTCTCGATGGAACCAGGGGTAACCGCCAAACACTTCATCCGCTGCTTCGCCTGAAATGGCAACGGTGGCCCCTTTTTTGATTTCTTTACAGAACAAATAGAGCGAGGAGTCTACATCTGCCATACCTGGCAGATCCCTGACTAACATGGCCTGTGTCAGTGCATGAATCAGTTCTCCGTTCTCAATTTCAATCCAGTGATGGTCGGTCTTGAGTTCATCCACCATTCGCTTAATCCAGGGTCCATCTGCACCCGGCTGAAAGGAATGCGCCTGGAAATGCTTGGCGTTATCCACATAATCGACAGAATACGTACTGATTTGGCCTTGCCCGGTTCGCTTGTAATAATCAACGGCTAATGCAGACAAGGCGCTGGAGTCCAGTCCTCCTGATAAAAGAGAGCATACTGGAACATCCGAAGCCAACTGGCGCTCCAGTGTATCTTGCAAGAGAGAGCGTACCTCTGCTGCCGTCTCTTCCAGGTTATGTTCGTGGTTCTGGCTTTCCAGTTTCCAGTAGGCATAGGTTCGGATACCGTTTCGGTTATAGATCAGCGCGTGCGCAGGCTTGAGTTCGCTTAGTGAAGAGTATACGCCGTGTCCTGGTGTCCGTGCAGGCCCTACGATAAACACTTCGGCCAATCCTTCCGGGCCAACAGCGGCTTCCACATCAGGGTGAATAAGCAGAGCTTTGGGCTCTGAACCAAATACGAGAGTGTCTTTGTTATTACTGTAGAACAGAGGTTTCACGCCAAGGCGATCTCGTGCGATAAAAACCTGTTCGCGTCCCCCATCCCATATGGCAAAAGCAAAAATACCGTTAAACCGGTCAACACATGCCGGTCCCCACTCAATATAAGAGGCGAGCAACACTTCCGTATCACATTGCGTGCGGAACTGATGCCCCCGCTGGAGCAATTCCTTTTTCAACTCGGGTGCATTGTATAGTTCTCCGTTATACACGACGGTATAGGAGGTATCTCCCTGTAACGCATGCATGGGCTGTGCGCCGTTCTCGGGGTCCATTACACTAAGACGCCGATGTCCAAAGGCACAAGGATTGGAGATCCATGTACCTGAAGCGTCGGGCCCCCGGTTCGACAAGCTATCCGTCATACGGACCAGCAGCTCTGATTCCTGGGTCAAATCCCGATTCCACTGTATGAAGCCGGTAATACCGCACATGGTTTGTTCATCCTTTCTTGGTCGAGTCATTCATCCGTATGGCTGCTTAGTTACTGGCAACCAGCAAATGTTGTCTTTTCGTCAGAGGTCGTAACAAATATATGCCGAAAGCAGGCATAAAATGTCTGTCCTCTTCGGAAACTAGTTCTAGGGACAACGGCCTCAACATGCCTGTGAAGGAGAGAACATGCAATGGACAGTATGAAGTATTATGTGTCTGTCATGGGCCGCTCCGTTATTCCGGATCCGTCGGTAACATCATATGAATGGATCATTCAGGCAACGCCGCAGGAAGCGGAGCAATTACTGGGACTGCTGAGCCTCATGCAGGAAAAGGAGGAAGAGGCCTTTCCTGGCATGGTATTCCCATGGCCAGATACACCGGAGGAGTCCGTAAACCGAGCTTATGAAACGGTATTACAACAGGTGTATCGAGAGATTTACCGATTGGGCACACCAGAGACACGATACCAGATTGAACAAAGTACATGATAAGCACAAAGGAAAAGGAGCGCGATGACGAATGTATGCCATTCAAGATGCCAAAATACGCAGATTAACCGAGGTGGATGGATTGTCTTGTGCAGAGGTTGAAGTGCAGCCTGGAAATGCCGGAGATCCGTCGTTACTTGTATACGTGGCTTCAACACAGCCCGGAAATTCGCTGGAAGTTGTTCGGATTGTACGCAATCACTCCGATTCGGCGATCGACTGGTATAACAATAATATGCATACTGCGTTTGAAGAGGCGACAGATACCGCATTTGAGAACAGCGAAGGTATGACAGTAGAAGAAGATAAAGCTCGGTTTCAAAGTGAGTTGTTTTCCTTTGGTTTGCTTGGTCCAACACTTCAGCGTTATCTGATCGGGCAGGCTTAACAGGTAACGCTCCAGCAACACATGTGGCGATAGTGGGATAGAGTTCGATGTTGAGCTATATGTAGATGTGACCTGTTGCTGGTTGCTCTGACTGTATCTGTAACTGGAAAAACCCGCCGTTGTTGTGAACTGTACCCCAATTGTTAGACACAACTACCAATTGGGGTACAGTTCATTGAACGGCGGGTTTTGTTATGCGATGGTCAGATCAGGTGGAGATGTGATCAAGCATACTCGCGCAGCACTTGAATCCCTTTAACCACATTGTACACAAAGCTTAATCCGTAAATCACAAAGAATAGAATGACAAACCCAACGGCGGAACCCAGACTATGCGCAGTCACGAAGAAATAAAATAACGGAATGGCAGCGAGAAAGGGGAATACATGTGAGAATAAGGCGCGTTTTGCATGTCCCTCAATGTAATCATCCTTGGCAACAATCCATATAATGATCGGAAACAGGAACGGGGCAAAGAAAATACTGAAATAGGATAGGGCTGATAAAAGCTGTCTCATGACGATTCTCTCCTTCAATGGATCATTGAAATGTATGTATGCAAAAGATTACCCAGCAATTCTGACATTGAAAATGTCTGATGTTAATCTTACTCTAAATGTCCCAATCTCCTCAATATAACCTGGTTCAAGCTATCATATTCTCAAAGGGACTGAAGTATGAGAATAACACTGAAAAGTACATGTTTGAGCCCGCATTTAAGTATAATTATTAATTTTTTTATAAAACTATTGAAAAATATAGAAATCAGAGTATAATAAGAACCGCGCCGAAAATTTATTATACATATTTGTCTCAGTAGCTCAGCTGGATAGAGCAACGCCCTTCTAAGGCGTCGGTCGGGGGTTCGAATCCCTCCTGGGACGTAAAAAAAGAAGAAGCTTCCTTCGGGAAGCTTCTTCTTTTTCGTTCAGGGGAAGAGAACCCTCCAATGGTTCGTCGGAGCATCCGCTTCGTTAGCGCTTTTATTGGTTATACCTATAAACAATATAGAATTTATATATTTAAATAATAAACAATTCTGTGCCACAATGAGGATATCAATAACGAAAGCGACGGTGGTATCCATGAAATCATTAAATCAATGGCAAGCAGATGAGTATGACAACAAACTGGCTTTTGTGTCCGGATACGGCAAAAATCTGATCTCTTGGCTTCAACCCCAAAAAGGGGAATACATTCTTGATCTGGGTTGCGGGACGGGGGATTTGACGCATGAAATTTCTCTGGCCGAAGCTGAAGTTATTGGTATGGATGCATCGACGGACATGATTCGCCGGGCGAGGAAGAAATTCCCTGAACTTGAGTTCGTGGAAGGAGACGGTCATCAGTTTGAGACGAATAGACTGTATGATGCCGTCTTCTCCAATGCAGCCCTGCACTGGATGCGAAGCCCGCGATTAGTGGTGGATAGTATATGGAAATCTTTGAAGCCCGGAGGGCGTTTTGTCGCAGAGTTCGGTGGTAAAGGGAACGTGCAGACCATTGTGAATGCATTAGAGCAGGTTATGGAGCGAAACACGGGCATTCGTGCATCGGAACGCAACCCTTGGTACTTTCCTTCGATCGGAGAATATAGCCATATTTTAGAGCAACGTGGATTTGTGGTGCGACAGGCCTATCACTACGACCGTCCTACGAGACTAGCAGATGGTGAGCAGGGTATAGTAGGCTGGTTGGCTCATTTTGGAGGGGACTATTTTGAGAGTCTCAGTCATGAAGAGATACAACAAATATGCCATGAAACCAGTCAGATCGTGATGTCTCACCTTTGGAAAGATGATGCGATGTATGCCGATTACAAGCGCCTGCGTATTGAAGCCGTGAAGCCAGAATAAAGTAAAATTTCGCGATATGTAGCAATTTTATCGATGTTAAACGAATTCCGGTATTCTTTGTATACTAACCACGCTTCCCCTATACACCAAGAGCCTCTTTTGGATAAAGAGGCTCTTGGTCTTTTTTTTGATGCATTATTTTAAAAATGAAATATTCAAACGACAAATAATTACAAATGGATATTTTTATCATACTCAAGACCCATATAAGTAATTTCTATATCATATTTGTAAGTATTTAGAAGGAAAATGTGGTATTTTGATAGAATAATTTACCAAGGGTCAATCTTCTTGCAGATAGGCGGTGAAATTGGAGGCGTATTGCAGTACGCACAAACACAGCAGGAACCCATCATTTGGTGACGTATTCACATTTAAAAGGAGGGGCAAAGCCTTGAGTAAACGATTGATATCCACGTTATTAAGTGTTCTGATGGTCTTTTCCATTATTCTCCCCGCGGCTGGAGCCGCTCCCACAGATTCAGCTATTCAGCTTGACAACTTACCCAGTACAGCCGAAGCCAAACAATGGAGAGAGATTCTTGCAGGACGGGAAGCAAAACTTGCCGCAGATCCATTTTTGGATAAAAGCTTGGAAGGTCTGGGTGGAGAGAACACCCGAGTGATCGTTGAGCTTTCCAATAAACCTGTTGCAGTAGCGCAAGGTGAATCAACCCTCTCCGGAAAATCTTTTACCTCCTCTATGGAAACAAAGGCTGTGACTCAAGTTGAGCAACAACAACAGTCATTTGTACATAGCCTCACTCAGAAGAAAATCAAACATGAAGTATTGGAAGAATATGCATATGCCCTGAATGGTGTAGCGATTGAGCTTAAAGGAAACCAGGTGGGACAATTGCTTCAAATACCTGGCGTGGTCAGCGTATATCCAGACCTTGAAGTTACAATAGCGCCCGAGACAGATGAAGTGAACCCGTACATGAAAGACACAGCTCCTTTTATTGGTGCACCTGAAGTATGGGATCTGGGTTACAAAGGAAATGGCATTAAAGTCGGCGTCATTGATACTGGGATTGACTATGAACATCCTAATTTGCAGGAAGCCTACAAAGGTGGATGGGATTTTGTTGGAAACGACAATGATCCGTATGAAACAACATATCAAGAATGGAAAGGATCGGGCGAGCCTGAGCTTAACGAGCTTGGGAGCCCCTATTACACATCTCACGGTACGCACGTAGCGGGTACCGTTGCTGCTCGCGAAGCAGGGGACTACGGTATTGTTGGTGTGGCTCCTGAAGCAGATATCTATGCTTACCGTGTACTTGGACCGTATGGTAGTGGTCAAACCTCATGGGTACTAGGTGGAATTGATCGTTCTGTTCAAGATGGCATGGACGTAATTAATCTTTCGTTAGGTAACGCCGCCAACGACCCGAGTTATATCACTTCGGTTGCCCTGAACAATGCGATGTTGTCTGGTGTGACAGCGGTTGTAGCAAGTGGTAACAGTGGACCTAACCGTTATACACTCGGTTCTCCGGGTGCGTCTGCAATGGCCATTACGGTAGGTAACTCTACAGGACCTAGCCAGCTGATTACAGCCGATACTCACTTCTGGATTGGTGAGGAAGGCGAAGAGGCACAACCTGAACAACAACCGGTGCCAGAGGTTGAACAATCTCCTGAACTGGGGACGGCACCTGGAACAGAAGCACCAGAAGTTTCAGAGCAAGTTGTACCCGCAATTGCTGATGAGGAAAGTGCAGCAGCTGTGGAGGACACAGTTTCTAATGAAGCTGAAGTTCCGAATGTAGGAGAAGCTACAACGGAAGAAAATACTCCATCTGCATCACCTTCTGCACCCGTTGAAGCTTCTCCTGAAGCTGCCCCTGTGGAAGAAGAGTCTGTAATTGCTCCGACTGAAGCTCCACTGGCTATTACAGAGTCGGTTTACCGTCTGGATCTGATGGGATGGAGCCTGTCGGCAGACCCTGAAACTGTTTTGACAGGGAAATATGAGCTTGAATATGCAGCACTGGGTAAGCCAACTGATTTTGAAGGTAAGGATTTTACAGGTAAAGTGGCATTAATACAGCGTGGTGAAATCGCATTTGTAGAGAAAATCGCCAATGCTAAAGCAGCCGGAGCCTTGGCTGTTATTGTATATAACAACATTCCCGGTCCAATCGGTGTAAGTCTGGGCGATAACTTTGAACTTATTCCAACACTGAGCATGTCCAAGGAAGATGGAGATGTGATCAAGGCTGAGCTGGACGCAGGCCAAGCCGTTGAAGTGAGCTTTAGTGATTTTGAACGTTCCCAAACTCCGGGCGATGAAATGAGTTCATCCAGTTCACGTGGACCTGCTAAGGTAACGCTGGACATCAAACCGGATATTGTTGCACCAGGTACAAGCATTTTGTCTACGATTCCTGCCTACGGCAAGGATGAGCCAGATGCAGATTACGCACAAGCTTATGATCGTAAATCAGGTACAAGTATGGCTACACCTCATGTAGCAGGTTTGATTGCGTTGCTGATCGAGAAGCATCCGGAATGGACACCATTTGATATCAAAGTTGCACTGATGAACAATAGTAAAGTGCTGGATACAACCAAGTTTGATGTATTTGATCAAGGTGCTGGCCGTATTCAGGCTGTCAACACCATTGATCCTGCTGCTTTTGTCAAAGTGCTTGATGTGACTCAATACACAGAAAGTGGCTCTGTTGTTGAAAAGGAGAATATCACCGGAAGTATCAACTACGGTAATTTCTTAAGTACAGATGAAAAGACGATTACCAAAACGATTAAAGTTGAAGCGCTGAATGGTAGTGGCGGGGATTACACCGTAAATGTGAATCCAACTCGTAACGTCGCTGGTGTATCCGTTGCGGTAGACAAGAGTTCCTTCACACTGAATGGTGAGGAAGAACTTGCAGTAACAATCACCGTTCCAAGAGGGGTTACTGCGACTACAGAAGCACAAGGATACATTGAATTCTCAAACGGAACCAATACTTTTACTGTGCCATATGTTGCTCATTTCAACGTTACGTTGAGTGGGGTTAAATATATTGAAACCGTAAAAGGCACTGAAAAAAATCCATTCCACTATCCATTGAAGGCTGATGGTACGTTGGATACGCTGAATGTTGCGATGGAATTCTATAATCCGATGACATTTGCCCTGATTGAGATCTATGATGGTCTTAATCCGGAAGGTGGATATTATCAAGATGGTTATATCGGCTCCATCTTTGGTAACTATTTTAACTTCAATGCCAATGCAAGATACAACCTTGCTTGGGACGGCTCATATGCAGATTACACAACCGATGAAGTGACTGAGATTCCGGATGGTTTATATACGGTAGACATCACTACGATTGGTACGGACGGCAAAACCTATAAGGAAGACACTTCGCCATTTTTGGTGAAAAAGACAGCTCCGGCTGTAACTGCACCAGAAGCGTTGGAGTTCAAAGAGGATGAGTCTGCTGTCCTTAATGGTAGCGTGGAAGATTTGTACTTCCGTGTAGCTCCTGCGCTTGCCAGCGGATGGGACATCACGTTTGATCCGGCAGCTTCCCTGGAAGCAACGTATGTTGTGAAAAAAGAGGATGGATCAGTTTATAAAGAAGGAGTCTTTGAAGTACAAGCTGATGGTACCTTCAACCTTCCTTTGGAGGGAATTGAAGCAGGCGACTATGCTGTTGAACTTACAGTAAAAGACCAACAGGGGCTTTCGGGTACAGCCAATACGGCACTGAAATTGGAAGCCGTGGAGACCGAACCTGAAACTCCGGCAACCAAGGCCCCAGGTACGCCTGTATTGTCTCACAATAACTGGGTAGGCAACGGCCTACCAGAGGGCGCGTATATCGTTACAATGAACCTGTGGTGGGGTGAGAACGCAACTAGCTACAAGTTATATGAGGACGGGGTTTTGGTAGATACGCAGAAGTTGACTTACAACGCGCCTTGGGCGCAGTTTGCTCAGACGAAGATCACGGGCAAAGCCAACGGCACGTATACGTACGTGGCTGAGCTGACCAACGACAAGGGAACAACGCGTAGTCAGACGTTGACTGTTCAGGTTACCAACGCAACGCCAGGCAAAGCGGTTCTTTCTCACGATAACTGGGATGGCGATGGCAATTATAAGGTGTCTATGAACCTGTGGTGGGGGACCAACGCTACAGAGTATCGTCTCTATGAAAATGATAAGTTGATCGATACGCAAGAACTCCGTTCGGCTACACCTTATGCGCAAAGTGCTGTGACTACACTGTCTGGGAAAGCATCGGGCACGTATACGTATCGGGCAGAGTTAATTAACGCAGGCGGTGTTACCAGCACAGACACGATTAAGGTAAAAGTGAAGTAAGTTCATTCCTCATTGAAATTGATTTAAATGGATTCAATTAATGAAGGAATTGTTCTATGCATAAACGGCCTCCATCCTGATTCGCAGGATGAAGGCCGTTTTGTTTTTTTTATAAATGAATTATATGACTAACCGATCATCCTATTTTTGCTGGCTTGAATCCCTGCGATTAGCAAAGCGATGGCCAGAATGACCTGGATTAGCAACGGCAGGGTCCATCCTTTTGTCCAGTCATGAAGCATACCGAACAGTAAAGGTCCAATTGCCGCTAGCATATATCCGAAGGACTGGGCCATACCGGACAGGCTGGCAGCTTGTCTGGCATCTTTTGTGCGAAGGACGAAGAACATCGTTACCATTCCGAATGAAGCTCCAGCACCTATTCCTGCCAACGTGACACCAATGGTAACGAGCGAAGCGATGCCACTTAACAATAAAGCATACCCGACAATTAAAGAAGAGCACGTTATCGCGGTTAGAACACGCTGATCTCGCGTTCGGCCGGCGAGGATTGGAACGATAAAGGTAGCCGGTACACTAACCATCTGCATTAGGGATAGCATCCACCCTGCTGAGGTGGGGCTGAATCCTTGCTCAGCAAGAATTTCGGGAAGCCAGGTAATCGTTGTATAGAATATTAGAGATTGCAGACCCATAAATAAAGTAATGAACCAGGCCAGGGAAGAGGTCCGTAGACGTACAGGTGTCCCTTCACTCTGTGTGGCTATGAATAACATTCGCTGACGTCCTGCGGCGATCTGGGGGAGCCACAAGAGAAGCGCCAATATGGACAACAAGGCCCACATGCCTAACGAAGCACGCCAACCCATAGATGTGGCTCCTGCTACGGGCACACTCACACCTGAGGCGATGGCGCCAAATATATTCATGGATACAGAGTATAATCCGGTGACGATACCTACCCGCAATGGAAAATCACGTTTGATCAAACTTGGCAAAAGCACGTTACTTAATGCAATGCCGCACCCCAAAATTGCGGTTCCTGCATATAAGGAGAGAACGGAAGGCAACAAGCGTAATGCCACCCCAATGGTTACGATCATAACAGCCAATAGCAGAGCAGATTCGAGTCCTAGACGTTTGGCAAGACGTGGTGCAAAAGGAGAGACTGCTGCAAAGGCGAGCAAAGGAAGTGAGGTCAGAAGCCCGACCATTGTATGGCCGATACCTGTATCTGAGCGGATCATCTCCACGACGGGACCCGTTGCAGTGATCGGTGACCTCATGGTAGCGGCGATGACGATAATGCCTGCTAATAACAGGCCGAATCTTTTGGATGTCGAAGAATGTTCTTCCTCGGTATGGATAGATGAGTGTTGCTGTATTGAAGATGACATTGATAAAATCTCCTGTTTCCTAAGAAGTTAATATGTATGGATTGTTACATTACCCACTGGGTAAGCATAACATTCTATGTCAATATTGAGCAATGAAATGAAAAAACACCCAATGGACTTTGGGTGTCTTGACTAGCCTGTGAACTTTAACGAATCCACGAGGTCTTATAATGGGTAAAACCGCTATTTCAGATTCTAACGAACCTCAGCGACGTTAATCAGGCTACGAAGTGCGAATAAGTGAGTTAATACCCCAGAATGGTGAAATAAGTTCTCTAAGATTCGTTAGAATTCCACAATGCTGAATTGGGAGCAAATAAAGTGTCCTGTGTTCGTTAGAACATCGATACTTCAACGTGTTGCTTATAGAATGAGCAAATACGGATGCTCCAATGCAACGACATAGAGCATGTAACGAAGCGAATGCTCCGACGAACCATTGGTTTCTCATCCCCAGAACGCAAAAAAAGCTTCCCGAAGGAAGCTTCTTTTTAATACGTCCCAGGAGGGGTACTCTCCTTGCAGTCGAGACTGCGAAGTGGTGCTAACGAAGCGAATGCTCCGACGAACTGTTGGGGTTCTCATCCCCAGAACGCAAAAAAAACTTCCCGAAGGAAGCTTCTTTTTAATACGTCCCAGGAGGGATACTCTCCTTGAAGTCGAGACTGCGAAGTAGTGCTAACGAAGTGAATGCTCCGACGAACCATTGGGGTTCTCATCCCTAGAACGCAAAAAAAAGCTTCCCGAAGGAAGCTTCTTTTTAATACGTCCCAGGAGGGATTCGAACCCCCGACCGACGCCTTAGAAGGGCGTTGCTCTATCCAGCTGAGCTACTGAGACATGAATTTTTTCAAGCAAAATTGATTTTATCATATGCATACAGGAATATCAAGCATTTAATTTTAAACTATTTTTCGTATATGATATTTGGCGGCAGTAACGTTTTTTTCATTATATTTAAGGTTATGTTAGAATATCAGGAGAACTCAGAAAATAGATCAACAATCGTTTTAATATATACATCTATTTATGTTGATTCCGACTGGAGATTCAGGATATAGAGGAGGTGCTCCCATTAAGGAATCCACGACCCCGGAAACCGAGCATAACAACAATATTGTGCTGTTTCCTAAGACGCTGGACTATTACCAGATTCAATTGACAGTTATGCTTGAAAATGAACGGTATGGTGAAGCGATGAAATTGCTTCACTTTTTGTTGCAATGTCAGGGACAGGAAGAGCGCCATTATGATGAATGGCGGGCTCTGCTCGAATGGCTTCAGGCTGCGTTTCCTCAATATGAAGAAACCTCGCCTGCCGTTCTTGAAGAACGAGAAGAGGAAGAAGAGATTAGTGAGGAAGACATGGCACGGCAGCATGCCCGAATGAAGCTTGAACAGGATGATGGTTATGCAGATAAGATGCTTCGCACAGTAATGGAGGAGCCGCTGTCTGAACAGACGATGCTGGCTTTGGAGCAACTGGCCTATCTTGATCTACCGAAGATTGACGAGGCACTTACGAGTTGGTTAAAAGATAAGTCGCTTCACCCACTGCTTCAATTTCGGGTGTTGCAAACCTTGCGTCGACGAGGTGTTCAAGGTATGATCCTGTTTACGAGAGGCGAAGAGCAGGTTGAAGTCGAGATCGACACCGTGCCTCTTAGACCAGAGGAATTTCCGCTCCAAATCGTTCAGATTCTGGAACGAGTGGCAGATCAGACGGAGGTTCATGAACCTACGCTCTTTTATTTTGCCCAAGAACTGTGGATACAATATGTCATGGCGGTGTATGGAACCCGTGATTATGTATCGATGCTGGAAGAAAATGATTCCATGACAGATATATGGGCAGCAGCTCTACATATGACCGTTGCAGACAGTCTGGGTGGTTCGCATGATGAGGAAAATACCCGCTCAATGTATGCTGTGACAGGCGCGATGCGCTTTCGACTGGAACAGGCTTATCGTTCTATGAAACAGTTTGTATCTGCCGGTTTGGATGGTTAATCGAGGCCGGAAACGTTTTCCTTAAACTGTATCAAGGGATTCCCCTTGAAAAAGAATCTAATCTTGTTTATACTAAAATGGTTATTTTGTACGTGATTGCCTACGTGAACATGTGAATTTTGGAGGGGAAAGTATACAATGAAAGCAACTTGGGAAAAGATAGAGAAGAACCTTGGGGTTCTTGAGGTTGAAGTGGATGCAGATCGTGTAACTGCAGCACTCGACAAAGCTTTTAATAAAGTGGTTAAACAAGCAAACGTACCTGGATTCCGTAAAGGTAAAGTACCACGTTCCATCTTCGAAGCACGTTTTGGTGTAGAGAGCCTTTATCAAGAAGCAATCGACATTTTGCTTCCTGAAGCTTATACAGAAGCAATCGACCAAACGGATATCTTCCCGGTTGATCGTCCTGACGTAGATGTTGAACAATTTGCTAAAGGACAAACATTCAAGTTCAAAGCAAAAGTAACTGTGAAACCTGAAGTTACTCTTGGTGAGTACAAAGGAATCGAAGTTGCTGTAGCAAAAGGTGAAGTAACTGACGCAGAAGTGACTGAAGAACTTGAGCGTCTTCAACAACGTCACGCTGAACTCGTTGTAATCGACGAAGGTTCCGCTGCTAACGGCGACGTTGCAGTAATCGACTTCGACGGTTCCGTTGATGGTGTACCTTTCGAAGGTGGACAAGCTGAGCGTTATTCCCTGGAACTGGGTTCCAACACATTCATTCCTGGATTTGAAGAACAAGTTGTGGGTCTGTCCACAGGTGACTTCAAAGACGTAGAAGTGACTTTCCCAGAGAGCTACCATGCAGCAGAACTTGCTGGCAAACAAGCGGTATTCAAAGTGAAAATTCACGAAATCAAACGTAAACAACTTCCTGCATTGGATGATGAGTTTGCTAAAGATGTTAGTGAATTCGACACACTTGAAGAGTACAAAGCTGATCTGAAAACACAATTGGAATCCCGTAAAGCTGACGAAGCCAAAGCTGCTCAAGAAAATGCAGTTGTAGAAAAAGTGGCTGAGAACGCTGAAGTGGACATTCCTTCTGCAATGGTAGAGAGCGAAGTACAAAACATGATGCGTGATTTCGACAACCGTCTGCGCAACCAAGGTATGAACCTTGAAATGTTCCTGAGCTTCTCTGGCCAGACTCAAGCTGACCTGAGAGGGCAAATGCAAGAAGATGCTTCCAAACGTGTTCGCAACAACCTGGTGCTTGAAGCTGTAGGTAAAGCGGAAAACATTGAAGTATCTGACGAAGAAGTGAATCAAGAACTCGAGAAAATGGCTGAATCTTACAAGCGTCCTGCTGATGAGATCCGTGGCATCCTCGACGGTAATGGTTCCCTGGACAGCCTTCGCGATGAAGTTAAACTGCGTAAAACGATTGACGTTCTTGTTGAGAACAGCACAGTTGTTGAACCAGTTGAAGCTCCAGCTGAAGAAGTTGTTGCAGAAGCTGACGAAAAATAAGACAAGCTGTTATCAACTTGTCAGTTGAATAAACGATAAGGCACGTGAATTATTGCGTGCCTTATTTTTAAATTATGACATCCATTTTATAGAAAATGAAGTAATTATATGGATGAACACTAATTTTATTGATCCTCGTACACTTTTTACATACCTATGTACTTCATGCAAATAAAAAACGGCAAGACGGCATAGGATGGCTTCAATTTGCACATACATAGAAAACATGGTTAAATATGATCAGGCTAAAAAAGTAAACAAATTGATGTCTCACCCCTCTTGTGAAAAATGACATTGTCACAGGAAAGTGTTAGAATGAATTTGGGTTTGCTTTACAGGTGGCCTATGTCTAATTACATGTAGAAAAGAGGTTGGTCTCATGAGTCTGGTGCCAATGGTTATAGAACAAACCAATCGAGGCGAGCGGTCTTACGATATATATTCACGTTTGCTGAAAGATCGCATTATCTTTCTAACCAGTGCGATTGATGACGATGTAGCCAATCTTGTCATAGCACAGCTTTTGTTTTTGGCAGCCGACGATCCTGAGAAGGATATCAGCTTGTACATTAACTCACCTGGTGGTTCTGTCACCGCAGGGATGGGTATATACGATACGATGCAATTTATCAAGCCGGATGTATCTACCATTTGCGTAGGGATGGCAGCAAGCATGGGCTCGTTATTGCTGACAGCCGGTGCACCTGGCAAGAGATATGCGCTGACAAACAGCGAAGTAATGATTCATCAGCCGCTTGGCGGCATTCAAGGACAGGCTGCGGATATTAAGATACACGCAGAATGGATTATTAAAACACGTCAGAAACTGAATCAAATATACGTCGATCGTACGGGTCAGCCTCTTGAGAAAATTGAGCGGGATACCGACCGTGACTTCTTCATGAGCGCTGAAGAAGCTAAGACGTACGGCATTATTGACCAGGTGCTCAGTAGACCGATCAATTCCTAAAGGGGTGGTTTCATGTTTAAATTTAACGATGAGAAAGGGCAATTGAAATGCTCTTTTTGCGGTAAATCTCAGGAGCAGGTACGCAAGTTGGTCGCTGGACCAGGCGTGTACATCTGTGATGAATGTATCGAACTTTGCACCGAAATCGTTGAGGAAGAACTTGGTCATGATGAAGAAGTAGACCTGAAAGATATTCCGAAACCAAAAGAAATTCGTAATATTCTGGACCAATATGTTATTGGACAGGAACAAGCGAAAAAATCATTGTCTGTTGCGGTGTATAATCACTACAAACGGATCAACACACAAAGCAAAATTGAAGACGTTGAATTGTCAAAGAGTAACATTTTGCTGTTAGGGCCAACAGGTTCTGGTAAAACGTTGCTTGCGCAAACGATGGCAAAAATTTTGAATGTTCCTTTTGCTATTGCGGATGCTACGTCATTAACAGAAGCGGGTTATGTGGGTGAGGATGTAGAGAACATCCTGCTCAAACTGATTCAAGCTGCTGATTATGATGTGGAAAAAGCAGAGCGTGGCATTATTTATATCGATGAGATTGATAAAGTAGCGCGTAAATCCGAAAACCCATCCATTACTCGTGATGTATCGGGCGAAGGTGTGCAACAGGCTCTCTTGAAAATTCTTGAAGGAACTGTGGCTTCTGTACCACCACAAGGTGGTCGTAAACACCCTCATCAAGAATTCATTCAGATCGATACAACAAACATCCTGTTCATTTGCGGCGGTGCCTTTGATGGTCTGGAGCAAATGATCAAACGCCGGATCGGTAAAAAAGTCATTGGCTTTAATACCGTTTCTGAGCAAAAAGATCTGAAACCAGGTGAATACCTGGGTATGGTATTGCCGGAAGATTTGCTGAAATTTGGTCTGATTCCGGAATTTGTAGGCCGTCTGCCAGTCATCTCCACTTTGGAGCCGCTGGATGAAGATACGCTGGTACGGATTCTTTCCGAACCAAAAAACGCGCTTACCAAACAGTACCAAAAACTGCTTGAACTTGATAATGTGAATCTGGTATTTGAACCAGCTGCATTGCTTGCGATTGCAAAAGAAGCAATTAAACGTAACACAGGTGCACGTGGATTGCGTGCCATCATTGAAGGTATCATGCTGGAAATCATGTATGAAGTGCCTTCACGTGAAGATGTTACGAACTGTGTCATTACCGAAGAAGTTGTTGAGAAAAGAGTCGTGCCTGAACTAAGCCAATCGAAGGACGATAAGCAGGAAGAGAGCGCCTAATAAAGGCCTGAATCCCGTTGAACTCTGAAATATAGACTTGTCAGTTCTCCACTTTGGCAGAAGGCGAATTCATGTCTCTGTCAGGGTGGAGCTTTGACGTTGTGGGGAGAGAAATCACTCATGTATTTAAGACAGGATACACGTCCCGTGAAAGTGGGAAACGTAACGATCGGTGGCAGTAACGAAGTCATTATCCAAAGTATGTGTACAACCAAAACGGCAGACGTTGAAGCAACGGTTGCAGAGATTCTGCGACTGGAAGAAGCGGGTTGTCAAGTGGTACGTGTAACGGTGAATAATGAGGAAGCTGCCGCAGCCATCAAGGAAATCAAAAAACGCATTAATATACCGCTCGTAGCGGACATTCATTTCAACTATAAGCTGGCTTTACTTGCGATTGAGAACGGCATTGATAAAGTTCGGATTAATCCAGGTAACATCGGTAAACGTGCCAAAGTGGAAGAAGTGGTTAAGGCTTGTAAAGACCGCGGCATTCCGATTCGGATTGGAGTAAATGCGGGGTCTTTGGAAAACCATCTCCTTGAGAAGTATGGGTATCCTACGGCAGATGCTATGGTAGAAAGTGCATTGTATCACATTGGTATTTTGGAAGAGCTTGATTTCCATGATATCATCGTGTCTCTCAAAGCATCGGATGTGCCGATGGCGATTGAGGCGTATACCAAAGCAGCTCAAATCATTCCGTATCCGTTGCATCTCGGGATTACCGAAGCAGGTACACTGTTCTCCGGTACGATCAAAAGCTCCGCAGGTATGGGAGCCTTATTGTCCATGGGTATTGGTTCTACGATGAGGATCTCACTGAGTGCGGACCCGGTAGAAGAAATTAAGGTCGCTCGTGATCTGCTCAAAACATTTGGACTCATCACAAATGCAGCTACATTGATCTCCTGCCCAACGTGTGGACGTTTGGATATCGACCTGTTCTCCATTGCCAACGAAGTGGAAGAGTATATCTCCAAACTGAAGGTGCCGATTAAAGTATCGGTGTTGGGTTGTGCGGTTAATGGTCCAGGTGAGGCCAAAGAAGCGGATATCGGAATTGCCGGTGCTCGTGGAGAAGGTCTCTTGTTCCGTCATGGTAAGATGATTCGTAAAGTGCCTGAAGAAATCATGGTTGAGGAATTAAAAAAAGAGATCGACAAAATCGTCGAAGCCTACGAAGAGACAGGTGTTATTCCTGGTCGTTCGCACTGATTGATTCATATCTTGTTACAGCAAAAGCTCGCCAGCGATGGCGGGCTTTTTATTTTCTCGCATACAAATTCCGCATCGCCCGTTTACGTCGCGTTGAAAAGGCTATACTACCAAGTATTAGCATGATCTCATATGAGAATAGCGACAAAATAGGAGGATGTGAAGACATGGAATTTGGTATGGTCATCATGTTGATTCAGTTATTTTTTGGAGTGGTGATTGGTTTGTATTTCTGGAACCTGCTGCGTGGTCAGAAAACAAACCGTAGTGCCGTTGAGCGTGAATCTCGCAAGGAACTGGAGAAGCTGCGCAAGCTGCGTTCGATCTCACTCACCAAGCCGCTGTCGGAGAAGACGCGTCCAGCTACCATTAACGATATTGTTGGGCAAAAAGACGGGCTACGTGCCCTTAAAGCTGCATTATGCAGTGCGAATCCGCAACATGTTATCATTTATGGCCCACCCGGAGTCGGGAAGACAGCTGCCGCAAGGGTCGTGTTGGAAGAAGCTAAAAAGAATCCAACATCGCCTTTCAAGCCAGACGCCAAATTCACGGAGCTGGATGCAACAACAGCCCGTTTTGATGAACGTGGTATTGCGGATCCCTTAATTGGTTCGGTCCACGATCCGATATATCAGGGAGCAGGAGCCATGGGCGTTGCAGGTATTCCCCAACCGAAACCGGGCGCTGTCACGAAAGCGCATGGGGGAATGCTTTTTATTGATGAGATTGGTGAATTGCATTCGATTCAGATGAATAAGCTGTTGAAAGTGTTGGAGGATCGCAAGGTGTTTTTGGAGAGTGCGTACTATAACTCGGAAGACACGCATACTCCTGCTTATATCCACGATATTTTTCAAAATGGCCTGCCGGCCGATTTCCGCCTTGTTGGAGCAACGACACGTTCGCCTCATGAACTGCCACCAGCTCTGCGTTCCCGCTGCATGGAAGTTTATTTCCGTCCTCTGTTGCCTGAGGAGATTGGGCAAATTGCAGAGGATGCTGTTCAGAAAATAGGGTTCAGTCCATGTCCGGATGCCGTTGATGTGGTCAAGCGATATGCAACCAATGGACGTGAAGCGGTCAATATCATCCAGCTGGCTGCTGGACTTGCGCTGACAGAGAAGCGTGAGACGCTTCAGGCGTCTGATGTGGAGTGGGTGGCGGGTAGCAGTCAGATTCAGCCACGGCCTGATCGGAAGGTCCCTACACAGCCGCAGGTGGGTTTTGTTAACGGCTTGGCGGTATACGGACCGAATATGGGAACCATTTTGGAGATCGAAGTATCTGCTGTTCCGGCTCTTAAAGATCAAGGCCGAATCAACATTACAGGCGTTGTGGATGAAGAAGAGATTGGAGGCGGTTCGCGTACACTCCGGCGAAAAAGTATGGCCAAAGGCTCGGTTGAAAATGTGTTAACCGTATTAAAAGCCATGGGTATTCGTCCGAATGATTACGATTTACACGTGAATTTCCCAGGTGGGACACCTATTGATGGTCCATCCGCCGGGATTGCCATGGCGACTGCCATTACATCAGCCATTCAGAGGCGTCCTGTGGATCATGAGACAGCGATGACTGGCGAGATCAGTATTCATGGTCGGGTTAAGCCTATCGGTGGCGTGCTGGCAAAGGTCGAGGCTGCCTTTCAGGCAGGAGCGAAGACCGTTATTATTCCCGCGGAGAACTGGCAGTCCATTTTTGAGAATCTGGATGGCTTGCGCGTTATCCCGGTAGATACGGTACAGGACGTATTCCGTGAAGTGTTCGCCTGGGTTCCGGAATCACAACAGATGGAACAAACGAAGCTTGCAGAGGAGACAGTTGCACCTGCACCGGAGATTTTTCCACCGGCATCCGCTTCCTATTTGCGTGCGGACGTGCCTCGTCCAGGACAGGTTACAGATTCGGGAAGCTGCTAAGCGCTTCCCTTCATTGGTTTTTTATGTGAACATTTGATAGAATAATGAATGACTACAACCTGAGAGCCATTGGAGGTGCGAAAGCGATGGGACCGAGCAAAGCGAAAGGTCGTCGTTTTCCTTTACTGCCTTTAAGAGGACTTCTCGTCTACCCGAGTATGGTACTGCATCTCGATGTGGGCCGGGAGAAATCGGTCAAGGCTTTAGAAAAAGCGATGGTAGAAGAACATCTGATTCTCCTATGTTCCCAAGCCGAAGTAAATATTGAAGAACCAACACAAGAGGACATTTTCAGAATCGGAACCGTGGCCAAGGTCAGACAGATGCTGAAGCTTCCGAACGGTACGATTCGTGTACTCGTTGAAGGCTTGGAACGGGCTGAAATTATTGAATATACGGACAACGAGGAATATTATGAAGTACTGGCTAAAGAGCTGCCTGAAGAGGAGAATACCCATCCGGAGACGGATGCCTTGATGCGTACCGTTCTGAACCAGTTCGAGAATTATATTAATCTGTCCAAAAAAGTGACACCAGAGACACTCGCAGCGGTGTCTGACATCGAAGAACCAGGGCGTCTGGCCGATGTCATCACGAGTCACCTGTCCTTGAAGATCAAGGATAAACAGGAAATTCTGGAGACCATCGACGTTCGGGAACGTCTGGAGAAATTGCTGGATATCCTGAACAATGAGCGCGAAGTGCTGGAGCTTGAACGCAAGATCAGCCAACGTGTGAAGAAACAGATGGAGAAAACGCAGAAGGAATATTATTTGCGCGAGCAGATGAAAGCGATCCAGAAAGAACTGGGTGAAAAAGAAGGCCGTGCGGGTGAGGTCGAGGAACTTCGCACTCAGATGGAAGAACTCGGCTTGCCGGACAAGGTGAAAGAAAAGGTCGAGAAAGAAATTGATCGACTGGAGAAAATGCCTGCAAGTTCAGCCGAGGGCGGAGTCATTCGCAACTACGTGGATTGGTTGCTTGGCCTTCCTTGGAGTCAGATGACAGCGGATGATCTGGATATCCAAAAAGCCGAAGATGTGCTCAATGCAGATCATTACGGACTGGAAAAACCCAAAGAACGTGTGCTTGAATATCTGGCTGTCCAGAAGCTCGTCAAGAAGCTCAAAGGACCAATTCTCTGTCTGGTCGGACCTCCAGGGGTCGGTAAAACATCACTTGCTCGTTCGATCGCGAGATCGCTAGGTCGGGAGTTTGTAAGAATATCTCTTGGCGGCGTGCGGGATGAAGCTGAGATTCGTGGTCACCGACGTACCTATGTCGGCGCCATGCCTGGACGTATCATCCAGGGGATGAAAACGGCAGGGTCACTTAATCCGGTATTCCTGCTGGACGAGATTGATAAGATGGCTTCAGACTTCCGCGGAGATCCTTCCGCAGCGTTACTTGAGGTACTTGATCCGGAACAAAATAATACGTTTAGTGATCATTTTGTAGAATTGCCGTTTGACTTATCCAACGTTATGTTTATAACAACTGCCAACACGGTACACAATATTCCGCGTCCATTGCTGGATCGGATGGAAATGCTCAACATCCCTGGTTATACGGAACTGGAGAAGCAACAAATTGCGAAAAACTATTTGTTGCCCAAACAGAAGCAGGACCATGGTTTGGAAGAAGAGCAATTGGAAATCCCGGATGACGCGTTGTTGCGTGTAATTCGTGAATATACACGGGAGTCAGGTGTGCGTAACCTGGAACAGCAGATGGCTTCGTTGTGCCGGAAAGCTGCCAAGAACATCGTATCTGGTGTGGAAGGTCAGATTAACATCTCATCCGATGAGATCAAAGATTACCTTGGACCTGGCAAGTTCCGTTATGGTATGGCCGAACTGGAAGATCAGATTGGTACCGTAACGGGTCTGGCGTGGACTGAAGTGGGTGGAGATACCCTTATCATTGAAGTGACTGTTGTGCCTGGAACAGGTAAATTGACTCTCACAGGTAAACTGGGGGATGTCATGAAGGAATCGGCACAAGCCGCATTCAGTTACACCCGTTCCAAAGCTACACAGCTAGGAATTTCGCCTGACTTCCATGAGAAAAACGATATCCATATCCACGTTCCGGAAGGAGCGATTCCGAAGGATGGTCCATCTGCCGGGATTACGATGGCAACAGCGTTAATCTCAGCCTTGACGAACAAACATGTGTCTAAGGATATCGCGATGACTGGTGAAATAACACTGCGTGGACGTGTACTGCCGATTGGTGGTCTGAAAGAGAAATCACTGGCGGCCCATCGTGCCGGCTATAAAAAAATATTATTGCCTAAGGATAACGAACGGGACCTGCGTGACATTCCAGACAGCATCAAGGAAGATGTGGAGTTTGTCCCTGTAGCCCATATGGATCAGGTATTGCAGCATGCACTTGTTGAGCAGACAGGAATTCACCTGTAATCCGCGTATCCAAAAGGTTCGTATGAAGATTAGACCGTTCTGCGGAGGCTTCGGCGTCCGCTGGAACGGTTTTTTTGGTATGATAGAACAATCCATGGCATAATACCTTCAACAGGTGATGCATAGCACAGGCGTTTAAGAGAGGAAAGATACAATATGAAAGTAAATCAATCTGAATTTATTATCAGTGCCGTTCGGCCTGAACAATACCCCGAGGACGGTCTGCCAGAGATTGCTTTGGCGGGACGCTCCAATGTGGGGAAATCTTCCCTGATCAACCGTTTGATCAATCGTAAAAACTTGGCTCGGACGAGCTCAACACCGGGTAAGACACAGCAACTCAACTATTATAAAATTAATCAGGATCTCTACTTCGTCGATTTCCCGGGATATGGCTACGCTAAAGTTTCCAAAGAGCAACGCTTTGCCTGGGGCAAAATGATGGAGAAATATTTGTTGGGGCGCGAGGAATTGAAACTGGTCATGCAGATGGTTGATATGAGACATGAACCGTCCAAAGAGGACAAGATGATGAACGAATGGCTTCGTCATAATGGACTGCCTTTGGTTGTCGTAGCAACCAAGATGGACAAGATTCCAAAAACCCGCAGAGCCAAATATATCAAAGTCATTAAGGAATCACTGGGTCTTCGTTCAGGGGATTTGTTTGTGCCGTTTTCATCCGAAGAGGGATTGGGGAAAGAAGAGTTATGGGACATCATTACCCGCCATGCCCGCATAGATAAGTATGCACCAGTGCTGGATGCAGAGGGTGCTTCTGATGAGGAAGAAACCAACGGAATTAACGGATAACCGAGATAGTATACCGTTTTAGTGCAGGAAAGTGAGCATGCTAAATGAATCTTTGATGAGATCCAGATTAATCCGGTTTTTTAAGGAATTTCGTGAGAATTTATCATCTGGGTCTGGAGAAAATAACGTTAGGGTAGTGTATAATGAGCATAGGTGCATATTGCCAACAGTACCAAAATTACCGGCCATGCCGGCCTGAAGAATTTTGAGATGACTGCTACATGTGCAGGAAGGCAAAACAATCGGGAAAGAATTGAGGGATTTGTATGGCTCAGCGGTTAGCCACAGAGTACGTTAAGGCCACTATGAAATTGTCAGAACCCCAGATGCATCAGTTTTTGCGCATGACAGAAGACGGCAGGCTTCATCACCGGGTTAAGGTGTTGGACAATGGTTGTCAGGAGGTTGTGCTGGGGGATGTAAGTGGAGAAGAAGTGCATTTCCCTTTTGACCGCATAGAAGGGTTTTATATCTGTGAATTATCTTGCCGCCTGGTGAATCTGCATCTGACCAACGTTGTCCGGAAGCTCTTTGTGACTTTTAAGGGTGACGGGGTCGTTCATCGGATCTATAAAGGGTTCACCATGACGTATGTTTATGCTCAAGGCACTGTCCGCAAAATTGTGGAGAAGACCGGGGAGAACACCCGAGTGATCTATGAATACAAAAATACGTTGCTTGAATTGCAACATCTGTTCCAGGCCAGAGATGTAGAACGCGAAATCAACCGTGTGTATGCCGAGATCGATTCACTACTGGACACTAGAAAAGATGCGACTGCTGGTCAGCTCCATCAGATTGATGAGACCCTTGCTCGTCATCAAAAACGGTTGTTTGAGCTTGAAGCTTATTAACTTAAAATTGTATGTTTATAAACGTATATGTATATAATGAATTCCCTTGTATCTTCCGGGCAGTGGCACTCGCCAATGTGGAGGTTGCAGGGGGATTTTTTGATGTGAGATGGAATATTCCGAATTGGAAATATTTATTTTACAATCTTCTGGAAAAGGGTTGATTTCACTCTGATTCAATGTTATTTTTAATCTCGTTGAAAACAATATAGGAACCAGGATTCACTCAGGACATTATATGTTGCGAGAGATTTTTCCCTCGGGAAGTGAATGACGTAGGTCCTAGCGGATGAAATTTTTCAAACATTTTATTCCTAGGAAGGGGGAACCGAAGGATGGAATATTCAACTTTCGGAAGACACGTTGCTGTTGATACTTGGGGTGTCGACTTTAATCTACTGAATAATGCAGAGTATTTGGAAGCCCAAATGGTTGAAGCAGCGGAGGCATGTGGCGCGACAGTGATGTCCGTACAATCCAAGCAGTTTGATCCACAGGGAGCGACCGTACTTGTACTATTGTCTGAGAGCCATCTCTCCATTCATACGTATCCTGAGAGAGGTTTTGCAGCGATTGATTGTTACACTTGTGGGGAGACTGTAGATCCACAGCTTGCTATTGACTACCTGGTATCCGTATTAAAGCCTGAAAAAACGTATGCAAAGAAGTTGGTACGTGGTTTGGGCGAATTGCAAGTTGAAACACCAGACATGAACAACCAGATTGAACGGGTTTAAATAAAAAGTATATTGCATACACAAATGTTCACATATCGGGATGGACACATAACCTCCCAAACTCTAATAGTCATGGAATAATTCCATGGCTATTTGTTTTAATATGCGTATCGTTATGAATATTCATAATCGGCACTTTTTAACGCATAACGGTGAACTTTGGTGAGACACTACAATAAATGACAGTGCATATGATGATGAACATGGTGATTTCATAAACATTTCATAAAAATGACCCGGTCACGGCTATGATGTGTGATATAATTAACCTTGTCAATCATAAATGGATAGACATATGCAGTAAGCACTTTGATTGGAAATTTATTAGGCAGGTGAACTTGCAATGCACATCGTTGTCGTTGGTTTGAATTATCGCACGGCGCCTGTAGAGGTTAGGGAACGATTCACATTTGCAGAAAAGGATTTGTCTGAAGCGCTGCAGCAGCTCAAGCTGACCAAGAGTGTATTGGAAGGTGTAATCGTAGCCACATGTAACCGTACCGAGTTGTATGTTGTGGTGGACCGTCTTCACATGTGTGGTTATTTTATTCGAACATTCATGGAACAATGGTTTAACGTACCACGGGAAGAATTTACGCAACACTTATATATATATGAAGATGATCAAGCCATGCGCCACTTGTTCCGTGTCATCTGCGGACTAGATTCTATGGTCATCGGTGAGACTCAGATTCTTGGACAGGTGAAACAGGCTTTTCTTAAAGCGCAGGAAGAGAAATCAACAGGTACCTGGTTTAATATGCTGTTCAAACAGGCTGTTACGCTGGGCAAACGGGCACATTCGGAGACTTCCATCGGGGAGAGCGCCGTATCTGTCAGTTATGCTGCTGTTGAACTCGGTAAGAGGATTTTTGGCATGTTCACAGACAAGAAGGTGCTCATTTTGGGTGCCGGCAAGATGAGTGAACTAACCGTGAAACATCTCTATGCCAACGGGGCATCCGAGGTCATCGTGGCGAATCGCACGCTCGCAAGAGCTGAAGAATTGGCAGCCAAGTTCCGGGGGACACCTTGTACCATGGAACAGGCACTAGATCGACTTAATGAAGTTGATATTGTGATTAGTTCCACTGGAGCTGAACGTTATGTCATGGATGCAGCAGTGGTACGAGAGAGCATGAAGCGTCGTCAATCTCGTCCATTGTTCCTGATTGATATTGCGGTTCCACGCGATATTGATCCGGCGATTGGTGAATTATCCAACGTATTTCTCTATGACATTGATGATCTGGAAGGAATCGTGGAGAGCAACCTGGAGATGCGTAAGGTGGAAGCTGCCAAAATTGAGAGAATGATTGAGCTTGAGATGGAGGATTATTACCATTGGCTCAAAACGTTGGGTGTTCGTCCCGTTATTCGGGCTTTGCAGGAAAAAGGTGTCTCCATTCATGAAGAAACGATGGATAGCCTGTTTAATAAGCTGCCTGAGCTGGATGAACATCAACGTAAAGTCATTCGTCGTTTGACCAAGAGTATTGTGAACCAAATGACGACAGATCCGATTAATCGGATTAAGGAAATGGCAGGCACGAAGCAAGGTGATGAAGCTCTGCGCATGTTTACTCAGATTTTCGCTCTCGAAGATGCAGTAGAGATGGCCGCTGAAAAAGTGAGTCAGAGTGATGCTACAGCTCTGGCGAAACCAGCCGCTCACCTTAACGAAAACCGGCAAGACCCCGTGCCGGCTTATGCTCCGGCAGGCGTATAAGGCGGGTGGGCAGCTTGACCCTTGCTGAACAAGTTTATGAAGCTCTAATCTATATGTATGCCCTGAGCCTACTGTTCTATTTCTCGGACTGCATTCGACGCAATGCGGGGGCGAAGCGGACAGGCACAGGGTTCCTTGTCGTTGTTTGGGGATTGCAGGTAACGCATGTCATATTGCGCATGTGGACTGAAGGCCATTTCCCCATCTATACCACCTTTGATTTTTTGTTTATATTTTCATTCAGTATTGTGCTGATGTCTCTCGTCATGACTCGCATCCAGCGTTCCGAATTTGTGATTTTGTTGCTGAATGTTGTAGGTTTTTCCGTTACGGTATTAAACCGACTGTGGTTTACGGCCGGAGAGATATCACTGCATAACTGGCAAACGGTACATGGATTACTCATTATGCATATTACCTTGGCGAATCTTGGTTTTGCGGCGTTAACCGTTGCTACGGTATTTGCCATGTTATATCTGTTCCTGCACCGTAAGTTGAAGAAAAAAAAGTGGAATGATACGATGCGACGGATGCCAAGCCTGGAAGTGATCGGCAAATACATGGATGGTGCTAATTTCATAGGTACACCGCTCCTTGGCGTTTCTGTGATGCTTGCCGTATTATCCATTGTGGCGGAAAGACGCTGGATTCTACTCTTGGATCTCAAAGTTATTGCGACAGGTCTTGCTATAGCCATCTATGTGGGGTACTTCGTATCCAAGAGAAGGAAACAGTTCTCTACAATTATCATGGCAAGATGGACACTGATTGGGTACGGATTTGTCATTATAAGTTTTTTATCCAATGCGTATTCAGCGTTTCATCGCTGGACGGGAGAGTGAAGGGGATGGACCGTTACACGCCGATATTTGTGAATACTTCAGGCAAGAAATGCTGCGTGGTTGGTGGTGGACGTGTTGCCGAACGTAAAATTAAGGGATTACTGCATGCTGAGGCACAGATTACGGTCATTAGTCCGGAGCTTACTCCCGTATTAAAACAACTGCATCATGAATTCCGAATTCAATGGATAGACCGGTCCTACCGCAATGGAGATTTGCGGGGGGCCTTTCTCGTATATGCAGCGACTGACCATTCAGAGGTCAATTCAACTGTGGTTCGGGATGCGGAGGCTGCGGGCATATTGGTGAATAACGCAATGTCTTCGGAGCACAGCAGCTTTATTACGCCAAGCGTGGTAAGGCGTGGAAGATTAAGCATAGCGATATCCACAGCAGGAGCGGGACCGGCAGCAGCTGCGGAGATACGTGCCACACTCGAACGACAGTTCGGTGATGAGTATGAGACGTACCTTGAGTTTTTGCACCAGATGAGGACTGAGGTGAAGTCACGCGTATCTTCTTCAAGTCTCAGAAGTACGTTGCTTCGGCAATTAACTGAAATGCACATATTAGAAGATATTCGTAAAGGCCATTTTCGGTGGTGGACCGAAGAAGAAATCGGGGACTGGATATCCCGTAATCAGGAGGAAGTGTAGATATGCGTACAATTAAAGTTGGAAGTAGACAGAGCGCGCTTGCGCTAACCCAGACAGGCCATGTCATTCAGGATTTACGCGATATTTGTGAGCGGGAAGGATTAGCTTTTGACTTTGAAGTACATAAGATTGTTACCAAGGGAGATCTCATTCTGGATGTAACGTTGTCAAAAGTGGGAGGCAAAGGTCTGTTTGTCAAAGAGATTGAACAGGCGATGCTTGATCGTACGATTGATATGGCTGTGCATAGTATGAAGGATATGCCTTCCGAGTTACCCGAAGGATTAATCAATGGTGCTATTCCTCGTCGTGCAGATCCACGGGACGCGCTGATCTCCAATGGTGGACTTACTCTAGATCAACTGCCAGAAGGAGCTAGAGTCGGAACAAGCAGTCTGCGCCGGTCGAGTCAATTAAAGGCCTATCGTCCAGATTTGCAATTGGAATCGATTCGCGGCAATATTGATTCCCGTCTGCGGAAGCTGGAGACCGAAGGATTCGATGCGATTATTCTGGCAGCTGCAGGATTGTACCGTATGGGCTGGGAAGACCGGATCACAGAGTACCTGACGGAAACAGCTTGCCTTCCGGCAGTAGGTCAAGGCGCGCTTGGTATCGAATGTCGTGAAGACGATGAGGAACTGTTGCACTTACTGCAGCTGTATAACGATCCCGAGACAGCATTTCCTGTACAGGCGGAACGCCGTTTTCTCAGTGTATTAAATGGGGGCTGCCAGGTTCCGATTGGTGCTCATGCGGTGTGGGTGCCTCAGCAAGATGCAGATTCCCTGAATGGTGAAAACACGTTACAATTAACAGGTATGGTCGGCACACCGGATGGTGGACTGATTCTTAAGGAAGCTATGATCGGCAAGGACCCGGTTCGTCTGGGAGAAGAAGTGGCTTGGAGATTGATCGAACGGGGTGCAGAGCAGATACTGGCAGAAGTTAGGGGATGAAGACATGGTGGGAAAGGTCTTTTTGGTAGGGGCAGGTCCTGGGGATGCAAAGCTGATTACGGTAAAAGGGTGGGAATCCATCGGGAAAGCCGATGCTGTAGTCTATGATCGTTTGGCAAGTCCGAGATTGTTGAAACAAATGAAACCCGGCGCAGTCAAGATTTACGTGGGCAAGCGCCCGGATCGGCATACGATGAAACAGGAAGAGATCAATCAACTGTTGGTTGATCTGGCTCTTGAAGGCAAGGTTGTGGTTCGGCTTAAGGGCGGCGATCCAACTATCTTTGGACGCGTGGGCGAAGAGGCGGGTTTGCTGCACAAAAACGGAATTCCGTTTGAGATTGTACCTGGGGTTACCGCTGCAATAAGTGTACCTGCGTATGCCGGAATTCCTGTGACTCACCGTGACTATGCATCTTCCATCTCTATTATTACGGGGCACGAGAGTCCGGACAAGCTTGATCGCAGTATCCATTGGGATAAAGTGACGAATGCAACGGGCACACTTGTATTTATGATGGGGGTTGCCAAAATTGGATATATCAGCGAACAATTGATTCGTCATGGTCGTCCAGCGCAAACACCGGTAGCTCTGATTCGTTGGGGAACACGAGCGGAACAGGATACCCTTACAGGTACCCTTGAGGATATAGAAGCGAAAGTGATCGCAGCCAATTTCCAACCACCAGCTGTTATTGTGGTGGGAGATGTCGTCAATCAGCGGGAACAATTGAAATGGGCAGAAGCGCTGCCGCTATTTGGCAAACGAATTCTGGTAACCCGTGCTCGCAGTCAAGCGAGTGAACTGGTGAATCGCATTGAGGAACTCGGCGGCGAACCGTATGAGTTTCCGGTCATTGAGACGGTCATGCCGTCCAGTGAATCTGCCAAGCAAAGTGTCAAAGACGCCTTCAGTGCTTTAAATACCTATGACTGGGTGTTTTTCACAAGTGTGAACGGCGTGGAGTTTTTCTTCCGCCATCTGGAACAGGAAGGCAAGGATATTCGTTCGATTCATCAAGCGAGAATTACTGCCGTAGGACCTTCCACAGCGGACGCTTTGCGCAAACATGGCATCGTAGCTGAAGTTGTCAAAGGTCCTTTCCAGGCCGAAGGCATGCTTGAGGCTTTTGAAAGCGAGCTGAAGGAAGGCCAGAAAGTACTGCTTCCGCATGGTGATCTTGCACGTACGTGGTTACGTGACCAGTTGAGAGAAAGAGGGCTTCAGGTCACCGAAGCCATCACCTACGATACGATCCTCGCTGGTGAGGATGATGACGAACTACTCAAGCTACTTGAAGAAGGTGGTATTCATGCGGTGACCTTTACAAGTTCATCGACAGTTACCAATTTCATGAGTATGTTGAAACGTATGGGGTTGCAAGATCCACTGCCTTTATTGAAAGATGTGGAGGTTGCGTGTATCGGGCCTGTTACAGCGAAAACGGCAGAAGCCGCTGGACTAAAGGTTACACTGATGGCAGAGGAAGCAACGATGGATAGCTTGATCACAGTGTTATGCGACTGGAAACGGACAGGCACCAAAGAAGGCGCTCTTCGAAATTAATACACATGTAATCATGTCAACATATGAAGCGTGCTGAATTCGATAGGATACCAGCGCGCTTCCCTTTTTGCTCTATTTAACTTTCAGGGAGGTTTTACTCGTATGAGTTTTCCAATTGTACGGCATCGCCGTTTACGTCAATCCACAGGTATTCGCAATATGGTCAGAGAGACCCATCTAACTGTGGACGACTTTATTCAACCGATCTATGTGACGTATGGAGAAAATGTGAAATCTGAAATTAAATCCATGCCTGGCGTATTCCGCTTCTCGCTGGATCGTCTTCAGGAGGAAGTAACGGAAATTGCCGAGCTGGGAATTCCAGCCGTGTTATTGTTTGGTATTCCCGAGACGAAGGACAGTGTGGGTTCATCTGGCTTCGCTGAAGATGGCATTGTGCAGGAAGCGACGAGATTGATCAAATCCTGGTATCCAGAACTGCTGGTTGTTGCGGATACTTGTCTGTGTGAATTCACGGATCACGGTCACTGCGGTATGGTACACACCGTGGAGATTGACGGTCACATCTGCGGAGATGTGTTAAATGACGAATCACTTGATCTGCTCGTGAAAACGGCAGTGTCTCAAGCCAAAGCAGGAGCGGACATTATTGCACCATCCAACATGATGGATGGATTTGTACAAGCGATCCGCGCGGGGCTGGATGAGAATGGATTCAGTCACATTCCGATTATGTCTTACTCTGTTAAATATGCATCCGCGTTCTATGGTCCATTCCGTGAAGCTGCGGATTCCACACCACAATTCGGAGACCGCAAGTCATATCAGATGGACCCGGCGAACGCGCGTGAAGCCTTGCGTGAAGCAGAGACGGATGTGCTCGAAGGAGCGGATATGCTAATGGTTAAACCTTCGCTGTCCTATCTTGATGTCATGCGTACGATTAAGGATCAATTTGATCTTCCGCTTGTTGCCTATAATGTAAGTGGCGAGTATGCCATGGTGAAGGCGGCGGCGATTCAAGGCTGGATCGATGAGAAAAAAGTTGCCATGGAAATCCTGCTCAGCATGAAACGCGCAGGTGCAGATATGATCATTACCTACTACGGAAAAGACGCTTCACGCTGGTTGGCTGAGAAATAAAATAAATACATTGAGGAGGATATTCATGACTGCACAACAAGGTAATCGTCGCAATGATGAGCGCTCACGCAGCGCGTTTGAGGAAGCGAAGCAGTACATACCCGGGGGTGTGAACAGCCCTGTACGCGCATTCAAATCGGTGGGACTTACTCCGATCTATGCAGAACGTGGTGAAGGGTCCAAAATCTACGATATTGATGGCAATGTTTTTATTGACTATGTGGGATCGTGGGGCCCACTCATTATGGGACATGCACACCCTGACGTTGTAGAAGCTTTGCGTGAGACAGCCCTCAAAGGAACAAGCTTTGGTGCGCCTACCTTGCTGGAGACCGAGATGGCAAAACTGGTCTGTGAGCGTGTACCTTCTATCGATATCGTGCGGATGGTTAATTCTGGAACTGAAGCAACGATGAGTGCCATTCGACTGGCACGCGGGGTAACCGGACGCAGTAAAATTCTGAAGTTTGAAGGATCATATCATGGACATGCAGACAGCTTGCTGATCAAGGCTGGCTCAGGTGTTGCAACGCTGGGTCTTCCAGATAGTCCAGGCGTGCCTGAAGGCGTAGCTGTGAATACCATTACGGTGCCTTATAACGATCTGGAGTCCGTGAGACTTGCTTTTGAACGTTATGGTGGAGAACTGGCCGCTGTTATTGTGGAGCCTGTGGCAGGTAACATGGGGGTTGTTCCTCCGGCTTCCGGTTTCCTTGAAGGCCTGCGGAGTTTGACGACCCAATATGGCAGCCTGCTTATTTTTGACGAAGTCATGACCGGTTTCCGCGTAGGGTTGAACTGTGCTCAGGGACGATATGGGGTTACACCTGACCTGACTTGTCTGGGTAAAGTTATCGGTGGCGGACTCCCGGTTGGTGCTTATGGTGGCCGTCGGGATCTGATGGAACAGATTGCTCCAACAGGACCGATCTATCAGGCAGGTACATTGAGCGGGAATCCGCTGGCTATGGCAGCAGGGTATACAACGCTCAAATTGTTAACACCAGAGGTCTATGACCGTCTGGAGACATTGTCTGCACGTCTGCAAGCCGGATTCGAGAAAAATGCAGCTGAGACGGGTATTGCGATAACCATTAACCGTGTGGGTTCCATGGTTTGTCCATTCTTCAGTGCCGTTCCAGTAACCAATTATGATATTGCCAAAGAAAGCAATCTGGATCAATTCCGTCGTTATTTTGCGGCCATGATTGATCAAGGTGTGAGTGTTGCGCCTTCGCAATACGAAGGTATGTTTGTCTCTGGTGTGCACACGGAGCAGGATATTGACGATACGATTGAGGCGAATCGTAAAGCTCTTCAATCGCTATGACCATCAAAAGTTGGAAACGCCGCGGGGAATGGCTTGAGCTGATGCCAGGGAAAGCCGTAACAGGCAGTTCGGACAAATCGATGGCTGCAGAGCAATGGCTATTGTCTGAACTTCAGTTTCCGGAGAAACTGCTCCGTCAGCTGAAAGCAAACCGAGGAATACAACTTGCAGGGGACCGGCTTCGGCTGGCCCTTTTTGCGTCCCAGCCAATCGATGTCGAGCCACGCTGGGCTGATGTGGATGTATTGTATGAGGACGATTTCTGTCTGGTTATGCACAAACCGGCAGGCATGAAACTGCATCCAGATGGAAGCCGTGCCGATCAGGCCATCACGCTGGATCATGTGGTTGCCTCTTATTATGAAATGAACGGAATCCAGGCGAGCGTACGCCATGTTCATCGACTGGACGAGGATACAACCGGACCTGTCCTGTATGCCAAAAATGCTTTTGCCCTCGCCAAACTGGATGAAGCGATGCGTCGCAAAGAGATTGGCCGCCATTATGTAGCCATTGCAGGTGGACAAATCCCCCCTGAACTCCACAAAATTGATGCTCCGATTGGCAAGGATAGACATCACAAACAGCGCAGGCGTGTCTCGGAAGGTGGACAGGAAGCTGTTACTCATGTGGAGATCGTCGAAGTGTGGGAACAAGCAACCCTTGTACGATTAAAGCTGGATACAGGACGCACACACCAAATTCGTGTACACCTGAGTTACGCGGGACATCCGCTTATTGGTGATGCGTTGTATGGAGGTAGAGCGGATGCCATTGGACGACAAGCACTTCACGGAGAGATGCTTAAGTTTAGTCATCCGTTAACCGGAGCGATGATTGAAGTGAACGACCCTTGGCCATCCGACTTCACACAATTGGCAGAGCGAGAGCGTCAAAATTATTAATACACTATATAAGTTCGACTAACTATTTACACGAAAACAGAGAGGACAGAAACAACCAGAAGAAGCAAAGCGTTCGCCTAAAAGCTTTCTGAAAGAAAGCTGCTTCGGAAGCATAAGCTATCCCCGGATTTTCCCTTTATAAAAAGGAATGAAAAAAATCTGGGGATAACAGCGATCAGAAGGTTGTTCTGTCATTGGAGTGACAGTGTAAATAATCATGAGGTGAACATATATAGCAAGGTTTTTCAAAAGGTGGCATGCTCCTCTCATTCAAGGCATATAGATGGGGTAACGAAGGATTTGGACCATGGATCAGTCCCATGAGAAGGATCATGGTGAACATATGCCGAAAGGAGGACGCCACCTTTGTTGAATCAACCTTATGGTTTGCGGTTCGATATTTATGAGCGCGTTCATTTGTCTGAGGGAGTTCCTGCGATTGAGGAATTGGAGGAGATTGAACTATACCCACGCATTCAAGTCATAGGGCAGGATGATCATGCCACATTAAGAGGGCATCTTTTACTTACAGGTGCGTACAGAGGAGAAAATGAGGCTTCAGAGGAGCTCAAACATTTCATTCCCGTGGAGATCACAGTGCCGCTGAACCGGGTCAGATCGATTGAGGATATTTCCATCGAGATCGAAAATTTTGACGTGGATCTGTTATCCAATCGCAGTCTGAACATTACAGGCGTGTTGTCGCTACGAGGTATCGAAGGTTTTCCTGTTGAAGAGCCACAAGTGTGGTCAGCAGATGAGTTTACAGTTGTTCATTCACCTGATGCTCAGCAATCCAACCGTTCCGATGAAGCAGCACAGGCAGGTAGCGATCCCAACACATTTGCACAAGAGTACCTGCTCCAGCGGAGTGAGGAAGAGAGACTTGCGAATGCAGCAGAACTTGCCTATGGTGCTCCGGAATTCGCTGACCTGTCCACAAGGGAAGAGACATTAAGGAATAGCGAAGAATGGCAGCAAGAATATGCGGATTCGTCTTCGGTCGAGCCACTTCAGTCCGAGGAGCAAAGTGCGGAGTACGCTAACGAAAACAGACAACCTGATGCAAACGAAGATCCTGCATCTCTGACAGCGAATGGAGATGAATTGGCACCTCATGAGCAATACAGCGAACCTTCTCCGATCTCGTCATTTATGGCAGAGACTGCAGATCGATTAGCTTCTTACCCTGAGTCGGAACCATTGCTGCCTCTGGAAGATGAGTCTTCGGGTTGGTCCGAGCCTTCCGTGGATGTATTACCTGCGAACTCGAGAGGTGGAGATCAAGCAGTCTCAGAGCCTGCAGCTCAATCATCTAATGAGTTGGCAGCACCGGATGTACCGGACGCACCAGAGGTATGGCACTTCGAATCAGCGAGATCTGTACCTCAGCAGGAGAATCAGGCAGTTGCCGATGTTCCGGTTGAATCACAGGCGGAGAACTGGCAAGGTGTATTTGCTTCGTCCGAACCAGGCAACGCTGAGGAAGACCGACCGTCTTTTGAAGCGACTGGGGTAGACGAGTTTGTACAGAACGAAGCATTTGTTCCTGAACCTGTGGCTGAGACGGAAGACAAGCCGGAGCTGAAGGTTGCTTTTGGCAGCAAAAAAGAATCCGCACCACGGCAAGAAGAGGGCGTAGGTATCTCTTCCTTGTTATCCTCGGGCAGAGCGGCACGCGATGCTGAAGTGGAGCGAGGCGATGAGGTTCCTGCGGGTGTGGTACAGGAAGAAACTTATCCAGCTGATGATGTGGAATGGAAGAACCTGTTCCTGGGAACGATCGTGGACCAGACCCCGTTCCGCAAGGTGAAACTTTGCATCGTTCAGCGAGAAGATACACTGGATGCCATTGCAGATCGATATCAATTGAGCACGAGGGAACTTCAGTTGTATAACCGATTATCTGAGCAGGTTGTGGAAGAAGGTCAGATATTGTACATCCCTTAATCCGTAGTTAAAGCCTTCGTTACGACCCGTGATCCCCTTGAGGATTGCGGGTTTTTGCATGATTCGTCCTAAACCTGCATTCCAGCGCTCTTTATCCGCTGTTGTCAGGTTGACTATCGCGCACGAGCAAGGTATGATGTGTGTAGGTTTTTTGAAGAACAACGTGGAACGGGAGTAGTAGACAGTATGACCTTTCAGAGAGTGGAATTGCAACGCTGTGAGATTCCGCAGGAACCAACTGATCGAAGTCGCCCGGGAGTTGCCTGTTTGAATACAAGGGATGAATGAGATCTATCGTCATTTATTACTGAGGTAGGATGGGCCGGTAGCAGCCGTTATCTGCTTGAAGTGTCACGTCATGTACAGAGGGTGAAGTCTATCTTGCTGTAGGCGTGAAACAAAGGTGGTACCGCGAAAGCTAACCTTTCGTCCTTTGATGGATGAAAGGTTTTTTTGTTTTTTTTTGGCGAAGATGATGAAGTAACGGAGGAATGACACATGTCTGAGGAAAAAAAATCAGCTACAACAGAAATGCCGACCACTTACGATCCTAAGGCGGCAGAGGATAAATGGTACTCCACCTGGATGGAACGTGGATATTTCAAAGCCGGTCAACGTAAAGATGCCGAGCCGTATACGATTGTAATTCCACCCCCAAATGTGACAGGGATGCTGCACATTGGGCATGCGCTCGATTTTACACTGCAGGATATTCTGATCCGCACCAAACGGATGCAAGGTTATGACGCACTGTGGCTTCCGGGTTCCGACCATGCAGGTATTGCTACTCAAACCAAAGTGGAGCAGAAGCTGCGTGAAGAAGGTCTGACTCGTTATGATCTGGGACGTGACAAGTTTCTGGAGAAAGTATGGGACTGGAAAGATCAATATGCCACTACCATTCGTCAGCAATGGGGCAAAATGGGATTGTCGCTTGATTACTCACGTGAACGTTTTACGCTGGATGAAGGTCTGTCCCAAGCGGTTCGCAAAGTATTTGTTCAACTGTATGAAAAAGGCCTTATTTACCGAGGCAAACGCATCATTAACTGGGACCCGGTGAACCGGACAGCTCTGTCCGACATTGAGGTTGAATATAAAGAGGTTCAGGGTCACCTGTACCATCTGCGGTACCCGCTCAAAGACGGAAGTGGCTACGTTACAGTGGCAACAACGCGTCCTGAAACGATGCTGGGTGATACAGCGGTTGCTGTTCATCCGAAAGATGAGCGTTATGCAGATATGATTGGTAAAGTACTTGTACTGCCTATCATTGGACGCGAAATTCCAATTATCGCTGATGATTATGTGGATAAAGAGTTTGGAAGTGGTGCAGTTAAAATCACACCTGCGCATGATCCAAATGACTTTGAAGTAGGTCTTCGTCATGATCTTCCTCAGATTACGGTAATGGATGAGAGCGGTACAATGAATGCTGAGGCAGGAAAGTATCAAGGACTGGATCGCAGTGACTGCCGCAAGCAGATTGTTGCTGACTTGAAAGAGCAGGGCGTATTGATCAATATCGAGGATCACACGCATCAGGTTGGACACAGTGAACGTACCGGAGCTGTTGTTGAGCCATATCTGTCTACACAGTGGTTCGTTGAGATGAAGCCACTTGCAGAGAGAGCGATTAAGAAACAACAGAGCGGCGAAGGGGTTAATTTTGTTCCAGATCGTTTTGAGAAAACCTATCTGAACTGGATCGAAAACGTTCGTGACTGGTGTATTTCCCGTCAACTGTGGTGGGGACATCGTATACCTGCCTGGTATGATGAAGAAACAGGTGAAATCATCGTATCTGCTGAAGATCCAACAACGCTGCCAGAGTATGCTGGACGCAAGCTCAGACAGGACGAAGACGTACTCGATACTTGGTTTAGCTCCGGCTTATGGCCATTCTCCACACTAGGTTGGCCGGAAGATACGGAAGACCTGAAACGTTATTATCCGACAAGTGTACTTGTGACAGGGTATGACATCATATATTTCTGGGTTGCACGTATGATTTTCACTGCATTGGAATTCACCGATGAGATTCCGTTCAAGGATGTGCTGATGCATGGTCTTGTTCGTGATGCAGATGGACGCAAAATGTCCAAATCACTGGGCAACGGTGTAGATCCGCTGGATGTGATTGAGAAATACGGCGCAGATGCAATGCGTTACATGATCTCAACCAGCAGCACCCCAGGTCAGGATCTGCGTTTCCGTTGGGAACGAGTGGAGCAGGCTCGTAACTTTGCCAACAAGATCTGGAATGCTTCGCGCTTTGCATTGATGAATCTGGAAGGATTCACCTATGAGGAACGTGACATTAGCGGAGAGCTTGGTACAGCCGATTATTGGATTTTGCACCGTCTGAACGAAACTTCCCGCGATATTACGCGTCTAATCGAAGCGTATGAATTTGGGGAAACGGGTCGTGTGTTGTATAACTTTATCTGGGATGACCTGTGTGACTGGTACATTGAGTTTGCTAAGCTGTCCTTCTATGGGGAAGATCCGGTTGCCAAGAAGAAAACACAATCCGTGCTTGCTTATGTGCTGGATCAGACCATGCGCCTGATTCATCCGTTTATGCCATACATCTCCGAAGAGATCTGGCAGCATCTGCCGCATGAAGGTGAGACCATTACGCTGGCATCATGGCCGGTATATGATCCTGCTCTTGAGAACCCAGAGGCTGTTGCCGAGATGAACCTGCTTATGGATACCATTCGTGCAGTGCGAAACATTCGTGCAGAAGTGAATGTGCCGATGAGCAAAAAGATCGAGTTGATGGTCAAAGCAAATAGTGCGGAGACGTCCAGCATCATTGCGCGTAACAGTCACTACATCAAACGTTTCTGTAATACGTCCGAGTTCGATAGTGGGCTGGATTTAAACTCACCGGATAAGGCAATGACTGCGATCATTACGGGGGCAGAACTATACTTGCCGCTCGCAGGTCTTATTGATATCGAGCAGGAAGTGGCTCGTTTGGAGAAAGAGTTGGAGAACCTTGAGGGCGAAGTTCTCCGTGTAGAGAAAAAGCTGGCGAACGAAGGCTTTGTAGCCAAAGCTCCTGCCAAAGTTATTGAGGAAGAGCGCGCCAAACAAGCAGATTATTCCGATAAACGGGATAAAGTGATTGCACGAATCAAGGAACTTAAAGGTTAATATATGTGGGTCGGATGGAGAGCCATTATGCCATCCGGCCGCTTTTTTCACTCAAACTCGGGACCGAAGGTGAATCAGATGACGGAATTAGACGGGACAGATGCAGCAGCTCCTTTACTTACGTACAACGAGGCCGTGGACTGGATCAATGGCCTTATTCCTTTTGGCATCCGACCTGGATTGGAACGAATCGAGAGTCTGATGTCCATGTTAGGCAATCCACACCAACGTCTCAAATTTATTCATGTCGCGGGAACGAACGGCAAAGGTTCGACTTGCGCTTTTTTGACGTCAGTGCTTCTTCAGGCTGGATATGATGTGGGTACCTTTACGTCGCCTTATATCACCAAGTTTACAAACCGTTTTCAATACAACGGTGAGGATATTCCTGAAGAAATCCTGCTTAAGCTCTCGAACCGATTACATCCACTGGTCATGGAAATGGCCTCCACTCCGCTTGGATCACCCACGATGTTTGAGGTGTCCACGGCTCTGGCGCTTCTGTACTATGCAGAGGAGTGTTACCCTGACGTTGTGGTATGGGAGACGGGGCTAGGGGGAAGGATGGACGTAACGAATATTGTCGCACCTGTTGTGTCCGTCATCACGAACATTGGTATGGATCATACGGATGTGCTTGGAGATACGATTGAGCAGATTGCTGGAGAAAAGGCAGGTATTATCAAGCCGGGAGTACCCGTTGTGACTTGCGCGACTCAACCCGAAGCTGTGAAGGTGATTCAGGAGAAAGCACAGCAGCTTCAATCAAGCGTGTATTTGGCTGGAGATCAATTCTCTTATCATAGACTGGACAGCAATGAGAACGGACAATCTTTTCATTTTACAGGCCCGTTCCGTGATCTGGACGTTCGCATACGCATGCAGGGCTCACATCAATGTGACAATGCAGCGGCCGCACTTATGGTGCTTGAATTGCTTAGACAATACATGGCATTTATGCTGGATGACAACGATATTGTACTTGGACTGGAGAATGCTTTCTGGGCAGGAAGATTCGAAAAAGTCGTCGATGAACCCCGAATTGTGCTAGATGGAGCACATAATCCGGAAGGGGCAGAGTCACTGGCCAAGAGCATTATGGATGTCTATCCGCACAACAAGTTAATTTTGATGATGGGTATGTTGGCAAATAAGCATCACGAAGCGTATTTGCAGCATATACTGCCACTAGTGGATACGCTGATCCTGACCGAGCCAGATTTCCGACGCAAAATGGATGCAGCCGAATTGCTGCAGATTGTCGAACGGGTACGTCCCGCCATTGCGAAGCAGGAACTGGAAATCATCGTCGAGCCCGAATGGGCAAAGGCACTTGATCTATTGAAGTCACGGACGGAAGCGGAAGATCTGGGGGTGGTCTCCGGCACACTGTACCTGATTGCGGATGTGCGGGCAGCCCTTTTGCATCAAACCGATTCTGAAAAAGGTTGGTGAAAGTTTTGTTAAATACATCGGAACACGTTCATTTTATAGGGATTGGCGGATATGGCATGAGTGCCATCGCAAGAGTTATGTTGGAAATGGGATACACCGTTACCGGATCGGATGTCGCTTCACAGGAGTTGACCGAGAAGTTGGCAGCCAAGGGAGCGAAAATATATATCGGACATACGGCAGAGCACGTCACTGGAGCAGATCTTGTTGTCTACTCTACGGCAGCGCCTGCTGATAATGTGGAACGGGTAGCAGCTGCAGAGCTGAACATTCCGATTCTGCATCGTTCCCAGATGCTTGCACGTTTGTTGAACGAACGTAAAGGTGTGGCTGTAGCTGGGGCTCATGGTAAAACAACCACTTCATCCATGATTGCACTTGTTATGGATAAATGTGATACAGATCCGACATACATTATTGGCGGAGAAATCATGAATGTGGGTACCAACGCGAAGGCCGGTCAAGGCGACTGGGTAGTCGCTGAAGCGGACGAGAGCGATGGTTCGTTTTTGCAGTACCATCCATGGCTCGGTATTGTAACCAATATTGAGGCAGATCATCTGGAGAATTACAACAGTGATTTTGAGGAGCTCAAAAGGGCTTATGTGCAGTTCCTGAGCCAGATTCGTCCGGAAGGAACAGCGATTGTGTGTTCTGACGACGAGAATGTTCAAGCGATTTTGCCAGAACTCAAGTCACGGATTACAACCTATGGTATTGATCGTGCTGCAGATTATACGGCAACGGATATTGTATTGGGCGATCGCCGTATCTCCTTTACGATGAATCATCAGGGTGCTGCTATGGGCACGGTGGAATTATCAGTGCCGGGTAAGCATAACGTTTATAATGCAATGGCTACTGTGATTACCTGTTTGGAAGCGGGCATTCCATTTGAGAAGATTGTAGCAGCCATCATCCAATTCCACGGAGCCAAACGCAGATTCCAGGTATTGGGCGAGGCGCGTGATATGCTGATCATCGATGATTATGCTCATCACCCGACTGAGATTGAAGCTACAATTAGTGCCGCCAAAGCAACGGGCAAACGCATTATTGCGGTATTCCAACCACAGCGTTATACGCGGACGTTCTTCCTGCTGGATGCGTTCAGTCGTGCTTTTGCGGAAGCGGATGAAGTGCTTATTACGGATATCTATTCTCCTGCGGGCGAAAAACAGATCGAAGGGGTAACCTCAGCCCGACTGGTTGAACTGATCGTTCAAAACAGTAATGCTTCTGCACGTTACCTCCCAACGAAAGAGGAAGTTGTGGCTGATTTGCAGCATCGTCTGCAGCCAGGAGATCTTGTGATTACGATGGGCGCAGGTGATATTTGGAAAGTCGGCGATACACTTGCCAAAGGTTTGAAATAGATCAATTGAGAAATCGCCTGTCTTCGATACGAAGCAGGCGTTTTTTGCGTTATATGGAATTTATTCTCCAGTCTCTGCATATAGCTTATATAAATGGGACAAAGGAGAGGGTACGGGTGAGCAATGCTAGAATGACGTTTCGCTTCGGGGATCATGAGTCGGACAAGCCTGAAAACAAGAGGATATCTGCGTCCAGTCCATTGGTGACGTTAAGTGAAGAATTACCGCATAATCAACCGCTAACGCCTAAGCAGATGGATACAACCCCATCATGGACGCCTGAGGATATCCCCGGAGACTGGGGAGAGACAGTGCTGACAAGCTCTACTGTACCTGAACCTGACGAGCGGGTGAGTCATGATTCGAACTTGAACTTGGATGAGGCCCATTATTTTGGGAACCGTTCCGGTTACGGTTATGTTAATCATACCGATAATCCGGAGGAAGAGCGTCGTGATCTGTCCAATACCCATGATGATCAAGGCCACGACTGGCTTGCAGATTCGGAGAACTATTCCTATAAACGCAATCGCCCTCCAAGGGGATGGAAAATGATTGGTTCTGTCACTGGAGCACTTGTTACCGGAGCGCTTTTTGGCATGGTTATTCTTTCATTTTTTAATAAAGAAGGAGCCGCGAAGCCAGGCGATCTTCTGCCCGTCAATCAGGCAGTTTCTACTGTGACAGGTCAGGAGGGGGCTGCAGGTACAGAACAGCAACTTCAGACAGCTACGACTGGCAGCACGTATTATGCACTTCAATACGGTGTATTCAGTTCTCCTGAACGTGCTGAGCAGGCCAAGCTTGAGCTCGCTCAGGCAGGGATAGCCGCAGGTTCTGATCCTGAAGATGGCAATCGAGTATATGCAGGCATTTCGGCTGATCGTGAAGAGGCCAAGCTACTTAGCTCCAGGCTAAAAGCCCAGGGAGTTGAACTGTATGTCAAGGAGATTGTGAACCCTGAGATCAATCCGGCTATATTCGGTGGCAAACAAGAGGATGTGCAGCTTTTCTTCACAAACAGTTCTGCACTGGTGGAACAATTATCTACTTTGTCCATTCAGCAGCTGGGACAGTCTGCTCCGGCAGCAGTTTCTACAGAAACGATGACCGCGATTCAAAATAAGCACGAGTCATGGCTGACGGGATTGAATAGTCTTACACCTGGCCTGACCGCAGATGTACAACCTATTATTGGTGGAATGGAGAAATCAATGAACAGTGCAATTACGGCTATCGCGGAGTACAACAAAAACCCGGATGATGTACACATGTGGTCCGTGCAGTCCGATCTGATGGAATATGTACTGCAGCAGAAAAAATGGCTCGAAGCGATAAAGCAGTAACATGCTCTTTCCCATAACAACGCTTGGAAATACCCATCCGGCAAGGAACTGGAAATAGTTCCCCTTGCCGGATTTGTGTTTGTATTGACGTACAAAACCCCGTATAATAATGTGGGTGTCAAAAAATGGCGAGGGAAGATTACCGATGAAAAAAAACTTCGGCATGTTATTGCTGTTTCTGCTGCTCGGCTGGATGGCCGGAGCGTGGATCGCCAAGGCACTGCAGCCTGTAAAGGCAGTAGCCTTTCTTACGAAAGCCACGACCATACGTTGGTCGCCACAGGCTGATCTGGATATTATCAGTTATAATATTTCACTTCAATTTCAAATGAGCCTTCTGAGTCTGATCGGTATGATTGCCGCTGTGTGGCTGTATCGCAGACTGTAGGAGAATGACGAGTTATGACGAAAAAAATTAAACCAGTGACATCTATTATCGTGATCCGGACAGGATGTTGCCGTGGCATAAGGAGCCGTTCATTTTGGATAACACACAACAGCGCCCTATTATTCTGGCCTCCACATCGCCTCGGCGCAAAGAACTGATCGCATCACTCCACCTAGCGTTTGATGTAATACCAAGTCATGCCAATGAAGATACACCACCAGAGTGGACACCTGAACAGACGGTACAGGAACTTGCTTTGCGCAAGGCGCTTGCCGTGTATCGCGGGCTTGAAGGCCGCGAGCAGGAAGCCATTATTGTTGGTAGTGACACCGTTGTTGTTCTGGATGGTGAGATTCTAGGCAAACCTTTGGACGAAGCGGATGCTGAACGTATGTTATCCCGGCTGCAGGGCCGCGTACATCGGGTGTTTACGGGCGTCGCTTGTATTGATGCCGGCAATGGACAGTCGTTAGTTCATTACCGCCAGACCGATGTGACGATGAAAGAGCTGTCGGATGCGACCATCCGTGCTTATGTGCAGACAGGTGAGCCTTCAGATAAGGCAGGATCATATGCCATTCAGGGCATTGGTGCTTCACTGATCGACCGCATTGAAGGATGTTATTTTAATGTGGTTGGCTTGCCGCTATCTTTACTAAGTGATATGTTGGACGGGTTCGGCGTACATGTGTTGCCACGAACATGAATGAAGCCAAATGTTGTGAAATGAAAAGAGGGAACATATGGAGTCGCCTCAATACATGATGCGCGACATCCCCCAGGAAGAACGCCCGAGAGAACGCATGATGGAATACGGGGCGGGCGCCTTAAGCCATGCTGAATTGCTGGCAATTTTACTTCGAACAGGCACTAGACAGGAATCCGCGGTGCATATGGCACAGCGGATTCTGGCCGAAGCGGGTGGCATTCGCTCGTTGATGGATTTGAGTCTTGAAGAACTGACCGCGATGAAAGGGATCGGCAATGCCAAGGCTGTGCAATTGAAAGCTGGCATTGAGCTGGGTCATCGGATTGCCAAGAGCAGACTCACACAGTCGACTTCAATTCGTACACCGCGTGATGCAGCTGATATCCTGATGGAACAATTGCGTTATTTGCAAAAAGAACATTTTGTGTGTCTCTTTCTGAATAGCAAAAATCATATTATTGCCCAGGAAACACTCTCCATGGGCAGCCTTAACGCTTCGATTGTACATCCACGTGAAGTGTTCCGGGCTGCCATCAAATGCAGCAGCGCATCGATTGTGTGCGCACACAACCATCCGAGTGGTGATCCTACGCCCAGTCCGGAGGATATCCAAATAACCAAGAGACTGATTGAAGCAGGCGCTATTGTTGGCATTGACGTGCTTGATCATATTATTATCGGAGATGGAACGTACGTAAGTTTGAAGGAGAAGGGCTTAGTATAATATAATGGTTGGCGTTGATGTTTTCCTATGAATGTTAACGGCGTTGTCCGTAAAAGATAGGTTCACTTTACAAATGCAAAAAAACAAATGCGAATATTAGCTCCACGTATTGCGTGGGAATAAAATTATTACGCTCTGGATCAGAATGGAGCGGCTATATGAGGCAGAAAAGGAGATTATGTTATGTTTGGTGGTTTTACGAAAGATTTGGGTATTGACTTGGGGACAGCAAATACGTTGGTTTATGTACGAGGAAAAGGAATTGTGGTGCGAGAACCTTCGGTTGTCGCTATACGGACAGATACAAATAGCATCGAGGCAGTAGGTGAAGCCGCCAAAAAAATGATTGGACGTACACCAGGTAACATTCGTGCCATTCGTCCAATGAAAGATGGCGTGATTGCCGATTTCGATACAACGGCAACGATGATCAAATATTTCATCCGTGAGGCGCAAAAACAACGCTCCATGTTCCAGCGTCATCCAAACGTGATGGTATGTGTACCATCCGGGATCACGGCAGTAGAACAACGTGCGGTTGAAGATGCAACCAAACAGGCTGGAGCACGTGAAGCCTATACGATTGAAGAGCCTTTTGCTGCTGCAATCGGTGCAGATCTGCCTGTATGGGAACCAACGGGTAGTATGGTTGTCGATATCGGTGGCGGTACAACGGAAGTGGCTGTTATCTCTCTTGGTGGTATTGTAACGAGCCGTTCGGTTCGTGTAGCAGGTGACGAGATGGATGAATCCGTTATCCAGTACATCAAACGCCAATACAATCTCATGATCGGTGAGCGTACATCGGAGCAATTGAAGATGGATATCGGATCAGCTATGCCATTGGAACAAGTAGAAACGATGGAAATTCGTGGACGTGACCTTGTAACAGGTCTGCCGAAGACCATTACGATTACTTCGGACGAGATCAGTGAAGCGCTGGCTGATACGGTGAATGCAATTGTTGAAGCGGTAAAAGTAACACTGGAAAAATGCCCGCCTGAACTTGCAGCCGATATCATGGATCGGGGTATCGTTCTTACAGGTGGTGGGGCGTTGCTTCGCAACCTGGACAAGCTTCTCGCTGGTGAGACAGGAATGCCTGTCATTGTGGCTGAGAACCCGCTGGATTGTGTAGCCATCGGAACAGGTAAAGCGCTAGAGAATATTCATTTGTTCAAAAGCAGAAGCAGTTCGGCAGTTCGTTCCAAACGTTAATTGGTATTTGCCTAACTTGGCATAGCGACCAAGTGGCAAGATATCTTTATAGAGGACCCGGTTAACCCCGGGGATGAGCTATTACCCGCTTAACAGGGGAGGATCGGCTGATATTCTCGCAGGGACTACAGGTCTGACAGTCTCCCCGCCGGGCATGGCTCGGAAGAGAATATGGATGTTAGAGGGTGTTCGAACTGTTTAAACTGCTAGGCAACAAAAGACTTTTTGTTTTGCTGGTGGGCCTTGTTACATTTATCGCGTTAATGGGCTTTACGCTCAGTCCGCGAACCACTCTATCCTGGCCGGAGAAATTCCTGAAGGATTCAGTTGGATTTGTACAATACGTATTTTACAAGCCCGCTTCCTATGTAGCGGGCTTTTTCAAAGATGTAGCGAACATGCGTACGGTATATGATGAGAATGAAGAGCTTCGCATCGCAATGGGTCACTATACCCGGGATCGGCTGAAGTACAATGATATGGAGCAAGTGAATGAGCAACTTCAGAAAGCGCTCAATTTCACAGAAGAACAGAAGAATCGCTATAATTACGGTTCACGAATTGCTCAGGTTATCAGTGCCAATTCAGATCCAAATAGCAGAACCATTAACATTGATATCGGTGAAAATGCGGGAATCAAGCCGGGGATGGCCGTTACCTCCCAGGAAGGGCTGGTCGGCGTGATCAGTCATGTCAGCTCATATACATCAACGGTTAATCTGTTAACGTCCATGGACGCCAATGATCCGACATCCAATGCCATTGCAGCAACGGCGGTAGGTAAAGAGAAAGTGTTTGGTATGATTGAGAGCTACGATCCGAAGACGGGCATGCTCAAGATGACCAAAATCTCGGAAGATTCTAATATCCAAAAGGGTGATGAGATCATCTCTTCGGGGATCATCAATAACTTTCCCAAGTATATGCGGATTGGTGAAGTGAAGAGTGTCGAGAAAAGTGAGTATGGTTTAACCAAAACAGCTACAATTGAGCCATATGCAAGTTTCCTTGACTGGAAAGAGCTGATTGTCATTATCCCGCCTGAGGTAAAAGAGTAATGGTGACACGCAAGCAAGTTTTGTTCCTGTTACTATTCGTTTTGTTCATTGCGGAAGGCACAATTTTGCCGCTGCTCATCCCTTCTGGTTGGCAGATGCGTATTTCTGCCAATCTGGTCTATATCGTAATTTTGTTTATCGCTGTATATCATCATCGACACACGGCACTAGTACTCGGTATATTTTTTGGACTATTGCATGACGTTGTATTCTACGGCGAGATGATTGGACCTTATGGATTCTCGATGGGATTATCGGCATATATGATGGGACTCATTTTTCAAGCACCACGTGCACCACTGCCGGTTATGGTATCGGTTGTCATTTTGGGAAGTCTGCTTAATGACACCATGCTATTTTTCCTGTACAAGCTCTTCCAACTTAACCACGTGACCTTTGACTGGGCGTTGATTGAATACATGATTCCTAATTTGTTCATTCATTTTGTGTTTGCCTTGATCATTTATGTCCCCCTTCGGAAACAACTGGAGCGGATCGGCAAGAGACGGAGCAAGACAGAAGAAGCTTCCTAAATACATTTATGGAGCGCAAAGCAGGAACTTGGGGCCCCGGGCACGAAATGTAATGAGATGGGAGGGACAGGCTTATGACGGTAAAATCGAATCACGTAACGATTAAAGGCATCCGAGACGGCCTGGTTTTCCTGTTGGACGATCAATGTGAATTCGAGGAATTGCTCTATGAGCTCCGCTATAAGCTGGAACACAGCCATCAAAATATTTTGACCGGACCGATTGTTCATGTGGATATCAAGTTGGGTGCCCGCGAAGTGACAGAGGACCAGAAAGAAGCAATCCTCGATATATTGAAGCAAAAAGGGAATCTGCTTATTCGATCCATCGACTCACCTGCACTCCAACCGGAGGTTAAAGGACCACCGCCGATTGTAACCATGTGTGGTATGGTGCGTTCAGGTCAGGTGCTTCATCATGAAGGAAATCTCCTGTTTCTTGGGGATATCAATCCGGGGGGCACAGTGACGTGTACCGGAGATATATATGTGTTGGGTTCACTCAGAGGTATGGCTCATGCCGGAATTGGCGGGGACGAGGAAGCGATCATTGCCGCTTCGGTATTTGCACCGACGCAGCTACGGATTGCGGATATCATCAGTCGTCCTCCCGATGAATGGGAGAGCCGAGAGACCGGAATGGAATTTGCTTACTTACAGGACAATCAGATGCAGATAGACAAAATGAGCAATATCGTTCGGTTACGCCGAGATTTTAATGTGTTTAAAGGAGTGTAGCTCATGGGAGAGGCGATCGTGATCACTTCGGGTAAAGGCGGCGTGGGTAAAACAACCACCTCGGCAAACATCGGGACAGCGCTGGCGTTGCTCGGCAAAAAGGTTTGTCTGGTAGATACCGATATCGGCCTTCGTAATTTGGATGTCGTGATGGGACTCGAAAACCGTATTATTTACGATCTGTGCGACGTTGCGGACGGCCGCTGCCGTCTGAATCAGGCTTTGGTCAAAGACAAGCGTTTCGAAGAATTATATATGTTGCCTGCGGCGCAGACGAGAGACAAAAACTCAGTGTCTCCAGAACAGGTCAAGGATATTATCCTTGAATTGAAAAAAGATTTTGAATACGTCATTATTGATTGCCCAGCCGGCATAGAGCAGGGTTTCAAAAATGCGGTAGCAGGAGCAGATCAGGCCATCGTGGTCACTACACCGGAAAATGCTGCAGTACGTGATGCGGATCGTGTCATCGGCCTGCTGGAGAGTTCGCACATTCAATCACCAAAGCTGGTGGTGAATCGAATTCGTAATAATATGGTTAAATCGGGTGATATGTTAGATATCGATGGTATTTTACAAGTACTTAATATTGACCTGATTGGCATCGTGCCTGATGATGAACTGGTCATCAAAGCGGCCAATTCAGGAGAACCTACGGTCATGAATCCGGATTCACTTGCGGCAATTGCGTATCGCAACATTGCACGACGCATTCTGGGAGATACGGTCCCATTGATGCAGCTGGAGCAGAAAAAGGGCGCTTTTACTCGTTTCAAAAAGTTCTTGGGAATGGGTTAACTCATTTAAATGGACTTATTCATTATCTGATTACATGACAGCCGTGGCTTATAGCCCGGCTTTTTTTGTTACCTGCGGGCAGGCTTGTTCATATTATCAACCACCTCTTCATAGGATGTAGTAAACAAGCCTCGGCGGGAGGACATTCCATGAACACGAAACTCAGAATCAAGCAGAGACGAGAAGAACGTATCCGGCGACTGATGGATGGTGCCACTGTGGAGGTCTTACAGGAGCAGAAATTAGGTTCACTGTTGGACAAGAATGAGATCATACACCCAAAACCATTTACGCCGCCTAGTGAGGGGACACAGGAAAGAGATCCGGAATGGTTGTGGAAAAAAGAGAATGGTCATTTCGTTCCAGGGGGGCATTCGAGATTTAACCTGTTCAAGTCACTTCTCAAACGGACGGTTATTAGCGCTTTGATATTTGGCGGAGTATGGGGTCTATTTCAGTTGGATACATCGTGGACGACATCACCCAAAACAGTAATTGCGGATGCACTCCATCGGGATATGGATTTTGCCTCAGCAGCGGCTTGGTATGAACGGCATTTTGGAGGAACGCCTTCGTTTCTTCCGGTCCTCGGACATACGACGGATGCTGTGAACGGATTGAAAGTAAGGCAGTTGCTGGGCAAACCGATCTCAGGCACGGTGGTTCAGCCATTTGCGCTGAGCATGAAGGGAATTGAGATCGTTCCGGATGCCGCAGGTGCAGAACTTATACAGGTCGCAAGTTCTGATGCTGGGCGTGTAATGGAGGTTATCGGAGATGCAGCAAGTGGATTCACAGTTGTCATCCAACATACAGGCAATGTCACGGCAATATACGGTCGGCTGAACGAAAGTGAAGTGAGCGTGAATGATTGGGTGGAAGCGGGGAATCCAGTGGGGAGTCTTAAGGCTACGGGTGGTGAACAACCGGCCACGCTCTATTTTGCAGTCAAAGAGGGGGAGGAGTACGTAGACCCGGCGGAAGTTGTTGCCCTTGATTAGGGTGTGGGGAGTCCGTATTACGTTTCATCCGTTTTTTGTAATTATCATGATGGCCTCCCTTCTGACTGGACATTTTATTGAACTTATTACGTTGTTTGCTATCGTATTCATTCATGAATGTGGACATGCTGCGGCAGCGGCACTTCTGGGCTATCGTGTCTTGTCGATCCAGATGCTTCCTTTTGGAGGAGTAGCGGTTATTGAAGATGGAGGTACGATCACGGCCTACCGGGAAATCATGATTGCTCTCGCTGGTCCATTACAAAACATCCTGATGGTTGGCGTGGTTATGCTGTTACAGTATGGCAATCTGGGCGATCCGGTATTTCTCAACTATATCATTCAGGGGAACCTGCTCATTGCTCTCTTTAATCTGCTGCCTGTACTTCCTCTGGACGGAGGTAAAATTGTTCAGGCACTTGTCAGTCTGTGGGCACCCTACTATACAACATTAATGTGGACTTACAGAATTAGCATTCTGTGTAGCGTAGGGGTTATTTTATATGCTATCAGCCGATGGTTTACTGGAGACTACGGCCTACCGCTCAACATTCTGTTAATCGGCCTTTTTTTGTTCTATTCCAACGTAACGGATTACCGAAATGTGCCCTATCGCTTTATTCGTTTTCTGATGAATCGAGAGGGTGCGTTTGCTCGTCACGCGGCTACTGGCAGTTTGGCGCAGCCAATAATCTCATTCCCGGCGAAACCTTTGGACACTATTTTGCGTCTATTAAAGAGAGAAAGATACCATATGGTATACGTGATGAACAGACAGGGTCGAATTATGGCCGTATTGCCTGAGCAACGGATTATCGGTTCCTATTTTCAACAAAATGGTAATAAATTGTAGTGTTCTGGTGGACCTGTTCTGAAATGGGTTAATATATGTACAATGAGAATTGAAAAGATACTGAAATGGATGTGGATGATTTGAATTGTCTTCTAGAGGTGAAGCCATGAAACAAATGATAGTACATAATGAACATAACCTCATGCAAATGGCGCTTCTGGAAGAAGGCAAAGCTGTGGAATTTACGGCAGAGCGTACACGTGATCGTGGACTGCTGGGTTCCTTTTTCAAGGGACGGGTCGTGAATGTGTTACCAGGTATGCAAGCTGCTTTTGTGGATATTGGTCAGAAAAAGAATGCGTTTCTCTATGTGGACGATGTGTTGCATCCCCATCTGGAGAAACAGCCCAAGGTGAAGCCTTCCATCTCGGAGTTGCTTCGTCCGGGTCAGGAAGTCATTGTTCAGGTTCTGAAAGAACCGGTAGGAGGCAAGGGAGCCCGGGTGACGACTCATTATTCACTCCCGGGCCGTTGGCTTGTCTACATGCCTGTTGCTGACTATGTAGCGGTATCCAAGAAAATTGCCCGTGAAGGGGATCGTTCCCGTCTTAAGGCACTTGGGGAGCAACTGAGGCGGGATGAAGAAGGACTTATTATTCGGACCGTATCTGGAGAAGAGCAGCATGAAGCCATTAAGTCGGACTTGGAAACATTACGCGCGCAGTGGTATCTGATTCGTGAAAAAGCGGACAGTTTGCCTTCACCAAGCCTCTTGCATAGGGATCATAGCATGGTACAGCGAATCATCAGAGATGTGTATACGCCAGGGAGTGACGAAGTCATCACTGATAGTGAAGGACAAGCCCGTGAGGTAAAAGCATTGCTCGAAGAGATTAGTCCTGGTCATCAACCCAAAGTACAGGTGTATCGGGGAACAGAATCCATCTTTGCTGCCTATGGTGTGCAGGAACAGTTGAATAAGGATTTTGCCCGGAAAGTGTGGTTGCCCGGAGGCGGATACATTGTCATTGATCATACCGAAGCTCTGACTGTAGTGGATGTGAACACGGGTAAATATACGGGAGCTGGCGGTGACAGTCTGGAAGAGACCGTGACAGAGACCAACATACAGGCAGCAGTGGAGATTGCCCGTCTGATGCGCCTGCGGGATATCGGTGGCATGATTATTGTCGACTTCATTGATATGGAGGAAGCCTCGAATCGGCATGAAGTCGCAGCAACCTTGGAGGGGGAGCTCAAGAAGGATCGGACCAAAGCATTTGTAATGGGTTGGACCAAGCTGGGTTTGCTCGAACTTACCCGTAAGAAAGTGCGGGAAGAGAGTACGTTGCCCTATGTGGAGCCGTGTTCTTCCTGTCATGGTACGGGAAAAAGATATATTTCACCTTTGCATTGATTTTTGATATATTGCGTGATATAATCTTCAAGTATGTGTTTAGCCTAATGGTCTTGCACATGCTGTAACCGCACTGGCCGGGTATAAGAACAGTTCCGCAAGGACACTGTCACCTGAGAACGGGCGAGTCTGAGACATGAGGAGGTGCAAGGCAAATGTACGCAATTATTGAAACAGGCGGCAAACAGTACAAAGTCCAAGAGGGCGATGTTCTGTTCATCGAGAAATTGACTGCGAACGATGGCGAAAGCGTAACGTTCGACCGTGTCCTGGCTGTATCTAACGATCAAGGTTTGACAGCAGGTACACCATTGATTTCCGGAGCTACTGTAACGGCTAAAGTGGAGAAACATGGCAAAGGACAAAAGGTTATCGTATACAAATACAAACCTAAAAAGAACTACCATGTGAAGCAAGGTCACCGTCAACCGTACACTAAAGTAACTATCGAAACAATCAAAGCGTAAAGAAGGTGCGATAAGTGATTATCGTTCAAATCTTTCGTGATGAGGACGGGAACATCGAACGTTTTTCCATTGAAGGGCATGCTAATTTTGCCAAGCGGGGAGAAGACATCGTATGTGCCGGGGTATCCGCTGTTACAGTGGGTACGGTGAACTCGATTGAAACATTGACTGGTGTCGAAATGGATGCCAAGATGAAGAATGGCTTTTTAAGTGGTTCTTTACCTTTGTTAGAGAGAGGGGAAACTTGGTCCCAGGTACAATTGTTACTCGAATCCATGGTGGTTATGCTCTCTAATATTGCAGAGTCATACGGGAAGTATATTAAAATACAGCAATTCAAATAAGCAAAGAAGGAGGACAACCAATCATGTTGAAATTAAATCTTCAGTTATTCGCATCGAAAAAAGGTGTAGGTTCCACGAAGAACGGACGTGACAGTAATGCTCAACGTCTGGGTGTTAAACGTGCTGATGGTCAAACTGTAACTGGTGGTAGCATTCTCGTTCGCCAACGCGGAACGAAAATTCACCCAGGAACTAACGTTGGCATCGGTAAAGATGACACTTTGTTCGCGAAAATCGACGGCGTTGTAAAATTCGAACGTTGGGGACGCGATCGCAAAAAAGTAAGCATCTACCCTGTTAATGTTGCTCCTGTAGCAGCAGCAGTAGAAGCGTAATATCGGCATTCCGCCTAAGGAGCCTTCGGCATTTTTGCCGAAGGTTTTTTGTATTCAACGGTTATTCGATAATGAACTGGCAGAAGAGACATGTTATACTTGGTTACGGTGGGTGTAGACCAACCGAGTTTTGTAGAACGGGGAGAAGCCATGAAATCTTGGAAAAGAGTGCCGTGGATTGCGGCATGTTCACTTCTGATTCCTTTGGTTTTCGTTATGTTGTATCCGGCGATGATCTCAAGCGTCGTGTGCGCATTGTGGTCCGTCGCAGTATTGCTCATTTCTGTGAATGCGATGAAGAAACAGGCGGAGGCGGAACGCAGAGCCATCATACAATCCATGGAAAAGACAGCAATTGCTTCATTAAATCATCATCGACACGACTGGATGAACGACCTTCAGGTGTTATATGGATATCTTCGGCTGGGCAAACTTGATAAATCCTTGCAATGTGTGGAAAGAATAAAAGAGCGGGTTACAGAAGAAAGCCGAATCTCCAGATTAGGTATTCCTTCCCTCGTATTTTATCTTCAATCTTTTCGCGCCAGTGGAATTGCGCTGGACTTGCATGTGGAAATAGAAGATGAGTTGCAGCTTAGTGCTCTGGTCTCTCCCGAGGATGGCGAGTCACTTACCGGGGCGATTGCTGATGCAATCAGGGCCTATCAATATGGCGGCGGCCGGTCTTCTTGGGGAGAGGTTCGCAAACTGACCTTAAACTTCGGACAGGATCATGGAGATGTGGTTGTCCGACTGGATGGGGATCAAACACCCGATCCGGAAACACTGCGGCAGCTTACTGCCGTACTCAAAGGAAAAAAAGTCAGAACGGAGCAGTTTCCGTCTGAGGATACGTTTATACAATTCAGAATGCCGTGTGGAATATAGGAAGAAGGGGTTAACCAATGTTTGTAGATAAAGCGAAGATTTATGTAAAAGCCGGAGACGGAGGGGACGGAATTATTTCGTTCCGTCGTGAGAAGTATGTACCAAACGGCGGACCTGCCGGGGGCGATGGAGGCAGAGGAGCTGACATCATTTTCCGCGTGGATGAAGGTTTGCGTACGTTGATGGATTTTCGTTACCAGCGTCACTTCAAGGCCCCACGTGGTGAGAAGGGACGTAACAAAAGTCAGCATGGTGCAAACGCGGAGAACATGATTGTGCGCATTCCACCAGGAACTATCATCTTGGATGAAGACAGTGGAGAAGTACTGGCGGATATGACACGTCACGGTCAACAGGTTGTTATTGCTCGTGGTGGTCGGGGCGGACGGGGTAACATCCGATTTGCTACACCGAACAATCCTGCACCTGAACTTGCCGAGAACGGTGAAGAAGGACAAGAGCGTTACATCGTACTCGAACTGAAAGTTATGGCAGATGTTGGTCTGGTTGGTTTCCCGAGTGTCGGGAAATCTACATTGCTTTCTGTCGTTTCGTCAGCCAAGCCAAAGATCGGGGCATACCATTTCACAACCATTACACCGAATCTGGGTGTAGTCGGTGTAGGAGAAGGCCGAAGCTTCGTTATGGCCGATTTGCCTGGACTGATTGAAGGTGCGCATGAAGGTGTCGGACTGGGACATGAGTTCCTACGTCATGTCGAGCGTACTCGGATTATTGTTCATGTCGTAGATATGTCGGGTTCTGAAGGACGCGATCCTTTTGAAGACTGGCAGAAAATCAATGACGAATTGAAGTTGTACAATCCGCTTCTCGCCGAGAGAACGCAAGTTGTAGCAGCTAACAAGATGGATATGCCAGACTCTGAAGCGAACCTGGAGCAATTTTTACAGCAAGTTCGTGAAGTGCAACCTGATATTGAAGTGATGCCAATTTCATCCTTGACTCGTAAAGGGATTCAAGAACTTCTGTATCGTGCAGCTGATCTGCTGGATCAGGCTCCAGACGAGCGAGTGGTTGAAGAGGTAGCAGATGTATCTGAACGTAAAGTATACAGTCTGGACAAAAAAGAAGACGATGGTTTCAAAATTGTGCGTGAGAATGAAATGTTCGTTGTCGAAAGTGCCAAGATTGACCGCATGATGAAACGGATGCAACTGAACTCGCACGAGGCTATACTGAAACTCGCACGTACACTGCGTTATATGGGTGTGGATGCTGAGTTGCGTAAGCGCGGAGCTGTAGAAGGCACCATCGTTCGTATTGGAGACTTTGAATTCGAATTCGTGGAAGGTAGCAGTTACTACTAAGTAGCCGTCTTCCGTGGAGAGACAGATTGATATAGGAACGCAGAGAAGTGGGAAGTTGACCCGCAACTCTGCGTTTTTTTTGTTTTTTCCTGACATGGGAGAGGGATAAACTTGTATACTGTGAGGAACGTATTTCAAAAAATAGGCGTGTCATGTATTGCCCTTTTGTCATAGATCCTATATAATGTCCACTATATGAATACATGAGTCTTTGAGGAGAGGACGTTCTGTGAACGAACGCTATTACTTAGTACGGGAAGATATTTTACCAGAGGCAGTGGTGAAGACCATGCAGGTAAAAGAACTACTGGCTTCTGGTGATGTTAAAACAGTGCATGAGGCGGTTGAACAGGTCGGATTAAGCCGGAGTGCCTTTTACAAGTACAAAGATGGAATTCATCTGATCAACCAGCTTGAGCGCGAGAGAATTGTAACGATCTCCATTGATCTGGAGCATCAGTCGGGGATCTTGTCTCGTGTGCTTGGACATGTAGCTGGTTATGGAGCTAATGTACTCACGATTAATCAGAGTATCCCGCTTCAAGGAAGAGCCAATGTTGTCATTTCGGTGGAAACGACACATCTTCATGGCGAAATTGGTGAAATGCTGGATCGAATGCAAGATATGCCTGGAGTAAGACGTACACGTATTGTAGGCCAAGGGTAATTAGGCTTTAACATACAGGACTGACGGACAAGAATAGACATTAGGGGGTAGATCGTTAGTGAAACCAGTAAAAGTCGGATTGTTGGGTCTGGGAACTGTCGGAACGGGAGTCGTTCGCATTGTGGAAGGGAATCAGGAGGATCTGAGCAGTCAGGTTGGATCGCCGATTGTCATCGAGAAGATCGCAGTGAAAAATACAGAGAAAGAACGTGTTATTGCTGTAGACCGTGCCAAGCTTACGGAAGATCCTTGGGAAGTCATTCGTCATCCGGATATTGATGTCATCGTTGAAGTCATGGGCGGCATTGATCAGACGAAGGAGTATATTCTTGAAGCGTTGGAACGTGGGAAACATATCGTAACAGCAAACAAAGATCTTATGGCACTGCATGGTACAGAGATTTTGGCGAAGGCACAGGAAAAACAATGTGACGTGTTCTATGAGGCGAGTGTTGCTGGAGGGATTCCGATCATTCGTACGCTGATTGAAGGTTTCTCTTCTGATCGGATTACCCGCATTATGGGGATTGTGAACGGAACAACGAACTTTATTCTGACCAAAATGAGTCAGGAAGGTGCATCCTATGAAGAAGTACTGGCTGAAGCACAGGCTCTGGGATATGCCGAATCGGATCCAACTTCCGATGTGGAGGGACTTGACGCAGCTCGCAAAATGGCGATCTTGAGTACACTCGGTTTCCGTACCAATGTGGAGTTGAAGGATGTAACCGTTAAAGGGATATCCTCCGTAACTCGTGAAGACATTATGTATGCCAAAAGACTGGGCTATGAGATGAAGTTACTTGGTATTGCGGACCGTATTGGTGATGAGATCACGATTAGCGTTCAGCCGACAATGGTTAGACAGAATCACCCGATTGCTTCAGTCAACGGTGTGTTCAACGCAGTATATGTACACGGTGAAGCTGTAGGTGAGACGATGTTCTACGGTGCGGGTGCGGGAGAACTCCCAACGGCAACTTCGGTTGTAGCTGACATTGTAGCGGTTACCAAAAACCTTAAACTTGGCGTGAACGGTCTCAAAGCCATTGTGCCTTATAAGATTAAGCGACTACAAAGCGACGAGCAAATCGTGTCGAAAAACTTTATTTTACTACACGTAGACGACAAAGCCGGTGTATTGGCACAAATCACACAAATTTTCGCAGAATATGATGTCAGTCTGGCGTCGGTTGTTCAACAGCCGAATGAGCACAACCCGGATGCCGAGATCATTATCGTTACACATAATGCAAGTAAGGCAAGCATGGATAAAGTGTTAAAACATTTTGAATCACTCAGCGTCATTCGCCGCATTAAGAGTGTCTACCGGGTCGAAGGATAATTGTCCTTATCCCATACGGCATCTCAATTATTTCAGTTATAACGTACAAGTTAATCATATCCGGTTCAACAGGTCATCATTTCAGATTATTAAAACATAAAGGAGTTTACCCACAATGAGATATCAAGGACTTTTGCAAACGTACAGAGAGCACCTTCCAGTTAATGAAAATACACCCCTGCTTACGCTTCAGGAAGGAAATACACCGTTGATTCATGCAGAGAATCTGTCTGAGGAACTCGGTTTGAATGTTTACTTCAAATACGAAGGTTTGAACCCTACTGGATCTTTCAAAGACCGCGGTATGGTTATGGCTGTTGCCAAAGCTATGGAAGAGGGCAGCCGTACGATCATGTGTGCATCCACAGGTAATACGTCAGCAGCTGCAGCGGCCTACGCCGCACGTGGTGGCCTCAATTGTATCGTACTGATCCCGAATAACAACATTGCACTGGGTAAACTGGCCCAAGCCATGATCTATGGAGCTAAGGTGATCGCGATTAATGGTAACTTTGACCGTGCACTGGAGATTGTGCGTGAGATCACAGCCAAACATCCGATCACGCTTGTAAACTCTGTGAATCCGTTCCGGATTGAAGGACAGAAGACAGCAGCGTTTGAAGTAATTGAACAACTTGGCGAAGCGCCTGACGTTCTGGCTATTCCAGTCGGTAATGCGGGTAATATCTCGGCTTATTGGAAAGGTTTCAAAGAATATAAAGAGGCAGGCAAGTCCAGCACGCTTCCACGTATGGTTGGTTTCGAAGCAGAAGGTGCGATGGCCATTGTCAAAGGTGAGCCGATCCTTGAACCTGAAACGGTAGCAACAGCAATTCGAATCGGTAATCCGGCGAGCTGGAAAACGGCGGTAGCTGCAGCTGAGGAATCTGGTGGACAGATCAACTATGTAACGGATGAACAAATTCTGACAGCGTATCGTACACTTGCTTCTCGGGAAGGAATCTTTGCTGAACCTGCTTCTGCGGCTTCCCTTGCCGGTGTATACAAACTGAAGAGTGAAGGGTACTTTAAAGGCGGAGAGACTGTCGTTTGTGTACTGACAGGTAATGGCCTGAAAGATCCTAATATTGCGATCAAAACAGTAGCGACTGAGCCACTTGTTGTTGAAGATACGGAAGAAGCAGTAATGGCGGCTATTGCACAACTGGAGCAGCAATCTGTATGAGTTTGCGTGAAAAGGTAACCGTAAAAATACCTGCAAGCACAGCCAATCTCGGTCCGGGGTTTGATACTCTGGGCATGGCATTGTCTTTGTATGCCTGGTTGGAAATGAAACCTGCCGAGCAGACGTCATTTCATCTTCACGGCAATCATTTGACAGGCCTGCCAACAGATAAATCGAATTTGATTTACGAAGTGGCACAGATGGTATTCAATGAAGCTGGGGTATCCATCCCTGAATTGGAGATTTCCATGTATTCCGATATTCCGCTTACGCGGGGACTCGGGAGCAGTGCATCAGCCATCGTTGGTGCATTGGCAGCAGCGAATGCATTAATTGGTTCTCCTTTATCCGATGCGAAGCTTCTGGATATGGCCACATCCCTCGAGAAGCATCCTGATAATGTGGGAGCATCTCTGTATGGCGGTATTATTACGGCTGTATGGAATGGTCAACAGGTAGATCATATACGTATTGAACCACACCAGGATCTGCAGGCTTTGGTTATTGTACCTGAATTCCAGCTGTCTACTTCAAAAGCAAGGAATGTAATTCCAGAGCAATTTGGCATGTCTGATGTGGTGTATAACATTAGCAGATCTTCACTGCTTGTTGCCGCTTTGGCGAGTGGACGACTGGATATGATTCAGAAGGCGATGTCAGATCGAATTCACCAACCATATCGGGCATCATTGGTGCCAGGCATGGCTGAGATATTGGAACATGCTGTTGATCATGGAGCGTTGGGAGCTGCCTTGAGCGGAGCTGGCCCGACCGTATTGACTTTGGTAGATCGTCATGACACCCGGAAAGCGGGATTGGAACAATATTTGCTGGACACTATGGAGCGGGAGGGCATATCTGCTTCTGCACTGTGGCTCGATCCGGATTTGGACGGTGTAACCGTGCTGCCTGATCAAGACGAACGTCCTTTTCTGGACAGAATCAAAGGGGAAGTTAATGCATGAAACGAATTGCAGTATTACCTGAAGGCTCAGTCTCTCATGAGGCAATTGATTTCCTTTTCAACGGGGAACCATTAGATTTGCTTCATTCCAAGCTGATTTCGGATGTGTTTAGAGCAACGGATAGCGGGAATGCACAATACAGTGTCATTCCGATTGAAAATACCATTGAGGGTTCCGTTAGTCTTCATATGGACTGGCTTGTAAATGAAGTGGATATTCCAATGCAAGCGGAGTGGGTATACCCATCCATCCAGAATGTGATTGGACATGGTTCGGAATTTAAGACAGAGAGTGGCGATTATGACTTTGGTAGAATCACCAAGATTATGTCTCACCCTGTGGCTATTCCGCAGTGTCAGAATTTTATTCGGTTGCATTCACCCGGGGCGGATCTTGAAGGTGTGAACAGTACAGCCGAAGCTGTAGAAATTGTGAAAAAAAATCCAGGTAAGGGCTGGGTAGCGATTGGTACCAAACTTGCTGCTCAGAAGCATGGTCTGGACATTATGGCTGAACGGGTTACAGATCATGACAACAACTACACTCGTTTTGTGCTCATTGGCCATGAACCTGTGAACATTCCACGTGAATCGGATCATGTAAAAACCAGCTTGCTGGTGACGTTGCCAGAAGATGCACCGGGTGCGTTGCATCAGGTACTGTCAGCTTTTGCTTGGCGGAAGCTGAACTTGACCCGTCTCGAATCTCGTCCAACGAAGAAACGATTGGGCAGTTACTATTTTTACATTGATGTTGTGGAAACGGTCGATTCGGTATTGCTTACCGCAGCCATGGCAGAGATTGAAGCGTTGAATTGTCAGGTGCGTGTTCTGGGTAGCTATCCTTGTTATACATATCCTTCGAGATATTGACCTGATGGTGTTTGGGAATGTTAGAAGGTTGTCATAAGTCGGGGTAGAATGAGCGAGTAATAGCTTGTCATTTGGTGTACAATGGACGGGTTAATAACGTTACGGAGTAAAGGGAATGGATATTTTATGGAGGTGCAGTCATCAGTGGCAGAACAATGGATCTATTTGGATGGTCAGTATGTGACCAAGGAGAACGCAACTGTTTCGGTGTATGATCATGGATTTTTGTATGGAGACGGGATTTTCGAAGGTATTCGGATCTATAACGGAAATATTTTCAGATGTAAGGCCCACTTGGATCGTTTGTATGATTCGGCAAAATCCATTAGTTTGAACATTCCGCTGTCCATTGATGAGATGCTGGAAGTCATGGCTGAAACGGTGCGCCGCAATGATATGCGTAATGGTTATATTCGTCTTATTGTATCGCGTGGCCCTGGTAATCTGGGGTTGGACCCGTTACGTTGCCCTAAGGCATCCGTAATCATCATAGTGGAGCAATTAGCGATCTATCCGGAGGAAGCGTATCTTACTGGATTGAAAGCCGTGTCGGTATCCCAACGCCGGAACATTCCGGACGCATTGAATCCAAAAATTAAATCATTGAACTATCTGAATAACATTCTGGTTAAAATCCAGTCTAACTATTCAGGTGCTGGTGAAGCAATTATGCTGAATTCCCAAGGTTACGTTACTGAGGGTTCAAGTGATAACATCTTCATCATCAAAAATGGTGTAGTGTACACGCCGCCTTGTTATCTCGGAGCGCTTGAAGGGATTACACGTCAAGCGATTATCGATCTATGTGGCGAACTGGAGCTTGAATTAAAAGAAGTGCCATTCACCCTGCATGATGTGTATATCGCAGACGAAGTCTTTTTCACCGGGACAGCTGCAGAAGTTATCGCTGCATATGAAGTCGATGGAAGAACAATTGGCACGGGAGTAGCAGGTCCGGTAACGCTGAGACTGCTGGAAGCATTCCGTCAGATTGTTGACAAAGATGGATATAAAGTGTGGGAATCTTAAGTTAGAATTGCATAACATAGGGAACAGGAATCCTCCTTGTCCGATAAAATTTTGCATACCTGGTGTATGGGGATTTTAGAGACAGGAGGATTTTTTTTGTTTAGTTGATGTCATTAGCCCGGTTTCTGCATAGGATGTAGTAACGGTATGGGCGAATGTACTGCCCAAGTATGACGTCTAGGAGGTTAGTTCCCTGTGAAAATACACATGGTGAAAAAAGGCGACACATTATATCTGCTGTCCCAAAAATACAATGTAGCGCTGGACAAATTGATCGCGGCTAATCCGCAAATCACAAATCCCGACAAGCTGGATATTGGCATGAAGGTCAAAATCCCTGCAGAGCCAGTAACACCGAAACCGGAGGGTGTGCTCCACAGTCACAAGGTGCAGCAAGGAGATTCGTTATGGAAGTTGGCACAAGCCTGGGGAGTTCCTTTAAAAGATATGGTCAATGCCAATCCACAGTTGAAAAATCCGAACGCTCTGCTGGTGGGGGAGACAGTTTATATTCCATCTATGCACGCACAAGGAAACAGCACATCTAATTCGGGTGCCGGTAACATTGCTGCTCATGAAAAGATGTCACCTGAGGGTAAGGAATACACGGGAGTCAAAGAACCGGAACCACCGGCTCCAGTAGCGCCAACTCCCCCTGCTCCGGTAGCAGAGGTTCCTGTTCCTGTCCCGGTGCCTGCTCCACCACCAGCCAATACGGAGAAGCCGAATGTGAAGCCTGAACTGGAGGTACTGCCGCAGTTACCGGAGCTTCCTGAAGTGAAACCCGAAAAGGAAACGCATAAAAAAGAAGAGGTTAAACCCGAAGTTTATGTAAAACCGGTAGCAGAATCCAAGAAATACACAATGCCTAATCTTTCGCCTGAAATTATGCCTTTGCCTGTAATGCCTAACACAAAGTCTCCAACTGAGGTTGCACCAGCAACGAAAAAGCCTTGTGGTTGTGGTAATAAGTTGCATCATGCGCCAGCCGAGCACCCTTATGTTCAAATCCCGGTTCCTGTACAAGAGGTGTATGGTGCTCAGCAAGACATGTACACGGCAGGAGCGAGTAACAATGCGTCGTTTCCAGGGATTCCGGAAGTTAGTCCCTATGGTGGCAGTGATCTGCCTAACAGTCCGTGGACTGGCGCGGAGCAGGGTTATAACCACAATAACGTTATGCCGAATCTGTCCGCAGAAATGCAAAACAACTCATTTCCGATTGCGCCAGCTGGCGAAGTGAATAGTCCATTCCCAACGTATGCAGCACCTAGTCATATGAATCATCAGCCGCCTTTCATATCTCCATACTCAATGCTTCCGTACCCTCCATGCGGATGTGGCTCACATACACCTATGCCTCAGTATACTTATCCTTCTCATGGTTATCAGGATCCGGCTTGGAATATGTACGGTCCTTCGTACGGTATGCCGCCTGAAATGTCCACATCAACGATGCCAAACCAGCCTATTGAGTATGCTTATCAGAATCCGTACCCTACTCAGAACATGGTCCCGCCGTCCCCGCTTGGAGCATTTGGTGAAATGTATCCTCCTCAGGGGCAAGGTAAGGGTGGCAAAAAAGGGGGGCGTGAAGACGCTAACTTAAGTCAGGTAGCAATTGAAGAGGTTGGATCAGATTCGGAAGGGAAGTCCAAGCAAGCAGGGAGTAAGCCGGCCGCTGCAAAACGCAGAACAAGCAAGGCTCCTCTGAAGAATAAATCCAAGGTATCCGTGTCCGGGAAAACATCCAGAGAGGGTGCAGCTACTTCCAACCAACGGAAATCCGATAAAAAGCGTCGTAATCCATGGATACAGAACTAACCTGGGGATTGTGATTGATGAATAAGTGAGGGACCTGTTATATAAGCGGGAAGCCAGCTCTGTAATAGAGAGCTGGCTTCCCGCTTACTTGAGTGAACATTGAGTTGCACATAACGGAGATATAGTTGCTCAGGAAATAATAGAAAGCATTTTATTAAGAAGTTATTGTACACCCTTTCATAAATGTGTTAAAATATTTGTACCCTATGAGCATGACCTAATATGATAGGACAAGATAGGGTACGGATATGATGGCCTTAGCTAATGTAAAACTACTAAAGAAAAGAAATGAAAAAAACTGTTGCATTACATTCAGCCGTATGATATATTATTTAAGTCGCCGCTGAAACACAGTGCTGACACGGGAAACACAAGAGATAACGAAACAAGTTTGATCTTTGAAAACTGAACAACGAGTGAGTAAACATTCTGCTTGCAGAATGAACGCGAAAGTTTGAGACAAGCCTTGGCTTGAATCGGCTGGAGCACAAATGAGATTTTTAATCTCGTCAGATTCAAAATGAGCTTATCGCTCTTTTCAATACTTTATTGGAGAGTTTGATCCTGGCTCAGGACGAACGCTGGCGGCATGCCTAATACATGCAAGTCGAGCGGAGTTGATAGGAAGCTTGCTTCCTTGATACTTAGCGGCGGACGGGTGAGTAACACGTAGGCAACCTGCCCTCAAGTTTGGGACAACTACCGGAAACGGTAGCTAATACCGAATAATTGTTTTCTTCGCCTGAAGAGAACTGGAAAGACGGAGCAATCTGTCACTTGGGGATGGGCCTGCGGCGCATTAGCTAGTTGGTGAGGTAACGGCTCACCAAGGCGACGATGCGTAGCCGACCTGAGAGGGTGATCGGCCACACTGGGACTGAGACACGGCCCAGACTCCTACGGGAGGCAGCAGTAGGGAATCTTCCGCAATGGGCGAAAGCCTGACGGAGCAATGCCGCGTGAGTGATGAAGGTTTTCGGATCGTAAAGCTCTGTTGCCAGGGAAGAACGCTTGGGAGAGTAACTGCTCTCAAGGTGACGGTACCTGAGAAGAAAGCCCCGGCTAACTACGTGCCAGCAGCCGCGGTAATACGTAGGGGGCAAGCGTTGTCCGGAATTATTGGGCGTAAAGCGCGCGCAGGCGGTCATTTAAGTCTGGTGTTTAATCCCGGGGCTCAACCCCGGATCGCACTGGAAACTGGGTGACTTGAGTGCAGAAGAGGAGAGTGGAATTCCACGTGTAGCGGTGAAATGCGTAGATATGTGGAGGAACACCAGTGGCGAAGGCGACTCTCTGGGCTGTAACTGACGCTGAGGCGCGAAAGCGTGGGGAGCAAACAGGATTAGATACCCTGGTAGTCCACGCCGTAAACGATGAGTGCTAGGTGTTAGGGGTTTCGATACCCTTGGTGCCGAAGTTAACACATTAAGCACTCCGCCTGGGGAGTACGGTCGCAAGACTGAAACTCAAAGGAATTGACGGGGACCCGCACAAGCAGTGGAGTATGTGGTTTAATTCGAAGCAACGCGAAGAACCTTACCAGGTCTTGACATCCCTCTGATCGATGCAGAGATGTATCTTTCCTTCGGGACAGAGGAGACAGGTGGTGCATGGTTGTCGTCAGCTCGTGTCGTGAGATGTTGGGTTAAGTCCCGCAACGAGCGCAACCCTTATATTTAGTTGCCAGCATTTCGGATGGGCACTCTAGATAGACTGCCGGTGACAAACCGGAGGAAGGTGGGGATGACGTCAAATCATCATGCCCCTTATGACCTGGGCTACACACGTACTACAATGGCCGGTACAACGGGCTGCGAAATCGCGAGATGGAGCCAATCCCAACAAAGCCGGTCTCAGTTCGGATTGCAGGCTGCAACTCGCCTGCATGAAGTCGGAATTGCTAGTAATCGCGGATCAGCATGCCGCGGTGAATACGTTCCCGGGTCTTGTACACACCGCCCGTCACACCACGAGAGTTTATAACACCCGAAGTCGGTGGGGTAACCGCAAGGAGCCAGCCGCCGAAGGTGGGATAGATGATTGGGGTGAAGTCGTAACAAGGTAGCCGTATCGGAAGGTGCGGCTGGATCACCTCCTTTCTATGGAGAATCGTTTCCCGAGTGGAAACATTCAAATACGCAGCTTAGCTGCAAAACACTCACTCGTTGTTCGGTTTTGAGAGCTCAAACTCTCAAAACAGCTTGCTTTTGCATGGAGCTTGTTCTTTGAAAACTAGATATCGAAACGAAACAAACGCGAATTAGAACATTCCTTTTTAGCTGAACTTGTGTTAAACAAGTTTCAATAAAAACGGTAGTCAAATTGCTTTTGTGAGGGTATCGGGTGAGAGCGACTTTTGGCTTTGCGCAAGCAAAACAAGGGAAGCGAGCGACCGAAACCGGAACAAAATGGTTAAGCTACTAAGAGCACACGGAGGATGCCTAGGCGCTAGGAGCCGATGAAGGACGTGGCGAACAACGAAACTGCCTCGGGGAGCTGTAAGCAAGCTTTGATCCGGGGGTGTCCGAATGGGGAAACCCAGCTGGGGTAATTTCCAGTTACTCATAACTGAATACATAGGTTATGCAGAGGCATACCAGGGGAACTGAAACATCTAAGTACCCTGAGGAAGAGAAAACAATAGTGATTCCGTCAGTAGCGGCGAGCGAACGCGGAGAAGCCCAAACCAAAGAGCTTGCTCTTTGGGGTTGTGGGACGTCTCACATGGAGTTACAAAGGAACCGGTTAAGCGAAGAGGTCTGGAAAGGCCCGCCAAAGAAGGTAAAAGCCCTGTAGTTGAAAGTCTGTTCCCTCCGAGACGGATCCCGAGTAGTGCGGGGCACGTGAAACCCCGTATGAATCCGGCAGGACCATCTGCCAAGGCTAAATACTTCCTAGCGACCGATAGTGAAGCAGTACCGTGAGGGAAAGGTGAAAAGCACCCCGGAAGGGGAGTGAAATAGAACCTGAAACCGTGTGCTTACAAAAAGTCAGAGCCCGTTTTAGGGGTGATGGCGTGCCTTTTGTAGAATGAACCGGCGAGTTACGTTCCCGTGCAAGGTTAAGGTGAAGAGCCGGAGCCGCAGCGAAAGCGAGTCTGAATAGGGCGACTTAGTACGTGGACGTAGACCCGAAACCGGGTGATCTACCCCTGTCCAGGGTGAAGGTGCGGTAACACGCACTGGAGGCCCGAACCCACGCATGTTGAAAAATGCGGGGATGAGGTGGGGGTAGCGGAGAAATTCCAATCGAACTCGGAGATAGCTGGTTCTCCCCGAAATAGCTTTAGGGCTAGCCTCGGAAAACAGAGTCGTGGAGGTAGAGCACTGATTGGGTGCGGGGCCCGCAAGGGTTACCAAGCTCAGTCAAACTCCGAATGCCATAGACTTACTTCCGGGAGTCAGACAGTGAGTGCTAAGATCCATTGTCAAAAGGGAAACAGCCCAGACCATCAGCTAAGGTCCCCAAGTGTGTGTTAAGTGGGAAAGGATGTGGAGTTGCACAGACAACCAGGATGTTGGCTTAGAAGCAGCCATCATTGAAAGAGTGCGTAATAGCTCACTGGTCGAGTGACTCTGCGCCGAAAATGTAACGGGGCTAAACACACCACCGAAGCTATGGCTTGATGCTTTGCATCAGGGGTAGGGGAGCGTTGTATAAGGGTTGAAGGTGTACCGTAAGGAGCGCTGGACATTATACAAGTGAGAATGCCGGTATGAGTAACGAAAAGATCAGTGAGAATCTGATCCGCCGAAAGCCTAAGGGTTCCTGAGGAAGGCTCGTCCGCTCAGGGTAAGTCGGGACCTAAGGCGAGGCCGAAAGGCGTAGTCGAAGGACAACAGGTCGAAATTCCTGTACCACCGTAAGCCGTTATGAGCAATGGGGGGACGCAGTAGGGTAGTGACGCGGACTGATGGATGTCCGTCTAAGCAGTAAGGCTGATGTGTAGGCAAATCCGCACATTGTAAGGCTGAGCTGTGATGGGGAGCGAAAATTATAGTAGCGAAGGTCATGATCTCACACTGCCAAGAAAAGCCTCTAGCCAGGTGATGGTGCCCGTACCGCAAACCGACACAGGTAGGCGAGAAGAGTATTCTAAGGCGCGCGGAAGAACTCTCGTTAAGGAACTCGGCAAAATGACCCCGTAACTTCGGGAGAAGGGGTGCCCCGGTAGTGTGAATAGCACGAGGGGGCCGCAGTGAAAAGGCCCAAGCGACTGTTTAGCAAAAACACAGGTCTGTGCGAAGCCGTAAGGCGAAGTATACGGGCTGACGCCTGCCCGGTGCTGGAAGGTTAAGGGGAGTGGTTAGGAGCAATCCGAAGCTGTGAACCGAAGCCCCAGTAAACGGCGGCCGTAACTATAACGGTCCTAAGGTAGCGAAATTCCTTGTCAGGTAAATTCTGACCCGCACGAATGGCGTAACGACTTGGGCGCTGTCTCAACGAGAGATCCGGTGAAATTTTAATACCTGTGAAGATGCAGGTTACCCGCGACAAGACGGAAAGACCCCATGGAGCTTTACTGCAGCTTGATATTGAATTTGGGTACGATCTGTACAGGATAGGTGGGAGCCTTTGAAACGTGAGCGCCAGCTTGCGTGGAGGCAACGTTGGGATACCACCCTGATCGTATCTAGGTTCTAACCTGGTACCGTAATCCGGTGCGGGGACAGTGTCAGGTGGGCAGTTTGACTGGGGCGGTCGCCTCCTAAAGAGTAACGGAGGCGCCCAAAGGTTCCCTCAGAATGGTTGGAAATCATTCGAAGAGTGCAAAGGCATAAGGGAGCTTGACTGCGAGACCTACAAGTCGAGCAGGGACGAAAGTCGGGCTTAGTGATCCGGTGGTACCGCATGGAAGGGCCATCGCTCAACGGATAAAAGCTACCCTGGGGATAACAGGCTTATCTCCCCCAAGAGTCCACATCGACGGGGAGGTTTGGCACCTCGATGTCGGCTCATCGCATCCTGGGGCTGAAGTAGGTCCCAAGGGTTGGGCTGTTCGCCCATTAAAGCGGTACGCGAGCTGGGTTCAGAACGTCGTGAGACAGTTCGGTCCCTATCTGTCGTGGGCGTAGGAAATTTGAGAGGAGCTGTCCTTAGTACGAGAGGACCGGGATGGACGTACCGCTGGTGTACCAGTTGTTCCGCCAGGAGCACCGCTGGGTAGCTATGTACGGACGGGATAAACGCTGAAAGCATCTAAGCGTGAAGCCCCCCTCAAGATGAGATTTCCCAGTATGTAAGACCCCTTGAAGACGACGAGGTAGATAGGCTGGGGGTGGAAGTGCAGCAATGCATGGAGCTGACCAGTACTAATCGGTCGAGGGCTTATCCAATAGCAAGTTGTAATTCGCGTGTTTCGTTTCGAATCTAGTTTTCAGAGAACGATCTCTGAATGTAAGCTATGCTATGCGTTTGGTGGCGATGGCGGAGGGGTTCCACACGTACCCATCCCGAACACGACCGTTAAGCCCTCTAGCGCCGATGGTACTTGGACCGCAGGGTCCTGGGAGAGTAGGACGCCGCCAAGCGAACTCTTTCATCATACATAGAAAACAGGCTCTGCATGTTGATGTTGTACGATGAATTGCATTTGCAGTGCAAATGCATATATTCCCTGATAGCTCAGTTGGTAGAGCACTCGACTGTTAATCGAGTTGTCACAGGTTCGAGCCCTGTTCGGGGAGCCATTAGGGCCCGTTGGTCAAGGGGTTAAGACACCTCCCTTTCACGGAGGTAACAGGGGTTCGAATCCCCTACGGGTCATATTATGGAGGCTTAGCTCAGCTGGGAGAGCATCTGCCTTACAAGCAGAGGGTCGGGGGTTCGATCCCCTCAGCCTCCACCATATAAACTTTATAACGACGCGGGGTGGAGCAGCCCGGTAGCTCGTCGGGCTCATAACCCGAAGGCCGCAGGTTCAAATCCTGCCCCCGCAATTATACTTTCCTTTGAGAAAGTGATCTGGAACCGTGGTGTAGTTGGCCTAACATGCCTGCCTGTCACGCAGGAGATCGCGGGTTCGAATCCCGTCGGTTCCGCCATTTTTATATTAATAATACCGTGTGCGGAAGTGGCTCAGCGGTAGAGCATCGCCTTGCCAAGGCGAGGGTCGCGGGTTCGATTCCCGTCTTCCGCTCCAATATTTGCGCCCTTAGCTCAGCTGGATAGAGCGTTTGACTACGAATCAAAAGGCCGGGAGTTCGAATCTCTCAGGGCGCGCCATTATAACTTCAAATTTGCCGGCGTGGCGGAATGGCAGACGCGCTCGACTCAAAATCGAGTGGGAAACCGTGGAGGTTCGAGTCCTCTCGCCGGTATATATAACGGGATGTAGCTCAGCTTGGTAGAGCACCTGGTTTGGGACCAGGGGGTCGCATGTTCAAATCGTGTCATCCCGATCTCTAAAAACACTATCTATAATTAGATAGTGTTTTTTTATATTTATCTATATAAGATTCTATAAATGCAGGTTCGATATTAACTATGACAAATTCTCTAAGCTAACACATGCGTGTTCCTTCTTCAGACAACAAGTTAATTGTGCATAAAGCCTCAATCTTTAGGTCACAATAGGTTTAAAAAGTGATAGAAGGGGTTCATGTGAACACGTTTAACTTCAGAAAACAATTCAAGAGACGCTGGAGACGGTGGAAACGAACAGTATGGATGACGGCGGCTCTGCTTGCAGTTACGATATTGGCTTACAGCGGGTTGTCTATCTCATCGGCGATAGAGCGTTTGCTGACAACTAATTTTAGTGAGGCAACCAGTGTGATGGGGCCTGTTACGCAGGAAACAAGATCTGAACAGGAGATTCAGGCGTTAGTAGAGCAACTTGATTCTGATCCGGATCATTTAACAAGTGTGGTTTTGGAAACACAGTACATCTGCGGAGTGGAGACAGAGCAGTTAGGCAAGATGGCTAGACCGCAGTTGAAGATGTTACTAGCTCAACATCCGGAATGGGATGCTACCGTTGGAACATCAGATGAGTTGCATCTGAAGCAACGTGTAGATGACCTTTCACCGCTTTGTAAACAGCAGGCTTATATCAGCATAGATGCTGTAGGGAACCTTAATTTGTACGAGGGTAAGCCAGCAGAAGAGAAGGTTATTCGTACGTTCTTTCAATTGGATGTTGGAACGTTGGAAAGTTCTTTGCCTGAAGGGGTGCTCGAGCAATTGCAGCAGGGTATTCGGATTCAGGACAAAGATGAGTATGATAGCGTGATCTCTACGTTCAGTGACTATGCCGTGGATGAAGACCATCATTTAATCCGTAATGGCGGGTAATCCAAACGTCCTCACCTATGGTATTAAAATTGTGAAGTACTAAAACGATGGTGGCAAGCAATAACATTGGTGGTTTACGTAACCAAGCGATTGAATCTAAAATACGTGGAATGTGATGAAGGACATCGAAGAGATGTCCTTTTTGTCGTTTAAACTAAAATAGTTGAAAATACGAATAAACATGTAAAAAATTCGCGAATAAAGACGAGTAATCAGTTAGACAAAGTTTTTCCTGCCGCAGGGTCTATCTTTTGTTATAATGAAATGAACGATACATATGTTCGCTTTTGTGAGGGAGAGATGGTTTTGCGTTTTTTGGGAATTGACCCGGGGATTGCGATTGTTGGTTTTGGTTTTGTGGATAAAATCGGCAGTAAGGTGGTACCCGTACAATATGGATGTATTCAGACGGAAGCTCATACCCCTGAAGAGGAACGGTTGCTTCATGTATATGAAGGTATGGTGCAATTGATTGATAAATACAAACCGGACGCAGTAGCGCTGGAGAAACTTTTTTTCAATCGGAACGTTACAACAGCAATGTCTGTCAGTCAGGCGAGAGGCGTTATGGTACTCGCTGCCGCACAGAAGGGTTTGCCTATTGCAGAGTATACGCCAATGCAGATCAAGCAGGCTGTTGTGGGGTACGGTAAAGCAGAGAAGAAGCAAGTACAGGAGATGGTCAAAATGTTTTTGCGTCTTCAGGTCATTCCTAAACCAGATGACGTAGCGGATGCATTGGCTGTAGCCGTGTGCCATGCACACTCTTATACATTAAATTCCAAGTTGAATGAGGTATTGCGAAAATGATTGATTTTCTAAGAGGACAGTTCATTCATGTAGAGAATGATTATATTGTGCTGGATGTTCATGGTGTAGGGTATCGCGTATTCTGTCCAAATCCATTTGCGTTTGCGAAGCAAGAAGGCGAAATTACCGTGTACACTCACCATCATGTGCGTGAGGATGCGATGTTGCTGTTTGGATTTGTTACACGGGATGAGCAGCGTTTGTTCCGTAAACTGATTGAAGTATCCGGTATTGGTCCAAAAGTTGCTCTGGGCATACTCGCTGGAGGTACACCAGAACATGTGGTTACGGCGATTTATCAGGAGAATCTTACGTTCTTGACCAAATTGCCAGGCATCGGCAAGAAGACTGCACAACGCATGATTCTGGATCTCAAGGATAAGCTGGATAGTTTTGGCGCGGCAGCGTATGCAACAGGGTTGTTCGCTCCTCCATCGGAAGAGTCGGGAAGTGGTTCAGCCTGGGATGAGGCACGTGAAGGTCTCAAGGCACTTGGGTATACTGACAGTGAGCTTGATAAAGTATGGCTCAAATTGAAAAAGGATGTTACTACAGCAGATTCCGTTGATGTGTTGATGAAAAAGGCGCTGCAAATGCTGTTTACGGGATAATACAAATTGCATATTATAATATAGCTGTAGCCTGCAAAAAAAGGTAGGGATGAACATGGATGACCGGATTATTTCAGCGAACCTGATGATGGAGGACCAAAATGTTGAGTTGAGTCTTCGTCCCCGGTATCTGAATGAGTATATCGGGCAGAATCAGGTGAAGGAAAATTTAAAGATATATATTGAAGCTGCTAAATTCCGTAATGAGGCATTGGATCACGTTTTGTTATATGGACCACCCGGACTGGGTAAAACAACACTTGCCAACATTATTGCCAACGAATTGGGCGTTAATTTACGAACTACGTCAGGCCCGGCCATTGAACGCCCGGGTGATCTTGCAGCATTGTTAACCAATCTGCAGGAAGGCGATGTCCTGTTTATTGATGAGATTCATCGTTTGCATCGTACGGTTGAAGAAGTCATGTACCCTGCTATGGAAGATTCGGCATTGGATATTATGATTGGTAAAGGTCCAAGTGCACGTTCCGTTCGGCTGGATCTGCCACCATTCACTCTGATTGGGGCTACAACGCGTGCTGGATTGCTGTCTGCTCCACTTCGAGATCGATTTGGTGTTATAAGTCGCTTGGAATTCTATACGGTTGATGAGTTGGCTTATATCGTCTCACGCTCTACCGAAATTTTGGGTGTAGAGATTGTGGGAGATGCTGCGCAAGAGATTGCATTGCGCTCACGTGGGACACCAAGGATCGCCAACCGTTTGTTAAAACGAGTACGCGACTTTGCACAGGTACGTGGTGATGGGATTATAACGCAGACACTGGCGGAAGAAGCGCTGCAACGTCTCCAGATTGATCCACGTGGCCTGGATGACATTGACCATAAGATGCTCAAATCGATGATCAACAGCTTCCGGGGAGGTCCCGTAGGATTGGATACAATTGCTGCTACAATCGGTGAAGAAAGTCAGACGATCGAGGATGTCTATGAGCCGTATCTGCTTCAGATTGGTATGATTCAGCGTACACCAAGGGGCAGGATCGTAACAGATCTCGCCTATCATCATTTGGATCTTCCTGTTCCACCAAGAGATGGGAAATAATCGAATCTGTTGAACATGCTCATTTGAACGTTCACAATAAACATTGAAATAATCACGTGTTAATCCGATATAAAATGAAAGAAATGCACGGAGAGGAGTCTGATTGTGGGAAAAGCAATACGAACGAAGAAGTGGAGTCGTCGATTGAAGGTACTGGCGGCAGCTCTTTTGACAGTGGGTTGTCTGCAAGTGCCTGCGTATGCAGCAGGAAATGATGGACAGACGATCCGGGTAGCCATGTTTGCAAATCTGGGTAGTACGTATAAATCAACTACACCACTCATTACGCTTGAATCGACGGGACAATGGAGCATCCAATCGGAGAGTGGCGCAAATGTAAGCCTTCCGGCAGGGCAAGTCCGTTTCAGTGCAGATGGATTCCGAGTGAAAGTGTTGGAAACAGCGGATTTCAAGGCAGCATCTGCAGCAGCAAAATTGTTGCAAGCAACAGCGGATAAACCTTTGCTGTTTACAACGTCTGTGAATGGAAATGCCATTTATCAGCTCTACACAGGCAACTATGCAACGGAGGCACTTGCTGGACAAGCTGTTACACGGGTACAAAAGGTAGCAGCAGCTCAATTGGCTGGTCAAAAGCCAGCTGTAACGGGAAGTAAACGCCTGTCTGCTGGAACCTATGGTTCGATTCAGGAAGCAGAGGCAGCACAAGCCAACCTTTTATCAGCAGGAGTTAGTATTGTCAATCCAGTCCTTCAACTGAGTGGGGGAAGCCAAGCATACGCGGTATGGGTGGGTGAAGCTTCAACGGATGCGGAATTAACCGCATTGAAGAACAGTGTGGAAGCCAAAGCTCCAGGGGTAAGCCTTTCACCTGTCAACAATAGTGCAGGGCTCATCATCCGCCAGGATGCAGGATTAAGTACGGATGCACTCAAAACAGCTCCGCATTACACCATTGCAGGTACTGAATCCAAAGCATTGGTACAAGGGAATGGCAATGGTATCAAAGTAGTGGAACGTTCCCAGCGAACGTATCGTGGAGATATGGAAATCAGCATCGTAAGTGGTGATCTGGCGTTGGTCAACGTCGTTCCACTGGAGCAATACCTGTACTCTGTCGTAGGGGCAGAGGTGTATTCCTCCTGGCCTGCTGAAGCTCTGAAAGTTCAAGCCGTAGCTGCTCGATCCTACGCGCTTCAACAGGGTGAACGTTTCAAAATTGCGAATGTCGTGGATACAACGCTCAGCCAAGCCTACAACGGGATTGGTTCGGAGAACGATAAAGTAACCAGTGCAGTGGATGCAACTGCTGGAGAAGTGGTCAAGAGCGGTGGGAAAATCATCGAAGCTGTATTCTCCTCCAATGCTGGTGGCCAGACCGCTCATCCTTCTGAGGTATGGAACGGCGGAGCAGGTGTGTTCACCAATGTGGTTAGCTCAGGAGATACATCAGCCCAGGCAGGATTACATACGTGGTACCATGTGCTGCTGGGTACAGGCGTTAGCGGGTACATTCGTGAGGATAACATCAAAGAATTAACGACCAAGACCAATGCGGGACTGGCAAAAGTGACGGTAACGGCTCAGAATACCAATGTGCGTGCCGTTCCGTTAGTTCAATCCACCGTTGAACCTGTAGCTAAAATGAATCCAGGCAACGAAGCTGTTGTGTTGGCAAAAGTGGCTCAATCCAACGATTATGCTTGGGTGAGAGGACCTTTCACGTCTGCCCAGTTGGTTAAATCCCTTCAGGGTAAAACAACATCTTCTGTTCCTGCTTCAATCTCAACCTTGGAAGTGACCAAGCGTGGACCTTCCGGAAGAACACTTGAAGTCACTGCCAACGGACAGGCTATTACGGTGAAATATGCCGATACATACCGCTCTGCGCTCGGTGGATTACCGAGCACTCTATTTGATATTGCAGGGACCGGAAGTTATACTGTATTAGGCGCTGACGGCAAAACAGCCAGTAAAACCGGCTCAAATGGTGCCTCTGTATTGTCTTCTTCTGGCACAGGAACATCATCCGGTAATGCACTTGTAGTTATGAGTGGTGATGGTCAAGCGAGAGCGGTAACGCAGGGTCAGACCTTCATGTTCATCGGTCAGGGCAATGGCCACGGATTGGGCTTGTCCCAATGGGGAGCCAAAGGCATGGCAGATGAAGGGTATGATTACCAGACAATATTGAAACACTATTATCAAAATGCGACTATTGTTAAGGAATGAAACTAAATGAATGTGAACTTATATGATTTTGAATTACCAGAGCAATTGATAGCACAGACGCCGTTGCTTGATCGCACGGCATCCCGTTTGCTTACCTTGAACAAAGATAGTGGTGAGATTAATCATCAAACGTTTCCTGATATTATCGATTTTCTGAATCCCGGAGATACATTGATCCTGAATGATACACGTGTTCTACCAGCCCGTCTATTCGGTACAAAAGAAGATACCGGAGCAAAAGCGGAAGTATTATTGCTCAAAAATGTGGAAGGCGACAAGTGGGAAGCACTGGTTAAGCCGGGTAAAAAGCTGAAAGCCGGTTCAGTCATCGTATTTAGTGATGAACTCAAGGCAATCATTGAAGAAGAGGGCGAGATGGGGGCACGTACACTTACGTTTACGTATGATGGAATCTTCCAAGAGATTTTGGACCGTCTGGGTGAGATGCCGTTGCCACCTTATATCAAGGAGACATTGGATGACCGCGAACGGTATCAGACCGTGTACGCCAAGCATGAAGGATCGGCGGCTGCACCTACAGCGGGACTGCACTTTACGGATGAATTGTTGGATCAGATTCGTGCCAAAGGTGTTAATGTGGCCTTCATCACGCTTCATGTAGGACTGGGAACATTCAGACCAATGTCGGTTGACGTTGTTGAAGATCATGTTATGCATGAGGAGTATTACTCCTTGTCACAAGAAACGGCAGATCTGATTAACCAGACTAAAACGAATGGACACCGTGTTTTTGCGGTTGGGACAACGAGCTGTCGGACTTTGGAAACGGTAGGCAGCAAATTTGAAAATGGAATACTGCAAGCGAGCAGCGGATGGACCAGCATTTTCATCTATCCGGGCTATTCCTTCAAAGTGATCGATGGGATGCTTACGAATTTTCATCTCCCGAAATCCACGTTGGTTATGTTGGTTAGTGCACTAGCAGGCAGGGAACATATTATGCAGGCATATGAGGAAGCCATCCAAGAGAAATACCGGTTCTTCAGCTTCGGCGATGCCATGTTGATATATTAGTATAACGATTAACTTTTAGAGGATGATTAAAACCAATGGCAGCAATTACGTATGAACATATCAAAACTTGCAAACAATCCGGTGCACGTCTGGGACGTGTACATACACCTCACGGTATTATTGAGACACCAACCTTTATGCCTGTAGGTACACAGGCGACTGTCAAAACAATGAGCCCTGAAGAGTTGAAAGAAATGGATGCTCAGATTATTTTGAGTAATACCTATCACCTGTTTCTGAGACCAGGACATGAAATCATCCGTGAAGCTGGCGGGTTGCACAAATTCATGAACTGGGATCGTCCAATTCTGACGGACAGCGGCGGATTCCAAGTGTTTTCTCTCAGCGAGATGCGCAAGATTACGGAAGAAGGCGTTAACTTCCGTTCTCATCTGAATGGAGACAAGAAGTTCCTTTCTCCTGAAGTGGCGATGGAAATCCAGAATGCACTTGGCTCCGATATTATGATGGCGTTTGACGAATGCCCACCGTATCCGGCTGAATATGAATATGTAAAAAAATCACTCGAAAGAACAAGCCGCTGGGCAGAACGTTGTCTCGAAAGTCACGCTCGTCCGCATGACCAAGGTTTGTTTGCCATCGTACAGGGAGGCATGCATGAAGATCTTCGCCGTCAGAGCGCCGCAGATTTGACTTCCATGGATTTCCCGGGGTATGCTATTGGTGGACTGAGTGTTGGAGAACCGAAACATTTGATGTATGGTGTACTGGATTATACGTTACCTTTGTTGCCGTCCAATAAACCACGTTATTTGATGGGGGTAGGTTCGCCCGATGCGTTGATTGAGGGATCTATTCGTGGAGTGGACATGTTCGATTGTGTTCTGCCTACTCGGATTGCCCGTAACGGAACAACGATGACCAGCCAAGGACGTCTGGTAGTTCGCAATGCCAAGTTCGCAACTGATTTTGGGCCACTTGACCCTGAATGTGATTGCTACACTTGTCGCAACTATTCCAGAGCTTATCTGCGTCATTTGATCAAAGCAGATGAAACATTTGGCCTGCGTTTGACAACGATCCATAATCTTCATTTCTTGCAGAATTTGATGCGTAATGTACGTAAAGCCATTATGGAAGATCGTTTGCTTGATTTCCGGGATGAATTTTTCGATCAATATGGTCTTCATGACAATGACAAAGGTTTCTGATTGAGGTTTTGAGGGAACTGGCGTAACAAGCAATATCTGTATGTATAGTCGATAAGGGGGAGTTTGAATGTTTCAGGGAATGACTCTAGCAGGAGCGCAAGGCGGTGGAATCGTATCTTTGATTGTACCTTTGGTACTCATGGTTGCGATTTTCTACTTCTTGATGATTCGTCCACAGAACAAAAAGCAAAAGCAACGGAATTCGATGCTGAGCCAATTGAAAAAGGGCGATAAAATTGTAACGATTGGTGGCCTTCACGGTACGATCGCTGAGATTACGGACGATGTGGTTGTATTGCGTGTAAACGATGTAACTAAGCTTACATTTGACCGTAATGCAATCAGCACGGCTGTAGCTCGTGATACGGCTGTTGAATAGTTACTGTAACATAGAATAACGAGGGTGCGTTTGTGGCGTATTCCCTAGTAGAGAACCGGATCTCCCTGGAGACCCGGTTCTCTTTTTTGATTTATGAGGGAAGGTAGATGTTCTTTACGAGTCAGCTAGGAGCGATGCGTATTAACACCGAACATACCACCGAGAGCTGAAATGAAGAACGCGCTAAGCAGTTGTAAACTATCCTTCCAATTAAACGAAGCATCCAGCGCGAGAAATCCGATCAACAGCACAAGGAGTCCATATACGATTCCGGTAATCCCTCCGTAGTACCATCCTTTTTCACCAGAACGTTTGCCTGCGACAAAACCACCAACCAATAATGACAAGCCATGAACAACATAGGTATACAATGAGAGGTCCTGTTCCCGCATTCCACTCATCCAGAGAAACAAGGAGAGAATAAATGCCCCGATAAACATCCATACAAAAGCCTGACAGAGGCCTGACAGAATCGGATTGGACACTCGAAACGAAACCAAGCGGCGGATCAATTGCATGAAGCAACCCCCTTGTACAAGTTATAAGTTAATACAGTGTATGGTCAAGCCTTCGGACTTATGAACTGTTTTCCATTAAATGAACGGATTATTTCTGCATGAGCATGTAAGGTTCAGGTCAAAATAGGGATTGCACTACCCAGCTAACTGTTAAAAACTCAGTTTCGAAGGAGGACCCCTGTTGTGAACTTCCCAGATGTCGGATCACATATCTTTCGAACCATTCTCATGTACTTTCTGGTGTACTGTGCAATGAGGGTTATGGGTAAACGTGAGATTGGTAAGCTATCCATGTTTGATCTTGTTGTCTCCATTATGCTTGCTGAAATGGCTGCTTTTGTCATTGAAGATATTGATAAACCGCTCTCTCACGGGATTGCCCCCATGCTTACCTTGATCATTGTACAGATCGGAATGGCCTTTATAGGCCTTAAAAGTCGGCGTCTTCGTCTGATGATTGATGGGAAACCTACTGTTTTGATCTCCAAAGGCGTTCTTCACCGGGATGAGATGCGGAAGCAACGATATAATCTGGATGATCTATTACAACAACTCCGTGAACAGAATGTAGACAGTATCGGAGAGGTTGATTTCGCTATTTTGGAGACCACAGGCAAGCTGACCGTTTTTCCCAAGGATGAGAATACTTCTAACGAAAGCAATTCTTCCGGTTCTGACTCAGAAGATTCTTCTTCCAGTAAATCCAAAACGGGAAAAAACCAGATTGACGGATTTCCAAATATCAAATATGAAGGTCTGCCACTCCCCTTAATCATGGATGGAAAAGTCCAGGATCAGAATCTGGAGATCATCCAGAAAACGAGATTTTGGCTGAAAAATCAAATTCAACAGAACGGAATTATGGATTTCAAAGATGTATTTATATGCTCCATTGACCACAATGGGAAGATATATGTCAGTCCAAAAGATGATAAAAAATGAAAATCATTTGCCTGAGCGGCGCTTGAACCATGAACCAATCAAAGGAGCACGAGACAGATCATGAAAGTCAATCATTTTGGTCCAGCCCATGACGATGAAATACACGATAAGCCCGACAAAAGGAGCGAGAAGCATCCTCACCCAAAAAGGCAATATCATGGCGGTCTCTTCGTATACGAGTAGGGTCGCTGCTCCCATGATAAACATTCCTGCACCCGTCTTGACCCAATCCATCATTTTGAAGCGGAACTGTAGCAGGCTACGTACGCTTTGGGCATGTAACAGGGTAACTACAGTAGAATTCACACAGATGGCGATGACTGCACCGAAGATGCCATATTCAGGCCGGGAAGCAAGTGTTAAAATCAACGTGATTTTGATAACAGCACCGATAAACGTATTCAGCAATGCTTTACCCGGACGGTCAAGAGCTTGTAGTGCAGCTTGAAGAGGAGCTTGAATATAAATGAACAAAGCAAAAGGAGCCATTAGCTTCAGCATGCTTCCGATCGATGCATCATTATACAGAACAAGACACATCGGTTCGGCAAGCACATACATAAACACGGAAAACGGAGCACCTGTCACAAGTGCCAAGCGTAATGCCTGATGCATTCTTTTGTGAATCAGTGCGCGATCTCCCTGAGCAGAAGCTTCGGACAGTGAAGGCACAAGTGATGTCGCGAGCGATGAGGTTAGTGCCCCCGGCAGCAGCAGCAAAGGAATAATCATACCTTGTAATGCACCATATTGTGCTGTAGCGAGCCCTTTGGATATGCCTGCCAGAGCCAGACTCTGGGCAGTAACGATGGTTTCGGCCAAATAGGATAAGGAGCCAACCAATCGGCCTGCTGTAACAGGAATAGAGATTGCAAGCAAACGCCGGATTAATCCCGGCTGTGGAGTACCCGTTTCTTTCAGAACTGAAGGTATTGGGTTTAAAGGTTTGGCTGTGAGATTGGACATGTTCTGTTGGTTAGCGAGCGGTAACTCTTTCTTCTGCCTGTTATACTTCCACAAGAGTACAAGCATACCGCCGAATTCTCCAACGAGCGCTCCCAGCATGGCACCAGCAGCAGCTTGGGCAATACCGTGGGGGAGGAGAAGCCAGGCAAACCAAATGACACAGACGATACGAATGATGGTTTCAACAATGGATGAAATGGCAGTAGGCATCATGTTTTGCTTACCTTGGAAATACCCTCTGTAGACAGCAGATACGGCGATAATGGCAATCATGGGGCTCATACTAACGAACGTATGGTATACCCGCTCATCTGTGAGCACGTACTTGGTAACCCAGGGTGCAAACAGGATGCACAAAAACATGAATACAACACCCAGGGTCAATGTAAAGCTTAAGCTTACTTGCAGGATTCGCTGGGGGGAATAACGATTGGCACCGGTATCAGCTTCGGCTACGAGCTTGGCTACGGCGAGCGGAATACCACCCGTAATTAATGTCACCAGTACGATAAAAAAGGGATAGCTCAATTGGTAGATGCCAACACCTTCTGCACCAATGACTCGTGGCAGCGCAATGCGCGGGATGAAACCAAGTATTCGATTAATTATGCCTGCCGCGAGCAGGATCATGGCCCCCTGAATAAATGTCTGTTTCTTCAAGATTACCCCTCTTTCCCGGTTGAAAGTACAGGCTATCAACATAAACGGGACAAAGCCGTTGTTCTTCATCCTATGCCAGTCCTTTATCTTCTCATGACAACTTGGACACGATTAACAAAAAGAACCATATTCAGCAAGAAGGAATATGATCAGGCGAAGTCGAATCATGTAATATTGATGCCGCATAAAGGCTTGGATGTACGAAGGGAGGCTCCCCGTTGGAAGAAATGAATGATGTGGAGTTGGAACAGTCAATAGAGATGCTCTGCCGTAGCAAAGCGGAGGAATTAAGGCTTGTCGGTTACGAATATGTCACCAGCAAAGATGTCTGGAATTGCGTCAGTCATAAATATGAAAAACAGGGCATTCCACCGCTTCACCAGCTGGTGAACGACATTTTGTCACTGAAAGCAACAAGCTTTATGAACTTTATGACCGTGTCTGCATACCGGGGGTCCTCTTTCTAGACGAAAGGGATCTTTTTTGTTGAAAATTGACTGCTTTTTACGGCATCGCTATAATAGGAATATTGAGAACGAAAGGGGATCTAGGAACGGCATGAAAAGAATTATCAGTTTCATTCTGGTCGTGCTTGTCACCACAGGGGTAATGGTGGGAACAAGCCCGGAACTGCTCAAAAATATACGCTTGGGCCTTGATTTAAAGGGAGGCTACGAGATCTTATATGAAGCAGAGCCGCTCGAAGCAGGTCAACAAGTCACCAAAGCATCTTTGGTGCAAACGGCCAAAAGTCTTGAAAGCCGCGCCAATGCGCTCGGAACAAGCGAACCGGAGGTAACCACTGAAGGAAGCAATCGGATTCGATTGAAGTTGGCAGGGGTTACGGATGAGGCTGAAGTTAGAGCCAAAATGAAAGAGCCGGCTGTTTTGACCTTCCGTAGTAAAGCTGAGAACGACAAGGAAGGCGAATACACCAAAATTGAGCTTCGCGGAAATGAATTTGTTGAGAATGCAGCCAAAGTTGTGTTCACTCAATTGAATGAGCCGATGATTGACATTCAAGTGAAAGATAAAGCCAAATTTTCCGAGATTACCAAACGTTTGATCGGACAACCTCTCGCGATTTATTTGGACGATGAGCTTCTATCTGCTCCAACCGTTAGACAACAGTTGACAGATGGTTCCGCTCAGATTTCGGGTGCTTACACACGTGACGAAGCAAACCAGCTTCGTGACACCATTAACTTGGGTGCATTGCCACTGAAACTTACAGAGAAGTATTCACAAAGTGTTGGTGCAACACTTGGTAAGCTTTCTCTGGATCAGACCATTAAAGCAGGATTGATTGGTTCCGTTATTATTCTAGTGTTCATGATTGGGCTTTATCGCATTCCTGGTATAATCGCGAGTTTTGCCTTGATCACACATACGTGGCTGGTACTTGCAATCTTCTATTTAGGAGAATTCGTGCTTACCCTTCCAGGTATTGCGGCGTTTATCCTGGGTATAGGGATGGCGGTGGATGCCAATATCATCACGTACGAACGGATTAAAGAAGAGATGCGCAGTGGTAAGTCGATCTTGTCTTCGGTTAAAGCGGGTGGTAAGCATTCCTTCCGAACAATCATTGACTCCAACATCACAACCATTATTGCTGCGGCTGTTATGTTCTTCTTGGGAACAGGTGCGGTAAAAGGTTTTGCACTCGTGCTGATTTTTGATATTGTCACCAGTATTATCACGAATATTTTCTTCTCCCGCTTCCTGTTGACCCTGCTTGTACGGGGTAACGTGTTGAAGAAGCCTAAGTACTTCGGAGTGAAGGAGAGTGAAATTCGTGCGCTTTAATTGGAATTTTGATTATGTTAAAGGTAGTAAGATTGCCTATATCTTCTCGATTATTCTGACGATTACGGGGATCATCAGCATTCTGGCTTTGGGTTTGAATTATGCAGTTGATTTCCGTGCTGGATCGAATGTGGATATCTCGGTATCCAAAGCAATCACAGCGGAGCAGATTAAACCTATCGTTAAGGGCATCGGTGTTGATGAGGGTGATGTTACCATTACATCGGGGGCTGACCGTGTAAATGTTCGTTTCTCGAACGTATTGGATGAAAATCAAGAAAGTAAGTTCAAAGAAGAATTTGCCAAACTGGATGCATCAGCTTCGTATGAAGTAAATACCGTTGATCCGGAGATGGCCAAAGAATTGGAGCGCAACGCGATCTACGCAGTACTCATTGCAAGTATCGGGATCATGATCTATGTTGCGATCCGGTTTGAGTGGCGCTTTGGTTTGGCTGCGGTTATCGCACTCTTCCATGATGCATTTGTTGTAATAAGTGTGTTCTCTATCTTCCGTTTGGAAGTCGATCTGACCTTTATTACCGCAGTATTGACCATTGTTGGGTTCTCGATTAACGATACGATCGTTATCTTTGACCGGATTCGTGAGAATCTGCGTTTTGCCAAAAAGACAACCAAAGCCGACCTACGCGAGGTAGTCAATCGCAGTTTGGCTCAAACGATGACACGTTCCCTGAATACAACATTCACCGTGTTTGCAGCTTCAATCTGTTTGTTCATATTTGGTGGAGAATCCATTCGCATGTTCTCGCTTGCGATGGTTATCGGAACACTGTTCGGCGCATATTCTTCAATCTATATCGCCGCTCCACTATGGCTGATGCTCAAAGGTAAACAAGTGGATAAGCCAAAAACAGTAGCTAAAGAATCTAACTAAACATCTTATTGTGAAGCCGCGTCTGCCAGGCGCGGTTTTGCAACTTTATGTACAGAATTAAGGGGGAATATTCATGACCAGAGAACATATCCCATCTGCTCAGGCTGCCACATGGAGCGGTATTGCCGGTAATATGGGACTTGCGGTGATCAAAGCGGGAGTCGGTTATATGGCAAACAGCAAATCATTGCTCGCTGACGGCTTGTATTCTGCTTCTGAAGCTGGTTCTGCCCTGGCTGGTCTCTTTCCCTCCAAGTCTGTACGCGATAAGAGCAAGGCTCGCAGGGGACGGTTTAAAGAACATTCAAGTGTTGCTAGACCCGGAATCTCAGTATTGTTATCTGTGCTGATTCTCATGGGTGGATTACAGCTTGCCATCTCCGCATTGGGTAGTCTCTCCGGAAGTGAACCGGAAGCACCCGGCAAGTCGGTACTTTTGGTGGCTGTTGCAGCTTTGGCTGTGAAAGAAGCGATTTTTCAATTTCAGTACAGATATTTCCGTAAACGAAACCAGTCTCAGGCGCTGACCTATGCACAGCAACATCGCCGTGCACTCTATTGTTCGCTCACCGTGTTAATCGGCATTATAGGATCGATGGCTGGTGAAGAGACGGGTTTGAGTATGTTGCTCTACCTGGACCCCACGGCTGCGTTGATTGCTTCCTGTTTTGTGCTTCACAAGGGTTACCGAATGATTGTGGACACAGTCTATGGTTCACTCGTTCAGGAACTGGAGCAGGAAGAAGCGTCCGATTTCAAAGAGACCGTACAGCGGGTATATGGCATCATTACCATTGAGCATTTGGTTGCACGTGAACAGGAACATGACGTTACGATTGAGCTGGTCATTAGTGTGAATCCGAGGATCTCGATACTGGAAGCACAGGAGATTGCAAATCGTGCCAAGACTCTACTGTTAACCCGTTTCAGTCATGTGAAAGAAGTACAGATTCAAGCGATACCTTATGATCCAGGTTATCCCTATAAATCCAATCATGAACTGCCCGATCACGAAGCGACATTAATTCAGTAGTGAAGCGCGGGTCCAGTAGATCAGGAAAGGAGCGTTATCATTGCTTTATTCGCAATACCGGTGGAATACACCGAATATCGATTTGGAGGCGGCTGCGGGACTCTCGCAGGCGCTTTCCGTTTCACCCCTTGTTGGACGTTTGCTTGTGAGTCGAGGAGTGCACAATGAGAAGGAGGCCGAACGTTTTTTGCATCCTGACCTTAATCAGATGCATGATCCCTATCTGCTCCTCGGCATGAATGAAGCTGTGCCACGTATCAAGCTGGCATTGGAGCGGGAAGAACATATTTTGATCTACGGGGATTATGACGCTGATGGCGTATCCAGCACATCGCTCATGATCCATTTGATGCGTCATCTTGGGGCTTCGTACGATATATATATTCCTCATCGCTCGAATGAAGGGTATGGATTGCACAACCATGCGTTGGATTGGGCCCATCAACAAGGCGTTTCATTGATTATTACCGTGGACACCGGAATCAGTGCTGTTGAACAGATTGCCTATGCGGCAACGCTGGGAATTGAAGTCATTGTGACAGATCACCACGAACCGCCTGAAATTTTGCCCGAAGCCTTTACACTTATTAATCCGAAACTTCCAGGATGCCCGTATCCTTTTAAAGGTTTGGCAGGAGCGGGAGTAGCCTTGAAGCTCGCTCAGGCATTAATCGGGGAAGTGCCCGGTGAATGGATGGAGATTGCCGCCATCGGCACCGTTGCCGATCTCATGCCTTTGGAAGGGGAGAACCGGGTTATTGTCAGTTATGGAATAGAATCGATGCGTGGTTCACGTCTTCCCGGTGTAAGTGCATTGCTGGAAATCAGTGGTGTGGATCAGAGTCAGGTGACTTCAATTAATATTGCCTTTGCCATGGCACCTCGTATTAATGCCAGTGGACGTTTGGATCATGCCGGGAGAGCGGTATCACTTCTCACCACCGAGAATCTGGATGAAGCTCATACGCTTGCGGGCCAGCTTGATCTATTGAATCGGGAGCGGCAGCAAGTCGTAGAGGGCATATTACAAGAAGCAACGGCACAGTTGGAACAAAAGATACAGCTTCGTTCAGGATCCGTTCCAGATGTAATCGTATTGGCTGGGGAGGGCTGGAACGTCGGAGTGGTTGGTATCGTGGCTTCCAAATTGCTGGAGCGTTATTACCGACCTACACTTATCCTTGGGATCGATCCAGAGAGTGGTGTCTGCAAGGGCTCTGCGCGCTCGATTGAGGGCTTGGATATCTATCAGGCACTCACAGTCAATAAACACACTATGGACCATTACGGGGGACACCCTGCAGCAGCAGGTATGACCTTGCATCGGGATCAGCTGGAAGAACTTGAGGCTGGTTTGAATGAGTTTGCTGCATCTGTATTAACTGAAGAGGATTTTGTACCTCAACGTCTTGCGGATGATGAATGCAGAATCAGTGATGTTCCACTGAAAGTGATTCAGGAGATCGACAGATTGCAGCCTTTTGGGATGAGCAATCCTTCGCCACGGTTTGTATTGAGAAGTGTAACTGTGAAGGAAACCAGAACAATGGGACGAGAGAAACGCCATCTGAAACTGGTTCTGGAACAGGATGGTCAGCAACTGGAAACCGTCGCTTTTGGCAAGGGAGCGTTAGCAGAGTTCCTTCTCCCTGGTTCCGTTATTGATGTGATGGGAGAACTGTCCATCAATGAATGGAATGGGATGAGAAAACCTCAATTGATGCTTCAGGACATTCATGTTCCTCAGGTCCAAGTGTTTGATTTGCGCGGTAATGCCGAGCCATTAAATGCGATGAAACATTTCTTGAGCTCACTTGAGGTGCATCTGCGATATAAATCTGGTTCTGTTGGTGCTATTGTTCGGAAAGAAACAGATGTTTCCGAGGGAAATTCATTGTATGAACCTTGCCTTTGGGTATATGATAGAAAGGTCGGGTTATTTCCGTGTAATGCTGCTGCACAGCATTATGGACAGGAACAAGTCCGGACGTTATTTGTGTTTGATACGCCGGAAACCCCGGAACAACTTAATGCCATGCTGGCTTTGTTCAGTGGAGCTGAGAATATCATCCTTCTGCACGGATCAGGCAACCGCCGAGATCGCCTTCAGATGCCTTCCAGAGAACTCTTTAAGCGTATTTATATGCAGGTGTTGAAATGGAAAGCTGAACCCGTGGAGGAACAAGAGATTACTCCTGTGCTCAGTCGTCAGTGTGGTTGTTCGCCGCGCATGATTACGATGATGTTGGATGTATTCGAAGAGTTATCCTTCATTACCCGTGATAACGGCAAAATTGCGTTTGTGGATAACCCGCCTAAGCGTGAGCTAACCGCTTCACGTCACTATCAGGCGCTCGAAAATATGGCCGAGATAGAACAGGTGATGCTGGATGCAGCCACACCGCAACTGACACAATGGATGATATCCCGGATGAAGGGCGTATCTTAGATGGAAGTTTGTGTATTTATTTTAGGAGGAGATTATTTTGGATTTTAAAGATTATATTCGTGTCATCCCTGACTTTCCACAACCGGGAATCAGCTTTAAGGACATTACAACATTGTTGAAGGATGGAGAAATGTACCGCAATGCGATCAATGAACTGAAAGTGATGGTTTCTGATCTCAAAATTGACGTTATTGCTGGACCTGAAGCACGTGGTTTCGTTGTGGGCGCCCCTCTGGCATACGCTCTTGGTGTCGGTTTTGCTCCGATTCGCAAAAGTGGAAAACTGCCTGGAGAGACGATTGAAGTTGGTTATGATCTCGAGTATGGCAAGGATACACTCGCGATGCACACAGATGCGATTGAAAAAGGTCAAAATGTCCTGATCGCAGATGATCTGCTCGCAACGGGTGGAACGATTGCAACTTCCATCAACTTGATTGAACAATTGGGTGGGAAAGTTGTCGGAGCTGCCTTCCTGATTGAGCTGTCTGATCTGAATGGTCGTGCCAAATTGCCAGAAATCGATGTATTCACATTGATGAATTATTAAGCTGAAATCTCCACATGTACCGCTGTGATGAAACATGAATTGTTTTTTCCGTTTCCCGGGAAATAATATACAGCATTAATGATTATCAAAAATCCTGTTCTTCCAACCGTAAGGTTAGGGAGAACAGGATTTTTGATGTGTATACGATGGAAGTTAATCGGGCATTTTTTCAGTGATAGGCTGTTTACGTGAATCGTCATTCAACCAACCCAGCACTTCAAACAGTTTGAACAACAAGCTCATCAGGATTCCGACGATGGTTGCCAATGCCATCCCTTTCAGATGAACGCCGTAGAAGGTAACTTCTGTACCACTCAGTCCGATGACCAATACAAGTGTAGTAAGCAGCAGATTGGTCGGTTTGGCAAAATCGACTTTCTGTTCAACCAGAATACGCAGACCAGATGCTGCAATAACCCCGAACAGAAGCAGGGATACGCCACCCATAACTGGCACAGGAATATTGGCTACAAGCGCCGAGAATGTTCCTGAGAAGGAGAGTACGATTGCAATGACTGCTGCGCCACCAATGACATATGTGGAGTATACGCGAGTCAGGGCCATTACACCGATGTTCTCACCATAGGTTGTATTGGGAGTAGATCCTACAAACCCGGACAGAATGGTGGAGACCCCATTACCAAGCAGGGAACGATGAAGCCCAGGGTCTTTCGAAAGATCTTTGCCTACAATGCTGCTCGTTACAAGCAAATGTCCAATATGTTCAACGATAACCACAAGCGCTACAGGTAAAATGGTGAAAATAACGGACCAGTCAAATGTAGGCGTTGTTACGGTTGGAAGTGAGATGAAATCAGCGTTTCCAATAGCCTGTTTATCAACCAGACCCATAGAATAGCCAAGGATATAACCGACTACAATACCGATTAGAATATGAATGATTTTGGGGAATCCACGGAACGTTACGGCACCAATGACAGTGATACCAAGCGTGGCCATGGATAAAATGATTGGTTTGGCTTGAGGTGCCCAGTTGGGATATTTAAGGATATCGGGATTAATCAGACCTGCCATTCCGGCAGCCACGGGTACAAGCTCCAGTCCGATCAGAGCAACGATGGCGCCCATAACCGCTGGTGGGAAGACTACGTTAATCCATCCGGTACCCGCAAATTTAATAATGAGGGCCACGAAACAGAAAACAAGTCCTGTTATGATAAAAGCTCCAAGTGCCATGGAGTAGCCATTCTCAGGATGTTGTTTTAATACCATTGTGACAGGAGCAATAAAGGCAAAACTGGACCCGAGATATGCAGGAATCTTTCCTTTACACATCAGTATGTACAACAGTGTTCCAATTCCGTTCATCAGCAGGATCATACTTGGATCAACACCGAACAGGTTTGGTACAAGCACCGTGCTGCCAAACATGGCGAACAAATGCTGAAGGCTAAGCAGTGAACCTGAGCCAAGTGGCATCTTTTGATTAACCTGAATTTCGCGTTGCAATGAATTTCATCTCCTTTTCCGAAACACAAACTTTCAATAGATTACAGAGTTTCTCTTAATTAATCAATAACATTTTTGACGTAACAGAGCGATAGAATTAATATTTTCATGAATTTTCCTTCTATTTCAGCAAATAACGGCAATAATACATAAGAAATAAGAAATACATCCAATCCCCTGTGAGTCATAGGGAAACGGGATAGAAGTAATTCAGATCACCAATATAAAAATTGGATAAGCGCTCTTATTCGTCAGCAGTTGACGGGAAACGGGCGAAGCGTCATAATTATAGGAAATTACTTTTACGGGGAACCTGTGTTGCAGCACTGTCACGGGTTCCATTTGGTATAGAAAGGACACGGAACAGATCAGAATGGGCATAGAGCAATTACTCGAGAAGGCCGGGGCATATATCAAAGAACCCGATCTGGTGCGCATACGAGAAGCTTACGAATTTGCTGATCAGGCCCACCATGGACAGACGCGAAAATCGGGAGAACCGTATATTCTGCATCCGCTTGCGGTTGCCGACATTGTTGTGAACATGCAGATGGACACCATCTCCATAATAGCAGCGCTTCTTCATGATGTAGTAGAGGATACTACGGTCTCACTTGAAGAGATCCGCAATCATTTCGGCAATACGTGTGCCATGCTTGTTGACGGCTTGACGAAGCTGGAACGTATTCAGTTTCGCTCCAAGGAAGAACAGCAGAACGAGAACTACCGCAAAATGTTCATCGCCATGGCGCAGGACATCCGTGTCATCGTGATTAAATTGGCTGACCGTCTGCATAATATGCGGACACTCAAGTTTCAGTCGGAAGAAAGCCAGCGCCGGATTTCATATGAGACGCTGGAAATTTTCTGTCCGATTGCAAACCGTTTGGGTATCTCTGCAATCAAATGGGAAATGGAGGACATCGCCCTCCGTTATTTGAATCCGCAGCAGTATTACCGAATTGCTAACCTCATGCACAAAAAACGTGCGGAACGGGAGCAATATATTGATACGGTTATGGATGGAATTACGAACAAGCTCGATGAGATGGGAATTCAGGCAGACCTTTCGGGCCGCCCGAAACATATCTACAGCGTGTTCAAGAAAATGACCACCAAAAACAAGCAGTTTAACGAAATTTATGATCTGCTTGCCATTCGTATTATTGTGGATAATATCAAGGATTGTTATGCTACCCTGGGAATTATACACACGCTATGGAAACCGATGCCTGGACGCTTCAAAGACTACATTGCGATGCCAAAGGCGAACATGTATCAATCGCTGCATACAACGGTAGTTGGTCCCAATGGCGAACCAACGGAAGTACAGATCCGGACATGGGATATGCACCGGACTGCTGAATTTGGTATTGCTGCCCACTGGGCCTACAAAGAAGGCGCTGCGAACGGAAATCATTTTGAAGACAAGATTACCTTCTTCCGTGAAATTCTTGAACTTCAAAACGAAGCACAGGATGCATCAGAATTCGTAGAGTCACTCAAAATGGATTTCTTCTCGGATTTGGTATTTGTATTTACACCAAAAGGAGAGGTCATCGAATTGCCGATCGGCTCTGTTCCTTTGGATTTTGCTTATCGAATCCATACGGAGGTGGGTAATCGGACCATTGGTGCCAAAGTAAACGGTCGGATTGTTCCGCTCGATTATCATCTGAAGACAGGTGATATCATCGAAATTTTGACGTCCAAACATTCTTACGGACCGAGCCAGGACTGGATGAAAATTGCGAAATCTTCTCATGCACGAGCGAAGATCAAGCAATGGTTCAAGAAGGAACGCCGTGAAGAAAACGTTGAAAAAGGTCGGGAGAGCTGTGAGCGTGAACTGAAGCGTATGGGGCTTGACCCTTCTGCGTGGATGACGGATGACAAGTTGATGGAAGCTGCCAAAAAATATGCGTTTAACGATATTGATGACATGCTTGCGGCTGTTGGATTCGGTGGGATTACTGCTGCACAGATTGTAACCAAAGCAACCGAAAAACTGCGTAAAGAGCAGGAAGAGTCCAGTTTGCTGGAATTAAATTCCGAGATGCGCGAGCTGAAACCTGCGCCTGAGCGCAGAAATCGTCCAACCAACGGTATTCGTGTTAAAGGCATCGATAATCTGCTTGTTCGATTCGCACGATGCTGTAATCCTGTACCTGGGGATGACATTATCGGATATGTTACACGCGGACGCGGCGTTTCCGTACACCGTAGTGACTGTCCGAATATCCCTACAAGTGCAGACGGTGAAGAAGCAGCACGTGTTATTGAGGTCGAGTGGGAAGAGAATATCGAAGCAAGTTACAGTGTGGATATTGAGATTACAGGCCATGATCGTAATGGCTTGCTCAACGAGGTACTTCAGGCTGTATCTGAAAGTAAAACCAATATATCTGCCGTTACAGGACGGACAGATAAAAATAAATTAGCATTGGTGCACGTCACAATTCTGATTCGTAATACGGATCATCTGCAATCCGTTGTAGAACGGATCAAACGTGTGAAAGATGTCTATTCGGTGCATCGGATTATGCAGTAAGGAGCCTGTAAGATGAGGGTGCTTGTACAACGTTGTAAAGAGGCTCAGGTGACTGTGGGAGACGAGCTGACAGGTAAGATCGAATCCGGATTAATGCTACTCGTGGGCATTACCCATGAGGATACCGCGAAGGATGCCCAGTATCTGGCTGACAAAGTTAGTGGGTTGCGGATATTTGAGGATGATCAGGAGAAGATGAATCTCAGTCTGCTTGATGTAGGCAGTGCTGTATTGTCTGTTTCCCAGTTCACCCTATACGGAGATTGTCGCAAAGGAAAGCGTCCGAGCTTTGCGGCTGCGGCCCGACCTGAAGCGGCAGAACTGTTATATGAAACGTTTAATCAACTGCTACGGGATAAAGGTATCCAGGTTGAAACCGGGCGTTTCGGAGCGATGATGGATGTAACATTTACCAACTGGGGACCCGTGACTTTGATGCTTGAAAGTCCGGTTCGTCAGGAACCACGTGCATAATTCCATGGGGTTCAGGCCATAATAAGGGATAATTCGTTGATGACCATTTCATGATCAAAGGAGTATCCATCCAATTATGCGCCAATCTGCGAAAGAAACACGTACCCGTTCAGAACCTTTGTTACTCCCTGGCAACCTGTATGAATCATTGCACCTTGCCCGTTCGGCTGCTGAGTATGTTGCAACGATCTGGGCACTTCAGGATTCGGACAAAGGGAAGCAGAGTCATCTTCCGCGATCTTGAATGTCTACACAGGGATATAAACATCCGATATTTGGATTATACAGATTGTGAAAAAGTCCTGATTTCTTCCCGAATCAGGACTTTTTGTCGTGAGTAGAACTTTTTAACTATTCGTTTGACGACTTCGTTACAAAATGAAATTACATTGAATTGTTATAAATTGCTCTGGTGAGGGTAATAACAAAACGAGGCACAACGAAGTGCCAACGTACTGCAAGACCCGATTTTATAAAGAAAGTTCGAACACGGAAAGGAGAACATACGTTATGAGTAAAGTTGCTTTTTTATTGGCGAATGACTTTGAAGATTCGGAGATGCAGGTCCCGTATGACGAAGTAAAAAAAGCTGGACATGAAGTGGAGATTATCGGATTAAAAGCCGGTGAGACCCTTAAAGGTAAAGGAGGAAAGGCCTCCTATACCACAGATAAGGCGATTGGTGATGCATCCGCTTCAGATTATGATGCAGTCGTGATTCCTGGTGGATCATCCCCTGAGAATTTGCGAAGTGATGCGCACATTTTGAAGTTTGTCACTGAGATCAACAGTGCGAAGAAACCAATTGCTGCGATCTGTCATGGTCCGCAAATTTTGGCTAGTGCGGGTCTGTTGAAAGGCCGTACCATTACATCCTATCCACCACTTAAGGATGATATGGTAAACGCAGGAGCAGAGTTCAAGGACCATGAGGCCGTTGTGGATGGAAACTATATTACATCCCGAACACCTGAAGATGAGCCAGCGTTTGTACGTGAACTGCTAAAAGTTATATAACTTCATCCAGTACAACTGACATACATTGATGTATCTTAACTACGTTACATCGTGAGGTTACGAAACTTCACGTTGCATTTCATTCCGAAAAAGGAGGGTTTGACATGACAAAACATATTCAGGCGTATTTTCGAACCGAGGACGAGGCAGAGGGAGCAAGAACTTCACTTCAGACGTTCCGTACAGAGCATTTGGAAGTAGGTCAACTGGACAGTGCGGTAGGTAGAGACACGCGTGTTATGGTGCCACTGGTACCTTATAATACAGCAGGTGGCGTAGGCACCAACGGAGCAATGGGTGTAGGTGCAGCCCCTGGTGTTCCAGCCAGCGAAAATGTGATCCCTGTAGTAGCCAATGTGGACCGTGATGCAGAACGGGATACTCGTGACAGAGTGAATGAGGATGGAGACCTGCTGAATGCTGCAGATGTGTCTTCGGCCGATTATGATGATCTCCATTATGTTCTGTCTGCCAAAGTAAGAGATGAGGATTATGACGAGATTGTTCATAAGCTTCGTTCCAACCATGCCTATGTGGAAGATTTGAATTAACGTGTAGATACTTCTTGGCCCTTGCACTGCTCGACCACACAGTCGAGTGATGTGCGAGGGCTTTTTAATCAGGAGGATATTAAAAAACTAATTTATAAAGCGCTATCATTTTTGTAATATTACTGTAATATTAGATACATAAGCCTTTAACATAGTGGGCTTATAATAACACACATGACCCCCTTTTTTTTATATATCCTTTGAGCCTGCACACCGTGTGCAGGCTATTTTTTTTGAGCTGAGAATGTGTATGTTTTGGGTAGAGCTTACCCCTTTATTCAATTTTTGCTAGAATAGAGAGATGGGTTTATATATTCTACAGCGAATTGTTTTCATAGTTGGGCTACATTGGACGGTAAATCTAGCTCCAGCGATTGGGTTCAGGCGAATCCAATCCTATGACAGAGAGTATGAGGAATTCATCGCCAGAGTGATCCGTCATATTCCAGATGAACATATACTCGCTGAAACGGCCCCGCCTTTTTTATATAAGTACGGGGCAGCGGTTTCTGCTTGATCGATGGAATTTGAAAGTTATATAGAATGCCTCGTTTGAGAAATGACACCTACAATGCTAAAGCAACAGAGTTCTCATGCGAATGGCTAGAGACAGATTTAAGGGGGAATTAGTTTTGAGTAAGATTGGAAGAAATGATTTATGCCCATGCGGTAGTGGGAAAAAATATAAGAAATGTTGTCTGAACAAGGAGTCCTCTGCAGTAGAATCCATACTGGGGATAATATCAACGGAGAAACCGGTCCGGGAAGCCTCCATTCAGCCTGAGAGCAAACTGACCTTGACCAAGCTGAAAAAGATGGTGGCAAGCGATTTGAGATGGGAGCACCCGGCTCACGAACAGCTAGCCCTGCAGACTATTGAGAACATGAGCAACCAATATGAGCCAGAGGTAATTTTGGAAGCTCTAGTGTTATGGAACGGCTACTCCCGTCAGACCCGCCCTACTGTGAAGAAGACAGGCTCGTTCTCTGCTGCAATTGAGTTTTTGCTGTCCGAGGAATACGGCTTCAATGTCACAAAGGCTGAGCTGGCTGATAAATATGAGGTAACGACAGGCACGATCTCCCGGAAGGTTAAGGAGATGAATAGTTACATCGAAGAATACGGCATGGGCGGTGAAACGGACGAGCTATTGATGCTGAACGGTCCAGGCACATCGAGAGACAAAGCACAGGCTCTGCTGTCTAAGGCGAGGGAAGCGAGCTCTTCCAAACGGAGAGTACATCTGGCGGAAACAGCGATTGAGATGTATCCTGACAGCTCTGATGCGTATCTTATTCTAGCTGAGGAATCGGACAATGAGAATGATGCACGATCTTACCTCAAGGAAGGAATCGCTGCTGGCAAACGTGAACTGGGCGAACTGTTCTTTGTGGAGAATAAAGGGGACTTCTGGGGGCTTCATGAGACTCGTCCCTATATCCGGATATGCAAAAGCTATGCCGAATCCTGCTGGTTTGGTGGAGATACGAAAGAAGCAGCACAGATTCTGGAGCATATGCTAGAGCTTAATACGGAAGACAATACCGGAGCACGTTACCTGCTCGCTGCTGTGTATCTGTACAGCAACCAATTGGAACAGGCAGAGCAATTGCTGGAGGAGTATGGAAGAGATGACGCCGCAGCGGCCTTTGCCTATGACAAGATTATTCTGGAGTATAAGAAAAACGGAATCACCTCCCAGCTCAAAATGCTGTACCGTGTGGCCCGGGGTGTGAACAAACATGTGCCTGATTACCTGTTGGGTTTGAAACGTTTGCCGCATAACCTCCCTGACTTTGTCGGCATGGGCGACTCCGACGAAGCGATTGAATATGTCATTATGCATTCCCGTTTATGGGCGAGCGCGCCGGATCTGTTGAAGTGGATGCTGCAACAATAGAGGAATAAGAAGCGAATAGAAGTTGGAATTCATATGATGAATCCAGCTTCTATTATCCGTGATTTCTGTCACTCCCCCATCCGGTGCAGTGTGTGAGTAAAATTTTTTAGAGCTATCTTTTCGTGTTAACCCTTGACTTTAGCACTGCGGTTCATTACAATCAGAAAATAATACGTTGACTATAGTCAATACAAGTCGATTTTTGAACTATATTATTGATTTGATGACGGGACCAAGTACTCCGTACCCACATGACCAGAGAGGAATCCCAAGGCTGTAAGGATTCTCTTGATGAGCGGACGAATGACTTCCCCGAGAACAGACGGCGAACACAGCAGAGATGATCTGGTGACCAGTAGCTGGCCTGCGCAGGACGTGCGTTACACGTAGAGCGGAATATCTGCTTGATCAGGTTGCTCTGTGCAATCCTGAATCATCAGAGATCACCTGAACGGCTAAAGTGTCAGGTTTCCGGAATGTGGGTGGTACCACGGGTGAATGTATATTACACAATCTCTCGTCCCTTTGTTTGCTGTATACACAGCGACAGGGCGAGGGATTTTTTTGTTATATAAAAAAATCAATGCTGGAGGGATCAAGATGGCTTTTCAAAAACCGACTGGAACGCAGGACTTACTGCCTGGAGTTGTCGAGAAATGGCAGTACGTAGAAGAAAAAGCACGAGATCTGTGTCGACGGTTTAATTACCGTGAGATTCGTACACCGATCTTCGAACAGACTTCTTTATTTGTACGCGGTGTAGGAGAGACTACCGATATCGTTGAGAAAGAAATGTATACCTTTGATGACAAAGGCAATCGCAGCATGACTCTTCGTCCAGAGGGAACAGCAGGTGTTGTCCGTGCGTATGTGGAGAATAAAATCTACGGCGAACCGGATGTGAGCAAGCTCTATTACATCGGTCCGATGTTCCGGTACGAGCGTCCCCAGGCAGGCCGTCAGCGTCAGTTCCACCAGTTTGGTGTAGAAGCCATCGGTGCGCTGGACCCTGCGATTGATGCCGAAGTAATCGCACTAGGTTACCAGTTGTGCGTCGAGCTCGGCTTGAAGGATGTCAAAGTGGAGATCAACTCCGTTGGTAACTCAACCAGCCGTGCAGAATACCGCGAGACGTTACTTGGGTTCCTCAGACCGATGAAAGACAGCCTGTGTAAGGACTGTCAGTCCCGCATGGAGCGTAATCCGCTGCGTGTACTCGACTGTAAGGTCGATCAGGACAAATTCGTTGGGGCACCGTCCATACTGGATAGCCTGGATGAAGAGTCTTTGAATCACTTTGCCAAGCTGCAGGCATACCTGGATGATTTCGGTGTGGATTATGCTGTGAACAATCGTCTGGTACGGGGCTTGGATTATTACACACTGACTGCTTTTGAATTAAAAGCCCAAGGTATTGGAGCAATTGATACCGTTGGCGGCGGTGGTCGATACAATGGTCTCGTTGGAGATATCGGTGGACCTGATCAGCCGGGTATCGGCTTCGGTATTGGTCTGGAGCGTATTCAACTGATTCTGGAGCACCAAAATATTGAGGTCACTACGCTGGCTCCACTGGATGTATACTTTGTTGCTCTGGGAGAGGCTGCTGATCGTGAAGTGAACCGTCTGTTGTTCAAACTTCGTCAGTCTGGACTGTCTGGGGAACGTGATTATCTGGGCCGCAAGATGAAAGCACAGATGAAATCAGCTGACCGTTTCAAATCCCGCTACACTGCCATCCTTGGTGATGACGAGCTGGAGCGTGGTGAGATCGCCCTCAAGTCGATGGATACGGGTGAGCAACAAACCGTGAAGCTTGATGATCTGGTAGAGGCAATTCGCGAAGGTAAATAAGCATGAGGTGTTACATTAAATCTTAAACATTCAAGTAAAACAATTGATCCGGCAAAAGTACTGAGGTTCACCGACGTTTCCAATTAAGCGGAAGTTGGCGAGCCAGAGGTAACATGCCTTTTCGAATACATGATCTACACGTAACCGGACTGTTGAAGAGCAGGCACTAACTGCCCATACAGAACGGAAATTCACATAATGAGGAGTTTGGTTATGAAAAGAAGTCATCATTGCGGCGCATTAACACCCGCACACATCGGTGAAACAGTAACATTGAACGGTTGGGTTCAGACCCGCCGTGACTTGGGGGGCGTACTCTTCATCGACCTGCGTGATCGCAGCGGGATTGTACAAGTTGTCTTTAACCCGGCTTACTCCGGTGAAGCTCTGCAAATCGCAGATCGCGTACGTAGCGAGTATGTTATCGCTGTAACGGGTAAAGTTGTTAAACGTGATGCAGAAACAGTTAACAAAAACCTGCCTACTGGCGAAATTGAAGTTCAAATCACAGAAATCGAAGTGCTGAACGCAGCCAAAACACCTCCATTCTTCATTGAAGATGGTGTCGAAGTTGATGAATCCCTTCGTTTGAAATATCGTTACCTGGACCTGCGTCGTCCGGAAATGTTCGAAACACTGAAACTGCGTTCCAAAGCGTCCAAAGTGTTCCGTGACTACCTGGATGGAGAAGAGTTCGTTGAGGTGGAAACACCAATCCTGACCAAGAGCTCCCCGGAAGGTGCGCGTGATTATCTCGTACCGAGCCGTGTGCATGAAGGTGAATTCTTCGCCTTGCCACAATCCCCACAAATCTACAAACAATTGCTGATGGTGGGTGGCGTTGAGCGTTATTATCAGATCGCTCGCTGTTTCCGGGATGAGGATCTGCGTGCAGACCGTCAACCAGAATTCACTCAAGTCGACATCGAGACTTCTTTCTTGCAACAGGATGACCTGCTGCCAATGATGGAAGAACTGATGGCCAAATTGCTGCGTGAAACGAAAGGTATTGAGCTGGAACTACCTTTCCAACGTATTACGTATGCAGATGCAATGGGTAAATACGGTTCAGACAAACCAGATCTGCGCTTTGGTATGGAACTGGTTGAAATGAACGATATCGTAGCGAACAGCGGTGTAAAAGTATTTGCTTCTGTCATCGAAAAAGGTGGAGAAGTGAAAGTGCTGAACGCTAAAGGCTGTGGCACATGGAGTCGTAAAGAGATCGATGATCTCGGACCATTTGCTGCACGTTACGGTGCGAAAGGTCTGGCTTGGATTCAAGTAAAAGACGGCGAGTTCAAAGGGCCAATCGTGAAGTTCTTCACGCCTGAAGAAATCGAAGCTGTCAAAGAACGTACAGGTGCTGAAGATGGCGACTTGCTGCTCTTCTCCGCGGACACGAAAAAAGTGGTTGCTGATGTTCTGGGCGCTTTGCGTCTGAAAATCGGCCGTCAACTGGGTCTGATTGATGACAGCAAATTCAAATTTGCTTGGGTTGTGGACTTCCCACTCCTCGGATATGATGAAGATGCGAAACGTTATGTGGCAGAACACCATCCGTTCACTCGTCCAAAAGACGAAGATGTACATCTGTTCGACACTGATCCGGGTGCAATCCGCGCTCAAGCCTATGACCTTGTTCTCAATGGTTATGAAGTAGGTGGCGGTTCAATGCGTATCTACAAACGTGATGTTCAGGAGAAAATGTTTGCTGCCCTTGGACTCTCTACAGAAGTAGCGAATGAGAAATTCGGCTATCTGTTGGAAGCTTTCGAATATGGAACTCCACCGCATGGTGGTATTGCCTTTGGTCTGGACCGCCTCGTGATGTTGCTGGCGGGCCGCACGAATCTGCGTGAAACGATTGCCTTCCCGAAAACGGCAAGTGCAACGGATCTGCTCATGAATGCACCATCCGAAGTGGATGACTCACAATTGGAACAACTGCATATCCGCGTAGCCCGTAAACCGGTAGCGGAAAAGAAATAAAGGAGGCATCGATTCTCAATGCTCCATCAATTTTCAAGAACAGAACTTGCGATCGGACCTGAAGGTCTGGATACGTTGAAGAATAGTACAGTCGCTGTGCTTGGTATTGGCGGCGTAGGTGGAATTGCTGTAGAAGCTCTTGCACGTAGCGGCGTTGGGCGTATCATCCTGATTGATAAAGACGTGGTGGACATCACCAACATTAACCGCCAGATTCATGCGCTGACCACGACAGTAGGGCAGAAGAAAGCGGATCTGATGGTGGAACGTGTGAAACTGATCAATCCGGAATGTGATGCGATTGCCCTGAATATGTTTTACACGGAAGAAACGTATGAGGAATTGTTCAAATATGAACTGGATTATGTGCTGGATGCATCCGACACGATTATCTACAAAATCCATCTCATTAAAGAGTGCCTGAAACGTAAAATTCCGATGATTTCGAGTATGGGTGCGGCGAATAAAATGGACCCTACGAAATTCCAGGTTGCGGATATTTCGAAAACGACTATGGACCCGATTGCCCGTGTTGTACGTACGACACTTCGTAAAGACGGCATCAAAAAAGGTGTGAAAGTGGTCTTCTCGACTGAAAAGCCGATGAAACCGCGCGAGGACGTAACACAAAAAATCGTTCCCGAGAATGCTCCGGAAATTCGTAAGGCTAAACAGCCACCTGCGAGTAATTCATTTGTGCCTCCGGTAGCTGGACTGATTATGGTCAGTGTTGCGATTAAGGATTTGTTAGAAATTGCAGAGAACAAGCAGCAGTAACTTGCTGCCAACTGAAGAAGCGTGGATGCTGATAAGGCATCTGCGCTTTTTTGTGTGATCATACTTCGCAAGAGAGGAGCGAATGGGACGTCAATTGTCTATGATAGCCGAACTGTATCCTTAGATAAATGTCAGAGTTACGTCATGTACTTCAAAGTCAAAACCGTGTATGATATTCACTGCTGCGCGAAATGATGATACATACATAATGAATTTGCGGCTACAGAGAGGGGAATAGAACGAAATGAAACACGGATGGATGACCAGACGTCTTGGCATGGAGCCAGGAGACCAGTGGAAAAAGGAAGTTGTGGCGGGAGCCATTTCCTATTTTGCCGTGGTCTATATCGTTATGGTCAATGCTACAATTCTTTCCGATGCCGGGATGCCCTTGCAGGCGGCCATGGTTGGAACCCTGCTGACGTCCATTGCAGGCTGTTTGCTCATGGCATTTGGCGGAAAATCACCGATTATCGTAGTACCCGGAATGGGGATTAATGCATTTTTCACGTATACACTTGTACATTCCATGAAATTAAGCTGGCAAGAAGCGCTGGCCGTTGTAACCGTTACAGGTGTACTGTTTGCCATTGTTGCGTTTACGTCACTATACAAAATGATCAGCGAAGCAATCCCGAAAAATCTGCAGCATGGCATTACGGTCGGGATTGGTTTGTTTCTGACATTTATCGGTTTACAAAAAAGTGGAATTGTCATCGCACATCAGACCACGTTTGTCGCGATTGGGCATTTTAATGATCCAAATGTCATTACAGCCTGCGTTACGCTGGTGCTTGCCTTGATTTTATTTATACGGAACGTACAGGGTGGACTTCTGATCAGTATTCTGGTCGGGACAGGTCTAGCCTATGTACTTGGAGCAGTGAGCCCAGGTGAATCCGTATCAGCTATGGATGCGCTGCGTCAATACGGTGGGTTGTTTGGCGAATTGTCTTTGATGAAGCTGGCTGATGTTGCGTTCTGGATCGCGGTATTTTTGCTACTGCTAATTGTGGTGTTCGAAAATATCGGATTAATTACGGCTCAGACACAGATGATTGGTCGTCCAGAGCGGTTCAAAGGAAGTCTGCGTGCTCTATCCATTAGCACCGTGCTGGCAGGTGTATTCGGAAGTAGTCCTCCGGTTGCCGCAGCCGAGACTACAGCCGGAATTGCGGCAGGCGGTCGCACAGGTTTGACTCCGCTCGTTACAGCCGTGTTATTCGGGGCTACTTTTTTCTTCATCCCACTGCTCGGTTACATTCCGGACAGTGCAATTGCACCCATTTTGATCATTATTGGTGGCCTGATGGTACAAGGTGTGAAAGATATGGATTTTGGTGACTTCACAGAGGCATTCCCGGCATTTCTGATCATGGTCATGATTCCATTTACATATAGCATCGTGGACGGTATGGCGTTTGGATTTATTGCCTATCCATTAGCGAAGCTGGCAGCAGGTCAAGGTAAACAGGTGCCTGTGGTCATGTATGGCATTTCCATCCTATTTTTAGCCAACTTTGTGTTGCATGGAGTTTTGTAATAACAAAAGGCAACGTCATGTAAGTTCATACGTATGATCTCTGGTGAGCAGATGGAGAACGGGAGGAACGGGAATGGAAGAGCAGCAACAAGCAGGGCAGAATGAACCGAAGGTAGGAAAAAAGGGATTTAAGGATTTCGTCAAGCTTATCGCCTCCACGAACCCGCCAAAACTGATCTTGATTCTGGCCCTCATCTTAACCCTGATTCAAACTACAGCCGGACTGATCGTGCCATTGATGACCAAAGGTCTGATTGATGGATTAACCACTTCGGCATTGAACAAATCTGTTATTTTGTTATTGCTGGGGGCATTTGTGATTCAGGCGATTGCCTCGGGTATTAGCATTTATATGTTAAATTACGCCGGACAACGCGTGGTCGCAACGCTTCGTACCAAGCTGTGGAATAAGGTATTGTCGCTAGGAATGCCGTATTTTGATCGCAATCGGACAGGCGATACCATGAGCCGGATTACGAATGATACAAGCCAGATCATGACGTTGATCGCAGATTATCTGGTTTCCTTTGTGTCCAACATCGTCGCTGTTGTGGGTGGCGTGGCGTTACTGTTCTATTTGGACTGGGTGATGTCGCTCATTATTCTGAGTCTGGTGCCGCTTACGCTGTTGATTCTGTTGCCGGTGGGTAAGAAGATGTACAAGATCTCCAAGAAGCAGCAGGACGAGATGGCAGGTCTTACGTCCGTGCTTAGTCAGGTTATTGGCGAGATTCGCTTGGTCAAAGCCTACGGCACGGAGAAACAGGAAGTGGAAGCAGGGGATTCCCGGATTCGTAAAATGTTTGCTTTTGGCTTGCAGGAAGCACGCATCCTTGCACTGATCGGTCCTTTGTTTACATTTGTCATGACTGCCGTACTGGTCGTTATTCTGGGTGTGGGGGGAATGCGCGTAGCGTCTGGACTTTTGTCGCCTGGTGAACTGGTTGCGTTCATTTTACTGTTGTTCCAGGTCATTATGCCAATGGGACAATTCACGACCTTATACTCCCGTTTGCAAAAAGTCGTCGGTGCAACGGAGCGCATACAAGCGATCCTTGCCGATGAGGAAGAGCCACATGACAGCACTAAGGTAGCGCCAAAAGGAAATGAGACGATTGCATTCCATGATGTACATTTTTCCTATGTTACAGGTGAGGAAGTGTTGCACGGAATCAATTTGACGGTACCTACACAAAAAGTGACAGCCATTGTCGGTCCAAGCGGTAGCGGCAAATCAACACTGTTCTCTTTGATGGAGCAGTTTTATATGCCCGATTCAGGCCATATTTCATATGGGGGACAAGCCATAACGGATTATTCTTTAGCCTCCTGGCGCAGCAAGATTGGGTATGTATCTCAGGAAAGTCCACTTATGGCGGGTACGATCAAAGACAACATCACGTACGGATTAGGTCGTGAGGCCACGATGGATGAGATCCGGCGAGCTGCTGAGATGGCCTATTCTGCCGACTTTATCGACAAGCTGCCACAGGGCTATGACACGGAAGTGGGCGAGAGGGGAATCAAGTTATCCGGGGGCCAACGTCAGCGGATTGCTATTGCTCGTGCCTTACTGCGCAGTCCGGATATTCTTATGTTGGATGAAGCGACATCCAGTCTGGACAGCACCTCGGAGTATGAAGTACAGCAAGCATTGTCCAATCTGATGGAAGGAAGAACTACGATCGTGATCGCGCACCGATTGTCCACAGTGGTGGATTCCGATCAGATTGTTGTATTGGAGCATGGGCATGTTACCGGAACAGGAACTCATACGGAATTAATTAGCAATCATCCGGTATACCGTGAGTTAGCTCAAAAACAGTTTGTGGCACAGGAAGGACAAGGTTGAAATCAGAAACAAATTGACTACTATTTCAAAAGATAAGATTCAAATATAGTTCAACTTAAGAGCGTTGTTCATTCGTTCAGTACGAGCGTGAGCAACGGTTTTCTTTTATGAGATCACCAGGCTGCTGTAGCTTTTTACACATCAATATGATATAGTGGGTATCCTTTTGCGTCGTCAGTGATTGGCGATGCAGAGCAAAACATATTCTTAGGAGGTAACTGAAACATGTCAGACAGCTTTCAAAGTGCCTATCAAGAAGAAGAGTACAGGTTAGAGCGAACGATGGAGGAAGTGGATAGTCAGCTGGAACGACTGCAGAACATTCCGGTATACACCGGCCACGACTTCACAGAACAAGTGCTGGAAGCTGGACGCGAAGAGCGCCGCACCGCCTTGTCCAAGAGCGCGCAGCAACCCTATTTCGGACGCTTGGATTTCGAAGAACAGGGCAGTGGTGCACGGAAACCGCTGTATATTGGCAAAATTGGCGTAGACCGCGAAGAGGTGGGAGAGCATCCGCTTGTCATCGACTGGCGTGCTCCTGTCGCGAGCCTGTTTTACTCATTTACCGGAGGGGAAGCCTCCGCTACGTATGAAGCCCCGGAAGGGCTTATTGAAGGACTCGTATACCTGAAACGAAACGTTGTCATTCGGCAGCGGATATTGGAACGTGTGGCGGATACATATAACCGTGACAGCGACCAGCCAGCGGTATCTGATGAATTCCTCGTTTATCGTCTGGGAGAGAACAAGGATAACAAACTGCGTGATATCGTATCGACGATTCAGGCGGAGCAGGATCTAATCATTCGTGCGGCGAGAAACACCGCACTGATCATTCAGGGTGTAGCGGGATCCGGGAAAACAACGGTTGCCCTGCATCGGCTTGCCTTTTTGCTATATCAGTACAAGGAGCAGGTATCTGCGGAGAAAATGGTTATTTTTGCACCCAACCACATGTTCTTGGATTATATCTCGGATGTGCTTCCGGAACTTGGAGTAGGGGACATTCAACAGCGGACATTCCCGGATTGGGCGATGAACCTGCTGGGGTTGGAAATGCCTTTGGCGAATACGTCGGATACATTGAACACCTGGTTCGAAACTCCAGATGCGCGGCCTGAATTAAATGATGATGTACCTGGACGGTACAAAGGATCCATCCGTTTCATGGAGCTTATTCGAGAGTGGCTCTCGGGCATGGAAGCGGATTCCGTACCGGATATGGACTTCAGTCCATGGGATGGTAAGGTGCTCAGCAAGACGGAGATCGAGAACTGGTTCAGTGAGGAATACAAACATTATCCACTGGCCAAACGCAAAGAACGGGTCATGGCGAGAGTTCACCGCTGGATTGAGATGGAACTTAAGAAACCGATGCCAGAAGCTGTGCGCAAAGAACGCAAGAAAAAAGCGTCTACTCGTGAGAAAGCTTATGCTAAAAAATGGCCTCAATACGAGCCGCTTACGCTATACAAACAGTTGTTCAAAGCTACAAAGGGTGGGTCTGTGCCAGCCTCGCTCAGCGGGCTTATTCCAAAACTGGTCATGAAACAAACGGCAGCAGATTTGAAGCTGGATATCGTCCGTGAAGAGGATCTGCCTGCATTGGTATACATTCATACATTGGTCCATGATATCGAGGGTTCGGAGCGGTTTGATCATGTCGTGATTGATGAAGCGCAGGACTTTTCCCCTTTTCATGTGGCGTTATTGGATCAGTTCGTCAAAGGGCATTCCTTCACCATACTGGGTGACTTGTCTCAAGGCATTCATGAGTACCGTGGTGTTCATGCGTGGGAAGAGATGAGTTCTCTGTTTCCTGAGGAACAGAATGCATACTTTGCATTGACCCGAAGTTATCGTTCAACGATGGAAATTATCGATTATGCCAATACGATTCTGGAACGTGGCGTCAAGAGCGGGATTACGGCGATTCCTGTTTTCCGTAGTGGTGATCCGGTTCGCACGTTGGCTTATGGAGGGGAAGGGCGGACGGCGAGTCTGGAGCAGGCTTTGAAGGTATTAACAGTCAAAGACTACCGAACGGTCTCCATCCTGACCCGTACACTGCATGAAGCAGAGGAACTTCATCGTGAACTTCAGGATGCAGGCTGGGATCTAAACCTGATCGATGGTGGCAAAAAGCAGTACACGGGTGGACACTCCGTTTTGCCGGTCTATCTGTCCAAAGGGTTGGAGTTTGATGCCGTTATTGTGGCAGACGTAGACCAGAAGCATTATTTGCCAAATGCGGGTGATGCAAAGCTGTTGTATGTTGGTTGTACACGGGCCTTGCACGAATTGTGGTTGTTCCATGATGGTGTACTGCCGATCTATGCGGCTGCAACACATAATCCCGATGGCGAGTCCGTAACCATTCAGGGTTGGCCAGAGCTTGGTTAGATAGAGTTTACTTATACAACAAAAGGCATGACGTTCATGGGAAAGTCCCATAAGCGCATGCCTTTTTTGCTTTTGTGCGAGAAATGATTAATCTTCCAAGGAAGAACGATGGGGGAGTTCAAGTTTATGTTACGCTATTTCTCATTCTGGATGAGCGACGGTTCACCAGGAATATACCAACACCAATAAATAAACCGCCTGCCAATGCAAACCACTGAACGTGTTCTCCTAGCAAAATCCAACTCGATAGTACACCAAAGAACGGCGCCAGAAACAGATACGAACTGGTTTGGGCTGGGTCACTATTCTGAAGCAGATAAAACCAGAGTGAGAACTGAATGATGGAGCAAACAAGCGTTAACCAGAGCAGCGCCATAACCGAGGTGGTATTGACCATAAACTGAGGCTGTTCAGTCCATACGCTCAGCAGAAGAAGGGCAGCACCTCCCGCGAGCATCTGATAGGCAGTTAAGACAAAAGTATCGTAGCCATCACCCCAGCGTTTGATGAGCAATGTGGACACGGCAAAGGAGATCGCACCACCAAATCCAATCCAGGTTCCAGGACTAAAGCTCATCTGCCATCCAAAAGTTAACATAATCCCGATGAAACCGAGTATAACACCGATCCACTGACTGAAACGGTAGGTCACTCTATATAAAAGAGCACTGAGGATAATGACCAGTAGCGGATTGGTAAACGTAATAATGGCGGATTCACCGGATGTAATCCAGTTCATGCTGTAGTAGGCGCAGCCCATCACTCCTGCGGATTGGAACAGGCCAATAAGGATTATTTTCAACCAAGACTGCCATCCATTAGGCAAAGTACGTTTACGAAGGAACAAGGCCATCAAGCCACCTGCCAGTATATAACGTATGCCCATGAGCAGGAAAGGTGGGGCATATAACATGCCGATCTTGCCAACTGGAAAAGAAGTACCCATGATTAGCGTTGTCAAAATGATCAACAGTGTATATTTCAGTGGTTTGATGATCCGGGTATCTTTATCATGACTGGAGCTCATAACGTCTGTCCGCTATCTACAGTAATTAACTGCCCGGTCATGGATTGCTGTTCCAGCGCAGCACAGATCATGTGTGCGATATCTTCAGGTGTGGCAATATGTTGTAATAACACTTCTCCACCAAGACGATACATTCGCTCCTCGTTTCCAGCCCACCACCTTGTAGCAACTGCGCCAGGGACGATAGCATTCACCCGAATGTGTGGTGAGAGTGCGTGCGCAAGTGATAAAGTTAGACCGTGAACGGCCGCTTTGGAGACGGCGTATGGGAGGGAGGAGCCCGAGCCCGTACTGCCTGCGATGCTGCCCAGATTTACGATAGAACCACCGCCAGCCTGTCTCATGCCTTCCGTCACTGCACGAGCGCAATGAAACATGCCTTTCACATTCACATCAAGCAGCTCATTCCAGACGTCATCTGTAACAGACTCCAGATCGTGCATGGGGATATGGTGCGTGATTCCAGCGTTATTTACAAGTGCAGTGATCGGGCCATAGGTTTCAGTTACTGTAGTGACCATCCGCCGGACATCAAGATCATTGGCAACATTAGCTTGAACGGCGAATGCATGGCCTCCCTTATCCAGAATGTGTTGAACAGTCTCTCTTGCTGCATCTTGTGAGCGGGAATAGTTGACAGCGACCAAGGCTCCGCGTTCAGCGAGCAACTCACTTACAGCACGTCCTATACCTGTTCCACCACCTGTGATCAGAGCAACTCTATTTTTCCAGTATGTCATGCTGAACACTCCTTATCATCATCCAGTCAGCTGACTGGTTTGGGATCTACATGAATTGTAGTCCGGTTTAAACATGAAGTATAATGATTGGTAATGAAGCGGATATCATTTTGAATGATGTCAGAGTGGGGGGACCATGGAGAGCGGGGATCTTAGAATATTTCAGTGTGTTGCACAGGAAGGGAATCTGACCAAAGCTGCTTCTAAACTGGGGTATGTTCAATCCAACGTAACGGCACGAATCCGGCATCTGGAAGCAGAAGTGGGTACAACGTTGTTCATTCGTCATAACCGAGGTATGACATTATCTCCAGCCGGAGAGATGCTGCTGACCTATGCAGATAAAATAATTGGTTTGCTGAATGATGCTTCCAAGGCGCTTCGGGCGACGAGCACACCATCGGGTCCAATGCGAATAGGGTCTACACAAACCGCAGCGGCCGTGCGACTACCTGAACTTTTCGTCAGATATTATAAACAGTATCCAGATGTCTCCTTGTCACTGGTTACTGGCAATTCGCAGATGCTTATGGATCAGGTTATTGGGTATGAATTGGAGGGAGCATTTATAGGCTGTCCCTGTGATCATCCTGATATCGTTTCTATTCCCGTATTTGATGAGGAACTATTTGTTGTCTATTCTGGTATGGGTCCTACGGATGAAGATCTTAAGAGTAAACCCATTCTTGTCTACAGCATGGGGTGTTCCTATCGTCAGGTTTTGGAGGAATGGTTAGAGGTGGGTGGTGTTACCCGCCCAGCTATTATGGAATTCGGAACCCTTGAAGCGATTATTAGTGGAGTTACGTCCGGCATGGGAATTTCCTTATTACCAGAGATTGTGATTAGACATCAGATCGAAAATGGATTACTGCGCACGCATACACTCCCCGTAGGTATGAATCGCATGATGACTCATTTTATTACTCGCAAGGATGCCTTTGTCAGCAGTGCACTTCATGCATTTATGGCTATGTTACCGCGAGAGTATGATATGATAGAGAGTGGAGAACCATCAGAAGTGTAATTGTATTCAAGGCAAGGCAATCCGTTAAGGAAGTGATGAGCAATGGATTTATTTTCGTTTCAACAAGACTCAAAACCACAAGCTAGACTGCTCGCGGACCGCTTGCGGCCAGAGCATCTGGATGAATATATTGGACAGGAACATATTATTGGACCGGGGAAATTACTCCGGCGCGCCATCGAGGCTGATCAGATTTCGTCAATCTTGTTATACGGCCCTCCGGGATGTGGCAAGACAACCTTGGCACATATTATTTCCCAGCAAACGCAAGGACAGTTCGTACGTCTGAATGCAGTGGAAGCTTCCGTCAAGGATGTGCGTGAAGTTATCGAACAGGCCCAAACGAACAAACAGCTGTATGGAACGAAAACCATTTTGTTCCTCGACGAGGTACATCGGTTTAACAGTTCACGTCAGGATGCGCTATTGCCAGCGGTAGAGAAGGGTACGATTATTTTTATCGGAGCGACAACAGAGAATCCCTTTCATTATGTCAATGGAGCCTTGATGAGTCGCTCCACCCTGTTCCAGCTGGAATCACTGAACAAGGAGCATTCGCTTATTGCGATGCGCAGAGCACTGAGTGATCCGGATAAAGGTCTGGGGTTCATGGAGCTGCAGGCGGACGATGAGGCGCTTGAACATATTGCTACGATGGCCAACGGGGATATTCGGCGTGCGCTTAACGCGCTTGAACTGGCTGCGTTGACCACGCCACCGGAGAAGGATGGGTCCATTCATATTACGCTTGGTGTGGCAGAAGAGTCTATTCGGCGACCGATTGTGAAGGCAGATGAATCCACACAGTATGATGTGTTGTCTGCATTTCACAAGAGTATTCGGGGTTCCAGTGATGCGGCGCTGTTCTGGTTTTTATACGCGGTGGAGAAGCTCGGCATGGACCCGATGACCTTCATTCGGCGCCTGATTGCAGCGAGCAGTGAAGATATTGGACTTGCGAACCCGCAAGCCATGACTCAGGCGATTGGAGCACTTGATGCGTACCGAAATAACGGCTGGCCCGAAGCCAAGCTGAACATTGCACAAGCTATTCTGTTCGCGGTCGAAAGTCCAAAATCAAATGCGGTGTACACCGCCATTTCCAAAGCCATGAACGCGATTGATGAGGTGAAATCGGCAGAAGTTCCGCTTCACTTGCGAGATACACATTACTCGGGTGCCGTGAAGCTTGGACATGAGGGTTATCAATATCCACACAACTATCCGGGGCATTACGTGAAACAAGAATATTTGCCAAAGCAGCTCTCACGGAGAGTATTCTATGAGGCAACGGAGCAGGGTAACGAATCGAAGATCAGGCTGAACCAACAGCGGCGCAGGGAATTTTAAGGACAGACAGATCATTCGGGAGATGCACAAAACATGAAAGAGCTTTTGTATATAGGGGCGGGTGGATTTCTCGGTACATTGACCCGATATGCCATACAGTTAGGGATACCAACTGTCCATGGGGGGTTCCCATGGGCAGTGCTGTTAATCAATGCGATTGGCAGCCTTTTTTTGGGTTGGTTCTTTACCATAGCTGTTCCAGGCAAAATAACACCACAACTTCGACTGGCGATTGGTACAGGTTTTACTGGCGCATTTACGACATTCTCCACGTTTACGCTTGATATTGTTCGTTTATCCGAAGGGGGCGAATGGATCAGTGCCGCTATTTATATGATCGTGAGTCTGTTGGCAGGATTGTTGCTCTGTGCGCTGGGAATAAGCCTTGGACATCGTATGTTGGGAGCACAAAGACAAGTGGGTGATGCCTCATGATCCTGTGGATTGGTTTTGCAGGTGTGCTGGGTGCGGTACTGCGTTACAGTCTAGGAAAATGGGTCTCTGGCTTGCTGGGAATGGCCTTTCCATGGGGAACATGGATCATCAACATCAGTGGTTCACTGTTGCTTGGGTTGTTATATGGGTGGCATGAATCTGCAATGATCTCAGATGGAATCTGGTTGATGTGGGGAACCGGATTTTGCGGTGCGTACACGACGTTCTCTACCTTTGGTTATGAGACGTTAGGACTTATGGGTCGACAACGATACGCAAGCGCGGCGCTCTACGTCATCAGTTCGGTTGTAGTTGGGGTGTTGGCTTGCTTGGCAGGAGTCTGGTTGACTGCATAACGAACTATTTTTTATTTTTTTGCAAAAATAAGCAGGAAAAAAGCCATCCTTCATTGTATACATGAAAGACGGCTTTTTTAATAGGGATACACGGTATTGTGTATAATCCGCATTTTAATGGACAAGCTCTATTATTGCATTGCGGGTACAGGTACTTTTTGCACCTGATCGATCGTACCCCCACCCAGGCAGACCTCTCCGTCGTAGAAAACAACGGCTTGTCCTGGCGTAATGGCTTTTTGCTGCTGGTCAAATTGTACATCCACACTTCCATCTTCCTGCCAGGTCAATGTAACACCTTGATCCGGCTGACGATAGCGGAATTTGGCAGTACAACGGTATGGCACATTAGGCATGTGCTCTGTACCGGCAATCCAGTTCACACCCGTTGCGGTAAGACCAGTGGAGTACAGGCTTGCATGGGCATCGCCCTGAACAACAAGCAGTTGATTCTTCTCCAGGTTCTTGTCTGCAACAAACCAGGGTTCACCATTGCCGGAACCACCAATGCCAAGACCTTGGCGCTGTCCAAGTGTGTAGTACATCAGACCGTCGTGGCGACCTTTGACTTCACCGGTTGCGATATCAACCATGTCTCCGCCTTTGGCAGGCAGATAGTTACTCAGGAACTCTTTGAAATTACGCTCACCGATGAAGCAGACACCTGTGCTGTCTTTTTTCTTGGCGGTATACAAACCGGCCGCTTCTGCGATTTTGCGTACTTCCGGTTTGGGCAGATGACCAATCGGGAACATGGCTTTGGACAGCTGGTTCTGATTGAGCGCGTTAAGGAAATAGGTCTGATCCTTATTGTTGTCCACACCACGAAGCAACTTGAGTGTGCCATCTTCTTCAATCAGGCGAGCATAGTGTCCTGTAGCTACATAATCTGCGCCGAGATCCAGAGCTTTGTTCAGGAATTCACCAAATTTGATCTCACGATTACACATGACATCCGGATTCGGCGTGCGGCCCGACTTATATTCATCAAGGAAATAGGTAAATACTTTATCAAAATATTCTTTCTCGAAGTTGACAGTGTAGTAAGGAATGCCGATCTGTTCACATACGCGGCGTACATCCTCTGAATCTTCTTCAGCGGTACAGTGGCCGAACTCGTCGGTGTCATCCCAGTTTTTCATGAAAATGCCGATGACATCGTACCCTTGCTCTTTCAGCAGCAGTGCGGTAACGGAAGAATCGACACCTCCGGACATGCCAACGACGACCCGTGTATTTTCAATTGTTTTGGACATCGTTATCACCATTTCTATATATAAATGTGTTTCGTTTCTTATTCTAGCATAACCGGACTCAAGATACGATACACCCGGCCAATTTTGGATAGTGTCCACCACAGACGCACATTTTGGAATATCGTCAATCTTTCTTTTCCATAAAGCATGCAGATATGTTAACATTAGCTGAGGGTTATGATCGGAATACGGAGGATTAGAAGGTTTATGCTAATCTCAATGCATCTCCGCTGTGGACAGATCGTGAAACAGACGGTCATGGACCATAGGATTAAATATAAAGTTTCCAATCGTTTCTGAAAATTGAAAGAGGTGACTCCTTTGAAAATATCGACAAAAGGCCGTTACGGCCTCACAATCATGATGGAGCTTGCTGCCAGAATAGGCGAAGGCCCTACATCACTTAAAAGCATTGCTGAGCGCAACCAGCTTTCGGAGCATTACTTGGAGCAACTGATTGCTCCACTGCGTAATGCAGGACTGGTGAAAAGCATTAGAGGTGCTTACGGCGGTTATATCCTTGCCGGTGATCCTGCAACCGTGACTGCAGGCGATGTAATCCGTGTACTGGAAGGGCCAATCTCTCCAGTAGACTTCACGGAGGAAGATGATCCAGCGAAGCGTGATCTATGGTTGCGTATTCGTGACGGGATTGCGGAAGTATTGGATTCCACAACACTGAAAGACCTGATTACCTTCCAGGATCAGGACAAAAAAGACAGCTACATGTTTTATATTTAACAATGACTGCGATGAGCATGACATGGTAACATACCTGAGCCCCCATTTGGGGGCTTTATCCATGCCATAACATATGTTTTACAATGGCTTGGGGTTGGTGAGCATATAAGGCTACGAAACATATTCCATAATTTAACATATAACGGGGTGAAGATAAATGAAACGAATTTATTTGGATCACGCCGCATCGACACCTATGCATCCACAAGTCGCAGAAGCGATGATGAACGTCATGACAGGACAATTTGGCAATGCATCAAGTATCCATGCCTTTGGGCGTGAGGCCAAACGGACTGTCAGCGGAGCAAGGGATGTCATTGCGGCGTCTTTGGGCTGTTTCCCGGACGAATTGGTATTCACCGGAGGTGGCACGGAGAGTGACAATCTGGCAATCTTTGGAGCAGTCTCATCCAGGCAGGATAAGGGGAAACGCGTCATTACAACCGCAATAGAGCACCATGCTGTCTTGCATACGTGTCAGGAATTGGAGCGGCAAGGTTATGAAGTAACCTATCTATCTGTGGATCGTCATGGACGAATAAATCTGGATGAGTTGCAAGAGGCCATTCGGCCGGATACGGTGCTGATTACCATGATGTATGCCAACAATGAGGTAGGCACGATTCAGCCGATCCGTGAGGTGGGTGAGCTTGCCCGTCAGCATAATATCCTTTTCCATACCGATGCAGTTCAGGCTCTGGGTAGCCAGAATATTTCCTGTAAGGAACTGCCTGTGGATCTGATCAGCTTCTCTGCGCATAAAATCAACGGACCTCAGGGCGTGGGTGCACTCTATGTACGGCGAGGAATTGTGCTGGAAGCAAGAGCTCACGGTGGGTTGCAAGAGCGTCAGCGTCGCGCTGGTACGGAAAATATCGCAGGTATTACCGGATTTGCAGAGGCTCTCAAGATTGCATCAGCACAGACGGAGGCGCATCGTCAGCATGATTTGGAATTGCGCAAACTTTTGTTGGAACAGCTTGAAATTCATGTGGGGACGGAGCACTTTCACGTGAATGGACACCTGGAGCATACGCTGCCAAACATCCTGAATATCAGCTTTCCGGAAGTGTCCACAGAGACGATGTTAATGAATCTGGATATGGAAGGGATTGCTGTTGCAAGCGGTTCTGCCTGCACTTCCGGTTCACTTGAAGTCTCTCATGTGCTCAAAGCGATGAAATTGCCTGAAACATTTTTACACTCTGCGATTCGATTTAGCTGGGGATTGGGTAATACTACGGAAGAAATCATGATAACCGCCGAAAAAATTGGAACCATTCTTGGACGACTGCGTAATAGACCCTAAGGGGAACTTTACACATGGAACAGAAGGAGGGAAGAAGTTCCATTTCATCGGTTGGATAGAAGCGGTTTTGATGATCGGCGTCTGATTGCCACTCATCAACTTTGGGCATACCTAGCAATAGCGCCGCGCCTATTTAATGATAAGAAGATGAGGGGGACCCAGCGATGAAGCTTCAGGAAATGATCGGACTTGCCGTTTTTGATGTTGAGGACGGGAAGCAGGTCGGTAAAATCCAGGATTTCATTGTGAATGATGATTGGGAGATCGAAGGCATTGAGCTTGAGAACAAAGGTCTGTTTACCAATCATGTCAAAATCGTGCAGTGGCAAGATATCGTTGCCTACGGCGAAGATGCCGTCATGATCCGTAATCAACAGGCTGTCCGCAAGACGGGAGCCGACGACATAAAATACACGTACCTCCTCGGTCGGTCTAAATTGAAGGAGATGTCCGTGCTCACCGAAGAAGGTTTGCTGCTCGGGCGTGTCTCCGATGTTTATTTTGACCAAGAGTTGGGAAATACAATAATAGGGATTGAAATTACGGACGGTTTTGTGTCCGATCTGATCGAGGGCCGCAAATGGCTGCCATGTACAAGCGATATGTCCATCGGGGAAAGTGCCATTATGGTGCCGTCTCTGAGTGAACAACGCTTGGAAAATGCCATTCATTCTGTTAATGGATAGGTGAATGAATATGAAATGTCCAAACTGTAGTTCCAAAGATATCGGGAAAATTGGTTCCCACCAGTTTTATTGCTGGGGATGCTTTATTGAATTAACGGTGAACGGTGAGAAAATGTCTGTATATCAGGTGGAAGAAGACGGTACGCTGAGTTCCCTGGATGATCTGTTTTTCGGGGACGAGCTGCCACAAGACTTCCCTCATCTTCACGCTTCTTCTTAATAAGCAGAATAACTTCCTCTATATGCGGTTTCATGACAATGTCTGTCATGGGAGGCTGTCGCTAATTGTTGGCAGATGTATATAGATGCGGTTACATAGTGGTTCGGCTGGTGTATGGTTGATTATATGCTAACCCGTACTGCAAAATGCGCTTCCTTCTCTGATGAAGGAGGCGTTTTTTTTTGGTTTAAGAAAAAATGTTCGGATTACTCCTTTCCACTTCTGCGCTGTGTTAATAAATATTACCTTTCCTACATATACTGACTCTCAGAGCCAGTCCAAAAGGAGAGATGCAAGTGGAGCAATTAACCAAAAACAAGCTGTTCCGTTACGCGATCTGGCTGCTGCTCGGATTGATCATTTTATATTTTATCTGGCTGCTGCGGCCTTTACTGCTTCACATATATACGTTCCTGAAAACAGTGCTGGCACCCTTTATCGTAGCCCTTATCATATCCTATGTACTTAATCCGATTGTCAGCATGCTGGGAGGGCGCAAGGTGCCGCGTACGATTGCGGTACTACTCATATATGCCTTTTTCCTGACCTGCCTCGGTGTCATTCTGATGAATGTCATTCCGGTATTGATTGAACAGCTGGGAGAACTCAACGAGCATATGCCGGAACTGTCCATGCGTGCCCAGAGCCTGATGAATAATATGGATCACAAATTAATGCCACCAAGTGTGCGAACAGGCATGAACAGCTGGTTTTTTCAGATGGAGGATCGACTAACTCAGGGAATTGCTGTGCTCATGGACAATATCGGGGCGACCATTAATGTGTTATTCAATGTGTTTATCGTGCCATTTCTGATCTTTTATATGTTAAAAGACTTTGAGGTGTTTGAACGCACCATTGTGGCGTATCTTCCGCGTTCACGTCGGAAAGCGATTGTCTCGGTAATGAAAGAGATCGATACTGCACTGGGGAACTATATTCGGGGACAGTTTATTGTCTGTGTCATTGTTGGTATCTTTGCCTACATTGGTTATATCATCATTGATATGCCTTATGCCCTGCTACTTGCAAGCATTGTAGCTGTGTTTAACATTGTGCCCTACTTGGGGCCGTTCCTCGGAGCTGCTCCTGCTGTGGTCATGGCATCAACCGTATCGTTTAAAATGGTACTACTTGTTGTCATTGTGAACACACTGTGCCAGGTGTTGGAGAGTAACGTTATTTCTCCTCAGGTGGTGGGACGTACGTTGCATCTCCATCCACTGTCGATTATATTTGCACTGCTCGTCGGAGGTGAATTGGCAGGCATTGTAGGTTTAATTCTGGCAGTACCCGTTTTTGCCGTGCTGAAGGTAATTGTGCAACACTTTTTCGCCTATTACATCAAACGAAGGACCGACTAATTATCAGGGGTAAAACATCAACGAGGTCGCGTTGACACCCGCTTGTGCTATCGATATAATGAGTGTGTATGTTGAGAACATGAAATCGATGATGAAATAAAGTACGCCGAGGGTTCCTTTCCTCAGAGAATAGACTTCTTCGGATCAGGGTGAGCCTGAACTGATGGCTGGAAGAGTCTTGAAAGATGAAGCGGCGGAAAGCTAATTTCGGAGTGCAGGACAACCCTGCCGGGAGCGACCGTTATTTCGCATGAACGAGGAGATTGTTTGTTTGTCCGGGCAGCAAGGGATGAACAGCAATAACCAGGGTGGTACCGCGATAACATCGTCCCTGATTATTCAGGGGCGTTTTTTGTGTTTATTTTTACAAAAACAATGTTGACCAACCGGAGCGAATACGCAACGGACTATTATAATTTAATGGGGGCATCCAGTATGAAAGCCAGTGAAATCCGGTCCAAATGGATAGAGTTTTTTGCAAGTAAAGGTCACAAAATTGAGCCGAGCGCATCGCTCGTGCCTCACAACGATCCTTCTCTTTTGTGGATCAATGCAGGTATGGCACCGCTCAAACCATATTTTGACGGACGTGAGAAGCCGGAGAACCCGCGTCTAGCGAACTCCCAAAAATGTATCCGTACCAATGATATTGAGAATGTTGGTAAAACGCGTCGTCACCATACGTTCTTCGAAATGCTTGGCAACTTCTCTATTGGAGATTACTTCAAGGAAGAGACCGTAACATGGGCTTGGGAATTCTTGACCAGCAAAGAGTGGATCGGATTCGATCCGGAACGCCTGTCCGTAACGGTATATCCGGAAGATGAAGAAGCTTTCAAACTGTGGAACGAAAAAGTAGGACTGCCTGCTGAACGTATCATTAAATTGGATGAAAACTTCTGGGATATCGGCGAAGGCCCATGTGGTCCTTGTACCGAGATCTTCTATGACCGCGGCGAAGCTTACGGAAACGACATGAGTGATCCTGAAATGTATCCAGGTGGGGAAAACGAACGTTATCTGGAAGTATGGAACCTGGTATTCTCCCAGTTCAACCATAACAAAGATGGTAGCTACACACCGCTTCCTAACAAAAACATTGATACAGGTGCAGGTTTGGAGCGTTTTGCTTCCATTCTGCAAAATGTGGATTCCAACTTTGACACAGACCTGTTCCAACCGATGATTCAAAGAACAGCTGCTCTTGCAGGTGTGAAATATAACGACAGCGTAGAGATTGATGTTGCACTGAAAGTCATTGCCGATCATATCCGTACGGTTGCCTTTGCAGTAGGTGATGGCGTTCTGCCAAGTAATGAAGGACGTGGATATGTCATCCGTCGCTTGCTTCGCCGTGCAGTTCGTTATGGAAAAGTGCTTGGGCTTGACCGTCCATTCCTGTATGAACTGACAACAACCGTTGGTGAAGTGATGGGCATGTACTACCCTGAGGTAGTAGACAAACAGGAGTTCATCGCCAAAGTAATCAAAACCGAGGAAGAGCGTTTCCACGAAACTCTAACAGATGGTCTGGCTATTCTGGCTGATATCAGCGGCACAGCCAAATCCGAAGGACGCACGGTTATTAGCGGCCCTGAAGCTTTCAAGCTGTATGATACGTACGGTTTCCCGTTTGACCTGACAGAAGATTATGCTGCAGAGCATAGACTGACTGTGGATCGTGAAGGTTTTGATGCTTCCATGCAGAAACAACGTGAGCTTGGACGTGCTGGACGTCAAGAGAACGAGAGCATGAAAGTTCAAGGCGGACCACTTGCTGATCTGGAGGTTAAAAGCGAGTTTGTTGGTTATACTGACCTGTTGACGGAAGCAAAAGTGGTAGCCATCGTAGCTGGTGACGCCCTTGTTGAATCTGTAGGCGAAGGACAGACGTGTCAGGTTGTTCTGGACAAGACTCCGTTCTACGCGGAAAGTGGCGGTCAAGTGAGTGATCAGGGCTTGCTGCGAGGGGCTGGTGTAACAGCGAAAGTACAAGGTTTGTTCAAAGCTCCACTTGGACAACATGTACATCTGGTGACTGTGGAGTCTGGTGAACTGCGTGTAGGTGATGTGATCAACGCCGAAGTGGATTCAGCAAAACGTGGCGACATTATCAAAAACCATACGGCTACCCACTTGTTGCACAAGGCACTCAAAGATGTGCTCGGAACACACGTAAACCAGGCAGGATCGCTCGTAGAGCCACAACGTCTGCGGTTTGACTTCTCTCACTTCGGTAGTATTACGCCGGAAGAGTTGACAGAGATTGAACGTCAGGTGAATGAACAGATCTGGAATCGTCTGAACGTGAACATCGAGCTGAAAGCTATTGATGAAGCCAAAGAAATGGGGGCAATGGCCCTGTTTGGCGAAAAATATGGAGATATTGTACGTGTTGTTCAAGTCGGAGACTACAGTTTGGAACTTTGTGGCGGCTGTCACGTAAATAATACTTCAGAGATTGGAATCTTCAAACTGGTGAGCGAGAGCGGAATTGGCTCCGGCGTACGCCGGATCGAAGCTGTAACTGGCCGCGGCGCATATCTGTATGTGGAAAGCCAGTTGGAACTGCTTAAACAATCAGCAGCACTGCTCAAAGCAAATGTGGCTGATGTACCTAAACGGATTGAAGGTCTGAACCAACAACTGAAAGAAGCAGCCAGAGAGACTGAATCCCTGCAAAGCAAGCTGAGTGCCATGGAAGCTGGTCAATTGACCGATCAAGTGGTACAAGCAGGAAATACACAATTGCTGGCAGCACGCGTAGATGCTCCGAACATGGATGCGCTGCGTACAGTGGCAGATGAGTTGAAAGTAAAATTGCCTAACGCGGTACTCGTATTGGGTGCTCCAGCGGACGGTAAAGTGAATTTTGTTGTAGCAGTACCTGCTGAACAAGTGAAACAAGGATTACACGCAGGCAAAATCGTCAAAGAAGTCGCAGCAGTATGCGGCGGCGGTGGCGGTGGACGTCCAGATATGGCGCAAGCCGGAGGTAAGGATGCGACCAAGCTGGATGAAGCGCTGAAACTGGCGGTTTCGCTGGTTAGCGGGCATAATGCATAAATCCATTGAACGGCTTTCAATCGTCAAAAAATAAATCGAAATGGTTCTGTTCGTTTATTTTTTGTACCCGAGAGCGTGTGGAATCGAATGATGCAATATGCTGAAGCCAGTAAAGGACAAGCAAAAAACACAATTGCCTTATCCTTTGTTTACTTGTGGCAGTCAGAATATGTTATTATATAAACAGAAATCAATTCGGCAGGACATGGTCCCCATGTTCATGCAGGAGCGAGGTGTCATCAATGGACTCCATGGATAAGACGGTTAAATTTAATGTGAAAGGTGACGAACAGGAAGCATCATCCAAAGAGATTCTTCTCACGGTATATGATGCATTGGTCGATAAGGAGTATAATCCGATCAACCAGATTGTTGGGTATCTGATTTCTGGAGACCCGGCATACATTCCTCGTCACAACAACGCACGTAGTCTGGTCCGTAAAAAGGAGCGCGATGAGCTGATTGAAGAGCTTGTACGTTCCTATCTGGCCAATCACCGGTAATGTACGCCGCTTCCGCTGTGTTGCAGCCTTGCAGGCAGCGGGAAATGAACCGACAGAAGACAGCCTGAAGCTTGAGAAGGCGATTATTTGTAATCGACCTGAGCAGGCCCCAGGATGGGAGAGCATGGATGAAAATATTAGGTTTGGACTATGGGGACCGAAGAATCGGAGTTGCCGCGAGTGACGCCTTCGGTTGGACTGCCCAGGGATTGGAAGTGCTAGAACGCCGCCGTGATGAAGGCGAGTTCGCTCGGATTGCCGAACTTGTGCGTGAGCATGAGATTAGTGAGATCGTAGTCGGACTTCCCAAAAACATGAACGGCACCGTAGGACCGCGCGGTGAGATATGCATTGCTTTTGCCGATCGCCTGCGGGATGAACTGAATTTACCTGTTCACCTTTGGGATGAACGGCTGACAACCATGGCAGCAGAACGTACGCTGATTGAAGCGGATGTCAGTCGGAAAAAACGCAAGCAGGTTGTGGACAAAATGGCCGCAAGCTTGATTTTGCAAAATTATTTGGATGCCAATAGTAGAAGGTGAGGGGGATCAACAATGGCTGAAGATCAACTGGGTATGGAAGAAGAAGCGGAAATTATTTACATTGCGGATGACGAGGGTAATGAAGAGGAATTCGAAGTCATCATGAAGTTTGAAGTAGATGGTTCGGAGGCCAAGTACATGATGGTTGCTCCGGTTGAACCTGAAGATGGCGAAACGGATGTATATGCATTCCGTTATGAAGAAGAGGGCGACGATATTAAACTTTTCGTCATCCAAGATGATGCCGAATGGGATATCGTCGAGGAGACGTTTAATACATTTCTTGCTGAAGATGAAGAGGAAGCGAACTAAATGACGGAATATAGCCGCAAAGACCTGAAATGGACAGATTCACTGCGTCTGGCATTCGGTGCTCATGTTGAGCTCGAGGAAGAGAACGGTAAATCACAACCGTATGACTTGTTGGCTGAGTTCGAAGTGAACGGTCAGCAGTACGCGGTGCTCCGCAGTTCGTTGCGACCTTATGACGAGGTTGAACTTCTGCGGGTATCACCTGGAAGTGAAGACCAGATCATGCCAGAGTTAGTTACGATCGACGATGATGATGAGTGGGAGAACATTTCGGAGCTGTATGATGAGTGTACACTCCCCATTGACGAAGATTAATCAGCTTCAAATTGAAAAAACCGGGAGGGCGGAGAAGTCCGCTCTTTTTGGTTGTGTAAAGGAGTTGTTTCTTTTTTGAAAGGGAAAGCAATAGTAGTCATACTGCTTATCATTGTAGTTCTTGCCGGAGGCGCAGGCGGTTACGTATGGAGTATGATGCGTCCTGTGGAAGCTTCTACAGAACCGATCATATTCGAGATTAAGAGCGGATCGGGAACTTCGAAAATCGCGGATCAGCTTCAAGAAGAAGGCCTCATTCGAAGTGGGTTAACCTTCAAAGGGTATTTAAAGTGGAAGAAACTAGGTTCTAATTTCATGGCGGGTACATATTCAATGAATCCTGGCGTGACATATGATGAGATTGTTAGCAAGCTGAGTAGTGGCGAAGTTGTACCGGAAGAAATGGTGAAATTTACGATTCCGGAGGGTTATAACGTTCTGCAAATGGCGGGTAAGCTTTCTTATGAGCATGTTGTAGATCGGGATGAATTCATCAAGCTGGCCAATGATCCTTCGGCCTTTGATGTAGATATCATCAAAGATATTCCAGTGGATGAAGAACTTCGCTACGTATTGGAAGGGTATCTGTTCCCGGAGACGTATGAGCTGAAAAAGGGAAGTTCCACGCATGATGTGATGCAACGGATGCTGGAAGAATTCCAGACCAAGATTAATTCCATTCCTGATTTGGAAGCCAAGCTCCAGGAAAAGAACCTTTCCCTGCATCAACTGCTGACGATTGCGTCACTCGTGGAGAAAGAAGTTGTGGTGGATGAGGAGCGTGCTCTGGTTGCAGGTGTAATCTACAATCGGATCAATCAGGATATGAAGCTGGAGATTGATGCTACCGTGCAATATCTGCTCGACAGACCGAAGGAACGATTGTTTTTCAAGGATCTAAAGGTGAAAAGTCCCTATAATACGTACCTGAACAAAGGCTTGCCACCAGGTCCAATTGCCAGTCCAAGTCTTCCGTCCATTGAGGCAGCGCTAAATCCGGAAGCTTCGGAGTATCTGTTCTATGTGACAAAAAAAGATGGCTCGTCTGGACATCTATTTGCCAAAACGTATAAGGAACACCAGCAAAATATAGCCAAAAGTAAGGCTGCGCAATAAGCGGAGGGGATTATATGAGTAAGAAACATGAACTGCTCGTTACAGCAGCGAATGTGAAAGAGGCAGAAGTGCTGCTCCAGGCGGGAGCAGATGCTCTGGTCATTGGAGATGATCGATTTGGCATGCGTCTTCCAGGCAACTTTAGCGTGGAAGAGACAGCAGAGGTGGTTGCCATTGCAGCCAAATATCAGGCGCGTGTGTATGTATCCATGACTAATCTGATGTCCAACGAACTGCTGAAAGAATTGCCTGAATATGTTCAAGCACTTGGCAGAATCGGTATTGATGGTGTGGAGTTTAATGATCCATCCGTGCTGGCTACCATGAAGGAATACGCTCCACATGTGAAGCTGCACTGGAATGCGGAGATGACTTCAACGAACTATGCGACGGCCAACTATTGGGGAACCAAGGGAGCTAGTCGCGTTGTACTTGCCCGAGAGCTGAATATGGACGAGTTGACGGAAATGGTTCCTTTTCTGAAGGTGGAAGCTCAGGTTCAGGTGCATGGCATGACGAATATTTATCATTCCAAGCGCAGTCTGGTACAAAGTTACATGGCTCATCAAGGGCGGCCGGTTGAGGGACATCTGGGGAAAGAGCGGGGATTGTTCCTGATCGAGGCTGAACGTCGGGATGAGAAATTCCCGATCTACGAGGATATTAACGGTACACACATTATGAGCTCTGAGGACATATGTATCCTCGAAGACCTTCATCTATTGATGGAGGCGGGTGTGCACAGTTTCAAAATTGAAGGTATGTTAAAATCACTCACCTACAATGAAGCTGTTGTACGTGCATATCGGACAGCGATTGACAGTTATATAGCCGATGCTGATGCATATGCGTTCTCTGAAGAGTGGCTCGCTGAGGTGCGGAAGTTACAGGACCCTGAACGTGAATTGTCGTTTGGATTTTTCTATAAAGAACAAGTGTATTAATAGACGAGGTGAACAGAATGGAAACAGTGGCGGTACAGCGGAAGTTCTCGGGTAAACGTAACCGTCTGGACAAACCGGAGCTGCTAGCTCCGGCGGGTAATCTGGAAAAACTGAAATTTGCGATCCATTACGGTGCAGATGCCGTATATATCGGTGGACAAGCCTATGGACTGCGTTCCAACGCGGATAACTTCAGCTTTGAAGAGATGCGTGAAGGTGTGGAGTTTGCCAAAAAGTATGGAGCCAAGGTGTTCGTAGCGACAAACATCTATGCACATAATGAGGATGTTGAGGGTATCGAAACGTACCTGCAAAACCTCTATAATGCGGGAATCTCTGCGATCATCGTAGCTGATCCAGCTATTATTGAAGTAGCCCTTCGTGCTGTGCCAGGCCTTGAGGTACATCTAAGTACTCAACAATCCACACTCAACTGGCAAGCCGTGAAGTTCTGGAAAGATGAAGGACTTCCACGTGTTGTTCTCGGACGTGAGACCAGCTTTGAAGAGATTGAAGAGATCAAGGCCAATGTGGATATCGAAATTGAAGCCTTTATTCACGGGGCGATGTGTTCCTCGTATTCCGGACGTTGTGTGCTCTCCAATCACTTTACGGATCGGGACTCCAACCGGGGCGGCTGTTGCCAATCTTGTCGCTGGAAGTATGATCTGTTTGAAGATGCGAGAGAAGATACGGTGTGGGTCAGCGAAGAGGACATGCAGATGAAGGCCCCTGCGCCATTCAAACTAGGTGAGAACCAGCTTCCCCTTTTCCAGGAACAAGATAATTCATTCTCCATGGGATCTAAGGATCTGTGCATGATTGGCCATATTCCCGAGTTGATTGATGTGGGTGTGGACAGTTTCAAGATCGAAGGACGTATGAAATCGATCCACTACGTGGCAACCGTGGTTAACGTATACCGTCAAGCCATTGACGCCTATATGGCAGACCCGGAAAATTATGTTCTGAAACCTGAATGGGTTGAAGAAATGAACAAAGCGGCGAATCGCCCGCTGAATACCGGATTTTTCTATGATACACCAGACCATGAAGATCATATCTATGAACCGGAAGAAAAGGCTGTACCTTTTGATTTCGCTGGATTGGTCGTGGGGTATGATGCTGAAACAGGAATGGCAACCATTCAACAGCGCAATCATTTCAAACCAGGACAGGAAATTGAATTTTTCGGCCCGGGAGGTCACTTTTTCAAACAGGTCGTCGGTGAAATACAGGATGAAGAAGGCAATGTTCTAGATGCTGCTCGTCACCCGTTGCAACTGATTAAAATGAAGGTAGATCAACCGGTTTCGTACTTCGATATGATGAGAAAAAAGAAGTAGGCTCAAATACCTACAATGTGTCAATATTGTATTATGATTTAACAACATAGTGTTATGAAATTTACATGGGGACCTCCGTTTATCGGCAGATGGGGGTCTTTTTTTTATAGAAAAATAGGAATAAAGTTGTAAAATATTTCTGGGAAGTGAAAGGGGAACGAAGAAAGCTGTCGAATACTACATATTTATAGGGGAGAGAAAGAAAAATCTAACAAGTAAATTACTGGCAGGTGAATGGGATTGGTTCAAAAGAAGCAGGAAGACAGTGGGGAGCAAGTGACAAAAGCCGAGCAGGTTAATCCTGAGAAGGTTCAGAAAGTGAAGAAAGAAAAAGTAGTTAAAAGCAAAACGACAGGTAATGGCAAAAGATTGTTTAAGATTGACCGCAGCAAGCTCAAGCTGGGCTGGATCAAGACTGATTGGGTGAAGAAACAATTTAAAAACCGGGATTGGAAAAACCTTGGAGGGTCTTCTTTCCAACAGATTAAGAAGGCAAATCCGGTTAAATCCGTAGGGGTTAAACTGTTCTTGATCTTTTTTGCCGGTATTATGATTTTTGTAGTAAGTTTAGGTCTATTATCCTATTCGAAGGCCAAAGGTACGATAGAGAAAAATGCCTCGCGTGCCAATCAGGAGACCATTGATCAGACCAAACAAAAAATGGACATTATTTTGGAGAGATTTGTGGATACATCCACACAGATTTTCTTTGATCCGGAAATGCAGTCCTTGCTACAAAAAATGTCAGATACGAATTTGACTGCGTATGATACATTCGTGAACTCAAGTTCCATCAACAAGCAACTGTCCAATGTTGCATTTACAAATAAATCTATGGAAGCGATTTATTTGGTACCTACGGACGATACAAAGTCCATTATGGGTACCGGCAGCAACAGTTCATCCATGGGCAGCATTCGCCAGGAAGCATGGTACAGTGAGTTAATTGAGGCAGGCGGTTATCGCTGGCTTCCAACAGAGGTCAAAGAAGATGGCTCAACGCCAACGTTTAAAATTGCACGTTCCATGAAAAACTTGCAGGGGACTACTCAGTCGTATGTTCTGGTTATTGAACTGAAACTGGAAGTTTTGGAGGAACAATTGAAATCGCTTGATCTTGGGCCAGGAGCTATTCTTCAACTAATTGCTCCGGATAATAAAGTGGTTGCATCCTCCATCTCGGATCGTACAGGACAAGAAACAGAGCTTGCATTTGTCAAAGAGTTGACCGAACCAGCAGGTAGTACAAATACGGAGTATACGGTAGATGGCAAATCTACGGAAATGCTGGCTGTATACAGTACGATGGATACATCCAGTTGGAAACTGGTTGGTATGATACCTACCTCTGTTTTGGTTCAGGACGCAAAAGGCATTCTGACTCTGACCCTGTGGATGGCGCTGATTGATGCGGGGATTGCAGTATTGATCGGGATCTGGATGGTGCGTATGATCGCTCGTCCACTCGGCAAATTGAAAGACCTGATGCAGGAAGGTGCGAAAGGTAATCTTAAAGTTCGTACACCATATAGCTCCCAAGATGAAATTGGTCAGCTCTCGACTGCCTTCAATCTGATGATGGAGCAGATTACTAAGCTGGTTGAACAAACCAATCGTTCTGCACAGGAAGTATTGGATACGGCCTCTGAGCTGAGCAGTGCATCCAAGAAAACGGCTGTATCTGCTTCGGAGATTGCCGTAGCTACAGAAGAGATTGCAGGCGGTGCAGGCAGTTTGGCAACCGAAGCGGAACGTGGCAATGAATTAACTGACAATATCTCTCGTCAGATGCAGAGTGTAATCGCTGCTAATGAACAGATGGGTGATTCTGCTCGTCATGTAGAGAAGTCCAGTCAGACAGGAACACAACATCTGAATCAGTTGATGACCAAAACCCAGAAGACAGAAGAAATGATTGGTGCACTGGTGAATAAGGTTGATTCGCTGAAAGAGAGTACGTCTTCTGTTCTGAAAGTGCTTGAAGTGTTGCAAAACATAACGAAACAGACAAATATCCTTTCCTTGAATGCAACCATTGAAGCAGCACGTGCTGGTGCAGCCGGACGCGGATTCATGGTGGTGGCTGATGAAGTTCGTCAGCTCGCGGCTCAATCCAGACAATCCATTGAGATGGTTGGAGAGATTACAGACAAAATCATGACTGAAATGAATGAGACCGTGGATGCTTTGTCGGCAGCCTATCCCTTATTCAAGGAACAGATGGATGCGGTTAAAGACACCAACGTCATCTTTGCTTCCGTACAGGAACAGATGGGTGCATTTGTGGAACGTCTGGGCATGGTGACAGGTTCTATTGGAGATTTGAACAAATCTCAAGGTACGTTGTCTGAAGCCATGAGCAATGTCAGCGCTGTAGCTGAAGAATCTTCTGCAACGTCCCAAGAAGTAGCTTCCTTGAGTAGTGAACAGCAAAATATCAGTAACCAGCTGGTCAATCTGTCTGGCAAACTGGAGAATGTGTCTACTGAACTGAAAGAAACTTTGTCACGCTTTACGGTGTAACAAGTCAAGGTTGAAATGAGGATAACCTGTCCCGCACATGGGACAGGTTTTCTTTTTGTTTACCGGATAATTCCAAGCCATATCAGCAATAATATGTCAAAACGACAAAAGGTGAGATTGGGATGCATCTCCTTGCGAAACGGCGAATCTATATAACTTGTATTCTTCTAACTCTTGTCTTTGGATTGCTTATATTACGATTGGGATGGGTTCAGATCGTTCAGGTGAATCAGACGATGCCTGGATTTCACCGAACGGTACGTGAAATGTCTGTATTGCAGCGTGAACGCGGGGTGATGCTTGACCCGGGGCGGGGACAATTTACGGATTACAAGGGTGAGGCGTTGACCGGTAAACTGCATTGGGGATTGGTTCTTTTTCCACAGGCAGGACCATTAGAGACATTACGCAAGCATGGGGCATTAGAGGGCTCCGAGATGATACAGTTGGCAGCTATATTACATACCGATCCGGATCAATTGAAGAAGGAATGGAATCAGGAAAGTATACCTCATTTCTGGACAGCAGGTACACATCAGCCTGTTCATTTGAACGCTGCTCAGGTGGAGCGCCTACGTAGTTTGCACCTGCAAGGAGCTGGCATCTATCCAATGATGACAAGGTATCTTCAGGGGTATACAGGAATGCAGTGGATGGGTTATCTGGCTGAACAGCCTGAGTCCTCCAAAGTTCTAACTGGGCATCAGGATGAAGTAAAACAGCCATTTGCCATGAAATCAGGAGTAGCCGGACTGGAGAGGACACTTGAACCCCTGTTAAGGGGAATTGGCCCTACGCTTGTATCACGCATGGTCTCGGGTGGTGGAGAGATTATCCCTGATATTCAGCCGCACGTCATTGCACCGACCAATAGCCATTATCCTTTACGTGTAGAAACCACAGTGGATGCTGAGTTACAGCGTGGGTTGGAAGAGTTGACGCAAGAATCTGGATTACAAGAAGGGGCCATTGTTGTGTTAGATGCCGCTAACGCAGATGTTCGCGCCATGATCTCCCGCCCTTTCTATCAGCCACAACATGTGGACCCCAAGCAATCGGCCTGGGGGAATCGTGCAATACAGGGAGCCGTACCGGGTTCCATTTTCAAAATTGTCACTGCGGCTGCTGCTTTGGAGTATCATGCGGTTTCTAACGGAGAAGAATTCCATTGCGGTGGTGAGTATGGAAGATATGGGTTGTCTTGCTGGAAGGAGCATGGGCATGGAGACCTGAATCTGGAGCAAGGATTCGCTGAGTCTTGCAACATCGTATTCGCGGAAACGGCGCGCAGGCTGAGTATGGAACAACTGGAGAACACGGCTGATCGTCTGGGACTCGCGCGTCCGATTGGCTGGGAGGGGAAGCAGATGGCAGGAATGCCTGTGTTACGACACTTTGATCATGAGGATCACGGGCGTGTGAGAACAGAGGCTGTTTCTTCTGCTGATGAAGGTGCGAAAATACAGACAGCAATCGGTCAGCGCGATGTCTTGGTCACACCGCTACAAGCTGCCAATCTGATCGTTACACTGTTACATGATGGAAAAGTTAGTGCCCCACGTCTCGTTAAGCGCATCCAATATGCGGATGGTGGCACCATGTTGGAGATGCCCTTGCATGATTCACCTTCAGCATCAGGACAGATTGCTCCCGCAACAGCGCATAAACTGTTATCCTGGATGAATAAGGTAGTTCGTGAGGGAACAGGAAAATCCCTGCAGCGTGCGCGGTGGCATGTTGCAGGGAAGTCAGGTACAGCTCAGGTACAGAAACATGGAGAGAAGCGCAACAATCAATGGTTCATTGGTTATGGACCAGTAGAACAACCCAAATATGCTGTAGCTGTTCTTGTCCAAAATGTCTCTCCTGACAGCCAACATCAGGCGACGGCTCTCTTCAGGAAGGTGATGGACTATTTGGCGGAGTCTTCGTGATCCTTCGCAGGAACGGGACGTTGCACATCAGATTCGGCAGAATTCGATGAGGCCTTATTAACGGGTGGGTCCATGACTAATGGAGAGGACTCAAATTCATCTTTTGGCAGGTGAATCCACTTTTGCAGGTATCCTTGTTGTAACAGTTCTTTCAGAAGGATCAGAAGCACTGGAGATAACACTACACCAGCCAGGCCAAAGATCGAAAGGGAGATCAGCATAAACGAAAGCATCAAGTACGCCGAAGATACACCAATCGAGTTACCTGATATTTTCGGTTCCAGCAACTGCCGTGTCAGCATGGTCACTGCCAAAATCACAATCAGGCCAATCGCCAGGCTACTATTGCCAATAATGAATAAGTAGACGATCCATGGAATAAACACAACAGGAACGCCAAGCAAGGGTACCAGATCAAAAACCGCACAGACTGCTGCGATGGTAAAGGCGTTAGAGGTTCCCAAAATCAACAAACCTGCATAAATCAATACAAACGTAATGAGCATCATGATCATCTGTGCCTTCAGATACGAGCGGATTGTCTTGAACACGTGATTACGCATGAATTCAATAGCTAACTTTAATGTTTTGGGCGTTTTCGCACGGGCGAACTTGCGCCAGGATTCAATCTCGATACTGAGGAAAAATGCCAGAATAATCGCAATTCCGAAGTTCGTAATAAACGAAGAGAATGAACTGAGGAAACCTACGACGAATTGCGCTCCGCTAGTTACCCATTTGGACAGGAACCCGGTCAGTGTTGCAAAATAATCATTCGCTTTTTCCATAACTCCATCAGGGAGAGCGTCTGACTTGTCCTGAATGAATAACACCAGATTGGTGAATTCACGTTGTATCATTTCAATGTATACGGGGAAATTATCTTGAAGATTGGAAATTTGTGAAATGATAATCAAGCCTACCCCAAAAAAGGCAGCGACAATTAATGCAAGAAACAACAAGACGGAGATGGCGGCTCCAAGTGTCTTGGGCAATCCTTTGCGATGTAAAAATTTGGCCAGCGGTTCAATCATCCAATACACAATGAATGATAGAAAGACCGGTGCAGCCACATGGTATAATTGACTGAAACTGTACATGATCACATACACGGTTAATACGAGCAATGCGATGTCAAAGACAGTTCGCCCGTATTTTTTGTAAAGCGGTAGCATGGACATGGCTCCTTTGATGGCAATAATTAGATTGTATTTATTGTACACGATAGCTATCTTTTTGGGAAAACAGGATTCAAGAAAAGTCTGAACTATGATAAAATTAAAGGCGGTTTATTTTAGATAGTGCCATAGTGCACCGTAATTCAGCAGGAGAAGTGGGGAGCTTGCAACATGACAACGATACTTCAGAGTATTCTACTGTGGTTATTGTATCTTTCATCTTTTTACGCCTTTATTCCAAGTTTGATCAGCAGGCTTTTTGGTTTTCGTGTATTTCGACGGGGAAGAAGTGATACACAATTTGCATTAACGTTTGACGATGGGCCAGATCCACATTATACGCCAAGACTGCTCGATCTGCTTCGTCAGCATCAAGCAAAAGCCACATTTTTTGTCGTTGGAGAACATGCAGCGAGTCATCCTGAACTCATACAGCGCATACATGAGGAAGGTCATCTTATTGGCATTCATAATTATATTCACAAGACGAACTGGCTCATGCGGCCACGTACCGTTCGAGATCAGATTCAGCGAACAGGTCAGATTATTCATGAAGTAACCGGCGTGAAGACTTGTTATTATCGTCCACCGTGGGGGATTATGAATCTGTTTGATTTTTTCAGCAAGAAAGAACGAAAGATTGTACTGTGGTCCTCCATGTTTGAAGACTGGAGAAGCCGAGTAGGTGCCCAGAGATTGACTGAACGGATGCTGAAGGAACTGAGAGGCGGAGAGGTCATGCTGCTGCATGATCGAGGAACGACCCTGGGTGCTGATGCACACGCGCCGGAGCAGATGCTTCAGGCGCTGGAAGTCGTATTACAGGAAGCTGAACGGCTTGGCCTGCAAAGCGTACGCGTTGATACGTTGATGGGAGGTATCACAGTGAGCGAATCTCAGAACAAAATGCAATTACAGACACCATTGAAACTATGGAAACGAATCGTTGTTGCCCTATGGCTGGGCTGGGAGAAGTTGTTCCACTGGGTATATCATCTACGGACGGCTTCGCCAGAGGACCCAATGCTACACTTCAGATCACGTGTATATCACGGAGCACGGGTGGAGATGAATGATGGCCATGTCATTCAAAATGGAGATCCGGTAATAGAACTACATTTTGACAATCAGAAGTTGTTTGAACTTGGAGTGACGTCACGTTCCAGTATGCATTTGGCTATTCGCATGATTAGGACGATGGAACAGCAATTGCCTGATTTGGCACGCATGGTGGCACTCGAACCTGAGTTACGCTCTGCCAAGGCGATATACGGTGTGAGCATGATTAACAGAGGCCCAGAAAAATTCGGATTTACCATACAAGACTTGCCTCCTGGACCGTTCAGTGCTGCATCCAAAGTATACTTGAAGCTGCTGTTAAGTGTAATCCACCCGGCAGGAACCAAACGTTTGAAACAGCGTACTGAACAACTGGTACCCAAGATGATTGCCATGCCGCTGGATCTATTATTGGAACGTTACGGTCAACATACGATGCAGGTAGCAGCAACGGTAGAAGAATCCAGAGATGAATCGTTGTTAATTGAACAAGAGATACTGCCAGAGCGGAACTAAACGGACTGATCACACCTACCAGCAAAAGAAAAGGGTTGCCCTTCGCCAGATTTGGCAGAAGAGCAACCCTTTATTAGTGAATTAGATACTCAGTACGCCACCGTTGCTTGCGTTCGTAACCAGTTTGGAATAACGAGCCAGGTAACCAGTTTTTACTTTTGGTTCAAAGCCTTTCCAACCTGCGCGACGACGTTCAAACTCTTCGTCACTGATGTGCAATTCGATGATACGGTTGTTCAGATCCAGCTCGATGATGTCTCCTTCTTCAACAAAGGCGATTGGACCACCCTCAGCTGCTTCCGGAGAGATATGTCCGATACTGATTCCGCGGGATGCGCCAGAGAAGCGTCCATCGGTGATCAGACCAACTTTGGCACCCAATCCCATACCTACGATCTGGGAAGTAGGAGCCAACATCTCAGGCATACCTGGTCCGCCTTTTGGTCCTTCATAACGGATAACAACAACATGTCCTTCTTTTACTTTGCCGTTAGCAATACCTTCGAGCGCTTGCTCCTGGGAGTCAAAGCAGATGGCAGGACCTTTGTGGTATCCGCCAACCGAAGCATCAACTGCACCAACTTTGATGATAGCGCCTTGTGGTGCAAGGTTACCAAACAATACAGCCAGGCCGCCTTTTTCGGAATGCGGGTTATCCAGGTGGTGAATGACATTTGTATCCTGAATTTCTTTTCCTTCAACGTTCTCACGGATAGTTTTACCTGTTACCGTAATGCAGTCTCCATGAATTGCGCCTGGTTTCTTGAGCAATTCATTCAGCACTGCGCTTACGCCGCCTGCATTGTGAACGTCTTCGATGTGGAGATCGGAAGCAGGTGCAAGTTTCGCCAGATGTGGAACGCGGTTAGCTACTTCATTAATACGTTCGATTGGATACTCGATACCTGCTTCATGAGCCAGTGCCAGCGTGTGCAGTACTGTATTCGTAGATCCGCCCATCGCCATATCCAGTGCAAACGCATTATCGATCGCTTCTACAGTTACGATATCACGTGGTTTCAAGTCCATTTTGATGAGTTCCATCAATTGGGTAGCGGATTGTTTAACAAACTCACGACGCTCAGGAGCAACGGCAAGGATGGTTCCGTTACCTGGCATAGCCAGTCCCATCGCTTCAGCCAGACAGTTCATGGAGTTTGCCGTAAACATACCGGAACATGATCCACATGTTGGACAGCCGAACTGTTCAAGTTCAAGCAAGCTCTTATCATCGATTTTACCTGCTTGGTAAGCCCCTACACCTTCAAATACGGATGTCAGGGAAAGAGCTTTACCATTGCTGTCACGACCAGCTTTCATTGGTCCACCACTTACGAACAGGGTAGGGATGTTTACACGAAGTGCACCCATCATCATGCCTGGTGTGATTTTGTCACAGTTCGGGATACATACCATGCCGTCGAACCAGTGTGCAGATACAACGGTTTCCACGGAATCCGCGATAATGTCACGGCTTGGCAGCGAGTAACGCATACCAATGTGTCCCATGGCAATACCATCATCTACTCCGATGGTGTTGAATTCGAATGGAACGCCACCGGCTTCACGAATAGCATCCTTTACAATTTTACCGAATTCCTGAAGGTGGACGTGGCCGGGCACGATATCGATGTATGAGTTACATACGGCAATAAACGGCTTGCCGAAATCCTCTTCTTTAACGCCCGCTGCGCGGAGCAAACTCCGGTGTGGTGCACGGTCAAAACCTTTTTTGATCATATCGGAACGCATCTTCTTGGCTGACATGGTGTATTCCCCCCAAATATATAATATTGAGCAACATGAATGGAAAAGTAAATGGCAGTGCATCTGTCGTTTAATTTCATCCGTACTCTAAAAAAAAGGACCGGCATGCCGGTGTCGAGCTCCCCGTAGTTTGTGAAATTCTTTGCTGCTTTAAACCCGTGAACACCCGGTTTTTCTATTGAGTCTATCACAACCGTCGTCATATTTCTACAAACAATAGAAAGAAGCCTCAAACCATTTTCATGGAATTAGACTTCTTGATTTGCGGGAAAGCTATGATCATGTTTCGATGTGGCGAGCGGAATTCATTAGTTGCTTCCGCCTTTGCGTCCAATCTCACGATAGAATTCCTTATTATGAGTTTCGGAGGTTGCTTCTCCGCCCTTGCGACCAATCTGCTTGTAAAAGTCAGTATCATGGGCATCTGAAGTCGCTTCGCCACCCTTTTTTCCAATCATCTGGTAGAAGCTTCGATCATGGTTCTTGGAAGTCGCTTTGCCACCTAATCTGCCAGCTTCCTCACGGCTCATCTTGTGTTCTGACGTCGGTTGACGTGCCATTACAAATCACTCCTTACAACGATAAGTTGTTTTTTGTAGCGCGTATCCCTAATTTACCACCTTATTTCCAGCCTGAAACAATTCACTAGGATAGAATCGATGGTGAAGAGATCCGTCAGAGCATTAGGCCGACCGTTTAAACACTTCATGTCGATTGAAAGAAAATCGGGATATATTCGGTTCAATTACGGGTTTGAACGTGTGACGTACAGCCGGCAGAGCCAGTGTGACTGCAAAGAGTACGGCAATGACCAGTATGACTGGAATATACGCCGAGCTTCCCATATAACTGTAGACTCCGGACCAGATCGCGAGACGAACGAGAAACCCATGCAGCAGGAACACATAGAGTGTGCGTCGTCCAAGGTCCGTCAGTCTGGAAGTCAAGGAAGGTACCCAAGCCAAGAACAGTGCTGCCGATGCGATTTCCAGCAAGTAGACACCCACCCGGAAGATACCGGCATACCATTCGTGGTGACCCAGTTCGGCGTACGTCATGCTGCCAAGTAACCATCCGGATGAAATGTTCAAACCACCATACCCGATCCATACCAACAGTGCAGCAGAGAGGATGGCTGCGGTTTTTCGCCCCCAACCGGATAATAAACGTGAACGGATGGTTGCTCCATAGTCATAACCGATGACAAAAAACGGCAGAAATACAAACGTACGGCTGAAGCTGAGCCAGAACCCGTCGATGGGCAAATACCCGGCAATTACACCGAGCGCAATTGATCCAATCAGCCGATATATCGGTTTCCAGGAAATCGTCAGACGAAGCAACAGTCGCCAACAGAAATGACTCGCGAGAAACCATAACAGCAAGTAAGGTGCAAAGAAGGATAGCCGCATATGGGGTGTGTGGAATACGGTAAAGTCCATCAATGCGTATAAGGACTGAAACAGTACATACTGTAGTGCAATCTGCTTCAGAACGTTTCGTCCAGATGCACCTTGGAGTGAGTGTGTCGCAAAATACCCGGTTACCCATACAAAGAGTGGCATGTGAAACGTATATATCCACAGGAACAGAGCTTCCGCTCCTGCAAAACGTGTAATGAGTGGTTCAAGTGCATTACCAGCTAGGACACAGACGATAAGCATAAAGCGCAGATTGTAAAAGAAAGATTCCTGATCATCCCGGATCAGTGTCTGATTTTTCATGGTGTAGCCCCCTTATAGACCCTGTTTGCAAGGTCATTTGCATCTGTAATAAGGGTAATATGGATGTTCATTATCTATTGTGATTTAATTCACATTAGTAAGCGTTATCTTTTATCAAAGCTGTGACAACAAAATGAACGCAACGGGATTGACAACGGTTGCATAGAGGATGACAATAGAAAAAGAAGATGAGGGAATGTAACTATAAGGAGGGAAGAAATCATGTCAACGAGTCCCTATCCAAGCCCGGAAATTATTACGTTTGGGGAGAGTATGGGTTTGCTGACTGCCAAGGATACAAGAGGGCTGGAATATGCAGCCACACTGGACAAGTCTTTCGGGGGTGCTGAGAGCAATCTGGCTATTGGTGTATCCCGCCTGGGGCATACCAGTGGTTGGTTTGGACGCTTGGGCAATGATCCGATGGGCAGTATGATTCTGAAAGCCATTCGCGGTGAAGGCGTAGATGTATCCCGAGTACGTTTAAGTGATCACGAGCCCACTGGTTTGATGATTCGTGAGAACGCTTCCGGGAAAGCTTCGGTGCATTATTATAGGAAGCTATCTGCTGCAAGTGCGATCACACCTGATGATCTGGATCTCGACTATATTGCCGGGGCGAAGATATTGCACGTTACGGGGATAACGGCAGCGATAAGCCCGTCCGGACTTGCTACGGTAGAAGCTGCCATACATATTGCCAAACAGGCAGGGGTGAAAGTAAGCTTTGATCCAAATCTGCGTCTCAAACTATGGTCTGCGGATGAGGCCCGTCCAGTTTTACTGCGTTTAGCTGAACTGGCAGACTACTTTTTACCGGGTCTGGACGAGATGAAACTTCTATATAACGAAGAAAATGATCAAAAAGTACTTGAGCGTTTATCTGCCATGAATGCTGTGTGCATCGTGAAGGGTGGCCCTGATTTGACCTATGTATTGGCGAATGGTACCCTAACGGAAGTTCCGTACTTTAAGGCGGATTATGTTCTGGATACGGTAGGAGCAGGAGATGGTTTCTGTGCGGGATTTTTATCGGGTTTATTAAAAGGATACTCCCCGCAGGAAGCAACCCGTCTCGGCAATTTGACCGGCTCCATGGTTATACAGGCTGTTGGCGATTGGGAGGCGCTCCCGACGTGGGGGCAGGTCGAGGCCAAGCTGAACAACGTTGCCCATGTTGAGCGTTAGTCGCTGCTGAAATCATATATGGCTCATCTTCGTTCTTAAATGTAAGGCTTGTATACACAACCACCACATTGACAAGGGAGAGAATGAAATGAAGAAGCTTCAGCTGTTGCAAAAGATTACGGACAATGGGGTTGTAGCAGTTCTGCGTGCAGATTCTGCGGATCAAGTCATTGCCATGGCCGAGCAAGCGATTGCGGGTGGCATTAAAGTTATCGAGATTACGATGACAGTACCCAGTGCACTCAAAGCCATTGAAAAATTAAGCCGTGTATACCATTGGAACACACAAGATCCAGAGAAATTCGCGATTATTGGTGCGGGAACGGTGCTTGAACCGCAAACGGCAAGAGCGGCCATCATGTCGGGTGCCGAGTTTGTAGTTGGACCTTCCCTGAATCCGGATACCGTTCAGATCTGCAACCTGTATCGAATTCCGATTCTGCCTGGTGTGATGACGATTGCTGACGTTCAACGCGCATTGGAACTCGGCGTGGACATTGTGAAGTTGTTCCCGGGTAACCTGTATGATCCTTCGATTATCAAAACGATGAAGGGCCCTATGCCGCAGGCGAATTTTATGCCAACTGGCGGGGTATCCTTGTCTAATCTGGGGGATTGGATCAAGGGTGGAGCAGTCGCTGTAGGGATCGGCTCCGACTTGACATCGGAAGCTGTGAAGACGGGTGACCTGAGTCATGTCCGTCGCAAAGCGGAACAATATATGGATGCTTACCGCAAGGCCAAGGCTGAATAATATTTTTTCAATTCGTAGAAGGGGAGCCTGATAAACAAAGGCTCCCAATTCTGTGAGCCGCGGCACCTGCGGAAGTGAAGAAAGGTGATTAACGTTGAGAAATCGGTATAATATAGGGCGCAAGAAGAGGGGCATCGGGAAATTCCTGCTCGTACTTCTGGCGCTCATTGTCATTGGATGTGGATTTGTTGCGTGGAAATTATTCACACCATACAGTCCACAGGAAACAGCTCAAACAGCTATGGAAACAGCCAATCCGGTGACGGTGAGTGAACAAGAGAACTGGATTGATTTTGTGCCCGATAAACCGACGGGGAACAGTGTGCTTTTCTACCCTGGTGGACTGGTAAAACCGGAAAGTTATGCACCACTTGCGCATGAGCTGGCTGCTGCGGGTCATCACACGATTATTGCCAAGATGCCAGTTAACCTGGCAGTGCTTAAGCCAAACTTGGCAGATGAGATTCTGGCCGCATATCCAGAGGAACAATTTGTTATGGGTGGACACTCTCTCGGCGGGTCGATGGCTGCACGTTATGTAGCCGCACATCCAGATGCACTTCACGGGATCTTCTTCTTGGCATCTTACCCAGATGAAAAAGGGAGCGTAAAGTCACTTGGAATACCTGCTTTATCTATTCTAGGTACTAAAGATGAAGTCGTGAATGCTACGAAGTATCAGATTGGACGGATGTATCTACCAGAGGACACGGTATATTACACCATTGAAGGTGGAAACCACGCCCAGTTCGGTGATTATGGTCATCAAAAAGGAGATGGCGAGCCGGAAGTGAGTGGAGAAGAACAGCTGAATCAGACGGTCAAGACGGTGCTGGCTTGGTTAAGTACCATCAAGTAGGTTTTGATCATTCTGCATTAAGGGCTGTATGCATTTATAGCATACTTGATGGAGGTGGTACGGATGGCTATGCTTCAAGTGAATGGAGCGCAGATCCCATGTAAAGGTATCCTGTTTGATAAAGATGGAACACTGCTGGAATTTCTCCAGCTATGGGGGCCGTGGGCAGAGACATTAATGGATCAGTTGCAATCACGTATGAATGAACTTGGGGCTTCATTTACAGTTGAACGGGAGCATGTTCTGGGCACCATTCATAATCCACAAGGACATATTGTTGGATATGATCCGCAAGGTCCGCTGGCCATTGCGACTGTGGATGAGTGCACGGGATTACTCGCCGGGCAGTTATATGCAGCAGGCATGCCATGGAATGAAGCGATCACAACGATACGCAAATTTTCAAGTGTAGCCATGAGATCGGTAAGAGAGCGAAAATCCGCTGAACCCATGTCAGGATTGCTGGATTTCTTGCAGAAATGCAGGGCAGCAGACATACCACTGGCGGTCGTCACTTCAGACAGTACAAAGGCAGCAGAAACACATCTGGATTGGATGAGGATCCGTTCCTTTTTTACATCCATAGTGGGCTGTGATCGGGTGATCCAAGGTAAACCGGATAGAGAAGCAGCACTCTTGGCTTGCCGTGAATTACATATCGAACCTGCGGAGGCCGTTGTCATTGGAGACAGCAATGGAGACATGCAGATGGGACGGAACGCAGGAGTAGGCTATACGCTCGGTTACTGTCCGCAGTTAGATCAAGGATCCCACCTGGTTGATGTCCATGCCATTATTCGTCATTATAATGAGATAAGCGTGATTATATAAGTCACCCTGGTCAGATTGAACGATATAAAAGGAGGAGAGAGGATGAACGCAACAGAACAACTGGCTTCCTGGATTCAGGAAAGCTCCCGGATTGTTTTTTTCGGAGGGGCAGGGACTTCAACGGAAAGCGGGATTCCCGACTTCCGCTCGGCTGCGGGTCTGTATCAGACGGAGCAACATTCGCCTTATCCACCGGAAGAGTTATTAAGCCGACATTTTTTTGATCAACATGCCGATATTTTTTATGATTTTTATCGTGGCAAAATGCTTCATCCAGATGCGGAACCGAATGGGTGTCATCGACTATTGGCCCGTCTGGAGCAGGCGGGAAAACTTCAGGCAGTGATCACGCAAAATATCGACGGACTACATCAGAAGGCAGGTAGCAGCAATGTTTTTGAGCTTCACGGTTCAATTCATCGTAATGCCTGCATGGATTGCAAGCAGTTTTATACGCTGAATGATATTATACAGTCCCAAGATACCGTGCCTGGCTGTACCACATGTGGTGGTGTGATCAAACCGGATGTGGTGCTGTACGAAGAGGAGCTGGATCAGACGACATTGTATCGTTCCATTGATGCACTGTCTTCTGCAGATCTGTTACTCGTGGGAGGCACGTCACTGACGGTATATCCGGCGGCCCAGTTAATTACGTATTTTCAGGGAAAACATACCGTTCTGCTCAACGCTACACCTACCGCTTACGACCGCAGGGCTGATTTGCTGATTACAGAGCCGATTGGCGAGGTAATGAATATTGTGGACCAGCTTCTTGGTTGAACGTATGTACTGAATAACCGCATTCTCCGGTATAGACCGGATACAAGAGGCGGAACCTGGGGAAAGAAGGGATTCATAATGGTCTACGTAGCAAGCGATACTCGCTATGAAACGATGAAATATAACCGCGTTGGACGTTCAGGTTTGAAACTGCCAGCGATTTCACTGGGGCTGTGGCATAATTTTGGCGGTATCAATAACGCTGAGAATGGTCGTAATATGATTACCCGATCATTTGATCTGGGTATTACACATTTTGATCTTGCCAACAACTATGGCCCACCGGCAGGTTCGGCAGAGCAGTTATTTGGACAGGTACTGGCCCAGGATCTGAAACCTTATCGTGATGAACTGGTGATCTCCACCAAAGCGGGGTATTATATGTGGCCCGGACCGTATGGCGAGTGGGGTTCACGCAAAAATCTGGTATCCAGTCTGAATCAGAGCTTGAAGCGTATGGGCCTGGATTATGTAGATATTTTCTATTCACATCGTTATGATCCCGAAACACCTTTGGAAGAAACGATGATGGCACTGGATCATATTGTTCGCTCGGGCAAAGCCCTTTATGTGGGGATATCCAACTATCCCGCAGAGCAGACAAGACAGGCTGCCGAAATTCTGAAAGGTCTGGGTACGCCTCTGTTAATCCATCAACCGAAATACTCGCTGCTGGACCGCTGGATTGAAGATGGTTTGCAGGACGTGCTGGATGAGTATGGAACAGGCAGTATTGCATTCTGTCCATTGGCACAAGGTGTGCTCACGAACAAATACTTGAATGGTATCCCGGAAGACTCACGTGCCAAAGGACCGTCGGTATTCCTGAATGAAAACAACATCTCTCCAGAGACGCTCCGCAAAGTGCGTGCGCTGAACCAGATTGCAGCAGCCCGTGGTCAGAGTTTGGCCCAATTTTCACTCTCATGGGTGCTGCGTAATGGCAGGGTAACTTCCGCGCTTATTGGCGCAAGTCGTCCTTCCCAGATTGAAGAGAATGTGGCTGCACTCAGCCAATTGGATTTCTCTACAGAGGAATTGGAACGGATTGAATCCATCCTGTCTCCAGAGCCTGATGACAAATAAATAAAGTGTAAAAGGTGCATCTTAGCCATAATGGCGGAATGCACCTTTTTTTGTCGTACGTGTTCCGTCCGTTGTGTTGCTCACCGTTTGATTTGTTGAGCATTCTGCTGTAACCCCTGATGTAGTGGACGGGACAGTATTTTCTCTCGATACAAGCTAGGCGCTTCACCGTGAAATCGTTTGAACTGTTTGGAGAAATATAGTGCGTCTGGCAGTCCAACCGATGCAGATACCTGTTCGATGGACAGATCCGGGCGTTCTCTCAGGAGTTGGCGCGACTTGTCGATCCGTAGTTTTAGCAAATAGGTGACTGGTGAAAGACCGGTTTCCTGTTTGAAAATACGGGATAGATACGCACGGTTGTAACCAAGACTCGCAGACATTTGTTCAATGGAGACAGGATAGGCATACTGGGTAGACATATATTGAATCATCTGTTTCACCGTACGTCGGATGGAGGATTCACCGGGAATTAAGGTTTGACCCTGCGAAAGGTGATTCTGTGCTTCGGCTAGAATCATATATAACGTACCCAGTGATGTGAAATGGGAGCTTTCTTTGCGCTCGGCAAAAGCATCCTGCATCACGGATAACCAATCGGAAATTCCACATGAGGGTCCCGCATGAAAAACGGACTTTTCCGGGCGGAATCCCGCCTCCTCGGCATGCTGGGCAGCCTGGCTGCCTGTGAAGGCAATCCAGCGATATTGCCATGGGTTGCGGGCGTGAGACTGGTAGCTTACCAGTTGCCCGGGGTGAATGAGGAAACAATCACCTGCGGATAACTCGTAGGTGTGCAGTTCGGTACGGAACGTACCCGCCCCTTTTTCTACATAGTGCAGCAGATAATAATCAAACAGTTTCGGTCCGACGGCGTGACCCGGAAGGGTCTGGCTTGCTCCGGCAAACAGGACATGCAGTGCGCCTTGCTCATAATAGACGGGATTGGAGGCAACCGAATAACTGAGTGCTCCACTTTTACCGGAAGGTGATTCCTGTATTTTTTCTGTAGAAGATGCAGGGGATTCTTTCTTGGCGTTGAATGGGTCTGTCATACTCGTTTCCTTCTTTCCGGGATGCTCCGATCATTATACGCCTTAAGGTCACATTTATCCATATGAAACACACATGGTTGCATTACAAGAGGCACCGCTTTCTTATATAATAACATTAAGAAAACCACAACAACGAGGCGAGGTGCACCAGCAGTGAACGTAACTGAATTGAAACAAAAGTTTATTGGAAAGTACGGAGAGAGTGGAGCGGACATCCGTGTATTTCATGCTCCTGGGCGTGTGAATCTGATCGGTGAGCACATTGACTATAATGGTGGATACGTGCTTCCGGCAGCACTTGAATTCGGCACAACATTGATCATTCGTGAGCGTGAGGACAACAAGTTGCAATTGGCTTCCACGAACATGTCATATGAAGGGGTGCTAGACACTTCCTCCATCGGTAAGGAGAAGACCGGAGAATGGACCGACTATCCTGTTGGTGTCATGGTTGAATTGCAAGGCAAAGGTGTGAATGTAACGAAAGGGTACGATTTCCTGTACCACGGGGAGATTCCCAACGGGGCAGGGCTTTCATCATCTGCATCATTGGAGGTACTCACCGGATTTGCGATTCAGTCTCTGGAGGGTGTAACGGATATTGATACGGTTCAACTGGCGCTTCTGTCCCAGAAAGCGGAAAATGAGTTCGTAGGCGTCAACTGTGGAATCATGGATCAGTTCGCTGTCGCAAACGGTGCTCAGGATCACGCGATCCTGCTGATGTGTGACATACTGGAGTACAAAAAGGTTCCTTTCCGTACAGGCTCCTACAAATTGGTCATCGGTAACACAAACAAACGCCGCGGTCTGGTGGATTCGGCTTACAATGAACGTCGCTCCCAATGCGAGCAGGCACTTGCCATCTTGAAGGAACAGCTGCCTGCACTGAATTATCTGGCTCAATTGACGCCAGAGCAGTTCGTAACGCTACAAGATCAGATCAAGGATGAGAAAGTAAGACAGCGCGCACAACATGTTGTGGAAGAGAATGCTCGTGTGCTCGCATCGGTTGAAGCATTGCAGGGTAACGATCTGGAAACCTTCGGCAAGCTGATGAACGCTTCTCATGAATCGCTTCGTGACTTGTACGAAGTAAGCTGTGATGAGCTGGATGTTATGGTTGAAGAAGCTCAGCGGATTCCAGGCACGCTTGGTGCCCGGATGACTGGTGCAGGATTTGGCGGTTGTACCGTATCACTTGTGCATGAAGATGATGTCGAGCGTTTTGTAAGTGAAGTGGGCGCTGCATATGAAGCGCGTACCCGTCTCAAAGGTGATTTCTATGTATGCGGTGTAGGTGACGGTGTTAAAGAATTGAAGGAGGCGAAGTAAAATGGCAATTTTGGTGACAGGTGGAGCAGGGTATATTGGTTCTCATACGGTAGCAGCATTGTTGGAACGTGGAGAAGAGGTTGTTGTACTGGATAACTTGCAGACAGGGCATCGTGAAGCGTTGCTCGGCGGTAAGTTGTATGAAGGGGATCTTCGTGACAAAGAAATTCTGGCGAAGCTGTTCGCTGAGAATTCAATCGATGCAGTCATTCACTTTGCAGCCAACTCACTCGTAGGCGAGAGTATGAAAGACCCGGTTAAATATTATGACAACAACGTGTTTGGTACACTCTGTCTGTTGGAAGCGATGAATGCAGCGAACGTACGCCGCATCGTCTTCTCCTCTACAGCAGCTACCTACGGTGAGCCTGAGAAAGTGCCAATCGAAGAGAGTGATCGTACAGAACCAACCAACGTATACGGCGAAACAAAGCTGATGATGGAACGCATGATGTCATGGTTCGATAAAGTTCAGGATATCAAATACGTTTCCTTACGTTACTTCAATGCAGCTGGTGCTCATGACAGCGGCAAAATTGGTGAAGATCACCAACCAGAGAGTCACTTGATTCCACTTGTACTGCAAACAGCATTGAAACAACGCCCGCACATCGCCGTGTTTGGTGACGACTATGCAACAGAAGATGGCACATGTATCCGTGACTATATCCACGTGAGCGACTTGGCTGATGCACATCTGCGTGCAGTAGATTATCTTCGTAAAGGTGAGAACAGTAATGTGTTCAATCTTGGTAACGGTACAGGATTCTCGGTAAAACAAGTGATCGAAACAGCTAAAAAAGTGACTGGCCTGGATATCCCGGTTGTACAGGAGCCACGTCGTGCAGGTGATCCGGCTGTGCTGGTAGCTTCATCTGCAAAAGCAAGATCAGTCCTGGGTTGGAATCCAAAATGGACCAATCTGGAAGATGTCATTCAAAGCGCTTGGAGCTGGCACCAATCACGTCCTGACGGCTACGGAAAAAACTAGGAGGCGAACACCTTATGTCACAGACTCATATTGCAGCAGGTGCCACAGAGCGGACACCGGAGCAGCAGGAAGCACTGCATGCCATTGAACGTCTGGTTGCATTTGCCTTGCAGAAACAATTAATCGAGGAGGCGGATTGGGATTACAGCCGCAACCTCTTGCTGGAACAATTCGGATTCTCAGAGCCTTATGCCGGCGAGTTGGACACGACTGTGCCCGATGGCCCACAGGCTATGCTGGATACGTTGATTGATTATGGATTTTCCATTGGACTCATTCCTGAAAATAGTGATACATTCCGTGATTTGCTGGATGCCAAAATCATGGGTCATTTGATGGCTCGTCCATCCGAGGTGGTACGCGCATTCCGCCACACGGAGCAGACGGAAGGCATTGAGGCGGCCACATCTCAATTCTATGACTTGTCGATTAACTCCAACTACATCCGTATGGATCGGATCTCGAAGAACGTCTACTGGACACAGGACACGGCCTATGGAGACATGGAGATTACTATCAACCTGTCAAAACCGGAGAAAAGTCCAAAAGAGATTGCCATGGCGAAATTGCTTCCGCCGCCGGTATATCCTAAATGCCAGCTGTGTCGTGAAAATGTAGGTTACGCTGGTCGGGTGAATCACCCGGCCCGCCAGAATCTGAGAGTTATTCCGCTGGAACTTAACAGCGAGCCGTGGTTGTTCCAATACTCGCCGTATGTGTACTACAACGAGCACTGCATCATTTTCCATCATGATCATGTGCCGATGAAGCTGACCAAAGATACACTCCGCAGACTGCTTGCCTTTGTTGGGGAGTACCCGCATTACTTTATCGGATCTAATGCGGATTTGCCGATCGTAGGTGGATCCATTCTGACACATGACCATTTCCAAGGTGGTCGTCATACATTCGCTATTCAAAATGCACAGCCAGAGGCGGTCTTCCGCCATGCGGATGCACCTGGACTTACATTGAGTCTTGTGAAATGGCCAATGTCTGTGATGCGTCTGGCTTCACACGATCCTGCAGAGCTGCTTGAAGCGGGCAACGCCGTATATGAAGCGTGGAAGGTCTACAGTGATTCTGCTGTGGATATCGAAGCATGCAGTGAAGTAGACGGGGAACAAGTACCACACAATACGGTAACACCAATCGTTCGTCGTAGTGCAGATGGTGGTTATGAGATGGATCTTGTATTGCGTAACAACCGTACGAATGATGTGCATCCTGAAGGGATTTTCCATCCGCACCGTGAGATGCACCATCTGAAGAAAGAAAACATTGGTTTGATCGAAGTGATGGGGCTTGCCATCCTGCCAGGTCGTTTGAAAGAAGAACTGGACAGTATCGCGGATATCCTCGCTGGAGATGTCAAACTTGCTGAATCTGCCAAAGCTTCTGATCATGTGTTGAACAAACATCTGGGCTGGGCGGAAGAATTGATTGAACGGTTTGGTCCTAACCTGGACAAAGAACAAGCCGTTGCCATTGTACAGCAGGAAGTTGGCTTGAAATTTGCCGAGATTCTGGAACATGCAGGGGTCTACAAATATGATGAAGCAGGACGCCAGGCTTTCCGTCGTTTTGTAAGCAGCATGGGATACACTGAATAGACATGTATAACGATGAACACCAGCCCATAATACAAGGGCTGGTGTTTTTTTGAATATGATTAGTAACGGAGTTGTGAGCCAGTGGTTTGTTCTGTTGGAATTGAACGATAGATCAGGGCAGCCAGCTCGGCTCGGGTTAGGGAGTCATCCGGCCTGAACTGTCCGTGATATCCCACAACCATTCGAGTCTCGGCCAGTGTGGCTATGTAATCGTGAGCCCAGTGGGAGGAGGGCACATCCTCAAAAGAACTCGTTTGGATCAGCGGCAGGTCCAGCGCGAGCACCAGAATTTTTGCTGCCTCGGCCCGTGTAAGTACCGCATCCGGATGGAAGAAATCATTTAAGCCGTTTGAAATATGGAATCCATCAATAAGGCCGACCTCCTGTAGTCGAGATATAGCATCAAAGTAGGGATGTGTGGGCTCTACATCTTCAAAGGGAGCAGCCTTTCGGATTATGGGTAGCTCAAACGCTCCGTTGATTATACCAGCCATGTGTTTACGCAAGATTGGCTGATTAGGCCTGAATGTGGCATCGGGATATCCCGTTATCAGACCACGTGTAGCGATACTTTCAATCATCAAGCGTGCCCAATGGGTTGAAATATCACTGAACACAACTGGAGTCAAAGGTGTTGTTGGTTCTTTAGGTTTAGGTTCAGGTTCAACTTTAAGTTTAGGTTCGGTTTTAAGTTCCGTACCTGTATCAGGTTCCTGGGATGATGCGGCAGTGATAGAGCTACTGGTCCAGAAAGAAGGACTGCCACCATGGTTTTCAGAGCTATCAGTCTTTACCCATTTGGCATATAGTGTTATGTCCCGACTTACGGTATCTCGGTCAAAATTCCAGGGAAGAGATAATGCCGAATCTATGTACCATCCATCAAATGAAAACCCGCTCTTGCTGGGCTGAGTGGGAGGCGCTATTGCTTGATTATTCCTAGTAATAGTAGAGGAAACGGGGCTTCCGCCTTGAGAATCAAAAGAGACGGTCAAAGCGGAAATGGGATCTTCCTTATTCGTATATTTGGACGCAGTTGTCACTGAACTCGTCCACTTGGCGTACAGCGTGATGTCCCCAGTCACGGTATCTCTGGCAAAATCCCAGGGAAGGGAGTATACCGAATCCATGTACCAGCCTTCAAACAAAAACTGGTCCTTGGTAGGCTGAGTGGGAGGTACAATGGTTTGCCCATAAGTGGCTTGAGTGACCGCAACCGGGGTCCCTCCATTGGAGTCGAAGGAGACGACCATATTCAATTTTTGAAAGGGAATGCTATAAAAGTTAGCGAAGTTTTGAGCCTCTGAAGGATCAAAACCCGTAATAATAAGGGATGAGTTACCATCAAACGCTAAGAAACCAATAGACGACACGCTAGCTGGAATGAAGACAGTCGCCAGCCGATTGTCCGCAAATGCCATCGCCCCGATAGAGGAGACACTATCCGGAATGACGACAGAAGTCAGTTGATTGTCCATAAATGTAGCATGTCCAATGGAAGAGACACGATTTGGAATAACAATGGAAGTCAGCTGGTTAGATGCAAATGCCCAGTATCCAATAGTTGAGACATTCTCTGGGATAACGACAGTAGTCAGTTTATTGTTTGTAAATGCACTATTTCCGATCGACATAACAGTCTCGGGAATAACGACAGAGGCCAGTTGGTTGTTAGTGAATGTGGAGTTCCCAATTGTGGATACACTGTCTGGAATGACGACAGAGGTCAGCCGGTTGTATGCAAATGCCAAGTCTCCAATAGTCGTGACAGTCTCTGGAATAATGACAGAGGTCAATTGATTGATTTCAAATGCCCTTTCTCCAATAGAGGAGACGGTATGCGGAATAACTACAGAAGTCAAATGATCGCTGTAAAATGCTTTTTCACCAATAGAAGTAACTGGTTGACCTCCAATGTTTTCGGGAATAATGACATCTTTCGAAGTGCCTACATAGTCGTTTATTGTGATTCCATGAGCATTAGCGCTCGTTATGAAGTCTTTTTCTTTATTCGGCTCAGCATACATAACCATCTGTCCCCAGGGTACGAGGAACATTAACAGAGCAAAGACGAAGATGCTTGCTTTTTTCAATCCAATAACCTCCTTATATTTATTTTAAGAATTTTGAAGTTCTTTTGGTTACAGTACAACTGTTAGATGAGATTAACAATACTGAATCTCCAATTGGTGACCCCAGGGCACATGGGGACGCGGTATTATGAATTACGCATTTCATATTCGTTCTCAGAAATGGAAGATGTCAGTTCCCGCATGTATAATGGTGGAAAGCCATTGAAAACATAACTCAATGAAGAAACGGGGACGAATAATTGGAAAAGCAGGCATTGAATATTCCGTTGATTAAAGATGCTGAGGAACTGCAAAGCATGGTGGGTGAACCGCATGAACATGTGCGTAACAAGGCAATTCCATTTGTGGATTCACATGTTCAGAACTTTATATCCATGTCACCATTATTTTTCCTCTCCACCTCCGATCGTGATGGAAAAAGTGATGTGTCACCTCGGGGTGATGGAGCGGGATTTGTGAAAGTGTACGATACATACCGGCTCGTCTATCCCGAACGCCCAGGCAATCGGCGGATAGACTCGTTGTTGAACATGTTGTCGAACCCTGGTATTGGTATGCTATTTTTGATTCCGGGTATGAATGAAGTGCTGCGTATTAATGGCACAGCATCCATTACCAAGGATGAGGAATTCATCGCCAGTATGGGCTGGAGTGGTAAGACCATAGGTGCGGCTGTCATTGTAGATGTGGAAGAGTGTTTTATCCATTGTCCGCGGGCATTCAAACAGGCTGGATTATGGGCCACAGAAACATGGGTGGATGCTGAAAATTTGCCTTCATCTAGCGAGATGTTTCGAGCTCATTTGGAGATTAACGGGTTGTTATAAAGTGAGTGACTATCGATTTGTTTTTCTATAAACAGGGTACTATAATTGGAGTTGCACAAAAATACTAAACTCCATTGGAGGCGACAATAGATATGAGATCTTTCCAATTCTATAATCCAACCCGGCTGATTTTCGGCAAAGGACAACTGGAAGCATTAAAGACAGAAGTGCCGAAATACGGTAAACGGGTTCTGCTTGTATATGGTGGCGGCAGTATCAAACGCAGTGGTCTGTACGATCAAGTGATCGGTTTGCTTAAGGAAGCTGGAGCAGAAGTGACTGAACTGGCAGGTGTGGAACCTAACCCACGTCTTTCTACGGTGCATAAAGGGGTAGACCTCTGTAAAACAAATAACATCGACCTGATCCTCGCTGTAGGTGGCGGCAGTGTACTGGACTGCTCCAAAGCTATTGCTGTAGGTGCCAAATATGATGGCGATATGTGGGATTTTGCTCAGCGAAAAGCCGTTGCACAGGACGCTCTTCCACTCGGTACCGTATTGACCATGGCGGCAACTGGTTCGGAGATGAACTCCGGTTCGGTTATTACGAATCAGGATACACAAGAAAAATTGGGCTGGGGTAGCGCATACTCATTCCCTGCATTCTCTATCCTGGATCCAGTGAATACATACACTGTTCCACTGGACCAAACGGTATACGGCATGGTGGATATGATGTCCCACGTATTGGAGCATTACTTCCATCTGGATGCCAATACACCGGTTCAACTCGGTTTCTGTGAGACGATTCTGCGTACTGTCATGGAAGCAGCGCCACGTCTGGTTGAAGACCTGGAGAACTATGAACTGCGCGAAACAATTCTGTATTGCGGAACAATGGCACTGAATGGCGTGCTGAATATGGGTCTCGCAGGAGATTGGGCAACACATAATATTGAACATGCGGTTTCCGCAGTGTATGATATCCCACACGGCGGTGGACTTGCAATCTTGTTCCCACACTGGATGAAACATAACCTGGACGTGAATGTGGATCGATTCAAACGTCTGGCAATTAATGTATTCGAGGTGAACCCTGAAGGCAAGTCGGACAGACAGATTGCTGAAGAAGGTATCGATGCGCTCAGCAAATTCTGGACATCCATTGGTGCCCCTAACCGTTTGGCTGATTACGATATCGATGATAGCCAGATCGACGTAATGGCAGACAAAGCGATGCTGTTTGGCCCATTCGGTAATTTCAAGAAACTGCAACGGGAAGATGTTGTATCCATCTACAAGGCTTCTCTGTAATTCTATAATCACTGCAAAGTGAAAGGACACATCAAGTTGTCCAATAACCGCAAGTCTCCTTCATGGGGGCTTGCGGTTTTTTCATGTATTCGGGCTGTACACGTGAATGATGGAGGAACATGAAGCAAGAAGAACAGAATGTCGTGATAATACCCATTATCGGGTTCAGAATACATTTGAGGAAAGATTTTGAAACATTTCCCCCCTTGCTACGTATTTATTTACATGTGGAATGCCTAGTTAGGATGAATTTGCGGCAGAGAGAGGAGGAACAGGGGATGGAGACAATTTATTGGGGGTGTCTGATCGGAGGAGCCATATTTGCTGTTGTCAGCCTTGTGCTGGGTGACTTGATTGACGGCTTGATTGACGGAGCCTTCGAAATGCCAGGTCTTGATTTTTTCAAACCCGTTGTGTTAGCTGGTTCCATTACAACCTTCGGTGGGGCAGGCATTATGCTGACACGTTATAGTTCATTAAGTGCGATGTCGGGTCTAATACTATCCCTGCTTATAGGTGTTGCTGCAGCCATGTTGGTATTCTTCGCATATATCAAACCGATGCGTAACAGCGATGTCTCGATTGCATTTTCGATGAAAGAGTTATCTGGGAAAATTGGCGAAATTACCATTCCGGTGCCGGAAAAAGGTTTTGGCGAAGTCATGATTCGCTTTGCATCCGGTAGTACGATTCAAACGGCATCCAGTTTTGAACACCTCCCCATTGCGGCGGGAGCACGTGTTGTCGTAGTGGATGTTGTAGATGGTGTACTGCGTGTGTCGGAATGGGATGAAAATGTACTTAAAGATTTATAAAGTATTCTTATCACCTAAGTAGTTTAAGCACTCATCATGAATGAATAAGGGGAGAGATGTGGAATGGATAATTTGAATTTGAATTGGGATGTATTGCTGATTCCTATAGTTGTAGTCGGTGTCATTCTAATTTTAGGTTTGGCTTTCTGGGCGAGATACAAAACGGTTGGACCGGATGAGGCGATGATCGTTACGGGATCATTCCTGGGTAGCAAAAATATCTCCGATGATGATTCTGGCCGAAAAATTAAGATTGTTCGTGGTGGCGGTGCATTTATCCTGCCGATATTCCAGCAATCCGAATTTATCTCCTTATTGTCCCACAAGCTGGATGTCTCCACACCTGAAGTGTACACGGAGCAAGGGGTTCCGGTTATTGCTGACGGTGTAGCTATTATCAAGGTTGGAGGCGCTGTAGAAGACGTTGCTACGGCAGCTGAGCAATTCATCGGTAAACCTGTAGAAGCGCTGAGAAGCGAAGCACAGGAGGTACTGGAGGGGCATTTGCGGGCCATCCTCGGTACAATGACGGTGGAAGAAGTATATCGGAACCGGGATAGGTTTGCGCAAGAGGTTCAAGGTGTAGCAGCTAGAGATCTGAAGAAAATGGGCCTTCAAATTGTTTCATTTACCATCAAGGATGTTCGTGATAAACAGGGCTACTTGGATGCTCTTGGTAAACCGAGAATTGCTGCTGTGAAGCGTGATGCGGAGATAGCTGAAGCGGAAGCGATGCGTGATGCACGTATTCAGAAGGCCAATGCAGAAGAGCAGGGTCAAAAAGCAGAGTTGCTGCGTGATACCAATATCGCTGAGGCAGCCAAAGAGAAGGAACTGAAAGTAGCCACGTTTAAGCGGGATCAGGATACAGCCAAAGCGGAAGCCGACCAGGCTTACCATATCCATGAAGCGCGCGCGAGACAGACCGTGGTGGAGGAAGAAATGAAGGTTGAACTCGTTCGTAAAGAACGTGAGATTGACCTCCAGGAAAAAGAAATCGTCGTACGTGAGAAACAATACGATGCCGAAGTGAAGAAAAAGGCAGAAGCGGATCGTTATGCGGTAGAGCAGGCTGCCGAAGCGGATAAAGCCAAAAGAATGCGTGAAGCTGATGCAGTACAGTATTCCATTGAAACACATGCCAAAGCAACAGCTGAGCAGAAGCGACTTGAAGGTCAGGCCATGGCGGATGCGGAACTTGCCAAAGGTACAGCAGATGCAGAAGTTATTCGTTTGCGTGGTCTTGCAGAAGCAGAAGCAAAAGAAAAACTGGCCGAAGCGTTCCAGAAGTTTGGCGAAGCAGCTGTACTCGATATCATTGTCAAAATGCTGCCTGAACTGGCTGGCAAAATTGCAGAGCCAATTGCATCCATTGATAAACTGACGGTGGTAGATACAGGTAAAGGTGAAGGTGCGGCACGAGTGAGTAACTATGTTACTGAACTTATGGCGACCGCTCCAGAGATGCTCAAAAGTGTATCCGGCATCGATGTAGAGCAGCTGATTAAAGGCCTTACGAAGTCTAAAACATCTGCGCCAGTTGCCATTCAACAGAGCGAGGCTGTTACAACTCCTTCTATAATCGACAAGATTGTGGAAAGAGCTGGAGTTGACGAGTAAGAAGCACTTCGAATCTTGCATGGTTGCTCTATTGACCTTAAGGCGAATTTTTGTTACTTTTTAAGCGAGACGTCCGGCGCGGTTTGCCCGCTCCGGGTGTCTTTTCGTTCGTAACAGGGTGTGACTTAATCACACCTAAGATGGTGTGAAAAAGAGGTGCAAACAATGAGCAGCTTGCATGTAGATAAAGCGCTAAATAATAATGTAATCATTGCACAGCATCCAGAACACGGGGAAGTCGTTGTTATTGGTAAAGGCATTGGCTTTAACCGAAAACCGAGTGATCACATTCCATTGATGGCTGTGGAGAAAATGTTCATTTTGAAAAACCAGCAGGAGCAAGAGCAGTACAAACAGCTTCTTCCACAGGTGGATGAAGCACTGATCGAGATTATTAACGAAGTTATTACGTATATTGCAGAGCGTACGGACGTTCCTCTGAATGAACATATCCATATTGCATTAACCGATCACATTTCTTTCGCGTTAAAACGCAAGGAGCAGGGCATTATCATACAAAATCCATTTTTATATGAAACCCGCGAGATTTATCCTGAAGAATATCGAATGGGAGAATACGCTGTTCGTCTGATCAAAGAGAAAATGGGTGTAGATCTGGGGATGGACGAGATTGGTTTTGTTGCCCTCCATATCTATAGCGCAATGACCAATCAAAATATATCCCAGGTACGTGAGCATTCACAATTGATCACTGATTTGGTGAACCTGGTGTCTGATCAACTCGATTATTCGTTTGAAACGGAATCGCTGGATTACTCTCGTTTGCTGACTCATCTTCGGTTCGCCCTTGAGCGTGTTCGCCGTGGAGACAAAGTGGAAGAGCTTCATAAGTTGGATTCCCTGCTTAAGTTGGAGTATCCCGAAATGTACTCGCTTGCATGGAAACTGACCAAAGTAATGGAGAAAAGACTGAAACTGCCGGTTTATCCTGCGGAGGTAGGTTATCTGACCATTCATCTGCAAAGGCTGAATCAGCGGAAGGAAGAAGAGAATAAGTGAGATCATTCCAGTGATGGAATGCGGAATTTATTTTTTTGGTGTAAAGGCTTGCAATAGATTAGAACTGGTGCTACAATGGTTTCCGTAATCAAGCAACTGAATAAACATAAGCGACGTGTTACTGACTCGATCAGGCATGAGTTAATTAAAGTGTGATTGTTCTTTCCTTGTACAGGGTATGCTATACCCCAAGGTTGGCACAGTTTACTTTATTAATTCATGCCTTTTTTTGTGTTCCCTTGCTTGCATCACAACATATAAATTAGACGAAAGGGAGAAACGACGCGATGTTCAAAAAGCTTTTTGGTGTATTGCAAAGAGTAGGTAAAGCTCTCATGTTGCCTGTAGCCATTCTACCTGCGGCAGGTTTGCTGCTCGGAATCGGTAACATGTTGGTTAATCCAGATTTCTTGCAATATGTAACGGCGCTCGACACCCCTTGGGTGAACTCGATCGCAACAATTATGATGAACGCAGGTCAGATCGTATTCGATAATCTGGCATTGCTGTTCGCCGTCGGTGTAGCCGTCGGATTGGCTGGTGGCGAAGGGGTTGCAGGTCTGGCAGCGATCATCGGTTATCTGGTCATGAACGTCACACTGGGTACCGCAGTAGGGGTTACTCCGGCCATGATCGGTGAAGTACCGGGTTATGCCAGCATCTTGGGCATCCCAACATTAAGTACAGGCGTGTTCGGAGGTATAATCATAGGTATTGCCGCCGCGCTGTGTTACAACCGATTTTTCAAAATCGAACTGCCGTCTTACCTCGGTTTCTTTGCAGGTAAACGATTTGTACCGATTATCACTTCGGTTGTTTCCCTCTTAATCGGGTTGCTTCTGGTGATTATCTGGCCGCCGATTCAAAATGGATTGAATACTGTATCTCACTTCATGGTAGATACAAGCCCGACATTGTCGGCATTCATCTTCGGAGTTGTAGAACGGTCATTAATTCCGTTTGGTCTTCACCACATTTTCTACTCCCCATTCTGGTTTGAGTTTGGTGAGTATGTGAACAAAGCTGGAGATGTCATCCGTGGTGACCAGCAAATCTTCTTCAATCAATTGCGTGATGGTGTGAACCTCACAGCGGGAACATTCCAAGTTGGTAAATTCCCGTTCATGATGTTCGGTTTGCCAGCAGCGGCACTTGCGATGTACCATGAAGCAAGACCGGAACACAAAAAGTATGTTGCAGGGATCATGGGTTCAGCTGCGCTGACCTCGTTCCTGACAGGTATCACAGAACCACTTGAATTCTCGTTCCTGTTTGTAGCACCAATCCTGTTTGCAGTACACTGTATCTTTGCAGGTTTGTCTTTCATGACCATGCAAATTCTGGGTGTCAAGATCGGTATGACCTTCTCCGGTGGGTTCATTGACTTCCTGATCTTCGGGATTATTCCGAACCGTACACCATGGTGGGACGTTATTATTGTCGGATTGATTCTTGCGGTGATCTATTACTTCGGTTTCCGGTTTATCATTCGCAAATTCAATCTCAAAACACCAGGACGTGAAGATGCAACGCCTGAAACAGAATCTGGCGGAGGCTCTGGTTCAACGGATGACCTGCCACATAACATTCTCGAAGCTTTTGGTGGCAAAGAGAATATCAAACATCTGGACGCTTGTATTACTCGTTTGCGGATTGAAGTTAATGAGAAATCCAATGTGAAAAAAGATCGTTTGAAACAATTGGGTGCATCTGGTGTACTTGAAGTGGGTAATAATGTTCAAGCCATCTTCGGAACACGTTCCGACACGATCAAATCTCAAATGCAGGATATTATTGCAGGTCGAACACCAGCACCAACGCCAGCAGCTGCCAAACCAACTCCTGAAGAGGAGAAGGCACAAGGTGAGCAGGGCGAGCGCATCGTTGCTGAGGATATCGTCATGCCAGTCAATGGTGAATTGCTGGACATTACAAACGTACCTGATCCGGTCTTTGCTGAGAAAATGACAGGTGATGGATTCGCAATTTTGCCACATGATGGTACGATAACTTCTCCTGTGTATGGTAAAGTGTTTAATGTATTTCCAAGCAAACATGCCGTGGGCATCATGTCCGATGGTGGTAAGGAAGTGCTTGTTCATATAGGTGTTAATACGGTGAAGCTGAAAGGTCAAGGCTTTAACGTACTGGTACAGGAAGGTGATCTGGTATCGGCAGGTCAGCCGATTATGGAAGTGGATCTGGAGTATGTCAAAGCAAATGCTCCTTCGATCATTTCACCAGTTATTTTCACTAACCTGCCAGAGGGCTCCACAGTAACTCTGAAGAAGAGTGGAGTGCTGAAAGTTGGCGAACAGCCAATCATTGAGATAAAATAAGAAGTGTTACGACGATGGCAAGCAAGTGTAAATATATGCAATGCCTAAACCAAACTACCGAAAGTGAGATGATTGTAATGCAACAAACATTCAGAATTACAGACGAAGATGGTATCCACGCACGTCCGGCGACAGCCCTGGTTAATACAGCAAACAAATTCAAAGGTGCAGAATCCTTTGCAGAAGCTAACGGTAAAAAAGTAACTTTGAAATCCATCCTGGGTGTTCTTTCCCTCGGATTGGAACAAGGCGACACTATCAGCATCATCGTTGAAGGCGAAGGCGAAGCTGAAGCTCTTCAAGCTTTGACTGACGTTATGGTTAACGAAGGGTTGGGCGAAATTAATGCTTAATGTCTCCGGGATCGCGGCTTCGGCGGGTATTGCTATCGCCAAGGCGTTTATCTTGGAGCATCCTGACTACTCTGTAGAAAAACGCCAAATCAACGACGTTGACGCAGAGATCGCGAAACTCGACTCAGCTCTGGGTAAATCCCAGGCTGAGCTTGAGGCGATCAAAGAGCGTACTTTACAAGAGCTTGGCGAGAAAAAAGCTGAGATTTTTGCTTCGCATTTGCTCATTCTGAATGACCCGGAATTGATTGATCCGGTTAAAGCTAGAATTGCAGATGACATGATCAATGCAGAATTTGCTTTGAACGAAACGGCATCGCAATTTATCTCCATGTTTGAGAACATGAAGAGTGCATACCTGCAGGAACGTGCAGCAGATATGCGTGACGTTACCAAACGTGTGCTAAATCACTTGCTTGGTATTGACTTCATGAGTCCGGCTGAGATCAATGAAGAAGTGATCGTGCTTGCGGAGGATCTAACACCTTCCGACACGGCTCAATTGAATCGCCAATTTGTTAAAGGTTTTGCAACTAACATTGGTGGACGTACTTCTCACTCGGCAATTATGGCTCGCTCTCTTGAGATTCCGGCTGTTGTTGGAACCAAGGACATCTTGGCTCAAGCGAAACAAGGCGATATGATTATTGTTGACGGTCTGGATGGTCACGTACTGGTTAACCCTACTGATGAAGTTATTGCTGAATACCGTGCCAAACAGGAACAGTATGATGCACAACGTGCAGAGTGGAGAAAACTTCGTGATGAGCCAACGGTAACAGTGGACAACGTTCATGTTGAACTTGCAGCCAACATCGGTACACCAAATGACGTAACGGGTGTTCTGGAAAACGGCGGCGAGGCTGTAGGCCTGTACCGTACCGAGTTCTTGTACATGGGCAGAGACAAGCTTCCTTCCGAAGACATTCAGTATAATGCTTACAAAGCGGTACTGGAAAAAATGGAAGGTAAACCTGTCGTTGTTCGTACACTCGACATCGGTGGAGACAAAGAGCTTCCATACCTGGATCTGCCAAAAGAAATGAATCCATTCCTCGGCTTCCGCGCAGTTCGTCTGTGTCTGGACCGTCTGGATATCTTCCGTACACAATTGCGTGCATTGCTGCGTGCAAGCGTACATGGAAACCTGCGTGTCATGTTCCCAATGATCGCAACACTCGGTGAATTCCGTGAAGCAAAAGCTGTCTTGCTCGAAGAGAAAGAGAAGCTGGTTGCTGAAGGTATTGCTGTTTCTGACAGCATTCAACTCGGAATCATGGTCGAAATTCCTTCGACTGCAGTTCTGGCGGATCAATTTGCCAAAGAAGTGGATTTCTTCAGTATCGGAACGAACGATCTGATTCAATACACGATGGCTGCTGACCGTATGAACGAACGAGTGGCGTATCTGTATCAACCTTACAACCCGGCCATTTTGCGTTTGGTTAAAATGGTTATCGATGCAGCGCATCGTGAAGGCAAATGGGTTGGTATGTGTGGTGAGATGGCAGGAGACGAAACAGCAATTCCATTGCTGCTTGGTCTTGGATTGGATGAGTTCAGCATGAGCGCAACCTCCATTCTGCCAGCTCGTAGTCAGATCACCAAGCTGTCCCGTGCGGATATGCAGGAACTGGCTGCTAAAGCTCTGGATATGCAAACAGCTGAACAAGTTGTTGAATTGGTTCAAAGCATTAAAGCGTAATTTTGCCGGGGTTTCCTCCGGATTTGAGGTTTTTTCTTTTTCCGATAATAAGCTGCATTGATGTAGCGATTTTGCCGATATCCGCGATTCATTGTGGATATCGGCTTTTTTTGTTGCGTAGATGTATAGGAAATAAAGGAGAGTACGAGGGAAAAGTCCTGTAATGTCTAGCCAAAAAAATGCTCTTACTGGTGTAGTTAACATCAGCAAGAGCATGGATAAGAAACTCACTTAGTTTTAACTGCAAGCGCAGTTCAGTACAGGTTTGCGGGCTGCGGTAGTCTCATCGAGTCGAGTAACCGGTGTGCCATAAGGTGCGTTCAGGACTAATTCAGGTGTCTCTTCCGCTTCTTTGGCAATCCGTATCATCGTATCAATGAATCCATCCAACGTTTCTTTACTTTCGGTTTCTGTCGGCTCGATCATGATGCATTCCTCCACGTTGAGCGGGAAGTACACCGTAGGTGGGTGATATCCAAAATCAAGCAATCGTTTGGCAACGTCAAGTGTGCGTACACCGTATTGCTTCAACCCCCGACCAGACATGACAAATTCATGTTTGCATACACCCGGATACGGAATCTCGTAGTAAGGTGCGAGACGGGCCATCATATAGTTAGCATTGAGTACCGCACATTCAGATACACGGCGCAATCCTTCCGGTCCATAGGTACGAATGTAGGCATAGGCACGTACCAATATACCGAAGTTACCGTAGTAGGCTTTCACCCGGCCAATGGATTGATCGCCTTCACGATCGAATGCATACATACCATCATCATTCTTGATCACCATTGGTTTAGGCAGGAATGGAATCAGGCGATTCTTCACACCAACTGGTCCGGCACCTGGTCCACCACCGCCATGAGGTGTACTCATCGTTTTGTGCAAGTTCAGATGCACCACGTCAAAGCCCATATCACCCGGACGTGTAATGCCCATAATGGCATTGGAGTTGGCTCCGTCGTAATACAACAAGCCACCAGCCTGGTGTACGATGGATGCAATCTCCTGAATGTCTTTCTCGAACAAACCAAGTGTATTCGGGTTGGTCAGCATCAATGCTGCCGTATCGGAACCAACGGCCGCACGGAGCGCGTCCAGATCGACCAGTCCGTCTGCACGGGACGGAATTGTCACAGTCTCAAATCCTGCAACGGTTGCACTTGCCGGGTTGGTACCATGAGAGGAATCAGGCACGATGACTTTGGTACGTTGTTCGCCACGACCTTCGTGGTAGGCACGAATCATCATAAGTCCAGTCCATTCTCCATGGGCACCAGCGGCTGGTTGCAAGGTCACAGCGTCCATACCTGTCAGACCTGCAAGGTCGTTTTGCAACGTATATAACAGTTCTAGTGCACCTTGAATGCTGGATTCGTGCTGGTACGGATGGATTTTGGCAAAACCGTTATAACGGGCAACATCCTCATTAATCTTTGGATTGTATTTCATCGTACAAGAGCCCAGTGGATAGAATCCGTTATCTACGCCGAAGTTGCGGCGGGACAGAGCGGTATAGTGTCGAATAACATCTACCTCAAACACTTCCGGCAGTGCCGCTGCTTCCGAACGGAGCATTTCCCGGGGAATCAACGTATCGGCAGACTGGCGAGGAACGTCACATTCTGGCAAGGAATAAGCGACACGTCCAGGGCTGCTGAGTTCAAAAATCAATGATTGTTCCGAAGCAGGAGATAAGGTCTGTGCGTTGAATTTTTCTAACACAGATTGAGCCGAAGTGGAGACAGCTGTACTCGCTTCCGATTGTCCTTGTACCGATGTTGTCGTTGTCGTCGTTTCCTGAGTCACAGCGATCCCTCCAATGCTCGTGCGAATTCGTCAATCTCTTCCTTAGTGCGCCGTTCTGTAACAGCAATCAGCATATGTCCGGCAAGCTCCGGATAATCACGTCCAAGTTCGTAGCCACCAATAAAGCCCGCATCCAGCAGTTTCAACTGAAGAGCATTCACGTCTGTTCCTTCAGGAAGTTTAATCACGAATTCATTAAATGTTGGTGCATTAAAAGTAAGGCTAACTCCAGGAATTGCAGTTAATGTATTCAGGGTGTAATGACTCTTTTGCAAATTCAGATCCGCGACATCGATCATACCCAGTTTACCCATGATGGACATATACACAGATGCGCTGAGTGCAAGCAAAGCTTGGTTGGAACAGATGTTGGATGTCGCCTTTTCGCGGCGGATATGCTGTTCACGTGCTTGCAGTGTGAGTACAAAACCACGCTTGCCGTTGCGATCCGTGGTCTGGCCTACGATTCGGCCAGGAATTCGGCGCATATGAGGCTGGGATACAGCGAAATATCCGCATGTTGGACCGCCGAGTGAAGCGGCGATGCCGAGGGGCTGCGCATCACCTACAACGATGTCGGCACCCAGCTTGCCTGGGGCTTCCAGCAGACCCAGCGATAGCGGGTTGGCACTTACAACGAGCAGGCCCTTGTGCGCATGCACGAGGTCGGCAGCCTGCTTCACATTTTCCACGGCACCAAAGAAGTTCGGACTCTGGATCATGACAGCAGCGGTATCGTCGGATATGGCTGCTTGCAGGGCATCCCAATCAGTGACGCCATCCTTATAACCAATCTCGACAATCTCCAGACGGAGTCCGTGCGCATATGCCTGCAATACCTGACGGGCTTCCGGATGAACGGTACGGGATACGATAAGCTGTTTGCGACGTGTTGCTGCTGCGGCGAGATTACCGGCTTCCGCAAAAGCTGTTGCGCCGTCATACATGCTGGCATTGGCTACAGCCATACCGGTTAATTCACAGATGTAGGATTGAAATTCGAAAATGGCCTGTAGTTCACCTTGGCTGATCTCAGGCTGATAAGGTGTGTAGGCAGTGTAAAACTCGGAACGGGAAATGACATGATTGATGACGGAAGGAACATGATGATCATATATGCCAGCGCCGAGGAAGCTGGCGTGTGTTTCGAAATTGGCGTTGGCGCCGGCTTGTTTGGACATGTGACGTGTCAGCGCATATTCATCAAGTTTGGAGGATACGGGCAGCTCGCCCTGATAACGGATCTCTTTTGGAATGTCCTGAAACAGATCCTCCAGCGTATCCACACCGATGGTTGCGAGCATGGCGCTCTGATCTTGTTCAGTCATGGGAATGTAACGGTGCTTGCTCATGCTTGATCAGCTCCTTGAGTAGGTGTCTTCGACGTACGTGTCCGTTTATGAAAAGGGGTCTTCACGACCTCGGCTTTTAGTTTCTTGCCGCGGATCTCAATCTCAAGCGGGGTTCCCAGCGCAGCGTATTTGCTGTCGATGAGGGCAAGCCCCAGATTACGCTTCAATGTAGGTGATTGCGTGCCTGTTGTCACTTCACCAATCTGTACGCCTTCGGCGTAAATCGGATAGTGGGGGCGGGGAATACCGCGCTCCAACACTTCGATGCCGACCAGTTTGCGGGCGGGCCCGTTAGTTTTTTGCTGTAACAAGGCTTCGTGTCCTATAAAAGGTCCGGCATTCAGCTTCACAAACATGCCAACACCAGCTTCAAGCGGAGAGATGGTTGCCGACAATTCCTGTCCATACAGAGGGAGCTTTGCTTCAAAGCGCAGTGTATCCCGAGCACCGAGGCCTGTCGGTACAAGTCCGTGACCTTCACCGGCTTGCATTAACCCATTCCAGACCACAGCGGCCTGATCTGCAGGAACATATAGCTCAAAGCCATCTTCACCGGTATAACCGGTACGGGACAACAGTAATTTTACTCCACATACTTCAGCATCCTGCACAAAACGAAACGGTTCAATCGAGCTTACATCCGTATCTGTAACTTTCCCGATAATGTCTACAGCCAGTGGACCTTGCAAGGCGAGTAGCGCCGTCTGCTCCGAATCGTTGGTCATACTTACGCCGGGGATCAAGTGCTCTTGCAGCCACGCCCAATCCTTGTCGATGTTGGAGGCGTTAACCACAAGCATATAATGCTGATCTTCCAGCTTATACACGAGCAGATCATCCACCACACCGCCATCTGGATAACACATCAGGGTGTACTGGGCTTGACCGGGAACCAGCGTGGTCACATCATTAGTCATCATTTGTTGCAAAAAAACTTCAGCCTGCTCACCCTGTACAGTGAATTCGCCCATATGGGATACATCAAACAGTCCAGCACGCTCGCGTACCGCTTCATGTTCTTTCTGGATTCCGCTAAATTGTACGGGAAGCTCCCAGCCTCCAAAATCAATGCACCGTACGCCTTCATATTGCTGATATAGTGGGAAGAGTGGTGTTCTAAGCAAATCAGACATCAAATCACCTCGTCATGGGCCGTCAGCCGGCCGGATATACAATCGTGGATCAATGAACCAGGGTATTTTTAAATTTTCAGCTAGATATTTTCATCACATAAGTATGGTAAGGCAGCTATGGCAGCGCCATTCTACATCCTGTTTTTCGTTTTTTGGGAAAAAGGAAAAGGACAGGCCAAAGAATCGGCATGCCAAGTAGCACGCTGTATTCTAAGGCTCTGTCCCTTGTACCTGAGAGTTACCCCGCTGCGTTGTGCAGCAGGTTTCCCCTTGGGTGATCATAACGCCCGCACAGGGCGAATAGATGCTCTCCAGAGTTGCGTCCCGTAAAAGTCCTTTTGCCTGAGAGATTCACCTCCGCTTATCGGTGGTTTACTCCTTCGGCGTTACCTCATGTACATCCCGAATCGGGTGTCACGGGTAATCTCTCCCTTTACATTCATCCGCGGGTATAACATAGTCCAATAAACATATTTACTCCTTTCATTAAAACGTGAATCCACTACCGATGTCAAGAACGATATCATAGATAATGATTTAAAACCGAATATTTAATTTAGTTTTTATTTTATTGTTCGTGTATTTAAAAAGACTACGCTTACTATTCTAATATTCACCAGTATATGAAGAAAGAGTGTAATCCGGTTACAGGATTTAGAGGTGTTCAGCAAATAAATTGTGAGGTATCTTGACATTTGATTCAAAAATATCATACGCTATGTTCTGGGAAAAAGGTTAAGGTCAAAGAACGCATGTACTCATTAATGAAAAGCGAGGCGGATATCGATGAGCGAATTGAAAAGTGATTTCCTGTACAGTGAAGAGCACGAATGGGTGCAAACCGTAGGGGAGGATACTGTACGTATTGGCATTACCGAGTTCGCGCAGCATCAGCTGGGTGACATTGTGTTTGTGGAATTGCCTGACCTTGAAACCAATGTAAAAGCAGAGGACAGCATTGGAACGATCGAATCGGTTAAAACGGTGTCGGACTTGTTCTCTCCCGTCACTGGTTCAATCATTGCGGTGAATGATTCGTTGCAGGACTCCCCTGAACTTGTGAACAGCTCTCCTTACGAGGAAGGCTGGATGATTGAGATCCGTGTTGAGGGAGATCTGACAGCAGCATTGTCTACATTGATGAATGCAGACGCGTATCGGAAACATACGGAAGAATAGTATCAACGAACTTGTACTTATTAACATATATTTTATAATTAAATGATATGAGCTTCATATTGTTTCGACCTGTGTGAGCCGGATGCTTGCACAGGTTTTTTGTGCTTTCCAAGAATGGTTTTGAATGTGGAATGAAGCAGATTGTGGATGTAAATCACCTGATTGGACCAAGCTATAGTTTAGAAAATGATTCTGGAAATGACAAAAGTCATAGGCAAGAAAATCCTTGTGTACCAATGGGTTCAGCCATTATGCATCAAGTAAAACGATTACATAACCTAATGTTGTCATCATTGTTCATGACGAAAGTACGCTTTCATTTCATTGAACAGGAGAGCATTCTCGCTTAGGATTACAGCAGGGGAGAAATGATACCCCTTTCATAAATCATAATCACTTGATCCAAGGAGGATAATACAATGAGTAATTTGGACCAATCGTCCAATTCCAAAGGTGGGCTACGGGTAGGTGTTCAGCGTTTTGGCCGATTCCTGAGTGGTATGGTCATGCCGAATATGGGAGCGTTCATCGCCTGGGGATTAATTACGGCTCTGTTCATTCCAACAGGCTGGTTCCCTAACGAGACGCTTGCGCAGCTAGTCGATCCGATGATCAAATATTTGCTGCCACTGTTAATTGGTTACACCGGGGGTACGATGGTGCATGGTCAGCGTGGTGGTGTCGTGGGTGCCATTATGACCATCGGGGTCATCGTGGGTAGTGATATTCCGATGTTCCTCGGTGCCATGATTGCCGGACCACTGGCAGCATGGATCATTAAAAAGTTTGATAAATCCATTGAAGGTAAAGTTAAAGCCGGATTTGAAATGCTTGTTAACAACTTCTCAGCCGGTATTATTGGCGGGATCTTGGGAATTTTTGCGCTACTGGGCATCGGGCCTGCTGTAGAAGCGATTAGCAAAGTATTATCTGCCGGTGTACAGGGCTTAATGAATCTTGGTTTGCTGCCGCTGGTCAACCTAATCATTGAACCAGGTAAAGTATTGTTCCTGAACAATGCAATCAACCACGGGATTCTTACACCAATTGCAACAGATCAAGCGAGAGAATTAGGGAAATCCGTATTATACATGCTTGAATCAAACCCGGGTCCGGGACTTGGTATCTTACTTGCTTACTGTTTCTTCGGACGCGGAATGGCCAAATCTTCTGCACCGGGTGCCGTAATCATTCATTTCTTCGGGGGAATTCATGAGATCTACTTCCCTTACATTCTGATGAGACCGATTCTGATTCTTGCTGCAATTGCGGGTGGCGTCGCAGGTACATTAACATTCATGCTCACCGGAGCAGGACTTGTTTCAGCACCATCACCGGGTAGTATTATCGCGTATTTCTTCTTAACACCAAAAGGTGGATACCTACCGATGTTCGCAGGGGTGCTTGTAGCAGCCGTCGTTTCTTTCCTGGTTGCAGCAGTGTTGCTGAAAACGGGTAAACAAAAGGACGAAGATCTGGAGTCCGCATCCAGTCGGATGAAAGACATGAAGAGTCAAGGAACCCTGCCAAACGCTGGTATTACGGCTAATCAACGTGAAGCAGACAGAGCCGCAGATATGGCTTCTTCTACCGTCAAAACAGACGTGAAGAAAATTGTCTTCTCCTGTGATGCAGGCATGGGGTCAAGTGCCATGGGTGCTTCCATTCTACGCAAGAAGATGAAGGCAGAGGGGATTGACGTTACGGTGACCAATACGGCTATCAGTGATATCCCGCCGGATGCAGACGTGGTGATCACACAACAAGTATTGACCGATCGTGCCCGCTCCGTTGCGCCGAACGCAGAACATATATCCATCGACAACTTCCTAAAAAGCCCGGAATACGATGCGCTCGTTGAACGTCTGAAGTAATTGCACGCATTTGTTTTCCCTGAGCCGGAGGCTGAGATATGAGTATTACCAAAAGACAACGTGAAATCGTGGAGTTCCTGCTGGAGCATCCACATGAAGTAACTGCCGGCGAAATCGCCGTTGAAGTAAAGGTCAGTACCCGAACGGTTCACCGGGAGCTGCAAATGATTGAACAATGGCTTGAACCTTTGGGCATGAAGCTGGAAAAAAAATCAGGAACCGGTATCCGAATCGATGCCAGTTCCGATGATCTGGCTGTATTGCGCCAGCAACTAGAGGGTAAAGAATATGTAGAGTTTACGCCAGAAGAGCGTAAGCTCTTCATGCTTTGCATCCTGCTGGATGAACCGGAGCCTGTAAAGTTACTCGCCTTGGCTTCGGATCTGAAAGTGACCGTATCAACCGTAACCACTGATCTGGACGATCTGGAGTCACGGATTCGTCAGGCGGGACTAAAGCTGGTTCGCAGACGTGGATATGGCGTCAAGATTAACGGAAGTGAGACGATTCATCGCACAGCCATAGCTGCACTTGCTCTCGAATTTTTGGATGAATCCGACCTGTTCGGAAGACAACCTGAACAAGGGGGCTCCATCGTAAACCAAAAATTGTTGGATATGATTGGACATGGTGATGTACTTACGGTCGAAAATGCGTTATGGCAACCAGATATCGAATGGCTGGAGAACATCCCGGAACGCCAATACATGAAGTTGCTGATTCAATTATCCGTAGCGGTTGTACGTATTCGTAAAGGCTTTGGCATTGGCCGTATACCTCCCCTGGAGAACAAGGGAGATGAAGTCGCAGAGCAGGATGAGATGAAGGTTCCACCTTATATGGCTTCCCGCTTGTGTGGTGTGTTATCGACCCAGCTGGGGCTGACATTCTCCCAAGATGAGCAAGCTTATTTTCACAGACTATTAGTTGAGACAGAGCAGCGGATTCATTCTTCGCGGCTGTTGCCAATAGACGATTTAATTTTACTGGACAGGGTACATTCACTGATTGATCAGATGCAGGCGAGAACGCATTACGCCTTTCATGAGGATCGTTTGCTTCGTGAAGGTCTGCTTGGTCATATGCAACCTGTCATGGAGCGGATTGAAGGGCAACAGATAATTCGTAATCCGCTACTGCAGCAGATTCGCAAGGATTATGATTCACTTTTTGAAGATGTCAAAAAATCTGTAGGGCAAGCTTGGCCAGGCACAGACGTTCCGGATGAGGAAATTGGTTTCCTGGTCATGCATTTTGGGGCTTCCATCGAGAGGTTACGTGCATTGAAACGGGAGATCAGGGCGATCATCGTATGTACAAGCGGAATTGGGTCATCACGTATGCTTTCCAGCCGACTGTCCAAGGAGATTCCCGAGATTCGGATCATGGATAGCGTGTCCTGGTATGAAGCTGCCCGGATCCCTACAGATCAATATGATCTGGTGTTATCCACTGTTGATCTGCCGATGGATGAGCATCAGTATTACAAAGTGAGTCCATTGCTCACAGCAGAAGAGAGCGAAAGTCTGCGTCATTTTATCCGAACAACAACATTACAACGACAGCATAATAAACCCCGTGAAGCAGAGGTTCAGACGACAAGTCGTTACTCCGACCCGGATGGACTGGAAGCTATTTTAGTTGAAATCGTCCGAATTATTGGCAAGTTTCAGGTGTATCCGCTGGATAACCAAGATATCGGTTTCTATAAAACCGTATATGCGATGTGCAACGTACTCCATGGATCTGGTGTGCTGAAGGAACCGGGGGAGATCGCAAAACGGTTGGAGGCACGTGAAGCAGTGGGGAGTCAGAAGATTCCCGGTACAAGACTTGCGCTGTTTCATACACGCAGTGAGGGAATCTACAGGCCGTCCATTAGCTTGTTTCAGCTCACTGAGCCACTCCTCTGTACGCCGGATGATCCCGCAGAAGTTACCCATGTCCTCTTGATGCTTGGTCCCCGAGAATTATCCAAGGAAAGCCTGGAGGTTCTCAGTGAGATCAGCGCCCTGTTATTACAGGAAGAAATGATTACATTGCTGGAAAAGGGAATCAGGGATGAACTCATTCATTACCTGTCCCAGGAACTGGTAGGATTTTATCGCAGTAAAACCGAAATTGGAGGTCAACCATTATGAGTATGTTAACAACAGATAAAGTCATCATGAATGCGACGGCTCAGGACAAATACGAAGCGATTCGCATGGCAGGGCAGATTTTGAAGGATGCGGGACATATTACCGCTGATTACATTGAGAAGATGATTGAACGTGAAGAGATTGTCTCGACCTATGTAGGGAACGGTCTGGCTATTCCGCATGGTACAAAGGAGTCCAAAGCTTTCATTTTATCCACAGGTATCTCTGTCATTCAGTATCCACAGGGTGTTGATTTTGGCGAAGAAAAAGCTTATATGGTCATTGGTATCGCGGCTCAAGGCGGGGAACATATGGAGATCTTGACTAGCATCGCGGTGATCTGTGCTGAGGATGAGAATATGGAGGCCCTGCGTCTGGCGAAAACAGCCGAAGAAGTTATTGCTATTCTGGAAAGTGAAATGGAGCTATGAAGGCCTTACACTTTGGCGCAGGTAACATTGGACGCGGGTTTATCGGATTGATTCTCTCCCGTGCAGGGTATGAGGTGATTTTCTCTGACGTGAATCAAACCTTGGTAACAGCTCTCCAGCAACGGGGGCAATATACGGTGGAACTGGCTAACGAGAGCAAGGATCAGGAGACCGTCACAGGTGTAAATGCAATCGATGGAACCCAGCTGGAGACGGTTGCCCAAACCGTGGTGGAAGCTGATCTAATTACAACCGCAGTGGGTGTGGGCGTGCTGAAACATATTGCACCAGGTATTGCAAAGGGACTGGAAAAAAGACTGAATTCCGGTCCGGCACAAAACCCGCTTCACATTATCGCTTGCGAGAACGCCATTGGAGCCAGTACACAATTGAAAGAGCATGTATATGCTCTGCTCAATGAAGAGGTACGTTCCCTTGCAGATCAGTATGTCTATTTTCCAGACTCGGCCGTAGACCGAATTGTGCCTATTCAGCATCATGAAGATCCGTTGCATGTACAGGTGGAGCCTTTTTACGAGTGGGTGGTGGACCGTTCCCAGATGGCTCCTGCATTCAAACCGGTTGAGGGCATTGTATATGTCGATGATCTGGAGCCGTATATCGAACGGAAGCTGTTCACTGTTAATACAGGACACTGCGTTGCAGCATATATCGGTAATGTGCACGGGTATGACACGATTCAGAAGGCTATTGCTGATGAAAAGGTGAAATCGATTGTATACGGTGCTTTGCAGGAAACTGGAAAAGTTCTAGTGAAGCGTTTTGCATTCAACCCGGAAGAACATGAGCAGTATATTGTCAAAATATTGGGACGGTTTGTCAACCCGTATCTTACCGATGAGGTTACTCGTGTTGGTCGTTCCCCGCTGCGTAAGTTGTCTCCGAATGATCGTCTGGTTCGCCCGGCCCTTCAGGCATATGCGGATGGAAGCGAAACGACCTATCTGGCTATGGGCATGGCAGCAGCCTGCAAGTTCGATGTCTCCGATGATCCGGAAGCAGTTGAACTACAGAACATGATCCGCCAGAAGGGGATTACAGCTGCGCTCCACCATTATACGTCCATGGATGAGCATCATCCGGTGCTTGAACAGGCTGTTGCCCAGTATAACCAAATGTAAGAGCAATGGCTGTAAGCTAATAGTATAGATGAGACATAATGAAGAAGAGCCATACAGTTGTTAACTGTGTGGCTCTTCTTTTGGTTGGCTTTTATTGGCATAGTCATCCAAACAGCGTTGACATATGCACGATTTTCGGCGCTGCTCTGCCGGAATGCGGTCAAATACACCTTCGGGGAAAGTAGCCCGGTTACACCAGCATTCCGAATGAGGATGTCCTTCGGCATAGGAACAGCGATTAGCTTCCCCGCATAACGGGCAGACAAGAACATCGATATGGATGTGCTCTTGATCGTCTTGTTCTACAGACATTCAGTTCTTCCCTCCCTGTGGAATAGCTACGAGCTGAAGTTGAACATACTGGTCCCAGTATAACAGAAATACGCCGGTGATTATGGATTTCACTCTGTATATATGACTTCCAGTTCACCACATCTGTTTCTCCCATCGGCTACTCTTCAGACGGTAATTCGATCTGTAGGCCTTCCACATGTTTGCGTCCCATCAACTTACGCTTCTTACGATTTTCCTTTGTTTCTAGCACAATGTCCAAATCATAATCGTCACCCGGATAAAGCTCATTGGCAGATATATGCAGGGTCAGGCGTTTCTTATGGATTTTGACTTTGCGTCCTCGCAGCATGACCCCGATATTTCCACGGCTATCCTCGACATCACAGACGATGCCCGACTGATTGAGATAGGCCGCATACACCCGATCCCCTTTGCGAAAATTTTTGGCAGGAGCAGGGGTATCTGACTCTCTGGGTGTTGTTTTTTTGTGGAGACCGATTGAATCCTTTGACTGTTTCGACTGGTTCTTCCTGGATAACTCTGCTGGGCTGACTGATTCTGCAATCGATTTTGCAGGCGTCAGGGCCGGTGTTTCCAAAGGAGGTGACGTGAACCCTAATGTACGATCTCTCGAAATATTTTGATCGGACAGGGACTTGGATCGCTCGATAATTCGCTGTGGCATGCCCAGCTTTAATGCGATGGAGTAAGCATAGCTCTCACCAGCTTCTCCGATACGCAATCGATACAGCGGCTGGAGAGAAACGGTGTCAAATTCCATCCGGGCATTTTCGAATCCTGGCGTGGCAGCAGCAAAGTGTTTGATCTCACCAAAATGTGTTGTCGCCACAACGGTTGCTCCGCGGCTGTGAAGTTCCTCCAGCATGGCGATAGAAAGTCCAACACCTTCACCGGGATCTGTGCCGGAGGCCATCTCATCAATGAGCACCAGAGTTGATGTATTCGCCTGTTCCAGTATGCCAATCATATTGCGAATATGTGCAGAGAATGTACTGAGCGCTTGTTCCAAACTCTGCCCGTCACCAATATCAACCGCTACCTCGTTATAAACAGCCATCTCGCCACCTTCCTCCACCGGAATAAGCAAACCCGATTGCATCATCAGGGTTAACAAGCCAAGTGTTTTGAGTGCGACCGTTTTCCCCCCGGTATTCGGGCCAGTAATAATGAGCGACGAGTATGTTCTTCCGATTGCAAAATCAAGGGGAACCATGGAAGAACCCATGAACGGATGACGTGCACGTTGAAGGTTAATGTGGCCCTGAGTATTGACTCGAACGGTACGCCCATCCATGGTGGCCGCATATTTGGCTTTGGCAAACAGGAAGTCCAATACACCTACCGTTTCGGTGTTGAGGGCGATTTCACGGTTATACGATTCGGCCAGAGAGGTTAAATCACCGAGAATTCTCATCTCCTCTCGGGACTCCTCGGCTTGTAGAGCAGCCAATTCCATCTGCAGACTTACTAATTCAACGGGTTCAATATACACGGTTTGCCCGCTCCCCGATTCATCCAGCACACTGCCTTTCACCTGTTTACGGAACTCTTTCTTAATGGGCAGCACCGTTCTTCCTCCCCGTTGGCTGATGACATATTCCTGCATAATGGAGCGATGTTTACTCACCAGAGAATCAAGTTTTCGTTTCATGCGTTCCGCATTCACCGTTATTTTTTTACGAATTCGAATCAATTCTTTGCTTGCCTGATCCTGAATGCGTCCACTATGGATGCAGCGCTCGATCTCACTCAGCAAAGGTTCGATCAGAATCATGGATGCTGCATAACGACTGACAGTGGGAGCGGCCCCGGATTTGCCCTCCATGTATTTCATAAGTTGTGCACAGCTTCGCAGGAACTGAGCGAGATGACTGAAGTCGCGTTCACTGAATAGATAACCGGTGCCAAGCAGATCCATAATGGTTTCCATTCCGTCGAGTGAAGGGAGGGGGATGCTGGCCCCGAAGCGAATCAACGCAGCAGCTTCTGCTGTTTCTTCCAGGCGAATCTCGATCAGGTGAGCATCTACCATCGGTTTTAGTTCTCTCGCATAACGTTTGCCCAGATAAGACAGGGCGCAGTCTGCAACATTTTTTTGAATTTGTGGATAGCCCAAACTGTTTAATGTGTTCTCATTCATGCGTAATCTCTCCTTGAATTTGAATTGGGATTTCAGTTGACGCGCTGAAACATATTCCTGGAAAACGCAAAAAGGGCGGAGAATGAACAAACGTCATTCTCCGCCCTAAACGTATGGGAAAGCAAAGTCCACTACAGGTCTATATTAAAAAATCCGCGCTGAACTCAGCGCGGAAATAGACCCGGACAATTACAATCCCGGAGGCGATTTATGATATCCGCTGTTCTTAACTAAGTACAGGGATCTGGCGCATCATGAAACACACGTATGCCATATGGGCACAAGCGCAATGAAAGGCCAAACTCCTGAATATGAAACTTGGTTAGTTAAGAACATTCACCGACATTAAAAATCTCTCCTTTGATTGAGGAATATGCAACCAATATAAACTGGAAATTGGTTTGAAGTCAACCTTTAGAATAAATGAGTGGACTTGAATAAGAATGGGTTTTAAAATAACAATAGTAAAATAATCCAATGAAAGCGATTTATTTTAATAAACATACGTATAAAGGAGGATGCTCTTCTTGCCGAAGTATTTACTGCGTTTGCTCTGTTTTACCCTGATCCTCGGAGCCCTTCCGGTCATTGTTATTGGTTCGGTCTCGTATACGATTGCATCACGTGACATTGAACAGAAAGTGCGTGAGAGCAATCTTCAGATATTGCATCAGACCCAAATGAGGGTGGAACAAGTTCTGCGCAGCCTGCAATTATCCTCCATCCAGTATGTTAATTCGCCCTTGGTACTACAAGCGATGAAGAAACCACTAGACAGCAGCGAGTTTCAGGAGATTCGTGATCTGACCTCCGGTTTTAACAACTTGCAAGCGGTTACGAACATTGACCAAGCCTATCTGGTTAATCTGGATGAAGATTGGGTCGTTTCGATGCGTTCTTTTGGCAAATTGGATGATTTCAGCATTCGAGACCGAATTGGCTCCTACCTAAGTTATACCAACAGCCTGTTCTGGGTCACTCAGAATGCCAGTTCAGCCAAAGAAAGTGTACCTGTGTCAGCAGGTATGGGTGAACTAACACCCGAACAGGCACCTGCTCTTATATCATCGGATAATGTGGTCAGTATGGTATTCAAAATCCCGATGATACCAACCAATGTGAAACCAAAGGGATTTCTTGTAATTGATATCGCCGATACGGAACTGAGTACATACTTGAGCCGAAATACGAATTCTGGAGATATGTACGTTCTGGATCGGGAGCAGAAGTATTTTCTGAACGATATGCAGCAAGGCGGGAAATATGACGCGCTGAATAAGGAAATTCAGGAAATGGTGCAAACGACGGGCCAGCCAGAGGGTTTCTTCAGTGCGGAGGTTGAAGGTAATCAAGTGGCGGTTAGCTATAGGCAATCTCCGCTCAATGGCTGGTTATACGTGTCCGTTGTATCTCTTGGACAGATCACGGCCCAGTCACAGAAAATTGCATTGGTTACCGGTATCGCTACACTGGTCATGTTGTGTGTAACGGGATTGTTCGCCATATACGGCAGTCGGCGGATGTACTCACCAATCTCCAGACTGCTGCAATTTACGAAGGGTTTGGATTCCCCAGTTGCCCCGTCAGGACGCCGTCAAGATGAATTTATCTATATTGAGGAGCAATTGTCAACCTTGTTCAGTTCGGAGAAAACGATGCGTGAGCAGATGAAGGGGCAGCATGTGCACCTCCAGGAGTTTTTTATGACCAAACTGCTGACAGGTAAAATCTCGGAAGAAGATTTCAGATATCAGGGAGAATTGTACGATTTCCCGACAGGCTGGGCGAGTCTTGGTGTACTCATGCTCCAGATCGATACCTTGGAAGGGACCCGATATGAGGAACAGGATCGCGATCTGCTGCTGTTTGCTGTCAACAATATGGTAGGTGAGCTCCTTCCTTCGGCAGTTCGGTTCACCCCGGTCATGCTGGATGATGCTCAGGTCACCGTACTTGCCTCCGAACTGACGGATGAGGTGCAGCTGAAGGAATGGATGCATACCCAGGCAGACTGGATTCGTGAACGTGTCGTAACTTATCTTAATCTGCCCGTAAGTATCGGCATCAGTCGTTACTACTCTTGTATTGGCGATACGCCAAGAGCGGTTCAGGAGAGCCGAGAGGCTCTGCAAGGCCGGGTCAGTCTGGGCAGCCGTATTATTTTGCATTACGAGGATATACAGCCACGTGGTCAGATGGAAGCCGCGTTGTATACCCAGTTACGTATGATCGAGGATCAGCTTGCGTCTGCGCTCAAGCAAGGAGATGAGGAGAAGACGGACGCCTACTTTAAGCAATATTTGGGACTGCTTGCAGACAAAAAGCTTCATTTCAGTGAATACCCCGTCATTATGGTTCAGTTATTGTCTCGTGTATATCAGCTTGTGCAGGAGCAGGGCGGGGATGTAGCTGAAGTACTGGGTGAAAAAGCATCGATGTCACATTTGCTGAAGTTGTCCACATTGGACGAAATGACCAATTGGTTCCGCAAGCGGCTGTTCTTGCCCGTCATCCGTTTCTGGCGAGAGCAGGAAGAGTCCCAATACATGAATATTGCGAGACGTATGATTCGTTTGATTGAGGAACGTTATGATCGTGAATTATCGCTGGAAGCCTGTGCCGCTGAGCTTAATTTTCACCCTGTTTACCTAAGTCGGGTATTCAAGAAGGAAGCAGGAGTCAATTTTACGGAATATCTCGCAGAGTATCGTATGGAAAAAGCAAAGACCTGGCTGCAAACAACAAATCTTAAAATATCGGAGATTGCCGAGAAATTAAACTATACCAACCCAACCGCATTTATCCGTACGTTTCGCAAAATTACAGGAACAACCCCCGGCAAGTACCGGGAACAGCAGCGATAAAACAAACCTGCTCTGCCCGCCATGGCAGGCAGGCTTTTTTATGTTTGGATGAAGGAAGAAGACCGCTTTTCTCCATGAAGTTAAGACAGGAATATGGAGGTTGAAAGCAGTTCATTTCACCTTTAGATTTTGTGGGGGAAATTGGCTAAAGCCTTGCTACATAAGGGAAAACAAAAGGCTAAAACGAGACGATAGCCAGTCATTCGTTTATCCTCCACAATGAAGACATGAATTCAGGAAGTGATATTTTGTAATCGTTTCCAATGTGGGGAGGAAGACAATATGAAAGCCGAAACGGCGGCTCGAACACGGCCCGCTACCCGCAGTGACAAAAACCTGCTGTGGAGGGACATTATCAAAAACCGGTGGCTGTATATCATGTTAATACCGGGTGTGCTTTACTTTGTTATTTTCAAATACATACCCATGTATGGCATCACGATGGCTTTTCAGGATTACACGCCTTACAAGGGCATCTTGGGAAGTGACTGGGTAGGGTTCAAACATTTCCAGCGTTTCTTCGGAGAACCGCAGTTCTGGACATTATTTCGAAATACGTTTTTACTTGCCATTTATAACATCGTGTTCTTTTTCCCACTGCCGATTGTACTGGCACTCATGATGAATGAAGTTCGCCGTGAACGGTTCAAACGATTTGTACAAACACTTGTTTATGTTCCACACTTTGTTTCCTGGGTTGTTGTTGTCGGTGTGTTCTACATGCTGTTCACAACTGAGGGTGGTGCGATTAATGAATTGCTCTATAACCTGACTGGACAAAAAGTGGCGTTCCTGCTTGAACCCGGTTGGTTCCGAACGATGATTGTTGGACAATCCATCTGGAAAGAAGTTGGTTGGGGCACAATTATCTTCCTGGCGGCGCTTTCCGGTGTTGATACACAGCTCTATGAAGCTGCACGGATTGATGGTGCCAATCGGTGGCGCCAAACCTGGCACATTACGTTGCCGGCCATTCGCAGTACCATCGTCATTTTGCTCATTCTGCGTCTGGGAAATTTCCTGGATACAGGCTTTGAACAGATCTTCCTGATGCTAACTCCGACAAACCGGGATGTGGGCGAGGTATTTGATACCTACGTGTACACGAAGGGTCTTACCCAGGCACAGTACAGTTACAGCGCTGCTGTCGGGTTGTTCAAATCGGTTGTCGGGCTGGCGCTTGTTCTTGGTGCCAATACGCTGGCCAAAAAATTCGGGGAGGAAGGCGTCTACTAACCCTCGGGAGTAGACGTTCTTCACCAGACAGGAGTGAACATTAAAATGCAACAGGATAAAACGTGGGGCAACCGGATCTTTGATTTTCTCAATCACGGCTTGCTGCTGTTGATTGGAATTGTGACGGTCATCCCGTTCATTTATATTTTGGCCGTCTCGTTTACCAGTCCGCATGAAGTGGCTAAGGGAGGATTCATTCTTTTTCCAAAAGAGTTCTCTCTGGCCGCGTACCGTTACATTTTCTCTACAGATACTTTGATTCGCAGTCTGGGTGTATCGGTCTATATTACCGTGATCGGTACCTTCATTAACCTGCTGTTTACATCACTTATGGCGTATCCGCTCTCCAGAAGATATTTGCGTGGACGCCAACCCATATTGCTCGGTGTATTGTTCACGATGCTCTTCAGTGGCGGGATGATTCCAACATACTTTGTCGTGAAATCCTTGCACCTGACGGATACGTTATGGTCACTGATGCTGCCAACCGCTATTAGTGCATTTAACTTGATCGTACTGAAAAACTTCTTCCAGGCCATTCCCGACGAGCTGGAGGATGCAGCCAAAATTGATGGATGTAACGATGTCAGCGTATTGTTCCGGATTGTACTGCCGTTGTCCATGCCAGCCATGGCGACATTTTCACTCTTTTACGCGGTGGCCCACTGGAACAGTTTCTTCAGCGCTGTTATCTATATCAACGATAGTGAGAAGTGGCCTGTCCAAGTCTGGCTACGTGAGATTGTCATTCTGGCACAGAGCCGAATCGGAGACACGAGTATCGAAGAGACAGAAATCCAGCCGCTTACCATTCGCATGGCCGTTATCGTGTTCTCCACGATCCCGATTATGCTGGTATACCCATTCCTGCAAAAGCACTTTGCAAAAGGAGTGATGCTGGGTTCGGTGAAAGGTTGAATCGGCACATGGTTCGAAGTCAGTTCAGTATGACTGCATAAAAAAAGGGAGGTTTTCATGTTATGAAAGCAACAAAAAAGAAAGCCGTAGCTGTCTTGAGCACACTGGCACTGGTGACAGGTTTGCTGGCAGGATGCGGATCAGACGAGGGTCAGGCTGCCGAGGGCGGCGTACAAAATGTGTCCATAGCCATTGCACAGGTGGGTGATGTGCCAAGCAAAGGTAATGAAGTTCAGCAAAAGATTGAAGCGTATACCAATACCAAACTGGATATCCAGTGGATTCCGGCTTCAGCCTATAATGACAAAATTAACGTAATGATCGCTTCAAGCGATATGCCAAAAATTGTGAAAGTACAATATAACCCAACGGTGACCAGCGCGATGCGTAATGACGTGTTCTGGGAAGTGGGGCCTTTGCTGAAAGACTACAAAAATCTGTCGGCACAGAACGAGCGTTTTTTTGACAACATCAAGGTAGAGGGCAAAATCTACGGGGTTCCTGTATTCTCTGATATTGCGCGGGCTACGGTAATCTATCGCAAGGATTGGTTCGAGAAGCTGAATCTCAAGGTGCCAGCCACACCGGATGAATGGTATGAAACGATCAAGACACTGGCAACCTCCGATCCGGATGGAGATGGTCAGGATAATACGTTTGGACTGATGCTTTTCAAAAAATATAATGAGGATCAATATTCCTTCACGACGCGCCTTGGTGTAAGTTTTGGTGCACCTAACAAGTGGAAAGTCGAGGATGATGGCAGCTTCACGCCGGAATTCATGACACCGGAGTATATGCAGGTGCTGGATCTGCTGAAACGTTTGTACGATGAGAAACTGCTAAATCAAGATTTTGCCGTATTCGACTCTACGGAAGCGGAGAAAAAATATGATTCCGGTGTTGTCGGTATCCGTGTTGGTGTTGCTCAGAACGGAAAAAGTCAGCAAGAGCGTCTGTCCAAAAACAATCCGGATGGTGTAGTCGACATCGCTGGGTTGCTTGGCGCGAACGGAGATCGTGTTGCAGGACAGACGGGTAACTCCGGGATTCTGGCATTCCCTAAATCAACGGTGAAATCGGAAGAAGAACTCAAGAACCTGCTCTCCTTCCTGGATAAACTGATGGACCCTGAGATGGCGACCCTGTTGATGCGTGGTATGGAAGACAAACATTACACCAAAGTGGGCGAAGATCAGGTGGAGATGAGTGACTTCGATGCATTCCAGCGTGAAGTGAAACCTTACCGTGACAACCTTCCTTATGTGGAAGGATATAACGTACCGAAATTGAAGGATACCGAACTGGGTGAAAAAGGTACGGCACTTGCCAAGGAACTTGCGGAGCACGCTGTGCCAAACCCTGCGCTGACGTTATATTCTCCAACGTATGGTGACCGTGGGGCAGACCTGGATCAGGTGATTGCCGATGCGCAGACCAAATACATTATGGGCAAGATCGATCAAAGTGGCTGGGAAAAGGAAATCGAGAATTGGGGCAATGCTGGTGGAAATAAGATTCGTGAGGAATATGCCGAAGATTACAAAAAACAGGCTCAATAAAGAGCCGGAAGCGGAGGCTTGATCATGAAGGAAACACTGCAACTCACATCGGTGCGCATGGCACAGCAGTTCATGGAAAGTTATCGCAACCATGAGCTGTACGCCACTTGGCATTATGAGAACGGCTGCTTACTGAAAGCGCTGGAGGAGCTGTATACGTACACGGGGGAGCAAAAGTATTTTGACTATATCCGTGAGCTGATGGATCATTTTGTTCAGGAAGATGGCTCTATTCGCTCCTATACGATCGAGGAATATAACCTGGATCAGATCAATCAGGGAAAATCACTGTTCCTGCTGCATGAGAAAACGGGAGAAGAGAAGTATCGCAAAGCTGCGGAGTTGCTTATGACTCAGCTTAAGGGACAGCCACATACGAGTGAAGGGGGATTCTGGCATAAAAAGATTTACCCTTTCCAGATGTGGCTGGATGGATTGTATATGGCTACTCCGTATCTGACCCAGTATGGGGCAGTGACGGGGGAAGAGAAGTGGTTTGACAAGGCGGCTCTGCAGCTCTTGCTGGTGGAGCAACGTACACGTGATCCGCGTAGTGGTCTCTTGTACCATGCCTGGGACGAGAGCAAAGAGCAACGCTGGAGTTCGGGTGAGACGGGATGTTCACCACATGTCTGGAGTCGGGCGATGGGCTGGTATGTGATGGCGGTTGTGGATACCTTGGATTATCTGCCGGTAGATCATCCGCAACGCGGGCAGATTGTGGGTATCTTCGAACGGGTAGCAAACGCACTAGTGCATGTGCAGGATCAGCAGACCGGACTATGGCCACATTTGTTGGATCAACCGGGACGTGAGCGGAACTATCTGGAGGCTTCCGGGACCTCGATGTTTGTCTATGCATTGGCCAAAGGTGTGCGTAAAGGATATCTGAGTGGCAAGTTCAAAGCGGTTGCGGAAAAAGGGTATCAGGGTCTGCTACAGCATCTGCTGCAAACGGACCGTGAAGGCGTACTGTCCTTGACGCAGTGTAACGGCGGAGCCGGTCTTGGAGGAAGCCCGTATCGTGACGGTTCCTATGAGTATTATGTGACCGAGTCCATTCGGATCAATGATCCGAAGTCGGTCGCTCCGTTCATTTTGGCGGGAGTGGAGATTGAACTTTACAAGTCCAACTAACATGTACATGAGAACGGAGAGGGCAGAAATAATCTGAGGAAGCTAAGCGTTCGCCTAAAAGCTTTCTGAAAGAAAGCTACATCGGAAGCATAGGCTATCCCCGGATTTTCCCCTTTTTAAAAGGGAATCAAAAAATCTGGGGATAACAGCGATCTGAAGGTTGTTCTGTCATCGGAGTGGTCTGTGTACATAACCTTATCAAAAAGGAGAGATGGTTCATGAGTCCAAAAGGTCCAATGTCCCGTTTAGGCGGAATCGTTGTAATTGGTGCAATGTCCGCTGGATTGCTTGCAGGTTGCGGGGGAGAAAAAGCACCTGCTGCAGGGGAAGGTAAACTTCCCATTTCCATCTCTTTAATGCAGGTAGGAGATATACCGGCCAAGGAGAACGGGATTGAAAAGAAGATTGAGGAATATACAAATACGGATGTTAATGTACAGTGGATTCCGCAGTCTGCTTTTGATGATAAGGTGAATGTTATGGTTGCTTCAGGCGAGATGCCGACCATTATGCGTGTGAATTATGTACCGACCACATTTAATGCCGCCAAAACGGGACTGTTCTGGGAACTGGGGCCTTACTTGAAAGATTATAAGAACCTGTCTGCCCAATCCGAAGCTTATTTTAACAATATCAAAATTGAAGGCAAGGTCTACGGTATTCCGAACTTCCGGGATATTGGCCGGACTGCGATCGTATATCGCAAGGACTGGTTCGATACGTTGAAGCTGGATATACCAAAAACGCTGGATGACTGGTATGAAGTGATGCGCTCTATTCGTAAGGATGACCCTGACGGAAATGGTAAGGAAGATACGTATGGTGCATTGCTCTTCAAAAAGTATAATGAGGGTGTCTCTTCCCCACTGACGCGGATTGCTGTAAGTATTGGCGGTGTTAACAAATGGGGAGTGGATGATGCTGGGGAACTGACCCCGGAGTTCTTGACTACCGAATATGTGAATACAATGAAACTCTTCAAGCGACTGTTCAGCGAGGGACTGATTAATAGTGACTTTCCTGCTCTGGACCCTTCTGATGCGGACAAAAAAATGGATTCAGGCCTAGTTGGCATGAAGCTTAACGGTGTGGCCCAGAACGGAAAGTCCTCTCAGCAGCGGCTTACACCTAACGCTCCGGATGGAGAAATTGATGTGGCTCCGTTCCAGGGAACCGATGGTATTCGCATCGCCGGAGAACCAGGGAACTACGGAATGCTGGTCATCCCGAAGGCATCCGTTACGGATGAGGAGCAATTGAAGCAGGTTCTCACGTTCCTGGATCAGTTGATGGATGAGGAATTAAGTGCGTTGCAGCTCCGTGGATTGCTCGATGTGCACTACACCAAGACTGCGGATGGGAAAACCGAACTCAAAGATTTTGACGCTTATCAGCGTGAAGTGAAGCCATACCGGGATAATCTGTTAAGTATTGAAGGTTATAATGTACCTGAACTGGTCGATGTTCCGATTGGTATGAAAGGTACAAAGATGGCGCGTGAGAATGAGCAGTATGCCATTGCCAATCCGGCACTCACCTTGTCTTCGGCGATCTATACCGAGCGTGGTCAGGAGCTGGATCAGATGATCTGGGATGCGCAGACCAAGTACATTATGGGTAAAATCGATGATGCAGGTTGGGAGCAGGAAATCGCAAGCTGGAGAAAAGCTGGTGGTGATCAATTGATCACGGAATTGGAAGCATCCTACAAGGAATTGAACGGGAAATAAAGCTGTCTGAAATAAAAAAAAGGTTGATCAAATGGAATGATATGGTTTATTCTATGAGTGAGTTCATTTTTCAATATCATAAGAAAGACCACACCCTTAAAGCATAAGGCTATGAATCTGCGGATTCATGGCCTTTTTTTGTGTTTTAAGCGAATGAAGTGGGTCTATGGAAGGAGGGGCGCACGCCTTGAAGTGATGGGGATGGACGAAAAATAATACCAATAGCCTAGTACAACATGGTAGAATATTGATTATTATGGCAAATTTAGGTTTTGTTTATGAAGAGAAGTGACTAGGTTGACTAAGTAAAGCATCCCCATACTAAGGTACATAGGAGCGTGAGTAGATTGAAGAAGCAGATTGAAGGACACGAGAAGAAGAAAAAACGGCATGTTTGGATCGTCGGGTTGTTAACGACAGCTGTATTGGCAGGAACACTATTGCCCGTTGGCCCCGCACATTTGACGTCAACAGCGAATGCTGAATCGGGAACAAGTGACACTGCCCTTAGCAAGTTCAAGGATATCAAGGGCCACTGGGCTCAAGCAACGATTGCCAAAGCGTATGAAAAAAACCTGATCTCTGGTTACCAGGATGGAACGTTTCGTCCTAATGGCAAAATCACGCGTGGGGAATATGCGACCATACTTGCCCGTGCGACTGGACTGGAGAAGGCAGAGGGACAGAATCCCTTTGCTGATCTCAAGGGCCATTGGTCTGAAGCCGCGGTTAGCCAACTTGTCGGACAAGGATTCATTAACGCTGGCGATTATGCCAAAGGGTTCAATCCAAATGCGGAGCTAACACGTTACGAGATGATGAAATGGATTGCCAATGGACTGATCAAGTCCGGAGCCAGCTTCCAGGATGCTTTTAACGATACAAAAAATACGCTGCTTCCCACACCGGAAGTGAACCGTGGCACCATTCGTGCCGAACAGATTCCGTATCTTGCCCTTGTTCGTGGGACAGGCATTGTCGGTGGATTCCAGGATGGCACATTAAAACCCGCGGATTCCACCACTCGTGCAGAAGTATCGGCCATTTTACTGCGTTATATGGATGTGGAGGGCACGGATGCCGGGAAGTACAGTGACCTGAATGAGATGAGAGAGGTCGGTACGACGGGGACGAATTTAACGACAATTAGTAATTATTTTTATACTAAGAATTCTGTAAAAGTAAGTGATATATCAAAAGGAGATATAAAACTTTCTAACAAATCAGGAGTGCTTACACTTCATAGGTTTATTGTGGTGAAGGTTCAGAATGGAAAACCTCAAGGAGTATATAGTAAACTTTTTGTAGAACCCAATATTTCGAGTGGCGATTATTATCTAACATTTGCTGATTTATCTTTTATATCAAATACAGATAAGTCAGATTTGATTACCTACAGTGGTGGTTTAAATAACGGATTACTAAATTTTAGACGTCTAGATTTAGAATTTGCTGATAAGAACGGATTCAAAACTATTCCTAATAGCCCAAAAGAACTCATCATAAAAGGGAAAAAGGTTAGATTTTGGACAAGGTCAACTTTAGATTACAAAAATGGATCGTATCATGTTAAAGCTGAAAATGTAGGAGAAATGAAAATACAAAATATGTATTATTAGTGAGGTGATATTGTATATATGAGGAATGGAATGCGGTTGCCCGTATTCAAATGCTCAAAGTTACTATTTATATTATTCGCTTTATGTTCCGGTCTCGCGGGGATAGTAAGTGATCATTTGGTTTATGCTGCAGTTGATCAATACGGTCCAAAGTCTATGAAAAGCCCTGTTCTAAAAAGTATTCCAGCTGACAAGACAACTGCTACTCCTGGAGTTTATTGGTACCAGCTTGATGATGGGAGATTTAGAGCAGATCATAGTGGTGGACCCACTTATTCAAATAATGCAGGGAGTTGTACGACCCCGTATCCTGCTTTAAAAGAGGTGCCGGATAGCATTGATTTTTCCCGATGGCCTGCGGTTTCTTGGCCTCAATATAACGGAAATACGCTAACATCCTCTAGTTTTAAGGAAGTAAACATCAAAAGTGTGGAATATAAAACTCAATTTGAACAGGCAACATATACAGGTGTGGGAAGGACAGTGATCACACCTCCAAGTACAGTTGTTGCTATTAAGACCTTAACTGGTGGAAATCACGAATGGACTCAGAATGATCCATTTGAAAATGGGGGAAGAACAACGGCAGGATGTCCTAAGCATAATGTTTCTTATTTTACGCCCATGGACATCATTTGGGAAGGTGATTTGGAGGAAGAAAAAGAAATCGATGTAACACCAGATTCGGTTTTGACTATTGGACAAACAAAGCAGATGAAAGCCGAAGTTAGCACAAGACATTATGGTGAAACAGATTTTAATGAGGGCATCGATGTATCCCGCAGGGAAACGGAGATCAAATGGTTTTCTTCTGACGAGACGATTGCGAGTATAGAGTTGAAAACAGGGATGTTAACGGCCGAAAGTCCGGGCACGGTCACTGTGCGTGCAATCTGGAACAATGGTACATACCTTATCTCGGATACAGCCACCATAACCGTTACGTCTGAGCCAGGACTCGTGGTGAATTTGCCGAATGCTTGTAAAGCCAATACAACACCACTACAGGCGGAAGCAGTTCTAACCAAACCGGATCGCTCTGTTCATAAACTGACAGCTCATCCTAAATTGACGTGGCAGAGCTCGAATCCGGCTGTGGCAACGATCGGTGCTGATGGCAAAATCACGACAAAAGGGATCGTGGGTAGCACTACCATCAAAGCTCATTTTCTTGATTCTGCTCAGCAACTGGATGAACAAGGGACTCAGGTGCTTGAGGTGAAGGACTGCACGAATAATGGAGGAGGTGGTAATGATGGCGATCCGGGGGGTGACCCTGCGAACACTTGCCCCGTGACCATCAGCCCACCGAGTAGAGGCACGGTTATTGAAGCATCGGTTATAGACCCATCTGTTCGAGGTGTGTTGAAGGCGGATGATCGGGGATCTGAGAAGTTCGATGTTACCCGTGGTATCCCTACTTCGGAAGATCTCTATGCCAATGTCTTGGCCAAGGAATATCTGTTTCAGCACCGTTGGGTTAACATGACCGGAACGGTGACTTACACGGTTCCTGTGAAAAGGGTTTATCATAAAACTTGGACGATTCCGGGAAGAGCGTCTAGTGGTGAGGGGGATCCAGGAACACCTCCTGAGCCCAGAGAACTTGACGTCCCTGGGGATAAAACGATGCAAGTAACAAGGACATATAGCTATTGGCACATCGATAATCTGGAGGTATACAAGTTAAATGAGGCAAAGGTATCTAACTATGCGCTAGGTGGTTATGGTGACACCGTGACCCTGACGCCCAATGCATATACTCCACCGACTTTGCAATCGGCTATGGATACTGCGGTTAACACTCATGTGAAACCTGCGCCATGTCAAGAAATTGATCTTGGCATCCAAGGGGTTCCAGGTGGTTCCGATGAACCGCCTACGCCAGATGAAACGTCATTGTTTCAATCTGAAGCTGAAGCGAAGGTTAGAGAGAACACTGTAAATAACGATAAGGTAACCTTTAATGGGGCGACGATTATGGACCCCGCTCCAGTAGCAAAATCAGCTCCGCAACCGGGAACTATCCCCCAGCCTGGCATGATTGGAGATGATGTTCTGTACCAGAACCGTCTGACGATCAAAAACACATTGATGAACAAAGCTAACCAGCCCACCACAGGTGAGATTACGTATGGACTGCTCCCTGGCAATGTTAACGGTGGGCAGGATCAGAAGTTTCCCATTCTGGGCATCAACTCGGTGACAGTACATACTCCAGTTGTGAACTATGCCTGGGTATCCGATGATCAGCCGCATAACCAGAAGACTACGCCTGATCCGACCAGAGCTGCACTTATTCTAGAGCGTCCATTTGTTGTACGAATCCCAACTTCAGGTCAACATTTGGATATAGGGAGTTACCCTGGTTATGGAAATCGGGATTATGCGAAATATTTCCGGATCAAACAGGTTCGTTTCCCATTCGATGTTTATAGTGCAGCCAGAAGCCAGTTCATCCCGGCCATGACTTGGGTGGATATTCCTGTAAATCAGTTGGACACCCCTTTTTATCTTCCTGTATGGGTAGATGAAGGGAACTATCAGATAGAGTTTCGTAATATTGCCGAAAATGCACCTGCAAACTTTACAGAACAACAGGATGCGAACACGAATCTGACCCATCATGTCGCAGCAGATACCGTTGCTGTAGAGGTTATCGGACGATTATATGATTTTCACATCACTGATATTTCAGACTATAACTGGGAGAACGTGTTCCGTAAGCGGATGGGCAGCCCCGAATCAACGGGTGTGAGTTACTGGACCGGAGGAAACAGTATCGACGGAGATCCCCGAGGTAATTTGGCTCCCTATGTCCTGCCAATTCGTCCCGGCAGTCATCCGGTACAGGGGTTCCGAAATGCTGCAGTGAAGACGGGTTACCATTTCAAGTTTGATCTGAAAACCAAGGGTAATATGTTTGGCAAACAGGATGGTATCCGAATCACGCCGACGTTCTCTTTTGTGAGTAAAGATGGCACCACCAGGCAAGAAGTGGATTTATACTACCATCGAGGACAGGAACGACTCATTCGTATTGGATCGGCACAAGATTTAGAAAAACGTTTTGTTGTCCTGAACTCACGATTGCGGAATGTTCCCGGTACGGAGTTAGGTGATACAGCGCGCTACCAGTATACTTATGAACTGTCGGAGGAGGAACGCAATCAGAGTACAATGACCGAACATATGGTTCGATTTGTGGATCAGACCTCTCATCATAAAACGTGGGTAGGTCGTTATGACTGGATGATTCTTCCTTCACAGATCCGTACACTCATTGGCCCAAAAGCAGATATTCCCTCCAGTGTTAATGTGGATCGGGCGAATGCAGCGATTCAGCGCTGGTATGGGGAATATAGCTTGCCAGCAGATGTATATGCTGTACCCAAAGGAACCGATCTCGAGTCGCTTTCCAGACAAAACCAGTTGGATGAGAAGGCAATGGTATTTCTGAGGGACGGTTACATTGTGGTTAACTTCAATATCGAAACATTGCGCAGTGGCAATACGAGTGCACCGCATCTGCAATATATTCATGCACCGTTGATGAATCAATGGCAGATGGAAGGTTTTGATAACAGCCCGGTAGATGGTCAGGGAAAAAGCTGGCCGATGCAAGATGGGGACGTGGTTGTGTACCACGCCGATCAGTCCAGCCGGAATGATTTCCAATCCCAGGTACCGCATTAGGGAGATATCGTTTTACCCATAAAGAAGGCAGGCGTCATGTGAATCTACATGAAGTTTGTCTTCTTTTGTGTAATTCGGATTATGGTTGGGCAGCAGAACGGGTATAAAGGGTAAGGAGCACTCGTACCATCAATTCATTAATTTTTTCAACGAGAGGGGAACAACACATATGATTGAAGAGGATAAGCAGGAACTATTGATTTCAGAAGATACATACAAAGGAAGAGATTTAGGTGTCACATTAGAAGCACAAACCTGTCACTTCAAAGTCTGGTCACCGTTAGCTGTTCAGATGGAACTACTTCTGTACCCACCTTTGACAGGGGGGAGCCCGGAGGAAGAGCCCAATCAACGGAAGCAGCAGGCGTTACCTATGCAAAAGAAAGAACAAGGCATCTGGGTTATGGAACTGGAAGGTAATTTAAGTGGCTACCGTTACATGTACAAGCCTACTTTCGAAGATGGACATTCAACTACTGCTGTAGATCCCTACGCCCGAGCAGTGACCATGAATGGAGAAATGGGTGTAATTGTGAGACTGGAGCAGACACATCCGAATGGATGGAGTGAGGATATTCGCCCGGAGTCGACCAGCCCTGTAGATGCAGTCCTGTACGAACTGCATGTACGTGATTTTTCCATTCACCCATCATCTGGTATTACGAATAAAGGCAAATACATGGCTTTTACCGAGACGGGTCTGCGTGATTCGGAGGGCAACACACTGGGGATCGATCATTTGGTTGAACTCGGGATTACCCATGTGCATCTTCTCCCAGTATTTGATTTTGCGACGGTGGATGAATCCAGGGTGAATGGTGATACGTCTGATGCCTCCAACTATAACTGGGGATATGATCCGCTCCATTACAATGTCCCGGAAGGTTCTTATGCATCACTTGCAGATGATCCGGAGACACGAATTCATGAGTTCAAATCAATGGTGCTTGCCCTTCATAACAAGGGAATAGGTGTCATTATGGATGTGGTATATAATCATACCTTTAATACAGCAGGCAGCTCTTTTGAAAAACTTGTACCAGGGTACTACTATCGTCAAAACGCCGATGGAACCTATAGCAATGGCTCAGGTACGGGCAATGAGGTAGCTACTGAACGCACCATGGTTCGTAAGTTTATCATCGACTCGGTCCGTTACTGGGCAGAGGAGTACCATGTGGATGGTTTTCGATTTGACCTGATGGGTCTGATCGACACAACTACGATGAAACAGCTTGCAGCGGAGCTGCACACCGAAGTGTCACCATCCATATTGTTATATGGTGAACCATGGGGCGCACTGGATTCGCCGCTTGGAGATGATATGACCCTAAAAGGAACGCAGCGCGGAGCTGGTTTTGCTGTGTTTAACGATAATTTCCGCGGAGTAATCAAGGGAGACAGCGATGGCATGGGTACGGGATTTGCGACGGGCGCGGACGGGAAAGAAGACGAATTGTGGACTGGCGTCCGGGGAGCCATTCAGGATTTTACGGATGGTCCATCCGAGACGATTAACTATGTAACCGTGCATGATAATCTCAACCTGTGGGACAAAGTCGCACGTACACAAGGACTTCACGATACCTTGAATTTCCTCACCTATGACGAGGATGGAAGTATTCGTGGATGCCAGAGTGTGGAAGAGGCAGTAGAGAAGGCTAAGCCGTACCTGCAGATCCATCCGGAACACATTCTGGAGAATGAGACCGTTAGGCGTTGTCTGCTTGCCAATGGTATCGTTCTAACCTCCCAGGGTATTCCCCTGATCGCGGCTGGAGATGAGCTGCTTCGCAGCAAATATGGGGACGCCAACAGCCACCAGAGTGGAGACGTGGTCAATGCCATCCATTGGGAGCAGAAGAAGCTGTTCAAGGCGGTATTTGATTATTATCGTGGGCTGATCCGTCTTCGGAGAGAACATCCAGCCTTTCGGCTTCGTACACGGGAAGAGATCGAGAAACATATTCGTCTAATAGAAAAAGGCAATGGGCTGTTAGCCTATGAACTGAACGGTACAGCAGCTAGCGATTCATGGGAACGTATTGTTGTCATCTATAATGCTGCAAAAGAAAACCGTGACATCTCTGTCCCCACAGGGACATGGAATGTGATTGTAGAAAAAGGACAGGCAGGCATTGATACGATACGTACCATACAAGACGGACAGGTACATGTGAATGCGATATCCCTAACGGTGATGTATTCCAATTCCTGATGGACGCAAAGCTTGCCAAGAATTGAAGGCTGCCAACAGACCATTAGTAAAATCGTTAACAAGGACACGTTCAAGATATCCAATCAATCAAATTTAATCAAATAAATTGAGGTAAAACAAATCCCCCTTTCCCGTAAGAAAGGGGGATTTGTTGATGCGTCAGAAACCACTGCCTTGGTCGCAGGGCTATACATTGTCATGTCTGGAACTTTTTTATGCTATGCACCTGTTGGTGCATTTTAATCTCAACCCAATGACACCCTGCAATTTATTCTTGTATATTCCAAACTTTTTTTGTCAGGACAGGTACAAATGCTGTCAATCTATGGCGCTTGTTTTCATATCCTATATTTTGAAAGCGATTGCTAATTGAATACGCAAATTGGACCGATATGATGAGTACAGACAACCCCGGGTTGACAAAACACGTCCCGCTCCGTAACATCGGGACAACACGAAATCAATGGATATAAAGGCGGTGGGAACGATGCCGGAATGGACTTCTTTTTGTTACGAAGGCAACGATCTTGGCTTAACATATACTCGTGCAGCAAGTACTTTTAAATTGTGGGCACCTACGGCACAGCAGGTTTATATATTGATTTTTGACGATGAAGGGCATTACAACGATAGTGGTAAAGTACAAGATCATGAAAATGGGCAGGAACATACTCTGACGCGCGATGCGGACGGAATATGGAGTCTGAAGCTCAGCGGCGATTGGGCAGGACATTATTATATGTACCGAATTATCCATGATAATCAGCGGGTTGAAGTGGTTGTTGATCCTTACGCCAGAGCGGTAACGGCTAATGGGCAACGAACGGCTATTATAGACCCGGAGACCACGAATCCAGTCGATTGGGACCTGGATGTCAAACCTGCTTTTCTACGTCCTGTCGATGCCGTGTTATATGAGTTGCATGTCCGTGATTTCTCCTCAGACCCACATGCAGACATTCCGTATAAGGGAAAATATCTGGCATTCACGGCATCCGGTCTGACGGATAGAGCAGGCAATAGTATTGGCGTAGACCATCTTGCCGAACTGGGAGTTACTCATGTACATCTTCTGCCTGTGGCGGATTATCAGACGGTGAATGAACTTGCTACGGCAGATGTGGGTTCAAATGTCAGAGCACCATACAACTGGGGGTATGATCCCCAGCATTATAACGTTCCCGAAGGTTCGTATGCGACAGATCCTCGTGATCCTGCAGTTCGAATTCGGGAGCTCAAATCACTCGTTCAATCGCTGCACAGACAAGGCATTCGCGTTGTACTTGATGTTGTCTATAATCACACGTATAGCGTGGAAGAGGGACCTTTTGAACGGATTGTACCAGGCTATTATTACCGTTATCGGGAGGATGGCACCCTCAGTAATGGTTCTGGTGTAGGCAATGAATTGGCGACAGAACGTCCAATGGTGCGAAAATATATTTTGGATTCTCTCCGATATTGGGCAGAAGAATATCATGTGGACGGATTTCGATTTGACCTCATGGCCCTGATTGATACGGAAACGATGAATGAATTGACACGTGAATTGAAGGAACAGATCGATCCGGCGTTTCTGATCTATGGGGAACCCTGGATGGGTGGAGATTCACCTTTGGACCGTAAAACATTAAAAGGAACCCAGCGAGGTCAGGGGTTTGCAGTATTTAATGATCATTTTCGCAGTGCAATCAAGGGCGATAGTGATGGCAGTGGCAGAGGGTTTGTTACGGGTGCCGGAGGGCAGGAATATGAGCTTATTAGGGGATTAGCAGGAGCATTGGATGATTTCACATCTTCACCTGTGGAGGTTGTCAATTATGTAACTGCCCATGACAATCTCAATCTGTGGGATAAAATTGCGACAACGATGAACCTTAGACAGGAATTAGGATTTCCCGTATGGAAGGACGGACAGCCCGTGGGTGGAGGGAGTGCTGAGTCCGCGGTAAAAGCAGCAGATCCTTATCGGTATGTGGATGCAGATGATGTTTTGAATCATGAGATGGTTCGTCGCTCTTTACTGTCTTCCGGTATTCTGCTTACATCTCAGGGAATTCCGTTTCTGCATTCAGGGGATGAGATGCTCAGATCCAAAGCCGGTGATCATAACAGTTATCGGAGCGGGGATGCGGTGAACGCCATCACATGGGCCAACAAATCACGGTTTAGACCAGTGTTCGACTACTATCGTGGTCTTATTCATTTGCGGCGAACACATCCCGCTTTTCGTATGGTTGATGCTGAACAGGTACGAAATCACCTACGTGTGATTCGTGCGGATGGCAATGTAGTTGCCTTTATACTTCAGAATGGTGCGAATCAGGACACCTGGAATCAGATTATGGTCATCTATAACGGAACAGAACATGAGCAGCATGTTGACCTGGGGGAAGGGGACTGGCATGTTGTAGTCAATGATCATCAGGCAGGCACAGACGTGATCAAGACTGTTTGTGGTACTGTTCAGGTAGAACGATGGTCCTTAATGGTACTGTATGACACAGAGCATGCTGGAGGCGCTGAACCATCAACAGTGGAGATTAGTTTTCCTCGCCACGTATATAGTCCGAAGGAGACTACTCAACTGCGAGCGATCGTACGGGACAGTATTGGCAATGTGGTGGAAAAAGCGCCAGTTACCTGGACTTCTTCTGATCCGGATATTATTCAGATCCAGCCTGATGGAACAATCCATGCACTGGAACGAGGAGAAGCTTCGATTACAGTGCACTGTGGGGACATAACGGCAAGTTGTATGTTACAAGTGGATTATCGTCATGCTGAACGAATTGAAATTGTGGGTGAACCTGTCATGTACATGACTCGAATCAGTCGCTTCCGTGCCTTGGTTCTGGATCAATTTGGTCAGCCGCTTCAGGATTCGAATATACGCTGGAGCTCTTCTCATCCAGAACTTGCAGCGGTGAGTGCAGCAGGGATCGTACGTGCGATGACACCTGGATTAACCCATATTATTGCTGAGGCTGGAGGAATCCGGGCAACGCTTGGCGTAACGATTCATAAACAGATTTCGCGAACCGTCACGCTTCGATACGAACGGGAAGACCAGCATTATGAAGGTTGGGATGTCTGGGTATGGGGCACAGGTATGGAGGACGGAGCAGTACGGCTGGAACAAGTCGGTAATGCCGCCGAAGCCCGCTTCCGCGTTGCTCCGGGTCTGCATCACCTGGGATTGATCATTCGATTGAACGAATGGGAAGCTAAAGATACGTGCGGAGACCGTTACGTGGACATTGTACCTGAAGACGGGGATGTACACATTATTGTCCGTAGCGGATCAGACGAGATGCAGATCATTCGTGAAAGCGAAAAAACAGAGGATCGTAATAGCGCATAGTTTCTTTTTTATAACTTTGAATGTAGTTCGTCAAAACCTTGTTAAATCAGCAGTTGGAAGAGATTCCGACTGCTTTTTTGCTCTGATTAGAAACCACTTAACTCGCCAAAAAATAATTAATTGTCCTGTTTCGTGTTTGAGATCCTCTATCATTGGGGTAAATATAGATATGGCCCACGATTCGGCCAAAGGAAAAAAGACCATCATGGTCTATGAGATAAGCCTCAGTGCTTTCCAACAAATATAATGTAGTGATCCCTTGAAGGAGGATGTTCAATCATGAAATCCAACGGAAAAATGGCTCAACTTACAGCAACGCCAAGAACGGAAAAGAAAGGTGCAGCACTGCGCCTGTTAAGACAAGGCGGACGAGTTCCCGCAGTCGTTTACGGCCCGGGACTTGAAGGTGCTTCAATACATGTAGATGAAAAAGAAATGCTGAAAGTGGCACGCACAGGCCGCTCCGAAATGTTCAACCTGAATGTGGAGGGCGGTAAAACGCTTCCGGTGCTGATCAAGGATCAGCAAGAGCGTAACGGACGTTTGCTGCACGTAGACTTTTTGCAAATTTCCAAGAACAAGCCGATCAGCGTAAGTGTATCGATCGACTTCCAAGGTACAGCGGCCGGCTCGAAAGCTGGCGGTGTATTCCAGACACAGGAGACACAGCTGGAAGTAGAAGGATTGCCTGCGGATCTGCCAACGTCCATTGAAGTGGATGTGAGCGGATTGGACATTGGTGATCGTTTGACTGCTGCGGATATCAAACTCGATAAAGGTTTGACACTCGTAACATCACCTGAATCCATCATTGCGTCCGTCATGCCGCCACAAGCCGCTGAGGAAGAGCCAACAGCATCTGCTGAGGAAGCTGAACCGGCAACTGAAGAAAAAGCTACAGAAGAATAAACCAAGCTACGGGATCTTGCCAGATCTCATGCTTAACCAGAGCCCAGTCCTAGTGACTGGGCTTTTTTTGCTGAGCAAGAGAGTTCAATAGGCGCATCGTTCGCATGAAAAATGAGAATGTACTACAATACATGTTAAAGGTAAGAAAGTAGGTTTAATTCAATGTTTGATCCAACGGTGTATGACAATCTGAAAGTCGGGTTTGAGAATTATCTCTATGATATGGATAACCTGGACGAACGTATTCAGATTACGGGGCGTAAAGATCGGCTGGAGATGGCAGTGATGTCCAGAGAGTTCACATTACAATTTTGTCTCAGGGATCGCCCGGAAGTAACAGGCGAGGTTGTGTTAAGTAGTTCCCTAAATGAGCTCGCAGCGGAGATCCTGGAGACGCCTGGCGCTCATCCAGGTTGTCGTTTGGAAATCCGGTTTGGCATGGTTATGAAAGAGCCTGAGAGTCAGTGCCCAGCCATTCGTTCAATATTACAGGAGAGCTGGCCTGAGCAGAGGATATGCCAGACTATCCAGTATATCTTTGATGAACAGCCAATCATTTATAACGTCATGGCTCACGTTTGTTTTGACCGCAGTGTGAATGAAGACCAGATGGGGGACATTGCTGAACTCTGTGAGCATATGGCAAATGTGATGAATCAATTATTACAGTTGAATAATTAGTATTTCCAAGAAAAGCCTTGTCTCTTTGTGGAGATCAGGGCTTTTTTGTATTATTTTTAGAAAATTGTATAGGCTTTCAGGCTTAGGTTTAAGGTCTTTTAGGTTAATGTTTTACGCAAGCGAGTAAGAGAATGTATATTAAAAGGGGGTAAGAGTGCAATTGGACTATACAAAAATGGTGAAATTGCGAAAATAATATTGGGACTAAAGATTTAGTTCTGTACTAAAGGAACTAGTTTTCCTTGCCGATAAAATATCGAAGGGGAGAAACTACATGACAGAGAAATTAATTCGTCTGCTGCGTATACTTCAGGCTATACAAGCAAATCCTGGAATTTCGGCCAAGGAATTGGCGCTGAAATGCGGTACGACTGTACGCACGATTTATCGTGATCTCCGGATTTTGGATAGGGTCGCCCCGATTATGAATGAAGGATACGGCAAAGGTTACCGATTTATTGGTGAGTTTGCGATGTATCCATTAGATTTTACTGAACAGGAAGCAATGGTTTTCTCCTTGCTCCCGTCCGTAGTTGATACCTCCAAGTTACCTGCTGAGTTTGATTCAGCGTTTGACAAGGTTATGTCGGCTCATACCAAATTAAAATCAAGAAACAGTGACATTGTAGAGAATATTGCGGGAATTATTCGGATGGGCACGCCAGCTTATCGTGAGGAAGGAAAAGACCCTAATTTGCTGATTCCCATCATCGAAGCTATTCTAAGCCAGCAAACCATTCGTACTCAATATCATACGCTGACAAGAAATGAGATCACAGTCCGGGATATCGATCCCTATTATCTCATTCCACGTGATCAACGTTTTTATTTGATTGGATACTGCCATTTGCTGCAAAAAGTTCGATTGTTTCGGATCAGCCGTTTTTTGGATGTGACACGAACAAATGCCGGTTTCGACAAGGGTGATTTCAACATAACGCAGTACATGAAAAACACATGGTCTATTGACCGTGGCGACGAAAATATCCATTTCAAGGTAAGATTCTCTGAGAAAGTGGCCCCCTACATAAAAGAAGAAGAAATGTTTGTTCGCCCGCGAATGACGAATATGTCGGATGGGGGATTGTTATTTGAAGTGACACTGAATAGCAGCAGAGAATTTTTGAAATGGTTGTATCAATTTGGGCCCGAGGCAGAGGTACTTGAACCTCGTGAGTTTCGTAGAGAGATACGCAGGCAACTTGTCGAGTGGTTGGAACATTATGAAACCGATGTATCATTGTAAAAATTTTAATCATGGAGAAATACAGGAAAAGGAGCAGGTAATATGAGCACCAAATTATTCGCAGCTATGTATGGAATGGATCACTACCATGGAGTACAGGCTTTACATGTGGGGGATACCGTGTATCTCGTCAAAGATCCAGATAATCGTTTGGATTATCAAGCAATTAAGGTTGTTATTCCCCCGATTGGAGCCGTAGGTTATATCGTTAATGATCCGCTGGTCGTACCTCATGGATGTTGGGCCGGGACGGCATTCTACGATGTATTTCATCAACTAACGTGTGCCAAAGTACGATTCATGATGAGAGATATGGTGATTATGGAGTTAATCGAGATGAGTCACATTCCTGTTCCACAGATGGATTCTTTGATTAAGGGATGGCAATTTCGTGAAAAAGCTTGATCATCCTAACAAAAGAAGGCTCATTTACGGATGAGCCTGGTATAGGTCGCTTCCAGATGCATGGCTGTTCTTGCCCAACTGAAATATGCCCTTGCACTGTCTCGGCCAGCCTTTCCTAACTTCTCGGCAAAAGTGTGATTGCTTGCAAGTTTGTACAGGTAAGAGGCGAAACGTTGGGGACGCTTATAAGCGGTGACAAGGTATCCATTGATACCTGATTCAATAATCTCGCGAATACCTCCATTATCCGAAGCAATAACGGGTAATCCTGAAGCCATCGCCTCAACATTAACCAGGCCAAAAGCTTCATGTTCTTGAGACGGACAGACCAGACAATCCACTGCCCGATACAACTGATCAATATGCTCATGGTTTATCTGACCACGGAAGGAAACATGGACTTTTTGTTTTTGGGCAAGTTCGCGAAGTTTACGCATGTAATACGGAGGTCCTTTGCCTGCAACAACCAGTTGAACAGGTACCTGTTGCTGAAGGAGGGCAGTCGCGCGAATTAATACGTCTACACCTTTTCCAGGGATCAGCCTGCCGACATACAGAATAGAGAATGGTTTAGTTACTCCAAATTGTGTACGCAGATGAATCTGTTCTTCGCTGGATTCAACAGGTCTGAAGCGGCTTAGATCTGCACCCAATGGAACAACACTCATTCGGTGTTTTACCAACGGAAATCTGCGGCCTAACCTTTGTCGCAGGGAATGACTGTTGACGGCAATCCAATCAGCTTTTTTCATTAATGTGAGTTTGGAAGGTCCGGGCTGAGCAAATGTTAACGAGTGAAGATAGAGTACAACGGGAGTGCGTGGAAAAGCTCGTTTGATGGTAGCCATACTTCGTGGTCTGTTATCCACTTGAATTACATCATAGGGTTGTTGGGATAACAAACGTATGACTGCTTTGGTGTACATGACAGGACTCGACGCAGGGACACGTTGAATGGTGATCCCATCGATCTGTTCTGTGGCGGCGAGACCTTGCATTTGACGACTTATAATGGTTACCTGATGGCGATGGGCTAGTTCACGAGCGATGCCCAGGATACAGATTTCCACGGAACCATTACCGGGTAAAGGCAATTTCTCGGGTGCAACCATAGCTATTTTCATGATCCGGCTCCTCCTTGTCCGACATCTGTAACAATCTTCGTCATATATCTTATGAGAAGTTAAAGCATTTGGCTCCTGCGAAATGGTAGGTGAACCACCCATATAAGCGTCAGGAATATTCTGCTGCATGGAATGAAGCGAGATATTCAGCTTTTGTGATATACTTTACGGGAACAATTGAATTCGTTACATGTATAAAAGCAGGAGGAAAATAATGTTACATTCTACGCTGGGGCGCTTCCGGCTGATGTTGTGGTTGCAGGGCATTTCGTATGTGTTGTTACTGTTTGTTGCTTTTCCGTTGAGAGATGCCGGGGTTATGCCGCAGGCTGTCACATGGTTTGGAAATCTGTACGGTTTTTTGTTTTTAATGTATTTGTTATTTATGGTGACGATGTACACCTCACAGAAATGGCGTCTGCGCCGTCCAATTGCTCTGTTCTTTGTATCTTTCATTCCACTGGGGAATATGATCTACGATGTTGTCGTATTCCGTAAGTTGTATCGTCAGCTAAATAAAGCTTGACTTTATTTAACGTTATGAAATATGATGAGTACAGGTTAAACAACCCGTTCCAACTAAAACTACATATTCCTGTTAAAGGGGAGTAGCTTTTACAGTAAAGTCGTCAGTTCGGGATTATATCCCCGGCTTTATTGGCAGCAATTTTGTTGTTAGCGAGACCTTTACCAAGTTTTCATGCTCGGTAAAGGTCTCTTTTTGTGGATATAAAAGGACCTTACCAGTGATGGTAAAGGTCCTTTTTTTTGTACATCATAAGAATATTAAGGAGGAGTCAATTTTGGATGTTTCATTATTATTAGAATATGGGTGGGTGCTTGCTGTCTTAGTGGTCCTTGAAGGATTACTCGCAGCAGATAATGCATTGGTACTCGCAATCATGGTTAAACACTTGCCTGAAGATAAGCGCAAAAAAGCGTTGTTCTATGGTCTGATGGGTGCATTTGTTTTCCGTTTAGGTTCGTTGTTCCTGATTTCTTTCCTCGTCGATGTATGGCAAGTACAAGCGATCGGTGCCCTGTATCTCCTGTATATTTCGATTAACCATATCGTTAAAAAGATACTGGGTAGTCGCAATAAGACAGATGAAGCAGCTGATTCAACGCCGAAGAAACCGAAAAAACAATCCGGTTTCTGGATGACCGTTTTCAAGGTCGAAGTAGCGGATATCGCATTTGCAGTTGATTCCATTCTGGCAGCTGTTGCTTTGGCTGTGGCGTTGCCACCAAGTGGATTGCCTCCAATTGGCGGACTCGACGGTGGACAATTTATCGTTATCTTCCTCGGTGGATTCATCGGGCTTGTGATCATGCGTTTTGCAGCCTCATACTTTGTGAAATTGCTTCATTCCCGTCCAGGACTTGAAGTTGCGGCCTTTGTAATCGTAGGTTGGGTAGGGGTTAAGCTGGCCGTTATTACACTCGCACATCCTTCATTGGGTGTTCTGGATGAGCATTTCCCGGAAAATAAAATTTGGAAATTCGGATTCTATATTGTACTGATCACCATTGCGGTATGTGGTTGGTTCCTGTCTTCCAAAGTTCCTGAAAAAGAAGACGAAAATCCGGTTGAAGAGTTGGAAAAACAAGCAGGACTGTAATAATCATGTTATGCTAACAACATCATTATTATTTGGAAAACAGGAGATTGTCCTAGGACAATCTCCTGTTTTTGTTTACATATGCAATCTACACCATGGACAATTTCCAAGAAAAGGGTTGACACATGAATTCTAGTCCCCTTAATATAAGACTAACATTAACGAAGGGAGGCCGAGAGACATGATGCTTGGTTATGATTTGATTCAAACAGGGCGTAACGTAGACACAATAGCATATCCGGCTCATCGTTTCATTGGCCTCATACGGTCGACATAGGGGATAGGCATATCGTTTAGCAGGTTTTATAATCGATATGCGTTCTTCGCTTATATTATAGCGATGGATGACAGATACACAGCATGTTTATGCTGTTCTGTTCTCCGTTATTGTCATTCAGTAGAAGTCATGGGCGACTAGCCTATGGCTTTTTTTAATATTTATTTTACAGATGAATCAGCAAACCGAATTTGCTGAACGTACAGGAAGGAATAATACACTTTTATGAATACAGAATTTAATTTATTTACCAATCCAAACGAATTAACAGGTGGCTACCGGCATGAAGTAAAATTGCCTGCAGGTGATCTAACCGTATATGCGGCGCAACAACTCTTCTCCTCGCTTGATTACAAGGTATTCGAGATGGCGAACAATAATCTGCAGATTCCGGGAATCTCTTATATGAGTTACACGCCAGACGTACACGTCGGTGTAGGTACGTGCATTGGAACGACAGCCGTGTGGGATGCGCAGAGCGGATACGTTTCTCCCTCCATCGTGGGCAGTGACATCGGCTGTGGCATGCGAGTGCATATGACAAACTTGCACAAGGACGAATTGAAAGACATCAAGCTTCGCCGCAAACTCGTCAAGGCCATTGAGAAAGTATTGCCGATGGAGGCGAACCAGCGAGGTCATTACTCGGATATCAGACTGGAGCATATTGTTCGTAAAGGCCTGCATGGTTTACCCAAAAAGTATATTCCGGACAGCTATACACCGAAAAAATCAACCGCGATGACACATGTGGAAAGCAGCAAGTTCAGTTACGATGAGGATGTGTTAAACCACGTTCCTGATATGACATGGCATCGTTCGCATCGTCAGCTCGGAACACTGGGTGGGGGGAATCATTTTGCCGAGATCCAGGCGATTGAGATCGCTGAAGAGAATCGTGAAATCGCTGAAGCTTGGGGATTGTATGATGGACAGGTCGTGGTCATGATTCATTCCGGCTCTCGTGCATGGGGTGGGTATGTAAGTCAGACGAGTTCGTCAGCAATTGCCAAAGTCATGCAGAGGCTTAACCTTGGTACATCCGATCCCAGACTGGTATTTGCTCCACTTGAGCATGCGGAAGGTCGTCATTATGTGAACATGATGTATTCTGCATTGAATTACGCTGTTGTCAATCGTCACCTGATTGCGTATGCTATTCGCGAAGCATTCCGGGATGTGTTTGGCTCCAAATGTGAATTTCGTACGTTATACGATCTGATGCACAACTATGCCTGGGAAGAATCTCACGCTGATCAAGGTTCCGTTTTTGTACATCGCAAAGGGGCGACACGTGCGTTACCGGCAGGTCACCCGGACAATCCCAAGCCCTATCTGGCAACAGGGCATCCGGCGCTTATTCCCGGTTCCATGGGAACTGCTTCATATATCATGGTAGGTCAGCCGCAGGGTGCTGATAATTATTATTCAATATGTCACGGTGCGGGTCGAATCCGTTCACGGACGGCAACAAAACGATTGATTAGCGTGGAGGATTTTGCTACGGCACTGGGTGTGGGTACAGAAGATGAGATCGTGGTAAATCAACGCTCACTTGAATCCATTATTGATGAATCACCTCAGGCTTATAAAAATGTAGATGAAATTATAGACAGTGTTACCGGCGCAGGCCTGGCTCAAGTTGTAGCCAAATGTAAACCGCTTGTAGCGGTAAAGGGAGCGAAATAATGACAATAAACGAAAAACAAACAGATCCAACCCAGGCGATCTATACCTATGACGAACAACATGATACCCGAATTCGAGTGGAGGGGTACGCCATCTATTCAAGGCTGATTCGTGGAATCAGTGAGGCGCTCCTTCAGCGCTATGGAGTTGAGTACAAGCTGTATGCCAGTTCTGACCCGAACAATGAATACTGGGAGTTACTCCGGGAAGATCTGCAAAATGGCAGTGACGAAGTGGAGTTGGTAGCCCGCATATTCGAGGATTTGGAACTTCAGACGTTGCATTACGACGATGATGGAGATGTACCCACTTATGGTGTGCATTACTCCATTCGCAATAACGTATTTGCTTATCCGAAATGGGGCGTAGCACTTGTGCGGGTTCCGTTTTTCCGAGAGAACGGGATCTACAGTGAAGACTTTGTTTTTGCCATCGGTGATGAGGAGATGAAGCAATTTCTGGGAAGTGTCCGGGAACGAGAACGTCAGCAAAATATGAAAAAAGTGACGGTCTACACCGATGCCCGGAATGGCAGCGATCGTCATGTCGAATCCATCACTCGCTCCGTGGGACGAGAGGATGTTGTTCTCTCGGCGCACATCAAGCAGGATATTTTCCGCTCGCTGGATCAGTTCTTCGAAGCAGATCGTTCCTTTTACAGAGATTATGATATCCCGTACAAAAGAGGCATTTTATTGTATGGGCATCCGGGGAATGGTAAGACCACGTTGGTAAAATCCATTGCGGGAAGTATCCCGGGCCCGGCTGCGTATTGGCAGATTACGGAGTATACCAACAGTGAATCGGTGCGTGAAGTGTTCGAGGCTGCCAAGCGGTTGGCACCGATGGTATTGATCATTGAGGACATCGATTCGATGCCGAATGAAGTCCGTTCCTTTTTCCTGAATACACTGGATGGAGCTACGTCAAAAGAAGGCATTTTCCTGATCGGGACAACGAATTATCCGGAGAAAATAGATCCTGGCCTCATGAACCGTGCTGGGCGGTTTGACCGAGCTTACGAAATTCCGCTGCCAGATGAAGCGCTGCGCCTGCAATACTTGCGCCAACGAGGCTTCACCGTATTTGCGGGTGAAGAAGGCACAGTAGAAGCAGCTCGTCTGACCGACACGTTTTCTCTTGCACAGCTAGGTGAGTTGTATGTGAGCGCTGCGCTGGAATGGCATCAGAATGGACAGACAGACATTGTGAAAGTCATTCAGTCGATGCGTGGCGAGCTGGACAAGAGCCATAAACATACTTGGCTGGCGCAGCCAGGTAAGGGCCGTGCAGGCTTTTATTGATCAGACCTAACCCATCAACCTATAATATGACGCAATTTTATAAATAATCCTACCTCAATTGGTGATACTAACCTTGTCTGCTCTAACATACAATGACTTTCGGGAGGTACATAACGCAGCCCTGAGCTGGTGAGATGCCGGAAAGTAACGCGATCTGTTCCATACCTGACTAAGGCTTGTTTTGCAGAGGAAGATGCATGGGGACAAAAGGTAATATGCAAAAATTTTTATGCCAATTGTTTAAATGCTTCTGTAGCGGTTAATAGTAGACAGACAACAACAAAAACTTTAATTAGAGGTGAATGATATGGGTTGGTTATGGTCATTAATTATCGGTGGTATCATTGGATGGTTGGCAGGTTTGATCGTTGGTCGTGACATTCCAGGTGGTGTTATCGGTAACATCATTGCTGGTTTCATCGGTGGATGGTTAGGTGGAGTAATCTTGGGCGATATGGGTCCTGAGATGGGCGGATTCTACATTGTACCTGCATTGATTGGTGCGATCGTTCTTGTAGCCATCGTGAGCTTGATCTTCCGTTCGATGGGACGTAGTCGCGGGTAACTTAATCAAGATAATTTCTTGAATTAGTTGTCAGCTAAATGCATTACCAATGAAGAGGTTGATTGAGAGCCATAACCATGGCTTTCAATCAACCTCTTGTTGTTTTAAAATATAAGAATGTATGCGTAACTTAGCATCAGTATTCTATAGATAGTTTCGATAAGAGGGGATGAAGGGAATGGAAAAAGCTACATTCGCCGGCGGATGTTTCTGGTGTATGGTTACACCGTTTGAAGAACAACCGGGCATTCATGGCATTATATCGGGTTATGCCGGCGGTCACGTCGAGAATCCAACATATGAGCAGGTCAAAACCGGGGAGACCGGTCATGTCGAAGTGGTTGAAATTACATTTGATCCAGATGTATTCCCTTATGAACGACTGCTGGAGCTATACTGGCCGCAGATTGATCCGACGGATGACGGAGGTCAGTTCCAGGATCGGGGGGCACAGTATCGTACGGCGATCTTTGTGCATAATGAACGTCAACGTGAGCTTGCTGAACAGTCCAAACAGGAACTTGCTGCCAGCGGACGATTCAATCAACCCATTGTTACGGAAATTCGGGATGCAGCTGTATTCTATCCGGCTGAAGACTATCATCAGGATTACCACAAGAAAAACGAGAAACATTATAAGGAAGACCGTGCGTTATCCGGACGGGACGAATTTATAGACGAGAATTGGAAATAGGATGATATTCTATTTTGCCAATGTAATAAGCCGGGAAAGCTCCTTATGGAACTCTCCCGGCTTATTATTAGATCGAGTATTTATTTTGCAGAATTGGACTTCAGTACATATTTGGACAATGTCTCATCGTTCATGGAATAGATGACATCATCCACATAAGTTGAAACACCTTCTAATGAAGGAACCGAGGCACTGGTCGTGTAGATATGCACGTCTTCCAGCGTCTGTGGATCAAGAATGTATCCTGTTTTGGCAAAATCAAGCTGATACTGACCATCCTGTGTCTGGTCAACACGCATAAGTGCAGGCTGTGCGTCCTTGAATGTACGCTCAGTCACTTTGCCTTTCATCGTGTACAGTTCCAGCTTCTGCCCTGTAAAGACTGTATAACCGTTGCCAGCCGTCTGAATGTAGGCATCACCAGCAATGGCACGTCCCCAAGCAAGCTTGCCATCGATGCCAAAGCCCATCAGTCTGTTACCGGTGTTCTCAAAATTGGCGCGCATAATGATGGAACCATCGTCGAGAATGGCCAGCGATTCACCGCCGCCATCTCCTAATGTATTTGCATTGGCAGGGAATTGATAGAAGGACAGACGATTCAACGTACGATCATAGATCTCTACTTTGGGATTCGCAGCTTGCTGCCAGAAGTTTCCTACCTTGGTTTGTTTACTGGCATCCACTACAATTCGACCATGATCAGCCTTAAGCACGTTACCGTTGATGGTCTTTTCGGAAATCAGCTTGCCCTTTTTGTCATATAAAGAGATGGCGGAGCGAACCGAACCATTCGATTGCACGCCCTGACTTGAAGCAACCATCAGCGTATCGTTATCCAATAGAGATATGCTTGCAGGTGAATTCACCGTTTTGACCCAGTTGGTTTTACCGGATGTATTGAATGAGTACAATTTTTTGGTTTTGTCTGAATATTCCATATATACATAAGCTGTACCGTTGCTGGCATATACCGAATCAGAGTAGGTGGTATAAGGACCACTTTTCTCATGGAATATCGTATTCCACTTCAATTGTCCAGTCGTAACATCGAATGCTTGGAGAGAGTCCAATTGCCAGTCGAGTGTTGTTTTGCTGCTTGTTTTGGTCACGGGCTGGGAGGCATGTACATATACAAGATTTTTGGATGGCACGGCATGGATTCCCTTGATCAGGACATCTTTCTCTGTATTAGCCTCAGATAACATCAGGGAAGATGACGTCCACGCTGGTTTGGGCATGGATTCAGTTGAAGCAGCGGCGTAACCTGTTGTATTCATGGTGAAGAGGAGCATGCCGCTGAGAATGAGGGCAGCCCATGTTTTGGACTTTCGTTTGTTGGATGTATGCAAGTAATAAACCACCTTTCTTCGATTCAAATAGAACCGATTGTTGAATTCTACCATTTAAACCAAGGGGAATTCAACCCGAGTGTTTGTAACCTTTTATCTATGGAAGAAATGAATAGAACGAAGAAGTCCTTTGAGAAGAATGGGCCGTAACAAATGTTATTCAGCGCCTCCAATGAAAAACGATTACTTATATGAATAGAGAATAAGGCATAGAATGAGATGCAGTCAAAGTCATACGAAATTTTGCCTAAGGTCGCATGCTAGATTTTATATTATTTGATAATGAGATATACAATGTTAGATATTACTGAATACTTCGCTTCGTAATTGAGGAGTAATCCCAAAAGTTCCGTGTTCGTTTATGAAGTCGGAGATCAGATTATCGGGACCTTATTGGTAAATCAAGCGCATATGAATTGGTGTATAATCTCTGGCTTCTTGTCTCTATTTCCTGAGTATACAGTTAAGAACCAGAAGGAGAAATTGGTTTGCTTAATTATATAATTTGGATTATTTGGAGTGAAATATATGAATTCACTATATTTTTGTATATAATATGGTATATAATGTATCTTTGCTATATATATTAAATATAAGTATCAGGGATTACATTTAAATCACTTTTCGATGACCATTAATAAAGTAGGTAATTATCAGCAATATGTATGCTTTAATGATGATTCAAAATTGATCGCGAAAAGGAGAAGATGTAAAATGTCATATGCCCCCAAAAAACTTCATACTAATCGGACAAAACGCTGGATAATCACGATTGGAATATTTATCCTTGTTCAATTGATCTTTATTGCTATTGATGGTACTTTCTTGGAGCCCCGCTTAAACGATAGTGGCTTATTTGCCGAGATAAAAAGAGAGGTTTTGGAATCAAGGTTACTTACAGAATGGGTTGCCCCTTATTCCTTTCCGTTGTTTAATTTATTTCTGATCATTTTTGTTGTTGCAATGCTGATTCAAGCAGTAGGAGACATGATATCAACAATGTTTGTAAAAAAATAAGGCAGAGGATTGGCAGTACTGATGTGCTCATTGAAAAAGATGCTAAGCTGGTTCCGGTACGATTGGAGTCAGCTTGTTTTATTTTATTTGGATACGCTCGTGATTATAATATGGTTAAAAGTCTGATTACGCATTTCCATTTCTACTAAGACCTCCTAATCAAAGATCTCCCTTCGCTTTTTCACACCTCATTCTCCAATTCAATTCGCTTCACATACCAATTGTATTGGTTTCTAGATGGGGTGTCGCTCCCTCTGCGATCATAAACCCTAATTACTTCGGATAAATTAGGAAATATATTCCAAAGTCAATTCAAATGGATAAAGGGATGTCTGCTCTTTGTGGCCTTATTTTGATTATATTGGCAATTATGGTAGAAAAAAAATTGAATTTGTGATACAATAATGGAAAATATATGAATAATATAGCTTCGCATCACTTACATTTAAATATACATATAAGGGAATATAGTTATTTTTGGAGGTTTATAGTAGAAGAATTATACTGAATTATCTTATAAAGAAAGGATATAAAAGGGAGGAGATTTGAGTTGAAAGATATACATATAAGTTCCAATGAAATAAATGGACTACAGCTTCACCTATATAACACAGATAAATTTAAGACGATGAGTATAATGTTGACGATGAAAGCATCTCTTCAAGAGGGATTAACTACTGCAAGAGCATTAATTCCCCATATTTTGAATGGGGGGTCAATAAAATACCCGAATCGTAAGCTAATACAACAAAAACTTGATGGGATGTATGGAGCAACTCTTTTTTTGGATGTACAAAAAAAAGGAGAAGATCATATTGTTTTTTTTAGAATGGAGATTCCTGCGGATAAATTTCTTGATGATTCTGCTTCTTTACTGAAATCATCCCTGGATTTGTTGCATGAAATTGTTTATAGCCCATTACTTGAAGATGGAGTATTTCATTCTTTAATTGTAGAACAAGAAAAACGCTCATTAAAGCAAAGAATTGCTTCAATGTATAATGAGAAAATGTTATACGCCCATGTTCGTTTGATAGAAGAGATGTTTAAAGGTGAACCTTACCAATTTCCAGCATTCGGGAGAGAAGAAGATATCGATTCTCTCAATGCTGTATCCCTTTACCAAGTATATGAGGATCTACTTCAAAATGACCGCTTTGATTTATTCATTGTTGGTTCCTTTAACGAGAATGAGACCAAATTAATGGTCCAGGACGTTTTTTCTGAAAAACATAACATCAAACCTATAAAGTGGAATTCAACAGATAAAATAAATGTAAATAGTGTGAATTTTATTCAAGACAAAATGGATGTAAAGCAAGGAACGCTTCTTTTAGGTTATAGGATTTTTTCGACAATACAAGATGAGGAATATGAAGCCACAAGAGTAGCGAATGCAATCTTTGGTAGATTTCCATCTTCCAAGTTATTTATAAATATACGCGAAAAGGAAAGTCTAGCTTATTATGCCCATTCACAAATAGAAAGCAATAAAGGGTTATTACTAGTAATGGCAGGAATTGATTTTGATCATTATTACCGTGCGCTTGAAATTATAAGAGAACAAGAGTATGCAATGAAAAAAGGCGACTTTACTGAGGCCGAAGTTGAACAAGGCAAAGCGATGTTGATTAACCAGTTACTAGAAGCACATGATTCTCCTCTAGGAATTATGGACATAGTTATTCAATCTGTGGAGAGTGGATTGTCTAATGAAATAAATGATCAGATTACACGAATTAGTATGGTATCAAAAAGCGATGTGATTTATGCTGCGAATAAGTGGGAACTAGATACTGTCTACTTTTTAAATAGAGAGGAGTAAATCATTTGAGGCCCATAATTTACGAGAAATTAGAAGAAACCATATATCATGAAAAGCTCGTCAATGGTCTTGAAGTTTACATACTTCCTAAGAAAGGATTTCATAAAACAGTTGCGACATTCACAACAAAATACGGTTCAGTAGATAACAAACCTTTAGGAAAAGATGGTTCCACTCCATTTCCAGATGGGCTAGCTCATTTCTTAGAACATAAGATGTTTGATTGTGAGAAGTTCGATGTTTTTCATACATTTGCAAAGCAAGGAGCCTTTGTTAATGCATTTACAAGTTTTACTCGCACGGCCTATACATTATCAGCCACATCTAATATCAATGAGAATCTTATAACTCTGCTGGACTTTGTTCAAGAGCCATATTTTACAGATGAAACGGTAGAAAAGGAAAAAGGGATCATTGAACAGGAAATAAAAATGTATAACGATAATCCTGACTGGTGTGCGCGATTTGGTATTTTAGAAAATTTATATAAAAGTCATCCAGTGAAAATGGATTTGACAGGAACAATATCTTCTATTAATCAAATTACGAAAGAAGATTTATACTCTTGCCATAATACCTTCTATCACCCTAGTAATATGTTATTTTTTGTTATTGGACCTGTGGCTCCTGAAGAAGTAATAAGGCTTATTCGAAACAATCAAGAGCAAAAAAAATTTCCGGAACCTGAAGAGATTCAACGTATTTTCCCTGAAAAAGATGTCAAAGTAAATAGAAGCTCAAGTGTAATAAAAATGCCAGTCCAAATACCTAAAGTTTTTATTGGATACAAAGAATCTAGCCCGATGAGACAAGGTCAAGAACTGCTTAAATATGAGTTGTGTTTAAATGTTTTGCTTGAGTTGATGTTCGGAATCAGCTCTGAAGCCTACGGGAGAATGTACGATAATGGTTATTTGGATAAGTCGTTTACGTTTGATTATACAAATGAAAAGGGGTTTGGGTTTTCAATCATTGGTGGGAATAGCCAAGTTCCGGAGGAAGTAATAAAAATTATATGCGAAACCATTAATAGGTTTAAAAAGGAATCGATAAATAAAAAAGATGTAGAACGTGCAATTAAGAAAGAGATTGGTAGCTTCTTAAGTGCCATTAACTCGCTTCAATTTATCGCTAATCAATTTACGCGTTATCGTTTTAATGAGATGGATTTATTTGACGTATTGCCAACGCTTGAAAACTTAACCAGTTATGATCTTGAGGATGTGCTGCATTTACACTTTTCTGATGAGGCAAGAACAACACTTATAGTAGAAAGTAAATAAAAATTCAACAAGTTTAAACCTAGGGTGGCGATTTTGCCATAATCCCGTAATCCATTCAACCAAATAAGGAGTGAGAGGATGTCAAGTCTTTTAGAAATTAAAAATCTTGGGAAATCATATGACGACAAGGTTGTCTTAAAGAATGTTTCATTTAATGTCCCGTCGGGATCAATTGTTGGTTTCATTGGTGATAACGGTGCAGGCAAATCAACAACATTTAAAATAGTTCTGGGATTAGTTTCTAAAGATGCCGGTACAGTCAAAATATTCGGTGAAGAAAATATAAATAAACATCCCAAGATCAAGGAAAAGATTGGAGTCGTATTTGATGCTGCAAATCTACCAGCTCATCTTACAATAAAACAACTTAGTAAAGTTTTTGATAAACTATTTGAATCTTGGGATCAGGACAATTTTAATCGATTAATTCATTCTTTCTCTCTACCTATCGATAAAAAAGTGGATAAATTCTCACGTGGGATGTCGATGAAACTGTCAGTAGCTGTTGCGTTGTCGCATAATGCGAAACTATTAATACTAGATGAAGCGACGGGAGGACTTGACTCCTCATCAAGGGAGGAAATGTTATATGAATTAAAAAAATTCGCGAGTAAAGGAAATGGAGGGATATTACTTTCCTCTCATATCATGAGTGATATTGAGAAAATAGCTAGCCATCTTATCATTATAAAGGAGGGCGAAATTTTGCTAAATGAAGAGAAAGATCAGGTTTTTGAAAATTATGCGATTGTAGATATTGATGAGAAGACACTAAACTCACTTAACCAAGATATAGTGGTGGCTAAAAGAAACCGTGATTCATATTATAATGTACTTGTATCAGATAAACAAAAGTTACCCAATGAAATTGTGACTAAACCCATTTCCATGGAAGAAATCAGTTTATTACTGACAAGGAGTAATGAATAAATGAAAGGTTTATTATTGACAAGTTACTACTTAGTTTATCGAAGTTCTTTTTTGTACACGGGACTAGCCATTTTATTGTCAGGAATCATTCTGACTTTTGCAGATGCTTCAATGCACCGTTTAGTTGCCATGTTAAATATCTTGCTTATGGTGATGTCTGCACTTGACGTAATAAAGTTTGAGGGCAAGTCTGGTTATGATAAATATGTACTTACTTTACCCGTTAGTAGAAGTAATATTGTACAAAGTCACTACCTTTTCTATTTTTTGGCCGTAATTTATGGAGTTCTATTATCGTATGGCATCTTTTATATATATGATCTGATTTCAGACACACGAATTGATGGCACGTTCAACTCTATCTTTTTTGGAGTTTTCGTAGTTCTTCTTACCGCAGCGATAAATTTCCCGCTCTACTATATTTTTGGTCCGGAAAAATCTGATTCTATCACAATGGGAAGTGTAGGAGGGGCGATTCTAGTTACTATTGTTTCACAAGACATAGTTGGTTATCTGGCAAAACTATTAACACTGTCGAATTCGAATGATCTAGATCTATATGTTCCGATCATTTACTTAATATTTGGTGTTATCGTCTATATTGTATCTTTATGTTCCTCTGTTTTTATATACCAAAAGAAAGAATTTTAGTTCTAATTATAAAGTAGTTAAATATTTTGATGATCATATTGTTATGTAACCAAATGAAGAGCAAGAGGATGTTGAGGTTTGAAAAATTCATCTCGATGGTCTATGTGACCGCGAACAGGCTTTCCAGTAGTACCACGCTCGCGGCACATAATCATCGTAGCCTTGCATCAGGATGTGGGAATCAGAAGTTTCATCTTTTTAAAGAAGGCTGATTCAACTTTTTGATTCTTATAACAACTATAATATGCTATTAACGGATTCGATGTAAGTTCTTAAGTCCGTAAAATATGCTAATGGAGTCATAAGTTAACGCTAAATAGGAGGAGTTCTTATTGAAAAATGTAAAACGGTGAAAAAAGACGGATGTGTATGGACTGAATGACATTCCTGATATATATGCTGTTATTTCAGAAAGTAAATCGGTTGGAAAGTGTTTTATTATCAATGAATGAGAAATAGATGTTTAAATGAAGCTTCTGAAGGAGGAATTTTTATGGAAGGTAATATGCTGTATCATCAGTACTTGAAACCGAAGTCTGAATATTACGGAAAACTAAAATCAAGTGGAGACACTAATACGTATGAACTGAATGATATTCCTGATATATATGCTGTTGTTTCAGAAAGTGAATCGGTTTGGAAGCACTATCATGTTAAGGGTTCACGACTCCCAGATCAGGGATGGAAAATTCATGTTACAGCTTTATATGAAGAATCACAAAGCATACTAGAAAAGGTTTCTAGGTTATGCATAGATGAGAGAATTGAGTTCAAACACCTCAAGGATAGACAAAGTTTTATCAAAGCGAATTCGAAGAATGCTAATCGTGCTTCTTCCGGGAAATTTATAACAATCTACCCCGTGAATAACGAGGTTTTTGTTAAATTGTTAGAAATGATATCTCTAGCCACCCAGGAGTTTAAAAAAGGGGCATATATACTTAGTGATAAGAGATGGAAAAACAGTAATATATTTTACAGATATGGAGGATTTAAAAGTATATTTAATGAATACGGTGAACACTGTATTAAGGATGGAAAAGGTAATTTAATTAAAGATGAAAGAACTCCCTTTTACCAGGTTCCTGACTTTGTGAAGGATTTTGACGAGTATCTGAATACGTTAAATAATATTGATGATGTAGAAATTAAGGGGGAGAGCAATTTAGATCGGTATGAGATTGAAACCGCACTTAGCTATAGTAACGCGGGTGGGGTATACCGTGCCACTCGAAAGAAAGATAAATTGAGAGTGATCATCAAGGAAGCCAGACCCAATGCAGGCTTGGATGGGGCAGCTCATGATTCTTTATCGAGACAAATAAAGGAACATGATGCCTTAACAAAACTTAAAGATGTACCCGGCGTTGTTAGTTTAATTGAGTATTTTCAAGAATGGGAACATTACTTTTTGGTGGAGGAATTCATCGAAGGGGGAGACTTAAGGCAGTGGCTTGCTCAAAATTTCCCATTCTTTAGAGATGGTGAAAGTATGAGAAATCACGCTGTAAAGGTTAAAAAAATACTGTTACAGCTTTTTACTCTGATTGAGCAGATGCATACCAACGAAATAGCTATGGGTGATTTCCAACCAGCGAATATAATGGTGTCCGAAGACTTAACCGTAAGGTTAATCGATTTTGAAACAGCTATGCCTGTTAACTCTGAAGACAAACCTAGTATGATGACAATTGGATTTGCTTCGCAGGAAATGAAGGTTAGCGGTGCGAGGGACTGGTTTGGGATGAAGAAATTGATAAGGTATTTGGCACTTCCAGTCCTATCTTCAGAAGTTTTAGACGAGTATCTACACTCTAATCACCTTAGATGGATAAAAGAGATTTATGAAAATTCATTTTATAGATTTATTGTTGATTTACAAGATCGCTGCGACAAAAGAATAAGAGACTACCAGGAGTATTTCCCTAAAGGAATTAACCTTGCTGATAAAACAAGCGACTTCAACATATCTTATATTACAAACAAGTTAATAAAAGGAGTTGAAAGTAATTTAACAAATGATGAAAGGTTCATTAACGGAGATATTCGTCAGTTTGAGATGAGCGGGGGGAAATTTAACTTTTTAACTGGGGGAAGTGGTGCTGCGTTTACGCTAACTAAAAATAATACCGGTATTGTAGAAGTGAATAAGTGGATTGAAGACTTTTTATTGGATCACTTATCTCAAATTAAAGACAATGGGTTATTTACTGGAAAAACAGGGATATTGGCTTTGCTATATGATACAGGTTATGAGGAAGTTGTCTTCAATGAATTGAAAAATCTGAGAGGGAATATGAACGAAACCAATATTTCTTTACGCTCAGGTCTTTCAGGAATCGGTTTATTCGTCATTAATTTGTATTTAGAGACAGGAAACTATGAATATTTGCAGTTTGCAAAGGAAGTTGAAGAGTTAGTTGAAATGAATCGAGATAATGATGGGCGGTTAAGCACGAATGACTGGATGGCAGTAGATATAGGTGCGATTGATGGGTTATCAGGTGTATCTCTCTTTTATTCGGCATTGTTTGCAGCCACCAATGATAAACCGTATTTAGAAAAAGCAAAACAGTTGATAAAGGAAGATTTAGAACAGACAATATTTGATGAAGTGACCGGCTCATTACAAACATTGGATAATCGAAATCGTCAATTGCCATACCTCTCAGGAGGATCTATTGGAATTGGAATTTCAATATGGTTCCTAAACCATGTAAGTGGACAAGATTTTTATAAAGAAGAAATGAATGCGATCACAAAATTATCACGGATCTGTTCCACAATTAGTGGAGGCTTATTCGATGGCGCAGGCAGTTTTCTTTTGCTTCCTTCTCTGGTCAACAATGGTGAGAAACGTGAAGAAATCCTTAGAGAGGTATTGAATTTACTTAATATCTTTTTAATTGATAAAAAGGGATATTATGTGTACCCAGGTCAATTTTCTTATAGATTAGCCGATGATGTTTATTCAGGTAGTTCAGGAATAATACTAGCCTTAATGGGGATAGTCAAGGATAATCCGCTCTATTGGTTACCGCTGGTCAATTCAGATGAATTTCTAGCGAGAACAAAAGCTAAAGATCTATCAATTTCTAATAGCATTCCATATTAAGTAAAGGAGGTGAAGACAATGAACGCCGTATTGGAATTGCAAAAATTAGCGCATGACAAAGAGGGTAAAGGCCAAGCCGTGGATGCAACGATAACAACAACATGGACAGTAACAGGTTTTCTCTCAACAATAAGTAACAGTTGCTAAAAGGATGAACTCCATCAAGTAAAGGAGGTGAAGACAATGAACGCCGTATTGGAATTGCAAAAATTGGCGCATGACAAAGAGGGTAAAGGCCAAGCCGTGGATGCAACGATAACAACAACATGGACAGTAACAGGTTTTCTCTCAACAATAAGTAACAGTTGCTAAAAGGATGAACTCCATCAAGTAAAGGAGGTGAAGACAATGAACGCCGTATTGGAATTGCAAAAATTGGCGCATGACAAAGAGGGTAAAGGCCAAGCCGTGGATGCAACGATAACAACAACATGGACAGTAACAGGTTTTCTCTCAACAATAAGTAACAGTTGCTAAAAGGATGAACTCCATCAAGTAAAGGAGGTGAAGACAATGAACGCCGTATTGGAATTGCAAAAATTGGTGCATGACAAAGAGGGTAAAGGCCAAGCCGTGGATGCAACGATAACAACAACATGGACAGTAACAGGTTTTCTCTCAACAATAAGTAACAGTTGCTAAAAGGATGAACTCCATCAAGTAAAGGAGGTGAAGACAATGAACGCCGTATTGGAATTGCAAAAATTGGTGCATGACAAAGAGGGTAAAGGCCAAGCCGTGGATGCAACGATAACAACAACATGGACAGTAACAGGTTTTCTCTCAACAATAAGTAACAGTTGCTAAAAGGATGAACTCCATCAAGTAAAGGAGGTGAAGACAATGAACGCCGTATTGGAATTGCAAAAATTGGCGCATGACAAAGAGGGTAAAGGCCAAGCCGTGGATGCAACGATAACAACAGTGACAGTAACATTTTTTACCTCGACAATAAGTAACCATTGTTAAAAGAGATCACCCTGAATATGAAATTAAACATAGAGTTAGACTTTTGAAAATTTATGAAATTATACGACTTTACTATTCGGTATACAAAGTGATACTTACTTGTTGCTTAGCTGATCTTCAGCTAAGCAACATACCATTTTAGATTACACACTAACTATCAAAAATTCATTAGAGGGTGATAAAAGAATGGAAAAATTATTAGAAATAGCAAAAATGCCTGAGCCATTTGAGGAAGGAACGGCACAAATCTGGCTTGACTCGGATCGGGCTGACTTTGTTTTGAAAGCTCATTTCGATGAGAATATCCCTGGCGGTAGTAGGGAGAGCAGCTTTATTGATGAAACTGTTGATTTTATTAGTGAAATTGTACCATTAGCAAAACTTAAAAAAGTAATTGATTTAGGTTGTGGCCCAGGCCTCTATTCCCAAAAATTAGCTAGTAAGGGATATGAGGTTGTTGGTGTGGATTTTAATAAAAAGTCAATTGAATACGCAGCTAATGAAGCAAAAAAAAAGGATTTATCGATAGATTACAGGATTGAAGATATTACTAACATTGAGATTGAAAATGAGTTTGATGTAGCTCTACTCATTTATCAAATATATAGTGTCTTTAGTCCAGAGAATAGAAAAAAAATACTTAGCAATGTCCATCGTGGTTTAAAATCTGGAGGATTAGTTTTATTAGATGTGTTATCAGAGACAAGTTATGAAAAATTCGAACAAAATTTTATATGGGGCTTAACTAGAAAAGATAATCCATTTTCTGACAGGAAACATTTATCCTTATATGCTTCAATGAAATACCCAGATAATGTTACCTTATCAAAAAATGTTCTAGTTTTTGGTGATGGCGAGATAGTCAATTATAATTACTGGAATCAACATTTTACTGTTGAAAGTTTAGAGAAAGAAGTGAATGATGCTGGATTTACTCTAGAAAAGGTGTACGCAGATGTTAATGGCGGAGATTACCAAGTGGATAGTGAGTCTTTTGCGGCGATTCTAAAGAAGAAATAAAAATAGTAGAATAATTAAAAATCAATGTTTACCAATTATATTAAGCCATCGGACAATCCAGAGAGACTCGAATTCCAAAATTTCTATGCCCTAGTACCTTGACTGATTCTGAATAAATTTTGCAGCCTGGCTTGCTGTATTGGCTGTGAAGTTATTTCTTGGAAAATTCCTATACGGGTGGCTTTTTTCGAACAGAGTATGGTTTTTCATTGCGATTCTTTACTGATTATCACTATGAGATACCTGAGGATACGATCTGCTTCCTTTCCAATTGTATATGTGAATGACATTTTTCATCTGCTGAATGTTTCATTCATATACGCTGGAGTTCATGCTCTACTCAATGTGAAGAAGTGAAGGACGATACCAAAAGAGTAGAGAGCTGCGACTACGTGGCTCTTTTGTTTTTACCAAACGAACTGGGAAATCATGTACATATTAAAATTTTGGACATTCAATAGGGCATTGTCGTAGCGTCTTCGCCGTTGATCTATATCATTCTCAGATTCTATTATTACCGGATTCGAAAATTGTCGAGACATATGGAGAAGGTTGAACAATGAGTGCTTTGACCTGATTGATATTCAGGAAGGACGGGACGAGATCGGCTACCTGATTCGAGCCTTTAGTATAATAATTGTTTGACGAACTGTAACGGTTATAGGGCATTCATTTTCTTCCGCTTAAGAGAGAAGTCTGCTATATTTATTGCGGTGATGCTGGCTATATCAGTTCAACTAAACATTTCACGATAACGGAGAGGCAGAAATAACCTGAAGAAGCAAAGCGTTCGCCTTTATCCCCGGATTTCCCCTTTTCATGAAGGGATCAAAAAATCTGGGGATAACAGCGATCGGAAGGTTGTTCTGTCACCGAAGTGCCAGTGTAAAGATTCATTAGTTAAACTGATATAATACAGACAGCAGCCAGAAAGAATAGAAAAGCGGACAAGGAGAACAGATATGAACTGGAATGAAAATATGAGCACGGTGGTTATTGGCGCTATCGTCTTATTGTTGCTCGTGGCCTGGGTTATTCGACGATTCATTCGGCGAGGGCAGCGTATACGAAGTGAAGCAAACCCGCGCAAGATTACGATCAAGGATATTGATAAAATGCAGGATGGATCGGAATTCGAATTGTATTTGTATCATTTATTTCAGCAGCTTGGTTATAGCGAAGTACATAAAACCACAAGCAGCCGTGATTTTGGTGCCGATCTTGTGTTTGTAGATAGGTCCGGCAGACGGAGTGTCATTCAGGCGAAGCGTTACGGAGCGAATCATCCGGTAGGATTAAGTGCAGTACAGGAGATCTACACGTCCATGCGTTATTATGAGGCAGACCGCTCCATCGTGCTAACCTCGGCCAGATATACGGAAGCATGTCGCACGCTGGCTGCTGTCAACGGGGTGAAGCTGCTGGATCGGGAAGATCTGATCGAATTAATGATTCTATTTAAGTCCAGAAGATCGGAAGAGGCGCTGGAGTTGATCGAAGAGGATGATCATGAACCTATAGAAACATGGCAGTCGCGTCGGAAAAAAGTTCCTCGTTAATCACCTTCACTTGTCTGGCTGCACATGATATATTGAGTGCATACCAACCAAGGGAGAGTGTTCATGATTATGGCACGTACACAAACACAGAAAACAATGCGCAAAGCAGAGAGATCGGGACAATGGTGCCCGGAACAGAGTCGAAGAGTAAACGGAGATTACGGAGCGTTATCCCAGCATGTTCGAATCATGCCCACGAAGCAGGAAAAATTACAAAAGGTCAAACACAAGAAGCGGAGCCTGGATGGTAATGCTTCTTTTTATTTTGCCTATGATGTGCGGATTGCTGGATAGAAATACGCAAAAAAACTCTTCCTCCGGTTGGAATGAGCTCATTGGGACTGTTACAATTAATGTAGCTTGTGAATGAATGACTACGAATCCTTGTATTACTATATATTTTCCATATTCTCGTATCCTGAATGAAGGGAAGAACCTATACATATGACAACAGCGCTGCACTTGAATAAAAAAATCGTTCGGCGTTTTTTGCTGCAAACGCAAGCCTTACTGGGACGTTGGCCCGCAGTTTCCTTACCTTCGGGACCTGACCAAGTTTTGAGTTTGATTCGTTCCCTTGGTTGCGTACAGATCGATCCTGTGGCTGCTGTAACTGGAAACCAGCATTTGGTGCTGGGGGCTCGTGACCCTGGTTATACTGCTGACAGCTTAAATACACTGCTGAGTGATCACAAGGTGTTTGAATATTTTGCTAATGCTGCCTGTGTCATTCCAATGGAAGACTATGCTCTCTTTGAACCTGTACGTGCTCGATTAAGGGAGCGTCTGGCTCCGTCCTTGCAAGGTCTGGAGAAAACAGTGCAACATGTGTTACAGCGTTTGAAGGAAGAAGGACCTTTACCTTCACGAGCTTTTCGTGCTGTAGAAAGGGTAAGTGGTTATTGGGACAGTGCAGATGTGCCAAAGACAAAGGATACAACACTTGCTCTGAATTTACTGTTAGACTCCGCTGTGATTCGTGTGGTGGCGAGGCAGGGGAATGAACGTTATTTTCATATTACCGAATCTGAGTTGCAACAACAGGGACTTCCGATAAAAGAAGACATCGATGTGTTGGCCCAGAGACAGGCTCTGCTGGATAAATACATTCATGCGTATCGTGTCGTAGATGCCCGTGATCCCCGTCTGGGTTGGTTGAAATCTACAGCGGCTGAACGACGCGCCGATATTGCTGCCCGTGTGTCAGATGGGCGAATGATCCCACTTAAGGTGGAGGACGTGGCCACGCCTTATTATATTCGTGCTGAAGATGAGGATTTGCTGCTGCGCATGGAAAGGGAAGAGCCACACTATGATCCGTCTGGCCCGGTACGTTTCCTGCCGCCGCTGGACAACCTGTTATGGAGAAGAGAACGTATTGTTGATTTATTTGATTTTCATTATAAATGGGAGATTTATACGCCAGAGGTGAAAAGAACCTACGGTTATTATGCCATGCCTATTCTTCACGGAGATCGGTTGATTGGACGTATGGACCCACGCCTTGATCGCAAAACGGGAGTACTTACCGTTCGTTTGTTATCGATGGAAGAGACTGCTCCACCTGTGGAGGAATGGATTACGGATTTTCGGGAGGGGCTTCAATTCTTTGCGTCCATGCATGGAGCACGTTCCATTACTATCGAGAAGACGGTACCAAAAGAGTTGAAAAAGCTGCTTAAATCAATTTGATTAGGGGATATACGAAAGAATGTATGGATACGGGAAATTGGAATTGTTAAGGAGGGGTAGGATCTAAAAAGGACAAAAAAAGGAGGAGCCAGAGGGTAGCCAGAGGGCCCCTCCTTCTTCATTTGATTTTAATATCCAAAACTTCTTTAGTTCACCAGATGAGGCATTTCAACGTTGGGATCAACATCTGCTTCATAATCCACACCATCGGTTTCAAAACCAAACAGTTGGAAGAACTCGCGACGATAACCTTCCAGATCAGACAGATCGTAGATGTTCTCTGTGGTCAACTCATTCCAGAGCTTCGCCACTTCTTCCTGAACGTCAGCTCTCATCTCCCAATCGTCAATGCGAATACGGCCTTCGGCATCGGTTGGAACTTCTCCTCCCGCATACAAGCGATCAGCGAACAGACGTTGCAATTGCTCGATGCATCCTTCATGCAAGCCTTTTTCTTTCATGACTTTGTACAATGCTGAGATGTACAGCGGCACGACTGGAATCGCAGAACTGGATTGAGTCACCAGCGCCTTGGCTACAGTTAAGTACGCACGTCCACCTTTGGCACTCAAACGATCATTCAGCTTGTGTGCAGTTGCTTCCAGATGATTCTTGGCCTGACCTATGGAACCATCACGATAAATGGCATGGGTAAGTTCAGGACCGATGTAGGAGAAAGCGATCGTTGTTGCATCGTCGGCAAGCACGCCGCCTTGTTGCAGGGCATCCATCCATAGTTCCCAATCATCTCCGCCCATAACAGTTACCGTCTGACGAATTTCCTCTTCGTTTGCCGGTTCAAGGGTAACGGAGCTAATTTCGCCTGTGTGGAAGTTCACCGTTTTGTTCGTGTAGGATTGTCCGATAGGCTTCAGCACAGAGTTAAATACTTCACCCGTGTTCGGATCGGTACGGCGTGCCGAGGCTACGCTGTATACGACCAGATCGACTTGACCGAGTTCACTGCGAATCAGTTCAACGGCTTTGTCTCGTGTTTCGTTTGCAAATGCATCACCTGTAACGCTGTACGATTTCAGGCCTGCTTCCTCAGCGGCTTTTTCGAATGCAGCGGAGTTGTACCAGCCTGCAGAAGCCGTACGTTTCTCTGTGGAACTGCTTGGACGATAAATGCCGACTGTATTCGCTCCAGCTCCAAAAGCAGAAACAACGCGTGACGCCAGACCGTATCCGGTGGAAGCACCGATCACGAGTACATTACGCGGTCCTTTCAGCTCAGGCTGGGATTTCACATAATCAATCTGTTCCTGCACTTGCGCAGCGCAACCTACAGGATGGGAAGTGGTACAAATAAAACCACGTGTTCTTGGTTTAATAATCATTTATTTGCATCCTTTCATATTCAGCTCATGTTTCAGCATTTCAATAAAATGCTCGTACACATACCTCCTTATTGTAAAACAATTACCTTGGAAACGGAAACCGTTTCGTTGATTTCGCCGGAAGGGTGGCGTTATATCTCTAATTTTGCGATGATGTGAATAGAATGTACTCGCTTGTTAGGATAGAAAGGACAGGGATACCATGCTGAAGGAACGCATTGAACTGCTAAGCAAAAGAAAACAAATTTCCCGTAAAGACCTTGTGGAAGGTCTGGTCACGCAGGCCCACTTTGCCAATATCCTGGCGGATCGTTATCCTCTCCCTGAGGACTTGGCAGAAGCCATCGCCGGGCGTCTTGGGGTATCCCCTTCCTATATTCTAAAGGCTGCGGCTCAGGACGAGGAAACACTTGAACGGGCGGAGGTTATTTTCGAACAAATGTCTGTTCCAGCGTCGGCGATATCCGAAGATACGGTGCATGCACTGGCAGATCGGGATGACACGCTGACCGTAGAGTTGACAACGGCCTTGATGAAGGCGGTCTATTATCAGCAATTAAACGATGCAACGGCTCATGAGTATATACTTACGTCCTACCTCAATTTTTACCTGGAGAAATACGGTCGTCCAGACGATATTGATCTGCCACGTCCGTTAGTCAAGGCACTTTTATTCTATAAAATACAATATTATCGTTCCAAAATGGCTTTTGTGGATGTATTAACTCATGCAACTAGGCTCAGTGAGCTGGCGCTTCCTGGCAGTGAATTCTGGTTGTCTGTGCAAAATATCAAGATGGAAGCCTACATCCAGGTCAAACAGTACGAAGAGGCAAAACAGGTATTTGAGCTTACAATGCGTCATGTCTATGATCAGCGGATGTTCCATCGGTTGTCCGGGTTATATGTAGCATATAGTGGGTATTGCTTCGCAATGGGGCTGGTTCAGGAGGCACTCTCGGCATTAACCATGGCGGAGGCAAACCTCGTGTATGCGGGCAACCAGGGAGATCTGGTAACGGCGATTGCCAACAATCGCATTGTCATGTTAACAATGACAGGTGAACTGGATCAGGCACAGACGGAGATTGAACGATTTGAATCGCTATTGCAGCAGGAAACGGAAGAAACACAGCAGGCCATGCAGCCGCTCGTCAGTGTGTATCGATGCGAAGTGGCTCTGGCACGGAAGAACTGGGGCGTGCTCGCGCAGAGTGTAGATCAACTTTTGAAATGTGCAACAACACAGGACCAGCAGATGAGCGCAACCTTCTACCAGAGCCATCTGGCTCTTGCGCATGGAGATCGCGAAGTTTTCATGGAGCGGGCACTTGCGTGTCTGCCTTATTTTGAATCCGCGCAGCATGTCATGCGGCTTGAACCGTTATATGAGGGGATGGCCGTAGTATCGGAGGATCAGCGGAAATACAAAGAAGCGGCGATGTATTATCGGAAACTGGTCTATCTGTTACGCAAAAAATAGAGTGAGAATCGGCTTGGAAGAGCCTGATTATGTCATGATTTTGTGCATTGCAGGAGCACTTGGCACAAAATATGGCCGCCAATCGTGAAATGAAGATTGGATTAGCAGATCTTTTTTTGCGAAATTAGCATCATTCCTTACCCAAGAAACGATTATCCCGTAATTCAATTGCTGGATTTTTCGTTTTTTTTGTATGTCACCAGAAGGGTATTCAAGGACAAGTCACGGTGTTTATAATTTAATTATAAATACGTGTTCAAAAAGTCTGGTTTTCAGTACCGAGAAGATGGAATGAAGCTAGAAATGGAGTAGCGGAGCGTAGGAGACCTACGTGAGCAACGGACATTTCGGCTGAATTTCATATTCGATGCTGATGATGCCACTAGGCATGATTCGTAATCAAAAGTGGACTTTTTGAACAACTTCTAAAAACAAATAAAACAAATGAGGTGTTTGATATGAGATGGTTCGGTAAAAAGAACAAACAGGAAGATGCAATTGCTAAAGCGGATAAAATGATGAATAAAGGACTCACTGGCATGATGATGAAAGGCTTTGTATCAAAGGAACATCGGGAGGCCATCAACCAAAGTCTGGCTTCGGCAAAGCAGGCACAGTTGGCAGCGAGTGGGTCGCTTCCATTAACGGCAACAGCAACGGTGGTGACAATCACCGATACAGGCAAACTGATCAACTTTGATCCGATTGTTGTGCTTGTATTGGATGTGACAGAAACGAATGGCAACCAGTATCAGCGAACATTGGAGACACTGGTGTCCAAAATGCAGATTCCACGAGTAGGCGATCGGGTGGGATTAGGTCAGAATCCAGCGAATCCCTCCGAACTGATCTACATGGGGCTAATGTCCATCTAGGAGGTATTTGGTTATAAGACAGTCATAATCCATTTATATAATGCTTATAACAACGGTAAATAGACATATCAAGAGAAGGATTAAGAGAGGGTGGATCATATGGTAGGTTTCCTGAGATTCATTGGCGTATTAACTGTATTCGGGGTGGGGTTCTCCCCATTTCTGGCACAGCAGCTGTGGAATGATCCGTTTATGATTATGCAGGCATGGTGGTACACTCCGGCGATCTTTGCCGGGTTTGCACTGATCTTTGTTCCTGCGATTTTGAGCAATATTTTTGGCGTAGGTCGAGTGAAGACAGGTTTACCAGCAGTTGGGGTCATTAAGACTATACAACAGACGGGTACGTATATTAATGAACAACCGGAGGTTCGATTGGGTCTGACAGTTTCGCTTAAAGGGCGAGAGAAATATGATACCGAGATGAAAACCGTCATTCCGCTGACTTCCATGGCACAGTTTCAGCCGGGCAGTTTCATTCCATTAGTAGTCTCCGTAAAGGATGAGCGCAAGGTAGGGCTTGATCTGAAAGGGCAACTGTCACAGGAAGATATGCAGCAATTGCTGCATGAAAAGATGGTACAGCAAGGTGTATCACCTGAAATGATGGATATTACAAGAACAGGGGAAAAAGCGATGGCCAAGATCCTTGATGTCTCTCCACTTGGGAGTGGAGGCAGTAATAAGATCAAACTTCAGCTCAAACTCAGCATAACAAAGACGGACGGTGAAACCTTCAATGTGACAACGCAAAAAGAAATTTTGTCATCTGTGCTGCCGCAGGTTCAGCAAGGTCATATCATTAACGTCATTTATTCAAGACAAGACCCAACAAAATTGGTGTTGGCATTGAATGTACAGGAGCAACAATTAAGTGACCTATTCTCTTCCTGAGGATGTAGACAAAAGGAGGTCCTGCAGATCATGTTTATGACGTGTAGGACCTCCTTTTTTATTTTGGTATGTATGAGAGATGCAAGCAACGAACGGTTTTCAAACAATACCAAGGCGCATGCGATAAGAAAAGAGTACTTTTCTGGATTCTCCGTCAAATACACGATTAGCCAGCGCTCTGAACTCGTCAGCAGCTGTTAATAGATCATCCGCTCCGAGCTTCAACGCCGTTTGCAGGCCGCCTTGGCTCAGGGCGAGATTGACATATCGATCGGCTGTGAATGTCTCGTGGTGATGAAATACGATTTCCCGGACATATCGGAAAAGCCCGGACTGCTGAATCTGCTGCAAATGCCCATCCTTGCTCCATTTGTGTGCCTGAGTATCCTGGGGAGCCAGACTGGCTGCTCGTTGATCTGCTTCTTTATTCAGCTGCAGATAGGCTTGTTCTAACTGCCAGTCTAACATTGGCGGCCAGTCGCAATCGTAGGCTGCAAATATGCCCCCTGTACGAAGTACACGTGCAAACTCGCGTAGTGTGGGTTGCGGCTCCATCCAGTGAAACGATTGCGAGCAGGTCAGCACATCCACACTGCCATCTGGTAGTCTGAGGTCGTGAGACAAGCCGGACACAAACCGCAGGTTATCCGGCTTCCCGGCAGATTCCCACTTGGATTCTGCTACAGACCTCATGTCATCGCTGGGTTCAAAGCCGATGATACGTTCAGCTTCATTAAGCCAGATCCACGAGGATAAGCCGGTGCCACAGCCAATATCTGCGACCATACGCGGTGTGCTGCCAAGATATGTCGTTAGAATATCCACCACTTCAGTGGGAGCAGCTGGTCGGTTCTGATCGTATAACGTACCAAAACCTTTGAAACGTTCCACATTGTTGCGTCTAATGTCTTGCATGGATAAACCTCCTTCGGTCAGATGGATGACGGAGAGTCAGCTGTGATCAAAAGTTGTATAGGTCTATATTATATCATTCATTGTTGGGAAGTTTGTTCATGACGTTCTGCAAATGTTCAACGGCTTTGATATGACGTCTGAGCAATTCCTGTCCAACATGAACAGGCTCGATTACGGTCAGCTCGGAACCAAACGACAGCAGGAAGGAGTAGAGCCATTCCCCTACATTCAGTTCGAGAGACACACGGAGCCTGCCATCAGGCTCTTTTTTAATGAGGGAAGGTTCGAAAAAATCATACACTCGGTATGCAATATTGCTGGAGAACGAGAGTGTAAGAGGAGTCAGGACAGGAGCCGCTTCTGATTCAGGGTCGTTTGATCCGGCAGTAACAGAGTGATCGTGTTTTCTCGCCAGAAAAGTCAACTGGGTGATCCGTTTCATCTTAAATGTCTCGAATTCTTCCCGATCAGGGTCATCATGGATATATCCTTTGAAGTACCACGTACTGTTTTTGAATATAAGTTTCTGTGGCTCCACGGTCGGAATGCTCTTCTCACCATCCGAATTAACATAATGAAACGTAATCAGTTGATTCGTTAATATAGCCTGTTTCACCTGATTGAACAGTTCTCTCTCCTGCAGAGGGATGCTGCCCCATGGTGAGAAATTGAATTCGATCCAATCCAGTTTGTGATCAAAAAGGGCGGTTAGCCGTTGCAGCATATGGGCACTGTTAAGATGGGGGATCGCACTGATGCTGTATAGTCCCATCAAAATTTCATTCTGGTCTTCTTCAGACAACAGGGACTTGTCCATGACATAGTTGTCCATCAGATGGATACCGCCGTGCTTGCCGGTCGTTGTATAGACGGGAATACCCGCAGCGCTCAACCGATCGATATCGCGGTACACCGTGCGTACAGAAATCTCGAACATACGGGCGAGTTCGGGTGCAGTGGCTTTCTTTTTCTCCAATAACAAAAGCAACATTCGAAATAGTCGGTTATTTTCCATGCCATAATTATACCATGACAATAGGTGTCAGGGTATGGGTGGTACACTGGTGTAAAAGTCTTACCAAGACATTTTGACTCAGATTTATAATTTGTTCTTCATTTATTGGGGAGTAGTGAAGGGGACGATATCGATTCTGAAGAAACGAAGTGTTCGCTAAAAGCTTTCTGTAAGAAAGCTACTTCGGAAGCAAACGCTATCATGGGATTTTTCCATTTAGAAATAGGAATAAAAGAAATCCGAGGATAACAGCGATCAGAAGAACGATTCGTGACCGGAACGGCTACTCGCATAATATCAAGCACTTTATACCGAAATGAGTTAATTATTAAGGAGGAACTGATCATGACAATGAAAGAAGGATTTTACTGGGGTGGCGCTACGGCTGCCAATCAATTCGAGGGTGGATGGAACCAGGGAGGCAAGGGGCCAAGCACGTCTGACATGATGACAGGAGGAACACACACGATTCCACGCCGGATTACGCCAGTACTGGAAGAGGGCACGTATTATCCGAGCCATGAAGCGGTTGATTTTTACGGACATTACAAAGAAGATATTGCCATGATGGCAGAGATGGGCTTCAAAATGTTCCGCATGTCCATCAACTGGTCCCGGATCTATCCAAACGGTTATGATCTGGAGCCAAACGAAGAGGGATTGCAGTTCTACGACAATGTTTTTGCCGAGTTGAAAAAGTACAATATTGAGCCGCTCGTAACAATCTCCCATTATGAAACGCCATTCGGTCTGACACAGAAGTATAACGGCTGGGCTTCCCGTGAAGTCATCGACTGTTATATCCGTTATTGTACAACCCTCTTCAACCGTTACAAGGATCAGGTCAAATACTGGCTGACGTTCAACGAGATCAACTGTCTGACGATGCCGATGGGTGCTTATATGGCTGCAGGTATTCTGTTTGAAGGCAAAGAGACACTGGTCGACGGAGTGGATGATCCACAGACTCGTTTCCAGGCATTACATCATCAATTCATTGCCAGTGCAAAAGCAGTGAAGCTGGGGCATGAGATTAACCCTGATTTCCAGATCGGCTGTATGGTCGCTTTCATGACAACCTATCCAAACACATGTAACCCGGACGACATGTTGCTTGCACAGAAGAAAGACCAAATCTCTAATATGATCTGCGGTGATGTACAGGTTCGTGGAGCGTATCCTGGATTCGCCAAACGTTTCTTTGCCGAAGAAGGTATCCAGATCGAGATGCAACCGGGAGACGAGCAGACCTTGCGTGAAGGCTGCGTAGACTTCTACTCCTTCAGTTATTATATGTCTTTGGTTGAAAGTGCGGATGAGTCCCTTGAGAGAGCAGAAGGTAATCTGCTGGGCGGTATCAAAAATCCATATCTCGAAGCTTCCGACTGGGGTTGGCAGATCGATCCAAAAGGACTGCGTTACACGCTGAATCATCTGTATGATCGTTATCAGATTCCACTGATGGTGGTTGAAAACGGTCTGGGTGCTGTTGATGTGGTAGAGGAAGACGGCTCCATTCAAGATGACTATCGCATTGATTATTTGAAAGGTCACATTGAACAGATGAAAGAAGCGGTAGCTGACGGCGTAGATCTGATTGCCTACACCATGTGGGGATGTATCGACCTGGTTAGCGCATCCACTGGAGAGATGAAGAAGCGTTATGGCTTCATTCATGTCAACAAGGACAACGACGGTAACGGAGACTTGAGCAGAACACCGAAGAAGAGTTTCCACTGGTACAAAAAAGTCATCGAATCCAATGGTGAAGAGTTATAATTTGGTGTAAAAAAAACAGATCCGTCTGTTCCCTTAAATGGGACAAGCGGTCCATGTGGTCCTGAACGAATTCAGGACTACTATATATGAATATAAAAAATACCCGGCTATCCTTCAGTTAAGGAAGGCCGGGTATTTCTTTGTGTAGTTCCATAGCGGGCCGCCTAGGCCAACCTTCTGCTTTGCAGATGGGACATGCGCTCCAAATGCCGCCGATAAAACCATATGCATGTGGAGAGCCAGCAACCACTCAAGAAGTATCCGCCTACGATATCACTTGGATAATGCACCCCCAAGTAGATACGACTTATACCAATGGTCAGTATAAATACGGCGCTGGCAACAATCATCAGCACACGTCCTGTGACGGTGGGTACATGTTTCCAGATTAGAAAGGCCAGTCCACCATACAGGCTAAATGCTGCCATAGAATGCCCACTGGGGAAGCTATAGCCGCTCACTTCAATGATCCGGTTAATGGTAGGTCTGGCACGCTGGAATACCAGCTTGAGCAATGCATTTAACAGGGTTGAACCTGCGAGCACACAAGCCAGGAAGAGCAGTTCGCGTTTGTGTCGCAGGAAAATGTATAACACAATCATGGCGATGATGGTAATGAAGACCACTGGCATTTCGCTGCCGATCCAGGTGAAAAGGTGCATGAATTGTGTCATACCAGGGGATTCCAACCCCTGAATCCAGCCGATTAAGGTATCATCAAATCGATGAATCTGGTTGTCGCTGATGGACAAGGCGATGCTTATAAAGGCGATCATGCACAACGCCGCAACGAGCAGCGGGAATGAGATATTCTTTTTCCAGTTGTGTATCAAATGTTGAGTTCCTCCGTGATGGTTGATTTCGTATGTTGTGTCCTTGCGTGTGTCGGACATAACGATATTTGTATTGTGCTATAATTTTACAATAAATATAGCAGCAATAAAAATATGTAACCTTAACCACGCTTATTCAAGCAGAGAATGTAGGAGGGGAGCGGTCGGAATGAAACGACGTTTGGAGATGTGCATGTTGATCTTACTGTTGGTTACGTCTGGGTTAGCTCTATTTCCCGGAGAGAGAGTGTATGCTTGCAGTTGTGTCGAGAATGATGTTCAAGAGAGATTGAAGACCTACGCAGCAGTATTTACGGGAGAAGTGGTGAATAAAGGCAATTCTCAACAGTCGAAGCATGATGGTTTATTAAGAGAGTATACCTTTGATGTAGGTACTGCATGGAAGGGGGTTAATGCCAAAAAGATGAAAATCCTCGCGAGTGACGGAGGGTCTGACTCCTATGGCATTCAATCTGAAAAGAATCAATCCTACCTGATCTATGCTTATCAATATGAAGTGGATCATAAGCTTCATACGAATCTGTGCAGTCGCAATGTTCCAATTGAACAAGCCGGAGACGATCTGAAATTGCTGGGTGCGGGCAAGCTTGTAAGTAAAGAAGATTTTGGAGAAACCACCGATGGGAGAAGTGAATATATCCAACTCATATTATATGGTGGAGTCATTTTATTGGCAGCGTTGGCAATCGTGTGGATATGGAAACGAAAGAAAAGAATCTGATTGCCCAACGGAAAAAAAGCTAATCCCCGTACAGAACGTTAAGAAACATTTACGTTCTATACGGGGATTTTCAGGAGTGGCGTCAAAATTGTATCCAATTGGAGTCGAGATTATCGATCCGATGCAGCTAGTTTAGCTGCAACATGTATTCATAAGCTGTGACACCAAATACCCGTTTGAAATGTCGGTTTAGATGGGTCAGATCGACAAATCCGCAATCGGCAACAGCAGTATATACGTCCTTCTGCATTTCGATGGATTGACGGGCACGCTCTACTTTGCAGTTTAAGAAAAACTGGTAAGGGGATATGCCTGCTTGTGCTTTGAATTCACGGATAAATTGAAACTTGGACATGCCAAATTCGGAGCTCAGGTTGTCCAACTTGAGCACATCTTCGGTGCTGCAAAACATGATCTCCTTGGCTTTGCGGACCAGGTTGTCCTGAGGCAACCAGAGCTTGGTGTCCATTTCCTTCTGAGCCAGCAGGTGAACGAGATCGAAGACCCGTTCGCTGCACTCGGCTTCGTCCTGTCTGAGTTGAACGGCATCGTTCAGCATCAGGATCTTACGTGCAAGCTCGGGATCATAGACGATGGGACTTCCAAAACGCAATTCCTTTTTGCCGATAATCTCCTCTACCAATTCCGGCTTCAAATACAGCATCACATAGTCAATGCCAGCCTTATCATAGGAGCTTCCATCATGGGACTGTTCACGGTTAAACAACATGACACCATTTTGGTGAGACGCCTGATATTGTCCGTCCAGGTTATATTGTTGAATGCCACGCAGGGTTACGCCAACTGCATACTCTTCATGGCAATGTTTTTTGTATGCAAAATCAGTAAAGCTGGCGGATAGTGCCAGCACGTCTTGCGACTTTTTATAGTTAAACCGTTCCATGCAGCACACCTCCCAAGCTTTAGATTAATCCGGATACTATAATGGCTGAGTATAACAAAAAAAGTGCCATGAGAATACTCAGTAATTTTTGGTGGCGATTTAGCAACGTTCTGAAAACCGTGCCAAAAACAACCCAACTGGAATAGGCCAGAAAACCAATGAAGGTAATGAGCAGCACGAACAGGAACGAAGAAAATAAACTTTGATAAAAGGGCAATACATAACTTGGAATGACAGTGAAAGTAAACAAGACGACCTTTGGATTCACAAATTGCATGATGAAACCGTTCCAGAATCCGGTAACTTGTTTCGGTGCATCCTCGGTGGTACCCATCTTGTAGATCTGGTACGCCAGATACACCATGTACAGGCCGCCGACAATCTGCATCACCTTCAGAATTCCGGGTAACACTCCCGCAAGAAGCTGATTAAGAAAAGCTGAGGCGGTAAGCAGCAGACCAAATGCCAGCGTAGCTCCCCATACATAGTGCATTGTTTTTCGTGCGCCAACTATCTGTGTAGAAGAAAGAATTACGATATTGCTGGGGCCGGGGGTAAATGTTACGACGATGCAGTAGATTAAAAAAGATGCAAGATTCATAAGGATGATGCTCTCCTCTGGTTGTAGTTTAGTCCCATGATCATACGTCCAGAGGGAGAAACCATATAGTACATTATTGCAGCAGGTACACGGTTGGCAACAGGAGCGTGCTTATAAAAACTAAGGGGGAGTTTTCTTTTTGAATGATTGCGTTTACAATTTAGACGATGTACAAGGTGATCAGACGACTTGAGGAAGTGAACGGAATGAAAAAAATGCTGCTTGTTTACATTTTGCTAATCTCAGCATTTGCGTTGTATGTATTGAGATTCGAATACACCAGTCAAGTAAACAGTTCGTGGGAGGACCGTGGGCTGCGCGGTGATATCGGAGAGACGTATATCATGATTACATTCCAGTCCGGGCTGGAGTATTGGAAGAGCCCGCTCAAAGGTTTCGAGGATGCCGCGGATGCACTTGGCGTGACCGTAGAATATCGCGGGGCTACCCGGTATGATGCGAAGGAGCAGACCATGGTGATCGAGCAGGCTATCGCTCGTAAACCCGCGGGCATTGCTATATCTGCAATCGATCCTCAATCGTTAGTTCCAGCGATTAACAAGGCAATCGACGCAGATATCCCTGTTGTATTATTTGACGCGGATGCACCCGATAGCCAGGCCTATTCTTTTCTTGGGACAGATAATTACAAGTCGGGTGTAATGGCTGCCGATAAAATGGCTGAACTGCTGGGTCGTGAGGGAGAGGTCGCGGTATTAACCTTGCCCGGACAACAAAATCATGAAGAGCGCACGAAGGGTTTCCGCGATACGATCAAGGAGAGATACCCTTCCATGCAGATTGTTGAAGTTGCAGACGGACACGGTGATGCGATGGTATCCAGAGACGAAACAAACAGAATGATGAAGGAACATCCCGAGCTGGCGGGAATTTTTGTGACTGAAGCTACCGGAGGGGCAGGAGCGGGGGAAGCCGCTCAAACTGCCGGGGACAGACATCCATTGCAGATTATTTCGTTTGATACAAATAAGACTACATTGGATATGATCAAGAACGGTACGATCTCAGCTACAATTGCACAGGGAACCTGGAATATGGGATATTGGTCACTCCAGTATCTGTTCCATCTGCATCACCAGTTAACGGTTCCTGCCCCATCCTCATCCGGTGAAAATGCACCGCTTCCCGTGATGGTGGACACAGGGATCTCTGTGGTGACACGCTCGGATGTGGATGATTACTATGCCAAATAACAAGGGGGATTTCAAGAGTCCAAGGCCTTGGAGCAGGAGAACAATTCTCTCCACTTTCAGGAACGGGATTCGGCGTTTGCGCTTGCGTAATATGCCCCTTCGGTACCAGCTGATGCTGCTTTTTCTGTTATTCGCCATTGTACCTTCCGTAGGGCTTGGGTTGCTTGTGAACTGGACGGTGGAGCGGGTTGTTGAACGACAGGTTGAAGGGCATACCATGCAACTGATTGGCAAAGTGAATGAAGCTCTGAACAGCAAAATGGAGAATTTGCAGAATATGACCTATCTGATTGCATTTGACCCGGATATTGATGCTTTTATGAACGACAAAATGCCACTGAATGATGAAGCAGGTATCGAACCGATGAACATGGACACCAATGCCGAAACGGAGCAAAATCGGTTATATGGCATCAAACAAACCTTGCAGGGATTCACAACGTTGTATCCTGAAATCGCCGGGATTGTTCTTGTCAATGGAAGTGGTGACTATATTAGCAACGAGATGTATCCCCGAACGGAGCAGAGCCTGATCCAGGAAAATTGGTATCAAAAAGCTTCGGCCAATCCGGGCATCTTCATGGTATTGGGTCAGTCGAAAGAGCGTAATCTCACGACACATGTACGGTACAAGGATGATGAGATTGTATCGGTTGCACGTTCCATAACGGATGAAGCGTCAGGACGTGTGCGGGGGGTTATTATGATTGATCTTAAACTAAGGTCGGTCTCTCAGGCTGCCCGTAATGTAACCTTGGGGAAATCCGGTTATGTGATGGTGACGGATGCAGAAGGTCAAAGTGTATACAAGCCGGAGCATCCGCTAATAGAACACATTCCCACAGACTGGTTCCCCTCCGGTGAGAGTGGAACGTTTACCGCCGATACAGAAGGTGGAACGTTATTATTCATGTATCAGTCGTCTACCTTTACGGGTTGGAGAACGGTAGGGGTATTTCCCACAAGAGACTCGATATCCGAAGTGCGCCAAATCCAGTTTTACGTGGTTAGCTTTGTATTTGTGGTGTGTTTGTTTGGCCTGAGCGCCTCTTTATGGTTCTCCCGTTCCATTGCTCAGCCCATTTTCCGGCTCATGTCCTATATGCGCAGGGCGGAGACCGGCAATCTCAGACCAGGCCGCTGGAGCGACCGGGCTGACGAGATTGGCATGCTTGGCAACAGTTATAACCGAATGCTGGTACAGATTCGACAACTGATATCACTTAATGAATTGCGGGAGCGGCAGAAGCGCGACGCTGAAATGCGAAGTTTGCAGGAGCATATCAAACCACACTTTTTGTACAATACCTTGGATACGATTCATTGGATGGCACGCAAAGAGGGTGCAGAAGATGTATCCGGCATGGTTGGCGCGTTATCTCGATTATTTCGCATAGGGCTTAGTAAAGGACAGGATTACATTCCGCTGCATTCGGAGATTGAGCATATGACCAGCTATCTGCAAATTCAGCAGACACGATACCGCGATCGTCTTCAGTATACATTGAATATTCCAGAGGAAATGCGGGACCTTTTTGTGTTAAAGCTGCTGCTTCAGCCGCTAATAGAGAATGCAATCTATCATGGAATCAAGGGCAGGCGTGGGCCGGGACACATTAGGGTGGAGGCCAGATTGGAACATAACAGACTGCTGCTGACCATTCATGATAATGGAGCAGGCATGTCCATCGAACGGCTTGCCGAGATGCAGCAGTTGCTCGAAGCTCCGTTGGCAAGTTTGGAAGCGTCTTCGCCTGGGATGACAGGCAAAAGTTATGGAATGTTGAATGTGCAGGCCCGTCTTCGGCTGTCCTTTGGTGATGAGTACGGAATTGTGCTGGAGAGCCAGGAAGGTGAAGGAACGAGTGTGACCATCATTCATCCGTTGATGCGAGAGCTCCCACCAACCAAGCAATTCAATAACGAAGAGAGGCAGGAGAGTGAATGGGAAAATTCATGAAATCGGCCGTGACAACTTCCACTGAAACAGATGAGACATCCGCATTGACTACAGTAATGGAGATTACGCCGGATAGCGATGTGGCGAAGAAATACCGCGTGCTCATCGCTGATGATGAACCGATCATTCGTGAGGGGATTCGGGATGCCATTGACTGGATAACTCTCGGGATGGAGGTTGTTGGTGAAGCGGAAGATGGCGAGGAAGCGCTGGAACGGGCGGCTGACTTGGGTGTGGATATTGTTCTCGTTGATATGAATATGCCATTCCTGAACGGAATCGAACTAATCCGTGCTCTTCAGCAGAAGTGCCCTTGCTGTCGTTACCTGATCATCTCGGGACATGATGAATTTGCATATGCGCAGGAGGCGGTTCGTCTTGGCGTAGAGGATTACATTTTGAAACCTGTGCAAGCAGAACAATTATATGCTGCACTTGAGCGATTGCATCAGCGACTTACTGAAGAGCACCAGAGGACGGCATATGTACAACAGGCAGCTCATCAGATTGAACGTAATATCCCGTTGCTTCGCCAGCGATTTATGCTGGAGTGGCTGGAGGGGCAGGCTGAAGGGAGGGATCTGACGGAGCAGCTTGTGTTTTTACGGCTGCCCGCCGTCCCACCTGTGCAGATCGGGGTCGTACGCTGGCCTGCCGCTGAAGCTCGTCAGACGATACTGAGAGAGAATGATCGTCAGTTATTTCTGTTTGCAGTGGAAAATATAATCAGTGAACTGCTGGGGGACGTGCCACATGTCCTGTTTCGGGACGTAAGCGGGTTGATCGGCATGTGTCTGTGGCAGGAAGCCCCTGAAGAAATAGAGTCCCTTCTGGAACAGCAGATTAGTTCTTGCCTGAATATTGCCATTCATGCTCATGTGGAGACACATGCAGGGACACTGGAAGAAACGCCGGATACGTACCGTCATTGCCGTGAAAGGGTATTCGGGGAAGTACAGTTGTCGCCTCTGGTTCGCCGGGCAAGACAACTTATTCACGAAGAATATGCCGAGCGGGAACTGACCCTGGAATCGCTTGCTTCCCGTCTACAAGTATCTGCCGTATATCTTAGTCGTGTGCTGAAGAAAGAGCTGAATGATTCCTTTGTCACGCTTGTCACGCATGCTCGCATTCGCAAGGCTATACAGTTATTAGATTCAACAACACTGCCGATCCACACCATAGCTGAGCGTGTAGGTTATGATACCCAACATTATTTCAGCACTGCATTTAAGAAAACAATGGGCATTTCGCCTGTGCAGTATCGAAAAAACGGGGGGACAGCCTATCATCCTTCTGCGAATTAAATATCGTATTACAGTTGTTCACTTAGACATGTGATAAATGAGATGGATGTGTTCTACTTCGTGTGAAGCGAAGTGGAGCATATCCTTTTTTTTGACTCTGGAATGGTATCTCGTGGATCAAACTTGTACTTTAAGCGTTTCCATCAAAAGTTAAATTTTTATAAAAAAGGTTCAAAACGTGCAAAGACCTTGCGGCATCTCCAATGCTACCATTAGTCTCAGACAGGAACAGCAAGCAACAGGATGCACTATATGTATTGTAAGCGTTATCTTATAACTCATTCAGAACCGTATGACGTGAGGAAAGGGGAACTTCATATGAAAAAAGGAGCAATGCTCATCTGGCTTCTGGTGATGACCTTGATGCTCTCGGCCTGCAATCTGGCAGAGAGTGGCCCAGGCAGCAAAGAAAAGGGATATGTCGGTATATCGATGCCAACCAAATCATCAGAACGATGGGTGGGAGACGGGGAGAACATGGTCCGTCTGTTTCAGGACCAGGGGTACAAAACCGATCTTCAGTACGCTGAAGATGTGGTCGAGAATCAGATTTCACAGATTGAAAACATGATCACCAAAGGTGTGGATGTGATGGTGATTGCGTCCGTGGATGGCAACACATTAACGGATGTAATCAAGAAAGCGCATGACGAAGGGATACAAGTGATCTCGTATGATCGGCTCATTCGCAATACGCCATACTTAACCTATTACGCCACGTTCGACAATTTTAAGGTGGGTGTGCTTCAAGCCTCCTACATCGAACAAAAGCTTGGGCTCAAGGATGGAAAAGGACCGTATAACATTGAGCTGTTTGGTGGCTCTCCTGATGATAATAACGCCTATTTCTTCTTCGACGGTGCGATGTCTGTGCTGAAGCCGTACATCGATTCCGGCAAACTGGTGGTACGCAGCAAGCAGATGACGATGGCCCAGATTGCGACCTTACGCTGGGACGGGGCACTGGCCCAGTCACGAATGGATAACCTGCTGAGTGCGTATTACTCGGGTGATAATCTGGATGCAGTATTATCTCCTTATGATGGAATCAGTATTGGTATCATCTCATCCTTGAAAGGGATTGGTTATGGTACTTCGAACAAACCGCTGCCCGTTATTACAGGACAGGATGCCGAACTTGCCTCGATCAAGTCAATTGTGGCCGGGGAACAGACGCAGACGGTGTTCAAGGATACACGGAAGCTAGCGGAGAAGACGGTAGAGATGGCCAATAGTATTTTGCAAGGAAAACAGGCGGAAGTTAATGACAAAACATCATATAACAACGGAATTGAGGTTGTTCCGGCGTATCTCTTGGATCCCATCTCGGTGGACCGTACAAATGTGGAGCAGGATATCGTTGGTACACAGTATTACACGAAGGAAGAAATCGGACTGAAATAATAAATGAAAGGAGCACATCCCATGGCCGGAATCATTCTGGAAATGAAAAACATCACCAAAACCTTTCCTGGCGTCAAAGCGCTGGAAAATGTCAATCTGAAAGTCCGTGAAGGCGAAATTCATTCCATATGTGGTGAAAATGGCGCAGGTAAATCTACGTTGATGAAGGTACTGAGTGGTGTATATCCACATGGCACGTATGAAGGCGACATTTTATTTCAGGGCAAAAATTGTGAGTTCAAGGATATTAAGCAGAGCGAGGATCTGGGAATCGTCATTATCCATCAGGAGTTGGCCCTGATTCCCTACCTTTCAATCGCGGAAAATATATATCTGGGCAATGAGCGTGCCAGCAGAGGAATTGTCAACTGGAAGGAAACTTTTGTAGGTACACGAGAACTGCTCTCGAAGGTGGGACTGAGCGAAAATCCAAACACGCTGGTATCCAGCATTGGGGTAGGCAAGCAGCAACTGGTCGAAATTGCGAAAGCGCTCTCCAAAAAGGTACGACTGCTTATTTTGGATGAGCCAACCGCTGCACTGAACGAGGACGACAGTGAAAATCTGCTGCAATTGATGCTGGAATTCAAGAAACAGGGCATCGCCTGTATTCTGATCTCACACAAGCTGAATGAGGTATCCAAGGTATCCGATTCCGTGACCATTTTACGGGATGGCAAGACAATTGAGACATTGGATATGAAGAAGGAAAAAGTGTCGGAGGACCGGATTATTAGCGGAATGGTAGGACGTGATCTCACCAGCCGTTATCCGGAACGTCATGCGACCATTGGTGAAGTTATCCTGGAGGTAAAGGACTGGACGGTATATCACGAACATCATGCCGAGCGGAAAGTACTGGATCAGATCGATATGAATATCAGACGTGGTGAGATTGTAGGGATTGCCGGGCTGATGGGCGCTGGGCGTACCGAGCTTGCCATGAGTATCTTTGGCAAATCCTATGGCCGGAATATTTCGGGTCAACTCATTAAGAATGGTAAACCGATCCACAACAATACCGTCACGGAGGCCATTCAGAACGGGTTTGCTTATGTGACAGAAGACCGCAAGGAATACGGACTCATTCTGATGGATGACATCAAGCGCAATATTTCCTTAACGGGTCTGAGCAAGCTGACGCGAAACGCGGTAGTGAACGAGCGTGAAGAAGTACTGGTGGCGGAAAAGATGAAGAAAAGCATGAACATCAAAGCACCAAGTATTTTGCAGAAGACCGGTAATCTGAGTGGAGGCAACCAGCAAAAAGTGGTGCTCAGCAAATGGATTTTTGCCGGACCAGATATTCTTATCCTGGATGAACCTACCCGCGGTATCGATGTGGGAGCGAAATTCGAAATCTATACGATCATTCATCGGCTTGCTGCTGAAGGCAAGGGTGTACTGGTAATCTCATCCGAGCTTCCGGAGGTTCTTGGCCTGTGTGACCGGATCTATGTGATGAATGCCGGGCGAATCACCGGTGAAGTCAGCCGGGAGCAAGCATCACAGGAAACGTTGATGAGATATATGACCAAGTCTGGAGGCGGCAAGCATGGAAATGATAACAAAACTGTTCAAAAATAATATCCGTCAATACGGTATGATTATTGCCTTGGTAGTGATTATGCTTTTGTTCGAGGTACTTACAGGCGGGCTGTTGCTCAAGCCGATTAATATTACAAATTTGATTTTGCAGAACAGTTACATTTTGGTGCTGGCGATCGGAATGGTGCTGGTCATCATTACCGGGCATATTGACCTGTCTGTTGGTTCCATTGCAGCTTTTGTTGGTGCCGTTGCCGCGATTATGATGGTTGATTGGCAGCTTCCGGCTTGGCTTGCAGTCATCGCTTCCTTGCTGGTTGGCGCTTTGATCGGTGCATGGCAAGGCTTCTGGATCGCCTATGTGCGAATTCCGGCATTTATCGTGACGCTGGCAGGTATGTTGCTGTTCCGAGGCTTGACGATGATCGTGCTGGAGGGACAATCGATCTCTCCTTTCCCGGGTGGATTCCAGAAAATAAGCTCTGGCTTCCTGGCGGATATTCAATTCTCAGGTTTTGGTCTGGTATCTATCATTGTGGGTCTTGTGCTCACTGTCTGGTACATTGTCAATGAATTGCGGGAACGCCGTTCCCAGCGAAAATATGGATTTGAAGTCGTGTCACAGGGACTGTTTTTGCTCAAGTTGATTGTGGTGGCTGTTGTGACAAATCTGTTTACGTTTGTACTCGCAAGTTATGCAGGTATTCCGAATATCCTGGTCCTGCTGTTTGTCCTGATCGTTGTGTACTCCTTCGTTATGAATCGTACTGTCATGGGACGGCATGTGTATGCGCTTGGAGGTAATGAGAAGGCCGCAGGTCTGTCCGGAGTCAAAACAAAAAAGGTAACCTTCTGGGTTTTCGTGAACATGGGTACACTTGCCGCGGTATCCGGGTTGATCTTCGCCGCACGTCTGAATGCAGCTACGCCAAGAGCGGGTACCAACTTCGAGCTGGATGCCATTGCGGCCTGCTTCATCGGTGGTGCTTCCGCTTCAGGGGGCATAGGTACGGTATTTGGTGCCATCATCGGTGGTTTGGTTATGGGTGTGCTGAATAACGGGATGTCCCTGATTGGTCTCGGTATTGACTGGCAACAGGGGATTAAGGGATTGGTACTGCTGCTCGCTGTAGCGTTTGATATCTATAATAAAAATAAAAGATCAGCGTAACACTTGGTAAAATGAAAAAAACAGACCTTGATCTCAAGATCAGGTCTGTTTTGCTGTATGCCCAACTTATTTACATCAAGGCATCAAGGAAACGTGTGGCGATGCCAAAATAGATAAACAGGGACAAGATATCATTCAATGTGGTGATTAACGGGCCTGAGGCAACAGCCGGGTCGACTTTGAAACGACTAAGTAGAAGCGGGATGCATGTACCGGTCAGTGTACCAATGACCAGAGTGAGGAACAGAGATACCCCAATAATGGCGCCCAGCAACCAGTCCCCTTGCCAGAAATAAGCGATGACGGTGATCAGTAATCCACATACCAAGCCGATCATTATGCCTACCTTGATCTCCCGACCAATCAGTGCGAGTACGGTGGCTTTGTCGAGTTTGCGTCCGATCAGTCCGCGTACCACAACAGCCAGAGACTGCGTTCCTGTGTTACCGGTCATACCTGCGATCATCGGCATGAAAAATGCCAATGCCACAACCTGATTGAGTGTATCCTCAAAGAAATCCACAATACTTCCCGAGATTAGACCAATCAATAGAAGCAAGATGAGCCAGGGAAGCCTGCGTCTGACGGCCACGAGTGGTTTGGTATCAAAGTCGATATCCTTGCTGCCGCCCCCCATCTTGGCCAAATCTTCACTTGCTTCATCCATAATAATATCGATGACATCATCCATCTGAATGATACCGCATAACCTGTGATTTTCATCCACCACCGGAAGTGCAATAAACTCATAACGCTGTAGAAGCTGTGCTGCTTCTTCCTGGTCCATATCTACCGTTGCATGGATCACCCGCCGGGTCATCAGTTCTTCAACCTGGGTCTTATCGTCAGCCAAGGCAAGGGATCGATAACTCACGACACCGACCAGTTTGCCTTCATTATCGGTTACATAGAGATAACTGGAGGCTGAGATATGCATGGTACCTTGCGATTGTCGTAAGGCTTCCTTGGCTGTCTCATGAGCGAGTAGGGTCCGATATTGATCTGTCATGATGCGTCCTGCCGTTTCCGGCGGGTAATTAAGCACGGATCGGATAATGGCAGAGTGATCCAGGTTCATATTGGACAGCAATTCTTCTCGGCGTTTGGCGGGTAAATCGTGCATAAACCGGATCAGATCACTTTTGTCCATCTGCTGCATGACTTCAAGTGTTCGTTCCGGCCCAAGTCGTTCAAACAGTTGAATCTGTTCGTGCAACTTCAAGGTCTCGGCGAGATCCGCCAGAGCATCGGGTTTGAATAGGAGCAGAAACCGATTGGTTTCTTCTTCAGGGAACTTTTTATATACAAGTGAGAGGTCGTAGGGATGCAGTTCTTTCACCAATTTATAGAAATCGGGAAGGTTCCGGGATTGTACATATTGCACGAGTTGTCCGGTGATCTCCTCCACGGAGAAATCTTTCTTAGTATGAGGTCCGTTCATATCGACACTCCTTTCTATTCGGTCAGCTTCATATTTTTAAACGAAATGGGTTGGGAATTAAACAAATGGAGAAAAAATGAGAGTCCCAAAATGATATTGTAATCTTGCTCAAACATTCGATATGGGCTTACAAACAGCCACTTCAAGGATATACTTGTTGTACAGCAACAGACGAGGAGGACATGCGCTAGTGGAAGTAGATATCAGAACACAATTGCTCAGCATGGTTGAGCCGGAGTATCAAAAATTCTCGGCCGCACTTATTCCCAACATCACGAATGTACTTGGTGTAAGGTTGCCAGCCTTACGAAAAATTGCCAAGCAGCTTGCCGCAGGGGACTGGCGCACGTATCTGGAAAAGGCAGAGGATGAATATTTTGAAGAAGTGATGTTGCAAGCGATGGTCATTGGGCATGTACAGGCTGATCTGGACGAACTGTTAAAGGCTATTGAAACATTTGTACCGAAGATTGACAACTGGTCGGTGTGTGACAGCTTCTGTGCTGGACTGAAATATACGAAGGTTCATTCGGAGCCCATGTGGGCGTTCTTGCAGCCGTATCTGAGATCTGATCAGGAATATGAAATCCGGTTTGGTGTGGTAATGCTGTTGAATTTTTATCTGAATGAGCGATATATCGATCAGGTTCTATCTGCATTGGATCAGATTAGGCACGAGGCGTATTATGTGAAAATGGCAGTCGCTTGGGCCATCTCAATGGCTTATGTGAAACAACCTGAGGTGACCATGCGTTATCTGAACCATAATACCCTGGACGATTTTACGTATAATAAGGCACTTCAGAAAATCACGGAATCTTATCGTGTGGATCCGGAGAGCAAGCAGATGATCCGCAGTATGAAACGTAAGGTGAAGAAGCAGGTTACCACCTAGTCCTAGCATTAAGCATTCCACCGGGGAGAGGGCGATAAACGAATGAGAAATAAGTTGATGTACACCACGATGCAGTTGGACGGTCGTCCATGGGTGCTGCTCGCTACGGAACAGGGATTATGCCGAGTGGTTATGCCCAACGAAACACTGGAAGATTGGAACGGCTGGATACAGAAGGTTGCACCTGGCGTGGAACTGGAAGAGAACGAGGATGCTCTGAAACAAACAGGTATGATGGACTGGTTGCAGTCCTATTTTGCAGGAGAATCGATGGCTTATACAGATGCGATCCCACTGGACTTGATCGGAACGAACTTCCAACAGGAGGTATGGAGAGAGCTAGGGCGTGTGCCTTATGGTGAAATTCGGACCTATGGTGATATAGCTGCTGCGATTGGAAGACCTTCGGCTGTGCGAGCAGTTGGGGCTGCAAATGGGGCTAATCCAATTCCGGTTCTGCTTCCATGCCACCGCATTATTGGGGCTAATCGCAAGCTGACCGGGTTCCGTGGAGGCCTGGAGATGAAGCGCAGACTGCTGAATATCGAACAGATTGAAGGCGTGACCGATGGAGGGCATGCGCGGTTTCATTTTTAATAGACGCGCGTAATCAAGAAGATTAAGATGAGTGGACGGGGCAGGCACGTATTGTGCCTGTTTTTTTGCATGTATTAAGGTAGAGTAATACAAACGTTCCGCATATGGGACACCAACGTTTTATATATTTTTGCCCGGTAAAACCGTATGGTACCATGGATCATAGATCAATCGGTATCCGGGGGACGTAATGCCGGGTAAGAAAAGAGGGATGACATGATGAAGCAGGCTTATTGGTTAACAAACGTGATTGTGGAGCGGAGTTATATTCGGGAAGGCCAACAGGTGACGGGGACACGGACAAGCCCCGCTCATCTGCGGATTAAAGATGGAGTGATCGCGGAGATTGTGGAAGGAAACAACCCGCTGTCTAGCGATCTACCACAAGTAGATGGCAAGGGACTTCTGCTGTTGCCTTCGTTCGAGGAGGCACATATTCATCTGGATAAAACCTACTACGATGGGCCGTGGACAGCCGTTAAGCGTATCTCCAGTATTTTCGAACGTATTGAAGAAGAGAAGGTTCTGTTGCCCAAGTTGCTACCAGATGCCAAGCGTCAAGCGGAGAGTATTCTGACCTTGATCCAGGGGTACGGCTCCACTCATGTACGTAGTCATTGCAATATTGAACCCGTCAGTGGCTTGAAAAGACTGGAAGCGACGCGACAGGCTCTGGAATCATTTTCGGGCAAAATCTCTTCGGAGATCGTGGCTTTCCCGCAGCATGGACTGCTTCGCTCCCATTCAGTGGAGCTTATGGGCCAAGCGATGAAGGAAGGTGCAACGCATGTGGGCGGACTTGATCCTCATACGGTGGACGAACAGATCGAGAAATCACTGAACGCCATGGTTGAACTGGCTGTTCAGCATCAGGCGGGCATCGATATTCATCTGCATGATGGCGGGCAGGCTGGCAAACAAACGCTGCTGGAACTCGCAAATCTGACCGAAGCAGCAGGGCTTCAGGGTAAAGTTACGGTAAGTCATGCGTTCTGGTTCGCCCGCGCAGAGCAGCAGGAAGCAGAAGATATGGCGCAGCGAATGGCCTCGCTTGGGATGAGCATTGCTTCCACGGTGCCCATTGGCAGAACGATGATGCCTCTTCCCATGCTCCACCGTATGGGTGTGAACGTGAAGCTGGCCACAGACAGCCTGACGGATCATTGGTCTCCTTTTGGCAATGGGGATATGCTTGAAAAAGCGGGACGATTCGCAGAACTGTACGGATATAGCGACGAACTGTCCTTGTCTCAATCTTTGGCATGGGTAACAGGCGGGATTACACCGCTGGATTCACAAGGCGAACAAGTCTGGCCGAAGGTAGGCGACACCGCGAGTTTTGTATTGGTGCATGCGAGTTGTTCGGCGGAAGCCGTTGCGCGGCGATCTGCGCGGCAGGCCGTATGGTACAAGGGGCAATTGGTCAGCGGATCAACAGCGGATTGAGGAAAATAGAGCGAGTGCAGCCACGGGAAACCGTGGTTTTTTGGCATGGGAGAAAAAGAGGAAAGAACTGTTCGCATATACCACATTTTGGGTTATGATGGACGTAGTTAATGAAGGGAGTATTACAAATGAAGATTGAGTATGCAACGGAAGCTGACTACGACTACATCATTGAAAGAGATCGGCATATCCATCAGCCACTTGTGAAAACGAAGATTAGTGAGAAAGAAATATTCATCCTATGGGACGAGGACGAGGGATCAAGAGTTGGATGGATGAGGTACGGTTACTTTTGGGATAACCTTCCCTTCATGAATATGATCTGGATTGATGAACCCTATCGAAACGGCGGATATGGCAAAAAAGTGGTGCATCACTGGGAAAATTTAATGAAGCAACAAGGCTTTGATACGGTGATGACTTCAACACAATCAGACGAACATGCCCAACATTTCTATCGAAAGCTGGGGTATGTTGATGCAGGGGCTCTGTTGTTGGATACACAACCTTTGGAGATTATATTGATCAAGAAAATCTAGTAAATAAGCTGCAAGGAGAGAGGATTGTGGATGTGAAGAAAGTAAGCCTAGAACCTATAACCAAAGAAAATGAACTCGAGTGCATCCACCTTAAACCACGGCAAGATCAGCTGGATTTGGTTGCAAGCAATGCGGATTCATTGATTCATACAACGAAGGAGATTACGTCCAAACCATACGGTATTTTGGCAGAGGATCAGATGGTCGGTTTTATTTTATTTGATAATGAGATCTACAATGACGGGTATTACTGGATTCTGCGCTTCATGATTGATGAGAAGTACCAGGGGAAGGGTTATGGCAAACTTGCCATTCAAGAAGTGGTTCGTATGTTGCAAGAGAGAAAAGACTGCCAGCAAATCAGGGTATCCCATGTTCCACATAACATTGCGGCAAATGCGCTGTATAAAAGTTGCGGATTTCAGGACACGGGTGAATTCGAGGACAACGGTGATATCATTTTAAGTTATCAAGTGAGGTAACAGGGAGGGGAAGCTTGATGATAAGAGAGGCAGAAGCTAGAGATGCAGCGGTTATTGAAAGGCTGTATAAAGAATTATTGCCGAACAACTTAAACACGAAGGTACTGGCAGAACGGATTGAAGAGGTTCGGAATAACCCAAACAGTTTCTTGTTTGTGTATGAAATGGGTAATCAGGTAATTGGCACGGCTCATTTACATATTTGTCTGGATGCTTTGGTGGAAAATAGACCATTCGGCGTAGTTGAGCGGGTTATCATTACGGAACATGTGCAGAGCGAGGGATATGGTACTGAATTGATGAAATATGTAGAGCAAGTGTGTGTGCAGAAAAATTGTGTGAAGGTGTTTCTTACGAGCGGATCATCCAGAAACGAAGCACATCACTTTTATACGAAATTGGGGTACAACGGAGAATCCAGCAAGGCATTTAAAAAGTATTTATAACTTATAACATTCATCAAGGAAAAGGAAGTAGAAGCAAAGAAATGAAAGATAACAAACATCCAGTTCAAGATCTCCGACTCATCGTTACCTTGCTCGTGGCTACTTTATGTTGTCTAGGTGTTGTGATGTATTTACGTGCCCAATCAGATACAAATATGTATCGATTTTTAAGTTGGGATATGTTCCTGGCATGGGTACCATTTATCATCTCATCCTGCATTAGATACATATTCAATAAGAAATTAACCACAACGAGCATGATATGTATGGGGCTGATGTGTGGAGTATGGCTCTTTTTTCTGCCCAATGCGGCCTACCTTTTTACGGAGATTCTGCATTCATTCAGATATTTTGATGCTCAAGGGGAGGTTAGATTTTGGGTTAATATTGATTTTTGGTATGGACTCACCCTGACGTTTGCCGTAGCGATCATCGGATTGCTGCTCTCAACTTGTTCAATCATTCAAATCCATGGCATGTTAAACAAATTAATAAATAAGTACATTAGCATGATGGTTGTCGGTGTTATTTTGCTATTGAGCAGTATAGGGGTTTACATTGGTAGATTTAATCGGTGGAATTCGTGGGATATATTATCCCGACCTGGGAAGATCTTCGTGGATCTTGTGAATGATTTTAATGCAGCGAACAGCATAATGGTTGAGTTTGTTGTCATTGTATTTGCGGTTCAACTTTTTGGATACGTTATTATATCCTTGCTAACCGCAAGGTCGGGCAACTAATTATTCCATTTGAAAGGGTGAAGGAGGCAATATCACACGATGGGTAATCTTAATTTTATTGATAAACTTCCTCACATTAGTGAATGCAAACAGATTCTAAAGGCAGCAGCTATGCTGGATGCCATTTTGATGCCGGAATGGGAGTACAGGTATTACTCGTATAATTCCCAGTGGGACACGAATGAGCAAATGGCATCCATGAGAAATGGGCAAGGAGATCATTATTTTGCAATATTCAGTCCGAATGGGCTGATTATTAAAGGCTTTGATAAAGAGTATACACTTCAGCATAAGGTTGATAGGAGTGAGGTGGTAAAAAGCGTTCCAGAAGCATTTAATACTTTTGTGGTAGAGCCGGCATTTGTAATGGATCAGACGACGTTCTGTATCTGGAGTGTGGCGGATCAGGAAGGGTGGTCTGCAGGCACGGAGCTTGGGGATCATGAATACGAACTGTTAGAGATTTTGGTAGGCGGCGCGAAATATTATCATGCTTGGGCACAGGATTACTACGAGATAGCGTTGGATATCAATCTGGTTGAACAGGTATTTGATATGAAGCCGATCGATGAGGTCTTACTACAGCAATTAAATGATGAACTGACATTAAGTGATATCGAAGGTGAAATTGAAGAAATTGGATACCCGGATAAGGATATGAAGGTATGAAGGCGATAGCCTAGGAAATCACGGAAGAATTGTTGGCTGTGATGGATATGTACCAAAGAATCGCGCGGCAATTGATCGACCAACCGATATTGGAAACCGATCAGCCTGATCGGGCGGAAATTCTCGCAGGTGCGTACCATTTGCTGACCAATGCGGATGTAATCCACGGAGAAGAAGAATTAACGGGAAATTGGTATTTTGATGTTCACGGCGAGCACTGTATGTTCAAGAATACAGAAACAGGGCAGACATTAGAGGTTTTCCTTGATAGTCTTCGTATTTCGAGAATCCGTTTAAGGACATGTTGGATTTCTTCGAACGTATGGAGGCACAACATGTGTTAATTCATGTTCACGGGGTGGCGTATAGAAAAATGATTTGATTGCTTGGCATTTAATTAAAACTGAGGAGGAATTACATATGGGGTTAACTGAGTGGTCTACAGATATTCTTCAATATGATCTGTCGGATGAATATTCGATTCGCAAAGCTGATTTTGCTGAATGGGGATTATATTGCACGGTTTATTATGATATGCGTTATGTCGGATTTTTCAGGGAAGAAGAGTTCAGTTCTTCCAAGATCAGTGCGTACTGGATTTACAAAGGGGAAAGCAAAATAGGTGGCGTGAGAATGGAGCCTAACCGGATGTATCATTTGTTTTTTGTCCCGCCATTCCAGCAGTGCTTTGAGGTATTGAAACTTCTGAAGCATAAATTATTACAGTGGTCGGATCGCACGAAACGCATTCTGACCTTTGAGATTCTTCCAGACCAAGTTGATCTATACGCACGAGCTGGATTCTGGCCAGTGGAGTTCAGATGTCGCTGGATGCAGCGGCCTACAGATCATTTTGAAATCGAATGGGACAGCAGGGTAACCGTGAAGAGTCCAGAGATTATTGAAAGTGAAACCGGCAATAGAAAATATGTGAATGAAGATGAAATTGCTCAATTTGACCTGGAGAGTTTTGCAGGAAGTCTTGAAGCTACACGAAGAAATAAAACCTCCCTTGCAGATTTTATACCAAGCGATGATCCTAATTATACCAATGAGATTCTAACTCAAGCTTCCACGCTAGTATACGACAAGGAAACGGGACAGCTTATTGCAAATTGTCGCTTATGCTTGCAAGACAATCAGGCTGCTGTGTATAGCATAGGTGTTCGTCCGGCATATAGAGGAAGAGGGCTTGCTACACTGATGTTACAGAGAGCATTAAATGAACTTAAGGGTAAGTATCCCGTTCTACGATTGTATGTGATGCAAGGAAATGATGCGGAGTCCGTGTATCTGAATCTGGGCTTTATTCCGGGTGTGCATGAGATTCAGACGATGTATATTCCTGAGGATGAATCACAATGAAGGTTGCCATCTTAACCGATATTCATGGGAATTTTCCTGCGCTTCAAGCGGTATTGGTTGATATCGATTCCAGAGGAGACATTGAGCATACATTTTGTTTGGGGGATATGATCGGTATTGGCCCGTACTCCAATGAAGTGATCGAGATGTTGTACAGCCGCGAAAATATGATAGCGATTTCGGGGAATCACGAAGAGGCCGTATTGAGTTTGCTTCAAAATAAGGGTCCATTAGAAGGGCACAAAGGCATGGCCGAGCATCACGAATGGATTGGTCGGCATTTGAGTGCAGAATCGATCAAGAAAATTCAAGCTCTACCGAAATTCGTTGAAAAAGAGGTAGAAGGACATCGGTTCCTTTTGACTCACTATCATATGAACAACGACAAGTTGGATGTCATCGATAAAGAACCATCCGGGGTCAAATTGGACGCGAAGTATTATGGAACGGCCCATGATTTGGTTTGTTTTGGTCATTATCATATTCTTCATTATTATAAGACAGATCAAAGAGTATATATGAATCCGGGCGCTCTAGGCTGTAACGATCTTGCCATAGCTAGATATGGCATTGTGGATCTCCAAGAGGGCAAAGTGGACGTGAAATTCATTGGCGTTCCATATGACAACATGGAGTATCTTCAATCGTATGAACGGTTGAACGTTCCGGATCGGGCTTTTATTTTGAAGGCATTCCATGGGAATCAGTTGGAGAGAGAGGATAGTGAACGTTCGTAGCAATGTGCCGCTACTTTGGAAAGGAGAGATATACATGGGAATGATCATTATGTTGGTAGTGTATCTGTTCCTCGGTATTTATGTTGTGAAAGTTGGAATAGATAACTCCAAAAATAGCCAGCACACCAAAGAAATATTATCAGAGTTAAGGGAAATTAAGGACCTGTTGAAAGAACGAGGGTAAAGATTGATTAGGCTTGTGTTTCAAAATTAGCTGAGGAGCAGCATTTGGATGACTCCCTCTCCTGTAGGTCAGGAAAGGGAGGATTCTTGGGCAGCGCAGCTAGCCACTTTAACCCAATACACGAATAACAATATCCTGATCATGGTTACCAAAACCGGCACCATAGATCGTTAATCCCCCTACGTTGGGGCTTTCTTCGTCAACCGTGAAACGTAGCGTCCAGAACGGTTCGCCTAGTTTGACATCTTTGAGAGTAATGTCTGACATCCGCTCACCATCCATATAGGTACCGTAGGCATCGATACGAATAGTCTTCAACAATCCATACTGATTCACATTGCGATGCCACCATTCTGGTGTATATTTGCCGCGTGCTGCTCTGCCAAAGTCGGCAGGGCTTGTCCACGTTCCGAGAGAAACGCCGTTGAAGGTGAAACGAATATCGGAAGGCCAATGATCTCGCAATCCCGGAGCTTCAGACGCCAGTTCCATCGAAATTTCAATAGCATCGGTTGTCTGGTCAGGAAGGACAAAGTTCGGTGTTTTATATTCAACATAGCCCTTCCCAAACCACAGGATAGCGGCGTGTACCCGCTCGGGATCAAGGAAGTAACGGGGATCATCCCATACGCCGATTTCTTTCTCAAGTGTCCCTAGCCCACAAGTAGGATGAATATCAAAAGCAGTGTAGTGCCCCACGGCTATCGTCTGTTCTCTGGTTCGTGAAGTTTGGCTTGCGGATGGCAGCTCGATTTCAATCTGATTTTGTTTGAGGTAACATAATTTGTGCGTCCCTCCGTTGATCCGAACTCGCCTGCTACCAATTAGACCCGCATCCTCTAGTTTGCGAATATGCATCGTGACAATGGAGGGGCTAAGCTCTAATACTGCCGCAATATCCTTCACATTCATTTCGCGATCTGCAATCATATCCATGATTCTCCATCTGACCTCACTTGCCAGCGCCTCATATAAAGGAAGGAACTGGGGCTCTCCATTTGCTTTGATCATCTGTACAACTCCCTATCCTCAATCTTCTAAAATCACATATATATTAATTTAATAAAATTAACTCCAAGATGCAATTCAGATTCATTGCAAGTTTACACCCGATGGTGTTTAATTTTTGTAGTTGTTACGAAGTTGAATTCTTATATTTGTGAATTTTATGATAAGAGATGGAGTGGAGTAATGAAATACAATAACCCTGTTGTGAAAGGTTTTTATCCAGACCCTAGTGTGATTAAGGTGCACGATACATACTATATGGTGTGCAGTTCTTTTCAATATTTTCCGTGCGTACCGCTCTTTGAAAGCAAGGATCTGCTGAATTGGAAACAGATTGGTCACTGCCTGACTCGTAAAAGCCAGATTCAGCTAGAGACGGTGAACAGCTCCGGGGGTGTATTTGCCCCAACCATCAGGCACAATAACGGGCGTTTTTATATGGTCACAACCAACGATACGACGCATCAGAATTTCTATGTCTGGACGGATAATATCTACGGAGAATGGTCTGAGCCTATCTATGTGGATCAAGGCGGGATTGATCCCGATTTGTATTTTGAAAATGGAAAAACCTTGTTTATGAGTAACGGGGTGGATGATGAAGGCGTTGGCGGAATTGTTCAGTGCGAGCTTGAGATTGAAACTGGTCGCAAACTTAGCCCAAGTCGTTCGATATGGAACGGAACAGGTGGACGATATCTGGAAAGTCCGCATCTCTATAAAATGAACGGTTATTATTACCTGCTTGCAGCTGAAGGCGGCACCGAATATGGTCATATGGTTACGTATGCTCGGGGGACTTCTTCTTCGGGACCGTTCGAAGCCTACGTGCACAATCCGGTTCTAACGAATCGCAATCTGGGCGGGTATGAGCTCCAGGGTGTGGGGCATGGTGATCTGGTTCAGGATGATCGGGGGAACTGGTGGCTCTTTCACTTGGGATTCCGACAGATCGGCAGATGGGCTACGTACCATCATCTGGGTCGTGAGGTGTTCTTGACTCCGATTACGTTTGATGAAGACGGATGGTTTACAGCCGGGCATGAAGGCACAACACTGACGAGTTTTGAGACCAATCGTATCCCGGATACGGTGATCCAGCAGGATAAGAAGAATTATACGTTTGAAAATACAGACTGGAACCTCGACTGGTGTTATCTTCGTCATCCAAATACAGAGCATTATCAGCTCGAATCAGATAAGCTTACGCTAACAGGAACCGATGTAACGCTGGACGTTCCGGCATCCCCAACGTTCATTGGGTTACGTCAAAAAGACTTTAATGCTACGATTTCTGTCGATGTTAGTCTGACGAGTGGAGAAGCCGGGATCACGATCTACATGGATGAGAATCATCATTATGAAGTGGCTATTCGTCAGGAGCAGGACGGTTATAAGGTGATCGAGCGTCTAAATATCGGTGATATCAAATCGAGAGAACATGAAGTGGATCTGGGAAATAAACAGCATGCAACGCTGGTGATCCGCTCAAACCAAGAACGCTACAGTTTCCTGTTTCAAACAGATGGTGAAGAGATTCTGCTAGGCACGGCACAGACGAGATACCTATCCTCGGAGGTGGCAGGAGGTTTTACAGGTGTACTCATTGGTCTATACACAACGGGTGAAGATGCTGTAGCTGAGTTTACAAACTTCAAGTGTGACTATCATTAAGAAGTTAAGGGGAGGGCCTAAGGGTCCTTCTCTTTTTTTGAATTTGTGTCAAAATATAAATATATTAATAAACGCTAACAGAAGAGAGGTATTTAAACTTGGGAGTACATTATAAAATGCCCGCATCCTTAGAAGGCATCGTTCGAATAGATAAGGAATTACGTAAACAACATGATGGAACCCTCCAAGATTATATGGGTTTTTATATTAGTTTTAACAATGATGAGGATAGATACTATTGTACGCCAGATGATGCCATCATATTTGGAAGAACAGGGGCAGATGGTGACCATTTTGCTTTTTTCACGTTCAACAGATCCATTAGTGATTTGGAAGAAGCGCCTATTATCTTTATTCAACCTACGGCATTTGGGAATCAAGTAACGTTAGTGGCCAGAAACTTTAAGGATTTTGTAGCATTATTTATTAATCTTAAGGAAGTATATGTTTTGGAGAGATTTCGATTTTATAAGAACAAATTAGATTTTATGAATGACTATAACGATAATTATATGGAAGATATAAAGATGCGAGAGAGTGATAATCATTTAATTATTGAACTGCTAAAGGAGAATATAAAAGGAATAGCAGAAATTGATGATGTATACGAATACATTATTGAATCCAGAAAACAAATAGAACTCGGAATAAATAATGATGACTTCGGATGATCTCTCTATTGAATCTTTAAAATAGTCTGAATGTAACAAAAGGTCAAAAGAACGTGTTATTTAATTATATAGCTTGATTGGATAACCAAGGAGGAGTTGTATGGAGGATCAATGGAGAATTGCGAAGTATGACCCGGCATGGCGTGATTTGTTTCTCGAAACGGGTTCGAAATTAAGAGAAGCGTTAGGAGAAAAGGCCGTGCGGATTGACCATGTTGGGTCCACTTCAATTGTGGGAATAGATGCCAAACCCATCATAGATATACAAATATCTGTTTCCCAGTATGAAAATTTGTTGGACTACAAACATGAGATCGAAACAGTCGGATTTGTATTCAGAGCAGAAAATCCGGATAAGACTAAACGTTACTTTCGTGAAGAACCCGGAAGCAGAAGGATACATATACACGTTAGACAGGTAGGCAGTTTCTCCGAGCAGATGACCTTGCTGTTCAGAGACTATTTAAGGGAGCATCCAGAAGATTGTTTGAAATATGCAGAAGAAAAGCACAGACTCATGTCATTGTATAAAGATCAGCGTCCCAAATATGTTGAAGGAAAAGGACCAATGGTGTGGAGCATATTACAGAGAGCACATCGTTGGTCTCAAGAAATCGGATGGCAGCCGGCAAAATCTGACGCATGAGCACATCCAATGAATAGAGATAACTGTATTGGAGTGATGAGATGAACATGGGAAGAAAGCTGATAACAACCGTTCTAACCATCATTTGTTTTACTTTGGCTGCGAGTCTCATATCGATGAATGAATCCTACAGTTTTGATTTTTACATTCTTATTTATCTGATATACGCGACTCCCTTGATCCTGTTGATCGGGCTACCTTTATCGATATTGCTAGACTATCTGCTCAGCCGAATACAATTCCCTAATCATGTGTTGTATCTAAGTACGAGGATATTAGGCTATGCATGTGCTGGAGTTCTAGGTATGTATATTTATTATGTGGTCATGGGCGCAGGAGAAGCAATCTTGGATTTCAAAGAGACGTTAGTTCTGACCTTATTCGGTGTTCTTGCTGCTATTCTATTTGTACTGATTGATATGGGATTGGAGGTTTTGTTAAAGGTACGAAGAAGAAAGAGTTGAATTAAATTGATTTGTTAGGAGGAAAGCAAAATGACAACGCATTGTGCACTTCTAATCATTGACGTACAGCTAGTGATGTTTGATGAAGCAGATCCCGTATATCAGGGGGAACGATTGCTTCAGAAGATCCAGGTGTTAATTGCCAGGGCCCGTGAAGCAGGGCATTCCATCATATATATCCAACACTGCGAAGGGCCAGACAGTCCACTGGAACGAGGAACACAGGGGTGGGACATCCATCCGTCCATTGCACCTATAGCTGGTGACCTTGTTATCGAAAAAGAGACACCGGATTCGTTTCACAAAACCGATCTGCATCTGAAATTGCAAGATAATGGCGTGAAGGAGTTAGTCCTTACGGGAATGCAGACCGAGGTATGTGTAGACACGACATGCCGCAGAGCGTACAGTCTGGGATACACGGTCAATCTGGTTCAAGATGCGCACAGCACATGGAATTCAAAGACGCTTCAAGCAGAGCAGATCATTGCACATCACAATACTGTACTGAGACTGTTTGCCAACGTGGTGGATATGGAGAATGCGCTGTAATGCTAGGAAAACGTAGGCGATTCTGGTTTTTCATAGGTGCGGCAATCATGTTTTTGTATTTTCTAATTACGAGTAACCCTGATCCAAATAAGCCGATTTCAAGAAATCAAGTGATAAGCACAGAGATGAGTATAGTCGTGTACACCAGGACAGGTGACGGTGGAGCACACGTTAGCATTGACAATGTTACGTTAAGTAAAGAAGACATTAGCCGTATAGTCGGCTGGCTGAATGCAGCCCCGGAATCAGCCAAAATACCAGTAGATGATGTCACAGGAAGTATTAGTGCAGGAATTGCTTTGAAATTAAAGCATAACGCTAAAGTTACGATTCAATACAATCGGAAACAGATTATTGTATCCACAAAAAGCAGATTTAATAGAGATTCGAAATATATACTTGATCAAAAGGATTTAAGAGACTTTTTGGATCAAAAGTTGGAAGGGACGTATTTTGGTGAAGATACCGTTAGTGTTGAATAAGGGGGAGATGTATTGACGATTAACAAAAGAATAATGAATCTATCAGCCTGGCTTGCTGTATTAGCCATCCTATGTATTCCTGGAACTTTACATACTGAAGATGGACCGCTCCGAACAGAGTATGGTTTCCCGCTCCGATTTTTTACGGATTATCATTATGCTAATTCTGAGGGAACTATCTGGTTTATATCGGGCATCTATTTAAATGTACTTCTATATTTGTTCAATGTTCTGTTTATTTATGCAGGAATTCATGTAATCTTGTATATAAAAAAGAAAATAACTAAATAAATTGAACTGAATATTTACACGAAACGGAGAGGACAGAAAAAACCTGAAGAAGCGAAGTGTTCGCCTAAAAGCTTTCTGAAAGAAAGCTGCATCGGAAGCATAGGCTTATCCCCGGAGTTTCCCATTATAAAATGAATCAAAAAAATCTGGGGATAACAGCGATCGGAAGGTTGTTCTGTCATCGGAGTGGTAAGTGTAAATATTCAATAGTTTAATTTATATCGATATAAAGATGGAGTGATTACGATGAAGCAACTTCCAGTAGAATGGAAGTCAGACCGACTTATTGTCTCGAATGTGGAAGAATCCGATATTCCTGAACTCGAGTCCATATATGAGACCAGTCGGTACTTGCATCAATGGGATGGACAAGAGCATGATCGGAACTATGTGAAAGAATGTTTTGAAGAAGGCCACCTTCCGCCGGGAGGCAGACTGGAGAATTATCGAATTCAATCCATTCGCACGAATGAGGATGACCGCTATATTGGTTTGTTAAGTGTGTACCATGGGTATCCCTCCGAGGATTCAATCTATCTCGAATTTTTATATATCCAGAGCGAGATCCAGAAGCAGGGATATGGACAAGAATTAATTCAGGCGTTGACGCGTCACTTTTCCGAACTTGGTTACAAGGAAATTCGAATCAACGTAGCGCTCAAAAATTGGACTGCATTACGCTTCTGGATCAAATCCGGATTCAATCAGATTAGTAGAATTTATGGTGATCTTGAACATTCGGAAGATACCTTTGCCCATACAGAATTGATCAAATCTCTCTGAAAAATATAGCCGATAAAGGGGAATATACCAATGGAAACATTCTTTCGTTATAACTGGATGGTGCGTGAGCAATGGTATGTGTGGTGTGAAGATGTACCGCTTGAAGAATTGCTTCGGCCTCGCACGGGCGGAGTAGGCAACATATTACAAACATTATTTCATATCATTGATGTAGAGTGGAGCTGGCTTCAGCTGCTTCAGGGCAAACCGGATGATGCAGAAGATTTTGCAAACTACCAGAAACTTGAGGCAGTAAGGCGACTCGATCGCAAGTTACGTCCTGATGTGGAGGCATTTGTTATAGCATGGGACTCGAGTATGGAAAAAAGAGCTTATATTGATCATCGCTCAGCTGGCAAGGCCAGTACATATTCATGGGGAGAAGTTATGCGACATGTGATCGCCCATGAGATTCACCATATGGGACAGCTGTCGGTATGGGCCAGAGAATTGGGCAAACAGCCAGTATCCGCCAATGTCATTGGCAAAGGCCTGATTATACCTGACTAACAGGGGGAGAGCGGCATGACATGAATGAACGGAGGAGAAGTGATGATTCATTGCAGGAGAGCTACGATTCAGGATGGCGAAGTGATGAGCCAATTATCCCATCAACTGGGTTATGTCAGCACAACTGAAGAAATTAAGGAGAGATTAACTCGTCTCTCTTCCTTACCAGACCATTATGTATGTGTGGCTGAGATTGATTCGAGGGTCGTAGGCTGGGGCCATGTACAGGGAAGACATTCCATTGAGAGTCCATCTTTTGCCGAGATTGGTGGACTAGTTGTGGATGGGATTCATCAAGGAATGGGGATTGGTAAGATAATCATGAGCGAATGCGAGGAATGGGCTCGGGTTAACGGCTTTGATAACATTCGGGTACGTTGTAACGGAAAAAGGGAATCTGCACATCGGTTTTATATAGCTATCGGATATGAAGAGACGAAATGGCAGAAGGTATTTGATAAACGATTATAATCTAATCTTGTGTATCATGGAAGGAGGAGAACGATGACGATTCAACTTAGCCAAGTGAATTGGGTAGAACTGGATGAACGTATTCAGCAGGTGATTAAACAGGAGTATCAGATCATTCCCTTGCCACCTGGACTGGAAGCAACTGTGATGAGAATCGAAATGGAAGATCAGTGGTACGTATTGAAAGTCTGGGACAAGGATTCCAAACCGGATATCGCCAAACAATATCGACTATTGTCCAAGCTTTATCAAAGTGGAATTCGTGTTTCCAAACCCTACGGTTGGGGATTAGACGGGCAAGAGAATCAAGTGCTGTTAACGAGCTATGATGGAAAGCCGGTTAACCAATTAACACAAACCAAACTGACACATTTGGCTGAGCGATTAATGGAGGTCCATCGTTATCCGGTGAATGAAGTGGGTACTGGAGCAGATGAAGAATACATATTCAGGTACGATTTTGTTCAATACTTTTTTCCTCAAATTGAGTTACATGACGATATAAATGATCTTCTGGCAAAATTGATCCAGCAGGTCCAGATCAGACAGGATCGCTTGATTCATGGCGATTATAATCTGGGAAACATTCTTGAAATGGACGACCATTACACCATCATCGATTGGACTAATGGGCAATATGGTGATCCAAGGTACGATATGGCATGGTCTGTGTTTCTGATCACCGTCTATAATGGGGAAAGTTATGGCGAGATGTATCGCGCTCAATTTGCACGTTCTGCAAGTTATACGTACACGCTGGAAGAGGAGCAGGTTTTTGAAGCTGTAGCTTGTCTTCGCTGGATTCTGTTAAAGCGCGTTGGGGATGTACCCATGGGGCCAAATGTAATGGAAAGGGTTCACAGCATGGCTGTCGATAATCCGTATTTGAATGAACATCTGCTGTAATCGTAATACGGGGATACACAATGACGACAGTATACGATTAAGTAATAGAAAGACCACATTTTTGCAAATAAAATAAACAGTCAGTCCTAAACTAGCGATCCTCGCATACCTATGATAGTAGAGGAGCGTGATTGATATGGAGCAGAAAGTGCAAACTTACTTTGAACTGAAACAGCAGCAAAAAGATATTGAGCAGCAGTTGTGTGTACTACGAGATGAGATTGTCGCGTATTGTACAGAACAAGGGGTCTATGAGACGCAGGTTGGTGGTTACACCGTGAAAACAGTGCTTCAGAACCGGAAGGAATACGATGATCAGAAGCTGTATGCTTCTCTTCCAGACCCGGACATCTGGCGATTGTTGTCCAAGGTAGACAGCCATAAGCTGAAAAGCCTGATCAAGCTGAACATTCTGTCCGAGGAACAAATTAACCCGGCATGCACCGTGAAACAGGTGACCTTGTTACAGGTGGACAAGCTGTAAGGCTTCATATCCTCTTTGTATATGAGTTGAATTTAATTGAACAGCCCGATCACAAACACCTTCTAAGAAATGATCTGTTGCGATGAGCAGTGGAACATACGTGGAGGTGTTTTTGTTGTGTAAACAGGGCCCGGGATCATAAATAGTTAAATATGAGGGGGAAGAAGTATAATTTGTTCATTGTAAGCGTATTCAACAAACGATATGATGGATAAAAAATGGCAGGGAGGAATTGTAAATGCCAACTGAAATTCCATCACTACATGCTGCGTACGCTAATACGTTTAAAATAGGTGCTGCTGTACATACCAGAATGTTGCAGTCCGAAGCGGATTTCATCGCCAAACACTTCAATAGCATCACGGCTGAAAATCAGATGAAATTCGAAGAAATTCACCCGGAAGAGGATCGTTATTCATTTGAGGCGGCGGATAAAATTGTTGATTTTGCTGTTGCCCAAGGGATTGGGGTGCGCGGACATACTTTGGTCTGGCATAATCAAACATCGAAATGGGTCTTTGAGGATACCTCAGGTGCTCCCGCTTCCAGAGAGCTGTTATTATCTCGCTTGAAGCAACATATTGATACGGTAGTAGGTCGGTATAAGGGGCAAATATATGCGTGGGATGTCGTTAATGAAGCTGTTGAAGATAAGACCGACCTGTTCATGCGGGACACGAAGTGGTTAGAGCTGGTGGGGGAAGATTATTTGCTGCAAGCGTTCAGTATGGCTCATGAAGCTGATCCAAATGCTCTTCTTTTCTATAATGACTACAATGAGACGGATCCGGTCAAACGGGAGAAGATCTACAATCTGGTTCGGTCTTTGCTGGACAAGGGAGCGCCTGTACACGGGATTGGGTTGCAGGGGCATTGGAATATTCATGGTCCTTCAATTGAGGAGATCCGAATGGCTATTGAGCGTTATGCTTCACTGGATGTGCAGTTGCATGTTACGGAGCTGGATATGTCCGTGTTTCGTCATGAGGATCGTCGAACGGACCTCACCGCGCCAACTTCAGAGATGGCTGAGCTACAGGAGCGTCGATATGAAGAAATCTTTAATTTGTTCCGTGAGTATAAATCATCCATTACCTCTGTGACGTTCTGGGGAGTAGCGGACAATTATACCTGGCTCGACCATTTCCCGGTACGCGGACGCAAAAATTGGCCCTTTGTTTTTGATCAGCAGTTGCAGCCTAAGGAATCATTTTGGCGTATCATTAACCCTATGTCCTGAACATCAGGGAAGTGGAGAGAATCGGTCACGATGTGGCCGATTTTTTGCTGTAGTCAATATAGATTATACAGTACGGTTATCTCGTTCGTGATTGAACACCACGCTTGTATGTGTGTAAGTATATGGATTTTTATGGAATTTTATGATAGGGTAAAAGAAAGGCAATCTCGAACAATATTCTTTTCAGAAATGAGTTGAGAAGATGGATCGCACCCGCAATTACCTGTTAATATTTGCAGGAAACTTGGTCGCTGCGTATTATATCTTTGAAGAAGGTGCTTTTGCCAAACCACTGATGTTTGCAACATTGATGCTGTTACTGATTATGACAATTGATTACATGAAAAGTAGAAACAAATATACATTGGATTAGAGTATGTCCATGTTTTTAAACGATTCTGGAGCATAGGGTCGTTTTTTTATTGTATATAGAACAGCTTCCATTTACATCATGACCATTGTTCATTACACTTGATGAGTAACACCTCATTAACTCAGTTTTTGTTAACTCAATTCAGATCATCAGGAGGATATCATTATGCATCAATCCGCACATATTCAGGAAGCAAGAGATTACATATTAAACCGAATCCATACCAAACCTGCCGTAGGCATGATTCTGGGTTCTGGACTGGGAGCGCTCGCGGATGAGATTGAAAATGCGACCGTTATTCCGTATACAGATATTCCGTATTTCGCCCAATCGGAGGCTATCGGTCATGCCAATGAATTGGTTATTGGTGAACTGATGGGCAAAACGGTTGTAGCGATGAAAGGCCGCCTTCATTATTATGAAGGTTTTACATTGGACGAAGTGACTTTCCCCGTTCGGATCATGAAGGCGCTGGGTGTCGAGCAATTGCTTATCACCAATGCATGCGGAGCCATCAACACCAGCTTTGAGCCGGGTCAACTGATGCTCATTACAGATCATATTAACCTGGTAGGCAATAACCCTTTGATGGGACCGAATAATGCTGAACTGGGTGTTCGTTTCCCAGACGTATCACAGGTATACAATCGCGAACTGCGCAGCATTGCCCTTAAGGTTGCAGAAGAGCAGAATGTTGGCCTGCAGCAAGGAGTCTATGCATGGTGGAGTGGCCCGGCATACGAGACACCAGCGGAGATTCGCATGATTCGTACGATGGGTGCGGATGCAGTGGGTATGTCCACGGTACCTGAAGCCATTGTTGCCATTCATGGCGGTATGAAGGTGCTAGGCATTTCCTGTCTGACCAACATGGCCTGTGGTATTTTGGATCAGCCGTTAAGTCATGATGAAGTTATTGAAGTGGCTGCGCAAGTGAAAACAACCTTTATCGGACTTGTAAAAGGCATCTTGAAAGAGATCTAATCGCGAGATGATTTTTTATCTAGGCCACGATAGGATAGAGTCTTCATCCAACCCAATCGAAACCACCAAAAAACGTATGTTTCACGAGTTATTACTCGTGAGACATACGTTTTTTTATTTTGCAGAACTATGAACCATCTGAGAATGATCGGCCATGATTGCTGGTGTGGACTCCCTGATGATGGGTTTGGTCACAATGTGGGAGACCTGATACGGCTGTGTCGGGCTATTAATCCGGGATAACAGCATCTCCGCAGTCTTAATGCCCATCTCATTGCTATAAATATGAACCGTTGTTAATGCTGGCTCAATAATTCGAGATTGGGGTGCATTATCGAATCCGCATATTGCAATATCCTGTGGCACAGCGACATTTCTGTCTTTTAACGCCCTGATCAGATCAACTGCAATGAAGTCATTAGCGCATACGTAAGCGGAAGGTAGGGATGCCAGCTCTGCCACTCGCTGGTTCAACCATCCTGGCTTGGAGAAACACAGGCGATCATTATCTACGATGCAATGGGACAGGTCCACCTGCAACCCCGCCTCCAGCATAGCACGCTGATATCCAACCCATCGTTCATTAAAGCTCTTGCAGTGATTGTAATCTCCGACGAATCCAATACTTGTGTAGCCGCTCTCAATTAATTTTGTGGTTAACTGATAGATGCTATGTTCATTCTCCATGAGTAACAGATCTGCTTTGAATTCGGGATAACATATGTTGGAAGCGCAATCGATAAAGATGGTGGGAATGCCCAGATCGGTAATCAGCTGTGTATATTCCAGATCAAATAATTCAATGCAAATGATGCCGTCTACTTTGGCTATATCAAAATTGTTGGGAAGTGTAAGTGTATCTTGATCGTCTTCACGCACGATATGAATCGAGAGATTGTATCCCTCCGCACTGATTCTTTTCTCCAGACCGCTGATTAACAACGAACCAAAGTGAGATGTATTAGGCAGGTTTTCAGTTAACAGGGCGATATTGCCCGGAGCCTTGGTTAGAACATGCTCATTGTCCATATAGGCAAACTGTTTATATTTAAGTTCAATTGCTTTTTTAATTACACGATTTCGGGTCTCATCCGGGATGTTTCCGCTATCATTTAATGCTTTGGAAGCCGTATTCCTGGAGATCCCCAAAGCATCAGCGATGTCTTGTATCGTGACTTTTTCTTTTGCCATCTAATGCTTCACCTCTAATCCTCAATAGTCATCCATATTCTTTTCTTCTCTAAGTCAAATGTATAATAGAACGGGACAAATAGCAATCTCTGTTTTACAAATGCACAATTGTATTTACATTTAGATAGGCGAATTCCATTTTCATAATTGTTCCAGAAGTTTTGTTAACTAGTGTAACAATGATGATCTATTACAGTCATGATATAGAAATATCTAGGCTGGTATTAACGGTTCAGTGCTGTATATATGCAAATTTAACCCTCTTTAGTTACATTAATGCAAAGATAAAATGATCAAATGCACAAATATTTTTTTACAAAACGTATTGACTAAATCCGTTGAAACCTGATAAATTGTAAATTATCAAATAGGCAATTGTAAATATTGAAAGCCCTTACTGAAAACAATTGTCAACTTCTAGAATGAACGGGGGTATCGTGTTGGATAACATAGCCGACAGCAAAAAGGGCGAAGGAAGGGTACTGAAAATGAGGACGACAAGCGGTCATAGGTTACAGCAGCTCAAAAAAAATTACTTTTTATATATGTTGCTTGCACCAGCCTTAATTTTGACTCTTATCTTCAAGTACATTCCGATGTACGGAGCCATCATTGCGTTTAAGGATTTCAGTCCGATCAAAGGCATCATGGGTAGTGATTGGGTAGGACTGAAGCATTTTGAGAAATTTATAGCTTCACCCAATTTCGATATCATTTTAATGAATACGCTTAAACTCAGCTTTTTGGGATTGATATTCAGTTTCCCGGTGCCCATTTTACTGGCACTCATGCTGAATCAGGTACGCAAAGCTGGCATCAAGAAAAATATTCAATTGTTTCTGTACGCACCCAATTTCATCTCGGTTGTTGTGGTTGTGGGTATGCTGTTCATCTTCCTCTCACCGACAGGGCCAATTAATCAATTAGCCACATGGATTACAGGTCAGCCGATCATGTTCATGTCTGAACCGGAATATTTCCGCTGGATCTACATTTTGTCCGATATCTGGACCGGAGCGGGCTGGGCTTCCATCATATACGTCGCGGCTTTGGCCAATGTGGATCCGGAGCTTCACAATGCGGCTAATCTGGATGGAGCGAATCTCCTTCAGCGTATTCGCCACATTGACCTTCCAACGATTCGTCCGATTATGGCCATCGTCTTTATCCTTGCAGCTGGCGGGATTATGTCCATTGGATTTGAGAAGGCCTATCTGATGCAGACGTCCATGAACCTGCCTTCCTCCGAGATTATTGCCACGTATGTCTACAAGGTGGGGTTACAGTCTGGAGATTACGCTTATTCTGCGGCAGTTGGATTGTTCAACTCGGTTATCAATGTGATTTTGCTGGTAACGGTGAATCTGATCGTGAAGAAATTGAATGAAGGCGAAGGCCTCTATTAGGAAAGGAGTATTATCCATGGTTGTTAAACACACGGGAATGGATCGATTGATCCTCACACTCAATGCCATCTTTCTCACCTGTGCTGTACTGGTTGTGGTTGTTCCCCTGATTTATATTGTTATCGCCTCATTCATGGACCCAACGGTGTTACTGAATCGTGGACTGTCCTTTAATGTATCGGACTGGAGTCTGGACGGATATCAGATGATTTTGTCCAATCCAGCCATGATCCGGGGGTTTGCAAATGCGGTATTGTATTCGGTTTCCTTTGCACTGATCACCGTGACCGTATCCATATTTGCAGGTTATGCATTGTCGGATGATAGGCTCGCGGGACGTGGATTTTTCATGATTATCTTTATCATTACGATGTTCTTCGGCGGGGGATTAATTCCTACTTATCTACTCATACGTAATCTCGGCATGCTTGATACGGTGTGGGCGATCATTATCCCTGGAGCCGTTAACGTCTGGAACATCATTCTCTCCAGAACCTTTTTCAAAGGAGTCCCTCGAGAACTGAAAGAAGCTGCAAACGTGGATGGCGCTTCTGAGATGAAGATTTTCTTCCAGATCGTCATTCCGTTGTCGAAACCGATCATTTTTGTACTCGCACTTTATGCGTTCGTTGGGCAATGGAATTCCTATTTTGATGCAATGATCTATCTCGATAATCCGAACCTGCATCCGTTACAGCTCGTTCTGCGTTCCATTTTGATTCAGAATCAGGCTGCACCGGGCATGATCAGTGATCAGCTCGCGATGGCAGAACTGAAACGGCTCTCCGAGATGATTAAATACTCAGCGATTGTCATTTCGAGTCTGCCACTCATCATCATGTACCCGTTCTTCCAGAAGTATTTCGAAAAAGGTGTCATGGTCGGTTCCCTCAAATAGTGAACAGCCTGCGATACAGTAAGTTGATCCAATCCAACTCATGGAGGTCATTATTATGAAAAAAGTGAACAAGTCCAGAAAAGCCGTTACAACGGCGTCCATTTCCATGTTATCTGCAATGCTCTTTTTAACCGCCTGTGGCGGAGGTGGAGGCGGCGCGGCAAGTGAGGCGCAATCCCCTGATGGCAAGGTGACATTGAATTTTATAACACAGAGCTCTCCGCTGGCTCCCGCTGATCCAAACGACAAGCTGATTAACAAGCGACTCGAAGAGAAAACCAATGTGCATATCAACTGGAAGAACTATACGAGTGATGTATTTGCAGAAAAAAGAAACCTGGCGGTCGCCAGCGGTGATTTGCCGGATGCCATTTTTGATGCAGGTTACGGGGATTATGATCTCCTGAAACTGGCGAAGGACGGGGCGATCATTCCACTTGAGGACATGATTGAACAACACATGCCCAATCTGAAAAAGGTGCTGGAGGAAGCTCCCGAATACAAGAGCATGATCACGGCTCCAGACGGACATATCTATTCATTCCCATGGATTGAAGAACTCGGAAGTGGCAAACAACGGATTCAGGCAGTGGATAACTTGCCCTGGATTAATGTGGAATGGTTGAACAAGCTTGGACTGAAGATGCCAACGACAACCGAAGAACTAAAAGAAGTATTGATCGCGTTCAAAACTCAAGATCCAAATGGCAATGGTAAGGCCGACGAAATTCCGTTATCTTTCATTAACAAACCGGGCGGAGAAGATCTGACATTTCTCTTTGCGGCATTTGGACTCGGAGAGAACTGGGATCATACCGTGGTAACCAATGATGGGAAAGTGGTCTTCACGGCAGCTGATGAAGGCTACAAGGAAGCGGTTAAATACATTCATGAGCTGGTTAAGGAAGGGCTGATCGATGTCGAATCGTACCAGCAGGATTGGAACACGTACCTGGCGAAAGGCAAGGATAATAAGTATGGCATGTACTTCACATGGGATAAGGCTAACATTACAGGCATGAATGATACGTATGATGTTCTGCCTCCGGTTGCCGGGCCTAACGGAGAGGTCAATGTCACAAGAACAAACGGAATAGGACTTGATCGTGGTCGCATGGTCATTACCAGCAGCAATAAAAACCTGGAATCTACAGCGAAGTGGGTAGACCAACTGTACGATCCGCTCCAATCTGTGCAGAACAACTGGGGTACCTATGGAGACGAGAGTCAGCAAAATATTTTTGAATTCGATGAAGCCAAAGGGATGCTGAAACATCTTCCACTGGAAGGATCTGCACCTGTGGAACTCAGACAAAAAACCAGTATCGCAGGACCCTTGGCCATTCTCGACAGTTATTATGACAAATACACAACCAAACCGGAAGATGCGGCTTGGCGCATGGAACTTCTCGACAAGGTTATGGTTCCGCATATGAAAGCGGAGAACGTATATCCAAGTGTGTTCTTCTCCATTGATGAACTGGATCGATTGTCCACGATTGAGACCGATCTCTTCGCCTACGTGTTACGTCTGCGTACAGAATGGTATCAGAACGGGAAAATAGATCAGGAATGGGATGCTTACTTGAAAGAGCTGGATCGTCTTGGATTGCAAGAATGGCTACAGATTAAACAAGCGGGATATGACCGTAATAACAAATAAAGAAAAGTACGGAGGAGAAACCATAATGTCGACAATTCTTAAACAAGATTACAGAAATGAATACCATTTTTCACCGAAAGAGAAGTGGATGAACGACCCAAACGGCATGGTGTTTTTCAATGGGGAGTATCACTTGTTCTATCAGCATCATCCACATGGAACCACATGGGGCCCCATGCATTGGGGCCATGCAGTGAGCAGGGACCTGATCTCCTGGGAGGAACTTCCGATAGCGTTACTCCCCGATGAGAATGGCACTATATTCTCGGGAAGCGCCGTAGTGGATTGGAATAATACGAGCGGATTCTTTGAGGGTGAGCCAGGATTGGTTGCTATTTTCACCCATCATCTTGAAGTTGAAAACCGTGATGCCATACAAACTCAGAGTCTGGCTTATAGCAAAGACAGCGGCAGAACCTGGACTAAGTACGAGGGTAATCCGGTATTAAAGCATGAGTCCTTTGTTGATTTCCGTGATCCCAAAGTGTTCTGGCATGAGCAGAGCAAGGAGTGGGTTATGATTATCGCTTGTGGTCAAACGGTATGTCTGTATCGTTCTCCCAATCTGAAGGATTGGACGCTAGGAAGTGAATTTGGAGCCGGGATTGGTTCACACGATGGCGTATGGGAATGCCCCGACCTGTTCCCGCTTGCAGTGGATGGAGATTCAGGGCAGGAGAAATGGGTGATGCTTGTTAGCATCGGTGCAGATCCTGCTTTTATTGAAGGCTCCAGAACACAATATTTTACCGGAGATTTTGATGGAACTACATTTGTCCCAGACGAGGCATCCCAGACGATTCGCTGGATTGATTATGGTCGGGATAACTACGCAGGAGTTAGTTGGTCTGACGTTCCTGAGGAAGATGGAAGACGCCTCATTATCGGCTGGATGAGCAACTGGATGTATGCCAACCAGACGCCAACCAATGATTACCGTGGAGCAATGACCATTGCCCGGGAGTTGACACTGGAGACAAGAGCGGGAGAAGTTATATTGATTCAACGTCCTGCACGTGAACTTGAGCAAGCCCGTACGCCAGTATTGTCCCTACAGGATGCTTCGATTCAGCAAGTGAGTGAGCAGTTGAACGCATTGCAACTCGTGAACTATGAGATCCATGCAGAGTGGGCTCAGGATCAGTCGTTCCATTTTGCACTAAGAAGCGGCGCAGATCACGAGACGGTCGTTGGTGTAGACTCGATCCGAAGTGAAGTGTACGTTGATCGTAGTCGATCGGGCATCGGCAATTTTCATGAACTTTTCCTGAGCCGTCATACAGCTGAGTTAAAAGAAGTGAACGGAAATCAAAGTTTGCGTATCTTTGTAGATCATTCATCTGTGGAGGTATTTGCAAATGATGGTCAGGCGGTTATTACGGATCTGATCTATCCGGATGCGGATTGCCAAGGCATCTCTGCTCATGCCGAAAATACAGATCTGGTCTTCTCTTCACTTCATATCTATGAGATATCATCAACCAAGGCTAAAGGTTAATTGTAATGAAGGAAAGGAGCCCAGAATGATGCGCATTGGAGCCATAGAAGCGGGCGGAACAAAGTTTGTATGTGGTGTAGGTAATGAACATGGACAGATTGAAGATCGGATCAGCTTTCCAACAGAACATCCGGAGACCACTCTTGCCAAGGTGATCGACTATTTCAGGGATAAAGATGTGGAAGCCATAGGGGTCGGCTCCTTTGGTCCGATTGATCTGCAACTGGATAGTCCCACCTATGGTTATATTACGACCACACCTAAGGCTGGGTGGGGAAACTGTAATGTGGTTGGAACCTTGAAGCATGAATTTTCGGTTCCTTTTGGATGGGATACGGATGTGAATGCTGCCGCGCTCGGTGAAGTGACTTGGGGAGCGGCTCAAGGGCTGGATAACTGTGTATATTACACGATTGGCACAGGAGTTGGTGTCGGACTTGTGGCAGGGGGCCAACGAGTCCACGGATTGTTACATCCCGAGGGTGGACATATTCGCACAAGACGCCATCCAGACGATCACTTTGCCGGATTATGCCCGTATCATGGCGATTGTCTGGAGGGTATGGCTGCAGGACCAGCCATTGAAGCCCGTTGGCAGATCCCTGGCAGTGAACTGCCGGCAGATCATCCGGCGTGGGAGATCGAATCCTTTTACATTGCGGAGTCGATTACAACGGCCATCCTGCTTCATTCGCCGCAGAAGATCATCTTGGGCGGTGGTGTGATGCAGCAAGATCATCTGTTTCCTATGATTCGGGAGCAGGTAGTGCGGAATCTCAATGGTTATGTAAATGCAGCCCCAATCACGCAACATATCGACCAATATATTGTGCAGCCCGGATTGGGCCAGCATGCAGGCCTGTGTGGTGCGTTAGCACTGGGTCTGGAAGCATTGCAACATGCAGCACAAGCTTCACATGTTTCATAGTTTTCAATAATAATCTACATCCCAGAAGGGATGGCTGCGGGTTCGCTTATTTGTATAAGCAAGACTGCACCATCCTTTTTGGGCTTTTTTATTTTTTTTGAGGAGTTCAATAGGTTTGAAAAATATAGTGCATTCTAAAATCCGATATTGCTCAAGTGAGCTGCCAAAGGTATGATTTTTAGTGTTCTATAGTGCGATATGACATTCAAAAATTAACGTGTCTCCACTGGAAAGGAATTCAACAAATGAACCCAATAACAATGCGTCAAGCTGTACAGGCAGACCAAGAGCAACTCGCTGATTTGCGAGCCTTGGTACTGTACGATGATCTAACCAGGCTGAGAAGGTACGATGATGTGAAGGTGCGTGAACGTTTCCGGAATACATTCGACCCTGCCCATACGCGGATTATTGAAGTGGGGGGTTCAATGGTAGGTTGTGTAGCGTTGAAGCCCAAATTTGAGGCATATCTATTGGAACATTTCTACATACATCCCGATTATCAAGGCCAGAGAATAGGAACTCAGGTACTGAACATGCTGCTGGAACAGGATGAAGTTCAGGGGAAACGGATTATTTTAAATGTTTTGCAAGGAAGCCCTGCTCGGCGATTGTATGAACGATTTGGATTTATATCGGACAGTGAAGATGAGGTCGATGTATTTATGTCAAAGCACCTTTGAGAGAATGAATCCTTACCGCAAGATAGGGATATCATCGTGAAGGTGGAAACCTATTAAATATTTGTGAATACATGGCAATAGTGATTGCTTGACTCAGGAAGATTATGATAGTATCGAAGTCAGAGAATATATGGAATATTTACAAAATGTAGGACTTTTTTTGTTCCGATTCCTATACTCTTAGGCAAACGTTCGAAAAGATTCTGATCACAGAAATGGTGCTACAAAAATGGATTTTCAAAGATTACATGTCTCACATCGAGGAGGAATCTTTTTGCAAGAATATCCTGTGGCTTATGATCAGTTTGATATTCACTTCTATCAGGTCGTGGAAATGTTTTCTGAACAAAAGCTGGATGTAAGTGCGTTGGATGAGGATTTAAGAGTTCTTGGATTAAACTCCATTTCATTTATCAAACTGATCATTGCCTTGGAGAACGAATTCAATATTGAGATGGACGATGAGTATCTTGAATTGGAGAACTTCACAACATTGCAACATCTGAAAGACAGTTTGCGTAAGTGCATCAATTATGAGATTCCCAATGAGTCATAAAGAGAAAATGACGAAACAAGCTCATATCAGACAATCACAGCATCGAGTTCCGTTTATTGGACTTATAACCTTAAAATCAGGAGTGATATGTGATGAAAGTTGAACTGAATGCGGAGCAATTGATGTGGCAGGAACAATTCAAGGATTTTGTAGACAGCGAGATTATTCCATATGCTAGTTTAAACGACAGCGAAGAACGAATTCACCCGGAACTCCTTGCGAAAATAACAGAGGCTGGTTATCTGGGCTCCATGTTGCCAAAAGAATATGGTGGGATGGAACTGGACAATATCACTATCGGGATTCTTAACGAAGAGGTTGGACGTGGGTGCTCCTCTGTCAGAAGTTTGTTAACCGTTCAGGGGATGGTGGGTTTGGCGATCTTGCGTTGGGGAACAGAGCAACAAAGACAGTACTGGTTGCCTACATTAGCTACGGGAACAACTTTGGGTTCATTCGGATTGACAGAACCGAGTGTTGGAAGCGATGCCAAAAGCATTGAAACAACGGCCGTATTAGACGGAGACGAATACATACTTAACGGTCATAAAAAATGGATTACCATGGGGCAGCTTGCAGACGTATTTTTGATTCTTGCCCAATGTGAGAACAAGCCGACAGCGTTTATTGTGGAGAGAGATTCCATTGGGTTCAGCGTTGAACCTATGAGCGGGTTACTTGGAGCGAGAGCATCGATGATTGCTGAACTGAAAATGGATTCATGTCGTATTCCGAAGGAAAACCTCCTGGGTCAAGTTGGTACAGGGTTATCACATGTTGCTTTACCTTGTCTTGATTATGGAAGATACACGATCGCTTGTGGCTGTGTAGGTTTAGCCAAGGCATGTTTGGATGCATCGGTACATTATGCCAATTCCAGAATCCAATTCGGAAGAGCTATACGCGAGAATCAAATGATACAAAAAATGATCACTGAAATGTCAGTAAATATGAAAGCGGCACGGATGCTGTGTTACAGAGCAGGATATTTAAGAGATGTGGGTGATCCAGAGAGCATTATGGAAACTTGGACTGCCAAGTACTTTGCTTCAACCATGGTGAATAAAGTTGCGAGTGATGCGGTGCAGATTCATGGTGCCAATGGTTGCCATCGAGACTATCCCGTAGAGAGATATTATCGGGATGCCCGGATCAATGAAATTATCGAAGGCACGACTCAAATGCATGAGATTTTAATCGCAACACAGGAGGTTGTAACACACCGCCGTGAAATGAGACGTTCAAATAAAGCGGAAAAAGTTAAGGATAGCGCGAATCGAAACGTTTAGATTTTGCATTGCAGGACCTAAGGAAGAGCCCTTTTTTTTGCATTAGGCAGGATCATTCATTATGCTATGAAAAAAGGGCTTGATCATTAGGTTCTTTGATGTTTTACCATAATTGATTTAGGAAAGATACGGAGTTGATTAGGATTGAAACGGATTGGGCAGGGACAGACAGCAGAAATATTCAGACATGGTGAAACTTCAATTTTGAAACTTTTCAGAGAAGATTTCTCTGCGGAAGCGATTCAGCATGAGTTTGATAATACTCGAATCGTTTTGGAACTTGGAGTTAAATGCCCACAAACAATTGATATGGTGACGATCAATAATCGTAAAGGTATCATATTTGAGTTGGCCAGTGGAAGGACACTTTTGGAAGAGATGATTATTAAACCATGGTCCATTGAGCGTAGAGCAAGGCAGATGGCAGCACTTCATCATCAAATACACCAGCGATCAGGTGAACAGATTCAACAAAAGCATAAAACTGTATTAGAGAAGAATATATCAAACGCAAGTGATCTATCGGACATGGAGAAGCAACAGATTATGGACTATGTACATAGTTTGCCGGAAGGCAGATCTCTATGTCATGGGGATTTTCATCCCAATAATGTGATTACAGGCAAAGAAACCTGGATCATAGACTGGATGACAGGCGCATCGGGCTGTCCAGCAGCAGATGTGGCAAGGACGCTAGTGTTATTAAAATACGGAAATTTGCCCAAAGGCGCTCCATTGATGATGAAAGTTCTGCTGAAGATAATCAAAAGCAGGATGAGTAAAGCGTATATCGAGTATTACTTGTCTCTCTCGGGCATGGACATTCGCGAGATACATCGATGGGTTCTTCCCATTGCTGCAGCCAGACTAACGGAGTGGATACCACCTGAGGAAAAAAAAGATTTATTGGATTACATTCGTAATCAGCTTAAAAAATTCAACACAACTTAGATCAAGATTAGGAATGAATGTATAGCACCGTACTTGTCAAAACCGTCCGAAAAACAATCAGGAGGTTAACGATAATGGATTTCCAACTACGTTCTGTTGTTTCTTATGATATGGTCGTCCGTGAAAAAAAACATCTATTTGACTTGTCTCTCAGAAGACAGATTGCCATATTTGAGGTCATGGATGCATTGGAAATCAGTGTGTTTAGCAAAACGGTGCAAGTTAAGGCAGGGGCTGTGCTGCTGGCAAATAAAATAAGACTGCAAAATTACGATAAACCTGTTCTGAAAATGAGAGGTATTATTTTTGGATCGGATCTGCTTGAGCGACTGCCAAGCTGTCACATATTAAGTGAGAATGGTAGTAAACACTATGATCTTGCTGTAAGTCTGTTGAACCGAACGGTAGAGAGTAGAGAGGACATCGAAATAGCTGAAAGAGATTTTCTTGAAGTATACTCCAGTTACTATCAGACGAATCTCGCTAATATGATGCGACCGGAAACGGATCGGGAGGACTCGGTCAAACGGAACTTGGTCATGATATGCAAGTATATCCAAAACAATTATGAGCAGCCAATTACTCTGCAATTTCTGGCGGATATGGTTGGTTATAATCCAGTGTATCTGTGTAATCTGTTTTCTAAGGTTTTCAATGTTTCGCCACTGAAGTATCTTCAGCAGATTCGGGTGGATAAGGCACAGGAGTACGTAACCAAGACGGATCTTCCAATCTCTGAAATTACGACGAAGCTAGGGTACAGTTCTAGTACACAATTTAGTGCAATGTACAAGAAAAAAGTAGGCAAAAGTCCAACCGAACATCGCAATCAATTCAGAAGCAACAAGGGAGATTTGCCCCTATCTATTCAATCTACATAATGTATTCAATAACACAGAAAATATTGTATTTTTTTACGTAAAATGATAAATTACGATAAAAATAAGAATACAAGGAATGATAGGGCTAATGAAGAAAATTCAACTTTTTTGTTTGCCTCATGCAGGTGGATCAGCCATGATTTTTCATCGCTGGAAATCATCTTTAAGCCCTTTTATTGACGTAATACCGATCGAATTAAAAGGAAGAGGCGCTCGGGTGGGGGAACCATTCTATGAAAGCTTTGAAGAAGCGATTGAAGATATCTACCCCACGGTTTCCTCACTAATTCATGGGCCTTATGCTATTTTCGGACATAGCATGGGAAGCTGGATGGCGCTCGAACTATATTACCGACTTGCACAGTCAACGAAACAATTGCCTGAACATATGATGCTTTCAGGCAATCGTGCACCACATATTTTCAAGGATGAGAATATTCACGCATTGCCAGACGAAGAGTTCAGAGAGACGATTCAGAACATGGGTGGAACATCGGATGAGGTCTTTACCAATAAAGAGCTCTTTTCGTTATTTGCACCTGTACTTAGAGCGGATTTCAGGATTGTCGAACTCTATCGTTTTCAGCCCAAGCCTTTCAAGGTTCAGAGTGATATTACCGTGTTAACTGGCAGAAGCGATACCCGAGTGAAATCTAGCGATCTGATCGGATGGAAAAAGTACGCTGGTTCACAATGTGACATTGTCAAATTGGATGGAGGACACTTCTATATCCAGGATAATATTCAGGAAACAACGAGAATTATAAATGAAAAGCTGCAACCTTACGTAATCTAGTTGACAAGGAGTGTGTTCCAGTTATGAGCATGGATAACTTGGCTCAATTATTTAACTCCCTTGGTTCAGTCACAGACAGAGGTATTACTTTTCTGAATGGCAGCAAAGAAGAAAAGGTTGTATCGTACCAATCCCTTCTGCAATCAGCCAAAATCCGATTAGGAGAACTTCAAGCTTTTGGGATGCAGCCGGGCAATGAATTGATCTTCCAACTGAACTCGGAAGAAGAGTTTATTGTCACCTTTTGGGCTTGCACGCTTGGAAAAATCATACCGGTTCCGATAACCGTAGGCGGAAATCAGGAGCAAAGAATGAAGCTTTACAATGTGTGGAAAACGTTGAATCATCCGTTTATTGCTGCTGATCAGGATCTCACGGAAAGCTTGGACAAGTTTGCCCGGAAGAATGGATTGGAAGAGGTTGTCCGCGAAATGCATGCCCGAATCTTTATAGTACAGGGCATCTCGAACGTACGAGAAGAACCTATTGTTGAGGGAATTGAAGCTAGCATCCAGCCGGATGACATAGCCTTTATCCAATTTTCTTCAGGTTCTACAGGACAAACCAAGGGTGTAGTAATTACACACCGCAATGTCATGATAAATATACAAGCTATGAATATAGCAACCCGAATATCCTCTAATGACCGTTCTTTGAGTTGGTTACCCCTGACCCATGATATGGGTCTGATTGCGTTTCATCTTACAAGTACCTTCCAAGGTCTGCAACAGTTTATTATGCCGACTTCCTTATTCATCCGTCACCCTACATTATGGTTAACCAAAACTTCTGAACACCGTGTCACCCAACTATATGCTCCAAATTTTGCTTATAAATATTTTCTGGATTCATATAATCCACTAACCTTTGCATCAACCGATTTGTCTTCGGTACGTTTTATTATGAACGGTGCTGAGCCGATATCTCCGGCACTTTGTTTCAATTTTCTGGAGGCGATGAGTCCTTATGGGCTGGCTTCCAATACAATGCTGACGGCGTACGGCTTGGCCGAAGCAACCGTTGGTGTTTCCTTTGGTAACGTCGGTGATTTGACTTGTTATGTACTGGACAGAAGATATTTGGAGACCGGGAAACCATTCATAGAAGTTGAACCGGGCTCAGAACATGCTGTTTCTTTTGTGGAAGTAGGCAAGCCGGTTCAATACTGTGATGTACGAATATGTGATGATTATGATAAGCCGGTCGAGGAATTGGTGCTGGGCAGTATTCAAATTAAAGGATTGAGTGTAACAAGCGGTTATTACAACAATGCAGCAGCTACGGAAAAAGCTAGTACAGCCGATGGATGGATTCGTACTGGAGATATTGGATTTATGAATGATGGCGCAATAGTCATTACGGGCAGAATCAAGGACATTATCTTTATCAATGGTCAAAACGTGTATCCGCATGATATTGAACGTGTAACGGAGGAACTGGAGCAGTTTGATCTGGGGAAAGTCGCTGTATGTGGTGTCTCCAATCCACTTACAGGATCGGAAAGCGTTGTAATGTTTGTACTGTATAAAAAGGACTTGCCATCTTTTATTCCAAGAGTTGGAGAAGCCAAAGCACATATTCAGCAGCGGATGGGGATTGAACTCAAGTCCGTGCTGCCCATTAAGCAAATTCCTAAAACGACGAGTGGAAAATTTCAACGTTACAGGCTTCAGGAGCGGTACGAAACAGGAGAATTTAGTGAAATCGAACAATCTATTCAGAGCATGTTAAGCCATATCCAGGAGAACAAAGAAGTACAACCAGCTCGTGATCATATCGAACAAAAGCTGATTGAGATTGTTGAGTCCGTAGCGGGACTTAGGAATGTCGGAGTAACGGATAACCTGGCTGAAGCTGGATTCGATTCGCTAAAAGTAACGCAGATTCATGAGGCAATCGATGATGCATTTCCAGACAAAATGGCAATTTCCAGCTTGTATTCACATACCTCTATTGTCTCATGGGCGAATCTGATCAGACAAGACAGAGTGGAAATGGAGCCTGTACGGATGGATCGGAGCTTTTTCCATACGGATCGAGGTTACGAAGCCTTGTCGTATCAATTCACTCTCCCAGCTTCATTGGTACAGGATATGCGACTGATTGCACAATCCGAAGCGATCAGTATTCATGTGTTGGCATCAGCTATGTATGCTTACTTGTTACACACGTTGTCAGAACAACCCTCTATTGATATGCACGTATCCTATGGTACAGCGAGAATGATCACACCTGTACGATTGAATTTCGATCAATACAAGACAATGAAAGAGCTCTTTCAAAATGTTCATCAACAGATCATAACCATGCCTTCGGATCGAGCGTTTCCCGTCGAGCAGATGAGCCAGATCAGAACAAGCAGCACGGAGTGGGCAATTATTCCTTTATATGGTGAACAGCATCTGTTCAAGGCATCGGACGATGTACTGAACTATTACGATCTGATTATCCTAGTGTCTGACGAAGGTGATATTCTGCAGTGCAATTGTCGTTTTAATGGACGTAAATTAAAACAGAGCCGTGTGAAACGTCTTATTGCCAATTATGTGAGAGGACTTCAACTATTGGTACAACCGGAATTGAAATGAAATTTCATAGGGGGACGGCCATGCTTGATCAATTGTTCGACAGAGAGCAATGGGAAGAAGAAGATGACCAGGACACTACTACTGAAACGGATATAACAACGGATAATAGACATGATATAGCTGTTATAGGTATCGGTGCGAAGTTGCCGACCGGAGAGTCGCTGGATGAATTTTGGAAGATGCTTGATTATGGAATTGATTGCATACGGGAATTGCCCAATCATCGAAAGGGCCAGTTGGATCAATACTTGCTTCACAAGCAAGGTTCATTGGAGCATGTACGTTATTTGAACGGAGCTTATCTGGACGAAATCGATGAATTTGATTATTCCTTCTTCCGTATGAGTGCACAGGAAGCCAAGCTGATGAGTCCGGTCCAACGATTGTTTTTGCAAACGGTATGGCGTGCGGTTGAGGATGCAGGTTATGGTGGTGACCGTTTGGCTGGAAGTTCAACAGGGGTGTACGTGGGGGTAATCGGAGATCAAGAAGGTTACAAGTACAAACAGATGGTCGAGGAATTAAGCCCGGACATGTTACCAATCGCCACCGTAGGTAATCTTTCGTCCATCATTCCTGCAAGAATTGCGTATCTACTTAATCTGACGGGGCCGGCTATGGTTGTAGACACAGCATGCTCCTCTTCGCTGGTTGCTCTGGATATGGCAGTACGTGCATTACGTGAAGGAAGTTGTGATATGGCTATCGCTGGAGGGATCAGGCTGAATATGATTCCACTGGATAAAGAGTATTACAAAATCGGTATTGAATCCAGTGATGGAACAACAAGAACCTTTGATGAAGATGCGGATGGATCAGGAATGGGTGAGGGTGTAGTAAGTGTTGTACTTAAACCTGTGGAACAGGCATTGCGGGATCATGATCATGTGTATGCAGTCATAAAAGGCACAGCTGTGAATCAGAATGGGTATTCGGCAGGGATCACAACGCCCAATGCGGTAGCTCATGAAAAAGTACTGACTCATGCTTGGCGTGATGCTGGAATTCATCCAGAGAGTCTTTCCTATCTGGAAGCACATGGGACAGGTACGCTCATTGGGGACCCGATTGAACTGGAAGGAATCCAATCGGCTTTTCGCAGATTTACGGACAGAAAACAATTCTGTGCCATAGGATCGGTTAAGTCCAATGTGGGCCATTTGTACGACAGTGCAGGATTAGCGGGTCTGCTGAAGGCGATTATGGCACTCAGATCCAAACGTATTCCCTCTACACTTCATTTTAATAAGCCAAACCCAAAATTTGAATTTGATACATCACCAGTCTATGTCAATGTCATTTCAAGGGAGTGGGAAGCGGCCACTCCTCGAAGATGTGGAGTCAGTTCATTTGGGTTAAGTGGCACCAATTGTCATGTTGTACTGGAAGAAGCTCCGAACATATCAGTGGAATTGGGGCGCGATGACCATTATCCTTTTTTGATCTCAAGCGTATCATCCGGAAATCTCTCCCGTCAGGTGCAATCATATGTGAAGTGGATCAATGAGAACCCGAAGGCCGATGTGAGGGATGTATGCTGCACAGCAGCTACTGGAAGACAGCATCATGCACACCGAGCGGTGTGGGTGGTCAGTTCGTTGAATCAATTGCTGCAGCATTTAAACGACTTTCTTGCAGAACCCAAGACCGGTAAATATGAACAAGATACATTTAGGAAAAGAAATCAGTTATTCATTATAGAAGAACTTATCTCGAACTGGCATATCGAAGGATGTGATAGAGCAACCGTGCTAGAGGAGTTGTGCACACATTATCAAGGCGGTGCTCAGATCAATTGGTCAAGAATCTATCCAGATGTGACCTATAACAAGTTGAGCTTGCCCACATATTCATTTGAGGAGAGTAAGTGCTGGATTGATACTAACCCCGATAATTCAGTACAGACTGAGGAAGAAGCGATGTATTATTCATTGTCATGGAAGCCTTGGAGCGAGATCGGCAAGATTAACTCATCCAGCATCCATAATGTTGAACGTGTTTTATTAATACGAAATGATACACAGCTACATGCAACCCAGTTGGTGAACCAAATTCGTGAAGCTGGAGTAGCAGTTATCGAAGTGATATTGGGAACATCTTACCTTCAACAGGATGCACAGACATATGTAATTCGAAATAACGAGAGTGATTATATCAAACTTTTGCTGGAAGTGTCCTTTGGAGGTCCCTATCGGATCGTGCATTTAGCATCACTTGACCATTTAGAAAATAAGGAAAACAGGCTGGACAAAGGTCTTATGTCTGTATGGAGACTTACCAAGGCATGCTCACACGTCTTTGCAGAGCAGGTTGAGATGATTTTGGTGACAAGCTTTGCTAATGAAGTGACGGGTGACGAGAAGGTTCTGTATCCGGAGAATTCGGCGATGCTGGCTTTCGGACATACGGTACAGCGTGAGATTCAGAATCTCGAATGCTTCTGTATAGATGTTGACCAAGATTGGGATATCTCTCAGTATTTGCGTTACATTTTGGGGCCGTTGGAGAAGAAGTCTTTGGCGATTAGAAATGGACAAGCATATCAAGCTGAATTCGCACCTGCTGATGTGGGTTCCTTGCCTGATGTTGATATGAACTGGAAAGAAGACGGCGTATACATTATTACAGGTGGACTTGGTGGTCTGGGGATGGAGATTGCTGAACGCTTGCTATCATTTGGACGTATGAATCTGGCTTTGATTGCAAGAACGGCACTGCCCAAACGTCACAATTGGGACATCATTCTAAATGCGAAAAATACTTCACCAGATCTAAAAAGTAAGCTTTTTCGGTTACTTGATATGGAGAAACGGGCCGGACAGTTGATGTATCTCGGAGCTGATGTTGCCGATGCAGATCAGTTAAGTCAAGCCATTGAACAATTAAGAAGTCGTTTTGGATGTATACGTGGCATCATCCATGCAGCAGGCGTTGGGAGTACACAACATGCTGACCAGATGACCGAGGAAGAGTTTACAGCAATGCTGGCTCCGAAAGTGAAGGGGACTCATCTGCTGGATCAGCTAACAGCCGAAGATCAGCCGGATTTTCTAGTCATGTTCTCGTCCGTCGCTACGTTATTTGGTTCTACTGGACAGGCTGCTTATGCCGCCGCGAATGCATATCAGGATGCCTATGCCCCGATGCGGAACCGCAAAGGGATGCGTACGATATCGCTGAATTGGACTACCTGGAAAGAGGTAGGCATGGCTTCCAGAGCCGGGTTTGATTTTGACACCTTATTCAAAGCGATGCCTAAAGATTGGGCATTGGATCGATTGTTCGAAATAATGGGAAAACAGACCGACCGTTTGCTGGTGGGGGAAATGAACTGGGATTCACCCTATTTAAACATTTTGAATAACTACCACTTTCATCTTGATGCCAATATCGGACAAAGGTTACAAAAATTGATGAAAATACCGGAGAGAGCAAAGCAAATATCAATGAAGAAGGAATCCGCTTCTACTGTTCAGATCCCAACGGAAGAGTATGAACTTGAATTAGAATCTTCCGTGGAGATGGACCGGACTATTGCGAATATAGTTGGACCATATTTAGGCATTAAAGAGATGAATGTACATGACAGCTTTTTCGAACTCGGTGCAGACTCTATTATGATTAAGCAGATTTTCTTGAAATTGGACAAAACTTACCCTGGAAAACTCATACTGACCGATCTGTTTGAATATCCAAGTATCTCCAGACTAACTACTTATATGAGCACCACAGAAAAGCAGAAGCCTCACCAGTCTCCTCAAAAGGAAACTTTCGAAGAGGAACGGGATACAGATCTTGAGAATCTGTTCGATGAGATCGAACGTGGAGCAATGGATCTGGATGAAGCAATCATCAACCTTCAAAAGATGTAGGGGGACGTGAAGCGTGGAGAAAATTCTGAAGCTCCTGGTAGAGAGTGTCAAGGACCAGAAGATGAACAAAACAACGGCGGCTCAGATCGTGAAAATGCTAAAAGAAGGGGAAAAGAAACCCGTCAAGGATATCGCCATCATCGGTATTTCAGCCAAGTTGCCCAATATGGAAACACTGGATGACTACTGGGATAATATCCAGAGTGGTGTAGATTGCATACGTCCCATTCCCAAGACACGAAAATCGGATATGGACGCTATTCTCTCTTATATGGATATTCCTAAGGGAGATATTCAATATTACGAAGCGGCGTACCTGGACAATATTGACCAATTCGACCATGAATTCTTTCGTTTGCCTCCCAAAGAAGCCAGTTTAACGGATGTTAATCAGCGTTTGTTTATGGAGACAGCATGGGATGCCATGGAGGATGCAGGATACGGTAACGACAAATTATCGGGCACCAATACAGGTGTCTATGTAGGCTTTTCCAACAATATCAAAGATATGTATATGCGATATATTACCGAAACGATGCAGACAAGTGCACTGTCCATCGTGGGAAATTTGGCTTCCATATTATCCAATCGAATCTCGTATCTTCTGAATCTGAAGGGACCCAGTATTGTTGTTGATACAGCGTGTTCCTCTTCACTCGTAGCTGTTGCCATGGCATGTCAGGCCATCCGGAACAAGGAATGTGATATGGCAATTGCGGGCGGTGTGAAACTTCATCTTATGACACGCGAGAATCAGAATGAGAAAATCGGGATGGAATCTCCAGACTACCGGACCAAAACATTTGATGATTCTGCAAATGGGGCGGGAATGGGCGAAGGAGTCACTGCTTTATTGCTGAAACCACTAGACGCTGCAATGCGTGATGGTGATCAGATCTATGCGGTAATTAAAGGTTTGGCCGTCAATCAGGATGGAAGTTCTGGCGGATTGACTGTACCAAACCCATCCACTCAGGCTGAGTTGATTGTAAAAGCGTGGGAGGACGGTAACATTGATCCCGAAACGATCTCGTACTTCGAACCGCATGGTACGGGGACAGAATTGGGAGATCCCATTGAGATTAAGGGAATTCAGAACGCGTTTAAGAAATATACTTCCAAGAAACAATTTTGTGCGATCGGTTCGGTTAAAACCAATATCGGTCATCTGTACGAAGCAGCTGGAACTGCTGGCTTAATTAAGGCAATTCTGGCGTTGAAAAATAAAAAACTCCCTCCAACCTTGAACTTTGAAAAGCCAAATAGAGCGATTGACTTCAGTGGATCACCCGTTTACGTAAATACTACACTACGAGAGTGGAACACGGATGGCACAACTCCAAGACGGTGTGGTATCAGCTCTTTTGGCATTGGGGGAACCAACTGTCATCTCGTACTTGAGGAAGCACCTGATCGGGCAACTGCAGCGCATCAAGCGAACACTTCTGTAACAGGTCCATCCATTCTGACGTTGTCCGCCAAGTCTGAGGAATCGCTACGTCAGATGATCAGTAAGTATATCTATTTTCTTGAAAAAAATGAACTGCCAACATTACAAGATATGTGTTATACCGCCAACACGGGAAGAGGAAAGTTTCCATATCGGGTAGCAATCATAATGAACAGCAACATCGATTTGCATCAGAAACTTACTCAGTTGGAGCGTTCAAAACAGCTATTTGGTACTTCACATGGTTCGCACATCTATACCGGTTTTCACAAGCTGGTTCAAGATGAGGAGGCAGCGGATCAGGAATTCAGAATGTCGCTCTCATCTAGGCATGAGATGAGCGTATCGCTGGGACAAGCTCTTGGAGAATTCATGAACAGTGGGCAGCAAGACATCAATGCGTTACATCAGGCTGCTTCATACTATGTCTCTGGGGGCGATGCTGACTGGGAAGCGCTTTATGCGAATCAGAATGTATTTAAGGTCAGTTTGCCATCTTACGCATTTCAGACGCACAGATGTTGGATCGACATTCCAAAACGTAACAGAAGATCGGAAAAGGTACAGGCAGAGGGCATGTTTTATCAAGCTGTATGGCAACGATACACGCCCGTATCTCGAGATTCTGTCGTCTCAAAAATGAAAGGCGCCGTACTTCTCTTCCGCGGAAACGATCAAGTCAGTGCTGCCTTGACGGTCCGATTGGAGCGTGAGCTCGAAGCACGAGTCATTCAGGTAGCCTGGGGGGATCGTTATGAGAAGTATGATGATTCGCACTATGTGATTCGTGGTGATGAAAGTGATTACATTCAGTTATTGGATGATATGAAGGGTCAGGGGCTAACCCGCATTATTCACGGGTTTACTCTGGCAGAGAATGATTCAGATGATTATTTACAAAGCGAGGAACAATTGAAGTTAAGCCAGGACCGTGGAATTCAGAGTGCATTCTACTTGACCCGTGCGATTCTACATCATCATATGACAGAGGGACTTCAGCTTCAATTCATATCCTCCCTAGCGAATGCAGTTACGGGGTATGAAAGTCAGGTACGACCGGAAAATGCAACGCTTAACGGATTCGCAAAAGTCATTGAACAGGAGTATCCGGAAATATCCTGCCGATTCATTGATGTGGATTCAGATACCGATGCGGATACGATCTATGCAGAATTGAATAGCTCCCATGACCGTTTCCAAGTGGCGTATCGCCATAATCAGTCATACGTTGAAGAATTGGATATTGCTAACATTCTGGAAGCCAGTCATGAGGAAGTGACTATTCGTGAGAACGGTTTATATCTTATTGCTGGTGGAACAGGCGGAATTGGCTTGCAGTTCGCGAAGCATCTGGCTGATGAACGCAGCATTCGTCTGGCACTAATCAGTCGTACGGCGATGCCTGATCGCACTGTGTGGGACAAGCTTATTCAAGAAGAAGATCCAAAGATAATATCCATGGAAATGATTGAACGAATGAAAACCATTATGGAGCTTGAAGCCGGAGGATCAAGTGTTGAATTAATCAGTGCAGACATCTCCGATCTGGAGCAGATGACTCAGGTTGTGCAGGGGTTAAGGACAAAATATGGGCAAATCTATGGGGTAATTAATAGCGCTGGTGTTGCCAATGACGGCTTGATTATCCGTAAGGAAGAGACTGCATTCCAAGAGGTTCTGAGACCGAAGGTTCAGGGAACCTGGGTTCTGAATCAAGTAACAGCGCAGGAACCGCTCGATTTCTTCGTTATGTTTTCTTCTGGCATATCCATGTTAGGCGAACCGGGGCAGAGCGATTATGTTGCTGCAAACTGTTTTCTGGATAGCTTTGCGTCTTACCGTGCAAATGGGTCGGGCCGAACGCTAACCATTAACTGGCCTGCCTGGAAGGAAACCGGAATGGCTGCCAGATTTGGTCTGAATGTGGATACAGCATTCAAGACGTTAGCGACTCATCAAGCGATCAGTGCTTTTGACATGGTATTGAGCCGTCGTATACGCCGAGTGTTGATCGGTGAGCCCAATTATGCGAGTGAACTCCTACCGTTATTAGAGTCGTCAAGAGTTATCCAATTTTCGGAAGCCATGACAGCTCGAATTCAACAGGAACGTAATCATTTGAATTATCATAACAACCAGCTGACGAGAACTGAATATGAGCAGAAGGTTGAACTGCACGGACGAGATAACGGTATATATACAACTACGGAGAAGGAACTTGCCCAACTGGTGGGACATGTTCTCGGGTTTACCGGGTTAGATGTATACGACAACTTGTTTGAACTCGGCGTTGATTCAATATCAATGATGCGCATTATTACTGAGATACGGGTACGCTACCATGTTCACCTAAACTACCACACGTTCTTTGAAGGTATGAATCTGGCAAAGCTTGCAATTCATCTGATTGGTGCACTCAAGGAAACTGGAGCGATATCCGAGTATCCCCAGCAAGAGCCGGAACCGGCGACCCTGTATGAGGACTTCCCTTTGACAGAAGTACAGATGGCTTATCTGTTAGGTCGAGACGAGCGGTTTGAAATGGGGGGAACATCCACTCACTATTATCTGGAATTGGAAACCAAATTGAACATGACGCATTTCCAAACTGCATTGCAAAAAGTGATTCAGCGCCATCCAATGCTGCGAGCAGTCATATTGCCTGAGGGCATGCAACGAATATTGCCACAGGTACCAGACTATAAACTGGAAATCGTTGACGTGTGCCATCTGAATGAGCAGGAAAAGTGGAAACACATTGAGGTGGAACGGGATCGAATGTCCCATCATGTGTTTGAGCCGAGCCAATGGCCGCTGTTTGAATTCAAAGCTTTTAAAATAGATGATACACGGCATTACCTGTTATTCGGTTATGATCTGCTGATCTGTGATAGTGCGAGTATCCAGATCCTTGGAGAGGACCTGGTGCATTATTGCCGTGAGCCGGAAAAGGAACTTCCTGTACTCAAGTTTTCGTTCAAGGATTATATGATGGCATACAGAGAACTGAAAAAGAGTGAGATGTACGCACGTGACAAGAAGTACTGGATGGATCAGTTGGACACATTCCCTTCCGCTCCAGCACTTCCGCTGAAGCAGGAGCCCAGACATATCAAGAAACCGCAATTTTCACGGCTAAGCTGGGTATTGGAACAAGATCCGTGGGAGCAATTAAAGCATAAGGCGCAGCAAAAAAATGTAACACCTTCCGCGCTTCTGTGTACTGCCTTTGCTCGAGTTTTGGCCCGTTGGAGCAATCAGGATCGACTTGCCATCAATCTGGCGGCGTTCAACCGCTTTCCATTTCATGAAGAAACCGATCAAATTATCGGTGATTTTACATCCATCATGTTGCTCGAAATTAACGAACAAAAAAACAAACCTTTTTGGGAACAAGCAAGAGACGTGCAGAGTGGCATGCTCAATATGTTGGAACATCGACATTATGACGGCGTGGAGTTCATTCGAGAACTGGCCCGTCATCGAGAAGCAGGTACTTCCGCCATTATGCCGATTGTATATACCAGCACATTATTTGTGGATGCCATTGGAAGCTGGCAGCATATCGGAGATTTGAAAATGGGTATCAGTCAGACCTCCCAAGTCTACCTTGATAATCAGGTAATGGAGACTGACGGGAGACTGACCATTAACTGGGACTATATTCAGGATCTTTTTCATTACGATACACTTTCCGCCATGTTCGATGATTATACAGCGATAATTACTCATCTGTGTGAGCAAGAGAATATCGAGTTTTTACCAGGTTTGCCTGAACAGGATAAGGCCATCTGGAATGCATTTAATGCAACAGCACAATCATTTCCTATATCTACACTGCATGGGTCTTTTATGGAGCAGGCGACCAAGACTCCTTATCAGACAGCATTGATTTACGGTAATCAGCAAATGACTTACCAACAGCTGGATGAACTCTCCAATCAGCTCGCTCATTACTTGACGCAACAAGGAATAACACGGGGAGACCGGGTGGGGTTGTTAGCCAAACGTGGTATGGAGACAATTGTGAATACCATCGGCATTCTCAAAGCAGGAGCGGTATACGTGCCTGTTGATCCCGATTATCCTGAAGATCGTCAGCAATACATTTTACAAAATAGTAACTGCAAAATGCTGTTATTACCCGAACTTTATACGTTTGAGGGACTGGCTGAATTGCCGGTGGAGCCACTGGAAAATAACGCAGCACCTGACGATCTTGCCTACATTATTTACACGTCTGGCAGCACGGGAACTCCAAAAGGGGCAGCTACTGCCCATGGCCCGGCAATGAATACCATTCGGGATATCAATATGAAGTTTGAAGTGACGGATCAAGATCGGATGCTTGGTATCTCTTCAATGTGCTTTGATCTGTCAGTCTATGATATTTTCGGTGCACTTGCGACGGGTGCAGCACTTGTGATCATTGCTGACCAGCGTGATATTCATGACATGTACGACGCGATACAACAGCATAAAGTAACCATCTGGAATTCAGTTCCAGCTATTATGCAACTGATGGCAGATTACGTAACCGATCAAACCAATGAACAATTAAGACTCATCCTGCTCAGTGGGGACTGGATACCAAAGAAATTGCCAGAGCAAGTACATGGGCGTTTTCCTTCGGCACAGGTTATCAGCTTGGGAGGTGCGACAGAGGCATCCATTTGGTCTATCTATTATCCCATTGATACTGTCAAGTCTGATTGGAAGAGCATCCCGTATGGAAGACCACTTGCGAATCAGACATTCTATACGCTTGACTACACGGGTTGCCTGAGTCCAGTCGATGTCATTGGTGAGCTCTGTATCGGTGGAGCAGGATTGGCTCAAGGATACTTTAATGATCCGGTGAGGACCGACAATGCATTTTTTAATCATCCGGAATTGGGACGTTTATACCGCACAGGTGATTTTGGAGTCTTGCGAAGAGAAGGGTACATTGAATTCCTTGGCAGACGGGATTCCCAAGTGAAAATCAGGGGGTATCGGGTTGAACTTGGAGAAATTGAAAGCCGATTATCTACAGTTCCTAGCGTGAAGCAGGCTGTCGTTATAGATAAAGTGGACATGCAAGGGACCAAGGTACTGGTAGCCTATTACTCAGCGGAGCGCAGCTATGACGAATTGGAGATGAAGCGTCTTTTGGCAAAAGCACTTCCGGATTACATGGTTCCTCAGCATTTAATCCAGTTGCCTGAATTTCCACTTACACCCAATGGAAAGATTGATCGGAAAGCGTTACCGGAACCAACTTTTGGACAACAGTCCAGTGCACTTGCAGGAACAGAAAGCCCAACGGAGCAGAAGCTGATTGGACTCTGTGAATCCGTATTTGGTATGAATGGAATAGGAACTCACGACAGCTTTTTCCAGATGGGGATCAATTCAATTCTAATGGTGCAGCTGGTGAATCGGATTGGGCAGGAATTCAATCAACGTCTCAGCTTCAAGGAATTTATGGCCCTGAGAGATATTTATGAACTGGCGGCTTTGCTTAAGAGCTCTGTGGAAAATGAAGAGTCAGTGGGAACAATTCATTATCCGCAGTATGATCCATGCCCTGATCCTGAAGGCCGACCATTCCCGCTGACCGAGGTACAGATGGCTTATGTCGCAGGAAGAAGTCAGGCTTTTGAAATGGGAGGCACTTCGACACACGGGTACCTCGAATTCGAAACTCAACTGGAGATGACGCGCTTCAATGAAGCACTAATCAAGCTGATTGAACATCATCCTATGTTGCGGGCAATTATCCTGCCTACCGGAGAGCAACGAATCCTGCCACATGTACCGGTATACCGGATGGATATTGAAGATATCAGTGGTTTGAGTCCTGACGAGATGGAACGGGTGATCATAGCCGAAAGAGAACGCATGTCTCATCATATTTTTGAATTGGAGCAATGGCCATTATTTGAGATACGTGCGAAAAAAATATCTGAAAATACACATCTGCTGTTGTTTGGATATGATCTGCTCATTGCTGATGGGGCAAGCATACAGATCTTCAATAATGATCTACTGAAATTCTATCATCATCCCGAGATTGATCCGGAGCCTAATCCATTTACATTCCGCGATTATATTCTTGCTTACAATGAATTCCGTAAATCGAATACGTACCTGGCTGACAAACAATACTGGCTTGCCCGAGTAGAGGAGTTCCCAGCAGCACCTGCACTCCCATTGAAGACAGATCCTGCACAGATCAGCGAACCAAAATTCAAGCGACTTAATGAAGTGTTTGAACCACAGCGTTGGGAGATATTGAAAAAGATTGCTAATGGACATGGGCTAACACCTTCAGCGCTTCTCTGTGCAGCCTATGCCCAGATCTTATCGTACTGGAGCAATCAACAGAAGATTGCACTGAATCTGACAGTCTTCAATCGTTATCCATTCCACCCAAGCATACAGGATATCATTGGGGACTTTACTTCCATGATTTTAATTGATGTGGATATGGCTTCGGGGAATGATTTTATGGGTCATGTGCGTCATGTTCAGGACAGTATACTGGAGGCGCTGGAGCACAGGCATTATGAAGGCATCGAATTCATACGTGATCTCTCCAAGCATCATCAAATGGGGAACAAGACCGTAATGCCAATTGTCTTCACAAGTATGATCTTTAATGAACGTGAGACATCTGAAGCAACTCAGGGACTGATTGGAAAGGTTCGAACGGGGGTCAGCCAAACATCGCAGGTATATCTGGATCATCAGGCTTCGGATGCGGGAGGGCAGCTAACGCTAACCTGGGATTACGTGGATGACTTGTTTGACCAACAGGTGGTCGAAACGATGTTTGCGCAATATATTGCACTGCTGGATGGCCTAATTGTAGGAGAAACGATTACGGGGCCTGACATTCCTTCAGTCGATCGCAGCATTTTGGAAAGGTATAACCAATCAGAAGAAAATATCATGCCAACAACATTGCAACATTTGTTTGATCGTATGGCCAAACATTATCCAGATCAGGATGCATTGTTGTTTGAGGATGAGCGGATGACGTATTCGGAGCTGGACCGAAGATCTGGTCAACTGGCAGGATATTTACTTGAACAGGAGATCGGGCGAGGGGATCGAGTTGGCGTTGTAGCAAGGCGCCGTATGGAGACCATTGTAAATGTAATGGCTATACTTCGCACTGGTGCGGCATATGTACCACTTGATCCGGATTATCCTGAAGATCGGCAAGCTTACATGCTTAAGAATAGTGATTGCCAAATTGTATTGGACGTGGATGCCTATGATCAGGTCTCGGCTTCAGGTTATCCTCTACTCGAAGGTGAGCCATCTGGAACACCTGATGATATTGCATATGTAATCTATACATCGGGAAGTACGGGGAGACCAAAGGGTGTTGCCATTACTCATGGGGCTGTAACGAATACGATTCAGGATATGAACAGAAAGTTCGGTGTTCATGAGAAGGATCGCATGCTTGGCGTATCTTCCATGTGTTTCGATTTATCCGTATATGACGTGTTCGGTGCACTTTCCTCGGGTGCAGCTCTCGTAATTGTATCCGACCAAAGAGATATCCGAATGATGAAAGAGGCCGTTGATCGCCATCAGGTTACAATCTGGAATTCGGTTCCAGCGATTATGGATATGTTCATGGATCGACTGGAATCCGATGCTGGACGAAGCTACCGTTGGGCAAGTGATGAAGAGATTCAGGCGTCAACCCAACTGGCTGTGGAGAAAGAGTCAGTAGAATCGGTGTACCATTGGTCATTCTCCACGCTGTGGCGAATGGATGGAAAGCATATCTACGTGGATGAGTTCAAATGCCCTGCATATGCAACAGGTATGTTCCCTGAACTGTATTTCCTGGCACAAAAGGGGATCCGTCAATCCGAGATTGCTTCTTTCTTCCCGAATGTACCTGTTAGTGAAGTGAATTCGCTCATGGAACTGCTCATTCGTAAACGTGCTTTGGTCAGCGGACTTATGGAGCCAGCGGAAATTTTCAAGAAGCAGACGCAGTTATTCCGCAATCCGTATGACGAAAAGGTGGCATACGATGCACAGGCATACGAGGAATTTAAAAAAATACAGTTGCATCGTAATTTCGGTGAGAACACCACACTTGAGGTCTCACTGGAGCGTGGTGTTGAATATCCTGATTTCATCTCCAAGCGACGTTCTCATCGTTCCTTTAAGGAGGATCAGCCTGTCACCATGAAACAGTTCTCCGATCTGATGGGAGTACTGGGTCAGTATGATCAAGGACAGGAAATTCGGTATAACTATCCTTCTGCGGGAGGGCTATATCCGATAGATGTGTTTGTGTATGTGAAGGAAGGAAGAGTTGCGGGAATGGAGGCGGGCTTGTACTACTTTAGTCCAGTGGATTACACGGTACGCCTCGTTCATGGGAATCAGTCATTCACTGATGAAATGCACTATTACACGAACAGGTCCATTTATCAGTCTTCAGCGTTTACTGTTTTCTTCATTTACAACGCGGAAGCAACCATGCCGAAATATGGCGCGCAAGGTTATTTATACTCCCTTATTGATACCGGAATTATGGTATCCACACTAAACAGTGTTGGAGAGATGTTGGGCATTGGAATGTGTTCGATCGGAGATATGCCTTTTGAGAAAGTGAAACCGTTATTCAATTTAAATGAAAATCAGATCTGGCTTCACACGGTGGAAGCAGGATTGAAGCCAGACGATGATATAGCTTCTACGGAAGAATGGAGCAGCAGAAATTATATCAGACAAAGTCCAAGCGTATCGGTATCCTATGGCGAAAACCCAATGGCTGCTGACCCATCCCTATTATCGGAACGTTCCGTAGCAGTCCTGGGTGCACAGACCGCTCCGCTGGCTAAGTTAAATATCCAAAGTTCTGATATAGAAAGAGCAGTAAACATCACCAACGAGGGTAACCATCAAAGCAGTCTTCGTCTTATACTGCTCAGCGGTGACTGGATACCTCTATCGTTACCGGGCAAAGTCAGAAATCTGTGTCCTGATGCAAGCATTGTGAGTCTCGGTGGTGCAACAGAGGCTAGTATTTGGTCCATTTATTACCCTATTAATTCAATATCTGATGCGTGGAACAGTATCCCTTACGGGTATCCGTTGGCGAATCAAACATTCCATGTGCTCGATTACAAACTGCGTCCATGTCCGGTTGATGTTCCAGGTGAGATGTTTATCGGCGGAGTAGGCCTTGCAAATCTATATGTGAATGACTTGGATAAAACGGAGAAAGCATTCATTCAGCACCCGCTCCTTGGTCGATTGTATAGAACGGGAGACCATGGCGTCATGCGTAAAGAGGGATACATTGAATTTTTGGGCAGAAAGGACAACCAGATCAAAATCAGGGGGCATCGCGTGGAACTTGGTGAAATTGAAGCCATATTCATTCAGCACCACGCCTTGAAGCGTGTGTATGTAATGGACAGGCAGAACGAGCAAAAGAAAAAATATTTGTGTGCCTATTATGTCTCTGATCAAGAAGTTTCCATTGCTGAATTGCGAGAGTTTCTGATATCCAGATTGCCGGAGTACATGGTGCCTTCATTCTTTATCCGGTTGGAAGCCATCCCTCTAACAGCAAATGGAAAAATCAATCGTAACGCATTACCTGAACCAACAGCTCTACACACAGCTCAGGTCCAATACAAGGCTCCCGCCAATGATATTGAGAAACTATTGGTACAGATATGGAGCGAAGTACTTGGCAATGCTCACATTGGTGTGAATCAGCATTTCTTTGAGATCGGCGGCGATTCTGTTCTGATGATCAAAGCACATGCCAGACTTGATGACCAATATCCGGGAATTGTGAAGATAACCGACATGTTTAATTTGCCAACTATTTCGGATATTACCGCATTTATCGAGAATCAGTTGGACGAGATGGATGTAATCCATGTATCACGCTCCCGCATTCCCTTGTCCATGGATTATTTCGTGGAAGGAGATTCAACATCAAACGAAACAGAAGAGTTGCAGTTTGCCTTATCGGCAGAACTCTATGATCGTGTGGTGAATGCTGCCAGCAGGTGGGACGTGGAGGTGGATGATATTTTATTTGCCGGCTTTGCGTACCTTCTCGCACAGGCCTCCAACCGTGATCGGATAAGTGTGCATGCAGCCATTGGGCAGTCCGACTATATTCAAGTATTTGATCTGGACTTCGGCTCGTTGGAACAATTTAATGAATTATTCCAGCTTATCCATCAATCCAAGGGTCAAGATGGCAGAGAGACCTTCCACACCAAACATGTTAGTACACTCTTGCAGGAGCCCGGTACAGGAACATTACCTTTGTTCTATAACGCTGGTGCAGTTGCTTCGGGAGTGCCAGTGTCAGAACTGTACGACTTAACGTTACAAGTGGTTCATCAGGAGGACAGCCTGCACTTTGTATGTGGATTCCGTTCAATGAAATGGCGGAAGAGCAAGGTAGAGTCACTCTTGCAACTCTACTTTAAACTACTGAACCCGATACTCGAATGATCTCAAGCCGACTGTAAAGGAGAGCAAAATGAGAAAAGGATTAATGGGAAGTATTAAACTGGATGATCTCCTGGAATCCGGAGCAGAATCGGTCGATATCGAAAGTGTTTCGACTAAGGACATTGCCATTATTGGAATGTCCGGCAGATTCCCTGGTGCAGAGGAACTCGAGGCATATTGGAGCAATCTGGTTAACGGTGTGGACAGTATCAGCGATTTTCCCGCAGAACGACAATCTTTCACAGATTATTATATGAAGACACGGGGAGAGTCGGTCGCGTATACCAAAGCAGGGTTTTTGAATCATATTGACCGATTCGATTATCGTTTCTTCAACCTGTCTCCCCGTGAAGCTTCTCTCATGGACCCCAATCAGCGGTTGTTTCTTGAAACGGCTTGGCACGCCATTGAGAATTCGGGATATGGAGGCGGGAAACTTAAAGGAAGCAACACAGGTGTGTACGTTGGGTTTCGAAACGATGAAGTATATGACTACAAAAGATTAATCACTGACTTGGAACCTCAGGCAGATCCCAGTGCAGTTCCAGGTAATCTGGCCTCCATTCTGGCTAGCCGGATTTCTTACTTGCTGGATCTGAAGGGGCCGAGCCTTTGTCTTGATACAGCATGTTCATCTTCTCTCGTAGCCATCCATCTCGCGTCCCAGGCCATTCGAAACGGGGATTGTGATCTGGCTGTCGCTGGTGGCGTCAAGATACGTCTGTTTCCCCTGGATGAAGGGAACAAGCTTGGTGTGGAAGCGCCAGATGGCAAAGTGAAGGCGTTTGATGCAGATTCGGATGGGACGGTGTGGGGTGAAGGCGCTGCCGCTATTATCCTCAAACCTTTGAACAAAGCACTCAGGGATCGAGACCATATTTACGCAGTCATCAAAGGAAGTGCTGTGAATCAGGATGGAACTTCCGTAGGCATCACAGCGCCCAATACCGCTTCACAGACAGATTTGCTGGTGAAAGCATGGAAAAATGCGGGGATTAACCCGGAGACGCTAAATTATATTGAAACACATGGTACAGGAACAGATATGGGAGATCCCATTGAGTTTGAGGCCATTCGCAGAGCGTTCCAAAAGTTTACAAACAAGAAACAATTCTGTGCTATCGGTTCAGTGAAAACAAATGTGGGCCACTTGGATTGTGTAGCTGGAATGGCTTCGCTTTTCAAGGTCATTATGGGGATGCGTGAAGGCATGATGCCACCCACACTTCATTTTCAGCGTCAAAACTCAAAAATCAACTTTGAAGATTCTCCAGTCTATCTCAACACACGCCCTAGAATATGGCATGCCGAAGGAGCTCCACGCAGATGTGGTGTCAGCGCGTTTGGTCTAAGTGGAACCAATAGTCACATTGTAGTTGAAGAGCCGCCACGTTATCACAGGCCAGATACCGCAGTGACCCCGGATATGCAAATTTTAACGATCTCTGCCAAAAGTGCTGCCAGCTTAACAAAACTGGTGCAAGCGTATCAGGCCTTGCTCGTTTCAGATCCTGAACTTTCGCTGGCAGATCTATCATTTTCGGCTAATACCGGAAGAGGGCACTACACTCAAAGGCTTGCGATCACTTACAGTGATCGCAAGGATTTGGAAAGAAAATTGAAGCTTGTATCAGACGTAAAAGGTGGTCCTGATCTTGAGATAAATGGAGTACACACAGGCATACATCGGATAATAACAGCCGGTGCAGGGGAGTCCACGCGAAGTACAGGGGAAATCACGGAGCAGGAGGTTAAGTTACTTGGCCAGAAGGCACAGGGGTGGATTTCAGAAGCGCATCTTCATACGAGGGAAGTGCTGTTGGAGGCCATTTGTGATTTGTATGTTCAGGGAGCCGATGTGAGTTGGGAAGATCTGTACAGAGAAAAGTCTGTGCGCAGGATTCCACTTCCGTCATACCAGTTTGAACCGAACATATGCTGGCTGGACTGGAAATCGGACATGGATCAACGCCAGACAGATGACATGTATCGGAGCATGTATAGAACGCGCTGGATCGCGGATTCTTTGGAACCATCCATACCCGATGAGGAGCAGCAGCCAATTGATGATGGGATAACCCTGATATTGCGAAAAGATAAAGACCTTGAAGGCGAAAGGCTTGAAACCACCTTGCGTAATCTGGGACGAAAGCTGGTATCCGTGACATTTGACGGAGATGTTGCCGTTATGGAAGGACTCTCAGGTCTAGTGCAACTTTCTTCAGAAGATGTTTATGTTCATCTGCTTGGTGCATTGCCTTTCAATGATATAACCCGTGTTATTCATCTACTGAGTTCAACGCCCAGAATGCAGGTGCATAATCTGGCGGATCTTTCTCAGGCGGAAATAGAGGGTCCTCTGAGTCTGTTCAGACTGGTCAAATCTCTGGTGCAGAGAGCAGTGTCTGGCCCTGTAGACATATCAATTGCTACGACAACTGCTTATCAAGTGACGGGGGAAGAAGTGGAACTGTATCCTGAGCACGCTGCCTTGATCGGCTGGGCTAAGGTTATAGGAAAGGAATATCCGCATATCCGGTGTCAGTGCATTGACAGAGATGGACATAGTTCACTTGAATCTATTCCGGAGTTAGTTGGTGGCATAGGCATCTCCAACGAGAATTTTGCCTATCGGAATGGTATTCGTTATGTTGAACAGCTGGATGAATGGAACACAGAGACTCAGGAAAATAGCGACTGGCAACTGGTTGAAGATGGAGTATACATCATAACGGGTGGAGCAGGGGGGATAGGTTCAGAGATTGGGAGATGGATGGCTGGTCAGACAAAGGTAAGAATTGTCCTACTGGGACGGACTGAATTACCCAACAGAGAGCAATGGCCGCTGCTTCGTAAGGATGGGAAAGACCAGGCGGCTGTTCAGCAGATTATTCGTGAAATAGATGCCATGGAAAGTCTCGGAGCAATGGTAACTTATTTTAGCGTAGATGTATCCGATGAAATGCGTCTTACCCATACGTTGGATGTTATCAGACAAACGGCTGGTTCTATACGTGGAATTGTGCATTGTGCAGGAACGGGAAGTGATCTGTCTACCGATCAGAAGAGTGAAGATGACGTCAAGCGCACGTTGGCTCCCAAGATCAGGGGGACATGGCTGCTTGATCAACTTACCCGACAAGATCAGCCTGATTTTATGCTGTTATGTTCTTCTGTCGCTACAACATTTAGCACGTTGACTATGGGAGATTATGTTGCAGCCAATGCCTACCTGGATACGTTCGCTGCACAACGAACCAAGCAGGGACTTCACACACTCGCGATTAACTGGGTGACCTGGAGGGAGCGGGGAATGGCAGCACGTTCGGGTTTTACGGCGGATACTATATTTAAGGCCATTTTACCTCAACAGGCGATCCATACTCTCGCAGACGTTGTTACTCGAAAAGTAGACCGCGTTATTATCGGGGAATTAAACATAGATGGTGGGGGCATTCGTTTACTCGAACGTTCAGGGATTCGGGTTGCTCCACATTTGCTCGAACGATTGAAGAGAATGAAGTCTACGACCAGGTCTATAGCAGAAAGGGCTTCTACCCGATCACTTTCACAACATGGCACGGGTCAGGTGATCCTAACGGGAAAAGAAAAAGAGGATTACACCGAAGCGGAACGACGTGTCGCTGATGTCTGCAGACAGGTATTGGGTTTCGAGGAAATTAACATCCATGAAAATTTCTTTGAACTGGGAGCCGATTCACTCTTGTTAAAAACGATGCATGCCAGATTGGAACTGCTTGATCCAGGTTCGCTTATGATTACGGATTTGTTTGAGCACGCAACAGTGTATAAACTGGCCCGTTTTCTGGTAGATAAACGCCAGGGAAGCAACAACATGACACATCATACACCGATGAAAGGAACGGAACAGGACATAGCCATTATTGGTATTTCCGTCAAACTGCCTAACGCCAACAATACTGATGAATTCTGGGACAATATTCGTAACGGGTTGGATTGCAGGACCGCATTGTCTGCAGAACGAAAGGATGCCATTGATCGCTATATTCGATATAAACAGTTTCCTGAGGGCAGCGTTGCTCTTGTGGAAGGGTCCTATATTGATGAGATTGATAAGTTCGATAGTACCTTTTTCCGTTTGTCTCCTAAGGAAGCAAGCCTGATGGACCCACATCAGCGTCTTTTCCTGCAGGCATGCTGGGAAGCAGTTGAAGATGCCGGTTGTGTAGAAAACATTAGTGGAAGTTATACCGGGGTGTTTGTTGGATACTCGCCGAATATTCGCGATATGTATTCACGACTCATTTATGAAACCAATCCGACTCTGCTATCCAGCGCTATGGTGGGCAACACAGCAGCAGTTACCTCTGGAAGAGTATCTTATATGCTGGACTTGAAGGGGCCATCGATGGTCGTAGATACAGCCTGTTCATCATCCCTCGTTGCTGTAGATGCTGCATGTCAATCGATTCGTAGCGGCAAATGTGAAATGGCCATAGCTGGTGGGATTAAAATCCATACCATGCCAATTCATCACACGAATACACGCATGGGAATAGGCATGGAATCCATGGATGGAATCACGCGTGCATTTGATGAGGAATCCGAAGGAACGGGATTTGGCGAAGGCATCGGTGTAATCATGCTCAAACCACTCGAAAAAGCTAAACAGGATGGCGACCAAATCTATGCGGTCATTAAGGGATCAGCATCCAATCAGGATGGCAGTTCTGCCGGGATGACAGCACCAAATCCGGCGGCTCAGGAAGACGTGATTCGCAAGGCATGGGATGATGCTGGCATTGATCCTGCGACCATTGGTTATGTGGAAGCTCACGGGACGGGTACACCTTTAGGGGATCCGATTGAAGTAAACAGTTTGACGAATGCATTTCGTATGTTCACCGACAAACGAAATTTCTGTGCGATTGGATCTGTCAAAGCCAATATGGGTCATCTGCTTGAAGCAGCGGGAATTGTCGGGTTGATCAAAACTGCGTTGGCACTTAAAAACAAGGAATTGCCTGCAACGATTCACTTTAATCGACCCAATGAAAATATCCCGTTTTACGATTCTGCCATATACGTCAACACCGTTACTCGTAAGTGGGAGGTTGAAGGCCATCCGCGGCGAGCTGGCGTCAGTGCGTTTGGCATGAGCGGAACCAATGCCCATATTGTGTTGGAAGAGCCACCGGCAGACTATATCCATAAAGAACTGTCTGACCATGTTCCTCACGTTGGGCCACAGTTGTTCATGCTTTCAGCCAAATCACGTGAGAGCTTGCAGCAACTTGTTACGAGGTACGTAGCATATGGCCCGCAATTATTACAAATGGATTTGCAGGATATTTGTTACACGGTCCAGGCTGGGCGCAGTCATTATCCGCATCGATTAATTTTTGCAGTGAATACGACAATGGAGCTTATTTCCCGTTTGAATGAATTGAACCGGCTCTACTTCTGGGAGTCTGATCTTGGCGACACCGGCAAGGTTTTCTATCGTTATGGAGAACACCGATTGGTATCAGGTACGGATGGGATTAGACGTCCGGATGATCTAACTCTGGTTCAGAAGGAAAGTTTGAACACCGAAATTCAAGAAGTGGCATTAGCGTGGAGGGACGGCTTGTACAGGGACGAATCCATGCAGGTCAAAATTAGTGAGTTGTATTCGGCGGGCGCAGATTTGCCACCATTATTATGGAATGACGGACAGGCAACTCGTAAAGTGCGGCTCCCGGTGTATGCTTTCGAGCGTAAGACACACTGGCTGGACATACCCGACGTCGCCCCTGTAAAAGTGGAACGTATGGAACAACCATTTCATGTTATTCGTTGGGTTAACACGCCATCCAACGATGGGACATCATGGATGTCCTCCGAATCTGGAGATGTGTTATTGTTCACAGGAAAAACCGCTCTTTCGGCATCGATCTATGAGAGATTACTAGCTGCGGGTCGGAAGGTTGTAAGAGTAGAAATTGGACTTCAAAAGGATTCTACTCCAGGTAATGGATGGTATGGCGTTGATTCAAATAAAGAGGCGTATGAGGATTTGTTAACAGATCTTCAATCCGAGTATCAATTCACACATATTATCCATATGTCAACGACTGAGCAAGCAGTATTTCCCGAGAGTATCGAACAATTAGAGGTGACCCAGCAACGTGGGGCTCGCAGCCTGATGTATCTTACACAGGCGCTGGCACATGTGGGTTATGAACGCGGGCTGAGCCTTACGCTGGTATCTGATTATGTGAACGAAGTGACAGGTAATGAACGTGTCCTTCAGCCACAACAAGCTCCTTTTATGGGAATGGGACGAGTTGTAGGTCAGGAATTGATGGGCATATCCTGCAAATTTCTGGACGTTGATGATGTTGTCTCTGCTGAAGATGTGTTACAAGAGATCGGCCGGAAGTCTGATTTGTATCTTGTTGCTTACCGGGAAGGTACCCGTTATGAGGAGCAGTTCGAGACTTTGAACGATACGACGGTGATCGGCCATGCGCCAGCAATTCAAAATGACGGTGTATACGTGATTACTGGCGGCACGAAAGGCATTGGACTGGAAGTTGCCCAGTACTTGGCTGACAAGGGAGCAGGACATGTTGCTTTGCTTGCCCGTTCACCTTTTCCGCCGCGTGACCAGTGGACTGAATGGCTTGATCAGAACAGAGACAGGGAAGTGTGCGAGACGATAAACCGCGTCACGGATTTGGAGAAGAAGGGAACATCATGTTCCTTTTATCAAGTGGATATCGGGCATCTGGATAGGCTACGTGAGGTATTTGATGAACTTCGACATACCTGCGGTCCCATTCGTGGCGTAGTCCACAGTGCCGGTGTACCTGGTGAAGGCATGCTGATGCGCAAGACGGAGGAACAGTTCTCAGCGGTGATAGGTCCCAAAGTCCATGGAACATGGGCGCTTGATCAGGTCACGCTTGAGGATAATCTGGACTTCTTCCTGCTCTTCTCCACGATCTCTTCGGTGTTTGCTGCTCCGGGCCAGGGGGACTATGCTGCTGCCAATGCATACCTGGATGCGTTTGCTGCATATCGAAGCAAGCTCGGGAAACGAACCCTAACTATGAATTGGAACACATGGCGAGATACGGGGATGGGCGTTCGTTACGGCATCAATGTGGATGGCGTATTCTCTGCCATTCCTACGGAGCAGGGCATTGCATGGCTGGATCGTGCGATGGGAATGAACTTGAATCGGGTAATCGTCGGCGAGATCAATCGTGAAAGCAAATTGCTTGGCATGATGTCAAGTGTTGCTGTGAGACTATCTGACGACCTGAGATCCCTGGCTACTGATGAGAAAACTGTGTTTCCTGAAACTCAGAACCAGACCGGTTATGCAGAAGTTACTCTGGATGGCAGGACAGGAGAAGGAGCATATAGCGATGCTGAGGATCTGATTGCCAAAATCTTCGGTTCGGTACTAGGGTTCAGTGAAATCAATATTTATGACAGTTTCTTCGAATTAGGGGGAGATTCGATCATGTTGGGCCAGATGCATGAGTTATTGGATCGGCATTTCCCCAATAAGATCAAACTGGTAGATCTGTTTGAATATACTACCGTAGACAAACTCAGCAATTACATTGCAGGCAATGAGCAACATATCCTACAAGCTGCACCGATAACATCCGCATCAGAAGAGCAGGACGGAGATTGGAATGACTCATTAAGCCATATGCTGGACAAGTTGCAGGACGGGGAAGTATCTGTCGAAGACATTCTTCATCGTTTGGATGAAATACGGCCAGGGGAGTGAGCTTGTGGAGAAAGTCTACAAACATGTTGTTGAAAACATAGCCTCCGGCAAAATTGACAAAGTGACGGGGATTCAGGTCATCAATCTGCTGAAGCAGGAAGAAGCAAATCATCAAGAGGATATAGCAGTCATAGGCATGAGCCTTAAATTTCCCCATGCGAATCGTCCGGAGGAATACTGGCACATTGTTGAGCAGGGGATTGATTGCATAGGTGATTATCCATCTGATCGAAAATCTGTAACGGATGAGTACCTTAGACTAAGCGGATATTCAGACGAATTCCTTCAATATCTTGATGGTGCTTTTCTGGATGAAGTGGATCAATTCGATTATAAGTTCTTCCGTCTCTCGCCAAAAGAGGCCAGTCTGATGGACCCTTGTCATCGTTTATTTTTGCAAACAGCATGGCATGCCATCGAAGATGCCGGTTACGGCGGGCAAAAGCTTGCAGGAAGCAATACCGGTGTCTTTACCGGATTTGCCAATAGTAACAACTATAAGGAAATGATCAAGGATACCCATCCGGAAGAGTTGTCTATTGCGATGACTGGAAATATCGCGTCAATGCTTCCTACCCGCATCTCGTATCTGCTTAATCTAAAAGGACCGACTATGGTAGTGGATACGGCTTGTTCGTCCTCGTTGGTATCCGTTTATCTGGCTTGTAAATCGCTGATGAACGGGGATTGCAACATGGCCATTGCCGGAGGCGTTAAGCTGGATATTTTGCCAGTGGACAATGATTTTCTGAAGATTGGGATTGAATCCACCGACTACCGGACTAGAGCTTTTGATAAAGAAGCAGATGGCTCCGGTATGGGTGAAGGTGTGGCTGCAGTAATTTTGAAGCCGCTTCGTCAGGCTCAGAAAGATGGGGACCACATCTATGGTGTAATCAAAGGCATCGCTTTGAATCAGGATGGAACGTCCATGGGCATCACGGCCCCCAATCCGGTTGCTCAATCCGAAGTAATCGAGGAGGCGTGGAAGCGAGCAGGCATCCACCCGGAATCCTTGGCCTATATTGAAACTCATGGAACAGGAACGAATCTGGGTGACCCTATCGAGATTCAGGGGCTGGAACGTGCTTTCCGAAAATATACGAATAAAAAGCAATTTTGTGCAATTGGTTCGGTCAAAACCAATGTTGGTCATCTGTATGAAACAGCAGGTATGGCCAGTCTGATTAAAGGACTTTTATCGTTGTATCATCGGAAACTCCCGCCTTCCCTTCATTTTAATTATCCAAACCTGAATATTGATTTCGGGAATTCACCCGTCTATGTCAATACAAGGTTAAGAGAGTGGGAGCGAGGTGCTGATCCGCGTAGATGCGGGATAAGTACATTTGGTTTGAGCGGAACGAATTGTCATATAGTGCTGGAAGAAGCTCCTGTACAGGCCACTTTGAACGTTACGCATGATGGGCATACGGGTGTTCATCCATTCACGTTGTCTGCGGGATCAGATCATGGAATTCAAGTTCTGATGAAACAGTATCTGGACGGAGTATCTACCTTCTCCGACAGGTATTCATTACTGGATGTGTGTCGAACAGCCAATGCATGTCGCGGACATTATGCTCACCGAGTGATCATTTTGGCTGAACATTTGGAGGATTTTCGCATTAAGCTGACCCAGGTTATATCTGGAGACATTCATACGTTCACAGCACCTTGGTTTCATTATGGGGAACACCGACTGATCAGCGACAATAGGGAAGTTTCAGGGGTACATGATATTACTCAGAAAAACGTTCGTGCGTTAAGCGAAGAGGTCCGGCAAGAATTGAACCAGATGAATGAGGCTACATTTGACTGGGGGCGCCTGTGTACTCTTTACGTGCAAGGAGCATCCGTGGACTGGTGGCGTCTGTATGAGGGCAAGTCTACGAAGACCGTACCTCTGGCGGGTTATCCTTTTGATTCGCAGAAATGCTGGATTGACATGGGAAGCAGACCAGCAGAAGAGAGTGTCCACCATGACAACGGATTGTTTTCTCTCACGTGGCATGAGCTTGAGGGAGATTACGAGGATAACGAAGTTCATTCAAGCGAGAGAGTTGTACTCTTTACGGCTGATGACAAAGGTGGGGCTGACCTTGCATTGCTTTTGCAACAATCGGGTAAGGACGTCATTAAGGTTTGCCCGGGAGATTACTATGAACAGAGGAACGATACTGATTTTCGAATTGGTTCCAAAGAGGTCGATTTTGATTCTTTAGTCAATGCTTTGGATTCAAAATCATGGTCACAGGTCATCTACGCACCTACCTTTGCTTCGGACACTTCTGTTCAGAATCTGGTGGAGTTGAATGAATCACAGGAACGCGGCGTTTACAGCCTGCTGTATCTGCTTCGTTCATTGACCAGACATGGTATTGATTATGATATGGATATGGTGATTTTGACCCAATGCGTCCATCATGTCACAGGCAAAGAACAGATTCTTAGACCCGAACTCGCACCGCTAGAAGGTCTTGCCAAGGTCATACGTAAGGAGCATCTGAACATCCAATGTCGAGTTATCGATCTGGAAGATACGCTATGGAGCAAGGGGAGTGCAGAGTCTGTTTTCAGAAAAACAGATCAATTCCTTACCGCCATTCGAGACGGAAAACGGTATATTCAGTCATTCGGTACACTCCAGCCTGTTGCAGAGTCGGACAGTAACAATGGACAATTTCCGGCTCTTCATTCAGAAGGGATATATCTTGTCTCTGGTGGAGCCGGAGGTATCGGGATTGAAGTATCCAAATATTTGGCTGGCAGGGACAAGGTACATCTGGCCTGGATTAATCGTACTGCCTTTCCACCCCGGAGAACATGGGAAGCAATTTTGGAAGCAAAGCAGGATCAGTCGTTATGCCGAAAGATTCAGGGAGTTCTTGATATTGAAAATATGGGAGCTACCGTTGAAATATACAGCGCTGACATTTCCAAAAAAGAAGAGGTAGTTCCAATTGTAGAAGAGCTGCGTCAACGTCATGGGAAGATCCGGGGGGTTATCCATGGCGCGGGAATCGGAAGATCCGACCTGTTGATGAATCGTACGGATGACCAGTTTAAAAGCATTTTCAATCCGAAGGTAATGGGTACACGTATTTTGGATGAAGTTACCCATTCGGATGATCTGGACTTCTTTATTCTGTTTTCTTCGGTAGCAACGATGTTTAGCGGAGCCGTTCAAGGAGATTATACCGCAGCCAATGCTTATCTGGATGCCTACGGGGAATATCGGAACAAGCTTGGCAGAAGGACACATGTGGTGAACTGGACGACCTGGAAAGAAACCGGTATGGCCCTTGAAGGTGGTTTCACAATCGATACCATTTTTAAGACGTTGCCAACCTGTAAGGCTCTTGAAGGGTTTGAGCAGGTGTTATCCCATAATGTACCGAGAGCACTTGTAGGTTATCTCAATTATGAGAACGGTGGAGTCTTCCTGCTCGAAAAATCAGGGGTGATGCTCTCTCCTGTGCTGACTGCGCAAATTGAACTATTTAAGGAAAAAAAGAAGCAGGAAAAAGTGAACAAAGCAAAGAGTGTAACAACAAATCCAGCAGGAGAAGTAAGTCTGACAGGAAGTCTCAACGAAGAGTTTAGTGATACGGAAAAACGTGTGGCCGAATGTTGCAGAAAAATATTAGGTTTTGATCAAATTGATATTCACGACAACTTCTTTGAACTAGGTGCGGACTCTATTCTGCTAATGAAAATTCAGAGTGAGATTGAGCGAATTTTTCCAGGAGCCATTAATGTTACGGACCTGTTCGAATACTCGAATGTACATCATCTCGCAAAATTTATCGGTGGAAAAAACAAGAAGGAGGAACAGCGTCCTTCTCCTGCGATGCATCTCAAGAAGCGTACTGCGGCGGAACGAGATGGAGATATTGCGATTATCGGCATGGCTGTGAATGTGCCGTTTGCTTCCACACCTGAGGAGCTATGGGAACATCTCGTCAACGGCACGGATCTGGTTCGGTCGTTTCCGGAATCGAGAAAAGTGGATATTGACAAGCATTTTGCGTTCACAGGTCATGACCAGGCACAGATGAAATACAACGAGAACGCGTATCTGGAACACATAGACAAGTTTGATGCAGGTTTCTTTCGGTTATCGCCCAAGGAAGCAAGTCTAATGGATCCCAATCAGCGATTATTTCTTGAAGCTGCGTGGACTGCAATTGAGGATGCAGGGTATGGCGGCACCAGATTGAGTGGTAGTAAAACAGGCGTATATCTGGGCTATGCGGCAACCTTGCGAGATCTGTATGCACGTCTCTTATATGAAGTTGATCCTGGGAGCGGATCAAGCTCCATGGTGGGTAATCTGACAGCAATGATGTCTGCCCGGATCTCATATTTATTGGATCTAAAGGGTCCAAGCATGGTTATTGATACGGCCTGTTCATCTTCATTGGTGTCTGTAGACATGGCTTGCAAAGCTATTCGTAGCGGACAATGTGATTATGCACTGGCTGGCGGAATCAAGATTAATCTGTGCCCGGTGGATGATGAAAATATGAAACTTGGCATTGAGTCTACAGATCATCGCTCCAAAGCTTTTGATGATGAAGCAGATGGAGCAGGTATTGGAGAAGGGGTTGCAGTGGTACTGCTGAAATCACTTCAGCAGGCATTGGATGACCAAGATTCGATCCATGCTGTAATTAAAGGCGGGGCTGTGAATCAGGATGGCAGTTCAATAGGCATCACGGCACCTAATCCGGCATCTCAAACAGAGGTAATTATATCTGCTCTGGAGGATGCAGGAGTCGAACCGGAGACAATCACCTACATTGAAACACATGGCACGGGCACGACATTGGGAGATCCGATTGAAATTAAGGGCATATCCGATGCACTGTCGAGCTACACAGATCGCAAGCAGTTCTGTGCGGTGAGTTCCATCAAGACCAACTTGGGGCATTCTTCGGAGGCTGCTGGAGTGATTAGTTTGGTGAAGGCGGTCATGGCGCTGCGTGAGAAAAAGCTTCCTCCGACGCTGTACTTTAATCGGCCTAATCGAATAATTGAATTTTCCAACTCACCGGTCTTTGTGAATACCCGTCTGCGTACTTGGCATTCCGAGGAAGGACCGCGACGCTGTGGGATCAGCGCGTTTGGGATTAGTGGAACCAATTGTCACGTTATCCTGGAAGAGGCCCCAGTACAGACATTTGTCCAAGCTGAGGAACGCAGACCTTATATTCTGCCTCTTTCCGCCAAAAGTAAAGACTCTCTATCCAGATTGATCGCAGCTTATCATGATTATCTCGATAGTTACGATGAACTGGATTTGTTAAGCCTGTGCGGAACAGCTGCTCAGGGAAGAGGACACTACAAGTTGCGTATCGCCATTCCTTTTAAAGACAAAGAAGAGCTGGTAGCCCGATTGGACAAGCTGCGTGGATGCCCGTTTAGCGACATTAAACCGTCCCTTGCTTATGCATCTGAACATCGAATGGTTCCTGAGACGAAGGAGCCGGGTGTTGGCGAATTGACGGAACAAAAACTTCGTGAATTAAACGAGCAAGCAGACAGGGTACTGAAGCTCATTAACGAGCACGGATGGGAAGATCAGCACTTGGAGGAAATATCGATTCTTTATACACAGGGAGCCGATATTGACTGGTCCAGATTGTACGCAGAAGAGGAAACCTTCCGGCTCCATCTTCCAACGTATCCTTACGAGCGCAATCGTTGCTGGATTGATATTCCCGAACGAGTTGCGGTTCAACCATCCGTTGTGCAGAAGGAAGAACCAACGATGCATTACACCATTGGCTGGGTGGAAGCAACGAATCCTGAGAGACTCATTCCGAATCCGCAAACCGTCTTGCTTTTGAAGGGGACAATTCCGTTATGTGACAGTCTCTCCCGGGAACTTACTGAACGTGGAGCACATGTAATTGAAGTTACTCTTGGTGCAACATATGCGAAGATCTCTCCGGTTCATTATCAGATCGATGGTTCGGAGGACCAGTATCTGCAATTATTGAAGGCTACGAAGAACCACAGAATAGATCAGATTATTCACACCTTTACCATAAAGGGTCATACAGCACCCGAGAGTCCGAAGGAACTGGAGGATGCCTTATGCCGAGGTGTGCATAGCTTGTTTTACCTTACAAAAGCCATTGCAGGTGCAGGATTGCGAAATCGAATGCGCATTGTTCTGTTATCCCAGTACGTTCACGAAGTTAGCGGCCACGAATCACATCTTGCTCCTGAATATGCAACGATGTTTGGCTTGGGCAAAGCGATTGGACAAGAGCATCCTCAGCTGGAATGCAAGGTCATAGATATAGATGATGACACCGCTATTCCTATTTTGCTCAATGCAATGAATGCAGATGATGTTTTCTACTCCACTGCTTATCGGAAGGGTCAACGATATGTGGAAGAGTTTAGGAAGACAGATCTGTTGGGAGCTGAGCTCTCTGATGTAACCATTAAGCAGCAAGGGGTCTATCTCATCACCGGTGGAATGGGCGGCATTGGCCGAGCATTTGCAGAACATTTTGCCAACAGACACAACGTTACCTTGATTCTTGCAGGCAGATCGGATTTCCCTGATCGGGAAACATGGCCAGCCATTTTGGAGGATAACAAGGATCTGGAGCAATGCAACAAAATTAAATGGATACATTCGATTGAGACCAAAGGTTCCACAGTAGGTCTCTACAGCGTGGATACAGGTGATCTTCAACAAGTATCAAGACTCATGGAGAACATCAGAGAGCAGTACGGCAAAGTGGATGGCATTGTTCATGGTGCAGGGGTAGCCGGTGAGGGGTTCCTTGCATCCAAGGATGCGGAGACCTTTAACCGTGTGTTGCTTCCGAAAGTCCAGGGAACCTGGAATATTGATCAGGCAACAGCCCAAGACTCTCTTGATTTTCTTGTTCTGTTCTCAACCACTTCAACATTATTCAGCTCTCCGGGTCAAGGAGATTATTCAGCAGCGAATAGTTATCTGGATGCTTATGCAGCGTATCGCAATCGCAGGGGCGGACGAACGTTAACGATCAATTGGGTGGCCTGGAAAGAGACCGGGATGGCCAAAGATTTTGGCGTAAATGATGACATGGTATTCAAGTCTGTTTTAACAAAGTCTGCATTAAAGGCCTTTGACCAGGCTTTTCAGCGTAAAGTGCATCGATCTATCATCGGCGAACTGAATTATGACTCGGAATATATGGCCTACGTAGGTGATATGCCAATGATGATGTCGGAGGAAGTATACAACACGATTCAGGATCAAAGTGCCAGCGTGATTGCTGAAGTGGAGATGAGAAAGGCAACGCTGAACAAAGAAGTCTCATTACACGGCCGCAATGATGGTCAATATACAGCCATGGAACAGATGTTATCCCGGATCTGGTCACTTCATTTGGGACTGACAGAAATGGATCTGTATGATGATTTTTACGAATATGGTGGAGATTCCATTATTGGGCTCAAGATGGCATCGGATATATACAGGGAAACGGGGATACAGGTTAATCCTTCGGATGTGCTGCAATATCCGACGATCTGGGGACTGGGAGTTCACCTGCAATCTTTGGTCGATGTGGAAAGTGCAACAGTCGGACAACAGTCCATCCCTCATGCAGAAGCCAAAGAAAAATATCCACTTTCATCAGCTCAAAAAAGGATATTCTACCTTTGCACTCAGGACCCGGACAACATCAGTTATAACCTGAACAAAGCGTTGATTATGGAGGGGAATTTTGACCCATTGACGTTGAACGGTTATATGAACACTCTGATTCAGCGCCATGAATCGTTCCGTACATCATTTCACTGGGAACAAGGAGAGCCGATTCAGAGAATTCACGAGAACGTGGATTTTTCAATCGAAACGTTGCCAGATGTCATTCGTGGAACGGAAGCAGTGGAAGATGTAGTGAAGCAGTTTGTCCGACCGTTTGATCTGGAAGCGGCACCGTTGATCCGCATGATTGTTGGTTCGTTGGATGACGGTCGCCATCTGTTGATGTTCGATGTGCATCACTTGGTTACAGATGGCATGTCGATGGACAATATGATGCACGAAATCACGTCAATGTACAGTGGTTCACCTCTACCGAATATTCCTTATCAGTATAGAGATTACTCGGAGTGGAGCAACCAGTATCAGCAATCGGATTCGATTAAATCACAGGAAGCCTTCTGGCTGGAAACGCTGAAAGGACCATTGCCGACACTGCAACTTCCAACAGACTTTTCACGACCTGATCGAAAAACCTATGATGGAGCCAAAATGACTTTTTATGCTGACGAAGCACTCACTGCACGTATAGGCAAGCTCGGAGCACGTACAGGAACCACGCTATACATGTTACTCTTATCCGCCTTAAATGTCCTATTGCATAAATACACGAACCAGAGTGATATACTCATCGGTTCGCCTGTTACGGGTCGCCAACAGGGTAACTTTGATGCCACCATTGGCATGTTTGTAAATACAATTGTCCTGAGAAACGAACCTGTGCCTGATGAATCATTTAGGGAGTTACTTCTGGACGTGAAGCAACGTACGTTATCGGCTTTTGCGCATCAGGACTGTCAATTCGACCGAATTGTACAGCTTGTGAATAGTACACGTGATCCGAGCAGAAATCCGCTGTTTGATGTGTATTTCGCACTACAAAATGTTGGGATGTACACCGGAGAGATTGAGGCTTTCAAAGGCACATTAATCGATTATGACAGTGGAGTTTCAAGGTTTGATCTGGCACTGGATGCGATTGAGCGGGACGGTACGATCGAGTTTATTCTGGAATATAATACAAGCTTGTTCTTGCCTGGCACAGCTGAATATATCGCCAAAGATTATGTGAAAATTCTTGAGATAATTTCAGAGCAGCCGGATACATTGATCTATGATATTGAAGTTGATCGTGTCACGGATATCACGGATGAAGCTGTGGATGAAGAAGTGAATTTCAATTTCTAGTCAGATCACAGAGGGGCGTTGATAGGAATGAAGGTTGGTGTAATCGGAGCAGGCGTCATGGGAAAAGGGGTTGCGCAGAGCCTTGCCCAGTCCCGGCACAACGTGGTTTTGATCGACGTGAGTGATGAAGTTTTGGATCAGACGAGGACAGCCTTGTTTACCAATATCCGATTTTCTGGATTCTACAATAAGGATACCGAGGTCGAAGACCCGGAAACGGTGCTCTCACGTGTGGAGTTTACGACACAATACGATTCACTCAGGGATGCTGATTTTATTATTGAGAACGTGCCTGAACAATGGGATGTGAAAAAAGAAGTCTATGCACAGCTTGAAAACTATTGCCCCGATTCTTGTATTTATTTGGTCAATACATCATGCATTTCGATCACAAAAGTTGGTTCCATCACCAAACGGCCTGACAAGGTCATCGGTGTACATTTTATGAATCCGGTCCCGTTAAAGCCCGTAGTCGAAGCTATTCAGGGTTATCACACTTCGGATAGAACGATTGAAGCGACCAGATCCCTGCTCCATACTATGGGCAAAGAAGCCATACTGGTACAAGATCTTCCCGGTTTTGTATCTAATCGAATATCCCATCTTCTCATGAATGAAGCTGCCTTTGTTGTTCAGGATCAGGTAGCTTCACCGGAAGAGGTGGATGACATATTCGTCAAATGTTTCGGACATAAGATGGGCCCACTTCACACAGCGGATTTGATTGGTTTGGATACTGTGGTTCATTCATTGGATGTACTCTATGAGAGTTATCAGGACCCGAAATACAGAGTATGTCCCTTGCTTCGCAAGATGGTGGATGCCGGATTGTTAGGCGCAAAAAGCGGTCAAGGCTTCTTTGAGCACGTGATTCTGTAAGTGTATCGACTATAAATTATACGAGGTGACTGTGCATGGAGTCCAAGGTCAAAGTAAAAACATTTCTGAGTCGTTTCTATCGCAAACGTGAAATTCAGGATGATGAGGATATTTTTGAATTGGGTTTTGCCAATTCCCTGTTTGCAATGCAGATGGTGATGTTTCTGGAGAAAGAATTCAACATTCGGATTGAGACCCATGATATGGATCTGAGCAACTTCCGTACGTTGAACAAGATTAATGAACTGATTGAACGAAAGACAGCATAGACTGCCTGACGGGCTTAAAGCAATAGTTTGGAACAATATGCCAAGGAGGGGTTCAGGTATGGGTGATCCATCGGTAAGTTCGGTAATGGACAAACAAAAGCAAGAGAAGGTGAAGCTGGTCGTCTGGGATCTGGATAATACAATCTGGGAAGGTGTCCTTCTGGAAGATGAGAATGTTGTCTTGAGAGAGGGAATTATTGATGTGATTCGGACACTGGACGAGCGTGGGGTTCTGCAATCCATCGCCAGTAAAAATGACCATCAGACAGCCATGGAGAAGCTTGAGGAATTCGGAATTCATGAATACTTCCTATATCCCCAGATTCACTGGAATTCCAAGTCGAGCTCGATTCAATCCATCATAACTTCCATTAATATCGGAGCGAATACGGTTGCTTTTGTGGATGATCAGATGTTTGAGCTGGAAGAGGTACAGTTTGAGCATGCTGAAGTTCGATGCATAGATGCTGCCCAGTACCTGGACATTCCCGACATGGAGATGATGAATCCCCGTTTTATTACGGAGGACTCCAAACTTCGCCGTTTAATGTACAAAAGCGATGAGATCCGTAATAAGGCGGAAGATGAATTCACAGGTCCCAAAGATGACTTTCTGGCTTCACTTGGCATGACATTCACGATATCTCCTCTCAAGGGAGATGATCTGCAGCGTGCTGAAGAGTTGACGGTGCGGACTCATCAGCTGAACACCACAGGGTATACCTATTCCTATGAAGATCTGGAACAACTCAGTCAATCTCCTAATCACAAACTTCTCATTACAGGACTGGAAGACAAGTATGGAGCATATGGAAAAATTGGACTCGCTTTGCTTGAGATGGAAGAGGAGTACTGGACCGTGAAGCTGCTGCTGATGTCTTGCCGTGTAATGTCGCGAGGGGTAGGCACGATTCTCATGAATTATATCCTGGAACAGGCGAAAGAAGCCGGGGTCAAGATACGGGCTGAATTCAAAATGACCGATCGTAATCGGATGATGTATCTGACCTATAAATTTGGCGGATTCAAAGAAATCCATCAGGAAGAGGACCTTGTCATTTTTGAACACGACATGAGCTATATTCAGAAAATTCCTTCATATGTGGAACTGAACATTATTAATAATTAATACACCAACCCTATTAATGGAGGTTACGACATGGAAAAAATAGCACTGCTGTTTCCGGGACAAGGTTCTCAGTATGTAGGTATGGGAAAGAGTTTCTATGATCAATATAGCATTGCCAAGCAAACGTACGAGGAAGCGAGTGACGTTGCAGGTGTGGATCTGGCAAAACTATGTTTTGAAGGAAGTCTATCTGAACTGAATCAGAATGAGAACATGCAACCTGCTCTTCTGGCAACGAATGTAGCGGCCTTCAGAGTGTATATGGAAGAAGTGGGGATTCGACCACAATTCTGTGCAGGTCACAGTATGGGTGAATATTCGGCGTTGGTATGTTCAGGCGCCATGACATTTTCCGATGCTGTTCGAATCACCAAATTGCGTGGTGCAATGATGCAGATTCATATTGATCGGGGCACAGGATCCATGACCATTATGGACGGTATTGACGCATCCATCGTGGAGCAACTCTGTGAACAATACAGCGGCGAGCAGGGTGTAGCTGTAGTCTCCTGTTATAATTCGCCAACACAAGCTGCCGTATCCGGTCATCAATACGTACTGGAGGAGATCGAAGCAGCCGTATTGGATGCCGATGGTCAGGTTACTCCCCTAATGTCCAGTGCACCCATTCATAGTTCGCTGATGGCGGAAGATGCAGAGCGGCTCGGCCAAGAACTGGCAAAGTATTCGTACAATATGTTCAAATGGCCGGTACTATCCAATGTTACAGGTCAACCTTATGGTGATGTGGAGCGAATTCCGGGATTGCTGACAGATCAGATGGTCAAACCTGTGCAATGGACACGGATTCTTCAATACCTTGAGCGTTTTGGTGTCACACTTGCCATCGAAATGGGACCCAAAAATGTATTGAATAAATTGACCAAAACGAACTGTCCTGATATCAATTCGCTCTGTTTTGGCGAAAAAGCGGAACGTCAAAAATTGATCAGCATGTTTCAATCGGATGGCAAGAAGAAAAAAGGAGTACCCACAGTCATAACTAAATGTTTAGCAATTGCAGTGGCAACGCCGAACCAGAATTGGGATGAAGCAGAGTATCAACAAGGTGTTGTTCAGCGTTACAAACGAATCCAGGCAATTCAGGAGCAGGCTGAAAATTCAGGGGACAAACCCTCAAAAGAGCAAATGATAGAAGCGTTGGAACTGCTCAAGGGCATCTTTGAAACCAAAAAGTTACCTGTTAAAGAAAGAAATCAGTGGATGAATCATATCATTGATGATACTGGACATCACTACGAACTGGCGGAGTATCTGGTACACGAAGCTGTCGGCGTAAAGTAATTACATTAGGGGCGAAATACGCTGTAATAGCGTATTCGCCCTCCCATGAATTCAGCAATACAGGCAATACATAAAGGGGGAGAACAAGTGAGAGTGCTATCCGCTGAGAACGTCACGAAGTCCTATGGTAAACACCTAGCGTTAGATAACATGTCCTTTGAGCTTCGCAAGGGTGAGATCCACACAATTCTGGGGACTAACGGTTCAGGTAAAACAACTTTTATTAAAGTCCTGGCGACTCTGTTGACCAAGGACTCCGGAATTGTCAATATCGGCGGCTACGATTTGGATACCGATGCGAACATCATCAGGAGACTAATTGGATACGTGGGTCAAGATACTGAACGCTCTGCTTATGCGAGATTAACTGTTCGAGAGAACTTGATATTCTTTGGAAGACTTACCGGACTTAGCAAACAAGAGATTTCTAACCAGATTGACAAATTAAGTACGTATCTGGATTTCTCGGAACATCTGAACAAGCAATTTATGCAATTATCGGGAGGCCAAAAGCAAACCGTTGTCATTATGCGAGCCTTGCTGCATGATCCTGAAGTGATATATCTGGATGAACCGACCAAGGGCCTGGACCCCGTAATCTCCAGACGTGTACGTGAGTTCATTAAAAGTTATGTGCGGGATGAGGGGAAATCCATTATTCTGACCTCTCACATTCTGACTGAGGTAGAGGACATGACGGACCGTGTGTCCCTGATGCGCAAAGGAACACTCCTTAAAACAGGTACAATTGCCGAACTAAAATCCAATCTGGGCGCAGTCGAATTCATCGACATTCCCAGAGCAGACTTGCCCCCTTCCATTCAGGAGCGAATCACTGCTCTGCCGGAGGTAACTTCCACTATTATTCGTGAGGAGGAAGACACGGTTTCCTTCGGAATCACGAACCTGTACGACGGGATGGGTGCGGTTATTAGTGAATTAAAAGAAGGCAATATCCATACGACCATTCAGCATAGACAACTAACACTTGAAGATTTGTTTGTTCAGCTCTATGTGAAGTCTGACGAGAATTTAGAGTACACATTGGCAGGAGGCAGAGAACAGTGAGTATCGAATACGCTAAAACCGGGACAGGTCAGGAAACCCTAAAGCTGCAAGCCATAGGTAAACCTACCGGATTTTTCACCGTCGTGTGGGCAACAACCGTGAAGGAATTGCAGATTGCTGTAAGGTATCTGCCCAACTTCTTCGGTAACTTCCTACAGTTGGGTCTACGAGTACTCTTTTTCCTGCTGATGTCCACGTTTGTTGTATACGAGGGAGAGAATGTACTTCAAGGAGATAACCTGTTTATCTTTTATCTGGGTGCAATCCTTGTATGGCTGTTCTATGGAGTAGCGTTAAACGCTCCGCTCGGTGCCGTGACGAATGATCTCCATAACGGCACATTGGAGTATCTGTACTGCAATCCAATCTCTCGTTATGCGTATTATGTAGGGACGGTTGTAGCCAGTGCATTAATGAATGTCATTGTGTTCATACCGATGTATATCCTGCTTGTCCTGTACGCAGGTCTCAACTTTGCTGAATCCATGATGATTCTAGTCACCTGTCTTGTGGTCATCGTTGCATTAATGGCGCTTGGCGTCATGATTGCACTACTGGGGATTCTGTACCGCCAGGTCTCATCCATTGTGGGTATTTTGTTTATCATGTTTGAATTTGTAGCAGGTGCTTATTTCCCAGTGGACCAGTTTCCTGCAGTCGTTCGTTGGATCGCATATCTCCTGCCTTATACCTGGGGGTATGATATGGTGCGTTATTACAGTTTCAAAACAGATTGGGTGCCCCTTGCACCGATCTGGATGGAATGGTGCATCCTCATCTTTTTTGCCATTTCGTATACAATCATCTCAATCGTTATGCTGCGCAAGGTAGAAAAGATGGCAAAGAAAAAAGGTCTCAACCTAATCTGATTATTCTTGATCCCAAAGAGAATGGGAGGCGTGCTAATTGTCAGCAGAGCCAGGTGCATTCATGCAAAATTTGCTATTGTCGAGCCGAAAGTTCGAAGAGGAGAAGCAATATTGGCTAAACCATCTCTCAGGGGACCTTCAATTCAGTATGTTCCCTGGTGATAAAACGAGGGGAACATGGGGTGAGCAAATGTTTGAGGAGATGCAACTTGCATTTCCTCAACCTGTTTCAGAACAAATATTTCGCATTTCCGGGAACACCGAAGCAGGGGCATTTATTCTTCTTCTGGCAGGTGTCACATATGTGTTACACCGTTATCTGGACAATGACGATATAACTGTAGGTATTCCCGCTTCGTCTGGTGCAGCAAATTCAAGTCAACTACGTGCTGTTCGCATCAATTTTGGTGATGAGTATTCTTTTAAGGAACTCGTTCTTCAACTCAGGACCCTTGTAGGTACAGCCAAAAAGTATAACCATCTTTCATTGGAAAAAATTCTTGAATTGCTTGGTCATGAGGGCACAGACTTGCCAAGAGTGGCCACTGTGGTTCGAATGGACAATATGCAGGAGAATCTGCAGGAAACAGGGCCCCTGGCCGATATGGTGTTTTCACTTCAAATGTCTAAAGTGGGGCTGGCGTTACGAATGAATTACAATGCTGCATTATATTCTCCAGCAATTATTGAACAGATTGTAGACCATGTGATGCGTGTGCTCTCTATTTGTACAACCCATCCAGATGAGGGATTACATCATATAAAGATGCTCTCGCGCAAGGAAGACCAGGTTATTCAACATCTGAATGATACGGAGATACGTTTTCCTGAAGCTCGTTCAATCATCCAGATGATCCAGTCTTGGTCTGCACAACAGCCGGATAATCCCGCAGTGATCTGCGGAGATAATATTCTTACCTATCGAAGCTTGGATTGCAAATCAGATCAACTTGCGAAATACCTGTTAGCTCAGGGAGTAAGGTCAGGTTCCGTTGTAGGAATTCTGTTAACGCGATCGGAAGACATGCTCTTGGCTATGCTGGGTGTACTTAAGGCGGGGGCTGCTTACATGCCGATGGACCCTGCATATGCAAATAATCGTTTGCAGTTCATGCTGGAGGATAGCCAGGCTGCGATTTTGCTAACTAGGCCCGATCTAATCGGCTCACTCATATATACAGGCCAAATAATCGATATTTCTCGCATGGAAGACTGGGATGACCAACATATCTCACTGCCTGTTATTTCGTCGGAGCAGTTGGCTTATTTGATATATACTTCCGGATCTACAGGCAGGCCAAAAGGGGTCATGATTGAACATCTGGCACTAAGAAACTTTGTGGAAGGTGTATCCCGCAGCATTTCTTTTGAAGCTGGCAAACGAATTCTCGCCCTCACAACATTCTCCTTTGATATCTTTGTACTGGAAACGCTTGGGGCACTCGCTAACGGGTTAACACTGATAATGGCGGTCGAGGAGGATCAGTTAAGTCCAAGCCGTATTGCGCATCTAATTGTTACTCACAACATTGAATTAATACAAATAACTCCTTCTCGACTGCGAATGCTTCAGATTGGGCTTACAGTCGATTCACCGGTATGGAGCGTAATTCAAATATTGATGATTGGAGGGGAAGCTCTACCGTATGCCTTGTATAAGGAGGTCGCGGGGATGACCTCTGCCCGCATCTACAATATGTATGGTCCCACAGAAACAACAATATGGTCGAGCATTAAGGAACTTTCACCTACCTCGACAATTTCGATTGGTCATCCGATTGCCAATACCCGTATTTATATTCTGGATAAGCGGCATCGGCATATGCCAATCGGAGCAACGGGAGAGTTATGCATCGCAGGAGATGGAGTAGCCAGAGGTTATTGGAACAGACCTGAGCTTACGGCCGAGAGGTTTGTAAAAGACCCTTTTCATGAAGGCGCTTATATGTATAAAACGGGAGATCTCGCACGTCTCAATGCTAATGGAGATCTGGAGTATCTGGGTCGTTCCGATTTTCAAGTGAAAATACGTGGTTATCGGATCGAACTCGGGGAGATCGAGAACAGATTGCTCCAGTACCCGGCTATCTCGGCTGCTGCGGTCACAGTTCGGTCAGATCAGGATGGGCAGTCCCTGTTATGTGCCTATTACACAGTAACGGAGAGCCAAAGTATCAATCAGGAGCAATTGCGATCTTTTTTGCTGGCAGAGTTGCCTGAATATATGCTGCCCTCCAGATACACCAAGTTGGATCATATGCCATATACGGCCAATGGGAAATTGGATCGAAAAGCTCTTCCAGATCCTTTGCTCTTACAGGGAGAAGGGACAGATACTACACTGCCACGCAATGCATTAGAGCAGTTGCTCGCTGAACTGTGGTCGGATCTGTTGCAATTGAAAGAGATTGACGTTCATGCCCGCTTCTTCGAAATTGGGGGGCATTCACTGAATGTCATCAAACTTGAGGCGGATATGGAGAGGCAGAGTATTCCGCTTACTGCTGATGAAGTGATGCGGTATGAGACCATTGAATCACTGGCTGAAGTGCTTCGAAACAAGGGGTATGAAGCGGATGAGTATAACTCTGAAAAAGAGATACTTCTTGAAGAGCAGGATATGCGAGAGACAGATGGTGCAATGGAGCAATTTACCGAAGAAGTCGGGGCAACAGCGGAAGCGGATCACCTTATATTACATCATTCCCATAGGCCAATAGTTATCATCGCAGGAATAGAGCCGTTTAATGATGTTTTCTACAAAAACTGCTTCTATAATTCACTTTTTCCCGTATTAAACCTCTATTCAATTGGTGTACTGCCTGTGATGATCAACGACCGAATGCACTATAGATTCGATGAACATCAGGGCATACTCCGATTAGAGTATCAAGCTGTATTATCAGATGCCCAGCTAATTGAACGTATGGGGCTAACTTATGAAACGAAGACCTACAGCGAGGATGTACGAAAAGATATTATGGAGGCGGTTAATTTGAACCGCCCAGTAATTATCCGAGTGGACTGTTATTACGAGTCCTTGCGCAAAGACATGTATTTACGTACCCACTGGCCTCATTCCTTATTAATCTATGGGTATGATCTCCAGCGGCAAGTGTTCCATGTAATAGAACATGATCACCGGGACAATCTCACGTATCAACCGATGGAGATGCCTATGAATGATATTGTACAAGCTTATGAAGGATTCGTACGGCTTTTCATGGAGGAAGAAGAAGTACCCACGTTCTATGCATTTTCAGCTTGTGAAACTGTCGCACATGAAAGAAACAATATAATGTTGGGAGAACTGCGTGACATGTTTATTGATCATGTACGCGTTACACCAGGGGAGATTAATCAGGAAATGAGTCATCTTCTGTCCTTCATACAGAAGACGTATCAGTTCAATGAAGAAGAAGATTCACCTGATATGGCCTATGCTGAACTTGTTCTACAATCCATTGTAGACATTGTGAATGCCAAAAAGGTCGAAACCTATCGTATGCAACGGTTATATGAACATCATACCGATCTTGTTTCTGCTGCTCAGGCAATACAGGATCATTGGAGGGAGTTACGTAACGTGCTGGCGAAGGCGGTATATCGGGAGAATATGACACATAATCAGTGGAGAAAATTCACAAGCAAGCTGGAAGCCATTCATGAACTGGAGAAGCATAACTTAATAAATTGCTCAGGATTGGAGATCAGTCATGATTAAAAAATTGCAAATGAACGAGCCTCTAATGACTACCTACCCACATCATGCGAGTCTCTTTTCCATGCTAGATTTGGACAAGCGTTCACGTAGCTGGATTTATCATAATTTTCTATTGGTCATCCTAAGTCACAATGATGAAGGGGGCTATGGATTGGACGTCTGTTCACAATATTATCCTTGGCATAAATTCAAAATGTCGACATGCCCTATGTTGATTACAAGGGTGTACGATAGAGATATGATTTTAAAACAGTGGGAACTGCAAGATTTTTTAGTGGAACTAATTCAAAAGAATAATTATATTTATTTCCTGAGAAATATTCCTGGCGGTGGTAAGCATGAGGTATTCATCTCTGGATTCGATTCGGATCGTAAAGAGTTTCTGTGCCATGATTTTTGGGATGGATTCTACGGTGAGAAATGGCTTCCCTATGATGAGATCACTGTTATTCAAGATTCGAATTTCGATGCTGAATGGTCTACGGATTACCTAAACGGAATATGGGCCATTGAAAAGACAGATGAGTATAAGGAACCCAGTGAATATTATTATGAAACGGTTCTCCAGTTCTCCAAAGAGGATCTAATGAATATTTTGAAAGAATACGTAGGAGAGACTAATCAAGTTCGCAGTATTCTGAGAAAGGATCACCGTTATCTTGGAAGTGAAATATACGATAAGATGATTAAGATGCTGGGGATGCAGAAGAAAGGGATGCAAAATCAGCCGTTTGCTATACATCCTTTTCACCTGCTTTACGAACATAAACAACTGCTTGCTCAAGCCATACTTGACTTTCTCCCCGATCCTTCGATAAAAATAAGGTTGGAAGAGCTGGTTAGCGAAGCTTTGAAACTCCGTAATCTGGTCATGTATATGAATCAATTCATCATGGAGCAGGGTGTATACAAAAAGTATGATGTCATGCTTGATAAAATCATTGAATTGAAAAATATGGAATTGGCTATTATGAAACATGTATTCGAATACGAGTATCAATCACAGTTAGGACAATAATTAAATACGATGTATCGACGATAAGATAGACTCATTCATTTAATTCTTGAATGGGTCTATTGAACTTTTCTATTATACTTTCCGATGACGTTACCCTAATATGGATAATAACCTACTTTTTATATAGGAATTATATAGTATGGAGAATGCCAAGATGCCACAATGGAAGAGAAATCTGTATATTCTGTGGTTCGGCCTGTTTTTTAATCATATGGCGTACTCGCTGTCCGTTCCGTTCTTTCCTATATTTCTGCAAAATGATCTTGGTATCCAGAGCGGCCTAGAAGCTTGGTCCGGTATTTCGATCTCCATCAGCTTTCTGATCAGTGGATTATGCGCACCCTTCTGGGGATCACTGGCTGATAAATATGGCAGCAAACTGATGCTGGTCCGTTCCGGAGTGGGGCTAGGCATTGCACATCTGGCTAACTTCTTTGTTTACGATCCGTATACGTTTATCGCGGTAAGGGTCTTTCAGGGACTCATGGCTGGTTTTCATCCCGCCTCGATTACACTGATTGGCACCAATACTCCGGAGAAACAGGTGGGTTATGCACTTGGCGTGATCTCCACGGCCAGCGCTGCGGGCGGGATTCTTGGTCCTCTTGCTGGAGGTGTGCTAAGTCACTGGATCGGACTGCGGGGATGTTTCATTGCATCTGCTGCCATTACATTACTCGCGGCACTGATGGTCCTCGGTGTTAAGGAGTCACGACAAGCTCGTACGATAGTTCCAACAAGGATCATAGGGGATTTGAAAAGAGCGGCTTCCACGCCGGGTTTGATGCGAATCTACGGTTTGATTCTCCTAGTCTCGACCTCCGTGCTCATCATCGAACCGGTGCTGACGCTCTATGTCGTAGAGATTGGCGGAGATGTTGGCAGTGCAACACTGAGTGCAGGTATTGTCTTCTCGGCGATTGGTGTGGCAACCGTCATAATGGGGCCGCGCTGGGGCAAGATTGGTGGAAGGATCGGGTACGAGAAAACCCTGTTTATCGGTCTGATTGGCGGCGGAATTGGCAGTCTGCTGCAAATGACGGCAACGAATCTGATTTATTTTGGCAGCCTGCGATTTGTTTATGGTTTGTTCTTTGCCGCGGTCTATCCGGCGCTTAATGCGCTGATCATCAAGTATGCTGATCATGATTTTCGTGGGAGGGCTGTCAGTCTGAGTCAGACGGCGAGTCAGTTCGGTATTGTGCTTGGACCGTTAATCGGTGGTTTTCTAGGTGGATGGATCGGTATTCCGTTTATTTTTCTCTTCACAGGCATTGTATTGCTTGGAGCGGCTTGGGCAGTATCATCATCACAACATAGGGAGGAATATATATGTCGCAACGACAATTGAAGTTGGGAGCCAATCTGAATGGAGTGGGTAACAGCATTTCCTTTTGGCGTCACCCGGATATTCCCATTAACGCGAGCGTTAGTCTGGAGTTCTACAAGAAGCAGGTCCGTATCGCGGAAAAAGGGAAATTCGATCTGCTCTTTATTGCAGATGGTCTCTTTATCAACGAGAAGTCCAATCCTCATTTTCTCAATCGCTTCGAACCTCTCACGCTTCTGTCCGCACTCGCCGGGGCAACTTCCCACATCGGACTGGTTGCTACATTATCTACTTCCTATAGTGAACCCTTCACGGTTGCGCGGCAATTTGCCTCGTTGGATCAATTAAGCGGTGGGAGAGCCGGATGGAATGTTGTTACTTCACCTCTGGAAGGATCGGCCCTTAACTTTGGCAAAGGCGAACATCCCAACCATGCGCTGCGTTACGAGATTGCGGAAGAACATCTGAATGTGGTCAAAGGCCTTTGGGATTCCTGGGAGGACGATGCCTTTATCGGAGACAAGGAACAGGGCGTATTTTTCGATCCTGCCAAGCTACATACGCTAAATCACAAGGGAGCGCACTTCTCGGTACAGGGTCCGCTTAATGTAGGGCGTTCGAAGCAGGGGCATCCGGTGATTTTTCAGGCGGGCTCATCTGAATCTGGTAAAGATCTGGCCGCCCGATCGGCGGATGCCGTCTACACAGGACATGAGACGCTGGAGGAAGCAAGGGAGTTCTACCGGGATGTGAAAGCAAGAGCGGTGGCTTATGGACGCAAGGCAGAGGATATCCTGATCTTCCCGGGCATCGGCCCCATTGTGGGTAGAACAGCGGAAGAGGCGGAGCAGAAGTATCAGGAAATTGCCGAACTGGTGAGTGTTGATCAAGCGTTGAACTATCTGGGCCGGTACTTCGATCATTATGACTTCTCCCAGCACGCGCTGGACGAACCTTTCCCCGAGATTGGGGAGATTGGCAGCAACAGCTTCCGCAGTACAACAGACAAAATCAAGCAGCAGGCACGAGAACAAAGGCTGAGCTTGCGTCAAGTGGCATTGCTGGCATCCACTCCACGTACATCGTTCATTGGTACACCGGATCAGATCGCAGATCGGATTCAGGAATGGTTTGAAGGCGAAGCGGCAGACGGATTCAATGTTCGTACCGTGGTGCCCAATGGCTTGGAAGATTTTGTAGAGCTAGTTGTTCCGGTTCTGCAAGAACGAGGGCTGTTCCGCACGGAGTATGAACATGAGACGCTAAGGGAGAATCTGGGTCTTGAGATTCCGCGTAATCGATATACGTTAGAGCGTGTGAGATAGAGATGTTAGAGCGGTAATGACGTTAATGTAACGTTGTTGCGGCTCTTTTTTGATGGTTTCTTTTTCGGAGAGTACTGCTATTATAAAATGATAAAGAAAATGATACACAAGCTGCAATTCCAGACGAGTCACAGGAGGAGATTGGGATGATTAGAGGGTTAACGAATGCGGGACTGGGCAATATCGAGTCTGATGAACAATATATCACAGAAGCGGCCAAGCACGGATTCGGATCTGTAGATTTGAATCCGCTCTCATTGATTGAAACGTATGGCAAGGAACAGGCGCAACATCTGCTGGAAAGCAATCAGGTGATCATCGGTTCATCGGGCCTGGCGGTAGAGTGGCGGACGACAGATGAGCAGTTTCGTGAGGGATTGCAATCGTTGGTCTCTATGGCAGAAGCCTCTGCTTCGCTGGATTGTTACAGCTGTTGCACGTATATTTTACCCTCAACGGATCAACCGGCAGCGCAATTTATGGCCGCGGCTACGAAACGCTTGAGACTTTGCGCAGATATCTTGGACGCTTACGGCATTCGATTAGGGCTGGAGTTTGTTGGCTGCCACCATTTGCGGACGCAATGGAAGAATCCGTTTATCTGGCGTGTGGAAGATACGCTGGACTGGATCGAGACGATCCATGCGCCTAACGTAGGTTTACTGGTAGATTCCTATCACTGGCATACGAATGGTTTACCGATGGAAGATCTGCTGAAGCTGAAGAAAGAGCAGATTGTTCATGTCCATATCAACGATGCTTATGATTTGCCGATCGAGGAATTACTGGATTATGAGCGTTTGTATCCCGGCGAAGGGGTCATTGATCTGAGTGGGTTTCTGAGAAACCTGCAGGCGATTGGCTACAATGGTGTGGTGGCTCAGGAAGTACTGGCACCGGCATCGAATCTAAGTTCAAGTGAACTGTTCGCTAAGACGAAAGCAGGTTTTGACAAGGTATTTGCAGCAATCTAATTACTGAAAAAAGGAGGGGGTGTTCCTAGCTGTGTTTATGGCTTATGGAACACCCCTGTTCTTGTTCAATTAATCCAGCACGCCGTGATCTTTCATCAGTTGTTTCGTAACGATCCACAGTCTGTTTTGCATGCCCTCATCTCCGCCAGGATGTATAGGAACAATAGATGCTCCAGTTCCCACATTAAAATATCCTCCTGATACCTCGCCATACTTCGAATCCACAGCCAACCTAGTAATGATATCCGCACCCCGGCGCGGGTCGCCGATGTGCAAAAAGGTTAACATGCGTTCAAGCACACTTGCAAACCATAGCTCTCGTCCAAGACCCGTAACATTAAAGCCAGGATTCAAGGCATTTACGCGAATTCCGGTTCCACGCCATTGTCTGGCTAGTTCACCAGTAAACATAATATTGAGCAGTTTGGTTTTGCCATAGATTGGAGAGGAACCACGTGCAGTAAAAGGAGTGATATTCGTTAAGTCATCTGGCAACACCAGGGTGCCGTGATTCCGCGAAGCTTCAGATGCAACATTGACGACTCGGGCATGGCCGGATTGAATCAGGGAAGACTGCAAGGTGTGCGTTAACAGCCAAGGTGCCAAATAGTTGACGGCTATCATCTCGGCATATCCTTCGGACGTGACTCTCTGTTCAAAAGCATGAAGTCCGGCATTATTCAAAAGTACGTCTATACGCGGATAAGCGGCTGCAATCTCAAGCCCAACACGTTTTACATCACTCAGTAAGGACAAGTCTCCATAGAAAAATTCGATTTTGGCAGAAGGCATGATCTCCTTAATTTTGTACCTGGTAGCCTCTGCACGTTCCTTGCTTCGGGCTGTGAGTATAAGATGTGCCCCGCGTTTGGCGAGTTCCATGGCTGCAAGCTGCCCTAAACCGCTTGTTGCTCCGGTAATTACAATAATGGGATGTTTAGTTTTCATGAGAAGATCTCCTTTTGACACGAATAGATTCGGAATTATATAATGGACATAAATCAACTATAAATATTAATTGATATTTGTCAACTATATTTCCGGAAGTCTACTTTCATGTATCGAGGAGAGGGAGTTAACAATAATGAGTGAAAATCCAGTCAAAACCAAAGATAGAGCAACCCTCGAGCTAGCGCTGGGTGAGCAGATTCATGCACTGATCAGTGCTTCGCATGCGCTTAACGTTCGATCTGCCGAGCGTTTTGATGCGAACCTGCAACCTGCCGCTTTTCAACTGGTACGGTGGCTCTACTCCTATGGCCCAACAAGCGCCGCGGCTTTGGCAGAAGCAAATGCAATGGACCGCAGCTCGGTCAGCCGATTAATCAAACAACTTGAAAAGTCGGGATATGTTAGCAAAGAGCAAGACCCCAAGGATCGGCGCGGGGTGTTACTATCTCTTACGGAACTTGGTCAACAATCGACGGTTGGTGCGCTCAAGGAGAAGGAGTCAGCTTTTTATAACCGTATATCCAGATGGGATGATAAGGAACTGGAGCGTTTCACCGCCATGCTCAGGCAGTTTAATGGATTGGAAGAAAAGTGAGAGGAACAATAGTGTGGATTGTATTTGATACCTGAACCATAGGAGATGTCACCATTGAGCGAGGTAGACTACAAATTCATAGCACAAGCGGACATCTGATGATGCCCGCTCGTGAAGTTCTCAGATCATTTTATAGTTTCCAGGGAAGCTGCGGGATTTTATATCGGAAACCCTGATAGTTTCCTTTTCTCACATATATCCAAGGTGGTGGGACAGGGGTGCCTAGTGCTTTATACAAGACCGTTCCTTCATCGCTTACGGAATATTCTTCGATACTACTTTGGATATCCTCCCAATGAACCTTACCTTGGTAAGACAGTGTCTGCCCTTCAACGATAACATGAGGTGCACCTGAAATGACTCTCTGCGTTATGTTGAGAACGCCAACCTTTCCTGAGGACAAAATCATCAATTCGCTCATGAAAAGTATGATAATCAAAATGACTATACTAACAATCCATCGCTTTTTTCTCATTTTGTGACCTCCACTACCTAGGGATCATTCCCTCATAGTTAATGTCTTTTAATGACATAATCTCGTCAGAGATGGTATTGATTTTGACTGAATAGGGCCTAATAGCTTGCAGGAATTCACTAATGATTTTCTTGCGATCTTTATCAAAGACGGCAGATGTTATGTGATGCTCCTTTAATACGTTATCGTTCATTATGACTTGTTTAGAATAACTTACTGAATTACTATAATCGATTAGATGCGTAACCCCCGTGAATTTGCCACTAGTTAATGTGCCTTTGGAGAATTCGGATGGTTTAATCCCGATATATTTTTCTGAAGAACCGTGTTTCTTGTTATAATTGATAATCGTGTCAAAAAAGTCCTTATCCCCGGTTAACTTTTCGTTGAAATAATCATTTTTGAGAGCAATCGTAGTCGTATGATCGGTATGCCCTAGTGAGACAGTATCTGAAGAGTGGATTGCGTAATATCCCTGAGACATCTTGCCCTGATTGAATGTTCCATCGTTAATGGTGTTGTTGTAACGGTCATTTACAGGGTAAACCTTGCCATCAGAAGTAAGATACTGTACTTCTAACCATTGCGTAATTTCTTTTCCTTTACCATGATATGTATCATTAATCCATGATCCGGTGTAGGTTTTTGTAGTGAATTCACCTGTTCCATGGCCCATATTAGATTCATTGTAATCCTCAAAGGGGACACCTCCACCTTCAACTAATGTATATGTATACTTGCCTTTTCCTTGCCGCTTACCACTCACCCAATCTCCAGAGTAAACTTCGGTTTCTCCCCATCTCGCGGTTCCTTTACCATGAGGTTTCCCGTTTAATACTTCACCATAGTACGTCCCTCCATCTGACAATTTTAAGTTTACTTTCTTCGATGCTGCTTCTGTTGGAGTAGAGCTTGATAATAGTACAATGATAACGATGATCGTTAATCCAAAACCTAGATAGAATCTTTTCAAAAGTGTGCAACTCCTTCAATGAATAATGATCTTTGCGTTGTTAGCCATCTTCAACATTATCGGTGTATATATCGTATTTTTCCAGTTTAATTATAAAGTGGAGATAGGTCGGATTTCACAAATAACTCGTTCCCAGTTCACAAAAGTAAAGATGTAAAGGCTGAATCAAAATCCTGCTCAATCCAAAGTACCTGCGGCTTAAGGGCATATTATGCCTGTAGTTCGTGGGTGCTTTTTTCCTATGCTCAGCGTATACGAAATCCTGATTTTTTTTACAAAACCCACTATCTTCTCCACTTCATCATTCCTCCTACGCTAGTTCTCCTCCTAATGATCCACAGCAGTGGGGGAACCTTCCTGAATCGTGAACAATCTCTGAATTTTGTATCGCCTCCTATTTGCAGCATTATCCCTAGATTCAATATCCTAATTTGGAGCAGTACAGAGCATGACTCTGTTAGAAAAAGCTTGAGTAACCTTTAACGGAATATGAAAGAATGCAGGTATATGTAAAATTTTAAATACATGCTTCCAGGCCGTTGACCCTGCCCCCAAAAGTCTCTTATATTTACTCCCGACACAACAACTCAGAACGGGTGGTGGGATGATTTTGTTTATTAATAAAGGCAAGAAAATGCTCGCTATGCTTACACTTATACCCTTGGCTACAGTGATGGTGATGGGAGCTTTCCCTGCTGCGATAACGTATGCAGATGCGGGGGACAACACATCGATCAACAGCTCGGCAACAGGTTCTTGGCAAACGGGAGATTTGCATGTACATACGTTTGAGTCTGATGATGCACAGGTTTCACTGGAGAACGTGCTCGACGCGGGTTTAACCAAATATGGGCTGGACTGGATCGCGCTTACGGATCATTTGCGGTTATCCAAACGAGATCACAACGGGAACGACATTTCGGGTGGACCGATACCCATGTCCCAAGGAATGAATGAATATCAGGTACCACAGATCAAGGCACTTCAGGATGCAGGCAAATACGCAGGTAAAACGATCTTTTCCGGTTTCGAATGGGACATGCCGACACATGAACATGTTGGGGTGGGGATTCTTACGGATGAGCCTAACTCAACCGAAGCGCTGAACGCTGCCAAGGAATTCGAATACCGTTTCACGAATCGCGCAGCGAACCTGTTTAATGCGGCGGACGTAACCAAATGGGATCAGAACGGAGGGCGTGCGTACACGACTCATCAGGATGCCCTAACCGCCATCAATTGGCTCGCAACTAACTATCCAACGACAAGTTATGCGATGATCAACCACCCTTCACGCGGCAAAAACAAATATACCGTCGCGGACTTCCGTGAGTTCAACGATCTGGCTCCACAAGTGGTATTTGGTATCGAAGGCATGTTGGGTAACCAGATGGAACCGGATCGTGGAGGGTACAACACAAGCTACAATGTAGCTAATCCGACCGCAGATGATGGATACAAATACCGTACATACGGCGGTGTAGACTATATGGTCGCCAAGGTTGGCGGACTATGGGATGCATTGCTGGGAGAAGGACGGCACTTCTGGAACTATGGCAATTCGGACTACCACTTCAAGACAATTGGTACGAATTCCAGTGGTTATTTTCCTGGCGAATATGCTAAGACCTATTCGTGGGTTGAGGGTACAGGCATGCAGGCAGTACTGGATGGACTGCGTTCGGGAAAATCATTTTCCGTATTCGGCGACCTGATCAACGCACTGGACTTTACAGCTTCCGGAGCGGGTGCTCAGGTTGAGATGGGCGGAGACCTTAATGTGACTCAAGGCGATGAAGTAGAGCTGAAGATTCGCTTCAAGAGTCCAACGACGAGCAACAACTATGAAAATCCAATCAACAGCGGCACGTCCGCTGGACAAGTACCCGTGGTGGATCACGTTGATCTCATCGCTGGGGATGTGACAGCCAAAGCCCAGAAGGGTACAGCCGCATATACCAAAGACACCAACGACTCTACCAAAGTACTGGCTACCTTCACATCCAACGATTGGACGACAGATGCCGAAGGCTATAATGTCATCACAACCAAGATCAAAGCTACAGACCAGGACAAGTATTTCCGCTTGCGCGGTACGAATCTGGGCATGAACGTGACAGGTGAGACTGTAAATGGTGAACCGCAGCTTGATCCGAAAAATACGACAGCTGATGCAACGACTCGTTTTAATCAAATTAACGATAGCAACTATCGCGATCTGTGGTTCTACTCCAACCCAATCTTCATGAGTGCCACACCTTACAGTGATGCACAGGCGGTAACCGATACGCTTCAAGCAATCGATCTGGGCGATCTGAACGCGGTCCATTCCGATCTTACCCTTCCTGTTGAAGGGAAACACGGGGCAACCATTAGTTGGTCCAGCTCCAAGCCGGAACTAATGAATAACGAGGGCAAGCTGCTAACGCAACCGGACAATAATGAGCGACTGGAACTGACGGCAACCGTGCAACGTGGCACAGAGTCTCAACCCAAAACGTTCACTGTTATTGTGGAAGGCACGAATAATCAGGTGCTGGTGTTAAAAAGCAACATAACTACCGCTGACGGCCAGCCGTATCACACGGATACATGGACGAACCAGTCCGTAACGGTTAGTGTAACCAGCGCAGTATACGCGCCTGCTACTTCCGCAATTATCGAGTTGTCCCGTGATGGAGGGCAGACGTATGAACTTTATACAGAGAATACACCTTTGGAGGTAACGGAGCCGGGAGAGCACAACCTTTTATTCCGAGCAACAGACGATCTGGAACAAACGTATACTTTACCTCTGGTCATTAAAATAGACCGTGAGATTCCCGTCATCACCCTGCAAGGTAGCAGCCAGATGACGCTGAACGTAGGAGATACGTACAACGAGCCTGGAGCACAGGCTTCTGATAATGTCGGCATCCGTGGTTCCGTGCAGGTGGATGGCACGGTGAACACACAAGCAGCAGGAATCTACACCCTTCGGTATAACGTGAAGGATATCGCTGGCAATGCGGCACAGGAAGTTATCCGTACCGTGACTGTACAAGCCCGCTCAGGCAATGGTGGTGGAGGTTCAGGTGGAGGTAATGGAGGCAACTCTGGTGGGAATTCTGGAGGAAACACACCAAGTGTGCCAACAACGCCTACCATTCCAACCACACCAACGAACCCGGAAACGGGGTCAGATTCATCCACTGAAGTGAAGGTAGAGGTGGAAGCGAATCAGCCGGTCCAAACGGGTTTGAAAGACATCGTGCAATTCAATGTTCCATCGGGAGCCATTGGTTCCAAGGATACGCTGCAAGTGTCTGTGGTTGCCAAGGACAAGTTGCAGAATACAGCTTCCCTGAATGTACTTGGACAAGCTGTACAGATCAGCCGCAGTGGCGGAAGAACATTGAATGATCAGGCTACATTGAGCCTGAATATGGATTCGGCAGATCTGCCTAACGGGACCCAACCTGCAATCTACTATTATAATGAAGCTCGTCAGAGCTGGGTATTTATTGGTGGCAAGATGAATACAGCAGGAAGCATAACGGCCAATGTTAATCATCTGGGTACATTCGTTGTGTCCAGTTACACACCGGTGAATCTGTCTGACCTGAATGGACACTGGGCTTCCGACTACGCAGATCGTTTGTTGGGCATGAACGTGATTCAAGGTTACACAGATGGTACGTTCCAACCATCGAAGAAGATCACACGGGCAGAGTTTGTTACGTTGCTCAGTAAGGCACTGGCATTGAAGTCCGTGAATTCGGATCTGACATTTGCAGATCAAGGTAGTCTGCCAGACTGGGCAAAAGGTGATATTGCCGCAGCCGTGCAAGCCGGAATCGTGAAAGGCTATGGTGATAACACATTTAAGCCTGATCGGACCATTACCCGTGCCGAGATGGCTGTTATGATGGCGAATGCGCTGAAAGTAAGTTCAGATGCACAAGCCGGAATGTCTGGTAATACATCCGTTAAACCAAGTTTCACCGATGCATCGCAGACGCCATCTTGGGCACAAGAAGCACTGGATACAGCGGTGCAGGCCAAGATTGTGAGTGGGTATACGGACCATACGGTTCGTGCAGGAAGTGAAACGACTCGAGCGGAAGCTGCGACGATGATCTATAACTTGTTGCTGGCCATGTACGTGTAAGAAGTAACAAAGAGAATTAACCGTATTTACAGCAGATATAATGTAGATAAAAAACTGATATCCTTTTGGGGTATCAGTTTTTTTGAGATTAAGAGTTGCTCATCTCTTCGGGGGTGGCATGTAAGAAGGTCCATTGCTGTAATTCACGAAACGAAAGGACAAGTTACTGTGATAGAATGAGTTAGATTTGGATGATGAAACGGTGGGGGCTAGAAAATGAACAAAACGGAGCGGCAGCTTGCGATTACGCTTGAATTGCAGCGAAGAAAGATGTTACGAGCAGAAGATTTAGCTGCTCAATTTGAGACAAGTGTACGTACGATATATCGAGATATTCAGGCATTAAGCGAAGCTGGCGTTCCGATTATGGGTGCTCCGGGCCAGGGGTATTCCCTCATGGAAGGATATTTTCTGCCCCCGGTAAGCTTCACCGCAGAAGAAGCCGTATCCCTGCTCATGGGAGCTGATTTTATCGAACAGAGAATGGATACAGAATACGCAATGGAAGCTAAGTCGGCTCAACGAAAAATTGAAGCAATCTTACCAGAATCCGTTCGTAATGAATCCACGCGTGTTCGGGAAACGATGAGACTGCTTCATACAGTTGAACCTTTAACCCGAGCACGGGTGAAAACATACCTTAACCAGATACGTAATGCTATTTTGGAGCAACGTAAAATCAGTTTTATGTACCTGAAAAAAATGCCAGGAACGGATGGCAATCGGTATAATATGCGTGAGGTTTCACCCTACGGACTCTCACTGGTTCAGGAGAATTGGATGTTAATTGCACGTTGTGATATGCGACAAGACATCCGTCATTTTCGTTTGTCACGGATGACTGAACTTTCCGTGCTGGAGGATCAATTCCTTTTGCCACCGGATTTTGATCTAAACAGTTATCGACCTCCTGAGGACCGTAACGAACAAGTATTAATTCGGGCTAATCCTGAAATTGCTGACAAAATTATGGAGGCCCTTCATTTTTATATGGATGCATTTGAGGAGCAAGAGGAAGGTGTTGTTTTTCATTTTCGTGTCCGCTACCCGGAAGAAATATTGCATTATTTACTTGGATGGGGTGGAGATATCGAGGTCTTGGAGCCGGAGTCTTTGCGCTTCCGAATGCAGGAAGTAGCCAAAAACATCTTAAAACACTACTGACATACACCTGTCAGTAGTGTTTTTTTATACTTTGATATATCACAGATCAAGAGGAGTGGGTTGAAGGATGAGAAGTACAACGGAAGTATTGAAATCATTTGAAACGGCAGTAGAACGATATTTGGCAGAACTGAACAAATTGGATATGGGTAGCTTACTTAAAAAACAAAGTGAAGAGGAATGGTCCATTGGACAGATGTATGTACATTTGATTCAATCAGCGCTTTTCATGCATCTGCATAATATTGAGCAGTGTTTGAGCAGCGGGGATTCGACGTTAAACTCGGGTGAGGAAAAAACAGAACTGGGTAGGCAAGTGTTTGAATTAGGACAATTCCCTCCCGTGCCTGTTAAAGTCCCTGCTTCCCCGCAGTACACCCCGCAACCACCCGAGAGTATGGGATCCTTGATCGATGGGCTTCACGAGGTAGTGGATCGGATGAGAAGCACGGCATCTGTTTTACACCAAGCGTCCGTAAACAACAAAATACGTCATCCAAGGCTTGGCGCTCTAAATGCTCAGGAGTGGTTTTTGTTGATAGAGATGCACTACAGACATCATTTTTTGCAATTGGATCGATTGAAATCGAATCTGGAAATGTAAACGAGAGAAGGGAATGAGATATATCCATGAAACCAAATCAGGACAGCAGATATTGGATTGGTGTTGTATCTGCTTCTCATGTAAATGTAGCCGTAGAGGGAGGGTTTGCGCAGTTGTGCCATGGCAAGTCAGCGCTGTTGCGACAAATGTCCGCGGGTGATTGGCTGATATACTATTCTCCACGCACAGACATATCAACAGGGCAGCCACTTCAGGCGTTTACCGCTATTGGTCAAATTACCGACGACAGGATATACCAATATCAGATGTCGGAATCCTTTATACCCTTTCGCCGAGATCTTCGTTATCTTCCGTGTCGAGAAGTAAAGATCGCAACGTTGTTAGACCAACTCAGTTTTACACGCGGGAATCGCAATTGGGGGTTTCCATTTCGTAAAGGTCACTTTGAAATTGGGGCTGAAGACTTCAGGATGATAGCTTCCTCCATGTTGGAAGATGAGACACAGTCACTGTTGGATATTAGCTTAAGCCAGAAATGTTAACCAAAGCAAAAGGCCCATAGATTGCCTATGGACCTTTTTTGCTTTATGGATAATCATATCCTCCACCGTTGATATTACATTTGCGAAGACGCTGGATGCCCAAGGAAAGACCTCTAATCGCCCCGTATTTCTCAATAGCTTGAATCATATACACAGAACAGCTTGGTTCAAAACGACATTTGTTCCTCACTTCAATGGGGGCAAAACGTTGATAAATTCTAATACTCCATATCAGGATCACTCTAACACGTCGTAGAACTATGAATAACATACTTGCTATGAAAACAATCTGGGCACTTAGCAAAGCATATACTGGGGTGAATAGATTCAAGAGATAGAAACAGATCATAGAGATGATTAGATCTGTGAATAATGCAAGTGAAACGTTAAGCAAAGACTTCAACCAATCGATTTCTGGAATAACATGAGTTCTTATATAGAAGCTGCTTCGAGGATCGTTTTCTTCATGATGTGTATGTAAGAGTCTAATAAGTTCTTCTTCGGATGGCATGTTATTAAATATCAGTTCCTCAGATTCTGAGTTTCTCATGATTGTTGTACTATTATTAAATCTCTCTGTAGAAAATCAGCATATAATGATGCGTTGTAACAGGTTGCTGGAGACAACCGGGCTTCTCGGTGACAGCTAGCGACTCCATCGATTGATAGATCCATCCGGATTGTGCTTTGTGATTGATGATATCCGCAAATAAATTAACAGCAGCCTGAGTATCACCTCGGTTTACTTGAACATTTTTCGGACCTGGAACAACTGTGTACTCTCTCATTTAAATCATCCTTTCGTATGTTGGAATTATGGCAATAGACATTCCATTATTTTACTATGGGTATAGAGAACTGTCGATTGAAACTTATTAGATGAGATTGGATTAAAATATAGGCCATCTAACAGGAAGGTCTTTGTTTCTATGAAGGTTTAAATTTACTTGGAAAAGTCAATAAAAGCTCTGTAAGCAACGCTGTACAATCCACTGAAAACCAGTACAATTGAACCTATAAAACCATGAGATAAAGAGAGGTATTTCTCCATGACGGATACAAGTGGGAATCGCAAAGTTGACGGTTATTTGAAGAAACTCAAAACGTGGAAGGAAGAGTCCGCTAAGCTGAGAGAGATTATTCGGGATTTTGAACTGACAGAGGATATGAAATGGATGCATCCTTGTTACATGCTGGATGGAAAAAACATCGTTTTAATCCATGGATTCAAAGAATACGTGGCCATTCTGTTTTTCAAAGGTGCTCTGCTGAAGGATACACACGGCATTTTGGTCCAGCAAACGGAGAATGTACAGGCAGAACGCCAGCTTCGCTTCACCAGTCTGGAGCAGATTGTGGAGCAGGAGGCTATGATCAAAGCCTATATCCAGCAAGCGATTGAAGTGGAACAAGCCGGACTACAAGTGGAGATGAAAAAAACTGCCGAATATAGCGTTCCCGAGGAACTCCAGCAGCAGTTCGAAGAGAATCCTGCTTTCCGAGATGCATTTGAGGCACTGACACCTGGACGTCAGCGGGTATATCTCTATTATTTCTCACAACCGAAGCAATCCAAAACAAAAGTGTCACGAATCGAGAAGTACATGCAGCCGATCCTGGAGGGCAAAGGATTGAATGATTAAGGTGTTTGCTTAAAGGTATCTACCATCCAATCAAAAAACCTTTGCTTCTCTTCATAATGTGGATAGTGAGCCGAGTTCTTATAGGCAATGAATTCCTTCTGATTGCCTTCAATCTGGTCAAAAAACACCTTGGCGGTATGGGATGAAGTCATAAAGTCGTAATCTCCCATGACAAAATAAAAGGGTAGGTCCAGCTTCGTAATCAAGGATGGCAAAGGACGGCTCATGGCTTCACTTATCAGTATTTCTTGTGAATAAATGATTCCTTTATTATAACGAATGGCATCAAGCATATTGTATTCATGGCTGAACGTTATTCCGAGAAAGCTGGTGTCCGGGCTGTCCATCAACCTCGAAGCGCCCCCATAACGTTTAACGATATCTCGCGGCGTGAATGCCTGTCCTTGTTTGATCGGTTCATAGATCTGCTTCAACTGGTTTACGTCTTCATCATTCTCATCCAGCTGGGCTTGCTCCATAACGTAATTCCATCCGTCCATCTCGCTCTGTTGTGTATCTGCCATCTGCCCGATTCCAATGTACGCTTCATATTTATCGGGTGCTCGATGCGCAGCAAGAGTTCCTATGTATGTTTCGTACGAATGACCCATCAGGATCACCTTTTTCTTCCCTAGACGTTGAGTAATATAATCCGTGACGGCTAGTAGATCCTCGACCAGCAAGTCAGCTGAGAGATTGGAATAGTCCTCGAAAAAATGATAAGATTTGCCGCTTGCTCTCTGATCATAGTTCACAATCGTAAACTTAGATTCTAATAAATCTTGGTACTTTTTCGCGTACGGAAGTTCAGATGCACCAGGTCCCCCGTGTAAATAAAGGATAACTGGGTTGTCCAGATCCTGTCCTCTGATCATGATTTCATGTCCTGTACCGTTGATTTCAACTTGTTCCAATACATGAATAGGGTTTGTGCCTTTTATTTTTGGCGTCCATGTTGGAAAGTAAAGAACTGCGAGTGATAGTGTTAGGGTCGTGACACTTAGCCACAAACCTGTTTTCTTCATTTTGTTCATAGGATATGTCTCCTCTGGTTTAATGTCTTGATGTAATTATTGTTCATAAACTCATAATTCTATTTTACGTGACTCGTCATTGATTTAAATCGTACGCCAGATTGAATTTGTTCTCCATCTCAGGTTGGACATAAAAGACCTCAGTATGCTGAAGTTACAGCAGAAAGATCGGAATAAATAAGGCAGGCAACAGGTTTAACACTTTGATCTTCGTAATCTTCAAGATGTTTAATCCGGTACAAAGCGCCAGGATGCCACCAATCAGAGTAATTTCGTTCATGATGTTTGTCGTCATGAAGACGGATAAGAAATCAGCCGAGAAGAAGACCAGAACTTCAATGACCAATAGAATGAACGCTGAGAAGATGATGCCGATCCCGAAGGTGGATGCCAGAATCAATGACGTAATGCCCGAGAAAATCGTATTAATTTGCAAAAAAGGTGTTATCCCCCTGTAATGCACTTTGTAGTGGCCCCAGAATCGGGATCGATCCCACGCACAACAATGAGATGGCAACCGTTAACCCTTCATTTAAGCCATTGGACGAGGATTTGGTCATGATGTTGGACAAAAGGTTCTCGAAATTAATCAGTTGCCCAATGATCCCGCCTAAGGTCAGGAAGAAGAACGACGTTGAATTTATTTTGGTACCAACGAATGATTTCGTCGTCCATTTCGGAACCGTGCCCAATGGTATCGACACCAACTTGTAACGCAACCCTTACGTCTTCCATGCTTTCCATGGGGAGTCGCTCAACAGTTCTAGATAAGGAACACCATGTTCATCCGTGACAATTAGGAAAATACCGGAGATGATCAGATTGGATCTGACAAATCATCGTTGTTAATCTCATCCCACAGCTGCACGTCAGGTAAAAGAATTCTCTCACACGGAGCATCGTTGTCACACCCACATGGAGTACAGTCAGTGCGTTATGTTTCATTCTTTTTTTAAAATATTTTTGCTGAACTTGGTATCCTATATCCGATCATAGGCACACTGCAACAAGCCTCAAATGATGGATAAGCTTTGCGCTACTTTTTTTGAACTTTAATTGAAAATATTTTAAAAAAAGGAAACATTTATGATTAATAACTCGTTATATACAGTGTAGGTAACATGAATATGGAGGGTTTGGATTGGAGGGGAACAAAAAAGATTGAGGTAGATAAGCACACTTTAACAAATTTATTCAATTCTAATGAAATGAGGGGGAAGGTTTAAAATGAAATCTCGAAGAACTTTTTTATTCTCCGTATTTGCACTAATATTCACACTCTCTTTTGTGTCACAAGCATATGCTGCTTCTACTGATTTGCCATCATATCCTATTGCAAAGCAAGAGAAGAGTGAATGGTGTTGGGCAGCAGTTAGTTCAAGTGTTCTTAAATTCATGGCTAGCAAAAATGTATATCAATGCGATTTCGTTAAGACAGTGAAGTCAACCAGTTCTTGTACAAATGTATCGGCATCAACAGTAGAAGCCCAAAGTGGAATGCATGACTATGGAGTATCTTCTAATTATTACTCAGGTAATTTAAATGTTGCCCAAGTGAAAAGTCAGATTGATGGAGGGCGCCCCGTATATGTGAGTTGGAAATGGAATAGTCCTACGGCCCTTGTTGGTCATGCAGTTGCTATTTATGGCTACAGTAATACTCCAACATATACTTATTATATGCATTATCTGGATCCTTGGGATGGTGTGAAAACTTCAATGGAATTCTCGAAATTTAATGGAGGTACGGGAGCAGAAAGAACGTGGAGATGGGGACTTAAAGACTTTTGGCATTATCAATAAGGATTAGCTGAGGAGGTCTATAATCATGAAATATATGAGAATTTTAATGGTGATATGTATGGGTCTATTGGTCAGTTACACTATGGCTCAAAGTAGTTATGCCAGCAATGTGCCTGAAGATGTACAGACCTTTGCCAAAGGACAAGGATTGGATGAATTTAAAAAAATGGTATTAGACGATCCTAGTGGATATGGTTATAAAAATGAAGAAGAAGTTAAGTCTGTCACCTTAGGCCCTGGTTTCGAAGTATACTTATTCGACTCTGAGAAGTTTGAAAAAGTATCTGACAGTCTGATCGATGTGTCTAAGCCGACAGGACAGTATGACTTTATTGTGCAATCGGGCGGTGTTGGAAAGTCATTTCTTAGTATAGAACAATTCGAAGGTGAGTTCAGAGTGGTTCTTGCAGGAGGAGATGCCTCCAGGTTGGATGCGTCCTTAAATACGATGACAAAATCCCTATCTACTGACGTGGATACGCTTAATCCGGTATTAATCAAGGACGGAAATATCCGTTATTTGGCCGTGAAGATCAATGGTAAAGAAGTAAATATACCAGATGTACCTACTGAGAAAAAATCACTCATGGGAGGTATGGATAATAATCAGCTATGGGATTCCTCCAAGACGATTGATTTCCTAAAAGATGTGCAATCCCAAGGGGTTGATCCAGAAGTAGATGGTGCGGGTGGCTATCCAGTCATCAACTCCGGTATGTCTACGAATAATTATATGAGTATAACAATAATAAGTTTGGTCATTGCTTTAGTAGGCTCAATAGTAGTGTACATGTGGGTAAGAAAAAGACAGAGCTTGAAATGATTTATACTTCACAGGCACTCCATTCAACGAAGAACTCACCTTCAATTTACAAAAGTAAGCATGCTGAGGGTTAAATTGAAGTTTTGTTTAACCAAAAGCACCTACGGTTTCAGGGTATATTATCCTGTCTTCGTAGGTGCTTTCTATAATGGGTTACAAACCTGTAGCTATTGGGATTGTCTTAAATTCAAAAAAAAGGAATTATAAAAAATGTTCCAAGGGTACTTCCGCGCATGATTTCACTCCTGAATTCACCAAACTGAGTTTAGAACATCGTCGACTTTTGTGATTCTTGTGACAGATGGTGTTTGAATTAGATTTCCTTTGACCATGACCATAGAGATGTCTGACAAGGCCTCAATATGTTCCAGCGGATTTTGCTCCATGATAATCAGATCAGCATGTTTTCCGATATCCACCGTTCCTGTAACATCGTCAACACCGAGGATCTTTGCATTGGTTCGAGTCACCTTGTCGATAACCTGTTTGTTGTTCAGGTTGGTCTGTCTCATGTAGTGGTCCATCTCTCTCCACATATCATAGTGAGTCACGTAAGGCATGGCGGCATCGGTGCCTATTCCTATGGTGATGTCGTTCTCGATCGCTTGTTTTACGCCTTTGAGCATGGAATCGTAGACCAGTTTGGAATTCTCTTTTACCGTTGAACTTACCTTCGTTACGTTGGTATCCAGTGAAGCGGATGGATAAGCGGCTTGCAGGGTGGGGATGAGTGCGGTGTAGCCATTCAGGGCATTGGGATTATTTTTGTACAAACGAATGATTTCATCATCCATCTCCGAACCGTGCTCGATAGTATCGACGCCACCTTGTAACGCAACCCGTACTCCTTCCGTGCTCTCCACATGAGCTGCCACCCGCAAACCAATCTTATGCGCTTCATCGCAGATCGCCGCAACTTCCTCCACCGTCATCTGCAAACGGCCAGCTTCGCCCACCATTTTTGCATCCGTCACGCCACCCGTCACACAGATTTTGATCAGATCCACGCCGTGTTTCACATTAATGCGTACATTTTTTCGTGCTTCCCACGGAGAGTCACCAACCAGAGCCAGAAATGGAGCACCGTGCCCACCCGTGGCACTTAGGAAAAACCCGGAGACGAGCAGATTAGGGCCGACAAAGTCACCGTTGTTAATCTCATCCCGCAGCTGGACATCCGTGTAAAAGAATTCCCCCACACTGCGCATCGTTGTTACACCCGCATGGAGTGCGGTTCAGTGCATTGCGTTTCATTCGTTTTTTCAAAACGTTTCTGCCAAACTTCGTGTTCAATATTCGATCATAGGCAAACTGCAACAAGCCTTCACTGACCGAGAGACTGAACGGTTTTCCATCTGCAAAGAGGTGCACGTGTGCATTGATCAGTCCTGGCATTACGTATTTTCCTGAGAGGTCGATGGTTGTGTAGTGACTTGGGATATTCAGATCATGATCTCGTCCGATATCCTGAATAAGTCCTTGTTCATTGACGAGAATCGTCATGTTTTTTTGCAGATTACGGTTCAGATCACTGTGGATCAGATTGACGTTTTTTAATGCGTAAGCGGTGTTCATGTTGTGTTCCTCCTTAGAATGTAGGTGAAGCGAGTAGTTAGGGTAACGGAGGTACCTGTTTTAATAATGAATGATTTATTCATTTTTAGGCCAAAAAAATAGGCTGATCTATGATGAAGTTTTTTTGCGCGCAAACCAAGTGAAGTTGATCTGATCTGCACGCTTTGTCTAACCGGCATAAGTGATGAGATGGAGCGTTATTCGTTGAGACTCTTCATACCGTACAGCCTGTATACATACAACGCTTTGAATATTTGCTTCCGGCTGTCCTCACTCATATCACGCTTCAATAGATCCAGGTTCATGTCGATCACGTTGTGCGCGAGGATGTTCAGCAAGATCAAGTTCTCCTCGGTACCAATCTCATACCGTTTATATTGGTTCTTCAGATAGGCCTTCTTGGTTTCGATCATCAGCTCGACAAGCTCATTCTTGGCGTTGGTGTAGATGGTGCCTTTGTTCTTTTCGAAGATGATGACAATCTGATTCCGGTATTTACGTAATACATCCACCTGTTCCTGCAACAGCGCCGACTTTCGCTTACTATCCGTTTCCTCGAACAAGGTCTGGTTATCAAAGTGAATCGTCTCCACCAGCACATTTTTCAGATAATCCACCAGATCCGGCGGCACAACGGCGTAGAATAATTCTTTCTTATTCTTAAAATAAGTATAGATATTGCCCACGGAAATATTGATCTCATCCGCGATATCGCTCATCTTGGCATCCACATAGCCTTTTTCGAAAAAGACCTTGAGTGCCGCGTATTCAATCTCTTTCCTGACTTCGTCTTTCTTGGCTTGCACCATCGGGAACGACTCCTTAATAGTGAATCGTTGGTTCGTTATTAGGTTAGACTTTTTTGAGGGGTTGTCAAATGGAATGGGATCAAGTACAAGGTAGTTTATGACAAACCGTTGAAGAATACTACCTATAATTCTTATTGTTTCTAGAATCAGTACCTTGCTTCTGGAAGATTTCTAGTCTCTCTTATGCTAAGATGTGTGTAGTTCATGGTGGAATCTCCGTTTTTAAGATGGGGTGTGGTGATTCGCATATCCATGAATGAATTCGCCTACGAACTCATATTTATATATTTTCAGTAAGGTGTCGGAACTTGATGTTTTATTTCAGCTAATTTGTAATCTTATAATTCATTTCTACCAGTAGATCGGACATATTCAGTTTTTTAAGAAAAAAATTATTTGAATGTACTCCTTTTTTTTTATAGAATAAATTATACGAACTTAGGTTCTATATTAAATATAACCATCTTATTGTGCCATACCAATTAAGATTCTTAAAGAATGCTGCTTCCTTATAGTTCAACTCTGGTTTTGTAAAAAATCAAATAATATAAATGATATTTTAATGAGATTCTAGGATTAATATCTATTCGGATACTCCGATTAAGGTTATCTTTAAGTTATTTAATAACTACGAAGAGGAGACTTGAATTCTTAATTGAAACTTTTAAACAACGGGGGATTTGCATGAGATTTATAGATTTGTTTGCTGGTTTGGGAGGGTTTAATCTCGCTCTTACTCAAGCGGGACATGAATGTGTGTTTGCATCAGAAATTGATGAGTCATTAAGAAAACTCTATCTTCAAAACCATGGAATACTACCTGAAGGAGATATCAAATCAATAAAGGCAAAAGATGTTCCGGAACATGATATATTATGTGGTGGATTCCCGTGTCAACCTTTTTCTAAAGCTGGTGAGCAAAATGGATTTAATGATGAAAAATCAGGTGATCTTTTTTATCATATTGTAAAAATCTTAAGATTACGTCGTCCAAGTTATATAATACTTGAGAATGTTGCTAATTTTGAAAGACATGATGAAGGAAGAACTTGGAGAATTGCAAAGAAAATACTGACAGAACTTGGTTATGATGTACAAATAAAAAAACTATCTCCTCATTGGTTTGGCGTTCCACAAATTCGCGAAAGAGTTTTTATTGTTGGAAGTAGAAAAGGACTGGAGAATTTTATATGGCCAGAGAAACAAACGTTAGAACAGGATATTTCAATAAAATCAGTGCTAGATGTATTTCCTGATGATGCAAGAAATCTGTCAGAACAAGTTGTAAATTGTATATTAGCTTGGCAACAATTTATAAATGATTTCCCTATTGAAGAAAGCCTTCCTTCTTTTCCTATTTGGTCGATGGAATTCGGTGCAACTTACCCATTTGAAGAAGAAACTCCGTGGAAAATGGGCGCTAAGAGCCTTAGAAATTATCTAGGGTCTCACGGTAGAAGCCTTATAAATTTAAGCGACGAAGAACTTTATTTAGCTCTTCCTTCATACGCTAGAACAAAAGAAGAGAAGTTCCCAAAGTGGAAAATTCGTTTCATAAAACAAAACCGTCAACTTTATCAAGTAAATAAACATTGGATTGATAGATGGCTTCCTTCAATCATGGAATTCCCATCAAGCTTTCAAAAGTTTGAATGGAATTGTAAAGGTTCAGAGAGAAATTTATCAAATTTAATTCTTCAATGTAGAGCTTCGGGACTTAGGGCAAAGAAACCAACAACATCTCCCTCTCTCGTAGCGATGACTTCTACTCAGGTACCGATTATAACCTGGGAAAACAGATATATGACTCCAAGAGAGTGTGCGAGGCTTCAAAGTATGGGCAACTTAAATCACTTACCAGGAAGTCCCACAGCTGCATATAAAGCATTGGGAAACGCTCTTAATGTTGAAGTAGTGCTTAGGATTACTCAATCGCTAATTGATGAAAAAGACATTAGAAATGAAAAAATGAATTTTCAAATAGTAGCTAATTAAATCTAATATTGTTTAGTAATGATTACTTGTTATACTAGTAGAATAATAAATAGTCATTACTAAAAATAATCAAGTTAGGAAAAAGGGAGATCTTATAGTGAGAATTAATATTCGTCCGACAAGTGCTGTGTATGCTACATATAAACGTCTAAGTTACCAGCCTTGGACAGCGATTGCGGAATTTGTCGACAATTCCACACAAAGTTATTTTGATAATAAGAGTGAATTGTTTAATTTATCCGATTTTTCGAAATTGAATATTGATATTTCTTATGAAAGTAATTCAGATGGTAACGATATTCTTACTATTACTGATAACGCATATGGAATGGAGTGGGAGGATTTCCAAAGAGCGATTATGTTAGATAAGGTTCCACAAAATACAGATGGGCGCAATGAGTTTGGTATGGGATTAAAAACAGCAGCATGCTGGTTCGGTAGAAAGTGGAGTGTTTCGTCTACACAATTGGGGTCAGAGTTTATGTATAGTGCTACTGTGGATGTAGAGAGTTTAAAGAATAATAAAGATGATGAAATTGATGCTGATATACATGAAGCTGAACTTTTAGAACATTACACAATAATCAAAATTGAGTGTTTAAACAAAAAACTAACAGCCTCTCGTACTATTTGGAAAATAAAAGAATTATTAAGCAATATTTATAGGCAAGATATAAGAAGTGAAGAGGTTACTATTAGATATAATGGTACTGAATTAACTTATACCGACCCTATAATTTATGAGGAAAAAAATACTGATGGTAGTATTGAACGTTGGGAAAAAAATGTGGAATTTTCCGTTTACTATGAAGAAAAGGAATTAAAGGTTAAGGGATTCATTGCAATAAGAATACCTGGTAGTGTTAAAGATGCTGGCTTTACTCTTATGAGAAGAGGTAGAGTAATAGTTGGTGGTCCAGAAAAAAACTACCGACCAAATGAACTTTTCGGGGACTCAAACTCTAATACATATCAAAGACTATTTGGAGAACTTCATTTGGATAATTGGCCTGTAACACAGGCTAAAGATGGTTTTGATTGGCATGATAGTGGTTTAGAGGAGCAATTTATTGAAAAATTGATTGAATTATCAAAGCCCTACCGTTCAAAAGCAGAGCAGATACGTGTGCGTCAACGTGTTGAGACTTCTGATGTTATCGGCAAAGTTGTCAATCAATTTCAACAAGCAGATGTCATACAAGGAGCAACCATAATTCCGGTTGTTAAAGAACCTAACGGGCAAGCAATTAGAGATGAGAATCCTTTTAATGAAACAGATATGGTTGAAGCAGGACATGAAGAACTAAAACAAGATAGTAAACTTGTTGATAATAGTACTGAAACAGGGTTGTTAATGAGTGGACCTTCTGACTACAAAACTAATTTTAAATACATGGATATGGAGTATACTTTTTTTGTGGAATTTGAAACTTTAGATCCTCGTTCTCCTTGGATATCCCTAGTTAATTTAGAAGGGGATAATATATTTAAAATTAAATTAAATATGAAACATTCTTTCTTCAAGCCTTTCATTGATAACAAAGAATTTAGTGTAATTATGACTAAATTGGTCATAGCAATGGTTTTATCTGAAGTAGAGGCTCTCAAAATATCATTTGACGGTCGGATAGAGGCAAGTTCTATAAGGAACAAGATGAATAGAATTCTTGCAGATTTATCTTTGCAGACTTAGAAAAGGAGATAAAGTTTTGAATAATAATATTGAAATGAAGTTGAAAAGTAATATTAAATGGCCTATTATTTCTGATGGTTTTTTTCGGATGAAGATGACTGAACAATTATTGAAAGATGACATACCAAGAGATGCTATTGATAAAATTTTTCAAAATTCTGTTAATATTCTTTCAAATTGCCCTGATCCTCAGGATGAAACTCCAAGTTCCAAAACAGGAATCATAATTGGAAAGGTACAAAGTGGAAAAACATCAAATTTTATTTCTCTCACGGCGCTAGCTTTTGATAACAACTATGATATTGTTATTGTATTAGGAGGCACTAAAAAAATACTTTTAAGCCAGAATGTAGAGCGTATTAGTTCATATTTTGACAATGTAGATGTAAATAAAATGGTTATTTTATCAACTAATCAAAATCAATCAATTTTAAACCCTACTTCTATAAAACAATTTATTCAGGAAAAACGTAAAGTAGTCATTGTCGGCCTAAAAGGAAAGGTGAGAATAAATGCCATCACAGGAGTTTTTTCTGATCCTATATTATCTAATATACCAACTCTAGTCATAGACGATGAAGGTGATCAAGCTACCTTAAATACGAAAGCTTCTCGCGATTCAATGAGTGCTACTTATGAATCGGCAATTAAACTTAGAGAAAAATTAAAAAGACATTGTTTTTTGTCAATTACTGCTACGCCCCAAGCTAACATTTTAATTAAAACTTGTGATCAGTTATCCCCTGATTTTGGTTCGTTAGTATATCCAGGTGATGACTATTGTGGCTTAAGTGATTTTCATGGAGAAAATCAAGACAAATATATTAAATTGATTCAAGATAATGAACCAAGTATTTTAGAAGATATAGGCCTTCCCTTATCCTTTTATAAAGCGCTTGCTTCTTTTTTTGTGGGTGGAGCTCTAAGAGTCTATCGAGGAGACTTTAGAAATCACGCAATGTTGGTTCATCCCAGTCAGAGAAAATATGATCATCGAATTGTATTAAGAAAAATTAATAGTGTAGTTACAGAGTGGAGAGAGCACGCTGATACTAGACTTAGAGGAATTGAAGATATATCTTATAATAGTCTATTCAATCATTTGGAAAGAGCATACATTGATTTCAATAGTGATGGGGTAAATTTACCGAATTTTGGTGAATTGGAGCGTCATATTTTGGAGTGTATTACTGCTTGTCCTGATGCACATCTTTGCAATGGAGATGAAGATGCAAGTGAGAACTCAAAATTTTATCGAGTTAACATTTTTGTGGGAGGGAATCTAGTTGAGAGAGGATTGACTATTAAAGGTTTAGCAGTGACTTATATAAGTAGGAGAGCAGTTGGGGTATCAAATGTAGATAATACTGAGCAAAGAGCGCGGTGGTTTGGATATAAACGGAGTTTTTTAGATGTATGTAGAGTATTTACCACAGAACCAATTAAGGAAGATTTTTCATCTATTTTAGAGCATGATGACGATCTCTGGGCTACTATTGAGCGTGCTGAATTAAGGGGTACTCTTTTCAAAGAAATTCCTAGGGTTTTTGTTCTTGCTAATAAAATGCTCAGCATGACTCGCGCGAATGTAGCAAAAGCCAAAAGATTTAGTTTTTCTGAATGGAACAAACAAGATATCTTGCTTTTAAACCACAGTGAAGTAAATAAAAATACCCATTTGATAAAACAATTTAGAGATTCTCACAATAGTTCTATCCAGCTACTCAATTACAATGAGATCAATAAACATGTTTTAATAAAAGATCTTAACTTTTTTGAAGTCAAGAATCAACTTTTAAGTGATTTAATTTATCCTATGTCATGTTTTCTCGACAAAGCTTTTTTTGATAAACTTGAATTAGCGCTTATTAAAAGCAAAATTAATCCTATAGTTGATATTCTGTGGATGAGAGATTCGGCACATGAGACACGTGCGATAAGTAATTCGGGGAAAATCAACCAATTATTTCAAGGTCGAAATGCTACTGAAGGAGGTAAAAATTACTACCCTGGTGACAGCAGCATGGTCACTGTAAACAGAAGTAATGTTATGCAATTGCAAATTCACTTCATTAAGCCTAATAATTTGCCTGAAATAAGTTATTATAGTCCTGCCATAGCTCTATATGTGCCAGTTGCTTATTCTGAAAAAATGGAGCGTCTGGTAGGTCAAATATAATGATTAGAGGGATAATATGAATTCGGAATATATTTTAAATAAAATTAAATTACTTCAAAATGTTCCTGTAAAGGATAATTTCGTTTTGTTTGATGTAACTGATGCGGATACTCTGAAAAGTATCTTTTATGGTACAGATAGCAATCATAATCCTGTTTTTGTTATAGAATCTCTAATTCCACAAATGAACTCTCAAATTCAAAATACAAAAAAGCTCTTCTTTAGCTCCAATACAAAATGCGAAATGATTATAAATGGAGAGAAATTTGAAAAAACTGTACATATTCTTACATGTTTAGGTACACAACTAGATGAACAATTAGCGTTTGTTCGTCTAACTGAGTCATTTTCAAAGCATTTTACATCCAGCAATCCTCAAATATTAAATGAACTGTTCTCTGCTTTGGTTAATTTGTTTGCTCAGGGAGGTAAATTTAATATATTTGAATTGCAAGGTTTATTTACCGAACTGTATGTTATAAAATACTTTAGGGATAATGGATTGAATATTAGTTCTTTTTGGCAGAAACAAAACAAATTGAATTTTGACTTTACCATTAATCGCAAGAAACGAATGGAAGTTAAGTCCACATTGCAAAGTAATAGAACGCATCACTTTAAGCATGAACAGTTGTTATCAGAACTTTATGATATTGTGATTGTTTCATGTTTATTACGAAAAGATGATGCTGGGTTGTCATTGTTTGATTTGATTAACGAAGTTAGAGTTATCTGTGCCAGTGACTATAGATCATTGCTGTATATTGAACAATTCATTAAAAATATCTCCGATGATAAGCTTCATGAAATGAAGTATGATCAAACATATATTGAGAAAAATATTCGGTTTTTTCCAGGAAGTAGTGTCCCGAAATTTAATGAAACCCAACCTAATGGTGTTACACATACTGAATATAACTCAAATTTAAGTATGGCTTCGCAGATTCCTCTCAGTGCAGTAATTGAATGGTTTAATGATGTGGAGGATGAAACAAATGTTTAAAACTTATGATCTTTTTGATCATCGAAGTATTGACGATGTGCTACCTGAAATATTTTATTTATACTTATTTCAAGGATTGAGTTTAACTCAAATTGAAGTGAAGTTGTTTAAAACAGAGAATTATAAGGGCTGGTTAAGTAAAACCTTATTGAATTTCTATCATATTGATACCGAAGGGAATAATAAGGGAATTTATGAAAAGAAAACAATACCCGAAGTGGTAGATATTTTATATAAGAGTACTGATTTATCACATATAGCTGTTGCGAAGTATCTGAGAAAAAAGTACATGTAGAATCAACTGAACATGTTGTCTGTAAACTTTTGTAATGTTGGTATGCTTTAACGTACCACATCTATTTTTTCCTTATGTTATCCTCTCCTTAAGAAAGGGGTGGTGACATGACAAGTACCCACAGCGAAGAACTTGCTTTGAAGTACGCACAACTCATCGAACAAGAAGACGATTACATCAATCAACTGGTCACATGCAATAAACTCATCCTAGACGCCATGGACATCATCGCGAAGCAGGCAGGTGTGTTAGAGATGGACACAGTAAAACAAGCAGCATATCACCTTCATTCCATGGAACAGGATCTGAACCGAAAGTTATTTAAAGTACGACTGGAGAAGAGCATCTTGGCAAATCAAATGAGCCAGTCTACATAAAACCACCTTAACTAAAGGACAGCGCAGGATCATATTAGTGGATCTTGAACTGTCCTTTTGTCTTCCCATCCAAACGTTTTCCCCTTCCAAATAAGCATTGACTTTCCTCCCAAATCCCCCTACACTTCAATTATTAAAATACTTTTAAAAACATTCATTGAATGGTTCGAAATGAACGAAAGGAGGCATATAACTAAGCATGTTACCCACATCACACAACACCCAACAGGTGAAGCGCATTAACGTTGAATTGGTGAAGAATACACTCCGATCAATGGGCGCAGGCACGAAGGCTTCCATTGCGAACCTAACAAAACTCAGCGTAGCCACATGCGGCACGATCCTGAACGAATTGCTCCAAACGGGTGAGATTATTGATCTGGGCCCGGATGAATCGAGCGGGGGGAGACCGGCGAGTCGGTATCAATTCAATGCGGACTACGCCAACGTACTGTGCCTGATTATTCGAATAGAGGGCGGCATTCACTCGATCACACATACATATGCCAATCTGAACGGACAGATGGCGGACGAACAGACACTCATTTTGGAAGAAATTAATGTAACGGTGGTAGAGGATCTAATTGCGAACCTGATTGAACAACACCACAATGTGCAGGCGATTGGGATCGGCATACCTGGGGTGGCACACAACGGCGTTATTGGGATCTGTGATGTACCGGAGCTGATGTATCAGCCACTCGGACCAAGGCTAAAAGAACAGTATGAAGACGTGGAAGTGGTCATTGGCAACGACATGAACCTTACGGTCTATGGACTGTATAACCAGCAGCAATTTGAGGAAGAGAAGAACTTTGCGGTGGTGACTTTTCCGGAGAACCATTTTCCGGGTGCAGGTTTTATCATTGATGGTCGTCCGCTGACAGGGAATACGCAATTTGGGGGCGAGGTGTCCTTTTTACCTTTTAGCGTGTCACGAGAAGAGCAACTGCGCATGTTGAAAACGACAGAGGGTTTGCAGGAGCTCATCGTACAGACGCTTGTATCCATCATCGCGATCATTAACCCCGCTACGATTGTAGTCACAGGGGATACGACGGACCCTGCTATGAGGGATGACCTGATGCAAGGTTGTCTGGATCGAATGATTCCACTGGAGCATATGCCGGAGTTGATCATCCAAAGAGACACTCGTCGCGAATATGTCATGGGGCTGGTCGCGGTGACGCTGGAGAGCCTGACCTACCGCATTCAGGTTATTGAGAAGCAGTGGTAAAGGAAAAAGGAGCTTTTACGAGTATTCTATTTTTAGGAATAAAGCTTAACCATGTTTCCTATTTCAAATGTACAAATCATTGACACGATAACGTAGAGGGCAGAACCAATCTGAAGAACGCCTTTATCACTGTATTTTCACCTTTAGGAACAAATCAAAAAAATACAGGGATAACAGCGGTCGGAAGATGGTACTGCAATCGTAGTTATAGAGTGTAACAATCCTTTCTGAACACAATGGAGGAACTTATTTTGAATCAGCAAGCAGGTACGCAAGGGAACAAACGAAAGTTCAACAAGCTGTACGCCATGCAACTGGCAACGATCTTTCTAGGATTTATCGTATTTGGTATATCGGAAAATATTAAGGGGCCGGCCATTCCGCGCATTCAATTCGACTTCAATCTGGATGAGAAACAGCTCGGGACGTTATTGTCCCTAAATGCACTGGGTTACCTAATCGCGTGCTCCTTCACGGCTATTCTGGTTCGCAAATGGGGCATCAAGGCGGTTAGCATCATATCGTTTGCATCAATGATCCTCTCGGGTGTGTTCATTTATGTGTCTCATACCTATCCACTCTTTGCTTCATCGTACTTCTTCATGTACATCGGTAACGGCATGCTGGAGATTGCCTTGGCGATTCTGGGTGCGCGGATTTTTGTGAAAAACACAGGTACGATGATGAACCTGTCCCATTTCTTCTATGGGCTGAGTTCAACGGTAGCACCTTTGCTGGCGACTGGGGTGATGTCGTTGAGTGTGTTCGGACACGTACTGGACTGGCGCGGCATGTATCTCGTGATGTTGTCACTCTGTCTGCTGCCGATCATTGCGGCGCTGCGCAGCAAATTCCCGGGGGACGATCTTCCCCATGAAGATCGGACTTCACTGAAGACGTTAACACGTGATCCTGCCCTTTGGCTGATGGTGCTCATTCTTTCTTTTGGCGTGGTGTCGGAACTGGCGGTTGGGGGTTGGTTGGTTAATTTCCTGGAAAAAGCCTACACGTGGGACACGGTCAAAGCCTCCGGGTTATTATCTGCATTCTTCCTCACGTTCTCGCTGGGACGACTGCTGCTTGGACCATTGACGGACCGGATCGGATTTGTATTGTCACTGATTCTGTTCTCGGCTTTCTCGGGAGTGTGTACGTTCGTGGCGCTTGCAGGGGGAGAGCGTCTTGCGATTTTCTTTGCGATATCTGGCGCGGGCATAGCGATGATCTATCCAACAGTTATGGCGTTTATCGCACGCAGATATCCGAACGGCAGTGACACCGCGATTACATTCACGGTTACCTTGATGGGGGTTGGTAGTGTCATCGGTAACTATGTGATTGGCTGGGTGATTGAGGGCGTGAAGAATTTGTACGGTTCAACGACTCAGTTGGGACTGCTGCGTGGACTTCAGGCGGGATATGGATTCATTGGTCTATGTGCTGTGATCTGTGCGGCATCTGGCGTAGTGTTGTATATGTATTTGAAAAGAAGGCAGGAATTGATTTAGAAATCAATTGAAACGATAAAGCCCCACTGATCGCCATGATCGGTGGGGCTTTGCATATGAATATAAGAGTAGATTAGTACGGTATATCATCTATCACTAGTAACTTAACAAATCATAACCACAGGTCATGTAGAGTAAGGATTTTTTTCATCATATACCAGCTACTCTACTATACAGCCCGCATTTCCTCAGGCAAGCCTATGACTTGTTCAAAGCCGTTCTTCTTTTCCAACGTTTCAAAAGCACGTACAATCCAAAAGCACCTAAGAAAACCACCGCTGCCGGAACGATATAAGGCTTAACAATCTCGTCCACGTGCTCCCATTGAGAGCCTAATTTGAAGCCTAAGTAGATGTACAATGAGGTGATCGGAAGCATGGCCAAGAAGGTAAAGATACTGAACTTAAACACATTCATCTTCGCCATTCCACATGGGATGGAGATCACGGTCCGAATGCCGGGTACAAAACGTCCATAGAATGCTACCCCGCTGCCATATTTCTCGAAGAACTTATCGGAAGCGTCCAGATGGTGGGGGCGAATCAAGAAATACTTGCCGAATTTTTCGACCATCGGTCTGCCGCCGTATCGTCCCAGGGCATACAACGTCAGAGGTCCAAACGTACCACCTACGGTACCAGCGAGTATAGCCAGCCAAAGTTTCATATCCCCAAGATACACCCAATATCCCGCCATGGGCAGTACGAGTTCAGCAGGTACGAATTCAAACGACAAGGCAATGACCAGACCTGCGTATGACAAATCTTTAAAAAAGAGTATAAATTGCGTGATCCATTCTGTCATGCTTTCCCTCCATGAATCTATCTTTTTTATATATAAAAGAAACACTCCTGTACAAAGAGTAACAATAGCGAATAGAGCTTGTCAAAGTTCACATGTATGTCCATTTCAGGGCACACTGCGGCAATATGTTTACCCATACATAAGGGTTGAATGGATTCATTGACACTTCATACGGAAGTGGGTACCGAAGCAATGATATAATCCTCTGAAAATGATTCCAATTATAGTATGATAAGACTATCACTGGCTTCTTCACCATCCTGTACATAAAGAGAAGGAGATCAGAACATGACCGTAACTTCGATTATCGACCAGATCCATATTATTGAATACGCCCCCTCTTACGCTGCTGTGCGCAAGACCGTGGAGGCCGGATGGCCGACGGGAGTGTGGTTTTGATTTCTTTGACTATACGTGGAAAAAGGGAGATGTCTCCCTGCGGGCTGCATTTGAAAAGTCGGGTCGCGGGCTGACTGCCCTCGAAACACCGGATTACGAAATCTCTACAGAGGTCGATGATCATGATCTGGTTTTCGGTTCCAGCTATAAGGTTCGCTATCGCATTAAGAACACTTCTGCGTCCGAACTGGCAGTCGAGATCAAGGCACATTATACAAGGGTAAGCTACCGAGGGACTATAGCTCCAATGTATCCTTTTATTGTTTCATGTATATCATATAGATATACAACTGTAGGGAGGTGAGGTATAATTGGAGCATCAATCAAACGAAAGGCGTGGGATTGCCATGACTACAGCCACACTTAGCAAATGGGGAAATAGCAGTGCAATTCGCATTCCTAACCAATTGCTTAAGCGTCTTAATCTGGAAGAAGGCTCGGAAATCGAGATTTTGGTGACAGAAGATAATGAATTGTTGTTGCGTCCAAAAACCAAGCCTGTAGAGTCCAATGAGGAACTACGTAACCATCTAAAGACTTTGCTCTCTAAAGTGAAACAGGATACAAGACATGAAGAAATAGACTTTGGTACTGAAGGGAACGAGTTACTTTGATTATTCCCAAACGAGGCGATCTGATATGGCTTGACTTTGATCCTCAAGCGGGTCACGAGCAAGCCGGGAGACGACCGGCTATTGTTCTATCGGAACTTGAATTCAATGAAATAACGGGTTTTGCCGTTGTATGTCTCATAACGAGCCAAGCCAAGGATTATCCTTTTGAAGTTACACTACCAGAAGAGCTGCCATTTTCAGGTGTTGTTTTGACGGATCAGTTGAAGAGTCTTGATGTGCGGCAACGACGTATCCAAATTGCGGGGCATGCCGAACCAACCTCTGAATTTATGAAATCAGTTCTACGCAATGTCCGTTCTATATTGGCATAATTGAAAATTAGTAGCTGATCATATTCCTAAATCCACGTCTAACTAAAAGACGTGGATTTTTTCTTTCATGCCTAAATAGATTCGTCCATCCTTGATGCTTCTAACAAGAGCTTCCGAAAGGCACATATAAGTTGGAAAGAAAGATTTTTAATTCTCTGAAAATGCTTCCATTTATAGTATGATAAGACTATCGCTAGCTTCTTCAAACATGGCCTGTATTATCTCTGCGGCTATCGGGCAAAGGCCATATCGAAAGTTCACAAAGACCATCCTATAGATAAAGATAAGGAGATCCAAATATGACAGTAACTTCCATTATTGATCAAATCCATATTATTGAATACGATCCCTCTTACGCTGCCGCACTCGCGGATATGTGGAACCGTAGTAATGAAAGCTGGGGAGGGGGCACCAACCTTAGAACAGAGGAAACAGTTCGCCGGGAGATGGAGAGTTCGTCCAATCTTTATGTGTTTCTAGCCGTTCATGAGAAAGAGGTTGTTGGCTTCTGCAGTTTTGCTCATTACCGCTATGACGAGAGAGCGCTATATGTACCACTGCTTAACGTACGCCCCGACTATCACGGTTATAAAGTTGGACGTAATCTGATCCTGAATGCTGTGCGCAAGACCGTGGAGGCCGGATGGCCTCGCCTGGATCTGTTCACATGGGCAGGCAATACGAAGGCTGTACCGATGTACAAAAAATGTGGATTCTTCTGGGAGAAAAAAGACGATAATGTGCATCTGATGAATTTCATCCCTACCATTTTGCAGACCGAAGCACTTGCTCCTTATTTTGAGGAGTTGGATTGGTATGCAGACAGCACGCGTGAACTCGTGGTCGAGCCGGATGGCCGACGGGAACGTGGTTTTGATTTCTTTGACTACACGTGGAAAAAGGGAGATGTCTCCCTGCGGGCTGAATTTGAAAAGTCCGGTCGCGGGCTGACTGCCCTCGAAACACCAGATTACGAAATCTCAACAGACGTCGACGATCATGATCTGGTTTTCGGTTCCAGCTATAAGGTTCGGTATTGCATCAAGAACACTTCTGCGTCCGAACTGGCGGTTGAGATCAAGGGTGAGGATAACAAAAACATTCGATTTGCGCTGGATGTTGCACGAGCAGTCGCTCCGGGAGAAACCATCATCTTGGAAGGTGAGTTTCACCTTGATCCAATTACAGAGGAACAGAATAACAATAAGACGCATCCCGTGGTTGCCAGCACCTGGTTGATCGGCGGTAAGAAAGCGGAGTTCAGGTTAGGTATTGCCCCGAAATTCCCGGCCAAGATCAAGACCATCTTGCCTGTGAAGGAACTCTATCCAGGCATCCCGGCTGAACTGGTTCTGAACGTGGAAAATAATGTGGATGCAGAAACGGAGTTCAGCTTGGACCTGCCGGAGGATGAATTCCTTGAATGGGCAGAGCGTTCGGTGCGCTTTACGGTGCCTGCCAAAGGCAAAGTGTCTGTGCCAGTACCTTTCACCTTGCGTTCGTATGGTCTCTATTCCCAAGAAGTAGAAGTGACGGCAATCCCAGTGGGGAACCATGCGATCTCTTTTACAAGCAAAATTTCTGTACTGATGAAGGGAATCGAAGGGAAATATGGTGGGCAGATTGAGGATCAATGGGTGGCTGTTAATGGTGCATTCTCTCTTCATATGAGCAAGCAAGATAATAACATGTGGATTGAATATCCCGGTTCCCGTCATTCATTCTGGTGGACTTATCCGAAGCTGGGTAAGCCGTTTGCCGAAGAGTTATCCAAGAAACAAGCAAAAGAAGTGAATATTTATCCCGAAGGTGAACGTCAGGTTCTTGAAGCACTGTATGATTCGGAGGATTTCCCTGGCTTGCAGATTAAGTCCGTGGTCAAGCTGTCTGCGAATGGAGTCGCCGAATTCCACCAAGAGGTTGAAAATACACGAGACACCGCCTGGGAAGAAGACCTGTTTCTGATGAATAACTTCGGTTTCTACGGAAACCAGCTAATCCTCCCTTACCAAGGTCGTTTTGTGGATATGGGGGATTCTTACGCTGGCGATCCGAGCCATTGGAATAGCTCACAGATTACGGAGAACTGGCTGTTCTGCAAAGAAGAGTATGGTGCCAGCGGTATCTATTGGGACCCTTCTCTGAAGCTGCTTCGCCCGGAATACACGCTGGGGTTGCAGCATGAGCTTGGCCGTATTGCCGCAGGAGCCGTTGTACGGACCAAAGCAACTGTATATGCTTTGAACACGTTTGCCAAATGGTATGATTTCCGTGCGTTTGCACGGAAGGAGCGTAACCCGGTCATTCCGTTGCTGGACAGTCATCTGGATCTGACACTGAATGAGGGGAATCCATTTGGCCCGGATGTGCTAGAAGCAACGTTGACTGAACACAAACTGGTTCCGCTTGCGGGCAAGCTGGAGCTGTATGTGCAGCAGGGTGGCGAACCGGAGGTTATGGCAAACGCTAAGGAATTCAATCCGGAGCAGAATCTAAACTCCGCCAAGCTGACATTTTCACCAGACGAAGCGGACCGAGACCAGCACGAGAGTGGTTGGAAAGTTCGTGGGATATACCGGGGCGAAGATCGGGTCCAGGAGCGAACGGCCCTTTGGTTCCCGCAGAGCGGAACAGAGGTGAAGCAGATGATTGAAGAAGGTTCGTCTGGCCCTGTGTACACCGTAGACAATGGAGTATTGTCGATCTCCGTTGCTCCTGACTTCGGGAGCGTAGTACACTCTCTGAAATATGCAGGAGAAGAATGGCTGGATAGCTCATACCCTGAACCGGCTCCACGCTCGTGGTGGAATCCGTGGTACGGCGGACTGGGTGTGGGGGTTCCGGGCATGAATGGTTTCAGCCGTCAGTTGGAACAAAGAGTCGCTTCCTGGACTGAGCACAAGGATCAATACGGTAATGTCTGGAAAGGCATAAAACTGACCACCCGGATTGAGAAGCATGAAGCGAATCGGGGAATTACGATCCACCAGCATTATTTGATGCTCCCGGGTGTTCCTGTGCTATGCACGCTGCTTGCCGTGACCAACGAAAGCGGCCTGACGCTGACGGATTACTCGCTTGCGGAGGAACGTTTCCTCCAGCCTTCATCTGTATTTGCGGAAGGTTGGATAGAGCAACCGGGTAAAGATCGATTCCCGCTGGGCAAGGTGGATGTGGGCCTGCCACTTGAAGACCTTTTGCGAGTAGGATCGGTTTCGCGTGAAAACATGCTGCATGCGGTCCATCGTTACCCGAATCAGAGTGCGTGGGGGTTTGCCAATAATCAGGTGACGGGTCTGAATGTACATCATCATCTGACACTCCAGCAGGGGAAGACGGTCTTGACGGAGCCGACATATCTGGTTCTGGGACAGATCCCGCTGAGTTCAGCGGATGTGCATGACCTTCTCAAACTGAATTTTGTAACTTCTACCGATGAAAAGGAGGCTGCACATGTCGATCATTGATATTCACATTCATCTGTCGGACATCGACAGCTTTCACCGAACAGCGATCGATCTGTCTAAAGTGGATTACTCTGCCGCTGGTCTTAAAGCGGAGTTTGATAAAAACGACGTCATTATGGGTATCGGAATGGGGGTTACGGAGCAGACGAAGGGAGCGTTCCCGGATTCCAGTTCTCCTAACCCAATGGGACTTGATCTGGAAGAGAAAGTTCCGTCATTCCTCATGGAATGTGTGGGGATTAATCCCAATGCGCTAGATGGTAAAAATGCGCAGGACGAGCTTGACCGGATTGAAGCAAGACTGCAATCCCCTGAAGTAGCCGGAATCAAACTCTATGCCGGATACTATCATCACTATGTGTATGACAAAATCTATACCCCGGTCTATGAACTCGCAGCCAAGTATAACTTGCCTGTGGTGATTCATACGGGTGACACGTACTCCATGAATGGGTTGCTTAAGTATTCGCATCCACTGACGGTGGATGAATTAGCCTTGCAACAGCGCGGTGTGAACTTCATGATCTGTCATCTGGGTGATCCTTGGGTGATGGATGCTGCTGAAGTGGTGGCGAAGAATCCTAACGTGTATGCGGATTTGTCTGGTCTTGTGGTGGGAGATCGGCCTCATTTTGAACGGTTCATGAACGAACCTTTATTCATGGATCATTTCCGCCGGGCCTTAGTCTATTCGGATCATTACGAGAAGATGCTGTTTGGCACCGACTGGCCGCTTGCGCCCATCGATCTGTATGCCGAATTTGTCCGTCGACTTGTACCGGAACAGCATCATGATAAAGTCTTCTATGAGAATGCCTTTGGGCTGTTTCCTCGTATTGGACAGCGGATTGCCGATCTGGGTTAGAACCTAAATATCGAATTCTTAATTTCTGAGGGGATGTAGACCATCCTGTTATGGAAGCATGCGATGGTTATATTGAATCTCTGTGATGTAAGCTCCTGCCACTTTGCTGGCAGGAGCTTTTTGGTCCAGGAAAACAAGGCATTCATCTTAAGTCTAATCTGATGAGGGGATTAGGAGAACAAAGGTTGAGTCACCATTTTCATATACCTTTTTAAGTCGTTTTCTGCATGTGGGTATTGTTCCCAAACCCCAAGGTTCCAACTCATATAACGAATGCCGAGATATCGGGATGCCAGAGAGAAGTACTTCTCGAATTGATGTTGTGAAATATCGTATCCGTGAGAACTTAGGGACTCCCGATAGATATCAACTTGTTTCAAATGTGTACAGCGCAGAGGGATATCAAAGAACAGGGAGCCATACCTTGCTTCCTCCCAATCGATAAAATAAACATCCTCATTGTTGTGTACCAATACATTGCCAGGATTCAGATCATTATGAATCATCGTATGTGTGTGTTCATCCTTAATGAGAATTTCAAGATCATCTACAATATGACTTGCTACAGCTTCAATTTCCGAAATGAGCGGTGATCCGAATTCCTCAATGAATGATGGACTTTTTATGGCGATGTTCCATAAAGGCCTCCAGCGTCTTTCCATCATTTCGATGATATGAGATCGATCCACAATAGGTATCCATGGCAGTTCTTTTTTCGACCCCATATTCGTTCCATGTATGTAAGCCAGTGCTTGTAATTCTTTATTCTGAAGCAGGTCTATATCCAGATGACTATAATCGGTTTGGTAGTCCACATCCTGAATGCAGATCAGACTGCGATCTTGAGTATGAACTTCATTTGATAGACTATAGGGTACATTGGCTCCCTGTAAAAATAATCTGGACAAGGCAGAGTGTTCAATGAACGTGGCCTTCTTTGTTACGTAAGAAATATCCTTTTTCACTCCATTTATAAGGAATTCAATGTGATGTCGAAGCAATTCAACGGCTTGAGATCCGGCACCGATTGGGTTACTTTTGATATTTAGAATGTGAATATCCGAGGATACATATTGATTAATGGTTTGTTTTATTAAATGTTGTAATGTGACAGACTCCATACTCATCTATTATCTCCTTCTTGCCTGTATTTGTTTTTACGAATAAAGAGAACTATAATGGTGGATGCACAAAATTTCAGATTTCTTTGGAGGAACATACGTTATGAGATCTTTTCAGTTTTATAATCCGACCCGGCTGATTTTTGGCAAAGGGCAACTTCAAGCACTACAAACCGAAGTTCCAAAATACGGAAAGCGTATTTTGCTTGTATATGGTGGTGGAAGCATCAAACGTAGCGGGCTGTACGATCAGGTAATCAGCCAGTTGAATGAAATCGGAGCAGAGGTTACGGAACTGGCTGGTGTGGAACCGAACCCTCGTCTGTCTACGGTTCATAAGGGTGTAGAACTATGCAGAACACATAACATTGATCTGGTTCTTGCGGTTGGCGGCGGCAGTGTACTAGACTGCGGGAAAGCCATCGCAGTAGGAGCCAAATACGATGGAGACATGTGGGATGTTGTTGTGCGCGAAGCAACCCCGGAAGGCGGACTTCCACTGGGTACAATTCTAACGATGGCAGCGACAGGCTCCGAGATGAACAACGGTTCAGTAATAACCAATCAGGACACGCAGGAAAAATGGGCATGGTTCAGCGAGTATTCTTTCCCAGCGTTCTCCATTCTTGATCCGGAGTACACATACACCGTACCACTGGATCAGACTGTATACGGCATGGTAGACATGATGTCTCATGTGTTTGAACATTATTTCCATCTGGATACGAATACACCGGTTCAGCTTGGATTCTGTGAGACGATTCTTCGTACCGTTATCGATACAGCCCCTCGTCTGATCAAAGATCCGGAAAACTATGAACTGCGTGAAACCATTCTCTACTGCGGAACAATGGCGCTTAACGATGTCCTGAATATGGGGCTTGCCGGAGATTGGGCTTCTCACAATATAGAACATGCCGTTTCGGCTGTGTACGACATTCCGCATGGGGGTGGCCTTGCAATCCTCTTCCCACACTGGATGAAGCATAATCTGGATGTGGATGTAGATCGATTCAAACGTATGGCCATTAATGTATTTGATATTAATCCTACTGGAAAGTCGGACAAACAAGTTGCTGAAGAAGGCATTGAAGCGCTGCGTACATTCTGGACTTCGATTGGTGCCCCTAGCCGTCTGGCGGACTATGACATCGACGACAGTCAGATTGATGTAATGGCTGATAAAGCGATGCGATTTGGTCCGTTCGGATTCTTCAAAAATTTGCAGCGTGAAGATGTAGTACAAATTTATCAAGCTGCACTGTAATTGTAAATCTCACAATCACTTTGTATAATGAGTCACATTAAACAAGGACCTTCCTTTAATACTAAGGAACGTCCTTGTTTTTTTATTATGACATCATATCTTGTGCGCTCTACCTTTTTTTCTGGACTTCAATGTCATGTGATCCCCTTTTGGAATTAACCCTTCGGTTTAACTACGGCTTCATTGACAGGGGTATCCTTTCGTTTCAGATACAACTTGCTTGGACGATGCAAGAGCACGATAAGCAGGGCAAAGAGATGAATCAGGGTGAACAGGTTACTCTCATTTGGAATGGAAACGAATAGCGCCAGACTCAGAAACGTCACGGTGAGCTTGAACTTTCTTTTGGTGATGAATATAACAGCGAGCAGGCTGGGACCGATGATAAACAACATTCTGGCTAAGATTACGCCAGAGGCGTAAGCCAGATCATCTCCTTTGCGTAAGAAACCCAGATAGGTCTCCATGTTCTGGTTGAAGTCAATGAGGAACACGATAAAGGACACAATCACGTAGATCAGTTTTACACTCAATAAAATGCGCACGACATTTAATAGCGTAGGTAATGCTGTTTTTGCCATATCACTTCTCCTATTCGACATTTAATAAAGTAGGCATTTTCGGATTCAATGCGTTGTCCCTCTTCCTGCACGATATGTATTTCATATATTATACGATGTTGATGTCATATTTTGTATTAACCCAAAGTCTTCATTTTCCAATCGTTTGCAGTGGCCTTTGACCTAGTATAACTGGCGAAACAGCTTACAGATTATTTGATATCGACCGATATAAAGTAGATACATAGAATTTGGACTTCATAATGATGAAAATAAAAATGGATGGTGAATGTAATTATGGTATTTAGCAAGGCAAGAGAACGCATGCGCAACATGTCGTTCAGAGTCAAACTGCCACTTATGATCAGTCTGCTGGTGTGTATCGTACTGGCGGTAACTGCAGTAGTATCCTACACTGTAGCGGCTGTCATCACACTCGACAAAAGCAAAGATGAGATTAAAGCAACCTCGGACCGGGTGGGGGCAGGTCTGTATGCTTCACTAAGTTTGGAAGAACAATCCACCTTTTTGATCACAACACATCGGACCTTCCAGGATTTGCTGGAGATTCGGAATACGGATGGACAGGAAGGTGAGAACTTCTTCTCGGAAAACAATGAGCTGCTGGATAAGGCGAGTGGTATTCTCGCGGACAGTCTGGCAGGTATGGAAGGTAACAACAGTCTGATTTTGTTGGATCGGAATGGCATTATTATTGCAGCGAATGATCCGGCAGTTATCAAGGCGGAACGTGGAGATCGGGCATATTTTCAAGAAGCAATTCAGGGTAAAAACGTGATTAGTGAAGGGATTGTAGCCAAGTCCTCAGGACAACTTGGTACGGCTTTTGCCATGCCAATCTACAATGAGAATCAAGAAGTACAGGGAGTGCTCGTATCTGCGGCATCCACCTCGTTCTTCGTTAATCAGCTACAAAATATCAATATAAATGATGAGGGAAAAGTGATCATTCTGGACCGTGTAGGTACGGTCATCTATGATTCAGCGGATGAGAAGTTGGCAGGCCAGAAGATGGAGTCCGGCGAATACCAATCATTGGTAGATCGTGCTCCTGGCGCTGAACTACAGCAAGGGGATATTAGCACAGATGAGAAAGTGGCGTATTACTCCAAAATCCCAAGATCGGACTGGACCGTCGTTGTTGAAGATAAACTGAGTGATGTGCAGAAGCCTTTGCGTGCGATGGCAAAACAGATGTATATTGTTCTGTTTAGTGCTATTGCGGTTTCCGTCGTAGCGGGTATTCTGATCTCTTTGCTGGTAACCAGACCAATTACCAGACTAACTGTGTTGTTCAGACAGCTTGCTGACGGCGATCTGACGGTGCAGGCTCAAGGTAAATATAGCGGAGAATTCAAACAATTGGTGGACAGCTTCAATACCATGGCAGCAGGCAATAAACAGCTGATCTCCAGCATGAACCATTCCATCGGCATCCTGAAAACAAGTACATCCGAGCTGGAACAGTCCACTCAGCAAACTTCGACCACGATTGCCGAAACAACGACAACAGCATTTGAGATTTCACGAGCGATGGAGTCCCAGGCGAACGATACGGAAGCCATTGTGGACAAATTCATGAATGTTGGTAACAAGATTGCCAACGTGAATGGAATGTCGCAGGCAGTGAAGTTCAAGGCAGATGAAATTACGGATGCATTCAAAAATAATCATGAAGTTATTGATGCACTCATTGCGGTGAACGGGCAGAACGAGATTGAAGTTGGCAACATCTCCAAAATTACAGTGCAACTCGCCGAAAGCTCCTCGGGCATTCACCAGATTACAGGTACGATTGCCGAAATCGCAAATCAGACGAAATTACTTGCTTTGAATGCTTCGATCGAGGCGGCGAGAGCTGGTGATCAGGGACGTGGCTTCGCAGTCGTTGCTTCTGAGATTCGCAAGCTGGCAGAGCAGACGACAGCTCAATCGGAGGATATCAACCGAATTGTGATGCAGACCATTGATCACGTGGAGCAGAATAACCGAAGTGTTCAGGCTATTGAAGCAATTGCGGAACAGCATAAGAGCAGCGTTAGCCAGACAAAGGAGACATTCAATTTTGTCACCGAGAATATGAATGAGATGATGAGCCAGGTTCAAGCTATTGCCACAGAGATCGAATCCATTGAACGTGATAAGGATGACGTCATTGGGGCGGCACAGAACTTGTCTGCTTCCGGTGAAGAGGTGTCGGCTTCTGTTGAGGAAGTCACAGCAACAATGCAGGAACAGTCCGGCATGACGGAACATTTGACAGATATGGTGCAGAGAATTGATGGACTGACCAAACAACTTGCCGAAGAAGCATCTCGCTTCAAAACAAAATAGGAATACGAAAAGAAACCCTTTTCTCAAAAGAGAACCGGGTTTCTAGAACAAAAAGAGCACCTGTACCCATCTATGGCTACAGGTGCTCTTTGGTGATGTGTTACTCTCCTCGAATGGAAGGCGCATACGCCAGCACTTCCATTTCAATTAAATAAGGGCCTAAACCGCTGAATACGGTAATACGGGCGGGATAGGGTTGTTTAATCATTCGCGCATACACTTCGTTGTATTCGGGTTGATCCTCGACTCGGGCCAGATGAGTGGTTACCTTCACAATATGATCGAGTGTAAGTCCGGCTTCTTGCAGGATCACCTCAATATTACGAATGCACTGCTCCGTCTGCTCCTTAATGCCGCCAATGGGCTCAAGCGTCTGTGGATCGACACCTACCTGACCTGCGCCGTAGAGGAAATCTCCTGCGCGGACAGCATGGGAGAAAGGAAGCGGGAACTTGGGTGCTGCACTTGCATGTATGATGGTAGACATCGTAGCGGTCATTCCTTTCCTAATGAATGTGTATGATTGGTGTTAACTGATGCCAGTTCGTAGCCTGCTGATAATGATGAGCGATGGACAACAGGCGGTCTTCTCGCATGAGTGGACCAGCAAGCTGCATGCCGATAGGTAATTGCTTCCCTGAGGTGGTATCGAACCCGATGGGTACGGTGATGGACGGTAGACCCGTATTGGTGAACGGTCCGTTAAAAATCGGGCTCCCCGTCTTGTAGCCGTATGGGGCCACATAGGGTGTTGATGGAGTCAATAACACATCCACTTCATCGAAAAGCATCATCATCTCGCTCCGGAATATCGTTCGGATGCGTTGTGCCTGCAAATAATCAACGGCACTCGTCTGGTAACCGAGTTCAAGCTGCTCCCGCATCGTGTGGCCGTAACGATCAGAGGCTTCCGCGAAGCGTTCCTGATGGAAGGCGGCAGCTTCTGCCCGCATAACCGTACGATGAGCAGCAATGGTCTCTTCCATATAAGAGGGCAGGTCAACTTTCTTCCATTGCATGCCCAGCTTCTCAAGCACAGCGATTGCCGACTCTACCGCTAACAAGATCGCTGGTTCATCGGTTTGGAAGAAGTTGCTCGGGAGACCGATCACCATTTCTGAAATAGGATGCTCAAGAGCATTTTTTAAGTCTGGCTTGCCATAAGGAAGCGTGAAGGAGTCCAGCTCATCTTGCCCGGCCATTGCTTCCAGAACGATTGCGTTATCTTGTGCGGACCGAGTGAATGCGCCAATATGATCCAGGCTCCAACTGGCTGTGATGACACCATTACGGCTAACTCTGCCGTAAGTGGGTTTCATACAGGTTAATCCGTTGTAAGCTGCGGGTCTAAGCAGAGATCCAAAGGTCTGTGTCCCGAGTGTGAAGGAAGCCATGCCAGCCGCTACTGCAGCGGCAGAGCCGGAGCTGGAACCGCCCGGGGTATGTTCTAAATTCCATGGGTTGCGGGTTGGTGGTTCTCCTCCCTGAAAGGCGTATTCCGTCGTTGTTGTCTTGCCGAGCAGGATAGCTCCTGCAGCTTGCAACTTATCAATCACTGTTGCATTCGTTCCGGGTACGAAGTCTGGAAAGGTACTTGATCCAGCGGAGGTGCGTATGCCAGCAATATGGATAATGTCTTTGGCTCCATAGGGAATACCATGCAGAGGACCGAGATATTCGCCATTCATCAGTTTTTGTTCAGACTCTCTTGCGGCCTGCAAAGCCTGTTCGGCGGTGACCGTAACAAAGGCTTGCACAGAAGGCTCTACTTTCTCAATGCGATTCAAATAGGATTTTGTAAGCTCGACAGGAGATATCAACTTATTTTTAATCAGTGTTGCGGCTTCAGCAATCGTCAGCTCGTTAAGTGGTTTCGTAATCATCGCAGAGGCACGCTCCTATGCGGGGGATTGGGCCCTACTTCTTCTGGCAACTTGAAGTTTCGAATCAGCTCCAAGTCTGCTGTAAATAGGGCAAGCTCCTCGCTTGTAATAACTCCGTCCGCATATTTGGCGCTTTCTGTACGGCGGTGTGTGAGATAGTCGTCCTGGTTCAGAGTAATCACCCTTTCTCTCTCTATTTGGTGGTGAAGCTTGAATCGATAATGTCCTCGTAAGCGAGGTCTTCCTTCAGATTGCCGATGAAGCGTTGCATGTCGATTGCGGTCTCGAAGGCTGATTCATTGATGAGCCCCTCCGCAGGATATACCTTGCTGTCGATCATGCGTTGTACCGCTTGCTCCACGACGTTTTTGTCCAGATTCGGAAATTCCTTCACGGCAACTGCTTTTGCGCCTTCAGGATTCGATTGAATGTAGTCCAGGGCTTGCTCAATAGAGGTGACAAAGCGCTGGGTGAGATCAGGATTCTTTTCAATGAAGCTTGCAGTTGTATTCATGGTTGCAAAGGCAAAGTCAGGATAATCCTTCGTAAAATCATGGACAATATGCAGTCCCTCAGCAATGCCTTGATCCAGCTGCGGCTCGTAAACGATGGCAATGTCGGCTTTGCCGGCTAATACAGCACCAAGCTCGGAGCCATTCTGAACCTCAGTGATCGTCACATCCTTGTCGATATCGATGTTATTGTCAGCGAATAGTTTCCGCAGTAAGCTGTTCGAGCTTGTAGGTGCCAAGCCCACAACGATGGTTTTACCTTTGAAATCCGCTGTCGAGTTCACTGTTACTCCTTCTCGCGCAACTGCCCAGACTGGGGCACTGCCGGATAGAAGGACCAGTGAGCGAGCATCTCCGCCCTTTGCATTAGCAAATGCGACATGCTCAGGACCGTGGAAGGAGAACGCCGACTCGCCTGAGATCACCGAAGACAATGCTGTTGGACCGCTCCCGGCAGCACGTATGGAAGAGAGCTCAATGCGATTCTCCTTTAGAAAACCTTGGTTGTTCGCTACATACAAGGGAAGGTAGAGCAGGTTGTGATACACCTCGGAGACCATAATTTTGTCCACCTGCGTATTTGCTTGCCCCCCGCTATTAGATGCACCTGCACCACTCGCGGGTGTTGTGGCATTGCTTCCGCATGCACTGAGCAGTGTAGTCAAAATAACCGTCATCGTTGCTAGAAAAGCTATCTTTTTGAATGTACGCATTAGTCATCAGTCCCCTTTAATCGTTGTAGGTCAGCTATACAGATGTGGATTTGCTGCTGGTCTTGTTGTCATTCCATGGAAGGAGACGGGATTCGATATAACCGACACAGGTGTAGAGGAGCATGGCGACCAGCATAAGCATGAACACGCCGACCCATACAGCCGGAAGGTTGAACAGGTTACCTTCGACGAATACCATGTGTCCAAGTCCTTTATCTGAAGAGATGAATTCTCCACCTACAACAGACACCAATGCCAAACCGATATTGATCCGGAAGGCCGAGATGATCCATGGCAGAGAGGAAGGAACGATAATTTTGCGGAAAATTTGTGATTTCTTTGCACCGAAGGATTTCATCAGATTAATCTGGGATTCGTCGATTTGATGCGTCGCTTGGTAGGCGGATAATAGCGCGACGATAAATGTCGCCACGGAGGCCAGAGCAATTTTGGAGAAGATGCCTGAGCCAAACCAGATGATAATCATGGGAGCAAGTGCGATCTTCGGAATACCGTTCATTGCTACAATGAACGGATCGAGCACACGGGCAACGGACTTGGAATACCACATGAGCAGTCCTGCCAATGAGCCGATTAAGCTTCCGGCTACGAATCCGATAACGGTGGCATTCACCGTCGCGAACGCGTCTGTAAGCAGTTGCCCTGAGCTAGCCATGGTGATGGCGGCATCAAGAATGGCGCTTGGCGATCCCATGAGGAATCCGTTAACCAGTTTCAAGCGAACAGCGGATTCCCAGATCACCAGGATGACCGCTACAATAATGAACCGCCACAGCATCGTCATCAGCCATTCTTTGGAGAAGGTGGACTGTCTGCGTTTGCTCTTGCTCTTCGTAACTCCAGCAGGCTTTCCGGCAAGGGTAACTTCAGGTGATGTGCTCTTCATTAGCTGATCCTCCCCATTTGGATATCAAGCTCTGACCAGATCGATTCAAAATACTGCTTGAACTTCTGGTCAGAGCGGGCTTTCAGTGCTGAGCCATATTGCGAGGCGAGACCAATGTCATACACCTGTTTCACGGTTGTTGGTCGTTTACTCATAACGGCAATACGGTCGGAGATGGCGATGGCCTCCTCAATGTCATGCGTGATCAGAACGCCTGTCTTGCCCTCGGATTTGAGAATGGACAAGATTTCATCTTCCAGAATGAGTCGGGTCTGATAATCAAGTGCGGAGAAGGGTTCGTCCAGTAATATAATATCGGGCTGGGTAACGAGGGTACGTATGAGGGCTACACGTTGGCGCATACCGCCTGATAGTGTGGAGGGATAGGCTTCTGCGAATGAGGCCAGGCCATAACGATCCAGATAATCCATGGCAATATCGCCGCGATCCTTTTTGGACATGCCCTTCACTTCCAAGCCTAACGTGACATTATCCAGGATGCTTCTCCAAGGAAGCAGCAGATCCTTCTGCATCATATAGCCGACATGCCCGGTGGTCTGATCGATCTCTTCGCCACAGACAATAACCTTGCCATTTGTTGGCTTAAGCAGACCTGCGATAATATTGAAAATCGTACTTTTGCCACACCCGCTCGGTCCCACGATACTGAAGAACTCCTGTTTCTTGATTTGCATTGAAACCTCAGCCAGGACCTGAATATCTTCTCCAGTTGCACTGACAAATGATTTGGATACGCCTTGTATCTGTATAGCCATGATAGGTAGCCCCTTTCCTACAGCCTGATGTTTTTTCGTTTCTTGATGTAATTTGATGTTAATTAACATGACATTAATGAATATATTCCTAATCATATAGACTGTTTGCATAATTGTCATTAGTTACTCTGAACATAAAAATAGAATTAAATCAGTTAAAATGCACAAATGAAGATTGAACATGAATTGAATATGAAAAGAAAAATTAAAGAACGTGTCATTAAACATGACACGTTCTCGATTTAAGACGTATGATTAGTTTCACTAGGGGCTGGATTAACATTCAAAAGGGACTCAAGTGCGAAGGCAAGTCGAAAGCGCAGGCTCTCCATCGGGTCCTTAATGTTCCTGCCGGTTAGTTTCTCGCATTTTTCCAACCTATAGATCACTGTATTGCGATGTACGAACAGCTCTTTGGCTGTATCAACGATCTGGCAATGATTCTCATAGAAGGAGGACAAGGTTTTCATCAGCTCGTTACGCTCGTTTGGATCTCGGTCGTTGAAGGGCTTAAAGGTTTCTTGATGGAACTGCAACATCTCATCGTGGGGGATCATGCGCAGCAGACGGCTTATATCCATGGTTTGATAGGAATGAGCGAAGCGTGTCTTTCGCATCTGATAACCGGATTGGAGCGCCTTGACTGCTTCTTTATAGGAGAGTCCAATATCCAATACATTGGTGTAGGAATTACCTATGCCGAAGGATAGGCTGAGCTGCGACTCTGTATACAGATTGCTCGCCATCCGCTCAAGCTGCTGAACAACGGTGTGTTCGTCCCAAGACGATTCAGCCAAAAAAACGAGTATGCCGAACTGGTCGTTCTTAGTGAACATGACAAAGGAGAGATCCAATCTGGCGAATTCCTGTTTAATCAGCTCATAATTAGCGTCTCGTTCCGAGATTAATCGCTCTTCCCCGGAGGAAGTAGAGTTCTGTTTAGGTATGCCCGCTAAGGATTCATCCTTTTTGGCAATGATCAGAACGGAACTTCCTTTGGCTTGCAGCCCATATTTCTTGCCGCGATGCAGCGCTTCTTGTTCCGAACGAATGAAACCCTGAATGAGATCGGAGAAATATTCATTTTTGTAACGGCGGGAACGCTCTTTGACGGCTTGCTTCTTGGTTAACTCCAGACCGATCACATTAACGGCTTGTTCCAGTGCCAGAGTGGAGAGCTTGGAGCTTGCGGAGCTGTCGTAAAGTGCGATCAAATAGCCCTCGTGCCGATCCGTGAAGATGGGATGAAGCTCGGCGTGTCGATATTTATCAGCAGTAAGCAGGCAGATCGAGATTGCGGTATGGAAGGAAGGGTGCTCATCTATAAAAGTCAGTAAGGGCGCGGCGAGAGACTGGTGATCCATCTGTTGTGCATAATGGGAGCTTGCCGTAATCTGCTTCTTCGAACCAAGCAGAAGTACAGGTGAGGATAGCAACTGAGACAACGTATCTACGATGGATGGTATGCCTTTTCCCTGCATCACCATCGTGGAAAATTGCTTGTGAATAGATAAGGCGTAGTGTAGCTCATGGGTTTTGTTCTGAAGGATGGCACTGATCGAATGTTGAAATATCTCACCGAGTGTATTGTCTATCTCAGACAGCTCGATGATCGGGAAGCCCAACCTGTCGGCTGTTTCAAGCAGTTGCGGAGATAATTCAAGAGAGAAACGCTGTGTCTTGACAGCAAGCGCTGCACAACCAATTGCATGCATGTCTGTAATGAATCCAAGATGAGCATCAGGGCGGTCTTTCAGGATATAACCGTTTGTCAGCAGCATATCTCCCGACTTCAGGAATTGGACAATATCTGGTGCGTCCATAATATTAATCGATTGCACCAAGCGATCAAGGCCACGATGTCCGGCAATAACCTTTGCTTTGGAGAGAATGGGGATAGTCAATAACTGTTGCAGATCCATCTTCAACCCACTCGCTTTCATAATGATATGTTATAAAATCTAACATTAAGTGAGGTGGGCGTAAAGAAGTGTTTGGATAAAGAGGCTAAAAGATAGATGTAAAACATATTTCTCATAAATATAAAAAAATTCCAAATAAGATGGTTTTACATCAGCAATCTTTTCAAATATTTTTTATAACCCTATGCGCTGGGTGAGTATGATGATAGGACAGGAATACACATTAAATCAATACAGTATGTACATAGAGTTTTTACCTAAAATCAAGGAAGCATTTTTGACTTTCATTATATTTGATACTGTAGGCCAAATATACAGGGAGAAGTGGGAGAAGAAAAGATTAAAAAAACTCACAGAGATTTATTATTCATTAGGTATTGTTTTAAATTTGATGAGAGATTGGAGAACTGCAAACAGTAACAATCCCTTTATAAAGATAACCAAGGTGAACGTTGATTTACATTACCTAACAAATGATATTGCCAGTGAGAGAGCTTACAATAATGTTTTTACGTAGAATTGAATCTAATTCACTATCAGTAGACGATGTCATCATAGTTTTATAAAGATTAAAAATGGAGTTAAATGGATCTGAGGATTTCAAAAATAAAATTGATCTTGTTACAATTTCATCAAGCATTAGCAGCAAATACCCGACCTGGTCCTTATACAATTACAGTAACGTCAACGTTTGACAGGACTAAGTCCGATAGTGCAACGATTACAGTGACTTCAGCACCTGTATTGAACAGTGTGACAGTCAGTCCATCCAGTGAGAGTGTGGTGCAGGGCAATACGGAACAGTTAACAGCTAACGTGAATGTCAGCGGTGAAGCAGTCCAAACCGTTACGTGGACCAGTAGTAACACGAACAACAATGTTACTGTAGATGCGAATGGGTTGGTGAGTGTAGCAGCAAATACTCCACCTGGTCCTTATACGATCACCGCGATCTCAACGGCCAACGGCAGTAAGTCAGGCAACGCTACAATTAACGTAGTTACTAAAATAGAATAATACACTGTAACGATAAACAATTTGGTAGGTGGCATGATTATTGCTACCCCAACAATCTCCCCAACCGGTAACTTAATTATGAGCAAGCTTCAGCCAAGAAATTAATCATCACGAATGCCGGGGCGGTTGATACCACCCTATAGATAGCTCATTACAAGAACGCAAATTTGAGTACAGGGCTCGCTCAATTCAGAAAAAGAATAGTGCTGAGTAAAAGAACCTAAGTAATAAGTATAACTCGTGAACTAGTGTAAACCGATATAATAAGATAGCATTAAGAAAAAGGCGGATGGTTGAAGCTTATACCTTAATTCAAATTCGCTTTAAGGAAGAGTAACTGGAGGGGAGGCACAGACTAATCTATTCTATTGAGTAAATAAATAGCTTTATATTTGAACTGGAGGAAGTATATGTTTTATAGAAAAGTGATTCAAAAAGTAAGCACATTCATATTAGCAACCAGTTTGGTATCCGTCTTGAGTGGGGTAGCATATGGTCAGAAAACCAATTTAGATATTGAAGGACATTGGGCCGAGTATACCCTTAGCAAATGGCTCTCAGAAGGGTTGATTAAAGGATATTCCGACCAAACACTTAAACCCAACGATGTAATTACACGTGGAGAATTTATGGCATTGGTTAATCGTCAGTTTGATTTTAATGAGGTAGAAGAACTACATTTCACTGACTTGTCGTCTTCAAATTGGAGCTATCTAGAAGTGCAAAAAGCGGTAAAAGCAGGTTACATACAAGGTTATAAAGATCAAACTATACGTACTTCTAAACCGATAAGCCGTCAAGAAGCTGCAGTTATTGTAGCAGACTTACTGAAATTACCTAGTAATGAAAAAGCAGCTTTAGCATTTAAGGATTCTTCAGAGTTTACATATTGGAGTAAGGGTGCCATAGGTGCTACATTCTCAAAATATATCATTACTGGTTATACAAATGGTTCATTCAAACCGGCATCTCCAATTACGCGAGCTGAGGCAGTTGTGATGTTGGATAAAGCGATAAGCTTGATTCAAGAACAAGAACAAGAACAAGAAACAGAAAGTGAAGATAAAGATAATATACCTTCACCATCTATACCTACTGCGAGTTTAAATTCAGATTCAAACACTACATCTAATGGATCCGGTTCACCTTCGATTACTACTGGAGTGAAGACCTCCACATTAATCGCCACTGAAGGAGTCAAAGCCGTTCAAGGTATATCTCAAGTTGCCACTCTGACAATAACAAGTGGTGCAGATACGGCAGGTTCATTGAGTGCCACATTTACGGATGGAGTCAATCCAGTGACCGTTTACGTAGAGCTTGATGGAACTGAATTGGATACTGAGGTAGCTGCTAAAATCGTACAAGCGTTTGATAATGCATTAACAGGATGGAATGTGGATGCTGAGCGTGCAAACATTTATTTTACAGCATTAAATCCAGCTGTTAACAACGATCACGTTAAAGCCACCGTTGAAAGCATTATGACAGGGGTGGTTTCGAGTGGAAGTGTCATAACTGTCCCAGGTAGTATTTATAACAATGTAGGTACGGCTCAGGTAGCAACACTAGTGATAGAGAACGGTGCAACGGCTCCGGGTTCATATTATGTTTATTTTACAGATGGAGGAGTGCCAGTTCAAAAAAATATCTACATCTTGGGAACAGAAACAGCGGCTGAAGTAGCATCTAAAATAGCAGTCGCGTATGGAACATCCGTAGCGGGTTGGGGTACAGAAGCTGATGGGAGTCGAGTACATTTCACATCGCAAACGCCAGGTACTAATAACGAAAATGTTCGAATATACGCTTTGGAAGCATCAGGAGTAGGGGCACCTTCAAGTACACTTGAAGTTCCAGGAAATCCTGCGACCAACACATCCCAAGTGATTACGCTGCGTCTTCCCAATTCAGAGAGTGATCATGGGCCGATAGGCATCAAATTCACGGATGGAATCTCCTCGTGGACAGCCTATGTGTCTATGATGGGAAGTCCTGAAACAGGAAGTGATCTTGCTGACAAGATAGTATCCGCATTCGGGAGCACGATTCCGAATTGGATCGTTTCGTCAAGGGGCTCAGAAGTGATTTTTACAGCCAAGTTTCCGGCAGAGAATAACATAAAGGCTATGGCGAGACTTTCGGGATTAAACACAGGGATTGGTATGCCAGATAGTTCGATTACATCTGTAGGAACAGCACCGTTACAGGGTACAGCACAAATAGCAACACTAGTGATAGAGAACGGTGCAACGGCTCCGGGTTCATATTATGTTTATTTTACAGATGGAGGAGTGCCAGTTCAAAAAAATATCTACATCTTGGGAACAGAAACAGCGGCTGAAGTAGCATCTAAAATAGCAGCCTCATTTGGAACATCTGTAGCTGGTTGGGGTGCAGAAGCTGATGGGAGTCGAATACATTTCAAATCGCAAACGCCAGGTACTAATAATGAAAATGTTCGAATATACGCTTTGGAAGCATCAGGAGTAGGGGCGCCTTCAAGTACACTTGAAGTTCCAGGAAATCTTACGACTAACACATCCCAAGTGATTACGCTGCGTCTTCCCAATTCAGAAAGTGATCATGGGCCGATAGGCGTCAAATTTACGGATGGAGTCTCCTCGTGGACAGCCTATGTGTCTATGATGGGAAGTCCTGAAACAGGAAGTGATCTTGCTAACAAGATAGCAGCAGCATTCGGGAGCATGATTCCGAATTGGATCGTTTCGTCACGGGGCTCAGATGTAATTTTTACAGCCGAGTTTCCGGCAGAGAATAACATAAAAGCTATGGCGAGACTTTCGGGATTAAACACAGGAATTGGCATGCCAGATAGTACAATAACGACCGTAGGAGCTCCATACCCTACTGGCGAAGCACAAGTGGCTACCTTAGTGATAGATTCAGGGGCTACAGCTGCCGGAACGATTACTGCTACATTTACAGACGGTAGCACAACCATTCTTAAAGATATTGAATTAATAGGTACAGAAACTGCTGCCGAAGTAGCAACGAAGATAGCTTGGGCATTTAACACGTCTTTAGTTGATTGGAACGCTACGTCAAATGATAGAAATGTTATATTTACAGCCCGAGCACCTTCGGCTAACAATCCTAAACTATCCGTGGCAATCGTGGAAGCGACAACAGGTATTGGATTGGTATCAAGCTCGATTACTACACCAGGATCGGAGACCTTTGCAGGAGTAAAGCAAGCTATAAGTTTAAAAATTGATTCTGGCCCCAGCGCGCCAGGGATTATTAGAGTTGTATTTCGAGACGGTACGAATGAAGTTTCCAAACGTTTAAGATTGTCAGGAACAGAGACATTAAATGGACTGGCTGAGAAAATTGGTTCTGCATTTGAGAATTCGATGGCCGGGTGGAATGTCACCACGATGGATCATAATGTCATTTTTACAGCAAGTACGCCAGAAGATAACAATTCTAATGTAAGTATAGTTGTCTATCAGGAGTAAATGAATAAACAAAAAAACCATGTCATACATGGTCATACCCCTGTCAAGTAGACAGATGAAAAAAGCTATGCTGCCAGCGCGCATCGATATTCAATCGGTTCGCGCTGTTTGAGTTTGGCTTGAAATCGTCGGTAGTTGTAATTGTACATGTAATCTTCCACGGCTTGTCGAATCTCTGCTTCTGAATTACACTGGTTAAGGTACAGCTTCTCTGTCTTGAGATGTGAAAAGAAGGATTCGATGCATGCGTTATCCAGGCAGGTTGCTTTGCGAGAGTGGCTGCCCTTGACGCCAAATTCTTCTAATCGTGTGTTGTACGCCTGAGACGTATACTGGAAGCCCTGATCCAAATGGAGCACGGCTTCCGAAACGTCTCTTCTTTGTGTCCATTGTTCTACCGTATCCAATACGAGCTGAACATCGTTCCGTTTAGACAACTGCCAAGCTACAATTTCGTTGTTGAACAAGTCTTGAATCACGGACAGGTAAACAAACGTGTTTCCATCCGAAATATACGTAATATCCGTCCCCATTTTTTGCTGAGGTGCTGTGGCATGGAATTTACGCTTCAGGCGATTAGGATAGATGACAGATGGCGTATAGAAAGACTTCTTTCGCTTCCTGCGAATCACCGATTGGATCGATAGTTCCCGCATCATGAGATGTTCGGATTGCCGGATACTGGAACATAAACGGAAATAGGGAAAGAAAATTCAATCCTTATAGAACTCTAGTGATCTATAACAACCCCACAAGAGCGAATGCTAGAGATGACTGAATTAGGGAGGGCACTTTCGTTTTAAGATGCGAGAAGGTGCTCGTTGGCCGGGCAGTTAGCCCGACGAGACAAGCTGGATCTAGACGCAATCCTTTTGATAGCATGTCTTGATAAACGTGATTAAATTTGTCGCTGTGAACGACAAATTTAATCACGTCTTTTTTTGGCAAATGCTCTGGCAAAAGTCTGTGATATAAAAGCTCATTAACGTTTCGTTCCCCGATCCGGTAAACGACAATTACGTTGATATATAAGTCTTTACTAGTGAAAGGTACAACCAGCGCTTATCAATTCGGTATTGCTTAACGCCGGTCACAAAATTCTGGTCTGGCTTCTTCGCCTTTAAAATCTTAAAAAACCTCCCGTCCCGCATATCATCTGGGCTTGGGAGGTTTTGATTATAGTGCTAATTCAACGTTTATCGAACAAACCATCCAGTGGGCTGAGGGGCTACGTCTGCGGTATCTCGTAAATCATGGACTTTGACATTACTGCCATAGATCATGGAATCGCTGCTCAGTCGGAACGAAGGGAAACTGTGCTCGGATTGCAGACGCAGAGACGGTTCAAAGTAAATCTGCTGCTGTTTGTTGATTACAAAGGGAAGCGACCCCGCTTCTACGGTAACATCATCGCTATCCGGTTCGTTCAAGATCAGAAGTACCGCAATTCCGTCACAACCGCATCCATCGGTATCATAAAACAATTTGAAATAGCCTGGTCGATCTCCCAGCTTTTCAGTAAGTCTTGCTTCTGCCAGCGGACTGACTTGAATGATCATGACGTTGTTCACACTCCTCTAATCTCCAATGAATTCGCTTACAATTTAATATATGGACCATAAACGCAGATTAGAAGGTGAAATAAAGAAAAGCAAACATGTCCGGTTGAAAATATTGACGCTAATGCGTAATGCAACGAACAATTCACGTATAAATGTTATACCTGGAATTTCTATGGGTTCAGTGTGAAATCATTCTCCCGTCAATGAAACCCATTTCATCGGCATTCCTTATCTGGTATGATAAGCAGGGAAAATAGGGAAAATTAGAGAAAAAGGAAGGTTCCGCTATGACACCGATCACGATATACGACATCGCCAAAGAAGCAAATGTATCTGTAGCGACGGTCTCCCGGGTACTGAATGATACGGCACCTGTGCGTGCAAGCACCCGAGAGAAGATTATGTCCATCATTGAAAAACACCAGTTTCAGCCCAACGCGCAGGCGCGCAGTCTGATCAAGAAAGAGACGGGCACTATTGCCATCATCCTGCCGGACATTACCAATCCCTTCTTCCCGGAAGTGTTCTGGGGCGCGGAGAATGAGGCTCGCGGATTGGGGTATACGTTCTTTCTGTGCAATACCGCAGGCGACTACAACAGGGAATCTGAATATTTGTCCATCCTGCGAGAGAAGCGGGTAGACGGGATTATTTTTCTCGGCGGGCGTATTAACATGCAGGGCTGTCCGGATGACATGGCTCAGGAATTGATTGATATGGGCAAACGTATGCCAATCGTGCTGGTCAATGGCAATATTGCCAAAGGTGGGTTCCACCGGGTATACACGGATGAAGGTGCAGGGGCAGCCCTTGCAGCTGAGCATTTGCTTGAACTGGGGCATCGCGATATCGCCTTTGTTGGCGGTCTGAAAGAGTTGTCCACCACCATGGTCAAGGTCAGAGCTGTGCAGAAGAAACTTCGGGAGCATGGGCTCGAAATACCAAAAGAACGGCAACTGCTCGGCAGCTTCTCCATCGACGACGGCAAACGGGAGATGTCCAAACTACTGGATCGTGACAATCCACCCACCGCAGTCATCTGCGTGAATGACAACACAGCGATTGGTGCGATCAAGTCGACGATTGAGCATGGGCTCTCGATTCCGAAAGATATATCCATTGTGGGTTATGATGATACGCCGCTCGCCAGTGCCGTTATACCGGAACTGACAACCGTATCCCAGAACACGTATCAGCTTGGCAAACAGGCTGTAGATGTGCTGCATGAGTTGATTAACCAAGGCAAACCGAAGAAGCAGATCGTTCTGCAACCGGAGCTAATTGTGCGTCAAAGTACAGGACCTGCTGCAAGATAAAGGGGCCTGTAATTGGAAAAGAAAGCGTTGACATTTCCTTGAAGGGTGAAATATAATGAGTGCGTGAATGAAACCCCTTTCATAAAGTGGAACGGGTTTTATGTTTCAGCTTAATGAAACCCATTTCATGAAACGGGTTTCAGTGTAGTCATCCATTCATTATATCAAGGGGGCGTAACGTATGAGAAGAAGTCTAAAGGTCATTTCGTTATTGATGCTGGTCATGGTAATGGGTCTGACAGCCTGTAGCAGCGGGAGTAAAAACGGTTCTTCCGGCGAGTCCGGTGGCAAGGTTGATTTGAGCATGACAATCTGGGGCTCGGAGGATGAGAAGAAGATTTATCAGGAACGACTCGACATTGTGAAACAGACGTATCCTGATATTAACGTGAAGCTGAACGTGGTTGCAGGGGATTATGACCAGAAGGTACAGACCATGATCGCCGGAGGAACGGCGCCGGACATCATGATGATTGCCGAGAACTATCAGGCTTACGCCTCCAAGAATCAGATTATACCGCTGGATGACATGATTCAGGCGAACAATGTGAACATGTCCGAACGTTATTCCGATGATATCGCAAACCTGATGAAGTATGATGGCAAACAATTTGGTTTGCCGGATCGGGCAGGTGCGATGGTCCTCTTTTATAACAAAGATCTGTTCGACAAGGCTGGGGTGGAATATCCAACCAAAGATTGGACGCAGGATGCTCTGATGGCGGCAGCTCAGAAGCTGACGGTGAAGGAGAACGGCAAGACGACTCAATGGGGTTACTATCCGGGTAGCTGGTGGCCGCAATGGATGCAGCTGATCTACCAGAACGGTGGCTCACTGTTCGACGAGAGTGGCAAACCAACCTTCAATACAGAGCCTGTGCGGAAAGCATTACAATTCATGAATGATCTGACCTTCACACACGGTGCGGGACCAACGCCAACCGAGATTGCCGACATGGGGAATATCGGAGCTGATCCGCTGTTCGCTCAAGGCAAGATCGCCATGGAAACGACAGGGTTCTGGAACATCGGTTCACTTGCCAAGGTGGAAGGCATTAATTGGGATATCTCTCCGGTATGGGGCGAAACAAACGCATTCTTTAACGGGTTAACGATTACCAACGCTTCCAAACACAAGGAAGAAGCATTCAAAGTCATCGAAGCAATGACCACACCTGAAGCACAGATGCCAATGGTCAAAGCCGGTCAGGATGCTCCTGCAACCAAAGCAGGTCTTTCCAGTGATGAATTCCTCAATGCCGAATATGGCGGCAAAAAAATCAACATGGCTGCGTTCAGTGAATCAACGATCTATGCGGAACCATTCAACCCGCAATGGAACGAAATGATGAAGCTCATTAACGATAAGCTGGGTGTCTACTTCAACAACAAAGCCTCGCTTGATGATACCGTAACCGAAATTCAGAGTGGACTGGAAAGACTCTACAAATAGAGGATTTTTCTGAACATGCACAAATAGCAGCGACAGCAGGACAGGTGGAATCGGCGTGAATGCGGGTTCCATCTGCTCTCTGCGTCATGGGAGGGCTTAACGTGAGAAAAAAGGACGGGAAATGGTTCTACATCTTCATCTCGCCTTGGCTGATCGGATTTCTGGGGCTGACTCTGGGTCCGATCCTGTTTTCCATCTATATGAGCTTCACGAATTGGGATCTGTTCCAGTCCCCTGAATTCATTGGTATCGACAATTACAAAACATTACTGACCGATGATCCGATCTTCTGGAAATCCGTCGGCAATACATTCTTCTATGCGCTGATATCCATTCCGCTGGGCATGTCGATCTCGCTCTGGATTGCATATTACCTCAACAAAAAAATCAAAGGGATCACCTTCTTCCGTATTCTGTTCTATCTGCCGTCGGTTGTTCCGGTGGTTGCGAGTTCATTGCTCTTCATCCACTTGCTTGCACCGACGGAAGGGTTGATCAACCAGGCACTTGCGATCTTCGGTATTCAGGGTCCTGCCTGGCTTCTTGATCCGAACTGGGTTAAGCCTGCATTGATTCTCATGTCCTTATGGGGTGTGGGTGGTAGCGTGGTATTGCTGCTTGCAGGGATGAAAGGCATTCCACAGGAGCTGTACGAGGCCGCTGCCATCGATGGGGCGAAAAGTACACAATCGTTCTTCCATATTACATTCCCAATGCTGACTCCCGTCATTTTCTTCAATCTCGTGACTGGTATGATCGGAGCGCTCCAGACCTTCGCGCAGGTATTCATCGTAACTGCCGGGGGACCTGACAATTCAAGTCAGATGGTTGTTCCCTATTTGTTCCAGAATGCGTTCCAATTCTACAAAATGGGATATGCATCGGCGATTGCTTGGGTACTATTCATCATCATCATGGTGTTGACACTCGTTGTATTCCGTTCATCGGCGCTATGGGTGCACTACGAGGAGGGAAAAGCCAATGAGTAATCCATCGACTGTGGAGAAGACGATATCCTATATTTTTCTGATTCTGGTCGGGGTGCTGCTTGCTTCGCCTTTCCTGTACATGATCTCCATTGCACTGGCAAGTGACGCAACAACCGTCAAATCAGCCTTTACCTTCGTTCCAATGGAGTTCCAATGGTCGAACTTTTATACGATTTTTACGAATAATAATCTTGGAACATATCTCAAAAACTCGGTCATCATAACCATCTTTACGATTGTCGGATCGGTATTATCAGCTTCGATCGTATCCTACGGCTTTGCCCGAATCAAAGCAAAAGGCAGCCGTTTCCTGTTTATTGTGTTGCTCAGTACGATGATGATTCCGGGTGAGGTGACGATGGTACCACAGTTCATCATCTTCCGTCACTTGGACTGGATTAATACATTTTACCCGCTGATCGTACCGAGCTTCTTCGCCGGAGCGTTCAACGTATTCCTGATTCGGCAGTTTGTCATGAGTATTCCAAAATCACTGGATGAAGCCGCCATGATCGATGGTATGGGACACCCGGGAATCTACTGGAAGATCATCATGCCACTGACTTATCCGATACTTGCGGCCATTGCGATCTTCTCATTCTCCTATAACTGGGGCAACTTCATGGGGCCGCTCATCTATATCAATGATCCGGAGAAAATGCCGCTGGCACTCGGGGTGCAGCTGTTGACTACGGTAGGTGGTGGGCAGATGCCACCATGGAACCTTGTGATGATCGCTTCCCTGTTCCTCACCATTCCGATGGTGCTGGTATATCTGTTCGGACAACGTTATGTCTATGAAGCCAACATTAGCGGCGGAAGCAGCGGAATCAAGTAACCGAAGTGTCTGTAGTGGATGTATGTACTGAACCTGATGATCAAGGTCAACGGAGTAATCAACGTACATGGAGAAAGGATTGTATAGCCCATGGCGCATAAAGAACAACGCAGCAGAGGCAAACGGAGTTATATCCTCATGGGTGTCGCTCTGATTGCTCTGCTGGCAGGAGGAGGAATTGTTATCAATCATTTTGCCAATGAATCATCCAAAACAATTGAGTTCCAAGGGGAACCGGTACGTCTGAAGCTGGATCAATCCTATGATCATTTTGAAGGCTGGGGCACGTCACTTGCCTGGTGGGCCAACGATCTTGGCGGATGGAAGGATCAGGCGAAGGTTAGTGAAGTGATGGATTTGGTCTTTGATCCGGAGAAAGGATTAGGTCTGAACATCGTTCGTTACAATATTGGCGGTGAGGAAAATCCGGAGATGAAAGCTCTACGTCCCGGCGGGGATGTACCTGGCTTCCAGCCTGAACATGGAGAGTGGGACTGGGATGCTGATGCAGGTCAGCGGGCTGTATTACAAGGCTCGATGGAGCGTGGCGTGAACATTACCGAAGCATTCTCCAATTCACCACCTTACTGGATGACGATCAGTGGATCCGTTACCGGAGCTGTGGATGGCAGCAATAATCTGCGTGACGACCAGTATGATGCGTTTGCCGATTATCTGACTGAAGTTGTGAAGCATTATCGGGACGAGTGGGGGATCACCTTCCGCACACTGAATCCACTCAATGAACCTTCCTCCGACTGGTGGAAGAAGGGCAATATGCAGGAAGGTAGTCATTTTACGAATGAGAAACAGGCCGAGATTATCAAAAAAGTTGCTGCATCGTTGAAGAGCAAAGGACTGGACGGAACCGTCATTAGTGCCGCGGACGATAACAGCATTGATGAGACGGTGTTTAATTTCAATCTCTATGATCAGGACACGCTGGACGTAATCCAGCAGATCAATACCCACTCCTATAATGGTAGCAAAATGGAAGAGCTGCGCACGCTGGCAGAACGCCATGGCAAAAAGCTGTGGATGTCCGAGTACGGAACCGGCGGCAGCGAGCCGCACAGTCATGAGGATATGACCTCGGTGCAAGAATTGGCGGAGCGGATCATGTTTGATCTGAAAATCATGCAGCCATCCGCCTGGGTATACTGGCAGGCCGTTGAAGATGAAGGTGCCAATAACAATTGGGGCTTCATTCATGCCAATTTCAACGGAGAAGAGCAGTACGAGATGACCAAACAGTATTATGGTATGGCCCAGTTCACGAAGTTTATTCGTCCCGGCGCGACGATTATTCCAACCGATGGTGGACGCACGCTGGCTGCCTACGACGGGGAACACCAGAGATTGGTGCTAGTGATTCGTAACGAATTGTCAGCGGGTACAACAGCGTTTGAACTGGCAGGGTATACGTATGGAAAATCAGCCACCGCGCAGGTGTATCAGACTTCACCGGATCGGAACATGGAACAGCTTGAAGACATTCCGGTGTATGCCAACGGACTGGAAGTACCTACGGCCGACAACTCCATTACAACCGTTGTACTGGAAGGCGTGACGTTGCAGGGGAACTGATAGCAGCACCCGGAAGGTTGTTCTGACATCTGAGTGCTGGTGTGAATATGGACAATATAAATTGAACTAATCATTTACACAGAAACGAAGAGGACAGAAATAACTTGAAGAAGCGGAGCGTGCGCCTTTATCCCCGGATTTTCCCTTTGAGAAAAGGGAATCAAAAAAATCTGGGGATAACAGCGATCGGAAAGTTGTTCTGTAATCGTAGTACCCGTGTAAATGGCTTTTAGTTTAACGGATATGGTTCACCTTAAATTAGTTACAGGATATATGAACCTAAATAAAGAGAAGGAGGGGATAACTTTGACAGAGAAAGCATCCCTTTTGCTGCAGGAACAGGAGAAGAACATCGCGAGGGCTGAGAATGGTGTTCTATCTGAATTAACATACGATGCACGCAGTTTTTTCCTAAACGGAGAGCGTGTATTTCTGAACAGTGCCACGATCCATTATTTCCGTATGCCGAAGGAGGAATGGCGTGAGGTTCTGCTGAAGGCGAAGCTGGCAGGCATGAACTGCATCGACACTTACTTTGCGTGGAATGTGCATGAACCGGAAGAAGGACAGTGGTCCTTTGAAGGGGACAACGATTGCGGAGCATTTCTGGATTTGTGCGCAGAACTGGGCATGTGGGTCATCGCGCGTCCGGGTCCGTTTATCTGTGCGGAATGGGATTTTGGCGGTTTTCCATACTGGCTTGGTACGAAGGACGGCGTGAAATTCCGGGAAAATAATGAGACGTATCTGCACTATGTGAATTTGTATTTTGACCGGCTTGTGCCGATTATTCGGGAACGCCAGCTGTCCGCTGGAGGCACGGTCATTCTGGTTCAGGTGGAGAATGAATACGGGTATCTGATGGATGACGCTGCTGCAAGTGACCATATGAATACGCTGAGAGATGGATTGTTGCAACGTGACATTGACGCTACGCTGATCACTTGCGTTGGCGGGGCGGAAGGCACGATTGAAGGGGCTAATTTCTGGTCAGGTGCTGACGGGCATTATGAGAAACTTCGAGCCAAACAACCGGACACCCCGAAGATGGTCACTGAATTCTGGACCGGATGGTTCGAGAATTGGGGAGGGCCTTCGGCCGTTCAGAAGACAGCGCCTTTGCTGGAGAGACGCATCATGGAAATCCTGCGCGCCGGGTATACCGGAATCAGTCACTACATGTTCTATGGTGGCACGAACTTTGGTGGATATGGCGGCAGAACGATGGGTAGCAGTGATATCTTCATGATTACGTCCTATGACTATGATGCACCCCTGAACGAATATGGACGGGTGACACCGAAATATGCAGTAACCAAGAATTTGTCCTATTTCGTCCATGCTTTCGGGGCCCTTCTGATGGAAACAGAGGAAATTCCAGAAGAACAGATCGTTGTACGTCATCCTGAAGGCATATCTGTACGAGGCAGACAGGCTGACAACCAGAAGATTTGGTTCCTGGAGAGTCACAAGGATGAACGCGAGACGATGCACATTACTTTGGAGGAAGGCCGTACTCTTCCCGTATCGCTGAATCCAGGACAGATTGTTCCTTTGCTGGATCGAGTACAGATTGCTGAACACGTATACCTGACTGCGGGTACGATGATTACGGGCAATGAAATGATAAATGGAGAATTGACTCTGTTCATCGTGGCGGCTGCCGGGCAGCGTTCTGTTGTTGAACTGGAAGCCGAGGTATTAAACGTCACGGGCAGTACAGTGCAAGTGCTGGTCGAACATGATTCAGCAAGGAGCGTACACCGCCTAGATCTGTTCCATTTCCAAGAGCCGGGAATGATCCAACTGGAAGCCAACGGCATACCGATCCGTTTCGTTATTCTGGATCAAGAGACGATGAATCGAACATGGCGATTGGTAGCAACAGATCAGAAGGGACTTCGTTATGCGATCGGCTTCGATGACGTAGACGTATTACCATCGGGTCAGGTCAAGGGCATGATTACTGACCCAGATCGCACAATTACGTTGCTTGGTGACTGGACCGATGGAGAACGGACGTTAACAGGTCACGAGTTCTGTGCCAGCGAGAAGCCTATTGCAGGCAAACAGCAGCAGCTTCCGTGGACATTACCGAGTGCGCCGACATTGTCTGATTCTCCAGAGTTGTCACGTGTTACGTTAACTGCGAAGCAGCGTCCGGCGAGTGGACAACCAGAAGACTTTTCCCGATACGGACAAGATTTTGGTTATCTATTGTACGAATGTGATTTCGAGAGTCCAACCGAAGGGGTCACTAACCTCATTTTGCCGGATATCCAGGATACTGCCAGAATCATCGTTAATGGTGTTCAGCAGGCACTGGTTCGTCAGGTAGGGGCAGCAGGTGTGCAGTTGCAAGTGGCCAAAGGGAAGAATACACTTCAGATTCTGGTACAGCATATGGGCAGATTGAACTTCTCCCCGTATTTGGGTGAGAGCAAAGGTCTGGCTGGTGCTGTGTATCTGGATGGCAAGGTTCAGGATATTCGTCGGGATTGGCTTATGGAGAGTGGGTTTGTGCATCTCGATGAGGTGAACTCTCTCCAAGAATCTCCACTGCTGAGCAGAAGCTTTACACTGGATAGCATGGATCGGGCGATTCTTGTGGGTGCTTTGAGTAAAGGTCTTCGTATCAATGGTATCGAAGTTCCGATGGAAGGATATCAGGATTGGTTTGCCTTCCAGACGTTAGACATCTCCTTGTATATCAAGCCCGGAGAGACAAATACACTGGAAATGCCGTATAGCCGCTCTTCGCTGAATCGACTGGAACTAATCACATATCCGAGTCAGGGAGAACTGAAGGATTGGCGTATGGCAGGGACGGATGCATTGCTTCCGCAACAATGGGAGAGCTACGAGGTAGGACAGGAATCGATCCATCCTGGAGCACAGGGGTCAATCCAGCGTACAGGACAGCCTGATATCGCCGCAGGTGGCAATTGTACTGCCAATCTGGTGCCCCGCACCACGAATGAATCGGTTAATCGTGCTACATTGAGTGAGAAGTCTCACCCTGTATCCAATCATACTCTAGTCAGAGGATCGTATGGTCAGCCGGTCTGGTACCGCTGGCGTTTCGCGAAACCTACTATTTCCGAGCACCATAAGGTGAACCTGATGCTTCGCCTGACCGGAATGAGCAAAGGAACGATTCACCTGAACGGACATCATCTGGGCCGTTACTGGCAGATTGGTCCGCAAGAGGATTACAAAATTCCAGTAGCTTGGCTACAGGAAGAGAATGAATTACTTTTGTTCGATGAAGAAGGCAGAACACCAGAACGTGTACGATTCCTGTTGGATGCGTTATCCCGTTATCCGTGGGTTGTGGTGGAATAGTTCATGCATGGATCGTTAGCTGTCTTACTGATCCAACTATAGTTGAGAACAATAACTGGATCGAGATAGTTCGAGTTGGGCGCAGCATTTCACCTTTTACAACAGTCACACTACCTCATTTTCTTAGTCAAATAACTCGAGCTTGTGAATCTTTGGATTCAGTTTTGTGAGTGAATTAGGCTAAGGGAATGGGGGAACTGTGGTGATCAGGTTGGTACAACGAACTAAGGTAACACTTGTAGTTTAATTAATTGTAACCGTTTACATATATAAAGAGTGTTCATCCATGATCTGTGAAGGGAGTGATGCTTCATGTAATTGGAATTTGAACAGGTAGTTGTGAGGTATTGGTCATCAGTGGCAGTCCCAGCTACGCTTTGTCTTTGGTAATACAGTGAGGTATTCCTCTGTTCATCACTCATGGATAAGGAGATGACCCAATGTTGACGAAGAAGGAAGAGGGAATAGGAGCAGGAAAGTCCAAATGTTTCAAGGCCGGAATGATCATGCTGCTTGGAACATTGCTCCTATTAACGATGTTATTCCCCAATACAGCCAGAGCAGCAACAAGTGTATATACGATATCAGCCTTTACGAACACAAGTGAGTCCAATATGTATATCTACGAATCGTATAATGCAACCCACTATGGTTTGCTAAAAGGGCCAGCCTATACACCTCCGGCCGATCTGATCCGCGATCCCAGCATCATGAAGCACACCGATGGTCTATACTACGTTGTTTACACCACGAACTGGTCGGGTAACACCATCGGCATTGCCTCCAGCCCGGATAGGGTAAACTGGACATTTGTCCGTAACATTACATTATCCACACCTACCACAATTGCACACACCTGGGCACCAGAATGGTTCAAAGACAGCAACGGCAGTCTGAACATTATCGTGTCCCTCTCACCAGGCAACTATCAGAATTTCAAACCTTATGTACTCACAGCTTCAGGCAGCAATCTAACATCTACCTCATGGTCTACACCTACTGAACTGGCAGGCATTGCTCCTAATTATATCGACACTTTTATCGTGAAGACAGGCTCAACCTATCATGCTTTTACCAAGAACGAGATCACCAAATACATTGAATATGCGACATCCACTTCGCTAACGGGTCCATATACCTTTAAAGGCACAGGGGATTGGGCAGGTTGGGGTTCTTGGGTGGAAGGTCCGGCGCTTGTTCAGCTGGATAATGGTTCATGGCGAATCTACTTTGACGGCTATGCAACACAAAAATATTATTACAGCGACTCTGCTGACAACTTCCAGACTTGGGGTGCCAAACAAGAGATTGCAGGTCTTACCGGACTCGTCCGGCATATGACCGTATTGAAAGAGTCCGGACAACCGGGTGATATCCGCAAGCTGGAGTCATTCAATGTGCCGGGCAGCTTCATTCGTCATTACAACTATCAGGCACGGATTGATGCGAGTGTCAGTCCAGCGGAGGATGCACAATTCCGTATCGTTCCTGGGCTGTCGAATGCAACAGGCATTTCGTTTGAGTCCATGAATTATCCGGGTTATTTCCTGCGCAATAATAATGGCAACATCACACTCGTGAAAAATGACGGCAGCACTACGTTCCGAAATGACGCCACGTTCAAACGTGTAAATGGACTTGCTAACGCTAGTTGGACATCGTATACCTCGTTTAGTAATCCGAACCTGTACCTGAGACATTATAATAATGTGCTGAAATTGGAAGCTGTCGTTACCGCACTCGATAAGTCAGACGCGACCTTCCGAGAGATCGGGCAATGATTGGTGTTCGTGTTCCGGAAAATACAAAAGGAGTGAAGCGGATGAAGTGGTTGAAACGAATGAGCTCGCTGCTGCTGGCAGGAAGTCTGCTAACAGGAAGTTTAGGTGTGGGGACAGAGGTATCTGCTGCAGGAGCCTACACGGCTGTTGCCGATCCATCGAAGCAATATCAGACGATGGAAGGATGGGGAACATCCCTCGCGTGGTGGGGCAAAGTGGTTGGAGAATATTCCAATCGGGATGAGTATGTGGAGAAAATGTTCAATGCAAATACCGGACTGGGGCTGAATATTCTGCGGTACAACATTGGAGGCGGGGATAATCCATCATCCAATATCCTCGAATATCGCAAAGCCGTTCCTGGTTACCAGCCTTCTCCCGGCGTGTATGACTGGAATGCAGATGCAAACCAACGATATATGCTGCAAGCTGCCAAAGCTCAAGGCGTGAATGTCATCGAAGCTTTTGCAAATTCCGCACCTTACTGGATGACCATCAGTGGTAATGTGTCCGGTTCGGCCAATGGTGGTAACAACCTCAAGCCCGATTACTACGATGATTTTGCCGATTACTTAACTGAGGTTGTGAAGCATTTTCGGGATAACTGGGGGATCACATTTGATAGCGTAACTCCGCTGAATGAACCAATCTCGACGTGGTGGAAGCAGGGCAATGACCAGGAGGGCATGCACTTTGACCGGGCGGATCAGAACACAATTCTGAGTCAGGTACAAGCTTCGTTGAATGCAAAGGGCCTGTCCACAAAGCTGAGCGCACCGGAAGAATACAGTATCGATGATTCCAATGTGTCGTTCAACAGCTACAGCAATGCGGTTAAATCAGCGATCACTCAGATCAACACTCATACGTATGGCGGAAGCAATCGTACTGCTTTGCGCAACACAGCGACGTCTGCGGGCAAACATCTGTGGACCTCGGAATATGGAGACGGGGATGCAAGTGGACTTACCATGTCACGTACCATCCTCAAGGATATTCGCAATATGGGCGCAAGTGGATGGGTGTATTGGCAAGCCGTCGATAGTGCAGAAGGATGGGGATTTTTCAAGAACGTGTTGAACAATACACAAACGACCAGTTACACCGTGAACCAAAAATATTATGTCATGGGCAATTACAGCAAATTTATTCGTCCTGGGTACAAGATTATCGGCATGAGTGATGCCAATACCCTTGCAGCCTATGATGCAGCTTCCGGCAAAGTAGTACTGGTTACAACCAATTCGGAATCGACGGATACAACGGTAACCTATGATCTCAGTCGTTTTACAAACACCGGCACGTCTGCTCAAGTATATCGGACCTCTTCAACAGAGAAGTTGCAGCAACTGACCAATATTTCGGTGCAAAACAAAACCTTTACCGCTACGGCAAAGGCCAATTCGGTCACAACCTACGTCATTTCCGGTGCAACTTACAATGGCGGTACAGGATATGAATCCGGGGCCATCTACAAATTAATCAACCGCAATAGTGGACTTGCACTCGATGTTAACGGTGCTTCTTCTACGGGTGGGGCAACAATCATTCAGTGGAATGATAATGGAGAAGCCAACCAGCAATGGAAGCTGGAGTCGGCAGGTAACGGATATTACAACATTCGCAATGTAGGCAGTGGGCTTTTGCTGGATGTGAATTCGGGTTCCACACAAGGCGGAGCCGCTCTGATTCAGTGGCAGGATAACGGGGGCAACAATCAGCAATGGCTGCCAATTGATGTGGGAGGATATGTGGTACTTGCGAATCGAAACAGTGGACTGACGGTTGACATCAATCAAGGGTCTCTAACGGCGGGTGCCTCCACCATTCAGTGGGCCGACAACGGCGGAGCCAATCAGCAATGGAGCCTGGTCAAAGTTAATTAGTGTGAGTACGCATGAATTAAACGTCATTGCGTGTCCTTCTTTCTTGGAGGTGCAGTGCTCTAAGCAACACTGCACCCTCAAGGAAATTAGCTATTTTAGACATACATATATTCATCCACCCAGCTGCTGGGACTTAACGAAAACGGGATAGGGTGAACCTGCTAATATCCTGATCCGTGTGCCCCGTTTGCACCAAGTCGGATAGAATCTGCCCAACGGCACTTGCAAACTTGAAGCCATGGCCGGAGAAACCGCCTGCGAGCCACACACGTTCATGGGCAGGGTGTCGGTCGATAATAAAATCTTCATCCGAAGTGAATTCATACTTGCACACACTACCACGTTTCAATTCTCCAGCTGCCTGAGGCATATGAAGTTCGAGCAGCCTGCGCAGATCCCCCTCGTCCGTTTCTTCCGTACCAAAAGGAGCCATTGTACTTCCTGGTGTCCACACCTGGCCCGTATCATGACGACCCATCTTCAGACCTGATCCGCCAATGCTTGGAAATCCATAATATGTACCTTCTTTTCCTGCCAGTGTAAAACCAGGGAAGTGTGGCTCGCCATACAAAGCTTCTGGTGCGTCAAACCATCCAACCGTTTTACGCACTGCCTGAATGGGGAGATCCACGAAAGGTTTCAATGTCTGAAACCAGGCGCCAGCGCTCAGGATGATTTGATTTGCATGGTATGTCTCGCCACCTGAAGTCTGAACTGCAACGGAATGTGGTCCGTACTCGATATGCTCCATCCGAGTGTGCGTTAACAAGGTGGCACCATGAGCCTCGGCCGCCTTGCGAAAGGCACGAATACAGGGTTCACTATACAAATAACCCGCATCAGGCTCATACATGCCCTCGTAATGTTCAGGTACTGTAATACCTGGCCAGCGTTTCATCACCTCGGCTGCGTGCAACGTTTCATACCGAATACCTGCATCATCTGCATGGCTCAATCGGTTGTGGAAGGAATGAATCTCCGGATCAACCACATTTATTACACCGGAAGGAACAAACAGTTGGTCTCCGGTCGTTTCCTCCAGCTCGTGCCATAACTTCTGTGCAAGTAATGCCATGGCAATATAGTCAGGCCCACCACTGTACACATGGCGCATCAGTCTGCTATCCCCGTGATGACTTCCTTCCGTATGCGGAGGATCAAAGGCATCGATTAATAAAGTTTTGCATCCACTGCGCGATAGATAATAACCTGCACTCATACCCATGGAGCCGGCTCCAACGATAATAACGTCATATGATTGTGTGATAATAGCACGTCCTCTCCTATGTATCCTTTTCTACAGTAATGCCTTAATAGAACATATTAATAGTAAAAGCTTGATGAAGGCAAGTGTAGTAAAATGGACTTCTACAATGAATGTTGCAAAGGAGACCTCGCATGAGTGAGCAATTTAGGTTTGATCTATTTCCATTAATTCAGACAGAACGATTCATCCTCCGGTCAGCTGAGGCTGGAGACAGCCATGATCTGCTCGCGTTATATTCCGATGAAGCTGTGGTTCAATATATGCCATTCACTCCCTTTGAATCCTTGGAGGATGCACAGGGTGAGATGAATTGGTATACGAAGATTTTCAAGGAACACACGGGTTTACGCTGGATGATTGAAGACCGTGAAACTCGTAAAGTGATCGGAACCTGTGGGTTCCTGAACTATGAAGATGTACATAACCGTGCAGAGATTGGATACGATTTGCGTTCCTCTTTCTGGGGCCGCGGTGTTATGACGGAAGTGGCCCGTGCTGTGTTACATTTTGGATTCACAAGCATGCAGCTCAACAAGATCGAAGCAAAGGTTGAACCGGAGAACGAGGCGTCAATTCACCTGTTACATAAACTTGATTTCCAACAGGAAGGTGTACTGCGGCAGCATGAGTTTGAGAAAGGCAGATATATTGACCTTGCGGTGTTCTCTAAGTTACGAAGCGAAATATAGGCAAGCTAGCCCACAAGGATTCCAATGACTCCATCTCATTCCAGAGCCGTAAGGCTTGTCCCTCTGAATGAGCCCATGCTATATTGGAGAGATGTGAGGAGATGAGGATATGAAGCTGGTGTCCTGGAATGTGAATGGCTTAAGGGCATGTGTTACCAAAGGATTCATGGATTATTATCAAGAGACTCAGGCGGATATTTTCTGCCTTCAGGAGACCAAATTACAAGCCGGACAGATTGAGATGGACCTGGGGGAAGATGTTTATCAATATTGGAATTATGCGATCAAAAAAGGATATTCCGGCACGGCTGTATTTAGCCGAATCAAGCCTTTATCCGTTCGTTACGGGATGGAGGAGGACAGCGAGCCGGAAGGACGGATGATTACACTGGAGTATGATGAGTTTTATCTGGTGAACGTCTATACCCCTAATGCGAAGCGGGATCTGACCCGGCTGCCTTACCGTCTGGAATGGGAGGATCGATTCCGGCGGTACATTCTGCAACTGGAGCAGACTAAGCCGGTTATCGTCTGTGGTGACCTGAATGTGGCTCATCAGGAGATTGACCTGAAGAATCCGAAGCCCAATCTGGGCAATTCCGGATTTACCCTTGAAGAGCGTGGCAAGATGACTGATTTGCTTGCTTCCGGGTATGTAGACAGCTTCCGCCATCTGTATCCGGATCGTACGGATGTATACAGCTGGTGGTCTTATATGCCGAAGGTTAGAGAACGGAACGTCGGCTGGCGCATTGATTATTTTCTCGTATCCAATCAATTGGCACCTAAGGTGGCAGATGCGCATATCGACTGCCACGTGATGGGCAGTGATCATTGCCCGGTGGGTCTTACTTTGCAACTATAGGTAAGGATCGTTGTGAGATAGATTGAGGTAAGAGTTTTAGAATACAAGTATAGATGAACTGCAAGTTTCCTGAATGGGAGATTTGCAGTTTTTTTTGCGTCACAGGTAGGGGAGGGACACTGGACTTTGGTTGGGGAAAGAACTGGACTCGGGATTGTTTCAATCCCGCTATTTCTTGGGTACGATTGAAGCATACATATATAGATGAACCTTTGGGGTAAGGGGTAGAGAAGATGAAGAAGGGGTTACGGAGAGGGTTAAAAGTGCTGGGAGGCATCATGCTTGCCACAGGACTTTTGCTGCTGGCAGGTACAGCGTATGAAGCGTATCAATCCACGCAGGATATGAAGTCCTATCCCCCGCCAGGCAAGTATTATGAAGTGAGTGGTCGCAACATGCACCTCTACACCGCTGGCAAAGGAGAGGTAACCGTGGTGTTTGCCTCAGGCTGGGGTACACCTAATCCGTATGTGGATTTCAGTCCGCTATATGACAAGTTGAAATCACAGGCGAAAATTGCGGTATATGATCGGTTCGGGTATGGATACAGCGACTATACGGATGACTCTCGTGATGTTGATACCATCTCGGAAGAGATCCACCAATTGCTGCGAACATCCGGTCAACGTCCACCTTACATCATGGTCGGTCACTCCCTGGGTGCGCTGGAGACACTGCGGTTTGCGCAAAGGTATCCTGATGAAGTGGCTGGCATGGTCATGATCGATGGCGGAAGCCCAGAGTATTACAGTCGTACGGACTTGAATACACCAGAATGGATGATGGATTGGTCCCGTTTTCTGGTGAAAACAGGTATCGCACGAACATTGCTGCAATCGGATCGCATGATGGCATCTCTGGTCATTGACCCAAATCTGGTAACGGAACCGATGAAAAAAGCCGTCACGATATCCACGCTGAGACATGCGTACAATGACAATGTCATGGAAGAGGTTCGGAATTCCAGAACAAATGCAGCGTGTGTGCTTGAGAACAAAACGAAGTTTGGCTTCCCCCTGACGATCCTCACAGCCGGTTCGGAGGAGTCGGATGAGGACAGTCATGCTTGGCAGGCCGACCAAGCGAATTTTGCTTTATGGTCAAGACACGGAACACAGCTGACGGTTCCACAAGCGACACACAGTATCCATAACAGTCAACCGGATATTGTCGCCGCCGAGATCATGAAATTAGTGACACCGTCCAGTGACCTATGAGTAACATGATTCCACAAACACATGAAGAACAGGAGGAGGAGGGATGGATGAAAAAGTTTAAAGTAATCACCCGCTTCTTGTCCATTCTTGTAGCCAGTTGTCTATTGTCTCTTAGTGTATTATCTGTATCTGTGATATGGGTTAAGAATAATGTTCATGCGGTGCCTGTGATCCAGCCGTTTGAACGTGATTAGCACATGAAACGAAGAAGAAGGAGTGGTAACAGATGGTGAAGAGAAGGAAATATGTATTGGCCTGTGCGGCACTGGCGATGATGGTGGCCTTGAGTGCTTGCAGTAGCGCGGCAGACGAACCGAGTGATACGGAGAAGGTGGACACTGAAGTTTCCTCCGGAACTGGTGAACAAGCGACTGATGAAGGTGCAAGCGAAGCAACAACAAGTGCAGTGACCGAAACGGAGGGTACGACTGCACCAACCGACTCGGACTCGGATAGTGGTGAAGAAACGTCTGCTGGAACCAATGAGTTGCCGGAGAACTTGCCAAGTGATTTCCCATTGCCGGAAGATGCAACAATTCGTTTAGCCAATTCTGGTGAGAATGAAGGCAAGCAATCGGCGATGGTGATTTTCTCCACTGAACAAGATATGAAAACCGTATCCCAGCTGTATAAAGATTACTTCAACGCCAAAAAATTGACGGATGCAGGTCAGACGATCGATGACAAAAATATTATCATTCAGGGAACCGACCCGGAGACGCAGGATGTCTGGTCCTTGATTGGAGGAACATTGGCGGGACAGGAAGGCGTCATTGAACTGACGTTGACCTGGACAGAATCATAAGCAGAAGATAAGGGCTATTTTTCTTTCCTGCTTTTTTCTTCCTAAAATAACGAATGAACGCCATAATACCTTGCATACGGAGCCGCATTATTGCTGCACCGCTGCAAGGTATTTTTATTTCGAACTGGAAACCTGACAGGTTACATGTTATGTTATATCATTATAAACAGAGTAATAGACAACTATAGAAGAAGACAGGAGAGGATTGAACATGATTAGAGTGGGTATTGTTGGTTACGGTAACTTGGGTAAAGGTGTAGAGAAAGCCATTTCCCAGAACGAGGATCTGGAACTGATTGCTGTGTTTACACGTCGTAATCCGGAGCAGATGGTCGCTGAAAGCACAGAAGTACGTTTTGAGCATATCTCTGCAGTGGAGCAATACATAGGCAAGGTTGATGTTATGATCCTCTGTGGTGGTTCTGCAACCGACCTTCCAGAGCAAACACCAGCCATCGCCAAGTTGTTCAATACGGTAGATAGCTTCGATACACATGCGAAGATTCCTGAATTCTACAAAGAAGTTAATGCTGCGGCAGAGCAAGGCGGTCACGTAAGTGTCATTTCCACAGGTTGGGACCCAGGCTTGTTCTCCATGAACCGTCTGCTTGCACAGTCCATCCTGCCAGAAGGAAAAGAGTACACGTTCTGGGGCAAAGGTGTGAGCCAAGGCCACTCGGATGCTATTCGTCGTGTTCCAGGCGTTAAGGCGGGTGTACAGTATACTGTACCTGTTGAAGAGGTAATCAACCGCATTCGTGCAGGGGAGACACCAGAGCTGTCTACACGTGAGAAACATCTGCGTCAATGTTATGTGGTAGCAGAAGATGGTGCTAATCAGGATGAGATCCGTGAGACGATTGTGTCGATGCCTAACTATTTTGCAGATTACGATACAACTGTAACGTTTATTAGCGAAGAAGAATTGAAATCCGAGCATGAAGGTATGCCGCATGGTGGATTTGTTATTCGCAGTGGGGTTACAGGGGCTGGTCAAAAGCAAATTATTGAATTTGGTCTGAAACTCGACAGCAATCCTGAATTTACAGCAAGCGTACTTGTAGCGTATGCAAGAGCCGCACAACGCTTGAGCGTGGAAGGACATAAGGGAGCGAAAACGGTATTTGATATTCCGCTCGGTCACTTGTCTCCAAAATCGGCTGAAGATCTCCGCCGCGACTTGTTATAATTCTGATTCGTTCCAGTGAGTTTATAACAAACAGCTCGTCCTTGGATGTATAGGACGAGCTGTTTTTTTTGCTGTTGCTGTATACGATTCATATATTCATATAAATTGGCAGGTACTATGCTGCCTGTATCCCTGCTCGTGCTCTTGCGGAAATGGCACCCTACACCCAGTGTGAGGGAATGTTAAGATGATCCGGCAACTTGGTATTCACATTACCTTTGGCTGCATTAATTTGGGATTGCGTCAGGAAGATGCCACCTCTCAGGTCTGCATCGCCCAGATCCGTATCCCGCAAGTCCGCGCCAATCCAATCCGCATTTCGTGTATCTGCATTTCGGAGATCGGCTGCGATCATTAAAGCCCCTCGGAAGCTTGCGCCCCGCAGGTCAGCCCCTTTTAAATTGGCACCAAAAAAGTCACTTCCGGTACGTTTTTTACTATTCTTCGACTTCCCTTGTCCATGAGCGGTGGGTGGCACATTCGCGCGTACCATCTCACTTGCCTGGACCAAGAGTTGATTCACACTGGACCGATAATTGGCGATGTCCAGACGGAGGAGTGCCGCAGGCTCCAGATTGCTCAAGCGCTCAATCTCCTCATATAACTCACCAAATGCCGAGTGAAGGGATGACGTCTCCGGTCTCATCATCATTTCCTTCATATAACTGAGCAACTCGTGAAGTTGTCGCAAAGCAGGCAGACAATCGAACATCTCGTTTGCAGACTCTGGATGATCACGCCAATCTTTGCCCGCGTAGGTCACTTGGGACAGCTTCTGTCCAGCTCCGAAACAGTCGTATACCGTGCAACCTTTGAACCCTTTCTGCCGAAGCTGGGTATGGATACCGCAGCGATTGTCCGTGCGCAGATTGGGACAGGGTGTGCCGCTGGCTTTATCAAAAGCAAAGTCAGATGACTTGCCATAGGGCAAGGCAACACAGCACAGGCCAAAACATTGCTCACAGTCTGCGCTAAGATGAGGACTCGCAGTGCTGGCAAATGGTTGGTTAGACAATGTAAACACTTCCTTATAATAGTACAAATAGATGGAATTACGTCAGTACCACTTTACCATTGCCTTGCCATTAGAGCAATTGAAGACAAGGAAAAAAGGGCAGTTACCCAAATGGATGGGAACGCCCTTTGATCGTGGAGAATCACGTATTTAAATTAAACTACACCTTGAGCAATCATGGAATCCGCTACCTTGAGGAAACCGGCGATATTCGCTCCGGCTACGAGGTTGCCTTCACAGCCATACTCTTCAGCAGCTTCTACACAGCTGGTGTAGATGTTCTTCATGATGTCATGCAGCTTGGCGTCTACTTCTTCAAATGACCAGGACAACCGCATGCTGTTCTGTGACATTTCAAGAGCAGACACGGCTACACCTCCGGCATTAGCCGCTTTGGCTGGACCGAACAGCACGCCTGCACCGTGGAAGACGTCAATGGCAGCCAGGGTGGAAGGCATATTCGCCCCTTCGCCAATGGCCTTCACGCCACCTTTGATTAGAAGGGCCGCAGCTTCTTCATCGATCTCATTTTGCGTTGCACATGGAAGAGCAATATCACAAGGGATAGACCAGATGCCTTCACAACCTTCGGTATATGTAGCATGCGGGTGTTCTTTGATGTATTCGCTGATGCGAAGACGATCAACCTCTTTCAGACGTTTCACGGTATCCAGGTTGATGCCTTGTGGATCGTGTATATAGCCACCTGAGTCACTACACGCCACAACTGTAGCTCCAAGCTCCTGTGCCTTCTGAATGGCATAGATGGATACATTACCAGAGCCAGAGACAACGACTGTGCTGTCTTGGAAGCTGAGCCCTTTGGATTGCAGCATCTCCTTCACGAAATACACACAGCCGAAGCCAGTCGCTTCCTTACGTGCCAAGCTTCCTCCGTACAGCAGTCCTTTACCTGTCAAAACGCCTGCCACATGTCCGCCATGGATACGTTTGTATTGGCCGAACATGTAACCGATTTCCCTTGCGCCTACACCAATGTCACCTGCCGGTACATCCGTATCGGAACCGATATATTTGTACAGCTCTGTCATGAAGCTTTGCGTGAAACGCATGACTTCCAGATCTGATTTTCCTTTGGGATCGAAGTCAGAACCACCTTTACCACCGCCAATGGGCAGACCGGTCAAAGCATTTTTGAAGATCTGTTCGAAGCCAAGGAACTTGATGATGCCCGAGTATACAGAAGGATGGAAGCGAAGTCCGCCTTTGTAAGGGCCAATGGCACTGTTGAATTGCACCCGGAATCCACGGTTAACCTGAACTTTGCCCTGATCATCCACCCATGGGACACGGAATGTGATTACACGTTCGGGTTCAACAAGCTGTTCCAACAGACTATGGTTCTTATACTTAGGGTGTGCTTCAATAACAGGAATAAGGGAATCCAGAATTTCTTTGACAGCCTGATGGAACTCGTCTTCGTGCGGATTTCTGGCAACAACCGACTCATAAACGGAATGAACATATTCTGCGGCAGTAACTTGAACGGACTCTTTAGTTTCTTTTGTTATCGTGGACACTTTTTCGATGCACTCCTTTATTGTGTTAAAGTCTGTAGAGGCTTATTTGCATAAATTGAATAAAAGTTTGTAGTTAAATATACAGGAAAGCAAATAAAAATACGAGATGAAAATTCATAAAATGTTTTTTATGCAGTAATTAAAATGTTCTATGGATCTACCATATGATGTGAAGAATTAAGTTATTAAATGGAAGATATGACCACAAATGATAATAAAAAAGCAAGTTAGACGAATATACTGGATTAAAATATTAGTTTTGGTAAGATGGTAAGAAGGTCTCGTATCCCGGGATCTTTTTAAAATATAAAGGAGGAAAACAAGATGATGAAGAGAAACATGCCAATCAACATGGAGAACAAGGCTTGTATAGGGGGTGAAATTTATTATGAACCATAGGACCTCCCGCCATAATTGCAGAGAGAAGCTGGTGAGCCAGCTATTTACATTCGCTGAAGAGAAAAGAACATTTCTCGACGCCTATTTCGACGCGCGTGATCCAGAGCGGATACAATTGGAAAAACAATTGTCTGCATATACAGAGTATGTGGAAAAACTGCTCCTGGGTCCTGATGAAGATCTGGACTCAGCTGTATTGATCGGCAGTCATATTGATTTTGAATATCTCGATTTTCATACGTCAGATTCTTTCATGATTGTCATGCCAGAGGATACTAATCCTGATGAGGGTCGTATTTCCTTCCTCTCTCCAGTAGGGAGTCAATTACTGCTTGGCAGTAAAGGGGAAGTTAAGTCCGTTCATACACCATCAGGTTCCATGAGAATCCGCATTACGGGGATCGAGCTGAAAAGCGAAACCTTGAACGAGCCGGCGCTAGGGGGTGCAGATCATGCACTTTAAAGAGACGGACTTACCAGGGATTGGACGTAAATACTGGCTGCATACCCGTAGTGGTGAGCATTTGGTCATAGTGATTCATAACGACGAGCGACGTGACCTGTTCCATATGGAGTCAGGAGATACACCTGAAGAGGTGGGTGATATGGTATCTCTTGTCACCCTGGACGATGATGAAGCCCGGGCGGTAGCCGCTATTGTTGGTGGTATGACCTATAAACCGAAGTTTCAGGATGAGCGTGAAGTGATGCTTGAAGGGCTGTTAATCGAATGGCTACGGATTGAGCCTCACGCCGCAAGCGTAGGCATGACGATTGGTGAACTGGATATCCGTCAGGCCACGGGCGCCGTAATTCTCGCTGTTGTGACCAAGGATAAGGAGAAGCATTTTAATCCAGGCCCGGATTATGCTTTTACCGCTGGAGCTACAATTGTAGTTGCCGGTGAACGGAATCAGATCAAACATCTCAAACAATTGTTAACTGATGGACGGACTTAGCCTATGGATATGCTCATATTCGAAGTGGGAATTGCCGTTGCGCTGATTACACTTACTGGGCTGATATCTTCACGATTACGATTTTCGGTCATTCCTTTCTATATCCTGATTGGTATGGCTGTTGGACCACATGCACCACAAATTGGCATAGTGGATTTACGTTTTATCGAAAGTTCGACCTTTATTGAATTTATGGGCAGGCTTGGCATTCTGTTTTTGTTATTTTATCTGGGTTTGGAGTTCTCGGTCTCCCGGTTATTAAAGTCTGGCAAAGCCATTCTGACCGGGGGCATGTTCTATGTGGGCCTGAATTTTGTCTCTGGATTGCTGTTGGGGTGGTTCATGGATCTGCCCCTTCAGGAGACACTTGTTGTCTGCGGGATCATGACCAGCTCTTCTACAGCCATTGTAGCTAAAGTGCTCGTTGATCTGAAACGCACGGCAAACCCTGAAACAGAGATTATTATGGGCATGATCATGTTCGATGACTTGTTCATCGCGATTCATATCTCTATCCTGACCGGGCTTGTGCTCAGCGGGGCAACTTCATTCCTAAGTGTTCTGTTAGTATCGCTGTCTGCCCTGCTGTTTATTGTGCTGTTCCTGATTATTGGCAGGAAAAGCATCAAATATATTGATAAGGCACTGAATATCAAGTCATCAGAGTTGTTTCTGCTTACCGTCATGACACTGCTCTTCCTGGTAGCCGGTTTCTCGGAGACGCTGCACGTAGCGGAAGCTATTGGAGCGTTGATGATGGGGCTTGTGTTGGGCGAATCAAGACATGTGAGTCGGATTGAACATCAGATCATGCCTTTCAAAGATTTTTTTGGTGCAATTTTCTTCTTCAGTTTTGGCCTGACCATCGAGCCGGCTTCACTTGGCGGAGCTGTTGGGATGACGATTATTGCCGTTATTCTGACGATTGCCAGTAACTATGGTGCAGGTATGATCGCTGGCAGACTGGCTGGAATGAGCCCTAAGGCCTCATTGAATGTGGGCTTTACCCTGGTCTCGCGGGGCGAATTCTCCATTATCATGGCGAACATCGGCAAGGCCGGAGGGCTGATGGCATCCATCCAATCGTTTGCCGTGTTGTATGTGTTAATTCTGGCTGTGCTGGGGCCTATCCTGACAAAAGAATCTCCGCGGATTTACGCATCGTATGAGCGACTAAGGAAGCGGATGAAACGAAGGGAAACAGGATGAGCCGATGCGGTTGTCGCTGGACAGCCAGGGAATTTTAACCGTAATGCTTAATAAGCGTCACACTGTTTGGAGAGAGAAATCACTCCGGGGTGTGGCGTTTTTTTATTATTGGGAATCGTCCCAATGTCGGCTTGTAATTATGCTCATTCCACCAAATTATGGTATGTATCCATATCTTGTGCGTGGTCGTGAATGTTCAAGTCCACGGGCAGGACTAAAGATGTGATTTAGTTGAGAGGGATTGAAAATAAGAAGTTATTATGTAAAATAATGTTATATTCAAATCTAGCAGTTGAATGGATCATTTACACGAGAACGTAGAGGACAGAAGAAACCTGAAGAAGCGGAGCGTTCGCCTTTATCAACAGATTTTCACCTTTGTAAAATTGAATCAAAAAATCTGGGGATAACAGTGATCGGAAGGTTATTCTGTCATCGGAGTGGCAAGTGTAAATATTCTTTAGTTCAACTTATGTTTCAATGTAACAGAAGTTAGAATGACGAGGAGGAATAGCTCATGAACAAGAAAAGTAGATTTCAACGGTTAAAATGGGCCGGTACAGGGATGTTGCTCAGTCTCGTATTATTTGCTCTGCCTGCATCTGCTGCATGGAACGATACATATCAGGGTTACGCGACGTATACAGGCTCAGGTTACTCGGGAGGTGCAGTGTTGCTTGATCCCATCCCGGCGGACATGAAGATTACTGCACTTAATCCGTTTCAACTCAATTATAACGGTGTCAAAGCCGCTTTAGCGGGAGCCTATCTCGAGGTGCAGGGTCCTAAAGGCAAAACAACCGTCTATGTAACAGACCTTTATCCAGAAGGCGCCAGCGGAGCGCTGGATCTCTCACCGAATGCCTTTAACTTGATCGGTGACCCAAAGGCAGGCAAAATCGATATCAGCTGGAAAGTGGTCAAAGCTCCAATTCAAGGCAACGTCTCTTATCGGATCAAGGAAGGCAGCAGTCAGTGGTGGGCAGCCATTCAGGTTCGTAATCACAAATATCCGGTGCTGAAGTTCGAAGTGAAACAGAAGGATGGCACGTGGCTCAATCTTGAAAAGCAAGACTATAATCATTTCCTCGGAACTGGACTGGGCAAAGAAAAATTAAACGTTCGTATTACCGATATTCGCGGTCAGGTATTAAATGACACGATCCCGGCTCTGCCTAATGATGGGTCAGGTGGTGCATATATCGTACCGGGCAATGTACAGTTTCCCGATTGACAGATATACGGAGTTGTTATAAAAAGAAGTATGGTCATAGACGTATTCTTAACGAAAAGTCGTACACTGTACGGCTTTTTTTTGTATACAAAAAGAGGAGAATGTAACGTATGAAAAAAAGTTTGCCTTCATATCAGACAACACATCCCTATTGGAAACAGTATCAGGCCTTTTTCCCGGAAGAAGTGAGGTTAGGGGAGCATACAGCTCCTGAGGAAGAATGGTGGGAGTCAAATGGGGTTCATCTGCATATCGATCGCTTGCCTGCGTCGGAGTCTTCAATCAAAATTCTGTTCATTCATGGTGCGGGAGGCAATGGCAGGTTGCTCGCTCCGTATGCCCGCATGTTGCAGCGACATGGATACGAGGTGGTATCGCCAGATCTTCCGCCGTATGGGTTAAGTTACGCAATGTCTGGTACACGTATTAACTACGAACTTTGGATAGAGCTGCTTGTGTCACTCATCGAACGGGAACACAAAAAAGATGGCAAGCCAATCGTTGTATTGGGAAGTAGCATCGGAGGTATGCTTGCCTATCACACCAGTGCACGCAGTAAGCGTGTTAAGGGTTTGATCGCAACTACATTTGTAGACACGAGTAATCCGAAAATGCGAGATCAGATTGCACCGAATCTTCTGGTAAGCCGGGCGGGAAAACGGATGATGGATCTGTTCCCTGGTCTGCTGGATCATGTACGTATTTCGGTCAAACAGGTATCCCGAATGCAACTGATTACTAATAACAAGGACTTAACCCGGCTTATTATGAATGATCCACAAGCGGCAGCTACACGTATTCCGTTGGAATTATTAAGAACATTCCTTAATAAAAAACCGGAGGTAAGCCCGGAACAGTTCAATCAGTGTCCGGTCCTGTTGGTTCACCCTGAACTGGACCCCATGACACCGATCAGGTTCAGCCAATCTTTTTTTGATCGTCTGGTGGTAGACAAGGAATGTGTGATCTTGGAAGGGGCAGGCCATTTTCCTATAGAGCAGCCAGGGCTGAACCAGTTGGAGGTAGCGGTACTACGATTTTTACAACAAATTCAATGATGAACACTGGCTACTACACTGCTTCGCATAAGATAGTTTACATATCCTAAGTACGTAAAACACCTCCCACTAAGGGAGGTGTATTTGAATGTTTTTGATATGAATTGCACTACCGCCAACCTGAATCTGTGTGATTTCATTAGAGCTGTTCAAAGTTAATCTGGCTCGGATCTCAGAGGGGCGGTTCATGGTATACCCTTGTCTGATCGTGTACGTGTGAAGATGAGGATCTGAAAGCTGGTTGTACTGGGATAAATAACAGAGCATTGCACCATTGGATGTGCCCGTCGCGCTCTCTTCCGGTATATCATAAAGCGGTGCAAAATTACGGCATTCTGCCAGAACGTCCTCAGCATCTGATTCGAGTGTAAACACATGATAACCTACGGCATGATGAGCCTTGCATATTTCAGAGATACGCTGGAAGTCAGGGTCGATTTTGGTCAGAACATCAACATCCCTAACAGCTATCAGGATATCGGGTAACCCGGTAGACACGATCTGTACAGGTAGCTCGGAATGCAAATCCTCCATAGAAATACGTAACGAATCGGCAATCTGCTGTCGATCCACGATCTCCCCAAACTCCGGCAACGTCTGAGACAGATAGACTTCTCCATTGACTTCGATATCAACTTTAAGAATACCGGCCAGTGTCTCCAGTGTATATGTACCAACATTAACGAGATGTTGTGTCTTCATTAGATAAAATAAAGCAATTGTAGCATGTCCACATAGATCGATTTCATCACTTGGGGTGAAGTAACGTACTTTGAAATCAGCCTGATCCGACGGCATGACAAACGCAGTCTCTGAAAAACCGACTTGTCTGGCAATCTCCTGCATCTGGGTTTCAGACAAATGCGCTGCTTGTAAAACAACACCTGCGGGGTTTCCGCCATGAGCCTTGTCCGCAAATGAATGTAATGTACTTACTTCTACTTCCATCGTGTTACCTCGCTTGTTCAGTTATTGGGTTAAGATTTAACGTAATCGATAATCGACATTATATCACGATTGTTGAACGGGCTTGTGAATCCCAGATTGCTGTGAATTTTGAATGAATAGGTCAAGTGATCGCCGGGAAAGGGTAATGAAGGGAGAGAGAGTATAACGATAATCAATGGAAAGGCTGGGATTTCTAATGAAAGCAATTGTGATTGAGGAATTTGGTGGAGCGGAACAATTGAAGGAACAAGAAGTAGCCAAGCCAACATGTGGAGTGAATCAGGTATTAATCCAAACGTATGCCACGTCGGTGAATCCGGTAGACTTCAAAATCAGACAAGGTTATATGAAAGAAGCAGCGGAGAATTTTCCGTTGATTCTGGGCGGCGATGTTGCCGGTATTGTGGCTGAAGCAGGCTCAAATGTCACGAGGTTCAGAGAAGGTGATCGGGTATTTGCGCGTCCGCGTCAATTCGGAACCTATGCAGAATATGTTGCTGTCGATGCGGATATTATTGCCCGTATACCGGAACAACTGAGTTTCGAGGAAGCGGCAGCGATCCCGCTAGCGGCGATGACGGCATGGCAGGCACTTGTGGATCACGGACGTTTAGGCAAAGGACAGAAGGTACTTATTCATGCTGGGGCAGGTGGTGTGGGAACGTATGCCATTCAGATTGCCAAGTCCCTCGGCGCTGAAGTGGCTTCCACGGCGAGTGAATCAAACGAAGCGTTGCTTCGTTCGTTGGGTGTAGATCATTTTATCAATTATAAAAAAGAAGATTTCTCGGAGATTCTCTCCGATTATGATGTTGTGCTGGACACCATGGGTGGTGATATTCAGCGCGATAGCTTCAAGGTGTTAAAGTCTGGCGGGCATCTGGTATCTTTGGTGGAACAACCGGATGAGAAGCTTGCCAAGGAAGCCGGAGTAACGGCCAACGTCTTCATGATGGAGCCCAAAGGGGATCAACTGGATCAGCTGGCTGAACTGGCTGCGGAAGGCAAGCTCAAATCGATTATTGATGGAACATACCCGCTAACTCAACAGGGAGTAAGGGAAGCACATGAGAAGAGTGAAACCCATCATACCCGGGGGAAACTGGTTATTCAGGTGCAATAGAATTCATTAACTCGTAGAAGTATTTGGACTCATGAGTCTGATATAGATTGTACCAGGCCTGTAAGGTTTCTGGTGCAAAGACATTCAATAGCTTTAACACATGCATTGTAAATTCTAACGGAGCTATTCCAGATGCAGTAACTAGATTTCCATCGGTTACTGCAGGCTCCGTTACATAATAGGTTTCTCCTGTATAATCTGGGCATATCATCTTCAGGTATTCTAAATCATTGCTTGTATGCTGTCTGGAATCCAGTATCCCTATTTTTGCAAGTGCAACTGTCGCACCGCAAATCGCCGCAATAACCGTACCCTCTTCTATAGAGGCAGCAACTTTTTTCAATAGGGGATCATGGATGGTATCCATCCAGGTGTTTCCTCCTGGAAGAATGATGACATCGTCACCTTTCAATGTACATTCATCAATAGAAATATGAGGAAGGATGTTCAATCCGCCCATGGTAGTTACCGGATGTTTATCCACGCCTACGGTTACGACCTGTAAAGGCTTAATCTCTTTCCTGAAATACCTTCCCGAGTTCAATTCAGCAGTTAGATATCCTACCTCCCAGTCTGCCATCGTATCAAATACATATAGATATACGTTCTTTGTTTGCATCATACATGCTCCTTTTGTTTTCATGATTGAATGGATTACTCTTGTATTATAAATTAACTTCACTGACATCTACGGTCAGTGAAGTTTTTAAATTTGAAAATTAACAGCCCTAAGAACCAATATAGGGACTGCTCCCCAATTGTAGTGGAATAAGATATAATAGGAGAAATTTATTCCATTTTGTGCATGAGGTGATTAGGATGTCCAACGAACTCATTCAAGCCATTCAATTGTTAAAAGAAAAGAAATGGGTGGATCTGACCCATACGTTTGGTCCAGGCTCTCCACATTTTTCAGCTTTTGAGGCAGCACAATTCGATACACTGTTTGATCACGATCAAGGTTTCTTTGCCCAGAGCTTCAAGTTCCCGGGTCAATACGGGACACATCTTGATGCGCCGATCCACTTCGTTCGGGATACCCGGTATCTGGATGAACTAGGTTTGAAGGAGCTTGTATTGCCACTTGTGGTCATTGACCAGTCCGCCGAAGTAGAGAACAATCCGGATTTCACACTGGATGTGGAGCATATTCTTGAATTTGAAAGACAGCATGGCGTGATTGAAGCTGGAAGCTTTGTAGCCTTACGTACCGATTGGAGCAAACGCTGGCCTAACCATGAAACATTTGATAACAAGGATGATAAGGGCAACAGTCATGCACCCGGATGGTCGGTTAGTGCGCTCATGTTTTTATTTGAGGAAAGAAAAATACAGGCGATCGGTCATGAAACCTTTGACACGGATTCAGCGGTGGATTATCAGAAGAATGGAGCACTTCTCGCAGAATATTATGTACTTGCCCAGGATACATATCAAGTTGAGCTGTTAACAAACCTGGATCAGGTGCCGGCCAAGGGCGCTGTTATTTTCAATATTGTACCCAAAGCGGAGAAAGCTTCTGGTTTTCCAGTTCGATCCTTTGCCATTCTGCCGTAATACGGGGTAGATCAAAAGCTGAATTAGATAAATCAGGCACAGAACTCATAATGATACTCAAGTAGACAGCCGGCTAAATAGTCGGCTGTCTGCTTGAGTTCAACTAACGGGCAGGATAGTTGAAAAAGGTATTTTAATTTAAACCTCGAATATTTAATGTAATCGGATAGCTAAAAATTTGATGATAGACAGGAGTTAGATACGATGATATAAGGTTTCGGAGGAGTATTTTGGAGAACTAAGAATCTTGAAGTTATAAAAAAGGTACAGTCTTTATCGAGAATGACAGTTATTTTCCAACAGAACAAAAAGTGATGTTAAATTTCCAAGTACATAATCTAAACGAGACTATGAAGCATCTTGAACAGATTACTGTACTTCTTGCAAAGAAAAAAGAGATTAGTGAATTTGGAAAGTTTATTTTGAATGAAGTTCCTGAAGGTCGACTGGTCGAGCTTGGGAGAAATAACGGCATTAATATTAAGATTAGAACAGGTATTCCATAATTTATATTATATATAAGGGGTAAGTGTATGCAGATTAGAGCTTTTCAAGAGTCCGATAAAGATTTCATTGTAAGTCTGGCTTTACGATTTATGGACTTTGAGCTGATGAGCTGGCGTGATCCAGACAAAATGGAAGAATCACAGCTCAGCCTAGCCCAAGAATCAGTAGACAATCTTTCTCCTGGTACGGAGATTTTTGTGGCGGAAGATGAAACAGGAGAGCTACTGGGTTTCCTTGAAGTACAGCCGCATAAAGATAAATTGAACGATATAGAACAAGGCTATATTGTGGCGATTGCGGTTTCTCCACAAGGAGAAGGAAAAGGGGTCGGCAAGGGACTCATGACCAAAGCAGAAGAGTGGTCAAGGCAAAAAGGCTATCGACAGCTTATACTGAATGTCTTTAACAATAACCTTCGTGCCGTAAATTTCTATAAGCATTTAAATTATGAAATTGAAGTTGTGAAGATGGTAAAAGAGCTATAGAGACCCTTACTTATAAGCTAACGGTAAACGTTAGTTCATAAAGCACGGGGCAGACTGCAGGATGGCAGGCTGCTCTTTTTTCATTTAGCTAACTGGCAAGAGGCAAGTAAGCTTAAGAGGAACCAAGTTCAGCTAGGATTTGATTTATTTAGAAGCATAAATGTGTGCTTTGGCAAACTTATGGGTTAAGTCACAACTAATGAATTCTAAATAATTCACTTATGTAAATAGCAAGGGAGGCGTATTCCGCCTCCTTTTTATATTGTTACTTTTGATCCGAGTGAGGATCTTGATTAAATCTTTGAGAGATTTTTTTCTCTGTTTTCTTACGCCGTATCCAGCGCTTAAGTATGCCTTCTTCTTTGCGTTCTTGCAGTGTTTCCTTCAAACCTTGAATCATAAATTCCGATCTTCGTCTGTCATCCCGACTAATCTCGCGTAATTCCTTAATAAATTTGTCGTCCATATCTGCCTCTCGCTTATTCAGGATAATCCCATTATACCGAACGTACGTTCTTTTATCAAGTTTTTCCATTACGAATGATTTTCGAGATCTATATAGTGAAAAGAAGCACAGGAACAATACGTGGCATGTGTGAGAATGGTACTAGAGGGTTTGAGTATAATCCTCTTGCCAGTTTTTTGTTCCCGGGGATCATCTTATTGCTGGTACTTGGCGTGATGCCTACAATAATTGCTATTTCGCTCATCTGTTACGTTCATTGGGGGCTGGGAGAGAGACTGAATCTCTATCCTGACCGCTATTGGGCTTGGACTTTTTCGTTGTATACGGGGTTTGCTCTCATCATTTGGATTATGGCGCAGGTGTACTGGATTCAGGATGTCTCTGTTATTCACTTGGTCTATTTTGCATGGGGAGTGGGTATTCAAGTTGTGACCTTATTGCCTGGGGTACAGCGAATCTATTCGAAATAAACTGCTCGTATGTTGAACAAACGGCTGCCGAAAGAATCGTTGAATGATTCTTTTGGCAGTTATTTTTTATGAGCATCGAGATGATACGTGTTGTTGTAGTAATGCGTTCCAATTTTCTTGGACTGAAAAGGGCTCGGATAAATCTAAATCATATTGACAAAGAACTATTATCCTCGCATACTTACGTAATATACTTTATAAAGTATATTTATTAATTAGAATAATAGTCACATATGATAAGTATCGCAAAATCATAATCCGCAGGAAACAGGGAGGTAAGTATGGATGGTATACGTTATTATGGCAGTTATAATATGGGCAGGTACCTATGCCAATATGGCCTTGTCCAAGCAGCCGATGGAAGTGAAGCCTGTGAAGTCAATGGATGATTTGTTTGAGTGAACAAAGTAGTTCTGCCGATTCCGATCCATTGCCAGCACGATGGAACTCATGTGTTCAAGTAAGGCATTATGTTATGATATGGTGTGAAATGACATCCATACCATTGCTTTGGCTCAATTGAACCAGAGTAGAAACGAGAGGGTTATGAAAAAAGCCAACGCTACAATGATGAAATACATCAATTTGAACAATGTGCGTGAAGTCATGCAGCAGATCGAGACGGCGACCAAACCGCAATTAGCTTCACTCACCAATCTTAGTGTTGTTACCATTAATGCGCTGATTCAGGAATTATGTGATGGCGGAGAGTTGTTCCAGGATAAAGTGGTTCCCTCTAACGGTGGTCGTCCTGCTCAGGCATATCGATATAATTATAACTTTAAGCTTGCTTTGGTTCTTTACATCAAAGAGATGAAAGGCCAGGAGTTGATTTCGGCAACGGTCATGAATCTGGAGAATAAGGTTGTGCTGAAGGAAGAGAGTATCTTGCCTGCTTTTGATAAACAGCATATGCTGCAACTTATTGCGTGTTTCATTAAGGAGTATCCCTCCATTGATATGATCGGCATCGGTATTCCGGGGCAAGCCGTGGATGGGGACATCACGGTGAGCAGTCATGAAGAGCTTATCCATTCACATCTGATACGGGAGATCGAGAGCGAGTTCCAACTGAACGTTCTCGTGGAGAATGATGTTAATGCAGCGATTAGCGGATACTGTACACAGCATGCGGATATGAAGGAACAGAGTGTAGCAGGAATTTATTTTCCAAACCGATATCCGCCGGGTATGGGCATGATGTTGAATGGACAGATAATCCGTGGGAAAAACGGGATGTTTGGTGAGATCAAGTATCTTCCTTATTCACCTGATTGGAAACGTGACATGAGCAAAGATGATTTTGTAGTGCAGGTATGTCATATCTTGCAAACGATTAATGCCGTCGTTGCCCCGCACCAGATTGTCATTTATCAGGAACGGGTGGAGAGAGAAGAGCTGGATTTGGCGTGGAAGCAGTACGGGAAGGATCACCCCATGCCGTCATTGCCCGAGATTGTACATCAGGATTCGTTCCAACATGATTTTGATGCTGGGTTAAGGGGAATGGTGCTTCAGGCGTTGAAGTCAGGCATTCTATCAGAAGCCTTATAACCCACAGGTCATGTCTGTGGCTTTTATTTTATAAGCTAACTCTTGTAGAGGAGGATTCGTGATGCGTGAAGAAGAGAGAATCATGAAGGGCATGTTGTTCAGTCCAAGTGATCCGGAATTAAAGATCATCAAAAGGCGAGCCCATAATCTCAGTCAGCGTTACAGCCAGACCTTTGAAGAACAGACTGAGGAAAGGAATCAGATATTGCAACAGCTACTGGGAGAGATTGGAGAAGGCGGATTCATGCAAGGCCCCATCTTTTTTCATTATGGTGTGCATACCCGAATAGGCGATCACTTCTTCGGTAATTACAATCTGACGATACAAGACGACGCGCAAGTGACGATCGGGGACTATACCAGTTTTGGACCCAATGTCACGATTGTTACTCCCATTCACCCCATGATTGCCAGCGAGCGGAGACGGATGGTGGACCAGAACGGTGATGTGAAGTCACTATGTTATGCCAAACCGGTCACGATTGGAAACGATGTATGGATCTCGGCAAACGTCACAGTGTGCGGGGGCGTAACGATTGGAGACGGCTGTGTGATCGGAGCAGGTAGCGTGGTGACTCGTGATATTCCACCGCATTCTTTTGCAGCAGGCGTACCATGCAAAGTTATTCGTAAAATTACTGATGAAGACAGCATGCGAAACTATCCCGATGTTCTGGCAGATTGCCGTGTGCTGGAAGAATGACAAAAGGCTGCCATCAGGATCAAATAGATGATCCTGGTGACAACCTTTTTTTGTTGTACGTTTACTTGGAGGCGTTGTAGTTACTCAAGAATTCTTTTACTTTTGCAGGATCAGCTTTCAATTCATTCCCGGTCTGAACAAGCGGGCTTACTGTGGAATATGCTTTGAGTTTATTGTTCTTGTAGAAACTCAAAATCTCATCCTGATTAATGGAGTACAGCACGGCTTTTCTCAGGTCACTGCTCTTGGCAACTTCACGATTGGCCGTGTTAAACAACAGATAGGAGACAGCGTTACTTGGCAGACTTTGCAGTTTCAGTTTGCTGTCATTTTCGATGATGTCATACTTGGTTTCAGGTACACCGTAGTATAAGTGAATTTCACTGCTGCGAAGAGCAGAGAGTGCGCTGTCTGCATCCGCGATGAATCGGACGTTAACCTGAGCAATTTTTGGCTCATCTTCCGTACCTTTACGGTAGGCCGGATTTTTTAAAAATACACCTTCATAGTCATTTTTATAAGACAAAATATAAGGTCCGCTGGTATAAAGGGTGTTATTGTATGCTGCGCCTTCAGTCACCGTGTTCTGATCACCGTAAGGAATATCTTTGTTGACGTCAAAGGAAGCTACATCATATGTGTTGATGCTCTCCACCTGTTTTTTGGACACGATACCCGCAGATTGGTGAGCCAGGTAGTTCAGTACTTGCGGGAAAGGTTCAGTTGTGGTCAGTTTAACGACCTGATATTTACCTGCGCTATTATCTGCTTTGGTTTTGTCCGTCACGAGTTCTGTAATTTTGCTGCCCAATCCTTGTTCCAATGCTTCGAGGATTGTGCCGTTACCGCTGGATTGTTTAATGGATTGTAATGCACTCAGATCCGTTACAACCTCAGCTTCTTTGATGTGTTCATGCAGACTGTACGTCCGGTGATCCGGAACGGAATCTTTATTTTTAGCACGATCCAGGGAGAAGATCACATCATCTGCACCGACACGTTCTCCTGTATCTACAGCTTTTTTGTTATCAATTTTCGCAAAGTTGATATCGTCTCTGAGAATGAAGTAGTAGTCCGAATTACCTTCAGCAATACTAAAGTTATGGGACAGTGATCCATCTGCTGTCAGCTGATCGTCATCCGTCAAGTTAACGAGACGTACATACATATTGGTGTTCAACTGGTTGATGGAGCCGTCGTTTCCTTTGATTGGATCAAGGGAAGTCAGTACGGATGCACTTTGCGTCAGAATCAAGGGGTCTGTGGCATTTTTGGAGCTGTCCTTGAACTCAATCGGTTCCCAAGCCATGGCGCGGGATTTGGAGAGACGAACGGTGTCGACATTCAGAATGTCTTGGTTCACAGCCTGACTTTTCAGGGAAATATACAAAGGCGCGATATACGCTTGATCTGTTACCAAGCGATCTTCCAATTGTTTGTACGTGTCTTTGTACTCATCCGGAGTTTGAGTAGCTGCCTGATCGATGAGTTTATCAAGTTCCCCATCCGCAAGGATACTGTAATCTCCACCTGTTTTGAAAAGGGAACGCACCGCATAATCGGGATTTCCCGTTACCGTTGTCCAGCTGGACAAGGCAATGTCATAATTCCCTGCATCCTGCTGGGATTTGAAGCTGCCGTAATCCGGCTGCAGGTTCAGTTTCACATTGAAGCCGTTTTTAGTCAGTTGGTCGCGGACAATGTTTACATCATTTTCGGAAGAACTCATGGCGAGCAGTTCAATGTCTGCCGGTTTTTGTGCAGTTTCTGTTGTATCCGCTGGTGTGGTCTCCGCCTGGGATTCGGTTTTCGTTTTTACACTGCAACCGGAAATCACAATGACGAGAATTAATAGTAATGAGATCAGTGTACGTTTTTTCATGGGATTACCCTCCATATCTTGAATGTGTGATGTGTGATTTCTTTTTTCTATATCATTCATTTCAACGACGAATCAGTTATGCCTTTTCCAGCTTGGGATCAAGCGCATCACGCAGACCGTCACCGAGAAAGTTAAACGAAAGAACCAGCAGAATAATAGCCAAGCCTGGATAAATCGCCAGATAAGAGTGGGTCTCCAGGTATGTACTGCCGAGCTTCAGAATGTTACCCCATTCCGGAATATGCGGCTCCACGCCGAGTCCCAGATAACTCAAACTGCTGGTAGCAATAACAGCTCCACCAATCGTGAGTGTGGATTTGATAATCATGGGCGCAAGGGAGTTGGGAATAATGTGTTTGAAAATAATCGTACGATTGTTGTACCCCAGTGCACGTGCAGCTTCCACAAATTCAAAAGTAGATACATAGAGCACACTGGCTCTCATGGTACGGGCGTAAGTTGGGATCGAACCCAGACTCAGCGCCAGAATGAGATTGACCGTATTGGCTCCGAACGCCGCAATAATGGCAATGGCGAGCAGAATTCCCGGAATCGCATAGAGAATATCCAGCAGCCGCATGATGATGTTATCCGTACGCCTTCCGTAGAAACCGGAGAATGCTCCGAGGACTCCACCGATCAACACAGGAATGATGGTCGACATGCATCCTACGATCAAGGAGATCCGGGCACCGAATACAATCCGGGAAAATAAACATCGTCCGAAGTCGTCCGTTCCCAAGGGATACGCAAGGGAAGGCGGTTGGAGCAGCGCCGAGTAGTTATTTTCCACAGCCATGCTGTAGTCAAAGGTCAAAAAGCTGCAAATCGATATCGAGAACAGAAAAATGATAAAAAACAAACCGGACATGGCAGTCATATTTGGAGCAAGTCGCTCCCACAGATCATTCCAGAAGTTTGATTTTTGTTTCCCCTGTCTGCGAATGCGCCCAATAATGGAGATGCCGAGCAATAGAGCAAATACATTGCCTGTGATCGAGGTCAGAATCAGTACTACACTGACACCGATCATCCAGCGAGGGAGGGTAGAGGTCGCGTTATATCGGGATAAGATAATCAGTACGACCAGGTCGATGACCAGAATAAATATGAGCACCGCCATGGCTGGCAAAAAGTTATCAGCCACATAAGGTTTGAAAACATTTAACGCAGATACACCGATGACGAACAGCTGGGTTAACAGCATATATACCGCAAAGGTGTACTCCACATTCCTGGCTTTTCGAATCAGATGAAAGGCTGCCGTTACGATAAATATATTGCCAGAAATGATGGCAAGTAGCTGAACCCAGGCTAACCTGCGGGTCAAAGTAGAGATCGTACCCGTACGGATCAAGTCTTTTCGAATCAGAAGGGTGATGACACTTTGGACCAGTGTGAAGAATACATAGATCCCAAGTATCGTTAGCAGAAATGGTTTGAACGTCTGCCCGCTCCAGTCATAACTGTTGAACAGCAACAAGGCAGTCAAGAGAAGGGACGTGATCCAAGCGAAGCTGGCCTGACTGTATTCTCGAGAAGACTTAAGCCGGAAACGCATTTCTTGTGTTAAGGACGAGTTTGTCATATTACACCTGCTTTAAGAGGTAGTTCAACACACACTTTAATATTGTTTCATCTTGGAGCGCACTCTTGGATCAATAAAAGCGTACAGCAGATCAACCGCTACATTGATAATGGAGATCGTAATTGCTGTGTAGATTACTCCGCCCATGATACTCGGAATATCGGGGATGAATTGTTTATCCACAATATAGCTGCCGAGACCGCTGATATTAAACACTTTCTCCGTCACTGCTGCCCCGCCGAGCATGGCTCCGAATTGAAGTCCAACCACAGTAACGATTGGAATCAATGCATTGCGTACAGCGTGTTTCAGCATGACCTGACGTTCGCTTAACCCCTTGGCACGGGCAGTCATCACATAATCCTCATGAATGACTTCCAGTGTAGAAGACCGGGTCATCCGTGCCACCGCAGCCGTAAGTCCTGTGCCCAGCACAATGGTTGGCATAATGATCGACAGCCAATTTTGCGGGTTGAAGGTGGCGGGAAGCCACTGCAATTTGATCGAAAAGTTCAGAATAAAAATAAGTCCTTGCCAGAAATTCGGGATCGATAATCCAATCAGAGCGATGAACATAAACGTATAATCGAACCATGAATTAGGCTTAATCGCTGAGATGATACCGATGGGTAATGCAATGACAAGTGCTAATAGCAGGGAGATGACCGCCAGCGTCAATGTAATTGGAAACTTTCTTGCAATCGTTGCTGTTACGTCTTCATTTCCTGCAAAAGACTTGCCAAGATCGAAGAGAGCAACTCCCTTAATATTGTTCCAGAGCTGTGTGAGATAAGGCTGATCCAAGCCATACACCTGATTGAATGCTGCAATCTGTTCCTGCGTTGCTGTCTCTCCGAGAATGTTAGCTGCCGGGTTGAACGGAGACATATACAAAATCGTAAATACGAGTGTGGCTACGCCCAGAATGACAAATACCGTCATCAGTATTCTTTCAAATATGTACTTTAGATAAGGATTTCCATACAAAAAGAGGATGCCATACATCAGACAGCCAGGAATAATGGATATCGCGAAAAACCACGGTTTGTCGATAAGGGTGTGGAATGTATCGGCCATCGTAAGACGTTGACTTCCCTGTTCCTGAAGTATGCGAGAAGTCCGCTCCTTCAACTCTTTCTGAACCGTTTCTTCCAACCATTCCTCGGTCTGACGTCTGAATTCTTCCTCACTGACCTGCTGCTGGAAAAAACGATGTTTGCGTCGCAGCTGTTCTTCGACTTCCAACTTCATCTTGTTCCGATAGGAAGAAGCGAGCAGTTCTTGCTCAGCCGTCTGCCTGGCAGCTACCCAGCCGTCATTTTTTCGATTCGAACGCCATATTAGAAACACGACCAGATTGATCGGTAATCCAAGAATGAACAGAACATATCGGTAGGAAGGATGAAGCAGCATTTTGCCATAAATAAAACTTAAATTGTGCACCAACCGCGAGAGTCTGCTGCTTTCTGCAAGATTCAAACCAAGCGTGCCTCCTTTCATTCAGGTTTAAATTGCATTATTCCGATTGATATAGTATATATTATTTAGGGTCTAAACAATTGTCAAGGAATTAAATGGTATACATATGAGATGAGTGAATGGGAAAAACGGATGAGAGCTGGTGATGATATGGAACCTTTATTGAAAGTTAATGATCTATCGGTCTCTTTTCATTCTGGAGAGAGTGAGTTTCAGGCAGTGCGAGAAGTGAGTTTTGAAGTGCGCAAAGGCGAGACACTGGGCATTGTAGGCGAATCGGGCAGCGGAAAAAGTGTAACCGCACGTTCCATTATGAGGCTGCTTGCATCGCCGCCTTCACAGATGAAAAATGGAGAGATTCTGTTCAAAGGGGTCGATCTGGCGAATAAAACGCAGAAAGAGATGGAGAGCATCCGTGGGCGTGATATTGGCATGATCTTTCAAGACCCGATGAGTTCTCTTAATCCGACTATTAAAGTAGGGAAACAGATCTCCGAGAGTCTGATCAAACACCAGAAGGTATCCAAAAGGGAAGCCAAGAAACAGGCGATCGCGATGATGGAGCGGGTGGGGATAACTCGCAGCGAAATCCGCTACAACCAGTATCCGCACGAATTCTCCGGAGGCATGCGCCAGCGGGTCATGATCGGTATTGCACTTGCTTGTCGTCCTGAATTGCTCATTGCTGATGAGCCGACAACCGCACTGGACGTTACAATTCAAGCTCAGATTCTGAATTTGATGAAAGATATGCAGGACCAACTGGGCACATCGATTATCCTGATCACGCATGATCTGGGCGTAGTGGCAGGCATGTGTGATCGGGTTGTTGTTATGAAAGAAGGGCAGATCGTGGAAACCGGGACTACAACAGAGATTTTTGCTAATCCCAAACACCCGTATACGATCAGACTTCTGAATGCATTACCACGTCTGGATCAGAAGAAAAAGCCAAAACCGGTATCGTTGGTCCCGAGAGATCTGGAGGATGATCAGCCGTTGCTTGAGGTGAAATCACTCAGACAACATTTTAATCTGGGGAAAGGCAATACCTTAAAGGCTGTTAATGATATCAGTTTTCATATTCGTCAAGGAGAGACGCTTGGCGTTGTAGGGGAATCCGGTAGCGGAAAATCAACCACGGGGCGAGCCATTCTGCGGTTGCATGAGCCAACAGGTGGAGATGTACTGTTTAAAGGAGTCCCACTCAATCGTTTGTCGGCTTCGGAGATGAAAACGATGCGTAGACATATGCAGATTATTTTCCAGGACCCTTATGCATCTCTGAATCCCAAAATGAGGATTATGGATATCATTGGAGAAGCGCTTGATATTCATCAACTTGCAGGTAATGCCGCTCAGCGAGAGAAGCGGGTGGAGGAATTACTGGAGATGGTAGGTCTTGATCCTACCCATGCGCAGCGTTATCCACATGAATTCTCGGGTGGGCAGAGACAGCGGATCGGTATTGCACGAGCTCTGGCTGTGGAACCTGAATTCATCGTATGTGATGAGCCATTGTCTGCACTGGATGTGTCGATACAGGCTCAGATCGTACAATTGCTTGAAGAGTTGCAGCAGCGACTCGGATTGACGTATCTCTTCATCGCGCATGACTTGTCCATGGTTAAACATATCAGTGATCGAGTGGCGGTGATGTATAATGGGAAAATTGTAGAGCTGGCCGAGAGTGAAGAACTCTATTCCAACCCGCAACATGCCTACACCAAGGCTTTGCTATCTGCTATTCCCGTGCCTGATCCGGCGGTGGAAGCGAAGAAAAAGAGACATGTTGTCAAAGAAACAACAAGAGAAAATGTTGAAGTAGAGGACCGTTATAATCTGGAACATTCCAAGTGGGTAGAAGTCACGGAAGGGCACTGGGTAGCCATATCTAGTTAGATAGTGCAATATATAGTCTGTTTCATCGACAAAAGAACCCCGACGATGATCTCCACAGATCGTTATCGGGGTTGAGTTATATGTTCTTCGTATAATGGCAGTAATCAAAAGCGATTATTTGAATTGAACCGATTTCTTGATGGTATCAATCTCGGCTTTGGTCTTATCATCCACGTAAGTGAATATGAAGTTGAAAGCATATCCTTCAATAATTGTACTATAGTAATCTTGAGTAACGGTTGAACCGTCACCTGGATCCATCGTGATTTGCATCAGATCCATCTCTTTACCACCGATGGTTTCCGTTGTCATTTCCTTATAATCGTAAGGGAACTGGCTATCCACCATGAATTTTTTGGTTGCTTCCAGGTAGTCTTTACCTGTACGAATGCCTTGCAACAAGCTTACTTTCTCAGCAATGGCCATAGCGGAAGGGCCAACTTGACCTCCGTCCAATGGGTACTTTGAAGCCATAAGCAGATTCAATGTTTTGGTCTGAGACAGTTCAATTTGTTTTTTCTTCGTTTCATCATCACCAGCAATCGCTTCGGATGAAGCACTTGTCAGCTCATTCATGCCTGCAGCATCCTGGAACTCCCATGCTTCCGGGAATTTCAGAGATACGCCGAAATAGTCATTGGTGTAAGAACCTTTTTCCGTAGTCCCCAGCTCAACGTCTTGGGAATTATCAGTTTCTTTGGGCTCTTCGCTTGCTGGTTCTGTGTTCTCTGTTTCTTCTGTATTCGCTGTATCAGAATCAGTACCAGTCGTTGTTTCTGTCGGGGTAGTCTCTTCTGTTTCGGCTGTGTTATCTGCTTTGTCACCGCAAGCGGCTGCAACCAGCATAATCATAATGAGCATGGCGAATAAAGAAGCTTTTTTTGGAATTGTCATATTACCCTCCTGAAATGTGTGTGTGTTTGTTTCTCTCTCTCTCTCTCTCTCTCTACATGTTGCCTGCTTCCTAAATTGTAGCACAAACGTTCTCATATACTACCTATAGGAATCTATAGGGGTCTTCTATACATAAGACATTCGGCTGGCAATTGAAACAGCTTCTGTGCTGGATTGCACACCTAATTTGTTAAAAATCACTTTTTTGTGATGATTCACGGTGCATTCCTTGATCTTTAATTTCAAAGCAATGGCTTTTACCGTGAGGCCTCCGGCTATCATCTCCAGAATGGTTAACTGACGCTCGGTGAACTCCACCGCCGGTTTGTCGCACACTTCAGCAGTCTGTTGACTCTGATAACAGTTCTGCATGTACGCTGGAATTAGCTTGGCAATGGCGATCAGTTCACCTTGCATATCTGCATTAATGGTGGACACATCCAGATAACCTACATGTTGCGATCCCATGAACAGAGGTGCGGCGTAACAATGCCAGCTTTGAAAATAAGGACTTTCATGCTGCTCGGGCAGCAGCACTACAGGCTCGTTGCTGTCCATCGTTACAGATATGGCGTTAACTCCACAGCTCTGTGCAGTGAAGAACATGCCCGGACGAATGGGGGAATCTTCTACTACAGCTTTAAGATCTGAACTGTAATTCATCGAGAGGAGCACACCGTTGCTATCTGTGAGTAGAAACAGATAAGTGCCCGTTAAATTCTCTTGGATAACCGAGATACTGTTCTGGAATGCATGAATCAGGAAATGATTGATTTTACGAAGCCTGTCCAGACTGGGTTTTGGTAAATAGTCGAACGGAGCCGTTCCTGCTGCATGCGAGCAATTCGGAGACTCTTCGTGTCGTGAGGCAAATGTAATGGCAGGCATGTTGTTTCCTCCTTGCTGCACAGTTCTCATCCAATCGTTTGAATGACGTGTCCTTCCTGGTCTTTGATTTCTGTTCTAACAATCTGAACGATAATACGATCCAATGAAGTTATCTCAAATGTCCCTTCAAACGGGCGAAGGTTCTCTGCCAGCTCATCAACAATTTGTTTGTTCACCGTCAGGGTAACTTGTCTGTCCGATTCCAATACGGCTGGCTGTTCTCCTGCTTCGAACAGAATATTAGTATCAGGTCCGATCAAGGATAGAGAGGCACCTTTCGAAATTCGGCTACGAAGGATGGTGCCAACTAATACGGCTTGTTTGGCTCCAAGCTGGAGTTTGGCCGGAACCGATTTTTGCAGCAATTTTTTGCGAGGAGATTCCCAAGCCAGTTGTTGTATGAATAAAAATGCTGTGCTGGACCCGTCCTGTTCCATTCCATCCTCAACCGCTTGTATAACCGAAGGAATATCTGCGTACGAATTTCTCATCAGATCCGTCACATATTTGGGCATGAACATGGAGGAGGCAGACAGGAAGCCATGAGCATTCCAACTTTGAATCATTTCCAGTTCCCGACCTGTAATGCCAACCATCTGAATAAATTGCACTGAACCATTAGGCGTTGAGACCGCGGGTAGGTCCGGATCTTCAATAAACGAGAGAGCAGTCAGCAAAGTATCGGATTCCAGACAGATGGGGCCATTGGCGTCCATGTAATCTCCTGGCTGAAAGATATTTCCGCTGTTGAACACGTAACGTCCTACATTCTGTAGCAGATTCAGCGCCCAGGCTGGCGGATCAGTCTCTGCTTCACTGCGTGTAAGACGAAAGGTGATTTCAAATCCATACCCGCTTTTGGATGCATCATGCATCTCTTTTTCATATAATTCTGAGAAACCGTAGGTAACAAAATGCCAGTGAGGCATAGGGTCATCGACAGCATAAACGCTAATGCCATCGAGTGGATCGGGACCTCCAAGAATATACGGAAGGGCAGTGCCGTAGTGTTTTGGCTCTTGTTCCCCATACAATTCACGCATGGATTGATCAATCGCATCCCAACCGGATGTGTTTTCTTCCTGAGTCATTATTGAATCCTCCTTGACTGTTCTTTCCCCCGAAAAACATTTAAAATTAAGTCTACCTGTTACAGAAACGGATTCAAGCGGCTTAAGGATGAATTGTGTCAGATAGGACTTCGGTGTTATTAATTGCAATCCAGGGAGTGAAATTACATGAGTATGAAAGGTATCTATTTAAAGGAGTTTAATCATACAAGCTGGGACTCATTTTCCGAACTGTTTGAAGAACTTGGACAAAAGTTGGACCCCGCGTGGGTAGAACGTGCGCGATTACAAGGGATTCCGGCAGATATAAGTCGGGTGCTTTTGTGTGAAATGGGGGAGTACGCTTTTGAATGGATGGCGAAAGATATCCCGGCTTTAGGGGACCAAAGTCCCGCTGTTTACCTGGAAACGGAGGAGGGAGCGCAGGCATTAAGGGCAGCGATTATGCGTATGCCACGTTAATTTTTTCGATGGTGAGAGTGTGTGAACGATCAGTTGATCCAGTGAAGTTGATTTTGCAAAATAGATATGTTACGCTTACATTACAAGAGCAAACACAACAGAATATGCAATAACATCTTTTGATGGATTGTAACTGTGAAGACAGGCAAAACCTAAACTGATGGTGAAATGAAAGCTCCTTTTTTGGTGCTATTTTACCTTGAGTTTAGGTTTTTCTTGTTTTCTGCTCTAAATTACAGTTTTTTACCTGGAAAAACCAAAATAAATTTCGAAAAGAGGTTGTTGTTCATGACCACGGCAAAAAAAGGATTCCCCGAAAACTTCCTATGGGGCGGCGCTACAGCTGCCAATCAATTGGAGGGTGCATTCGATAAGGACGGCAAAGGCCTCTCCACAGCGGACATGATCGCTCATGTTCCCAAAGAGAAGCGTACAGGCGGACATGCTATGGAAATATCCTCTTCCCGAATCGAAGAGATCCTCTCCGGCAAATTTGAAGAACGTTTCCCGAAACGTTTTGGTATCGATTTCTACCATCACTTTAGAGAAGATATTGCATTGTTCGCTGAAATGGGCTTCAAAGTATTCCGTTTGTCCATTCACTGGGCACGTATTTTCCCGAACGGTTATGATCAAGAGCCGAATGAAGCAGGCTTGAAATTCTATGATGAAGTATTTGACGAATTGTTGAAATATGGCATCGAGCCGCTCGTTACATTGTCTCACTATGAGACACCGCTTGGCTTGACGCAAAAATATAACGGCTGGGCTGGCCGTGAAGTAATCCAGCACTATGTTCGGTATGCAGAAACGGTGTTCAACCGTTATAAAAATAAAGTGAAATACTGGCTGACGTTTAATGAAATTAACGTAATGCTGTTCAGCCCATACACTGGCGGCGGCATTCTGATCGATAAAGTGGATAACAAACTGCAAACCACTTATCAAGCGCTGCATCACCAATTTGTAGCAAGTGCATTGGTAACGAAGCTTGCTCACGAGATTATGCCTGGTTCCCAAGTGGGTTGTATGCTTGCTCGTATGGAAACTTATGCAGCAACATGTAATCCGGTAGATGTTCGTCTGGCTCAACACGAGAATCAGATTAACCTCTTCTTCACGGACATGCATGCTCGTGGTAAATACCCGAACTACATGGCTCGTTATTTTGAAGAAAACGACATCGTGATCCAAAAAGAAGCAGGCGATGACGAGACCTTGCTGAACAATACCGTTGATTTCATCTCCTTCAGCTACTACATGTCCGTAACCAAATCTGCATCTGCAGACAAGGAAGAAACATCGGGTAACCTGACTGGCGGCGTGAAAAACCCTTATCTGGAAGCATCCGACTGGGGCTGGGAGATCGATCCGATCGGTCTGCGCGTAACCTTGAACAACTTCTGGGATCGTTACCAGAAACCATTGTTCATCGTAGAAAATGGTCTGGGTGCATATGACCGTGTTGAAGAAGACGGTTCGATCCATGACTCCTATCGTGTGGATTACCTGAAAAAACACATCGAACAAATGAAAGAAGCCATCAAAGATGGCGTCGATCTGATTGGATTTACAGCATGGGGCCCGATTGACCTTGTGAGCATGTCCACTTCCGAAATGTCCAAACGTTATGGTTTCATCTACGTGGATCTGGATGACGAAGGTAACGGAACACTCAAACGTTCCAAAAAGGATTCATTCGACTGGTACAAAAACGTAATCTCCAGTAATGGTGAGCAACTGTAGTTCTCACATTTTCTGAGCGGGCAAACCTGATATAACAGTTAGTGTTTAATGGAATTTAATGTTCCTGAGGGCCTGCTGATTAGCGTTTGTCCGCTTTTTTATGTGCTGCAAACATTGCATATGGAGGGATATCTTTTGAAAAGATGGAACATGAACACAAAAAGTATGGGATGGATGCTTGCCCTGACACTAAGTCTGAGTGTGATCTGGCCAGCAACCGTTGGTGCGGAAAGCAACCAGGTTACTCGAATCCAGGCCAATACCTATGTTGGTGATCCTGGAGAGATGGTAGAGTCCTTTGACATTACTGTAGCAAATCCGGAGAAATATCAGAATCTGAAAGCTTCAGACTTCGAAATTACTGGCAATTATGATGGCTATCCTTTAAATGAAGCGGAAGAGATCATACAGAATGAGTATGAAGATGACGGGATAAAATTGACGATTCAGGATCATACCATCCATATGGAGGTCGAGCCGTTTAAATATCCTGGAGGTATGATTTCAAAATTTAAGGTTACGAACAAAACGTATCCAGAGCTATCTTTTGATGAGACCAATGTGGATAAGGTTGTTACCCGAACCGTCGATGATTTTGAAAAAGGTACGTACACGGGCAGCAACGGTGAAGCGTTGTCTTACCGTCTGAAGCGTAGTCCTTCCACCAACGCACAACCGCTTGTCGTATGGCTTCATGGCGGGGGAGAAGTAGGTACGGATGGTAGAAGTCATCTTACGGCTAATCGTGGAGCAGTAGTCTGGACAGAATCGGGGTATGATACTTCCGTGCTTGCTGTACAGTATCCCGAGAATTACAGTTTCAAAATTTACGATAACCCTGAACAACTGGCTAAAATGCAAGCATATTTTGTTGCACAATATGAGTTAATCCAGAAGCTGGTTGCTGAAGGTGAAGTTGATCGGAATCGAATCTATTTGTCTGGTGTTTCCAGTGGCGGTGGTGGTGCCTTCCGTTTCTTGACACAATATCCCGATCTGTTTGCTGGAGCGATTATTGTAGCGGCCAAGGATACGGTAGCGGATTACACCGGATCGGTAGAAGCATTCAAAAAAGAACTGAAAGATATTGTGGATGTCCCAGTATGGATTATGCATGCCAAAAATGATCCAACCACTGACAGCCGGACAAGCTCTTTGGCTTATCAGGCTTTGACTGAGCTTGGAGCCAAGCATGTCAATATGACGCTGTATGACGATGCATACATGGATAGCCAAAGACTGTATGGTGGCATGAAGCATTGGTCATGGGTACCGGCTTTTGACAACAAAGAAGTACTTGCCGACCTGTTCCAACTAAGCAAAGGAACTTCAGGGGAACAGGATGGAGGTAACATAGAGCATGGAACAAAACCAACTGAGCCTGTGACAAGAGCGCAGATCTCCCTCGTGCTTGCCGACAAGTTAAATCTTCCTGAAGTATCCGAATCTGCTTACCCGTACACAGATTCTGCTCCTGAATGGGCTCGTCAGGCCATCGCAACAGTGACTAAGGCAGGATTGATGAAAGGTGTCAGCAATCAGATATTTGCCTCGGGAGAGGAAGTAACACGTGCACAGATGGCAGTGATCGTAGACCATATTTTGACGAGTCGCGGCTGGAATGATGCAGACGAGTCAACTGTAGTATTGTTCAAGGATTTGAATGATAAGCATTGGGCTTATGAAGCCGTTCAAAATAGTGCCAAAGCCGGTATTATGTCCGGTATGTCCAAAGATCAATTTGAGTCATCGAAGTCGGTTACAGGTGCTCAGCTGGAGCTGATTCTACAACGATTGGAACAATTGCCAACAAACTAAGTTCAATAAACAACTTTATAATGATAAATAATGAGAGGAATGATTGATATGACTACACCATTTCCGAAGGACTTCCTATGGGGCGGCGCTGTAGCAGCCAACCAACTTGAAGGAGCTTATAATACAGATGGTAAAGGCCTGTCTGTTCAAGATGTAATGCCACACGGGATTACAACGCCTAGAACGGAAGCACCTACAGAAGATAACCTGAAACTGATCGGTATCGATTTCTACAACCGCTACAAAGAGGATGTTAAACTGTTTGCTGAAATGGGCTTCAAAGTGTTCCGTACATCTATCGCTTGGTCCCGTATCTTCCCTAAAGGTGATGAATTGGAGCCAAATGAGAAAGGTCTGCAATTCTACGATGACCTGTTCGATGAGTGCCACAAATACGGGATTGAACCACTCGTAACGATCTCTCACTATGAGACACCGCTGCATTTGTCCAAAACATATGATGGCTGGGTTAACCGTAAAATGATCGATTTCTACGAGCGTTATGTAACAGTGCTGTTCAACCGTTTCAAAGGCAAAGTTAAATACTGGCTGACATTCAATGAGATTAACTCCATCCTGGAGGAGCCATTCATGAGTGGCGGCATCTATACACCAAAAGCAGAACTGTCCAAACAGGATCTGTACCAAGCTATCCATCATGAATTGGTAGCTAGTGCCTTGGCTGTTAAACTGGGTCATGAAATTATGCCTGAAGCCAAAATCGGCTGTATGGTCCTGAGCATGCCTACCTATCCGTTGACTCCGAACCCAGATGATGTGGTTGCAGCGATGCATGCGGAACAGCGCAATGATATCTTTGCTGATATCCATGCACGTGGTTATTATCCGAAATACATTAATCGTTATTTCAAAGCAAATAATATCAATATTAAGTTTGAAGACGGCGATGCTGAAATTCTGAAGCATACCGTAGACTTTATCTCGTTCAGTTATTATGTAAGTATCTGTGAGACTGGTGATCCCGAGAAACGTATCGAAGGAAAAGGAAACCTGTTCGCAGGTGTGCAAAACCCTTATCTGAAAGCGAGTGAGTGGGGCTGGCAGATCGATCCGCAAGGACTGCGCGTAACCTTGAACAAATACTGGGACCGTTATCAAAAACCATTGTTTATTGTCGAAAATGGTCTGGGCGCAGTCGATGAGCTGATTACGGACGAAAATGGCAATAAAACGGTGAACGATGATTACCGTATTCAATACTTGAATGACCATCTGGTACAGGTGGGCGAAGCTCTTGAGGATGGCGTAGAAGTGATGGGTTATACGTCATGGGGCTGTATTGACCTGGTAAGTGCTTCAACGGCAGAGATGAAGAAACGTTATGGTTTCATCTATGTAGACCGCAACAATGACGGTTCAGGAACATTGGATCGTTACAAGAAAAAATCATTCCATTGGTACAAGGAAGTTATTAGTACAAATGGCGCAAGTCTTAAGAACAACAACGAGTAAATACTAGTTCTATAAGCATAGTTGTGCAAGCACCTTCTTGATGTCACATTAACGCACATTAACCGCTTTCACAAAAACATTGTCATATGGATAATTATATGGTAAGATGGGCCTAAGGCTAATGAGTACTGGATTGTTACTGTTCAATCAGGCAAAACCAGAAGTGGGGCATATTTCGTGACCTGCTTTGGTTTTGCCTTTTACTACTTTGACGGTGCAAGGTGATGTGAAGAAATGAAAATTGAGAAGGTGCTGAACAACAACGTAGTTACCGTAATTGATCCGGGAGGAAACGAACTGGTCGTTATGGGACGTGGAATTGCCTTCAAAAAGCATACTGGTGAATCGATTGACGAGAGTCTCGTCGAAAAAATATTCTCGCTTGAAAGTAAGGAAGTATCACAGAAACTTAAAACGCTTCTGTCTGATATCCCGGTTGAATATGTCGAGTGCTCGGATGAGATTATCCGTTATGCCGAGACGGTGTTAGGTGAGAAGCTGCATGAAAGCATCTACATTTCACTGACGGATCATATTCATTTTGCCATTGATCGACATCGTCAAGGATTGCAGATCCGTAACGCATTGTTCTGGGAGATCAAGCGCATGTACCGGAAGGAATATGCCATTGGACTCAAGGCGCTACAGATTATTGAGGAAACATTAGGTGTCCTGCTACCCGAAGACGAATGCGCATTCATTGCAATGCATCTGGTTAATGCCCAGATGAACGGTGAGATGAGGGAAACGATCAGTATTACGAACATCGTTAAGGACATACTTAACATCGTAAGACGTAGCTTCGTGATTGAACTTGATGAAGATTCATTGAGTTATTATCGGTTTTTAACTCATCTGAAGTTCTTTGCCCAACGTGTGTTGCAAGGAACGGCGATTGAAGATAAAGAAGAAGATAACCCGCTTCATGACTTGGTGAGCAAGCAGTATCCGGAAGCACATGCATGTGCAGTAAGGATCAGCGACTATACGCGTAAGATTTATAATCGGGTGTTGTCCAAGGAAGAAATACTGTATCTGACCATTCATATTGAACGAGTTGTCAGAAATGAACAAACAATTGAATAAAGTTGGGATTGTTACTGCTAAAAAGGCAAAACCTAAACGTTGAATAATGATAAGCTTTTCTGCTTTGTCATTATTCAGTGTTTAGGTTTTTTTTTAACCTTCATTACACATAAAAGGAGCAAAACACAATGGATAAACAACAATTGTCCAAGGATATTTTGAAGCTTGTTGGTGGCGAAGAGAATATCGATCAAGTCACTCACTGTATGACAAGACTCAGATTTAACCTGAATGACAACCAAAAAGCGGACAAAGCGACGCTAAAAAATACACCAGGCGTTATGGGCGTGATGGAAAACGGTGGACAGTTCCAGGTTATCATCGGTAACGATGTGCCTATCGTGTATAACGCACTCGTTGGCAACATGTCCAAATCACCAAACGCAGATAATGCAACCTCAAGCGCTTCAACTGGGGAGAAGAAAAAGAGAAATCCGGTAAGTGCGTTATTCGATTTCATTTCAGGTATATTTACACCGATTCTGCCAGCGATTACAGGTGCTGGTATGATCAAAGGGATCGTGGCTATCCTGGTAGCTCTGGGATGGTTGTCCGATACCAGCTCGACCTACATCATTTTGTCAGCAATCGGTGACGGTGCATTCTACTTCCTGCCAATCATTCTGGCGATCAGTGCTGCACGTAAACTGGGTAGCAATATGTACATTGGGGCAGCACTCGCCGCGGGTATTATGCATCCAACGATTACCGCGTTACTTGCAGAAGGGGATTCGACATTCGCAGGCATTAAAGTCATTGCTGCAACGTATTCCTCCACAGTAATTCCGATCATTCTCGCCATCTGGATTGCTTCTTATGTAGAGAAAGCCGTTGACCGTGTAACACATGCTTCACTTAAACTCTTGGTTGTTCCAACAGTAACACTATTAATTATGGTTCCACTGACGTTGATGACAGTAGGTCCATTGGGTACGGTTCTTGGTAATGGTTTGTCCGGTGGTATTTCATGGTTGTTCGATAACATGTCCATCTTCGCAAGTATCTTGATTGGTGGTACGATGTCACTGCTGATCATTACAGGTATGCACTATGCGTTGCTGCCAATCGTTGTTGGTTCAATGACAACACTGGGTTACGACTTTATCATTCCACTGATGTTTGCAGCTAACTTGGCACAAGGGGGCGCAGCATTTGGTGTAGGTCTCAGATCGAGAAATAGCAAAACCAAATCCCTCGCGTATTCCACAGGTCTTACGGCTATCATGGGGATTACAGAACCAGCGATGTATGGTATCAACATGAAGTTCAAAAAACCGTTTATTGCAGCCCTTATCGGGGGAGCGATTGCCGGTGGGTTCATGGGTATCTTCAATGTTAAATCGTACGTTATTACAGGACTTGCAGGTCTGCCGAGTGTGGCAGCATTTATCAGTCCAGCAATTAGCACACTGCTCTATGCTCTGGCTGGTGGTTTGATTGCCATCGTAGCTGCGGCAGTACTGACGTACATTCTTGGGTTCCAAGAAGAAAATGCATCGGAGCCAGTAGCTGCACCAGCAGCTGAGCCGGCAACACCAGCAGCAACAACTTCTGCTGCTGTAACTGAAGAAGCAAAAGCGCAAGATGAGCAAGTATTCAGCCCGATCACAGGTGAAGTTAAACCGCTGAGCGAAGTTCCAGACCCTGCGTTCTCTGAAGAGATTATGGGTAAAGGATTCGCGATTCAACCATCTGAAGGCCGCGTCGTATCTCCGATCAACGGAACCGTGTTCTCGTTATCGAAGAGTGGACATGCCATTGGTCTGGTAAGTGATACAGGCGCAGAAATGTTGATTCATATCGGGATTGATACCGTGAAGTTGAAAGGTCAGTTCTTCTCTCCTAAAGTTCAAGCAGGTGCAAAGGTATCTGTAGGTGATGTACTGATGGAGTTTGACCGGGAACAGATCGAAAAAGCCGGTTACACAACGATTACACCAGTCATTATTACAAACATGCATCAGTATGAGTCCATTGAGTCTGCTGGTCGCACTACGATCAAAGAAAAAGACTTGTTGTTCACAGCTAAAGCTTAACCATAAAATGAAACAGCAGCTTCACCGGAATGTAATCCGGTAAAGCTGCTGTTTTTTGCTTATAGCCTTTTACACCACGGGAAGCATTCCCTGAACCAGTTGTACAAAGTGTTGTGCAGGCTTGGACAGATAACGGTTCTGCAACCAGACCAGCGCCGAGCCAACCGTGGAATGCTGATCCTGGATACGATATACGTGGAATGGGTGCTCGTGATATAGCTGTAGTACCGTGTGAGGCACGATGGAACTGGCGAAGCCGAGTCGGACCAGCTCGAGCAACATATTAATGTCTGAGCACTCACCCATGATGGAGGGGGTAACCTGATGCTCCCGGAACTTGTCCAGAATCAACTCGAACATGCCGAGTCCCTCTGTACTTGGAAGCAGTAGGGGGATACCTGTAAGCTGCTCAAAATAAGTCCCCATCTCCACTCCTGGTCCCATCTCTGTCGGACTATCAAGCGGTGTTGAAGAAATATAGAAAAGGGGCTCCTGTGGCAGATGCAGCACCTCATAACGTTCAGTCTGTACAGGCATGCGTACACAGGCAAGTTCAACTTTGCCATCTTCCAGCAATCGGCATAATTGCGCAGATTCATTTTGTTGAATTTTATAGGTAACCTGTGGATGGGTGGTGCGAAACTGTTGCAGTGCTTGCGGGATCAGGCGATCCGATATGGTATTGATGCCGATGGCGAGTTTGCCCCGTATGCCGTGACGGAAACTTTGCATCTCCATTACAGCTTCCTCCATATATTTGGTCAAGGTAACTGCATAATCATAGAAGCTGCGACCCGCCTGCGTTAGCTCCATCATACGCCCTTTGCGTTCAAACAAAATTACGCCAAGCTCTTCCTCCATTAACTTAAGCTGCTGACTTAAGGGTGGCTGAGCCATGTGAAGTCTTCGGGCTGCTGCTGTAATCTGTTTCTCCTCAGCAATGGCAATGAAATAGCGACATTGTTTGATATCCAAGTGGTTGTTCTCCTTCGCCTGCAATGTATATGTAATTCGTATGGAAAGGCAACAAAACATGTATTTTTAATATACTACGATCTTATGTTACCATACATTAGATTTGCATACCTGACTAACAGGGTTTGGTTTCTATATGAATATTACTGCATGAGAAAGACCTTGAATTGGAGGATAAAACAACGTGGTTAGAACAATACATGATGCTGCTCAAGCGGGCCATACCGATGAGGTCATTCGATTTATCACACAACAGGGTAGCCGGTTGAATGAACGGGATGCATTGGGGCGAACACCTCTGCTGGCTGCGGTGCACGGTAACAAGATAGACACGGCAAGGATGTTAGTGGACGCCGGAGCCGACATTAATCTTCGGGATGCACGATTGGACAACCTGCTGTTATACGCGAGTGCTGAGGGTATGTATGACATGGTCGAATTGGCGATCACAGCAGGTGCAGATACGAGGTTAACGAATCGTTTTGGCGGCACAGCCCTTATCCCAGCAGCGGATCGGGGCCACGTGGACATTGTGGAGCTTCTGCTGACACGCAGTGATGTGGATGTGAACCATATCAACAACCTGGGGTGGACAGCCTTGCTGGAAGCGGTCATTTTGGGAGATGGTGGGCCGCGTCACCAGCAGATTGTTGCCTTGCTTTTGCAATATGGTGCAGATCCAAAGATCGCGGATCGGGACGGGATTACACCGCTTGCACATGCGAGCCGGAATCGGTATGCCGAGATGGAACGACTACTAACCCAAGCCTGAAGAGACTTATACATTTATGAAACAGACAGTGAAAGGATATTCCAAACGAATGAACAGACATCAAGAGCATTTTTTACAAAAGAATATGAAGGACGTATCATCACTGATTTTGGCAGGTATACAGTGGTTTTTCTTCCTGTTTACCAATACCGTTGTTGTTCCGCTATCCATTGGACATAATTTTCATCTGTCTCCGGATGCCATCGCTGCCTCGATGCAGCACGCATTTATCCTTACCGGAGCAGTGTGTATTCTTCAAGCCGTATTTGGTCATCGATATGCGATTATGGATGGTCCTTCAGGATTATGGTGGGGATTGACGCTAAGTTTGACGGTATCTGCTTCATCGGCCGGTATGAGTCTGGAGCGTATTGGCGGTGGACTGGCTGCAGGTTTTCTGTTAGCGGGACTAACGATGGTGATTCTGGGTTGGCTGGGAGCAGCGCAAGTGCTGCAAAAGCTGTTTACACCTATGGTGAAGAGTGCCATGTTGTTTCTAATGACGATTCAATTAACGATGAATTTTTTCAAAGGTATGATTGGATATACGGAGTTTGGTCGATTCGATTTGCCTGTTGCCGCATTGTCCGTTGTCATTGCATTTTTGGTGGCATGGATTCAATTAAAGGGTAGGGGGAAACTGGGGAACTACGCGATCCTGATTGGGATTGTGGCAGGCTGGATCGCTTATAGTCTATTGTTTCCTGGACAACATAGCGGACAGCCGAATCAGGCCCCGGCTGGTCTCGAACTGTTTCCGTGGGGAGCGCCCAGATGGGAACCGGGTATTGTCATTACTGCATTTTTCGTGGGACTGGTGAACATGACGAATTCGATCACCACATTAAGCACAGTTGAGAAACTATACCGGACAGAAACAACAAGTCGTCAGTATAGGCATTCCTATGCGCTAACGGGTCTGTTCACGATGTTGTCAGCCTGTGTAGGTGTGCTGCCCTTTGGTTTATTTGCATCATCGATCGGGTTCCTGGAGAGTACTCGCATTCTGCGTCGTGCTGCCTTGATAATTGGAGCGGGGATGTTATGTGTGATAGGTCTTACACCTTCAGTGACAGCATTTTTTGCACAAATACCACCAAGCGTCGGCAGTGCGGTTTTGTTCGTGGCTTATCTTCAGATGTTCGGCACGGCACTAAGAACGCTTGAAGGTACGACGTTTAATTCTAAAACGATCTATCGTGTAGCGCTGCCGGTCCTCACGGGAGTTGCGGTCATGAATATTCCTGCGGAGGCCTTTCAAACCTTGCCCATGTACCTCATTCCGATCATAAGCAATGGTCTCGTCATTGGGGTATTGGTCTCACTGGTTCTTGAAAAAACCGTGAACTGGTCCAAAATGGAACAACCAGCGACAGTTAGTAAAGCGGCATAAAGAGTTTCATCTTGCGACAGTCCAATTTGATTGGGCTGTTTTTTGGTTTTTGTTACAGGTTTTAAGGCTATTTAACTATTTCACGATAATTTTGCCTTGTCCTGCAAGCATTCGCATCTCTCTAGAGAGACGGTCTTGGTTCCCATCCTGCATTTCGAGTTGAACACCATAGTGCCATGAGGTATTTTTTTCTTGACCCCAGCGGAGAGTGCCTTCCATATATAGAGGGTCTTCAAAAAGCAGCATATTCATTCCAATCCGAATATCGTTATTCTCTACAGGAAGGGATAGCGGAAATGACAGCTGACAGCCGGATCGACTGATGTCACAGAGTTCAGCCTGAATGGGCTTGGCTGGCGCGTTAACCCCGTTGATGCTGAGAATATAGATCTCAAAGTGGATCGGTTCCTTCAATGTGTATCGAAAGGGTTCTTTTCTATTGTTAATTGACATGGCTTGGCTTCCTCCATCAGGTTCAAAAAAAGTCAGTTATGCTTATATCGACCATTTGGAGCGAGAAATGAAGAGTTGCGCAAGCAGAGATGGTCCATGGGTTCCTTTTACACGTGTATCAGGCTTGATATAATGATGGAATATATTTCTGAGGTCAGACTTGGATCAGACAGAAGGGACGGGTGAATATGAGAGGTACATTTCAAATGGTTACAGATACGGCAACATTGTGCCTGTATGATCTGGCAGCGTTAAAACATCGGCTTGAGGATACTTCGGACTGGTGGTCCATTCCAGTGGATGAGCTGGCTGAGGTGAATGCAGGTCATTGTCTGTTCTTGAATCTGGGTACGGATGGAGTGTATGAGGTGGAATGGAGCCTGGAGGATGTAGAGGAGGATTCAGATCCAGATCACGGAGCGGAACGGGAAAAGGTGCATCATCTGCAAGTTCCGTCTGGGCACGTCTATCTGGGAGCGGCTGATGATGTCACTGGGGGTGAATTGGAGCCGGATGAGACGTGTGAAGGGGTTCTGTTTCAGTTAAAGCCGGGAAATTATGCGTGTATCGTCTCCAGAGAAGCCAGTCGGATCACCATTGTCATGACACCAAGTATTCAGGGAAATAACACGCTGGATGAATTAATCCGGATATAGTGTACATATACGAACAGGAGGGATTGATATGCAGGATTGGAACGAGATAACGATGATGAATACAGATGCCCTGCGTAAACGAATGAGAATACTCGCTGCTTTGGATATCATCTTTTCGCAGGAAGAATGGCTACGCGTTCATCATTATGAAGATAAACTTCAGCCAGGTGTGGCATGGGGAAACATCAATAACGGCGCAGGTGATCATCTGCATGTCTTGTTTACGAACTCAGGCACGTTGATCAAGGGATTCGATCATGAGTCACCTTTAAGCCCGCATGCTCGTGAGGATGGTGAGATCTACCCGGGCATGTACGATGAAGTACCGGAGACGTTGATAGCTGTACTGCGAGATCATGAGGAAACGTTGGATATGGAGGATGTGACCTTTTGCCTATGGCAGGAAGGGGACGACTTGCCATGGAAGGTTGGTAACTGGATTCAGCTGGCGATGACCGAGGAAGACAAAGCGGACGCCAGAGGTGGTGCAGAATTTTTACTTGGATATATAGAGAAGAACTCGGAAGATTACGTTGATTGGGCCAAAGGGTACTACGACTTGGAGGATCTACCGTTGGAAGTAATAGCTGAAGTATATGAAGAAAAACCGGTGACTGCCAGCCTGATTAAGCAGTTGTGTCCTGAGCGAGATGTGGCAGCCGTACTGGATGAGTTACAGCAACGCGGGTACGCCGTGGGACAAACGTAAAAGAGTAGCTAAGGGAGATGGGGAAGCCATGTACAAGATGCAATTGGAACGTATGCGTGAAAAGTTGATCACTCTCCGGAGTCTCGACCCCGATCTGGACCTGTTTGGCGCAGAGAACCATAAATATGAAATGGCATCTGTGTGGACGCAGAAGGATATCGCGCAATTTGAACAGAAATGGCGAATTGAGTTGCCGGAGGACTATAAGATATGGCTTCTTCATATGGGAACGGGTGGTGGAGGGCCTTATTATGGTTTGGAAAACCCGAATGACGGCGTATACGCTGTGCTGGGTTATGATGATGAGCTGAACGCGGTCTCCGACCCTTTCCAATTCACGGAAGCATGGAACTGGAACTATGACTGGTTCGAAGACAGCAAGGAAGAAGAGGAATGGGAAGCGCTGGAACATGAATATTTTGATCCAAAATGGTCGGCAGGTATGCTGCGCATCAGTGATTTTGGTTGTGGCATCTCCATGAATCTAATTGTTAAGGGAGCCTCCTACGGAGAGATCTGGGTTGATGACCGGGCTAACCGCAATGGAATCTATCCTGATCAGTATTGGGGCAATACGAATCGACTGCATTTTCTGGACTGGTATGAGTTGTGGTTGGATCGTTCCATCCATCAAATACATGGACAAAAGCAACAATCTGGAGCGAACGAAGTCTGAAGGAGGTTGTACATATGGGCTGGGAATATGGAATCAGAGCAACAGAGCCTGTGATTTTACCTGAAGTTGTGAAGCGTCTGGCAGGTGCATTAACGTTTACCGACATGTATAGTTTGGAACACCAAACCAAAGGCTTTGTATTGGAACGTGAAGATCCTTCCTGGCCTATAGCTCTTGAAGTGTGCATAGAAGAGGCCTCTGGTTTAGAAGAGATTGTGGATGGGGAATTGTATATCTACTGTTTGTTCCATATCTGGGGTGAAGAGGGGCGGAGCTGGATGCAACAGATGGAGCAAGAAAGCAGGCAGGTTGGTGGTGGATTAATCTGGTTTGAACTCTGATCGGTAGAAGATTTGCCTGAAACAGGAGGAGCATATATGGCTAAAAAATCAAAGAAAACAATTCCTGCGCTCATCTATCAGTATCAAGGTCCACAGCGGAATGTGGGTTTTGTTTTATCCCCTTTATACATAGAAGAATCGGTTGAAGTAGAGATGGAAGACATGCTGTTCATATATAATGAAGACTTTGACTACATTCGTCCTGCATTGGATCGCGCATTTCCCTTAACTGACCCGCGAACTGGAGAAGAGATGAAGACATTTGATCCCTGCTGGGAGAATCCGATTACAAAGGAAGTGTGGGTGGGGATTTTATCAGAGTTGGATCAACAGGTGGTTGCAGAGCCGGAATTCCGGATGTTTTTGAATCAGTTCACAGCTTGGGTGAGGAACCATCTGCAATTGGCTGACGGGATCGAAGTTACCGGCAACTTGTAAGTTAGTTGATCTTGGATTGTCATGCGTGTACGTAATTCAGTATACCTGCGGCAGAAGTGCTATGTAATCAAGCTCCCTCATGATGATGGCGGAGCTTTTTTTGATGAATAAAAACCGTTTGCTTCACTCACCCGTCTTATACCACAGAAAGAGAGAGAAGGAGGGATGCGGGGTGGAAACAAAAGCAGAGATAAACCAGAGGATCTATGTGCAGACCGAAGACGAGACGGCATTTGTGCAATCCATTATGGAACATCAAGATACGCTCATTTCTATTGCCTATAGCTACCTGCGTAACCGGCAAGATGCGCTGGAAGCTGTGCAGGAGATGACGTGCCGGGCTTGGATCAAACGTCGTACGCTGAATAATGAGAAGGCGTTCAAGTCGTGGATCATTCGGATTCTCATCTATGTCTGCATCGATGAACAGAGGCGCCGCAAGCGGGCGACACCTCTGGCGAAGGAGGATATGGAGGACAGCATTCCGGCATCTTGGATGATTAGTGTTGACGATAATCGAATCGCTATGGAATCTCTTTTGCAAAAGGTGAAACCGAAATATCGCCATGTACTACTGCTGAAATATTATAACGACATGACACTGACGGATATTGCCTCGATCCTTGGCAAACCAGAAGGGACGATCAAGACCTGGCAGCACAAGGGACTCCAGCAGTTGCGCAAGTTGATGAAGAACAGGAGGGATTGGCATGACCACTAACCCGGAGGAGAAAGCACTTCTTGCAGACGCATATCAGGTGAAAAGAGAGAAACAGCAGTGGAATCCGGCGGACACGACTGCTGCGATTCAACGTGGTATCGCAAAGGCCAGAACAAAAAGATCAGGTAGGATCGTTCGTGTCAAATGGATTACGGCAGTGCTGGTCACGGTCCTTGCTGCAGGTTGGTTTCTTACGGGCCCGCTTGGAAACTATGGGCAACAACCGGCAACATATACTGAGCCTGTCACCCATTGGGGTGTACTAGAGCCCTTTCGTGGCCTGCTAACTTCGGATATGGATAGTGCCACGATTACTTCAACGCTAAATCATGATTATGTGCAACTCGTGGATCGGACGGTTACATCGGGCATATATCAGTTTACCGTGAATGCGGTTCTGGCAGATGAGAACAGGATAACGGTATTGTATACCGCCAGAACGGATGCTTCGCAAGAGATTTATTCGATAGTCAATACCAAGATGACGGATGCAAGAACAGGTTATGTCCTTGATAACGGAAATATAGGAGGTATGCATTTTTCGAAGGATAAGCATACCATTTATGGCCGGAATACAATTGAGCGTAATCGAAATAAACCGCTCCCTGAGCAAGTGAATCTTCAGTTCCAGCTTTCTTCCGTTGTTCCAGATGTGGTGGGAAATTCAGAAAAAGGGGAAAAGGAACGGAAATATAAATATTCCAAAAAAATGAATCTTTCTTTTGCACTGGATCCCAAATTCTCTATCCCCAAAACGGAAATCATCAACGTTAATCGGACCTTTACCGTTGGAGGCTATGAGGTCTTATTGTCGGAGGTGGAGATGTCTCCGCTAGTAACGCGGGTCAAATTTGTCCATGCACCTGATCAAGAGATGGACTACAAAACGAAGTTGTCGCTCAACGAGATCGTTTGGCCTATCGAAATCATTTCGATCTCCAGGAATGGGAAGCAGACCAAGTTATCCATGGTAGGCGGGAGCGGAACGGAAGACGGAATGATGTATTCTTTCAGCAGCAATCTGCTGGACAATCCGGAGTCAATGATATTAATACTTCGTGGCAAACCAGATAAGGTCTACGATGATTTACAAGAAGCCAAGAAGGATGAACTGAAAATCAAAATCAAATAAGATGAACTAACTGGAATAACTCTTATTCGAATTGGTAGACGTTAGTGAAGTAAGTGAAGGGATGTCCCGCAAGGTCGTAAGCCTTGTGAGACATCCCTTCTTAAATATGACAAGCTGCTGATCTTATACAGTTAGAATATCTACTCCCAGAGCTGGAAGGGTCAACTTCTGATTCAATCTCTCGCTAGTCAACAAGCTATGATAAGGAACGTCCAACGTAATCTCTCGTTGCTCATTCGTCAAATTGATCAGGAACAGGAAGTTCTGCTCCCCCTTCGTTCGAATCGAAAGCTCGACACCTTCCGGAAGCTGGATCTCGGGCGTCAACCCTTTTTCCTTCAATATGTCTTCAAACAACTGATAGAAATACGATGGCTCCGGCCAAGTGCCGACATAATACACTTCACCTTCACCAAGCTTATTGACAGTAATCGCCGGTACACCCTCGTAAAAGTCGTTGTCATACCAGGCGATCGGCTCTGCACCTCGCAGTTCCAGTAGATCACACCATTGCTTCGCAGCGAAAGTCTTGCCCTCCGCGTTCCGTATCCGATGCTCACTGTTGCCGATGGCATCATATTCACTTACGACAACACCCGCCGCTTCACCCAGTAGCCCCGGAAGAGGCAGCATCTCACATACATTCCTCATGTTCTTCACGCCAGTCCGATTGGTAAGGACAACCGTACCACCCTTAGCTGCGAATCGCTCCAGTCGCTGTGCTACTTCTTCACTTAACAGGAAGAGGGAAGGGACAATGACCAGCTTGTACCCATCGAGCTCCTCGGTCCAGTTGATAACGTCTGTACCTACACCCATTTTCAGAAATGCATTATGCATAGAGGAAAGGTTGTCTATATAGTGCATTCCCCCTTCCGCCTGCGGCTGAAGGGAAAGCGCTGTGTGCTGATCATGCGAATGCAGAATAGCAACCTGGGTAACAATGGTTGAGTCGGCGAGCATTTCTCCTAACCGGTTCACCTCGCGAGTAAGCTCTGCAAACTCCCTGAACCTGCGTCCATGAACATTGCTGTGGTCGATCAGCCCATGCCAGAACTGTTCCGCTCCGACGGTTGCACTCCGCCAGCGGAAATGGACGACCATATCCGCACCGCGGGCGATTGTCTGCCAGGAGCGAGCTCGGATCAGTCCAGGATACGGGGTGCGCTGAATCGGCATCCAGGCGCCCTGCGCTCCGCTGAGCTGTTCCATTACCCAGAAATTCCGGCGTTTGATGCCGCGAACCAAGTCCAGCGTAAGCGCTCCGTTCCTCGGAAACCGATCGCCATAATCGCGATACAGCTCATTCGGATAATAATCAACAGAGACGAAGTCCAATTCGTTGTGCATATCATAATAGTCCAGGCTATTCGGATATTGCCACATGTTATGCGTCACGAATTGATCTGGACAGTTACGGCGTAAAATCTCAAGCTGCCATCCCAGCAGATAGCCTACGCTGTCAGAACAAAACCGCTTGTACTCCAGAAGATAAGAAGGATTCATCGGTTTGCTGGCACCGAGTGGTGTTGTTACCTCAGCCCAGCTGCTGTACTCACCACTCCAGACGACCGTTCCCCACTCCCGGTTCAACTCCTCCAGATTGGAATAACGCTTTTGCAGCCAAGCGACAAATGAACGATTACATGTATCACAATGGCATTCCTGGTAGTGCATCTCGTTATCGATTTGCCAGCCTATGACGGCGGGATGCTTACCATAGCGCTGTGATATCGCTTCCACAAATTTGGAGCCCAGCATTCTCAAGGAAGGGCTGTTGTTGCAACGATGTCCACGCACTCCTGGCCGAATGATGTGGCGTTGTTCATCCATGGGCAGCACATCTGGATAACGGGTAGTCATCCAGTTTGGCGGGGTATTGGTGGGGGTGCATAACACAATTTCCATACCACGCGAAGCGAATACTTCTATAGCCGCATCCAGCCATTCAAACTGATAATTACCCTCAGTCGGTTCCATTCGGCTCCAGGCGAACTCCGCCATTCGAACAACTGCAACCCCTGTCTGTTGCATAAGTATGGCATCTTTCTCCCATAACTCCGGGGTCCATTGCTCTGGATAATAATCAATTCCGATCTTAATTGTCATCCTGTGATCTCCTTTATTTATCAATATATTGCGATTATATGTTATATTAATTCGAGTGAATATCTTAAATAATTAATATGATATAACAATATTAAGATTAGGAGAGTTAGTCGTATGCCTCATCCCAATCGTAATTTTCCGGTGTTATCTGCCCGAGACAAGCTGCTCCCTTTTTATTTACTTGGCATCGGCCTGCATCATGAACAGGAGCATATCCGCCGAGACCAAGGCATTGAGGATTATCAGTGGATACAATGCCGCAGCGGAGTGGGTAAGCTCAAGCTAAGTGAAACGGAACATATCGTCAAGCCAGGTATGGGCATGCTGTTATTCCCTGGACAGAAGCACGAATACTATGCGCTATCCGACAGTTGGGAAGTCGACTGGATCATTTTCGATGGCAACGGGTCAGCAAACTTGTTTAAAACCGTGGGCATTGTCAACACATGCGTATACACACTTGCACAACCTGAATACCTTCTATCCCGAATGCGGGAGCTGCTGCAAGCTGCCTTAACACCACAAGAGCAGACATTAAGCAATTACGCCTGCTCCGCCATTCTCTATACCTTATTGACAGAGATTATTCAACGCGTATCTGTTGAGGGCAGCGATACGGTCGGGCAGCAGTATGAGCGATTAAAACCGGTTCTGGACTATATTGAACAACATTATGCTGAAGAGATCACTTTGCCAACGCTGGCTGGATTGATCTGTGTCACACCAGAATATTTCTGTCATTTGTTTAAAAAGACGACAGGTATTCGTCCCATTAGTTATGTTAATCAGGTAAGAGTCAACAAGAGCAAGGAACTGCTGCTCGACAATGTGCAGCGCGGGATGGAGGATATTGCTCGTCAAATCGGTTTCGAATCGACCAGCTATTATGGAGCCATCTTCAAGAAGCTGGAACGAATCACACCTGGCGCCTTCCGCCGCAGCTATCAGAAGTCGTGACATATTATTATCTGTAAGCGATGGGTTTTCGTCAGAGGCTTTAGGAACTGATCCGTGGGCAGATCAGTTCCAAGTTGGATCACATAGTACTCGTTAATAGAGCCGCTAATTAGCGGCTCTATTTTGTGTGAATGAATGCCTGGTTTTACGTTTTTTCACTATATCTGATCTGCTGTTGCATAAAAATGATAATTGTTGTCTTTTTGCAATAATTGTATTGTCACAGCCAAAGTTACACGATATAATCGAGTTGTCTTTGAGGATAATATTATAAAGGATGGTGAAATTTTGAAGAAATTTTCGATGCTTTTACTCGCTCTAACTCTATTGTTGTTAACTGTCTCCACAGCCCCGTCTACATATGGTGCGGCCAGTTATCCAAACACAGGTACGAACGGGTTGACTGGTTTTGCAGGCAGTGCCAAGAATGAAAATGGTGTATCCAAGTCAGCTACGACAGGTGGCAAGAACGGTCAGGTGGTTTACGTTAGTAATCTCAATGACTTGAGAACACATATGGCGGGCTCTACAGCCAAGATTGTCGTCGTTGAACAGAATATTTCTTCCTCCACGCTGCAAAAGGTTGAATTTGGAGCGAACAAGACCCTTGTAGGTTCCTTTGGCAAACATACATTAACGAATATTCATTTCAGATCCACAAGCAGTTCAAGCAATGTGATTTTTCAAAATCTGACTTTTGAACACGCTTCCAATATTAATGCCAATGATGATATCCAGATGTATATCACTTCAGGCTCCAATTACTGGATTGATCATGTGACGTTTGCTGGTCACAGCTACAGCTCTGGCGGTAGTGATCTGGACAAACTTCTGTATATTGGTGATCGCGCCGACTATATTACGATTAGCAATTCTAAATTTGCGAACCATAAGTATGGCGTCATCCTCGGTCATCCGAATGATGGTAACAGCAGTTACAATGGCGTACCTCATGTGACGATGTCCAATAATTACTTCGAAAATTTATATGTACGTGGTCCTGGACTTTTAAGATATGGTTACTTCCATCTCAAAAACAACTATGCAAACAACTTTAATCAGGCCATCACAATTGGTGAAAAAGCACGGATTTATTCTGAAAACAACTACTTTGGTGCTGGCGCTGAAAAGGGTGGCATCCTGGATGACAAAGGAAAAGGTGAGTTTACGGATACGGGCAGTACACCTGCGCTTAATAGTCCGACTTCTCCTAAAACGAACTGGAGACCAAGCTCCAATTACAGTTATCAGGTAGAGAGTGCCAGCTACGCGCGTGAGTTCGTCACCAAGTATGCAGGCTCCTCCAATACGACACTTGTATTCGGAAAGTAATAGTTGCTGCACATCCTTTCACGACCCAAAGGCCTGTCTTGTGCGCCATAACGCATGAGACAGGCCTTTTTTATTTGTAAAATGATATGCTTACATATCATTTTACATTTCATATTCATTTTAAATGTTGAATACCGATATACATAAAGTAGCGCTGGTTTCATACTTATGAAGTTAATATGTACTATGCTAAGGCGCTGCGTATTTGCGATTTGCACATAAGCAGGACCAAAGACTACTAGATGTAGTACAGAAAGGCCCTACAACTTACATTTAACCTACATAAAAGGACGGGGTAAGCATGAATCGTATGGACGAAATTATTTGGAAAAGGAACAAATTAATCGGTATCATTTTGTGGATTATTATTGCCATTGGTATGGGGCTGGCCTTTACGATGCCGAAGTTACTTGTGTCCAATGGAGTAGCTCTAGTCTTTGTAGTTTGGATTACATACGCTAATGCGAAAAAGAAACATATTCATCTCATTCCATGGCTGATTACCGTATTACTGACAATATGTGGAGTCTATGTCGGTTGGGGAACGGTCAATTTTGCGTTAAGTTTGGTCATAACCGCAGTTCTACTGTTATTTCCTAACAAGAAATTTTTTGTGGTTGGATTTTCGGTATTACTAGTCAACAGTGTTCTTCAATTATTTGTTATGAATACCGTTGACTCTGTTGAGCTAATAGGTAATATCGTTAATGTGGGACTATTCGCTCTCACGGGGGCCATTCTGATGCTGGTCTCACAGCTGAATCAAAGGCTCTTCCATGAAAGTGAAGTACGCCAGAATGAGGTGGAGCATTCTAAGCAAAGAGTGGAAACCATGCTGGAGCGTGTGAAGGAATCGGTCGAAGGTTTATCACGTTATACGGATCAATTGAAGGAAAAAGTGAATGCGACTGGTTCTATCACCAATGAGGTGACGCTTGGGTTCAGTGAGGTTGCAAAAGGTGTTGAGTTCCAGGCGACCAGTGTGGCCGAGATCTCGGAATCCTTATCTGTATCGGATCAGCATATCAAGGACGTTGCTTCGTATTCGCAGCAGATGAAAGAGTTGTCCGTAAGTATGGCAACGAGCACACAAACTGGAAGCACACAGATGGACCAGCTGAACATTCAGATGCAAGAGCTATATGAAACGATCAATACAACTGCAAATGACATGCGAAAGTTCAACGAGGAAAGTGAATCCATGACGCTTATGCTGAACAGCATAGCGGATATTGCGAGTCAGACCAACCTGCTCGCGCTTAATGCAGCCATTGAAGCCGCTCGTGCGGGTGAGCATGGACGCGGGTTTGCTGTTGTATCAGAGGAAGTTCGCAAGTTGGCAGAGAACTCGGGTCAGTCCGCAAGTGATATCGGAACCATCCTTTCTCGATTAAAAGGACAGACGCAGGCACTGACAGATCGATTCGAACGTATTCGTCTATCGTTACAACAAGGAAGAGATAGCGTCCATACGGCAGAGGAAGTATTCCGTACGATCAACAGCAACTCTCAGCATGTGTTGAATCAAGCGACAGATATCGAGACTAGTTCGGCGACCATGAAGGAATCTTCCACCAGAGTTGTGAATGAGGTTTCCGAGATTTCGAGTGTAACGGAGCAATCCAGTGCAGCGACAGAAGAGATTCTGGCGAGCATGGAAGAACAACGTAACCTGACACAGAAGATGGTAGAGAGCTTTGGAGAATTGGAGCAACTGATTGTAGACTTGAATGAATTGGTCTCGGATCATCAGGCTTCTTCCGTTGGAATAAACTTTAATAATAAATAGTTGAGGGCCTGTCGGTGCGTATTTAGCGTACTGGACGGGCTTTTTTCATCTGCCAAACAGCTTGATGCCGACATTTTTTTCCTATACAGTGATGTGTAGAGTATGAAGAGCGTAGAACTGAAACTGTAAATGGTAGTTAAAAGAAGATGTAACCTCATGGGGGAGTAGAAGGTTGAAGGATAAAGGAATGAAAGATAGATTGGACTGTGATGACAGTACATATGAGGTTAAGAATGATAATAGGGCTGCACGCGTACGTTTTTATGATCAGCAATCGTTCAAAGACATGGACTGGCCCGATACGGAGGATGGCGGATATGCCAGAGTCTATCTGGAACCTATGATGCTGGACGGAACCCAAAGCTTTATGTCCAATGTGGAAACGACATTGTTGCTCACCCGGATTGATGATCTCGTTATTCCGCTGACGGTGAATGATACAGAGTATGATAATGCTTACGTTTGTTCGCCATATACGCATTATGTGAGTTACGCCAAGCAGGAATTGACCATGTTGCAGAAGCCCGTGTTGGAAAAAGGTCTTTCTGTGCTGCTCAGTCTAATAGGTTGGGGAATGAAGCAATCGCAGATCAACAAAGTTGTGCATGTGAACAACTGGTTGTTGTCCACCAATCTGTATCCCGCCATGTCCGGTGAACAAGCAGAATGTTTGCTTGCAGCGGTACAAGAGCGATACCCTGAACATGTCATTGTATTTCGCTCCTTGTGTCAGGGACTTCATCCCGATCTGACGGCGAGGCTAACGGAAGTGGGGTGTCGACTAATTCCGAGCCGACAAATCTACCTGTACCAAGCGCATGATCCGAATTTTGGAAACTCGAAGTCACGCTGGCTGTTGAAGCGGGATTACGAATTATTGGGCAAGCATGGATACGAATTCGTTTCCGAATCAGATATGACGGATGCAGATATTCCGCGAATCGCGGAGTTGTACAAGCTGTTATACCTTGAAAAGTACTCCTATCACAATCCGCAATTCACTGAGCGGTTCATTGCTGCTGCGATGGCATCAGGGACACTCAGGCTCTATGGATTGCGGAAGGAAGGGCGCCTGGACGCGGTCATGGGTTATTTCTGCCGCAATGGAGTTATGACAACGCCGCTGTTCGGTTACGATACAGCGGTGCCCCAATCCGTCGGACTATACCGCATGTTATCAGCTTGTCTGATCGGACAGGCTCGCGAGAACGGCCATCTGTTACATGAGAGCGCCGGGGCTGCGCAGTTCAAGCGCAATCGCGGTGCTGTGGCGGATTTTGAATATTCGGCTGTGTATGAGCGCCACCTTCCATGGGGCAGACGCTGGTGCTGGCTGCTGCTTGATCGGTTGTTGAATTGCGTAGGTGTGCCGCTGATGCGCCGCATGAAGCTGTAAACAGACAAAAAACGTGCTTGCGCTGCCCGATGTAGGTGTGAGCTTGCATCTGATTTGACTGCACACTTGCACACACAACTGATCATCGTGATACGCACAATTATGTGCTCTCGCCTAATTAGACATGCTCTGAGAGTTGCACCTCGAAGCCATCTGGATCTGTAATGTAAATAAACCGCAGATGCGGATTGGGCTGGATGGGGCCACGCACGATCGGAATATTCAGCTCTGCCAGTCTTTCCATGGCTTCATCCAGCGAGTTCACCTCATAACCGATCGACACGCCAGCCTCTGGTTTAAGAATGGATTCACTGCCCTCAATCAGTTCCAGCTTGGCTTCATTCTCCATGCCGAGCATTGCAATCTGCCGTCCACGGCTTTCGAATCTGCGCTGAATTGGAAGTCCAAGCATGTCGTGGTAGAACCCGAGTGAAGCTTCCAAATTACTGACCCTCAGCGTGATCCAGTTTAATTTGATCAACATGGGTGAATCTCTCCTTTTTCTTGCATGATATGTATTTTTGTTACGTTCATTATACGATAGGTGTTAGCAGGAACCTACTCCTTATCAGTAAACAATAAAATAGCTGCCGAAATATTCGGCAGCCAGATGGTGTAATCTCCTTGTGGTTCCAGTAGTTCTAACGAATTATTGAATCAGATCAACGGCCGTCTGGGGTACAAATGCCTCTACACCGTTATACACAATGACACCCTCCAAAGTTGTCTTTTTGCCGTTCACCAGTGCAATATTTTTGTAGATTTGCAGTTCCAGTTTGGTGTTGCCTTTTGTAACGAGAATCTTCGGATTTTTGGCGTCCGTCAGGTCCAGTTTGTACGTCGCGCCTTTGGCCGTAAATGCTTGTTTGGCAGGTACAAACAATTGTTTGCTCACGCTGTCGAGATCCAGATCCAGTACACGTGCCATATACTTTGCTACATCCGTGTTGTCGATTACACCGAATGGACGGTCATTGTTCGGAGCATACGTGTACAGCACAACATCTCCACCTGTATGACCACCGGTTGTCCAGCCGATCCCTGCACGTTTGCTAATCATTGGACCGATTGCATAGTTAAGACTGCCCGGCTCGGCCGCTTTAATGGTAGCAATCTCCTCGGAAGTAAGATCGATAATGCCATAATATTGTTTCATCACTGCTTTGATGTTTGTACGCTTGGCATTCAGCTTCGCTTCAACGCCCTCGCCTGTCAGCTTGGCCTTTTTCAAAGGTCCGATAAATGTGGACAACGGCTCTTTGTCATAAGTGCCGGAAGTTGCGTTGTTACCAATGGTGAGTCCACCATTACCATGGTCCGTAACAGCCACAACGGCAGTCTCTCCATCGGCTTTGGCAAAATCCATGGCTACCTTTACGGCATCATCAAAAGCCAGCACGTCACTGATAATGCCAATCGGATCATTGGCGTGAGCTGCCCAGTCCACTTTACTGCCTTCGACCATCAGGAAAAAGCCGTCTTTGTCTTTGGACAGAACTTCAATGGCTTTGGATGTCATCTCGGCAAGGCTTGGCTGTTTTGCAAGATCACGGTCCATATTATAAGCCATGCCCGCTGGCGCGAACATACCCCATAGCTTGTTCGAATCGGATGCTTTCATTGCAGCTGGTGTAGTGACGTAATCGTAACCCAGTGCCTTGATGGACGAAATCAGATTCTCACCGTCTTTACGTCCGGCTGGCTCAAGATATTTGCTACCTCCACCCAACACAACATCCATGCCATTATAGACTTGCTGTTTGCTGAGTGCATCATAGTTTTTACGGTCCGGATAGTGAGAGGAGAAATCCGCTGGTGTGGCGTGCATAATCTCGGATGTAGCGACAATGCCAGTTGCTTTACCCGCCAGTTTGGATGCTTCCAGTACGGAAGCAACAGGTTTTCTTTCGTCTCCAGGAGCAATCGCCTTTTGCCCTGGCATCGTAGCCTTGTCCGGCAGTACACCAACAAATCCGGTATGAGATTTATAACCTGTTGCAAAAGCGGTTCCGGCAGGAGCTGAGTCGGCAATCGGCGCATCGGCGGAGTGAGTCCGAACCATGCCGCTTGCCATGGAGTCCAGTGTCAGGGACGAGCCCTTATACCAACGAGCCAGAGCGGTAGCATCGTTAGCCATACCGTCAGGAATCAGAATAATCACATTTTTAATCGGTGATGCAGATGTCGTTGAGGTGGTATCTTCCACAGCCCACGCTGCACTGCTTCCTCCGAGTGTAGCCGTAACAATTGTTGTCACCGCGAGCATCATTTTGGCTGCACGGACATTAAACCGGTTTAACATGAATGCATCCTCCTAGAATATATGTATAGTTGGTATCCCAAACCAAGTGTATACAACAATTGCTAAACTAACGTATGAAATGGGTTAACTATATGTAAAATTTACGATTAGTGAAGGATGCTGGAATTCAGGTGAACTGGACAAAATGAGGACCACTCTTGTATGTTAAGGAGAAAATCGGGCTAGGGAATGCCCCTCGTCTAATGATCGGCTTTGAGGTGGTTTGTAATGAAAGAATGGTCAGAAGCCATTCAGTGGTGGAATAAAAATCAGGTGAAGCTCATGGACATTCGTCATCTGGTCTTGAAGCCGGGACAGGCAATTAAGCCGTATGTTTTGCCAGCCCATGCTTTTTTGCTGATGGTCAGAGGAGAAGCCATTGTTCATTTGGGTAAAGAAAAGCTCAGGTCCAACCAGACGCAGGTTCTGCATGTTGGCAAAGGCACAACTATACATATCCATTGTCTGGATCTCCCCTTGGAATATTATCTTATTTTATATAAACCCCAGCCAAGCTCCACTGGTACCGACCCGTCGAGAGTAGAAAACGTACAACAAGAGTATGAATTTTCCCCGCAGCAGTATTATTTTGCAGCAACATATCCGCTGTTGCTAATTCCCATAATGGAGAGAATGCATGAATGCTGGGCAAGCAGCGAAGAATTGGACAGGTTGCAGGTTACAGGACTGTTGTATCAGTTTGTATACGAACAGTTTCGTCAATGGAAGCAGGCGAGTGATCAGATAGCTGATCCTCCAGAATTAGCCGAGCAGATTGCAGCATACATTCAGGAGCACTACGCACATCCCGTGTCCATGGAGGATATGGCGGCCCAATTTCATTACAGCAGTCATTATCTGGCACGGGTATTCAAGCGAAAATTCGGTTGTAGTCCGATGGAATACGTCATCCAAACCCGGATGAACCAAGCCAAAGTATTGCTAACAGAGACAGAGGCTCAGATTCGTGATGTGGCTGAGAGCGTTGGATATAAAGATTTGTACTACTTTAGCCGAATCTTCAAACGAATGATGGGAGAAACTCCTGCTCAATATAAAATGCACAGTCATCTGTTTAAAGGTTCAAATCGTACTAATAAGAAGTCTGAATCGTTCATTGCTGGAGAACTCACACAACGCTATATTGATAATAACGATAATCATTATCAATACAACACTTGGAGCGTGAATGACTTGAATGTTCGTTTTAAGCCTACTTTGGCGGTCAGTTTATTATTTAGTTTATCCCTGCTATTAGCAGCTTGCGGGGGAGGAGCTGATCCACAGTCAACAGCAAATGAAGATGCTTCACTGCCTGCAACCAAAATGTATACCGACGCATCGGGGAGAACGGTTGAGATTCCAGCCCAATCAGCCAAACCGGTTGTGATCACATATGGGGGGTATTTGCTGCCACTCGGAATGAAGCCGGCGGGTGCCAACAAGGAAACACTGGATCTGTACCCGGAAGAGATGGCTAATGTACCGGATATCGGATCAGGAACGGGGAACGTAGAAGTGGTCTCGGATCTAGAGCCAGATCTGATCATCGTACCTGATTATACAAGCACGGAAGTGATCGGCACCTATGAGAAAATTGCGCCTACGATTACGGTAGCCTGGGGCGGTGACCCAGATGTCATCAACACCCTGAGAACGATGGGTGAGATTATGGATAAAAAAGAGGAAGCAGAGCGATGGATTGCTACTTTCGAAAGTAAATTGAATGGGATCCGGGATGAACTGAACATCAATATTGAACCGGGAACAACGGCCATGTCCTTCGTTATCTACAATAAGGAGGTATTACTTGGGGGAGAAGGCGGCACATTGGGCAAGTTGATATACCAGGATTTCGGATTTGATATGCCTGAACAGTACAAAGCCTATGCAGATGGTGGAACCGTGCTCTCATTGGAGAAGCTGGCGGATAAACCTGCAGACTACTTCTTCACTCAGATGGACGATGAAGAGATGGAGCAGATGATGGAGCTATTCAATGAGCCGGTGTATCAGAGTATTCCTGCGATCAAAAATCATCGGATCATTAATGTTTCTCGCAACTATTGGAATTATGGACCTTATCTGGTCGACAAGGGGCTGGATAGCCTGATTGAGCAAGTGAGCAAGCTACAGGAATAAAAAAACATTTCATTCTACAAATTTGACGCAAATCACGTTATATCAGAGCAGGTTCATAGGTGGATGCGCCTATGGCCTGTTTTGTTATGTCGGCGGTTCTGTATGATTAAAGCTTACAACCTCTGGGCACAGCGACCGCCATGCTCAATATTTATGGGCTTCTGGCTGGGCAGATACCCGAAGCAATGTAGGTTCCGATTCGATATGATATGGAACTTGCAGAGCTTGTTTTTAATGTTACCCATTCAGAGAGATATATTGACGATTAAAAAAAGATATTGCGAACGCTTACATTATGTGCTAACATCACCATAACAACAGGATTGTAACCGTGTTTAGGGCAATACCTGTGTCAGTTCATTCGTTGGTTGTTTGTTCATCAAACGATTGATTGCGTTTACATTTTCATATGGAATGAACCTCATTCCTCAGGGTTGTTACTGATTGCAGGCAAAACCTGAATTGAGGGCAGTAGACCACGCTAAAGCGATGTCTGTTTGCCTTCGGTTCAGGTTTTTTTATATAAAAAATGCCTGATGGCATGACCGCAAGCGCCGTAGCAGATATTTCGAGCAGAAAGGAGCGCAGCAGATTTAATTTTTTCATAAATAGAGATATAGACTCATCCAGACATTGGAATACTGATTCTTAGATACGCAACTCAAATGGACATTCCAATGCACTTATCCCATCACACACTATTCGACAGCGAGGAGATTTATGACATGAAAACCATTAAACGTTCGATTGCTGTAGCAACAATTCTGGGGTTATGTGTATCCGCTCTACCAGCTTATGCAGCAGGCAATACAGGACCTTCTTCTTCAGCAGCGATGGACAAGCTGATCCAATCCGAGCTTATTCGCGGTAGCGGTCAAGGTGTTAATGCAGCTTATCTAAACAAAAAGGCAACACGTATTCAGGCCGCAGTACTTTACTTGCGTTTGTCCGGATTGGAGAAAGAAGCACTCGCTTATCAGGGATCGGAAACGTATGACGATGCGGCTCAGGCAGGCAAAGTATTACAACCGGTCGTTGGTTACTTGAAGCAGCATCCGTATGTGTCTGAGATCGTAACAGGAACGGAGAAGTTTGAACCTAATGCACCCCTTACAGCGGAAGGTTATGCCGAAATGCTGCTGAAGGTGCTTGGATATGAAGCAGGTACGGATTATGAGCAGGGATCGGCTTCCACCTATGCGGCTGGGAAAGGAATCATGGCGCTTCAAGGGAAGGGAGCGAGTCAACTTACCAACCGCCTAATGGCAGAGGCAACCGCACAGGCTTTGCAGATACAGCTCAAGAATGGCAGTGGAACCTTGGAGCAGAGTTGGTTGAAACATAAAGAAGCTGGAGCGTTCAAACCTCAAACGGTGCAACAGACCAAGTATGGCACAATTGATGGCAAAACCTATGAGCAATATGGCACGCTCGGTTGGCTCGGTGTTCCTTACGCGGCACCTCCGGTAGGGGAACTGCGCTGGAAAGCCCCGCAAGAACCGGAATCATGGACAGGAACCAGATCGGCTAAGGAATTTGCAGCGAACAGCTTGCAGATCTCCGGCAAGACTACAGCGGGAAGCGAAGATTCGTTGTATCTTAATATCTGGCGTCCCGACACAACCAGTTCGAAACTTCCGGTTATGGTGTTCCTGCACGGCGGCGGGAATATGACCGGATCAGGTAAAGATTTTCAAGGTGAACAGCTTGCACGGAGCACCAACAGCATTATCATCTCAGTGAATTACCGTTTGGGAGCCCTTGGATTCTTCGAGAATGCAGCGCTGAAAACAGGGAATGCCCTGAATGACTCAGGTAACTATGGTCTGCTTGACGCATTCCGTGCATTGGAGTGGGTACAGGATAATATCGAAGGTTTTGGCGGAGATACAGGCAATGTTACATTGGCCGGACAATCTGCTGGTGCACGTGATGTACTGGCAACGCTGATCTCGCCACTTAGCAAAGGTTTGTATCAAAAAGCAGTTGCTTTCAGCGGAGGATTGACGACAGCATCACCGGAAGAAGGCGAGCAAAAATCCGAGGATGTACTTGTGAAGCTACTCGTGCAAGAGGGGAAAGCGGCTAATGCAGAAGAAGCAAAAGCATGGATTGGCAAGCAATCTCAGGCACAGCTGGAGAGCTATTTGCGTGAACTGCCTGCGGACAAGCTGGTCACAGCGTTTGGTGCAACCGCAATCCGTATGGACCCATTCCCGCATCTGTTCCGTGATGGCACAGTGATTCCAAAAGAAGGATTTGACGCCATCAATAATGGCAATTATAAAAAAGTACCTGTATTGCTCGGCAGCTTGGAAACGGAGTTCTCCGGTTTTGCCTTCGGTGATCCAAACTTCTCTCCGTCGATTACGGATGAGACTCTGTTTACTGATAAAACCAAGGCGGAACAATATGCTGCTGCGTTGAAATATGGTAGCGAAGCTTATGCAGGCTTTAATGCAGAGCGTGTAGCGGAGCAATTGACGAGTGAAGCAGGTCAACCACCAGTATATGCGTATCGTTTTGCATGGGGCACACAACCTGGAGTCATCTCTGAGCGTTTGCTCACGTTACTGGGCGCACCACATGGTGCGGATATGGACTTCTATACAGGACACGCAGACGGAATTGCTGCTTATTTCCCTGATGGGTACTTTAGCGATACAAACAAACCAGGACGTGATCAGTTGTCCGCCGCGATGGCAGCTTATCTGAAGCAGTTCCTGTACACAGGCAATCCAGGTACGGGTGGATCACCTGATCTAGCGGCATGGACACCTTGGACGAAAGATGCTCAAGCCCCAATCATGCGTCTGGATGCAAGCAATACAACGGCAGAGATTGGCATGTCCACACAATATAATCAAGGCAAAGACGCCGTTATGGCAAAGATGAAAAAAGAATTGCCTGAAGAAACGTATAAACTGTTGACGGAAAAAGTGTTCGCAGGCCGTTTCTTCTGGGAATAAGGATCACTGGATAGGAAGGTATATATAGATATAATGTAAGCCAAGGGAGCATGCTCTCTTGGCTTTTTGTACTGTTCGTTATACTTAAATATGGTATTGTTGTAAATATAAATTAATAGAATGTCGAAAGGGGAAACGTAAAGTTATGATTAGCTCTATAGGTATTGCAGGTATTATAACGCTATTAATTTTCTTTATTATGATTGGTCTTGTATTATATCTGGTTTTCTATCTTGTGATGAAGAGGTCTGGCGTCAAAGAGGAAGTATCCGCATTAAGGATGGAAGTACGAGTGTTGCAAGAGGAAGTCGAGCGGAACAGGCGGGAATTGGAAAATATGAAGCGTCGATAACCTTTACAGCATTATATGTGGGTACGTGGAATAGCGCGTACAATAGTATGAGAGGACAGGGGCTCTACGCCCCCACCTACTCAATACAACGTGAAACCGCTCATTTCAGCCTTTACATACTAAGGACACTTGATCTATTTCTTGGCAAAAAAACTAAGGGTTCCAGTACTTTCATCTGCACTCACAAACAGGCTGCGTCCGTTAACACGATGAATTCCCTCTGGTGATTCTCCAGCTGTAGGAATCAGACCCAGGTAGTCCGGATTGACCGGATCAGCAAGATCAAAGAACAAAATGGCATCTGCCCGTTCGGAAGCTACAGCCGCATACGTTTTGCCTTCTACAGTAGCAACGGTCAGATTCTCGACTTCACTGCCTTTGTTGGGACTGCGATCATCCGGGTACAAGCCAACCATAGCGGTTGCCTGGTCAATGAGGTTCTGGCTATCGTACATCCGCTGGCCTTGCAGATCCCAGACAGAGATATTACGTCCGCCTGCTTTTACACCATCCTCAAATTCATTCTTGCCCAAATCCCCTTCATTAGCTGTCAGCAAGTATTTACCATCTGCCGAGAAAGCAATCCCATCCGGCTCATAACGAGCGGTCAACGTCTCTTTAAACTGAACGATACCATCATCTTTCAGATCCGCTTGATGTGAAGTAGTGCCCAAAGCGAAGATTGAGCTGATTTTTTTTGTCTCCAGATCTACGATGGCAACGACATTGTTTTCCTGTAACGTGATGGCTGCTGTTTTACTATCTGGACTAATGGCAACATACTCTGGTTGTGGATCATGCGGATAGATGGCGCCTTCTACATTGTCCAGAGATACTGGCAAGTTGGTGATCTCACCCTCCAATACGTTCCCGCCAGCAAAAGATACAACCATAATGCTACCCGGACGTTTGGTGTTGGCATAGTCAATTTCATCCGCAGCTTTATTCAGCTCTTCATCCTCTATCGCTATAACCGCATGCAGACCGTCAGGTGACAGTGCAATCGAGTCAGGACCAATGCCCAGCTCATACGTTTTGACGGTTTTGTAGGTTGTCAGATCCACAATGGCAAGTAACCCTTTGTTTGCTTCACTGTCCGTATCCCCTGTGCGAATAACTGCAAGACCATATTTGCCATCTTTGGACACGGTTACGCTTGTGACTTCAGCTTTGGCGGAGAGGTCATGGAAGCTGACCGTTTTCAATACATTGATGTTTTTCAGGTCAGCAATGTCCAGTACGGAAATGCTGCCATTGTCTGCTTCGGTTACGAGCAGGCGCTGTCCATCTGGCGTAGAGGCTGATATTTCTGCTTTTCCTCCAGGCATCTGAAACGATGCGGTCTGTTCAAAACCGGTTTTATTTTGTTTCAGGATCAGTTGATCCGTAATTAATTTTAGTGTTTGGGGAGATACATACGTTGTACCTTTGGTGATGTAGCTTTTACTGTCCAAAGGAGTTTTCACACCGTTGATGGTGGCTGATGACGTTCCTATAGGAAGTTGTACTTTAGTATCTGCGATCTGGATATCAACACTGCGACTGCTTCCGTTCCATGTGACCGTACCCTGCATATTTTGGATGGCTGTGCGCAGTACGACATGATCGTTGGCGGGTTTAGTTGCGTCAGCGGCATGAATCATGGATGTGTAGCTGGTTGCTCCTGCGGTAAGAATGGCAGTCATCGACAGAACGGCGAGCCATTGATTTCTCTTTTTCAATGTTCCAGATCCCCTTTATCGTTTCTTGTGTAATGAGTTATACAATTGTTTTAGTATAGGGAGCTAATGTTAAGGTAAGGTAAGAGAAGTCTGCGATTTGTGTAAAAGGTTAAATAAGAGATATTTTTCCAAATTGGATATGTAAGTTAGTGTATAAAATGATGTTGCCACATGAAGAAAAAAGCAGAAGTGAACCTTCATACTATATAAGACTGGTCGAACGGGAGAAAATACGCTAAAATTATAATTGAGAATCATTATCAATTAATTCAGACTTTCTTTACTGACAAGTCTGATCAAGATATAGGCGAGGTGAATACCCATGCGCACGGATGATGCATTAGGCGTAGTATATCAGCATTACCTGACCCAGGAACCTTACAGTCAGCAAGATGAACACACGTATCTGCTCTCTCCCAAGGCGGGTAGCGGTAAGGTCAAAAGAGTGACAACATACAGTGGCATTGAGATTTTATATTCCCAGGTTGAATATCATCAGCCTTATCCTACGTATTTTGCGTCGGAGACACCCATCGTGGAATTGCAATTTGCCTTGTCAGGAGAGCGACATGTGGATATATCCGGTCAGGATTATTCATTATCGATAGGGCAAGGGGCCCTTATTTTTATGCATGATTTCGAAGCGTGGTTCCATCCTCCGGCAAGGGAGCTGTATACGTCTTTTTCGCTGGGGATTCCGGTTTCTCTGTTTAATTATGCAGCAGCACAATTGGGCGGTTTCAATTCGATTGCGTTTAATCAGGTGTTGGGACGAAAAGTGTTCAAGCCGATTGTATTTCAATTGGATAACCGGATACGAACGATGATTGACAGTCTGATTGTAGAATTAAACAATAGTTATCGATCATCCTTAATGATGGAAGCGACAGCCTTGGAGATCTTGAATCGATTTATGATCCAATTGTTTGATTTGGCGCCAATCCCCGCGGGATTCTCCAGAGAGGACATCCGGAAGTTACATACGGCACGGGAGATTATGGAGGCCTGTATGGTAGATCCTCCATCTTTGCTAGCATTGTCCAGACAAGTAGGACTTAACGATTTTAAATTAAAAAAAGGATTCAAGGCACTTTTCGGAAGCACGGTGTTCGAATATTTGCGTCAGGTTCGTCTCGACAACGCCATGAAGTTGTTGCGCAATCAGGATAACAACGTCACCGAGGCCGCGATTGCGGTCGGTTACAGCAATGTCAGTGCCTTTTCGCAGCAATTTTATCGCAAATTCGGCGTGAAGCCTTCCGAGATGAAAAAGATTTATTAATAAATCCGTCTTGCCGTGAATTGTTCCGTATAGAGGCAGTGGGGATTCATTCAGCCTTGTATACTCCAGGTACAGTGGGTACTGTACTGAAATATAGAGGAGTGTACAAACATGAATAGAATCAGAGGAAGTATTTTTTTTAGCGTATTTGCAGCCATGTTGGGTCTGATGCTAATTGCACCCATTATGCCACCACTTATTCGCGAGTTGGGCATGAAAGAAAGCCATTCCGGTCTTATTATCTCGCTTGGGTCCATTATGATGGCTGTCATGGCTCCGGTATGGGGCAGATGGAGTGATATAAGAGGAAGAAAACCCATCATATTGATTGGATTCATAGGTATGTCTGTGAGCTGTGCATTATTTGCACTGGCATTGTACGGGGGATTAAATGCATGGATCGGAGGGGGGCTCCTGTTAACCCTTCTGATTGTGACGCGCAGTCTGATCGGCATGTTCATTCCGGCGGTGCTGTCTTCTGCCCAAGCCTATATAGGTGATGTGACAGAAGGTGAAGAGCGGGGAAGTGGAATGGCGATTATCAGTGCTGCGAATGGACTGGGCCTTGTATTTGGACCTGCGATTGCAGGAGCTTTTACGCTTATCGGTCTGCTTTGGCCGCTTTATTTTGGCATTTTTATAGCGATAGCTGCGTTTATTATTGCCTTGTTGTTAATCCCGGCAGCCAAACCGGTCATTCAGGCAGAACCGCCTAAAGTCAACCCGTTCCAACGTGGTTTACGAATGTACCTTGCTGCCGGCTTAGTCACGATGATGGGTATCATGACACTACAGGTTGTCGGGGGATTTTATTTTCAGGATCAACTGGCTCTATCCTCAGCGGGGACGGCCCGAATGGTTTCGTTTGGACTCATGTTCTCTGGAGCAGCGATGTTGATCATGCAGGTCATTCAGATGAAATGGTTGAAATGGAAGCCACGCCCAATGATTTTGTTCGGGTCCCTTTTCCTGATCGCAAGCATGATCCTGTTTTTGATCTTCAATGTGTTATCCATGTATTATTTCTCGTTTTTCCTGTTTGGCATGGGTTCGGGTCTGATGATGCCGGGGTTCATGGCAGGTGCTTCGCTGGCAGTTAGCAAAGAACAACAGGGAGGTGCAGCGGGATTGGTAGCAGCGATTCAGGGGATATCCGCCGTCATTACGCCTTTACTTACAACGACACTTTATCAGGTGGACAAACATGTTCCATTTATGCTCGTAGCTGTTCTGGTTGTCTTGCTGGCAATCATGATGCTGGGAATGAGGAAGAATGAATCCAATACTGTAACGGACCCCATTCATTCGTTATAGTCAGACAAAGTCAGAAGATCAAATAAGGTCAAAATAAAAGAAAAAAGGATCTATTTTAAAATAGTGAACCATGATGAAAGAAAATCGTTTTTTTTGGTCTTTTACGGACTTTGAGCCTTATTTGCAAGGGTATTATAATAATCAATGTAAGCAACACCAATAAACCAACCAAACAAAAGGAGATGATTTTCATGTTTGATCTGATTCCGTTTCGTAAACGAAATGAAGACCCGTTCGGACACATGTTGAAATCCTTCAATGACATGGTTGAGAACTCATTCCTCTCCCCTTTTGGAACTGGCTCCCAGCCATTCCGGACTGACATTCGTGAGGAAGAAGACAAATATTCGGTAGAAGCCGAGCTTCCGGGCATTGCCAAAGAGGACATAGACATTCAGGTTCAAGGTAATGAATTGATTATTCGTGCCAAACGCAATGATATAGTGGAGCAGAAGGATGACTCCAATCGAATCATACGGCAGGAGCGCCGTTCCGGCGAATTTATCCGGCGATTCTATGTTGATCATATTGATGAGGAGCATATTAAGGCCAAATTGGAAGAAGGTGTGCTGAAGCTCGAGATTCCAAAACGTCCTGGTGATGATCAATCTCGCAGACGCATTCAGATTGACTAAACCAGATGCAAAATGTGTAGCTGAAGAAGTTGAGCTATCCCTTTATGGTAATAGGCATGGAAGAACATCTGTAAAGATGTTTTGTCATGTTGTCCCATGAAGGGATTTTTTACATAACCGGGTTAATGGAATTGAATATGAATTGTGCTGCATAGGAATGTAGCGGAGAAGCCGGATACGGCATCCAAGTTAACACGAATCTGATCGGCTGCATTAGTGAAACTTAGCTGTAAACAAACGTTAGATGCCTCCACAGGGGAGAACATCTCTTGCTGAATATGTTCAAAATGGAAGTGCACCTGCTGTTCCCATTCCTTATCAGCATTATGCGTTAGCACAAGAGAGAGGGATTGTATATTTTGGACTGTTTCCAGCTGCACATCCGTAATTTCGTCATAATGGAAGGGAGGGAAATAGCCCAGAGTTTCGATTACATGTTGCGCTCCGAGAATGGAAGCCAAAGGAGAAAATTCACGTTCCAACCTCCGAATATCCATTAACTGTGCCTCGTACTGAGGACTTGTATAGAGCAGGAGAGAGTCTGGTTCGCATTCCACGACTGTTCCGATAAAAGCAGCCCAGTTCGCGGTACCTTCCTCACCAACGGTAACAAGCAGTTGATCTTGAGCAAGCAAGTCGATTGCCCTATTGGTATAGAATTTCACTCGAAAACCTTGTCCCTGTATCTGCCAGGGAGTCTGGGGTGCATACCAGAATGGTTCCCGCTCTACGGATCGGACGCTGACGTTTAATGTCCATGCTCTGTTCATTAGACTACCTCCAATTGCCACAAGCTGCGTGGCATCATCTCCACCTGTCTGTATTATTTCTCTGCTGCTGCTTGCATCAGGGCATATATCTTACGTGTGGTATTCACATTTCTAACCGTCATATAGGCATATACTTTGGATCCCACAAGCTTGTTCATGCCACTTTTGGACGCATCTTCTCTGCTGACTGAATATAAAATCGCTCCAGGAACATAGATTAGTGTGCCGATTCCCGGTTTGATGGGCAGCTGGTCCAGCACGGAGGGCTCATTGATCTCATCCCAGAGGAACATCACATCACTTTTGGCTGTGTCATCATTAGCCCATTCCGTTGGCAGCGTCTGAATAACACTTTGGATTTCATCTATATTCCGCACCATTACCCTGATCTGTAAGCCAAAATCGGCGGCGATGGCCTGTTCTAACACATGGGATATCTCCCTATTTGCATCGGCACGTTCCTGATGATCGGCAAAAATAATATTGCCAGAGTTGATATAGGTAACGACATCCAGCATACCTGCTTGTTCAAATGTTTCTTTCAGCTGCTTCATATTAATTTTATTGTTCCCGCCTACATTAATGCCTCGTAGCAAAGCCACATAGATCATATGGGCGCCCCTCCAATTCCTTCAATTCACCGTTTTAACAAAAGGACAGATATTCGAACAGATGAGTAGTATACTCTTCTCCCAACAGATCTTGCAATAAAGGTTCCACTTGCTCCAGATACTCGGGCTTGGTTTCATAGGTTTCTTCATCTTTTACTTCTCCGGCATAGGTACGCGCCGCTTCAATCAGGATGGCTAGTGCACTGAAAAAGTCTGATAGTGAATCAGCAACACGGTTTGGTTCTCCACCTGTAAAAGCGGCATATACGGGAGAGTTTGGTGCTTCCACATCTACAATTAACGGATCATCGTTAAAGTTTGCGATGACAACGTGAGTTTTTGGCCAAGTGGAGGACTCCTCATAAGGTTCATTCATGCCAATCCAGCGGAACCCCAGTTGCTGACGAAGCAGATGTTCAGGTGCGACAAAGGAAATCAGTGCGGCATCACCGATTTCGACGGCGGCATTTTTCATTTTGAGTGTACCTTCCGCATCCGCATCCATCATTTCATAATGACTGTACAGATACTGAAGTTCTGGAGAAAGAGGTATTCGTGTATCCACTTCCGGCTGGTGATGTTGTTCGCGGGGACGCAGATCATGATTTTTGAAAAGTCCATAAGCTTCATTATATAAATCCTGCTGTTCCACCAAACGGCTCAAGGCCGCATCCAGTTGTTGCATGATGTCTGAGTCCTCCTAATAACATTGATATAATAACAGGCCGATTCGTTTGATTCTTGGCTATAAGCATTATACTATATCAAAGATAAATTCAAAAAAACATTTGAATACGTTTACATTCATTAGTGGACATGATATACTTTCACTCAAATAAGGATTGTTACTGCTTCGGGCAGGCAAAACCTGAACATCACTATGCGTGGACTTTGTTCCATTCATAATGTTGTTCGGGTTTTTTTGCATTCTACGGTCCATATTAAGGATAGAAAAACAGAGGACGTACTTATTTCCAACCCAACTAACATCACGCTGTACAGAAGAAAGGGGAGCATTATGAACAAGAGAAAATGGTTAAACGGTTTTGCCGCAGGTTGTCTCAGTATCATCCTGGGAATTAGTGGATGCGCATCCAAAGCGCCACAAACCGCGAGTGACACACCAAATCAGGCGACAGAGCAGACAGAGAATGAAACCCAGGAACCTGCAAACAACCAAGCTGCCAAAGGCAGAACGGTGATTACAACCGACGGTGAAGTGGATGATATGAACTCCGTCATTCGTTTCCTCTTATATTCGAATGAGATGGACCTTGCCGGAATTGTACTGACCAGCTCGGTGTATCATTATGCTGGAGACGAGGAAGCAGGGATCAAGCCGTTCCGCTGGACAGGCACACAGTGGGTGTACGATATGATCGATGCCTATGGCGAGATCTACCCGAACTTATCCAAACATGCGGATGGGTACCCGGAGCCGGAACAGCTTCGAGCGATGACCAAGATTGGTAATATTTCCGATAAAGGGGAGATGGAGAAGGAAACCGAAGGTTCCGAGTTCCTCGAAACTCTTTTCCTCGATGATGACTCCCGAGACCTGATTGTTCAGACATGGGGGGGCACCAATACCACGGCCAGAGCGCTAAAATCGATTGAGGAACAGTACAAGGATACGGCCGAGTGGGATACGATTCGCAAAAAAGTCAGTGACAAACTGGTCCTGTACATCATCCTCGATCAGGATGACAGCTACAACGAATACATTGCGAAGAATTGGCCGGATATCCGCATTCTCAACGACCAATCGAACTTCTGGCATTTTGCCTATGCATGGAAGATGCATGCTGAAGAAGTGAACAGTAAGCTTCATGGCGACTGGATGGTCAAAAATATTCTGAACGGACATGGCAAGCTGATGGATATGTATGCGTCGATGGGTGACGGCAAGATGATCGAAGGCGAACTGGCCGAAGAACAGCGTGGAAGTGCCGAATATCTCAAGAACAATCCGCAATATGACAAATACGATTTTATATCCGAGGGGGATTCTCCATCCTTCTTTTATCTGATTGATAATGGACTGCGCAGTATGGAAGACCCTTCCTACGGCGGTTGGGGTGGACGCTTTGGCGTTGTGAACGACAAGCTGTTTAGAAACAATGTGCTTGATTACGATCCCTACACCAAACGCTATGAAGCCGAATACTCTCTGATGAGATGGTTTGACGATGTGCAGGATGATTTTGCAGCACGTGCGGACTGGGCAGTTGCAGACACTTACGAAGGTGCCAACCATAATCCGTCTTTAACGATTAAGGAAGGGGTGGATCTAAGTGTTAGTCCTGGGGAGGAAGTGACTCTTCACGCGGAGGGTAAAGACCCGGATGGAGATCAACTGACCTATACGTGGTGGAGATATTTCGAAGCGGACACTTATGAGGATTCCAAAGTAACACCGAACAAAGTTCAGCCTGAAATGGCGGGTGACCTGCAGCTTGGATTGCATCGTGAACTTGCCAAGGATGAGCAGGTGGATACGATAAAATTACAGGGCAGTGACACTGAAGCGGTGACATTTACCGTTCCTGGCGATGCCAAATCGGGTGATACCCTTCATATCGTTGCCGAAGTACAGGATGATGGAGAGCATCAGTTGAAGCATTATCAACGTGTGATCCTAACTGTGAAATAAAGAAATAGAGGGGCTGTCCCAAAAGTCATCAACATGGCTGGTGGGACGCCTCTCTTATCTGTGTAGTCTGATCGTAATTGATCCGTTAACGCTGGATGCCTGACCAGAAGACATTCCAGGTGATCGTTAAAGCTTGTTCATAGGATTGCCGTGTCTCATACACGAGCTGTACATCCAATCCATCCATCACGGTGACAAAAGCTACGGTGGCTTCTTCCGGACTCAGGCGTATATCGGAATGTCTGGTAAATACGGCTGCCAGCTCTTCCTTCAGTGTCCCGAGGTACGTTCGATACTGGGCTAGCACAAAATCATGCACCTCCAGCGGTGTGATAAAAGACAAGATATACATAAAAGCAACGTTTGGGTGAGTCAGAAAGCGATTTTTGTGTTCATGCAAAAAGGCATATAGCTGCTGATCCAAAGTTTGGGTAACAGACTCGCTGAAAAATTGGCGTACAAACTGTTGTTCCTCCTGCACAACTTCCTCATATAACTCCAGCAATAACGCTTTTTTGGATGAATAATGATAAGCCAGGGATTGCTTGCGAATGCCTGCCTCTTCGGCAATCTGCGCCATCTTGGTCCCCTCGTAACCCAGACGATTAAAATGTTGAATGGCAATTTCCTTGATTCGTTTTTTACTCAATGTCTACCTCCAGTTGGCGAGCTGTATACCTCTGCTGTTTTTGGGAGTATACCAAATATAACAAGATATATACCACAAAAATGCCTATAGAGATAGCATACACCACCGTATAGGAAAATGCAGAAGCCACAACGCCCAGGATCAACGAACCACCGCCAATTCCGAGGTCAAAGAAGTTAAAGAAGGAAGCCATCGCACTTTCGTGCTCATGTTCTTCTACAAGATTCACACACCAGGTCTGAATCGCCGGGAATATGGCACCAAAACCAAAGCCGTATAACGCACCGGCGATCAGGAATTGCACATCACTCTGGGCGATAATCAGAACCAGTAGCCCCGCGATTGCAAACACGGCAGAAGGTAACAACACGGAACCTGGTCCCCATCGATCAAACATTTTCCCCGAAAACAGTCGAACGGCGAAGCTGGCGATGGCAACGATGAAGAAAAACCAGGCTATATTCTCGAACCCTCTTTCGGCGGCAAATAAAGCCACAAAGGACATGATTGAACCCGCTGCAATGCCAACGAGCATAATGAGAAGGGAAGGGAAGAGTACCTTCTTTTCAATCAGTTTCACCGAAGGGACATGAGTTTGCATAGACTCGCTACTACCTTCTGTTTTCGGCTTTCTGGATACAAACACTGTCATTAGGAGAGCTAACAGCAAAATGCACATACCTCCCATAAACAGGCTCTGGTAGTCGTACCTAAACAACAGGCTTGTTCCAATCAATGGACCGATGGATATAGCGACCGTCTCCCCTACGCCGAAATACCCCATACCTTCTCCCCGGCGATCTCTTGGTATGTTTTCAGTGGCAATCGTTGCAAAATATGTCGTTGCCAAACCAAATCCGAATCCGTGGATCACTCGAAATACAAGAATCATCCAAATACCTGACGATAGGTAGTATGCGCCTGTCATTAATGCACAGATAGTGATGCCGATAATCAATAGATATTTTTTATCTATTCGAGCTGCTAAAACAGAAGTGAAGGGTCGAATCAAGATGGCAGAAAACATAAATACGCCGGTAACAAGCCCAATTTGGGAGGCTTCGCCACCAAGACTTGAGACAAACAAAGGCAAGGTGGGAAGCAACATTTCAAATGCCATAAACAATAATGCGTTGGCTAACATGATAAATAGGAATGATCTTCCCCAGAGTTGCTGAGGTGTAGAGCTATGTGTTGAAGTACTCATGGTTTTCCTCCGTAATGTTGATCTCTGTCGCGCGACATGTTGAACCGATTTTACCTGACGATCGTCAGATTGTAAAGCGCGTATTCAGAGCAGGGGTTCATGATTTTTTGATGGGTGAGAGAAGTTATTAATAATTTTTAATTCATATCCCAACATTTTCCGGTATACTAATCAGATAAAATGATTCAAGTGAATACTACCTCGGAGAGGTGATATGCAATGACGGTTGATATACTTGTAAGAAATAATGTTAAGGTACTTGGCTCGGGTAGCCAAACGATTGTATTTGCTCATGGTTTTGGATGTGATCAGGATATGTGGCGTTACATTATTCCAGGTTTTATGGAGAACTACCGAGTGGTGTTGTTTGATTATGTTGGATCTGGCGAATCTCAAATTAACTATTATGATGCTATCAAATATAGCAACCTTCAAGGATACGCCCAGGATGTGCTGGAAGTTATGGAAGCGCTCGAACTAAAGGACACCATATTTGTCGGGCATTCCGTCAGTAGTATGATTGGTATGCTGGCATCAATTCAGAACCCCAAATATTTCAAAAAAATTATAATGTTAGGGCCCTCCCCACGTTACGTGAATGATCTTCCGAATTATTATGGAGGTTTCGATCGGAATGATATCGATGAATTACTTGAGATGATGCAGATGAATTTTATTGGGTGGGCGAGTTATCTGGCACCCATTGTGATGAACAATCCGGAACGGAAAGAGCTGACGGAAGAGTTGGAGAAAAGCTTCTGCTCCAGAGATCCGCATATTGCGAGACAATTTGCCGAAGTGACGTTTTTATCTGACTGTCGTATTGATCTGGAGCAGGCAACTGTGCCAACATTAATCCTTCAGTGCTCGGATGACAGTATTGCCCCGATAGAAGTAGGGGATTATTTACACGCTCATCTGAAGAATAGCCGATTGCAACAGATGACGGCCAAGGGACATTATCCGCATCTGAGTCAACCGGAAGAAACCATCCGAATGATTAAGGATTATTTAACGAGCGCATAAAACGCGGAAGAAAGGCAGTTATTCCATGGATATACAATTAGATCTGGCTCCCTGTGGATACTTCTCTATCTCTGATTCGGGCGTCGTACAGTCGATTAATCAAACTATGCTTACGATGCTTGGATATGAACGCGATGAGCTCATAGGGCAACATATTGAATCCACCATGTCGGTAAGCAACAAGGTGTTTTTCCATACGTATTTCTATCCCTACATCCAGTTATATGGACATGTGGACGAGATGTACTTCACGTTCCGTACCCGTGATCAGCAGGCTGTTCCTGTTCTGCTTAACGGTGTTCGTCAGACACGTAACGGGGAAAGCGTGGTAGATTGTGTCGTTGTAGTCATGCGTAAGCGAATCGAACATGAGAAGGATATTTTGCATACCAAAACGAAGCTACAGGAGCTGTATCAAGCGACGCAAGAAGCGAACAAAGAGCTTGAACGACTGCATGAGGAATATAAAATTAAAGAGCAGGCGTTAATCAAAGTGAATGATCAGTTGGAGACACTGGCCTCCACCGACTTGTTGACAGGATTGAAGAACCGCAGGTTTTTCCAGGAAAAAATGCTTGAAAGTTTAATGATGTTCCAGGAGAAACAACGTTATTTCTCCCTTCTGGTGGTAGATATTGATCATTTCAAAAGCATTAATGATACGTACGGACATCCGATCGGAGATCTGGTGCTCGGCAATCTGGCAGGGCTGCTGCAAACGGTATCGCGAAGTACGGATGTGGTTGCACGTTACGGTGGAGAGGAATTTGTTGTCATTCTTCCAGATTGTGAAGAGGAGCAGGCGATCGGTATTGCAGAACGATATCGTTCACAGGTTGCTTCAGCCGACTGGGGTGAATATAACATTACTGTGAGTATCGGTGCGGCCACTGTAGTAGAGGAAGATACGGAAAAGACCTTGTTCCAAAGAGCGGACAACGCCCTGTATGCCTCCAAAACCGGAGGACGAAACCGGGTGACACATGCAGCTCAGATGGTAAAAAGTTAAGAATTGGATTGCATCAAAAGATTAAAAGAAAGCAAAAAGGAGCCTGTGTATGATGAGGGAAATGATCCCACATGCACAGGCTCCTTTTATTTGCATGAAAAAGATTGACTACGTTGAGATGGCAGACTCAGGGTTAATTTATCGCGGAGCAAGGTAACCATACGCCTCAGCCGGAGAGTTCGCCTGAGGACGAAAATCTCCGTTGGATTCATCCATAAATGCCGAGTTCACATATATGGAGTGTGCGTCATTGCCAGATCCCTTGATGTAGGCAGCGATGCCGGAATAAGCTTTATTTTTCCAAACCCACAGGGCATCTTGCTGCTCACCTGGTGAGTAATAGACATTATGGTCAAACACATTGCCGGTATTGCTAGTATATTCGTTGTATATCAGTACTTCCGAGCTGCCCGATACGAGAATGTTACGCATGAACGTATTGTTCTTTGTCCGTGACTGCATGAATAACTGTCCATTGCCTGCATTCAGGGTATCATTTCCCACAAGTGTATTGTACATAATCTTGCTATCCTCGGTAGCTCCTCGTTCCTCGTCATAACCTCCCATGGCAATACCCGTCAATCTGTTGGAATAAATCAGGTTATCACGCACGGTAATGTTGCTGGTTGAACGTCCGGCATGCTCTGAGGCAATCTCAATTCCGATATCGCTCCGATATACCCGGTTCTGGTCGATGATATGATCTTTCCCGCCATCTACATAGATGCCGCCCGCCGAGTTGGTATCATTGGGCAGGTCTTTACCGTAGGAGGGGTTGTTATTGGACGTAATATCGTATACTTCGTTACCTCGTACAATGCCGTTCCGAGCCTGATCGTACGTGTCGTCCTCGGACGTACCCTCGTACCCGATCAGATCAATACCAATATTATCGGAATCATGGATGATATTGTCCTGTATGGCAAAGGTATCAACATTACCGTTGACTGCGAGTGACTCGCTTGAACCAAGTGTAAGATCATACAATTCATTATCCTTGATGATGATATCGCGTAAAGCTTGAGGGTGCTCTGTGCCATAAATGGCAATACCGTGGGCATCCCTGCCCCGTAAATCGGGGCCTTCAGGAGTTGCGTAACTAGCGATCGCGTGTATGGTGTTGCCTAACAGTTGAATATGCTCACCAGCTCCGTGGACATAGATCCCGGTTGGAACTTGGCCCCCAAGTGTGGTTGTGAAATTACGAATTTCGAGATTCTGAATCGTGATATAACTGGCATTTTCAATTTCAATTAACCCTTCAATGCCCCGGACAGATAAACCTTTACCATCAATGATAACCTGCTCCTGAGGATAACTTGAAAATAGGGTTGGATTAGCGGAAGAATTACCGCTCTTGGTGATTTTGACTTTCTGATGATAGACACCTTCACGCAAATAGATCGTGCTTCCTGGCGAAGCGTGGTCGGCTGCGTGCTGCAACGTTTTCCACGGAGATTGAATGGTTCCTTTATTCGAGTCGTTTCCTTGGGGTGATATGTAATGGATGACCTGGGGATCAGACTTTTGAACAGAAACGGATTCCTTCATGGCAGGTGTATGATTCTGACAACCGGATACAAGCACCATCAGAATCGGAATCATAAGTATAACTACGCGAATCAAATCGTTTCCCCCTTGAATTTAGCTTTGAAGATAGATTATAGCAGATTTGAACGGGTTAATAACCCATGATATGCTCTTATAAAATCAGCGAGGAGACTGCTCATGAATACATTAACGATAGCTGAATTAGTAGATCGGGAGAATCACGCATGGGAAGAACTCAAGGAACTCCTGGATAGTGGGCAAAATACATATGTGTATGTTCCAGCAAAACAAGAAGCTGGAGAGGATACCCTTTATCGTCTGCAAATAAGCACCAAATCCTATTTGGGGGCTGTTGCTTATGAGACAGAAGGTATTGTACTGGACCATGGCTGGATCACGCTGCTTGGTGCGGGTGGTGACAGTACATCTGGGAGTCTCACCAGTTGGAATGGTGTGAGTGAGCAACCTTGGGTAGATGTGCTGGAAGGTATGATGGTCGTTGCATATGATGCGGCAGGCGGTTTCTTCGGACTGGATACAGGCAAGTATGGCCGCACGGGACACATATATTATTTTGCACCGGATACACTCGAATGGGAATCGACAGAACTGGCATATTCAGGTTTCATCAACTGGCTGGCGAATGGTAATCTGGAGCAGTTCTATCGGACCTTTCGCTGGAAAGGCTGGCAAGAGGATATGTCTCAGCTCCAGAAAGGGCAAGTATTTGCGTATTACCCACCACTTTGGACGCAGGAAGGTGACGGCGAGAGCAGCAGTAAAGCCCCAATTAGCATCATGGAGGCCTGGAAGTTCGCACTGGACGGAAAATAGTTAGCATGTTGCTGGAGGATGAAATCAGGAAAGTAACCGGCCGGTAAGTTCAAGTTCATTGTGTGACCCACTTAAAAAAACGGCATTTCTGTTCCAAACTAAAAAAGGCTCGCGCTTGGTGCGGGCCTTTTTGTTCTGAACTTTAAACATCAATTGTCCAATGTAACAGGTTTAATGCTTGAGCGTGAAGCTCTGCTATGCCAGATGGTCAACCCGAGTGAAAAAACGCAGACGAGCAACAGACAAGCATACACCACATGATAAGCTTGCTCGACCGAGACTCCCGGAATGCTGTGTAGCAGCAGCCCACACACGGCTACAGACACCGAACCGCCGAAGAATTGAATCAGTTGTAACATGCCCATACCGGAACCTATCTGGGCTTTGGGCAGCACTCGTGACGCTTCATTATTCAGGGAAGCCATGGAGGCAGACAGTGCCGGTGAGAAAAAGAGATAACCACTGGTAATGATCAAGGCGGACTGATCCAGTCCGAGCATGAATAAAGCAAGTACCGCTGCGAGCAGGGTGTGTCCGATGATCATAAATCGCATATTGCCATAACGGTCGATCCAGCGTCCAACGAAACGGGTGCAGAATGCTGCAACGATTGCCCCAGGAGCAATCAGCAAACCAATGGCGAGCGAAGAGCGTCCATATAAATCAGCGAGCACAAGCGGCATCAAAAACAGATTACCCAGATTCACCACCAGCACGCAGAATCCGATAAGGATTAACCGGGTATATCCTGGCGTTCGGAATACTTGTGGATTCACAAACGGAAGACTCGCTTTCCGAATATACAGGAGGTGTGCAACAAGTGAAATAACGCCAATGGCAAACCACAACCAGGACTGCTGGGTGATCGCGACGAGAAGTGTAGTGGCATTAATGACGGTTAGTATGGCACCAATCACATCGAACGGCTGATCTGTTTTGACTGTTTCCCGTGGAAGGAAATAGAGCAATACAGGCAGGGCGAGCAAGACAAGCACCGTTATGGCAAAAAGTCCGTTCCAGCCCCAGTATTCGCTAATGAGTCCGCCGACAATGGGGCCAAGTCCAAAAGCCATGGCGCTACCTGATGAGATCAGCGCGATGGCAGCTCCGCGTCGTTCCACCGGGATGTAACGACTTGCAATGACGAGACCCAGCCCGGCCATAACTCCTGCACCCGCAGATTGCAGAATACGTGTCAGTAACAGGATTGCAAAGTTATGCGCGAACAACCCTAGCAATGAAGATAACCCCAGGATCAGAAGCCCGACCGTTAACAGTTTGCGTACCGGGATACGGTCTGACAATCGGCTGTAGATCACCGTCGACAGGGCGTAACCAATCGAATAACTTGAGATGACCCAAGACCCCAGGTCCGAGGTAATCTGTAGATCTTGAATAATGACTGGCAAAGAAACATTGAACATGGTGGTGTTCATCACAACGATAAACAAGCAGCACGTCCAGAGTGGCATGACAATTTTATCTTTCACGGTACCATTCCTGTCTTGGGTATGAATATGAATTCGGATTGAGCTTTGATGAAAATGTGATGAAAAGCAATATATAATTTTACACCCAAATTTATCATATGGCAATAATGTCATACTAATTCATTCGGATGTGATGAGCATAGAAAGATATTAATAATAAACAATAGACGGATTTCCTGAATTTAACTAAAATGATCATTGAACATACATAAGCAGATGGATCAGCGGTTAGGTAACTAGATATGTAAGTAATTAGCATGTTGAATTGAAAATGAAGGAGATTATACCCATGACTCATGCATTATTAATGTCCCACAGCGTATTTCCGACGCTGGATATGAAGCGAACCGCGCAGTTTTATGAAGAAAAGATGGGCTTTCGGGTCGTCGAATATCTCGATGCCGCGGAACCTCATATCTGCCTGTATCGTGATCTTACCGAGATTATTTTAACCCAAAGCAATGAACAGAAAGTTATACCCAACAGAGAATTATATGGCTATGGATATGATGCATATTTTATTACCCAGAACCAGGAAGAGCTTCAACAGGAATTGATCAACGCCGATGTGAATATCGTACGTGCCCTCAATCATACAGACTATAATAACAAGGAGTTTGTGATCGAGGATATTGATGGACGATGGATCGCTTTTGGCATTAAACAGGGGTAATTAGATACACAAACAGGCGCTCCGATAACGGGCGCCTGTTTGTGCATGTTGTAACTGCAGATCTTACGCCGCAGTAACTTGTTTGCCGCGATTACGAATCCACTTGATGACATCCATCAGAATGACGGCGACAAGAGCAAGTCCGCCTGCAATCAGGAACTCATTCCAGCCGAATGTATCCGGGATGGCGAAGACGCCGCGAACACCTGGAATTAGTGTGATTGCATAGAGACACAGACATACCAGAATGGAGCCAAGCACGAATTTATTGGTCATAAAGCCTACTTGGAAGATGGTCTGTGTGTTGGAACGTGCTGCAAAAGTTTGCAGACTGCGTGCCAGAATCAAGGTTGTGAACGCCATAGCCACACTGATTTCCTCCGAGATGCCAAGTCCGATATATTGGGACACAATAACAGCCGCACCAATCAGGACACCACGTGTAATCACAGCTTGCAGGGTTCCGCCTGCGAAGATGCCTTCGTTGATATCGCGCGGTTTACGCCGCATGACATCTGGCTCGGGTTTCTCTGTACCCAAAGCAATGGCAGGCAGGGAGTCGTTCACCAGATTGATGAATAGCAGCTGAAGGGCAGTAAACGGATTAACCCAGCCGACGATCAAGGCAAACAAAATGGCGATAATGGCACCGAGGTTACCGGCGAACAGGTATGCGATGGCTTTTTTGATATTATCAAATACCATCCGTCCAACACTGACCGCATTCACGATGGAGACAAAATTATCATCCGTCAGAATCATGGCAGCTGCATCCTTGGCGACATCTGTTCCGCTACCCATCGCTACGCCGATGTCGGCTTGTTTCAGCGCTGGTGCGTCATTAACTCCATCTCCGGTCATGGCTGCCACTTTGCCTTTACGTTGCCAAGCACGAACAATCCGGATTTTGTTTTCAGGAGATACCCTTGCGTAAACCGAGATGTGTTCAAGTTGTTGATCCAGCTCCTCATCAGACATTTTGTCCAGTTCGGCACCGGTAATGGCGAGATCATCCGGTTCGGCAAGGCCGATATCCACACCGATGGCCTGAGCCGTCGTTTTGTGATCTCCAGTGATCATGATGGTGCGAATGCCCGCTTTTTTGGACTCTTCAATAGAACCGTATACCGCTTCACGCGGTGGGTCAATCATCGCTGTCAGACCAACAAGTGTCAGATCATGCTCGTCATCAATGGTGACCTGGTTTTTATCATCGAATTTTTTGTACGCGTAGGCTAGCACACGGAAGGCACGTTTCGAGAAGGCCTCATTTTTTTCTTCGAACTGTGTTCGAATCTCGGGTGTGAGGGGCTGAACCTCACCGTTGATAAATACATGACTACAGCGGCTGAACAGCACATCCGGTCCACCTTTGGTCAGCAAAGCCGTCTGTCCCTCGAAGGTATGCACCGTACTCATGAGCTTTCGATCCGAGTCAAAAGGAAGCTCAGCTTCACGCGGGAACTGGTCACGGATTTCATTGTAATCCTTGTTCACCCGGTTGCTGAAGGCAATGAGGGCCACTTCGGTTGGATCACCCAGTTCCTTGCCTTCCTGGTTAATATTCGAATCATTGCAGAGCACTGCAATATGTAACAGACGTCGTTCCTCTTCCGACCACTGATCGGGATCATCGGGGAATTCGTCCTTGGTGCCATGGGGAATGTAATAATCCACGACAGTCATCTTATTCTGAGTTAGCGTTCCGGTTTTATCCGTACAGATGATACTGGCAGAACCGAGCGCCTCAACAGCAGGCAGTCTGCGAATGATCGCATGTTGTTTGGCCATCTTATTTGTTCCGAGTGACAATACGATAGTCACAATGGAGGATAACGCCTCAGGAATGGCAGCAACTGCAACAGCTACAGCAAACATCAGTGCATTCACGATGGATGGTCCGATATTCTCCGTACCTTCGGTCAACCATACACGACCCGCTTCAATGCCAAAGATGAGAATCGACAAGCCTAGGATGAAAAAGCCCAGTTTTTTGCTGAATGATTCCAACTTGCGCTGTAATGGCGTGTTCTTGGCTTCGGCATTTTCAATCAATTCGGCAATTTTGCCGATTTCGGTTTTGAGAGCCGTACCTGTAATGACAAGCATACCCCGTCCATATACGACGAGTGAGCCACTGAAGGCCATATTGCGACGATCTCCGATTGGAGCCTCATCCGGGATGGTATCGGCGTGTTTCTCCGCAGCTTCGGACTCTCCGGTCAACATGCCTTCGTTGATTTTCAGACTTCCTGATTCCAGGATACGCCCGTCTGCCGGGACATAATCACCTGCATCCAGCATAACAATATCACCGGGAACGAGTTCCCTCGCTGGAATGGTTTTTTTCTGCCCGTCACGAATGACCTTGGCTTCAGGTGCAGACATTTGTTTCAGCGCGTCAAGCGAACTCTCGGCTTTTTTGGTCTGCACTACACTGATCACCGCGTTGAGCAAAATAACCAGGAATATGATCAATGATTCAATCAGGTGTCCAAGTACAACCTGTACCGCGGCTGCAATCAGCAGCACGATGACCATGGGATCTTTGAAATTTTCGAGGAACAATTTCCAGACGGGTGTTGCATCTTTACCTTTTAACTCGTTATATCCTTCCGTTTCAATTCTCTTGGCAGCTTCGGAGGTCGTAAGTCCCTTGGAGGAACTTTGTACATCCTGAAGGGTTTCCTCCGCACTGTGTCTGTAATGTTGCAATTGACCAGCTCCTTGAATATTAGATTTCTCTGTGTATTACCCTTACGGGCAAAATCTAGAATCGTTTCATTTTCGTATTTTTTTAAGATTATGGATTTATACGTTTTTAGCTGTACACAGTATTTTTCATAATGATCCGAGATATGCCTTTTTTTGAATGTTATTATTTCCAGTTTGGATGATAGTCTGGAGAAACATATATAGATGTTGGATCAGAAACTGTGTGCACCATCACACTAGCTCATATCAGGGTCTGTTACGCTATTACATAACGAACCGCGTTTAATCTAAGTTTGGAGGGGAAACCATATGTTTTGTTATCAGTGCGAACAGACGCCGAGTGGCGGGTGTACCGTGGTAGGGGTATGCGGCAAAAACGAAACAATCGCAAGTTTGCAGGATACGATGATTTTTGCGTTAAAAGGCATCGCTGCTTATGCGACACATGCGCGCCAGTTGGGATATCATGATCCTGAGGTGGATCGGATTACACATGAGGCATTATATATGACATTAACGAACTCGAATTTTAATGTACAGGAACATCTTGAGATGGCGATGAAGGTAGGTAATGCAGCAATCCGCATTATGGATGTGCTGGATCGTGCGCACACGGACCGCTTTGGTGTACCGCAACCGATTACGGTTAGCCAGAACCAGATTGAAGGACAGTGCATCGTGGTAACAGGGCATAATCTGTATGCATTGGAGGAGTTGCTTCGTCAAACCGAAGGGAAAGGAATCAACATCTATACCCACTCGGAAATGTTGCCTGCACACGGTTATCCGGTGTTGAAGAAATACGCCCATCTCAAGGGTAATATCGGCAAAGCCTGGTACGATCAGAGAAGACTTTTCGAACAATTCCCGGGTGCTATTCTTGCAACAACCAACTGTGTCATGCCGATCAAAGGCACATATGCAGACCGCTTTTACTCTTACGAAGTGGCGGGTCTGGACGGTGTGGCTAAGATCATGGATGATGACTTCTCACCGCTGATTGAACGTGCATTGTCTCTGCCTGCGGCTAATGTACAGTCGGAGCAAGTCTTAACGACAGGATACCATCATGAGACCGTGATTGGGCTTGCGCCCGAGATTATTCAAGCGGTGAAAGACGGTCATATCCGTCGATTCTTCGTTATTGCAGGTTGTGATGCGCCGGGGAAAGGTGGCAACTACTATCGTGAACTCGCGACATCCTTGCCGAATGATACTGTAATTCTGACGACTTCCTGTGGTAAGTTCCGCTTCAACGATGTGGATTATGGTACGGTTCGAGACACGGGTATACCGCGTTATATCGATCTGGGTCAATGCAACAATTCCGGTTCTACGGTGAAAATTGCAATGGCTTTGGCGGATGCTTTTGGCTGTACCGTGAACGAGTTACCTGTCAGCATTGTGCTGTCCTGGTTTGAGCAAAAAGCAGTTGCGATCCTGCTTGGCCTGTTCAGCCTTGGCATTCAGGACATTCGAATTGGACCAAAACCGCCTGAGTTCATATCGGAAGGTGTCTTGGATGTACTCGTGGATATGTTTGGTCTGAAGTTAATTACAACGGCAGAAGAAGATATGAACGCGATGTTGGCACTGTCATAGAATGAGGATGTATATTTACGTGCATCGCCATCTGATGACTGCGAATGTCGGTTGTGAGTATGAAGAGTATGACTCATACGTACAGATGGATAAGAGCCTACATAAGAGTAGGCTTTTTTGCTTTTTCGACTTTCATAGGTCCATATACCTTGTATGAATGAACATGCAATGTAAGGGAAATTAGTTTTTTTATCCTATTGAAGTTTTTTCATGGAAATGTGTATATAGATAGAGGCATATTAGATCATAACACATCACAAAACACGGGTTTACCGTAATATGAGGAGATCGTACATAATGCATGACACACAGATTGAAGATTGGTTGAAACTCGCAGGTGGCAAGGAGAACATCAAGCTCGTAGAACACGATAAGGGCACAACGACGCTAGCACTGAAGGAAAGTACACAATTGAACATGTCGGCACTTACCTCCGCAGATGTTGTAGCAAATATTCGGGTAACAGGTGAGCAGTGTCATCTGACAATAAGAGATGAATCTTCCCTGATCTACAATACGTTACTGGGTATGGACGCTTGGGATTCGACAGGGACAACGTTGCAGGAAGCGGGACACACGAAGAAAAACGGATTCTCGATCTTACATTTTGTATCCGATGTATTCAGGCCCTTGATGCCTGCGATTCTCGGAGCCGCTGTTATTAAAATTATAGTCGCCATTATTGCGTTAATGGATACGTACAGTTCTGCCGACTCTTCAGCATTGATGGACAGCCAGACCTTTACGATCTTCAGGATCATTGGAGACAGTGTATTTTATGTACTGCCTATATTGGTAGCAATCAGCACAGCGTATCGGTTGAAGAGTAATATCTATGTTGCAGCATCTATTGGCGGACTCATGTTTTATCCGGAGATGACCATGCTGATGTCAGGGGAAAAAGAGGTGCATTTCCTGGGTTTGCCACTTGTGTCCCAGCCTGCTTTTTACTCTACGCCCATCTGGGTCATTCTCACGATCTGTGCAGCGGCCTGCCTGGAAAGAGTCATTGAACGATGGAGTCCAAAATTCTTCAAAGGGATGGTTGCTCCATTCCTGACGTTACTGATTCTTGTTCCGCTAGTATTGATGATACTTGGTCCAGTCGGCACCTGGATTGATGAATATCTGCCGGAGGCATTGAATTCACTAGTAGCTAATGCTCCAGTTTTGTCGGTGATGTTACTGGGAGCTGTCTTCTCACTGATGTTAATTATAGGATTACACTACTGGCTGATTGCCATCATCATTAATGAAATGGTTATGAATGGTGGTTCTATGGTGATTGCTGCCATGTTAGTGGCGATTGTTGGACAAACGGGGGCCGCGCTTGCAAACGGAATCCGCTCGAAAGAGCCAACATCAAGAAGCCTGGCTTTCTGGGCTACTGGAACCGCCCTCCTTGGAGTGGTAGAGCCTGCATTGTATGCGGTCAACATGAGAAAAAGATCCTCTTTCTATGCGGCATTGCTGGGTGGAGCTGCGGGTGGACTATATTTCGGATTGTTATCTGTCAAGGCATTTGCTATGGTGGGGAATCCGAGCTTGGTCAGCCTCCCGCTCTTCATCGAAGAGGGTGGCCTGAATCTGTTACACACTTGCATTGGTGTGGTTATTGCATTTGGTGTCTCAGGTGGACTAACGTATTGGATGGCAGGAAAAGGACAGAAACGGGGACAGGGGTCACCGAAAGCTAGCCTTGCTTAATACGTAAAACGTAGCATTGAAAAGTAGCATTAAAGTTGTAAGAAAGAGCCTGTACCGGATGGTACGGGCTTTTTTGTTGTGTTTTTACTGATTAAATTAATTATGAGATGTATAATAGCTGTCCACCATTTTATTCAAGCCATAGCTTGTTGGTAATGGAGTTGTCATGTATTTTGATATAGTGAAACCTATAAATCTGGATTACTAATCCCTTTGAAAGGATAACCTATGTCTGACAACATGGAATGGATTGCTCAATGGAAGTCAACGAATGCACTAAGCAACGCATGGATAACGAAAGGCGAGCTGCATCACTTTCCTAGTCACACCTTGATATTTATCATTGATGGAAAAGCGATCTGGAATATAAATGGACACCGAGTTCACGTCTCCTATGGAGAATTAATTGCGCTTGAAGAGAACTCTGTAATGGAGGTCATTGAAGGTGGCAACCTGGATCTGGCAGGCTGGCATGTTCAGTTCGATACATATTCTGTGCTGCATGATAGACGGGAAGCTGAGAAGTTCGAATGGCGGTTACCGTCAGGAGAGGCGTATCAGAAAGTGCAACTGTCCGGTGGAAGTCTGGCAAGTATCATTCAGCATTGGAGTGAAGTGCATACACCGGATCAGAGTGCAGAAAGGGTTGGCAATCAGCATTTGTTATATGAGTTGTTAAGTAATCTATATCGGAAACAGCCGGATAACGAGTTGAAGCCGGAACACGGTATACTTCGCTCCATTGACTACATGCAGCAGCATTATGATCAGGTCATTACACGTACACAGTTAGCTCAGATTGCCGGAATCAGTCCATGGCATTACTCCCGCAAATTTAGTGAGCGATATGGTAAGCCACCTCTGGATTATCTGGCCCACTACCGGATCTATCGCGCGCAGGAAGAACTGATATTAACCGCTGCAACCTCACAGGATATTGCCAAAAAGTCTGGATTTGAAGATGCTCATTATTTTAGCCGACGCTTCAAACAGTTGACTGGCGTATCACCTAAGATATATAGGCAGACGATGACGCAGCGCAAGATGGTGTCACTTTCTCCAATCTGTGCAGAAATTATGATTCATCTGGGTGTCATCCCCCATGCCGTAGTGGTCACCCCAATCCTGCTGTCCCCACATCACCATGAACAATTTACAGCGTATGGAGTAGAGATGCTGGAGGTAACACAGTATGAGGTGGAGATAGAACTTGTTCGACAGCTTCAACCGGAGATGTTGATAGGAAACGTATTGACGGAAGAGGTCAAAAGGGAACTGCGCACAATTGCACCGATTCTAACCGGACTTCATCAAGATGTAGAACCAATGCTCGATCAATTGGCAGCCTGGTTTTATAAAGAAGATGAGGCTTATAGACTGCATCAGCAGATGAAACACGAAGTCAGCGTAGCTAAGCGACAGTTGCAACCCTTCATCCAATCCGCGTCCACTGTCATGCTGCTGAGGGTAGAAGCGTTTGGTTATCGATATCTGGGTGGGCATTCACACGGGGTATCACATTTGTTATATGAACAGCTTGGATTAACACTGCCGCAAGCACTGGATTCAGGTACAGCATGGTTTAACCCTTGTTCGCTTGAACTGCTCACACAAGCCAATCCCGATTATCTGTTTGTGGAGAAGCGGATCATGCAGCACTTCAGTGCTGAAGAGAATATGAGGAAACTATGGGAGAGTCCGCAATGGAACGAGCTGAAGGCTGTGAAAAATAATCGGGTATTTTACGTAGATACTCACCTGTGGGTAGACGGTCACGGAATAACGGGACACACTCTGATTCTTAATCAGATCATTCGCCATTTTGCGGAATCTTTTCATGAGAGAGCACAATAATCCAACTGAATACGCACGATATGCTATGGAAGCAACACTTCTTATTTGATAATATTTGATAATAATTATCATTATCAATATACATAAGGGGCGAAGTATATCATGTCACGAAGATTTAAAGGGTTGGGCATCATGCTGTTGGTGATCAGTATGATGTTGGCGGCATGTTCCGGTGGAACCAAGGAAGAGAATGCTACAGCTGGAACAGCAGGGGCTTCAACTGAAGGAGCAGCGAGTACTGCAGAAGAAACAGCGACTGAAAGTGGGACTAAGGTGGTGAAGGATCAGTTTGGAGAAGTAACGATTCCAACTCATCCTCAAAATCTGGTTGTGTTTGATTCGATTTATGCCGAGTATCTGATTGAAATGGGTGTTACACCCCAAATCGTTTTGTTAACTCCAGAAGTTGAAGCGGAATACCGCCCTGATTATTTGAAAGAACACGGGGTCCAAATCATTGAAGTCGAGCAATATCAATATAATTATGAGCAGTTGCTTGCGTTGTCACCGGATATGATCCTTGCAGCTGGCGAAGGAATGGAACAGGGCGTATATGATGAATTGTCCAAAATAGCTCCTACAGTGGCACTTGATGCCAACAGTGAAATGAAACGTGCTATGCCAAAGCTGGCTGCCATATTTGACAAGAACGAAGAATCTGCCAAAGTACTGGCTGAATTCGATGAGAAAGCCTCACAAGCGAAAGAGAAAATCGCGGCAGCCTTGGGAGAAAAGACCGTATTGGTTCTCCGGGTGGAGCACAATCGTTACCGTTTCATGGGTCCCAAAGGAGGAAGTAGCAGTGTTTTCTTCTATGATATTCTTGGTCTGAATAGTCCTGATGCTATTAAAGATTCTACAGATTGGTTTAGCCAGTTCTCTCTGGAATTCTTGCCTGAGATGAATCCGGATTATATTTTCCTGGAAGACAGAACCCTCGTAGGTTATGACACGAAGAAATCTATGGAAGATCTGAAAGCAAGTCAAGTGTGGTCGAATCTGGAGGCTGTGAAGAATGATCATGTCTTCCCGTTGAAGACAAGCCAATTCGTATCGGGTGTGGGTCCGATTGGATCTGTAAAATTGATGGACTATGTTGTTGAAAAGTTGGTGCCATAGATGACTGTAGAGCCTCAACTGGATATTTATGATATTACCATCGTTGGTGGGGGACCTGCTGGAATGTACGCCTCCTTTTATAGTGGCATGAGAGCCATGCGTACCAAGATCATCGAAGCCAAACAGGAACTGGGTGGATTCATGCGTACGTACCCGGAGAAGCTGATCTGGGATGTGGGAGGGGTTGATCCGATTCGCTGTGAGAAACTGATTGAATCGCTGGAGAGACAAGCGAGAACGTTCGATCCAACGGTTGTATTTGGTCAGGAAATTGCTGAGCTGGAACGACTTGAGGACGGTGTATTTGTACTCATTTCCAAAACAGGCGAACGTCACTACACACGTACCATCCTGTTATGTGCGGGCAGAGGTATGACTCAGGTGCAAAAGCTGGATGTCGAGGGTGCTAATCGGTATGAGCTGTCAAATCTGCACTATACGATAACCGACTTGTCCCGATTTGCCGGGAAGCGTGTTCTGATCTCGGGTGGTGGCGATTCCGCAGTTGACTGGGCGAATGAAATGGGCAAGATCGCAAGTGAAGTTACGGTAGCACACAGACGTCATGAGTTTACCGGACACGAGTCGCCAGTTGCTCAGATGAAAGCTCAAGCCAACGTCATGACGCCATTTAGCATCTCACGCTTATACGGTGCAGGTGACAAAATAGATCGTGTCGAGTTGGCCCATGTAGAAACCGGTGAGATCACACATGTTGAAGTGGATGAAGTTGTTGTAAGCCATGGGTATGATCGTGATTTTGGTAACCTTGTGCAATGGGGACTGGCGCGGGAAGATTACGGCGTATCCGTTGATCAGCGCATGCGTACCAACATTCCAGGCATATTTGGAGCGGGTGACTTTATCACTTATGGAAGCAAAGTCAGGCTGATCGCAGGTGCTTTTAACGATGCGGTGCTCGCAGTCAACAGTGCCAAGACGTATCTGGAACCTGCTGCTTCCGATATGGCAGGGGTATCTTCTCACAATGCCCGGTTTTATGAGAAAAACAAAGCTCTCTCCAATACGTAGATAGGTTTGCGTGAATGGAAGGCAATCTGAAGAGCCCGAACAAGTTCGAGATCTCCTCGAAATTGTTCGGGCTTCAAAAAAAGTTTACACAAACAGCGCCCACCAGAACGAGGTGGCGCTGTTTTATTTGGTTGAACATGTCACTATTATCAATAAGGATACGCTGAGATGGATAAACGGTCTTGAATCTCCAGACTGCCGATCTTGGCGAATGGATAGATGATTTTCTAAGGAACTCAGGACATCTTATTTGGCCTTCGGCTCCTCTTATTAAATTGTAAGGAACCTCAGACACGTTATCTACCAAAATCCCCTTATAAAAACACTGAAAACGGCTTGTTAATCGGATATAGAGTGTCTCAAGTTCTTTAGGTTTCTGTAGGCGCTTCAAATCGTTGAATAAGACGCCTCAGATTCGTTAGCGCTCGCTCCATGTTTTGATCTAACCGGCGGCGAGCCGAGAGAACGACTCTGAATGTCGCCCAAAGCGAAGCTTTTCATTGTAAGGAAGAAAATCTGCTTTCACGACGTCTTGATCGCTTGCTCGCACTTGAAGGGCACGTTCTCATACATTCAGGATTCAGTGCGCTTGCCTACGCTGAACACGTTCAGGTTCGGTTTCGGGTCTCACTAGAATTGAAAACTCGCGCTAATTCAGCTCAGTCTGTCCACTTGCGAGTCGATCTGCGATCTCTTCGGCTTGTAGAATGGAGGTATAGGGATCAGCAGTGAAATATTTATGAATATCCAGTTTGTAGATATGGTCGTTCTGCACCGCAGGCAGATTGTCCCAGACGGTAGGCAACAGGGAGTGATCTTTCGTGCCTTCTGTAACCATCATCAGCAGGTAATCACCTACATACTCTCCAAAGACCTCCGCGCTAGCTTCCAGATTTTCTTTGCCTTGGTCCAGAAGATCTGATTTTACCTTGGGTGCCGGAGTTAGTCCAAGCAATTCATAGGCTGCTCTTCCACCACGGTTGGCGCTGTTGCCGATAATGGCTGGGTTCTTCAAAAAGTTAAAATCGGCAACGGTGAAGGTGGCACCATCCGGAATGACACCTTTAATTTTGGCCTGAGCTGCTGCGATCCTTTGTTTAAATGATTCGTTCCACGCTATGGCTTCTGCTTCGCGGTTCAGAATCTCGCCCATGGCTGTCACTTCTGCTTCCATGGAATCATACTGATCGGGTACGAATACGACAGTCGGAGCGATTTTGGAATAGGTCTGAAATTTCTCCTGGTCCCATGTGATAATCAGATCCGGTTCCAGCTCTACCATTTTCTCAAGTGAAACCTCACTATGGTTACCCAAATCCGCGCTATCCACAAGTTTGTCACGCAGGAACATTCCATAATCCAGCAGGCTGCTCGGCACACCAACAGGTGTTACGCCGACAGCCAGAACATGTCCTATATTCCAGTCAACGACAACCCGCTCCGGGTTGAGGGGAACTGTAACGTCTCCCATCATCGTGGAGAGTGTTCTTGTTTGCGGTGTGGTGTTTCCTGTATCTGTCGCCCCAGGTTTCATCGTCTCTTTCTGGTTACAACCACTAATGAAAATGGCCATGATCAGCAAAACAGGCAGGGCCATACGATACCAAGCTTTCTTAAACAACATGACAAACCCTCTTTCTAATTGATAATGATTTTCATTTAATATAACTGTAGAGGGAATCTTGCGATTTCACAATAACCGATTCGGAAGCGAAAGCATAACCATTTCAGAACTCAATCGACAGGTTGAATTGAGAATGATTATCATATATGATGAGGCGAAGCTTTGGAAGTAGTAACGAGGAAACACAAAGAAAGGTCCATGACGATGAACATAGAAGAATACGGGGCATTATGGGAGCATATAACGATCCGATTACTGGATATTCGAATCATTACCGTTAACATCACTGAAGATCCTAATACGTGGACGCTTCCCTCGAATGCTTTTTTATTAATTACGAATGGCAAGGGAAAGATTTGGCTCGGTCAGGCAATGCATCACATCAAAGGGACATATATTCTGCACGCCTCCAAAGGAACGCGTCTGGATTGTCTGGCTAAGAAGCCGATGGAAATACATGTGTTGTCGTATTCGTCACCAGAGTCAGAGAAGCCAAAGACTGAAAGATCCCAAACATATACTGGGGTGGAGTCTTTGCAAGTAAGTTTTGGTTTTGAACCAATAGATCCGATACCATTAATTGAGATTATGCAGTTGATGTACAGACAATGGAATGAACTACAGTCAGCAGGCCGGATTCAAACCAAGGCGTTGTTCTACCAATGGCTCGCCGAGATGCTGAAACAAATGCAGGAGCAGAGGTTTAACGATGCTAAGCTGGATCGGGTAGATCAGGCGGTGCATTATATGAAACGTCACTACGGAGAACCACTTAAGATAGAACAGGTAGCTGAAATGCTGAATTGTAGTCCAAGGTATCTGAACCAATTGTTTCAGCTTCAATTAAATACGAGTCCCAGCCGTGTGCTGTCACAGATTCGGATGGAACAGGCATTAAAACTACTGGTGAGCACGAATGGGACCTTACAGGAAATCGCGGAGAGAGTAGGCTATGAGAACGGCTACACGCTAAGTCGTTATTTCAAGAAACATTATGGTGTATCTCCTGAGTTTTACAGAAAGCGTCGAGAGTGCAGTGCTCCAGATGTAGCCCTGCAAACATTCCAACCACTTGCCGTTCTGGAAAGTCATTATTCGGGATGGAGCGAACGAACGGTACCTATAGTTGAAGCTGACAAAAACCAGCCAAAACAGAAGATTATAGATCTACAAGGAGTCCAAGTGAGGAAGCCCCCAGCGCCCGAGGTACCAAGAGCCAGAACTCGAAAACTTGCCACAAGCATGGGCGAGATTACGATACCGACCAAGCCTAGCCGTGTTGTCGTGGACTGGAATTTGGGAGAAGTGCTGGCATTGGGAGTGACGCCTCTTGGAGCGCCGCATTCACTCATTGAAAGTAACCAAATGCTGGAGCCTTATATCTATGATCAAGTACAGGATATCGGCAATCATAATTTTATCTCGCTCGAAAAAGTGCTTGAACTGGAGCCCGATTTGATTATCACCTGGAATCCTGCTGCCTACGCTTCCTATGCCAGAATTGCACCTACGGTGGTCTATGGAGAGACTGGTTACGGCTCTGTCGCGGAGGAGATTCGAGAGATGGGACGTATTCTGAATCGCCAGACAGAAGCCGAAACATGGATTAAGGAATACGGGCGGAGAGTACATACTTTGCAGCAAACGATCCCGGGCAAGGTCTCCGCAGAGAAGACATTTACCGTCATTGATCCGAACTGGGGAGAACATATTACCCTTGTGGGAAATACGGGAACTCGTGGAGGTAAGGCAGCCTACGGGTTACTGAACTTGAAGCCAGCAGGCAAGGTTCGCCAGGAACTATTGGAGCCGGGCCTGGAATACCTGGATATTGCGCGGAGTGCGGTAGGTGGGTACCTGGAGGACTACCTGTTGGTGTTGGATAATGGTCCAAGACACGGACTTGATCAAGCTTCAGGCAAACCATGGCAGAAGTCCATCGAGACAGATCACTGCCGGATTATTAGCCTTGACTGGAATAGATATTTTCTATCCGACCCGTTGTCTGCGGTACTTCAAGCCGAGGAAATGGCAGACCGGATTATGGCATATTAATTGTCGCTCACGCAATGAACTGTAAGACTTATCGACCAGATATCATATATGCATATCCCGAAATGAGCGAACCATATATGTGAATATCTGGTGAATTTCTCGATGTTTAAGTCCATGATGGTTTGTTCTCCATTATACTTGATGAAAACGGACGAGGAGATGGACTCCAAATGAAAAAACAAATGTGGATCATTGCAAGTGTTGTAGTTGTGATTGTAATCGGAACCTATCTGTTTGCAAGCAATACGGGCAAGGAAGAGGCGGGTACAGCCAATGCGCCCAACATCCGAAAATTGGTGGAAGATATCAGCACAGGAAAAGAAACACCGGAATCTGCCTCCATTAATGCCAAACAGTTAATCGTCACCGATCAAGATGAAAAAACCATTACATATGATTTGCCTGAAAATGAATTTTTCCTTTCCATTGCACCCTATGTGGACCAGACCCATCCCTGTGCAATTCATAGCTTGACCGGTTGTCAGGGGGAAATGAGCAATAAGGAATTCAGTGTTACCATTCACGATTCTCAAGGCAACACTTTTATGAAAGATGCAGTGATGAAGTCTGGTGCAAACGGATTTATGGATTTTTGGGTGCCTAGAGACAGAACCTATCTGATTCGTATTGTTGGAGATGGAAAGGTTGCAGAAACGCAATTGTCTACATACGAAAATGATAATACATGCATCACTACGATGCAGTTGAGTTAACAGCAATCAATAGAAGGGAAGGATGCCTTTTGAGCTATCCTTTCCTTTTTTATTTCATAAAAGAATGGGAATAAGGTACTTTCCATTGACAAAAATCCATTCCTACGGCATAATCCAATAGTGATAATGATAATTGTTATCATATAAATACATATTAACAGGGGAGAAAAGAGATATGAAAAAAGGGTTGAATGGACTGTTGATTATGCTGGCCTTTGTGCTGGTTTTGGCGGGTTGTGGTAAAACCACGACTACAACTGATACAAGTCAAGGTAGTGGCTCGGGTAGTGCTCCGGCTGAAGAGACAGCAGGTCCTGTTACCGTGAAGCATAAACGTGGAGAGCTTAAGCTGGACAAGCCAGCAGAACGTGTCGTTACGCTTGAATGGACATATACGGAAGATGTTGTTGCCTTGGGTGTTCAACCAGTAGGTAACGCAGATAACGCTAACTATAAAGTGTGGGTAACATCCGAAGCAGCACTGGATGACAGTGTAACGGATATCGGAACACGCAGTGAACCAAATCTGGAAGCTATTGCTGCATTGAAGCCAGATCTCATCATTGCTAATGCAGATAATAACACGGCGGTCTACGATCAGCTTAACGCGATTGCTCCAACGATTGAATATGATCCGTATGATGGTGACGGCTATGATTATGACAAGATGACAGAGATCTTTAATAACATTGCAACAGCTCTCGGTAAAGAAGACAAAGCAAAAGAAGTTCTTAGTGATCTCGATCAACACTATGTAGAAGCCAAAGAAAAACTGGCTGCTGCGGGGAAAGAAAACTTCAACTTTGCACTGACACAAGCGTTCACATATCAAAATGCAGTCAGCCTGCGTATGTTTACCGATAACTCGGTTGTGATTGGTACATTGGACAAAATCGGACTGGTTAACGAATGGAAGCCGGATAAAGTTGAGAACTATGGCTTCTCTACAGTAGGTATTGAATCCTTAACCGATGTAAAGGACAGTAACTTCATTTATATTACACAACCAGACGATGACGTCTTTGGCACAGCCATGAAAGATAACTCGGTATGGAACGGACTGAACTTTGTGAAGGAAAAACGCACATATCAACTTGATAGTACAACATGGACATTTGGTGGACCGATCTCCTCCAAAGTATTGGTTGATGGGGTAGTCGAGGCGATTACCAAATGAGTTCGGTTCAAGGATCTAAGCCAGCTATGAATTGGCGCACAATAAGCATATATGGGGGCGGTCTAACCGCTCTCATCGTGCTTTTTTTTGTAAGTCTGTGTTATGGAGAAGCTTCCATTCCTTTGCATGTCGTTTGGGACGCTCTTACAGGTAGACAGGATTCATTAGAGCACAATATGGTTTGGGACTTGCGCATGCCGCGTACAGTGATCGGTATTCTTGCGGGTGGCGCACTGGCTGTTGCGGGCGCTTTGCTGCAAACGATTACTCGTAATCCATTGGCTGCTTCAGATACGCTGGGCATTAATGCAGGAGCGTACTTTGTGGTGGTGCTGGGAGCTATCGCTTTTCCAGGCGTGTTAAGTCAGTCGCCTTTTCTTTTCGCAGCACTAGGTGGTTTGCTGGCAGCATTTGCGGCTTATTTCATGGGCGGCGGACGAACATCAAGCCCGGTTCGACTTGCGTTGTCCGGTATGATTGTATCGATGGTGCTTGGTTCATTTACGAGTGCATTACATATTTTTTTCTCCATGGAGACACAAGGGTTGTTCCTTTGGGGCTCCGGAACACTTGTCCAGAATGACTGGAGTGGTGTGTTTTATGCTTTGCCTTGGGTGGTTGGTATTACCCTTCTCGCGTTAATCCTGTCCAGACAGTGGGATATGCTGGAGTTGGATGAATCAACAGCCTCTTCCTTGGGACAAAAGGTTACATTGGCTCGTGCAGTAGGGTTAATTCTTGCTGTATTGCTGGCCGCTGTGATTGTAAGTGTAATTGGGCCGATTGGCTTCGTGGGACTGGTCGCACCACATCTGGTTCGATTGAGTGGTGTACGTTCTAATCGATTACTTTTACCCGGTGTGTTCATATGGGGCGCAGCGCTCCTGGTTGGAGCAGATGTCCTCGCCAAGATGGTGCATAACTCCAGCATGGAACTGCCAACGGGTGCTGTTATGGCGATCATTGGTGCACCGTGGCTCATCTGGCTTGTTCTTACACGCATGAAGGCTGCAAACGGATCAGGCATGTCAACTTCAATGAGCACAGGAGGAGCTGCGCGTCGCTTTGCATTTGGCCCGATGGCTGTATTATTCTCAGTCATAACGGTCGTGCTTATCTTGCTCAGTACGATGTTTGGCGGTATGCGAATTCCCCTGGCCGATTGGTTACCAAGTCTGTTCCAATCGGATGGACTGTTCTCCGCGCTGATTCAGCTTCGGATTCCGCGTACACTTGTTGCCGCAGGTGCAGGAGCTGCACTGGCAATCAGTGGTGTACTCATTCAGATGGCGGTACGTAACCCGCTGGCAGATGCTTCAATTGTTGGTGTGTCCTCAGGTGCAGGGCTTGGAGCGATGATGGTCATCATCTTATGGCCGGGTCTTCCGATATACTTGCTGCCAATTGCGGCAATCATCGGTGCAGCCATTGCTGCAGTGGTGGTGTTCTCCCTCGCCTGGAAGAAAGGACTGAACCCTTCGGCGGTTGTGTTGCTGGGGATTGCAATGTCTGCCATTGCTGGAGCAGGTATTCAGATTCTGATTGTCCGTGGTGCGGTTTACGGTAGCAGCGGATATATCTGGCTGACAGGAAGCACCTATGCTCGTACCTGGGAACAGGTGAGGGTTATCGGATTATTTTTAGTTATTCTGGTACCGGTGGCTTGGTGGCTGGCACGCAGATTCGAACTGCTGGTATTCGACGACAATAGTGCATCCGGGCTTGGTCTCGGAGTACGTCGTACACGATTATTGGCCATGACAGTGGGTGTATTACTTGCAGCAGGTGCGGTTGCTTGTGTAGGAACCGTTGGTTTTATCGGTCTGATTGCACCACATATGGTACGGCTACTGACGGGGAATAAGTTAAGACGATCCATGTTCCTATCCGCATTAGCGGGTGCAGTCATGCTGGTGCTCGCCGATACAATCGGCAGAACCGTTATGGCGCCGACAGAGATTCCATCAGGCATACTCATTGCGATCATCGGAACGCCGTACTTCCTGTATCTGATGTATCGTTCCAACTGGCGCAAGTCTGTGTAAAAAAGTTCAAACCTGAAGCCTGCTCCCCGAGCAGGCTTTTTGCTGTCACGGTATACCCTCCAGCCATGATCTTATGTTCCTGTTTAACCCGGTTGCATAGATATTGGATCATTGGACCTGACGTGGTACCCACAGATAACCTTACCCGATGAATGGCTAGTTCATCTGCAAATGACAAAATCCCCTCACGTCTACAAGAAGTAGAGACCACGTTATCAAACGTGAAACTCTTACTCTCTGTGGACCTTGAGGGGACTTTTTGCTTGAGCACATTCGAATCGTACTCCCGTTAGCTGGATTTCAGAATCCCGCTGTCATCGACGGATTGTACCGCTTGTTGCAATATTTCATTATCCTGAACAAGCGCGAATCGAACGTAACCTTCGCCTGAAGGACCAAAGGCACTGCCTGGGGTTGCGATGACTCCTGCATGTGTAACCAGATCCATGGCAAATTGCTCCGAGCTGTCGTAGTGCGCCGGAATCCGGCTCCAGACGAACATCGTTGCTTCAGGTTTAGCGATGGGCCAACCGAGATTGCTGAATCCATCACAGAGGATGTCTCTTCGCTGTTCATAGATTGCTCTGACCCGTTCAACCTCGGATTGATCACCGGTAATGGCGGCAATTGCTGCTTTTTGGACCGGTAGGAACATCCCGTAATCCATATTGGATTTTAGCTTTTTCAGCATGGAGACCATGGTTGCATTGCCCACACAGAAGCCGATTCGAGCTCCTGCCAGTCCGTACGTTTTTGACAGGGAATTGAATTCCACACCGACGTCCATGGCGCCAGGGAATGCGAGGAAGCTTCCACATGACTTTCCGTCAAACACGAGCTCGCTGTACGCATTATCGTGAAGCACGATAATATCATACTTCTTGGCAAAGGCAATCAGGTCAAGATAGAACTGATCCGGTGCCATCGCAGTTGTCGGATTGTTAGGATAGGAGACCAGCATGAATTTTGCTCGATGAGCGATATCTTCCGGTATATCCTGAAGCTGAATAACATACCCGTTTTCTTCTTTTTGCGGCATATAATACAGTTCTGCACCTGCCAGTAACGGTCCATCCGCAAAGACTGGATAGCAGGGGTCAGGGACTAACACCAGATCACCTTCATCGACAATGGAGAGGGATATATGTGCCAGCCCTTCCTGTGAACCGAGCAAGGAACAGATCTGTGTTGCTGGGTCTAACTCGACCTGATAGCGTTGCTTGTACCAATCGCTTGTAGCTTGCAGCAACTCACTCTGATCATTCACAGCATATATATAATTAGCCGGATCAGCAGCGGCCTCGCATAGTGCAGTTATAATATGCTGCGCAGGTGGGATATTCGGCGTACCCACACTGAGATCAATAACGGGCTGACCGTTCTCCAGTCTGCGGCGTTTGATCTCCAGCAACCTGGTGAAAATTCCTTCGTTGAAATGATCCATTCGTTTGGCAAAGTTCATGATGATGATTCAGCCTCCAATCCTCTTCGTACGCATATTCATTAATAATAAATGGACAGCGACTAAAAGAGAAGAGCAGGGGAAAGCTTGCGGATCATGACTTTACTTTAAACTGACTTAGTTCGTCTTGCAGTTTGCCAGATAGCTGGTTCAACTGTTTCGACAGATCCGCTACCTGTTCGATACTATCCAGCTGATCCTGCGTGCTGGCGCTTACTTCTTCCGTCGATGCCGAGTTCTCCTCTGTGGTGGATGAGATAATCTCCAGTGCCTGGAATATCTCATCTTTGTGTTTGTGTACATTGGCGGTATTAGTGGTAATCTGCATCATACGTTGCTGTAGATCTTTCAGGTCTTTGTTAATACTGAAGAAAACATGTTTGGTATCTTCTACGGATTTGGCATTCTCCTCCGCAATCTTCATACCGCGCATGGTATGTTCAACCGACAGGGTTGTTTTCTCTTCAATAACATTCACCTTTTTGTTGATTTCCTCTGTTGCCTGAGCCGTCTGTTCTGCAAGTTTGCGGACCTCTTCGGCAACGACGGCAAATCCTCTTCCATGTTCGCCAGCACGTGCAGCCTCGATGGAGGCATTCAGGGCGAGCAGGTTCGTTTGAGAGGCAATCTGTTTGACTGTATCCACAAAACTGGATATTTCATTCCGACTCAGGTCAATCTCCTGGATAATAGAGGACATTGCTTGGGTGGACAGGTGGTTTTCCTCGGACCATTTCGATAATTGTTCCACGACCGCAAGTCCTTGGCTGCTTTGATCAGCAGATGTCTGCACGACCGTTCCCATAGCCTGCGCATCGGTAGCAATTTCATCAATTTGGCTGGATAATGAGCCTGTTTTGCGTAAGATATTTTCCGTTTCGATGGACTGATAATTCGTAGCATTGGCAATCTCGTTGATGGCTGTTGATGTGTCATTCATGGTCACAGCCGTTCGTGAGGAGATGGCTTGCAGATCATTCGACGACTGGTTCAGGATTTGCGCCGAGCTGCCGACCATTTGCAGCATGCCCTGAATTTTCTGCACCATGGAATTCAAGCCGGTGGCGATCTGTCCAATTTCATTATTAGATTTGATATCCAGTTTGACAGTCAGGTCACCTTGTTCAATCTGTTTAATCTTGGCCAGCAGCTGTGGTATGGAGCGTAACAGACGGCGAAGGGTAATGTAACAGATAATCACAAGCAGAAGGGTGGCTGCAGCAAAACCGCCAAGTGTAATCCACGTGAATGTTTTTAATTCCGCAAGAACTTCTTCTTCGGATATAGTCAGACCAACGGACCATCCCGTATCTTTGCTGGTAGCGTAGCCGATATATCGACGTTCCCCATTGTCGTTCATAAGTTGTACGCCGTTTTCACCCGCAAGCATTTTCTTGCCGATGTCTCCCATGTCCCCCGTACTGTTCAGGATGTTCTCCTTTAATACCTTCTCTTGATCCGGATGGTACAGAATTTCCCCGCTCTTGGACAGCAACATGGAATAGCCCGTGCTTCCAAGGGAATAACTCTCCATAATCGCCGGGATATCCTTGAATGCAATATCCGCTGCGGCAAAGCCGATCGTGGTATTGTTTTCGTCTTTGATCGGATAAAAGATACCCATGAGTACATCGCCTGCTGCAATATCAATGTACGGATCGGAGAAATAAAGTCCGTCTGCGTCGGTAACCGGCTTGTAGTATGGACGTGATTGGATATCAAAGTCCGGTGCAGATACGACACCATCATTTTGAATCCAAAAGCCTTTTCCATCCAGACCCGCGACCCAGGCATCGGCAAACGAAGGCTCTGCCTTAACGATAGCGGCGAGTGTCGCCTGTGTTTCCGCAGCGTAGGTTGAACTTTTCGCATCCGCAGCAGATGCTGTTGTTTCTATGTATTGCTGAAATAATGTGTTGGTGGACATTTGCTTGACCAGTGCACCTTTTTCCTTGAATAGTGCATCAAATTCACTAACAATGGCTTGTGTCTTGGTCTGGAGCATGGATTCCTGCTGTTTCACCAGAATGTTTCGTGTGCTTGCAAACATAAATGTTCCCAGCACGGCAAAGACAACTACGATAATGATCAGCAGCACAATGGACAACGTATTTGCCATACTGGATGTCCGTGCTCCCGTTTTCCCCCACTTGTTCAACATGTTCGACATATTCCATCTCCCCAGATGATTAATAAAAAGCTCAAAACGCCTAAGTTATATGTCGGCTTAATCTATAGTTTTATGTAGATTTCTGTCGAATAATCCTGAAAGCGACGGAAAGGAAAGGCATGAGTATGAGCAGGGTGAAAGGGGAGGGATGAAAAAAGAGGAAAGGAATGAAAAAACGGGATCGGTAGTGGTTCATCCGGGCGATCTTGTTTATAATGGAATGAATTGGAACTATGGATGGAAAAGGGGGATTATCTGTGAGTGAGTTATGGCATGCTTCAATACAGGGGGTTCCATGGAATGCCGAAAAGATGCACCAGGCGGTGCATCTGTTGCGTCGCAGAGCAACGGTTCATTTTCGCGTTGACGCGGATACATACGAGGACCTTGCCGAGCTCGATGCCAAAGTATTTTCTGCCCGGCCGGATCTGATTCTACACATATCACATATGGACCCTAAAGGGGTATATTCATCCGGATTTTTGGGGCGACTGGCACAGTTGAAACATGTGTCTGCCTTGCAGCTTGATCTTTCGCAGGCACAGGATTTGACGATTCTGGGTGCGATGGAGCAACTGCAGTTCTTAAGATTGAATTCACCTGCAAAGGCGACTGGGCTCGATTTTATTAAACACTACAAACGATTGACCTTTCTTGAACTGCGTGGCAAATTCAACGGATTTGCTTCCATTGCGGCATGTCTTCAACTGCATACGCTCATTCTGAACTGCACGGTCGAAAGTGTTGATGTGTTAGCGGAATTGCCCATGCTTCAGTATCTGTCTCTGGATCACTGCGAGTTAAAAGGCGGACTGGATGTATTGACACAGTCGACCATCTCGATGTTGAAGCTCAGCTCTGTTCGCAAACTGACGAGTATTCAGGGACTCGAACAGATGCGCGGGCTGGAATATCTGCATCTGTCATTGCCCAAGCTGGAGCAGTTATGCGACTTTTCCCATATGACCTCTCTCAGACAGCTCGAACTGGACTATATGAAATCGTGGCGGGATACGACACATCTATGGACAGCCCGTGCTTTGGAGTCTATTGAACTGAAAGAGATTAATACGGCGCTCAAGGCGGATTCGTTTGCTGGACTGACCGGGCTGGAGCATTTGCGCCAAATCGATTTTCGTTTTATTGATGTTAACAAAGGACGAATTGCAGCTATGCGTGATCACCTGGACAAGGCCGGAAAATCCCATTTGTTATATGAAAATATCCCTGAGCATGAACGTCTGAATTCTATAGGTATTGCGCACTTATCGCATGTATTAATGTAAACGGGCTTCTGTCCAGCATGTGTATACAGAGCGCACTCCGGTGAACGGACCGATCGAGGCGTGTAGATGTCATTGCTATCTAGGTGTTCGTATCCGTTAATGCAGGCATGTTGATCTCTTTTACGCAGGCCGCTTTGGACAAGCTGATGATACATCGAACGATGGAGACCATATCCTGCAGGGGAATGCGGGTCCCATCATACTCGGCCAGTGCACGTTCCATCCCGTCTTCATACGGAATTTCTGCCGCCAGTTCTCCCGGGTTGATGCATGTCACCGCGATGCGGTCATTCCTCGTATGTTCTCTTAGAGCTTCCGTAATACCCCGTATGGCAAATTTGGAGGCGACAAAAGAAACCTGGCTGCTGCCTGCATTGCTCAAACCGGCTGTTGAACCAATCAGGATGATCTTGCCTGCTTCAGACTGGCGGAGCTGAGGCAGTAAAGCCTGTATACATACAATTGTAGAAGTCACATTCACATGGATCAGCTGACTGATATCTGCGGGTTCATCCTTATCAAACGTGTAGTGCTCTTCAAATCCTTCCTTTTCCCAGATCCCCACGTTATAAATAAGCACATCCAACGTCTCGCCTTGAAGTTGGCTGGCAACTTGCTCTGCGGCCTGAAGCTCGGAAAGATCAGCCTGAATCCATATTCGCTCGACGCCATCCTCCACGGACAGACTTTCCGGCTTGCTGCGGGAGACCACCCAGACCTTATCACCGGATTGTGGCACACCTCTGACAAATGCATCGCCCAATCCCTTGCTTGCACCAAAGACAATTATATTTTTCAAATAAAGCCCTCCTTATCGATTAGAAATTAATAATATTTACATTAATCTATATCTTACTATAAAGGTGATATATGGAACATGAAGTTTACATGAGGTATGCTTCATCCTTATCAAGAAAAACCACCTCTGCCCCGCAAGGACGGGAGAGAGATGGTTGGAGAGATCATGATAACATTAATGGTAAAGTTTTAACTCGGCGATGGACCACCACCACTCGGGAGTGTCCGCGGTCAAGGCAATTTTGATGTATCGCGCCGTTTGTTTGGAGAACGTATGTGAGATGACAGGTCCTGTTCCCAGTGCTTCCGTAACCCCTTCCCAACGTTCGCCATCCTCAGAAGTGAAGAACTGGAAGCTGCGAGCATAATCGTTGCTGCTGCTGCCTGAGTCCATTGTCAAGCGGCTGAAGCTCTGCTTGCTTCCCAGATCAATCTGGACCCATTGATTGGCATGTTGACCAGATGAAGAGGTCCAGCGTGAATTCAGATCGTCGTCGAGCATCGCCGCAACATCTTCAGAGGTGGAGGCAGTCGCTGTCCATGATGTTCGATCCAGTTCAACAGGTAGCAGATGATCCTGTTCCCCGGATATCCAAGGTGTCTGATCAGCGGTATAGACCTCTAATTCAGCCACGGACCACCAATGAGAATCGGTACCTGTCTGTACGACCTTAATATAACGTGCCTCATGCGGTGTAAAAGCGATAGAAAGTAGCGCATCTGATCCTTCACCCGAAGCCAAGGCTTTTCCCCAATGCTCTCCATCCAGAGAAGTATATATTTCATAACCGCGAGCAAAGTCTTCCCGGCTGTGCGCGCTGTCCAGCACAATCCGATTCACTGGCTGCGAGGCTCCCAGATCAAGCTGAATCCATTCGCCGCCTGTTTGAGTCTGACCGGAGGTCCAGCGTGTTTGGTCCGAGCCGTCGAGTATAGCCGCTGCATCGTCTCCGGAGGAAGCTGTCACGGACCAGCCATCTGGCAGCAGCCTCTTTTGTTTGCCCGTTCCATTATGATGAACAAACAACTCGGAGATCGACCACCATTGATCGGAATCCCCGATCTGTACCATTTTCACATAACGTGCCTGCTGTTCAGGGAAGGTGATGGACATGCGTCCAGGCGTGCCTTCGCCGCCCGCAATGGATGTGCCCCAGTGTTCACCGTCATCCGAGACATAAATCCGATACTGTCTCGGATAGTCTTCTTTCGCATGGCCCGGGTCCAATTCTATGGCATCGAAAAAACTCTTTTGGCCGAGGTCAATGGTAATCCATTGTCCTTTGGTTTGCTTCCTACCGTTTGTCCATAGTGTATCTGAACTTCCGTCCAGCATATTGGCTGTAACATCTGCTCCTTGAGTAGAGGAGGCGGTTACGATCCATGAAGAGCGATCTGGAGGCGGTACGGGCTGTGGGAGCTCTGGTGTTGCTTCAAGTTTGCCAAATCGGGCAAGCTTGAGTTCAGAGATCGACCACCAGCTGTCTGCAGAGGAAGTCAATACAATTTTGACATAACGGGCGGTTTGCATGCCCAAATCAACGGACAGACTTGGAGATGTTCCTGCTCCCTCTGCGATAGGCTCGCTCCAGTTCTCGTTATCTTTGGATACGTAGATTTCGTACCCGTGAGCATAATCACCGCCGTTGTTGCCGGAGTTCATGAATACCGTATCCATAAACTGTTCGCCACCCAGATCGATATGCAGCCAATCGCCGGGCTTCTGAATCTGTCCGGATGACCAGCGTGTAGTCAGATCACCGTCCACCATGTGCTCTACCGGCTCCGAACTGGAGGATGCCGTAATGCTCCATTGGCTCCGATCGAGATAGACTACACCCTGAGAGGCATCCGGCTGTTTAACGACGGAATGTTCCAGCGGGTTAACCTTTACTTGCGCTTTGGCATACACGGTAGCCGAACCCAAAGCGCCATGGGCATTGTAGAAATGAACGGTTTTGACAGTGTCGGACGGATTCCAGATTTGCGCTGTATAGACGCCGTCCTTTTCATACACGGTTGCTGCCGGATCATCTGCCCATATATCCATCGTGCGTGTTCCCGTAGAAGCCATGCTGTGCATGAACCAGTACGCGTTAAAGACTTCATTTTGCTGCATCTCACTCGTATTCCATTTGGCTAGAGCACCTTGCGGGTCTCCAATGGACTGGAATGGCCAGATAATATGCTGCCATGTGCGTTCCTGCTGACCACCCAGGTCCTTAATGAGACCATTGTAGAGAGCCTTAGTATTCTGCGGATCACGTCCATAATAGGTCATCCATTCTGCTGGCGGCAGCCAGTGAATACCGTAAATATGCTCCGCCTCATTAGAGAAGTACGTTCCATACAGGTAGGCGCTGCCGTACACATGACCTACCGTAGCGTGTTGGTAATCCTCCAGCCAGTTATCCCCGTCATAGTTAAACCAGTATTGCTCGGCAGCTTTCTCTTCGGTCATGAAGCCCCAGATCCCGGTGTCGCGATAGGCTTTGTTGCCTGTCACCTCACCCCACATATATTGGCCGACCCAACTAAAGAGCGCTTCTCCTGCGGCCTCCTGGTTATTCCCGCTGCGATTATCGGCGTAACCACCTGCCCAGGAGTGACCAGCGTACGGATCAAAATTGCGAAGCCATGGAAACTGATCATCTGTCCGTGAAGGATTGGCATAGTCCCGAATCAGAAGCTCAACCATGTCGCCGTAATCTTGCAAGAATGTTTTGTCATATGTGGCCAGTACAGCCGATGCAAAAACGTAATAACCGTAGGTGAAATGATGATCTGTCAATCCGGTATTAACACCGAATCCGCTACCGTAAGGGAAGATGGTTCCCCATTCATCCGAATAATAAAAATAATACGAGTGCAAAGGTTCGTCCGGCGAATAGGTATACCAATCTGTCAAAATGGTTCGAAGCAGGGACAGATAGTTGTCTCGTCGTACCGTATCTCCTATCTGGTCGCTGATGAGCACACCCAGCGCAAGCGGATGAAGCTTTTTCCCTTGCCAGTAAGGATCCTCGCTCATCAGATTGCCTGCCGTATCCGCGTCAAGCTGATCCAGATAGCTGATTAATTGTGCACGCGAGTAGGTTGGATCATCTGGCTCCACAAATTGCGGAATAATGCCATAGAATCGATCTTGTGTCGTAAACGTATTGCCTTCACTTACTTTCATCATGCCGCGAATGGAAGGGTAAGCAAGCTCCGTAACCGGAGTAGTCGCTAGTTTCCATTGGTGCGGCAACAAGGCCATCAGTGTCTCGGATGAAAAGCCTGCCCGCTTCGTCCGGGTTACCGAGTTGAAGGTAGTCGTTACCAGTGAAGTGCTCTCATTATAATTGTAGTCCACTGTTGTATCGGTTACAAAGGCGTAGGCATGCCGGTAATAATAAGACAGTTCTGCCGCGGACGGCAGGGTAGCCAGTGACAGATAGTTTTCGCTCTGGCCCAGCTTGATTTTGAGCGTATTGCCAAGTTTCATAAATACGGTTCCTTCAGGTGCAAAGATCCCGTAGTTTCTTGTAAAGGTCTGAGGCGTGGGCGCTCTGTCTTGATTGGTTACTTCAACACCGATATGATCGGCCGTCAGCGATTCTCCATCATTCAGAACAATTTCACGGTTCTGATCATCGAAGAGACGTGTGATGTTGGGAGAACGAACAATAATGGTATCCGGGTTATCGAAGGTGTTGTACAGGAAAGGGGAACCTTTCACAAACGTGGTATTCATTTTGGCTGTGTCATCATCGCTCATGATGATCGTTGCGGAATAATCCCCATATCCCGCCACCTTGGTATTTACCTCCGCCGGGTTCATATTGCTGGTGCTCATGATCAGATCCGGTTCACCGTCAGCGTCCATAGAACCGCCATCAGCCGAAACGTAACCAGCTCCGGGATTCAGAAGTTGAAGTCCTTGTTTGGTATATCTGCTTTTAAGCGGGAGTGTGACCAAACTGTTGCCATCCCCCAGATCGGATACAAGAATAGACTGCCACCAGTCATTGGAAGGGAGGGGCGCTGTGATGTCAGCCGTGCGATTTTTCGGGTTTTTCGGCTGCAGCATGGTGATGTCATTTACAGCGTAACTGCCGGAACCCACCTTTACCGAGGACGGTTCAGGGATATTCGGAATTGTATGCACAGGTTTGGCATCGCCTTCGATATACTCGTAGACGTCGAATGCGTACAGGGAGTATCCGTTGGTTGTTCCTCTGCCAAGTCCGGCTAATTTCACATACCGTGCTTCGGCGTATACCGGAATCTCATCCCGTCCACCGTCGCTGTGCAGTTCCCGGTATAATGTAGTCCACTGGTCTGCATCATTTGATACTTGAATATCGTATGCACGTCCAAAAGCGTTTTCCCATTGTAGGGATACGTTCCCGATTTCCCGGACTAGTCCAAGGTCTACAACAATCCATTCCTGATCCTTGTAGATGGAAGACCAGCGTGTATCCGGACGGCCATCCGTTACATTCCGTGCTTCGTAATTCCCTTTTTCCATTTTGGCTTTATCCTCGGCTGAACGGCTGGGCTCATCAATTTCTTCCGAAGATGCTGTAACCGGTTGTCCTAGTGCAAGGTTCATTGCTAATGGTTTGGGAGGTGGATTTGCTCCGCCCGTCCCATATACATTGAATTCGTATACAGAGACGCCATAGGCTGGCTGTGCTCTTTGATGACTGAACAAGCGCACATATCGTGCCTCCGCTGTGACCTCAATTTCTGTCAGGCCGCCTTGCCCCTTTGTTGTCGAGTAAACAGACTGCCAGTTGACCTCGTCGTTGGATACTTCCAGATCAAAGGCGGAAGCATACGCATTTTCCCACTGGATGGAGATGCCCGAGATGGAGGCCACCGTGCCTAAGTCAACATAGATCCACTGCGGATCTTGCTGCCATATGCTTTCCCAGCGGCTGTTTTTGTTGCCGTCAACCACAAGATCTGCCGTATTGCCGCCCAGAGATGAGGAACTGTACACAGGCCGGTTCAGGGATAACAGATGATGTTCCTCATCAGCGGCGTTCACTTTTGAGACCGGCCACAGCGGGATGCTGCTAATCAACAACAGAACAGATAACAGCAAGTTCATGTAGATGTTGCGTGTTTTTCCTCTTTGACTCGTTCGTACCTTCATATGACTACTCCTTTGTTAGCCCTTGCCATCTCACCAGACAGAGCTTCTCTTCTTCTCTTTCTCGCTACCGTATGTATCATTTTGTTTCCCATGTTGCTTTTGTGAGATATGAATCCAATGCTCAACACGGGATATTCAGGTGCCCCATTTTGTATATCGATCATTTTGTCTGGAATATAAAGGTTTTTTAATCGTTTTCGTGGAAAAAGAGACATATGTCCTACATAATGTATGGGGAATGTGCAACTGTGAAATCAAGATTCGTAATCGTTGTTCTCCAACAATACGATATCTTCGCCCCGTTGTTGCCTGTGAGCAATATTGTCCCTCCCCCAAGCACACATGACATCCACGATGGTGTTGGCGGTAACGCCATATTCTGTAAGTCCATATTCTACTTTGGGAGGCATCTGTTGGTAGACATGTCTGGTGACAAGGCCGTCCCGCTCCAGCTCGCACAATTGTTGAATTAACACTTGTTCCGGGATTTTTAAAAGTTAAAAGCTGAAACTCTTCATAAGAAATGTACTGAAAAGGACCTGGCTCACACATGGTGAAGTCCAGGTCCTGATCAATAAACGAAACATTAATAACCGAATAAAACTACATTTATTCTACGCGGAAATAATCGAAATCTGCATATCCTCCGGTAGACTTCGTTGCATAATTGAATAGTGCAAACCGATATCCCATAAAGTGTGGCAGGGTGTAAGACATTTGAAGTGTATTGCCAATGGTTGTCCAGTTGCTGCCATTCAGGCTATAAGCGAAGTAGGCTTTGTCGGTTTGGTTCGTAAAATCACAGATGACGCGTAGATAGATTCTGTTCTGGTTTAATGGCACAGTTGCTACTTCAGTCATGGTGCCGGAACTGGCATTAGCCATAACGATGGATTTGGTGCTGCCCGTCTTTTTTACGCCGACAAAACCATATTTGGCCTGAAAAGCAGCAAGTCCAGCATAATCACCATCCTTCATGCCGGCTGTATCCAAAGCGGTCATCCCCGTGCTTTTTGGACCAAAGGTTCGTTGTGTCAGGGTGTTGCGGGCTTCTAACAGGTTTTTGCTGATTTTGCCTGCGGTTAACCGCATGAAACCGGGCCGCTGGAGCAGGGACCAGTTGGCAGCATCAGGGTTATGATTCCACTGCCAGAAAGTACCGAGACTGGATGTACCGGAAGATGAATTGCTCGTCAGGGAGACGTCATCTACATAAAACGCCATCAAATCATTGGTCGGGTCCGGATTCGAGTTATACGGTGTTTCCACAAAAATAAAGCTTTGGGACAGGTCTGCATTTGACGGAACGGTATACGTACCTTGAATGGTACCCCACTGTCCGCGAGTTAACGTCGCACTGCCCATAATGGTAATTCCGGTATAACTTGCACCGTTCTGGATGCTAAGATTGAACGTTTTGGTTGCAGGACCAGTAGTGTATTTGATCTTTGCCGAAAAAGAGTATGTTCCTCCCGGTACCAGCTTGCCTGTAACCATCTGTTTGGCTCCGCCTGCTGTCTGCTGTCTGCCGCTGACGAGCAGGCTTTTTGTACCGCTGAATGCTTCGGCATTCGTTAAGTTGATGGTTGCCGTATTGTTGCTGGTCCAGGGCTGAATGCTACTTTCCTCAAAGCCGCCGTTCACTAACAGTTGCGTTACTGAGGGTGTGCCTGATGTGGTTGCGTTGAACTCATCGGACCCGTAGATTTTGGCAGCAGGCTGACCTTCAACGGGCATATTCATGTTAAGGGGAACCTTGCCGTTCACCCCAAACACAGGCCAGTTATCCGACCACGTTACTGGAACAAGATAGGGGATGCGCCCAATGGCTCCGCTATCACGAAACAGCAAGCCGTACCAAGCGCCGGATGCGGTATCCACGATGCCTCCTTGGGCGATTCCCGAGTCTCTGAGTACAACTTTACCTGTGTATGGACCTGTCAATGTGTTTGCACGATAGGCAAGCTGAATGCGACCATCACCCGAAGGCCAGGCAATCAGGAATACATAGTACATACCATTGATCTTCTGAATGTGTGCTCCTTCTGCCTTTACAATCATGTTGGAGCCGGCAACACTGCTTGCGTTTGGAATCAGGACCTGATTGAGCCCGCCGGATTTAACGGCTTTGGCATCAGGTGTCAGCTCAACGATACTGATGTTATCACTGCCATGAACAAGAAAGGTTCGATTCCCGTCAAACAAAAGGGAGGGGTCATGGTAATAACTGTTCAATGTGTAAGGTGTCCATGGCCCTGTTTCAATATTGCTGGTTTGGTAAATATACGTCTTGCCCGTAGAAAGCGAGCCAAAGGCCACATAATATATACCGTTGTTGTACCGCAAGCTGCTCGCCCAGGAACCACGCCCATACTCGTTTTGTCCATTGTTCAGGTTCTGTATATCCCCGTTTCCAAGCGTATCGTATACATAGTTTGCGATGCTCCAGTTGACCAGATCATAAGACTTCATGACCGGGACTCCCGGATTCATATGCATCGTTGTGCTTGTCATATAAAATGCATTGCCTACCCGAATGACGTCACTGTCAGGAACATCCGCGTAAATAACCGGATTGCTGAACGTTGCGGCCGAAGCTGCCGGACTTGTCAAAGGGAATGATGTTATAAGCAAAGGAAGAGCGAGTAGAAGAGCACTGATTTTTTTCCACATATTCTATCCTCCCAATTGATCATGTCCTATGAATTAAAGCGAGTACTCCAGATAATCAATGTAAGCATCCCAAGTGCCATTATCCGTTGTTACGACCAACTTGATTTCCTGATTGCCTGTACCGTGAGTGATGCCGGTGAGGGTTTGAACGGTCGGCTCCGTTCCCGTGAAGTAGAAAGAACCAGCGGTTACACCCCCGATGACCAGATCAACGCGGGCTGTATTATTATTGTTGGAAGCGCCGCGGACAGAGAATTGATGGGTTGGGAATGCAAAATATTGATTGTATGCTGCATAATCATTGTTCCCGTAAAGAGCGACTCCATTAAAAGGGGAACTGATTACGCCAGCGTATTGGCCGCCAAGAGTCATATTCTCGGCTTCGTAACGCGTAACGTTTGGATTGGGATTAGGATTTGGGTTAGGGTTAGGGTTGCCGCCCGAACCGGATGTGAACTGCCAGTAGTCCAGTTTGAACAGATTTCCATTGCCCGAGCCTGTAAACACCAGATACAAACGATGCACCCCTGTAGCATTGGTAACATTGGTCTCCATCTCGCGCCAAGTTTGCGAACCGCCAGTTGAACTTACGTTAAGTGTTCCAACTAGTGGGCCTGTCGGACTGTCCAGTCGAACCTCGATGTTGCCATTTCCGGTAGAAGCGACATTGGCCTTGAACTTGGAGGCTCCAGCTGAGCCAAAATCAACATTGCCGACCGCGATCCAATCCCCGTTATGAATATTAGTGACATTCTGATTGGCTACAGGTCCACCGCTCGCTTGACTCGGTTCAGTGTTAATTCCTGCTTGCCAGCCAATGGTTTCGGCTTCCACGCGGACATACGGGTTGAGGTTAGTGGTCTGAGGTACACCTGTCATATTCCCCTGAACTTCCTGGATTGTTCCATCCGCATTATGTGTCAGTTTGTTGATATGTGTGGAACGGTACCCTTTACCATCACCGAGGAATGCCTTGCTTACCGTTTGCGCATGGTACGCCACATACCATTCGTTGTTGAATTGGAACACGGCATGGTGGTTATTGCCGCCTACACCGAAGAACGTGCCGGGATTTTTCAGAAAGTGTCCTTTATACGTGAAAGGCCCCATCGGGCTGTCGCTGACCATGTATCCGATCTCACCTTTTGGATATGCAGTGGGGTGTGTTCCCGCGAAGTTGATGCAGTAGGAGTAGTAATATTTGCCGTTATACTTGTGGATGCCAGAATCTTCGAACATATAAGGAGAATCAATAGTCACAGCACTGCCCACCACACTGGTCATGTCGGCACCGAGACGAATGACCCGAGCTGTTTTGGGATTGGCAATGGAAGCAGCGTTGGTATCGTTCGGAATGCCGCCTCCAGCATACAAGTAAGCAGAGCCATCATCATCGACAAGTACAGCCGGATCAAAGAGCCAGGTTACGCCGGACATACCCGGTGTACCGTGAGTCAGGAGGGCACGACCAATTGGATCGGACCACGGTCCAATGGGGGAATCAGCCGTGAGTACGCCAATACCTCCACCCGAGTTGGCAAAGTACAGGAAAAACTTTTCTTTGCCAGCAATGGTTTTCTTCGCCATGGCAGGAGCCCAGGACTGGGTAGCCCATTTGGCAATTCCTTGTCCATTATTGGCATTATTCGCACCCGCTACCGGGATGGAACCATGGTCTGTCCAGTTCACCATGTCAGCTGAGGAAATGACGTTAATTTTCCCAATCGTGCTGTACTGGTTCTCTCGGACAGAGCCGTCACTGTTGTACAGATATGCATCACCTGTCATGTAGACATAGACCCGATTGTTATGGACGAGCACATAAGGATCGGCTCCCAGTTTATGATCGATGAGGGGATTAGAGTTTCCAGGAAGTTTGGCAACGGCTGCATTGGCTGCATGGCTCGATTCAACGGGCAGGGTGACAAAGATTAGCAGACACGACAACAACAAAACTAGCGGTTTACGAATCATACGTTTCGCCTCCATGAGATTGGGTTAGTTGGTGAGCTGAAATTCAGGATAGCTGAGATGATGAAATGCAGAAAAAACGAAAAGATTTTCCTCATGTCACCCCCTTCTTGAAATAATGGTTAGGTTGACTGTTAGGATAAGTCTTCATGTTGTCATATATGGTTTAAGCCAGACAACCTGTGCACCGGGTACGTGGTCACGGCAGCAAGGGGAGTGGCTATAACCCGAAGTAAGCCTGCATCTGTGGGTGCGATTAGAAAAGCTATAATCTGTCAGGTTTCTTTTTGTAATCGCTTTCAATAAAATGGGTTAGAACAATGAAATTTGGCGAAGAAAGAGATTTGGTCACATTTAAATGTAATTATTTTTCATATTTTCTTTTAAATGTTTATTAACTTGACGATATCATATCACAATTTTAAGATAATACAATCTTTTTCTATTTTTTAGTAGAGGATGAAGAAGACCATTATTATTCTATGTGTTTAACATTGGGCTTGATGGTAAAATACGATCTCGTATTCTATAAAACTACACTTTCAAGCATAGCTTTACTCGCCCCATGAGTTAGATACGAGAAAAAGACGTCTTAAGCTGTGACCGTTTCCCTGGAATCTCCCAGGGGGACGGTCATTTCGTTTTTTTCGGGAATCGATCCTGGTTACATAACAAAATCTACTCTTACTTGCTGACCAACTTTGACATTGCATTACATATTCCAGTTTTTGTATAGCTAAAGCCCTGAGCGTAGAAGGTTGTTAAGTGATAATGGTGGGGTGCCCCCTGTGTTTTGTCCACACCGTTGATTGAGTGTTTGAATATTACTATCGAGTGAGCTTATGCCAAATACTGCTAGAGTCAGAGGTTCATAAAGGTGGGATGGGAAAAATGGCTATTTTGTCAACTGGGCCGATTGAAAACAATCCGGTTTCCGGGGTTAGACCGACCCAACAGGTAACGATTAGATTGGTAAGTCGGGCTGAGGTGGACTCTGTAACAGTATCCATTCAGGGGTATGTGCTAAGCACAACAAGAACGCTGTATGTGAGTGAAGTAATCAGTATTGCTCCTAATGAAGCAGTGACCAGAACTTATTTTGCAGATTTAGCTGCTTTTGAGTTTGTTTTTGGAACAGACGTGGAAGGTGTGGAGGAAGTAGGGATTTCAGTGTGGGGCAAACAAGCCTCTGGGCAATTGGTAGATGCACACCGGGTGGTGGAGCACGAAAAAACAGTTAATGACATCTAGGAGATCAGAAATCCCCAAAAGAGGAGATGTAGCGATGAGCTTTTTATCAACAGGGCCAATAGAAAATAATGCTGTTAGCGGTGTAAGGCCGACTCAGACAGTTACAGTCAAAATTGATAACCGTAGTGATGTGAGTACCTCAACCATACAAATACAAGGGTATTACATGAGTGGTGGAATGAGGGTTCTGTATGTCAGTGAGTCTTTTGACATCGCACCTAATCAAATAGTAACCAACAACTATTTTGCCAATTTAGATGCCTTCGAGTTTACTTTTACAACAACAGCGACGGTTAATGATCCTGTGCAAGTATCCGTATGGGGTAAGAGCAGCACAGGCGCATTGGTAACAGCCCATCGTTTGGTTTCTTCCGAATTGCTGGGTGAAACCCCAAGCATCAACGGAGCTACAGGCGCAACTGGGGCTACGGGGGCGACAGGCACACCAGGGACAGCTGGAGTGACAGGTGCAACAGGAGCACAAGGCACAGCAGGTACAACGGGAGTAACCGGAGCAACAGGCACAGCAGGTACAACGGGAGTAACCGGAGCAACAGGCACAGCAGGTACAACGGGAGTAACCGGAGCAACAGGCACGGCAGGTACAACCGGAGTAACGGGAGCGACAGGCACAGCAGGTACAACCGGAGTAACAGGAGCGACAGGCACAGCAGGTACAACGGGTGTAACAGGAGCGACAGGCGCATCAGGTACAACCGGAGTAACAGGAGCGACAGGCACAGCAGGTACAACTGGAGTAACGGGAGCGACAGGCACAGCAGGTACAACGGGTGTAACAGGAGCGACAGGCACAGCAGGTACAACAGGAGAAACAGGCGCACCAGGTACAACGGGAGTAACCGGAGCAACAGGCACAGCAGGTACAACCGGAGTAACGGGAGCAACAGGCACAGCAGGTACGACCGGAGTAACGGGAGCAACAGGCGCATCAGGTACAACGGGAGCAACAGGAACAACAGGTACAACAGGTGTAACCGGAGCAACAGGTACAACCGGGGCTACGGGTGCGAGTGGTTCTGGAACAATTATTCCTTATGCATCAGGACTTCCTGTTGTGTTGACTACAGTTTTGGGTGGACTTTTGAATACTTCCAGTTTAGTTGGTTTTGGTAACAGTTCTACCGGAGTAAGTGTTAACGGAGGAATTATTGATCTCACAGGCGCTGCAGGCACATTGCTTAACTTTGCTTTCTCAGCATCGCGTGCAGGAACGATTACTTCACTGGCCGCTTATTTCAGCACAACAGCCGGACTTAGTTTGGTTGGATCTACAGTAACCTTAACTGCACAATTATTCCGATCCACTACACCTAATAACTCCTTTACAGCTGTACCGGGTGCATTGGTAACCTTAGCTCCTCCACTGACTGGCATTTTGGCACTGGGCACAATATCCAGCGGGGTGACTACAGGACTGAGTATTCCGGTATCTGCCGGTGACCGCCTGCTTATGGTGTTCTCAGCATCAGTAACAGCCGGAATTGATGTGGCTACAACGGTAGCGGGATATGCAAGTGGCGGCCTTACCATCACTTAACGGAAAATGGGCTATATAACAAGTTTAAAGACAGGGACTCTTGCCAACATGGTGAGAGGTCCCTGTTTATGTGTGTGCTTTTGTTTTCAAACTCTCTTCAAATGAAAGATAAGGACTATACAAAAACATAAAAAGACGAGGATTGCTCCTCGCCTCGTACATACCGTGGCCTACTCAATTTCACTCTGTTTTGGTTAGGCTGTCTACGACAAATTTAAGTTGGGCTTCCAACGAAATTGGGTCACTAAACACGAAGCCACGGCTTTCCTCGCGATAAACGTGATTATTCTGGACAGCAGGGAGGTTATCCCAGATAGGACCTTCAAAAACGGAATCCCCACTCTCATCACCTGTCCATCCACTTACAAAGATATAATCTCCTGCATATTGTGGTAACAATTCAAGTGATAACTTGGCCCAACCTTTGCCGCTATCGATGGCTTCCTTCTGAATGATCGGCGGTGCCTTCAGGCCAAACTCTCCATAAATAATATCTCCACCTCTACCAAAGCTCCCGTAGGCATAAAATTCTTTGGCACTTCCCGTATCAAAAATCGAAACCGTGCGATCACCTACCGCTTGCTCCACGAGTGGTTTATATTCAGCGATCTTAGCATCCCACTCTGCGATCCAGGCCTTCGCTTGCTCTTCTCTACCAGTCATCTTGCCAAAATCCATCAATTGCTCCCGTAGAGGTATTCCATATTCAACAGCGACGGTCGGCGCAATTTTGGACAGCTTTTCGATCGTTTCAGGGTCATTCCAAACGACAATTAAATCCGGCTGCAACTCCATGATTTTCTCGTAGGGTACATCGTTACCGATGTTGACAACGTCATCGAGCTTTCCTTCTGTATAACTGTTAAAGGACTCATCACCAGTTCCAACAGGCTTAAGGCCAAGAGCTAGCAAATGACCGGTAAAGGCTCCTGCAACCATTACTACCCTTTGAGGTTTTTTGGGGATTTGTACTTCACCGTTAACCGCAGAATAGGTTACCATCTCCGAGCTTCCGTTTGTGGTGTTACTGATATTACTCTCTGCACCTACAGTTGGACTTTGCGTACTGCCAGTGCTTCCATTCGTGTTTGCTGGCCTGGAACATGCGCTAACCAATAGAGTTAGGCACAACAGTAGGGTAATTCCTACAGGTAGTTTGCTTCTATACATCCGTAAATCTCCTTTTTCGCTATGTTGATAATGATTATCATCTCTGATATCAATATAACGACGGAGTTTACGCAGAGCAATGGATGATCGAAGCCTAAGGATAGGACGATAAGAACCTTTTGTCACTTGTCCGGACTCATCCTTGAATTGCTTTGGTGTGACTCCCGTATGTTTTTTGAACATTCTTATAAAATAGGATACATCAGCATATCCGACGCTTGCAGCGACTTCTTGCAGAGATAACTCGGTCTTTTGCAACAGCGTTACTGCTTTGTTCATCCTAATACCGATTAAGTAATCGATTAGACTTGCGCCAGTTTCACGTCGGAAGTACTTGGACAGATAAGGGACGCTGTAATGGAATGTGTGAGCGAGGGTTTCCCGCGTCAGCGGCTTGGCGTAGTGCTCCTGCATATAGCGAATAAGCTGAGAAGCAAGGTTGGGCCTAACAATGCTTACCTGCTGTTGATCCATTTGCCTGAGCAATTCATATACAAATTGATAGAATAGTGTTTTGGTATGGAGTCGCTCCAAGCGTCCCGGTTTATTCCACTCGCCCAGCATTCGCTCAGTGATTTCGTAGAGGATGGCAGGATGATATGGAATAAAACCGTACTGGAGGTGGAATGGCAATGGTTGATCCGGTTGTTGAAGTGTATGCTGCTTGCCAGATAGCGGTAAGGAGGCTTTGTAGAAAATCAGGTAATAATGAAAGGATTCGTCCGTTAGGATGATGTCCAGACGGGTGTTTTTGCCCCCATGAAGCATATAAAATGGTTTGGTAGCATGCTCATTTCCATCTAAGATCACGGTTGCATTGCCATTCGTTACGTACAAAAAGGCGCTGGCAGGGAACAGGTAAGGACGTACGCACTCGTCGGCCTGTATGACAATATGTCGTACATCCATGATTTTGAGCGATGCACAATTCCAGATGAGTATGTGTTCTTGTACATTCAAGGTTGCTTTCAATAGAGAGTTGTCTTCCTTCCATGAGCTGTTGAAGCCAGCCTTTTATGTGGTGAGGTTATTATATAATAATATTAGTGGCTTCTTGCAAAAAAACTGAAATACAGCCGCTGCAATGCGATATACATATTGCGAAGTCTAAATGAATTGTGTTGCAGGTAAAAAACGATCTATAATAACAGATGTATAAAAATACATATTTTAGGGAGACCAAGATGGGAAGAAGATTGTTAATAGCACTATTAAGTATGATCATGTTATTTGGAGTGGTACCTGCATATGGTGCAGGAACTTCTGGAAATTCTTTAATATGGGAGGGTTATAACGACAACGGAAGAATGGTGGGTATTAATTTTACTACGTTTACAGGCAAAAAAAGCACAACGAAATCTATTTATAATAAGCAAGCTTCACAGCAAAAAATTATTGGGAATTGGATTTATTTTTTAGTAGAGGACGAAGAAGATCATTATTCTATCGCTAAGATTAAAACAGATGGTTCGGCATTCGCTTACGTATCCCGAGATGATAATTTTGCAAGTTTTGATGTAGCTGGAGATACGATTTACTTTGTGAAAAGTGAATACAACGGTAATTTGTACGATGATTTGTCTTATGGCTCAATGAAGACAGATGGTACGAAGAAACAGATTATTTTGCCTGTATCTCCTTTTTATAATTTTGAGATTAATAAAGAGTATGTATACTATACGGAGCGGCATACAGATTTGTTTTATCGTATGAAAAAAGATGGTACCGCAACTAAATCATTATCCTCAAAAGGTGTGTCAGTATACAAATTTTATGGTAATGTGTTGTTTTTTTCTGAGATGATAGATGGAGGCTATAGTTCCAGAGGTGTCTTTGCAGAGTTGGATGGAGCCAGAAAAAAGACATTTGCATCAGATGGTTATATTCATCCTTTAGCATACTTGAATAATAAGTTCTATTACCGAAAAAATACGATAGACAAAGTAGGCAATACTAAAAGTATTATTTATGTTTATAATCGCTATACAGGTAAGAAGAATAAATTTGCTTCTTTAGATTATTATGACCGCTTCTTAGGACAAGTTGGAAACAGTCTTACATTCCTAACCTTTCCAGAAGGAGATGTGTATAAAATTGGGCTTGATGGAAAGTGAATAATAAATCTGGTCATATTCGCCCGCCTTCCTGGCGGGCTTTTTGTCACCTTTCAATATGTTTTCCCGGTAGCACTGGATTCTCCTTATATTGATCTAGTCGCTCCAACTTTCGGAATACAACTTCATATTTGTGTGACCCGCTTCTTCCAGTGTGATCACATCCGTTAGGGCAAGCCGAGACGTCTGAGCCATAGCGGACCACGAAGGTTTACTTAGTGCGATGTTTATAGTCTTCCAAAGGCTATGATCAATGCCAGAACTATAAAGAAGATATTAACGCCGAGCTCCCGGTACTCTTTACGCCGAATATGAAACAGCAATCCAAGCAGTGTGACAACAGCCAAAGCGATTGCGGCGATCGGCGTAAGCACCGGAGTGATGTTCAGTGCCCAAGGCAAAACAAGGCCCAGCGCTCCGAGTAGCTCCGCGATACCGATCAAAATAACTAGACTTTTTGGCACATCATTGACCCAGGCCCAGGTCTTTTTTGACGACTCGATACGAATGGTTTTCATCCATCCTGAATATATGAAACCTAGCGCCAATATAAGTTGTACGATCCATAACGTTACATTCATCTTTTCTTATCCCCTCACTTGCTCGATTTTAATATCTGCCTCTATACTAAAGTGAGAAGGCCCAATCTGGAAGTAGGCACTTAAACCTAACCAGGTAACCAAAAGTATACCCGGGTATGGTCAGAAAGTGAGGAATAAGAATGACGGTATATTGCAAATTCGGAACGGCCTTGGATATCCTTACGGGTAAATGGAAATCTTTGATTCTTCTACGACTACTGAGCAACGGTACAATGCGGTTCAGCGAATTACAAAAAGCCATTCCAGATATTTCAAAAAAAATGCTGACCCAGCAGTTAAAAGAACTGGAGTATCACGATATTGTGCATCGCGAAGTATATGCTCAAATTCCGCCTAAGGTCGAATACTCGATTACGGAGTACGGACAGCTCATGAAACCTGTGCTCCAGACAATGAGCGACTGGGGAGCCGGCCATATGCAGCATATGGAGAAGCTGTACGGCGAAGAAGACGAAAAAGGAGCAAACCCTTCCGAACTTCGGAAAATCGATTCCTTGGGGGGATAGGGTGACAAGGGAGAGTTAGTTTTGAATAAACAAAAAATTGTGATCATTGGTGCAGGGATTGTTGGGGCGTGTATGGCCTATCATCTAGCCAAACGAAATCAAGATGTAACTGTTATTGAACGCCACTCAGCCGCGGCGCGTGAAGTCACGGAAAAATCATTTGCCTGGATACATACGACGCATAGAGTGGCTCCTGAATACTGGCATTTGTACGATGCAGCTGTGGAAGAATATCACACACTTCAGCAAGAGTTGTCCGAACTGAACATTCATTGGCATGGTGCGCTAACTTGGGACACTCCGCCTCTAAGGGAGCAACACTTTCAAAAATTAAACCGGGAGCAGCTTGAGGCATTGGAGCCCAATCTGAAGGAATATCCGGGTGAAGCCATGTTTGTCAGCGAAGAAGGTGCGGTGGACCCTATTGCGGTAACGGAGCTGTTGTTGAGCAAAGCGCAAGAGTACGGAGCAAAGATTCAGTTCGACACCAACGTTACACAGCTGAAGCAAGAGGGTTCCCGTCTGGTTGGTGTTCATACATCCAAGGGTTTTGTGGAGTCGGATGTTGTGGTATTGGCCGCAGGAACAGGTACACCCGAACTTTGTAACCCGTTAGGTTGTCACGTGCCAATAACTTCGTCACCTTCGATTCTAATTCGGATGAAAACTGCTAATAAACGGATACACACATTAATCTCCAATGCGCAATTTGAAGCGCGTCAACTGACAGATTATACGCTGCTGGCTGCGGAAGATTATATCGACGAGTCGGAGGAAAACGGACCACAGGCGGTCGGTAAGCGAGCTTACGACACATTGCGTCGCAGTCTCAAGCACGGTAATCAATTGGAACTGGAGAGCATAAAGGTTGGATGGAGACCCATGCCTGAAGACGGTTATCCGATTGTGGGCTTCCATGATCACATGAATGGACTTTATCTGACGCTAATGCATTCTGCAATTACGCTGGCGCCGCTGATTGCGAATCTGGCTGCAAGTGAAATTATTGATGGCAAATCAAGAAATGAATTAGACCCTTGTCGCCTCTCACGGTTCTAGGGTCACTCCACAACGAAAAGGACATCGCTCAAGTGGCGATGTCCTTTTCGTTGTGGATATTTGTTGGAGTCTTCTATACTTCCCCAGTGGCCACCGGATTCTCCTCATAACTGTATTCGCAGCCACTGGCGAATGGCAATTCCATGCTAGCTATTCATCTACCTGTGAATCTCGCTAGCGGATTTGGCACCTTGACTTTCAAGCCACGGGATCAGTTTCGATGAAAAATTACGTTTTGCTGTGTCCAGTGGAGTCATTCCATCCCAGCTGGCAATCCAGTTCAGTTCGGCGCCTTGGTCAAGCAGGCATTCGGCTGTTTCTCTTTGACCTCCATGGCAAGCACACCAGAAGGCAACGGTTACTGCATCGGGAGGAGAAGGGGAGGTGCTTGTTCCCCAAGGATAACGTCCCGGGAGTTGGGCCCCTTTAAAATGTTCTTGTATAGCGTGAATATCTCCAAGGGCGGCCGCATGCCAAAGGGCAAAGATCGCGCCGCGCTCAACCAAGCGCCGTGCTGCATCCCATTGTGCAAAAGCAATAGCATCATCCAGCGGCGTGCCACCGGCGATCACCGCGCCAGGCGTTTCAATGTCTGCGCCAGCATCAAGAAGGGCATCAAGCACTTGAACATCATTGGAGCTTGCAGCCCAATGTAAAGGTGTCTCGATGTTTGGACCAACAAAAGGAGCGTTCACTTCCGCACCAAACTTGGTCAATACTAGCACGGCATCCGCTCCATTAGGGAAGTGCCCCGGCCAATCCGTCACCACGTGCAACAGCGTTCGAGAGGTACTGGAGTCTGCATCTACGTTGTCAGGCTTTCTTTCCAATATTCTTATGTTTGCCAATCCCGGATTCTCTGCCAGCAGTTGCTCTAACGTTGGAATATCCCCAGTGTGAATGGCTTGAATAACGCTCACTGCAAGTTTTTCATCTTCGTAAATAAATTCCATGCGCCAATCTCCTTCCAGGCTTATATCCATATTCATGAAAGCATTTGAACTGCACATCTGGCATGATACTCCGCGAGCCCCCTAGCGAATTGCTGATCAGGGAATTGTCTATGAAGCAGTTTCAATCCTCCTGATATCAAGGACAAATGATGGCAAAATCGATAAAATGTCATCCGCTCCGGGTCAAGATCGTTATTTTTTAAGTAATGATAAAAGTCTCCAAATCGAAACTCCAGAAAGCTATGCTCATGTTCGAGATCGAAGAATCCTGCGCCCTCAATATCAATAAGGCATGGTTGCATAGCATGATCTATCCATATATGATCCGGACCTAACTCTCCATGAATGAAACTATAGAGATCTCTGGGTTGAATTGCTGATTCCAATTCGTAAAGTTTCTCAAGCAACCTTTCGTCATTTTTCCTTATATCTGTCATGTGTTTGGATGCATAAGATAAGGCTGTTTCGGCATCTAACCGCTGAACTTGGTAGCAAGGTCCAACCTTTTTGCTGTTATCGTTGGCGTTTCCATAAACGTTTCTTTGGATTCCATGCATATTAGACAACATATCCCTGATCCGTTGAAACAACTCATCCCGATCTTTGTGATTTTTATGCTGGAAATAGGCTTCGGCTTTCTGTCCATCCACATACTCAACAAGAGCAAAATCATAAGAGCGCTGGTCTCTATCGTTATTTAGATCATACAAGATTGGTGTTCGAATTCCATGTTGAGCGAGAAAGCGAGTATTCAAAGAGAAAAGTTCGCTGCCATAGGAACTGTGGAAAGTGGGTTCATTCAAGATCTCTTCCTGAAAATAGTTGCTGGAAATATCCCAAACGTACAGCATACAAGTGAAACCATTCGTGCAGTCAATTTTGTAAATGACTTTTTGTGCGCCTCCATGTATTCTTGCGCTCTGCGTTATGAGGTAACTGGCACCAAATACATGTTGCACATAATCCTGTAATTCTTCACGAGTAAGATGGTTGTTGGACATCATCGACTTAAGCTCCGTTTCAACTGTATTTTGCCGGCCAGCAACCTAAATATATAGAACATTTTCCCAAAAATATAGACTGTTTCTTTTTGATCTGTTAAAGTGTTGATTAAGGTCTGTATATTCATATGTATATCAAAGCAAGGGGTCGGGTACTCACGTTAGTGGGTGATCCGGCCCCTATTTTGCATGCAAGTTGACTCTCTGTTGACTATATATGACCAATGATTTTAAGGAGCTGGGAAGCCATCTTACATTTCAATGAACATCTTTTATTATGGAACAAGGCATCTATTAAAATAATGGATATTCGCCATATAACTATGCAAAGGAAGGAGGGACTTCACTCCTACCGATTCCCCCTCGTTCCATGCGTTAACGAATCTAGCACATCTTAAATGGTGGATTATGAAAGACTACAAGGTTTAACAAACCTCAGTAACGCTATTCCGTCATAAAACGGTGTCAACACCTTAAAAATGGACCGAACTGACGAAATAACGTCTCTGGGATTCGTTAGAATTTAAACTTGTGCTAATGAGAGCAAATAGCGTGTGCTAGATTCATTAAAATAATATAACCCTAACGAAGGTCCGCATCGTTCGATGTGGGCCTCTATGTAGTCTATAAAAAATAAAAAAGTACACCAACAAAAGATGAATCTAACTTGTCATGGTGTTTTATTTATCGCTATTTGACCCGTATAATTGATTAAAATGTACTTCATTCGGAAGGAGACATCATTCTTTGAACTATTATTTTCTGGAATCTCAATACCCACGTAGAGGGTTTATTAGTGGCGGAACAACCTTCACTCCCCAATTAGATATGAATTATTTGGCGATAAAGAATCCGTTGCCAGAGGGGACAATGGCAGAGGTTGAGTTACTGTCTACGGTGCGCAACCTGAACGTAGATTATTTTGAGACGATCACAGGAACGAGACACGTATCAGATCGTTTTAAAACGCTGTTGGAGGAAACGAAAACAAACACACAGTTTATTCCGACAACGGTGTGTTACCACGAAGGTCGTGCGGTTGAAAAAACCTATTGGACTGCACATCAGCTTGATCGTTTGGATGTTTTTGATTATGAACTTTCGGAATATGGGCGCAAAGCGGTCATTGCTGCATCTGTACAACAGCCTCCACGTAAGATCGTCAAAGTTGTATCTCAAATCTGCCTTCATGAAGAGCGAATTGGCGAGCATGAATTTTTTATGCTGGATTATATAAATATCTTCAAACCCATTGTTTCAAAAGATTTTTACGAAGTATGCCGAAAACATAAGCTGAATCTAAACGTTACAGAAGTCGGAGATGTAAGCACCTAAAATGTATGGATATAATGAAAGCACAAAGAAGCCCACGCAAAACGTGGGCTCTTAGTCTTTATTTTTCCCCGGTAGCCACCGGATTCTTAGATTGTGAGTTGCTTAACTCGCCAAAATGATGTTAATGTCCTTTATAGTTTGATTTCGTGCACCTTCTACATTTAAGCCATGCTTAGTATAAAATTTAATACCTTCTGAGAGAGAAAAAGTAAAGTTACTACTGGAACCGTTATACAGGGATTCTAAAGAGTTTTGATAATTTATTATATCAAAAGATACTTGAGAGTTGAAAATTATGCCGTGATGTGTACTTTCACTCATTAGATATGATTTGATTGACTGTTTTTTCGTTTCTGTTGGGGGCATAAGAGGAATTGAAGATGGATTAGTCTCAAATGGTTGAATTAAATCCATTTCAATTTGATTCTCTATAGTTAAATTATCAGCACCAACAAATGTATAAAACCTTTTACCATATTTTTTAGTGACTTCAAGTAGATTTAAATCAGTCCGAGATTCATTTAAAAGGTATGCATAGGTTTCTAACATTGGAAAATCACCAAATACTTCTTTGGAACTTGGATTAAAGTTGTAAGTTACATTAAAGAGGTAATCCTCAATAGATAGGTTCCCAGAGAGATCAAATCGAGTCTTGTTGTAAGCTGTGGTATCATCATAACCCAGAGAAGTGTAGAATTGCTTGCCAGCGATAATTGATTTCTGTTCAAGTTCTTTGTTTAACTCCACTTCATTAAGATTTTCAGCGTAGTTTTTTAATGTTTTGAGTTGACTCTGGTTTAAATTATGTTCAGCAAGACTATATAGTAAGTAGCTTTCTTTCAGAGATATGTCTTGATTAGTATTAAAGATGAAACTTGGATACTTTGTATGTGGGACTAGTGACGAAATCCCGAGATAACTAAAGTTGTCATTGATATAATTATTAGGATGCGTTCTGTAGTGTGGTCTAACATAGGTACCATCTTTTCGGTAATATCCGTTTACATATACGAGATTTTCAATCTCAGCATTTCCTACATAATTATTTCCTTTGTACAGATTGACTGTATTTGACAAGCCGAAATAATTATTATCTTGAGTGTACGTAGGTACGTAAGGTTTATAACTAGAGTTATTATCTGTTGTCCCACAGCCTCTATAGTATCCACTCACTCTCGTTCCATTTTTCTTAGTATAACCACTTACGTATGTACATTTAGCTTCAGCAAATCTAGGTGAAATAGAATCTAGGAGTAATGATAGCAATGCTATAGTGAATACGATCACTATAAGTTTCTTTAACGAATTGTTTTTTACCAAGTAATATCTCTCCTTAGGACTTTAGTAGGTACTCTATTTCCTTATAGTACCATTTCTTCGTGAGGAATGAAGTTTTTTTTATGTAGTTTAGTTCACGTTACATGTTCATATCTATTTTAGAAACGTTTTTTAAGAAGTACACTTGGTAACAGAAGATCATCTAGGGGAGCAATCACTGCCACCTAATAGATAATATTGAAGAGAAAATCAGCCCATCCATTCAGACATCCTGAAGCAAAATACCGCCTGAATTTACTACAGGCGGTATTTATGTCAATTGGTTCTTTTGTATTCCCTATAGATCGTAACTTAAACCTCTCCCACAGTTCCCACCGGATTCTCCTCATAACTAATCCAGTAACTCCAGCTTCCGGAATACAACTTCACATTTGAGTATCCCGCTTTTTCCAGTGCAATCACGTGCGGACAGGTGATTAAGCCTGAACCGGAGTGCAGTAGTATTCCTGGGGCGGGTTCATAGACATCAAGGACATACATAGTTTTCCTGTAACTTAATTTCGTTTGTTCAAATCTCTGAAGAAGGATCCTTAAGTTAACTAAATGTATTTAAGTTTTACATGACTTAGTTGTGGCAAGTATATTTACAGTTTTTTTAAAAGTTATAAGTTTATTCTTGAAATGTAGCTCGTTAATGTTATGTTTGTTGACGAAAAAATATTGTTGTAAATGTATTTATATGTTATTGTGTTAGAAAATATTACATAGTACAGAGGGGGAACGTAATGTTTATTAACCGAACGATTAGGAAATTTGGGGTTTCAGTAGGGATTATAGGTATGTTTACATTTGCTCTACCTTCAGTGGGTTTTAGTATGCCGCTACAACCAACAACCATCGATAAGGTAGAAGGTGATTATTATGTAACGTCTGCGATTGAGAACATTCGCTGGGGATCACTGCCTAATCGAGAAAGCTCTCCGATTCTTACTGTACCATCAGGAAGTGCTGTAACATTTGACACGGTATCGCATGAGGGACTGATAGAGGATCAAGGGAGAAATCCAGTGGAGTACTTCGGCAAATTCGGTATCTCACCCGATGGAGTATTGGATGATGCGAAGGTGATTGCGGCTTCTGAGATTAAGCATGATTATGTAAAAGACGGACCTCATATTATCACTGGGCCAGTAGAGGTTGAGGGAGCAGAGCCAGGAGATGTTCTTAAAGTAGAAGTCCTTTCGTTGCAAACTCGAGTTCCGTATGGTGTCATTTCTAACCGCCATGGTAAAGGTGCCCTTCCTAACGAATTTCCAGAAAATACAGGCCCACAAGAGGGAGCTAGCGCAACAAAACCGGAATTATATAATAATGTATCCATATTTACGCCTATTGAAGAAATCAACGGCAATTGGTATGGAGTATTACCAACAAAAGCTGGCAAAAATGTACGTTTCCCAATTAACCCGTTTCTAGGTGTCATGGGGGTTGCACCAAATACCAGTGAAGTTGTAAGTTCTATCCCACCTATTGAAACAGGAGGGAATATGGATATTAATGAGTTGGGTGTTGGTGCAACTATTTATTATCCGATTCAAGTTAAAGGCGGGTTATTCTATACTGGAGATCCACACTTTGCTCAAGGAGATGGGGAAGTAGCGTTAACTGCATTGGAAGCTTCCTTAAGGGGGACAGTTCGGTTAACGGTGTTAAAGAAAGGTGATCCATCACTACCACACAGTGGAGAATTCACGCAACCCTTTGCTGAAACAGAGGATTATTGGATTCCAATTGGATTGGACCCTGATTTGGATGAAGCAATGAAAGAATCAGTACGTGAATCGATTCAATTCTTATCTGATAAGCTTGATATGGATAGAAGTGTAGCTTATGCGTACCTATCGGCCGCAACGGATTATGAAGTATCTCAGGTTGTAGACCGAACGAAAGGGGTTCATGGACTCATTCGAAAGACCGATTTTCTTGAATATGTTGACGTTGCAATGAACGTAGGTGGTACGTTAATCAAACCGGTTGTTCATAACGATGAGTTCTACGTACCGATTCGAACCATTTCGGAGCTATTGGGCGGCACAGTAGAATGGGATCATAAGACGCGTACAACGCAAATCAAATTAGGCACGAAAAATATAAGTGCTCAAATTGGTTCAGATGTGTATTCAATTAACGATAAACTAGTATTCAATAGTAACGTACCAAAGCTTTTAAATGGCGAAACCGTAGTTCCGGTTTCTGTTATTAATGAAATACTAGGTGCTTATGTCAACTGGACGACGATCGACAAGACGTTAACAGCTAATGTATCGTTAAGTAAAAAGCAATAATAGATTTCATTATTCAACCGTGGTGGACAGATGTCCATCACGTTTTTTTGTTATCATGAATCAAAAAAAGCTGCCACGTAATGTCTACTTCTGTATGCTTGTAAATACTTACTGGGTTGTGTTGTTGACTCGATGTTGGCTCCAAACATAGAAAAATACACCGCTGGGGCAGATAAGCCACCTGGCGGTGTATTCAAATCGATATACTGCTATACGTCTTTGTCCGCTTCCGCATTACCAGTAGCCACCGGATTCTCCTCATAACTAATCCAGTCGCTCCAGCTCCCGGAATACAATTTCACATTTGTATATCCCGCTTCTTCCAGTGCAATCACGTTCGGGCAGGCTGATACGCCGGAGCCGCAATACACGATAATCGCGCCATCCTTGTCCAGCTTACTGAAACGCTCTTCTAACACCCCAGTATCTGTCCAACGTCCGTCCCAATCCAACACATCTTTCCAAAAATAATTCACCGCACCCGGAATATGTCCGGCCTTGGCATCAATCGGTTCCTCCAGACCCGCATAACGGCGAGCATCACGGGAGTCAATTAGCACGGCACTGCCATTTGCCGAAGCCTGCTGAACATCCTCAACACTTGCCAGCATGGCTGGCTGCACATTCACCTCAAAAGAAGCCGGGATCTGAACTGGCACATCCGCGGTCACTGGGAATTTGGCGTTTTTCCAAGCGGAGAAACCTTCGTCCATGATATACACCTGTTCATGACCGATATAGCGAAGCAGCCACCATAGCCGAGATGCATTCATCCCGCCTTGATCGTCATAAGCAACAATACGACTATTGGAGCCGATGCCAGCTTTGGAGAGACGACTTGCGAGCACAGCCGGATCAGGAAGTGGGTGACGTCCTCCGTGCGAAGACACAGGAGCGGACAGATCTTTTTCCAAATCGAGATAGACAGCTCCTGGAATATGTCCAGCTTCATAGGCTTGTCTTCCAGTCTCCGGCTGACCGAGCAAGAATCGGCAATCTGCAATAACTACATCCGGTTCATACATTCTGGCGAGCAGCCAGCGCATGGATACAATATTTTTCATCAAAATACACCGCCTTATGAGAGTGGTAGAGTCGTTTATTACTATGCATTAAGAAAAAATACGTTATACCGTGGTAGGTTCAACAGGCCCTTTGCCAGCGATAGGAGCATCAGCAGGAATGGGTTGAGGTTTGGTTTTGCCATATCGAATGAAAATCCATACCCCGAATATAATGACCACCCCGGCAGACATCTGTAATGCACTGAGGGATTCGCCGAGCAGCATCCAGGCCAGTAATGAAGAGAATACGGGTTCCCCAAGTACGCCCATGGATACCGTCGTGGCATTCATATATTGAAGCAGCCAGTTGAAGAGATAATGTCCAAAGATCGTTGGCACAATGGCGAGCAGCAGGAAGATTCCCCACTCTGACGCAGCGTAACCTCCGAACGGGTGGCCCATGATCAGATTATATACCGCCAGCGTGCAAGCGGCTACGAAGAACACCCAGAAGTTATACGAAAAAGCACTAAGCCCCGCACGCAAAAATTGACCCAGCAACATATGAACGGCGACTGCGATTGTGCCAAGCAAAGACAGGACATCACCTTGCAGAGCAGTACCTGCCAACTGGAAATCTCCTGCGCCAATGACGATTGATCCAAACAGGGCAATGCCCATGCCGATGATCATCATGCGGTTAATTTTGGCTTTGAACAGCCATACCGAACCGGCAAGAATCAGTATAGGCTCCAGCGCGAGAATAACTGTGGAACTGGCAACACTGGTGAGCCGCAGCGAACCCATCCAGAGCAGAAAATGAAGGGCCAGCATCACACCGGATGCAAGCAGCAAGCCCCACTGCCGTAAGCTCAGACGCATCATCTCATGTCTGTATTTCCAGACAAACGGGAGCATTAGCAGATTTGTCAAAAATAGACGGTACATGGCAATGACCGCAACATCTGCGGTAGACCAGCGTACAAAGATCGAAGAAAAAGAAATGGCGATAATGCCGACAAAGAATAACAGATAGATGGATCTGCCGGCACGGTTCAAGCTTGTCATGGGTGTAGCTCCTTCTTGAAGTCTGATAGCGTAAATCACTTCATTATACAGGAGAAGACAACCGCAGGAAAGATAAAGAGAACGAAGAGATAAGTAGATTGTAACCGGGCTTGTAACTATTCTGTCATTCTCCCGATCCATTTTTCTATTAATCTTCTATATAGAGACATGAAACGAGATAATATACCAATAATCGTTAAAAAATGAAAGTAAGGAAGTGGCATGACAGTGAGAGTTCAACAAGAGAGAGCGGGAGAACGTGGCAGTATTCCGCCTAGCACAAGTCGCACGAAAACACATAAACGAAGAAAAATCCGGTATGGAAGGGTAATCATAGCTCTAATGCTCCTGGTACTGTTCGTTACCGGTATTACATATATATTCTTTGGCATGACGCATTGGATCAAAAGCGTTGTGGCGCCGCCTCCGATTACTGTAATCGAACAGCCGGCCAAGCTCGGCATGATACAAGTTACTCCTGATGCGAAGGAGGAGCCGGCACGGTTCCAGGGCCAGGTTCGCAAATTGGCTTACATAACGTTTGATGATGGGCCAACTGAATATACAGAACAACTGCTGGATATATTGAAGCAGCATGAGGCGAAAGCTACCTTTTTTATGATCGGACGTCAGTTGAATCAGCATCCGGAAGCAGTGAAACGGCTGTTGAAGGAAGGCAGTTATCCTGGGCTTCACAGCATGACGCATAACTATAAAAAGCTGTATAAGAGTGGCAGCTCTGCGAACTTTGTGAAAGAGTTCAAGAAAGAGCAGAAGATGGTGCAAGACCTGATTGGTTTTACGCCTCATCTTATTCGTGCACCTTATGGCAGCAGTCCACAGATCGGTGAAAAGTTCAGAGGGGACATTGCTGCGGCCGGGTTCAAACTGTGGGACTGGACGACAGATTCACTCGATTGGAATCTTCCAGGTCAGCCGGACAAGATTGTGGCCCGGGTGAGCAAAAGTGTACATCGGGATAAGGAAGTGATTCTGATGCATGAGCGGGAGCAGACGGTTCAGGCTTTACCACGCATTCTGAAGTTACTCGAAGATCGGGGTTACGAGTTCGAAGTATACGATCCGGATGCACACTGGGTAGCCAATTTTAGCGGAGATACCCGCTTGTAATATAACAACAAGATGATGCAAGAGAGGAAGGACTTTGGTGCTAACGAGTAAAAAAGTGGCGCTTGCGGCAGTTAGTGTATTGCTAATTCTGCTGGCGAGTGGTTGTGGAGATCCGCAGGAGCCTGCGGCAAATCAGATAAACCAATTGGTGCTCAGCGGTCAGGAGATCGATCAGAGTTTGAAGACGCTGACCAGTCATGAGCAGGAAGATATGAAGTTATACAAGTCTATTTTAGACAAAGGCAAGAACAAAAACAGTGATCTCGAAGCACTGCTGGATCAGGCAGCAGATCATATCCATGAACGAAGAACGTTGTTGAAAAAGGCGGAAGAGGCCATGAAACAGACCAACGAGAAGACGGTGGCCCTGCGTGGTTCCCTTAAGGAACTATCATTTGAAAAAGAAGAAACGTTGGCACAGGCTGAAAAGGTGCTGGATCAATATGAAGCAAGAGCACGTGCATTGGAAAATTTTGTTGCTTCGTATCAGTTGAGTCTGAATGCCGATGAGCAGTTGTATGATCTGATGAGAGAAAGTGCAGAACCTAATCTGGTTAAGATTAAGCGAGCTATTCGGGTACGGAATAGCGAATATGCGAAGCTTGCTGAATTCCGAAAGCAATTTAACCTCCAGACCAAAGCGTTTAACGGAGCCAATGCCAAACTGGTACAGATGGATAAGGCCAGCTGAGTAGAGGATCTGAGCAACGATTCAGATATTTTGCATGATTGAGCTGCCTGTCTCCCGTGTAAGTACTAGTATACAGCCAAGCCAATGGATGAGAAGCAACATGGACAAGCATCATTGCGTATAAGCTAACGGAGGTGTTCATATGCGAAAAGGAAATACAATGAAAGTCAGTGCATCACTCCTGGTTTTACTTATGGGATTCTCGCTTGTGGCCTGTGGGAACAGTAATCCTGCTGCACAGCCACCAGTGAATAATACGGAAGAACAGTCACCAGCACCGGAGCAACAACCAAATGAAAGTGCTGCAATAGAAGCAGAAGGTATTCTGACTGGATGGGCTGATCCGCATACCGTTGAGATTCGAGTGAATGAGAAGCCGATGTCATTCCAGGTGAGCGAAGATCTGCAGAAGTCTCTGGATGATATCGATGACGAAGATTCCGTTCGTTTCAAATATGTAGAGAAAACGATTGATGCAACAACGAAACAGTTGGTACTTACAGAGATTGCAAAGATTGAATCGAGTGATGACAATAACGGTTCCAATGCAGGCGGTACAGTAACGTCTGATCGTCCGAAGACATCAGAGCTGGAAGTGACGGTAGAAGGAATGACCGAGAAACGCCCAGTGAAACTGGCACAAGCGAAAGGTTATTCACTTTATGTGTTTGAACCGATGGCTTTTGACGCCGAAGACCATGAATTAACAATGAAGATTGATCCGGATTACGAGGTAGAGATTGAGAAGCTGCCGGCGAATTACAATCTGGATGCGCTGAAGATGGATGCCAAGGAAGAGTTGTCCGAGACCGGAGAAGTGAAGCAGTTAACGGCTGAACAACTCAGCAACGGCCCGATGAAGGATGCAAGATTATATATGATGTCCCAGAATGATAAGAAGACAGAGTATTTTATTGTGAAAGAACTGGACGGCAATGGTTTCATTTTCCACATCCAAGCACCTATTGGTGAACCTTCGGAAGGTTTCCTGCCCATGGCATATGCATCCCTCAATTCCATTATGAATGAGTAGAAAATTAAATTAAAAAGATTCCCTAAACAGCGTGTTTCCTTGAGAGAGGAGATGCGCTGTTTTATTAACGTTACTACAATATAGATAGGATGTACCGTGCCGTGCCACGCCGTGCATAGACAAATAGCCGGAAGGAGCGATGCAGCTGCATAGGTTCCTCCCGGCTTCTTGGCCGTGCTTCTATTCAGTTTGCAGGATCGAACCCATGCCTTGATCCGTTAATCAGGTTAGTATAGTCGATTCCTTGCGCCCTCTGAGTTCCTGATAACGGGCGATTACATTCTGATGAACGGGATGTTCGTCGGGAATTCCCATGCGTTCATGGATGAAGGCGGAGACGCCATCTTCACGAATCATGTGTTGTAGCTTCATGGCTTCCTCGTCGCGCTTGTCATTGAACAGCATTGCGGCCGCCATAGCAGAAGTTAAATGAGGAATTTCAATTCCGAATTCACTGGCCTGCATCGCTGGGCGAACAAGCCGATCATGAGGCGAAAGCTTGCGAAGGGGGGAACGTCCGACCCGGGTGACCTGATCTGTCAGGTTGGGATTGGCGAAGCGTTCCAGTATGGTATCGATATATTTGTTATGCTTCTGAGCGTTGAATTCGTGCTTCTGGATAAGCATCTGACCGGTCTCTTCCATAACATGGCGCACTTTGGCCCGCAGGGTGGAATTACTCATCACCTGTCGGATCGTCTTGAATCCTTCGAGATAGCCGAAGTATGCGGCGACACAATGGCCTGTATTGACCGTAAACATTTTACGCTCGATATAAGGTTCAAGCGAATCCACATAGTGGACGCCATCTATTTTCTTAAATCCATCCAGAAGTGCTGGACGATGAACGACCCATTCGTAAAAAGGTTCAACAGTGACCTGCAGCGGGTCTTTGTGGTTTTGAGCCGGAACAATCCGGTCCACAGCTGCATTGGGGAAAGAAACATAACGTTCGGCTTTATTGCGAGTTTGTTCATCCAGAAATGGATAGATGCGTTTCTTCAACCTGGTGCTACCACCGATGGCATTTTCGCAAGCGATAATATGCAGTGGAGCCTGATTATTGTTTTTCATGCGAAGTTGAATGCCTTTGGCGATCGGTTCGGCGATATCTCCGAGTGCAGATACACCCACCGCGGTTGTGATCACATCGGCTGAAGCGATCTCTTCAGCAACCAGATTCTGCTCATTCACATTAATAGCCGTCACGTTGTTGACAATCGTAGTGTCCTGATCTCTATTGGCAAGTGTAATCGGATATTCCTGTCTCTCTTGAAGCATGGAGATTTTCTTCGGGTTACGTGCGACAAAGCAGACTTCGTAGTCGGAAGCGGACAACATATGACCGATAAAACCGCGGCCTATATTGCCCGCACCAAAATGTACAGCTTTCATGTGTGAACTCCCCCTTTAAGGATTAAATCGCGAAATTCGTGCAGACCTTAGACGGTAGTGACGAGTGGCTTCGAAATCAAATCGTTAAATGTAAGGTCAGTCAAGCAAGACAGCCGTTGGTGAGGCATATCGAATTCCAGTGTTCCTGTGATGGTATTCGAGATGACTACGCAGTGCATACCAGCCGCAGCAGCTGCACGCGCGCCGTTAGGTGAATCCTCAATCGCTACGGCTTCGTCTGCAGTTACTCCAAGGGCTTCAAGCGCTTGAGTGTAGAGTTCCGGGTCAGGCTTCACATTTGCAACATCATCTGCCGTACGAATGACTTCAAAATAATCTTTTAGTTTCAGTTGTTCCAGATGTTGTTCAACCCACTCCCGTTTGGAGCTGGATGCTACAGCCAGTTTCAGTCCGGCTTCACGTGCTTGTTCAAGATATTCCTGAATACCAGGACGCACCTTTTCTTTGTTCATCAATGCAGCGTGCTGCAACTGAACGGATTCCCTGAACGCTTCCCGATCGATCGGAAGATTTAAATCTGTGATGAGGTACTCATATGGATTAAATGTTTTCAGACTGGTACCGATGCATTGTGAATACATCTCCAGGGTTAAATCTACGCCGTGTTCCTTGTAAGCATCACGAAAAGCAATATACCATGCTGTCTCTGTATCAATAATCGTTCCGTCGAAATCAAACACCAGTGCCTTAATCATAAATTTGTTCCTCCTATTTCAGAATTAGTTTGGGGATAAATATAAAAATGAAAATTTTCTGCAAATTTATTCCCTGTATTCATTAACCTGCGGGATATTAGTTGACGCAATACACCGAAAACGAATATTAATTTGGGAAAAAATATGCGTTTGAAGCTAATAAAACCGTAACATAGGACAAACCGAAGGGTCAAGCGCGTCATGATTGTTTACATTGAAAATTTTCACGTGTATGATTTGTTTTCAGAAAATGATGAACGTTGCAAACCGTTAACCCTTTTGCATGTAAGCGGTGTACTGAATAAACTGTTTTTACAGCTCAAAAAAATAAAACTTTTTTTATGAAAATTGGATAGTCTGGCCGTTCAACAGCTTTCGACACTTTTATAATAGAAGAAATGGAGATTAATTTATTGGATTTTATTAGCTTTACGCCAGATCAGGCCCTGTGGGAGAATGGAAGAAAGATTCTGAAAGTATATGGAGTAAGGGAGGAAGACAAACATGCTGCAAAAGGACCGTTTCAATGGCTGCTTCATCGGGCTTGCAGCGGGTGATGCGTTGGGAACTACCGTGGAATTCAGTAGCCCGGGCACATTTGAACCCGTAACGGATATCGTGGGTGGCGGTGTATTCGGACTGGAGGCAGGGCAGTGGACAGATGATACATCCATGGCTCTGTGTCTGGCAGAAAGTCTGGTACGCAAGGCAGACTTTGATCCTGCGGATCAGATGCGCAGATACATCAATTGGTACAAGGTCGGGTATATGAGCAGTACAGGCGATTGCTTTGATATCGGCGGGGCCACGCGAAGTGCCTTGGAGAGGTTTGAGATAACTGGAGAAGCTTACAGCGGATCAACTGACCCGATGACGGCGGGCAATGGCTCTATTATGAGGCTTGCGCCTGTCGCGATGGCTTACGCTAATCGACCAAACGAGGCGGTTCGTTATGCCGGGCTGAGCTCCCGGACAACACATGCTGCAACAGAAAGCGTGGAAGCATGTGAAGTGCTGACCGCCATAATTGTTGCCGGTCTGCGCGGAGCGGACAAGAGCGTCATGCTGATGCCGGAGACATGCAGACAGTGGAGGGAAGAACCTACTTTTTCGCCTGCAATTGAAGAGGTTGTGATGGGTTCCTATCAGAGCAAAGAACCGCCGGAAATTAAGGGCAGTGGTTATGTGGTTCGTTCACTTGAAGCAGCACTATGGGCGTTTCATAAGTCCTCAAGTTTTGAGGAAGGCGCGTTGTTAGCTGTTAATCTGGGTGATGATGCGGATACCACGGGTGCGGTGTACGGACAAATCGCAGGTGCTTATTACGGGCTAAGCGGCATTCCGGCACATTGGCGGAACAAGCTGGCTATGCGTGAAACGTTCGAACAACTAACAGATGCCTTGTGGTTGAAGGCGACAGAAAATCGCTGATTAGAAACAGGAGAAGAGAACATCTATGAGCACCACAGGACACACAACAGAACCACAGGCTTCGCAGTCAGGTAAACGAGGGGCGTTTCCAATATCCCTGTTATGCCTGACGATAGGGGCTTTTGCGATTGGTATGACTGAATTTATTATTATGGGCCTGCTGCCCAATGTGGCAACAGACCTGAATGTAAGTATTCCGCAGGCAGGACAACTCATTACGGGATATGCGCTTGGTGTAGCGGTAGGTGCGCCGATTTTGACCGTATTTACACACAAGATTCCGCAGAAAAAACTGCTGGTACTGCTGATGTGCATTTTCATTATCGGGAACGCATTGTCCGTTATTGCTCCCACCTATGGGTTGTTAATCTCAGCACGGATATTAACGGCATTTGCTCATGGTACGTTCCTTGGTGTAGGTTCAATCATGGCAACGCGGCTTGTTGCGCCAGAGAGAAGGGCAGGAGCGGTATCGGTTGTTCTCGCGGGGCTAACGATTGCCAACATCATTGGCGTTCCGTTTGGTACATTTATCGGGCAACAGCTTGGATGGCGGTCATCTTTCGGGGCGATTACAATTCTGGGCATTATCTCATTAATGGGGATTATTCGTTTTATTCCGGTTATTGCGCAAGGACCGCCTGCAAACCTCGGTCAGCAATTTCGAAATCTGGTACGTCCACAAGTGTTGCTGGTTCTGCTTATTGGGGCGTTGGGGTGCGGAAGTTTGTTTACAGTCTTCACCTATATTACACCGATGCTTGTGGATATTAGCGGCTTTGCGGAGCAAAGTGTGACCTGGATTCTGGTGTTGTTTGGCGTCGGTGTAACCTTGGGAAATTTGGTTGGCGGCCGTCTGGCAGACTGGAAGCTGATGCCTTCGTTAATCGTCAACTTTGGGATCTTAGCTGTTCTGTTAGCTGCACTTACGATTACACTAGAGAATCCTTATCTCGCGGTAATCACCATATTTTTCTGGGGGGTTGCCGCGTTTGGTATTATGCCGGGACTTCAGATTCGGATTATGAATATGACCCGCGAAGCGCCGCTGCTGGCGACAACCTCAAGTCATTCGGCATTTAACCTGGGAAATGCCGCTGGTGCCTATATGGGTGGGTATGCAATTACGCATACAGGACTTATCTCAGTGCCTTTGTATGCCGCAGTAATTGCTGCACTGGGTTTGTTGGGTTTGTTCATCAGTCTGTTGATGAAAGACAGACTGGCTTCACCCGAGGGTGCAGAGGTAGTTAATCCAGTATCCGTACACTAAACAGATGTCAAGAAAGCCTCAGCATCCTGTGTAACCAGAGGCTGAGGCTTTTTGGGCATGTTGTTTTAATAGATTTCAAGCTCATTGATTCGCACATAGGTTGGCTGATGCGAAGGACCTTTACTCGCTACGACACGGATCTTGGAGGTACTGACTGCTGAAAATGTGTGTGAACGCGTTAACTCTTGATTGCCTGTAATCTGTACAAGATTCACCCAATTTGAGCCATTCCAGTATTGCAGATCATAATTGGCAAGCGGGTATCCCTGGGTGGTATACAGATCAATTCGCTGGATTGAACTCGATGCCGGCAAATCAATGACGACATATTGGGGAAGTGAGGAATTACGGTTATTGGCCCAGCTATAATTTTCCCCCAAGGCCGTGTTACGATCCCCGTCATTGATTCGGGCTGCTGAATACCCGGGATAGGTGGAAGTTACAGTTATGGCAGCATTTCGTGCCAGGTTCTGTCCGGTTCCCGGATTGGTAGGGGTTTTCACCAGATTCACCAAATTCCAGCGCAGCTCGAAGAGTTTGAAGGACTTATTAAATACAGCTCCTTCTCCTTTGACGAGAGCATCAATCTTTAGAGACATGGTACTGGGCACATTATTGCTGCTTGTCCATTTTCCTGTGCCTTCAATGCCGGCAAAAACACTTACCTCAAGTATTTTTTTGCCGGCAATTTTCAGACCGACTTCCGCTTTGGCTCCTGCCCAAGCAGTGATCTGTCCTTCAATTTTATGGGTTACCGTAAGATATCTGTTCACACTGCTGTAAGGCTGGATCTTCACGGGAATAAAGACACGTGTTTTCCCTTTGACTCCCGCGGTAACCGTGTATCCCTGATCGACCTGAAATTCAAAGGTGACGTTGCCGTCAATACCGATGACCAGAAAAACGCCGACAGATACGGCTCCGAGATTGCCAGCACCAATGTTGAAGCCCATGATTGGAACTTTGACTTCTTTTTTGAACTTGGCATCACCTTTGATATAGATGTTGGCTTTCTCACCAGCAGTAAATTTCAGATCATATTTTCCCCAAAATCCGTATTTCCCCGTAACTTTGGGTGCAATCAAGGTGAGCTTGCCACCTGCTTCAACGAACACTTTGTTACCGTTTGCATTTTGTTGATTTACAAGTACCTTCTTGAAATCACAGACAAACTCATTGCCGGATTTTTTGCAATTGGCAAAATCACCTGCTCCAGCAGCACGAATCACATCATTCAGATCCGTTGAATTAATATCAGTTAATTCCGTGTAGTTTATTTCATTCAGATCCATATCATTTGTATCATTCATGTCCATGGAATTCACATTATTCAGATCCATGGGTGCGATATCCGTGGAAGCGATATCCATTGTTTCCGCATCCGCAACCATGTCCGTATTTGCATCCAAATCATTTTGAATCGTGTTGTCGATGTCGAACTGTCGCATTTCAGCATCGTCAGCTATATCGGTCTCTAACAAGGAAGGGGTTTCCTGAACAAGCCATTCCTTGCTATCCAATACCATCTCAGGATCAGGCATGACGATATTGCGCTCTTCGAACGAGACCTCCTGCTCGGGAATATCATAGTAATCGAACAATTCCTCCACACCCGGAGTGGTGTAATCTACCCGCATACCACCAGAGCTTCTATTGACGCTTGTAACTTTGATAGCCCGGGCAGAGGACTGATCGAGAAAGATCTGACCAGGAGCTAGGTTATTACCGATCTGGGCAGCCTCTTGGGTGCTAAGTTCTATAGAACCTTTCTCTTCCACCGTTTCAAAGACGGCATTTACCACGGGAAGTCTCTTCACCATGGAAGCAGGCATGGGTTGGGTCGGTTTTAACTGATAATCGACTTGCTCGAATTGACCTGAAGAAGAAATGGGGTTGCTAATAGCCAGTCCATCTTCGGAGACGTTAAATGAGATTCGAAAATATGCTTCTGAAACTGGAGCATTCACATTGGTCTTGCCTGCCCAGATCCAGCGTGCACTGGTCTCCTCAGGCATGCCACTAATCTGTTTCCAAGGATCACTGCCATACCGTCCGAAGTCAGTAGCACGTGACCATGACGAATCATCGAATTTGGGTTGCTCCCAACCTTCGATATATCGTTCAGATACTTTCCAGTTGAAATCCGTAACCAGATTCTCATCTCCGTAGCTAAGGTCTGCCAGCAGTCCCGCATAGAGGCCTATATCCTTCGCTTGAACTGCAATCACATTGATGCCAGATTGAATCGGCACAGGGAACGTATAGGCTTTGGCCCAGTCGGTGCCTTTTCCCGTCTGTCTGCCGTTTATAAAAAGTGTGAACTCATCATCTGCGGTTATGGATATTTTTCCTTCATTGTTAGATGCAGCATAGACATTGGATGGCCATAACCCCACAAGTAAAGGCAGCAATAATGTAATAACCAGGAATGAAGCCCATGCTTTTTTGATCGAAAAGCGTACATTGAACATCATCATTTTCCTCCCAGAAAATAAAGTAGTTGCAAAAGATATTGGCGGCCGAAACGTTGAAACTTTTGCGTAAGCATATCTCAGAAGAAAAATATTATGAATCTATTGAAATTGTTCATAGACACCCCCCTATGGAAGCTATAATAAGGTAAAATATTCAATTTAACAACAGTATTTTACAATTTTAAATTATGATTCGAGAATAAAGAAGAAAGAAGAAAAACTCTGATGCTATAAGATCATTGAATTGAATCGCTAGAAATGAAAATATTGTTGCAAAAAATGGATAAATAAGTTTAAATATACTATATAAGTAATTCTATGTCGGGAAAACAGAGTGTAATCTACATGTTTCAGTGTTTTTCTGAAGGGAAGGGAGGTGATCTAACCTGTTTCTTGTAAGGGCTTTCAATTTTGGGTTAAGAGGAAGCTTGCTTCACCGCGTTAGAAAAAAGTTGAACTTCAGCATCAAGCGTAATCCAGTGAAACTTCGAGAAACGCATACTTAAGTTTGACAAAATTGAGAGGAGAAATTGAGATGAAAAAACGTATTACAATCCTTTTAAGTCTTTCGATGATCGTTGCCATGATTGCCCCAACAATGGCTTTTGCTACGGATTCCAGCGAGGTTGGGGCTCAGAACACAGCGTATGAATCTATGAATGTATCCGGCAATGACGCAAACAATGCGCTTGCTAATACTCCGGTGGTGCCGGCACCACCGGGTTTTGATGGCTATCGAAACAATATTCCGCACGGAAATACCAATCTGATATCCTATTACTCCACAACGGTGGGCAATACACGGAAAGCGACCGTGTATACACCGCCAGGATATTCTCCGAATAAAAAGTATAACGTCTTGTATCTCCTGCACGGCATCGGCGGGGATGAGCATGAGTGGGTCAATGCAATGAAACCCAAGAACATTTTGGACAACCTGTATTCGGAAGGCAAGCTGTCCCAGATGATCGTTGTCATGCCGAATGGCCGTGCCATGAAGGACGACCGTCCAGTCGGTGACATTTTTGCTCCGGACAAAGTGGCTGCGTTTGAACGGTTTGAGCAAGACCTGCTCAAGGATCTGATTCCTCATATCGAGGCCAATTATCCGGTATACAAAGACAAGAATAGCCGTGCGTTGGCCGGTCTGTCCATGGGTGGTGGGCAGTCGCTTAACTTCGGATTGAAAAATCTGAATACCTTCGCTTGGGTAGGGGCCTTCTCGGCTGCACCGAATACGCAATCTGTATCACAGCTGGTTTCCAACCCGGGACAAGTAGCCAGCCAACTCAAATTGTTGTGGATCTCCTGTGGATCAAGTGACGGTCTGTTATGGGTCAGCCAGAACTTCAAAAACGGCTTGAGCAGCATGAATATTCCGCATACCTTTTATCTGGATGTAGGTGGACACGAACCATCTGTCTGGAACAGCGGCCTGTATCAGTTCTCACAACGAATCTTCAAATAATTTAATTTGAATTAGCTTCTTGAAGCAATCGACAGGAGAAACAGGAATTCATATCGATATGTAGCCTCAGTTCTGTTCTGCACAGGGCTGGGGCTTTATGTTGGTTAGTGTGCGAATATGACATGATGAATGAGAGAGAATATGTTAGCATGAAGGAAGCAGATCCACATGGAGCGGGTAGTTAATTACATAGGTAGATACATGAAGGAGAGAAATAGGATGTTCTATTACAAAGGTGCATTCCGGGAAACGGACAATGTGATCTATTTTAAAAGCGATGTTTCATTAGCCCAGAATGATGTTGTCCTATTTGGTGAAAAGAAGTATTTTATCGAAAGTGTGGAAAAAGAATTTCTCCTGCTTCAGCGGGTGGGCTCCATTGTTTCTGTGAGTCTGTGAAATAACTACAGAAGCTTCACCTTTTTCAAGTGTACGTGCACTTCTGGGCCACTGCCTACATACAATAGATCGACCCTGTTCCCACATGTGCTCAGGCCAGATCGTTGTAAAACTGCAGGAGGTGTCATCTGTGCCCGGATTGTTTACCGCAATTGCTCTATTCATTAAAGAGTTAACGTTACTCGTCTCGTATGTCAAAAATAATGCGTTCCCCCAGCCACTGGCTGAGGGTGATGAAGCCAAACATTTACGCCTTATGGCTGAAGGCAATGCTCACTCTCGCAATCTGCTCATTGAACACAATCTGCGCCTCGTCGCGCATATCGTCAAGAAGTTCGACAATACGGGTGAAGATCAGGAAGACCTGATTTCCATCGGAACCATTGGATTGATCAAAGCTATCGAAAGTTTTCAACAAGGCAAAGGCACGAAGCTTGCCACATTTGCGGCGAGGTGTATTGAAAACGAAATTTTGATGCATCTCCGTTCCCTGAAGAAAACACGCAAAGACGTATCCCTGCACGACCCCATTGGTACGGACAAAGAAGGCAATGAAATTACATTAATCGACATCCTTGGCACAGAAGCTGATGATGTTGTAGATCGGGTACAGCTCAAGATTGAAAAAAGCAAAATTTATCGCAATCTAGATATCCTGGATGACCGGGAGAAGGAAGTTGTAATCGGTCGATTTGGCCTGGAAGCAGGCGGGGAGGAACGAACTCAACGCGAAATTGCGAAGGAACTGGGCATCTCACGTTCTTATGTATCACGGATTGAGAAACGAGCGTTAATGAAGCTGTATCATGAGTTTTATAAGCAAAAGTAGTTGCTGAACAGACCAGAGGGCGCCTTATCGGGAGCCCTTTTTACTGTGAAGATACTTAAAATTGGGTCTAAATCGTATTAATTATTTGGGGTTATAACCTAAATAAAGGAATTTTCATCCCTGTTGAAGAATATCTAATACAAAGACCAATTTAATTTATAAGGAGTAAATCATAATGAAGCAGCTTTTTCGGAAAACTCCACTGTGGTTTTTGTTAATCTGGATTGTAGGATTTATGATGATCGTGTTCAACTCGTTTCAATCAAACTCGGGTACCATTAACTTGCTTGCATTATTCATAATTAATGTTGCTAATGCTATTCGAATTTGGAAAAATGAACGTTCGTTAGCGATTACCTTTGTAGTTGTTGCCGCTCTATGCTTGGTTTATATTTTAGTATACTTCTATAGATATGTATAATCAGCATGACATGGCATGAGGATAACAAAGGAATGTACATAGGCTGATGATAATATGGATCGGATGTAACTCAAGATCATAAAAGCCAGGGCATGAAATACGAGCGTATCAAGAGGTCACCTCTTACAAAGGTGGCCTCTTTGCTGTGCAAAAAAATATATAAAAGAGGGATATGTATTCTGGGCAGATTATTATATGATGAGTAATAATATTTTACATCGTAGAGAGCATTTGCAGAAAGAGAGTGGTGGTTGATCATGCAGCAAGAAACGTTAACAAGGGGATTAAAGAACAGGCATGTGCAGTTGATGGCGATCGGAGGTGCGATCGGTACAGGGCTGTTTCTCGGAGCAGGCAAAACGATCCAGCTAACAGGGCCATCCATCTTGCTGGCCTACATTATTACGGGTGTTGTGTTGTTCCTGATCATGCGTGCATTGGGGGAGCTGCTGTTAAGCAACTTGCAGTATCATTCCTTTGTCGATTTTGTGCGTGATTACCTGGGAAATATGGCGGCATTTATTACAGGCTGGACCTATTGGTTCTGCTGGATCTCCATTGCCATGGCTGATATTACGGCAGTTGGATTGTATACACAGTTTTGGTTTCCAAATGTACCTCAATGGATGCCAGGGTTAATTGCGCTGGTCATTTTGCTAATCATGAACTTGGCAACGGTCAAGTTGTTCGGGGAGATGGAATTCTGGTTTGCCCTGATTAAAGTCGTGGCTATTCTGGCACTTATTGTTGTAGGTTTATATATGATCTTCAAAGGTTTTACGACGGATCAGGGTCCAGCAAGTTTCACCAATCTGTGGAGTCATGGGGGATGGTTCCCGAATGGAATGCATGGATTCATCATATCGTTCCAGATGGTGGTGTTCGCCTTTGTAGGCATGGAGCTGGTGGGACTCACAGCAGGGGAAACGGAGAACCCGGAGAAGGTTATTCCGAGAGCCATTAACCAGATTCCGATCCGAGTACTGCTCTTCTATGTTGGCGCACTGCTGATTATTATGAGTATCTACCCGTGGAACGCCATTGTGCCTACTGAAAGTCCGTTTGTACAAGTGTTTGCCGCTGTAGGTATTGCAGCCGCAGCAGGTATTGTGAACTTCGTGGTACTGACTTCCGCAGCGTCAGCATGTAACAGTGCCATTTTCAGTACAAGCCGTATGGTGTTCTCCATGGCAAAGGATCACAACGCACCTGAATCATTTGCAAGACTGAACAAGAGGAAAGTCCCTTCCAACGCGCTGTTTTTCTCCACGATTGTTATTTTGATTGCAATTGTTCTGAACTATATCATGCCAGAAGGCGTATTTACGCTGATCACGAGCGTGTCGACCGTGTGTTTCATCTTTGTATGGGGCATCATGGTCATCTGTCATCTCAGATATCGTCGTACTCAGCCGGAACTGGCGAGTCGCAGCCGTTTCAAACTGCCACTATATCCGTTTTCGAACTACTTGATCCTGGCATTCCTGGCGTTTGTGCTAGTGGTATTGGCATTGGCCGATGACACGCGTGTGGCACTGTTTGTCACGCCGGTGTGGTTTATTCTTGTTGCGGGGATCTACCTTTTTAAAAAGAAAAATTTGAGCAGTAACAGACAGTAGGTCTTACCATCGTTGCCAAATAAATAGCCGCCCAATGATATTGGGTGGCTATTCGTATTTAAATTCTTGCAGCCTCTTTGCCTTCACGAATGCTCGCGTAGATGGCATCACAGATATCGGTGGTATACTGGCCCGACATCCCTTCAAGTGCCGTGTTGGTGAATGCTGCAACACTAAGTTCTTCTTTTGGATCAACAAACCAGGAATGGCCGTAAGTTCCACCCATTCGCCACGTACCCGGGGATTCCGGTGTACCAGCTGTGACAGGATCTTTAAGTACGGTAAAACCAAGGCCAAACCCTCTGCCTGGCCAGTATGGCATCACGAGATCCCCGATTTGATTGGTGGACATCTCAGTCGCAACGGCTTCTGTAAGGAGAGGCTGTCCTCCTTGTCGCAATGCTTCAAGTAAAGTAAGAAAATCTCCGGTACTTCCAACCATACCCGCTCCGCCTGATAAGTAAGCAGAAGTATGATTCGCACGATTGGGTGACAGTCGGAAGCCAGCAGTACCCTCAATAAAAGGAATCAGCTCCAACTCCTTATGAAGGAGACGTGGTTCTTCAGAACCATTAGCATATGCGGTAGTCAATCGTTCCGAATCCACCGCAACAAAGTCAGTGTCGGTCATGTGGAGTGGATGAGTAACCAGCGTTTGGACAGCTTCTCGTAGTGACATCCCAGTTACCTTTTCGATAAGGGCACCAAGTACATCTGTCGCAATGGAATATCTCCACATGTTGCCTGGCTCATACAGAAGAGGAGCAGAAGCCAGTCTTTGCAGATTCTCCTCCAGACTAATTTCAGACCAATCCATTCCGTCCGATACTCCTGCAAGCTCATAGGTTCCCTGATCTTCTTGGAAGAAACGGTATGTCAAGCCTGCGGTGTGTGTCATCAACTGATGTACTGATATTAAAACGTCCTGACCATTGGCAAGTTTAGGCCGGAATGCAGGAAGCCAGCGGGTCACCGGATCATGGAGACTCAGCTTTCCTTGTGAGATTAATGCCAGAGCTGCTGTCGAGACAATAGGTTTGGTTACGGAAGCAAGTCGAAACAGAGCGTTTTCCGACATGCTGCGCTTTTGCTCCCTGTCCGCGAAACCAGCAGCCCGGCTGTATATCAGTTCCCCTCTTAAAGCAACTTGTACAACTGTTCCTACGATTCTTTTTTCGCTTAGAGCGCGGTCAATGGCTTCATCCACATAATTATGCAATGTCGTCATGTCTTTTTTTCTCATGCTTATCTTCCTCTCACCAACTGATGTATTTGATTTCTCGTGATAACTGTGTTTATTATATAAATGATTGATCTTGTATTACATGGTTTGTTAAAGGCATTATAATGAATTAGCGAATATACTTAAGGTAATTTCTGAATATATCTTACGTATTTAAAGGAGTGGATTACATGGACGAAATAGATCAGCATATTCTGTATCACTTGGAGAATCACGCGAGATTATCCATGACCGAACTAGGCAAATTGGTGGGGTTATCTCAGCCCGCCGTTACTGAACGAGTCAAACGAATGGAAGAAAAGGGGGTTATCGAGGAATATCGAACCGTGATCTCCCCATCCAAATTGGGCAAGCAGAGCACAGCCTATGTTCTTTTTCGTACGCGGGATTGTTATCCTTTCCTGGATTTCTGTCGTGCGTCCCCTGAAGTTGTGGAGTGTTATCGGATAAGCGGAGAGTACAATTACTTGCTGAAAATCCTCACAGATACCATTCAGGGACTCGAGGAGTTTCAGAACAAGTGTGATCCGTACGGTACTTACATGACTTTAATCACCATGTCTTCTCCAATTGCACATAAGAATCTCGTGGAAGGACCAAATCTGTTGGCACAGGCAGAATAAGATTCTGGTCTTTAAAATGAAAAACAGAAGAGGAGTCCACATCAAGTGAACTCCTCTTTCCTCCTGTGTGTAACTCATGCAAAATGCCTTCCTGTTAATTTGCTCTGGTAAATCCATATTTATAAGCACGCATAGCTACAAGCAACGCAGGAATAAGCAAGATAAACAGCGCCCCAGAAAGGTATCCTGCTCCAAATACTTCAAGAAGGATGCCCCCGATGATGCCTCCTCCGCCAATCGCCAGATTCCATGCTGTAACCAGCATCGATTGGGCGACATCTGTGCTTTTGCCTCCGGCTTGAGCGATGGCAGTCTGTAACAGTGTCGCGGCTCCGCCAAACGTAAGTCCCCAGATCATGACGCCAAGGATAATAATCACAGGTTGATGAGTAGCGATTCCCATCACGACAGAGGCCAGAGCGAATGATGCCAAGCTAATGATAACCAATCTCCTCAAAAATCGGTCAATAAGCATGCCGGTTAACCAAATTCCAACAATGGAAGTAAAACCGAAAATGAGCAAAATCAAGTCGACTCTATTAGCAAATACGGTCTGGGCAAGGTAGGGAGAAATATAGGTATATAGAATGTTATGGGCAAGCATCCAGGCCAGAACAACAAACAGAATAGGCCTAACTCCCGGAATTAAAAACACCTTATGCAACGGAAGACGTTCACCAGCTGGCTCTCCGGCAAAATCCGGCATTCTCCAGAGAACCCATACGATTAAAGCTACGGTTAGAAGAGATACCATCCCGAAGATGAGGCGCCAGCCGACATAAGAACTGAGAAAACTACCGATTGGGACACCCAGGGCTAATGCTACCGGAGTGCCGACCATAGCCACAGCCATGGCTTTACCTTTTAACGAATCCGGAACCATCCGACGAGCATAACCTGCTGTCATGCCCCATAACACACCCGCAGAGACTCCCGCCATGAAACGAGCAGCAAGTGTAAGGATATAATCTGACGATAAGGCGGTAACGGTGTTAAAGACAAGAAAACCACTAATGCATACTAACAGTAGAGGTCGGCGTCTCCATCCGCGTGTAGCAGCAGTCAATGGAATGGCAGCAACAAGTGATCCAATGGCATAAAGAGTCACCAACTGTCCTGTGAGGGCTTCTGTGATCCCCAAGTCTTTTGCGATTTGCGGCAGCAGTCCCGCAGGCAAGCTTTCAGTGAGGATGCAAATAAATCCCGCCATGGCTAATGCAAGAAGCCCAGCCCACGGAAGGCGTTCTGAAGATATGGAAGGTAGCTCCCTTTGCTTTGGGAGGGATGTGTTAATGGCCATGAATAAAAACCTCTTTTCTTATCGTTTAATCCTATCCAGAACTATGCATATAAGCTTATCTAAAAAAAATAAACTTTTGCATACAGGATTAAAGGTAAAAAGGAGGTCTTAACATGATTTTTAATTTAATTTGTGAGTTTATCCGTTAATTTAGTATGTTCTAAAGTCAACTGAAAAAAGAGCAGTGAGAATGTCTTCTCCTGCTCATTGGCTCAAGTCATTACTTCATCGGATTAGCTTTCATTTCCTGTCCCATTTTCTCAATGCCATCCAGAATTTGATATCCATAACCCCAGAACTGGCTGAAATCTGTGACATAGATCTGTTTGTTCTTGATCGCGTTCATGCTTTGCAGGGCAGGGTTGGCATACAGGTTCTCAATTAGCTTATCGATATCCGGTGAACCGGCATACGCGGACAAGAGCAGGTAGTCCGGGTTCGCTGTGATCAGTTGCTCAACACTTACCTCACCTTGCACACCATCAAACGTATTTTTCAGCTTCAACAGGCCAAGTGCATCAAGCTGATACGTATCGTTCTGCATGCTGCTTACCGTAATGGTGTCTTCTGTAGCGGGTACGATATAAGCAAAACGTTGCTCAGGCTGATCCGCTACACTTGCCTTAATGGCTGCAACACGAGTCTTCAGACTTTCCGTGAAAGTTGCGGCATTCTCTTGAACGTCGAAGATCTTTCCAAGTTGTGCAATATCGCTATAGAGGCTTTCGAGTGTGCCTTTGTGATTCGTCGTTTGCAGGAACGTGCGGATATTCAAGTCATTCAATCCATCGACGGTACCCACGCCCCAGTCTGCATCAGCGAACAGGTCGCCCCGTCCGAGAACCAGATCCGGGCTTGCACCTACAACCAGCTCTTTACCTACATAATCCTTGGACAATACCGGAATTTGGGCGAAATCATCAGCCACATCGGGTGTAACGGAACCGTATAGAGCAGCAACACCGACCATTTTATCGGTCAGACCTAATTTGATGAGCATCTCAGCCGCAGATTGGGTATTCGCAACAACACGTTCAGGTGCTTTATCGAATACTTGCACTTTGGGTTTCCACTCGCCGCCCTCACCCGAGATCGTGAAATTCTCAATGGTGAGCGGGTACGTCGTTTTATTTGTATTCTCAGCAGGAGCTGAAGTTTCTGTCGTGTTAGTAGTTGAAGTTGTTTCTTCGGCAGGGGAAGAAGTTGAAGCGTTCGAACAGGCTGCAAGCAGCAGTAACAGGAGACTTAGAGCAGCGATGCCAATGGTTCTGGATGTGAATTTCATTAAATGATGAACCCCTTTTCTATGTGTTTTAAATTGACAAAGATAATCATTCTCAATTATAATCCGAGAAAACACATTGTAAATAGCTAAATTTAATTTGTTCTACATTTTACGCGAATTGATGGGGGAAGAGATGGCACAGACGGTTCAGGTTCAGACACAGCGTATGGGGAAAAGAGAGTCTCTGATTCATAGTAAATCCGGGTTTGCTTTACTGATTGCAGCTTTAATCATGATTACGCTTATATCCGTAGGTATTGCAGTTTCCATTGGACAGGTTCGTATCCCGCTGGCGGAGTCATATCGTATTCTTTTATACAAATTAACGGGATTTCAGTGGGGGACAACACCGATTGAGGCAGGTTCCTTTACCGATATCATTTGGCAGATTCGTTTTCCGCGTGTGCTGATGGCGATGTTTATCGGTGCAGGCTTGGCCTTGTGCGGTGCTGTTATGCAGGCTGCTGTGCAGAATCCGCTCGCTGATCCTTACATACTGGGTATATCCTCAGGCGCTTCACTTGGAGCAACCTTTGCAATTCTTATTGGATTCGGTGCGATTGGGTGGCTAGGTCAGACGGGGGTGGCTTTCTGGGCCTTTGCCGGTGCGATGGGTGCGTCCTTACTGGTCCTGACTTTGGCAGGGATTCGGGGGAAAATGACGTCGGTCAAGCTGGTGCTTGCCGGAATGGTGATTAACGCGTTATGTAGCGCTTTTTCGAACTTTATTATTTATTTTGCCAACAATGCTGAAGGCATCAAAACGGTGACATTCTGGACCATGGGCAGCCTGGCGGCTTCCGGATGGAATAAACTTCCACTCGTAGGTATCGTCGTGCTTGTGGCGATTCTATTTTTCCTTTTACAGTCCAGAGTTCTCAATACGATGTTATTGGGGGATGAAGCAGCCGTTACACTGGGCATTAATCTGAGTGTGTACCGCAGGGTGTACATGCTGTTAACCGCTTTGGTGACAGGTGTTATGGTGGCGAGCTGTGGCATGATTGGTTTTGTTGGACTCATTATTCCGCATATTGTCAGAGGTCTCGTGGGTTCCGATCATCGTAAAGTGATGCCTGTATCCGTGCTGTTTGGAGCCATTTTCCTCATCTGGACGGATGTTATTGCACGATCCCTCATATCCAGCGTGGAGTTGCCAATCGGTATTATTACGGCAATGATTGGTGCACCAATGTTTATGTATATGCTGGTCAAAAAAGGCTACGGTTTTGGAGGAAATTAAACATGAAGCTGAACGTAGAAAATGTATCCATCTCCGTGCTGAACACGGACATCATCAAGGATATTTCATTACAGGTGAACGGCAAACAGTTCGTTGGACTGATCGGACCCAATGGTTGTGGCAAGTCAACGCTGCTCAAGAGCATCTATAAAGTGATCAAACCGCAGCAAGGTAAGGTTTTTCTGGATAATACCGATATTCTCAAATCCAGTCCAAAGCTTGTTTCCAGACACATGGGCGTTGTTGGCCAGTTTAATGAATTGAGTTTTGATTTTACAGTACGTGAGATGGTCATGATGGGCCGTACCCCGCACAAAAAAATGCTGGAGACGGATAATGAACGGGATCACGAAATCGTTGAGCAGGCTTTAGAAAAAGTACATCTGACTGGACATGCAGACCGCAATTACGTGTCTCTGTCTGGTGGGGAGAAACAGCGTGTGGTCTTGGCGCGTGTCTTGGCACAGCAACCCCAATTCCTGATCCTGGACGAGCCAACGAACCATTTGGACATCAAATACCAACTTCAGATTCTAAATATTGTCCGTGGACTCGGCATTGGCATATTGGCAGCGCTGCATGATCTCGAACTCGCCGCAGCATATTGCGATTATCTCTATGTGGTGAAAAAGGGCCAGATTGTGGTCCATGGCAAACCGGCTGATATTCTGACTCGCGAGATGATTGGTGAGGTATTTGATGTCGATTGTGAAATCTATACAAATCCGGTTACAGGCGGCCTGGGCATTGCTTACCTGAGTACACGTTGATTGGGACTATATCTTCGTTTGGATGACCCGGAGCAATCTTTCGAAATAATCAATTGAAGTGAAAATAGACCGTGCCTGTTGGAGCGATGTTGTTGAGTGCTCACAGGGCCGGTCTTTTGTTTTTTAGGTGGGGGTAGGGATCAACTATTGAAGCTTAGGATCAACGGGATGAGCATGAGCACCTTTGCTGACTTCTTGAAAAATATCTGAGGAATTATCGCTATGCGTTGAAGACTTGTTGCTGTTGTCTTGTTGGGGGTGTTCTCCCGTTGCTGGACTACTACCTGTAATCGCATAACTTCGTAGGATCTCTTCCAGATCTCCAATCGTCACGGGACGAGCATGTCGTTTCAGGACATAACCAAGTTGACCATTGGGTTCCACCGTTGCTGTCTCCAGATCGTCTACACTTGTAATTCCGTGCTGTCGCATATGCATCTCAAGCTGATCCATCGTATAACGCATACGTTTCAGATTCGGGATAATGACCTTTCCGTCCTCTACCACGATTTTGGAACTGCCACTCATTAACCGTTCAAAAATATTAAATTTCAATTGCAGTTGTTCCACTACAAGCAATGTCAAAATGAATACTGATGCTGATCCAATCGCTTTGCCAAGCTCATGATTTGCGATGGGTTGTACAATCGTTGTTCCGATGGAGATCATGATGACCGTTGTGGCGACACTCATCTGTGAGATCGACTTGCGTCCTGCAATTCGCAGCAGAATCATGCCGATAAGTACAAGTAAAACAGATTTCCATATCCAGTCCATACGTATATTCCTTTCTATTCCAGTATGCGTTTTGCTTCTTAGACTGTTCTGGAGTTGGAGAAATTATGCAGATGGCTAAATCCATAGCTTTCATTCCGCCCACCGGATCGTTTACAATAGGGTATTGATGAAGGAACAAAGGAGCGGGTTACAGTGGCAAAACAGAAATACTATGTTGTCTGGGAAGGCAAGAAGCCGGGTGTGTATAACACATGGGCAGATTGCAAAGCGCAGACGGATCATTATACTGGAGCAAAATATAAATCCTATGAGTCCAAAACAGCCGCAGAAGAAGCGTATCGTGCTGGATGGAAAGGGAACTGGGGTTCAAGTGCAGGCGGAGCGTCGAAGACAAAGTCGGCTGGTAGCGGAAGAAGTGCTGGCATGGAAACGTCAGAGGAAGTGGATTACGACAGCGTCTCTGTTGATGTGGGCACACGTGGTAACCCCGGACCTGTAGAATACAAAGGGGTAGACACCCGTACCGGTGAGGTTATTTTCTCCGTCGGACCGATCTCCAAAGGCACGAACAATCTGGGCGAATTTTTAGCCATTGTACATGCCCTCGCACATCTGAAAAAAGAAGGCAGTACCAAAACGGTGTATACCGACTCGGTCAATGCCATGAAATGGCTAAAGCAGAAAAAAGTAGCCACAACGTTGCCAAGAGACAACTCCACGGAAGAGATCTGGTTGATGATTGATCGTGCCGAGCAGTGGCTCCAGACGAATACGTACAGCAATAAAGTGCTAAAATGGCAGACCAAACAGTGGGGCGAAATCAAGGCAGATTACGGCCGGAAGTAGGTATTTTTCCAAAGGATTCCTCCTTAATTTCTGGTCTATTAGAATCGTTATTTACAATTTCCAGTTTCCGCTCTATAATCATCTGAATATGATTAGTTAAACATATGGAGGAGCCTGTCATCTGCAGGCCCTCTTTATCTTTTTGGTCCATTGATTAGCAAGTCCATTCAATAGAATGGGGTATTTGAGTATATATTGCAGGAGGCAGACATGAGTTCCATTTATAGAAGTGAAGAAGGCAAGAGCAGCATACTTGAAGAGTATGAGATTTATTTGAACGAGTTGGGTGAGGAATTTACTCGGGAGTATGTAGAGACGCGTTTTGGAAAGACACATGTTTTACTGACGGGTCCTCTAGATGGCAAGCCGTTATTTATTCTCCAAGGCGGTAATTGTGTGAATCCGATGACGTTGTCCTGGTTCTCTTCTTTATTTAAAGAATACCGGATTATTGCTCCTGATACGATTGGTCATCCTGGTTATAGTGAGGAAGCGAGTATCTCGACACGGTTTGATAGTTTGGCATTATGGGTATCGGATCTGCTGGATCACTATGATATCGAAAAGAGTGCATTTATCGGCCCATCGTTTGGAGGAGGCATTATTCTCAGACTGGCTACCTATATTCCGGAACGCATTTCGTGTGCTGTATTGGTTGCTCCTGCGGGTCTTGCGGTCAATTCCAAAATTAAAACAGCTCAGGATATCACGCTGCCACTCGTCAAGTATCGTATGACTTCTTCACCATCTTCTTTGCAAAAAATTACGGACAACATGTCGTGCAACTGCATGAAAGAAATGGATAAAAACATTATCGGCAAACTTTTTAAATACGTCAGCATAGATCAGGATCTGCCCAAGCTTACGGAGCGGGAAGAACTGGTGAATTATACGTCACCAACCTTGTTATTGGTAGGAGAGAAGGATGTCTTTTTCCCAGCGGATAAGTGTATTGAGCGAGCTCAAAAGATTATTACGAATGTAGAAGCCATCAAGTATGATACAGGACATTTTCCTTCACAGGACGTATTGGTTCAGATGAACGAGGAAATCGGGCGTTTTTTACAGAATAATTATTAATAAAAGCTGTAAATGAAGGATGAGAAATGTTATTCTCCAGTTTAATAAAGTAATTACATCCATCTGTCGATACTCTATATAAGAGAATGCTTTTCTTCTATAGAGTAGTGTGGATAGGGATTAGCAGTATATCGCAGAAGGCTTGATATCATTAATATTTAAATATTTCGCGTTAAGGTGTTTCAAATTGCATCATTTGGTTTATATGTATAGTTGGCGATGAATTGCTGACTGGTTAAACCAAGTGATGCATTTACGCGGAAAGTCTTCCGATCGACAAGGTTGAAAAGAGGTCTGTTATGAGAAAAGACAATTGCAAAATGGCATTGCAGCGCAATGTGATTATAAATGATACATATCAGGTAAGACAGGTATTAGCCAGCAGTGAGTTGGCTATTGTATATGCAGGGCGAGATCGTAACACAGGTGCAAAAGTAGCCATTAAGGAATTTTTCCCACAGAGAATGGCTGAACGGCAGGCAGACAAGCGAGGGGTGTTCTGCTCTTCACGAGGATACGGTGGGCAATATCAGGAGTTACTGGCTGCATTTCTGCTCGAAGGTGAACTATTATCGAAACTGGATCATCCCCATATTGTATCGTATATGGATCATTTTGAAGCAAATGGTACGGGGTATCTGGTTATGGAATACTGCACGGGAATCACATTGACCGAGTATTTGAATGAACATAATCATGCTCTTGATGCTGCTTTCATAACGGAGACGCTGCTTCCACTGGTGGATACATTGGATTACATACATAAGCAAGGCATTCTTCACCGGGATGTGAAACCTTCCAACATTATGGTTATGGAGGATGGTACACCCAAACTTCTGGACTTTGGCTCAGCTACCCGTTGGCCTATGCAATCCGGAGAGAAACAGGTGATATTTACATCGGCAGGTTATTCTCCGCTGGAGTTTTATTCGGAGAAATCTAGTCAAGGACCGATGTCGGACATCTATAGTTTGGCAGCTCTGCTCCATTATTGGACATGTGGGCAACCCCCTATGGACGTGAAACAGCGGTTGTTCCAGGATGAATTGCCATCTGTTCGCTCACATAATGAGTATGTGAATCCTTGGCTCGCTCGTGTTATTCATTGGGGGTTGACGGTTCGTTCTGAGAAACGCTGTGCTTCCTTAGCTTGGGTCAGAAGCTCGCTGCGAGTTCAAGCCTGGGTATGGAAAGTGCGCAAGCCAGGTACAGTGGAATGGTCTTTAGCCGAGAATCAACATACGCAGGTCTATGAAGTGGAGTCGAAAAAGCAACATGAGATGGCTTGAGTTATAACACCTCTTTTATAAAATGGTATGCTAGATGAGCATATTCGTACAATAAATTAAACCAAGTCGACTTATAAAAGAGGAGATTTGGTTTTTTTGTTATTTATTATGTTATAGGGAATCGGATGTAATTGAATGACGTTATATTTTATAGAGTTCGTCTCGAAGTTAGCCAGACGATAAATCATGCCGTGATTAACAGCTCCACCTATAGATAGAATTTGAAACGAACACCCCAACTCCGATACAATGTTCTCATAGAGTCTAAGAGAATGGATCAAATACGGTGCAGAAATGGAGAAAACCAATATGACTGAATTTATCAACGCTGACGATATTAATGACGTAATTCTGGCTGCGGCAGCAAACGAGTTGGAGCAGATGGTGGACAAAATGTGTGAGCTGATTGGCACGCCTTTGGAACAGACGACAGAACTGGAGCGTCAGGTCATGGCTGCTTTTGGTTTTGGCGCGGTGTATGGCATCACTCATCGGGATCAGCTAGCGGAGCCGCAGGCCCATGCCTTGAGCATTCGGATGCTGATTAAACCATTTAATTACAGTGAACAGCAGGCGGTTGATTTTGCCGATGATCTGATTCGGGTGGCTTCCGATCGTGAGGTTCATCCGGTGATGAATACGATTATCCAACGTGGGATTGATGGACACCGCCAATTCAATCAGGAAGACGATGAAGGATTGGAACGTAACATTCAGGAGATTTTAACCGCGGTTCAATCGCAAAAATAGACAGTTTTATTAGATGTGGGAGATGATTGTATTGGATCTGATGAAATTAAGCAAGGAACTCTCATACGCTCTGCGACATGCACCATGGGAGTATGAGTTGGAACTGGACGAAGAGGGTTGGGTGGAAATCTCGCAATTGCTGGTGGCTTTACATGAAAGTCCGCAGTGGAAGGAAGTCACGCAAGCCGATCTGGAGCAGATGATTGAAACCTCGGAGAAAAAGAGACATGAAATCCGTTCTGGCCGCATCCGGGCATTGTATGGACATTCGACTCCTCATAAGATATCGAAAATATCTGCCGAGCCACCGGAAACCCTGTACCATGGGACCCCGGCACGCGCAGTGCATTCTATTATGGAACATGGCTTACAGCCGCGGCAAAGGCAATATGTACATCTGTCCGCAGATATTGATACGGCCAATCAGGTGGGACAAAGACGGGATGATCAGCCTGTCATTTTGAGAATCAATGCTGCTCAAGCGGCCACAGATGGAATCCTTTTTTATCATGGAAACGAAAATATCTGGCTGGCCGATCACATTCCTGCACGTTATATTCTTGAGCAGTGACTGGTGAGCAATGAGTGATGAACCGTTGTGGACAGCATAAATACCTATCTCCAATCGCAGCAGTCGCAATCAACGGGTGAGTGTACAGTCATCCGTTGAAGTTGTATACCTTTGTATTGATCGTTAGCTACACAAAAAAAGGGACGCATCCAACATTTGTTGGTGTGTCCCTTTCTCATATCCAAAACTTACTTGCCTACAATTGCTTTAATACCTTCGCTAAGTGGCTGAGCCGGACGGCCAAGCAATTTCTCTAAAGTATCACTTTCTACAGCCAATGCGCCTTCACGGATGGCACTTTGCATATCAACAAGCATCGATACGACAAAGTCCGGTAGACCTGCGCCTTTCATGATGTCAGCGTAAGCGGCATCGTCCACGTTTTGCACGTTGATTTCTTGTCCAAGCACTTTACCAACAATGGCAGCCAGTTCGGCTTGCGTGCGCAGTTTGCCGGACAATTCATACACGGTATTCTCATGTCCTTCGCCTGCTAGTACAGCTGCAGCAGCATGGGCGTAGTCACTGCGGGTAGCCCAGCCTACTTGGCTGTTGTTGGTGGCATGAACCCAAGGTGCACCTTGCGTAGCTGCTTGCACACTGCCTGCTTCATTTTCCAGGTACCAGTTGTTGCGCAGGAAGGAATACGGAATGCCGGATTCACGAATAGCTTTTTCTGTAGCGCGGTGAACTTCCGCCAGGGAAAGGGTATTTTTCTCTGCATTCACAACGCTTGTATAAGCGATGAAACCCACGCCTGCGTTCTTGGCAGCGTCAATGGCAGCCTGATGTTGGCGAATACGCGTTTCATTGTCACCATCAGTCGAGATGAGCAACAGACGGTCTACACCGGCAAAAGCTTTCTCCAACGTCTCCGGTTGATCGAAATCACCGTGACGCACGTCAACCCCTTGAGTGCGGAGTGCTTCCGCTTTTTCCGGATTACGTACACTTACTGCCAAACCTTTGGCAGAATCCGTTTTTAACAATGCCTCTACAACCATTGAACCCAATTGACCTGTTGCGCCAGTAACCAAAATTTTCATTTTCTTTTCCTCCTAGGATATGTGTTTTGTTTGCATATGGATGTAATCATAAATGTTATAACAGGTGTGATTACAACGGAAGGGTTAAAAAAAGCTCATTATGAGCTTTTTTATTCAGAGACATGAATCTGATCCATCATCTGTTGTATGGTTACACGATTCAAGCGCTGTTCCATGGCTGTCTGAGCCTCAATGAGTTCGGCACGCAAGGTGTGTTCAATCATGTTGCCGACCGGACATTTCGGATTCGGATGTTTGTGAAAGTTAAACAATTCCCCATCCTCCACCACCTCAAGCGCTCGATATACATCAAGAAGGGTAATGTCGGCTGGATCTTTCAACAAGGAAGCACCACCCACACCGGGTCTGACGTCAATCAGTCCAGCCTGTTTCAGCTTGGACATAATCCGCCGAATAATCACGGGATTTGTATTCACACTCTGCGCGATCACATCTCCGGTGCATTCATTGGGCATAACAGCGATCAGGGACAGGGTATGAACCGCAATGGAAAAGCGACTGCTGATTTGTCTCATGGGATAATCACCACCGTTGTAACTATAATAGTTACAAAGAGATCGGATGTCAATTCCTTTATATTATATTTTAATGGATAGTTGCTGTTGTTCTGGAATCGTAGATAATCAAACAGATGATAATTGAACTATCACCTATGTCAAATAAATGAGTTGTGGTTCTTTTGAAGCGTTAAAAAAGAAGTAGGTTTCAAACCTTTTAATGTAATAATAGGGCTAAGTTCCTATTATTTTCAAGTTAAATGGAACTATATGGTTTTCTTGTTTGCGTACAGAAGAAGAAAAATGACAAAAGCTTCGACAAACTAGAAAATTATGTATGAATTGACAAATGTAAAAGCGATTATATAATGTGTTTAACTACAAGATTGTACATTTAGTTACAAATGATTCCAAATAACAAACGGCGGGAGTGGGACAGGCATGTGGTTTTTGGTTCTATGGTTGTTAGGTCTAATTTCAGGGGGAGTACACCTATATGTGTTAGGTTTTCCCGGGGAAATGAGCGAGATTAGCAGGGTGTTGCTGCTTCATCAGTTTGTGGTTACGTTTGGATTGGTTGGAGTGATTGGTTATGTTGTCAACATTGCCAGAGCGGATCAGACAGCCAAAATGTTAGGATGGCCTGGTGGACCATTTCAGGTTAAATACGGTTTTTCCCAGGTAGGGCTTGGAGTTATGGGGATTATGGCCATCTGGTTCCAAGGGAACTTTTGGGTTGGTGTATTGGTAACGATGTACATATACGGATTAAGTGGTCTTTGGTCACATACTTATGTCATGATTAAAAATCGCAAGGCAGATGGAGACAGTATCGGGAATCTCATTATGGATGTGGTGTATCAAACGTTTATCACGGTTCTCTCCGTATTGGCTGGTGGAATCTGGGTAATGCACTAAGCTGTAACTGATTTTTTGCCTTACACAGCTTGAATCTCAATTAAACGATGAGGTGTGGTCGTGATGGTACAAAAAAACGTTGAACTTTCCGAAACACAAAAGGGAATCTATTTTGATTGTCAGGTGAATGATCCCACTTCGTATAACATCTCAGCTTCAATGCAATTTGATCATCTTCAAATGGAGATATTTCGCCAATCCATCGAATTGCTTATGTATGAGCAAGTGGTGCTGCGTACTCGGATTGAGATTCAAAATGATGTACCCGTGTTATCCGTTCATGAAGATATGGATTATTCACTTGCCTTGTGGGACCTAAGTAGCGAGAATCAGGAGAATCCAAAGGAACAACAGTTAGTAGCACTGGTGGATGAATGCATCGGGACACCTTTTGAGCTGGAGAAAGGTCCTCTGTTCCGTATAATGATTGTTCAGATGGATAAAAGCCGATATATTCTGACCTTATGTATTCATCATTTAATATGTGATGGCTTGTCGCTTGAACTGATGAAAAACAAACTTATCCAGTCATATACGTGTCTTCTTGAAGATCAGCCTGTGGATGTCAAGCTGGATGAAGGATTCATCTCTTATGTTGAGGCAGAGAACAAGAAACTGCACGAAAACAAGTACTCCAAAGAGCGGGAATACTGGTTGAACAAAATGAAGGGAGTGGAACCTCTTTCTCTAAAGCACGACTTTCCAGCAGGTTCTGTACAAGAAGGGATTGGTCATGAACTGCGATTTGATATTTCGGAATCGTTAATGGCTGATATTACACAGATGTCCAAAGATAATGAAGTAACCGTTTTTATGTTCTTTATGGGTGCCTTTGGCATTCTTATGAGTAAATATGTCGGTACAGACGATATCACCTTTGCCTCCCCATATTCTCATCGTCCCGGTATGGACTTGGAAGAAACGATTGGATGTTTTGTCCATATGTTGCCTATGCGATTCCATATTGACCTCGAATCAACTCTAAAACCTCTGCTGCAACAAGTAGCCACAACCTGGATGGATACGTACAGGAACATCGGATATCCCAATAACCTCATTGTCAGAGACAGTATGTTACAGGCTCAACCCGGATCACCATCGTTGTTTGATATCTCCTTTGTTTATGATTCCTATGAGGAAGATATGCTCGGAACTCGTATTCTGGATCAGGATAAGGTTACGTTTCCAGGAGATCTGATGGTGGTGTTAAGCCGTTTACCGCAAGGTGCTCAGTTGAAGCTGCAATATAAACCGAGCTTGTTCCGTGAAGATTCAATGGAGCGAATGGGCCAACGATTTCTATATTTGCTGAATCAACTAGTAACCAATTCTGAACAAAAAATCAGGGAGTTCAGCCTCCTGATGCAGGATGAGAAAGAAAACCTACTGTACCGATTCAATCAAACTTCTTATTTTCCCTACACTCCACAACATATTATGGATATATTTCACGATAAAGTAGCACGTTTCCCGGAGCGGGTAGCTCTAATGGAAGGGAAGCAGCATCAGACCTATGCGCAGGTCAACGCAAAAGCGAATCAATTGGCTAGGCAGATCGTTGCGAGTAAAAAAAGTGATAACGCAGCAGTTGGCGTGCAGATGTCACGTTCCTCGGATATGGTCATTGCCCTATTGGCTGTATTAAAAGCCGGATGTGCTTTTGTGCCTGTAGACCCTTCCTATCCTTTGTCCAGAAAGGACTATATTATATCGGATGCAGACATATCCATCGTGCTGGCTATGCAGCCCGAAAAAGATGACGAGACTCTGGATGTCCAGTACATCTACGTTGAGGGAGATCAGGCCTATTCGGGGGATGTCTCAAATCTTGAAGAGGCGCTGAATCCGCATAGCCTTGCCTATATCATGTATACGTCCGGATCAACAGGTAAGCCAAAAGGAGTCATGGTTGAAAATCATAGCGTAGTCAATACACTGCTTGATCTGGAGCGTCGTTTTCCAATGCAGGCGCAGGATGTTTACTTGCTGAAAACGGCATATACCTTTGATGTTTCGGCCACGGAACTTTTCGGCTGGTTCATGGGTGAAGGCGCACTAAGTATTCTTGAGCCTGGAGCAGAAAAAGACCCTGCTCGTATTGTGTCTACGGTGGCATCACATAAGGTTACACACATCAACTTTGTTCCAACGTTATTCCGTCTTTTTCTGGAAACGATGGAGCTTCGCTCCGATCTGTCAGCATTGGAAACGCTGAAATGGATGTTTGTTGGCGGAGAGGCAGTCACGCCAGACATCATTGAGAAATTTAACAGGTTAGGCATTGGAGCAAGTCTTGAAAATGTATATGGTCCAACCGAATGCACCATATGGGTTTCTCATTATCCATTAAGCCATTACGAAGGCTTGGGCAATGTACCGATAGGTTACCCGCTCAATGAGTCCAGATGGTATGTCGTCGGAAATCATGATGAGCTTCAGCCGTTAGGTATTCCAGGGGAGCTCTGTCTTAGCGGTGTTGGGCTTGCACGTGGATATTTGAATCTGGAACAGATGACCCGAGAGAAGTTTGTCCCTAATCCTTTCTTTCAGGAAGGACAGGACGCAGAGCACTTCAGGTACATGTACCGCACAGGGGATCTGGTACGTTCACTCCCAAGCGGTACGATCGAATATCTGGGACGCATTGATTTTCAGGTTAAAATTCAGGGGGCCAGACTGGAGACAGGCGAAATTGAGAATACCCTGTCATCCTATCCGGGTGTCATCCAGACCGTGGTAGTCATGAAATCATTTGAAGGTAGGCCCGGCTTGCTGTATGCCTACTATCTGTCAGAGCAGGAACTGCCTTCTGTCGAATTGAGAGAGCATCTGTCTCGTTTGTTACCGGCATATATGATACCATCCGTTTTTGTACATAAATCCGAATTTCCATTGAATAGCAGTGGGAAGATTGACCGGAAGGCACTCATGGCAGATATCACGCATGCTCACGCTTCCAGTACGTTCTATACCGCCCCGTCTTCTGAGCTTGAGAAGGTTATAGCCGAAGTGTGGGCCGAAGTGCTCGGTGTTGAGAGAGTAGGGCGCGATGACCATTTCTTCGAATTGGGCGGAAATTCATTTTCTGTCATTCAGGCTCACAATAAACTTAAGCATTATACCGATGTGGAGTTCCCTGTTCCTCGTTTTTTCGAATGCCCGACATTGCGTCAATTTGCAGCGCTAGGACCAAAAGATGAGGGAGTTCGGATACCGACTGAAAGGGAACAATTGTTTCAACGAAAAGACGGCATTATGCGTGAGGACATTGCAATTGTGGGCATGGCGGTGAATGTGCCGGGCGCTGAGGATATAAGGGAGTTCTGGAGTAACCTTGTTGAACGGCGGGAAAGCATTCACTTTTATAGTGATGATGAATTGAGGGAGCTTGGCGTGGAGGAAGCACTGCTGCGTTCACCTCGTTATGTCAAGGCAAAAGGACGTGCCAACGGCATCGATGAGTTTGATGCAGGGTTCTTTGACTATACTCCCGGTGAAGCCAAAATGATGTCTCCCCAATTCAGACTTTTGTATCAGGGAATATGGGAAGCGCTGGAGGATGCGGGCTGCAGACCGGATGAAGCGGGTAAGGTGGGTGTGTTCCTTGGCGGGTCCGATGACTTCGAATGGTACCGTCAAGTGCTTTTTAACGATGCTAACTATAGCAGTAAATACGAAGCATTCACCCTCAGCACCAATCATTTTCTCGCTACCCGAATGGCTTATAAGCTGAACTTAAAAGGGCCGGCCTATACCGCTCTGACGGGATGTTCTACTTCATTGGTTACACCTCATCTGGCATGTCAATCTTTGATCGTTGGAGAATGTGATGTGGCCGTGGCTGGTGGGATCACCGTGGAGTTGCCCAATGAAGGGGGTTACATATTTGAGGATGGCATGATGTTCTCCATAGATGGACACTGTCGTCCATTTGATGCGGCAGCCAGTGGAACCGTCTTCTCCAATGGTATGGGAATTGTGGTGCTGAAGCGGGTAACCGATGCTCTGCGGGACGGAGATCATATCTACGGGGTCATCAAAGGCTCAGCAATTAACAATGACGGACAAGAGAAACTCAGTTTTCTTGCTCCTAGCGTAAGCGGACAGGCTGAAGTCATTCAGGATGCTTATAAGGTAGCTGGAGTAGACCCGGAAACGGTGAGTTATATCGAAGCACATGGTACGGGAACGTTGCTTGGTGATCCAATTGAAGTAAACTCGTTAACTCGGGCCTTTGCTTCCGACCAAAAGCAATTTTGTTATCTGGGTTCGGTCAAAGGCAATGTGGGACATATGGATACTGCCGCAGGTGTGGTTGGTTTAATCAAGGTAGCGCTCAGTCTTGGACAAGGTTATATCCCTGGAACAGCGAATTATGAGCAGCCTAATCCCAAAATTGATTTTTTGAATACGCCTTTTAAAGTTAATGCACAAGGGGTGGACTGGAAACAGGGCAAAGTTGGAGTCATGCGCGCAGGAATCAATTCATTTGGTGTGGGGGGCACGAATGCTCACATGGTATTGGAGGAGGCTCCCGAGATGGAGAAGTGCAGCCCGGATGATGACGTAAATATATTGCTTTTTTCCGCCAAAACAGAGTACTCGCTGAACCGCACCGCTGAACGGATTATGGAACATCTGACTCAGCAGCCGGAGCTATCTATATCGAACGCAGCGTGGACCTTGCAGTCAGGTAGATCTGTTTTTGCGTATCGTAAGGCACTCATTCTGGATAAGACATGGAAGGATAATCCGGACAAGCTGATACAGCAGCTGGCGAAAGCACGGGTATACCATTCGGCTCAAGGCACTCGTCCCGTATACTTTATGTTCCCCGGACAGGGCAGTCAGTATCAGGGAATGGGTGCAGAACTATACAGATCTACAGAGCAAGCAGGCCTGGCTCCAATCTTCAGAAGTTATATTCAGGAAATATTGGACTTTCTGCCTGCGGAAGAACGAGAAGATATGCTGTCCGTTGTATACGGGGATCAGCAGCCTGAGCGAATAAACCAGACAGAGTACAGCCAATTCGCACTGTTCATGACAAGTTATGCGCTGGCCAAGTCGCTGCTGGACCTGGGCATCAAGCCAGATGGCATGATCGGGCATAGCATTGGTGAGTTGGCTGCCGCAGCGGTAGCGGGTGTATTCGAACTCGGAGATGCCGTCAAGTTAGTTCGACTTCGCGGACGTCTGATGCAGCAACAACAACCCGGGGTCATGCTTGCCATTATGGCGGATGCACAGCAGGTGAAGTCACAACTGGAGGAAGACATGTGGCTTGCCCTGGTGAATACTACAGGTTCCAGTGTGATTGGTGGGACAGCTGAAGCCATTTCACGGATGGAAGCCAAGGCTGAAGGACTGGGCTGGAAGTGCATTCGTGTGAAGACTTCCCATGCATTCCATACGCCAATGATGAATCAGGCCGCTGAGGAATTTAGACGTTATTTAGCAGAGCATTCACTTCATACGCCACAGATCCCATTACTGTCCAATACCAGTGGAAAATGGGCGCTTGGAGATGAAATCACACAACCTGACTATTGGTCCCGTCATATTTTACAGCCGGTGTTGTTTGAATCAAACCTGGCTGAAGTGTTAAAGGATGAACGGGCTGTATTAATTGAAGTAGGTGCAGGACGAACGCTAAGCTCCTTTGCCAGACAGCACAGTCTATCAAGAGATTCCCAGACGGTACTGAATATGCTACGTCACGTAAGGGAGACGGAGCAGGACAGTATCTATGTGAACCGCAGACTTGCGGAGTTATGGTGCGAAGGCATTGAACCGGACTGGAAGGTGCTCAAAGGGCAGACGGTACGACGCAAATGCTCTCTGCCTACTTATGTTTTCAACAAACAATCCTATCCTGTCGGTGTTTCTCTTTCTGGCTCATCAGCAGCGCAAGGAATGGGTACCGGGGATGATAGGCAGCATGCAGAGCAGGGTAAGGGAAGTGGCTCTACTCTAGTAAAAGGGACAGTTTATACTGGTGGTTCAGACCAACTGAAACAGATTGTCCTGGACGCATATCGAACGATTTTTGGCATCGATGATCTAGATGAAGAGGTTAATTTCTTTGCGGTTGGAGGAGATTCTCTCAAAGCAGTCAGCTTGTCTGCATGGATCCGATCTCATTTAGGAATTCAGCCTGAGGTAGCAGATGTTTTCAATCATTCAACGCCTATTCAACTGGCGGAGCATCTCTATGTCATGGCGAAACCAAAAGTGGACCAACAGATAATTCAATCTGCACCCACTATGGATGCGTATCCAATCTCTTCTGCACAGATGCGTATGTTCACACAAGCGATGCTTGATCCAGGCAATACGGCCTACAACCTACCGTCTGCAACCATTATTGAAGGTGAATTGGACCGTATAAGAGTTGAGGCTGCTTTGCAGAAGTTGATGCAACATCATGAGGCGCTCAGAACATCGTTTGAGATACGGGGTGGTCAGATCGTTCAGATCATCCAACCTTCGGTTCGCTTAAGTATGGGTTATGCAGAGCAACATGTGGCAGATGACCAAGAGTTGCCTGCGATGATCGAGACATTGATTCGTCCTTTTGATCTGGGGAGTGCTCCGCTTATGCGGGTTGAACTGATTAAGATAGGCGAGCGCAAGCACCTGCTATTCTTTGATATTCACCATATTATCGCGGATGGTACATCTGTCGAAATCATCACTCGTGACTTCAATGATTTATATTTTGGCAAAGAGCAAGCAGTCCGATTGCAGTACAAAGATTACGCGGTATGGCAGCAGCAGCGTCTCGCTTCAAATGAATACAATTCACATCAAACATACTGGCTGGACCATCTTGGCCCTTCTTTACCTGTGCTGGAGCTTCCACTTGACCATGAGCGTCCATCACAGCGATCCATGCAAGGGGGACGTCTCCATTTCACGTTGAATCGTTCGTTGACACAACACTTGCATGAGCTGGCTTCCTCATCGGAAGCATCCATGTATATGGTAATGCTAAGTGTGTGGAATCTTCTTCTTGCACACCGCTCAGGTCAGCAGGACATTGTGGTAGGAACGCCTGTTGCAGGAAGGATGCAAGAGGAGTGGAAAGAGACGGTAGGCATGTTTGTCAATATGATTGCGATGCGGAATTTTCCAACGTTTGATCGTACGTACACTGATTTTTTACGCGAACTCAAACAACATACACTGGATGCTTTTGCATATCAGGAATATCCGTTTAATGAGCTTGTGGCACAACTGGGCGTGACACGTGAGCTGAACCGAAATCCGGTATTTGATGTTTGTTTTGATTATCAGAACATGGACTTGCATGGACTTGAACTTCATGGTTTGCAATTCAGTTCTTTTCCGGTGGAGACGGGTACGTCTACTTATGATCTGTTAATGACCTGTCAAGAAAACAGGGAGAAGCAGGTGATTGAAGGATATATCGAATACTCGCTGGATCTGTTCCGCCGGGACACAGTTGAAGGTATGATGCAGGAGTTTATCGGACTCTGCCAAGAGGTTGTACAACAGCCTAGTCTGTCTCTGAGCGAACTGTTTGATAGAAACATTTCTCATGAGCACTCAGTCCATCTGCTTGCTGGTCCACGTCTGGATTACACTCCTGCGGTGGGTCTGCATCGGCTGTTCGAGCTGCAGGCAGAACACACACCAGACAAGAAAGCTCTCCTTGTATCATCCGGAGCCTCTTTTACCTACAGGGAGCTTAATGAAAAAGCTAATACGCTGGCTTGGAAGCTGATTGATCAAGGTGTGCGCCGGGATGAACCTGTAGGCATATTATCCAGACGAGATGAATCGTTGATCATTATGCTATTGGCAGTGCTGAAAGCTGGGGCCGCTTATGTGCCTCTGGACCCTGCTTTTCCGCCGCAGCGCATCGTGAATATGATTGAAGACAGCCGAATGAACGTATTGCTGTGTACGCCTGATGAAGAAGGCACAGTGACTTTTAGCGGAGAGCGTTTCGTGTATGATCCAACTGCCCAGGATGTGCGCTCATCCGTTAACCCGGACATCAGCTTCCTGTCTTCGGACCTGTCCTGTGTGATTTTCACCTCAGGATCGACCGGTCGTCCCAAAGGGGTGATGATTACTCATGAGGCGATGGTCAATTTTGTTGAGGACATCAGGCACCGACATATTTTTGCACATGAGACAGATCGCATCATCAGTGTAACGACCATATCTTTTGATATTTTCGGATTTGAAGTGTGGACACCATTATGCACCGGATATTCGCTGTATCTGGCCAATGAGCAGGAGCAGCTTGACCCGGCTCTTGCTTCACGTCGAATACGTGAACATGGTGTTACACACATTCTTAGCACGGTTTCACGTATTAAGGCATTTGTCGAAAACCCGGAATTCGCTCAGGCGCTGGGTAATCTGCGGTGTGTTCTTACCGGAGGGGAAAATGTCCCTGTGGGACTCCTCACCGATCTGAAGCGGCTTACGCCTGCTCGAGTCTTTAACATGTATGGACCAACGGAAACTACGATCTGGTCAACGACCAAAGAATTGAATGACACAGCCGCGATTACCATTGGCAAGCCCATTACCAATACAGAAATTTATATTCTGAATGATGAAGGTGAAATACTGCCACCTGGAAGTTATGGAGAGCTGTGCATTGCAGGAAAAGGATTATCCCGCGGTTATCTGCACAATGCTGCTGAGACCGATGCCCGATTCATTGCAAACTCCAATGTTTTGGGAGGCCGTTTGTACCGAACTGGCGATCTGGCCCGTATACTGCCGGATGGGGATGTTGAGTTAATGGGACGGTTGGATCAGCAGGTGAAGATTCGGGGTTACCGGATTGAACTGAACGAGATTGAGCAGGCAGCGATGAATTATGAACGTGTAAGAGAAGCTGTCGTTAAGGTAGAAGGGGCCGAGCAATATTCATTGCAATTAATTCTTTTCTACAGTCTGAAGCCTGGGATTGGGCCTTCCGTTATGGAAGATGAAGATGTACAGCTTCGGACCTGGTTAAAGCAGCGGCTTCCACAGTACATGATGCCTTCTCGCTTGATTCGTCTGGAAAATCTGCCTGTGCTGCCTAATGGCAAACTGAATCGCAATGCCCTTTGTCTGGCTGATTTTGAAACGAGAGAGAGGGATAACCCGGCTCTGGTTTATGGCTCATCGATTCAAGGAATGGAGCGGGCAAAAGTTGACCTGGAGCAGATGCTCATTGCAACGTGGAAGGAAATATTGAATCTGGATACGGTTAATATCCATGATCACTTTTTTGACATCGGAGGCAATTCACTGGGGCTTATTCTGATCAATAATCGCCTGAATGCCTATCTGGATAAAAGCGTTCCGCTGGTGCAATTGTTTGAGCATTCCTCCATTGCATCACTGGTCAATCATCTGGTGGCTGAGCAGATGCTGCCGACAGTTACACAACAGGTACAAGAGGAGAGCGGACATATCGCTTCGGCTGGATATCCTGTTACGAACCCGGAGCCGACAACAGCTCCAAAAGAGTATGTGATGAGCACAGTTGGACACAGCGAAGTGGAGCAGAGCAGACCGGAACAGAGTATTCCGTTTGCTTCAGAACACAGTAGCAGAATTTCTTCTTCGTCGGATATCGCAGTCATTGGTATGGCAGGGCATTTTCCCGGCTCAAGAAATATTGAGGAGTTCTGGGATAACCTAATGGCAGGTAAGGACGGTATCACCCGTCTGAATGAGGAGGATCTAACCGCTGCGGGTGTACGACCGGAAGACTTCAAACATCCCGATTATGTACGTGCCAAAGGTGTACTGCAAGATACTGAGTATTTTGACTCCGGATTTTTCGAATATCCGCATCAGGAATCCAACATGATGGATCCGCAAATACGGCTGCTGCATCAGTGCTCATGGGAGGCGCTTGAGCATGCCGGGTGTGATCCTTACAGTTATGAGGGAGCTATAGGATTGTTTGCCGGAAGTGGACTGAGCTTACCATGGATGGTGCAATTTCTCGGTCGCTCCGGTAATTTGCTACAGGCTTTTGAAGCCATGACTTTGAATGAAAAGGACTATATTACAACCCGAGTATCTCACAAATTAAATCTGAGAGGGCCGAGTATGGCCGTACAGACCGCATGTTCGACTTCTTTGGTCGCTATCCACCAAGCTGCTGAATCGCTGATTCGGGGGGAGTGTGATGTGGCACTTGCGGGAGGTGTCTCTATCTCCTATCCGCTCAAAGAAGGTTATCACTGGCATGAAGGCATGATTTATTCAAAGGATGGTCTTTGCAGACCGTTTGATGAGCAGGCATCTGGTACGGTGTCTGGTAATGGATGCGGAATGGTTGTGCTCAAGTCACTCCGCGACGCGCAGAGAGATGGAGATCATATCTATGCAGTCATTAAAGGTTCAGCGATAAATAATGATGGCATGGACAAGATTGGATATACGGCACCGAGTGTGGCCGGGCAGGTCAAGGTTATTCAATCAGCCCTGCATCGTTCGGGAGTGTCTCCAAAAGAGATCTCCTATCTGGAGGCGCATGGAACAGGAACCAAACTGGGGGACCCGATTGAAATTGAAGCGCTCAGGCAGTCATGGGGAACAGATCGTAGAAATTATTGTGCTCTAGGTTCTGTGAAAGCCAATATTGGGCATCTTGATGCGGCAGCAGGTGTCGCCGGTTTTATTAAAACCGTACTGACGCTTTATCACCGGGTGGTTCCGCCACAGATTCACATGAATCGGACGAATCCGATGTTGGAGCTGGAGCATAGTCCCTTCTATATCAACAAGGAGCCACAGCCATTAGAAGACGCGAAGCGTATCCTGCGAGCAGGTGTCAGTTCGTTTGGGATCGGGGGGACCAATGCTCACGTCATTCTGGAGCAACCGCCCGTCCAAGAGAGCCAAGCCAAGTATGAATCTTTGCTTCTGCTGCCCTTCTCGGCCAAAAGTGAATCTGCGCTGGAACGCACGTACGATTCGGTTCTACAGGCGATCCATGCATTGCCAGAGCAGTTGTCCAATGCTGCGTGGACGCTACAGAAGGGAAGAAGCAGATTCGTTCATCGTAAAGCACTAATCGTTGTAGACGGTTATATTCCGCCAAGCGAGCAGTCTGTAGAGTTTGAGACACAGGCAAGTGTGATGAATGGGAAGCCTAAGGTCATGTTTTATCTCAGCGGAAATGCAAGTTGGGAAGCGCGCAAGATTCGGGAACTATATGCTTCTGTGTATCGCAGCCAGGTCTCAGAGATATTCAAACAGCACTTTGAAGAGATACTGGACCTCTTTGAGTCCAAGGAACAGTATGCCATCCGCCAAGGCATAGGGCGATCGTTAATCGATTCAAGGCTTGAGCGCATGCAGTGCTTTGTTGTGCAATATGCTCTTTATAAAACCGTGATGCAGCTTGGTGTCAAGCCAGATGCTGTCTGTGGACAAGGCGTTGGCGAACTCGTGGGGTTGGTTATTAGTGATGCACTTGATCCAGTACATGCCGTGGGGCTTCTATACAATCTGGAGCATTGGTCACTAGAAGAAGGAGCATTGTCAGATGCTTTGACAGGAAGGATGACAGATGCAACTGTAACAGACCTTGCGTCGAGTATTGCACCACTGTTATCTCCAAATTTCCTGTTTACGCTGCTAAATCGCAAGACGCTTTCTGAATCTGCTGGGCATACGCTGTGGATCGTTTCGAATCAGCTGCAGGATACAGACCAAATAGCTCCGGATTCATTTTCAGAGCCAAACATCATTGCTCTTACTGGAGATCGTCAGAGCTTGCTTGAGGCAGACGTGTATTTAATGAAAGTACTTGCTTTTTGCTGGTGCTCTGGCATGGAGTTGGATTGGGAACAGTTAAACGGAACGGGGCGTAGGCAAAAAATCTCGCTGCCGACGTATTCCTTTGACCCCATTGTTCATCAACATGATGTTGCGTTGTATCAGCTTGCAGGTATGTCGCAGGTTGCAGCGGGTTCTATCGCAGCATTAGACCAATCTCCATCCGGGAAAGTCAGGGTTCAACGGACTGATGATGAGATAAGGCATGTATTATCGCAATTGTGGCAGGAGTTGCTTGGTAATGGAGCAGTCGGCCTTGAAGATGATTTCTTTGAGCTTGGAGGTCATTCATTAAAAGCGATTTCCTTGGCGTCAAGGATTAAAGAAATGTTTGGACTGAATTTGGGGCTGGAAGAGGTTTTTGATCATTCTGTATTTGAACACATGGTTCAATGGATTGCTGAACATCAGGTTACAAGTGACTCTGATTCAGTGAACCCAATCTTGCCTGTTACTAAGAAAGAGAAATATAAGACCACTTCTGCACAGCGAAGAATGTATGTGGTGCATGAGTGGATGAAAGGTGAGAGTACGGCGTACAATCTCGCCAGCTCCTATAGGGTAAGGGGAAAACTTGACCCTACGCAATTCAGATTAATAATGGATGCACTGGTAGAGAGACATGAAGCATTCCGTACCAGATTTGAAATGATTGACGGTGAGCTTTTCCAGGTTGTCGAGGATCAGGTTCCAAGCGTGGTAGAATTGCTGGAATTAGAAACGGCAGGGTTAGAGCAGGTCATGGAATGGATCAAGCCTTTTGATCTGACCAGCGCACCATTGGTTCGTGTTAAGCTCATTCGCCTTTCTCAAGAGGAACACATCTTATTCATCGACATGCATCATATCATTTCGGATCAGAGTTCCATTGCGATCCTGATGCAGGATTTTGCACGCATGTACAGAGGAGAAACATTGCAATCTCTTGACATTCAGTATAAGGATTATGCGGAATGGCGTGATGAAGCTGCGTCACATGGACGATCTGTTAAAGACGCCGAGTTTTGGAAACGGGAATTCGAGGACATGCCTGCACCGGTTGAATTGCTTACAGACTTCCCAAGACATGGTGCGTCATCCTACAGCGGAGACAGACGTTCCATTGAACTTGGTGAGTCGTTAAGCACACAGGTCAATGACTTCTGTACTCAACAAGGGCTTACACCCTACATGTTGTTCATGGCAACTTTGAATCTATTAATCTGGAAGTATACGGGTCAAGACGACTTGGTCGTTGGTACAGCGGTTGCGGGGCGTGAGAAGCCAGAACTCAATAACGTTATGGGTATGTTTGTGAACATGCTTGCCATTCGCACCAGTATGGACAGAGAATGGTCCACAGAGGCGTATTTGAATGAGATGCGAGGCAAGCTGTTATCCTGTTATGAGCATCAACAATATCCTTATGAAGCACTGGTGGAACAACTTGGTCTATTCGGTGATTTAAGCCGCAACCCCCTATTTGATGTGGTGCTAAATTACATTAATATGGGAACCGATGATCCTGAAGCCGGGGAACTGATGCTTGAACCATGGGTCGAAGGTAAGGTGGATGCCAAATTTGATCTGACTTGGACACTGGTCGAACATAAACAATGTTACACGGTTGAAATTGACTATCGCTCAGATTTGTTTAAAGCCGAGTCCATGGAACTGATGCTGGATAAATTCCGGTACATCCTGTCTCAGATCACAACAGGGGATAATGAACGAATTGGTCAGATTAAGCTCACTACACCGGAGGAAGAGGAATGGCTGCTGTACGGAGTCAACGATAATGCCGCCCAGTATCCGCGAGATGCGACCATTTCCCAATTATTCGAGGAACAAGTTCATGTGCATGCACAGAAGACAGCATTGGTCTGGGAAGGCGGTGAATGGAGCTATGCGGATCTGTATGACCGTGTTCAGTGGCTGGCGTTCAGGTTGCTTGGACAAGGGGTGAAATCAGGCTCTAGTATTGCTCTCATTCTGGACCGTGGACCGATCCAGATGATCAGTATTCTTGCTACACTCCAAGTGGGTTGCAGTTATGTTCCGATTGACCCGGCTTCGCCTCCATCGAGAATTGAATTTATTTTGCAAGATTGCGATGCGGCTGTGTTATTGACTGAAGCGGCGTATGCCTCCACGTGGCAATCTGTAGTTCCTTGTATCGTGCCGGCAGATGAACTGGCAGCATTTGATTCAGGAGACATCCAGGAGCCTGTTGAACATATGAACAAGACCGCTCTTGACCCGGCTTATATCATTTATACATCAGGGTCAACAGGAACCCCAAAAGGGACTGTGATGAGTCATCGCAATGTGACCAAAGTTATGAAAAATAGCAATTTTGTCACCGTTGTGCCAGAGGATCGTATCCTGCAAATTTCTAACTATGCGTTTGACGGTTCCATTTTCGATATTTTTGCTTCATTAATAAATGGCGCTACTCTTGTATTAATCTCAAAAGAGACCATTTTGGATATGGCTCGTTTGGCGGATGTCATCCAACAGCAACGGATTTCAGTATTTTATATTCCAACATCCTTGTTTAATATGCTGGTGGATTGGGATGCTGATTGCTTGAAGAATGTGCGTAGAGTGATGTTTGGTGGTGAAGCTGCATCGGTGAGTCATGCCAACAAAGCGCTTGCATGCGTGGGGCCGGGCAGGCTGTTAAATGGATATGGGCCAACGGAAGCAACCTTTTTTGCCTCCTACCACTTATTACAGCAAACAGAGCCTTATACTGGCTCACTGCCCATAGGTCAGCCCCTGTCTAACACAGCCTTGTATGTTCTGGATGATGAGCTGAAGCCTGTGCCACCGAACGTTCCAGGTGAACTGTATATCAGTGGGGATGCGGTAGGTATTGGATATCTTAACCGTGAGGATCTTACCCGAAAACACTTTCTTAATGATCCCTTCCGCAAGGGAGAACGAATGTATCGGACAGGTGACATCGTCAAACGTCTGGCTGACGGCAGTCTGATTTTTATTGAACGTTCGGATTTCCAGGTCAAAATTAGAGGTTTCCGCATTGAGTTATCGGAGATAGGCAATTGCATGGAGCGTCTTTCGGGAGTTCGTGATGCCTTTGTCATGACAGTTACAGAACCATCAGAAAGTCTATACATTGCCGCTTTTTATACAACCGATACTGGAGCAGATACTGAGTATATTCGAAGAGAACTTCACCAGCAGCTGCCAGAGTACATGGTGCCTGCACGAATTATTCGAATGGATCATCTTCCGATTAATGCCAATGGCAAAGTGGACCGAAGAGCATTGTCCGAGCATTTGGTTGAAGAGCAGCAGAGGTCTCTGGAAGTGAGTTCACCTCGGGCAATAACAGAGCGTGTCATTCTTGCCGCCATGCGACAGATCTTGGGTAATCCGGGCATTGGTGTGGAAGATCACTTCTTTCAAAATGGGGGGCATTCGCTCAAAGCGATTGCATTCACTCAAATTTTGGCAAAAGAAGGAATTGCCATCAATGTGAACGAATTATTCCAATATCCGACAGTTAGAGGACTTGCCAAATTGGTAGACATTAATCCTCCGGCGTCAGTTTGGTCCGAAGATAGCCTGCATATTCAGTCCCCGATAGTCATACCACAGGACATAATACTTCATGAGAAACAACTGGACAGCCTGGTCCTGCATGTCTTAAACAGCTGCAATCAGGTTTCATCTTTTATGGCGGGCATGACCCCTATGGGGCAATTCCCACTATCTCCAATTCAACAAGCACATGCTTCTACGACTTCACGAGCAAGCGGATTTACAACAACGCTGGAAGGCGAATTGAATGAACAAGCTGTAAAACACCTGATTCTTGGGGTTATATCCCGGCACCAGTTGCTGCACAGCATGATATATGAGGAAGAACAATTGTATTGGCATCCATGTGATATGTCGTTAGCGGCGGACATGCTGCAACAGCTTATCCCGTATCTTGATATTCGTCATTATGCTTCGGCTACGATTGAGCAGTTGGAGTACAAACTGGTTCAGTCTCTGTTACACAAAACGTATACGTTGAAGGAACTACCTTGGCGTCTGTGTATTTTGCGTACAGGAGCCACAGAGCATAAGTTGATTTGGAGTTTTGATCACCTTGCGTTTGATGGTATGAGTGCCCAGATCATCAAGCAGCAACTTGAGTCGAAGGCATTATATAGACCGCAAGGTATAGAGATCGAGAGTGATCTTCTGTACCAAGTACGAAATTATGAGGATTATGTAAATTTTCTGTCTCAAGGCCCCATAGGGGTATCAGAAGATGAAATGGAGAAACAATTTTCGCTTCAGGCATGGAATAGATGTAACACCATCGTCATGAACAAGTTGAAGGAAACAGAAACATTGTCGCCTTCAGCGATGACTGCCGAGTTGTCCCTTGCAGGGAAGGAGCCTGCAGATGTGTGGTGGACATGCTTTGAAACTTTTGCCAACATCATTGCGGCTTATCTGAACATAAGCCAATTGCCAATAGCCCTGGTGCATTACGGAAGGGAGTATGGCGAAGAATCCTACTATGATTATGTGGGAGAATTCCTAGATCTAATTCCAGTGCTGGTAGACAGTGAATTCACACAGGAAGATCTGTTGGAACGTCTGGAATTTACGAAGCAACACAGCATTAACTTTATGGCACTTACACATGATTCTTCCCTCTCGGCACAATATGATGGCATACAGGAACAATTGGGAACTGCCTACAGGCAAGCAGAACAGGAGCCGCGTCAGATGATTCTGTTTAATTATCAAGGCTTCATCTCCAGTAGCGAAGCGATCCCAATGTCGTCTCAGTCGTCGGATGACCAAGATTCGAATTCGGGACTCGCCCAATTCGAATGGGTTATTCGCTACGACGAAGAGTGTCTGTACGTACAACTGGCCTGTCAGGCTGGTCTGGACATCAAACGTATGAAACAGCTGATTGATGACAAGCTTGGTAGCGATGTGAGAGTGGTAGTTCACAATGAGGCAATGGAGGTGCAACATGTCCAGTAAATCCATACAGCGAGGACCCGAGCTGATTGTGCCAGAACATTATTCAACAGTGGCTGAGATGCTAATCTACATTGCAGATACTCATCCAGAAAAGGGAATGACCTATATCAGCTCTTCAGGTGACGAACAGTTTGAAGCATATCCTGAATTACTGATGCAGGCGCGCAAGTACCTGCAGTCTCTTCAGGAGCAAGGCATTCAACAAGGACAGGTCGTTATTTTGGAAGTTGACCAGTCACAGGAATTTTACCGTACATTTTGGGCTTGTATGCTGGGGGGCATTATTGTTGCCCCGGTTAGTCCTCCGGCTGCCTGGGAACCAGGCTCAGCCGGTCTGGAGAAATTCACGAAAGTGTGGGAGGTACTCGGGCGTCCAGTCGTTATCGTCGAGGAGGCCTACATGCCCAAGTATAAGCAGCTTGGGGAAAGTCCGGTATTCAAAGGTCTTATGTTGATTAGCGTGAACCAGCTTCAAGCAGGCCAGCAGATGGCTGATCTATGCCCAACCTCTCCTGATGACATTGTGTTCCTGCAATTCTCATCAGGAAGCACGGGAATTCCCAAAGGTGTGCAGTTAACCAATCACAATATTATCGCCAACAGTATTGCATGCAAGACTTTTCTTGGAGCTGAAGAAGGAGATAATGTGTTTACCTGGTTGCCGCATACGCATGATATGGGGATTTTTGGACAGCATCTGACACCCGTCCTGAGTGGAGCCAATATCATGGTGATGTCACCTTATACCTTCGTACGGTCGCCTTATCTGTTCTTGCGCAAGATTACGGAGCATCAGGGAAAATGGTTTTGCTGCACCAATTTCGGTTTCGAATGGATGGTTCAGAAGATCCCGGATTCCAAGCTCTCAACGCTGGATCTGTCTTCACTGCGTATGACCTTGAATGGTGCAGAGCCTATATCAACGTCTGTTATCGAGCGATTTGTCAAAAAATTCAGCTCTTGTGGCTATCGTCCCAATATGATGTTTCCTGCATATGGCATGGCAGAAGCGACAGTGGGTGTATGTACCTCCAGACTGGGGGAAGAGCCACGAATTGAACGTATTTCGCGTACACGGCTGGTGCAGGAAGGACTGGCTGTGCCAGTCCAGCTACCTAGCAGTGATAGCCATACTTCGGATGTGATCGAATTTGTCCATGAAGGATATCCCATGACAGGGATTCAGATCCGGATTGCGGATGAACAGGGTGAAGTGCTGGATGAGCGGGTTGTCGGCGAAATCCAGATTCGTGGGGAATCGGTAACCTCCGGATATTACAGTCTTCCGGAGATCAATCGTGAAATGTATGTGGATGGGTGGCTTCGCACTGGAGACTTGGGTTATATGGCTGATGGCTCCCTGGTTGTAAGCGGACGAATCAAGGACATTGTGTTTATTCGGGGACAGAACCATTATGCGCATGATCTTGAAGAAATTTTGTACCAGAATAGCAGCATTCCGAGAGGCAATCTGACGGTAGTCGGGCACTTTAACAGCCTCAAACAAGTAGAGGAGCTGCTTGTATTTGTTAAATACAAATCGAGCGCTCCACAGTTTCTGGATGTACGTCAGGATCTGATCCAACGTATGAGGGCTGGATTGGGTATTGAGATCACCCATGTTCTCCCAATCAAGGTTATTCCCAAAACGACGAGTGGTAAGGTCCAGCGCTTCATGCTGAGAAACGAATATGAGCGTGGAGTATTTACCAAGGACATCGAGGCCATTGAAGAGCTGATTCGCGAAAACACGCAACAACAACACGAGACGGTTTCCGCATCGTCTTTGGAGTATACCGTACGCAAGGCCTGGGCCGAAATTCTTCAATTGCCCGCAGGAAAGATTGAGATGGATACTTCTTTTCTCGCACTTGGAGGCAATTCCATTCTCTCTTATCAATTACTTGACAAGCTGTCTGCACATATGGGACGTGAATTAGGACAAGAACTACTTGTTTTTTGCAGTACAGTACGTGAGATGGTGGAATATCTGCAGGACCTTCCAGCAGAAACGAAGGACTTTGAACAAGCTGAAACAACAGATAATCACCTGAATGTACATCGTGCTATTGCTATTACCGGGCTGTCTCTGCGTCTGCCTGATGCCGACACCCAAGAGCAGTTCTGGAGCAATCTGGTTAACGGGTTAGATAGTGTTGACCGGGTTAGCTTAGAGCGTGCAACACGTTCCAAGCAACCCGGTTGGGATGACTGGATTGGGGAACTGAAGCAACCGGATACGTTTGATCATGAGTTCTTTGAAATCCCGTCTGAACAAGCTGCATTTATGGATCCGCAGCATCGCAAGCTGCTGGAAGTTGCTCATGAGGCGCTGGAGGATGCGGGTATGCTCGTGGACCATGAGGATAAGCGTGATGTGGGTGTGTATGTAGGGATTAACCCAAGCACATACTTCGATCTGGTTATTGATTATATGAACCGGTGTCTTGGAAAGGCTGTTCATTCTCACGCTATGGTAGGCAATATGTCCAATATTGCAGCGGCCTCCATTTCACACATGTACAATTTTACAGGGCCGGCACTGTCCATAGATACAGCATGTTCTTCTTTTCTGGTAGCACTGACACAAGCTGTGGCGGCCATTCAGGACAAGCGTATCTCTGGGGCAGTTGTAGGTGGAGCGAACATTTTGGCTACACCGCATGTTCATCAACTATCACGCAATGCTGGAATCTGTTCTTCCACTCAACATACGAAGGTATTTGACCGGGAAGCAGATGGTTCAGTCTTGGGAGAAGGTGCTGTTGTTGTATATCTGGAGCCGCTAACAGAGGCAATTCGCAACAATAAACATGTTTATGGTGTGATTCGCGGGACAGCGGTGAATAACGACGGATATTCCCTGGGCATTATGGCACCCAACCCTCAGGGGCAATATGAGGTACTCCGTGCCGCTTATCGCGATGCCAACCTAAACCCGAGCGAGATTTCTTATATTGAAGCACATGGATCGGGGACAAGGATTGGAGATCCAATTGAGGTGAATGCCTTGCTCCGACTGTTCCGGGAAAAGGGATATACAAGCGATAATTCGATTGGATTAGGTTCAGTCAAAACCAATATTGGTCATTTATTTGCAGCCTCCAGTGGAGCCAGTCTTGCCAAGGTTCTTCTCAGTATGCAGCATGGGGAACTGGCACCAAGTCTGCATATGGATAATCCGAATCCGGCCCTCCGACTGGAGCAATCGCCGTTCCATATCGTTAGCGAGCATAAAACGTGGGATGTACCTGAAGGAAAAACACGGAAGGCAGGCATCAGTTCATTTGGCCTGGGAGGTACGAATGCCCACATTGTGCTAGAGGAATGGAAAGCCCCTGTCCGTGCAGAAGCCCCGGCACGCGGCCAGTTGTTAACGTTCTCTGCGAAATCAGAGCAGGCTTTAAAAAAGCTGATTGATAACACGGAGCAATATGTGAAGAAACATGCGGACCTGGCACTAGAGGATCTTTGTTTTACCCGGAACAGATATAGAAAACATTATCGGTATCGTGCAGCAGTAGCTGTCAGCTCAACCGGAGAGTGGAACATCGAAGAGATGGAATTTGGCTTCAAGCCTAGAAACCGAGCTGCTCGTGTCAATATTGTGGTTGGGGGGCATGAGATTCGCGGAGAAGATGAGGCTCAAGCTCGTAAGGTTATCAGGCCAGACGATTCTAATGAAGATACCGTATCAACCTTGAACTACTGGGTGACTTTGCTTGAGACACTTGTACGTCTGGTCCCTTCCATTCAAGAGATTCGAGGAATAGCTACAGGAGAGGAACTTGTATCCAGTTTACATCTGGATGGCGAGGAACATCACAGCGCTCATGCAAGCCAATCCATTCCAGTGAACAACAGAGTGACGTTAGACAGTCTGCAAGACACACCTGGCAAGATGGCAAACGCCGACATTGTAATTATAATTGCTGCAGATCAGACAGTTCAGCAGCTCGAATACAGTGGCAAGGAGAGCATCATCCGCCTGTCTGCCGAGCCGACACTTACCATGGAGGATCAGCTTGCTTTATTACTGGGACAGCTTTATGTACGTGGTGCTGCGCTGGATTGGGAACAGTTACATCCGAATGGCTCTGGCCAGATTGTACATCTGCCAGCACATCCATTCGAGCCGTATGTACATTGGATAGATGTGAATCAGGGAACGGAGGTCATGATATGACAAAAGAAGAAATTGAGCTTTTTCTTAAAAGCGAGATTGCTGCAGCGTTGAATCAGGAGCCAGAGGACATCGATGAAGAGATGAATTTTTTGAAAATTGGTGTCTCATCTGTGCAGGCGCTCAAGATCATTAACCGTGCGCGTAAGCATCTTCAAGTTGACATCAGTCCGGTTGCGTTGTTTGAATACAAAACAATTGCCGAGTTCGCCGCTTATCTCAATGAATCTCTTCTTCAAGAGGGGGTTGCCGAATGATTGAAGCGGATATAGAGCAAGAGATCATTCATGAAGCTGAATTGTTTGCTGCCCGTGAAATTCGTCCTTATGCTCAACAGATTCAAGAACAGCAAGCCATTCCCAGAACATTGATCCGTGCCATGGCTGAAAAAGGTTACTTGGCTGCCTCGATCCCGGCTGAATATGGCGGCATGGGTCTCGGCCCTAAGGCGTACGGGCTGTTGACTGAAGTATTTGGCAAGGCTCTTCCAGCCGTTCGCAGCTTGTTAACGGTACATACTTCCCTTGTAAGTGAAACTTTGGTACGTTTCGGAACGCCTGAGCAAAAATCGTCCTGGCTGCCCAAGTTGGTGAAGGGAGAATGGATTGCTGCCTTTGGCCTGACTGAACCGGAAGTTGGTTCGGATGCCAAAAGTGTAAAGACCGAGTGGAGAGAAGAATCGGACTGTTATGTTTTGAATGGAAAAAAGAAGTGGATCACGTTTGGACATCTGGCAGATGTATTTATCATTATTGCCTCGAATCAGGGACGAAGCACTGCTTTTTGGGTCGAACGCCAGTTTGAGGGTGTACAGACCCAACCTATTGAAGGTGTCATGGTTGCGGGAGAGACAGGTATAGCTGAGATTGATCTCCATGAGGTGCGTGTACCAAAGAATCACATTATTGGACGTCTGAATGAAGGTTTTGAGTACATCGTAACCGGGGCGCTGGACCAGGGCAGATATAGCATTGCCTGGGCAGGGCTGGCGATTGCGCAGGAAGCGCTGGATGCCATGGTGACTTACTCAAGGAAGCGGAAGCAATTTGATCAGAAGCTGAGTCATTTTCAGCTGATTCGCGGCATGATTGGAGATGCGGTGACAAAAGTCCATGCAGCACGAGCATTATGTTTACGGGCAGCCGAGCTGAGAGAAGCCAAGGACCCGCAGGCCGCCATGGAGACAACGATCGCCAAATATTTTACGTCCAAAGTTGCTGTTGAAGTTGCAAGTGATGCGCTACAGGTTCATGGTGCGAACGGAATTAGTAACCAATATCCTGTTGCCAGGCTGTATAAGGAAGCCAAAATTCTGGAGATTATTGAAGGTTCCTCTCAGATGCAGCAGGAGATGATCTCGCATTACGGATTAAAAGCCTATTACAAGCGTGGCGGTAGCGTATGACGTTCTGTGCGCTATTTCCCGGGCAGGGAAGCCAGTATATCGGAATGTGCAGCGAGTTGTTGGACAGTGATCCGGAGGCGAATCAGATCTTTGCGGAAGCGAGCGAGGTGATCAGATTTGATTTGAAGGCACTGGTTATGGAAGGGACCCTGGATCAATTGACGGTCTCTGAATATGCTCAGCCTGCTGTACTGACGGCAAGCTACGTTTTATTTGACTCATTTGTTCGGCGGACTGGAATGACTCCAGATTATGCAGTAGGTCACAGTTTGGGGGAGATTTCGGCTTTAGTAGCGGCGGGAGCATTGCGATTTGCTGATGGAATCCGTTTTACAGCTCAGCGTGGTGCGTTGATGCATCGCTCCATTCAGGAGCAAAAAGGAAGAGCGGGTATTGTCGTTGATGTAACCCAAGAAGCGCTTGAAGAATTAGTCGGGAATATTCGTCAGAACGAGTATGTGACGATCTCCGGTTATAATTCACCGGGACAGTTTGTCGTCGCAGGTACTGCGAAGGGTCTTAAATTGCTGGATGATCAGGTGGATGGCTACGGTGGGGAATTCATTCCTTTTCGCATGATGCCAATGAAGGCAGATGCACCTTATCATAGCGAGTTGATGCAGTTCATTCAGCCTGAGCTTGAAGAGATGCTTGCAGGGATTTCCTTCTCTGCACCGGTGTTTCCCATCTGCTCTACAGTACATGGTGAGTTCATTCGCGGAGCCGAGGACATTCCTAAGCTGCTGAGCAGCCAGCTTTTGCAACCCATTCGCTGGAATCAGGCATTGGCACGCGTTCAAAATCTGGGAGCGACGGTATGGATCGATATCGGTCCAGGCCAGAGCGTAAGAAATATGCTGGCTGAGAATAAGACCTTGCCTGCAGCCTATTCGCTGGATGATCCGCAAGATTGGTCCAGGTTACTGGACCGATATGAAGCAGTAAACCAGACAAGTGGGGGAGGCGATAAGGGATGATCACGGAGATGATGCAGTACAATCAGCGGGTGAAACAATGGCTTCCTGGAGGTGTGCACTATAATTTCCACCTTCCTTGGGAAGAGACGCCGCTCCATTTCAAGCATGCTTCCCGAAGCAGAGTGACGGACATGAACGGCAACGAGTATTTGGATCTATATGCCCGTTTTGGTGCCCTCATTGTTGGCCACGGCAACGAGGAGTATAACGAGTGTCTGAAGGATACCATTGACCGTGTTCTTTCCGTAAGTCATTGCGATCTGGATGCAGAGGCTCTGGAACTGATCCATCAATATGTACCTTCAGCAGAGATGATTCGTTTTGGGTTATCAGGCACGGAGATTGTCCAGAATGCACTTCGTCTTGCCCGGGCGTGGACAGGTAAAAATCGCTTTGTACGTTTTGAAGGCCATTATCATGGCAATGCGGACAATATTATGGGTGGCAAGACTGCACGTACAGGTCTGCCTGTACCTTCAGACTATCCTGGTGACATGAAAGGAACAAAGGGGAGGGCAAGGGATGCAATGGAATCTCAATCCTACCTCCTGCCATGGAATGACGCACCCCGTCTGGAGGAACTATTTCGCCAGCATGGAGACGACATTGCAGCAGTAATCATGGAGCCGGTTTGTGTAAATGGAGGCGGAGTCATGCCTGCTCCAAGTTATCTGCAAAAAGTCAGACAGTTATGTGATCAGTACCAGGTCGTGCTCATTTTTGATGAGATTATAACAGGATTCCGTATGGGTCTCGGTGGTGCCCAACAGTTATTCGGTGTAACGCCTGATCTGACTACACTTGGGAAGGCAATCGCGGGTGGCGGAGTTCCAGTGTCAGCCCTGGTTGGCCGAGCGGATATCATGAAGTTGCTTGTAGACAAAAAAGTAATTCATGCGGGTACGTTTAATGGCTATCCATTAGGTACAGCTGCTGTAAAAGCTACGCTGGAAATGTTGGGACGCAATGGAGGACAGGCGATGCACAGCATGAACCGCCACGCTGAGATGATGCATGACATACTCTGCCAGGAAGCAGTGAAGGTAGGTCTGCCTTTAATTGTTCAAGGGCCGTCTGGCTGTGCTTCTTATCACTGCTGCACGGAGCCGCTTACGGATACGGCTGATTATACGTTTGAATTGATGTCTTTTGATATTTTGTTAAATAGCAAGCTTGCTGAGCACGGTGTTCTGGTATCTACGCTCTCGCGGATGTATCCGAATATCCTGCTTGATATGCAAGATGTTGCCTGGTTCCGTGAGCGTGTCCCTGCAGCACTTGCAGAAATGAAAGAGATCTACGACGAGCTGATCTGATGGTAGCTCAATAAGGAGGTGATTAGGTATGCATAATCGACTCATTGCAATCATTGGCGCAGGGGTGATGGGATGCGCCACAGCACTGGATGTCGCGAGGGCTGGTTATCGTGTAATTTTGCAGGATATTTCGGCGTCGGTCATCGAACACGCCCCTGATGTTATACGTCGTGAATATCGTTCAGCTTGCTTTCTGAAGCAAGGGTACGGTCAGGTGCCCCTGGATCAGATCATGGAACGGATCTCGTTCCAGACACAAGATGAAGGTGTGGAAGAGGCAAGTATCATTATTGAAAATGTAACCGAGAACCTGGAGTTGAAAAAGGAAGTTTATGCACGACTATCCCACAAGGTTCGTCCGGATGTTTTATTTGCGCTAAATACAAGCTGTATTTCCGTGACAAAGCTCGCTTCATTTTTGCCTGACCCAGGTCGAGTCATTGGGGTGCATCTGATGAATCCGGTTCCCGTTAAATCCATGGTGGAGGTGATCAAAGGACATCATACAACACAGGGTACTGAACATGAGATGGTAGCGTTTTTGGAAACTCTTGATAAAAGTCCAGTTGTCATAGAGGATCTGCCCGGGTTTGTCTCTAATCGCCTCTCGCACTTGTTAATGAATGAAGCGGCTTACATTGTACAGGATGGAATCGCTACACCCGAGCAGGTGGACGCCATTATGAAGAAGGGCTTCAATTATCAGATGGGGCCGCTGGAGACGGCGGATCTGATTGGTCTGGATACGGTCGTGCATTCATTGAAAGTATTGTACGACAGCTATCAGGATCCCAAATTCCGATGCTGTCCGATGTTGCAGAAAATGGTTGATGCAGGACAGTGGGGGCGGAAGACGGGTCAAGGTTTCTATGCCTACTAAGATGAAGGGTGGCATGACCATGGAAAAGCTCAAGGATATCAAGTGTATCGTTTGGGATCTGGACCACACCATATGGGATGGGGTTTTGCTTGAATCTGCAGATGTGCAACTGAAGCCGGGCTTAAAGGAGGTGATTGAAAAACTGGACCAGCGAGGTATTTTGCATTCTGTTGCCAGTAAAAATGATGCAGAGTTGGCTTGGGCGAAACTAAACGAACTGGGCATCGCCGAATATTTTCTGTATCCCGAGATCCATTGGGATGCAAAATCCGTCTCTGTTCAGCGGATTCAGCAGAACATTAATATCGGCATGGATGCCATTCTGTTTGTGGATGATCAACCTTTTGAACTGGAAGAAGTGCAAAGTGTACATGCTGACATCCAGGTACTTCATGCGGATCAATATGAAGCCATGCTTGATGACCCAAGGCTGATGCCCCGATTCATTACAGCCGACTCTGCGTGCAGAAGGCAGATGTATCAGGCGGATACGCTCCGTAAACAGGCTGAAGAACAGTATGCAGGACCTTCAGAACAATTTCTGGCTACGCTCGGCATGAAATTTTCCATCTACGAGGCTACTGAGGATGACCTTCAACGTGCAGAGGAACTTACCGTCCGTACCAATCAGCTAAATGCAACGGGAATTACCTACAGTTACGAGGAGCTGCATCAACTGATGACTTCGCAGGACCATATGTTATTGGTGTGTGAACTCGAAGACAAATACGGAACGTATGGCAAAATTGGGCTTGCACTAATTCACATGCAGCAGAAGGTATGGCGGCTAAACATGCTTCTGATGTCTTGCAGAGTGATGTCCAGGGGAGCAGGGAGTGTACTGCTAACGTATATCATGCGTGAAGCTCAGAAGCAGGGCAAACAGATGCTTGCGGACTTCAGGGATACCGGAAGGAACCGGATGATGAATATCAGCTACCGCTTTGCCGGTTTCAAGCAGCAATCTGCAGATCAGGAAGGAAGAGTACTGTTTCATCATGATTTACAGCAGGCTGTAGAGTTTCCAGACTACATTGAGGTTTTAGTGCCCGAGGGGCAACATCAATAACAAGGGGGAAGGGCAGTGGATTATCGTCAGGAAATTCGGGAGTTTATCGGGAACAACCTCACCATGGATCATGAGGACACTCAAATTAATGATAATGACAATTATTTTGAGCAGCGGTTCGTCAATTCGCTCTTTGCGATGCGTTTGGTGGACTTTGTAGAGCGTAGATTCCAGATTGAGATAGCAAATGAAGATCTGGATTTGGCTAATTTCTGCACGATTAACCGTTTGCATGATCTTATTGAGAGAAAGTTGACTGAGAAGGAGGCGGCACTATGATTACAGCTAATCAGGCATCCATTCGTCCAGTCACAAGTCCGGCAACCAGCCCGTCCAACAAATATATGTATTTGTTTTTGGGAATTTCCTTTGGCACATGTTATGGAATCGCAAGTTTGTTCATGTTCTTTGCGGATTTTATTGTACCCATAACAGGTGAGTTAACCTTGATGCATCCACTTGCGATCGTTGCTCTGTATTCACCTTCCATTGCCGGATTAATTACATGTTATGTGATGGGCGGAAAGGAAGCATTAAAAGGAATGTTTATGAAGCTGGTTCCGCGCAGACAGGACCTGTTCTGGATACCGCTCATTATTGGAATTTCCATCATCTTTGCATCAACAATGCACTTTGGTTCCTTGTTATTCGGCATACCGGTCCCTGAACTGACATATAGTGTACCTGAAATGATCTGGTTGGGGATTGTGAATCTGATCAAGGAGACGGGGCTGATTGGTGGGCTGTTTGGCTGGATCGGATTTTTGCTTCCATTCTTGCAAGGGAAGTTAAAAAATAATATAACAAGTGGTCTGATTACCGGCCTGTTGTTCGGATTATGGGTGCTTCCGGGATACTTGATTTCCTCTTTTGGCACCTCAACCACTTACATATACTACGTTGTTCAGCTTATGGCATTTATCGTGTTCCAAAGTTATATCTTCAATGCAACCAAAGGTACACTTCTGTTTTATCTGCTTGCATTCTGGCTTGTAGCTACAGGAAGTCAAATTGATTTGTACTACTTTAATCCGCAAGTTCAAATTATGCAATTTTTCTTTTTTGCAATATCGGCTATTGTCATCCATGTCATCTTCAAGCGTAAAAATGTGGATACTTCACTTCAGACATTTCCTGCATATGTTCTGGAAAGAAAGTAAGCCTGGTTATGGTGGTGGATAAGTGATGGAACCGATCTATTTGGAGCAACTACAAAAGGGGGAGGGAAACAGACAAATGGTCTGTTTTCCTTATCTCGGTGGCAACTCCAACAGTTTTCAGCCCCTAGTGCCGTACCTTCCTGACACGGAAATTTGGGCGTTTACGCCCCCGGGTCATGGTCTGAACACCGAAACACCTCTGGAGCATATGCAGCAACTCGTAGAACTGTATACCAGCAAGCTGCTGGATGTTATACAGCCCGGCAGTCTGTTATTTGGACATAGTCTGGGAGGGATTACAGCCTACTTCGTTGCGCAGCGCTTATGTCAGGAACGTCCAGATGTAGCTAAAACGCTACGGCTTGTGTTATCTGCCTGCAACACGCCTGACGAATGCGGGATGCAGAATTATGATCGGATGTCAGACGAAAATCTGATTGATCATCTGTTTTCCTATGAAGCGCTCCCGCAAGAACTGATACATGAAAAAGAATTATTGAATTATTTTCTGCCCGTCATTCGGGCGGATTTCAGGATGCTGGAATCTGCAGCAACGCTTGAATATGAGCCGCTCTCATTGCCGGTATTGTATCTGTGGGGAGAACGGGACCGTACCGTTACCCTTCAATCAGCGTTGAGATGGGGCCGATATTTTGGCACATCCATGAAGCTTCAAACCATCAAAGAGGGTGCTCATATGTTCATGATGCATCAACCTTCAACGGTGGCGCATTGTCTGACAAGCTTTATGACTCCAGCTAAATAGGAACAACTTGTAGATGAGAGGAGCCATGTTCGTTTATGCTGCTACGAATGCTGAGAAACGATATAACGAGAAAAAAAGGGATTACGGCTGCGTTATTTATTTTTGTACTGCTGGCCGCCTTGCTGGTATCTTCGGGGTCACGAATGATTATGGAACTGACGAGTTCCATCCAATATCTATTTTCTGAATCCAAAACACCACACTTTGTGCAAATGCATGCCGGAGAGATCGATCAAGCCAAAGTGAACACATGGGCTGAAGAAAATGCCATGGTCCAGCAGCATCAGATTGTGGAAATGGTCAACATTGACGGCTCTAATCTGTTTCTCGGAGCAGAGTCCGAAAAGAACAGTGTTATGGACATTGACTTTGTTACACAGAATCAGGGTTTCGACTATTTGTTGAATCTGGACAGTGAGATTATTCAGGTCAAAGATGGCGAGATCGCGGTTCCGGTATATTACATGCAGCAAAAAAAATTGAGCGTGGGCGACCAGGTTCGGATCGATAATGGTCAATTTGAGCGTTCTTACACCATCGTTGATTTTGTCCGTGATGCTCAGATGAATCCATCGGTTGTGCACTCCAAACGGTTTATCGTGAGTGCAGGGAATTTGCAAGAACTGAAGCAGAGCATCGGAGAGATGGAGTATCTCATCGAATTCCGGTTGACGGATCCCGGACTGACGAGTGAATTTACCCAGGCTTACCAAAATGCCGGACTTCCTAACGCGGGTCCAGTCGTAACCTATGGGCTGTTCCAGGTACTGAATGCCATGACCGACGGAGTTATTGCAGCTGTTATTATTCTGGTCAGTCTTGTGCTGATTCTGATTGCGATGCTTTGCATCCGATTCACGATGCTTGCGACCATCGAAGAGGATTATCGTGAGATTAGTGTCATGAAAGCGATTGGAATCGCAGAGAAGGATATTAAGAGACTGTATCTGATGAAGTATGTATTTATGGCGGGATTTGCATCCGTGCTTGGTTACATTGCATCACTTGGCGTTAACAGACTATTTGTTTCCAACATCATGTTGTATATGGGAAAAGCACCTGCAACCCTGTTGCATTTCGCGATTCCGTTATTAGCCGCTGGAATAATATTTGCCATGGTTGTTCTGTTCTGTCGAACGGTACTGCGGCGTTTTCGTTCCATCTCCGCGGTGGATGCTCTCCGTACCGGGAGCCTGGGAGATACACAGATCATTCGAAACCGGCTTAGTTTGTCCCGCAATCGCTGGTCTTCCGTACCTGTCTTTCTTGGTCTGAAGGAAGTCATACAGCGAATCAAGATGTTCCGATTATTGTTATTTGTCTTTGTAGTCAGTTCATTTATCATGATTGTGCCGGTCAACTTCCTGAACACTTTGCAGGCGCCAAGTTTTATCTCTTATATGGGTGTTGGACAAAGTGATATTCGTATTGACTTGAGGCACACAGACGATGTGGAGCAGCGTTATGACAATCTGGTTGCCCAGATCCAAAATGATAAAGACATCAAAACGTATTCCCCATTGGTAACAAGCCAGTTCAAGATTAAAAATGCGGAAGGAAGTTACGACAATCTGAGTGTAGAAACTGGGGATTTCAGTATTTTCCCATTGTCTTATGTTAGCGGTAATGCGCCAACAACCGAGAATGAAATTGCGTTATCTGATGCCAACAGTAGCGAGCTGCGCCTGAAGACTGGTGAGCAACTTACCTTGCTGGTTAATGGCAAGGACCAGATGATGACGGTCAGCGGAATATACCAGGACGTTACGAATGGTGGCAAAACGGCGAAGGCCTTATTGCCCTACAACAAGGATAGTGTGTTGTGGTATGTGGTCAGTTTGGATCTGAATAATCGCGGGGACATGGCTACCAAAATTGCTGAATATGAGGCGGCTTTCTCGCCAGCCAAAGTAACCGATCTTCAAGGTTATCTGGATCAGACGTTAGGCGGAACCATCCAACAATTGAAAATGGTGACGATGCTGGCCTTGGTCATCGGTGTCTTCATATCTATTTTAATTACAGCACTGTTCCTTCAGATGTTAGTAGCCAAGGACAACAACGACATTGCTGTACTAAGAAGTCTTGGGTTTGCCTTGTCTAAAATCAAGTTCAAGTATGTCGTGATGTCACTTGTCATATTAATCTTAGGGGTTGTTACTGGAACGATATTGTCCAATACGTTGGGTCCGTTGCTGGTTAGTGCCATTATGTCGACGTTTGGTGCTTCCAATATTGTTTTTGTTGTTGACCCGTTACAGGCATATGTTTTGTGTCCATTGTTACTTGCAGGCACGATTGTACTGACAGCATGGATTAGCATCCAATCGATCAAGGAAACGAGCATATCCAAAATGATTGTCGAATAGGGAGGATCAACGATGACAACTATACTTGAGGCTAAAGACGTGAATAAATCCGTAGCGATCGGCGAGAATGAAGAACATAACATCTTGAAAGATATCAACCTTCAATTAAAAAAGGGAGAATTTGTTTCCATCATGGGGCCATCTGGCTCAGGCAAGTCTACCTTACTGTACAACATAAGTGGTATGGATCAGATTAGTGCTGGAAGTGTCTATTTTAATGGCAAAAAAATATCGGCATTTGAGGAGAGGGATCTGGCAAGTCTACGTTTGACCAAGATGGGATTCATCTTTCAAAATATTCACTTGCTCAAGAATCTGAATCTATTGGACAATATCGTACTTTCCGCGTATCTGGCCAAGAATAGCAGCAGAGAAACGATTAATACACGGGCGATGTCATTAATGAAAAAAATGGGGATTGATGAGCTGGCTGGGCATAACATCACCCAGGCCTCAGGCGGACAGCTTCAACGGATTGCCATTTGCCGTGCGCTGATCAATAATCCAGATATTTTATTCGGCGATGAACCAACGGGGGCGCTGAATTCCAAATCAACGTATGAAATCATGGATATTCTGGGCGATATTAATGCAACAGGTACAACCATTCTGTTGGTGACCCATGATGTGAAAGTCGCTGCCAGATCGGAACGTGTATTGTTTATGATGGACGGTAAGCTGGTTGCAGACAGAAATATTGGAAAATATGCAAGAGAGCGTCAGGATCTAAAAACAAGGGAAAGCCATTTGGCGCAATGGTTGACTGAAATGGGGTTCTAAAAAAAGAACTCCATGACTACAATAGACCGACAGTCGGTCGAACGTATCGGAGGCCAGGATATGAGACTGATAAAAAACCCGGAAGAACGCAGGAACGAGATTTTGGATGCCGCCGAGATTCTGTTCATAACAAAGGGGTACACCAAAGCTACGGTCATGGATATCCTTCAGGCGTGCAACATTGCCAAGGGTACATTTTATTATTATTTTCAGTCCAAGGAAGAGGTTATGAACGCCATCGTTATGCGTTTTATTCTGAGTGGGGAGGCATCGGCCAGGCACGTGGTGTCCGATCCCAAACTGAATGCCCATGACAAAATTTTTCGCATCATGATGGCGCAGAATCAGCCTGACGGCAGAAAACATGATCTCATCGAGCAATTGCACAGTGTTCATAATGTGGAGATGCACCAAAAGAGTCTTGTAGAGACGGTAATTCGATTAAGTCCCATCTTGGCCGAGGTGGTAGAGCAGGGCATTCAGGAGGGGGTATTTCATACACCTAACCCAAAGGAATCCATCGAATTCCTGCTCGTATCGTCACAATTTTTGCTGGATCGAGGCATCTTTCAATGGGAGGAGGAAGAACTCCAAAAAAAGGTTGAAGCATTCACACATATTATGGAACGTGTGCTGGGAGCAGAACAAGGAAGCTTCGCCTACGTCACTCGTCTTTATTTTCCGAATCAAGGTTAGCCGAGAAAGGAGTATTATCCATGGAACATACCGTTCAAAAATCATTTAAAAAGTTTCTGGTCGTATGGTTTGGTCAGCTCATCTCCATGATTGGGATTGGACTTACAGCCTTCTCCCTGGGGGTGTATGCCTTCGAAAAAACGAATACGGCAACAAGTGTTGCATTGATTACCTTATTCACGTTTCTGCCGAATATCCTGCTTCGACCTATTGGAGGGGTACTGGCAGACCGATTCGACCGTCGAACGATGATGATTATCGGCGACCTGGGGTCGGCAGCCGGTTTGATTTTCATTCTGTCCATTATGCTCACAGGTGATATCCAATTATGGCATATCTATGTGGGAGTGGCCTTTAGTTCCGTGTTTTCCGCGTTGCAGAGCCCGGCATATAAGGCCTCTGCTACGGACCTGCTGGATAAGGAACAATTCTCGAAAGGAAGCGGTCTTGTACAACTGGCTGAATCCTCGAAGTTTCTGTTTTCACCGATCATTGCGGGCATTCTGCTTAGTATAACAACTATTGAAGTCATTCTGGTCATTAATATTCTGACATTCCTGATTGCCATTCTGGCTGTGCTGGTTATTCGGAAGAGCATGAAGGTGGAGCGAGAGGATCGAGAAGGAAAAAACTGGATCACCGATATTCAAGAGGGCTGGAGAGAAGTTGTAACCAACAAGGGAGTACTGTTGCTGGTGGTGATTATTTCACTTGTCACCTTTTATCTGGGATTCCTGGAGACACTCATTGGTCCGATGCTTCTGTCATTCACGGATGCAAAGACACTTGGAACGTTTCAGTCTGTTAGCGCCATCGGCATGCTGATTAGCAGCTTGTGCATCGGCATATTTACAATAACAAAGAGATACGCAAGTGTGCTTGTGATGGGTCTAATTTTGTGCGGCTTGTCTTTCTCGCTTCTGGGGATATCCACCAACATTTATTTTATTATCTTCGCAGGTTTTCTGTTCCTGTCATCGCTGCCGTTTGTCAATATGAGCGCAGATGTACTGGTGCGAAACAATATCGCCAACGATAAGCAGGGCAGGGTATGGGGAATCATTGGTATTCTGTCACAACTCGGGTTTATTATCGCGTACAGTTTGGCTGGTTTTCTAGCCGACCATGTGTTTAATCCGTTACTAATGGAGGGGGGAGCACTGGCTTCGTCTGTTGGTCAAATTATTGGAACTGGGCCAGGCAGAGGTATTGCCTTTCTGTTTATCATCGCGGGTCTGTTTGTTATTCTGATCGCAATAATCACATCCCGTTTGAAAATGATCAAATCTCTGGAGCAGAGCCCAGATATAGCGGCTCCATCCGATGTTGGCGGGTTGGCGCACGATTAATTCGAATCCAACAGCGTAAGCCCTTGTCCGCAGCAGTGTGTGATACTTCTTCTGTACGAAGAAGTTATTCACACGATGAGCAGACAAGGGCTTTTTTGTGCTGAGGAGTCAGCAGATGTACTTAGACAAGAGTGTTTGTGTATTTGGATTGTTCGGTGGAGCTTACCCTTTAACCGCCCCTGAAGTTAGTCCTCCTACAATATACTTTTGCCCAATGAGGAACACAATCAACACAGGCAATGATGTGAGCACGATATCGGCACTGACCAGATTCCACTGGGCACTGAATTGTCCAAAGAAGTTATATACAGCCAGCGTCATCGGCCACATCTCCACTGTATTCAACATATAGAGTGGGGCAGTAAACTCATTCCAGACACTCAGGAAATTAAGAACAAATACCGTTACCAGCACCGAGGTTAACAAAGGTACAATGATTCTCAGAAACAGTTTGATCCCATTACATCCGTCCATGATCGCGGCTTCATCCAGCTCCTTCGGGATGTTAGACACAAACGCATATGTAATGAACAGCGAGATTGGAATACCCATAGCCGTATAGAGCAGAATCATGCCGACATGTGAATTGATCATACCCATCGACTTCATCACTTCCATCAGCGGAATGTAGTTGAGTGGCAGCGTGATGCCAAGAATCAGGAAGAAGTACAGAAACTTGCTGAACCTCGAATGGTTACGGGATAACGTGAAGGCCGAGAAAGCCACAACAAACACCAATAGCAGGGAAGAAGCCCCGGAATGCAGCAGACTGTTGAAAAAGGAACCTCCCAAGTGTCCTTGTTCATAGACGATTTTGTAATTTTCGAAGATAAACTTCTCGGGCAGCGTCAGCTTCAGCACTTTGGCCTCGGCGTCCGACTTGAATGAATTCAGTACAATGACCACAAAAGGAATCAAGACCACCAGGCTAAGCAGCCAGGCGAGTGCATTTAACCCGATCGAAGCCAATCTTTTTCTCAATCGCATGTCAGTATTCCACCTTTCGGTTCATCAAACGAATGATGAAAAAGGAGATGATTGCCATGATGACAAACAGAATGGTAGATAGCGCACTCCCCAGTCCCCAATACCCTTTGGCAAAAGAGGAATAGACCGCCGTGTTAATCACATCTGTCGCGTTACCGGGGCCACCATTGGTTAACACGTATACGGCATCGAAAACTCTCAGCCCATATGTAATATTAAGCACCGTGGCGATGGTAATGGTAGGCATCAGCATCGGAATCGTAATTCGGAAAAGCTTCTGCCCGAACCCGGCGCCATCAATGGATGCTGCTTCGTAATAATCACGTGGAATCGCGAGCAGTCCGGCGATGAACAGCACCATGATGTACCCCATGCCTTTCCACGTATCCACTGCCATAATGGATGGCATGGCCCAGGTCAGGGAGCCCAGCCAGTTCTGGGCGAGAACGTCTAGTCCCATGGAACGCAGAGTTACGTTAACGAACCCGTTGTTTGGGTCGAGCAGACTTTTGAAAACAAGCCCAACAATCAGGAACGATAGCACCTGCGGGGAGAAAATGATCATCCGGTGCAGATTGGCGGCCTTTACACCGCTGACCAACAGTAGAGCCAGGAACAGGCCCAGAACCGTCTTGGCGATGGATGTAACGAGGGTGAACAGGACTGTGTTTTTGATAAAAAGCAGATAGGTCGGATCACCCGCCAGAATAGTACGGAAATGCTCCAGACCAATAAAGTTCTTCTCCGAACTATAACTGTTCCAGTCGGTGAAGGAATAATAGATGCCCAGCAGGGCGGGAGCGACAATGAACAGTAGATATAACACAATTGCTCCAGATGAGAAATACCAGGGATAGATTTTGTTTGCATTCATAATCCGTAACACCTTTCCTTCCTGCCAAAATACATGAGCGGGCAAATGCCCGCTGCATATAACGTTGTTCAGCGTTTATATTTATCTGAAATATGTGCTGTTACTGCCACTTCTCATCTTTCAACACTTTGGCTTGTTCAGCACGACGTTTATCAATATTTTGCAAAATCTGATCCGGTGTCATTGCTCCGGCGAACATACCTGACAAGTCCTTGCCAATATCCATCCATTGTGGATCAATGTATTTTACAGCGGCCTGCATAACCGTACCTTTTTCATGATCTTTCTCATAGTCGATGTAGTCCTGTGTCAGCTTTGGTTCGATTTCCGGCCAGCAGATCGTCAGGTTACCTTCACCTTCATCGAACACACGCTGCAGATGATCATGCTGGGTAATCCAGCGGAAGAATTTCAGCACTTCTTCGGGATGTTTACTGTTTTTGTTACCAAACATCGCAGCCGATCCGCCCGGGTTCACACCAATCGTCTGATTATCTCCCCATGGCATGACGAAGAATCCCATATTGTCTTCCATTGCCGGATACGCTTCGGACACTTCCTTTTCCGTCCCTGGAACCCGCAGCAACATCGCTGCTTTCTCCTGACCAAACGCCTCAATTCCCGCTTCTACCGTATTGGACAAGAAGTCTTTGCCGAAATAACCGAGATCCGCAAATTCTTTTAACTGTTCAATGACCGTCTTAAGCTGTGTCATATCTGCGACTTTCATCTCATTGTTGTTTAATTTCTCGTAGGTTCCCGCTGTTGTTTGCTCATAGTTAGGTCCCGTTTCGAACAAAGGCAGAACCTGATACCACCCGCTGGCAGGTGCCTGATAGAACGGAATAATGTCTTTATCCTTAATTTTCTGGCTGATAGCCTTGAATTCGGCATAGGATGTAGGAGGCTCTATGCCGAGCTCTTGGAAGATACGTTTGTTATAGTACACATACCAGATTTTCGTTGGTGCAAAAGAAACCCCATACACTTTGTCATTGTGACTGACAGTTGGCAAAATCTCTTCAGACATCCGACCTGTGAATTCCTCATTGGTTAGGTCAATGGCATTTTCCTCCGGTCTTACGTTAGCCGGCATGCTCAGTGGGTCCACATCGACATTGAAAATGTCAGGTGCTTCGCCAGAGGCCAGCTTCACCTTGATCAGGTCACGCCACTGTGCGTCAGGGACGACCTGGAAGTCAATTTTGACACCCGTCTCCTGCTCATATTCCTTGGCCATCGTCTGCATGATGCCTGTACGCGGAATACCGGATTGACTTGTTCCAAACGTGAGAGTCACCTTACCCGAACCTTCCGTACTTTTACCTGAGTTGCACCCGGCAAGCAGCAGAGTGGAGAGCAGGAGCACACTTACAAGCGAAAATAGAAATCGTTTTCTCATCATTGAACCTCCCGGAATATAAAGAAAATTGTCACTTGCCGAAACGCTTAATGTAAGCGTATTCTTATGTGGATAACTTTACTGTGAACAGCAGATGTGCTCAATAGACAAAAGCGTTCTGTTGGGTGGACATTTTCGAATGGTGTGACAGATATCATCATAGGACGAGGTGTGTGAGGATTGCGATATCGATTTGGAACGCTTCAGCAAAGTCTGTTTGCCTATTACTCTGCGGTATTTATTATCTTTTCGCTGATTGTGGCGGGGCTTCTGTATGTTTTTCTCGCAAGTGACATTCGTCAGCGAAGTGAAGAACAGCAGAGACAACTGAGTGTATCAATCGTCAGTAACCTGGATCAGGAAGTGGTGAAAATGAACAACTTTTCCATGAATATCGTGTACTCCAATCTGGTCAAAGAACACTTCAGTCACTACTTAGCACCAGCAGAAGGCAGTGAGCAGACAATGACGAGTGATCCAGCATTGTATAAGGATACAACCACACTAATTGATGTCATTCTCGCGATCATCAGCAGCTCCAATACAGCCAAGCAGGCCAATATCTATGACGTGAATGGCAAGATGTTGGGAGCGGGTGCATTCAACGGTCAACTGTCGGTAGACCTGACTCAGCGACCGTGGTACAAGGAAACCTGGGAGCGGAGTGGATGGCGGGTAATCCAACTGTTAGAGGGCGGAGCTTTGCCCATGCCAACAGGCGAGGGTAAATCAGATCAACCTTACATTTCCCTTACCCGGGTATACAAAGATGGCAACTATGTCAGCCAGGGTGTCGTTGAGATTTTGCAGGATGCCGGAACCCTGTTCCAGCATTTGAATGATTTGCAGACAAATAACGACGATCTTCGGATCTATGTAGTGGATGAACAAAATACACGGTTGTATCCACTTTCTTCGGATGCCGATGCTTCTCAAGCAGGCCATTTCGATGATGTGGACTTGATTCAAAATCTTTCATTTACGCCTGATACGATGCAGGAGATCACCGATCCTTTGAGTCAGTCCAAACAAATGATGACGTACATGACGTCACAGGAGACGGGATGGACCGTTATTGTCATGCAGTCCAAACAGTCCCTTTTCGCGAGTCTCAACCGGATGGCTGTGATGTTTATCGGTGCGACGTTAGCAACTCTCATGCTGATTCTGGTTCTCTCGTATCTGATCTCCAAACGGGTTACTTTGCCGCTACATCGTTTGCAGCGCATTATTCAGAAAACGGGTGAGAATGATCTGGTATCGGGACAGGAATCCGGTCAGTTGTTCAAGCTGGAGCATCCCGGTTCTATCCGGGAGATGGATGAGCTGAATGATACGTTTATCCGGCTGAATCAACAGCTTGTGCAATCGTTTCAGGACAGGCTGGCGATGAAATCTCAGGAGACAGAAGCGAGATTACTGGCGCTGCAATCCCAGATGAACCCGCATTTTCTCTATAACAACATCACTAATATTAGCATCATGGCGGAAGAGGGCATGAATGAGCAGATTGTCGCGTTCTGCGCCAATATTGCGTCTATGCTGCGTTATATTTCTACTCCGGGAAAGAATGGGGTTCCCCTGTCTCAAGAATTGGATTATTGTGAGCGATATCTGGAGTGTATGAAGATTAGGTTTGAGGATGATCTACACTACGGGTTTCATATTCCGGAAGAGATGAAGTATATCCAGGTTCCGATGCTGATGGTACAACCACTACTCGAAAATGCCATGAAATATGGACTGGGTGATACCCCGCCATGGAAACTGAATATTACTGGAGATATGGATGCGGCACAGCAGACCTGGCAGATCCACGTGGAAGACAACGGACCTGGCATGGAACCCGAGGCACTTGCCAAGATCATGCATTACATCGAACAGTCACAGGAGTGGGAGCGTATGCCTGACCTCGAAATCAACGGCATGGGACTCAAGAATATATGGGTCCGATTGAAATTATGGTATGGCACGGCAGCCCACATGCAGATTACGAACAAGCCTTCCGGCGGTGTCCAGATTACAATAGGTGGTTCCATTCGAAAGGAGCATGACCGAACCCGTGACAATTAAATATAGAACGATTATTGTGGAAGATGAAGCCCTGATTCGCCGGAATGTCTCGCGCAAATTCAGAGAGTTGGACACCCGGTTCGAGGTGATCGGTGAAGCGCGGAACGGTCAGGAAGCGTTACAGCTCATTGAACATTCCGTACCTGATCTGGTTGTAACCGATATTCAGATGCCGGTGATGAACGGATTGGAACTCGCCAAACATCTGTATTTTGCCTATCCGCATGTGAAAATTGTCATTCTGAGTGGTTATCATGAATTCGAATATGCACGGCAGGCGATCAGTTACAAGGTGGAGGATTATCTGCTCAAACCATTATCGGAAGAACAGCTTCGTACACTGCTGGATGCGATGGAATTGAAGCTTGGGAGCGCTGTGGATTCGCTTGCGCATGTCAGTGCCGTGCTGGATGAGCAGGTGAAGCCGGAGGATATCGTAGAGGCTGTTAAGTTGTATTTGAAGCAGAATTACATGCATGAGATTACACTCCAGGACATGGCGGGACAGATGCATTTTAGTGTGGACTATCTGGGGAAGTGTTTTAAGAAAGTAACGGGTGAGACTCCGCTAAAATATATGACAGGTCTGCGGATTAATGAAGCAAAACGTATGCTCGTCACGCACGAGAATATGGATATCAAGACTATTGGTGGAGCGGTAGGGTATAGTGATTCCCACTATTTCAGCCGGATCTTCAAAAACAAAACGGGCATGTACCCTAGCGAGTACCGACTGCAATTGCAGGAACGAAAAAAAGCCCTGTCCATGGATGATGAGCACCATGTTGACTTGAGCTGATTACTGGGCCAGAGCTTCTTCGGTTATTTTGCGAATATCAAACGGGGAGCGGATACCTTCTTCGATCATGTCGGGGAGAATCTGTTCCAGGAAATACTGCACACAGTGGAGGTCGATATTTTTGATTTTGACCAACGCATAACGGTACATAACGATAAATTCTTTCTCCGTATTGCCACGTTGGAGCTCAGCAAAGGCTTCATATACCTGATCCATCTTGTCTGCGACTTCGAGAATCAGTCCTTCAACCGATTGGTCTTTGCCCTCACGCAGCTGTCTGCGGAAAATAGGCTGGAACTCTTCAGGAATATTTTCATTAATAAAATGTTCAACCATGCCTTCTTCCACCTTTTGCAGCATCGAACGCAGCTCCAGTGAATAATGTTTGACGGGTGTTTTGATATCACCGATGAAGATTTCGCCATAATCATGACTGCTCGTAATTTCGTATAACTTCTTCCAATCGATGGTGGTTCCATGTTGCTCCTCAATATCTGCGAGCGTTTTGGCGTACTGTACCACTTTCCAGGAATGAGCGGATACGCTATGTTCTTCGAATTTGAATTTGCCAGGTGTACGAATAATACGTTCAAGATCGTTTAGTGACCTGAAGTACGTGTGAATTCCCATATAAGCGTTCATCCTTTGCTGGTTGAGTATAAGTGTGAGTATCCATCGACTATACGCCAGTTATGTCAACTGTGGATTAACGCGGATAGCGACGAAGGTAAAATGAAGTTTTAATTCTCTATAGAAGGACGAGAGGATGAATGGGAAGCGTACGAGAGAGTAACAGCTTATCGACAAACAATAAAAAGCCACGATGTGTGACTGAACGTGAGTTCGGCATCCATCGTGGCTTCAGTGTGTGTAGATGTTGTGCTCTAGGCTACATAAGTGCAGTTGAATCAAGAATTATGCTCTTTTTCGTACCGGAGAAGTATACCAGTACGCCATTCCAACAAAGAGGGCACCGCCGATAATATTACCAAGCGTTACCGGAATCATGTTATGGAACCAGCCTGCCATCGTGATTGTATCCGGGTGGTTTGGCAGCAGCCAGGATAAAGAGAGCAAAGTCATATTGGCAACACTGTGCTCATAACCACTTGCGATAAATGCGTACAGACACCACCAGATGAGAACAAGTTTGGCGATATCTTCTTTGGAGCGAGCTGCCATCCAGATCGCCAGACAGACGAGCCAGTTACAGAGAATGCCTCGGAAGAACAACTCAGACACGGGCGCCGCCATCTTTTTGGCAGAGACAACGAATAACAGATGTTCCGGTGTGGCCGTTTTGAACAGGCCGCTACCGACAATGAGTAGACTTAATAGAATTGCGCCGAGCAGGTTACCAACAAAGACGAGCCCCCAGTTCTTCAGCGTTTCATTCACTGTGGTTCGGCCTGCCAGTGTACTCATGGTAAAGAACATATTGTTACCTGTAAACAGTTCCGATCCGGCAAAGATGACCAGCGTGAGCGCGAGTCCGAAGGACATGCCCATCAACATGGTTTGCAGTGGTGACTGTGCCGCTAGGAGCGGAGCACCAATACTGAAGATCAGAACGATGCCAAGCCCTACATAGGCACCAGCCATCAAGGCAGCAACCATATATCGTGACAGGCTTGCGTTCATTTGATCCCGTTTTTTAACCGCAGCTTCAATAATTCCCTCAACACTTGGTGTATACATCACGGTTTCCCCCATTATTTTGCATCAATCTTTGAACGTTTCGCTATATTTCGATCCAAACCTGGCCGTTCTCTACCTTTACCGGATACATCTGTACTTGACCGTTGTCCGGTGCTTGCACAAGACCTGTAGTCAGGTCAATTTTCCAATCATACAGCGGATCGTACAGATAATGCCCGGACACGATGCCTTCAGCCAGCGGCCCACCCTTAGGATGGGGGTTGTGATTATCCGCAGCGAAGATGGTACCATCCGATGCAAGAAAGACAGCAAGCTGATGATCCTTAATCTCAACTACTCTTCCGATTCGTGGCAGGAATTCTTCAACTACTCCGGCAGGGAAGTAGGTGCCTGATTGTTTTGTCGTCATCTTAAACCACTCCTTATCTATATTTAACATTCCGGCAGTATTAATCTGCAAGCTTACTTATGGACGAGCTGATACTTCGATGCCATGGAACATTTTACTTTGGCCTTCTTCATTGCGAATCGCTTTTTGCCAAGGTTCTTCAACATGCTCAAGTGCAAATTCAATCCGCTGCATCAACGCTTTACGTTCCTCAAGGTTATCCACAACAACCGAACGAATATGCTCCAGACCCATGCGTTCCACCCACTCGGACGTCCGTTCCAGATAGTTACCTGTCTCGCGGTAATATTGCATGATGGCGCCGCACAGTTCAATCAACTCTTCATCCGTTTTCACTTTGCATAAGGAATCAGCCAGTCTTGCTTTAATACCGCCGTTACCACCGATGAAGATCTCCCAGCCTCCGTCGTTACCAACGATACCGATATCTTTGGTACATGCCTCTGCACAGTTTCGCGGACAACCGTTGACGGCATATTTAAACTTGGCTGGCAGATCCAGACGTTCGAATTTACGTTCGATGCGAGCACCCATGGCCATGGAATCCTGTGTACCGAAGCGGCAGAATTGGGAGCCGACACATGTTTTGACCGTACGCAGCGATTTGGCGTATGCATAACCTGAAGGCATATCCAGTTCAGCCCAGACTTTGGTCAGATCTTCTTTTTTGACACCAATCAAGTCGAGACGCTGACCGCCAGTCACTTTGACTGCTTTCACATCATATTTGACCGAAACGTCAGCGATGCGTTTGAGGTCTGCCGGTGTAGTTACACCGCCATACATCCGAGGTACAACCGTATACGTTCCATCTTTTTGAATATTCGCGTTCATACGTTCGTTAACAAAACGGGATTCTTTCTCATCTTCGTGTGTGTCTGGTGCAATCATGCCAAGGTAATAGTTGATCGCCGGACGACATTTGGAACAACCTTCTGGCTGACTCCAACCCAGTACATTCATGACCTCTTTGGTCGTTTGTAATCCTTTTTCACGAATCTCGGCTACGATTTCATCTCGACCCATGGAAGTACATCCGCAGATGCCCTGTTTGGCTCCAGTACTGAAACTGTCTCCAAGTACATATTGCAGAATCTGTTCCACAACCGGTTTACACCCACCGCAAGAGCGTGTTGCACCGGTACAGGCTTTGATTTCATCAACAGTGGTAAGGCCCTGGTTTGTAATTACATCAACAATGGCTCCTTTGGTTACCCCGTTACATCCACAGACGATTTCGTCCTCGGGCATCGTTTCAACAGAAGTTGCTTTCTTATGACCGCCGCAGCCTGTACCCATGAGTGAACCGTACAATTCCTCGGTCATTTCGGTTTGATTTTTAATCAGTTTCTGCAATTCGGCAGAATCCGTAATGTCACCGAAAAGAACAGCGCCGACCATTTTATTATCACGAAGCAGAATTTTTTTGTAAGTCCGTTTCCAGTCATCTTTGTGCGAAATGACGGTGTGCTCTGGACTGTCGATGAATTCACCGGTTGAAAAGACATCTACACCTGAAATTTTCAATTTCGTGGATACTACAGAACCTTCATACGGAGCCGTTTCGACACCGCAGATATGTTTCGCCAGAATCATACCTTGTTCAAACAATGGGGCAACGAGGCCGTAACATACCCCGCGGTGCTCTGTACATTCCCCGACCGAGTACACATTCTCAAGTGAAGTCTGCATATAGTCATTCACGACAATACCCCGATTCACTTCCATACCGCTTTCGCGGGCTACAGCCGTATTGGGTTTAATGCCTACAGCCATGACCACAAAATCAACATTCAGAACCGTATCATCTGCAAAACGTATCCCTTCAACACGTTCGCCGCCCAGCAGTTCGGAAGTCTGCGCACCCATCTTGAACCGGATACCCTGACGTTCGAGTTCTGCCTTCAACATGGCTGAAGCTTGTGGATCAAGCTGACGCTCCATCAGATCTTCCATCAGATGCACTACAGTAACTTCCATGCCAAGTTGTACCAATCCTTTGGCAGCTTCAAGGCCTAGCAGTCCGCCCCCGATAACGGCCGCTCTTTTATACTGTTTGGCAGCATCCAACATGACATTGCAATCGGCGATATCGCGGAAACCGACAACACCCTCTTTGTCATGTCCCGGGACGGGTAGAATGAAGGAGTTGGAGCCAGTCGCAATGATAATTTTGTCATAAGGAACGCGAGTTCCATCTTCAGTCACAACTTCGTGCGTCTCGGCATCGATTCGTGTAACCGTTGTGCCTGTGTGCAGCGTAATGCCGTAATCTTCATACCAGTGAAGGTCGTTCAGCACGATATCGTCCAGTGTTTTGCTTCCTTCCAGTACATAAGACAACATAATGCGGTTGTAGTTAGGATAGGGCTCTGTGCCAAAAACGGTAATATCAAATCGCGTAGTTAATTTCAAAATTTGCTCAACGGTACTGATTCCAGCCATACCGTTACCAATGATAACGAGTTTCTCTTTTTTTCCGTTCATGTGTGTATGCCTCCTTGAATAGACGCTGTACATTACTCAAAATTTTAGTGGTTTATATTTGAAATTATACAAGTAGTTGACGACAGTTTATGTGATTTAATTCACTAATAAGGATAGAAGAGTCATAAATATAATAGTGTGAGCCCCATCACAGAAAGTTATATTTATTTTCATACAAATAAGAAATGCGAACTATTGTTCTTATTTTGTTTTCGTTGTAAAATCGGAACTGGGCCGTATTGTTCCCGATTTCTTCGAAAGGACGTTTTTGCATCATGATGGGAAGATCCCACCTTATTATCGGGACAGGCGTGTCGCTTTCTGTTCTGCAGTTGGCCGGTATGCCAGTGACAGCCCCGGCAGTTACGGTTGCACTGATTGGTTCGTTATTGCCTGACATTGATGAGCCAAATTCGCTGCTGGTATCCAGAGCCTTACCTAACAGTCTGATCAGGTTGTTACAGACGATTCTGTTGCCCACAGCTGTATTTGTGTACTTCTATGTTCATGCCAAACCATGGAACCTGTTGCTTGCGATCCTCATTGCGCTTGTGTCATTCCTGCCTTCGCGTTCGCTTCGCAAAGTGTTGATGTTTGCGATTGGACTCGGACTGGTTTTCTATGGTCACGCATTTGCACCGTGGAATCTGATTGCAGGCAGCCTGCTTATGCTGTGCACCACGCTAACTCATAGGGGATTAACGCATACCTTATATGGAACTGCGGTATGGGCTGGTTTACTCTACAGCACGACCCAGCAGCAGGGCCCGGAGATCTGGGTAGCGGGAGGCACGGCATATGCGATGCATCTGTTGGCCGATTCACTCACCAATCGGGGTATTCGTCCGTTACCACCGCTCAAGTGGCGCATACGGGTGAATCTGATGAGTACAGGGACCAAGCGTGGGGCCGTTGTAGAGAATGTCTGCATTGTGCTCACACTCATTTTGGCGTGGTTCGCGTTCTCGCCATTATTTCTGTAATGACCAAATACCAGTCCTACATAAGGACTGGTATTTCTCTTATCTTATTTTACCTGTAAGCCATGAGAAGAGGGTTATGAGATCAAGTCGCTGTTGGAGTGCTGGATAAACTTTCAATATCGGAGGAGCCAAATACAAATAAAACAACAAGAATAAGCACAATTAACAGTTCGGCAAACCCGGTTCCATCAAACTCGGACATGATGTCCACCTCATTTCTTGGCCATTAAGAATTGATCCTCTGCTGAAATGCCTGTATAACATCATTAAGCGTCATATCGCCGCCAGTTTCATCCAGGAATTGTACCAGTTTGTCTGAATTGGAGGGTGTGACCTTTTGAAGTGTTTTATATTGACCAACCAATTCTACAACCAATGTAGCCTCACGAAACAACGTGACGGCATCCACTCTCAACTTTCCGCTCACCAATAGCGCCGCTACAATCAGTTCGAGATTTTTCCCTTTGAGGCTTCCATTAAGGAGGGTGTTAGCAGCGTTTGGTTTTTTGTTAGAACCTTTATTTGATTTTCCGTTCCTTCCCACTGCCATAACAGGTCCCCCACTGGTTGGTGTTTGGTTATTGATCTTCCATTATCGTATATCTTATGTGGCATTCTCCATAATGTTCGACCTATTAATCTAGTTGATTACAAAAAAAGAGACATCCCGGTCTGACGGGACATCTCTTTCAGGTACATCCTATTTAAGGACTTTCCGTTTAACCTTTACTACGCGTTATTAATTATGGTATTCATCGTTGTCCGATCAAGACCTTTGACCAGTTTCACGATCAGTTCTTTGGCCGCATCGTAGTCATCCGTATGAATGATGGAAGAAGAGGTATGGATATAACGTGCGCAGATACCAACAACTATTGATGGTACACCAATGCCACTCAGGTGAACTTGACCTGCATCGGTACCACCTGGTGAGATGAAATACTGCATTTTAACCTGATTGGATGAAGCCGTATCTTGAACATATTCCACCATTCCGCGATGGGTGAACATACCCGGGTCAAAAATACGAAGCAATGCGCCTTCTCCGATATGTCCAAATGACTGTTTGTCACCTGTCATATCATTCGCCGCGCTACAGTCCAGTGCAAAGAAGATATCAGGCTGAATCAGATTGGCCGCCGTACGTGCACCGCGAAGCCCCAGCTCTTCCTGAACCGTTGCACCAGCATAAAGCGTGTTAGGCAGTTTTTCCTTGTGCAGCGCTTCAACCAGTTCAAGTGCAAGTCCTACGCCGTAACGATTATCCCACGCTTTGGCCATAATTTTTTTCGGGTTCGCCATAGGCGTAAATTCACAGATCGGCACGATCTGCATCCCTGGATGAATGCCCCAGGATTCTGCTTCCGCACGGTTGTCTGCTCCAATATCGAGATACATGGAATTCAGATCCACAGGTTTGTTCCGCTGGGACTCGTCCAGCAAGTGTGCAGGTGTAGAACCTACAACTCCGGTAATCCGACGATCAGGTGTGATGATTTCCAATCGTTGAGACAGTACAGCCTGACTCCACCATCCACCCAGTGGACGGAACTTGATCATACCTGTTTCGGTAATGCCAGTAGTCATGAAACCTACTTCGTCAAAGTGTCCGGCTACCATAACTTTAGGACCGGATTCCTCCCCGCGTAATACACCAAATAGACTCCCCAGGCGATCCTGGACGAACTCATCGGTATAAGCGGAAAGCTTATCTTTCATCCAGCCGCGAAGCTCACGTTCAAAACCGGATGCTGAAGGAAATTCCGTCAACGTACGAAACATATCCATCGTTTTTTCATTCATGTGTCAACAACTCCTCTGTTGGTATGTATTTCAGGTCACAGTAGAACGGCTACCCGCCTGTTGTCCTTTAAGATGTAGTTCAAAAAGTCTTTTATCTTTTTGAACACGCACTTTAATATGCTGAGGACTTGTTATTTAACCACTGGTCACATTACAGTATGAACCTTGCGCAAGTGATTGTCCATGTTTATGTCACGTATTTAAGGCATATTTTGGGCACTTACCGTGTCCAAGTTTCATGACTCTATCCGCTGTAGTCGTAGTCCTGAAACCACTTCAATGAATATGAATATATGGAGGAGATGTCATCATTTTGTGAAGTTCTTATTTCAATATTTGTTTGTCTGTCTACAGGAAGGAGCTAAATATCCAATGAAGCCTCCAGAAGAGGGCACGGAAAAAGTACTGTTTATCGTTCTTTTTATCTTGCTCGTGATTGTTCTTCTTTATTTATAGACTATCTAAAAGTCCTCAGATCCGGCGTATTCCCACTTTGCTTTCACAACATAATCTTGTTGGAAACATATGCTGTCTGTCGCCGGATACATAACCTTCCGATTATTAACAAACAATGAATATAGGATTACACACATTGGCATTCAGCCGTAGCTTTGAACCATTTTCACATAGAGGAGGTCTTGTATATTGCCAGCTCAATCTGCATCCGGAAGCGAAAAAAAATCGTCGTCCCTGTCCATGGATGAAAAGGAGTACAAAAAAGTCGCAAAAAAACATGAGCCGCCTCGTCCAATCCTGAAAAATTGCCTCAAAGCATTTCTGGTTGGGGGTACCGTCTGTTTGATTGGACAGGCCATTCAAGAGGCTTTTATGGCCGGTTTCGACATGACATCGAAGGAAGCTTCCAGTCCTACGGTAGCGGTCATGATTCTCATATCGGTTATTCTAACGTGTCTCGGCGTTTACGATAAAATGGCTCAATGGGCAGGAGCGGGAACGGCTGTGCCGGTTACCGGATTTGCCAATTCCATGTGTTCTGCTGCACTGGAACATCGGGCTGAAGGACTGGTGCTCGGTGTAGGGGCCAACATGTTTAAACTTGCTGGTTCCGTTATTGTGTTTGGTGTCGTGGCAGCATTTGTCGTAGGGATCGTTTATGCCTTTTTGGGATTTGGAGGTGGGCACCTGTGAAACGATTGGGTCGCCAGACATGGCAGTTTGAGAATCGTCCGCGGATCATCGGTAAATCCGCAGTTGTAGGACCAGAAGAAGGCGAGGGTCCATTGTCATCTGATTTCGATTATGTCTACGACAACCTCGAGATCGGCGAGAAAACGTGGGAAAAGGGAGAACGCAAACTGCTCGAACAGGCCTCCCAATTGGCTTTGATAAATGCAAATATCACCAAGGAAGAGCTTCAATTTTTTGTGGGTGGAGATCTGATGAACCAGATTATCAGCAGTTCCTTTTCAGCGCGAAAACTGGGTGTGCCTTACTTGGGTGTCTTTGGAGCCTGTTCTACTTCCATGGAAACGTTAGCGTTAGCGTCCATGATTGTTGACTCCGGAGCTGGCGATTATGTTCTTGCAGGAACGGTGAGCCACAACTGTACGGTGGAGAAACAATTTCGGTATCCGACGGAGTATGGCTCACAGAAGCCGCCTTATGCGCAATATACCGTCACAGGAGCAGGGTGTGGTGTGGTCTCCCGAACGGGTGATGGTCCCGTTGTTACCAAAGCCACCATTGGACGCATTATGGATTTGGGTATCAAAGATCCCTTTAATATGGGTTCAGCCATGGCGCCAGCAGCAGCCGACACTATAATCTCTCATTTCAGGGATACGGGATTGGAACCCGGCTATTATGATCTCATTGTGACCGGGGATCTGGCTTCCGTCGGTCTGCCAATTACGAAAGAGCTTTTGCAAAAAGAAGGCATTCCCATGGAACAGACAGTTTTTAATGACTGCGGCCTGATGATCTATGATCGGGAGAAACAGCCTTATGTGGTTGCCGGGGGAAGTGGCTGCGGATGTTCTGCCACCGTCACCTATGGTCATATTTTGAACCGAATGCAGAAGGGTGATCTTAAGCGGGTGCTCGTCGTAGCTACTGGGGCACTGTTGTCTCCAATTTCGTACCAGCAGGGTGAAAGTATTCCCTGTATTGCACATGCGGTAGCCATAGAAAAGGAGGGATAAAGGTAATGCAGTTCTTGTGGGCATTTATCGTTGGCGGTTTAATCTGTGTTGTCGGACAGCTTCTAATGGATGGGGTTAAACTGACGCCAGCTCATACCATGAGTACACTTGTTGTGACAGGTGCGCTTGCGGATGCATTTGGCGTGTATGACCCCTTGGTTAAATTTGCAGGTGCGGGTGCTACCATCCCCATCACAAGTTTCGGTAATTCCTTAGTGCACGGGGCATTGACGGAGTTGGAAAAAGAGGGATGGCTGGGTGTGATTACAGGGATTTTTGATCTGACTGCGGCGGGAATATCGTCAGCGATCATCTTTTCTTTTCTCGCGGCATTGGTGGTTAGACCAAAAGGCTAACATAGAATGAGAAATCTCCTTGAACATATTGCGATTCAACAGAGGCTTCGGATAACTTTTATCCGGGGCTTTTTTGTCGTATTCATGCGTGAACTGCGGTGAATCTGACGGGCTGGAAACAAATTGTGAGTTCCTTCGAGTGTACTCGTGACTCTGGATCATGTACAATAAAAGGAAATCTGTATGCTTTTTTAGGAGGTTAGACCACATGCCTGTGCGCAAAGAGTCGATCCAAATCATATCCGCAGTTCGTTCTAATCTGGAATCCTGCATTATGGGGAAATCCTTTGAAATTCAACTTTTACTTACAGCTTTGCTTGCAGGCGGGCACGTTCTGATTGAAGACGTACCGGGAACTGGCAAAACGCAGTTAATCAAGGCATTATCGAAATCCATGCGCGGTGAGTACCGACGTATTCAATGTAATCCTGATATTTTACCTAGTGATATTACGGGCGTATCTGTGTTTCATCCGAAGGATGAACGTTTTTATTTCCGGCCAGGTCCTGTGATGACCAACATTTTGCTAGCTGATGAGATTAACCGGGCCACAACAAAAACTCAATCGGCTCTGCTCGAAGTGATGGAGGAGCGCAGCGTAACCGTTGATGGCGATACGTATGATCTGCCACATCCATTCATGCTCTGTGCAACTCAGAATCCGATTGATTTTGAAGGTACGTATACGTTGCCGGAAGCACAACTCGACCGGTTTATGTTGAAAATAAGTCTAGGTTATCCCGATAAGGAAATTGAGAAAATCCTATTGAAACAGCATCAGCTCGGTCAGCCTGTAGATCGCCTTGAATCCGTGACTCATATGGACCAGATCTCGGCAATTCAGCAGGAGATTAAAGAGGTCTTTATCGGTGATCCGGTTATGGACTATTTGCTTGATGTTGTTCGTCAAACTCGCTCCCACCCATCTGTTTTGCTGGGTGCCAGCCCACGGGCAGCCATATCGTTCATGATGGCCGTAAAAGCCTTTGCATTCTTGCAGGAACGTGATTATGTGCTTCCGGATGATGTGAAAACGATGGCCCCTTATGTGATCTCTCATCGTATTGTGCTTCGTCCCGAATCGAGACTGGACAGTATGAGTTCCGAGGCCGTTTTGAATGCCGTACTCCAGCAAGTACGCGTGCCCGTCTCCATGGGGCAATAGTTCATGAAGCCGCTTTTGAGAACAGTGAATAGAGGGTTACGCCACCCACGCGTATGGAGCATCGCAATGGTGTGGATGTGCTGTCTGGCTTATGTTTTGTTTCAGGGCGGGAAGACATCCCTTATGTTGCTGTCGATGGTGACCCTGCTCTGTGTATACCTTGCCATTGCTGGATTTAGCGGGGTAAGACGTGCTCAAGGAGTTCGTAGGTTATCTTCTGGTCCAGACCACGAAGAATTGCTGCATGCGGGTGACCAGGTTCAAGTACAGCTGAGTCTGACGATTCCGGGATTCCTCCCGCTTCCCTATGTTGTTGTGCGTGAAATGCTGCATCGGCATAACGGAGAATCGTGGTCGTTCAAGGAAAGTTTGATTCCCAATATGCGAGGTAATGGGGAACTGTCATTCCAGACGCCGCCACTTGAGCGGGGGAAGTATGTTTTTTCAGAAACGGAATGTGCCAGCGAGGACATATTTGGACTGATTGAACATCGAGGAAAGTTTAAGGCCAAAGGTGAGTTTCGCGTACTGCCAAGAACGGTATTTATTCCATATTGGCAGCTTTACGACCGCAAATCACGGTTATCCGGTCCTCAGACGGCGTTAACCCGCTCACGGAGAGAGACCACTCAGATCAATGGTGTACGTGACTACGTATACGGAGATCGACTTTCCCGCATTCACTGGAATGCAACGGCAAAGACAGGGAACTGGAAGTCCAAGGAGTTTGAACATGAGTCTGTGCCCAAAACCGTTCTGGTTTTGGATGCGCTGGCATCAAGTTATGAACATGGGGATGCATTTGAAATTGCCGTTTCCACGGCTGCTTCTCTGCTGGAGTATGGTGTCAGGGAACGAATGGGGATGGGGTTGTTGACATTGTCAGACCAGACATCCTTCATGGCCCCCAGTGAAAGTCTGATGGAACGACAGAAGATGATGCATCATCTGGTGGATATTCAATATAACGGTCAGGATACCCATTTGTTGCCCGGCGTGGAAAGAATCGCACGTCAACTGCCTCAGGGAGCTTACTTTGTTGTGATTTCTCCCCAGAAGGATGAAAAAATAATGGAACTGTTGCGCTGGGCCGATACGCGGGGTATGACTCCATGTCATATTCTGATCGATACCAGTGAATCCCGCCGGAGTGCCGAGTGGAATGCCATGTTGCGTGGAAGAGGCACGAGGTCATTCACTGTTTCTCACTTGCAGGAGCTTCCAACGGTGATGGGGGGAGGTTCTGTATGAGTACAAAAGGAAATGAAAGTGTTACAGGCAAACGATCCTGGTATCATGCAGCGTCATTGCTCTGGATTTTCCTGATTGGAATGCAGTGGATTTCATTTACGCAGGAATCGTGGTACACGGAGACAACTTCTCTGGTGTTATGGACACTTGCAGCGGTCAGTGTGCTGGAGGTCATTCTGCCCTTCAAAACGATCTATCGGGCGATCATCAAGGCGGTCGTTGTTGGTTACATTTTGCATAAAACGCTAATTGATTATACGGTATACATCCCTTATGGCTCTTTAACGGACCGAGCGGAGCAATTCATATTACACATGACGCCGTACATCTGGTTCTCCCTGTGTGCATGGGTGATGCTTGAAGCTGCGCTTCGACTCGTGACCACCACACGTCGCATTCTTGTTTTTTTGGGTGTTAACATCATTTCGATGGGGATTCTCGATTCTTTCACTCAGATTCCACTCTGGATTGAAATCGCGTGGGTGATGTTTGCGGGGATGGGATGGCTCGTATGTCAGCATTTCCGTAACTATCAGCTACAGTATCCACAAGGTTGGAAACGAATCATCCGGTATCCTTATAAAGTCCTGGCCAATATTGCCATTATCTTTTCTTTGATTATTGTAGCCAGCGTTAATATGCCTGAGATTCCCCCCACCTTGACGGACCCATATACGGCATGGCGTAACTATACCGGAACTTCCACAAGTCAGGCTGGTAACGGAAACCTTGATATTCCCGCGGCTACCGAATCGGGATACAGCAGGGAAGACAATCAGCTTGGTGGAGGATTCAACTTCGACTATACCCCTGTCATGTCTGTCACGACCAATGAGCGTAGTTACTGGCGCGGTGAGACACGTGCAGAGTATACAGGCACAGGTTGGGATGACCGTGGACGGGGTACGACAGAGAATGTTCAAGCCGGACAGCCTCTGGAGAACCAAGAATCCGGTAATGTGAATACCAAACAAGTGACTCAGAATGTAACGATGCTGAATGATAATGTCTATCCGATTCTCTTTGGTGCTTATTCGATCTCGGAAGTGAGCTCGATTAATGGTGAGGACAGAACGGAACGGATGTTGTGGAATGCTGAACAGGCTGAACTGCATGTGGTGACAGACCGTCAGCAACCACAGTATCCCAAGACGTATACTATCGTATCGGAAGCCCCTGTGATTGTGGAAGATGAGCTCCGTACGAAGTCATTTGAAGATCTGTATAACAGTAATCCGGCAGATGATATGTACTTGCAGTTACCATCCCGTTTCCCTGACCGGGTGTCGAATCTGGCAGCCGAGATAACGGCATCTGCGAATACTCCGTATGAAAAAGTGGCATTACTGCAAAACTATTTACAAACTAATTTTGAATACACAAACAATCCGGATTTATCTCGAAAAGTAAGCAACGACTTTGTGGAAGGTTTCCTGTTTGATATTATGGAAGGCTACTGTGACTATTTCTCCACTGCGCTGGTGATGATGGCGCGCTCGGAGGGCATTCCTGCAAGGTGGGTTAAAGGTTATGCGCCTGGACAATTGTCCCTGAATTCGGACATGCAGGCCCCACGTCAACCTGGTGCGGAGATTGAGACGACCTACACCGTTACCAATGCAGATGCACACTCCTGGGCAGAGGTTTATTTTGGTGAGTATGGCTGGATTCCTGTTGAAGCAACGCCGGGCTTTGATATGCCGCTGCTGACGGAACAGCCTGATGTACAACCTGTAGATGAGCCTGAAGAAGAGCCAGAAGAGGAGCCGGTACAAGAGGAAGAGCAGACCCCTGCACCTGAGCAGACTTCGTCTGCCATCCCAACTTTTGTTATCTGGGCTGCAGGAGCCATTATAGTATTGTGGGTAGCATACATGTTCTGGCGTAATCGTTTCTCCATGCGATTCTTCCTGCTTCGTCTACGGACAGGTGGACCGCTCACCCCTGAACAGAAGGTAGTGGCAGAGACCGAGCGTTGGATTCAGTATGTGAAACGCAAAGGGTTGACCCGGAGCGGAGACGAGACACTTCGTGAATCGGTAGCCCGCTGGAGCCAGGCAAAACCTGCTGCAGAAGCAACATTGTATGAGCTTCTCACGAAGTTTGAACAGACTCGTTACAGTCCGGCGTCCGTAACTGCCGACGACTGGAAGGGCGTCTATCAGACCGCCTTGAAGCTGCGGAAGGAACTGAAAGCGGAACGGGCATAGTTGTTGCCCGTCCCGTTTTTCCTTTTTTCCTATGCCATCAGGCGCTGTATGCATTTTCAGGAAAGACGGATTTGTGATATAGTGTGTCGTATGAAACTGAGGTGACTTCTTTGTTTAAAATGTTAATGCCCAAGCTGCGTGTAGACACGGTTTTTGACATTAATCTGGAAGAGCTGTACGCTCAAGGCTACCGTGGAATTATAACTGATCTGGATAACACACTCGTTGGAGCCAAAGCCCCTGACGCTACGCCCGAACTGATTGAATGGTTTGCACGTGTGAAAGAGGCAGGTTTCAAGCTAATGATTGTGTCCAATAACAATTTGAATCGTGTATCCCTGTTTGCGACCCCGCTGGATATCCAGTTTGTGCATAGTGCACGCAAACCATCGAATGTACCGTTTCGTAGAGCAATGAAAATGATGGAGTTATCTCCTGAAAAAACGATTGTAGTAGGTGATCAGATGCTTACGGACGTCTATGGAGGGAACCGAATGGGGTTATATACCGTTCTGGTACTGCCAATCTCCATTGGGGACGAAGGTTTTATGACCCGCTTCAATCGACGCGTGGAACGGATTGCTCTAACGAGTTTACGCAAGAAAGGCTTATGGCTTGAGGAGGAAAAGAAGAAATGACAGAACCGCATAACGGCAACCTTGCCGTAAGGTGCAGCGGATGCGGCGTGCATCTGCAAACAGAAAATTCGGAATTACCAGGGTTTATCCCCGAGAAGGCATTGGATCGTGAACCGGTTATATGCCAACGCTGTTTCCGTATCAAAAACTACAATGAGTCATCATCCGTTACGGTGGATCAGGACGAATTCCTGGCGCTGCTTAGCAAAATCGGGGATAAGGATGCACTTGTCATCCATATCGTTGATTTGTTTGACTTTGATGGCAGTATTATCTCTGGTCTGCAACGTTTTGTAGGCAACAATCCGGTATTGCTTGCTGTGAACAAAACGGACTTGCTTCCGAAAGTAACCAACTGGAACAAGATTCGCAACTGGGTACAAAAGCAAGCCAAAGAACAGGGTTTGCGTACCGTGGATGTAGTCTTGTGCAGTGCAAAGCAAAATCAGGGCTTCGACCGACTGCTTGAGCTTGTAGGAACGTATCGCGAAGATCGTGACGTGTACGTGGTAGGCGGTACCAATGTGGGTAAATCCACACTGATTAACCGTCTGATTCGTGATTACAGCGATCTGGAGCAGGAACTGACCACATCCCGTTATCCGGGAACAACGCTGGATATGGTGAACATTCCGCTGGATGATGGAAAATATATCATTGATACGCCTGGAATCGTGTATCCATGGCGTTTCAGTGAGATTGTTTCGCGTAAGGATCTGGCTGCCATCATGCCGGAAAAACCGCTTAAACCGGCTGTGTATCAGTTGAATTCCGGTCAGACGCTGTTCTTTGGCGGCATGGCTCGATTTGACTTTGTGGAAGGTGATCGCCAGTCGTTCACTTGTTTTATCAGCACTGCGCTTGATATTCACCGGACGAAGCTGGAGCGTGCAGATGATCTGTACCGCGACCATCTGGGAGAATTGTTGTCTCCGCCAACCCGTGAGGATGCAGCAGAGATGGCTGAATGGACCAGACATGAATTCCGCATCAAACGCGGCAGTCAATCGGATGTATTCATCTCGGGTCTGGGCTGGATTAAGGTTAATGGCGATATTGGAGCGCTTGTTGCTGTTCATGCTCCAAAAGGCATTCGTGTACAGATCCGCCCATCCTTGATCTAGTAATCTCAGAAGCTGTACATCAGATGGATCGGAGGCGGACCTATGTCTGAGCAGAACAAATTCAACTCTTCACTTCCCGTGTTGCTTGGTGTTATGGGTGATCCTATTGCTCACTCCAAGTCTCCGGCAATGCACAATGCGGCTCTGCAGGCTGCAGGAGTGAATGGAATGTATATGCCACTGCATGTTCATCCGGATCAACTGGAAGCGGCAGTTCGGGGAATTGTGGCACTGGGCTATCGTGGTGTCAATGTCACCATCCCGCACAAAGAGCAGGTGATGCAGTATCTGGATGTGATCGATGAAAGTGCTCGCCTGATTGGTGCGGTGAATACCATCGTTAATGAAGGTGGAACACTGACAGGGTACAATACGGATGGTATTGGTTATGTCCGATCGCTGAAGGAAGAGGCTGTGCCTGAGCTTGCGGGTAAACGTATTGCTGTACTAGGAGCAGGTGGAGCAGCGAGAGGTGTCATATATGCACTTGCACTGGAGAAGCCTGAGCAGATCCACATTCTGAACCGTACAGCGGACAGGGCTATTGCACTTGCTTCGGACTTGCGGGGCCATGGCTTGGGAGAAATCTCGGGCAGTGGCATGGAAGATGCTGCAACGGTACTGGCTACGGCTGATATCGTGATTAACACAACGGCTGCCGGAATGCATCCTCATGTGGATGACGTACCGGTTGATCCTGCACTGATCCTTGAAGGCGCAGCGGTGAGTGATCTGATCTACAATCCGCTGGAGACCCGTCTGCTTCGAGAGTCGCGGATGCGAGGATGCACGGTGCACGGTGGTTTGGGTATGTTTGTATATCAGGGCGCAGTGGCCTTTGAACATTGGCTCGGCATTCCCGCTCCTGTGGAAACGATGAGACGTGCTGTACTAAACAGTTTTAAAGTGTGAAAATGATATTAAGAGTACATGCAGACGACGAGTGCAGAACCAATCTGAAGAAACGAAGTGGTCGCATTTATCACCGAATTTTCCCTTTGTGAAAAGGGATCAGAAAAATCTGGGGATAACAGCGATCGGAAGATGGTACTGCAATCGGAGTCACCTTGTGTACTCAGTGATCATTTTTACCATTGAAAAATAATAATTGAATGGTCAGGTCCGGACAGTTTTTGCGCTGTCGATCAGGGCCTGCTCAACATAAGGAGTATGGAGTATTCATGTTAAACGGTAAACAAAAGCGCTTTTTGCGGTCACAGGCACATCACCTGACCCCTGTATTTCAGATTGGTAAAGGTGGAACCAACGAGCACCTGTTCCGTCACATCGAAGATGCGATTGAGAAGCGCGAATTGATGAAAGTGCAAGTGTTGAACAACAATGACGAGGACAGAAAAGAGATGGCAGAAGAAGTTGCCCGTGAAACGGGAAGTGAGCTTGTACAACTCATCGGTAACACAATCATCCTGTACAAAGAATCTCGCGATAACAAACAAATCGAACTACCTAGATAAGGGAGCGTGACGCAGGTGAAGATCGGCATCATGGGTGGTACGTTTGATCCGATCCACATGGGACACCTCCTGGCAGCTGAAGCGGCAAGGGATTCACATGCACTGGATGAGATCTGGTTCATGCCTTCCCATGTTCCACCTCACAAACGCGGAGCCGGAGCTTCGGGACAGCAACGTCTCGATATGACGGAAGCGGCTGTGAAGGGTGTGCAGCAATATGAGGTGCTGGGTATCGAGATGGAATTGGGTGGAGTGTCTTATACCATTGATACGATGAAGGAACTGTGGCGTCGCCATCCTGAACATGAATTTTATTTCATTATCGGGGCGGATATGGTGAACTATCTTCCCAAATGGGAGCAGATTGAAGAACTTGCCGAACGCTTAACCTTTATCGGAGTTGGTCGGCCGGGCTTCCAGTTACATCTGGATGATTTACCAGACGAGTTACAGGATCGGGTCTTGCTGGCCGAGATGCCCTTGGTCGATATTTCATCGACAGCCGTGCGCAGACGTCTGGCCAAAGGACATTCGGTACGCTTCATGATTCCTGATGAGGTGCACCAATACATTGTAAGGAGCGGTTTATATGGCACTAAGCCGTGAGGAACTGATTCAAGCCGTATCCGGACAAATGCCGGAAAAACGCTGGAAGCATACACTGGGTGTAATGGAATCGGCAGTAATGTTGGCTGAAAAATACGGGGCTGATCCTGTAAAAGCGGATCTGGCAGCGATATTGCATGATGTGGCGAAGTACTGGCCCGTAGCGGAGATGGAAGCGGTCATCCGTGATAACGGATTAAACCAGGAACTTCTGCAACATGACAAGCAGCTCTGGCATTCCGAAGTCGGTGCTTTTGTAGCCAAGCGTGATTACGGTGTGGAAGATTCCGAAGTTATTAATGCCATCCGGTGGCATACCTCGGGTCGGGTAGGCATGAGCTTGCTGGACAAAGTGGTATGTCTTGCCGATTACATTGAACCGGGACGGGATTTCCCGGGAGTGGATCACATTCGCGAACAGGCTGAACGTAGTCTGGAGGAAGGTTTAATTGCCGGATTCGATTCGACGATCAGCTTGCTGATCTCGCAACGACGTGTCATCTATCCTTTGACCATGCTTTCGCGGAATGACTTAATTGCACAATTATAGATTATGGAGGTTGGTTCATGACAGTATCATCGAAAGAACTTATGAATATGGCGGTTGCTGCCGCTGACGACAAAAAGGCATCCAACATTGTAGCGTTGGATCTGATTAATGTTTCCCTGGTGGCAGATTATTTTGTTATTTGTCACGGGAATTCCGATACACAGGTACAAGCCATTGCCACTGAAATTCGCAAACAGGCTCATGCAGCCGGAGCGACGATCAAAGGTATCGAAGGTATGGATTCCGCACGTTGGGTATTGATGGACATGGGCGATGTTGTTGTTCATATCTTCCACCGTGACGAGCGTGAATACTACAACATTGAACGACTATGGTCTGATGCCAAAGTGGTGGAAACTGTATGAGTTTGATTGCTGGAACAGTCGTCTCTTTGCCGGTTTCACGTGAAGTGTCTCCGTTTGGCTTCTTTTTGACGACAGGATCGGAAGATGTACTGCTTCACTACACCGAGTTAACACGGGATATTAAAATTGGTGAGACGCTTGAGGTATTTGTATTCTTTGATACAGAAGATCGTCTGGCCGTAACGATGAAAAAGCCTTATCTCATGCTGGGCGAAATGGCACGACTGGTTGTGGCTGATGTTCACCCACGACTGGGCTGTTTCCTGGAAATGGGCCTTGGACGGCAATTGCTGCTTCCTATTCGTGAATTGCCTGAATTGGAAGAACTGCGTCCTCAAGTGGGGGATGAAGTCTTTGTAATCATGGAACATGACAAGCAGGGACGTCTGCGTGCCAAATTGGCCGGGGAACGTGAGCTTTCACCATTGTCTTTCCATGCGCCAACTTCATGGTTAAACGAGTGGGTTGAAGCGACGGTATACAAGCCACTGCAGATGGGTACTTTTGTACTTGTAGAGGGCGGTGTACTGGGCTTTGGCGCGATTGGTATGATTCATTCATCCGAACGTAGTCATATGCTGCGTCTTGGTGAGAAAGTGAAATGTCGGGTGACACTGGTACGTGAAGACGGACGTGTGAATCTGGCCATGACTCAACTCAAACAAGTTGGACGTAACGAAGATGCAGACAAGCTGCTCGCTTTCATGAAAGAACGTCCTATGGGCGGCATGCCTTACTCGGATGCAACTCCGCCGGATATCATCAAGCAGCGCTTTGGCATCAGTAAGTCTGCTTTCAAGCGTGCCTTGGGCAAATTGATGAAAGACGGATTGGTGGTCCAAAAGGAAAGCTGGACGTATCTGTCCGAATCTGCTCCTGCGGATCAAAGTGAAAATAAGTAATCTTCCTGATTAAATAGTTGTAATATGGAACTCGGATAAGGCAGGGATAGGCTGGGTAAACACCGGATGCCCCTGCTTTTTCTTTTGTTATATAAATTGAACTAAACATTTACACGAAACGGAGAGGACAGAAAGAACCTGAAGAAGCGGAGCGTTCGCCTTTATCCCCGGATTTAAACCTTTATAAAAGGAATAAAAAAAATCTGGGGATAACAGCGATCGGAAGGTTGTTCTGTCATTGGAGTGTCCAGTGTAAATATTCTTTGGTTCAACTTATATAGATCAATTCGAAAATGAAATTGAAAGTGCGGTGCCTGACATGTCTTACCGGAAATTTGCCTATGTGTATGATGAATTAATGGAAGATATGCCTTATCCGGACTGGATAAGGTTTGCAAGAACAGCATGGGAAAAGCATGGAATGCCCAAAAGTGTCGCTGAACTTGGCTGTGGAACGGGCTCCATTACGATCCCGCTCGTGAACTCCGGTTTCGAAGTTACAGGCATTGACCTCTCATCAGATATGCTGTCGGTTGCGCGCAGCAAGATGGAGGCTACGCCTCAGGGTCATCGCTTGTATCGCGAGGGCAGTGTCCGTTGGGTGCAGCAGGATATGCGGGAATGGCGAGTTCCGGAACCAGTGGATTCGGTGATATCTTTCTGTGATTGTGTTAATTATTTGCTTGAACAAGAAGATGTCGTTCGAACATTCCAGCGGACATACGAGATGCTGAAGCCTGATGGAACGTTCCTGTTTGATGTGCATCATCCCAATACCCTTATTCGTTATGATGAAGAGCAGCCTTTTGTACTGGATGAGCGCTCCGTGTCGTATATTTGGACATGTGATCTGGATCAGGATCGCTGTGAGATCGAACATCATCTCAGTATTTTTTCGCGTGTGGATGATGGTAGCAAGGATATGTATCAGCGGTTTGAAGAAGTTCATGTCCAGCGTGCATATAACCCGGACTGGATGAAGCTTGAGTTGTCCAAGGCAGGTTTTAGAGACGTGAAGGTATATGCGGATTTTGAATGGAAAGAAGCTGGAGACAGCGCACAGCGCTTGTTCTACGTGGCTGTGAAGTAAGAGCGAATAATGAGAACTGTCCTTATGGTGCATAAGGGCAGTTTTTTGTTTGATTTTTTATGGAGAATGAATAGCAATAGTCTTAAATAGGGTAGAGGAATGCAAGAAAAGACATAACGACGTGACAAAAAGTATTGCCAGTTAAAGTAAAGGAGGCGATAATAGTCGGATAGAAAGCGTTTTCTGAGAAAATAAATCAATTGTCAATGTGAGGTGTAGAAATGGAAAGTACATATAAAACAAGACTTACGTCAGAACAGTTGAATGCCATAATAGAGCAGCATTTCTCTGCAAGTATACAGGACTACAAGGAAATGGTGGATGGCTGGGCCAATCATGCATATCTCATTACACTGAGTGACGCACAGCGAGTGGTACTCAAAATTGCACCGTCAGCTTCGACAAATCTGATGCGCTGTGAACAGGATCTCATGATTGCCGAAGTTGAGGTACTACGCCTCATCACGGAGATACAGGATGTTCCCGTACCCCAAGTGCTGGCTTATGATGATTCGTTAACTATGGCTTCAGCGCGTTATTTTATCATGGAGTACATGTCTGGAACACCCTATAATCAGGTCAAGGATCAATATTCTGCGGAAGAGCAGGAGGCCATTGAACACCAGCTCGGTCGGTACAATCGTCGAATTAATGAAATCAAAGGCGAGAAGTTTGGATATTTCTCGGAGCAAAAACAGCGATATTCCACATGGAAAGAGGCATTTATGAATCTGATGGATGACATTCTTACCGACGGTGAAGAAGCGGGGATTACAATTTCGATCGATTACCCTGAATTGAGACGCCTGATTGAAGAAAAATCAAATGCACTGGACGATGTCAAAGAACCTGTGCTTGTGAGTTGGGATCTGTGGGATGGCAATGTACTAGTGGACGCGGGTCGCATCACAGCGATTATTGATTTTGAACGTTCACTGTGGGCAGACCCTCTGATGGAGCATTATTTCAGCCATTTTAACTATACACCCGGTTTTGTGAAAGGGTATGGGCATGCGATTACGACTGAAAGTGAGCTGAAAAGAAGAAGTCTCTATGACTTGTACTTTGATCTGGTGCTGCGCATTGAGTGCGCTTATCGTCAATATGATAATCAGGAACATGTGAATTGGACCATTCATAATCTGGAGGAAGGCATTGAGCGTTTTCGGTTATCCTGAACAGCAACCAGCGTTATGAACGGTACGTACCGTGGACTTCAAGATGGCGATTATAACGTGTAATATTGACTTTGAGCGTACTTTTTTATATAATGGTCCCGATATTGTATACATATTTCGATGATAAGGATCAGTAGTAATTCCTGTACATAACAGAGAGCCGGCGGTTGGTGCAAGCCGGTTGACAGTGATTTGCGAACTCGCCTTGGAGAAATGCGGTGATTACACCATTCTGTTTAACCTGCTTGTATAAAGCTTGGGTTCAGGAATGGAAATCCGCATCGGTTAACCGCCGTTACAGGTCCAAAGGGAGTGGATGACGAAGCACGTTCGTCCGCTAACTAGGGTGGTACCACGGGAATTCAACCTCTCGTCCCTAGCGCTGCAAACGCTACGGGATGCTGAGGTTTTTTTGTTGCAATTAAAGCTAAAGCGAATAACCTGAAGGAGGAACAATAGATGAGTGAGAATAACCAGCCGAAACACGGCTATCAGCCACAAGTCATGGAAAAAAGTTGGCAGCAATACTGGGATGCAAATAAAACGTTTAAAACGGGTGAGGACCCTGCTAAACCGAAATTTTATGCACTGGATATGTTCCCCTATCCATCCGGTTCGGGTCTGCACGTAGGTCACCCGGAAGGATATACGGCAACGGATATCGTTTCCCGTTACAAACGTATGCGCGGTTACAATGTATTGCACCCAATGGGTTGGGACGCTTTCGGTCTGCCTGCTGAGCAGCATGCACTGGATACAGGTGAACATCCACGAGATATTACATTCCGTAATATTGACAATTTCCGTCGCCAGATCAAATCGCTTGGTTTCTCCTATGACTGGGATCGTGAGATCAGCACAACGGACCCTGAATATTATAAATGGACACAATGGATCTTTATTCAGCTGTACAACAAAGGTCTGGCTTATGTGGATGAAGTTGCAGTTAACTGGTGTGAAGCCCTTGGAACGGTACTTGCTAATGAAGAGGTTATTGATGGCAAGAGTGAACGTGGTGGACATCCGGTTGTACGCAAACCGATGCGTCAATGGGTTCTGAGAATTACCGAGTATGCAGAGCGACTGTTGGAAGACCTGGAAGAGCTGGATTGGTCTGAAAGCATCAAGGATATGCAGCGCAACTGGATCGGTAAATCGACAGGTGCGGAAGTTGTATTTGCCATTGAGGATCGCGAGGAAGTCATCAAGGTGTTCACTACCCGTGCGGACACATTGTTCGGTGCGAGCTTTGCAGTACTTGCTCCGGAACATGAATTGGTAGAAGCAATTACAACCGATGACCAACGTGAAGCGATTCAGGCTTATCAGGAGCAGGCTTCTCGTAAAAGTGATCTGGAACGTACAGATTTGGCTAAAGACAAAACAGGTGTATTCACTGGAGCTTATGCAATCAATCCCGTTAATGGTGCAAAACTGCCGATCTGGATTGCTGATTACGTTCTTGCAGGTTACGGTACAGGTGCGGTTATGGCTGTTCCGGGTCATGATGCACGTGACTGGGAATTTGCGAAGCAGTTCGGTCTGGATATCATCGAGGTTATTCAAGGTGGAGACGTTACACAAGAGGCGTATTCCGGTGATGGCGCGCATGTGAATTCCGATTTCTTGAACGGACTGAATAATGAAGAAGCGGTTTCCAAAATGATTGCTTGGTTGGAAGAGAACGGTAAAGGACAAGGGAAAGTAACTTATCGTCTGCGCGATTGGCTGTTCAGCCGTCAGCGTTACTGGGGTGAGCCAATCCCGATTCTGCATCTGGAAGACGGAACGATGAAGACCGTACCGGAGGATCAACTTCCACTGCTGCTGCCTGATATCGACCAGATCAAACCTTCGGGTACAGGAGAATCACCACTGGCGAATGTTACGGAGTGGGTGAATACGGTAGATCCGGAAACGGGAATGAAGGCACGTCGTGAGACCAACACCATGCCACAATGGGCGGGTAGCTGCTGGTATTACCTGCGCTTTATCGATCCGCGCAATGACAAGGAACTGATCTCCAAGGAGAAACAGCAGCAGTGGCTGCCAGTTGATCTGTACATTGGCGGAGCAGAGCACGCCGTACTTCACTTGCTGTACGCTCGTTTCTGGCACAAAGTGCTGTATGATCTGGGTGTTGTTGAGACTAAAGAGCCTTTCCACAAACTGGTGAACCAAGGTATGATCCTGGGTACCAATAATGAGAAAATGAGTAAATCACGTGGTAATGTCATTAACCCGGATGAAATCGTCAATGAATTCGGCGCAGATACATTGCGTCTGTACGAGATGTTCATGGGACCATTGGAAGCGACAAAACCGTGGAATGCAAACGGGGTTGAAGGCATGCACCGCTTCCTGTCACGTGTATGGCGTCTCTTCATTAACGAAGACACAGGAGCCATCAATGACAAGATTACGGTGGACGGTGGAACGGATGAGTTCAAACGGACTGCTCACAAAACGATCAAAAAGGTTACGGATGATCTGGAACATCTGCGCTTCAACACATCCATCAGCCAGCTGATGATTTTCATCAACGATGCATACAAAGCGGACACACTGCCTCGTGAAGCGATGGAGAAATTTGTGCAGCTGTTGTCACCACTGGCACCGCATATGGCAGAGGAACTGTGGAGCCGTTTGGGTCACGAAGGTGGGATCTCTTACGTGGCTTGGCCTGAATATGATGAGTCCATGACAGTGGATGCGGAAGTAGAAATCGTTGTTCAGGTAAATGGTAAAATTGTAACTCGTGCTACAATCGCGAAGGATCTGGATGCACAGGGTATGCAGGACTTTACGATGGAGCTGGCACCTGTTAAGCAGGCGCTGGAAGGCAAGACCATTCGTAAGGTCATTGCCGTTCCAGGCAAACTCGTTAATATTGTTGCCGGTTAATCTCACCGGCTCGGAATAGTTCATCCAGCTTTAACAAATCTTCATCATATTTGTCATGTGTCGTGTGGATCAGGTTGTCGAAAACGCCGTCAAGACTAACCTTCAGCAGTGCGAGTGCCTGAGCGGTAATACCGCCAGGTACAGCGACACGAGCCTGAAGCTCTTGCGGGGTGTATCCTCCTTCGGTGAGCAGCTTGCCTGTTCCCAGGAGCATTTCGCCAGCCAGAGCGCAGGCATCTGCCCTTTTGATGCCTGTCAGCTTCACTGCACTTTCGATCCACTGTTCCAAAAAGAACGATATGAATGCAGGTCCGCAGCTGGAGAAGTCGGATGTGATGCGTGTACAGGCTTCATCCACTTGGTACGGCCTGCCTATATGACTGAGCAGACTTTCCAACACAGCGCGGTCTTCACTAGTCATTCGTTCGCCATGTATGCAGAGGGATGCTCCACTCCCAACTTGGTGTGTGACACTGGGAATTACCTTGGAGACTTTGCAAGGAAGTGAAGATTCCAGATGTCGCAGCTGCACGGGACTGGTGATCGAGACAATTATATGATTGGGATTCACGACAGGCAGGATGTCGTCAATGACATGTTTGAATTCAAGCGGCTTCACGCATAGGAAGATGATGTTGCTTCGGATCACCGTTTCCCGATTGCTCTGGGATTCATGCAGACCGGGGTAACGGAGGGATAACTGACGTACTTTGGACGGGGTTCGATTGCTGGCCGCGATCTGCCGGGGCTCAAGTGCACCCGATTGGATCAGGGCATAGATTAGCAGGCTGCCCATGCTGCCAGTTCCGATAAATCCAACCTTCATTGTTTCAGGCCTCCTTTCATGCTTTACGGTACTGGCGCAGTTCATTCCCTCTATTCTATGCGTGAGGACCTGTTTCACATGACATGAAAAATGCACAACTTGTTTCATCAGGAAAGTTCAACGGTTCGGAAGCACCGCCCGTGTTCGAAATGAATGATTTTGAATTCAGGGAGAGGTGTGGAAGAATGAGATGGAACAAAGGGATGACCATTGCTACTGCGGTGGTTGGAAGTATACTTATATTATGGTCGGGCAAAAGTGAACAACCACCTAGTGGCTGGGAACCCTTGCAGCTCGGCACCGAGAAGCCGACGATAGAGCAGGAACTCCCTGCTGTACAGTCGGCTAATTCGGTTCAGGGCAATACAGGAGCATCTTCTTCGGGAACCGAGGCAAGTGGGCTGCAGACTGGAAATGATGTAAAGGCAGATGAGTCTAAAGAGCTTGCGAGCGTTGGGGTTGAAGGTGATTCGGTTGTTCAAACTACAAGTCAGACGAATAATAATCCACCGGACACCTCAAATTCGATTGAACCAGTTACACAGGGGACGAATTCTGATCCTTCGGTTACCTCCGAGACGGCATCAAGCAATAATCCACCTGTAGTTCGTGAGGAATCTGGCGACAATGGCAAGATTGATGTGAATACCGCTCCTGTCTCCAAGCTTATCGAGCTTCCCGGAATTGGGGAGAAGAAAGCTCAAGCTATTGTGGACTATCGGAATGCACATGGTCCTTTTGCAAAAGTCAGTGATCTGACAAAGGTCAAAGGAATCGGGATGAAGATGATGGAGAAGATGGCGCCGTATGTGCAGATCCGGTAAAATTAAAATATAAATTGTATTAAGCGGGAGGAAAGCAGCATGAGTACAGAGGTACGCAAGGACTGGGATACGTATTTTATGGACATCGCGTATATGGTTTCCACCCGTTCCCGCTGTTCGCGTCGTCATGTGGGTGCCGTTCTTGTTCAGGGAAAGAAACTGCTGGGAACAGCCTATAATGGTGCACCCACCGGCGTCCCGGATTGTTCTGAAGCAGGTTGCATGATATCGGAAGAGTATGAGTTGGTCGTGACCGATGGGCAAGAAGAAATGGTGAAAAAGCAACGATGCATTCGCACAATTCATGCGGAGCAAAATTTACTTTTATTCACAGATCGAATCGACCGCGAAGGCTCGTCCGTGTATGTGACCGACGAACCGTGCTGGACATGTGCCAATATGCTGGCGAATAGCGGGATTACAGAAATCGTGTTTCATCGTTCTTATCCTAAAGATACCGGCAAGGTTACCAATATGATGGAACAGAAGGGCATAACGTTCCGCAGGCTGGAGAATTACCAGCCCCCGCGGGAAACGATGATGACTGTGAGCAATTAATGTAAATATGGTCGAATATGTGAGGGAGAACCTCCGGAAAGCCTGAATTGGCTTTCCGGGGGTTTTTCTGCGTTCAACGGGTGAAATGAAGGAGGGGGAGAAATGAAAGGCAGACCGTTGTTAAGTTTTACGATTTGTTGGTTGTGCGGGAGCGGGATAGCATGTGCGTTAACAGGCTGGGCGTTAATCTGGGGGTTAATTGGAGCTCTGGCATGTTTGCCACTTTTACTTCGTTTTATGGATGTGCGTGGATGGTCTGTTTTATTTTTACTCGCTGCCTTTATTGGAGGCGCTACACATTGGGAGTGGAATGACGCACGCAATTATAGTAGTCTGCCGGAGATCATGCATATCGCTGCTCATGAGTTGGACGGATGGTCAGCTGAAATTCAGGGTGAGCTTGTGTCAGATGTACGTATTGATGGAGATCGGGCTGACTTTAAGATTCAGATGTCTTCAATATTGGCAACATCGGATTCGTCAGCAGATGCAGATCTGACAGCATCATCTGCATTCAAAATAGATGAACAATTGATGGTACAAGTCAGACTGTTGGAGGAAGAAGAACAACAGGTAGCAGCGGGCTGGAAGAGGGGCGATTTGATTACGCTTAATGGTTCTTTTGTCCTTCCTGGTGAAGCTAGGAACTTTGGCGGATTTGATTATCGCAGTTACTTGCGTACCCTGCATATCCACTGGTTGTTCAAAGTGAAAGGAGCCAGTTCGGTAACAGCAGTTGCTCCTGAGGGACTTGGACAATATAACATACTAAGGTGGACGGATTGGACTAGGCATAAGTTGGGCTCGGCGGTTGAGCAGTTATTTCCAGAGCCTCATGCTGGATATATGAAGGGTCTTATTATCGGGATGGCTACTGATATCGATCCAGGTACCTATGGTCAGTTTTCACAACTCGGTCTAACGCATATCCTGGCAATCTCCGGAACCCATGTCGCTGTATATGTTGCTTCGTTGCTTCTCATTCTATCTTGGCTAAGGCTTACCAGAGAGACGGCACTCACGATTGTTCTAATCCTGGTGCCAGCTTATGTACTGTTATCCGGAGGTTCACCTTCAGTGATTCGGGCAGGAATGATGTCCATGATTGGTTTGTACATGGCACGCCGTGGCCTCGCCAGAGATGGTCTTCAGATGATCAGTGCAGCAGCGTTGCTGATGATGTGGTGGGACCCGTACTTTTTGCTAAGCGTCAGCTTTCAGTTATCCTTTCTCGTGACCGCAGGTTTGATGATCTATATGCCATTGATTAACCGGCTGTTCAGCGGCTGGCCGAAATCTCTGGCTGCAACGGCATCCGTTACAGTGACCGCTCAGTTGATTTCGTTCCCAGTAACCATTCTGTATTTCAATCAGTTCTCATTACTCTCATTTGTGGCCAACTTTCTGCTGGTTTCTTTGATTAGTGCCATTGTATTACCTCTGGGGACGGTCGCCATGTTATTGTCATTCATATGGGTTCCCTTGGCGAAACCCCTCGCATGGATAGCGATGCAACTGAATCAACTGACTTTTGTAAGCGTGGAGTGGATGAACAGCCTGCCAGGTTTTGTATTGATCTGGGCAACACCGCCCTTGTTATGGATTGCCGCCTATTATGCTGTGTTGTATGCCTTGCTCTACCTGTTGCATCGTGGCAATGGTGAGCAGCAAGAAACAGCGTTTGTTGAGGAAGAGACGGCTCCTCTTGTGAGGCGGCAACCTTCAGTTTCAATGGCGAATATGGGCATTCGCTCTTCGATGTCTACCGTGTTACAGGATCAAGGTAAGAACCGTGTAGATGGAAAAGAAACTTCATTAACGACATTAGGAGCCAGTATTGCCTGGCCGGAATATACAAGTGCATTTACTACACGAGGCGCAGGTTATTATTCAAATGAACGAATGAGTAAAGCTCAGCAATGGTTGAGCGGGTTGCTCGCTATCAGCTTTATTGCTGGATTGTGGTGGGCATATCAGACTCCCAAGCCTGCTGGAACCGGCATCGTGCAGTTTTTGGATATTGGTCAGGGAGACAGCACATTGATTACAACCCCGGAAGGCAAACACATCCTGGTGGATGGCGGGGGAACGGTTAGTTTTGGGAACACCGAACAATCGTGGAAAACAAGACGTGATCCGTATGAGGTAGGTGCCAAGGTGGTTGTTCCTTTATTGAAAAAAAGAGGTATCCATCAACTGGACGCTGTAATTGTAACGCATGCCGATCAGGATCATGCCGGAGGACTACAGGCTGTACTGGAACAGATTCCGGTTAAACGTTTCATATTTAATGGCACAACCAGTGGTAAAGAAAACTTTGATAAATTACTGGACACAGCCATGGAACGTAAAATTCCTCTGTACGCCATTCAGCAGGGCATGTCCTATAAGGCTGATAAAGAGACAAGTTTACATTTTATAGCTCCGGATCTGGCACATATGGATGTAAATGAATCAGGCAATTTGCCTGTATCTGAACACCAGAATCACGATTCCGTTGTCTTTTTGCTGGAAATGGCCGGGGCTTCCATGTTGTTCACCGGAGATATGGATGCAGCAGCCGAGCAGGACCTGCTCTATATGATTCAGGATGGCTCGTTGGCTGCCCAGTTTGAACAGAAAGGTGCAGATATTGGAGTTACAGAGGGAGTTGTACAAAGGATACTTACACGCCTGTTTCAGGACAATTCAAATAATGCTCCACCAGCATCTGTCTCCATTGACGTGTTAAAGGTCGCTCATCATGGTAGTAAAACGTCGTCCACCGAAGCCTGGCTCCAATACTGGAGCGCCAAAACCGCTGTGATATCTGCAGGAGTTAACAATACATATGGGCATCCCAATCCGGGAGTGATGGAACGTCTGGAGGCTACCGGGTCGGATATTTATCGGACAGATCAGATGGGTGAGGTCCAGATGAGGGTCAAAGATGGGGAGATTGATGTTCGGTACAAGTTGGTCGGGGTTGAGTGACGGCACGCAATCTATTTATCGGTGTGAAGATGAGTGAAGAAAACTCCGATTTAATACCAACTGAAAGGTTAAAAAGACAAGAGAACATACAACAATGTGGATAGTTTGAGCAGAAAAAGTATTGAAGTTACGTGTAAATATCGAGTAGATGATCCCACCTAGGCAGCCTAATAGAGCATATGCGGCAATAGCAACGAGCAATCTCATATACGTATTATCTTTTTTTCTGTATAAAAGTAATCCATCTACCAATATAGAAAGTGGCGTAAGTAAGAAAAGTAAAATAGCGAGGTTAATCAATAATCCAACCGCAAATTTATACCCGAATGAATAATAGTAAGTATTCTCTAATCTTTCATCTATAGGGACATAGTGATATATCCCCATTGCAAGTGAAATGAGAACTGCAGTTAATACAGCTGCAAGTATTTTTCCGCGTGGCCTATTGATTCTATAGGTTTTTGTCATTCGAAAATTGACCTCCATCTTGAATAACTATATTCAACAACTGATAGACTTAGGGAGTTATTATATTTTAGCATACACAGGCTGAGAAAGAATGAGTGAGGGACATAGAGAAAGTAGTATTTGGTTAACCAATAACAGAAAAAAGTCGTTCCGCTGCGAACGACTTCTTTTTGAATTTCATGATAATAACACATTTCAATCGTTATGCGTTATGAGGATAGTTTGGTTGTCAGTTAGTATAGTTGACTAGGGAGGAACGACTCTCACTCTCTTGCTTTTGAGATACTAATCGGCAAGCTAATTATAGTTGCGCTGAATAAGTTGAGTATGTGATCAATTTGATCCCAACTTTTATGCCCTATTATCATATTAAATGCAATGAATAAAGCACTACTGAGAAGAAAGAATCCCATGAAGTATTTGAAAAAGATTTTTAGATTCATTTAATCACCCTATATTCAATTGAAATTTTGTTGCGGTTGTACGTTTATATGCCATTTTAGATTATTGAATAGAAGTATTTGTATGTTATTCGTTAATTTCGTGTAAAAATATGGTTGTAGTTGCGGTTTTTATTAGTGTTAAGTAATTTTATTGCAGGATTATGGTTATTTTTACCGAATATTAGTTAGGCCCGCCTTGAAGAAGGGCTAGAGATACCAAAGTGACCATATCAGATATCAAAATTGAAAAGATTAAATACGGTGATCGGAGTTACTCTATTATCTTCCGTAATGCAAAAGGAAAAACCGTTTCTGCCTACGCAGGAGGTGCACCTTCCAGTGTGACGGAGATGCTTGCCGATTCCAACCAATTCTTCTCTTCTGATCCGTATAAGAAATACAATTGGTCCAAGTCCACTTGGAATAAAATCATTGCTGGAGAAGTAGCTTTAGGAATGAACATAACTCAGGTGCGCCTTGCATGGGGAGATCCATCGAGCATTACGTATGAAACGAGTTCAAAAGGCAAAATCGAGGTTTGGGTGTATGCCAGCTCCGCAGGCATAAGAGCTTTAGGGTTTCTCAATGGCAAACTGATGGCGATTTACTGATGAATATACCAATTAATCACTTCTTTTGATTGCAAGTCACAGTACAAAAAAAGCCCGCTTTCCGTTACACCCCAGGAGGGAGAATATCGGAAAACGGGCCATTTTTTCAAAATGTAGAAGAAATATAAGAACTACTCTACGCCATCCTTAAAGTGTTTGCTCCAGTGTTTGTCGCCCTTGTGCAACAGATCTTCTACCGTTTTCTCAAGAGTCATCAATAGCTGTGCTCTGACATCCAGTACGGTTTCTCTGTACAAGCGTTCTTCCGATCCAACGATTTTATCGCCGTATAATGCCTGTGCAGCTACGTACTTCCGATGTTCCTCGACCAGAGTATCAATGGACTCCAATGCATGTTCAACAAAGTGGGAAATACTTTGGTATTCTTTGGGCATTTGTTCTTTTAAAGCTTGAATTTTCGCAAGAGCTGGCATGCTCATCACCTCGTGTTTATGAATGTAAATTTACAATACACTATTTTCATGAAAATTGCATTAAAATCAGCTTAAATTTGGACAAATTTCGACTTTTTTTATTTTAGGAACCAAAAAAGTGCTTATCTATAATGTATGCCATTGCATTTGAATTGAGTCGTGTAAGTAATGGAATCGCTTTTGGATACGTTTGGTGACTCGTTATGCAATTTCTGTTATTCTAAGAGAAGATTTCAGCGGCCCTAATACATACGCCGTTATTTTGTTATGGCAAATTAAAAAAATACTTAACTTTGCAACAATTTTATTGATGATCACGTCTGTAAGGTTGCAGGGAGAGGGGGATCCTTTGTGGTAGAGCCGGAACTCATCAGAGCCGCTCAATCGGGCGATCGCGACGCTCTAATTACCCTATTGCGGGAGATTGAACAACATGTCTATCGGACCGCATATTACATTCTAAATAATGAACAGGACGCTTTAGATGCTGCGCAGGAAGCGTTGATCCGAATTTACACCAAAATCAACTCATACGAAGAAAAGGCCCAATTCAAAACATGGGTACAACGCATCGTTACAAACATCTGTATTGATAAATTCAGAAGAACCAAGCCGTCCGTCTCCATTGACGAACATGACATGGTTTTTCAGGATAATCAGGATGTGGAGTACGAGGTCATGTCTACATATGTGGCCCAAGACATTCAGGATGCGATCAACAAGCTTCCCGAGCATCATCGTACCGTTATTGTTCTAAGATATTTGCAGGACTTATCCTACAATGAAATTGCGGATTGTCTCGATCTTCCGTTGAATACGGTGAAATCTTATTTATTTAGAGCCAGGCAGCAATTACAGAATCTACTACAGGAATATCAGAAAGGTGGTGTGACAGGATGAAATGCGAAGAGGTGGTGGAATGGATGCACCGCTATCTGGATCATGATCTGGGCGAGGCGGAAACCGCGCAGATGCTACAGCATGTGGCAAAGTGTCCGGAGTGCGCCGAGAATTTTAGTTTACTCAGAGCTCTTTCCAGAGAACTGGAAGAATTGCCGCAAGTAAGCCCGAAATTTAGTCTGGTTGATGCGATTATGCCACAGCTTGATGCCATTGACGAAGCGCGGAAGGAACAAAGTAGCACCATACAGGAAATGAATCCTGTCCCCGCTACATTTGAGAATTTACAACGTTCAAGTGAGCGGAAAACGAAGCAAAAATGGCTTAACTCGATGGCAGGACGTATGTCCATGGGTGCAGCGGCTGCGGCAGTTATATTGGGATTTGCCATCTGGGGAAATCCGCCTGAACAGATTGAGAATGCCGATTCCATGCTGATGAGCTCTGGAGCTTCTCAAGAGAGCGGCAATGTGGACGAGAATCCATTAAGCAAGAATATTGAAAATTATGATCCTGCCACTTCGTCCCAACCAAGCAGCAACGATGTGTTTGTGGGTCAATCGAATGATTCACCAACTAAACCAGATAACCAAGACGTAGAAACAATGCCTGAAGAGAACGGTGGAGATGAGGTACAGGAGCCTGAAGTTCAGTCAGATCCGACACCTAAACAACCGGCTACTGAATCAACGCCTGCTCCGAATAAAGGACCGCAGGATAATTCGTCCAGAACTCCTTCGACCGATAATCAGAAGAATCCGGCTCAGAACCAAGATTCTGAGCAGAGAATTCAGGGATCAGGAGATTCTCCTAAATCTTCTGCAGATGGGGAAGAGAATGGAGTAACAGAAACAGAAAATGGAGATGCCCAATCCTTCACTTCTCAGGATACAACACCTAATATGACTGAAGATGCTCCGGTTGAAGGTAACACTGTACCTGATTCCAGTGCAGGTGCAGACGCTTCTGGAGGAAACAAAGGATTCGCAGCAGGATCGGATCAGGGAATGGCTACAACAGCAGCGCCAAAAGAATGGAAATCACCTGACGGCTCTTATGTAGTTATGCTTATTGGTGATCAAATCAGCATATACTCCAAACCTGTGAGCGAACCGGATGTTCTAAATTTGGTTGAACAACGCAGTATAGAGGGGACACTGAAGTCAGCGAGTTGGTCAAAGGATGGTACCCTTTTTAATTACGAAACGGACAAGGACGGAACAACGGCGAAGAACTCGTTTAATGTACCTGCTGTTTCAGGTGGAGCTCCTGCGAAATAATTAAAAATGGGGAGTGCGCTCCTCTAAAACGAAAGAACATTTTCAGTATGACAAGCATATAGTGGAAGTAACAAAACGTCCTATCTCAGTTCAAACAACTGACGTCGTATGACCGCGCACCGGCTTTTTCTAGAACTGCTGGTGTCTGCGTTTATATAGATGTAGGACAGGGGACCTTCATCCATAACTGGATGTAAGGTCCCTTTGTTGTCTTGCGTTTTTTCTGGTAGGATAAGAGGGATAAGGAGGCGCCGTGAATGGATGTAAAAAGTGCAACAAAGGCAATACGTAATGGAGAAACGGCACCGATCTATGTGCTGTACGGAACGGAGAAGTACCAGATACAGCAATTTACGGATATGTTAAAAGAACAGGTTATTGAAGAAGAACATCGTGATTTTGCGATTATTCCATATGATTTGTCTGAAACGGCTGTGGAGGTCGTTATTGAAGAAGCAGAGACCGTACCTTTTCTGGTTCCACGCAAATTAATTATTGTAAGGGATGCGAGCCTGTTCACCGCAGGTAAAGAATCCAAGATTGAACATCAGGTTGATCGTCTGCTTACATATATGGAAAATCCGGCAGATTACAGTACGATTGTTTTCCTGGCCCAAGGGGATAAGCTGGATGAGCGTAAGAAACTGGTGAAAGCTGTCAAGAAACAGGCAGTAGTTCTTGCTTTTGCTCCACTCAGTGGAGAAGAGTTATTGAATTGGATAGTGAAACTTGCGAAGCAGCGGGATGTTTCCTTGGAGACGGGAGCGGCGGAAACGTTGATCAGCTATGCAGGAACAGGTCTTCAGACCCTGTCTGCTGAAGTAGATAAGTTATGTTTATTTGCGGGTAATGGGGGGACAATCAAACGTGCTGATATCGAGTCACTGGTTGCCCGTAGTACAGAGCAGAATGTATTCTCGCTGGTGGAAGAACTCGCTAATTTGCGACTGGAGAAAGCATTGGCTCTTTTCTATGAGTTGCTGAAGCAGCGGGAAGAACCGATTAAAATTGCGGCTTTAATCGCACGCCAGTTTCGGATCATGATCCAGGTGAAAGAGTTGGGGCAACAAAGTTACTCCCAGCAGCAGATTGCCAGTCAGCTTGGTTTGCATCCGTATGCTGTTAAGATTGCGGGTGAACAAGCTCGGAAATTTCAGCCGGAACGTCTGAGAATGATTTTGAGTCACCTCAGCGAACTGGATTACCAGATGAAAACAGGAGCGGTGGATAAAGTACTTGGTCTGGAGCTGTTCTTATTGAGACTTGGTGCATAATGGACAATTAAACGTAATAGATTACAAGTGTGAATAACAAACAAAGCGACCTTTGCTCCATGATAGTTAAATCATCGGAATAAAGGTCGCTTTATGTTTGTCTTATACTTATCGAATCAGATACTAAAAAATCCTGAAAGCCTATGCTGTTCAGGATTTTTCCATTGGATCGTATAAGTAACGCTTCTTACGCTTGTGCGGAAAGAGCGTTCAGTTTTTTCGCCAAGCGAGACTTTTTGCGTGCTGCAGCATTTTTATGAACCAGACCTTTAGTTACAGCCTTGTCCAGCTTTTTGGAAGCAGCTTGAATCGCAGCTTTTGCAGTATCAACTTCGTTACTTACCAGAGCAGCATCAGCAGCTTTAACAGCTGTACGGAGTGCAGACTTCTGGGAAGCGTTGAGTGCGCGGCGCTTGTCGCTCGTTTTTACGCGTTTAACAGCGGATTTGATGTTTGGCATTACATTCACCTCCTGTAAGGCATTTGCATGAATACAAACGTTTCACAACTTAAAATATTCTATCACGCTAGCATGTAAAATGCAACAGATATTCCTACGATGTTCGACATGCTGTATAAAGAAACCCTTTTTCCCACACAATATGCTCAAATGCGGTAAGGGAGGCAGGGACAGAATGACACTGGATTTGCAAAACTATACAGTTCGTACCGATTTGGCGATCGACTCCAAGGAAATGGCGCAAGGTGGACAGAAACAGACGATTCCCGGACTACAGGAAGATGTAGAGAAAAAAGAGGGAATTACGATTACACGTATTGATGTCCTGACTGAAGAAGCAGCCACGGCTATTGGTCGGGTGAAAGGTCACTATGTCACCTTGGAAGTACCTTCACTACGGAATGGTGATACCGAGTTACAGGAGCGAGTTGCAGCCGAGTTCACACGTGAAATGGAAGATTTTATGGTTAAGGCCGGAATTAACAAAACATCCAAGGTCTTGATTGTTGGCTTGGGCAACTTAAATGTCACCCCGGATTCACTTGGTCCACTTGTTGTGGAAAATCTGATGGTGACGCGTCAGTATTTCGAATTGGTGCCTGATCAGGTTGCGCCAGGGTATCGGGAAGTCAGCGCGATTGCTCCCGGCGTGTTAGGTACAACGGGTATTGAATCCAGTGACATCGTACAGGGGATTGTAGACCGGACCAAGCCGGATGCGATTATCGCGATTGATGCGCTGGCCTCCCGTTCCTTGGAACGTGTAAATACAACGATTCAGGTAGCGGACATTGGTATTCACCCGGGTTCCGGTATTGGAAATAAACGGCGTGGCCTGACCCGTGAGATATTAGGTGTGCCTTGCATCGCCATCGGAGTACCAACCGTATGTTATGCGTCCACCATCGTGAACAATGTGATTGAGATGATGCGCTCACACTTCCGCCAGGAAACGGATCAGACCAAACAGATCATGGGTATGCTGGACGACATTGGTGAGCAAGATCGCTTGAGTCTGGTGAAAGAGGTACTGGAGCCACTAGGTCATGACCTCATTGTTACCCCAAAGGAAATCGATGAGTTTATTGAGGGAATTGCCAATGTTATTGCTACAGGACTTAACGCGGCACTCCATGATGCTGTGAATCCAGATAACGTAGCGGCCTATACACATTAAAACTTAAAACTGCTGAGAAGAAGGTCCGAATCTATCGGACTTTCTTTTTTTTGTTTTTGGAATCTTTCATTTTCCTGTTCTATCAAATTGGGCGGGCTCATAGAGTTGAAGTATAAGAGTTGTCCAGCAGGGAAGGAGACAGCAGAATGAACAAGATATTGGCCTGGAATATTGGAAAGTGGAAAAAAAGATGTCTGCACGTGCTGGCCATGGGCCGTACGTTGTTGTTGCTTATGATCATATCTGCCTTGTTTTTTGTCGTACTTGGTCTCGGGGGAATGGCAGAGAAACGCTTGAATAATTCACCCGTTTCTTCCATGAAAGGATTTGCGAGTGCCGTATCAAGCCGCTTTTTCGTCGATATGCTCGGTATGGAGATGCCCCATCTCACCCAGAAGGAACAAACTTCTGCTATATCCGGTGAAAATCTCACCTCATTTGTTTTCCAATTACTAACGAATGTAAATCCTCAAGATCCCAAGAGCCTGATTGCGAGAGAAATGCCGGGCATGGGTTCCAACCAACCTGTTCTGCTCCGTCCTGGATCTGGTAACGAAAAAGCCGAGGCTCCCGAAGATTATCAGCCCGGTCCCGGTCTTACGGATACGGCTTCCGCAGGTGGAGGGAAACCCGGTAGTGAGTTGCACATTCCTCCAGGCCAGGATAATACGGATCCACCTGAGTCGAGTGAGCCTGGAGATGGAGAAGGTAAAGAAGATCCCCCAGCAAAGAATGGTGAGAAAGACAATTCAGGCTCACCGACAACAGGCCAAAAGTCAATTCTTATCTATCATTCCCATCCACGGGAAGGCTACAATCCACTGCTAGGTACGAAAAGTGATAATCCATCATCAGGCCAATCAACAGGCAATGTGTTTCAAGTGGGAACCTACCTCTCAGACAGTCTGGAGAAGCTGGGAATCGGCGTAGAACACGCCAAGGATGATTACCCCACTAAAGTTAAGGACTATAACTGGAACTATTCTTATAAATACTCCCGTCAAACGGTAAAAGCGGCACTCGCTCAAAATGATGATCTGACATATCTCATAGACATTCATCGCGATTCACAGCGTCATGGCAAAACAACAACCACTATTAATGACTTGGGCTACGCCAAAGTGTATTTCATTATTGGACATGAAAATCCAAATTGGCGGCAAAATGAAGCCTTTGCAGCGAAAATTCATAAGAAACTGGAAGCCAAGTATCCTGGGGTATCCCGTGGTGTGTGGGGCAAAGATGGTGGAGGAGCCAACAATGGAGAGTATAACCAAACCCTTTCACCCAACAGCATTTTGATTGAGATTGGCGGCATCGACAACACAGGAGCTGAGCTCCAACGGACATCGAAGATTCTAGCAGACATGATTGCCCAAGTGTATTGGGAAGATCAGAAGGTGGACAAAGCCAGTGCAGAAACGTCATCACAGGGTGGATAGGGACTATATATGTATGAAGAACAAAATAGTAGAGAGTGACAGGAGGCAAAGCATATGTCCAGATTCGGTAAAAGACTGTTATCCATCGCTGTATTAATGTTGCTGGGTGTGCTGTTTGGAATGCAGCTGGCTGGCAGCAACTTTCATATGGGTAATTCATCAGACGGCACGTCAACCGCTGTGACAACAGAGCCAACTTCACAGGTTACCGAATCTGTCCCGACTGCACCTGTCCAAAAGGAAATCAAAGAACCACCATTTGTACCTGTTCAGTCACCAAGCCAAGTGCTTGGGGCAGATCAAAATAAGGCTCCGGTTGATGTGTTGGCAGACAAAACGGCTGGACTACTGCAAAATCTCTCACACAGTGGAATCAAATGGGTGGTCTCTCTTTTTAGCGGCGTTGCTGAATAAAATACTATAATTTTAAGGTACAATATAACCTCTGGGAGTGCATGATGACACTTTATTATAAAGTTGAGACATCACGGGATTGATGCACTGTGCTTCAACTGTTATAATGAAGTGATTGACACTAGGCTGTTTCTGGGGGTAAGGAATGACTGACATTCGGGCAAGACAACGTAAAATTCGTAACTTTTCTATTATTGCACATATAGATCACGGCAAATCAACACTTGCGGACCGGATCTTGGAGCACACAGGTGCGCTCACTTCACGTGAAATGCAGGAACAAGTTCTGGATAAAATGGACCTTGAACGTGAACGTGGAATAACGATCAAGCTACAAGCAGTAGCCTTGACTTACAAAGCGGACGATGGTGAAGAGTATTTATTGAATCTGATTGATACACCGGGACACGTAGACTTCACGTATGAAGTATCACGCAGTCTTGCTGCATGTGAAGGTGCTCTGCTGGTTGTGGATGCGGCTCAGGGAATTGAAGCCCAAACACTTGCCAACGTGTATCTGGCATTGGATAACAATCTTGAAATTTTACCGGTTATCAACAAAATTGACCTTCCGAGCGCTGATCCTGAACGGGTGAAGCAGGAAGTGGAAGATGTTATTGGTTTGGACACAAGTAATGCGGTTTTGGCTTCGGCCAAATCAGGAATCGGAATCAAAGAAATTTTGGAGCAAGTGGTGAAAAGTGTTCCGGCACCAACTGGTGATCCTGACCAGCCTTTGAAAGCGCTGATTTTTGACTCGCACTACGACCCGTACAAAGGTGTAATCGTATATGTTCGTGTTGTTGACGGCAAAATCAAATCCGGTTCCAAAATCAAAATGATGGCAACAGGTAAATCATTTGAAGTCATTGAAGTTGGAGCGTTCAAACCTCGTATGACCATCGTGGACGAGCTGAACGTCGGGGATGTTGGATTTATCGTTGCAGGTATCCGGCATGTTGGCGATACACAAGTCGGGGATACGGTAACGGATGCCAAAAATCCAACACCGGAACCATTGCCGGGTTATCGTAAAATTAACCCAATGGTGTATTGTGGTCTCTATCCGATCGAAACATCGGACTATGTTGATCTGCGTGAAGCGTTGGAGAAATTGCAGTTGAACGATGCGTCTCTGAGCTTTGAACCGGAAACATCCAGTGCACTCGGTTTTGGATTCCGTTGCGGATTCCTTGGACTGCTTCACATGGACGTTATCCAGGAGCGGATCGAGCGGGAGTTTAACATTCCGTTGATCACAACGGCACCAAGTGTAATCTATCACGTTACCTTAACGAATGGTGAAGTGATGAAAATCGACAACCCATCCAACTATCCTGAGGTGGGACGGATTGATTACGTCGAGGAACCATACGTCAAGGCAGATATTATCGTACCGAATGATTATGTAGGTACCATTATGGAGCTGTGTCAGACTAAACGCGGTGAATATGTAAATATGGAATATCTGGACACAACCCGGGTTACCATTACCTATGAGATTCCGTTGTCCGAGATTGTATATGACTTCTTCGACCAGTTGAAATCCGGTACCAAAGGATATGCATCCCTGGATTATGAACTGTCCGGTTACCGTCAGTCCAATCTGGCAAAAATGGATATTGTACTCAATGGCGAACAGGTGGATGCTCTGTCCTTCATCGTTCACCGTGATCGTGCCTATAATCGCGGACGCATTGTCTGTGAGAAACTGCGCGAGCTGATTCCACGACAAATGTTCGAGGTGCCAATTCAGGCATCTGTAGGTACCAAGGTCGTTGCTCGTGAGACGGTAAAAGCAATGCGTAAAAACGTACTTGCCAAGTGTTATGGTGGTGACATCTCGCGGAAACGGAAACTGCTTGAGAAGCAGAAGGAAGGTAAGAAGCGGATGAAGCAGGTTGGTAACGTTGAGGTGCCGCAAGAGGCATTCATGGCGGTACTGAAAATTGATGACTAGGACGTTTGCTTGCAAACGTCACGTGAATCCTTTTGGTACATCAATAATTTGTGTATGAAAGGATAAACGATATTTTGTCTCGGGTACATCACAGAGTGTGTGTATCGAAATTGAATTGTAGGACGTTTGCTTGCAAACATGGGTACAACACAGAATATTAAATAACTAAGCTGAAAGGGAAGCCGGATGGCTTTCCTTTTTTCAAATAGAGGGGGACTTGCCATGACATTGGCAGCACACAGCCGGAAGACAGGTGCGCCCCAAGCGGTGTATCTTCACATTCCCTTTTGCACGAATAAATGTTTTTATTGCGACTTTAACTCTTACGTTCTGAAAGATCAGCCCGTGATGCAATATCTCGAAGCGCTGGAACGGGAGATGGAACATACAGTTAAGGCCAATCCACCGGGTGAGATCAAGACGATATTTGTAGGTGGGGGTACGCCAACAGCTCTGAAACCGGATGAGATGGCCGTATTTCTTCGTTCCGTGAAGACGTATTTCCCAAATTGGGCAGACGATATTGAATTTTCGATGGAAGCCAACCCGGGAACAACGGATGCGGAGAAACTCGCTGCGATGAAAGAAGGCGGCGTCAACCGCGTCAGTTTTGGCGTGCAGGCTTTTCAGAATGATCTGCTGACAGGCATTGGCCGTATTCATAATACGGATGATGTATACCGCAGTTTGGAGAATGCTCGTAAAGCAGGCTTGAATAACCTGTCCATTGACCTGATGTTTGGGTTGCCAAACCAGACTGTTGAAATGTTGAATGAGAGTATCGACAAAGCGCTGGAACTGGATCTGCCGCATTACTCCATCTACAGCCTGAAAGTGGAAGAGAATACACTTTTCCATACACTGTATCAGAAGAACCAGTTACCACTTCCTCATGAAGATGATGAGCTGGAGATGTATCTTCTATTAATGAGACGTATGAAAGAAGCAGGCTATGGACAATACGAGATCAGCAACTTTGCCAAGCCGGGCTTTGAGAGTCGTCACAATATTACCTACTGGCGTAATGAGGACTACTACGGTCTGGGTGCAGGTGCACATGGATATGTGGGCCGCGAACGGCATATGAATATTAAAGGTATAAATCCTTATGTTGAAGCTTCACGAGCAGGGCTGCCTCGTCTGGATCATTTTGAGATTGCTCGCCCGGAGGCCATGGAAGATTATCTGATGGTTGGACTGAGAATGTTGGAGGGAGCTTCGGCCTCTCGGTTTAGCGAACAGTTCGGAGAGTCTATGGAAGAAGTGTTTGCGAAGCCTTTGGGCAAAATGTTGAATGCAGGGTTGCTTGAGCGGACGGCAGACGGCTTCCGACTGAGCGAGCAGGGTATCCTGTTCGGAAATGACGTTTTTGCGGAGTTTATCGGGTCCATATCGCTGAATTCGTAGCTTGAAATTGTATACGATTTGTTGTATATTTATTCATATTGATTTTACAGAGCGTGTTAATTTAACAACTACGAAGTCAGCTTTCCTCTGGAAAGCTTGGTAATAGGAGGAGAGCAGGATGTCGGTAATATGCAGAAAAGCCGTGTCGGAAGATGTTGAACCACTGTATGAAATGATTAAGGGCTATGCAGAGCGTGGGATCATGCTTCCGCGATCACGGGAAATACTGCACCGACAGCTGGAGCACTTTGTTGTAGCCGAAGTTGATGGTGAAGTGGTGGGTTGCGGATCGCTTTGTCGTCTGGGGAATGATTTGGTGGAAGTCAGATCACTCGGTATCTCGGAAGGACACAAAGGGCTCGGTATTGGCTCCCGATTGCTGGACCGACTGGTAGAAGAAGCAGAGAAACAACAGATTCCTAAGGTTATGGCGTTGACATATGAAGTATCCTTCTTCCTCAAAAACGGGTTTGCCGTAGTGGAAAAAGAGATTTTCCCTGAGAAAGTATGGACCGACTGTGTTCATTGCAGCAAGCAGGATTGTTGCGATGAGATCGCGGTATTAAAAGAGCTTAACGTTTCAGCTTAACAACTGAATGGACTGCATGGATCGAGCCGAGTCTGCCTCTGCCCTACATGCAGTCCTTTTTTACTTCAAAGTATGTTCAATAAAGTTGTTAGGACTCGTCGACATTGGTCTATACTATAAATAGATGAGCCCACTCATCAAACTCACTTGACAATGTTCACGTCAGTTTGGTATTTTTGTATTACCGCTTAGCACTCATCTAACCGGAGTGCTAACGACATGGGACAGTACAGTCAGAAGGAGGGATACTCACCATGTTAACAGAGCGTCAACGAATGATTCTGAACGCTATAGTGGATGACTATATCCGTTCAGCTGAGCCCGTAGGGTCCCGGAGCATTTCCAAAAGGGGAGATGTTGGATACAGTCCGGCGACGATCCGTAATGAAATGGCGGACCTTGAAGATATGGGTTTCCTGGAACAGCCGCATACATCAGCAGGACGCATTCCTTCTCATAAAGGCTATCGATATTATGTCGATCATTTGGTCCCTTGGAATCAGGTGGAGCCTCAGGAGTTGGATGATCTGAAGTCGTTCTTTGCTGAAAAACTGAACGTCATGGAACAAGTTATTCAGCATGCATCCAATATTTTGTCACATATGACGAATTATACTTCGATCCTGCTTGGACCGGAAGTATTCCATACGTCCTTACGTCACTTCCAATTGCTTCCGTTGAACGAGAGTGAAGCTGTGGCAATTATCGTGACCAATACAGGTCAAGTGGAGAACAAGACGGTTCAGATTCCACCAGAAATCTCGGTAGCCGAGATGGAAAATGTCGTTCGCTTGTTAAATACCAAGCTTGTGGGCGTACCAATCTACAAATTGAAATCCCGTCTTTATACCGAACTTGGGCAAGAGATGGAACGGCATATTACACGTTACGAGGAAGTTATGCAGGTGCTCAACAGTGCCTTTGACAATGAACATGATAATCGTCTGTTCCTCAGTGGTGCCACTAATATGTTGACACAACCGGAGTTTAAAGATATCGAAAAGGTAAAAGATATTCTTGACCTGCTGGAAGAGACACCAACACTCATGAAATTGATGATGCCCGTGCCGGGTGGATCTGGTATTCAAGTGCGAATCGGCACTGAGAATGATCATGAAGCCTTTGCCAACTGCAGCCTGATTACAGCCTCCTATTCATTGGACGGTGAGGCTTTGGGGTCGATCGGTATTCTAGGACCCACGCGGATGGATTATGCACGTGTCATTCATATTTTAAATACACTATCCCGTGACTTGACGGCGATGCTAACACATCGTTTCAAATAAGATTCGGGAATGAACCATTTCATTCGTATAAGGAGGTGAACATCTTGAAAGAGGAGCAATCATTTACAGAAGAACAAGAGGTAACAGCAACTGAGCAGGAGCCTATTAATGAAGCTGGCGCTGCAGAAGCACAAGCTGAAGAGATGGCTGGTCAGGAGCAGGATGAGCTTGCACGTCTGAAGGCAGAAGCTGAGGAGCAACAACAGCGTTATGTCCGTGCACAGGCTGATTTTGATAACTTCCGTCGTCGTACGCAGAAGGAAAAAGAAGAATTGGCTAAATACGCTTCGATGAAGCTGGTCACCGAACTGGTACCGGTTATTGATAACTTCGAGCGCGCCATGGCTACTGTACCGGAAGGAGCAGAAGTCGAATCTTTCTCCAAGGGCATCCAAATGATTTTCCGTCAATTGGAAACCGTGATGAATAATGAAGGTCTGACGGCTATGGAATCGGTAGGACAACCGTTCAATCCTGAATTCCACCAAGCAATTATGCAAGTGGAGAGCGACGAGTACGAAGAAGGTATCGTTGTTGAGGAAGTCCAAAAAGGCTACATGCTGAAAGATAAAGTGCTTCGTCCAGCTATGGTTAAAGTCAGCTCATAAATTCCTTATAGGAAGGAATGAGTCGGCTCCATGGTTGAACAATGTGGGCGAAGTTTAATATAAAGGTTTGTACACATAGAGCACGATTAGCAACATGAACATCTAAATAAGGGTCAGATCAGACCCATTCATTTTAAATTGTTGAGGGAGGAAATTTTCGGATGAGCAAAGTAATTGGTATTGACTTAGGAACAACAAACTCATGCGTAGCAGTAATGGAAGGCGGCGAGGCTGTCGTAATTCCAAATCCGGAGGGCGCACGTACAACTCCATCCGTAGTTGGTTTCAAAAAGGATGGAGAGCGCGTTGTTGGTGAAACAGCAAAACGTCAAGCCATCACCAATCCGGATCGTACCATCATGTCGATCAAACGTCACATGGGTACTTCCCACAAGGAAACAATCGATAGCAAAGACTACTCCGCACAAGAGATCTCTGCAATCATTCTGCAAAAATTGAAATCCGATGCTGAAGCTTATCTGGGTCAAACGGTAACTCAAGCAGTTATCACTGTACCAGCTTACTTCAATGACAGTCAGCGCCAAGCGACTAAAGATGCGGGTAAAATTGCAGGTTTGGAAGTTCTGCGTATCGTCAACGAGCCAACAGCAGCAGCTTTGGCATACGGTATGGAGAAATCCGAAGACCAAACGATCCTCGTATATGACCTGGGTGGCGGTACGTTCGACGTATCCATTCTTGAACTGGGTGATGGCTTCTTCGAAGTTAAAGCAACTAGCGGGGACAACAAACTAGGCGGGGATGACTTTGACCAAGTGATCATTGATTACCTCGTAAGTGAATTCAAAAAAGATCAAGGCATTGACTTGAGTAAAGATAAAGCAGCGGTTCAACGTTTGAAAGATGCAGCGGAAAAAGCGAAAAAAGAACTTTCCGGCGTATTGACTACAACGATCTCCTTGCCGTTCATCACAGTTGCTGATGGCGTTCCTCAGCATTTGGAGTTGAACCTGAGCCGTGCGAAATTTGAAGAAATCTCTGAAGGTCTGGTTGAGCGTACGCTTGAACCAACTCGTCGTGCATTGAGTGATGCGGGTATGACGCCTAACGATATCGACAAGATCGTATTGGTTGGTGGTTCGACACGTATTCCAGCAGTACAAGAAGCAATCAAAAAACTGACGGGTAAAGAGCCACACAAAGGCGTTAACCCGGATGAAGTTGTAGCTTTGGGTGCTGCTGTACAAGCGGGCGTACTGACAGGTGACGTTAAAGACGTTGTATTGCTCGACGTAACGCCATTGTCCCTGGGTATCGAAACAGCGGGTGGCGTATTCACTAAAATGATCGAGCGTAACACTACGATCCCTACAAGCAAATCTCAAGTGTTCTCCACGTATGCAGACAATCAACCAAGCGTTGAGATTCATGTTCTGCAAGGTGAGCGTGAGATGGCAGCGGGTAACAAATCGCTTGGACGTTTCATGTTGGGTGATATTCCACCAGCTCCACGTGGCGTTCCACAGATCGAAGTTAGCTTCGATATTGATGCCAACGGTATCGTTAACGTATCTGCAACAGATAAAGGTACGAACAAAACTCAAAAAATCACAATCACTTCTTCCAGCGGTTTGAGCGATGCTGAAGTTGAGCAAATGATGAAAGATGCTGAGTTGCATGCTGAAGAAGATAAAAAACGCAGAGAACTCGTTGAAGCGAAAAACAGTGCAGATCAATTGATCTACTCTGTTGACAAAACGATCAAAGATCTTGGCGAAAAAGCAGATGCTGGCGAAGTTGAAAAAGCAAATGCTGCCAAAGAAAAACTGCAAGGCGTTCTGGCTTCCGACAACCTGGAAGATATCAAAGCTGCTACAGAAGAACTGACAGAGATCGTTCAACAACTGTCTGTGAAACTGTATGAGCAAGCTCAGGCGCAAGAGCAAGAAGCACAAGGTGCTGAAGAGCAACAAGGTTCTGCTAAACGTGACAACGTCGTAGACGCTGATTACGAAGTTGTGGATGAAGATAAAAAACAAAACTAATTCGTAGTTCTACGCGAATTAAACATCGGTGACGTTCGAATTAGAGGGAAAGTCATAGCCGGGGCTCCCGCGCTTTGGCTTTCCTTTTGTCACGATGTGCGATATGGTGAATGATATGGGGGTGGAAGAGTGGCTGAAAAGCGTGATTATTATGAGGTGCTTGGCGTTAGTAAAACGGCTAACGACGATGAAATTAAAAAGGCTTACCGTAAGCTTGCCCGTCAGTATCACCCTGACGTAAACAAGGCTGCTGATGCGGAAGCTAAATTTAAAGAAGTTAAAGAAGCTTACGACGTAGTGAGTGACGGTCAGAAGCGTGCACAATATGATCAATATGGTCATGTCGATCCGAATCAAGGTGGATTCGGTGGTGGCGGTGATTTTGGCGGCGGCGGATTTGGCGACATCTTCGACATGTTCTTTGGCGGCGGTGGCGGTGGACGACGTGATCCAAATGCTCCGCAACGGGGGAATGATCTGCAATACACGATGACGATTGAGTTCAAGGAAGCTGTATTCGGTAAAGAAACCGATATTACGATTCCGCGTACCGAAGGCTGTGATACCTGTCATGGCTCAGGTGCCAAACCTGGAACGAAACCGGAAACCTGCTCGGTCTGCCAAGGTAGCGGTCAGCAGGAAGTCGTGCAAAATACACCGTTTGGTCGTATGGTTAATCGTCGTGCATGTTCGAACTGTAGCGGTTCGGGCCAAATTATCAAAGAAAAATGTACAACGTGCAGTGGCAGCGGTAAAGTCCGCAAGCAACGCAAAATCCATGTCCGCATTCCAGCGGGTGTAGATGATGGCGCGCAACTGCGTATGACAGGTGAGGGCGAAGGCGGCCTGCGTGGCGGACCAGCGGGAGATCTGTATATTGTCATTCGCGTGAAATCACATGATTTCTTCGAGCGTGAAGGCGACGATATTTATTGCGAAATCCCACTTACCTTTGCTCAGGCAGCTCTGGGAGATGAAGTTGAGATCCCGACGCTCACCGAGAAAGTGAAGTTGAAAGTACCAGCTGGTACACAAACGGGAACGTATTTCCGCCTCAAAGGCAAAGGTGTACCACGCCTGCGCGGTATGGGGCAAGGGGATCAGCATGTGAAAGTGGTTGTGGTTACACCTAGTAAGCTGAATGACGAGCAGAAAGATCTGCTTCGCCAAATTGCTTCGCTGGATGGAGAGCAAACACATGAGCATGAACAATCTTTCTTTGATAGAGTGAAACGCGCCTTCCGCGGCGACTGAGAATAAAATAAAGCAAGTCCAAAAGGACACCACAGCGGTTTTTACCGCAGGGTGTCCTTTTTTGTGCGCCTTTTTTTGTGGTTCAGTGGTTTTTGTGAAATCCATGGATCTATGCTACGAAGCTCGACAGCAATTTGTGGGAGCATTTCGGTATATTCTGAGCAAACTTGCGGAAAGATAGCATGGCGAGAATGATATGCATAGCTGATATGCGAGAAATTAGGGAAGCAGGTGAAGCGGATGACCGAGAAAAATATTTTGGCGTACTTTCACAGCCCGGAGCAGGCTCAAGGGGCGGCCAAAAAACTGGAGGCATTGCGAGTGGAGGACCTGTCGATTAATCGATTCAGCCGATATGCGGGTGTAGGACCAAGCGGGGCTTCCTACAAGCCGGGCGTTTCCGGCAGTTTTTCATCATGGGTGCCCGATTCGATGCAAACAAATGCCAGTGCTGGAATCATGGCTGCGGCGGACCCTTCTGCAAGCGGCATGAGTGATGGTGGACAGGGTGGACCTACAGGAAGAGATGTATTACTTACTGTCATCGTAGATGAATCGGTACATCACCGCGCTATGTCTATTATCGAACAAGCCGGTGGAATGATCTAGTTTCAAGAAATCCATATAAGATGGACAGATAATTACACTTTAACGGAGAGTGTAGAACCAATCTGAAGAAGCGAAGCGTTCGCCTAAAAGCTTTCGCAAGAAAGCTGCTTCGGAAGCATACGCTATCCCCGGATTTCTCCCTTTAAGGAGGGAGTTGAAGGAATCTGGAGATAACAGCGATCGGAGGATGGGGCTACAATCGGAGTCTTACAGTGTAACAAATATTAGTTCATTTTAATTTGAAGGAGGAGCATTACAATGGCTGAACATGAACGTCCAGGCAAGATCTTAACGAAAACGGAAAAGATGAAACGTATGCAATCCGCAAAAAATGAGGACGTGGAATTCAGCGCTGAAGCTGCGGATCATGAAGATATAGAAGCACTACGCCGCAGTGAAGCGGCTGATCGACGACAGGGACGGGAGCTTCATGACTGAAGATCGCTCGGCAGTGACCCTCGAAGCTGTTTTTACAAGCTGGACTGAGGCCGAGTCTGCACGCAGAGCCCTGGAATTTTTGCACCCGAACCAATTAAGCATTGAGAGCCTTGGCAATGAAGCGTCTGCATTGGACTCAAACGATGTTACGGGCTCCGATAATTCTCCTACGGCCGTCGTCGGAGGATTTAGTGGCGAACTGAATGTACTTGCCTTGATTAGTGATGAAACGGAAATGTTGTCCAATGGTCAGGTGTATGATACACCCAAAGAGGACTCGGCCAACAGGCTAAAACAAGAAATTTTGCTGACCGTGTCCGTATCCAATGATTCGCTCCCGCAAGCCGCAGAGATGATCACGCAGAATGGTGGGCGTTTTTGCTAACTGAGATTCAAATTATGCAATATGCTGAAGTATATGAAACAGATATGTATGAATAGATGACAGGATATTCGAGCAGTCAGGCTGCGGATATCCTGTTTTGTTTTTCTTTTACTGGTGCGGCTTTGTGCTCCGGCTAGCTTGTGTAGTACAATAGTTGGGATGTTTGAAAAATGAGGAGGAAAAACCAAGTATGTTATGGCATGAACTAACAATACATACCACAGAAGAAGCTGTGGAGATGATTTCGAATTTTTTACATGAAGCGGGTGCTGGAGGGGTTTCGATTGAAGAGTCCGGTACTTTAAATAAAAAACGGGACACGACATATGGTGAGTTATACGACGTTCCTTTGAATGATATTCCGGAAGGCTTTGCGGTCATCAAAGGATACTTCTCCGAAGGTACGGATATGGTTGCATTACAGTCAGAAGTTAATCCAAGAGTTGAGGAACTCTCCGAATTCGGAATTGATACAGGTGAGGTTCGTTATGAGACGCGTACAGTGGATGAAGATGACTGGGCAACAGCCTGGAAACAATATTTCAAGCCGGTACGTGTATCGGAACGTTTGACGATCAAGCCAACTTGGGAAGAGTATACGCCTGAAAGTCTGGATGAGAAAATTATTGAGCTTGATCCAGGCATGGCCTTTGGTACAGGAACACATCCAACGACCTCCCTCTGCTTGCGCACACTGGAAACGGTTATTCAGGGCGGCGAGGAAGTCATTGACGTAGGTACAGGTTCTGGTATTTTGGCTATTGGAGCGATAAAACTTGGGGCAAAACATGTACTGGCGCTTGATCTTGATCCGGTTGCGGTAATCAGTGCCAGGGAGAATGTGGAACTGAATGGGCTGGAGCAACAAATTACGGTTAAAGAGAGTGATCTGTTGTCCGTCCTTGGGAGTCAGGACCCTGCACTTGGTGTACAACTGCCGGTTAAGGTTGTCGTGGCGAACATTCTGGCTGAGATCATTTTGTTGTTCGTAGACGATGTCTATAATGCGCTTGAGTCTGGTGGCACCTATATTGTATCCGGCATTTGGAAGAACAAAGAGCAGGTTGTGCATGATGCACTGGTAGCCTCCGGATTTGAAGTGAGTGCGATCCACCGTGATGAGGATTGGCTGGCATTTGTAGCCAGAAGGGGGTAACGTATGGACTTTTGGAATTCGTTCTTTCGTTATCCGATCGATCAGCTTCCGTTTTTCCTGCTGACCATTCTGATCGCATTTACGGTGCATGAATTCTCGCATGCGTATTTTGCTAACAAATTTGGTGATCCAACAGCGAAGCTGTTGGGTCGGGTCACGCTGAATCCGGTTGTACACTTTGACTTGTTAGGTGTGCTGCTGCTCATTATTGCCGGCTTTGGTTGGGCACGTCCAGTTCCCGTTAATCGGGCTAACTTCGACAAACCTAGATTGATGGGCATCATCGTATCTGCAGCAGGGCCTCTGAGCAATCTTTTGCTCGCGATCATCGGTACAATCATCTATGCTTCACTGGTTGGTTCGGGAGCACTCGGTGGGATTGATAATGAGCGTCTGCTCACAGCAATCACGACGTTTTTCGCTATCTTTAACTTAACCAACTTTTTCCTGTTCCTGTTTAACTTGATTCCGTTGCCACCACTGGATGGTTATCGGATTCTAGAGGATCTACTGCCACCTTCAATCAGCCGCAAGCTGCAAGGGGTGGAGCAATGGTCTATTTTTATCTTCCTATTGATTCTTGTTATACCTCCGTTGCAAAATGTGACGATTCAACCTTTGTATGAGTTTGCGCAAACGATGTATGTGGATCTGGCAAAGGTGATTATCGAATTATATCGCTAAAAGCGCATTGTTTATGGACTGGAATACTGGTCAGAAACACGTAAAAGTTGTATGATCATCTGTGGCGATTGGATTCACGCCTGTCATCAGGCGGGGTGAATTCCAGTCATAACAGGACAGAATGGGTGGATTGACTTATGCAGCGATATTTTGTATCTGCAGAACAGTTTAATGAACACGCTGTGATTATCACAGGTGATGATGCACGCCATATTGGCAAGGTCATGCGTGGTAAACCTGGAGATAAACTGATTGTCAGTGACGGAAACTCCAGAGAAGCACTCGTGGAAATTGAGAGTATTGAAGTTGGCCAAGTGACAGCCAATATTGTGGAACCTCTCGAGATGGACCATGAAGCACGGATTCGTGTAACCGTGGCACAGAGTTTGCCCAAGGGTGACAAGATGGAAACAGTCATCCAGAGATGTACTGAGATTGGGGCGGTATCATTTGTACCCTTCCTATCAGAACGTACGATTGTGCAATATGATGCCAAGAAAGAAGGCAAACGGTTGGAGCGGTGGCGGAAAATTGCCAAGGAAGCTGCCGAACAGAGTCACCGGAATCGTATTCCATCCGTCGAGCAGCCGCTTTCCTGGAAAGGGCTGTTATCTTCTTTTGAGGGCTATAGCCTTGTATGTTATTGTTATGAGAAAGAAAATGGTAAACAGCTGAGAGATGCATTGAAGCCGTTTATAGAGCAGCTTGCACCTGATGCAAGTGCAGAAGTTTTGATCGTGGTTGGACCGGAAGGTGGATTTTCTGAGAAGGAGACGGCAGAGGCTGATCAGGCAGGTGCTGTATCTGTTGGACTGGGCAAACGCATTTTGCGTGCTGAGACAGCTGGAATGGCAGCACTAACTTGCGTGCTATATGAATCCGGAGAAATGGGAGGAATGTAATTATGCCATCCGTGGCGTTTTACACCTTAGGCTGCAAAGTTAATTTCTATGATACAGAGGCGATTTGGCAATTGTTCAAAAACGAAGGTTACGATCAAGTGGACTTTGATGAACAGACAGCGGATGTATACTTGATTAATACTTGTACAGTAACCAATACCGGCGACAAAAAGAGCCGTCAAATTATTCGTCGTGCCATTCGGCGCAACCCGGAGGCGATTGTGGCCGTTACAGGCTGCTACGCGCAGACTTCTCCGGCAGAGATTCTGGACATCCCAGGGGTGGATCTGGTTATCGGTACACAGGACCGTGACAAGATTTTGCCATATGTTAATGAAATTCAGGAGTCCCGTCAACCGGTTAATGCGGTGCGTAATATTATGAAAACCCGTGTGTTTGAAGAAATGGATGTACCTGATTTTGCTGATCGTACCCGAGCTTTCCTAAAAATTCAAGATGGTTGCAATAACTTCTGTACATTCTGCATTATTCCGTGGTCTCGTGGTCTCTCACGCAGCCGTGAGGCGAACAGCATTATTCAACAGGCGCATCAACTTGTACACGCCGGATACAAGGAGATTGTTCTGACTGGTATTCATACAGGTGGGTATGGCGATGACATGGAGAACTATGATCTGACGGATCTACTGTGGGATTTGGATAAGGTAGAGGGTTTGGAGCGTATTCGAATCAGCTCGATTGAAGCCAGTCAGATCGATGACCGCATGCTCGACGTGATCAAACGTTCCGATAAACTCGTTCGTCACTTCCATATTCCGCTGCAAGCGGGTGATGATGCGGTGTTGAAACGCATGCGCCGCAAATATACGACAGAAGAGTTTTACAACAAGATGCTTCGCATTCGGGAAGCAATGCCGGATGTAGCGATTACAACAGACATCATTGTTGGATTTCCAGGTGAGACGGATGAGATGTACCGTAATGGCTATGAGTTGATGCGGAAGATCGGTTTTTCCGAAATGCACGTATTCCCTTATTCCAAGCGTACGGGTACGCCAGCAGCACGAATGGAAGATCAGGTGGACGAAGAAGTCAAAAATGCACGTGTGCATGAACTGATTGACTTGTCTGAGCAGATGCAGCTGGAGTACGCTGAGCAGTTTGTTGGACGGGTACTGGATGTTATTCCCGAAGGGGAAGCCAAGGGCCGCGAGGGAAGTGGCAAGCTGCACGGTTATAGCGACAACTACATTCAACTGGTCTTTGACGGGACGATGGATATGGTCGGTAAAGTGTGCCGAGTCAAAGTGGTTGAAGCCGGCGTCAACGAGAGTCAGGCTACGCTGGTACGTGTGTTGGAAGAGAATCTTAAGTCCGCCGCGATGTAATCGAGGCGTCAGAAACAAGGATTTCATTTCCTTGGGGAGCTTACCCGGGGAGATGAGGTCCTTCTTTTGCAAAAAATAAGATAAAGATATCCAAATTGATGGGGGAGAGCACGATGAACAAAAAAGAAATTTCAGCAGGCGGAGTTGTTTATAGAACAGGGGAAGACGGACGTCTTCAAATTCAGCTTATCGTAGATCGTTATGGTAAAACAACTCTCGCCAAGGGCAAAATGGAAGATGGAGAAACAATTGAACAGACGGCACTGCGCGAGATTTTGGAAGAGACAGGTATGGTGGGTCGCATTGTAGAGCCGGTTGATATCATTGCATACACGTACCAACATGCAGACTTTGGTCCGGTGGACAAGGAAGTTCATTATTATCTCGTTGAAGCCGAGAGTGGTGATCTACAGCCTCAGATTGAAGAAATCAAGGGTGTGGATTGGTATGCTCCGGAAGAAGCATGGTCCTTACAGCAGCAGAGCGGATATGATAATAACGATGATATCTTGCGTGTAGCCCTGAACAAGTTAGGCATTAACGTATAACGCACTATTGTTCGAGTCAGTTAGCCGCGCGCTCTGTGGGTTTGGATAGGCAGATCATCAAGCCACGGGTGACTTCGCCGCGGGGGCGTGGACCGGTGGTTTTTTGTGCCAGATTGGCAAGTAACAGAACGGTAAAGCAAGCAGTGAACTGGTGATGTTAAAAAGGGTCTGGGCATGCGCAATCTGTGCCCCGTTGTCCGCTGACAGCCAAGCCGAAGCTGCATGCAGCTGGCCGATCAGCGGCATAAACAGCAGCGCTCCCGCAATGTTTAATACAACATGGGAGGCTGCGACAAATTTGCCTGCGGATGCTCCGCCCGCGGCAGCAATCACAGCGGTGATGCAGGTCCCCACATTGGACCCGATCACAATGGCGATGCCGATCTCCACAGGTAATACCCCTGTGGCTGCCAGCGTAATCGCCATGCTAATGACAGCTGCGCTGCTGTGAATGAGCGCTGTCAGACAGGCACCTGCCAGGAAGCCCCACCACAAGCTGTCGGCCGAGCGGTCAAGAAACCATTGAAATACGCCCATGCTCCGCAAGGGTAAGGCAATGGATTGCATCACCTGAATACCTGTCATAACAAGTGCAAATCCCGCAGCTGCGAGGAAGCTGTACTGGATGTTAAACAGAGTCTGACGCGTGCGTTCAGGAGCGGCCAGATTGCGTTCACCAAGAACAACAAACATGGCCCAGCCCGTCAGCGACAGGACGAGTAGCGGCAGGGAAGCACGGCCGATCTGCAGTCCCACCAGCTCCGTTGTCAGGCATGTCCCGATGTTGGTGCCGAGGATGATGCCGAGTGTGCGTCCATAGGTAATTAATCTGGCATTAGCCAGTCCAATGGTGAGTACGGTGACCGCAGTACTGCTCTGTAACAGGGCTGTTGCGCCCGCACTGAAGGCCATGCCTTTCCATGGAGCAGAGGTGGCGCGATTGAGCCAACCCGCCAACATGGGCCCAGCCATGCGCTGCAAGGCGTTCTCCATCAGCTTCATGCCACCAAAAAAGATAATAAGCCCATAGAGTAGGGGCAATATAACATCTCTAAACATAGAAATATCATTCCTTCCGTCCGGTTCCTTAACTCATCCTATGAGTAAGAAAAGACAACCATGACAAGCCTAAAGGAATTCAGAGGGAAGCGACCTAAATTACCCCACCCCAATTCGAAAGATACGGTGATTCGTGCAAACGTAGTGGAGGGGACGAAATCGAATCTGAAGAAGCGAAGCGTGCGCCTTTGTGTCCGGATTTTCCCTTTAGGAAAGGGAATCAAAAAAATCTGGAGACAACAGCGATCAGAAGATTGATTCGTAACCGGAACGTCACCTATTGCTGCACCCCAATTCGAAAGATACGGTGATTCGTGCAAACGTAGTGGAGGGGACGAAATCGAATCTGAAGAAGCGAAGCGTGCGCCTTTGTGTCCGGATTTTCCCTTTAAAAAAGGGAATCAAAAAAATCTGGAGACAACAGCGATCGGAAGATCGATTCGTAACCGAAACGTCTCTTAACTGCCGCACCCCAATTCGAAAGATACGGTGATTCGTGCAAGCGTAGTGGAGGGGACGAAATCGAATCTGAAGAAGCGAAGCGTGCGCCTTTGTCTCCGGATTTTCCCCTTTAAGAAAGGGAATCAAAAAAATCTGGAGACAACAGCGATCGGAAGATCGATTCGAACCCGGAACGTCATTTACGCGCCGCACCAAACCTATCTTTTGAACTATTAAATTAAAGGAAGTGGATCTACCTTGCCATCAGTTACACTCGAACGCAGTCGCAAAAAGCGGCTTGAACATGCACATCCATGGATATTTAACAATGAAATTGCCTCTGTTGACGGAAACCCGGAACCGGGAGATCTGGTCAATGTATTGAATCATCAAGGTCGCTATCTGGCGACAGGATATTACAATCCCGCATCTCAAATCACTGTAAGAGTTGTAGCGTATCAACCTCTGGAGTCCGAACAGATGGACACCGCGTTTTTTGCAGCGCGTTTCCGCGATTGTTTGCGTCACCGGGAACGTTTTATACAGGATGGCGAGGCATACCGGCTCGTTTACGGAGAAGCTGATTTTCTACCAGGATTGATCGTTGACCGTTTCGGTAGCATCCTCGTTGTACAGTTGCTTACACTTGGCATGGATCGTTGCCGTGAAGCCATCGTACAGGCACTCATTGAAGTAATGCAGCCAGAAGGCATATATGAGCGCAGTGATGTCTCAATTCGTGAACTGGAAGGTTTGGAGCAGACCAAAGGTCCGCTTTACGGAGAGTGCCCACGGCATGTCACCGTTACAGAAAATGGACTACTCATTAAAGTGGATATCGTGGAAGGGCAGAAGACAGGTTACTTCTTCGACCAACGCGAGAATCGTGCAGCCATCGAACCGCTTATGAAGGGTTGGGGCTACAAGAGTGGAATCACACTACAAACGACCGAGCAGGATGGCACAGAGCAGCTTTTGCCTGTGAATAAAAGTGGTAAAGTAGTTACATTCCCATATTGGGATGGTGCCACTGTACTGGAGTGTTTCTCACACACGGGCAGCTTTACGTTGAATGCTTGCAAGTATGGAGCCAAAAAAGTGACTTGTCTTGATATTTCGGAGCATGCCATTGAGAGTGCACGAACAAATGTGGAGCTGAACGGTTTCACTGACCGGGTCGAGTTCGTAGTTGCTGATGCATTCCAGTACTTGCGTGAACAAGTGAAAGGGCTGGATGAACGTACCGCACGTGCACGTGCAGGCGAACAGAAAGTGGATACATCCAAAGCGCTTGCAGCTGGCGGTAAAACATTTGATGTGGTCATCCTTGATCCTCCTGCATTTGCCAAAACGAAATCAGCAGTTAAAGGTGCATGTCGCGGTTATAAAGATATCAATCTGCAAGGAATGAAACTGGTCAATGAGGGTGGATATTTGGTAACAGCCAGCTGTTCGTATCACATGCGTCCAGACCTCTTCCTGGATACGATTGCCGATGCAGCGGAAGATGCAGGCAAAGTGCTTCGTTTGATCGACTGGAAAGCAGCCGGTAAGGATCACCCACAAATTTTGGGCGTGGATGAAGGACATTACCTGAAATTTGCTATTTTCGAAGTGCGCAGTAAAAAGAATTAATCGTATGATTGATTTTCGTTCCAATCAAGTATAGATCAAGTCAAAAGTCCACAGTGTGATAGCTGCGGGCTTTTTGCTGTTTTGCTGTGTTAACGGAGATGATCTCCGGTTTTACCGGATAGTGGCAAACGTATGTTCCGAACCAAGTCAGATATGTTATACTGGGAATTAAAATCTTGTACGTGTGGTTTGGAGGATTAGACATGTCCGTTCGTTTTGTTATTGGCCGGGCAGGCAGCGGCAAAAGCTCGCTGATTACCCGGGAAATTACATCCCTGCTTCAACAAGAACCACAAGGCACACCTTTGATTTTGCTCGTTCCCGAACAGAGTTCTTTTCGAACAGAGCAGGCATTGGTGTCTTCTGGAGCAATTAAAGGTACCATGCGTGCAGAAGTGCTCGGCTTTCGCCGTTTAGCCTATCGTGTAATGCAGGAAGCAGGTGGTTCTGGTCGTATTCCGATCGGAGCCGAAGGCAAAAAGATGCTGCTCTATAAAGTAATCCAGCGCCGTAAGGAAGAATTGAAGCTGTTTGGTGCATCCGGCAGCCAGCTGGGTTTTATAGGCGAATTAAATGACTTATATAGTGAATTTAAACGTTATGAAGTTGATCCATCATTGCTGGAAGACGGGCTGTCTGGAGGGAATAGCTCATCCACTTCGCCAATTCTGGAGGACAAGTTGCATGACTTGAATCTGATATATCGTGACTATGAACAGGAACTGACCAATTTATATATTGATGATGAAGACACGTTGACCGAGCTGACAGATCGTTTGTCGGAAAGTGCATTGCTGCAGGATGCCCAGATCTGGATTGATGGTTTTCAGGGATTCACACCACAGGAGATGAGTGTGATCGGTAGGCTGATGTTGCAGTCCTCTTCCGTGACGATTGCCCTGACATTGGATCATCCTTATGATCACGGCGCACTGCCTGGAGAACTGGAACTGTTTTATCCCACGGCAAGTGCCTATGCGCGTCTCAAAGGGATGGCTGAAGAACTGGGTGTACCGAGCGATATAACCGTGCTAGATTCGGAGATTCCACCGAGATACAAGGATCGTCCGGGACTTGCTCATCTGGAGGCTGGTTTCGACCGGCGAATTCGTTGGAAAAGTGAAGGCCTTGATTCCGGAATCCGACTGGTTGCAGCGGAGAACCGACGAGCTGAGATGGAGGGGGCACTGCGTGAGATACGGCGCCTGGCACAAAACGAAGGTGCGCGTTACCGGGATATGGCAGTACTTGTCCGGCAGTTGGATACCTACGCTGATATAGCTGAACCTCTATTCAGGGATTATGGCGTACCCGTCTTTCTGGACCGCAGAAGAAATGAACTTCATCATCCATTGTCCGAGTTTATCCGTTCCGCACTGGATATTGTTCGGCGCCACTGGCGTTACGAGGATGTATTTCGCTGTGTCAAAACGGATCTGTTGCTTCCGCGTGATGGTTCTATCACTCGTGAAGATATGGACCAGCTTGAGAATTATGTACTGGCTTGTGGTATTCACGGGTATCGCTGGACTGACGGCAAACCGTGGAAGTATGTACCAAGCCTGTCGCTGGAAGACAACGGTCAGGATGGCCGTAGTCGAGGACGGGACCAGATGCTTTCTTTAATGGAGAGCTGCCGAACGGTCATTACAGATTCTTTGGGTGTTTTTGAGAAACGAATGAAAAAGGCAAAGACAGCCAAAGCCCAGTGCGAGGCACTATACAGATTGCTGGAAGATGCTGAAATCCCATGGAAGCTGGAGAACATGTCTGCTGAAGCTAAGGCACAAGGTGACCCCGAACGGTCGAGAGAACATCGGCAGATGTGGGGAGCTGTGCTGGATTTATTGGATCAGATGGTCGATATGATGGGGAATGAACGGCTGGATATCACGCTGTTTGCCGGGATGATTGAGACCGGATTGACGGAACTGAAGCTGGGTCTGGTACCACCAGCACTTGATCAGGTATTGGTTGGTTCTATGGACCGTACACGACTTCAGGACATCAAATACGTATTTATCCTTGGCGCGGTTGATGGTGAATTACCTGCCGTACCTCAGGATGATGGCGTATTAACGGAACTGGAGAGAGCGTTACTGACGGAAAGAGGCGTGGCGCTTGGACCAGGTGCAACAAGGCAGATGCTGGATGAACGTTTTCTGATCTATACGGCACTTACAGCGGCAAGCAGCCAGTTATGGCTGAGTTACCCTGTTGCTGATGATGAGGGGAAAACACTGCTTCCTTCCGAGATTGTCCGCCATGTACGGAAAATGTTTGGTCTACAAGAACAGCCATTGCTCGCTCAACCGCCGGTTGCGAACTCGGAAGAAGCACATTGGTCCTATGTCACCCATCCAGGACAGAGTCTGTCTACGCTCATTGGACAATTGCGCAGATGGCGCCGCGGAGAAGACATCCCTGAAATGTGGTGGGCGGTCTACAATTGGCATGTATCTCGGGAGACAAGCAGACCTCAGCTGGAGCGGTTGATGGGATCGATCTTTTATCGTAATCGGGCATTACCACTACGTACAGCTACCAGTCGCAGACTGTATGGTACAGAGGTGAGGACGAGTGTCTCGCGAATGGAGCGGTTCGTTGCTTGTCCGTTCTCCCATTTTGCTTCGCACGGGCTACGCCTCAAAGAACGGCAATTGTACCGCCTTCAGGCTCCTGATATCGGACAGCTGTTTCATGCTGCACTAAGCCAGCTGGCTATGCGGTTGCGTGAAGAAAATCGTAGTTGGGGCAGTTTGACTCCAGACCAATGCCGTCAGGAAGCCGAGCAAACGGTGGAGCAGATTGCACCACAGCTGCAAGGGGAGATTTTGCTAAGCACCAAGCGATACGGTTATATTTTCCGCAAATTGAAGGACATTGTTAGCCGGGCATCCGTTATTCTAGGTGAACAGTCCAGACGTGGAAGTTTTGAACCGATTGGGCTGGAGCTTGATTTTGGACCGGATAAAACACTGCCGCCATTACGTTTTGAACTGGAGAACGGCTGTGTGATGGAGATCGTGGGTCGGATTGACCGTGTGGATGTGGCAGAAGGAGAGAATGGTCTGCTCTTACGTGTCATTGACTATAAATCAAGCCAGACGGACCTCAAGTTACATGAAGTGTACTATGGTCTGTCATTGCAGATGCTCACCTATCTGGAGGTGCTGCTTAGTGCTGCCGAAGAATGGCTTGGGGAAACGGCGATGCCGGGAGGAACGTTGTATTTCCATGTGCATAACCCGCTGTTGCAATCCGCAAACGGCATGACATCAGAGCAGGCAGGACAAGAATTGCTGAAACGGTTCAAAATGAAGGGTTTGCTGCTGGCGGATCGGGACGCAATCGCTCAAATGGACAACACCCTGGATAAGGGGTATTCAGCAATTATTCCAGTTGCCCTTAAGGCGGACGGAAGCTTTTATAGCAGCGCCGCTGTAGCTACGCCAGAGCAATGGGATACGCTGCTTGCTTCGGTTCGCAGTAATATCCGTGAGATTGGTACCCGAATTACGGATGGGGATGTGGCCATTGAGCCTTATCGTATTCAGCAGGAAGTGGCGTGTACGTTCTGTCCGTATAAGCCTGTTTGTCAGTTTGATGAGAATATAGAAGGAAATGAATACAACCTGTTGTCCAAACCGGGCAAACAGCAAATCTGGGATATGTTATCTCACACCAAGGGAGGGGAAACATCATGACGAATATGCCAAAACCGGAGGGTAGCTTCTGGAGTGATGACCAGTGGAGTGCCATCTCGGAAAGCGGAGAAGATATTCTGGTTGCCGCAGCGGCGGGATCAGGCAAGACAGCCGTACTGGTTGAACGAATTATTCGCAAGATCGCAGATCCCTCCCAAGGATTCAGTGTGGATCGTTTACTTGTAGCTACGTTTACCAAAGCGGCCGCCGCCGAGATGAAACAACGGATTCGGGAAGCGTTGGAACGTGCGCTGGAAGAACAGCCTGGAGAAGAGCATCTGCGTAAGCAGCTGTCGCTGCTTGGACGGGCATCTATTACAACGTTGCATTCATTCTGTATGGAAGTCATTCGCCGTTATTATCAGCAAATTCCGTTGAACCCGGCTTTTCGTATCCTGAATGAAAATGAAGCGGAAATCATGCGGCAGGAACTGCTTGAAGAACTATTTGAGGAAAAGTATGGCGAAGAAGATGAAGGTAGTACATTCCGCGAATTAGTGGACTGGTTCAGTGGAGAACGAAACGATGATGCGATGCATCGACTGGTGCAACGTTTGTATGATTTCTCCCGCAGTCATTCCTGGCCGGATCATTGGCTCTCAGAGATGGCATCTGCTTTTCGGGTGGAAAGTGTAGAGGCACTTGGACATTCAGCATGGGTTCAGAGTATTTTGCGTGATGCGGCTCTTGCTTTAAGTGGTGCAGCAGGACTGCTTCGTCAAGGCATCCATATTTCCATGCAGCCTGAAGGTCCGGCACCTTATGCAGAAACGTTAAAAGAAGACCTGGTGATGGTAGAAGAGCTGCTGTCTGCGGCCGAGGTTATGCCATGGGAAAGGTTGCCTGAAGTGTTTCAACCCGCTACATTTGGCAAACTGAAACCCTGCAAAAAAGATCAGACGGACCCGGCTTTACAGGATCAGGTGAAGGAACTCCGTGAGGCCGCGAAAAAGGCAGTTACCGACCTGAAAGGTTCATTGTTCGGAAGAAGTGCGTTTGCGTTCTGGCAGGAGTTGGAGCAAACGGCACCACTCATGCAGGAGTTGTCGAGGTTGGTTAGTACATTTGGAGAACGTTATCGACAGGCCAAACAGGAACGTGGGCAAGTTGACTTCAGTGATCTGGAGCATTACTGTCTTCACATTTTGCGACATGAGGATTCAACGCCTGAACTGTCGATGCCTTCCGATGCGGCTATGGAGTACCGTTCGCGATTCGATGAAGTGTTGCTTGATGAATATCAGGATACCAATACGGTTCAGGAAGATATCGTGAAACTGATCTCCAGAGAAAACCCGGGTAACCGATTCATGGTCGGTGATGTCAAACAGAGTATCTACCGTTTCCGGTTGGCTGAGCCGGGTCTATTTATGAACAAGTATCGCCAGTATGGAGCGAGCACACGTGAGGACGGAATGGTGGAAGATCGTCTGAATCGAACCGGTCAACGTATTGATCTTGCGCGTAATTTCCGTAGTCGAGCAGAAGTCGTGCATTCAGTCAATATGATATTCCGGCAACTCATGAACGAAGGTGTGGCAGAGATTGCTTACGATGAACGAGCTCAACTGGCATATGGGGCTACGTTCCCGTCAGAAACACTTGGTGATGAGGCGTATACACCTGAACTCATGCTGATCGATCGTCAGGGTGGTGGTCCTGATCTGACAGAGAGTACGGATGAGAATGGGGATGCATCGGTCTCCGCAGAACTGGAGAGTGCCGAACTTGAAACAGCCCAGTTGGAAGCGAGGGCAATCGCAAGGCGTATTCGGGAGATGGTTGGGGATACGGACAAACCTGCCCTCAATGTATATGACAAAGCCCTGCAAACGATGCGCCCGGCACGTTACGGTGACATGGTCATCTTGCTGCGTTCGACCTTGATGTGGGCTCCGCTCATGATTGAGGAGTTCAGACAGCAGGGAATTCCTGCTGGAGGAGAACAGAGCAAGGGCTATTTTCAGGCTACAGAAGTGGAAATCATGATGTCTCTGCTTCAGCTTGTTGATAATCCAAGGCAGGATATTCCGCTTGCTTCCGTGCTTCGTTCCCCGATTGTCGGACTGGATGAAGAGGAACTGGCACAGATTCGGCTTGGTGACAAAAGACAATCATTCTATGATGCGGTTATATCGGCTGCGGGAGATTGGAGTGATTCCTCCACTAATGCTGTACAACAATCCCGGCAGGATAATCATCCTGATTCCAATATGGTCCAGTTGCAGTGGCCGGAAGCCTGGGCAGAGATGGAACTGGGACAGCGGGAGACAGCAGCTTCAGTCGAGGCAGAGATCCTGGATGATGTCTATGAATCCGATGTGCATACATTGCATACAGATGGAATGCAAGATGCTGGTGTTGCGGGACATGCAAGTGAGGATTTGGGTATAACGGAGATCTCAGGCTCGGAGTTGCAGCAGAAGTTAATTCGTTTTATGCGTCAATTGCAGCAGTGGAGACTTGAGGCAAGACAAGGTAGTCTAAGTGAACTGATCTGGCGTATGTATCGGGAAACCGGTTATTTGGACTGGGTTGGTGGTCTTCCAGGAGGACTGCAACGTCAAAGTAATCTTAAGGCATTGTACGATCGCGCACGACAATATGAGGAATCAACTGCGAATCGCGGCTTGTTCCGTTTCCTGACCTATGTTTCCAGACTGCGGGAAAACGGGGGAGACCTCGGAACTGTAGCAAGTAGTTCTGGTGAGCAGGACAACGCCGTACGTATCATGACGATTCACCGGAGTAAGGGTTTGGAGTTTCCAATTGTCTTTGTCGGTGGCATATCCAAGATGTTTAATCAGCAAGACTTGAACGCACCGTTTCTAATGCATAAGGAATTGGGATTTGGTCCGAGGTTTGTGGATCGTGAGAATCGGGTTGCCTATCCTACATTAGCCAATCTGGCGATTCGTCGTCGTGCGCAATTTGAACTGCTTGCTGAAGAGATGCGTGTGCTGTATGTTGCGTTGACCCGTCCAAAAGAGAAAATGATTTTGCTAGGTACTGTAAAAGATGCCGCGAAAAAAGCGCTGGCGTGGTCTCAGGTCAAAGACAGCCCTGAACTGGCATTGCCAGATTATCTGCTTGCTGCTGGACGGAGTTACCTGGACTGGATTGGGCCATCCCTGATGAGACATCCAGATGCGGGTGTGCTCCGTGAACTTGCCGGAAGCAATGATTCGTTCTCAGCTTGTCTTGCAGATGATCAATCACGCTGGGCGATTTCTATTATTTCCGCCGATCAGGTATCCCGTGACCATGTGGTAGATCAGACACTCGGAGAAGAAGACGGGATGACTGCGGTACGTAAAGAACGAATTGCTGCGCTAAAAGCCATTCAGCCTGTGAAGTTGGTTACACCCTCAACTGTAGAAGAGCTGACGAAGAGTGCACAAGATACGGCTAACCAAAACATTGGAGATAAAGGTTTAGCTACAGTAGCTCTTCAACAAGAGGAGACACAGCTGATCAACGAGGTTGATCAACGGCTTTCGTGGACTTATCCCTATGAAACAGCAACTCAAGTAGCAGCCAGTACATCTGTCACGGAGTTGAAAACGTTACTTGCGATGCAGGACATCCAGTCCGTAGAGGTGATGGAGGAACTGGGAGAGCAGTCCGAGAAATTATTGGATTATAACACCCCAGGAATCAATTACACCAAAGATGAAGCAGGCCATGTACTACGTTGCGTATCCGATGAATCTAACGAGCGTGAGACTGGATCAGGGTCAGATTCAAACGGTACGGTGAACGTTTCGGATGCGGGATCTGCGGGTACGTCTTTCAAACTGCACCTGCGTCGTCCGAAATTCATGGAGGCAACGCAGCTGACAGGGGCAGAACGGGGGAACGTGTATCATACATTGATGCAGCATCTTCCTATAGATGGATCATCCGTTGATTCACAGCTTATTGAACAGACGATTGAGCGGTTGATTAAGCTTCAGATTTTGCTGCCCCATCATGCTGCGGCTATCGAACCTGAAGAACTGGCCGGATTTTTCAATACAGAACCAGGAAAAGAATTATTGCGTGCAACGTGGGTGAAACGGGAAATTCCGTTTGTGTATGGACTTCCGGCACATCAGTCTCCTGTGGAATGGCTACATGAACGGGCGGCGAACTCAGATATACAGATGTTAAATGAAGATAGCAAAATGCAGGCAACGATTGAAAATGAAACCGTGCTTGTACAGGGGATTATCGATTGTCTGTATGAGGTGGACGGCGAGCTTGTCTTGCTTGATTACAAGACGGATCGGGTATTGGAGCATCGTGGTGGTTTGGATGAACTTACCAAAAATTATCGCTTCCAGCTAGATCTGTATGGCCGGGCCATTGAAGATATATTGGGTCGGAAAGTTGACCGGAAATGGCTGTACTTTTTTGATGGTGGACATGCAGTGGAATTGTAAAAGAACTGGATCGGAATTTAAAACCATGGATTTCATATGGGAGAGGGGTGGAACGGACAATGCGTATTTTGCATACAGGGGACTGGCATTTGGGAAAAACGCTGGAAGGACGAAGCCGACTGCGTGAACAGGAAGATTTCGTTGATGAACTCGTCAGGGTAGCTGATGAGCAGCAGGCGGATGCCATATTGATGGCCGGAGATGTGTATGATTCGGTGAATCCTCCCGCAGCGGCGGAACAGCTTTTTTATGAAGCGGCAGCGCGTCTGACGGAGCATGGAAGACCCCTCGTGGTGATTGCTGGAAATCATGATCAGCCAGAACGTGTAGCTTCTGTAACTCCACTTGTGAACAGACAGGGCATTACACTCGTAGGGATGCCTACTTCAGAAGCGGTGACTATCCATGCAAAGCGAACCGGAGAAATTGCACAGATTGCCGCATTACCTTATCCTTCTGAAGCCAGATTGAATGAACTGCTGACAACAGATGGGGACGAAAATGTGCTTCGTCAGGCATACAGTCACCGGGTGGGCATGTTAATGCAGCGTCTGGCAGCTTCTTTTCGCCCGGATACCGTGAACTTGGCCATGAGTCATATCTATGTGCTCGGCGGACTTGAGAGTGATTCGGAACGTCCGATTCAGATCGGTGGGGCCTACACGGTGGACCCTTCATCTCTAGCGACTGGTGCGCAATACACGGCGCTTGGGCATCTTCATCGTGCACAGGCTGTCAAAGGAGACGGTGTGATTCGATATAGCGGTTCTCCTCTCGCCTACAGCTTCTCGGAAGCAGGGCAGAGCAAGTCTGTCACGATGGTTGATCTGGCGCCGGGTGGAGCAGCACAGGTAGAAGAAGTTTTGTTAACCTCCGGGCGTCCGCTTGTGCGTTGGCAGGCGCGTGGTGGTCTGGCAGAAGTATATCGCTGGCTGGATGAGGGACGTGATCCGCAGGCTTTTATCGACATGGAAGTGTGGCTGGACGAGGCGATGTCCCTGAAGGAGATTCAGCAGCTGCGAAAATCACATGAAGGTATCATCCATATTCGCCCGGTGTATCCCGAGATGGCTGCAGCAGGACTTTTGGAACAACGATCCGAGCTGCCGGTCCACGAACTGTTCCGTAAATTTTATCAGCGTCAGACCGGTGGTGCACAACCGGAAGACAGCCTGGTACAGCTTTTCCTGGAACTTGTGGATGAAGACGAGCCGGGTGCGCGTGAGGAGGTCGAGGAAAGATGAAGCCGATTTTATTAAAAGTTGCCGGACTGCAAAGTTATCGAGAGATGCAGGAGATTGATTTTACCGTGCTGACGGAGACGGGACTATTCGGTATTTTCGGTCCAACGGGTAGTGGTAAATCTTCTTTGCTCGATGCCATCACACTCGCCATGTACGGAAAAGTGGAACGCGCGGTGAACGGGACACAAGGCATTATGAATCATGCAGAGGATTCGTTGTCGGTTGCTTTTACATTTGAACTGATGTCGGCGGAAGGCACTCGAAGGTTCCGGGTAGAGCGACGTTTCAAACGAAATAATGAAGTTTCGGTGAGTAATACGATCAGCAAATTCATAGAGACGGTTAATGGCGAAGAACAGGTACTTGCCGACAAATTGGCAGATGTGAATCGCTGTGTTGAAGATGTGATCGGTTTGAAGATGGATGATTTTACACGGGCAGTGGTGCTTCCGCAAGGAAAGTTTGCCGAGTTTTTGTCACTCAAAGGCAGTGAACGTCGCCAGATGCTGCAACGATTATTCCATCTGGAGAAGTATGGGGACCAGTTGGCCATCAAATTAAGTCGGCGGGTCAAGGATAATGATATGGTTCACCAATCTCTTGCTGCCGAGCAACAGGGACTGGGCAATGCCAGTAAGGAGACGTTGGAAGAAACGAAACGGCTTCTTCAAACCGCTGTTCAGCAGTCTGAATTGTCCCGCAAAGCGCTGGATGTAGCTGCAAAGGAAGCTGAACAACTCGGTAAAATCCGTGAGTTAAGTAACGAACGGCAGGCCCGGACGGATGAACAGCAGAAGCTGAAAGCACTGGAACCACAGATAGAGGCAGGCGAACAGCGGCTGAAACAATCCGTTGCGGCAGATGCAATACTGCCTGCATTGCAGACGGTTCGAGATGCCATGGCTACACAGAAGCAGCGGCAGGATACTGCCGAGACAGCTCATCAGCAAGCACTGGAACATGAGCGTCTGGCTGTTCAGGAAGCGGAGAAGGCTGAGACGGCACGCAAGCAAATGACTGAGGAAGAACCGAAACTTCTGTTGCGCCTGGAGCAACTCGAACAAGCGAAAGAGCTGCAACGTGAACGGGACGGACTTCAAGCCGATTGCTCGCGCCTCGCGCAGTTGCTGGAACAGGGGCAGAGCGAACAAACTACGCTGGGACAGCAGCTTGAGAAAGAAAAGGAACTGCAACAGCGCGGACGCAAACGGCGAGAGGAACTACAGGAGAGCCTCAAGCCAAATGAAGTGAAGTCAGAGGAACGCAGGCAACTTCAAGCTGCGCTAGAACTGAAACATCGTGTGGATACTGCCGCGGAGCAGTTGCAGCAAAATAAGGCTGACATGCAAGCCTATAAGCAATCGGCAGAACAGGGAGCCGACAAGCTGAAGGCGGCGGCTGAGGAAGAAAAACGCCTGAGTGATCAGCGTCAGCATCTGGTAGAACAGGCGTCAGCAGGTCTTGAGGCCTTGCTTGCCTGTGAGCAGGATATTAGCCGCGAACAAAGCCTGCTGGCCCTTGCGGAGGAACGGCTGCGTGGCACGATGCGCGAGCAGGAGCTGCACCGGCTGTCCTCCGCCTTGCGCGCCGAGCTGCGTGACGGCGAGCCATGCCCGGTGTGCGGCTCGCCGCATCACCCGCTCCCGGCTGCGCCGCCGGGAGAAGGTCCGCACGCAGGCGACGCGGACCTGGAACTGCTGCGCAGCCTGCACGCGGAGCCTGCAGGAGCCTGCGCTTTGGGCTGCGCCAGCAGCCTGCACGAACGTCGCAGCCTGCTGACGCAGCTTGGCGCTGCGGCCGGCGAAGCTCCGGCCGCAGCCGAGGCCGCGCCTGCGGCAGCGGAGCCCGAGCCCGCCGGGTCGCCCGAACACGGGCGCTCCCCGGCAGGCTGGGCATCGCGTGCCGCTGCGCTGCGCGAAGCCGCGCAGGCGCTGGCTACCGCAGCAGCGCCGCTCCAGGCCGAAGCCGCCGCGTTGCAGCAGGCGGCTGTGGGCGCGCAGCAGCGCCGCATGGAAGCGGCAGCTGCGCAAGAGGCCGGCCGTGCCGGGCTCACTCAGGCGGAGCGCAAGCTGGCCGAGAGCGAGGCCGCAGCGGCTACTTTGCAGAGCCGCTGGGCCGCGGAACTACCGGGCATCGCTCAGGAGGAGGCCAAGGCCCTCTATCAGGCGATGCAGGAGCGCGATGCGCGCGCCGAAGACATCAAGGAACGTCTGAACAAAAGCGTGACGTTCCTTGAGGAAAAAGACCAGATCATTCAATCTCTCCAGCAGCAGCTGGTGGAATTGGACAAACAACTGATTCAGTGGCAAACGGAGTGGCAGGGCAATAGCAAACAGCTGGCCGAGAAGGAAGAACGCTTGCGCCAGTGGGTTGGGGAGCAACGGGTAGAAGATCTGATTGCTGCGGCTCAGGCTCGTCTGGATGGACTGCGGAAAACAGCTTCGGACTCGGCACAACGCTTCAAAGAGGCGGACACGCTGAAGCAGGATTCGGCGAAGAGAGACGTTATGGCTCAGCAGGCAGCCGCCTCGGCAACAGAACATCTGCAACAGGCACAGGAACGGTGGAAGCAATTGCTGGAACAATCCCCGTTTGATTCGGATGATGCTGTTGTGTCTGCGGCAATTCCTTCCCACGAAGCCGAGCGCCTGGCAGGAGAGATCCAGCAGCACCGTGAACGTGAGCGTGAACTGGCATCCCAGTTGCGTGAATTGGAACAAAAGCTGGGTGGTGCTGTCGTAACAGAGGAACAGTGGTTAGCCTGCACCGAACGTTTGCAGCAGGTCCGAATTGAGGACGAGGCTGCCCTTCGTGCCAAAGCACGTGCAGAACGTGATCTGGAGGATGTGGAGCAGCGACATGTTCGCTGGACCGAACTGGAGAACAAGCGGGTGGAGGTAAGCCGTCAAGGTGAGCTGCTCAGCAAATTGCAATCCGCGTTCAGAGGCAATGCTTTTGTCGAGTATATTGCCGAAGAACAACTGATGCAAGTTAGTCATGCGGCATCTCAGCGTCTGCGTTTCCTGACCAAACAACGTTATTCACTGGAGGTGGATTCCGGTGGTGGTTTTGTAATCTGTGATGATGCCAACGGGGGTGTCAAACGACCGGTATCAACGTTGTCAGGTGGCGAGACGTTTTTGACTTCGTTGTCACTGGCCTTGGCACTGTCGGCCCAGATTCAGCTGCGAGGTCAGTACCCACTTCAATTCTTCTTCCTGGATGAAGGGTTTGGTACCCTTGACCCTGAACTGTTGGATACCGTCATTACGTCTCTGGAAAAATTGCATGACGATCGATTGGCTGTTGGTGTCATCAGTCACGTGCCTGAACTGCGTGCACGCTTGCCGCGCAAACTTGTGGTGATTCCGGCAGGTGAGGCCGGAAACGGCTCACGTGTGGTCTTGGAGACTCTGTAGAGGGCAATGTGTAAGCAATATAGATCATAGAAGCGCCTCTAATAGTCCAAGCAAAATGAATATTAGAGGTTGTTCAAAAAGTCCGCTTTTGATTACGAATGGTGCCTATTAAACACGCACTATTACGGAATGTTATTTTTGTGAAAATATTTCTTTTCTTGCTTTTATAACATAGCGGAGTGAGTTACATCACAGATACAGGTTCATCCCGCTGTTATACTACAGTTAAGCCGACAAACTTTATTTAAGTACCCCGGCGGACATCTGATCAGGACGTTTCCTGAATAGATGTCCGCGCAGCAGACTTCCAAGGGAAGCCGCTCACGGGGTGCTTCTTTTTTTGTGTTTTTTCGTCAGTAGTGTCAATTCGCCCAGTTCTGAATACCATGAAAAGGTGATCAAGAGCTGAATCAGGGAGGCGTTGGCAAGTGGAAAAAGTGGAAGCAAAGAAAATATGTAAGGAACACATGCACCGTTATGTATGTGTACAGATGAATGACGGTATGCACTACGATGGCATTATGGAAAATGTGGATGACGAAATGATCTACCTGGCTGTTCCCGTTGGACCGGAAGCCATGGTGAATCATGCGAACTGGGCTCCAAATGCAATGCCTGGAGCAAACTATCCGATAGGTCATACTCGCGGATTTTATCCAGGTTACGGCTACCCTACACCTTATCCGTATTATGGTTATGGCCGTAGACGTTTTAACCGACTGGTGCTCCCGTTATTTGCGCTTACAGCGTTAACCCTTTTACCGTACTATTGAAATTAGAAAAAACAGTCATAACTGCAAGTGACACATTTTTATGTACCCTATGGGCATCCTATGAAAATCTTGAAAATAACAAGCTGAGGATGGATGTTTCATTCATGGTACCGTACAGCATGAATTAGAGAGGTCTTATCACATACAGAGTCTCAGCCTGATGTATCGCAACAGTCTTTGCAATACAACTGGCAACATACCGAATATCTAAAAAGGTCATGCCTGTGCAGAAGCGAACTTCTGTAAGGCATGACCTTTTTTTGAGTCTAATTAGTGTAAGGTCGATGATGAACGGATGGCACATAACGTGTATTTAAACCTACTGAAAGCAGACCTGGCCTGAACGTCCGCAGCAGCAATCGGTTTACTGCATCCTGAATATGCGAGAACGTCCTATGTGCAAGTTTACGATCAAGACACCGAAAAGCTTTAATTCTCTATCCCGATAAAAAGCTTCGCTTCGGGTGGAATCCATGCTGTTCTCTTGCCACGATTGGAGGAGCAAAGCATGATGTGAATGCTGACGAATCTGAGGCATCTTAATCAAGCCTTTGAAGCGCCCGCAGAATTTTAAGGAATCTGAGACACGTTAAAACCGAATAAACAGCCGCTTTAAGCATTTTTTTGAGTTATTTCGAGAAATAACGTGCCTGATGTTCCTTATAATTTCAAATTAGCGCCTGAACGCCAAATGAGACGTCCTGTGTTCCTTAGAAAATGGTCAACTACCCATTCGCAAGTATCAGCCAGCACGGACTTCAAAATGCCCTTAACTTAATGCAGATTTCAAATCCTCAAGTAAATCTTCAACATCCTCGATCCCAACGGAGATCCGAATCAAACCATCCGTGATCCCCAATTCTTGCCGACGTTCATAAGGAATGGAGGCATGCGTCATTCGGGCAGGTACAGAGATTAAACTTTCCACCGCGCCTAGACTTTCAGCCAATGTGAAATAACGGACTTTGCTTAACACGTCATCTACTTTTTCAGCACTGCCTACATCAAAGGAAACCATACCGCCATATCCTCTCGCTTGCATGGAAGCAAGCTTGTGCTGCGGATGGTCGGGCAGTCCGGGGTAATAAACTTTACTCACTGTTGGATGCTGATTCAGAAATGTCACAAGCTGCTCTGTATTGTGCTCTTGCGCTTCCATCCGCAATCCTAATGTTTTAAGACCTCGCATTAACAGCCAGGAATCCATAGGGCCCAGGACTGCGCCAATTGCATTTTGAATAAAATGCAGATCTTCACCAAGTTGCTCGCTGTTGACAACCGCAAGTCCTGCCACGACATCGCTATGACCGCCGATGTATTTCGTTGCAGAATGCAATACAATATCCGCTCCCAGAGCCAGCGGGGTCTGCCAATAAGGCGTACTAAACGTGTTGTCCACAATGAATAACAATTCATGTTGTTTTGACCATTTCGCTACAGCAGTAATATCGGTGACCTTGAGTAACGGATTGGTAGGTGTTTCTACATAAATGGCCTTTGTATTGGATTGCAAAGCCTTTTCCAGTGCTTGTGGTGAGGTAGTATCTACAAAGGTAGACTCGATCCCCAGACGACTCAGCACCTTGGTGAAAATGCGGTAAGTCCCGCCGTATACGTCATCCGTCAGAATGACGTGATCTCCAGTTTTCAACAGAGACAGTACAGCATGAATTGCAGCCATTCCCGAACTAAAAGCAAAACCTCGAACGCCATCCTCCAGCTCTTTAATGACTTCTTCCAACGCATGACGGGTAGGGTTGCCTGTACGTGAATACTCGTATCCTTTGTGTACGCCAACCGATTCTTGCTCATACGTGCTTACTTGATAGATCGGTACACTCACTGCTCCAGTGTGTGGATCACCAACAATACCTGCATGAATCAGCTTGGTTTTTGGTCTCATTTCATTGTCCTCCATTATAGATATTTTGGCTTAAATATCGTTCGCTGCTATCCGGGAAAATAACAACGATGTTACTTCCGGGAGCTGCGTGAACAGCTTCGTTTAATGCGGCTTGCATAGCTGCACCTGAGGAACTTCCTACCAGTAAGCCTTCCAACAAGGCAAGATCCTTGACCCGCTCAAAGGCATCTTCATCTGAGATCGTATGAATGGCATCAAAGTAACTCACATCCATAAAAGAAGATAACGTTTCAACCCCTATTCCTTCTGTACGATGTGGTCCCGATGGACCTCCTGCGAGAATCGAACCTTCGGGTTCTACGATACATGTTTTAATTGACGGGTTTTGCTCCTTCAAATAACGAGATACTCCCATGAAAGTTCCGCCAGACCCGGCTCCGGCGATATATACATCCACCTGCCCGTTCAGATCACGCCAAATCTCAGGGCCCAGATGTTCATAATGTGCGAGTGGGTTATCTGCATTGGAGAACTGACCTGGAATATACGAACCCGGTATTTCTTTCGCCAGCGATTCCGACTTGCGTATGGCACCAGTGATTCCTTCGGATGTGGGTGTGTTGACGACCGTAGCACCAAGGGCTTTCATCAACTGCTGCTTCTCAACACTGAACTTCTGAGGTACCGTGAAAATGACCTTTAAATTCAGGCCTACAGCCGCCATTGCAAGACCAATTCCTGTGTTGCCTGCAGTAGCTTCGATCACTGTTCCACCTGGTTTAACATCTCCTCGTGCCAAGGCCTTCTCCAATAAAAACTTGCCGATCCGGTCTTTCACACTTCCTCCGGGATTCATGAATTCCAGTTTGGCGAACAGGCGGATTCCTTCTGGTAATGGATAACGAGTTAATTCAAGCAGAGGTGTATTACCTATAAGTTCCTGTACATGTTGATAAACGGTCAAATTAACCAATCTCCTTTTGTCTGTCATTAACCATACATATTTGTTTAATTGGGAAAAGTGCGTGATAAAACCATATTTCGATAAAAGAGCTTGGTATACATCCAATGTTGTATAGTGTTCGGCTCGATGATAGATGGAGAGTTGACCTAGAATACCTGGTTGTGTGTCTAAAGATTGGACGTGGGTTTTTACTTTTAGTATGATAGAGGGGAATACATACACTGGAATACAAAGGAGGGTATGAACTATGGATTGCTTATTTTGCAAAATTGTAGAGGGCAGCATTCCCTCCAATAAAGTACTGGAGAATGACCATGTTATCGTTTTTCATGACATCCAGCCCGCTGCACCGACACATGTTCTTGTCATTCCGAAGAAACATATTGCTTCCATGAATGAAGTTACTGCAGAAGATCTGCCATTGATCGGCGAGATTCATCTGGCTGCTCAAGAAGCGGCGAAGCGTCTTGGCGTGGAGGAAACAGGATATCGATTAATCAACAATTGTGGTAAGGATGGAGAACAAACCGTTCATCATCTGCATTACCATTTGTTGGGTGGTACCAGACTTGGCGTGTTAACAAGTCTGTCCGATTCTCACAAATAAACGAGCTAATGGGTACTACTATTGAGGATTTAGTCATATGCATTAAATCCACGAATGTGTGACCAAATGCTTATATAATGAATTCATTTCATAATACCTTTGAGTTATAAAATGGATTCAAATAAGTGATCATTACATTGAGGTTGACACCTTTATTATCTTTCGCCTATAATGTAAGATGATGAACCGTGTTATTGCTCTTGGACGGTCTGGTCGGAGGGAGGGAAAACTGGTGTCTGAAACTAAAGTTCGCAAAAACGAGACTATTGATGCTGCACTTCGTCGTTTTAAACGCTCCATCGCTAAAGATGGCGTATTGGCTGAGGTGAAGAAACGTAAGCATTATGAGAAGCCAAGCGTAAAGCGCAAGAAAAAGTCCGAGGCTGCTCGTAAGAGAAAGTTTTAGGAGGATTTTAATTACATGAATCTTAGCGAACGATTGAACGAAGATATGAAGCAAGCGATGAAGAGTAAGGACAAGTTCAGACTCTCCAACATTCGGTTGATTCGTTCGACGATCAAGAATCTTGAAATAGATTTGAAAAGAGATTTGGATGACAACGAAGTGCTTGATATCCTGAGTCGTGAAATCAAACAGCGCAAAGATGCCCTCCAAGAATTTGACAAAGCGGGCCGTGAAGATCTCGCGGCAAATGCAAAAGCGGAAATTGAAGTACTCATCCAGTACCTTCCCACACAGCTTACCGAAGAAGAAATTAAAGTTATTGTACAGCAGACCATCCAGGAAACCGGTGCTTCTTCGAAAGCCGAGATGGGGAAAGTCATGGCGGCCCTTATGCCGAAAGTTAAAGGCAAAGCGGACGGCAAACTGGTAAATCAAGCAGTTCAACAATTTCTGCAATAAAGCAAATCAATAAACACCTTCTGACTTGTCAGGAGGTGTTTTTTCCATTTATCAGAAGGCATGATGTCCTTAGGGTGACGAAATTCCTTTTTAATGGTTAATATATATTATTATGGATTTTTATTCTTGCAATTGATCGAGTTTTCAAATATAATTTTAAGATTTTGAAACGAAATGTTGCATTGCACGTAATAAATACCATAAGCTGGACAGTATAACATTAATGGAAAAGGGGGGACTATTGTGAAGGGAAAGCGCCGGAAGAAGCTTACGGGGCCATTGATGCTCTTAATGCTGCTGACGCTGTTGCTTCCTGTCTGGATTGGATCACCGTCAGCGCATGCAGCTGAGAAGAGTGGTGCCGTATATATTATTCCGGTTGATAAACCAATCGAGCAGGGACTTGGCAAGTTCATGGAACGTGGGTTCAAGCAAGCAGAAGAGATGAATGCTGGCCTGATCGTTCTTGATATCAATACGCCGGGAGGCCGTGTCGACACTGCAGAAGCATTGGGTACCCTAATTAAGGACAGTCCGATTGAGACTGTTGCATTTGTCCGTGGAGATGCTGCTTCAGCCGGGAGTTTTCTGGCTCTGAATGCAGATAAGATCGTAATGTCACCAGGCAGTATGATTGGTGCGGCAGCAATGGTCGACAGTACGGGTAAACATGTTGATGATCCAAAGCTTGTTGCATTCTGGAAAAGCAAAATGCAGGGAGCGGCTGAAATCAGTGGTCGTGATGGCAAGATTGCAGCTGGAATGACGGATGTTAACATCGTTGTTGAAATGCCAGAGATCAATAAAACCAAGCAAAAAGGTGAAATTATTGCTCTCTCGGCTGAAGAAGCGCTGAAAGTTGGTTATGCCGACCACATCAGCAACACACCGGAAGAAGCGGCAGCTTGGCTCGGTTACAGTCAGGATGACGTATTTAAGGTAGAACGAACAACAGCGGAGAATATCTCCTCTTTTCTTACCAATCCGGTTGTGATGACTGTGTTATTGTTCCTCGGAATCGCGGGTGTGATCATTGAATTGATTGTTCCTGGTTTTGGAGTTCCTGGTATTGTAGGTATCGTGTGTTTCGTGTTGTATTTCTCGGGTAATTACATTGCGGGATTTGCCGGAGCAGAGACATGGGTGCTATTTACCGTCGGACTCATCATGATGATTCTGGAGATGTTTATTCCGAGCTTTGGTATTCTGGGGATTTTGGGATCAATTGCGCTTGTGGCCGGTGTTGTAAGGGCTGCTTATGATACGAGTGATGCATTTGTATCTCTGGGTATCGCTTTTGGTGCAGCACTGGTAGTCATTGCGATCATCTCAATTATCTTTAAGGATCGAGGGATATGGAATCGCTTCATACTGAGTGATAGCATGTCTGCGGATCGGGGTTATTCATCAGCCACAGAACGTAAAGAGCTGGTTGGTCTGCAAGGAATCAGTCTGACACCGCTTCGTCCTTCTGGAACAGCGATGTTTGAAGGGGAACGAATTGACGTTGTGACCGACGGAGATTTTATTCCCATCGATACACCGATTATTGTGATTAAAGCGGAAGGTACCCGGATTGTGGTTCAGCAAGCTTTGCCGGTGTAACTTGCTCTGTTGTCGAAGCGGATTAACGCTTCGGCAATGTACATAACCACGTAGCTGAAGCTGCCAGCGAGGTGGTGCATTCTTTCATTTAGCAGCGGACTCATGAGTGTCTTCTCAAACATTTTTATCAAATTCAAATTGCAAATGGAGGAAATTAAACAATGGACACATCTATGATTACGATTTTGCTCATTGCGGTAGTAGGTATTATCGTATTGAGCGTATTCTTCAGCTTTTTCCCGGTTATGCTCTGGGTTTCAGCGATTGCATCCGGCGTACGCGTAAGTATTATTACACTGGTAGCGATGAGACTGAGACGTGTAACGCCTAGCCGTATCGTTAATCCAATGATTAAAGCAACTAAAGCCGGTCTTAAACTCTCAATGAACCAACTGGAAAGTCACTTCTTGGCCGGTGGTAACGTTGACCGTGTTGTAAACGCTCTGATTGCTGCACAACGTGCCAACATTCCACTCGAATTTGAACGTGCTGCAGCGATTGACCTCGCAGGTCGTGACGTATTACAAGCCGTACAGATGAGCGTTAACCCAAGAGTTATCGAAACACCGATTGTCTCTGCGGTTGCCAAAGATGGTATTGAAGTTAAAGTTAGAGCACGGGTTACGGTTCGTGCCAATATTGACCGTCTCGTCGGTGGTGCTGGTGAAGAAACGATCATCGCCCGTGTTGGTGAAGGTATCGTAAGTACGAACGGTTCCTCCAATTCTCACAAAGACGTCCTGGAAAATCCGGATCTGATCTCCCGAACCGTATTGTCCAAAGGTTTGGATGCAGGTACTGCTTTTGAAATCCTGTCCATTGATATTGCTGACGTTGATGTAGGTAAGAACATTGGTGCCTTCTTGCAAACAGAGCAAGCAGAAGCTGACAAACGTATCGCTCAGGCAAAAGCGGAAGAGCGTCGCGCAATGGCCGTAGCCCAAGAGCAAGAGATGAAAGCACGCGTAGTGGAAATGAGAGCACGCGTTGTTGAATCCGAATCCCAAGTACCTTTGGCAATGGCTGAGGCACTTCGTAACGGTAAAATCGGTGTGATGGATTATATGAACCTGAAGAACATTGAAGCGGATACTCAAATGCGTAATACATTGGGAAAACCTGGTGAAGGTTCGAATTCCAACGATCAGGGTGATTCCAAAAACGGAAGATAGGCGGTGAGTGCATATGGGCCTATTTGAATGGATTTTTGATAATCTGTATATTGTGGCCGTCATCGGTTTTGCACTCTTCTCCTTCTTGGGGAAAGCTGCCAAATCGGCTGATCCGAACAAAAAGCGTCCTGCCAACGGGATGCCTACATTTGGAGGCAGTGGTGATTCAGGCCGGGATGAACGTTCAAGAGACAATTCATCTCCGCAGCAGTCTTCCGGACCTACAGACCCTCGCTATGATGAACAGTATGACGATCGGTATGATGACGTGCAATATGAGAATCAGTATGATGAGCCGTATTCGGAGCCTGCTGCATCTTCTCGCCCCGCAACTGACTACAGAAGTGAGGGCACGATGAGTGCGATGGCAAATTCACTTGAGGAACAGATGAGAGGCATGGAAGAACAGCAACGTTTGATCGAAGAACGCTTGAATCGCATCTCTTCTGCGAATCGGCCAGTTGTGTCTGATTCCAGTTGGGATGAGACCAGCAGCGATGGATCGGGAGCGTCTCCGCTTCGTCCGGCAGACATTCGCACAGGTGTCCTGTGGGCAGAAGTACTGGGTTCCCCTCGTTCCAAACAGCCGTTTGGTACAAGAGGGAAACTGTAAATAAGTTAAGTTGCTGGACGGAAATAAAGCCGTCTCTGGTGAGCAAAAAGCCGCCGGAGACGGCTTTTTCTGTGTTCTATCCTTTTTTCTCAACATTCGTCCCTAACACGCCCCGGAATTTTCATAAATTCATGAATCTGCGCATAAGTTGAACTGTAGAGGAAGGGGGAAGACCTTCGAATGACCCGGATCAGCCGCAAGCTGCGCAGATGGACCAGTGAAGTGTTGGATCTGCCGCAGGATGTGCTTTATGATATGCCACGGTTAACCCTGATCGGCAGTAAGCAACTGTATATAGAGAATCATCGCGGTGTCATCCATTTTACACCGGATCGTATCGTGTTGGCTCTTTCCCAAGGCCAGTTAGAGATCAAAGGAACTGCCTTGGTGATACGTAACATTTTGCCGGATGAAGTAGCTGTTGAAGGAACAATTCTGGATATTCATATGAATGGAGTGGAGGGGAACGGATGAAGCAGCCCAGTCTGTACAAACTGCGGGGAGCAGTCCGAATCACGGTCACTGGGGGAGACATTGAAACATTAATCAACACGGTGGCAGAGCAGGGACTGGAAGTTTGGGACCTGCGTGCTCACGATGGACGCGTGGCAGAGATGAACATTCTGCTGCCGCATTTTTTCAGGTTGCGTCCTGTATTGAAACGGACAGGCTGCAGGGTGAAAGTAACCCATCGCAGCGGTTTCCCCTTTTTTGCGGCCCGTTTATTGCGGAGGAAGTTCTTTCTTGGGGGGATGCTGTTTTTTGTGGTAGCTTTGTTTGCGTTGTCGTCCATGGTATGGGATGTGGAGGTCAAGGGTAACGTCACCATTCCCACCGACGAGGTGCTCGCAGCAGCGAAGAAAGAGGGCATATATCCTTTCCAATGGGGGTTCCGTCTGGAAAGCCAAGACAAGCTCTCCAGGCAGCTTGCACTCGCTCTGCCGGATGTAACCTGGATTGGCGTCAGCAAAGAGGGGACAACCATTACCATTCAGGTCGTAGAATCTGCCCAACCAAAGCGCGAACCATTACTGAACCCTAGACATCTGATTAGCAAGTCAGATGCTGTTGTCACTCAAATCTATGCGGAGCAGGGACGCCCTGTAGTTCAGAAGGACATGCGTGTCAAAAAGGGTCAGGTATTGATCTCGGGGATTCTCGGGGATGAGGAGAACACCAAAACCATCGTTGCCAAAGGTGAAGTTCGTGGTCTGGTGTGGCGTGAGTATCAGGTAGAGGTTCCACTGGTGCAAAAACATAATACAATGACAGGTGAGAGCAAAGAACGTTTTTACATGGTGCTGGGGAATTGGGCGATCCAACTGTGGGGGTACGGTAGTACACCGTTCAGTTCATTTGATACCGAGAGTAATCACAGACCATTGACGTGGCGATCCTTCACACTCCCGATGGGTTGGCTGACAGAGAAAGATCTGGAGACCCGAGAGCATGAGGAACAGCAGACGATAGAATGGGCCAGAACGAAAGGATTGGAAGGAGCAAGGAACGACATTATCGCCAAAAACGGCAAAGGCACAAAAATTATAAGTGAAAAAATTTTGCATGAGAAGAAAGAGAATGGTAAAGTTTATATGAAAGTCTTATTTGAAGTAGAAGAAAGCATTGCGGAAGAACTTCCGCTAGTCCATAGTCAAGGAGAATGAGGATATTTGTCAGAGCAAACACGCAGCATACAAATCTCCCTCCAGAGTGCGGGAGAGGGCCAATCTCTTTTTGGACCCCAAGATACTTTTCTTAAACTGATTGAATCCGAGATTCCCGCCCAGATTGCATCCCGTGAAGCGGAGATTGTGATTTTTGGCAACGCACAGCAGGTGGAATCGCTTGAACAATTATTTGATGTGTTACTGCAATTGATACGCAACGGATATGTGTTAACTGAAAGAGATGTGAAGTATGCGATTGAACTTGCCAAGGATATGCGGGCAGACCAGCTATTGGATCTGTTCAAGGGCGAGATTACGACGACATACCGAGGTAAACCAATCCGTGTTAAAACCATTGGACAGAAGCACTATGTAACTACAATTAAAAAACGTGATATTGTATTTGGCATTGGTCCTGCCGGTACGGGTAAAACCTACCTTGCTGTTGTACTGGCTGTTGCTGCAATTAAAGAAGGCAGCGTCAAACGCATTGTACTCACACGGCCTGCTGTTGAAGCGGGAGAGAGTCTTGGGTTTTTGCCAGGTGATCTTCAGGAGAAGGTAGACCCGTATCTGAGACCACTGTACGATGCCCTGTATGACGTTATGGGACAGGAACAGACCGCTAAGGCACTGGAGCGAGGGTTGATCGAAATCGCGCCACTCGCCTATATGCGGGGGCGTACGCTGGATGACTCCTTCATCATTCTGGATGAAGCACAGAATACAACGCCGGAACAGATGAAGATGTTTCTAACCCGTCTTGGTTTTGGCTCCAAAATGGTCATCACCGGAGATGTGACACAGATTGATTTACCGCGTGGTAAGAAATCCGGACTTGTGGAAGCGAATACGATCTTGAACGAAGTTAACGAGATTGGATTTGTCTATTTTGCCGAGCAAGATGTTGTCCGGCATTCCCTTGTCCAGAAAATTATCGTGGCTTACAACCACGCCGCAGAAAATCAAGCATAGAAAGGGATTGTCTAAAGTGACCTCGAAGGAACCGTCAAAAGGCAAATCTTTTCAGAATAAGGCTACAGGATGGAAGTATAGCGTGTGGGCACGCTATCTTCTGTTTTTGTTTCTGGTGATTCTTTTCTACGTGAGTCTGGCTTCCAAGCTGCTCCCTGAGCGGTATGATATTCAGGAAGGTACACGGAGTGAAGTGGATATTGCTGCGCCCATGCAGATTCCGAATAACAAGGCCACACTCAAAGCACAGGAAGAAGCTGCAGAACGGGTACAGCCGATATTTCAGATTGTTCAGTTGCGAAACGAAAATTTGATGACTACCCTGCTTGACCGTGTAGATCGATTAAATCAGGATGATCAGATTTCAAGTCAGGACAAGATTGATATTTATAAGGATGAAATTCCGCAGCGTCAGAAGGACTTTGTGACCAACTATATCAATAATAATCGGAAAGCCGGTACATACTCCGAGACTCTTTTGGAAGAGATCAGAAATGTGGTACAGGAGCAAAGCTACCGTATTCCCGAAGAAACTTACATCAAAATCTCGCGTCTGACATCGGATGATATCCAGGAGATGAAACCGGTTGCGAGGGATATTGTTGCCCGGTTAATGACGGATCAGATCAGCGATGCAACCACTGCCCGTGCCAAAGTAGCTGAGATGGTGAGTGTCAGCTCTCTTGGTAAGCGAACGCAACGTGAGGTCGTGCAAGAGCTTGCTCGCCTAGTGGTGACAGCGAACCGTTTCTACGATGAAGAGGGAACCAAGGAAGCCAAAGTACAGGCGCGTGAGAACACGCAAACCGTCTTTATCAAGCAAGGGGACACATTAGTTGCCAAGGGTGAGATGATCACTCCGGAGATGTATACTTTGCTGGATGAAAATGATTTGCTGAAAAATGAAGTGAACTACTGGCCGCAGCTTGGGCTTCTTATGTTTTCCTGCCTGTTGTCAGCAGCCATTCTGATGTATATTCAGCAAGGCAGCGGAACACATTTTAAGTATAATAATGCCCAGCTGTTGATGCTTGTTCTCATTTTTATTATTACGATTGTGGTTATGCATGTGACGGCGATTATCCAGACCAATGAGAGGTCTTATGTTGGCTTCCTTGCACCTGTTGCGGTAGGAGCGATGTTAATTGCGCTCTTGCTGGATACGTCGCTTGCCTTTGTATGTTCGATTTTGATCGGTATGTTGTCCAGCATTATTTTGAATACGCATCAGGGTCAACTTTTTGACTTCGAACTGGGTTTCTTCGCTGTATTGGTTTCATTTGTTGCGATCTTCGCAACTCATAAGGCTAGCCAGCGATCAACGATCCTGAAAGGGGCCATTATGGTCTGTCTGTTCGGGTCCATAGCCGTCTTCACCCTGGCTTTGATTGACTCGGGCGATTGGAATCGAACTACGACACTGTATGGCGTTGGGTTTGCATTTGCTGGTGGAGTGCTGACTGCCATACTGGTCATTGGGCTGATGCCATTTTTCGAAACTTCATTTGGCATTTTGTCAGCGCTCAAACTGGTAGAACTATCTAATCCGAACCATCCGCTTCTTCGCAAGTTGTTGACGGAGACACCGGGTACCTATCATCACAGCGTTATGGTAGGTAATCTGTCCGAAGCAGCAGCAGAAGCCATAGGAGCTAACGGATTGCTCTGCCGAGTGGGTTCGTATTATCATGATATTGGCAAGACAAAGCGGCCCATCTATTTTATTGAAAATCAAAACAATATGGAGAATCCGCATGATTCAATTGATCCGAAACTGAGCAAATCCATTATCGTTGCCCATGCGCGCGATGGGGTGGAAATGCAGAAGGATTACAAGCTGCCCAGACCTATTCGGGATATTGCGGAACAGCATCACGGCACGACATTTCTCCACTATTTCTATCACAAAGCACTGCGCCAGGCGGAAGAAGCAGGCGTTGAGCCTGATTTCACGGAAGAAGATTTCCGTTACCCTGGGCCGAAGGCTCAGTCCAAGGAATCGGCTATTGTTGGCATTGCCGATAGTGTGGAGGCTGCTGTGAGATCTTTGCGCAAACCGACCGTGGAGCAAGTGGAGTCCATGATTGAGAAGATTATTAAAGGACGATTGGACGATCATCAATTCAATGATTGTGACCTTACGATGCGTGAACTGGATATCGTCGCTAGGACATTGAAGGAAACGGTGATGGGTATCTTCCACTCCAGGATAGAATATCCGGAGGAGATTAAGAAACCAAAGCCCACTTCACCCGAAGCAGGCTAATTCAATAATAGTTCGTGTTCAAAAAGGTCGGTTTTCAGTACCGAGAAGATGGGATGAAGATAGAAATGGAGTAGCGGAGCGTAGGGAAAACTACGTGATCAACGGACATTTCGGCTGAATTCCATATTCGATGCTGAGGATGCCCCTAGGCATCCTTCGTAATCAAAAGAGGGCTTTTTGAACAACCTCTAATATTAGTAGACAGGAGTTATGAAAGAATGAGTCTTAACCTGGCATGGAATAATGAACAACAGGATAAAGAAATTACAGAACCGATGATTGCAATGCTGGAACAGTTGCTTAATCTAGCTGGAGAAGCGGAAGGTGTTGCAGACGGAGAAGTGGCTCTGACTTTTGTGAATGATGAGCAGATTCATGAGTTGAACCGTGATTATCGCGGCATTGACCGTCCTACGGATGTACTGTCATTTGCGATGAACGAAACGGTAGATGAAGAACTAGATATTATCTATGAGCTGGACGAAGATGAAGAAATGGAAGAAATGCCGGATGTTCTTGGAGACATCATCATTTCCGTACCACGGACCATCCTGCAAAGTGAAGAGTATGGACACTCATTTGAACGTGAACTTGGTTTTCTGTTTGTCCATGGTTTCTTGCACCTGCTCGGATACGACCATCAGGATGAAGCAAGTGAGGCTGAAATGATGGGCAAACAAGAAGCGGTATTGGCCCAGGCCGGGTTGACACGATAATGAAAAGACGCTCCTGGGGTCTGGTATTCCGCAATGCTGCGGAAGGAATCGCATATGGGTTGCGGACTCAGCGTAATGTGAGAGTTCACACGGGAGTGGCTATTTTGATGTGTGCAGCCGGCTTTTTTTTCAAAATCTCAAGAACGGATTGGATGTTTGTGCTGACCGCTGTATTTTTGGTCCTGGTGACTGAATTGATGAACACGGCTGTAGAGGCAGCAGTTGATTTGGCACATCCCCATATCCATCCGCTGGCAAAAGCGGCAAAGGATACCGCGGCCGGGGCAGTTCTTCTGGCTGCGGTATTCGCCGTCATCATCGGTTGTATCGTTTTCATTAAGCCGGTGATGAACTGGTTAGGTTTGTACTGATTTTGTATTAACTTTGTTTTGATTCGTTTTGTTTGATTTTAATACTACACACTAATATAAATTTACTTGATGCAAACACGATAACGGAGAAGTCAGAAGAGACCTGAAGAAACGAAGTGTGCGCCTTTATCCCCGGATTTTCCCTTATTAAAAGGGATCGAAAAAATCTGGGGGTAACAGCGATCGGAAGGTTGTTCTGACAGCGGAGTGTCCAGTGTAAATGCACTAGTTTTATTTTATATTGCACCCTAAGGGAGAGAACATTAATGGATAACGGTTTGTTAATGCAAGAAGCAATTAAGGCACGTACGAAGGCGTATACGCCTTACTCCCATTTTGGTGTTGGCGCGGCTTTGCTTGACAGTGAAGGTCATGTGCATCATGGTTGTAATATTGAGAATGCTGCGTATACACCAGGTAACTGTGCTGAGCGTACGGCGATGTTCAGTGCCATTGCAGGTGGGCAGAAGCCTCGCAGCTTCACAGCGATTGCCATTGTGGGCGACACGGATGGTCCGATTGCTCCATGTGGCGTATGTCGTCAGGTCATGTACGAACTGTGTGAACCTGATATGAAAGTCATCTTGGGGAACTTGAAAGGTGATCTGCAAGAGACCACCGTTGCTGAACTGTTACCTTGGGCTTTTGGGCCTTCTGATCTGAATTCTGCCAAAAAATAAACCAATATTCCAGGCCTAGGCGCCTGAGGAGGAACATATGAAAAAACAAGCATTTAAATCCGGTTTTGTAGCCATTATTGGACGTCCAAACGTAGGTAAATCCACATTGATGAACCAGGTGATCGGACAGAAAATTGCGATTATGTCGGACAAGCCACAAACCACACGTAATAAAATTCATGGTGTGTATACATCCGAACATCAGCAAATCGTTTTCCTGGATACACCCGGTATTCACAAACGTCAATCCAAACTTGGCGATTATATGAACCAGACTGCTTTGAATACGCTCGGAGAAGTAGAAGCAGCACTGTTCCTGATTGACGCTTCGGAGGGTTTGGGTGGCGGTGACCGTTACATTGCGGAACAATTGAAAAATATCCGTACACCTGTCATTCTTGTCATGAATAAAATTGACAAAATTGAGCCGGAAGCACTGCTGCCACTCATTGAGACGTATCGCAAGCTTCACGATTTCGCTGAAATCGTTCCTGTCTCTGCCATGCTTGGCAGCAATGTCAGCACGTTGCTGGAACAGCTCGGCAAGTATTTGCCAGAAGGTCCACAGTACTACCCTGATGACCAGGTTACTGACCATCCGGAGCAGTTTGTATGTGCCGAGTTGATTCGTGAGAAAATTCTGCAAATGACTCGTGAAGAAGTGCCTCACTCTATTGCTGTAACGATCGAAGATATGAAAGTGCAAGATAACGGTGTCGTTTATATCTCAGCTGTCATTTTTGTAGAACGGGATTCCCAAAAAGGGATCATTATCGGGAAGCAGGGTGCCCTTCTGAAAGAAGTAGGTAAACGAGCTCGACACGATATTCAGAACTTGCTCGGCTCCAAAATTTTCATGGACCTGTGGGTTAAAGTGAAAAAAGACTGGAGAAATCAGGATAGAGTTCTGCGTGACCTTGGCTTTGGCCGCGACTGATCGTCGGAATTGTATCCAGTAATTGCAACACATAGTTTACCTTGCAAGACTCCATCCTATTTGGTAGATGCAGACGTCATTTCCGAAGAGAGGATGAAATTCCGATGCGAGATTTTTCGTGGAAGGTTTTTGCGATGACGGGGGATGTAGAGTCCTATTTGTTATATACCGAGGCGTGTAACTCGTTAGGACAGGAGTCGGATCATGCAAGGGAAGTGATTGAAGATGAAGAAGCCGAAGGATAACTGGCTGATTCGGGAATGGTTAGGTGACGAGGCATGCTATACAGGGTGGAAGGGATTGTCATCCGCAGCATGGACTACGGCGAAGGGAACAAAATCATTACGCTTTGCACCGAAAGCGGCGGGAAAGTAGGGGTACTCGTCCGCGGTGCCAAAAAGCCCAAGAGCCGACATGCTGCACTGGTGCAGCCGTTTACGTATGGTCAATATGTATATTTTCGCAATACAGGTCTAGGCACACTGAACGCTGGAGAAATTGTTGAATCTTATCATGAGTTGCGTGAAGATCTGGTCAAGGCCTCATATGCTTCTTATGCGTGTGAACTATTGGATCGGGTGCTTCAGGATGAAGAGACAGGTACATTTTGGTTCAAACAGTTAAAGGCGTGTTTGCAGGCGTTGAAGGAAGAGAAAGACCCGGTTGTTATTACAAGTCTGTACGAAATGAAAATATTACAGGCATCCGGATATGGTCCACAGTTCGATGAGTGCATCTCCTGCAACCAGGAGCGACCAGATGAGCAGTTGTTCATAAGTCCCAGACTTGGTGGCGTCTTGTGTCGAGCATGCAAACATTTCGATCCTCCAGCGATTTCAGTAAGTCCAAGGGCTCTGAAGTTGATGCGTTTGTTCGCGCAGTTGGATCTGCAGCGCTTGGGGAATATATCAGTGAGTGAGTCTACCCGTGATGAGATCAAAAAGTTGATGCGTGCCTTTATGGATCATCAGCTTGGTCTGAATCTTAAATCCCGTTCTTTCCTCGATCAGATGGAGAAGTACGGGATTTGAGGCGTTTTGGTGGAAGTGAAACTATATCTTGACTTCATACTAGATTTTATATATTATGAAATATAATTTCTCTTTATGAGACATGCATTGAACGAGAAAGTAAAAGACTGGATTTATTGCATTTATGGAGACAAGTCTTTGTTTAACACTTGGTAATCATGAATGAGCGAGCCGGGGATGGTGGGAGCCTGGCTGAATCGGTCTTTGAAACGGCACTCGGGAGCATGAATGGACACGGAAAAGTGGGCTGGAACGAACAGGATCATCCTGTTTGATCTAAGCCAAGTAGGGTGGAACCGCGGGAATAGCTCTCGTCCCTACGTCTGTACAACAGGCGTAGGACGGGGGCTATTTATTGTTGTCTTCACCGTCCTAAGCTTGCTAACAAACCATTGAAAAGGAGCATGATTATGAATTTTCAGCAGATGATTCTAACGCTGCAACAATTCTGGGCCGAGCATAACTGTATTATTGTCCAGCCATACGATACGGAAAAAGGGGCAGGTACGATGAACCCGATGACCTTTTTACGCTCGCTTGGACCCGAACCTTGGAAAGTGGCCTATGTGGAGCCTTCCCGTCGTCCTTCGGACGGACGTTATGGTGAGAACCCTAACCGGCTCTACCAGCATCATCAGTTCCAGGTAATCATCAAGCCTTCTCCGGACAATATTCAGGAAATTTACCTGGAAAGTCTAAAGCGTCTGGGCATTGACCCGCTCAAACATGATATTCGGTTTGTTGAAGATAACTGGGAGAATCCTTCCCTTGGTTGTGCAGGTCTTGGTTGGGAAGTCTGGTTGGACGGCATGGAAATTACGCAATTTACCTATTTCCAACAGGTTGGTGGTATCGAGACAAATCCGGTAGCTGTTGAAATTACGTACGGTATGGAGCGTTTGGCTTCTTACATTCAGGATAAAGAGAATGTGTTTGATCTGGAATGGGTGGAAGGTATCACTTATGGTGATGTATTCCGTCAGCCAGAATTCGAACACTCTAAATATACGTTTGAAGTATCTGATGTCAAAATGCTGTTTACACTCTTCAACATGCATGAAGAAGAAGCAAACAAGGCCATGGCGCAGCATCTGGTATTCCCGGCATATGACTATGTGCTGAAATGTTCCCACACGTTCAACCTGTTGGATGCACGTGGAGCCATCAGTGTAACGGAACGTACGGGTTACATCACACGTGTTCGTAATCTGGCTCGCCAAGTCGCTGCAACATATATGGAAGAGCGTGAGAAGCTAGGCTTCCCGCTGATCAAGAAAGGGGGAGCCGAGCATGTCTAAGGATCTGTTGTTTGAAATCGGGCTGGAAGAAGTACCTGCACGCTTTATGCGCGCAGCAATCGCACAGCTGCAAGAACGTGTCGTGAAATGGCTTGACGCATCCCGCATTGCTTATGGTGAAGTGAATGCATATGCTACACCGCGCCGTCTGGCTGTTTTGATTCACAATGTGGCTGAAAAGCAGGAAGATATCGAGGAAGAAGTGAAAGGTCCTTCACGCAAAATCGCCCTGGATGACAGTGGCAATTGGAGCAAGGCTGCACTCGGATTCGCCCGCAGTCAAGGTGTTGAACCCGACCAGTTCACGTTCAAGGAACTGAACGGTGTTGAATATATCTATGCAACGAAGAGCAGCAAAGGTGTGGAGACGGCTTCTGTAGTTGGCGAAGGATTACTTTCTGTATTACATGCCATGACGTTCCCGAAATTCATGCGTTGGGCTTCCTATGATTTCAAATTTGTACGTCCAATCCGCTGGATTGTGGCTATGCTCGGCAGTGAGGTTATCGATCTGGAAGTGACAGGTGTTAAGTCGGGTAATGTAACTCGTGGACATCGTTTCCTCGGTAAGGAGGCTGTGATCTCCACTCCGTCTTCATACGTGGAAGTGTTGCGTTCCGAACATGTCATTGCTGATATCCAGGAACGTGAACAGATGATTGTATCCCAGATTCAGGCACTGGCTGCTGAGAAAAAATGGGATATTGCGATTAAGGAAGACTTGCTGGAGGAAGTTCTGTTCCTGGTGGAAACACCTACCGTATTGTTCGGGACATTTGACTCCTCATTCTTGAATATTCCACAAGAAGTATTGATTACTTCCATGCGTGAGCATCAGCGTTATTTCCCTGTACTGGACAGTGAAGGACAATTGTTGCCATTCTTCGTGACGGTACGTAACGGTGGAAGTGATTCACTGGACGTTATTGCCAGAGGGAATGAAAAAGTTCTGCGTGCACGTCTGTCTGATGCCAAGTTCTTCTATGAGGAAGATCAGAAGTTACAGATTAAGGATGCATTGTCGAAGCTAGAAAGTATCGTCTTCCAGGAAGAATTGGGAACGGTTGGAGATAAAGTGCGTCGTATTCGCAAGATTGCCGATGGTCTTGCTGCCAAACTGCAAGTATCCGGTGATGTTGCCGAATCCGTTAGCCGCTCAGCAGATATCTGCAAATTCGATCTGGTGACACTGATGGTGGGAGAATTCCCTGAACTGCAAGGTGTGATGGGTGAGGATTACGCTCGTAAAGCCGGCGAAAAAGAAGAAGTGGCCAAAGCGGTATTCGAACACTATCAGCCACGTTTCGCTGGAGATCAATCCCCTGCTTCTCTTGTTGGTGCCATTGTGAGTGCAGCGGACAAAATGGATACAATCGTGGGTTGTTTCTCCATCAACATTATTCCAACGGGTTCTCAGGATCCGTACGCGCTGCGCCGTCAGGCTGCAGGTATTGTACAGATTTTGCTGGATCACAAGCTTCCGCTGACATTGTCAGACGTGTTCGGAGTAGCACTTCAAGTACATGCCCAGATGAACTTGTTGAAACGTGCAGATGAAGAGGTTCGTAAAGATCTGCAAGACTTCTTTGGTCTTCGTGTGAAAAAATTGTTGTCCGAAACCGTTCGCTACGACGTAGTGGATGCCGTAATTTCTTCCGGATTCGATGATATCAGCGCCGTGGTTCCAAAAGGTGAAGCGTTGATGGCGGCTGTTCTGACAGGAGACGCATTCAAAACAACGGTTGAATCGTTCAACCGTGTGGGTAATCTGGCTGCCAAAGCATCCAATGCTTCCGTACATCCAGAACTGTTCACAGAAGATGGAGAACGTCAGCTACATGAGGCATGGAGCAAAACGAATGCAGAATATCGTCAGGCGTTGACTCAGCATCATGCTGCTGAAGCACTGGCTATTGCATCTGCCTGGAAGGATGGTATTACCTCATTCTTCGATTCGGTCATGGTTATGGCTGAAGATGAAGCCGTTCGAGCGAATCGACTTGCCTTGCTCGCGGCTATTGATCGTGACTTGAAAGGATTTGCTGATTTTTCCAAGTTGGTTTGGTAATTGGACATATTTCATGAGTCCTTTTCCACAGACTTGGCGCAAAGCTAAAATTCAGTATTAAAGAAGGATATATGAGGGTATAAATATACGGAACGGGTTGTGAAATGTATTTTTGACAACCGCTCCGTATTTTAGCCTTTGATTTCCCTCGTTCCGGCAGAAGGATTTTGCCTGGCCGGGGTCGTATATAACAATATGCAGCTATTTTATGAAACCGGGTGGTCTGGGTTTGAGTGAGTTAAATATACGCCACATTGTTGTGGATGGTGATGCTTGCCCGGTCAAAACCGAGATTGCGCAAACCGCTCGCCTTTTCAACATCCCCGTATTGTTAGTCTCTTCATTTGATCATTTGCTTCAAGGAGGAGAAGGGGTACGAACCGTGCAAGTGGATCGCAGTGATCAGAGCGCAGACCTGTATATTGCTAATCATATTAAGCCATATGATGTGGTTATCACTCAGGACTATGGACTTGCGGCACTTGCGCTTGGCAAACGTTGTTATGTTTTGTCCTTTCGTGGTCGTGAGTTCAACGATCGTGACATTGATTTCATGTTGGATTCTCGTCATACTGCGGCCAAAGCACGAAAAAGAGGTCATTACGGGAAAGGCCCAAAGCCTTTCACAGAGCAGGATCGAGAAATGTTTCAACATAAACTGACAAAACTTTTAAAAGATTTGCAGGAGAATGTGTAAGTTTATCGAATTATATTTACGTGTTGAAGAGATGAAGGTGGCCAGAGATGAGTACCGGACAAGGCGGTATACCCGAAAGTATTATTGAATCGGTGTTACAGCAGAATGATATTGTCGATACGGTGAGCCGATTTGTGCATCTGACCAAACAGGGGAAGTATATGAAAGGCCTCTGTCCTTTTCATTCCGAGAAGACGCCTTCGTTCACCGTTACACCTGAGAAACAAATTTTCTACTGCTACGGTTGCGGCACGGGTGGAAATGCCATCAAATTCAGGATGGAAATCGAAGGGTTATCCTTTCCCGAGGCTGTCAAAACGATGGCGGAAGAAAGTCACATCTCTATGGGGGACTGGCAAGGGCGTGAATCTGCTCATGTGAATCCGGAGACGGAACGTCTGTTGGAGGCTTATGAGCTTACCGCGAAGCTGTATCATTTTTTGTTGAAAAATACAGAGCACGGCAAGTCAGCCATGGAGTATTTACGCTCAAGAGGTTTTGGCGATAAGTTGATCGACCAGTTCCAGATTGGTTTTGCACCAAATCGTTGGGACACACTGGTACAATTTCTTGAGAAACGTAACTATCCACTCGAAGAGATGGAAAAGGGTGGACTTCTGTCACCGCGAAATGAAGGTCAGGGATATGTGGATCGATTCCGAGACCGGATTATGTTCCCGATTAATGGCAGGAGCGGTAAGCCGATTGCATTTGCAGGACGCATATTGGGAGATGGGCAACCGAAGTATCTAAATTCACCGGAAACCCGGTTATTTAACAAAAGCCGTGTTCTCTATAATCTGCATCATGCCAAAAATGCAATTCGCAAACAAAGACAAGCCATTTTGTTCGAGGGATATGGAGATGTCATCTCCGCATGGGATCAGGACATCCAGAATGGTGTAGCGGCAATGGGTACTGCGCTAACCGAGAATCAGGCACTGATGCTCAAAGGGATGTGCGACGAAGTCATCATATGTTATGACGGCGACAGAGCAGGACAGGCTGCTGCACTCAAAAACTTCCCTATTCTTGAGGAAGCTGGATTGCAGGTCAAAGTGGCTCTCATTCCCGAGGGACTTGACCCGGATGATTTTATCCGGAAGCATGGTGGTGAACGGTTCCGAAACCAGATTGTGGATGGTGCCGTGACAACTACAAAATTTAAACTTATAAACTTAAAAAAAAACCATATACTGCTAGAGGGTGGCGGACAAATCGCCTATTCGAAAGAAGCAGTAAAGTTGATTGCACCCTTACCTTCTCCAACAGAAAGGGAAGTGTATCTTCGTGAACTGGCTGCAGAAGTGGACGTATCCTTCGAAACATTGAAGCAGGAGTGTAATGAAGAACGGGAGGCGATGAAAAATAACCTCCAGTATGGGGATAATAACCCGAAAAGGTGGAATAATGGTAGGCAACAAAATAGGCAGGTGCCTACACCCAATCTGTTGCCGGCTTACCATGCAGCTGAACGCAAACTGATCGCCTGGATGTTGCAGGATGATGAGGCTGCCCAGTACGTGAATGAGCATCTTGGTGAAGCTTTTAACTTGGATGATCATGCAGCTATTGCTGCTTATCTATATGCCTACTATGCGCAAGGCAAACCGTCGGATACAAGCCGTTTTATGTCTTCACTGCATGACGATCGCCTGGAAAAAACGGTCAGTTCGATCTCGATGATGGATGGTCCAGGTGAATGGAGTATTCAAATGCTCGATGATTGCATCAGAGAAGTGCTGAAGCATCCGCGTAAGAAAGAGTACGATTTGAAAAAAGAAGAAATGATTGCTGCAGAGCGGGCAGGTGATTCTGTACGCGCGGCACAGATTGCAATTGAAATGATTGCCCTAGAGAGACAGTGAACGTCTGATGATTAGATGTTTCTAGGGAGGAGGGAGTCGAATTATGGCGAATGATCAGCATACTGAACTAGAAACAGAATTGACACTGGATCAGGTTAAAGATCAATTGATTGAATCAGGTAAGAAAAGAGCTTCGCTGAATTACAAGGAAATTATAGAGAAACTCTCTCCTTTTGAGCAGGATGCAGAGCAAATGGATGAGTTCTATGAGCAACTGAGCGATCTGGGCATTGATGTAGTGAATGAAAACAATGAAGAGGTTACACTTCGTCCTAGTGAAGATTCCGAGAACAACACCAGAGAGGGAGAGGACGAATTCCACTTTGATGATGATCTGAGCTTGCCGCCAGGTATCAAAATCAATGACCCTGTCCGTATGTACCTCAAGGAAATTGGTCGTGTGCCACTGTTGTCGGCAGATGATGAAGTACAACTGGCTAAACGGATTGAGAACGGGGATGAAGAAGCCAAGCGTCGTCTGGCTGAAGCTAACTTACGGCTCGTTGTCAGTATCGCCAAGCGTTACGTTGGACGTGGAATGTTGTTCCTTGATTTGATTCAGGAAGGTAATATGGGTCTGATTAAAGCGGTTGAGAAATTCGACCACAAAAAAGGATACAAGTTCAGTACGTATGCAACATGGTGGATTCGCCAAGCGATCACTCGTGCTATTGCTGACCAGGCGCGCACAATTCGTATCCCTGTGCATATGGTGGAGACGATTAATAAGCTGATCCGGGTATCCCGTCAGCTGTTGCAGGAACTTGGTCGTGAACCGACACCAGAAGAAATCGCTGCTGAGATGGATCTGAGTGTAGAGAAAGTTCGTGAAATTACGAAGATTGCACAGGAACCGGTTTCTCTGGAAACACCAATTGGTGAGGAAGATGATTCCCATCTGGGTGACTTCATTGAGGATCAGGAAGCACTTGCTCCGGCGGATGCTGCTGCGTATGAGTTGCTGAAAGAACAGCTCGAAGATGTGTTGGATACATTGACTGAACGTGAAGAGAACGTGCTTCGTCTACGTTTTGGTCTGGACGATGGACGGACGAGAACGCTGGAGGAAGTCGGCAAGGTATTTGGTGTTACGCGTGAGCGTATTCGTCAGATCGAAGCCAAGGCTCTTCGTAAGTTGCGTCACCCGAGTCGTAGTAAACGACTCAAGGATTTCCTCGAATAATCGAACTATGGGAGACTTTCCGCAAGACGCTTTAGCGGCGGCGGGGTCTCCTTTATTTTTAATTTAAACGTCTTGATTTCTTGGTTTTGGAAATTCATCCTTGAAATGTTTTATTGGATTTTATTTTATCGCTTTTCCTTGTTCAATGCAAATCAATAAATTAAATGAATGGTGTAGGTGCTTCATGAAACTTTCGAATCGATTACAGCGAATACATGATCAAATTCCCGATGGCAGCCGCATGGCTGATATCGGTTCAGACCACGCGTTGCTGCCAGTAGCCGCAATCCGCAGTGGGAAAGCTGCAAGTGCAGTAGCCGGGGAAGTCAATCCTGGCCCTTATGATGCTGCATGCAAACAAGTCAGTGATGCTGGCCTGAAAGAAAAAATCACGGTGCGTCGTGGAGACGGTCTTGATGTGATCTCTGCGGGTGAAGTGGATGTCATCACCATTGCAGGTATGGGCGGTGCCTTGATTGCTTCTATTTTGGACAGAGGTTTATCCAAACTGGAAGGAGTCCAGTTACTTATTTTGCAACCAAATGTGGGTGAGGATATCCTCAGACGCTGGTTACTGGAGCATCACTGGGTGGTTGTAGCAGAACAGTTGCTCGAAGAAGATGGAAAGATTTATGAGATTATAACGGCGATGCCACAATCTGTAAGCCCGATTGCCAATGTAGAGGTGTATCGTGCACGTCCGCTTCAAGGCGGGGCAGAATTGACGGAAGATTTGCTGCTACGGATGGGGCCTTATTTGGTTGATCGACCAACGGATGTATTTTTTGCCAAATGGGAAAGTGAGATCGTCAAACTGCAAGGGGTTGTTAACTCCATCTCCAAATCCGATCAGGATTCTTCCCGGGACAAGGCGGCTGAGGTAGAGCGTCTTATCGCAAACTTGAAGGAGGTTTTGGCATGTTTGCCAAAGGTCAAACTGTAATTCAACTGATGGAGCAACTCGCTCCCAAACATCTGGCTGTACCGGATGACCGCATTGGTCTCCAGCTCGGCAGTTTGCAAAAAGAAATCCGTCACGTGTTAGTAGCTTTGGATGTGACGGATGAAGTGGTGGACGAAGCGATTCGCATTGGAGCCAACCTGATTATCGCTCATCACGCCATCATTTTCCGTCCGGTTAAGTCACTGAGTACAGATACACCTATGGGTAAATTGTATGAAAAGCTGATTAAGCATGATATTGCTGTCTATATCAGTCATACAAACCTGGATGTGGCCGAGGGTGGGATGAATGACTGGATGGCCGAGGCACTTGGCATCGAGAGTAAAGAATCGCTGGAAGATGTACACACAGATCATCTGTACAAGCTGGCTGTCTTTGTGCCTCGTACCCATCATGAACAGGTTCTTCAGGCCATTCTGGAAGCCGGAGCGGGGAGTATCGGTCAATACAACAAGTGCAGCTTTAACACGGAAGGTACAGGAACATTTGTACCTGGTGAAGGGACTCAACCGTTTATCGGTACCCAAGGGCAGATGGAACGTGTGGAAGAAATGCGTATTGAGACCATCGTACCCCAAAGTCTGAGAAGTAAGGTCGTTCAGGCGATGCTTAAGGCTCATCCGTATGAGGAAGTGGCCTATGACCTCTATGCAATGGATTTAAAGGGCCGTACGCTCGGTCTGGGACGCTTGGGACCCCTTAGGGATCCTAAGACATTAGGTGAGCTAGTGGAGGTCGTGAAGACCCAATTCAATGTGCCTCATGTGCGGGTAGTAGGAGATCTGAACAAGCAGATCAAAAAAGCAGCGGTTCTTGGCGGCTCTGGCAGCCGTTACGCGCTGACTGCCCGCTTCAAAGGTGCGGATGTTATTGTGACCGGAGATATTGATTATCACACGGCTCATGATGCGTTAATGGCAGGTATGTGTATCATCGACCCGGGACATAATTCCGAGAAGATTATGAAACCAAAAACAGCGGATTGGCTTCGTTCCCGTTTGGAAGAAAAACGATATGATACGCAAGTTACAGCTTCACAGGTAAATACGGAGGTATTCCAATTTATCTAAAAAGACCGTTGCTGTGTGGTTCCCAGTAATATTAAGCTTGTCTGGGAACCTAAATGCCTGTATACTATGTAATGTTGTTCGGAAAGCTTGACAGACAATCGCTGGTGGCCTTTGTTGCCACGAGAGGAAAGTCCGGGCTCCACAGGGCAGGATGCTGGATAACGTCCAGTCAGCGCGAGTTGAAGGATAGTGCCACAGAAATGGACCGCCGATGGCCGGATTTTCCGGCACAGGCAAGGATGGAACCGAGGTGTAAGAGACCCCGAGGAACGCTGGTGACTTCGTTCCTGGTAAACCCCATCTGGAGCAAGACCTAATGGGACACAGCCGCCTCTTCGGAGGAGGCAACCTTAGCCCGAGGTGTGTCTAGGTTGGTCGCTTGAGCTGTGCAGCAATGTATGGCCTAGATAGATGATTGTCGCTTCTGGTGGGAGGGTAGTTCCCGTATGAACCACGAAGAGCACAGAACCCGGCTTACGGTAAGCTTTCCTAACTGCAACAACAACACAATGTAGTCCACCTATCAGTCGAGGACAACTCGTATGAATTATCCGATGGCCTGACTGATCAGAAGGACCCATGAACATCTAAAAAAACTTAACTCCTGTTGATAACAGGTTCTATAAAAAAAAGGCGGCAGTTCCGAGATTCTCGGGCCTGCCGCCTTTTTTTTGTTTCTCATATCAAGTTATTAATCTTCATACGCTAATGGAATAGTCAAACGTTTATGACAGTTCATTACAGTGTAACAACACTGTCCGATGTTAAGGAAGCATGCCAACGTTGGATGGCGCGATCCATTCTTTCCACGGCTTCCGGAAGGAGCTCAGGGTCCGTATGAGTAAAGTTGATCCGCATGCGGTTTAACTCTGGTGTGCCTGCATAGAAGGAATCACCAGGGACAATGCACACTTTCTCCTGGATACCATAAGTGAACAGATTGCTTGCAAGCATGCCTTCAGGCAGTTGCAGCCACAAGAACATGCCACCTTGAGGTGAATTCCACGAGATGCCTTCCCAAGCTTTGGCTGCCATAAGAGTAGTCAATGTTTTCATGCGTTGTTCGTAATCCTCTGAAATATGGCGGATATGCGCATCCAGATCGAAAGATTCAAGCAGTGCATGAAGCGCTCTTTGGTCAATGCTGCTGGAGTGCAAGTCAGCACCTTGTTTGGCTCGTGCTGCCATTTTGACAATATCGGGAGCAGCCAGTATCCAGCCCGTACGAAGTCCAGGTGCTACCGTTTTGGAGAATGTACTGGTGTAGATAACGTTGGAAGGGCCGTCATAGGATACTGCATCCAGTTCTGCGAGAGCAGGGACATCCAATTGCTCCGGATTAAACCGAATTTCACCATAGGGATCATCTTCCAGAATGAGTACACCATACTTGCGGCACAGATCCACAGCCTGCTGTCTTCTTTCTCGCGACCATACTTTTCCCGTAGGATTGGAGAACGTGGGATTAATATAGACAAGTTTTGGACGATGCAACTGGAGCTGTTCCTCCAGAGATTCAGGCAACATGCCGTGATCATCACAGGCTACGCCGTGAGATTCAGCCTGATAGGAATGAATGACTTGCAGAGCAGCGAGGTAGGTTGGTGATTCAACCAATACGCGGTCACCCGGATCGAGAAGGATGCGGCAAACCAAGTCAATGGATTGCTGTGAACCCGTAGTGAGAAGCATGTGATCGGGTGAAGCGGGAATGCCCTTGGATTCAAGACGTTCGGCGATTTTGGCGCGAAGAGGACGATAACCCTCAGTCTCCGCATATTGAAGAGCGGCTGCTCCGCTCATAAATACTTTTTCATATGCAACGCGGATGGCTTCCAGCGGGAAAGAAGTCTGGGCCGGTAATCCACCGGCTAGTGAGATCATTCCAGGTGCCTGAGCGGCCTGGAGCATGTCGCGAACGACAGAGGACGGGGTGTTTTGTGCCATTTTGGACCAAGGGATACTCATGTTATTCTCATCTCCTGTTATTCACTGTTATACTGATATTATAAACTATAATAGACGGACTACACTATAACAGTAAAATGAAGATCATAACAGTTGGGGGAGCACACATGCATATTGAATTAAAGCGGGGAAGCAGTACCAAATTATACGTGCAGATTGCGCTAACGATTGCCGATCGCATCAGATCAGGACTCATTGAACCTGGAACCCGACTTCCTTCTGTTCGTAAAATGACCGCGGATTTGGGTGTCAGCCTGGTCACTGTATCCAAAGCGTATGCTGAACTCGAAGCGATTCAATTGATCACCTGCTCCCAGGGGAAAGGTTGTTATGTGAGAGGTACATTGAACGTGGATCAGTTGGAGGATGTGGACCGAACGCAGCGAAACAATGCCAACAGTGAATCCGGTACGTCATGGAATTGGCAGATGGCACTGGTGGATTATTTACCGCGAGCGCAGCTCTGGAGACATTTTGATACATCACCTCAAGTGCGGTATGAACTTCATATGTCAGCGATTCAGCCTGAACTGTTGCCTACACGAGAGATTATCGACAGCGCCTACCGACTCTCCTCTGATCATACAGAGCGTATGGCAGCTTACGGATCTTTTCAGGGGGATCGGGAGCTTAGACAGATCTTGGCCGAACACTTTGCCGAGCGTGGACTACAGGCTGCACCTGAACGCATGTTAATTACAAGTGGTGCTCAGCAGGGGATCGATCTTGTGGCACGAACTTTTGTCGGACCTGGGGATGTTGTATACATGGAGGCACCAAGCTATACCGGAGCCATTGATGTATTTACGAGTAGAGGCGCGAAGATCATTACGGTCCCAATGGATGACGAAGGCATGCGTATTGATCTGTTGACCCGATTATGTGATACCTATCCGCCCAAGCTGATCTATACGATCCCGACCTATCACAATCCAACAGGTATCACGATGAGTGCAAGAAGACGAGCACAACTTCTTAATCTCGCGCAAAGCTACCACTGCCTCATTCTGGAGGATGATCCGTTTGCAGATCTTTATTTTCGGGACCCTCCCCCGGCTTCCATTAAATCGATGGATGGGACAGGTCATGTCGTATATATTAAAAGCTTCAGCAAGGTGTTGTCTCCCGGTTGCCGTATAGCCTGCGCCATCGCAGACGGAAGTGTATTGACCCGGCTTGTGGCCGCGAAATCTACGGCGGATCTGGGGAGTCCGCTGCTTACACAAAAGGCACTGCAATCTTTCATTCAGAATCAGTACGGTGCCTATGTATCCCGATTGAGGGATGAATTGTATTCTCGCTTGTGCGCAGCATCTGAAGTGCTGGAAGAGCATGCTACTATGGGCATGCAATGGCACTTGCCAGAGGGAGGACTCAATCTGTGGCTCCAACTTCCGAGTAACTTGGATATGCGTGAGTTGCATCATCAGTCACTTGCTGCAGGGGTCTCTTTCCTCCCCGGTTCCGCCTGTTATGTAGGGGAGATGGATACACCAAGTCTGCGTATCTGCTTCACGGTAACAAACGTTGAGCTTTTGTGTGAAGGACTTCGTGTACTGTGCCAAGTCATTGACAGAGTAACACCTGGGCAGGGTGGGACAGTGGCGGACAGGCTACCGCTCATATAATTTTTCGGACTATGGACATACATCCAATCCACTTTCGATCTGTTGCAATAGGTTATAGTATCACCAGAAAGGGAGTTGGTTTTGAAATGAACCATTACTGTCCACCGCTTTGCCCGATTGTCTGTGACCCGATCCAGGTTGTTGAGGATTATTACATCCCACAAATCGTGCCTGTAATCCACCCGATTGAAGTGATCAAAAAACATCACTGTGTTCCGATTCATCACCACATGTATCCTGTTGTTGTTAAAGAAGAAGACCCTTGCTATGTATCCAGCCATAATCCGAAGAAAAAATCCGTGAAAAAATCAAGCAAAGCCCGCACAACTTCTCGCAAACGCTAATCGCAGCGGGTGCCCCGGGGAATTGGATATAAACCAAAAGAGCAGCGTACGCCCCGGGGCGCAGCTGCTTTTGTATTTTTTACAGATTATCCTCATTACGCTTACTGCGTATACTTTTTCATCGTATTATCCATTTGTTGTCTGACATGATGCGGCCAGAACTGCAAAGGAGCGCTGTTGCCTGATGCGGCTTGCAGTGCCTTATAGACATCGATTTGTCCATAGCCGAAATACTTATCGTGACCCGGATCACCGAGGTCAATAACACTTTGGCGCATCAAATCCATCACCTCCGTGTTGGTCAAGTCCGGGTTCAACGAACGAATCAAACCTGCAAGTGCGGCTACATGAGGGCTAGCCATGGACGTTCCAGACAAGGCTGCATACTGATTGTTTGGATAGGTACTGGCGATACTGGACCCCGGAGCCATCACATCAACATAGTCCCCGTAGTTGGAATAGGAAGCTTTGCTCATATCCGGGTCCGTAGCAGATACGGCAAATACTTCCGGATAAGCAGCAGGGTATCCTGGACGCTCGGTATTATCATTCCCCGTGGCTGCAATCAGGACGATATCCCGGTCAAAAGCGTATTTAATGGCATCATGAAGAAATTGCGCATCAGCATAATTGCCGAGACTCATGTTGATAACCTTGGCTCCATGATCGGCTGCCCAGATGATGCCTTCGGCAACGGCATACGTGGTACCAGAACCTGAGTTGTCGAGTACTTTAACCGGTAGTACCTTGTTATACCAGCTCATGCCTGCCACGCCTTCATTATTGTTGACAATAGCGCCGATAATGCCTGCGACGTGTGTTCCATGTCCCACATCATCCATCGGTTGGCTTCCCGGCTCGACCACATTATAACCCTCAAGGAGCTTGCCCTTCAGGTCAGGGTGATTCATATCAACCCCCGTATCAACTACTGCTACGATGACATCTTTGTTTCCCTTGGTAATATTCCAACCTCTGTTTGTCTCAATCGCAGGCAGGTTCCACTGATAATCGGAGAACAAAATGTCATTGGGTATCGTTACATCTGTTTGTTCAGTTACAGTATCATTGGTTAAATACATATAGTGGGGCTCCATATAGAGTGGATTCCATTTGCTTTCGAAATAACTATGCAATTGTTTGTAACTCATGTGTTCTGACCGAAAAACATACGTGTATCCCAGCTTGCGCGCAGATTGCGCTCTCAGATCGGATTTAATGATACGCATATCCCGTTCACCGGGATCTTGGCGAAAACGGATGACGATTTCATTTTCATAAAAATGACTGGCATTTGCATTATCATGTCCAGTTTTTACTGTGATTTCGTTAAGCGTATCCGGGTGAACAGACTCAATTTTGAATTTACCCTCACGCGGATAAGGGATCATGCGCAGATTTTTGCGCTGATGTTGTTCAACAGCATTTAATACGTTCTGACTGAACAAGGCAATTACAGCTCTTTTGCCATCTTTGGAGGGTTGCCCCATAACAAAGTATTTTTCTTTTCCCAAAGGAAAAGAAGAGGATTCAAAACTTTGACGTTTGTTTACTGCTTTTTTGGCAAGGTTGAGCGAATGTTGAAGCTTCTGTTGTTCCAACTTGCTTCCTTGTGTGGAGGCGTGATCAAAGGGCTTGTTAAAAGAGCCATTGGTATTCATCAGATGAATGGATCTGATATGTTCATGTGAACTTTGGAGATCATTCACATATCGGCTAACCTGAGCAGCATTCATTGTGGCGGTTTTCTCCAGCATGATACTGAGATGTTGCTTGGCATCCATACGGGTCAGAAGATCGGTTGCTTTGACATCCTGCACTTTCAGACGATGCTTACTCGTGTGCTCCTCATGAGCAGAGTCAGACAGGGCACTTGGCTTAGGTTCGGGACGATTGGATGTTGGAAGCAGGAGCGTCAGAGCGAGTGCTCCTGCACCAGCTGCAAGGGCCCAGTTAATCCATTTCGGTCTGGACATGGTGGATGGAACCTCCTTCGTTCATTTTGAACAATCATTAACAGTGCTTCGTCGTTGTCACTGGTTATATCTATCGTTAGAAAAAGCGGATATTTTTATGCAGGCGGGTTCGAGTCTAACTGCGTATAATAGGCATGTTTAACGGCAGAAGCGGAAAGCATGATTAAGGGATACCGCTCGTCATCTTTTTATGGTAGGATTATAGCTGAGAATTCAAAGGTCAGGGGAAAACCACCGTTGGCCGACCTATATGTAAGGACTTATTTAAGGGGGAGCTACCTTTATGTCAGCAGCCAATGTACAGAAAACATGTGAGTCAACTAGGGAAAAGTTAAAACCGGCTATCGATCGGATTGAAAATTTTTTGAATGAGAATGCTTTGCCTGAACTGGATCAGAATCAGACGGAAGAATCAACAGCCTTCTACAAAGGATTTCTTTCAGATCTCCGTCATTTGCTCGTTTTTTCTGAAGTTTCTTACGAAAAACTTGGCGTTGTGCTGCGTCGTGCCAACTTTGATGTCGATTTTGCCGAAAAGGCTCTTTATAATACGTATCACCAATGCGTAAACAGCTTTTTCTATCCCAAAAATGAATGTTATTCCGAAGACGGAAGATACGCTTACACAGGACAAGATGCCATTCGTTTCCGTGACAAGCCGATCCGTGCAGTACGGGATGTCATTCTTGAGGTTTCCAAAACGTACGAAGAATTGCGCGATGATCTGGCATATTATGAAAGTGATTACCTGACTCAGCGCCGTATGCAAAATCAACGGAATCACGCCTAATTAACGTTTAAACTTGAATATGAAATTGGACGAAACCGCCCTTGTGGCGGTTTTTTTTGTGTTATTAGTGAGAATCAGACGAGGTGTGATCATGTCATCATCTGGCATTTTGACGGGGAATATCAGGTTTGTGGCGGGGAGACAATAGTAGTCGAGGTGATAAAAAATGAGCCAAGACAAACCAATTGTCAAATGCAGCGTCTCCAACTGCAACTTTTGGGGAGAGAACAACTTCTGCCACGCTGATGCCATCATGATTGACATCGACCAACATGCCACCCGTCGTCTGCATGAGGAATTTGCCGGTGAGACATTTGACTCCGATCACCATGATCATGCACGCACATCCTCTGCAACATGCTGTCACACGTTCAAACCCAAGTGAGCAGTCATCCCTATTCATAACGGAGGTGCTTCCCAATGAAAAATGACGATAATAAGTTTAATTTGCAGGATCGCCCTAAAATCAATGTTGACGGTGAAAAACAGCGTATGCGCGTCGATTATCCCAGAAAAGCACATCGGGAAGAATACGGGGCAGAGGTCGCTCCTCCGACTGTCGTAAGAACTGGAGGTACCGAACGGGCAGAGCCTGTACCTGAGAAGCATGAGGCAGACCGGGTCATGGAATCAACAGGCAAGGTTGCGGGTTACATGGGACTTGCCTTCGGGATCGCGTCTTTGTTTATGTGGTCAATCGTACTTGGACCGGCCGCAGCCGTACTGGGTTACTATGCATATGTGAATGGTCGTAAGACAGCGGGAGCCTGGTCCATTGGACTGGGTGTTGTAGCTACGCTGAGTTATTTTTTCATGATTCCATTCGCTCGCTAACGTGTAAAATGATTCATTTAAAAGCCTTCTGTTCTCACCCAAATACGGTGAATTACAGAAGGTTTTTTTCGTATATGCGCAGGTTATGTGGAGAGATTCATATATTTTTTTGAAAACAATGGAACCTTGCTGTAAAACGATGTAGAATAAGGTCATAATACGCTTAATTATACGGGAGTGGGTATAACTCATGCAGATTGATCCAAGCGGATCGCGGCAGTTGTTGGAACTGCAATTGTCCAATGTGAATAACCAAACCAGTGGATCACAATCGGATGCTGGTTCAACAGTGGATTTCGCCAATGTGATGGACGGGCTGTTAGGTACGGGTGCCAATTCGACGAGCAATACAGATTCTACCGCTACGGTCTCCAAAAGATCCAGTGATGGTCTGTTGTGGCTGCAACTCGGAAGCACGTACAATCCAGATATAAATACGGCAGGATCGTCCTCTGTCTCCAATAACATCGTTGAGTCTTTATTATCTTCATCCAATACAGGAATCGTGGATTCAGGTGCATCTGTACCTACGGATTATGAATCTTTGATTGCCGAGGCAAGTGCCAAATACGGTGTTCCTGAATCATTGATCAAGGCCGTCATTGACACAGAGTCCAATTTTAACCCAAATGTGGTGTCCTCTGCCGGTGCCAAAGGGCTCATGCAATTAATGGATGGCACGGCTGCAGGGCTGGGTGTGAGTAATTCATTTGATCCTGCCCAAAACATTGATGCGGGTACGAAGTATCTTTCCCTTCAGCTCCAGCGTTTCGGTGGAGAAGTGAAGATGGCACTTGCTGCATATAATGCAGGACCAGGTCGTGTTTCACGTCTGGGCGTGTCGAGTGATAGCGAACTGATGAGTGTACTTAACCGTTTGCCTTCAGAAACACAGAATTATATATCCAAGGTGGAGAAGGCACAGTCGAAATATGTGATCTAAACTCACAGATAGACATTTGTGAAAACACATGGTAGGCAGGATGAGATCAAATGTGGGAGCAGAAGCGCTTGAAACGCCTGTTCCCGGTTGGTCTTTTTGTGTTGTATGGGTATCGTGTTACAATGCTCACTGTAGGTTCAAGAACGAAGAGATAAGGGAGGTCTAACCTCATTTGAAATATTTTGATTATGCTGCAACCACACCTCCCCATCCTGATGTGATTCGTACGATGGCCGAAATTATGGAGACACAATTCGGTAATCCGTCCTCCATCCATGGGTATGGAGAGCGTGCCGATCAGTTGCTGCGTCGTGCTCGATCTGGATGTGCTGCGGCAATCGGCGTTAAGCCAGAAGAGATTGTATTTACTTCCGGTGCGACAGAGAGTAATAATCTTGCGATAAAAGGTGCGGCATTACGTTATCAGTCACGAGGCAGACACATCATCACTACGGCTACCGAGCATGCCTCGGTGTACGAAAGTGTTATGCAATTGCAGCAGTGGGGATGGGAAGTGACATTAGTTCCCGTGAATTCCGATGGAGTGGTCAACGCTCAGCAGGTTGTAGACGCGATCAGGCCCGACACGGTGCTTGTAAGTCTGATGCATGTAAACAATGAAACAGGAGCCATCCATCCGATTGCAGAGATTGGCAAACAACTCAAAAAGAAAGCACCACGGGTGCTTTTCCATGTGGATGGTGTTCAAGGCTTTGGAAAAATGAAGGCGACACCTGCCGTTTGGGGTGCAGATCTATACAGTCTGTCTGCTCACAAGATACGTGGACCGAAGGGAGCAGGTCTCCTGTATGTGCGAAGTGGAGTGGAGCTTACGCCACTATTGTCAGGAGGATCACAGGAGCAAGGCCTAAGAGCAGGCACAGAAAACGTGGCCTTACTGGTAGGCATGGCAAAGGCCATGCGAATGGCAGCAGAAGATCAGGTTGATTTTGCCCGGCGTACAACGGTGCTCCGTGATCGATTGATGGAAACGATACGTGTTATTCCCGAATTTGAATTGAACAGTCGCCCAGAGGGTGCACCTCATATTGTGCACTTCTCCTATCCGGGGATGAAGGCAGAAGTGGCGCTGCACACCTTGGAGCAACTTGGCGTAACCATATCGACCCAATCTGCCTGCTCTTCGCGTTCGGCTGAACCGAGTCGGGCTCTACTTGCGATGGGCAGAGATGCAACTTGTGCTGGTGGCGGATTGCGTATTAGTCTTGGAGATGAACATACAGAAGAAGATGTAGCCTTGCTTGAACAGGCTTTACATCAGATGGTGGCGCAGTTGCGGCCCCTCGAAAGGCGGATGTAATGGAAATGAAATATGATATGCTGCTTCTCCGTTTCGGAGAGTTTATGTTAAAAGGGAAAAATCGTGCCCGATTTGAGAAAACGATCATTACACAGGTGAAAGCTTTGCTTAAACCTTATCCAGGAGCGAGCCTTCGCAAAGAATATGGCCGTGTCTATGTGGATCTTGGCGGTGAATCACATACTGAACTGATTAAGGTGCTGAAGCGGGTATTTGGTGTGATGTCGATTAGTCCGGTTAAAGTTACTCCATCCGAGCTTGATGAGATTGTGAAAACAGCAGTTGCGTTTATGAACGAAAGGGAAGACGAATTCAAAGAAGGCACCACATTTAAGGTAAATGTAAGGCGGGTTTGGAAGGAGTTCCCGAACTCTTCCCATGAAATGAACCATCTGGTCGGTTCCCCGATCCTTAGGAAGTTTCAGCAATTAAGTGTTGATGTTCGTCAACCTGATATTGAACTGCGAGTGGAAATTCGGGATCAGGGTACCTATATTTTCAACGAAACCATTCCGGCAGTAGGCGGCTTTCCACTGGGGACGAATGGCAAAGCGATGGTACTGCTATCAGGTGGAATAGACAGCCCGGTGGCAGCCTGGTCTTCCATGCGCCGTGGACTGGAAGTGGAATGTGTGCATTTTTACAGTTACCCGTTTACAAGCGAGCGCGCCAAAGAGAAAGTCATTGATTTGGCACGTGCCCTTGCTGATCATGCGGGAACAATCAAGCTGCATCTGGTTCCATTTACGGAGATCCAAACGGCATTTACCCAGCTGGGTCAGGATAATCTGATTATTACGCTGATGCGACGTTCAATGCTGCGAATTGCATCCAAACTTGCCGAGCGTGAGCGGGCACTCGCACTGATCACCGGGGATAGCCTGGGCCAAGTAGCGAGTCAGACTCTTCCGAGTATGAATGTCATTGGTCGTGCGACGGATCTGCCACTTTTGCGACCACTGGTTATGATGGATAAACAGGAGATCATTACTCTGTCCAAACAGATCGGAACGTATGACATTTCTATTTTGCCATATGAGGATTGCTGTACTCTCTTTGTGCCAAAGTCACCTTCAACCAATCCAAATCTTCGAATTGTGGATAAAATAGAATCAACAATGAGCCATCTGTCAGAATGGGTGGATCAGGCGGTGGAACAAACTGAAACGATCACCCTGCATGCCGGTGAAACTTCTGTGGTAACGAATCCGACAGGCGACAATGGCATGAAGGATGATTGGTTCTAAACTCAATAAAAATTAGCATGGCTGACATAACAAGGGCTATGTTAACTGCAAAAAAGGACTGTCCGATGAAATATCGTTCAGTCCTTTGCTGTATTCAGATGAAATTGTTAGTTTAAATTAGCCTACGAATAGGAGCGTTGCTGTTCCCCACCAGATCCCTTGTGGCTGGAACTGCTGGAGCGTTTGCGATAACCTGCAAAGACTACACCTGCAATAACCACAACGATAAAGAGAATGCGCAATGCCGGATGTTCCGTAAAGTAAGGCAAGAGTCGCTGTTCCTCAGTGATCATATTGGAAGCCGTATACCCGAGAACAATGGCTCCGACATAGATAATCCAAGGAAAGTGATTAATTAGCTTGATAAACAGGGTACTGCCCCAGACGATAATAGGTACACTAATCAGGAGTCCAAGGATGACAAGCACGAGATGCTGCTGCGCTGCTCCAGCAACTGCAATCACGTTATCTAATCCCATGGCTGCATCCGCAATCACGATGGTACGAATAGCGGTCCACAAGGAAGTTCCCGCCTGGACATTATTGTGTTCATCTCCCTGATCCGCCAATAATTTATAGGCAATCCAGATCAGAAGTATGCCTCCCACAAGCAAGAGCCACGGAACTTTAAGCAACCATAAAACAACAACTGTTGCTAAAATTCGAATCAAAAGTGCGCCGCCAGTTCCATATAGAATCGCCTTTTTCTGCACGGAAGGGTGCAAGTTTCGAGCTGCGAGACCAATGACGATGGCATTATCCCCAGCCAGAATTAGATCAATAAAGACAACGTTCAGCAAAGCCAGCCAGAATGTGGGACTAAATAGCTCCATGATATATGTCACTCCTTATATACGGTTCAATCATTAAGAATAGCATGGACAACTCCGACATACAAGTTAATGTGGGGGGATGAGGACATGGATACACTATGGCTGTTAACTGAAATTTTAATGATCAATCTGGTATTAAGTGGAGATAATGCGGTTGTTATTGCGCTTGCCAGCAAGGATCTGCCACCAATACAACGCAAAAAAGCGGTATGGTGGGGAGCTTTTGGCGCGGTACTGCTGCGTTGTGTGTTAACCTTTGTAGCGGTATTATTGCTGGGGATTCCCTTTATCCAAGCGGCAGGTGGGCTGTTGCTACTCTGGATTGCAGTAAAGCTGCTGCTTCAAAATGAGGATGAAGTACATATTCGAGAAGCTTCTACGACCTGGAAAGCCATTCAAACCATTCTGATTGCCGATTTTGTAATGAGCTTGGATAATGTTTTGGCCATAGCGGCTTTGGCAGATGGAGATTTGGCTCTGATCGTCATTGGTATTGCAATCAGTATCCCCATCGTTGTATGGGGGAGCGGGTTAATTGTTGGTTTGTTGAAGCGATTTCCGATTCTTGTATTCGTCGGATCAGGCATCCTGGCCTTCACAGCAGGTGAGATGGTGATGAAAGACCCCAAGTTAGGAGAATGGCTGGGAGGTATGGCTTCAGAGGTGCATACGCTGCTACCCGTAGCCATGGCTTGTCTTGTGGTTGCGATTGGAGGCGCACATAAATTTGTGCGGAAGAACGCATAGTTTAATTTTGGATAAAAGCTTGAACATATGACCGTCTGAACCGTCCGGTTTAGGCGGTTTTGTGGTGAGATAATACGCTTGTCAATACAACAATCATTGGGCTGGTCATAAGTTGCACATTTTAGGGTAATACAGGTAAAGGGCGCACGCAAAGTGCGACATCAAGTATAGTTTTTTGCCGAAACATCGGATACACTAGAAGCATGATTACAGGTTTGATTATCAACAGTCAGCATGGAATGCGTATCGTTTATGAAGAAATAAAGTACATAGCCATAGTATAAGAGGTGATTTTAGATGAGGATGAGAAATGAAAAAGCGATTGGACTATTTATTGTAGCTGCGGGAATTATTATTCTGCTTGGCAAGTTTGGCGTGTTTGGATTTATTGGTCGTAATTTCTGGCCTTTGCTGATCCTGCTGCCAGGCATCGCCCTTCATGCGTTATATTATGCGCGTATTTCACCATCGTGGTCACTCGTTCCTGCCGGCATACTAACGGTGTATGGTGTTTTATTCAGTATAACGAATACATGGGGCGCTGGACTTATGAGCAGGCTGTGGCCAGCATTCTTGCTTGGGATCGCCATAGGGTTACTCGAATATGGAATGGCTGAACGACGAAGACCGGAATATGTGTTACCTGCAGCTTTGATCCTTGGTGCGGTGTCGATCATATTATTCGGATTTACCTTGCTGCAAACGGGAATAATCTATGTACTTGCTGTCCTTTTGATCTTGGGTGGAGTCTGGTTATTACTTGGACGAGGGCGTCAAGGGAGAGGCTGGTAACATTCCCAGTGGTCTTTTTGTGCGAAATATCTTGATTTTTACCTATAATAAACTATAATATAAGGGATATAGACATGCGTCGGGATATCACCGACGCTTATTTTGTGAGTAACCTGCGAAATTGCGGGAAGTTTAAGTAGATATGATTTGAAATTGGAAAGGATATGGATACAAAACATGCATTCAAGAGAACACATTCGCAATATTGCGATTATTGCCCACGTCGACCACGGAAAAACAACACTCGTTGACAAGTTGCTCCAGCAATCCGGTACTTACCGAGATCACGAAACGGTACAGGAGCGCGTAATGGACTCCAACGATTTGGAGCGTGAACGCGGTATTACGATTTTGGCCAAAAACACGGCTATAACTTATAAAGATTACTTGATTAATATTGTGGATACACCAGGACACGCCGACTTCGGTGGTGAAGTTGAACGTATCATGAAAATGGTTGACGGTGTATTGCTCGTTGTTGATGCTTATGAAGGCTGTATGCCACAAACGAAGTTTGTACTTCGTAAAGCACTTGAGCATAACCTGACACCAATCGTTGTTGTAAACAAAATTGACCGTCCAGCGGCTCGTCCGACTGAGGTTATTGATGAAGTATTGGACCTGTTCATTGAACTGGGTGCCAACGATCAACAACTCGAATTCCCTGTTGTATATGCTTCCGCATTGAACGGAACATCCAGCATGGATAATGATCCTGCCAAACAAGATGACAACATGATGGCGATCTACAATACCATCGTTAGTCATATCCCACACCCTACCGAAAATGTTGAAGAACCACTTCAATTCCTCGTTACTTTGATGGACTACAATGAATACCTTGGCCGTATTGCCATTGGTCGTGTTAACCGCGGTGTGATCCGTCAAGGACAATCGGTAACGGTTATTATGCGTGATGGTAAGAGCAAAACTGCACGTATCGAGAAACTGTTTGGTTTCCAAGGTCTCAAACGTATTGAGACGGAAGAAGCAGGAGCAGGTGACATCGTTGCCATTGCAGGGATCAAGGACATCAACATTGGTGAAACCATTGCCGACCCTAACAACCCGGAAGCTCTGCCAGTTCTGAAAATTGATGAGCCAACACTGCAAATGACGTTCCTCGTGAACAACAGTCCATTCGCAGGTCGTGAAGGTAAATGGGTAACTTCCCGTAAACTTCGTGAGCGTTTGTTCAAAGAGTTGGAAACAGACGTTTCCCTTCGTGTTGACGAAACGGATAGCCCAGATGCATTTATCGTTTCCGGACGTGGTGAGCTTCACTTGGGTATCTTGATTGAAAATATGCGTCGTGAAGGATATGAGCTTCAAGTATCCAAACCAGAAGTTATCGTAAGAGAAGTTGACGGTAAGAAAATGGAACCTGTTGAGCGCTTGTTGATTGATATCCCTGAAGAGAGCATGGGTTCCGTAATGGAGAGCCTGGGCGCACGTAAAGCAGAGATGGTTAACATGGTTAACACAGGTAGTGGTCAAGTTCGTCTGGAGTTCCTGATTCCAGCACGTGGTTTGATCGGATACAGCACAAACTTCCTGACATTGACTCGTGGTTACGGTGTAATGAACCATGCATTTGACAGCTACGCTCCAGTAGTATCCGGTCAAGTGGGTGGACGTCACCAAGGCGTGTTGATCTCAACTGAAACGGGTACATCTACGTTCTATGGCATGATGGGCGTTGAAGATCGCGGTACGCTCTTCTTGGAGCCGGGTACTGAAATCTACGAAGGTATGATTGTTGGTGAACATACACGTGACAATGATATCGTTGTTAACATCTGCAAAGAAAAACAACTGACTAACGTTCGTTCTTCCGGTAAAGATGATACGGTTAAAATTAAAACTCCGATTATCTTCTCATTGGAACAGGCGCTTGAATATCTGAATGAAGATGAATATTGTGAGATTACACCAAAATCTATTCGTCTTCGTAAAAAGATCCTGAACAAATCCGAGCGTGAGCGTGCAGAAAAACAACGCAAAATGGCTTCTAAAGCCTAATAACAACAAAATAAACTATATAAGTTAGCATTTGATGGAACACATATGCACCATCGGCGTTGATTACAACCCACTAAAGTAGTGGAGGATACGGAATCGATTCTGTAGGAGCGAAGCGTTCGCCTTTATCCCCGGATTTAACCATTGAAAAATGGATCAAAAAAATCTGGGGATAACAGCGACCAAAAGAACGATCCGAATCCGAAACGGTCATATTGCAGAGCTTTGTAATTAATGTTGTTGGTGTTGTTCCATCAACCAGTTAACTTATCCTAGCATGAACACGAAAGGAGCTGGCTGTGCATGCAAGCATGGTTCGCATCACACCCGATCGTAGCCTACATCGTCATCTTTGTATTGATTACTTACGTATATAACAAGGTGTTTCGGGTACGTCAGAAATTGCCACTTGGTAAGGAAATCGTTCTCTATATTTTGATGGCGATGGGCACATTCATGCTTCTTATTTTTCAAATCGACAAGCTTCCCATCATTCAATGTTTGCTGGTGGCGGTTGGTTTGATGTTATTAGTGAGAGTGCGTTATTTTATTGAAGGTCGTCAAAAGAAAAAAGCGGAAGCTGCCGCTCGAAACTCATAAATCCTGTCTTGTACAGACCATCCGTTTTCCTTAGGGAAAGCGGTTGTCTTTTATTTAGACAAAAACAGATGTGATAAAGGTGTTGAAGATATGAACTCAAATTCGAACGGACTGCCTCCACGGAGACAGGCACCAACGCAATCCGGTGCTTCTGGATCGAAGAATGGCAAGGGCAAGCAGCCTAAGAAGAAAAAGAGAATGAATGCTTTTGGCAGAATCCTTTTAAGTCTATTGGTTATTGCCATTGTGGTAGGCGGTGGATATGCGTACTGGGTATACAATCAAGTCGTGGATACAGGCATCGATAAACCGGTACCTCCCGGGATGTCAGCCACAACCAAACCGATCACGATGCTGTTATTAGGCACAGATAACCGTCCTGAAACTGGCACATATCTTTCGGATGTTGTTATGGTGGCTTCGTTGAATCCGGAGACCAAGACGGCAACCATTGTATCTTTGCCTCGAGACACGCGTATTCAATTGGATGGGTACAAATCCAACAAACTGAATTCCTATTATCCAAGATTCAAAGCACAGGAAAAAACCACTGGCAAAAATGCAGAGGATCAGATGAAAGAAATGATGGGCAAGTATTTGGATGTAGATATTAATTATACAACCGTCCTGAATTTCCAGGCATTCCGTGATGCTGTCAATGCCGTAGGTGGCGTGGATGTGACTGTGGATAAAAATATGTGTTATAGAGATACAGCCGATGGTACAGATATCAATCTGGTCGCAGGCGCACAACATCTCGATGGTAAAGCAGCACTAGATTTTGTTCGTTACCGCAAATCCAATTGTAATCCAAAGACTGATGAATCCAATGACTTTGATCGTAACAAACGTCAAAACCAAGTGCTGAACTCCATGCTGGATCAGATGAAATCTCTTGGGGGCATTACAAAGATCAGCAAAGTGATTGGTGCAGTTGACAAGAATATGACGACAGATGTGGAATCGGAACAAATGAAAAACTTTATCTCGACGTATTGGAACATTTCCACTTCGGATGTGCATTATACTCCGGTTACTGGAGAGTGGAGAAGTCCATATGTGTATATTAATGAGACGGAACTCGCCAATGCCAAGCAGGCTTTAAAAGATACACTTTCAGGTAAAGTAACAGCTTCACCTTTAGGCGAATAACCTTCATTCTTTTGGGATTGGAAGCACGTTAATCGGTATGCTATAATAACATAAACCAAGTACAAGAATTGCATAAAGAAGGTTAGGGGGCTGGTTGAATGTCCGAAGCCGTCACACAATTAACTGAATCTCTTTTACAGCAATTCAAGAATGAGACCTTTGTGCTTCTGAGCACTGTGGATGTAGAATCCGGAGGTCCGACTTCAACAGCCATCTCCTGGATTTATGCGGAGAATGCTTCTACTTTTCGTTTAGCAATTGATCATCGTTCACGTTTAGTAAATAACATGATTACTAATCCGCTCATTACGGTAACTGTCTTTGGAGAAGAGACGGTGTACGCAGTGAACGGACGTGCTGCAGTACGACAAGATCCGCTGCTGGACGTTCCATTTAATATGTGCTGTTTCGACATTACAATTGAAGCGGTGAGGAATGCTCTGTTTTACGGCGCTCAATTGTCCTCTGTGCCTCAATATGTCAAAATATATGATCAGCGTGCTGCTGAGAAATTAGATGAGCAGGTTTTTGCTGCCATGAAAAAAGCCTAGTGAGAGATCACTGGGCTTTTTGTTGTCTTTTGTCCGATGAATGCAGCTGCTGCATTTGTTGTTTTTGATTCATGTGTTCATCCGGATTTTGACGGACTTTGACGTCTTTTGGGAGTTGAGGGATAATTCGTCCCACCATGTCAGCGAGTTCTGAAGCAAAACCGGAGATTGGGTGCCCTTGACGAATATGTTCACCAATCTCTTTAATTCGTTCAGTGACATCTGCATCAGCAGTAACGATGGAATCTATACCTTCGGGGTCTTTGCGAAGTGCTTCGGCAACAGCGTACTTAATGGTACCCACCCGAGCACGTTCCAGTTCACCATCAACATCGATGCCAACTACGGCTGTATTACCGAGTATGACGCAGTTCGCATCTTCAACACCTTCTACTTGCTTGGCAAGGGCTTTAAGGTGATTGATTCGTTTTTCATTGGGCATCCGGCCACTCTGTGCATCATCTGCAATGTTGGTATCATGGACTTCACCTGTATTCTCATTGAGACGGTCCAAACGTGAAGGATTCATCCGATCTTCCTGTGCATTGAGCATGTGAGATCCTTTCCCTTGATCTTGCTGAGTTGTTACATTTCCTCCGTAACCTTTCGCATGTGTACCTTGATTCGGCGAAGCGCTGCGTGTGGAACTGTTGCAACCTGTAAGTATAAAGATCAGAAGCAGCGTGCAAACCCATATTTTCATAAATGTTCATCCTTTCTTGGAGTTTTTCAGAATGGTTGACAATTATTTTGCCCTAGTCGAATACATTTATGTATGGGATCATGATTGTCCATGCCGCTGCTGAAAGATCACACTATTCATGCCTTTAACGACGCCGCTTTGGAGGGGATTGAATGAAAAAGATTTTTGTATTGGATACCAACGTGCTTCTGCATGACCCCAATGCCATATTTGCCTTTGAGGAACATGAGGTAATCATTCCCGCGGTTGTACTGGAGGAGATCGACTCCAAAAAAAGAAATGCCGATGAAATTGGGCGTAATGCCCGTAATGTATCCAGACTGTTAGATGGATTACGAGAGCTGGGTCACTTGCACAGTGGGGTACCTTTGGCTAATGGAGGTAACCTGAAAGTAGAACTGAATCATCGGAGTTTCGTGAAAGTTCAGGAAATGTTTGGTGAAGTGTCCAACGATAATCGCATTTTGGCTGTCGCACTGAATTATCAGATTGAGGAGAATGAAAAGGAAGTAGTCGAACGTCAGGTCGTGCTTGTCAGTAAAGATGTACTTGTGCGTATCAAAGCGGATGTACTTGGTCTGTTCACACAGGATTACTTATCAGATCGGACGGCAGGACTCAGTGAGTTATATCCAGGTTATACGGCCCTAAAAGTTCATCCGTCAGTGATTGATGAGTTTTACACATATCGTTTTTTACCAATCAAACCGTTGCAGTTGTCTTATTCGTTGTATCCGAATGAATTTGTCATTCTCAAGGATGAGATGGGAACCAATAAATCGGCTTTGCTTAAAGTGAACACAGAGGGAACAAAGCTGGAGCCGCTTTTCCTCAGTAATGACAATGTCTGGGGCATTAGCGCACGTAACGCACAACAACGCATGGCACTGGAATTGCTTTTGAATGATGACATCCCGCTTGTTACCATCACCGGTAAAGCCGGAACAGGGAAAACCTTGCTGGCACTTGCAGCAGGTCTGCTTAAGGTAGAGGATGATCATAAGTACAAAAAACTGTTGATCGCTCGCCCTGTCGTTCCAATGGGGAAAGATATCGGTTATTTGCCTGGTGAGAAGGAAGAAAAACTTCGTCCATGGATGCAGCCGATATATGATAATCTGGAGTTTTTGTTTGATACCAAAAAAGCTGGAGATATCGATAAAATCCTAATGGGACTTGGCAGTATTCAGGTGGAGGCCTTAACGTATATTCGTGGAAGATCGATACCTGGACAGTTTATCATTATTGATGAAGCCCAGAACCTGTCGCGCCACGAAGTGAAGACCATTGTATCAAGGGTCGGTGAAGGCAGTAAGATTATTTTGATGGGAGACCCCGAACAGATAGACCATCCGTATCTTGATTCTGCCAGTAATGGTCTGACGTATATCGTGGAACGGTTCAAACAAGAGGGAATCAGCGGACACATCATGCTCGAAAAAGGAGAACGGTCCAAGCTGGCACAGCTTGCAGCTGATTTATTGTAAAATTTAGGGGATTTATTTCCCGGAAAATGTTGTTATTGAAGCCGGCTCCTGGAGCCGGCTTTTTGCTGAAAAAATAAGTAAGCGTTATTACACAGAACTCGATATGCTCGTATTATGCAAAAATCCGAAAAAGTGTTTTTCGGCAGGGTAGGACAAGAGTACTACTTATTTGTTACAATAATTGCTGCAGGAAAAAACTAGGTGAACAGGGAGGGAAGTTAATGAAGCGTAGACATCAGGTTGTTTTATTCGCGGTATTGCTGCTTTCGTTAACGATCTTGTCACCGAGTTTTGACTTTAGAGGTTCGCAGCTCAATCAGGAACGCGATCAGGAGAAGGATGCTTTTCCTGGGTCTTCGTCCCGTAATGAAGATGCTCAAGCTCCGCTGGAGATTGTAGTGGCCATGTCGGATGAAGAGTTCCAAGCCTTTCAAAAAATAGCCAAAGAAGTTGCTGCTTCCCAGCTGGTAGAGATTAATCTTCGGAATGAGAAGCCGGATACATATAAGCATGTTTTGGATCTTGAATTTTCACTAGGAGAGAACGGTGATGTTGTTCTGCTTGATAGTGAGGAAGTGCAATACTATGCCCAAAAAGGGTACCTGTATCCGTTAAACGGAACCACATTATCGAAGTCGCTAGGAGATACGGTAGTTGGGTTACGGGGAATGACAGAGTGGAATGGTTATCAGTGGGGAATGCCTTTTGATTTTGATCCGTACATTCTGGCTGCCCAAACTTCATTTCTGAAGAGAGCTGGTCTGGAGTCATTACCTCGCAATAAAGATCAGTGGGTCAAACTTACTCAACAAGCCGTTGCGGAAGGCATCCGTTTGATTACAATGAACATCAATGATATGTACGGGACAAATGCGTGGCTGAATCATTTGGGACCGAGGATGGCACCAGATCAAGTTCAACGAACACAATTAGATTCGCAAACGGGGGATCTTCAGCAGGGGATTCAGTTGATGAATCAGATTCAGCCCCTTATTAGGCTTGAGTCTACCAATTCGGAGTTCTCTCCAACTGCTGACCAGAACGGCACACCGATGGTTGTATCATTGTTATCTCAATTATTAAGTGCGGATCAAGCGAGTAAAGTTGATAAAGATTCTTTGGAGCGGATTTCTTTCGAAACCTTGGAAACCGTAAACTCCAGAAGCCTTGTTATTACTGCGGGTTCGGTTGAGGCTGAGGAGGCCAGTAGATGGATTGAAGGAATGACGTCCGCTACGACACAGCTGAAATGGTACCAACAGGTTAACCGGTTGCCCGCAAAGCAACAGGAGCTGGATTTGGAGTCTGAGAAACTCGTTGGACGTTATGACATGACAAAGGGACAATCCTGGTTCTCAACCACCCAAGATGTCCCCGCTGCAACGACTGAAAGTCATGCTCTAATAACTCGTTTTCATAAAAAAGTACAACAATTCTTAAAGGGAGAAATTACAGCGAATCAATACGTAGACAGTATTAGAACGACGAATTAACTTTAAGTTCGTGTTCAAAAAGTCTGAATTTCATCTTCGATGCTGATGATGCCACAAGGCATCCTTCGTAGTCAAAAGCGGACTTTTGAACAACTTCTTTAAAATGATATAGCTAGTTTTACTTCCAGTATGCCTTCACTTGTTGAAACATCGGTTGCTTTGACAAACGACAGGATTTTCTGTGGATAGAACCCAAGGTCAAATTCTTTTTCCAGCATTCGGCGAGTGGTGTTTGGTAATTCAAGCTGGTTGAATACAAGTTTGTCCACATGAAAACGAATGGAGTTTTGGGGTTCATTTTCTACCGTATAATGTCCTTCTATGCTTAATTGCAACTGATCCCGCTGACCGGAAGCTATAATCTTATCCTGATTAAACTGAAAGGCAAAGTCTTCAAAGATTGAATTTTGGGAACGAAGAAATGCATTAAGCTCATCCTGCCCAATTCGAATCGTATAGGTTGCTCCAGTCGTGGATATACCTCCGTTTTGTTTTTGGATAAAATCGGGCAGGTTCTGCATGGCAGATGCCAATGCTTTGAAATATCGTTTCACCTCATAGATGCCGATGTTCTCCCAATAAAGGGTTAATTCATCCATCAGTTTCTGAATCGCTGCCGCATCTCCGCTGGTGGCTATTTGGGCATCCACTTCTTTTTGCAAGGCGACTACACGTTCCCGCTGGTTTTGAAGATTAGTCTTCATTTCGGTTAATTCTGTTGTAGTCTGACGAATCTGAGTGGAAGTCTGTTGCAGATTGTGATAACGGTCCTGATACTTGTCCAGCACAGCCTGATCCCGTCCGATAATAATCTGGTAATAATCATACAGTACAAACAGGTCTTTGAATGATCTGGCTCCCAGGACCGTCATGAGGAGGCTGTCGCGTTCTCCTGTGTAGTAGGACCTCACTACAGCTCCGGCCCGATCTTGCTGAATATGTATCTGCTCTTCCTGTTCCTGCAGCTGGACGGATAATGTCTCGTGTTGTTGACCCAGCTGCTTCTGCCTTTCGGTGATGCGTTCGATTTCATGATCGATTTCAACGATGGATAGACTTTTTTGTAATATCTCACGTGTATCCTCAGGTGAAGACTCTCCATAGGTATAGGCTAAAGGTAGCTGGAGGAATAAAATGATGCATAATATAAAGGCGGAAATGCCGTGTTGACGTTTCACCGATCCATTCTCCTTTCCACTTCTTAAATGACAAACGTACAGGCTTGTTGTCTTCCAGACAATATATGAAACAAATACGTGAAATATCCTTAGTGGTTACATAACACCATGAACATTCATTTAATCTGAACACAACAAAAAAGCAACCCGACAGATATCGGATCACTTTGATGCTGCAGGTGGATTAGAGCGGCAAACCCATTTCGAATACGGTCCAGTAGCTGAACCCCGTGAATGTTACGATCATATAACCCCAGAAGAGCAATATGTACGTTCGCTCGGTAAATTTCAAGTATCCCAAAATGACAAAAAACGCAGTCTGCAGGAAAAAAAGCAAAGCCATTTCGACCAGATCTCCCGCAAAAGCCATCAGGCCAATTGCAAGCGTGAAGAACCCGAGTACCCGAAACATGCGTGCCACGGTAAATCCTCCTCTCCTAAGTACGTTCATAGATTGTCTACACAACATTATACCGGGAAAGGAAAAACGTGTAAACAAATTTGGATATGAAAGCGAATTCTTTTTTTGCTCAAAGTAAGTATAGAGGGATATGTTTTACGTATGTCACGTATGAGCAAGCCTGAATGTGGAAATACATTTTAGTATGAAATCAATTCTATGAACTCTATGAGAGGCATAAGAATGAATGAAGCAGCTTTTATACCTAATTCACATACCGGGCTTCCGGTAATGCGGACGGTTATTTTAGGATGTTGTTAGGAGGGTATTATAGCATGACTGCAGTGAGACAGGATGCTTGGAGTACAGAGGACGATTTGATATTGGCTGAGGTTACTTTGCGTCATATTCGGGAAGGCAGTACACAATTGGCCGCTTTTGAAGAGGTGGGCGAAAAAATAGGCAGAACATCTGCCGCATGCGGTTTTCGCTGGAACAGTTGTGTACGTAAAAAGTATGATTCTGCCATCAGTAACGCCAAGGCACAACGACAAAAACGAAGTTATCTCAGAAAGCAACCAGCTATGCTCGGACCGCAGGTTGCAGCACTGTCTACACTGGACACTGAAGAACATCTGTACAAATCAGATGGGATCTCAGACGATTCATTATCGATGGATGCAGTAATCCGCTTCCTGCGACAATGGAAGGGAACGGTGCAGGAGAGTAGTCGTCAACTCAAGATGCTGGAGAAGGAGCTTCGGGAGAAAGAAGATGAATTGCTTGAACTACGTCTTGAGAATGACCGTCTCTCCAAGGAAGTGAATGAAGTACAGACGGATTACCGTGTGGTGAATGACGACTACAAAGCTTTGATTCAGATTATGGATCGGGCTCGCAGACTCGCATTTTTGTCCGAAGAAGAAGAGGAACTTAAGACACGTTTCAAGATGGATGCCAACGGGAATCTGGAACGAATTGAATAACAAATTCAGACGTTTGATTTGTGAAAGTCAGGTATGAACCCGCCACACCTCCGTTACACAACGGCAGGTATGACGGGTTTTTAGTTTGGTGTTTTTGTTCTATTATAGATAATAGAAGAGAAACTACTGAAGTGGAGAGGAGTGCATCATATGATCATTGACATCGTAGGAGCGGGAGCACTTGGTCTTTTGTATGGCGGGAAACTGCTGGCGTCAGGTAACAAGGTCAGATTTTGGACGAGAACAGCAGCTCAGGCAGACCTCCTCAGCCATAATGGAGTAATCATTGTGGAACAAGACGAGGAAATACATATTCTACCGGATCAATTACAGGCGAAACCAATAAGTAAGCTGACTGACACATGGAAGAAAAAACCAGGAGAATGGTTATTGCTCATGGTTAAGCAGACAAGCATTGATGATTTCATTCATGAGATTAGTCCATTACAAGATCATGTGCTGAATGTCGCTTGTTTTCAGAATGGGATGGGCCATCTTACAAAACTTCAAGCAGCTTTGCCAAAGTCGCTTCTGTGTAGTGCGGTTACAACAGAAGGTGCGAAGCGAACACAAAGTCAGGTGACTCGTGCAGGTACAGGTGAAACTAGGCTGGGGAGGTACAACATACATATAGGAGCTTCTACCTCTATAGAGGAGCAGAGAACATTTACTCTGTCGGGATCGTTGCAGCAGGCAGGATTTGACTGTACAGTGTCGAATGAAATCGATAAGCTGATATACAGGAAACTATTGATTAATTCAGTCATTAACCCGCTCACGGCACTATGGCGAATCCCTAATGGAGAATTGATCGTCAAGGAAGAACGAAAGAGGCTAATGCGCCAGTTATATGATGAAGTATTGTTAATCTACTCTGCAAGTGGAATATGTTTGGATCAGGATATGTGGGATCAACTGATATCGGTTTGTCGTTCTACTGCCACGAATACTTCCTCCATGCTTGCAGATGTTCTCGCTGGACGTGGTACAGAAGTGAGGTCAATTAACGGTCATATTGTAAAGATGGCACAGAAGTTGGACCTTTTTGCACCTACACATGAAATACTGCTTCATCTGATTGAAGGAATGCAACCGGAAGGAGTGAATTAATGGGACTTTTTATTGTGTTGAGCATATTGCCCTTTTTTCCGTTCTTTCTTGTCTATTGGGGCATGTACGTATGGAAAAAAGACAAACGTAAAGCATTGCGAATGGCAATGGATGTAACCACTTTTTTTCTTGTATTTTCAGTTTCAGCGTTATTCAACTTAACATTTGATTCGAATTTTGGTTTTTATCTGACATTAATACTCATACTAGTAGCACTTGGATTCATCGGGGGTGCGCAAAATCGACTAAAAGGGAAGGTCGATAGGGGTAGAATGTTCCGGGCCGTATGGCGCATGTCTTTCGTTATCATGAGTTTCGGGTATGTTTTGTTTACTTTATTTGGATTATTTAGATACTTCATGCAACTGATGTAAGGTTACATAACGCAAAAGAGGCAAAAAATGTGTCGATTTTGTCGAAAACTGAAAAAAACATTACTTTCTGAAAAAGTAATGTAGATTTTTTTGACCGGTGGTTGTATAATCTATAAACATATAAACCATATCAATTTAGGGGGAACGTGTTAGATGAAAAGGAAAAGTCTATTAGTCCTTTTGACGCTGATTTTGGCGTTCGGTACCGTACTTGCAGCGTGCGGATCGAAAAACGAAGGCACAGGTAACACCGATACTGGTTCTGCAAACGAAGGAAATGGTCTTGCTAAAGATCAAATTCTGAAAATCAACCTGTCAGCTGAACCTCCTACGTTGGACCCGGCTCAAGCAAAAGACAGCCAAACCAACACAGTTCTGAAATTCTTGTACGAAGGTCTTGTACGCATTGATGCTGATGGTAAAGAACAAGCAGGCGTAGCTAAAGACTGGAAAATTTCCGAAGATGGTTTGAAATATGTTTTCAACCTGAACCCGGAAGCTAAATGGAGCAACGGTGATGCAATCACTGCCGAAGACTTTGTTCGTTCTTGGGAACGTGCTTTGAAACCGGAAACAGCTTCTCCATATGCATACCAATTGTACTACATTAAAGGTGCTGAAGGTTACAACCTCAGCAAAGATGAAACATACAAAGGTACTAAAGTCACAGATTTCTCACAAGTAGGCGTTAAAGCTACTGATGAGCACACATTGGAAGTAACGTTGGAAAACCCAACACCTTACTTCTTGGGTCTGACAGCATTCTACACGTACTACCCAGTACATGCATCTGCTGACACCAATGACAAATTCTTCACAGACTACAAAAACATGATCGTTAACGGACCATTTGTAATGGATCAATACTCTAAAGGTCAAAAAATTGTTGTGAAGAAAAACGATGGTTACCATGCAGCTGCCGATATTAAATTGGCTCAAATCGATATGTCTCTGACAAACAGCAGTGCTTCCGAACTGCAAGCTTACAAATCAGGACAATTGGACTACACTGGTGCACCTAACGGTGAAATTCCATCCGACCAAATTCCTTCTGTAAAAGCGGAATTGCCGGACGAGTTCAAAGCTACTGGTATTGCAAGTACGTACTACTATCAGTTCAACGTAAACGAAGCACCATTTAACAACGTTAAAATCCGTAAAGCATTTGCAATGGCAATTCAGCGTCAGCTGATTGTTGACAAAGTTACACAAGGTGGACAAATTCCAGCATTCGGCTTTGTACCTCCAGGTATCCGTGGTGAAAACGGCGAATTCCGTGATGAGCACAAAGACGATTACTTCACAGAAAATGTTGAAGAAGCTAAAGCATTGCTTGCTGAAGGTATGAAAGAAGAAGGTTACACAACATTGCCAGCTGTTACGTTGATCTACAACACTAGTGATGGTCACGCGAAAATCGCTTTGGCGGTTGCTGACATGTGGAAACAAAATCTTGGTGTTGATGTGAAAACAGAAAACCAAGAGTGGGGCGTATTCCTTGAGAACCGTCAAAACCAAAACTTCCAAGTAGCTCGTGCAGGTTGGTCTGCTGACTACAACGATCCATACAACTTCTTGGAAATGTGGACTACTGGAAACACAAACAATGATTCCAAATTCAGCAACGAACAGTATGACAAAGATGTTAAAGAAACTGTAAAATCTGCTGATCCAGCTGCACGTATGGCTGCATTTGCTGACGCTGAGAAAATCCTGATTCAAGATGAAATGGGCGTTATGCCAATCTATTATTACACTAACGTATCTTTGACTAAGCCTTACCTGAAAGGTGTACAACTTGATTTCAGTGGAGCTATTGACTACACTCGTGCATATCTGGAAGAGAAATAAGTTGTTCTGAAGTCTAATATGAATACTTCGGGATATATATGTGGAATTCCATATATATCCCGATTTTTTGTATGTGCACCGATTTTCCTTATAATTCTTGAAATTTCCGATAAATGGATTGGACTTTATTTCTGTCTAATTCTACAATCGATTTGTATACAAAATATTGTTTGTGGAGGTGTGCAAGGGTTGGTTAAGTATGTGTTGAAAAAACTATTATTTATGCTGCTATCGCTTTTCATACTCGCATCTGCAACCTTCTTCCTGATGAAGGCTATTCCGGGTGACCCTTTTACATCTGAGAAAAAAGTATCGCCTGAAATTCGGGTCTTGCTGGAACAGAAGTATGGATTGGACAAACCGATGTATGAACAATACCTGAAGTATATGGGTGGAATCATTAAGGGAGATTTCGGAGTCTCAATGAAATATCTCAATCGAGATGTAGCCGGAATGATCGGCGAAACATTCACCGCTTCGCTGAAGCTTGGAGTGTTTGCAATTGTTATCTCCATTATCGTGGGTGTTCTGCTGGGCCTTATTGCTGCAGTTTACCATCGTAAACTCATTGATGATATCACGATGATCCTGGCTGTCATAGGGATAGCTGTTCCGAGCTTCTTGCTTGCGTCACTATTGCAGTATCTCTTTGCTACTAAATTAGGCTGGTTTAACGTTATGGGCTTTGATGGTCCATTGGATTATGTTCTTCCGGTTGCAGCGCTATCTGCATCTCCGATTGCTTTTATCGCTCGTTTGACGCGTTCGAGCATGCTTGAAGTTTTACATGCAGATTATATCAAAACAGCTAAAGCCAAAGGTTTGAAATGGCCTGCAATCATGTTTAAACACGTTGTAAGAAACGGTATTCTACCAGTAGTAACTTATGTTGGTCCAATGACAGCGAATATCATCACAGGTTCCGTTGTAATTGAACAGATCTTTAACATCGGGGGAATTGGTAAAGTATTCGTAGAGAGTATCACAAACCGTGATTACACTATGATCATGGGGATTACGATTTTCTATGGTATCCTCCTGATGTTGGCTCGTTTCTTTACGGATATCGCTTACGTGCTGATTGATCCTAGAATTAAGCTGGAAAGCCGGAAGGGGGCATAACGTTGTCTGGCACGAATAATAAAAAGAATGAAACGGCGAACACGAACCTGACTAGTCAGGCAGCGGTTAAACCGCAAGAAAGTGTATCCCTTTTTAAAGATGCCATGTACAGACTTGCAACCAATAAGGCTGCAATGATCAGTCTGAGCGTGTTGGTTCTTGTCGTGATTTTCTCTTTGATTGGTCCAACTTCTTTGTTTACAAGTTATAATTATTATTCCAATGATTTGTTGAATGCCAATGCAGCACCGAGTGCGGAGCACTGGTTCGGTACGGACGAGCTTGGTCGCGACGTGTGGGTAAGAACTTGGGTAGGAGCACGTGTATCCCTTACTGTAGGTTTGGCCGCAGCCTTGATTGACCTTGTTATCGGGGTTATTTATGGAGCGATCATGGGTTTCTATGGTGGACGTGTAGATGGAATTATGAACAAGTTTTCCGAAATCCTCTACTCCTTGCCGTACATGCTTGTTGTAATTTTGTTGCTGGTTGTACTGGAACCAAGTCTGACAACGATTATCATTGCCCTCACCATCACAGGCTGGATCAGCATGTCATGGATTGTGCGTGGTGAAATTATGCAACTCAAAAACAGAGACTTTATTCTTGCTGCAAGGTCCATGGGAGCAAGCACAGGGCGTCAATTGTTCCGTCATTTGTTGCCCAATGCAATAGGACCGATTCTTGTAACATTGACGTTGTCCATTCCAAATGCAATCTTTGCTGAAGCGTTCCTGAGCTTCCTTGGATTGGGTGTATCAGCACCAAGATCTTCACTTGGTTCTATGATCAATGATGCACTTACAGGCTGGACGCTATTCCCGTGGCGGATGTGGTTCCCAGCAGGTCTGATGGTTCTTACAATGCTTGCATTTAACTTGCTCGGAGACGGTCTGCGTGACGCACTCGATCCGAAATTACGTAAATAGAAACAGGAGGTGGGATTATGGAGCCGATTTTAACTGTCAAAGACCTGAGTGTGTCGTTCTCAACACGTTCTGGTGAATTTGATGCCGTTAAACATGTGAGTTTTGAACTTGGCAAAGGAGAGACGCTGGGGATCGTAGGTGAATCGGGTAGTGGTAAGAGTGTTACCGCCCAAACCATCATGAAATTGATTCCCTCCCCGCCTTCGAAGGTCAAAAGCGGAGAAATTACTTTTCACGGGCAAGACCTGCTGAATAAGACAGACAAACAAATGGAAGCGATTCGTGGTAAAGATATCGGTATGATCTTCCAAGATCCAATGACTTCATTGAATCCTACCATTAAAATTGGTAAACAAATTACTGAAGTATTGCGCAAGCATCAAAACATGTCCAAACAAGCGGCGAATAAAGCGGCTTTGGAGATGCTGGAACTTGTAGGTATTAAAAATGCGGCTATTCGCATGAATCATTATCCTCACCAATTCTCTGGTGGTATGCGTCAGCGTGCCATGATTGCGATCGCGCTTGCATGTCGTCCATCCCTTCTGATTGCGGATGAGCCGACAACTGCACTTGACGTTACAATTCAGGCTCAAATTCTGGATGTCATGAAAGACATGCAGCAAAAGCTGGGAACATCGATCATGCTGATTACGCATGACCTTGGTGTCGTAGCGGGTATGTGTGACCGTGTTGTTGTTATGAAGGAAGGCGAAGTTGTTGAAACAGGAACAACTGCAGAAATCTTTAGTAACCCTCAACATCCATACACCATTAAATTGCTGAATGCCTTGCCACGTCTGGACGAGCCCAAAAAGGAAAAACCAGCTCCGGCTGGTATTATCAAAGGCAGCAATAAGCCTCTGGTACAAGTGAAAAACTTGAAACAGTACTTTAATTTGGGTAAAGGTAACATTCTCAAAGCGGTCAATGACGTAAGCTTTGATATCTTTGAAGGTGAAACACTTGGCGTTGTAGGCGAGTCTGGCTGTGGTAAATCCACAACAGGTCGTACCATTCTGCGTCTTTATGAGCCAACTGGCGGAAATGTTAACTTCAACGGAACGGATATCTACAAGTTGTCCCCGCGCAAAATGAAAGAAATGCGTAAAGATATGCAGATGATCTTCCAAGATCCATATGCATCTCTTAACCCGCGTTTCAATGTTATGGATATTATCGGGGAGTCACTCGATATTCATGGTCTGGCTTCCAGCTCTAAAGAGCGCAAGAGACGAGTGGAGGAACTGCTTGATCTGGTAGGTTTGAATCCAAGTCATGCACTTCGTTATCCACATGAATTCTCCGGTGGTCAAAGACAACGGATCGGGATTGCGCGTGCGCTTGCTGTAGACCCTAAATTCATCATCTGTGATGAGCCATTGTCTGCACTGGATGTATCCATTCAGGCGCAGGTCGTTAAATTGCTTGAAGAACTTCAGCAACGTCTCGGCTTGACATACCTGTTTATTGCGCATGACTTGTCAATGGTTAAACATATCAGTGACCGTGTAGCTGTAATGTACATGGGTAAAGTGGTTGAGCTCGCAGAAAGTGAAGAACTATATGCGAACCCTGTCCACCCTTACACCAAAACATTGCTTTCCGCGATCCCTGTACCTGATCCGGAAGTGGAAGCGAACAAACGTCGCATCTTGCTGCCAGAAGAGCATATGAGCCCGATTCAGAACGGATCTGGCGGTCCTGCAAATGATCCGTACAACTTGGAAAATTCTCAATTGATTGAGGTTTCCAAAGGTCACTGGGTTGCAGAACCTTACGTATAATAGGAATATTAAAGCGATATGCTATTATTGATGTATTAAATGCCGCCGACTCGTTCGGCGGTTTTTTTCGTATTTTAATTACTTTCTTTTGACGAAGCGGCCCTGAATTCGGTACAATCAAGAAAGGCTCTTTGAAGCAGAATAGGAGGCAGACCTCATGAACGGTATTACCGAGGCACTCCGCAGCGGATCAAGACTTGCAGAAGATTATATCTGTTCAAGAGATGCTGCGCGTGGCCTTTACGAGTATGACATTCGCTGGGAATCAGGACTTCAGGCGCGTGCCGAGTGGCTGGACCAATCGGAAAACACACGTATTGATCGTCGTGATCTGGCAGAGTATTTACGTATATATAATAAGCGGGTGAACGACCATGGAGAGGTTCATGCGTCCATCACACGTCTTGCAGAACAAGATGCACTAGTGGTTACAGGAGGACAGCAGAGCGGTCTGCTCACCGGACCACTGTTCGTCATATACAAAGCCGCCAGCGTAGTGGCAGCTGCGCGTGAAGCGGAAGAAAGACTTCAACGCCCGGTAGTCCCAGTATTTTGGATTGCCGGTGAAGACCATGACTGGGATGAGGTTAACCACACATATCTACCTGATCGTCAGGGAGACATGAACAAGGTTAAGTTACAAGGACGATTCGCAGGAAGGGATTCTGTGAGTAATGTTCATGTGGATACGCAGCAGTGGATGAATGTACTCGAACAGGTGGAACATCTTTTACCTGATACGATACATAAACCAGGACTGATGAAATGCATCACAGAAATCCATCAATCCAGTTCAAATCTGAGTGATGCATTTGCCCGCATGATATCTGCTTTGTTTGCCAGCAGTGGACTTGTTCTAATGGATGCATCGGATCCAGATTTACGCAGGTTGGAACAGCCCGTGTTTGAGCGGTTGATACGAAAAAATGAAGTGCTGCGCAGCGCATACACTCAAGGTGCTTCGCTGGTACAACAAGCTGGTTATGCTATGCCTGCCGAAGTGGCGGAGGATGGAGCTAATCTGTTCTACATTCATGAAGGTACGCGTCTGCTCTTGTTGTTGAAGGACGGTTTATATAGTGATCGCAAAGGTTTGGTTTCTTTCTCAGAGGAACGTTTGCTTCAGGAACTGGGAGAACATCCGGAGCGCTTCAGTAACAACGTATTGACACGACCATTAATGCAAGATTCCGTGTTGCCTGTAGCCGCTGTTATTTTGGGGCAAGGTGAAATTGCATATTGGGGTTTGACTCGGGAAGCATTCCGTCAGTTCGGCCTGCAAATGCCCATTTTGTTGCCGCGGTTGTCTTTCACCATTATGGAAGATATTCATCACAAACATATGAAACAATATGGACTTTCTTTTCAGGATGTTCAATATCATATGGAAGAAAAGAAGGAGCAATGGCTCGCACAGCAGGAGACGTTCCAGGTAGATGAACAGTTTGACAAGGTTCAGGAAGCGTTTCTTGATCTGTATGGACCGTTGCTAGATGAGATCGCGGAGATTCATCCGGGGCTGGAACGAATTGGCGACACCAATTTGAGTAAAATCAACGAGCAAATGCAGTATCTGAAACAACAGACTCACAAAGCTATCGAAGATAAACACAATGTGAGTCTAAGGCACTGGAACGGCATTCAGAACTCCTTATTCCCAACGGGCAAACCACAGGAACGAGTACATAATGCACTCTTTTACCTGAATCGTTATGGCACCGAGTGGATCGATGAACTGATTAAGGCCTCAAGCGAATTCCGTGGAGAGCACAAGGTTATTGCACTGTAGAGCCCTTTATAATAGAAGAAACACATAAACGAGGAGGACGTGAAATGACTACACCTGCATTGCAAAACAGTATTGTTAAAGATATGGGACTCGCTTCAGAGGGTCACCTGAAAATTGATTGGGTAGAAGCGCATATGCCGGTACTGAACCGCATTCGTCGCCAGTTCGAACAGGATCTGCCCTTCAAAGGTTTGAAGGTTGCCATTTGTCTTCATCTGGAAGCGAAAACAGCTTACTTGGCAAAAGTGATCCAAGCTGGTGGTGCAGAAGTAACAATTACGCATAGCAATCCATTGTCTACACAAGATGATGTTTGCGCAGCACTGGTGGAAGACGGGGTTACGGTGTATGCGAAGTACAATCCGGAGCCTGCGGAATTCAAATCACTGCAACTGCGTGCGCTTGAGGTGAAGCCTGATCTCATTATTGATGATGGTGGAGACTTTGCAACCATTATTGCATCCGAGCGCCCTGACCTCGCAACAACCATTCGCGGAGGAGCAGAAGAAACGACAACGGGTATTATCCGTTTGAAAGCATTGGCGAAAGAAGGCCAATTGAAGTTTCCGATGGTTGCGGTTAATGACGCATACTGCAAGTATCTGTTTGACAATCGCTACGGTACTGGACAATCTGCATTCGACGGGATTATTCGTACAACTAACTTGGTTATCGCTGGTAAAAACGTAGTGGTAGCAGGTTATGGCTGGTGTGGTAAAGGTGTAGCGATGCGCGCCAAAGGTCTTGGTGCAAATGTGATCGTAACCGAGATCGATCCAATCAAAGCGGTAGAAGCACACATGGACGGGTTCCGGGTCATGACGATGGTGGAAGCCGCCAAATTGGGCGATTTCTTTATTGCAGTTACAGGCAATAAGGATGTTATCACAGGGGAGCATTACGATGTGATGAAGGATGGAGCGATCCTGAGTAATGCGGGTCACTTTGATGTTGAAGTGAATAAACCTGAACTGGCTAAACGTTCCGAATCGATTCGCACAGTTCGTCGCAACATTGAGGAATATCGTTTCAAAGATGGTCGTAAAATGTACCTTCTTGCTGAAGGTCGTCTTGTGAACCTGGGTGCAGCAGATGGTCACCCTGCCGAAATCATGGATACAACGTTTGCTCTGCAGGCGCTTGGTCTGCGTTATGTAAGTGAGAATTATGAAAACTTGGGTAAAAACGTTGTTAATGTACCTTATGATATTGACCAGCAGGTTGCCAGCTATAAACTTGAAAGCCTGAATATTGGCATCGACTCCTTGTCAGCTGAGCAAGAGAAATATCTGGATAGCTGGAAATTTTAAGCACTATCCAATAATTACAAGCTGATGAAATGATTCAATAGGTATAGAATGGTTTATTGATGATATGGCTCATGTGCGGGTAGACATACGATTGCCCGTTTAAGGGAAGCGTCCTTGATCCTGAGTTACAGGATCAAGGACGTTTTTTTATGCTGAAAAATTAAAAAATCAAGTCATGCAAGAAGGGTTTTGATTTTTTTGTGCGAATCTATTATGCTTAGGTGGTGGAAAGTGGGGCAAAGTGGGAGAAACGGGTGAGGAGTGAGTGGGCCAATGTTTATGGGGGAGTTCCAACATAGCATTGATGATAAGGGTCGGGTTATCATTCCGGCTAAATTCCGCGAATCTCTGGGACCGTCTTTCGTTGTCACACGGGGTTTGGACCAGTGTCTTTTCGTGTACCCCATGGAGGAGTGGGGGGTCATGGAACAGAAGCTCAAAGCACTGCCATTGATGAAATCTGATGCACGTGCGTTTACCCGGTTTTTTTTCTCGGGTGCAACCGAATGTGAACTGGACAAACAGGGCAGGGTAAATCTGCCGGGCAATTTAAGAGAGTATGCCAAGCTGGACAAGGATTGTGTTGTTCTTGGCGTGTCGAACCGGGTGGAGATTTGGAGCAAAGGCATATGGGAGAGTTATTTCAATCAATCCGAAGAAGCATTCAACGACATTGCCGAAAAGCTGGTCGATTTTAATTTTGATTTATAAAGTCAGGAGGGGTGCAGGTTGTTTCACCACATAACCGTACTCAAAGAAGAGGCAACAGAGGGATTAAACATCAAGCAGGACGGTATATACGTGGACTGCACTTTAGGCGGTGGCGGACATAGCTCCGTGATTGCTTCCAAGCTCGGTCCAGGGGGACGTCTGATCGCACTTGATCAGGATGATTGGGCTTTGGATAATGCTCGCGAGAAGCTCGCAGCTTATGGAGAACGTGTAACATTGGTGAAAACCAATTTTCGGGATCTGGAACAGGTACTCAAGGATCTGGATGTACCAATGAAGGATGGTGTACCACAGGTCGACGGTATTTTGTACGACTTGGGTGTGTCATCCCCGCAATTTGATGAAGGAGAACGTGGATTCAGCTACAATCACGATGCTCCGCTCGATATGCGAATGGACCAGGATGCAATGCTGACGGCCAAAGAGATTGTGAATGAGTGGCCAGAAGAAGAGATTGCTCGAATTTTGTATCGCTATGGTGAAGAGAAGTTTTCGAGAAGAATTGCCCGTGTTATCGTGGGAAAACGAGCGCAATCTACCATTGAGACGACAGGTGAACTCGTGGAACTGATCAAGGAAGGCATCCCGGCGGCAGCTCGCCGTACAGGTGGACATCCTGCCAAACGCAGCTTCCAGGCATTACGCATTGCCGTCAACGATGAGTTGGGTGCGTTTGAAGAAGGCTTACATCAGGCTGTTCGTTGTCTGGCACCAGGAGGACGTGTATCTGTTATTACCTTCCACTCCCTTGAGGATCGGATATGTAAACAGATTTTCAGCAGTTATCTGGAAAAATGTACATGTCCACCCGATTTTCCTTTGTGTGTATGCGGCGGCAAGGGGACCCTGCGTTTAGTTAACAGAAAACCGTTGATTCCAACGGAAACGGAATTGACCGAAAATTCACGTGCTCGTTCAGCCAAGCTGCGCGTAGCCGAGAAATTGTAGATCAAGAGTGGAGGAGAGAATCGGAGTATGGCATATACACGTGGTAATCTCGCTGTAAAAGAAAAAGCGTCCCAGGAACGTGTGACCCAGCAACGATACAAAGAAACCACCAAAGTGGTGACCCGTCGTACGGGTCTTCCGGCACGCGAGAAGATTTTGTATCTGATTACCCTGGTTGCAGTTATCCTTGTTGGAGGAGCCTTGATGTCTCGTTATGCTCATATCTATGATCTGAACAAGCAGGCGCAGTCCACTATTTCGGATATTAAGGGGTATGAAAAGACGATTGCAGACCTGCAGGTGGAAAAAGAAACATTGAACAACCAGGTCATCGAAAATGCAAAACAACTTGGTTACGTTGAAGCTTCTGGTAAGGATGTCATTTATGTACCTCGCTCAACAAGTACGAAATCAACTGGCACTGAGTCGTCCTCGAATACAGCAAGCAGTAAGTAAAGAGGTGTTCCGATGATAAAAAGAATAAAGATGCGCACGTTGCTTATAGGGGGATGTATTACCCTCTTTTTTCTTGTACTCGTAACCCGAATCTTTTTCATTCAGGTTGTGAATGGCGGTGTATGGCAGGAACGGGCAGCCGGTTTGGTAGAGCGGGAACAGACGATTAAGGCTGCACGTGGAACAATTACGGATAGAAACGGTAATATTTTGGCTACCGATGCCCCTGCATACACGGTTTCGGTCAATCCCCTCTTGATCGATGAACTCGGCATACAGGATGTCGTCACGGAGAAACTCTCTACCCTTCTAGGGAAAAATGAGAGTGAGATGCGTGCTCTGGTAACAGCCAAAAATAAAGATGGAATTTTCTATCAGCAACGTGAAGTACGCAGTGAAGGTTATAAAATAAGTCCTGAACTTGCGGCACAAGTCAACGAATTGCGTGAAGAACTGCAAGATGAATATAAGGCGCGTAATGCAATTGTGATGGCACAGGAGTCGAAGCGTTTTTACCCTGAAGAAACACTTGCTTCTCACCTCTTGGGGTATATGAGCCGTGATGGGAAAGCTGTCAATGGACTTGAAGTCTCATATGATGAAGCGCTGACAGGCACAGATGGATATCTGAATTATCAGAAGGATGCCAAAGGCATTAAACTTCCGGATTCACAGGATAACTATTTGCCACCTCAGAACGGTAAGAACCTTACGCTGACCATCGATGATACGATCCAGTTCTACATTGAGGATGCAATGAAAGAAGCCGTTGCCAAGTATAATCCACTTAGCATGACGGTCATTGCTGCGGACCCAAACACGATGGAGATTCTAGGGATGGCGAACTGGCCAACCTTTAACCCGAATACGTATGGGAGTACACCTGATCAAAAGAATTTTATCAACCATGCTACCCAATCCATCTATGAGCCAGGTAGTACATTCAAAATAGTTACTCTAGCAGGGGCTGTTGAAGAAAAACTCTTCGATCCCAATGCAAGTTTTGAATCCAAACGCATGTATATCGGTGGTTTCCCGATTAGTGATAATGGTCATTCCTATGGTTGGATCTCGTATCTCGAAGGTGTCAAACGGTCAAGTAACATTGCTTTTGTTAACTTGGGTTACAACATGCTTGGCGGTGAACGTCTGCGTCATTACATAGACGAATTCGGTTTCGGCAAAAAGACGGGTATTGATCTGCCAAATGAGGCAGCGTCCCCGATCAAGCCACTGGTTTACAAATCCGAGATTGCTACGGCAGCCTATGGGCATGGTCTTGTACAGGTAACACCAATTCAACAGGTCGCAGCCATCTCTGCGATTGCCAACGGCGGCAAATTGTTGGAGCCACATCTGGTGAAGGAGATCAAGAACCCGAATGATGGAACAACGGAAGTCATCAAACCTAAAGTTGTCCGTCAGGTGATTTCCAAGGAATCTTCCAAACTGGTGAGCGGTTATCTGGAACAAGTGGTTGCAGATCAGACGATTGGTACCGGTCGTAACGCCTATATTGAAGGTTACCGTGTAGCTGGTAAGACAGGTACAGCAAGAAAGGTTGTTAACGGAGCATACAGCAAGTCAAAAGACGTTGTATCGTTTATTGGATTCGCGCCCGTGAATAATCCGAAGATTGCTATACTTGTTGTCATTGACCAACCGGATGGAACCAACATTGGGGGAGGAACCGCAGCTGCGCCGGTGTTCAAAAAGATTGTCAGCCAGACTCTTCAATACATGGGAATACCCAAAGATACAGCCAAAACTCCTGACAAAAAGTCAAAAGAAGTCTCTGTCGTGCAAGCCAAGGCGCCTGACTTGAGTGGCAAGACAGCCAAACAGGCCAGAAGCCAGCTTCTAAGCGCAGGTATTGCTTATGTGACTCTTGGTCAAGGTGATAATGTAATTCGGCAGTATCCGGTTGCTGGCGCCTCTATGAATCCAGGCCAACGAATCTATCTGCTAACGGAAGAAAGCAGCAAGATGAAGATTCCCGATCTAACAGGTGAATCTCTCCGGGATGCCCTTGAAGTACTTTCTCTCATGAAAGTGGGGGTTACGGTCAAGGGCGAGGGTTATGTCGTGAAGCAAACCGAGCAGGTTGCAGGTGAACAGAGAACTGTACAGCTGAACTTGCAAACTGCCAAAGCTGCAGTGACAGGTATAGCCGATGAAGCTCCAATCTCTTCTGATCCGTCATCAGAAGCTGAAGTGAAGGAACAAGAGGCTTCGGGCGGAGAAGCTAAAACCGACGAAACAGACGAAACAGATAACAACAAGGCTCCTACCAATGAATCCGAATCCTCTGACGATCCAGCAACAAACGGAGCTACACTTCCTTAGGGAGCTCTGACAGCTTGTTCTAACCCCCGGTTGTCCTGAATATTCATGAATGGAACGAATGTCATGATTTTGGGACGAGTGGGGGGATCTTTTCGTGAAGGGATCAAGCGTAAATCTGCGACGCAGGTTGCTATGGAGTTTAATGATTTTAGTTTTGTTATTTTCGGCCCTGATGATCAGGCTTGCTTATGTACAGCTCGGGGAAGGCCCTGAATTGTCAGCAAAAGCAGAAGAATCCTGGCGGCGTAATATTCCTTACTCAGCCAAGCGAGGGGAGATCCTGGATCGAAATGGAACCTCTCTGGCCTATAATGTGACAACACCAACCATTATGGCCATTCCGGCTCAGGTTAAAGAAGCTGAAACGACGGCTAAAGCGCTGGCCCCATTGCTTGGGATGACGGAAGAAAAAGTGCTCGCAACCATCAAGAAACGAGAACTCATTGTACGACTACAACCCGGCGGCCGCAAAATTACGATGGAGAAAGCTCAGCGCATCCGTGATTTGAAGCTTCCGGGTATCGTTGTTGCTGAAGACAATAAACGTTTTTATCCTTATGATGATTTGGCTGCCCATATTCTTGGTTTTACGGGCATTGATAATCAGGGCTTAACGGGTGTCGAGAAGAAATATGATGATAAGCTGAATGGTTTGAATGGCAGTGTGTCCTACTTGTCCGATGCGGCCGGAAGGCTAATGCCGGGCTCATCCGAGAAGTATGTGGAACCGAAGGACGGCCTTAACCTCAAGCTGACCATTGATAAATCCATTCAGTCCATCATGGAGAGAGAACTGGATCAGGCCATGGTGAAGTTCCAGGCGAACTCAGCATTGGCCATAGCGATGAATCCGAAAACGGGTGAAATTTTGGGGATGTCCAGCAGACCGGGATACGAACCTGCCGATTATCAGCAATATCCCGCGGAGATATACAATCGCAATTTACCGATCTGGATGACGTACGAACCGGGTTCTACGTTCAAGATTATTACCTTGGCAGCAGCGCTTGAAGAGAAAAAGGTCAATCTGCAACAGGATCAATTTTTTGATCCCGGATATGTTGAGGTGGGTGGAGCTCGTCTGCGTTGCTGGAAAAAGGGCGGCCACGGAAGTCAGACCTTTTTGCAAGTGGTGGAGAACTCATGCAACCCGGGATTTGTGGCTTTGGGGCAGAGGCTGGGCAAAGAATCGCTCTTCTCCTATATTAAAGACTTTGGCTTCGGTACCAAAACGGGAATTGACCTCAGTGGAGAAGCCAGTGGAATTCTATTCAAACTGTCGAGAGTAGGACCTGTCGAACTTGCAACAACTGCTTTTGGTCAAGGTGTATCGGTTACGCCTATTCAGCAAGTAGCAGCTGTGTCAGCGGCCATCAATGGGGGTAAACTTTACAAGCCATATGTTACGAAAGCGTGGGTCCATCCGGTAACGGGAGAAGTCATGGAAGAGGCCAAGCCGGAACTGGTTCGTCAGGTGATCTCGGAGAATACATCCAAACAAGTACGTGAAGCACTCGAGAGTGTTGTCGCAAAAGGTACCGGGCGTCCGGCATTCATTGATGGATACCGGGTCGGTGGCAAAACAGGTACAGCCCAGAAGGTTATCAACGGACGTTATTCCTCGACTGAGCATATCGTATCCTTTATCGGATTTGCACCGGCAGATGATCCACAGATTGTGGTCTATACCGCAGTTGATAATCCCAAAGGAATTCAGTTCGGAGGTGTGGTTGCCGCCCCGATTGTACAGAACATCCTTGAAGATGCTTTGCACTATATGAATGTACCTGTTCGGAAGGATCAGGTCGCCAAAGAATACAAGTATGGTGAAACCAAAATCGTGACAGTCCCAGACCTGACAGGAGCTACTGTTGAAGATCTGTACGAAGACCTGAACATGAATTTTATGCTGGCGAAGTCTGGCAGTGGTAAATACGTGATTAATCAGGCACCCAAACCTGGGGCGAGGGTAGATCAGGGATCAACCATCCGCATTTATATGGGGAATGTACTGAACGATGCACATGATCACACAAAGGATGAATAACTGGGCTTAGGGGTAGTTTGAGGCTTCTAGCGCAACAAAATTCATCCAAGTGCGTTTCATTATTGGGTTGTATTGACGATATTAATAAATACAGACATATGTTAAAACAGAAGTATAATTGGAAAAGTGAGGTTATTCATGTGCTTTTAAAACAATTTGCATCGATGCTGACCACCGCCCGCCTCGTGGGCGAATCAAATACAGAATGCCAAAACCTTCAGACAGATTCCCGGCAGGTAAAACCGGGTGATCTGTTTATCTGTCTTCCGGGACATACAGTAGATGGTCATGATTATGCAGAAAAAGCTGTAAATGCCGGTGCAGTTGCATTGGTGGTTGAACGGCAGCTGGATCTGCCTGTACCACAATTGCTGGTGAAGGACAGCCGATTTGCGATGGCTGTTCTGGCAGATTTCTTTTTTGACTCGCCAAGCCAGAAAATGAATATGATTGGTGTAACGGGAACGAACGGAAAAACAACGACCACCTATTTGATTGAAAAAATCATGAGTGATTACGGACGCAAGACGGGATTGATCGGTACTATTCAAATGCGGTATGACGGTCGCACTTACCCGATGTCAGGAACGACACCAGAGGCGCTTGATCTGCAGCGTAGTCTGCATGATATGGTTCAGAAGGGTACGGACTGCTGTGTTATGGAAGTTTCTTCTCACGCATTGGAACAAGGGCGAGTAAAGGGAACAAATTTTCGTACTGCGGTATTCACTAACCTGACGCAAGATCATTTGGACTACCACCATTCCATGGAGGAATATCGAGGGGCTAAAGGATTATTCTTTGCACGTCTGGGTAACGGTTATACGGAAGATATCTCACAGCGTAAATTCGCTGTTATCAATGCAGATGACCCGGCAGCGGAATATTTCATCTCTGTGACTGCGGCTGAAGTGATTACATATGGCATGGGTGAAAAGGCGGATGTACGCGCATCCCAAATCTCAATCACGTCTCAGGGAACTTCTTTCCACGTGGATACATTTGCAGGCAGCACAGATATTCGCTTGCGCATGGTAGGCAAATTCAATGTATACAATGCAATGGCAGCAATCTCTGCAGCGCTGGTGGAAGGAATTCCGCTGGAAGAGATCAAGCGCAGTCTGGAGACGGTTCCGGGCGTGGATGGACGTGTTGAAGGAGTGGACGAAGGACAGCCATTTGCTGTTATTGTCGATTATGCCCATACACCGGATGGACTGGAGAATGTGTTGCGTACGGTGAAAGAATTTGCCGAAGGGCGTGTAATCTGCGTGTTTGGCTGTGGTGGTGACAGGGACCGTACAAAACGCCCTCTCATGGGGAAAATTGCTGCGAATTATAGTGATTTTGTACTGGTTACTTCCGATAATCCTCGGACAGAAGATCCGGATCTGATTCTCAAAGACATTGAACAGGGCCTGATTGAAGAATCCGTTCCTGCTGAACGTTATACGATGATTGTGGATCGACGCCAGGCGATTCATGAAGCTATTGAAATGGCAAGCCCAGCCGATGTAGTATTGATTGCGGGCAAGGGTCACGAGACCTATCAGATTATCGGCACAACCAAAACCGATTTTGATGACCGAATCATAGCCAAAGAAGCGATAAGGGGCAAATCCAATTGATAAAAAGAACAGTGGCACAATTGGCCGAGATGTGTGGAGGAACATTAAGTGACGTTGCTGCTCATGGCAATGTAATGGTCGAAGGAGTGTTTACCGATTCGCGTAAACCTCTGGAAGGCAGTTTATTTATCCCGCTAGTGGGTGAAAGGTTTGACGGACACGAATTTGTGCAAGCCTGTCTAGAGAAGGGGGCTTCAGGCGCGATCTGGCAAAAGGATCATGGTATTCCGCCACAAGGAGCTGTCATTGTTGTTGACGACACACTTGTCGCGCTGCAAGCACTCGCATCTGCTTATCTAACGGAGAATAAAGCGGCTGTAGTTGGCATTACAGGCAGCAACGGCAAGACAACAACAAAGGACATCGTTGATGCGATTCTCTCAACGACGTTCAAAGTGCATAAGACGCAAGGCAACTTCAATAATCACATTGGTTTACCGCTGACTGTACTAAGCATGGACCCGGATACCGAGATTATCATTTTGGAGATGGGTATGAGTGGTCGCGGGGAAATTAACGATTTGTCCGTTATTGCGCAGCCTGATGTAGCGGTCATTACCAATATTGGTGAATCACATCTGCTTCAGCTGGGGTCCAGACTGGAGATTGCCAGAGCCAAAGCCGAGATTGTAGCGGGATTGAAGCCTGGCGGGTTACTGATCTACAACGGAGACGAGCCTTTAATTGCACAAGTCCTTGAAGAGCCCGCAACGAAACAACCCGATGGATTGCAGCGGTTTACATTTGGTTTGCAAACCGATAATGATGACTATCCTACCGGACTTATGAATGCGCAGAACGGGGTAGTTTTCACCACCAAACAGTCTGGAGAACATGCATTTACGCTACCTCTGCTAGGAACGCATAATGTCGTTAACTGTCTGGCTGCTTTGGCAGTAGCCCGTCATTTCAAAGTGACGACGGAGCAGATTGCCGCGGGATTGTCTCGTTTGAAACTGACAGGCATGCGTATTGAGGTTACTCAAGGCGTTAGTGGTCTAACCCTGCTGAATGATGCATACAATGCAAGTCCAACCTCCATGAAGGCCGCAATCGATGTACTAGAAGGTCTGAAAGGATACCGCATGAAAGTGGCTGTGCTTGGTGATATGCTTGAACTCGGTCCCCAAGAGCAGGATCTGCATTACGGAATCGGAGAGTATATCACATCGGCCAAAATGGACATGGTGCTGGTATTTGGTCCGCTATCAGCCAAGATTGCTGAAGGAGCAAGCAAGCATATGCCTACAGAGGCTGTGCATGCTTTTATAGATAAAGAAGAAATGACCCGTTATCTACTGGATAAACTACATCCCAGAGACGTTGTCTTGTTCAAAGCTTCAAGAGGCATGAAGCTGGAGGACGTGGTCGAAGCACTACAAATAGCACCATTACAGAATCGAGTAGACTAGAGGGGTGAACCCATGGATTTTCAGGTATTACTGTTAACAATCGGCGTTTCATTTATTCTGGCGGTGATTGCCGCACCGCTCCTGATTCCGCTGTTACGTCGAATGAAATTCGGACAGCAAGTTAGGGAAGATGGGCCTCAGAGCCATTTGAAAAAAAGCGGAACACCTACAATGGGTGGAGTCGTCATTTTAGTTGCGTTCACATTGGCCTTTTTGAAATTTTCGGCAGTCAAGAATACAGACTTTTATGTCTTGCTTGTGGCTACGCTGGGATTCGGGCTGATTGGCTTCCTGGATGATTACATCAAAATTGTGTTCAAACGTTCGCTGGGACTGACGGCCAGACAAAAAATGCTGGGCCAATTGTTCTTCAGTGCAGTGATGTGTTTCTTGCTGATCCAGAATGGACACAGCACAGCCATCTCTATTCCGGGTACGTCATTCTCGTTTGACTGGACTGGATGGTTCTATTATCCGTTTGTTGTATTCATGATGCTTGCCATTACCAATGCGGTTAACTTCACCGACGGTTTGGATGGTTTGCTGTCAGGGGTAAGTGCGATTGCCTTTGGCGCGTTTGCCATTGTGGCGATGCAAGCCACGTCGATGCCGGCAGCAGTGTGTGCAGCAGCGATGATCGGGGCCGTACTCGGTTTTCTGGTATATAACGCACATCCGGCCAAAGTGTTTATGGGAGACACCGGTTCTCTGGGGATTGGCGGTGCGATTGGTGCGGTAGCGATTGTAACCAAGACAGAGCTTCTATTTGTCATCATTGGCGGTATTTTTGTTATCGAGATCCTGTCTGTAATTATTCAAGTGGTATCATTCAAGACTCGTGGCAAGCGTGTATTCAAAATGAGCCCCATTCACCATCACTTTGAATTAAGTGGTTGGTCAGAATGGCGGGTTGTTATTACCTTTTGGGCGGTAGGCGCAATTTTGGCCGCTCTTGGACTTTATCTCAACAAGGGGTTGTAGATCATGAACCATCCTGAATCATATCGCGGACAACAAGTAGTCGTGCTCGGATTGGCCAAAAGCGGCGTACAGGTCGCCAAGGTGCTGGATCGCGCCGGAGCGAAGGTTACAGTAAATGATAAAAAAGAGAGAGATCAATGTCCCGAAGCTTCCGAATTGGAGGCTTTGGGAATTTCTGTTGTATGCGGAGGGCATCCGGATGATCTGATTCACAGTGGTGTGAAGCTGGTTGTCAAAAACCCCGGTATCCCATACCATGCAGCTCCTGTGCAGCAAGCTTTGGCATTGGGCATTGAAGTGGTGACCGAAGTAGAGGTTGCTTATCATCTATGTGCTGCACCCATGATCGGGATTACGGGATCCAACGGCAAAACAACAACCACCACTTGGGTGGGTAAAATGTTGGAGCATGCTGGCCTCAAGCCGATCGTTGCCGGTAATATCGGAACACCTCTCTGTGAAGCGGCAGAGCAAGCTTCTCCAGATAACTGGATGGTTGTTGAGCTTAGTAGTTTCCAGCTCAAAGGAACGGTTGATTTCCGTCCCCGGATTGCCAGCTTACTTAACGTTGCTGAGACACATCTGGATTATCACGGGAACATGGATGATTATGTGGCTTCCAAAGCCAAACTATTCGCCAATCAGCAGCCTGACGACGTAGCCATCCTGAATTGGGATGATGCGGTATGTCGTGGTCTGGTTCCTTACATCAAAGGCAGATTGATCCCCTTCTCCGTGACAGAGAAATTGGATACAGGTGTGTATGCAGATCCTCCTTATGTGGATGGAGAAGCGGATGATGTGAAGCGTCAGGTAATCTACGCGGATGAAAACGGAGATCACCACATCATTATCGACGTTGAGGACATTGGCCTTCCTGGGCGATTTAATGTGGAAAATGCACTGGCTGCTGTGGCTATCGCCGTAGCGGCAGGAGCTGATCCTGCGGTGCTGGCTGCTCCGCTTGCAGACTTCAAGGGAGTTGAACACCGACTTGAATATGTCCTGGAGCATAACGGCTCTGCATACTACAACAACTCCAAAGCGACCAATTCGAAAGCTACGGTTATGGCTCTGAATTCGTTCAAGGAACCGGTTGTATTAATTGCTGGAGGGTTGGATCGCGGGTCAGACATGATGGAGTTGTTACCCTTGTTCCAGGAACGGGTAAAAGCTGTCGTTGCAATTGGAGAAACACGGACAAAAATTGCCAAGGTCGCGGAACTTGCCGGATTAAAGCAAATTAAGGTCGTCGATAATGAGGAGGACGCTGCCCGGACGTTAACCGTTGCTGTGCAGGAAGCATCGAAGCTTGCCAGTGCCGGTGATGTCGTTTTGTTATCCCCGGCATGTGCAAGTTGGGACATGTTTGCTTCCTATGAAGAGCGGGGACGCATTTTTAAAGAGGCGGCGCATAACTTGTAAGTAGGGGGGTGGAAAAGCCCCTACTTCCATGCAAGGGGTGGCCTCCTGATGAAACAGACGCGACCGGCACCAGATATTTGGTTGCTGATTTGTATTTTGGCATTGCTTGCCATCGGCATTATTATGGTATATAGTGCGGGCTCGGTGCTTGCCTTTCATGACTATGGCGATTCATTTTATTTTGTAAAAAGACAGGCCCTGTTTGCGGTGCTTGGGCTTGTGGCCATGTTCGTAACTGCTAATGTAGACTACCGGGTGTGGAGGAAATATGCCAAGCCTATATTGATTGCCTGTTTTATTATGCTCATTGGGGTGCTCATTCCTGGAATTGGTGTAGTTCGCGGTGGTGCACGAAGTTGGCTGGGCATTGGTTCGTTCGGTATTCAGCCCTCAGAATTCATGAAGTTGGGCATGATTCTGTTTCTCGCTCACTGGCTGAGCAAGGAACCGGGCAAAATCAAAACCTTCACAACGGGGCTTCTGCCACCGCTGGGATTGATTGGTTTGGCTTTTGGGATTATTATGCTGCAACCTGATTTGGGGACTGGCACCGTGATGATGGGTGCATCGATGCTTATTATTTTCACAGCCGGAGCGCGAATGAAACATCTGAGCTTGCTTGCTCTTGGCGGCGTAGCAGGGTTTGCAGCTTTGATTGCAGCAGCACCCTATCGGCTGCAGCGTATCACAGCGTTTTTGGACCCGTGGTCCGATCCGCTGGGTGCCGGATATCAGATCATTCAATCCTTATACGCGATTGGTCCTGGAGGACTGGCGGGATTGGGACTGGGTATGAGCCGGCAGAAGTACAGTTATGTACCTGAACCGCAAACGGACTTTATTTTTAGTATTTTGGCCGAAGAACTCGGCTTTATAGGTGGAATGATTGTATTATTGTTGTTTTTGGTGCTGGTGTGGAGAGGGATGCGTGTAGCCATGACCGTTCCGGATGCCTTCGGCAGTCTGCTTGGTGTTGGTATCGTAGGTATGGTCGCCGTACAGGTCATTATTAACATTGGTGTTGTCATTGGCATGATGCCTGTTACGGGCATTACATTGCCTCTGATCAGTTACGGCGGATCATCATTGACCCTCATGCTCACAGCACTGGGTATTTTAGTGAATTTATCCCGTTATGCGAGGTGACTATGCGATGCGAGTCGTTCTAAGCGGTGGCGGTACGGGTGGACATATCTATCCGGCCGTTGCCATAGCAAGACAATGCGAGGCGGAGAATCCGGACTCGACATTTCTATACATCGGAGGAACCAGAGGTCTGGAAAGTAAACTGGTTCCCCAAGAAAATATTCCTTTTAAATCCATTGATATTACGGGCTTTCGGCGGAAATTGTCCATCGATAACCTAAAAACGGTCATGCGTTTCATTCAAGGTGTACGCAAGTCCAAAAAAATGCTGAAGGAATTCAAACCGGATGTTGTGATTGGTACAGGTGGATATGTGTGTGGACCTGTGGTATATGCAGCAACAAAACTGGGAATTCCGAGTATAATTCATGAACAGAACGCCATCCCTGGTCTGACGAACAAATTTTTGATGCGTTATGTGGACACGGTTGCCGTTAGCTTTGAAGGTTCTGAAAAATCGTTTTCCGGCGCAAAAAAGGTGATTTACACCGGTAATCCGCGAGCGACTACGGTAGCCCAGGCTAGCCGTGATCGTGGTTTTGCAACGTTAGGTGTACCGATGAACAGCCGTGTTGTTCTTGTGGTTGGTGGCAGTCGCGGGGCAAAAGCAATCAATCTGGCCATGGTGGACATGGCTCCAATGCTGGAACAACTGGACGATGTACATGTAGTTTACGTGACAGGGGATACCTATTTTGATGAAACGCGTGAAGCCATTCGCAGCTCATTGGGTACGATGCCAAACCACCTGCATGTCCTGCCTTACGTGCATAATATGCCTGAGGTGCTTGCCTGCACATCCTTGATTGTAAACCGCGCAGGTGCATCATTCCTTGCGGAGATTACGTCACTGGGTATTCCTTCGATCCTGATTCCGTCACCTAACGTGACTAATAATCATCAGGAAGCCAATGCACGCACGCTTGAAGGTGGAGGCGCATCACTCACGATGCTGGAGAAGGATCTTACAGGCAAAGTCCTGTATGAAGCCATCGCCAAGATTATGAATGATGAATCGGGACGCAAACGAATGGCTGAAGCCTCCCGGAAACTGGGGAAACCCGATGCAGCTGAAGTGCTTGTTCATGAAATTCAGCGTCTTGCTGCACGCCGATAAAGTGTGATTGTGGGCGATTGTCACACACAAGACGGGGCTGACATAAGATACCGTATAAATCGTGACCATCGTTCCATGGCGCCAGAACACGGTCTGTAACAACAGAACATACCGTGCTCATCGGTTTTGAAGCAAAGGAGGAAGCAAACATGCATCAGTGGATATCGTTACTATCCCAGAATAATGTTGGCAGAGTTCTTGAAAACGAATCGCTAGCCAAATACACCACATGGAAGATCGGCGGTCCTGCGGATGCACTGGTCATTCCGGAGAATAAAGAGCAGATGATGAATCTCGTTCAATTGCTTCACACATTTCAGATTCCGTGGATGCAACTTGGACGGGGCTCAAACATGCTGGTGTCAGACAAAGGAATACGTGGTGTTGTGGTGAAACCAGGCGAGGGCTTTGATTATGCCGAATTTCACGAAGGCGGTGTAACCGCCGGAGCGGCGCATTCTTTTGTTAAACTCAGTGTGGTTGCTGCCAAAAAGGAATGGACCGGTCTGGAATTCGGCAGCGGTATCCCCGGCACTGTCGGTGGAGCCGTATACATGAATGCAGGCGCACATGGATCGGATGTGTCACGGATATTCAAATTCGCTGAGATTGTACTGGAGACAGGGGAATTGGTACGTTACAGCAAGGAGGACATGGATTTTGCCTACCGCCACTCTGTTCTGCATGACCGGAGAGGCATCGTGCTGGAAGCTGCATTCGAACTCCAGCATGTAGAGCGCAACGTCATTTCGGAAACGATGGCGGCTTACAAAGATCGCCGGCGCCGCACACAGCCACTGCAGATGGCATGTGCAGGTAGTGTATTCCGAAATCCACCGGGTGATCATGCGGCCCGCCTGATTGAAGCAGCAGGGCTGAAAGGAATGACCCAGGGAGGCGCACAGGTATCCACCATGCATGCCAATTTCATTGTTAATACAGGCCAAGCAACAGCAGAGGACGTTATCACCCTAATGCAGCAGATACAGAGCACTATATCATCTCAAAACGGTATTAACCTGGTACCGGAAGTCTTCGTAGTGGGTGAGCGGTAAACCCCGGAGGTGATACATTGGACAAATTGGTGATTGAAGGCGGGAAACCCCTCTCAGGATCCATACGCATCCATGGAGCAAAAAATGCCGCTTTACCGATTATGGCCGCAAGTTTGTTGGCAGATGGAGAAGTTACACTGCATAACGTTCCACACTTGCTGGACATTGAAGTGATGCTGTATATCCTGGAACGGCTTGGATGCACGTGTCGGCATGAACAGGGAACAGTGACGATTAATACCTCGTCTATCCGGTCATATGATGTGCCAGAAGATCTAATGAAGCAGATGCGCTCTTCCATTTTTTTGATGGGACCATTGCTGGCTAAGTTTGGGCAAGTGTCAGTGTATCAGCCAGGAGGCTGTGCCATTGGAGAACGCAAAATTGATCTTCACCTCCGGGGCCTGGAAGCGCTCGGAGCTTTGATTGAAGAGCAGGACCAACAGATTATCTGTCATGGGCACAATCTGGTGGGTACAGATATTCATTTGGATTTCCCGAGTGTGGGAGCGACGGAGAATATCATGATGGCAGCCGTTATGGCTAAAGGGACGACAACCATCTGCAACGCCGCAAGAGAACCTGAAATCCAGGACCTGCAACACTTTTTGAATGCTATGGGTGCAAGCATTATTGGTGCAGGAACGGATACAATCACGATCAATGGCGTTGAGAGACTGAAACCTTGTTCCTATGAGATTATACCGGATCGAATCGTTGCCGGAACCGTAATGATTGCAGCAGCAGCAACACGAGGCAATGTTACGCTTACACACTGCAATCCTGCTCATCTTACTTCACTTATACATGTATTGAAGCGCACTGGTGTTCAAATCACAGTCTGCAATGATATAATGACGGTGAGCTGTATGAGCCGTCCCAAATCAGTAGACCGTATTGTGACTTCTCCGTATCCTTCGTTTCCGACAGATTTGCAATCGCAAATCATGGTGCTGCTCAGTCTGGCAGACGGATTCAGTGTGATGAAGGAAACGGTATTCGAGGGCCGGTTCAAACATGTGGATGAACTGAATGTGATGGGGGCTGATATTTCAGTCGATCTAAACGCAGCATTTATCCGTGGTGTTCCCCGTCTGTACGGGGCTACAGTAGAAGCAACCGATCTTCGTGCAGGTGCAGCTCTGGTCATTGCTGGTCTGGCTGCTCAAGGCAAAACGGTTGTGGAGCAAGTGCATCATATTGACCGGGGCTACGATCAGATCGAGAAGTTATTCCAAAGTCTTGGAGCATCGGTTGAGCGACAGTCGCCCGTTTCGAAACAGTTGGATTTTGCCAATTAACGTCCTTGGCGTCCCCTTCTTGAAGGGAGGGGACCTGAGGCTTTGTGGAGCGCTACTTATGCCTAAAAGTCAAATTCCGGTTCTGAAGAAGAATCGGCCAAAAGGAAACACAAGCCGCAAAATTGTAATTATTCTCTTATTATTATTTATTGTATTGCTGGCTGTATTATTCTTTCGTTCTTCCATGAGTCGGATTTCGGCAATTGAAATTACGGGTAATGTATATACAGCAACTTCAGAACTGCTGGAGAAAAGCGGACTGAAAGAAGGCGAACAATTTTTTGGGACAAGTACTGCCGAGGTTATTGAGCGTCTCAAGACCATCAAGGCGATTTCCACCGTTACCGTGGACAAAAAGTTTCCGGGGATTATCCATATCAAGGTTCAGGAATATGCCACGGTTGCTTATGAGCTTGGTTCTGACGGTACGCTAAAAGCGATATTAGCCAGTGGGACAAGCTTGACAGTTCCGGCAACAATTGGTGTTGCTGTGGAGAAGCCCATATTGACCCAATGGAAGGCTGATGATCCACTTAAAGCCAAGCTGAGCCAGACACTGGCTAAAATTCCGAATGAATTGACGACGGATATTTCGGAAATTATTCCGAATCCAACGCCTTCATTTCCGGATCAGATTCGGATGTATACCAAATCGCAGTTTGAAGTGATTACAACCGTCTCTCTTTTATCGGATAAAGTGGAGTATCTGAATCAGGTGATTGAGACCGAACGGCCTGGGAAAATCACCATGCTTGAGGCAGATACCTATGTCCCTTTCATCCCGGATGACTTGGAAGATGATGCTGAACCAGGAGCAAGCCCCTGATCTTTGCCATCATGAGGCTGGACTGAATATGAAAGCCTAGGCAGGTCGGGGTTTGACCCCGTCAGAGCAATGAAACTTGTTCTTTCTGAGATGAAGAAAAAATGATACACTTGAACTTATGGCACATGAGTTGCCTCCTTCTTTTTTCTTCAATGTTTTATGTCTGGCAACCAGATTTTGACACCCAAAAACATTGTAGAAAAAAGAGGGAAAGCCTGAAGTGTGTTGAATATGTTTTAAGAGTGTTTAAATTCGAACGTAATTTACTATTGGAGTCAGGAGGTGCCACAGACTTGAGCAACAATGACATCATTGTTAGTTTGGACATCGGTACATCCAAAATTCGCGCTATTATTGGGGAAATGAATAATGGAACCTTTAATATTATAGGAGTTGGATCTGCCGACTCGGAGGGAATTCGCAAAGGTGTAATCGTAGATATCGATCAGACGGTGCAGTCGATTCGCAACGCAGTGGATCATGCAGAACGTATGGTAGGTATTCAAATATCCGAAGTGTATGTTGGAATCTCGGGAAATCATATCGGACTGATGAGCAGTCACGGCGTCGTGGCTGTGTCTAACGAGGATCGTGAAATCGGAGAAGAAGACATGGAACGGGTGTTGAAAGCAGCCGAAGTCATTGCAGTTCCGCCGGAACGGGAAATTATTGATGTTGTCGCCAAGCAATATGTTGTAGATGGCTTGGAGGGCATACAGGACCCCCGTGGTATGATTGGTGTTCGTCTGGAAGTTGAAGCAACGATCATTACGGGTGCAAAAACCGCGATACATAATCTTTTGCGCTGCGTGGAAAAAGCGGGTCTGAAAGTAAGCGATCTGGTTCTCATGTCGCTTGGAGCGGGTCAACTGGCTTTGTCCAAAGATGAAAAAACGATGGGTTCAGTGCTTGTTGATATTGGAGCAGGTGCAACAACCATCGCCATTTTTGAAGAAGACAGTCTTGTTGCAACATCAACGTTGCCTATAGGTGGGGAATTCGTAACAAATGATATCGCCTATGGCTTACGCACGTTAACGGATCAGGCGGAGAAGGTGAAACTGAAATATGGCTGCGCCTGGTTGGATGATGCTGCTGCGGATGTGATGTTCAAAGTCACCCGAATTGGCAGTAATGTAGACAAGGAGTTTTCACAGGAGGATCTGGCAGCAATTATTGAACCTAGGGTTCAAGAAATATTCCAGATGATATCCCAAGAAGTGAAGCGTCTTGGTTACAACGAGCTTCCTGGAGGTTATATACTAACGGGAGGTACGGTCTCTATGCCGGGGGTTCTGCAGGTCGCTCAGCATGAGCTTGCTGCTTCGGTACGAGTTGCAGTTCCGGATTATATTGGTGTGCGTGACCCCGGGTTTACAAGCGGAGTCGGCATATTGCACAGTGTAATTCGCAGTTTGCGCATTCGTCCCTCGATCAATAACGGCGGTGGAAATAACAACAACAATAATAACAACAAGAAACCGACCAACCGTCCGAAGCCAAATACGGCACAGGAATCGGAGCAAAAACCCGGTCTGTTCGAGCGGCTGAAGAATATGTTCAGCGAATTTATATAACAGGTTGGATCCATTTCATACATTCTTGAAGCCGTCTGAATGCGCCGGTACTAAAATAAACGCTTTCGTTCGTCGATATATGAAATTGATTCGGTTCAAATCAAAAATTGGACGGGCCATCCATGCACATTGAGGGGGAGATGGAATAATATGTTGGAATTTGATTTCGAGATGGAGAGCTTGGCTCAAATTAAAGTCATCGGTGTAGGCGGCGGCGGAAGCAATGCAGTCAACCGTATGATTGAAAATGGTGTACAAGGTGTTGAATTTATTACGGTAAATACGGATGCTCAGGCGTTACACCTGGCGAAATCCGAGCATAAATTGCAAATCGGTGATAAATTGACTCGTGGTCTTGGTGCTGGCGCCAACCCGGATGTAGGTAAAAAAGCAGCGGAAGAGTCCCGCGATCTGATCATGAACACGTTGAAAGGTGCAGACATGGTATTTGTTACAGCCGGTATGGGCGGTGGTACAGGTACAGGTGCGGCTCCGGTTATTGCCGAAATCGCTAAAGAGTGTGGTGCACTTACCGTTGGTGTCGTAACTCGTCCATTTACTTTTGAAGGACGCAAGCGTTCCAGCCATGCAGAGCAAGGTATTGAAGCTCTCAAGGAAAAAGTCGACACACTGATCGTGATTCCTAATGATCGTTTGCTCGAAATCGTGGACAAAAAGACTCCTATGCTTGAAGCATTCCGTCAAGCGGATAACGTACTTCGTCAAGCAGTACAAGGTATCTCTGATTTGATCGCTGTACCGGGTCTGATCAACCTTGACTTTGCTGACGTCAAAACGATTATGCACGAACGTGGTTCAGCCCTTATGGGAATTGGTGAATCAACTGGTGAGAATCGTGCCGCAGAAGCAGCACGGAAAGCCATTATGAGTCCTTTGCTTGAAACTTCTATTGAAGGTGCTCGCGGCGTAATCATGAACATTACGGGTGGCGTTAATCTGTCCCTGTATGAAGTGAACGAAGCGGCAGAGATCGTAACTTCTGCTTCCGACCCGGAAGTAAACATGATCTTTGGTGCCATCATTGACGAAGACCTGAAAGAGGAGATTAAGGTTACGGTTATTGCAACCGGTTTTGAAGATAAACCTGCTCCACCACCACCAGGACGTAAGCCAGCTCCAGCAACAGCGGAGACGACGGATACACGTTCGCCGAACCTGCGTCCTTTCGGAAATCAGCCGAGCAATGATCAGCTGGACATTCCGACATTTTTACGCAATCGTTCACGCAATAATAACAACGATTAATACGCAAATCAATTTATTGGAAACCCGGTACTCCTTATGGAGCGACCGGGTTTTTTCTGTTTATTTAGATATCATAGCATACAGCAATGAACAAATTCTGAACAAAGGGCCTGAGCAATTCCGACAAAAAAAGTTGGAACCACACCCCCATGATTAGACAGACTTTGAACAGGGGGCTCCGTATACTTGTGAATATGCTCATGAATATCAGGATATCGGGTACCGGTATTTCGATATGTTGCGCGCAGGCAGGTGAAGACTTTGGTTGTTTATGTGGATCTAATTTTTTTGACAAACCTGTGTATTGACGGTGCACTCATCGGAATGACCGCCTGGATGCGCAAGACAAAGCTGGTTTGGTGGCGATGGTTGCTGTCAGCCATTGTGGGTGCATTATACGTGGTCATGATGTTTGTACCGGAGTTTGATTTTATGTTCACCTTTTTGATCAAGTTCGGGTTCTCGCTGGTCATGCTTACGATTGCTTTTGGTTTTAAAGGTCTGCAGGCTTTTGCGAGGACGCTCGGTACCTTCTATGTGATTAATTTTGTCGCTGCCGGAGGTATTCTGGGTGTGCATTACATGCTTCAGAGCTCCGGTGAGTTGTTTAACGGCATTTGGTTCACGGCTTCTGGCGGTATGTCATTTGATCTGAAAATTGCTTTCTGGTTCACGTTTTTCGTATTTTTTGCTGTCCTGTTTTTATTCAAAGCTGTGCAGAGTTCCAAACGGAAAACGGATCGCATGACGACCTATTTGGGTAAAGTTGAGGTCTGCATCGATGAGGTAGTCATTTCTTGTACAGGCCTTCTGGATACGGGCAATCAACTTACAGATCCCTTATCGCGCATGCCGGTCATGGTGATGGAGGTTTCGTTATGGCAAGACATGTTACCCGCTTCATGGAAGGGTAGACTCAAGGACGAGGCGCCGGACAACCTTATTCTGGAGCTTGATCAGGAAAGTTTTCAGTGGCAGGATCGACTGCGGCTGGTGCCTTATCGGGGCATTAACAAAGGGACTGCGTTTATGCTGGCAATGAAGCCGGACCGGGTGAAGGTGACGATGGAGGAAACATGTTATGAGACGACAAGGGTACTTATTGGGCTGGATGGAGGTGTTTTGTCGTCGGATGGGAAATACCAGGCCGTGATTCATCCTGAACTTGTGCAAGACGCTGCTTCTGCGCAGTCTACGGCTCTCTCTGCGGGAGCAACAGAAAAGCCGCTGAATGTGGTATAGGAGGAACGTACATGCTTGTGAAATGGAAACTGGTGGCGCAGCTGCAATATTACCGTCTGTTATTTTTGTTGGGGCTCAAAAGTGAAGAGATCTATTATATTGGGGGAAGTGAGGCACTTCCGCCGCCTTTGACAAGGGAAGAGGAAGAATTTTTGCTGCAAAAATTATCCTCGGGAGACTCGGCCATTCGCGCGATGCTTATTGAGCGCAACCTGCGTCTGGTGGTGTACATTGCACGAAAATTTGAAAACACAGGAATCAATATTGAGGATTTGGTCTCCATTGGAGCCATCGGATTGATCAAGGCAGTTAATACATTTGACCCGGAAAAGAAAATCAAACTGGCAACCTATGCATCACGTTGTATCGAAAATGAAATTTTGATGTACCTGAGACGTAATAGTAAGATCCGAACTGAAGTTTCTTTTGATGAACCGCTCAACATTGATTGGGATGGAAATGAACTATTATTATCCGATGTATTGGGTACAGAAAACGATACAATCTATCGGAATATTGAAGAGCAGGTAGACCGGAAACTTTTGCACAAGGCACTGGAAAAATTAACGGAGCGCGAGCGAATGATTATGGAGCTTCGTTTTGGCCTGACGGATGGGGAAGAAAAGACACAAAAAGATGTAGCCGATCTTCTCGGAATCTCCCAATCCTACATCTCTCGACTCGAAAAAAGAATCATTAAAAGACTCCGCAAGGAGTTCAATAAAATGGTCTGAAATACATCTTTGGTCAGAATGGGTATTACTGGCAAGGGTTCCAAGTACGAATAAAAAAGCCTGCCCCGGAGATAATGTACATTAATGTTTCTCCTTGGGAGGTAAATCACGATGACCCGAAACAAAGTCGAGATTTGTGGCGTGGACACCGCAAAATTGCCTGTCCTCACCAACACTGAAATGAGGGAATTGTTTCATTCCCTTCAGCAACACCATGATCGCTCAGCAAGAGAGAAATTAGTGAATGGCAACCTGCGTCTGGTACTCAGTGTCATTCAGCGTTTTAACAATCGGGGGGAGTTTGTCGATGATCTGTTCCAGGTTGGTTGCATCGGCCTGATGAAAGCCATTGATAATTTTGATTTATCCCAGAATGTCAAATTTTCAACCTACGCGGTGCCGATGATTATCGGTGAAATCCGTCGATACCTGCGTGATAATAACCCAATTCGGGTATCTCGCTCCTTGAGGGACATTGCTTACAAAGCACTTCAGGTCCGTGACAGCCTGACGAATAAAAATTCCCGGGAACCGACGATATTTGAAATTGCGGAAGTACTGAATGTGCCGAAGGAAGATGTTGTTTTTGCATTGGACGCCATTCAGGACCCGGTCTCGCTCTTCGAACCGATTTATCATGATGGTGGAGATCCGATCTATGTTATGGATCAGATCAGCGATGACAGAAACAAGGATGTGTCATGGATCGAGGAAATTGCACTTCGTGAAGCGATGCATCGTCTTGGTCAGCGGGAAAAAATGATTCTGTCGATGCGGTTTTTCGAAGGGAAAACCCAGATGGAAGTGGCTGATGAAATTGGCATTTCCCAGGCTCAGGTATCACGTCTGGAGAAATCAGCGATACAGCAGATGCAAAAACATGTAAAGTCATAACACGATGCAAAGGCAGAAGGACGATCAATCGGGGCAGTGTATACCGTTGGTCGTCTTTTTGTTTTGGACCGTTTCCACATTCGATGAAAAACAGGACATTTTTCGCCCCTGAAACATATATTGTATAGAAGCGTGAAGAACGGGCAGAAGAGGAATAACAGGGGGCGGGAATGAATGAAAGTAAATACGAGCGAAGTAGCGGCACGAGGCATGAAAATCTCGGACTTTCAGACAAAGGATGTCATTAACATTACGGATGGTAAACGCCTCGGTCAGATCAGTGATTTGGAGTTGGATCTGAAGCAGGGACGAATTGAAGCGATTGTTGTGCCAGGGTACAGCCGTTTTATGGGTCTTTTTGGCGGGGGAACGGATCTGGTGATTCCCTGGAGAAACATTGTGAAGATTGGTTCAGATGTGATACTGGTGAAGATGGATGAGGTGAAGGAAAATACGTATGACGAGCGTGATCGCGAAGCGCGCCTGTATGATGAACAGCAGCATAACCGCACAGAGCGAGTGGAACGCATTGAACGGTCGGAACGTAATCAGCGTCGAACGATATAAATGAGACAGAATGTGGCTCATTTGGTACACTGGAAGTGGTGAGGTGAGATAATGGAACCCTTTGTATTGGATAAAGAATTACTTGAACGGACCAAAAAACCAAATTCATATTTCGGTCCTGATCCGTTATTATTATATGTTGAGCCCTGGACACAGCAATTTGAACAGTTGTCAGTCGGGTTTACGACGAGGCATGGTGGAGTTGGAAAAGTTCCGTATGCTACGCTCAATTGTGCTTATCATGTGGGGGATGACCCTGAAGTTGTACTTAACAACCGCAGGCTTGTAACCGAGAAGCTTGGCTTTGCAACAGAAGCATGGACCTGTGGAGAGCAGGTGCATGGCAAACATGTGGCTGTAATTACCGCTGAAGATCGGAGCAGAGGACTACTTGATCGTCAATCTGCGTTGCAGGATACGGATGGCTTGGTCACGAATGCGCCTGGTGTGCTGTTGACTTCTTTCTACGCAGACTGTGTTCCGCTTTATTTCTATGACCCTGTGCAACAGGCGGTAGGTCTTGCTCATGCCGGCTGGAAAGGTACAGTCGCGGGTATCGCTGTATCCATGGTGGAGACGATGGAACGGGAGTATGGCAGCCGTAGGCAGGACATTCGAGCTGCAATCGGTCCGTCGATTGGGGATTGCTGTTATGAAGTGGATGAGGCGGTCATGCAGCATGTACGGGTTTGGTTTGATGATTCCCCGGTTAATGATAAATACGAGGATTCTGCTTCTAAACAAGCATATCGAGCCGTGAATAACGGTAAAACGATGTTAAACTTGAAAGAATGTAATCGACACATTATGATGAAAGCAGGAATAATGCCGGATCATATCGAATGTACAACATGGTGTACAAGTTGTCATCCCGAACTATTTTTCTCCTATCGGAAGGAAAATGGTGTTACAGGGCGGATGGCGAGTTGGATTGGGCTGGAAGAGAGGTGACCCTCTGTGTCATTGGAGGAGCGTATACAACAGGTAAATCAGAAGATCGAGGATGCATGTCGGCGCAGTAACCGTCATCGTGATGATGTGAATGTGATTGCGGTCACGAAATATGTCTCACTTGAAACAACGGGATCGGTGCTGGATTATGGTCTTGAGCATATTGGAGAAAACCGGTGGCAGGATGCACAGGCCAAATGGGAAGCTTTTGGTCAGCAGGGTACCTGGCACTTTATCGGTCATTTGCAGACAAACAAGGTGAAAGACGTGATTGGCAAGTTTCGTTACATACATTCACTGGATCGTTTGTCATTGGCGAAGGAGTTGGATAAAAAAGCAGCTTCACTTGGCATCCAAGTGGAAACGTTTTTGCAGGTGAATATTTCGGGTGAAGAGAGCAAGTATGGATTACAGCCTGAACAGGCAAGTTCTTTTTTGCGTGATATTCGTTCGTTCAACAATCTCAAGGTCGTTGGCCTAATGACTATGGCACCTCATGAGGAAGATCCGGAGCTGACGCGTCCCGTATTTCGTGGATTGCGTGAGCTGAGAGATCAATTGAATGGACAAGCCCTTACAGCAGAGCCATTGACTGAGCTGTCGATGGGGATGTCCAATGATTTTGAAGTGGCCATTGAAGAAGGTGCAACCTGGGTACGGCTAGGATCGATTCTCGTAGGAAAAGAGGAGGGTTCACGATGGGCGTAATGAATAAATTTATGAATTTCCTCGGACTTCAGGAAGAGGAAGAGATTGTGGAACGTGAACGAATGGCTGCGCAGGAGGAAAATGAGGCTGAACATCAGGAAGCTGAAACCTCCAGTCTCGATAAACGTAGAAACCAAAGGGGGAATAATGTGGTGAGCATTCATTCCCAGAAAAATGTTAAAGTTGTCCTGTATGAACCGCGTTCTTATGACGAGGCTCAGGAAATTGCCGACCATCTGCGTTCGCATCGTACCGTTGTGGTGAATCTGCAACGAATTCGCCAGGACCAAGCGCTGCGCGTTATTGATTTTTTGAGTGGCACGGTATATGCATTGGGTGGCGGTATTTCCAAAATCGGCGGAAACATTTTTCTCTGTACGCCAGATACGGTTGAAATTCAGGGATCAATTACGGAAATACTGGCTGACAGCGAGCAAGATTATAACAGAATGAGGTGAGCCACTTTTGTATCAGATTGAAAGCGTGTTGTACACGTTATACCAGATTTACTTTTACATGGTCATTGTCTACATATTGATGTCTTGGCTTCCCAATGCGCGGGAAAGCTTCATCGGTGAATGGCTGGGCAAATTAGTGGAACCATATCTAAGACCGTTTCGCCGATTTATACCGCCTTTGTTCGGTGTGCTGGATATTTCCCCGATTGTGGCGCTGATCGTTCTGCAACTTGCGCTTAATGGGCTGATCTCCATACTTCGGTATTTTGCATATTAGAGGTTGTTCAAAAAGTCCGCTTTTGATTACGAAGGATGCCTAGTGGCATCGTCAGCATCGAATATGGAATTCAGCCGAAATAAGCGGGAGGCTTACGAAGTATGTTTCCTTCGGAAACATTGTAGTTGCTCACGTAGTTTTTTCTACGCTCCGCTACTCCATTTCTAGCTTTATCCCATCTTCTCGGTACTGAAAACCGGTCTTTTTGAACACGGACTATTAGGGTAGGGTGACATAGATGAGCGGTGAAATTTACGAACATTTTAGCCATGATGAGCGAGATTTTGTAGATAAAGCTTCGGATTGGGTTGAGCAGGCAGGCAAGTATCATGACATGAAGCTAACTGACTTTCTTGATCCAAGACAGGTTTTTATCTTACAGACTCTTGCCAATCGCCGTAACGACGTTCAGATTCGTCTGGATGGTGGTTACGAGGCTGCTGAACGCAAGCGTGCGCTGGTTGCACCTGATTATATGTATCTGGATGATGAGGATATGGGTATGCAGGTGCTCAGTATTACGTCTGATGATCAGAAAATCTCGGAGCTGGAGCATGGGGACTATATGGGTTCCCTGCTCGGGCTTGGGATGAAACGTGGAAAGATCGGGGATATCCAAGTGCTGGAGGACGGTTGCCATACAGTGGTGGCGGCGGAAACCGGCGCTTTTTTATCGCTTCAACTGAATCAGGTGCATCGGTTACATGTGTTCACAGAGTTACTTCCTTTGGATCAGATGCGATGGTCAGAGAGTAAACTGGAGACGATGGACATTACGGTCGCTTCGCTTCGTTTGGATGGAATCTGCGCAGATGTGTATCGGCTTAGTCGCAGTAAAGTGCTGGCTCCGATCAAAGCTGGTCGCTGCCGTGTGAACTGGAAAGTTGAGGAAGATCCCTCCAAGTCGCTAAAAGCGGGTGATGTCGTATCCATTCAGGGATTTGGCCGCTTCAAGGTTATGGAACAGGATGGGATGACCAAAAAAGGGCGTTGCCGAGTGAAAATCGGCAAATTTGCCTGAGTCTGTTGCAGGAAAATCCGCTTTCTTGTCGAAATGTTTATCATAAAGGTGTAGAAAATACGCGGTGTATCCGATAAACATTAAGTCAAAGCTTTACATGAACGTTGGAGGATGCAATTCTGATCCTGCATTCCGTATACGTTGCCAAGGTTAGGCATCAACGATACGGCCCCTTGGGTGGTACCCATATGCTGCAAACCTTCTCTGGACGGGAAGGAACTTTAACAGGAGGTGGACAGCATGCCATTAACGCCGCTGGACATACACAACAAGGAATTTTCCCGACGTTTGCGCGGGTATGACGAGGATGAAGTCAATGAATTCCTGGATCAAGTCATCAAAGATTACGAAGGCGTCATTCGCGAGAACAAAGAGCTGAGCAATCAGTTGCTGTCCGTTCAGGAGAAACTGGATCATTTTTCTACAATTGAAGAGACGCTTAGCAAAACGATCATCATTGCGCAGGAAGCTGCTGATGATGTGAAGGGTAATGCGAAGAAAGAAGCGCAGTTGATCGTGAAGGAAGCAGAGAAAAATGCAGACCGGATCGTGAACGAATCGTTGGGCAAATCTCGCAAAATTGCTTTGGAAGTGGAAGAACTGAAAAAGCAGGCCTCGATTTACCGTGCCCGTTTCCGCACGCTTGTTGAAGCGCAGCTTGAACTGTTGACTCAGGATGGTTGGGAAGTGCTGGAGAGCCGGGAGCAGGAAGTGCGTGACCGTGAGCGGGAGATGAAAGAAATTTATTAGTCTGTCGCCTGGTTGACTTTTGTCTGCAAAGAGGCTATAACTATATTCATAATGAATAGTGATTCCATGACGGGTTCAGTACGTTATGATCTCATCCCTCAGAGAGTTGGTGGTTGGTGCAAACCAATGGATGAGTTATAGCCGAATATCTCCCCGGAGAAGTGACGCTGAAGCGGTGATCTTGATTGCCGAGTGTAAGCCGAACCGTAAGCCGTACGTTATAACGGCACCCTGCGGTAGTATAGCGGGGCATAAGCGCTGTTGATGACAGAGCATACCCAGGCTTGCCTGGATGTGGTTTGTGATGAACAGAATTAGGGTGGTAACGCGAGTATAGCCTCGTCCCTTTCCAGGGACGGGGCTTTTTTGTGTCCAAAAAAGGCGAACGTCCATGAGGCCCGAAAGGACCTCAAGGAGAGAGCCACCTGCCGGGGGAGCGAAGCACCCGGCAACACCCGCCTCGCGGTAAGGCCATGCGGCGTTCACGCAGGGAACAGCCGCAAAATGGCCGCCATCACGCACATTAACCTTCGCCCATAAGCGCCACCGATCCCCCAACGACAACCCATCCCGGGTGTCCAGAGGGCGGAGCGCCTATGGGGTCCCCCTTGGCAAGGGGGATTTAGGGGGATTGAAACGCTTTTGTGGACGGTCCACAATCCAACCAAAGAAAGGGAAGATAATCATCATGCAACGAGTTGACGTCAAAGAGAAGGCACGTGCCAGAGAATTACGCGTGTTAGATAAATGGAAAACGGAGAATACATTCAAAAGATCCATCGAAAACCGGGAGGGAAAACCAAACTTCGTATTTTATGAAGGGCCGCCTACAGCGAACGGAAAACCGCATATCGGTCACGTACTGGGACGGGTAATCAAGGATTTTGTTGGACGGTATAACACGATGAAAGGTTACCGTGTCGTTCGTAAAGCGGGTTGGGATACACATGGTCTGCCTGTAGAACTGGGTGTACAGAAAAAGCTTGGTATCTCCCACAAGTGGGAAATCGAAGATTATGGCGTGGAGAAATTCATTAACGAATGTAAAGCGAGCGTATTCGAGTACGAGCAACAATGGCGTGATTTGACAGAAGGCATCGGATATTGGACGGATATGAATAACCCGTATATCACCCTTGATAACAACTACATCGAGAGTGTATGGAACATCCTGGCGACGATCCACGAAAAAGGCCTGTTGTATCGTGGTCATCGTGTGAGCCCGTATTGCCCATCTTGCCAGACAACACTGAGCTCCCATGAAGTTGCACAAGGGTACAAAGACGTTAAAGATCTGAGTGCTACAGCGAAATTCAAACTGAATGACAGCGGAGAATTTGTACTGGCTTGGACGACAACACCTTGGACATTGCCTTCGCACGTTGCACTTGCCGTGAATCCGGATATGGACTACTCCCGTGTTCGTCAAGGTGATGAAGTGTACATCATGGCAACCAACCTGGTTGAAAAAGTGATGAAAGATACCAAGGGTGAGTATGAGATCATCGGTGCACTGAAAGGTGCCGACCTCGTTGGCAAAACGTATGATCCTCCGTTCAACTACGTACAGGCTGAGAAAGCCAACATCATTCTGGGTGCAAGCTTTGTAACGGATGCAAGTGGTACGGGTATCGTACACATGGCTCCTGCCCATGGTGAAGATGACTACCGTGTATGCCGTGAGAATGGGATCAGCTTTGTGAACATGGTGGACTTGGAAGGTAAATTTGTCGCTGAGGTTACTGACTTTGCCGGACGTTTCGTGAAGGATTGTGATATTGATATCGTAAGATATCTGTCTGAGCATGGACGTTTGTTCAGCAAAGAAAAATATGAGCACAGCTATCCGTTCTGCTGGCGTTGTGATACACCGCTTCTGTACTATGCAATGGACAGTTGGTTTATCCAAACAACAGCCATCAAGGACCAATTGATTGCCAACAACAGTGAAGTGGATTGGTACCCCGGTCACGTTCGTGAAGGTCGCTTCGGGAAATTCCTTGAGGATCTGGTGGATTGGAATATCAGCCGTGATCGTTATTGGGGAACTCCGCTGAACATCTGGGTGTGTGAGGAGACTGGCGAACAATTTGCACCACACAGCATTGCAGAATTGCGTGCTCGTGCGGTAGGTGATGTGCCAGAGAATCTTGAATTGCATAAACCATATGTGGATGACGTTAAAGTCATGAGCTCTTGTGGCAAATATGAGATGAAACGTACACCGGAAGTGATCGATGTCTGGTTCGACAGCGGCTCCATGCCGTTTGCCCAGCAGCACTATCCATTTGAAAATAAAGAAGTATTCGAACAGCAGTACCCTGCGGATATGATCTGTGAAGGGATTGACCAGACACGTGGCTGGTTCTACAGCTTGCTGGCGGTTTCCACCCTTTTGACAGGCAAAGCGCCTTACAAAGCGGTTATGGCTACAGGACACGTTCTTGACGAGAACGGACAGAAGATGTCCAAATCCAAAGGTAACGTTATCGATCCTTGGGAAGTAATTGAAGAATACGGTACAGATGCATTCCGCTGGGCTTTGTTGTCTGACAGTGCACCGTGGAACAGCAAACGTTTCTCCAAAGGTATCGTAGGGGAAGCCAAATCCAAAATGGTGGATACGCTGGTTAACACCCATGCATTTCTGACGCTTTATGCTACCATTGATGGATTTGATCCACAGGAGCACCCGTTCCAACTGTCCGCACACAAGCTGGATCGCTGGATTCTGTCGAGACTGAACAGCCTGATCCTGGTTGTAGAAAAAGCGTTGCTGGTTAACGATTATCTGAACTCTTCCAAAGCGATTGAAGCATTTGTTGATGAGTTGAGTAACTGGTATATCCGTCGTTCCCGTGACCGTTTCTGGGGAAGTGGCCTGACAGAGGATAAATTGGATGCTTACCGTACATTGACTGAGGTGTTGGTGACTACTGCGAAACTGGTTGCTCCGTTTACACCGATGCTTGCAGAAGATATCTATCTGAACCTTGCAACAGGTGAGAGTGTGCACATGGAAGACTATCCAGTAGCTAATGAAGCGCTGATTGATGCAGGACTGGAACAGGATATGGAGACGGCTCGCCGCGTGGTTGAACTTGCCCGTAACGTTCGTAACGAAACAGGCATCAAGACACGTCAGCCACTGTCCGAATTAATCGTTTCTTTGGATAAAGGGTTTGACCTGGCAAGTTACGAAGAGATCATCAAAGAAGAGATCAATGTAAAAGGAATCCGTACGGAGCATAATGATGCGGAATTCGTTGACTTTACATTGAAGCTGAACCTGAAGGTCGCAGGTAAAAAATACGGTAAAAACGTAGGGTTCCTGCAGAACTTCTTCAAAGGAATGTCAGCCGATGAGACGCGTAAAGTGGTTTCGGAAGGTGTACTGAACATCGTTTCACCGGAAGGTGAAGAGCTGCAAGTGACGAGCGAAGAATTATTGGTTGATAAACAGGCCAAATCAGGCTTTGCTTCAGCATCAGGTTACGGTCTGACGGTTGCGCTCAATACCGAAATCACGCCAGCATTGGAACAGGAAGGCTGGGTTCGTGAAGTGGTTCGTGCTGTGCAGGATACCCGGAAACGACTGGACCTCCCAATTGAGAAAAGAGTACGTTTGACACTGGATGTGGATGCATCCCTTCAGGAAGCTATTCAGGCGTTTGATGATGTGTTGCGTGAAAATGTTCTCGTAACCGAAGTTACATTTGGCTCGAATGAGGCCATGGAACGTGTTGAAGCCGGAGGCAAATCGATCGGTATATACATCGAAGCATAATTTGGATTATGTAATATTCAACAAGGACAGAATATAGGATATAAATAAACGAGCCGCAGAGGCAGGGACATATTCCCTGTATCTGGGCTCGTTTGTTTTTTAGGCAATAAGGCAATGATTCTATAGTGCAGTCAATCTATATTGATCAAAGGAACTGACCAAAACATGAGCGAACATGACAAGCAAACCGCATCCACTTCACAACAATCAACATCAGATAATCTCAATTCCCATGACAAAATTGAAGAGTTACATACCCTGACGAACCGTCTGGCGAATGAACTGGAACGTTCACGAATAGCGCAATACACAGAATTGCTGAACAGACCATGGAAATTGATCGGATTGAACCTGTTGTCTGGAGCCGCACGAGGTGTGGGGATTGCGATTGGGTTTACCTTTTTCGCAGCAACAATTATTTACGTTTTGCAGCTACTTGGGGCGCTCAATCTTCCCATTGTTGGAGATTACATCGCTGATATTGTACGCATTGTCCAGCGCCAGCTTGATATGAACACATACTAAGCGATGAGCAGTGATTAAAGGTGAAGGATATCAAAGTGCTTTTAGTAAATGTCATCCGTCTCCATATCCGGTTCTAACAGACCCTCGCCCTCACGGTTCTCCAGGTACTGGCGATATTGCCGATTGCGCACGATGGAGACGTCATGACCATAGATGTCCGTGGCAACAAAGCTTTCGTACGCTTCAACGCAGCCTTCCACTTCATCGGTGGCTTCAATCGCCATAACATCATAGCTGTCGATATCGCGTCCTTCAGCCATGGCTGGTGAGTTCGATGTGCCCCAGCTTTCAACAATCTGCCAAGTGTCTTCACCATCGAAGCCATTTTGATCATCACGCTCGTCCAGACTGGTTCGACCAAATGCCGGGGCGAGGAATTCTTCCTCTACAGGACGGTTCTCAGAGACAACGGTTTCCGGTTGATGTTTTTTGCAGTATTTGGTGTAGGGAACAGCTTCCATGCGTTCATAAGGGATGGGTTGCTGGCAGACCGCACATGTACCGTAATGTCCTTCTTCGATGGAGTGCAGTGCAGAATCGATTCGTTCCAATTGGAATTCATCATGTTCCAGCAGGGAAATATCTTTCTCGCGTTCATACACCTCCGTAGCTATGTCGCCAGGATGGTTATCAATTGGTGATAATTCACCTGTCTGTAGTTTAAGGGAGTCTCCAAGGCCATAATGCTCGGTTTCCGACAGTCTATGTTCAATATCGCGTTTATCGGACATCAGTTGGGAACGTAAAAATTGCAGTTGTTCGTTAGTAAAATGTGACATGATTTTCCCCTTTCTGCTTTCATGCTGGAATCCGGATTTTGACTCTATTGTAGGATGTGCCATTGAGGGCAAGATTACAGAAGGGAAATGTTATCGTTTTTGCCATAAGCATTGCGATGTAGCGCGTCGTGGACGATTTCCAAACAGCTGTGCTACAATAAACAAGTCTGGCGTAAGCCTGGTATCGTTTGGAAAAGACAAGAACGGAGTGACAAACAAACGTGGTGTATTATATCCTTGCTTTTATCGTATTTTTATTGGATCAGGGAACCAAGTATCTGATTGCAACCCGGATGGAACTCAGAGAAGAAATTCCGGTCATCGGCAATTTCTTTGTCATCACATCACATCGTAACTCAGGAGCAGCATTTGGCATTCTGCAAGACCAGCGTTGGTTCTTTATTGTGGTTACGTTGATTGTGGTCGTTGCCTTGATTTGGTATTTGCAAAAGGTAAAAGATACCCCGCACAAATTGCTGCCTGTGGCGCTTAGTTTGGTGCTTGGTGGAGCAATTGGCAACTTCCTTGACCGGGCATTGACCGGAGAAGTTGTAGATTTTGTACAACTTAATTTTGGAAGTTATACGTTTCCCATTTTTAACATCGCCGATTCGGCAATCTGCATCGGTGTAGGGTTGATCATAGTGGAGACATTGCTTGAAGGACGGCGCGAAAAAGCAGCCGCGAAGATTGAAGGGAATGAACATCATGAGTAATCCGAATAAGGAACAGATTAACGACGAAGAACTAATGAATGGCAATGAACGTATGGAATGGACCGTTGCCGCTGAACATAAAAAAGAACGAATTGACAAATATATTACGGAAGCCGTGGATAACGTATCTCGCTCCCAAGTTCAATTGTGGATCGGAGACGGGATGGTTACTGTAAATGGTGCTGTTGTCAAAGCCAATGCCAAGTTATCCGAAGGTGATCTGATTGAACTACAGATTCCTGAACCGGCTGCCGTTGAGATCGTTGCCGAAGATATTCCGCTGGAAGTGGTATATGAAGACAGCGACCTGATCGTGATTAACAAACAGCGTGGTCTTGTGGTGCATCCGGCACCAGGACATACGTCGGGTACCCTCGTTAATGCACTTATGCATCACTGCAAAGACCTCTCGGGTATTAATGGAGAGTTGCGCCCGGGTATTGTGCACCGTATCGATAAGGATACATCCGGCCTGATCATGGCTGCCAAGAACGATCGTGCTCATGCATCACTGGCTGCTCAGTTGAAGGAACATACGGTGAATAGACGGTATATTGCGCTTGTTCATGGTCATCTTAATCATGATCAAGGGACCATTGATGCACCAATTGGACGAGATACCAATGACCGCAAAATGTATACGGTCACAGAACGTAACAGTAAACATGCCGTTACTCATTTTACCGTTACAGAGCGAATTAATGATTACACCTTGCTGGAATTGAAACTGGAGACAGGACGTACTCACCAGATTCGGGTTCACATGAAATTTATCGGTCACCCGCTTGTAGGAGATCCAACTTATGGACGGAATAAAGGCATCAAAATGCAAGGACAGGCTCTTCATGCGGCTATTCTTGGATTTGTGCATCCAACAACGGGAGAATACCTTGAATTTTCAGCTCCGATTCCGCAAGATATGGAAGACGTGCTTGCCTCGCTGCGCAGTCGTTAACAGTTCCAAGAAAGTACAAATGTTCGGATACTTTGTCCATGGCTTTGATCACGCAAATGCTTCATATTAAAGTGTAGAAATTTGCGTCAAATGAGGAGATGAACAACGTTATGAGTATCGATAAATATCAAGAAACTTACATTCAGACTAATTTTGCCGACCGTATCGGTGGCTCCAACTATGGTAAAGACACGAACATTTATAAATTCGAGAAAATCAAACGTGCCAAAGCTTCGGCCAAAAAAGATTTTCCCGATGTGGAACTGATCGACCTTGGTGTAGGTGAACCGGACGAAATGGCGGATGCAGGCATTGTAGCTGCACTTGCAGAAGAAGCTTCCAGACCTGAGAACCGTGGTTATGCCGATAATGGTATTCCTGAATTCAAGGCTGCTGCTGCTTCTTACCTGAAAAACGTATTCAACGTAGAAGGTATCGATGCAGATACTGAGATCGTACACTCCATTGGTTCCAAACCGGCTTTGGCTATGATGCCTTCATGCTTCATCAATCCGGGTGATGTGACAATCATGACCGTTCCAGGTTACCCGGTTATGGGTACACATACGAAGTATCTGGGTGGAGAAGTGTTCAACATCCAATTGACGAAAGAGAACAACTTCTTGCCTGATCTGACGGCTATCCCGGAAGACATCGCAAAACGTGCGAAGTTGCTCTACCTGAACTATCCGAACAACCCAACAGGCGCAAGCGCGACGGTGGAGTTCTTCACTGAAGTTGTGGAATGGGCTAAGAAATACAATGTTGTGGTTGTACATGATGCTCCATATGCAGCATTGACGTATGATGGCAAAAAACCGTTCAGCTTCTTGTCGGTACCTGGTGCGAAGGATGTTGGCGTAGAGCTGCACTCTCTATCCAAGTCCTACAACATGACGGGTTGGAGAATCGGATTCGTAGCGGGTAACCCGCTTGTAGTCAAAGCATTCAGTGACGTGAAGGACAACAATGACTCCGGTCAGTTTATCGCGATTCAAAAGGCTGCTGCTTATGGATTGAATCACCCTGAGATCACGGAAAAAATTGCAGAGAAATATTCCCGTCGTCACGACATGCTCGTTGCCGTACTGAACGAACTGGGCTTCCAGGCTGAAAAACCTAAAGGTTCATTCTTCCTGTATGTAGAAGCACCAAAAGGTGTGGTTGGCGGACGTCGCTTTGAATCCGGCGAAGATTTCTCCCAATTCCTGATCCGTGAGAAACTGATCTCATCCGTACCTTGGGATGATGCCGGTAACTTTGTTCGTTTCTCCGTAACCTTTGAAGCGAAGGGTGAAGAGGAAGAGAAACGTGTTATTGCTGAGATCAAACGTCGTCTGAGCGACGTACAATTTGAATTTTAATCGCATCACCCAATAGTTAAATCATGTACTAACGAAGAGACCGGAAACGGTCTCTTTTTTTATGCCCATATTAGAATTTTTTCATTTACTCCCTTTACAAAATTATACAAGCAACATATGATTAGATCTTTACGTTATTTCTTATATACAGAAGTTGTTGTTGAAGGGAGTTATTACAATTGTTATCATCACGAACAAGTACGGTGTCCTCACCGGCTACAGGAACAGGCAGTACAGTGTCAGGATTAATCAGATTGTTAAGACCCAAACAGTGGACTAAAAATCTGCTGTTATTTGCTGCGTTACTATTTTCTTTTGAGGAGATTCGGACTGAAACCATTCTTGCGACGTTGCTTGGTTTTATTCTATTTAGCCTTGTTGCAGGCTGTGTGTATATTTTAAATGACTTTGTAGACCGGGACAGGGATCGACAGCATCCGGTGAAAAGGTATCGTCCTATGGCTTCTGGGCAGGTGAATCCGAGTCATGCTTTGTTGTTTGGCATTATTCTATTAATCCTTTCCGTAGGAACGGCCTTCATGATGAACCCTCTATTCGGGGTGTTATGTATCGTCTATTTCCTGTTGAATGTATCGTATTCATTTGTGCTGAAACATCTCGTTATCCTGGATATGATGACCATTGCAGCCGGCTTTGTACTTCGTGCCATTGCAGGTGGTGTGCTGATCCATGTGCCATTCACGCCGTGGTTTTTGATCTGTACCATGCTGTTGTCGTTGTTTTTGGCCATTGGAAAACGCAGAAATGAACTCACGTTGCTTGAGGGAAATACGGGATCACATCGTAAGGTTTTGGATAACTACTCCATTACATTACTGGATCAATTCAATACAATTGTGACGACAGCTACGATTATCAGTTATTCCCTGTTCACATTCACTTCAGATCGAACCATTCATCTCATGTGGACGATTCCATTGGTCATTTACGGCATGTTCCGTTACCTGTATCTGATCCACATGAAGAACCAGGGAGGTTCGCCCGATCGTGTGCTGTTTGAGGACAAGCCTATATTAATTACGGTTATGTTGTATGTGATAAGTGTTGTTACAATCTTTGCAATCTTTGAATAAAGGCTGAGGGGGATCAGGGTGAAAAGCACGAAAGTCGCAATTTTTGATATTGATAAAACGATCATACGCAGTGATTCCATGTTTCAATTTGTGCATTACGGTGTTCGCCGTTACCCGTGGCAGGTATGGAGATTACCTGTCATTGCATTACATACCGTGTTATTCAAGGCAGGCTTCATGACGGTTGAACAAGTCAAACGATCCTACTTTCAAGAAATTGAGCGTATGTCTGAAAAAGATCTCGAATATTTCTTTGATACTCGCTTGCGTACGTCCATTTTTGCCGAGGCCAGTGTAGAGATGCAACATCGCAAAGAAGCAGGGTATCATGTCTTGCTGGTAACTGCATCTCCGCATGCCTATATGAAATACTTTAATAATTTTCCCTGGGTGGATCATGTAATTGGAACTGAACTTGTCCGTCATGAGAATGGTTACACATGCAGAGTTGATGGCAGCAATTGCAAAGGGGAAGAGAAGGTACGCCGAATTCAGGCTTATCTGAGTGAAAAGAATATGGTCATTGATTATGACCAGTCATGTTCCTACTCTGACTCCTTATCCGACCTTCCCGTCATGCAACTTGTGAGTCAACGATACTTTATTAACAAGCGTGTTCCGGACATGGAGGCATTAACGTGGGGGAAATAAAATCGCGTCATACTGGTAAATGGTTAATGCTCGTTTCCGCTTTTCTGACAGCAACGGGTCAATTGTTCTGGAAATGGGGACTAACCGAGTGGATTTACCTGGGTGTAGGTTTTCTGTGTTATGGACTTGGAGCGATTTTGATGATTAAAGCTTTTGCTCTGGAAAAACTCTCAGTTGCTTATCCTCTGATGTGTGCCAGCTATGTATTTGCCTTAATTTATGGGTATTTTTTGCTTGGGGAAGAAATTACGATGCAGAAGCTGGCAGCAGTTGTGTTGCTTGGAATCGGGGTGACACTAACCAGTGTTGATCGATAGCTGGATGGTTGCCGTATTAATTGTCATGACGTTGTGTGGTGCACTGGGTGGGGCCGGACTGAAAGCTTATGCTTCCAGTCGCAATCGTCTGCATGTACTCATGGGACTTGGATTCTACGGAACGGGCGCGTTGCTGAATATTGTATTGCTGAAGTTTCTTCCATTAACCGTAGTGTTGCCTGCAAACGCATTAACATATGTGTGGACTCTTATCATAGCTCGGCTGATATTTAAAGAGACCGTGGGCCCTTTACGCTGGATAGGCGTGGCATGTATTATGGGTGGCCTATGTTTATTGGTATTTTAGAACTTAATTAATCAGGATGTGAAATGAAAGCATGAACTTTTTAGATTACTTATTTTATAATCGCAGAGCCAACTGGACAGCTTTTTACCTGTTTGCGGGATTTGCTCTGTTCTATGGTTTAATGAACGGCTCGTATGTTCTGTACATTGAAAATAATGCAGAGGTGCTTGGGGCGTATACCCCATTTAATACAACGCTGTTTCCAATCAATTTATTCAACTTTGATCCTTCAATGTATTATGGGGACAACAGTTCTTCAGTGATCCATCCGCTGATTTCCTTTCTCGCTGTCACCCTTGCGGCTGTAGCGAAACTGCTGGGAGGCAACTGGTTCTTTCTAATCCTGCAATCGCTGGTGAATGCGGGTTCGGTGGTGCTGGCGTATCTGTTCCTGAGTCAAAAAGAAGATAAACCGACCATCGTACCGCTACTGTTTGCCTTATTGTTTGGTTTCAGTTCCTACTTAATGTTTACTGCATTGATCCCGGATTCGTATCCTTATGTACAGTTTGTTATTCTGTTGTCGGTGGTTTACATGCAGTATACTCGTGAGCGTCAGGACGTACGTTATGTACCCAATGCATTGCTTACATCGATTAACTTTGGACTAACCTCGACCAATATCGTACCATTTGCTGCTGCCACATTCTTCAATATGCATGCATGGCGCAATAAGGCGAATTTGAAAAAATACATCGGTATCATGGCATTAGCGGTTCTGATCATCGTCGTATTAACTGGCGTCCAGTACGTTGCCTTTGGAGGTCGCAGCTGGGTTAGTAACTGGCTGTTGGGCATTCAAAATGGTGGAACCAGCTATGCAACGCCATTCCAGTTCGCTGTTCACTGGAAAGCATTGAACATGTTAACTATTAATCCGATGCTGACACCGAAAATGCATTTACTGGACCCGGGCATGGCGGCCTTTGTTACGGATCTATCCCGTTCCAATCCAATCCATGTGCAGATGACAGGTATCTTTATTTTACTACTGGCATTCATGGGCTTCATTAAAGGCATTCGTGAACGAGAAGTGTGGACCCTTGTGCCATATATTTTGTTTGCCTTTTTGCTTCATGTAGTCGTGGGCTTTGGTCTAGCTGTGTTTCAATACGATATGTACCTGTATGCGGGACATTATCTGTTTGCGTTCTTCCTGTTGGGTGGAGGTTTCGTCATCAGCCTTCGTCCGGGATTGGGGAAAAAAGTGGTTATAGGCTTGATCATGTTATGTGTTATCGTTACGGCAAGTAACAACATCTATCGCCATGTAGAAACATTAACAACAATTAAACAATCCTATGATCAGTTGGAACAGGAACGCTCAGTGAATTAATCAAATAGTAAATGTATCGATTCATATAATGAAACGAGAAAAGGCCATTGGATGGAAAGTCCAATGGCCTTATCTTATTTAGTGTTGAGCAAATGAGTTAAGCAATAATTTTGGTCTTTTTGGCATTCTCGGCTGAACGTTTGGTGAGACTGCTGAGTGGACGTTTCAAAGCGAGAGCAACAATGAGACTCAGCGCGATGAACATACACAACCACAGAATATCCTTGATGGCAGTAGACCACAATATGCCGCCGACCGACTCACGCAGCAGACTGATCGCATACGTGAAGGGCATGAACGGATTCAATGCTTGGAAAAAGGGTGATGTCATGCTGATTGGGAACGTACCGCCGGAGCTGGAGAACTGGAACACCATGAAGATAATGGCGATCCCTTTTCCGATATTTCCAAATACGGACAGCAGCGTGTACGTTATAGTGACAAATACGGCACTCACCAGCATGGCAAACAGGACAAACCACAGTTTATCTGCGACATAGGTACCCAGGATTAAAATATCTCCCAGGCTGACACATATCGCCTGAAGTAACCCAATGGTCAGAAAAGTAGCGAGACGTCCAAGATACAATTCATATCCCCGGAACTTGCCCCCTGGATTCTCAGCTTCGGCACGAAGCAGAGAAATCAGCAGTGTTGAGCCAACCCACAAGGACAGCACACCATAAAATGGTGACATGGCCGATCCATAATTCGGAATTGGGTAAAGCTGTTGTTCTTTGATTTGCACGGGACTCGAAAGGAAAGCACTTTCTTCTTCGATATCGCCACGCAAAAGTTTGGCGAGCTCGGCAAACTGGTTATTACCTTCGACTTCCCGAAGTTTGTCGGCAGCCTTACTGATGGCACTTTCCAATGCTGGCAGATCATCACGTACCAGCGTGGCAACACGATGTACTCCTTTTTCGACCTCGGGAAGTTGGTTCTGGACAAAATCGGATGCCTTGCCTATCTGTTTCTCGGCATTAGGCAGATCATTACGAACAAAATCAGCTGCTTCGTTCAGTTTGTTTCCCAGCTTGGGCAGATCGTTTCGAATTAATGAAGACACTGTGTTTAAAGCTTGGATAAAACCTTCACTTTTGTTCGCGAGTGTCTCTGATATCTCATGGATCTTAGATTGTATTTGAGGCAGTTCGCTCTGGATTTTTGTCAACTCGGCCTGCCCAAACGTAATTCCTTCTTTGGCTGATGCAAGAATGTCCGCAATATCCGGAATACGATCTTTTGCTCCTTGCAGAGTTTCTACTGAGGTGGAGAGGGTAGACCTGAGCTTATCGGCACCAGCTGCAAGTGCAGGCGATATTTCACTTTCATAGGTGTTTAAGATATTGCCAATCCCGCTGCTGATGTCCTTCGAGAGAGTATTTAACTGAGCGATTACGTCTGTTGGTGGAGTTGTATTACGACGCATGGCATCACTGATGATGCCAGCCAAGCGGATCTGCAACTGAAGTTTATCTGAAATGGAGTTCAGTTGTGTGATTTTATCGGCAAGTGGTTGGTTTGGAAGCAAGTTATTGATGTTGCCCAGTAGTTCTGCCATACTGTCCACGAATTTTACCGCAACCCCTAAACGTGAAGCAATCCGGTCGAGATCTTCTACTGTAGGAAGGTTATTAAGATCCGAATTTTGCAATTGTGCAAATACGTCTCCAGCAGCGTTAGTAATCTGCTGCACCAACAGCAGATTTTGGCGGATCGTCGGGCCAATTGTCTGAAACGCTTCTTCACTGGAATCCACGAACTGATTTAATCCCTCTGCAAGCTCAATCCCGTTGCCAGCTATTTGTGATACTTTGTCCAAATCTTGCTCTGCGGCCGTTACGATAGACAGAGCTTTGTTGGTTTTATCCAGCGCCGTTTGGATGACATCTGATACCTGGCCAAAGTTTTCATCCACTTCTCGAATGCGTTCTACCGCTTTTTGTATATCCGGTATCCGCCCTTGAATAGCCAGCACTTCGGAAGCCGCATCATTAATTTGTGGCCAATACTCCTGCACCTTGAGCACATACTGTGCTGCTTCATTGATTTCAGGCAGTTTTTTCTCGATTTCAACGATCTTTTGAGCATCTTTTACAATCTCGGGCATGGCTTTTTCTACTTCCAGAACCTTTTGACCTGCGGCTTGAATAGCCGGAAGATTTTTCTCCAGCGTAAAAATGCCATTCTCCATTTTGCGTAATGTTGGAAGCTGGGAATTAATCTCAACCCCGGCTTCATTCAGCTTGGTCAGAACGGCCTCACTGACGGCTTCAGTGAAATTTTCATTGATTTGTGTTGTTATGGCAGATACACCAGAGCCTGTGATTTTAGGAGCAATGGCATTCACCTTCTCATTGACGGTATAGATTACTTCCGGTCGCTCCAGCTTCCCATCAACGATGCCTGTAATTTTGGATGAAAAGTCCCCCGGAATGAGCAGGCTTGCATAATACTCTCCAGTTTGCACACCCCGATTAGCCTCAGCCTGGTCCACAAAAGTCCAGCCCAGCTTTTCGTTGTGTTTAAGGCTGGATACCAGTTCGTCTCCGATATTAACATGGGTTCCTTCAACAGTCGCACCCTTGTCCTCAGTTGTCACCGCAATTTTGATCCCCTGGGTATTACTGTATGGGTCCCAGACGGACTTCACGTTGACCCAGTCATACACCCCGGGCAGTAGAATAATAGCCGCAATTAGAAATATACCTGTGGGAACCTTCAGAATATGTAACCAGTCTGTTTTGTAAACGTGCCAAATGTGACGCATGACTTCCTCCTAAATGTACATAAATGTAGGGCGTAACTTATTTCTATATCGTAAATTTGTGAATCTTATGTATATCGGCATTATTGCAGTATCTAATAATGGGTTCATGTTTATAAACTGTACCCATTTCACTTGGTACTAATTCAGAGCCTTCATATATTGCGTAAAATGAAACTCACCGTTTGTTCTAAAAAGAAGTGTTTTGTCTCTACTTGAGTATTGTCAGAGGTTTATTTTGGTTATATCAAATTTCTCATTTGCCTATGGATAAATATGCAGAAATGCTGTATAATTATGAATAACCAATGAGATGTATTGTGCATGGATGTTTTTCAGCCTAACTGCTGATTCTAAGAAGAACGTAGCAGAGGGTTTTCACCTGCGATGGTGAGGTGTTGACAGGGGGTTGTCTTTCTGTCATAATTCATGAAGACAAACGGACATATTGATTACAGAACCCTGTGAGGTTCTGCAATATGAACGACATGAATAGCACCTTTAAATCAGTCCCGTGAGACTGGCAAGGTAACGTGAACGATACATCGTTTTTTTGCTGCGGCAAATGAAGCGATGCATCCCCGAGAGTAAACTTTCTTCAGAGCGGTCTGAAGTTCGGAGACTCCTTGCCAATAAACACGGCAAGGAGTCTTTTTTTTTCTCCTCGTCACGGGGCCATGATGCTGAAGGGAAATCCTGAGGAGGCTGAACGCATGAGCACAGAGACACATGTCATTATGGATGAGACGGCGATCCGCCGCGCATTAACACGGATTGCCCATGAGATATTGGAGAAAAACAAAGGAATCGACGATTGTGTGTTGGTTGGTATCCGTACACGCGGGGTTTACCTGGCAGAACGGATTGCCGCCAAGATTGAAGAAATCGAAGGCGCCAAAGTCCCCTGGGGAGAACTGGATGTGACTCCTTACCGCGATGACCGCTTGGACGAAAATAAAGCGAATCGCAAGGAAATGTTGATTATGACACCTGAATCACTTTCGATCCATAACAAAAAAGTGATTTTGTTCGATGATGTGCTCTATACCGGACGGACGATTCGCGCAGCGATGGATGCCCTGATGGACTGTGGAAGACCGCAGAACATTCAGCTGGCTGTACTCGCAGACCGCGGACACCGGGAACTTCCGATTCGACCTGATTTTATCGGCAAGAATGTGCCGACTTCCAAATCAGAGGAGATTGAAGTTGCACTCATGGAAACGGACGGACAGGACGAAGTCAAGATCACTCAGAACCGGGGGGAGCAAGCATAATGATTACACAGACAGCATTGAGAGACCGAAGCTTGCTTGGACTGAAGGAACTTAGTCGAGGAGAAATCGAGTCCATTCTTAACCGAGCGGCTCACTGGGAAGCGCAGAAAGAGAAACTGGTTCCTGTACTGGAATCACGCTTCGTTGCGAACATGTTCTTCGAGAACAGCACACGTACCCGCTTCTCCTTCGAAATGGCAGAGAAACGTCTGGGCGCACAAGTGCTGAACTTTACGGCAGCCGCATCCAGTGTGGAAAAAGGAGAGTCCATCTACGATACGGTACGAACACTTGAGTCGATGGGCATTGATGCAGGCGTGATCCGGTTGAAACCGGCAGGGGTTCTGCAACAACTGGCTCAGAAAGTGAATGTACCACTCGTGAACGCCGGAGACGGCAACAATGAGCATCCCACACAGGCGTTGCTGGATCTCTACACGATGAGGAAAGCGTTTGGCGAACTGAAAGGCTTGCGTGTTTCCATCATTGGTGACATCCTGCATAGCCGTGTAGCTCGTTCCAACCTGTGGGCACTGCAAAAGTTTGGTGCAGATGTACGCTTCTGTGCACCGCAAACGATGCAGGCACCGGAACTCGCAGAGCATGCTCCTTATGTCGGTCTTGAAGAAGCGCTGGATGCAGATGTAGTCATGATGCTTCGTGTTCAACTGGAACGTCATCAACATGGCTTAATTACTTCAGCTGAGGATTATCGCGAACACTACGGATTGACGGAAGAACGGGCATCACGCCTAAAACCAAGCACCATTATCATGCACCCTGCTCCAGTGAATCGCAACGTCGAGGTAGATGACGCGGTTGTGGAAAGTGAAGCATCGCGGATCTTCCCGCAGATGGCAAACGGCGTTCCAATCCGCATGGCGGTTATGGAACGTGCGATGAAACTGTAACAGGGTCTGGCTGTAGGTCATAGGCTGACGGTACGGTAGTTCTTATAGAGCAATAAGAGAGTACACGATAAAGAAAATCAACCGGCTTGCCTGGTAAGCCGGACAGAACCGAAGCGGAGGGCAATTATGCTACAGATTATAAAAAACGCAAACGTCTTGAACCAACAAGGGGAACTTGAACGGAAAACCATCATTATAGATGAAGGTAAAATTAAAAAGATCGCTGGTCTGGAAGACCAAGCCGTACTGGATGCCGAAAAGTCAGCGCAAAGTGTGACAGACGCATCAGGCAAACTGGTCATTCCGGGATTGATCGATATGCACGTGCATCTGCGTGAACCTGGATTCGAACACAAAGAGACGATCGAGACAGGTGCCCGTTCAGCAGCACAAGGTGGTTTTACAACAATCGCTTGCATGCCGAACACGAGACCAGTTACAGATACAGCGGAAGTTGTGAAACTGGTATTGGATAAAGCCAAAGAAGCTGATCTGGTTAAAGTGTTGCCTTATGCAGCCATTACAAAAAATGAACTGGGTCGTGAACTTACCGATTTTGCCGCATTAAAAGAAGCAGGCGCTATTGGATTCACAGATGACGGTGTAGGCGTACAAAACGCTCAAATGATGAAAGATGCCATGAGCCTCGCGGCAAGCATGGATATGCCCGTGATCGCACACTGTGAAGATGACTCACTGGTTGTTGGTGGATATGTGACAGAAGGTGAGTTTTCAAAACGTCACGGCATCAAAGGGATTCCGAATGAATCCGAAGCCATCCACGTTGGCCGTGATATCTTGCTCGCAGAAGCAACAGGAGTTCACTACCATGTCTGTCACGTAAGTACAGAGCAATCGGTTCGCTTGATTCGTCTAGCGAAGTCCATCGGCATTAAAGTAACTGCTGAGGTATGTCCACACCATCTGGTGTTGTCGGATGAAGATATCCCGGGCATGGACGCCAACTGGAAAATGAACCCACCGCTGCGCTCACCACGCGATGTGCAGGCGTGTATCGAAGGTTTGCTGGACGGCACGCTGGACATGATCGTAACTGATCACGCGCCACACAGTGAAGAAGAGAAAGCCAAAGGCATGGAGCTGGCACCTTTCGGAATCGTAGGATTCGAAACAGCCTTCCCGCTGCTGTACACCAAGTTTGTGGAAACAGGACTGTGGAGCTTGGAATTCCTGGTGAAACGCATGACAGCTGATCCGGCACGTGTATTCCGACTGGATACAGGCAAACTGGAAGAGGGAGCACCAGCCGATATCACGATGATTGACCTGAACGAGGAAAAAGCAGTTGATCCTGCAACGTTTGCAACCAAAGGAAGAAACACACCATTCACAGGCTGGAAGCTGAAAGGCTGGGCCACACAAACATGGGTGGATGGCAAAAGCGTGTGGAATAACACGGTACAACAGTAAAACGGTAATTTAGTAAATTGATAAATTAGTAACGCTATATCTTTAACTCTTTAAATCCGCAACAGTAACTCTTAACTTTTTTAAAACAACAAATCTTTTTAAATCTAGCTCTAACTCTAAAACTTAATCTACAATTTGTACAAAAGTAACATCTTTTCAACTAACTCGAGGCAAATCATGCCGAGAGTCTAACATACGAAACAAAGCAAAGTTGAATGTCATGATTTTGAACTTGGACACCAACGTAACTGCGGAGCGGACAGAAAAGACCCGAAGAAGCAAAGCGTTCGCCTTTATCACCGGATTACATCATTTGAAAAATGATAAAAAGTAATCCGGGGATAACAGCGATCAAAGGGTTTTCTGTCAGCGGAGCCGCACGAAGTTTCCAGAATGTTCAACCCCAATGCATTCAACGTTGATAAACACAGAGGAGTGAAATGGGATGCAGGCACAGGCAAGATTATTGTTGGAAGACGGCACGCTGTTCACCGGGAAAGCATTTGGTGCTGAAGGTGAAACTACAGGTGAGGTCGTTTTTAATACGGGAATTACAGGCTATCAAGAGGTGCTTTCGGATCCTTCCTATTGCGGTCAAATCGTGACCATGACGTATCCGCTGATCGGAAACTACGGCATTACGCGTGATGACTTTGAGTCGATTCGTCCATACGTACACGGTTTTGTTGTGCGTCGTCATGAGCCAACGCCGAGTAACTGGCGTGCGGAATACAGCGTAGACAATCTGCTCAAAGAATACGGCATCGTAGGAATCAGCGAAATTGATACACGCATGTTGACTCGCCGGATTCGTCACCACGGCACAATGAAGGGAATTCTCACAACAGGATCGAAGCCTGTGGAAGAACTGCTGGAGATGATGGGAGATACTACCATTGCCGAGCTGCGTAACCAAGTGCCAATGACTTCTACAGAGCATGTCTACAACAGCCCGGGAACGGCTGAGCGTATTGTGCTCGTGGATTATGGTGCTAAAACAGGAATCTTGCGCGAACTCAGCAAACGTAACTGTGACGTTGTTGTTGTTCCACACGATGTAACAGCAGACGAGATTCGTCGCCTGAACCCGGACGGAATTCAACTGTCCAACGGCCCTGGGGACCCGAAAGACGTACCTCACGCAGTTAACATGATCAGTGAACTGCTTGGCGAATACCCGATCTTCGGCATCTGCCTGGGTCACCAGTTGTTCGCACTTGCGGCAGGAGCAGACACCGAAAAACTTAAGTTTGGACATCGCGGAGGAAACCACCCGGTGAAAGAACTGGAGAGCGGACGTTGTTTCATCACATCCCAGAACCATGGATTTACCGTAAACGAAGAGTCTGTGAAGAGTACAGATCTGGAAGTTACACATATCAACAATAACGATAAGACCATTGAAGGTCTGAAACATAAATCATTCCCGGCATTCTCGGTTCAATATCACCCTGAAGCAGCCCCGGGTCCTTACGACAACAGCTATCTGTTCGACCGCTTCATCGAGATGATTCGCGAGCACAAGATCACTAACCCGCAAAAGCCGCGTCAAGCCGTATTGGCAGCCGCAGTGAAAGGAGCACAATAACATGCCGATTAACAAAGATCTCAAAAAAATCCTGGTGATTGGTTCCGGTCCAATCGTCATCGGTCAAGCGGCCGAGTTCGACTATGCCGGTACACAAGCTTGCCAGGCTCTGAAAGAAGAAGGCGTGGAAGTTGTACTTATCAACAGCAATCCGGCGACCATTATGACGGATACAAACATGGCTGACAAAGTATACATCGAGCCTATCACACTGGATTTTGTGACCCAAATCATTCGTCAAGAGCGTCCAGATGGATTGTTGCCAACACTGGGTGGTCAAACAGGTCTGAACATGGCTGTAGAGCTGGCTCGTGCTGGCGTGCTGGAACGTGAAAATGTGAAATTGCTCGGAACACAGCTGACATCCATCGAGAAAGCGGAAGATCGTGATCTGTTCCGTGACCTGATGCGTGAATTGGAACAACCTGTACCAGAGAGTGTCATCGTAACGACACTTGAAGAGTCACTTGAATTTGCGAATGAGATTGGTTATCCAATCATCGTGCGTCCAGCCTATACACTGGGCGGAACAGGCGGCGGAATCTGTGCGAACGAAGAAGAGCTGCGCGAGACGGTGGCAGCGGGAATTCGTTACAGCCCGATTGGGCAATGTCTGGTCGAGAAGAGCATTGCAGGTATGAAAGAAGTCGAGTATGAAGTGATGCGGGACAAAAACGATAACTGTATCGTTGTCTGCAACATGGAAAACTTTGACCCGGTAGGTGTTCACACAGGCGACAGTATCGTTGTAGCACCAAGCCAAACTCTGTCGGACCGTGAATATCAAATGCTGCGTTCAGCTTCCCTGAAAATCATCCGTGCCCTGAACATCGAGGGTGGATGTAACGTACAGTTTGCACTGGACCCACACAGCTTCCAATACTATGTTATCGAAGTAAATCCACGGGTAAGCCGTTCATCAGCTCTGGCTTCCAAAGCAACGGGTTATCCGATTGCAAAAATGGCTGCCAAAATTGCGATGGGTTACACGTTGGATGAAATCGTGAACCCGGTAACAGGCCAAACGTATGCTTGCTTTGAGCCTACACTGGATTACATCGTGAGCAAAATCCCACGCTGGCCGTTCGACAAGTTCATCTCGGCGAACCGTAAACTGGGAACTCAGATGAAAGCAACAGGCGAAGTAATGGCTATTGGCCGGACATTCGAAGAGTCGATTCACAAAGCAGTTCGTTCCCTGGAAATTGGCGTACATCGCCTCTACCTGAAGGATGCTGAAACGCTGGACGAAGCTACCCTGAACGAGCGTCTGATCAAAGCAGATGATGAGCGTATCTTCCTGATTGCCGAAGCATTCCGCAGAGGTTATACGTTGCAACAGCTACAGGATCTGACCAAGATTGACTGGTGGTTCCTGGACAAAATCGAAGGTCTGATCGCATTCGAAGATCGCATTCGTGAAGAATCCGAATTGTCTTCCGACATTCTGTATCAAGCGAAACGCCTTGGATTTACAGACCGTGCCATTGCTGAACTGCGTGCGCAAGGTCAACCAGGAGGCACATTAACAACTGAAGCGGAAGTTAGAACTCGTCGGGAAGCAGAGAACCTGCGCCCAGTGTACAAAATGGTAGATACATGTGCAGCTGAGTTCGAAGCCACAACGCCATATTACTACTCAACTTACGAGACAGAAAATGAAGTTATCCCTTCAGACAAGAAAAAAGTTGTGGTGCTGGGTTCAGGACCAATCCGGATCGGTCAAGGGATCGAGTTCGACTACTCAACTGTACACGCAGTATGGGCATTGCAAAAAGCAGGCTATGAAGCAGTCATTATCAACAATAACCCGGAGACGGTGTCTACGGACTTTAATACATCGGATCGCCTGTACTTTGAACCGCTCTTCTTCGAAGATGTCATGAACGTGATCGAACAGGAGAAGCCAGTAGGAGTTATCGTACAGTTTGGTGGTCAAACAGCCATCAACCTGGCAGCACCATTGCGTAATGCAGGTGTAACGATTCTCGGAACCGATCTGGAAAGCATCGATGAGGCGGAGGACCGTAAGAAGTTCGAACGTCTGCTCTCCCGTCTGGAGATTGCACAGCCAAAAGGTAAAACAGTCATTTCCGTTGATGATGCGGTAGAAACAGCTCAAAGTCTGGGCTACCCGGTACTGGTTCGTCCTTCCTATGTACTCGGCGGTCGTGCGATGGAGATTGTATACTCCGATGCTGAATTGCTGACATACATGGAACAGGCGGTTAAAATCAATCCGGAGCATCCGGTCCTGATTGACCGTTACATGATGGGTAAAGAAGTTGAGGTTGACGCCATCTGTGATGGTGAAACGGTATTGATTCCGGGAATCATGGAACATATCGAGCGTGCAGGGGTTCACTCTGGTGACTCCATCGCGGTATATCCTCCTCAACATCTGTCCCAGGATTTGAAAGAGAAAATTGTAGAGATTACAATCAAAATTGCGAAAGAACTGAAAACGGTAGGTTTGGTCAACATCCAGTTTGTTATCCATGATGGCCAAGTGTACATTATCGAGGTGAACCCACGTTCATCCCGTACCGTACCATTCCTGAGTAAAGTAACCAACATTCCGATGGCGAACTTGGCAACACAAGCCATTCTGGGTGTGAAACTAAAAGATCTTGGTTATGTTGACGGGCTGTGGCCTGAATCGGATCATGTATCTGTTAAAGTTCCGGTCTTCTCCTTCGCGAAGCTGCGTCGTGTAGAGCCAACCCTCGGACCTGAGATGAAGTCTACAGGTGAGGTTATGGGTCGTGACCCGAATTACGCTAAAGCGTTGTTCAAAGGTCTCATTGGCGCAGGAATGAAAATTCCGGCAACCGGAGCGATCGTAGTAACTGTAGCAGACAAAGACAAAGACGAAGCGGTTCCTTTGCTCGAAGGTTTCTACAGACTGGGTTACAAGATCATGGCTACCGGCGGAACAGCAGCTGCGCTTGAAGCAGCGAACATTCCGGTAACGACTGTGAACAAATTAAGTGAAGGTTCGCCGAACATTCTGGATATGATCCGTAGCGGCGAAGCAAACTTTGTCTTCAACACACTCACCAAAGGCAAAACACCGCAGCGTGATGGATTCCGTATCCGTCGTGAAGCGGTAGAAAACGGCATTGTATGTATGACTTCACTGGATACGATTCGTGCGCTGTTGATCATGCTGCAAACGATCAACTTCTCTTCGGAAGCAATGCCTGTCTTTGTAAAATAAATAACTCTCTGATGAAGGACATCAGTCAGCCTGCGGGCTGGCGGGATGTCCTTTATATCGGGTAAAAACGGAAAAAATGAGCAAGTGGAGGGAGCGCTGGTGATGAATCAAGCGAGTTTCAATGAAATGGCTGGCCGTCTGATGGTGGCACTGGATTATCCTGGAGCGGAAGAAGCTCAAGAATTGGTACAAGCTCTTGAGGGCATTCCCTGTTATCTCAAGGTGGGTATGCAGCTGTTCTACGCAGCGGGACCTGACTTTATTCGGGAGCTGAAATCCAAAGGTTACTCCGTTTTTCTGGATGTGAAAATGCATGACATTCCCAACACCGTTCGTGGCGGAGCTGAGAGTATCACACGTCTTGGCGTAGACATGTTCAATGTACATGCAGCGGGTGGAGCCCTTATGATGCGTGCTGCACGTGAAGGTGCTGAGGCAGCAATCGCTGCCGATCCTTCCCTTAGCAAGCCCGAGATCATTGCAGTCACCCAACTCACCAGTACAAGTCTGGAAACGATGAATAACGAGATTGGCATCCCGGGAAGTGTGGAAGCTGCGGTGGTCCGTTATGCAGGACTAGCCCAAGAGGCCGGACTGGATGGGGTTGTTGCTTCTCCACTGGAAGTGCCCGCAATTCGGGCAGCGTGTGGCAGTGCTTTTCACACCGTTACTCCAGGAATTCGTCCAGCGGGTAGTGGTCTGGGAGATCAGACACGCGTCTTGACCCCAGGTGAAGCCATCGCCAGAGGCAGTCATTACATTGTTGTAGGCAGACCCATTACAGGCGCTCCCAATCCGCGAGAAGCGGTAGAAACCATTTTGAAGGAGATGTTGAACGCATGATCGAACTGAATGAGATTCCGAATCATATTGCTTCCCAACTTTTGAAAATTAAAGCCGTGGCGTTACGTCCGCAGCAGCCATTTACATGGACATCCGGCATCAAATCACCAATATACTGTGATAACCGCTTAACGATGTCCTATCCGGAGATTCGCAACGATATCGCTGAAGCATTTGCAACAATCATTCGGAACCAGTATCCGGATGCAGAAGTCATCGCAGGTACAGCAACCGCAGGTATTCCGCATGCTGCCTGGGTGGCTCAGAAGCTGAATCTGCCGATGGCTTACATTCGCGATAAAGCGAAAGGACACGGCAAGGAGAACCTGATCGAAGGTCTGATTACCGAAGGACAGAAAGTGGTTGTCATCGAAGATCTGATCTCTACAGGTGGAAGTTCGATCAAAGCAGCAGAAGCTGTACGCGTTGCAGGTGCAACACCTCTCGCCGTGCTTGCCATTTTCAGCTACCAGCTGGATAAAGGTGTTAAAGCATTTGAAGATGCTGGAATTCCACTTCAGACGTTGTCCAATTACACGGCGCTGATGGATGTGGCTTTGGCTCAGGGAACGATTCAGGAGAGTGACTTTGAGTTGCTTAAATCCTGGCGTGAAGATCCTTCTTCATTTGGTAAATAATATCATTGATACCTCGAAAAAATGTTCAGGAATGAACGGTATCAAAATTGTAATGATTGCCGTCATAGCGGCAAAACCATCGAATATGCAAGAGGCATCCCGCACTTTGGGGTGCTTTTTTTGTTTGTTCATCAAAATATTAACTTTTTCTCTCTACCGTTGTAAAAAGCTTGTAACTTTTAGTTGTGATCGGTCGTTTATAATTCAGTGTAGGATGGAACAGATTTCTAATTTTAGGTTTTTTGAAGAAATGAACGGGATTTCAAGAAAGGATGAGCGTGATTGCTGGCATGAAGAATTTATTTCTCAGAAAAAGACCTGCCAAGAGCCAGTCAGGCGATGAACATCAACAGGGGGAAACACCATTGGAGGCATCGACGGAGTCGGGGGAAAATACATACAACAACGAACACGATTACCCGACGAGTAAACCTCCGTTACCTGAAAGTGAAATCGCTTCAGATGAAGTGGCTGCAGCTGCTGTCACTACCGTTGATGAACCCCAGAAGAAGATCAAACCAAAGAAGGATATGCTGCCTCCATATGATGGACCTGTACTGGAGGTGCGTAACGTGCATCGCAGTTTCCAGACAGGCAGTCGCATTATCCATGTGCTCAAAGGCATTGATATGGAAGTGAATCCGCAACAACTGGTCATGCTGAAGGGGCGATCGGGCTCAGGCAAAACAACACTACTGAATATGCTCGGTGGACTGGATCAGCCTTCAAGTGGAGACATTCTGTTCTCTGGTCAGCCTCTTCAGGATTGGGGAGACCGGCGGCGGACCGCTTTGCGGCGCAAAGAGATCGGTTTTATTTTCCAGGCGTATGCCCTTATGCCCTTATTATCTGCTTGGGAAAATGTAGAACTGTCGCTGCGCATGGCGGACGTTCCGCGAGCGGAGTGGAAGGACAGGGTTGGTCACTGTCTGGATCTGGTTGGATTATCCAAACGGGTGAAGCATCGACCTTTCGAGATGTCTGGGGGAGAGCAACAGCGGGTGGCTATAGCCAAGGCGATTGCCCATAGACCCAGATTGTTGCTTGCGGATGAGCCTACAGCGGAACTGGATTCCAAGATGGGCGCTCAGGTCATGGCCGTATTCCGCAATATTATTGAAGTAGAACAAGTAACAATATGTATGACTACACACGATCCTACAATTTTGGAGGTTGCGGACCATGTTTATGAAATGGCGGACGGCAGATTTATCAAGTAAAGGGGCCGCTCCGAAGAGGGGGAAACGCGCAGCGATTATTGTACTCGGTGCGATAATGGTTGCAACGATGTCCGGCTGCTCATTGCTGCCGTCAGAAACAGAGGAAGAAGTGCTTCCGCCTATCACACCACCAACGATCTCCAAGAAACCGGAATATGAAGTCCGGACGGAAACGTTGGAGAAAAAAGTAAGTGGTAGTGGCAAGATGATGAGTCAGCGGGAAGAGAAAGTGTACTTCACGCTTGATGGCATGCATATCAAAGAGTTAAATGTTAAACCAGGGGATAAAGTGAAAAAGGGTCAACTTCTTGCTGTCCTTGATGTGGAGAGTGTAGAGAAGGAGATCCGTGGCAAGAAACTGGCTATTCGCAAATCAGAAGTTCAAATGAAGGAAACACTCCGCAAGAAGGATGAGATGGACCCGGTAGAGTTCGAAGAATCAACGATTGCGTTTGAAGAACTACGCCAGGAACTCGCTGATCTGGAGGAACAACTGGGCAAAGCCACGTTGACAGCTCCGTTTGGCGGTACCGTTATTGCTGTGCAGGTAGAGAAGGGTGCAGCCGTGAAAGCGTATGATCCGATTGCTACGATTGCGGATACATCCAATCTGGTTGTAGCAGCTACCTTTGCCAAGGAAGATCTGGAGAAGTTCTCCGCTGGTATGAAGGCGGAAGTAGATATTAATGGAGCTGGTAAAGTCGCTGGCAAAATTAAAGTTATGCCTATCGCGGAAGCATCGGGAAGCGGCAGTGGCGAAGGGACGGGTGAAGGCGGTACGCCTCCAACCAAGGAAACGCTGGATAAGTATGTTATCGTTACACTTGCGAAAATGCCAAAAGGCGTGGAACGTGGCACACCACTATCGGTCTCGATTGTAACGCAGCGTACCGAGAACGCGATTGTGATTCCTGTATCCGCTTTACGATCCATCGGTTCAAGAACGTATGTACAAGTGGTGGAGAGCGATGGCAGCAAGCGTGAAGTGGACGTTGAAGTTGGACAGCAGACATCGACAGATGTCGAGATTCTGAAAGGTCTGACCGTAGGTCAGAAAGTAGTGGGACGCTAATGGGGCTGCCATTGCTTCGGCTGCTGTTCCGCAAAATGTGGAACACGCGCTGGATGACCTTCAGCACACTGATCGGATTGATTGTGGCGGTAGCGTTCACCGTCAGTATTCCAATGTATGCCGATGGTGCGTTGAAACGGGTCGTCGCGCAAACGCTGCAGGATAACAGTGAAGGGTTGCCAGCCGGTTCGTTGCTTATGAGTTATCAGGCACCTGGTGGCGTGAAGACAGACACTCGGGGTCTGGACGAAGTAGATCGTTATATTCGTGAGGATGTCCCTCGCGATATTGGGTTTCCTTTTCATACGTATGTGAATTCCAGATCCATTCGCAGCACAGAGGTGAGCCCGGAAGATCCAACCAAAGTGGATGCCAGCAGGGCGCGCAGTATGAGTCTGGGTACGATGAGTGGGCTGGATGCACAGGTGAATTACTCTGCCGGGGTGAAACCTGGAAACCAGGTCAAAGATGACACGATCGAGGCAGTCATGTTGGAAGAGGGTATGTACCGTAACGACCTGCATATCGGCGATATTCTGGAATATCCGGTGTATAGCGGTCTTGATATCACGTTACGTGTAAAGATTACGGGGTCCTTCAAGGCAGATGATCCAAACAGCCCTTACTGGGTACAAGGATTTGACGGCATGATGAATGGACTATATGTGGATGAATCGGTTTTTAATGATGTTTTACTGAAGGAAAAAGGGATTCCACTTCAAAATTCACGTTGGTATTATGCCTTTGATCTGAAAGAAATTCAAACCAGCCAGTTATCAGGTCTGACTTCCATGCTGGAAAGGCTGGATATCGATCTGTACCAGCGGCTGAAAGATACAAAAGTGGACATCACCTTTGGTGATCTGCTCAAGCAGTTCCGCAGTCAGAGTCTGCAACTGCAGACGATGTTGTTTACCTTAGCAGCACCGATGATTGCGATGGTCTTTTATTTTATTGCGATGAACGCCAGACAGTCATTACAGAAGCAAGAGAGTGATATTGCGGTATTGCGCAGTCGTGGAGCTTCAGCTCGGCAGATCTTCTCTCTCTACTTGCTTGAAGGTATATTCCTGGGCGCTATTGCGCTGGTTATTGGGCCGTTGCTTGGTTGGTTTATGGCCAAGAGTATTGGTTCAGCAAGTGGCTTTCTCTCGTTCGTAGATCGGAAGTCTATTCCGATCGGTGTATCAAAAGAAGCTATTCTCCTGGGAGTAGCAGCGGTCCTTGTAGCGATCATCGCATCACTTATCCCTGCGATAACTTATGCACGGGCAACCATTGTATCTGCCAAACGGCGGCAAGCACGAACAGACCGTGCTCCAGTATGGCAGCGCTGGTTCCTGGACGTTGTGTTGCTGGGTCTGGCTGGATATGGATACTACCTGTTCTATGAACGTCAGATGTTGACCTTCCAGACCGGAATGACAACCGATCAGTTGCAGGTACAGCCGTTTCTGTTCTTTGTACCCGCACTCGCGATCTTTGCGCTTGGACTTTTCTTCCTGCGCTTGTTCCCGTGGATTTTAAAGCTCATTCAGCTGATCGGTCGCAAGTTTCTCCCGGTCCCGTTGTATCTGACATTAACGCAGCTATCGCGATCATCTTCTTCCTATTATCCGCTGATGATCCTCCTTGTACTGACACTGGGACTTGGGGTGTACAACTCGGCTGCGGCTCGGACGATTGATCTGAATTCCACTGAGCGTACCTTGTACCGTTATGGTTCTGATGTGATTATGCAGACTGTGTGGGAAGGAACACCTGAGGTTAAACCCGGTGGTTCCGGACAGAATGGCGGTACTGGTGGAGGTCAACAAGGTGGTGGCAATGGAGGAGGAGGTTCTGCTGGTGGTGGTTCCGGCGGAGGCAATGGCGGTGGAGGTGCTCCAGGTGGTGGTGGTTCTTCGCAGCCATCCAAAGTCATCTACTCCGAACCTCCATTCGAAGTGTTCCGCAGATTAGACGGGGTTGAACATGCAGCAAGAGTACTGCAGACTAAAGGTAATATTATCGTCTCTGGTAAATCGGGCGGACAGGGGATGCTGGTTGGAATTGATAATGTAGACTTTGCTCAAGTGGCATGGTTCCGCAATGATCTGTTCCCGGCACATCCCTACAAGTACCTTGACTTGCTTGGTAAATATGAAGGGGCTGTATTGATCTCTTCCAAATTTGCTGACAAGTTCAAACTCAAAACTGGAGATCTCGTCTCCATGGGTGTACAGGGACAGGCGATTGAATTCGTCGTGTTTGGGATCATACCTTACTGGCCAGCCCAGTATCCGGATCAGATGCCATTTTTCGTGGCGAATCTGGATTATATCTATGATCAGGTACCTTTGATTCCTTATGAGGTGTGGCTGAAAATGGAACCGGATGCCAAAGTGGCTCCACTAATGGAGAAACTCGCAGCAGAAGGCATTGAGTTATCTTCTGTGCGTGACGTACGCACCGAATTGGTATCTCAGGCTAAACATCCGTCACGAGGTGGCGTATTCGGGATTCTAAGCCTGGGGTTCCTGGTATCGGTTATTATCTCGTTGATCGGATACGTGCTGTACTGGTTCTTCAACCTGTCCGGACGTGTTGTGCAGTTTGGTGTATTGCGGGCCATGGGCTTATCCCGGGCACAACTGAGCGGCATGCTGCTGCTGGAACAGGTGTTCACAGCGGGGCTATCGATCCTGCTAGGTATTGGGATTGGTCAGGTATCCAGTCGTTTATTCCTGCCATTTCTGCAAACGACGGATAATGTATCTGCTCAGGTACCTCCGTTCCGGATTGTGTTTGAACAGCAGGATATGTTGCAACTGTATGGGGTCACCGTGGTGATGCTAGTCATTGGTGCAACGATGTTGCTCTGGCAGATTCGCAGATTGCGGGTTCACCAGGCAGTCAAAATGGGAGAGGAGAGGTAAACGTGATCCAATGCGAAGGACTTGTCAAAATTTTTAAATCCAGCGATGTGGAAGTCGTTGCCCTTCAGGGCCTCAACCTGACTGTCAATCAAGGTGAAATGATGGCGATCATCGGTAACAGCGGTAGCGGTAAATCCACACTGCTGAATATTCTGGGCGGGCTTGATCGTCCTACGGCTGGTACGGCTGTTGTGGGAGACTGGGATCTGCTGAAGATGACAGATGCCCAATTGGTCGAATACAAACGTCATACGGTAGGTTTTATCTGGCAAAATAACGGTCGTAACTTGCTGCCTTATCTCACTGCACTGGAAAATGTGGAGACTCCCATGATTCTGGGAGGCAAGCGTGATCGTGCTTACGCGAAACAGTTGCTCGAATGGGTTGGTCTCAAGGATCGGATGCATAACAAATTGCATCAATTGTCAGGAGGAGAGCAGCAACGGGTAGCGATTGCGATCTCATTATCCAATCGTCCCAAAATTCTGCTTGCAGATGAACCTACCGGTTCGGTCGATTCCGAGACATGTGATACAATCATGGGCATTTTCCGAAGAATGAACAAGGAACTCGGCGTTACGATTGTCATCGTTACCCATGACTTGACGCTTGCTGGCAAGGTAGACCGGATCGTAGCGATCCGGGACGGCTTGACCAGTACCGAGTTTGTGAAGCGCAACCCGAATCTGGATGATGAACACAGCTTGTCCGAGGCGGGTATGCCGGACATTCACGAAGCATTTGTCATTATTGACCGTGCAGGGCGACTTCAGGTGCCTAAAGAGTATCTGGAGGCCTTATCCATTGATAACCGGGCTACATTGGAATTTGACGGTGAACGCATTGTTATTACACCGCCAAGATAATTAAGAGGGGGAACTGGGATATGAAGAACAGTATGTGGGGAAAACGTGTTTTAGCCGTCATGGCTACAGCAACGCTGGCAATGCCGCTGATTGCTGGTTGTACGGCAAGTGAGGCCAAGGATACGGAGCAGCGCGTATTGCGTGTGGCTACGATGTGGGGCGGACAGGATGACAGTTACTTCCGTCAGCAATTTACCGATGCTTTTGAACTGACACATCCCAATGTAACGATCGAGATTGTGGCTGCCGTTGATCAGAGCAGCATGTATGGGTACGGTAACACAGAAGAACAGCAGGAAGCTCCGGATACGATGGAAAGTCTGAAGAAGATTATGACTGGGGATAATCCGGTTGACGTCATCGTGGCGGATACCTCTACAGTCAAATCATTAATTCAGGAGAATCTGGTCAAACAGCTGGACCCATTGATGCAGGAAGACAAGTTTGATACCAGTGATATTGTGCCTAGTGTGCTGGAGGGAATTAAGGACCTTGGGGACCAGAGCATCTATGCATTGACACCAACGTTTTCCTCCTCCGCTTTGTTCTATAACAAGGGTATGTTTGAAAAAGCAGGCGTGGAACCACCAACGGACAATATGACTTGGGACGATATCTTCAATTTGGGTACCCGACTTACAAAAGGTGAAGGTAAAGATCACGTATTTGGTTTCACCTTCACGACATATCAGGGTGGTTCGCCTTACTACTCCATGCAGCAGTACTACAGCTCGTTGCAACTGAAGACGTTTGATGACAAAGCAGAGAAGATGACAGTAGATTCTCCTCAATGGGAGAAAGTGTGGAGCACCATCAGCAAACTTGCCATTGACAAAGTTATCCCTAAAGGCGACGAACCGCAGGATCAGAATCCGAGTGGACGTTATGATCCAGTACAGGGTGACCTGTTCCTGAGCGGCAAGGCAGCCATGGCTATTGGTGATTACAGCTATATTAATCAATTAATTGATGCCAATAAAAATGCGGATAAAATGAAAGACTTTACGAAAGTGGATTGGGATGTGGTAACACCTCCAGTTCACCCGGAAGCTCCTGAAATTGGAGGCAGCATCTACTTGAGCAACCTCATGGCGATTAATAGTGCGGCTCAGAACCCGGATGATGCGTGGGAACTGATCAAGTACATGAACAGTGAGGACTGGGCTAAGATCAAAGCACGTAGCAGCTATGAGATGGTATCACGGAAGAGCTTCATCAAGCCAAAAGATGGCCTGGATTACAACATTCAAGCATTCTATTCGCTGAAGCCGATTCCGCCAACCAATACCAATCTGGATAAAATGTATCAAAAATCCCCAGGCTTATGGCAAGTCAATGAAAAAGGTATGGAATATTTCAACCAAGTACTAGAGAACAAAAAGACACCAAAAGAAGCACTTGGTGAGTGGGCAGCTAAAGGAAACGAGATGCTGGAGAAATTGAAAAAGGATCCTAAAGCTACGTTTCAATGAGATTTGATGAAGTAGTCACATCATAAGTTAAGGATAGCCGCTGAAGATTTTAATCTTTGGCGGCTATTTTTATGAAAATGGGGTATTCTACAAAAAGCAGGAATAAATGACGACTCCGGAAAGGACGAGCGGTATGCACTGGGTATATTTCAGCAAGTTGTATGCAACCAAATTTCAGGCAGGATGTCTGGCCAAACGTATGGAGCAGGATGGATGGATTTACGGTCATAATGAACCAGCAGAAGTGGAAGTTTATCGATCACGTAAAGGACGTTATGGTGTACGTTTTATTCCCTGACATTACCCCTTGACTTGTTGGGATAGAATGGTGTATATTAATTAAGTCGCTGTTTTAATATTTCTTACTGACGCGGGGTGGAGCAGCCCGGTAGCTCGTCGGGCTCATAACCCGAAGGCCGCAGGTTCAAATCCTGCCCCCGCAATTTAGTTTCACTTGGATGATTCACAGCCATCATCTGCACGTTATACATTATGTCTAGGGCCCTTAGCTCAGTTGGTTAGAGCGGTCGGCTCATAACCGATTGGTCACAGGTTCGAGTCCTGTAGGGCCCATACTCTTAAAACCCTTGCCTAGCAAGGGTTTTTTTCTGTCTGCATGTAAGCTCTGGAGTAAAAGGAAAAGGTATCTTGTTAATAGTGTCTTTCTAGTATGCCCTTTTTTTCGAATCACGATGTATGTCCATGCCATATCTCAAATCTCGCATATACTACCTTATCCCAACCCATAGGAGGTAGATTTCATGAGTCAATTTCTTGATGCAAGAACATCTCAGAATGCGAGTTTGGCTAACTCTATTGCAATACCAATTCTGGTTATTAATACACCACAATTATTCGGCCAGATTGGTCTGCAAACAGCAGGAGCAGGGGCAAACCCACGGGTACAATTCAAAGGAACGGTGTCTGTGCAACTTCCTTTGGCACTCGTTGGTGTAACCATCACAATTGTTAGGGGGACTTTGTCTACGGACCCTGTGATCTATTCCGCAACGTCTACGTTCAGCTTGAGTGTCCTTGCACCTCAGATTATTACGTTCTCTGCGGATGATTTCAATCCGCCTATCACACCTCAATTGACGTACACTGCATTTATCAGTTCCAACTTGCTCGGTACGATCCGTGTAGGCCCTGAGAACTTTGATGGAGCTGTATATTCCGACTAATGTTGAGCGTCCTTGCCTAAGTAAACTAGATCAATAGTCTTCTTAATTGAAAGGCCTCAAGGACCTGCCCTAAAAAGCAGGTTTTTTTCCTGTTGAAGGGGAAAACTGAACTTCATCGAGTAGGTAGGGTTCTATGATATAATGCATTACAGAGATTGAATGGTATTGGACATCAAATAATACGTGAACATCTGAGAAACGTATGAAATTAGTGATAGAAAGCAGGTTTCCGTTTAATGACGTCAAATGAAAGTCAACGTTTTCGTTACAGTGAAGCTCCGGTATGGGATTGGCAGAGAGCTTATTATGAACAGAAGGGACTACAAGCTTGGACAGAGAACCAAGTCCCTCAATATATTACCAGTAATCCGATGATTGCCACGGCGTATGCAGAGATGATCTTTGGCTTTCTTCAGGACCTTTCGAACAAAGGAAAGATCAGCGAGACCGTAACCATTCTTGAACTTGGAGCGGGTGTAGGGCGTTTGGCACACCAAATTCTCCTGAAACTGCTTGAGTTAAAAGAATTTGCTGGAATACAGTTACCGCCTTTCAGATATGTGATGACGGATCTCGTAGCGGAGAATGTGCTGGGTTGGCAGGAGCATCCATCCATGCAATCCTTTATTCAACAAGGTATAGTGGATTTTGCACGTTTTGACGCTGTAGCGGATACGGAATTGAATCTGGTCGTCTCATGCACGGTTATTCGGCCCGGTGATCTGGAACAACCGTTGTTGTTGATTGCTAATTACTTTTTTGACAGTATTCCACAGGAATTAATCTACATTGGGGATGGCGAGATCTATGAGTGTGATCTGCTGGTTCAGTCTCCGGATCGTCGTCTTGATCTTGAGCCCGCAGAGATGCTGAAGAACATGACACTGAGTTATGAGTATCGCCGAGCGCCGGAATACAGTGCGGATAACTATCCGTATCAGGAGCTTATCACATTGTACAAAGAGGAACTGGAGGATTCGCACATTCTGTTCCCTGCAATCGGGTTGTCCTGTCTTGAACGGTTGAACAAGCTGTCACAGTCAGGTTATGTGTTGATTACCGCTGATAAAGGGGATCATCGCCTGGATAACTGGAAGTTCGCAGAGCCACCTGAATTTGTTCTGCACGGGAGTTTTTCCCTAACGGCTAACTACCATGCGATTCAATATGTTCTTGAACAACAGGGCGCTCATACTCGATTCACAACACATCATTATAAAGATCTGAATGTTGGGTGCATGTTGATGGTTGAAGAACCCATTAGTTATGTGAACACACGTCTGGCTTACCATCGATTTGTTGAACGTTTTGGACCGGATGACTTTTTCAGCATGAAACAATGGGTAGACTCTCGAATAGAGAGTATGGAGTTAAAGCATATTTTGCCGTTTTGGCGTCTGGGTGGATATGATGCGGAGTTCTTGATTCACAGTGCTACTCACATTTCTAGTCTTCTTCCTGATGCAAGTGATGAGGAAATGCTTGATATTCAGTCTGGTATTCATACGATGTGGTCGTCCTACTACGTGATGGAGCAGCAAGGAGGTCTCGCATTTCTGGCAGGGCAGCTGTTATATGAGATGTATATGTATGAGGATGCAAAACGGTTTCTGGAGATATCATTGGTTGCAGATCCGAGTAACCATAATCCAGCCGTCTTATACGATTTGGCTGTGTGCTGTTACGAACTTGAACTGGAAGAAGAAACCCTGTCATATACGCATAAAGTATTGGCTCTGGAACCTGATCATGAAGAAGCAGAAGATTTACTGAGGAGTTTCGAGTGATATTTTTATAGGAAAAAACAAACAGTACGGCTCCGTATGAAAACGGGGGTGTGCTGTTTTTTCGTATTGGACTGAAATGAGCCCAGATACAAATTAAAGAATATAATTCTTCAATTTACATAATGACCCATTATAGATATACTTTTCATATAATCTACTTCAATATTTTAAGGAGGATATTTAATGAAGAGTAAATTAGTTTTAATTTTGGCGTTTTGTCTCGTGTTTCTGATTCCTTCAGAATTAGTAGAAGGAAAACCAAGCCAAGTCGGTTCGAGTGGTTTGTATGAAGTTAGTAACGGTGTATCGTTATATGCTGAAATACAAGGAATAAAACATTCTTTTCCCACGGTAGTTTTTATTAGTGGATATGGAGATAGTTCAACGATCTGGTCGGAAGTTCAATCTGAGATAGCCAAGCATACTTTGACAGTATCTTATGATCGTGCTGGACTTGGGCTTAGCGGAGATACAAATAAAGATAAAACGACGAAACAACAAGTGAAAGAATTGCATAAATTGCTAAGAAAAGCTAATATACCTGGTCCATATTTACTGGTTGGACATAGTATTGGAGGTTTGAATGTCAGAGCATTTGCTGATCGCTATACTTCTGAAGTGGCTGGCGCAGTTCTGATAGATTCTTCTCATGAAAATCAGGAAGAGGCAATTTTGGCAACATTACCACCAGAGATTATAGATTTATACAAGTCGCAGTTTTCAGCAGAGGGCGACTATACGGAAGTGACAAAAAGCTTTTCATTTGTTGGTAAAATACGTAAAAATGATGCATTGCGCCATACTCCATTAACGGTGATTTCAGCGACGGAACACGGAATGGGTCCTGAGATGGAAGTGAAGTGGGCAGAATTGCAAGAAGACCTGGCTACTCTATCCGATAAAACTAATCATATTACCGTCGAAGGTTCTGGCCATTACGTACATTTAGAAAATCCTGCACTTGTTGTAGATGAGATTATTTCGTTGCTTAAGGATTGAAGGTACATTAAATTATGTTAAACGAAAAAGGAGCTGATGTTATGGAGAAGATTCTGACCATAATGTTTTATCCATTTGTGGCGGTGCTGGGAGCGTTGGGTGCGAATCCAGCAGCGACTGCTGATTCGATACTATTGGCTAAGGATATCGCTACAGATCGAAGCTATGATGGGCAGGCCATCTATGATAGTATTGAACGTAGAAATGCCTAACTACATATCATTCAACTGTAAAGGTAATTGTTTCACCGAGCAATAACATGAGAATCAATTACTCTTGAAGCGAAGTACGGTGAGCAGGAGTTCTGTTCTGTCCGTACAACCTTTAAGCCGGTTTCGTACCTTATTCAGGTATGAACCGGCTTTTATTTATGAATGGGGGATACCAGATGAAGATTATCATTGGACAACCGAGGTTGGAACAGCACCTGCTGCAGCTTGAAGCCGAACTCAAGCAACACTTGGATGCAGATATATTGCTCTTTCCTGAAGGTTATCTGAACCAGAATGTCGAAGACGCTTGCCGCCTGGCGGCTGAATATGGAACCATGATTGTATCAGGTCATCGCAGGTTGGACGAACGTCCAAAGGACCGATCGATTATCATCAGTAAGGCTGGAGAGATTGTATTGGAAAAAGCTAAATATACACCTGCTGAGACGGTTGAGGAACAGGGTTGGTTAATAAGCACATTGTTGTGTGATGAGCTGGTCCTGCAAGGATTTTGCAACGAGAATATAGGAAATGTGGACATTTTGATGCATTCCATTGGTGTGGGCATGTTCAGTGAAGAGCAGTACAGTGAGTGGGTCGAAGAGGTTCGGCAGGTCGCCTTGAAGCATCAATGTATTGTCATGGGGACAAGCCATGCGGATGGTTCGTACCGTGATAGCGAGATATCCATTCCAATCGCGTATTGCATAACACCTGATGGAGAGGTTGTTCTGGCATCCCGAAGTGATACACGTACTCGTACAATCCTTCTGGACAGAGGAAATACAGACCCTTTACCTCAGGAGTCACAAGAAAAACAACTGAAAATTTCCATAGCCCCATCCGGTTAAATCAACGGGTATGAATCCCGGATGAATGGGCTGTTGAACTTGCCGATTCGCCCGGTCACTTGCACGGAATACGCATATGTTATGGCATACCTTGAAATTCAAAGGAGGCCAATCAAATGAGTCAAGTTGGATACGGTTGTTGTAATGCTGGTGGCGGATGGACTTCTACAAGTGCAATTCTTGTGCTTTTTATCCTGCTCGTGATCATCACAAAATCTTTCTGGCTGTAAGTCACGTATAGAAACGTGCAAACAGTGGGCTCCGCTGAGACTTCAGCGGGGCTTTTCCTGTTTATAAGAAGCAACATATGCCATCCATGACATTTGACAACTGAAAACAATGTGCTTAAAATCACATAAGAGACTATTAACAGAGATTGAAGGGATAGCAATGCCGTTTATTCGCTTTAAAGGATTCACAGGTCCTCAGCTAGAGGAAGTTGTACCCCAAATTACAGAGCAGATGGCCCTAATTACTCATATTCCAAGGGAGAGAATGAAGGCAGAGCGTCATGATGTACAAGCGCTAACACCTTCTCCGGCTTCTATAGAGATTCTGATGTTTCAACGTGACCAGGAGATTCATAATCGGATTGCATCGTCGGTGCAAGCTATTTTGGAAGAAGCATATATGCCGGATGTGCACATTTTCTTCAATATATTGTCACCTACTTTGTATTATAAAAAAGGCAGGCCGCTTACAGATTATCGATTGGATTGAGATTGTGAGAGACGAGCAGAATGTTGCTCGTCTCTTTTGATTTACATATTTTTCGTATGTTTAGCAATGGGATGGTTTCTGTGAACTCTGCTCAACGATAATGAGCATATCGCAGATACAATAAACAAGGCTCCACCGATAAGGTATACCCACCGAACGCCCAGTTGATCGGCGACTAGACCAAAGATAACTATGGATACACTCATAACCGTGGATATCAGGACGCCATGGGTGGCGTATACCTTGGTTAGGGATTCGACAGGTACACTGTTCTGAAGCGCTGTCTGCTGAGCCACATCACGAATCTGATTAACTGGACCCATGAGTATGCATAACACCAGAGCGAGCCATGGCAGGTTGTTTAGACCATAAACGACGGTCAGAAGGCTGAAGAGAAGAGAACCCATGGTCATACTAGCGATTAGATGCTTCTGAATACGTTTGGCTAGTGCAAGAGCCAGAATACCTCCAAGCATGGTTCCAACAGCGTAACTCGAGTTCATGAGTCCCCACCAACCTTCTCCTCGTCCCAGAGCATCTTTTGCAAAGGCCAGCGTAACAGCTCCGATCCAGATGGAACCCGCAAGTGCCTGAGCAATGTCCATAAGCGTAATCAGCCGTAAGGATGGATTCTTCCAAAGTATACTCCAACCTTCCCTCAATACATTCCGCGATACAGCAGATTTCTGAGGTTGTTCTACATTCCGTGTGAGCGAGCCCATGGCAATCATGAAGATCAGAACGGCCCAGGACAGGCTTGTAGCTGCCCAGAAGGTCTGTGACGCCCCCCAGTTCATCACGGCGAATCCCGTCATGGCGTAACCGACAATGGTTACAGTCTGATTGGAGAAAGATAGTAGGCTATTTGCTTTTATAAGGTCTTCGCCTTGAACCAATCGTGGCGTTAAAGTCTTCAGTAACGGAGTTTCCCATCCGTCCAAGAAGGATAGTACAATCACTCCGAGCAATAGAAGCGGCAGTTGTGAAATCAAGTGATTCAACGAAATGGCTATACAGGTCATGATTAATGTTTTGGCTATGGAAATGCTGATCAATAGTCTGGAGAATGGGAAACGGTTCACAAGTAATGGCAAAGTGAGACTGGCTATTATGCGTGCAATGATCTGAATAAGTGGAAACATTGCAGCAGAGAGTACCGATCCAGTGAGACCGTATATAAATGTAGTAATGACCATGATATATATGACATTAATAAGCGAGAGCAGCGTTTTGGCGGCCCAGTACGGATAAAATGCGATGTTCATGCCAATGATGTCCTTTCCGAAACGATATATCTATATTACGGGCATTGTCATCATTGCACCACAAACAAAGTTATCATTTTCCCGTCATTTCATCACAAAAAAACTGCCCAACAGGGCAGTCATCTTCTAATGCCTATAGTTCATGCCATAGCAAGTGTGAAGGCGATAAGCAACATCAGCAGGCTGGTTGTTCTGACCATAGTCATATAAGGCCTGCTGGGTTCGGCTTCGCCCCGGGAAATCCAGCCATAGCGCAGATACCAGCCGAATTTTGGGAAACAGAGATTGATGATACAGAGTACCATGAATATAAAAAAGAGGGTTCTCATACCCATCTTCCTTTCTCACTTACATAACGGATCTTATTTTAACGTTTGCGTCTGGTAAAAAAGACTACAATCAAAATGATAATGATGATAATTAACAGAAATTTCATGTATGTTCCTCCTGATGAGTAGTTAGGTTATTGTGTAATGTTAGTTATCAACTATTACCCAAGAACCACATGACTTGAATAACTGTGTTACAATTAAAATATATTGATTTAATATCAACACATTCCGACTGGTTAGTTTTCTCTCCTTATAATGTACGATTGCAGAATATATAAACATTAATGTGTGTGAGATGAAGGAGGAAGGCATGAGCCAACATAATCAACTCTCATTACAATGGGAATTTATCATCTCGAAAGTGAAATCCTCCGTGACAGTGGTCGATGCTACTTTGCCTGAGCTTCCGCTCATGTATGTAAACGAACACTTTACCCAACTGACAGGATACACGTATGAAGAGTCTGTCGGACACAATTGCCGATTTTTGCAAGGGCAGGATACAGACCCCGAAACGGTAATGCAGATTCGTGATGCAATAAAGAAACAACAATCCATTAAGATTGATATTTTAAATTATACAAAAAGTGGTCAGAAGTTCTGGAACGAACTGAATATCGATCCGATCTTTAATGAATCCGGAGAGTGTTTATATTTTGTAGGCATTCAATACGATATTTCAGAACGGAAGTATGCTGAACAGCAGTTGAAGTTTGCAACTTCCATGGCTGAGATGAACAGCAGAGGGCAATTGGAATTCATCGGCAAGCTGAATCACGAGCTTCGTACCCCGCTTAACGGCATTATGGGCATGATCGAACTTGCCAGTATGGGTGAAACTACGGATGAGCAGAAAGAATATCTGGAGCTAGCACGTCAATCAGGTGAGGCGCTGCTGAACATCATTAACAACAGCCTGGATATGGCGAAACTGGGCAGAGGCAAAATGGATGTTGAAAACATTGAATTTCAGCCGTTGAAGCTGATCCAACAGATTGTGAAGACACATGAACCTGCGGCACGGAATAAACAAATTCGTTTGCTCTGTCATGCTGATCTGAATGTTCCTGATGTGCTTATCGGTGATCCGCTAAGACTTCGGCAGGTACTGGATAATTTGCTGAGTAATGCAATTAAGTTCACGGAACAAGGTGAAGTGCAGTTACAGGTGGATGTTAGTCAACAACTGATGGATACCGTTGTATTGGTATTCTCTGTGCGTGATACGGGAATTGGCATTCCTCAGCATCAGATCGAACAATTGTTTGATGCATTTACCCAGACCGACATCTCCCATGCGCGCCGATTTGGCGGAAGCGGTCTTGGTCTGACCATCTGCAAAGAACTGCTGGAACTGATGAATGGTCAGATTTCGGTGGAAAGTACAGAGGGGAAAGGTACACAGTTTGAGGTGACACTGCCCTTGCTGCGCCACGAGGCCATTCCCAATGTAGGATAATCAATCAAGCAGGACAGCCGGGCGGTCTCGGCTGTTTTTTTTATTTTATTGGATTGTTTTACGAACGGGCGTTCTGTTATAATGCAAGTGTTGAATGGGGGAGACACAGCATGAGTAAGAGACGCACAAGAAGAAAACGCAAAGGCAAGCAAGGCTTTAAAAAGCAGGTTCTGACGCTGGTAGCGATGCTGCTGGTAGCCCTCTACGCCTGGGCTGGGGGAGAATGGCCTGAGGAGATACCTAATCCATTCGGTGGGACTAATAAGAGTGTAGACCATACCATCACGTTCCCTTCAGAGCGTTATCCCGAAACAGCCAAACATATTAAAGCTGCTATCAAGGCAGGGCATTCGGATGTATGCACCATTGATCGTAATGGAGCCGAAGGCAATCGGGATTTATCACTTAAGGGTGTTCCGGTCAAAAAAGGTAAGGATCGTGACGAGTGGCCCATGGCGATGTGTGCTGAGGGAGGAACAGGTGCAGATATCCAGTACATTACCCCTAAGGATAATCGTGGTGCAGGTTCATGGGTAGGGAATCAGTTAAGTACATATCCGGATGGAACACGAGTGAAGTTTGTAGTGAAGTAACAACAGGATATGGTTGGGCAGAAACAAGGATTTTAAGGCCTTTGTTGTGAGGTCAGTGGCAGCGTGGTGCAGGAAAAGTAGAAGAGAAAAACCAGACGTGCATGCGTCTGGTTTTTTGGTATAAAGTGCTGGCATAAATAGATCTAGTTAACGCATCTATACGGGAACTGGAGTTTCTAGGATTACAGAGCCGACTAAACGAGTTGCATTCCGCTTAAATGATGGGACCGGATGCTTAACAGACGTGTAACATGTTCAACCTCATCAAACGGTATCCACAGACTTCCGTGAACCGTACGTAAGGAGAGAATGGATGTATCAGCGGTACGCTCGGGAAAACCGGTTACCGTCTGACCGCTTGTATTACGAACCATGATCTGTTGTTTGCGCCGGATGGCAATTTCTACCTCTTTTTTCATAAGTCATTGCTCCTGATTATGAGATGTTAAATCCATATGTCAATGTTTTCAATGGTTAATTTGTCTTCTTTATCTAGTCTATCAGAACTAGGTGTAGATTTCCAGAAGAGAAATCAACATTCTTCTAGGTGATTTGTCTTAGCTGTGGACGATCCGTTTTTGAATGGGGATTACGGGGTTATATTAGGGTAAAAGGAGGGGAACGGAATGACACAATTGATTATTGGGCTGGCCCGTACCGAAAACGAGGCTATATTGATGCTGAATCAGGTGAAAGAGGAAGGAATCAAGGATAAATATTTGGGGGCGGTGGCGAAGGAGCAGCTTAATCTGGAGCTGGTGAGCGAAAAGACGGGGCTGCCCAAACCTTTGAAGGGTGCCGGAACAGATGGTGCCTTTGGCGCTCTGAAAGGCATATTGGCTGGTCTGGGGAAGCGAATGGATCAGACGATGTCGATTGGAAATGCAGTGCGTAGGCTCGCTGGTAATGAGATTGGGAGTGAGACCGATGATTTGGTGCTTACACTGACTGAAGCGGGAATCTCGGAGGAGGATGCGCGGTATTACGAAGATTGGCTGTTAAAGGACCATATCTTGGTTATCGTGGAGTGCAGTGAGGAAGAATCGGCTCGTGTTCGACCTATTTTACTTTTTTAGTTTAATTTAAGGCTGATTTTAGGTTTCTTTAATGTTGGGGAGGTATTCTTATCTCACACCTCCCTTAATATAGATTGGTTTACCGGAAGTCCGGGACCGCAACTCGGACTTTCTAGGCACTGTGAGCTGAGGCTTGCAGTGCCTGTTTCATTTATATAAGTTGAACTAAAGATTATTTACACTGACACTCCGATGACAGAATAACCTTCTAATCGCTGTTATCCCCAGATTTTTTCGATTCCTCTTCTCAAGGGAAAATCCGGTGATAAAGGCGAACGCTTCGCTTTTTCAGTTTTTTCTGTCCTCTCCGTTATCGTGTAAATCATTAGTTAAACTTATATAGTTAGATTATTTTATAAAAAAGTGTTGCAAAGTTAATTAGTTCATGGTAAGATATTTCTTGTCGCCAAGAAATACATAATCCTGCCGGGGTGGCGGAATTGGCAGACGCACAGGACTTAAAATCCTGCGGTAGGTGACTACCGTACCGGTTCGATCCCGGTCCTCGGCATCTTAAAAAGAAAGATCGCATGACGCTTGTTAACCAAGCTGAATGCGATCTTTTTTTGTGTTCTTTAATATGATTGTCACTTCATTGCAGACCACATCACCATGCAGCTCATAAACATAAACCCTGCATAATACATATCAGAAGGTACATTTATCTGACTTTTATGAAGAGACGGAACAATGGTGTATACTATCCGTAGGCATATATTACCTTTACCTTGCTGAACGATATAGGTTCAACTACACATTTACACGATAACGGAGAGGACAGCTGTTGTTCTGTCATCGGAGTGCCCGTGTAAATAAACATATTTGAACTTATGTAGAGTCACAAAACCAATAAAACAATCTTATGGACGGAGGACTCAAGTTTATGTTGAAACAGCTTAAGCCATACAAGGTGTTACAAGAGCGCAGAATCGAAGAATTGAAATCGGATGCGTATCTGTTGGAGCACCAGAAATCCGGGGCGAAAATTGTACTTTTGTCCAATCAGGACGACAACAAAGTATTCAGTATCGGTTTCCGCACACCTCCGGAAGATGATACAGGGGTAGCCCATATTCTCGAACACTCCGTGCTCTGTGGGTCCAAGAAATTTCCGGCCAAGGATTCTTTTGTTGAGTTGCTGAAAGGTTCATTAAATACATTCCTTAACGCCATGACGTATCCGGATAAGACGATCTATCCGATCGCGAGTCGTAATGATCATGACTTCCATAACCTGATGGATATATATCTGGATGCGGTATTGAATACAAATATTTATGAGAATGAGAAGATATTTTTGCAGGAAGGCTGGAATTACAATCTGGCCTCTGCCGACGATGAGTTAACCTACAACGGAGTTGTATATAACGAGATGAAGGGTGCCTTTTCTTCACCGGAACGAATGGTGCGCAGAGAAGTGTTGAACTCCCTTTTCCCGGATACCACATACTCCTCTGAGTCTGGCGGATTCCCGGAAGCTATTCTGGATCTAACGTATCAGGGGCTGCTGGATTTCCACACGAGATACTACCATCCTTCCAACAGTTACATCTATCTCTACGGGGATATGGATATGGAAGAGAAGCTGCAATGGCTGGATGAAAATTACCTGAGCAACTATGATCGTATCGAGATTGATTCGGAAATCAAGCTGCAACCAACATTCCCAGCACGAGTGGATACGGTAAAGTCTTACTCTGCCGGAAGTACGGAATCGGAAGTGGATAACAGCTTCTTGACCTACAATGCGGTGATCGGCACAAGTCTGGACAAGGAACTGAACATTTCGTTCCAAATTTTGTTATACGCCCTCTTGAACGCTCCGGGAGCGGTATTGAAACAGGCTTTGCTGGATAAAGGCATTGCGAAGGATGTCTACGGTTCGTATGATGACAGCCTGTATCAACCTGTATTCACTGTGGGACTGAAGAAGAGCAATCTGGCGAGCAAAGAGGATTTCCTGGGAACGGTCAAAGAAGTGCTTGAGCGTGTGGTAAAAGAAGGTTTTGATCCTAAAGCGCTGCTTGCTGGAATTAACTCGTATGAGTTCAATCACAGGGAAGCGGACTACGGCAGAATGCCGAAAGGCCTGATCTACGGATTCTCCTCCCTGCAAAGCTGGTTGTACGATGAAGAAGCACCTTTCACCCATTTGGAGGCCAATGACGTATTTGCTGAACTGCGGACAAAAATGAACGAAGGTTACTTCGAGCAACTGATTGAGAAATATATTTTGCAGAACACACATACTTCCTTTGTAGCCCTGACACCGGACAAAGGGTTGAATTCACGCAAAGAAGAAGCGTTGAAAGAACGTCTGAAAACTATTCAGGCTGGTCTTAGTGAGGAAGAAGTTCAGACGTTGATTCAGAAAACAGAAGCACTTGCCGAGTATCAGAATACACCTTCAACCAAAGAGCAGCAGCAGGTCATTCCGACGTTATCGATTGAAGATATTGAACAGAAGGCCTCTACGTTGCATCAAACGGTGAAACAGGTCGACGGCACAACCATTCTCCATCATAACCTTTACACCAACGGAATTGGTTATCTGAGACTGTTGTTTGATATCAAAGAAGTGCCTCGTCATCTCCTGCCGTATGCAGGATTGCTGAAGAATGTGCTGGGTTACGTGGATACTCAAAACTACTCGTTCAATGAACTGTCCAATGAAATCCATATCCATTCGGGTGGTATCCATAGCGGGATAGGATCTTATGCTAACGCGCATAAACACAATGAATTCAAGGCTACCTATGAGTTCAACGCAAAAGTGTTGTATGACAAGCTTGGATTTGCCTTTGATATGATCAAAGAAATCGTGTTCACGTCCCAATTTGATAATTCGAAGCGGTTATATGAGATCATCTCCCAAATGAAAGGTAATCTGCAACGTAATCTGATCAATAGCGGACACTCTGCGGGAATTGGCCGGTCATCGTCCAAACATTCAGCAGTTGCCGATTTCAGGGAAGCTGTAAGTGGCATTGCCTTTTACCAGTGGCTTGAGGATCTTCAGGCGAACTTTGAGGCGAGAAAAGAAGAGTTATCTTCCAGTCTGCAAGAGTTGACGGGGTATATTTTCAGACCAGAGAACTTGCTTGTTAGTTACACTGCCGATGAGCAGGGATATGAAGGACTGGAGCAACAGGTATCCGATCTGAAAGCGAAGCTGTTCACACATGAAGTTGCCAAGGAAGAATTTACATTCACACCGGCTATTTATAAGGAAGGATTCCGTTCTCCTTCCGAGGTACAGTACGTGGTGCAAACGGGCAATTATATCGACAAAGGATATCAATACACCGGTTCACTACGGGTCTTGCAGGGAATCCTGTCTCTGGATTACTTGTGGACGAATATCCGGGCCAAAGGCGGAGCTTATGGCTGCATGTCAGGCTTCAGACGGAACGGAGATAGCTACGTTGCATCGTATCGTGATCCGAACCTGGATAAAACGTACAAAGTATATGAAGAGATACCGCAATATTTGACCGATTTCCGGGCAGACGAGCGGGAGATGACACGTTATATCATTGGTGCGATTCAGGATCTCGATACGCCGAGAACGCCTTATGGCGAAGGAGCATTCTCGCTGGAGTGTTATCTGTCGAATGTGACTGAAGCGGATCTGCAACAGGAACGTGACGAAGTGTTAAGCACAAAGGAAAGCGACATTATCGGTTTTGCTGAGCTTTTATCGGCCATACTTGAACAGCAACAGCGCTGCGTGATCGGTAATGAGAACAAGATTGAGGAACAGAAGCAAATGTTTGACGAGACGCTGGATTTAATTAAAAATTAAGCGTTAGTCTCGGCTTATTCCCCGATCGAATATGCGTCAAACGCGAAAGGCACTTTTATGAGCTGGTTCAACAGCTTATAGAAGTGCCTTTTCTAGTGGGGAGGGACTGTCTCCATCCCATATGATATGAGAATGTGTGACACGCTGCATTGTTCAAGTGACAGCAAGCATGTTGTATATTTTCAGGGTCCGCAGATCTTCCTTTGAGATTTTTAATTCATTATATAACTCCTGATTCTCGGGCAGCGGGGTTCTGGAGAATAACATTTTGAGCGCAATAGGCATGAAAGGTCTGAAGGAGACACCAGCCATCAGTCCCCATTTTTTCTCTGATTCCTGAAAAGACGCCAGAATATTAATATATAGGTTCTCCAGCGGCGTGGCCTGATTTTTCAAAATCAGCGTGGTGAGTGTATCATAATGCTCGGTGTGGCCCCAATACATATTCTCGCACTCCTGGTAGTTCTCAAAATCCTTCACATTCATATACATCACGGTGCGATAACGGTTGGCATCCGACTGAGCCATCATGTCAATGACACAACGAATGAGACTGTTGTTCCGCCCATCATAGAAGTAAGAATAGAAACGGGTGGAGTTCTTGAAAAAGCTGGACGGGACCGCATTCATCAGGGGAGATGCATGCCTTGGTTCTTGGTACAAGAGTTGTTCCACCTGAATGTTGAGCGCGTTCGCAATATGATGTAACGTGACCAGATCAAGTGTAATATCTCCGCTCTCATATTTGGAGAGGGTGCCTTTGCTCTTGAAGATCTGATCCGCAAGCTGTTGAATGGTCAGTCCCCGCCACTTCCGAAAGTTTCGTATTTTCTTGCCAACTTCCTGATTGATATTGTTCATAACCGGTTCTCCTTATGTAATGTTTCTTGAGAGTACGTGAAAATGATGAAAGTGATTCATAAAAATGATGTTATATGAGAAATATATCACTTTTTCACGGAAATACCTATTTTGGAGAAACAATAAACCTTATTTGTTTCGTCAGAATAGATTGTATTGCATTTGATGCAATTCCTGCGTCATGAAATAATAGGTGTAATACGACATGAAACGACAACGAAAAAGTAAAGCAGATAGAGGAGCAGAAGCTATGAAATATAACTTTGATGAGATTATAGACCGCACAGGAACAAATGCCATGAATACGGATGGTTTCCGTCAATATATTTTTAATGCCACAGAGGACATGACTTTTCCATTCAAAGATGAAGAATTTATTCGCATGTGGATTGCAGATATGGAGTTCGCCACACCTCCCGAGATTCTGGATGCAGTTAAGGAGCGTCTGGACCGTAGAATCATGGGTTACTCCCAGGTGTTTGATCCGGCGTATTACGAAGCTGTCTCGAACTGGATGAAAAGATACTATGACTGGTCCTTCCCGAAGGAGCATTTGGAGACCTCAAACGGGATCATTCCCGCTTTGTATGAACTGGTGGAATATATCTGTCAGTCGGATGAGAAAGTACTGATCGTGACCCCGTCTTATGGTTTCTTCAAGTCAGCTGCGGAGCATAACAATCTTGAACTGGTGTGTTCGGATATGATCAATGAGCAGGGACGTTACTCGATTGATTATGAGGATTTTGAAGCCAAGGCGAAGGATGAGAAGGTAAGGGTATGTATTTTCTGCAACCCGCATAATCCATCTGGACGTGTCTGGACAACGGAAGAGTTACAACGTGTGGGTGAGATCTGCCTGCGGAACAACGTATGGGTCATTTCGGATGAAATTCACTGTGATCTGCTGCGGACGGGTAAAAGACATACGCCACTCGCAAAGCTGTTCCCGGATACGGATCGAATCATTACATGCATGTCCCCGAGCAAAACATTTAACATGGCTGGTCTGATGTTCTCCAATGTCATCATTCCGAATAAGGCACTTCGAGACATCTGGCAGGCACGCCATTATGGTTTCAAAAACCCACTGAGCATTGCTGCCACGCAAGCGGCTTACGAAACGGGTGATGAATGGCTGAAGCAATTAAAAGGCTATCTAGACGCCAATTTCACCTGTGTAGAACAGTATGTGAAGCAGCATCTGCCACTGGCCGTCTTTCACATCCCGGATGCCACGTATCTGGCCTGGATCGATATCTCGGCATATGCTCCACAAAATGTAAGTTTACCTTTATTCTTCGCTGAGCAAGCGGGTGTGCTACTCGAAGATGGACATATGTTTGTAGCGAATGGCGAGGGTTGTATTCGGTTGAATCTGGCTTGTCCGCGTTCTGTTCTTCAGGAAGGATTACTGAGAATCAGCAGTGTGCTTGTGAAAGAAGTCGAAGAGGTACCCGTACAAGTATAAAGTCATCAAGTCACCACGCAATAGCGAGGTGACTTTTTTGGATGAGCATACGGAATGTAGCAAGAATACGATTTTTTTTGAGGTGGACTTATACCTGATGCGCAATTCTGGTCTGCTGTCCCCGGTTATGTTAAAATGGTGGATAGTCTATGAGTTGCATGACATGCGGCTCTCAGAAGGTAGAGCCCAGTAGTTGGGCTGAACGAAACTGCATTCATCAGGGGAAAGGAGCCTATACATATGTTTGGAAACGATTGGGACAAGGTGCTTCAGGAAGAGACGGAAGCCGAATATTTTAACAAGATTCGTTACACTCTCGCCGCCGAGTACAAAACGCAGACGGTCTTTCCGCCCAAAGAAGACCTGTTCTCCGCACTGAAGCTGACGCCATATCATCAGGTTAAGGCCGTTATTATTGGACAGGACCCTTATCACGGAGCGGGACAAGCTCATGGATTAAGTTTTTCGGTTAGACCGGGGGTACGTGTACCGCCTTCTCTGAAAAATATATATAAGGAACTTCAGGCGGATCTGGACCTGCCCATTCCGAATCATGGATCTCTCGTTCATTGGGCACAGCAGGGAGTCCTGCTATTAAATGCTGTTCTAACGGTCCGTGAAGGTCAGCCGAACTCCCATCAGGCACTGGGCTGGCAGACGTTTACGGATGCTGTCATTCGTGCGTTGAATGAACGTTCAGAGCCGATGGTATATATGCTGTGGGGCAGTCATGCCCAGAAGAAAGGTGCATTTATTAACAGGGACAAGCACCTGGTACTGGAGTCTACACATCCCAGTCCGCTGGCTGCGCATCGCGGATTCCTCGGCAGTCGTCCCTTTTCCAAAGCCAATGATTTCTTGACCTCCAAAGGTATTGAACCGATCGATTGGAAGATACCTGAAAACTAGACAGATGGAGGTGAGAACATTGCGACATTGGATAGGACGAAAAGTAGCGGTATATCGTGCAACAGGCATACGGGAGCCATTAAAGGGAACACTGGTCGAGTGGGATGAAGAAGCGGAATGTGTACGGATCGGACCGAAACGGATTAAGGTATCGTTTGACAATATCGCAATGATCAGACCTCTTCCCGAAGAGAGTCTTCCCTTAAAGAAAGCACGTTCTGAAGTGCACAAGGTTGGATATGTGATGAAAAAGGCGATTCAGTTCGAAAATGCGATCTATTTCAAGTCACAGGTGATGATCTGGCGCCGGGCCAAAATTGTAGCATTATCCACGACGATTCTGCGTCATGACGAGGATCAGGTTGAACTTGCAGATGGTCGGGTTCTTCGTAAAGACAAGCATATGTTTGTTGTACGTTCACGCCGTGGCATACGTTAGTTATACGAAGATTTAATAATCATTTCATGCAAAAATCATACGGATTTAATATTTGGTCTGTATATTAGGTAATAACAACCCCTTCTAAATTGATGTGTATTGAAATGGGAGCCCGACCGGCTGCAAACGGTCGGGTATTTTTTTGTCCATTGGTTCTGTTAACCTGTTGTACGTTGTACATACCCATAACATTCATGTTATATATTATTAAAATAGATCATGAGAAGGAGTGAAACCCAATGAAACGTATAGCTGTTTTTGCAGGCTCCAATCCGGGAAATCACCCCGATTATACAGAGAAGGCTGTTCAACTGGGTAAACAGATTGCTGATAGTGGTTATGCACTGGTCTATGGTGGTTCTTGCATGGGCTTGATGGGTGCAGTAGCCGATGCTGCTCTTGAGCAAGGGGGAGAGGTCATCGGGGTTATGCCTACCGGATTGTTCCGGGGAGAGGTTGTTCATGGAGGGCTCACACAACTGATTGAAGTGGGAACCATGCATGAACGGAAGGCTACGATGGCTGAATTATCCGATGGATTCATTGCGCTTCCCGGAGGCATGGGTACATTTGAAGAACTATTCGAGGTACTGTGCTGGGCACAGATCGGCATTCATCGTAAGCCTGTTGGTTTATTAAATGTCAACGGATATTATGGACCGCTGATGAAGATGGTAGAACATAGCGTACAGGAAGGATTCTCCAACACCTCGCATCTCAGCCTATGGAGTCTGGAAGCTGATCCGGCTGAACTGATCAAACAAATGTCATCCTATATTCCTGCAGAGCTGACTCAGAAGTGGTCACAACTCAACGGGAAATGAGTGCATAAGAAGATGGGCCTGACCCCACTCGTTCCTCGGGATAATTTTCGATCTGCCCAAGCAAGTTGCGCTATCGGACATAGTCTATAGTGTACTTCGATGAAGAGGGGAGTGTCACTGATGAGCGAACTCAAAGGTACAGGTTACGGATATTGCGGAGGCTTCGGTGGTGGAGCATGGACATCAACAGGTGCAATTCTGGTATTGTTCATTCTGTTGGTTATTATCTCTCGCACATTCATTCTGTAATTCGGTCAAATCCCGGGACGGGGATCACGCTGCAGAGGCAGCGCCCGAATAAAAAATGACCTTTCCAAAGAGACGCCGGTATAAGCCGGCGTTTCAGGGGAACGGTTTTTTGACGTTTCCAGCATACGTAAATAATTGAAAAAGCAAAAACCTGCCCCTGAATAAGGTCAGAAGCAGGAGAGAGCCTCCTGAGCCATTAGCTGCGCAACAAGCAGCTTACACCACAACAGCAGTTTGATCCGGATTACTTAACGATTTCCAGGCGATATATAGCCCGATGGCGGCTGCAATTAAGGAGAGTATTGCTGCAACAATAGCCAGCTGATCCAGTGTGTTGGGTGAACTGGAGTTAAGAGAACGCTGATTAGCCGTCTTGCCGGATTTGTTTTTGATATGGACAGATGATCTGGAAAGCCTGGAAGCCGACTGTAACTGGGATGTGTGAGGACGCGTAGGTATCGATTTTTTCTTTGAGGGATTCAATAGTCAACCTCCTTATAACGGAGTTCAGTGCTTCCATCGTTCATACTATGTTATGTCGATTTTCAGATTGAGTTCGCAAAAATGAGTGAATCCCCAGCCCGTTAGATGTTGAACCCGGTCGCTAGTATTAGCGAAGCAGGTAACCCATTATACGCTCTGTTAATACAGGTCTAACAAACGGTGTTTATAGTAAGGATCATAGAGTGAAGCTTGAACACAGGAGGCGCTGGAATGAGGAACATGGAGATTATTGCCCACCGTGGTGCATCTGCCGTATGCCCGGAGAATACGATGAGCGCTTTTGAACGGAGTCTGGAGCTTGGAGCAACAGGCATTGAGACCGATGTGCAGATGACGAGTGATGGCAGACTGGTACTGATTCATGATGAGACGTTAAGTCGAACTGGCGGCGCAGAAGGTTGGGTTAAAGATACGACTTACGATCAATTGCGCACACGGGATGCCGGGTCCTGGTTCCATGCTGATTTTACCGGGGAACGTATTCCTTCTCTGGAGGAGTTATTCAAGCTGGTACAGGGGAAAGGAACCCTACTTAATCTGGAATTGAAAAATGGTATTGTGAGTTATAAAGGGATGGAAGAGAAGGTTATACAGGCGATCCGGGACTGGAATCTGGAGCAACAGGTCGTGCTGTCCAGCTTCAATCATGCTTCGCTCGTGAGATGTAAACGTCTTGCCCCGGAGATTCGTACAGCACTTCTATATATGGAAAAGCTGTATCGACCCTATGATTATGCCGCCAAACTCGAAGCTACCGGCCTTCATCCCTACAAGCTGGCAGTCACACAAGAAGATGTTGCTGCTGCACTGGCACATGGCGTTGTTACCTATCCATTTACGGTGAATGATCCTGCCGAGATGCAGGCCATGATTGATATGGGTGTGCAAGGGATCATTACCGATGTTCCGGATGTCCTGGCATCCTTACTTACGGTACATGCCCGTTAAACGAGTCTGTATTTTACATGTTCTACATATGCAATGATAAGGCTGTGTTCGAGCTTTTTGGCTCTTGCGCAGCCTTTTTGCGTGTAAAATTGTGTGCAAATATTCATATATGCAATAAACATGTCCTATTTGTCCATTGCCAGAGCCGGTGGATTCACTTACAATGGTCTATGGGAATGAGAATCAATATCATTAAAGTTCGGTATTTATAGAGAGGTGATTGTTATGTACATAGGTTTGAGCAGCTCCACTCATAACGAGGGTGGGCGCGTATGAGTTCACAAGCTTCACCAGAAAAACATAATCCGGATTCACCCACAGCGAAGATACACACTCGTCCGTGGGCAGCCACACTTATTCTTACAGGGGGAGTTTTGCTACTCGCTCTGGGTATGGCGTTGTCCATTTCATTTGGCGCTGCTGATATTAAGCTTAGTGTAGTCTGGAAGGCCATCTTTGATTTCAATCCTGAGCTGACTCCACATCAGATCATATGGGAGATTCGGTTGCCACGTATCCTTGGAGGAGCAATGGTAGGTGCGTGTTTCGCTGTAGCTGGTGCGATCATGCAGGGCATGACTCGTAACCCGCTGGCCGATTCAGGTCTGCTTGGGTTAAATGCAGGAGCTGGATTTGCACTTGCAGTTTGTTTTGCCTTCTTCCCTGGCTTGCCATTTATGTATATCATCATGTATTCCTTCCTTGGAGCAGGGCTTGGTGTCCTGTTGGTGTATGGTTTTGGTGCAGCTTCCAAATCAGGTCTTACGCCACTACGCCTTGTGCTTGCAGGTGCGGCTGTATCTGCGATGTTGTCGGCACTCAGTGAAGGGATTGCATTATATTTCAGAATTGGACAAGATTTGGCTTTCTGGACAGCTGGTGGTGTAGCCGGAACGAAGTGGTCTCAACTTGAGGTCATGTTCCCCTGGGTACTCGCGGCACTGATCGCAGGTCTTCTCATCTCCCGTTCCATTACTCTGCTTAGTCTCGGAGAAGATATTGCGGTGGGCTTGGGGCAACGTACTGGGCTGATCAAGCTCATAGGCCTGATTGTTGTACTGATTCTCGCGGGTACAGCTGTGTCCGTGGTGGGTGCGGTCGGTTTTGTTGGACTCATTATTCCCCATCTCACGCGGAAGCTGGTTGGGGTCGATTATCGCTGGATTATTCCATGTTCCGCTGTGATGGGCAGTCTGTTGCTTGTATTTGCGGATCTGGCTGCACGTATGATTAACCCGCCGTACGAGACGCCAATTGGCGCATTGGTTGCCCTCATCGGGGTACCATTCTTCCTGTATCTGGCGCGTAAAGAAAGGAGGACTCTGTAACGATGGAATCCTCAACAATAGTTGGAGCAGAGCGCAAGAAGAGAACCAAGAGTACGATTGTCCTCATTGTGCTTGCCCTATTAATTATTACGGCTTTTGTGGTGAGCATGAACACAGGTTTTACCAAGCTTTCGCCGCTTGAGGTGTTGCGAACCCTGTTTGGTGGAGGCACGGCGAAACAGGAATTGATCCTGTTTGAATTCCGTCTGCCACGTATTGTGATTTCGGTGCTGGTCGGGGCCGGACTTGCGTTATCTGGTTGTATTTTGCAGGGGGTATCTCGGAATGCGTTGGCAGATCCGGGGATCCTCGGGATTAATGCAGGTGCTGGTCTGGTCGTCATGTTATTTGTTTCCTTTTTCCCGACAACGACAGCAGCGCCGGTATTTCTTTTGCCAATTCTGGCCCTGATCGGTTCCGGTTTTGCTGCATTTCTGATCTACGTTCTCTCTTACAAAAAAGGAGAGGGCATTATGCCTACGCGTATGTTACTTACGGGGATCGGGGTAGCGGCGGGAATCAGTTCTGCCATGATCGTGCTTACGTTACGGCTTAGTCCGGAAAAGTATCAATTTGTAGCTACCTGGATGGCAGGCAGCATCTGGGGTTCGAACTGGAAATTTGTAACGGCATTGCTACCGTTTCTGATCATTCTTGTACCGCTTGTCCTGTATAAGGCGCGTGTACTGAACGTGTTGAATCTGGGTGACCAGACTGCAAGTGGACTCGGGACTCCGGTTGAGCGTGAGCGACTGATTTTGCTTGCGGCTGCTGTAGGACTTGCCGGCTCATGTGTATCTGTGAGTGGGGGGATCGGTTTTGTTGGTCTGATCGGACCGCATTTGGCACGTCGTCTGGTGGGTCCAAAACATCAATTCCTGTTACCCGCATCTGCACTGATCGGTTCATTGCTTGTACTGGTTGCAGATACGCTGGGTCGTGTCATTCTGCAGCCTTCGGAGATTCCTGCGGGGATCCTGGTTGCCATTATTGGTGCGCCATACTTCCTGTACCTCTTAAGCAAGACGAAATAAAACGTAATCATCATTGTGTGATTGCATAAGGAGGACTTCAGTCCATGCTTCGCCGTTTCTTTGCCTATTATAGGCCTTACAAAAAGCTCTTTATTCTTGACTTCAGTTGTGCGATTTTAGTCGCTCTGCTGGAGCTGGCATTTCCACTGGCAGTCAACCGGGTAGTCGATGATCTGCTGCCAGGCGGCCGCTGGGACTGGATTCTATGGGCGTGTCTGGCATTGCTGGGTATCTACTTATTGAATTCATTTTTGAACTTCGTGGTTACCTATTGGGGACACAAGCTGGGTATTAACATTGAGACGGATATGCGTAAAAGTCTGTTCAATCATGTGCAGAAGTTATCGTTCCGTTTCTTCGATAATACAAAAACAGGACACCTCGTGTCCCGTATGACTAACGATCTGATGGATATCGGTGAGATTGCCCATCATGGTCCAGAGGATGTATTTATTGCGGTGATGACACTGATTGGTGCATTTAGCATCATGATGAGCATTAACGGGAATCTGGCGGTGTTAACCTTTATCATCGTACCGCTGATTATTTATCTGTCGCTCTACTTTGGTAGCAAAATGTCCAAGGCATTCAGCCGAATGTTCGGTGATATCGCGGACTTCAACGCTCGTGTAGAGAACAATATTACAGGTATCCGTGTTGTTCAGGCTTTTGCTAATGAAGAGCATGAAAAAGCACAATTCGCTGTGAACAACGGTCGTTTCCGTCAGACCAAACTAATCGCATACAAAATCATGGCCTGGAACTCCTCTGTCAGTTATATGCTGATGAAGCTGGTATCCCTCTTTGTCCTGGTATGTGGAACGTGGTTTGTCATTCAAGGCAGTATGACCTACGGTCAGTTCATTGCATTTATTATGTTATCCAATGTGTTCTTGACACCGATCCAGAAGATCAACTCGGTTATTGAGACGTATCCAAAAGGGATTGCAGGCTTCAAACGTTATACGGAGTTGCTTGATATGGAACCGGATGTGGAAGATCGTCCAGGAGCCGTTACGGTATCCCATTTGCGTGGAGATATCCGTTATGAGCAAGTGACCTTTGGTTATTCCGATCAGGAACCTGTTCTCAAAGGTATTGATCTAAACGTACGTGCAGGCGAAACTGTAGCGCTTGTCGGTCCATCGGGGGCAGGTAAAACAACGCTATGCAGTCTGCTGCCACGGTTCTATGATGTGCTGGAAGGTCGCATCACGATCGATGGGCAGGAGATACAGGATATGACACTAGACTCCTTGCGTAGTCATATCGGAATTGTACAACAGGACGTGTTCCTCTTCGATGGAAGCATTCGGGAGAACATTGCCTATGGCAAGCTGGATGCATCCGAAGAAGAAATCTGGATGGCTGCCAGACGTGCACAGATGGAACCTTTGATTCAGTCCATGCCGGAAGGGCTGGATACGTTAATTGGTGAACGCGGCGTGAAGCTGTCCGGTGGACAGAAACAGCGTTTGTCTATTGCCCGTATGTTCCTGAAAAACCCACCAATTCTGATCCTGGATGAAGCCACATCCGCGCTGGATACAGAAACGGAAGCGGCGATTCAGCAATCCCTTGCTGAACTGTCCGAGGGCCGGACCGCACTGGTTATTGCTCACCGATTGGCTACGATCAAAAATGCAGACCGCATTATTGTCGTTGCTGAACAAGGCATTACGGAGCAGGGACGTCATGAAGAATTACTCGCAGCAGGTGGGGTATACAGCCGCCTTCACTATGCGCAGTTTGGTGCGTAACCTATTCGATGTGGATGTAACAATGTAAATACGAGAAGTAACGCCATCGTTCTTGACTTGGAAGGAGTCAGGACGGTGGCGTTTTTTTCTTTTTCATGATTAGGGTGTGAGTCTGAGGTGCAACGTTGTTGTCTGCCTGTGATCATGATATGGAAACGGGTAATATAGTAAAGAGAACACTTAACGTGTAAGATATGTTCATCATCTTGCAAGATATAGGAGGTACACGATATGCAGTTGAACGATATGCTGAAAATTCTTATAACCTGTCTATTATTTATTCTGATTTGGTGGCTACTGACTCAAGGGATTCGCAAAATTTCCAGTACTCGTGCGGGGTCCGGTTTACAACGCTGGGGTGGATGGTCCATTGGACTTTTCGTTGTTGGCGCCGTGCCACTCGGTTTTTCGCTATACACAGAGATCTTTGATAAGCGCCTGGATGCCAACATCGGGTTGGGGCTTGCCATGTTTTTTGTATGGGCTTATTGTGTGATCTTGTTGTGTACGGCGTTGGTGGTATGGGGAAGGTACGTGTATAAAAGGGATATGAAGAAGTGAATATTTGGGTTGATCATGCTGAGCCCGTCAGGAAGTTAAGGGTGAGCTAACTGTATTTGTAACAATAAACTGATATGGAACGTTAAATTTAGAAAGAGGTGTTATTAAAGGGGATTTACATATGTCCTATCTTCGTCAAGTCTTTATGTTGCTCTCAACCCTAATCGTATGCCTTACCGGATGTTCAGAACAGATCGAGTGCAACTCCGTGCAGACTCAAGCCGATGTACCAAGTGAAGATGGATTCACTGGTTATGTGGTTGATCGTAAAGACAATTCCATTCTTGTGGTTGATCCCGCATATGAGGATTTCAGTGCGAACGGAGGAGGAAGTCGGTATTATCCGGCAAAATGGTTCTCCAATGCGCCTGATCCGCAGATCGGCTCCTATGTTGAAGTCTGGACGGATGGAGGCCCGGAAAATGAACCCTATCCCGGGCAGGCCAGAGCAGAAAAGATAGCGGTATCTTGTCCAGTGGCTCCGGATGGTGCGCATATGACGGATGCCGATGCGATGACAGCTAATGAAGGGCAAGCCGTGCATGTGACCGTGAAGGACGAGGAGCAAGTGGGGAAGCAGGGCGGAGAATGAGGGGTTCATAGCTTTATGATATGATTCAAATTGAAAGAAATGATGTGGATTAGATTCATTGCAAGCTATCATGATTTTTGAACCGCCTGTAAGTTCTCTTACTGTCCATCATGTATTATGATTCTATAAAAAGGGAAAGGACTCCTCTGCCCATGGAACTATCAAGGTCTCAGCAATTAGCTCAAGAGCATGTAACCAATTATGCAAGAAGCCGCAAAAATGAGGCGGAGCAAACCATTAGAGAAATCCTTCGTATGTCCAACATCGAGCTGAAGACATTTGAAAAATCTATCAATAAACTAAAATCTCATGCAAGTATTGCGCTACACTTTCACCCAGATCGATTAGATCCGACCATGATAAGCGTGGCTGAAGCACTACTTGAGCAGGGAGTTTATAAAAGTCAGTTTGAGACTTTCTTATCAAATGGAAGTGTCTCCGCATTTTCAGGCGGTGAACGTGACGTTTGGGAGAATAAAATGTTTGGCGGAGCGTACCAAATAAATGGCTCAACCAATAGCGAACGACCCAAGTATGGGGCACTCAATGTCATGTTACATCCTGATGGACCTGCTCCGCGTTTTGGATCATGTTATTTTATTTTATCCGCTGAGGTCTCTCATCGTTGCACGTATACATATTTGGACTCTCACCAAGACCCCGAGGAAAAGGGAACGTATGAGGAGTTTGACCTTATTTTGGCTGCTCTCATGAGGGACGCATTCAATAGTGGTTTTGCCATTGGTGAAAGAAATCTAACGGTTCAAAAGTTAATCAACCATATGCTCTTCAATCTTGAGAAACCATTCCAAGATCCATCAAACCAAGAGCCAAACCGAAATCTGGACCATTATATCGAAGCTCAGGTCCATGGTGACATTTCACTTAAAGAAGACGTCAAGATGCTTGTTGCCGACCCATCATTTAAAGGCACACATACAGGACGAATCTTAGAGCAGATATGTTTAAAGTATTCAATTGATCTCCACTGGCACATGGGCTTTACACTATTAGTTGATGACGTTCCTATGGATTTTCGAGGTCCTTCGATGCCTTCACTAGCCAAAAGAATTGCAAAAAGTGATTTGATTGATGCAAATATCATTGGTTCTGCAGCTATGGATTTGAAACGAAACTCAAGCCATTGGAGCGATAGAGGAACCTACACAGAAGTTCTACAAGAGTTAAAATTACTCTGGCATGTCTTAGTGAGATATGGAAAGCCAATGGAAGAGTGAAATAGTACTCTAACGACCTTGAGTGTCTAGCCGTTCAAGGTTGTTTTTTATCATTCAAACGGATTACAGACTATACATTTTATCTATGAATCTGCTGTCACAAAAACGAACGTATGTTTTACAAGTGAATTGACTTTTTGTGCCAACAACAACTATACTATTATTGTTGGCACAAAAAGTGAGGTGAAGCAATGTCCGCCAAGAAGATGGGACGTCCGCTATCTGACAATCCCAAAAGCGAAACGATCAAAATTCGTGTTGATCAGGAAATTATGAACAAGCTCGATATTTCGGCTGAGAAGCTGAATACGAATCGATCAGACATCGTTCGCAAAGGGATTGAGAAGATTTACGACGAACTCCAAAAATAAAAAAGGAAGCAGCGCTAGTCCCACGAAGAACACGCTGCTTCCTATCCCGCAATCACTTGTTGAATGAGCGACTGCATAAATATCCTACCATGTGCAGAACGTTCATTCAAGTGAGGTGCGAATTGATATACAGGAGGATGCACATGAATTCGATATTAGAGGCATTATATAATGGACGACTTCGACCGGATGAGATGATGATGCCGACACATCCTGAATACCAAGCGTTAGGACGGCAGATTGCAGCTCTGACAGAGCAGTGGAAGAATCGATTGAGCGAGGAAGAATTCCGTGAGCTTGAACAGTTATTTGACTTGTGTGGCAGATGTGAGGGCATGCATACGGAAGCAGCGTTTGCACAAGGTTTTCGTCTGGGTGCCAACATGCTAATTGAAGTCATGAGTCAGCGGGAGGAATCGGTGTTGGAGTTTAACTAAGTTTAACGATGTGAGCAGAGATCCGGTTTACTTTTACAGCTAAATTCTCAGGAAATGACGTGCATACAAAATACTTATTTTGCATCATAAAATGGTATCAAAAATTGATTATAACAAAGCCCTCAAATCCACTCTGCATTCAGCAGCAGGGTTCGAGGGCTTCACTTAAACATAGAGTTAACAATATATATAGGGAAAGAAATTGTTAAACAAATTGTTCCTTAATCAGCAATATTCCCAGCCATTTTCAGACGACGTGAAATTTCCTTAAAGTCTTCTTGTGAGATACCCGGTGCAAATTCTTCCTCGACCGCAGGAGCTTCTGGGATCGGGAATCCTTCAGGTATCCCCTGGATGACTTCAAGAGGTTGTCCATCTTCGGGATGAGTTCCTTTCCAGATCTGGCCGATCGTATTGAAATCTTTATCACTGTAGGTATACAGCTTAGTGTGTACCCCTTTTTCTTCATATTTGCGAGCCTCGTTGAAGGCTTTGTTGTTCAGTGAAGGGATAGGAACCAGCTTGGTCACATTTACGCCAGTTGCAATCTCAAGTGCTTTTGCATATGCGACAACATGCACGCCGCCACGTACCAGCAGGAAACCAACCACTTCCCGGGCTGCCGGGTGATCCGTCATCTCATATACTTTCATTTTATGGGTACGAGCGCCACATTCAAGGAAGAAGTTATGCAGCAGATCCTCGACCAGGTTACCACTGTTGAAGACGTTTGCTCCCGTCCACGGATTACCCATAGAGTCAAAAGGCATTGCGCCTTGTGCACCTGCCAGGTAGTGATACGACAGACGAGCATCTTTCACGGAACCTAGCGGTGTATCGTCGGGTTCTTTGTACTCGGTTGAACCTCGGAGGCATTTGTTAATGCCATGAGACACGAGTTCAACATGACCCAATTCTTCGGCCGTAATGCTCATGACGAGGTCATAGAAGGGCTTCAGCTTTTCTTTGGATCGAAAATTAAATGATTGATAGAGGTAGTTGTTCAACGTTGACATTTCTCCGAATTTGCCGCCGAGTAATTCTTGTATAGCTGCCGCAGCATTCGGATCTGGCTTCTCGACATTGGGAATCTCAATCAGGATTTCATCCAAGCGTTTGAACATTCGGGTGTAACCTCCTCAAATTAGTATTGCAGATCGTGTAGGGTTTCAGATCGTGGAGTCACTCTGTCATGGCCTATTACACGTCTATTGGGTTTTTTAAACAAAAAATCAACCAAATGGGACTTAAGCATCGCATAACGCATGCCCCAACTCTTCTCCCATTTGTTATTTCCAATACGGTCAAATTTATGTATAATCAAACATTCAAACGAGTCTTCACGTACAAGAGAAGAGAGTCATGAATCCATAAAGGAGTAAGAGATGAACAAGCGTTGGATACAAATAGTTGGGATTGTGATGTTTCTAATGATTCAGATGTACATAAGCAGCGAGCCTGCCACAGCATATGTCGTTACGAATGAGGTTCAGGTGGATGAAGAAACACGGCAGTTACTTGAAAAGAAATACGGGTTGGATCGTCCTGAGGAGCCGAAGACACAACAACACTTTTTCTCGGGTGACTGGGGAATGAGTTTCCGGACGGAGCCTCCTGATTCGTTTGACCGACTTGTTCATGTGGTTCCTTTTTCCCTACGGCCACTGGCCTGGATCTTTCGTTTATTCGTGTAAAATGAAACCCGGACGGGCAATATAACAGAAACATATTGTCCCAAGGAGTGAGTGAAATGAGAATGCTCATCGTTACCGTCATGTCGGTAGTTCTGAGTTTAGCCGGAATTACATCAGGCACAGGCGCCGCCATCCCTGATTATGCGAAGTGGGGAATTATTGCGGTCAAAGAAACACAGACCAAGTATAATGTGGATATTTTGGACTATAAGCATATCGGTCGCACCTCTCTAACAGCAGATCAATCACGGGAACAGTTCAAGCTATGGGTTCGTGCGAAAGACGGCAAACAATTCGCAGTCTATGTAAATGTTGATTTTAATCCATCTACACAGCAATTAAAGAAAGTACAATTTTCCGAATCGGATCGACACTGATCCGCTGGACTTGGTCATTACAAGCCATGTTTTCATATTAGCTATACTATGGGTTGAACCAGACTGCCTTAATCATTAAGGTGAAAGTCTGGTTTTTTTTATTTTACAAAATCCTTTTTTTACTATTGAATAAAGAACTTATGTTCGCATATAATATAAAATACAAACAAACGTTCTTATCGGAGGGATGATTATGCTAGGGAAATATATTGGCCAGATGGTGGAGCTTGTCTACATGGATCGTGCAGGGCAGATTACGCAGCGACAGATTCGAATTAACAGTGTACGTGGTGGGATGATTAGAGCATCAGCGGGAAAAGAAGGCTCACCCCGAACATTTCTGGAGCAAGGTATTCTGGCATGGCGTCCTGTTACCGATCTGAATGGGGAGGTAAAGTATGCTGAACGACTTTGAACGCAAGATTTTGCGTATTATGGTGAATTATGCAGGACAACGGCGCAGGCTGCCACGTATGGATGAACTGGAGAACAAGACGGGACGAAGCAGAGCTTACATTCATGAGTCTTTGCTGGAGCTTGAACGCACCGGGCACATCGCGTGGGAGAACCGGTCTAGTCTTGAAGGGATACAGATTTTGCAGGCATGGGAACAGGCACAACAGCCGATTCGCAAAAGCCAACCTTCCGGTGATTCCGTAAAATATTTTACGGACTATTAATTCTAATAAGAAAACGCCAACCCGGATATCCGGATCGGCGCTTACTGTGTCACACATACGACATGTGCATCTATTTAGAAATGGGGAAGTTGGTCCAGGTTGTTGGTTGGGTCACCGTCGGCATCGCCGCGAATGTACATTTCGCCATCCTTGCCTTTAAATACATTCACACCGGCAATAGCGCCAGCCTTTACTTCTGCAAGTGCCTGCTGATAATCCAGTACACGTCCTGCTGAAGTCTGAAAAGCTGTCAGGTCACCGTCACCATTTTTCTGTACGGCTGTGAAACTCTCGCGTGTTGTTTGATCCATGATGTCACACTCTCCTTATATGACGAGATAGGAATCTGCTTACCTGATTAGCCTATCCGAATTCATCGGAAGTATGCACCATATGCTGATAAGACCAGCCAACGTCGAGGTATTACAGGCTCTTTCTCATACGAACATGGAGAATATCTGCATCATAAAAAGGTTCTTCCGAAATCACTTCATAACCCAGTTTTTCATAGAATTTCTGTGCCTGACATTGCGCATCCAGTACAGAATAGGATAAGCCGAGTTCACGTGCCAGCTCCTCCATCGCGAGCAGAAGCACACGTCCATAACCGAATGAACGATGAGACTCAAGCACCGCAATCCGCTGCATTTTGGCCGTATCCTTGCTGTAATAGATCAGACGTCCTGTGGCTACAGCTTGGCCATCCGTACTTAACAATACATGATGCACATCGGGACTGATGACATCATATTGATCAATCTCAATCTCGGCAGGCACCTGTTGCTCGATCACAAAAACGTGATGGCGAATTCCCAGGGCTTGCTCCAGTTGTTCTTCTGTCGATACATAACTAATCTCAGCTGCCAATTCCATTCCTTCTTTCTGCTCTTGCGCGACATATCAGACTGAATTATACAAAAAAATGTTTTTCCTGTATAGTGAAGTCTGGAACATATTGGGAGAGGAGGGGGTAGTGATGGGCATGACAGGCATCATGGTAATTACATTGCTAATGTCGGTGGGAATGATTACTCTGTTGTATTACGTTACGAAGAAAGCATACTCACGCAAGTGGGATGAAGACGAGTAATTCACCTGTTAACCTTCACGGCAAGACTTCACTGCTTCCTCGCGGAGAATACACATCTTGAATTACAGATTTGGAGTATACGTCCAGCCAGACCGGCAGAGACTCACTATTTTCATTGGGCTGTTGTAATTGTTGGAATTGTACCGTATGTTCATCCTTCTCCAAGCCGCAACCCGTAACGTTTGTACTGAGAATCACAAGCCCAGCAAAGAGAAAGAAGCATTTGGTAAATGTATATTTATTGGATTTTGACCGTTTTGTTAAGTTTCTCATAGGGAATTCACCTCGTGTTGAAATGGTAATCTTTCCTTTATTGTGCACCATTTCGGGTGAATTATAACCAAATAAATCATTGACAATGAACACGGTTACTTGATATGATACTGTTACTTGATTGGGAAACAATTATATATCATGATCTGTTAGCTCAGCTAAAGATAGTAGTATGACCGTAATGGATACATCTTAATTATTACAGGGCGATAGCTCAGCGGGAGAGCATTATCTTGACAGGGTAAGGGTCGTGGGTTCGATCCCCACTCGTCCTATATGTAAAATTAAAGGCAACTTCTTTTGAGAATTATATCTCAAGAGGAGTTGTTTTTTTATATAATAATATGGCTACCTCCAATAATATGTGTAGGTGGTTTTTGTTGATAATAATTTTAATGGCACAGTTCCTCTTCCTCTTTTTAAACAAAACTTAAATAAAACATAAATTCAGCGTAAGGTTCGTCTTCTATACTTGGTTCTGAGGTCAACATAGAACAGGAGAAGGAGAGAACTTATGAATTATTCAAACCCATTTACATCAAAGTTAGCCAGAGTAGGGATCGCGGGTACACTGGCTTTAATACTGGCAACAAGCCCACTTGCCAACATGGGGGTTGTTGCCGCGGAAGCAGGCCCAGCACCTGTATCTACGAAGATATATAACACACCTAAAGACTCTTTAGAGCAGACGCCGATTCAATACCAGATTCAGGCTCGATTAAATGAGAAGGACATGACGATCCAGGGGAGCGAGAAGGTAACGTATCACAACACAAGCAAGGACGCACTCCAGCAGCTGGTCCTTCATACATATGCTGATGCAAACCTCTCCAAGTCGACACAGGCGAGCATGTACCAACAGCATAATGAAAAGATTAGTAAAGATCACCCTGAGAAGACAGCGGAGGACTTTCTGGGTGGCATCGATATTCAGGCTGTAACCGCAAATAGCCAATCGCTGGATTTCCATAAGGAAAACCAAGCGTTGACCGTGCAGTTGAAGAAGCCCGTACAACCAGGCGAATCGGTATCATTCCAACTGGAGTTTCAGTTGAATATACCCTATGGCTCACAGCGAGTTTCCTACTACAAGGACATGATCAATGGTGCACACTGGTTCCCGGTGATGTCTGTATACGACGAGGTTGAGCATCAATGGAACAAGGCACCGTATAGTCAAACATTTGAGAGTGATTATTACACCTCATCGGACTTTGAAGTTCAATTCAATGTTCCTGATGAGTATCAGGTAGCCATGCCGGGTACGATCACCACTCAAAACAGTACAGAACATGGTCGTAAAGTTGTTTCTGCTGTGGCCCAGAACACAAGGGAGTTTGTATTCTTTGCTAGCCCAAACCTTCAAGTGGAGAGTGTTACCCGTAACGGTCTGACGGTGGAATACTATTATTACAACGATGATCCATCCAAGAAAAAGATAGTTGACCGCTACATTAATCAGGCATTCAAGGTCATCGATTTCTATAGTGAGAAATATGGCAAGTATCCCTATCCAGAGTTCCGAATTGTCGAGACGTATGTACAAGGCGTTGCCGTGGAGTACGCGAGGCTCATCCAGATGGGACAGATTCAAAATGGTGCTATTCCAGAAGAAGACACAACATTTGTTCATGAAATAGCGCATCAGTGGTTCCATGCATTGATCGGTAATAACTCGGAGACAGAATCCTTCCTGGATGAAGGATTTGCCGATTTCTCCATGGTGTATTTTGCCGAGAAACAGGGAGACAAGCTAAATGGGTTCAGATCCATACAGTTTGATACTGCGCCCGTAGATATGGCGATTGCATCAACAAACGATGAAGCTGGGGATTTGGCAAGTTTGGTATATTATCAGAAGGGGCGACAAGCGATCTATCAGCTTTACCGTTCCGTCGGTGAAGAGAAATTTGACGAGTTGATGAGGACATATTTCAAACGCTACGTGTACCAAAATGCAACGGTAGAGGGGCTGCTTCAAACCATTGAAGATGTGCTTGGTAAAGAAATACGTTCAGAAATGCAGATGGCCCTATATCAGCCTGATTTTGTCTTAAAGCCGGAATACCAATTATCACAGGAAGAGACCGCCGCCTATGTGCATGATGTCTTACAAGTGCAATATCAGGCTGTCATGGGTATGATCCCCAATCTGCCATATGAAGTGATGAATCGATTGATGGACAAAGTCCTTCAAGGCGAGGAATTAACCATTGTGCTCAGCGATCAGGTGAGTAAGCTTGCAACTAAACAGCAGGAAGATATGGTTAATCAGTTGACCGGATTCCTTGATATGACTGGTATGAAATACGACATTATAAGGGATCGCAAGGAATTGAAGCAAAAGATGAAAAAAAAGATCGGCAACAGCAACCTTATTGTCATTGGCAATGCCAAGTCAAACGGATTGGTGCAGGCTTTAAAACTTAACATTATTGATCGAACGAAACAGACGGGGTTTCCTTGGAAGAATACCATGAATCAATCTCTCGCCGCGGGTGCATATGTTATCAAACATCCCTATAACCAGAATCGATTGATGCTTCATTATTTCTGGAATGAGGATCATCTGAGTGATGAGGCATTTGAAGCTTTTAAGCTGAAAATACAGGAGTCTATCGGATTCACTAACGATTTTTACCAGTACTATGTATTGGATAACCAAGGCAAGGAGAAATCCGATAAAAAAGTTGCGAATCCCATATCTTCACTTTTTGCGGAGTAATAAGGAATTGGTTTTGCAGTTTCTTCGTTCAAACAGGTTAGCCAATTTGTATTGGTTAGCCTGTTTGTGTTTTATATGAAAACCAGACTTAGAATAATAGGCTACAAGATGGGCATAATGCTTTAACACAAAGGCAACTTCATGAATATACTTATCGGGAGAAAACAATAGGAGGGATTAATATGAAGGATCAACATTATCCGGGCGTACCAATGAAAGGGACAGTTGCTGATTACAACTGTAAAGGAAATAAAGGAATGAACAAAATGAAAGCGTATTCATATAATGCTAGAATTTGTCCTATCCTTTGTGTTACTCAGGAGCCGGTTGCGAATGAGGGTAATGTTGTTGATTTATCAATCCTATTAAAGGACACTTCGGATGTTTTATATTCGCGACCGGTAAATGGTAATACCCTGCTCACGAAGGAGTTGAGTTTCCATGTCTATGACCGATAATATTGCTCAGGAAGCACTCGACGCAGCGATGAAGGCAAGCAGGGCCGTTGCTCCTTATGATTATTGCGATGCAGAAACCAGACGGATGTACACGCCTCAATTTGATAAAAAAATGGACAATCCTATGTATACCGCTGCAATGGCGGGTCTTCAATCGATCTATTGGTTTCGGGCGATCAAGGTAAAGGGGCTTATCCCTGATGCAAAAGCAGATTATTATGCTACGTATTCTACCAACCATAATCACATCGGAGGAATTGGACTAGCCTACTCGAACAGCCCGACAGGACCATGGACCAAACACGGACAGGTGTATCTCGATACTGTGGTTGGGAATTCGACGGAAACTCCATTTGTGATCTGGAACGATGAAGAACAATTGTTCTTTATGTATTATCAACAAAACGGACTGGGGATCAATCAATCGACGGCACTTGCGACCTCTGTAGACATGATTAACTGGACAAGAGTGGGTTTGATTTTGGACAAACCTCCCGGGTTCCCAGGTGATGGTCATACCGGTTACTTCTCGTGTTTCAGAAATGGCGGCAAATGGATCGGTTTCTCTGTGATGGGCGGTGGTGACTTTGGTCGTAAATGTATCTGGCATTCACATGACGGACGTAGCTGGTTAGCTGATCCAAGACCATTAATGGGTGGTAATGATGCAACTTTAACAGCGGGAGAAAACATTTCGAGATCCAATGCTGGTGTATTTATGTACAAAGGGAGCATGTGGTGGCTGGGCATGTTATCGGCTTATGCTTCCGGTGGAGTTACGACTGTAGCTCGACCTGCCATTGCTAAGATCAGCGCAGACTTTCGTCAACTGCTGGACAAACCTACAGATATATATTTTCCAGCATTGACTTGGGAAACGACCAACATGCAATCCTTGATGGTGTCCGTTATGGACGGTGTAGTGTACGTGTATTACAATACCGATCATAATATCGGTGTAGCCTATTCGGTGGGGGTGTAGAGATGGTTATACGTGATGCAGCGGGTCAGATCGTGCCCTTTGGAAAGGTTCACAAACAGCTTGTGGCCGATTTTCTTTACGGAACGTTACCGGATTGGGTGGAGGTGGTGGGGACACCTACGTTTGAGCCTTTGCCCGACAGAGGAACCATAACAGTTACAACACCGACAACGGCAGGAGCCACGGCAGAGTTGAAAATGAAACATCTGATTGATAGCTCGAAAGTAACAGCAATTGCAATAACTTTGGAAGCGCTACAATTAAACGGGAACATTGGAATTTCAGTTCAGGTTGGCATTAAATCGAAGGATAGCAAGGCCGGAATCACATTTTTTCAAAACGTAAATCAGAAGTATGGCATGGTCCGTGCCTATAAAGCAGATGGAACCTACACGGATTTTAATCAAAACATGGTGTTCTTCACCACACATGGCGTAGCAGGAGATGAAGCACAGAACCGTAAGAATCTCACTGTGTTGCTCTGTACCGGATTACAGTTCTCAGCTGGACTCGAGAGACCGTCCGTATGGCTTGGTGCGGATGATCAGTATGGCGGTGTTGCGGCTGACCTTAGCGGTGGGTTGTTCCAACATGGAGAACTGCAATGTCTTTTGAAACTGACTACAAGTAAGGCCGAGGCCAAGTATTTCAAATGTGCACAGATGAAAGTGGATATCTGGAGTAATTAATCAAACTGGGAAGACGTCGGAAGATGAACAAGGTGCATGAATTGAAGAGGAATGACAAAGAGAAAAAATAGATTATCTGCATGGATAGGTGAAAAGATATACTTGAGGTAATTGGGTACCTAAACACAGACACTTTGACAAAGAAGTGCAGTGTTTGGGTACCTTTTTATTTAGAGTAGGTTCATGATTGTACCGCCTGTTGCACCAGCAGCGACAACGATCCACGGTGGTACTTTCCAAAAAACGAGCATTAGAAACAACATACATACCAGTGCAAAATCAACAGGAGTTAGGATCGCAGTTGTCCAAAGCGGATCGTACAACGAAGCCAACAAAATACCTACAACGGCTGCATTAATTCCGATTAATGCTCCTTGAATTTTCGAACTTTTACATAAAGAATTCCAGAAGGGCAATGCTCCTACGATCAGAAGGAACGCTGGCAAAAAGATAGCAATCGTTGCAACCAAAGCACCCGCAACCCCACGCATCATTGCTCCTAAATAACTGGCAAAGGTGAACAATGGTCCTGGTACAGCTTGTGTTGCTCCATATCCCGCCAAAAAGTCGGACTTGTTAATCAGACCAGTAGGGACGAATTCACGTTCCAGTAACGGAAGTACAACATGCCCTCCACCAAATACAAGTGATCCTGAACGGTAGAAGCTATCAAAGAATAACAGCCATCCCGAACGATCAAAGGGTGTGAGTACCGGGAGAAGAATCTGGATGCCAAAGAACGTAGCCAAACAGACTATTGCCAGGTTACGACTCACCGGAACAGACAAGTCTGCTGTCTTAATACCTGTCATTTTTCTGAAATGGATCATGCCTACTATGCCTGCAATAACAATAAAAAGGATTGGAGTGAACGCATTCTGCCATACAAGAGTCGCCACTGCAGTAAAGATAGCAATGGTTGCCCTGTCACGGTCAGAAGTTAGTTTTTGCCCCATGCCCAATATCGCTTGAGCGACAATTGCTACAGCAACAATCTTAAGGCCGTGAATCCAGCTAGTACTGCTGATATCAAATCCTTGCAGAAGGAAAGCGAACAAAACTAACGCAATGACAGAAGGAAGTGTGAAACCAAGCCAAGCCATCAGTCCCCCCAGCAAACCGCCGCGGATGATGCCAACTCCAATCCCGACTTGACTGCTGGCTGGCCCGGGCAAAAATTGACATAGCGCAACTAAATCTGCATAGCTTCGTTCATCCATCCATTTTCTACGGCGAACATATTCTTCATGAAAGTAACCAAGATGAGCGATCGGTCCTCCAAATGAAGTCAAGCCGAGTTTGGTTGATACAGCGAACACCTCAGAAAGTGCTCTGGCTTTATGTTTGGGCTTGTCCGGGGTTAGAAATGAATTATTCTCCAAACGTGTTATTCCTCCTTAACGGTTCGATGCAGGTTATCCAATAACTACATTATAATCCTCCTCATCGCTATTCATTTAAACGCAGCATTAAACTATATTATTTTTATAATAACTATTTACATACACAATTTAATTGTGTACAATGTAATTGTTGATGATACAAATAAGATCAAAGTTTAGGCAAAATAAATCTAATTAACTAAAGGAGTTTTCACAAATGAAAACATTATATGAAACAACAGTAATTAATACAGGCGGACGTCAAGGCATCGTACAATCCCCAGATAACGTGTTTATGTTGGATGTTGCTGCACCGCCTGAACTCGGAGGACAAGTGACGACAGCTACCAATCCGGAGCAGTTGTTTGCAGCAGGGTATAGTGCTTGTTTTAACTCCGCACTGGAGTTTCAATTGAAGAAACACAAAGTTGAGATTGAAAGAAGTACCGTAGCTGCAACCGTAATGTTGGTGACGGACTCTGAGGATAACGGCGTGAAGCTTCAAGTAGATTTGGAAGTTAAAATCCTTGGTCTAGATGAAGAAACAGCACAGAAGTTTGTGAAACTTGCCCATGACTACTGCCCATATTCCAAAGGAATCAAAGGGAACGTGAATGTTAACGTGGAACTGGCGTAATCACTGATACTATTTGTTGATAAGAAGCCTCCGAGAAATCGGAGGTTTTTTGGTGTTTTATGCATAAAAATCAATTTCGCACTCAATTGTGGGTTATAATGGTAGTAAGTTTACACAAAACTGCTGAAAGGGGAGTGTACTTATGATGGATTTTAGCAAACCACCCCATGGCTCTGAGACCGATACCCACCGTCAGCGTCATCAGGAGAATGAACAGAAATACCTGTCCGGAGGCAAGAGCATTTGGTATGAAATCAGCAACTGGCTCATTCTCGGAGGTATCCTTCTTGTCATATTTTTATTATTTAAATACGTTTTCTAAATAGACACACAACCGGGCGAATCCCCATATGATGCATTACATCAGTAAGCACTTGGGGAAATGGGGAATCCGGGATGGCAAAAGCAAAGGGAAAGAAAGCTCCCGCATTAAAGAGTGACAAAATTCGTGTATCCATGAAGTTGGTCACTTCCGATGTATGCGAGAGATGTAAGACACCATGTACACGAGGCATGGATTACGCTGCACGTATGAGAATTGAAGGGGCTTTAGGCAAGGGCGTTCCCTGTATATTGACCCGCCATACTTCTTCATAACTCTTCGTATAATCCCGTATATATAACAATTATAGATCAGGGGCATCCTTTAATGAGGATCGCCTCTTTTTGTGCATTCCAAGGGGTGGAAAAATTTCTGGATAAAAAATGAAAAATGATGAAAAACAGCGCAACTTTGTGGATGAATCTGCAGTATAAATGTACAACAGCTAGCAGCAGGGGAGGGAATATTGACGGGATGAAATGGAAACGAATATTGCTTTGTGTCATGGTATTCTCCTTGCTCGGCGGGTCTTTATTGTTTGCAGATTCGGTGAACGAGAAGATTCGTGTTCTCATTAACGGCAAGGAAGCAGCTGATGGAGGTTATCTCATTGATGGAACGACCTATGTACCTGTCAGGGAAGCCGGAGGCGTCGTCAAATGGGACAGCAGTAACAAGAGAGTAACGGTGATCAAACCGAATGTACATATTTTTCTCTTCAAGGGAGACACTGTATTTGGCAACGTTAACGTAGGTAAGCTGAAATTCAATGTATTTTCACAAGTGGATAGTCTAACAGCAGATGTAGCTGCGGTGAAAGTAACGATTACCAATCCAAGCGGTCAGGTGAAGGATATCCAGTCACAGGAGCTTACAACCCAGAAGGATAACTTCTGGTTCCGCACATATGATTTTACGTATGATTTCAGTCGTGCCGGCAAATATCAGGTCGGCTTTCATATTAAAGAAAATGCAAACAGCAGCTACGTCCTGGTAGCGGAGAAAATCATTACAGCGCTGAACGATTGAAGCGAAAATAACCCTGTGAGTTAAATTGACCTGTGTCATTGAACATGTTACGATATGCAAGGTTACACAATTTCTATTTATAAAGCGAGGTATTTCAATGAGCGATCACACACATGAACACGGCGATGGCTGCGGATGCGGGCAAGACCACGACCACGACCACGAGCATGAAGAAGTCCTTCTCACATTAACAGACGAGAACGGCCAAGACGTGGAGATGGTTTTGGTGGAGACGTTTGACGTGGAGAAGCATGTTTATGCGCTCCTGCTGGAACGTAACAATCCTGAAGCTGACGGCATCATCCTGCGTATGGAAGAAGAAGACGAGGAAATGGTGCTCTACAATATTGAAGACGAAGAAGAGTGGAACCGCGTTGAAGCGGCTTACAACGAACTCGTTGCATCACAAGAATAGTCATTCTTTTGGAACATAACATGAAGGCTCCTTGATCTCAAGGGGCCTTTTGTTTGTTTTTCAAGAGGTATACGAGCATTTACACCACCGGTTTGAACTACGAAATAGACGGGAAAATGCAAACTCGCTTGTCCCATAAAATAAAAACGGACCAAGCTAGGGCTTGGTCCTTTAAGTTTATCCCCTGCACAGCGCAAGGAGGTTGTTCTAGAAAATGGCATCGGCTTCCACGATCACTTTAACGTTGGTTACGCTGCGATCTTCGGGTCCTTTGACGGGTAATCCAACTTCGACATGATCGATGATGTAGTCGATGTTTTCCTGGGTGATAACCTCACCCGGTAACAGGATCGGAATTCCTGGCGGATAGACATAGATGAATTCCGAGATAATACGTCCTGCGGATTCCTTAAACGGAATCACTTCGGTATCACCGTAGAATGCATCACGTGGAGTCAGCATCAACTGTGGAATATCCGGAACTTTTACGACCAGTTCATGGGCCGGGTTCACTTGATAATAGGTACGGGAGAGATCCTGCAAAGCGTTCAGCAAGATATCCACACTATTATCCGTATCTCCTGGCGTAATGAGACACAGAATATTGTACATATCACTAAGTTCGACCTCAATGTTGTAATGTTCACGCAGCCAGTTCTCTGTCTCATACCCTGTAATACCCAGATGGCGAACATGGATCGTTACCTTGGTTGGATCATAGTTGAAGGTCGCTTCTGTACCCAGCAGCTCTCTACCGAAGCAATACAGGCCATCCATATCGTTAATCGAACGTCTGGCAAACTCAGCTAGTTCAATCGCCTTCTGTGCAATCTCACGACCGTGGAGTGCCAGGTTACGTCTTGATGTATCGAGTGAAGCAAGCAAAATGTATGAAGTTGATGTTGAGGTGAGCAGACTCAGGATCGTCTGTACACGCTGTGGATTTACGAACCCATTCTTGGTATTCAGGTTGAGTACGGAACTCTGTGTCATGGAGCCACCAAGCTTGTGAACACTGGTTGCAGCCATATCGGCACCTGCTGCCATCGCAGACAACGGCAGATCCTCATGGAAATGAATGAGTACGCCATGGGCTTCATCAACAAGCACAGGGACTTGATAACTGTGTGCCAGCTCAACAATCTCTTTCAGATCGGTAACCACGCCGTAATAAGTCGGGTTAATTACAAGCAATGCCTTGGCATCCGGATGACGCTCCAGTGCGCGACGGATAGACTGTGTGGTCACTCCGTGGTCAATGCCCAGATTGGGATCTTGTGAAGGAGAAACAAATACGGGTTTGGCGCCTGAGAAAATAATTGCGGACAGAACCGATTTATGCACATTACGGGGCACAATAATTTTGTCACCCGGTGAGCATACAGACAGAATCATGGTCATAATGGCACTGCTTGTGCCTTGTACACTAAAATAGGTATAATCGGCTCCGAAGGCATCTGCTGCCAAAATCTGTGCTTCCTGAATGACACCGGTTGGCTGATGCAGGTCATCCAACGGTGCGATGTTAATCAAATCTATGGAGAAGGCATTATCGCCAATAAATTCACGGAATTCGGTATCCGCTCCCAATCCTTTTTTATGGCCCGGAATATGAAACTGTACCGGATTGAGTGCCGCATGATTTTTTAAAGCGGTAAACAGCGGCGTACGGTGGTGATTCATCAGTGCTGTCACAACCCTTCCTAATAAAATTGGTAAACAAAGATGAGTATAGCAAATTAAGAACCGAATGCAACAGTATAAATCGACAATTTTTTAAATTGCCGAGATTTGGGCACATTCCCCACGGTTACACTAAGGATAGGGAATAGGCAAATGAACACCGAAAGGGGAAAAAGAATGCAAACCGACACAAAACCAGCCAAAATTCTGCGATCACCATTTTTTATCGCGATGTGGCTGACACTTTTTCTAGTTGAAATTATCAAAGGAGCCCTGTTGGTAGCTGTTTTGCCCGTGTATATGGACAATATACTGGGTCTGTCTGCAGGCGTCATTGGTGTGGCATTTGCTCTTCAATATCTGGGAGATAATCTGTTCCGGGCGCCTTCCGGCTGGGCAGCAGAACGGATCGGGTTCCGCGCAACGATGGTTACAGCATTAATCTGTACCTTAATCGCTGTTATTATGATCCTTTTTCTCAAAAGTGCCGTTGGACTGGCCATGGCCTGTCTGATTCTTGGCATTGGTACATCACCGCTCTGGCCTTGCGCCATGACAGGGGTAACGGCGATGTCAGGTCCACAGAACAAGAATGGTACAGCAATGGGGGCGCTGGAGATGGCTGCTCTCGGCGGAACGGGGCTTGGACCTATAGGCATGAACTGGTTGCTGGAGCGCACGCATCATGATTATCGAACTATATTCCTCGTGCTGATGGGTTGTGCCATTCTCGTTATTCTGGTGGCCATGATTCTTCCTGGACGTGTCATTGTTGAAGGAGAGCATGCCGAGCAAGCAGCGAAGAATAGTGATGTGAAATATCCAGCCAAACCGAATCTGCTCACGCCGTTCATCCGGCTGCAAAAGAGTGTGAAGGACACACTGCAACGGGTACGCAGCACGCTTAATGTTAATCCACTGGTGTATCCTGCCCTGTTTATGCAGTCGTTTGTCATCGGGCTGCTCAGTCCAGTAATCACGCTATATACCCGCACAGATCTGCACATCTCGCCGAACCTTTACAGTTTGTTGCTGATTGCGGGTGGTGGAATAACTGTTATTGCCTTACTGCCTGTAGGTAAAATGGTAGACAGGTTTGGCACCAAGCCGTTCCTGAACGTTGGTTTTTTGATGGCGGCAGCGAGTCTGTTTGCATTCTCCTCCATAACATCCATTCCGGTGGTGTTTGGTGTTGTCATGCTCGTGGGCATCAGTTATGCCATGATTTTGCCCGCCTGGAATGCTTTTGTAGCCACGCTGATTCCCAAAGGGGAGCGGGGAGCGATCTGGGGATTCTTCCTTACATTGCAGGGATCAGGCATGGTTGTAGGCCCCATTGTTTCCGGACTGCTGTGGGACCACGTGAGCCATCCGGCTCCATTCATCGGCAGTGCCATCGTCATGGCAGGACTTGCCGTTGTGCACTTTGTGTTATCCCGCAATCCGTTTCGCACCGCTCCGGCCAAATAAGCAAAAGAAAAGGGAGTTCCACCAACCGTCTTGGTTGTGGGGCTCCCTTTTTCGCGTCCAATATATCACGATAATCGGGGGCTTGCCCCTGTGCGTGTGCGGAAAGCTGCAATCCGGCGGTCCTTTCGGTGAAAAATAGTCAAATAACCAAGTACCCTTACATAAAATGAAGTATAAAATAGGGTAAGCCGATTGAGTAGAAGCGATTGAAGACGAGGGCCGGAGTTGATCCGGTACAGATGGAGGGAGTGCCGTGAATAAGAGTTATGAAGTTGAATATTGCAATCTGGAGCTGCGGTTCAACCGTCGGCATATCCAAAATTTGATCAGAGACCTTATTCGTGAGGGATATTCACTATATTGGAGCGAGGACGAATCCTTTTTTATCCTGTCAGTCCGGACCGGCCGCAAGCTGGTAAAGCTCCGCTTTCAACAGACACGCACGGGGAACTACAAGATGACCGGAGATTATATCATTAAGGATGCAAAACTTGCAGAGTGGCTGGAGAAGCTGATTGGGGATACACGCGGGCATGCGGTTGTGAAGCGATTTAAGGATCAACAGATGACCGTGGAGAACATTTTATTCGGTGAAGTCATTCGGCTCGTGGAAGTGTCTGGGTTCAAACAGCGTGTCATTTTTCAAAAGGAACCTGCGCCGACGGCGGAAGAGATGGAAGAAATGTTCCTCTCGCGTGAAGGCGAGGAAAGGCTTATGTTGTTGCGTATGGAAGTGGACGATGAACTGGAGCGCCTCTACACGGCCATGCAGATGGATAATATCGAAAAAGCAAATGCTTGCCGTCAAGTCTTAAAACAGTTGTCCGGACATCTGTTAATGTTGGAAGGATGACAAGATAAGGCCGTATTTATGAAAATACGATGAACACCTCAGCAGATTGGGGTGTTTTCTCGTTGCGTAGCTGTGCCACGGGGTTCACTTCTATACATAAAACCGTTAAAATGGGAGTATTGTTGAGAATTTATTTCAATAAAATTAATTGGAGCAAAGGATGGAGGACCAGATGACAAAACAACAAATTGGCGTAATTGGCCTGGCTGTCATGGGCAAAAATTTGGCCCTTAACATTGAAAGCAAAGGTTTCTCAGTATCGGTATTTAACCGTTCCCCGGAGAAAACCAATGATCTTCTGAAAGAAGCTGAAGGTAAAAACCTGACAGGCTCATTCTCCATTGAAGAGTTCGTAGCATCCCTGGAATCCCCGCGCAAAATTTTGATCATGGTACAAGCTGGTAAAGCGACCGACGCTACCATTGAACAACTGCTTCCTCACCTGGATGAGGGCGACATCATCATTGATGGAGGGAACGCATACTTCCCTGACACGCAACGTCGCAGCAAAGAGTTGGAAGACAAAGGCATTCGTTTCATCGGTACAGGTGTATCCGGTGGTGAAGAAGGCGCACTGAAAGGCCCTTCCATCATGCCAGGTGGACAGGAAAGTGCTTATAAACTGGTTGAACCGATCCTGACGGCAATCTCGGCCAAAGTCGGTGACGATCCATGTTGTACATATATTGGACCAGACGGTGCCGGACACTATGTGAAAATGGTGCATAACGGTATCGAGTACGGAGATATGCAGTTGATTGGTGAAGCGTACCATTTGCTCAAATCCGTATTGAACGTTTCCGTTGAAGAGCTGCATGCGATCTTTACGGAATGGAATCAAGGAGAGCTGGATAGCTACCTGATCGAAATCACGGCAGATATCTTCTCTAAATACGATCCGGAAACCGGCAAACCAATGGTTGACGTTATTCTGGACGCGGCTGGACAAAAAGGAACAGGTAAATGGACAAGCCAAAGTGCGCTGGATCTCGGCGTTCCATTGTCCATGATTACAGAATCCGTATTCTCCCGTTTCCTGTCTGCCATGAAGGACGAGCGTGTAGCAGCTAGCAAAATCCTGAATGGACCAGCAACTGAAGAGTTCTCCGGTGACAAAAAAGCGTTCATCGAGAGCGTGCGTAAAGCCCTCTTCGCAAGTAAAATCGTATCCTACGCACAAGGATTTGCACAAATGCGTGCAGCTTCCGATGAGTATGGCTGGGATCTGAAATACGGCAACATTGCCATGATCTTCCGTGGTGGCTGCATCATCCGTTCGCAGTTCCTGCAAAACATCAAAGAAGCTTATGATAAAGACGCAGCACTGAAAAACCTGCTCTTGGATCCTTACTTCCAAAACATCGTTGAGTCTTATCAAGGCGCATGGCGTGAAGTTGTAGCGGCTGCTGTAAAACAAGGTGTTCCGGTACCTGGCTTCTCCAGCGCTCTTTCTTACTACGACAGCTACCGTACAGAGCGTTTGCCAGCAAACTTGCTGCAAGCTCAACGTGACTACTTCGGTGCTCACACGTTCAAACGTGTGGACAAAGAAGGCAGCTTCCACCACAACTGGATGGAGTAGTACCACATATACAAGTCTATTAGATTTGGCCAAAGTGCCTTTAAACAGGAGCTTTGGCCTGCTAAGGGGCTCAAAAGAGGTTTGGCGTTCCGGTGATTGCCGGTTAACGCTAGGCCTCTTTTTTACTTTGTTATACAGTAATAGTGTTGATGGAGATGATATGTAGCTGGTTCTAGACCTTATGAACATGAGACACTCTATTTTGGCAAAATGAGCCGGTTCTATTTTTTAACGAACTCAGATGGCCCTATTTCGATAATTCGCAGCGAGATGTCGAGGTTTTGACGGTGATTTTTTGAAATAAGTTTACTGAGATTCGTTAGAAGTTTAACTGCGCCTATTTTACGTAAATAAGCTTATTGGAGTTCGTTAGGTTGCTGGATGATTACTGATTGAAATGTTTGGAGGCTCAAAACTGCTTGAGGGTGATCTGACGTAGGCTTAGATGCCGGGAGTTACTTAATCTGTCTTGGAAGTACTTGCGGATGGTCGAAAGGAAGTCGGTGAGGAGATGGTCTTTCCCAGTCCGCAGGGCTGTGTTATGATAGGACAAAAGTGCTCACGAATTGCTTGAATTAAAGGAGTGTACACCTTGAGCAAGTCTAACAATATTATTCTCATTGGTATGATGGGAACCGGCAAATCAACCGTCGCTGACATGCTTGCACGCGAGCTTGGTTATCGATTGATTGATGTAGACGCCGCGGTGGAAAAAGAGGAAGGCTGTACGATTCCAGAATTGTTCACTGGCAAGGGAGAGACGTATTTCCGTGATGCCGAGAGCCGCATGTTATGCTCGGTGCTGGAGAAGAAGTCACAGGTCATAGCGACCGGAGGTGGCGTGGTGCTGCGTTCGGATAATTGTGACGTGATGTTGAAAAATGGTTGGGTTGTTGCCTTGACTGCTGATCCGGCAGTGATTGTAGAGCGTGTTAGTGGCTGTGACAATCGCCCACTCCTCGCAGGTAATGCAGAGGAACGCATTCAGGCAATTATGGAAGAACGGAAAGACGCATATCGGTTCGCACATTATACGGTGGATACAACCGAGTTATCCGCTGCCGAAGTGACTCGTTTAATTTTAGCGCATTACCGCGTCTAAGCTTGTTATCATGGAAGTTTAATAGTTGATAGGTGGTGGCAGATATAACAAAACGGGCCATATTGGCCCGTTTCTAGGAGTGGAACAGAGCAGAAGTCACAAGGTTACAAATGACTTCGCTTCGCTCCGGGTTTCTCTAGTCTTCCTGTTGCCACTGAAGCATACCGCCGACCATGTTTGTACAGCCTTCATATCCCAGTTGCTGCAGATATTCACATGCACGCTCACTGCGGTAACCGCTACGACAGATGATCACGATCTCGCCTGATTTCTCAATCTCAGACAGTCGATCCGGAATCTGCCCAAGCGGAATATGCTTGGCTCCTTCGATCATGCCTTGCGCGACTTCATCGTCCTCGCGGACGTCTATCATCTGCAGCTTCTCTCCAGCCTGTAAACGGCGGCGCAGCTCAGACGTTTCAATTTCAGCTATTTGTGTCATATTCAGGTCCTCTTTTCTGTATGGACTTAACGCTATAATGATACCCAAGCGATGCACGGAATGTCAATTTGGCCACAATATAATCAATGAAGGAGAATTTCATCCATGGACGTTATTGTTAAACCAACCCCCACTCTGAACGGGGAAATCGGGGCTCTGTCCTCCAAAAACTACACGACTCGCTATTTGCTGGCTGCTGCGCTGGCAGAAGGCACAAGTACTATTCATTTCCCGGCACACAGTGAAGACAGTGACGCCATGCGCAGATGTATTCGCGATCTGGGGGCAGTACTTGAAGAAGACGACAGCAAGATTGTGATCCAGGGTTTTGGCAGTCATCCCCGTGATGTGCGTGAATTGAATGTAGGGAATGCGGGTGCTGTACTTCGTTTCCTGATGGGTGTTACAGCGCTCTGCCCTGACGTTACATTTGTGAATACGTACCCGGATTCGCTGGGCAAACGCCCCCATGATGACCTGATCGATGCGCTTGGTCAATTGGGTGTAGATGTACAGCATGAACAAGGACGCCTGCCGATTACAATCAAGGGTGGCAATGCCAAGGGTGGACACATTCGTGTATCAGGCTCCGTCAGCTCCCAATATCTAAGTGCGTTGTTGTTTGTAACTCCGTTGCTTGCAGAAGACAGCACCATTGAAGTACTGAATGACCTGAAGTCCAAGGTCGTTATCGGACAGACCCTGGAAGTGCTGGAGCAGGCAGGTATCGTTATCCATGCAAGTGATGATTATATGTCCTTCCGTGTACCAGGTGGACAGGCTTACCAACCAACGACCTACACAGTTCAAGGGGATTATCCCGGCTCAGCAGCGGTTCTTGCCGCAGCAGCGGTTACACAGTCTGATGTGAAAATTCTGCGCCTGATGGAGCAGAGCAAACAGGGTGAACGTGCCATCGTTGACGTGCTGCGCATGATGGAAGTGCCATTGACACATGAGAACGATGTTGTACATGTTCAAGGTAATGGCAGACTGAAAGCGATCGAATTCGACGGGGATGCCGCGACGGACGCCGTTTTGGCTATGGTAGCCGCAGCTGTGTTTGCGGAAGGCACGTCACGGTTCTATAATGTAGAGAACCTGCGTTACAAGGAATGTGACCGAATCACCGATTATTTGAACGAACTGCGGAAGGCAGGAGCGAACGTTGAAGAGCGTCAAGCTGAGATTATCGTACATGGACGTCCAGAAGGCGTTGAAGGCGGCGTTGAGATTAACGCTCACTACGATCATCGCGTAATTATGGCGCTCACTGTCGTTGGTCTGCGTTCCAAGGAACCGCTTCGTATTCGGGATGCACACCATGTAGCCAAGTCTTATCCGCAATATTTCGATCATTTGCAGGCGCTTGGCGCCTCGGTTCAATGGGTAAAAGAGTAAATAAACGAAAACCTATTTTTTGAACACGCACTTTAATCAGAAAAGGATGGTGCTTGAACATGGAATTTAACAACCCTACTCGTGAAGAAATTGGACAACTTTTGCGCAAGGCAGGCAACATCGCAGTCGTCGGCTTATCAGACAAATCAGATCGTACTTCCTATATGGTGGCTGAAGCCATGCAGAGCAGAGGTTATCGCATCATCCCGGTTAATCCACAGGTGCAAGGTGAAATCCTTGGCGAGACGGTCTATGCCACACTCGCGGATATTCCAGAGCCGGTAGACATTGTCAATGTGTTTCGTCGCGAAGAGTTTTGCGCGGATGTCGCTCGTGACGCCGCTGCCATCAAAGCAAATGTGCTGTGGTTGCAGCTTGGCATCCATAGTGATGAAGCGGTCCAGATTGCTGCAGAGAACGGCATGACAGCGGTAACGAATCGTTGTATCAAGGTAGAGGATTCCATCGTTCTGCGCGGCGCTGGACGCGGCTGAGAGGCTCGTTCACCTGTGATCGGATGATCTCCTGATCTGTCCCAATTGAATGATTATAGGATGAATCCCGTTAACTTGAAGTTGACGGGATTTTTTCTGTTCTATTTTTGCCGTATTAATTACCAATTGGTTACTGTTTTGCTTTGACAAAACGTTGCGTAAAGCTTACCATCTAGGATAGAAAGGAGAGGTCGCCATGAATTGGCTCGGATCCTTGCAGCAGCTCGGACGAGCGGTAATGCTGCCTACAATGGTCCTGCCCGCCGCCGCAATTTTGCTCAGTGTTGGCAGTCTGCCTTGGGACGCCTGGGGATTGGATATTGTCGGTGAAGTGTCTACCGTGGCCGGACACGGTATTTTTTATTTCTTACCGTATCTGTTCGCTGTCGGTGTAGCACTGGGACTCTCCAACCAGGCCGGACAAGCGGGACTTGCTGCTCTGGCTGGTATCGTGATATATGATCAGGTAACTCGGAACTTCGGGGATGGCACCGTTCAGCCCGCTTCCTTAATCGGAATCATACTCGGCGCGCTTGCCGGTGGGATGCATAATCGGTTTAAAAGCATTAAACTGCCTGAAATTTTACAATTTTTTGGAGGTTCAAGGTTTGTTTTGCTCATTGTCGGACTTTGTTCGGCATTGTTCTCCTGTTTTATGTTATGGCTCGCTCCGATCCTACAGCATGGATTGAACGGCATTGCTACCTGGGAATACAGTCTCGGGGGTTTTGGACTGTTCATCTACGGAGTGTTATACAGGGTGCTGGTTGCTTTTGGGCTTCATCACCTGCTTAACAATGTATTTTGGTTCCAGTTAGGGACGTTTGAAACGCCTGATGGTAACATTGTGCAAGGGGATTTGCCCCGATTTTTTGCAGGTGATCCAACAGCAGGATTCTTTATGGCGGGTCTGTTTCCCATCATGATGTTTGCCATTCCGGCAATAGCCTTTGCTATTATTCAGGAAGCCAGGGAAGATCTGAAACCAAAAATCAAGAAAACTTTTCTGACATCGGCACTCGTTTGTTTTCTAACCGGGGTATCGGAACAGATTGAGTTTGCTTTTTTGTTCGCGGCACCATATCTGTTCATCGTGCATGCAGTGATGTCCGGCGTTGCCATGTGGATTAGTTACTGGCTTGATATCCGGCATGGATTTTCTTACTCCGCAGGTATTATTGATTACATACTCAATTTCCATCTATCGGAGAATGCTTGGAAGCTCATTCCGATTGGCATACTATATGGGCTGGTTTACTACTTTCTGTTCCGATGGGCGATTCGTACGTTCAAGATTCCAACACCAGGACGTGAAGAGGGCTCCATGCTGGAAGATTGGGTAGGTAACATTCCTTATCAGGCACCTTTAATCCTCGAAGCATTGGGTGGGAAGAGTAACATTGTACAGGTTGAAGCATGTATTACACGTCTTCGTCTGACTGTGCATGATGACCGCCTGATCGACACGGGTGCCATGAAGAGTATGGGGTCCGCTGGACTAATCAAGTTGGGTGGCGGTAACGTACAGGTGGTATTCGGGACCTACTCGGAATTGATTCGGGAAGAAATCGCGAAGCTGCTGGAAAGAGATCTGCAACAGGTTCTGTTCTGTGCCCCCGTTCAGGGCAAAATGCTCCCGATTGAAGAGGTGCCGGATCAGATCTTTGCAGCCAAGCTTGTCGGTGATGGTGTAGCCTTTGTCCCGGAAAAGGGAGAGCTGGTCTCACCCGTGTACGGAACGATTATGCACTTGTACCCGACCATGCATGCCTTGGGTATATCTACCCGTGAGGGGCTTGAAGTGTTACTGCATATCGGCATCGATACCTCTCAGTTGAAAGGCCATTTTGAAGCTTTTGTTCAGGAGGGCGATACGGTGGAGCCAGGGCAGTTGTTGATCAAGTTTGATCTGGCAGTACTCCGCGAGCAAGCGGCGTCACTAACAACACCAATGGTAATTACGAATCCAGATCGTGTAAAATCATGGAGTTTTGCTCCATTTAAGCAAGTTAAGAAAGGTCAGGCATCCGTTATGTCCGTGGTGCTCTATGACAGGAACGTTGGAGGGGTAGAATGAAGATACAAGGCATCAACGGAGCTGCAGGCATAGCCATCGGCAAAGCATTTGTCCTGCCCAGTTGGGAATGGGATCTGCCGGATCAGAAGATGGATTCGGTGGATCTCGCCCAAGAGTTCGAACGGCTGTATGAGGGCATACGGACATCAAAGGATGAGATCGAATATATCAAAAATGAGTTCAAGGAAGTTGTTGGTCCAGAGGAGTCCAGTATCTTTGATGCACATCTGGCAATCCTCGAAGATCCGGTATTCATGAACGAAATTCGCGGTATTATTGAGCGTCAATATAAGGCAGCAGAAGTGGCGGTCAAAGAAGCCATAGACCATTTTGTCACGATGTTTGACTTGCTGGAAGACGAGTATATGAAGGAGCGGGCCATTGACATCAAGGATGTGGGTAACCGTCTGCTCAAGCATTTGCTCGGTGCACCGGAGATTACACTTCCTTCGGATACCCAGCCGTATGTACTCGTTGCCAAAGAACTGTCGCCATCTCAACTGGCGCATCTGAATCCCACCCATGTACTAGGCATTGTGACCTTGATTGGCGGGAAAACATCACATTCTGCGATTATGGCTCGTGCCCTTGGCATTCCTCTCGTTTCCGGTCTGGAAGCGAGTCTTGGCATGCCGGTAGAGACAGGGGATATGCTTGTGGTGGATGGTGACAATGGCTTGGTATTTACGGACCCGGATCGCAAGACAATTGAACGGTATACCATGCTTCGCAGCAAACAACTGAAGAAAAAGGAACAACTTCAAGTCCTTGCTACCGTGGATGCCGTAACCAAAGATGGGGCCGTTTTGCACTTGGCTTCCAATATCAGTTCGGTGAAGGAATTGGACCTTGCTTTGAAACAAGGAGCCAAAGGTGTGGGCTTGTTCCGAACAGAGTTTTTGTATATGGACCGTGCAACTTTCCCTGGTGAGCAAGAACAGTATGAGGTGTACCGTCTTGTGGCAGAGAAAACAGCAGGACAATCGGTTGTTATTCGTACACTGGATATCGGTGGTGACAAGCAACTCGATTACTTTGAATTGCCGGAGGAAGACAATCCGTTTCTGGGTTACCGTGCCATTCGGATTAGTCTCGACCGCAAAGATCTGTTCAAAACACAGCTTACAGCCATTCTGCGTGCCAGCGCGGCCGGAAATGTCAAAATTATGTACCCTATGATCTCTTCGGTGGAAGAACTTCAGCAGGCCAATGAGATTCTTCGTGAGGCGATGTCCGATCTGGACGAGCGGGGATTATCATACGACCCTCACATTCAGGTGGGAATTATGATCGAAGTTCCTGCAGCGGTGATGATTGCTGATCTGCTCGCAGAGGAAGCTGATTTCTTCAGTATTGGTACGAACGACCTGGTTCAATATGTACTGGCAGTAGATCGAATGAATGAGCAGATTGCTCATATGTATCACCCCTATCATCCGGCTGTTCTGCGGATGCTTCGTGCGACAGCAGATGCGGCTCATACGGCTGGAATTGATGTCAGTGTGTGCGGAGAGATGGCAGGGGATGAACGTGCCATTCCGCTTTGGTTGGAGCTTGGCATTCGCCACTTGAGTATGTCTCCACAATCCTTGTTACGTGTGAAGCACAGAGTGCTGAACACAACAGCATCGACCGCCAAAGAAGAAGCGCGAAAGTGCTTCGCCTTACGGACCAGCGGAGATATTGAGGAGCGACTGCAAGTCTTTAATGACTCCACGGGAAGTCCGGATGAACAAAGTGGTTCGAACGCATCGTAATTAGGGAAACTGGATATAAATACCTTTAAGTTAATATATTTACATTTGTGATAATTATTTGTTGGAAACCTTGTTATATAAAATAACCCCACTGTGCATGAGAGCACAATGGGGTTATTTTTACTTGTCAGCGAGTGCATCACAGAATGCCTTGCCATAAGGGGGAAGGTCAGGCGGACGACGTGCTGAGATGATATGTCCATCAACAACAACGGCTTCATCTTTCCAGATGGCACCTGCATTTTCCATGTCATCCCGAATGCCTGGTGTAGAGGTTACTATAACTCCGTCCAAAATTTTGGCAGAGATCAGCACCCAGCCGGCATGACAGATCTGTCCAATCGGTTTCCGGTCAGCATTCATTTCCTTTACAAGCTCCAGTACTTTGGGATAACGACGCAGCTTGTCCGGCGCCCAGCCGCCTGGCACGAGAATGCCATCGTAATCTGAACTGTCGAGTTCATCGAAACTGTATTCGGCTTCAGCAGGCACACCATATTTGCCAATATAGGTTTTTCCTTTTTTCTCTCCGGCAAGATGCACTTCTGCACCTTCTTCACGAACCCGATGTACAGGGTACCACAATTCTAAATCCTCGAATTCTTCATCGACCAGAGCGATGACTTTTTTACCAGTTAATCTCATGTCCATCTCTCCTTTTTGCGGTGATTAGATCTGTTGCGTCTTTAATTGTAACAGAATCTCCAAGGGACTTCATGGAAGTGCATATTCAGTTTGGAGGAAGCGATTACAAGTCAGTAACTGCCTGCATTCGACAACCTTCATCTGGAGGGAGTGGTAATTTGTGCAACCTTTCATTTATAGCAGGATTTGAGCCGAAATAGGTCGAATGGTACTTATATAGAGTATAGAACGAATGAGGTGATGGTGGTGCGCAAGTCGTGCAGATGTGGACATGTAATGGAGTTGGAATTAAGAACAGTGGTATACGCCAAAAAAGTGGAGATTCGAAACGTACCCGTATTTGCGTGTACAGACTGTGTATCATACGAAGTGCTTCCGCCGGTCAAGCCGGACTTAACAGAATGCATTAACACATTGGGTGAACAGCCCGTGAAGCAAGACGTATCTTTTGGTGAACGTAATGAATTGGCAGACCTGTTTCATGAGCTACTGCTGGCCTGGCCGGATGCGACCGATCGGGAGATGGAATATCGAATGCAGCAAGCAGTGGAGGAGCGTATCAATCTGCTGCTTGACATTATGGGTTACGCAACGAAGTCTGGTGATGCAGCGTGGATTGAGACCACGGAGCGTAGATTAAGTCAATTATCCGGATTTGTGTGGCAGGAGTACTTCTCAAATGCTGTCTAATTTTGACGTGTAAAATGCTTGTTTTCATGAAAATTGGCTTTTTCGCTCACTTTTTGTTAAGATATCGAAGAGTGAAAACGCTCAACATAGCGGTATTCCTGGTAAAGGGGGATGTATATCTAATGGCTGACATGACTAAAATGACAAGTATTGAACAGCTAAACTCCGCAGTGGAGGCTACCAAGGATCAACCCTTGCTTCTGTTTAAGCATAGCACGCGCTGTCCGATCAGCTCAAACGCTTATCAGGAGATGAACGATTATTTGCTTAACAATGCCAATGAACAAGTGAAATATGGCATTATCTATGTTGTGGAAGATCGCCCGGTATCCAATGAAGCAGCAGACAAGCTGGGTGTTAAGCACGAATCTCCACAGGCGATCCTGATTAAAAAGGGAATTCCTGTATGGCATACTTCCCATTCAGATATTACTAGAACCACACTTACGAATGTTTTGAGTGAGTCCTAAAGCCTATTTTAATTGATTAATGCAAAAATTTGTCGTAATATAAATCTTAATGAAAATGGTATGAAAATTTACTGGTAATGGAGAGAAGTACTGTGACGGTAACCATTTATGATGTGGCACGTGAAGCTGGAGTGTCTATGGCAACGGTATCACGGGTAGTTAATAATAACCCTAATGTCAAACCGCAAACGCGGAAAAAAGTATATGAAGCCATCGAGCGGTTGGGATATCGTCCGAATGCGGTAGCCAGAGGTCTGGCAAGCAAGAAGACAACCACGGTCGGGGTTGTTATTCCGGATATTTCGAACTCAACCTTCGCGGAGATTGCCCGCGGAATTGAAGACATTGCGAATATGTATCACTACAATATTATTTTGTGTAATGCAGATAAGAAGAAAGAAAAAGAAATTCGTGTTATCAACACGTTGCTCGAAAAACAAGTAGACGGACTGCTCTTCATGGGCGGAACAGTAACGGACGAACACATTCAGGCGTTCCAGTCTGCGGCTGTGCCGATTGTACTTTGTGCAACAAGTGATGAGAAGGGCACATTCCCTTCGGTGGATATTGACCATGAGTCGGCTGCGTTTGATGCGGTAAACACTCTGATTCGTCATGGACACAAGGAAATTGCGATGATCAGTGGTACACTGCAAGATCCGGCGAATGGATATGCCCGTTTCCAAGGATACAAAAAAGCACTGGAAGCAGCGGGGATTGAATACCAGGAGGATCTTGTTCGAATCGGTAACTATCGATATGAATCCGGTGTGGAAGCAATGAAATATTTCCTTGGACTCAAGAAAAAACCATCAGCTATCTTTGCTGCTACAGATGAAATGGCCATTGGTGCCATTCACAGCATTCAGGATGACGGTCTGAAAGTACCGGATGACTTCTCCATTATTAGTGTGGATAACATCCGTATGGCTTCCATGGTGCGTCCTCAGTTGACAACAGTGGCTCAGCCAATGTACGACCTTGGCGCAGTAGCGATGCGTTTGCTGACCAAGTTGATGAAGAAAGAAAATGTGGAGAACCCACGGGTTATTTTGCCGCATGAAACGATTCTTCGTCTGTCTGTAAGTCATGCAGATGTAGTTTAATCGGGAATATATACAGTAAGGGAGAAGTCATTATTCTCTCTACATAGTGGATATGCGAAAGCTCCGGAGACGGAGCTTTTGTGCTGAATTAGTTTAAAAATGAAAACAGGGGGTATCAGAAGATGCGTGAAACGATTGGTATTATCGGAGCGATGGATGAGGAAGTCGAGCTTTTGCTGGCAGGTATGAAGCAGCTTGAGACGGTTAAACAAACCGGCATTACATACGTTGCGGGCGAGTGGCTGGGCAAGCATATTGTCGTGTGCAAATCCGGCGTAGGTAAAGTAAATGCAGCGGTTACAACGCAGATCTTGATTGATCGTTTTCAGGTTAATCGGATTATCTTCACAGGTGTTGCGGGTGCAGTTAACCCGGAGTTGAACATTGGAGATATGGTTATATCGTCTGTATGTGTTCAGCACGACATGGATGTAACGCCACTGGGGTTTGCACGCGGGGTTATTCCTTACCAGGAGACATCTGCATTCCCTGCCGAGGCTTCGCTTATTACACTGGCTGAAGAAGCGTGTAAAGCTCAGGGAGCCAATTACCTGATCGGTAAAGTGTTATCTGGAGACCAATTTATTGCGAACAAAGATACGGTTAACATGTTATATAATGAAATGGACGGTGCTTGTGCCGAGATGGAAGGGGCAGCAGTTGCTCAGGTCTGTTACATGAATCGTGTACCATTTGTTGTCCTGCGTGGGATGTCAGATAAAGCGGATGGTTCGGCGCATGTTAACTTTGCTGAATTTACCGTGGAATCTTCGCAGCGTTCACATCGTATTGTGGAGCATATGTTAGAAAATATGTAATGACATAAGCTTATATTGCAATACCCATCCGAAATCCATGAAAAACCGCCCTTCGATTAGCTGTTCCATGAAGTATGGAGCAACGCTGTGAGAGGCGGTTTTTGTTATGTATATCGTTTTTCGAACAGATCATTGAATTAGTACATGAACCGATGGCGGAAGCGTACACGATCAAACTGTTCTTCCGATGTGATGGGCACCTGACTTCCGATACGTACCATCAAACAGTTCGCAGGATGTGAACAGATTTCGGGGTCGTCTGTTGCATACCAGGTCATGTCGATCGTTTCCATCAGCCTCTCCATCATTTTGCGATAATCCCATACGTTTAGTCCGCTTCCCTTCAGATCCCAATGCCAATAATATTCTGTGGTGAAAATAATGTAGTTCTCCATGTATTTATCTTCCAGAGCGGTAAGCAACATCTCACGTCCAATGCCAAGCGAGCGATAGTTGTCCGCAACCTCGATTGCCCCAAGCTCAATCAGATCAGTCATGTTGCCCTCGGACCAGCGTTCACACTCATCCGCATAGTGAAAGGTTACATAGCCGATTATCGTTTCATTTTCGTGTGCGATAATGATCCGACCTTCAGGCAAAGCTGCGATTTCAGCCAACGCTTTCTGTTGCTCGATTGGGCGCCGAAAGGCATCCAGATCCGGATGGAAGGCAAGACGGGTTATCTCCTCGGCCTGCACGGGGCCTTCAACAGTAATACGGTGGCCGGACTTGAAGATGGAACGCATATGATGTTCTTTGATATGTTCCATGGTTCATGCTCCTCTCTTTCCTACTTATAGAGGTTGTTCCAAAAAGAACGCTATAGCAAAAATCCAAAAAATTGAAAAGCCATAGACGACAATTGAAAAGATTTGCTATAATTGCGTAGACAAAAAATGTTCACAATTCAATACAGTATAGTTAACATCTGTTTGGCCGAGCAAGTACATGATGAGAAGTTCTCTCTACTAATGTAAGCGCTAACTGGAAGTTCAGTCAACACAAAGGCAATGAGAAGTGACCCCTAACGGGAATCGAAATGTCGAGTTGAAGGAGGCTGGCAAGCATGAGTCAAGCACATGGTGAGATGCTGCAAACGGTTGTGTCTGAATCTAATCTGGGCGATTACACGGAGGCGAGAAGCCGGTTCGATTGGGAATCGGTGGAAAGGCACTTTACGTGGCACGCCAGCGGAAAAGTAAACATGGCGCATGAAGCGATTGATCGTCATGTACTGGAAGGAAGGGGCGGGAAAACCGCTTTATTGTATAGCGATGCTTCACGTGAAGAGTCCTATACTTTCGCTGATCTGAGTGAACAGTCTAGTCGGTTCGGGAACGTTCTCCGCAAATATGGCATAGCCAAAGGGGAACGGGTGTTTATTTTTATGCCTCGAAGTCCTGAGCTGTATTTTAGTCTCCTGGGTATATTGAAAGCTGGAGCCATCGCGGGCCCGTTGTTCGAAGCTTTTATGGAAACGGCTGTGAAGGATCGGTTGGAGGATAGCGGAGCAGTAGCACTGGTTACCACTCCGGAATTACTGAAACGCATCAAACGTTCCGAATTGCCCGAACTTAAACATATATTTATTGTGGGTGGGGGCGCGCAGACTGAAGAAGGACTCATCGATTTTGATGCAGAGATGTCTGCCGCTTCGGATGAGATGGAAGTAGAGTGGCTGAATCGTGAGGATGGTTTGCTTATTCATTATACCTCAGGCTCTACGGGTAAACCCAAAGGGGTGTACCATGTTCAAAATGCCATGATTCAGCACTATTATACAGGTAAGGTTGTCTTGGATTTACGCGAGGATGATGTATACTGGTGCACTGCTGACCCTGGTTGGGTGACAGGCACTTCTTACGGTATCTTTGCTCCATGGCTCAACGGAGTGACCAATGTGATACGGGGTGGTCGTTTCAGTCCTCAAGATTGGTACAGCACCATCCAGAAGAACAAAGTCACGATCTGGTACAGTGCACCAACGGCCTTTCGTATGCTGATGGGAGCGGGAGAAGAGACCATTGCCCAGCATGATCTGAGCAGTCTGCGTCATGTCATGTCTGTTGGTGAACCGCTCAATCCGGAGGTTGTTCGTTGGGGATGGAAAGCCTATGGTCAGCGGATTCATGATACATGGTGGATGACGGAAACAGGTGCACAGCTGATCTGTAACTATCCCGGAATGCCGATTAAGCCTGGCTCCATGGGACGTCCGTTGCCTGGAATCGAAGCAGCGATTATTGATGATCGCGGGCAGGAATTGCCGCCGTACAGTATGGGTAATCTGGCCATACGGGCACCTTGGCCATCCATGATGGCGAAGATCTGGAATAACCCTGCGAAATACGAGGAGTATTTCAGGCTTACGGGCTGGTATGTATCCGGTGACTCCGCTTATATGGATGAAGAAGGATATTTCTGGTTCCAGGGACGTATTGATGATGTGATTAATTCGTCAGGCGAGCGTATCGGCCCCTTTGAGGTGGAGAGCAAGCTCGTGGAGCATCCTGCGGTAGCTGAGGCGGGTGTAATCGGTAAGCCGGATGTTACACGTGGAGAGATCATCAAGGCCTTTGTGGCGCTTCGTGAAGGATATGAGGCGACACCGGAGCTGAAAGAAGAGATCTATCGTTTTGTCAAAGAGGGCCTATCTGCCCACGCTGCTCCGCGTGAGATTGAGTTTAAGGATAAACTGCCCAAGACACGTTCCGGCAAGATCATGCGCCGTGTCCTGAAAGCCTGGGAGCTTGATCTGCCAACAGGAGATCTATCCACCATTGAAGACTAACGCGACAATGCTAGGATCATCAATGTGGTGCTATCGATACCGATACATTGAGTAGTGGGGAGAAGTTAATACTCTACGAAGCCAAATACAGTGACTCTACCCATTTAAAAAAATGGATTGTAAAAGCCTGCTTTATGCCAATGGCATGAAGCAGGCTTTTTGACTACTGTAAATACAAATAAAAAGCCGCACACTCAGATACAGTCTGAGGATGCGGCTTGTTTTGGAACGCTATGCCTGAATCAGGGTTGAAAATGTATGGCTGCAGAAGGTTCGGATTCACCCGCACTGTTGCTGGCAGATACCTTGAACCATCCACTGGTCGATGCGGGTACTCCATAATCCATGGTATTTCCCGCTGTTGTTCCAATTTTGGTGTAAGGAGCCGAGCCTGTTTCACTGTAATATACAGTATAACTATCTGCGTTTGGACTGGACGCCCATTGAATACGCAGTCCTTGCGTGAGGGCAGATACGCTGACTTGACCAGGTGTGCCTGGGGCTGTCGTTGTTGTATTATCGGTCTGCGTTTCTCCCGGCGTAACGACTGTACCTGGAACTTCAATCGGTTCATCAATCTCTTCTTCCACAGGGGGAGCTACACCAGCACTATTTACTGTAGCACTAGGAGCAGACTCTCTGCCGGCAACATCCACTGCCGTTACATAGAAGGCGAAGTTACCGCCTTGCGCTGCATATGCAGAGAATGATCTGGATTCACCAGTCAGGACAACCTGACCCTGGTTCTGGAATCCTCCACCGTTTACAGAACGGTACAGACGATAACCCACGACATCATTTTCAGGTGTGGTATTAAATGTGATGACTGCTCTGTCACCCGAGGTTGAGATGCGTACGTTTCCTGGTGCATCAGGAGCTTTGCCGTTATCTGTCCTTGGATCAATCTGTGTTGGCATGTCTGCACCAGCATCTTCAGGAAGATAATAAGCAAGTGACTCATGTCGACTCATACGTGAGAATGCATTTTGCAATTCTTTGATGAGATCCGAGATTGGTTTTTTACGCTTGATTACTGTTTTTTCCTTCAACATGTCCGAAGGTGTTCCATCACGCGGAATATAGTTTACACCATTGTAAGTAATGTACTTGGCTTTGGCTACACCGTCATCGCTATCCTTCGGAACAAACTTGCTGTTGAAAATATCCGTAACAAATTTGTCAGTCATGGATGTTGGCAACTTGCCACTGTATGCCGACACCGTGCGCGTTTCGATGCCAGATGGTTTTTTGAATGAATCCGTAACGAACAGATCTTTTTGCGTATCGATCACTTCGTTCAGGATTTTCGACCACAGTTGCTGCGCACGTTTTCTTTGTGATTTACTTTCCAGCGTATTCACGGGCTGTTTGTATCCAACCCACACGCCAAGTGTGACATCTGGGGTATAACCTTCAAACCACACATCTGCGTAGTTTTGAGTGGAACCTGTTTTACCTACGATTGGCACACTCTTGGAATATTTGTAATTTTCACGTACTTTATCTGCCGTTCCTTCTGTAATAACGGTCCGCAGCATATCGGTCATCAGGTATGCTGTCTGCTCCGAGAAGGCTTGGACAGGTTCAGTATCGTGTTTATAAACGATGTTTCCTTTGGAATCTACAATTTTGCTAATCATGTAAGAATCGTTATATACACCCTTATTGGCGATAGCACCATAGGCACTGGTTAATTCTTCAACGGTTACACCGTATTGGAGACCTCCGAGAACACCAGTCTGAGCCTGATAGTCTTCCTTCTGAATGGTGGTAATCCCCAGTTTCTTGGCGAAGGTCCAAGCCTTCTCGATCCCCACTTCTTCATTAAACAACTTCAGAGCTGGTATATTGAGAGAATAATTCAGTGCTCTGCGGGCAGTGACTAGTCCCTGATACCGGTTGTTGGCATTCTTGGCAATGTGGTATCCGCTCGGACCATTTTTGAGAATGATCGGTGAATCATCAATAATTGAAGCTGGCTGAACAAGACCTTCATCTAGCGCAGGAAGATAAGCGGCTATAGGTTTCATCGTTGAACCTGGCTGACGTATCATCTGCGTTGCGTAGTTCATCTGTTCATCTTGGAAATCCCGGCCCTCAATCATACCCAGAATAGCACCGGTTTTGTGATTAATCAGCATGGCAGCAGTTTGTTCTTTTCCTTTGACAGGATCATCTGCTGAGAAATTGCTGTCATCTTCCGCAATGGTACGCATCGTTTTGTAGATACTTTTGTTGATGGTCGTGTATATACGATATCCACCTGTCCGCAGTTGCGTCTGAGCTTCCTCCAATAATGCATTGCTTTCCTTCTGAGGTGTGGCTGCATCCGTAGCTTTGTCTGTAGATTCAGCTGTGTCGGAATTCAACTGTTTCATCAAAATCTGTGCAGCTTGTCGTTCCGTTTCCATCATAAGATATGGATAAGTGTTGTAAGCCTTGATGGTCTTCGGAGCGAGTGCGCTTTTGATATCAAAAGCTAGAGCTTCGTCATGCTCGGACTGATTGATTTTGCCCAGTTCAAGCATACGGCGCAGTACCAGATGCTGACGGTTGATTGCGCGGTCAAAATTCTCCTCTACAAAATCACCTTTACCGTTAAAAGCAGAGTAAGAGGAGGGGAGTTGTGGCAATCCAGCAAGATAAGCAGCTTGAGCGATGTTGATTTTTTCTAGATCGTTAATATTGAACAATCCTTTGGCGGCTGCTTTGATTCCGTAAACGTTGTATCCGCTGGAACCATTACCAAAAGGAACTTTGTTCAGATAGGCTGTCATGATCTCATCTTTGGTCAGGAAACGTTCGAGTCGGAGTGAGAGCAAAATTTCTTTCACTTTCCGATCTTCTGTGCGATCCAGATTCAAAAACACACGACGCGCCAATTGCTGAGTCAGTGTACTACCGCCGGTTTGTACTGATTCTTTCAGCACTTTCTGTTTCACGGCACGTAGGGTTCCGCTCATGTCTACACCTTTATGTTCGTAAAAATGATTGTCTTCAATTGAAACGACAGCATCAATAACCTTTTGTGGGATCTGGTCCGTAGTGACCGGACGCCTGTCTTCTTCCGTACGTAATTGACCGATCGGACTGCCGTCGGCAAAGTAAGCAAAGCCTGTGATGGAGTTTTCGCTGACTTTTTGTTCAATCAGGGCCCTTGAACGGACAGGCTCGTCTTTCACAATGGAACTGACGTATCCCATCAAAGCACCGCCTACAAATAGTGCCCCCATAAAGCCAAGGACAACCATCCATTTGACGAAACTTCCCAGTCTGCGGGCAAAGCTACGCTTGCGTACAGGCTGTTCATCGGGCTTTTTCTTATTAACATCAACCATTCAGTGTCTTCCTCCTTTTAACAGCACTTATTATAGCATAAAAAGGCGGGTTTGCATGCCTGAGAAATACAAGTAATGGTCGAAATTTGCCATTCTGCCATGCATTATGCTATATATCATGCGATATTGAAGTACATTTCATGAGTTGTAAGCCAAAATAAGCAGGCCACCTCCATGCTGAGGTGCATAGGGTGACCTGAATGATTAGTCGTATTGGAGGTCTTCTACATTAGGTTTTAAAGCGTTGAATCAGCTCTAATAATTCCTGGGTAAGATTAGCCAGTGAGGCAGATGCCGCCGTAATCTCTTCCATGGATGCGAGTTGTTCTTCAGAGGCAGATGCAACACGAGTTGCATGATCTGCTGTCTCATGACCAATGGTTTTGAGTTGCACTAACGTGGCATCAACCTGCTGTGATCCAGCTGACATCTGCTGGGCAATGGCTGAGACATGTTCAATCTGCTCATTAACATCTGTAATCTGTGATGAAATGGAGAGGAATAGTTCACCACTTTCATGGATCACTTCCGCTATATGGCTCACCTCGGCATTCCCCTGTTCCATATTTTCAACGAGAGAAAGGACCTCTTGCTGAACGTTATGAATCAACGCTGCAATCTGCGCTGCTGATATTCTGGATTGTTCAGCCAGATTACGAATCTCGGAAGCAACAACACCGAACCCGCGCCCGTGTTCACCTGCTCGTGATGCTTCAATGGAAGCGTTAAGGGCAAGTAGATTGGTTTGACGGCTAACTTCCGTGATCATGCCTGTAATATGGCCAATCTCTTCCGAACGTTGGCGGAAATTCTCCAGTGCGGTCATCGACGTCTGCACAGAAGAAGTGGCACTATCGACCATACGCATAGCGGACTGAATCTTATCAGTTCCGATGGTTGTTCGTTCGGCCACAGTTCGCGATGAATCGGATACATCGGAGGCGGCCTTTGCAATTCTTCCGATCCCTGCAGATATTTCATTCATGGAACGGGAGGACTCTTGCAGCTCCTGCACCTGTTTACCTGCTTTATCTGCAAGTTCGACTCCTGTTAATGCAATCAGTTCGGCTGCTTTACCTGTTTCTTCGGCACCTGCGGTCAACTGTTGAGAGGTGGAGCCGACAGATAAAGCATGTTCGGATATAACCGATATGGTATGACGCAGGGTATCCATCATCTGATTCATATGACCCGCCATGATGCCAAATTCATCTTTAGATCGTACAGGTAACTTTTGTGTCAAATCTCCGCCAGCCAGCTGTCCAGCGACGATATTAACTTGATTCAACTGTCTAACAATGGAGACGATGGTGTAGGTAACCACACCTGCAAGCAGAAGTACTGCCAGTGCGGCAATCAGTATGGACCAGTTCAAGCTGTCATAGAAGGGTTGAAGGATATGGCTCTTTGGCAGCGCCGATACAAGGTACCAGTTTGAATCTGTTCCTTGTAACCTGGCAGGCTCGGCAATAAATAGTTCTTCCCCTACTTCAGGGTCTGTAGCGTAAAACTGAGACTCGCCAGACTGTATACGCTGAATGACTGTCTTCATTTCAGATGGAATTACGGCTCCTTCATTAGCCAGTTCCGGTTTGGAGCCGTGTGCAGCAATCTGTCCTTCACTAGTAATAAGCATGGCATAACCCTGATCCGGATTAAGTGATGCTATGTTTTGCTGAAAACGATCAATGGTAAAGTCGGCCCCCACAATGCCTAGAAAATTTTTGTTTTCATCTAATAGAGGGAGGACAATCGAAACGAGCAGTGTTTCTTTTCCACCAACCGTGTAGGTAACAGGCTCGGACCAATAGATGGATTTGGTTTTCTTTGGCTGCTGATAGTAAGTACTAGTTTCACCGCTTCCCTCATAAGTAGGCATAGGTTCAAAATGCAGGGAGTTGCCATCACGTATAACGTATGGAACGAATCGACCCGTAGCATCATCATATTCTTTTTTGTTAATGTGCTCCGTATCGTCTCCATCAAAGGCATTTGGTTCCCAGCCCGTATAAAAGCCAAAAACTTTCTCGTCCTTCTTCAGATATTGTTCAAGGAGTCTGACGACTTCTTCACGGTTGAGTGATCCGTTCTGAGCGGCATCCAATAACGTGGTACTCATGGTGTCCAACGTGTTTTTCACCTGATTAATGTCAGTCATAAACTCATTCGTAGCCCGGTTTGCTGCCTGTCCAGCAACGGTTTCGCCGTACTGGAGGCTTTTGTCGTAAATGGATTTGGTATTAAATGCAATTAGGGCTCCAATACAACAGAGTAATACGATCCCAAGTAAAAGTCCAAGCTTAACAGCGAGCTTGCGATTGCGAAAAAAATGCATGTTTTAATCCCCCTCGATGTCATTCTTGTGATGTATATATGGATGTGTGCTTCTCCTGAAGGGAGTCTATATTTTATATCGTTATTTACGTTCCTATAATGAAGATAATTAAAAAAAAGCATAGAAAAACAGCTGTCGAGAAAATCTCGACAGCTGTTTGGGTTGAAACTTTAATGTGATTGCAACGATTAACGGTTGTAGAACTCGACGATTTGTTTTTCATCGATGTCTTGGGACAATTCAGCACGCTCAGGCAAGCGGATGAATTTACCTTCTACAGCTGCTTCGTTGTATTCAACGTATGCTGGAAGATGCGAACGGCCTTCCAAAGCTTCTTTAATGGAAGAAAGAGCGCGGCTCTTCTCACGCAAGCCGATTACATCGCCAGTGCTTACTTGGTAAGAAGCGATATCGACTTTTTTACCGTTTACAGTTACGTGACCGTGTGCTACCAACTGACGCGCTCCAGCGCGGGAGTTAGCAAACCCAAGGCGGTAAACGAGGTTGTCAAGGCGGCACTCAAGCAAGAACATGAAGTTCTCACCGGCAATACCTTGCATTTTTTGAGCTTTAGAGAACAGTGTGCGGAATTGCTTCTCGCCCAAACCGTACATGTGGCGCAATTTTTGTTTTTCTTGCAATTGCATACCGTAGTTGCTGATTTTTCTGCGTTGGTTAGCTCCGTGCTGACCTGGAGGGAAAGGACGTTTCAATTCTTTGCCTGTTCCGCTAAGGGAAATGCCGAGGCGACGGCTCAATTTAAATTTAGGACCAGTGTAACGTGCCATGTTTAAAGTAGCTCCTTTTTAGTTAAAGTTCATATTAGGGCTCTGTTTGCGCTCCAATTTGTTGATGCGGGCTTGGCCACGCATAGAACGATCAGGAAAGTTCAGCCGCTGTCCTGAAAGCAACAAAAAGAATGAGGGTGACACAACCGGTAATGCCCAAATTTAAAGACCCATTAGTAGTCTTCATCAACAATTTATATTACAGTTTAAGAGAAACAAAGTCAAGCGCAGAATAAAAGCAAAAAAACGTCTAAATTTGTCGATAGGTCATTGGGCCTAAAATAATGGGACAATTTTCTGAAATATGGATGCAAAAATGGTTTAAACAGAGTAAAATAGATTGTATCTTAACTTTAAATCATCTCTATGTAACAAGGTTATCGCAACGAATTTGCAGGTTTGCGATAACGTCTGCAGATTAATGCATCCTGGCGGATGCAAAAACGGTGCAAAGGAGCGCCTGACATGTTAGAACATCTAAGAAGTTTACCTGCCAGCTTGAATTCACGAAGTTCGGGCGATTCCGCATCTTTTGCCGCTCCTCGTTCTCATGAAGAGCATGTGTTGTGGATGCAAAAAATGGATATCACACCTTTTGATTTTTCATATTTGGGCAGCTTGCTAGAGCAGGCATACAGTGACTGGAACTCCAGAGTGGGTTCAAGGCTGGCCAGACCATCAACCTTTTACAGCGTGTGGAACACGGAAGGTGATTGCATAGGATTCGATAGCGATCATGAAGCTGATCCGGGCGTAAATGCACGCAGGCTGGTATTGGAATGTTTGGATAAGAGACAGGCCCTGTCCCTTAAAGGGACAAGCGAACACGGAGAATATCTTATAATAACACATCCCTTATTCTCCAGAACTAACAAGGATATGTTTGCCGTATTCACTGCTGTGATCTATGAATCCAATGGATATGAAACGTCTGAAGCTGTGGTTCAATCTGAGGCATTGCATTATCACACCTGCTTTTACCGAAGATTCGAATACATATTTATGACGGACCTGTTACATGCTCATGAACAAACAGCTCGTGAGGAACACCGGAGGTCCATCCTCTTTCAGATTGTTCAGCGAATGCATGACAAAATGGATGTCGAGGCCATATTGGATGAGGTATTTGACAGTATGGATTACTTGTACCCGGCCACTTATATCAAATTGTATATGTCTCAGGATCAGAGCAACTCTGATCCACGGATTAAACCGTTGCTTGTCCACGAGCGAGGAGAAGATATTTGTGTGCGTTCATTTATGGAAGGTAAGCTGATCGTTGCTCGCTCACATGATGCAGAGAACCGCATTGTAGATGTAGGGATTCCGCTGAAAGGCAAACAAGGCATATACGGTGTGTTCCATATCGAAATGAATGAAGAGATTATGGAAGAATCGGACTTGCAATTGATTACGATGATGGTAGACACTGCAGGAACGGCCTTTGAGAACGCCAAGTTGCATGAACAATCCAATATGTTAATTCAGGAACTTCGTTTAATTAATGATCTTACACAGCGGTTGAACAAGAGTCTGCATCTTTCGGAGATTTATCAACTATCCGAACAAGAGTTAAAGGAAATATTCCAGGCTGAAACGTGTTGCATTCTTCAACTCAATGACAGTACAAATGACTTCGAAGTCATGTCATCTAACGTGAAAGATGTTTTTCACCAATCCTTTTCTGTAGACTACGGTATCGCAGGTTTGGTCTATCGAACAGAGGAACCGCTTATTATAGCCAATTATGCGCAATTTGATAAAGTGTCCTCCTTTTTCATGGAAGATACGGGATCCATGTCACTGATTGCATCACCGATCAGAGTCAATGGTGAAGTGAAGGGTGCCATTTTGCTGGGACACAGTAGAGAGCACTACTTTTCATATGATAACTATAGGCTCTTGCAGATGTTATCTATTCATATCGGGCTTGCCCTGTCAAATGCCACGCTGCATGCCGAGGTTCGGCGCTTGGCTAATCTGGATATGTTGACAGGTCTGTACGTGAGGCATTATCTGGACAGTGTGATTCACGAGCGACAGGCTCATGAATTCTGTGGCTCCCTCATTGTGGTGGATATTGATCAGTTCAAACAGGTGAATGACACGTTCGGACACCAGACGGGGGATCAAGTATTGAAGCAAGTGAGTGAGATCGTCACCAGCTCTGTTCGCTCGGAGGATGTATGTGCCAGATGGGGTGGAGAAGAACTGGCGATCTATATGCCACAGGTGAGTGTAAGGCAGGCGTTAGATTATGCGGAAGTGATTCGAAAGAGAGTCGCAGAAGAGACCAGACCGCCCGTTACGGTATCCAGTGGCATCGCAGAGTGGAATTGGATGGATGAAAAGGTCAGTGTAGAGTCCTTGTTTTATCGGGCTGATATGGCTTTGTACAGCGCCAAGAATGGTGGTCGGAACAGAATCGTTGTAGAGGAACAGGAAGTAACACGTTAAGAGAGAACAATTCCAATTGCGGAGTCGTTCTCTTTTTTTTGTGCATCGCAGATCAAGATGTGTATAGAAGGAAGTATAAGCATATACGGGCGGGGCAATCTATGGAGAAAGTTCACGGAAGGGTGAAGATAGACATGTTTAACCGCCATTCGGTACGTACATTATGGTTATTTGTGAGCATCGTGATTATTGGTGTTCCGGGTTGTGGATTAATGCAGCGAGATCAAACGCCTGAGGAGGTTTTTTCCTTGGCTTTATCGGGGATAGCGGGAAAAGAAACGTTGAGTTTTGAAGGAGAGGCAGGACTTCGAAGGGAGAACAGTGGGCTGTTCGAGAATCAGTTCAAGTTTGAAGGCAAGCTGGAGAATCATGATCGTCTGACCCTTCAGACCCGATTACCTGGAGAAGTAACTGCTGTGGGCACAGGCATTCAAACAACTGCCGTAAAAAATAATGGACAGCCCAGTGGGTTTAGCGCCTCTTTCGAGCGGAAACAAGGGCAATGGATGGCATTGTCAGCGCAGCATGAGCCGCTGCGTGGGTCTCTTTCTCGATTTAATCCAATTGCCCAATTGGAGAAGATCGATGGGATGCACAAAACCATTCAATCCGAGTATGGTGCTGGTCGTCGAACCAGAACATTACGGATTGAACTTGCACCGGAAGACGCCAAATCATGGGCTGTAACCCAGCTAAACGACGAGATGAACGCCATTCGGGCAGAATATATGCATAAGGCAGCTACGGTGAAAGGGGCGCGTAAGGAGAAGCTTGAGAAGGATCTGGAGAAAGTTTGGAAACAGGGTGAAACAACGATGCAACAGATGATGAAACAAGCGAGCGTGCAGACGGTATATCATCTCACGGTAGATCGGAAGAGCAGTCTGCCTCTTCGCTTATCCTCTGAAAGTCAGATGAGTTACACGGACAACAACCGTAAAAGTAACAAAGAAGCCCTTGTCACCGATGTTAACTTCAAGTCATATCAATAAACGAAGTGAGGGACTGCCTGCTGACGGGATGACTGTTCGCGTGCTACAATAGTATCGTAATTTACCGTTGTTCAATTCAAGTATGGCAGATGACAGGAGGATTTTACCAAGATGAAAGACCCAAGAATTCAAAAGCTTGCAGCAAACCTGGTGGGCTATTCAGTAGATGTACAGCCTGGTGAAAATGTATTGGTTGAGATGATTGGATCGGAACGTGATCTGATTAACGCCATTATTGAAGAGGTAGGCAAAAAAGGTGGTAACGTCTTTGTACAGTTGACCGATAAAACCGTACAGCGTGCGATGCTGAAAAATGCCACAGAAGAAATGATGAAAACATGGGCAGAGATTGATCTGAACCGTATGAAACAGATGGATTGTTATATCGGTATTCGTGCGGGAGAAAATGTGAATGATCTGTCCGATGTGCCGGAAGAAAAAATGAAAATGTACAATTCATTGTACTCCCACCCGGTACATAGTGAACAACGTGTCAAACATACGAAATGGGTTGTACTGCGTTACCCTAACGCAAGTATGGCGCAACTCGCCAATACAAGTACAGAAGCGTTCGAAGATTTCTACTTCGACGTATGTAACCTGGATTACGCCAAAATGGACAAAGCGCAGGACTCGCTTGCTAACCTGATGAAGCGGACGGATAAAGTTCGTATCACCGGACCAGGAACAGAGCTGAGCTTCTCCATTAAAGATATCGGTGCAGAGAAATGTTCTGGCCAAAAAAATATCCCGGATGGCGAAGTGTACAGTGCCCCTGTGCGCAATTCGGTGAACGGAACGATTAGTTATAACTCGCCAACCCTGTACAATGGAGTGACTTTTGAAAATATCAAGTTCACGTTCAAGGATGGCAAAATTGTTGAAGCGACAAGTAACGATACAGAGCGTTTGAATGAAATCCTGAATTCGGATGAGGGTGCTCGTCATATCGGTGAATTCGCGATTGGATTTAACCCGCATATTCTTCATCCGATGAAAGACATCCTGTTCGATGAAAAAATCGCAGGCAGCTTACACTTTACGCCAGGTCAGGCGTATGAAGAAACCGACAATGGCAACCGCTCGTCCATCCACTGGGATCTCGTATTGATCCAGCGTCCGGATTATGGCGGCGGGGAGATTTATTTTGACGATGTGCTGATTCGTAAAGACGGTATCTTTGTCATTCCTGAGCTGGAATGCTTGAATCCGGACCGTTTGAAGTAGGAACAGGATTTTGCTGTTGCTAGGAAAGCGGATTCACGGTATCATGTAGTGGTAATTAATAGATGATACCAATAGTAAAAAGACGGAGGGATTCCTATGTCGAGTAATAACGCGGCTGTAGTAGAAATTGCTCAAACAGCAGGCAAGTTTACTTCTTCAATCGTGCTTCATTCGGAGAACAAGTATATCGATGTAAAAAGTATTCTCGGATTGTTTACAACGCTGATCAGCACGCACAGCTATGAACTGCATGTTCATGGTCCAGATGCAGTTGAAGCGAAAGCAGCCATGTCAGAAGTATTTGCCAAGCATGGACTGAATGTAAGCATCGCATCTGAGTAATAGCTCTCAAGAAGCACCTTTGCCTTTTTTGGCAGGGGTGTTTTTTGGCATGGAATGATCTGAATACTCGTCTGGACGTGACTGGAACAGGTGGATTAAGCTTCAACAAAAGGCTTAACTTTGCGGGCTTATTTTGGTCAGGTTCTTGTATTAGCTCTTCATTTCGTCTAATATTAGAGGTAGAACGTCTTTACGCGATTTTTGGGACATAGGGGGGAAAAATGCATGACTTCATCTGATCTGCAGGACCAGCTGAGTTTGAAAGCGATCAGTCTTCTTCAAGAAGATGCAGATAAAATACAGAAGCTTATTGAAGTACAGATGGAGAATCTGGCTACCCGCTACTGCCCTCTCTATGAGGAAGTATTGGATACACAGATGTATGGGTTCTCCAAAGAAGTTGATTTTGCTGTTCGTGCAGGGCTCCTTCCAGAAGGTGCAGGTAAGCAGCTGGTTAGCGCGCTTGAGCGGAATTTGGCAATTTTATATGAAGCCTTGAACAAGAAGAATGAGCAATAGCCTGCAAATGCGCGGGTCAGAATAGAAGGCATGCAGGCGTTTATGCATGCTTTTTTTGTGCGCCTGAACGGGACTGGGATGAAAGCCAGCCGGAAGGCGTATACAAACAAAGAGACAGCTCCAAATGTATATTGTGGCTGCCTCTTGTGGCTTGTTATTTTAATCGCAACGTGAGGGCCTGGTTACACGAGGAAGAAGGAAACACCGAGTATGATATATACCACGAGCAGGAGTAAACCTTCGTACCAATTCGTTGAACCATCTTGGGTAATGGACTTTGCAATAAATACGGATACGCCGATGGCGACCAGTTCAATCGTTGTGAATACGATATCCATGGTTCTGCCTGTGAAGTAGCTGACAAAAATCAGTACAGGAGCAACGAAGAGTGCGATCTGCAAACTGCTGCCAACCGCAATTTCAACGGCGGCTCCAATTTTATTTTTCATGGCAAGCATGATGGCTGCACTGTGTTCGGCCGCATTACCGATGATGGCCACAAGGAATGCACCGACAAACAGTTCGCTAAGTCCAAATTCCGAAGTGAAGACTTCAAGCGTGCCCACCAGCCATTCACTGACGAAGGCAACCATGACTGTTGCGAGCACCAGATAGAGAATTGATTTTTTCTTGGACCATGCTGGAGCATGCTCATGAGGTAGCTCTTCATCGCGATCCTCAGTGACGTCTGCGAGGTAGTTCTTATGTGTCACCATGGAGAATAGCAACCACGCAATATACGCGAGGATGAGCAATCCGGCCACGATGAGACTAAGTGTATTGGTGTCTTTCTGTGTAATGGAATGTGTATTGAGAAAGACTGCCGGAATAAACAGGGCAATGATGGCAACAATCATCAGGGAACCATTCAGACCTGCAAGGGAAACATTATAATTCTGAATTTTGAACTTGAGTCCTCCGGCAAAAATACTTAACCCGAGCACTAACAGTAGATTTCCGATGATGGAACCTGTCAGACTAGCTTTGACCATGTCGAAGAGTCCCTCTTTGACGAGGAAAATGGCGATGATCAATTCGGCAGCATTGCCGAAGGTGGCATTCAAGAATCCACCCAGCCGCTGTCCGGCGTAGTGGGCTACATTTTCGGTGGCTTTGCCTAAAAAACCGGCCACAAAAATAACCGAAATGGCTGATATCACGAACTGTAGAATCGAATCCCATTTCAAGTAGTGGGCGATGGCACTGAGTGCAAAGAACGCAATCAGCAAAATGGATGAAATCCGGTTTCTCACAACAAACACCTCGGTTATAAATTATTTTGTTTTGAATTGCATTGTAAATCGCTTATGAGATTATTTTCATATTTCAATATAACCAAATGGTGGTAGGTTGTAAACGCATCTTTTTGAGTTTAATTTGCTTTTTGGGGTGGAAAGGATTTAAAATACGAGTAACGAAGTGAAGGAGGATGTGGCATGGCAGAACAACTTCAACTGGAGAGCGGAAACATCCGGATTGCCGATGACGTGGTTGCAAAAATTGCCGGAATGGCTGCAATGGAAACACCCGGAATTGCCGCAATGTCTGGAGGATTGTCAGAGGGCTGGGCGAAGCGACTCAGCGGTAAAAACGTACAGAAAGGCGTGAGCGTTGAGGTCGGCCAGCTGGAAGCAGCCATTGACCTGCGCATCATCGTCCTGTACGAAACCCCGATTCATGAAGTTTCCCGTATGCTTCAGCAGAATGTAAGAGAAGCGGTAGAGACCATGACCGGATTACGCGTGGTTGAAGTCAATGTAAAGGTAGAAGGCGTATCTTTCAAAGGCGACGATCTGTAGAAATCGCAATCCGCAATGGAGGACAGAGCGATATTGACCTGTTCTTCATCTTGATAGACAGAGTTTATTCAGTACACAGAAAAAGGCTGCGCATCCATTGGGTGCACAGCCTTTTTTGTGTTGCTTTTTTATCGAATCCGACGAATGGACTCCCGTGAACGAAGAGCAGGAGAGGTACGAGTCTGTGTCTGTACAGTCACGGACTTCGTTTTCTCTTCCTTGATCACGTCCAGATTGTTAGTACGTGAGATACTGAGCAGAATGCCCATGGCAACCATCATTACAAAGAGTGAGGTACCCCCATAACTGATAAATGGAAGCGTGACCCCCGTCACCGGAATGGTTTGAGTTACACCACCGATGTTGATAAATGCCTGAATCGCGATTAGTCCCATGATACCTATGCCGACCAATGTTCCGAATGGATCGGGACAGCGGAGAGAGACAATAATTCCGCGCCAGATGAAGTACAGGTAAACAAGCAGGAATAAGGCACTTCCGATGAATCCGAGTTCTTCCCCGATTACGGAGAAAATAAAGTCATTATACGCATTTGGCAAATAGTGCAGCTTCATCGTACCTTGTCCAATTCCCGAACCTGTCATGCCGCCATCACCAATGGCAACAAGGGAACGGTAGAGGTTAAGACTTCCCCCATTAATATCGGATAATGGATTCAAGAAAGCTTGAATACGTCCGATCTTGTAGTTCTGCTCCGCAGTGACTGCTGTTGTAGCAGTCGTTGTGTCGGAAGGAGACATGGAAGAAAACAAGGAATTCGCTCCAAACGCCAGTGCCCCACCGAGTACAACCAAGAGAATCGAACCCAGGATATGCTTCATACTGGCTCCACCGGCATAGATCAAGAGACCACAGGTGGACACCAGAATGAAGGTGGTACCGAAGTCTGGTTGCAGCATAATCAGCCCTGCGATGAATCCAACGATGAACAAGACGGGAACGTACCCTGTCTTGAAAACCCTGAATTTCTCACCTTTTTTGGTAATAAGAGCAGAGAGATAGAGAATGATAGCAATTTTCGCGAACTCTGCAGGCTGAAGACTGAAACCAAAAATGTGAATCCAGCTTCGTGCACCGTTCAATACTGCACCTGAGATCAAAACAATCACCAGCATGACCGTAGTGAGCAGGAAAAAGGGTGCATAGAGCTTTTTGTACTTGTTGAAGCGGATATTCATGGCAAAAAACATGCCAAATAGACCGATAATCGCCCACATAAGTTGTTTTTTCGTGAAGTAAAGGGCATCATTGTTAAATTTATCGCTTGCGATTGCAATGCTGGAACTGGAGCTGAATACCATCACCAGTCCAAAGCCCACCAACAATAAAGTGAGGATTAGCAGTTGAAAATCCGGCGTGCCTCTCTTCGTTTTCGTTTGGGCCGTTTGTTGTTTCATCGTTGGCCCAGCCTATGCTTCCAGCAGTTCTTTAAGCTGCTGTAATTTTTCGGCTGCCAGCTTCACGACTGGTTGCGGAACGGAAGAGTCATAATCCAGGCCGTGAGGGAAAGTGGCTTTGCCGAGGTATACTGCTTCCACAGCAAGAACGGTATCCGGTTTTTCCAATTTGCCTTCCACAGCGCGGGTATTAATGCGTACAAAGTATTCTGAGTTGGTTTGTTCATCTTCAATTTTGTAGTCATATGTAGCACGGTAATATTCCCATTGCCACCGGACAAATCCGACTTTCTCGGCGCTCTCATCCAGGTATGCCAAGTCGCTCTTCAAGCCATCCAAGCCTGTATTCTCAAAAATCATAAGCGTTTGATCCTCCTCATAAGCTTCCGAGTATAATTTCTCGAGTATTTCTCTAGTTCATGATAGTATGTTTCCCCTTCCCGTGCAAGCTTTCCAAAGGCGTTTCGTATCGGTTTTCTTCCAATTCTGCTACAATATACAGCAATAGGTTTGAAGAGGAAGGTTCGGGCTTGATCCAAGTCCCGTTCAAGATTGAAAGGGTGGATAGACATGACTAATAATATATGGTGGGAAGATCTGCAGATCCACATGGTGGAATGGCGGCGTCATCTTCATCGCAATCCCGAGGTTTCCTTTCATGAGGAGAAGACATCCTCTTTTGTAGCGGATATGTTGGAGAGCTTTGGCGTTGAAGTGAGGCGTCATGTTGGTGGTCACGGGGTCATCGGTACCATTCGTGGGGACAAGCCGGGTCCTGTCGTCATGCTGCGAGCTGATATGGACGCACTTCCAATTCAGGATGAAAAGAATATCGAGTATGCATCACAACAAGCAGGAGCGATGCATGCATGCGGCCACGATGGTCATATCTCCATCTTGCTCGGTACGGCATTGTATTTCAGCCGTCACAAGCAGGAGATCCAAGGCGAGATTCGCTTTTTGTTCCAGCCAGCAGAAGAACTGCTTCCGGGTGGTGCAGTTCAGGTCATTGCGGATGGTGCGCTTGAAGGCGTGGATGTCATATATGGCATTCATCTGTGGACCCCGCTGCCTATAGGTGTTGTTGCCAGTAAAGCAGGACCGATGATGGCGGCGGCGGACGATTTTTACATTGAGATCAAAGGCAAAGGTGGACATGGCGGGATGCCACAATCCACGATAGATAGTCTTATCGCGGGTTCTGCGCTTGTGATGCAGCTTCAGACCGTTGTCAGTCGTTCGGTGGATCCATTGCAACCCGCGGTGCTGACCATTGGTACAATGCAGGCGGGCTCGGCTCAGAATGTAATTGCAGAGCAATGCAAAATGAGCGGTACGGTAAGAACGTTTGATGAAGAGACCCGAAACGGGATGAAAGAGCGTGTGCTTACCATGGTAGCCCAGACAGGGGCAGCTTATGGCGCAGAGACGCAAGTGAAATATATTATGGGATATCCGCCTGTGGTGAACGATGAACAGGAGACAGCACGTTTCTTCAGAGAAGCTACAGAATTATTTGGGGCAGAACGAGTGCAAGCTTCCCCGATGCTGATGCCAGCGGAAGATTTTGCGTATTATCTGCAGAAGGTTCCAGGGTGCTTTATGTTTGTTGGAGCAGGTAACCCGGATAAAAATGCGATCTATCCGCATCATCATCCGATGTTTGATTTTGATGAAGACGCAATGCAGACGGCCGTTAGATTGTTCATAGCTATGGCTAAGGGTTACACAGCCGAATGACTTTAGATGCAGTTGGGCATCCTGTTCATACCGAGGTATGGGCAGGATGTTTTTTTGTGGATTTTATAGATGTTGTTCAAAAAGTCCACTTTTCGGTACTGAAAACTAGACTTTTTGAACGTGCACTTTATAGAGGTTCATTTTCGGAAGTTGCCGGAACTGGACTTTTTTTGTGATAGGAGGAAGGCTCCAAATGGAAGAAACAGAACATACGGTAAGGACAGATGCTTGTATCGTTCAGCGAGATTTTACAGTTTTGCTGGAAGTTGGTCACCCCGGATTCGAAAGAGCAAGAGAGCAGCTTGGGATGTATTCAGAACTGGTTAAGACACCAGCAGCGTTTCATACCTACCGAATCACTCCGTTATCGCTCTGGAATGCGGCTGCGCTGGGATGGAATGCAGATCAGGTCATCGCAAGTTTGGAGCTGGTATCCCGCTGGAACGTGCCTGCTGCACTGATACAGGATGTTCGGAGAATCATGGATCAGTATGGCAAATTAAAGCTGCATTCCGAAGCAGATCACACCAGAATGCGCCTTTACAGTGAGGATGAGCGGTTGCTGGATGAATTAAGTGGATTGAAAACAATAGCTGCCTTTCGCATGGAACGTAAGGACGCTCATGAACTTCTGCTCCCAGGAGAACAGCGAGGGTTATTAAAAAGGGAATTAACACGATTGGGTTACCCCGTACTTGATTACGTGGGATATCGGGAGGGAACCAAGCTTTCATTTGATTGGCGGTCTAATGATCCAGGGGACCACTCTGAGCGATTTGTGCTGCGTTCTTACCAGAGAGAGGCTGTGGATGCATTCGAAGGCAGTGAGGGCATGGGAGGAAGTGGTTTACTCGTACTTCCTTGCGGGGCAGGAAAAACGGTCATTGGCATGGCCGTGCTGGAGCGGCTTCAATGTGAATGCCTTATTTTGACTTCCAATACAACGTCTGTGCGACAGTGGATTCAGGAAATTCAAGACAAAACCACGATTACCAGCGAACAGATCGGTGAGTATTCCGGTCAGAAAAAACAGGTGAAACCTGTGACTGTAGCTACATATCAGATTCTTACACACCGGAAATCAAAGGATGCTGATTTTACCCACATCAAACTGCTCAGTGAGCGGCAATGGGGGCTGATCATATATGATGAAGTACATTTGCTGCCAGCACCAGTGTTTCGTGCAACTGCGGATATTCAAGCTACGCGAAGGCTGGGATTGACGGCCACCTTGGTTCGAGAGGATGGCTGTGAACAGGATGTGTTTTCGTTGATTGGTCCAAAGCTCTATGATATGCCGTGGAAACAACTGGAGCAGCAAGGGTGGATTGCTGATGTACAATGTCAGGAGATACGTATCCCGTTTTCCCCGGAACTAAGATCAAATTATCTGCAAGCCGAGGTTAAACATCAATTTCGATTGGCTGCCGAGAATCCGGCGAAGGTACATGTAGTTAAGCGTTTGCTGGAACGTCATCGGGATTTGCCTGCGCTAGTGATTGGACAATATCTGGATCAACTTGAGTTGATTGCCCGGGAAATTGAAGCACCTTTGATCTCGGGTACCATGTCACAGCAAGAGCGAATCAAGTGGTTTGCCGCTTTTCGACGTGGAGATATTAAAACAATTGTGGTATCCAAGGTTGCCAATTTTGCTGTGGATTTGCCTGATGCTGCTGTTGCGCTTGAAATATCCGGGAGTTTCGGGTCAAGACAGGAAGAGGCACAGCGTTTGGGGAGAATTCTGAGACCAAAAGCTGGAGAAAACAAAGCATATTTCTATACGTTGGTATCAGAGGATAGTAAGGAACAGGAGTTTGCATTAAACCGTCAGATGTTCTTGGTGGAGCAGGGATATGAATATGCCATTGTGCACGAGAACGAATAGTCCATTTATACTCGCGAAAAGAGGAGGGATTGGGATATGTCCTCATTTGAACCAATAGATGAGCCTGTGATACTGAACCTTGATTCATGGTCAAAGCTTGCTTTGGTGGAACAAAAAGTGCTTGGTGCAATTTTTCACAAACATGCCGGTCAGCCTTTTTCCTCCCTCCTGCCGCGAGAACAGTGGGCCATCGAAGGACTAAGTGTCGCAGAAGCCAATTCTTCATTCGCCAGCCTTAGGCAGCAAAAATGGATTGAATCTGTATATAAGAGTTGGGGAGAGCAATTATTTTATATTCCTGCTTCGTTGATGGAAACATTGACGATTGCTTACGCACAAAAAGTGGGCATAACCGTTAAACAGATGGCACAGCATGCTCATGTATTACAGGAGGGAAAGCCGGATATTGCTGCAGAGCTGCTTCATCTGATCGCGTGGATCGAAAGAGAAGGACTTCCTTTGACAGGTAAAGGTACGATACATAAGAGAACGGTTCAAAAATTAAGTGTGATCACGGTGTTATCTTCGACAGACTTTGAAGGTCTGGGCATCCGATATGATCATTCGGATTTGTATCCGACCCACGTAGCTATCCTTCTCGATCTACTGCTCAGTCTGAATCTGGCTCAGAATTCAGATGGACGAATTCAGATTGTAGATCATCGATTACAAACATGGTTGAAGCTCTCGTGGAGACAGATGCATCGGGAAATATATCAAGCGTGTATGGAAAGATACGGAGAAGCTGAACCCGCGTTGCAGCATTTCCGTTATCAATTGGCATTGTTTGCTCCAGAAAAAAACATATGGTGCCATATAGAGAATTCGGAATTGAAACCACGGATCAGGGGCTGGCTATACGCACTGGCTGGCTGGGGTTATGGTGAAGTAGGAGAAGATCAGTCGGGAGCGCTGGCATTCCGTTGGCTGATCGAACCGCATAGCCTGTTATATCGAGAACAAGAGATGGTAAGTGAGGCGGAGCCGTGTGGATTTTACATGCAGCCTGATTTCGAAGTGTTGGTACCGCCGGAAGCAGGGCCTGATGTAATCTGGATGCTGGAGCAATACGCAGAACGGGTGACGGGTGATCGAATGTCCATCTACCGTTTGACAAGAGAACGATTCATTTCGGCCATAGCCAGAGGGTATGCATTACATGAAGTGATAGAGCTTCTGGATCAATATGCGCTGACAGGCATACCAGAGAATGTACGTATTGCGTTAGCAGATTGGGGCAAGGAGACGGATGCTGCACCGTTGACTGTAGATAGAAGTATGGAGGTAATGGAGGAAAGTACAGGCTCCGCAGATGATCCGAAGTTATTAGAAAAAGATATGTTGAGCGGTGTATATTCTTCTTTCTACACATCCGATAATCAAGGTCTGGTTGATGTCCCTGCATCTCTGCATGGGTTGGAGCGTGATCATTCTGTCATTGAGAAGAAGTTCTCTCTGTTGGGATTTGAGGAGATACCGGAGACCTGGTACAAGGAGTGGCGTCGATATCATAGTTCAACCGCCCGACAGATTGCTGCCAAAGCCATTGAGTGGCAGACCAAGCTGGGGATACAACAGGAAAATCGTACGCAATACCTCATTCCACATCAGGTAGAGGGTCATGAACAATGGACTTTAAGCGGTTGGTGCATGTTGGATTCAAGTGAAAATACATCAGAGACGGAATGGCGTACATTCTCCCCGTCAGAGTGGGATACAATGCGTCTTATCCTGCCAGATGATGTCATAACCTGACTATTTCACGTGAATATCAGGTTGAAAGGCGAATTTTCGAGTTCCCCCTATTTCTAATTGCAGGAAAAACTCTTCTTAACTATTCATGGATATGCTATGATGAGGTAGTCTACGTTAAGTAGAACTTTATATATAGATAGGATGAATATTTCATGAGCGTAGCGGAAATGAACACGGTCGATATGGCCCAAGTGTTAACGGGCGCATATGAACTGGGCGACATGATTAACCAATCTGCCGAAGTATCGGATTATTTATATTGGAAGCAGCAAGTCGAGACTACTCCTGAGATTCAGATGGGGATTCGGAAGCTGAATGCCAAGAAGGAATTGTTTGAAGAAACACAGCGTTTCGGTCATTTTCACCCGGATTATCATGCAGCAAAAGACCAGGTGAAGGCTCTGGAACAGGAGTTGGAAAATTTCGAGGCGGTAATCCGCTTCAAACAGGCAGAGAAGTCCCTGGATGATATGTTATTCCAGATGTCAGAGACCATTGCATTTGCAGTGTCAACGACCATTAAGGTACCGAGCAATGATCCGAATCCGAAGGGCGGCTGCGGTAGTGGCGGCAAGTGTGGTTGCAGTTAAGTAATCATTATAGAAGGGCGGGGAACGATGATGTTTGCGGAAAGGACAGGATTCATTATTTGGGTCAGTGATTTGAAAGCTGCCCGTAATCTCGAAAAATATGGCACCGTGCATTATATCTCCCGCCGTATGCATTATGTAGTCATGTATGTTAATGCAGAACGGGCAGATGATACGATGAAAAATGTGAAGCGACTTTCCTATGTGCGCAAGATCGAGCGCTCGTATCGTAATGAGATCAAAACCGAGTATGCCAGCAAAACGATGGACAAAACGAGCTTTTACGGAATATAGACGAGAAACTGGAGGGACCCTTTGGGGTCGCTCTTTTCTTGAATTATACACAAATTGGATATTGTGAAAAAAAGTTAAACTTACGCCTTGAGGTTGCGGGACTAATGTTGTAATATATTTGGTAATAAATAGATAGAAAGTCCTATCTGGTGGAGAGTGATTCCCATGCGTGATAAGGTGATGCAACGTTGGAGCACCTACGAGCCGTTTTTCGTGGCTCTTGGAGACAAGAAAGTGGCTGACATCGTCATTACCCATCATGCCAAGATGCGGTATGCAGACCGTATTGAGCCTGCACGTAGTGATGATGACCATATTGCGGCGTGGTTATGGGAGTGTCTGAAGCAGGACCGTATAACACCATACTACCGTAATGAACAGGACGTCTACCTGATTGATGAGGATCTGGTGGTGGTCGCCGAATTTTCCGAACTTGAAGGAGAATATGATATTGCGGGCAACCCGCTGCACAAAATGATTGTAGTTACGTTTCTGGGACGTATGTCGGAGACCATTGAATTAAGGGACCTGAAGTCATATTATTCATGGTTAAGACATTCAAGAAGAATGACGTTGGTCAAAAATAGCCGCAAGCATAAGTAAGCCCGAGTAGATTCAATATGTTGAAATCATAGATTCAAGGATTATCGCATGCAGACAAGCTGCATGCTTTTTTTGTTGCCAAGCGGGAAATCGGCTACAATGTAGAGAGTGTAATCGAAGAGGGGCGAAGATATGAATTTTCACCAATTGCATATTTTTTATACGGTAGCAGAGAAGGGGAGTTTCTCGGCTGCTGCACAAGCATTACATATGACTCAACCGGCAGTAACGATGCAGATTCAATCATTGGAGGACTATTTTGGCACCAAGTTACTGCATCGTTCCACCAAAAAAATAGAATTATCCGAGGCTGGACGGACTTTATTACCTCATGCGAAACGGAGTGTAGAGCTGGTCAGACAGACGGATGAAGCGATGTCGGCGTTTACCCAGATGTTACAGGGCAGACTCCAGCTGGGAGCCAGCTTAACGATCGGGGAATATGTGCTTCCACGCATGCTCGGACCATTTGCACTTCAATATCCGGATATTTCAATCGTCATGAAAGTGATGAATACAACGCAAATTATGGATGACATATTGAAGCATCAGCTAAACTTCGGTCTTATTGAAGCGCCTGTGAACCACCCGGACATGATTGTGGAGCCTGTCATGCAGGACGAGCTGAAACTGATTGTACCTGCCGGGCATGATCTGGCGAAGCGTGGCAAAGTGAATCTTGAAGATGTAATGAATTATCCTTTTGTGCTGCGTGAGAAGGGTTCGGGTACTCGTCAGGTGATGGAAGACCAATTGCAAAAGAAAAAGATTGATCCGCAGGATATGAATGTTGTAATGGAACTTGGCAGTACAGGAGCGGTAAAATCGGCTGTGGAGGCAGGGGTAGGTATTACGATGTTATCTCCTTCTTCGGTGCAGCATGAACTGGCTTTGGGACTTGTTCATATTGTGGATATCCGCGGACTCGAATTCAAAAGGCAGTTCTATGCCATCCATCTAAAGTCGTCCTTGTTGCCCCTGTCAGCAGTCGCTTTCCTGAATTATCTGCGTCAGCAGGAGCAGCCTAAGTCGGTACATAAGACGGGGAAGGCATAATCGTTGGCAACATCAATGATAGATAAGATTGAATCATAATCAATTTTACACAAAGGAGCTGTTGTTCATGGATCAGCGCCAAGGACGCTGTGATCTTCACACGCATAGTCAGGCTTCCGATGGAATGCAGCCACCTGCTGATAATGTGAAGCTTGCCAAACAAAAAGGGCTATCTGCGGTTGCCCTAACGGACCATGATACAGTAGCTGGTGTAGCCGAAGCACAACAAGCGGGAAAAGAGTACGATATTGATGTCGTTGCTGGAGTGGAGATCAGCACTCGGGCTGGTGGGAAAGATATTCATGTGCTTGGGTATTATGTGAATACAGAGGATGAGCAGTTCCTGCAACGGTTGCGCGGATTACGAGAAGCGCGAGATGAGCGGAATCATCTGATTATTGGCAAGCTGCAAGAACTCGGGCTTGATATAAGCTGGCAGGAGGTACTCGATGAGCTGGGACGGCCGCTAGAGCCGGATGAGAGTATTGGAAGACCTCATATGGCCGATGTGCTGGTGAAAAAAGGCTACGCTGTTGACATGCGGGATGCATTTGATCGGTATCTTGCTGAAGGCAAGCCAGGCTTTGTATCTGTACCCCGCGTTGCACCAGAGGATGCATGCGAGTGGATCAGAGCCGCAGGTGGAGCCGCTGTGATTGCCCATCCGGGTCTCTATAACGATGATGAACTGGTGCGACGTATCATCGAAGACTCTCGTCCAGATGGCATTGAGGTGTTTCATTCGGACCATGGCCCGGAAGAGGAACGCAGGTATGGTAAGCTGGCCAAGGAATACGACCTCATTGAAACAGGTGGATCTGATTATCATGGTAAACGGCAAGGTATTGTTTTCCACGGGGATCTTGGTAGCAAGACCGTAACGGTTGATGTGTTGGAAAGGCTGAAGGCAGCTGCTTCACAGCAAAGGGGAGAGTAAGCGAGACGTTGCAACGCTCTATCTGACTATAATAAATTCTGTATTACTGGATACATTTTAAGATCGAAGGAGTAAGAGACATGCAAGCATGATAGGGCTGAACCTTCATGTTTGCATGTCCCTTTTTTTGTTCTGAAAATAGTCTATGTAATGGAATAGTTTACCCAAGCGCCACGTGTAGCCCCGAGACGTTCGAATAATTGCTGTGCCCGCTCATTGGTCACTGCTGTGATCCAAGACATATATGCACATCCATGGTCACGCGTATATTGCTGACAGTGTGCAAATAATTTGGCTTCTGCTTCGCCTTCTCTGAATGTTTCCGTAACAAATAGGTCATTCATGATGGCGACACGCTCTGCTTTCATCGTGCTGTATGTAAAGAACAGGGTAGAAAATCCGATAAGCTTCCCGTCCTCTTCTGCCACGAATTGAGCACCGATCTGCTGATTAAGCAGGTTGTTGATCAAAAGCTGGATGGATTGATCACCAGGCCAGGGGTTGTTGTAGAATCCCACCACATAGTCATGCATTAAGGCCATCAGGGGTTTCAGATCATTAGGTTGAGTTTCTCTGATATGTATGGTCATGGTACACTTCCTTAACAGTAATTTATATTTCTTAGAATTGAATTATTATACATATAAATGAATTAATATTCAATAAAATGATAAATAAGCTGAGCTTCACCTATCACTCAAACAACTAATGCAATAACAAAAATCCCCTGAACCGTTAATGGTCAGGGGATTTTTCTATTGTTACTGTTACATCGCACCTTATGAGCTAAGCATACTATCCATTTTTAATGGTGGATGGCAGACTCTTGATCAATTCATCATTTGGCGTGACAAACAACGTCTTCTGATGATCATAGATCACAAAACCAGGCTTCGCACCACTTGGTTTGCGCACATGACGGATAAACGTGTAATCCACAGGCACACTGCTGGACTCCTTGGCCTGGCTGAAATAGGCAGCAAGCTGTGCTGCTTCTTCCAATGTAGCTTCACCAAAGTCCGTACTGCGAATAACGACATGTGAACCTGGAATGTCTTTGGTATGCAACCAGGTGTCGTTGGAAGAAGCGAGACGGTTGGTCACGTACTCATTCTGCAGGTTGTTTTTGCCCACAAGAATATCAATTCCCTCCGAGGAGGTGAACTGGTGTACGGTTGGACGGTCACTTTTCTTCTTCTTTTTACCCTTTTTATTACGGTCACGAAGGTATCCTTGCTGTACAAGCTCGTCCCGTATTTCCTCAATATCGTTCATCGATGCAATGGAGAGCTGCTGTAACAGGTTATCGAGGTAGTCAATCTCGTCTTTGGTTTTTCCAAGCTGCTCATGAATAACAGCCAGACTGTTCTTATATTTGTTATAACGCTTGAAATAACGTTGTGCGTTGTCAGACGGTGTGAGCAACGGATCAAGCTGAATGGTAATGTTGGCTTGGTCTTCATCGTAGAAGTTCACAAGCTCCACGCTCTTGTCCCCTTTGTGGACCTGATGCAGGGAGGCAAACAGCAACTCACCCCATAGTCTGAACTTGTCCGCATCGTCTGCTTCCAGTAGATCATTGTTCAGGTTGTCCAGCTTTTTGATGTTTTTGCTTCGCTCATTCTGCAGAAAACGGAGCAGATCACTTACTCTCTGTTTAACCGTGTCTCGTTCAGCCTTATCTCCGTAATAATCTTCCATGCACTTGCTCATCGTGTCATAGGTTTTCTCCAAATCCTGAATGCTCTGAAGATGAACGGCTGAGAAAATCATTTTGCCTTTGGCGTTCATTCCGGTTACAGGTGTGTAGATATGATCTCTGACAGGTCCCATCACGGCTTCAAAAGCGTTCCAGAGTGCACCAGCCTCAACTCGGCTTTCACCCTCAACCACAGCTGGAGTGCTCACGGTGCCTTCAGCAGCAATTCCACGAGCAGCAATCTCTCCCGCAATTAACGGGCTAAGACCGCTAAAGGAGTTCACAAGCCAGCGTGATGCATCTTCTTCAGCGGCATGATAGCTGTCCTCGAAAGCTGTACGACTCACTTCGAGCGGATTACTTTTATGTTGCTCGGGTGGGGCAGTATACGCGAATCCAGGCATGATTACCCGGTAGCTACTGATTGAAGGAGTCACATGATGAATGCCATCCAGAATCGTTCCAGTTACAGGATCAAGCAAAATAATATTACTGTGACGCCCCATCAATTCAATGATGATCCGTTTAACCGAAACATCCCCCAGTTCGTCGCGCTGGCGCACATTGATGTGGATAATACGCTCCATACCAATCTGACGGATCTCCTCAATGATTGCACCTTCACAGTGCTTACGGAGCAACATGCAGAACATGGGTGCTTCCGTAGGGTTAAGGAATGTCTTTTCCGTATAATGCACACGGGGATAGGTTGGGCTTGCCGAAACAAGCAATTTACTATTTCCGCGCTGAGCACGCAGGGTGAGAACTACGTCATGGCCATTCGGCTGATGGATCTTGCTGATACGTCCACCAATGCAGCCTTGCAGTTCATGAACAATGGCCCGTGTCACAATGCCGTCCAATGCCATTTTTTCCACTTCCTCTCTCTATCGAGCATCTGCATTTATCATGCCAAATGCTTCATCTATATAACTGAAACGTGCAACCAGGTATGTAAAAAAACAAGGACTGGCTACAGATTCTTCGTTGCTTGCCTGTTGAACGCTGGAATTGGTACTGCGCAGAACATCGCAGACTTTTATTTTAGCCTATTCTGTCCATCAGGGAAAGGATTCACCTTCCGGGTGCTAATCACAGACCTGTCCGAATACATATAGAGCAGGTAGTTTGTCCGGCATAGTGTACAGCCTGTCGACCAGCGCGCCGGTGAGTCATGTGAGCTTATTTTGCAGATGAAATACAGACTGGGAGGGAAACTTGAAGCATGGAACATACCAAGTGGCATCAACTTAGTGATGAAGAGCTTCGTAACACTCTTGGCGTCAGCCCGCAGGAAGGATTGACGGATGAAGCTGTAGCAGAGAAGAGGAAAGTGGTCGGTTCAAATGAGCTGAGCGAGGGAAAACGTATTTCTCCAATTACATTGCTCTTGAATCAGTTCAAGGATTTTATGGTGCTGGTGTTGATGGGAGCAACGTTGGTATCCGGATTGCTGGGTGAGTATCTGGATGCGGTAACGATTGTGGCTATTATCGTACTGAATGCGATTCTGGGGTTTGTACAGGAATTCCGGGCTGAACGATCTCTTCGTGCATTGAAACAGTTGTCTGCACCTCTTGCCAAAGTGCTTCGTTCAGGCCAGGAAGTACACCTTGCCGCCAAACAACTTGTCCCCGGGGATATTATTATGGTGGAGAGTGGGGACCGCATACCCGCTGATGTGCGTTGGCTGCAAACGAACAGTCTGGATGTCGAGGAGTCGGCACTTACCGGGGAATCGGTTCCTGTAAGCAAACACTGCCTTCCGATTGCGGACGAGGACGTTCCGCTGGGTGATCAGAAGAATATTGGTTTTATGGGTACCATGGTCACTCGTGGTACAGCCAAAGGTGTGGTTATCCGTACGGGGATGGAGACGGAGATGGGCAAAATCGCCGATCTGATCCAAAATACGGAGGAGCAAGAAACACCGTTACAGCACAGGCTGGAACAACTGGGCAAAATTCTGATTTTTGTCGCATTGGGATTAACTGTTATGGTTGTCGTCGCAGGGATACTGCACGGACAACCAGCGGTTGGCATGTTTCTGGCAGGGGTCAGCCTCGCGGTGGCTGCCATACCGGAGGGTCTGCCCGCTATTGTAACCATTGCACTTGCACTAGGCGTGCAGCGTATGATCAAACGTAAAGCCATTGTGCGCAAACTGCCTTCTGTCGAAACTCTGGGCTGTGCATCCGTAATCTGTTCGGATAAGACAGGCACGCTCACCCAGAACAAGATGACGGTAACGGATGTGTGGCTGGAAGGACGCAACATCAAGGTTACCGGGGATGGTTATGCACCTGAAGGGCAGATGTTGGAGAACGGTCGAATGGTGGAATTGAAGAGTGACCAGTCGCTACGCAGAATGCTCCAGATTAGCGCGCTTTGCAACAATGCCAGTATTGTGGAGAGTGTTGCAAGCGAGGTGGGGAGCAAGAAAAAGGGCAAGGATACCAAAAAGGAAAGCAAGAAAAACACGAAAAAGGATGGTTTCAAAGAAGAAACAGTTCAACGAGACAATGTATTCTGGGAGCTGAAAGGTGATCCAACGGAAGGGGCACTTGTCACACTGGCCTCCAAAATGGGGCTTACTCCGACCGGACTCAAAGAGTTGTATGCCCGCCAGCAGGAGTTCCCGTTTGATTCGGAGCGAAAACGCATGTCGGTCCTGGTTCATCACCAGGGAGGCCGGATGATTTATACCAAAGGTGCACCGGATGTGTTGATTGGACACTGCAGTTATATTTTGTGGGAAGGAAAGGTCGTACCTTTCACTGGAACGCTGCGGCAAAAAGTGATGGCAGCCAACGAGAGCATGGCCGGAGCGGCACTGCGTGTCCTTGGAATGGCCTACCGTGAAGTGCGGCCGGAAGAAAAAGTGGCTGACGAACACGCCGCCGAAAGTCAGCTTGTCTTCGTAGGACTTGCAGGTATGATTGATCCACCGCGTCGGGAAGTGCGAGATGCAATTGCCACATGCCGCAAAGCGGGCATTCGTACCGTCATGATCACAGGTGATCATGGAACAACGGCAGAAGCCATTGCGCATCAGTTGGGGATTCTTCCTCGTGGAGGTGCCTCCTTAAGTGGTCAGCAGCTGGCAGGCATGACAGACGATCAACTGGATAAACAGGTAGAGGGCATATATGTGTTCTCAAGAGTGTCTCCTGAACATAAGCTTCGCATCGTAAAATCGTTACAGCGCAAAGGGCATGTCGTCGCGATGACGGGTGATGGAGTCAATGATGCTCCGGCGATCAAAGCTGCAGATATCGGCATAGCGATGGGCATTACAGGAACGGATGTGACGAAGGAAGCTTCTGCGCTCATCCTGAGTGATGACAACTTCTCAACCATTGTGGCTGCGATTGAAGAAGGCCGTAATATTTATGAGAACATTCGCAAGTTTATCCGTTATTTGCTGGCATCAAACGTGGGCGAAATATTGACGATGTTCTTTGCGATGATGATGGGCTTGCCGCTGCCACTCGTACCTATTCAGATTCTGTGGGTTAACCTCGTAACAGATGGCTTGCCTGCAATGGCGCTGGGGGTAGATCAGCCTGAGAAAGATCTGATGGAACACAAACCCCGTGGCGCCAAGGAAAACATTTTTGCTCGCAGACTGGGGTGGAAAATCGTCAGCCGGGGTGTGTTGATTGGGTTATGCACACTCGGAGCGTTCTGGCTTACCCTTCAGGCTGCGCCGGATAATCCGGGTCAACTGATCAAGGCACAGTCTGTTGCTTTTGCTACACTCGTTTTGGCGCAGCTTATTCATGTCTTTGATTGCCGTAGTTCGCGGTCCATCTTCCACCGGAATCCTTTACAGAACAAATATCTGGTTCTTGCGGTGATTTCATCGGTTGTACTGATGCTGGTTGTCATGTACGTTGAACCATTGCAGCCGATCTTCAAAACCGTACCTCTGGGATTGCGTGAATGGGCGCTCTGTATCGTTGCTGCAGGCATTCCAACGTTCCTTATGGGCGCAGGCAGCGTCTGGGGTGGTCGTCGTAACCGCCGCCGTATGGGTGGTACTGGCCGCTTCGTACCGAAAAGTACAAAGTTTTCGGCATAAAATCAATACCTTTTCCTTACCTATTTCGTTATGCTATCCTCAAAATGATTCAAAGCGGCAGCTTTGGCATTTTGCAGGATAGCTTTTTTGTGTAAATGTTGAATATGAATTTCTATGGTAATCCTGTAGAAGAGCAAGAATATAGCTTTGGCAGCAGACTGCCAAAAGGAGTGGGCAAGATTATGGAATTTACGAAAATGCATGGACTTGGTAACGATTTTATCGTTGTATTTGGTGAAAAGGAGCTTCCGGCAGATGCGGCAGAATTGGCTGTGAAATGGTGCAACCGTTTCTTTGGCATCGGTGCGGACGGCCTGGTTTATATACTGCCTTCGGAGAAGGCAGACTTTCAGATGCGTATCATGAATTCGGACGGTTCGGAAGCAGAGCAGTGCGGTAATGCCATTCGCTGTGTATCCAAATATGTATACGATCATGGTCACGTGAACCAGGAGCAGATCACCATTGAAACGATTGGTGCAGGGGTACAACCTGTGAGTCTCAACATTCGTGATGGTAAAGTGGAAACTGTTCGTGTCGATATGGGCGAGCCGATCCTGAACGGTCTTCAAGTGCCTACAACGGTGGATGCCAACCCAGTGGTTGATCACTACATTGAAGCAAATGGACATGCGTTCAAATTCACTGCCGTATCCATGGGTAACCCGCATGCGGTTATCTATGTAGATGACGCTGTAAATTTTGACCTCACAACTTGGGGGCCCCTTCTTGAAGTTCATCCGATGTTTCCAAAAAAAATCAATGTGGAATTTGCCACAGTTCGTGACCGTGGATATGTGGACATGCGTGTATGGGAACGCGGAGCGGGTCCAACACTTGCTTGTGGAACCGGAGCTTGTGCGACACTGGTATCCTCTGTCCTGAATGGACATACAGATCGTACAGCAGTCATCAGCCTCAAGGGTGGGGATCTCCACATTGAGTGGAACGAAGCTGACAATCATGTGTACATGACTGGACCTGCTGAAGTTGTTTTTAAAGGAATCACTTCATAAAGAAGTGGAAGGTTTAACCAAAGAGGCCTGCGGGCCTCTTTTTTTGTCAAAAAGGACAGGTCGTGTCTCCTGTACAGAGACATATTGGGGGCTGTATGGCAAGAACGTCCATATGAGCTGGATACTCATCAAAAACCTGTGTTTTTCTTCGTTTTATAGCGTTTTTTGTGTTACATTAGTATGTAAATGATCACAGCTAGGCGGGGGGAAATGGGATGAAGGCGGATTTGCGGAAAGTTATGCAGGAACGGGTTCTCGTTGGAGATGGGGCCATGGGAACATTTCTGTACCAAATGGGGTTCCCGGTGGGGATTTCATATGAAGAATTAAACTTGATTTCACCTGAAGTAGTGGCGGATGTACATCGCCGTTATCGGGATGCAGGTACAGAAATATTTGAAACAAATACGTATTCTGCCAATTACGACAAGTTGTCCAAGTTCGGTCTGGAGTCCAAGGTGGAGGACGTGAACCGTGCCGGTGTACGCATTGCCAAAGAGGTAGCTGGAGATACCGGTTATGTGCTTGGTGCAGTTGGTTCCATTCGAGGTGGCAAGCGGACAAACGTGTCAACGAGTGAACTGAAACGCTTTTATCAACAACAGATCTCTGCACTGCTAGATGAAGGCGTGGATGGCATTTTGCTTGAGACCTTCTATGATATCGAGGAAATGGATATTGCTCTTTTGCAAGCGCGCAAGCTAAGTGATCTGCCCGTAATTGGACAGTTCGCGGTAGAGGATGTTGGACACACACTGGACGGATATACAATGCCTGAAGCCTTCCGGATTATGCGGGAGCAGGGCGCGGATGTCATTGGTTTTAACTGTCGCTCAGGTCCAAACGGGATTATGCGTGCCATGGAAACCGTCTCGGGACGAATTGGTATTCCAATGTCCGTCTACCCGAATGCTGGTGCAGCAGATTATGTAGATGGTGAGTTCCGTTATGGTGCGACTCCGGAGTACTTTGGTCAGACGGCAGTGCAATTTGCTGAACTGGGCGCTCGTATTATCGGTGGTTGCTGTGGTACGACACCTGATCATATCACCGCTATGAAAGAAGCGCTTGCTGACTATGTGCCTTCGCCTATTCTGGAGCCTGATCCGTCAGAATCCAAACCGCGTATTGTGTTGCATGAAAATGTGGATGAGCGTTCCGGACGTGGCGGACAGCCTACGATCGTTGACCTGGTCAAGCATCGTCACACCGTTATTGTTGAACTTGACCCGCCGCGGGACTTGGACATTGCCAAGTTCATGAAAGGTGCCGAGACATTAAAAGCAGCCGGAGCCGATGCCCTGACACTGGCCGATAATTCACTAGCGGTTACACGGATGAGCAACATGGCGCTGGGTCACCTCGTTCAGGATCGCACGGGCCTTCGTCCACTGGTGCATATTGCCTGCCGTGACCGGAATCTGATTGGAACGCAGTCCCACATGATGGGGTTTGATGCTTTGAGTATTAATCATGTACTGGCTGTAACAGGAGATCCTGCAAGGTTTGGTGATCTGCCTGGTTCAAGCTCGGTATACGATCTGACTTCTTTTGAAATCATACGCATGATCAAACAGTTGAACGATGGAGTGGCTTTCTCAGGTAAACCGCTGAAGCAAAAAGCTGGTTTTGTCATCGGAGCGGCATTTAATCCCAATGTGAAATATTTGGAAAAAGCTGTACAACGTCTGGAGAAGAAAATTGCCTCTGGCGCTGATTACATCATGACACAACCGATCTATGATCCTGAGTTGATTGTAGCAATGCACGAAGCGACCAAACATCTGGATGTGCCCATTTTTGTAGGTGTAATGCCGCTAGCGAGTGGACGGAATGCAGAGTATCTGCACAACGAGGTTCCCGGAATTCAGCTTTCGGATGAAGTGCGTTCCCGTATGGCCGGTCTGGAAGGCGAAGAAGGCCGTGCGATGGGAGTAAAAATTGCCAAAGAACTGCTGGACGTAGCAACAGCGCATTTCAAAGGCATCTATCTCATGACACCGTTTATGTTCTACGGCATGACGGCCGAACTGACTCAATACGTATGGGAGAAGTCGGAGCATCAATGTCCTACTTGTTTCAACCCTAATAATCAATTACAATAGTAAAACGGATGTGATGCCGATGTCATTCAGTATGACCGGATACGGTCAATCCGCCTTTCATTTTGGCGGCTATAAGGTACAATTAGAGATCAAATCTGTTAATCATCGTTATTGCGAAGTGATGATGCGTCTGCCAAGAGAGTGGACGTATTATGAAGACGGTTTGAGGAAGATCGTACAGAGTCGTTTGAAACGTGGGCGGATTGATGTTTATGTAATGAAAGAAAAAGAGGAAGACCAGGCTCTTCCCGCTGTTCTGAATGAACAGACGGTCAGGGCCTATCTGCAGGCTGCAGAGCAACTGGAGACCCAATATGGAATGCAGGGCAAACCAAGTATTGTGGATATGCTTGGTCTGCCGGACGTCATGGTTCATTCGGATGGGACAAGTTCCATTCCCGAAGAGCAGAAGGACGAATGGGAGCGAGTTCTGCAGGAAGGATTGAAAGAGGCTCTGTCCAGCCTTGAACAGATGCGCGCTCGCGAGGGTCTTCATCTGGCCAGTGATCTGGAACGGCGGATTACCCGTCTGGAGTCACTGCATACCGAAATGCTTGATCTTGCACCGACTGTGGTAAGTGATTATCGCAACAAGCTAAGACAAAGGCTTACGGAAATGCAGGAAGAAGGCTCTTTCCCTTTTGATGAGCATAAATTGGGTATGGAAATTGCAATGTTTGCCGATCGTTCTAACATAGAAGAGGAGCTTACGCGTCTACAGAGTCACTTTGGACAGAGCAGGGAACTGCTGAAGAGTGATGAGCCCGTAGGTCGTAAGTTGGACTTTCTAATTCAAGAGATGAATCGGGAAGTCAATACGATTGGATCAAAAGCCAACCATTTGGCTCTGGTGAATCGTGTTGTCGAGATGAAGGCGGAGCTGGAGAAGATTCGTGAGCAAGCTGCGAATATCGAATGAACGGCCACATTTCGGCAAAAGAGTCGCATGTATAGGGGGAAGAACCTGATTATGGCAATCAAACTCATTAACATTGGATTCGGTAACATCGTATCGGCGAACCGGATTATATCCATCGTGAGTCCGGAATCGGCGCCGATCAAGAGAATTATACAAGAGGCAAGAGATCGTCACATGCTGATTGATGCAACGTACGGAAGACGTACTCGTGCCGTAATTATTACGGATAGCGATCATGTCATTTTGTCTGCAGTTCAGCCTGAGACGGTCGCCCATCGTCTTTCTTCGAAAGATGATGATAACGACGAATAAAATGGAGTGTAATATGTCTAAGGGATTACTGGTAGTGTTGTCCGGCCCATCTGGGGTCGGGAAGGGTACTGTATGCAGCGCTTTGCGCAAACGGGTGCCGGAATTGATCTATTCCGTATCGGCAACAACCCGTCAGCCTCGTCTTGGTGAAGAACATGGTGTTAACTATTTCTTCAGAAGTCATGAAGAGTTCCAGAACATGATTGCTGAAGATCAATTGTTGGAACATGCGGAGTATGTTGGTAATTATTACGGAACACCGCGTGATTTTGTAGAGAAAACGATTAACGAAGGCCGCGACATCATTCTGGAGATTGAGGTTCAAGGCGCGTTAAAAGTGAAAGAGAAATTCCCGGAAGGGATCTTTGTTTTCCTGCTTCCTCCTTCATTGGACGAGCTGAAAGATCGCATTCAGGGCCGTGGTACCGAAAGCCAAGCGACCATTGATCACCGGATGTCCGTGGCGGTTGATGAGATCAGTCTGCTGGAGCAGTATGATTACGCTGTTGTTAATGATGAAATTGATTTGGCGTGCAAGAGAATAGAAAGCATCATAATCGCCGAACATTGTAAGATCAATAAATAATCCCTTTTGCCGCTGCAGAATGCGATATAAGTGGGGCAGTTGTCATATCATATACTGAAGCACTCCTTCTCGGAATGCCCGGGTGTGAAGACATGCCACATCAGTTCTGTCAGGCGGCAACTTGTGATTATACTAATGCGAAGAGGTGTTTGTTAATATGCTGTATCCTTCTATTGATGAAATGATGAACAAAGTCGACAGCAAGTATTCCCTTGTTGTTGCTGCTTCCCGCCGGGCTAGACAGCTACGTGAAGGTGAAAAAACGGATTTAAGAGGTGCGAGATCCCATAAACAAGTTGGCGTTGCACTGGAAGAAATCTATGGAGACCTGCTCGTTGTCATCAAAGGACAGGACGAAGAAGAAGAGTAAGCCGCCTGCGGCTGCTCTTCAACTGCATACGGCGTAAGCCGGATTAATTGACAACCGCGAGGTTGTTATTTTTTTACGAATGAATCAATTTCATAACTCATTAAATCATCGTTTTTGCAACTAAATATAGACAAATTGAATCGTTTTGATCTATATCTAGCCTTGATTGAAGCAACTAAAGGTATTATGATATTGATTCCAATAAGCCTATTTTAACGGAATCTTCTTTAGACGTCGTATAAATATCGGGGGAAATAAACATGTTGAACGGTAAAAAAATCGTGCTTGGTGTGACTGGCGGCATAGCCGCTTACAAAGCGGCAACATTATGCAGCAGACTGGTGCAAAAGGGAGCGGATGTTCATGTGATTATGACAGCTTCCGCTACACAGTTTATTACCGAATTGACGCTGCAAACGTTGACCCGAAACACCGTATACACCGATACATTTGATGAGCGTGAGCCAGCAGTCGTATCTCATATTCATCTGGCCGATCTGGCTGATCTTGTTCTGGTTGCTCCGGCAACAGCCAATGTGATTGCCAAGATGGCGCATGGCATGGCAGATGATATGCTCTCAACAACTCTTCTTGCGACGACAGCCCCTGTCATGATTGCTCCAGCGATGAATGTACATATGTATGATCATCCAGCTGTAAAGCATAATATGAACCTGCTTGTTGAACGGGGCGCCATGATGATTGAACCGGGTGAAGGTCTGCTTGCGTGTGGATATGTGGGCAAGGGACGTCTGGAAGAACCGGATAGCATTGTGGATGTGGTGGAACGTTTCTTCGAACAGCGCGAGTCTGCAGACCGTGCCCAGCAAGGACAAGCTTCACTGTTACAAGGCAAGAAGGTTGTTGTTACGGCTGGAGGTACGATTGAGCGCATTGATCCAGTACGATACATTACGAACGATTCATCTGGCAAAATGGGATTTGCCATAGCCGCAGCTGCGCGTGATCTGGGGGCAGATGTGAAATTGGTTATGGGCAGTACCCAAGCCAAGCCACCGGAGAACGTGGAGTTGATCCCTGTACAGTCTGCACAGGATATGTATGAAGCGGTAACACGCGAGTGGGACGATGCTGATATCGTGGTTAAGGCGGCGGCAGTTGCCGATTATCGTCCAAAGGAAGTTTATACCGAGAAGATCAAGAAGAAAGGCGACACGCTGTCGCTCGAACTTGTTAAAAATATAGATATTCTTGAAACACTGGGCAAACAGAAAACCCATCAATTTTTGATTGGTTTTGCTGCGGAGACTCAGTCAGTTGAGATGTATGCACGTGAGAAATTGGAACGGAAAAACTGTGATCTGATCGTAGCCAATGATGTAACCCGCACGGGTGCAGGATTTGGAACAGACACCAACGCGGTACATATCTATGACCGGGAAGGTTTGGTGGAGGAGCTTCCAGTGATGGCCAAGGACGATGTGGCTCATCGGTTGCTCCGGATTGCGGCGGAGCGCATTGCCGGGAGGAATTAGGATATGGAGATTGCCAAGGTCATAGTCGATGTTCCCGTGAAGGAAACAGACCGGCCGTTTGATTACCTGGTACCTGAATCGATGAGAGAATGGATCGAGATTGGCAGCCGGGTGGGTGTACCTTTTGGTCATCGGACGGTGCAGGGATTCGTGATTGATCTTGTGCCGCGTAGCGGAGAGGAAACATTCAAGCTTAAGCAGATTCAGGAGTTACTGGACATTGTTCCCCCGTTGTCAAAGGATTTGGTTGAGTTGGCCGAATGGATGAGTGGACGTTATGCCAGTAACCGGATTTTGTCATTGCAGGTCATGGTGCCGACGGCATTGAAAGGGAAAGCAGAGCGATACATCTCGCTGGGAGATGCACTTGATGGACAGATGGCGGGTGCACAACCGGATGATGAGGTGTTATTTGTTTGGGGAGAAGAGTCTACGACTGAGAAAGTACAGCAGGATATCATCCGTTTTGTCAAAAGTCGGGGTCAGGTACCGCTGCAACAACTGAGTCGAAAATATCCCAATCATGCTGCACTAATTAAGAAATTATTGCTTGGTGGTGTACTGCTGGAAAGTCAGGCCATCAAGGACAAGTTAAATAAAAAAACGATGAAGTCCGTTGATCTGGCTGTAGATATTGCTGCTGCTCAGGAAGCACTTGCTTCATTCCCGGCGAAAGCACAGCGGCAGAAGGAGATTCTGGCTTTTTTGCTGGAAATGAAAGAACTGCTGCCCATGCCGATGAAAGAAGTGTTATCTACACTACAGGTATCGGCTGCAACGATTAAAGGGCTTGAGGAAAAGGAATTGATCGTCACCGAGGACGTTGAGGTCTTCCGTGACCCTTATCAGGGCAGGACGTTCAAAGCGACTGAACCGCTGGTTCTGACCGATGAGCAAAAACTTGTCTACGACAATATCAATGGCCGATTGCAGGAACAACGCCATGGGGTGTTTTTGTTACATGGTGTTACGGGAAGTGGCAAGACGGAAGTCTATCTTCAAACCATTCAACAATGCATCGAACAGGATCGGCAGGCTATCGTACTGGTGCCCGAGATTGCACTCACACCACAGATGGTAGAACGTTTTAAAGGGCGATTTGGGGACCAAGTTGCTGTTATGCACAGTCGTCTGTCTGGCGGTGAACGTTATGATGAATGGCGCAAGATTCGTGAGGGTCAGGTAAAGGTTGCAATTGGGGCACGTTCAGCTGTATTTGCTCCATTCAGTCGGCTTGGGTTGATCATTATGGATGAAGAACACGAGACTTCCTACAAACAGGAGGAAACTCCGAAATATCATGCCCGTGATGTGGCGGTAAAAAGAGCACAGCAGCATCAGGCGGTGGTTGTTCTGGGTTCAGCGACACCTTCGCTGGAAAGTTATTATGCAGCACGCTCGCAGAGTAATGATGATTTTGCACCACTCTTGCTGGAGATGCCAACGCGGGCACTGGGTAACAAGCTGCCTGAAGTGCGGATCGTTGATATGCGTGAAGAGTTGAAGGATGGCAACCGCTCCATGTTCAGCAGGGCTTTGCACAAAGGGCTGGAGGAACGCTTGGAACGTGGTGAACAGACGGTGCTTCTGCTGAATCGCCGTGGGTATTCGACCTTTGTTATGTGCCGAAGTTGTGGATATGTGGCAGGTTGTCCTGAATGTGATATTTCATTGACGTATCATCAGCGCTCGAATAATCTCCGTTGTCATTACTGCGGGTATGCGGAAGCGGCTCCGGAAGTGTGTCCGGACTGTGGAAGTGAGCATATTCGATACTTTGGTACAGGTACACAGCGAGTCGAGGAAGAGCTTGCCAAGCTCTTCCCGGGTATTCGGGTCATTCGGATGGATGTGGATACAACAACGGAAAAAGGGGCTCACGAGAAGCTACTGAAACAGTTTCGTGAGAAAAAGGCGGATGTATTGCTGGGCACCCAGATGGTTGCGAAGGGACTTGATTTCCCGGATGTAACCCTGGTTGGCGTGATAACAGCGGATTCAGCGTTGAATTTACCTGATTTCCGTGCTGCGGAAAAAACGTTTCAGTTATTAACACAGGTAGCTGGCCGAGCGGGTCGGCATCAATTGCCTGGTGAGGTGTTTGTTCAGTCCTATACGCCGGAACACTACTCCATTGGCCATGCGAGTCAGCATGACTACGTGTCGTTTGTACGTGAGGAATTGCTGCACCGTCGCAATTTGCAATATCCGCCATACTGTCGCCTGATTCTGGTGACCTTTTCGCATGAGCAACTTCCGGTATTGATTCGTCTTGCCGAGAACTATACGCGAATACTGAAAGAGAAGGCTAATGCGGCTGGATGGCTCGGCAGTCTGGATCGATTCAGCAATGATGCCTTTGATGTACTGGGGCCGGTAGCGTCTCCGATTCCTCGGATCAAGAATAGATACAGATTCCAATGTATGATAAAATGGCGGGGGGATGTAGACGCCATAGGACTCGCTCTGGCTACGGCCCGGCGCATGGACGATGATGTTCAGGCGCAAAAATTACTTATTAGTCTGGATGTAGACCCGCAAATGTTAATGTAAGCATTTTGCAGCAATGCGGATGTAAACAAGCGGTATAAACATAGATTAAAATGAATACCCCAAAAATACAGATATCGTCCTGAAATTATGATGAGGATTAGGAAGGTGCTTACAACATGTCGATTCGCATTATCGTGCAAGAACCAGATGAGGTGCTCCACAAGAGAGCCAAAGAAGTAACCAAAATTACACCAAATGTACAAAAATTGCTGGATGATATGGCTGATACCATGTACGATGCGGAAGGTGTGGGTCTTGCTGCGCCACAGGTCGGTATTTTGAAACGTCTGATTGTTATCGACGCAGGTGATGAGCAAGGGCTGATCAAGATGATTAACCCGGAGATCATTGCAAGTGAGGGAGAACAATTTGGACCTGAAGGTTGTCTGAGTATCCCTGGAATTAATGGTGATGTTCGCCGTTTCGAGACCGTTACAGTTAAAGGTCTGGATCGTGAAGGTAAAGAGCTGATTATTACGGGTAGTGGCTTGCTGTCCCGTGCATTCCAGCATGAGATTGATCATCTGGATGGCGTACTCTTTACGGATGTCGCCGAGAAAGTGTACGAAATTGCAGCCGATCAAACGGGACCGCGTCGTAATTAAGGAGTGATCGATTTGAATATTGTTTTTATGGGAACACCTGAATTTGCAGTTCCTTCTCTCGATATGCTGATGGCAGAGGGGTACAATGTGGTGGGTGTGGTGACTCAACCTGATAAACCACAGGGACGCAAAAAAGTACTTACGCCAACACCGGTTAAGGCCGCGGCAGAACGCCACGGTCTGCCGGTGTTTCAACCTGTTAAATTGCGTGATCCGGAAGCGGTAGCCCGCTTGGCTGAATGGAAGCCGGATCTGATCGTAACCGCGGCCTTTGGACAGATTCTGCCCAAAGCCGTGCTGGATATGCCTGTTCGTGGTTGTGTGAACGTGCATGGCTCTCTTTTACCGAAATATCGGGGAGGAGCACCGATTCAACGTTCCATTATTAACGGGGAATCCGTGACAGGAGTCACATTGATGTATATGGCTGAAGGCTTGGACACCGGAGATATGATCTCGCGTGTGGAACTGCCAATTACGGATGAAGATACATCAGGATCGATGTTTGATAAATTAAGTGAGGCTGGTTCCAAACTGCTTCAGGCAGAAATGCCACGATTGATTGCAGGCGAGACAACAGCGGTCCCTCAGGATGATGCCGAGGCTTCATATGCTCGCAATCTGACTCGGGATGACGAGAAAATGGACTGGAGTCGTACTTCACGTGAACTGTTCAATCAGATTCGTGGTCTTGTGCCGTTCTCCGGTGCATTTACGATGTGGGATGATCAGGTCTTCAAAGTTTGGGCTGCGGCTAATCCCGATCAGGTGGACCTAGAAACTTCTTCAGATGCTGGACAAGCAGAGCCGGGAACGGTGCTACAATTGAATAAGGCAGGGATTGAAGTCCGCACAGGCAATGGATCTCTCTGGTTGACTGAAGTGCAGCCAGCAGGTAAAAAGGTGATGCAGGCCGCTGACTTTGCTCGCGGTGGTACACTGAAACCTGGAACGGTGCTGCGATGAGCGGTAATATACCAGGTCGTTCGTCAGGAAAAGGCCAGCAAGCTAATGGAAATTCATCCGGACGTGAAGGAAACCGTCGTCCGAATTCAGGTAAATCGGGTGGTGCATCGCGCTCCCAGCAACCTAAAACATCTGCTCGTACATTGGCAGTCAAGGTTCTGAGTGCTGTTGAGCAAGATGGAGCATACAGTAATCTGGAGTTGAACCGCCGTCTGAAAGAGGCGGATTTAAGCCCCGCAGATGCTGGACTAGCTACCGAATTGGTGTATGGAACAATCGCCAGATTGAATACACTTGATTATTTTCTGGAACGTTACGTCGCCAAAGGAGTATCCAAACTGCAACCATGGGTTCGCAGCCTGCTGCGAATTAGCGTATATCAGATGATATACTTGGATCGTATTCCTGAACATGCCGTGGTGAGCGAAGCGGTTAATCTGGCGAAGAAACTGGGCCATCAGGGAATCTCGGGTATGGTGAATGGAGTGCTCCGCAATATGATCCGCAATCGGGATGAACTTCGTATTCCAGAACATCTGCCCGCTGCAGAACGTATTTCACTGGAGCATTCCCACCCGTTATGGATGGTTGAACGCTGGATTGCCCAGTACGGCGAAGAGACAGCGGAAGCGATCTGTCGTGCGAATAATGAGCCGCCAGCGGTGAGTGTCCGGGTCAACACAACAATGACCACACGGGAGAAACTGATGCATGAGATGACCAGTACAGGTGCAGTCGTTGAAGCTTCTCAGCTGAGTTCCGATGGAATTCTTGTACGTAGTGGCGGAAACATGGCTCTAACGACCTGGTATCGGGACGGGTTGTTCTCTGTACAGGACGAAAGTTCCATGCTTGTCGCTGAAGCAGTTGCGCCAGAAGTAGACCAACTTGTATTGGATTGCTGCGCAGCTCCAGGTGGTAAAACAGCTCACATGGCTGAGAAAATGCAGGATCGCGGTCGTATTGTCGCGAATGATGTACATGCTCACAAGCGCCAGCTGATCCTGGATCAGGCGGAGCGTCTCGGTCTGACTTGTATCGATGCTGTAACTGGAGATGCGCTAGACCTGAATGAACGGTACCCGGAAGCGTCGTTTGACCGCATTTTGCTGGATGCACCATGTTCAGGTCTGGGTGTTATTCGCCGCAAGCCTGATGTGAAATGGACCAAAACCGTAAAAGATATCGAAGATATCGCAGGCTTGCAACGTGAATTGCTTGATCAGGTTGCGCCGTTGTTAAAACCAGGTGGTATTCTGGTGTATAGCACGTGTACGATTGAGCCTGCTGAGAATGAGGATATGGTTGCAGACTTCTTGAATCGACATCCGGAATATAGTCCAGCAGAAGCATCTGTCTGGTCTGAATCGGAGATAGCGAACTTGAAGGTTGTGAAAGGTGGTATTCAGATTTTGCCACAATACGCTCACAGCGACGGATTTTTCATCGCACGGTTGACAAAAACAGCGGAATAACAGTTTAATAGAGCACGGAAGTATGACCGCCGAGGGGAACTTCGGCGGATTTCTTTGTGATGGGACTTCGATATAATTGTCAGAGAATGTGGTGACAGGGTGCGATGGCGGCATTGAGATGTTATAATGCATGAAGTACAGATATCAAGGGTATACATGGATGTAACGTGGTCTTTGTGATAGAATAGGACGAATGGAACGAAAAGAAGGAAGCCAACGAAAAGAAAAGAAGGAATAGGTGTTGACAACAAAATGAAACCTTTTATATATGATTATTCTCTGGAACAACTGCAGCAATGGGCTGTGGAGAATGGGGAGCCGGCGTTTCGCGGTGGCCAAATCTTTGACTGGATTTATGTAAAACGCGTGAATGATTTCAGTGAAATGACCAATCTGTCCAAGCCATTGCGTGAAAAACTGACAGAGCAATTTGAATTTGTAACGCTTAAGGAAATTACCAAGTTTGAATCCAAAGATGGAACGGTTAAATTCCTCTTTGGTCTTCATGATGATCATGCCATTGAGACAGTAATTATGAAGCATAACTACGGGAACAGCATCTGTGTAACCACACAGGTTGGTTGTCGTATTGGTTGTACGTTCTGTGCATCCACATTGGGTGGACTCAAGCGTAACCTTACGGCTGGTGAGATTGTTGCCCAGGTTGTGCAGGCTCAGAAAATTCTGGATGAACGGGGCGAGCGTGTCAGCAGCATCGTGATCATGGGTTCAGGTGAACCTTTCGAAAACTATGAAGCTACGATGACTTTCCTGCGCATTATGATTCATGAAAAAGGGCTGAACATCGGTCAGCGTCACATCACGGTATCCACGAGCGGAATCGTTCCGAACATCTACAAGTTTGCAGATGAAGATACACAGATTAACCTCGCCATTTCGATCCATGCACCAAATGATGCACTGCGTTCGAAATTGATGCCGGTTAACCGTCGTTTTCCTTTTGAAGACGTGATGGAGTCCCTTCGTTATTATCTGGCCAAAACAGGTCGGAGAATTACGTTCGAGTATGCACTTATTGGTGGGGTAAACGACCAGCCAGAGCATGCAGCAGAACTGGCAAGTGTGCTTAAGAACATGTTGTGCCACGTGAATCTGATTCCGGTTAACCATGTACCTGAACGCAAATACGTAAGAACATCAAGAAGCGACATTTTCAATTTTCAGAAGATTCTCTCGGAACAGGGTGTTAATGTAACCATTCGTCGTGAACAGGGACATGATATTGCTGCCGCTTGCGGTCAGCTTCGTGCAAAGCATATGGAGTTGAGGTGAGAACGTTTTGATCAAAACAGTTCATGTGAGCCATATCGGACGAGTGCGTTCGGTGAATGAAGATTCAGCCTGGATTCGTAATCTCGATACAGGATATATTCTGGGTATTGTTGCCGATGGCATGGGTGGACATCTTGCAGGGGATACGGCAAGCCGCTTGGCAGTAGAGACGTTGGTGAAAGATTTGGGAACACTGGAACCAGGTCTGTCACATGCGTCTCTGTCTGCGGCTCTCAGCGATGCTATTTTGCATGCCAACGAAGTTATCTTCCGCACGGCATCAACAGATGACAAGTATCACAACATGGGAACAACGGTGGTTGCGGCTTTATTGAACGATACGGAAGGTGTTATTGGACACATCGGTGATAGCAGAGCCTACAAAATTGCGAACAAAGCTGTGATCCAGCTAACCGAGGACCATACACTGGTGAATGAATTGTTCAAAAATGGTCAGATTAGCAAAGAGGATGTGTCCCATCATCCACGTCGCAACGTACTAACTCGTGCGCTTGGAACAGATGCCGAGGTGAAGGTAGATCTGGATACCGTCAAGCTGGAGGAAGGCGAAGTTCTTCTCCTGTGCAGTGATGGTCTCAGTAACCTGGTCAGCAATGAGCAGATTATTCAGGTTGCCGGCAATCTGGAACTGGCATTGGAAGATCGTGCAGACCGACTGCTTCAGTTGGCTTTACTTGCTGGGGGAGACGACAACATCACGCTTGCTTTGTTCGAGTTGCAGAGGGAAGGTTCCGTGGATACGGAAACGGGGTGTGAGTCATGATTGGGCACCAGCTAGGCGGACGCTATGAAGTGATTGAGCGTGTCGGTGGTGGCGGCATGGCTCTTGTGTACAAAGCCCAGGATCTTCTGTTGAACCGGAATGTAGCGATCAAAGTTCTTAGACAACAGTTTGTGCATGACGAAGAGTTTATTCGCCGTTTCCGCAGGGAAGCACAGTCGGCAGCATCGCTGTCTCATCCGAATGTAGTCAGCATTTATGACGTGGGGCAGGAAGATGACGTTCATTATATTGTCATGGAGTATGTGGAAGGCAAAAACCTGAATGAAATTATTAAAGAACGCGCCCCTCTGCAGGTGGACGAATCGGTGCGAATCGCTTCCCAGATTGCAGATGCTCTTGATCATGCACATCATAATCAAATCATTCATCGGGATATCAAACCCCACAATATATTAATTGGCCGGAATGGCCGTGTGAAAGTAACGGATTTCGGGATTGCCCGTGCGGTTACATCTACAACGATTACGCAGACCGGTTCCGTAGTTGGTTCTGTACATTACTTCTCACCAGAGCATGCCAAAGGCATCGTTACTGGTGAAAAATCGGACTTATATTCTCTTGGGATCGTACTTTACCAAATGCTTACCGGGCAACTTCCGTTTCTGGGTGAAAGTCCAATCAGTGTGGCATTGAAGCATTTGCAGGAAGAGTTCGATGAACCACGCAAATTCAATCCATTGATTCCGCAAAGTGTGGAAAATGTCATCTTAAAATCCATGCGTAAGAATCCGCAGGAACGTTATCAGTCGGCCAAAGAAATGCAGACCGATCTGGAAACTTGCCTGATGCCGGAGAGACGAAATGAAACGAAGATTGATTTTCCGGATGAGGATGATATAGACCAGACTCGCGTAATGCCAGCGATCAAGCCTGAACCGCGTGGAGTTACATCGACGGGTGCGGTGCCTGTGATGGAGTCTGACGAAGAAACTGGCAAGGGTAAAGCGAAATCGAAGAGCTGGAAGAAGCCAGCTCTACTCATTTCATTAACCGTTCTTATTCTAATCGCCATGGTGGGCGTTGTATGGTATGTCAAGGGTATGTTGGTTGTACCTGAAGTTACCGTACCTAACGTGATCACCCAGACAGAAGAAAAGGCTCGGGAACTACTTGAGGAGAAAGGACTCGTCGTCAGTGATGAGGTCATCCGTCTTTACCAGGAAGGTGTCGAACCCGGTATTGTGTTTGACCAGAGCAGAAAAGAAGGCGATGTTGTCAAAGAAGGCTCCGAGGTCCAGATCAGTGTTGGTGCAGAAAAAGAACTGGTGAAGATGATTGATGTCAAACAAGTAACTTATGATGAGGCTGTCAAGAAGTTGACTGCGCTTGGCATTAAGGAAGATCAGATTCAGCGGAAAGATGACTTCTCCAATGATGTGGCTTCAGGTTCTGTTATTTCCCAGACGCCGGGTGTGAATGAGGAATTCGATCCTGTGACAGTTCAGATTGAGTTAACCGTAAGTAAAGGCACTGAAACGGTCAAAATGCCTGATCTGAAAAATCATACCCGCAGTGAAGCCGAAGAAAAACTTAAATCTGCTGGACTTGTGCTTGCTCAGGTGCAGGAAGAACAAAGTTATACGGTAGAAAAGGGCAAAGTGACGCAGCAATGGCCTGTGGAAGCGGGCGCCGATGTGAGTCCTGGCGATAAGATTACGATCTTTATCAGCACAGGGTATCCGCCTGAAGCGCTGCAATATCCTTTTGATATCAATGTATCACCCAAAGAAGAGGGCAAAAACAGTAAAATCCGTATCACATATGAAGATGCACGTGGCAAGAATCAGGAATGGGGAACTCGCACCGTGAACTCAACCCAGATCTTGACCATTCCACTTGTGCTCGCTCCAAATGAAAATGGGGCTGTGTCCGTCTATCGTGATGGACAGTTTCTGGATACGTATCTTGTCTCCTACAGTGAAGCTAAAAACGGAACAGTAAACGTTCCTTCCATTGACCCGGAACAAAGCACTGAGACGCCGCCAGAAAATGAGCCTGATCCAGGTGAAGGTAGCGTTGATGAGGGAAGTGTTGATCCCAATCAGGAAGGTGAACCTGAGTCCACACCGGCAGACGGTGAGGGTGACAGCGTAGATGAGGACACTTCTGCCATGAGTAATGGTAAGGGGCACGGCAAGGAAAAAGAGAAGAAAAAGGAAGTCATTAACGCATCAAGCCGTCCATAAGGGCGGCTTATGCTGGCGTCTGGAGTAAATGTACCACCATCTAAAGGAGGGCGTCGGAGCTATGCCAGAAGGTATCATCGTTAAAGCGCTAAGCGGTTACTATTATGTCATGCCAGTGGAAGACAACGGGGTTCCTTCGGTTGAAGGTTCCGCCGTTCAATGTCGTGCCAGAGGTATCTTCAGAAAGCGGGGAACGTCACCGCTTGTAGGTGACCGCGTCAGCTACATGTTGACAGAGAACGGCGAAGGAACGGTAGATGAAATCCGGAAGCGTGAGACGGAACTTATCCGTCCTCCTGTAGCCAATGTAAGTTTGGCTGTTCTCGTGTTCTCTGTGAAGGAACCGGATATGAACCTGAACCTGTTGGACAAGTTCCTTGTTCACATCGAGCAGGCGGGGTTGGATGCACTCATTGTGTTGACCAAACTGGATTTGGCTGATCCAGCCAAAGACACTGTTGCTGAAGTGAAAGCATTGTATGAGCAGGTTGGTTATGAAGTGATCTCCACAAGTTCACGTACCGGTGAAGGCAGTGAATTGCTCAGAGACCGACTGGCTGGTAAGATCAGCGTATTCTCCGGACAATCCGGTGTAGGCAAGTCTTCGATGTTAAATGCATTGATGCCGGGCCTGACGCTGGAGACAAATGCGATCAGCATGCGTCTAGGACGAGGGAAACACACCACCAGGCACGTGGAGCTTATTCCGTTGGATAATGGTGGGTTTGTTGCAGATACGCCAGGATTCAGCCAACTGGACTTTCTGGAGATCGGTGTGGAGGAACTCTCCACTTGTTTCCGCGAATTCGCCCAGTTTGCAGATCAGTGCAAATTCCGAGGTTGTACCCATACACATGAGCCAGGCTGTCGTGTGCTTGCGGCCAAGGAGGAAGGTCTGATCTCCGAAAGCCGATATCAGCACTATGTGCTGTTCCTGAACGAAATGAAAGATAAGAAGCGGAGGTATTAACATGATTAAAATTGCCCCATCGATATTATCAGCTGATTTTGCCCGCCTTGGTGCGGAAGTTGCAGAAGCTCAAGCTGCAGGAGGAGACTGGATTCATGTTGACGTTATGGACGGTCATTTCGTCCCTAATATTACGCTTGGACCTGCGATTGTGAAAGCAATCGCTCCACATACAAGCTTGCCGCTCGATGTGCATTTGATGATTGAGAATCCGGAGCGTTATGTTGAGGAATTTGCCAAAGCGGGTGCAGCGGTAATTACCGTTCATGCTGAGGCTTGTGTGCATTTGCACCGCGTTATTCATTTAATTAAGGAGCAAGGAGTGAAAGCAGGAGTTGCCCTTAATCCAGGAACGCCAGCGTCTGCCATTCTCGAAGTTCTGGATGATGTGGATATGGTTCTTGTTATGACGGTCAATCCTGGATTTGGCGGACAGGCTTTCATCTCGGGTACCATGAACAAAATCAAGCAGATTCGTACCTGGTTGAACGAAAAGGGACGCCATGATGTACATATCGAAGTAGATGGCGGAATTGCTGCCGATACAGCCCCTCTTGTGGTGGAAGCTGGAGCAGATGTGCTCGTTGCCGGGAGTGCCGTATTTGGACGTGAGGATCGTGCTGCCGCGATTACTGAAATTCGCCGTAGCTACGGAGGCTGATCTATGACCCTCAAGGAGACACTGTGGACGATGGCTGCGAGTCTCGTGACGGGACTTGTGCTTGCTTTGTTTGCGGTTATTCAATCCCCGTTTAATGCTATTACGTCATTAATTGGGGTAGGCGTTGTTATTATGTATTTCCGCAAATTTGATCGTACGGGACATCGGGTTACTTTTGTCATTTTCGGCATACTGTATTATTTACTGAGTGTTTTCATGATCGCTGCCTATCAATATATTCCTGCCCAAACGTAAATGACCTGATCTTCGGGCTTGTCATTGTGGAATAGGGATCGAAGGTTCCGCATAAATATGGTTACATGAGCAGGTTTCTCATGTAGCCTTTTTTGTCGTGTTTGAGGTAAAGAAGGCCTGAAGCATAGGATACGGCGGACGCATGAGCATGATGGGGAGGGTGAATTATGAAATTTTACACATTCAAACTGCCGAAGTTTTTGGGAGGGTTTGTAAAGGCGATTCTTAATACGTTTCAAAAGCACTGATCCGATTGATAAGGTAACAGGGAATACCGCCGCTGTGGCTCAGGCTTATCTGGAATTCGTACCTGCGAAGCGCCATGCGGCGGCCATTCACATGTTAATGAGCGTATTCAAGAATCCCTTTTTTGAATACCAAAAAAGCACCTGCAAGGAACAAGGTGCTTTTTGCTTACCCGATTTATAGTAGCTTTGCGTGATTATACGCGAGTCACTTTACCGGCTTTCAGTGCACGGGTGCTTACGTATACACGTTTTGGTTTGCCGTCAACGAGAATGCGGACCTTCTGAACGTTTACGCCCCAAGTACGACGGTTACGGTTGTTAGCGTGGGATACGTGGTTACCGGTGCCCGGTTTCTTACCTGTCACATAACATTTGCGAGACATAGATTACACCTCCTATCCTAAAATAACCAGTTGCCTTCAGAAACGAAAAGTCATTCCATAAGGACTAAATTGTTCTTCCTGATCATAAAGATCAGGTTTCAGTAGCTAATGGCGTTGTTTAAGCCGGCATGAGCCGGATCATTTCCATTACTTAACCTGCATAAAACAATACTTGAATATAATATCATAATTAAAAAAGCTTCGTCAACTGATCCAAAAACTTTATTTATTTCTCCTGTCTAATATAGTACAATGTTGAGTAGTCCATAATACAGTGGTGAACAGGCTGTTGCCGCGAGGAAGTCGGAGAATAAACCGTACTTAGAGGTCGGTGGTCTGCTTTTTGGCAACGCTGTGAGCTGCGGCATTCCATCATTGGCACCAGTCTCCATGCGGCATTCATGCCGGCTCTTGATACCGGTGCATATCCGTATGCCCCGAAGTTAGGGGTGCAGAGAGTGCAGGATATTGGTAGCCCGGCCGCCCAGACCGTTAATCCGGCTGACATGTTGTATTGTATGCCTGTGCCGGACAAGGTATGGACGAAGAATAACGCAGTCCGCGTTAGCGCATGAACAGACCAGACACATCTTGGTGCAAGGTGTTCGTGTATCAAGCTAGGAAGGGGAATTCTCACTTGAGTATACGTTCTTTAAATGGAACAGATTTCACCGCAATGGTACTTGCCGGAGCGGAACAACTTGGACAGCATGCAGAGCACGTCAATTCCCTGAATGTTTTCCCTGTGCCGGATGGTGACACGGGAACGAACATGAATTTGACAATGAGTGCAGGAGTCGCAGAGATTAAAAGAAAAAGTTCTGCCTCCATCGGCGAAGCTGCCGGTATTCTATCGAAAGGCCTGCTTATGGGCGCACGGGGGAATTCAGGAGTTATTCTGTCGCAATTGTTCCGTGGTTTTAGTCGTTCAGCTGCTCCCTATGAGGAACTGAATACGCTCCAATTTGCAGCAGCCCTGCAGAACGGTGTTGACGCAGCTTACAAAGCAGTCGTAAAGCCCGTTGAAGGGACCATTCTTACCGTAGCCAAGGAAGCGGCGAAACATGCCAACTACTACGCAAGACGGACGAATGATATTACTGAATTAATGAATGAAGTTTTGTTAAAAGCAAAAGAAGCACTGGCAATGACTCCGGAATTACTGCCTGTACTGAAACAGGTTGGTGTTGTGGATTCAGGTGGTCAGGGGCTTGTATATATCTACGAGGGCTTTATGGAAGTATTGCTGCAAAGTGATGGAGGGAGTCGTACTTCACTGAACAAAGAAGTAACCCCATCCGTGGCAGCATCTGCTTTGAAACCGGCTGCACCGACAGCAGTGGATATCAAGAAGCCTGCACAGCAGGTGATTGCACCGGAGATGCCATTGTCTGCTCAGGCGAGACTGGAGACGGAAGATATTGAATTTCTGTATGATATGGAATTCTTCATTAATCGTGAGCTTGGAGAGAACGCAGGAGTGGCATTTGATGACGAAGCATTCCGGAAAGCGTTGTCAGTTAATGGAGATTCGATCATTATTATTGCTGATGATGAAGTCATCAAAGTTCATGTCCATTCCAAGACACCAGGCGATGTATTAAACCTGGCGCTGCATTATGGTGAGATTACACAGATTCATATTCTCAATATGCGTGAACAGCATCGGGATCTCCTGACAGCAGGCATGGACATTGCTCCATCACCTGAATTGTTTGCAGAGATTCCACCTGAGGCAGCGCGCAGTATGGAAGAGGCTGTGCTTCCTGCAGATGAGATGGCACCGTATGGTTTTATTGCGGTATCCTCCGGTGACGGTATTGCTGAGATTTTCCAAAGTCTTGGCGTTGATGTTGTTCTGTCCGGTGGACAGACGATGAATCCGAGTACTGAGGATTTTGTAAAAGCCGTTCGTTCCATTGCTGCGGAGCAGATATTTATACTCCCGAATAACTCGAATATTGTACTGGCTGCCGAGCAGGCTCGTGAATTGCTTGAAGATGAGCGCCGGATTACGGTTATTCCAAGCAAGACCATTCCACAGGGAATGGCTGCTGCTTTTGCTTTCCAGGAAGATGAGTCTGCGGAAACAAACCGTGACCAAATGTTGGAGGCCATCAGCCGGGTACAGTCCGGTCAAGTGACTCATGCGGTTCGTGATACGCAATATGATGAATTAGATATTAAGGCGGGGCACTATATCGGTATTCATAACTCCAAAATTGTAGCGACGGATGAAACCATGCTTCAAGCATGTGAAGGTCTGCTCAAACAGATGATGGAGAGTGGAGATGAAGTGGTGACGATCCTTGAAGGGGAAGAAGCTGACCCTGAGGTTACTGCTGCCCTCGCTGCATGGCTTGAAGTACAGTATCCTGATGCTGAGGTAGAGGTACATCTTGGAGGACAGCCTGTGTATTATTATTTGTTCTCCGTAGAGTCCTAATAAAGGTTGTTCAAAAAGTCTCTAGTTGACTTTTTGAACATGTACTTATAGCACTCTAGCGAAAAGGAGGAGAGTCATGAGCCACAAGGTTACGATAGTAACAGACAGTACGGCAGATATTCCCGAAGAACTCATTCGCAAATACGGGATTCATATTGTTCCGCTACGTGTTCTGTTCGGTGAAGAGACCTATGCAGATGGCGTTGATCTGACTTCGGAACAGTTCTACGAAAAGTTGAAGAAGGTATCTGTGTTGCCTACAACTTCACAGCCATCTCCAACCGATTTCATGGATGTGTACCAATCACTTCTTGATGAGAACCCGGAACGCCCGATTGTATCGATCCACCTGTCATCCGGCATGAGTGGTACCTATCAATCGGCCATGCTTGGCAAGTCTTTGCTTGAGACTGAGGGTGACATCACCGTGCTGGATTCGAAGTCAGCATCTTATGGATACGGTCTAATGGTGGTACAGGCTGCTGAACTTGCCGAACAGGGCAAGTCAGCAGTCGAAATCGCTGCGGCTATTGAAGGGATGCAACAATCTCGCAAGTTGTTCTTTCTTGTAGATACTTTGGAGTATCTGCAAAAGGGCGGTCGGATTGGCAAAGCTTCAGCCATCTTGGGAACGTTGCTTAACATTAAGCCGATCCTGTCTATTGATGAAGAAGGCGTTATCTACGCAGTTGAGAAAGTCAGAGGTCATAAAAAAGCAATGGCACGCATTATTGAGCTGTTTCAGAAGGATCTTGCAGGCAAACGGGTGAACCTGGCGGTAGGTCATACCGCTGACCCGGGATCAGCGATCGCTTGTGCAGAGCAGCTACGGGGTCATTTTACACTGAATGAAGTGATCTATACCAATATTGGAGCCGTAATAGGCAGTCATGTTGGACCTGGTGTCATTGCGATCTTTATGTGGCCTGTTCCGGAATGAGGGATTAGACATGAAATTGGAAGAAATATCAGTTAAGCAAATTAACGGCGTGAGTGCTCTCAAAGAGGGAGAGCTTCACGCCTTTGGCATCTCTACTGTTAAAGACCTGCTTGAATATTATCCGTTCCGTTACGAGGATTATCGTCTGCGTTCACTTAGTGAAGTGAAGGATGGGGACAAGATTACGGTCCAGGGACAGGTGATGGGTATTCCTGTATTACAACGATACGGTAAAAAGTCCCGTCTTACCTGTAAGATCATGACGGAAGAGTGGATGATTACAGCCACCTGGTTCAATCGCCATTTCCTCAAAGAACAACTAACCCCCAATCGGGAGATTGTGATTACGGGAAAATGGGAACAAAAACGCATGCAGATGACCGTGACTGACTCGGAGTTCCCTGATAAAGGCGATGGGCGTTCAGGTACATTGCAACCTGTATATTCGGTAACTGGCAAACTGACACAACAATGGATGCGGAAAACGATCAATCAGGGATTAATTCAATTCGGAGATATGATTCCTGAGATTCTGCCTCAGTCCTTGATGAGGAAATACAGCTTGATGCCTCGTAAACAAGCGATTGCTGGAATTCATCGTCCACAGGACAACCGGGAAGGTCAGCAGGCCAGACAGCGGATGGTGTATGAAGAGCTGTTTCTGTTCCAGTTGAAAATGCAGGCGTATCGCGCGCTCAACCGGAATCGCATGGATGGTGTAGTGCATACCACGGACAATACGACGATTCGTGAGTTTGTACGCAGTTTACCTTTTGAACTGACAGATGCTCAGAAAAAGGTGGAGCTTGAAATTCTGCATGATATGCGTTCGCCCTATGCAATGAATCGGTTATTGCAGGGTGATGTCGGATCAGGTAAAACGGTTATTGCGGCAATTGCGCTATACACCACTGTTCGATCTGGATTCCAAGGGGCTCTGATGGTGCCTACGGAGATTCTGGCGGAGCAGCATATGCGCTCACTGCAAAAGCTGTTTGAACCGTTTGGGGTAACCGTAGGGCTGTTAACGGGCAGTGTAAATGGACGCAAACGTAAAGATCTGATCGCCTCATTGCAAATGGGCATGATTGATATTGTGGTGGGTACACACGCCCTGATTCAGGAAGATGTTTTCTTCCGTGATCTGGGTCTTGTGGTGACGGACGAGCAGCATCGCTTCGGGGTGAATCAGCGCAGCGTTTTACGACGCAAAGGATATAACCCGGATGTGTTAACGATGACGGCAACGCCTATTCCGCGGACACTGGCCATTACAGCTTTTGGTGATATTGAAGTATCCACGATCTCGGAACGTCCGAAGGGACGGATTCCAATCTCCACGTATTGGGTCAAACACGATATGATGGAGCGGGTGCTCGGTTTTATCTCGAGAGAAGTGGATCAGGGACGTCAGGCTTATCTGATCTGTCCGCTCATTGAAGAGTCGGAGAAGCTGGATGTGCAGAATGCCATTGATCTGCATGTGCAGATGCAGCAGAACTTTCCAAAATATCGTGTTGGTCTGTTGCATGGACGGATGACGGCTGCGGAGAAAGAAGAGATGATGCGGGACTTCTATAGCAATGATATTCAGTTGCTTGTCTCCACCACCGTTGTGGAGGTAGGGGTCGATGTGCCAAATGCCACGTTGATGGTCATTATGGACGCGGACCGCTTCGGTCTCTCCCAGCTGCATCAGCTTCGTGGTCGGGTCGGTCGTGGTGCGCATGCTTCCTATTGTGTACTCATTGCTGATCCCAAGACGGAGGTTGGACAGGAACGCATGAAGGTCATGACAGAAACGGAGGATGGATTCGAGGTATCCCGGCGTGACCTGGATCTCCGGGGCCCGGGTGATTTCTTTGGTACCAAACAGAGCGGACTACCCGAGTTCCGTCTTGCCGATATGGTTGCCGATTTTGCTGTGCTCGAACAAGCCAGAGATGACGTGACCCACTTAATTGAGGATGCGACCTTCTGGACCTCTATGGACTATGCACCTCTGCGTGATTTCCTACAGCAACAGCAGGTATTTAAGGGCGATCTGATTGACTAAAGCTTACCTTGATAGCTGGTTTTTCGTATTACCTTTGTAAAAAAAGACAAGTGTACAAGCCCTCCCGACATATGAATAAGAAGTGAGTTCATTCTTTTGGGAGGTGCTATACGTTTTGGGTTATCAACAATATGGAATTAGTCCGCAGCTGGTGGAGCGGATCAAATTAAAGATGAAAAATCCCGCTGTCAAAGAGCGTATCAAAAAGTTGATTGATGGCGTGACCAAGTCTGATCTGCAAGATAAGGCCAAGGTCAGAAGGTTGGTCAAGTCTTCAGCTGTCATTATGAATGAGAATTTCTCTCCGGCGCAGGAGGAGCAGTTTGTTGCGTTTGTACTCGCGCAGAAGATTGATCCGAACAATACGTTTCATTTGATTAAGCTGTGGGGGATGTTTAGGTAGGGATTCGATGTAATGTTGGGTGGGGTAAAATGAACTACAGGGTGTTACACGTGGCCACTACGAGTGCAGTACCATCTTTCGATCGCTGTTATCCCCGGATTTTTTTGAATCACCCTTTGAAAGGGTGAAATCCGGGGATAAAGGCGAGCGCTTCGCTTCTTCAGATTGGTTCTGCACTCTCCGTTACTGTGTAGCTGGAGTTCATTTTATAAAAAACCAAATTACATCGAATGTTTATGAAGTAATTTTAGTGGGTGGGGCGTTCTATAAGTCAGGAAGATGACTTATGGAACGCCCTTTTGATTGAATAACCAGGGACAAGCCTTGTGGGATTACTTGGTTGAATATTCGTTGTAGTTATCGAAATGACCCATGACCTGGCTTGTGTTACCGCAAAAACAAAATTTTTCATTGAGTAGCTTTGTTGGTTAAATCGAGCATCTTAGTACAGTGATGGGTGGAGTATGAGGCTTATATTTAATATGAATCCAAATTTATCCTTTAACGATACATAACCGTAATTTCTAAAAATACTGTACCTCAATCCATAAACAAAATGTACCATTCCTCCGACTATAATGAGTGAGTATCAAATTGTAAGCGATTACAAATAAAGGAGGGGTAACATTGACTTTGACTAGAGGTTTCAAGCAGAAGATTAGCGGCAAAGTGATTGCGGTCATCACCGTGGTCAGTCTGACATGGGGGTCCTGGGGGGCCACGCCACTATCAGCATCTACGACAAGTACTTTAAAGTTCCAAACTCAGCAGGGAGGTGTCTTTGACGGGATGCCATTATTTGATGGCGTGCCAGCGCATCTGGATGCATACGTAGACACCTATTTCGAATACACTGGCCTCGAAGGTCCAGCCGTTTATGTGACGGGTTCGCGAAACCATTACACATTGAAGCAGGGGAAACATGCGGGCAAGGTCATTCCCGGTGCGTTATCTGCTGCAGATAATGTTCAGGGTGTCTCGACCGATTTTCCTGCTCTGATTGGCATGGGACAGAGCTGGAACAAAGAACTTTTGTCCGATATCGGTGAAGTGATGGGGAACGAGAAAATCAGCAAATTAAAGGTCAAGCAGGGCGAATCCAACATTCATGGGGGCAATGATCCTTCCCTCAGCGTGGCGTTCAGTGTGGTCAGTGATATGCGTATCAATCCGCTTAGCGGTCGCTTCGATGAAGGGTTCTCTGAAGATCCCAATATGGCCGGAGTCTTGATCGACAAGATGGCTTCGGGTCTTAGCGGAATTGATCAGTCCACCAGCGAAGATGGATTCTGGATGAGGGCTGCGGTGGGGACAAAGCATTACTCCGTATATAACGCGCAGTGGTTCAGGCAGACAGCGAATAACAGTGCAAGCGCGCGTTCATTGTTTGAGTACCAAACCAGAGCCGCGCTCCCTGGATTTGAATCAGGTGCGCTGGCGGGCACAATGACATCTTATGGCCGGACTAACGGCATTCCAAACATCCTTTCCCCGCTACAATTATTAGCCAATTTGGACGCCAAATATGGCGTATACAGCTCGCCCGATTTCAATGGAGATGCAATTGTATCCAACGCGAACCAACTCGGAAATGGATATGACGACCGCTATGCCGTGGACCGCGGTCATGCAACCGTTCTCATGGCGCTTGCTCAGGCGAATGCGGGTCGGCCGTCAGGGACGACACCTGCGGATGTGACCGATCTGGTGGCGCTTGTAGAGCAAGGGGAATATGGAATCACCGAGGAAGAACTTATAGAAGCAGCCAGACCACATGTAAACCAGCTGGTACGTTTGGGGATTTTTAATGAAACTGATGAGCAGGGCATACCGAAAAACTATCCTTTTGCCCAGGAAGCAAGGGATGTCAGGACGTCTCCGCCTTCCGATTATAACCAAGTGAACCATCAGGAAATAGCACTTCAAGCGGCACAGGAGAGCGTTGTTTTGTTGAAAAATGACGGCACACTTCCGCTGGAAAAAGGAAATGACGCTGCTGTTTCTGGGGTGTATGCCGACGCACGCTTCAAGACGACGTATTCAGTTGGCGCGACACCTACGGTGGAAAACGCCGGTGAATCTCCACTGCTCTCAATCATTAAAATGAATGGCAGTAGCAACGTAAACTATGCCCCAGGAAATGAAGTCATTGCACTAACCTCTAAAGCGAATCAACAAACGGTCACAGCGGACGTGTATAGTCCAAATGCAGGCACGGAGGGAGCTCAGCTCATCACAACTTCGGATGCCCAAGATGAGTCCAGTTTCTCCCACTTGTTCCGAGTGTACGATTGGGGTCAGGCGGGTTCAAGTTTATTGTCGCTGTACAACCAGCGTTGGGTGACTTCCCCTGCCACAAATCATGCAGCAGTTGGCAATACGGATCGTACCAGTCTTAATCTGACGAACAATGATTGGAACCTTCCTGAGATGATGGGTGATACGAGTGCCATACCCCCAACATTACGAATGGAAACGAACGAGGATGGCTCAATGTCTATTGTTACCAATGGGTACCGTACAGGATTCTCTGGTGACTTTACAAATTGGTATTATGCTAACGGACGCTTTATCAAGGTAGATGATGCTGGTAAGCTCGTAACAGCATCATCTCCACTGGGAAGCAAGGATAGCGCTGCGAATCGCCCGGACGAGGTGAAGTTTGAGAAGACCGTGGTGAAGAACGTGGGCGAAGAGGCAGTAGCAAGAGCCACGGAAGACGATTATGCCATCGTCTTTGTCGGCGCAATTCCACGTCATAGCGCAGGAGAAGGTAATGACCGCTCTACCCTCGATATGGGCGAGGCTGATTATGAACTGGTCGACAAAGTATCTGCTGCCTTTGCAACCCAGGGTAAGAAAACCGTTGTCGTGGTTAAATCGAGCTTCCCTGTAAACATGGAGCGAATTCAGAACAATCCTAACGTCTCGGCGATCGTTTACCAGCCATATGGGGGTCAATACGATTCGTATGCTCTGGCCCAGGTCTTGTTCGGAGATTACGCACCCACAGGTCGACTGACGTCCACATGGTATGCGGGGATGGATGCATTCCCTTCCATTAGTCCATATGTTATACCAGAAGGTAACATTACTGGTCTTGACGACATCGACCCCCGATTTACGGTTGATATGACGAATGCAGACCCTATTGAATCTGAGCTGACTTATATGTATACAGATGCCACGGTGACCTATCCGTTTGGTTACGGGTTATCATATGCTGATTTTACGTACGATTCCCTGACCGTACCGTCTTCTGTAACGGGAGATGAACCATTCACGGTGTCGGTCCGCGTAACCAATACAGGAGACGTAGCCACTTCCGAGGTTGTGCAGCTGTACAACCGTAACAGCAACTCTGCATACGGCGCATATGCGCCTAAAAAGAAGCTGGTTTCATTTGAGAAGATTCATCTCATTCCGGGTGAAACAAAAGAAGTCCTGTTGCAAGTTGATCCACAAACGCTGGCATTATGGGATGTGAATCGGAGTGAATGGATTGTTGAACAGGGCAGTTATGAATTCATGATTGGGACCTCGGCAGCGGATGCAGACGTGCAAGTATCGAAGGCATTAAGCATTGGTGAGAAGTCGATTGCGACCTTACCTCTTACCCAACCCATAAATGTATTTGACCATGCGTTTGCTTCAAATGAAGTCGTTTACCACGAAGTATCCAAGGAACGCACGGCAGCCCAATTAAAAGCCAAAGCGATTGTTGGAGGTTATTACGCAGTTCGGTCCAAACAAAATGGATCGTGGATCGCGTTGCCTAAGGCTGACCTCACAGGTGCACAGAAGGTGAAGGCAACTGTCGCATCTAATGTGCAAGGTGGCACGATCTCGTTGCATGCGGATGCGCTCGATACCGCACCGCTTGCTGTGTGGAACGTACCGATGACAGAGCCTGTCTCCTACAAGATTAGTAATGCTAACGTAACGGTCAAGGAATTAGGGTACATTGACGTAGATGCGGATATTTCTGCTGCCGTGAGCGGCGTACATGATCTGTATCTGGTGTTTCATGAACCGGATCTTCGGATTGACAGTTTGTCATTTACGTTGAAAGAGCCGGGAACAAATCCAGGAAGTCCAGGCACAAATCCAGGAACAAATCCTGATTCGCCAAGCACGCCTGGATCAGGTAGTGTTGGAACTCCTGTTAAGCCACCAGCATCCGGGTCCGAGACTGAAGGCGAAACGGATTCGGAGGGCAATGTTTCTACTGTCGTGACCGTGCAAACGGGGGATGTTGCTGATCAAGCTAAGGCAGCAAGTATCCGCTCATCTGGCATCCGGGTCATCGGTGATCCATGGAACGTATCCATCAAAGATAAGCAGAACACGTATGTCATTGCAGCGCTGCCTGTTAACGATGTCGTAGCTGCAAACTCCACAGCAATCGCATATGTTGGAGCAGGAGGCCAACTTACGCCGGTGCCTGGCGTGTTGACCAAAGACACAAACGGAAACAAGGTATGGAAAGTACTGCTAAACCAAGGAGGCACGTACGTTGCGATTCACTCGCTCCGCGAATTTGTTGATGTTAAACCTTCAGCTTGGTATGCCAAAGATATAGCCAAAGCCAACAGCTTGCTGTTGATCAATGGCGTATCGGAACGCCGCATGCAACCCCAGGGAACGACAACATCAGCCCAAACGTTGATGGCTGCCTCGAATGCGTTAGGAATTGAGCCGGGGGGAGCGGCAGCAAACGAGAAATGGTTTGATCCGATTTTGCGAGCCTCCAAGGAATATGGCCTGATGGAAGAAGGGCAGTACCTGCCAAATGCCCCAATGTCACGTGAGGACATGGCAATGGTGCTCGTTCGTGCGCTGAACTTGTCTGGAGTGGATACGAAACTGCCGGAAGCAGAGGTTGAATCATGGCTGGAAGATTTTAAGGACCAGGCCCAGCTGACACCAAATAACCGGGCGGTCATGGCAACGGCCATTCAGCTTGGTATATTTCAAGGTACGCCGGATAAACTGCTACAACCACAGAGCACCCTTACACGGGCACAACTTGCAACTGTCATTGTCCGTGTGCATGACCGGATAGTAGAACGGCTGGATCGATAAGAGCCACAACAACGAAAACAAGGAACTGGGCCATCATGCATGGCCTGGTTCCTTGTTTTTTGTGGTGAAGGATTTGTGTTGCTTTCGGTATTCCTCTGGAGTCCAACCGGTCAATTTTTTAAACACCCGAAAAAAATATTTTGGATTGTCGTAACCCAACTGTTTGGCAACCCGGTAGATTTTATCGTCTGTGCTCGTTAAGAGCTGCTTGGCTTGCCTGATCCGTAGTCTGTTTACGTAATCAGTGAAGTTCTCGGATGTCTTTTCTTTAAATAAATGACTGAGGTAACTCGGGTTCAGGTAGAACAGGGACGATACCCATTCCAGCGTTAAATCCTTGGTATAGTGATTATCGATATATGTCCTGACGTTGTCGATTACTTGATCTGATGCGTAGGGGTTGTCTTCCTTAAGCAGAAGGGCTGTTCCCGTCAGCACCTTTACCATGTAATGCCTAATGCACTCCATATCGAACGAGACGTTCAGGACGGCTTCCAAGCTGGAAGAGGCGCTACTGTTACCTCCGTTCTGGATATAGTTACTCAGCAGCCGTTTGGTTTCCGTGATAATGTCTCTGCACTGCTCTTTCAGGTGGGCAAGCAAAGCGTCAGGCTGGCGTATGTAGAAAGCAAAGAAATCGGTGATGAGCTCTTCCACCTTCGGCACATTCCCGCTCTCTATAAAAAATAACAGTTCATATGTTCGAGCCCACTTCAGTAGATGTAAAGGAAATTGCTCCCGTGAAAATACGTAACATTTGCCAAAATCGGTAATGGCTCGTTCGTCCAACGCAAGGATCGTTTGATGATGAGCTTCTCGGACCCCACCAATGCCTGTATGAGGCAAGCTGATCCCCACACAACAATCCGTAGTTTCGGATTTGGTCAAAATGATACTCGCAGTTTGTTCCGCCATTTTCTGCAAATCAAGCTGGCCTGAGCAATCCAGATCATGCATCAGGAAAAACAGTACTTGATCCGTTTGTGGATGAGGAATGTACAGGCCATTCGAAAAGGTAGGTAGTTGCTGTGCTGTAAGCGGTTGAGGACCATAAATCGTCAATAAAATGAACTGGTCAGATGCCATGATGGCTGCAAATTCCGCAGAGCGGAACACAGGTGTTTTGATGGATGAATGGGGAGCCAGCACATAATTCAGGAAGGCTTGCATGTCTGTATCCCTTTTCATCTGCTCCGTTTCTACTTCTCTTAGAACGACTTCCCGCTGAAGAGAACGCTCCTGTTCGATGGCTTGGATGGCTTGGTGAAGCGTACCGTGGATCTCGTCCCGGCTAAAAGGCTTCAGCAGGTAATTTACAACTTTCGCAGAGATTGCCTCCTGCATATAATCAAAATCGGTATGTCCGCTAATGACAATTAACTTGATACCCGGATATTGCTGGCATACTGTCCTGATCAACAGCTTGCCGTCGACCTCAGGCATGCGCATGTCCGTAAAGATAATGTCCGGCTTGAACGATTCAATCAAAGCCAAGGCATCTGCTCCGTTATCTGCTTCGCCTAAGAGTTCAAGCGAGTGCTCAAAAGTCCCGATTTTTTTCAACAAACCTTTGCGGATCAAGGGTTCATCGTCCACAACGATATACGTGTACATCTCTTGGTCACCTCTTTTCCCAATTGGCCGGAATTTCGAGTGTAATTCGAGTTCCTGTATTCAAATCGGTATGAAACGAAAGGCCGTAACCCTCTCCGTAATACAAAGCAATTCGTGAATGCACGTTTTTGATGCCGATGCTTTGTTTATGCCTTTGACCAACGGCGACGAATTCAGGTGGCTGCTGGAGCAATTGTCGAAGTTCTTCCGCTTGTGTTGAGGACATGCCCACGCCATCGTCCCAGATCTCGAACACGATGCTGTCCCCCTGAAACAAACCGGTAATGGTAACGGAACCCTTCCCACGTTTGTTCTCCAACCCGTGATAGATGGCATTTTCCACGAGTGGTTGCAACAGAAGTTTCAGCATGCGACGACTCCGAATTTCCGGGTCTACATTAAGGTTGAACGCGAACTTGTCACCATACCGAATCTGCTGGATGGCCATGTAGTTTTCTACATGTTGAAGTTCTTCGCTGACCGCGACCAGCTCGCTGTCCGTTTTGATGCTGTAGCGGAACATGTCCCCGAGTGACTTGGTCATCACCACAATACTCTCAACTTCTTCGATCTCGGCAATGCTATTAATCGACTCCAACGTATTGTAGAGGAAATGGGAGTTGATTTGTGCTTCCAATGCCTTCATCTGGGAGTCCAGCATGAGGATTTTATTCTGGTAACTCTCTCGGATATGTGTATCGATATCTTTCATCATTTTGTTGAACTCGTGGTAAAGGATTCCTATTTCATCGACTTGCCTCGTTACTTGAGGCTTGATGGTCACAAAACGATGAGATTTGGTTTTGCGCATCAGCTTGGTCAATTCGATGATGGGTTTGGTGATCAGGTTGGACAAGAAAAAGGAAAGTAGAAGGAAAATGACGGCACAGCTTACGGCCACGTATAACAGCAACTTTTGTGAGATGTTGTACTCCTCATACAACCGATCCATAGAGATGTTGGCAATCACGTTCCAATTGCGACCAGGAACTTTCTGGATTACCGTCATCATGTTATCTTGGATTGATTTGTACTGTGAACTGTTTCCGACTTGATGCGTTGCCGCAGCCAGAGTATCGGAGAGAGGAGTGCCAACTCTACTTCCGTCGCTGGAGTACAGGATCTCGCCAGCGTCGTTCGCCAGATATAGATTGGACAAGCTTGGTGCCGGGTTACGTTTTAGACCGTCAAAAATGTTCATACTGCAATCCAGCATAAACACGCCTAGGAACTCGTTGTTGTTGGGATCGTAGAGGGCTCTGGAGAAGCCAATGGATTCCTTGGCGTTAATGATGTAAGGTTTGACGCCTACTTCACCAATATACAAATCGCCTTTACGCTGGATCGTATCCAGATACCACTCATCCCGAAGTGCTACATAATCGAGGCGTAGGTCTGTACCGCTACTGCCATAGCTTATCCATTTGCCATCAGGTGTGAAAAGGTACAAACCATTGATGTAATTGTAACCAAGCAGAATGTTTTCAAAGATCAATTTCAATTTGCTGCGGATCATGAAGATTTCATATTGATCGTTGGTACCGTTCAACTTGATTAGTTCATCACTCACAGTGCTGTAAGCGGTTGCATTGGAAGACTGCTGAAGGAGTGTGACAGAGATCCGGTCGATGTTCTGCAAAATTTCCTCCATGCTCTTGACCGAATTGCCTATAGTTGTCGACGTCACGAGAGAGGTCTGCTCATTCACCAGCTTCGTGTAACTGCGATAGGAACTGACAGACACAACGATAATTGGCACGATTGATACGAGGACGAGGACCAGAAAAAGTTTAGTTTTGATGTTGAACAGAATCATACGTGCTCCTCCCGCCATTTGTCAATTCTAAAAATAGTGCACCATACGAGCCAAAGCAAATGCACTTTTGCCCACCGTATGATGAGAATGTGCACAAAGCAAGAATAAACATGAATTGGGGGAATGACAAGATGAAAAATAGAAAACGATTGTTGCCTTTAACTTTGGTACTCCTCATGATGTTTCTGAGCGCATGCAGCTCCGGTAGTCAGGAGGGGAGCGGTACGGATACCAATAACGGGAGTTCAGATGAGTCAGGAAAGCCAATTACGTTGACGATGATGCTTTCGGGAAACAAGGCATCCGAGGGAGAGGATTTCGAACTGGAGACCTTGCCGCGTCTAGTCAAAGAGAAGTTCCCGAACATTAACTTGGAAGTACAAAAGTTGCCTGATGATCAATACAATACATCTGTTCGAACCAAGCTTGCGGCTGGACAGGGACCGGACATTTTCTGGATTTTCCCGAAAAATGCGGCTGGCGGTGTCATTGATTTTGCAAAGGCTGGTTTCGCTGCAGATCTGTCAGATCTGAAGTTCTGGGACAACATCAGCCAAGGAGCGAAGGAAGATATGTCCTATGAGGGTAAACCTTACGGGGTGGCCGAAGGACTGGACTTCCTCGGCGTTTACTACAACAAGGAGTTGTTACAGCAGGCAGGATATTCCGAGTTTCCGAAGGATTGGCCTTCGTTTCTGGATTTGTGTCAAAAGTTGCAGGCAGCGGGCGTAACACCAATTGCGATGGGTGACAAGGACCCTTGGATGATCCAATTCGGTATGTATCCGATTGCAGCCAATGTCGTGTATCCGAATGAGCTGGATTTTGATGTCAAACTGCAGAACGGCGAAAAATCGCTGACTGATCCAAAGTGGGTTCAAACGATATCGAAATACAAAGAGCTCTATGATAACAACTACGTCGTTAATAACTCGCTTGGTATTGGTAGTGCCCAATCTGCGCAGTTGTTTATCGACGGGAAAGCAGCCATGACCTTTACGGGAACATGGGATTATGCCTCCATGACGTCCAAAGGCGCTACCGATTTTACTCGCGGATTCGCTTCATTGCCAGGTAACGAGCCGGAACAGCCGGTGTTTGTATCTGCTGCAACATCTGCCGGATACGCTTTGAACGCCAAATCGACAAACCTGGATGCAGCCAAGGAAGTACTGAACTACCTGTTTGATGGTGAATCCGATCTGTTCAAAGCATTTGTGGAAGCCAACAGTTCCATCAGCGTCTATAAGGACGTAGAACTTGAAAACGAATTGTTTAAGGAAGTGAATGACAACTATCAACAAACTGGTAATTCCGTCTACTTCAGCAACCAGATGTGGCCAGCCGGAGTATCGGACGTCATGCAGGCAAAGTTTGCCGAAATTATTGCTGGACAGAAAACAACACCAGAAGATGTGGCAAACGCCATGGAAACCAAGTTTAGAGAGCTGTGGAAAAACTAGAACAAAACGAGGCTGTCTGCTGTAAAGGGGAGAATGATTGTCCTTCTTCCCTTGCCGCAGGCCCCTTGGAAAGGATGGAGCAGGATGAGCTCTACTGTAATGAAAAAGTCCATGTACTGGTTTGCTTTGCCGGCATTGATCTTCTACCTGACCTTCTGGATCTTCCCGATCCTGCGGTTGTTCCAGTACAGTATAACGGACTATAACGGGTACGCCCAAGCCTATAACTATATCGGTTTCGACAACTATAAGGAATTGTTTCGGAGCGACATCCTAGGCATTTCTTTAAAAAATACACTGATCTATACGTTTGTCACCGTCATAGCTGGCAATATCATCGGTTTGGCAATGGCTTTGCTGTTAAACATGAAAATAAGAGGAACCGGGATTTACCGTTCCCTGGCGTATATTCCCACATTGTTCAGTGCGATCGTCGTCGGATTTTTGTGGAGTTACGTCTATATGCCGGATTACGGGCTGATTTCTTCCTTTCTCGATAAACTAGGTATCGCAAATGAACTGAATTTCCTGGGTGATTACTCGACCGCACTGTATTCTATTATCTTCGTGGAAATCTGGAAGACGATCGGAACGACAATGATTATCTTCCTTGCAGGACTACAGACTGTTCCTAGTGACCTTTTGGAAGCCGGACGGATTGATGGTTGCGGCTCCTGGAGATTGCTGCGACATGTGAAGATTCCATTACTGGCAACAGCGATTACAATCAACGTGACGTTAAGTTTGATCAATGGACTCAAAGCGTTCGACTTCCCGTTTATCATGACGAATGGCGGTCCCGGCACGGCTACCAACACGCTGATTTATACCATCTACAAGATGGCATTTACCGAACAACTCTTTGGTAAAGCTTCGGCTCTTGGTGTCATTTCCTTTGCCGTGATTATCGTCATTACCGCTGTTTTTGTCCTGAAAATGAACAAACGGGAGGTGTCGGCATGATGCTTCGTAAAGTTTTGGGGAAAGGGTCCGTTCAGGTCGTTGTGTTGTTGGTGATGGCGTTAAACCTGATTCCGTTAATTATTGCCTTTTCGACATCACTCCGAGATCCAAGCAACAACACAAATCCGCTGGTCCTGTTCCGGGAGATGTCCTTTGCAAGTTACAAGGCTGCCTTCGACCGCATGCACTTTCCGGAAGCGCTATGGAACAGCGTGGTGTTAACCGGCGTATCAGTCGTGTTCGTTGTCCTGTTTGCGGCGATGGCGGCCTACCCGATGGCCCGTTTGAAAACAAAGCTAAGCAAGTTCATGTATTTGTTTTTTTTGTCCGGACTCGTGGTACCTGCGCAAATGGTATTGATACCGATCGTGCAAATGATCAATGCACTGCATATTCCAACAAATCAATATACGCCTATTTTCATGTTCATTACGTGCAGTTTGCCGTTTTCAACTTTCCTGTACACGGGCTTCATTCGAAGCGGTGTGCCTGAGGAGGTAGAAGAAGCGGCGCACATCGACGGGGCGGGATTATTCCAACGGTTCTGGACCGTCGTGTTCCCCTTACTCATTCCGGTAACGGTTTCGGTCATTATTACACAAGGTGTCTGGATCTGGAACGATTATTTCTTCAATATGATCTTTATTTCCAGCGCAGGAGATTCACCGTTACCACTGGCCATGCTTGGATTTTTGGGCGATCAGCAAAATCCCACGCAGTGGAATGTCCTGTTTGCAGCGTGCTTTCTGTGCGCACTACCGTTGCTGCTGGCGTTCTTGTTCCTGCAAAAATATTTTATCGGTGGTATGACCGTTGGGGCGGTCAAAGGATAAGGAGGGCACTGCAATGAGTGAAAAAGTGATAAACACAGCCTGGCTGGAAAAAGCGCAGGGTCTGATGCCGGAGCTTCGCCAGCAAAAGGTCTATCCGGAACATATCGTGAGCGCAGTTCCGGATGCGTCAGCTTTTCAGGGATGGCGTATCGAACCAATAGGCTTAGCAGAACACTTATCGGATCAAGTGCTGTGCAAGGGAGACAGTGTTACGCTGGATTTCGGGGAGCATCTCGTCGGTTATCTGACCTTGTCGCTTCTTAACGAGCGCAGTAATGCAGATGCACCTCTCAGGTTGAAGCTCACATTTGGAGAAATGCCCTGTGAGGTCGGTGATGATTTTGCAGAATATTCGGGTTGGCTTAGCCGTTCATGGCTTCAAGATGAGATCGTGAATGTGGACGTGTTACCTGGCACGCTAACACTGAACCGTCGATATGCCTTTCGGTATCTTAAAATCGAGGTGGTAGAAACGTCGATCCGTTACGATATTCGAATTAACGATATATATTGCTTGACGGTGACCTCAGCAGACATAGGGGCAGTACCTCAATTGCCTGAAAGTATCGACACGGAGCTGCTGGAAATAGATCGCGTGTCCGTGAAGACACTCCGGGATTGCATGCAGATGGTATTCGAAGATGGACCGAAGCGCGATCGACGTTTATGGATCGGAGATCTTCGCCTTCAGGCCCTCGTCAATTATGAAACATTCGGCTGTAATGATCTCGTCAAGCGCTGTCTCTATCTCTTTGCCGGAACAAGATTGGAGGGAGGCCAAGTAGGAGCCTGTTTGTACGAACAACCGGAACCGTACGTGGACGACATTTACCTATATGACTATGCGTTGTTCTTTATTGCGACATTATGGGACTATTTTGAAGCTACGAAGGACAGGGAAACGTTGGAAGAACTTTGGCCGGTGGCTCGAGAACAGATTGAGATTGGGCTTAAACGACTTGATGAGCGGGGCATCGTAAGGGATGACGATACATGGTATTGTTTTCTGGACTGGCATGAAGAATTAAATAAACAGGCGGGTGCTCAGGCAGTGCTCATCTATAGTATGAAAAGGGGCAGATCGATTGCCAAAGAAATAGGGCTGCCGGAGTATGAGGAATGGATTAACGCACACATCAAAGACGCTGAGCAAGCAGCCCTCACATATCTGTGGGATGGTGAGCAGAGCTTTTTCGTCAGTGGTGAAAAAAGACAGGTATCCTGGGCATCGCAAGTATGGATGGTACTGGCTGAGATCATGGATGCTCCAGCTTCCCGGCAATTACTTGATCGGTTAATGAGTAACGAAGAAGCTATTGGCATGACCACGCCGTACATGGTTCATCATTATGTTGATGCATTAATAATGTGCGGGGAAGAGGAGAAGGCACTGGAGCAGATCCGAAGGTATTGGGGCGGTATGCTGAAGGATGGAGCGGACACCTTCTGGGAGCTCTACGACCCGGACGACAAAACGTATTCTCCTTATGGTAGCAATTTGGTCAACAGTTATTGCCATGCTTGGAGCTGCACACCAAGTTATTTTATCAGGCGAAATTTTTCATGAATTTTGGACTTGAGGTCAACCAGGTACGTCTGGTTGGCCTTTTTGGATTAGTTTCAGATCGTATAGAGCCTGCCATGGCCTATTGTTTTTATTTTTATCTGTTTTTGTTCGTACCGATAAAAGAACGAGTGGCTATTAATGAAGCGATAAATACGAATATTAAAATAAAGTTATATGGGTTTCCTTTAAGGTTGTAGACTTGAACGATGAGTGTCAGAGTTGAGATGCTTAAGATTATTCGCAGGACAATCGCCGATGAGCGATCGGGAATAATTGGAATAACATGACAACTAATTATAACATAGGTTTTTCTGGAGTCGGATATTTTCATAGAAGTTAAGGGATGAACTATCATATGCATGCATGGTGCTGTCTTGTTGATGTTTTTTTCACAGGATGGACTTTGCTTTCCTCCGGGGGGAGCGGTAAACTGGTGCATACGAGCTTTATGGATTAATGTCCTAGATGTTCTTTCAAAAAGGCGTGGCTGTGTCGGTATGCATTTTATTTTTCAAACAGATGTGGAGGAAGTACGATTGGAAATGTTTACGATGCTGCTGGGTTTATTTGAACGGGCGGCGCTGTTGATTATATTTTTATTCTTTCTGTCGAGGGTGCCGAGGTTTAGGCAAATTCTGCAAAAGGGGAAATTAAGGTGGCAGGAGTCTATTGCGGTTACCTTGTTATTCTGTGCTTTTGCCATTTTCGGGACATATACGGGCATTAATGTTGAAGGTTCACTGGTAAACGTGCGGATCATCGCCGTGTTATCGGGTGGTATTTTGTTCGGAGCGCCTGTGGGTATTATTACGGGTATTGTCTCCGGGGTGCATCGGTATCTGATTGATATGGATGGAGTCACAGCTATACCGTGTCTGATCACGAGTATCCTGGCAGGTCTGGTCTCTGGATATATACATAAGTACACGCCCAAGCCCAAGCGGTGGATCATCGGTATTGGTGCTGGAATGATCTGTGAAGCACTCACGATGTTATTAATCCTGCTATTTTCCTATCCCGATCCACTGGGTGCCGATATTGTCTCGCAGATTGCGCTGCCTATGATTCTGGGTGAAGTCAACATTGGGCTGATTGTGCTCTTGGTACAGAGTGTCGAAGGGGAAAAAGAGATGATTGCAGCTCGTCAGGCGAAGCTGGCACTGGAGATTGCAAACAAAACCTTGCCTTATTTCCGTTCGATTGATGAGGATTCTCTGCGCAAAATTTGCCGGATTATTCAGGAGGATATTCAGGCTGACGCGGTTGCAATTACGGATACCCGGAATGTACTGGCTTATGTAGGATTTGGCGAGGAACGATATCATATCGGTAATGAAATTATAAGTGAGATGACCAAGAAGACAATATCTAGCGGGGAGATTACGATCAGTAATGATGTGATTGATGAAAAAACACCCGATATCCACTCGCTGTTAATCATTCCGCTCAAAGAACGAGGAGACATTACAGGTGCGCTCAAAATCTATTATCGCAAAGCGTACAAAATTACGTATCCATTACAAACGATGGCTGTAGGTCTGTCGCAGATCATCTCGACCCAGATGGAGGTTTCGCGGGTAGAAGAGATCAAGGCTGCTGCCAACAAAGCAGAGCTACGTGCGTTACAGACAACCATTCATCCTCATTTTCTGTTTAATGCATTAAATGCGATTGCATCGTCCATCCGAACCAAACCGGATCGAGCGCGCGAGCTGATTGTGAACCTATCCGGGTACATGCGCTACAATCTGGAGCTGTCGGATGAGTTAATCGATATTCATAAGGAACTGGAGCAGGTCCGTAATTATGTAGAGATTGAGAAAGCTCGCTTTGGAAGCCGACTTAACGTGATCTATGACATTGATGAGGTCGCGGTGCATATTCCGAGTCTCGTTATCCAGCCGCTCGTCGAAAATGCAATTATTCATGGCATTCTCAAGGTCAAAGGACCCGGGACTGTTCGAATTCGGGTACAGGATTATCCGGAGTTTGTGCGAATCAGTGTCAGTGATACAGGAGCAGGGATCAGTGCAGATATAATTGAACGTGTTTACCATGACCGTATGCCTGGTAACCAGATCGGGCTATACAATGTGCATCGCCGGGTCAAGCTCATCTACGGACAAGGTGTAACCATTACACGGCTGGAACAAGGAACCGATATTTTATTTGATGTGCCCAAAGGAGATGTCGTAACAAGGTGATGATGGATCAATGAGAGCTCTTATTGTGGAAGACGAGATTCTGGCAAGTGAGGAATTGAATTATTTAATCCAGGAACATAGTCAGATTGAAGTGGTGGACCGCCTTGAAGACGGGCTGGATGTACTGAAATTTTTGCAGGAACAAGAAGTAGATGTCATTTTCCTTGATATCAATATTCCCTCGCTGGACGGTATGATGCTGGCCCATCATATTGGGAAGTTTGCAACGAAACCCTACATTGTATTTACTACGGCGTATAAGGAACATGCAGCGGAAGCCTTTGAGTTGGAGGCGTTTGATTATATTCTGAAGCCGTATGACGAAAAACGAATTGCTGCAATGCTCCATAAGCTGGAACTTGCATTCAAACGTGATCATGCGCCGGTGGAGCAACATGTTGAGGATGGACCAGCCCCTACGGCGGACGGATCTGCTGCGCATGGTGAACTGGTACGAGAACGAGATACGAATTCCCATACAGACAGAAGAATTAATCTGCTGCGGAATGACAATATTATTGTTACGGATACGGCAGATATCTACTATGCGGAAGCACAAGAGAAAGTGACGAAGGTATATACCAAAAATGGGGAGTTTACCATGCCAGTGAGCATATCGGATTTTCACAGCCGTCTGCCACAGGATACGTTCTTTCGCTGCCACCGTTCGTACGTCGTAAATCTGTCGCAAATCCGTGAAATTGTACCTTGGTTCAACAATACGTATCTGCTCCGTCTGCGCGATTTGGAAGCTGAAGTGCCCGTGAGTCGTGGGAAGGTCAAAGAATTCAGGCAACTCATGCGCATCTAGAAGCATTTCATTCCGCATCTGATGCAACTCATGCTCAAAACGGTGTGATGAATCCCCTTTCATGTATGATTAGCTTGTGAACGCATTCATGTATATGACATCGGCAAAGGGGAGATCACGATGAAAGCAACCATTTCATCCGTTTCATCAACACCTGAATCAACATCTGCACCTACAAAAATGAATCGCTGGCTTATTGTTTTGGGGACCATCATTGTACAAATGGGTCTTGGAACCATCTATACTTGGAGTTTATTTAATCAACCGTTGTCTGATCGTTTCGGATGGGACGTCAGCTCGGTCGCGATAACTTTTTCAATTACCAGTTTTGCTTTGGCTTTTGCCACATTGTTTGCAGGACGATTGCAGGAACGTTGGGGTCTTCAGCGTCTGATCCGTGTAGCCGGGGTTGTGCTTGGACTGGGTCTGATTCTGAGTTCCCAAGTCACTTCGCTAACATTGCTGTACATTTTGGCTGGATTTGTCGTTGGTTTTGCAGATGGTACAGCGTATATTACGTCGCTGTCTAATCTGATCAAATGGTTCCCGGAGCGTAAAGGTCTAATCTCGGGGATCTCGGTCGGCGCCTTTGGTACCGGTAGTTTATTGTTCAAATATGTGAACACGGCATTGATTGGTGCCGTTGGTCCTGCTCAGGCATTTATGTATTGGGGCATTATTGTCCTTGTTCTGGTCGTTGCGGGTTCATTCCTGATCCGCGAAGCGGTTGTTCGTGAACAGGCTCCGGCAAGCAAGGAAGGATCCAAACAAGTCGTAGCACGTCATGATTACACGGTGAAAGAGATGCTGCGTACAAAAGAAGCGTACATGCTGTTTGTTATTTTCTTCACGGCGTGTATGAGCGGTTTGTATCTGATCGGTATTGTCAAAGATATCGGTGTACAACTCGCTGGACTTGATGTAGCTACCGCTGCGAACGCAGTGGCCATGGTTGCAATCTTTAACACGGCAGGACGTATTATTCTCGGTGCGCTGTCGGATAAAGTAGGACGAATGAAAGTCATCGCTGGTGCGCTGCTGGTTACAGCCGTAGCTGTCATGACACTTAGTCTGGTTCCACTGACCTTCGGGATCTTCTTCGCCTGTGTGGCGGCCGTTGCATTTTGCTTCGGCGGTAACATTACGGTATTCCCGGCGATTGTGGCCGATTACTTCGGACTGAAAAATCAGAGCAAAAACTATGGTGTGATCTATCAGGGATTTGGATTTGGTGCTTTGGCTGGATCATTCATCAGCGCCCTGCTGGGCGGATTCCATCTGACCTTCATCGTGATTGCTGTACTCTGCGCTGTCTCGCTGTTGCTCGCACTGATCATTACCCCTCCAGGTGAAGGTCGTCGTGCACGTCAACGTGAAAAACAGATGAACCTTAACCCTTCATCAAGGGCAAGTTAACAACATGCACTGGAAGTACGGAACTGAGGATATTTCTTCATCTTAAAAAGCAAATTAAAAAACAAAGTAAACAAAGCGGTCTCCAGTTGAGGCCGCTTTTTGGTATCTACAGTGTTCAGATTGCTGACTTAGTTGGCCTATCGGATCATCTGGCTGCCTGCAAGCGTGTTGCCTTGTGTGCATTCCATCATTCGCATCTGTTATACTCTAGGTGAATTCAACAAGACCAAGATAAGTTATGTACCCCAGAGGAGGCACATCATGAAGTTCATTAAATACACACAACCTGATTTTGATGATTATTATGCATTGGTTTCCAATATGGAAGTAATGAAACAGATTACAGAACGTGCAATACCGGAGCAAGAGGCGAGAACGCAATTTGAGTCCATGCTGGAGTTTAATGAGCGTTCCACTTGTGGACATTACCGAGTATATAGTGAAGATGGTGCCGGTGTGGCGTATGCCAAATTGATTCCGGATCAGGAGGACCCGACCAAGGCTGAGATAGGTTACATGATCCTACCTGAACATTGGGGCAAAGGTCAAGGCACATCCATTGCGTCACGGTTGATTATTCAGGCACAAGCCGCAGGGATTGGATCACTCTATGCAGTTATCGATCCGGGTAACGCTGCTTCTCGCCGGATCTTGACCAGACAGAACTTTGTATCCACCTGGACAGGTGATTACGATGGTCTTCCCGGTGAGATTTTGGAGTTAAATCTTCAAATGAAGCGGTAAAGGAACTATTTTGAGGGTAATCAGATAATATAGGGCATTTTGCATGAGATGGCTGGAACTCATTATCACCATGGTGCATGGGTTCACCCATGTACATTTCATGCAAGATGCTTATATAGAGATGTGGAGGAGATGACATATGAGCAATTCAACCATGGAACGTCTGAATGCATTGCTGCCGGAGTGGCTGGAGACCAGTCGTTTGCACACCGGGCAGGGTAAGGTGGCTTCTTATATCCCGGAGCTTGTCAAAGCCTCTCAGGATGAGCTTGGTATACATATCATGGACGCCGAAGGGAACTATGTGTCGGCAGGGGATTGCGGTGTCCCATTTACAATGCAAAGTATCTCCAAAGTATTTACCCTTATTCTGGCCTTAATGGACCATGGTGAAGAAGCAGTCTTCTTTAATGTAGGAAAAGAACCCACAGGCGACGATTATGATTCGATGATCAAGCTTGAATTGGTTGAACCCGGTATTCCATTTAATCCATTGATTAATGCGGGTGCGATTACGGTGTCCTCGCTTGTTGGAGGAGACTGTAAGGAAGAGAAATCACGCCGCATTCTGGAGTTTTTCCGCAAACTGGCGAATAATGATCAGCTGGGCTATAACGAAGAGGTATTCCAGTCCGAATCGGAGAGTGGTCATATGAATCGTTCACTTGGCTACTTTTTGAAGCACAACGGGGTCATTAAGGATGACGTTGAAGACGTGCTTGCCGTGTATTTCCGTCATTGCTCCATTGAAGTGACGTGTGCAGATCTGTCTCGAATGTCACTCGTTCTGGCCTATAATGGAACAGATCCAATTACGGGAGAAGAACTCATCCCTCGTCGCTATGTTCAGATTGCCAAAACCTTCATGACCACCTGTGGTATGTATAATGCATCAGGCGAATTTGCCATCGAGGTCGGCTTGCCCGCCAAAAGTGGAGTATCCGGAGGGATATTGACCCTTGTGCCGGGACAATTCGGCATAGGTCTTGTTGGCCCGGCTCTGAATCGCAAAGGCAACAGTATTGCCGGTGTGCATCTGCTGGAGCGTCTGTCCAAGGAATTTGACTGGAGCTTTTTCTAAAAGTTTTTCAGAAAAAAGAAGCTTTACCCTTATATGTAGCCGATGAATCACGTATCTGATATTTTGCTTCTTTAGAACGAAGTGAATGGTCTGGATATGTCTCGTCGGCTACTTTTGGTATTCACCTGGAAGTGTAGGAAGACAGTCCTGCATGGTAACGGGTATGCTGCATCTATCATGGAATATCCACAACATCGGGGTGGGTATATCTCCCTTCAGTCATCGGCAAGGGCCACATCTGTAATGAGGTTCATCTGAATATCCCGGGACCCATCTTCTATCAGCAATCGGAGGGTACGGGCCGGACGGTCCATTCGAAGCACTTGCCCCGTGTAACGGATATCGTCATGTTCGTGAAACACGGTAATGGTGACCCTATCTCCAAGCATCATCGAGTTACTGAGCAAACGGGACATTTCTTCCGCGGCCTGGGCATCCAGGGATGGGCGGGTACGAGGAGAAAGTTGTTCCTGATGAAGAATGTAAGCTTCCCGGTGTTCGGGGAGCATCATACGTGAGGACTCGAAGATACCGTTTTGCTGCAATTTTTTACTCATTTATAATGACCTCCAATTTTATGAGAACGTTCATGGGCTTGCGCGGACGAGCAGAGGGAGGATGCCCGCATAATGGCGGTTTCTCCGTACCTGCGCTTGATATCATCCGTGGCACGTTCCAATTCTCTTTTACGTTCACGATCATCGAACCAGGACAGCTGTACTTCGGAATCAGGCACTAGTCCGGTCAGTGACACGCTGATGCGGCGGATGGGTAATCCGTCCCAATGGCGCAGGAACAGAGCTGCTGCCGCATCGTATACTTCATCCGTAATGTTGGTGGGTTCATTCACCTTCATCTGGCGGGAGAAACCGGTTGGTCGATCATAATCCTGTCCGCGACATCCAACCGAGACCACATGGCCCATGAGTGATTTGTCCCGGGAACGTCGACTGACGAGTTCCGCCAGTTCAAGCAGTACCACTTTGATATCTTCCCAGGAGTCATAGTCCCGGGGCAGCGTCATCTGATGTCCGATTCCCTGCTGCTGATGAGCATATGTCCCGGGTTTGACCGGGGAATCGTCAATACCGCGGGCGATACGCCACAGTACCTCGCCATTCACACCCCAACGTTCTCTCAGTCGGGCAAGTGGGGTCTGAGCCAGATCACCGATCGTATGCACGCCCATCTTGTAGAGATGCTGCGCCATGCGGGAACCAACCATGAACATGTCTCGCACAGGCTTTTTCCAGATGGTGGACGGCAGATCTTTGCGGGGCAGCGTGCAGATGCCTCCGGGGACTTTTTTGGCATACAGATCGCAGGCCATCTTGCTAACGACTTTGGTATCACTGATGCCGATCCGAATGTATACACCCGTCTCATCCATCACCCTCGATTGAATGCTGCGCGCAATCGTCTCGGGACTGCCAAACAGATCCAGGCTTCCGGTGACATCGAGGAACTGTTCATCAATACTATAGGGTTCCACCAGATCGGTGTAAGACTGAAGGATACGCGTAATATGAAGGGACACCCGAATGTACTCGGCCATCCGGGGGCGAACAACAACAACATCCGGACATTTGGCGAGGGCTTCGCCCAGTCGTTCTGCTGTCGTAATTCCATAGGACTTGGCGAGTGGACAGGCCGCAAGAATAATACCCGAACGGCGCGCCGGATCTCCCGCGACTACGAGGGGGCGGTCCTTGTATTCGGGATGTGCAGACTTCTCCACACTGGCATAGAATGACTGGCAGTCTGCCAGCATGATGACACGTCTGTCTTGGCGGGGCATAAGACTTCTCTCCTTATCCGTGATGCTAAGCTCATCTGTTAAGCATCAATGATCTTCATTTGAACATCGATAATTAACAGTTTATTTACAGTATGGAACAAGTGTTCTTGTTTTATAAGCATATCTGACAATTCGAAATGCGGCAACCGGAATTATTTTGCAAATTGGACACAATTATGGGTTAGCCATATTAGAGGCAGAAATTAGGAAATAAGATGTGCTTTTTTACATTTAATGTGAGAGATCTGTGACCTCTGGGTGATGACCGGGCGTTCATTTAGGTTTTTGTAAAAGGTTTATAAATGGGTACAGTCCTATAGAGGGGGACTGACGTCCTTTTTTGATTTTCTGCATTTTTCAGAAAACCTTGATGTGACGCGGAATATCGCTGATGCGTTATCGGACTATAGTATCAATTTTGTAATCTTTATGGTTAATACTGTAAAAAGGTCCGCAACTTTAAATAATGACTCGCGTTTAATGGGGTATGTGTTCAAACGGCAAACGTTGCCTGTACCCGCGTTGCACATAACAATATAGGTTCCAGAATTGCAAGATCAGCAGGGCACCAATACCATGCGATTCCAGCAGATATTAGTGTTCGGGAATCAGACGTATCTCAGAGGCTTCCCGGTGCTAGTTGATGGCTCTTTTTACGAATTATGGGCAGAATGTTCCATTTCATGTTTGCTTCCATCAGCCTAGATACAAATGCAGAGTCTTAGCGCTATAGTGAGAACTACACCGCTGACATCTCTACCAAGCGGACATCCGAAGCGGAATGATTCGTAAACTTCATGTTGGACCATTCGATGTTGAAGCAGGATGCATATTAGAGAGGTGAGCAATCTAAAGACATGAGCAGACAAAGACGAAGACGCTGGCTATTAACGGTGTTGACAGGAGCAGTGGTGGTGACCGGTGGGATATTTGCCGGATGGCACTATATGCAACCCAAGCTCGTTACGTACACAGCGGAGAACGGCACGGAGATGAAATTCAAGACCGATGGAGACCGGTTCATGGAATACGGGCCAGATGGAACGTGGAGGGAGATGTTCGTCAAAGGTGTCAACCTGGGCGCAACTTCACCGGGGCATTACCCGGGAGAATTCCCGCTGACCAAAGAGGATTACTTGCGGTGGTTCCAGCAGATCGAGGATCTGGGAGCCAATGTAATCCGGGTATACACGGTTCACGAACCGATTTTCTACTCCGCATTAGTCGAATATAACCGCGGCCGGGAGCAACCGTTATATTTTATACAGGGCATATGGTCACCTGAAGAAGAGCTGATTGAGAAACAGGATGCCTATGCATCCCATATTGAGCAGACGTTCAAGCAGGAGATTGAAAAGGCCGTATCTGCTGTCTATGGCGATGCGGACATTCCTGCCAAGCAGGGAGAGTCCAGCGGCAAATACAAAACGAATGCTGGAAAATACCTGATGGCCTGGCATGTGGGGACGGAATGGGACCCGGCGATGGTAGACAACACAAACGCAAAACATGCGGACGTACCGCAATACAAGGGAGTTCATTTCTCGGCGAGTCCAGAAGCATCACCGTTCGAGAACTGGCTCGCAGAGCTGCTGGATCATACGGCGGTCCTGGAGAAGAAGTATGGGTGGGAACATCCGATGACCTTCACCAACTGGGTAACGACCGATGTGCTGGATCATCCCGGCGAGCCGCTGTATGAAGAGGATCTCGTCAGTGTGGATGCCCGACATATTCAGCCGGAGGCGTGGCAGGGAGGTTATTTTGTAGCCTACCATGTGTACCCGTATTACCCGGATCTGTTCCATATTGATAAAACACTCCAAACCATCAAGGATGAGAACGGTGAGTACAACACGTACAAAAGTTATCTGCGCAAGCTGAAAGCCGAGTTTTCCCATATGCCTGTAATGATTACAGAGTATGGCGTACCCTCTTCTCTTGGTATTTCCCATCTGGGTATGGGAGGACGGAATCAGGGTGGACATAACGAAGTAGAGCAGGGAGATATCGACGCGTCACTGACGCAGGATATCTATGATGAAGGATACTCGGGAGCAATTGTGTTCATGTGGCAGGATGAATGGTTCAAAAAAACATGGAACACGATGCCACTGGAAATCCCGGCTGATCGCCGTGCATATTGGTTGAACGTGCTGACAAACGAGAAGATGTTTGGTCTGCTTGCCATGGACCCGGGTAAACAGGAACAGTTGACCATCGACGGATCACTGGATGACTGGGATGATCTGAAGGATGAAGAGGTCACGACCTGGCAGGGCCAAGTGGACGGCATTCAGGAAATGAAGATGACTCATGATGAAGCCTATCTGTATATTGGGCTGACCTTGGATCAACCGTTTGACCCGGCTAAGACAGTGCTGCGAATTGGGACCGATACACTTGCTGGAGGCAGTCAGCCTGACAAGTTACTCCCGGGCCGGACGCTCAGTGATGCTCTTGAGACGGTGATTACACTGGGGCAGGATGAAGAATCTCAGGTGGAGATCGCCAAGGATTATGACTTTAATCAGCGTCTGTACGGCAAAGAAGGATACGATATGCTGCCAGATCAGCAGTCAGATTCCGCAGATAATCCGTTCCACCCATGGAATCTGGCAGTTAGCCTGAGGATGACACCGCCGGATACCCGATCTGCTCAACCGTTCATGAATGAAAAGGTCGGAACATTGAAACGGGGAACGACAGCTCCCGGTCAGTCAGATACGGATTCATTAACGGCATGGCAGTATAACGGCAATCAAGTGGAGATGCGAATTCCCTGGATGCTGCTTGGGTTCGGTGATCCGAGTTCGCTGCAAGCGATCGACTATGGACCGCTCAAGAATGGACGTGAGTTCTCTACAGTTACTGTGGAAGGTGTTGCCCTCATTCCGTGGTTAACGGACCGCGCCACGAAGAAAGTATCTTGGCCTGGGGGTGAACAGACGACCCTGGATCTGAAGACATTGCCGGTATATAGCTGGCAGCCTTGGGAACAGGTGCAGTATAGTGAACGCCTGAAGCTAAGCTACGAAAAAATGAAGAAGAGCTATGAAAAAATTCCTAGTTTTCAGATCGAATAAATGAGTATAAAGGAGGACCTTTTCACATGTTTCCAAGTTTGGCTTTGGCCTATCTGTTTTTGTACATCTGTATCGCACTTGTTGTTGTAGGCGTCATCGTATTGTTTGCCATGAAAATGTCCCACAATGGCAAACGACGCAAGACGGCATTTTATGAATTGAAGCAGCGTGACTATTTCACCTATCTGCAAACAGCCTTGACCGAGAATAGTCCGCTCAGATTGCCACCAGGCAAACTGGCTCCGCTGGAACGCAGAGTCATTCAGGACAGACTGATTGAATGGATCGACCAGTTCAAGGGTGAGTATCGCGACAAATTAATCACACTGTGCCGTGAAGCAGGATTCGTAGAGCATGATCTGAAGGAACTGGGCCGTCTGCGTTATGGTCGCCAGATTGATGCGGCTTATCGCTTGGGTGGCATGCGTTGTCCCGAAGCCGTTCCGGGTTTGATGGAATTACTGAAGGATGAGAAACCGGGCCCGATGGCCATTATGATTGGTCGATCCATCTCCAGATGTACGACTCGGCAAGGTGAACTGAAAGACATGCTCGCTTTGCTGTTAACCAAAGGTAAGTCCATTCACCATCTGGCAGCAGATATTCTGCTCGAAACGAGTCTGGATACGAGCAGAATTCTAATTGAATTGCTGGAAGACCGGAATCCTGATTTTGTCAAAGTCGGACTGGTTGCCATGTGGGGACAGGCTGTACCTGAAGTGATGCCTGCACTCGACAGACTGGTAGGCGCAGAACATCAGGATGTACGTGCCGAGGCGGTGAAGCTGTATCTTAGCGCAAGTCCGGCACTCCGGGATGAGACAATCCTGAAGCTGATCCAGGACCCCGATCCGGAAGTTCGCGCCGAAGTGGTACAAGCGCTTGGTTACAAGCATGCATCTGGTAGCATTCCATTGTTGCGCAAAGCGCTTCGGGATGAAGACTGGAGAGTTCGATATAACAGTGCGGAGAGTCTGAGCAAGCTCGGTGAACCGGGATTCGAAGCGCTGTGTCAGGCTGCGGTGCAAGGTACAGTTGCTGAGCGCGAGATTGCGATGCAGCAGATTGAGAGTACCATGCAGCACACGAGAACCGATGACAGAGCTGTAGAGCAGATGATTGCACATAACAAAAAAAGACTGCTGTACGATCGCTATTTTGGCCCTGTACGAGAGAACAGAACCAGCAAGAAGCGCACAGGTGTCGCTACGGTAGGAGGGGATTACACTGCTTAGGGATCTACTATTAATCTACGGCATGGTCGCAATCTACTATGTTGTTTTTGTAAATACGCTCTATTTTTCCATTCTGGCCTTATCGTTCCGTAACATCTGGACGATCTTCCGGCGGTCGCATTATTCCAAATACAATACATTGTCAGGCTCGGAACTGGTACCTTCCGTTTCTCTGCTGGTACCGGCATACAACGAGGAACTGACGATTATTGAAAATGTGAACTGCCTGATGACGCTGAATTATCCAACGTATGAAGTCATTGTTGTGAATGATGGCTCCAGTGATGCGACACTGAATATCCTGTTGGAAGAATATCGTCTGAAGCCAGTACCCAATACGAAGATTCGGGGCAAGATCGCCTGTCAGAAAATTCGTGGGATCTACCATAATCCAGAGTTCCCGGATCTGTATGTCATTGACAAAGAAAACGGCGGTAAGGCCGATTCCCTCAATGCCGGGATCAACCTGTCCCATTATCCGTTGATCTCTTCCATCGATGCTGATTCGTTGCTGGAGAAAGATGCCCTCATCCGCATGGCACGGATGTATATGGAGAATCCGGAAGAGACGGTAGCCATCGGTGGAGATGTAAGGATCGCCAATGGCTGCAAAATTGAAAACGGGGCAGTGCAAGATGTATCGCTGCCACGCAAGATCTGGCCCATGTTCCAGTCGATTGAATATCTCAAAGCCTTCCTGGGCGGACGGATTGGCTGGAGTCACATGAACGGTCTGATCATTGTCTCCGGTGCCTTCGGTATGTTCCGTAAGGACGCTGTTATCGCCGTAGGTGGATACCGGGATGGTTATCCTGGAGAAGACATGAACATCATCATCAAACTTCACCGTTACATGCTGGAAAACAAATTGAAGTACCGCATTGCCTTCTGTCCTGAGGCCGTATGTTGGACGCAGGCACCGGATTCCTACCGGATCTTGTCCAGTCAGCGTAAGCGCTGGGGCCGCGGGAATCTGAAGAACATGATCGAGAATCGTGGCATGTTGTTCAATCCGAAATATAAGGTTATGGGTATGGTGACCATGCCATATAACGTCCTTTTTGAAGCGCTCAACCCGTATTTCCGGATTACCGGACTTCTGGCTCTCGCTGGATATGTCCTTTTGGATATGACGCAATGGCCGATTCTGGTTCTGTTCGGACTGCTGAACTTTGTGAGTGGTTATCTGCTGAGTGTAGGCGCACTTGTCCTGGAGGAGATTGCTTTCAAACGTTACAACAAACTCTCCGATCTGGTCAAAATGCTCGTCTACTCCGCGCTGAAATTCGTGGGTTACCACCAGCTCGGCGTACTGTGGAGATTGCAGGGACATGTGCAGTTCATGCAAAACAACAACTCATGGGGTACTATGACACGTCAAAGCTGGTCCGAGGATGAGAAGAAAACAAGCGAAGCCGCTTAAGTAAAGAATAATCAAAGCAATTATATGTCCAACTAGACATTTACACGATAACGGAGAGGGCAGAAAAAGCCTGAAGAAGCGAAGCGTGCACCTAAAAGCTTTCTGAAAGAAAGCTGCATCGAAAGCATACGCTTATCCCCGGATTTCCCCTTGTATAAAGGAATCAAAAAATCTGGGGATAACAGTGATCGAAAGGCTGTTCTGTCATCGGAGTGTCAGTGTAAATAATATTTTTTGGACTTATATAGATAATCGAGGAGAAGGGTGGAAAAGAACATGCCAAATACGGCGACATTGCAGCGTGAGGCTGCCGTTAATGTGTACCGAAGTGTAGAACAGGGATTGAAGGAAACGGGTGCCGAAACATGCGGCTTAATGTTCATCCATTGTGCAGGAAACTCTCAACCTGAGCAGCAGGTCAGGACACATCTGGAGCAAACGAGTGAGTCTGCCTTCCAGGTGTGGAAGGATGGGGCTACCCAAACGATTGCCGTCCTGCTGCCAGGTTTGTCACTGGATGAAGTTCATTATGAAGGACTTCGGATCAAACATGAGTTGCAAGAGACTGTACCCGGTGCCGATCCACAGATTACACTGGCCAGTTTCCCGGAAGGGGAGCGCCCTTCGAAGGCAACTATTCAGCATATGGCTGAGTCCTCGAAGCTCGTAGATTCGTCGGAAATTCATATCTACACGCTGGACAATACGGCGGACGAGCCGGAACGAATTTTGATTGTGGACAACGATCCGACGGTACGCGAATTCCTGCAATTGCGGTTGAAGATGCAGGGATACGAAACCTATGAAGCCGTTGATGGACTGGCTGCACTGGAGTTGATCGAGAAAGTCACACCAGATCTGGTGCTCACCGAACTGAATTTGTATGGCATCGATGGTCTGCCGTTCATCCATCATATTCAGAATCTGGAGATGGAGCAGCCACCCAAAATTGTCGTGTTGACCGAACAGCGTGTCGAGCAGACGATTAGTCAATGTTTCCGCAGCGGAGTCGATGATTACATGACTAAACCGTTCTCGCCTGTAGAACTGGATGCCCGAATCAGACGCTGCCTGCATTAGAAGACGGCTTGAATAAGCTGATTGTGTGAAGTGCCAAGTAAGAGCTTTTTTTACACTATGAATCAGATAGATTAGAGCAACATTTAGAGCACAGACACTCATCTATTTATATGGATTTTAAGCACCACCAAATACACTGCCCGGAGGGAATATCATGGAGAATCAACAATTCCACACATTACTGAATGCGATTGAAAATAAAGAAGCTGTACTCGGCGTCGTCGGGCTCGGTTACGTAGGACTTCCACTTGCCGTGGAGATGGTCAATCAAGGTTTCACGGTAATCGGAATTGATCTGGATGCGTCCAAAGTAGAGAGTATCTATCAAGGAGATTCCTATATTCACGATATTTCCTCTGATGAGTTGAAAAAAGTAATGCAAAGCGGTCGTTTCCAGCCAACGACAGATTACAGCATGCTGCGTGTGATCGACGCCCTCAGTATCTGCGTACCAACACCGCTTAGTGAGAATCAGGACCCGGATACGTCTTACATCGAGACGGTTGTAGATCAGATCAAACTGCACATGAAACCAGGCATGCTGATTACGCTGGAGAGCACCACTTATCCAGGTACAACCGAAGAACTGATCCAGCAGCAGCTGGACAAGATCGGACAAGAAGCAGGTAAAGACTATTTCCTCTGCTTCTCGCCTGAGCGTGTGGACCCGTCGAACGGACGTTTCACAACATTTAATACGCCGAAAGTAATCGGGGGCACAACTGAAGCTTGCTTGAAGCTCGGAACAGCGCTATATAGCAAGTATGTAGAAACCGTAGTACCGGTATCTTCGCCAAAAGTGGCTGAGATGTCCAAACTGCTGGAGAACACATTCCGCAGTGTGAACATTGCCTTTGTGAATGAGATGGCGATGATGTGTGACCGTATGGGCATCGATATCTGGGAAGTTATTGACGCAGCGGCGACGAAACCATTTGGTTTCATGCCATTCTATCCAGGGCCAGGCATCGGTGGACACTGCATCCCGCTTGATCCGATGTACCTGTCATGGAAGGCCAAAGGCTTCCGTTTCTATAGCAAATTCATTGAGCTGGCGCAATCCACCAATGACAACATGCCATATTATGTATTGAACAAAACGTCAACGATTCTGAACGAATACGCTAAATCCGTACGTAAATCAAATATTCTGCTCCTTGGCATGTCTTACAAGCCGAATATTGCCGACCTGCGTGAATCACCAGGACTGGAAGTATATGAACTGTTCAAGGAAAGTGGAGCTAACGTTAGCTACTACGATCCACATGCGGATTCCTTCCAGGATAAACATGGCGAGACCGTACACAGCGAAGCGTTCAATCTGGAGCAGTTCAAGAAGTACGATTGCATCGTGCTGATCACCAACCACAGCGATTTGCCTTACTTTGATATTGCCGAGATGGGTGTACCGATTCTGGATACACGTAATGCGTTCCGTTCATACACACATCCGCATATCTACAAGATTGGTCACTCGGTACAGCATCCTGTGCTTGAGCCAAGTGAAGCGTTGCTCGTCTGAGGAAATATATGAGGCAACGGGGCAAGCTGGTGGGTATGGCGAAATGGGCTATTCTGGCTGTGGTGTTGTGCCTGCTGCTTCTGTCCTGGATGTTCAAATGGTTCTCGGCAGAGGAACACAAAGCGACCTGGCTGTGGGACGCGTCCATTATTGCAGAGCAGACACCTGAGATTATTGCTTTCTCCAAAGAACAGGGCGTGGATACCATCTTCCTGCAAATCCAGGATGAGGTGCCTGACGCAACATACCGCAAATTCATTGCGGCTGCCCGACGGGCTGAGATTGAAGTGCATGGACTTAACGGTCATGCAGACTGGGCCTATGAGGAGAAGCGGGATGAAGGACTTGCTTTTATCGAGCGAGTAAGAGCATACAATGCAGCTTCGGCCAAGAATGAACGCTTCGAAGGCATTCAACTGGATGTGGAGCCGTATCAGTTGAAGCGCTGGGAGAACGAGGAGAGCAGCGTCATTGCAGAGTGGCAGAACAACATGAAGGCCTGGACAAAAGCCGGCGAGGATGCCGGACTGTACATGAGCGCTGCCATTCCGTTCTGGCTTGATGCCCGTCAGTCGGCTGAAGGAGGTACATTCAGTCGCTGGGTGATCTCCCACTTTGATGCGGTGGCCATTATGGCTTACCGGGATAGTGGGCAGCAGATGTATGATCTGTCCAAGGAAGAACTGGACGAAGCGGATGATCTCGGCAAGAAAGTCTGGATCGGAGCGGAACTCGCGGATACACACGAGGGGGATCACCTGACCTTTTTCCGTAAACCGGTTAGCAATATGAATGAAGAGATGGCAAAGGTGTTTGATCTGGGTTCCTCTCATTCTTCTTTTGCAGGTGTGGCTGTGCATCATTATGAAGCATGGTATGCCAAGGAGAACGGTATTCCGCTTGCGCGCAAGAATGAGGAGAAGGAATAGTTGTAAGCAATAATTTTATAAGCAAGGCATATAGCTGCAACATACAAGAGGAGTTTCAACGTTATTTATCTATCCCTTCTGAGCAAAAGGAATTCGTTCCTTGCGTCTGTAGCTCAGGAGGTTTTTTTTACATAAGACAATTAGTTGGGGGATAAATATTACCATATCATAATAGCCTGCACTTACTCAACGTTCACAGCTCATACCTCCAAATAAACCCTTGATTTAGGTGGTAAAACAGAGATTAATTTTCTTATATTCACAGTTAAGCTCCCTTTGGGGCTTAACTGTGAATTATTTCTAGTTTCAACTCTCATAATAGGAGGACTTTATATGACTAAAAGAATTAAAATCAGTTTGCTATCTATTCTAGCGTTAGTTGTAGTTATATCAGGATGGGGATATGTAAGTTTATTTGGTAATCCAATCACAAAAAATGATGCTGAAGAGAAAGTGAGAGCCTATTTAATTCAACAAAAAGGCTATTCACCTGAGGAGCTTAAAGATATATCCGGCACGTATTCCTTCAAAAGCTCAGAAGCTCCTTATGGTGCTGCCGTAACATTCGCTGACGAGCCTAATGATAAGTATCAATACATCATTTTCAAAGACGGGAATATTGAACAGTTCAGCTCTTCAAGTGACAATCCAAAGCATCTAGAGCCTATGAACTAGATAAAATATTTGAAATATAGCAAAATTCACTTTTTTTCTTACCCTTTGAAAGTCACAAAGAAGGGATAAATAGCGAATTATACAAATATAGTACAGATTAAAGTAGCGATTATTTTTTTTATAATGTAATTTATTGTGCTGGCATGTGTGTTCTTAAGTGAATTCAGATTTTAAAAGGGATACCGCTTTATTAGGGGGAGATCCCTTAAATGTTTCTGTAATTAAGGGAGAACCTCAGGAATTTTCTTACTTTAGCTCAGTAAATCGATCTAAATACGTTCAGTAAAATTTTTCCTTTAGATTACTAAGTACCAATTTGTGTTTCGTTATTGTCTCAACTATTTATACAGGGTAGTTCTGAACGAAAAACGAATCTCCTATAGTTGAGACGCACAGGAACTTATTTTATACATATGAATGAAATGTGAATCTACCATCTGTAACTCCTAAACTTGAATTTTGTTTCATTTATGTAAGGTTATATTCATTTTTCTTATATACACATATTGTTTAGTGTTGCTAACATATATGTAGGAGCGTTAATTACAATTATATAGTTCAAAAAATAAGGCAAGTCCACGGTCAAATGATCGAAGGAACTTGCCTTTGATTTTTTCTAGCCATATCAATAAACAGATTCCACTTTTCTTTATGGACTTACTCTTTACTGCTCTCCGCTGTGCGATAGCGATTGGGCGGCAAACCGACTTGCTTTTTGAACGCTTTGGAGAAGGAGAACAAGTCCGGGTAACCTACGGAATGAGCAACTTCGGTTAAACTTAGTGGAGTCTGCACGAGTAGACGTTTCGCCTGATTCATTTTCAATTGCTGGATATATTGCACAGGGGACAGACCATAGGCTTTGCGGAACTGTTTGGCAAAATGGGTTCGATCCACACCCGCATGAGCGGACACACCTTCCACGGAGATGCCGCCTGCAAAATGAATGTCCATGTATTCCTTGCCTTTCTGGAGCCAAGGTGTGGCTGAATCCGGTTGCAATCCTTTGGTTGCGGGGGAGCGGGCAATCCGGTCGAATAGAGTTAGAAACCGGGTGAGTCGTCCCAGATCACTCGCTCCGTCCTGCGGTTTGCGAACATCCTCCATGAACGAGCGCATGGAACTTGCAGTCTCCGGGGTCAGTACACCTGAACGGTACGGTGAGTCGGGTGTAAGTCCAATTCGAGACAGTAGCTCGGCTGCATGTGCGCCGTCAAAGGCAATAAATATTTTCTGCAACGTATCCTCGGGGTCCGTCCAGTACTCATGGGTAACATGTGGAAACAGACAGAACGCATCCCTGGCACGAAGGGCGTGACGCTGTCCGTTCTGTATGAATGTACCTTCCCCCTCCAGCACAAATAGCAAATAATAATAAGGTGTAGTGCGCGGGCCAATATGATAGTTGGTCTTGGCTATATTTCGTCCGATGCGAATCGGCCAGGCGCCACCAGCTTTCTCGAATTCAGATGGAGTGAAGAAAATAAGTTCCAAAAACTCATGGTGGTCCTCCTTCATGTTCTCGGTCATCAGGAACACCTCTTTATTGTATAAGTATCGTTTGTACATTCCAAAAGTTTCGCTTACAGATGTAGTTCAAAAAGTCCACTTTTGATTACGAATCATGCCTAGTGGCATCATCAACATCGAAGCTGAAATTCAGCCGAAATAAGCGGGAGGCTTACGAAGTATGTTTCCTTTGGAAACATTGTGGTTGCTCACGTAGTTTTCCTACGCTCCACTACTCCATTTCTAGCTTCATTCCATCTTCTCGGTACTGAAAACCAGACTTTTTGAACATGTATTTAAACCTATTATACAGGTGGGATTTATATATATTCAAGATCAGGAAGACCTAAATCTGAGAAAAGACCACAAAATGACAAAATAAAATTGCCGCGAAATGACATTGATCATAGACAAATCAATTGTTATGATGTCCATACCTATTAAACCAAGTTAATTAATCGGCATTTAGATGTTTACTTTGAAAATGAATTAGAAATTAGGCACACTTTAAAAATCAATTTCAACCAGTGCAAACGTAGTGGAGGGGACGAAATCGATTCTGAAGAAACGTAGTGTTCACCTTTATCTCCGGATTTCCCCTTAGAAAAGGGGATCAAAAAATCTGGAGATAACAGTGATCGTAAGAACGATTCGTAACCGGAACGGTCAAGTTGCAGAACAGTGATCTTTTTTTAACATGAGACTTTATTTATTCATAGAAGGGATTGACTTTTGTGAGCGAACAGGAAGATATGAAGTTTGGATGGTTTTTGCCTACAGCAGGGGATGGTAAGTATGTAGGGGTTGCTCCGGAGCGAGAACCAAGTTTGGATTATCTGGTCGATGTGGCACAGACGGCGGAGAAGGCAGGATTCGAATTTGTACTGATTCCGACAGGGGGAGCCTGTCTGGACGCGTGGGTGGTTGGCTCGGCTGTGATGAGTCACACGAAGACATTGCGTCCCCTTGTCGCCATTCGCCCGGGATTGGTTACACCTGTACTCGCTGCACGAATGGGAGCCGCACTGGATCAACTCTCTGGTGGTCGCGCCATGATCAATGTGGTGACAGGCAGTTCTGTTCGAGATCTGGAGGAACTCGGCGATCCACTGGCACATGCGCATGATGAACGGTATGTGCGGGCGAGCGAGTATATGGAAGTGATGAAGCGTTCATGGACCCAATCGACGGGACTGAATCTGACGGAGTTTGCAGGAAGTGGTTCAAAATCTGGCGCAGATGCACCCAGCAATCCCAATCCTGAATTCAACGGCCAGTATTATAATTTCAAAGGACAGGTAGGCATGCCGGAGACGGTGCAAAATCCGCATCCACCATTCTATCTGGGAGGAAGTTCTCCAATTGCCAAAAAGGTCGCTGTTGAACATGCGGATACGTTCCTTATGTGGGGCGAGCCTCATGACTGGATTCAGGAGCAGATCGAAGAGATTGAGGTCATCCGTCAGCAGGTGAAAGAGGAAACGGGACAAGATCGTCAGCTCCGTTACGGCATGCGTGCTCAGGTACTCATTCGGGATACCGAAGAAGAAGCATGGGCAGCAGCTTGGGAGATTATTAGCAAAGTACCACCAGAAGCGATCGAGAAAGCCAAAGCCGCTTTTGCCGAAACGGATGCAACCAACCAACGCAGACAAAACGAGTTACGTGAACTGTCCGAGAAGCAGCAGTTTGTCGTAGGTCCCAACCTGTGGACAGGCTTGTCCGTTGTGCGTTCCGGCGGTGCGATCCTTATTGTGGGTACAGCCGAACAGGTCGCAGAACGTTTAATGGAATATGGAGATCTGGGTGTTACAACCTTCATTCTGTCCGGTTACCCACATCTGGAAGAGGCCGAAATCTTCGGACGTACCGTGATGCCCATCATTAGCGAAAAATGGAAAACAAGACAGAAGCAGCATCAAGTTACTACTAACTAAGTTACTACCAACTAAAGTAAGAGCCCTTTTTTTACACTTTAACGGAGAGGGCAGAACCGATCTGAAGAAGCGGAGCGCTCGCCTTTATACCCGGATTTTAACCATTGAAAGAAATGATTCAAAGAAATCCGGGGATAACAGCGATCGGAAGATGGTACTGCACTCGAAGTGCCCCGTGTAAAAACTTTCGTGCAACTTACATTAATCATCCTCAGGAGGTCGTCTTTCATGAAAAAAAATAAAAAATTAATCCTGCCGCTTGTCAGTATGCTGGTGATGTCCATCCTGCTGTCAGCTTGCGGCGGTGGGGATAACGCGTCCTCTGGAGAGAACGGCTCCTCGGGTTCAGGCAAAGTGACCCTCAGCTTCATGCACTGGCGTGGAGAAGACGTGGAAGCACTGAATAAGAGCATTGACGCATTTGAGACAGCAAACCCGAACATCAAAGTGGAGATGCAGACGCTGCCCTCCGATCAATACCAATCCACCGTTCAATCCAAAATCAGTGACGGTTCGGTAGGGGATGTATTTGCATCCTTCCCGGGTGCACAGTTCGAAGCTTTCACGAAAGCGGGATTGTTCACGGATCTGACCGGATCATCCTTCCTGTCGGCCTACAATTCGAAGCTGATTGAATCAGGACAGCATGATGGCAAGCAATATGCGATCCCGTATCAACTCGTATATAACGATCCAATTTATAATGTAAAACTGTTTGAACAATACGGCTTGACGCCGCCAACCGATTGGGAAGGCTTCCTGGCACTTTGCCAAAAGCTGAAAGACAATGGTATCATTCCGATTGCCTTTGCCGGAGCGGACATTGGCCCAGGGCAATTCATGAATACAATGGTGATGAACAATGCACCGAGTGACGACATTTTTACCAAAGTAGAAGCGGGCGAAGCCAAACTGACGGATGAGTTTTGGGTGAAAACGTTGACTCAAATCAAGGAACTGAACGATAAAGGTTACTTCCAACAGGATGCACTGGGTACAAAAGACCCTGCGGCTGGCGCACTGTTTATTCAAGAGAAAGCAGCGATGCTGGCAAGTGGATCGTATCAATTGGCTCAGAACAAGCAGCAGAATCCGAACCTGGAGCAAAAACTGCTTGCACCAATTACGGTAAGTGCAGATCAAGCGAAGTATGAAGGAGTGCATACCACTACGTTCATGCTCGCAGTGAACAGCAAGTCAAAACATCCGGAAGAAGCGAAGAAGTTCCTCGAATTCCTGAGCAATCCCGATGTAGCGAGTGACTATGCCAACCAAACGGGACAAAATGTAACGGTGAATGATGTGAAGTACGATACGCCTGAGCTTCAGGTAGCCGGAGAATGGGCAACCAAAAAGACCGTGTTCCAGCCACGGTTCACCATCCTGAACGGAGACAATCAAAAAGCAGTAACTAACTCCATCCAGGCTGTACTGAGCGGCACTTCTCCAGAAGAAGCAGCACAGCAGGCACAAGCGATCATTGATCAGCATATCGGGAAATAAACGATGAAAAACCGTCTTCAGCTATCCCTGTTTCTGATCCCCGGGTTGCTGCTGTACGTTGGATTGTTCGTATTTCCTACATTGACGGGGCTGTTCTACTCCTTTACGGATTGGGACGGGGTATCCCCGTCGTATGCATTTGTAGGGCTGGATAATTACAAGGACAGTCTCAGCAGCATCGTATTCCGCAAAGCCTTTGGCAACAACGTGGAGTTCATGTTAACGGTTGTTATTGCACAAACCTTTATTTCACTTGTCCTGGCTCTGCTCCTGGTACGCAATACCAAGACACGCATTGTGCTTCGGGCATTGTATTTCCTGCCTGCGATTCTGTCCTCCGTATCGGTCGGACTGATCTGGGCATTCATGTATGATCCATCCATTGGATTGATCAACTATGGACTGAATGAAGCTGGGATGAGCAGCATTGCTCGTAACTGGATTGGAGATCCCAAGATCGCCATCTATTCCATCGCTGCGGTACAGGTATGGGCCCATGCCGGCCAGATGATGATCGTATTCATCGCAGGTCTGCAAGGCATTCCGGCAGAACTGTATGAAGCGGCTCGTATGGACGGCGGCAGCAAATGGCAGGTATTCCGTACCGTGACCTGGCCGCTGCTGGCACCTTCGGCAACGATTGTTGTGGCCTATACGACGATTCAGTCGTTCAAGGCATTTGACCTCATTTTTACCATGACAGACGGAGGCCCGAACTACGCAACTGAAATTCTGACAACATATATCTATCATACCGCCTTTGGCAGCTATTCATTTGGTCTGGCTTCTGCCGGTTCCATGATCTTCCTGGTGTTGCTCGCGCTCTTGACGCTGTTGCAGTTCAAGGCACTGCGTGCTGACCGGGTAAGTTATTGAGGTTGATGTTGGAGCATTCATCCTGCAACTGAGGCAGAAGGGAGTTCACATGTTTTTAAAATGGTTCAATCGCCTGATCTTATTGGTGTACGCGCTGCTGATTCTTGTGCCGCTGTACTTTGTATTTGTATCCTCGTTCAAAACAAGCAGCAACTTCTTCACCAGTCCATTCAGCTGGCCGGACCCGTTTACGTGGGATAACATCACTGGCATGTTCCGCAATCAGCCGATGTGGCAATATTTCGGAAACAGTCTGGTCGTGACGCTTGGCACGGTTGCAATTGAGTTGTTGCTGAGTAGCATGATTGCTTACGCCATTGTCCGCTGGGGCGGTAGTGTAGGTAAAATCGTGTTTGCTCTGTTCGTAGCCGGTCTGATCGTTCCTTCCCAGGTGAGTATGCTGCCGATCTATTCTCTCACGCGTACACTTGGGTGGTCGGACAGTCTCACGGGATTGATTGTGGTATCTGCCGCGATGCTGATGCCTGTCTCTGTATTTATGCTGACAGGTTTCATGCGCATGCTCAATTCGGAGATTCTGGAAGCGGGCAGTATGGATGGAGCAAGCGAGTGGAGACTCTATACGCGGATTGCACTGCCACTGGCTGCACCTTCGCTGGCGGCAACGGCTACGTTCCTGCTCGTCATGGTCTGGAATGACTTGCTTATTCCGATGCTGATGCTCAGCAGTAAGTCCAAGCTCACTTTACCGCTCGCACTTATGCAGTTCCGCGGGGAATACGTGACGAACTATCCGATGATGCTTACGGGTGTGCTGGTAACGACCATTCCGATGATCGCGTTGTTCCTTCTGCTCCAGCGTTACTTTGTTGCAGGTCTGACAGCGGGTTCACTCAAGGGGTGAGGTATCGCAGAAATCGGAAGGAAAAGCTTATTTTGCATTGATTTCTGGAGCATTCTGCATAATAATGATTTAGTGTCAGAATGACTACATAGAGATCAAGGGAGCTATAAGTGATGAGCAAACTGGAAGTATTGCGGAATCCCAAGCAGCGCAAGCTGCTGTTCAGTGCCGGCATGAGCTGGCTGTTTGATGCGATGGAAGTTGGTATGATCTCCTTTATCGTGGCTGCACTTGCCAAGGAATGGAGTCTCAGTCCCGGACAAGTCGGTGTGCTTACGAGTATTAACTCCATCGGTATGGCATTAGGTGCTTTGCTTGCAGGTGCACTTGCGGACCGTTTTGGACGGAAGGCCATTCTGATGTGGACCTTGTTAATCTTTACCATTGCAAGCGGTCTGTCTGCACTGGCGACCGGATTCGCCGTATTGTGTGCACTGCGCCTGGTTGCTGGTATCGGACTTGGCGGAGAGTTGCCCGTTGCATCCACACTGGTATCGGAGTCGATGCCTACAGCGGAACGGGGACGTGCCGTTGTATTATTGGAAAGTTTCTGGGCAGGGGGCTGGATTGTATCAGCACTCATTGCCAACTTTGTTATCCCGGAGTACGGATGGAGAATTGCCTTTGCCATTGGAGCGCTTCCGGCGTTCTATGCACTGTATCTGCGTCGTGCCATTCAGGACCCGCCGCGGTACAAGAATCATACCAAGCTTCATAAAATCACGTTCCGCGAGAAAGTGGCTACCGTCTGGTCGGCACCACATCGCCGTACAACGTTGATGCTCTGGATTTTGTGGTTTACCGTCATTTTCTCTTATTATGGAATGTTTCTGTGGCTGCCTTCGGTTGTGATGGCAAAAGGATTCACGTTGGTTAAAAGCTTTCAATACGTGCTGATCATGACGATTGCACAGTTGCCAGGTTACTTCACCGCTGCGTACTTTATTGAACGTTACGGTCGCAAGTTCGTACTGGTTGTGTATCTTACCTTGACTGCATTCAGTGCGATTGCGTTTGGACTGGCAACAACGGAAGCGACAATCCTGACCGCTGGGATCTGTCTTTCCTTCTTCAATCTGGGAGCCTGGGGTGGTCTGTACGCCTACAGCCCGGAATTGTATCCAACTTCCGTTCGTTCGACAGGTGTTGGACTTGCCACATCGGTTGGCCGAATCGGTGGGGTGCTTGCTCCATTAATGGTCGGTATGCTGGTTCAGCGCGAAGTGGCAATCAGCCTGATTTTCACGATTTTCTTCGTGACAATCCTCATTGGCGCAGCGGCTGTACTGTTCTGGGGCCGGGAAACGAAGGGTCAGGAACTTGCTGAGTAATTGTCAATAAATACAACGCAACTTTCGTACAGGTCTGCCTGCCTACGGAAAAACGGGTTGGACAAGCGGTATATGGTTGATACAAGAAGGGGCATGACCATGGTGTGACCATGGGCTCATGCCTCTTTTTGTTATGTTCAGCTTCGTTTTTTCACTGCGTCATCGGTCCGATAGACTTCATATTTTCTATATCCTATAATGACACTCGGGATGTCCAACCGTGAGGATTCAGGAGGAAGATGTGGGATCTGGATTCAGAAAAGTGGAGGGTAACGAAAAGATGAAGATCAAGCGTGAAATGGATCAAATGCGTGAATTCAATGAAAACAATACGATGGGTGAAGCGACTCGAGCGAATAGCATAAATGGAAGCCACAACAACGTGATTGACATGGTGCGAGTACATGGGAATAACAACATACATGTAATGTACAGCGATAATAACATTAATGGACGTAGTGAGATAAACGGAATGTATGATGTGTATGTTGTGGATGAAAGTAAACCTACGAAAGAGATGGAGGTCACCAATATTATGAATAACATGACGATTACGAAAAATATGGAGTACACGGGCAGTGAGGATGTACGGATTAGAGTCGGTAGCACAAATGAGGGGTCTGATATGCAGTTGGGTGCTGACTTCATAGAGCCTATCACCGTTAGTCGAAAAGTAACCCATCGGAGAGGGAGAAAGGCAGGCAAAAGAGCAGGACGAGTGGGTATGCTTCTCGGTACTTGTGCGATGGCTGTCGGGTTGACCGTAGCAGCACCTTCTGCGGGGGCACAGAAGCTGGAACAAGGCGTTCGCAGTGAACATGTGCTGCAATTGCAGGAGCAATTAAGTGACCTGGGGTATTTTGATGCGGGAATGACCGGTTATTACGGTTCGATTACCAAAAGCGCTGTCCGCGAGTTCCAGCAGGCGCAAGGACTCAGTGCGGATGGAGTTGCAGGTCCGGCAACACTGAACAGACTGAACAAAAAGGCCAAAGCCGAAGGCGAGACACTGCGCCAGTTGGCGAAGCTGATCCATGGTGAAGCGCGCGGAGAATCTTTTGAAGGGCAGGTCGCTGTAGGAGCGGTTGTCATGAATCGTGTGCATTCGGATTTATTCCCGTCATCGATCTCGAAGGTCATTTTCCAGAAAGGTCAGTTCACGGCGGTGGACGATGGCCAGTTTAATACCAAGCCGACGGCGACCTCTTATAAGGCAGCACGCAAAGCATTAAATGGTGTTGATCCGACGAATGGAGCGCTGTATTATTACAATCCGAAGATTGCGACTTCGGTATGGAGTAAGAGCAGGCCAACGTTGCTGACGATTGGTCAGCATGATTTTACGAGATGAGATAGTTTGAGATATTAAATAAATCAAAGGCATCCTTTTAAAACAACAAGTGACCCCGGCTGTATGCTGCTCATCTGCAGGTACGTGACCGGGGTTTAATATTACTTCTGGAACGTGAAAGGAATATTTAACGAAGTAGGCTCTACAATGGTTTCTCCAGTGTCGTAGTCATAGATTCTATTGAAAACCAATTCAATGGATTCCAGCTTGTCGGGGTCATCTGTATAGACTAAACCATAGCCCATGTTATCCATGACTACACCGTCATATTGATGATAAACATAGGGTTTCCTCATGAAATTACGGTCTGCTGAAATTGGTTTACCCGTGTTCGGATGAATGGAATTCAAACCGTAAAATCCGATATTTTGATCCGTTGTATTTTCTACACTGTAGATGATTTTGATATACGTCATATCAGGACCAATATCTTCTTGGTTCAGAATAGAAATGTTTTTACGAGTATCATTTGGTATATCACTAGCTTCTAATAATTGTACATCCATCATGTGAATAGTTAATGGGCCGAATTCAATACTTTGCTTCAGAGGGACAGTTTTTAACAATTTTAAATGTCCGCCATAATCAAATGTACCTGTATCTCCGGATTTGGATAGAAGTGGTGGTAGTGCGCTTTCAAGAAGCTTGTCTTGTAGAATTTTAGCAGCCTGCTCAAATTGATTATAGTCTGGATCATATCCTTTGTATGTTCGTTCAGAACGGAAAGGCTTTAAACCGGATTCCAAGACTAGTTCAGAATAAGCAGGATGAGGTTGTAACGGATTGACTTGAAGTTGTGTAGATGTGGCATCATTGGAGCTGTCTGAACCGCCCAACAGTGCGAGAGCGAGCAATAGATGAACAATAAACATAAGAAGCGGCACCCTTTCTCATAGACCCTACTAATTTAAATACATTTTATTTATAATCATAACAAACCAGATCATAGTCACCCATGAGAATTTCGACCCAACTTCAGGTAATAGCATATTGACAAGTTTTGATCTGATCTAGTAGCAAGGGCCTATTCTAGATAAGGTGGTTCAATCAGATTGGAGAAATTCGGATTATTAGTATATAAATTAAAGTCAGGGTGAGTAAAAATGAAGTTGCTAAAGACCTCATTAGTTATAGTTCCACTAGTGGTCATCGCTTCTTTTACATGGTATGGCTCTTATAAGAGTGATATGAAGCAGCTGGAGGATGACTTGAGAACATATTTAACCGCCGAAAAAGGAATAGATGGAAATAAGATTATAAGCATCACTGCTCGTCGAAGCAAAATGCCGATGTATCCTGTTGTCGTCAAATTCAAGGACAATCCGCAGGAATATATCTACTATAGAGCAGATGAATGGATTCAGCTGACGCCTGATCCGCATGAATAATTCAATCATACGTACTAAGATAATAGAGGATAATATGCAACACCATTGGATTTACCCATCCAATCCTGTACAATGAATAACGACAAAAACAAAGGTAGATTAAGGATGGATTAGCACGATGAAAATTATAATATCACCAGCTAAAAAGATGAAGATCGACACCGATTTGATGGCTATCGCGCAGATGCCGCAATTTATACATGAGTCAGAACAGCTATTGAGTCTGCTTCAAAAGTTATCCTATGACGAACTGAAAGTGATGTGGAAGTGTAACGATGCAATCGCTGAACAGAACGTGGAGCGGATTCGGAATATGAATATAAGAGCAAATCTTACGCCAGCCATTTATGCCTACGAGGGCATTCAGTATCAATATATGGCACCGGGCGTTTTTCAAAATGAGGAACTGGCGTATCTTCAGCAGCATTTACGCATATTATCCGGTTTTTATGGCATTTTACGGCCCTTGGATGGCGTTACGCCGTATCGGTTGGAGATGCAGGGTAAGCTGCAAGGTCCAGGTTTCAAATCGCTCTATCAATTCTGGGGCAGCAAATTGGCGGATCAACTTCAATCTGAAAGCAATTGTATTCTAAATTTGGCTTCCAAAGAGTATAGCAAGAACATCACGCCTTTCCTGAAGGAGGAAACCCGGTTGATCACTTGTGTATTCGGACAAATGGTCGATGGGAAACTTGTTGAAAAGGCAACCCGGGCCAAGATGGCTAGAGGTGAGATGGTACGATATATGGCTGAGCGGAAGATTACAGATGTGGAGGATATAAGAGACTTTGATCGGTTAGGTTTTGTTTTTTCAGAAGAGAAGTCGGATGAGTGTACTTATGTATTTATATATTCAGAGGGACAGTAGCCTGTTGCACAATGGTTTATAAATTTTGGTTTGTATAGGTTACGCATTCGTAAAATGCCATCAAATAATTTGATGGCTTTTTTTTTGTAAGACTAAGGCAGTCTTGTTCGGAATATGTTTGTATCTACAGAGGTCTACAGGAAGTGACGCCGAATATCCTTGAAACCTAATATGAATTTACAAAGTATATATAAAGAAGGATATAATTAGTTGTTATTTATAAATTTGTACTCGGTTACATCCAAAGAGGGGAGGACGAATATGCCATTTATTGGGGGAATCATTTTAATCTTGATCCTAGCATTTATTCTATGGGCATTAATGATCCCGCTATTCAATAAAATAGGTAGTAGAATTCTGAAGAAATACAATAAATTCAAACAAGAGGAGAATGGTGATGAAAAATTCAAAGACGTTTAGAGTAGGGGCAATTACAGTTGCATTCGTTATTATTGTAGGAGTATTACTGGTGACCTTCTTTTTAACACGAATTCCTAATGGATATGTTGGGGTCGTTTATTCACCCAATGGAGGCGTAAAAGATAGCACACTGAGTCAAGGGTGGAAACTCGTTGGAGCGTTTGATAAAGTGACGAAATATCCGATCCGAATTCAAACGGTGGAATACAGAGATATTCAGATTGCTACTTCTGACGGGAAAAACATCACAATCGATTTTGCTTACAACTACCAAGTAGAACCAAGTAAAGTATCTTCTATCTTTAATACATTTGGGCCAATTAGCATTCAAGAAATTGAGGATACATATCTCAAAACACGTTTCCGTGACGCAGCTCGTAAAGGTATCTCCAAGTTTACAGTCATTGATGTGTATGGTGAAAAGTCATCCGAAGCAGGAGTAGACGTGCAACAACGTTTTTCTGATGACGTTAAAGATTTAGGCTTTATTGTATCAAACGTTACTGTAGGTGTTCCTCAACCTGACGCCAAGACTCAGGAAGCAATCGATAAGCGTGTCGAAGCTTCTCAAGAACTTGAACGTAAAACGACTGAACTTGAGATCGCCAAGAAAGAAGCAGATCGTAAGCGCGTGGAAGCGCAAGGTAATGCAGACAAACTATTGATCGAAGCAGAAGGTCAGGCTAAAGCAAATAAAGAGCTTCAACAATCATTATCGAGTCAACTCGTTGAATATGAAACCATCAAGAAATGGGATGGAGCCCTTCCATATGTAAGTGGGTCAAATACGCCAATGATTCAATTGCCGACTACAAAAACAGAGCAAAATAGCAGCGCGGGGAGCGTATCTCCCTAATTTAACGGTTGAAAATGCACGCTTTGCTTTCTCAACAAATTAATATGTTAAATTCGAATGAACAAGCTGGTCCAATCGTGGGCTGGCTTGTTTATTTTTGATGCATTTCAGAGGTACGACAAGAGGCACTGGATTCATTTAGTCTAAAATGTGGATTCAAGAGTAGTACGAACGTGGCATTGTTGGGCTACAAGTTCAGGCTTGTTGTGGCAAAAAGATACTCGGCATTGCCTTGGCATTTTTGCTCGGCTACTGCTCTTAGGGTAACGTCACAATGAGAAAAGGCGCAGGGAAGCGTGTCCCTGCGTCTGATCAAGCTAACGTAATTGTTAGCAGAAGAATGAGCTATTATTTCCTATTAGGGTGCGATCCGATTCGTATCCAAAGCTGATGAGTTTTTGGGCTTACTTCCCGTATTCCTCATGATAGAACCAGGATAGCCAATTCCTCCGATATACATATTACATCCTTCCTGTTAACGAACATTAATCCAAGCGGTCCACTGTGTTGGAATATTAATGGAATAGACCGTACCTACAAATTGTCCGCCTGTACTAGGCGCTTCATAAACCCAAGAATAGGCCCAAGCATCTACAACACGATCACCGTCCAGATCAATAGCTTCAGACCAGTTGTTTGTCATTGTATTGCTGGCGAGTGTGCCGTAGTGACTGCTGTCATAACCGATCTGGAAAGTAATACACTGAATCCAAGCCCCACCATGATCATTGGTCGTGGAGAGTGGGTTGTTATTGAAGCCGTAAATTTCTTGACCGCCATTAGGAGATACGACACCGTATACATTAATGTGAGATACTTTCGGAGCAGGCGCAAACAAAACTGGACCACCCGCATTATCAGCCTTCTGCGATTCAAATTCAGCCTTAGCTGCTTTCACAGCTTCACGGAATTCTTTGGAATTAATAATCTCTTCCTTTGTCATAGGCTTGGCTTGAGTTACGTCAGCGTCTGCATAAGCAGCTACATTAAACGAAAGTACTAGAACAAGAATAAGAGCTAAACTAAACAATTTTCTCATAGCAATAAATTCCACCTTTCTTGTTATGGGTATTCTTTTACAAAAACATGTGATTACGACAAATAGACCTGCTTGCAGATTAAAGCCTCTTGCCCTCCTCTCTTTTAAAGATGGTTCTTCCCCTTTTTTCTTTACTGAAAAAGAAATTAAGGAGGTAGAACTCTACAGGCTAGAAAACTCTATGAAGTAGGAATGTATATGTAAAATGAATGCCTGCCAATGATTATGTGTTGCAGACAAAATGTAAAACTCATTTATACGCATTGATATCTCAGCTATGATAGGCTCTGATACCCACCTTGAAAATATAAGATTCCAAAATAAATATTTAAATTGCAATATATTCCATTTATACAAACATATAGTACACCTAATCATCCGCACGAGTCAAGTTTCTTCATTAATACTATGATTTGTTAAAGTTTTCGGCTTGTTCTAGTAAAATGCCACAGTATCCTGTAGTCGTAAAAGGAAAACCCTCTGGAACATGTATACACCTACATAGAGATCGTATGGGCTGAGGGACGGATATAAATCATTCTGAGCGTGGATTCATGCAGTGAAATCAGGAGATTAGCCGGATGTAATTGCCATTAAACTTCTGCTAACATAGTTGTATCATATCTTAGATGAGCGGTGAAAATGGATGAATACCATTAAAGTTACCCCTGAACAGTTACATCACGTATCGAATCAAGTGGATCAGGCGAGACAACAATTGGAGCATATACGGGAGGATCTCACAAGACAGATCATGTTCCTTCAGCAGATGTGGCTAGGTGTGACGCAGGAGCGTTTTTATGATGAGTTTGCGCGGTCACGTCCTGTATTGCAGAAGGCGCTGGAAAGTATGGTGAACACCTCTAAGGAATTGAAGGATATTGCCACGCGATTTGAGAATGTTGATGCTGAAAAGGTGAGTCTTGGTAGTACTGTTGGCGCTGTAGGTGCGGGAGCAATGATGAAGACCTCAAGATATTATGCTGGTTCGGATGATAAGGGCTACCGGATGGCACAAGTCAATATGTTTGGGAAGCTGATGTGGATGCCTGTGAATGAGAATGGTGTTACGGATCAGGCAGCCCTGCAGGCATATAAGAAGGATCAGGGGCATTTGGATTTTAATCGGATGCAAGCTACGGATGCTGAAGTGCCAGGGGAAGATATTTATGCGATGCAGATCAAAGCTTTTGAAAATGGAATTCATCCCTTCACAGGCGAGCCTGTATCCGATAAGTATGCTCAGATGATGTTGACTTCTCTGAAGTTCAGCCAACTATTTATGGCATTTCAGATGGTTCGCGGGAGTATGCCGGGTGGCAAAGGACCTTTTCGGCTACCTTCTTCTCATCCAGCTGTGGCGAAGATTAAAAAGAATTTGGAAGCGGCTGAGGCGAGGAAAGCGAATGGGCAAAAGGGGAGTATTAAGGGTACGGGGCACAGTAGTTGGAAAATCAATGAGTTAAAGAATACTGAGGTTTTTAAAAAAGGAACTACAAGTAATGCATTGAATCATATCTTCGAGGGTGAAATAATAAAGGGACAAGCGGTTGGATTTCATTATGAAGGTATGCCAAATACCAAAGGGAAAGTTGTTGGGAATATTGATCCTCCTAATGAGTATGGTGTGTATAGAGCCAATGTAGAGGTAGATGGAATACTAAAAAAAGCGAAGACCACGTTCTTTTCGAAAGATTGGACACCACAACAAGTAATTGATGAAATAAATATAGCATTCGATAACAAAGTTCTTTTTAAAAATAATAGATATAGGGGGACTTCCAGTACAGGAGTGACTATTGAATTTGTTATAAAAAATGAGAAAATCACATCGGCTTATCCGTTGTATTAAGAAGATTGGAGATACGAACATGATTAAATACAGGTATACAATCGAATATAAAGAAGATTTCAACGAAGTTATCGTGGACTTAGGCATCGATTCATCATTAAAGAATGGTTATTTGATTAGTAATTCTTTGGGATCGGATATATTTGGAGACTTTGCCACGATCCAGGAAGAGATCGGAAACTTAATCGAATTACTGAAAGGGAAAATAACGTTATACGAAGGTGGAGGGAATGTGAACTTAATAAAATCTGATAAGTCTTTCACAACTTTTGAAGATATCTTTGCAGAAGAAGATGAAGAGGACAGTACATGTGAAATTGAAACATTAGAATATGTAAAGATACTATTGTTGTGGGCAAAAGAGAACTTTCAGTATAAAACCCAGCGAGGTGTTATCTTGAAAGAACAAGCGGAATTAGCATTAGAGTGGATAACCAAAAAATATATTGAGATCTCTGAGATTGAGAGTCAATAATCGCAAAAGATCGTTGACGATACTTATCGTTTATTAGAAAAGATTAATGTTGAGTTTCAAGATTCTTTCTGCCGATCCTATGTGTGATGATGATATATAAAAGATTGATCCTGTCGAATCCAATCAACCCGTCCTACTATGAATGGTTTACAGATTACCTTTTACAGTGTGGTCTCGATTGGCAGGAAGAGGCGAATAAGTTAACGGAACTTTATACGAAAGCAGATTTCCAACGTGCTTGCGATTCTGTACAAAAGATTGAGTGTGATAAGGATTATTGGGGTATATAAATGTCCAGACGTCATCTCAAATTGTTATGGAGGGAATGTAATGGCTTCGTTTGTATTATTGTTGAAAGATTATGAAGATGAGGAAAAGGTTATTTATCATTTTGGGCCGAATGAACAAATTATGGGAAAGATAGAGCAAATAAAAAGAATGAAACGATACAAGAAGTGACGCCAGTAGTAAATGCCAATAACGAGTCGAAATTTTATTTTGATAGAGCGGCTCAGAGATTGGCAATGTGTCTGAATCGTGAAAATGGACAATTTCCAAATAGAACAACATTTGAATTGTAAGAACAACGCAACCTCGATTGGTTATCCCACTTTCGAGGTTTTTTTTGATTTAAGTATATACGTCTAAAAGTCTAATTAGTTATTAAGTTTATTGATATGTAATGTATTTTAAACAGATCATGCTACGCTCTAAGCTTTACAAAAGTATCAGGGATCTTTTAGACACATCAGGGACGGTAGAAGATACAAGAGTTAAAGAACGAGTTATTTAGTGTCCTTAAAAAACTGGTGCAGTTATGAACGTGACCAACATAGAAGAATGTTAAAACAATTAAATTTACATCATCAGATGAGCAGAAAACGTATAAGTACAATCCCAAAGGAGGTATTAAGTAATTTAAAAGTGCTACCGAGTATCCTAAATTAAATATGAAGTTATCTGAAATTTGACTTTACAAAAAGAGAGTGGAAGGCTACATCGGCTAATTAATGATTCAAAATTGAATCTAGTCAACTCAAAAACTAACATGAGTAAGTACAGGCATATCATTGAACTTTACCAAGCCTAACCTTAACGTCTCAAAAATGGGAATCTTTACAGGAAGGTGTTTTGTGAATTAAAATACGAAAAGTAGGATTAGATTTTCTTCATTTGAATCACAGTTTATTACAGTATGAGTTGATGAAATGATCATCAGTGCATTGTAAGCTTTCATATTTTTGCTGGCAGTTGAGCCTCATTCATGACCATACATAACGACAATATGAAATATATCTAAGGAGGAGAACCATAATGGAAGTCGCACGTCAGTTTGACTTAAATATTGAAAAAGTACTTGAACATTGGACCCCTGCCTACGCTTTACGAGAACTAATTGCTAATGCCTTCGATGAATATTTACTATCAGAGACGTCTGTACCAAAGATTTACAAGGATGAGCAGGGAGCATGGCATATTCGTGATTTTGGCCGTGGTTTACGATATGAGCACTTTACACAAAACGAAAATAAGGAAAAGTTAAATAATCCTGAGATGGTTATTGGAAAATTTGGCGTAGGATTGAAGGATGCAATGGCTACGTTTGACCGTCAAAATATCCAAATCTTGATTCGTTCTCGTCATGCAGATATCACTATGGACAAGAGCAATAAGCATGGATTTGATGATATCGTTACCCTGCATGCTGTAATTCAGTCACCATCTGATCCTACCCTTGTTGGAACTGATGTAATTTTATACGGAGTCAACGATGAGGACATGGAACAAGCCAAAGATTTCTTTCTACATTTTTCAGGGGATGAAATATTAGAAAAAACGTCTTACGGTTCGGTTTTAAAACCAAAGAAAGAGAATAAAGCAAGAATTTATGTGAACGGGCTGTGTGTAGCCGAAGAAGAAAATTTCTTGTTTAGCTATAATATTACCTCTACCAATGCGGCGCTACGCAAAGCTCTCAACCGGGAGCGCACGAACGTCGGGCGCAGTGCTTATACAGATAGAGTGAAATCTATACTGCTTGCATGTACTGATTCAGTCGTTGCTAATGAAATGGCTGCGGATCTGAAAAATTACGAAACAGGTTATATTCATGACGAACTCCAGTGGACAGATGTCCAACTCCATGCATGTAAAATTTTAAATGCTAACGAAAATGTAATTTTTCTCACGCCTGACCAAATGAGGAATGGTGGTTCTTTAGTCACTCATGCCCTGGATGATGGTTACCGAGTTGTGGTCGTCCCAGAGTCCATTGCTTATAGACTTACAAAACTCCAAGACATAGAGGGGAGTCCTATTCGAGATTTAGAAGGTTATCGAGAAGAGTTTAATACAAGTTTTCATTTTACTTACATACCTGTCTCTAGTTTGTCAAAAGAGGAACAAAAGGTTTTTGCTGTAAAAGATTTAATCTTAAATTGGCTACCCAGTAGTCAGACAAAAAACATAAAAGAAATTAGAATCTCGGAGACGATGCGGGTTGATTATTCTGGTTTTGAAGCACTTGGATTGTGGGAACCTATAGAAAAGAAGATTACGATCAAACGGAGCCAATTACGTAATGTAATCGATTTTTCAGGCACTCTGTTACATGAAATAGCCCATGCGTATACTGGTGCAGATGATGAATCTTTAGAGTTTGAGAACGGATTAACTCAAATGCTTGGTCAACTAACATCCTATGCTATTAAAAATGAATCACCAAAGAAATTTTTAGGTTTATTTAAGTTGTAAAACGGATATCATTTAGGGTTATAATTGAATTGAAGATATTTGTCTTGTTACACAATGTTACTTGCACCTACAATTACGACTATGTGGCCCAGCTTATGCTGGGTCTAATTTTATGTAACTTGACGAGTCACCGTCTTCAGCTGTCAACGCTGTTGTCAGTGTACTACTTCTGATTACCTGTCAATTTTCTGTTCCTTTGCTGTTTGTTCAGTTTTCTTGTGTAATATAATACCATATTGATATAATTTCTGTTTTAAGGAAGTGAAAACATTGAAAGATCAGTTAGTGCATATGCGTGACAAGCTAAACAATATCAATAAACGTAATCGCTCTATTCGATTATTAAAGATTTATCAAAAATGGAGCTTTGACCTTTCTATGATAGATATTGTGGAAACAAAGCAAGAAACGGAATCAATTCTAAAGGGAATTTTAGAACAGAGGATCAAAGAAAAAATCACCTTACTGAAACCATCAATTGATAATGAAAAATCAATAAGTTTATCCAAAAAGCTTACAGACCTTTATCGTCAAATTAAAGCGACAGAAGATGAATCAGGTGTCCACGATTTATACTTAGGCTATCCATTTTTATCAGGAACTCTTTTTGATGGTACCTTTATTCAAGCCCCTCTTTTTTTATTTCCAATCCGATTAGAGAAAGACAACACAAAACTACAAAAATGGGTGATACAACTTGAAGAAGGTGGCCCACAGCTCAATAGAACGCTTTTCCTGGCCTTAAAGAAATTAAATCAACTTAATTTCCCAGAAGAGATTTTTGAAGAGGCTGTCTCAGTTGCAGGTTCTATGGATTTTAAAGAAGTTATCGATTTCTTAGGAAAGCAACAGCTAAAGGTCGAATATACAGAAACGGGGCTAAGTCGCTTAAAAGAGTACATGTCTAATGACATTCCAGAAGTAGCAAATATGACATTGCTGGAAAATGCAGTGATAGGAGATTTTCCGCAAGGAGGGTCAGCCATTGTTCGTGATTTTGATGAATTAATTCATTTAAATGAGACCAGCTCTCTTGCATTAGTGGGAAAAATGATTGATTTTAATAATAATTCTTTAAGGGATGAAGGGTTACTGGCTAATCCAGTCAAACTTGATGAGCGAGTTGATATTAAAGGTGACATTTTAAATGTATTGCAAAGTGATGGTTCGCAAGAGGAAATTATTCGAGAAGCCCGTTTTCAAAAAGGTCTAGTCGTCCACGGACCTCCAGGAACGGGTAAATCCCAAGTTATTGTAAATTTAATTACGGATGCTCTACATAGGAAGAAAAAAGTTCTTGTAGTCTGTCAAAAACGAGCTGCATTAGATGTAGTTTATCAACGGATGAATACACTGGGTTTAAGTGATCATATTGCTCTGGTGCACGATGAAAATATTGATCGAAAATTGCTTTATAAAAAGATAACGACAGTATTAGAGCATAACGATTTGCAATTTGCTGAAGCTGTAGAAGAATTAATAAACGTTACCTCCAGGCTGAATGAGCAAGAAAAATTACTTAATACAATCGCAAAAGCACTTTACGAAAAGCAACCGTTTGGTTACAGATTGTATGAACTTTATGGCCTATCCAATCCTATTATCGATTCGAACAAAATCATTTCGCTGCAAAGTGTTTCTGATCAGTTGGCGAAGGATTCTTTTCCTAAAATGACGGAGGCTATATTCACCTATGGAGAATGGTATGAGTTGTATGGAAAAGAACATTATCCGCTTCGTGATCGTAAAAGTTTTGCTGACTTTGATATAAAAAAGAAACTGGACACGATTAAAAAATTGGAAGATTTAATCGACAAAGCAAAAATAGCCATAGCTATTATCGAAAAGCTAGGTCTGATAAAGTTCACTCCTGCTTATGCTTGGGAAGTACAACAAAAGATAAACAAAATATACCCAGAACTTGATGGAGACCAAAAGCGTTCGTTTCTAGGGCTACGCTTATTCTGGTGGACCAGAATTACAGGCAAGTCCATTATTGATCAGATTCTGAATGGAGAGGTGTTCAAAGGGACGAATTCAAGCGAGTGGGTAAAGATTAAAAAGATTTTGAAGAACACGCACGATTTAGGCAAATTAACCATGACACTAACAGAAGAATTGAATGCATTACGTTCTATAGTTAAGGAAGAACATGTAGTCAGATTACAGGAGCGAGTAGCGGACGGCGATATCCCTTTAGAAGAATTAATCTTGTTTTTAGAATATTTCCAGCAAGATTTTGATGATTTGAAATCAATGGATACGTTCTGGAAGCAGTCCAGTAGTGAAATAAAAAGTGTTATTTTAGCGTTGCAGGAAAAAGAAGTCGATTATGAACAGTCGCTCAATAAGTTTTGGGTGGAAATTTTTAAAAATTCAGCATATGTACACTGGATTGATCAAATTGAAGCGAAATATCCCGATGTTCAAAAGATTTCTACAAATGAATTTAAGAGAATACGCCAATCATTTGCACAGTTATTGGAAGAGAAACGGAAAGTATCCGCAAAATATTTAATTAACGAATTAAAAAATCATGTGAATCTTTTACAGCTTAATAAAGGACAATTTACAAAAGAGTTAAAACATCAAACGGGTAAAAAGAGATTAATTTGGCCTCTTCGTAAGTTAGTAAACCAATTTAGCGATAACGTATTAGCAGATATTTTACCCGTTTGGCTGGCTTCGCCAGATGTGGTGTCTTCTATTTTTCCTCTTCAAGAGGGAATGTTTGATATCGTTATCTTTGACGAAGCTTCGCAATTAACCGTTGAAAGTAGTATGCCTTCTGTATACCGTGGTAAGCAAATCATTGTAGCTGGGGATGAAAAGCAACTTCAACCATCTAATTTGTTTAGATCCGGCTATGCAGATGACGAAGAAGATGACGAAGCAAAGTATGATGTCGACGAGTCTGTAAGCTTACTCAATCTAGCGAAAAGACGCTTTCCAGAAAAAATTTTACAGTGGCATTATCGTTCAAAATATGAAGAACTAATTAACTTCTCTAACCATGCTTTTTATAATGGGTATGTCCAAATTGCGCCAAACGTTACTCCGTTTAAGAAACCTCCTGCAATTGTCTGGAAGAAGGTAAACGGCAGATGGTTGAACCAATCGAACGAGGTCGAAGCCTTGGAAGTTGTTATGCAGTTGAAAAAGATATTAATCGAACAAGATCAAAAATCGGTTGGTATTATTACTTTCAACGCGAAACAACAGTCTAAAATTCTTGACGTGATTGATAAAACAGTATTAGAAGACGAAGAGTTCAGGGTACTTTACACAGAACAAATGGCTCGTGACTTAGATGAAAGGCTCTTTGTCAAAAATATTGAGAATGTCCAAGGAGACGAGCGAGATATCATCATTTTCTCTATCGCATACGCTAAAAATGAAGATGGTAAAGTGCATAACCGTTTTGGAACACTCAATCAAAAGAATGGTGAAAATCGACTTAATGTGGCGATTACACGTGCTAAGGAAAGTATAACAGTGGTTTCCAGCATTGAGCCTGAGGATTTAAATGTAGCCAATGCCTCTGAACCAGGTCCTAGGCTATTCAAAAGTTACCTAAAATATGCTAGAGCCGTGTCTGGAAATAAAAATGAAGATATCAAATCAGTGATCCAAGAGATCAATGAAACAATAAGCACGCAGACAGTTCAACAATCCGTGCAATTCGATTCTCCATTTGAAGAACAAGTGTATCAGCAACTCCGTAACTTGGGATATGTACTGACCACACAGGTAGGTATGTCGGGATATCGAATTGATATGGCAGTTGTCCATCCAAATGATTCTTCCAGGTATATTCTAGGTATAGAATGTGATGGGGCTATGTATCACAGTTCGCCAAGTGCTAGAGAACGTGATGTTTACAGACAAAGATATCTGGAATCAAGAGGCTGGATCATTGAGCGAATCTGGAGCAGAAACTGGTGGAAGAATCCTGTGAATGAAATAGAGAAAATAGATCAACGAATTAAAGAATTAGTTCGAAAGGGAGAGAGCAATTTCTAATAAGAGCTTAGTTTTTCTTCTGAATGAACTAAAGACTGATTTAGCGGATTTCCCGCTAAATCCCCATCTCACCTCATCCCTTGAGTTACAATCTTCCTGAGGTGACCTTACCATGAAGGATAACATGTCAAACCTGATCGAAGATTTGTTTCACGGAAACCTGCGGTTGGACGAGTCGATTCATCCTGAACAAACTGAGTATCAGGAGATCAATCGCCAGATATCGGACCTGATGCAGGACTACAAAACAAATCTCACAGATACAGAATACGATGCTTTGGAGCAACTGATAGACTTAATCGGACAATCCACATCTATGTATGTGGAAGCAGCGTTTGAGCAAGGTTTTCGCACAGGCGGTAGAATGATGATTGAGGTTTTAGCCAAGCCGTGACTATCTATCTACTTAGAAGCCAGCAGACATTACACAACAATTCAAAAATCCCCTCATCCATTACCACCGAGCAGGCTGGCATGGGAGAGGGGATTTTGCTTTTAAATTATTCCTTTATCTCAATAACTACTACCTACCGTGCCCCAATATTCTTACCCGATGGCGTACCTGAGCCAATCAGATCACTGCCACCCGCAAGCTTCAGGAAATTACCCAAGACAGGCGTTCCGTCCGCGCTGCGCGTTACCGAAGGCACGAGGGAGACAAAGTCGGCTGCGCTGGCGAGCAGGCCTTTGGCGTTCTCGCTTTTTTTGTTCTTCCACCAGACGTTGGTGCTGCTAACGTCGGTTCCGCTTGTTTTGTCGCTGGCACCGCCTTGGAAGGACAGGTTATTGGTGAAGATGTGGGTGCCTACATCAAAGGCAAAGTTGCTTTGCCCATTGTTCCAGGAGGTGTTATTTTTCATCTGGATCGAACCGGGATTGCTATTGTAGGTGAAGCCGTGCTTTTTATTGTTAAACGCAATGCTGTTCTCAACGATATGATTCACTGCAATCTTCTCGCCGCCGAGCTTGAAGCCGTTTCCATCACTGTTGGAGGTAGAAGTACCGTCTGCTGTTGCACCGTTCGCGTAGGCGATGCTGTTGCGGATCGTAACCGCGCCGATGGCACCTGTGTCCGTTTTGCTATACAGATCCCAGCCATCGTCCACGTTATAGGCCGCAATACAACCGTCGAAGACATTACCTGGGCCAACGGTCAGTTTGGCCGCAAAACCGTCTGCATCCTCGCCGTCATCCGGGTCATAGTTGTTGTGGGAGTAGGAACGAATCACTTCATTATATGCAGGCCATTCACTCTTGGCGGCTGTGGAAGCATAACGTCCCATTTGAATACCCGTATCCCGGTTGTGATGAGCTTCGATCTGCTCCAGACGGTTGTAACTGCCTCCGATGAAGATGCCGTTATCGCCCGCACCCTTCACCTCAAGCCCTTTGACGAACCAGTAGTCTCCGAACATTTGCAGTCCACGATTGGTGGAAGCGAAGGCTTGGGCTGAGAAATCAAAGACCGGTTTTTCCGATCCATACGCCACCAGGTTTTTACGTTGGCTCGATGTGCCGCTGTTGCCACGTTCAATGGTAATGGTCTGGGAGAAGTTATAGGTACCGCCGCGTAGATAGATCGTTTTGCCTGGTGCGATCTGGGTCAATGCGTTAGCCAGTGACGTTGGACTGTTCAGTGTTCCCGGATTGCTGGCTGAGCCACCAGGAGACACATACAGATCACCAGCAGCAAGTGCGATATTCGAAGTCGCCACCGATTCAGAGGGATTTTGCAAGCTGCTCTCGATCAGTTCCTCAGCACCGGCCGATCCACCACCAATTAATAATAGAGGGAACGCGGCACTCAGACAGATCTGGGCCATTTTGGATTTGAGGGAGCGTTCCTTCAGAGAACGTGCAGATACATGAGTGGATGTGGATGGGAATAATTTCATTACGTAAACCTCCTTGGTTAATTGGGAATAGAATGAAGAACATGTGGTATCCGTGTACCAGACCGTTACCTATGAGAGAGGTCATGCCGGCTGGTTAGATGTAATCTCTAGGACACAACTTTATGGTAAATGTTGTAAGCGTTATCATCAATAATCATCTGATCAGATGGAGGTACATGCAGGCAGGTCAGGCCTGCAGGCTTCCAATGCCTGTAATATCACGTGAATTATGTAATCTTTCCATTGGGTGATAGCTCTCATTTAACGAAGAATCATCTGAAATGAACGTAGAGAAGTACGCTTTTCCATCCTCAGAGTACCAGTTTTACTTATGATCCACTCCTATGAACTTCATTCAACCTAAAATAAATAGCAGCCTACATCCTGAAGTGGAGATTACACTCCAGCTAGTCATGAAAAAGCCCTGATAGCAGCTGCAACTGGCAACTTGACGATCAGGGCTATGTTTAATTCAGAACGTAATCTGCTTACTCAAAATACCCAAATGTACCAACAGTGTCAGACTCAGCGATCCAAACGCTGTCCATCCACCTTAATATCCGTCCGTCTCACGACTCTGTTTCTTCGCTTGCTCCACGCTTGGTTCATGTTTCGGTTGGACTGTCGCACTATCATCGGTTTGAACAGAGGCCAACCCTTCAGAGACGCGCCGACCGTAATCCGCATCCGCTTGGGTGAAGTAAGAGATCATACGCTCCCGGATATCCGGTTTGCATTGCGCCAAAGCCCCGACCATGTTGCTGATCAGCTCATCCCGCTCCCAATCTTCGAACGCCCGGTACGTATCACCGGCTTGACCAAAATCATTCGTACGTTCGATCTTCTCACGCACTAGCCTGCCCTCCACCAATGGTTCATGCTCCTTACCACGTGGCGCCGCTTCCTTTAGTCCACCGAGCGATGAAGGCTCATAGTTCACATGCGGATTTTGACTCGGCGCCCGATCCACTTGATACTGCATCTGCCCGCCGCTCTGATTGGTCGCCACCCGATTTTTCGGCGCATTCACAGGCAGTTGCAGATAATTCGCACCTACCCGGTGACGCTGGGTATCTGAATAGGAGAAGGTCCGTCCTTGCAGCAGTTTGTCATCTGAGAAATCCAACCCGTCCACCAAGACACCTGTGCCGAACGCCGCTTGCTCCACTTCATTGAAATAATCTTCGGGATTACGATTCAACGTCATTTTGCCCACAGGTAGAAAAGGAAACTGCTCCTGCGGCCACAACTTGGTCGGGTCCAGCGGGTCGAAATCCAACTCCGGATGCTCGCCGTCTTCCATCACTTGAACGCACAGCTCCCATTCGGGATATTCCCCTTTTTCAATGGCGTGATACAGATCCAATGTCGCATGATTGAAATTCTGTCCCTGAATCTCGCTCGCGTCTTGTTGCAGCAGGTTGCGTATCCCTTGATTGAGCGGTTCCCAGTGATATTTGATGAGCACGCCCGTGCCTTCCTGATTGACCCATTTATATGTATTAACGCCCGAGCCTTGCATCTGCCGATAATTCGCTGGAATGCCCCATGGAGAGAAGAGGAATGTCACCATATGGGTAGCTTCAGGACTTAGTGATACAAAATCGAAAAACCGCTCCATATCCTGTGCATTGGTCAACGGGTCTGGCTTGAAGGCGTGTACCATATCCGGGAATTTCAGCGGGTCGCGAATGAAAAAGATTTTCAGATTGTTACCCACCAGATCCCAGTTGCCATCCTCGGTATAGAATTTTACAGCAAATCCGCGCGGGTCCCGCAGTGTCTCCGGTGAATGTCCGCCATGTATAACGGTAGAGAAGCGAACGAAAACGGGCGTTTGTTTGCCTTTTTCCTGAAATAGACGTGCACGTGTGTACTTCGATACTGGTTCATCCCCGGCTGTTCCATACGCTTCAAATACGCCATGAGCGCCAGCACCGCGGGCATGAACCACCCGTTCTGGAATACGTTCACGGTCGAAGTGAGTAATCTTTTCGAGAAAATGATAGTTCTCCAGCGTAGTCGGTCCCCGGCTGCCAACGGTTCGTACATTCTGATTGTCCGTAATGGGATGCCCTTGTCGATCCGTTAATGTCTCAGCTGATTTGTCTGAGGAATGCTCTGGTTGTGAAGACTGATGATTCATGGAGTGGAGCACCGCCTTTCCTTAAAGTGGATTCCTGTATATATTTTCCCTGAAAATTGGTTCTATACATTAAACCTCGCAAATAATCTCGTAAAAAAAGCTTGTCACCCGCTTCATCGCGTGAGATAATTAACTTTTGCCCTGCGGCCTTTTTTGAACGGAAAAATGAAAGAGGACCGCGTCTAAGAATGGAGGCTGACCTAGGATTGTCTACACAACGTTATCCTTTTGCATATGATCCGGCTGAACCTTTTGTATCCCGTCTCGGGGAATGGGTTGCCGATGTTTTTTACGATATTTTGCCAGAGTTCGGCTTCGAGGTACGGGATGAACAGATTTTTATGGCGTACCAGCTCGAACGGGCCTATGGAGATAAAAAGACCATTATGGCGGAGGCCGGTGTCGGAACAGGCAAGACGTTAGTCTATCTGCTCTACGCGGTCTGTTATGCACGTTATACGGGCAAACCGGCGGTGATCGCCTGTGCCGATGAGTCCTTGATTGAACAGCTTGTGAAGCCCGGTGGAGATATTGCGAAGCTGGCTGCACATCTGGACTTGGAAGTGGACGCACGTCTGGGCAAGTCACCGGATCAATACGTCTGTCTGAACAAACTAAGTGCGATGCGATTTGCGGATGAAGATGCGCCTGTTATTGAAGAAGTGCATGAGAGTCTGCCGGATTTTGTGAACACGCCGGGTACACTTCAGGCCTTTCATCCGTATGGTGACCGCAAACAGTATCCACATCTGAATGATCGTCAGTGGAACAAAATCAACTGGGACCCGTTCCAGGATTGTTTTGTTTGTCCTAAAAGACAACGCTGCGGCCTGACGCTGTCGCGTGACCATTACCGACGTTCCAAAGACATCATCATCTGTTCCCATGATTATTACATGGAGCATGTGTGGACCTATGATGCGCGCAAACGCGAGGGACAATTGCCACTGCTGCCTGATCACAGTTCAGTTGTATTTGATGAAGGACATTTGCTGGAAGAAGCAGCCCTGAACGCACTGAGCTACAAGCTGAAACACCGCATCTTTGAGGAACTCGTCACTCGCCTGTTAGAAGGAGAGATTCGTGAATCCCTCGCGGAGTGTGTAGATGAAGCGATTGAGAGCAGTGAGCGACTGTTTGCATTGCTGGATACGTATACGGTGGCGATCCCTGGTTCGGAACGGAAAGAAGTTCGGGTAGAAGCACCGCTTCTGCGTGAGATTGAACGTCTGACGAGTGTGCTGGATGCGATCGGTGAGGAACTGGTATTTGAGAGCGGATTGTTCTCGCTGGATGGTTATCAGATGCGTGTCGTGGAAGAACATCTCGATATGATTCAGTCTGCGCTTGCCTTGTTCCGCAAGGAAGATGGTTACATCTGTTGGGCGGAAGAGAGCGAGGATGAGACGACCTTATCGATCATGCCGCGCACCGTGAAGGAAATGCTGAACGAGCGTGTGTTCAACACAGGTATTCCAATCGTATTCTCCTCCGCGACGTTATCTGTGGACAGTTCATTCCGTTATGTGGCGGACAGCCTGGGCATTGATGATTTTGTATCATTCTCGGTGGCTTCCCCGTATGATTATGCGGACAAAATGAAGATGAAAATTACCGATGAAGCTATACCGGGTCACCCGGAGAACGAAAATCGCATGCGTGATGCGGTGTCGTTACTTCAGGAGAGCGGGGGACGTGCGCTGGTTCTGTTCCGTACGATGGAAGAGCTACGTGCGTTCAAGCAGGACATCGTTCATGTACCTGAAGCAGAAGGTTTGCGCTTTATGTATGAGGGCGACCGGGAGATCAGTGATCTGATCGCGGCATTCCAGCAGGATGAGGAGAGTGTGTTGTGCTCCGTTAATCTGTGGGAAGGACTGGACGTTCCAGGTCCGTCATTATCCAATGTCATGATCTGGTCGCTTCCGTATCCACCACAGGACCCTGTCTTCAATGCAAAACGCAGTGCGTCGGCAGCACCATACGAAGAGATCGATCTTCCGTATATGCTCCTGCGTGTGAAGCAAGGTCTTGGACGTCTGATTCGGACAAGCACCGATTCCGGTTCTGCGGTCATTCTCGATGAATCGCTGTATACCAAAAAGGAAGCCAAAGACCGCATTGCGGCCCTGCTTCCCGAAGGTGTGAAATGGACAACCCTGACACACTAACCAGCTTACGTTAAATATTCTTGCTTTGTTTCATACAAAGTTTCTTACCAAAATAAGTTCTTGTTCTCTGCGGATTCATCATCCGTATGGGAGCAAGAGCTTTTTTGTTTTGATGGTTCCTTCAATGTACTTCTCTTCCCTTTTTTTCGAGGGGTTTTCCCTCGCTCCTCGCTACCAATCGCTCCAACATTCTAACGACCTACCGCACCTTATTAGGGTGATAATGAAGAGATGTAAATTCTAACGAATCTCAGTAACGTTATCCCGCCGAAAATAGCTCTTAAGCCTGTAAATCGACCGAATTTGGAGAAATAACGTCGCTGTGATTCGTTACACGTCAGACCTGCGCAAAATAGGAGCGAATAGCGTGTGTCAGGTTCATTAGAACCAATGACCAATGAGCGCTAATAAGGGAGGGCCTCTGTCATGCTCATGACTTATGGGACATGAAAGCCCCTTTGTGATGTGTACAGATTTATGCTGTGTTAAAAAATACCCATGCTCAGATACCGTTCCCCGGTATCCGGCGCAATGCAGAGCACGCGGTGCCCCGGCCCTAGTTCCTTCGCAATGCGAAGGGAGGCCCACACCGAAGCGCCAGAGGAAGGGCCGAGCAACAGCCCTTCCCGAGCAGCAAGCTGCCGCATCGTATCCAGTGCGTCCTCATCGGACACCTGGATGATGGCATCCCACACGTCGGTATTCAGGATGTCCGGAATGAACCCCGGACTTGTACCGACGAGCTTGTGTGGTCCGGGCTCGCCACCGGACAACACCGGAGAACCTTTGGGCTCCACCGCATAGATGCGGATATCGGGCAACTGCTTACGCAGTTCTTCCCCGGTGCCAGTAATGGTTCCGCCGGTTCCCGCCGTAGCGATGAAAGCATCCAGCCTGCCTTCCATCTGCTGCATAATCTCGGGAGCCGTCGTGATCCGGTGAATGTCCGGGTTCGCCTGATTTTCGAATTGCTGCGGAATGAAACTTCCTGGAATGTCTGCTTGAAGTTCTTTCGCTTTGCGAATTGCACCAGGCATCCGCTCCGCAGCAGGGGTGAGCACCACATCTGCGCCGTAGGCTTTCAGAATGTTGATGCGTTCCTTGGACATATTGTCCGGCATAATCAGAATGGCTTTATATCCTTTGGCGGCGGCGTTCATCGCAAGACCAATCCCGGTGTTGCCGCTCGTCGGTTCGATAATGGTAGCACCAGGGAGCAAGTGTCCCGCAAGTTCAGCCTGAACGATCAGGTTGTAGGCTGCACGGTCTTTGACGCTGCCACTTGGGTTGAAGTATTCCAGTTTCACGTATACATCAGCAGAGTTGCTGCCTGTGAGTCTGTTCAGTTTAACGGCAGGTGTCTGGCCGATCAGTTCTGTTACATCTGCGGCAATGCCTGTATGTGCGGGTGTTTGTTTAATCGAATGTGTATTCAAATCCATGAAGTACAACTCCTTGATTGATAAGACGTTGAGAGTATATCCGGTTGAAATCAACTCATGCCTTATTGGAATGGTTGGATATCTCTTCTCCATCTTAATGAACGTAACCTTCCGTGGTCAACTTGTTTTGCTGGGGATGGGTTCAATATTGTTAGAGTTGTATCAGGTCTGCGCCAAGTCCATCTGCAGATGCCGACTGAGTTCTTTTTTGACTTCATTACGTGCGAATGTCCACAGCATATAGAACCGTTGCCAATACCCTCTGCACATATACAGAGTTTCGATACCCTCGGCTTCCCGTTTCTCTTCCAGTACTTTGACACCGCGGGTTCTCATCTGTTTACGAAGGGCCAACATCTCCTTGAGCACATTGTTTTGAATGCGGGTCAGCGACAGAATGTAGACTTCGGGCATCTTCAGCAGCAACGTATCCAGTGTGTGAATATCTCGTTCAAGTACATCCAGCAATAGCGTGCGCACAACCAGACCTTTAATCAGACGATGGTCTTCATCCGCAGGGGATGGGGCGGAAGTTGAGGATGTCATATGTTCACTTCCTTAACCTTTAATTGGAATTTTATATTTACAGAACACGTGTTCCTATATTATAATCAATATATGTAATGGAGATACACAATACAACCGAGAAATATTGGAAGCACACATTATCGCATTTTCCTAAAGGTACAGATAGTGAGTGAGGCTAGGGATTTAGGGACAAGCCTGCTCCAAAATAAGGTATAATTTATGGGTTTTGCAGGAAACCTAAGGCCATAAACCAAATAAGCCTTATGCAATGCAGTCTGCTACAGAAGTAATTACAAGCAATGAATTACTGCAATGAATTGCTATTACGATTATGATCATGATTCAAGGAGGTCTTGCCGCAACACGATGGCACCAGGTCAACGAGTAGAAGCAGTTTTATTTTAGCGAAAATGAGCAACAAAAAAGCCCCTGCCTTGGGCGGCGGGGCCTATGGAATACTGCCGATTCAGCGGCAGGTTTGATGATGTGTTCAGGAATTATGCAAGATATTGAGGCTTTTCGTAGAACGCCTCTTTTTCAAGGATGACCTTATAAGGTCTTTCCTTGCCCTTCAGGGAGGGCCCAATGGTAGTTAGCGGTACGGCCGGCTTGTGGAAACGATCTTCTTCCTTGGGTTCCGGAACCGGTCGTGATGATTCGGGCGCAGAACTGAGGCGTACCTTTTTTTCGCTGCCCCAGCGCTTGCTTATTTTTTTCGTTTCCGGTTTCATTCCGGTTCGCCTCCTAACAAATCGTTGATGGCGTTGAACAGTTGACGATTCTGTAGGTCAATCTGCTGAAATACCGCCTCATCCGCTTCAATATGTCCAATAATGTGAACGGTGATAACATACCTCTTGGCTACAGGATAGCATAGCAGATACTCTTTCTCAAGGTAATCATCATACAGGTTAATCTTGATTTTATTCTCCCGGTAAGAATCAATCACCAGGATGCGCTTGGGATCATCCGGTTGTTTGTCGTCGTTAGCGGACAAGTCATACTTTCTCCCCGGTTCTCCAACATTACCACATAATTGCTCGATGTAACCACTGTCATCTGTACGGTATATGGCTGTGCCACGTACAGCGAATGGAGGATGAGAGACAAAGGCAGTACGTAAGGCATCGCTCATTCGCTCCAGCATCTTGGCATCTGCTTTGCGGGTACGCAGCAATTCCCTAAAGAATCGCAGCAACTTAAGCAGTTGTAACCTTGCTTCTCCCTCAGTGCGTTTATGCTTCTCAATGATGTTCTCCAATTCTGGATCACTCCAGCGTCCTTGTTCCTCAATACTGTCTGCGATTTTGGAACATGCCACGGACACGGCTGGTGCCCACTTTCCGTCAGAACGGATTTCATATACGAGTGGATTTAACCCCAGCAGATCTGTGGGCATACGCAATCCTTCGACCTTGGTTGTGTCCTTGATGTCTGTAATATCCTCAGGAAGAATGAAAAAAATACGTTTTCGTCCCAGACGACCCATAAACAGACCCATTTCCAGCATTGTATTATCCCGGACTGACGCGTAGTACTTCCCGCGGATTTTGGATATATCATCCGGATGAAAAATAAAAATGGCAAAGTCAGTCGTACGGACCTCTACTTCCAGATCGTCCATGGTATAGCTACTTGGATTAAAAACCCCGGAATACCAAGGGGTAACTTCGGCTGAAAAACGTAAGTTTTCGTGTACTGCGGCTGCAATCGGCTTCGCTTCCAGCGAGCAGCCAATAAAGACTCTTGGCTTTAACGTTTTCATCAATCCGCCTCGCTTAAACGGTAGTGGGATTCAATTGTTATATTATACCATAAACAACAGAGTAAGTCTGGAAACGTCTGAACTGGACAAAGAATAAGCCGATTACGTTTGCTATAGTGTATGTGTGAAAGGAAAATGATTCCTTTAAAAAGCGCAAGAAAATAAAAAAAGGCCCCAATTTGTAACAGTTGGGTGACTGACAGTTATTTTTGGAAGCTTTGGTCATAGAATAAAGGAGCAGGTTGCACCATTAGCAAGCATTGCTTATCCTGGTGTTGCCGTATGACTGCTGGAGCAGTCCAAAGGCTACTTTATGCCTGTTTTTGAGGGGTCTACTGTTTAGACCCGGTCACGTTGGTGTTATATAATAGAAGAACAAGCAAGTTAGCTTTGGTGTTTAAACTGAATGAACTTGCAACTGCTGTAAGTTGGATTTACAATTTACACAAGAACGAAGAGTGCAGAACCCATCTGTAGAAGCGAAGCGTTCGCCTGAAAGCTTTTTGAATGAAAGCAGCTTCGGAAGCATAAGCGATCACCGGATTTTCCCCAGAGGGAAAATGGAATTCCAAAAATCCGGGGATAACCGCGATCAAAAGAGGGTACTGTAATCCAAGTGTAAGTGTACAATTAAATGTTCAAGCTTATGCATTGTAGTTATTTTTCAGTTTAACTGAGCACAGCTAACCACAACAGAACAGAAAGGATCAGGATACCATGAGTTCCCGAAGGACAATCTCCCCAAGGACGATCTGGAAACGTTACGATCTCTCATACACATAGCGCCCCTTGTAGAGTACACCAACCGGTTCAAAAAAACGGCTGACTCTGCGAAAGAGGGGATTGGAATGAATATTCGAAGGACGTACACGATGATTTCTTCCAGGCTTACCTTTTGCAGGGTACGGTCGGTCTAAAAAACCAACCTACAAACTGCGAGGGAACCTGAATGAAGAGAACATCGTTAACCTTACAACACGTTAAAACAGAGGCGATCAAATTCGCCATTATGCTACTCGGTACATTTATTTTAGCTTTTGCTTATTATCACATTAACTTTCAGAATCATTTATCGGAGGGCGGATTTGTTGGTCTGGCCCTGCTCGGAAAATACGCAACAGGCTTATCACCTGCTATCGGTATGTTGTTACTGGACATTCCGGTCATGATCCTGGCTTGGTTCCTCAAAGGCTGGAAATTCATGATTCAGGCATTGCTTGGCGTCGGTGCATTTTCCCTATTCTATGACGGCTTTGAACGATACTCCACACTGGTATTGTCGTTTAACGGAAATCTGTGGATTCCGGCAGTTCTATCCGGTATATTGACAGGGGTAGGCGCTGGGATCGTGCTTCGATTCGGTGGAGCGACAGGCGGAGACGATATTCTCGCCGTGCTGGTTAGCCGCTGGAAGGGATGGAAGCTGGGAACAGTTTTCTTTGTCAGCGATGCTTTTGTATTGGGATTGTCGCTTTTCTTTCTTCCGGTAAAAGAAACTTTATATACGATTCTGGCCGTATGGATTGCCAGCAAAGTCATCACGTACGTCGTTAGTGTTCCGGCTCGCGGAACCGTGGTTACAACTTCGGCTGTGAAATTGCCGATGCCATCGGCTGCAGCCAAGGCAGTTAACGCTGCTGCTATTTCACAACGGACTACGGTGGCTAGAGGTGTATCCAATTAACCATACGTTTCAGAACAACTATAACCTGTATGCACATTCAGGTCTTGATAGTTAAAGTTCATACAAAATCCCTTTTGACTGCTCTTCAGCAGCAAAAGGGATTTTGTTGTTTTCCGATTCATTCAGGGTTTGATCGAAGAAGCAATCTGACCATCCTGATTATGGATAATCGCTCGAATATTTTGTTTGCTACTCAGTTCTTTGGCCTTATTTACAGCTTCTGCCTTAGTATCAAATGTGGACAGATAGGTAGACTTTCCTTCTTCCTTGATCGCCCAACCGGAGTCGGTAGGCACGACATGGATGTTATCATGACTTTTGGACGAAGAAACGGGCTCAGAATGACGACGATCTGTGGAAGACGACTTGTTACGGTTGGAATTTTCGGAAGAAGATGTGGAGTCCGATTTCGAACTTTCCGGTGCGGGATGATTTTCATCCCATTCTTCCGCCTTAGCTGTCGCTATAGCAATCGAGCGCCCTTCCTCATACCCGTCATCGAGCAGAGCATTAGCAATCTCAATTGCTTTATGTCTAACACGTGGTTCCAGGTTCTTCATGGATACCGGATAATCCTGTTTGTTCCAAGGCATATGAACCCCTCCTGTACAATAATGGATTAGTTGTATATTACCCTCTGAGGTGAGGGATAAACGATGAACATCCGAGGTCGTAAGTGCATTTACCGATGATCTATATAAATTGAAATAAACATTTACACGAAACGGAGAGGACAGAAAAAACCTGAAGAAACGAAGTGTTCGCCTTTATCCCCGGATTTATCCCTTTATAAAAGGAATCAAAAAAATCTGGGGATAACAGCGATCGGAAGGTTGTTCTGTCATCGGAGTGTCCAGTGTAAATATTCTTTAGTTCAACTCATATAGAAGGATCTCGTTCCTATACTTTTGCAAGTCAGAGGAGTATAATGCTGTCCATGAAAGAAATAAGTTCAATAACAGGAATATAAAGGAGTACATACATATGTTTAGTATTAGTCTGGCAATCCCTATGCTGTTCACCATGCTGATTCATGCCGCAGACAGCTTGTCATACGCGCTCCGCCTCGGTGGATTACGCACCCGCAGAATCGCGTTGGCTATTTCATTGGCAGGTATCTTGTTGTTGGTTTCTCGAACCTCGAATATGGCCCAGGGTCCGATGGTAGGTAATCTAGTGGATACTGCAACACGTGGAACCAATCCACACTTTGCGGCGCAGCTGCACTGGTTAATGGGTGCGGCAACAATTGGAACGGCATTAGCCATATTGTGCTTTCCAACCATGGTGAAGCTCTCATCAAGAATGGTTGTACATTTTGAAGCAGCCGGTTCCATCCCTGCGATGGTTCGCGGTATGCTGAAGCGAAGCAAGATTAGAAATGCAACGTATTACATCACCCCGCCATCCTGGAAGATGGCCAAACGATTGGTACAACATGGGATGCCAAGACGGTTAATGCTGCTTAATGTAGCGGTAACCGCAATCTATACCACAGGTGTCCTGTCCAGCTTATACGCAGCGTACCTTTACCCAGGGCAGGCTGTAGCTGCATCCCAATCAACCGGGTTAATTAACGGAATAGCGACTATTTTGTTAACCATCCTGATTGATCCGCGGATTTCCCTGCTCAGTGACCGATCATTACGTGGCGAGATCCGTTTGGATCGCATGAATCAGATTTATGGTTGCATGCTCGTATCCCGTTTATTCGGTACACTGTTGGCACAGTTGTTATTAATTCCATTTGCGTATTGGATCGGTTGGATCGTAAGTATGATGTGACGACTTCTTTCCTGAATTGTAGCCAGGCACTCTCTTGTACATCCTTTTGAAACAGCAAATGAGAGGGTGCCTGAGCAAATTGAATTGACGGGGTATTTGTGCTGTGATACTATTAGACCGAATAGTCGGTTTAATTTATGGAGGTTTTTCCAATCGAAGTTAAACGAAGAAAAGATGTTACCCAGATAAAGAAAGACATTGCACGTAATACCAAGGAACTGTTTGCCCAAAAGGGATATAGTGCAACTTCCATGGAAGACATATGTACGATTAACAATCGGAGTAAAGGCAGCATCTATTATCATTTCAAAAGCAAAGAAGAGTTATTCATGTATCTAATCAAGCTTAACAATGAAGATTGGATGGATGCTTGGCTGGACAAAGAATCCGGGTATAAGACTGCCATAGACAAATTGTACGGACTTGCTGATCATTACGTGGATGATTTGGCTAACCCGCTGAATCACGCCATTAACGAGTTTGTCTCGGGTCAGGTCGTCAGTCAGGAGATGCTTGATGAGATGCTTTCCCTGATCCGAATTCCGTATGCGACATACGAGTCCATTATTACTAAAGGGATGGAAGATGGGGAGTTAAAACCGGATGACCCACAGGATGTAATGCACATTATCTACGGTCTGTTTAGCGGATTGACTACACTCTATTATGAGAAGGACCTGACGGATATTCGTCGTATTTACCACAAAGGCATGGCCGGTCTGCTGGCAGGCATTCAACAACATTAACCATGAAAAGCTGATGTAAAGTCAGTTTTTCTTTTTAAATATTAATAAACCGGACAGTCGGTTTAAAAGAGGAGATGGAGAATGAACTCATTGTTCAGGAATAAAGCTTTTTTAATCGTGACAGGGTCTGATCTGCTGCAAAATCTGGCGATATGGATCCGGAATATGGCGATCCTCTATTATGTGATGGATCGAACTCAGGGAAGTCCAATAGCCGTCTCGCTGATTACCGTGCTTGAATATGCCCCGATTTTTGTTTTCTCCATCATAGGCGGTGCACTTGCTGATCGCTGGAATCCCAAACGTACGATGATACTGGGGGATATTCTGAGCGCGTTGTCTATTGTCATGATTATCGGTGTTTTATCTTCCGGGTATTGGCAGATTCTATACGTAGCCACGTTTGTATCCTCTATCGTTAGCCAGTTTTCTCAACCATCCTCTCTAAAGATTGTGAGGCGAAATGTAAAGGGAGAACATTTGCAATCTGCAATTGCTATTACACAGAGTGGTCAATCGTTGTTTTTAATTCTGGGACCAATCGTCGGAACGTTTATATACACTGCAATGGGAATTCAGGCATCCATGTACGCATTACTCATTCTGTTCCTCATCTCTGCGCTTCTACTCACATTTCTGCCTAAAGACGCCACTCAGCGGGAAACAAATACCTCATTATTAGCGGATATCAGAGAGGGCTGGCAATATGTTGCTCGATCTCGCTCGTTAAAAATGCTTAGTCTGGTATTCATCTGTATAGGGCTTTCGGCGGGTCTCATCAGTCCACTTGGAATATTTCTGATCACTGAACGTCTGGGACTTGAAGCAACGTCGTTACAGTTTTTATCTGGTGCATCTGGAATAGGTTTATTGATTGGAGGAGGTATTGCGGCTGCTGTAAGTGCTAAGCTGAACCAGACCTTAACTCTGCTTGTAGGTGTGCTGTGTCTGGCTGTAGCCACGATGGGGGAAGTGTTATCCAGTTGGTTCTGGCTGACCCTTTTGATCAGCTTCTTAAGCTCAATCAGTATGGCATTTATCAACGTCATCATCTCCACATACTTGGTCACTCGGATAGATGAGCACTTGATCGGGAGAGTGAATGGCACCATCACACCTTTATTCATAGGAAGTATGCTTCTTGGATCTTCCATGGCAGGTGTACTGATGAACAGCACATCCATTTTTATCGTCTACGCAATCTCGGTTACCGTGATGATCCTGGGTATTGTTCCAGCGATGCGAATTCAATTTCGTAATGATCAGACGGCTCCTGCCAATCAATTGAATTCGGAAATCTCTTCGAGCCAAACCTAATCAACGCATTCTCGTGCAACAATAGTTCGTCTATGAAAACAAGAATGTACGACAAAAAAGCAGCGGGATCATCCCACTGCTCTTTTTGTATTTGTATTATAACTTATTGGAAAAGGACGGCGTACTCACCGTAACCTTCTTTTTGCAAGTCTTCTTTGGGTACAAAACGAAGTGCAGCAGAGTTGATGCAATAACGCATTCCACCTGCTTCGGCAGGACCATCGTTGAACAGGTGACCCAGATGGGAATCACCCTCACGACTTCTCACTTCGGTACGAATCATGAAGTGGCTGAGATCGGTTTTTTCCTTCACGTTGTGGTCACGCAATGGACGTGTGAAGCTCGGCCAGCCGCAGCCGGAGTCGTATTTGTCGGTAGAACTGAACAATGGCTCGCCAGATACGATGTCCACATAGATACCATCACCGTGGTGATCCCAGAATTCGTTATGGAATGCAGGCTCGGTCGCGCTGTTCTGGGTAACTTCATATTGAAGCGGCGTCAAACGCTCTTTCAGCCCGTCTTTATCCACGTTACCGGTCCAGTTGCGTTCGATGAAATCTACACGTCCAGAACCTTTGCTGTAGCGTTTGTAATGGGCAGGGTTCTTCCGGTGATAATTTTGATGATGTTCTTCCGCTTCATAGAACGGTTTGGCTGGCAAAATGGGTGTGAAGATTGGTTTGTCAAAACGTCCACTTTGTCCCAGCTCCGCTTTGGAAGCTTCCGCAATCTGGCGCTGCTCTTCACTGTGATAGAAGATGGCCGTCTGATAGGAAGATCCGCGGTCATGGAATTGTCCGCCTGTATCCGTAGGATCAATCTGCTGCCAGAACAGTTCAACCAGTTTCTTATAAGGGAAGATGGCAGGGTCAAACGTAATTTGTACAGCCTCTACATGTCCTGTTGTCTCCGAGCAGACCTCTTCATATGTTGGATTCTCGGTATGTCCTCCTGTATAACCCGATACGATCTTATGAATACCGGGCAGTTCTTCAAAGGGGGATACCATACACCAGAAGCATCCGCCTGCAAAAGTTGCTAACTCACTTGAATGTTGTTCCATGCTATAGTCACTCCATTTCTGATGAAGATTTAGCGCTCATGTTCGAGCTCCAGCAATCTACCGTTTTATTAAACTTGTTACACAAGCATTAGGCTTGCTCTTCTATTATATCCTGAATTGGCGAGCCAACCAAGCCGGAATGAAAACAAGCTGAATCTGAACGGTTTGCGAATTCTGAATTCAGGCTTTGTTGCGTGACCGAAAGCGAAATAAGAGCAATACAATGGCCATGAACACCAGATATCCGGCAAGGATGGCCAAGCTCAGCCAGATTGAGGTTTCAGCTTGTGCACCTGCATAGGCAAATACAAAAATCGCTGGCATTTTCCCAATGGCCGTGGCAAGCATGAAGACCCAGAATGGCGTGTACGTTATACCTGCGTAGATATTAACGGCCATCTGAGGCACGATCGGCAACAGTCGCATCGACATGACACCCATGAACGGATGTGCTTCCATCCATGTGGTAAAACGGTTCAGACCCCGAATACGTTCGAGGTACGATCTCGCCTGATGTCTGAAGATGGTTCTTGCTCCGCCATACACGAGCATGGCTGCAAGTGTGGTGCCAAGCCAGCATATCCAGGCTGCCGTGGTGGTACCGTAACTGTAACCAAAGGCGATAATAACAAACTTATAAGGAATTACAGGCACAAGAGCAAACAATGTTGCCATGGCGAGTAACAGCGGAATGGACTGATGAAGATCTGTCCAGGCCAGCAGTTCATATCTGTAAATAAACGTGACTCCTGCAAGTAAAACATATAACAGAAGCCATAACCATTTTCGCAAAATCCCAAACGCTCCTTTCAGATCAGGCAGGTCTGGTCGTGTCCCGATCTGTACTGCTGTTCCTCCTAAGTTTACCACGTTCGCCCATTGTCTGAACAATTCGTGCGAAGTGTGCTGCAATCACTGGCAAGTTGCTGTCCGAAGGGTTACACTATAGGACGTGGAAATATAGAACCGAACTGAAGGTGGAATGATCATCATGGAAACAACCCAACGTAAACGAGTTGCAATTATCGGCCTCGGCGATATTGCACGTAAAGTATATTTGCCGCTGTTAACAGCTCATCCGAACGTGGAGATTGTAGGCATTATGAACCGATCTCCGGAGCCGGTCAAAGCCGTTCAGGAGGCGTATCGATTAGAACGGGGAACAACGGATCTGAAGGAACTGTTGTCCTGGGACTTGGATGCGGTGTTTGTACATACAGCAACGGAAGCGCACTTTGACATTGTCATGCAATGTCTGGAACAGGGATTAGCCGTGTACGTAGACAAACCGTTATCCTATACGATTCGGGAGTCGGAAGAGATGACTGCTTTTGCCGAGGCACAAGGGCTGCTACTCGCAGTAGGCTTTAACCGTAGATTCGCACCGATGTACCAAAAAGCGAAAGAATGGATGCAGGATGGAAAAGGTTTTGAATCCTTGACAGTGACCAAACATCGTACAGGCATTCAGGATCGTCCTGCGGCAGAAACCATCTATGATGATCTCATCCATATGCTGGATCTGATGTTGTGGTACTCGGATCATAATGTGGAGTTGCTTCATCAATGGATTCGGAAGAATGATCTGGACAGACTGCTGCACGCAACCGGAACGGCCAAGCTGGGCAGAACAGCCTACGGTCGATTCGATATGGTGCGTGAAGCTGGGGCAGATCTGGAGAAGATCGAATTGCATGGTGGTGGACGATCTGTTGAAGTGGTGAACATGGACACGATCAGCTGCATGGAACAGGGGAGTCTGGAAACCAAAGAAACGTTCGGGAGCTGGGAAACCGTGTTAACACGCAGAGGTTTTAGCGGAGCAGTTGATAATTTCCTGGCTTGTCTGGACTCACCTGATGATTGCCTGATCAGTGCAAGTCACGTCATGGACAGTCATGAACTGGCGGAACAATTGATTCGCAAATAATTGCAGAATACACATACGGAGGAATACAAGTTATGGATGAATATGAAAAGGAACGTAATAAACAGATCGAGGAAGCTGTTGTAGAAACCTATAAACAGGAAGAAGAGATGATGATCCTCGTATTTGCCCAGTGGTGTGTCAATAATGGTTTGGACCCGGAAGAGATGTACCGGCAAGCCTACCCGGATCAGCAGAGCAACGAGCGTTTGCAGCAGGTGCAGAAGCTGATTGTATCCAAGGAGGAAGCCGGTGAAATCCCGGATGATACGGTACTTGGCGTGTTGTCCATGTTTGGCAATGAAGATCTGGCGATGGTTGTATCCGAGGCCATAGCCGCGCGCAAATAAGTTCAACTTACGTATACTGGTATGATTACATCTGTTCCCGGTGAATGACGCGGAATTCCTTCGGCGACATGCCGAACCGGGAACGGAATACCCGATGAAAATAGGTATAGTTGTTAAAGCCGGAAGACTCAGACACTTGCTCCAGGGTCATTGGACTGAAAATAATCCGTTCCCTGGCCATATTCAGCCGTACGTCAAGCGTGTATTGCATGATGCTTTTGCCAAACGCTTCTTTGAAGAGGTGAACACCCCGTGAGACACTGATGCCAATATGTGTTGCCACATCATCGAGCTTGAATAAAGAGGAAGCGTTTTCTTCAATGTAGTTTTTGATCTCATAAGCCACATAATTGGTGTTGGTTATCGTTGGATGCTCCGCGAGCAGACGATCCACTTCGAGACATAAAATCCGCATATAATAACTTGAAATTTCCGGATAAGGATTGGAGATGCGGCGCTGTTCCAGTACGAGCTGTCGAAACAGGACCAAAAGACTTTCCGTCAGTTCGACTTTGATCCGGGTCGGCCGTTTGTGCCGTTTCCACCACTCATCCACCCAGGAACCATTAAAGAAGATGTGATAGTCACCACTCTCCACCAGTCGTTCTCCCATCGGATTGGTTTCATTGTCTATTCTCAACTCATAGGGTTCGTCAGGATCAAAAAGAAGCAGATCGCCCGCATCCACCAGGGACATGTCCCCGTCTATGCGTGCACGGCAACGTCCGTCTGTTTGCAGTCTTAACAGGTAGTTCTTCACCCCTTCAGGCTGCACCATAGCGTAGGGTTTACGATGAAATGAAAAGCCTGCTGTAAGAACTTGGCAGGATTGATCTGTCGGCATGGGCATACTCCTTGCAATTTGAAAATTATGACCAGATAGTTCATGTTTCAATCATATTATTCATTTTAATTGAAGCTGAAACGGAATACCATAGTATTAGATTTAAGGAACAGGAAACATCCAACAAAACATATGTATCTCAACCATTCAAACGCAGATTTTCACCATGCGTAAGGAGATGAACGTCACAGTGGAGAAAATGAAAGCAGGCATCATCGGGTGTGGTAACATCAGCGCCATCTACTTGGAAAATCTCAAAAACAACCCGGTCATTGAAGTCGTGGCTGTTGCGGATTTGATTCGTGAACGCGCTCAGGAACGGGCAGATGAATTTAATATCGCAAACGTTTACAATGTAGATGAGTTGCTGCAAAATAACGAAATTGAACTTGTGTTGAACCTTACGGTTCCTGGCAGTCATGCCATGACCGATCTGGCTGCACTCGAAGCAGGCAAACATGTGTATGCCGAGAAGCCGCTGGCAATTTCTCTTGAGGATGGTCGCAAAGTTGTTGAGTTGGCTGAGGAAAAGGGATTGTATGTTGGTTCTGCACCGGATACCTTCCTTGGTTCAGGCATACAGACAGCTCGTAAAGCGATTGAGGATGGGCTGATTGGTAAGCCGGTTGCAGCGACTTCATTCTTCATGGGTGGAGGACCAGAGGCTTGGCATCCTAATCCGGAGTTCTTTTATGTCGCAGGTGGCGGACCGATGTTTGATATGGGACCTTACTACCTGACTGCTCTGATTACGCTGCTTGGACCGATACGCAGAATCAGCGCCTCGGCAGGCATACAGATTGCAGATCGCAAGATTGGCTCTGGGCCGAAGGAAGGCACAGCACTGCAAGTAGAGACGCCTACCCACTTGGCAGGAACCATTGATTTTGCAGAGGGTGCCATTGCAACCATGATCACCAGTTTTGATATTCGTGGAGCTTCGGATCTGCCACGTATTGAAATCTATGGTACAGAAGGTACGCTTAGTGTACCGGACCCCAATTATTTTAACGGGGAAGTGAAGGTTCGCAGATACGGTCAAGACACTTGGGAGACGGTCAAACCAGTCTTCGAAAGTGGACAAAACGAACGAGGCATCGGCGTAACGGAAATGGTTGAATCCATTCGTGCCGGACGGGAACACAAAGCCAGTGGCAAGCTTGCTTATCACGTACTGGAAGCCATGCATTCATTCCAGCGTTCTTCACTTGAAGGCAAGCACATACATCTGGAAAGCAGCTATGATTCTTTTGCAGTAACTCGCACAGTTCAAACTGAGATTGAAACCGTGGAATCCCACTAGTCTGAGTAAAAGTGTTCGAAGCTTGATGCTCTTACGAGTGAAGCAGAATAACCAGTATTCTTACGTTCAATTTCAGGATAGAAACACTCTCGATTTTCCACACTAATCAAACAGGCATGTGATCTGAACGGTAATTGTATACAGTTCAATATTCATGAATTCAGCAATCATACGATATCTAATCCAGGGAGGAATCGCACTTGAAACTCGGCGTATTTTTGGTACTATTCGGAGGACGTAAATTGGAGGATGCTCTTGATTATGTAGCATCCAAGGGATTAAAAGCAGTAGAGATCGGAACAGGCGGACATCCAGGCAATGCACATTGTAAGCCAGATGAGTTGTTAAGCAATCCTACAGCATTGAAAAACTTCAAAAATGCAGTGGAATCACGCGATTTGACGATCAGTGCACTCAGCTGTCACGGTAACCCGCTACATCCGCAAAAGGATATTGCCAAAGGATTTCACGATGATTTTGTTAAAACGGTAGAACTGGCTGAGAAGCTGGAAGTACCTGTAGTGAATACATTCTCCGGTTGTCCGGGAGACCATGAGGATGCCAAATATCCGAACTGGCCTGTTGCACCATGGCCAAATGACTTCCAGGAGATCCTGAAGTGGCAGTGGGAGAACAAAGTGATCCCTTACTGGACAGAGTGGGGTAAATTTGCAGCAGATCGTAACGTAAAAGTTGGATTGGAGCTGCACGGTGGATTCTCCGTTCATACTCCAGCAACCCTGCTGAGACTGCGTGAAGCAGCAGGTGAAGTGATCGGAGCCAATCTGGACCCAAGTCACATGTGGTGGCAAGGTATTGATCCGGTTCAGGCAATTCACATCTTGGGACGTGAAGGAGCCATCCATCACTTCCATGCAAAAGATACAACGATTGATCCGGTCAACGTGAACAAACACGGTGTAACGGATATGCAGGACTATACCAATATGCTGGATCGGGCTTGGCAGTTCCGCTCGGTCGGTTATGGACATGATAACAAGACTTGGGCAGACATTATGAGTGCCCTGCGTCTGGTCGGATATGATTATGTAGTAAGTATTGAGCACGAAGACGGTCTGATGTCGGTTGAAGAAGGATTCTCTAAAGCCGTGCAAAATCTCCAGCAAGTATTGATCGAAGAACCGCTGGGCGACATGTGGTGGGTTTAGAGCTACACTAGGGGGAAATTGAATATGATCAACGTCACCATTTGGAATGAATTTGTCCATGAGAAAATTCACGATGAAGTAAGGGAAGTCTACCCGGATGGTCTGCATCGAGCACTGGCTGACGGACTTGGCGGCGAAGGCTTTGCTATTCGTACAGCTACACTTGATCAGCCTGAACACGGATTAAGTGATGAAGTGCTGAATTCCACAGATGTGCTCATATGGTGGGGACATATGGCACATGATCGCGTAAGCGATGAGATCTCACAGAAGGTTGCGCAGCGAGTGCTGAACGGCATGGGAATGATTGTGCTCCATTCAGGTCATTTCTCCAAACCATTCAAAGCGCTGATGGGAACCAGCTGCGATCTGAAGTGGCGTGTAGCTGACGAGCAGGAAATTGTATGGTGTGTTAACCCATCTCATCCGATTGCGGATGGCATCGAAGGCAAGATTGTATTGGAAAAAGAAGAGATGTACGGCGAATTCTTCGATATTCCAGTACCGGATGAACTGGTGTTTGTAAGTAACTTCCAGGGTGGGGAAGTATTCCGGAGCGGATGTACGTTCCGGCGTGGTGAAGGTAAAATCTTTTATTTCCGACCAGGTCATGAGACGTATCCGACCTATTACAAACCGGAAATATTAAGAGTGATCAGCAATGCTGTGAAATGGGCATATCCTGCCCGCAGCTTTAAGCCGGAATTTGGCAAGAGCGAACCTGTAAGACCATTTGGTGGCGTGCTGGTCTAATTCACTAACTCAATCGTGTAATGGAAATTATAAGTTTTATTCAAAAAGAACCCTTCTCCGAGTCATTGATGACTGTGGCAGCTGGGTTCTTTTTGGGTAAGATAGTACTATGGGGAAGTTATAAGATATTTCCCATGGTGACGACGTAGCGTGTAATGTATACTGGGATGTATGATCCATTTTGGATGATATGCTTCTAAAATTTAAACTTTTTAGTTGCAGGCGTTTTCTTTGAAGCTTAAATATGTTATTATGAAATATACTAACAAAATGTAAGTTGATTTGAGTGATCTCTAAAGAGGTGATTAATGTGGAAGGTCAAGACTTGCGGATGTGTCCGCGTTTTGAGACGGCGTTTTCTTTTTTGGGCAAGCGCTGGAATGGTTTAATTATTCAAACATTGATGAGTGGTTCGAAGCGATTCAAGGATATCTCCAATCTGATTCCATCCATGAGTGATAAGATGTTATCCGAACGGATGAAAGATCTGGAGAGTGAAGGTATTCTGGTTCGTCACGTCTATCCCGAGACGCCAGTTCGTATTGAATATGAACTGACGGATAAAGGTAGAGCGCTCCAGCCTGTCATGAATCAAATTCAAGACTGGGCTGAGCAGTGGGTTGACTAACGCATAAGCAATATCACCCACTTTTGTTGCATGAATGACATAGACTCCTGATTTCTGTGGAAATCAGGGGTTTTTGTCTTAAGTACTATGTTGATCGGCGTTTTTCTCTTGGGCTATGCACATGTTGTCATGAGTTGTAGTATAATCTATAGAAAATGGCCACAGACGGCCGGAGCGAAGGAGGCCCACTTGTCATGAGAGAAGAAAGCTTATCCCGTGAAGTACGCTACGGCAAAAAAGATATTGCAGAACTTGAGAGCGCATCCATTCAGGTCCATCTAATTTACAAAAAAGCTGCAGAGTTGTTTAAGCGCACAGCCTATTCCCGTTCGGTTAAGGATGATCTTGCCGAAGTGAATACGCATTCTGTGAACAGCGATGGTCCGAGATTAGCTCCGGCGGTGCTGCAAAAATGGATTCAAACGTCCAGGGGCTGGAAGTGTATCGGATGTGAGCTGGGACAACCTGATTCAATGACTTCTCAGATGGAAGAAACCATCCATGGGAAGCGGTTGGTTCTGGATGTGGGAGAAGGTCGGCTGGTTCAGGCCGAAATGCTGATTCAGGCGGTCGTTTGGTCGCAATATGAGAAGATTCGAATGTTTGCACCATGGCTTGGTGATGAACCCTTTTATAGCGTGCAGGAGCTGGATGTCATTGCCCGTTACATTGTGCCTACCTATTTCTCGGAACGCCCTTTGCATGAGCAAGGGAAGGTATTCAAGGTCCATCAACAATATGGGCAGATTCCGTTGTATCAGGAGTATGTAGACGCACCTTCATGTTGCGTGCAGGTTGACGGTGGATTGCTTGAAGGGCGATTGCTGACAGGTGTATACGTATCTGAGGAGCAGTTCTTCGGGCTTAATCCATATCTGAAAGATGGCGATGGAGGACGGACATACATGCAGGCTAGTGTCCAATGATAACGTAACCAATTAGAACATAAAAATGATATAGATTGGAGAGCCTGTGTGCAGGCTCTCTTTCTTGTACAAGCCTTATTTGCAGGCGGTAGCCTATAAAAGTAACGGCTTTGACACTTTTTTTTGCCGAAGGTTGTGCCATAATAGAGGTTATGGACAACAGGGTGAATGATTTTACGCAGGGTGGTGTTACCTACATGATGAAGAAAATCCCCGGTTACATAGGTGTATGTTTGCTCCTACTGGCGATCTTGGCTGGTTGTAGTGAGACACAGCCTTCTGAGCAGCCAATTGTCAAAGAGACAGAAACAGCGAATACAATCACAGTGGCTGTAGATGGCAGTACGTTTTTGCCTGATGCAACAAAGTCCATTAAGCGAGATTTTAGTGAGGGTTTGACACTCAAAAAAGCATTACTCAATAGCGGACTGGTTGATTTTACGGCAGATGGCAAACGGATTCAATCCGTGGGTGAAGTTTCTCTGGATTCTTCGCTGAGCTGGGCTGTCAAATTAAATGGCAAGGATATTGAGCAGGAAGATTGGGACATGGAGCTTCATGCCAAAGATGAAGTGATCATTTACGTGAAAGCCGCTGACAGTGGGGGGGATGGCGTTGCATATCAGACAACGTTACTCAAGGTTAGCGGTGGAAACATTATGCCAACCCTTAATCGTCAATATGCCGGCGTCTACGTTCAAGAGTGCACAGTTCGCGATGTGTTGAAGTCCAGCGGCATTGTAAGAATGTCGGAGAACAACAAATTTGTCGTCTCGGTCGAGAATGTCACGCCTCGTATGAATGAGCGTTGGGTCATTATGGTGAATGACAAAGAATTAATGGAAAATGGTCTGGACATGAAATTGAATCCACGTGATGCGGTAAAGCTCGAATTAACCAATGCATCCTAAGTATACCAAAAAGCCCAATCTCTTTTAGAGAACTGGGCTTTTTTTCATTAAATATATAAACAAGATCCGATCAGCATAGTCAAATATTAAATACGACAGATCTCGTTCGGGCAAAGCTCACAGTGACAGATTCCTTGCAGCATCTTCAGGTCTTTGATGACAATCATGCCATTGTCATATTCAATCCCATCTTTCTTACGCAGGTCGCTTAACATGCGGTTTACACTTTCACGAGTGGCTCCAATCATATTGGACAGGTCCGTGTGGGTAATTTTTTTGTGAATAATGACATGCTCTCCATGAGGCTCACCATACGAATTCGACAACCGAATGAGGGTGGAGCAGAGTGCACCCGGTTTGCCATATAACATGAGATCCCGGAACTTCGTCTGTGTTAACCGGTGGTGGATGCCCATCCATTTCATAAAATCGATCGCGAAGTCACAATGCTGGCAGATTAACATTTCCAGGTCTTTATGCTCCAGTACACCGATCTCACTATCCTCCAGCACTTCCGCTGAGAAGCTGTGTTTAGAGCCAAAGAAGGGATCAGCCTGCCCAATCATATCACCGGACTGATACATGTACATGATCAGTTCCTTGCCTTCATCCGTGGATTTGGTGATCTGGGCACGGCCCCGTTTCATATAATAAAGTTTGTCAGAGATATCGCCTTCCCAGTACAGATGTGTACCTTCCGGATAGGTTCTATCTTTCATGGTAACCAGCAGATGGTTGAAATTTGCTTCCGAGAAACAGTTAGTATTACCGCGCTTTTCCAGTACAGTTGTTAGTTCTCTCATAAGTCTATCTCCCCTTTATGTCCATCGGACGACCTTCTGTAGTAAGCAGTAGCCTCCGAGGTTCGCCGCAAACCGTTGCCGTCCTGATCAGGGTCATCTCGGCCGGGAGGAAGGACGGTACAAATTGCGGTGGTTCAATTTTTAAGTTCAGTATATACCTAATCTTACCGTTTGAGGGGGAAGGAAAGGGGGCAAAAATGACGAAATTTCAAACATTGTGATAAAATTCACTTTTGATGGAGAGGATGAATTTTACAGCCCTATATTTTAAATAGGAAGTGAAAATGGTCGTATGAAGGACACTACAAAACTTAAATTAAATTTGTTATACTTTGTGAAAAAAATCACATAATTAAGTTTATTGTCATGTTACGATGTGAATGTAAACGAGAGAGACAAACTAATACGAACCTTTAGGAGGATGAGGGAGATGGCTGTAAAGAACGAAGTCGCCCCAGCAAAAGAACCGACAGCAGGTCAGTATATTCAAACGTTAATCGACAAAGCGAATAAAGCACACGCCGCATTCATGAAGATGGACCAGAAGCAGATTGACCGGATTGTGCAAGCGATGGCACTTGCGGGTCTGGATAAACACATGATGCTTGCCAAGATGGCCGTAGAAGAAACAGGCCGCGGAGTGTATGAGGATAAAATCACCAAAAATATATTTGCAACAGAATATGTGTACCACAGCATCAAGTACGATAAAACCGTAGGTGTGATTGAAGATAACGAGTATGAAAGCTTCCAGAAAATTGCGGAGCCGGTCGGCATCATCATGGGTATTACACCAGTTACCAACCCAACATCAACGACGATGTTTAAAGCATTGATTTCCATCAAGACGCGTAACCCGATCATCTTTGGTTTCCACCCATCTGCACAGAATTGTAGCCGGGAAGCTGCTAAAATCCTACTGGAAGCGGCTGTGAAACATGGTGCACCAGCGGATTGTATTCAGTGGATTGATGATCCTTCCATGGATCGTACAAACGAACTGATGAATCACAATGATGTGGCTCTCATTCTGGCAACAGGCGGATCAGGCATGGTACGTGCAGCGTACAGCTGTGGTAAACCTGCACTGGGCGTAGGACCGGGTAACGTTCCTTGCTTTATCGAGAAAAGCGCGGATATCAATCAGGCAGTAACGGATTTGATCCTGTCTAAATCTTTCGATAACGGCATGATCTGTGCTTCCGAGCAAGCGGTCATCATTGAAGAACCGATCTTTGATCAAGTGAAGAAAAAAATGATTGCAAATGGCTGTTACTTTGTTAACAAAGATGAAGCAGCAAAATTGACAGCAGGTGCGATTAATGCCGAGAAATGTGCGGTGAACCCGGCTATTGTTGGTCAATCTGCGGTGAGTATTGCGAAGTTGTGCGGTATTGAAGTTCCGGCAGGCACCAAAATTCTCGTGGCCGAGATTGAAGGGGTAGGTACCAAATTCCCATTGTCGGCTGAGAAATTAAGCCCGGTACTGGCTTGTTACAAAGTTAAAACGGCAGCAGAGGGCATTGAACGTGCAGCAGAAGTGGTTGCTTTTGGCGGTATGGGTCACTCTTCGGTTATCCATTCAACAAATGAAGAAGTGATCGGCAAATTCGCAGATCGTCTGCAAACTGGACGGATTATTGTGAACTCACCATCCACACACGGTGCCATCGGGGATATCTACAACACAAACATGCCGTCATTGACACTGGGATGCGGATCATACGGACGTAACTCGACTTCTTCCAACGTAACCGCTGTGAACTTAATCAATGTGAAAAGGGTGGCTCGCCGTACCGTGAATATGCAATGGTTCAAAGTGCCGAACAAAGTCTACTTCGAAAAAGGGGCAACGCAGTATCTTGCCAAAATGCCTGACATCACACGTGTTGCGATTATTACGGATGCCATGATGGTGAAACTTGGATATGTTGAAAAGGTAGAACACTATCTGCGTCAACGCCAAATGCCAGTAGCGATCGAAGTATTCTCCGATGTTGAGCCAGATCCATCGACAACAACGGTAGATCGCGGAACCGAAATGATGCGCCGCTTCCAACCGGACTGCATTATCGCACTCGGCGGTGGATCACCGATGGATGCTGCCAAAGCCATGTGGTTGTTCTATGAATACCCAGACACGGACTTCAACGACCTGAAACAAAAATTCATGGATATCCGCAAACGGATCTACAAATATCCACGTCTCGGCGTAAAAGCCAAATTTGTAGCGATCCCAACCACATCCGGTACAGGTTCTGAAGTGACATCGTTCGCGGTTATCACAGATAAAAATCAAGGTAACACCAAATATCCATTGGCTGACTATGAGCTGACTCCAGACGTAGCGATTGTCGATCCGGAGTTCGTATACTCCCTGCCGAGAACAGCCGTTGCCGATACAGGTATGGACGTACTGACGCATGCGATTGAAGCTTATGTATCTGTTATGGCAAATGATTACACGGATGGACTTGCGATCAAAGCAATCCAACTGGTATTCCAATACCTGGAGCAATCTGCGCTGCAAGGTGATAAACTCGCACGTGAGAAAATGCATAATGCTTCCACAATTGCAGGTATGGCGTTTGCCAACGCATTCCTGGGCATTAACCACAGCTTGGCGCACAAATGGGGCGGTCAGTATCACACCGCACACGGACGCACCAATGCAATCCTGATGCCACACGTCATTCGTTACAACGCGAAAAAACCGACCAAATTTGCATCGTTCCCGAAATATTCGCACTTTGTAGCGGATGAGCGGTATGCCGAAATTGCCCGCATACTGGGATTGCCTGCTCGTACGACAGAAGAAGGCGTAACCAGTCTTATCAATGCCATCCGTAAACTGAACAAAACATTGGGCATTGAAGAATCGTTCCAAGAGATCGGATTCGATGCCAAAGACTTTGAAGCACATGTCGATTATCTGGCTGACCGTGCCTTCGAAGACCAATGTACAACCGCCAATCCGAAGTTGCCGCTGGTAACTGAACTGGCTGATGTATACCGCAACGCTTTCTACGGAAAGTTTGAATAATAAATTTAGAACAAAGCGTGCTTTACGGCAAGAAGATCAGGGTTCCCCGAGAGGGGAGCCCCGATTTCCGTCTTTCACACAATAACGAGAGGGCAGAAAAACAGAAGAGCGAAGCACCTGTTTTTCAGGATTTATTCTAAGATTTGATTTGCTCCGAGCATAGAGGAGCAAAGGGTTCTATAGAGGTTACACGTAATCCGTGATGTGGCTGTTTGAGCCAGATGTTCACACAATAACGGAGTGGGCAGAAAAAACTGAAGAAGCGGAGCGTTCGCCTTTATCCCCGGATTTTCCCCTTTGAAATATAAAATTGAAAAAATCCGGGGATAACAGCGATCGGAAGTTGTTCTGCCCGCGCAGTGGCTAAGTGTGAATTTACAGGGGTCAATGGGACACAGCGCAGGTGGAGTGAGTTAGTTCACTGGCTTTGTGACAAAAATCACAGATGATGAAAGCCTCAAGTCGTATACTGAAAATGTAAGAAAAACATTCATCCCGCGGTTCCGGTTCCCAAGTAGAGAGAACATGTTCCGGTTTATGTGAAACAATTCACATTAATCGCGGCTCTGGGCACACAATGCTACGAATGAAGCAAGATGTTATGTGTCCAGAAATCCAAATTAGTGGAGGGATTACGATGTCGGTGATTGAAAAAGATGTCAAACAACAAACAGGCTGGAGAAACTTTACCAAAGGAACATGGACCAAATCCGTAGATGTGAATGATTTTCTGGCACACAACTTGTCTCCGTATTACGGCGACGAAGCATTTCTCGCAGGTGCAACCCAGAATACCAAAGAATTGTGGGAGATCGTATCTGATCTGACCAAAAAAGAACGGGATAACGGCGGTGTCCTTGACGTTGACGTGAACACACCAGGTACTATTATTTCTCACCAACCCGGTTATCTGGATCAATCCAAAGAGCAGATTGTCGGCGTTCAGACCGATGCTCCGTTCAAACGTTCCATTCAACCAACAGGCGGAATTCGCATGATGATTGACGCATGTGAGGCATATGGCTTTGAAATGCCACAGGGCGTCATTGATATATTTACAAACATTCGCAAAACACACAACCAGGGTGTATTCGATGCTTATACTTCCGACATGCGTGCAGCGCGTAAAGCAGGAATTATTACAGGTCTGCCAGATGCTTACGGCCGTGGCCGGATCATCGGTGACTATCGTCGTGTAGCTTTGTACGGGGTAGACTTCCTGATTCGTAACAAAAAAGGCGAACTGAATGCACTCGAAGTTGATGTTATTGATGAAGATGTCATTCGTCTGCGGGAAGAATTGTCTGAACAGATTCGTGCATTGCAAGAATTGAAACAATTGGGCGATATGCACGGGTTCGATATTTCCTTGCCAGCGACAACAGCAAAAGAAGCGTTCCAATGGTTGTACTTCGGTTATCTCGCTGCGATCAAAGAACAAAACGGTGCTGCGATGTCACTGGGACGTGTATCTTCTTTCCTGGATATCTACATTGAACGTGACCTGCAAGAGGGCATTTTGTCCGAAGAACAGGCTCAGGAATTGGTTGACCATTTTGTAATGAAACTGCGGATTGTCAAATTCCTGCGTACACCGGATTACAACGAACTATTCAGTGGAGATCCAACATGGGTGACTGAGTCCATCGGTGGTATGTCCGTGAATGGTGAAACGCGTGTAACCAAAAACAGCTTCCGTTTCCTGCATACGCTGCACAACCTGGGTCCTGCACCAGAACCGAACCTGACTGTTCTCTGGTCAACGAAACTTCCAGAAGCTTTCAAAGATTATTGCAGTAAAGTATCCATCGAAACCAGCTCAATCCAGTATGAAAATGATGATCTGATGCGTCCGATCTACGGTGACGATTACGGTATTGCATGCTGTGTGTCGGCTATGAAGATCGGGAAACAAATGCAATTCTTCGGCGCTCGTGCCAACCTGGCTAAAGCTCTCCTGTATGCGATCAACGGTGGTCGTGACGAGAAATCCGGAGCACAAGTTGGACCTGAGTATCCTGCCATTACTAGCGAAGTGCTGGATTACAATGAGGTTATGAAACGCTTCAAACCAATGATGGAGTGGCTGGCTAAGCTGTATATGAACACCCTCAACGTCATTCACTACATGCACGATAAATACAGCTATGAGCGTATCGAAATGGCATTACATGACCGTGATATTGTACGTACGATGGCTTGTGGTATCGCTGGTCTGTCGGTTACAGCAGATTCACTGAGTGCGATCAAATATGCCAAAGTAAAGCCAATTCGTAACGAACAAGGCATCGCTGTTGATTTCGAAATCGAAGGAGACTTCCCTTGTTACGGTAACAATGAAGACAGCGTAGACAGCATTGCTGTTGAACTGGTCGAGAACTTCATGGGCATGATTCGCAAGCACAAAGCTTACCGTAACGCAGTTCCAACACAATCCGTTCTGACGATCACTTCCAACGTGGTATATGGTAAGAAAACAGGGACTACACCGGATGGTCGTAAAGCAGGTGAACCATTTGCTCCAGGTGCAAACCCAATGCATGGTCGTGACAAAAAAGGTGCACTGGCATCCCTTGGCTCGGTAGCCAAATTGCCTTATGAACACAGTCTTGACGGGATTTCCAATACCTTCTCCATCGTGCCAAAAGCATTGGGTAAAGAGGAGACTACACGTAAATCCAATCTGACTGCGATGATGGATGGTTACTTCGGTCAAAACGCTCATCACCTGAACGTTAATGTATTTGATCGTCAGCAATTGATTGATGCGATGGATCACCCGGAAAACTATCCACAACTGACTATACGGGTATCCGGATATGCCGTTAACTTCATTAAATTGACTCGTGAACAACAGTTGGATGTCATCAACCGTACGTTCCATGGCTCGATGTAAGTAATTTGCTAGTAGAAGACCGCTAGAGCAAGGTATTCCAAATCATATTAAACGCACAGCGGATGCGGATACAGAAAGGAAGAGGCAGCATGGTTAACGGACATATTCATTCACTCGAAACTTTCGGGACGGTTGACGGCCCAGGCATCCGCTTTGTGCTTTTTATGCAAGGATGTCTACTCAAATGTCAATATTGCCACAACCCTGATACTTGGGCGCTGGATGGTGGAAAAGAAATGACGCTTGAGGAGGTACTGGCTGAAATTGAGCCTTACCTGTCTTACTACCGCAGCTCCGGAGGCGGGCTCACGATATCTGGCGGAGAACCAACGTTACAGGCCCACTTTGTAGCCGAGATCTTCAAGGAAGTGAAGCGGCGCTGGGGATTGCATACGACACTGGATAGCAACGGTTTTAACGAACCGGAACGGATTCACGATCTGTTGGATCACACAGACCTGGTTCTGCTGGACCTCAAACATATTGATGATGAGAAACATATCAAGTTGACAGGCAAATCCAACGAGAGAACGTTGAAAACAGCCAAGTGGTTATCGGAGCAAGGTCGGAAAATGTGGATACGCCACGTGTATGTGCCTGGTATTCATAACGAGGAAGAGGATCTGCTTAACCTCGGACGGTTTATTGGAACATTAAATGGCGTCGAGAAGTTCGAAATTCTTCCATACCATCAGATGGGGATCTACAAATGGGAGGCGCTCGGTAAAGTATATCCACTGGATGGAGTTCCTTCACCAAGTGAAGAAGAAGTGGAGCGGGCGTATCGCCTGATCGAACAAGGTCGCCAGGAAACGGCTGGCATGGCTTGTTCAGGTAAGTAACTACAGTTATATACAGGATCTATATAATTTGAACTAATTTTTTACACGAGAACGAAGAGGACAGAAATAAGCTGAAGAAGCGGAGCGTTCGCCTTTATCCCCAGATTTTCACCTTTGTAAAATTGAATTAAAAATAATCTGGGGATAACAGCGATCGGAAGGTTGTTCTGTCATCGGAGTGGCAAGTGTAATTATTTTTAAGTTCAACTTATATTTCAACCCAAGCAGTCCTTGCGAACATGTTTCGCAGGGGCTGTTTTTTTGCTGTTATCCATTGTAAATGCAAGATTATGGGTCCAGTGAAGGATTTTATCCCTCCATTGATGAATTGTCATCCTTACGATGTAAGCTCCGGCTTTTTATAATCAGAGTGTAAAGCCAAATGCTCAATATCTTGAGGAGGGTCAACCAGATGAAAAAAAGAATGACATTACTGCTTTCATTATTGCTTATCACTTCATGGACTTTGGCGGGATGTGCAAGCTCAAGTAACGAGCCACAGCAAGGCGCAGGCAATACACCTGTGGAGGAAACAAGTAAGGAACCGGTTGAAATGCTTCTCCGCCACACACAGGTGGGAGCCGACAAACAGAAAAGACTGGCCATTCTGCAGGATGTTGTGGACAAAGTGGAGGGAGAGATACCCAATCTGACCTTTACGCTGGATGGTGTCGAATCCGATGTGAATCGTAAGGAAAAGCTTCGCGGAGAGATGGCGGCAGGTAACCCGCCGGATATATTTGAACTGTTCGGTAGCCCGGATTCCAAAGTTTATGCCAAGGAAGGTATGCTGCTTGATCTGACCCCAATCCTGCAAGAGCTGGGCATTCAGGACCAGTTTACATCCCTTGAACCGTTTACGTATGAAGGCAAAGTATATGGACTGCCGATTGGCGGTTCGGGCGAAGGTTTTTTCTATAATAAAGAGTACTTCGAACAAAAAGGATGGAAAGCCCCAACTACCATGGCTGAACTGGATAATATACTGGCTGAGATCAAGGCTGATGGCAAAGTGCCGCTTGCTTCCGCATCTAAGGCGGGCTGGGTGCCGCTTATGTTAACCAACCATCTGTGGTCCCGGTATGCCGGGCCGGAGATTACCGCAAAGTTTGCAACAGGTGAAGCGAAGTGGACCGATCCGGGTGTTGTGCAAGGTTTTGCCAAACATAAGGAATGGGTGGATAAGGGTTATTTCAAAAAAGGTGAACTGGGCTTTGAGTATGCCGAATATACCACGCAATTTACAAGTGGCGAAGCGGTATTAATGTATGACGGAACATGGAAATCATCTGTATTTAAGGAAGGTCAGAGCGGTGAATCGCTCATTGGCAAGGTTGGATTCTTCAATATGCCTCCGGTAGAGAACGGAGCAGGTGATCAGACGTCTTTGATGCGGGATGTGAATAATGGATACGGATTCTCGGCAGCAGTGGCGGATGACCCGCAGAAGCTGGACGCAGTGAAAGCTTTTATCAAAAATTTCTACAATGAAGATATGCAGATCCGCGGCCTTGTGGAAGATGGTGTGTTGCCTGCCATGAAGCTGGACGAGAAAGTGCTGACCGATAGCATTACCGATGATCTGATGAAAGAAATTGTGGCTGTGCTTAATGCGTCCAAGACGTCGTTCCCGGCATTTGATGCACTTGTTCAGGCCGATGTGACGACAGAGATCAGCAATCTGCAAATCCAGAAGTTGATTGGTGGGCAGACCACGCCAGAGAAAATGGCAGAAGAGTTGCAAAAGGTGCAAGAGGAAGCAAACGCCTCAGTGGAATAAACGAATTCAAGTCGAAACTGCGATCGTTGAAGTGACTGAAGGAGGCTGACCATGAATACTTCACTCCGCAGCCCGTTAATCTATACGTTGTTTGTAATGCCAGCCCTAATTCTGTTTGTAATGTTCTTTCTATACCCTATTGGTAGCTCCCTGTATTACAGTCTGACGAGTTGGAATGGGGTATCGGCTGAGCCACGTTTTGTGGGTTTATCCAATTATGTGAAGGCACTGACCGATGAACGTTTTTGGATTTCCACACGTAATAACGGCTTTTTCATCGGATTTTCGGTACTGATTCAGGTACCCCTAATCGTCCTGTTTTCGCTTCTGATTGCCAATGTGAAAAGGCTGAAAGGTCTGTATAAAACCGCTGTTTTTTTACCATCCATCATGTCGACAGCCGTTATCGGTATTTTATGGGGATTCATCTATGAACCGAATATCGGGCTATTAAACAAAATGCTTCATGTGCTGGGAATCGATCCAATCTACTGGTTATCGGATAACCGATTTGCCATGTTGTCCATCTTGGTGACCAATGCCTGGCAGTGGACGGGATTTTACATTGTCATGGTGCTGGCGGCCATACTGGCGATTCCCCGTGATCTGGATGAAGCGGCCGCAATCGATGGTGCAACGGCGGTACAACGTGCAATGCGAATTACGTTGCCGCTGATACGGCCGATCATTTCGGTGGTGATCATGTTGTCCATCGCAGGTGCCATGAAAGCAGCCGACATCGTGATTGTCATGACCAAAGGTGGGCCCGCTGGGTCCACTGAGGTTCTGGCGACATATATGATCAAATATGCAATTACCAACTTCAAATATGGTTATGGTAATACCATTGCAGTGCTGATCTTTGCTCTGACGCTTGTGCTCACTGTGGTGTATCAACTGCTGGTGGCGAGGCGGGGCGAGAAGGTGGAATATTGATGGCGAAAAGCATAAAAAGCAGTATACCTCATGTGTTGTTAATGTTGTATTTGATCGCGATTTTGTTTCCCTTTTTATTTGTAATTTTCTCTTCCTTCAAGCAGGATAACAATGAAATCGCCCTGAATCCATTCGGTTTGCCTACAACATGGGAGTTTAACAATTACGTGGAGGCTTGGGTGAATGCCAAGATTGGCACGTATTTCTGGAACAGCCTGTACATTTCGGTTTTATCGTCGGCGTGTACGATTGTCCTCGGCGCCATGTTTGCTTTTGCCGTAACCCGGATGAGACACCGGAGATGGAGCCTGTTTCTGTACAGTTTAATTCTGGCGGGCATGCTTATTCCCAACAATGCACTTATGCTTCCGATCTATCTGCTTGTTCGCAAAATGGGCATATTGGATACACATCTGGCATTGATCGTGCCCTATGTGGCCAATGCGATCCCCTTTACAATTATTATCCTGGCGGCTTTTATGCGTTCTCTGCCTGGGGAGATTGAGGAAGCGGCGGTCATGGACGGCTTGAGGGCCCCGGGTATCTTTGCTAAAATAGTGATACCTCTTACAGTTCCAGCCATTGTTACGGTTTTTATCGTTAATTTCCTCGGCAACTGGAACGAATTTTTACTCGCCAACTATTTTTTATCCACCGATAAATTGCGTACGCTGCCAGTGGGCATGGTCCAGTTTCGGGATCAATATCAGATGAACTATGCTCAGATGTCGGCAGGTATTGTATACAGCGTTGTACCTGTACTTGTGATCTACGCTATACTCCAGGAGAAAATTATAGAAGGAGTAACTGCAGGTGGTGTCAAAGGTTAATACCATGAACCAGTTAATAGGGAGAACGGGATATGAACTTGCGAATGAAGCTGGCCTTGGCATTTCTGCTGCTGATTATTGTACCGATGTGTGCGCTGGGCATTGGCATGTTTCTGGTCACATCACATACGATTGAGAAAAAATACAATCAACAGGCCGAATATGCGCTTCAGGCCATCAGCTACAATATCGAGAATGTATTTCAGCAGATTAATAATGTGACCGACAACGGGATAGCGACATCGGTTTTTCAAATGGCGTTGAATGCCAAAGATCCGACCAAGCAGGATCTGGGAACCGGTAATCAGTTATCCCTGAATGCCAGCCAGCGCAATTTCCGTTCCCTTCTATATAATTATCCGTTCATTAGTTATGCCTTTTTATATGATTTGCGTTCTTCCGAGAATAACCAGATTGTCTCCATTTTCACCAAAGAAAATTTTCAAGCCCTTCCTTTTCAGCAATTCAAAGTGCATCCCTTATTCAACGAAATTCAGCAACTTAATGGCGTGCCTAAATGGCTCGCACCTCTGGAATATCCCGAATTAACCGGGGTAGAGCCTGTCTTCACCCAGATCAGACTGGTCAAAGAACTCAGTTATTTTCAAAATATCGGCGTGCTTGTTGTTCAGATCAAAAAAGGAGAGATCGACCGGATCTTCCGTCACCTACAAATCAGCGATTCGGCACAGGATACATCATTCCTGTTAATTAATGAAGAAGGGCTGATCGTCTATGATCCTGCAGGTATATATAACGGTGAGAACATGCAAAACCTTGGTGCTGAATCCAGCCGTTACGGTCCCGGTTTTAGCAGTGTCAGAACGGTCTTTGACGGCAAAGAGAGCATCATTTCGCAATATCATCTGAAGAACTATAACTGGAGCCTCGTCAGTGTGACTTCATGGGAAGCCTTATCTGCGGAAACCAATGCCTTTGCAGGTTGGTCTGTCATCATTATTCTGTCATGTCTGCTCGCAGCGATGATCTTTAATCTTTTTTTCATGAATCGCATTACGGGTAACATTGCTGTACTTGTAAGGTTTATGCGTCGTGTGGATGATGGTGACTTTAATGCGAGGGTGGAAGGAAAAGGATTCGATGAAATGCAGCTGCTTGCGCAAGGGTTCAATGAACTATTGGATCGGATCGGGGGATTATTCCGTCGCGTTCGGGCAGAGCAAGATCAGAAGGCCCAAGCGGAACTGCGTGTACTACAGGCCCAGATCAAACCTCATTTTCTGTTTAACACATTGGAATCCATTAATGGGTTAGCGCTGCGAGGGGAGGGCCGCAAAGTAAGCGAGATGGTGACCAGACTTGGCAATATGCTTCGTATCAGCATTCAGGATCAGGAGGAGATTCCGCTGGGTGAGGAAATAAGACATTTGCAGAGTTATCTGGAGATTCAACAGTACAGGTTCAGTGATTTGTTCACCTATGAGATTGACATTCCACCCCATCTATACAGCTCAATTCTGCTTAAGCTTACCCTTCAGCCTCTGGTGGAAAATAGTATTCAACATGGGTTTGAGGGGATCACCTATCCAGGTGTATTGCGGATAAGCGCATATGCAGAACGGGGTCATCTGGTGTTATGTGTTGAGGATAATGGGATCGGTATTCCCCAGGAAATGCTCGCACGATTTGAGTATATGGCAGAAGATCCACCGGAAGATATGCTCGCGGAAGGGGCGGAATCATTATCGTCCATAACGGAACGCAGGGGATTGGGATTACGAAGTGTGGCAGATCGAATTCGTATTCAATACGGGGCCGGGTATGGCATATTTATATGTTCAGCACCGGGGTATGGCACAGTTATTCGATGCATTATTCCATTATATGAGCAGGAGGAAGCCGGATGAATCTGACTGCAATGCTGGTTGACGATGAGCTGCCGATTCTGGAGAATCTGAACTACATTTTACCCTGGGAAGAGATGGGGATTGAAATCACAGGTACAGCGAGAAGTGGTGTAGAAGCGCTGGGGAAAGTAACAGAAAGTCATCCGGACATTCTCTTGTGTGATATTCGGATGCCGTCTATGGATGGATTGGAACTTATTCGTTTGCTGCGAGAGCAGGGTGAAACGTGTGAGATTATTTTGCTGACCGGGTATCAGCAGTTTGAATATGCTCGAACCGCTATCAAGTATAACGTACATGAATACATATGTAAGCCCATTGATTATCTGAATCTTGAACATAAACTGCGTGAACTTGCCGGGCAGATCCAGAAGAGACGTCAGGAAAACGAATCGCAACTTTATCGCAGCCAAGAGATGGAAAGCTGGATCAGACACAAACAGTTGATTGACCTTTTGCGAGGAGAAGCACCATTGAAGGTTGCCTATCCTGCCTCTGTTCCTGAATTCATAACAACTGCTACACCGTATACGTTGCTGCTGGTGGATGCGGTCGGTTATTTTCGCCATTCTATCGGCTGGTCCGAGCTTCAGCATCAACGATGGCATGAGACCATAAGTTCCAGACTTAGGGAAGTGGCAGATCGAATTACGGAGGACTGTCAGATTCTTGCGACCCGCAAAGGGGAGTGGTGCATCCTGCTGGAGGCATCAGGTGAGTGGAAACGTCGCTCAGAGGAACTGGCCCATCAACTGTGTCTCGAATTAAATGCGATATTGTCCTTGGATTCAAGTGTGAAGTTCAGGGTTGTTCAGGATGCTGTGCCCGTGAACCTGGAAAGTCAAATTCTGGAGCGATACCGGCATTGTCAAAAAATACTGATGTCCCATTCGGAGAGTGAAGACAAGGTGCTGAAGGCGAGTTGTCCCGAAACCACCTTATCGTATGATCATACGGCCTCCAAAGGGGCTAACTCATGGATTACAAGAGAAGATCTGGAGTTTGTTACTCGGTGGATTCGTCAAGGGAACAAGCAGGGGTTACGTGATGTATTGGAGCGGCTTAAACAGCAAATGGGGAATTCAGGACAATCCTTCAACAGGATAGATGAAACCAATCTTCGGTTTATGCTTGTACACATGCTTCGGGAACTGCGTGAAGTACAGGCCCTCGCTGAAGAACACGAAGTGAACTTTTGGAATGCACTGCAAGGGGCTGTATCCATGAGGGAACTCCTTGAACTTGCAGAGGTTGTTACCCATGCCTCTCAGGGCAAACAAACGCAACCACGTCCTTCTGTATCGGAACTGATCCTCTCTGCATGTGAGTATATGGACGCACGGCTGCAACAGGACTTGGGAATAGATGAAGTCTCAGATTGGCTTGGAATCAGCCCGGGATACTTTTGCCAACTATTTAAAACCCAAATGGGTGTTACTTTTGTGGAATATATGACGCAGAAACGGATGGAAAGTGCCGCTTTATTGTTGAGTACAACCGAATGGAGCATTACAGCGATTGGGGAAGCCACAGGTTTCAAGGAGCGCCGGTACTTCTCCAAGGTGTTTCATAAACACTTCCACATGAAACCCTCCGAGTACAGGCAGAGTAAACAATTGGGTTTGTAGTAGCAAGGGAAACGGGAGGAGAGGTCGAATGAAACCCTTGAATGATCTGACATTGGGGCAAAAGGTAGGACAATTGTTGATGTGTGGATTTCACAGTCAGCACGCAGATGAACAGATTACTCGCTTAATCCGTGACTATCACGTCGGGGGTGTCATTTATTTCCGGCGTAATGTCGAAAGTGTAGATCAATTGACACGGCTGTCCGCCGAACTGCAAGATATGGCTGCTGAAGCAGGGGCCCTACCACTCATGATTTCGGTGGACCAGGAAGGTGGCATGGTTGCACGGATTGACCAAGAGGGAATGACCCAAGTGCCGGGTAATATGGCGCTTGGTGCGACAGGCAATGCGGAATATACTCTGGAGTGTGCTCAAATTCTGGGTCGTGAGTTAAAAAACATCGGTATTGATATGAATCTTGCGCCAGTGGTCGACGTGAATAACAACCCGCTTAACCCGGTTATCGGTGTGCGTTCGTATGGTGAACATGCTGAAAGTGTGGCCGCTCATGGCGTAGCAGCCATCACCGGATATCAATCACAGGGCATAGCTGCTACTGCCAAACATTTTCCTGGACATGGAGATACCGCTGTAGATTCTCATCTTGGTATGGTTACAGTACCTCATGATCGAAACAGGCTGGAACAGATGGAGTTGTTACCGTTCCGCAAGGCGATTGAGGCCGGAGTTGATGCTATCATGACAGCTCATGTGATGTTCCCTTCTATTGAACCCGAGCCCATTCCGGCAACGTTGTCACATAAGGTGTTAACGGGTCTGCTACGTGAGGAAATGGGTTTTGAAGGCATTATTATTACAGACTGTCTTGAAATGCATGCAATATCCAAGCCATATGGGGTAGCTGAAGCTGCCGTTCGTGCTGTGGAAGCAGGAGCAGATCTGATTCTGGTGAGTCATACCTTGCAAGATCAGGTTGTTGCGCTGGAAGCCATTGTGGAAGCAGTTCGAACGGGGCGCATTTCGGAAGAGGTTATTCATCAGGCGGTTGAACGTATTATGACATGGAAAAGAAAGCGCTGTGGGCAGCAGAATGATCATCTGGTTTCGCCGAAAGCGAGTGAAACGGTCGAAGCAACCGATGTCGAACCTGTTAATTGCACTAAACCCACTGAGCCCAACGAATTGACGTTGTTCAAGATTGCTTCAAGCAGTATTACCATCGTTCATAATGATGGGCTGTTGCCGTTGGACCCAGAGAAGGGCGTATATGTCATCTGGCCTGAGGTTGTGCAACGGACAGAGGTGGATGAACCATGGTCCCATACAGAATCGTTGGGTATGGCGTTATCGCAGCTGCGAGGCAGAGTTCGTGAGCACAAAATTACAACGCAGCCCACTTATGATGAGACAGATCGGATATTGGCTGATGTGTCAGATAGTGAACAAGTTATCGTATGTACGTACACATCGGCAGGTCATCTTCCGAAAGGGCAGCAGTTTTTGGTTGAAAAGCTTAGTAAAAATCATTCGCTGATTGTAATTGCTCTACGCAATCCATATGATCTGCTGGAGATCTCGAGGCCGGGTAGTTATGTATGTACATATGAGAATACACCTGCAGTTGTTCGGGTACTGTCCCATGTGTTAACCGGTGGACTGCAACCAACAGGAAGTCTACCTGTCCGTTTGCGCTAGACCTATTTAATCCTTACATCTCTCTGCGATATGGTGCTAATTGACCATCTCCTGGAGAGATTTTTTTGTTGGAATTTTCTATTGGTTAATTTTGGGATATGAATGCCAAAAAGATAATTGATAGATAACTATTTTCATAGTATTTTCCTTCTATTAAAAGTTTACAATTCTCCTCTTAACTTTTTAGCAACTTTTCCCGGTTCCAAGCGTCTAATAATATGACTTTTTGAGGGGGATATTTATAAAATGGGAGCAGAAGGAGCCAAAGACAAAGAATGAATTTGAAGAAGAAATTGTCCATACTTACCGCTTTTGCTGTGTTTCAGGCGTTTGCAGTGATTCCTGCCAATGCACAATCAGCAGATCAGAGCGATACTACATCAGTGAATACAGCCAAAGTTAAATCCGTGGAGGTTGTGAAGAAAGAACAGACCATCGCGGAATCCGAAGTGAAATCCGGAACAAACACTCCAACATCAAATAATGAAACAACTGAAGAAGTGAACCCTCCTGAGACAGATGTTCCTACAGGAACAGACGCGACTCCTGTTGAGCCGGTAATTGAACCTATGGACGAAGAAGGTACAGCTGAGGAAACACCAGCACCTGCACCAGTAGAAGTGGAGCAACCATCTACAGGCGGTTCATCTGTTGCTGGAGGCCGGGGTGGAGACCTCACTCTTTATATGAACAGTAATAAAATGATGCAAGATGGCAAAACATATCTTGCTGGACAGCCGATGGCTGTAAAAAATGGTGTATCCTATGTAGCGATCCGTGCTCTCGTTGATCGGGTTGGCTATGATGTCAAATATGATAACACAACTAAAGAAACGATCATTATTAGTGGTGAAGATGAGCTGCGTTTCAAAACAAACAGCAAGATCTATACCGTTAATGGTGTGTCCAGAACGATGAAGGGCGCGGCTTATCAACAAAAAAATACGTTCATGGTGCCGTTGACTTCAATTACACAGGCTCTGGACATTACGTATAAAGTAAATCAATCTGCCAAAACGGTTGTATTGAATCTGAGTACCAAACCGGTGGCAAGCTTCACGGTACAAAAAGAGGTCTTTGCCGGAGACCAGGTAACCTACACAACCAGATCCAGCTCTCCCAAGGGACTCAGCATTGTAGATGAGCGTTGGACAGGCCGTCAGGATTCATTCGACCAACCAGGTGTATACACAGTAACCTATGCGGTCCAGGATTCAAGTGGTCAATGGAGCGATCCGTATTCGGTTACTATTAAGGTTGAAAGACCGAATTTGCCACCTGTGGCAATGTTTACGACAGATAAAGAAGAATACAAAATGGGTGAGAAAATCACTTATATTGATCAAAGCACAGATGATGAGAATGCAATTGTAAAAACCGAATGGGATAACAATGCACTTGCATTCTTTGTTCCAGGACCGAAGACCGTAACGATTACAGTTACCGATAAACATGGTGCTAGCAATAGCTATACCAAGATGATCAATATTACGGGAGAAACACTTTATAGTGTGACTGACTTTAATCAATTGTTCACACCAGTCGGTGAGAAGTTCACTTTTGACGGTGGTGGAGTACCGGCATTGGAGAAAGTACCTTTCACTTATTATGATGAACCAAGTCTGCTGATCCGCAGTAACAGCCCGGAAACTGTGAATACGGAAGGCATTGTGTACAAGGAATCTTCCTTTGGACAGACACGCTTCATGATTCACCATGTGAACAACACGGGCAAAAGCGTAAAAATGTATGTTGTAGCGACAAACAACAATGCATACACGGCATCCATTGACCAGCAAAACATGGGTTTTGCAGGACCGTCTCCTTTTGCAACGGTAGCTGGAAAGCTGTCGATTGACCGTTGGTTCCAGTCGATGCAGAATGGTACCGGACAAAAGAAAGTGTACATCCAGCCAGGAGAAAGCAAGCTGATTCTTAATGATCTGAGCGTTCTTCCGATGAAACAGGGACAAGTCATTTCCTTGTATTCGGATGTATTCAGTGACTATGAACTGGATTACAACATTATCATGATCGAAGAAAACAAGGACCCGATGGAAGTGTTATCGAGCCTGCCGGTTCTGGATCGTGATGGAGTTCACAACCGTGGTACCTATCCAAATGCAACACGGATCATTACGTATGATCAAGAAGTAGGGTCGAAACCTGCACGTCTTCCACTTGGAGACAATGCAAGTGATCCAAACCTTGTAGGAACGGACCCTATGGCTTTCACTGAAGCGTCCAACGCGGGTAACTTCGGTGTATTGTACAAAATTACATTGAATAATGTTGCTCCGCGCACGTTGATTTCATTCAACCCTCGTGGAGGCAGATATTCAGGTGTGGCACTCGTGAATGGACAGGTCGTTCAGATTTCCACAGGTAAATCTGTAACTGCACCTAATGAGCAAAGTGTTATGTATCGCACAGGTTCGTACGGCGAGAGTGTAACTATTCTCTTCTCGGCGGCACCAGGAAGTAACTTGCCTGTTAACCTGCTGTTCACGCCGCTTCCGGCTGAAAAGTAATACCATGAACATGCACGGACGGTTTGGAGTGAAAGCTTATATCATATATACCCGTTCACCCCAAAAGTCGCCCGAACGATTGATCATCTGAACCGTCAGGAAGGGACTCCATCAAAATGTAATGTCATTAGCTCAAGCTAGACTAATGGCAATGCATGTGCATGGAGTCCTTTTTATGTGATGTTGGAATGACCTAACCCGGTGTCTTCGTTGACTCTAATCGTAATTTGATGCATTATTAGAGGTATACAAGAAAGCAAAAGTTTTTGCTTTTGCCGAATAAACTGTCGCTCTATGAATGATGCAAAATGCTCGTATGACAGGAGGTGCTTTAGATCATGCTGTCGACAGAACAGATTATTTCAACCATGTCCTCACAGGGGCTTCGAATTACCGATCAGCGGAAAACACTGGCCCGGTTATTTGCCGAGTCTCCGGGGTATCTTACACCCAAGGACGTCTATGAATATATGGGTAAGACTTACAGCGGACTGAGTTTTGACACAGTATATCGTAATTTGCGGGTGATGCAGGAACTGGGTGTACTGGAACAGGTCATCTTCGAAGATGGCGTTAAATTCAAAGCGCACTGTAGTGAAGATCATCATCACCATCATATGATCTGTCTGAAGTGTCAGAAGACATATCCTATTATTTTTTGCCCGATGCAGCTTGCGGATGCGCCTGAGCAATTTCAGGTTGTGGACCACAAGTTCGAGGTATTTGGATATTGTAAGGACTGTGCAGAGCATGCTCCGGCCAAAGCGGCATCGGGACACACGCACGCTCATGGGAAGCACTGACCATGAAGTTATCGCGCAGAATTGCTCAGGCACCCATTCGGGTGTACCGCAACTATATCTCTCCATTAACACCGCCAACATGTCGGTTCTATCCGAGCTGTTCGGCTTACGCCATGGAGGCGATTGAAGTGCACGGTGCGCTCAAAGGTTCGTTGTTAACAGCGAAACGTATTGCCAAATGCCACCCGTTTCATCCAGGCGGTGTAGATCTGGTGCCACCAAAGGCGGAAAAGTCTATGATGGTATCAGAGTAACGATGTAGCTTGAAGTATTCGGGTGGCCTGGAAGCAGGCCAGGATTGAACTTGAGTATGCTGTCCACTTGACAAAGGGGTCCGCATTTCAGTATATTTTTCCTATATGATTTTCCAGTGAAGGGATAAGTACAGACACACCCCCAGTGCAGAGAGCCGGATGAGCTGAGAACCGGTCTGGGAGGAGGATGGAATATGGTCCCGGAGGAACCTCTTTCGAGCGTGCAGACAGTGATTTAAGAGCTGCTGTCGTAAGGCTGAGGCGTGATCCAGCGTTAATGGGCGGTCGAAGGACCGACAGAGCCTGTGTTTTGCGAAAAACATGGGGAATTTGGGTGGTAACACGTGAGAGCAACTCTCGTCCCATAGGGGCGGGAGTTTTTTGTGTTCTTCTTTAGTTGTTTTGGACGAAGGGATCACATGAAGCAGGAACATTTGAAGGAGGAGAAGTCATTCATGGCTGACCAAAAAACATTTTATCTGACAACCCCGATTTATTATCCGAGTGACAAATTGCATATTGGGCATGCGTATACAACTGTGGCGGGAGATGCGATGGTTCGCTACAAGCGTCTACGCGGTTATGATGCTCATTATCTGACAGGAACCGATGAACATGGCCAGAAGATTGAGCGCAAGGCACAAGAGAAAGGACAGACACCGCAAGCTTTTATCGACGATATCGTTGTGGGGATCAAGGAACTGTGGAACAAGTTGGACATTTCCAATGACGACTTTATCCGTACAACCGAAGAACGTCACAAAACCATTGTTCAGGATATCTTTGACCGTTTGCTGAAACAGGGAGATATCTACAAAGGGGAGTACGAAGGCTGGTACAGCATTCCGGATGAGACGTATTACACAGAGACTCAACTGGTGGATGTAGAGAAGAATGAGAATGGTGAGATTATCTCGGCCAAGAGCCCGGATAGCGGACACCCAGTTGAATTGGTCAAAGAAGAATCTTACTTCTTCCGTATGAGCAAATATGCAGATCGTTTGTTGAAATATTATGAAGAGAACCCGGGCTTTATTCAGCCGGAATCCCGTAAGAACGAGATGATCAACAATTTCATCAAGCCAGGTCTTGAAGATTTGGCCGTATCGCGGACTACATTTGAATGGGGCGTCAAAGTTAAAGGAGATCCAAAACACGTGGTTTACGTGTGGATTGATGCGTTGTCCAACTATATTACAGCACTGGGCTACGGTTCATCCGATGCATCCCTGTATAACAAGTTCTGGCCTGCGGATGTACATCTGGTAGGTAAAGAAATTGTTCGTTTCCATACGATCTACTGGCCAATTATGTTGATGGCGCTGGACTTGCCTTTGCCGAAGAAAGTGTTTGCACACGGCTGGTTGTTGATGAAGGATGGCAAGATGTCCAAATCAAAAGGCAATGTCGTTGATCCGGTTACCCTGATTGACCGTTATGGTCTCGATGCACTGCGTTATTACCTGCTGCGTGAAGTACCGTTTGGTTCCGATGGTACGTTTACACCGGAAAGCTTCGTAGAGCGTGTCAACTCCGACCTCGCAAACGATCTGGGTAACCTGTTGAACCGTACCGTTGCCATGGTAGACAAATATTTTGAAGGCAAAGCCCCGGCGTTTGCTTCGAATGTAACGGAATTTGATGCTTCGCTGGAAGAAGCAGGCCATGCTACGGTGGAAAAAGTGGAACAGGCGATGGAAAACCTGCAGTTTTCCGTAGCACTGACAGCGATCAGCCAGTTTGTCAGCCGCACCAACAAATATATTGATGAGACGCAGCCATGGGCGCTGGCTCGTGATGAAGCAAAACGCGATGAATTGGCATCCGTTATGGCTCACCTGATCGAAAGCTTGCGAATTGCTTCGATTCTGTTGCAACCGTTCCTGACACGTGCTCCTCATAAAATCTGGGCACAGCTCGGCATTCAGGAAGGTGAACTTACGGCTTGGGATACAGCCAAGCAATGGGGTCTGGTTCCAGCTGGAAACGCATTGCAAAAAGGTGATCCAATCTTCCCGCGTTTGGATTCCGAACAGGAAATTGCTTATATTTCCGAAGCAATGACTGGTGGCCGAAAAGCAGCACAGCCTGAAACAAGTCAAGCAGATGCTGGAGCTTCAGCACCTGTTGAACCGGTAACCGCACCTGAAGGTACGGAAGAGATCGGTATTGACGATTTTGCCAAAGTTGAACTGCGTGTCGCGCAAGTCATTGCCTGCGAACCGGTCAAAAAAGCGGATAAGTTGCTGAAATTGCAGCTCGATCTCGGTTATGAGCAGCGCCAGGTCGTATCTGGAATTGCGAAGTTCTATTCGCCAGAAGAGATGGTTGGACGCAAAGTCATCTGTGTCACGAACCTCAAACCGGTGAAACTTCGTGGTGAATTGTCTCAGGGTATGATCCTTGCAGCATCCCATGGCGACCAACTTACACTGGCTACAGTACCAGACAACATGCCTAATGGCGCACAAGTGAAATAAGAAATCAAATTCTGTCATAAAAATGACTCAAGGTGGCCCGATATAATTCGGGTCCCTTTTTTTGTTGATATAATTCGCATCTTAAGGGAAGAGAACAAGCATATACTGTTATGAACTCCGTACTTCAGGAAAGAATGAATAGGACGAGATAGCTTGACAAGTAGGTTCAGGTTACCTATAATTCTTTCAGTAATGTTTACGATTAAGAGATGCGGAGTGAATCATAATGATATTTTATAAAGTGCAACATCAAGCTCAGGATAACCGGATAGGGAAGACGAGCAAAAGAGGCAACATGAAGTTACTGTGGACGGGTTTGCTTATTCTCACTTTGCTGGTATTGTCAGCTTGTGGGCAGGATAGTTCCAATAGTGCGAAGATTGTGGAAGGCAAGGTAAACGTTGTGACGACATTTTATCCTGTATATGCTTTTACGACTGCAATCGGTGGTGAGGATGCCAATGTTATTAACCTGCTGCCAACGGGAGTAGAGCCACATGACTGGACTCCGAAGAGTCAGGATATTGTTAATACGTCCAAGGCACAGCTGTTTCTCTATAATGGAGCTGGACTGGAAGGATGGGTGCCAAATTTCCTGAAGTCGCTGAATAGTGATACACAGGTGAAGTCTGTTGCCGTTAGCGAAGGGGTTAAACTGTTAACTGCTGAGGGTGATGATGGGCACGGTCACGGTGAAGAGCACGAAGACGAGCATGCAGATGAACATACAGATGAGGCTACCAGTGAAGATGTCGCTGATCATCATATTGATCCACATACGTGGGTTAGTCCGAAATCAGCCATGATCATGGCTGAAAACATCAAAAATAGTCTGGTCGAGGCAGACCCTGATCACAAAGCAGGTTACGAACAACGTTATGAAGCGCTTCGTACGAAGCTTGAGACGCTGGATCAGCGTTTTACAGATGAATTGGCTAACGTACCAAACAACGAAATTGTTGTCTCGCACCAAGCGTTTGGCTACCTTGCACGTGATTATGGATTAACCCAGCATGCCATTATGGGACTTTCCCCGGATGCTGAACCGACAGGACAGGATATTGTGAAGCTTGCGAAACTCGTTAAAGATGAAGGCATTAAATACATTTTCTTCGAAGAGCTAGTATCTGACAAATTGGCGAAAACATTGGCAAGTGAAGCAGGAGTGGAGACCATGGTCCTTAATCCGGTTGAGGGATTGACCAAGGAGCAGGCAACAAACGGGGATGATTATTTCACCCTCATGGAGAAAAATTTGCAAAATCTGCTGATCGCATTAAAATAAGATATAATGAAGAATTCAGATCGAAGAGTCTTTACCGTTCACGGTGAAGGCTCTTAGGACGCTATGGAATTCTTATATATAATGAAGGGCGGCTTTGCCATGCAGCAAATCATGCCACTATGTCATGATCCAATTATAGAGATCGAGAAACTATCATTTTCCTACGGGGACCAGCGAGTGATTGAGAATCTCGATTTTATGGCCCAGGAACGGGACTTTGTAGGGATTATCGGTTCCAATGGGGCGGGTAAAACGACATTGCTGCGCATGCTGGTAGGACTTCTTCCTCCTGCGCAGGGAGATATCAAACTATTCGGACAGTCGATCCGCAGGTTCAAGGACTGGGACCGAATCGGGTATGTGCCTCAAAAGAATGCATTTAACCCGTTGTTTCCTGCGACCGTTCGTGAAGTGGTCATGTCAGGCTTGTATAATAACAAAAACATGTTCCGTCGTATGTCTCGCAAATGTCAGCAACAGTGCACGGATGCGATGCAGGTCATGCGGATCGAGGATCTAGCGAACAAACGTATTGGTCAATTGTCGGGCGGACAGCAGCAGCGTGTATTTTTGGCACGAGCGCTTATCAATCACCCGGATCTGTTGATTCTGGATGAACCTACGGTAGGTATTGATGCTGAATCACAGGCCAGTTTCTTTGAACTGATTACCCATATGCATGAACATCACCGAATGACTTTTCTAATGGTGTCTCATGATATGGATCGGATGGAGAGTTATCTGGGTTCTGAAGCTGTGGTAACAAATGGCAAAATTAATTTTCATGTCCGTCATTCGCATGAGGTACAGGATTGTGCTGAGACCAATCTGCAACATACCACTGCACAGGTACGCTAGCCGTATTTATGGCCCATTAGATTAGAGTAAGGCCGAAGGAGTCGTGTTTGTTTTGGAAATATTAATGAGTGATTTTTTTCAGCGTGCCTTGGCGGGTGGGTTGTTAATTGGCATTACCGCTCCGTTAATCGGACTGTTTCTGGTCTTACGGCGGTTATCCATGATCGGAGACACCTTGTCTCATGTGACCATTGCCGGTGTTGCACTTGGATTCCTGATTGAAGTGTATCCCATTGCGGTGGGCTTGATATTTGCCGTGCTTGCTTCATTTGCGATAGAGAAATTGCGCAAAGCGTACAAGAGTTACGCCGAATTATCGATTGCCATTATCATGTCCGGTGGCGTGGCTCTTGCTTCCTTGTTCTTTACGCTGGGCAAAGGATATAATGCAGATGTCATGAGTTATTTGTTCGGCAGTATATATACATTAGACGCTATGGATTTGAAGCTCGTAGGTGTGGTTACGCTGATCGTGGTGATTGTAGTGGCATTGTTACATAAGGAATTTTTCCTGCTCAGCTTTGAGGAAGATGCGGCAGCGGTTACAGGGTTGCCTGTGAGAATTCTGAACATGTTAATCACTGTGATGACAGCACTTGTCATAAGCACGGCGATCAAGATTGTCGGTGCGCTTCTGGTGTCAGCACTATTGACCATTCCGGTAGCGGTCAGCCTGTTGATGGCCCGAAGTTTCAAATCCGCCATTATTTTGTCCGTGGTGATTGGCGAAATTGCCGTAGTCCTTGGACTGGTTGTAGCAGGTATCTGGAACCTCGCACCTGGAGCAACAATTGTATTATTGCTGATCATGATGCTGATTCTGACGATGATTGGAAAAAAAGGGTTCCGAGCCTGACGGCTAAACGAACAAGCACGAGAGCCCGGGGAAGGGAGACATCCGCTTCATGCCTGATGTTAATGTATGGATGGCTTTTGTAGCAGGTTTGGTCTCATTTATATCACCATGTTGTCTTCCGTTGTATCCATCATACCTCTCCTACATTACAGGTATGACGGTGCAACAATTGAAGGATGACCGCAATCAGCGAGAAGTCCGTTTTAAGACGATGACGCACACGCTGGCGTTTATTTTAGGCTTCTCGGCTGTATTTTATTCGCTTGGCCTGGGTGCCGGACTGTTTGGCCAATTTTTCAATGATAACCGAGAACTGATTCGGCAATTGTCTGCGATTTTGATTATGCTTATGGGGTTATTTTTGCTTGGTGTGTTCAAGCCGCAGTTTCTGATGAAGGAACGCAAGCTGGATATGAAATGGAAACCAGCAGGCTATCTGGGCTCTTTTATATTTGGTATCGGTTTCTCAGCAGGCTGGTCGCCGTGTATTGGCCCTATTCTAACAGCAATCATTGCTATGGCTGCAAGTGAGCCCACAACCTGGCTGGCGCTGATTACAGGTTATACGGCAGGGTTTGCAATCCCGTTCTTCATTTTGGCCTTTTTCATTGGTTCGACACGTTGGATCTTACGGTATTCCAATGTCATGATGAAAGTTGGGGGAGCATTAATGTTGTTCCTTGGGGTATTGCTTTTTACAGATCAGATGACAAAGATTACGATCTGGTTGCAGCAGATTACACCAGACTGGATGATCATTTAAACGGATGAACTGAATTTGAATTTAAAATGCATGACAAAGCAGGCTACATGTTTACCAGAGTCAATCTGGGTCATGTAACCTGCTTTTTAATCGTTTGTTAGGAATGCTTTTAACTGTATATGATTTTGGGGAATCCTGTTGTTCGTTTAGGTGAAGTAATCAATACTGGCTAGTGGGAAATGTTCGAAGATCCGTTCCGTAATGAATTCGCGCAGCGCATCTTGCTGGTCATCCTTATACACATACTTGTACTGACCCCAGCGGCCCCATTTCATCTTGCGTTTCTCGATATCCATCTCCAACTTGGTTTTAGGATAACGTTTCTCAATGGTTGCTTTGGCCGTTTTGGTAAAACGGTGCTGGATCATCTCAAAGGTAAGATCCTTGGTTGCTTCCTCTGGAAGCGTATCTGCCAGCTTCTGCAACAGATCCGAGTATCCTTCTTCCCAGCCTTCATACCACATGATCGGAGCGATAATGAATCCCAGGGGATAACCGGCATGTGCAATTTTGCCAGCAGCTTCAATGCGTTCCTCAAATCTGGAGGTAGCCGGTTCAAAGTTTTTGATAACATAATCCGAATTGACACTAAACCGGATACGGGTGTGGCCGTTATGCTTAATGTTCAGCAACGGATCAACGTGATGATATTTGGTTACAAATCGCAGGCGTCCATATTCTTCTTCCGCCATAAAACGAATCAGGTCACTTAAATTCTCCGTGATATGCTCGAGTCCTACGGGATCAGATGTACAGGCAGCTTCAAATCGTGTAATTTCAGGCGCGCGTTCTTCAATGTATCCTTTGGCAGCCTGAATGATCTCCTCGGTATTGACATAGACACGGACATAAGGTTTCGCACCAAGTGTAGTTTGAAGATAACAATAATGGCAGTGCCCCATACAGCCTGTAGAGATGGGAATGGCATATTCCGCTGAAGGTTTCGACTGGTCAAACTTGAGTGTTTTGCGCACACCAACGACCAGAGTACGCTTTGCCATCCGATATTTTTCTTGTTCGGTTTCACCCGGCAAGTTTGTGATTCGGTTATGGGATGTGGTCATCTGATAAGGTATGTTTTTGGATGTCACCCACTCCATAATCCTTTTGCCTTTATCATATTCCAACGCACCGGGTTCAAAATACACCAAATCGGGAATAAAGGGTTTAGTACCTTTTGCTTTACGAACTGGCGGTGAGGCTACACTTGTACTCACGAAATCACTCCTTTCGATGCGGAACTTTGTTTAGTTTGCCTCGTTTGGGGGGAAGTCACGCCTGCCAATTACTTGTGTAACAGCGCGCTCCGAACTGTACAGGACTTGCCAATGCGTATTGATAACATGTATCATTATAAGATAGGGACCAGGCACGAATAGGGGCCGGTCAGAGAGAAAAGAGGGAAGCAGATGCCAACGCCCAGTATGGAAGATTATTTGGAGCGTATATACAAATTAATTGATGAAAAGGGCTATGCTCGTGTGTCTGATATAGCTGAAGGACTGGAAGTACATCCTTCATCGGTGACGAAGATGATCCAAAAGCTGGACAAAGACGAGTACCTGATCTATGAAAAGTACCGCGGACTGGTGCTTACGCCAAAAGGCAAAAAGATGGGCAAACGTTTGATGGAGCGCCATCATCTGCTTGAACAATTTTTGACAACGATTGGTGTTCAGGAACAAAATATCTACAATGATGTTGAAGGCATTGAACATCATCTGAGCTGGGACTCCATTACATGCATAGAGTCCTTGGTTGAATACTTTCGTCAGGATGAGAGCCGGTTGCGTGACCTCAAAAACCTTCAGGACGTCATGAGTAATACGGAGTCTTAAGTTTAAGCAGTGGAATACACATGGTGATATACAATGAATTGTATCCCGTGATCAAAGGAATGCTTCTTGCCGTTTCAATGGCAGGAAGCATTTTTTTGTCTGCAATCACACCATAATTTGGTGATTTTCGCAACTAAACGAACGGTAGGAGCGTCTATTAAACTAGTAGAATTTACCGCAAATTTATAATGATTTTGGAGGACTGCACTAATGAACGTTCGTAAAGGATTGATGTTGCTACTCATTTTTGTACTTGGATTACAGACAGCAGGCATGACGGCACAAGCGGCCGGGCAGAAGGAAATCGCTATTTTTCTAGACGGCAACCGTTTGGAATCGGATGTATCACCCTACATCTTGCCCAAAGTAAATGTAACGATGGTGCCTCTGCGTGTTATTAGCGAAGGACTGGGTGCGTCTGTTCTATGGTCTCAAGCTACTCGTACCGTGACCATTAAGAAATCCGATTCGGTCATCTCTATGACGAGCGGACGCCAGCAGGCGACCGTGGATAACGCTGTAGTTGGTCTGGATGCATCGGTCGAATTGAAACAAGGTCGAGTCATGGTACCCATTCGATTCGTCAGTGAGAACCTGGGCATTCGAGTGAACTGGAATCAGGCTGCCCAGACCATTGATCTTTACACAGGAGACGAATCAGTCCCAACTCCTGAACCAACCCCGGTAACCCCAGCGGAGCCTGGAGGCACGGGCACTGTACCAGCTTCTGAAGAGATGCGGGGAGCCTGGATTTCCACTGTGAATGGAGACTGGCCTACATCCGGTGCCAAGGGAAATGTAGAGAAGCAAAAACAGGAGTATACGAAACAGCTAGATACGTTGCAAGGTATGGGCATTAATGCCGTATTTGTCCAAGTGAGAGCCAATGGGGATGCCATCTATCCTTCAGGTTTGGTACCTTGGAACAGCGTATTGACAGGAACACAAGGTAAAGATCCAGGTTATGATCCCCTCGCGTTTATGGTTGAGGAAGCACACAAACGGGGCCTGGAGTTCCACGCCTGGTTTAATCCGTTTAGAGCAACGAACTCAGCTAGTACATCAAACTTGGCTGCAAACCATATCTCGAAGCTTCATCCCGACTGGATTGTGAATGCATCCGGCAAAATGTACATTAACCCGGGTATCCCGGAAGCCAGACAGCATATTATCGATACGATCATGGAAGTGGTCAATCAGTATGATATTGATGGTGTACATCTGGATGATTATTTCTATCCGTCCAATGTGACTTTTAATGATGATGCAGCCTTCAAAACTTACAACACATTAAATACTAAAGACCGTGCTGAATGGCGTCGGGACAATATCAATCAGTTCGTTAAGCAGCTCGGGCAGAGCATTCACAGCGTGAAAGCTAACGTTGAATATGGAATTAGTCCATTTGGTGTATGGCGTAACAAATCTGTTGATCTGACAGGTTCTGATACCAAAGCAGGAGTAACCGCGTATGACAGCATGAATGCAGATGTGCGGACATGGATTAACCAAGAGTGGATCGACTATGTCGCTCCGCAGGTGTATTGGAGTATGACACTGAGTGTAGCCCGATATGACAAAGTCGTGGACTGGTGGGCGAATGAAGTGGCTAACACAAATGTAAAATTGTATATCGGTCACTCTCCTTATAAGTTAGGTACGCCGGAAATTGGCTGGCAGACATCACAGGAGATCATCGATCAGCTGAACTACAACAAGAAGTATTCTTCGGTTAAAGGGGATATATTCTTCAGTTCACAGTACCTGACGAAGAACCCTCTCGGCTTGATTGCCAAATTAAAAGCCTACTATGGTCTATAAAACATTTTAACAATACAGTGATAAGACAAACCCTTGTTCTCATAGAGTGGCAGTAGAAACGTGGCTGCCTGGAGAACGGGGGTTTTTTGTTATGTTAATTAACGCGGTGTTTGAAGGTGGAGGCGTCAAAGGGATCTCGCTTGCAGGTGCTGTGCAGGGTGCTCAAGACTGCGGCATTCAGTTTAATCGAGTGGCAGGCACATCATCCGGTTCCATTGTAGCTGCTCTGCTAGCGGCTGGTTACAGGGCCGAGGAGATGAAAGTCATTATTGAGAATACCCCCTTTGTTTCATTGCTTCGTCGTTCCCCCATATTTAATACCCGATGGATCGGACCGGCAGCAAGGCTGTTCTTGAAGAAAGGACTGTATTCGGGGGAGGCACTGGAATCATGGATTCGCAAGATGCTGGAGCAGAAAGGGATTCGCACATTCGCTGACTTGCCACAAGGTAAGTTGCTTATTACCGCATCCGATATATCCAATGGGACCATTCTGGTGTTGCCAGACGATATTCGGCGGTTCGGCATTGACCCTGGGAAGCTGGATGTTGCAAAGGCGGTACGTATGAGTTGCAGTATCCCGTATTTTTTCGATCCGGTAGTCATACGCAAATCACCAGTATTCTCCAAAGGACTTCCTTTTCAAGATCAGTTCGTTTATGTCGTGGATGGTGGATTACTTAGCAATTTTCCGTTGTGGCTCTTCGATGGTGATCGTTCGGAACGAGGAGGAGACGTTATTCCGGTTGTTGGATTCAAAATGGTGGGGAAGACGGAAGTAGAACCCGCCCGGATTAAAGGACCGCTAAGCATGCTTCAGGCCCTTGTGGAGACGATGCTCACAGCACATGATGAACGCTATATCGAACAGATTAACCGGTTTCGGACAGTGAAGATACCAACGCTTGGCATTAAACCGACGCAATTTCATTTAACGTTACAGGATAGCACAGCCTTATATCGATCAGGCGCAACTGCAGGGAACGAATTTTTCAACGGATGGAATATGAAAATGTATGATGAACAGCTGGACAAACAACGAAAAGAATTGCGCAAGAAACAAGCAGAAGCTCCACCTCTGATTCCTGTATAAACGTGAAAAAAGCAATTCTCCGCATGTTGGGAGAACTGCTTTTTTGTATTTTCAGTACCTTTTAGTGAAATTTCGGTATATCTTCATCGCTTTTACCTTTTTGTCCCTGAATCACTTGGAAAGGATAATCCTTGCGTTTCTTTGAAGAGCCGCTGCTCTTTCTGGCACTGGACTGTGCATTGACTTTTGCCATGGTTCGTGCAGATGGCTTAATCTTAGGTGATTTGGTTTTGCTTGCCCAGCGACGAGGCGGATATTTGTACAGCAGGAATACGGCTCCGAACACGACCAGAGGAATAATGATCCTGGATGGACTAGCGTTCCCCAGCCAAGTCAAGACTCCAACAGCAGCTAGTGCGATGAACGTCCAAAATAAGATTGCCTGCTTGTTCATATCATTCACCCTTTCACAGGATCGAGTGTTGCAACAGGTACTTCTGACGTAGCAGAGACATTAGCAAGCTTGGCATCCAACTCACGCATACGGTTAAACGAAGCAATGGAGACTTCTACCTGTTCGTTGGTCGGTTCTTTTGTTGTCAGCAATTGCAGCCACAATCCCGGGTATCCGAGATAACGCAGTACAGGAATATCACGTACCGAATTCGTGAGCTTTAACAGTTCAAAAGAAATGCCTAGCACAACTGGCAATAACAATAGACGCTGACCCATCCGTTCCCAGAGGTTATCGTACGTGAAGAGGGAGTATAGAAACACTCCAATGATGACAGTCAACATAATGAAACTGCTTCCACAGCGGTAGTGCAGTCGGCTGTACTTTTGCACGTTCTCCGGTGTCAGTTCTTCACCAGCTTCATGTGCGCTGATTACTTTGTGTTCCGCTCCATGATACTGGAAGAGACGTTTAATCATCGGCGTCTGTGAGATTAACCACAGATAAGCGAGTAACAGGATCAGCTTAATGCCGCCTTCCAGTAAATTATGCAAAAACTGATTGTCGAATGCATTTTTGAATAGAAAATTCTCGATAACAACAGGAAGCAATGTGAGCACAACTTTACCAAAAAGGAATGAAAGGATGGCGACGGCGGTCACACCAATGATCATGCTTAGGCTCCAGCCCGAACCTTCTTTCTCTTTTTGCTTGGCTTTCTCTTCCGGTTCCAGTTCATCATCAGCATAGGCGTCAGCAGAATAATTGAGATGTCTGCTACCTTTGACACTTGAATCTATAATGCTGACAATTCCGCGTAATAAAGGAATCCGCCGCAATTTCATGACCCAGGACTTGTCTTGCTTGGGAACTTCCAGATACGTAATTTCGCCGTCTTTTCTACGAACAGCTGTAACGTTGACATGTTTCCCACCGAACATTACGCCTTCAATGACAGCTTGCCCCCCATAGCTGACAGGCTTGGATTGTTGAGGCAAATTATTCACCTTCCTATTCTGTTCTTGGCCTTCGCGATCAAAGGCAGTTTAATAACCCTATTGTATCGAATTTTGAGACCAATTTCTAGTTTGTGAGTCAAACCTTGAAGGATGTTGTTAAGATTGTCCTGTTTTGAACATACTACCTCGTAGAATCGGAGCGGTAATTCGAGGCATAATGCGGGATTATCAACTGAATGAAGGAGAATATCGATGACAGAACGTAAGCATGAAGATACATCACAAGATGAAGGTCAACGTCCGAAAGAACGGCAGTCAAAAGACAAGGGCAGGCGCCCTACCCAGAGGCAAGGTCAAGCACACTACTATACGAAGCCATTTTCCTTTGCATTAGAGCTTGGCTTCTTTGCCGGTTTTATCTGGGGTGGGCTACATTGGCTATTCTATCTGTTGCATTTTACGATTGTACCTGTCGGATTTCTGGCCGAGCCTTTTTTCAAACATGAATATATATATACCGCAGCAGGACATTTGACAGGCTGGCTGTTTTTTATCGTCTTTTCCATCTTGGCATCCTTACTCTACACGTTCACGATTAGAAAACTGAAAGGACCGTTACCCGGCATGGTATATGGAATCGTCTGGTGGCTGATTCTCTTTATACTGGTCGGACCAAAACTGGGGATGATGAAACCTTTGAACGGTTTAACGTGGGATTCAATCATCACGGAACTCTGTTTCTTTTTGCTGTGGGGGCTGTTCATTGGTTACACGGTAGCCATGGAGTACACGGACGAACGCAAACGCGAGCCGGAGCAAGCGGGGGCATAGCGCAAAAAAGCTTCTCAATCCGGCAATGCCTGTGTTAAAATAGCAGATGGTTATTTGCAGAGAGGGTGGAGCAGCGATGAAACGAATTATTGTGATCAATGGTCCGAACCTGAACATGCTTGGTGTACGTGAACCGGGCATCTATGGAACGCTTAGTCTGAAGGATATTGAGGACAAAATTCGCAGACAGGCTGATGAAATTGGCGTCTCCATCGCTTTTTATCAATCGAACCATGAAGGGGACATCATTGACCGCATTCATGCAGCGATGGGTGAGGCAGACGGTATAATACTGAATGCCGGAGCATTTACCCATTATAGCTATGCAATACGTGATGCAATCAATGCTGTAAAAGTCCCTACAGTGGAAGTACATCTATCCAACATTCATGCACGCGAAGCGTTCAGACATCATTCAGTGATTGCAGCGGAAACAATCGGGCAGATTGCCGGATTTGGCGAAGTAAGCTATGAACTGGGATTGCTGGCTCTTGTGCGTCATCTGGACAAACAAACCTGAGCCGGGAACCCGGGAATGTGAGAGAAAGAAGGGTTACCGATGGAAAACAAACGAGTAAATAAGTTGCGTGAAGCCATGCGTGAGCATGAACTCACAGCAATGCTGATTACAAACCCGATTAACCGTCGTTATATGACGGGTTTTACAGGCTCGGCGGGATATGTTCTGATTACGGAACAGGATGCATATCTGCTGACTGATTTCCGTTATATGTCACAAGCGCCTCAACAAGCCAAAGGATTCACCGTTGTGGAGCATGGAGCCAAGCCGATGGATACAGTGCGTGAACTACTGGCATCCGCAAATATCAAAGAAGTGGGCTTCGAGCAGGATAGTGTCACATTTGGCACGCATTCCGCTTATGCTGAAGCACTTCAATCTATCGAACTGAAAGCTGTATCCGGGATCGTGGAACAACTTCGTATGTTCAAGGATGAAGATGAGATCGCGGTTATGCAGAGAGCAGCAGATCTGGCGGATGCCACGTTCAGCCACGTTTTGCAGTTTGCAAAACCAGGTATGACGGAGCGTGAAGTGGATCTGGAGATGGAGTTTTTCATGCGCAAGCATGGAGCAACGTCCTCTTCGTTTGACACCATTGTAGCATCGGGTGAACGTTCTGCTATGCCTCACGGTGTAGCGAGCAGCAAGGTCATCGGACAAAATGAGTTAATTACATTTGACTTTGGTGCACTTTTGGACGGATACTGTTCAGATCTGACACGTACCATTGCAACGGGTACACCTGTACCTGAACTGCGCAAAATTTATGACATTGTACTGGAAGCTCAGTTACATACGCTGGAGAACCTGAAACCGGGCATGACCGGACGGGAAGCAGATGCATTGGCTCGTGATATCATTGCAGGTCACGGATATGGAGATCAATTCGGACACAGCACAGGCCACGGTCTGGGTATGGAAGTTCACGAAGCTCCTCGCTTGTCCAAGCTTAGCGACGATGTATTGAAACCGGGTATGGTTGTTACCGTTGAACCGGGTATATATATTGACGGGCTTGGCGGCGTGCGTATCGAGGATGACGTAGTGATTACCGAGACGGGTATTCATATTCTTACGAAGTCGGACAAGAAGTTCACCGTAATCGGCTAAATTACAGCCACAGGGATATAAGACGATTTTTAATGTGTTATTTAAATTGAAAATAAGAAATTTCACCATAACGGAGAGTGCAGAACCAATCTGAAGAAGCGAAGCGTTCGCCTTTATCACCGGATTTTCCCATTGATAATGGGATCAAAAAAATCTGGGGATAACAGCGATCGGAGGATGGTACTGCACTCGAAGTGAACGAGGTGGCCATTCTTGGGCTCATTTTACATATAACATTAACCCATCGTCTTATATCACCTACTTTTTAACCATATCAGGAGGGATTTTTTGTGATTTCAGTAAACGATTTTAAAACAGGCTTGACCGTGCAAGTAGATAACGATATCTATACCGTGCTTGATTTCCAACACGTTAAACCAGGTAAAGGCGCTGCCTTTGTACGTTCCAAATTGAAAAACCTGCGTAACGGTAACACCGTTGAAAAAACATTCCGTGCAGGCGAAACGATTGGTCGTGCCATCATCGAAAACCGTGGCGTATCCTACCTGTATGCAAGCGGTACAGAGCACACGTTCATGGATAACGAAACATATGATCAGTTCACATTGACTAGTGATCAACTGGAATGGGAATTGAACTTCCTGAAAGAAAACATGGTCGTTAAGATCGTTAGCTACCAAGGAGAAATCCTCGGAATTGACTTGCCAACAAGCGTTGAGTTGAAAGTCATCGAGACTGAGCCAAGTGTTAAAGGTAACACTGCACAAGGCGCTACCAAAAATGCAAAAGTGGAAACAGGCTTGAACGTACAGGTTCCTTTGTTCATTAACGAAGGTGACGTTCTCCTGATTGACACACGTGAAGGTAAATACTCTTCCCGTGCGTAACTTTCACGGCTTGTAAGCTAAAAAAGGTTATTAACAACCCTTTGCCATTCCTTTGGCAGAGGGTTTTTTCGAAAAAAGATTAGCCTATCAGGCGCTTTCGTAATATACTGGGTTAAAGTCATTTCTCGTAGAGAATAATGACGATGGACATTAATTATGCATACTGCACAAGGTAGGGAGTGGATTTGCGTTGTCATTGTACGTCATGAAATTTGGGGGCAGCTCGGTCGGAGATACAGAACGCATGAAGCGTGTGGCCGGACGTGTTGTAGAAAAAGCTGATGAAGGACATCGGTGTGTAGTTGTGGTTTCGGCCATGGGGGATACAACAGATGATTTGATTGATCAGGCAAAACAACTGAATAGTGAACTGCCTGCTCGTGAGATGGATATGCTCTTAACGACAGGAGAACAGATTTCGATCTCTTTGTTATCGATGGCTATTCAAGCGCTTGGACGTAAGGCAGTATCGTTTACGGGCTGGCAAGCGGGATTCCGCACAGAGCCGGTTCACGGAAAAGCACGTATTCATGATATTCAACCTGACCGTGTGAATGCAGCACTTGCTGAGGGCAACATTGTTATTGTTGCAGGCTTCCAGGGCATGACGGAAGACGGCGAGATCACAACGCTGGGTCGTGGTGGTTCGGATACAACAGCTGTAGCGCTGGCCGCGGCCATTAAGGCTGATGCGTGTGAGATCTATACGGATGTAGACGGAATCTATTCTACGGACCCGCGGATCGTTAAGGTTGCGCGTAAGCTGAAAGAAATATCGTATGACGAAATGCTGGAACTCGCTAATTTGGGAGCAGCGGTGCTGCATCCGCGTGCAGTAGAGTACGCGAAGCATTCCGGTGTACCTTTAATTGTAAGATCCAGCTTTAACCATAATGAAGGAACGGTTGTGAAGGAGGAAGCAGCAATGGAACAAGGCGTAGTGGTTAGTGGTATTGCCTATGACAAAAACGTGGCTCGCATCAGTATTCTGGGTGTGCCGGATGTACCAGGAGTTCTGGCCGAAGTATTTGGTGCGCTTGCATCCAATCAGCTGGATGTGGACATTATCGTTCAGAGCGGTGTGATGGATGGCAAAGCGGACTTCTCGTTCTCTGTGGCGCTGTCTGATCGTGAGAACGCATTACGTGTCATTGAAGGCCTTCACAGCCGCTTGCCTTACCGTGAAGTTACATCTGAGGAGAACCTCGTTAAAATCTCCATTGTTGGCGCAGGCATGGTCAGTCATCCTGGTGTAGCTGCGAAGATGTTCAAAGTCATTTCGGCTGAAGGCGTGAGTATCAAGATGGTGAGCACTTCCGAGATCAAAGTATCTTGTGTTATTGACGGAGATAAGCTGCATGACGTCATTAAGGCATTGCATACAGCATATGATCTCGACACTGCCGAGCAAGCCGTTATCGGTGGACCTCAAGATCGCAGATAAGTATCTTCAATGTATGTAAATTAGCAAAGGTGTACTGTTGCCAACGGGCAGCAGTACACCTTTTTTTGTTTTTCTCATGGCAATTCTCACATCAACTTGAACATCTTTCCCCCGCGTATGCCTCTATAAGGCTGCATGCGGTTCCCCTCCCCCATCTCGGGAACACAATCCAGCAGGTTTAATTGAGAACAATACGAAATATCATGAACTCTGCCTAACTTTTCAAGCCTCCGCCCGCTAACAGACCCCTGCACCAACTCCGGGATGCTCTCCTTACATTGGGATACCGCCTGATGAAGTACTATGCCGAGATCGTTAAGTTGAAGGGGAGAACAGGATTGACGGTGCAGTTCATCGATGATACATCCAGCACACAAGCCGTCCTCCAGAGCAAATTCATCCTGGTTCCCCGCACATAACAGCAATACATCTCGTTGAAGTTCACATAGAGCTGCTGCAACAGCCTGCACATTGAGAAATGAACCAGCAAATACATGTTTCCCCTTGGAAGCCTTGATCAAAGCACGTGTTCCATCGGTTGTGGTTAGAATGATTGTTTTATCTGCAATGCCTGCAGTCATATATTCATAGGGGGAATTCCCCACTTCGAATCCGGTGATTTTTTTGTCAAAACGCTCCCCGCCTCGAATGCAATCTTTCACTTCCATTTGTTTGGCTTGTGGAACGGTCTCTACGGCAATCACAGCCGAAGCGTCATACGCCAGAGCCGTAACAATTGTACTGGTCGTACATAATACATCAATGACAACTGCACTTCTCCCTGCAATATCAATGGTACGTACTTCATTCACATTGCCAACGACATCAACTCGCACTCCCCACAACTCCTTTCTGTATCTGGGGATCGGTAGTTCTGTTTTGAACCGGAATGGAACTTACCTATCTGCAATTACTATATGCATGCACATCTAGACGGGTGCCTAGAACAGAAGGTGCATCTATGGTTTCAACTCTCAACCGTATTCTAAAGAATTGATAGATTTCAGCGTCATAAATTAAATGTACAGGCATAAACTTGAGATATGAACAAGCGCCAGAAGTGTGAACCAAATGATCTCAAGGTTGGAGGAGCCTACTCATGAAGGTGAACTGGAGGGAACTTTTTCCGGAACCGATCCGAACCATTCTCGGAAGAATGCCACCCGCTCTATTGGAACAAGTGGAGGAAGTACGTATTCGAGAAGGCAGACCCCTGGAGATTAATGCAGGCAACACATACCACTTCCTGACACCTCAAGGTTGTCCGACCGGGAATCCTGAAGAAGCGTATGTTCCTCAGAAAGAAGTGACGCACAGGTTGCTGGACCTGATCAGTAACCATTCACTTTATACATTGGAAGAGGAACTGCGCAAAGGGTTCATCACCATACCTGGGGGACATCGAATCGGGCTTGCTGGACGAACGGTACTAAGCGGTGGGCGTGTCGAATACCTGCGTGACATCAACGGGTTTAACGTTCGCGTAGCCCGTGAGGTACATGGAGTGGCTGATCGTATCCTTCCTTATCTTCTCGATATGAAGAGCGGACAGGTCCTGCACACGTTGATCCTATCACCACCACAACAAGGGAAAACGACGTTGCTGCGAGATCTGGCGAGACAAATTAGTAGTGGTACAAAGCTTACAGGGGGAACTGAACTGGTTCAGGGAATACGTCCACGTCTGAAAGTGGGCATTGTGGATGAAAGGTCCGAAATCGCTGGTAGCTACAAAGGAGTACCTGGCTTCGACGTAGGACCCCGAACAGATGTGATGGACGGTTGTCCGAAGGCTGAGGGCATGATGATGATGCTTCGCTCCATGTCGCCCGATGTCCTGATTGTGGACGAGATCGGTCGTCCGGAGGATGCCGAGGCTGTGATGGAAGCCCTGCATGCAGGAGTCTCAGTGATTGCGACTGCGCATGGCCGTGACCTTTCGGAGCTGTCGGCCAGACCCGCCCTCAGAACCTTAATTACGGAGCAGATGTTTCAACGTTATGTCCAGCTGCAACGGACGAGCCGGGGCATGACCTTTCGGCTGGCTGATGGCAAAATGCGTGGGTTGCAGCAGACCGGGGCAGGAGGTGAAGCCTTTGGTTAACATGTTTGGTGCGGTAATTATTCTGTTAGCCAGCACCCTCGCCGGATTTTACAAGGCCAGACAGTATGCATTAAGACCGAGACAGTTGCGAGAACTCATTGCAGCCCTCCAGCGACTAATGACGGAGATTAATTATGGGCTCACTCCCCTTCCCGATGCCATGGGCAAGATGGGAGCACAGACCAAAGAACCTGTAAAGACGCTGTTCCTTCATGCAGCCACACAGATGGAACCTCCTCATGGACTCACTGCCCGGGAAAGTCTGCAGTCAGGCGTGGATCTGGCGTGGGGAAGATCGGCCATGAAGGCTGACGAGAAGGAAGTGATGCTGCAATTAAGCTTCAGCCTTGGCACAAGTGACCGTCAGGATCAGACCAAACATATATCATTAGCCATTCAACAACTAATGCATGAGGAATCCCGCGCCCAGGCCGATCAAATGAAATATGAACGAATGAGCCGAAGCCTCGGGATGCTTGTCGGAGCGTTAATCGTCATTCTGATCTTCTGAAATAGCCGGGATAGTGAGGTGCCAAGGTCATGAATCTAGAAGTGAACGCAATCTTTCAAATTGCGGGTATCGGAATCATCATCGCCATGATTCACACGGTACTGAAACAAATGGGAAAGGAAGATATGGCTCACTGGGTGACCGTAATCGGATTTGTCGTTGTATTGTTCATGGTGGTCCGTATGCTGGACAGCCTGCTACAAGAGATCAAATCGATATTTCTTTTTCAATGAAATCGGTCATGAAGCCGGATGGTGGTGACCTGTGGAAATTATCCAAGTTGTAGGTTTGGCGCTCATCGCAACAGTGCTCATTCTGGTCATTAAGGAACAGAAACCGATGTTTGCCTTTCTGATTGCTGCCGCGACCGGCATTGTCATCTTCATGTTGTTGATTGGCAAAATCGGAGCAGTCATCGAAGTGTTGAAGCGGCTTGCCGAGAATTCAGGCATGGAAAGTATTTATCTGAAAACGGTGCTGAAAATTATTGGCATAGCGTACATCGCTGAATTTGGCGCACAGATTGTCAGGGATGCAGGCCAGGAAAGCATTGCGTCCAAAATCGAATTGGCTGGTAAGGTACTGATCCTTGTACTTGCTATACCGATCATCAGCATTATTATCGAAACCGTCATGAAGCTGATGCCGGTGTAGAAAGGGCGTGCGGACTTCATATGAAATCAATGCATCTTAAGCCGCAGTGGCGCCTTACGGTTGTGCTGATGCTCTGTTTTCTGTTTGGTATCCTGGGACAGGTTACTGCAACCTCGCCTTCCGGTGAGTGGATGGAGCAGCAGGCCGATCAACTTCCCAAGGATCAGGTGGAGAAATACTGGGATCAACTGATGCAACAATACGGTGGTTTCTTCCCGGATGGGAAGACCCCTTCCTTCATGGATATGTTAATCCCCGGCAATGAAGGGTTCAGCCTGAAATCGGTGTTTGTAGCGATAGGAACCTTCATGCTGCATGAAATTTTATATAATGGCAAACTTCTGGTCACGATTGTGATGTTAAGTGTACTCAGCATGATTCTGGAGACACTTCAGACCGCATTTGAGAAAAATAATATTAGCAAAATCGCCTATTCCATCTGTTATATGGTCATCATCATTATTGCGATTAACAGCTTCAGTGTGGCGATTGGATACGCCAAGGATGCCATAACCGGCATGATCAACTTCATGATGGCCATGGTTCCCTTGTTATTCACACTGCTTGCGTCCATGGGTAATGTCATCACCGTCTCGGTGACACATCCACTCATCATTTTCATGATTCATCTGGTGAGTACGTTGATTCACTTGCTGGTATTCCCGTTACTCTTCTTCTCAGCTGTTCTGCATCTCGTCAGTTCATTGTCTGACAAGTACAAGCTGACACAGCTGGCAGACCTCCTGCGCAATATTAGTGTGGCACTGCTGGGTATCCTGCTGACGATGTTTTTGGGTGTAATCTCGGTTCAGGGAGCATCGGGCTCCGTAGCGGATGGAGTTAGCCTGAAGGCCGCCAAATACATCGCAGGCAACTTTGTCCCTGTCGTGGGCAGAACATTTGCGGATGCGACGGATACTGTAATTACAGCTTCTTTACTTGTCAAAAATGCAATTGGACTCACCGGAGTGATCATCATTTTGTTTCTATGTGCCTTTCCGGCACTCAAGATTCTGGCTCTTGCCTTGATATACAACGTAACTGGTGCCATTATGCAACCGCTAGGAGACACCCCGATTGTAGGATGCCTCCAGGCCATCGGCAAGAGCATGATCTACGTATTTGCGGCGCTGGCAGCCGTCGGGCTGATGTTTTTCCTGGCCATTACCATCTTGCTGACCGCGGGCAATCTGACTGTCATGATGCGCTGAATGTATGTTGGCAAGAAAGGGGGTGGAAAGGATGGGGTGGCTGAGCAACTGGCTCCAGGAATTGATTATGATCGTTCTGCTGGCGACTTTTGTGGATATGTTGTTGCCCAATCGATCCATGGAACGTTATGTCAAGCTTGTGCTGAGCCTTCTCATCCTGCTGACCCTTTTATCACCCATAACCAAGCTGCTCAAAAGTGATCCGGTTGGCGAACTGAAACGGGCAATGTCTGCAATGGATGCTCCATCGAATGGGAATGCGACACTCGAACAGATATTAGCTCAGGGCAAACGGCTACAATCCAATGAACAGGAACAATCCTTACAATGGACAGCCAAAGAACTGGCTAATGTCATGAAAGGTCAGATTGAAGAAACAACAGGAGCCAAGGTGCGGTCCGTAGAGGTACAGCTGACCATGAGTAAATATGAAACGGAGATGGAAGCTGCCTCATCAGTCGAACTGCCTGTGATCCAGCGTGTGTTGGTCGAGATGGCCGGAGAGGGTGTAGAAGGAGAAGTGAAGGCAGGGCAGCAAGAAGTCGCTGCTAACACACAACCCATATTTGGAACAGACACAGAAGTCGAGAAGGATAAATCACATCAAATACAGCAGCCCATCCAGATCGGTCAGATTGAAGTGCCTGATGTTCAGATTGATGTGAGTAGAGGGCAACGTGATGGAAATGAAGCGTCTTCGGAGCCTGTTATACGTGATCAAGCAGATGAGACGAAGCAGCAAGGTGAGACATCCACAAGGTCCGAACATGCGGTGCAGATTATTACATTGTTGACTGAAAAGTGGGATGTTGATGCAAACAACGTTCAAGTGACAGAACCAAAAAGTGCTGAAGTGCTCTGAGAAGGAGGGTGTCCGATGAAACAATGGTTCAAAAAGATGGAAACCTGGATGGGTGGCGGAGAGGGTGGGGCAAGGCGAAGTCAAACCTTCCGCTGGCTGATTATCCTGGGTTTGATCGGGGTGGGAATCATGCTGTTCAATTCCTTCGTCAATGTCAAAAAAATTGATTCCGAAAATATCGGTCGGGAACCACCGGACCCGGCAACATCCATGGCATCCATACAGAGTGATCCGTCAGAACAGAATCCTTTTCAGGCGATCGAAATTGCATTTGAAGACAAAATCAAAGGTGTGTTGGAAAACATTGTTGGTGTGGGAACGGTTGATGTGATGGTTACCGTGGATTCCACAGAAGAATTGGTCGTTCAGCGGAACGTGAAGGATTCTCAGCAACTTACCGAAGAAACCGATGCTAGCGGGGGCAAACGGCATATGACGCAATATACCCGTGATGGCGAGATTATTACTTACGAAATAGCAGGGGATCAGACACCTATAGTGACCAAAAAGCTCAAACCGCAGATACGTGGGGTGCTTGTGGTTGCGAGGGGTGCAGAGAACAAGGTTGTGAAGGACCTGATAACCGATGCTGTGGAAAAAGGACTGAATGTGGCAGCCTACCGGATCTCGGTTGTACCGCGCAAACAAGACTAATCTGATGTGTTGAATCACAAGATTCAATTCTCATAAGATTGAAGCCAATTTGAGGAGGAAGTTCTAATGAATAACAAACGTCAAACGGTATGGCTCGTTTCCATGCTGAGTCTGATGGTCATTTTGTCCGCATATTATCTGTTCACTGAGGATTCCGGTCCAGTCAACGCGCCGGTGGCTGACAGTCAACAAGTGGATGGAATCAAGCAAGGGGAAGCAAAGGAGACGGCAGGCATTCTTGATCCTACAGAAGGTTTGGTTGTGAATGAAGTGGTGAATAGCGGCGAAGTTGAAAGTGATCCAAGTGCGGCTGGCGCTGTGGAAGAACCGGCGGCTACGGAAGGTAAAGAAGCTGGAAATACAGAGAAAACACCTGCTGTCGAACCAGGCGAGAGTAAGGGTGAGGCAGGCAAAGAAACCAACAAAGAGACCGACAAAGGCGCAACAACTACACCGGAGACAGACGGTCAGGCAGGCGGCACTGCAACCAAGACAGATGAGGAAGTCCTCAAGGAAATGGAAGAGCAGAATACGACAGCATCTGCGAGCAGCCAGTTCCAGAACTACCAGTGGCAACGTGAGGAAAGCAACAATCGTAAGTATGAGGAACTGATGACCGTGGCAGGTGATCTGAGCAAAACGCCAGAGGAGAATGCCAAAGCAACGGAGCAACTCCGTACACTGGAAGAAAAAGAAGCTAAAATCACTGGCATTGAGGAGACGCTCTCTCAACAGTACGCTAATGCGATCGTTCAAGAAGATGCCGACAAGTATAAAGTTGTGGTCCTCAGTGACAAACTGGATGTAAAACAGGCGGTATCCATTGTGGATCTGGTCATGAAAGAATTGGCGGTTTCACAGAACAAAATCAGCGTGCAATACGTCACAGAACAGTAATCCAAATCATGGAAATGCAGTCCCGGGAGCTGGTTGTACTCTCGGGCTCTTTCCATTTTTAATGATTATGATATAATACATAAAGCCATATGACCGTCCTAGTGAGACTGGCATGATGCCGAAGGAGTGAATAATGGAAATGTTTAAATTGAGTGAAATCAAAGAACTGATTAAACTGGTAGATGAAAGTTCCGTTCAAGAGTTGGAAATTGAAAATGAAGGATCACGGTTATCAATCCGCAAACCGGGCAAAACGGAGTATGTTCAAGCAGCTGCTGTGCAACCGCAAATGATTGCTGCTCCGCAAGTACAGCCGGCAGCAGTGGTAAGTGAAGCTGCACCGCAGGTCGATACTACAAGTCATTTACATAAAATTGTATCTCCGATGGTAGGTACTTTTTACAGAGCTTCCTCGCCGGAAGCGGGTCCTTTTGTGAGCGCTGGTGATAAAGTTGTTGAGAAAACAACGGTATGTATCATCGAAGCTATGAAGCTGATGAACGAGCTTGATGCGGACATCAAGGGAGAAATCGTTGAAGTGCTGGTTGAGAACGGACAGCTGGTCGAGTATGGGCAGCCCCTTTTCCTGGTGAAACCGGAATAACCGTTATAGCTGGTTAACAGCTAACCGCATGAGCTTCGAAGGAGGACAAAACGAAATGAAATTTCAAAAAATACTGATTGCGAACCGTGGAGAGATTGCGGTACGTATTATTCGTGCCTGCCGTGAAATCGGTATCTCAACGGTAGCCGTCTACTCGGAAGCGGACAAGGATTCTCTGCATGTTCGTCTTGCAGATGAGGCTTATTGTATCGGACCGACACTGTCTAAGGACAGTTACCTCAACTTCACAAACCTGATGAGTGTAGCTACGCTGACGGAATGTGATGCAATCCACCCTGGATACGGTTTTTTGGCGGAGAATGCTGATTTTGCGGAAATTTGTGAGTCTTGCAATATTACGTTTATTGGACCTTCTCCTGAAGCAATCACCAAAATGGGTGACAAGGCTGTTGCCAAACAGACGATGAAAGATGCAGGAGTACCTGTTATTCCTGGATCAGACGGCCTTGTTGAAAATATGGATGAAGCCATCATGATTGCTAGAGATATCGGATATCCTATCATTATCAAAGCTACTGCTGGTGGCGGAGGTAAGGGAATTCGTATTGCCGAAGATGAAGAAACGCTGATTAAGCAGATTACCGCTGCTCAGCAGGAAGCACAAAAGGCATTTGGCAATGCAGGTGTATATCTGGAGAAATTCCTGACAGGTATGAAACACGTGGAAATTCAGATCATTGCTGATAAACACGGAAATGCAGCACATTTGGGAGAGCGTGATTGCTCGGTTCAGCGTCGTCGCCAGAAATTGGTAGAAGAAGCTCCGTGTCCGATTCTCTCCGAAGATGTGCGCACACTGATGGGTGAAGCTGCGGTACGGGCTGCCCTTGCTGTGGATTACTCGGGAGCGGGTACATTGGAGTTCCTGCTCAGCCCGAATGGCGAGTTCTATTTCATGGAGATGAATACGCGTATTCAGGTAGAGCACCCGGTAACTGAGATGGTTACTGGCGTGGATCTGATCCGTGAGATGATCTCGGTAGCTGAAGGCAACCCACTCTCATTCCGTCAGGAAGATGTGGTTATCAATGGCTGGTCCATTGAATGTCGTATCAATGCAGAAGATCCGGACCGTAACTTTATGCCATCACCAGGCAAAATCGGATTCTACCTTGCACCGGGAGGACCTGGCGTTCGTGTAGATAGTGCTGCTTATCCGGGTTATACCATTTCACCTTTCTATGACTCCATGATCGCAAAATTGATCGTGTGGGGAGCGAATCGTGAAGAGGCGATTGCCAAGATGAAACGTGCGCTTGGGGAATTTGCGATTGAAGGCATATCAACAACTATTCCTTTCCATCAGAAATTGCTGGAGCACCCAACGTTCATTCGTGGTGACTTTGATATCAAATTTCTTGAGGAAAACGAGATTTAAAAGGTATATTGGGCTTGTTTGTCATAATGTAGCCCAAATGATATAGTATGAATAATAAGAGCGCATGTCTCCTGCAAAGGATAAGCCCGCACCTCGCGGATGTTTGCAGGAGTTCCGGTAAAGCCGGACCGGAAGGGTTCTGAAGGTTGATTAACCTGAGTCCAGCGCCCTGACGGATGGCCGCAAACTTATCTCGCGAAAGGTGTGTTGAACAGTTATGAGTACACTACCGACTGAATTTGAACGAACGGATATCGGTGAAATCCAGATCGCACCTGAAGTTATTGAAGTGATTGCTGGATTGGCGACCCTTGAAGTGAAAGGTGTTGCAGGCATGAGTGGCGGATTCGCTGGCGGATTTGCTGAATTGCTTGGTCGCAAAAACCTTTCCAAAGGCGTTAAAGTTGAAGTGGGCCAACGTGAAGCTGCAGTTGATGTTTCCGTAATTATCGAGTACGGATACCGTCTGCCACAAGTAGCTACGGAGATTCAACAGAACGTGAAACGTTCCATCGAGAACATGACAGGATTGAATGTGAATGAAGTGAATGTGCACATTCATGACGTTCAGTTCAAGAGCACCGAGAAAGTGGAAGAGATCGACCTGAACAGTCAGCGCGTAAAATAAAAGAAGACAGATTCCCCCGGCATCATCTGCCGGGGGTTATCCCGTCTTGGACAGGTCTTCATTATAGCGAAAGCTAGATGAGGATCTGATTTTTTGCTAGTGAACAGGTTAAGTCATGTTAGTGAGCAAGGGAGGCTGTGCAGTTCGTGGCTAAAATACTGGATCGGCTTCTGTTGTTTATATACAGCATAAGCGTTGGAGCAATATCGGCAGCCGTCATTCTTCTGATTAGCGGTGTGCTGCCTTACGAATTGAATTACCAGCAGGAACAGAACGTTATTGTTGCGTCGGTTATTGCAGCAGCGATTTTGTTTATCCTGAGTTTGCGATTTTTCTACATCTCGGTTCGGCGTGAGCGTGCATCGTTGCCGTCTGTAGATCAACGTACTGAGTTTGGTGATGTACAGATTTCGATGGAGACGATTGAGAATCTCTGTTTGAAGGCAACTTCCCGTTTCCGGGGAGTACGTGATGTCAAGGCACGCATACGTGTGGTTGAGTCAGGACTGGAGATTATGATCCGTGCAGTAGTGGATGGTGAGACACCTATTCCTGCGCTGACTTCTGATCTGCAAAAGGCGATACATGATCATGTACAAGAGATTACGGGCATCCCGGTTTCTTTTGTCACGGTGTATATCGCTAATGTAACCCAGTCGCCTAACTACAAGAGTCGAGTGGAATGAGGTGAGTTTCACTGATGCTGTGGAAAGAGATTTGGGATAGTCACAGAGGCCGAATTACCGGAATTATCGGCGGCATCTTTTTTGGATTTCTTTATGTATGGATCGGTTTTTGGGATATGTTGTTCTTTGCACTCTTGGTGTTCATCGGTTATACGTTAGGCAGACGAAGCGATTCGAAGCTGGGTTCGTCCATTCCCTGGAGGGAGTGGGGGCAATGGCTGGGCGATCGCTGGCGTCCGTTTAAGTGACCTACCTGAACCCTGCAATATGTTTCTTCCGAAAATAGAGCTGTAGTTTAGGTTGCCCGTTTTTTGGAGGATACGTATTGCAGGTTTTTTTGTGAAAAGGGATAACAATAACAATACCGTGGAAGTCATCGATCAATCCAATACAGGATTTGATGAGATGGTTGCATGGATTATAAAATAAGCATGATGACGCTCCAGACGGAGCGCTGCAGGAGGCAGGACATGAAAAGACGTTTGGCAAGGGAAATTGCAGTACAAAGTCTGTATCAGATGGAAATGAATGAGGTAGGTGCAGCAGAAGCTGTGAACATGTTGATCAATGAAGCTGCTGAAGATAATGAAACCGAAGTAGTTATCCGCGATGCAGATGTAATGCGTACTTATGTTACTGAGATTGTACAAGGAGCCTGGAACAATAAGGAAGCCATTGACGGTTTGCTTGTGGATTATTTGAAAGGTTGGCAGATCAGCCGTCTGTCACGTGTAGATCGCCAGATTCTACGACTGTCCACGTATGAAATGGTGTTTCGTGATGACATTCCGGCTAAGGTATCGGTCAATGAAGCAATTGAACTGTCCAAATATTTTGGTACAGAAGAATCCGGCAAGTTCGTCAATGGTGTACTTGGACGCATGATTCAGGAAGTTGACGCGATTAAAGCAAAATTATCTTAAGTTATGATTAATTATAGTGTGTGTTCAAAAAGACCGGTTTTCAGTATCCTTCGTAATCAAAAGCGGGCTTTTTGAACAACCTCTAAATTTATATTCACATAAGGGAGAGAGAGTACAATGACAGCATCTATTATTAACGGTAAAGAAGTATCCCAAGAGATCCGCGCAAGCATGACAACAGAAGTAAAACAGCTTAGCGAACAGGGGGTAGTACCTGGTCTGGCTGTTGTGCTCGTCGGGGAAGATCCGGCATCCCAAGTATATGTGCGTAATAAAGAAAAAGCATGTCACGACCTCGGTTTCTACTCCGAAGTGCATCGGTTGGATGCAGATACGTCCCAAGAAGATCTGCTTGCGCTGGTGGACAAGCTGAACAATCAACAATCCATTAACGGAATTTTGGTTCAACTTCCACTACCGAAACACATCGAAGAGAAAGCGGTTATTGATGCGATTGCCGTGGATAAAGACGTAGACGGATTCCATCCAGTCAATGTTGGTAATCTCGTAATTGGAGACGATAGTCTGCTTCCATGTACCCCAGCGGGTGTAATTGAACTGATCAAACGTACTGGACTGGAAATGTCCGGTAAACATGCAGTGGTTATCGGAAGAAGCAACATCGTTGGCAAACCGGTATCGCTGTTGCTCCAACGTGAGAATGCGACGGTAACCATGTGTCATTCCCGTACAGCCAACATGAAAGAAATTACACGTCAGGCGGACATTTTAGTTGTAGCCATCGGCCGTGCTAATTTTGTGGATGCTGATTTTGTGAAACCAGGTGCTGTTGTTATCGATGTCGGCATGAACCGTTTGGATAATGGCAAACTGGCAGGAGACGTTGATTTCGAGAGTGTGAAAGAAGTTTCTGGTCCAATTACACCCGTTCCTGGCGGTGTTGGTCCGATGACAATCACAATGCTGATGAAAAATACATTGATCGCTGCCAAGCGCGCTCACGGATTGGCCTAGGGTTTTGTCTGTGGCAGATCAAAAGATCTACTCCATCAAAGACCTGAACCGATACATCCGGATGAAACTGGAATCGGATCAGGTCCTGTCGGACGTCTGGCTGCGCGGGGAGATTTCGAATTTCACACATCACTCCAGCGGCCATATGTATTTTACATTGAAGGACAAGGACAGCCGGATCAAGTCAATTATGTTTGCGTCCCATAACCAGCGATTACCCTTTGTACCGAAGGAGGGTGCAAGGGTTATTGCCCGTGGTAATGTCTCGGTGTATGAACGGGATGGGCAGTATCAATTCTATGCTACCCATATGCAGCCGGACGGAATTGGAAGTCTGTATCTGGCTTACGAACAGCTGAAGAAAAAACTTGAGGATGAAGGGTTATTTTCACCTTCTCGAAAAAGACAGATCCCTCGTTATCCACAGACCATCGGGGTTGTAACTTCACCGACGGGAGCGGCGGTGCGAGACATTATGATCACACTCCAGCGCAGATACCCTTCTGCCAAAGTTGTTTTATATCCTGTTCTGGTTCAAGGGAAGGGTGCAGCACCTTCCATTGTCAAAGCGATTGGCAACCTGAACCGGATGGGAGAAGCCGATGTACTTATCGTTGGACGCGGAGGCGGTTCACTGGAGGAGTTGTGGGCCTTTAATGAGGAGATTGTGGCAAGAGCAATAGTTGCTTCGGATATTCCTGTCATTTCTGCGGTTGGGCACGAAACGGACTTCACCATTGCCGATTTTGCGGCCGATTTGCGTGCGGCTACGCCAACAGCTGCTGCGGAACTGGCTGTACCTAATCGAGCTGAGTTGCTCGATCAGATCGGACAACGTCAGCGCCAGTTACAGCACAGCTTACGTCAACGTGCTGTACATAATCGTGAACGGCTCGCGAGATTACAGCGTTCGCCAGTGCTGGTTCATCCAAGACGTACGTTAATGCAGCATACGGAACGACTGGATATGATGCATCAACGGCTTTTGAGAACAGTGGATACGCGTATGAAATGGACAGGAGAGAAGCAGGAGCGTCTTCGGGCGGCACTGCAACGATTCAATCCTCGTGAGCAGGTCAATGCAGCACGCCGTGAAACTACGGCAGCACGCAGACAACTGGAACTTGCGATCAGGTCCATAACCAGATCGAAGCAGCAACAGTGGAAATCATCTGTGCGGCATCTGGATGCGCTTAGCCCGCTTAAAGTCATGTCACGTGGATACAGCCTTGTCTATGACGAGCAGGAACAGCGATTGATCAAGTCGACGAAGGATGTACAGCCTGGAGATTCAATCAAGATTAAATTAACAGACGGACAGCTGGACTGTCAGGTTTGGGGAATGAAGGAGGACGACAATACCCATGGCGAATGAACCGGAATTGAATTTTGAAGAGGCAATGGCGGCATTGGAAGACATCGTAGGTCAGCTTGAGCATGGTGATGTTCCGTTGGAACAGGCCATCGATCTGTTTCAGCGCGGGATGAAACTTTCGCAACTTTGCGGTCTGAAGCTGGAACAAGTGGAACGCAAGATCGAGATGATCGTAGAAGAAGATGGAGAGCTTCGCAAGAAGCCCTTCGGAACTGCTGACGATGAGAGCGGTGAAGTCCATGAGTAATCGTCCTTCGTTTCAAGTGTACCTCGAAGAGGTCACAGCTGCGGTGACAGAAGCGTTGAAACACACGCTTCCCGATCACTGGGATGTACCCCAATCGTTGACGGATGCGATGCAGTACTCACTCATGGCCGGAGGCAAACGCCTTCGTCCTCTTCTGGTCGTTGCTGCGGCGGAAGCCTTCGGTGCACAGCGTACAGCTGCAATGCCGGTAGCCTGCGCCGTGGAGATGGTTCATACGTATTCACTGATCCACGACGACCTGCCTGCTATGGATAATGATGATTACCGCAGGGGAAAATTAACGAATCATAAGGTATATGGTGAGGCAACAGCCATATTGGCGGGCGATGCGTTGCTAACTCATGCTTTTTATAGCATTGTTCAAGCTGGACGTCGTAGTGGTGTGGCGGCAGATGCGTTGCTGTCCATCGTAGAGGACATGTCCGAACTTGCTGGAGCAAGAGGCATGGTCGGCGGCCAAGTTGCGGATATGGAAGGCGAACAAGGCATGACTGATCTTTCACAGCTCCAATATATTCATTTGCACAAAACGGGTGATCTGATTGTTTTCTCACTCATTGCTGGAGCACGAATTGGTGGTGCAACGGAAGGACAATTGGAAGCCTTACGTGTGTTTGGTCGTGATTTGGGGCTGGCGTTCCAGATTCAGGATGATATTCTCGACCTGACGGGTGACGAGCAGAAGATGGGCAAGAAAACACAGAGCGATGTGAATCAGCAGAAGGTAACATATCCTTATTTTATTGGCATGGAGGCTTCTGTAGATGAAGTGAAATCCCTTACCCAATCTGCAAAAGACGCACTTGAAAGAGCCGAGTTACCTGATGCATCCAGATTGTTGGAAATTGCAGATTACCTGATGAGTCGTGACCATTAGATTCTGACGGAGCGGTCTGTTTCAAAATCTATGTAACCGTGTAATGAATGTAATGTTCTTTTTCCGAGTGGATGGAAAAAGTCTGTCCCGAGTGGATGCGTGAATACATATGGAGAAGAATTTTAAATAACTTGCTGGCGAGAATGCTCGTTATCGGGAGTATAGTGCAGTAAATTATGATTCTTGTTCTTTTATGTTATAATGATTTAATGTCATTTGATTCATAATGTATATATCGATTTACAACAATAACTAAACAATCTAGGAAAGCGGGGAGATTCTCGTGCTGCTTCCACAAATTAAACAACCCAGTGATCTAAAGTCGATGTCTCAGGATGATCTTGCCCTTTTGTCGGCAGAGATCCGGCAGTTTCTGATTGAGAAACTGTCTGTTACAGGTGGGCATCTCGCACCCAACTTAGGCGTGGTTGAGCTCACGGTAGCCCTGCATTACTGTTATAACAGTCCAGCAGACAAAATGATTTTTGATGTAGGGCATCAGGCTTATGTGCATAAAGTCCTGACAGGCCGTATGGATCGCTTTGATACATTGCGTCAACATAACGGTCTGTGCGGGTTTGTCAAACGCAACGAAAGTGAACATGACGTATGGGAAGCTGGACACAGCAGTACTTCATTGTCTGCTGCGATGGGGATGGCCCTTGCACGTGATCTGAAGGGTGAGGACAACCAAGTTATCGCGATGATTGGTGATGGAGCGCTTACGGGTGGTATGGCTTTTGAAGCCCTCAATCATATCGGTCATGAGCAGAGAAAACTGATGGTTATTCTGAATGATAATGAAATGTCCATTGCTCCAAACGTTGGGGCCATGCATAAATATTTGAGCAAGATTCGTTCGGATCGTCATTATCTGAAAGCAAAAGATGATGTCGAGGGCATGCTTAAAAAAATTCCTGCTATTGGGGACCGTTTGGCCAAATCGGCAAGCTGGATCAAAGATAGTGTCAAATATATGATGGTACCAGGTGTTCTTTTCGAAGAACTGGGCTTCACGTATTTGGGACCGATTGATGGGCATGATATTCCCAAATTGATCGAAACCTTCAAACAGGCAGATAACGTTGATGGCCCTGTGCTCGTTCACGTGCTCACGACCAAAGGCAAAGGTTATCAGCCAGCAGAAGCCGATTCGCACAAGTGGCACGGGATTTCTCCGTACAAAATTGAATCTGGGCAAGTGCTGAAGGCAGTCGGAAAACCGATGTACACGGAAGTGTTTGGTCAAACGTTAATTGATCTTGCGAAGCAGGATAAGCGGGTCGTAGCTGTAACGCCAGCAATGCCTACAGGATCAGGTCTTATTCCGTTCAGTAAGGAATTTCCCGATCGCATGATTGACGTAGGTATTGCAGAACAGCACGCGGCGACCATGTGTGCTGCACTGGCTATGGAAGGTTTGAAGCCGGTCTTTGCCGTGTATTCTACGTTTATGCAACGTGCTTATGATCAGATTGTACATGATATTTGCCGTCATAACGCCAACGTGATGTTTGCCATTGACCGTGCCGGGTTTGTTGGTCCGGATGGGGAAACACATCAAGGGGTATACGATGTGGCATTTATGCGCCATATTCCAAATATCGTTCTGATGATGCCAAAAGACGAAAATGAATTGCGTCATATGATGAAAACGGCGCTTGATTATAATGAAGGTCCAATTGCTTACCGTTATCCACGAAACAATGTGGTCGGTGTACCTTTGGATGATGTACTTGTTCCGATTCCAATCGGATCATGGGAGCAACTGCGTCCATCCGAGGGATATGCTGTCATCGCTTCAGGTTCGATGGTGCAGCTTGCAGAAGAAGCAGCAGAGATGGTGAAGCGGGAAGGGATCACAGCAGGCGTAATCAACGCTCGCTTCCTGAAACCTCTTGACGAGCAAATGTTGCGTGATTTAGCTGTTCGAGGCACCAAATTGATTGTACTTGAAGAAACATCCCAGGCAGGCAGCATGGGTAGTGCAGTTCTGGAGTTTTATGCAGAACAGGGACTACATGATGTTCATGTACAATTGATGGGGATTCCGGATCGCTTCATCGAGCATGGCAGTATTAAGGAACAACGTGAGGAAGTGGGTCTTACCGTTGAAAATGTATGTGCTGAACTGCGCAAGATGGCTGTTCAATCATCTTACGGCATACCCAAAACACGTTTTCCTTCGTAAATTTACATGATAGGAGACAGACATGTCACTCCCGAAAGAACGAATTGATGTTCTGCTGGTTGAGCAGGGCTATTATGAAAGTCGTGAGAAGGCAAAAGCTGCCATCATGGCTGGACTGGTATATGCCAATAATGAGCCGATCGAAAAGGCGGGCATGAAAATTCCAAGGGAAGCCGAGCTGAAAGTTAAAGGCTCGGTACATCCCTACGTCGGCAGAGGCGGATTGAAGCTCGAAAAAGCGATCCGTCATTTCGACCTTGATATGAATGGACTTGTCATGCTCGACATTGGTTCATCCACCGGTGGATTTACGGATTGTGCACTTCAGCATGGCGCATCTCACGTCTACGCTATTGATGTGGGCTATAATCAGCTCGATTGGTCTTTGCGTAATGATGAGCGGGTTACTGTTATGGAACGAACTAATTTCCGCTATGTGACTCCTGAAGATCTGACGGGACCCGTGCCGAACTTTGCGAGCATTGATGTGTCGTTCATTTCACTGCGAATCATATTGCCGCCACTTCTGGCTCTTTTGAAACAACCTGCAGATATCGTTGCATTGATTAAACCTCAATTTGAGGCAGGGCGTGAAAAAGTAGGCAAGTCCGGTGTGGTACGTGATACGAAGGTACACAAGGATGTATTGCAGACAATGCTTCATTTTTCCAGTCAACTTGGTTTACATCTGCAGAGTTTAACTTTTTCACCGATAACGGGTGGAGAAGGTAATATAGAATTTCTCGCACATTGGCGTCTGGAAGCACCAGAGGCAACACAACCAGAGATCGATCCAGCTTCACTTGACGCACTTGCGGAGCAAGTTGCAAAGGAAGCAGCTCATACATTTACGGGAAACTCATCATAAGATGGGTTTCTTTTCGCTGGAAAGGTGATTGACGTAAAGGGAAATCATTACTGAACCTCGAATATGTCTTCGAGGTGAGCGATAATGGATGGTCAATATGACACAATCTTTATAGGTGTACTTGCTGTCTGTTTGATCTTGTGGCTGTTCTTTGGCTTGCGTAATTGGGTGAACCGACCGACGCCGGTAAGCTTGTCTGGAATGCAACTGAACGTTAAGATTCAAGATTCCCCGGCCTTGGATTTGCTTGAAGCACAGGGCTACGAAGTCATCGGTGGGAAAATGAAAGTCCCTCTGGCTTTTGAGGCCAATGAATCCGTTTATTACAGCAGATTATTCATTGATTATGTTGCAGAACGTGAGGATCTCAGATACCTCGTGAAAACGTCTCGTCGCAGACAGCCAATCGATATGACCGGCCCTGCGCTAAGGGATCGCTTCCTCAATTATTTGTTGTTATATCCTGGCTGTGAAGGATTGCTGTATGTTGACGTGGAGGATTCCGATATTAAGTTAATCAGGCTCATGGACTATCAGGAAGATGTGTATGATGGAGATGATCTGGACTAATATAAAAGAATGAACATTGCAGGGCAAAGTCTGCGGCGAATTACAAATGCTGCTTTATTGCAATACATCTAACTGGAGGCATATATGAAAGGACAAAGGCACATCAAGATTCGTGAAATCATTAGTCAAAATGAAATTGAGACCCAGGATGATCTGGTTGAAGCACTACGCAAATCAGGTTTTCAGGTGACTCAGGCGACGGTATCCCGGGATATCAAGGAACTTCTGTTAATCAAGATTCCGATGGATGATGGAAGATACAAGTACTCTTTACCGACAGATCAACGATATAATCCGATTCAAAAGTTGAAGCGTGCACTCGTTGACAACTTCTTGCACATTGATCACACAAACAATCTGGTTGTGATGAAATGTTTGCCAGGAACAGCCAACTCCATTGCAGCTTTGCTTGATAATATTGAGTGGAATGAAGTCATGGGCACGATCTGTGGAGATGACACCATTCTGATTATCTGCCGGACTGAAGGTAACAGTGTGACCGTTATTGAGCGGATCATGGGTTACATTGCTTAAAGTGCGTGTTCAAAAAGATTGGTTTTCAGTACCGAGAAGATGGGATGAAGCTAGAAATGGAGTAGCGGAGCGTAGGGAAACTACGTGAGCAACTGCAATGTTTCCGAAGGAAACATACTTCGTAAGCATCCCACTTATTTCGGCTGAATTCCATATACGATGCTGATGATGCCAACAGGCATCCTTCGTAATCAAAAGCGGACTTTTTTGAACAACCTCTTGAATCAATGGTTCAAAAACATAATATCTGAGTTAGTCATCCGGAGGTGTTTTTGCAGATGTTAGTTACGTTATCGATTCGTAATCTGGCTGTGGTGGAAGAAGTGGACGTTGTATTCCATCCGGGATTCCATGTACTTTCAGGGGAAACGGGTGCAGGTAAGTCGATTATTATAGATGCACTTGGCTTAATTGCCGGTGGACGCAGTTCAGCTGATCTGATCCGGTACGGATGTGAGAAGGCAGAGATGGAAGCCTTGTTCGAGATGGAGCAGAGTCATCCGGTATGGCAGACATTAGAGAAATTGGGTATCCATTGTGAGCCTGAAGAGCATTTGGTTATACGACGTGAGTTGAATAGTCAAGGGAAGAGTACGTCCCGCATTAATGGGCAATTGGTCAATCTGACCATGCTGCGGGAAGTAGGCGAGAAGCTGATCAATATTCATGGACAACATGAACATCAGAGTTTGCTACGCGCTGAGAGCCATCTGGGGCTTCTCGATACTTATGGCTCGGAAGTCATCGGACCGATCAAAGCGAAGTACCAGGAGCGCTACAGCAAGTTTATCACGGCGGAAAAAGAACTGCGTGCCCTTCAGGAGTCCAGTCAGCGGGCATATCAACTCTTGGACATGTATCGCTTTCAGCTTGAGGAGATCGCAGCAGCAAGCCTTACACAAGGCGAGGATGAATTACTCGGGGAAGAACGGGTCAAACTATCCCATAGTGAGAAAATGATGGACAGTGTTGCTGGTGCATATGATCTGCTCAGTGGTCAACGCGGACTTGAAGCTGTGAGCATTGCTCTTTCAAGAATTGAAGACATTTCTGGATATGATAGCAAAGGACTGCAACCAATCGTAGAACAGCTGCAATCTGCATTTTATCAATTGGAAGATGCGACATTTCAGTTAAGGGATTACCGGGAGAAGATTGAATTTAATCCGGCAAGGCTGGAAGAAGTGGAGCAAAGGCTGAATCTGATTTCTGGCCTCAGACGGAAATACGGGGACAGTGTTGAACTTATTCTGAGTTATTATGATCAGATTAGCCATGAAACCGACCAACTGGAGAACAAGGACGAACGGCTGGAGAAATTGCGAGCTGAACGTGACAAAATGCTTAACCTTGTGATGGAGTCTGCTGAAGAGCTCAGCAAGGTTCGCAAACAATGCGCCGAGGAACTTGCTGCACAGGTGGAAAGCGAACTCAAGGATCTGCAAATGGAGCGGACTACACTGCGTGTTCAAATTACTCCTTTCGAAGATCCAAAGGGGATTGAATGGAATGGACGTCGTATTCGTCTGAATCGTCATGGTGCGGACAATGCGGAATTCCTAATCTCACCAAACCCGGGCGAGCCATTACGACCACTTGGCAAAATTGCTTCAGGTGGTGAGTTGTCGAGAATGATGCTGGCGATGAAGAGTATCTTTGCGCGACATGACCGGATACCTGTGTTGATTTTTGATGAAGTTGATACCGGAGTTAGCGGTAGAGCAGCTCAATCCATTGCGGAAAAACTGTTCCGTTTGTCTTCGACTTGTCAGGTTTTCTCAATAACTCACTTACCACAAGTGGCTTGTATGGCAGATCATCAGTATCTCATTGAGAAACATGTCTACGATGGACGGACAATGACGCAGGTGGAATCGCTGTCAGACGAAGGCAGAGTGAAGGAATTGGCACGTATGCTGGGCGGCGTGGAAATTACAGAAAAAACGCTGCATCACGCACAGGAAATGCTGAATTTGGCGGAAGCCAAAAAAGGGTGAAACGGACGGCTGGCGTAATGATTGACAGTAATAAAAGCCTGGGGGCGAGGTTATCTTATAGGTACGCAATTGGCGACCACCTTTCGTCAAGCGAAAGAAGCAAAGGGAGTGTGACAGCCATTGAATTCCCCCCTCAGGAAGAAATTGCTAGGTCTTTTATTTGCCTTCTTTCTTTGTGTGATTAGCCAGGCCATTCAGCCTGTGCAAAGTTATGCTTCACTGCCGGATGAATTGCAGGTGTTTGCTGGCAGGCAAGCGGATGTCCGGCTCGCTGTACCTGCTGCTTCAAGCGCCGTTGTAGATCGTCCTGATATCGTTGGTTTGGATGATCAGGCAGCGATGCATGTTACCAGGCAACAACCTTTGCATCTTCACCCTCAACAGACGGGACATGCCAAATTAACGTTGAAGTTGTGGGGTAAAATTCCGGTCAAAACAGTCCATGTGAATGTGATACCGGATTTGCGTGTTGTACCCGGGGGACAAACGATTGGCGTCAAGGTTAAATCGGCAGGCATTCTGGTGGTTGGACATCATCTGGTCCGTTCCGGTCAGGATGAGCGTGTATCGCCCGGAGAAACAGCGGGCATTAAGCTCGGAGATCTGATTACGCATATGGATGGAAAACGTCTGGATGGCGTAGCAGGTGTCTCTGAAGCCGTTGAACTTGCAGGGAAAAGTAAAAAAGGTATTGATGTTGTGTTAAAACGGGGCAAGGAAACGGTGAAGACACGATTAACTCCGGCGTATGACTCCGAGGATCAAGCGTGGAGGCTTGGATTGTACATTCGTGATTCTGCAGCCGGTGTTGGCACACTTACCTTCTATGCACCCGATCAGGGCGTATACGGTGCACTGGGCCATGTCATTACAGATATGAACACACAAACATCTATTGTTGTAGGTAGTGGTCAGATCGTTCAATCCAATGTGACGTCCATTTCTAAAAGTGAGACCGGTGATCCGGGTGAAAAACGTGCTCATTTCCTCAAGGAAAGCAAAATTTTGGGCAATATTGAACGTAATACGGCTTTTGGTATCTTTGGTAAAATGTCCGGAAATCCTGAGCACAGTTTGTATTCGAAAGGCATTCCCGTCGCTTTTTCTCATGAAGTAAAGGAAGGACCGGCCGAAATACTTACCGTGGTTGACGGTCAACAAGTTGAACGCTTCTCCATTGACATTGTTCATGTGGCAGATCAAACTGAACCAGCAACAAAAGGTCTGGTACTTCGAATTACGGACCCGAAACTGCTGGATAAGACCGGAGGTATCGTTCAAGGGATGAGTGGCAGCCCCATTGTTCAAAATGGTAAATTGATCGGTGCAGTTACTCATGTATTCGTGAATGATCCAAAATCGGGTTACGGTTGCTTCATTGAATGGATGTTACAAGATGCTGGCGTTATGATGAAAAAGGAAAACGATAAGAACCTCAAGGCTGGCTAAACAGCCCTGAGGTTCTTTTTTGTCGAAAGCAAACATAATATATCGGATAATGAAATAAATTATTTATTATATAGGATCAAGAAAAAAAAATAAAGAAAAATAATTTTCGACAGGAGGAATTTAACTGGCTGTGTCGAAAATTAAACGTGTAAGGAAATGTACGAAACGATGTTTAATTTAAAGGAGGATACCGTTTTGCAAAAAATTGAGGTATTGCTGGCCGATGATAATCGTGAATTTACGAATTTGCTTGCCGAATATATATCTGAGCAGGAAGATATGGAAGTAACCGGTATTGCATACAATGGAGAAGAAGTACTGCAATTGCTGGAGCAAACTCGGGATGTGCCGGATGTATTGATTCTGGATATTATCATGCCTCACCTGGACGGACTGGGTGTGCTTGAGCGCTTGCGCGACCTGAACCTGTCTCCACAGCCTAAAGTCATTATGCTTACGGCATTCGGACAAGAGAATATCACACAGCGTGCCGTGCAACTCGGAGCTTCTTATTATATTCTTAAGCCGTTTGACATGGAAGTGCTTGCGAATCGTGTGCGTCAACTGGTGGGAACACAGACGGCGATGTCCACAAGCAGCGGATCATCCATGTTCATGAAATCATCCAATGTTGTGCCAATGGGCAAACACAAAAATCTGGATGCAAATATTACGTCCATCATACATGAAATCGGCGTTCCTGCGCATATTAAAGGATATCAGTATTTGCGCGAAGCGATTACGATGGTGTATAACAATATCGAAATTTTGGGAGCCATCACCAAAACACTGTATCCGGCGATTGCCGAAAAATTCAAAACCACGCCGTCCCGCGTCGAACGTGCCATCCGCCATGCCATTGAAGTGGCTTGGACACGCGGCAACATCGACAGCATCAGCCACCTGTTTGGTTACACAATCAACATCAGCAAGTCGAAGCCGACAAACTCGGAATTCATTGCGATGGTTGCTGACAAGCTGAGAATTGAGCATAAAGTCTCGTAAACCCCGCTATATCAACGTTTTCAGACGTCCACTAGAACGATTGTTCGCGTAAACTTATCGGCCGTTGGTCGCGAGATTCCGATAAACTATGCGGACGTTGTTCCGGTAAACTGTCCGAATCTCCGCGCAATTTTAGCGTAAACTTATCGGTCATTTAGCTGATAAACATAATAGCGCATATAATGAAAGAATACAAACGCATGTCTCTTCGGAGATGTGCGTTTTTTTTGCGTAAAATGCCCGAAAAACATAACGGCCGGCACTATTAGAGTATAAAGCAAATCGGAGAGGAGACGAAGGTATGGCACATAAGCATAAAGTGAACGCGGAGCTTCTACAAGACCTCCTAGACAGCGGAGCTTCCTTAGCTCAAGTAGCACGGGAACTAAACTTACATCATGAAGTCGTTCGGAGGGAAATCGTACGCGGAAACGTTGAACTTTACGTGGCATACGACGATCGTACCACCTTCGAAGTACCGGAAGTGACGGAATGGGATATAGAGGACCTGCTGGACGAGTGGTGGCGCACCGCTTTTAATAACGAGGCTGTCCTTATTCCGCCTCCGAATCGAAATAACAGATTAACCGTGATGCTGTACCAATACCTTGGGGTAAATTACGGAGGAGTATTAGGCTGGTTGAGACTTAGGGGAATTATGCGCCTAAGAGACAACTTCTTAAAAGTATGCGCAGGCTGCAGTGAGTTTTTACCCCTTGGTCAATATTCGCGAAAAACTAAATGCTATATTGGAATTAATTCGCGGTGCAGAGCCTGCAACAAGCGTAACGAGGACGTTGTAAGAGCCGCAGCAAACCGGAGGCGTACGCTATTACTAAGTCTTCCTACGAATTGGGAACGTACTAACCGGATAGCGATGAGGCTTGACGGAGGTGGTACGTGTGATCTTACGGATGAGCTCGAATGTGATGACGACCATTTCATTCCGGTAGCTACCGGACACTGTGGAACATACCTCGGAAACATGCGCCCATTAGCTTCGTGGCTGAACGCTAACAAGAGCGCGGCAAACCCCTTCGAATGGTTCGAAGCGAACAGGCAACGCTTTGATCTCGATCAATACCGTTTCGACGCACTAGTCGCCAAACTGGCGCCACAGAACGGTTTGACTCCGGAAGAGTTTCGCAGATTCACGTATTGGTGCTTTGACAATCCGCGTAGCGTCGAAGAGATCGCGGAAGACAACGCACGATACGAGTACAAAAAGCCATCGCTCGAATTATGGCGTGAACAGACGGGTTTACCGTTTCCGATCGCAGTAGACTTCGGAGATACTACGATTAACAACGATATTACGCGAAAGGAGGACGCAGCATAATGACGCAATCATCCGAAACGCAACGCCTAGTCTCCGTCGAATCTCAAACGGAATACTCCGTCACATCCGGCGCAACCGAAACGCGCATCTTCGTTAAATTCTACGTTGAAGCCGTACGCTCCGGAATGATAGCGGATCTAGGGCCGGAGCGTCTGCAGACGCTTATCGTGCTGGCTTCGTATATGGGCGCTGACGGTACGTGTTACCCTACGCAATGGCAGATCGCTAGCAGTCTCGGAACCGCGCGTGAGACGGCGGGAAGACGCGTTAAGGCACTCGCAGACTACCGATGGAAAGGGCAACCGTTAATGTTACGGGAGCGGACGCGCCATCCGGATAGTAAGAAGTGGGAGAATACCGTGTACAAAATCCTGCCGATCAGCGGCTTGCGGATATTTGACAACTAAGGAGGACGCGAATTGATAAATATAGAGTTACCTCGTTTTGACTTTGATATAGACCTAGGTGATATGCGTAGGTTTGTGCAGACAAAGAGTGAGTACACGCATGTACAAAACGGCATTGCAACCATAAGTGAGGATTACTACAAAGCCAGAAGAACCCTCCTCAGTAGATTATTAGGAGACGTAGATAAATCGCGCGGAGGAATTTACATCTTTACGAGCAGTGATTATCACGTTTACGCAGGAAAGAGCGCCAAGTTGTTCAATCGAATAGAACAGCATATTCGCGGTGCAGGAGGAGCTACAACTCTTTATGCCCACCTCCTAACTCATGTGAGGGGATTCCACGTAGATGATCCTTATGAGCGCGACATCTACGAGACTTTCGTGATTAAGGAATTTCTACCCGTCCTCAATGTAGCGAAGAAACCAGGTGACGTTCGCATCACACAGCTCGAAGCTAACACGGTTTTAACGTCACACTAAGTAGAACCAGTTATTAACTAGAACCATCTTTATAACTAGATTAAACATTACCGCTCAGTTGATTTTGCTTCGCAAACTAAACCTCGCGGGACGAATTAGATTAGCATATCTATCCGCGCGGTAAATGATTCGGAGTCAAAGGCGACGGTAAGTATGAACGAAGTGAATCGCGAGCATATACGCACCTACAAAAGAAACGGAGGAACTACGCTATGAAAGACGCAGATAAAGCGTTCGACGACGCGTTAATGGCCGAATTAATCTCGGAAGTTCTGCGCGAAGATGGATACGTTGTTAACGAGTTTGTCGGTAAGTATCACCGGACGTCCTGGGACCGCGCATTCTTCGTAACTTCGCCAAGCGGTCGCAAGTACGTATTAAAGTTCAACGAAAATTAATCCGCTAAGGAGGCGTTATAAATGTCAAACCGCAAACTCACGAAATTTCCCGTCATTGCCGAAGACGGCACGGAGTATCGCGTTAAGATAAACGAATGGCCGGGCGATTGGGCTCCGGATTACGTAGTCTGCCGCTTGTACGTTCCGCGCAAATGGTTCGGTTATCGCAGGGTGTTCGGACTCCACTACAGCACAGGCGACGGAGTTTATGACGCAATTAATCCAGACTTTATCGCAATAGCCCGCCGAGTATACGCGGATTGGCTAAGCGCAATCGACGTTAAGCTTGCGAACAATCGCGCCGCCGTGGCACAAGCACAACGCAAGTCCGCCGCCATCGACGCATTCCAATCGTGGGACGGCCGTTTATGATGCGCCCAGACCGCAGACTCAACGCAACCATCGCCGCCTACGTCCTCGGAATTACCGTAATAATCGCGTGGATTTACGTCGATTACGCATCGCTCGTCACAAATATACCGGAGGTGTTTCCACATGTTAAACAACGTTAAAATCACGCAAAACTACGCACTCAAAACGGACGACCGCAACTTCGTCGTTATGCAGCGCAAGATCGTCGATCCAACGAAGGCGCCCGGTTACAAAGCGGTTGAAGGCGCCGAACCACCCGCGCTAAAAGAACGGTGGGACGAAATCGCATATTATCCGCTGACTACCGCCGGCCTGACCGCGCTGATCGATAGCGTTAGACTTCGTGAGGCAACGGATTCCGAGATCAGCAGTCTAGCGGACCTGGCGTACGTAATCAACGAAACGACGACGGAGATTATCGCGGCTGTTAACGCTGGATTATCGCCTGAGTTTAGCGTGAAGATGGGCGCGTAAGGACGGGCGGAGGGTATTCGGTAGGGTACGGAGGAAAGGCGCTAATAACACGGTTAAATTACGGGAGGGATTCGTATGTCAAAAATCAACCAAGTGCTTGCGAGCATGCAACGGAGTATCAGCGAACAGAACAACGCTAAGATTGACGTTTATTACACGGAAGGTAAGGGCGCGCTGTTCGTTCCAAGTGGCGCAGCACTCTCGCCTGAAAACGTGATGCTTGCGGTAGACGAAACGCAACTACGATTCATGTCGATGGGAGTTGCTTAGATATGAATGATTACCGCGGCAAGATCGTAATCGTAGACGGACGTAAGATGTTCAGATGCATCGGGCAGGACTTCTTCTCACAGAAGCTTTACCTGCGGTTGCCAAAAGAGCTTGAGCACTTGGACTGCGACCAGTGTACTGAGCCGACGTTTGAGATCGGCGCACATCGTTGTGAAATAGTCGACGAAGAAGATATCGCAAAGAGCGTAATCGATATCATAATGGCACACGAAGGAGGCGCGGAATAATGGAAGACGCAGCAAAAGCTCAACGCGATTTAACGGAGATTCATGCAGAACTAACTCGCCGGCATTACGAAGGTTGCGACGAGGTCCCGATTACCATCGCTATTCAAATCGTAAAGGCGGCCGCAAACCTCGCGGAACAGTTGGCAAAGGAACGTGCGCATAACGCAGTGGTTAACGATACGCTTGACCGGGCGCTCGGAAAACTCGGAAATGCACAAAGATTAATGAGCGAGGAGTGGGGCCGATGAAGAAAGCGGAATTACTTGCGGAACAGGAACGATTGCTCAAACGCGCAAATGAACTCGCGCAGCTACATTGGGGCGTGGATTACACGGGAACGCTGCGGCTACAAACGCGGAAATGGGCACGCAAGGAGGCGGCTTTTGCGTATATGACGGACGGCTCTGTGCAGGAAATTCGGATGTCAGCGCCAACAAATGCGAGGCTAACTCCGGAAGAAGTTGAGGCCAATTTGTTACACGAACTCGTTCACTGGCGTCTATGGTCGTTAGGTATCCCGTGTGGAGACGAAGAACGGGAGTTTGTAGCGGAAGCGATACGCGTAGGAGCTTCGATTTCGCATGCGAAGAGAGCGCGCGAAGCTTACGAAAGATACTTAGAAGAAGCGGGAGTGATCGCGGTATGACGCAGGTCTATCGGAACGAAACATTATTCGCAGACGATGGCGGCCTTAACGTTATCGCGGACAGAGACTTTCGCGTCTTTATCGGAGGTAACTACGCAATTGGCGGGCATATGTACCGTGTGGTCGCGATCGTAAACGGCCGCGTAATGATTCGCAGTATTTAACGGGAGGATTAACGGAAATGAATAACGCACCAACATTCGAAACGATCGACGATATCATCGAATATTATCGCAAACAAAACGGAGGAGATGACGCGAATGAGTAACGTAGCGAAAGGGCCTGCGCCAGAGAGGCCGACTATTCCCGCAGAGGTTGCGGACATTATCGAGGCGATGCGTAAAATCCCGTACTGTAATAATCGCGACATTACCAACGCGTACGATGGCGATCCTGGGCGCAGGGAAAAATTACGCGCCATACCGTTTGATACGTTGCTGGCCGCGCTGGTTAATGGGTATGAGCGGGAGTTGTCGGAGGAGGAACGAACACACGACGCGATTAAACGGGAATGGATCAATCGGGACAGTCGCCGCCAGCGTAACGCGTATTGCGATGGATTCGCGGACGGAATCGAGTTCGTGCTCGGCGAGACTAGCATACTAATCGAAGGAGTGAACGCTTGATGCGGGCGGGAAATTACGGGAAATAATAAGGGACTCCGAGGGAAAATTTATAACTATACACTAAAAGGAACTTTTAACAAAACCCGAAAATAGTCCGAATATTTAAAACACAAGAGCACTGATCCTGTAAATATCTCTCGAATACTCGCTGGCTCGCTTCCTGGCTCGTTCGCGTCTAATTCCAAACAATGGTACCTTAGGAATACGAAATATACCAAAGCGGTGAAAATAAGAGAAATAACGAGTAATTTTAAGAGAAATGGACCATTTCAGTAAAAAGTCAATATTAACGGAGAAATTGACTCGCTGAGAGCCGTACTCTCCGTTTGCCTGAGGTGTGTTTGGCGTAATCTTTACGGTCTGAGAAATCGCCGAATATGCGGTTTGAAGGAAACGTAGGACTAACATATAATCGGAGGTGTCAACGAGATGACAACGGAAACTAAACGGGATTTGCAGGCGGATCTTGCGCTGTGTGAGGCGGCGGCAAACGCATCGCCCGGCAAGTGGTTCGTTATGCACGGTAAGGACGTGTGCGCAGAATTTCCGCCAGGATCGGGAGAACTCGACAATATCGCGAATAGCTATACGGTAGGCATTCCGGAATATATCGCAGAATCACGCGAAGGTTGGCCGATTGCATTGCGTAGGGCGATCGCTGCTGAGGCGGAGGTTGAACGACTGCACGAATCAGAACGCTGGCTCAAGGCGCTTGTGGCCGCGTTGGATGATGGCAGGATCGCAAAAACTCGACTGTCAAGCGGAACGGATTATGTGGTTCTTAGTGCACGCATGCATGTCCAAAACCTTGACTCGCCAGATACGCGGTCCGAAACAGTCACAACCGACACGGAAGTTGAGCGGCTTCGTGAAATACTTAGCGGTATCTTCGCTAAAGCACAGAATGATGTCGCGCGTTGGGACGGTGGAATGTGCGTAGGTACTCCCGTATTTCAGGATCGACCGTACACAAGGAGATTAGTCGATGAAATCCGCCCAGTTCTATTCCCGGAGGTGACCGCCGATGCCTCGCGCTAAGAAGCCTCCTAAACCGAAGATTACCGCAGACCAGCGCAAGGACTGGCGCAATCTCCCGCTCGAACACTGGAACGTACTCACACTGCAGCAGATGTTCGTCGACTTGAACCGTGATCATTACGGAGTCACCGTGTACATTCCGATGCGCGGCTACGGATTTGAACAAGGCGTTCTCAAACGCGCACTCACCGATTATGGTCCGGAAGCCCTACGCGAAACGATTACGCGAGCTTTCCGCGAATATAAGCCGACGCTGCAGTATCCGCAATTGACGGCGGGATTCATGGTTTCGTTTATGCTATCTCGGATCATGCCGCAAGTGCTGGCGGAACAGGCGAGAGTGGAGAAACAGGCGGAGTATTGCGGTGATAGTGCGGATAACAACGTATTGACTGACGATGAGATTATCGATTTATTTTAGTAACGTTTAACTCGCGTCGGATATGCACAAGTAATAAAAGGAGGAACGCGTATGACCATACTCGAAGCAGCGCAAGCCAGCGCGCAAGGCATCACCGTAGTATCAAACACAGGCCGACGCTATACTCCGGATCAGCTCGTGGTAACGTGGGTTGGCGCTCACTACGCGTCGATGAGTAACGCCGGCATGACGGAGGCCGAGCGGAAAGGAGCGTGGGATATTGTCCAACGCTAAAAACTGCATACTAGCGCAGCACTGTTCGTTAGCCGACTCCGCGCAATGTACGAAGCTATGTCCGAGCTATATTGCAACGCATGGGCTAAACGGCGCAGGAGGACGTGTAGGCGCGGCAAACCTACCATCTGAATACGAAGGGGTGACGTTGACCAACTCGCCAGCACGGGAGGAACAGGCGGCCACCTATCGCATATTAAACAGTTACGTTCCGACATTTGCGCGACAGTTCGAAGAGAGGCCGGAGAAGCCAATCAAATCGCTGTACTTTTATAGCGACAGTCCCGGCACAGGTAAGACTACGACAGCCGCCGCGGTACTCACGGAATATATTACGCGACATTATATCGGATCAATCCAGCGTAACAGGCAAGCGTTGGATCGACCGGCGTATTTTCTCGATGTAAACGCGTGGCAGACGTTGTATAACAAGTTCAATCGTCCGATGGTACCGGCTGACGTTGCGGAGCCAGCCGCACGCCAATATTACGCATGGATGGCGGCGGCAGAGGTAGCACCCTTTGCGGTCCTTGATGATATTGGCGTGCGGGATATGACGGAGGGATTTCGCGGAGACCTACACACGATTATCAACCACCGCGTGACCAACGGAATGGTGACAGCGTATACGAGTAATATTCCACAGCGCGACTTAAATTCGGTGTTTCGCGAAATGAAACCGAGATTATTAGACCGGATGCGGGATCTTTGTATCGAGCGCGAGTTTGTCGGAATTAGTCATCGCGGATTAAAAAGAGCGTAAAAACGTAAAACGGAGAAAACGGGAGCATTCGGGAGGTGACTTAAAACTGCGCTGAGACATTCGACTTTTTGTTCGACAAAATGCGACTTGACAGCGATGTTAAAATTCACATTTACACTCGTTTATTTCCTAAATTCGTCCAGTTAATTACGTAAATTTACATTGGTGTCGAAATGGTACTACATTGTCAAGGGGTAAAATTGTCCTAATACGGGGTTTGACCGTATGTACCCATACAGTGTACAACAGGAGGTGTAAGGAATTATGGCAGTTACAGGTCAGCAGTTATTATCAAAAATAATAGACGAAGGCTCAACGCAGGCCCTCGCTAAGTATAACGTTAAGCGGTCGGACTTCCCGACGCCAGGCGAACGTGAGGCTTACGACTTCATCGTTAAATATGCGGCGGAGAACGGAGGCGCAACGCCTTCATACGCAACTTTCGCCGACAATGTGCGTAAGGTTATGTACCTTCCGGAGGTTACGGACTCATTCGAATACTTGGCGGGAGAATTAAAAGACGCGTCAGGCAAGCGCGACTTCGCGGAATATATTAACAGCCCAGCGTTCGAGCAGTCTTACGAGACATTGCCGACGGAAGCGTTCATTAATAGCTTGACCGATCGCTTGGCGCGGATTAAAATGGAAACACGAACGGGTGTTCTTGAAAAGGTGGGAAATTCCTTTTCTGACCTGGCAGTCATGTTCGGACATGAATACGAACAACGGAAGCTCGGAAAGTCGTTTAAACTATGGCGCACACCATTCGAATCCCTTAACGAAGAGATAGGCGGTCTATACTCCGGAGACGTTTACGGAATAATGGCCGAGTCAGGACGCGGTAAAACGTACTTATCTGCGGCAATAATTGACGCATTATTACGGCAAGGAGCGAACGTACTCGTCAAGTCCTACGAGGTTAAGTGGTATTCATGGATGGCGCGTCTTCTCTCGATAGCAACCGCACATGAAGAAGTGCTCACGGATGAGCGCGGAGTAAAGGTAGGCGTCCCGAACAAAGGGTTGCTGTCCGGCGCACTAGACGGAGATATCGAATCGTACGTACTTGAGTTCGCAACAAAAATTAACGATTACTATCCGGGCAACCTGATTCTGCAGGCGAAGGGAGACGGTGAGTTAACGCGAACACTCGACGAGTTGGATCGCGAGCTTACGGAACATCCGGAGATTGACGTAGTGGTCATCGATCCATTTTACGGACTGGCTGACGTATACGGACAAAACTCGAATAAGACCACGGGTGGAGCTGCGGAACAAGCGGCGCGTAGACTTGAGGCGATAATCGGCGCGCATGATGTGGTCGGAATCTATACGATACAAGCGAATACCGAAAAGCAGGAAACGGAGGACGGAGCAGTCCGCGAGATAAAACTGCCGAAGCGCGATCAGGTAAAAACGACGAAAGCGGTATTGGAAATCGCGACTAACCTATTCGTATTCGATGCGGTGAACGGTTTAGGGAAGATAGGTATCGAGAAGGGACGTAACGGAGGAGAAGGTATTGTGATCGAGTTGCTGGCGCTAATGGACTACGGAGTTCTACGCGAACCAGACAAGCGAACACAGGCGGGCCAGTTTGCGAGCGTGAGCGGTTTTTGATTACCTCTTATGCTTCGCGTCCGTATAGGAAGTCAATTGACACGTTGAAGTAGTCCGCGACTACCGGGATTAGACCGATAGGAAACTTACGGGTTCCCGAAAGATAGTTGTTGAGGCTCTGCGGTGTAATGCCGAGCGCGGCGGAAAGTTCCTTTTGTTCTACGTTGTTCTGTTCAATAAGATGGCGGACATTTCGGGCAACAATCTCTTCGTAACTCATGTAAACTTCTCCTTGACTCTTCACGAAACGTGTATTAGGATGAGGATACACGAAACGTGAATCGGTATTTTTATCCACTATATCACGTTTTGTATATCGGAGCAACCGAAAGGAGGACAAATATATCAGCAATGTTATAAACGTTGACATGTTCCTTGCCGCACTCGATACGCATGACTGGCGCAACGTACAACCGAATACTCGCGGCCGCCTCAACGCATCATCACCGTTCGGTCTCCGCGATGATAAGACGCCTTCTTTCAGCGTAATTATCGATCCGGACTCAGCCGACTTCGGTTGCTGGCGTGATTCAGGCGCTAATAATCCGGACTTTGCTCGTGGCGGTCCCGTTAAGCTCTACGCGTTCTTACGGAACATCACGTACGAAGAGGCGCGGGAGGAATTGGTAAGCGGTGATGTAACGGAGGACGGTCCGCCTAAACTCCGGATCAAACTCGTACCGCCCGGTCCGCCGCCAAAGCCGCAGCCGATCGATGTGAGCGCGTATAAGACCGTATCCGTTCCGTATCTAACTGGACGCGGAATTGATCCGGAAGTACAGCGCGATTTCGATTGCGGTTATGATACGGCTAAGAATGCGGTAGTAATGCCGTGGCACGCGCCGGACGGTACAGTAATCAACGCGAAATGGCGGGCAACGTGGAGCAAGGCGTTTTGGTACGCTAAGGGAGGCGCGCCTGTCCGTAACATGATATACGGAATACACCTCGTTTATAAACGGAGAATTGGGCGCGTAGTTATCGCTGAATCCGAGACCGACGCGTTATATCTGTGGAGTTGCGGAATACCCGCGATAGCCGTCGGCGGATCTACGTTTACGGATGACCAGGCGGAAATGCTGCGGATGTCTCCGGTGACGGCGCTTGTGATCGGGACGGATAACGATGCGGCCGGCGAGAAGCTGCGAGAAGAGGTTGCGGATAAGATGCGCGGTTACTGCGAGTTATATGACGCGAGGTGGCCGGATGGTACGAAAGATGCGAACGAGGTAGGCGATGAGATGGCGGTACAGAATACGGTTGCACACGCTGTTAGAAGAAATATTTTCATAATGGCGCAACATAGTATCGACACATATCGTCATATCATGTAATATTAGGCAGTACACAAACTTGTGTACTATTCGTCGGTACAAGCGAACTAATCGCTTGTAGCCTCTTCGGGAGATGGCAGTGCTTTAGACGGTACTTTATTCATCTCGTACAGTTCATAAGGGGAGTCTAGGTGAAGTGCTTCCGCAATGGTGCGAAGGGCCTCTAACCCCATTACACCTACAATATGCTGGCGGTTAATCCAGTTGTTGATTTGTTGCTTACTATACCCAGTAAGTTCAGCCAAATTTACTTGCGACATCCTCTTGGACTTAAGTATCTCCCGAAGTCGGCATTTACCGACTTCGTACATAAAACCCTCCAACATAAAATAAAGAGTTAAAAATTCTAAAAACATGCCCGACAATTAAAGCGGTCGGCACTATATAAGTATAACACGACAAGGAGTGACTAAATGAAATGAAATTCGAAAAACTAAATAGCCTGGCGGCGGTACATAGATATCGCCCAACAGAGTTCACTTTTAGTGATGTTTATGCCGAGGCATCCCAGTTATTGCTTAAGACCCACATCCATATGATACTTAAGATCAGAGGTGTGACTTTGCACGACGCGCAGGAAACGTTCCACGATGCACTACTGGCTGCGTTTGATCGTCGTAAAGAAGAAGGTTTCGGGGAAGCGTTGTCCGCCTTACTTAAATTAAAAAGGATGGAACGACACAGAAGCACAGTAAGGAGAAACGAGAGATTTAAACTTACGCTGGATGCGTCAATTGAGCATGAGGACGGAACGTTTACGCCAATGAACGAGCCGGTCGATGAGGTACTGACAGAAGACGAAGCTCTTAAAACAAAAGATGCCCAGAAGCGCCAACTCCTGGACATCCTCGCGGATCGCGCCAACGATCCAGTAGCGAAAAAGATCGCCACACACATGGTTGAATTAACAGGTTCGAAACAGTTCTTAACTGACACAGCTCTCGCCAAAGAGCTAAACATGTGCCACAAAACTGTAGGCAGAAAGCTCTCTTTATTAGCTCGACAGTACAGACCGGAAAAGGACGGAGATATCCGAGACTACTTCCCGATCGGAATCCGAGTAAAAAAGGAATTCATTTCCGCGTAACCCGTTTGAGCACGGTCGGAGTTTCAGGCAAGAAGCCCGACCTTTGCTCAAAAAGAGTATATCACACTTTCTTAACAATTAAACAATGCCGTTTCAATATGTATGTTGTAAATCTTTGGTAACGCGCTTAACTCACAATTAGCATGTTACCACGGTTGATAACGCTTGTCAACGCTATCTAACTATATTATACCCGGAGGTGGCCGCCTTGAAACGCGCCCTTGCTAATAAATTACGTTCATCTAACAACGAAGTTTCACGTTTTCTTAATATTTCTCTCCCACAGTCCCGCCGTTACCCTGACGTATGCTACAACGGAGGCGTGCGCGAATATGAAGACGCCGCCGATTACGTTGATGTCCGCGCAGTTATGAGAGGCAGGGTGATTGCGTAATGGCCGTCGTACACGATATTGATCCGAAGGCTGGAACGCATTTCGTCGGCAAGATATTCGTTAAGCCCCACGCTTGTGACCGCGCGGTTGAACATTTCGGTGTTGAGCGCAGCAGAGCGCCAATGTACGTCATGGATATTTTGCGCAAGGCGTCGCTAGTATCTAATCACGTAGTCGACGAAGAAGGCAATCCGGGCCGCATGTTCTCGTATCGCAGCACGACGCTCATCGTTCACCCAACGGAAGATACCGTAATCACACTGTACCCGCAGCATCAAGCGCATGAATCCGTACGCAATCCCATTGAGCGCATTATTCTCCGCGCAGTGAAGGCGGCTGAGCGCAAGGAGAAACGCGAGGTCAAGCGACTCAACGTACAGAAGGCGGAGCTTATGTTAGAACGCGCTCAGGTCGAGTTGCGACGCGTTAAATCCGAGTCGTCCCGCATCGTTGCCGAGATGACTGCGCGGATAAACGAAATTGACTCCGAATTGAAGGCGCTGGAGCGCGAGATTTTACTGGTACAACGCGAGAAAACGAACATTATGAAGAGCGTAGCGGCTTACGTTTAAACCGTGTCATTACCTATTAAATGGCGTATCAAGTCGGCCCTGCGTCGGCTGCGCGGTATTAACTAGAGACGTAGAAATTTCGCACATATCCGGTTAGTGCCGTGCAGCGGGCGTGGGACCCGTGGAACAGGAGCGGACAATGATCCGCTTAACACAGGCGAAGAGTAAGCCGCGAACGATACGGAGTGCACAGGTATCCAGTAGCGCAATCCCCGTTCGATAATTTGCGTAGAAATACGGTCCGCGAAGGTGGCCGCGGGTTCCTCGCCGGGAGGACGTAAAATAAGACCGGATTTAGCGTAAATAGCCACCAAACCAAAATAAACCGAAAAGGATCGTGATTGAATGTCGATGTTTACGAAGGTTGGAGCAGAAGCGGCAGCAGCTGGTACAGATAACGGAGGCGCGAAGGAAAGTCCGATGACATCGTTTAAGTCCGGCAGCCTCTTCAAAGTCGGAGTCAAGTCGATCAACAACGTCGCGGAGTACTACGGATACAGCATCTTTAACAAGGTAAATACGTTCGTGCCGAAGAATCCCGCAGCTCGTAACGCCAAAGGGTTTATTACCGGAGGCCAGACGGTATGGGACAAAGCTTCCGAATTACTTTACGCAGAGGCAAACGCAGCTAAAGAGGCCGGCGCAAGTGAGGACGCGTTAAAAGTAATTACGGACGAAGCGTACTTGTACAAAGGTAAGAAACGTTATCTCCGCGCATTCTACGATCTGACTACGGGCAAGGACATCGTAGTTGATCTGTCGCCTAAACAGGAGCAGACGCTTAAATCCGTTATCGAAGACAACGTTGACGACTTGGACGTAATCACGTTCAAACTCGCCAAGAAAGGCGCAAGCACCGCGGCTGTCGTATCACTTAACGCCATCGTTAAAATGGACCGCGACTTGACGGACGAGGAGCGCGCTAACTTCGCCAAGATCGGAGACGAACCGTTTGACTTCGCGGACTTCGAAACGTGCTTGTACGTAGCTGACGAAGAGGAGCAAACGAAGAACCTCGTAATCGCGGGCTTCGATATCGGACGCCTCGGACTCTCGATCGGTGCCAGCTCTAACACCGCGCCAGCTCCATCCGATAATGACGCGCCTGAAATCGAAGACTCCGAATTACCGTTCTAATTAAACGTTAAGGAGGCGGTAACATGAACGTAGCCGGACCGGAAACACGCAAGGTAACCGTCTTAATCAACGTTTCAGACGCGAAGAGGCTTCCGCAGGTCGGCGGCCATCTCGCGAAGTTTCTTACGGCGCTCACGAAGGATCACGGACTGTTCACCGTCGAGGTCGCACTGAGCGTTGAACCTACGCAATATACGGCGTTCGGTGCTGCGGAGTTGCCTCTGGAAGAGAGCGAATTTGAAATCGTATTTACACCGGAAAGGGAGAGTGATTAATATCGCACATATATCGGAAACAGTCGGAAAGTATTCGGAGCTGGCGGCGCGTCTTGCGCTGTTAGCTAACGGATGGACCGTGCACAAGGCGGAGACGGACGAAGCGTACGACATCCTTGCGCGTGATCCATTAACGGGTGACTACGCTAAGATTCAGGTTAAAACCGTTAGGCAGCGGATGGACCGCGGCGGCGACCTCGTAGTTTATGCGCGGAAAGGGAACGGGACGACGTACGACTTATCCGAGGCCGATCTGATAATTGGCGTCTGGGCGGTCGATGGCGAAATGCCGCGCGTATTCATGTTCGAGAATAAACTTAAAGGTGAGTACTGGTGCAGAGAAGCAAAAGCATCGGAGCGTTGGGTGGAGTTACCAATGGCGCTCAACAGGCGGACGATGACGGAGGTTGCTTAATGATCACAATATATCTGATTATAAATCTAATAAACGGTAAGCAGTATATAGGGTCTACCAAAAACTACCGCACACGCATAAACAAGCACAAATACATGCTTAGGTGTGGGGATCATCGTAATCGCTATATTCAAGAGGACTACGACACTTTCGGTGAGGACTCGTTCTTATTCTCCGAGATTGAGGTATTAAATGAAGAGGGAGACCGTTTCAATCGAGAGCAATTTTGGATGGATGAAGTTAAGAGCAGAGGCACCTCTCTACTATATAACATACTTCCAGTGGCAGGTAAGGCGCGCGGAAGGGTTCACTTTGAATCAACTAAGCGTAAAATGTCCGAAACAGCCAAAGGGAGGAAACCTTCGGAAGCAACCCTTATGGCATACAAAGAGTACCGTAGGAATAACCCAGTCCCACCCGAAACTAGAGCTAAGATGGCGGCTACACACCGTTTGAGGGCTAAGAGAGGCGAAGATTCTTTACATGCGAAGCTTACTGAGGAACAGGTTATTGAAATATTGACTCGCATAAAGGCCGGTGAGCAGCAAAAGGATATCGCGTCTGAGTATGGCGTCGCAAAGTCTACACTATCGCACATCTGGAACGGAACTACATGGTCGCATATCGATCGAAGCGCTATTTAGTTATTAACGTACGATCGGGCGGAGGTCCCAACGGACAGCCCACGCGAAGGAGCACGATAAATAATATGGCGAAACTTAACGTGGTAATTCCGGCAGTAGAAGTAACAGTGGGCGACGTGACTTATCGTAAGGTTGACCGTAAGGCGCAAGCGGGCGATATCGTTAAGGCGCTTAAAAACGAGGAGGATATTACGGGTGGCGCGTTTTACGCGGTCCAAGAAGAACGCGGAAGACATACGTTCTATGACAATGAAAACGATAGCAGACCGGTTACTTTGCGGGACTGCCCAGAACTATTCGAAGTCTACGCGCCAATCTCCGAACCAGCTACGCAACCACAGACGGACACAATCACGTTCGAAGGCGCAACATGGCGCAAAGTAGACCGCGTTGTCCGCGAAGGCGATGCGATTAAGTTTACGGATGAGGACCGTTCGAGCTACTTGACCGAAGCAGAGCTGTACGTTGTAAACGAGGTTGATTTCAATAGCGATCCGCATATTACGGACGATGATGAAGACAGCTACGACGCGGGAGGAGATGACTACGAAGTCTACGAGAAGGTTGCGGGAGAGAAGGCGCAAGAGTACCGCGAGGTTAAACGGAAAGCTAACGTAGGCGAACGGATTAAGATCGTAGCAGCGGAACAGAGTGGCGGACTTTACGAAGACGGCGAAGAATACGTTGTTTCTGACGCGGATAGATGGAACAACGGACGGGCCGTTTCAGTACGCGGAGTTAATAACGCAATCTACCATCGCGAATACGTAGTACTCGAACCGGTAACAATGTCCGCGGAGCCTACGAAACCTGAACGCCTGGCCGTCGGAGATTATGCGCGTTACGTAAGAGGCGGAAGTAACGCTATGGTTACCGGAGATATCGTAGAGATTACGGAAGTTGACCGGAGCTTCGTTCCGTATCGTGTTAAACGATTGACTGACGGCAACACGGCGTGGGCACCCGTTGATAAACTAATCCGCGCAACAGACGAAGAAGTGGCGGCCGTTAAAGATCCGCGTAGTCAATTCGCGGCTGGCGATAAGGTGCGGTTGGTTAGCGGAGGAAAAGCGTGGCCTCTCACGGGATTTGAGGACGGCGAAGTTTATACCGTAAGCAATCCGATTAACTCGTACCACAAAGGAACTCGCGTCGAAATCAAGACCGGAGGACTCCGCGGATTTGCCCTACCGTCCGATATCGTTAAACTCACCGCAGCCGAAATCGCGGAGATCGAACGCAAGCAAGCGGAAGAAGCCGCCAAACGCGCTGAGGAGACGAAGTGGAACGCGATCGGGCGTAAGGTGAACGAGTATAAGCGCGGGGATATCGTTGAGATTATACGCAAACACGACTCATTCCGCGGCGTGGGTACAGTGGAGGACGGTGGCGATGACGGAAATATCGGTGTCAGAATGGCCTCGAAGGCTTACGTAGCTGGAGTCAGATACTACTCCGCATTCGAAGATTCGGGCGACACAATTACGCTTATCGTACCAGTAGAACAACGCTTCGACCGGGAGGTGGACGCCGCATAACCGCAAGCTTCACGTAAATAACGCGTAGAAAGGAGTGGCGCATATAGTACCGAAATTAACGCTAAACTTACGACCGCCTGCAGATGACGGAGCCGCCGATCGGGTGGCCGACGCGACTAAGCGGAAGAAGGCGGCGCAGGAGACGATAGAGGACGCGTGGATACGTATCCTTGCGATGAAGAACAGCGATTCGGATACCGAAAAGTTGCTTGCGGTAAAAGACGCCATGGAGACGGATGTAACAGGCAGACATCCGTCCGGCGTCGGCAAGCGGTTTAGTAAGGCGGAAGCAATGCGGATTTACACGGACCTGCGCGTAGTATTGCGGGAAAAGACGTTACGCGAAATGGTCGAGAAGACTCCGCGCAATTATTTCCTCATCACGAACGAGAAGCTGTTGGCGCGGCTGAACGAAAGGTTACGGGAAGAGACGGAAGTAGCGGTCGATACAGAGACAACGGGCGTAGATGTTTATACCGACGTAATTGTCGGTATCTCCATAACGTTGCCCTCCGTAAGTGTTCCGCCATTACGCGAAAAAGGGATGCACGTATACATTCCGGTTATGCACGATGAAGGCGAACAATTAACGCGTGATTACGTATTATCCGAATTGCGCTGGTTTCTATACGACGAGGGCATCGGCAAGGTCCTTCATAACGCGGTGTTTGATATCGCGATGTTTAGGCGACACGGCTCCGATCTTCGCGGACTTACCTGGGATACGATGGTCGCGATGCACTTGCTGAACGAAAACGAACCGTCATTCCGCTTGAAAGACCTGGCGCCGAAGTATCTCGGAGTTGAGTCGGATACATTCGCGGAGTTATTCGGAAAGACACCGTTTAACGAAATTACGCTCGACATTGCGCTGGCATATGCCGGCAAGGATACGGATTTGACGTGGCAGTTATATCAGTTCCAATACGAACACTTTACGAAGATGCCGACGGTTCTCGAATACTTCCGAACGGTTGAGGTTCCGCTACTGTACGTAATCGTCGAAATGGAGGCCAACGGATATATACTCGATTTGGACTTCGCTAAGGAATACGGAGAGCAATTAGGAGCGCGAGCAAAAGTGCTCCACGCCAAGCTCATCGAAGTGTTATCGAAACATCACGAAGGAGACGCGGAGCTTAACCTCAACTCAGGTCCGCAAATGAAAGCCGCGTTATCTAAAGTGATCGGTAAGGAACTCCCGAATATGGACGCGAAGAAGACGCTTAAGCCGATGGCGCGTGATTTCGAAGTCATTGCGGATCTCCTGGAATATCGGAAGATCACGAAGCTCAGCGGAACTTATATCGACGCGCTCCCAACGAAGCAGAATCCGACGACTAAGCGTTGGCATTCGCGGTTTAACCCGATCGGCACCGTTACAGGACGATTCAGTTCCGGGAAGGACGAAGAGGCTGCGGATTCAAATCAGTTCAACGTTCAGAACCAACCGGAGGATGCGCGGAAGATGTTCGTTGCCCCTCCGGGAAAGGTACTCGTATCCGCGGACTTTAAAGCGCAAGAGATTCGCTGTACCGCGTACTTATCCGGCGAGCCCGTCCTGATCGAAGCGTTCGAAAAAGGAATCGATCCTTACGCTAACATGGCGAGTATGTACTACAAGCGTCCGTATCACGAAGTTAATAAGCTACCAAGCGGAGAGGATACACCGGAACGTAAAGCGATGAAGGTCGTATGGCTCGCGACATTATACGGTATGAGCGACTTTTCACTCGCGGATATGCTCGGCTTGAAGAAGCCGGAAGCGACCACGTTTAAAGAAGAGCTGTTCAGCGGAATGCCGAAGCTAAGCGCGTGGCTAAAAGCGAACGAAGAGGATGTCGCCAAGTACGGATTTGTGTGGGCGGATAGACAGCAACGGAAGCGCCGACTACCTGACGGAAAACTCAAGCGGAAGGAAATCCCGTTCGGCAAGTGGAATGACGCCAAATATGAGGAGCATCGCAAGCATAACTCCCGTATTAACCGCGCGATGCGGCAGGGAACGAATGCACGCGTCCAAGGAAGCTCCGCAATCCAAACGAAGGTTACGATGATCCGCGCGCATGAAGAGTGTAAACATCGCGAAGGATGGGCGCTATGGGGGACGATCCATGACGAGCTCGTATTCGAGATTCCGGATGACTTTACGCGTGAGGATATCGCGGTTATAGAGCGGATCATGACGCAATCTTACGCATGGGGAACCGTAGCTAACGGAACGGATATCGCGATTATGAAACGGTGGGGCAAAGGCGTGACGCCGGAAGACTGGTTCAAACAAAAGGAGGCTGCGTAAATGGAACAACGCAAATATACGAGTATTGTACGGATGGGTCATCGCGATACAGTAGGCGTCGTTAAGGAAGGCGACTACATTACGGTATACGAAAAGCTGGACGGAGCTAACGCGTCGTTTTCGCTAAGTGTTGACGGAGAAGTCCTCGCGTTCTCCCGTAATACACAGCTCTCTCCAGAGAACAACCTACGCGGATTCTACGAGTTTACTCGCGGTATCAACCCTTCCGCGCTAATGCCGGACGTTATCTACTACGGAGAATGGCTCGTCAAGCACAAAGTTGACTACGGTGACAAAGCGGCAACGTTCTATCTGTTCGACGTGTACAGCACAACAGACGAGGATTACGCGCCGACTGACGTAGTTATTTCCGAAGCCGCACGCTTAGGACTCGCAATCGCACCTATCCTCTACGCGGGCCCTTACGTTTCCTACGAGCACTTGCAATCGTTTGTCGGACGTTCCTCCTACGCGGTAAACGCAGAGGGCGGCGAAGGCATCGTTGTCAAGAACGTAAATTTCCGGGATCAATACGATAAGCAAACGTTTATGAAGCTCGTAAGCGATGGATTCCGCGAGAGTCAGCCGCAGAAGCCTCCGCGTGATCCTAACGCGCCAGAAACGGTCGAGACGGCGTTCGTTAAAACGTACCTGACCGAAGCGCGCGTCGATAAGCTCTTACGCAAACTCGTAGACGAGGCGGCTATTCCGGAAGCGTTCGGACTCGATGACATGGGCGTTATCCTGCGTGAGCTTGGCGGACGCGTATACGATGACTTGCTGAAAGAGGAGGGCGCTGAATTGCCGGCAGACTACGAAGAGAAGGGCGTGCGTAAGGCGATCGGAAGAGTCCTACCGGTATTTGTACGTGAAATTATTAAAGGAGAGGTGGCTGCATAAATGAACAAAATCGTCACCGTTATTGACATCGAAACAACCGGACTCGACCCGCTCACCGATCACATTACGGAGATCGCCGCCATCCGTGCGGAAGTTGGGCCAGGCGGCTACATCCGCGAGATTGGGCGCTTCCAGACGTACGTGGCGTTGTCGTCGATAGCGGGCGAAGCTGTTGAGATTCCGGCGAAGATTACGGAATTGACCGGAATTAAGACGGAGGATTTAAGCGGTGCTCCTCGGCACTGGTTCGCGGTTGACTCGGTGCTAGACTTCGCAAGGGATTCGAATCTTGTTGCGCACAACGCCCCGTTTGACTTTGCGTTCATCGACCGCGTTTATGACGGACTTCCTTCCGGCTGGTTCGCCTGCACTCGCGCCATGTCCCGCCTAATCGATCCGGACGAGAGCGCGAGTTTAAAGGACGTATGTCCTCGTTACGGAATCGCGCTTAACGGCCACCACCGCGCTATGAATGACGTGGAGGCTACGCTACAGCTTTACGCAATCCTGCGGGAGAAGGCGGAAGTTAACGGAATCACATACCGCAATGTCGTCGTTGACAGTCCGGATCGGCCGCTGACTTATACGCCGCCTGGCGCGATTGTTCGGACGATTGAACGTAAACAAACGAAGGAGGTTGCGTAGATGGCGAAAGGTAAGATTAATATGCCGACGTGTCCGAAGTGTGGTAAAGAGTCCGGAAGTAAATGGTGCTTCCACTGTCATTGTCATACCGAATTAGTGACGCGGGATAAATGTCAAGTGTCCGGAGATTTCCGTGTTGTCGATTGGTTTTCATCGCGGTCTAGTGCGGGACTTATCGTGGAGGATACGGTATTGGGTCAACGTTACTCCCTATATATGGCGGATGTGTTTGACTTCTTCAAAGGAACGCGATTATCCAGTCGTACGCTAGAAGAAACGAATAAAGGCTCCGGCTACGGATGGAAAGTCATTAACTAGAATAGAGGAGGCGGTTTAAATTACGGATAACCAATTAATCGCAAATAGAATCGCGGAGCAATTTACGGTATTTCTGAACGAAGTCCATTCCGCGCCAGAAGTGTATGACGACGCACTCGACGCGCATATCCACAAATTGTACGCCGATACCCTCACGGACAAATCACGCAAAGTATGGCCGCCGCGAGGCATTCCGTATTTCTCCCCAAGTTCCGCCAACTCCGACGCCCGCGGCCTCTACGAAAAGATGCGCGGAGCCAAGCGTGAGTCATCCGATCGACCTGCGCACCAAGGACGTTGGGTCCGGATAGGGACGGCAATTGGCGATGTCATTCAGCGCGATATTCTATTCGCGGAGAAACATTATGCACGCCATTACGGAGAGAATCCGAGCTTTTCTTTCGACCGTAACGATCTCGGCGAGCCGGTATTCGAGGACTTCGCTAAGCGCGGCCATATCGTTAATCACGGCGGCCAGACATTCGCGTTATACGGGACTTGCGACGGAATTATGAAGGTATTCGTACCGGAGCTCGGGCGTACAATTCGCGTCGGACTCGAAATTAAATCGAAGCAGAGTACGTACGCGGCGACATCCGGCTACTCCACGAGGAACGGAGCGAAAGAGGACCACGTTAAGCAATGCGTCTGCTATTCGATTATGTACGACGTCGACTATTACGTAATCCTCTACGTTAACGCGAGTAAGAAGGCGTGGGCGATGCCTGATGCGGATATCGAAAAGTACCCGGACATTGTGGCGTTCGGCTTGCACATTACGGATGAGATGCGCGGAGAAATGCTTGATCACTTCGCCGGAATCGTTGACGCTGCGAATAAGGGCGAGCCGCCTGCGTTGGATCTCGATAAGTGGTTATTTCTGGATTATAAGCGGACGGTATCGTTGTCACTTTCGGAAGACGAGGTGGAAGCGTTAAGGCGCAAAGTAGCCGCGATTATGCGATCGAATCTACCGGACTGGAAGAAACGCGGACCGGCGGAGGCGTTAGCGGATATTGAACGGATAAGAGCAGAGGCGAAGCCGGAAGAAGCGGAGAGCCAAACGAAGGAGGCTGCGTAACTATGGGAAGATATCGTAAGAAGCCGGTAGTTGTTGACGCGTTTTGTATGGGAATCGATCCGAGGCCAGATTGGTTTACAGACAAGGTTATCGCAAATGAGATTCTGACGTACCGCGTAGGAGGAAATGACCCAACATGGCCCTTCGAATTCTCCCGCACGTATTGCGAAATCCAAACGTTAGAAGGAGTTATGCGCGGTGATTACGGAGATTACATTATCCGCGGAGTTGCCGGAGAGATTTACCCGTGTAAGCCGGAGATATTCGAAGCCACGTACGAGGAGGTGCGTAGTCCTGGCGAAGCCAAAAGCGCAGACTAAACGTTACCTCGGACTCGACTTGTCGCTATCCCCCGGCCTCGCGGTAATCGACGTGAAGGAACGCATACCAACGCTTGTTTACGCAGGCTCAGTCGCAACGGATACCAACATTAATCACGCGGCGCGCTCCGTTGTAGTCGAATCGTTTATTGCGCAGAACGTCTACGAGTACATGCCGTTCGAAATCGTACTACGCGAGGATTTTACGTCAGGCAAGAACAAGGACGCTACCCGCGCGGTGTTTAACTCGTGGACAGCCGCCGATCGCGCATTGAACGTATTTGGATACGAATCCGCGAAGTTCAAGAAGGGCGAGCATCTGACGCCAACAACCGTAAAGAAGGCGGTTGGTGGGAGTGGGCGCGCTGATAAGAAGGAAGTCGCGAACGGTGTACGCAGATTACTTCGCCTGCCAGACGACTATCCGTTTAAAGACGGTAACGACGACTCAGACGCATGTGCTGTTATTTTAACGTACCTTATCCGCGAGAACTTAATAGATACGGAAGCGGCCGCAGCATGAGCGATTTAGCCGCACGCCTAGCCGAACACCAACGCCAGGAAATCGCAGCCCTCGAACGGTCCGTAGCGATATACCGAGGGCTTGCGGATAAGTACGAACGGAAACTTGCCGACGCCCGCGCAATAGATGAAAGGAGCGAGCGCGTATAATGCTAATCGTTTACGCATCACGTACGGGAAATGTCGGCCTATTCGCGCAGCGTCTCCCGTATCGTACGATCAAGCTTACGGAGGATTTGCGCGTAACTGAACCGTTTATCCTCGTAACATATACGGATAAGATCGGAGAAGTTCCGGCTAAGACACGCAAGTTCCTCGCACATAACAACGAATACTTACGCGGCGTGGCTGCGTCCGGCAACCGTAATTTCGGGCCGGCTTACGCACTCGCCGCGGATCAAATATCGAATCAATACGGAGTGCCGATCGTTTGCAAATTCGAACTGGCGGGCACGCCTACCGACATACTAAAATTCACCGAAGGAGTGAGCGCGCTTGTCGCAAACGTATAGATATATCGAACTAAATAACGAGGTTACCGTGGAGAAGGACGGATTTTATCAGCTCGAAAAGGACACGGAGGCCGTTAACGAGTTCATGCGCTTCATCCGCGATAATAAGATGCGGTTTGATTCCGTAATGGCGCGTGTTCAGTACATGGTCGACAACGGATATTACTATCCGGAAGTCCTGACGCAATACACGCCGGAGCAGATTACGGATGTTCACCGCATGGCGGACGATGCGGGCTTGCGATTCGCTTCGTACATGGCCGCGTTCAAATACTACACGGACTACGCGCTTAAGACTCGCGACAAGAAGACGTACCTGGAATCGCCGGAAGAACGTTACGCAATCATCGCGCTATATCTGGCGCAAGGTAATTACGAGCAGGCGCGCGAACTCATGTGGGGCTATCTTAACGGAGTGCAGCCGGCAACGCCAACGTTCCTTAACGCAGGTAAAGCGAGACGCGGCGAGATGGTATCGTGCTTCCTTACGGAGCTTGACGATAGCCTGAACGCGATCGGCCACGCACATAATACCGCGATGCAACTTTCGAAAATAGGCGGAGGCGTGGCGTTGAACCTGTCGAAACTGCGTGGGCGGAGCGAGGCGATTAAAGAGGAGGAAGGCGTAGCGAAGGGCATACTTCCGGTCGCCAAACAACTCGAAATGGCGTTCTCTTACGCGGACCAAATGGGACAACGGAAAGGGAGCGGAGCAGTCTATTACAACATATTCGGATGGGACGTAATGGAGTTGCTTGACGCGAAGAAGATCAACGCGGATGAACGGTCGCGCCTTAAAACGTTGTCGATCGGCCTCATCGTTCCGTCGAAGTTTATCGAGCTTGCGAAAACGGACGCGCCGTACTATGTCTTTGCGCCGTACACCGTATACAAGGCGTATGGAACGCATCTGGACGATATGGATATTAGCGCGATGTACGACGAGCTGGTTGCGAATCCGTCCGTTAAGAAACGTGAGTTAAATGCGCGTGATATGTTGACGAAGATTGCGACGACGCAGCTTGAATCGGGATATCCGTATCTTATGTTCAAAGATAACGCGAACGAAGGTCATGCGCTGAAAGGCGTCGGCCAAGTAAAGATGTCTAACCTGTGTTGATATAGCACCCTCTTGGAGCGATCCAGGAGCGCAAACCCACCTAAACGGGGAAACCCTCTTCGGAGACAATCCCGTGCTAAACCTTCGTCAGCGTAGCCCCGAATCTAAATACGGAGGCGATGCTAAATGTACGCAATTTATAAGATCACGTGTAAGTCAAACGACCGTACGTATTACGGAAGAAGCCAAGAGGTAGTTAAGCGTTGGCGTTCTCATCGTAATATGCTACGTAAAAACAGCCACAGTAACTCCGAGCTACAACTCGACTGGACCCTGTTCGGGGAGGACGACTTTGTTTTTGAGGTTATCGAACTCTGCTCAGACTATCAAGAATCTTTAGAAAAAGAGCAGAAACTCATAGACGGCTCCCGAGGAGTATCGTATAACATCGCTAATTCAACATTGGGAGGAGACACATTTACGCATAACCCTCGGCGAGAGGAAATACGAGAACTCAAAAGCAGGATATTCAGTGGGGAAGGAAATCCGATGTTCGGAAAAGAAAAGTCGGAGCGCATGATCGCGAGTGTCAAGGAGGCTAACTCCAAGAAAGTTTCCATCAACGGAATTGTTTACGGAAGCTTAACGGAAGCCTCTGCCGCACTTGGGGTCAAAATTTCAACGGTAAGTTACCGACTTAAGGCTGAGTCAGATAAGTACAAAACGTGGATCTACGTTGACGAAGAAATGCCGAACGACTATCGAAACCACGCCTAGCGCGGAAGGGAGTAGAGTAGGGCGCAAGCGATTGGCGCTCGAAACGGTGGGCGGCCCTCGTGGTCGAAGATATAGTCTCTTCTGCATAGCGATATGCAGCAGCCGTAAGGCGGTGTGGGCCTAGCGAATCCACGCGAAGGTAAAGACCGAAATATTCCAATTACAAGAAACCAGCGTCATCAACGACTATGGACAACCTGACGAAATCGGCCTCGATATATCGTGTAATCTCGCATCACTCAACATTGTTACCGCAATGGCATCCGGAGACCTTCGCCGCGCGGTTCATTCCGCAATGGACTCGCTGACCGCCGTTTCCGACATGACCGCGATTGCCAATGCGCCAGGCGTCCGTAAAGCTAACGATTTGATGCACAGCGTAGGGCTCGGCGCAATGAACCTTCACGGATATTTGATGAAGAACCGCATATCGTACCAATCCGGAATCGGACGCGAATTTGCCGACGCATTCTTTGCCGCGATTAACTATTACTCGATCGAGCGTTCGATGGAAGTCGCTAAGGAGCGCGGTGGTACGTTTTACGGGTTTGACCGTTCGGACTACGCCAACGGGGCGTACTTCACGCAGTATATCGAAAATGACTTCCGGCCTAAATTCGAGAGAGTGGCGGATCTATTTACCAGTGTCGGGATGGAGCTTCCGGGACCTGACGAGTGGGAGCGTCTGGCTGCGGATGTCGCGCAGCATGGGTTGTGGCATGCATATAGGCTTGCGATTGCGCCGACGCAAAGTATCTCGTATGTCCAGAACGCAACCAGCTCCGTACTTCCGATCTCTGACGTAATGGAGACGCGTACGTACGGAAACTCTACGACATACTATCCGGCTCCGTTTCTGACGCGTGAGAACAAGATATCGTATACCAGCGCGTTTAAAATGGACCAGCGCAAGATTATCGAAATGGTTGCGACAATCCAGCGACACGTTGACCAGGGGATATCGACGATCCTCTTCGTAGATTCAAATACACCGACCAACGAGCTCGTCCAATACTATTTATACGCACATAAATTAGACCTTAAATCACTGTACTATACGCGTAATAAATTGCTGCCGGTATCTGAGTGTACTTCATGCGCTGTCTAAAACGAAGGGAGACGATTATATGACCAACAATATTATCCGCGCTGTTAACTGGAACCGACCTGACGATGATTACTCCGAGGATTTCCTCGATCAGAACTTTATGCAAATCTGGCGAGAACATGAAATCCCGCTAGATGACGATAAAATGGCATGGCTTGCGTTAAGTGATACGGAACGCGACGTATACAAGAAGGTGCTTGGCGGGCTAACGTTCCTAGATACGGAGCAAGGTTCGGAAGGGATGCCGCTAATTATGCAACACGTAGAGTCCGTCCAGAAAAAGGCGGTCCTCTCGTTCATGGGCATGATGGAGCACATCCACGCGAAGTCCTATAGTGCGATCTTCGCTACGCTCACCTCAACGGAGGAATCCGACCGCGTATTCGCATGGACGGAGCAAAATCCGTTCCTCCAACGTAAAGGAGAAATCATCGGCGGTTACTACCGTTCCATTACGTCGCCTGACCGCTTATACATGGCGATGGTTGCGTCAGTGTTCTTGGAATCCGCGCTGTTCTATTCCGGCTTCTATTATCCGCTTCTTCTCGCAGGCCGCGGTAAGATGACGGCAAGCGGTGAGATCATCGATTTAATCATGCGGGATGAGGCCGTCCACGGTCAGTACGTCGGAACACTAGCGCGTGAAGTTTACGCAGAGTTGCCGGCGGAAACACAGGCGGAGCTTGACCGCGAAGTTGACGTACTGATGCGCCGCCTCTACGACAATGAAGCGGGATATACCGTTGACATCTACACGCCGATCGGGTTAGAGGAGGACGTGCTGCGCTTCCTACGCTATAACTTCAACCGTGCGTTAATGAACCTAGGCCGCAATACACAATTCCCTGACGAAGAGTTTAACCCGATCGTACTCAACGGAATTAATACCGCGACAAAGATACACGATTTCTTCAGCAAAAAAGGCAACGGATATCAGAAGGCGGTCAATATCGTACCGCTTACGGACGCGGATTTCGCGGTATAAAACGGACACTAACGGAGGGCCTGCGGGCTGCTCCGTTTTTTTTATTTACGTAAAATACCCGAGATTTGAGTTGACCGGCACTATATAAGTATAAGGCGCAGACAACATGCTAATCACCGCAACTAATCACCGCACACAGCGCCACACCTAAACGAAACGGAGATGATACGATGTCCAACGCAACTCAATATCGCGAAGTCCGACGCAAAGCCAACGCAGGTGAGCGCATCAAGATCGTAGCCGCGGATCAGGCTTTCGGATACTCAAACGGTGACATCTTTACGGTAACCGACGCTAACCGGTGGAAAGTCGCAGGATCCGGCCAAGCGGTTTCAGTAGCGGGAGTGGGAATCGCAATATACCATCGCGAATACGTAGTCCTCGAACCTATCGTAGCTTCCGCGCCAGTATCCGTTAACCTCCCGGACCTCTTCGCGCAATTCATCCGCGACAATGCGCCGGCCGTACGCAGCTACTTGGCGGAGATCGATCCGGTTGATAGCGCGGAGCCTCTGGCGGACGTGTTCGAAATTAAAACACCGCAACTAGCTCGCGCCAAGGTTATCGAAATGGCTCGCGAAAGGGTGGCGGAGTTGGCGCGGATCGGACGTGATGATGACGCGCGCCTCGAAGGAAGCCCGTTACGCGGTACATGGTACGAAATTGACTACGTAGTTAATCGCGATAAGCGCGCAGTCACAGCGCTTGTATACCGCCTCAACGGATTCACCTATACACGGGAACGCCGCAAGCCCAACGCAGTAGGCATCGCAAAGGCCGCGCCCGACGACGTATTCAACGCAGACATCGGCAAGGCAATCGCGGCTGAACGTGCGCTCGGCCTGACGGTGACGGAGGCGTTCGTGAATGCGCCTAAGCCGGAAAAGGCGAGCGCGGGCGCAAAAGTGCGTAAGCTTACCGGTCACAATATCGGATGTACCATGACGCTTGAATCAAGATGCACGTATTGTGACGGGATTGGCTACGGAGGGAACGCGTTCACAACGGTCGAGGGCGGCTGGGTCGCCGATACTCAATACGTTGTCATCGACGACACTGACGCATACTACCCGCAAGCAACGTTCGAGCCGTGTGAAGCCGTATGATGACCAAAGACGAACTCATTATCGCACTCACACGGTCGTCTCTCCCCGGCGATGCGCAAATCCTCGTATGGCGGGCGGAAGGACAGCGGCTAACAACGGAGATTAAACTGCGTGAGGTTGGCGCAGGTCAGATCGTAATCGAGGAGGTGGGCGAATGATATTTCGTTTAATAGCGTTCTGGTGGTTGCTTATCGGCGCGTTGACTATCGCAGGGGTTGACGTAGGGAAAATTTCGATAGTGTGTGCGTGTGTGCTTGCCGCAATGTACTCGTGGAAACTAGGTGACAAATAACGCTAAGGAGGCCGCAAGCCATGCCGATACCCAAAGGAAATATGTTCTTCGGATTCGCCGACAAGTTAACGAATGAACAACGTATTTACGTCGATAGCATTTTCGATAACCGCATCACGTTCGTTAACGCGAAGTCCGGCACGGGTAAAACGACGCTCGCCGTAGCTGCCGCGAAGTTGATCGGCAAGCCGCTAGTCTACGTGTTCAGTCCGGTAGAAGAAGGCCGCATGGGATTCCGTCCCGGCACACAACGCGAAAAGGAAGCCGCGTATATCACTCCGCTGACCGATGCGTTGGCTGAGATCGGCGAGACTCCGGAGAAAGCGATATTCAATCCGGAAGACTTTGCGGCTATGAAGCGCGGCGACCACTGGGTGTATCCGATGTCTCACGTATTCGCTCGCGGTATCAATATCAAAGGTAAAACGGTGATACTCGATGAGGCGCAGAATATGACGCGCGGCGAGTTGAAGAAGTTATTATCGAGAGTCCACGATGACTGTGTCGTTATCGTCATCGGACACACGCTACAATGCGATCTCCCTGACGCGAGCAAGTCTGGATTCGCGCCATATATCGAACACTTCCGCAATGAGCCTTACGCAAATGTATGCGAATTAACACGTAACTTCCGCGGACAATTGGCGCAACATGCCGATGAACTCGCATGGTAAAGGAGGCGCCAACTATGGCGTATAAATTCGAACGCACGCCGACCGGCTACAGCGTCAGAACCGCGCCAGCCAAACGTATCGAACGCGAACAGGCTGCGCGTGATTGGGCGGCGATTGCGGTAGTGGTTGCGGGATTAATCGTGGTATACACGTTAATTTAACGAAGGAGTGATCGTATTTGAACGCAATTAACGTAAAATTCAAGCGCCTGCATCCGGACGCTAAGATTCCGCAGTACGCGACGGAAATGGCCGCCGGCTTCGATTTAGTCGCGGTGGAGGACGTAATCATTGCGCCGGGCGAGACGGCTAAGGTTCCGCTCGGATTCGCGGTACAGATTCCGCCAGGCTACGAAATCCAAATCCGGCCGCGTTCGGGAGTTACGTTTAAGACGAAGCTTCGCGTAGCCAATTCGCCGGGTACTCTGGACGCGGATTTTCGGGGAGAGGTTGCGGTGCTTATCGATAACACTGCGCCAGTATGGGACGCCGCCGCAGGATACGCGCTAGATATCGAAGGGAAGCCGACACAAGCGCCTGTTCGCGGATTTCTTCCAGAAGGTGCGTATCTCATCCGCAAAGGTGATCGCATCGCCCAAGGCGTACTCGCCGCAGTATCACGCGCATCCTTCGAAGAGGTCGCGGACCTTGACGATACGGAGCGCGGAGACGGCGGATTCGGCAGTAGCGGAGTGACTTCGGCATGATACACCCAATCGGACTCAAACCGCGCGCCACTCACGAAATTCACCGCATGTATGAGATTCACGCAGCCATTACACGATATGTCAACGCAGGTCATCCGATACCTCCCGAATGGATTACGGAGTACAACGAATTAGCAACGCGCAATAAGGAGTGAACGCAATTTGATCAAACGTTACACCTACGCAATCATCACCGCATACTGTACGACGGTTTGGATCGGACTTCTAGTCCGGACGATTATACGATAAGGAGTTGACGCTAATGGATTTATACGGATTAGCTGCGGTAATTCTCGCGGGCGGCGTAGCCCTTGCGGTTGCGGCACACGGATTCAATTTCGTTACGATTCACAAACATTATCACCGGAAGGATGACGCTAATTGACCGCTAAAATCAACGTTTTGGATAACGGATATGTCCGCCTAGTCGACGCAATGGGAACGGACTTGACTCCGGTAAATGCCGCCCGCGTCTCATACGCAAAGGAATCGCAAGTACTCACGGAGCGCGATGTACGCCTTATTAAGTTCCTGGCACGCGAAAATCATACGAGTCCATTCCGCCATGCGATCGCGCAATTCGAAGTATACGCGCCGCTAATGGTTGCGCGCCAGTGGTTCAAGTACATCGTAGGCTCCGCGCATCAAGAAGGGACCGGAGATAGTCTCGACGCGTGGAACGAAAGTAGTCGCCGTTATATTACGGAGGAGCCGGTATTTTACGTGCCAGCCGCTGACGAATGGCGCAGTGCTCCGGAGAACTCGAAGCAGGGGAGCGGAGACGTCGTCCCATTACCGTTAGGAGCGTCATTGTCTGCGGACTTGGTCGAGTACATTGACGACGGCATCTCGCGTTATGAGGAAGCATTGAAGCTCGGTATCTGCGCAGAGCAAGCGCGCCTATTCCTTCCGGCCTACGGAATGTACGTACGTTGGTATTGGACCGCAAGCCTGCAGAGTGTCGCGCATTTCCTGGCGCAACGTCTCGAACATGATGCGCAGGTCGAAATTCAAGCGTACGCCAAGGCGGTTCTCTCGCTGATTGAAGCGCGATTCCCCGTATCGATCGGCGAATTGCTCACGAAAAAGGAGGACGCAGAATGAAACGTGTTGAAATACGCGGCTTTGTCGTATATGACCCGGACGAAGTAAGGAATCCGGGTATCGGTGGCATGGAAGTCTGCGCCCGCATCGAGGACCTACTATTTAACGAAGACTTCGCGGTCGAGTGGGAATTTACCGCGGTAAGTGACACGGAGTTTAACGTAGAGGAGGACGCAGAATGAAACTAATCGCACAGCTTGCCGCAGGGTTAATCACGCAACAGTTCGCATTCCACGTTTTCGACGCAAGTCCAGCGGAAGGCTTTCTCGCTTACGTAGTCGGAATTATCCTTGCGAAACAAATCTGGACGGAGGTGGCCGCGAATGAACGAGATCAAAACGGATGACAGAGAACGCGCGGCTTTCGGATTCACCTACACGCATATTCCCGGTACCTACAGATGTGTAAAGGCGCGATATGGTGACGCGTTGGTTGGCGGATTATATTCACGTGAGTTTATTGATGCTCTTGCGGAAAAGTTTGACGTAGTCGTAGCGGAACCCCGTCGCCTTGCCGAAGTCCTCCCGTTTGTCCCACGTCCAACTCCGGAACAAGAGGCGCAGGTGGCCGTCATCGCGCTACTCGAACGGTATGCGGAACTGGCGCGAGCTGGCGAAGTTACCGGCGTAATTATCGCAGCCAAGACGAAGGACGACGTATTGCGCGGCGAAATCATGACGGAATATATGGGCGTTAACCAACGCGAACGGACGCTATTGATCGAGGAGATACGCGAGGTTAGTTCGTACGAATACGACGTTTAACAACGTAAATTAACGATAAGGGAGCGGATTAGATGGCGAAGTATTTAATGTCTCTACGCGGTGGACTGGACGTAACAGTCGGTAAAGTATACGAAATTGAACGAGAGACTCCGTATGCGTATTACATTCATGATGACGCGGGTGATGAACGTGAGTGCATAAAGGTTAACGAAGACTTGACCTACGTAGCCGGAACCATGGACATCCTCGCAACCAAACGCACCCAACTCGCAACTCTCACGGCTGAAATCGCGCAACTCGAAGCGCAGCTCGCCGAGGAATCGCGTCTGAAAGTCGGAGATTATGCGCGGGTTGTTGACGGGCCTGACGGAGGGCGATTCGAAGAAAATGAGATCGTTATGGTTTCCGAAATTGCGAGAGCACAAAGCGCAATTTATCCGATCGGAGTGTTTTCGCCAGTACTCGGGTATGCGGTGTTCGAAGCGTTCAAGCCGGAGCATCTAGTTAAAATCACGCCAGAAGAAGCCCGCGCATCTCTCATCGCTAAGATTGACGCACATTTCGGCGGACAGGAGGCGAAGTAATCTCGCTAAATATTATCGCGCAGATCATCATCGCAGTGTCAGTCGGAATCAGCGCAATCAACGGAATAGCTACGCGGGAACCGCCGCAACCGTCCGCAGTCTCTTCGCAGGTAACAGGCAAACTTGCGAAATGGACAACGTACGAAGCGACCGCATATACCGCGATGTGTTCCGAAGGATGCAGCGGCTTCACTTATACGGAACTCGACGTACGCAACACGATCACACACGAAGGACGACGCGTCGTAGCCGTAGATAAGCGCGTGATTGCATTACACACTCCGCTTACGATCCGTTTGGCAGACGGGACGGAGATCGCGGCGATTGCGGAAGACACCGGAGGTTTGATTAAAGGCCGCAAGCTTGACGTATTAGTCGCGTCAGAAAAGGAGGCGCGCCAGTTTGGCCGCCAGAAAGTACGCGTTAAAATCGAAAACTAAACGATAAGGGAGCGGATTTTATATGACGAACATTAACGGAAGAAAAGCGGTTATCACTAACAGGTTACAACGTTGGTCCTCGTTCGAAGCGCTGGCGAATCAACTCGGATGTCCTGACGCGGCCGTACCGTCTGAACAGGATTATCGCACACGTCCGCAAGACGGTGATGTGGTAACGGTGTTGTCTTCGGTCGGCAAGCGCGGGGAGACGGTCACGCGCGATAATCAACGGGTATTCATCGTAGAGGCCGCGAACGGAGAACGCCACATTTACGGAGAAAAGGGGCTGCGCATATTGGACGAAAAAGTAACCGGAGTTACCGTATTGAAAGACGAAAGCCTCGGCGGAGTTGAGCGTGAATATCGCGAGGTTAAGCGGAAGGCGTGCGTTGGTGAGCGGATTAAGGTTACGGGCAGTTTGCGCGGATTTTATGAAGACGGAGATATCGGCGTAGTAACCGAGTTTGACGGTGATGACGACGCGTGGGCGGATTTCGAGAACGGAGAGCGGGCGTGTATCGGTAAACCAGACGCAGTCAACGGTTACCTCGCGCTATATCCCACCGATATCGTCCGCATCAACGGAACCCGCTTCCGCATGGTCGATCGGAAAGCTGCGGCGGGCGAGCGTGTGATTGTCGTAAGCGACCACATGTGCCACGCTATTCCGCCGGGTGTAGTCGGGCAGATTGGACGAAGCGATACGTTTGACTACGATAGCGCGACGTATTTCGTAGGAAACGATCAAGTGTCGGATATTGAGCGTGATTACCGCGTACTCGAACCGCTAACCTCCGCCAAATTTGCGGGGCCGGTGCCACTCCTATCCGCCAAGCCCGCGCCTGACCAAGCCGCCGAAATCATCGCGAAGTTGACGACGCGAGTGGCTTCGCTCGAAAGACGCGTGACAATGCTCGAAGTAGCCAGCGCTAAGCCTATTCCGCGTAGAGTAGCGCAGGAACGTCCCTCCGTCACAGTTGCGGAAGCGTCCGCAGCTTTGGCGCAACGTGCGAAGGAAGCACGCCAGAGAAAGCGCGATGACATCGTTAAGCGTGCGAAGGAGGACGTGGCGGACTTGCGGAAGTTTGCGGGAACTCAAGTGCCGAATGATTCCGTAAAGTTCTGGCCGCGTGCTAATAAACCGACGCTTTACACCGCGATGCATACGGTAGAGTACGTTGTTAACCGCGATAAACGAACGGTAGTCGCAATCATCCGTTGCACAATTGACGGTAAGATCACGCGCGGCATCGCCAAATGTACGCCAGGAGACGTGTTCAACGTATGGATCGGAAAAGCTATCGCGTTGAGACGTGCGCTCGGCTTGGAGATTCCGGAAGAGTACGTTAGCGCGCCGCAGCCTACGGAGGTTCGCGTTGGGGATATCGTTAAAGCAACGGGAAGTTCGGCGTTCGCTCGCGGCTCATCAGGGCCGGTAGTATCCTTCGCAGAAGATGGCGTACTGTACTGTAGCGACGAGTCCTGGCGCGCAGATGGATGTGTTTGGGCGTTCGAGCACGATTTATCCGTTACAGACGATTCCCGCGAAGCCGAATCAGACAGCGCAGAGCCCCGGAAGGAGGTGGCGTAATATGGCGAAGGAACACGCGGTATACGTTCTCTATTACGGAGGCGCTCCGTACAAACACGCCGCCCGAGCCGCTTATTACACGGAAGGCATGGCGAAAGCGGCCGTTACGAGAGCGGTAGATGGCCGGGCAGGTTGGCGCGCCGCTGACGATGTGAAGGCGGAGATTCGCGCTAAGTTCTCCGTTAAAGCTTACGTAATTAAACCGGAGGTGACTGCGGAATGAGTACGTTACCTAACATCGGCTTAATCGGACGCCTTCGTAGCGGGAAAGACACGCTGGCAGACTATCTCGCGGCAAAATACGGATACACAGCGTTCGCATTCGGAGACGAGCTCAAGCGTGATTTCCACCGCCGCTATCCGGAGATCCCACGCGATCCTAAACCACGCGTCGGCTACCAAATGCACGGACAGCTCATGCGGGAGTATTACGGAGAGGACGTATGGATCGACGCTTGCTTCGAGAACGTAGACGCGCACAGGTTATCGTTCAGCGATCCGGATAATATTCCCGCAGTCATCACCGACACACGCCAGTTAAACGAGGCTGAACGCTTGAAAGCCGCCGGCTACGTCCTCATCCGCGTCGAAGCACCGGAAGCCCTCCGCATCCATCGCGCAGTTACATCAGGCGACCGCTTTAACCTCCGCGACCTTACGCACGGCACGGAGACTGCGCTCGATGATTACAGCGCGGACTTCACGGTCGTAAACGATGCGGGCTTGCCGGAGCTGTACGCGCAGATTGACGAGATCATCGACTCACTGCGCTCGCCAGGAAAAGAGCGCCAGTTGAGCGGAAGTGATGCGGCATGACTACGAAAACTACGCTTAACATCGCGGAAGAGTGGCGCAAAGGTTATCAAGCCGGATATCAGGCGGGTAGATACGACGCGTTAGACGGATTAGATTACGACGATCGGACGCCGTTGCAGAAACGGAAGGATACGGAAGAGACGAGAGGAGACGATGACCATCCGAAATTATAACGTCACACCGCAATTACCTCCGAACGGCCTTACGGTCGCCGAGTTCTTTTGTGGCGGCGGTCTGATGGCCGTCGGACTCAAGGCGGCAGGTTACGATATTACATTCGCAAACGACTTCGATAAGCGCGCGGCGGAAGCTTACGCCTACAACCTCGGCGATTACGTAGTTTGTGGCGACATTACGAGCGACGAAATCCAAGCGCAGATCCCTGACGCAGATATATTCGCAGGAGGACCGCCGTGCCAGGACTATAGCGTTGCTGGAACGGGAGACGGCGAAGAGGGTGAGCGCGGCAAACTCGTATGGACGTATCTCGGTATTATTGAGCGGAAACAACCGAAAGCCTTCGTATTTGAAAACGTGAAGGGTTTGCTCACGAAAAAGCACCGCCCGACATTCGACGCGTTGCTCGCTAAGTTCGCGGAGATCGGATATAGCGTATCCTGGCGCCTGGTTAACGCGTGGGATTACGGGGTCGCCCAAAAGAGAGAGCGCGTGTTTATCGTAGGCGTTCGTAATGATATCGGATTAACGTTCGAGTTTCCGGAGCCACGACCGGAAGATTATCGAACGCAGGTTCTACGTGATGTAATCGGGGATTTACCGGAACCAAATACGCACACATACAATCACCGGAAACCTAACGGATTGAAGACAGATGCAGAATACTTGCCTAAACTGCCAAAAGGTGAAGGAGTGAGCACACGCAGGGCAGCTGAAATACTAGGCGATATTTATTGGCAGAACTATGCCAGAGCAGGAACCGACGAAGCTGCACTAACGGTTGCGAGCGAGGGTCAGTCTAAGCCTCATCCTACACAACCGCGCAGATTCACGGTCCGCGAGTGCCTCCGCATCCAGTCCGTACCTGACTCGTACGTTCTTCCGGAATCAATCTCTCTATCCGCGCAATACCGCATCGTTGGCAACGGAGTCGCATCGCGCGTCTCTTACTTAATCGGTATTGCGCTCGCCGAGCAACTTAACGTAGCTTTATCGCAATCCTTATCGGAGGCGGCGTAATGAGCGCGTTTGACCGTTTCCAGCCGCCAGATGAACACGTGGAGATCGTTGGTTACTGCGCCTATTGCGGCGAACCGATTGAGCGCGGCATCCATTCCGTTACATCTTACGCAAGCGGTGCGAAGACACACGACGGATTTTGCGAGGAACAGTACGTAGATAATGAGTTGGGGATTACGCGTTCATACGTATGAAAACGTAAGTATTCGAAAAATTCACGATAGAGGAGCGGTGGGCCTGGCGGTGTCTTGTTAACGCGAGATTATCCGCACGGCCTGCGCCTTCTCATCGTTAAAAGGGAGCGGATTTGGCGTGAAGGAGTTCGGAGACGATTACCTAGCTACGGAACTTGAATATAACGGTGAGCTCCGCGTAAGAGAGTGCGCACATTGTTATCGCGAACTTATTCACGGAGAGAAGCTGTATAAGACGAAAGAGAACGGAAAAGTGTGTCTCGAATGCCGCGATGTTATTCGCGAGTTTGAATCGGAATGGGGCGGTCTGTAGATGGGCGCAGTTACCGTAGACTTATGGCGTTTGGAGCGTCAATACGATCTTAAGTATCCGATGGACAATCCGTTTGGAATACGCGCTATACTCGAAGATTACCATTCGTTGTGGGAGCGTACGGTCACCGAGGGAGACTATGACGCGCTTATCGTTGTATTAGACTTTATTGGTGCACTGGAAGAGGCTAGGCTCACTCCAAAGCAGAAGCGCGCACTTTACTATGTCTACATGGAGAAAATGACGCAGGAAGAGGCGGCGTCAGAGCTAGGATGTGCTCAAAACACAGTGAACGACCGAGTATATAGAGCGATACTAAAAATCGCTGAATCACAAGGATATAGTGAGGAGTGGTGGCGTGAAACTTATAGATGTAAACAAGCTGTTTGAGGCGGATGTGTGTCTAGGTTGGCTTGTTAAGGAAGTACGAAAAGCTACTTGTTGCTACGAAAAGAGTGGGCTACAGATTTTGTTCTTATTGCATAATTTATACGAACTCCCTCATACCGCATATTTAGACTCAAAAGAACGAAGTATGTGGGCGGCTAAGCTTACAGAAGAACACTTCGAGCAATTCGGCAAGATGCCAGATAGTACCCAACTGGAAAGGTTAGCTACTTGGATACTTGCGCCTGAGATGCCCGCAGACGTGTTCTCTGACCGTCAAATGAGGCGGAGAGTTAACGACAAAGAAGTTCTTTTTTACGCGCCCCAAAGAAATAACTATGACATGGAGATCGAGGGTAACCGATACGTTAAGCCGAAACCTGGAATGGATAGCGAGGAGTCTCATAAGGACTACGTTAGACTTCCGTCTGATCGCGCAGACAAGCGCCAATTTAACGGTCCTCTTGAGAAGTACTTACTTGAAGGAGGCAGCGAGGACGACGTGAATGGTACCGAAATGCCCACAGCAGCATAACGAAAAGAAGCGCCTCATTCCGGGGCGCTTTCGTTGTTTACGATCAATATTCTACTCCAAGCGCGATTAAGACAACGTGGACCCACAAGCCGGCGGCGAGCACGCCCATTAATACGATATTAACGCGCTTATGAACATCGGCACCTTTCCACTCTTTCTTCCAGTCGTTACTCATTGCGCTTCCCCCTTATCTAGTTCGAGTATATCCGTTATTTCTACGCCAAGAACTTCGCACATTATCGCGAGGTTATCAAGCGGTAGCCGCAGCGTCTTGTTGGCGCGCATCTCACCGACAGACGTACGGCGTATTCCGGTTAAGCGGCCGAACTCACGATCGCCTATGCCGCGCTCTTTAAGTAGCTCGTCGAGTTTGAGGCGGACTTTATACGTGGACATTGGATTGCCACCTCCTACGTTTAGTATAGCGTAAAATTCGTCACGTTAAAAGTGCCAAAATGTATTGACACGTTAAACGGGACATAGTATATTGGGATTATAAATGGAACGCTAAACGGGACAATGGAGGCGTAATTGATGACTGATATTACACATGTAAAATGCGAACGTTGCGACGGTTCTGGCCGCTACAACGAAACCTACGTCTGCTACGGATGCGCCGGCACGGGCAACGCTAATACGCCGACCAAACGCGTAATCTGCGCTAAGCCTTTTGCTAAGTTCGGATTCGACCGCGGCACCTTCGCAGTCGCCCGCATGACAACACCAGCCACGTACACAGGCGAAACTCGCTGGATTATCCGCGGCCATACGCTACTCGATCGCCAGGTTAACGAATACTTTCGGGAGGTGGGCGGAAAATGAGTACGGAGACATACGCATCAATATTACGCAACAGTTATACGGAGGAGGATGCGCCTGAACATCGCCGGGCGCTAATCCACGCAACATTCGTCGGCATGGTTGAATCGATCGTTAATGACGCGGATTACACAGCCGCGCGTAAGATAGCGAAGTTACGTAACTTAAACGATGCGCGTAAGGAGGTACTAGCGGATGAATAAGCGGTTATTTGCGGTAGGTAAGCGGATGGGCGGGCGGAGTTACGTAAAGGTAGCGAGCGGCGAGTGGGTCGAGGTAAAAGTGGGAGCAGCGGATGAAAAAGCGCGTTGATGTGCGGAGGATCGTGTGGCAGACGGGATTGGCTCGAAAATGGCGGAAGATATTACGCTTTATACGAAGGTGGGACCGGAGATAATCCGGTCTTTTTGTGTCTTGAATACGAAGATGTCGCGCCTAAAATACGTGCCAGCGATCTTAACGTAGTCTGGCATATACTTTTCGACGGTGCCGCCGTAATCTGCGATCGTGTGGGCGCCGGGTTCGTAGATAGTAACGCGGACTTGTGCGAGGGCGGCGGTTAACAATTCGGTGTCTGTAATTAGCGTTTTCATATGAAAAGTATACGATAAATTGGCGCAGATTTCCTGAAATTATTTATAATTTTATCACTGAAAAACACGATAAAACACCTTACTTTACGGGCAATAAGGGGAGAGTACTTTTCCACCGCGTTAAGGTTACGAACGATGCGGGTATACTCCGCACACCCTTACGTTAATCCAACGTTAAGGAGGCGCCTCTATAATGGCCCAATATAAACGCTTAATTGACCCGACAACGGGCGAAATACACGAACGTACCGCAGTCCTTGCGGACGGTGACCGCGTTACAAGCGCAGCACAACGTGAGGCATACGCTAAGATACATAACGGACGCAGCGCGGAATTTACTGTGACACAGATGCGCAATATTGACGAAGTAATCGAGAGGGTATCCGATAAACACTGCGGGTACCTTCTTTATTTGCAATGCTTCGTTAATTACGACGCGATCCTTGAGAATCCGGACAAATCCGCAATGAGCCGCGAAGATATGATGCGTACGCTCAAGATCGGACGGACAACGCTGCATCACTTCCTACGGGAGACAACGGAGGCTGGCGTGATTGAAGAGGAGGGCGACAAGTACCGGCTTAATCCGCGCTACCACTTCCAAGGTAAAACGGATAACACGGCGGTCATCAAAACGTTCGTTGCGAAGGTGAAGGAGCTATATACGGAGGTTAACGCGAAGGATCTCGGCTTCGTGTACAAGTTGCTTCCGCATATCCACCTCGAAACGAATACGATCTGCGCGAATCCTTACGAGCGTGACGTTGAGAATACGTTGCCGCTTACGAAAGAGGATATCGCCAGGTTGACGAACATTACGGAGAAATCGGTATATACGAAGTTGCGTAACTTGCGCTTTGGCGATCAGTACGTATTTGCCGAGGTGATTTACGGGAAGTCGCGCTATTACAAGATCAACCCATTCGTGTTCTACCGCAGAAGCGGACAGCCTGACGCGACGTTACGGGAGATGTTTTCCATCCGAAATAACTTCGCAAAACGGGCGTCGTAATTTCTCATCGGTAAAAACGCGAACAAAAACGGCCTTTCATCGGTAAAAACGCGAACACGAAAAAAGTGGCCTCCGCCTTACTGCCGCAAGGGTTTGCGCGTTTTAGGGGGTCAAATTTATTCTTAGTCTTAGATAACGGGATTTACCGCGCAGTAAAGGTACGCGAGACACTACAGACATTCGGGCAGGAGCGGCCCGACACTTCGGACCAGGAGCAGGTCCTTGTGAACATGTTGAATAACGCGTCATCAATTATATGTTCCAGAGCCGTCAGGCGATGGAGCTAGGAACGCAGTGACGAAGCATTCCTTAAGCTCAAACCTTGCTTGTAGTAGTCAAGAAGCTTATTCCTCGAAGTACCTCATGTAGTACAAAATAACGCGGATTCACATACGTTAAGCGAACGCTAAGTGAGCGGAGGGAGAACGTATGTTAAACGTACTATTCGTTATATTAGGCGTTCATATTGCGTTAGTACTTGTCGTATTAATCGCGTACATTCCTAACGCTATTCAATCACGCAACGGATTCATACAAGTGACGAAGAATCTCGGATTGATTGTGCTGATACCGTATGTTCCGGCGCTCTTTATTATCGTAATGTGGATCGATGACTTTGACGAATGGAGACGTAGAAATACGTAATAATCACGTACAAATAGCGCGTCTATCTTACGCCTTGCCTGAGCGTAGGAAGGCGTGCTATTTACGTTAAATACACGGAAGGAGGACGTAGTTATGGCGAAGCAATTAACGCAGGAACAACACGATGCAATAGCGTGGATGGCGCAACCTAAGCGCGGTGGTAAGACATACGATGAGCTTGCGGAGATTATCGGAGTACATCGGTCAACGTTATTCGAGTGGAAGAAGAATCCCGTATTCGAAGCGGAGTTAAAGCGTCAGATGGTGCGCAACAGCCAAGACAAGTTACCGGAACTTATCGACTCGTTATCTACGATTGCTATGCGGGATGGTAACGCAGCAATGGCGAAATTGGCGTTACAGATTAACGGATTGCTTACGGATAAAGTCGAAGTGGAAACGAAGGATAGCGGAGCAACCGATCTGGATGCGTTGATGCAGCGTATTAGTACGATCAAACGTGTGAAGTCGGATGAGGCGGAATAAGGCGTCATTATATGAAGGGAAATGCGCGAGAGTAAGCGACTGGGTCCGACTGGGCCGCGTTTTACCTACAGCGCGCCACTTTAGCGCAGTACAGTGTGAAACTTTCGGACTTCACTACGTTAAAGCGCGACGTTTTATGCATCCGCCTGTATAACGGTGAATTACCGATGCATAACGGCCGCATATAGGCGCGGGTAGGGTACGGGAAATAGGCGCATAATCTTCCAGCTACTAACGGGTGTAATCCGCATAGCACCGCGGGTTATACGCTTTATTAACTGGAAATGCATATGCGATGTATAAAGCGCGTTTATGCAGCGTGGATAAACGTTGATGTGGCGCGGGTTTGCGGACCGGACTATTACGCAAAATACGTACTATGTGAATATGTCCGTGTATAACGGTGATTAAACGTGATGATTACGATTATGCATTGCGGATGAATAAACTGAAGTGTCTGCGAAGCGTTAGTGCGGTGAAGCGGTGACCCCCAAGGCCCCCGCCGCGGGCGGCCGGATCAGGCACATTTACCATCCGCGTATCAAATTTTAACTTTGGACTTTACGGAGGGATTACGAAGATGAACTACGCAAGTTGGTTCGATATGGATAGCGCGGCCAGGTACGCAGAGTTCCGCAAGCATTTCGCCAGCTTAGACGAAGTATTCGCTAATTATAGCGTAACCGTAACGTACGATCAAGACGAGCGCGAATATGTCGCACGCATAGAAGGCGATGGGCCGAAGTTAAACGTGTGGTTTGGGTATGCGGACAGTCCGGCAGAAGCTATTTATGGCGCGGCTATCAGCCGTATCGTAAATATTCACGTAAAATCACCGTCAAAATAGCGCGTTTCACCTCTCCGGAGTGTATCCGTTAGGGTCAGCGCTTAAACACGCTAAATCTACGCAAATTCAACGTAACTACGAAGGGAGGCGATATCTATAGCATGGACTAACGGAAAATGGATCGGAAGAGATGAACGCGGGGAGAGACTGAACGATCTTTCCGCGCTACTTGACGTGCTCGAAGGCGTAGATATCGCCGATCTTTCAGCGGATGATGCGGCGGACATTGACGCACAGCTTGCGGAGTATGAACGCCTAGAACGAATACACCGCTGCGAAACGGACCTAATCGAATTTGCGCTTGAATACTTCTCAGAAGCGCGGAATCCCGGCAACGACGGAAATTGGGACGGCTTCGATATTACGGACGCGGAGTTTGCGCCTGTATTTCACCGTGAAATTGCCGTGATTATGGACGATGTATCCAACGATACGACAAACGATAAGGTTGCGGTGGCGGCGCCCCGTTCTCACGCGAAATCAACGTATTTATCCAAGGGCTTCCCTTTGCGAGAGATTGCGTATAGGAAGCGCAAATACGAGATTATTATTTCGGATACGCCAACGGTCAGCTCCGGCAACCTCGATTGGATCGCGATGCAGCTTAAAAGCAACGTTAAACTGCGCGCAGACTTCGGCCCGCTACTAAGTCCGAAGCAACAAGAGAATCCGAAGGACAACAGTTCGGAATTTATCGCATGGGAACCGCGCGAAGACGGAACGAAGAAGCTTCTTACGAAGGTGGAGGCGGCATCAACCGGCCAAGCGCTCCGCGGACGTAACTGGAACGGTGTTCGGCCGGACTTAATCGTATGTGATGACTTGGAAGATGCGCGGCCTGGCGGTAATGCATCAACGCCGGACTTGCGTAAGAAGCTGCGCGATTGGTTCGCACAGACCGTCGTACCGCTCGGCGATCCGAAAGGGAAACGGACGGCCTTCGTTTACATGGGAACAACGGTCCATCACGAAGCGCTCCTCGTTGACGTTCTCTATAATCGCGCCGACTTTAAAAGTCGTATTTACCGCGCAGTTATCGATTGGCCTGAGCGTATGGACTTGTGGGAAGCGTGTCGGCTCGTTTATAAAGATCCGGACAGACCGAAAGAAGCACGCGCCAAGGATGCAGTAGAGCTTTACGAAGCTAATCGCGCGGAAATGGATCGCGGGGTTACCGTATTGTGGCCGGAAGCACAACCGATATGGCGCTTGATGAAATTCAAGTGGGACAACGGATCGAAGGCGTTTAACACGGAGTATCAGAACAATCCGGTCGACGAGGAATCGATGGTATTTAATCCGGAGTCATTCACGTATTGGGACGGAAAAATGGAGCTTGACGCAATCTTGCGGGAGTCGGACGTCTACACTGGCGTTGACTTTGCGATGGGTAAACAGCGCGGCGACTATTCCGCTATTGTTACGATCGCGCGGCATAAGAAGACCGGTACCAAGTACGTAATCGATGCGTATGGGGAACGCGTTAAGCCTGACGAGTTTATCCGCGTTATTGTCGAGAAGGTTATGCGGTATCAGCCGATTGGAATTGCGGCAGAGGCGCAGGCGGCGCAGGAGTTCTTCGTACAGAAGCTAAAAGAGGCGCTAAGAGCTGCGGGATATCCGGCGGGGACTCGCGTTAAGGAAATACACCAGCGGAGCCGTAAAGAGCTGCGGATTGAGGCGATGCTACCGGATATTGAAGGTGGCGCGATACAGTTTTCGAAGAGGCACGCGCTTTTAATTGAGCAATTCGAGTATTACGGAACCGGGAGCCACGACGATTTGCCGGACGCTGCTGAAATGGCCGTAAGCATTGCGAAATCAGGCCGCAAGAAAATCCGCAAGAAACCGCGGGGAATGTAACGGAAAGGAGGACGCAAATTGACCGAATTTTATACGGTGAAGGAAACGAAGCTGTTTTATCCAGGCGCTCAATATCCGCCACAAACGGAAATACACCGCCTAGCTAAGTACGAGCGTGGCCGTAAGATATTCGCGGGACGTCACGCTGAGATTTACGATCGGGCTTCCGCGCTGTTACGGGACACGCCACACGCCGCGCAGCTTAAGACGTTGTTTATCGCGGTGAATATCGTGGACGTCCTCGTAACAAAGCCGGCGGATTTGCTGGTAGGCGAGAGGCCAACATATAACAGCGGCAAGGGTCCGAAGTCAACGGAACAGGCGCGAATTGACTCTATCGTTGAGGAAAACGACCTGAACCAGATGATTCACGAGACGACAATCGGCGGAGGTTATCGCGGCGACTCGTTTATTAAGACTCGCTATGGATTCCGCGATGACTTTACGGAGACTCTGCAACTCGGATTGACGGTGCCGCCTACGAAGCCAGAGCCTATTATAGAAACGGTTGATCCATCGATCGTCTTTCCGGAATTGGCGCGGGGATCTAAGAAGCGGTTCAAAGCGATTAATATCGCGTGGGTTGAGTGGGAAGTCGAACGCACAAGCGGCGTAATATCCTTTATCCGCGGCGTACCGTCGACAGAAACGCCGTACCTTAACGTTGAGCGCCACATACCGGGCTATATCGTATACGAACGCTACAAGTTGATTGAGAACGGAGTGGACGCGTCAGAGGACGTGGCTATTCCGATTTATATCGTTGGCGAAAAGGTTCCGACTGGACGCGAGGCAGATGTTGTGGAAACAGGGACAGCGCACCTTAACGTTGACCACATTCCGCATAAAACGACGGACGACCACTGGTACGGGATATCAACGGTAGAGAAGATGGAGAGCGTACTGTCCGCGATTAACGACCGGCTTGTACAGATCGATTATATCCTGTGGAAACACAGCGACCCGACCGCATATGGTCCGGATATTGACGACGACGGAAGTGATACGGTCCGCGTTGGTGGCGGTAAGTACATTCCGCTTGAGAAAGAGGACGTAACGCCGGGCTACATGACGTGGAACTCGCAGCTTGACGGCGCGTTTAAGGAGCTCGACTACTTGCTCGGACTCGTTTATCAAATGGCGGAAACTCCGCAATGGCTATTCGGTACAACGATTACGGCGGACAGCGGCGGAACTGGCACGTCACATACGGATGGCGCGGCGATTAAAGCGCGCTTTATGCCGATCCTCAAAAAAGTCGAACGTATCCGGACACACGTTGACCGCGCAGTTAGAAACGCGTTATGGAAGGCGATGGTCCTCGAAAACATTGCGAACAAAGGCGTAGAGACATTCGGAAGCTACGAACCGGTATATCCAGCGATTGGGTGGCGCGACGGCATTCCGCGTAATGAAAAGGAAGCCGCCGAAACAGCGCAAATACGTACCGGAAACAAAGCGACATGGTCCGTTACTGACGCGATTAAAGACCTTGACGGAGTGACTGACGCCGAGGCCGAGGAAACTATCCGTCGTATTGACGAAGATGAAACGCGCGTCGGCGGCATAGCGGATTCAATGTCAGCGGACGCGGTGTTTAACAATGGATGAGCGGCCGGTATCGAAAATAGTCAACGCGTTTAAGCGTGCGAAATCCGCAGTGAGTGCGGCAGTCGGACGCTTATTTACGTTGGGCTTTTCCCGTAAGAATGGCGATGTGGCCGCGAAAGAGTCCGCGAAGATACTCGCCGAGCTTAACGAGGAGTCACGGAAGCACGTTGACGAGGCGCTAACTAAAGCGGCCAAAGACGGAATGCGCCAGGTACTCATTTCACTCGGCCTAGGAAGCGCGGTGTCTGACGTTAAACTCACCCGCATCAACCTCGCCATGTTAAACGCGGCCAAGGCGGACACGTACGCGGACCTTCTCGCAGTTACGCAAAACATGGACCGCAGAACGCGTATGAGTATCCGCCAGGCAATTGCGGAGGCTATGCGCGCCAATCTCGGCCAAGGCGTTAACAGCTCGCGGACAATAAGTGCTGACGCGCTAAGCCGTCTCCGAAACACGCTCGGCCAGGCAGCTGACACCGGCATTATCGACGCTGCAGGACGGCGTTGGAAACCGGAAGTCTACGTTGAGACAGTTGTACTCACGAAGATGTCCGAGACACAGCGCGAAGCAACGATTAATGAGGCGCTTGGCCGTGACGTTTATTACGCGCAGATATCGAGTCATGGCGCAAAGGATGCGTGTCGTAACTGGGAAGGCCGCATCGTAAAGTTAACACCGGATGCTCCCGGAGATTATCCGTATGTAGGCGATCTACCTCGTCGAGAAATATTCCACCCACGCTGTCGTCACGTGCTTTCTCCGGTCCGCAATCCGGAAAATATCGGAGGAGGAATTTAGATGGCGGACCCAATCGCAAGAGATCCGTTTTCAGGAACGGGGACGGCGAACGTACCAATCAAGAACACCGCAAACTACATCGTAGTCTTTAACGATGGAACAGCGGACATTACCGTAACAGCCGGGAAGTTTGTAGCGGTGGTTAAGGCGGGCGATGCATTAGATGAGCGCGTAGATCCGTTTACCACGCTTTCTATTAGTGGCAATTCAGCCTACCGCGGGTATGTTCGCGTTATTCCCGGAGGTGTCGGTTAATGGCCGGACGTGACACGATCGCAAGGAACAGCGCAAGAAAGGCGGCTATCACCGCCAAGAAAGCGAACGACGGCGTCGCGCCATACGGATTCGGTGCGCAAGTTGAATCGTACACACCAAAGTTTACGAAGCTCGAAGGTCCTCCGATATTCACTGCGGCGATGTCCGGAAAGTCGAGTATCTATTGGTTCCGCGTAATCAAGGTTGACGGACTGATTCCGAATGCGCTCGGCAAGTACTACGCGACATTTTCGACGAACCATAATGCGCGGGGAGGCATCGGACTCGCTTACGCGGATGATCCGAAAGGTCCGTTCAAGAACTACGGAGAGATATACGTTGATACCGTCGTGGGAAATTCGACCGAGACGCCATTCGTAGTCTACAACGAAAAAGATAGCCTGTTTTATATGTACTACCAGCAATCAGGCGCAGGCATCAATCAATCTACGCTACTCGCGACATCTCCCGATATGTTGACCTGGACGCGAATAGGAATCGTACTTGATAAACCGGACGGATACCCAGGTGATGGCCATACCGGTTATTTTGCCGTGTTCAAGTTCGCGGAAAAGTGGGTAGGATACAGCGTTATGGGCGGCGGAGATTATGGCCGCAAAGCGATATCTTACTCAAACGACGGGAAATTCTGGTACTCTGATCCGCGCGCAATGCTCGGCGGTAACGACGCAACTCTCACCTACGGAGAGAACTTTTCGCGGTCTAACGCGGGACTATTTATGTACCGAGGTCAAATGTGGTGGCTCGGGATGATGTCCGCATATGCGTCCGGAGGCGAAACAACCGTAGCTCGACCGGCCCTTGCCCGGATTAGTCCGGACTTGCGGCAGCTACTCCATCGACCGATCGACCTCGTACCATTTCCGACGTTGCCTTGGGAGACGACGAACATGCAGTCGATGATGGTATCCGTATTGGACGGAAACATTTACGTGTACTACAACACGGACACTAACGTCGGACTCATCCATACGGAGGTGGCGTAATGTTACATCGCGGACTAGACGGTAAGGAGATACCGAGCGGCAAGATACACAAACAACTATGCGCTAACTTTCTGGATGGCGCGCTACCATCGTGGTTAACAACCGTGGGCACACCGACATTTGAACCGCCGCCAGGACGTGGATTATTGCGTTTGACGACAGCAGCGACCGCAGCAAGTAGTGTTGAGTTAAAATCGACCGCAACGTTCAACAGTACGCAGTTTACGGAGATTTCGTACACAATCGAAGGCCTACAGTTTAACGGTAACATCCAGATATCGGCGCAGATTGGCATTAAGAGCGCGGACAGCAAGGCGGGAATAACGTTTTTCCACAACGTCAACCAGCCGAGCGGAATCATCCGCGCATATAAGGCAGACGGGACGTACACGGACTATCCGACGAAGATGGCGTTCTTCACCGTAAATATGGCGGGCGACGAAGGCCAGAACAGCAAGAACTTGACCGTACGTCTATTTACCGGTAAACAATACGCAGCTTCGACCGGCAGACGCGTTTATGTATACGTACAAAATGACGATCAAGTTGGCGCGCTTGCGGACGTGACCGATTCGTTTATCGACGGAGACCTACAATGTATCGCAAAACTAACCACTAGCGCGGCCGTAGCTAAGACGCTGGTCGCATCGCAGGTCAAGATCGATCTATGGAGTAACTAACGTAACACGACCTACGATAAGTCGTTAAACTGACGGACACTATGCGCTACGCGGCGCTAAAACGCGGGAGGAAACGATATGAAAAACGTTAAGTATCCGATGAACTTGCAACTTTTCGCAGAAGGCGACCCGAATCCGGAACCAACTCCGCAAGACCCGCCGGCTGATCCGCAGCCAACGAAGACATTTACGCAGGAGGACATGGACCGAGCAGTAACGGATCGACTCGCAAGAGAGCGAAAGAAGTACGGAGACTACGACGATTTGAAAGCCGAGCTCACCAAGTTAAAGAGCGCGGAGGAAGAACGGCAGAAAGCGGAGATGTCCGCAACTGAGAGAGCCGAAGCTGAGCGCACCAAAGCGTTAGAACGCGCTGAGGCAGCCGAGAAAGAGAAAGAAAACGCACTATCAGCCGCTAACCAGCGCCTTATTAATGCGGAGTTCCGGGATGTTGCCCGCGAGCTTAAATTGCGTCCTGACGCCGTAAAATCTGCGCTGAAACTCGTCGATCTATCCGCGGTAGAAGTAGACGGTGACGGCAACGTAAAAGGGCTTCAGGACGCGGTTAAGGCGCTGATCGAAGATAATCCGTACATGGTCGAGCAAGCACCGGTCGAACCGAGAACAATCGGTGAGCCTTCTGGTGGAGAAGCGAAGCCGTTGAAGACGAAGGGACAACTACTGGCAGAAGCGGCGGAGAAGGTTCGTGAGAACCCCACATACGAAGCTGTAGCCAAGTTTACACAACTAAAAAGAGAACTGAGCTAAGGGCTATCTGAAAACGGATGGCCTTTTTGTTTACAAAAAAAATAATTTTAAACGGGGGAAACACACAATGACTAAGATTTTTAACGCTGATTTGATCGGTAAGCCGGAATCCGTAACAGAGCAGATTTTGCTTTTGAACCCACACCAAACACCAATGCTTGCAATGCTAGGATTTGCGGGCGCAGTTAGTCAAGTTGAGCATAACTGGTATGAGGACGCAATGTTTGCAACAGAGTCCACAATCACAGCTGATATCGCTAATAGCGCAACTGCAGTCGTAGTTGCATCCGTTGAGCCTTTCCGCGTTAACGACGTAGTTAAATTGGGCGAGGAGCTCCTGAAAGTTACCGCGATCAACGTAGGAACTAAAACGCTGACTGTTACGCGTGGATACGCAGGCACTACCGCAGCGGCCGCTACAACTAATGCGCCGGTTCAATTCCAATTCACAGAAGGTGTGGAAGGTCGCGATGCTATTGATGCGCGTTTCAAAAAGCGTGAGCGTAAGTCTAACATCACCCAAATCTTCACGGACACTGTAGAAATCACCGGCACAGCCGCGGCAGTAGCTAACTACGGTATCTCCGACATGTATACGTACGAGCAATCGAAGAAACAGCTTGAGCTCGCGTTGCAATTGGAGAAAGCGTTGATCAACGGTATCAAATACGAAAACGGTAGCGTACGCCAAATGGCCGGTCTGCGCAGCTTGATCCAGACCAACGTTAAAGACGCGGCTGGTGCAGCGCTAAGCCTCGACATGATCAACGATAGCCTGCAAGCAGTCTATACAAAAGGCGGATTCTCAACAGGTGGTATGTACGAGATCATCGTTCCTGCGAAACAAAAACGCGTAGTCTCCGCGTTCGGTGACGACAAGGTGCGTATCGATCAAAATGATAAACGTCGTGGTACGGTTGTATCCCAACTGACTACGGACTTCGGTGAGTTCCCGGTATCCATCAACGATAACTTGGCTGCAACCGAAGTATTCATCGTCGATAAAAACCGCGCGAGCGTCCGTAACCTGAATGGTCGTGAGTTCCAACACGAGTACCTCGGTAAAAAAGGAGACTACTACCAAGGTATGATCGTCGGCGAGTATACGTTCGAGCTGCACCAAGAACAAGCGCACGCACGCATCAAAGGTTTGGCGTAAGCCGACCGCAAATAGCCGGGAGTCTTTTCGGAGGCTCCCGTTAAATACGGAGGTTTTACGATGGCAAAGTATAAATCACGCTATCCGGAACTCGCGTTTTACGTTAACGGCGTAGAACGTAAGTTTTCCGGCGGCGTATATGACGCAAAGACTGCGGAAGAAGTAGCGGTACTTAACCGCTTATCGGACGCGGAACCAGATACGGAGGAACCTGCGCAAGTGGACGAAGTGGAAGCGGAAGACAAACCCGCTAAAGCTCCGGCAACCACTAAGCGCAAAGCTAACGCTACGTCCTCCGCAAAATAAACGGAGGTGTGGCGGATGAACTACGTAATACCTGACGCAGATGCGTACATCAACGCGAACTGTATTGATATCGAGGATTGGACGGCCAGCGATACCGCGAAAAAAACACGAATGTTAAATGTCGCAGGATCAACGCTGACTCGCGCCTATTCGAAATACACGATACCTAACGCGGCTGTCTACGAATTTGCGAACGTGCTTGCGATTATGTACAACGATATGCTCCGGATGCAGCAGCAAGGCGTATCCACGTTCGGCTTGACCGGAGTGTTCAACGTTAATTTCAAGGACGGTACAACGTCGATGCCCTACGATGATATGCGCAAGAAGATACCGCAGGTTGCGCTTGATCTAATCGGCGAAGAGAACGGCGTTAAGATTTCTCGCCGCGCATGGAAGTCGGTGATCTTGTAATGCCGTTAGTAGCGATGAATCAAACGATTACTGTTACGAAGGCTGGCGCAAGTGACGGATGGGGCGACAAGACTGACGATGTTGTTGTCGTATACAAAGCGCGCGTTACCGAACAGACGAAGACGGTCGTCAACACTTTCGGAGAGGAGGCCGTTTCCAGCATGACGATTTTGCTTGATAAGCTACCGGATATATCGTACGACGACACGATAACGTATACGAACGAATTGGGTGTTACGATCGCGCGCAAACCTATTGCAATCAAGCCTAAGCGCATGTACAGCGGCCGCCCCGGATTAACGGAGGTGAACGTCTGATGGCGCGTAACCGCATAGACTTTGATACTGGGCGCGGAGGCGGATTTATACGGCGATTGGTGAGTCGCTTTTCCCGCCGATACGAGGAGCGCTTGACCGCCGCAATTGAAGACGGAGCAATGACCGGCACACATGACGTTATGGACGAATGGAAACGCCAGGCCACGGACTTAGCGCCCCTTAAGTCGGGTGACCTGAGACGCGGCATTGAAACGGAAGTCACGCATAACGGAAAGACGTGGACCGGTGAGATTACGTCAACGGCGGTAACCATGCGCGGCGGTCGGCGGTTTGACTACGCAACGTACATCCACGATACGTATCCGGAGAAGTACGGCGACTCTTTTAAGAATCCGACAACGTCCGGAACGATTCCGCGCTATCTGGCGGTACCTGCCGAGGAGAATGAGGCGGAATGGGCGCGTATCTTCGAAGGCGAAATTAAAGCCGCGATTAAACGGGGGCGGTTATAATGGCCGCAATCATCGACGAAATCCTCGGCATCGAAGCGTTTATCAAGTCCGTCGTTCCTGGCGCAGTAGTCGAAAAGCAAACGGTCCCGCTGCAACCTACGCCGGGCCTTTTTGTCGTGCGCTTTTTAATGGAGTCACGTACGGATGAGACTGCGTATCACTACCGGATAGAGCGCGATTATCAGGTGATCTATTACAGCGCGAATCCTCAAGCGGCATTCCCCGTTATGGACGCGCTCAGTAACGCGATATACGATGCTCAACGGATCGTTGCGACAGGCTCACGTCTGAACGCGCTGAACTACTCGCAGCCCCTGCGGACGGATACCGATAAGGCAGCGACCACTAACGCGGGCTACGCAACACTCGGCATACTTCGGATCACCTCGCGCCAATCACGTACACAGCAGTCGTATCCGCTTATTCAAAACGTTAATTCACGATTTAACTAGGGCGTCCATCCGGGCGCTCTTTTCAATTTAAAGGAGGTCATTGCATGGCAACTTGGGACCCATCAAATTTACCGACACGTCCCGGTATTTACATGCGCTTTGTCCGAGCAGCAGCCGCACAGATTAGCGGAGGCACGCTCGGTACAGTCGCAATTCCGCTTCTGACATACGCCGGCACAGCGGTGGAGAAATCGTTCTATACGGTTGAATCCGAAGCCGCAGCGGTTGAGCTGTTCGGTAGCGCGAATATCCAATCCGTTCTACTCGCGTTAGCTGGCGGCGCTAAGGACGTTCTCGTCTACACGATGCCGGATACGGCCGTTGCGGATGACTACGTTGACATGCGCGAAGCTCTCGATGCGCGTCCGTTTAACGTGTTCGTGTTCGACGGAGAGTTCGACGCTACGCAACAAGCCGCAACTAAAACGTGGGTGGCGCGCAATCGTGACGAAGGTAAACACTTTATCGTCGTAATCGGCGGAGACGCGGCATCAGACGCCGATCCTGCGCTCGGTAACGCACGTTCGACGCTAAACGAAGACGACTACATCGTCAACGTAATCAGTGGCGGTATTGTAGGCGGCGTTACGTACACTTCGGCTGAGTACGCGCCTTACGTTGCGGGCGACATCGCAGGGACTCCGATTAGCGAGTCGATTACCTACGATCAATTGCCGCTTGAAGACGTGACGAAGCGCTTGACCAATTCGCAGACAGTCGCAGCATTGGCGGCCGGATCGCTGTTATTTACGAATGATGGCGCGAAGGTGAAGATCGAGCAGGGTCTCGTAACAAGCGGCCTCAAGATCAAGTCGATCCGCACGCAGCAAGCGGTCACGAATGATATCTCGCGCACAGCTACCGACAGTTACATCGGCAAGCTTCCGAATAACGCGGACGGTCAAGCTACGTTGATGGTCGCGGTTAAGGCGTACCTGGAATCGTTAGGCGCGGCTGTTCTTACGAATCCCGTTGTAATGCTCGATCCGCAACGGCCAAGCGTAGGAGACTCCGTTTTCCTTGCGGTTAGCTATATGGAAACCGACACAATGGAACGCATCTTTATCACGGTAAATATCTAATCGAGGCGGTGAGAGAATGACTTTGGATGCAAAACGCGTTATCAGCGGTAACTACGGTCAGTTGTTCGACCAAGACGGCGAATGGCTGTCTAACGTTACCAGCGTGGAAGCGAATATCGAAATCGGCATGGAAGAAATCAAGCTGGCCGGCACGCGCTGGCTCGGCAACAAGACGACTACGCTCAAAGGTAGCGGATCGATTAACGGTTACCTCGTTACGTCCGAGTGGATCGAAAAGATGGCGCAAGTCACCGACGATGTCAGCTCGCCGTACGTTACGGAGCTTATCGTTAAAATCGACGACCCGGAAGCGTTCGGTGCGTATCGCGTACGTCTGAAAAACGTAACGTTCGACCGGATTCCGGTTGTAAATTACGAAGTTGGCTCGATTGTTGAGCAGGAGTATACGTTTGTGTTCTCCGGTTACGAAATTCTGGACGCAATCCGTCCGTCATAACAGCGCAACAAAACTAGCGGACTGCCTTCGGGTGGTCCGTTTTTAATTACGAAAATAATCGGAGGTTGACATATATGGCAAAAGGATTAGAGGCGTTGTTAGGTGCGAATTTGGACGTTACGAAAGAGGTTTACATTCCGCGACTTAAAACGACATTTACGATCAAGGCGCTGACTAACGCGGAGACAACAAAGGCGAGACTGCGCGCTACAACGGGCAAGGACAACGTGGATTCAACGACGCTCAGCTACGTTATGATTTCGATGGCTTGCGTTGATCCGGACTTTAACGATAAGGCGCTCAAGGCACATTACGGCGCGAGTGATGACGTGGATTGCGTAGGTAAGGCGTTGCTGCCGGGTGAGATCGCTAAGATGGCGGAGGAAATCGCTAAGCTGTCCGGATTCGGCGTCGATGACGAGATGGTTGAAGACGCAAAAAACTAATTCGGGCGGGTGGGGAAGCGTACATGCTTCACGTTGTTTATCAGCGCCATAACATACCGCCCGATGTGGTCTACGCGAAAGAAAGTCGCCACCGCGCGATGATGTACGCCTCCGACATGCTCGTTCTTGAGGAAGAGGCGCGGGAACGTAAACAAGTCGAACGCCAAAGGGGGAATCGCTAGATGTCGTTTGATATCGTAGGACATTTGCGTATTATCGACAACGCTACGAGGCCCCTGCGGAGTATGACTTCGGGATTACTTAAATTCGGAGTAGCTGCGGCGGGTATCGGAGCTGTCGCAAGTACGGTCGCTATCGTAGGGGACAGCCTCAAGAAAGCAATGGACTTCGAGTCGCAGATACAATCTATTAAAGCACTTACGGGAGCATCAGCGGATGAGATGGCTAAGATGCAGGCGTTAGCTCTCGAACAAGGGGCGAAGACTAAATACTCCGCTCTCGAAGCCGCACAAGGTATAGAGGAGCTGTTGAAAGCGGGCCTTACGCCAGCTCAAGTTCAAGCGGACGGGCTGAACGCGGCTCTGAACCTTGCGACTGCGGGCGGACTAGAGCTCGCTGATGCGGCGGAAATAATGTCTACCGCGCTTAACGCATTCAAAAAAGACGAAATGAGCGCCGCACGAGCCGCGGACATTCTCGCAGGAACCGCCAATGCCTCCGCTACCAGCGTGCAGGAACTCCGTCTGTCCTTACAGGCCGTTTCCGCAGTCGCGTCAGGTGTGGGTATGTCGTTCGCCGATACTAACGTGGCTCTCGGTTTGTTTGCGAATAACGGAATTAAGTCATCCGACGCGGGTACTTCCCTCAAAACGATGATATCCAATTTGGTTCCGATGACGGATAAGGCATACGCGTTGTTTGAGCAGTTTAACCTCTTAACCGTCGACACAACCGCCGCCATGGAGTTTTTAGCAAACAAAGGTATAAAGTCAACCGGAAACTCCCTCCAACAAGTAACGGGCGACGTCGAGAAATACGTTGCGCAAATGAAGGGGCTAAAAGTCGGCACCAGTAAGGCGGCAAAAGAGACGCAGAAGTTCTTGATGGCGAATAACCTCGTCCATTCCGCGTTTTACGATGAGCGCGGTGAGATCAAGAAATTGGCGGAAGTCGCCGATGTTCTCCAAGACCGTTTCGGTAAGTTAACGAGCGAGCAACGCCAGTACTATATGTACCAACTCTTCGGATCAGACGCAATTCGTGCCGGTAATATCTTGTTCAAAGAAGGCGCGGAAGGTGTTCAGAAGTTCTACGACGAGATGGGTAAAGTTACTGCGTTAAAAGTTGCGGAAGAGAAGATGAATAGCGCGGCGGGTGCGATTGAGCAGTTCCGCGGTGCCGTTGAGACGCTGCAGATATCCGCTCTTACTCCGCTAATGCCTATTATACGTAAGCTGGCAGGAGGAGCCGCGGGGCTTGTCGCTGAATATACTCCGCAGATTACGGCGGCGGTACAGAGGATGGTTGACTCGGCGGAGAGCTATGTAAATACACATTTCATCAACAACCCCCGCTTTCAATCTCTTCCCGACATTCAAAGCAAAATAAAGTTCATCTTCGAGGATCTGTCAAAAACATTCCAGAAATGGTTGGATGCAGGCGGGGCCAATAAGATCCAAGATATGTCACGTAGGGCAATCGATATTCTAGGAGAGTCGCTGAAGGCATCGCAACCGCTTATTGAGGCCGCTATGACACTGGGCACGCAAGTGGGTATCGCTATTACGAAGGGGATCGGCCAAGGTCTCGGTAAGCTCCTTATCGGAGAAAAGGGCGTTGAAGTGGTCCAAAGCAGATTTAGCGACGAGCAATTAGTGCGGATCGGCGGTAAACTTCCCGACAATGTCGAGAGACCGGACGCCAGCGGTGCTTACTATGCCGGAAACAAAGCGCTAGGTCACTCCGGCGGTCTTGATTACGTGCCGTACAGCGGCTACACAGCGCGGCTCCACCAAGGCGAGGAAGTGTTAACCGCAACAGAGGCGCGTAATCGACGCGATGGCAATAGCAGTATCGGCGGCCCTTCCGTAATGGTAACGGGCAATACGTTCGTTGTGCGTAATGATAACGACATTGACGATATTGCGAACAGAATCGCGCTTCGGTTGGCACAATAGAACGGAGAGGAGGCGGCATTATTGGCGAGAGGCAAGCCGCAGTTTTGGCTCAAGTATAACAATAACGCGGAGGTCTTATGGCTTCCCGTTAATCCCGAAACAATCAACGCAACATCCACGTACGGCTACGAAGACGTCAGCGTATCGAATCTCGGCGAGTACACGATTCTCGGAAACAATCGGCAGAAAGAATTTACGGTATCTTCGTTCTTTCCGCGCGATTATAACGGGTCGTATTGCCAATATTCGAAGTTGAAAGATCCGTGGGAAATCGTTAAGACAATCGAACGGTGGCAGAAGTCCGGCCGTCCTGTCCGTTTTATTGTGACGAATACGCCGATTAACATCGCGGTTACGATTCGGTCGTTTGAATACGAGGAACGCGGCGGAGAGCCTGGCGACGTTTACTACACGCTGCAACTCAAGGAGTACACGTTTATTCCCAACGCGAAAAAGTCGGACCCTAACGCAAAGAAGACGAATATATCTGCGCCTAAGGTTACGACTGATCCAGCGCGCCCTTCTACGCGTTCGACACCGACGTCATACACGGTCAAGTCCGGCGACTCGCTGTTTAAGATCGCGGCCAAAGTCTACGGAAACGGCGATCGATGGCGCGACATCTATGCGAAGAATAAATCGGTAATCGGCGCGAATCCTAACGCACTCAAGCCGGGTCAGAAGCTGGTGATCCCGAAATGAGTACGAAGATTAGCGTTTTATATGACGGTAAATATAACGTTGAGTCTCTCGTAAAGACCGCAACTTGGTCCGGGGACGTCGCGCAACCTCATCGAACACTTACGCTGTCCTTGTCCAATACGCTCAACGGCGAGGATCAAGAGATCGCGTTCGAACTCGGAAAGGAAGTACGCTTTTACGTAGACGGTAAAGGCGTATTTCGCGGTGTCATCTTTACGTATGACATATCGGAGAAGGGCGAAGCGGTAGTAATTGCGTATGACGAGAACGTTTATCTCACGAAGAATACAGATACGCGGAAGTTTGTCAAGATGACGGCGGGCGCGATGATTGCGGAATTATGTAAGTCATTCGGAATCCCGACGGGCGACATCGCAAATACCGGCTACGTTATACCGCGCATGATCCTCCGGAGTAAGACGCTGTGGGACATGATGGTCACGGCACTGACGGAAACGCGCAAGCAGAACGGGCGGAAGTTCGTTGTCTACGCATCTAACGGTAAGCTTGGACTACGCGAGAAGAAGGACGCCGCAGTGCGTTGGATGATCGAGGACGGCGTTAACATTATCGGTGCAACACGGACGCGCTCAATCGAAGAGTTACGGACGGCCGTTAAAGTTGTCGGAGGCGAGTCGGAAGAGAAGCAGATAACCGCGTCTGAAAAGAATGCGGCATTAGCTACGCGTTACGGACTCATGCAGCATTACGAAAGCGCAGATTCGAAGCTTAACGCGTCTCAATTGCGCCAGCTCGCGAAACAGCGCCTCAAGGAGCTATCGACCGTTAAGGAAGACGTATCAGTTAACGCGCTCGGCATTACGGACGTCGTCGCCGGCATAGCGGTCTACGCGTTCGAAAGCATGACGGACTTGGTCGGCGGCTTTTACGTCAACGCGGACACGCATACGTTCAGCGACGGAATCCACATGATGGACCTGACGCTATCTAAAACGGATGACCTTCCGAAGCTGGATTACGAAGAGGAGCCGGAGAAGAAGAAAAAGGCGAAAGAATCGAAGAAGAAGGCGAAAGAAAAAGCGAAGAAAGGGAAGTGATGCGGTGGCTCTCGAAACTATCGACGGGGGCGGCGTAAGTAAATTGCGCGACGTCATCCGGCAACTCGGTTACAACAAGGACGTTGACGTAGAAATCGGAACGGTCATCGCACCTCTTCCGGATATTCGCGTGAAACTTGATAACGTCAACTTCGAATTGGAACGCGAGGATCTCGTTATTCCGGAACGCCTAAAAGGGTACACGCGGACTGTTAAAATCAACGGAGTAGATTCGGTGATCGAGTTTCCGCCGGTACTGGAAGCGGGCGATCGCGTCGTACTCCAGATGTTCAATGCAGGACAGGATTACGTAATACTTGACCGGTTAGGGGGCGTTGGAGATGGCGCTTAGTCCACTTGCGGTAATTACCGACGAGGAAACGGAAGAGGCGGTAGTTGACGAAATACTGCCGCTCAAAACATACGCACTAAACGTTGAGACTGGCGAAATGGGCGGGACAGTTGACGGAACGGCTGCGATTGAACAGTTCATCTACAAAGCGATCCGGACTGCGCGTTACCGTTTCGCGATATTCGACGATGACTACGGATGCGAGTTAGACGATTTAATCGGCCAGGAAGTTTCGGTCGAACTATTAGAAACGGAAATACCGCGGACAATTGAGGACGCGCTAATATACGACGACCGGATTCTTGCGGTGCGTGACTTTACATTAACGAGGGAGGCGGACAAATTGTACGTCTCTTTTTTCGTGGAAGTAGATAACGAAACGATTCCGGTGGAGGTGACGATTTAATAATGGCATACGAAGATCAAACGAAGGCCGCGGTCTTAGAGCGGATACTCGCGGAACCACCTAACGATATTGATAAGCGGCCAGGTTCGGTAACTTACGATTTAGCTTCGCCTGCTGCCATTGAGATTTCGCTAGCTTACGCGGAGCTTGACAACGTACTCAACTACGGATTCACGGATACGACGTTCGGCGAGTACCTGGATAGCCGCGCATCTGACTACGGGCTTATACGTAAGGCCGCGATCAAATCAACCGGATCAGTAACGTTTACCGGTCCGGATACAACGGTAATTCCGGCGGCCACGGTTATCTCAACTGGCGGAGACACGCCGGTCTATTTCGTAACGACCGCGGCGGCAACTATCGCAGGCTCCACGGTTACTGTCACAGCAGAAGCGCAGGATGCAGGTGCTGTAGGAAACGTCGGCATGGGCGCGATTTACACGATGGTCGGCGATCTAGTCGGCATTGTTGCGGTAAATAACGCGGTCAACTTCGAAGGCGGCGTAGATACGGAGTCGGATGCGGCTTTATTCGCGCGCTACCAAGAACGGGCACAGCGGCCAGCCACGTCCGGCAACGCGAATCAATACCGCCAATGGGCGCTCGAAGTACCTGGCGTAGCCGACGCGATTGTCTATCCGATATGGGCCGGCCCAGGCACGGTTAAAGTCGTACTACTCGGCGCGGATAAGACTTCGCCAGATCCTTCGGTTGTTACCGCGGCCCAAACGTATATTGACCCGACAATGGACGGTCACGGCGAAGGAGTTGCGCCAATTGGTCCGGTTGTTACCGTTCAAGGAGCGGTCGAAGTTCCGATTAATGTCGCGGTAGATGTCGACGTCGAACCGGGCTATACGCTCGAAGAAGTGCGCGCACAACTAGAAGCCGGAGTCACTGCGTATCTGGCAACGCTGGCCTTTGCGGACCCTCTCGTACGGATTACGCGGATTGCTAACGTTATCCTCGACGTGCCTCGCGTTATTGATTACCGCGACCTTACGATTAATGGAGGAACCGCGAATATCGTCGTAGTTAATGGAGAGGTTGCGGTTCTTGGGACGGTGACAGTGACGTGAGAACATTGACGGAGATTCAGCGTGACATGCTCGATTACGTGCCGCAATATTACCGCGATTCTCTCGTAGCAAGCGGACTGCTTAACGCGGAGGCTATAGAGATCGCGCAGCTTAACGCGGATATATACGATGTGCTCGACCAGTTTTACATCGATCGCGCAACGTGGGGATTGGCGCGGTGGGAGCGGATATTCGGCGTAGTACCGGAAGCTGACGCAACCTATGAACAGCGGCGGGAAGTCCTGCGGGGTAAAATGCGTGGCGTCGGTAAGATTAGCGTAAGTCTCATCGAGAACGTAGCGGAAGCCTACGCAAACGGCGACGTGGATGTGGCGGTAGATAGCGCGGCTTATACGTTGACGATTACGTTTGTCGGCGTCTTTGGTGTGCCTGCGCAACTTGACGCGCTAAAAGCGAATCTACGCGATATTATTCCGGCTCATATGGCGATTGACTACGTATTCCGCTTCTATACGTACGGAGAGCTTACGGGAAGCGGTGCGACATACGCGAGCTTAACGGGATACGCGTACGACGATATTTACAATCGGAGGTTATAACGATGGCAACAACGCCAAATTTAGGATTGCCGCTGATTGACGGCGCGATGACTGCGGATGTGCCGCGGGATATGAATGCGCTGGCGAATGCGGTGGATACAGCGGTTGAGGAAGCGCTGGCGGACGTGAGTATTCCTGACGCGAGCCTGACCGTAAAAGGTAAGGTGCAACTATCGAACAGCACGAGTGGGACATCTGAGACGGTGGCAGCTACGGAGAAGGCGGTCAATGACGCGAAGGTAAGCGTTGTGTCCGACTATATTCGGCAACCTGGATTCGCTACTACTGGCGGAACGTCAACGGCCTACACCGCGACGCTAACCCCAATTCCGACTACCCTGCCGGACGGATTCGGGATCACTATTGTTCCGCATATTGCAAACGGAGCAAGCCCGACGCTTAACGTAAACGGACTGGGAGCTGTTCCGCTCAAAGATCAAAAAGGAATCGCGTACGCAGCGGGTAAGCTTGCGGTAGGTAAACCGTACACATTTCGTAAAGTGGGATCGGATTTTTTGGCCGATAGCTCTGGTGGCTCAGGTACCGCAGTAGCGGGAGATATCAGAGCGGGGAAAACAGCGACAAACGATGACGGGGACGTTACGGGTACGTTGGCCGTGCGTGGGACTACCGTTATAGCTCCGTCAACCGTAGAACAAAATTTTCCATCGGGGATTTATCCAAATTTCACAGTGCAGGCAATGCAGCGGTACTCCAATTCGGGGGTTACTGTCCCTGCAGGCTCCACTATAACGGTACCTGTCGGATTCATTCCTGTATTTGCGGCGTGCAAGGCTCAAACGGATGCCACTTATTTTTCCGTATCAGTAGCTAATAGCGCGAATGGCGGGTTTCTTAGTGGTATGTCTCAACAAGCGCAAGATTACCAGATTTACATCGACACAGCGGGTGCGGTTAAATTGACAAACAATAGAGGTTCTCAAACAAGCTTTAACACACTCTGCAGGTAAGAAAGAGAGGAAGGGATAAGTATGGAAGATTTTATTACACAGCACTTTGATGTCCAGACCGTTGAGCAAGGTAAAGTAGTACAGTGGGACAGCTCGTGTGCAACAACTTACAGCTATTTCGTTCAATTCTTCGGTGGTGTTATTGATAATAGCCTAAGAGAAAACAAGACTTATGTTGACACTGTTAAATCAATGATTAATGAGTCGATCACCAAAAACTACGGGTTGGCTGAGTACATCATCAGGCATACACAGATCCAACTCTTTTGAGCGCCCGCTTAGGCGCTTCTTTTATTTTACGGATAGGACGTGAACCCGTGAACAAGACGCAGCTTTATCGCATCCTAGTTCTGCTCGCGCTGGCCTTAACATTCGTAGCGAGCGTCATCACGGCAACGTCCGTAACTAAATCACGCATCAACATTAACGTAAGCAGCCGCGCCGCAATCGAAACACTGCCGGGAATCGGGCCGGTACTTGCGGATCGCATCGTGAGTGGCCGTCCCTACGCGGATGTGTACGAATTGGATCGCGTTGAGGGCGTAGGCCCCGCGACAATAGACGGAATTATCGGGAGGGTTGATTGGTGATGGACATTGCGGGAATATCAGCGCTGGCCTTTACGCTATTGAAAGAGGGCGCGTGGATGCCGCTGGCCGTACTCGTAATCGGCGTGCTCGTATGGCTTATGCTACGCGCGCAGAAAGAGCAGACGGAGGCTAACCGGGCAGACGCTAAGAAGCGCGAGGATAAGTTGATGGCGTTCGTTGACGAGAACAAGGCGGAGGCATTGGCGCGTGAGGACCGGTTGATGGAGCACTTGACGAAAACGGAAGAAGTACAGACGCGTATCGTATCGACATTGGAACGGATGGAGATGCGGATGCAGTATATCGAACGCGCTGTGAATATCGAAATCAAATACGGAGATGATGCGGCGTGAACTATCGCAAAGATTATATTCCGAAAGGTACCGCGTTTAATCGGCGGCCTGCTAACGTAATGACCGCGACAACAATTACGATACACAATACGGGTAATCCGGCAAGTTCCGCGGCTAACGAACGCGCTTGGCTGACGAACGGGTCGAACGCACGCACCGCGTCATTCCATATCGCAGTGGATGAGCGCGAGGCTATCGAATGCATTCCGCTGAATGAGAACGCTTGGCATTCCGGAGACGGTAGCGGAGCAAGTTCCGGAAACCGTACGTCAATTGGCATCGAAATTTGCGAGAGCGGCAACTACGCAAAGACGCTAGATAACGCGGCTACTCTCGTTGCGTCGATGCTGAAAGAGCGCGGATGGGGCGTTGATCGATTGCGCCGCCACTACGATTGGTCCGGTAAAATCTGCCCGCGCTTAATGTACGACGGTGGCGCATGGACCGGTTGGGGTCTGTTTAAGGCGGCTGTGGCTGCGAAACTAAACGAAAAGGTGGCGGATGCTAACGTGAAGAAGGACGTAATCGTAAGCGTAGTTGTGAACGGTAAGAAAGTAACGGACGGCGTGCTTGACGGAGGAACTACGTATACACCGGCGCGAGCTGTGGCGGAAGCATTGGGCGCGAAGGTATCGTGGGACGCGAAGACTAAAACGGTGACAATTACGAAGGAGGCGAAGTAATATGAAGAAGCGCTTAACGAATCCGCTATTCATCGCGGCGGCCGTAGGGCTTGCGTACCAGGTACTCGAAAAGTACGGAGTTGCTCCGGATTTCGGTACGTGGCAGATCGGCGTTGACCTCGTGACGTACGCGTTGATCGGGACGGGCGTGTACTCTACGTTTAAGAAAACGGACGCGGCGGAATAAAACTGCGACCTACTTGCGGATGACTACGTATTGTATCGTAGGTAGGTCTTTCCTTTTTATATGATTCGATGGTACTATTTGGTTACTGAGGAGGTTGTGAGATGAGGAAACGAGCTTTAGTACATATAGTGTGGCTTTTAGTGGGAGTTTTCGTGTTGGGTCTTATTTTAAAACTCTCATTAGATCCTTCGGACAATGAGCCAAAACAGATTCCCGCAGCAACAACTTCGGTCTTAACGGAAGAAGTTAAAGAGATTACGCCGGAGACTTCCACCGCCGAGAAAAAAGAACCTACTATCTACTCCGCTGAAGATACTGTAAAATTCGGTGATTATCAAATTAATGTAAAAGGCGCGGAGAGTACAAAAGGGACCGAGGAAGGTTCCAAGCTTATCCAGATACAACTTAGCGTAAAGAATATTGGTAAAGAGCCGATCAACGTCGATAGTAGTTACTTCGAAATGTATGACCAAAACGACCGGAAGTTTGAGACGGACGCAATGGATAGTTTCGGTGGTGATCCGATATTCTTGATGGATAGTATAAATCCGGGGCTGAGTTTAACGCGTAAAGTTATTTTCGCGGTACCAGAGGATGTAACATCCGTAAAGCTCGCAGTACGGGATAACATGTTTGACCTATTTGATTCGGCAGACTACGTGTATATCGATATCGGCTCGGTGAAATAAATACGCAAGACCTAGCGCTCATCTCTCCGGAGGTGGGCGCTCTTTCTGCGTTTATGGGCCGCGTTGTAACCACTCCGGAACCGACGGATCAACGTACATATCCGTATTCACCCCGAGATACTTCCGCATAACCACGCTCGCGTCCGCAGCCATCATCGTCCACCTAATCCGCATTTGCGATTCATAGCCGCGGCATTTATAGCGCGCCGTTACTCCGTCATTATCCGAGACCTCTTCGTAGACCTTGATGCCGCGCTGACGGAATCCTTTGCGGATCTCGTATAGGTCTGCGGTGAGTTTGCGTTGGGCCTCCGCTATTACGTCGACATACGGGCCCGGCGTCTTTAATGTAGCGTTGATGAGCGCGATATCCCGTTCGAATGCGGTGAGGACGCGCGGCAGTATAATATGCGTTTTGATGAGCGTGTGGTCTTCCGAGGTGATATCGATCATTTTCCGTTTCAACTCCGTTAATTAGCGTTAGGGAACGTTTGTTCTTAGTATAGCGCGGGAGTGGCGGAGGAAGCAAGCGGGAGAATTGAGTAAAAGAAAAACGAAGGGGCTCATCTCCCTTCGTCGTGATCCTTACTTAAACATTTTTCTACCGCGCTTCTTCTCATTACCCTTATCGATCAAACTCGAAATCGGACTCGCCTTATCATGCTGCTCTCTTATATCTGTTCCGGTGAATTTCGCATATGTTTGCGTCATGTTTAGTGATGTATGGCCTAGAATGCGCGCCAGGGTTAACGCGTCGCCTCCTTCGCGGAGAAACTTAACCGCAAAGTAATGGCGGAAGGTATGCGGAGACACTCGCGGTCCCGTCACGCCTACGCGCTTTGCGTAAAGTTTAAGCATCTTAGCGAAGGTGTCTCCGAAATAGCGTTCGCCGAATTGCGTAAGCCAGAGCGGATCGTCCTCGCTAACGTCCATGTATGAAATCAAGTTTTCAAGCTCACGGGCGGTAAGCGGAGAGATAGGTACTACGCGAGTCATATTCGTCTTTGACGTCTCAGCACGTACTATGATTTGCCGTGTCTTAAAGTTAACGTCTGAGACGCGAAGACTCGTCAGTTCTTTAATACGTAGGCCGGTGTCGCAGAGGAGGAGCATCATACAGTAATCTCGTCGTCCTGTATATACCCGTCGGTTGGGCGCGCTGAGTAACTTGACCACTTCTTCGTCCGTGAATATATCGAATGTATCTTTGGCCTCGGCTTGGTACTTAACTGCCTCCATAGGGTTGTACGTGATAACTCTTTCTTCTATTAAGTAATTGAAGAAGATGCGCATATTACGTATGACGTTGTTTATCGTCCGAGGCGATAGTCCTTTTGCACCGTTTGGGCTTGTCGGATGATCGTCCCACCGTACCTTTCCGAATGAGAGATACTCGATGTACTCACGCAGGATCTCCGTATTAATTTCGTCATACTCACGCTCGTTATACCACTTCTCGAATTGATTCAAGACCTGCGCGTAGGCACTAACCGTTTTTATTGAGCGGCGGTCCCTGCGCTTGGAGTCGAGAAACTGCGCGATGCGATCTCCTAACGCAAGCTTAAGCGGCTTACCCTCTTTCGATACAAACGTAAACTTAGGTGTTTTCTGCGCCATTTATCAGCGCCTCCTTTAGCGATAAATTTACGCTAAATGTTCCGATAAAGCTGCGAAATCTTTATCGCTATAGCGACAGACTATTTCGCGTATGTTCACGCTAAACTTTGCGTCACGTTGACCGTTTAAACTAGCGGATTTCTGTATCCGGCGATTGCCGAAAAATTCAAAACCACGCCGTCCCGCGTCGAACGTGCCATCCGCCATGCCATTGAAGTGGCTTGGACACGCGGCAACATCGACAGCATCAGCCACCTGTTTGGTTACACAATCAACATCAGCAAGTCGAAGCCGACAAACTCGGAATTCATTGCGATGGTTGCTGACAAGCTGAGAATTGAGCATAAGGTAAGCTGAAAGGGTCAGGAGTAGTGAGCTGGCAAGTATAGTTTGGATTCAGATTAGATTCTAGCCAAATGAAATTTTGGCGGCCTATATCTGAATTCGTTCATTTCATGCCGATAAACTTCTGTAATATATGCCAACGAATACCGTCATTTATTGGATTAAAGATATCCAGTAAATGACGGTATTTTTGCATAACGAAATAACACAGAACATGATGATGAAATTTAGTGTTGCATGATTGCTTCAAAATTTTGAGATCAAGTATTAAAATAAGCTCACTATAGCAAAGTTTAGAAAAGGAAATAATTCATAAACTTTTACTCTCAGTTAACGCTTTTTCAAGTAGAAAGTGGTACGATGTGACCATTGACAAAGACCTACATATATATTTAAAAAGTTCGGATAAGATGCTACGAACAGAGGAGTAGAATAGTATGTTTACGCAAATAGGCGAGATTGCTGAACCAATTCCTGTAGTACAATCTGATACAAAATGTGATATCGTCTATCATCTTTTCAAGTCCAATCCTAGTCTGGAAGGTATAGCTGTTATGGGGGAGAAGGATGTGTCATTAATGATGCGGCCCCGATTCTTTCAGCAGATTGGCACCCAGTATGGCTATAATCTGTATATGGGACGTCCTGTAGAACTGGTGATGAATACGCAGGCACTGGTCGTGGATTATTCGGAACAGATTACAGATGTCAGTGTTCTAGCCATGGATCGAGATGAAGGGGAAATATATGATCTTGTGTTGGTCACGTCAGGAGAAAGTTTCTTTGGAGCTGTGAGTATTCGGCGTTTGCTACTTGCTGTTGCTGATGTACGGGCTGAAATGGCGATTTTTATGAACCCGCTGACTGGTCTTCCTGGTAATCATATCATAGATGAAAGGCTGTCTCAGGCTCTTCAGATGGACCAATTTAGCGTACTCTATGTTGATCTCGATCAATTCAAATCCTACAATGATAGCTACGGCTTCAAAATGGGGGATCAGCTTATTCAGGCGACAGCTAACTTGCTTCGCAAGCTATTTGTTCTCCCTGAAGCTTTTCTTGGACATATCGGTGGTGATGATTTTATTACGATCCTGAATCACCATGATTACAAATATATTAGTGAGGAAGTCATCTCAGGTTTTGAGGAAATGAAAAAGACATTTTACAACGAACATGATTGGCATCATCAATATGTTCTGGGGGAAGGACGTTCCGGGCTAAATCGGCCCATTCCTCTGGTGTCGGTATCCATCGCCGTTGTAACCAATAGCAAGCGAAAATATGAAAACATAGATCAGATTATTGATGAGGCCACACGCATCAAAAAAGGTTGTAAAGCGATTGCTGGAAGTATCATCTGTGCAAATGATACCGCCACGACTTCGTGCTAGACATAAAATTTCGAGAACGTAGAGGACAGAGAGAACCTGAGATGTGGGTCTCTAAAAGCTTTCTGTAAGAAAGCTTCTTCGGAAGCTGAGGCTTCGCCTCTATACCCATAACGTTAAAATACAGAAAAACCGCTACTTATCAGGAGTTAGTCACCTGTAATAGCGGTTCTATCATTGGATGCGAGTCAAAGGTTGTGTAGCAAACGAGCCACTTTAATCTTTAAGCTCATTATGTATACATAAAATTATGTTTGATCAATGCGTACTCAGATTCGAATATCGACAGATGGATATGAAGCAGCAGGAGATGTAGAAGCCGTAGTTTGCGGACCATTTCCTGATTCCTGATCTGTGGTTCCACCATCTGAAGGGTGCTCCTTATTTCCCGTTTTCTTTCCTTCATTTATTTCCTGATCTTCTTCTCCAGATGTTGCAGAGATAGGTGGTTGTACTCCTTTTATAGGTGCGGGCTGATGGATCTCTTGCACCAGTTGCCCAATCTTCTGATTGACCTTATTTAACTGGGAGTTGATGTCCTGGACGGTCTCTCGCTTTGCCTGAAAGACGGTGCGTTCTGAATTTTCCAACATCATTGATTTGCCTAGATCGAGATCATTTGCGGGAGGATTGATCTCGAGAACAAGTCGGTCAAAGCGGGTTTCTCCTTCGGTGGTCTGAATGGAGCCCTGCATGCGATCACGCAAACCGACCAGCTTACCCAATTGATCATAAGTCTGACTATGCTTGATCAGATGATCGAGTGAAGGGGCTTGTACCTCGTCGGTTGGTTTGGGTTGTTGCTGTTGAGCCTTTTCGGGCTGTCTAAATTTGTTCTTTTCTTGCAATTCTTCAGCTTTAATTTGGGCAATCTGGCTATCGATCTGGGAAATAGAGCTTGTTAAGGATTTTATTCGCTGAGCTTTGGTTTTGGTATCCAACTCGTCATTGGTTTTTACACCTTGCATTTCTTCATTGAGCCGGATCTTCTGCTGCATGAGTCCCTGAATTTCTTTATCCCGATTGGAGACTTGATTCCCGGGAGTGAAACTGCTTTTGGTTGCAGATGAGATTGAATTCATATCCTCTGTTCTCCTTCTCCGCTTTATCATGGTTCTATTTACATATATCGGATGTTAAGAGAAGGATTTGAATAGCTCTTGTTTCATCAAATGATTCATTTACTCGGTTGTATTGCGTACTTCATCATAATAATTGATAATGGTTATCAATAAGTGAGTGGAAGTTCAGACACAATCTATGTAGACGGAGATGGGTTAGCAAAATGTGGAATGATTATTATATACTCTGGAACTATGCTGCTGTGAGTATAACAGATATCCGATACATGGAATTCGGGGCATATGAGGAGATGAAATACAAATTTCCGACAAGTACTTTTGTACTCACGATTCAGGGTGAGGCTGAAGTGACGATAGACAACCAAACGTATGAAGTGAGCCGCTTTTATGTTCTCCATGGGGGAAAAGGGAGTAAGTTGGTTATTCAAGCCGGCGAAGCCGGATTACGCTTGTATTACTTGATGTACAAAGCGAACCTGCCTAGTGGAGGGAGAAACGATCTGGGAAGGTTAATGGAGCGTATCAATCCGTTCCAAATGAACTATGGGTTTACCCCCGATATGCCAACCATTCTATATGAGCAATTGAAACAGATGCACTTTTTGTGGGATCAAAAGAATCCTATTCAGCATTTTCAGGCCAAGAGTTTGTTCTATCCCTTTGTGGAGCAGATATCATCACAGATTCCTCGTGTATCTAACCGCTATCCGAGTATTGTGGATAAGGTCAGCAAAGTCATTGAAATTGTACAGTCTTCATACACAGAGCCGCTTACGCTGCATGCTTTGGCAGAAATGATCGGCTCCAGCCCGAGGAGTTTGTCACGAAAGTTCAAGCAGTCGACGGGATATAGTCCCATCGACTATCTGATTCAGTTTCGTTTGTTCAAAGCCAAGGAGATGTTGCTGCAAACGGACGCCACGTTGGATGAGATCGCAGCAGGCATCGGTTATCCGGATGGATATTATTTGGGTCGTATGTTCAAAAAACATACAGGTCTTTCTCCTCTGCAATTTAAAGAAAAGACCTCAGCACCTCTAAATTGGCCTGATCTGACATCAGGTGTGGCGCGAAATGACATTTTCAGAGGTGGAAGTGGAAGGTATGTTTATACTGATGGTGATAATCATTATCAATATAAGCATGGAGGGTCAATAAATATGAACAGACAGACAAGAACGGGAATGTTGCTTAGTATTCTACTAAGTCTTACGTTACTGCTAAGTGCCTGCTCAACAGGTGTTGCCAGTAATTCGAGCGGGGATGCTTCCGGAAGCAAAAGTACATCAAGTTCCACGAACACAGTAACAGCGGATAATCAAACCAAAACATCTGAACCACGTATAATCTCAACGGTGAAGGGAGATATTACAATTCCGGCTGAACCTAAACGGATTGTGGTTGACTTGTATCTGGGAAGTCTAATCGCCCTTGGGATCAAGCCTGTGGGTACACCCGAGATGAACCTGAAGAATCCTTATTTTATCAAATCACTTGAGGGTGTGCAGAATATTGGTGAATATGAAACCATCTCTCTCGAAAAGGTGTTGGAGCTTGAACCGGATCTCATTGTGACAGGTAATCCTGATTTATTTGATTCCTTTAGCAAAATTGCACCTACCCTGGTTGTTCCTTATGGGGAATTGAAAAACACCCATGAAGAGATCGTCTACTTTGGTGAAGTGCTAAATAAAGAAAAAGAATCTGAGGCATGGTTAACCGATTATGACGCAAGAATTGCAGATGCCAAGAAACGTGTTGGTGAGGCAATTGATCCGCAGGCCGAGGTGTCGGTCATGCAGTTCTATGATAAAGCACCGTTGGCCTTTGGTGATAATTTTGGTCGGGGAGGTCAGGCAGTCTACAGCGCGCTTGGTTTGAATCCTCCTGCAGATAAAAAAGAGATTTTAATGAAGGATCAACTGGTTGAAGTTTCATCGGAAGCGATTCCTGAATTTGCCGGAGACTACATCATTCTAACAGCAGATAATCTGACCCTGGAAGAGTTGAAATCGAAACCGGTCTGGAGTTCACTGGATGCGGTTAAGAATGATCGAGTGTTTATCTGGAGCCCGGATCGTTCATGGTACTTTGACCCGATTGCAACATTGGATCAGACCGAGGAATTGGCCGCGTGGTTTACGAAGATATCTGGACAAAAATAAATGTAACCTGTGCTTGATAAGATAAAATCCAATTCCAGCCCAAATTACAGTTGATAATGAAAATTATTATCATCTATAATGAAAGGAATATTAGTGAACCTCTGCTACGCATATGTTATAAGAATGTTCGGCAGAATGATGACCTTTACTTCGTGAGGTCTTTGTTACGGGGGTGCTGGGATTGGAGAGTATTCGATGCAATTAGACGAACAGATGAAATGCTGGAATCATGCCGCTGTTAAGGTTCTGGATATACGGCGGATCGTTATGGAGGCAGGCGCACAACTGAGTTCCTATACACTTCCAGCAAATGGTTTTATATATACGATTCGAGGATCGGCTCAACTTCAATTGGATGGACAAACATACAAGGCAGAGCGATTTTACATGCTTCATGGGGCGAAAGGATCTTCACTGGATATCCAAACCAACGAAGAATTCGAATATATTCTGCTCTATTATAGAGCATTCCTTGCCTTTCCAAGTTATCGCAAAAAGTGGTTATTGGCACAGCCTGAGGTTGCACCGTTCTCTTTGCAATATGGATTTACGCCAAGTAGTCCACTTGGACTGTTACGTTACCTTGATGAGCTTGAAGGTGCATGGGTACAATCTGGCAGTCTGGATCTGCTTCATACAAAAAGTTTATTTTACCAATTCATTCATGAAATGATGGTTCAGCTGGCAGAGCAGGAGATCAAAACAGAGCTTGCTGACCCGGTGAAACAAACACTTCGTTATATACAGAACCATTATAGGGAACAGGTCACGCTTGATTTCCTGGCTGAACAATTCAACTACAGCTCCCGACATTTATCCATGCAATTCAAACGACAGACGGGTCACAGTCCCATTGATTATTTAATTCAGACCCGAATCGCTAAGGCTCGCAATCTGCTTTTGCGATCTGATGCAACGCTGAGTGAAATTGCAGCAGAAGTAGGTTATTCGGATGTGTATTATTTTAGTCGTATCTTCAAAAAACATGTGGGGATCTCTCCGATACAGTATCAACGAAAGATGAGAGAAGAAGCGAGAACAGAGGATCGTCCATTGGTAATCTCTGAATCGTCCATTGGCCGAAGATGGAAGTCGGGATATATTGATTATGAGAATCATTATCAATATATAGACGGAGGGTCTACACCAATGAAAAGAAGAAAAACAAGTTCCAGTATGATTATGGTTGCATTATTGAGCATAACGATGCTCCTCGCAGCCTGCTCTTCAGGTACAGCAACAACACCAGCAGCTGGCGAAGGAACGGGTGCCAGTTCCAATAACAGCAGTACGGCAGTATCATCAGACACAGGAAGCCAGACGAACAAAGACAATGAAACACGCACGGTCTCAACGGTTAAGGGCGACGTAGTTGTTCCAGCGAATCCGAAACGGGTTGTTGTACTATATCTCCAGGGAGACGTCGTTGCGCTTGGAATTAAGCCAATTGCTACATCTGAAGTATTCAACGGGGCTGCCTACAAGAGTGAGCTTGAAGGTGTAAATTCACTAGGTACCTGGTTCGAACCGAATCCTGAAGCTGTCATTGATCTTGATCCGGATCTGATCATTGTTCCTTCAGAAGAGACGTATACGTTGTTAAAAGATATCGCACCTACGGTATATATTCCATACGAGAAAATGACAACAGAAGAAAGACTCCAGAGTATAGCGAGTATTTTTGGAAAAGAACAGGAAGCTGAGACATTAATCAATAATCTCAATAGCAAAGTCGAAGAGAGTAAGCAAACACTAGCAGACGCAGGCATATTAGACAAAACGGTTTCCATTGTGGAGGGCGGTTTGAAAGGTATGGTCGTTGTAGAGAGCAAGCAATATGGCCGAGGATCTCAGGCATTATATGAATACTTGGGGATGAAAGCACCTGAAGTGGTACAAAAGAAAATTGATGTAGTTTCGGAAGCGGGAGGCTCCAATTTATCCATGGAAGTACTGCCTGAGTATATCGGGGACTACGTGTTTCGTTCGGTGTATGAAGGGGCAGATAACCTTACGGATGATCCAATATGGAGTAGCATCCCGGCTGTTAAAGAAGGTCGCCTAATTGAAATTGATTTTGATTTCTTCTATTATTCGGATATCTATTCAATCAATAAACAAATTGATTTTGTCGTTGAAAAGCTGTTGGCGGCTCCAAGAGCCCAATAGTAAAGAGCGGATTTGTTCGTGAAATGTTTGTACAAGAAATGTTTGTTTTTTAGCCATTGTATTTTGATAAGATTACCATTACACTAGGATTTAAGTGATAATGAGAATCGATATCAAATACTCGATGTTCTGGATCGAATTAACGGAGGTATTTTTAATATGAATCAGTTGGAACTTTATGATGTAACCATTATCGGCGGTGGCCCTGCGGGCATGTACTCTGCCTTTTATAGCGGCATGCGAGATATGAAGACCAAGTTGATTGAGGCACGTGACAGATTGGGAGGTCGCATGCTCTTTTATCCGGAGAAAATGATCTGGGATGTCGGGGGTGTGACGCCAATTCTGTGTGAAGATCTGATCAAACAATTGGAAGAACAGGCAAGAACTTTTGAGCCAACCCTCGTATTTGAACAACAGATCGAAGGATTCGAGCGTCAACCTGATGGCACAATTCTGTTAACTTCTGCAACAGGTGAACAACACTGGACACGTACCGTCATTATGGCAATCGGATATGGTATATATAAAATGGCCAAGCTGGAGCTTGAAGGTGCAGACCGTTACGAGGTTAGCAATCTGCACTATACCGTGCAAGAACTGGAGCCATTCCGTGGTAAACGCGTGCTGATTTCGGGTGGAGGCGACTCTGCTGTGGACTGGGCGAATGAACTGGAAGCACTGGCAGAGCAAGTTACGGTTGTGCATCGTCGTGACCGCTTTGGCGGGTTGGAGCGTAATGTACTGCGTATGAGAGAATCATCTGTAGATGTCCGTACACCTTACGCGGTAGAGACACTGCATAGTATGAGTGGTGATGTGATTGAACAGGTGACCATCTCACACGTGGACACAGGTGAAACTGAACTGCTTGAAGTCGATGCTGTCATTGTAAACCATGGCATGAAGAGTGACTTTGGTCCAATCCGGGATTGGGGACTTGATCTTGGCGAATGGCATGTCACTACAACAGAAAGATTGCAAACCAATATTCCCGGCGTGTTTGGCGCAGGCGATTTTGTAGATTATGGTAGCAAACTGTACCTGATTGCGGGTACCTTCACTGATGCAGCGCTAGCGGTAAACAGTGCGAAGCTTTACATGGACCCTGAAGCGGAAAAAGTGGCTTATGTTTCTTCCCATAACAGTCGCTTTAAGGAGAAAAATAAAGCTCTAGGTGTTGTAGAAGAATAAAAGTCTGCAATTGGATACGTTAAGATGACTTCGGGGTAATTTAATCCCGAAGTCATCTTTTTTGCATAAAATGGGTATTATAAAGGCATAATTTCACCAGAACTAACAGCTTCCGAATTGAATATACACTACCAAATGTCTATAATAAGCCTGAGAAACAGTAGAATAACATCAAGATACAATAACTAGATCAGAGTGGAGTGCAGCGTATGAAAAAGGGATCACAGCCACAACGAGGTTTCGCCTTCATCCAGCGGTGGTTCAAACGATCTGATAAAAAAAAGATCAAATGGTCTGAAATGTATCTCGCACTGGCTGGCGCGCTTCATCGCTTGTTGGTTGAAGGGCGGCGTGAACGTTCAGCAGCCAAACGGCTGCATCAGGACTTGCCTATTAACGCGTTGGGCGAGATGAAGCTAGAGCCAGGGGATATTGTGTACACGCCAAGCTCGGAATCGACGTATTACGCCGGGCATATGGGCATTATCGGTCTCGACGGCAAGGTGTATCATGTGCACCCTTATGGGCCTGTATTTGCTGATTCATTAGAGTGGTATCTGACGCGATTTTATGAAGGAGATCGTTTCATTGTATTCCGTTCCAGATTGAATGAGGCAGGAATGAAAGCAGCGGGGTGGGTACACGACCATTACAAGCAGGTAAAATTCTACCGTTTGCAGACCAATCTGCGCAGTATTGAGCGCAATTACTGCTCCAAGTTTATATATCAGGCCTATCAGTTCACATCGGGACTGGATCTGTGGAGCCGCAAATTTACCCGAATGAATCAGGGGTATATCTATCCATTTCGAATTGAGCGTTCATCAGAGCTGGACGTTCTGGGAACTTTTTATAAATAAGGCTGGAACCGACTAAAATACTGTTCTTCCGAAAAAAAGGAGAGCAGGTTCTGTCGGTTTTTTTTATATGTGTAGAGATTAAAACAGGAAAAACGCTCAAAACGTCGAATAGATTATGAGATAGGCACGCACAACTTGGAATCGTATACATAAAAAAAGACGAGATGATTTTTAGCCCAGAGTAAAAAAATGACTACGAAGTAGACGAACAAGAAAGAGTGAAGCGAGATGAAATGGCCGGGTTTCTTACAACGATTCCGACCGAACAAAAACGTGGTTAAGCTATCGGACTATATCCCAAAAAAGGAAAGGAGGCACTACTGTTCCATATGCAAGAAAAACGTTAAATCGGTCGTGCATTATGCCGCGCCACAGGGAAATGTTTCAGGTGTATGCAGTTCTTGTAAGTCTTTAGCGGATGAACGTGGAATGTTTCCCATTTAATAAGAAGAGATGCGCTCAGGAAATAAGAATTTTTTGATTTATGCGCGTTTTTGTAGTACATTAGCAAATGTATTCGAAGGAGGATTCTAATGTACTCAGGTAGACAAGACGATACTTTATACATCATGACCTACACCTTAAACAGCGGTATCAAGGGTACGGTTCCACTGTCTAATAAGCAGATTATTGAGTGGCTGGATTGCTACAGAAATGAGAAGCGCTTCGTGACCGAAATCGGCAAGGAGTTTTTTGGATTGAATGCAGGATTGGTAGCAGACTTCAAGGTTCAAAATCATTTATCGGATTATCAGCAGACCATTATGCCTACACAGCAGCAGGATAACCTGGAACGCTTGTCCAGTGCTTATAAATCAACCGAGTTATTAATGAAGATTGATTGTAAATGTGGCACGGCTTATGTGACGGAATCCCCATACAAGCGCACAAAATGGTACTGTACAAAGTGTAAAGAGATTGTATTTTTGGATGCCAAAAAAGGAATGGTGGAAACGTCGCGTGGTGACGCTTACTACATGACCAACAAATATTTTGTTTCCCGGGACTAGCGGGAAGTGACTCTGGAAGCATCGCTGCGAAGCGGTGCTTTTTTGTACGAATGTTTGCTCTATAACAAAAAAAGCCCCAAGGGGCCTTTTTGGAAGATATCTAAGATCGATCTTTTAGGAATTATGATGAGCATTCAACTTTGTGAGGAGGAATGAAGCAGCAACGACAGCGTGGCTCGTAAGCTTCTGAATCGCCAATCATGACAACCGGACCCAAGGTAACAGGCTCCCCATTGACGATACGTTGCGTAAAGGCTGCATCTGGGCTGCCACATACCGCACAGAAAGCCGAGAGTTTCTCAATGTCGTCTGCCATGGCAAGCAAACCACCGACATATCCGAATTCCTTACCACGGTAATCCATATTAAGTCCGTCCACAATGACATGTTTGCCACAATACGCTAACTCCGAGACAAGTTCCATAATGGCACTGCTGAAAAATTGTACTTCATCAAATGCAACAACATCAGCATCTATGGTTTGGTTCAAGATCATTTCTACGGATTCCGGGGTTAATTGCCGGGGAATGGAATGGGCAGGGAGTCGATAACCAATTCGGCTCACGATCTCGTCCTGGGCAAACCGATTATCCTCGGCTGGTTTGTAGGCCACAACCTTTTTACGACCAAATTGTATTAATTTCTGACAACGGCGAATGAGTTCACCGGATTTTTCACTGAACATGGGTCCAGTAATTACGGTAATACGTCCTGTTTGCACGGTGCTGCTACTCCTCTCACATACGGGATTCAACAAAAAAAGCGACCTTTACAGAGTACCACAAAATCTTTGGAAAGAGCCAGAACTAATCTGCGCAGCTTTGTGTTACTATATGGATTGTTAAGGTATTGGTTACGGCAGCTAGTTAACAGGAGTTGTGAAAAGAGGTGTTTAGTATGAGTGAAGCATTAACATCACTTCAAGAGCGATATGAAAGCCTGAAAAAACAGGGATCTCTAGATGAAGCGGCGCAGGCATTATTTGCAGAACTGTTCGCAGAAGCGGAGAGACTGCAGGCAAGTAACCTTACCTTGCGTAGAACGATCTTGAAGTCTTCTTCCAAAGAATCACGTATGTCTACCAAACTGCGGGATGCCTTATACGAATGACCCGGAGATTACTCCGGGTCCTCTTCTGTCTTTAATTTGCGAGGGAACAGAATACCTGCTGTAATTCTGGCAATCATGGCAAAGGTGAGACCAATGCCTGCAAACATGTAGATCACGGTAAAGGCTTTGCTGAATCCGGTGGTTGGCACAAATTCAGGATGTCCCACCGTAGTCAGGGTAACCGCACAGAAGTATAACGCATCGATCCAGTGCAGACCTTCAACACGAGTGTAAAATAAAGTGCCTGACAGCAACGTTGCTGCCGTTAACGCGAACAGAGCCAGAAACTTAGGGTCTTTGAACGCATGGAAAATGCCTTTGAGCAATCGTTGTAACGTGATTAGAAATGATACCATGATGATCCATCCTGTCTATGTAAAGTAGGCGGTGTGTTGTATGAACACACAAAAAGCCCGGACTCATGGAGTCCTTCCGGGCGTCTCTGCTTTTTCGGGTACACTTTTGGACCGGAAACGGGGACCTACATAATTACGCTTACGGTCACGGAACAGGATCCAGCCTCCCAGAAAACTCATACCTGCGGCAAAAAGGACAAGTCCACCGCCAAAGGAAAGCCACTGGAACCCTGGTGAAATCAGTTCGTTCCCGTGCTCGGCATAATATAGGAACAGGGCATCTTTCATCATCAGAAAACCCTTCATTGCCATTAAACCGGGGATGACCAGGACAACAATTGCCAAAAATCGCGCAAAGACCAATCTTGTATTCATGAGCATTATACCCTTTCTGCCAAAGTCGAGATTAAATAAAGGTTACGCTTACAGATCATACCTGATTCCATCATAGCTTGGAATGCATAGGCTGTCCATGTGTGATTGGTTCAAACTTTGAGTTGACCGCTCAAGGAGAGTACAATGGCATATAGAGGGTATAAGCTAAACCATGATTTAAGCTATCATAAATTATATTGAAATTTGATTCATAGAGGAGAGCATGAGAGATGCCAATTACATGTGATGTTGCAATTCTTGGAGGAGGGACCGGTGGATATGTAGCCGCGATCCGGGCTGCACAGCTGGGAAAACATGTCGTTATTATTGAGAAGGACAAGCTTGGCGGTACCTGTCTGCATCGTGGCTGTATTCCGAGTAAGGCTTTGCTGAAAAGTGCGGAAGTATACGCCGAAATCCAGGAGAGCGAGACGTATGGTATCGAGACAGCTGGAGCTACACTTGTATTTCCCAAAGTACAGGCGCGCAAGGATGCAATTGTCGAACAGCTCCATCAGGGCGTTCAATATTTGATGAAAAAAAATAAAATCCAGGTTGTACACGCGAAAGGTCGCGTCATCGGACCATCCATCTTCTCACCGCAGAGCGGAGCAGTCGCTGTGGAGTTTGAAGATGGCGAGATGGATACGGTAGTTCCAACCAATCTCATCATTGCCACTGGTTCGCGTCCACGTGTGTTGCCGGGCCTGGAACCGGACGGCAAATTCATAATGAGCAGCGACGAAGCCCTGCGTATGGATGAACTTCCTGCATCACTCATCATTGTCGGTGGGGGTGTGATTGGACTGGAGTGGGCATCCATGCTGAATGACTTTGGCGTAAACATCACAGTAGTAGAAGCAGCTGCTCACGTGTTGCCTGCCGAGGATGAGGATGTTGCCAAAGAAATGCAGCGATTGCTCAGCAAACGAGGTGTTCGTTTCCTGACAGGTGCCACCGTTCTAACGGAAACATATAACACAGATCAAGAGGGCATCCAGATTGATGTGCAGCTTGGTGAAGATAAGCAGGAAACGCTGAGAGCGGAGAAAATGCTCGTATCGGTTGGACGTCAAGCTAATGTGGAAAATATCGGACTTGAAAATACAGATATCAAACTGGAGCGTGGGTTCATCGCTGTGAACAAACAGTTACAGACCGGTGAAGGTCACATCTACGCCATTGGTGACTGCATCGGCGGTTTGCAGCTTGCACATGCCGCAAGTCATGAAGGCATTCTCGCTGTCGAACATCTGGCGGGCGAAACGGTACATGCCGTAGAATCCCACCGCATCCCGCGCTGTGTGTACACACGCCCGGAAGCAGCAAGCATCGGATTCACCGAGCGTGAAGCCAAAGAACGTGGCTATGACATCAAAACAGGCAAGTTCCCATTTTCGGCCATTGGCAAATCGCTTATTCACGGAAGTCGGGATGGATTCGTGAAGGTGATCGCAGATGCCAAGACGAATGATATATTGGGGGTACATATGATTGGCACCCATGTGACGGAATTAATCGCTGAGGCCTCTCTGGCTCAGATGCTGGATGCCACACCTTGGGAAGTCGGACAAACCATTCATCCGCACCCTTCTTTGTCAGAAATTATGGGTGAAGCCATGTTGGCGGTCGATGGAAAGGCCATTGGAATGTAAGCCAAACAAGCTTATGAGAAAGGTCCTTTCCTTTTTTGGGTAAAAGGGATTATAATAAGGTTAAGCCAAGTCTTAGTACCAGGTTATAAGATCGGGTAGTAAGAGTGGCACAGGCTCTGATTAAAAGGAGGTACCTCATATGAGTTCACAAGGTACTGCAGACGCGGTCCACCGGCATCAACAGCTGGGACTTAGCGATGGTGAAGTATTGGATATGTACAAATACATGCTGCTCGCGCGCAAGTTTGACGAGCGTTGCTTGCTCTTGCAACGGGCTGGCAAAATTAACTTTCACGTATCCGGTGTAGGACAGGAAGCTGCGCAAGTAGGCGCTGCTTTTGGTTTGGATCGGGATCACGATTATTATTTACCTTATTACCGCGATTACGGTTTTGTACTGGCGGTAGGCATGACTCCGCGTGAGTTGATGTTGTCTGCTTTTGCGAAGGCGGAAGATCCGAATAGTGGCGGTAGGCAAATGCCGGGTCACTTCGGTCACAAAAAGCTACGGATTGTGACGGGTTCCAGCCCGGTTACAACACAGGTTCCGCACGCTGTTGGATTTGCGCTGGCTGCCAAAATGAAGAAGCAAGAATTTGTTTCTTTTGTTACGTTTGGCGAAGGATCAAGCAATCAGGGTGACTTCCATGAGGGAGCCAACTTTGCAGGTGTGCATAAATTGCCTGTCATTATTATGTGTGAGAACAATCAATATGCAATTTCGGTACCGATTCATAAACAGTTGAGCGGCAAAATATCCGATCGAGCACAAGGATACGGTTTCCCCGGACTACGTGTAGATGGTAATGATGCATTAGAAGTATATGCTGCAGTGAAGGAAGCACGTCGCCGTGCCATAGCCGGGGAAGGCCCGACACTGATTGAAGCGATGATGTATCGGTTGTCACCTCATTCCACCTCCGATAATGATCTGGCTTACCGGACCAAAGAGGAAGTTGAGGAGAACTGGAAGAAAGATGGCGTTCCTCGTATGAAGAACTACTTGATCGATTGCGGCATCTGGGACGAAGCCCGGGATGCGGATCTGGCTTCCCAGCTTGCGCTGGAAATGAAAGAAGCAACTGAATATGCAGACAACGCGCCATATCCTAAACCTGAGGAAACTCTGACGCACGTTTATGCGGACAGCGAAGAAGGGGGACGGTAAGTATGGCAGTGATGGAATATATTGATGCAATCCGTCTCGCGATGAAAGAAGAGATGGAACGGGATGAAAATGTGTTTATCCTTGGTGAAGACGTAGGTCTCAAAGGTGGTGTGTTTACCACAACTAAAGGGCTGCAAGATCAGTTTGGCGAAATGAGAGTGATGGACACACCTTTGTCTGAATCCGCTATTGCAGGTGTTGCCATTGGTGCAGCGATGTATGGCATGAAGCCGATTGCCGAAATGCAATATTCGGACTTCATGTTGCCAGCAACAAACCAGATCATTAGTGAAGCGGCGAAGATCCGCTATCGTTCTAATAATGACTGGAGCTGTCCGATTGTTATACGCGCGCCGATTGGTGGCGGAATCTTCGGTGGGTTGTATCACTCCCAATGTCCGGAATCGATTTTCTTTGGTACGCCTGGTCTGAAAATTATAGCTCCCTACTCGGCATACGATGCTAAGGGACTGCTGAAGGCCGCTATTCGCGACCCGGACCCGGTACTCTTTTTTGAAAATAAAAAATGCTACAAACTTATCAAGGAAGATGTGCCTGAAGATGATTACATCGTTCCGATTGGTAAAGCCAACGTACTTCGTGAAGGTGCGGATATTACGGTGATCGGTTACAGTCAGCCGCTGCATTTTGTCATGCAGGCTGCTGAGGAGCTGGAGCGTGAAGAAGGCATTACAGCACACGTTCTCGATCTGCGCACATTGCAACCGTTGGATCGTGAAGCGATTATTGCTTCCGCTCGTCTGACAGGCAAAGTGCTGATCGTACACGAAGATAACAAAACGGGTGGTGTAGGTGCCGAAGTTGCCGCGATTATTAGTGAGGAATGTCTTTTTGAACTGGATGCACCGATTCAGCGTCTTTGCGGACCTGATGTGCCGGCCATGCCAATTAGCCCAACATTGGAGAAATTCTACATGCTGAGCAAGGACAAAGCTAAAGCTGCAATGCGTACACTTGCCGAGTTTTAATTTCGTTTTTTGGATCGTTTAAAAGTAAAGTTTGGAGTGATAATCAAATGGCTGAACGTATGAAATGGATCGAGGTCATTATGCCGCAATTGGCGGAATCGCTGGTCTCGGCTACCATAGGCAAATGGTTGAAAAAACCGGGCGACCGTGTGGAACAGTACGAGCCGATCTGTGAAGTAATCACTGATAAAGTTAATGCCGAGATTCCATCCACTGTGGATGGAATTATGGGTGACCTTTTGGTGGAAGAGGGCACAACGATTGCTGTTGGTGAAGCAATCTGCCGCATGCAGGTCGCAGCTTCTGACGAAGAAGCGGCTGAGCAAGTAACACAAGTATCGCAGCAACAGGAGCAAGTGCAGCAACATGCGAGCCATACTCCTGTTGCCGCGTCAAATACAGCAGGACATGATCCGAACCAGCCGATGCGTAATCGGTATTCCCCGGCAGTGCAATCCTTGGCAGCAGAGCATGGCTTGAACTTGCAAAGTATCCAAGGCACAGGTGCCGGTGGTCGTATTACCCGCAAAGATGTGCTGACATTTGTTGCACAAGGAGGTAACGCGGCTGGATCGTCTGCACAAGCATCATCTCTTGCAGCACAGCATGCGCCTTCTGCTTCTCCATTCAGCGGAGTGAATCGTGGAAATGGAGAAATGGGTTTGACCGCTGGAGAAGCGATCTCAGCGTCCGATGCAGGTGTTCCTGTGAGACATTCAGGCATTCATCTAACCGAAAGTCCGAAAATTCCACAGATCGAAGTGGAAGGTGGCGGCCAGGGAAGATCGGAGTATTTCATCGATGTTACCCCTGTGCGTAATGCCATTGCCCGGAATATGCGTCAAAGCGTATCGGAAATCCCGCATGCATGGACGATGATTGAAGTAGACGTAACGAATCTCGTGATGCTTCGCAATAAACTCAAGGATGAGTTCAAGCGTAAGGAAGGCATCAATCTGACATATCTGTCCTTCATGATGAAGGGAGTCGTTAATGCGATTAAAGACTACCCAATCATGAACTCGGTATGGGCAGTGGACAAAATTATCGTCAAACGGGACATCAACTTGTCCATGGCAGTAGGAACCGAAGATTCCGTACTGACACCCGTAATCAAACATGCCGATCAGCGAAATATCGCAGGTCTGGCCCGTGAAGTGGATGAACTGGCTCGCAAAACACGTGAAGGTACGTTGAAGCTGGACCATATGCAAGGTGGTACGTTCACGGTGAACAACACCGGTTCATTTGGTTCGATCCTGTCCCAGCCGATCATTAACTATCCACAGGCAGCGATTCTTACATTCGAGTCGATTGTCAAGAAACCAGTGGTTATTAATGATATGATCGCTGTTCGCTCGATGGCTAACCTGTGTCTGTCGTTGGATCACCGAATCCTGGATGGTGTAATCAGCGGACGTTTCTTGCAACGTGTCAAAGAAAACCTTGAAGGATATACCATGGAGACCAAGGTGTATTAAGTAAATAGTTGTCGGGAAAGTGTATGTGCCGGAGGCCGTGCACTTTTCCTGCTGTCTACGGACAGGTGCTCAATTGTACACTGAACCTGAAGCAGAAGGGGGTGGGGAATCATGAGCAAGCTGCTGGATGTTGCATACATACCAATGCTTGATTATGAAGAGGCTTGGAACCGCCAGAAAGCGATTGTGCAGCGATTGGACGAGGGCGAGGGAGCGGAGCAGATGTTGCTTTTACAGCACCCGCCAACGTATACGATCGGCTCACAAAATCATCCGGAGCATCTGCTTCTCAGTCCGGAAGAGTTGCGTGAGCAAGGGATTTCTTTGTTTCAAATTGACCGTGGCGGTGATATTACTTATCATGGCCCGGGCCAGTTGGTAGGTTACCCGTTATTGATTCTTGGGCGGGATGAAGACTTGGATCTGCACGGCTATTTACGGAAACTTGAGCAGGTGCTTATGGATTATCTCGCAGACCAGGGCATCGAAGCCGGACGCAAAGAGGGTTACACGGGTGTGTGGATTGGCGATATGAAGATTGCTGCAATCGGCATCAAGTTTAATCGTTGCAAACACCGCCGCGGTTTTGTGACCAGTCACGGGTTTGCTTTTAACATCAGCTCAGGCATTCAACATGCAGGGTTTCAGGGGATCGTTCCTTGTGGGATTGAGCAGTATGGCGTTACTTCACTGGAGGATATAACGGGCAAGTCCTATGCGGTGGAGCAAGTAGCGCAGGAGATTGTTCCGTACTTTAATCGTATTTTTCAATATCAAATTAATTGGGTCACGGAAAAAGAAGCCCTTCAACGTCTGTAAACAGGTCGTCGAAAGGCTTTAGGTTGCTATCCAAACAGCAACGGTTCGAGAGCTATGAAAAGGGTGGACCCGATCATGGCGATCAGCATGAGATAGATGATGATTTTGAACCATTTCTTTTTTTGCATGGATGAGAGAACTCCTTTCAACATAAAGTGTATGTTCAAAAAGACTGGTTTTCAGTACCAAGAAGATGGGATGAAGCTAGAAATGGAGTAGCGGAGCGTAGGGAAAACTACGTGAGCAACCACAATGTTTCCAAAGGAAACATACTTCGTAAGCCTCCCGCTTATTTCGGCTGAATTCCATATTCGATGCAGATGATGCCGCGAGGCATCCTTCGTAATCAAAAGCGGACTTTTTGAACAACCTCATAAAGTAAACAAGCCATAGTAATTGTATTGTACCGTATCCACGAGAGGGAGGAAAGTCCTATGATTAAACAACAACGTGTTATCGATCAGTTCATGGAACTGGTGCAGATTGATAGTGAAACGAAAAATGAACAGAACATCTCCAAGGTGTTAAAAGAACAGTTTACAGATCTCGGGCTTCATGTCTATGAGGATGATACCATGGAGCAAACCGGACATGGCGCCGGAAACCTCGTCATTACTTGGGAAGCTGAAGGAACTGAAGGGGTTGCACCGATCTTTTTCACATGTCATATGGACACCGTGACGCCGGGACAGGGAATCAAGCCTGAACTGGGTGAAGATGGCTGGATCCGCAGTGATGGAACAACGATCCTGGGAGCAGATGACAAAGCAGGGATTGCGGCATTGTTCGAAGCGATTCGTGTGATCCAGGAAAACAAGATTCCACATGGTAAAATTCAATTTGTCATTACGGTCGGCGAAGAGTCTGGACTGGTGGGTGCACGTGCCATGAATCCGAAGGATATCGATGCCGAGTTCGGTTATGCGCTGGATTCTAATGGAGCTGTAGGCACGATCTGTGTTGCTGCTCCAGCGAGAGCTGAAATTCAAATGAGCATCTATGGTAAGTCTGCCCATGCTGGCGTGAATCCGGAAGACGGGATCAGCGCCATTCAGGTTGCGGCAAAAGCAATTGCAGCGATGACACTGGGCAGAATTGATGACGAGACAACAGCAAACATTGGCAAATTCCAGGGTGGGTCAGCACTCAATGTGGTATGTGACTTTGTACAGCTTGAAGCGGAAGCTCGCAGTATTGTTCAGGAGAAAGTTGAATTGCAGGTTGCACAGATGCGTGACGCGTTGGAAACGACTTGTCGCAAATACGGTGCAACAGCTGAATTCAGAAGTGAGATTCTTTACCCTGCATTTGGCTTCCATGATGAACACGAAGTTGTACAACTTGCACAACGTGCCATCCGCAGTATTGGGCTGGAGACAAGTACGTTTGCTTCCGGTGGTGGCAGTGATGCCAATATCTTTAACGGATTCGACCTTCCGACAGTGAACTTGGCGGTAGGGTATGAGGATATTCATACAACCAAAGAACGTATTCGTGCCGAAGACATTGTGAAGTTATCCCAGGTAGTCGTAGCTATTATTCAGGAAACGGCAGCTGACAAGAAATAATATAGAGCACATGTTACCTCACATGTTGTTAGACAAAAGTCCGAACCCGGTCTATCTGTATCGGATTCGGACTTTTTGTGAATTCATGTTATATTTCATGGGAGAAACTCGTTTATTTACGTCCAGCGAGCAGATCAATTAACTTGGCATCTGGGCCCCACTCGCGCAACCATTGTTTGAGTATGAGCTGTACTTGCCGTGCTTGTCCTACCACGTGTAAGGATTGAGGCGTCATATAACTATTCATTGAAAGTCCCCCTGATTCGTTTATATTTGCTGTGAGAGTTCTATACGCTCACCATATGCCCAAAATAAGAGATATATACATTAACCGAATATATAATCCTACGATATGGAGTTGAAGAACCAATGAAACCAAATCAATCTGCCCAATCCATCCACGCGGCGCAACCTGCCAATCCAAAACTGGATGAAGTGACCGTATCCACTAAGCCAATCTTCGAGGGCAAAGTGATTTCGCTTCAAGTCGATACCGTTAAACTACCGAATGGCCAGACGGCTACACGTGAGATAATCCGGCACCCTGGAGCGGTAGCTGTACTCGCTCTGAATGGGGATCGCATGCTTGTTGTGGATCAGTATCGTCAGGCAATGGGACGCACCGAAGTGGAGATTCCTGCGGGAAAACTGGACCCGGGAGAAGAGCCAGAGGTTGCCGCAGCACGTGAATTGCGAGAAGAGACGGGATATGTAGCCAAGTCGCTGCGTCATTTGCGTTCGTTTTACACGTCACCGGGGTTCGCAGATGAGATCATTCATCTTTACATCGCTGAAGAGTTGGAAGCAGGGGACATGGCGCTGGACGAAGATGAATTCCTTGAAGTTGCCGAAATAACTCTGGAGGAAGCCTATGCGCTTATGGACGAGAACCGGATTAGCGATGCCAAAACGATGATGGCCGTGTACGCGTGGGACCTTTACAGAACGACAGGACGGTTCTAGGCATGCAAGACGAACTGGAAACGTCCACGACGTGGGAGCCCTGTTATACAGACCTGCATATCCACATTGGACGAACCTCTCGGGGTGAGGCTGTTAAAATCAGCGGCAGTCGTGATCTGACATTTGAGAATATTGCCCGGGAAGCATCGGATCGCAAAGGAATTCATTTGCTTGGTGTTATTGATTGTCATTCTCCGGTTGTTCAGATGGATATCGAGCAATTGCTGGAGAGTGGTACCATGTCCGAGATTGAGGGCGGCGGTATTGCCTACCAGGATACGACCATTCTGTTGGGTACAGAGATTGAGCTGCGCGAGCCTGGAATGCGTGAGTTCCATATGCTGGCGTACTTCCGTGATCTGAAAACGATGAAGTCCTTCACGGACTGGATGAAACGTTATATGAAAAATGTGAATCTCAGTTCTCAGCGGGTCTACGTGCCCGCTCTTGAGATGCAGGCGGAGATTAAGGCACGTGGGGGACTTATTGTTCCTGCACATGTATTTACACCGCATAAAGGCATCTATGGCAGTACAGCCCCCCGTATGGGCGAAGTGCTGGATACTAGCCTCGTGGATGCGGTAGAGCTGGGGTTAAGCTCGGACTCATCCATGGCCAGTTATATTCGGGAGTTGGATCATGTCCCTTTTCTGACCAATTCGGATGCTCATTCACTCGGTAAGATTGGACGGGAGTATAACGAACTGCAAGTTGCTGCCCCTTCTTTTGATGAATTCCGTATGGCACTTCAAGGAGAAGCCGGCAGGAGCATAGCTGCCAATTATGGACTGAATCCAAGGCTGGGCAAATATCATCGTACCTACTGTGCAGCATGTGGCAGCATTATGGATGAGCAAGCGATGTCAGCAGAGCGCTGTCCGCACTGTGGCAGTCTGAAGCTGGTGCAGGGGGTGCTGGATCGCATCCTGGCGATCTCTGATCGGGAGAGTCCTCATGTTCCTGCAAACAGACCAGCCTATCATTATCAGGTACCACTGGAGTTTATTCCGGGACTTGGCAAAGCCAAACTGCGCCAGCTACTGGACCATTTTGGTACAGAAATGAACGTACTTCATCGCACGCGTGAGGAAGAGCTTGCTGCGGTTGTTGGACCTGTGCTGGCAGGCTTGATTGTGGCTGCACGGAACGGACAACTGGAGCTGTCCTCCGGAGGTGGCGGTACGTACGGAAAGGTTGCTGTTCAGGAAAAAGCCTCGGAGTGACCGGTGTAAATAATCTTTAGTTCAACTCATATAGCTTTCGCTATACAGAGGTCCAATCTGGACAAGAAGTCATACAGGTGCATTCCGGTTCATAAGAATGACTATGAGGATGTAAATGAAAATCCTTGCAGCATGATACCGGAAAGGGGACTCGTACCTGTATGCGCTCTTCCTACTTTACATTTAAAGGTCAGACTTCGTTATATGTATTCGTGGCCGTCTTGTTTCTGGTCGGCGTCATTTTTGGCGCGCTCATGGTGAACGCATTGTCTCTCGAGCAACGCCAGGATTTGGAGGGCTATCTCGGTAATTTCTTCATGACCGTGCAGCACAGTGCACAAGTGACTGAGACCGGGGCATATTGGGACATTGCCATGCTCCATCTGAAATGGGTGGGTCTGATCTTTATTCTGGGTTTATCCGTCGTTGGACTACCCGGTATACTGGTTCTGGATTTTTTGAAAGGTGTGCTCATTGGATTCACAGTGGGGTACCTTGTTGGACAGTATTCCTGGAAAGGGTTGCTGTTTGCACTGGTGTCCGTGGCACCGCATAATCTATTTGTCATTCCGATCCTCCTGATCTGCAGTGTAGCGGCGATGACGTTCTCGTTATACATCATTCGCAATCGTGTTTTGATGCAGCGAACACCTGGTCGACAAAGGCCTTTTGCTTCATATATAGTGTTAACTTTGGTTATGGCTGCACTGCTGCTCGGTGTGGCGTCTTTTGAAACATGGGTTACACCTGCGATGATGCGTTGGGTCACGCCAATGTTACTACCGGCCTAACGTGTACCGTATAGTGTAAAATGTTGACTTTAATTACGCACTCCCCCTATAATGAAAAGAGTGGGTTAAGTTGCAGTGTGCAGTGATTTCCTAGGGGGAGGGAGAAAATGGAAGCACGGATTGATAAAATTAAGCAGCAACTACAGTCCCAAGGATATAAATTAACGCCCCAGCGGGAAGCCACCTTAAGAGTACTTCTTGAGAATGAAGAAGATCATCTGAGCGCAGAAGATGTATTCATGCTCGTTAAAGAAAAGGCTCCCGAAATCGGTCTGGCAACCGTGTACCGTACCCTCGAACTGCTGAGTGAGCTGCATGTTGTAGAGAAAATCAACTTCGGCGACGGTGTAGCGCGTTATGATCTGCGCGGAGATACATCCAAGCATCACCATCATCACTTAATCTGTGTTCAATGCGGAAGTATGGATGAAATACGTGAAGACTGGCTTGGACCGCTTGAAGAGCGTTTGGAGCGGGAATTCAACTTTTCGGTAGTAGATCACCGACTGGACTTTCATGGAATTTGTTATCGTTGCAAAGCTAAAAATGAACAGAAACCCAAAGATGAAGAATAACATAGCATATCTTCAAGCTCTCACCGGCGGTTTTGACGGGAGAGCTTTTTTGGCACCGGACATGATCTGGAGTTTCGCCCAAATGGCATAAACCTGTGTTTATGGACATACCCTGATTCAAGGACATTACCGGATTCGAATCAGGAGGGGACGCGCCCATGATTATATCAGTGCGGAGAGGGCTCCGTTTTATTCGATTTATTATATTTTTTGCTGCATTAGTTTATTTGTTCTATCATGTTCTGGATCTGTTTAATGGCTGGATCTCACCTGTGGATCAGTATCAGATGCCAACTGGCAATGCAATCAAAGTATTTCAGGAAACGGATTGGCCGGGTAATGGAGAAGGACGTCCTACGATGGCAGAGCGTCTCCGTTTGTTCTATTGGTACGGGGAGTAGCTTCGAACAGCCAGGGATGCAAATACGGGAGCAGTCTGCCAGAGCGGCAGATCTGTCAGTTGAGGAGCGTTGTACATGAAACAGACGATACACGCCTATGCCTTATACTTGGAAGATGATAAAGGGATGTCGAGCAGCACGCTTGAATCGTATCTCCGAGACGTGGACAAGTTCATTGAATTTGCAGATAAGGAATATGGCATACGCGAAGCCGACCAGGTCAGACGTACACATGTCGTCCTGTTTGCAGGTCAGCTCAAACAAGCAGGACGTGCCAATGCAACCATTGCCCGCAGCATCGTATCTCTGCGCTCCTACTTTCATTTTTTGATGCGACGGGGTGATATTATACAGGACCCTACGTTTGATGTGGAAGCTCCCAAGGCGGACAAGACGCCACCACAGGTGTTAAGTATCCAAGAGATCGAACAACTTTTGACAGCGCCTGATACTCGTTCACCGCAGGGTGTGAGAGATCGAGCGATGCTTGAACTGTTATATGCTACAGGCATTAGGGTCTCGGAACTGATTGCCCTTGACATTCGGGATGTACAGCCAGGGATGCGCTTTATACGATGCGGTGGGGCGGGCAAGGAACGTATCCTTCCCATTGGTGCACCAGCTGCACATTGGGCAAGTGTATATGTGGAGGAATTCCGCAACAAGTTGCTCAAAACCGATTCGGACGAGCAGGCACTATTCGTGAATGTATCTGGTAGACGTTTAACCCGGCAGGGCTTCTGGAAGCTGCTCAAAAAAGCGGCGGTGGATGCGGGAATCTCGGAAGAAATTACGCCGCATACCCTTCGTCATTCGTTTGCAGCACACCTGATTGCCAATGGGGCGGATACACGTGCGGTTCAAGACATGCTGGGTCACGTGGAGCAGCCTGGACAACAATATGGCAATCATGGTCGCAAAACCATGAAAGAAATCTATGAAACCCATCATCCGAGGGCAAGATAGATTTTGACGCATGGCATTCACAAATAAATGCGGAACATTGGGCCGATTTAGGATAAAATAAATTGAATACATCCAAACGCCGTTATACATAAGACGGATCGTTTTAACTCAAGGAGGAACATACATCGCATGACAGCATTAAACCAACAAATGATTTCGGAAGCAGCATCTTATATTCAAAGCAAAAGCTCCATCAAGCCGGAAGTCGGTTTGATTTTGGGTTCGGGTCTTGGCGTACTGGCAGAACTGATTGAAGATGGCGTAAGTATTGCTTATCAGGATATTCCGCATTTTCCAGTGTCCACAGTAGAAGGACATGAAGGTGAACTATTGGTCGGAACCATTAAAGGTCGTCCAGTCGTGATGATGAAAGGCCGTTTCCATATGTACGAAGGATATGGTCCGGAATTGACAGCTTTCCCGGTACGGGTTATGAAAGAACTGGGTGTAAGCAGCCTGCTTGTAACCAATGCTGCAGGCGGCGTGAATACGTCGTATGAAGCTGGAGACTTGATGCTGATCTCGGATCACTTGAATCTCACAGGCAAAAATCCACTGATCGGACCAAATGACGCTGCACTGGGCGTGCGTTTCCCGGATCTGTCCGAAGCATATAGCCGCCGATTGCGTGCGCTGGCGAAGGATACGGCTGCATCACAAGGTTTTAACGTACGTGAAGGGGTATACGCAGGTATGCTCGGTCCGAACTATGAGACACCGGCAGAGATCAGAATGCTGCGTACACTGGGCGCAGACGCAGTGGGCATGTCCACTGTATCTGAAGTGATTGTGGCACGCCACGCGGGCCTGGAAGTACTCGGTATTTCCTGTATCAGCAACATGGCTGCCGGAATTCTGGACCAGCCACTGTCACATGATGAGGTTATGGAGACGACGGAACGTGTGCGTGAGTCGTTCCTGGCGCTGGTAGTGGCAGTTATTCCACAAATGTAAGCAAGATTTGAGTAGATAAGGTTACCTCTTTGGATGAGAAATCATCGGGGGGTAACCTTTTTTTGTTGTGTTGAACGTACGGTTACTCATTCCTTGAGTACAGTGCGTTTTTTTGACTATGACCACATTTTCAATAAAAGTTCGGGAAATCATGCTTTACATGGAATAATTTACTGGAAACGGGCCGACAATGATTAGCAGTACATGCATGGAACATGCAGTAAGCAAGTCATTTGAGGAGGTAACCTTGTGAAGAAAAGAATAATGGCATCGTTCATGACCCTTTGTATCCTGCTGTCCCTTTTGGCATCAACGGCATTAGCTGAAGAAACACCGAAGGCAGCGGGAGGAACTGATCTGGCCCCGTCGGCGCGCTCTGCGATCTTAATGGATGCAGACACGGGAACGGTCATTTATGAGAAAAACAGTCATGATCAGCTGCCTCCGGCGAGCATTACAAAGATTATGACCATGCTGCTTACAATCGAAGCGATCGACTCAGGCAAGCTGAAGCTGACCGACAAAGTAAGAACGAGCGAATACGCAGCTTCCATGGGCGGTTCGCAGATCTTTCTGGAGCCTGGGGAAGAAATGACGGTCGACGATATGTTAAAAGGGATCGCGATGGCTTCGGGCAATGATGCCTCGGTAGCGATGGCTGAGAAGATCGCTGGCTCGGAAGAAGCCTTTGTGCAGCTGATGAATGAGCGGGCGAAGGAGCTTGGCATGAAGGATACTCATTTTGCCAACTGTAACGGCCTTCCGGTCGATAATCATTATTCTTCCGCCCATGACATTGCCGTCATGAGCCGTGAACTGCTGAAACATTCCGGGATTACGAAGTACACCGGTGCATATCAGGATTACCTTCGCAAAGATACGGAAAAGCCCTTCTGGCTGGTGAATACAAACAAGCTGGTTCGTTTTTATGAAGGGGCAGATGGTTTGAAAACAGGTTACACATCCGAAGCGAAGTTCTGTCTCTCCGCAACAGCGTCCAAGGACGGACTACGTGTCGTTTCCGTGGTACTCGGTGAACCAAATACCAAAACACGGAACAGTGAAGTGTCTTCGATGTTTGACTATGCGTTTAGTCAATATACGATGAAGGCGCTCTACAAGGCAGGGGATCTGCTGGGAAGTCTGAAGATCGAAAAAGGTGAAGTTGCCGAATTGCCTCTGAATGCCACGCAAAATTATAGTGTGCTGATGCGCAAAGGAGCCAAATCCAATGACATCCGGCATGAATTGCTGGTCGCCAAAGAATTGAAAGCTCCGATCAAAGCCGGGCAAAGTATAGGTAAACTGGTGGTTTATCAGGGTAATGACGTCATTAAGGAGTTCGACATTCAGGCTCCGCAGGATGTGAATAAGGCGGGCTGGTGGAAGCTGTTTAAGCGGACAACGTCCAATCTGTTTGACTAAACGGCGATTTCTGCGAGTTGCACGTATCCTTCGAACATATTTTGTAGTTAAATAGGGGTTTTCTTCTAGTTTTGTCGGGGGGCAGGAAAAGCCTTCGGAAGCGTAGAAATCCTTGTTCTAAGACAGGGAGGAGAGTGAGCAAACGTGAACTTGCATGTGGAAATGGAACACCATCGCGGGATTCTGATTGTACGATTATCCGGGGAGCTGGATCACCATACAGCTGACATGGTACGGATGCAAATGGATGAAGCCATCCAGCGGAGACAAAGCGAGCATCTCGTACTCAGCCTGAAAGATCTGCAATTTATGGACAGTTCAGGTCTGGGTGTCATTTTGGGAAGATACAAGCTCATTAAGAATAAAGGTGGCAAGATGGTGGTCTGTGACGTCAATTCGCCAGTGTACCGTTTGCTGGAAATGTCGGGGCTGTTTAAGATTATGCCGATATACGAAAATGAGGGAACTGCTCTCTCAGGTCTGGAGGTCGTCTCATGAATGAAGGAACAGGGACAAATTTCATGAATCTGCAATTCGCGGCCAAGTCAGAGAATGAGTCGTTTGCACGGGTAACCGTTGCTGCGTTTATCTCCCAGCTTGATCCAACGATGGACGAGCTCAGTGACCTGAAGACGGTCATTTCGGAAGCCGTGACCAACAGCATCATCCACGGATACAACAACAACTCCGAGGGTGTGGTGTCCATCCAGGCGGAGATTCGGGAAGACATGATCACTATCATCGTGGAAGACCGCGGTGAAGGAATCGAAGATCTTGAACTGGCCAAGCAGCCGCTATATACGTCCAAACCCGAACTTGAGCGGTCGGGCATGGGCTTCACCATTATGGAAAACTTTATGGATGAATTCGAAGTCAGCAGTGAGCCCGGCAGAGGCACCTCCATCAAGATGAAAAAAAGGATTGAATCCAAGAAAGCATTGTATAATTAGGGGTTGGTGTTCTTATGGATGCTGAAGTGAAACCATCTTCACAGACCTATTTGGACGATGCCGAGGTCAAACGGCTGATTGCGCTCAGTCAGTCGGGTGACCATGTCTCACGGGATACGCTGGTGAACTGCAACATCAGACTCGTCTGGTCCGTCGTACAGCGTTTTATGAACAGGGGATATGATCCGGAAGATCTGTTCCAGATTGGTTGTATCGGTCTGCTCAAGTCAGTGGACAAATTCGATCTCAGTTATGACGTGAAGTTTTCAACCTACGCGGTACCGATGATCATCGGAGAAATCCAGCGATTCCTGCGGGATGACGGTACCCTTAAGGTCAGTCGTTCACTGAAAGAGATGGCGAATAAAGTCCGCAAAAAAAGGGACGAACTGTCCAAACATCTGGATCGTTTACCAACGATTAAGGAAGTTGCCGCAGAGCTGGGGGTAACCCCGGAGGAAGTTGTATTTGCCCAGGAAGCGAACAAACCACCGACCTCCATCCATGAGACGGTATTTGAGAATGACGGTGATCCCATTACGTTAATGGATCAGATTGCCGACGAGTCTCAGGAACGTTGGTTTGACAAGCTGGCTCTGAACGAAGCCATCGGTGGTCTCAGCGAGCGGGAGCGATTAATCGTTTATCTTCGGTATTACCGAGATCAGACCCAGTCCGAGGTTGCCAGCAGGCTGGGAATATCTCAGGTGCAGGTATCACGTCTGGAGAAAAAAATACTGCAATCCATCCGCGACCAGATCGCGCAGTGATTTCATGGGTTGCACCAACAGTATTGGCGTTTATACACCAATATACGACAACTAACAACCTTCTATCGCGCATTATGGCGAGGGAGGTTATTTGTTGTTAATACGGGGAGATTCCGAACGATTGGACTGCATGACCAGCATCATGCCAAGAATACATGCCATACCAATCCATTGATAGAAGCCAAAAGGTTCATGGAGCCATATGACGGTTGTTCCAACAGCAGCAAGCGGCTCTGCGCTCCCGAGCAGGCTAGTTTCCTGGGGTGTAAGACTTTTGAGACTCGCAATGTAAAACCAAAAAGCAATCATGGTTCCAAAAAGGATCGTAAATATCAAATAACCGTAGGTTTCAAGCGTGATGTTAGCAAAATTCATTTTCCAGGGCGGGTGAATAAAACCCATTCCCAAACCACCGATGATCATAGCCCAGCCGACCACAACAAGTGAATCGAATTTTTTAATCAGTTGCACGGCATACAGCGTATAAAATGCAGCTGAAACCCCAGATAACAGCCCCCATATCACTGCAAGCGAGGAGACAGATAACTGCGTAAGCGAGCCATTCGTGAGCAGGAGAAAACACCCACTGAGAGCCAGAACGGCGCATGCAAGGTCATTGCGTGTGAGGACCGACTGCTTACGGAGTGCGATGTAAATCATGATCATGACAGGGGACAGGTACTGTAGGAGTGTAGCCACCGCTGAATTGCCGTGTTTAATGGATGCCATGTACGTATACTGAACGGCAAGCATGCCCACCAATCCAAAAATGATCATCTGCCCAGCGGTTTTTTTATTTCTCCATACATCAAAAATCTGAAATCTTCCATTTGTAAACGATTGAATAACCAGTAATAGTAACCCAGCAATCAACAATCGTACAGTGACATACCAATTGACCTCAATTCCATCCAGCTGAAACAATTTTTGAGATACCGTCCCCCCAATGCCCCAGCAGATGGCTCCCGTCAGAACGAGCACGATGCCTGAAATTTTGGATTTTGCAGAAGTTGTCATTCTTGTTCGCCTCACCTTAAATATAAGAATAGTGTTATATTAAAGAGAAATACGATACATTTATATCAATATTACACTTAAAAATATAACTATATTGAGATGAGGGCCATGCAGAAGATCGAATTTATCATTGATCAACATTTGAAAGAAATGACGCAACACCGTACCGATACATTATCTATAGCCTGTTATGAGACAACCATTGTTCAAAATGTTCACGGACATATTCCTCTCCACTGGCATGATGAATTGCAGTTTGTTGCCGTTCTTCAGGGTACGGCGTTGTTTCATATCAACGATCAAAAGATGATTTTGTCCAAAGGTGACGGGGTTTTTATCAACAGTGGAATAATGCATATGGCCGAAGATCACGGGGTGAGCGAGAACTGCATTTATTTATGTCTGAATTTGTCCCCACACGTTATCATGCCATCGGATTTGTATATAAAGTACGTACATCCATATGTAACAGCAACTAATTTGCCTTTTCTGTATATCGAAAGAGCTAACGCTTGGGGAGAACAGATCTTGGATGCTGTTGCATGGATTAGAAAGGAGCTAGTGCACCAAGTTCCTTTTTACGAAGTGAATATTGCTTCGGCGGTGCTTAATATGTGGAAACTGCTGATTATGAACGGATATTCTCTTGAACATGATCCATCAGAGATGAGCAGAAACAACCGAATGAAAGACATGTTGCAATGGATTAATCTCAATTATGCCGATCCAATTAAGCTTGAAGGTATTGCAAAGGCTGGACAGTTAAGTCGATCGGAGACATGCCGTTATTTCAAGCAAATCCTGAAAACCACACCCATGCAATATGTGATTGAGTACCGCATCCAAAGAAGCATCGAACTATTGCAATCCTCCAAGCGTAGCATCACCGAAATTGCCTATGAGGTCGGTTTTAACAGCACGAGTTATTACATTAACCAATTCCGCAAAACAATGAATTCAACCCCTTTACGATTTAGGAAGGGAATTGAGTCAAAGAGACAAAGAAAATAATTCTTGAGATAATGTTCATGATCCGTGAACCAATCTAAATACCGAAGAGTCGCCCATACGGCGACTTTTTTTGATATGTAAAATAATGCTTCACACTCAGTTGCGCTTCAAATCCCCAAATTTCTAAAATTAATATCCAGAAGCTATCTTCACAAGTCATTGAATTTTGAGCAAAATAACCCCAAAAAGGTCTTCTTTCAATTCCCTTTCTGCCTACTCCTCCAGCATATTTATTTCAAACGTTTGGAAACGGGATGACGACTGGTAGCGGAGGGATGGAATCGGTCAAAAGGAGTGAAGCGTGAGCGTTCACCTAAGGATACATAAGCAACGCAGGCGGCAGATTAGACCTGAAGAAGCGAAGCGTGCGCCTTTGTCTCCAAATTTCTACACAACTGTAGTCTAGACGGTCCCAGAAGACAACTCCAACATCATAGAATTTTGAGCAAAATAACCCCAAAAAGCTCATCTTTCAATTCCCTTCCTGCCACCTCCCCAGCATATTTATTTCAAACGTTTGGAAACGGGAGGACGATGGGCAGCGGAGGGATGGAATCGGTCAAAAGGAGCGAAGCGTTCGCCTTTAGCACCGGATTTCCTCCTTGAAAAGGAGAGTTCAAGAAATCCGGGGATAACAGCGACCAATGACCGATCCATCCCGCAGCGCCAACTCAGCCTTCCACCTTTTTTCCAACCCGTTTGTAATAAATTTGCACATTCTTCAAATACTAACCTAAATTACGCAGTAAAGGAGTGCTATGGATGTCCCAGACACCCACTCCAATGGTCTATATTCGTCTGCGCAGCCGTATTCGCATCCAGAGGGGCAGAGCAGTCAAGCTTGGAGACATTGCACATGTACTGACCTCTTCAGAAGACCAAGAGGTCAGGCTACTGGAGCTTGAACTGCTACGCCCTGGACCGGAGGATGGCAATCTGATCCTCATTGATATATTGCAGATAATTCCCCGAATTCGGCACATCTTGCCGGAGGTAAGTGTGGAACTGATAGGATCAGGCCATACGTTGGTTGAAGTCATTGCGGGAAATGGTCAACCTTCCAAGTCTCTGTTCATATTGGTTTGGCTGCTGCTGTTCTTCGGATCGGCCTTAACCATTATGAATTTTCATGCCGATGTGAACATGCAGGAAGTACAAATTCGTATTGTGGAGATGCTTACTGGGCATCGGGACGAACATCCCTATCTGTTTCAAGTGGCGTATTCCATTGGCATTGGATTCGGAATGGCAGTATTTTTTAATCATTTGTTTAAGAAAAAGTGGAATGAGGAGCCTACCCCGCTGGAAGTAGAGATGTTCCTATACCAGCAAAATGTAGATAAATATGTGGTGATTGAAGAAAGTGAACGGATGCACGAGCAGGAACGCAGGGAGATGAATGCGGATGAGCGTTCTTAATGGAGCAATCAGCATTGTATTGGGTATTGCAGGGGGGATTGCCGTAGGGAGCGGCGTAATTGCGCTCATTCTGGTGCTCGATATGATTCCCAGGTTGGCTCAACTTACGCAATCGTATGACAAAACTCACTGGTACGAAGGGGCGCTAATTGGTGGTTCACTGCTCGGGACGGTGGCGGACTTCTGGCATTGGAAAATGCATGGGGTGCTACTGCTCAGCCCAATCGTTGGTTTGTTCTGTGGCGTGTTCATCGGTCTACTGGCCGCAGCGCTCACTGAGGTACTCAATGTACTGCCCGTGCTAGCCAAACGATTGGGCATGAAACCTTATTTATTTGGATTACTGCTCGCCATGATTTTGGGCAAAATGACAGGTTCCCTGTTTGATTTTTTCATATATCAGCGGTAACTCGTGGCCATAGGAGGATGGAAGATGGATGAACGAACGGAGCACACAGGCCAGGAAAATAGTGAAGGTATAACGGAAGAGATGTTACACAAGTCTGCTTATGAGATTCAGAAGGAAGAAGAGGAGAAAGCGTACAATAAGAAAAAACAAAATGAGATGTCCGACAGCATTGAGGAATCCGTACAATATTGGCAGGAAAACGATGATATCTCCCCACGCATGAGTGAGAATAGATATACACTGCAACAGGTACTGGGGCTTGGAGAATCGTTCGACGTGAATATGAGGGAAATGGTCCTAGGTGGTAAGCACGTTGGATTGCTGATGATCACCGGCTTTGCCAAGGATGAGATTTTGCTTGAAGTCTTGAAAAGATTAACCTATCTCACGCCGGATGATGTCTCAGGACATGCACTCAAATCCTATTTTGAATGTTACATTCCCCACATTCAGGTGGAAAAAGTCGAGAAGATGAGTGCTGTCATCAACAAGGTCCTTACCGGTATGAGCGCAATGTTCGTTGAAGGAGATCGCTCGGTCTTAATTATGGATACCCGGAGTTATCCAGTACGTTCACCCGAAGAACCTTCCTTGGAAAGGGTAGTCCGAGGTTCCAGAGACGGCTTTACCGAAACACTCCTGACTAACGTGACCCTGGTGCGTCGCAGAATACGCGACCCGGGACTGAAGTTTGAGATTATGCAGGTAGGGCGGAGAACACAAACCGATGTCTGCGTGGTGTATATTGATGATATTGTGGATAAAGTGCAGGTCGATTCAGTTCGTGAAAAAATTCAGCGAGTAGATATCGATGGTATTCCCGCAGCCGATAAACAGCTGGAGGAAGCGATTATCAACAAGGGTTGGAATCCGTTCCCACTCGTTCGTTATTCGGAACGACCAGATGTTACAGCTTCTCATTTGCTGGAAGGACGAGTCGTCATTTTCGTAGACACTTCCCCCAGTGTGATGATTCTACCAACGACCTTTTTCGACCTATGTGAGCATGCGGAGGAGAACAGACAGACGGCCTTGATGGGAACATATTTACGATGGGTGCGTTTTGCAGGGATTCTCATCTCGTTGTTTTTGCTACCATTATGGCTTCTCATGGTTATTGACCCTTCGATTAAACCGATGGGACTTGACTTCATTGGTCCACAGGAAAATGTAAAGCTACCGCTGATTCTACAGTTTCTACTGATCGAACTGGGCGTCGATTTATTACGTATGGCAGCGGTCCATACGCCTACACCTCTGGCATCGGCTATGGGCTTAATCGCGGCCATTCTAGTCGGGGATATCGCGGTGAAAACAGGATACTTTGTCAATGAGGTTGTGCTCTATATGGCCATCGCAGCCATCGGTATGTTTGCCACGCCAAGTTACGAATTGGGTCTCGCCAATAGGCTGGTCAGGCTGGTTCTGCTAGTCGCTGTTGCGATATTCAAGGTTCCGGGGTTGGTCGTGGGCTGTACATTACTCATATTGGCGCTCACCGTTCACCGGTCGTACAATTCTTCGTATCTCTGGCCTTTTATACCGTTTAATGCAAAGGCCTTGGGCAACTTTTTATTCCGGCTTCCGCTGCTGGAAAATAAAAAACGTCCATCATTCAATAAAACCCGTGACAACACCAAAATGTCCGATGATCCGGACGGGGAACTGCAAAAAAGTAAAAAACACAAATGATCTTCCAAAAAATCCATTCATCTCGCTGCCTAATTTGATATACTGGTGTAAAATCATTGGAATATCAATTGTTCCAGTATATAAAAAGTGAGGAATGCAGATTATGTATTTACATGGTACAAGTAAAATAAATGCGCAAGGGCATCTGGAGATTGGCGGAGTTGATGCAACAGATCTGAAAGAACAGTTTGGAACTCCCCTGTACGTTGTGGACGAGCAATTGGTTCGTGAGCGTTGCAGAGAGTACATGGAAGCATTCCGTGCTTCCGGACTGGGCTTCCAGGTTGCTTACGCAAGTAAAGCATTCTGTGTAATGGCGATGTGTGCCCTTGCAGCTGAAGAAGGACTTTCCTTGGATGTTGTATCTGACGGTGAACTGTTTACTGCACTGCAAGCAGGATTCCCGGCTGAGCGCATTCACTTCCACGGTAACAACAAAACGCTGGAAGAGATCGAAATGGCTCTTGATGCAGAGATTGGATGCTTTGTTGTTGATAACTTCAATGAATTGCATCTGTTGCAGGCTGTAGCAGCGGACAAAAATCGTAAAGTAAACATTTTGCTTCGTGTGACGCCTGGTGTTGAGGCACATACGCATGAATATATTTCTACAGGTCAGACGGATTCGAAATTTGGATTTGATATCGGCAATGGTACAGCATTTGAAGCGATTGACTTGGCTTCCAAGCAGTCTAATCTGGTATTGCTCGGTGTGCATTCCCACATCGGTTCCCAAATCTTCGAAGTTGAAGGCTTCCAGATGGCTGTTCAACGTGTTGCTGAATTTGCAGCAAGTGTATATGAGCGTCTTAATGTTGCTTTCAAAGTGGTTAACCTTGGTGGGGGATTCGGAATCCGTTATATCGATGGAGATACGCCACTTGAAGTTGCACAATACGTGAAGGCTATTACAGACGCCGTTAAAAATCATTTTGCTCAAATCGGCTATGCCGTACCTGAGATCTGGGTTGAGCCAGGCCGCAGCATCGTGGGTGAAGCGGGAACAACGCTGTATACCGTTGGAACAAGCAAAGACATTCCAGGCGTGCGTAAATATGTTGCCGTTGATGGTGGTATGACTGATAACCCACGTCCTGCTTTGTATGAATCCAAATATGAAGCTGTGCTTGCCAACCGTGCGAATGAGGCTGCTCAGGAAACAGTATCTGTTGCGGGTAAATGTTGCGAGAGTGGCGATATGTTGATCTGGGATCTGGACCTGCCAAAAGTGGAAAGTGGCGACCTACTCGCTGTAGCTTGCACAGGTGCGTATAACTACTCCATGGCGAGCAACTACAACCGGATTCGTCGTCCAGCCGTTGTATTTGTCAAAGACGGTCAAGGAGATGTCGTGGTACGCCGTGAGACGTATCAGGATATCATCCAGAATGACCTGGTACCTGCGCGCATTGGAAAACAGCCAGTAACTCGCTAATTCGTCAAAAGATAATGCGTTTCTGCATTATTCAAGATATAGGGATTTTGCAGTTGAAGCAGATGAAAAGGGACCTTCCTTTTTCGTCTGCTTTTTGCGTATTTGAGCTAAATCATGAAAAAAGTTGCTGTTTTTTTTGCGATCCAGACATTTTCGGTGTACACTAAGAAAAGTGCTGTAATGCTTGGCCCAGGGTCATGCGTTCTGGCACCATTAACGATGGTCAATACGAAAGGAGTCATTTACATATGGCGAAACAAGCGAAAATTAAATTGGCAAACGGCGGAGAAGTTCTGATCGATCTGTTCGATCAAGAAGCTCCAAACACAGTAGCAAACTTTGAGAAACTGGCTAACTCCGGTTTCTACAATGGTCTTACATTCCACCGCGTTATCCCGGGCTTTGTAGCTCAAGGCGGATGCCCTAACGGTTCCGGTGCAGGTGGCCCAGGTTACACAATCAACTGTGAAATTAACCCAAACAAACATGAGCGCGGAACACTTGCTATGGCACATGCTGGCCGTAACACAGGTGGAAGCCAGTTCTACATCTGCTACCAACCGCAACCACATTTGGATGGACAACATACTGTATTTGGTAAAGTAACTAAAGGTATGGAGTTCGTGGACGCTTTAGAAGGTAAAGACAAAATGGAAACTGTTGAAGTTGTAGAAGCTTAATACCTTCACCTTAACTGGATCCAAACATGAAGTGCTTCTTTTATAGAAGCACTTTTTTTATTTTTCATATGTCACGTATTCGAGATCCATAATTAGAAAGGATGAATAAAACCTTGGATATGGTTACTCAGCTAAGCTTGTTAAAACAAATTTATAGTGAGCGCACGTTGTGGGATGAAGAATTGCAGGCATCGCGCCATGTCGTTCCGGATAGTCTATCCGTAAAGGATCGAGAAGCGCTTGAGGCAGCCGGGCATGAACCGAATCGCTTTGTACGTCCGCAACATGATGAGACGATTACTGAGCTGAAAAAAGTTGCGAATCAATGGACGATCAATGATGCAGCGCAGGCCTTTGTATCCTCTTTGTGGTCAGCACCCATGATCTGGCGTTCGTTGCTTACGGGCAAGCTTATTGCGAGCAGTATGCCAAGCCATGAACATACGCCATATCCATCTTCGAACACTTGTAAGATCTGCGGATTAAGTGTAGATCAAGCAACCGACACAACGCTACAATGGTATTGGCGGATGACCAATGGAACACCGTTGGACGGTGATCCTTTTGGATATGTGTTGGCACTTCGAGAGCTGGCTACCGCGCAGGAGCTTCCAATACCCAATGAGTACGACCGCTGGACATTCCGTGCGGTGTTAACGGTGCTACGCGAATTACCTCCCAAAACACGTTACAGCAAGGCAGCAGTAGCGCTCAAGAAGGAACGTCTTTTGCCTACACAGAAGGAATATGCCTACCGTGATTTACTTGAGACGTTAGCTCTGATTGGCATATTGGATACGCCGGAACATCCTGGAATGATCACGGAATTCACCTCTTACATGCAGCGTGACGCACGCCCCAATGTGCGGGTGGAAGTGCAGGCCCCTCTGGCGTGGTGGGATTCATCTGTCGGAATTAATGAGAACAACCTGAACAAGATATTTCATGATTTTGATCTGAATAATATATCACTTGCGGATAAGCCTGGTGAGAGTCCAGCTGTAAAGGACACGATCTTAGGGGCATTGGAGAAGAAGAGAAGTGTTCGCGGAAAAGTACCAAAGGCATCACCTGATGCAGGTACCGGGGAGGTACAGTCTGGAGATGTGTATGCTGTTCGGGTCCGGGAAGGTGTATGGGTGACTGTATATTGTCATGAAGTCAGAGACAAGCGCGTCATCGTTGAATATCTGGATGGAGTCTTCCCAGAGATGCCGGGAAAAGCAGATTTGCATGGGACGTTTCGACCGAGAGCGAATGGACGCTGGAAATGCTCGGCTATTGCGATCGATTCCACAAGTTGGGTCAGAAGGGTGGCAAGAGAGTTCCCGCTTCCGACTTCGCCCCTGCAAGAACCTGATCGCACTCCATTCCATAATGCCAAAGAATTAAAGCATATGGCGAGCTGGTGTTTTCCTGATATGTAGAATGATGCGATGGATGTGAAATGGGCCTCCAAGCAAAAACCGTGCCTCCTTGAGAGGAAGCGGTTTTTGTTGTTTCTTAGCTTATTAAAAGTTAGTATGTGACAAAAAGGAACAAAAAACAATTGATTTTTTGGCATTAAAGTGCTAACATCCAAGTAATAACGAAAGCAATCCTTCAGGGCAGGGTGCAATTCCCTACCGGCGGTGATGCAGGAAGTGTAAGGACCTATGAGTCCAGCACTTGATGCAAAGTCCGTGACCTGTCTGCCATTGGCAGATGGCTGATCTGGTGTAATTCCAGAACCGACAGTATAGTCTGGATGGGAGAAGGAGAGGTGCAGACCTAACAGGTTTGCATTCAGCAGGAGTATTGCTGCACAGTCACGATTTGTGATGTCTTGCACTGTGCAGGGAAGATCCGGTTACGCCGGACAGTTCCATACATATGCCGCACTATAAAAGCTCTTTACCTGTAATTGATGTTCATTAAGGTATGTGTCTATTTTCACTTGCCCGAAATGAAGTTTTGGGCAAAGTGTTGGCGTGCTGTATCCATTTCACTCCTGCTGGTGACATTTGTCTCTCATCATCCCCATCGAACTGATTGTTCGACGGGGATTTTTTAATAAACAAGACTTTAAACCGCGGGGTGAACGGATTTGGAAATGATCAATGATGAATTTTATATGGCACTGGCATTGGATATGGCGGAACGAGCACAGGGACAGACGGGGATTAATCCGGTCGTTGGATGTGTAGTTGTGAAAGAAGGTCGTATTGTAGGCCTGGGGAGCCATCTGAAACGTGGAACCGGTCATGCAGAGGTGCATGCACTTAACATGGCAGGCAGTGATGCAGAAGGAAGTACGGTATACGTTACACTTGAGCCTTGTAGTCATTATGGCAAGACGCCACCTTGTAGTGAACGCCTGATTCATGAAAAGGTGAAACGTGTTGTGGTATGTTGTGAAGATCCAAATCCGCAAGTATCCGGCAGGGGCATAAGCATGCTTCGTCAACAAGGCATTGAAGTTGAAGTTGGCGTACTGCGTGAGCGTGGAAGACGTATGAATGAAAAGTTCATTAAATTTATCACAACGGGTCTACCTTTCGTGACACTGAAAACGGCAACTACTCTGGATGGCAAAATTGCTACTCGCAGCGGAGACAGCAAGTGGATCTCTAACGAGCCCGCTCGTGAGATTGTGCATGCCCTTCGTCATCGTCACCAGGGAATCATGGTTGGCGTCGACACGGTAATCGCCGATAATCCGGAACTAACAACCCGTTTGCAAGTCGAAGGCATTAGTCCAGTGCGCATTGTAGTGGATTCCAAGTTACGTCTTCCCGTAGGTGCCAAAATGGTTAAGGATGGTCTTGCTCCAACATGGGTGCTGACAACAGACGAAGCCAGTCCTGAAGCTGCTGAACGTTTGGAAGCCTACGGCGTCGAGATTATACGCTGTGGTCCTGGACCACGTGTGGATCTGTTAAACGGACTTAGCAAGTTGGGTGAGCGTGACATTGGTTCAATTTTGCTTGAAGGTGGAGGTACCTTGAATGGAGCTATGCTGGAGGCACGGTTGGTTGATCGACTGCTCATGTTTATCGCTCCGAAGATTGTAGGCGGTTATGATACACCTGGAAGCTTCCGCTTCGAGGGTGTGGAACGTATGAATCAGGCGATTCAATTGAATCAGTTGGAGATTGAACAAGTTGGAGATAATATCAGCATTGGCGGTATTCCGGTGTGGCCTGAATAAATAAATGGATTTGAAAGTAGAAAGTTAGGTTCTTTATAACTTGAAAAAGGGAGGCGGCAGCATGTTTACCGGTTTGGTGGAAGAAGTCGGTCAGATCCGGCGTATTGGTCGGAAAGGCGAAGCGATGGTCCTGAATATCGGAGCTTCCGCCATCATGGACGATCTGAAGATTGGTGATAGTGTAGCAGTGAACGGCGTGTGCTTAACTGCGACAACGCTCGAAGGTGGAGGTTTTACCGCCGATGTAATGCCTGAAACCTATCGCCATACCAATCTCAGTCAGCTGCAATCTGGCAGTAAAGTTAATCTGGAGCGGGCCATGCAATCAGGCGGTCGTTTTGGCGGACATATCGTTCAGGGTCATGTCGATGGTACTGGAGTGATTGGCAGTATAACACGTGATCAGAATGCAATTGTGTTTGAGATCAAGCCTGATGATCACCAGTTGTTCAAATATCTGATCCCCAAAGGATCGGTTACACTGGATGGCATTAGCTTGACCGTTGTCCATACATCGGATACCGCATTCACGGTTTCCATTATCCCGCATACCATTGGTGAAACTGTACTAAATGTGAAAAAGACAGGGGATACCATTAATATCGAATGCGATATTTTGGGCAAATATGTGGATCATCTGCTCCAGTATGGGAGAGGACATCGGGAGACGGGTACTGGCAAGCCGCGCAGTATCAGTGAAGATTTTCTCTCCAATCACGGATTTGCATAAATAGAGAACAGAAATTAACTGGAGGTGGACCAATGTCAGAACAATCCATTCTGGACACAATAGAAGAAGCCATATATGATCTCATGCGTGGTAAACCCGTCATTGTTGTGGATGATGAAGATCGGGAGAATGAAGGCGATTTTATCGCTTTGGCCGAAAAGGCGACGCCTGAAGTCATTAATTTCATGATTACTGAAGGTAGAGGTCTGGTCTGTGTTCCGATTACACAACAACGTGCGGACGAACTTAACCTGAAACCGATGGTTCAACAAAATACGGATTTCCATGGAACAGCCTTCACCGTCTCTGTGGATCACAAAGATACAACAACAGGTATCTCGACACATGAACGCTCTATTACCGTGAAAGGTCTGATCGATCCTGAAGCGAAAGCCGGAGACTTCCGTAAGCCTGGTCACATGTTCCCGCTGATTGCAAAAGACGGCGGTGTACTTCGGCGTGCCGGACATACGGAAGCGGCTGTAGATCTCGCTATCATGTGTGGTTCCTACCCTGCTGGCGTTATCTGTGAAGTGATTAAGGAAGATGGCACGATGGCCAGACTTCCGGATCTGCAGGAGATTGCCCGCAAACATGATCTGAAGCTGATCAGTATTCAGGACATGATTCGTTACCGTAACGAAAAAGAGCAGCTGGTTCAACGTGAAGTAGCTGTGCGTATGCCAACGGACTTTGGTGAGTTTCAAGCGGTGGCTTATACAAATGCTGTGGACAATAAGGAACATGTGGCTCTGGTCAAAGGAGAAATTGATGGTTCGAAACCTGTGCTTGTACGAGTGCACTCTGAATGTTTGACAGGTGATGTGTTCCATTCGCATCGTTGTGACTGTGGTCCGCAGTTTGATGCGGCACTCAAACAGATTCACGAGGAAGGCAATGGCGTACTTTTATATATGAGACAAGAGGGTCGGGGTATTGGCCTGATCAACAAACTCAAAGCCTATAAGCTGCAAGAGGAAGGTATGGATACTGTTGATGCAAACCTGAGTTTGGGTTTTGCTGCTGACTTGCGTGATTACGGAATTGGCGCTCAAATTCTGAAAGACCTTGGGGTTCGTCAGATCAGACTGCTAACTAACAACCCTCGTAAAATTAAAGGCCTTGAAGGATATGGACTTGAAGTCGTAGAGCGTGTCGCGATCCAGATGGAGGAGAACGAGGACAATACGGTGTATCTTCATACCAAGCAAGCCAAGCTGGGGCATATGCTCAAGTTTGATGATATCGAGCAGAACGAACAGTAAATATATTTTAGATGAATAACGTTCACCATGTAATTTATGGAAGAGATTACTTAGGAATTTCCGTTACTTACATTACATTATACCGTTAGGGAGATGACTTGAATGCCACAATTTTTTGAAGGACATTTAGTATCAGAAGGATCCAGATATGGAGTTGTCGTTGGACGTTTTAACGAATTCATTACCAGTAAATTGCTTAGCGCAGCACTCGATGCATTCAAACGCCACGGCGTGCAGGATGATGAAGTGGATGTAGCCTGGGTTCCAGGTGCGTTCGAAATCCCTTTGATTGCGCAGAAAATGGCGGAGAGCGGCAAGTATGATGCGGTGATTACCCTGGGAACCGTTATTCGTGGATCAACTACGCATTACGATTATGTGTGCAACGAGATGGCTAAAGGGGTAGCAGCAATTAACCTGAAAACTGGCGTGCCTACGATCTTTGGACTGGTTACAACAGAAAATATTGAACAAGCGATTGAACGTGCCGGAACCAAGGCGGGTAACAAAGGTTGGGATGCAGCTACGGCGGCAATTGAGATGGCAAACTTGACGAAACAGCTAAAATAGTGCTTATTTAATAGTAGTGCCCTGCTTTGCGCAGACGAACACGGGAAACCGGATTCGGACGGCTTAGCAGGGTTTTGTATTTTTCTGGCGGGAGGATTCGTCTAGTGACGGTAGTTACATACAAACTGGAGACTTTTGAAGGGCCTTTGGATCTGCTGCTTCATCTGATTGATAAGGCTGAAATTCATATCCAGGATATTCCCATCAGCGATATTACCGATCAATACATGGCGTATCTGCATTCGATGCAGGAACTGGAACTGGATATTACGAGTGAATTTCTGGTCATGGCAGCAACATTGCTGGCGATCAAGAGCAAACTTTTATTGCCCAAACCACCGGTCATTGAGGACTTCGAGGATTATGATTTTATGGAAGAAGAAGATTATGATCCACGTGCAGAGCTGATTGCACGTCTGATAGAATATCGCAAATACAAGGGAATTGCGCGTCATCTTCATGAACGGGAGTGGGAACGCAGCCTTATATTTTCCAAAGAGCCCGAGGATCTGCGCCCCTATATGCCCGTAGAAGCCCAATCGAATCCGGTTGAGGGTTTACACACCTCTGACCTGATTGCAGCCTTTCAGAAGGCGCTACGCAAGGCTGAGAAGCGCACAACTGTAACTCGAATCAAACGGGATGAGATTTCGGTTAAAGACCGGATACGGGATGTCATCGGCGCTTTGGAAAGTATGGGGCCGGGAGGCAGACTGTTATTCTCCAAGTTGATGGATGAGCATATCTATCGCCATGAGATTGTTGTCACTTTTCTGGCGGTGCTGGAACTGATGAAGATGAAGCAGATTGTCTGTTATCAGGAACGGATGTTTGAGGATATTGTTATGGAGTGGAGAGGGGAAACAAAGAATCATGGATTTTCCGAAATTGAAATCGATTATTGAAGGCCTGCTGTTTTTGTCCGGAGAAGAAGGTCTGAGTATCAAACAAATCGCCGAGATCGTCGACCAACGAGTGGAACTTGTAACGGACGCGATTGAGGAGATGATTCATGAATTTTCACAGCAGGGACGAGGTGTACAGATTCTCAAGATCGCGGGTGTAGTTCAGTTGGGCACCTTGCCTGACCACGCTGTATATTTCGAGAAACTGGCATACTCTCCCGCGCGTACGTCCTTATCCCAAGCGGCTCTGGAGACGCTGGCTATTGTAGCGTACCGGCAGCCCATTACACGGGTAGAGATTGAGGAAATCCGCGGTGTAAAATCGGAGCGGGCCATCCATACGCTTGTGAATAAGGATCTAATTATTGAAGTGGGACGAGCCGAGGCGATCGGACGACCAATTCTGTACGGAACAACCAAGTCATTCCTGGATTATTTCGGACTGGCTTCAATTAAAGACCTTCCGGAACCGGGCTTGTTCGAAGATTCCGAAAACCTGGAGGAAGAGACACAACTGTTGTTCAACAAACTGGATTTGCAACAACTGGAACCGGAAAGTGCTGATCCAACAGATGATGCAAGTCAATTTGACAATGAAGACGATAATACGGATTCTTCACTCTAATTTGCAAGCTCATCCTAACCGACACCCATCAGTGGAGTCGGTTTTTTTGCGCATTGTTTTTAGATAAATGGTGAATAAAACAGTTTCCAAACAAATATCAAATGGGATTTTTAGGTCAGACGTGAATTTTTTCCTATTCAGAGTGCCATACTAGACGAGAAAAGAATTGAGGGCTTGGAGGTAAGGCCTGTGTGGATTTGGCTTGGAGGAATCGGTTTGTTGTTCGCATTGCTGATTGCCGCAGTCCTCATCTCAAATGTTCATGTACATTTTACATTCAGTAAACATAAAAGTGATGATTACGCCAATATTAATGTTCGTCTTCTCTATGGAATTGTGCGGATTAACTATGAGATCCCGAGTATTGTTTTTCGCAATATGAAGGAAGGTTTCTTGGTCAAAACCGAACAATCCATGAATCATTCGAGAGGCGAGGCCCAGGGAAGCGAGCGGGTCAACAAACGCAAAGTCAAAAAGTGGGCTAAAGATGTGAAAATTATGCTTAGGGCAACGGACGCGCTCAAACTGTGGCTGAAGCAAACACTTACACGCGTACATATGACCCAACTGTCCTGGGCTACCCACATCGGCGTTGGTGATGCAGCATATACAGCGGTGCTGACGGGCTGGGTGTGGAGTATCAAATCCATTATTATTGGTTTTCTCACCTATCAGATCCGCTTTGATGAAACACCCGTGCTTCAGGTTATGCCGGTATGGTCCGATGAAATGGAATTTAGAACGGAGCTTGATTTCAGAGTGAAAATTCGGATTACAGCCGTTCTGATCGCTGGAGTTACACTACTCACCCGTGTGCTTCAAGTCGAAGGGGGATGGCGGATGTGGTTTAAGCTTCTTCAGGAACAGCGCCGCAGGCATAAGGAGAAACAAAAGAATAAGCTTAGTGGGACAACAGTATAAAAACCCATCATAGTCGGTCTGTTTTTGGGAATGTAAGGTTGGGATTTGGTGAGTGTATTTAAAATGCTTATTACATAAGTCCCTTCAAGTTTGGGGATGATATGGTTAGATCAAACCTAGCTTACATTGAAACTGGAGGGAATATAAATGTCAGATCATCCAATTCAAGGCTTAATGGAAACCGCAATGGAAAATATCAAGGCCATGGTGGATGTCAATACAATTGTTGGCGATGCAGTCGAAACACCAGATGGTACCGTGATTCTGCCAATCAGTAAGGTGGGATTCGGATTTGCTGCCGGTGGTAGTGATTTTCACGTTAATGGAGAAAGTGGTGGCAAAAGTGGTGCTACGGGTACCTCTGCTGAACATGCGAGTTCAGCTAAAGTAGCTTCTCCATTTGGTGGCGGTAGTGGCGGCGGTGTATCCATACGTCCTATTGCGTTCCTGGTGGTAGGTAAACAGGGGGTACACATTGTACCACTCGATAACTCCACACATCTGTTTGAGAAACTCATTGACTCCACCCCTTATGTTTTGGACCGAATTCAAGGCATGTTCCAACGGAATACAACACCAACGAATACAACAGGTGTACCAGTTACACCAGATCCATCAACCTATAGCTGAATCATTTCGTCATGATCCCTCCCGCATCCAAGCGTGAGGGATTTTTGCTGTTTGTATAGCGGATGGTGAGTGTTTTTTCGGAGGTTTCCGTATTGCATGAGACTTATGTCTATGATCCGCCTAACCTAGACATGAAATAGGTTATTAAAGGGGGAACGTTAATGCACAGAGATACCGTGTTTATGGTTTTGTTTGGCTGGCTGCTATCGGCAGTCGTGTATTTGGTAGGAGGAATTGATCACCTGTTTATTGCCGTGACCATCTTTGTGGGGCTGGATTACATCACAGGGGTACTGTCTGCATGGTATAGGAAGGAGTTATCCAGCAGGGTTGGATGGTGGGGGCTTGCTCGTAAGTCATTGACATTTGTTTTTGTCATTATTGCACATCAACTGGATATGGTTGCAGGCAATTCCAATGATTTTATGCGAGATGCAATGTTAATGTTCATCATTGGTACCGAAGGAATCAGTATTTTGGAGAACATGGGGAAACTGGGCCTGCCTGTACCGAAGTTTATCACTTCAGCACTCTTTAAGCTTCGAGGGAATGAAGATCAAGTTGAAGATAAGGAGAAGATGTCATGATACAGATCACCAAGGATTACATACCTGTTAATAAATACAGTCGGGCCGGACTTAAGTTAAAAGCGAAACGTGGAATTGTGATGCATTATACGGCTTCTCCCGGAGCGCCCGCGAAGAACATTAGCAAATACTTTGCAAGTTTGGCACAGCAGGATTCCAATAAAGCAGTGAAAGGTCGTTATGCAAGCGCGCACTTCTCGGTAGATCGAACTTCGATATATAACAGTCTACCGGATGATGAACTGGCCTACCACTGCGGGAGTGCAACATACACGAAGGAAGCTATAGCCAAACTTGGGACATATCCTAACAATAGTACAGTGGGCATTGAGATGTGCATTGAAAAGGATGGCAGTATTCATGAAGATACATTTAATAACGTTGTAGACCTCGCGGTATACCTAATCAGGGAACGGGGCTTTCCACCCGTCTTCTTCACACATAAAGAAGTGGTTGGATGGAAGGAATGCCCGCTGCCATGGATTAAACAACCAGGTGAATATGAAAGATTTAAGCAAGCAGTACATATAAAATTAAACCCACTACAAGAAGTAGCAGTCGCGGAGGATGATGATATGAATACAGTTCTGGATTATGCACAATGGGCCTGGAATGAACTTGATCAGTACATTGGAGATGCCTACAACGACAAGGTGATTGAAGATTGGGCATGGGTAGAGAAGGTACGCAAGAAGAAGTTAACCTATGGAGAGTTGCTGTTACTGAAGGTTTTAATTGATGAGCGCAGACGTAAAAAGTCCTGACCCAAAGTACATCTCAGATAGAGGTTATACCTGTCTGCTGGTTAACCAGGAGTTAAAGTGTGCTGGATCTTTCAAAAAATAAAAATGTTGTATAATCACGATATGATCAGGATACTCAAGTTCATATTGGGTCTGAATCGAGGATTCATCGACGACTCCAATAACAGCGAGTTGATTTGTTTCGATCACATGTGTTGGTGTGGGTGAGCTCATACAACCATCCTTTCGTTTATTAAGTCAGACTCAACAGGGGCGATGGAGATGTCCATAGTCCCTAGATGACCTATACGAGGCAGGATGGGGAAGGTTAAACTGATCCGTTTCAAAAAAGGTTCAAATTCAAAAAAAACCAGAACCCCACGTCGAATGTGATGTGGGGTTCTGGTTATGTAACTACTCTTTTGAGAACGTGTCCAGGGCCTCATCTGTAAGATGGAGTTCTGCGAAAGCCCTGCATATCTTTTGGAAAGATCTAATGGTATTTGTCTCATACAACATCTCAATGGGATCAAAACCTAACATGACAAGCGAATCCACAAGTTCTGTCTGATCTACTTCTGTATGGTGGAGCGCTTCAAGCATGGTTTCAATAACTGCTAAAAATAAAATGGCTTTATTCACTGTCTCGATTGGTGTCCCCTCCTTCGTAATACTACTAGAATAAGCAGAGGAGGACAGAAAATAACGAGAAATTCCAATTTCTCAGTGATGAATCTATTCAATCTAAAAGTGTGGAGAGAATAACTGGTTGTTGTAAATTAAAATCTGATGATAAGCTCTCCCTTTGTATGTAAGATTAAGCTTTTTCGTTTACTTCGTGGAGAATGGAATCAATTAATTCATCATCAATCAGAGTGCTTGCTTTTTCGAGTGCCAATAGAATACCTTGCGGTTGTTCAAAAAAGACTGTAGAGAGAATAGGGGCAACTTCATCTAAATTAATCTTCTCAGCTTTGACCATACTGATCAAGGCAACAACGATCTCATGTCCCTCTACGTTACCTTCCATAAATCTTGTTCGTAAATGAGTTGCTACTATTTCGGTCTTTGACTGCGAGTACGCCATTACATTTCCCTCCAACGGTTTGAATATCTTAGCAGAGCTCCTCTTCATGCAAGTTTAAACCAGGTTAGATTAGGAGTTATCTTAACAATAATAAGGCAGATAGTTTAAATTATCAACAGCTACTAAGTCAATAAAATCGGATTTGGAATCATAGTTTTATCCAGCAAAAAAGACCCGGAGAGGGTCATTTTTTGGGTCTGCCTTCCCAATAATCAGGAAATCCGTTGTAATCCCATGCGTTCAGATTTTCGCTGTCGGCTTGAATGGCAACATCTGCTCCGGAACCAAAGTCAACACCTACGGTTTGCAGTTCTTTGGCTTTAATAACCAGTACCTTGCCGGGTGCACCTGCACACACCAGAGCAAGCTTCCACGGTGTCTGTTGGTAGATATGTTCCATTTGTTTGGATGCTGTGCTCACATGAGACCACGAGGGGCAGTCCACCGTTCCCACGATGCTTGTCCACCCGTATCTCCGCTCCAGAACTTCTCGATATTGCTCGGCCTTGGCTCCGCAGATCAGAATAGGCATGGTCTTGAATGTTTCGTAGAATAACTTGAATCGGGCGATGTAATTATTCTCAAAAGCATAGAAGGTCTCTCTGGGCTCAACTTTGTAATATGCAAGGCACATATCGAATAACGGCTTGAAATACCAGTGATCTGTCTGGATCAGATGTCCGACGTAATCCGCTTTTCGCAGGCAGTGTACGATAATTTCTCTCGCACTTGCATTGGGTAAGGTTATCCCGCAATAGGTAGGATCGTTCAACCAGCCGTAGTGAGACTTGATGAAATCCATAGTCAGAACGGTATCGTGGGCCAGAATGGTGTTGGAAGCATCCCCAAATCGGACAGAAGCATGGGCTTCTCCATCAGAGGCCATTTGGAACCAGTTGTGGATTAGTTCTACACTCCCCAGCATGCCTGTCACCTTCTTCCCATGTGTGAATAATAGTTTCTTTGGTATACATATTCATCAACTCCTTCTGTACTAGAATAGGAAAAATGCTTCGTTCTCTCTCTTCTTTTGAGGAATCACTCCTTTTTTGTTCAATGTGCGAAGGTTATTGAGCAACAGTCTAGACTATGTAAAAAGGGAGAGGGGATGGACTGTGAAAAACGTATTTATAGGTAGTCCTGTACGTAATCGGGCTTGGATTATGGAACGGCACTTGCAATCACTTGAGCAACAAGCAGTGCAGAAGCATTATATGTACATCCTGAATGATAGTGAAGATCAGACGGAGCATATCCTTGATTGTCATCAGATTCCTTATCTGACTCATAATCTGGGGAGAACATATGGTCATATACGTGGACAATATTCCTATCACAACCTGGCGTTGTTGAGGAATATGCTTCTGGATGAGTTTCTGAAATCGGACTGTGATTATCTGTTCTCAATTGATACGGATATCATCATTCCTGAGGGTAGCCTACGGCAGTTAATGGATAATGACAAAGATATATGCGCAATGCTTATACGGAATCACCCAAAATTGAAGGCTCATAATGCCATGATCGGCGGAAAACATATACCTGAATTCAAAGCGGGTTTGTTCCCGGTAGAACTGACAGGTGCCGTATATTTTATTAAGCGTGAAGTGATCGAAGCAGGGGTTCGATATGGTTCCCATCCAACAGGTGAAGATGCACCATTCTGTGAGCAAGCTAGAAGATTGGGATTTCAATTGTTTGTAGATACTCGGTTGCGTCCCGTTCATGCCTATGCGGAAGGGGTGGAGTTGATTGCTCAATTGGCTGCTTCGTAGAAAACAACGAGAAAATCCGGTTTTTGAAAGTATAGAAATGACCATTGTCTACCCGCCCGCACTTGACTGGAACCTCTTGTTCCAACGTCCTCAGCAATTGATGACCGCCTTCTCTAATATTCCAGGTATAAGGGCTATCTTTATCAATGAAGAAACGTACAGAAAGCAGACCCGCCCGATTGAAAAGTTAAATGAGGATCTGTTCCTTGTGCAAAAAGGTGTGAACTACGATCACCTGGTGAAAGGAAAGAAGGTACTCTGGTTCTCGAATCCAGGTCAGTACAATTATTCGGATGGACGGAAGTTTGATTTTACCGTATTTGATTACCTTGATAATTCGGCTGATGAGTTTGCTGTGTGGAAATCCTACATCCCGAAATGTTTCGACCGTGCAGATCTTATTGCCACGACTGCCAAGGTGATGTACGAGGCACATAAACATGACGGCAAACCAATCTTTATGTGCCCTAACGGGGCAGATTACCAACATTTTGAGAAAGCGCGGGCAATTCTGCCCAAACCGGCGGACTTCCCCGATGTTCATGATGGGCAAAAGATTGTGGGTTTCCACGGTGCAATGGCATCGTGGGTGGATTATTCGCTGATTACCGCTATTGCAGATAAAGGTTATCGTGTTGTTTTGATTGGAAACAATGCCCTCTATCAAAAAAATATTGTGCATCCCAGTGTGACTTGTCTTCCGCACAAAGATTATAAAGTGCTTCCCGCCTACATTGCTCAATTCGATGTCTGTATCGTGCCATTCAAGCTGACAGAGATGATCCGTGGCTGCGATCCAATCAAGTATTACGAATATTTGTCAGCGGGCAAACCTGTGTTGACAACGCGTATGGAGGAAATTGTTCATAAGTACAGCGATGTAACTTACTTTATGAATCAGCATAATTGCGGGGTGATGTTGGAGAAAGCGATTCGTGAGAATAGTGCTTCCAAAATTGCGGCAAGAGTAAGGGTGGCTAAGTCTAATAGCTGGGATGGCAGGGCAATGGATGCCGTGAAGATGATTAATCAGGTCATAGGAGGTATGAGAAATGAGAAAGATATTTAAACGAATGTTTGGTAGCCAATCGACTACACCGACAATTGAGCTTGAAGAAATAGAGATTGACGCGACGGAGTTCAATGTTACGACCTACACCCCAAACACGGATACAACGATTGTATATCTGCCTGCGATCGATTTCCATAGTGAACGATTCGGGCGTCGACCACAACGGCTGTTAAAAGCACTCGCGGAAGTAGGCTACAATGTAATATATATCAACTCCAGTGATGAGTTCTATCAGGTAGATGCCTTGGAGTATCCCCATCCGGAGCTTCCAAACTTTGTCGTAGCCCGTGTGGGCCATAATGTCCGTACGCTGTTTCAAGGTGATCGCGTAATCTATTGGGTGAACGATAGTCGGCTGGCAAGTTCTGTCGAGACAGCCTATCCTGATCTGGTCGTATTTGATTCGTTGACCGATCCGGATCAGTACGAGAAGCACAAACACAAGATGGAAGCTGTTGCTGACGTTGTCTTCATTACACCCGAGAGAATCTATGAGCATGGCAAATACTGCTCACATGTTCATCTGGTTACTGCCGATGAATTTGAGATCAAGGAACGTGCGGAACAGGTAGCGCAAATTATAGATGCTTTGCCAAACAGAATGGCCCCTCTAATGTAGGGGTCTTTACTTTGATCGTATATAGGCCTTTTCCTTTTCCAAAGATGACGGGGCTAATCGTGCTTCAATATATTTCGTTTACATTATCGTTAGGGATTGAAGATAGCGTTCTACACTATAAAAAGCAGAGACGGCGAACAGCCAGACGGGTTAAACGAAATGGATCTCCCGATCATCAAGTCAATTAACCTGATCCCGGCTTAAGCAAGTCTCCGTAGCTAAAATTACATACTATCCTAAGGAGTGGACTGTTCAATGGCTAAAAAAATGATTATCAAAGGTGTAGGTACGTTTATGGCTAAACGCCTTCCAAAAGATCCGATGGGCGAAATTGAGGTAGTTACCCTGGGTACCCTGCAAGATCTGAAAATTGACCTTAACGTGGAGCTTGAGGACATCTTTGGTGGTGACGGTCTGTTCGCCATTGATGTACTGGTGAAGTCCAAATCGATTGAAGTGTCGGCAACAGATGCCAAATTCGATCTGGATGCGATCCAGCTGATGATGGGTTCAACGGTACAAGAGCAAGTGAAGTCTTATGTATGGGTGCTGAATGAGCAGTCTACAGTGGCTGCAGGCGTATCCAATTCTGGATTTGCGGAAGCCAAACCGAAGCATGCGAGTGATATCTATGGAAGTAACGGTGACATTACGGTTCGTCTCAAAGATTCCAACACGTTGCTGAAACAACTCACTACTAAAGGAACAGCCGTGGAACCCAATGCGTTCTTCTACGACGAAGCGAACGGTGTAGTCATCCTGAATGCGTTCCATATCGGTAAAGAGATTGTGTTGAACTACAAGCGAGATCAAATTGTAGACATGGTTGATCTGTTGGTTGACGAAGTACCATTCCCGATCTCTGTCATTCATCACGGTACGTTCCAGCAAAAAGATGGTTCGTATGCAGGGGTTGAAACCGAGTTGTACATGTGCCGTGCAAAAGGAACATTCAGCATCAATGCCCAGCGTGCTGCCGCTTCTGCATCTGCAATCTCCTTGCAGATTCTTGATCCTGAACGTGCTGACGGAAAAATCGGCAGTATCAAACGCTTCAGCGCACCAAGCAAGATCTAATATCTAAATAAGGTTGATTGCTCCTGGCAAGGTATCAAACGGCATCTGTGTCCTCCCCTTCACAGAGCCTTGCCTTGCCAGGTTTTTTATTATATGGGGGAGAATGTCCTGGGGAGGTCTTTAAATTCATGGAAACAGAACAAGAAAAATCCGAGCGTGAGCTTGCGGAAAAGCTAAATGAGGAAGCGGCGAAACGAATCAAAGATGATCCAGAAAACAAACGGGTGACTCCGGAGGAAGTGGAAGCTGCTGAGCGTGCATTCTTTGAAGATGATGAGATTATTACGCTGCGGGATCGACGGAAATATCGTATTCCGCCATGTAACCTGAAGGATGCCCGCCGTCTGATGAAGTTGCTAAAAACGGTGAATATCGATGCCATTATTCTTAACTTCATTCCGACTGAGAATGATGAACTGGATGAAAAGCGGCAGCAGGATTTATTTGATGTATTGGCAATGGCATTCAAAAACTATCCACATATCGTGACGAAAGATGAGCATGGTGAGTATATCATCAATCGAGAATATCTGGATGAGTACCTTGATCTGAACACAGCTCGCAAAGTCATTGATATGCTCATTGGACTCAATGGTTTAAAAAAGTAGAACGCACCGAGGGGGAGTCTTTGGAGGGAACCGAAATCCGTGATACGGAAACACAGGAACCTGTTCACTGGGGAGAAATCTTTTTCACCCTCCATAAACACTGTGGGCTGAACAAGTGGGAGATTTGGGAGTACACACTCCCTCAGGTTGCGGAGCTATGCAAGTCAGCCGAAAAATATATTCAATTTGAGGTTGAACTTATGACAGCACCTCTTCGCATGTTCGGTGGCGGTGGGGGCGAGGAAGTTGAAGAAGATGGGACCGTCAGACGTAAAAGAACCTTCAATGACGAGGATTACACGGAGATATCAGAAGATGATATCGGTATGCTTGCACAAGCGCTCGGAGGATAAGAGAGAGATGTCCCGTTTTGCCTAAATGAAGGTAGAACGGGATTTATGCATAAAGGCGGTGATTCTTTTGACTGAAACAGAAGGACAAGGAGATAAACATTCCTTAACACAAGAAATATTAACAGATATGGATCAATTAACTGGACAAAATACAGCGCTGAAAGGAAGCTACCTTTCGGGTGTTAACACATTGGTTAGACGAGTGGAGACAATCAGAAGTGATATGCAGTCGGAAATGATTGAAACACTGACTACCGATTTGGAGCACTTTTATCGTGGAGCGTTCAGTGAAATGAAGGGTGTGTCTGCAGCTGGCTCACAGGGGTTGATAGACTCCGTGATGAATACGATGAAATATATTTCAGTGGGTGAAACCAAGGGGTATTCATCAACATTACTTAAGAAATCCCTTGACTCGTCGCAGCAGATGGATCAACAGATAAGCCGGGCCGACCAGAATTTGGAGCTTAGATCGTCTGGGACAACAAATGACAGTGGGCAATTCACACAAACCGGAACGGTCAAAAATCTGCAACGAATTGCACTGCAACATGGTATGGATCAGGAAGATGTAGGTCTTGCGTATCGCATTGGTTCTCGTAATTATGATCATGCATCTGAAGCTGCCGCGTTTGCTGAAGAAGTAGCCAAGCTACATTCAGTGGGCAATATGGATGTAGAACAGACGGCAACAGGTCTGGAAGCTGTTACTTCGGCATGGGGAAGCAATAGCTTTGATCTGTCCCAAGTCACAGACATGATGATTAGAGCTTCAACGATGTTGGATATTGGCATTCAGGACTTGATGGATATGATGCGCCAGACCCTTCCAATGGATGGTAACCCTGATGGAACGCTTGCACAAGAGGATGCATTAGCCAACTGGATTAGCAAGGCTGGATTGTTGGTTCAGTCAAAAGGAGATCATCCTCAGCAGGGCTTTGCATCGAATCGAGTTAGATTCGATCTTCTTGCTGAACAAGTGAAGGCTACGGATGCAAACGCGTCGATCCATCAGCGCACCGGTAGTAGAGACAACCTTCAATTCCGACAACGAGAGATCGAAATCGCATTTCAGATTGCAACACATGAGGCTATGCAAGGGTTGAAAGAGGAATTTGCCGAGCTGGGCGATTATCTTATCGCAGTCATGCGGTTAATTGGTGATCGTACGGGTGGCATTGTTGATCATATGGAATTGCTTAACCGAATTATGGATGAAGTCGGTGTTCAGGTTGCGTGGGATAAGTTCGGTGAAGTGATGAATGAAGGCGATCAGAAACGATACGGTGATAAGAATGCGGATCCAGGGAAAGTCGAAAATACGGGGAGCGATGTTCCCGAGTCACTTCGAGTCATGGATGTGCAACGTGCTGGTGTAGCGCAAGAAATGGGCAGACAGCAGAGTCGTCTACAGACTCTGGATCATCGCAGAACAAAAATTCAAAGTAGGGCCGCCTCCAAGCAAGATGATGTACTTCAGGCCCGGACTAACCGAGATCATCAACATAAAATGTACAATCAGGCTATACAAGATGGGGATACAGCGGCTTCTTCCATTCATGCAGAAGAACGTGACGAAGCTGAGAAGCGAGTCAAAACGTATAGTCGAGAACTTCTTCTGTTGCGAGAAGAAATGCATTCACTCGATATTCAGATTGCAAAGACGAAGCGAAGCCTTGAGTTTCTAGGGCGAGAGTTGGATGACACGAGTAGAGCAATGATGCAACTTGAACACCAAGCTAGAGTTTTGATGATGGCGATGGATGACATGGACCTCGATGCGGTTGAACTACGAAATAAGTTGTATTTCCTTAATGCTGAGTTTACATACGGTTCAACCGATGTTCAACGGTACGAATCCGAGATCCAGAAGCTGCGTAAACAGTCAACTCTATTGAATGACGTTCTCTCCACATTGAGAACCGAAGTCAATGAGTTAAATGCTTCTTTTAGACAAGGCATGATCGATGCTACAGCATACATATCCAAACTGAAGGAACTTGAACAGGTTCAGCTCGCGAGTATGATGAGTGGTCCAGGAGGATTGTTAGTTGTTCCAGGTGCAGGAAGTGGTGGATCCCCTGTTAAGGATGACAAGGAAGATTCAGCAAACAAACCTTTTTTAGAGAGACATCAAGATTTTATCAATGACGTAATTAAGGATATGGCTAAATCAAAGATTGAGGAAGTTATGGATTTTGGTTCAGACAAGAAGAAGAAGGACAAGCCGAAGCGACGAGGGATAAAACAGAGATTCGAAGATATGAAAGAAGTCGGTAGTAAAAAAGCATTTTTTAACGGTCATGCACCTATTCGTGACAAGGATGGGAACGTACTAAGAGGTCCGGATAAACCTGATGGAACCCCTGGAGATATCCTTACCCAACGTGATATTACAAGCGAGCGTAAGAAAAAAGGAGACATTCCAGGGAAATTAGCAAAGCTCGGCAAGTTCGGTAAGTCTATACTGAAACCCCTAAAAGCCGTTCCTTATCTTGGGGCTGCCATGACTGCTGTGGATGTAGTGTCCGGTCTTGTTGATCCGCTGAGTAATATGGGTAAGTCAGAAGCGGAGAAGCAAAGTATTCGTGCAACAAATAAAGAGGAACTGGCCAAGGATTTTAAAGATATGGAGCAGTCTTCAGTTGTAGGTAAAGTGTGGAAAGGCCTTAACCTTGGAATGGATGCAGTTGTTAAGGGAGGAATCAGCAGCCTATTTGGTAACAATGCAACGAATAACAAGTTCGGGGACTACTGGAAGGGATTTAAGGCGGTATGGAGCGAAGACGGCGGAGATGCAGTTGAGAAGAAACTGGGCAAGGAATACAACTATAAGCAGGAGAAAAAAGAAGCCCAGATTCAAATGGATAAAGAGTCTGGAAAACCGCCTGGGGACAACAAACAACAACCGCAGATACAATACATTCAACCTCAAATGCAGTATATTCCTGCTGCGGGTGGAATAGGAACTATTGCTAACGGTTATAGGCCACAGCCGCAAAGCAATGGTATTGATGAAATGATCGCCAAGATTAATCGGCAGCTTAACAAATCGACAAGTGATAACGAAACCAATTACCAAGTCACTCGATCCCGTCTGTTGATTAGTGGTGTTCGCGAAGATTCTGGTCAGATGCGCGCGCTAATGGAGAAATATTTGCAAGAGAATATCAAGTTCTTCGATAAGGCCATTGCAAGTTTACAGAAGACATACAACAAGATGGCTGAAGGTAAGGATAAAGATGAACTGGGCCTGGAGATCAATGAGAAGAAACAGCAGAAGGCACAATCAGAGCTTGAACTGAATGGTGTTAAAAACAGCCAGATTGATGAGCTTAGACGCAAGATGAATGATCAGTTTGAGTTGACGCAGTTGGATTATGATAAACGAATGTATGATCTTCTTGCGGCTAATGGGGGTAAGGAAGATGCACCAGAATTAATTGCATTGAACAAATCCCGTGCATCTGAAATGAACTCACAAATAAGTTCGATCAAGCAAGATTGGAAGAATCTGCTGAATAGTGGTGTGTTTAAACCGGGCTCGGATGAATATATGCAGATTTTTAAACAAATCCAATCATTGGGTGTAGAACAGTCCAAAAATTTGTATGAAATTAGCAAAAAAATGGATAAACCGATATCTTCATTCAACATTCCAGCAGGTCTTAAGGTCATGGATTACTTTGACTACATGACGACGAACAATACACATAAAAGTGTGATGGTTGGCTCGGGGGATGTTACGGTTCATGTGAACATCGATAATATGACAGGCAGCACAAAAGATGTGGAGAGACTTACATCTACGTTGGACAAGACACTACGGCAGAACAGTCCTGGTATTGCAAACCGAATGGCCAGCAATGTTGGTGCGGGAATGGGAAGTAATCATATCCCCAGATAAAATAGGTAAGGAGGGCATCTGATATGACGCAGCAAGACCCGTTTGGCTTAGTTAATGACCGGTATAAAAGAAAGCTGTATATAGATACAGGCATGAAGTTTGAGCCAGTGAACGGAAGAATTATTGATCCGTACTCTTCACCTTCGCCCAATCCGCAAGTGAGGGAAATTAAAATGATTAATGCTCCCTCGCATTTTCATCAGATGGGCGTGTCTTCGTACAAGGCCATCATTAACATCCTGTTTAAAGATAAGCAATCCTATCACGACTACGCGATGTACGTAGGCTGGACACACAAATTTTATGATGAGAAGGGTAATATCTATGTTGGTGTTGTAGAGTCCATCAAAGTTGACCCTATTTTCTACCATCAGGATACGATGGATAAAGATCAGAAGGGGTACAAGGTCGAATTGACCATGACCCTTATCAAAAAAGATGGATATGACCGTAAGAGTGCAATACAGTTTCAGGATTTACAGACGACAGAAGGCAAGGACCACTGGGCAAGAGATTCCATTGAACGCTTGGCTGATTTGGGGCTGACGGTTGTAACACAATTGGATGGCACCCCAATTCTATATTTCAGACCGGAAAACTTCATAACCAGAGCAGAGTTTGTTACTTTCCTGATGCGAACCAAGCGTCTGCTGGAACGAACAATTCGAGAGTAGGGTGACCTACTCTCTTTTCTGTCTATTCTAAAGATAGGAGGTGTTTATCATACGAAAATGGGTTGATGTAAACGAAGGGGACTGGTTCTATAACGATGTCATGGAAGCCACGAATATGGTTTTGGAAGATGGTGAAGTTTTTGTTGCCGGGATCAACTACAACAAGTTTGAGGAAGGCAAGCCTTTTGTATATGAGGAAATCAAGGGGAAAGCGGGGCAAACCTCATTTAGTCTGCCTGTGCTGATTAAACCAACAGATGACAATCCACTGTATGTGTTTATTGACGGTGTTCAAACGATCTACCAAACGGCTGAAACCAATAGTAAGGGATTAACCGATGTGGAGTTGTATACCGGTGTGAAAGCAGGTCAGGTGGTGTCCTTCTGTAGTTATGGAGAACCGTTGCTAGACAGTGCTTGGAAAAGGCCACCCGTGTCCTGGACTGGAGATCTGCCTAGAGCTGTACTTAGTGCAGCGACGACCTACTTCTACGATCCATTCAGTCGTAATCATCAGGAATATTTGTATGCAGCAGGCCAACCGCTTCGCAGACTCAGTATTCCTTCCGAGGTATGGGCAGACACCATGGGAGATGCCGCGGCGGTAACCAAAATTGCAACAAAGGCTATTGGTTACCGAACGGATGTATATTGTGTCAGCCCAGGGGGCTCGGTGTTTCTTCCTTTTAATCTGAACGGTGTCACCTGCAAGTTCAATTATTGGACAAAGAATAACAAGTTCATGAGTGAAGATATCAAAGCGACAACCCTCAAACCAGCATACAACAATTGTTTCTTTCCTAATGCCATTATACAGCGGGGAGAAGCCTTTCATCTGATTAATAAGTTACGCAAGGTGTTCTATGCCAGATTTACGGACATGAAAGCACCAACGACAGGTATTAATCAACCTATTACGGCATTTCAGGGACAACGGGTTTTTAGACTTAACGGCAATTATCCGGCAGGTAAAAAGAAACTTAAAATTACAGTGAAATTCAAAGACGAAAAAAAAGATAAAGTCCAAGAAACACCGGCTTATTCGGAAATTGACAACCATACGGTTGTCTTCAATCAACCTTTCTCAGAAGGCGACGAAGTGACGTTCTATTATCTCAAAGATGTGAGCGAGAGGTTCGCAGACGTCGGCAAAGATTCGGCCATTTATTATCGGGACAAAAAGGAGCGAGTTGTACAGAACAAGGATGCCTTCTGGAAAATAGCTGTCTCGGAAATGGAAGACGAAACATTTGCGAACAATGATCCACTAATTGCTGGCATTCCGATCAATAACAAGCTGGATGGTGCAGCGATAGTAACAGATATGGGGAGACCTACAAATGGCACAGAACAGGCAGAGGTATGGTTCCTTGGGAATTCCGCTATGACCCGGGCTGAAGCCGTAGCTTTCCTGGACCGATTCATGAAGTGGACCATCGAGCGATTCAAGTAAGGGGGAGATTACAATATGATTCCAATTTCGGATGAGGTTATGAATGTGCTATCCCAGCGTCTGAAGCTGGGGGAAGGAGCGCTTCCCAATATCCGGGTCGAAGTAGATCGGCTGGCATTTATCCCGGGACGGACAGAAGAGTTCAGGCATATCGTAACCGAGCAGGTACCCATCATCAGTACAGAATCCGTTTGGGTGGATGAGTCGAGTAATGGTATATATAACGGTTCGACTCAAGCGAATGCTCAGGAGATTTTTTTTCCGGTTAAGGGTAAAACGATTGATAGTATTACAGTTACAGATAATTTTGGCTCTCCTCGTGATAAAGGTACAAGAATTCATAAAGGTATTGATTTGTTTGATGAGATTGGAACGCCGATTTTGGCTGCATGGGCTGGAAAGGTTGTTCGAATATCCTATAGTAAAACAAAGGGTGCTGGTAATGCCGTAAATATAAGACATGCAAACGGTGTAATCACTAAGTATTTCCATTTAAAAGAGATACTCTGTTCGGTGGATGATGAAGTAGCTCAAGGGGCTGTCATTGGAACACTAGGCAATACGGGTGGCGTATATACCGGTGGTCATAAGGTGTCTGCGGCTGAACGTGCGGTGGGCAAGGGACGACATCTACATTTTGAAATTTGGGAAGGAGTCAATCCAACAACGAGAACTGGAGAAGGTGGTAAGGCAGTTAATCCTCAATTGTATTTCAAGGGACAGCGCAAGTTGCACGGAAATGCGAAAACAACATTTACTGATATAAAGCCGGTTCAGGTCGAAGGATATCCTGGAGAGATCAAACTGAATGAGAAGTTCGACAAGCGAAACTGGCATGAGAAAAACGTTTATACAATCGGATTGAAATTTTCGGATTATGCCAAGATTGAATCGGGCTGGACTATGTTTGATTCAGGAGGCAAGTTGCTATACACCTTTGAAGGCAAAGCTGCCGTAGCTGAATTTGAGATTAACGTTACGAAACTGAGTATGCCTACGCAAGGGCTGCTTAGTATTGGAATGGGGACTAATTTTAGTGAAGTGGAAGGGGATTCTTTCGCTGTGGTGATTGATGGTAAAACGTATGCCTTTGTCAATAAGTTTAACGGGGCATATGATCTGACCAAACTCACGGAATTGAATAATATTGTGATCCCTGCAAAAGCCAAGAGTATCAAGATTAAGGTGACCTATGGGGGCAAACAAAACCCCACTGTCCCAACCGGGTCTGTTCCTGCTTCGAGTAAGAAGTATAAAAAATTCGCCATTGATTATATTCGCATACAAGAGTTGTTACCTGCTCCGTTGAAGAATCAAAAGAGTGAAGAAGGGCTCGATCCGTCTAAAGGATATTATCAAACGAACAGCTACGGAGATTTTATCAATAATAGAAGGACAGAGACGGATGTTATTCAGGTCGGGTCTTTTGTCTATATGGACACGCAGGTTCTTCCAAATATTATTAGTGCCGAAATCGATGATCAGTTTGATTCTGAAGCCAGGGAAGCACGGCTGACCATCTCCAATCCGAGAGGATTCTTCTCCCCGGATTATAATCCTGCTCATTTTCCTGAGCTTGGGGGTGTGCCGTCTCCATGGTCTTATTTCGCAAACGGATTCCATATCGGGGTGCTGAGTGAAAATACACCGATACGCATATATATGGGATATGGTCAGCACATGATGCGGGTATTTACTGGACTGATTGACAAGGTGGACATCAATGGCGAAGGCTCCACGCTGGAGATTACGGCCCGAGATATGTACAAGCGCATTATCGAGAAAGTCATTTCCGAGAAAAAAGCTTATCCAGAAGTAGATGAGATTGATAATGTGCCAGATCCGGTGCCGCCTGCAGCAGTTGGCACGGACCGGACATCATCCATAATTCAGGCCGCACAGGCCCAAGCTGCAGCGTATGGTGTACCTAATCATAAGTTTTTGCTTGCGATATGCAGGCACGAGACCGTTCTCGGAACACAAGGTAAGGGTAAAGATGAGAACGGCAGCTTTATTCTTGGATATGGCTGTCCTAGTGAGGGGCCGTGTACTGAGAAATACGCAGGTATTCAGGAGCAAATGAAGCGCGGAGCAGAACGGATGTCCAAGGCGCTGGCGTCCAGAGGGAAAAAAGTGAGTTCCAAGGCGGATGTACTTTATTTCCATAATGGTGGAGACATTGCTCCCATGACCTGGAGTCAAGATCGGGAGAATTGGGTGGACAAGGTATGGACCTATTATCAGGAGATGCTCGCAGACCCGGCAAGCTGGACCATTACAGCAACCTCCACTCCGGCAGTTAATCCAACACCCGCTCAGCCTGTGGAGCTTGAAAAGCCGGCCTGGGTCAAATCTACGGTAGTACTAGATCTCGTTAAACATGCAGGTATGGTGGGTTGGCGGGCTACCAGTGAGGATCGCTCTTATCCTGACTACGTGATTGACGAGACCTATCTGATTGAGGTAAATCAGAAGACGGGTAGGGTCATTGTCCCCGTACCGGGTCAAGAAGGTGAGTTTGAAGTCAAGGATGCAAGTACAGTACTGACACCGAATGGATGGCTTAATCCATTTATCGAGGAATATGGCAGGACGTTTGAGCAATGGTCAAGCAAAGTTACGGAAGCCGTTCAGGAAGTGATCTCGGAGATTCCGTATCGAAGCTACTGTGACCGTTATGGTACATACCGATTGGAGCGCCTGAATTATGACAAACCGGTCGTGGCAGAGTTTTCCGAGAATGACAATCTGATCTCCATTACCAAATCCACGGATTGGTCCAGAGGAAGAAGTCACATCGTTGTTATCGACTCGAATAGTAGTCAGAGCAGTTTCGTGGACAAGGAGATTTTGCTTGAACTCAAAGGAGAAATCCGAACCATGGTGCTGGCCGTTCCTTGGGCGAAGACGGTTGAAGCCAAGAGACAGGTGGCAGAACGAGCTTTTTTTGATATGAAACGGATGTGCCGTACGCTACAGGTGTCCATTCCTGCGAATCCTGCGCTTGATCTGCTCGACAACGTCATTGTGACGGATAAAACGACCACCACACGAGCTGTATATACGATTAAGAGTATTAAAACCAGTTATTCGGTCGACCGTGGCATGTTACAGGTCATTGATATGATGTGGGCAAGAAAGGGAGTGATGGTGTAATGGCCGGCATTGTGAATGAAAATATTGTATTTCCCGTGCTGGATCTAATCCACCGGGAGCTTCGCAAATATAGCAGTATCTCCAATTCGAATGTTTCTCCCCTTGAAGGTGAACCTTCCGTTACATTATATCGGGAGCACATACAGGACCCGGACAGGGTGACTGGAGCAGACCTCTTGTATGAATCGGCATGGAAGGTTTCGATCTGGATGAAGTTTGGCTCAGAGGATGAGGAAGACTTTCCTTCCGGAGTGGGCTATTCCCACCCGGATTATGATTATTACAAGTATTTCAGGTTAACGCAGGTGACGGCCCGTACATATGATCCGAGTGGAGAGTCGATGTTCACTTACAATATTGGTCTAAATTATGATGACGAAGGACGCTTAACTGGAACGAGCGTAAGTCGTATATAACATGTAGGAGGTGGTTCCATGGCATTTAATGTATCTTACATCGCGGGTGGCGTCATCGACAAAGTGCGCGAGCTGCCGTACCCACACTTCAGTAAAAAGACGATCCCGTTCATTCGGGGACAGATGTTGGACATTCCGGCGGCGAAGACCACCAAGTCTGATACGTTCACCTTGGCGTATGACACAGAGTTTCTGAGCATTGCATTTGCTGCGAGCCACTACTGTGTCGGCGATTACTGGGAGCTGATGATTGGGACGGAGCGAGTATGTCAAACCATCTATACGAAGGAACTTCCCGAGTCGGTTTCCATGGGGAACAGTTTCGGAATTGTCTACCCGATTCCGGCGGGGACGACCATTAAGTTTGACTTCTACAACGCGGTGGCTGAAGCCAAGTCGGTCTGGTACAACATCAAATTTTTGAGATAAGGAGGGTGACGATGGCACTGCAAAAACCGCAGACGAACTTTGCCGCTTATATTGACGGAGAGTCGGAAGCACAAAAACTAATCAACACGCTGGCCGATGAAATCGTAGGTGCTGATATTCCCAAAGTAGAGGGCGGGATTGACGCCAATCGCTGGGAGAAGGTATACGAATCTAGCGGAGCTGAGTGGGTGACCTACAGTAAAAGTTATCACAAAGGTATTGTTGGCATGTACACCCATTCGGATGGAAATCAGTATGAAGTATACAAAATTCCGGATTGGACTGAAGCCAAAAATTACACAGGAGAATCTGCCTTAGATGCGGATGGGTGTTTATGGGAAGTAAGACAAACCTATTTTGACGAATCAGCTGAAGGTATGACTCAACCTGGCACAGCAAACATCGGAAAAACTTACGGCAATTATAAGACAGGACGTAAAATTCAGGTTGTACAATTCAATTACAAAGATGCTCAGACAAATGAAACAATATATGTTGATGTTCCTGGTTGTTTGGTAACTGTTGTTGTAGATAATTCAGTTCCTGATGGGTACAGAGCATATCTGGTACGACAGGTGATTGGAAACCTGGATGGCACAACAAAACCATCAAAGGAATGGAATCAGTTTGAGATTGTCACAGAGATGCCTACAGATTGGGCATATGCAATCAAGCTAGTGTCTAAAGGCAAGTACCAATACAACTTAACCAGAAGAGTTAACGACTATCAATATAATCCTTACTGGGCTTGGGGTAATATTGTGGATTATTCCTATGAACCTGTAAAGCAACTTTACAAGTTCGATGAACTGTTCTATACAGCTGATGTATTGAACAATGTAACTGCTCAGACCGTAGTGAAAGCAACTCCTACAGTTCCCACAGGGATTCAGGTTCGAGATTATTATGTCATGTTTGAGCAGCCACCCAATGACTGGAATTACATTAACATCTACTATGGAGAAGGTTTCGAGGGGAAAGTTGCTCAAGGAAGCCAGAGCGAAACGTATGATGGGATCTGTGATCCTGCAACCATAACGATTGGGAAAGCACCTACAGTCATTGACCAATTGAAGGCACATTATATGTATTTAACATGGAATGATTCATCAGCCATTAAACCTTTCATCCCACCATCCACGAAGTGGAAGCTGGATTATGACGGCAAGACAGAGATCGTAAGCCCGGCAGCTCGATTTTTCCACGGACGACATTCTACCACGTCATGGTTGCCTAACAAAAAACGCAGACCGGATTACCTGGTAGCTTACACTTTATCGGTAAACAATGATCGAGTAGTTCTTGTTCTGGAAGGTGATCCTTCACCGAATATTCACAGCTATTACCGCAGTTTTGGATACATAGGCAAGATCGTTCCGTTCAATGATTACGACCATGGAGGAAACTTTGGTGTCACCGTTGGCATGGGTGATCTGCGAACAGATATGACAGGTTATACGAAAAATGATATTCTCACGGATCTTAATCCGGATATCTATGCCAAATACGGTGAGTACACTTCAAATGGTATGGACTCCATGTCCATGTTGAAGACACGCAGTAATGTCTTGTTCCAGCGGTATTACCCGGCATTTATTTCGCATCTTCCGAACTATCCTTCTGTGGGTAAACTTCCCCCGGGCCTCTCGAAATTGATTGTAGATACGGATGGGTTCCAGAAATCTCTCTGGACAGGAAAGTATCACGCAAGCCCAATCTACCTTGTGCATCAGGCAGAAGGATATCGGGGTTATATGGACGGTGTAGTTGCGATATACGACCATAATTTGGTCAATCGCGATGAATTAATCGTAGATACAGAAATTCTGAAAGATCCTTCCAAACCTGCGTTGGGTACGTGGACAGAGGTTTACAAGTTTTTCAGTATCAAGAGTCCGTTGAATCTATTCAAGCATTCCCCATCACCAGATGTAATTACGATTGCATTTTTGAAAGAGATAAAATAAGGAGGATTACATAATGGCAAATTTTAAATATGTAGAAACAATCACTACTTCACAGGACGTGTTGACAAAACTGAAAGAGGAAGTTACAGGGTTTAAGAGTTTCCCATTTGAATCCACTGCAGGCGAGTCTCAGGAACAAAATCTGTGGGAAGTATTTTACGAAGAAAAGGACAGTAGTGACCGTATTCAGGAACTTATTCTTCGCGGGATCATGACCATTGGAACACAAGCAACACCGATTACTAAACATTTCTATGTTAGTTTCATTAATCATGCTCTGGTACCACGCGTCGTTGCACCAGTTCCAGCCTATGAGGAGCATAGTACGTTGACTGTTCAGCTGCTTGAAGGATTGGAAGGCAGCGAACCAACTACACTACCAGTTACCACTCGCCCTACATTCAAGCTAACAGGACATCCGGTACTCTACCAATGGGCACTGGAAAACTATACACCAACGGATCGGAATAAAGAAAAACCTGTATACATGTATGTAAATGTCATGAACAATCGTTTGGCGATGGTTCTCGTTGCGGACCCAGCAGTAAACTTCCTTGATTACAAAAAATCCTTCCTGTATGCAGGTGCATTGAAACCGTTCAAATACAACCTGAATGACGTAGACGGAAATGTAATGCTGACAGCTGGAGCAGTAATCGAAGAACCAGATATCTCTCAGATTGCAACAACAGGAACGTATTACTACGGTCAATATACTTCTGCAGGTAACAACACACTTCAGATGTTGAAAACCAAATCAGGTATTGAATTCCAGCAGCACTATCCTTCCTTTATTACTCAAGCTCCACCGAAGGGGAAAGCTTATCAAGATCCGGAATTGGGGGATACGGGGTTGGAACTGGAGCCTCAAGGCTTCCAGGCGTCCAAATGGACATCCAAATATCACTTGTCTCCGATCTACGTGGTTCACCCTTACGAGGGCTACCGCGGTCAATTCGACAACTGCATCGCGGTTACGAAGCATAATATCCTTCACCTGGATGAGTTAATTATTGATGTGGAAGGCAAGTCTTGGGACCAAGAAGTGTATCGTTACTTCGATACCGATACAGCGCAGAATTTCATGAATCTGTCTGCCAACCAACGTATGGGTGTGGCTATTCTGAAGGAAGTCCGTTATACGGCGTAAGTTAAACTGAATCAAAGCTGAGTCGTATAGATTCAGTGAGAGGGAACTTTCTGAGACTCCACTCAGGGGTTCCCTTTTTTTTAGTTGGAAGGGGGCAGTGACGTGAGTCAAGTAGTCAATAAGTTTGATTTCACCGTTATAGATTACACGACAACTCAGTACGGTTACCTGTTTACAGTCGGAACTACAGGAAGCAGGCCTGAGGATTATCGATTTATATACATGCCTTACAGCCGGTATCCAAGTGTCCTGATGCTTGATTTTTACATGGCAAGATCGATCTCACATGGATTTAATCATCAACTTGTGGAAGCGATTCGCAAGGATCTGGAAGGAGAAGAACGATTTATTGTCCTAAGTGAAGCTAAACAGGATAAAGAAGGACTTCTGCACAGTTCCATGGAAGGATCGAGCTCAGCTACCAAGCAAGGCGATGTCATGGAATTTTCGTTTGAAATGCAGCGGTCTGCGTTAATTGAAGCTTTGGAGATGGATCATCAAGATGAGGGCCACAGACCCGGAGGTTTAAAGGACTCATTCATTCCTGAAGATATGTCAGAGGGCTGGCGCGTAGATAACGATAAAGAGCTGAAGATTGTCCGTAATTTGGGTTTAACTCGTAACTTTGTTAAGAATCTGGATAAGCTGGAGCCTGGAAAAATCAGTTTCAGGGTTAGTGAATTTGGGATGATTGCGGACTATGCAGATAGTGCAGAGCAAGATAACAGCTCTGAACTGGTGATTAAACAATTGATACACTCTGTTCGAAACGATAAACCGGATATGGATGTGGCAGAGGTTTTCGAGAAAGTGGAGAAGATCATTGGACGCCGGGCACAAAATGACTTTTTGTTAGAAGCCATTCAAGACCACTTCAGAAGTACAGAACTGGAGAGAAGCCTTCAATCCCGGAAGGTAAGCAAACAAGACGTGGAAATTCTATATCAGGATCTGCTAGGTTTACGTGATGTTCATAAAGAAACATTTGCTGAACAAGCTACCATGATTGGGAAAAGGGTAGATGATCATCAGCAATTATCCATTCTCTCTGATATGTCGACTGCTTATATTCGTAGATTTCAGGAAATAAAGTATATGCACCTTGATCGGACGTTGCCGTTAGCCCAAAGAGTGGATAACATTTCACAATTGACACTCATGCATACACTGGGAACAGCTGTGCGAGAAACAACTTTTGGTGGAACGACTACAGGCACAATTGTTCAAGCAATCAGAGACATCGAAGAGAACATGTTTCTTTCACGACTGAATCAGGCTACGCGGGTAATTGAGAATGAAATGACAACTCATGAGAATGTTCTTGCCAAACTGAAGGATCGTCAGTACCCCACTGTTCTACATACCGAAATGAGAAGTACGCGAGAAGTCAACAAGCAACTTTACTTTCATGATGATCTCAGTCAAAGCAGCCGTGACCAACATCGAAATGCGTTAGTCTTTCGTCCGAGTGATACCCTTTGGCATCCGCTCCAAGCTCACAGAATTATAGACAAACATCCAGCAACTACAGCATCCGGTATCATTTTGGCATCCAGAGATATAGGGACTATTACGGATGTGGAACGACAGTTTCCTTGGGCTGTTCGAGATCAAGTAGAAGATATGAACGTCATAGGTGATTTGACTACGGGGCAAAGAGTTTATGTGGAGAAAATGTATATTGAGCATAAGCGTCCTAAGGCACGACGAATTTATGTGGTTCATAGTGAGGTGGACCGTCATGCAGAACAGGCTTATCGTGAAAGTAAGGAGCACGGTTTTGTTTTCAGAGATTTGCAGGAGAGCAGAAGGATCAGTAAGGTTCCTGGGTATGTAGAGAAGGAGAGTAGGTTAGGCAAACGAGTGACTGCAGAGGCTCTTGAAATACTCAACAAGCAATCACTTGGTGAAAGGGAAAGCAAGTTCGATAGCTATATTGAGGACAAGTTCCATACTGCAAAAACAGAAAAAAGGAATTTGTTCATTCCGAACAGCGAGGAAGGCGCAGAAAGAAAAGCATCCTTTGAAAGCTATACGGCTGGTTCAACAACGGCAGAAAGAGCGTTGGCTCATGATTTGTGGTTACCTGAGTCTGAGGACCATTTGGCTGACAAAGAATTATTACGTTCTACCATGCTCGAAAAGCTAAATTCGTATGGAAAGAACGATGAACAGAAGTATGTACATCTGACTGACAAACCACTTGTATCACATAGAGAGTCTAAAAAGCTACACCTGGAAACAATCCTGCAATCCATCCGAGATAATAGCCGACCAACCATGATTCGAGACGAGCTTTTAGACAAATTGGTTGGTGGAGGATGGTTGGGGAATAAAGCATACCCTGGATATCTGGACGAGGAATTTATTGTTGGGGAGATCTTGGAGAACAGCCCGGCAGTCATCCTGGAAATGATGATGGAAGCTGTGAATAATGCAGACGCTTCGGTTTATTTTGATGAACCGTTTTTGGCTGGGGTTAGAGAGCGGGTAGATGCGTTAATCGATTGTGGGATCTTAACAGCTGATAAAGAAGGAAGCAGATCAGGCATCATTTCCTTTAATTTCGAAGGTGCGAAGGAATCTCAGCTTGGTGATATAGGGACGGAACTCTCAGAAGCATCCAAAGATTTGAGCATAACAGTACTTGAGGATGAATCTCGATCGGCTGAACTGAACAGACGTAATTCTACTCTAGAGACAGACGTTTTCGAGGGAGTGAAAGTAAAGGAAGATCAGCATGGCGAAATTACGGAAGTCATTTACGGCGCAGATTTTAATGCAAGACCGGCTATTATTGAGTTTGAAGATTCATTAGGTTACCTGAATCCTGGAGGGGGATTATTCCCGGATGACCCAGCGTATGAAGGAAGTCAAGTTGAACGCAGAGGACAAACCTTTGATGAGTACGGGATAGGCGCAAAATATAAACGGGACGGAATGGCTCTCGACCATCATATCGTGAGTTCCAACATGAACCGTGAGAGTGTGATTCATACCGAATTTAATATGGGCGGGGTTTCCCGGTATCGATATGGAATAATTGATGATGAATACACCATGGGTGGCACGAACTTGCGCCAGATGCTTTTGAACAGCGAATATGCTATTGGAACGTCAAAGACTCGTGAGGGATACTCGTATGATCAACAACTTATGGCTACTAATCCAATAAGAGAAGGTTTAATCAGTGGTGAGTACTCCATAGGCACAGCCAAGATCAGACAGTTGTATTTGAATGAGAGCTATTCTATTGGCATGATTGAACCACGTCAGGCAGCTATTGATATAGATTACTCACTGGCGACTTTGGAATGGAGATCTGCGCTGCTCAGCGAGGATTATTCCATAAGCAGCTCGAAATATCGAGATGGAGTAGCTGAGATTGGATATACGCTTGGTTCATCGTGGGCAAGAGAAGGTGCGATGGATATTGAGTTTAACGAAGGTATGCGGCAAGCTTGGGAATCCACGTTGGTAAATATTACTTCTGAAGCGATTAGGGTAGATCGATATGGATCCGTGCAAGATGAGATATCTCTAGCCACTACTGTAATGAAATCTGCGAATCTTGACGATATGCTGACGGCTCATTCAATCATGCGCAAAGGACAATTAAACGTTGAAATCATTTCGGATAACATGAATAGATTATCTCTCATGCTTGAAGATAACCATTTTACAAGAATCGTGAAAGAGGCATCAGTCCATGAGATTGAGAGTGAAGTTGTTAAGTTACGCTTAAGTGAATTGCATGGTGAGGGTTGGTACGGTGGTAAAGATATCAAAGATACTGACTTGGTCGAACTAATCTATGATTCGATAAAGAGTAAAAAGGATTCGGCACTGGATCATGATGTGATCCTTGCCTATAAGCTTACTCATGACGCTTACCTTCATGAGACAACTGATAGCACGATTGAAAAGATTGCTAATCTTGAAGAACAACTTATAGCGGATAAACCGCAATATGGTTACCTTGACCTCACGCTACCACTAGGCGGTACAAATTTGAAATATGCTGATGTTCCAGTGGAATCCGTGGGTGGGACGGGGCTCAGTTATGGAGATATACCTGTAGAGATTGTTGGGGGAACAAATCTGAAATACGGTGATGTTCCGGTTGAGATTGTTGGTGGAACAAACTTGAAGTATGGAACAACAGAGATTGCTCTCTCAGCGGATAAACCCCAGTACGGTAATATGGAAGAGAATCTTCTCGCTGACAAACCGCAATATGGATATTTGGAAGAGAACATGTATGGTCTGAAAAATGCCAAAGATTCCACTATTGATGAGCAAATTCATGCGTTTAAAAACGGTAAAGAAGCTGATTTGATCCAAACGCTTGAGTTAAATAAAGAGGATAGGTCAGCATTCCTGCATGACAACCTTTTGGGGGTAAAAGCTGAAAGATGGGCGCATACCCATGAGACGATCAATGATGTAGTGAAGCTGCGAAATGGATCGTTGGATCAGGACATGTTCTACGGAAACAAGGAATTTAATGAATCCATTATGGACATGGAACTGGTTGGCTTCCAATATAAACAGCTAGACCTGATCCAAAGCGAATATGCTTACCTTAAAACGAGAGACGTTCATATTGAAGATAATTCGTTCATGAGCTCCAGAAGTTCTTATGACGCGTATAACCATCAATTGGATTCTGGAATGAACTTGTTAAGAAGCACGACTCTGGATTGGGAGCAATTCGCAGCGGAGAAAATAGATCGATATGGTCATTCACATGAAATGGAAAGTGGCGTTGGGGATGAGCGAGCTGGTGAGCATTTTGATGAGATATATGGTACCACACTCCAGAGGTTTGCTTTCTCCAGTGAGGAGTTAAGTTACGGAAATAGTCTTCCATACACAAGTTACATTGTTAATGACGGCGAGAGCTTTGGCAGTAAGTTAATAGACCCGGGTTATCTTAGTGAAGATGATTTTGAAGGGATAACAGAGGAACGTGAATCTAGCATTGCAAGAGAGTTGCCGACTGGTATAGCGAACGCCAGATTGTCTGAAATTGAAGATCCTGATTCTCTCATGGCTTCATTTGAAGAACGCTGTTCTCAAGTCATCACAGGTTTTATTTTCGCTGAAAGACCTGAGAAAAGAGCAGAGTATCTGGAACAGTTGCACGCGTTCCTTCCCGAGAGAACAGCTCATCTTATGGAAATGTATCACGAAGCCAAGATGGAACCGCGTGAGAGTTTCACACTGACTGATCACCCGGTGGCTGAACGGGAATCCGCTGATGCTTACATTCCAATGATGGATACCATGGCACAGGGTCTCATATTCGATTACTCGGAAGATCTGCTCGATCGAGGGATGGATCCTGAAGATTGGGAAGGTGGTTTGGGTGTGCCGGAGGACTATGATCCGAATGATCCATTTAATGTGTACTATCCGTATTCCAAGGATATGGATGCGCTGGAATTATCCCAGTCTGACGATTGGACTAAATTCGGTCAAGGCGATTGGGATCGGGATCCATTGCTTGGAAAGTTTTATTCTAAGGCAGATACGAAGGACATCAGTGGATGGTACCGCAATAATTTCCTGGCTGAGACGTATAAGTTCTCCATTGATTTCAAGGTGGATACAAGTACGGAAGGGAATGGCGCAGGAATTATTTTCAAATACTTCGATGAAAATAATTATTGGATGTTTATGGTTCATGGAGGAGACAGCGATAACAGTCTGGATATGAGAACGCCGATGCAGCTATATAAAATCGTTGCTGGCAATCCAACTGCAGTGGGTTCTCCGATGCAACCCTTTAAGTGGGAGAAGGAAAAATGGTATACATTGTCCGTGTCGGTCATGAAAAATAAACTCCAGATCTACACAGATTCGAAATTGCAATATGATCTGACGGGCACCGATTAACTCGGTGCTCTTTTTGTCGTATAGAGAGATTGGGAGGTGATTGGTATGGGTCATACATTTGGTTTGTTCTCCAAATCACAGAAAGGTGTATTGTTCGCCAATATGAGAGCGAAGATTGCGGACGAAAGTTACGGTAACCCCAATAACCCTGCGTATTTACCGCAGAGTCCCAATGCACCGAGGAGTGAAACGGACCGGCATGGTGAAGAAAATAATCCTATTCTGGGTGATCCAGGTTACGGTCAGATCGGACGATGGCAGACGGTTCAATTGGATGCACTGGAAAATAGTATTGATCAAATCATTGAGCAATATCTGAAAGATAAGTCGTGGTATGCGAGTGTACGATGCCGTGAAGCACTGTGGAATATGTATCGCAGGATTGAATGGTGGGTAGAACAACAGCAGCCTCCAGATAAAACACAATATCAGCGAGTACTGCAGATGATTAAAGATTGTATTCACAAGATTCTTGAAAATGCTCAGAAGCCTGGCGGTAGTCATCATGGTGTATCATTGCCCGTTTGTCCGGCACCCTACTACCATCATTTTAGTGGGAATTACTTTAATCATTTTGATGCAACCGTATATGAGATTCCACTCTTTTCGATGAAAAAGGATGTTCCGTTCTCGAATAAATTCCCTGATTTCTTCAGATATGTATCATCAACGGAGGATCAGGAATGGGTAGCTGTCCACTCCGTAGGGCGAAATGAACAATCTGGTTCAGAGATGATCTTGAAACTGGACCTAGGACTTCTGGAGATTGGCAACTCATCCAAAATTACATTTAACTGGCGTGTGAAGCGTTATGGACAGATCAGGTTCAAGTACCTGGCTAGTGCCAAGCGCGGTAATGGCATGCTGTTCTATATTAATGGGCAGCAAGTCGGAGGTGAATGGAGCGAGAATAGCGGATGGCAGGAAGCGGCTTTTACGTTGCAGCCAGGACAGATGTACAAGTTCGACTGGTTAATTCGCAAAATGAGACCTGAAGTATGGCAGAACAATGGCATCTATATTAAGGATGTTGAAGTCGTTGAGATTGTGGATACACGTAAGCCGCCTGCACCTCTGGATATTGATCTGGATGGTGAGGACGTATATGAGTATGGAAACTGGGTTGTAAGATCACCGCAAAGTGTGGCACAGGCCCATTTTAAAGGACAGTTCATTACGGATGATTTACGTAAGAAAACCATGACGATGGATCTGGATAACGAATGTGATGGAACGGTTTCATTTGCTTACAAGATGGGGGTGGATGAAGAGCCGTATCCCGATCATGATTATCAGTTATTTTTTGATGATAAAATGCTTGAACGCACTCAGCGCGGGGATGGAGATCATGGCAGTTATGCTACATCAGTGCATGGTGTGGAGTGGAGACTGAATGGGGAATATTCAGAAACGGAGACTAACCAGGCTAAAATCGAATATGAAATTGTTGCAGGGCCGGATACGACCGTGGACTTGAGAGGTTCACTCGAAGTAACTTGTCCTCCGCGAGAGATTGATCATTGGGAACCGTTTCACTATGGACAAGGAATTGGAAAATATCAATGGTTAATGTCGGGAAATCCGAGATGGATCCGTAAAGAAGATATTTTACGTTTGGATGAACCAACGGAAGGGAATATGATAGCACAGACAGAGGTGATATTAGATCATGAGGGGTGGTTTGTATTCAGTTACGCGCATTTGCTTAGACCTACTGAAGCTTTTGAAGTAAAAGTTAACGGAATGTTAGTACATTATACGTCCATGCAAAGTGCCAGGGAACTAGTGCGTATTCCATTAGAGGCTGGACACAACATCATAGAGTTTCATATTCAAGATAGATTGACAGAGGAGCCATTTAAGTATCAGAAGAATCATTTGTTCACCTATGGTAATAACACGGGTAATACATACCGTACAACGTCACCGCTAGGTTCATATGTTGATGTGACACGTGGATGGGATGTAACCGATGCTGGAGCATCTACACAAACAAATGGAGATACAATTACATACAGCGCAGAGCTCAATCCTGGTGCCAAATTAAAAATTAAAGAGCACATGCGAATCTATCCTGCAATGGATTCCAATTATGACCCAGATAAAGGGACTTCAAGAGACATCGAAATATTTGGAGAGTTATTTAATAAAAAGGATGTGTATAAACCGTCTTTGAAATTTATTGGTGGTTGGAAATGGAAAGATATCAAACCTCCGCAATATAACCCTGACAATCCCCCTGATCCAATCCCGGTTGGAGATGGTGTAATGTGGGCGCAGGGACATAACCAAAATTTTATTTGTGAATTTACAGCTTCAATGAATAACTCTGGATATATATGCTGGCAGTATGGTGGCGACTTTGATACGGGGGAGAAGTTGGAACTACAAATAGATGGCATCAGCGTATGGACAGGAAGTCAATCCAACGGTGATAAAGGTACAGATTGTATGTATCCCCTCCCTGCTGGTAATCATATATTCCGCTGGATATACCAGGATGGGAAGGCATATACTCCTAGTGCGGGAAGTTCAGGAGGCTCCGGAGGCTCTGGAAATACCGGTGGAGATGGTACAGCAAATGAGCAAATAAGAGATGTAGTCACCGATCCTTTTGGACAAAGCTGTTTTCCAGCAGGTACTCAAACTCACAAAATTCAATATGGGCAAGTCCCATATGACGGAAACTCAGCACAGTCTAGCCAGTGGGGATGGAAGAACGATGGATTAATTTATAGTGATAATGGTATGCAGGGTATTAAAGTGCTGGATGAAGGTAAGACAGTCACACGGTATTTTAAAGCTCCACCTACTGGAAGTATCTTATACAATGAGCAAATTACCGTTTATCCGGTGAAAAATAAAAAAGTTCAAGGTCTAAGAAAAATTATTCCAACTATCATTCCAAGTTCAGGAGTAAGATATCCTAAATTTTTGGGAACATCTTATTATTCTATAAACGTTAAAGGTACAGAGCCAGGAGATAATAATTCTGATTTTGATAGTAAATACACGAAAAAAATAGAAATTTCTTTTCATTGTGAAGGAAAATTCAGACTTAACTATAAATTTATTAGTTACCTTGTAGACAAGAACCCAAGAGCTAAACTTAGAGTATATTTCTATCCTGAAGGTCAGTCAAAACAAAAAAAGCTAATCCATGAAGAGAATAACAACAGAGGATACAATAGTACCACTGTTGATTATGACAGTTTCACCAATGAATTTTGGGAAAAATCGGCAGCATCCTATCAATCTGATGTAATTAATGTACCCCGACCAGGTAGGTATACAGTAAGTATTGGAGTTACGGATACCTATCCAGATAATGATCAAAACAAGCAAAATGTCCGCTATCATGCGACTATTGGTAATTTGCAGATACATACTGAAGACCCTTACAGTAAAAATGAAAATAGTTTGATTGGGTATCCCGATTATGATTATGAAACGAAAGTACAAGCAGTAATATGGGATTTAACACTAGATATGCAAGCGGGAAGTGCCACTTATAATTTATTAAACGGAGAGCCTAGAAAATTTACAGACAGCTTTAAAACTTTAACACCTGGTCATACCTATCGAATTGAGTACACCCTTCATAAAAAAAGGGGTGAAACTACGGCTTCTGGATTGGATGCTGGTGGATTCACTCTCAGCGGAGGTAGCTTTTTAGAGACATGGGATGCTTTCTGCGGAGACGCTCAGGGATTACTGTATGGAGAAGGAGAGTCTCCACATCCAAGTGAAGACTCATGGAATCCGCCCGGACCAGTTACGACTGCGCCAGATGGTGGAAGTCATGCCTGGCTCGATGTAATTCGTTTATATAAAAATACAAGTAGAGCTTGTTCCGGAACGAAAATTGTCATCGAAACTCTTGAAGAAGGCCAAGTAATTGATACTCGACCATTCACAAATGAAGATGACCAAATCATTTCTATTGAGGTAGAAAATACATCAGATCAGAAGAAAAGTTATGAGGTTCGCATTCGATTTGAACAGGGCTGCCCGGGAGATGGAGCGATGATCTGGGGCGGATCGATGCAACTTGACGATATTAGCAAATTAGATCCATCCTGGGCTGAGGTGACTCACTTTGAAGTTTGGAATAACAAACCAATCTGGATGGGCGGCTGCGATAACAGTAATATGCGCGTAAAAATTACCCGCGAGGATGGCAAAGTGTTATGGGATGAAAAGTATTACGGGGATGGGTACCGTGGCTTCGAACTGAATGATCTGGCTCCCAAGCCTTATAGCAAGTATAAGGTGGAGATTACAACAGATCAGAAGGGGCAAATCAGCGATTGGACAGGAAAACGATATCTGACCACCTTCCGGGTGCATGACTTCAAAGCCTACGAAAGATGGGTGTGGGTGCCTGAGCCGTTTGATTGTCAACTGGATTTCTTCATTGACGATGAGCTTATCAAAACATTCACTCAAGAGGGTGGATACTATACATTTTCACATCCAGTGCCTAAAGGCAAACATGAGTTCAAATGGGTGTTCACCTCACTTCAGGAAGTGGGTACGCGTAGTTACGAATACGCTAATCTGGATTGGATGGAACTGACCAACTGGATCTGTGATGACGTCTATGTCATTCCTTACTGCGAAGGTGGTGGGGGAGACAAGTGTGTTGAAGCGCTTATTAAATGTTTGCTGGAAGTTTGGAAAGCAAGGCCCAAGATGTGTGTGATCGGTAAACGCATCTGGTTATTCACGTAAAGAAAGGAGGTTCTGTATGGGTGTTGCGAGATTGAAAGAGTCAGGCAGGATTTATGAGGATGCGTTCGTAAGCTCCAACCTGGATTCCAAATGGGAAGTACTCCCTAACGATGCTACTCGCTATGAAGCGGGTAGTGGCAGCCTGGTGCTCAAACATGGCCAAGATCCGCTGTATATGTTCTATAAACCTCTGACAGATATGAAGCAATTCGTCATGGATGTGAAGAACAGTTACAATCCCGATACAGAGGGATGTTACGGTGGAGTTATCGTGTTTGTAGATGAACATAACTACATGGAGATTGAAGAGTTTTTGGATATGTCCTTGCCAAAGCCTTTGCTGAAGACTTACCCGTGGATACGTTTGATTCGAGACTATAACTATTATACGGCGTATTGGTCGGATGATGGCATGATTTGGAACATCATTGGTTCTGTAGAACTGGTGGGAGCCCCTAAAATTGGTCTGTATCTGAAGGGTGAAGGGGATCACCCCATGCATATTCAGTATATTCGACTCAACAAAGGAACATCTATTACCGTAGACAATCTAACCAAAGGAACTGTGGTTGATCTAATCGATCAGAATGGTGTTGTGCTTGAGTCCAGGGTATGCCGATCTGAAGAAACGGTTGTACATTTTAACATGGATCCATATTCATATCCGTTTGAGGGCAATTTTGGGATTAGGCTTCCGGATGGAAATCGGTTTCAGGCCATGGATTCTATAAAGTTATACAGGGGAGACCTAATGTATTTTGAGGTTACACCAGATTTATATTACAAAGAATCAAATCCTGAAACAGGAGAAGATTTCGATGTGCTTCTCTATCCCAACACGGATAGGTTTCTAGGCTATTTAACGGCAGGTGGTTCTGCTACACAAGAAGTTCGAATGTTTGCCAAGAACCCCATGATTTCAGGAGACTTTAAAAATGTAACCTTTGCGCTCACAAGCGGGACGGATAAAGTGCAGATTGCGCCTGATGTTGAAGGCATTCCTGGGTCTTTCAGCTACTCGATCACCGCGTTTACCATTCTACCAGGAGCGTCCTATCCATTCTGGCTGCGAATGGAAAGGGAAGAATCTCAAGACAGGTATGCTTCCCAGGTCAAATTTTCGCTACAGATGTATTCGACATACATATGACTTAATCGTATTGGAGTAATTACGTATAGATCATGTAAGGCATGAATGGAGGTGGTCAAATGTCAGTAAGAATTAACCAGTCTCATCGATCATCCGCCAAGAGTCATAAGGAATTAAGTGATATTGGGGTCCGTACGCATGATGAGATTGATTCCTATCTTGCAGAGTTGGAAGAAGCCAGAGGGTCTGCGCTCAGTCTAGGTGACCGAATCACACTCGTAGAAGAATCTGCACACGATAGCCGAGATGCAGTAAAAGATCATGAGCAGAGATTAGGCGATGTCGAGACTAAGGTTACTTCAAACAGCTCACGATTGGATGATGTTCAGCAGGATATTCTGACGGCAAGAGCAGATGTCAATACCATTTCCAAGAGTCAGGATGACCATGAGAAGAGATTGAGTCTTGCGGAGACGGAGATAAAAGAAGCACGTGGAGCAGAGGCATCCATAGATCATCGATTTGACACGTTGGAGAAAGCGATTGAAGTTGTAGCGAAGCAACCCATTCAGGATCTCAGTGTTACCAACCCCACGTACCTAGATGCAAATAACAGTGTCCAAGTTACGATTAATGCAGGACGAGCCAGTATCAACAAGATTATTGTGGATCAATTTACCCAGACATTCAGCATTCCAGACATTGTGGCAAATACGACATATTATATTTTTCTTCATGAAAATGGGCAGTACTCTTACAGTTCAGATCAAGAAGAGCCCAAGGATGCCATGATCATTGGTGGACTCGATGTTGGAGTTTCTCCAACAACTTCACTCACGGCTTTGGATTTCAGGTATTTCTTAACAAAGGGATCTGTTGAAAATGACATGTCAGCATTGGGAATTCGTGTAGATGATCTGGAAAAAACCGTTGGTGAGCAAACCACAACAATTGCTACACATCATACGGCGATCAAAGCGATGGAAGCCCAATTAGAAGCAACTGCTAAAGAAGTTGTGGTTTCAAGAGAAGACAAAAATGGAGTCGTCTATGATGCTCTCAAGGACAGACTCGACAACATGCAGAGTCGTCTTGAACTCGCTGAGAGTCGAGGCACTATGGAGCATCAATCCGTATTCCATTTCACTTCTGCTCCTAACAGCAGGTTGTCGACGACTAGAGATTTTCAAGTGCCCAGATATGTGATTGGTTCAAATTCTGCAGAGGTATTTCTGGATGGAATACGCATGGATGCAGGAGACGATTACATTGAATATAATGATACGCTTATACGGTTTACTTTTGATGTGCCCAAGGAAGCCCGAGTAACTGTCATTGGTCGTGGATCAATTATTAACACCACTTCGGTAACCGAATATACCTATTATCCAGATGGAAAAGTGCATACGGAGAAGATTGATGGAGGGATCAACCGCACCATTGAGCACTTCTATAGCCCGGATGGAAGTCTGGAACGACAGGAGGTAACTGAGAGTAACGGACAGATCAAGTCCATTGAGTATCAGCGTGACATTACGGGGAAAGTACTGCGCGAAATCAACAATGGTGCAGAGTATTATGTGCTTCAAGGAGGTGCTACCTTCGATGACACAGACATTCGGAGGAGGCTTGTCTTTCTTGAAGGAAGTACACTTGAACTGGATGTCGTGTATAACTACTTCTCTAATGGTGACATCGAGTCGGAGGAAGTATTTTCAGTAGATTTGACTCCACAGCTATTGAAGAAAACATCGTTTACTTACAATACAGATGGTACCGTTAAGACTGAGACCTTGATCTATGACGGCCAGGGAGTTCAGAAGGCATTTGAATACGATGCTAGCGGTAACATCAAACAAGTAAAAATTAGAAAGGTTGTGATTTGACGTGACGAGGACCGTGCAGGATGTAAAATTTGCTCTACATACCATTATGGATAAATTAGTGGGGAATCACTCGGAGCCATTCAGTACAGAGGAAATTGAAATCCTGATCTTTGCATTTGAAAGCAATATCCTGTTTGATAATGTGGCTCATAAGTTTCTGCCTTCACTTAAAGGGCTACCTGAAATTCATGAGGCTGCTAGTGGTGTGGAGACAGAGGATGGAGCTGGGGACAAAGAGCAGTCTTATCAAGAGAATCTCATAACCGAGAGAAGTGACATGGTGAAATCAATTCTGTTAACCGTACTTAAAGAGAACATCTTTCACGAAATGAAAATCCGATTTGGTGCTTAAGGAGGTGGGATAGTTGGCTGAAAATATTTTGTTAGGTGCCCTGCGTCGTTATGAGTTTTACTCGTATTGTACAAATTTCATTCAAACATTATATGATACGGTGACACAAGATCTCTATGGAGATATTCACTGGGAGTGGACGCTTAGTACCAATAATAGTTATGCTACACCCAGAGCTTGGAACAGGAGCACCATGACTTCGAGTAATATGGGTACAATCACAGCGAAGAATATTAAAGATCCCAGTATGTTTTTTACAATATGTGGTAATCTTTCCATGGCCAATACATATAGTGACCGTTTGTATTATAAGAACTATCTTTTACGTACAGGATTTCGTAATAATGGCGCTGCAGTCATTCCAGACTTATACAGTGAACTAGGCCATCTTAGTGAAATTCCATTGCATACGGGGGATTCGTATGTTGGGACTAGCGATACAACTAATTCACTTACTAATGTTTACTTTAAATGGACGCTTTTTGTTACCGAACAATATATCTTTTTATACGGCGAACCCCAGAATAATACAACGGTTGCTTATCCTATACGTCTTTACTTAGGGAGGCTTAGACCGTTTGAAGATGAGGACCCACTAATCGCTAATGATTTTGTTGGAGTATTTAGTCACTTCCCTATGGGGCTTGATGACGCTGCTGATGAGCTGAAATATAGAGCAGGCGGCGGCTACGTAAGGAAATCCAGAAATGGAACTGAGAATGCTCTTTATAACTTGGCTACGAATAGTCAAATCGCTTCACCAGGAGTAGGAGGTAGATTCTTTATTTCACCTTTCTACGTGTGGCATGCTAATGAAGGGGTTAGAGGAGAGTTTCATGGGGTACGAACAGCGGTATTAAAGGATGCTAGTAAATATCCCGATGGTTCCATCCTAGATCTTGGTGATGAACGGTACTATGTATTCCATGCTTATTCCCAAGCGCATCCTGCAAACCATCAAGGGTGGTTTACCACGGCAGGAAAATATGTTCAGGGTCAACCCTACTTCTTCGATTCAGCGTTACTTCTCGGTGGCGGACAACGGGTGCTGCTATTCGAGATCGAGAAGGAGGTGTAGTGCATGACCATGATTCGCAGACACGAGTTTACCAGTACGCTAAGCTTGTTTACTTCAACGCTTGTTAACACATTGAAAGATGCACTCGATCCTTACTGGGATACCATACATACGGCCGAAACGACTTATGCCAACTGGGGAAATGCGCTGCTTACCAATAAAAAAAATACATCCATGCGATTTACCATGTGTGTGATTGCACACGCCAGGGGAGTCAACATTCGCTGGGGACTGAAGAACCTGGGAAGCAATGTGGCATCACCAGATCTATTCGTAAATCCGCCAGTGGACACAGATAAATTCATGACGGAAACGCCATTTTTGTGTCATAACGTGCAGTACAATGTGAACTATAAGTGGTCTGTAATAACGAATGAGGATATTCTGTTTATCCATGGAGAGAGTCTGAACTACCCGGAACGAGCTTACCCAGTACGAATATTCCTAGGTAAATGCGAGCCATTAGAGCAAGAAGACCCGGCGATTGCCAATAAATTTTATGGCGTTTTCCCACATATGCCTTTATCTGCTTCGGATAACAACATATCAGATCAATATGACACTCCCAGAGGTGTCGTGATGACTTCACGGAATGGAACGGAGTACGCACTGTACAATTTTGGGACAGAGTCCATCCCTTCTCCAGGTGTAGGTTCAAGATACTATGTTACGCCTTTTATGGTCTATCATCCATCTGAAGGAGCTAGGGGTGAATTCAAGGGTATGCGTTCCATTGTATTTAAAAACAGTGCGCAGCACCCGGACGGATCGATCCTGGATCTTGGCAATGATGGCAAGTATTACGTGTTTCATGTCGTAGATCAGGATTATCCGAATACAGACTATGGACGTTATTACTACAATTCGAACCTGGCTCCTGTGTATTCAAGACCGAAGTTCTTCCATGGTGCCAGACTGCTTGGTGGTGGACAAAGAGCATTACTTTTCCAAATTTAGGAGGTGTTTATGAGGAATGGCTAATTTCACAGGCAAAGTTAAGATGAATGAATTATTCGCGAATATTGTTCAAGGTTTTAAAACGATTGCGGGATCTCCCTGGTCCGTATTTTACGAGACAGCGAGTGTGATCGTGCTCAAATCAGTGGGAACAACAGGTTCAGATAAACTGTTCTTCAGACTTGAGGTTGGAAACACGAAGGGAACATCGGGAAACACATTGACCGTGAGTGTGGCTGAAGATGTGATGGCAACAGATGGTAGTATTCCTTTGGGCAGAGCCGAAGTGAAAAAGGACTTCCTATGTCATACGAGTGCGGTTGATACGAATCTATTAATCGATTACCAAGTTTCAGTTCAACCAAACCGAATTATTATTTATTTGCAGGGGGATGTGAACTCGGTTACCGGTATATCCAATCTGGGTTACTTCGGAATTCTGAACAGGTATGCCACAGAGACAGATTCCTCGAGTTTGAGTGTTGGCCTCAGCTACAACGGGGATAATGGTATCCGGACGTTGCGTGATAAAGATAAACAGATGGTGAATAACATTTATGATGCTTACTCTGCCATGCTTCCTGTTAATCCAGGGTGGGGGTCTCTTTATCATCTTGCTCCAGTTATTATGTGTAATGGTGTGGAAGGCCCTAGAGGCGAACTTATTGATATCTATGCGGTACCTTCTGCCGGAGTCTCACATGGAGATGAGATCAAAGTGGGCACTAAAACATATAAGGTATACTCGCTGTCGATTGGTGGACAGAGCTTCTTATCAGGAGCTACGGTTGCTGTCCTGATGAATTAAGGTGGTGATGGACATGGCTATACATCAAGGGAAAGTTGTAGGGACCGCCGAGAGCGGTTCTCTCTATACCCAGAGTAAGGCGGCAGTTCTCCATGGCATTGGATACGATCTTGATGCTGTTCCGGTCACCATTGAAGGTAAGGAAATAGTCTATTCATTAGGAACGTTATCCACTACGGCTGAATTAATTGACATCTACCGTTGGGGTACATGGAGGATGCTGGACAACCATAATGATCAATTGATTGGATACGTTACGGATAAGTATATTTATGGGCCACGAACCAGAGTGGGAGTTCCTAATGAAAAAAATATGATACTCAAGCATAAATTTTTGACCCAGTCCAGTGGAGTAGGTTTAATTCGTGATACCATAAGAGGCCTCAAAGTGAAACAAAATTATGCGGGGCTCGATTGGTGTATTAAGGTCAAGATTCCTGTCCAGCAGGCTGGGTTAGTGGGGAAAACGTGGGGGGATTGGTCCTACAGCGGAAGTGGAAACACATCTGATAGTCATCTTCGTCCACGACGGTATCCGGATACACATATTCCTAGAAGGAGGGAAGGTTCTTGAACAGGACATGGAAACTGATGGAGGAGATGAGAAAAGTGCTATTGCCGGTATCGTTTGCCCAAAGAGTAGAGTATGTTGGCGGTGGGGCGAAGGCAATGATTGATATTCCCATGGAACATCCTCGATTCATGATCAAAACGATTAGGGTCATTCCGTCCAGAGAGACGAATGTGGAAGTTCATGTTTTGAACAGTGCGGGTCCACATCCAGAGGTTCTCTATTTCAACAATGCCCAATACTCGACGGGAAATTTTATGGAAGGGATTTACGATATGATTGATTTGCCATATGAGGACGTAGATGGGACTTCAACACTTCACTTGTCGTTAAAAAATCTGGGTACAGATGTTGCCAACTTCGATATTGAGGTCGTTGGTTTGACTACAAGGTGAGAGGAGGACCACCACATGGATATTGTTTCATACAGCAAAGCTGCCAAAGTAGAACGTGAAGTTAAACAAGCCAGGGATTCTTATGCCTCACTTGATGGCAGACTGGACGCAGTGTCAGTAGGAAACGTGGTCTCGGTCAGACTGAAAACAGAACTTCCAACCGTAGGTGAAGCAGGAAGATTATATCTGGTACGCCAAGACTCAAGCAATCAAAATGAATCAACGACCTATACATACAGCGGTGGGAAATATGTAAAGGTGGGTGGTGATCGAGTTTCGAACCATCCTGAGAATGGAACGATTAATCTTAATGGTACCAAAACGGTGATCTATAGCCATCCGGATACACACAGTGCTGATATGTTAACAGATGGAAGTCATAACGTTATCATGACTCTGAACGAACGTGAAAAGTTGTCCAACATCGAGCTTGAGGCCAATTATTACACACATCCTGACACACATAGTGCCGATATGATCAGCGATGGAGAAACACATGTGAGCATGACTTGGGGTGAACGAAAACGCCTGAATGTCATTGATCCGTGGGAATCGATCAGCGATTTGGTAGATTATACAGATGTAGTTACATATTTTGCTTTTGACATGCAGGGAAGAGTTATTCGACAAGTCGTTACAGACAACTACACCGAGCAGCTGGTTAGAGAACCTGTACTTACCATGCCGGCTTCTCCAGAAGGTTATGCACAGGATGATTCCTTCTTAGTCATTTCGATTGGTGAGATATATCGATATGACGGTCTGGACTTCGTGCAACTTCCTACTTTGGTTGATGTCATCTATCAGTATGATGATGAGGGAAGATTGGTGGCCAAGTCCATCACCAGGTTGGGAACAACACCTGTTCAAACTAACTTCCAATATATATATGACTCATACGGCAATCGTATAGCGGTTAAGAAATACTAATACGGAAGGATAGCATATGCTGTCCTTTTTTTCTTTTTACAACGAAATAGTTTGTGTATCCCACATCTGCATTGAAGATTAGCATTAACAATTAGCTGATCAAGACGTATAGAGAAAGTAGTATGAGAACGTAATTATTCCGGGAGGTAGTGTACGATGAATATTGAACTTACTGCTCATTTCTATTTCAAGGGAAGTGGGAAGAAAAAAACAGTGAACTGGATGGAAGATAATCCTAGATTACAACAGAAAGAGAAAGATTCGGATAAGGTCGTACGCGAAATCCCGTTAACTGCGGATGAGGTTAAGCAAGAATATCGCCGACTATTCACCAAACACAAGAACGAGGGGAAATCGATCACGTTGGAAGATACAGACGATGTGGTTCATATTATTGATCTTACCGATGTGCGAAATATTGAATTGACCTCTAAGGAGGGGAATACAGATGCTGTACAGGCTGACCTTTGCACTGAATGATGAGGAAATTGTCACAACGGAGATGACCTCGGATAAGGAGGATCTGGTTGGAGCAACGGAAGAAGCGTTCGATTTGATCGAAAGAGACTATGGTGCCAATGTCGTTTTGAATCTGGTTGCGTTTAGCCTGCTCAAAATAGAGCTTACCAATGAAATGATAAATTAAGCGTAAAAGCTAACTAATGTTAGCTTTTCAGCACCAACTTCTAATTTATTTGAATAATTATAAAATATAGTTAATAAAGTGATATACCCCAAGCCTAGTTCTGGGGTCTATTCCTTTTTCATGAAAAGTTGATAGTGACTTGATTTAATGCATCCATTGAAACTTGTCTTGTACAAGCAGTTTTGATTAAACTAGGTTGAATTCATATGTTCAGGGGCAGTAGAAGGGGTCAGGATGATTGGCAAGGAGGGATGGGACATTGAGATAAAAGACTTGGAAAGAGAGCTCGCAAAGTTGGCATCCAGAATAAGAAAAGATTTTACTGAGCGCGGGCCGGTAGATACCAGAGTCTCTATCATGAATCATTTTATCATCTTAAAGTTTACAGCAAAATTCACCAAGCCTGAAGCATTCATGCTGGAACATATGCAATCACACTCAAGTCAAATTTTCGCCGAATACAAGATGAAGCTAGCACATATGATGAGAGAAGATTTCAACCCCGTTTTCTCCTATATCAACATGGGTCTGAAGATCGAAGACATCGACACAACATTTTTTGGTCATGATTTTGCAGAGCAGATTACAGTCTTCAAGATGAACAAGGATGTTGAAGTGCTGCTGAAAAATGATGAGATTAACATGCCTTAAGACCTATTAACTAACGTTTGAATACTGGACAGGTTCTTAGGAACTAATTTTGTTGTTGACAATATCCTACATATTTCCTTATACTACCCTTATGGCGATCGAATAGATTAATAATCTTGACGAAGCCTATAACCTTGTTAAAGAACTTGAAGGCCATATCTTCGGTAATTGGGACGAAATAGATGTCAGACCAAGACCGACACATTCCACCATTTTGGTATTTTCCAGTGGTGCGCTCTGTGTTGGTCTTTTTGTTTGTAAAAAATGCTACTTTACCTTTCACTGTATACTTCGTATATAGTCAGTAAAAGGCATATAAGCGAACGAAATAAATAAATGTTGCGAACATTAGTTCGTATTTGTTATTCTGAATGTAATAGGATGGGAATGGGGAGGCGGATCAAAGGGAGATTTCTTGATTGTTTGTGTGTAATTAGGCTTATTAGCTTCAATTGTGTGTAACAAGACTACATATGGTATATGAGATTTCGGGAGCAATAGCGGGAATATAGAGTAAGATCATGCTGGATAGCGACTAGATTGTGAAGAAAGAATACGATTACTGATAATTAAATAGTTAATGGGGGAAATGAATAATGTCTGCTACAACTGCTATGGGTTTTGATGATTTATTTGAGATTGGGGATATAGACATGTTCCTGAATAAAGCTCAGGAGAAGTGTCGTCACAAGCTTAGAGGTAAAACATTTGCCGGGATGGAGAAAGAAGATGTGACCCAGGAGATTATGATCAAATTAGTTAACTCCCTGGACAAGTATGATGCAGAAAAGGCCAAAATGTCGACGTTTGTTGATCATCTTATCGAAAATAAAATTAAGGACATGTACCGCAAGTGTATGTCTGAGAAAAATCTCAGTGTGGTTAATGCTGTACAGATCATGTGCACGGATCAGGGTGGTGGCGATGAATCGGAAAGCTCAGACATCGCATTAGCGCTTGGTCATGCGGGGTTTGCTTATGAGAATTTTGAGTTTGTAACAGATATTATGGAAAATATGAGGCTGAACGAACGTGAGAAACAAATCTTTAAGCTTCGGACTTCGGGGTATGAATTTGTAGAGATTGCAGGAATGCTAGGTGTATCCAAGGCACGTATATCCCAGTTATGGAAAGCGATTCGTGAGAAATACGAAGCATTGTAGTCATAAGTGGCAATTAATAGCCTAAGTTAGATGAAGATAGATTCAGTAACCTACATAGAACAGAGAGAGCACCCTTAACTGGGTGCTTTTTTATGTCGTATAGAGAGATTAGTACAGAAAGAAAGGCGGAACAAGGATGCTTAGTGTGGTGGTTTTAGGATTTTCTGTGGAACGTCTAGAGGGGTATTCGGATATCGCTTGGGCAAGTCATGATTCTTCGACAGCTTCTGATTTAAGCAACAGGGAGTATGCCTTGATCATTGAGAAAGTAGTGGTACAGGCTGATGCTGTCTTGGTTAATCTGGGTATGGATCATTTGACCTCTACTGATATTGTGATCATGCATCATGCTAATATACATAAAAAACCGATCTTGGGTGTAGGTTTCAGGCCTTTGGAGCCTGTCATCGAAGATTTTGTCTCCAAACGAGTGGCTGATCTGGACGTGGCTGTACATCATATGCGGACGAACTATATGGTCTTAAGCAGCGGAACCAATACTTCATCTACGGCTCCAATTTAACTGCCGCTCCGATAACACGTATAGAGAATGTAAGGGCAAGAATATTCGCTAGACTTTAACTAATGGAGGAATAATTCAATGACTCATATGATCAAAGCAAAAGATGATAAATTAACGGAAGAAATCGTAGCCAGTATGATTGGAAAGTATATCCACGCGCCGACCAATATGCATGAAATCCAGACGCCAACCGGCGCAACAACGAAAGCCAACGTATGGTTTGCTGGTCGTGTAGCTGGTTACGAAAAAGCCGTTATTGGATTCAACTACGAAGAGGGTACCTTTCATGAAGAACTACAGACATTTTATAACGTTCATTTAACGGATGGTATGGGGTACATTCTGACAAGTGCTTACGAATTGGAGATTCATGAACTGACCGAAGAGGAGTTTAATCAACTCATTGAAGAGAAAAAGGAAGAGGAACAAGACTCATCTGGTGAAGAGCAATGAAGGTGTTAAACTACGCCTCGGATTTAGCTGTAAAAACGTTTGTGTCCGCTAGCGCTACAGGTGTGGAAGAATTAATCAACGCATGGATGTTATCCAAACCACACACGTTCGTTACCGGACTGGAGTTTACCTCCACCGTTGATCCATCCAGTAACACGTTGGAATTTGCAGCAATCATTGTATATCAGCCAAGTGAACAAGACCAATCCTAACGTATGTATGAGATTATTCCTTCTATAATATAGAGCTTTCAGTAAGGAGGTGGGCGAATCTGTTGCTCACTTTAGAAAGAGTAATAGGTATTGTTGTTGCGGTGGTGGTATTAGCTTCACAATACCAAGCAACGGAAGCAGAGCAGGTAAAGCCAATGAAGCAGGGAAAACAACAGAAACAGCAGAAACAAGTTAAATCGGTTGCTCCTGAGCACATACAAATGACGGATATGCTTGAGCAGTATATAGAACTCCACCATGAGAAAACAGTGAGCCGGACAAAGCTGCTGAAGTATGTGAGGTGGGTAGTTCAATATTCGAAGGATACGGATATCGATTCCGTCTGGATTCTGGCAATGATGTGGCAAGAGAGCCGGATGTTAGAGGAAAGTGTATCATCTCATGGAGCGATTGGTTTACTTCAGATTCTTCCGAGCACAGCGAAAACGTTTGGAGTTAGCAAACAGGAGCTACATCAGCCTGAAACGAATATCAGGACAAGCATTATATACTTGGAATATCTTATGGATAAGTACGACGGAAATCTTCGTACGGCAACCATTGCGTACAATCAGGGGGAGGGCAATGTAGATAAGGGAAAGGCTCGCACCTGGTACTACAATCAAGTGCAGGAACATCATAACAAGATGCTTCAAATAATCAAAAAAGGTCAATAAACATCATTTAACAATAGAATTTGAATACTATAAGATCGTTTATCAATTTTACATAGGGAGATCCAAATGGGAAAATTTCCAGAACATATTAGCACGAATTTGCAGGTAAATAAGAAGCACTACACAATGGATGAAGTAGAAAATATTGAACGTTGTAAGCTCGATGAGCATTTCCTCGGGGATTGTATTTTGGTCAATGAGAACTTGATTTGGCATTCTGTTCATAAGTATATTGGAAAACCTGAAATGATTATTAAGAATCATTGTGTGGAGAAGGATGATATTCTTCAACTGGGTCGTCTGGGATTCATCAAAGCGGTTAAAGCATTTGATACGGGGCGTTGCGTAAAATTCAGTTCGTTTAGTGTTACTGCGATTGTCAGAGAAATCAGATGTTTTCTGAGAGATAGTGCAAGCATTATTCGTCCAACTCGCACAGCTACGGAATTAATTAACCGAATCAATCGACTTGAGCACGATATGGGCTACCTCCCACCAGCACATGAAATCGCATTGTTGCTTGATGAGGAAGAAGAGAAGATCAATAAAGCACTTCAAGTGGGTAAAGGTGTGAAATACCTGGATGAGCCTGTAGGTGCTGATGATCAACAAACTCAATCCGTGACGTTGATGGATACCATCTATAGCGGGGAGAATATTGAAGAAGATATTCTGGACAAGTTATACGTTGATGCGGTTATTGATTCGGTCAAGCGCAAGCTTAGTGAGAAAGAAGTGACTGTACTGAAGCATCGTGTTGAAGGGTTTAATCAAACCCAGACCGCAAATATGGAAGACATTAGCCAAATGAGAGTCTCTAGAATTATGCGAAAAGTAGCTAAAATGCTGGATAAAAAGGATCAGGCTTGATTGTCGTCTAAGCCCTTCATATCTTATATAATGTCTCATACATAACGTCCCTCCCGCATCCCAGCGTGAGGGATTTTTGCTGTTTTTGCCCGATGGGACATACTCCAAGTTGTCCGAACATAAGATAGTACAAGATTCCAAGTGACCCGGAGGAATGAATTGATGCGAAAAATAACGAAAGTCATTGCATGCATGCTTATCCCTGTCTTCTTGCTGTCTTCATTAGGGGCAACTCAAGCCCAGGCAACGATTCAAGGTCCGTCTACACATGCGCAAAGCGCTGCTCTCATTGATGTCACATCAGGCCGGATCTTATACAGCAAGGATGGGGATAAAGAACTGCGAATTGCCAGCTTGACCAAAATCATGACAGCGATCGTAGCGATCGAACACAGCAAGCTGGATGATAAAGTGAAAGTGTCTCCCACGGCTTTTGCCAAAGAAGGATCTTCTCTCTATCTCAAGTTAGGTGAAGAGATGACGCTTGAAAACATGTTATACGGGCTCATGCTCCGTTCAGGCAATGACGCAGCCTCTGCGATCGCAGAACATGTCGGTGGATCGGAAGAAGGCTTTGTCCTGTTAATGAACAAAAAGGCGGAGCAAATCGGTCTGACGCATTCTCATTTTATGAACCCTCATGGACTGGATGCAGAAGGTCACTATTCAACAGCTAACGACTTGGCACGATTAACGGCATATGCATTGCACAATCCGGTGTTCAAACGCATCGTAGCCACGGAGGACAAATCCGCACCGAACCCCAATGAAAGCTGGGAATACTCTTGGCACAATAAAAATAAAATGTTGCGGATGTATGAAGGTGCGGATGGAGTGAAAACCGGCTACACAAAAAAAGCTTTCAGATGTTTGGTCAGTTCCGCTACACGTAACGGACAGCAGCTCGCCGCAGTAACGCTGAACGACGGAAACGATTGGAACGATCATGCTCGGATGCTAGATTTCGGTTTTGAGTACTTCCCGTTAGTAGAGGTCGCCAAGCAAGAACAACCTGTGCAAAATACAGATGTCGTTACGGGCCGGGGATTCTGGTACCCACTGGCTAAAAGTGAAGAAGGCTCATTGACCAAGAAGTTGATACTACACGAAAATAGAGGACAGTCGGAAACGGAAGGCAAGGAACAATCGACAGATCCTTCGTTTGGATTGGCAGGTCGCATTGATATGCAACTTGACGGCAAACTTGTGGGCTCAATTCCCGTGTATCGCAAAGGCAGTTATATTCCTCCTGAACCGAAGACAGAAGATGCAACGCTGGGTGGAATCGGTGATGTCTCTTCCTGGGCAGCTGCATGGCGCGCCGTGTTAAGCCATCTGTTGTCTCCTTAGCTAAATCGCCATTGAAGGGAGGATATAATCCATGATTAATCTAATTTGGCTGCTCATGATTTTAATCGGATTTGTTTTTGCAGCCGTCAACGGCAATATCGAAGTGGTCACGCAAGCCGCTTTTGATGGGGCGGCAACGGGAGTCACGGTCTGTTTTGGACTGATTAGTGTGCTAGTGTTCTGGATGGGCATGATGAAAATGGCTGAGGATGCCGGTCTTCTGGCAAGGATCGCCAAGCTGCTCGGTCCGGTTGTTGGTTTCCTGTTCCCTGATGTGCCCAAAAATCATCCGGCGATGGGTTATATTCTCTCCAATATGAGTGCGAATCTGCTGGGGCTAGGAAATGCAGCTACTCCCATGGGAATCAAAGCGATGCAACAGCTGCAGGAGCTTAATCCGGACAAACAAACCGCTTCTCCTGCGATGTGCACCTTACTGGCTCTGAATACGGCTAGTATTACCATTATTCCGACAACGCTGATCGCCATCCGCTTAAACTATCATTCCGCCAATGCAACAGAGATTGTGGGAACAACATTGATGGCTACCATTATCGCTACACTTGCTGCTATAATCGCCGATCGCTGGTATCGAAACAGGGCTTTACACAAACCGCCGCGCATACAGAAAAGTGGCAATCCCGGCATGAAAGGATGAGCACCTTTGTTAACCTTCATCAACTGGATCTCCGTCTGGGCCATCCCGGTTATTATCGCGTTTGTTCCATTATATGCGTTTACCAAAAAGGTCCCGGTTTACGAATCCTTTGTTGATGGGGCCAAGGATGGTTTCTCTACTGCAATCAGTATTATTCCGCATCTCGTGGGCATGATGGTCGCAATCAGCGTATTTCGTGCCTCGGGTGCACTGGATTTTGTGATTAGCCTGTTCGCTCCGCTGGTGTCTTGGATGGGTGTTCCAGGCGAAGTGTTGCCACTCGGAATACTGCGTCCTTTAACGGGGACAGGCTCTCTGGCGTTTACAACCGATCTAATCAAAACCCATGGCCCTGATTCCATGATTGGACGTATGGCATCTACGATTCAGGGGAGTACAGACACCACGTTATATGTGCTGACTGTTTATTTTGGGGCTGTAGGTATACGGAACGGTCGATATGCACTCAAAGTAGGGTTGTTTTCCGATGTTGTTGGTTTTATTGCTGCGCTCGCCATTTGTTTGCTCGTTTTTGGTTAAAAGATATCTCCTTTCCTTCCGATATATTAGATATGCTAGAATAATAGCGGAGGAGAGTGAGACATGCAGAAGAGTTGGAAACGAATGCTCCGTGTCGGAATGTCAGGCGTGCTTGCTATTGCAATGCTCGCAGGGTCAACGGGGCTGGCGGCAGCTCAAGCCGTTCAGACGATACATTTTACAGGTTTCTTCGATAAACAGCTGCGTGCACAAATGGCAGTCACAGCGGATTCTTTTCCAGTCGTGAATGTACGTTTGGTCAAGCAGGATGAACCCGATATGGTATATTATGATGTTGGTACCTCAATATTGATCTCAAAGGATGAAGTGCTCACGAATTATCATGTCGTTCAGAGTTTTGCTGAACTGTCTGATGGTGATGAAGGTACACTGACTGTTGCAAGTCCGGGTTCCCTTAGCAAGCCTGTAAAGGCGAAGATTATTAAGACAGATCCGGTCACAGACATGGCACTGCTGAAGCTGGACAAGGAAATAGACGCCCAACCGGCCGCATTTGCAAATGCAAGGGATAACCAGGTTGTCTATACGATTGGATTCCCCAAAAATCCTGCTGGTGATCTTGTCATCCTGGATGAAGATTTTCCTTCAACCTTCAATACGATAGCCAAAAGCAGAGTGTTTAGTTCCCAAGCTTTGGACGTCCCAGGTAAAAAGGGAATCGGCAGTATTGTGAAATCCATGGCCCAAGGTAATTCAGGTGGCCCTGTTCTGGATCAGAACAACCGGGTCATTGGTATGATGACATTTGTGTACGGTGGACGTACCTATTATATTACTTCCAAGACATTGCAGACTTTCATTAAAGAGAGCACTAACCCTGCCAAAAAACAGGTTGCAGTTGCCGGCAAAGTTTCCAATTAAATGATTTGAGGAAAAGGCTTATCTTTACGCCATCTGTGTTCAACAGGTCGTGTAAAGGCAGGCTTTTTTTGCGTCAATCTCAAAAGGGAAGGTAGTCTAAAATGCATATTCGTGTCGCCAGTTTACAAAATCCTTGGATTATCCTTGTGATTTCCCTGCGTGATGGGTATCATTAGTGTGAGGTGACATGACAAACATGGAAAGATTACAAAAAATTATCGCACAGGCAGGCATTGCATCCCGCCGCAAGAGCGAGGAACTAATCCTGTCCGGCAAAGTAGAAGTTAACGGGGAGGTCGTAACCGAACTGGGTACAAAAGCGAACCCCGAAGAGGATATGATTACGGTTAATGGAAAACCGATCCGCAGTGAGAAAAAAGTGTACTTGATGTTGAACAAGCCAAAAGGCGTAATCACAAGTGCATCTGACCCGGAAGGTCGGAAAATTGTATCCGACTACCTGAAAGGTGTCAAGGAACGCGTATATCCTGTAGGTCGTCTGGATTATGACACAGAGGGCTTATTAATTCTCACCAATGATGGTGAGTTTGCACATTTGCTGACGCATCCGAAGCATCACGTACCCAAAACGTATCATGCAACGGTTAAAGGTGTGCCACATGGTACAGCTCTGGAGAAATTAAAGACAGGCATTATGCTGGATGACGGTATGACTGCTCCTGCAGAGGTAGAGTACAAAGATGTGGATACAGCGGCCAATGAGTCGGTCATTTCCATTACGATCTATGAAGGACGTAACCGTCAGGTTAGACGTATGTTCGAGGCAATCAATCATCCGGTAACCCGTCTGAAACGGATTTCGTTTGGTGGTATTTTGCTACAAAACCTGAAACGTGGTCTGACACGTCATCTGACCAAAGAGGAAGTCAACAACCTGATTACCCTCGCACAATCAGAGCCAGCCAAAAAAATGAAAAAAAGGTAATGTGAGGACACATAATTTTCATAAAACCGCCGCAGTTTTGTGACGAAATTCGCTATAATTGTTCATAGGATGTTCACAGTTGTCTTATACCAATAAGATGCGAATGCTACAGTCACTTAAAAGGGGAGCAGCACATGGGGAAATCAAGAAGAACGGTGCAAATCGTCATTTTGTTATTGATCCTGGTGTTGGGCGGATATGCGATTACCACATCGGTATCCGGCTCGAATGGCAAGCCAAAGGAAGGGGACAAATCTCCTTCTTTTGAACTGCTGGGCCTGGATGGTCAAGTTCATACGTCTGATGAGTACAAAGGAAAAGCGATGGTGATCAATTTCTGGGGCACATGGTGTGAACCTTGTGTTAAAGAAATGCCTGCACTTCAGGCGCAAGCTGACAAATGGAAGGACCAGGGAGTACAATTTGTCGGGATTAATGTTGGAGAAGACCAGATGACCGTGGATAATTTTGTACGGCAGGTTGGCGTTACGTTTCCAATCATGCTTGACCGGGACAAAAACTCGGTTCGTGATTTTGGGATCTCTCCCATGCCAACGACATTTTTTGTATCCGACACGGGCAAAATCTCTACCATTCATATCGGGCAACTTGATTTGGACACACTTGACGCTCAAATTTCGCAACTGGCGAAGCAGCCCTGACAGGAGGTCTATTCGTGTTCCAAAATACCAAATGTGAGTGCGGACACCAGAATCCGGTAGGCACTGTACTATGTGAAGCATGTGGGAAACCGCTGCTGGAGTCTGAAGCTAAATCGGATGAAGTGCTGGAAATGCGTTATGATGGCATGGCGCGCCGTTCACAGCGCAGTAATCCTAATATCATTGACCGCATATGGAACTTTTTTTCTTCCGTTAAAATTGCCGTCTATATGATTGTTTTTACGCTTGTAGGTTCTATGCTTGGCACGATCTATCCGCAAGAAAGTACATTTCTGAATATCGATCCCTCCGTGTACTACAAAGAAACATACGGTCAATTGGGTCATATCTATTATCTGTTGGGTTTATCCCATACATACGAATCCTGGTGGTTTATTCTACTGCTGGTGCTGATTGGGGCATCATTGGTGATATGCAGTCTGGATCGCGTCCTACCGCTCTACAAAGCACTGAATAAACAGAGAATACGTAAGCATACACAATTTTTGACAAGACAGCGTCTGGTGTACCAAGGTACCATCGAAGAGGCACCAGAAGACTGGATTAAGAAAGCGGTTACGCCCTTGAAAAAGAAAGGATACCGCGTGCACACCCAGGGGGATGCATTACTCGCCGAGAAACAGCGATTCAGTCGATGGGGCCCATATGTCATCCATATTGGACTCATTATATTTTTGCTGGCGGTGCTCGCACGAGGACTTCCTGGTCTGAATCTGGACGAGCATGTTGCTTTTCCTGAAGGGGAGATCAAAAAGATCCCGAATACATCGATGTATCTGCAAAATGAACAGTTTAATGTTGAATTCTACAGTGAGGAAGAAGTACCTGAGCAATTCCGTAACCTGAATAAGACCGTTCCAAAACTGTTCGAAACAAAAGTTGTTTTGTATGAATGTACAGCAGATTGTTCGGATCTCTCGAAGAAACCTCAGTTAGCTGAGGTAGCCAGACATGATGTACGCGTGAATCATCCATTGAATTATAACGGTCTGAAAGCATATCAGTTTGATTATGATCTAACACCCACCATTCGTTCCGTAACGCCTGATCTGGTCAATACAAAGACAGGTGAAGTATATGGGCCAATTAAGATCGATATGGTAGATACCCAAAGAACATTTGAAGCTGGTCCTTATAAGCTCACGGTAAAAGAAAAGTTTATGGACTTTGGATTGGATGAGAATGGTCAGCCCAAATCAAAATCACCTTCACCTAATGCACCTGCTTTTCTCTTTCTCATCAAGGGACCGGATCTGCCCGAAGAGGGGATACAATATCTGTACTTTGCGAAGCAGATTGATAAACAACGGTTTCAACAGGATGCAATTAACCAACAGCTGATTGGAGCTGAGATTCCTTTACAGCTGGAAGTAGACAGCATGGACAAGGTCGATATTATTCAGTCCGTAAGTTATCTCAATATAAGAGTGGATAAGGCAATGCCTTTTGTGTGGGTAGGAGCCGGTATTGTTATGTTGGGTCTGGTCATGGGTTTTTATTGGCATCATCGCCGCATCTGGATTCGTTTTGATGATAAACAGCTCACCTTGGGTGGACATACCAACAAAAACTGGTTTGGCTTCAGGCGTGAAGTTGCGACCGTCTTAAAACAGATGAATCTGGAAGTGGAAGAGAAGTCGTTGGATAACGGGGGGAATCAGGCATGAGTTTATTGGATTTCAGCAGCGACGCATTTATAGTATCTTTCTTTCTCTATTGTGCTGCATTCTTGTTATATGCTGTCGCGGTCATGGGAAAAAAATGGAGTAATCGTGATCCTCTGGACCATATGAATCGCTGGGGTAAAAGAGCTTTCATCGCTTCGACTGTCGCCTTGGCGGCACACATCGTATTTTTTGTAACCCGATGGGCTGGGGCAGGTCATATCCCGGTTAGTAACATGTATGAGTTCATGTCTTTTCTGTCCATGATGATTATGGTTGCATTTATTGTTGTATATGCCATATACCGCAAGTCATTACTGGGTTTGTTTGCGTTACCACTTACCATTATTATTATGGCGTACGCCGCTGTATTTCCTCAGGAGGTACAACCATTAATCCCAGCACTTCAGTCCATCTGGCTGAAAATTCACGTGACGTTGGCCGCGCTTGGTGAAGCATTCTTCGCCGTGGGTTTTGCCGCAGGGTTCATGTATTTGCTCCGTACTGTTGATTTCAGTGGTAAAGACAAGTCTTCAAGACGTCAACGAGGATGGGTTGAATTCACCCTGGTTACGATCGTTGTAGTCATCGGATTCATCGGAACGGTATTTGCCTTTCGTACAGCTGGTTACGAGGCGGTTTTTGTACAGAAAACGGTCAGCATTGACACAGAGGTACAGGAAAATAGTACAATAGAGAAAGTGATTTATCGCATGCCTCCGATTTTTGCACCATATAATAGCGAAGTGGAGAGCATGACACCGTTTCTTGGCATGAAAAAACCTTTACTTGAGACGCCTTCCTGGATGAACGGGGTAAATGCCGGGCGCAAGCTGAATACGGTGGTTTGGTCACTTATTGTTGGTCTGATCCTGTATGGAATTGTACGACTTCTTGTGCGCAGACCACTTGGACAAGCGTTACAACCAATGATGGATGGAATCGATGCCGATGATCTGGATGAGATAAGTTATCGCGCGATTGCCATTGGTTTTCCGATATTTACGCTGGGAGCATTAATTTTTGCCATGATCTGGGCTCAGATTGCCTGGAGTCGCTTTTGGGGTTGGGACCCCAAAGAGGTGTGGGCATTGATTACATGGCTATATTATAGTGTGTATCTGCATTTGCGTTTATCCAGAGGTTGGCAAGGTCAGAAGTCTGCATGGCTTGCAGTTCTTGGCTTCCTGGTGGTTATGTTTACGCTGGTTGGAGTGAATCTGATCATTGCCGGATTACATTCTTATGCTGGAGCTGACTAGGACAGACTCGTATTGCAGAGGTTGAGTTTAGAAGCGGGAAACACAAATGTACCTTTTTATTGAAGGGTATTCAAATATTGTTCGCCAGATCGAACATAATAGAAGTGATGAGGAGTTATTGCAAAGGGGCTGGAGAGGCATGGCTGAACATGAGAATCGAATACTGGTCGTGGATGACGAAGAGAGAATCCGCAGGCTTTTGAAAATGTATCTTGAAAAAGAAGGTTATGAAATCGATGAAGCTGAGGATGGGGAAACTGCACTGCGTAAAGCAACAGCAGGGGACTACGGGCTGATTTTGCTTGATGTGATGTTGCCGGGTATGGATGGAGTTGAAGTGTGTACCCGTCTTCGTCAGGTGAAATCAACGCCGGTTTTGATGCTCACTGCAAAAGGTGAAGAGATTAACCGGGTTCAAGGCTTCGAAGTTGGCGCTGATGATTATGTTGTAAAACCATTCAGCCCGCGTGAAGTGATTTATCGCGTCAAAGCGATTTTGCGTCGAGCTTCCGCGACAGCTTATCTCTCCAAGGAGAGCAATTCGAGTAACAACATCGTGTTCCCGCATCTGGTTATTGAGCATGATGCCCACCGGGTAACTGCTGGTGGCGAAGAGATTAGTCTTACACCAAAAGAATATGAATTGCTTCACTACCTGGCAACATCTCCCGACAAAGTTTTCTCCAGAGAAGAATTGCTCAAAGATGTATGGAATTACGAATTCTTTGGCGATCTTCGTACCGTGGATACGCACGTGAAGCGTCTTCGCGAGAAACTTAACAAGGTATCGCCTGAATCGGCGGCCATGATTACGACGGTGTGGGGTGTGGGTTATAAATTGGAAGTACCGAAGTAGTTTTAGTTTCTGGAGATCACTGGTCGGGAAGTTATGGATCACTATTATCTGCCTTGTGGGTTGTGTCCTTATAGCGCTGGGTCTTTTTTTGCTGCCCTACATTGATACGAACTTTGCAGAATCCGAATCCAGAGATATTAAGCGGTTGTTTACCTATATCTGTATTATCGGATTCAGTTTAACCACGTTTTTTGCATTGTTTCTATTCACTAAAATAACGCAGCCCATGCAGCAATTGATTCAGGCAGCCAATGCGATTCGCAAAGGGAACTACGGAACACGTCTCTCCCTGGTAACGAGTGATGAGATTGGTGAACTTGCCAACACATTTAATCATATGGCTGCCCAACTGGAAGATAATATTCGAAACCTTAACCATGAGAAGGAACATTTGGCGAGTGTGCTTCGCAGCATGACTGATGCTGTTGTTACATTTGATGGTGAAGGCAAAGTTATTCTGACGAATCCGCCTGGAGAGAAGATCATGCAGACATGGTATGATCTCGATTGGGCGAAAATGGACGAAGGACAAGAATCCGAGCAGTCTGACAAGACTTCGCGGGATGTACCTGAGCCCCTTCTTCCTTTGTTCAGAATGGTGATGGAGCAAGGCGGGGACCAGAACTCCAATGTTCACGTACAGCAAGGTGTCTGGTCTGTTCAGATGGCACCGTTGTACGCTGACAGTGTTGTCAGAGGGGCTGTGGCTGTTTTAAGAGATGTAACAGAAGAAGTGCGTCTGGAGAAAATGCGGCGTGATTTCGTGGCTAACGTATCTCATGAGATACGAACTCCGCTATCCATGATGCAAGGCTACAGTGAAGCCCTTTTGGACGGTATGGCAACCTCACCGGAAGAGAGCGAAGAACTGATCCAAGTCATTCATGATGAGTCTCTACGGATGGGCAGATTGGTTAAAGACTTGCTTGATCTTGCGCGGATGGAAGCTGGACACACGGACATGGTGATGAAGGAAGTTGACCTCGGAGAACTACTTGAACGTGTATATCGGAAGTTCTCTGTGCGTTCAAAAGAACAGGGAATTCAACTGCAATTTAAGTTCGAACAACCAACCATTGAACTTCAACAGGCAGATGAGGATCGACTTGAGCAAGTATTTACGAATCTGCTGGATAATGCGTTCAGACATACACCTACTGGCAAAAATGTAATGATCTCAGCCGAGCGGGTCACTTATCTTCGTGCTCCATTTGTCAGAGTTTCTGTGAAGGATCAGGGTGTAGGTATCCCTTCATCCGACTTGCCATTTATTTTCGAACGATTCTACAAAGCAGACAAGGCTCGTGTTCGGGGAGAAAGTGTAGGTACGGGGCTTGGTTTAGCGATTGTGAAAAATATTGTTGATGCGCATCAAGGCATGATTACCGTCAATAGTGTGCTTGGCGAAGGAACAGAGTTTATTTTGCAATTTCCTTTGGATTCATCGAAATAGCCTGAATTTCATACAAAAAGTGCGGAGACACCCTCTTATGGAGGGTGTTTTTTTGTTGAAGACTACCGTTTAATCTTGTTCAACGTGGAACAAGAATGGTCTTTTTTTGACTAAAAAGAGTGTCCAAGATAATTTTCCTTCCTATGTAACATAAGCTTGAAAAGCAGGCAAGATAGAGGAGGATTGAGTTAAGCATGTCCGATGATCGAAAAAGGGTCAATATTAAAGCTTTCCTGGAAGGCAGATCTTTTAGAGCAGGCTCTCCGTTTATTCCAATAACCACAAGCGAACTGGAGCAGTTTGAATCCATACTGCGTTCTTTGGCTGTGGCTATTCCTGCTGCAATTAGTCAGCCGACTTCAGCCAATATACTGTCATTACAGAATGGATTACGCCAGTTACTTACTTTTGTAAATCAATCCGGATTTCGTGCCGGAGTAAAGGCAGAATTACAAGCCGTATTGGAATTAACGATTGCAGGTTCAGAGGTTGTTCCTGTTCCTCTTATTAATCTCGCAGGTAACTTGCAAAACTTACTGGATGACTTGTTAAGTGTGACGCTGCTTCTGGAAGTACCACCTGCAGAAAAAGATAAACTTGTGGGATTAATTCGATCGATCTCCATATCGCTTAGCCGTGCGACGACAACTCTTGGAACTGGAGGGATTACCGGACCAGCCGGCCCACAGGGAGTGCCAGGAGTCCCGGGGGTACCAGGTGTCCCAGGAGTCCCTGGGGTAAAAGGGGCTACTGGCACACCAGGAGGAATTGGACCAGTAGGACCGGTTGGCCCAGTTGGTCCACAGGGAGCACAGGGTCCGGCAGGAGCACCTGGTGTGGGTTTGAACAATATTACTGCATTTGATCCTGCACTGGGACCAACTTATGCTCAAGGTCAAGTAGTAAGCTACGAGGGTAGTCTTTATGTTGCTAATGTAAATGGCCCCTTGGGTACACCCGGAAGTTCTCCATACTACACTCTTTTGCTGTCGGGTGGGACGACTGGAGCAACGGGAGCAACCGGAGCTGGTTTGACAGGAGCCGTGGCATTTAATCCAGCGCTCGCCCCGGGTTATCCAGCAGGTCAAGTCATTACGTATAACGGTAGTACTTACATTACGAGTGTAGCTGGTCCTCTAGGAACACCAGGATCTTCATCGGATTACACATTAATCGCTGCTGCGGGGGCGACTGGTGCAACTGGAGCCACAGGTGCAGGATTAAGTGGCATCGTGCCATTCGATCCCGCATTAGCCCCAACATATCCAGCTGGACAGATCGTCACGTTTGGTGGCAGTACTTATATTACAAATGTCGCTTCGCCAACGGGTACGCCAGGAAGTTCTCCAGATTATACGCTGTTAGCAGGATCAGGAGTTACAGGTGTGACCGGAGCTACGGGCATCGGTCTCAATGGTGCGGTTCCGTTTGACCCTGCAGTAGCTCCAACATACCCAGCCGGCCAGGTCGTTACCTTTAATGGCAGCACGTATATAACGACTGTGGCTTCTCCTATGGGTACGCCAGGTACTTCGCCAGACTATACATTGCTTTCAGGTGCAGGACCTACAGGAGCCACAGGTGCATCAGGTGTAACGGGAGCAACAGGCTTAGGTTTAAGTGGTATCGTGCCATTCGATCCAGCGGTAGCCCCAACGTATCCAGTGGGTCAGGTTGTAACGTTTAACGGCAGTACGTATATAACTAATGTCGCGTCACCAACCGGAACGCCGGGGACTTCACCGGATTACACATTGCTTGCGGGCGCAGGAGCAACGGGAGTTACAGGAGCAACCGGCATTGGTGGAACGGGAAGTACCGGAGCTACAGGAGCATCGGGCGTAACAGGAGCGACTGGTGTGACCGGTGCAACTGGCGTTGGAGTAACTGGAAGTACCGGAGTCACAGGGGCATCAGGAGTAACGGGAGCGACAGGTGTAGGTTTAAGTGGTATCGTGCCATTCGATCCAACCGTAGCCCCGACGTATCCAGCGGGTCAAGTCGTAACGTTTAACGGCAGTACGTATATTGCAAATGTGGCATCACCAACCGGAACGCCGGGGACTTCACCAGATTACACGTTGATTGCTGGCGCAGGAGCAACGGGAGTGACAGGAGCAACCGGCATTGGTGGAACGGGAAGTACCGGAGCTACAGGAGCATCGGGCGTAACAGGAGCGACTGGTGTAGGTTTAAGTGGTATTGTACCATTCGATCCAGCCGTAGCCCCGACGTATCCAGCGGGTCAGGTTGTAACGTTCAATGGCAGTACGTATATTGCAAATGTAGCATCACCAACCGGAACGCCGGGGACTTCACCAGATTACACGTTGATCGCTGGAGCAGGAGCGACAGGTGTGACCGGTGCAACTGGAGTTGGAGTGACAGGAAGTACTGGTGAAACAGGAGCGACTGGTGTTACAGGGTTAACCGGGACGACTGGAATTACAGGAGCCACGGGACTAAGCGTAACGGGATCAACAGGAATAACTGGAGGAACCGGGGCAACTGGTGAAACAGGAGCGACTGGTCTCACAGGGTTGACTGGGGCGACGGGAATTACAGGAGCCACGGGATTAAGCGTAACAGGAGAAACTGGAGGAACTGGGGCAACTGGTGAAACAGGAGCGACCGGTGTTGCAGGGTTGACTGGGGCGACGGGAATTACAGGAGCCACGGGATTAAGCATAACAGGAGTAACTGGAGGAACTGGGGCAACTGGTGAAACAGGAGCGACTGGTGTTGCAGGGTTGACTGGGGCGACGGGAATTACAGGAGCCACAGGAGTAAGTGTAACAGGTAGTACTGGTGCTACAGGGGAAACAGGAGCAACAGGCGTAACGGGATTGACTGGCGCAACTGGAGTAAGCGTAACAGGTGTGACCGGTGCAACTGGAGTTGGAGTGACCGGAAGTACTGGTGAAACAGGAGGGACTGGTGTTACAGGGTTAACCGGGACGACTGGAATTACAGGAGCCACGGGACTAAGCGTAACGGGTTCAACAGGAGTAACTGGAGGAACCGGGACAACTGGTGAAACAGGAGCGACCGGTGTTGCAGGGTTGACTGGGGCGACGGGGATAACAGGAGCCACAGGAGTAAGTGTAACAGGTAGTACTGGTGCTACAGGGGAAACAGGAGTAACAGGCGTAACGGGATTGACTGGCGCAACTGGAGTAAGCGTAACAGGTGTGACCGGTGCAACTGGAGTTGGAGTGACCGGAAGTACTGGTGAAACAGGAGGGACTGGTGTTACAGGGTTAACCGGGACGACTGGAATTACAGGAGCCACGGGACTAAGCGTAACGGGATCAACAGGAGTAACTGGAGTGACCGGAAGTACTGGTGAAACAGGAGCGACTGGTGTTGCAGGGTTGACTGGGGCGACGGGAATTACAGGAGCCACAGGAGTAAGCGTAACAGGTATAACAGGAGCAACGGGAGCAGGTGTAACGGGAAGTACTGGAGTTACTGGTGCGACTGGTGAAACCGGAGCAACAGGTATATCGGGAGCCACGGGAGTCGGCGTAACGGGAAGTACCGGAGCAACTGGTGTTACGGGGGAAACAGGAGCTACAGGTATAACGGGAGCCACGGGAATCAGCGTAACGGGGAGCACCGGAGCCACAGGTATAACAGGAGCAACTGGAGCCGGCGTAACGGGAAGTACCGGGGCAACTGGTGTTACGGGGGAAACAGGAGCCACAGGTATAACAGGAGCAACGGGAGTCGGCGTAACGGGAAGTACTGGAGTAACTGGTGTCACTGGTGAAACAGGAGCGACAGGTATAACAGGAGCAACGGGAGTCGGCGTAACGGGAAGTACCGGGGCAACTGGTGCGACTGGGGGAACAGGAACCACAGGTATAACAGGAGCAACGGGAGTCGGCGTAACGGGAAGTACAGGAGTTACTGGTGCGACGGGGGAAACCGGAGTCACAGGTATAACGGGAGCAACAGGAGTCGGCATAACGGGAAGTACCGGAGCAACAGGCGCGACTGGGGGAACAGGAGCCACGGGAGTCGGCGTAACCGGAAGTACAGGAGTTACCGGAGCAACAGGTGCAACCGGAACATCTGTAACATCTAACTCGGCTTTTGCTGAGAACACTAATGGTACGATTGTTGTAATATTGGGTGGTACACTCGTTCCATTACCGAATAACCAAAATATTGGCACAGGTATAACCGTCAATGGGACAAATGACACCTTCACACTGACCAACGCAGGTCGCTACTATATCTCATACAAAATAAATCTGACAGCTGCACTTGCTATCCAATCTCGGGTTTTACTTAACGGCGCAGCAATTCCAGCGAGTGTAGTATCTCCAGTACTTTCTCTCAGTCAGCTGCAGTCTGACTTTATGGTTACCGTTACCGCTGGTTCTACAATACAGTTACAATTATTCGGGCTTGTTGGCGCAGCCGTTCTGTCTCCTCCGGGGTCTACACTAAACATTATTCAGTTAAGTTAATAGTTCGATTACGTATTAAGACTATTTCTCAGTGAGCAAAAGAAGCGGAGTTCATATGGGGTTGATGGGCACCCCTTTTCCAATTCCAAAAATATTTTGTTTGCAAACTTCTTCACCGATATTTCAGCGAGTACATGAAAAAAGACGGGAACCACTAGGGCAATGTCATTAAGATAAGGAACAGGACCAAAAATCAATAAAAAGAGCAGGTTATCGAAAAGATAGCCTGCTCTTTTTTGTGTGAAATAAGAAAAAAGACTTGACAAGCAGGTGAAAAGGTGTGGCGAAGCCCTTGAAAAACGAGGGGGTTACGCCAATGAATGAATATGCGAATTCGCTAAAAGAAAAACTGACCTCCCTCATACGAGAAATGTCAGTTGTACCAGCACCTTATGTCAAAAATCCTGAAAAAGATTTTACCCGTAAGAAAAAGTTACCCTTTGAAACGGTTATGCAACTACTGATCTTTATGGGCGGAAACAGTTTATACAAGGAACTCTTGGAATCACAGGGCTATGATGTAAATACGGCCACTTCTTCTGCTTTTGTCCAACAGAGAAATAAAATTTTGCCGTCTGCCATGGCACATTTGTTTCAAGAATTTACGCAATCGTATACGGATTTCAAGAACTACCGAGGGTATCGGTTACTCGCCATTGACGGTTCGGATTTGCATTTCGCCACTGACCCTGCGGATACCGACACCTATTTTCAAAGTCAACCGGAAGCAAGAGGCTATAATCTGCTGCATTTAAACGCCACCTATGACCTTTGCAACAGACTTTACGTGGATGCGATTGTTCAACCGCGAAGATTAAGTAATGAGAGAAAAGCGTTAGGGGATATGGTTGACCGTTCCTGCATCGAGGGAAAAACCATTGTCATTGCCGATCGAGGTTATGAAAGTTACAACAATTTCGCACATATTGAACGCAAAGGGTGGAGCTATGTCATTCGAGTAAAAGATCTGGCCTCCAGTGGTATTCTCTCGGGCTTGCGTTTACCCGATAGCGGTTCGTTTGATCAGGAGGTTCATCTAGTGCTTACTAAAAAACAAACCAAAGAGATCAAAGCTCATCCCGAAATGTACAAGTTCATCCCTTCTAAGTCTACCTTTGATTTCTTAGATTTGAAGGAGCATCTGTACTACCCCATATCTTTTCGAGTCGTTCGGTTTGTCCTGCCGGATGGCGCTTATGAGACCGTTATTACGAATTTATCTGACGCAGATTTTCCACCCGATGAACTCAGGTCCATCTATAACATGCGGTGGGGAATTGAAACCTCGTTCAGGGCATTAAAATACACCGTCGGTCTGACCCATTTTCACGCAAAGAGACGAGAGTCCGTCATCCAAGAGATTTTTGCAAGAATGATCATGTACAATTTTGCAGAAATGATGACCTCGCACGTCGTCATTTCCCAAAAAGCTAAACAGTACCACTACCAAGTCAACTTCACGGTTGCCGTTCATGTTTGTAGACATTTCCTGCGCTCAAGAGACGATGACCCCCCGCCCGATGTTGAAGCACTGATTCGCAAAAACGTTTTGCCGATTCGACCCATTCGACCAGGGCAGCAGAATACGCGCAAAATACGTTATAAATCATCGGTTAGCTTCGTCTACAGAGTAGCATAAACTCGGTTCGTATGAACACTTTTTAAGCGGATCATCCATCCGTTTGTTTGCTGTACGCTTTTTTCCTTGCATACACAAAAAAACAAACGACACGGGACTTTTTCCCATGCCGTTTCAGATTTCATTTGATTCTCAGTTTTATCTTTGAGCTAAACTTAATGACATTGACCACTAGGGTCCCGTCTTTCCTTTTACATATAGAAATAAGTTTAATTATTCCAGAACAATTTCAACAGCAGTATTGATTTCAGGCAACGCAGCAAGCTGCACAAGAACATCTTTTGGAACAGCTTTATCTACGGTCAGAATCATGATCGCTGCACCACCAATAATTTTACGTCCAACCTGCATGGATGCGATGTTGACATCGTTTTGTCCAAGCAGGGTTCCTACACGTCCGATAATACCTGGTTTATCGTTGTGGGAGATCAAAATTTGATGACTTTCCGGAGCGATATCTACCGGGAATTTGTCCAGACGAACAATACGTTCTCCATAACCTGCAAGCAATGTACCTGCTACACGACGTTCCTCAGCATCCTGAGTTGTAACCAATGTTACGGTAATCAGGTTAGTAAATCCTTTAGTTGTTGAGGTTTGGCTTACAACCACATTCAGATCACGGATTTTGGCCAGATGCATGGAGTTAACGATGTTGGCTTCCCCACCCAAATGTCTGGCGAGAATCCCTTTCACAATGTAACGAGTGAGAGGAGAAGTATCTACTTCAGAAAGTTCACCAGCATAGTCGATCCGAATCTCTTGCACTGCATTTTGTGTAATCTGTGCTGCAAAACTACCCAACGTTTCACCCAGTTTGAAATACGGCTGCAATTTGTTCATCACAGTTGGTGCAACAGCCGGCATGTTAACTGCGTTTTTAAACGGTTCATTGCGCAAAATGTGAAGCACCTGTTCCGACACATCGATAGCCACGTTCTCTTGTGCTTCTACTGTGGACGCACCAAGGTGAGGCGTAACGATAATGCTTGGGTGATTCAGGAACGGGTGATCAGCGGCTGGCGGCTCGCTTTCGAATACGTCAAATGCTGCACCAGCAACAATACCTTGATCAATGGCTTCGACAAGTGCCATCTCGTCAACTACACCACCACGAGCACAGTTAATGATACGCATGCCTTTTTTCATCACTTCGAATTGTGGACGTGAGATCATATGCCGTGTTTCCGGTGTTAATGGTGTGTGAACGGTCATGAAGTCCGCATTGCGAATGATATCATCTACACTAGCCAGCTTCACTTGCAGCTTCTCGGCACGCTCCTCCGTGAGGAACGGGTCGTAAGCAAGAATGTCCATTCCGAATGCTTTGGCGCGCTTGGCAACTTCACTACCGATCCGTCCCATACCCAGTACACCGAGCGTTTTATTTCTTAATTCCACACCCAGGAAGGTTTTACGATCCCACGTACCCTGAATAGTCTTGGCATATGCCTGAGGAATGTGTCGTGCCAATGCCATCATCATGGCAAACGTGTGCTCACAGGTTGTGATGGTATTGCCATCAGGTGCATTAATAACGATGATACCGCGCTGTGTAGCAGCTTCCAGATCAATGTTATCTACACCAACCCCTGCACGTCCGATCACCTTAAGGTTGGTACCAGCCGTCATAATACGATCTGTAACACGAGTCTGGCTACGAACCAAGAGGGCATCATAATCACCAATAATGGCAACAAGTTCATCTTCACTAAGACCGGTTTTCTTCTCAACAACAACATCATTTGCATCCACCAGTTGCTGGATCCCCAGATCACTGATTGGGTCCGACACTAACACTTTGTACATGGTTTCTTCCTCCTTAGGTATGTGTATCTATATCGTCAAGGTCTGACCTCAGCGAAGAGGTATTCCTTAAAACCAGGTTGATTCTTCCGCCCAACAACGCGGTGTCGCAACAGAGGGGGAAGGTGAAGCAAATAGAGTGATCCCACAGATATCCTTTAAAATAAATCAAAAAACTCTCAATCCACATACTGCTTGCGCAATAAGGGACGAGAGTTGTCGTGGTACCACCCTAATTCACCGCCGTTTCGCAACGACAGTCTTAGCGGTCAATGAAGACCGAAGAGGATAACGGGTCTAAACCGATTGCACCTACTCCAATTTCAATGCAATAACTCAGGAGCGCTCAAGACCATTTGCCTGCCACCGATTCACACCTACCATCGGCTCTCTGTAAGACGAAGCAACGTCTTTTTTCCATCATCGTGTTTAACGTGACTAATTTTTTCATAATGTATCATGGCTGACATGAGCATGTCAATAGGCTTAAATGTTTTAAAATGTTTTGCAGATGTCTTTAGATTCACACATAAACAGAGTCACCATAAGTAATACAATAGTTAATATACCTACCACAAGAAGATGGAAAGTAAGCTGTTTGGTGAACTGAATTTTACTGCTTTAATGAAGTAATGGCACGGACATATAACCAGGACTTGGGGCAGGTCTTGAACCTAATTGGTTTTTTGGCTATCATTTAGTATACTATCCGATTGGACAACGTAATTATTATCCATCAAATTTAACTCAAGAGGACAGACGCATCCGATGAAAAAATTCAAGTTTCCCAAGTTCAAGATTCAGAAGGCTGAGCCACAGCAGCTTACCGAGCGTTTGCTTTTAATTAATCTATACTTTACACAAGGTCTGACACTGATTATCGGAGTTGTATGGATCTTATTGCAGAAACGAAACTTGTTAGATGTACTCGCATGGCCTGACAATTACCAATTTATATGGTGGGGTCTTGGTCTTGCAGGAATAATGCTTGTTATGGACTTGGTACTGTCGTATGTTATACCTCAGGAAAGCATGGATGACGGTGGAATTAACGAGATGTTGTTCCGTGGGCGTCCGATCTGGCACATTGTATGTATAGCAGCCATTGTTGCTGTGTGTGAGGAATTATTATTCCGTGGAGCCATCCAACATGCCATCGGTCCTTACTGGACAAGTATTTTATTTGCAGTTATCCATATTCGTTATTTGCGCCACTGGATTCCAACAGGCTGGGTGTTTGTCTCAAGTTATGGATTGGGTTGGATTTACTTGCAGTCCGGCACATTATGGGCGCCTATATTATGTCACTTTATAATTGATTTGGTGTCCGGATTAGCGATACGTTTTCGGAGGGGATCATGAATCAGCCATTAAGTAGAATGAAGACATATGGCAGTCAGCGCCATCGTCAATCGGATAAAAAAGAGAAATCCGAGCGTCAGGTGGCTTCTCAAGTAAGCATCGTTGCTGAAACGGCAGCAGCTGCTGAGGTTGGCGGAATCACACCAATTACTTCCGTTTCTTTACCTAGATCACAGCGCAAGCCCTATACAGAAAAACTGGAAAGTCCAGTACTTCCTCAAAGGGCACCATCACGCTCCAAAAAAACGCCAAATTCAACGGAAGAATCGATCCCCGAAGCGGGTTCGCTTCCTACACGGACAGAATTACATCCTTCACGTCGGTTAAAATTGAGCAAGAGGTTTGTTAATTCACTCATTTTTATTTTTGTCATGTTAACGATTAGTCTGGTTTGGTGGGGGGTTGAAGGGGCACCCGCTCTCAATACGTTCCTTCCCTTGCCGTGGTAATGCTTTTACTCGCAGGTTTAATCATTTTGATGGGAGTTTTACTGCTTTTTCATATGTGGCGTGAAGCCCATATTCATCTAATGATTGAAGAAGAGGTTGAAGTGCCTCATCTGCCAACATCCTTTGACGGGGCTAAGATTTTGTATGTATCCGACACGCACAAGCGCAAGCTGAAGCAGAAGAATCTGGCAAACATTAAAAACAAAGTGGACTGGGTTCTCATCGGTGGGGATGTTGCGGAAAAAGGAATCTCATGGTCTTTAGTTAGACATAACATGAAAATTTTATCGAACATTGCTCCTTCATTTACGGTGTATGGCAACCATGACAAGAGGGCTGGTACCGCTCAACTTGCGCGAATCCTTCGGGAATCGGACGTTAGGCTCCTGCAGGATAATGTAGAATATCTGCAAAGGGGCAACGACAGATTGAGCCTGATCGGCATAGACTATCGTTCCAAACAGGGCGATGTATTACTACAGCAGATCAGTAACCGTTTTTGCAAAATTGCTATCGTTCATGATCCTTTGCAGGCCCTTCGCTTGGAAGAAAATGCAGATCTTATTTTAAGCGGTCATACACATGGCGGACAATTGGTTTTGCCATTTTTCGGACCTGTGTTCCTGAGCAAAGCGTATCGTCCGGTATCGAACGGGTGGTACTCCCTGAAGCGAAGTCCGGAGGACATTCACCAAGAAGGCAAAATGCTTGTTAGCAGAGGATACGGTACAAATCATCTTCCTCTCCGACTAAGTTGTCCTGCGGAGATGCATATCATCACGTTAAGAGTGCCCGCGGAAAAAGCACTCACAGAGAAACAGCCTTGATCCAATGGATCAGGGCTGTTTTATTTTAATGCGCAAAATTACAATCTAACGAGCTTCCAATTCAATTGCACGCGGATCAACAAAGGAATAACCTTTCTTTTCGAGCTTGGTCAGCAACTCATCCAATGCTTCAACCGTCCATGGCAACTCATGCATCAAGATATTGCTTCCGGGATTTAACTGGTCCAGTACATTTTGAATGACTTTTTCCGGTTTGTCTTTGGTGCTTTTATCCCAATCGAGCGAACCATTAGACCAAGTCATATATAACATGCCATTTTTCTTCACAGCAGCCTTCAGAGCATCATTTCCCGAACCAAAAGGTGGACGGAAGAATTGCGGTTCCTCACCAATGGTATCCTTCACTATTTTTTGGACATCTGTAACCTGTTTTGCCGCCTCAGCGTTGGACATTTTTTTGAGATCCTCATGATCCCAGGCATGATTGCCTACAATCTGACCCCGTTCATGTATGAGTTTGAGTAATTCCGGATGGCTTTTCACCCGATATCCATTGACGAAAAAAATCGCTTTAGCGTTATGTTTATCTAAAGTGTCGATCAGTGAAGTAATCATTTTTTCTTCTTTGGGTCCATCATCAAAAGTTAACAAGACCACTTTGCTTGGGCTCGCTTCATCGTTTGGTTTAATATAATAATTTTCATTCATATGATACGTCTTTTCCACTTTCTCTTCTGTAGAAACCTTCTCCGAAGATTCAGGTTCTTCTTCTGTCGCAGTTGAATCTTTCGTTGAAGACTCGGGCACACCAGTTCCGGGTTCTCCTGTTTCAGTTGGGTTAGAGTTACCTTGCTCTTCTTGAACCGTGGTAGTTGATTCGCCCGCTGGTGTGGAATTATCAGATGTTTTTTCTTCCGCTGTCCCACAAGCTGACAACAGCAAACTTGCAGCAATGATCAATGCGGCGGTATGTCTAAACATGATTTCAACTCGCTTTCCTGTAATTATACGGAATGAGATCGCTCACTACCGCAAACACTAAATATGATTTTAACACTTGAAGGAGGTTGGTGTAATGAAGGCTTCATCCTTTTTTTGGGGCATTGTCATTGGTGTTGCAGCCAGTTCATGGCTGTCCAAAGGCAAATTGCCCATGATGTCATCGGGTTCATCAAGAAATATGATGGATCAGGCAAAACATAAGATGATGGAAATGACTTTCCCGGGTATGGACGGGTTCACAAGTAAGCAAAATCAACATGGTGAATCCCACAAAAATCCGGCAGCAAAGACCGCAAGAGCAATCACACCGCAGGAAAAAGAAGCGAATATGAGCATGCTCAAAGATTTTATTCGCACCAATCCCGATGTGAAGCATGAAGTTGAGCAAATTTTAAGCCAAACAAACACAACAGTACCGGGTTTATAAACCAAAACCTCCAATTAGAATCATCCACAGTCTTGATTTGCTGTGGAATGATTCTTTTTTTGTCGATTTTACTTCGTGCATTTAGAGGTATAAAATGATAACATAACTACATAGATTTATTTTCAGCACATATTGTTTTGTGCTTCATAATCTGTTATAAGACTTGCTTATAAAGGGGAGATCCTGTATGAAAATAGAACGACTAAGTCACGATAAGATACGGATTTTCCTGACCTTTGACGATCTGAGCGAGCGCGGAATACAAAAAGAAGATATGTGGCAGGAAATACCTAAGGTTCATGAACTGTTCACTGAAATGATGGATCAGGCCTATTCCGAACTTGGATTTGATGCCACAGGTCCACTCGCTGTCGAAGTATTCGCACTTCCCGCTCAAGGGATGGTTGTCATTGTCACACGTGGAAAATATGATCCGCAACAATATGGTTTAGGTCATGAAGATGATCTTCCTGAAGAAGTATATGAAATGGAAGTTACACTCGAGCAAAGCGATTCCATTGTTTATGCATTCAAGGACTTTGAAGTGCTAATTGAAGCTGCACATATGTTGCGTCAGCATGTTACGGATGCTGGGAGACTTTATTCCTATAAAGACAAGTGGTTCTTGCATTTGGAGCCAGATGAGGTAGATTCCACCAAACATGCGGCATTGATTGCCTTGCTTGCTGAATTTGGCGAAGGCTCCTCAGTTACTCCAGCAGTCATGGAAGAGTATGGTAAGGTTGTTATTCCTGCACAAGCGATTGATGTTATCTGCACCCACTTCAAACGTCAGGATTAATCTCTAGTTGTAATCGCGTCTTTAGTCAGAGGAGGGAATTTCGGTGCTTTTGTTTTCGGTCTTAGCGGCAGCAGTTGCTCCGGGTCTCGCCTTGTTAACATACTTTTACCTGAAAGACCGTTATGATTATGAGCCACTTCATATGGTATTGCGGGTTTTCCTCATGGGGATTCTGATGGTACTGCCTGTGATGATTATTCAGCGTGGCATGATGATGTGGCTCGGGGATAATCCTTATCTTGAGGCCATTATGATCTCAGGTGGTGTGGAGGAATTCGTTAAATGGTTCGTACTTTATCATATCATCTATAATCACACCGAATTTGATGAGCCGTATGACGGGATCTTATATGCAGTCGCTGTTTCACTTGGATTTGCCACTGTTGAGAATGTGTTGTATGCCTTTGCGGGGAATGCATCCGTCTCAGCCATGTTCCTTCGGGCACTGCTCCCCGTTTCAGGGCACGCTATGTTTGCGGTAATCATGGGTTATTATATGGGTAAAGCCAAGTTTATCGGTGGTAAGAAAAAGCGGTGGTATCTGGTTCTTTCTCTGGTGTTACCTTTTTTCTGGCATGCATTGTACGATGTCATCATGAACACCATGGTGAATCATTGGTTGTGGTTTATAGCGCCGCTAATGGCGGGCCTGTGGTATGGGGCAATGGGTAAAATTACACGAGCTAATAACCGTTCTCCTTTTCGTTTTGTGAAGCGGGAGGAAGAGGTTAAATTATAAAAATACGGACACACTGGTGGACATAAAGCGCATATTGCGCCTATGACTCCGGTGTGTTTTTATTTTTACAGATAAACTCCCGGGGAATGACCGACAGAAACGGAGATCGTTGTGATGAGAATTAAAATTAAAATCAGATGCAAACAATGCGGTGAACGATTTACATTACGAGGCAAGAAAGATCGGGGCCGGATTGAGACGGGATTCAAGCAGTGCCTATGTGATAACAGAGACCAGTTCGAAATTGAAGAAGAGGGCATGGCAACTGGGATTCAGCTGAATTAAAAAGAGGACCCAAACGGTACTTTAGCAGCCTGCTTGTGTAAGGACTGGAAATCGCATGCATAAGAGATCTTTCTTCGATCCACAATAGAGGTAGTGGTTTAGAAGAAAGGAGACTCTACCGATGTATAAACGATTAAGTTCAGTTATGTTTCCGATATTTGCGGTTCTGCTGGTCGGTGCGCTCGTGTGGGGCTATCAGGAGAATCAGGAGAAGAATGCAATTCTGATCAAGGCAGAGAATCAATATCAGCGTGCCTTTCACGATTTATCTTTTCATATGGACAAATTGCATTCGGAGATTGGTAACACCTTGGCGGTTCACTCTACATCACAGGGGATGCATCGCAAAGGTCTGATGAATGTATGGCGACTCACCAGTGAAGCGCAGAATGAGATCAACCAACTGCCACTCACCATGTTGCCATTTAACGAGACAGAGGAGTTTCTCTCGCGTATTTCCAACTTTGCCTATCGGGCGTCGATGCGTGATTTGACGAACGAACCGCTAAGCGAGAAGGAAATGGGCAACCTGAAAAAGCTGTATCAGAATTCATCCGAGATTACCAAGAATCTGCAGGATGTACAGCAGAAAGTCCTAACGGACCGATTGCGCTGGATGGATGCAGAGACTGCCATGGCAACCCAAGAGCAAACCATGGACAACACGATCGTTGATGGTTTTCGTACAGTGAACAAAAAGGTACAGGAATACCCGGAGCTTGATTGGGGTCCTTCCGTATCGAATATCTATGCAAAACGATCAGTCAAGAAACTGGACGGCTTGCCGGTGACCAAAGAACAGATTCAGAGCAAGGCTGCAAAATTCTCTGATGCGGATCGTAACAAAATCCAAGTGCAGGAGAACGGCAAAGGAACAGACTGGGAGTCCTACACTGCCACGATTGATCATGCCAACAATGGCAAACTGATGATGGATTTCACCCGTAATGGCGGAATGCTGATCTCTTACAGTGATACGCGTCCAATCGGAACCAAAAAAGTGTCTCGTCAGAATGCCATGGCTAAAGCAGATCAATTTCTAATGAACAAAGGCTATAAGGATATGAAGGCTGTAAACTACGATGAATATGGTAATCTGGGTAACCTTACTTATGTGCGTAAGCAAGGGGACACCTTGATTTATCCCGAGAAAATGTCAGTTCGTGTAGGTCTGGATACAGGCGAAGTAACCGGCTTCCAGGCGAGTGACTTTGTTTACGAACATAATGACATGCGCAAAATTCCGAAAGCAACTCTTACGGAGCAACAGGCGCGGAAAAAGCTTAATTCGGAGTTCGAAGAAAATTATGTTCGCAAATCCCTGATTGAGAATGATTACAGCAAAGAAGTATTGTGTTATGAATTCGGAGGGAAAATTAACGGTTCTCGTTACCGGATATACATTAATGCGAATACAGGAATAGAAGAAGCGGTTGAAGAGATCAAACCGGTCAATGCAACCTCATAAAAAGATGGATAATTTGAATTTGAAGTTGAGCGAATAACTGGGGCAGACCACGATGTGGTCTGTTTTTTTCTTGTTCAATGTGAGAAAGGTCATGGTATAATAGTCCTTGTACATACGAAGATAAATACATAAAGTGGCGGTGAACAGCTTGTTTCCGAAAATAAATGAAATTTTATACATCCAGATTGCTTCTGCAGATGAAAAAGAGGAACACAAAGAGTACAAATCACGCATTGCAGATATGGATGACAGCAGTTTTCTGATTGAGGTCCCGATGCAACAAGGAAGCAGCCGTCTGAAAAGGCTCTTTTTCGGAGATGAATTGTCCATTTCATATATTACGGAGGATGGGGTCCGGCATTATTTTAATACCTATGTCACGGGATTTGAGGAAGATGTGGTCCGTCTTGTCCGTATCCGCAAACCGCTCCCGAGCGATATATCCAAAATACAACGGCGCAGCTTTCTTCGTGTTCATGCAAACCTCGAATTGGCCATCCAGAGTGAAGACCTGACCCGTGCCGTCGGATTGACTGAAGATATTGGTGGCGGTGGATTGTCCATCTACGGCGAAACAGGTTTTTCAATAGCTGAAGGTCAAAAATTGAAATGCTGGTTGCTGGTTCCCTACCGGAATTCAACCATTGAACATGTGAATTTTGAAGCTGAAGTTGTGCGGATCAAAACCATGGAAACCGGCAGACAGCTATGCATGCTGAAATTTGTGCAGATTTCAGATTCGGAGCGCCAGAAAATTATCAAGTTTTGTTTTGAGCGGCAACTTGACTATCGCACGAAATAGGAATGTTGTGGCATAAAGAGAGGGAACTGCGGGTACCGTAATGAAAAAAACGGAGGTATTGCCTTGAATCGTCGTCATGCAACCCGCAGATATGAACGACTTTATTATGTTTTCTCCAGGCGAATGGAACGAAAGGTTACGATTCTGATTACAGTCCTTCTAATCCTGCTTGTGGTATATCAATTGCTGCTGTTGGTACCAGGCTTCAAAAAGAATTTGACCACCATTGACCGCCTGGAAGGAACGCCAATTGAAGTGCAAACGATGAATGATTACAAACGTCGTTGATTTGTCTGTTTTTGCATCCATGTGTAGAGTGTGGTATAATTTTCACGATGCAGGCAATGCCTGTTTTTTTATTGAGGTTTATCGTTTGAGGAGGAATGCCCCGTTGGCAAGCCAGAACACATCAGAGAACGGGAAAATGAACGTTGCAATTGACGGACCTGCCGGTGCCGGGAAAAGCACGGTGGCCCGATTGGTTGCAGAGGCGCTCGCGTATGTATACGTCGACACAGGCGCAATGTACCGTGCGGTAACCTTGCATATGCTTCGGAAAGGTATTACACCGGAAGATGTGACACAGGTACTTCAGGAAGCCCAAAAGCTGGTCATTGATTTACAACCGGATCCCGACGGACAGAAAGTGTTCTGTAATGGGGAAGAAGTAACCTCGGAAATCCGCTCCCGTGAAGTGACGGGAATCGTGTCCCGATATGCGCAAATCGAGGGGCTGCGTACGCAATTAGTGGATACTCAGCGGCAAATGGCTTTGCGCAAGGGCGTCGTCATGGATGGACGCGATATCGGAACGACAGTACTGCCCGATGCGGAAGTGAAAATCTTCATGACTGCCAGTGTGGAAGAGCGTGCGCTTCGCCGCTTCAAAGAACTGGACCCCTCTGAAGGACTGACGTTGCAACAGCTGGAGCGAGACATTGCCACCCGTGACAGATTGGATGAGAATCGGGAAATTTCCCCATTGCGTTGTGCTGAGGATGCTATTGTCCTTGATACAACGGAGATGAACATTCATGAAGTGGTTGACAAAATCGTATCTTATTGCACAATGGTCAGAGGAGAGATCGGTCTATGATTTACACATTTTGCAGCACATTACTGCGGATCATTTATACCATTCTTTTCCGCTTGGAGGCCGTTGGACGGGAGAATATTCCGAAAGAAGGCGGCGTACTTTTATGTTCCAATCATATTAGTAACTTCGATCCTCCAACCGTTGGTATCAAACTTCGCCGTCAGGTACGTTTCATGGCCAAAAGCGAATTGTTTGAAATTCCGGTACTCGGCCGAATTATTAAAGCCGTGGGCGCTTTCCCCGTTAAACGTGGAGGTGTCAGCAAGGAATCCATCAAAACCTCACTCAATATTTTGCGTGATGGTCAAGTGCTTGGAATCTTCCCTTCGGGAAGCCGTCACAATGATGGAGGTATCGGCAAAAAAGGGGCAGCGAGTTTTGCTCTCCGCAGTGGCGCTACAGTTATTCCTACTGCTATTATCGGTAACTACAAAGTTTTTCGTAAGATGAAAGTTGTATATGGAGCACCAGTAAGTTTGGACGAGTTCAAGGAAGACCCATCTGGAGAGGCTCTGGAGAAGGCGACTGAAAAGATTATGTCCAAGATTAACGAGATGGTGCAAACGGGCGTGCCAAGCAAGTAATGGCTTCGTCGGTAGCTGAGTGCATGTTTCCATATTTTTGAGGGAGACTAAAGTTTGAGCACTCAGTGATGAAAGTGTTTTGAACTCTGCTACAGGCAGGTTTGAATATAATGGGGTTTTTGAATTGAGGAGGGTATTTGACATGTCGGAAGAAATGAAAAATCAAGAAGCAACCCAAGATGAGTTGGATCAATTCGTTTCCTTGAAAAAAGGAGATACCGTAAAAGGAACCATCGTCAAATTGGAAGATAACCAAGCCTATGTGAGCATTGGATATAAATATGACGGTGTCATTCCAATTCGTGAACTGTCTTCATTACATGTTGACAGCGCGTCTGACGCAGTAGAAGTTGGACAAGAAGTTGAAGCTAAAGTTCTTAGCATCGACGACGAGAAAGAAAAACTCGTTCTGTCCAAACGTGCAATCGACAGCGAAAACGCATGGGATCAATTGCAAAAGCATTTTGAAGACCAAGACGTATTCGAAGTTGTTGTAGGTGATGTTGTTAAAGGCGGTCTGGTAGCAGACGTGGGCGTACGTGGATTTATCCCGGCTTCCATGGTTGAACGCCATTTCGTTGAAGACTTCAGCGACTACAAAGGACGCACACTGCGTGTTAAAGTGAAAGAGATCGACCGTGAGAACAACAAAGTGATCCTTTCCCAAAAAGACGTACTGGAGCAAGAATTCGAAGCAAACAAAGCTACAGTAATGGCTGGTTTGCAAGAAGGTCAAGTGATCGAAGGTACAGTACAACGTTTGACTCAATTCGGTGCATTTGTTGATGTGGGCGGAGTTGACGGTTTGGTTCACGTATCCGAGCTGGCTTGGACACACGTTGAAAAACCATCCGACGTACTGTCTGAAGGTGATAAAGTTAGTGTGAAAGTGCTGAAAGTTGACCCTGAAAAAGGCAAAATCAGCCTGAGCATGAAAGCTGTTCAACCAGGTCCTTGGGAAACAGCAAGCGAAAAATTCAATTCCAGCGATATCGTAACAGGTGTTGTAAAACGTCTGGTAGACTTCGGTGCATTTGTTGAAATCGCTCCTGGTGTTGAGGGACTTGTGCATATCTCGCAAATCTCCCACAAACACATCGGCACTCCTCATGAAGTGCTGAAAGAAGGACAAGAAGTTCAAGTTAAAATCTTGGACATGAACCCTTCTGAGCAACGTGTAAGCTTGAGCATCAAAGAAACAGAAGAAGCTCCAGCTCAACCACAAAAATCAGAAAGACCTTCAAGAAACAACGCTCCGCGTGAAGAAATCAACAATCCAAACGTTTCCTTGAACAATCAAGGTATGAGCACTACGCTTGGCGAACTGTTTGGAGACAAACTCAGCAAATTCAAATAAGTTAACAATGCATGGTTCTAAGTTATATACTGCATATTTTGCTGAATAACAAAAGCAAGATCGGCGAGCCCAAGGCGGGTTCGCCGATTGTTTTTATTGCGAGTAATTTGGCATGAAACGTTAGCCAAGATATATCTTTTTTGCTATGATGAGTATCGTAAGTATGGACAGGAGGAGTGGAATGTATGGCAAGACCCGTTGTGGCAATTGTCGGACGACCGAACGTGGGTAAATCCACCATTTTCAATCGGATCATCGGCGACAGACTGGCCATTGTGGAAGACAAGCCGGGCATTACCCGTGACCGTATATATGGAATCGGTGAATGGAACGGTAAACCATTTAGTATCATTGATACAGGTGGTATCGAAATTGATGGTGAAGATGTAATCTTAAAATCGATTCGGATGCAAGCAGAGCTCGCTATTGAAGAAGCGGATGTTATTGTATTCATGTGTGATGCAAAAGCAGGTATTACGCAATCGGATGAAGAGGTAGCAGAGATGCTCTACCGCTCAGGCAAGCCTATTGTTGTAGCCGTTAACAAAGTGGATAATATCGGACGAAGTGAGCTCATTTATGAGTTTTATGGATTTGGTTTCGGTGATCCTATTGGCGTATCCGGAAGTCACGGTACAGGTGTAGGTGATTTGCTTGATGCAATAGTGGAGAAGTTGCCAGAACTTGAGGAAGAGACTTACGATGAAGATGTCATTCGTGTAGCTCTGATCGGACGTCCTAATGTGGGTAAATCTTCACTGGTGAACGCTATTCTGGGTGAAGAACGTGTCATTGTAAGTGACGTGGCTGGAACGACCCGGGATGCAATTGATACACCTTTTGAAAAAGACGGCCAACGTTACGTGCTGATTGATACAGCAGGTATGCGTAAGCGTGGTAAAGTATATGAAACAACTGAGAAATACAGTGTAATGCGTGCGATGCGTGCGATTGAGCGTGCAGATGTTGTTCTGATTGTCATTAATGGTGAAGAAGGCATTATTGAACAGGACAAGCATATTGCAGGATATGCATTCGAAGCTGGTAAAGCGTCATTGTTTGTTGTGAACAAATGGGACGTGGTAGAGAAGCATGACAAAACGATGAAAGAGTTTGAGAGAAAAATTCGGGATCACTTCCTGTTTATGACTTATGCTCCAGTCGTATTCTTGTCAGCCCTCACAAAACAACGCTTACAAAAATTGTTACCGGTTGTGAAAAGGGTAGCAGATCAACACTCGTTACGTGTACAAACACATCTACTTAACGATGTGGTGTCTGATGCGGTTGCAATTAACCCTCCGCCAACGGATAAAGGACGGAGAATGAGAATTAACTATGTGACTCAGGTTGCCGTTAAGCCACCGACCATGGTTGTTTTTGTGAACGATCCGGAATTGATGCACTTCTCATATGAGCGCTACCTGGAGAATAAAATCCGTGCAGCGTTTGACTTCGAAGGAACACCAATTCGCATATTTACTCGGAAGAAGTCCGACGAAAGTTAGGGGAGAAGTGTGTGATTTTACAAATCGCAGCGATTGTACTGAGTTATCTGCTCGGTTCGATCAGCTTTAGTGTCCTCCTTGCCAAAGCGATACGGGGGATCGATATTCGTCAGCACGGAAGTGGAAACGCGGGAGCTACCAATACATTGCGTATTTTGGGTAAAGGACCGGCAATTGCTGTTCTGTTACTTGATGTACTTAAGGGTGTTGCAGCTGTATGGATTGGAATCTGGCTGAGCGACGGTTCTGCCTGGATTCCTGCACTCAGTGGTATAGCAGCCATTGCAGGACATAACTGGCCGCTTTACTTCCATTTTCGTGGAGGAAAAGGCGTTGCCACAGCCATTGGTGTTCTGGTGAGTCTTGCTTTCCTGCCTGCGTTATGTGCTGGGGTGATCGCCATTCTGTCTATTGTATTGACACGCTATGTTTCATTGGGGTCTCTGATTTTTGTAGCATTTACACCCATCTTTATCATGGTATTACCCGGATATTCAATGAATATCTTCTGGGGGAGTCTGATTATTTGTCTGTTTGCGTTCTGGAGACATCGTACCAATATTGCGAAGCTCGCCAAAGGACAGGAAAATAAATTGGGATCGAAAAACCCTGGAGGGGGTAAACGAGTTGTCTAAAAAAGTTGCTGTTCTAGTCGCTGGGAGCTGGGGAACAGCTCTGGCCAGTGTACTCGCCGCCAATCAGTTGGATGTTATGATGTGGACACGTGGTGAAGACCAGGCTAACGAAATCAATAACAAGCACACTAATACTCGCTATCTTCCGGATGCGGAGCTTTCACCACGGATTCAAGCAACAACTGATATGGAAGCTGCGGTGGAAGGCGCTATAGCTGTGTTAATTGTTGCGCCTTCATCAGCCATGCGTGCAGTTACGAACCAGCTTAAGGCTTATTACAAGCCTGAGATGTTAGTCATTCATGCAACCAAAGGTTTTGAGACAGAAAGCCTCAAACGGATGTCCACAGTCATTTCAGAAGAGCTTGAATGTGAAGAAGGACGTGTGGTTGTTCTTTCTGGCCCAAGCCATGCGGAAGAAGTGGTGAAGCGTTGTCCAACGACAGTGGTTGTAGCTTCACTGGATAAGGCATCTGCCGAATCTGCCCAAGCTTTGTTTATGAATGCTTATTTCCGGGTTTACACGAATCGGGATATGATCGGTGTTGAGTTGGCGGGTGCATTCAAAAATATCATTGCTCTTGGTGCAGGTATGTCGGATGGTCTTCAATTTGGTGATAATGCCAAAGCCGCTTTGCTAACACGTGGTCTGGCAGAGATCACACGTATTGGTGTTGAGATGGGAGCAAATCCGCTAACGTTTTCGGGACTTGCTGGAATCGGGGATCTGGTTGTAACGGCTACAAGTCAGCACAGTCGGAACTGGAGAGCAGGTTCCATGTTGGGCCAGGGACAGAAGCTGGATGATGTTCTGAAGTCCATGGGCATGGTGGTAGAAGGCATTCGAACTACGCAAGCTGCCTATTTCATCTCACAAAAATACGGTGTACAAATGCCAATTGCGGATCAGTTATATCACGTTTTATTCCAAGAGAGACAGCCGCGTGATGCGGTTGAAGCCTTGATGGGACGTGACCCGAAGACTGAAATGGAAGTCATGAAGCTTGAAACCTGGGAGCAATGGCATTCCTGATTGTAATCAGCCTAAACGTACCTTGTGAAATAAGAAGCTTATTCACCTTTTCTGTAGCAGACTCATACTATACACATGAGTATTGCCGGAGGAGGGGAGACGAATGGGTAACAACATTTCCAAAGATGCACTGAATGCAATCAACAAGAAAACGGGTAAAACGATAACGGAAGGTGCCGTTAAGAAATTGGCAAGCACGGTGAAACCAACGACGATTCAGAATGAAGTTCAGTTGCGCCAATTGATCAAACAAGTATCCGCCATGGCGAAAGTTCCGGTATCTGAGGATACGGTTAAGGATATTGTGAGTGCGGTCAAGAAAAGCGGATTGAATCCGAGCAGTATGGAATCGTTAATGAAAATGATGATGAAAAAATAATAGATCACACCTGCATGTGCAGGTGATCCAGTAAGACAAAAAGACGAGTCGGCTTCTGCCGGCTTGCTTTTTTGTCTTTTTTTTGGAAAGTTGAGCTGAATTTCGTGTTATAATGGTTGCAATTGTCACAGTGTCAGTGATGAATATCGGACTGAAGGGGAGACTGCTGGATTATGAGCGCAATGGACAAGATGTGGCTGTCATTGGTGGCCATCCTCATTATGGGACTATCTGTATTCCTGATTACGTTTGCTCGTGCCAAAACAAAAGGTATTGTACGGGGGATTCTTTCTCTGATTGCATTTTTGATTATGCTGATTGGCTTTTTCGGTGGAATCGCTTCTCTGACCTGATTTCCCATGCCTGAAAGATAACATCCGCATAAGCACATCATAAGAACTGACACAATGAATACGGATGAGGGGAGTGTGAGTCTATGGGGCCGCATGATACGGAGGGTCGGACAGAGCGTTATCCGGAATTACACGCGGCTTTGCTGGAAACGGCCAAAGCCTGGAACACACAGCGACAGACATGGTTACTTGGAGGAAGTTGTGGGTTGCTGCTTCAAGGGGTGGAGTTGCAACAGGCTCCGAGAGATATTGATATCTATGCGGATGTTGCTGCTGCTAAAGAACTTCACCGTAGCGCTCCGGGGGAAATGCTTGACGAGCCTACAGTGGACAAGACAGGACCGTATGCTTCTCTGCTGAGCCACTATCAGGTGGGTGAATGTGCGCTGGAACTGGTGGGTGGTTTCGAAATATGGGCTCGCAAAAGTTGGTACCGTATCGAGATTGAACATGTACTTGCTCCGCATGCACCAGTAGCACAATTGGGTTCATATAGCCTGCGACTGATGCCGCTTGCGCATGAGCTTTTGTTTAATCTGCTACGAGGTCGTGAAGATCGTTATGTCCCCATTGCGAAACAGATGCGCGAGCAACCAGATGCACATCAACCTATAATGATGCTGTTAAGTCAACAGAATGTCTGGACAAGCCGCTTCAGAGCCGAAGTGGAAGAGCTTGTTGGCTTTACATGGCCCCAGTAGGTTGAGGGAGGAAAATGATGGACTATAAAGTTACTTTTTTACCTATGAACAAATCGATAGTGCTCAAACCAGGGGCAACACTTCTGCATGCAGCACGACGTGCTGGAGTCAAGATTACGACCCGATGTGATGGCAAAGCGGCTTGCCTGATGTGCAAAGTGAACGTGGATGAAGAACATCGGACGGAACTGTATCCACCAACAGATGCAGAAAAGCGCAAGCTGGGTTCACTGTTGGAAGCAGGTACACGACTGTCTTGTCAGGCCAAGGTGTGTGGATCTCTATCGGTTCATGTTCCAGAGGACCCGCTGAAGGCAGCCATTCGGAAACAACTGGAACGTCAACAACAGGAAGACGACTGGTTCTGAGAGTTATGACATTGATTCTCTAATGAGTTATTCAAGGAGGACACGAATGATTAGGAACAAGCCAAAATGTGTGGAAGGAAGCGGACGGCAGCGTCTGAAACATCAGACGGGCGGTCTGCTGTTATTCCTGTTGTTTGCTTTTACAGCAAGTGGTTGTATGTATCCATCCCAGAGCAATTCAGACCCTAAGATAGCCTATCGGGAAAGCGTGAGCCGCATCCAGAGTGCGGTCGAGGCATTTCAGCAAGATGAGGGGATTTTGCCAATCATCAATGCAGATATGGAAACGCCAAAATATGAAAAGTTCAGAGTGGACCTGCCCAAGTTGAAACAACTGGGGTATCTGGATGAAATACCGGGGACTGCTTTTGAAAGTGGTGGGAGCGCTTACTTCCTTATTCAGGACGAAGAAGTGAATCCGACCATTAAAGTGATGGATCTTCTGACCGTACAGAAAGTAAACGATGTGCAACGAATGGTTAATCAATATAAGTCCGTACATAACAATAAGCTGCCAAGCGGGGAAGAACTGTATCCGGGGTTATATGCTGTGAATATGGAGCAGGCTGCTCAGGCAGGTACTCCTTCCATTACGCTGAATAGTGTATATTCAGGTCAGGCGTTACCGTTTATGATGGATGACGAAGGCAAGGTCTATGTAGATTATGCTTTTGATATTATGCAGGCAGTGGAAAAGTCTGACGTGTCTCCAGCAGAGACTGAAGATGTTCGGGATTTGCTGGTGGAACACTCCTACTTCGTACCTGTAAAATCGGTTTTCTACGCTTGGAAAAATAATGCGCCGGTTGCCCAGCCCATAAAATAAGCATGGTTGCCATTCAAATGATTTAGCTGTATAACCACCATGGCTCTAATGGTTCAAAAAGAGATATTCCAAATAAGGGATATCTCTTTTTTCTTTTGTCAGTATGAGCAATAACCGTCATAAAAGCTTCGCGGATCACATAAAGTAGATTGAAATAAAGACGCGCAGTCCGAGATCGGGGGATTCTCCTAATGTCATCACCATAAGATAAAAAAACAAAAATACGCGTCATATTGCCGCATACGGATACATAAGATGATACTAGTCCAATTGCATGTACGAGTTAACGCCGCTCTCGCCGGTTTCATCAGAATGCAACGTTCGGCGGCGGACGACTTCCGGGCACTCACAAAGGCGGCTCTACCGTTGCAGGGATTTCAGTCTTCTGATTGAAAAAACGAAGCGGATGCTCTTTAGCATTTTTCCTTCGGAGTAATTTAGGGAGGGGATTTCATTGGAGAAAGTGGACATTTTTAAGGACATAGCTGAGCGGACCGGAGGGGATATTTATCTCGGGGTTGTCGGCGCAGTCCGGACGGGAAAATCAACATTTATTAAACGATTCATGGAAACCATTGTGTTGCCAAACATCACTAACGAGGCTGACCGTGGTCGAGCGGTGGATGAACTTCCACAGAGTGCAGCAGGTAAAACCATCATGACTACCGAACCAAAATTCGTACCAAATAACGCAGTCCAGATCAAGGTGGCAGAAGGACTTGATGTCAATGTGCGCCTTGTGGATTGTGTAGGTTACGCGGTGGAAGGAGCCAAGGGATACGAGGATGAGAATGGTCCACGCATGATCTCCACGCCTTGGTTCGAGGAGCCAATTCCGTTCCAGGAAGCCGCCGAGATTGGTACTCGCAAAGTCATTCAGGAGCATTCTACACTGGGTGTTGTGGTAACAACAGACGGCACAATCGCCGAAATTGCCCGTAGTTCCTATGTGGAATCCGAAGAACGCGTCATTGCGGAATTAAAAGAAGTGGGTAAACCGTTTGTCCTGGTCATCAACTCCACTCGTCCTCGCAGTGAAGAAGCCCTGCAATTGCGTAGTGAGCTTGCTGCCAAATACGACATTCCGGTGATGACACTCAGTGCAGCAACCATGACGGAAGATGATGTGACGGGTGTACTTCGTGAAGTGCTCTATGAGTTCCCTGTGCATGAAGTGAATGTAAACTTGCCGAGCTGGGTTATGGTACTCAATGAGACTCACTGGCTGCGTAGCAACTACGAAAACTCCGTACGGGATACCGTTAAGGATATTCGCAGACTTCGTGATGTGGATCGGGTTGTCGCTCAGTTCATGGAATATGAATTCATTGATCGCGCAGGCCTGAGTGGCATGAATATGGGGCAGGGTGTAGCCGAAATTGACCTGTACGCACCGGATGAGCTGTATGATCAGATTCTCGTGGAAGTGGTTGGCATCGAGATTCGCGGTAAGGATCATCTGCTGCAATTGATGCAGGAATTCTCGCATGCGAAGAGAGAATACGACCGCTTTGCAGAAGCGCTGGAGATGGTCAAAACGACCGGATACGGCATTGCTGCTCCATCTCTTGCCGAGATGGCTCTGGATGAACCTGAGCTCATTCGTCAGGGCACCAAATTTGGCGTACGCTTGAAAGCAACGGCACCGTCCATTCACATGATCCGGGTTGATGTGGAATCGGAGTTCGCTCCAATCATCGGTACGGAGAAACAAAGTGAGGAACTGGTGAGATACCTGATGCAGGACTTCGAGAACGACCCGATCAAGGTATGGGATTCAGACATGTTTGGTCGTTCGCTGCACTCCATCGTGCGAGAAGGGATCCAGGGCAAGATTGCCATGATGCCGGATAATGCAAGATACAAATTGCAAGAGACGCTGGGAAGAATCATTAACGAAGGTTCGGGCGGCTTGATCGCTATCATTCTGTAAGACATCAAAAGACCGTAAGGGGGCATCCCCTCGCGGTCTTTTTTACGTGATTTCTTTATTTTGGATGAAATGGATAGGAAGAATAGTACTTTCGAAAAAACTTAGCGAGTTTTAGCTTTAAATTGCTAAAACCCATTTACATACTAGGGATTAGCCGTTATATTAATATTCAACTATTGTGATCGAGATCACAGAGATTGGACAGGGGGATACAGAGATGAAAAGAAGAGAGACAAAATGGCTGTGGTTGAGTGTGTTATTAGTATTTACATTGGCGCTGTCCGCTTGCGGAATCAAAAAAGAACCGGCAGCCACTCCGGCTTCGGGTGCATCAGATGATACACCAAAAACGGAAGCAGTTACAGGCCCTCTAAGCGGCAAACGGATTGCACTTATTATGGAGTTTAATACAGGTACTTTCTCGCAGCAATATGTACAAGGTGTAAAAGAAGAAATCGAAAAATTCGGTGGAGAACTGACAACGTTTGTTGCCGATAATGACAAAGCAAAGATGGTTTCCTTGCTTGATAGCGCTATTAACCAGAAATTTGATGCCATTCTCACGGATCATGGGGATTCCCTATTAGAGCCAGGCGTGAAGAAGGCAGTAGAACAGAATATTCCAGTGGTCGTGTTTGACGCAGCTATCAGTGTTCCAGGAGCTACAGTCCTGTCGCAGGATGACCAGAAGATGGCTGAACTGACGCTGGAGCAAATGAAAAAAGATATCAATGGACAAGGTAATATTGTCAAAGTATGGGTAGCTGGTTTCGCACCGATGGAACGCCGTCAGATTGCATACGGTGAATTCATGAAAGCAAATCCGGACATCAAGGAAATAGCTACATTCGGTTCTGCACAGAACCCGGCGCTGGATACTCAAGCCAAAATGGAAGCTATTCTCAAACAATATCCAAAAGGTGAGATTACAGCTGTATGGACTGCATGGGATGAGTTCGCCAAAGGTGCAGCGCGTGCGATTCAACAAGCTGGACGTGATGAGATCAAAGTGTATGGTATCGATATGAGTGACGAGGACCTGCAAATGATTCAGGACCCGAAAAATCCTTGGGTTGCTTCTGCTGCTGTTGATCCAACGGATATTGGTCGTGTCCAAGTGCGTTATGCTTATCAAAAACTGAACGGGGACGAGACGGAAGATGCAGTTGTTCTTAACCCGGTCTATGTTCAACGTGAAGCTCTGCCAGATAAACAAATCTCCACTTCGGAGTTGTCAGAGTTCGTTGAAGGTTGGGGTGGTAGCACACAAGGAATCAAGGACTGGATGAGCGAATACGGAATTACTGCTAAATAAGCAGCGTATGGGAAGCGCGCCGCAAGGCGCGCTTTTTTAACCATAATGAAGATATGTGTAGTCTGGATGAAAAAGGGATACTCCCGTATGGGAACGATTGGAGGTTAACATCATGAGCACTGCACCGATTCTGCTTCAAATGGAACATATCCACAAGCAGTTTTCAGGTATTCCTGCACTGAAGGATGTGGATTTCTCTGTAAAAGGCGGGGAGATTCATGCGCTGCTGGGTGCCAATGGTGCCGGTAAAAGCACGTTAATGAAAATTTTGTCCGGTGCCTATCCATTGGATCAGGGTACGATTCAGTTGAGTGGACAAGCGCTTCACTTGAGTTCTCCGGGAGACGCGAAGGCAAGTGGGATTCACTGTGTCTATCAGGAAGTGGATGCGGCACTGGTGCCACAGCTGACGGCTGCGGAGAACATTATGCTGGATCAGTTGGCTTCATCTGCTGGAGGTTGGTGGAAAAGTCCACGAAAACTGCAACAGCGTGCGGTTGAGGCGTTGAAGCAATTAGGAGCAGACATATCTGTTCACCAAAAAGTGGCCGATCTGACACTTGCAGAGAAACAGATGATACTGCTGGCACGAATTTTGATTCAGGATGCCAAGGTCATCATTTTTGATGAACCGACTGCACCGCTGAGCCAGGAAGAAACGGATGCATTTTTCCGGATTGTTCATCTCCTGAAGGATCGGGGCGTTGCCTGTATTTTCATTACCCATCGTCTTGCTGAAGTGACGGGTCACTGTGATCGCGTTACGGTCATGAGAGATGGACAACATGTATTTACCGGTGAAGCAAAAGGACTGACGATCAACGATTTGGTTACACAGATGCTGGGCAAACCATTCGAAGAAGAGTTTCCGAAGACGGAAGCGCCTGTGGGTGAACTGCTTTTGGAGGCACTTGGGCTTCGTCGTGGAGTGAAGGTAAAAGGTGTTAACCTCTCTGTACGACGAGGTGAAGTCCTCGCTGTGGTGGGTCTGGTAGGCGCGGGTAAAACGGAAAGCTCTCGTTTGCTGATTGGTGCAGATCGGCTGGAGGGAGGCGAGATCCGGCTTAACAACCGCAACCTCCGCCTGTCTCAGCCTGCGGATGCGGCGGCTCTGGGGATTGTTTCTGTACCGGAGGAGCGGCGTAAACAAGGAATTCTGATTCAGGAGAACGTGGAACGGAATTTAAGTCTACCTTTGCTAAGTCGTCTTAGTACATTAGGTTTCGTAAGCCGCAAGCGGGAACGTCTGAACGCAGAGTCATTGGTGAAACAGCTTGGAATTAAAACATCGTCCGTGAAACAGGAAGTGAAATATCTAAGCGGTGGTAATCAGCAAAAGGTAGCCATTGGTAAATGGCTTAATGCGGATGCGGATGTATTTATATTTGATGAGCCAACCAAAGGCGTAGATATTGGGGCAAAAAGTGACATTTTCCGCATCATTAATGAACTGGCTTTGGCGGGCAAGGGTGTAATCTATTTCACCTGTGAACTGGATGAAGGCATGGGAATTGGTGACCGAATCGCTGTCATGTGCGAAGGTGTTATCGTAAAAGAGTTCAAACGAGGCGAGACTAACCAAGAACAGCTGCTATACTATGCAAGCGGTGGACAAGAGGTGAGGTGCAATCATGAAGGATAAATCACTGGATTTTGCGTTCCGTTACGGGGCGATTATAGTCATAATAGGTGTTATCGCATTTTTCGGCATTAAATTACCTTATTTCTTTACGTACAGTAACTTGACCGATATTTTGGGCTCGATCTCTATCGTTACTTTTGTAGCGATCGGTGTTACGTTATCTCTCATTGTTGATGGATTCGATCTCTCGGTTGGGGCGACTGTCTCATTAACTACCGTCGTTACTGCTTCGTTAATGATTTGGTATCAACAACCACTGGCAATTGTAATTATTGTGCCACTAATCATTGGCGCTGTTATTGGTTTACTTAACGCTTTGCTTATTGTAAAATTGCGTATTCCGGATTTGCTCGCAACCCTTGCCACGATGTACATTATCGGAGGTATTCACAAAACGTATGCACAGGGATATACCATTTACAATCACATGCAGTTCCCTGACGGGAGCAAAGCTGCGGGAGAGATGGACCCGACATTTCTACTTATAGGACAGGGTAAATGGCTTGGTATGCCGATATCGGTTATCATGTTACTTATTGCGGTAATAGGTGTGCATATCTTTTTGACGTATACGAAATATGGGCGCCAGATGTACATTACAGGTGGTAATGAGGAAGCTGCACGTTTGTCTGGAATCAAGGTGAAAAAGGTGCGTACACTCGCCTATGTAGCCGCTGGAGTGTTTGCAGCAATCGGTGGTATCATCTATGCCTCCAAAGTAGGATCTGGGCAAATCGATGCTGGATCACCGTTGTTAATGGAATCCGTAGCTGCAGTATTTGTCGGTTTCTCTGTGTTTGGTGCGGGTAAACCCAATGTCATCGGAACCTTCATTGGTTCGGTTCTGATTGGTGTACTTGTGAACGGTTTAACGATGATGAACGTACAGTATTTCACACATGATATTGTAAAAGGTGGAGTTCTCGTGCTTGCCCTGGCGGTTACATTTTACGTCTTAAACCGCAACCGGACTTGAAATTGTGGGCTGTCTGTATTAGTATGAAATTTGTTCGGCGTCTGAAATGCCCGTGGTTTCAGACGATATTCTGCCGAAAATGACTGTTGACCGCAGGCGGAGATTTGTGTTCAGCGCTCAAGATGTACGTAGATTTTTTGCGTATGAACGTATATTTCGCTATAAAACGGAAACACAGTATAACATTCAGGACATTGATACAGGAGGTGAAAAACAAATGAACAAATCAGACTTGATTACACACGTATCTGAAGCGACTGAATTGTCCAAGAAAGATGTAACGAAAGCGGTTGATGCCGTATTCGAAGCAATCTCTGAGGCTCTTCAAAGCGGAGATAAAGTACAATTGGTTGGTTTTGGGAACTTCGAAGTTCGCGAGCGCTCTGCACGTAAAGGACGCAACCCGCAAACAGGTGAAGAAATCGAAATTCCTGCGAGCAAAATTCCTGCATTCAAACCAGGTAAAGCGCTCAAAGACGGAATTAAATAAGATTTCTACATATTCCATATGTCGACAAAAAGACCGTGACTTGTTCACGGCCTTTTCTTTTGCCCTTTAACGATGATTCTTGCGGTTCATTCGTATAAGGCGCAGGTTGACAAATGAAACAATCTTAATCATCATTAACGCTATCGAACTAAAGAAGGGGACATGCGTGATGGATCATCCAACCGGCAATGATTATATTGTAATTAAGGCAGAGGAAAATGGTGTCCAGGTGATCGGATTAACCCGAGGTCAGGATACACGTTTTCACCACACCGAGAAATTGGACAAAGGTGAAGTGATGTTTGCCCAATTTACCACCCATACTTCAGCTATTAAAATCCGGGGCAAAGCCACGCTGATTACCAAGCATGGACAGATTGAATCGGAGTAATGGACAGATTGAATACATTCAAATGAAGATTGCAGGCATAGCCTGCTTTTTTTCATTGTACAATGAGGTATGAGCCTTTACCGGACAGACTACACTAACAGGTAAAGGCAGGGAGGCGTATATGAAACCGCGGATGATTGTTACTGCTTCAATGCTGGCAACGGTTGCGGCGGTCTTTCTGCTTGTTGCGATACAAACCTTACATATGCGTACATGGGGCGGGGACAACGTACAGCCTGCCTCTGCATCACATCATCCAGTTCAGCTAACGAATGACAATCTGGTTGATGTGCTAAGCTCCATGCAACTATCAACTCCCATTGCAAGAGTGGAATGGAAGCAGTCCATTTTGAGACTGGACCTCAAAGTTAAAGGAACGGGTACAAGTTACACTGAAATCTATGAGAATATGGCAGCTGTGGCAGATCTGGGCTTTCGGAGTCTGGATAACGTGGATCAGGTGCTGCTACGTGTGATGGCAGAAGATGAATGGATGCATAAACGACATCTGTTACTTGCTGCTGATATTCGGCGTGGAGAGTGGCCTCTGTATGCAATTGAAACATTACGGAACTGGAAAAGTGCGGCCTTTTCAGATGAATTGAAGGACTGGTTTCATTTGATGGAGACCGAACTCTGGAAGAAGCAATTCGAAATGACAAGTCAGGGGTAATAGAATAGCAGGATTCAGTGCGTGCCCGTTCAACATATGCTATAATATATAAGATTGTAGTGCAGAAATGGTTTAACAATGTTAAGGCTCGGAGGCTGAGAATGAATTCATATCGCGTACCCCAACTAGCAAAGAAATATACGGATTACGACATGATTCGACAACATACGGAAATCCCATCATTTCCGGATAGCCGGGCACGTCTGTTGCAGGTATTTGTTGGCCGCACAGACGAAAAGGTGCATCAAGAGTTATATGCTCTTGCAACTTCGCTCGTTCAGTTGGCCATGGATACGCATGATCGAATCGATACCATTTCCGGTGAGCGGAAAGAGCAGGAGATGCGTTCACGTCAGTTGAATGTACTCGCCGGGGATTATTTAAGTAGCCGTTTTTATCAATTGCTTGCCCAAGCGGGCAGAATTGAAATGATTGGCAAACTCAGTGGTGCTGTATCTGGAGTGAACGCACGCAAGATGACGCTGTATGAACGGATGAAGAAGCTTCTCGTTTCGGCTGATGAATACTTGCGTGAAACGGTACAGCTGAGGATGCAGCTGTTTCTTTCATTTACAGGCATGATTCAACATAACGAAGAGTCTTTATGGAACAGCCTGTTGACCGAATTCAGCTCCTGCGAAACGATCGTGGAAGAACTGAAGCGGATGAATGACGCAAAACAATATCTTCACAGCTATGCATATTGGCACATATACGAGCATGGTAATGACGAGGAGCGCAATGTGTTGCGTCAGTCTGAATTGGATGCACGTGCATGGAACGCTATGGTGCTGAAGCATAGGGTTGGCGAGGTTTTGCTGGACAAGCTTCGCGAGTGTACACACCGCATTCAACTGTTGTTGCAAGACGAGGAAGGGCGAATGGGCTTGCATGAGATACATGCAATTCTAGAGCCTTACTTGGCGTATTTGCAGCCTTCACATGCGGCAGTAAGGGAAGATTGAGGGGGAGACAGACGAATGGGGAGCGGAGAGACCAAACCGAAAGAAGAATATGTCCATTCGGTTTTTCAGAGTATAGCCGGAAAATATGATGTCATGAATGATATTCTAAGTTTCCGCAGGCATAAGGCTTGGCGTAAATTCACCATGAAAAAGATGAATATGTCCAAAGGCGATACCGGTCTTGATTTGTGCTGCGGCACATGTGACTGGACGCTTGCTATGGCAGAGGCAAGTGAAACGGGGCACATGCACGGACTTGATTTCAGTAGCAACATGCTGGAGGTCGGCCAGACAAAGATCAATGCGGTGCAACGTCAAAAACAGATTACCCTGACACAGGGAAATGCCATGTCACTTCCTTTTGAAGACAATTCGTTTGATTATGTGACGATCGGGTTTGGGTTGCGTAATGTACCTGATCTCAGACAAGTGTTGTCTGAAATGAAACGTGTGGTCAAACCGGGTGGTATGGTTGTGTGCCTGGAATTGTCCAAGCCAACATGGCAGCCGTTCAAAGGCATTTATTATTTTTATTTTGAGAAGGTTTTACCGAATCTTGCCAAAGTGTTTGCTAAAAGTTTTGAGCAGTACAAATGGCTGCCGGACTCACTGGCCATTTTCCCGGGAAGGCAGGAACTGGCAGAAATTTTTGCAGAAACTGGATTACAGCAAGTGCAGGCCTACCCTCTGACCGGAGGTATCGCGGCACTGCATATTGGAACCAAGGAGAATCAGCATGTTTAGGAAAATTCGCATCTTTTTAGAAATGATCAAGATTGAACACACGCTTTTTGCTTTACCTTTTGCATTTATGGGGGCGATCCTCGGCTCCATGGTAGTGAATGATACCTTCCCAAGCTGGATGCAGATCATGTGGGTATTGCTTGCGATGGTCGGCGCACGTAGTGCGGCTTTTGGTTTGAACCGAATTATTGACCAAGCGATTGATAGCAAAAACCCGCGTACCGCGATGAGAGCCATCCCGGCAGGACTGTTGAAAAATGGGGAAGTTGTTATATTTGTCATTATCTCATTTATATTGTTATTCTGGGCCTCATCCAATCTTAATGTATTATCGATGCAGCTATTACCTATTGCTGTGTTTATGTTGGTACTGTATTCGTACACCAAACGATTCACATGGTTATGCCACATTGTTCTCGGTATGACGATTGGTTTGGCACCACTTGGTGGCTGGGTAGCTGTAACAGGAACGATGGATTGGACAGCGATTGTGCTGTACGTTACGATTGTGTTCTGGACAGCGGGCTTTGATATTATCTATGCATGTCAGGATCTGGAATTCGATCAGGGAGAGGGTCTTCACTCCATACCTTCCCGTTTTGGCCTGGTTAAATCCTTGCAGATCGCCAAGTTCTTCCATGTGATTACTGCAATTGGTTTTCTTGCGTTATTGTTGATGACAGATCTGAGCTGGTGGTATGGCGCAGGCATGTTGGTGACGTATGGAATTCTGTTCTATCAACACTATATTGTATCGCCTAATGATATGAGCCGTGTTCAAACGGCGTTTTTTACCATGAACAGTTTGCTTAGTTTAATTGTATTTACGTTCACTCTGATTGATCTGGCGGTGAAATAAATGGTGCAGCAGCCGGACAATAAACGACTGGTTGTCGGAATTACCGGAGCGAGTGGCAGCATATATGGCATTCGATTAATTGAAACGCTGCTTGATTTGGAATATAACGTTCATCTGGTCATATCCAATGCAGGGTGGCGTGTACTGAAAGAAGAATTGGACTGGGATGTGACGAATCGGGACGCGGTGCTGGAAGAAAAATTCGCCAACCGTGCCGGTTCTCTGATCTATCATCCTGTGAGTGATATAGGGGCCTCCATTGCAAGTGGTTCTTATCTGGCCGACGGCATGATTATCATGCCATGTTCGATGGGAACTCTTTCGTCCATCGCGCAGGGATCGTCGGATAATCTGATGTCTCGCGCAGCGGATGTTATGATGAAAGAGGGAAGAACATTGATTCTCGTACCACGTGAGACGCCTCTTCATGCAATCCATCTGGAGAACATGCTGAAGCTTTCTCGTCTTGGTGTACGAATGATACCGGCTATGCCTGCTTTTTATTACAAACCTCAGACTATGGATGAGTTGATTCTGTTTTTAGTGGGTAAAGTGCTGGATAGCTTGCGCATCCCACATCAACTGTTTACAAGATGGGGAGAACCGGATGAACGGGGATAACGACTGAGTTCGATACAAGGCTGTTTTTTGCCAAAGTGTTGCTCGGTTTATTTGTCCCCCGAATCCCGGGGTATTGGTGAGCACTGATGGTGAGTCTTCATGAACCACAGTCTTGACCCATGCTCCGGCAACTTCTGTATTTTGTTTCAGAACAAGTCGCAGAGTTTAATTTTCGGGTGTTGGCTATGACATTCGGAGAAGAAAAACACGTTAGATTACCTTATAGAACAACACAAGCAAGAACGGTAAGCCGGGTTTCTCGTAATGCCTGCAGGCCCGACTTGCTGGAGGGGAAGGTAAGCATGAATTTATGGACTGACAATACGCTGATACGGGTGAACGAATGAAACTATTGGATATTTTCGGGTTGTTAAAAAAGGACATGGATTACATTGAGAAAGAGTTGTATCGCAGTGTTCGAGGAGAACAGAAGCTGCTGAGTGAAACGTCACTTCATTTGCTCAAAGCAGGAGGAAAACGGTTGCGGCCCGTTTTTGTGTTACTTGGTGGGAAATTTGGTACATACGACATTGAACGTCTGAAGCTGGTTGCGGTTCCGCTGGAACTCATCCATTCGGCATCCCTCGTTCATGATGATGTCATTGATAATGCGGAGACACGCCGAGGCAAACCCACGGTGAAGTCAAAATGGGATAACCGGATTGCCATGTACACTGGAGACTATATCTACGGTAAGGCACTTGAAATGACTGCCGGATTATCCGATCCAGCGATTCATCGTATTCTTGCCAAAGCTATGGTACAAATGTCCATTGGTGAGATGGAGCAAATTCGCGACTTTTTCAATACGGGACAAAGTGTTCGTAACTATCTGCTGCGGATTCGCCGCAAAACAGCACTTCTGATTGCAGTTAGCTGTCAGTTAGGGGCATTGGCTACACGTGCGCCTGAGCATGTATCTTCCCTGCTGTATACGTACGGATACAATGTGGGGATGGCCTTCCAGATTCAAGATGATGTACTTGATCTGGTAGGTACCGAGAAACAACTTGGGAAGCCACCTGGCAGTGACATGAAGCAAGGAAATATTACTCTTCCTGTACTTTATGCCCTGGAAGAATCCGATCTGCGGGAACCTTTGCTTAAGGAGATTTCCCGTGTCCAGCATGAAGAAGGACGGGCAAGTGCATCGGATGCAATTGGAATGATTCGACAAAGTCAAGGAATTGCTAAAGCAGAAGCCCTTGCTGACCGATATATGAAGAAAGCGCTCGATGCTCTCGATCAGCTACCTAACATCAAGACGACCAAAAACCTGCGTGATATCGCTCATTTTGTGGTTAAACGTACGCATTAAACAATGTATGACCTTCGACTCTCAGATTACTCATACCCAAAGTTGAACAGAACTGTGAGATTCCTCATTGGGAGGATTTGGACATGTATGTTACAATCAGAGGGATTGCGTTTACATAGTGATTAACTTTGAACCGTGAGTGAGGAGTGAGCTGATGGATCGTACATTTTTGATGGTGAAGCCGGATGGTGTGCAGCGTGGATTGATCGGTCGAATTATTAGCCGTCTGGAAGACAAAGGATTTAAGTTGGTGGCAGGCAAATTGGTGCAGATGTCTGAGGAACAGGCAAAACGCCATTATGCTGAACATGAGGGCAAAGCGTTTTTCGATGATTTGGTTCGTTTTATCACATCTGGGCCTGTATTTGCCATGGTGTGGGAAGGCGACGATATTGTGGCGCTTGCGCGCATCGTCATCGGAAAAACCAATGTGAAGGAAGCAGCTCCGGGTACCATTCGCGGAGACTTCGCCAGCCACACACCACATAATCTGATTCATGGGGCAGATTCACCGGAAAGTGCTTCCCGTGAAGCAGCAAATTTCTTTGCTTCAGATGAACTGGTGGTATACGACAAGAGCATCGCAGCCTGGTTGTAATTATTAGCCAAAAGGGTGATACACGATGCTGGAGCAAGAACAACTACTAGACCCGGATTACACCGGATTCATTCGTAAAATCAAAGAGAGCACAGGCATTGATCTTGCTCAATACAAGGAAGGCCAGATGAAAAGAAGGCTGACCACACTTCGCAACAAAAACGGGTTTCATACATTTTCTAACTTTTTTGAAGCTATGCAGAAAGATAAATCATTGTTTTACGAATTCCTTGATCGTATGACGATTAACGTGTCGGAATTCTGGCGTAATCCCAATCGTTGGGAAGTGCTGCGGGACGAGATCCTGCCTGAGCTGCTGGGGTCCAAGCGTCGTGCTAAAGTTTGGAGTGCGGCCTGTTCAACAGGTGAAGAACCTTATACACTTGCCATGATTCTGGACACGATGGGCATTTTGAAGGACAGCTCCATTACGGCAAGTGATCTGGATGAAGGTGCTTTGGCCAAAGCCAAGGAAGGGCGTTATATGGAACGCTCACTTAAGGATGTGCCAAAGGAAACGGCGAACCGTTACTTCAAGCAGGATGGCTTGGTATACCGTATTGATGAGCAACTCAAAAATTCGATCAAGTTCATGAAACAAAATTTGCTGGTGGACCGTTTTGACGATGGGTACGATCTGATTGTGTGCCGGAATGTCATGATCTACTTTACCGAGGAAGCCAAAAACCTGTTGTATCACAAATTTGCAGCAAGTTTGCGTCCAGGCGGTATTTTGTTTGTGGGCAGTACGGAGCAGATCTTCTCCCCGGGACAATATGGTCTGGAGACAGCAGAGACATTTTTCTATCGGAAAAAATAATGATAATGGTTGTTCAGCCGTCTGAAGCACATGTACATGTGTTCAGGCGGTTATTTGTATACCAAGTACAAGAAAGAGCCGACTTTCTTGTCAAAGCCGGTCAGCTATACTATAATAAGCAAAGAAATTATGGGATTTTAGCAATGTGAAGTTTAACAGTTTAAAGGGGGAACGTATTATGAGTTTACGCTATTTAACCGCAGGGGAGACGCACGGACCCCAATTGACCGCTATTATTGAAGGATTGCCAAGTAATTTGACAATTGATTTTGAAGAACTGAATTTCCAGCTTCACCGCCGCCAAAAGGGATATGGCCGTGGACGCCGGATGCAGATCGAGAAGGATCAGGCGAATTTTGTTGGTGGTATCCGTCACGGATATACAACAGGTGCTCCGGTAGCGCTGGTTGTTCAAAATAACGACTGGAAACATTGGCAGAATATTATGAATATTGAGCCGATTGAAGGCAGTGACGAAGAGAAACGTCGCGTTCATCGTCCTCGTCCCGGACACGCTGATCTGAATGGTGGACTCAAGTATAATCTTAAAGACTTGCGTAACGTACTGGAGCGCTCCAGTGCACGTGAGACAACGGTACGTGTGGCATGTGGTGCCATTGCACGTCAATTCCTGGCTGAATTCGGAATCAAGGTAGCTGGACGTGTACTTCGTATTGGAGAGATCGAAGCTCCGTATCAGGACCTTCCGATTGATGAACTGATCGCAGTAACAGAAGCTTCCTCTGTACGTGTTACGGATGCTGAGACAGAGAAGAAGATGGAAGCCTACATCGACCAGATTAAACAAGAAGGCGATTCCATCGGAGGAATAGTGGAATGTATCGTTGAAGGTGTACCTATTGGTCTTGGTAGTTATGTTCAATACGATCGCAAACTGGATGCACGAATCGCTCAAGGCGTAATGTCCATTAATGCATTCAAAGGTGTAGAGATTGGTATCGGATTCGAAGCCGGAGTCATTCGAGGATCACAGGTGCATGATGAAATCATGCATACGGATGAGCGCGGCTACCACCGGGCAACCAACCGTCTGGGTGGATTCGAAGGTGGTATGACAAACGGTATGCCAGTCATTGTACGTGGTGTGATGAAGCCGATCCCAACGTTGTATAAGCCACTGCAAAGTGTCGATATTGATACAAAAGAAGCATTTACGGCTCAGGTTGAGCGCTCGGACGCTTGTGCTGTACCAGCAGCGAGTGTGGTTATGGAGCATGTTGTAGCGTGGGAAATTGCCAAAGCATTCCTGGAGAAATTCGGCGGGGATTCCATGGAAGAGATCCGTGCTAATGTTGCTAGTTATAATGCTCAACTGGAGAATTACTAATATGCGTCAGCTGACGGTACAGTTGGAGGAACGCTCATATCCGATTCTGATTGGCAGCGGTCTATTGGCACAAGCCCCTCAATATTTTGAGCAATATGGGTTGACCAAAAAAAGTCCGTTGCTCATCATTACAGATGAAAATGTGGCTCCCAAATACTTGTCAGGTTTGGAGCAAACGCTGCGTACGGCTGGTTATACAGTCGTATCGGCGGTTGTACCCTCTGGTGAAACGTCGAAATCCCTTTCTGTGTACCAGGATATGATGACCGTTGCTATTGAAGGCAAACTGGATCGGAGTTCTGCGATTCTGGCCTTAGGTGGTGGTGTCGTAGGTGATCTGGCTGGCTTTGTTGCCGCTACATATATGCGTGGAATCAAGTTTGTTCAAGTACCTACAACGATTTTGGCGCATGACAGCAGTGTAGGCGGCAAGGTGGCTGTCAATCATCCGCTGGCCAAAAATATGATTGGTGCATTCCACCAGCCCGAGCTAGTGCTCTATGATGTGGACACACTTCAATCCTTGCCGCCACGAGATGTATCGGCAGGGTTGTCAGAGATGCTGAAGCACGGGCTGATCCGTGATGAGGCTTTTGCACATTGGTGTGAGGAACATGCGGAAGAACTGCTTGCGCTTAATCCGGAAGTACTTGGATACGGCTTGGAACGTGGATGTGGCATTAAGGCGGAGATTGTATCCAGAGACGAACGTGAAAATGGAGAACGTGCGTTGTTGAACCTGGGACATACGATTGGTCATGCCATTGAAGCGATTGCCGGTTATGGAGAATTTCTGCACGGAGAAGCGATCTCGATCGGTATGGCTGGTTCAGCATTGCTTGGTGAGAAGCTTGGTGCGCCAGCAGGGCTCTATGAAGATACGGTCCGCATGTTGCGTTCACTTCGCCTTCCAACAACGATGCCTGCGCATCTCGACACGGATGCATTAATGGAAGCGATGATGCATGACAAAAAGTTCCGTGAAGGTCATATGGTGTTTATCATTCCTGATCGGATCGGGGCTGCAAGAATTGTGAAGGACGTACCTGTGTCGACAGTTCGGGACGTCATTGAAATGCTCAGGAAGGGAGAATAACAGCGATGGTCACACGGGGAATTCGCGGGGCTACAACAGTCACGCAGAACAACGAAGAACAGATTTTGAAGGAAACGGCAGTATTGTTGCAGGAGATCGTGGATCGCAATGAGATCCAACCGGAAGATATCTGCAGTGTGTGGATTACGTTAACTGGGGATCTGGATGCTGCTTTCCCGGCAAAAGCTATTCGCCAACTGGATGGCTGGGAACTCGTACCACTAATGTGTGCACTGGAGGTTCCTGTTAAAGGTGCCTTGGCGCAGTGCATTCGTTTCATGGTGCATGTCAATACAAACAAAGCTCAGAATGAAATCAACCATGTGTATCTGAACGGTGCACAGGCATTACGTCCCGATTTGGCAGCACCTTCCGGCTCTTAAGTAGTGGGTTGTCAAACCGATCATAATGATGTATAGTGAGAACCAGTTGAGTAGAGTTGAGATTGAGCTGAGAGCAGCTGAGCTAGTGGAGTATATAGCAGAGTCCAGTGGGTGGTAACCGGTGCAACAGAAACCGGTCAACTGATTCACGGTACGTCGTGCTACGGAATAGGTAACAGGAACAGGGAAAACAAACGTGTCATAGGACATCTTTGTTTTGATATATTTTGGTATAAACACAATCAAGGCACTCTCCTATATTTTACGAAATATTGGAATGAGTAGTTGAAGTGTTATAACTAATTTATTTTCCCGAATTGGATGATGTGAGATGCATCAATTCAGCGACCTGTGAATAATCCGACAGCGAAGTATAGGGACTTGTTATTTATGAAGCATCACCCTGTTAAATACAGCTTATAACCAAACCTCTACCTGATGGTAGAGGTTTTTTTGTACATATAACCTTTTCTTCTACCTAAATCTGAAAGGACGTGATCTGATGATAACGCCAAACGTTAATCAAGTACTGAAAATGTCGAATGAGTATAATCTGATTCCGGTAGTCAAACGGATTCTGGCAGATATGGAGACTCCGATTCGAATATTCCGCCGTTATGCTGACAACGACCGGGCATTCCTGTTGGAAAGTGTAGAGGGCGGTATCCAATGGGCGAGATACTCGTTCATCGGTACAGATCCGTTCCTGATGATTTCGGCCAAGAAAGGCCGGATTGTTGTAGAAGAAGCAGGGAAAACTCGTGAATTGCCAGGAAAACCGATTGAAGAACTGAAAGCACTGCTGCGTAAGTATCGCAGTCCAAAAGATGATGAACTGCCACCATTCACAGGTGGGGCAATTGGTTTCTTCGGATATGATCTGCTGTCCTATTATGAGAAACTTCCAGCTCACGCGCTGGATGACCTGAATATGGATGACATTCGCTTTATGTTCTGTGACCAGATTATCGTGTTTGACCATGTGAAGCAGCAGATGCTGCTCGTTGGGAATGTACACGTCAAGGACGGTGCAACGGATGACGAGATACGTCAAGCGTATGCAGTGACTTCGGAGAAGCTGGAGCAGGCCGCAGAACGTTTGCAGCAGCAAGGACCAGGGGAGAACCTGAATCCGCGTTCTATTCCGGGAGACGTGGAACTGGGGGATATTCGCTCCAACCTCACGAAGGAACAATTTATCGGTAATGTGGAGCAAGCCAAAGATTACATTCGCGCAGGTGATATTTTTCAAGTGGTATTATCCCAGCGCTTCCACATTGATACGGAAGTTTCTCCGCTTCACGTGTATCGTGTGCTTCGGACCCTGAATCCATCACCTTATATGTACTACCTCAAAATGGATGATGAGATTATCGTGGGTACTTCGCCTGAAGCTTTGGTCAAGGTGGATGGAAATCGTGTGGAAACACGACCGATTGCAGGCACACGTCCAAGGGGGGCAACAGAAGCGGAAGATCGTGCACTCGCTGCTGATCTGCTCCAGGATGAGAAGGAACGTGCGGAGCATCTGATGCTGGTTGATCTGGGTCGTAACGATCTGGGCCGGGTATCCAGCTTCGGCAGTGTGAAGTGTGACATGTTTATGGAGATTGAACGGTATTCTCACGTTATGCACATGGTATCCAACGTTACGGGCGAGCTTAGAGAAGACAAGGATTTCTTCGATGCGTTTCTCTCATGCTTGCCAGCGGGTACTGTATCCGGAGCACCGAAACTGCGTGCAATGGAGATTATCGCGGAACTGGAGAAAGAGGCACGTGGTGCTTATGCAGGAGCAATCGGATACCTCGGTTTCTCAGGTAACATGGACTCCTGTATTACAATTCGTACGATTATTTTCAAAAAAGGAAAAGCATATGTACAGGCCGGAGCGGGAATCGTATGGGATTCTGTGCCTGAGAATGAGTATGAGGAAACGGTTAACAAAGCTAAAGCATTGCTCAAGGCGATTCGAACAGCAGAAGCAATGTTTCCTGCCAAAGAAAAGGACAGCACGTTGAGACTGGCGAATGCAGACTACTTTGTCACACCAGCGGCCGCTAAGAACTGAGAGAGGAGAGACCGGAGATGAACATAAACCCAATAATGAATGAGAACCCTGTAACCCCTATTGCTGAGATTACTCGTGAGGAAGGCATGAAAAATGGCCTGGCGAAGATTCTAGAGGGCAGCCATCTGGAGCAAGCCGAAGCAAGAGATTTGATGTACTCGATCATGAGAGGTGAGGCAACGCCGGCTCAAATCGGAGGTTTGCTGATGGCGCTACGGATGAAGGGTGAAACGGTAGATGAGATCACCGGTTTTGCTGAAGCCATGCGTGGTCAGGGCGGACGAATTCTAACGGATGGCAGCGGCTTGCTGGACACTTGTGGAACAGGTGGATCGGGTATTCACAAATTCAACATTTCCACAGCATCCGCGATCATTGCTTCGGCCGTCTCGGTTCGGGTCGCCAAACATGGCAACCGTTCAGCTTCAGGCAAAGCGGGTAGTGCAGATGTATTAGAGGCACTCGGTGTAAATATCCATCTGAACGGTGAGCAGGCCAGACAATGTCTGGATGATATCGGAATCTGCTTCTGTTTTGCCCAGGTATATCACCCTTCCATGCGACATGCGGCAGGACCAAGAAAAGAGCTGGGTGTTCGTACCATTTTCAATATGCTCGGACCATTAACCAATCCTGCGGGAGCAGATCGCCAATTGCTTGGCCTGTATGATCGTTCCCGGACGCCGATGATTGCTGAAGTACTGAATCGTCTTGGTCTCAAAAGAGCGTTGGTCGTGGCCAGCCATGATGGTCTGGATGAAATCAGTATCTCGGCACCGACTCAGGTATCTGAACTTCGCAATGGTGAAGTGCACACCTATGATATTGATCCACGTGATATGGGTTTGTCTCTACATCCGCTTGAAGCGGTACTTGGAGGAGATGCGGCACAGAATGCCGAAATTATTAAGAGGATCTTCCAGGGTGAGCAGAGTGCCTATCGTGATGTCGTTCTGTTGAACGCCGGAGCGTGCATCTATGTATCCGGTCTTGCAGATAGCATTGCTGAAGGGGTGACACTTGCCGCAGAAGCGGTAGATTCGGGCAAAGCTGCCGGGAAGCTTGAACAGTTAATTCATACAACGGAGGCGTACAGTCATGTATCTTGATCGAATCGTTGCAACCAAACATAAAGAAGTTGAAGTTCTTGCACAGACATTTCGCATGGATGAAGCTATCCAAAAAATCGAACAACTACCCGCAACTCGGGGGTTTGAACAAGCACTATCGAGCGGACGCAATCGCAAACTCGGCCTTATTGCTGAAGTGAAGAAGGCTTCGCCATCCAAAGGGTTAATTCGTCCGGATTTTCATCCGGTAGAGATTGCTGCTGCTTATGAGCGAGCGGGTGCAGACTGCATCTCCGTATTAACAGATGTGTCGTATTTTCAAGGGAGCAATGAGTACTTGCAGGCGATTCATCAAGCGGTGAACATTCCGCTATTGCGCAAGGATTTTATTATAGATGAACGACAGATTGCCGAGGCAAGATTGCTGGGTGCGGACGCGGTATTGCTGATTGCCAGTATTCTGACACCTGAACAGATTCGTCAATATCTGGAATTTGCCAAAAGTTTGGGGCTGGACGCTTTGATTGAAGTTCATGATCGAACAGAACTGGAGCAGGTATTGGAGATTCCGCAGGCAACACTAGTGGGCATCAACAATCGTAATTTGAAAACATTCGAAACCAGTCTGAACACGACACTGGATTTGATGGAATTGATTCCAAACGGCGTTACCTTGATTAGCGAAAGTGGTATTGACGGACCAGAATCAACAGTCCCTCTGATTCAGGCCGGTGTTCATGGTATTCTCGTAGGTGAGCATCTCATGCGCAAGGATGATGTCGAGGCGGCTGTATATGATCTGATGGGACCCAAATGATGAATACTTCCTTACACGATGGCACAGGCGACAGTATGTCAGAACTGAGAAACCCGCTGCCAGCGGCCGTAAAAATATGTGGACTTCAGGACGTTGAAGTGCTAAAATCGATGATAAACTTGCCTGTGGATTACATTGGTGTTGTTTTTGCCAAATCACGCCGCCGAATCGAACCCGAGCAGGCTGCTGCATTAAGAACGGTGTTGTTCGAATGGTCTACCTATGATCGGCCGAAGCTTGCGGGTGTATTTGTGAATCCTACGCTCAAAGAACTGGAACACATTATGGACATTGCTCAGCTGGATGTTATTCAACTGCATGGACAGGAGACTGCGGAATTTTGCCAGCAGGTGAAGCAGCGGTGGAATGCCAAAGTGTTCAAAGTTTTTTCTTTTCCCAAAGATGAAACGGGACCGGAAGCTGATGATGCAGCCATAAGGGCTCTTGATACTTATGATAAATTCGTGGATGCGATATTGCTTGATACCCATGATCCTCTATATGGAGGGGGCTCCGGGAAAACGTTTGCCTGGGAGCGAATCCCTGCCTATGCTGAATGGGCGAAAAGTCGCGAAATTGCTCTGTTCGTTGCAGGAGGGTTGCAGCCGGACAATGTACAACAACTAATACAGACATATGCACCTTTCGGCGTCGATGTATCCAGTGGCGTGGAGACTGAAGGTGTGAAGGATATTGCCAAAATTACAGCATTCGTAGAAAGGGTGAAGCAGGCATGACACATCAATTGCCGGATCAACACGGGCGTTTCGGTCACTTCGGAGGCCGCTTTGTACCTGAGACACTAATGAACGCACTTATTGAGTTGGAGGAGGCATACAGCCACTTCTCTGAAGATGAGGAATTTAACAAGGAACTGAACTATCTGCTAAGCGAGTATTCTGGACGTGAAACGCCATTGTATCATGCAGAGCAATTGTCACGCCGATTGGGCGGACCGAAAATTTATCTAAAACGTGAAGATCTCAATCATACAGGCGCGCACAAAATTAATAACGCCATTGGACAAGGTTTGCTTGCCAAACGGATGGGCAAAAAGAAAGTTATTGCCGAGACGGGTGCAGGTCAACATGGCGTTGCGACCGCAACCGTAGCCGCATTGCTTGGACTGGAATGCAAAGTATTTATGGGCGAAGAAGATACAGAGCGTCAGCAGTTAAACGTATTTCGGATGAAGCTGCTCGGAGCAGAAGTTATTCCGGTGACGTCTGGAACACGGACACTGAAGGATGCTGGTAATGAAGCACTTCGCTACTGGGTCAGCAATGTGGAGGATACATTCTATGTGCTCGGATCAGTCGTTGGTCCTCATCCATATCCGATGATGGTGCGGAATTTCCAACGTGTGATTGGTGATGAGACCCGTCGTCAGATTCAGGAGATCGAAGGGCGTTTGCCGGATGTAATTGTAGCCGCTGTTGGTGGAGGAAGTAATGCGATCGGTATGTTCTATCCATTTATCGGTGATCAGGATGTGAAGCTTGTTGGTGTTGAAGCCGCAGGCAAAGGGGTCGAAACCGAGTATCACGCTGCAACGATGACCAAAGGCACGCATGGTGTATTCCAGGGATCTATGAGTTACCTGTTGCAGGATGAGTATGGACAGGTTCAGCCAGCGCATTCCATCTCGGCCGGACTTGATTATCCGGGTGTTGGTCCAGAGCATTCCTATCTCAAGGATATTGAACGGGCAAAATATGTACCGATCACGGATCAGGAAGCACTGGATGCCCTGCAACTCCTATGTCGGACGGAGGGAATCATTCCTGCTCTGGAGTCTGCACATGCGGTAGCCCAAGTTGTCAAACTGGCGCCTGAACTTACAGCAGATGATATTGTAGTCATTTGTCTGTCGGGACGTGGAGACAAGGATGTTGAATCCATCATGAAATACACGGGAGGTGACTTGGGATGAATCTGATGGACCAGACCTTCCAGCAATTGAAGGAACAGAATCGCACGGCACTTATTCCATTCTTAACCGTGGGAGACCCGGATGTGGATACAACGATTGATATCATCAAGGAGCTTGAACAGGCTGGAGCGGACATTTTGGAACTGGGTGTTCCCTATTCCGATCCGCTTGCAGATGGCCCAGTCATTCAGCGCGCTTCCGAACGTGCGCTGAAAAGCCAGATTACCATTCGTACTGTTATGGAAACCGCTGCAAAAGCTCGTAAGGCAGGTGTGAAACTGCCGTTTGTACTGTTCACCTATTATAATCCGGTATTGCAGACAGGCCTGGATGTATTCTTTGATGAATTGGTCAAACACGATATTAGTGGCATGATCATTCCGGACCTGCCGATTGAGGAAGCGGAAGAGATGCGAGAACGCGCAAATCGTGCTGGTGTGCATCTGGTGCCGCTTGTTGCACCTACATCTAATGCCCGGATTGAGCGGATTGTAACGGGCGCGAGGGGCTTTATCTATTGTGTATCATCCCTTGGGGTAACCGGAGAGAGAGCTTCTTTCTTTGATGGCGTAGAGAGCTTTATTGAGACGGTGAAAAGTCTGACAGACCTCCCTGTTGCGGTGGGTTTTGGTATCTCTAGTCATGAGCAGGTAGCACATTTCTCCCGCATCTGCGATGGCGTTGTTGTAGGTAGTGCCATTGTTCGTCAGGTGGAAGATGCGATTCCTCTGCTTGAAAATCCGGATACGCGTGTAGCGGGACTGTTGCAAATTCGCAACTTTGTGGCACAATTAAAGGGATAGAGATGTCCTGAAAGGACATCTTTTGGACACGTAAGGTGCACGCTGATTCGTGTCTAACATTATTTCAATAACAGGAGGCGGTCGGGTTGAAACCGAAATCCCAGATTGTCAATCTGCCTGTGTACCAGCCGGGCAAACCGATTGAAGAAGTGAAACGTGAACTGGGGCTTGAACAAGTCATCAAGCTGGCCTCCAACGAAAACCCATACGGCAGTTCTCCTGCCGCCCTGGAAGCCATTACGAGAGAAATGACTAATATAAGCATATACCCAGACGGTAGCTCGGTTGAGCTGACGGGAGTTCTTGCCAAGCATCTTGGCGTTGAACGGAACAACTTAATATTTGGTTGTGGTTCCGATGAGATTATTGCTTTGATCACGAGAGCTTTCTTCTTGCCGGGTGACGAGACCATCATGGCAGATCAGACATTTTCTGTATATAAAAGCAATGCAGATATTGAGGGTGCCGTGTCCATCGAAGTGCCTCTGAAAGATGGCACGCATGATCTGAGCGCGATGCTCGCGCAAATTAACGACAAAACCAAAGCAGTATGGGTGTGTAATCCAAATAATCCGACAGGTACGATTATCTCCGAGCAGGAACTTACAGCCTTTATGGACCGTGTGCCTGCTCATGTGATGGTCATACTGGACGAAGCTTATTATGAATTCGTAACCGATGAAGCATACCCGCAAAGTATACCATTGATCGAACGGTATCCGAACTTGGTCATCCTGCGGACATTCTCCAAAATTTACGGTTTGGCTTCGCTCCGGATCGGATATGGTATTGCACGTCCCGAAATTATTGATTTGATTAACCGTGTACGTGAACCGTTTAACACCTCCCGTTTTGGACAGGTTGCGGCAAAAGCTGCACTACTGGATCAGGATTTTGTTCAAGAGTGCTCGAAGCGGAATGCAACGGATCGGGATTACCTGCAAAATGAATTTGCACGTCTCGGATTGTCGTATTTCCCTTCACAGGGTAATTTCATTATGGTTGACCTGAATATGCCTTCGGCAAATGCGTTCCAATCCTTGCTCAAACAAGGCATTATCGTTCGCTCAGGATTCAACGTATACCCAACTTACATTCGTGTGTCCGTCGGAACATCAGAACAGAACCGTGTATTTGTCACGGCACTGGAGAACACGCTGGCTGAGAAGGCGGTAGCACGCCCTTAATACTGGCGATGAAAGAGTGAGGACCCATGAAACTAAAAATTGCAATGATTGGTGTAGGACTCATCGGCGGTTCACTGGCGCTCTGCTTCAAAGGCAAGCCAGATGTAACCGTGATGGGCTACGCCCACTTGGATGAACTGAAGGACAAGTACATAGCGAGCGGTGTAGTGGATGATGCTACGCTCTCTCTGGAAGAAGCGGTAGAGGATGCCGACTTTATTTTTTTGTGCGTTCCCGTAGGTTTGCTTGAATCCTATTTCGAAAAGCTCTCCAAGCTGCCATTGAAAAAAGGATGTATCATCACGGACGTAGGAAGCACTAAAGCTTCCATTGCCGCTTGTGCCGAGCATGTGCGGTTAACTGACGCTTACTTCATTGGTGGTCACCCTATGGCGGGGTCGGAGCGTGCAGGCGTAGATGCGGCCTCAGCCGTGTTATTTGAGAATGCATACTATGTCTTAACCCCTTCAGAACATGTACCTGAGGAAGCCTACAGCAGGTTGTCTGAGCTGCTTGCGTATACGCGGGCACAGATCGTGCGTGTGGAGCCTCTGCTGCACGATGACATCGTGGGGGCGATTAGTCATCTGCCACATGTTATTGCTGTTGCACTGGTGAATCAGGTGCGTGAATATAATGAGTCGAATCCACTGTATAAAATGCTGGCTGCGGGTGGTTTCCGGGATATTACCCGGATTGCGTCCAGTGATGCGATTGTGTGGAGAGATATCTTGCTTAGCAACCGTGATGTACTGCTGGGCTTGCTTAAGGACTGGAATAGCCAAATGACGGCCTTTACGGATATGCTGGAGCATAAGAACGGTGAAGGCATAGAGGAGGCATTCCGTCAGGCCCGCGAGTTCCGCAGTATATTACCAGAACGACGCAAAGGCATGATTTCGCCGTTATTTGATCTATATACTGATGTCCAGGATGCACCGGGTATGATCGGTAAGATCGCAACTGAGCTTGGGGCGAATGACATCAACTTGAGCAACTTGGAGATTATCGAAAACCGGGTGGATGTGCCGGGCATTATGCGTCTGTCTTTCCGTCAGGAAGAAGATATGGAACGAGCCAAGACGTTATTGGATTCCTTAGGCTATCAAGTGTGGATATAAGACGAGAAAGAGGGCGAAAGCCCTCTTTTTTGTGAGGTTATATTGGAGTTGTTATGTGATTTTCAGTCACAGAAAAAAAGGATGTATTATCCTGATTTACCGAAAGATATAATTAATTCAAACAATTTTACTGAAAGTGTTGACAAAATGAAAACGTATACATATAATAAGGGTACAGTATGGTTTCTCTCCACTCCTATCCAATAACTGTATTGCTCCACGTGAGCAATGGCCGCTTATGTAAGCGGTCTTTTTTTTGTCTAAGAAAGTTATGGGAAAGGCATTGATATGTTAATAGTTACATTTGAACTTACATCCTCTATTTACATCTCCCTCCTTAATCTGTTAGGATACCTTAGATCCAATAAATATCACATTTTTGTAACCTTTTCAGTATATCGTCCGTCTATATAAGCAAGGGTTACCAAAAAGGCTCAAAATGAAGTCATGAACGTGAAAATGACCGCATATGAATGACAGGTCGGGTTTTGTGGATGCCAATGGATTTGCCAGGATGATGCAGACCGTTGTACAATAAATACTGTTAATGTAGAAACGTTGGGGAAATTGCCATTACATAGGGGAATTTGGCGGGAAGGCCAGTTATGGCGCTGAACGCTTTTTATATGCGGTGAGAACCGCAACTTTTTTGTGCCTGTTCGGTAATACATGGATAGAGTCGAACGGGGAGAAGCACATGGATGGGCGAGGAGGGGTCGCACTCAAATGACGGATTCCCAGTTGATTCGAGAGATCAAGGAAGGTAACCTGGAGTTATATTCCGAGCTGATGAGTCGTTATCAGCGTAAAATACTGGCTTTCGTATATCATATGTTGAAAAGTTCCAATATGGAGCTGCTTGCGGAAGATCTCTGTTCTGAGACTTTCTATAAGGCGTTCCGCAGTCTGCACTCTTTCCGTGAGGTGGATGCCTCATTCTCAACCTGGTTATATACCATTGCGAGAAATACGGTACTGAGTGAGCTTCGCAAACAGCGCAGCGGAAATGTCCCACTTGAAGAGAGCGGGATTGTTCCCGTTGCTCCTTCGGAGAATACACCGGAGTATGCTGTACTACGCAGCGAGCGGGTGATGCTGGTTAGGGATGCGATTAACAATTTGCCGGAGAAGCAGCGTTCTGCGATTATACTCCGTGAGTATGATCAACTAGACTACCAAGAGATTGCGAATATTCTTGGGCAGAGCGTCAGTTCTGTGAAATCGCTATTATTCAGAGCAAGATCAAGCGTAAAAACTCAATTGGAACCTTATTTCTTCGAACCGGTGTACGAGCCATATGAAGGGATGAAGAACCGATGAATTGCAATGAAGCCCAGGAACTGTTTGCACTGGTCTGGGACTTGCCGGAAACTCATCCTCAGCGGATTGCATTTCATGCTCATCTCGCTGGTTGTGAAGAGTGCTCCGAGCAGTTTGAGGTCTGGGAAGAAGCTCAGATCTTGCTGCACAGCATTCCGGTTCCAGTGACAGAACAACAAGCAGAGAGAGTGAACCGTAACGTTATGGACCGGATCTACGCGGAGTCTCCATGGTTACTGCCGGAAGAGGTAAAGGTTAATCGTTTCTCTGCTGTGATCCGCAAGCATATGTCTTTGTGGATTGCCGCGTTCCTGGCTATTTTTTTATGCAGCTTTCTGTATATGGCAATGTTTAAGCCAGACGTATCAGAAGCTGAGCAAACCAAAGTTGTTACTACGGGTATCCTGGAGACAGGGGTTGCCGGAAGCGGACCATCGTCCTCTGGAATGTATCAGTACAACATGACTGGAGCGGACAGAGGAAGTATCATAGAACCTTTTGTTGTGAGCATGGGACCTGCTTATCCGCAGTATTGGATGGCCCTCTCTTTACTTGCAATAGGAATGGCGTTATTTTCTCTTGGACGTATGCATCGAACAACGAATAAACGCAAACAAGGTGCGAGTGCATAGGTAATAACCTTTCGTTCGCCGTGTGGAGAAATGAGGGATGTAAGTGCGAATCGGGCTTATTCGTCACGGTCTTACAGACTGGAATGCGGCGGGCCGTATACAGGGTCAGACGGATATTCCTCTGAATGGAGAAGGTCGTGAACAGGCAGAGCGCCTGGGAAGACGTCTGCTGACGGAAGAATACCAATGGGACTATATCATCACAAGTGGATTATCGCGGGCACAGGAAACAGGGGAGATTATCTCCAAGCTGTTGAATGTACCTTTGCTCAAGCCAGACGCACGGTTGAAAGAAAGGGCTTTTGGTCAGATTGAAGGTCTGACTTCAGAAGAACGGGTTGCCCGTTGGGGCCAATCCTGGGAGACATTGGACTTGGGACAGGAGCAGATAGCGGATATCCAGATTCGTGCACTGGCGTTTCTGGAAGATCTATGGTCTGCCTATTCGGACCAAAACGTACTCATTGTCACTCACGGAGCTTTCTTAGCCAACCTTTTAACAGCTTTGTTTAAAGATCGGTATACAGAACGGATTGGAAACCTGTCACTGACGATCCTGGAAAAGGAACGTGATGACTGGAGTCCACTGTTATATAATTGCACACGACATCTGTCTTTGGACACAGCGAAACAACCTGAGTAATCCAACTTGGGTTGTTTTTTTTGCTTTTTATGGGCAAATAAAGACTGTATATGATTTCAAACCTCTCATTTTTCTTCTGATTGACCAACTCGGGGCATAGTATGGTTTAAAACATAAAAGATTTCCAAAAAGAGGTTTAGATTATGGGAATTCCGTCAACGATGTTTACAAAACCAAACTATTTCAGGCTCTGAATCAGTAGTCGAAGTAGTTAACGGGCGAGGCGATGGACCCATGAATCTAGCGGATATGCTTACTTTTGCCGATATTGGCCAGCTTAATCGAATAGCAGACTATTACCAATGTGAATGCAAGCCCAATTCCAAACATGAACTCATCCAGAGTATTCTCACTACATTGGGCAGCAGACCCTTTTTTGAGCAGCAGGTACGTCAACTGAATCAAGCAGATCAGCGCTTTTTGAACAACTTGTTGTTTGATCCTCGCCAGTATTATGGTATGGAAGAACTCATTGCCATAGCCCGTCAATCGATGGACAAAAAGGAGAGTGAGGCTGGCGCGAGTCCACGTGATCTCATCGTTCGCTTCAATAAGAGTGGATGGTTGTTCAATGGGACAACGCAGCAGACCAGGTATTTGTATCAGGTACCCCAGGATCTGAAATTAAGATTCAGGGATGTGTTATCCACACATCTGCGAGCAGGGATTACCAAAACAACGGAGCCACCCATGTATCGGGATGAGTATCATCTCTTAGCGGATGATCTCAAGTTGTTCCTGCAGTTTGTCCAGCAGCACGAAATTGCCCTTAACGCTGAAGGCATGATGTACCGTCGCTCTCAACAGCAGATTATGGAGCATCTGCACATTAGTGAGGAATTGGTGGGCAAAGGTGGATGGAGATTCGGATATGGCCGTTCCTTCAAGGATTACCCGGATCGTTTCGCACTTCTCTACGACTATGCATTTCACCATCGGCTGGTTCGTGAGGAGCAAGGCACGCTGAAGTTATCACCAGCTGGAGAAGACAAGCTGGCAGCTGAGAAAACAGCCGAAATGATACAGCTATTTAGGTTTTGGTTAAGATTGTATAAAGGTGCTATTCCCAATTTGTCCTCTATTGTGTATTGGACAGGCGAATGTGCCCAGGAATGGTCAACCGCCGAGTCACTGTTTCGTCAGATCGGTCCGTTCATTCAGCCGTTTTACTATGATACGGCCGAGGCCATTTATGATAACAGAATTGTTAAAATGATGTTGCATCTTGGCATGGTCCGTATTGGGGAACATGAGGAAGGCCGGACGATACAAATGACAGCCTGGGGCACACGTCTTGCTGCATCCTGTCGCTCCATCTCAGGAGACATTACGCCTATTATGTTTGACAAGTGAAGGACAAGTTGCTAAAATCACTCCCAAATTAAGGAGTGATAATAATGATAATTCCATACAAAGGTCTACAACCTCAGTTACACCCTTCAGTATATATGGCTGAAGGTGCAAAACTGATCGGTGATTTGAGAATGGGAGAAGGGTCTTCCGTCTGGTTCAATGCAGTCCTGCGGGCTGATTTGGCTCCTATTATCATTGGAAAGCGCTGTAATATTCAAGATAACGTTGTCGGGCATGTCAATACTGATCAACCTTTGATTGTGGGAGATGATGTCTCAGTAGGACATACAGCGATCATTCATGGTTGTTCTATTGGAACAGGATCATTAATCGGCATGGGCGCCATTCTGCTGAATGGAGCCGATATTGGCGAATATACGCTGATTGGAGCCGGTTCTGTTGTTACTGAGAATAGTAAAATTCCGCCCTATACTCTTGCTTTGGGGACACCTACCAAAGTGATACGTGAGCTGACTGATGCCGATCTGGAGCGGATGTCCAGAACTTCACTGGGTTATGTTACCAAAGGAAAAGAATATAGGAGCTCTTAAATCCGTTTTGGAGGTGCATCCTATTGGATAAAATGAAAGTTACGTATGAAGTCATGTTGGGGCTGGCAGCTGAGATGGTTTGGGACGAAGCGCTTCGCAAACAGCGCAGCGAGAAGCTCTATTTGGAAATCGATAAAGCGTTAGCTACCGGAGACGAAGTAGCTTTCCGGAGTCTGACGGATGAACTGAGGACCATAAACTGATAGGCAAAATATATCCTTTCTGAGATAAAAGGGAATGCGCAGAGGCGTATTTCCTTTTTTGATATGTGTAACTCTGAAATGAATGTCTGGATTTATAAGATATGGTCATATATAATATGGGAATAAAATGGATAGAGAGGGGATATAGGGAATTGAAATTCAGTGAGATGACTCAAGACAGCTGGGCTGAACTGCAACTCTATCTGGATACATGCCTTATTCCATACACAGCTATTAGCGGTGAGCAGTCGCCAGTTGAAGCTACCGAGGCATTGGAGCGGCTGAGAGATTTTCTGGATCTGGTCGAAATTCCTTTCAAAGGGAGAATCATGACTTATCCAGCCTTTCATTATGCTAATTCGGAATTGTCAATGACATTAAATTCCTTGTCCGCACAGCTTAAATCTTCAGGATTCAAATATGTGGTTATTATGACATCAGATGGTCATTTGGATGGCGTGGACATTCCAGCTGCTGATCTGGTTTTGAGTCGGTCCGTCTTAACTCATGAGGTTGGAGAAGAAGGGATTGCGAGATTTGTAGGGGAAAAGATACGAGAGTTGTGGAAAAAATAGTTTTTAGCGACAAATGTGACAATTTACCAACAATTTTTTAATAACGCTTACAATTGAACCTTAAAAATGTGTGACAAATTCTTGACGGTGTTCTAGGGCTACTATATGATTATGTATGTTCTAGTAAGTCGTGGAATTTATGAAAATGAAAACGTTTGAGAGAGTTGGCTGAAAAAGGGGGTTGGAGACAGTATGAGCAGTGAGCATGACCACGAAGCTTCATTGAAATTGCCAAGCCGCATGGAGATGTCACGCAGGCAGTTCTTGACGTACACGCTTGGTGGAGCTACAGCCTACATGGCCGCCGGTGCAATCCTTCCTATGGTCCGTTTTGCGGTGGACCCGATTTTGCAACATAAGGGAGAAGGCACCTCTGTCAAAGTAGCTGAAATCAGCAAAATTACGAATGAGCCTCAAGAATTCACCTTTGAACTTAAACAACAGGATGGTTGGTATCTGAGTAATGCATCGTTAGTGGCGTGGATTCGCAAAGACGAGCAGGGTAAAATTTATGCACTCTCACCTATCTGTAAACATCTGGGATGTACAGTAGGCTGGAATAGTGACAAGCAGTACCCTGACGAGTATCATTGCCCCTGCCATGGCGCGCACTATGACAAGGAAGGGAAGAATCTTGCCGTAGCCCCCAAACCGCTGGATGAGTACGTAGTCAAGGAAGAGCAGGGTTGGGTATATCTGGGCGACATTGTTCCGAACACCCGAGTGAATTAGGAGGCGTGAACGCAGATGTTTAAAAATGTCTATGACTGGATTGACGAGCGTCTCGACATCACGCCAATCTGGCGGGACGTTGCGGATCATGAAGTTCCAGAGCATGTAAATCCGGCTCATCACTTTTCCGCATTCGTGTACTGCTTTGGTGGATTGACGTTCTTTATTACTGTTATTCAGATTTTGTCAGGCATGTTCCTGACCATGTATTACGTACCTGATATTATCAATGCCTACGCAAGTGTGGAGTATCTGCAGACCAAAGTAGCCTTCGGCCAAATTGTTCGCGGCATGCACCACTGGGGAGCCAGTCTGGTTATCGTAATGATGTTCTTACATACGATGCGTGTGTTCTTTACAGGCTCTTACAAGGCACCGCGTGAAATGAACTGGGTTGTCGGCATGCTGATCTTTTTCGTCATGTTGGGCCTGGGGCTGACAGGGTACTTGTTGCCATGGGATAACAAAGCCTATTTTGCAACAAAAGTAACACTGGAGATTGCCAATACGGTTCCTTGGCTGGGACCGATTATTAAAGAATTCCTGCAAGGCGGTACGATTGTTGGTGCACAGACACTAACCCGATTCTTTGCCCTGCACGTATTCTTCCTCCCCGCTGTGCTTCTGGTGCTTCTGGTCGGACACTTTATCATGATCCGCAGACAGGGCATTTCGGGACCACTATAAACTGAGAAGGGAGGAATCGCAATGGCTCACGGACATAAGAAGGATGATGAGGAAAAGGTTATCTTTGTCGGTGATTCACGGGTCCGTAAAGGGGCGGGATTTATTACCCCGCCTGATTACACGGCGTATCCCGGCAAATCAGAAGCCTTTATTCCCAACTTCCTGCTGAAAGAATGGATGGTTGGTGTCGTTGTATTGGTGGGGATTCTGGTACTAACGATCTCAGAACCTGCACCTTTGGGGTATCCGGCCAATCCAAGCGCATCCGTTATACCCATGCCGGATTGGTACTTCCTTTTTCTGTATCAGTACTTGAAGTATCCATACGCATCGGGCGATTACGTTCTGCTCGGGGTACTGGGAGTCAGCGGAGTCGCTTTTGGAGCTTTGCTGCTGGCACCATTCCTGGACACAGGTAAGGAGAGGCGTTTCTATAAACGCCCCATTGCTTCATCACTGATGATTTTGTCGGTCATTTCTGTATTCTATCTGACGAATGTAGCGTGGACACATTACGAGCATGAGTTGGAAGCAAGTGGACAGAAGCCTGAGCATATTCAACGTGAAGAAGAAGCACTGGAGAGGCGAGAACAGGGGCTTCCGCCCGTTTCCAATGCACCTGGACAGCAAGAAGAAGTTGCGATCGTGGAACAGGATGATCCTGCAATGGAAACGTACAAAAAGGCTGGGTGTATTGGCTGCCATGCGGCTGATATGAAGGGTGCAAGTGGACCTTCACTTCGGGGTGTGGGTGACAAGCACAGTCAGGAAGAGATTCTGACTATTATCAAAGAAGGTTATAACGAGATGCCTGCGATGTACGATCAAGCGATTGCTCAAGGTGTAACGGATGAAGAGATTACTCATCTGACCGAATGGCTTGCGAAACAGAAAGCAGAACAGTAAAATCGAAATAACCAATGAAACCTGATCGTTTATGCGGTCAGGTTTTTTTGAAGTGTTTTTTTGGACAGCACTGTATCGTGCGCAATATATGATCAAGGAAGGGGCAGGGAATGTGGCTTTATCGTATTTCTGGAGTAGGGAATTTCTGACCAATCGTTATTTCCTGTGGCTATTATTTTGGTGTAATGCGGTAGGAACGGTATACGGATACATCTGGTACGGGGAGCAAATGAAATTGACGCTGGCGGAGCAGCCGGTGTGGCAGATCGTATTTGTGCCAGATAGTCCAACAGCGAGTTTGTTTTTTACTTTAGCATTGTTATGGGTCTTGTACCCACCACGGTCCATCATTATCAAACGGATCGGACATGTGATTCAGGCGCTTGCCGTGGTCACATCTGTGAAATATGGCGTGTGGGCCGTATCCATTATTTTCGCTGGCTGGATGCAAGGTGGTACACAGCACTGGCAAGACTGGATGTTGATTGCTTCGCATAGTGCGATGGCCATTGAAGCTCTTATTTATGTACGCTTTTTCGGCTTCCGCTGGGCTTCCCTTGTCGTTGCAGGTCTCTGGACACTATTGAATGATACGATGGATTATACATATGATATTTACCCTTGGTTACCCGCATCCCTCTATGATCATGTAGATGGTGTGCGTAATTTCACATTCGGACTGACACTGGTAAGCATTCTGTGCGCGTGGCTGGCTTTAAGACAAGCGAAACGAACCTAATATCCGATCTTGAGCTTGTTCTAATGAACTGTCCCCCGCCATACATTGGTGGTGGGAGGGATGTCCATGAAGAGAACGTTTGGGATCAAAACTGGCTTACTGGTGGTATCGTTCATGGCTCTGTTGCTTTGGACGAACTTAGCATATCGTGTATCCGCGCAAAGTGAAGCATTGAATTTGAATTCAGATCAGCAAGTGTCCACAAGCAATTCAATTGCACAACTGAATGAGGAAGCAGCCATATTGTATCGACAGGCGCTTGAGAATAATATTGAAGAAGTGCGAGGCAGCATTCTGCGTATCAGTAAAAGTCTGGAGCATATTTCCTTTGAGGGACAAACGACAGTTGAGGGCATTCACGCCTTGTCCGAAACCATTGTTGAAGTGAAACAAGCCGTTGTGAAGGTGAAAAATGACGATGCTTCTCTTCAGCAGTCCTCTGCCAAACTCAGACTTGCAGCAGATAGTCTCGCGAATCCAACCAAGCCTTTATGGCTTCAGTATTATAAAATTGTGAAAAACGATCTGGACGCTTTATCCGCTGCTACAAATCAAGGGCAAACTGCGGCCGTACTGGCAAACCGTTACACCGTTCTGGAGGAGCATTATGAGACGATTCGTCCTGCCGCACTGATTCGCCGTGAACCGTATGAGATTGCTCAGATGGACGCCTGGTTATCTCATACCAAAGGCCTTACCGCTGCCAAGCAACCTGATCTGGCTCAGTTAAAGAGCATGGTGGGCCATGGGGAGGAACTGGTAAACCAGTTATTTGGTCGCGAGAAGGACGAGAGTGCCTTTGTACCTTTTGTACAAGGCCCTGATCGCAGGGCAGCCGGACTGCTCATTAGTTCGGTCATTGTGGCGACGTTAAGTTACGCCGGATATCGAAAATATCGTGCGCAGCAGCAGGGGATTTTTCCTTTTCGGCGCTAATCGGATATGAACTTGATCCTGGTCTATAAGTGGTATATAAAAAAAGACCTCTTTCCACATGAACAGCCACGCTAACGGCTCTTCATGTAAAAAGAGGTTTTCTTGTAGTTTCTGTGTTATATCAGCTTTCTTTGAAACCTTCTCCATGTACATCGTGAACATCGCTGATGATGACAAAAGCTCTGGGGTCAATGGCACGTACAATGGTCTGCAGACGCCTGAACTCTTGCCTGGAGATCACACAGTAGGCCATGTGTTTGGCCTGTTTAGAGTACGCGCCAATGGCTGGAATGAGGGTAACGCCACGATCCATATCCCGTGTGATCTGCTCAGCAATCTCGGGCGCATGGTCACTAATGATCATAAATGCCCGGGCAGAATATGCACCTTCCTGAATAAAGTCGATGACTTTAGAGGCGATAAATACAGCTACGAGCGTGTACAGAATTTTTTCTTTGGGGATGTAGATGAGAGAGAGCCCGATAATGACGAAGTCGATGCCCAGTAATACTCGGCCCATACTCCATCCATACTTGCGGTTGAGAATACGAGCGATGATGTCTGAACCGCCCGTCGTTCCACCCCAACGGAATACAATGCCAAGACCGGCTCCAAGGGTGACACCTGCATATAGTGCAGCTAACAGGAAGTCATTCTCGGTATGTAATGGTTCAATCCAGCCCAGATGAATCAACTTCTCAAACAACCATAGAAAAACGGTTAGTGCCCCGATTCCGATACCCGTATAGATCATCTGTCTGCCGCCCAAAATTTTGAGCCCGATCAGAAAGAGGGGAACATTCAGAATCAAGGTTGTAAGTGAAGGTGAGATGCCAAAAGCGTAATTGATCAGCACCGTAACCCCAGTAAGGCCGCCTTCCATAAGCTGATTGGGGATAATAAAATAGAGGAGCCCAAAGGCATATAAGGCTGTACCCAGCACGATGGGAAGAACCAGTTTAACTTGAATCCAGGTTTTGGCAGTGCTCATAAGATCCCTCGCTGTAGATAAATTAGAATGAAGAAGCAATCATTCCCATCTAGTATACCTGTTTATTGATTCTTTAAAAATGATTTGTAGATGATGATGGTGGAAGTGAATCTAAATAACTGATATTATTAGGAACAAATACGACATCATTTCAAAAGGAGAATCCGTTCTCATGGAGAAAAGCATCGCAGAAATGCAGCGTGAGGTTGATCAGTATATCTCCCAGTTCAAGGAGGGGTATTTCAGTCCTCTGGCCATGTTGGCCCGGATGTCTGAAGAGGTTGGGGAGCTCGCCAGAGAAGTGAATCATGAATTCGGCGAGAAGCCGAAGAAATCTTCCGAAGCAGCCAATTCCATTGAACTTGAGCTTGGAGATATTTTATTTATCACGATTTGTTTTGCGAACTCACTGGGAATTGATCTGGCTGAGGCGCACGATAAAGTCATGCATAAATTTAACACCCGCGATGCCAATCGGTGGACTCCCAAAAACACCGATTAGGCGTAGATTACATATGCTGTACCATCACCCGATCGGGGAGGGTCAGCTTAATGATGAAACCGGAAGAATATATGCAGCAGGCTTATCGCTGTATATTACAAAATGATTTTGAGCAGGCGATTCGTTGGTTCGAGTCAGCCATTCACGCTTATCCAAAACATGCGGAGTTATATTATCGCTGTTCCATTACACACGCCCGCAGCAAACATCTGGTTCCGGCGCTTGAATATGCACGCAAGTCGGTTGAATTGTCGCCAGGAACAGAAGAGTATATTTTGCATCTGCAGACGTTGGAAGCAAAACAATTGACCTCCAGAGCGAAGTTGCTGTTGGAGCAGGCGGGTACTGCAACACAGGAGCGCTATGTGGAAGCGTCTACGCTTCTGCAAGAAGCGGTCCAACTTGATCCGCTCTCAGTGGAAGCTCATGTGATGCTTGCGCTGGCTTACAGTGATTTGAATGAATTTGAATATGCAATTCAGGCGCTGCGTGAGGCGATTTTGATGGATCCGCAGAATGTGCAACTGCATCAGATGTTACAGGAAATCAAGCAACGTATGAAATCCATTCAATAAGAATTCATTTTGCAAAGATTTCTTTTGAGTAGAAATGGATTCAACGATATGATCCAACATAGCGAGGAGATGCAGTCAATATGAGTGAAGTAATCAGAGTTGCCGTGATCGGAGCGGCTGGCCGTATGGGCCGTGAAGTTGTGAAATTGGTACTTCAGGACCCGGAATTGGAGCTTGCAGCGGCTGTCAACCGCTCCGGAGCAGGCACGGATGCAGGAACCCTTGTTGGTTTGCCAGAGTGTGGGGTGCTGGTGACTGATGATATCGAAATGGCTTTTGCCGAAACAAAACCGCAGGTTATGGTTGATTTTACAGTACCACAATTTGCGTTTGCACATACTGAGATCGCGATCCGTCATGGAGTCAGACCTGTCATGGGTGTTACCGGCTTCACGCCGGAGCAGATCGAACAGTTGGACAAGCAGTGCCAGGACAAAGGAATTGGAGGGCTTATTGCCCCTAACTTCTCGATTGGTGCCATTTTGATGATGCGATTCGCAGCACAGGCTGCCAAACATATGCCAAATGTGGAGATTATCGAATATCACGGGGATCAGAAGCTGGATGCTCCTTCCGGAACTGCGATCAAAACAGCGGAACTGATTGCTGCCAATCGGGAAGAACTTCGTCAAGGTAATCCAAATGAGGAAGAAACGATTGAAGGATCACGGGGCGGGTATTACAATGGCTTCCGAATTCACAGTGTACGATTGCCTGGCGTATTCGCGCAGCAGGAAGTTGTTTTCGGAGACTATGGACAGTCACTCAAAATTCGGCATGACTCCTACGAGCGCGCAGGTTATATGCCTGGTGTTAAGATTGGTGTGCAAAAGGTTATGGAGTATACAGGAATGATCTACGGATTTGACCACTTTATCGACTAAAGGAGATTGTCATGTTGAAAATAGCATTTATCGCCCATGATCGTAAAAAAGAAGAGATGGTTAACTTCGTGACGGCATATGAGCCTGTTTTTACGGACCATCAATTATATTCTACAGGAACAACAGGCCTTCGTATTATGGAAGGAACATCTCTGAAGATTCATCGATTCGAATCAGGCCCACTGGGCGGAGATCAGCAGATTGGAGCTTTGGTTGCGCAAAATGAGATGGATCTGATTATTTTCCTGCGAGATCCACTGATGGCACAACCTCACGAGCCGGATATCAATGCGTTGCTACGTCTTTGTGATGTGCAGGGAATTCCCCTTGCCACGAATATCGCAACCGCTGAGATTCTGGTTAAGGCTCTGGATCGTGGTGATTTTGCCTGGAGAGAGCTGGTACATAAGTACAAGCCGGAGGCTGGATTGAATTCAGGTGATTCCGAATGAGTCTGGATATTCTCATCTTTGGAGCACATGCAGACGATGCGGAGATTGGTATGGGTGGAACGATTGCCAAACATACCGCTGCTGGCTTGAAAGTAGGCGTGTGTGATCTGACTCGTGCTGAGATGTCTTCCAACGGAACAGTAGAGCGCAGAACCGAGGAAGCGGAGCAAGCCTCCCGCGTCCTCGGTCTTTCGTGTCGAACGAATCTGGGGCTTCCTGATCGTGGCTTATATCTTACGCCTGAACATGTACAGGCGGTGACGGCTGAGATACGACGTCATGCCCCTCGGATGGTGTTTGCTCCGTATTGGGAAGATCGTCATCCGGATCATGTCAATTGCAGTAAGCTTGTGCAGGAGGCTGTATTTAACGCCAAGCTTCGCAACTACATGCCGGATATGCCTGCCGTGCAGGTGAAGGAACTTTATTTTTACTTTATTAATGACATCGGGCCTACGGATTTGATTGTCGATATTACGGAACACTATGAGCAAAAAGAAGCTTCATTGCTCTCTTATCGTTCCCAATTCGAACTGGGAGACGGAGCGGTCTCGACGCCATTGAATCAAGGGTATATTGAACGTGTAAGAGCCCGTGATTCCTTGCTTGGACAGCGTAGTCTCATCCCGTTTGCAGAAGGTTTTGCTACAATTACACCTTACGTGGTTCATCAATTTGGCTCGGGTGCCCAATAAACGATTTCACATTTTACGTTTAATGAAACGAAGGGTTTCATTATTCCATTGCAAGATATCAACCTGCATGAAGCGGGAGATCAAAGGAGCGTCCACAGGATGGATAAAAAGCTAAAAATCGGCATCACCTGTTATCCGTCCCTCGGCGGGTCTGGCGTTGTCGCAACGGAGCTGGGCAAATTACTTGCCGAACAGGGGCATCAGGTTCATTTTATTGCCAACAGTATCCCGTTCAGACTGGGTACGTTCCAGAAAAATATTTTTTATCACGAAGTTGAAGTAAATGATTATTATGTTTTCCGTTACCCTCCGTATGACCTGTCACTGGCAACAAAGATGGCTCAGGTGGCTAAGTCACAGCAGCTGGATCTGCTGCATGTTCATTACGCCGTTCCACACGCAGTATGTGCCTTTCTTGCGAAACAAATGGTAGGGGACGGCCTTAAAGTGGTTACCACGTTACATGGAACGGATATTACGGTTCTGGCTCAGGATGAATCTCTTAAGGATCTGATCCGTCTAGCCATTAATGAAAGTGACGCGGTTACTGCCGTATCACAAGATTTGATTCGGGAAACGGTCGAATTGCTGGATATTCAGCGTCCAATCGATCTAACCTATAATTTTATTGACAAACGAATATATTATCCGCGGGATGCTGCCAGTCTGCGAAGAGACTTTGCTGCGCCCGACGAAAAAATATTAATGCACATCTCCAATTTCCGACCGGTGAAGAGAACTCAGGATGTGGTAGAGGTCTTCCGTCAGGTACAGGAGCAGGTTCCTGCCAAACTGTTATTTGTTGGTGAAGGACCTGATTTGCCCAAGATGCAATGGAAGATTAATGATCTCGGCTTGAATGATAAAGTTCATTTCCTTGGCAAACAGGATGACATTGCTCAGGTCATTTCCATGGCTGACGTGTTGATGCTTCCATCGGAGAAGGAAAGTTTCGGACTTGTGGCGCTTGAAGCAATGGCTTGTGGCGTACCTACGATCGGTTCACAGGCCGGAGGAATTCCGGAACTGGTCTTACATGGTAAGACGGGATTCTTATCCGCGATCGGGGATACACAATCCATGGCCGAGAACACCATCCGTTTATTGACGGATGATCGTTTGGCTGCGGAGTTCAGGGAAGCATGTCTTCAGCGCGCGCATCACGACTTTTGCAATGATGCTATTCGGCATGAATATGAACAGATATATTACCGGGTGTTGGGAAGGGAAGTTCCGAATCTGAAGCCGATTTGCGGTTAATCATTTCTTAGACGAAATCATACTGTGCATACCACAACAGGCAAGAGAAGAGGTGATATGTGGTGGTTCAATGGACACAGGTTGATCGTCAAATGGCAATGCAAAGTGAGAATGTACTCACAACATTAAACAAACATGGCTACAAGGCATATTGGGTAGGTGGTTGCGTTCGTGACGAATTGCTGGAACGAGTTGTAGACGATATGGATATCACGACATCTGCTTCTCCTCAGCAAGTCATGGAACGGTTTGACGATTGTATTCCTACAGGTTTGCAGCATGGTACGGTTACCGTTCGTTCAGGCGGTTATTACTTTGAAGTGACCACATTTCGAACAGAATCCGAATATCAGGATAATCGCAGACCTGCTGCAGTTCAATTTGTTCAGGATATCAAGGAAGATTTACAGCGGCGCGACTTCACGATGAACGCTCTTGCTATGGACGTCACTGGGACAATCGTTGACCCATTCGGTGGACAGGCAGATATCAAGGAAGAGCGAGTCAGATGTGTAGGTTCTGCGATGGAACGATTTGGTGAAGATGCACTGCGGATGCTCCGCTGTGTCCGGTTTGCATCGGTATTCGATTTCAAAATTGCTCATAATACGTGGAAGGGTCTTGTAAGGCAGAAGGACCTGCTTCAACATATAGCGATGGAACGGGTACGGACCGAGATGGTAAAAATGATGTCGGGACCGCATCCATTAAGAGGGTTGGAACTGCTATACAGAAGTAATGCGCTTGCGCATATCAAAGCGCCGATAAGCTCGGCCCGATTCAACAAGATGTTGTTATCCAATCTGGAACAGCTGTCAGGTGAGCATGTGTTGCTCCGTTGGTCACTTATTCTGATTGCTGGCGGTTATAGCAAGGACGAAGCAGACGTATTATTACGTCAGTGGACATTCTCCAATGAACATCGTTCTCGTATAACAGGGGTCCTTCAGGTGGAGCAGTTGATTCATACTTCCGTTCAGGAGCAGAAGGATACGGTCAGTCTCCGTTCCGATTGGATTGTTACTGTTCTGGCTTGTGGTGTTCAGGCGGCAGATGATTGGCTTAGAATACAGTCTACACTGCCAGCAGGATGGCGGAATCAATCCGAACAGGCAGAAATGCAGGTTGTTTTGGTTCAAGAGCTTGCAGCCGAATGGAGTCAATCGATTTCTGTGCATGACTTGAAAGAGCTGGATATCACAGGGGAACAAGTGTTACAAATGGTGCAGCGCAAAGGCGGGCCTTGGCTGGGGCAACTGATGAAACATTTGTTACGAGAAACAGCGATTGGAACGATAGCGAATCAGCATGAAGCACTAAGTGCAGAAGTGAAGCGGGTGGTTCAAGATGACCAAACATGAAGATCTGTTACATATGTTATTAAATGCAGAAGGACGATTCGTATCGGGTGAAGAGATTAGCCGTAATCTGTCCATCAGTCGGACCGCTGTGTGGAAACATGTGAACAAGTTGCGAGACATGGGGTATGAGTTTGAAGCTGTATCCCGCAAAGGATACCGTCTGGTAACGAAGCCGGATAGCATTGATGCTACTGGCCTCCAATTGGCACTGGATACAACCGTATTTGGCCGTAAGGCTGTTTTGTTGGCCTCGACCCTGTCTACGCAAGGGGATGTTCTCAAGCTAGCTGAGCAAGGGCAGGCAGAAGGTGCTGTGGTCATTGCGGAAGAACAAACAGGAGGAAGAGGACGTTTCGGTCGACAGTGGTTCTCTCCTCCAGGTAAAGGAATCTGGATGAGTGTTCTGTTACGCCCTGATCTACCACTTCAGCACACGCCGCAGCTAACTTTATTAACAGGTGTGGCTGTATGTCGTGCCGTTCGAGCTTGTTCAGGAGCTGATGCAGGCATCAAATGGCCCAATGATCTGTTGATTGATGGACGCAAGGTATGTGGCATATTGCTTGAATCCACGGTGGAAGATCATGAAGTCAGGTACTGTATTGCAGGTATAGGCGTTGACGTGAATTTTGATCCCGAGGATTATCCGGGAGATCTGACAACGATAGCTACTTCACTCAAGATGGAGACGGGGCAATCCGTAGATCGCACCAAACTAACGGCTGCCATTCTGACGGAGCTTGAACAGTTATATTTTTTGTATCAAAAAGAAGGATTTGGCGTAATCTCAGCCCTATGGGAGGCCCTGTCCGTATCGATGAATCGAGAGATTACAGTGACGAATCCTCATGGTGTCATTGAAGGGAAGGCAATCGGTCTTGACCCTTCTGGAGCACTTATCGTGGAGAAGCACGATGGAGAACATACACTAATCATCTCTGGTGAGATTTCCTGGAAATCATAAACAATTTGTCGAATTTTCACTGGTAAAATGAACATAAGACGTGAAGTTTGAGCAGAACTTTGGTATACTGTGTTCGTGAGGCGATATCGGCTAATGCAGACCGAATTGCACTCCCGTAACAGTAACCTTTGTTCTGCTTTGATGTGTTTTATATAAGCAGACCGCAGTGCAAGAATGAAATACGTTTAAGTGAGTTGTTGGATTCTGCTCTGAGCCGAAGAGGACCGAGACAGAAGGGACGATCGCAAGTGACTCTTTTTTGACTTTTCGGGACTTTTTAGTGGAAAACTAAAAGGTTTTTTTGTTGCGTTTATTTGAAAAGAAGAAAGGAGCCATGAGAGAAAATGGCGAACAAACAAGCATTGAATATTGTGAAAATGAAAAAATATAAGCAGGATGGCGTGCCGCTTACCATGATCACGGCTTACGATTATCCAACAGCACTCCTAGCAGAGGAAGCAGGTATCGATCTGATCCTGGTTGGCGATTCACTTGGCAATGTAGTACTGGGTTATAATTCGACGCTTCCTGTGACCATCGACGACATGGTGTACCACACACGTTCCGTTGTGCGCGGTGCTGAGAAGACATTTATTGTGGCTGATATGCCTTTTATGACGTATCATGGCAGCGTGGATGAGACGCTTAAGGGTGTACGTCGACTGATGCAAGAGGGGCATGCCCATGCGGTTAAAATGGAAGGCGGAGTTGAGATAGCGGACACCGTCAGAGCAGTCGTGCAAGCAGGCGTGCCGGTTCTTGGACATATCGGACTGACACCTCAATCGGTTAATCAGATTGGTGGTTACCGCATTCAGGGCAAGGATGCAGCGGATGCGAAACGTCTGATGGACGAAGCCAAGGCCTTGGAAGCTGCTGGTGCGTTCGGTATTGTGCTTGAACTGGTTACGGAAGAAGTTGCACGGGCGATCTCGGAGGAACTATCCATCCCTACCATAGGAATTGGAGCAGGACGAGGCTGTGATGGTCAGGTACTGGTATTCCATGATGTGGTTCAATACGCTTCTCCGTATACGCCCAAACGTTTTGTCAAAACCTATGGAGATGTGGGTACATTAATCAGAACCAGCATCGAAGCATACGTGAAAGAAGTGAAAGATCGTTCGTTCCCGGCCGAAGAGCATGTATTTAATGCTGCGGATGGTGTTTTGGATCAACTGTACGGCGGACAACGCAAGGAAAAGGTGGGGAGTAACTCATGAAAGTATTACGGACAATCGCAGAGTTAAGACAGGAACTAAGCTTGAAGCGTCAAGCGATTAGGTCCAATACATCCGTTGTAGGTCTGGTACCAACAATGGGTTATCTTCATCAAGGTCATGCAAGCTTGATGCAGGCAGCCAGACAACAGAGCGATATCGTGGTATTAAGCATATTTGTTAATCCGATTCAATTTGGCCCTAATGAAGATTTTGACAGCTATCCGCGGGATGAAGCCAGAGATGTGGAAACAGCACGCTCACAAGGAGTGGATATCGTATTTATTCCCTCTGTGGAAGAGATGTATCCACAGGCAACGCAAACGACGGTATCTGTCTCAAAACTGACGGATCGCTTATGTGGTGCTTCCCGTCCGGGTCATTTTGATGGGGTAACAACTGTAGTCTCCAAGCTCTTCAACATCGTACAGCCACAGCGTGCATTTTTTGGTATGAAAGACGCTCAGCAGGTTGCGGTCATTCAACAGATGGTGAATGATTTGAATATGTCTGTAGAAATTGTACCCTGTCCAATTGTTCGCGAAGAGGATGGGCTTGCCCTCAGCTCACGAAATGTCTATCTTAGCGCTGAACAGCGTACACAGGCGTTGGTTCTGTCGAAGGCACTGCGTGCAGCTCAGGAAGCCGCAGATACAGGTGCAGCTATAAACGCCGCAGATATCCGTCGTATTCTGCACGAGCAGATTGCAACCTCACCACTTGCGGTTATCGACTACGCCGAGATTCAGGCTTTTCCAAGCCTGGAGCCGCTCGCAGATCAGGAAGAAGTTCAAGGACGTGATGATCTGCTCATTGCACTTGCGGTGAAATTCGGAAAAACAAGATTGATTGACAATATAAGGTTGCAAAAATCGGAGGTACTGTCCCATGTTTAGAACACTGATGAAATCCAAAATTCACCGGGCTACTGTAACGGAAGCCAACTTGAACTATGTGGGTAGCATTACCATAGATGAAGATTTGATGGAAACATCCGACTTGATGGAAAACGAAAAAGTGCAAATCGTGAACAACAACAATGGTGCACGTCTGGAAACTTATGTGATTCCAGGACCACGCGGAAGCGGGGTCATATGTCTTAACGGCGCAGCTGCACGTCTGGTGCAGCCTGGAGATAACGTCATTATCATTTCTTACGCCATGATGTCGCAAGAAGAGGCAAATACTCACAAACCAACCGTTGTGTTTGTAGATGGACAGAATAAACCTGTACAAACGATGAAACAGGAAGTCCACGCAACAATTATGTAATCGACTGGTAAGGAGAATGAAATCGGCCCTTGAAGCAAAAAATGAGTACAGGTCACTGCACTAATCCATTTTTTCAAGGGTGGGGATGCATCGATGTTCCAGCATGTTTTCGCAGAAATGAACGACATGTTAGATGAAATTATCAAGAGCTATCCTTCCGCTGAAGGCCTGAACAAACAGGAATTGCTGCAAAAGTGGAATTTGCTTAAGCGGATGAGTGACGGAATGCTGGATGAATGGCTGATGTTTGAAGAAAAGATGAGCCAGGTGAGGGAGCGGGAGATGGATAAGCCTACTTCCCTTGAACCGGAACAGGAAGCTGTTACTGCTCTGCCTGAACTCCATCTGGAATGTTTCAGTCGAGGTCAGGGCTATTTCAAATTACAGATGTATCCGCAGGCGATCATGCAGTTCTCCCGGGTTGTGACCGACCATCCGGAGAGTGCATTGACACGTTTTTACCTGGCGCTCGCGTATCTGAATCTGGAACAAATGGCGGAAGCCGGGACACATTTGCAGCAGATCATGTACCTTAAGGGTTCTCCTCGATTAAAAGGGCTTGTATGTAACGCCCTGGGCTGTATTCAAGCCAAGCTTGCGAATCCCGAAGCTGCATGCTCTCTCTTTGCACAGGCCCTTCAGTATGACCCGACATTGACCGAACCACTGTACAACATGGAAGCTTGCAGGTTGAACAGGGGAAAATTGCAATATGCTAATCAGCTGACGACCCTTCATTAAGCGGGAATTCGGCGACAAAAAACGGTGTTCCCTCCTTTGGCATAGCGGCGGGGACACCGCTTTTTTGTCAGTTAATTTTCAAATCCCCTTTTTTTTGCTATGCTGTAACATAGACTGGAATGGAAGGGACCGTACATTGCAATGAAATTTGCCGTATTGGATTTCGAAACAACCGGCACGCAGTCCGACGGTGAGATTATACAGGCCGGACTTGCCATCATAGATCATGACTACAGCATAACTCAAATATATAGTTCTTATGTGAACCCTGGTGTACCGATTCCCCCGTTTATTTCGGGATTGACGGGTATTACCGATGAAGATGTGGCGGACGCTCCTTCACTCGAAGAGATGATGATGGAGATGGTTCCGCTGCTTAATGATGTGGTGCTTGTTGGACACAACGTCGCTTTTGATTTTCACTTTTTGCAGAATGCTCTTGACCGTTGCGGGTATTTGCCGTTCACTGGCCGCATTCTGGACACGATTGATTTTCTGAAGATTACATTCCCATCACTGGGTTCTTATCAACTTGGTTATGTGTCTTCCGAATTTGGATTTCAACATGATCGCCCTCACCAGGCAGACAGTGATGCACTGGCGACAGCCTATGTGCTGCTCAAATGTCTGGATGAGTTAAAGGAATTACCGCTCATAACGATTCAGCGCCTCAGTGATCTGTTTGCACCAGAAGACAGTGACTTGGGTTGGTTTTTGGACGGAATGCGCAGTGAGAAGGAAGCAGAGCCGATTCAGGATCTGGACGGACATACCTATTATCGTCAGCTTGCTCTTAATGTAAGTGATTGGACTGATATAGGTGCACCACGCGATGAGCGGGAGGCTAACCCCCTCGATGGTGTAAGCTTCGAACAGTTTATGGACCAGGTTCGGGAGAACCTGAAGGATACGCTGGATCATTACGAAGAGCGTGAAGCGCAGACTCAGATGTTCAGCAGTGTAAGGCAAGCCCTGGATGAAGAGAAACATCTCTTGATCGAAGCAGGAACAGGCACTGGTAAATCTCTGGGTTATCTCTTGCCTGCTATTTACGAAAGTGTGAAGCAAGAACAGAAAGTTATGGTCAGCACGCATACAATCAACCTGCAGGAGCAATTGAGAGAGCGGGACATTCCGATGCTGACTCAAGTGGTTCCGTTCCCGTTTAAGGCTGCTGTATTCAAAGGACGTGGACATTACCTGTGCCTGCGCAAATTTGAACACAAAATCAATAAACGTGAATTCGCCACACCTAAAGAGGATTATTTCACAGCTGCTCAGATGATTGTCTGGCTTACGCAGACCGAAACCGGAGATGATGAGGAACTTAACCTTAGCGGACGCGGAGGGGACTTCTGGGAGACGGTACAGAGCGAATCTGAGTCTTGTCTGGGAAGATCATGTCCATGGTTCCGCAAATGTTTCTACCATCGTGCCAAACATGAGGCCGGGTTGTCTGATATTGTAATCACCAATCACTCCAAATTATTTACGGATGTGAAAGCCGCGCATCAGCTGCTGCCAGCCTATGAGAGTCTTGTGATCGATGAAGCACATCATCTGGAGGATGTCGCTGGTAAACATCTTGGAATGCATATGAAATATTTCACCTTGGTTCATACACTGACCCGCCTGTTTAAAGACAGTCGTAATGGACAGCTGCCTATGCTTCGTTCGCAGTTATCCGGGCATGAAAATTCGGTGCAATGGGGCTCCATGGTGGATCAGATGTTCCCGCTCGCTCTTGAAGTTAAGGAGCTGTGGGATCGTATGAGTGATGCCTTGTTCGGTCTGTTGCCTGAACGAAGTGATGCTTCACCGGGAGAGACGGGGCAATTTTCCCTGCGTCTGAAAGCTTCTCAGAAACCTGCAAAATGGCAGGAGTTGCAGGATCTGGAGAACCAGATCTATGTGACTCTGGGCGATTTGGTTCGCAAAGGGGACAAATTGCTGCTTGAAGTGAAAGAGGATCAGGATGATTATCAATCGGATAGTCTGATTACGGACATTACAGGATTGCTGAAAGATCTGACCACATTGAAGGAGAATCTGCGTTTCTTCATGCGTATGGATGATGCCAAAACGGTGTACTGGATGGAAGCCAGCGGTCAATTCCGCAGCAAATCTCTCCAGCTGTATGCTGTACCTGTAGATGTCAGTGCACAACTTAAGGATTTATTTTTTGATAAAAAGAAAAGTGTTGTGCTTACATCGGCTACGCTTTCGGTAGATAAATCATTCCAGTTCATGATTGAACAGCTTGGCTTGCAGGAAGCTTCCGAGAATAATCGGTTGTTAACGTCGATGCTGCCATCACCTTTCAACTATCGCGATCAGGCACTTCTGGTGATTCCGCGTGATTTCCCGAGTGTGAAGGGTAGTGTGGGTGATGCGCACTTTGTTAATATGCTGGTGCAATCACTTGCAGAGACGGCAATTGCCACGCGTGGACGCATGATGGTTCTGTTTACTTCATACAAGATGTTGCGACAGGTCTATGATCCGCTGAAGGAGGCGCTATCTGGTAACGACATCTCGTTGCTTGGGCAAGGCGTTGACAGTGGAAGCCGCTCCAAGCTGACTCGCAGGTTCCAAGATGCCAAAGCTACGGTACTTCTGGGTACAAGCAGCTTCTGGGAGGGTGTAGATATCCCGGGAGAGGCGCTAACCTGTCTCGCTATTGTGCGACTGCCTTTCCAGCCACCGAATCATCCGTTGGTGGAAGCCAAGAGTGAGTTGCTTCAGGAACAGAAGAAAAATCCATTCATGAAACTGTCCGTGCCGCAAGCGGTCATTCGTTTCAAGCAGGGATTTGGCCGGTTGGTGCGTACAGCGAAGGACAGAGGAATTGTCATTGTTTATGATACACGGGTGATTGAAGCGTATTATGGTAAATTCTTTTTGTACTCATTACCTGGTCCCAAAATGGAGCACATGCTCACGGAGCAAATGGTTCCACGAATTACCGAGTGGTTGGAAAAACCTGCTAATGAACAAAAATAATGGTTGTTTTGTTCGTTATATCATTGCATGACACTATCGTTTGGCGTTAAACTTTATTAGATATTTCCGTATCCGATTAAAGCAGTTGCACGTAAGAACTTATAACCTAAATTACAAGGAGCATTCTGTATAAAATGTCACGTTTATCTTTGAGTTTTATACAGAATGCTCATCTTTTCATCTATTATTTTATCGTGGCCTTGGTAAGGGGGAGCAAGAATGAAATCGGATAAAATTTCGGAAGCGGTGGTACGACGCCTGCCTGTTTACTTGCGTTATTTGAACGAGTTGCATCAGCGTGAGGTGGCTACTGTTTCTTCTCAAGAGCTTGGACAGAGGCTGGATCTGAATCCGGCCCAAATTCGTAAAGACCTGGCTTACTTCGGTGATTTTGGTCGTAAAGGGATCGGGTATGATGTATCCTATTTGATCGAGAAAATTCGTCACATTCTCAAAATCGATCAGCAAATTAATGTAGCTCTGGTAGGCGCGGGTAATCTCGGACAGGCCTTGTCCAACTATAACGCGTATCTGAAAGACAACATGAAGATTGTTGCTGTATTTGATGCATATGGACCGAAGATTGGTAGTCAAATCAACAGTTTGACGGTAAAACCAATGGATGAATTGACGGAAGCGGTTAAAACGGAAAACATTCGCATCGGAATTATCACGGTTCCGGATACGGAAGCCCAAAATGTAGCCGATCAGCTTATTGAATCAGGAATTGAAGCGATCCTTAATTTTGCACCAACCATTCTAAAAACACCGCCGCATATCCGCATTCACCATGCTGACTTTACAACGGATCTGCTTAGTTTGGCCTATTACTTGGAGACTGGAAAGGACGACGAGGAAGATGACAACAAATAGATGGGTAATTCACAACGGCAAATTTGCCGTTAATGAAGGCGGCACAACATGGAACGTGGTCCACGGATACATGGTTGTTGAGAATGACAAGATTGTGCATATTGGTGAGACATTGCCGGATGAAGACAAAAATTGTACCAAAGTGGATGGAAAAGGACTGTTCTTCCTGCCGGGTCTGATCAATACGCATGGTCATGCAGCGATGTCGTTGCTCAGAGGGCACGGAGACGATCTTGCATTGCAAGTATGGTTGCAGGAAAAAATGTGGCCGATGGAAGCGAAAATGACTTCAGAAGACGTATATTGGGGAACTTCGCTATCGGTGCTTGAAATGTTGAAAGGCGGAACTACAGCTTTCCTGGACATGTACGATCACATGGATCAAGTTGCCAAAGTTGTGGAGCAATCCGGCGTTAGAGCAGCACTGGCACGTGGTGTAATCGGGTTGTGCTCGGAAGAAGAACAATTGCGGAAGCTGGAGGAGTCGGCTGCGTTTGCGCGTGAGTGGAATGGACAGGCAGATGGTCGCATTACAACCGTAATCTCGCCACATGCACCATATACATGCCCTCCTGACTACATAGAGAAGCTTGTGCAGGTCGCGAACGACCTAAACCTTCCCCTTCATACACATATGTCGGAAACGCTTCGTGAAGTCGAGCAGAACGTGGCTGATTATGGACTGCGTCCTGTGGCACATCTGGAGAAACTGGGCTTTTTCTCTCGTCCATCCCTGGTTGCACATGCGGTGCATCTGAATGATGAAGAGATTGAGATTCTGGCCCGTCATGATGTGGCTGTATCCCATAACCCGGGAAGTAACCTGAAACTCGCTTCCGGTGTTGCGCGGGTACCTGCGTTGCTGAAAGCAGGAGTTACCGTGTCACTCGGAACAGACGGACCGGCAAGCAACAACAACCTGGATATGTTCGAGGAAATGAGACTGGCTGCATTGATCCACAAAGGTGTATCTGGTGACCCGACGGCAGTGCCAGCAGGCGAAGCGTTACTACTCGGAACGTCATACGGTGCCAAATCTATCTTCTTGAACAATACCGGAGCACTCCAGGTCGGCATGAAGGCTGACTTTATCGCCTTGGACATTGAACAGGCACATTTCTATCCACATACAGACCTGATCTCACATACAATCTACTCGGCTTCTGCCAAGGATGTTGAGCACGTATGGGTGGATGGGAAACAAGTGGTGAAACATGGCGAATGCCTGACGCTGGATGAAGAACGCATTTTGTGTGAGTCTCAATTGGCATTTGATGGTCTGCTTGCTCGTTAATTGCAGGACAGCATCATAGGGAAAGGAAGTTCGGCTTTTGAAGAAAAAAAAGAAGTGGATATGGATTTCGCTGCTTGCACTGGTTCTGATTCTGTTTGGACTTCAGCGTTATTACGTCCATGTCACGCAGGACCAACGCAAGGAAGAAGCGCTCGCCATACAAGCAGCACAGGAGCAACTGGGCATTACATCCTATGATGAATTGCGCAAGTACATCTGGGGAGACAAAGAAGGCTCTGACAACATCTACTGGACCCTGATCGGCAAAAACAAGGATAACCAGGATGTTATGGTCTGGGTTAAATTCGATGCAAACAATCAACCGGTTAAGGGTGCAAACGCTGTACACAGTGAGCTGCTGCAGAATGGTATGTCCGAAGCACAGATACGCAATCGCTTCAGTTCTGAAGTTCCTGCCGGTGAGATTAAACGAATCATGCCTGGAGTTGTGAATGGAATATATGTGTGGCAAGTGTATTATAAAGACGGTACGCATAACCACTATCGCTTTTATCGTTTTAGCAACGGAGAACAGGTGGACTTGGTCTACACACTCCCGAACAGCTAGAACAAATAGAGTGACATAACTAGAGAATTAAAGAAATGAAAGAACCGGCAGACGGATATCCGACTGAACCGGTTCTTTGTGTTGCTTGTAAATATATTTGATTTAAATAGTTAAAATTAATAATTTATTCATATTTTCGCCTTCGAAATTGTATATACGATGTGATATACTCAGATATGTACTCAAAGTTACATTCAAAAACAAATAATCCTGTCGAAATTCTCGCAGGAGTCAATGTACACATATTCGTATATACCAATAAGCCAGTAGGTTGGGCCAAAATCTGGGAGGGGTAATTCACTTGAAGCTAAAAGTATTGCCTATTGCTATAACTGCCGTCATTTCAGCCGTTGTGTTGTTTGGAGGTTGGTTTGTATATCGTCAAGTGGCCGTGCAGAATCCGATTGAAAAGATGGTTACCCAGTACGATGGAGTCAATGACGTTCAATTAACTATTAACCGCAATGACGTACAATTGAAACTGGATCTGCAACCTGATGTTGATTTGGGCAGACTGGTACAATATATTCACAAAGAAGGACAGACCCTGATTGGAACACGCTCACTAAAGTTGGATGTTGTGGATCATTCCAGTGAAGCACTGGAAAGTTGGTGGGGTGATGCGATGTTCACCGTAGCTCAGGCGATGGAGAACAAGCAATATACCGAGATTACACCAACGTTGTCAAAGATGGCGACGAATGGAATTAAGGTAAATACAGCGATGGATGACAACAATGTATATGTCAGTCTCAGAGACGGAGATGCCAGCAAGTTTATTATTCTGCCGCGTGTGCCCGGTCAGATAGGAGTGTGGCCTAATGCCTAAGTGGACAAAAGAAGTTGCCATCGGATTTTTTCCCGTATTGATTATTTTCCTTGCTTTTACTGGTGTTAATATTGTTCCGATCCTGATTGCAGCAGTGCTTGTCGGAGCTTTGCTGTTCATGATGCAAATGCGTGGCGGGATTACAGTAGGCGCTGCACAGGAACGTAAACGGAAGAAAAAAGGACCTTCCAAGCTTACTTTTGAAGAAATTGGCGGACAGGACAGTGCCAAGCAGGAATTGCGTGAAGCGCTTGATTTTCTCATCAAACATGAAGAAATTCGGAAGTTCGGGATTCGCCCGTTAAAAGGGATCTTGCTGACGGGCCCTCCAGGGACAGGGAAAACGTTGATGGCCAAGGCTGCTGCCCATTACACCGATTCTATTTTTGTAGCAGCATCGGGTAGTGAGTTCGTGGAAATGTATGTTGGTGTGGGTGCCAGCAGAATTCGGGATTTGTTCAAGGACGCGAGAACCCGTGCCACCAAGGAAAATAAGGAAAACGCTATTATCTTTATCGATGAAATCGATGTCATCGGGGGGAAACGTGAGGGTGGTCAACAGCGTGAATACGATCAGACCCTGAATCAGCTCCTGACGGAAATGGATGGAATCTATTCTTCTGATACGCCAAGAATTCTTGTTATCGCTGCAACGAACCGTAAAGAGATGCTGGATAGCGCCCTGACGCGACCGGGACGTTTTGACCGCCACATTCAAGTGGACTTGCCTGACAAAAAGGGCAGAAAGCATATTCTGGAACTGCATGCGGTGAACAAACCTCTGTTGAAGGAAGTTAATCTGGAGAAAACAGCGGAAGAATCATATGGTTTCTCCGGTGCACAGCTCGAAAGTGTGATGAACGAAGCAGCAATATACGCCATGAGAGACGGGCTGTTAAACATCGAACAGCGGCATTTATCCCTGGCTATTGATAAAGTCATGATGGGTGAGAAGACAGACCGTGAGTCGAGCGTGGAAGAGAAGAAAAGGGTCGCCATTCATGAGTTGGGACATGCCATTATGGCTGAACTCGTTCGTCCAGGCAGTGTTAGCCAGGTGGCACTTAGTCCGCGTGGTCAGGCACTGGGATATGTACGTCATAACCCGCAACAGGAACAGTTCCTCTATACGAAGCGCTTTCTGGAAGAGCAGATCATGATTGCACTCGGAGGAGCAGCTGCGGAGGAAATGTACTACGGTGGTCGTTCCACAGGTTCACGCAATGACTTTGATCAGGCCACCAATGTTGTACAGACGATGATGGCTTCGGGGTTGACTTCACTTGGGATTGTGAACATGGATATGGTCACAACCGAGGAACTGATGCGAGAGAATAAATTAATTCTGCAAGAACTGATGGAACAGACAAAGCGGTTGCTTGAAGAACAACGGACAATTTTCGACAATTCACTCGACATCTTGATTCGTGAGGAAGTTTTGTCTGGCGAGCAATTTCGTTGTCAATTTCGTGACAGTGCCCTTCTACCAGCATAATTTATTTATGCTGGTTATTTTTTTTTACATTTCACTCGTGCTAAGATATTATTATATGTTGGGTCGAAATTTGTAATTTTCGGCGAACAGGGTACAATAGAGAAATAGAGAACCGAAAGGATGGAGCAGAACCATGTTTTTCAAAAAAATAGGAGTTGTCGGCGGCGGTACGATGGGACAAGGTATTTCCCAGATGCTCGCAGCCAAAGGACTTGATGTGCTTCTCGTGGAGCATACAACACAAAAGCTGGATCATGCATATGACATGATCGAAACCAATCTGGATAAACAACTGGAGAAATGGGCGATTACAAAAGCGGAGAAGAAATTGATTCTTTCCCGTATTACCAAGGTAGCTCATTTAGCTGAACTTGGAACTTGCGACATGGTCATTGAGACAATTTCAGAGGATCTGGATGCGAAAAAAGCAGTATTCAGCCAACTGGACCAAGTTTGTCCAAGCAATGTCATTCTGGCAAGTAATACATCCACGCTGAGTTTGACCGAGCTTGCAAGCTCGACCAAATACCCAGAGCGTGTTATTGGTATGCACTTTATTCACCCGGTATCCCGGGTTGATCTTGTAGAGATTATTCGTGGACTGAAAACTTCGGATACAACATTCGAAGAGACCAGACGTTTTGTTGAAGAAGTAGCGGACAAAAAAGGAGTCATGATTTATGAATCCCCTGGATTCGTAACTTCCCGTCTGATCTGCCTGCTGATTAACGAAGCGTTGCATGTATTGCAAGAAGGTGTTGCATCTGCTGAAGATATCGATGATGCAATGCGTATCGGATACAACTTCCAACATGGACCACTCGAAATGGCTGACCGTTTCGGATTGGATTCTGTTGAAGCTGCACTCGAAAGAATGTTCCGTGAATTCGGAGAATTGAAATATCGTCCTTCTACAGTCCTGAAGAAAATGGTGCGTGCAGGACACCTGGGTGCCAAAACAGGCGAAGGATTCTTCAAGTACGACAAGGATGGTGACCGACTGTGAAAGTACTCGTAATTAATGCGGGGAGTTCCTCGCTCAAATATCAACTGTATAATATGACTGACGAATCTGTACTGGCTAAAGGTTTGGTAGAACGGATCGGAATGGATTCCTCCATCCTGACACACAAACCGACAGGCCGTGAGGATGTTACAGAAGTTAGTGAGATTCTGGAGCATACAACAGCGATCCGTAAAGTCATTGATATTTTGACTCACAAAGAAAATGGTGTACTGGATTCTGTAAGTGAAATTCAAGCTGTTGGACACCGTGTTGTTCACGGTGGTGAAGCATTTAAAGAATCTGCATTGGTAGATGATGCTGCCAAAGCTGAAATTCGTCGTTTGTTCGACTTGGCTCCACTTCATAACCCTGCAGCAATGATGGGTATTCGTGCGGCTGAATTAAATATGCCTGGTGTGCCACAGGTAATGGTCTTCGATACGGCGTTCCATCAAACGATGCCGGAAAAAGCATATCTGTATGCTATTCCGCGTGTACTTTACAAAAAATATAAAGTACGTCGCTACGGCGCACATGGTACATCCCATGATTTCGTAAGCAAGGCAGCTGCTGAATATCTGGATCGTCCAGTGGAAGATCTGAAAATTATCACTTGTCACGTCGGTAACGGCGGTAGTGTAACAGCAGTTAAAGGTGGCGTATCCGTTGATACTTCGATGGGTATGACTCCGCTTGAAGGATTGATGATGGGAACGCGTTCTGGTGACCTTGACCCAGCCATCGTACCTTATGTAATGAACAAGGAAGAACTGAGCGTAAGCGAAGTGAACTCCATGTTGAACAAACACAGTGGATTGCTTGCGATCTCCGGAATCAGCAGTGACATGCGTGAGATTACGGAAGGTATGGAGAATGGCGATGCCAACTCCACGCTTGCTTTTGAAATGTACGAGTACCGTCTGCGTAAATACATCGGCTCATATGCAGCTGCAATGAACGGTGTAGACGTGATCGTCTTTACGGCTGGTGTAGGTGAGAACTCCGTTGTACTTCGTCAAAAAGTATGTGAGCAGCTCACTTATCTGGGCGTTGAACTGGATGAAGCGTTGAATGCCATTCGTTCTGGCGAACCACGCCGGATCACAACAGCGAATTCCAAAGTGGAAGTTCTCGTTGTGCCAACTAACGAAGAATTGGTAATTGCACGTGATACACACCGAATCGTATTGAATTCTCAGTAATCTAACTGTAAAGTAAATATAGAATGACAAGGAAGTGCAGGGGACAGGCATAAGCCTGCCCGCTGCATTTTCAAATTCAGGAACCAAGGGGAGATATGGGCATGAATACGAATTGTGTAATTCGTAATGTGAACGAGCATGTGGGCGAAACCGTAACAATCGGTGCCTGGATTAACAACAAACGTTCCAGCGGTAAAATTCAGTTTTTGCAGCTACGTGATGGAACCGGATATATCCAAGGGGTTGTTGTGAAAAGTGAAGTTAGTGAAGAGATCTGGAACAATGCCAAGAGCCTGACTCAAGAAAGCTCTTTGTATGTTACAGGTATTATTCGTGAAGAACCTCGCAGTGCGTCCGGTTACGAGATGACTGTTACAGGGGTTGAAATCATTCACCTGACTGAAAACTATCCAATCACGCCTAAAGAGCATGGTGTTGATTTCTTGATGGACCATCGTCATCTGTGGCTTCGTTCTACGAAGCAACGTGCTGTTATGGTGATTCGGGCAGAGATTATTCGCGCTGTTCAGCAGTTCTTTGATGGTAACGGATTCACACAAGTTGATCCTCCGATTTTGACACCATCGTCTGCTGAAGGAACAACGAACCTGTTCCACATCAAATACTTTGATGAAGATGCTTATCTGACACAAAGTGGTCAATTGTATATGGAAGCCGCAGCCATGGCGCTGGGCAAAGTATATTCCTTTGGTCCAACATTCCGCGCAGAGAAGTCCAAAACACGTCGTCACTTGATTGAGTTCTGGATGATTGAGCCGGAAATGGCATTTGTAGATCACGAGGAAAGTCTGCGCGTACAAGAGAAATTTATCGCTCATGTCGTTCAATCCGTGGTTAAAAACTGCCGTGCAGAACTGGAATCTATCGGTCGTGACGTATCCAAACTCGAAGGCATCGTAGCGCCATTCCCGCGTATTACGTATGATGAAGCGATTGAATTCCTGCATGGACAAGGCTTTGATATTCCTTGGGGAGAAGACTTTGGTGCACCACACGAAACAGCTATTGCTGAGAAGTACAATACACCTGTCTTTATCACGCATTACCCTGCTGGAATCAAGGCTTTCTATATGAAACCAGATCCAAATCGTCCTGAAGTTGTTCTCTGTGCTGATATGATTGCACCAGAAGGCTACGGAGAGATTATTGGCGGTTCGCAGCGTATCGATGATCCGGAATTGATGCAACAACGTTTTGAGGAGCACAATCTCTCGGATGAAGCTTACCAATGGTATCTGGATTTGCGTAAATACGGATCGGTTCCTCACTCCGGTTTCGGTCTGGGATTGGAGCGGACGGTAGCATGGATCTGTGGATTGGATCATGTACGTGAAACAATCGCATTCCCACGTATGCTCTATCGTCTGTACCCTTAATGTTTAACCGAGGAGCGTCTATGGAAGACACCACATCCAAAGCTTGGTTGGATGGAGCAGCTTATGGCATGACTTCGGGTACAGCCCATCTGCCGTATGCCTTGTTACGTTTTTATCACCAGCTTGGTCTATCAGATGCAGAAGTGCTTCTTCTGATTCAACTGCTAGGGTTCCGTCAGGCAGAGTTCAATGAGTTTCCCACGCTTGAAGAGCTTGCGGCGCGCATGGGACTTGCACCTGAAGGCATTGCCAGAATGTTGCAACGTCTGATGAGGGATGGGTATATTGCTATTGACGAGCACCGTGACGAAGAACGGGACATCCAGTACGAGCGATATGATTTACATGGATTATATGCCAAGCTTGCAAAGTGCACTGCTGAAGAAGTAGCCGCATTCCGTGCGGAGCAGCAGAGTAACAATACAGCACGTCAAGATTCGAACAGTGTTCAAAAAGAAGAGGAAGAACGGAACATGTTCTCCATCTTTGAAAAAGAATTTGGACGTCCGCTCTCTCCAATGGAGTGCGAGACGATATCCGGCTGGTTGGATCAGGACCGTTATCAAGAGGAATTAATTCTAATGGCTCTGAAGGAAGCGGTTTTTGCAGGCAAAGTACATTTCAGGTATATCGATCGAATTCTGCTTGAGTGGAGTCGCAATCGTGTCAAGACCGTTCAAGACGCGAAGGCGTACACGCAGCGGTTTCGTAATGGTGGACGTTAATTCCAGCGTAGGCAGGGACAAGAAACAGGCCAGAAGTCATTCTGTGCCTGTTTTTTTTGGATTAAAGATTGGATGAGTGATCAGCAACATCAACCTTTCAGGCAATGATTTCATTTTGTTTTACAAAAATTTGATAGATCACGCAGGGGTTAACGCACAAGCTGTCGTCTATTGTATTGGAGAGGAGGGGAGAGTTATTGATGAAGCGCGCGTAATCGAACAAATCCGTCAAGGAGATACATCCCAGATGCGTACTCTGATTGATAAATATAGCCAGCATGTATACCATGTGGCCTATTCCGTACTCAGGAACGATCAGGAAGCACAGGATGCAGCTCAGGAGGCGTTCATACAGATGTATAAGTCTCTCCCCGACTACCGTTCTGAAGGTTTCAAAACGTGGTTAACCCGAATTGCCTTTCACAAAGCGATTGATGCCAAACGCAAGCTGGGCAGACGAACTGCTGAGGATCTGGGTGGAGAAGAAAAAATAATCAATATGCCCGGACGGGATGAAGACGTTCTTACCCGTCTCGTTCGTGAAGAACGTCAGGATAAACTTCGCGAACGAATTAATCAGTTGCCTGCTCAGCATCGTGACATTATCACTGCGTATTATCTAAGCGAAAAAAATTATGAGCAGATTGCCAGTGATGCACAGGTGGCTGTGAAGACTGTGGAATCCCGCTTGTATCGTGCCCGGCAGTGGATTCGAAAAAATTGGAAGGAGGATGAATGGCGTGAGTAAACAGGAGAAGTATACCGCTGCGCAATGGACTGATTATATTGAAGGCCGTATGAGTGAAACTCAAGCGAACCAAATGGAACAGCTTCTGATGGAAGATCCGGATGCGATGGACATCTATCTGGAAGCGCTTGGTATCCATGGAGAACTGCCTCCGCTACATGACCCAACAGGGTTTGCGGATTCAGTCATGCATCGGATTGAGGGCATTCAATCACCCAAGGTACAACGCAAGTCCCGTGCTGGGCGAAACCGGCGCTGGCTTGATCATAAAGTGTTCCATTACGCGGTAGCAGCCTGTTTGACATTGATCTTCCTCTCGTCTGGACTTTTTGACAAGGTAGCACCATATCACAAGTTCCAGGATGGCGACCACAGAGGGTCATTTACCGAGAAATGGACGGAGGCAGCCACTTCATGGCTGGATAACCTCAAGCCTAAACCATAAATAGTTTCGCATTGCCTGATAAGAAAGGATGACGACTGTGCACTCAGATCGTAACAAATTACTCGCATTTCTATTAAACCTGATACCAGGTCTCGGTTTCATGTATTGGGGACGGGCTGCAAGAGCCGTGATCTATCCATTGCTTTTCTTCGGAACAGCTGTTGGCTCATTCATGTTAGCCATGGTCACTAATGAACAAGATTTATTAATTTTCGGTGCACTTTTTGCTGCTTTCTTCTGGGGGATCAGCATGCTGGATATGGTTATTGTTCTGCTCCGTACACCTTCTGCCCGAGAAGCACATTATAGGGGATACGGTGCGGCTTATGGAGCGCCTCCACACCAAGGAGCAGCCTACCAGGGAGCATACATGGGTCAGCAAGGTCCTACGGAGCAGATGAATGAAGATGAGCTACATCAACATCCAGGTGGTGAATATGGCCATCCTGAGGGACCCTATGGTCAACCCATATACCGAAAAGGCAGTGAGGGTGAACGGTTCTTCACCATTTTGCTCTCATTTGTTCCGGGATTGGGACACCTTCATCTGGGATTGTTGCATCGCGGTTTGTCGTTCTTGATGGCGTTCTTTGGTTCATTTGCCATGATGGTTTTTGTAGCTTCGATCACCAATGAATCGGTATTTTTAATGTTTCTACTCATACTGCCTGTAATATGGGTATACTGCATGTTTGATGCGGTGCAGCATGTCCATCGTAAGCAGGCTGGTGAGGTGTTGCAGGATCGGACATTGTTCGAAGAATTGGAGATGGGCAGGGTAGCCGGACGACGTAGCAAAGTGCTTGCAACGCTGCTATCCGCTTTTCCAGGTGCAGGTCATCTATATCTGGGATTGCAGAAAAGAGGCATGCAATTGATGTTCCTGTTCCTGGGCAGCATCTATGTTCTCGACCTGCTTCACTTATCGGTGTTTCTGTTCATGATTCCACTGATCTGGTTCTACAGCTTCTTTGACGGGCTCCAGTGCTCCAGTCGTTATGGACGCGAGCCTTTGGTTGATCAACCGATCTTCAAGGACTGGGCCCGCCATCAGCGTCTGATTGGATTCGGGATCGCCGCGCTGGGTCTATATTACCTGACGATCCGGCTTGTCATTCCACAGCTGAATGAGCTGTTCCCTAATGCATTTATGACATACGAAATCCGTTCCTATTTAAACACCGTCATCGTATCCTTGCTGCTCATTTTTGGCGGTTTGAAACTGCTGTTAGGCAAGCAGAGGGGGACGGGTATCCATAGTGCTGCTCAAGGAAATGATGAGGGAGCAGACAGCCTCTTTCTATTCAAGGATCGGGATGATCGACTGTAGAGTGGTCTAAAGATTATTTACACTGACACTACGATGACAGAGCAACCTTTCAATCGCTGTTATCCCTCAACAAAAAAACACGCCAAGGGCTATGTATATCAGCCTCTGGCGTGTTTTTGGTTTTGCAGCTTTGTTTTCGAATAAATGATTGCTATTTCGTAGCGCCCTTCAGCAGAAGTTGACGGTACATCACTTCGAACAGGAACTCGAACGCTTCCAGATGACGTTTCGCTTCAAAAGCATCCTTGCCCCACGCATATATGCCGTGGTTACGCAGCAAAATTCCTGGTACGTTGGCATCAAGTACACCTGGCACCAATTCAGCGATAGATGGAATATCCGCAAAGTTAGGCAGAACGGGTACACGAATCTCCGCATTTTCTTCCCAAATGTTGAAAGCCTTGATCAATTCGATTCCTTGAATCGGTACGTGTCCATCTGCTCCAAAGAATTCACTGATCAGGTTGTTAAACACGGTATGCACGTGGAATACAGCACCACAACCAGTCAAACGATAGATTTCGCAATGAATCAATGTTTCGGCACTTGGTTTCAACGTGGTTGTCTCAATCGCTTTGCCGTGTTTGTCCACAAAAAGGAAGTCTTCCGGAGTGCGAAGGGATTTGTCTTTGCCTGAGGCGGTAACCGCAAAATAAAATTGCTCCGGGTCAAAGTCTCCTACACGCATCGACAGATTGCCGCTTGTTCCAGGGAACCAGTTACGACTGGCAAACAACGCTTTAATATCAGCCAGTTCTTCAAGGACCTGACGTTTGTGTTCCAATGTAATCTTTTCAAAGCCCATCGTTTACAGCACTCCTTGTGTTTGCTTCTGTTTCATATCTTCGATGATATCGTAAAAGGTAGCGAATGGCACATGGTCCACACCCAGCTCAATACATTTGTCCGTTAAAATGGAGCGGGAGTAGACGAGATCGGCAATTTTGGCACCTTCAAAATCCGTCAGACTGTCTCCAATGAGGATTCGATTGTATTGTTCTTCCGGGAAGGTACGAATGACTGTTGTTTTGCACATGCCGCAGCCATTCTCACAAGGAGGCTGGCAGGGATTCGGCCATTCAATCTTAATGGTTTCACCCGAGAAGTCAGCTCCATTGCAATAGACATGATCCTGCGGGATATGAAATGGTGCGAGTAACGGTTCAATGAAAAAGTCCATACCACCGCTGGTCACATTGAATTCGATACCTTCGCTGCGAACGTAGTCAAGAAACTCGCTGAATCCTTCACGGATCCCCGCTTGTCCAAGCACAAATTCCACTATTTCATCTTTCTGCGATGCAGGCAACAGAGCAAACATGGCTCCAACACCTTCACGAAGCGAGATTTTTTGCTCAATCGTATCTTTCATAATCGCTTCAATGCCATCAGGTTTGAAATGTTTCATGATCGCTACGATGTTGTCCGAGAGCGTGATCGTACCGTCAAAGTCACAGAAAATGACTGTTTTTTTATCACTTCTCATCGTTCGCCACCCCACAGGTCCAATGCGCTTTTCAGCTCCGGATGCTCGGTTGCATATTGCGCGAGTGGAATGGAACGCTGAGCTGCCTCAATGGCTTGCAGGAATGCACGTCCGCCTGCCTCAGTGCCCATAGGATGCCCATGAATACCGCCACCAGCATTAACGATGACATCTGTGCCAAAGTCACGCAAAATGAGCGGTACAAGGCCTGGATGGATGCCTGCTGAAGGTACTGGCATACTGGTTCGTACTGGCAGATCAGCTGTCAGTAATTGCTCCGTGATCGCCATATTTTCTTCCTTCGGCATCGTAACCGAACCATAAGGAGAAGGGAAGAGCACCAGATCGGCACCTGCAAGACGCATCAACTGACCAAGTACAACCGAAGCCGACATGCCATAATGTGGTGAAGGATACAGTGCTCCTGCAAGAGCAGGGTGAGCCATAATTGGCACATTGATGTCAGGATCACTGCTGAGTTCATGCAGCACATCATATCCGTAAGACAATACGTTGAATAACAGGGCATTGGCTCCTGCACCAATAGCACGTTCAGCTTGTTGCTTCAGACGAGATGTAGGCCCTGTAAGATTGGTTGCATACAGAAGTTTCTTGCCGGTCTCCTGGCGTGCCTGTTCGGCAGCTTTCATGCAGACCTCTACTCTTTTTTCGATAGGTGTCAATTTATTCTCGAACAGAATCTCATCGTCCTTGATCAGATCAACGCCACCAAGAGCCTGACGAATAAATTGTTCACGCAGTTCATCTGCATTTAGCCCAATAACTGACTTGAAGATACTCATTAACAGTGGACGATCATGCACACCAAGCAGATCACGAACACCATTCAGTCCAAATTTTGGACCCGGGAATGCACTCAGGAAGCCATCCGAGAAACCAAGCTTGGTTAATTTAATCCGGCCATCCATTGAGATTTTGCCAAAGACCGTCACGAGCAGGGCAGGGATATCACGGCTGAAGTTAACATCAGGATATCCGATAGTAATATCAGCGTAACGCTCACCCGCAGCCATGCCATCAGCTTCATGGACTTCTACGCTGATTACTTCGCCCAGATGCTTCTGCATCGCTTCACGTTGTGCTTGCGGCAACTCAGTCCAGCTACCCACGGTCATGCCAATCGCGATGGACTGAGCTTTCTTGCGAAAGTCTGCATGATCATCATGCAGACGATATGTGGCTGTGCACATGTTATTCATTTTAAATCCCCTTCCAAAGCAGCTCCCATCTCCCGTGAGCGCTCTGCACAGCGGTTGACGGCTGCGATTACATTTTCGAAGAAATCACCTTCGTCCAGCGTTTTCAGTGCTGCCTGGGTTGCCCCTCCCGGGGATGTCACATCACTACGAAGCTTCATCGGTTCCAAACCGGTTTGTTGTACCATACGTGATGCGCCCAGCACCGTCTGAACAGTGAGATCACGAGATTGCTGGCTGGATAAGCCACCACGAATACCTGCCGCAATCATGGCCTCCATTAAATAGTATACATAAGCAGGGCCGCTTCCGGAAATCCCAGTGAGCACTTCGAGTTTATCTTCAGGTACGATGGTTACGATACCAACCGCTTCAAACATGGTCATCACCGTACTACGCTGTTCATCCGTAATCTCCGCAGAGAAGGCAAGCCCGGTTGCACCGAGTCCAATGGTACTGGATGTGTTCGGCATGGTTCTCGCGATCGGTTGTTTACGACCAAGCAAGGACTGCATCGTGCGGATTGATAATCCGGCAATGACAGATACGATCAGTTGATCCGGTGATAACAGTGGCCCAAGTTCGCGCAGCGCTGCAGCAGCATCTTTGGGTTTCATACAGAGTACAATGACCGGAGTGGAGGCAAGGTGATCCAAGGATTGCGAGGCAGTTCCGGTATGTACAGCATAACGGGTGCTGAGCTCCTCCTGACGTTTCTGGTTGCTGCGGTTCAGCATCGTAATATCCTGAGGACGAACGACTAGGCGGGAGATCAGTCCGCGCACGATGGCTTCAGCCATCGCGCCTGCTCCGTGGAAAGTAATCTTCTGTTGTAGTAACGTCTGTTGCTCTTGACTCATATTTATCGTTCCTCCTATATAACTGGTGCTGGGATATTATTGACGAATCTGTCCATTGCCTGTAATCCGATATTTGGTCGACGTGAGTGCTGGAAGTCCCATCGGCCCACGTGCATGCAGTTTCTGGGTACTGATTCCGATCTCGGCTCCATAGCCAAATTCAAATCCGTCAGTGAAACGTGTGGACGCATTGTGATAGACGGCTGCTGCATCCACATCATGCATGAAGCGCTCTGCATGGGCTGTATCCCGGGTTACGATACACTCGGAATGTTTGGTTCCGTAATGTGCGATGTGCTGCATCGCTTCGTCCAGGTTCTCGACCACCCGGATATTTAAAATATAGTCGTTGTACTCGGTCGCATAGTCTTCCTCGGTTGCCTCAAGAGCGGAAGGGACAAGACGGCGCACCGTGTCGCAACCTTTCAAGACCACATTGGCCTCACGGAATTGCTCGGCAAGAGCAGGCAGATGCTCTTCCGCATATGCGGCATGCAGCAGCAACGTTTCCATGGAGTTACATACTGATGGACGTTGTGCCTTGGCATTGATGGCAATTTCGGCTGCCATAACTGGATCGGCTGATTCATCCACATAGGTATGGCAGATGCCCGCCCCAGTTTCGATGACAGGTACGGTTGCATTGGCAACCACATTACGAATGAGGGAAGCTCCTCCGCGTGGAATGATGACGTCCAGCAATCCGTTCAACTTGAGCATCTCATCTACGGAAGCACGATCTGCATCTTCAACCAATTGCAAAGCATCAGCAGGCATGTCTGTCGTTGTGAGTGCCTGATGCAGCACCTCCACAATTTTACGATTGGAGGACAGGGCAGAGGAGCCGCCGCGCAGAAGCACTGCATTACCTGTTTTAAGACATAATCCGGCTGCGTCTACAGTTACATTAGGACGAGCTTCGTAGATGATGCCAATCAGGCCAATCGGCACTCTTAATTTTTCAACATGTAATCCGTTAGGACGGGTGAATGTCTCTAACACTTCGCCGACTGGATCAGGCAGATCTGCAATCTGACGTAACCCTTCAGCAATGCCTGCGATCCGCTCTGGATTAAGTGCGAGACGATCCAGCATGGATTCCGGCGTGCCTTGTTCTCTGCCTCGTGCCAGATCTTCGGCGTTTGCCGTAATGATGGAATCCGTCTCCTTAATCAAAGCATCTGCCATGACACGCAGGGCCGTATTTTTCTGTTCTGTATTCAATCGGTTCAGCTGTGGAACCGCGGCTTGGGCTTTGCTGGCTTTTTCTCTGACTTCACTCATCGTAATTCCTCCTCATATATATAAAGTTAAAATTTTAACCTCATGTTGGACTAAAGATTATTTACACATACACTACGATGACAGAATAACCTTCCAATCGCTGTTATCCCCAGATTTTTTTGATTCCCTTTTCTAAAGGGAAAATCCGGAGATAAGCGTATGCTTCCGATGTAGCTTTCTTTCAGAAAGCTTTTAGGCGAACGCTCCGCTTTTTCAGGTTTTTTCTGTCCTCTCCGTTACGTGTAAATGATTAGTTTAACTTAATATAGCTTCATGTTTATTTTAACGTAATCCATTCGTCTCTATGAATAACTTCAAGTCTGTGGATGCTAGCGAGTTGTTTCATCACTTCGCCACTGGGAAGTCCGGCAATGAGTCGAAGCTGGTCATCATCATAATTGACAATACCGCGACCGAGCAAGGTTTCATCCATTCCGATGACCTCTACGACGTCTCCGGCGTGGAACGTTCCTAGTACCCGCTTGACGCCTACAGGTAAAAGGCTGTGGCCCCCATGGACAAGTGCTTCTTCAGCACCATCATCCACAACGACGGTTCCCAGCGGAGTAGACATGAAGCCCAGCCACTGCTTTTTACGGGATAACGAAGCGAGTCGTGTCTCAAAGTAAGTTCCTTTGCCCGTGCCATCAACTGCCTTCTGCATATCTCCGGGTTCTTTCACACTTCCCACAAATACGGGTACGCCTCCACGTGTAGCTACCTTGGCTGCATCGACTTTGGATCGCATTCCGCCTGTGCCAACCGCTGAACCTGAACCGCCGGCAAAAGCGTAGATCTCCGCCGTGATCTCGGGGATACGGTCGTAACGCACGGCAGATGGATCTTTGCGCGGATCTGCGGTGTACAGGCCGTTGGTATCGGTAAGAATGATCAGATGCTGAGCCTTCACCAGATTTGCAACCAATGCGGACAACAGATCGTTATCACCAAACTTCAATTCGTCCACCGATACCGTATCATTCTCATTAAAAATCGGAATCACTCGCTGTTTAAGCAGCTCTTCTACGGTCATACCTGCGTTACCCATGCGTTTACGACTGTGAAAGTCTGTACGAGTTAACAGGATTTGCGCCGTAGTAACGCGGTGCGCTGCAAAAGCCTGTTGATATGCCTGCATCAGTAATGCCTGCCCAACGGCCGCTGCGGCTTGTTTCTCATGTAGCAGTTTGGGGCGCTGAGGGTAACCGATCTCCCGGAATCCGGCCGCTACCGCTCCTGAGGTGACCAGAAGTACTTCATGGCCCTGATTAGCCAATGCTGCAATTTCTCCGGCAAAAAAAGTGATAGAACTGCGATCCAGACCGCCTTCTTCCGTTGTAAGCGAGCTGCTTCCAATCTTAACTACAATACGTGAAGTCATGGTTTCACTTCCTTAAACATGATTAATAAGTGCTTCTGGAGCAGGCTTTAGCGGGTACAAAAAAAACTCCCGCCCTTTAGTTAAAAAGGACGAAAGTTCGTTACTTCCGCGGTACCACCTTTATTGATGATTAGATCATCCGGCTTCATGCCCTGTAACAGAAGGCACTGTCCTGCACGTAACAGGCCGCTCAGGGGTAGGTTTCAGAGAAGAGCCGCGGTAAATTCTTTCAGCAGGGTGGAATTTACTCTCTGGGCGCGACTGATATTCTCTTACTGGTCCCGTCATCACGTTTCGTTCAATATTTCTTATAACATACCATGGAAACTTGGCATATGCAAAGGGGTTATGGTCCTGTAAATTACTTGAATAAATTCAGCTTACCAATCCGCTGGGCAGCTTCGCGTAATCGGTTTTCATCACTTAACAGTCCCGCGCGCACATAGCCTTCGCCATGCGAACCAAAACCAATACCTGGGGCTACGGCTACCTTGGCTTCTCGCAGTAACAAGTCTGCAAATGAAGCGGAGGTATAACCGGCAGGTACAGGCAACCAGCTGAAGAATGAACCTGCGGGTTTCGAAGCTTGCCAGCCAATCGAGGAAAGAGCGTCATAAAACGTATTGCGACGCGATTCGTAGCGTGAAACCAGTGAGGCAACACATTCCTGTGAGCCAGTAAGTGCTTCCGTTGCCGCAGCCTGAATTCCACCGAAGAGACTGACATAGATATGATCCTGAAGCAGATTGATTTTAGAGACAATCTCTGCATTACCGAGCGCGAATCCAACACGCCATCCAGCCATATTGTACGTTTTGGATAACGTATAGAACTCAATGCCCACTTCTTTGGCACCAGGGGCTTGTAGGAAACTTACGGGACGATGTCCGTCAAATCCAATCGCACCGTAAGCAAAATCACTGGCTACTACGATTTGATTTTGAATGGCAAATTCAACCGTATCTTCGTAGAACGAAAGGGGTGCCGTTGCTGACGTTGGGTTGTTGGGATAGTTCAGAAACATCAGCTTGGCCTTCTCCCGATCTTCGGCTGTAACAGCTTCGTAATCCGGCAGGAATGCATTGGACTCGAGCAAAGGCATAAATGACATGTTTGCTTTGGCGAGTGCAACACCAGACCAGTAATCCGGGTAGCCCGGATCTGGAACGAGAACGGTGTCGCCGGGGTTTAGCAGGACCTGAGGTAACTGAACCAATCCGGTTTTGCCTCCGAACAGAATGGCTACTTCAGTCTCGGGGTCCAGATCAACGTTGTAATCTTCCTTATAACGTTTGGCGACGGCTTCCTTCAGGAAAGAGTACCCTCTAAAAGGGGAGTATTTGTGGTAGAGGGGATTCTCAGCCGACTCTTGCAGTGTTTTCACAATATGAGGTGGTGTAGGTGTATCTGGGTTCCCCTGACCCAGATTGATCACGTCATGTCCACTTGCGATTTCACGATTTACATTTTGAACAAGGGTAGCAAAAAATTGCGTTGGCAGCTGTGTCATCACATCAGAAGTCGGTATCTTAAAAGCTGAACGAGCAGATGTATGGTCTGATTGGGTCATTATATTCATCACTCCGGTTATTAATAATGGCAAATAGTTCTCATTAATTTATCACGCAAATCCCGAGCTGTATAGAGGGAAATGCACTTGAATATACAGTACATAGGAGCAAAGAGCGGAGTATTGTACAAAACTGAAAGTGCCCATTTAGTTTTGTCCATTGAGCTGAGAGAAGCCATGTTTTATGATAATATCCGATAATGATAATCAATATCATTAATTTCTAGCACAACGCACATGATATAGGGGGAGAAATAGAAATGAAAAAGGGCATACGAAATACGGGAGTATTATTAACGATCACATGGTTATCCATCCTGCTACTGGCTTGTGGAAATCAGGCTGCAACACCTGCTGCTGGCGCAGATGATTCCAAAGTAGCCACAGAAACCACAGAGACCACGACTGCAGTGGAAGAGACGAATGAGGGCGAGACCCGGATATTCAAAGACTGGACTGGCCATGAAGTTGAGATTCCTGTAAATCCGAAGCGAGTTATCTATCATGGAGAAGTTACAGGGGATCTGCTCGCGCTTGGTGTTGTTCCTGTCGGCATACTTCGTCAAGAGGGAACCGTATTTGATGATCAGGTTGCTCAGGCAGAAGATGTAGGATTTCCGATCAGTGTGGAAAAGGCGTTAGACCTGAATCCCGATCTGATTATTTTTTCCAACAGTGACAAGGCTCAATATGATCAGATCGCAAAGGTTGCACCCACAGTTACATTTGATTCATTTGGTTTAATAGAAGATCGCATGCGTATCCTTGGCGACTTATTGAATAAGAAGCAAGAAGCGGAGGATTGGATTACGGCTCATCAAAAAGCGACGGAAGAGATGTGGACGCAACTTCATGAGAACGGATTAAAAGAAGGGGAGACCGCTTCGGTATTCACCATGTATCCCGGGAATCGTCTGTTTGTCATGGCAGGTGCAGGATTGCCACAGTTGTTATACGGAAAAGACGGGCTGAAGCCAACCGCGGAAATCCAGAAAGTATTGGATGAAGACATGGGATTTGTAGAGATTTCGACTGAAAAATTATCTGAATTTGCCGGTGATCGGATATTTATTCTGGATCCTGTGACCGACGATGCGAAGCAATCCACCAAGGAATTGCTGGATAGTACAATCTGGAAGAACCTGCCTGCGGTGAAAGAAGGGAAAGTATATCGTTTTAATATCGTAAAAGCTTCTAGTGATGCTCTTTCCAGAGAGTGGCTGTTACAAGAGCTGCCAAAACAGATGATTCAATAATGGTGACGAGCTAGTGAGGCAGCAGTAACACCTTTGAGTAATGCAGTTATAAAAAAAGTGAAAGGGGCCTTCAACATTTCGTTGAACGCTCTTTTTTGCTGATTAAACTCATATCTGGATTATTAACAATCTCTCGCTTATAATCAGACCATACAGAATGATTGATAATTATTCTCATTTTAGAAAAACGAGGTGAACCGACATGCAGGCTTTGGATGCCGATGGGGGAGCGTTGTTCTTTTCAGCATTCATGTTTCGGCTGGATCATCTGGTACGTCGAATTGAACTACCTGAACAGGTGATGCTGGAAGTTGCTTGCGAGAAACATGCCTTCCTGATCTGTGAAGAAGGGGATGGGCGTTTATATATTGGGCATGAACAGTTTCCGTTTACTACGGGATGTGTTTATCCGCTTTCTCCGGGAGAGGGGTACCAGATTGAACATCGTAATAACTCGGAATTGAAATATATCATAATGGCTTTTGATGTTATTCATGTGTTGACGGGTGATCCCGAACTCTTTACCCGCGCTGTATTTGAGCACAGAAACCAATTGAATGGTTATCCCTATGCTCCGTTAAGTGGGTTGCTGGAGCAGATGTATGTCATTCGGAATTATAGAACAGATGCTGAATACAGCCATCTGAATGCACAGTTCCAAAAATGGATGGAGATGATCATTACCCGGTACACTTCTCCAAAGACGGAACAGAGTATGGAAGCAAGGCTACACAGTACGATTCAGTATGTGGACGACCATTATGCTGAAGAAATCACTGTACAGAAACTGGCACGACTTGCGGAGATCAGACCTGTACAATATACGACCCTTTTCAGACAACTCACGGGTCACAAGCCGCTCGATTATGTGAATCATGTACGCATCAAACATGCCAAGGACTGGCTTCGCAAATCAGATGAACCACTTCGGGATATTGCGAGCCGCGTGGGGTTTAAGGATGAGTATTATTTCAGCAGGCGTTTTCGCCAAATGACCGGATTATCTCCTCGTCAATATGACAGATCGATTCAGCAGCAGACATTAGTACAAGATTGGTTGGGTCATGATGTGAATATTCCAGTAAATCCGGAGCGAATTATGTATTACGGATATTGCGCTGGGGATATGCTGATGCTGGGCATTCAGTTGCTAGAAGAACGGACATATGACGCGGTCGCTCCGGTTAATGTGGAAGCCGCTGTTATCATGAAGCCGGACTTGATTATTTTTGATAGCAGCAATGAACAGCAGTATGAACAACTTTACCGGATTGCACCGACGCTTGCTTACAATTCACATGCCACTTTGGAAGAACGAATGCGCAGATTGGGCAGCTGGTTTGGCAGACAACCGCAGGTTGAACAATGGCTAACCTCCTATGCGGAGCGTACTGAGCAGATGTGGGCGAAGATCCATACTGTGATTGAAGAGGGGGAAACGGCATCCGTATTTACATACCATCGGGGTGCACGATTATTTGTTATGGGCAATATCGGTCTGGCGCCTATGTTATATCATCCAATGGGATTCAGGCCAGTTACCAAAGTGAAGGAAGCACTTGTGGCAGGCAGAGCCTATAAGGAAATCTCGGCTGAAGCGGTACGTCAGTACGCGGGAGATCATGTGTTTGTTATGCTGCCTGAGGAAGTTGTGGCAAGACAGGCTACAGAGATGCTGATGAAAAGTCCCAGTTGGCAGGCCCTTCCGGCTGTGCAGAATGGACGGGTATATCCTGTGGAGGAGTCAACATGGAATGTGGGTGATGCGCTCACGAGTGATCGATTGTTGACCCTGCTCCCTGAGTTGTTGTGTGCAAGTTCATAATAAAAACAGGCTTGCAGTCCTCAAGAGGATCAAGCTATGATAGCAGGTATTACGGTTCAGAGGAGTGCTTGTCATGACAGAAAAACAACAGGGAGAAATGCGTGTAGCCCTGATTCAGGGCGATATTCAACTCGGAGACCCTGAGGCTAATCATAAACATATGCAGACGTTGCTTGAGCGTGCGGTAGAACAATATCCGGATCTGGGGCTGGCTGTGTTACCTGAGATGTGGAATACCGGATACGCTTTGACTCAAATTCATGAACTCGCTGACCCGGAAGGCCAGAAATCTCGGGAATGGCTGTCTGCTTTTGCTCAAAAACATCAAATATCCATCGTTGGCGGTTCAATTGCTGAGAAACGGGATGGTCAAATATACAATACAATGTACGCTTATGATCGTGAAGGAAAACAGGTAACACGATACGATAAATTACATTTGTTCCGTCTGATGGACGAAGAGAAATATTTACAGCCAGGTGCGGAACCTGAAATTTTTGAATTGCAGAACGGTCTTACAGCGGGTGCTTCGATCTGTTATGACATCCGGTTTCCGGAACTTGCCCGCACCCTTGCTTTGAATGGTGCCAAGGCATTGATTGTACCCGCCGAATGGCCGAACCCTCGTTTGCACCACTGGCGTACGTTGCTTACCGCACGAGCGATTGAGAATCAGATGTATGTGATCGCATGTAATCGTGTAGGTAAAGGGGGAGAGACCGAATTTTTCGGACATTCCCTTATCATTGATCCTTGGGGTGAGATTGTGGCTGAAGGTGGCGAAGGGGAAGAGATCGTGACCGGAATTATTCGTCCATCTCTGGTAGACGAGGTTCGCGGACGTATTCCCGTATTTGAAGACCGTCGACCTGGCGTTTATTTTGGCGGAAAATAAAAACTGAAATAAAATTCTTCAGAAAAAGTGTTTATTCTTCCAGGACGCGGGTAATGATAACTATCCCGTCACCAAGGAGGATGATCAATCAATGGACAACCATGTGAAAGATACGCTCAGGAGACTGGAACAGGATAACACAAGGGAAGATCACTTAAGGGCATTCTTAGAGAATGGAGCAGGAGGGCTATCACCCCCTGATTCAACTGTTCAGGACGAAGGCCGTGTAATGAATCAGCAAAACAGGCTGACAAGCGATCGTAATTTGCGTAAATAAACCGCCAGACATGAAGTTTTCTTATGTACGTTTCTACGTTAACATTATAAATTAGCATTGTAGCTAAACAACTTAACAAGCAACATTGTACTGTAACCAGTCACTGTGATTGCAATGTAAGAACTCTATCCTGCGGATGCGGGAAACGAGTATATGACAAAGGCTTGGCCCATAAGGGTCAAGCCTTTGTTTTGTTTCAGTATGAAATGTACCCATACCCATAGGAGAAATTTTTTAGTCTCCCTTTGACAGTTCGGTCACGGTTTGTTGAAACGTATGGATGAATGCTTCGGCTGCCTTCGACAGCACTCTTCCTTGACGATAAGCCACAACAAGTGTTCTGCTAGGAGTAGGCTCAGCAAGTGGCACATACACAGGCACGAACTCACTGCGCGGCGCACGGGCGATAAAGCGTGGAACCAGGGTAATACCCATACCTGTGGCGACCAGCGACTGAACGGTTTCAATATTGGTGCTCTCAAACACAACTTGGGGATCAAAACCAGCCTGCTCACAGAGATCGAATGTAAGTTTGCGGAAGCCCTGCCCTTTTTTCAACACAACAAAAGGTTCATCCCGAAGCTCTTCAATTCGCACAGGAAGCGGATGTTCCGGATCTGCCCTGCGTGCCAAAGGGTGATTCGGGGGAACTGCCAGATCAATCTTTTCCTCTCCAATGGCAACGTAGGCGAGACTTGGCTCTTGTAAAGGAAGAGATAACAGACTAAGATCTGCTTTGCCGCTTGCTGTCAATTTCTCAAGCGTAAGCCCGGAGTCTTCCAATAAGGTAACCTCAATCTCGGGATAAGCTTGTTGGAACGCAGGAAGCACATGTGGGAGCAAGTGTGAGCCCGTGATTGGCATGCTGCCCACAACGACTTTACCTTTGCGAAGCTGGGAGATATCGGACATTTCCTGACGCAATAGCTCCACGGCATCTACGATCTTCTGGGCTTGCTCGACAAACGTAACACCCGCATGGGTTAACTCCACGGTACTGGTATTACGCTGAAATAGCAGGACTCCCAATTCTTTTTCCAATTTGGATAATTGCTGGCTTAATGAAGGCTGGGCAATATGCAGCTTCTCTGCTGCCCGGGAGAAATTGCGTTCGGCCGCAATTTGCAGCGTATATTGAAGTTGTCTGAATTCCATCGTCATCGGTCATTCCTTTCGTTATGCCACCATTATATCATTACAGATGAAGAAATCATTAATTTCGCTTAACCGCTTGCACTCCATCAGAAGAGTTGTTATACTGATTTTGAAAACGCTTAATAAGAACAACTTACCCGGGTAAAACAAAATCAACGTTTTCATGTGTACCAGTTTCAAGTGTTAACAGAACCATTTCAAATGTTCATATTCTTTTTCGTTCATATAATTGAATAACATTCATCCAACGATGGCGTGTTACTGTTCGGCAGGCAAGACCTAGATTGGGTGGGAAGAGTTTCTCTTTTCCTACCCTTTTTAGGTCTTTTTTTGTTCCCATCAAGAAACGGAGGTGCACCATGAATTACAAACAATTAGCCCAATCGATTATGGAGCTGGTCGGTGGCAATGATAATATCAACACGTTAATTCATTGCTCTACCAGGCTCAGACTTACCCTGAAGAATCCGGATATGGCGAAGACCCAAGAAATTAAGAGCCTTGATGGTGTTATTGGCGCAGTGAATAGCGGCGGACAATATCAGGTTATTATCGGTAATGACGTCGCGTACGTCTACAATGAACTTGCCAAGATGATGGATACTCGGCAATCAGACGAAATTCAGGAGAAACAAAAAGCGGATTATAGCCCCAAAGGACTGTTTAATACTTTTGCCAGTGTCATTGCAGGCATTTTCCAACCTATTATCCCAGCCATTGCTGCCTCGGGCATGCTTAAGGCACTTTTGCTACTGGCGACCGTGACCGGCCTGATGTCTAAAGAGAGCCAGACATATACCGTTTTGAGTGTCATGTCTGATGCTGCCTTTTACTTTCTTCCGATTCTACTGGCTTATTCCAGTGCAAATAGATTTAAAACCAACCCCTTTGTTGCCGTTCTGTTTGGTGGAATCATGTTACACCCGAATATGATTGGTCTGCTTGGCGGTGAAGATCCGGTGTCCTTTATTGGTATACCTGTTGCATCCGTTCAATATGCGACATCCGTGGTACCGATTATTTTAACGGTCTGGTTCATGTCTTACATTGAAAAGTTCGCGGACAAGATCTCACCAGGACCGGTCAAAATTTTCCTTAAACCTTTGATTGTTATTCTCATTGTTGCTCCAGTTGCCCTGATTGTACTTGGACCTCTGGGGATGTATCTCGGAACGGGAATGTCCAACCTGATCTATTGGATTCAGGATAAGATTGGATGGTTGACCGTTGTCATTATGGCTATACTGATGCCTCTGATTGTCATGTTCGGTATGCATAAAGTATTTTATCCCATTATTTTCGCAGCCTTGGCTTCACCTGGATATGAAACACTGGTGCTGGTCGCGATGCTGGCATCCAATATGGCGCAGGGAGCAGGCGCACTGGCGGTGTCATTCAAAACCAAAGACATCAAGCTGAAACAAGTCGCTTTGTCTGCAGGAATTTCAGGTGTATTCGGTATCACGGAACCTGCTCTGTACGGTGTACATTTAAGGCTCAAGAAAACGCTGTTTGCCTGCATGATCGGCGCCGGAGTCGCTGGGTTGTTCGCAGGTATTGTGAATCTCAAGGCATATGCTGCCGTGGGTCCGGGGATTGCATCTATGCCTATGTTTATCAGTGAAGATCATATGAATATTATCTATGCGATCATTACCATGCTGATCTCTGCCATTGTCGCGTTTGTCGCTGTATATGTCATTGGATTTCAGGATGTTGTTCCAACAGCAGTGTCGATAGCAGGCAGTCATACAAACAAAGCGAGAGGCGAATCTGAAATCCAGCCATCCAAAGGGATCAAATCGAAAAAGATCGTTTTTGCTCCATTGGAAGGTAAAGTTCTGCCATTAAGAGAGGTGAAGGACGAGGCCTTCTCGCAAGAAGCTATGGGACAAGGTATGGCCATTCAGCCAAGTGTTGGCAAGGTGTTTGCCCCGTTTGATGGTACCGTTGAGACGGTGTTCCGTACCAAACATTCTATCGGTCTGAGATCGGTAGAAGGTGTAGAAATTCTGATTCATGTCGGATTGGATACGGTGAAACTGAAAGGCCAGCATTTTGATGTAAAAGTGAATGAAGGAGAACAGATCTCTCATGGTCAACTCCTGATTGAATTTGATCTTGAAGCTATACAAGCGGCAGGTTATGACACGACGACCCCTGTAATTGTGACCAATTCATCAGATTATCTGGAGATACTGGGCAATGAAACTGCGGCGACAACAGGACCGGGGAAACCATTAATTACGGTGTTATAACTCGCTGAAATATGAATGAAAGGCAGGCAGCCTGATATGGAAGTCATAAAAATACTGAATTCGAGCATTGTTCTTGCCAGACGTGTTGAGGATGACAAGGAAATTATTGTGATGGGAAAGGGCATCGGCTACAGGAGCAAACCGGGAGATGTCGTGGGCGAGGATGAGATCGAGAAGATCTATGTCCTTGAAAATGAAACGATCTCTTCGGATCTCACCGCCCTGATGAAGGAAACGCCAAAAGAATATCTGATTCTGGCTGATGAAATCATCTCTCACGCCAAACATACATTGTCCCGCCATCTGAGTGATCATCTCTATGTCGCCTTAACAGATCACCTGTATATGGCCATGAAGCGATTCAAGGACAATATGACGATCCAGAACCGAATGTTGTGGGAAGTGAAAAAGTTCTATCCGCAGGAGTTCAGCATCGGGTTGCATGGTCTGTCTCTCATTCAAAAACAGCTTGGACTCTCCCTGCCTGAAGAGGAAGCGGCGAATATTGCCTTTCATCTCGTTAATGCGCAGCAGAATGATGACAATATGAATCAGGTCATGATGATGACCAATACCGTCAAGGATGTACTCAATATTATCAAAATTCACTATCACGTGGAGCTGGATACACACAGCATCAACTATTCACGCTTTTTGACCCATTTGCAGTTTTTCATTCAACGGCTTTTTGAACATAAAACGTTAAACACGCAGGATCATGAGCTCTTTGAGCAGATCGCGAATAAATATCCGCAGGAGGAAGCCTGCGTACTGCTAATCAAGGATTATATTGAAGCTCGGTTTGAACATACGATCTCCAATGAAGAGATGATGTATTTGATTATTCATATCAATCGGGTCATGAGTCGCAATTGAGCAAGAATGAAAGAGTCACAGAGATAATCAAAGGAGGAATACACAATGACCAATACAACAAGAACGTTTCCAGAAGATTTTCTATGGGGAGGAGCGATTGCTGCCAATCAGGCGGAAGGAGCGTGGAATGTGGATGGCAAAGGTCTGTCTACAGCCGACATTGCTATCTATCGAAAAGGTGTAGCCAAGAGTGAGTATAAAAAGCATAATGCGATCAATGAAGAACAGATCAAAACTGCGATGGAGTCTACCTCGGACAGAGAATATCCGAAACGCAGAGGCATTGATTTTTACCACCGCTATGAGGAGGATCTGGCCCTGTTTGGGGAGATGGGTCTCAAAACGTTGCGCTTATCTATTGCTTGGACCCGAATTTTCCCGAATGGCAACGAAACAGAGCCGAATGAAGCCGGTTTGCAGTTCTATGACCGCGTTATTGATGGCATGCTGAAACAAGGGATTGAACCATTGATTACGTTGTCGCATTATGAGATGCCGATGTATCTGGTGAATCACCATGATGGATGGACGGATCGGAAAGTCGTCGAGTATTTTGTTCACTTTTGCAAAACCGTGTTCACCCGTTATAAGGACAAAGTGAAGTATTGGATTACATTTAATGAAATTGACAGCATTGTTCGTCATCCGTTTACGAGTGGTGGTATTGTGCCAGAGCGTTTCGAAAATGTGGAGCAGGCTGTATATCAGGGGTTACACCATCAATTTGTAGCGAGTGCGCTCGCAGTGAAATACTGTCATGAGATCATTCCCGGTTCCCAGATTGGATGTATGCTTACCAAACTGACAACATACGCTCATACATGTAATCCCGAAGACGTACTTGTTGCTTCCCGGGATAATCAATTTAATCTTATGTTTACGGACGTACAGGTGCGGGGAGCGTATCCATACTTTACGAAGAGGTTTTTTGCCGAAAAAGGGATTAACCTGGATATGCTTGAGGGGGATGAAGAGATTCTGAAAGTACACACTGTGGACTTTATCTCATTCAGTTATTATATGTCCCTCGTATCAAGTGTGGATGGCGACCGATTGGAGCAGGTGAGTGGCAATACAACTGGAGGGGTGAAGAACCCGTATCTGCAAACGAATGATTGGGGCTGGCAGATTGACCCGGTAGGTCTGCGTATCTCACTGAATGAACTGTATAGTCGTTACGAGGTGCCTTTGTTTATCGTTGAAAATGGAATTGGAGCGGTAGACACGATTGAAGCGGATGGTAGCATTCAGGATGATTATCGTATTGATTATTTCCGCTCTCACATTGAACAGATGCATGAGGCGATTCTGGACGGTGTTGAACTGCTCGGCTATACCAGTTGGGGAGTAATTGATCTGATTAGTTATTCTTCTTCAGAGATGGAGAAACGATATGGCTTTATTTATGTAGATCAGGATAATGACGGCAATGGAACACTGGAGAGAAAACGCAAGAAGAGTTTCTATTGGTACAAAGATGTGATCGCGAATAACGGTTTGTAATATAGTAGTTAGCAAAGCAGCTCTGGATTCAGGGCTGTTTTTTGATGTTCTAGATAAAAAGCATTGACAGCGAAGCAGCGGAAACGTAGTATAAGACTTATCTGATAATGATAATTGTTATCAATTGAAACCTCTGCGATGAGCAGTGGTTTATTTGTCTTTCTCTCATTATAGGATAAACCTATTACATCTATAGATATTATATCTTGGAACAATGAAGGACAGGGTGATATATTTATGTCATTCAAGAGCTTCACTTTTTAAAGAAAACAGAGGCTCTTCCAAGGACCGAACTTATAATGAGGTGAAAATGATGAGTAAAAAAACGATGTTTGAGAAAATTTGGGAAAACCACGTAATTCATCAAGAAGAAGGCAAACCAAGCATTCTGTATATCGATCTGCATCTGGTGCACGAAGTAACTTCTCCGCAGGCATTTGAAGGTCTTCGTCTCAGCGGACGTAAAGTTCGTCGCCCTGAACTGACATTTGCAACAATGGACCACAACGTTCCAACGAAAGACCGTTTCAACATTACAGATCCTATCTCCAAACAACAAATTGATACACTTTCGCAAAACTGTCGTGATTTCGGCGTGAAATTGTATGATCTGGACACGATTGATCAAGGCGTTGTACACGTTATGGGACCTGAACTGGGTCTGACTCACCCGGGTAAAACGATTGTATGTGGTGACAGTCATACGTCCACACACGGTGCGTTTGGCGCACTGGCATTCGGAATCGGAACAAGTGAAGTTGAGCACGTTATGGCAACTCAATGTTTGCAACAAGCAAAAGCCAAAACGATGGAAGTTCGTTTTGTCGGCAAACGTAACCCGGGTGTAACCGCAAAAGACATGATCCTCGCAGTCATCGCCAAATACGGTACAGACTTTGCAACAGGTTATGTTATTGAGTACACAGGTGAGTCCATCCGTGAGTTGAGCATGGAAGAGCGTATGACGGTCTGCAACATGTCCATCGAAGGTGGAGCAAGAGCAGGATTGATCGCGCCGGATGAAACAACATTTGAATATCTGCGTGGACGTGAATACGTACCAGCGGATGCGAAGTTTGATGAAGCTGTAGAGGGTTGGAAACAACTTGTAACCGATGAAGGTGCCGAATTCGACCATGTGGTTGAAATCGATGTAGAGACATTGATTCCGCAAGTAACTTGGGGAACAAGCCCAGGTATGGGAACCGACATTTCTTCGAAAGTTCCTGTTCCGGCTGAATTGCCTACAGAAAACGAACGCAAAGCGGCTGAAAAAGCGCTTGAATATATGGGACTTGAACCGGGAACACCAATCGCCGAGATTCCAATTGATTATGTATTTATCGGTTCTTGCACCAATGGTCGGATCGAAGATCTGCGTGCAGCAGCACAAGTGGCTAAAGGTCACACGGTATCCAGTCAGGTTACAGCAATTGTTGTACCAGGCTCAGGACGTGTTAAAATTCAGGCTGAACAAGAAGGTTTGGATAAAATCTTTACGGAAGCTGGATTTGAATGGCGTGATGCGGGATGCAGTATGTGTCTGGCGATGAACCCGGATGTATTGAAGCCAGGACAACGTTGTGCTTCGACTTCCAACCGTAACTTTGAAGGACGCCAAGGACGCGGAGGACGTACGCACCTGGTATCTCCGGCAATGGCGGCAGCAGCAGCGGTTAAGGGTCACTTTGTGGACGTACGGGATTGGAATTTCAAAACAGAAGCAGCGATCTAATCTATAACAGACAGAAGGGAGAACGTTTAATATGGAAGAATTCAAAACATTACAAGGCATCGTTGCACCGGTAGACCGGGTCAATGTAGATACAGACGCAATCATTCCAAAACAGTTCCTGAAACGGATTGAACGTACCGGATTTGGACAATTTTTGTTCTATGAATGGCGTTTCGATGAAGAGGGCAACAATAATGCTTCCTTCGAAATGAACAAACCTCGTTATGAAGGGGCATCCATCCTGATCTCACGTGCCAACTTTGGCTGTGGATCTTCCCGTGAGCATGCGCCATGGGCGATTTTGGACTATGGATTCCGTTGTGTCATCGCTCCCTCTTATGCAGACATCTTCTATAATAACTGCTTTAAGAACGGAATCTTGCCAATCAAGTTGTCAGAAGAGCAAGTTGAAGACTTGTTCCAACGTACAGCGACACATGAAGGCTATGAGATGAATGTAAATCTGGAAAACAAAACGATTACTGATGCATACGGACTGCATATCGATTTTGATCTGGATGAGCACCGTCGTCAATTCCTGTTGCAAGGATTGGATGATATCGGTCTGACTCTTCAACATGATGATGAAATCGCTGCTTACGAACAACGCCACGCGGCAAAACTGTTCGGTTAATCGTTAAAGTATCGCATAGCAAAAAGCTTCTGCCTCGCCCAAGGGACCTTGTTCCCATCGGTGAGACAGAAGCTTTTTGTAGTTTCAGAAGCTAAATTAGCTTAATAAGTCAGCTATACATAGAACTCCTGATTTTTCTTGACCGAATACTTCAACAGATACTATAACAGCCGACTAAATAGAGGAACCTAAAAATCGATTACTGAGGTAGCTCCAAAGGGTCGCTTTTTGTATTCTGAAAATAGACATAGATATAACAAGCCAAATGCACGAAATTCACAAGTGACCATACCATAAGCCATATGATTGGAGTTGATAGGGTAGTCCAGATGCCAAACAAAGGCACAACACGTCCTCCGCCGATAAACGTAACCAAGTGGGACAGAAATAAGAGAATTAGAACCGGGATCAGTCTTCCGACCGTGATCAGAATCAATTTGCTGATCGTTAGGCGGTGGTAGTTCCGAAGTATACGAGAATAGCCGTAGATGCCCCATGCAAGCGTAGCGATGATCAGCGCAATCATAATCATTTCCATATTCCGACCGTTTACAAACGAGGTTTGGGGTTCCTGCCCCCTCATAATATCCGCTATTCCATCAATAAATGCCGAGTAATTCACATAAGCGTTTATACCAGAATTAAACATTACGGCAATGCCCATTTGCTCGTTCAAATAAACCTGTTCTTCGGACTTGTAGGTCCAGAAAATGCCGCTGTGGGAGATCGTTTGGCCGTTAGACGCATCTTGGTTTGCAAGCCAGCCCATGCCGTACGGACCGATCGCTCCTGAGGCATGATATTGTTTCATCAGCACAGGGGAAACGAGGCGGCCATTATATTGGGAAAGCATCCATAGGGACATGTCCTCTGCGGTTGAAACGATGCCGGCGGGGCCCTCAATGAACCAAAGCGGTTCGGATTGACTTATAGCGCGTCCCAAGCTCAGGTAATGTCCTAGCGGGATAGTATTATTCTCATAGAATTGCTGCGTTGTATTGACACTGAAGGTATGATTCATTCCTAACGGTTCAAAAATATGTTTTTTCAGATAATCCGAAAAGCGCTCTCCGCTAACACTTTCCACGAGGTTCGCCAGCAGCACGTAATTGGGATTATGATAGCTGTAGGCAGTTCCGGGGATATGAGCAAGTTGAACTGTGTTTAATAATTGGTTCGCTTCAGCCAGTGATTGGAATTGCGGAGTCTTTGTCATATCGGGATTAATCTTGTCATTAAGACCACTCGTCTGATTCAGTAAATGACGGACCGTGATGTCAAGAACGAGGGGGTCCTGTGGAGAAAGCTCTGGAAAATAGGAAGCGTAAGTCGCATCCAAGTCGATCTGACCCTTGTCCACCAGCTGCAGAACAGCCAATGCAGTAAAGGACTTGCTAAGTGAAGCAATGGGAAAAGGGGTGTTGCCCGTAACCTTCTGGCCATCCGCAAATGTCCCGTAGCCTTTTGCGTAATAAACCTCATCGTTATTGGCAATTGCCAGTGAAGCAGCCTTAATGTGATTGGCCTTCATGCTCCGATTCATATATTCGTCGATCTCCTGCAGCACTTCTGTCCTGTCTCTGGCTTCATTGGCGGATAAGGGGGACGCCCACGCGGTACATAACAACAAGCAGCTAATTGTGATATACATTCTTTTTTTCAGTTTTAGCATGATAACACTCCTTGAATTCAAGATAAGGAGATGTTATCAGATCATTTTCAACTATTTATCAACTTGGGTCCCAATACTTGCCGTGACGCTTCCACCTCCGTAAGGACCGTTTGCAATCCGAAGACTACCTTCATGTTTTTCGCAAAATACCTTGCAAACGTAAAGGCCCAGCCCGCGATGTTCGCTCGCATCCCATACTTCGCCTCGGTAAAAAGGGAGTATAGCCTTACTCAGTGCTTCGTCAGAGAAACCAGGACCGTCTTCTGAGACGGTAATCTTCATAATGCCACCCTTCACGTCATAGTGAACGTTTAATTGACTGGCTGCGTATCTTGCCCCATTAGCCACTATATTCTCGAATATCTGCATGACGAGATAGGGATCTACATGTACTGAGGCATTATCATATTCCACGGAAGAAATGAAACTAATACCGAACTGTTTCGCGATTTGTTCAGCGCTGCCATCCAGCAAAGCCGTCAATGAAATCGTATCCATCGATTGGAAGTTCAACGGCACATCCTCCAGCCTCTGAATGGAGTTCATGGCCTCTGCATAACTCTCCAGACGCAAGATGTGAAGGTTCATAGTATGGATCAGGTCCAGCACCTTTTCTTCCGACAACTTCTTCTGGGGAAGATAGGTAGAGAGAAGCTCGGCGTTTCCTTTTAACACGGACAGGGGTGTTCTCAGATCATGGGCAAAAATAGCATTGATCTGCTTGCGCTCTTCAACCGAACGCCAAAGTGTCTTAAGGTTTTTTTCCAATTGTGAGCGCATGTTTTCAAATAGCGTGATCAGCTCGCCCATCTCATCCTGGCTGTCATAGGAAATGCGGAAGTCTAGATCGTTGGCCGAAATGTTCTCGGATGCTCGTTTTAATAGCTCCAGCGGACGTTTTAGCTTCCATCTGTAAAATAGAACGGCCATGGTGACAATACCAGTCGCTACGGTGAGCAGAACCGCCGTGACGAGGGAGGGCATCACCCAATCCGTTTCTCCGAAACGCAGCCGCAGGTTCTCCGCCCAAGCAAACTCCATAGTTATAACGGCAAGCACGGCAATGAGTGTGACCACACACAACAGCATAAAAGAGTGCAACAAGGACAATCGCTTTAAAAACAGGAGCCTAGTCATGAACTTGGCCATTTGTACCCTACTCCCCAAACGGTCTCGATTTGATTATCACAGCCGTATTCCTTTAATTTGTAGCGAATTCGCCGGATATGCTCTGCGATCACGTTACTGTCACCTTGCTCGTCCATGCCCCAAATCTTTTCGTATATGCGTTCCTTTCCAAACACCATATCAGGATGCGTGGACAGCAATTCGACAATATCAAACTCTTTTTTGGGCAGTGAAATTCGCTTATCCAGGTAGTAGAGCTCCCTGGCCGTATAATCAATGACCAATTCATTGTTAAACCTTACCGAAGATTTAGTTTGGATTCGTTGTTCCCTGCGTATATGTGCTTCGACCCTGGCGCCCAACTCGCGAATGCTGAAAGGTTTCAGGATATAGTCATCGCCTCCGGCACGAAATCCCGCTATTTTATCAGCATCTTCGATTCGAGCCGTTAAGAATAAGATCGGGCAAGAGACAAAGTCGCGAATTTTTTTACATAATTGAAGGCCGTTCTGTTCAGGCATGTTGATATCTAACAAAACGAGATCGGGTTGTTTTTCCACTTTCCGCAGCGCTTCCCTGCTGTCCTTGGCCGTCATCACAGAATATCCGTTTATTTCAAAATAATCAGTCAGTAGCTTTCGAAGATCTGCTTCATCGTCCACGATCAGTATTTTAGGCATCAAGGCTCAGTCTCCTGTATTCAAGTATTTGAACTCAGCATAGCAAAAATGGATGAGAAATGTAATTTCCATATGATTTCGGGTACTGGACGAGTGGAGAAAGTAACCTTTTTCCCACTCAGTTTCCGACTAAATATGACAACGTTGTAACCGGATGATCAGACAATATCTGATAAACTGATTAGTAGATTATGGAAGGTTACATATTGTCATTGATGTTACGCTGCAGAGAATCAGGTCGGATGTTCAAAAGACAAAAAGAATGGTGGATGAGTTATGAAAAAATGGTCGGCAGCAGTCGTTTTTCTTCTGTTCCTATGTTTATTCCCAGTCATGGCCCATGCAGACACCACTCCCTCGATTGTACTCGACGGTGTAACCATTAACCAGCAGACGGGTGCACCTGCAGAGAATATCGGGAAAACGGTCATGGTTCCAATTCGAATTGTATCCGAGAACCTGGGTTATAAGGTGAAGTGGGAGAAGGAAACTCAGTCAGTCCAGGTTCAAAAAGGAAACAGCATGATTCAAATGACGGCTGGCAAAGATGCAGCTACAGTGAATGGAAACGTGGTGAACTTGGATTCGCCCCCACTGATCAAACAGGGAACTACGCTTGTTCCGTTACGCTTTGTTGGGGAAGGAATGGGTCTGCGTGTTGGCTGGGACAATGGAACCAAGACAGTAAGCCTATTTAGTATTCCTCCCGTAGTTGAAACGGAAGGTGACAGTGACCCCGTCGAGGCACCTGCCCCGGATGGTTTGACAGAGCTTCAAGGCATCAGCTTCAGCGGAGATCGCTTGATTGTAGCAACAAACGGTAATATTAGCCCCAAAGTATCCAGTATTGGTGGGCCAGACCGAATTATTGTTGATCTGCCTTCAGCGACATTTTCTGAGGAATTCATTCAGGGACAAGCCTCTAACCCGGATGGGAGTGGACAGATTCTCGTTACGGATTCATCCATAGTTTCCAAAGTTCGGTATGCCATGTTCAGTAAATCGCCTTCTACCGTGCGTGTCGTTCTGGATCTGAATCAGACGGCTACAGCCAAATGGTCTGTTGGAGATAACAATGTCTTGCTCGTTGACCTGACAGCCACGAGTGGAGAACCGACAAGCCAACCGGCAGTACCTACCAATGATGGCAAAACGATTGTGGTCATTGATCCGGGACATGGTGGTCGTCAATCGGGTGCAGTGAGTTTGTCAGGAGCTTATGAGAAGGATTTCAATCTGGCTGTAGGACTGAAGGTACAGGCAACCCTTCAAAAATACCCAAATATTCAAACGGTCATTACACGCCAGGATGATACAGAACTTTCGCTCAAACAGCGTGTGGATATTGCTGAATTGAATCAGGCAGATGTTTTTGTATCCATTCATGGAAACAAATTCACTACACCGGTACCAAACGGCATTGAAACGCTCTACAGCCGTAAAGAAAGCAAAACATTGGCTGATACTCTTCACAAATATGTGTTGCCGGTAACAGGACTCAAGGACCGTGGGGTTAAAACGGCTAGTCTGCATGTGACGCGTGAAACAACCATGCCTGCTGTGTTACTTGAACTTGGTTTTTTAAGTAACCCTACAGATGAAGCAGTCATGCTCACGGAAGAATACCAAGACAAATGTGCACAGGCGATTGTGGACGGAATTTTTGAATTTTTGGGACTGTAAATTGAATTTTGCGCAAATATGAAGGTTAGGGTATTACGTTGTTTAGAGATGTATATTTGATAAATAAGGAAAAAAGAAGACATTAAAATGTAAAAAAAGCTTGATCTGACAACGTTTTTTTTCTGTTATGTTGGAATATATTCGCAACTTTTGAGAGCGAGGGGCGTCTAATAGGTGTCTGGTAATGCCCAAGCGGTCAGTCGGAGTTGGAAAATGACAACATGCGGCAAAAAAATATGAGAATGGTAGGGGTGAAGGATGAAGAAGTTCGGTTTTTTGGTACTGTTATTTGTCTTTGGGCTCGTATTCCCGGGCTATAGTCACGCAGCAACAGACACGAAAATTATCCTAGACGGTAAAGAAATCGTACAGCCATCGGATACAAAAGCGGAAATTATCAACAGCAAGGTGATGGTTCCGATCCGGGTTGTGTCCGAAAATCTTGGATATAGCGTGGAGTGGAAGCAGCAAACGCAAACAGTGACTATTAGCAAAGACAACACTGCCATGCAGATGATTGTTGGACAGAAGACGGCAACGGTGAACGGCAGTAACGTAAACTTGGATGCCCCGCCACTCGTGAAAAATGGTACTACGCTCGTACCTCTCCGATTTATTGGTGAGGAAATGGGTCTTAAGGTGGGTTGGAACAATACCACGAAGACGGTAACATTAGTTACCCAGAATTCAGGTTCTGGAAACGGGACAACCACACCTCCGAACTCTGGCAATGAAGGCGGAGGATCGGATCAAGAAGGTCTTGTACTGGTGAACGGCATCAGCTTCAGCGACAACCGCTTCATGATTGCAACAAGCGGAAGTACGAAGCCGAACGTCTTCACGATGACAGGACCAGATCGAATCGTTATAGACTTGCCGAATACCGCATTTGCTGATTCGTTCAGTGAAGGACAGGCTTTAGACAGCAACCAGAATGGACAACTCGTCGTTAGCGGTTATCCGGATGTGTCTAAGATTCGTTACTCGTTATACAGCAACAGTCCATCTACAATTCGTTTTGTAATCGATCTGTCCAGTTCAAAAGGGTACAGTGTGCAAAATGATTCCGGACTGGTTATGATTAACCTCGACAATCAAAGTGGTACACCTGCTCCTCCAGTTGGTAATAATGGCAAAAAAGTTGTCGTTATCGATGCAGGTCACGGAGATCAGGATCCTGGGGCAATCGGTGTAACTGGTAAACGTGAAAAAGACTTCAATCTGGCAATGGCTCTGAAAGTGGAAGCCTTGTTGAAAAAAGAATCCAAAATTGACGTTGTGTTAACGCGCAGCGATGATACATTTTTGGCATTGAAAGAACGTGTGAAGATTGCACAAGACATAAAAGCGGATATTTTCATCTCCATTCATGCTAACAGTGGCCCTGCTGCTGCGAACGGTGTAGAGACATTCTATACACGCTCCAACAGCAAAGCACTTGCTACAGTGATGCACAAGTATCTTTTACAGTCATCCGGACTGAAAGATCGTGGAGTGAAAACGGCAAGTCTCCATGTGACCCGTGAAACGACAATGCCAGCAGTTCTGCTGGAAGGTGGATTCCTTAGCAATAAGAGCGACGAAGCAGCCCTGTTCACTGAGAGTTTCCAGAACAGTGTTGCCAAAGGGATTGTTGCAGGAATCAAGGAGTATCTGGGAATTAAATAAGGGACAAGCCCTTATGTTGAGGAGGCGGAGTTAGAATGAACAAGAAAATATGGATTGCAGCCTTGCTGGTAACGGTTATGGCAGTTGCTGCTGGATGTGGAAGCAAGCCAACAGCTGCTCCGAATCAGACGCAAGGCGCAGGAACTGAAAACAATGTGACCGAGGTTGAAGGGGAAACAATTACCGAACCGGTAACTGCTGAGCCTGAAGAGAATACAACGCCTACAGAATCGACGGAAGGCAGTTCGGAGGAAGCGACTACAACTACTCCGCCAAGCGAAACGTCTACGGAGAAGCCGGCAACTTCCGAAAGTAATGAAAAGAAAACGATCACTGTATTCTATACGGATGAAGAAGAACTGGAGTTGCACAAAGCTTCGGCAGAGATTTCATACGCATCGGATGATGCCAAATATAAAGCTGCCTTTGAATCATTGCAACAGAGCAAAGACGCTAAACTTGTTCCGCTGTGGTCTAAAGAAATTGAATTGAAGTCTGTTCAGTTCAAGGATGGAGCTCTTACGCTGGATATTCATATGCCAGATACGGCACGTCTTGGAGCAGGTGGAGAATCTTATGCGCTGGATGCTCTAAAACAAACGTTCTTCCAGTTTGATGAAGTAAAATCACTTGATTTACTGGTGGATGGTCAGCAGACGGAGAGTCTGATGGGCCATGTGGATCTTGAACATCCAATGACAAGATCCGAATAGGCTGTACAGCATGCTGTTGTACCGTGAATCCACGGAATATGGGTCGTTTTACATGAGAGAGGGGAATCATAGGTGACTTTTAAATATAACCATACATCACACTCTAAAAAAGTAGTATCAGCCGTGCTTGCAGGCATGATGGCCCTTAGCGCCGGCGGAGCTGCCATGGCAGCAGAATCAACAGAAACGGGGCAGGGTCAGACTGCTGCAATAACAAATACGGCTGCACCAACTGGTTTGTTCAGTGACATCAAGGTCGGATACTGGGCTGAAAAACATGTGTACAAACTGGCATATCAAGGCATTCTTCTCGGTAACAACGGCCTGTTCCGTCCAGGAGACGCGGTAACACAGCAAGAAGCTGTAACGATGGCAATCCGTTTTATGAATCAAGAGGGCCAGTTGAATACCGACACGGCTGCGGCATTACCGACAAACATGGAAGTGGGAAATTATTTCAAGCCATATGTCGCGCTGGCACTTCAACTGGGACTGATTGACAAAACGGAAGAATCAACGGTGGATGTATCCAAGACCTCCTGGGGTCAAAAACCGGCTTCACGGGAATGGATTACGAAATTGTTAATCCGTTCATTGGACAAGGATGCTGAAGCGAAGGCACAAAACAATCAATCTACCGGATTTGCTGATAATGCAAGTATTTCCGAAAGTGGTAAAGGTTATGTCAATCTGGCTGTTAGCCTGGATCTGGCCAAAGGTGTGGAAGGCAACAAATTCAATCCAACTGGTTCCGTAACCCGTGCTCAACTGGCTACCTTCTTCAGTCGTGGTGAATCGTTAACGGATACAACGTACCCGAACACATCCACGGGTTATGTGACAGGATTGAAAGATGGGCAGATCACGCTGGTTGTGGACGGCAAAGCCGTTAACTTCGCAGTGAACAGCAGTACGCCTTACTTTACGAAAGACAGTGAAACTCGTGCTTCCGCCACAGATGTGAAGCTGTATACAAAAGTTATGGTTGTAGGTTCGGCAGGTGGGGCTTCCTATGTAGAAGTTGTTGATGCTACACCGCAGGTGGAAAGTGTTGAAGGTACATTTGCACGTTCATTGTCTGGTAATAAAATTGGTATCTTTGTGGGCGAGAATTACGAAACGTACAGTTATGATGAGGCAACTGCATTCATCGATCAGAATGGTAATGCAATCAAACTATCCGATATTACGGCAGATAGCATCATCGAAGTACTGCGTGAGACGTTCTCGACTGACAAAAAAACAGTTGCTATTCGTGTGAAATCCGGCATTGTTAACAAGAGTGACAATGGCGTAGTTGCTGAAGTATCCACTTCTGGCAAAACGATCAAACTTGTCAATGCAGCGGGTGCAACAGAGCAGTTTGCATACAATGACAATCTGCTTATCACATATCAAAACCGTATCATGTCAGTGGCTGATCTCAAAGCCGGCAGTGCCGTGAAATACAGCGTAAAGGACAGTGTCTTGCAAACTATTACATTGTCTCAAGGTGTGGAGCAATCTGTGCGCGGAACATTGGTTGAGATCGGTGGCAACCAGTCCACGTTAACGTTCAAACGTGAAGGGGGTTCCCTTGAGGCGAAACTGCTGACTGAAAAGCCAGAAGTCATTATCAATGGCATTCAGGATGCAACGCTGAATGATCTCATCACGGATGCAACGAACGGGGATCAGGTGGAGTTGACATTGAACTCTGACGATCAGGTAACGCGTATTCAGGTGATTGGCCGTCAAATGGAACCTATGAACGGAGTAACGGTTGTATCTTACAACAGCAAAACAAAGGTACTTACCGTGTTGGACAACAACAAAAAACCGTTTGTATTTACATTGGATGAGAAAACCAAACTAGATTACAATACGACCAAACCTACACTGGCTGGTCTGGAGTCATTCTTAAATGATGGCCGCAAATTGGATCTGACCTATGTGGGAACACGTGCATTGTCCATTAAAGTGATTTACAAGTATGAAGGTACGATCAGCAACATTGATACTTCTGGCAAGAAAATTAGTGTGTTGTCTGGTAATCAGACGATTACAGTGCCTTATACTACCGCACCTACGGTTGAGATCTATAACAAATCGGGCGCAAGTCTGGGAGATTTGAAGATTGGTGACAAAGTGACCGTAACGCTTGGAGCAAATCAGGATGTAGTGCAGAAGGTTGCACTGAACACTGTGGCTCAATTCGAAGTGGTTGCCTTGGAAGCAAATAGTCGTATTCGAGTAAAATCCGATCTGTTGACAAGTCAGTTCTACGTGGATCAAGCCGTACTGACAGGAGAGAGTGGTCAGACGATCACGCCTTCACAACTGACAGCAGGCAACCTGATTAATGTAACGTTTGAAGGAGCTACGCCAAAAGCGGTTCAAGTCGTGAAGCGTACGCTGGCTGAAGTTACAGCGGTGGATGCTTCATCTGTAACGCTCAAACAGTTTAACGGCCAGACTGAAACCGTGCCTGTTAGCGGTTCTGTTAAAGTCGTAAAATCTGGCTCCACATTAACTTCATTGACTAGTCTTACGGTCGGAGATCGTGTGGAAATGACAAAAGATACGGATAATTCCACACGCTTCAGAGTACTAACTGTCATGAGCAAACAATTCTGGTCTTATGATGGCGTTGGTAACCAGATTTTGGTTAAACGGGAAACGACAGCAGACACAAACTATCGTTTTGCACTCGGATCAAGTGTATTTGTTCACCAGGGTGACAATACTTTAAGCGTGCAATCTCTCAGAGATAATGATAATATTGTATTGTATCTCCTGAACAATGTTATTCTGGAGATTCAAAAACAGTAATCGTTTCTTTTCGAGGATCAAAAGAATGACCGTCTTGATACGGGATCTTTCCCGCATCAAGACGTTTTTTTTGCAAGCTTTTTGAGGTCCCCGCAAAGTACTCGGATGAAGCTTCGAAGTAAGGCTCCGCAGAGTGGAGTCATTTTGTGGGAGGTAGCTCTTCATGAATGCAGCGACGGTTAGACATATACTCGAAACTATGGAAGCAATGTTTCCTGATGCACATTGCGAATTAAATCACAGCAATGCATTTGAATTGACGGTAGCTGTCCTTTTGTCTGCCCAGTGCACCGATGAAACGGTGAACAAGGTAACCGCAGATTTGTTCCAGAAGTACAGAAGCCCTGCAGATTATCTGGCAGTTCCTCTCGAAGAGTTGGAACAGGATATTCGGCGAATCGGTTTGTACAGGAACAAGGCCAAGCATATTCAGAACATGTGCCGAATTTTAATAGAGCAGTATGGCGGTGATGTACCGCAGGAACATGATCAGCTTGTGACGCTACCAGGTGTCGGGCGGAAAACCGCGAATGTAGTTGTTTCCAATGCGTTTGGAGTACCGGCAATTGCGGTAGATACTCATGTTGAACGTGTATCCAAGCGGCTGGCGCTTGCAGGTTGGGATGACTCCGTACTTGAAGTCGAAAAGAAACTAATGAAGCGCGTACCCCGGGACGAGTGGACTTTAACTCACCACCGGTTTATATTTTTTGGACGCTACCATTGCAAGGCACAGAACCCTGCGTGTCATATCTGTCCATTGCTGGACATATGCAGGGAAGGGAAAAAACGTATGAAAACGTCCCAAATCAGGAAAGATAAGGAACGTGTCACCACCCGAAAACGAAAAATAAATTAATGAGCAGAAAAGGATGAATAATCATGAAATGCATTTCCGTGTACACTGACAATTTTGAGGCCTTCTCCGATATCTTTGAACAAATCGTTGAACAGGAAATGGCTGAAAATGAAGAAAAAGAAGTAGAAGGTATCACAGTAAGCCACTCTGGCGACGTGCCTGAACATTATCTGGAGCGTATGTCCGTTAAACCTGAAGTTGTTGTTATGAGAGACAAAGGCAGAGACATTACAATTCTGCAACATGGACAAGTATTTGAAATCTTGCTACCTTCCATGGAGAACGCAGTTTCATAAGAAGTGATTACACTATTGTTTCTGTTGTATTAATGTCATGAGGATCGTTGTGGTTAAGGTGATCACATCGCATTCATGCAACAGACACTTGGCGTAAGCATTTGCTAAATACCGAGTATAAAACGTATTACAGATAAAACCGACTTGTTCGGTTTTATTTTTTTTAGATTATAGAACTTATACGTCCATTTATGTATATTCAATTCCAACCGTTCAAATTCAAACTTGATAATGTTAAAATAAATGTTGTAAAAGAGATAGACGTCGAAACGGATGTCAAATTAGAGGAGCCAGGGGGAAGGCCAGTCATGTCCAGAACAGATTACCCAAAAGAAATGGCCAAACCTCTGCTTCCGCTGCGTGAAGCGATGGAGCAGACAGGGGACCATACGGCTGTACAGGCTATAACGGATTTAATCAGCAAGGCGGAAATGAAACATCTGACGATTGCGTTCTGTGGTCATTTCTCTGCAGGCAAATCGAGTCTCATCAACAGTTTATGCGGCAAACGGGTGCTGCCTTCAAGTCCCGTGCCAACAAGTGCAAATGTGGTATCCATACGTAATGGTAAGCCAAGAGCGCTTATTTATACTACTCCAAACGTAAGCGCTGACAATGGAGCAGGAACACTTGAAGTTTCTCCAGAGGAATTGGAGGCGTATTGCAAAAATGGTGGAGCTTATAGCTCAATTGAGGTATGGGATGATATTCCTCTGCTGAAAGATGATGCTGTCCTGCTGGATACACCAGGTGTGGATTCAACAGATCGCGGACATAGTCTCGCAACCCATTCCGCGCTCCATCTGGCGGATGTGGTGTTCTATGTCATGGACTATAACCATGTCCAGTCCGAGACCAACCTTTCATTTGCCAAGAGTCTGTCGGATTGGGGCAAACCGTTGTTTTTGATCGTGAACCAGATCGACAAGCATCGGGAGCGTGAGCTCTCTTTTGACCAATATACCGAAGGTGTCGAAGCTATATTTGCGGCCTGGGAAGTTAGATATGACGGACTGTTGTTTACTTCCCTCCGCGACAAGCAGCATCGCTACAACCAGTGGGATGTGCTTCCGGAACTCATTGGACACATGATGCAAGAGAAGGAAGCGTTAATTACGCACAGTTTGGCAAGTTCGGCCAGTCATGTAACGGAGCAACACTTGACGAGAGAAGCCGAGAAACGTGAAGACGAAGAGAATTCCCTGCTGGATGAGATTGGTGGCAAGGAAGGAATTGAACGCTTGGAACGAGAGCTGGAGCTTCTTGATCAACAAGCAGCAGACATTCGTACCGGGCCTTCGCGAGTGCGTGAGAAATTCCGGGCAGAGCTGGAACCTCTTCTGGCAAATGCAAATCTTACTCCTGCGGATATTCGTGCGTCGGCTGCCGCCTATTTGGAGAGCCGCAAACCAGGTTTCAGGGTAGGCTTATTGTTCTCAGGTGGCAAAACCGAGCAGGAGAAACAACGTCGTGCTTCTGAACTGGTGCGGTTATTGCAGGATCAGGCTTCCGGACAAGTTGAGGTACATATTCGTACAATGCTTAGACAGCTGGGTGAATCCCATCAGCTATGGGGAGCGGAGTGGGAGCAGTCGCTCAATACGGAACTGCCTGCTGTAGATGAGGCACTGCTGGAGATGAAACGCAGTGCGAGTGCAGAGGTATCTCCAGAGTATGTGATTCAGTTCAGTAAAGATGTGCGGGGCGAGATTGAGGCCCGCTATCGCAGGTCGGCCATGATGCTGGCCGACCGCATGTTGGAGGCGCTGGGCGCGCGAGGCGAAGCCACGCTTCAGGCGCTGGACGCCAGCCGCGCAGCGCTGCTGGCGCAATCCGCGGCGGCGGCGCGCTACGCGGCGCTCCAGAGCAGCGCCGCCGCAGAGGCAGCAGGGCTGCGCAGCCTGCTGCCCCATGCGGGCCCCCTCCCCTCCGGGCTATTGCCGGAGGTGAAGGGCCCGCACGTGCCCGCGGTGCCTGAACCGGGCGAAGCTCCCGGTTCGCATGCGGGCACGTCAACGTCTGTGGCTGCGCAGCCACAGACGCCAGAGGCACCGCCAGCGCAGCGCGCAGTCGCAGCGGCGGTGCCTGGGCCATCGGCGGCGGCTGGCGCTGAACGCCGCCGACGCCTGGACGCAGCAGCGGCACGGCTTGAAGCCGCTGCTGCGCTGGTGGAGCCGTACCCCGCCATGGGGTCGGCGGTACGGGATCTGCGTGCACGCGCGGCTTCGCTTGCGGGCGGCACGTTCACTTTGGCGCTGTTCGGAGCATTCAGCGCCGGCAAATCCTCCTTCGCCAACGCGTTGCTGGGCGAAGCTGTACTACCCGTCTCGCCGCATCCAACAACAGCGGCGATTAACCGAATCATGGCTCCTGCCGGGGGCGCGGAGCATGGAACAGCCCGGGTCCGGATGAAGACCCGGGACGCCTTCCAGGAAGACCTCGCCTATTCCTTCCGTCTGCTCGGACTGGGCGAGCCTGGAGCGGAGTGGCAGAAGCGAGTACGTTCCCTCTCGCCACAGGATGTGCATCCGGCGGGGCGCCCGCATTACAGCTTTTTGCAGGCAGCGGCAGCCGGCTGGGAAGAAACAGCGGACCAGTTAGGTCAGGATGTGCTGGTGGATCTGGACGGTTATCGTAACTTTGTCGCAAACGAGAAGAAGTCCTGTTTTGTAGACAGTATCGATCTCTATTACAGTTGCGATGTGACTGAACAAGGCATTGTACTGGTAGACACACCAGGAGCGGACTCCGTGAATGCTCGTCATACGGGTGTAACCTTCAATTATATGAAGAATGCGGATGCACTCATTTTTGTAACGTATTACAACCATGCTTTCTCCCAAGGAGATCGCCAGTTCCTGAATCAGTTGGGACGTGTTAAAGATAGTTCTGCCATGGATCAGATGTTCTTTGTTGTAAATGCCAGTGACTTGTCTTCCTCTGAGGAAGAACTGGAGCAGGTTCTCGATCATGTGAGCACCCAACTGCGCAGTAATGGAATTCGGGCACCACGACTCTTCCCGGTATCCAGCATACTGGCGATGGAAGGCAAGATGGCAGGTGATTCGAAGCTGCTTAAGCAATCTGGTTTTATCCGGTTTGAGGAAGAGTTCAACCAATTTGCAGGCAGAGAATTAGCCGATCTTGCTGTAGGTGGAGCTTCCGAAGAGATGGCACGTGTCATTCAGCGGTTGAAGAAGCGTGCCGAGGATGCAGCTCAGGGGGAGGAAGCATTGCAGCAGCGGCGGGATGAACTGGAGACGATCCAGGGACAGTCACGCCAGCGCATACAGCGACTTGCAGAGCGATCCATGAAGGAAGAACTGTCACAGGAAACAGCAGAATTGCTGTTCCATGTGCGGCAGCGACTTGCCTATCGCCTTGGTTTATTCATGGCAGAAGCATTCCATCCATCCGTACTTCGGGAGGATCGGGGCAATCTGAAGATGGCTTTTGCAGCCTGTGGACGTGAACTGTTACGCATGATTGCCATTGAACTGGAGCAGGAACTGCTTGCTACCACCCTCAGACTTGAACAGGCGGGTCAGACTTGGCTGATGAAGCAAGTTACGGAATGTATAGATGAGGTGAGGCAGTTATCAGGGGGCGTGGATGTGTCACTGCCACTGAACGAACGCTGGAGCACACCTGTGCTTGAAGAAGTTCGTCTGGAAGAACCGTCTGGATGGAAAAGCTATTTGAATTATTTCCGCAATCCGAAACAGTTCTTCGAAGGAGATGGACGTCAGCGATTACAAGAGGCACTTGATCCTGTCCTCAAACAGATGATCATTGAAGTTCTTCCTGCTGCGCAAGACAAACTGATTCAGTTTTATGACAACCAGATTTGTCAATCATTGCAACACCAATCCCGTCAGTTGGAAGAACGTTTGGACGAGGCGGTGAGTGGAATTCAAGATACACTGGAGAGCGGAATTCCGGCGGAGCAATGGACCAGCTTGTCTAACCAACTGGAACAGATTGAACGCAGTTAAAATCACGGCATAACGCGTATTCTCTGGAAGTCTTTGTAAAACAAAATGAATGATACAGCAACACATTGAAAATGTTGCGAAAATCAACCCAAAAAGGCCCCTGCCGAAAAGGCATATAGGGAGCCTTTTTTTGGTACGAACAACCTGAAATAAAGAGAATATTCAAACATTTGATTGAAAGGTGGGTATTTACCTTCGTTAATGCGTCAATAAGCTGAAAGCAGGCAGAATATGGTCTGTTATTCGCTTTGCCGCGAATGGGGTACGGTGATAAACTTCATAAATGTTCATAGTATTTTTGAACGACATAAGAGGAGGAGAAACATGGATGTTCTTAGGCAACTGCAAACCTTTTTTTGGGAAAAGCGAACATATTTATTTGTATCAATCTTGTTCCTCGCCTTAGCGACCGCACTTGGGTTAGTGTATCCGTACATGCTAAGGATACTGATTGATGACATCATTGTTCCGCGAACTTTTGAAGACGTTCCCATAATTGCCTTGACTGTGTTAGGTGTAGTTATTTTGAAAGCAGGAATGCAGTTTTTACACGGCTTTTATGGAGGACGCTTGGGTAACTTCCTGGCGTACAGACTTCGTAATGCATGTTACGAAAAGCTTCAATTTTTATCCTTCCGTTATTATGATACGGCCAAGACAGGTGATCTGATGTCCCGCCTCACGGGAGATTTGGAAGCCATCCGTAACTTTATCGGATTTGGTTTCGCCCAGATTCTTAACATGGTTTTCATGGTCGTATTCGGCGCAATCATGATGATGACCATGAGTTGGCAGCTTACGCTGTTCACGCTCATATGCATCCCATTACTTGCCTTCGTTGCGCTGAGATTCGAATCCAAAATTCACCCTGCGTTTCAGGAGATGCGGCTGGCACTCAGTTCACTGACAACAGCGGTACAGGAGAATATCACTGGCGTACGTACGGTAAAATCCTTTGCACGTGAGCCTTATGAAGTGGAGAAATTCTCCATACGTAATGAGCGTTACAAGACAAATCAGATTCATGCCGCAACATTGTGGAGTCGCTATTTTCCGATCATGGAGATTCTTGCTTCGGTGAGTATCGTGCTGTTGCTGGTGATCGGTGGAAGAATGGTTATACAGAAGACGCTGACACTCGGTGAACTCGTTGCCTTTTTCAGTTTGATCTGGTACATAATCGGTCCAATGTGGAATCTTGGGTTCCATATCAACAACTATACGCAATCCAAAGCTTCAGGTGAACGGGTGCTCGAACTGCTGAATACGCCAGTGGATGTGGAAGAAACGCAAGATCCGGTCATTGTGGAGGCAGACCAAGTGAACGGTCATGTGACATTTGAATCCGTTACCTTTGCCTACGGTAACAAAATGCCAGCAGTAACCGATATTAATTTTGACGCTGCACCCGGTTCTGTAATCGGTTTCCTCGGGGGTACAGGGTCAGGTAAATCGACCATCATTCAGCTTCTGATGCGTGCCTATAACGTCAACTCGGGAACGATCAAGCTGGATGGTAAAAACATCAAAGATATAGGTATTCGCAGTTTGCGGAGTCAGATCGCTTCTGTTTTCCAGGAAACATTCCTGTTCTCATCCAGCATTCGCAATAATATTTCTTACGGGCTTAAGAATGTCACCATGGATGAGATCATCCGTGCAGCCAAGCTGGCCAAGGCTCATGACTTCATTATGGAGTTCCCGGACGGATATGACACGGTGGTTGGTGAGCGCGGTATGGGTTTATCGGGTGGACAGAAACAGCGGATTGCGATTGCAAGGGCTTTGCTGAAAAATCCGAAAATTCTGGTACTTGATGATGCAACAAGCGCCGTGGACATGGAGACGGAACACGAGATTCAGTCCGGTTTCCAGGAAGTTATGCGCGGCAGAACGACTTTTATTATTGCACACCGGATATCTTCACTACGACATGCAGATGAGATTCTGGTGCTCGATGAAGGTCGCGTGGTACAACGTGGCAAACATACCGAACTCATTGAAGTGCCTGGACCATACCAGGATGTTTATAAAATTCAATATGCAGATTATATTGCCCGCGGTAAGCGGGAGGCTGGGGAGCAGGTGAATTCATGAGTGCCGAAACGATAGCAGACAGGCGCGAGGCAAAAGTGGCCTCTGAGAAGAAACTGAATGAACGATTTGTGTATCAGGATGATGAAATTATTGAAAAACCGTTTAACTGGGAAGAATTTGGACGTTTATTTGCATACATGAAACCTTATGCGAAACAATTGTTACCACTCGTTATTCTAATGATGATCTTGGGTACCATTACAAAATTGTCCGTACCTTTTCTGATCAGTCTGGCAATTGACCGGGCCATCGCACCGGCAACGGGGTTGCCAAGCATGACTATGCTATATCTTATCGCAGGCTCCATATTTGTGTTGTATCTCATCCAGTGGGCTGCCAATACGTACCGGATCAAATTGACAAACATTATCGGACAGCGTGTTATTTATGACCTTCGCTCGGATCTGTTCAAGCATATCCAGAAGCTGTCCTTTAACTTCTTTGACAAAAGACCGGCAGGTTCCGTACTGGTGCGTGTTACGAATGATATTAACTCCCTTCAGGATCTGTTCACCAATGGTGCAGTGAACGTCATGATCGACTGCGTACAGTTGCTCGGGATCATTGTGATCTTGCTATTAATTAACTGGAAACTGGGTCTTGCCGTGATCATTACGGTGCCAATCATGTTTATCATCTCGACCAAACTGCGGGTGCTGATCCGTCGGGCTTGGCAGGATGTGCGCATGAAGAACTCTCGTATTAACTCCCACTTGAATGAATCCATTCAGGGGATTCGAGTGACTCAGGCTTACACACAGGAAAAAGAGAACATGAAGTATTTTGACAACATGAATCTGTCCAGCAAAAAGTCATGGGATAGAGCATCAGCGATGAACCAGGGCTTTGGACCGCTGATTGAGATTACCGGTGGATTCGGTACATTAATCCTTTTCTGGTTTGGTGCTTACCTGATTCAACATGACCAGTTAACCGTGGGATTACTTGTTGCCTTTGCCAACTATGTCGGCAACTTCTGGGACCCAATCAACCGTCTGGGACAGATGTACAATCAGTTGCTGGTTGCGATGGCATCATCGGAGCGTATCTTCGAATTCATGGATGAAAAACCAAGTATTGCGGATAAACCAGGTGCCAAGCCACTTCCTTCTATTAAAGGAGATATCGCATTCGAAAATGTTGTGTTCGAATACGAGAAAGGCAGACAGGCGCTGAAAGGAATCAGCTTCTCAGCGGCTGCGGGACAATCGATTGCACTTGTTGGTCATACGGGCTCAGGTAAAAGTACGATCATCAATCTGATCAGTCGTTTCTATGATATATCCGGCGGACGTCTCACCATTGACGGACAGGATGTGCGGGATGTAACGGTAGAGAGTTTACGCAGCCAGATCAGCATTGTATTACAGGATACCTTCATCTTCTCGGGTACGATTCGTGACAATATTCGATTTGGACGACTGGATGCAACGAATGAAGAGGTGGAGGATGCAGCCAAAGCAGTCAATGCACATGAGTTCATCATGAAGCTGCCTGGCGGATATGATACTGAAGTAGAGGAACGCGGGAACGTATTATCCATGGGACAGCGACAACTGTTATCCTTTGCCCGTGCGCTGCTTGCTGATCCACGCATACTGATTCTGGATGAAGCTACAGCCAGTATTGATACGGAGACAGAGCTTAAAATCCAGGAAGCGTTGAAGGTGCTGTTGCAGGGAAGAACGTCCTTTATGGTCGCTCACCGTCTCTCAACCATACGGAATGCAGATAACATTATCGTCCTGGATCATGGTGAAATTAAAGAAGAGGGTAACCATGAGCAGCTTATCCAAAAACAAGGCGTCTACAATGGATTAATAGAAGCTCAATACAGATTTTTGTGATGAAACCTTCGGACGCCTGTGAAGCGTCTGAACACATATGAACTTATAACACTCTGGTGTTTTTTAGCTTGATCCTTCAATAATAAGTGCATCTTATTCATTGAAGACAGGTTAGAGGATAGCCGGAGTGTTTTTTTTATTCGTTAGTGTGGTATGTTATATTTTTGAAGAATGAAATCAATACAATCGTTCATGGCTGGAGGGAGATCAATGCAGATGGACAACAACGAAATAAATTCAAAGCATTTGGATCACCTGGATCATATGAATTTTAGGCTCCTTCACGTGAATTATACAAGTGATCCTGCGACGGAGTGGCTTCTGAGGAAACACTTCATTGAAACATACATGTTATTATTTGTAGCCAGTGGGCAAGGGTGGTTAAAGATAGATGGCAGTTTCATTGAATTAAAGGCGGGCGGACTGTACGTAGGCTTCCCGGGGCAACTGGCTGAGGCAAATGTGCATTCGTTGGATGAACGAGGCGTGTATCACATGAGTTTTGATGTCATGTACGCACTGGAGCAGGAGGGTGCAACAGCCCTTGAAATGATGAAGCAACTTTTACGTAATGAAGTGAATGGCGAGGTCAGCTCATCTTCACCCGTTGCTGTTGGCGTGATCTGTCAGATGATTTACCACCACACATTGAAGAAGGATGGTTTGCAAAGGTACTATGGTCAGATTCGTTTTCAGGAACTATTGTACACCATGTTTTACGACGTGGCCTTTACCGAAAAGACGGACCTGGCTTCACCAATTCAACATGTCAAAGGTTACATGGAGCAGAATTATTCGAAGAGATTAACCATTGAGGAATTAGCAAATGTGGCACGAATGAGCCCTCGACATTTCATGCGTTTATTCAAGAAAAGGTATGGTTACAGTCCTGTTGACTATTTAACGCTATATCGAATTAAACAAGCCCAGATCTTAATGAGAAATGATCACAGTTATCGACTCAAGGATGTGGCATCGTACGTGGGTTATCAGGATGAGACGTATTTCCGGCGTAAATTCAAGCAAATCTCTGGCATTCCACCAGCAGCGTTTATACGTAATAGCAAACAAAAAATTGCTTCAATTCATTCTGTGAGCATTGGTATACTGCTCGCATTGCAGATCATTCCCTGTGCCGCGCCGGCAAGTCATCCGTGGACATACTATTACCGACGTAAATATGAAACGGACAAAGTTATGCCACTCGCAGAGAGTGAGACCACCTGGCTGGAACAGCTTCGATTAGTTAAACCTGATTATATTATTACGATTGGGACAGAGTCTGCGGATTTGCAAAGACAGCTTCATTCCATTGCTCCTGTGTGTGACCTCCCGTGGAGAAAAGGCGATTGGAGAGAACATTTGAGATATGTTGCAAGCTTTTTGGACAGGTCGGGTATTGCAGAGGTGTGGCTTCAAAGATATGAAGAGAAAGCAAAGATCATTAAGAATCAGCTTACAGATTTCATACGAAAAGACAGATTAGTTGTACTCAAAGTTTATGGTGAAGCGTTGCAGATGTTAGGCCCAAGGAGCATTGCTTCCGTTTTTTACGTTGATATGCAAATGGAGGGTCCCGAAGGAGCTGAGACTTATTGGGAACGGGGCACAGTGACCATTAAGGAGTTATCTGTTCTCAACATCGAAAGAATATTACTGATTGTGGGTGATGATGAGACATCCAGGCAGACATGGTCTGCTGTGCGTAAGTCTGAAGAATGGCTTGCGTTGTTAGCGGTACAGAAAGGCAGAATGGATATGCTTTTGTCGAGCGTCCTGCTGGACTACACTGCGTTTACTCATGAGCTTATGTTGGATGAAATATTAAAGTTATGGCAAGATCGTCCATAGCAAAAAGTCTGAATAGTCAATATCATACCTGAACATATTTTAATATACTTACTCCTATATCAAATGATAATGATAATTATTATTAATTAGACGTTGTCATAACTAAATGCCATATAGGGGGTACATAAAGAATGAGATTCAGATGGTTAACGGTACTATGCACCATGATGTTGGTGCTCATTATTTCGGCTTGCGGTGCAGCAGGCAACGAAGCATCCTCGAGCGAGGGACAAGAAGCGGGTACCGCCAATTCTTCAACAACAGAAACAAGTCAGGTGAAAAAAGTGAACACGGAAATGGGAGAAGTTGAGATTCCGGTGAACCCACAAAAAATAGTTGGTTTGTCCGTTGTATATCCAGAATTTTTATATTCACTTGGCATCGTACCTATTGCTGTACAGAACTACCATGAGGATTTTCCTTCTTACTTGCAAGAGCCATTTGCAAACACGATGAAAATGGGAATAGGAAGAACGCCTAACTTTGAAGCCCTCATGGAGGCAGATCCGGATTTAATTATCGCCCCTGACTGGTGGTCCAAAAAGGACTATGATCAGCTTACTCTGATTGCACCTACCGTACTTTTGCCACAGCGTGATGATTGGCGCGATGAACTGCGGGATATGGCCAAAATTCTGGACAAAGAAGAACAGGCAGAAAAGGTGATTCAGGATTTGGTGGATAAGGAGAAGGTAGCTGCTGCCAAATTGGATAAGCTGATTGGTGAGGAGACTGTTCTCTACATTAGAGTGATGGAAAAAGAAATCGTACTTCATGGGGAGAACCTTGACCGAGGAAACTTTGTCCATAAACGATTGGGAATGAATCCACTTCCTAATTTCCCGAAAGATCAAACTGCCATGTCCGTATCCTTGGAAGTACTGCCTGAATACGACGCAGATCATCTGATCGTTCAGCTGGATGATGAGACTAATCCGGAAATTAAAAAGAAATTTGAAGATATGTTATCTTCATCGTTATGGAAAAATCTGAAAGCAGTCAAGCAGGACCACGTCTATATGGTGGGTGGCAAGGAATGGTTCAATCTGGGAATGTCTCCACTTGCCGATGAATATGTCATTGATGATATTGTTGCTGCTTTTGAAGCAAAAAACAAATAAAGCAAACGGGTAAAGTTACATGTATCTCGAATTCATAACTAAATTAACAAGGTGTGTTTAAAATGAATGAAGAAGATATCTATGATGTAACCATCGTCGGAGGCGGACCGGCGGGATTATATGCGGCCTTTTATGCCGGGATGCGTGATATGAGAGTTAAGATCATTGACGGCAAAGACCAACTTGGTGGTTTTCTGCATACCTATTCTGAAAAAACTATTTGGGATGTGGGTGGCCTGCCACCAATGAAGTGTTCAAAGTTGATTGAGTATCTGGTTCAGCAGGCGAATACCTTTAATCCAACGGTTGAATTGAATTGCAAAGTAGATCGGTTCGCTCGACTGGACAACGAGATTTTGGCTCTGTATACTGCTGAAGGCGACATACACTATACGCGTACAATTATTGTCGCAGTAGGCCGCGGTATCGCAGAAATTCAGAAATTGGAGCTTCAGGAGCCGATTCAATGTGAGTATGAAAATCTTCATTACACCGTGCAAAATCCAGAACATTTTTCCGGGAAGCGTGTGCTCATTTCAGGAGGAGGCAACAGTGCAGTAGATTGGGCAATTGAACTTGCTCAACTTGCACGGAGCGTAGTGGTCGTCCACCGAAAAAATGAGTTTCGTGCAATGGAACGCAATGTTAGCGAGATGAACAATGTAACGGATGTCAGAACACCATATAGCATCACACGGCTTCATAATCATGGTGAACGTATCCATCAGGTTGTAATTACGCATATGGAGAGTCAGGAAAATGTATTGTTAGATGTGGATGAAGTCGTAGTTAGTCATGGATATAAAAGCAATTTAAGTGATCTTGCCAGTTGTGGCTTAGAAATGGACGATGGAATGGTTCTAATGAGTCACCATGCACAGACGAGTCTGCCGGGTGTTTTTGCTGCAGGGGATTGTGCAACTCACGATAGCAAAGTCAGACTTATTGCCGGAGCCTTCAACGATGCGATTTTAGCTGTAAATAGTGCGAAAAAATACTTGACTCCAGATGCTCCCATGATGGCGTACGTCTCCTCCCATAATGAAATTTTCAGAGAAAAAAACAAACAAATCCCAAGGTTCTAAACTTGGGGTTTGTTTGCTAATTTATGATCACTGGAATATTAAAATCTACTCTTTTGACATTTCCTTAATTTTGGGAGGAATGGAAGGAGTATCGAATCTGTGAGCAGTAATTGTAAAATTTGATCGAAAAAACACAAAAAATCTTGTAAAATTCACAAGAAAAATAGGGAGCACTCTTGCAATCTTTAACCAAAACCCCGAAAATAGAGAGACAGATATAGAAGATTTCTCTTTGGGAGGATTGGAAAGAACATGTGGGGTGCTCCTTTTACGGCTCAAGCCAAAAAAATGCTGCTACTAGGCAGTGGAGAATTGGGAAAAGAGGTCGTTATTGAGGCCCAACGACTGGGAGTAGAGACGATCGCTGTTGATCGTTATGAGAACGCACCTGCAATGCAGGTCGCGCACCGGTCATACTGCATCGACATGCTGGATGCCGAAGCTTTGAAACAATTGATCCGTAAAGAAAAACCTCATTACATCGTACCTGAGATTGAAGCTATTGCAACAGAAGCTTTACTGGAGCTTGAGGAAGAGGGATTTTGTGTAGTACCTACTGCCCGAGCTGCACGTCTAACGATGGATCGCGAAGGCATCCGTCGGCTTGCAGCCGAACAATTGAAACTTCCGACAGCTGATTACCTTTTTGCGGACAACCTGGAACAACTTCAGGAAGCCGTACGTGAGCTTGGCACACCTTGTGTCATTAAACCATTAATGAGTTCTTCCGGCAAAGGGCAGAGTGTATGCCGAACACCGGGCGACGTAGAGGATTGCTGGAACATTGCTCTTTCGGGGGCTCGTGGCAAATCCGTTCGTGTTATTGTGGAGAGCTTTGTGCAATTTGACAGTGAGATTACATTACTTACTGTTAGGTCTGTATCAGGCACCGTATTTTGTCCTCCGATTGGTCATATTCAGAAGGATGGGGATTATGTCGAATCCTGGCAGCCTCATGCAATGACTCCTGAGCAATGGCAGCAAGCTTGTCATATTGCCAAATCCGTCACGGATGAACTTGGCGGGTATGGACTGTTTGGAGTGGAGTTGTTCCTGACCCCGGATGGTGTTGTGTTCAGCGAGGTATCTCCTCGTCCACATGACACAGGTATGGTTACAATGGTGACGCAAGACAGTTCCGAGTTTGCGCTGCATGTACGTGCAATTCTTGGTTTTCCGGTCACAGGTGTACATCTGTTGACACCGGGAGCTTCAGCAACGCTGAAGGCTAATGATGAAACATCTGACTTTACTGTAGGCGGGATTGAAGAAGCTCTGGCTCTTCCTCGTACTCAGATTCGTGTATTTGGCAAACCTGAGACCAAAGTAGGACGCCGAATGGCTGTAGCCTTAAGTGCTGGTCAAGATGTGGAAGAAGCTCGTAAAACAGCGGTGCAAGCCGCTAATATGCTGAAAGTGGAGGTAAATCATGTCCAATAATGTTGAGGCCCCTGTACTGATGATCCGAGAGTGTGAACTACGAGATGCTGAAGCGGTAACGGGACTGATGCGAGAGGTCAGCTATCCGACAACAACCAATGTCATGAAAGAACGTATTGAATGTTTGGAAACCAATCCAAACGCATGCATGCTTGTTGCCGAAGTGGATGAACAAATTATTGGTGTGATTGGCTTGCAATGTGTGCAAAGTCATGCCTATCCAGAACCTGCCGCACAAATTACTTCCCTGATTGTAGGTCAAGAACATCGTGGTGGTGGGATTGCCCGTCGTCTGATGGCTCGTGCCGAAGATTGGGGCAGACAGCAAGGTGGTAAACAACTGTTTGTCACGGGTGCAAACCGTGAAGTGACTTCAACAACGTACTCTTTTTATGAGCACATTGGTTTTCAGAAGAGAGGGTATCGGTTCAGTAAAGTTCTTCTATAGTACAAATAAAGTTTCTTCTATTGCATGGAAATTCTCATGATATCCTGATCTGCACATTCTTGTGTGGTGAATGATAAATAGATGGTGAAGCGACATTCGACTAGCATTTTTAGTCCGAATGTCTTTTTTTTATGCTTTTGTAAAATCTGTAACATTCTAAAAAATGACAAAAAAGTTACTTTTCCATATTTTATAGGTTCACAATCTCCTGTTGAATTGATATACTGCTAGAGTATTAATTACAAAGTTGTAATAACTAATCTTAAGGAGATGAATGAATTTGAAAAAGAAATGGATGAAAACTGTCGTAACGAGTAGTCTGACAGCCGTACTGGCCGTAGGGGTAATGCTTCCTGCTTCCGCGTCTGCTGCAGATTCAACATATAAGACTATCACAACGTACAAAATTACAAGTACAGACAGCTTGAAAGCTTATATTGAGAAATGGCTCAAACAAAATGGATACACCGTATCCGAGGGGCAAATTGTAGAGAAACCTGCTACGCAGCCTGATCAAACGACGAAACCTGCTGAGCCGACAACAAAACCAACTCAACCAACAACAAAACCTGCTGAGCCTACAACTAAGCCTGAGCAACCGACTAAACCAACACAACCAGTTCAAGAAGAAAAACCGGAAACTACACCGGCTAAAGATCCTTCAAACACGGGTAACACAGGTAACACAGGTAACAATACAAGTAATAATGGTAGCGAAAGCACACAATCCGACTTTGCTACTCAAGTTGTAAAACTTGTGAACGCTGAGCGTGCTAAAGCAGGTCTGAACGCTCTGACTTCAGATGCACTTCTGGACAAAGTAGCTGTTGCTAAAGTAAAAGATATGAGTAACAATAACTATTTTGATCACCAGTCACCTACGTATGGTTCTCCGTTTGATATGATGAAACAATTCGGAGTAACTTACAGCTATGCAGGTGAGAACATTGCCCAAGGACAAAAAACACCACAGGAAGTTGTTACAGCTTGGATGAATAGTGAAGGTCACCGTGCCAATATTCTGAGCAAAAACTTTACGCATATCGGAGTAGGTTTCTACAACGGATACTGGGCACAAGAGTTTATCGGTAAGTAATCGATTTATAATGAAGAAAGTATGATTTTCTTTTCCACAAGGTTATGCCAGTACACAGTTCAAATCTGTGTATGGCATAACCTTTTTTCCGTAAAATGACATATAAAAAATGAATTCTGCGAATGCAGCGCCAAAGTTTGCAAATTAACGACAGAACATTTATGTTATTTAGGAATAGCATCATTAAGGCGTGTCTGAAAACTCCGAAGTAAGCGGATTTTCAGACACGCCTTAATGTAAAGTCATTATAAATTATAAAGCACCCGGATTGGTGTACATGAGTGGAGATGTGATGATGAAAAAGAAAAAAAGCCTGGATTCAGCACCATGGATCTGGAGAACTGTCAGTACAGTATCCATCTTGGCAACTTTGTTGTTGTTATTTGGATTTGGTTACGCCATAAAAGACGTGATTTTCCCCGAGGGAGATTCCGCATTAACTACAGGCCAGGAGGCAACTGCTCCATCTAAGGATATCGAGGGGGAACCGGCTGTCGTGGAAGATGGCAAGATTCGGATGGCCGTCATCGGTGATTCTCTGGCAAGAGGCACGGGCGATGATGAAGGACTCGGTTTTGTGAGACGTGCAGGGAATCTGCTTAAAGATAAAGGATATGACGTTCAGGTTCTTAATAATCTGGGTGTAAACGGTTTGAGAACAGATGCTTTATTGGAAAAACTCGATGAGCAAGGCGTACGTTACGTCTTACAACAATCCAATTTTATCTTGCTCTCGATCGGCGCAAATGATTTGTTCCAGGGAGGACAAGTTCTACAGGGGGAAGATCCGCCAACAGCAGAGCAGCTGGCAGCGGCTTTGCCGGAAACGTCGAAGCGCCTTCAAGAGATATTGAAGAAAGTAAAAGAAATTAATCCCGATGCGCAGATTGCGTACATAGGGTTGTACAATCCATTTGGCGATGTGAAGGAACTGGAGAAGCCAGGTAATGCAGTGGTAGCTGCATGGAACGATGCTGCACTGGCTATTTTGAACAATGAGGACAAGATGACACTGGTCCCTACATTCGATTTGTTTGAAAATCATCTGGGGGAGTATCTCTCGTCAGATCATTTCCATCCCAACGGACAAGGTTATGAGCAAATTGCAGTTCGGATTGCACAGGAATTCCAGGCAGATACACCGGCAGAAGGGAGCGGAAATTAAATGGCAGAGCAACTGTATGATTCCGTCCTATCCGTACAGAATCTGAAAAAGCGGATCGGACGCAAATGGATCATTAAGGACGTTACATTTGACGTAAAACCTGGTGAAATCTTCGGATTTCTCGGTCCCAACGGTGCCGGCAAAACAACTACGATACGGATGCTGGTCGATCTGATCAAACCAACAAAAGGAAAAATTAAAGTTTGTGGTTATGATGTGAATCGGGACCCTGAGCGTGCTTTGAAGTATGTAGGCTCCATTGTTGAAAATCCGGAGGTATATACATATCTGACAGGGTGGGAGAACCTGGAGCATTTCGCTCGCATGCAACCAGGTGTGGACAATGAACGAATTCAGGAAGTTGTAGATATTGTGCGTCTGGATCAGCGGATTCACGATAAAGTCAGAACGTACTCATTGGGTATGCGTCAACGGCTCGGTATTGCACAAGCGCTGCTTGGGCGACCGCGTCTGCTTATTCTGGATGAACCGACAAATGGTCTTGATCCAAAAGGCATTAAGGAACTTCGTGTCTTTATTAAGCAACTTGCCAGCGAAGGTATGGCTGTATTTGTCAGCAGTCACTTGTTAAGTGAGATCCAGCTTCTCTGTGACAGAGTAGCCATTATCAGTGCTGGGCGTGTGCTTGCTGTTGGAGGTGTAAGCGAACTGATTGAAGATCATTCGAAGTTGGCTATATGGCATGTTTCACCACTGGAGCAAGGCAAAAAAATGTTGCAGGATGCAGGCATTGCTCTGGTAGGTCGACCTGCGGATGTGATGGATGATACCATTGTTGCGGGCCTTGGTCCCAACGCTGTGGTTGCCGAGATGCACGAAGATCGAATTCCTGATATGGTGCAACAGATGGTTCAAGCTGGTATACAGGTTGAAGGGGTACAGCGGATTCAGCCTACGCTTGAGCAACTATTCTTAAAAATGACAGAAGGTGAATCCATTGAGTAATATCATGCCGCTGATCCGCAATGAAACGATTAAGATGGTGAAGAAAAAACGGCTTTATATTATATTTATTGTACTTGCGGTCCTCGTACCGATGTTTACGTATGCCCAGATGAAATCTGCGGAGAATAATCGCGACAAGTTTGGCGGCGATTGGCGTCTTGAACTGCAACAGGCCATCACAGACAATCAAAATTCGCTCGGTAGCGATCGGGTACCTGAAGAGTACAAAAAATATAGAACCGTATATATCCAGCAGATGCAGTATTATCTTGAGAATGACATCAATCCCAAAGAACCGGGCGGTGTCACCTTTACGCGGGAGTTCATGAACAACGCGGTTGGATTGTTTATTCCACTGTTAATCATGGCTATTGCTTCAGATCTTGTTTCTGGTGAACGTACGACAGGTACGATTAAAATGCTTTTAACGCGTCCGGTTAGACGCTGGAAAGTGCTTTTGAGTAAATTAATTACGCTGATTATGTTTGTTTCGATCATAGTGGTATCAGCCTACATTATATGTTATGTCATATCGGGTGCGGTCTTTGGTTATAAAGGCTTCAACATGCCAATCTTCACAGGATTCAAAGTTGTGGGAACAGATGTCGATATGTCGGCAGTGCATGCTGTAGACCAGTGGCTGTATATGCTCATGCAGGCAGGACTGATCTGGTTTGTGAGTGTAATTGTGGCTATGCTTGCATTTATGGTATCTGTGCTTGTGCGCAGTACTGCTGCAAGTATCGTTATCATGATGGCCGCTTTGATTGCAGGAACAATCTTGACCAGTATGGCAGCGTCCTGGCAGACCGCGAAGTATTTGTTCATGGTTAACCTCGAACTTCCGAATTATTTGTCTGGCGGGTTACCTCCAATTGAGGGTATGAATTTAGGTTTTTCCCTTATTGTGCTTAGTGTTTGGGGCATTGCGTCACTCATTGTGTCATTCCTTGTCTTTACGAAACGGGATATCTTGAATTAAAATGGACAAGGATAAGAAAACATCTGTTTGCATTTTAGGCATTTTTTTAGTTGCAAGTTAAGAAGGGGGAGCATGAATGGTCGAGCAAATCGATATGTCGGCAGGTTCGACAGGCGGAGGACAGGGGTCTTCAGGCTACGACGCGGACGACATTCAAGTACTTGAAGGGTTGGTAGCGGTACGGAAACGGCCGGGGATGTACATCGGCAGCACCAGCACTTCAGGTTTACATCATTTGGTATGGGAAATTGTCGACAACGCTGTCGACGAACATCTCGCCAAATTCTGCTCCAAAATCGATATCACGCTGCATAAGGACGGTTCTATTACGGTTCAGGATAACGGAAGGGGAATTCCGACAGGTATACATAAAACAGGGATTCCTACTCCCCAGGTCGTGTTTACGATTTTGCACGCAGGCGGAAAGTTCGGTGGATCAGGATACAAAAAATCAGGCGGTTTGCACGGTGTAGGTGCGTCAGTTACTAACGCATTGTCCGAGTGGCTTGAAGTCGAGATTTTCCGTGATGGCAAGATTCATCGTCAGCGATTCGAGTATTGGAAGGACAAAAAAGGGATTGAACATGTCGGTGAACCGGTCTCCGGTCTCGAAGTGTTGGGCAATACCAATCGGACAGGTACAAAAGTTACATTTAAACCGGATATTCGGGTGTTCCAGAGCGGTATTCAATTTAATTATGATACATTGGCAGAACGTCTTCAGGAAATTGCTTTTCTGAATTCGGGTCTGAGAATTGTGCTCAAGGATGAACGTTCGGGCAATCAGGATGAATACATGTATGAAGGCGGAGCAAGCCAGTTTGTTGCTTTTCTTAACGAAAATAAAGATGTGCTGCATGATGTTATTCACTTCTATGCGGAGAAGGATGACATTGAAGTCGAAGTGGCGATCCAGTATAACGCGGGTTATACCGAAACGCTGGCTTCGTTCGTGAACTCGATCTCTACTCGGGGTGGCGGTACACATGAGACCGGATTCAGGGCTGCGTATACTCGTGTAATGAATGACTACGCGCGGCGTACCAGCATGATTAAGGAAAAAGATAAAAACCTCGAAGGCAATGATTTGCGTGAAGGTATGATGGCCGTCATCAGTGTCAAGATGTCAGAGGTTGAGTTCGTAGGTCAGACCAAGGATCAGCTCGGCAGCGCTTCCGCTCGAAGTGCAGTGGATTCGGTCGTGTCCGAGAATATTCAACGGTTCCTGGAAGAAAACCCGCAGGTAGCGCAAACGTTAATTCGCAAAGCGGTCCAAGCCTCCAGAGCCAGAGAAGCAGCACGCAAAGCACGTGATGATATGCGCACAGGCAAGAAACGTAGCGAAAGTTCCAACCTGAACGGCAAACTAACGCCGGCGCAATCAAAGGATTTTACCCGAAATGAGTTATTTATTGTCGAAGGGGATTCCGCAGGTGGTTCTGCCAAACAGGGACGTGACTCGAAGATTCAGGCTATTCTGCCGCTCAAGGGAAAACCGCTCAATCCGGAAAAATCAAAGCTGGCCGACATTCTCAAAAATGAAGAATACCGCGCCATTACAGCGGCGATCGGGGCGGGCATAGGAACCGAATTTGCAGTTGAAGACAGCAATTATTCCAAAATTATCATTATGACCGATGCGGATACGGACGGCGCACATATTCAGGTGTTGCTGTTGACCTTCTTTTATCGTTATATGAAGCCTTTAATTGACGCAGGCAAAGTATATATTGCTCAGCCGCCATTGTACAAACTTACTCGTAAGTCTGGTAAGCTTGCGAGTGTTCGATATGCATGGACGGATGAAGAACTGGCGAATTATATGAAGGAATTCGGTAATAATGTTGAGCTTCAACGTTATAAAGGTCTTGGTGAGATGAATCCGGATCAACTGTGGGAGACAACAATGAATCCGGAAACTCGTGCGATGCTGAAGGTACAGATTGTTGATGCAGCAAAAGCAGAACGTCGTGTATCTACGCTCATGGGTGATAAGGTTGATCCGCGGAAACGCTGGATTGTAGAGAACGTCGACTTTACAGAGTACGAAGAATAGAAGGTGCTTGGAATGAGTCCATCAGAACAATTTATGCCGGCCTTTCTCGAAGAGGTCGTTGGGGACCGTTTCGGTCGCTACTCCAAATATATTATTCAGGATCGAGCCATTCCGGATGTCCGGGATGGGTTGAAGCCAGTACAACGGCGTATTCTATACGCCATGTACGATTCAGGTAATACGCCTGACAAGACTTACCGCAAGTCTGCCAAAACCGTTGGGGACGTAATGGGTAATTATCATCCACATGGTGACTCATCCATCTATGAGGGCATGGTGCGGATGGCTCAGCCATGGAAAATGGGCCATATGCTCGTGGACGGTCATGGTAACTGGGGATCACAGGATGATGACCCAGCAGCGGCGATGCGGTATACGGAGGCCCGTTTGTCGCCCATCGCGATGGAGATGCTTCGCGATATCGAGAAACGGACGGTTCTGTTTAAGGATAATTTTGATAATACGGCCAAAGAACCGGTTGTATTGCCATCCCGTTATCCGAACTTGCTGGTTAATGGTGTCAGCGGTATTTCCTCCGGATTTGCAACGGAGATTCCTCCACACAATTTGCGTGAAGTCATTGATGCTTCGATCGCTGTGATGGAGAAACCGTCGATTGAGCTGGACGAAATCATGATGTTTATGAAGGGTCCTGACTTTCCAACAGGCGGATTGATTATGGGCGGTGACGGCATTCTGGATGCCTATCGCACAGGTAAGGGACGGATCTATATCCGGTCCAAAACCGAGATTGAAAACATGCGCGGTGGCAAACAGCAGATCGTCATTACCGAAATTCCTTATCAGGTCGTGAAATCTCGTCTGGTTACAGCGATGGAGAACATCCGACTTGAGAAGAAGGTTGAAGGTATTGCCGAAGTGCGTGATGAGAGCGGACGTGAAGGTCTGCGAATCGTGGTTGAGTTGAAAAAAGAAGCGGACGCACAAGGTATTTTGGCTTATTTGCTGAAGAAAACCGACCTGCAGGTCACCTATAATTTCAATATGGTTGCGATTGTGAATAAAGCACCTCATCAATTAGGATTGAAATCGATTCTCGAGGCTTACATTGCCCATCAGCGGGAGGTTGTAACCTTCCGTACCCGGTTTGAGCTGGAGAAGGCGCAAGACCGTGCGCATGTGCTCGAGGGCTTGGTAAAAGCACTTAACATCCTTGACGAGGTCATTGCGGCCATCAAAGCGTCGAAGAACCGTCAAGATGCCCAAAATAACCTGATGTGGATGTTTGGATTCACGGAACGCCAAGCGGATTCCATCCTTACGTTGCAATTGTACCGTTTGACAAATCTGGAGATCAATTCTCTGGAGAAGGAACTCGGTGAACTGATGAAAAAGATTGCACAATTACAATCCATTCTGGATAGTGACCGTAAGCTCATCGGAGTCATCCGCAAGGAATTGATGGAGATTCGTGAGAAATACGGCATAGACCGTCGTTCTGCGATCCAGGGTGAAGTGGAAGAACTTAAGGTTAATCTCGAAGTACTTGTGAATGCGGAAGATGTATTTGTTACGTTATCCAAAGAAGGATATGTGAAACGTACAGGCATGCAGTCCTTTACACGTTCTGGTGGTGAACGGAGCGGAAGTGGTGTAAAAGACGGCGATTATATCGCTCAGGTTCTGGAAGTAAATACGCTTGAGAACTTGCTTGTCTTTACGAGGAAAGGTCAGTACTTCCTGTTACCTGTTCACCAGGTACCTGAATTCAAGTGGAAAGATCCAGGCACAGCCATTGTGAATGTCATTCCCCTTGCGAAAGATGACCGTATTGCAAGTGTGCTTGCTGTGAAATCCTTTGAAGAGCCAAATCACAGTCTGGTCTTCGTTACGCGAAGAGGACAGGTGAAACGAACGGAGCTGAAGGATTACGTTACCAAACGTTCCGGTGCAGTTGCGGCTTGTAAAGTGGGCAAGGACGATGAAGTGTTATCTGTACATTTAAGTACAGGTGGTCAAGATATTATGTTGATTACAAAAGAAGCCATGGCGATTCGTTTCCGAGAGGATGAGGTTAATCCAATGGGACGTGTATCCGGTGGTGTTCGTGGTATTCAGTTAAGAGATACAGATGAAGTTGTATCGGCTTTATGGGTAGAAGGAGATGAAGGTGAAGTTGCCGTGTTGTCCGATCTGGGATATGGTAAACGATCATTACTTCTGGATTACGCTATACAAAGTCGTGGAGGCAAGGGGCTTGCCACATTCGAGTTCAAAGAAGGCAAACGTGTGAAACCGAATGGTAGCCGTATTGTTGGAGCGTTCTATTGCAAAGAGCAACGTAAGATCACTGTAATGACCAAAGAAGGCCAAGTGTTCCCGATCTCTTCGGAAGGTGTTCCGATTACAGAGCGCAAACATATTGGCAAGCTGATCGTTCATGTGGACAAACAGGACGAGATCGTTGAACTTCTAAGGGACTTCAATGAGAATCAACCAGCATCATCTTCATAAAAACAAACAAACGAGACTTTTCGCAGAACAGCTAATCCTGTCATGCGAGAAGTCTTTTTTTGTTGTTCGAAGGCGGATTAGAAGAGGGCATTCATGCAAAGTTTAACAACCTTCGTCGATTACGGTCGATCGCTAGGAAATTGAAAAAAGGCAGCAGGAATGCGGCTTTGGAGCGCGAAAACTTAAGCAGGTGAAGTGATAACTGGTTGCAGAGAGGAGCGATGGAAGATGTATAATTCCGATTTTGCCAAGTGCTGGTCCAGGTTGACCAAAGATTATAAATTGCATATGGATCAAGAGCTGGCACCCTCATTAACGGAGGCTCAGCTGGCTGTTTTGGAGGTACTTGAAGACCATCAGAAGATGAAACCTTCGGATCTGATTCCTTATCTGTCAACTACGCCAGCTGCTGTAACCATGCTGCTCGATCGAATGGAGAAGAATGATCTGATTCGCAGGAATCGGGATAATCAGGATCGACGCATTGTGTGGGTATCTCTGTCAGAGAAAGGAAGAATGGAGACAGAGCGGGGAATCACCATCCGGAATGAATTCATGAACTCTGTTCTCAGTAACATTTCGATGCACAATCAACAATTGCTGGTATATCTGTTAGGCAAAATGACAACACCCAAGACCAAAGAGCCTGCCTTATCTACTTCGGTATGATACCATGCTGATTCTTATGAATAACCATAGGAGTGCCTGCTCGTTTCATGCAGGAGCCCTATGGTTATTTTATTTACAAATTACATATGCTACACACTGTGTCCAGGTTAGTTGAGTAAAGGCATGGATGTAACACAGTTAGTATGTCCTAATATTATTTTTGTAAATTCATATGTAAAGAGTTGACTATGTAAATATTTTTGTTATAATAAATAATTGTTCCCCTGATATTTCGTGTACGAAATATTATATTCCAAAAGTAAAAGGGTGAAACAATGACTGATACGTATGAAGTATTCTATATTATTAATTCGTTCCGCCAAGTGAATCAAATGCTTTTTCGAGCATTTTGGAATGAAAACAAGGAGATCGAGCTGACTTCGATCCAGTTTATGGTGTTATCCATCCTGAGGGAGCGTCCTTCCATTGGCATCAACGAAGTGGCTGAGCTATGCCATATGGGCAGCAGTTCCATGAGCGCTGTTGTGGAGCGGCTCGTCAAAGGCGAGTATATCGTTCGGACACGTTCGGATGCTGACCGCCGATCCGTTAAGCTTCAGATTACGGATAAAGGGGAACAGGCCCAACAGGAAACGCACCATTTGTGGATGGAAAGAGTGTCACCCATTCTGGATATATCGAAGGAAGACCTTGAGCACCTACTTAGAATTCATAGTCAAATGATTGAAAAGTTAGAAGGAAGAGAGATGAACAACATATGAGTACGACTACTGCTGCAGCTCCATCCTCAGCGATGGACAACATCAAGAAAGGCCCGATTGTAGCGGCATTGTTAATTGGTGCCTTTGTGGCATTCCTGAACCAAACCCTGATGAACGTAGCGCTTCCTAAAATCATGGATGACCTCGGCATCGGGCCAAACAAAGCCCAATGGTTAACTACGGGTTATATGCTTGTGAACGGTGTGCTGATTCCAATTACGGCATATCTGATTGCCAAATTTTCAACACGTCAAATTTTCATTACAGCCATGACTCTATTTACCATAGGTACATTAGTCTGTGGTCTTAGTCCAACCTTCACCATTTTGATGGTAGGTCGTGTTATTCAAGCGGCAGGTGCAGGTATCCTGATGCCTCTGATGACCGTTGTATTCCTGACCATCTTCCCAATTGAGAAACGCGGTCAGGCCATGGGAACCATGGGGATTGCGATGATTCTGGCTCCTGCGATTGGGCCTACACTTTCAGGTTATGTGGTTGAGCATTATTCCTGGAGATTGTTGTTCTACATCATCTTGCCATTCTCTATTATTGCAACGGCAATTGGTATTGCTTTTGTCAAAAACGTAACACGTCAATCCAGACCTAAACTGGATTATCCAGGCGTTATTTTATCTACACTTGGTTTTGGTAGTTTGCTCTACGGATTCAGTGATGCGGGTACCGATGGATGGGGCAGTGCAATTGTCATTGGATGTCTCGTCGTAGGTGCGATATCCCTGATTCTGTTCGTTATTCGTCAACTGACAACAGATCATCCGCTCCTTGAGTTCCGTATTTTCAAGTACAACATGTATACATTAACAACGATTATCAATATGCTCGTGACTATGGCGATGTTTGCAGGTATGATTCTGCTTCCTATTTTCCTGCAAAACATTCGTGGATTCTCACCGATTGAATCAGGACTTCTGATGATGCCCGGTGCGATATTGATGGGGATTATGTCCCCAATTACAGGTCGCATATTTGATAAAGTGGGCGCACGCTGGCTTTCGGTTGCAGGTCTTGCCATTACGGCAATTACAACTTTTGGACTGAGTCGCCTGGCAATCGATACTACCTACGGCTACATGATGTTTATCTACACGGCTCGTATGTTCGGTATGTCGATGCTGATGATGCCAATCCAGACAGCAGGTCTGAATCAACTGCCTCAACGTCTGAACGCGCATGGTACAGCGATGTCCAATACATTGCGTACAGTTGCCGGTGCGATCGGTACAGCCATTCTGGTTACTATCATGAGTAGTAAGCTCAAAACACATCTGGCGGATGCAGTGGCTGCTGGCCAAGTTGACCCTAATAATAAGACAGCGATGTTAGCAGCTACAGCAGATGCAACGATTTACGGTGTTAACTATGCATTCATCGTGGCTACTGGAATGACCGTGGTTGCTTTGATCATGGCGTTCTTTATCCGGAAAACAAAACCAGCTGTTGAGCCTGTTACTGTAGAACAGGAAAAAGCGACGGCTACAGCATAACAAATATCAGATAAAACCAAAAAGAGAACTCTAACAGTCGAAGGGGTAACCCTAACTGCCTGAGTTCTCTTTTTTTGGTGTGCGCGATAGGAGGAGAGTACTTTATTATTCGGGCTGGATCGTTGGATCGATAAGAAATACAGGATCGGGCTCATGACCGAACTGTTTGAGATTAATGGTTCCGTTTAGTTGAAACTCCACACCTTCGCTAATCAGTTCTGTTTCCTGCATCATGCGCGAGTGTTCGTCCGGTATGGAGATTTCTCCTTTTGCATTGACGACACGGTGCCAGGGCAGACGTTCCTTGCGGCTCATCGAGTGCAGAATACGTACGACTTGTCTCGCGGCTCTTGGACTCCCGGCATGGGCTGCAATCTGACCGTAAGTCATCACTTTACCTTCGGGAATCGCCGCGATGATCGCAACGACTTGTTTGGTAAACGGGGTCATCATGATGTCTCCTCTCTGTATTTTAGTTATACAGCTGAAAATATAAGAAAACGTGTCGTTCAGATACAGAATCTGAACGACACGTTGTATGGACAGATGTAACCTGATCCTGTGCACTTATAGAGGTTGTTCGATAAAACCGCTTTTGATCCCATCTTATCGGTATTGAAAACCAGTCTTTTTGAACACGTATTTATTGAGATTGTCCAAAAGCTTTTTGGTACACAGCGTCTGGCCATTCTGCCCAGGGGAATTCTCTTGCAGGCAAAGATTGCAGAATAACTTCTTCCTTAGTAACTGGATGAGGAAAAGCAGCAATCGCAGACCATAGAGCAATCTGTTGCCCGGGTTTATTCACGCTTGCGCCGTACTTCTGATCCCCGTACAGAGGGCAGCCGATTTCTTTCATTTGCACTCGAATCTGATGAGATCTGCCGGTGTGCAGTTCGATATGGACGAGGCTGTAACGGTCTGTCTCGCCGATAACACGGTAATCCAGAACGGCATCCTTACCGCCAGCCGTACCTTTAGGTACAACAGTAACGGTATTTGTACGTGCATCTTTCAGGAGCGTGTGTTTTAACGTTCCCTGCTGTGCAGGCAACTTGCCGTGTACAACAGCTGCATATATTTTACGGAAATGACGTCCCCGCACAGTCTCGGACAATCTCGAAGCTGCTTTAGAAGTCTTGGCAAAAATCATTGCCCCTCCAACAGGACGATCAAGTCGGTGTACTAACCCGAGATAAACATTGCCAGGTTTGTTGTATCGTTCTTTCAGATCCTGCTTAAGCAATGTAAGCAAATCCGGATCACCTGATGAATCTTCCTGTGTAGGTACATTGACCGGCTTCGTAATGCCTAACAGATGGTTGTCTTCGAACAGAATCGGAATTGCATCGTGATCATGCCGATGTTCTGACATGATTAAGACTCCCAACGGCCCAGAATACCACAAGGCAGATCAAGACCACTACGTGTGATCGGCAGACCAATTTCACCTGCAGTAATTTCACCACCGTACTGAGCAGACATCGTCATGGTCAACATGTTGCGCAGAACCGTAGAGGAAATGCCCGTAGTGTAGGAGTTAACCAGCATGAATAATGGATTATCCGACAAGATCGTCATACATGACTTCAGGAAAGGATATAGGTTCTCTTCCAGTTTCCATGTCTCTCCATTAGGGCCACGGCCATATGAAGGAGGGTCCATAATAATGGCGTCGTAACGATTTCCGCGACGTTGTTCCCGTTGTACAAATTTGAATACATCATCTGTAATAAAACGAACAGGGCGATCAGCCAGTCCGGATAATTGAACATTTTCCTTGGCCCATTGAACCATGCCTTTAGCTGCATCCACATGCACAACAGATGCGCCTGCATAAGCAGCAGCTACCGTTGCTCCGCCTGTATAGGCAAACAGGTTCAAGACAGAAATAGGGCGTCCTGCATTGGAGATTTTATCCATCATCCAGCTCCAGTTGGCGGCTTGTTCAGGGAACAGACCAGTGTGCTTAAAGCTGGTAGGTTTAATGTGGAATTTCAGGTTTTCGTATCCGATCGTCCAACGCTCGGGAATGGGCTTTTTCATATCCCAGTTACCGCCACCGGAAGAGCTGCGATGATAGTGACCATGCACCTGACGCCATTCATTGGTTTCTTGCTCAAGGGGCCAGATAATCTGTGGATCGGGTCTGCGTAAAATCACATCTCCCCAACGCTCCAGTTTCTCGCCGCCTCCTGTATCGATTACTTCATAGTCCTTCCAATTCTTAGCTACGTACATAATGATTTATCCATCCTTCAAAAGTCATTTGGATACTATTGTACAACAAAAAAGGGCTTGGACGCCAGTTGGGGGACGGGAGTGCACCATATACTGAAAAACAAAGATAACCAAAAATTTAATTTGACAATGATAATCATTATCACATATGATTTTGTTAATCAAAAATTCATTCTTTCTTCATAGAGAGAATATAACATGATCAAATTAAAGTGAGGGAAAAATAGATGGCTAAATTGTTAGTGGCTTATGCGAGCATGACAGGAAATACAGAAGAAATTGCAGAACTGATTGTGGAAGGAATTACACAGGGAGGCCACGAGGCAGACCTGAAATCCGTAACGGATTGTAATGCATCTGATGTATTGGACTATGACGGATTCATGATCGGTGTGTACACCTGGGGAGATGGGGAGTTGCCGGATGAATTCCTTGATTTCTATGAGGAGCTGGATGAGCTTGACCTGAGTGGTAAGAGGGCTGCGGTGTTTGGTAGTGGTGACACCTCGTATGAGCAGTTCTGCGGTGCAGTTGATCTCGCGGCTGCCAAGCTGCAAGAGCGTGGGGCGGAGGTATCTCCAGAGATGTTGAAAATTGAATATAGTCCGCTTGAGCAGGAGAAAGAAACATGCCGTGACTTTGGCAAACGCTTCGCTGCTGCCGGATTACAGGTATCCTAAAGATCATGTTAAGACATAATGTTCAGGCAGCGATGCCAGTCGGAAGGAATGACCTTCCTGAACGTCTGCTTGAAGATTACAGATTGGAAGAAATGCTGCGCAGCCCACACCGATTCATCCGCCCTGAACCAGTGTCTGAGCAGCGTCTTCCACTGCAATGGAGGCACCGTGTACAATATGCGGTCAGCCATGCGGTCAATGCCTTTTACAGTCTCGACCCCGATGTTCGCAAAGAGGTACCCGTACAGTATTTACTTGAGAAGTGGTGGCCCAGAAAGACGGATGGTTTCGAATCTGTTCTCCATTACTGGGATGTGAAGAACAAGATTACGGATGAATTGTCACTCGCCATTGCAATGAACGATGATCTGAAGCATCCAGCCATTCTTTTTGAACAGTGGAGAACGGAGTTACCTTCATTATCCATGCATTTATCGATGATATTTCAGGCGGCCTGGCAACCCGAAGGCTGGGATTCGCTGCTTATTCAAAAATATATGGTTGTCCATGATCCAAACGTAGTTGAGGCGTTTCAGCATATGGTCAGTGCATTCTGCTGGGAAGCCTTCGGAAAATTACCGGGTATGATCGAGATATACTGTTTGTTGGAAGGACGCAAAATCAGGTACATCCCTGGACGCCAGTCTCTGATCCGTTCCATGGACTACATTCGCTTGATACGTGACAGCATGCCGCAAGCAGAAGTGGCGGAGTCAGAACAGTTTACGACGCGTGATAAAGCGCGCATACACGAAGAGGTAGATCGCTGGAGAACGGAAGCTATTGAACCGAAGAAAACATGGTTGATGTGAAGACAGTTGAAGGATAACAATATATCATGCAGATAGAGGAGGGAAAGTTGCCATGTCTACCGGTCTAAGTCAAGATATAAGCAGCGGCAAGAGACGTGCAGGAACTTGCGAATTCAGTCCGTTGCCAGTACCCCAGTCGGTTATACGAAAGTTGCTTGATGAAGCAGATCCTTCATTATATGTAATGAGTTCAGAACCTTGGAGGTTTATGTTGTTTGCAGGCGAAGGACGACAGCTTTATCTGGAAGCGGTCAGACAGAGCTATCCACCCCATCTGGCTGATCGCTACGGCGATTGGGCTACATATCAATACACGGAAGCAATCCCTACCCATCTGGTTGTCGTGGCGCCTAGAAATGCCCGTGAGGATGATCTTCTGCCGGCCAAAGCCTGGAGCAAACGCTTTAGTATTCTGGCTGCGGAACAGGGATTGAATGCGGTCTGGAAGATTAATGATTATCAACAACATCCTGTGTTTATGAATTTGATGGGTTTGACAAGTGAAGAGAAGGTGCTGGGGGTATTCCATATCGGTTACGGAGACCAGCCTGCATTGCGGGATATGGATGCAAGCAGACCAGCCTCTGAACTGATGACGGTTTATGACCATCTGGTCTAAAAAAATAATTCATTAGTTCTCTTATTTGCTGGTGTTGAATAGAAAATCACGAACGAGCTGACGATTCGTCTGATCTTTGTTGTAGACGGAGAACAACCGATTGGATACCGTAAGGACATTGCCAAAAAAGAATCGTTCGAATTGGGTCTGTCTGCCCCCGAATGAACCAGACCCAAGCTCCCAGATCAGGCGGAACAGAGCGTTGCGTTCTTGAGAAGCCATATCGTTCCCTTTCAGATATACATTCAGTGAAGGAGCGATATCGGATTGAAACTCTTCTTCCTGAGGGATCATAATCACCCCGCTCGAACCCAAGAGCTGCAGAATTTCAATCATCTCAGGATAAAGTTTCGGAAAAAGGAGATTGGCTGCCATCAACGGTTTGGGTGCAGGTAATACAAACCCTCGTCCGTCTGGTATGGCACCTGCCTCCGCGGCCAAGGCCAAAGCTTTTAACGATTCAAGACCTGCGAACACACGTGCAGATTTCTCTATAACATGTGCTTCCGTATTCAGATCCAGCGTATCCGTGAGAAGCTGGATTGTACCGAGAACAAATTCCGTCTTGGCAATATAACGACACAATACCTGATGACCTGCGTGAATATGAAAGTTGCTACCACTGAAGAGACGCGAGGACATTTCCTCACTTCCTGCAAAAAATATCCGTTCATGCGGAACGAGTACCCTGTCAAAGATGACGATATTGTCCATTTCTTCATATCTGGAACTCAGGGGATAATTAGTGTGGGATTCGGCTGCGTAGGTATCCCTGCATACCAGACTGATTCCTGGAAGATCATTGGGGACAGCAAAAGAGAATGCAAATGGATTTTCGTCATCAAATGGGGCGGGTGAAGGTGACGGATAGACAAATATCTCATCCGAAGTGGCTGCTTGTGTAGCCATCATGAATGCACCGCTAATAATGAGACCTTCCTCGGTGCGATCCACGACCTTTGCGGCAATGGCATCTTCAGTAGCATCCAATTGTCCTGAGATTTTGCTGGCATATGGCTGAATGAAGGCATGGGATAACGTGATATCATGATCACGGCAGTACGCATAATAATTTTTGAGATTTTCTGCATATTGGGGAGATAGTTCGTTCAGGAGATCGGCACCTGTGTAAAAGGACATTATGGCTGTATTCATGTAATCGGGTGAGCGACCAAGAAAGCCATGATGCACATTTGCCCAGATATTCATCCCTTCGCGTCGTTTGCGGAGGTCGTCGGCACTGGTTGGAGGCAGGAAGGATATGCCCACAGGTTTGCCGTCTGCCGGGGAGGCATACGTCATCGTTTCTGCAAATTTAGGATCAGATTGCAGATCATACATGTACATCTGAGTCTCCATTAAACCAGCAAATGCTACATGTTCAGAGCGTTTTCCAGTAATAAGGTTACCTTTGTACCAGCAAGGGACGGACTGTGCATCAATTCGTTCGCGATACTGTGTGCCACTTTTAACAGGCATTGTTATTCACCTCTTGGTTCTAATCGTTCATGGGCATACTGACTTCTTACGTAGTGTACGTAGGTCATCTGTCCAATGTGCATTGAAGAGGTGAGAAGGATTTTTACAGAATAGGGCTTGATAATAATTATCATTCTTGTTACAATAGACAAAGAAAAAAGGAACCGGTAAGGGCTCCTTTAAGTGGATCAATTGAAATTACTTATTTTACTTCAAAAGTCTTGCAGTCTGTTTCAGCAGACTGACTTGCTTCTTTGGAACTGTGACTCACAATGTAGATCGAAGAAGCGTTACATTTGTTCTCTTGAGCCCAGTGACGACAGGAATTAACTTCACACAATACGTCTTTTGCCATGATTGTTAACCTCACTTTAATTGGATTACAGTCGTTGGTATAAAGAATCCGGATATAACAAGTTGCCGCTTGTTAATCTGGAAAATTTTTGCTCTCGTGAAATTCGGAGGGCTTTTTTGCGTTATACACAACGATGCATACTTAGAATAGCAAATTTAATTGAAGCTTGCAACCAAATGCCCCCATCTGTGGCAAAATAGTGGACGTGTTGTGGTTATATTTGCAAAAAGGCAGTAGTATGTTATTATTTAATAGTAATAATTACGATTAAAAGTCTAATTGAATCTATATAAATTGAACTAAACATTTACACGAAAACGGAGAGGACAGAAAGAACCTGAAGGAGCGGAGCTAAAAGCTTTTGGAAAAAAAGCTGCATCGGAAGCATATACTTCGCCTTTATCCCTGGATTTCCCCTCTAGGAATTTAATCAAAAAATCTGGGGATAACAGCGATCGGAAGGTTGTTCTGTCATCGAAGTGGTCATTGTAAATATTCATTAGTTCAACTTATATAACTTGAATCACGGACTGAAACTATAAATGAAGGAGCAAGTGTATACATGAGCAAAATAAACCATATGAACCGGATTCCCCGCGCGAAAGGGATCGATATGGCTGCTTTTTACACGCCAAAAGAGTGTAGGCATAAAGCCCAGCATATTGTATTTTCCGCTGAAAATGAACGCATCATTAATGAATTTATCACCATTCTGGGCATGAAAGAGAAGTTCAGAGAGCATGATGTATCAATCCCCAACAAAATGGTCATGTTCGGGCCTCCCGGTACGGGAAAAACATTAACGGCATCACATCTGGCGGAGCGCCTTGATCTGCCATTGGTTCTTGTGAGATTAGATGCGATCATTCATAGCCATCTTGGTGAGACGGGGAGTAACGTACGTAAGTTATTCGAATATGCACGAATGAATCCCTGTGTGTTATTTCTGGATGAATTTGATGCCATAGGCCGGACACGTGAGAGCAATGATGAAGTGAAAGAGATGGCTCGTGTCGTCAATACGTTGTTGCAATGTCTGGACGAATTCGATGGGGACAGTATTCTGGTGGCTGCGACGAATCTGGAAACCCAGCTGGATCACGCCATCTGGCGGCGGTTTGATACGAAGATGACCTACGGTATGCCTGATGATTCGAGTCGCAAATTGTATATCAGCAAATTGGTAGGGGCATTTGAACAGGAGACTCGGCTGGAAGATTACATATGTGAACGCTTGACTGGGTGCAGTTATGCGGATATAGAGCAGATCGTTCTGAAAGCAAAGCGGAAAGCAATCATTGCCAGTAGTGCACTTCATAAGCAACTGATCTCGGATGCTTACGATGAATACAGACCACGTGTATTAGAGTGTTGAATGCTTCCATTCTGGATAAAGAAACAAAGAACAGCGTTGAACTAGCCCAGTCTCCTGAATGGATTTCTGGGCTAGTTGTCATGTTAGCGAGGTGCTTTATACTTTAACGGCTGCTCCGTATGCTTTTTCGGTATTCATGGCTTCTTGTGTTGCAGTCCAGCGTGGCAGGCTTAATCTGAATATGCTGCCTTCCGGGCTGCTGGAGACAAGTGTCAGTTCACCGCCCTGTTCCTGAGCGAGTAGGCGGCTATATGTTAATCCTAGACCCAGACCACGGTTACGACGTTTTTTGAGTTCTCCACGATAGAACCTTTCGAAGATTTTGGGTTGTTCTTCGGCTGCGATGCCTGTGCCGTGGTCTTTAACATCAACGTACAGCATCTGTTCTTCTGTACTTAGATAAATGTCGAAGACAGCCTTCTGTTCAGGAGCTGTGGCATGAAGTGCGTTATTGAGTAAATTGACAATGATCTGCTGAATGCGAAGAGCATCCCCCATGGTAAAAAAGTTAATCGGAGGTGCATGCAGCTGAACCTCTGGCATTTTGTCCTCGTACGCAATCTTCCACTGATAGATGATCTCACCGACCAACAGTTCCAGATCCGTCCGTTCCTTTCGAACGGCAACACTTCCTGCAACCATGGCGTTATAGTCAAGCAAATCTGCGACCATTCGCTCCATGCGTTCAGATTCCTTCAAAGCGATATCCAAAAATTCTTTACCTTCCTGTGGACTCACGACATCGTCACGTACTGCCATAACGAGCCCCTTGATGGAAGTTACCGGTGTCTTGAGTTCATGACTTACCCCTGCCAGCGAAAGTGTACGCCATTCTTCAAGTTGTTGGAGACGAGTGGCCATATCGCGAAATGAATTTACAAGTTCATTGATCTCACGTTCTCGTGTATTCAAGTCAAGACTCACATCATAATTGCCACCTCGAATCTGTTCAGCGGCATAGGCGACCTGACGAATCGGTCTGGATAACTTTTTGGACAGGAGATAGATTGTAAACCATCCACAGAGGATTAGTCCTCCGAGGATTAGAGCCACGAGCCATATCGTCTCTGGACCAAATGTAATGGATTGTTTGGACTGCATGACCCACACTTTGCCCAAGGTTTGATCGCCCTCGGATATGTTGACCGTTACACCTGCATATTTGTTGTTTCGCGGTTCAAGATAGTCGTCTGACAGTCGATAATGCACATCTTTTTGCTCCATTTTAGGCTGGGAAAAGATCAATTGATTGTTATTGTCCAAGATCATGACACAAAAATAATTATCTGTGTTGAATAGTTTCTCTCGCTTGGTTACCAGTCTGTCCAGATCGGGTGGAACTCGAAGCATATTATTCTCACTGGTCACTCGATCGGCAATCTCCAGACCAAGCAGTTCTGCGGTTTTGAGGCTTTTCTCAATGGAAGTTGTTCGAATCCAGTAGAGTGCCCCTGCCGCAATAATCGTGAAACCAATGCACAAAATGAGAAAATATCGCAGTGTCCAGTGTGACAGAATGGATATCGTTCGTTTGGGTTTCTTCTGTTTCAGTTGGCGATCCAAAATTGATACCCCATTCCTCGCAACGTCCGAATTTCTCCCGTCTCTGGCGACCAGTGGGAGAGGGCTTGACGTAGTCGTTTAATCGATAGATCCACAGCACGATCACTGCCATCATAGTCCATCCCCCATACCTGTTCAATAAGATGATCTCTGGTAAATGTACGATTCGGATAATCGGACAGGAAGAACAGTAACGACAGGTCACGAGGTGTGAGTGCAACCTCTGCACCGTTCAGCAGCACCTGCTTGGCAGCAAGATCAATGACGAGATTTCCAAAAGAACGCTTCTCTTCGCCACCTGAGGTCCAATGTGGATTACGGCGCAACACCGCATTAACTCTGGCAACCACTTCTTCCGGTACAAAAGGTTTGCTCATATAATCGTCAGCACCGGCATTTAGTCCGTTGAGACGGTCTGAAATGTCATCCAGTGCAGTTAGCATGATCACGGGACAAGCACTTTTTTTACGAATAATTCGCAGCAGATCCCATCCGTCCATTCCTGGCAGCATCACATCAAGTAATACAAGGGAAGGCGTTACGGTATCAAAAAGGGTAAGTGCAGTCGGTCCATCTGCTGCATGATGAACTTCAAATTCTGCTTTTCTCAGATAAGCAGCCAATACTCGTGCAATAGCTTGTTCATCCTCGACGATAAGTATGGATTTCAAGAAAAGCGTTCTCCTTTCGCTTTGTAAACTTGTACTGATTTTACATGAGCCAGAGCGTAAAGCCAATCCTGTATTACGAATTTCAAAAAAATATGTGACTTGTCTTATCTTGACTTCTTCCTGACACATTCAATTGATATGATTCACTCCAAGAAGCAACCTAAACAATCATGTACTGGAGGAAACATAGAGATGAACAAGAAAGCAAAAGCATGGCTTATTACAGGTGTAGCGGCGGTTGCCGTAATCGGTGGCGGTGGTTACTATATCACAAACAGTTACTTGGGGAACAACGTGGAGATTGAGCAGGTGCTTCCTGCGAGCACAGCGACTTCCACCACAGCTGTAGATAGCACAGGAACGGTTGTAGCCAATGAAACTGCTGGAGCAGAGCAACTGAACGGAGACTGGAGCATCAGCGAAGGTTCCAAAGTATACTTCTCCGTAACCACATCACAGGAGACAGTTAACTTTGTGGACGAGCAGGTAACAGGGAATTGGACAATTAATGTAGACGATGCTGCTCAGATGAAGGCAGAAGGACAGATCGAGATGGACGGAATTGATTCCGGGAATGGACAGCGTGATGGTCACGTGAAGCAAGCCGATTTCTTCGACGTTGCTACATATCCACAAGCTACATTTACAGCGACTTCATTTGAAGGGGTACCTGCGGAATGGCCTGTCGGTCAAACGGTTGATATCAAAATGAATGGTACGATTACGGTTAAAGGTATTGAAAAAGAAGTAACTTTTGACGCAAAAGCTGCTTATGAGAATAATGCAGTCTTGTTGTCGGCAACATCGATGGTAACGTTCGAAGATTTCGGAATGGAAAATCCACACTCCGTTGTGCTCTCGACTGAAAATGATATCCAGGTACAACTTGAATTGAAACTCTCCAAATAAGTGTAGCAACGATCATCTAGATAGAAATCTGTTCTGTTCTGCCTTACGGTGGACGGACAGATTTTTTTGTTTTTTACAAATAGTGTGATTCTTATCGCTCAAATGTAACTTTTACAGGAGCATATTGTTAAAATAACTGCTGTTTCCTTTGGATAATACCGTGTTACCCATCACTATTAAGCGCTTACAATGAGGAGGATTCATAACATTCATTGATCCATGCACAATCAAACACAAAAAGGGGGAGATCAAGAGTGAACAAGAGGTACATAAGCGGGTGTCTGGTATTGCTGATGCTGTTCTGTGATCTGGGGTTGATGGTTCGTCCAGCGGCTGCAGAAGATGCAAAAGTGAACGTGGCACTTAAAAAGGCGGTTACGGTAAGCACAGAATATTTGGAGTGGGAGAGTAAAAAGGAGCACTTGGTTGATGGTAAAAGTGACACGCATTGGACTGCTAAGGCGGGAGTTACATCCGAACAACCACAGTGGGCAATGATTGATCTGGGTGAAGACTACAATCTGTCCGGAGCGGAAATAACGTGGCGAGAAAACACGGTTGTGAAATATATGGTAGAAACGTCTGCTGACCAGCAGGTATGGACCAAAGTTGTTGATCAAAATGAAAATGCCGATCCCAAACAGATCGCTGATCTGACGTTTCAGCAGAATGATGTGCGATACATCAGACTGAACATCTCCTTTTACAAGGGTGAGGGAGTTTGGCCGGAAATATTGGAGTTCAAAGTGTGGGGAGAAGCAGAAGGAACTGAACCAGCCAATATTAAAGGATATGATGAGATCGAAGTGAGAACGGTGACCAGAAGTGCGCCAATTCTGCCCAACGAGGTAAAGGCACAGTTTCAGAATGAAAAATCGGGAATGGTACCTGTGACTTGGGATCATATCGACCCTATGCAATACGCCTCTGCAGGCGAATTTACGGTAACAGGAGTTGTATATGGTGCGCCTCCAGAGCCTCAGCTTAAAGCTAAGGTGATCGTTGAGGGGTATCGTGCAGACTATGTCAGAGGTGTCGATATTTCCACGTTGACTGCCATTGAGGATAAAGGCGGAAAATACGTGGACAGCAACGGTACAGAGCGTGATTTGCTCGATATTCTCAAGGATCGCGGTGTCAATTATGTGCGTCTTCGTCTGTGGAATGATCCACAGAAATCAGGGGGATACAACGACAAGGAAGATGTCATTCGTTTGGCCAAGCGAGTGAAGCAAAAAGGTATGAAGATCCTGTTGGATTTCCACTACTCGGATGAGTGGGCGCACCCGGGCCAGCAGCTTCGTCCCAAAGCTTGGGAAGGTCTTTCCCCCGAAGAGCTGAAGCAGGCCGTATACAACTATACGTATGAAGTTGTGGGAGAAATGAAAGCTAAGGGCGCTATGCCTGATATGGTGCAGATCGGTAATGAGATCAACAGTGGTGTTCTGAACGGCTTAAGCAGCGACGTGGATTTTAAGCTAAATGTTGCATTGCTGAAAAGCGGAATTGATGCTGTACGTGCAGTAGAAGGGGAGATCACCGATAACGCGGATAAGGTGAAGATTATGATCCATCTGGCTGAAGGTGGCAAGGTGGATACGTTCAAATGGTACTTTAAAGAGTTAAGTGCTGGCGGACTGGAATATGACATTATCGGACTGTCGTATTACCCGTTCTGGCATGGGACGTTTGCGGATGTACAGAAAACGATGAATGAAGTGTCAGTCGAGTTTGGCAAAGATGTCATTATCGCTGAAACGTCCTATCCGTTTTCCTACAAAAACGGGGACGCTCATGGAAATATCATCGGATCGGACGAAGCGCTTCATGTTGGGGGAGCAGACTTCCCAGCAACCGTTCAAGGTCAATATGATGCCATCGCCGGCATTATGGACATGATTGCGAACGTGCCAGGGAATCATGGCGCAGGTTTTTTCTACTGGGAGCCAGCGTGGATTCCGGCGGGTGTAGGCTGGATTGCATCCGAAGGTAATGCATGGGAGAACCAAGCGATGTTTGACTACGATGAATTTCCGGCCAACGGCGGGCATTCGTATGAAGGCAGAGCGTTATGGTCCCTTGATGTTTACAAACGCGGACTGGGTATTCTGCCCGCAGACCGCCAGCAACTGGATGCGGCACTTACACGAGCCAAATCATTGGTACAGACTGATTTTACTCCGGAAAGCTGGGTGACTCTGGCTCCGGCAATTTCGACAGCGAATGATGTGTACCAACAGGCATACACGCCGGGTGGGGTAACTCAATTAGATACAGATGCAGCGACAACAGCATTGGAACGTGTGATGCAGCAGATGCAGGTTATCACCCCGCAGCTTGACGAGCTCAGAGCTAAAATAGCGGAAGCGCGTACGTATCAGCAGACTGACTGGTCTGCGGCCACTTGGGCGGTATTGACCAAAGCGCTGGAAGGGGCTGATCAGGTCTTGAATGATCCAAGAGCAACACAGACGGATGCGAATACAGCGGTTAAACGTTTGCATGATGCCATTCAAGGTCTATCCAATGTGGACAAAACACAACTGCACCAGTACATTCAACAACTGCAGCAGCAGACTAAATCTTCCTATACACGCCGGAGCTGGTCTGTATTGGAACAGTCTTTGCAGGCAGCGATCCAGGTACGAGATAACAATGCTGTTGTCCAGTCTGAGGTGAATTCAGCACTGAGTACGTTGAAACAAGCCTTTACTAATCTGGTCTCTCTGGAGGCTTTAACAACGGGAAAAACGGCAACGGCTTCAAGTAGTGCAGGGACAGGAGGCAATCAAGCCAACTCTCCTGAAGGTGCAATTGACAACAATCCGAACACTTCATGGGGAACAGACGAGAGTAAGGATAGCTGGTGGCAAGTGGATTTGGGTCAGGTTGCTAACCTCCGTAAAATCGAAATGTCGATGTGGAGTGGCGGCATCAAATATACGATCGAAGTGTCCAACGATAACAAAAATTTTGTGAAAGTAGTGGACACCACAAGTGATGTTGTTGTATCAACCGCACCTAGCCATGTACTTCCAGAAGGCACGGAGGGACGTTATATTCGGGTAACGATTAAAACAGGTCCCACATGGGTAGGATTCATGGAATTTGAAGCATACGGTACGTTCCCAGCGGACAAATCTGCACTGCAAACTACTGTAGATACCGCTGAGAAATTAAAACAAACCGAATACACGACATCAAGCTGGAATGTATTCAGTAAGGCACTTTCTGAAGCGAAGGCATTCATTCTGGATGTTGAATCTTCAACGCAAGATGTAAGCAATGCGGATCGTGCGTTACAAGATGCTGTGAGTAAGCTTGTACGTCAAGATGTAACACCTGGCCCTGGCCAGCCATCCCAACCAAGTGAACCATCACAACCTTCCAACCCGGGAACAGCTCCTTCAACGGGGAATCCGGCTGTAACACCACCGGTTGAACCTGGTAATCCGCCAGTTAAGGGTCTAATAACGGTAAAAGGAACAGCAACCGGGAATGACAAGTATTCGATTCGTCCAGATGTATCTCAATTAACCCAGATACTGCAATCCATGGATGCAGGAAATCGTACGTTGAAACTGCTTGCAGATGTACCCGACACAGCCAAGACAGTCACATTCCAGTTGGCTACAAGTCAACTGGCGGAATGGATTCGTTCCGAGGAAGTGAAATCCCTGGATGTAGTTGTAGGACAGACTACCGTTCGTGTTCCTCTAAAATCACTCCCGCTAACTATTGGGGAGACTGAGGGAACGTTCGACATCGTAGTAGCAAAAGGATCGACAGATACATTGTCCACATCGCAAAAAGCAACGATCGGTAATCATGCAATTGTGAATGTGAATCTGTTAATGAACAATAAGCCATTGCAATGGACAAACAGAGCAGTTGAAGTTGCTCTATCCAATGTGGAGCAACCTAAGAAGAATGATGTAGTTATGGTTGTACATTCCATATCTCCAAGTGGAGAAATGAAACCTGTTACGTATTCCAAGTACGATGATAAGACCAAAACGATGGCGTTCAAACCGCTGGAATCCGGCAGTTATGTCATTGCAGAAGTTGAAGTGCCATTATATGATTTGCAAAATCACAATTGGGCAATCCAAGAGATACAGAACCTCTACGGTAAAGGGATTATTTCGGGGATGAGCGCAACTCGTTTTGCCCCGCAAGGTGAACTGACCAGAGCACAATTTTTGCAAATGATTATTAAAGGTATTGGTGATGCACGCCAGCCGGATCCATCTATTTCAGTCCCAACGGATGTGATGGAAGGGCAGTGGTATGCCGATTCAGTACGACTTGGAATGGAAATGGAAATAATTCAAGGCCGAGCAGATGGAAGCTTTGGAGCGAATGAACGTATTTCACGAGAAGAAATGGCCGTTATGTTGAATCGGGCTCTGCAGGTTGTGCAGCGTGATCTGGATGCGTCCAATTCTGCACAAGGAAATACATTGTTTGTAGACAACGCCGAGATCTCGGGATATGCGAAAGAAGCTGTAGCCTCGATGCAACAACTTGGATTGTTGAACGGCATGCCTGATGGTACGTTTGCTCCAAAAGAAGCAGCAAACCGTGCACAGGGGGCAGTTGCAGTCGCCAGACTGATGCAACAGTTGTATTAGAGGTAGTTTAAAAAGTCTGCTTTTGATTACGAAAGGTGCTTGGTGCATCATCAGCATGCATGAATAGAAAATAACAAAGGAGGTAAAGAGATCGGATCATATGATTCGGTCTCTTTATTTTTTGTGAAAAGAGATTATATAAGTTTAACTATTGATTTACACGATAACGGAGAGGACAGAAAAAACTGAAAAAGCGAAGCGTTCGCCTTTATCACCGGATTTTCCCTTTAGAAAAGGGAATCGAAAAAATCTGGGGATAACAGCGATTAGAAGGTTATTCTGTCATCGGAGTGTCAGTGTAAATAATCTTTATTTCAACTTATATAGAACGGACCCGCTTTCTTTAAATAGGCATATAAACATTTTGTTAATGTCGTATTGACAATATCGAATTCATTTGTTATCATTTCGATAATATCAAAACGACAATATTAAGAAGTGGGGAATGAGCCATGTTTGGATTCCGATTTGCGAAATTTCAGCCCAGTGAGTATGTCATGAAAGTAAAAAATGGTGAGGTACAACGTCAAGGTGTAGGATTGTCCTTTTATTATTATGAGCCGACCACATCGGTAGTGGTTCTACCCGTGTCCTCGGTGGATGTACCGTTCATGTTCGAAGAGATTACAGCGGATTATCAGACGGTTACTGTGCAAGGGCAGCTAAGCTATCGCATTGTGGATTACCTGAAAATAACCCAGAGCCTGAATTACACGTACAATTTGCGCAAGAATCGGTATATCTCTGACGACCCCGGCAAGCTGGATCAACGGGTGATCACTACAGCCAAAGTACTGACCAAGAAACATCTGGAACAAATGCCGCTGAAAGAAGCTATTCAATCCAGTGAACGGCTGGCAAGCAGCATGAAACGCGAGGTTGTGCAAAGTGAAGAGTTGGAGAAATTGGGCGTTGAGTTGATGAGTCTATCGATTCTGGCCATTCTGCCTAATAAAGAGACGATGCGTGCATTGGAAGCACAGGCGCGGGAAGAGATTTTGCGTCAGGCAGATGAAGCGCTCTATGTACGTCGGAATGCATCGATTGAACAGGAAAGACGAGTGAAAGAGAACGAACTAAACACCGAAATTGCCGTAGAGACAAAGAAACAGCAAATTCGTGAGACCCAATTGCAGACAGAACGCTCGGTGAAACAGAAACAAAATGAGATGGAGCAGGAGCAGCTTCAGTTTAATACAGCGATGGAGGAACGGAAGCAGCAACTGATTGAGTTAACCATTGCCAATCACAATGCCGAGGCAGATGCCAAAGCGTATGAGATTGCTGCCGTGATGAACTCATTGCAAAATGTACAGCCGAATGTATTGCAAGCAATGGCGAATATGGGCATGAATTCTGATAAGCTGATCGCACTTGCATTCCAGGAACTGGCTGAAAATGCTGGCAAGATTGGGCAACTTAATATCTCTCCAGATCTGTTGCAGGGATTGATGTCTCCTGCGCAAGGCAGAGATCAGGGAGGTCGAGCGAGATGAGATTAGGAAGAAGAGAGCAAGCAGAGCAGGCAGGGAAATCAGTACGTCAGCAGGCCACAACGGACGATCGAATGACCGAACACAAGCTGATTTTGGTGAAGCGCCGGACCCGACTGGAGGAACTGGTGGTTCGATATAACACGGTGCAGCAAGCTCAGTTCTATATTGAACGTCTGGGCGCAGACTTCAGTGATTATATGGAGGAAGACCGTCGTTATCGGCAATCTGTGCAGCAGGCACAACAGCAACTGGGTCAATTGGGACGGGTTCAGACGATTGATCGGGAACATGTGCCCAATTTTATCTTTGGAGATCAGGATATCGTGGTCGTAGTTGGACAGGATGGGCTTGTAGCCAATACCCTCAAGTATGTGACCGAGCAACCGCTCATTGGTGTGAATCCGGATCCGATGCGGTGGGACGGGGTATTATTACCTTTTACCGTAGAGGATCTCAGCTTCATTGTCCCTGATGTCATTCGAAAGCAACGAACCTTGAAAGAAGTCACTCTCGCCAAAGTTGAACTCAATGATGGACAGTATCTATATGGTGTGAACGATCTGTTCATTGGTCGGAAGACACATGTATCGGCTCGTTATGAAGTGCGTTTGGGTTCATCGACAGAACAACAATCTTCTAGTGGCATCATTATATCCACAGGCATGGGATCGACAGGCTGGTTCAAAAGTGTGCTGGCCGGAGCCACCGGAATTGTAGGGTCCGCTGCATGGCAGAACATGAATTCTGAAGTAGAGGTCGCTACAGCATCGGCATCCATTCATGGGAGCAGGCAAGATCTGAATCATTTTAACTGGGATGCGCCTTATTTATATTTTTCAGTACGTGAACCGTTCCCGAGCCGGACGACTGCGGCCAATCTCGTGTTTGGACAGATCCATTCAAAGCAACAACTGCACATTGTATCCCAGATGCCAGAGGATGGTGTTATTTTCAGCGATGGGGTCGAGCAGGACTTTCTTGAGTTTAACTCAGGGGTGGAAGCTATCATTGGGTTGGCAGAGAAGAGGGGGCGTCTCGTGGTCTGACCCTTTATTTTCAAGCCGTTTCCGACTAGAATGGGTAACTAGATGTGATACACTGACGTCAGGAAACGGAAAGAGGGTTAACGATGCAGTCGATATTGTTGGTTGAAGATGATGCCAAGTTAGCAGGATTACTGGCGGCTTATCTGACCCGAAATGGATTCCAGGTACAGGTCACAGATGATTTTCGTCATGTACTGGATGAATTTGTGGAAGTGAAGCCGGACCTTGTGCTGATGGATGTGAATTTGCCTCAATATGATGGATTCTACTGGTGCAGGCAGATACGCACACATTCCATATGTCCCATTTTATTCATATCGGCTCGTGATAGTGGTATGGATCAGATTATGGCGTTGGAACATGGAGCGGATGATTATATTACAAAACCTTTTCAATATGAAGTTGTTCTTGCCAAAGTCCGTAGTCAGCTACGCCGAGCCTATGGTTCTTACGCTGCTGTTCAACAGGAAGTAACAGTGACGAATGGTCCCATGATTCTCTATCCTGAGCGATTTGTATTTAAATATGATGAGCGTTCTACCGAGCTAACACAGAAGGAAGCGATACTGGTGGAAGCGCTGATGGCGAAGGCAGGGCGAGTTGTCAGCCGAGAAAAATTGTTAGAACAGATGTGGGAAGATCAGCATTTTATTGATGATAATACGTTGAATGTCTATATTACACGTGTTCGCCGGAAGTTGAAGGAGCTGGGTGCAGAAGAGATTTTGGAGACGGTTCGCGGAGCGGGTTATCGTGTGTTGGATCTGGATTCATCCGCACAGGGGAAAGGGAAATGAGACTTTTCCTGAAAGACCACCTGATGTTAGTCGGATTTTATGTGTTACAGATGCTGCTCGTTCCGTGTGTCTACTGGCTCTCTGGTGAGGGCCGTCCGATGAAGATTGTCCTTTATGGCATGCTGATCAGTATCGTGGTATTGATGGTTTATCTGGTCACTCGTTACTTCCAGTTGCGAGCATATTACCGTCTACTTCAACAACCACGCAAACTGGTAAACGAGCCTTTCCAAGCGCTTGGAAATTCGGGTGTGGCGGAAGCCATCCAGGAATTGTTACATGAACTGGAGCGTAATCGGCAGAACGAGATGGGTCAGTTACGTACTAGCAAGGATCAGCAGGTTTTATTCATGAATCGCTGGGTTCATCAGATGAAGACCCCGTTGTCCATTATCCAACTGACCTTGGAAGATGTAGAAGATGAGACGGCGGGCAGTATTCAGGATGAGCTGGATAAAATGCGCAAAGGACTTGAAATGGTCTTGCATTCATCAAGGCTTGAACAGTTCGAAGGGGATTTTCGTGTGGAGCTGTTGTCTCTGCATGAGGTGCTTCGGAGTAGCATTGCAGAGAACCGACGTTTGTTTATTCGCAGAGGCATTACGCCGGATATCCGTATGGAGGGCGACCTTCAGATCTACAGTGATTCCAAGTGGCTGCGGTTCATGTTCACCCAGATTTTGACCAATGCCGTGAACTATTCCGATAGCAAATCAGGCAAAAAAGTGATCATTATCGGCTATAAACAGGAAGAGCGTACAATCCTGGACATTCAGGATGAGGGAATCGGCATCTCGTCTGAGGATATTCATCGCGTGTTTAATCCCTATTTTACAGGCGAACGGGGCAGACAATACCATGAATCTACGGGAATGGGATTATATCTGGTCCGTGAGATCAGTGCCCGCCTGGATAACCGTGTCGAGTTGTTTTCTGAGCCGAATGAGGGAACGTTGGTTAGATTCAGCTGGATTCATTCGAAATATCCGAAGTGAAAAGTGCTTTGCCCATGGGCGAGGTGCTTTTTTTAATGGACAGAAGTGTGATAGAGAAGGCAGGGGAACAGAACCTTAAACGCGTTGTAAGGGAAGTTTAAGGTAATTCGATAGCACCGTTACGGGAGGTCAGTTAGGATAAGAATAGAATTAACGTATAAAGAATGACGGATTAGGAGGGAATTACGCATGGAAATGTTACAGGTATCAGGACTGAACAAAGTATATCAGGGCAAAGTGCAGACTCAAGCCCTTAGTGATATTCATCTGACAATCAAACAAGGTGAATTTGTGGGTATTATGGGCCCGTCGGGCAGTGGCAAAACCACATTGTTAAACATGGTCTCCACCATTGATGAACCCAGCTCGGGCAAGGTGCTGATTAATGGCATGAACCCGTTTGATATGAAAAAGAAAGAACTTGCCATGTTCCGACGTCGGGAACTCGGATTTGTCTTTCAGGATTTCAATCTGTTGGACACGTTGACTGTTGCTGAGAATATTGTACTTCCATTGACACTGGACAAGGTCAAACTGAAGGAGATGGAGAGCAGACTACATCGCATTACAGCGAAGCTTGGGATTGATCATATTCTGGATAAACGAGTCTACGAAATTTCGGGTGGACAGCGACAACGAACAGCCATTGCGAGATCCATGATCAATATGCCTTCGATTGTTTTGGCGGATGAACCCACCGGTGCCCTGGATTCTACGTCATCCCAAGCGGTCATGGAGTCACTTGAACAGATGAACCAGCAGGAGAAAACAACTATTATGTTGGTCACACATGACCCGCTTGCGGCAAGTTATTGCAACCGCATCGTGTTCATTAAGGACGGAAAGCTGGCAGCCGAGGTACACCGTGGAGATAATCGACAGACGTTTTTCCAGCGGATCATTGATACTTTATCCTTCTGGGGAGGGAATTCACATGAGCTTTCCTCAGTTCGCGTTTAACAATATTCGCCGGAATGGGCGAGCGTATATTGCTTTTTTTCTAAGTAGTGTGTTTATGGTCATGATATTCTTCGCTTATGCGGTGTTCATTTATCATCCGTATGTGACAGAGTTACCGATGGGTGACACAACCGCTACGGGAATGCAGATCGCTTCAATTATCGTATATGTGTTTGCATTTTTCTTTGTTATGTATTCCATCAGTGCTTTTCTCAAATCTCGGAATAAAGAGTTTGGCATTCTGACCATACTTGGTGCAGAACCCGCACAGATTCGGAGATTGGTCATTTTGGAAAACATGTTGATCGGCTGCCTGTCCATTATTGCCGGTATCGGCGGAGGTATGTTGTTGTCCAAGCTGTTCCTGATGTTAACTACTCGTTTTATCGGGATGGATGATCTGCCCTTTTATTTTCCCGTGAAAGCGATTCTGATTACGATTGGAGCCTTTCTGTTATTATTTTTCAGCATTTCACTCTTCACATTGTTTTTTATCGGAAATAAACGGACGTTAGAACTTCTAACGGGAACCAACAAACCTAAAAAAGAGCCCAAAGCTTCATGGTTCTTCTCACTTCTGGGTTTTGCATTACTTACAGTAGGTTTTGTGGTACTCCGTAACGGGTTAAATGGCGGAACAATCATGCTTGCAGCAGTAACAGGGATAGCCGGGACGTATTTTTTCTACTCACAACTTTCCGTGCTCATCATTCGTTTATTGAAGCGTAATCGTAAAACGGTATGGCATGGTACACGTCTGTTGTGGATCTCAGAGATGAGTTATAAAATGAAGGATAATGCCCGCATGCTCTTTATGGTGACCGTGGTGATTGCGATTGCTTCAATGAGTGCAGTTGTAATTTTGTCACTGGATCAGGAGAACCGGGAACAGTTTACAAACAACGATTTTGCAATTCAATACAACGTATTCAGACCAACAGAGCAACTGGATATGAGCGCTATTGATTCGAAACTTGAAGCCGCAGGCTTGGATTATCAGCAAGTCTATATTGAATATTTCTGGTCTGATGCAGATCAGAGTGCTGTCTCGGTTATGCCGCTTAGTCAATACAACCAATACAATCTGACACAAGGGAGAAAGATGTTCCAATTGGATACCGGGTCCGCTGTATTTGTGGATACCCGCAATGAGAAGGGTCAGGATCAGATAAAGCGCAACAGATTTCGTGATTATGCGAAGGGAGACAAGTTGACGTTGACTCTGAATGCTAGTCCGCTGGAAGTTAGGGTTACGGATACAGATATCGATCCACAGTTTGGAACCCTACTCTATGCTACAGGTGTAGTTGTCCTACCGGATGAGAAGTATGAAGAGATTGCCCAACAGATCAAAGATAATATGATATCTGGTAAATACCTGTATCAGATTCCTGCATGGGGTCATGCTGTACCTGATCGCCACTCTTCGGAAGCCATGGTTAGCGATCAGCTTCTATCCTCCGCGGATTCCATCCGAAGCAGCAATGCTTCAACGGATAACCAGTCTGGATATCTGAGTACGCGGTACGATGATTTTGAAAGATTCAGACAGGGTACAGCACTCTTTACCTTCCTGGGCATATTTATCGGATTAATCTTCTCGATCTCTTCCGCAAGCTTTCTGTATTTCAGACTGCATACCGATCTTGAAGCGGATGGAAAGATGGTGCATTCTCTTTCGAAAATGGGTCTCAGTTTCCAGGAGATGAAACGATCATCCACCGTTCAGATTGCCATTTTGTTCTTTTTACCGATCGGGGTAGCCATCATTGAAACTTTGGTCGTAGTTAAGCCATTCCTGACTGAATTCGGTATTACCAATTATACGATGCCGGTGTTGACTGTATTTGGTGCCTTTGTACTTGCACAGACGTTTTATTTCATCATTATACGTTCGAGATATATCGCTTCTCTGCGCAAAATGATGGTGTAACCATCTTAGAAACAGACGGTCATTAGGACCGACCATGATTTGTTCATTGCCCGCATTTTCTTGATTCAGATCAAGGAAACGCGGGCTTTTTTGCGATAAGATGAATGCATTCACAGATTATATTATCGAGGAGGACGATTATCATGAGTATCACGTCATTGCAAGAAGTTAAAACATTTAGTGAGGACCGTTTCACGAAACGAGTTTTATTCCAACAGGGTGGTGGAGTGACCTTTGTCCTTCATTTTCTGCCAGGTCAGCAGCTTCCCGTTCATAAACATCCGGGCACAGACGTTATTTTGCTGGTGGTTGAAGGCACAGGCACACTTATGCTGGATGGAAAAGAACAAGAGGTGAAACAAGAGGATGTAATTCATTGCGGCGGTGAAGTGGAGTTTGCATTCCATAATACAGGAGATCAGGAGGTTCGTTTGTTCGTGGTGTTAAACAAAGTGCCAGCAGCATCCTATGCAAAGGACATCTAACATCTAATATCAAGGAATCGATAGAATGATTCACTGATCGGCACTAATATGGGAAACTCTATTCTGGAGTTTCCTTATTTATTTTTTATTCAAGAATACCTTGACCAAGTGTGGCTTCCATCGCAAAACAAAAAGCATACCTGGGTCTGAGAACATCAGATCTTAAGTACGCTTCTTTGTATTCCGCCAGCAACTTGTTCATTCATCCGGTCTATAGTCATTCTGCTTAGAAGTATCCCAGCATTTCCTTGGCTTCATTTGACATCAGCTGTGGAGACCATTGTGGCTCCCACACGACTTGAACATCAATATCGGTCTTATTTGTATTTTCCTGCAAAACCCATTTCACCGCACCGACAATCGTATCATGCAGCGGGCAACCTGGTGTAGTCAGCGTCATCCGTACATGTACCCGTTCAGGCTCTTCCCTTACTTCATACACCAGACCCAGGTCAACGATATTGACACCTAATTCAGGGTCATACACTTCCTTGAGACATTCTAGCAAATGCGTGGTTTGTTCCATCATGTTCACTCTCCAGTCCACCTTATTAATATTAACGTCTGAATACCAAAGCAATATTTGTTATATAAATGATGGAGACAAGAGACAGTATCGTTCCTCCAACCATCATGACCTCAGCCAGATTAATCAGAATTCCACTGATAAGCAAAAGGCTTCCAGCGACCATGGCGAGCATACCCCAATTGACATACCGTTCATTCAACATACCTGCCATCAGCGGTGTTCCGGGTCTGCCGGCCTGCTTGCCATATTTGTGGGTCCACCATAGAAAAGGCACGATTTTGGAGGCATAACCAAGTATGGTGAGAGACACCCAGCCCCCGAGATATACCCATCCAGACAGCAGAACAACACGTGGATGGAGCAGCAACTCAGTCCCTTGCGAGGAATAGATCAGTAGTGCAACAGCATATACAGCAAACGCACGACTTACATAGACAGACCAGCGAATGCCCGGACCTGGGTTACTTTTGTGCCGTTTCTCCTGAATTTGCTCCAAGTGATACACATAGAAGAGAAGGGCGGCGGTTAGAAGTAAGAGCGCAAGCCAGAGCAATCCTCCCTTGATACCTGTCAGAAATGCGATAACACCTGTAACTACAGCTGCATTCCACAGAACCAAGACCACTTTTTGCAGTGGAATGGAATAATCGTGGGACAGGTAGAACATGGGCAGCATTTTGTAACTGAAGCCGGTAATTAACATGCCAAACCAGCCGAAGGTTCCCATCCAGATATGTGCACCGAATAATCGTTCATGCAGACCATTCCAATCACCAAAGGCAAAATTCAGACCCATCAGCATACCGGATAGCCCGGTAAGAACCAGATAAAGACAGGAACACGCTGCACTGATTGTTACCGGATTCCACTGTGAGGCACGGAAGAGGGTAACGGCCATATTCCATCCGAACAACAGAATGCCCGAGAGCGCGAGTGTAGCAGAACCCGCAATCCAGATGACATCTGCACGGATGAAGCCGTATAACATGCCCACGATTCCGATACTGAACAAGAAATAATGACAATAACCAAGAAACAGACTGTAGATATTGGATTGCAAAATAACATGTATCAACTGATAAACGGCACCCATAGCCAGCATGGTTGCCCACCCGAGCACAAACAGATGGGCATGAAACCAGCCTTCGGGTCCTCTGAGTTCATCACCAAGCCAGCCTGTCAGCGAGAGCAGGGAGAATGCGTGATACATTACAAATCCAAAGATGCCCGTGATGATAAAAAGAAACGGCAACCTGGACATGGCCTTTGCCTCCTTACCCTTTTTCAATTCTCACTTTGGCCGTACCATCGGCTTGATCCTCAACCGTGAAGGGGCAACCGAGATTGTTTAACTCTTCAATCAAGAAGACTGGCACACGGTCATTATGAATCAGTACGACTTCCCCAGGATTGCAACGTTCCAGTGCGGCAAGTGTTCGCATCATGGGTTGTGGCGGTTCCAATCCGCGATTGTCCAGTATAACGGTGGGCGTCTGTAGAGATTCAAAGTTTTCAATCGCAACAGCTTGCTCCTCCGGATGGCCTTTGCATGAAGCTGATTCTTCGTCTGAACCGGGCTCAGAATCGACTTCCGATCCAGATAAAACCATTGCAGATAATGCTTTGGCACCGGTTTTATTTTTTTTGTGCACAAACGTGGTAACCCAGTGATCTGAACCTTTTCGTTCCGATGTGCTGGAGTATCCTTTCATCTTGAGAATACCGAGCAGGGGCGTTGGTTTGAATGGAGCATGGAGTACAAAGACATCTTCATGTCGAAGGCCTTTGACCGTGTCCATGATCAGTTGAAACGGCTCTAACTTTTTACTTAGATGAGGACGCACATCCAATTCGACAATATGGACATCAGATGGAGACATGTGCGTTCACATCCGATCCTGCACTAGCTACATCCGCCTGCTGTACCAACTGCAGAGATGATTCATACAGGGCGGCCATTCCACCGTACAGCGCATAGAAGAATGACTCCGGCGCATCGAGGGAGAAGGACAGATAGGCTTTGGGGTCCATGCCGAGCAAACGCTCAAAAAGTCTTGCACTGTCATAGGCGTAAAAACAGAAATGAGTATATTCGAACACAGGCATTTTTTCGTAAATGGTGATAATCTCTTGCGCATATTCCGCTTGCTCACGCTGTGCCAATTGAACCATGGTTGTGGCGTCTTCCAGCCGTAGCGTGATGCGAAGTGTAGTATCGTCAATGATTTCAACGTGCGCCATAGCCGTTCAGCTCCAATCTATAATTTACTGATTTTGACTTGGAAGGTTGTAGGACCCTGCTCAATATACTCCCAGTTGAAGCCATCGGGATGTGTGGATTGAAACTGGAATCGAAGAGGCTTTGGATCGTGATCGTTAATAAGCAACATGGATTCCTGTGGTCGCAAATGATCAAACGTTTCGAAAATAACTTTATGTTTCAAATGCGGTGGATACTCCGTGGCATTAATGGTTGCTGCGTATGTGTTCATGTGTCATTCCTCCAAATAGGGATAGTGTGGTGTTGCAATTTGATTATAGAAAACGTGAAGGGGGGGCTGTGTGAGCCTGCTCACACATTTTTTAATGTCATAGTCTCGCCTTATTTGAGTCAGAATCCTGTATGGAAATATTGCCATGGGCAAGCCAAAGCTAACAATATCCTGATACGCATATTGCTAATTGTGAATGCGAAAGAGACCTTAACATTGATTACGGTCGTTAAGGTCTCTTTGTGCACACACAGTTTAATGTAATAGCGTGGGAGAAAACAGTGTAGCTGGGTGCAGGGTGGTCACGTATCCCTTTGTTCCTTCAAAGCTTGCAAATCATGAATGATGATCCGGCTGCGATCCACTTCGAGCAAATTCTCTTTTGTAAGCTGGTTTAAAAGCCGATTCGCTGTTTCCCTTGTTGTACCAATAGAATTGGCAAACTCCTGATGTGTCATGGGCAGGTTGATGATAATCTGGTCTCCATGCATTTGTCCGTGCTGATCTGCAAGCATGAGAAGGAAGGAAAGTACACGATTGCGTACATCCTGACCAGAGAGCACCTGCAATTTATCCTGTAATTCTCTTATTTTATCACCGAGCACACGCATAATTTTGATCGCAATTGAAGGTGTGCTCAGCATTAATCGTTCGAAAAGTCGGACAGGTATGGCTAGTAGTTCGGTAGGGGTAATGGCTTCTGCGGTGGCCGGGTAAGGGTGCGCATTAAAAAAGCCGGTGTGTGGGAACATATCTCCTGTTTTGAGGAAAGAGACAATCTGTTCATGCCCGTTCTCATCGGTTTTATAAGCCTTTACAATGCCGGTACGGATAAAAAAGACAGCTTCTTTTTCGCTTCCTTCGCTGAAAATAACCGATTTCTTCTGAATACTTCTGGAAATGGCGATATCTTCGACTTGCTTTAATTCCTCGGGGCTAAGGTCCTGGAAGATGGGGAACTGTTGTAGAAACTCCGTTGTTGTATCTTTGTTTACCCTACTCATGAGAATCTCTCCTCTCTGTGTTCATAGTTCTGAACGACGACATCATTTCATCATAACGTGATTTTTGAACACATCAGGTGATATAGATCACCGTAAAGCCACATCACTGTTTTTGATTACTCAACCTGGGTTAATGGAATGATAGAATATGATTGAACAAGAGAGGGGTCGGCCCGGATGTGGACTGCATTCATGTGGGGCGGCATCTCTGCCTCAGCGGTTGTCATTGGCGCACTCGCAGCCTTGTTTCTAAAGATTCCCAAACGAGTTATTGGCTGGATCATGGCTTTTGGGACAGGAACATTAATTGGTGCAGCGACCTTTGAACTTCTCGGAGATGCGCTGAATGATGGAGGAATAATACCTACAGCCATTGGATTTACGGCGGGTGCCGTCGTGTATACCTTGTTTGACCTGCTCGTTTCTGCAAAGGGAGGGGCAGGGCGTAAACGTTCGGCAAATTCGGGAGACTCGAACCAAAGCGGGCTTGGGATCTTTGCAGGAACAGTAATGGATGCTATCCCGGAATCCATCATGCTTGGTGCCAGCTTACTGGCCGGTAACGGTGTCAGTGTGGTCCTGGTAGTATCGATCTTTGTCAGCAACATTCCTGAAGGTCTGTCCAGTACGGTTGGACTACAGGGCAAATACAGTCGTGGCAAAATCATATTAATGTGGCTTAGTGTACTATTGATCTCCGCGATTGCAGCACTGGGTGGATATCTGTTTCTGGAGCAGCTTCCAGAGGAGATGGGTGCAGCGATTGGTGCATTTGCAGGTGGCGGAATCATTGCCATGATCTGCTCGACGATGATGCCGGAAGCCTTTGAAGAGGGTGGGCCAATTGTGGGTTTGATTGCATCTATGGGATTGCTTGTGTCGCTGTTGCTGGATCTGTAGATGACAGAACAAGCTTCCGATCTATTGGTTGAATTTATATAAAAAGAGTATCCGAACAGAGTGGTTTCTGATCGGATACTCTTTTTTGCCAAAACAGCTTCCTCGCATCCACAAGCTTTCTTACCCAGTTCATTGGCTTCGGGCAGGCGATTCAATTTTTTCCCTAAGCTGCTCCAATTGCAGAATAAGGATGCAGTTTCCTGTAACCTGAAGCAGTCCCTGAGTTTGCATCATGGCAAGTTTACGACTAAGTGTTTCGGGTGTGATCCCGAGTAACAGAGCCATATCTTTTTTGAATACAGGCAAGCGGATCTCATGTTTTGCATGATTTCGGGTATGGAAATACAAAAGCAACTTGGCAATCTTCTGTTCCGTTGTCATCGCACTTAGCGAGCTGTTCCATTCATCTGTTTCACGGAGCAGCTTGGTAATGGCAAGCAGGAAATGATAAGCAAGCTTCGGATCGTGTTCAAGTAATTGGTCAAAGTCATGCTTGCTGATAGAGCAGATGGCCGAAGGCTCCAGAACTTCGGCGTTTGCGACATGTGGTTTTTGGTGTAACAGGGAATCTTGTCCGAAGAAATCACCGGGAAACAGAAACCGAATAATATGTTCCTTGCCATTTTCATTGTATTTGGATAACTTCACACCTCCCTGATGAACCACATAAAGCGTATCTGAGCGTTCTCCCTCCTGGACGACAACTTCGCCTTTGTTATATTTGCGGGTATGCAGAAGGGAGATCAACAAGACAGCTTCGGATGGATCAAGATGCTGGAACAGAGATACTTTGGAGAAACAGGCATCCTTCGCTTCGTGTGTACAGATCATCGTTTAATCACCTCGAATGGTTCAGGATAGGTATAGCCATTATCTATTGTCATGTCTCAGTGAGACATCGCGGGTCCACCATGATCAGTTCCATCCTTGGTCACACGCAGAACAGCGGCAGCTCCTTTGGCTACATGGTTGAACTGATGGGTTACAATCGCATAATCACCTTCTTCGGTCACGGTGAACTCTACGACAGCTCCACCACTTGCGGGAAGCATAACCGTCTGTATTCCATACTGGATGTTGCGTGGATTCCCATCGGTATACACACGGTCCATAATGGTACCCACAACGTGGAAGGATGAGACTTCATTGGGTCCTGCATTACTGACATAGATTCGCACCGTATCTCCTACTTTGGCTAACAGGGGATGTTTTATTAATCCATAATCATTGCCGTTAAATACGACATAATCCGGTTCCCCGTTCAAAAAAGCTTCATAATCATGCTCTTTATACCATTCACTCTGAACAAGAGTATACTCACGGTCTACCAAGTGATCGGAAGGGTATCCTGCTTTGGGATCAACAATAATCATGCCGTACATCCCGTTTGCGATATGGGCAAGAACCGGTTTAGTTCCACAGTGATACATGAATACACCGGGTGAGGAGGTTGGATAGGTGAACGTACCTTCCTTGCCTGGCATAACATCAATAAATTTGCTGCTGGGAGCAGCATGTACAGCGTGAAAATCCATGGAGTGAGGCAGGCTGGAATCTTTATTTTTCAACGTGAACACCATGGTATCTCCCTCGGTCACTCGTAGGACGGGTCCGGGGACGGTACCATTAAATGTCCAAGCGTTGTATATCACTCCTTTGGAGATTTCGACATCTGTAACCTGGGCTGTCATTTCAATATATACCGTAGTACCTTCTCTGCGAATGATCGGGTCCACCGGGGGTTGACTGATCGCAGAGGAGGAGGAGGAGGAGACTTCATCGTGGTGAACAGGTTTAACCGTGTCGGTTGAACTACAGTGAGAGAGAGTTGCTGTGAATATAGCAAATACGAGTGACCATTTGTATACATTCAGTAAGGAGAACATAGTTGCACAACCTTTACTCAAGTGATGTTTTTCACAATCTAAAAAGCAGGTTTTCTTTCATTTCAGTAGTTATTTAGTTATAGATTACGTTATCGAGGTGGAGACGGGTGTGATGAGGCACACACTTGGGTATGTCGTATTAGAGGCATTTCCAACAATCTGTCTTCAATTGTTGTGCTGAGCAACGGAGTTTCATATAATTTTAGAGAGATGGATTGGTAAATGTTGAGTATTTTGACGCTGTGTATGTCGTAGTTTTAGAAGAAAGGTGGATACAGGATGAAACGTTTCGAAGATGAAGGTGCGTATAAGTATAGTTTCTATTCGGTCCTTCGACGGGGAGAGCGGATTGATGTGAAATGTCCCAAATGCGGTGGGCACGCTTCGATTGATCAACGGAATGGTCAACTGGGATGGAAGTGTTACGAATGTTACGCTCAAGCTTTTGAAGAACCAGTATATCAATATAAAGCCAAGGGGAATTGTGCTGTATGTGAACGTTGGTTTAACGTGGAAGTCACAGACGAGAAGAAGACGTCTCACCGATCGACGCATGTGGAATGTCCGCATTGTAGTTCTGTGAATCAGGTTGAATTACACGCCAAGCCGACATACCAAAGGTGTTTTTCCGAGATTTGTGCAGGGAAAGATCCTGTGTTCGGGCTGGAATTATACTTCCTGGATAATTTCAGAGGAAAAATAATATGGGCTGTGAATCGGGAGCATCTGAATTATCTCATCGCTTATGTCTCCGCAGACCTGCGTGTAAAATACGGCAATATGCCTATACGAACGGCTTCACATAGTATTCCGGCATATATCAAGGATGCGAAGAACAGGGATGTGGTTGTTCGTACACTGTCGAAGCTTCAGCACAAGACTGGATGAGACTGAAATTGAAGAGTTAAAGCCGCAAGGAGAGAAGACATGAAACTACGAGTTAAACTTACTATTTTTGCAGTCATTCTGGGTATGTTGATGATTCCGGCTTATTTTATTTTACAGACATTTGGTGTATTTCAAAAAGAGACAGTATTATCTGACTATGCTCTGGCCGTTGATGTTAATGGGAAGTCCTATGGGGCCTGGCCGCTGATTAACAGTTTTGCAGCGATGGACAAAGAGGAAGATAACCGTCAGTTTTACTACCGGATTGATATGAATCATATCCAATACCTGTTTAATCTGGCTTATAAGGAGTATGATGTGAAGCCAGGCGGGGACAATCCGTATCTGGCTGGTACGGTAAACTATCAACGCACAGATCACAACTATGTGCAGACCGAGAGACAGTATGAGAACGCCAATGAATTCACAACGGTTTTGAATCTGTATGATCAGGATGGGCAGGTGATCTACACCTACAATAACACCGGCAAGGGAGATAAACAGCTGGTAGAATCCATCATTCATCAGGGAATGAGCCGTAATAGTGGCGGTAGTAGCGAAGCTGCCCGCGATCCGTATATCAATATTACGGCGTTATTTCGCGACAAGCTTAACATTGATGTGAAACTGACGGTGGATGAGGAACACAAAGTAGTTACTATTCGAATGAACAAATCGGAGGCAAGATGATGAATGAGTATGGTGTACAACACGGACCTGCTTATCTGGAAGGATTAATTAGGAAGGAAGAGAACATAAAGTCCGATGAAGTGGAGTGGAAAGGCAAACTTCAAATGAGTGATGGTCATGATAAATTCCATATTTTTTATTATGGTGACTTGACTGAAGATGATCTGATTACCTGGCATGATTCGACACCTCTTCTTGTATATGCGGAGCATACGGTCACGGGTGAGCGCTATCTGCTCATTGATACCGCCAAGCACGGCTATGATGCTATGTTATGTGAGACCTATTCGGAAGACGCACTACATGACAGACCCCTTCGTCCTTACCTGGATGTTGAAGGTGAGGACATATTTGAAGTAGAGTTGACGGCTTACTACAATGTGCCTTGGGATGAAGAGTTTGGCGAAGATGTAGATGAAAATGGTGCATATGAACTGATTACGGGAGAGAGCATGCATTTTGATCAGGTCAAGCGTGATGGATATGATGCCTTTGCCGTTCGCATTCTGAATCGTAAAGGAGTATGGACTGAAATTGTACAGGAAGAACTGGCTTAGATCCTGAAAACGAATGAACCAAACTGAGATGGGAGATGTCGACAAATGTATATTGTATCCCGTGTAGTTAAGCCGGTTCCAACAGAGGAACTGGATCACTTTGAACAACAGCACGGCATCTCGCTACCTTTATCATACCGCACCTGGATTGAGCACTACGGGGAAGGTACATATACGGGGTGGATGAATGTGCAGAGACCGGACCCAGAAGTGTTGAAGCCTTTTGTTGAATATGATTTTTGGATACATACGGATGATTCGCCTATAAGTCAGCATCAACTTGAGCAGTGCATCTCCATCGGCAGTTCTGTAGATGGAGATTTCCTTGCTGTTCATCCGGAAGTTGAGGGGCTGTTGTGGCTACCGCGTCATGATGAAAATATCACCTTATGGACATGCTCGGAGACTGAATTTGGCGAAACGCTGGACCGGATCTATTGTGGGTATTACCATCAGGATAAACCAATAACGCCACTTTATTTTGAGCCGTGGAATGAGCTGCGGAAACATACGTTTTACCATTTTTCAGGGACGGAACAGGGAAGCTCCATGAAGGAACTCGCCGATACATGCAAAACAGAATTTAAGTGGGATGCTGTGTTGGAGAATGAGTACATGTGCAAGATGTTCATGGTGTCGATGGGAGGATATTTACGATTTAACTATGCAGCTGGGAGAGAAGTTGCCCTGTTCTATGAAGAAAAGAATGGTGCGGAGGAGGCGACGGATAACGAAATCAGTATGTTCTTGCAGGCTCATCATTGTACGGCATATGAATAGGGGCAGAGTGGAGGGACACCTATGAGTTGGTTAAAGGAAGACATTGCGGAACAATGGCGCAATGAAGGCAAGCGTTATGCAAGGGATGTCAATGCATTTGTCCGGAGAAGTATGCAGGGAGAGCAACCGGATGAATCCGAGTTGGAGGGAGACTCCAGAAGCGGAATGAGTACTGAAGTATTCCATATGGTGAGACAGGCCAATCTCCATGGTGATGTGGAGGTGCTTCGACATGAGCTACCCGCAGCGACGTGGCCATTGAACGAGGCGTTTCAGGCTTCCATGCAAGCGGTCAAAGTTGTAGGTTATCTGAACGAGGAAACGATTGTATGTAATACGGGGATTTTCACGGAGAATAGTCAGATATATACGATGGATCAGCACGGATGGCAGTTGATCTCTCCATATACTTTTGCAGGTTGCTCATCGGATGGACTTGACTTTGCGCTTGCAGGACCGGATGGGATTCGTATCATTCGTCAGCCAGATCGCAAGTTGGAAGGACAGGAGATAGCGACATATCAATGGGAAGATATTCAAGCCCGGATACAGTCGGCATTACCTCGGATTGAATCACTTGCGGACTGTGAGCATCCCGAACGGACACTTGAAGGACTTATACCTATCGATGAAGGCAAAGCACTACTCATACATTCAAGATACGGGATATATCTCGTCACACAAGCCCAGGTGACCTTGCTTCATCCCGATCTGGCAGAGATCGAAGAGTATGAGCTAGAGGATACACAGATAGATATGGGACATGCAGCTGTATCAAGGGATGGTAGATGGATTGCCTATGGCAGCCAAGGAAGCAATCATATGGTGATGGACCGCCAGCTGAACAAGACATACTCTCTCTATCCAGAATCGAGCTACCCTCATTATGCGGCATTCACCAGTAATAACCAGAACGTCTGGTTTAACGCATGTCATTTCTATAACGGGGTCACGATACTGGTCCCGCTGGAATCAATCGCAGGCAACGAAACGAAGGAAGATTGGCCAGTGATGGATGAGAATGCACGAGTGTATGCAGCAGTGGAAATAGAGGCGGGCATGGTGCTTGGGGATGCATATGGTTATCTATATTGTGTAAATGGCGAGGGTAAGGAAGTATGGCGTCATTTTGTGGGTAGTACGATCTATTCTCTCGCTGTATCACCAGAGCAGTCCAAGCTGGCAGTTGGTACATATGGTGGCATGCTGCATGTGCTTGATCTTCGTTCCAAAGAAATGGACGAGTACGCGATCGGTACAGGCACTCTTCGTGAGTTGGAGCGGTATGTGTTGTGGCGTGGAGAAGAACCTCTTCGCTGGTAAGGTCGTATTACAACCTGCAAAGGGGTGAAGGGATGGAACGTGAAGAGGCTGTAACGTTATTAAAATGTCACTCCTTTTCTTATGATGATCTGAGTCATCCCAAGATGGAGAACGGTTTTATTGGCAGTCTGCGGCCTTTCCGTGGACATTTGATTAAGGAGAATTTTCATGAGTTGATGGAGATACTGCGTGTTCTGGCGTCCCAACTTGCACGGCCTTCACTGGATCGGGAAGTCATGGCATGTCTATGGGGAATTACTCATATGGCCCGTGCTTGGGCCGTTGAACCCGAAGGCATGCTTCGCAGCAACAACCTCATTTCCGACGAACAGGTGACATTGATGGAACAATGGCTTAATTTGTTATCTTACGCAGTCATGATTCTAATTGAAGGCGGCGGAGAGGAAGAAGCGTTTTGGGAATATCATCAGTATCTACAAGAAGAGAAGAACTGAGTTAGGGGAGGTGTGGTGAGATTGGAGCCGAATGTATCATTAAACGTGCTAATGGACGAGTTGAATCACTTGTTAGATGAGAGAATACAGGATCAAGAGATTCGGCAATTGTTTGAAGAATATCAACATCGGGAAGGTGCATCCGAGGAAAGTCTGGATCTATTCGAAAAGGAGTATGGCGTCCGGCTGCCTGGCGATTTTCGTGCCTTTTACCAAAGGAAAGACGGTAGTGGCTACGGGTTGCATGTACTGTACCCGGGTGATGCCGAGACGGGCCGATGTACACCCTTTTATCTGATGTCATTGGAAGAGATTCGAGAGACCAAACAATACTTCTGTGAAGTGGATGAGAAGCTTGAAGAGTATTATTCTGCCGAAGAGATCAGCCAGCTGGACCCGGAGATCAAACCATACCTTTTCCATAAACCATGGATTCCTTTTGCAACAATTGCAGGTGGTTCACTGTATCTGATGCTCGATTTTGATCCAACGGCGGAAGGCACGTATGGGCAGATTATTATGTACGTGCACGATCCGGACTTTGTTTATTACCTTACACCTACCTTCACGGATCTCCTCAGCATGTCGAACCGTAATCTGAAGATGATGGATGAGATCACCTATTAAAATCCTGCACGATTAGACAATTCCTTCAATAATAAAGAAGCTGCCGAAGCAGCTCCTTTATCTGAACAAGTACTTTGAATGAGTTTAATGATTACCACTGGAAGAAACGATGTCCGTGAAATCCTCCGCCTGGAGGTCCTCCGTGTCCACCTGGACCACCCGGCCCGCCTCCATGAGGTCCGCCTGGATAGCCACCTCCTGGGAAATGACCAGGGTGTCCACCGGGGTAACCACCGCCGGGATATCCACCATGCCACCAAGGACCACCGATCGGATATGGTAGTGGAACAGGAACGATGGGCGGGTATGGATAGGGATAAGGGTAAGGATACGGTGGGGGTGACGGATAATAAGGGTAAGGATAACCCGCAGATTGCGGGGATGAAACTGAACCAGGGCCGTATGCCATGTAATAAGCCTCCAATGACTGGATTGATGATATCAGCCTATGCCACAGTGGTTTCAGATGATACAGCAGATTGAAGATTGATGAATAATGAGTAATGAGGGGGAACATATGGTAGCCGTAGCTTTTCACACTGATCCAAGAGGAACGGCCTATGAACTGTTGATTGACGAATTGATCGAGAAGACAGACCGGTTTGTGCTGGTTGATAGAAAGTATGCTGAGGAAGCTACACCTGAAAGAGTTACTACAGTGTTACGGAGATTGGATCCGTATTTGATTGAGAGCAGTACGATGGAAGAAATGATGATGAAAAGTGGCGCCATGTATTCAGAGGGGATTTATTACATATATCGTTGCACGCCGGAATCAGGGCAGATCCTCAAGGAGGAAGCCAACCGCTTTCATGACTGGTGTTATCCCTCAATGCCAGATGATCTTTGTTTTTTGAACGAGGATGGAAGTGACTACTTCTACACTGTTGCTCATGAGAATATGTATGGCATGCATATTACACAAGAAGAAGCAATTGAGCTAATGGAGCGAATCACTGGGTTATTTTTTAGATTAGATCGACATCAAGACATTCATTGCTTACTGGACGATGCGATTAGACATCAGACGGATGTGCTGAATATTAGTTCACATTACTTGAAAGAGATTCCGGAACGTATTCGGGAATTAAAGCACTTGAAACGTTTGACAATTTTTGAGCAGGATGTTTATACGCTTCCTCCAGCCCTTTTCGAACTGACATCATTGGAAGAATTGGAGATCATGACGGCGGATTTGGAAGGTATTCACCAAGACATTGGAAAATTGAAACAACTTCGAGAGCTTAGAATTTATTGCGGCAGTTCTTATCATGTTCCGACCGGATGGAAGCCAAAGGAGAAGTCGGATCTTGGTCTGAAACATATTCCAGCCGAGATTGGTGAATTGAGCGAACTCGTAACTCTGGATATAGGGTACTCGGGTATTTGTGAGCTTCCGCCTGAACTGGAGAAATTAAAGAAACTACGTTATTTGAGTGTAACTGATGGTTTGATCGAGGGAATGCCAGAGATGGTCAAGCGAATGAGTTGGCTTCAGAGTGTAAATTTGAACAGTACTCCATTAGGGATTAGTTGTGATGACATCTCCGACGAAGCAGAACTTTAATAGCCAATGAGCCCTGCTCTCGGGATGTCCGAGTCAGGGATATTTGTTATGCGAGGAAAACTTGGCGGAAATGGGCTCACGTATCTGGGCGCTGGGCATAAGCTGGCATATAGGTTATGACCTAAACCGAGAGCGAAGGGCAGGCGTTTTATTTTGGCAACCTCATACATGGATTACACTTTACCAACCACCGAATTTACTTACGATTTGAGCAATAACCCGTTATTCAAGAAGGATGAGAACAACTATATTAACGCTCTTTCCATCAAGCAGTTAAACACACTGGGCAATGCTTCTTTACTGGATATTTTCCTCAACACGGGCAATGTGGTTGAACCACATACGCATCAGAATGCAACGGAGTTGGTATACTGCATCAGCGGTGCGGCAGTTGTTTCCCTCATTAATCCATTTACCAACGAGCTTCTTCATTTCCCGATTACTCCGGGGCAGGTGGCTAACGTTCCTCAAGGCTGGTGGCACTATGAAGTGGCCACTGCAGATCACACGCACTTACTCGCAATCTTTGATGCACCGGTTCCTGAAGCGATATTTGGCTCAGACACCTTACGTCTTACACCTGCAAAACTTTTGGCTTATACGTACTGTCTGGATGAGAAAAAAGTTCAAGAAGCACTTGCTCCCATTCAAAAAACAGTGATTATTGGCCCGCCGGCAGATTGCCAGCCTTCAACTGCTCCTGTCTCTAACAGTGCTCCAAATGTGAATCATCAGCCTTACGTAATGCCTAATGTACAACCAAATGTACAGCCAAACATGCAACCCAACACACAACCCAATGTACAACCAAACATGCAGCCCAACAACCAACCAAACATGCAACCTTACGTGAACCGTCTTCCGTACTGGGGCACTTGGGTTGATCCACGTATTATTCATGAGCCGGGCTGTCCGTATTATAGAGAGCTTCCTGTGAATACGAATAATCAAGAGGAAAGATGACGTTCCTGAGGCGAGGTTTATCTAATACACATAAGTATTTTAGTTAAATTAGGTATAACAAAAGAAGCGTCCGCAAAGGAACGCTTCTTTTGTTGATTAAAGTTGTCTTCAAACCTGCTGAAAGCCGATGCATACCTGAACGTGTCCGGAGCATGGAGTGCTAACGAATCGTAGGCGTCTTAATCAAGGGTTTGAAGCGTGCCCAGAAATCTAAAGAATCTGTGACACGTTATATCAGAATAAACAGCCGTATGAAGTGTTTTTATCGGGGGATTTTGGGAAATAACGAGTCTGAGGTTCCTTACAATTTTAAATGAGGACCTAGAGGCCAAATAAGATGTCCTGAGTTCCTAAGAAAATTTTCAACCCATTCCCCAGAGACCGCAGGATAGTACTTCAAGACTTTTTAGGCGCGACATCCATCATCGATAGCTTGCCTGAGATTGAAGAACACCTACATAAGTTCAATTAAATATTCATTAGTTGAACTTATATATGATTTAATTTACGATGTGTAATTTCGTCCCAAGCCAAGCTCCGTTAACAATTGACGATAAGCAATCGAAGTACGGTCTGCGGGAATATGGGCCTCGGCATGCAGATCAAGGGGCAGATCCTCCGGTTTCTGTGACTCGACCATCTCGCGGTCTTCTTCAAATACCTGCAAGTTGAACTTGATTGTGTCTTCAATCGGAGCGTCTTTGTCAAAGTTGCGTGTGATTGGACAGAATAAACGTGTATAACGGGCAGAGATTGGCGAAGCACAATTCAGAATATTCAGCTTGTCGTCTCCTGGGAAATGTACCGTAAGAGAAGCCGCAAAAGGTGGGAACACTCGAAACTCACGCAGCCATTGGAAACCTTCAGGTGCAACAAGATCTTGCCCTTTGCCATAGTTACTTACAGTACTCCAATACTCCGCCAGTAACTCATTACCTTCGCGTTTCACTTTGTATTGGGGGACTTCGGTGTTGTTTCGATCACCAAACGTCTCGGTATGCACATAGGCAAAATGGGATACATCCAGGAATCCCTCCATTTGTCGTCCAGAGGAACCAGCAATGTCAAAGTTGGGTGGCAGAATATTGATATAATCCGGATCATCCCATCCAGGGAAGGAGGGGATCTGTTCTTCCGTTCCCGCCAAAGTGGTCCAGATCAAGCCATAACGTTCGACTGTCGGGTACACGATAAGTTTGAGCTTAGGCGAGATCTTGGAGCTTGGGTGCGCAGGTACTGCGGTACATTTTCCTTCACAATTATAACGGAAACCATGATAAGGGCAGACAATCTCGCCATTTTCTACCCAGCCTTTACTAAGTGGGGCCCCGCGGTGAAAACAAAGATCCTTGGCTACCACAATCTGATCATTACTGCGATAGAGAACCAGCTTCACATCGAGTAATTGAGCAGACAGGGGTTTGTCTGTTACTTCGGTTGCTTGGGCTACCGGGTACCAATATTGGGATAATACATGCCAGTCTTCAGCGGTGAACGTACACCCTCTAGGTAATTCGGAGGTCATTGTATGTTTTGCGTTGGAAGTTATCATAGGAAACACTCCTTGCTGATATGGATAAACGATTCTCTTTTTAATGTCAGAAAAGTTAACTTCATTAGCCGTATGTTACTACTCTTTTGGTCAAAATATCAATATATCCAACCTGCTTTTGGTTAAAATCACAAACGCTACAGCAAAAACCGTACATGAATACGGAAAAACGCGGATTTTTCTTACGTTAGATGTTAATTGTAGAAAAGAGAACAACCTTTCAGTATGTTTTTCCATTACTGATTATTAACTCCATGGAGGTTGTCCTGCCATCAGAATCTAAGTGTGAATATTCGTTAGTTGAGCAACTATTCTTGTGGGCATAAAAAGATTTTCGCAAAGAATGTCACAGATCCCAGCCTTCATTTGTCTACAGTATGTAAACCAAATGACGGAGGCGAATGAAAAATGAATTTAAGAACGAACTACAGAGTAGCGAGTCCAGGTGCTTTTAAAGCGATGATGGCAATGGAGCAATATATATCCGGGCAATTTGAAAATAAAGTATTGTATGAGCTGTTAAAAATCCGAGTGTCCCAGATTAATGGCTGCGCTTTTTGTCTCGATATGCATGCCAAAGATCTGATGAAACTGGGAGATTACGCGGATCATATTCTTTTGCTAAGTGTGTGGCGTGAAGTGCCTTTCTTCACGGATCAAGAACGTGTTATGCTGGAGCTGGCTGAGGCGGTGACCCGAATCTCGGAACATGGTGTACCACTTGCGTTGTACGATAAGGTCCGTGAACATTTCAGTGAATCCGAACTGGTGGATCTGATTCTGGCCATTAACACGATTAATAACTGGAACCGGATTGCGATTACAACTGGGATGTATCCGGGTTGCTTTAACTAAAAATACACGCACCATGCCAGGGGAGGCTTCTTATGAATTCTAATTTCCATGCCAATGAGCCAGAAGTGTCTTCTCTGGACGTTGGTGAGTTGTATATTCGTTATAAAAAATATGCATTTTCAATAGCTTACCGCATGTTGGGCAGTGTGGTAGAAGCTGAAGATATTGTGCAGGATTGTTTTGCGGGGATTCAGAGTACGTCTGCTCAGGATATTCGTAATCCCAAGTCCTACATCGCCAGATTGATTGTGAACCGAAGCTTGAATCTGCTAAATTCCGCTCGTAATCAGCGGGAAAGTTATGTTGGTGAGTGGCTGCCAGAGCCGATCGGTGACAGTGAAGAGGCGAACATGCCAGAGGAAACGATGGAGAAAAAAGAGCTGATCTCCTACGCCTATCTGGTCATGTTGGAGCGTCTATCGCCCATGGAACGGGCTGTTTTTGTCCTTCGTGAAGCGTTCCGATATGATTATTCTGAAATAGCGGATTGGCTGGGCAAAACGGAGAGTAACTGTCGTCAAATCTTTAGCCGCGCCAGACGAAATCTGCCTGAAAGACTTCCGCCGATCGAGCAGAGTGATGCGGATATGATAGCCAAAGGTGAATTGCTGAGCCGTTTTACAACGGCTTTCCTTCGTTATGACGTCTCTGCCATGCTGGAGTTACTGGCAGATCAGCCTGTATTTACAGCAGATGGCGGTGGCGTTGTGCATACGGTTATGAGAACAATGAATGTGCACAAAGGTGTGCTTGCACTCCTGACCTCACGTCGAGTCCTTACACGATTGCGTGAAAGGGAATGGGTACCGATGTGGATCAATGGCGAACTTCAACTCGCGTTGATGAAAGAAGGGCAGTTGTCCGAGGTACTCTGTTTGGAGTTGGACGCTTCCGGAGAGCGGATTGAGGGCGTGTATCTCGTTGTCAATCCGAACAAACTTACATCAATAGACACTTCAACTCTTTGATCCAAACGTAACGACTTGATATATAAACTTAAAAGCGACAACCTCTGTCACGAGGATTGCCGCTTTTTTGGCATTCACATTTTGCGATTCAGCATCTGATTATTCACGGACAAATTGTTGTTGAACAGGTTCAATGATTGCTCTGACTTCAGGTGTAAGCTCATCATTATTCTGATTGAGAACCAGTAAAATCTTTTCCATAGTGTCCAGAAGAACACTCTGCGTATCGGGCTCCCGGTAAGCCAAAGCTTTCTCGTAAGCCTGTTTCACCACAGGGTCCATGGTGCGAATTTCTTCATCCGTGTACCAATCATAAGCAGGCGTGTTGTCACTTCCGTAAAACAGATAATCCACAAATAACCCTTGCTTCACTGCTGATGTGCGATTGGAATTCGGGAAGTTGTTCAAAAAGGCTTCTTTCTCCAATGCACGCTGGATTAATTCGTTCCAAGAGATGATAATGCCCCCATCTGAAGTCGTCATTTGGTTGGACTCGGTAGCCATAATATTAATGTATGCAGCAATATCAGCCTTAACAAAAGGTTTGAACTTTTGATATATCTCATAATTGATGATGGGGTAATACAAGCCTTCACTGGTTTCCAGTTTGAACCCGAGATCTGAAGCTTCCTGCAGAAGCTTCTTCACGGTCGGATCTTTAATTTCTTTGAGCAGACGACTATATGTAAGCTTCTGTTCGTAACCAAGTTGTTCATGGGCTTGAGATATGGCCTGTTGAAATTGTTCCGTATACATTTGGTAGTCCATATTAGCCAATTTCACGTTTTGCATGTTCTCCAGTTGCAGCGTCATTAGTGTGGCCTGCCAAGGTCCGACTTTATCGATATGATTCATCAGGTATTTACGCGCTTTAACCAGACTTTCTGTGGACTTCACTGCTTCTGTTCGATAGGTTTGGAACTGATGATACACCGCTTTGGAAGCGGGGACAGGTGCAGCTAGTGTTGTTGAAGGTGTGAGTGTTGTGCCAATGGCAGTACAGCCGAGAGCCATAGCCAGTAAACCAAGTTTAGCAGGTTGCTTCCATCTCATTTGTATACCTCCCCATTAATGAAGAAAAAGCCATTTGAATTCTCGTATAACGGCATTTCACCCTATTTTATATGTATGATCCGTAAGTTGAATATGTACGGGTTTGTCTTTGATTAAACCAGTTTTTGGTAACCAAATCAAGAGTCTTAAGCAGGAAATGATTATAAATAACCAAAGAACAGCCCCTAAAACCCGCATGGGTTGAAGAGACTGTTCTGGGGAATCGGACTTTATTTTCTAATTAATGAAGTGGTTTATTGTTAATAGGCATCTGAGGTGCTCCGGTTGCTGGAATGTATGCCTGAAGCATCTGTTGTGTATCACTTGGAGTGAGTTGAGGTACTTGATAATAGGCGTTTTTATTCTGGAACATGAAAATTTCATAGGCCATCTCGATAAAATGCTGGATCTGAGAAGCGATGACTCGGCGAACCGTTCCATTTGTGATCTCGCTACAGGACATGCCGAGCAGACTCGCATGTGACTTGATCAGTCCCAGCATATGACCGCTAATCCCGGCATCCTTTACATCAGTTAAGCTCTGGTTTGGCTTTTTCGGTGCTGATGGCTTAAGGCCATATACCGGTGGTACCATGTTGGGGATCATATAGGTAGCTGTCTCTTGATGAGGCTTCTGTCCGGATGCAAAACACTCTGCTGTCAGATTGTACTGGGATAATATGAAATTGTACTGTCGGTCCAGAATGCCAATCAGTTCCTGGCTCTGCACAAATGTACGAAAGATCATATATTGATCCAGGACGTTAATGGTGGAGGACAGAATCTCATGTACATCGAACATCTCATGGCCGCCATGATTCATGTTAGGGGTGACATTTGGATTAGCATTCAATGTGGGTTGTACTACATTCTGAGGGTTCATGGAATTTGGATTCATTGTAAATTTGATTCTCCTTTGGTAAATGGTATGATTCTATATAAGTTGAACGAAAGAATATTTACACTTGCCACTCCGATGACAGAACAACCTTCCGATCGCTGTTATCCCCAGATTTTTAATTCAATTTTACAAAGGTGAAAATCCGGTGATAAGCTTATGCTTCCGAAGTAGAAAGCTTTTAGCGAACGCTTCACTTCTTCAGGTTCTTTCTGTCTTCTACGTTCTCGTGCAAATGTATAGTTCAACTTCTATAGTATGCTTGGAAAGTAGTAAACTTATGTAAAGTGTTAGGAGTATACGCACAAATAGGAACAGGTATGGTGGTGGTTAAGATGGAAGAGACCGATTGGGGTGTAGCAAAGGATTTGTTCGTCAAACATTATGGGAGCGCTATACAGATGCATCGAGAAGGCGTGTATGCCGACTATAAGCGATGGGACGTACCCCAAGAGTTAGAGGAACAATGGATAGGAGAGCGAATTCAACAATTAAGTTCTGAGCTGTCTATCATGAATTGGGATGCGGTGGATGAACTTGCGTTGATTGCCAAACATCGAACAGAACCAAGTATAATTAAAGCCATTACAGCATTTGCTTCAAGACAATTGAAGAGTGCGGACAGTATGGTTCGTCTCGTGTATGCTGAGCGTCTGATTGAGCTGATTAAACGGTATGAATCCTCTCTGCCGATGGACAAGATACGGGAAACCTATCAACTGACGATGGATTTGCTGGTTGATGTGGCGACTAAACCGTTGGTGCTTGATCCAGGGCATGAATTACAGCAGTATGGATTAAAGGATAAACGAGGATTGAATTTGCGTGTGGAAAAGAATAAGGAAGAAATCATCCGCTATTTTCGAAACTAATTGAATTTTATCAAGTGAGGTCAGAATCATTGAGAAAACTGAATTATATTCGCATATTTATTTTCCTTAGTGTGGTTACTATAGTAACGCTTGGCTTGTACTACGTAGCCGCAGATTGGCTGGATCAGCGTTATTTCCGCTTCCTGATCTGGAATCTGTTCTTGGGCTGGATTCCTTTTGTGTTCTCTTATGCAGCCTATCTTCTAAGTGATGTGAAATGGAAAGGTGCCGCATGGCTTGCAGTTGCAAGTGGTCTGCTGTGGTTGTTATTTTTCCCGAACTCTTCTTACATTGTTACGGATCTGGTTCATCTGACAGCGAGAAGTTCCCGGTATTATGGTGGGAACGGGGTGGACTACACGTATTGGTACGACTTAAGTGTTCTATTAATGTTTGTCTGGACTGGACTTCTGCTTGGATTCCTGTCGATGTATCAGCTTCAGGAAGTGATCTATCACCGAATTGGACGCTGGGCATCCTGGATCTTTGTACTGGTTGGCTGTGCTTTGGGAAGTTACGGGGTATTGCTTGGACGTGTATATCGACTGAATAGCTGGGATGCACTGACAAATCGCGAGACGTTGATTGAACTGATGCACGAAAGTGTAAGCCGTCCGTCTCTGGCGTTTTGCCTGTTTTTTGGCACGTTTATCACTACAATCTATGCCACATTGTATTATCTGATCAATACGAGGGCTCCACGTGAAAAGAAGAAGAGTGCAGGAAGTCCCGAATCGGACCTGCAAGCGTTACGCTAATTCATGTTGCCTCGAGACATACAGCCAGATAGACTTACAGTAAAACGAGTGGAACAAGTGATTGAACAGCATTTGAGCATGCTTTGTCAAACTTAATCTTGCGTTGTCTGAAGAAGGGTTATTTCCTTTTATAAGGGAGTAATCCTTCTTTTTATGAAAATATGGCAGGTATGCAGGATATGACGAAGAATTAAGAATGAGAATGTAATGAATACATAGACAAGTAGGTGAACAACAAAATGTTGAATGCAGTAGAGCTGACAACAAAAGTAGAAGAAGTCATGGAACACGTGAATTTTTCGGGTGTTGTATTACTCCAGCAAGCCGGAAAAACCCTTTTGAATATGAAACGTGGTTATGCAAATCGCAGTGAAGAACTTGCCAATCAGGTGGATACACGCTTTGGAATTGCATCTGGATGTAAGATCTTCACGGCAGTGAGTATATGCCAACTAATTGAAGCGGGCAAGTTGTCTGCGGATTCTAAGCTTACGGATGTATTGGATGTGGAGTTTCCACTATGGGAAGAAGGAGTTACCATTCAGCAGTTGTTAACACACACGTCAGGCATTCCGGATTATTTCGATGAAGAAGTGATGGATGACTTTTCAGAATTATGGAAAGACAGACCCGTCTATGCGATGTGGCGATTAAGTGACTTTCTGCCCATGTTTCAGCATTTGCCAATGAAGTCTGCTCCGGGTGAACGTTTTCACTACAACAATGCGGGTTTCATTGTGCTGGGGCTTATCGTGGAACAACATTCAGGACTGTCGTTTACAGATTATGTGGAAGAGCACATTTTCAAAAGGTGTGGCATGAAGGACTCCGGTTATTTCGTAACAGATCAGCTCCCGCGTAACACAGCTTTAGGGTATATCGATCATGAAGATGGCTCATGGAATACTAATATGTTCTCCATTCCTGTCAAAGGTGGATCGGACGGTGGGGCCTATGTTACGGCACCGGATATGATTCGATTTTGGGATGCTTTGCTGGGCCCCCAATTGTTGAATGAAGAAACGACACAGCAGTTATTAACACCACATGCTCATCAAGAGGATGAAGAGTATTATGGGCAGGGTATCTGGATTGACCGCAAGGAGGAAGACATTTTCAAATTTCATGTCATGGGGTTTGATCCAGGGGTGTCGTTCATGTCTTCCGTGTATCCGGACTATGATCTACAACTGGTTGTGGTCTCTAATCAAGAGTCTGGTCCGTATCCAATAACAATTGCTATCGAAGAAGCTTTGGCATGACGAATAACCCCCAACCTATGGTCAGGTTATGGCCACAAGGTTGGGGGTTCATTGGTCGAACAGGATAGATAGGACTGCCTCCGGTTATAACATTTTCCATAGCTCAGGGGCGATTAATCGAGGGAAAACATCCAGCGGAGGTTTCTCTTTCTTTCGTTTGTCATTGGTTAACACCGTAACAAGTTCGAGCTCTGGGACAATATATACATACTGACCACCAAATCCTCGCGCGTAATAATAATGGAGATTGGGTTTGTCGTCTTCAGCAGCAATATTTTCGGAGTCAGACCTTCCGTTCGGATAGACATCCACCCACCAATGCCAAGCATAACTGCCGTGATTGGGTGGAGTGACTGTAATGAAAGGCTGTGTCGAACGAGATACGAGATCACTTGAAATGAGAGACTGCCCCTCCCACATACCTTGCTGTAGAAACAGCTGACCGAATTTCAACAGATCTACGGGTAACATTTTAAGACCAAATCCGCCGGTATGTACACCTTGAGGGTCGCTTTCCCATTCATAATCCTTAATTCCCAGCGGGACAAAAAGATAGCGTTCTGCGAACTCGGCTACGTTCATACCTGCATTTTGCATCAGGATGGCGGATAGGATCTGTGATACTCCGGAGTTGTACTCCATATATGTACCCGGTACATGGCTTAAGCGTTGCTCCAATGCAAAATCCACCCAATGATCGGTGCGGGTCATGCGAGGGAATGAATTCTGCCCGCCGAACTCGTCCCAGTTGAACCCGGCTGTCATGGTGAGCAGTTGTTCCAGTGTGATCGCTGGTTTACGAGGATCAGTATCGGATGTCAAATGTGGAAAAAAAGTGGAGATTGGGGTTGATGCCTCTGGCAACAAACCTTTATCCATTGCTATACAGATGAGCGCGGACAGCACACTCTTGGTACATGAATTGATTTTTGCAATATCGGTCGCAGCCTCGTGGTTGCGGTAGTGTTCGAACATGATCTCACCGCGTACGCTAACGAGGCAGCTTCGCAGATCCAGTTGTGGAACGATCTGTTGTAATTTGGATGACAGTGATGAAGGATTCATAGTGTCCTTTCTGTGCGGTTGATTTGTTATAGGATTTTGTAGAAATAGGTGTCCATTATCTTAGCATACTCCCGAGGTAGGGCTCAACAAGCGCTACATTATTATGTCAAAGCAAGTATGTAAAATGCGATATCCTATGAAAGCTATAAGAATCACATGCGAATATCGCATAAATTCCCAGCATTGTCTGTCAATCTTATATAATTGTCATGAGAAGAGTACCAGACATGTATAAGAGAAAGGGGTCTGTGATGTGGGAAATATAATAGAAGAATTATATTACGGTAACCTGAGACCAGAGGAGAATATTGTTCCTAAAGATTCGGAGTATCGTTCTATTCATAAGGAGATTACAGCTTATATCGAAAAATTTCAGAAAAAGCTCTCGGAGGATGACTTTAAACAACTCGAGGTATTGTTTGATATGATGGATCAAGTTCATTCTATACATTCAAAAGAGGCTTTTGCCAGTGGTTTCAAAATTGGGACGTTGATTATGATCGAGAGTGGTTTCACAAGCTAATATTTTGGTTTTTCACAATTTGTGGTTACATAGTTAACCTCTTTCCTATGAACATATGGAAGAGGTTTTTACTATTATGAATATGCTAATATAGGAAAAATATCATATGAAACATGAACTATGTTAGTGCGTATTAAGGTTAGAAATGGTAAAATATCAATGCCTAAACATGGAATAAGTAGATGAAAGACAATTAAATATAGGAAATAGTGTAGAATCAGTGTTTTAGCAAAAGAACTTATTAGTAAATTATAGTAATCTAATACTGAATTGAGGAATTAAACATGGCGATTATTGACGTAATTAAGTATGATGGCTCACCTGATGTATTTGCTTGGAAACATCCTGAGACTGAACTGGGAACATGGACTCAGTTAATTGTGAATCAATCTCAACAAGCAATTCTTTTCAAGGATGGAAGAGCGCTTGATATGTTTGGACCCGGAAGGCATACGTTGAGTACTGCGAATATCCCAATCTTGAACCGTCTCGTTAACCTTCCGTTCGGAGGAAAGTCACCTTTTGCAGCAGAAGTATGGTATGTCAATCAAGTAAGCGCATTGGACGTTAAATGGGGAACGGCGAATCCGATTCAGATCCAGGATCCCAAGTATAATATTATTGTTCCCGTAAGAACATTTGGACAAATGGGAATTAAAATTTCGGATTCACGAAAATTTTTGGTCAAGCTTGTGGGAACACTGCCTGAGTTTAACCAAGCTAATATGATTAATTACTTCCGTGGGTTGATTATCATGAATATTAACTCCATGTTGTCATCATATCTAATACATAGAAAAGTAAGTGTTTTGGAGATCAATGCATATATCGCCGAGATATCACGACATTTTGCAGATACGGTAGCTTCTACTTTTGAAGAATTTGGTATTGAGTTAATCAACCTGTATATTCACAATGTTAATCTGCCTGAAGAAGACCCTTCAGTCATTCGATTAAGAGAAGCGTTGGCACGCAAAGCTGAGATGGATATTATTGGGTACACATATCAGCAAGAACGTTCGTTTGATACGCTTGAAGGTGCAGCGAAAAATGAAGGAAGCATGCAGTCAGACATCATGGGCGCAGGGCTTGGTATGGGCATGGGGGTTGGTCTGGGTGGTTCTTTCAGTGGCGAGATGTCCCAGATGTCTAAAGTGATGTCTACGAAGGAAACGCCTGCAGTAAGTATATGTAAGCAGTGCCATCATCCGAATCAGGAGAACAGCTCTTTTTGCAGCAAATGTGGCAATTCATTAGCCGAAAAATCGGTAGCAACAACAGATTGCAACAATTGTGGACATGCCTTGCCAAAGGGAACCAAATTCTGTCCTAACTGTGGTGACAAATACCATGCATGTCCTTCATGTGGGGCGGATAATGCGGAGAACGCATTGGAATGTATCCAATGTCATCAACCGATGCCTAGCCCATGCCCAAATTGTAACCATATGAATTCCGGTCATACAAAATTCTGTGGCAACTGTGGCACAAGTTTAAGCTTGAAATGTAGTCGGTGCCAACATGAAGTAAAACCCGGCCAGAAGTTCTGTCTCGATTGCGGAAACAATCTGCAAGAAGGAGGACAGGCATAGTGATGGTAAAACGGAGCAATCTCTTGATTTTGGATGTCGTCTATTTAATGTGCATGTTAGTATCATCAATCGTTTCTTTTACGCTGTTTAATCATGCGCTTCTGTCGTTTTCTTTTTGGATGAATCTCGTTGCTTCTTATGTAGCGATTACGGCTATTTGGATCTACGCGCGGTTCATCATGCAAAATATGGATCGGTATAAACGGTTTGTTCCAGGTTACACAGCTTTAGGTGTAGTATTAGGTATTTATCTGATTTGTGTGATGATCTACACGTTGTTAACAGGTTTAGCAGATCATGCGCTTCGCTGGTTCGTATTGTTACATACGGTAACGATTGCGATCGCAATTATTTTGTGCGGAATCATTATGATCTATATTCAGAGTGCGCGCCGTCATGAAATAGATGAACATACAAAAATCGCAAACTTACAATTAATCGAAAAAGCTTTACAGCAATTGCTTCATACCATGGTGCAACATCCCGTCCTAACTGTGGAAGAAGAGCGCAAAACCGTTCAGTCATTAATTGAACTTGTAAAGTATAGTGACCCGATCACTCCGGATTCCCTTGAGAAAAATGACCGCCAGATCCTGCTGGATATTGAATTGATGAACAGTGAGCTTACAAATCAGTACGAAGCAGGGGAATTGGTAAATAGTGAACGTTTTGCTTCGCAACTATCCCAGTTAAAGTTCCGTTTGAAAGAGCGAAATCAACAGATCATGACAAGCAAATCATAAATTGCAGGAGGAAACACGGTGAAAAAGAAATTTGGGATTATATTCATTATAATTTCATGTATAGCAATTCTGTTCTCTTTATTCGAACTATCCGAGGGAACGGATGTGGCAATTATCAATGCATTTGTACTTTTTGTAACTGGAATTGTTCTGCTTGTAATAGGAATTAAAATGTGTGGTCGACCTAAATTTCAACTTAAAGCCGATCAACATTATGTTGACGATTCTAGTAGTAATGTGCAATATGACGGAGGTAACTATCACGAGGAGTATGAAGAAGTCGAGGAATCTCAAGAACCTTTATCCTTAATATGTTCAGGGTGTGGAGCTAGAGTAAAGGTATATCCTACTTCGTCTGCGGATTGTGAATATTGCGGAACAACGATGAGAATCTCGTAAACCGTGTAGCGGACTAAATGACTTCTTTTACGGATACTTGTAATATACACTGCTAGGTAGAGTGTGATGTTTTAAGGAGGAAACGCGGTGAAGAAATTTTTTGGCATTTTATTCATTATCCTTTCGTCTGTGACGATCCTGTTATCTTTAATATTAATATCCGAAGGAACAGAAACGGCCATTATCAGTACAATTATTCTTTTTATCCCTGGGGTTATCGTACTTGTTACAGGCATTAAAATGTGTGGTAGACCTAAATCTCATTCTAAGACTAATCCATACCAGCATTATGATTCTAATGATAAGCAAGATCAGGAAGATCAGCATCGTGTGAAATATGACGAGGCACCTCAAGAAACTGTAGCCGTGAATTGTTCAGGGTGTGGAGCCAAGGTAAGGGTATATCCTACTTTGTCTGCGGATTGTGAGTATTGCGGAACAACGATGAGGATCTCTTAAACTGCATAGGAGGAATCGTGTTGTTAAGGAAGTTATTTGGACTCTTTTTCATGTTTTATGCCATTGCTATACCCATACGATTACTTATGGAAGAGAATGTCGTAGATCAATTGAATATAGTTCTTGTAGTTGAAATTATTATCGTTGAATTTTTATTTTTGTTTTTTGGTATTAAATTGCTTAGGAAAAAACGTGTTAAGAAAAAGCGTGTCCCGGAACGAAAGTTTTATGGGGGAGACTATGGAGGTCATCTTGATCGCGAAAATGCGAATCCGCATACTTATTCAAGTTACAATAGCAACACCGTGAGTTACAGTAGTCATAATACAATTAACTATACAGAGATCAATTTTTCAGATAAGGAAAACACTGAAGAGAAAGTCGAAGAAAAAGTTGAAGAGCCACAAAGGCCTGTTTCAGTGAGTTGCCCGGGGTGTGGGGCGAAGGCAAAAGTGCTTCCTAAGCAATCAACGGACTGCGAGTATTGCGGAACAACAGTTGTAGCAAATTAGAACGGTTCAGAATGGATACGTGAAGGGTTAAGCCTGATTCCTATGGAGTCAGGCTTTTTATCTCTTCAATTTTGAATCTAAAGTCCCCCTAACGATCAAATCGTCAAATAATTCCAACTGAGTTGCCTTAATGCAGTCCCTTTAATGAAACGTTTCGAATTTATATTTATAAATGACCTTTATTATATTCAGTATTTGTAAGCGTTCTATTTTCTTGTTTACGGAAATGGGAAAATTATGATAACATATACACGAAACGTTTCGAATCCATTTGAAGGGAGAAAATCATGAAAAAAGTAAAACAATTCAGCTTCATTTTAACTTTTTGTCTGTTAGCTAATCTAGCTTTAACTCCTATGGCTTCAGCAGGTGACTCAAGCCATTTAATTGGATTCCGAGCAGAATTGAAAGCGATTGCATATAAGACCTATACGTTTTTTGAGGACTATACGGATCAGAACACGGGCTTGACTTACGATGAAGTGCGACACAGTGAAAACGGGATAGAAGAAGCTAAACGTACCTCGCCCACAAACATCGCAATGTATATGATGAGTACCGTTTCAGCGCAACAATTGGGCATTATTTCTAAGAAAGAAGCTGTACATCGCCTGCAAACAACTATAAATTCCCTCGAGAAGTTAGAAAAGTGGAACGGCCTATTTTATAACTGGTATAACACAGATGACGGTTCGGTGAAGAAAGATTGGGGGCAATTTATTTCCCAAGTCGATAATGGCTGGTTATCCGCTGGTTTAATTGTTGTTGGGCAAGCCTATGAAGAACTTCATGGGGAAACAAGCAAGTTGGTTACAGATATGAATTATACTCCGCTATATGATCCTGAAGTCGGCCAATTCCGCGGAGGTTATGATGTGGCTAAAGGCGCACTGACGGACCACCATTATGGAATGTTTTATACGGAACCACGTGTAGGCAGCTATATTGCTATTGGGAAAGGTGATGTTCCTCAAGATCATTGGTGGAAGATGTATCGCACATTACCTCAAGAATGGGATTGGCAAGCTCAGATTCCTCAAGGCAAATCCGTTAAGTACGATGGAGTGGATGTGTTTGAAGGAAGTTATGTATACAAGGATAAAAAGTTCGTACCAAGCTGGGGAGGTAGTATGTTTGAAGCTCTTATGCCCGGTATGGTCATAAAGGAAAAAGACCTGGGTACTCAAGCTTTGGGATTGAACAATCAGCGTCATGTCGAATTGCAGATCGAATACGCCAAAGAAAAAGGGTATGACGCATGGGGCTTTTCACCTTCTGCAACTCCGACAGGTTACAGTGAGTTTGCAGCAACGCCATTGGGTACCTCAGGTTACAAAGATGGAGCAACGGTAACAGCACACGCAACATTCCTTGCTCTGGATTATGCCCCTGAAGCTGTTCGAAAGAACATTAAAGCTTTAAAGAACTTCAAAATGTTTGGCAAATATGGGTTCTATGACTCACTCAATGTTGAAACGGGAGAACTTGCAAAAGCTTATCTGGCACTGGATCAAGGGATGATTATGGTGTCGATCACCAACTATCTTCAAGATGGCGTTATCCGCGATTATTTTCACAGTGATGTGATAGGGCAGACGCCAGAAGAATTATTGAAAAAAGAAGTGTTTTCCATTCAATGAAGGGCTGCTTTAGATTAGAGCAAGATCACTAACGAAATGGGACGAAGATTAAAAGATGGGCGGAACGAAGCAGGGTATCAGCATGCTTCGTTCCGTTTTTGCGTTTACCATTGATAATGAAGTCGCAGATCGATTAGATTATGGAATTTATCCGGAAAAAGACAAGGCATTTACAATGGCGATTTTAAGACTTACGTTGTGGGGCATAAGCGCAAAGAAAGACGCGTACGCCTTCAGTGATGATATTTTTAGTTTGTTCCTCATCTAATGTCCCGATTTTTCCCGGTTGATTAAATACCAATAAAAACGTTAATGCAGCGAAGTGCTTTGCAGCCATTTTAGGATCAATCACATGGAGCAGTCCGTTTTGTCCAAACGCTGTAAACCTCCTGATAATCCCCTCTTCAGTTGCGTTATCCAGCCTTTCAAAAAACGAGTCTGGCAGGTTGGCAGCTTCCACCATAACCAGACGGATCAAAGCCTTGTAATCTGCCGAACCGTTTGCAGAAGCTACGATTTGCTCACAAAATAAGATGAGCGCCTGCTCAAGATCTTCGAATTTCCAGAGGTGGTCTGAAATCCCTTGCTCAATCATGACGAGAACCGCCGAACTGGATTCTTCAACAACGGCAAGCAGTAGATTCTGTTTGTCGCCATAATAATCATAAACTGTCCGTTTGGAAACTCCCGCTTTAGTTGCGACCGCATCGACGCTGGAACGATCAAACCCTTCTGAAAGAAACAGATCTCGTGCCGCCGCAATAATTTTAGCTCGTTTGTCTGAAGAGCCTTTGCGGATTTTCTTGTTTTGCGTATGATCCATTCTTACGTTTCCCCCTTATATGTGTATTTCAGAAATGGATTAGAGTCCTGCTTTACAAACTACACTGTACGGTGTAGTGTAACAAATGTAGCGTATCAAATCAATGATCAAGGAGGTTTTTATTCATGAATACCATACCGTCTGTTGTTGATGTTCTCATTGTCGGGGCCGGACCCACAGGGCTTACACTTGCCTGCGACCTTGCCCGTCGAAACGTCAACCATCGTATTATTGAACGAAGCACCGTGTATAACGTTGCATCTCGCGCCAAAGGAATTCAGCCTCGCTCGCTTGAAGTCGTAGATGATTTGGAAGCCGTTCACTACATTGTTGATACAGGTGTTGTGGACTTGCCTGTTCGTTATTATACCGCAGATGGCAGAAGTGTGGACAAGCCGACTATTACCGTTGCAGCCAGCGCCGAACTTGAGACACCCTATCGTGATCCGGTCTGGATTGCTCAATTTGATGTGGAAAAAGCGTTGCGCGACCGATATGCAATGCTTGGCGGTCAAGTTGAGTTGGGCATGGAAGCTGCAGGGCTTGTTCAGGATGTGGATGGTGTATCGGTAACGGTGAATACACCACGAGGAGAAGAGCAAATTCGTGCTCGTTATGTGGTAGGCGCTGACGGTGGCAAAAGCAATATCCGCAAATTTATACACTTACCGTTGGTTGGGGAAACACATGATCATGAGCGATGGTATCTTGGCGATGTACGATTGGAAGGGTTAGATCGTGACCATATCCATATCTGGACTTCTTCGGAGGGGATGGTCGGGGTGACGCCGCTGCCAAAATCCGATATTTGGCAACTGCAGGCTACAATTCCGGCAGCCATCGCTAGAGGCGTATCAAGCCATGTTTGACCGTCGTGCCGAGTCCGGACGTGTTCGGCTTACGGATGCTTCTTGGTTATCCATCTACCGGGTCAACGTTCGTATGGTTGAATGTTACCGAAACAACCGGGTTTTTCTTGCCGGTGATGCGGCTCATGTTCATTCGCCGGCCGGCGGTCAAGGTATGAATACGGGAATACAGGACGCATACAACCTCGGCTGGAAGCTGGCGGCTGTCATACGTGGAGCGGACACCGCCTTACTCGACACCTACGATGAGGAGCGCCGCCCAGTGGCTCAGGCTGTGCTCAAAGACAGCACTAAGAAGATGGGAGGCGTTATAAGAACGGCGACTGAAGGCGGAGGGTTGTCCCAATCCTTGAGCACCATATCCGACGATCTGACGAGCGGGCTTCTCATTTCCTATCGTCCAAGTTCGCTTACCCGTCCGTCTGCTGGAACAAATGCTACCCGTTTACTTCCTGGAGATCGTGCCCCTAATGCTAGGGGACTGCAAGGCACCGGGTTTGCAGGAAGTGTCTTTGACCTCTTGCGCGGCCCACACTGGACGCTGTTGGCTTTTGCAAACTACATCGATCCTTCTCTGAAGAACTTCACCAACGATGCACTCCATTTGCATTATATCCTTCCATCGAAGGTGGAGGGGGCGGAAGGCATAATAGACACTGCAGGGAATGCCTATCGAGTTTACGATGTCGCAAGTAAAGAACTTGTATTGATTCGTCCTGACGGTTACATCGCCCTGCGCACCTCCATTGATGATACCGCATCGATCCTGAATTACTTGAAATTGTGTGGCTTATCATAGGATCGAGCGACCCAAGGCTCTGCCCGAATCACGTCGTCTTATTGAAAATAGAGTGTAAGAAATTCTATTCATGCAAAAAAGGGTCTTGTCATTTTCATAACAGGACCTGTTTTGCGTAAACTAAAAATCCCTCAAACGATCAAATACCTCATATAATCCCTCGTGATTAACTTCTACCGAATCATCTTGACGCAGTTCCAAATGCTGTTGTAATTGATCCAGCAACTCCGTTAGAACAACATAAATCTCTTCCCGCTCAACAGTTTCAATAAAGCCGGTCCTGGCATCCATCTTGTTGAAGGTCTGTGTGTAGTTCTCAACCATGGAGACGAGCCGTTTTTGCATAGCTTCCTGATTGTTCAAATCTTGACTTAATTGCCGGATTTCCTTCAAGCACTGCTTGTACAATTGAGCTGCTTTTTTGGCGTGTGCCGCCTTGATGTGGTCCCGTCCATCCCAATCCCGAAATGGATTGTTCAGGTTCTCTTCAAGCCATTCCGGTTTGCGTGCTTTGGTGATTTCCATATCAAGTCCGGCAGCAACGGATTTTTTATATCTTGTTTTGATCGATCTGGCTGCATCGGCAGGCAGGCTGGTTAGCCACAGCGTAGCCAATTTTGGAAGTTGCTCTGGATCAGGGAATTCTTCACCATTGAAGCCGAACAGGTCATATGTAGTGAAGGTCTGCAAATTTGCCAAATGCTGAATCGATTCTATATGGGATACATTGCCGGGTTTACCCCACAATCGTAACTCTGAAAGCTCAGGATAATACTGCACAAGTGGCTCCAGATGGAGTTCCGTGATATCTCTGATATACAGACCTTCAAGTCGTGAGATACCCGTAACCTGTGGCATGCCCGATGGAACATTGAGAGTGATGCATTTACCGTCTTCATAAGCCGCGATACGCAGATCAGGAGACAACTCTCCTGTGAAATTCAGACTTTTCATCTTTGTGTTCAAAATCAACTCCTTCAACCCACTGACATCCACAATAAGTCTGGTCAGGTGGCTCTTGCTGATATTGAGCATCGTTTGACCATGATGTATGATATGAAGTTCATTAATGAACGGGTTGTCCTCTATAAATGGAAAGATTGATTCCGTATATCCATCCATTTCAATATGTGTCAGACAAGGTAGCTTTGCGAGTTCGGCTACATCTTCAGAAGATGTAGGGCTGAAATCGCGGAGTGTACTCGTACTGCGCCGCATTACACGATCGCCAATCATCACTTCTTCGTCATCATCCGCAGCTTGTTTGAACTGCGCTCTTCGGATCGAATCGATACCTTCCCATTCACGCTGGAGATAGAGACTTTCTCCGATCGGCCAGCCTCCGCCATACGTATTTGTTTCCTCGGTGTAGAGAGGAGGGATGTTGCCTGCAAGCACATACTGTGAAGGAACATTAGCACTCACGAAACTATGGGCAAGTCGATCATGCCAGAAATAGAAATTACAGATCAGCGGTTTCATCTGATGAAGATGCATTTCATTAGGCAGTTGATCACCAGTCCAATCCAACTGAAGGACGGAGGCAAGCGTGTCAGAAGTTTTACCCTCTGTTTCTTTCAGTCCAGTTACCTGGCAGGCTGTATATTGTTGTAATTTTTCGACGTACACGCAGTACACATCTCCAACATTGGGGATCATGTTATGCTCCTTTCGTTCTGCACCAATCGATGCTAAGCTACTTGTAAACCAAGTATTCTGCAGAACTAATAATAGATGAATTATATCAAAGTCATTCAGAGACTACCATTTTGGGATAGAGCCGAATAGGCTTGAATACTTTTATAAAAAGGAACGATGTCTATGGATACAAGTATGAGCCGTAACAAAAAACTGGGTGAGTTCTTGAAATCACGGAGAAGCCGCATTCAACCGGAACAGGTTGGATTGTCAGGATCTTATGGACAGCGAAGAACACCCGGTCTACGGCGGGAAGAAGTAGCGGTATTGGCTGGTGTCAGTGCGACGTATTACACGTGGCTCGAACAGGGTAGGGAGTTGGCGGCTTCACGAGAAGTGATGCAGAGTATAGCGGATGCGCTCCGTTTAACCCTGGAAGAGAAGAGTCATCTATTTGACTTATGGGACCCTAATACGGAACATGAATTCCTTGCTTCGTATTCGCAACTGGAGCCAGGGTGGCAGAGTATTATTGGCCAGTTGACTCATCCTTCCTTTATTACCAATGAACGTTCTGAGGTACTTGCCTGGAATGAAGCTGCAGACACGAACCTCTTCAACTTCTCGTCGATGAATGTGAATGAGCGTTTAATGATGCGGATTTTATTTCTGGATACAGCGCTCAGGGAGCGTATGCACAACTGGGAGGAATTCGCGCGGCACTCGGTAGCCGTATTCCGTACGTATTATGACAAGTATCCGAGTGACCCCGAATTCAGCAGAATCGTGAAACAATTGAGTGAAGAAAGTGTAGACTTCCGAACGATCTGGAACCTGCACCAAGTTGAATTCAAACAAGTCAATCGTGTCCTGCTTGAAACGACGGATCGGGCAGATGGCGTTGTGCATGCATACGATATCTTTTCCATGAATAATCTGAACAGCCAATCAGGCATTCATTGTTGTATTTACGTTCCTGTTGCCATATAAAAAGTTAATCAAACTGGTAATTTCTTTACTAGCATAAACAGAGTGTGGTTGAGGTCTCGGAAGTGAAATAGAATGAACTCAAGTTCGTACGTATCTAGTTAACGTTTCTATTTCAAGATGAAAAGAGGGAGCCACATGCTCAAAACAAGAACACTGGGAAATGATAAATTACGAATATCTGCGCTCGGCCTGGGTGTGATGATGATGCCGGATAATGACGAATCTGTACATACCATTCAGGGTGCGCTGGATGCAGGAGTCACCATGTTTGATACGGCGGATCTGTACGGAGCGTATGAAAAACAGCGATTTGGTGGGAATGAAAAACTGCTTGGACGCGCGCTTCAAGGTCGAAGATCCAAAGCAATCGTTGCCACCAAATTTGGTATAACACACACGCAGGGCCCCAAGGGAGATCCGGCCTACATCAAAAAATCAGTAGATGCGAGTCTCTACAACCTGGGAATGGATTATATCGATCTGTATTATCAACATCGTCCTGATCCGAATACACCCATTGAAGAGACCGTAGGCACACTTGCCGATCTGGTTCAACAGGGGAAGATTCGATATATTGGTTTGTCCGAAGCGCCAGTAGAGATCATTCGGCGTGCACATGCTGTTCATCCGATTACAGCGTTGCAGACCGAATATTCATTATGGAGTCGAGAGCTTGAGGATGAGATTATGCCTGTCCTGCATGAATTGAACATTGGCTTGGTTCCATACAGCCCTTTGGGGCGGGGCTTCCTGACAGGTCAGATCCGTTCTATAGACGATCTGCCGGAAGATGATTATCGTCGTCACTATCCGCGTTTCCAAGGTGAGAACTTTCAGAAAAATCTGGAGGTTGTTGGATTGATCCAAGAGATGGCTAAGCAAAAAGGGTGTACGGTCTCTCAACTTGCTCTGGCTTGGTTGCTTGGAAAGGGAGAACATATCGTTCCGATCCCGGGGACTCGCAATCTGGAAAGAGTTCACGAGAACTTAGGGGCGCTACAGGTTTCGCTTACGGATGATGAGATGAACCAGATAGATCACATATCTCCCCAAGGCATTGCAGCCGGAGGCAGATTCCCTGGTCAAGTCTAGTTCGTTTATACATGATTCTAAGAAACCTAATGTTCAGGATTAAAAACAATATATAACATGTGTCAACGGTATTATCTTTCTATTCTCCGGCATACAGTACAACAATGAGATGTATGCCCAAGGAGGAGAAATGATCGTATGATGAATCCGATTTTACAAGCCCCGAATGTTCCGCTGGCAGCCGATTCCAATGCGGTTGTCAATTATCAGAGGGATTCACGCAACTATGTAACCCAGTTGTTTGGAGAACAGCTGCCGACCATTGCAAATGGGTTCTTCAACGTGTACTTAAGCAAAGGAATTATTGTGCAGCCACACTGGCACACCAATGTCACGGAGATGGTTGTGGTCATCACCGGTGAAATTACAGCGTCAGTCTTCAATCCGTTTACGCGTGAACGATTGACATATCGTCTGAAACCAGGTCAGGTTGTGGTATTTCCGAAAGGCTGGTTTCACTGGTTTGTCGCTGAGACAGATGATGTATATGTCTTAACAATCTTTGATCAACCAACGCCCGATATTGTATTTGGAGCGGATTTCTTGGCAGCTACACCGCCGGAGGTGGCTCACCGCGCGTACTGTTTGGATGAAGAGGCATATGCGAGAGCTGTTGGTTCCATTAAAAATGATGCGATTCTGGGCCCTCCAATAGGGTGTGATACACAGGTTTCTGATCAATCGACCTCACCTTCCAAGACGTCCGTGTCACCATCCAATAAGCTGAAATCTTAAGTCAAGATTCCTTATTCATTATCAAAGTACACAGCCTGTAACTGGAGAATATCAGTTGCAGGCTTTTTGATGTGTCGATGTAATAATTGTATGAAGTCCATGGAGGGGTTGGTATTATATTAGAAAAAAATTCAAAATGCCTGAGTCAGTGGGTTACGTTCTCTGTTAGTATAGTATGAACATCCAACAAAAACGGAGGACTCATGAATGAACATGTCAGAAATGAAAACGCTTGAAACTGCAATGAGTTATGCACCTATTTTGATGTTTGACAGAGCCGAACCCTTTTATCCTGATTTTGTTGGCATTTCTGTGTTGCATCAATCTGGGCCTTCACCATCGTTCAGAAGGGACATTAAGTTTCCGACCGAGGTAGTACAATATGTAATTGAATATGCAATCTGGTGGGATTATGAGATTGGACATTTGTATGAAATGGAGCATGTATGGGTTTATGTGGGTCATGACGGAGAGGTAGTAGACTGTGAAGCCAGCTTTCATGGGAAGGTGCTGCGTGGATTATTGAAGGAACGGGTCAATGTGGTTGGACATCATGTATGTCTGTACTCACAGCCTGGCAAACATGCTTTCTCACCACTTCCGGTTGTATTTGAGTTATTGCCAAACCTGTATAGTGCAGCAGCTGCCGAAGCTGGATGTGATGGGCTACTTGTGAATGAGTTGTTTCAAGATTATTTTGAAACGAATGAACAGATCGATGCTCAGGTGGAGCGTTATCTGCAGACCAAAGCGTTTGTACCTACCATGGAGTTCGAAGAATATTTACTAAAACCGGAGATGTTCATGACGTGGGATAATCTGTTTGGTATTATTCCGCACAGGATTAAGGATCGCTTAATTGAACTGGAGCAGTTATATAACACATAAGTAATTAGTTTTAAACGGGTTTTATGTTAATTTGAAGTGTATTTTTTCGCTTCAAAACCAAACTTTGTCGATTCGGGTTTGGTTTTTTTTTTTTTTTTTTTTTTTTTTTTTTATGGGAAAATGGACTCAGTATAAGTAATCATTTATTAGACTTAGGTCTTGAAATGTTGAGTGTGTACAGCAAAAATACATAATTTTTTGTGTGGACAATGATATTTGTTAGTCGTAAGAACTATATAACTTCTTGTATAAATAAAAGAAGATCATGTCACATGAAATTTTGTATGGAGATGTATGTGTAAGTCAATGCAGAATGTTGATTATACGTATATATGTAAATGAAAAAAACAATTAAATAGGTAAAAAGTATAATTTATATTAAAAAGAAGATTCTTTATATCTGAAATAAAAATTCATAATAGTGCAAATTTATAGAAATAAAAATCTCCTATTCAGTTTTAATATATTTATGTCGAAATAGATCGTAAGTTGTCTGGAGCGCGACCAAGAGAAGGGTTACCAAGCGTTATATACATAACTGGACACTACGATGCCTAGGAGGAGATTACATGAAGTGGTTTGGAAATTTGAAAACAGCAACAAAGATTATCTCAGCGTTTTTAGTTGTGTCGATAATCCTTGCGGCGCTTGGCGTCTACTCTGTAGTAACATTGAGAAGTACGAATGAACGAATGCAAGAGATGTATAACAACAATCTAATCTCTGTGAAAGAATTATCATCTGCTCAGATTGATTATCAAAGAATGCGTGTGAACGTGCGTGATTTGAGCTTCGAAACCGTTGAAACCGAAAAAACTCGGATCACGGAGAACATCGCTTCGATCCGTCAGAGTGTGAATGATCGCCTGACCATCTATCGTCCGCTTGCAACAACCCCTGAAGAAATAGAGTTACTCCGTAATTTTGATGCGGAATATCCAGGATATTTAACAATGTTTGAACGAGCAACTAATCTGGCTGTCGCAGATGATCAAAGTGCCTTTAATACCTTCCTTAAATCTGAGCTTAAACCACAAGGAGACAGGATTGTAGAACTCCTTACCAATTTGATCGACCTTAATGAAAGTATGGCTGAACAGGCGAATATACAATCTCAGGCTGCCTATTCACAAGCATTTAAAGTAACGATAATTCTTGTGGTTCTGTCCGTACTCTTCAGTATTCTCATTGGATATATCATCTCTCGCTCCATTTCGAAGCCGCTCATGGCTATGCTGGGTCTAGCTACGGAAGTTGCCAACGGAAATCTCACCCTTAAGTCAGACATATCCAGCAAAGATGAAGTGGGTCAACTAGCCGCGGCACTGAATCGGATGGTCGATAATCTGAAAGAGTTAATTAACAATATCGTGATGAACTCCCAAAGTGTTGCTGCTTCTTCGGAACAGATCTCAGCCAGCACACAGGAAATTGCGAGCACCAGCACAAGCCAATCCAGTGAGGCGGGAAATATCTCCGAATTGTTCAAGGAGCTTTCACTTGCCATTAACTCCGTCGCTGCAAGTGCGGAAGAAGCGGCTGAACTGTCCAACGATACGGTGAAGACTGCTCGTGAAGGTGGACTTGTTGTACAGACTTCATTGGAAGGTATGCAAGCTGTTAATACAAAAATGACCAAGCTTGAAGATGATTCTCGTAAAATCGGTGACATCATTGAAGTGATTGACGATATTGCTGAGCAGACCAATCTGCTAGCGCTGAATGCTGCAATTGAAGCGGCACGTGCCGGAGAACAAGGACGAGGATTCGCCGTAGTAGCAGATGAAGTCCGGAAGCTTGCCGAACGAAGTGGCGAGGCGACCAAAGAAATTACAGCCATCATCAAAGCAATGCAGGAAAATACGAGACAAAGTGTACAGGCTGTAGCAGCCAGTGTTGAGCAGTCTTCCATGACTGGACAGGCGTTTGATCAGATCATCGATATGGTCAATAACTCTTCACAGAAAGTAAACGAAATTGCTGCTGCATGTGAAGAAGAAGCAGCCCAAGCCGCAGAGGTGATGAGCTCTGTTGAATCCATCTCGGCTTCCAGTGAGGAATCCGCGGCTGCATCGGAAGAGACGGCGGCAACATGCCAATCTCTGGCACGTCTGGCGGAAGAGCTGGCAAATTCTGCAGCAGCCTTCAAAACAAATTAATAAAATTGAATTGAGGGTGAATCGATGTCTTCACTTCAGAAGGAACAATATATTGAACTGTCTGTAGGTGCAGAGACTTGCGCCATTCGAATCGAAGAAATTCACGAAATTATTAAAATGCTTAGCATTACAGATATTCCATTTAGCCGCCCAGAGATCAAAGGGGTAGTTAATCTGCGTGGCAAGGTTGTATGTGTGATGAGTCTGCGGAACCTGCTGGGTATGCCGGATGAACCGGACACCAGAGCAACGCGTATTATCGTAGTTCGACATCAGGAAGAATATATTGGCTTGATCGTGGATCGGGTGAACAAGGTAACCACATATTCCGAAATTCATCCGCCAACCGGCGGATATGGTCGTAACCGTGAAGGTTTATTCCATGGTGTGGGTCAACAGGAAGACAAGCTTGTGGGCATTTTGAAACTGGACGAAATATTGGGCGGTTAGGGAGGTATATACGAATGATGGATTTGTCTGCCTACCGTGACATCTTTATCGAAGAACTGAATGATCAACTGGAACGTATGGATCAGTCTTTATTGGCATTGGAGCTTTCGCCTTCTGTAGAACTGGTTCAGACGCTGTTTCGGGCAGCTCATACCATCAAGGGATCGGCATCTACTATGGATTTTCGTGAATTAAGCGACCTCACGCATGAAGTGGAGTATGCCCTTGAATGGGTCCGGGAGAAAAAACCGGAGATGACTTCGGAGCTAATTGATACGTTGTTCCGCTCTTTGGACGCCATGAAGGTGCTTCGTGATCAGTACATCCGTGGGGAAGCCTATGCAGACTTTCGAGCGGTAGTACGAGAAATAAAGGATTTAATTCAGACCCCGGCAGTAGTCGGGCAACTTAAAGTACCTCAATTGCAACCAGCAGAATCGATTATGGCACAGGTGGCTATAGTGTCAGGCAAGCAGTTATTGTCCATTCATATCGTGCTGGAGCAGAAGTGCATGATGAAAGCGGCCAGATATCATATTTTACGACAACGTATCGAGGACATCTGTGGTACGGTTGTCGCTACTTCGCTCATGGAGAGTCAACCGGGCGCGCAAAATGAAGATGATCATTATGGTCAGTTCATCATCATCGTAGCAACGTCGAAGGACCCACAGCAGCTTAAGGCAGAGCTGTCTTCAGACTCGGATATTCATATGCTGGAGATTGATCCATATCTACTGGAATCCATTGAGGTTGCAGCGACGTCTGCACCACTTGAATTCTCTGAAACAGAGCAATCGAAACAAAGCTTGCCTACCGTGAATACAACTGGGCCGGATGAGAAAGTGAAAGCTGCTCAACCTACAGTTCGTGTGAGTGTTGAGCGTCTGGACCATTTGATGAATTTGGTCGGTGAACTGTTAATTGATCAAACATCCCTTGCAGATCTGAGTGGATCGGGTGCGCGTAAGGAGTCTTCAACACTCATCCGGAGTATTAGTGGTGTATCCGATCATATGGGCAGGGTAATCAAGGAACTCCAAGAAGGTGTAATGAAGACACGGATGTTACCCATTGATCAACTATTCAGTCGCTTCCCGAGATTGGTTCGTGACCTATCACAGAAGCTGGGTAAGGATCTGGAACTGGTTATTCAAGGTGGAGAGACTGAGCTTGACCGGATGATTATTGAAGAACTGAGTGACCCGCTGATCCACCTCATCCGCAACAGTGCAGATCATGGCATTGAAAGTGCAGAGATTCGGGCGGAGAACGGTAAGCCGTCCAAAGGACGTATTACATTAACTTCGTTTCATGAAGAAAATCATGTTGTCATTCGTTATTCGGATGATGGCAAAGGTATCGATGGTGAGAAGATTAAAGCTTCCGCCTTGGGCAAGGGCATCATTAGTGAGGAACAGGCTGCACGCCTAACAACACAGGAAGCTGTCCACCTCATATTTGAACCTGGCTTCTCGACGGCTTCTTCTGTCAGTGAAGTATCAGGACGCGGTGTTGGAATGGACATCGTGCGTAGTCAGATCGGGCGACTCAACGGTATAATTGATATTGATACGGAGGTTGGTGTGGGTACCACGTTTACGATTCGTCTACCGCTCACACTGGCGATTATTAAAGGTCTGTTAGTCAAAGTATCGGGTCGTGTGCTGATCTTGCCGATGTATAATGTTGCTGAGATTGTTCGAATTTCACCTGAAGATATTCAGATGATCCAGGGGCAACAAGCGATCCTGAATCATGGACGAATTGTACCTTTTCACCGACTGTGTGACAGGCTCAACTATCCACGAACAGACCGCAAATCCAAGACCATTCCACTGGTGATCGTGCGTTCCGTTGATAAAATTGCAGCTTACGCAGTAGATGAGATTATAGGAAATCAGGAAGTCGTTATTAAGACACTCGGTACGTATCTGGGAGCGATGAACCATCTATCTGGAGCAACGATCCTCGGTAATGGTAAGGTTGCCCTTATATTGGACGCGTCCTATCTGGTGAGTCTTTAATCGTTAGATAAACACAAATTTTTATACAGGCCAAAAAGCCTCATCATCCATAACTGGACGGTGGGGCTATTTGTTGAACCTTTTGACATTGTGACCACTCAGGATTTGAAAATGAGATCCATAAACCGGTTGGCTGCCAGAGAGATCGGCATATTGCGTTTGGTCATAATCCCCACATGGGAAGGGGGGAGCGGGACATCAAGCTGAATTTCGAAGAGAGAACCTTCCTCCAGCTCTTTGGAGATAAATTCACGTGTGACATAGGAAATACCCAGTCCTCGACGCGCAAACTCAATCAACAGATCAACACTACCAACCTCAATCTCAGGTTTTAACGTGTAATTATAGCTGTTAAACAACTCAGTTATAGCCATCCGAACACGGCTGTTCCGGGAGAAGAGGATCAGTTGATGCTCCAGAAGCATCTCAAGTGTCATGATTTTACCCTTCAACTGAGCATAACGTTCCCCAGCTACAAAACAGTCCTTCAACTGAATACTTTCCCTGACTTCTAGCTGTGGATCAACAATGGGCATCCGAACAACACCAAGATCAATCTTGCCTTCTTTCAGAAAGGTGATGACTTCCGGCGTAGTTCCATGACTCAGATGTAGCTTGATATTAGGGTACAAGGTGTGGAATTCCTCTAGATACGCCAGCATGTAATGCTTGAACAGGGAGTCACTGCCACCAATTCTCAATTCACCATTGTCGAGATTCTTCAGTGCGGCCATTTTTTCTTCTGCAAGTGAGATCAGAATCTGGGATTGTTCAATATAGGAGTATAGACTGGCACCTTCCTGTGTCAGCGCTACACCCTTGGAATTTCGATAAAACAAGGTAAGACCAAAGCTCTCTTCCAATTGCTTAATGGCATGACTGACGCTGGGTTGAGTGATATACAGTGCTTTCGCAGCCTGTGTCAGACTTCCCGTTTTGGCGGCCCAATAAAAGACTTTATATAGTTCGTAATTTGTAGTCATAGATGTGGTCTATAGCTCCTGTGAAATATATTAATTACTTGTATAGCTATAAAACGTATTATAGTGTAACTACAACAAAGAAACCAGAGTTACTTGGAAGGAGAACGGTAAGATGGAACCAACTACCATTGTTTTATTTGGTGCAACTGGCGATTTAGCCAAAAGAAAAATATATCCTGCCTTATATAACTTATATCTTGAGCAGAAGCTTCCTGAAACCTTCTCATTGATTGGTCTGGGGCGTAGAGAGTGGTCTGATGAATTCTTTCAGGCACAAGTGGAAAAATCATTAAATGAATTTTCCAGACGCCAAGCTGATCCTGAAGTTGTGAAGTCATTTGTGAAAGCATTCCGCTACAGTGTATTGAATATAAGCCATAAGGAAGATTATATAAAGCTGTTGGGATTAGTTGAACAAAGAGAAGCTGAGCTTGGCATACCGTCCAATCGCTTGTTTTATCTCTCGGTTGGTCCGGAATTCTTCGAACCGATTGCCGAGAACATTCAAGAAAGTGGACTGGGTTCCACAGAGGGCTGGAAACGCCTCGTTATCGAGAAGCCATTTGGTCACGATCTACAGTCCGCCAGAGACCTTAATCGCAAATTAAGCGAATCGTTCACGGAGGAAGAGATTTATCGGATTGACCACTATTTGGGCAAACCGATGGTACAGCGTCTGGAGACGTTGCATCAGAGTAACCCAATCATGAAGGCGTTATGGAACAACCGTTACATCTCCAATGTGCAAATTACGGCAAATGAGACTGTGGGTGTCGAAGAACGTGCATCCTATTATGATCATGTTGGTGCAGTGCGAGACATGTTCCAGAATCATATGTTGCAATTGCTCATGATGATGGCGATTCAGCTTCCATACAACAGTACTTCCGAAAAAGTTGGATTGAAGAAAAAACACATTATGGAATCGATCCAGCCGTTACAAAAACAAACTGTGGGCGCAAACATCATCCGTGGACAGTATGCAGAAGGCAACATTCAAGGTAAACCGGTAAATGCGTATACTGCTGAACCGGGTGTAGCCGAGAATACGATGAATGACACATTCATTGCTGCCAAATTGCAAATTGATGATTTCTTCTGGCGTGGTGTTCCGTTTTACATTCGCACGGGTAAAAGAATGAAGGAGAAATCAACACGTATCGTGATTGAATTCAAAGAACCTTCAGGACAGACTAATGTGCTGAAAAACAAGGGTTCCAAGCCAAACCTGCTTGTCATTGAGATGAGTCCGGATCAGAGCATGACATTGCAACTGAATGCAAGTGATCCTGAGAATAAAGGTGAATTCAAACCGGTTCATATTGATCTTTCTCCGGACAAAGGTGACCTTGCGGAAGCTTACGAGAATCTGATTCGTGATGCTTTGCTGGGTGATCCAACCTTCTTTGCCCACTGGGATGAAGTAGAATTGTCATGGGCATGGGTGCAGCCAATTCTGGATGCATTCCAGGAAAATCTGTTGCCACTTCACCTGTATCCTGCGGGTAGCTATGGACCGGTTGAATCAGATGTTATGCTTGAAGAAGAAGGTCACCACTGGTGGTTTGATGAGCCGGCGGATCAGGAGTCTGTAGTTACAAATAGCATACCCTTGGCGGTTAATGCAAATCTCTAAACCAAAATAAAAAATATATCTGGAGGTAATTTAATCATGAAATTTTTTATCGATACAGCTAACGTGGAAGATATCCAAAAAGCATACAAAATCGGCGTATTGTCTGGCGTAACAACAAACCCATCTTTGGTAGCCAAAGAGGGCGTGAAATTCGAAGATCGTATTGAAGAAATCTTGCGTTTGGTACCTGAAGTGGAGTCCGTTTCTGCGGAAGTGACACCAGATGCCCTTACTGCTGAAGAAATGATCGCGCAAGCAGACGAATTGATCAAAATTAACAACAGTGACAAAAACATTACGATCAAATTGCCAATGACACTTGCAGGACTTGAAGCTTGCCGTTACTTGACCAAAAAAGGCGTGAAAACCAACGTAACGTTGATCTTCACTGTGAACCAGGCGCTCCTGGCTGCTCGTGCTGGTGCCACATATGTATCCCCATTCCTGGGACGTCTTGATGATATCTCCGAGGATGGCGTACAATTGGTTACCAAAATTGCTGAATTGTTCCGTACACATAACCTGGATGCACAGATTATTGCGGCTTCTGTAAGACATCCGGATCACGTTACACGTGTAGCGATGGCTGGAGCACATATTGCTACTGTTCCATTCTCCGTCATTGAACAAATCTCCAAACACCCACTGACAGATCAAGGTATGGACAAATTTGCAGCGGACTGGAAAAAAACAGTACAATAATCACTGAACATATATTCGTTTCAACTTACAATAAAACTATATAAATCATGGAGCATTGGGAGGACATAATGAGTAAACAACAGATTGGTGTTATTGGATTGGCAGTAATGGGTAAAAACCTGGCTTTGAATATTGAAAGCAAAGGTTTCTCGGTATCGGTATTTAACCGTTCCCCGGAGAAAACGAACGATCTTCTGAAAGAAGCAGAAGGTAAAAACCTGACAGGTGCGTTCACGATTGAAGAATTCGTGGAATCCCTGGAGTCTCCGCGTAAAATTCTGATCATGGTGCAAGCAGGTAAAGCAACAGATGCAACGATCGAGCAACTGCTTCCTCATCTGGATCAAGGCGACATTATTATCGATGGAGGTAATGCTTACTTCCCTGACACACAACGTCGCAGTAAAGAACTGGAAGAAAAAGGTTTCCGCTTCATCGGAGCAGGTGTATCCGGTGGTGAAGAAGGCGCACTGAAAGGCCCGGCAATCATGCCAGGCGGTCAGGAAAGTGCTTATCAGTTGGTAGAACCGATCCTTACAGCGATCTCTGCCAAAGTTGGCGATGACGCTTGTAGCACATATATCGGACCAGACGGTGCCGGACACTATGTGAAAATGGTGCATAACGGTATCGAGTACGGAGATATGCAGTTGATTGGTGAAGCTTATCACTTGCTCAAATCCGTATTGAACGTTTCCGTTGAAGAGTTGCATGAGATCTTCACCGAGTGGAATCAAGGGGAGCTGGACAGCTACCTGATCGAAATCACGGCAGATATCTTCTCCAAATACGATCCAGAAACAGGCAAACCAATGGTTGACGTTATTCTGGACGCGGCTGGACAAAAAGGAACAGGTAAATGGACAAGCCAAAGTGCGCTGGATCTCGGCGTTCCATTGTCCATGATTACGGAATCCGTATTCTCCCGTTTCCTCTCTGCGATGAAGGACGAGCGTGTAGCAGCTAGCAAAATCCTGAATGGACCAGCGACTGAAGCGTTCTCCGGCGACAAAAAAGCGTTCATCGAGAACGTACGTAAAGCATTGTTTGCAAGTAAAATCGTATCCTATGCACAAGGATTTGCACAAATGCGTGCAGCTTCCGATGAATACGGCTGGGATCTGAAATACGGTAACATTGCCATGATCTTCCGTGGCGGCTGCATCATCCGTTCGCAGTTCTTGCAAAACATTAAAGAAGCATATGACAAAGATGCAGAACTCAAAAACCTGCTCTTGGATCCTTACTTCCAAAACATCGTTGAGTCTTACCAAGGCGCATGGCGTGAAGTTATAGCGGCTGCTGTAAAACAAGGTATTCCAGTACCTGGCTTCTCCAGCGCACTGTCTTACTATGATAGCTACCGTACAGAGCGTTTGCCAGCCAACTTGCTGCAAGCACAACGTGACTACTTCGGTGCTCACACATTCAAACGTGTGGACAAAGAAGGTTCATTCCACTTCCAATGGATGGACACAAACGAGTAATTTTAATTCCGAAAATATAGCATTCCTGCAGTTATCCTTGAATTTAACTATTCAGGGCGGCTGCGGGAATGCTTTTTCTGGTTAATGGTTCGAATTTGAATATCATCAAATTGTAATAAAATGTACGAATCTGGGTTTGGCAAACAGATGATCTGACCCTTCAACTACGTTATACTTGTTCAGACGGACCTGTGTCCTTAATGAAAATTCAGAATACAACTTATTGACGTGGAGGTTAGACCGGGCATGTTTGTATTAGCGGGTATATTGTTTTTGGTCGTATACGGTTTATTAGTGTTCTACATAGGTTGGAGCGGTTGGAGTTGGATGAAACCAGTTGTGTCCGCCAGATTTCGATGGTTTTATATTATAGCACTTGTATTCCTTGCCGTTTCCTTCATTTTGGCACGGGTATTTGGAAGTATCTCGTTCCTCGGTATTATCGGTTCTTACTGGCTGGCAATCTTCTCGTTGTTATTGTTGATCCTGCCCGTCGTCCACCTCACGATGTGGTTGCTGAGATTAACCCGTATTCCAAGACATCACACACAGAAATGGGCGGGAGTTGTTACGCTGGTGCTGTTAGTGTCCACATTGGGTTACGGAATTTTTAACGCTTACAGCCCTGTAGTGAGAACGTATAATATCCAGATTGATAAAAAAGTAGAAGGTGTAGACAAGCTCAACATTGTCATGGCTGCCGATATGCACTTCGGACTTCTATCTGGCCCTGCACACGCCAAACGCATGGTGGAGGAAATTAATGCACTGAAGCCAGATCTGGTGCTGTATCCTGGAGATATTATTGATGACAATCTGGATATGTACCGCAATAGCGGAATTGCCGATATTATCAGTGATATTCAGGCTCCATACGGCGTCTATGCTTCACTCGGGAATCACGATAAGTTCGATGGTCCGATTGAAGATCTGATTGCTGCGCTGGAGAAGAGCAACATGCAAGTTCTGTACGATGACAAGATTGTCCTGGATGACAAGATCACCCTAATTGGACGGAAAGACCGAACAGAGAAGGATCGGGCAGAAGTCGCTACTTTAATGCAAGGCACTGATTTGACCCAACCGGTACTTATGATGGATCATCAGCCGTATGATCTGGATATTGCGGAGCAGAATAATGTAGATCTGGTCGTATCTGGTCACACCCATCGTGGTCAGATTGCACCGGCTCAGTTCATCACAAAGGCCATTTATGAGAACGATTGGGGTTATCTGCAAAAGGGCTCTATGCACTCCATCGTAACCTCAGGATTTGGATTCTGGGGACCTCCAATTCGTACTAGTAGTCGTTCGGAGATTGTACAGATTAATGTGACCTTCCAGTAATGATGAAAGGCCTTCGAGAGAAGGGCTCCTTATAAGCACGTCAAGCATAGATTGATGATACTGGCTCCGCTGTATGATGACAAGCTCAAATCGACTGTCGTCATAACGCGGAGTATTTCTTATGCAAATTTAGATGAATGCTGATTGATTAAGGAGTTTATATTAACATAAGACGGCACTATGCCCGGAAATCGGAGCTTCAAGCCGCCTGTTTTTTTATTATGTAAGTTAGTTTCTTACCCCTTTTGAAGGAATGGCTTCAAACGAATAAAATGCGCCTTTTGTATTGATTTTACCGATAAGCGTTGTGGCTCTTTTTTTCGTGAAGGTGTACTCGTTCTCTTGGATACGAACGGAATAACCTTTTAGCTCAATACCAAATATAGATCTGACTGTAGGTACAGCGATGGATAGTGCTTTGTTTTTGCTGAGCTTGGGCTTGGCAAAAGACTTTTTGAAATCAGCATCATTTTTCCAGTTGATACCTAATTCGTTGGTGACTTTCCATACCTTTCCGGTCTTGCTACCGATATGTACGTAATTTAGATTGTCGTTATCCCTATACTTCCATAACATATCTTTTCCTTCTACGGTAAATAAGGTGTAATCAAAAGCTTTTACTGAGGGTATTCCAAGTGTTTTGAGTGAATTTCGTGCTATGTTTGTCATCCAGGCATAGGAATCATCGATTTTATATTGCAGAATTGCCGACATTTGATTATCTTTGTCCACATCGATGTAAAGTTGTTGACTTGGTCCAAAGATGACCCAGTAGTTTTGGAGTAAATGTCCATGGTCCTGATCATTGGCTTTGAAACGCCAAAAACCACTTTTAATGAAGATATCTTCATCCTCAAATGTTTTTAAGAAGGCATCAAGCTTCAGGCGCAGCGCATTATCCATGACTTTATTGAGATCAGCGGTATCATACATGATAAGGGTGGACGCGACATGATTTGTATCAGGATCGTATCTTTGTGTGAAATCTGCGAATCCAGTTCCATCTATAGTTCCGTTAATGACCCACGGATCAAATGATGTGTCTATTTTGATGAATTGAATGTTCTGTTTCCCCACGAGTTTAACTAGTTCATCACTCAAAAGTTGTTGTGTCTTCCGATCCAGCTGGTCAGCGGACATGTAATTCTCTATTAACGAGAGTTCATTGGATTTTGCGGCCAAGGTGGGCGGCGCTGATAACAATAGCGAGATGGCAGCAATGACGGCGGTAAATGAAGTGATTTTTTTCAAAGTGAATCCTCCTGATTAGTTTGGGTCATATTATTAAATATCAAAGGTTATATCTCATTTCAAAATAACATAAAAGGTAAATGTTGCATATGATATAAAAAAAGTGGAATAGAGCGGCAGTATTTTTGGGTTGACACCGTTTTCAGGTTATGATAAATTATATCCGAGGCTTGTTACCGGTAATGCGGGCAAAACCACTATGGAAATGATTTTATTATTTCTGTTTTGGTTTTGCCCTTTTTTATTCCTCAAAAAAAACCAGGTGGGTCCATAATGATTATTAAACAGATATTTAATAACAATATTGTCAGTACCGTGGATGACAAAAATCAGGAACTACTGATCCTCGGCCGGGGTATCGGATTTAAGTTCAAAGCAGGCGATGAGATTGATGAAGAGCGGATTGAGAAGGTATTTCGTCTTCAGGATGCATCGATTTATGAGAAATTCAAATCCATCGTAGCTGAAGTGCCGATTGAGATTCTGCAGGCAACAGATGATATTGTGACACTGGCACGAACGCAATTGAACAAAACCATCAGTGACGGGATCTATGTCTCGCTGTCTGATCACATTCACTTTGCTGTTCAACGCTTGGAAAAAGGAATGATTACTCGTAATCCACTTTCTTGGGAAGTTCAGCACTTCTATAAGGCGGAGTATGATGTGGCCAGAGAAGCACTGACCTTGCTGAAGGAAAGACTGGATATTGAGTTTCCCAAAGATGAAATCTGTAATATTGCCTTACATTTCATCAATGCGGAAGTCAATGATTCCATGAACGATGTCACCCATCTGATGCAGCTGTTGCAGGAGATCATGAATATCATCAAATATCACTTCAACGTCGAATTGGATGAAGATAGCGTCAATTATTTCCGCTTCATCACCCATTTGAAATATTTCTGTCAGCGTGTCATTACACATTCTTCACATGATGATGCTGAGGAGTATTTATATGAAGTGGTTCGGAAGAACTATCCGGAGACATTCAAATGTATTGGCAAGATCGAGACTTTTATCCATAAGAACTATCAGTATGACATGACTCACTCTGAGCAGTTATATCTAACGCTCCATCTGGAACGTTTGATGAAAACCAAGCGGGACGAAAAGTCCACGCAATAGAATCAAATTACAACTGGATATCCTATGGGCTTGTTACTGTTCAATCAGGCAATACCCGAATGAGATGGCGCCATCCATATGCGCTAGATTCGTTCGGGTATTTTTTATTGGAAAAATGAGGAGGAAAACATCATGAAACATCAGGAAACGGCGCAGGAAATCATTAAAGCTGTTGGGGGAACAAACAATATTAACTCCGTTTATCACTGCGTCACACGTTTGCGCTTTGATCTGAAAGACAACGAGAAAGTTGATAACGGCTCACTCAAGAAACTGGATAAGGTCATGGGAACGAATATTTCCGGCGACCAATTCCAAGTCATTATCGGTAATGATGTGGCAAAAGTGTTCGATGCCATGGTGAAGGAAAATCCGGCAATCCAGCAAACTACAGAAAATAAAGAACCAAAGTCGGATAAAAAACAAAATGTCGTGCTGAAAATTTTCGAAACAATTGCAGGTGTCTTTGCGCCGATGCTTCCAGCGATTACTGCGGCAGGTATGCTTAAGGGATTACTTGCACTATTCGTGTCTGTAGGTTGGATGTCTGCTGGAACGGATACGTACCGTATTCTTTCAGCCATTGGTGACGGCGTATTCCACTACCTACCTTTACTGATTGCAGTCAGCGCTGCTCGTAAATTCGGCAGTAACCCGTTTGTTGCGATTGCACTAGGTACAGCATTGATGTACCCGGATATGACAAAGTTACTCGATGGAAGTCAAACCGTTGGATTTTTGGGAATCCCGGTTACGGCAGTAAGTTATGCCTCGTCGGTTATCCCAATTCTTCTTGCAGTATGGTTGATGTCCTATGTCGAGAAATGGATTGACCGTGTTATCCCTGCTGCACTCAAGCTGCTACTTGTGCCGCTGATTACCTTACTTGTTATGGTTCCGGTAACGCTGATTGCGATCGGCCCATTGGGTACATTTGTAGGTAGTGGATTGTCTGGCGGCATCAACTGGCTGCTGAATGAAGGCGGATTGATTGCAGGTATTGTTCTTGGCGGCGCGATGGCGCTCATTATTATGACAGGAATGCACTATGCACTTGTGCCGATCATCCTGAGTAATATCGCTACACTGGGCTTCGATAAATTCTTACCATTAACCTTTATCTCCAATATGGGTCAGGCTGGTGCAACACTCGGCGTATTCTTCCGGGCAAAAGATAAAAAACTCAAAACCGTGGCATTGTCAACGAGTTTCACCGCACTCATGGGTGTAACGGAGCCAGCTATGTACGGGGTTAACATGAAGTATAAAAAACCATTTGCCGCAGCGATGATTGGTAGTGCAGTGGGTGGCGGATTCGCCCTTGCTTTTGGCGCGAAAGCGTATGTACTTGCGGGTAACGGTGGTCTGCCAGGACTTCCTTCCCTGATCGGACAAACCTTCTGGTATTCCTTTGGGGGTATGATTTTGGCCTTTATCGTGGGTGCAATCATGTCTACGATATTTGGTATCAAGGAAGAAGAAGGAGACGCAGAGGCTTTGGCTCAATTCTCACCGGGTGCTTCTACAGCACCAGCGAAAGTTGTTTCCAACGATGCTACAACCGTAAATGTGGACGACATGGGCGATCCAACACCAACGAGTGATGCAGTAGCTGTTGCACCGATGACAGGTAAATCCATCCCGCTCAAAGAAGTCAATGATCCAACATTTGGTGATGAATTGATGGGTAAAGGTGTGGCATTTGTTCCAACGGTGGGTGAATTGGTCTCTCCAGTGACAGGTACCATCATGAATGTGTTCAAAACAAAACATGCGATCGTTGTCCGCAGTGATAACGGAATGGAATTGCTGATTCATGTTGGAATTAACACGGTGAAGCTGCGTGGACAGTATTTTGATGCACATGTTGCTACAGGAGCACGTGTACAGGCTGGAGACAAATTACTCACGTTTGAACTGGCCGAGATTGCAAAAGAATACGACATCACAACCGCTATGGTTGTTACCAATACGGCTGATTACAAGCAGGTTCTACCTGTGAAATTGGGCGAAATCACGATGGGTGAAGACGTCTTGAAAGCTGAGATTTAAACTGTCCGTCTTAGGACTAACAATATCAACAAAAGAAGGAGAGATTCGAATGATTAATCGACAAGGGTTTCCGGAAGGTTTTCTATGGGGCGGCGCTATTGCCGCTAACCAGGCTGAAGGTGGATTCGACGCTGGTGGTAAAGGATGGTCGACAGCCGACATGGTTCCTTATTTTGAGAAAAAGGACTACACCAACCTTAGAGAACTGATGCATGTTACCAGTGCAACGGTTGAGAAAGCAATGGCACATCACAGTGCAGAAGGTTATCCGAAGCGTTACGGGATTGATTTTTATCACCGGTTCAAAGAGGATATTGCATTGTTCGCCGAGCTGGGCTTCAAGACATTCCGTCTGTCCATCAACTGGCCGCGTATTTTCCCAAATGGTTATGATGCCGAGCCAAATGAAGAGGGATTGCGTTTCTATGACGAAGTGTTCGATGAACTCCGGAAATACGATATCGAACCACTGGTAACACTCTCGCATTATGAGATGCCTATGGCACTTGTCCTGAAATATAACGGCTGGGCTGGCCGCGAAGTGATTGGACACTTTGTGAGATATGCGGAAACCGTGATGAATCGATACAAGGACAAGGTAAAATACTGGTTGACGTTTAATGAGATTAATACAACCATTATTGAACCGTTCACAGGCGGCGGTATTATTGAAGACCGAGTTGAGAACACGATGCAGGCTTCTTATCAAGCACTTCATCATCAATTTGTAGCCAGCAGCCTGGTGACAGAGAAAGCACGTCAGATTAACCCGAACTTCCAGATCGGATGTATGCTTGCGCGTATGATTCACTACCCGGCGACGTCGAAGCCAGAGGATGTGCTGCAAGCACAGATCGATAATCAGCTGAACCTGCTGCATACAGATGTACAAGTTCGTGGTAGTTATCCAACGTTTATGGCTCGGTATTGGGCAGAGAACGGGATTACCATTGCCATGGAACCTGGGGACGAGCAGATCCTGCGTGAGCACACGGTTGATTTCATCTCATTCAGTTATTACACATCCTTGGTGTCCGCAGTGAACCCGGAGGAATATGGAGTAACTGGAGGTAACCTGTACAGTACGATCAAGAACCCGAATCTGGAGCGTACAGAGTGGGGCTGGCAGCTTGATCCGATCGGCCTACGCGTTGCACTGAAAGAGCTGTATGACCGTTATCAACTGCCATTGTTTGTGGTAGAGAACGGCCTTGGTGCCAAAGATACCGTTGAAGCAGACGGTTCCATCAACGATGATTACCGGATTGATTATCTGAGAAAACATATTACACAAATGAAAGAAGCCGTTATGGACGGAGTGGACCTGATGGGATATACCAACTGGGGAGCGATTGATATCATCAGTGCATCCACTTCGGAAATGTCCAAACGTTATGGCGTGATCTACGTGGATCAGGATGACAACGGACAAGGCACATTGAATCGTTATAAGAAAAAGAGCTTTGGCTGGTACCAAAAAGTCATTGCCTCGAATGGTGAGAACTTGGAATAGATTAATCTATAAAGGCACTCCGGGCGTAGCTGGTATTACGGCGCCGGGGCGCCTTTTTAATATGATCAGGTAGAATTCTCATCAACGCTATTGGCATTTCAAGGTAAAAAAGATGACTACATAACATTCTGGATGGTATACTGTGTTCGTATTGGGGGAGGGATAACCATGAAGAAGCCTATTATTGCTGTAGATATGGATGACACGATATGTCATCTGGTCAAGCGGGCTATATATCACAACAACCTCAACTTCCCGACCCATCCGTTGCGCTACGAGGATATGATTCATTGGGATACATCCCATTTGCGTCATCCAGAGAGCACGCATGATGTATTTTATGGTCGGCCGGGTCTGTTCGAGGAATTGGAGTTATACGACGAATATGTTGTAGATGAGATGCGAAAGCTGAACGATGCTTATGATGTGATTGTTGTGACGGCAGCAGAACCAAGAACAGTCGTTGAGAAGTGGAACTGGCTTCAGCAGCATATGCCTTTTATAACCGCAGAACAGTTTATTACATGCAAAAGAAAAAACCTGCTCGCTTTTGATTTGCTCATTGATGATGGAGCACATAACCTGATTCCCGCGCATGAGGACGGCAAAAAGGTCATCTGTATCCCACATCCATGGAATATACAGGAGCGTGAGCGATACAACTTTCCGTTGATGTCTTCATGGAAAGAGGCCAAGGCATACATAGATGAAGTGTTACAGGTTGTTGGTGTCTGAAAGTAAATCTTATTGTCCAGAGTGCTGTGCTCTGGATTTTTTGCGATAGGCGAGAGGTGTTTCGCCTGTTATTTTTTTGAATGCAGCATAGAATGAATCCAAATCCCGATATCCAACCAGCTCTGCAATCAGGCTGACTTTGTGCTGTGAACTCTTAAGCAGTTCACAGCTTTTTTGTATACGGAGGTGTTGCAGGTGGCCGCTAAAGTTCTGTCCGGTATGTCGCAGAAACATTCGCCCAATTTGCTTCTCGCTCCAGCCCGATACACGGACCAGATCAGACATTCGAATACGGTTGCTCACGTGTTCCTTGATATAGTGAAGGATGTAATCAAAACCGGTGGAATGATGCTCTTCATCATGATCCTTTTGATAAAGTTGTCTGTAGGTCATCAATACCAACTGGCTTACCAAGGTGTATAACATGGTAGACGAACCGATTCCCGGAACGGAGGATTCACGGTACAGTTTCACCATTAGTTCTTCAATCCGATCGTTGTGATCCACAACGGATATATAAGGAACCTGATTTTGTGCCAGATCCATCAGATGTTGAATGATTTCTTTTTCCTGAATGATTGCTGTCAGCGTGTGGATCAATTCAGCATTAAATAAGCAATTATATATAATTAACGGATGCTCGGTTACGTTGGTGCTGACAGGACGAAAGACATGAGGAACGCCGACAGGAATGACAAACAGCATCCCCTTTGTCACCGGAATGACATCTTCACCGATATGATGAAAGCCCTTTCCTTCGGCAACGTAGCTATATTCAATAAAATCATGTGCGTGAAAAGGAAGCACAAAATCTTCAGAGCAACGATTGACAAAAAGTTGCAAATGATTATGCAGAAAGTATTCACTTTTCATGAGTTGTACAGATGAATTCACAAGCAACCTCCTCGCACAGATGGCTGAATCACCGGATGAAATAGTCCTGATTACCGGGTATTTAGGGCAACAGGATCGATATAATTATATCGTAACCCCGAATGGGAAGCCAAGATGGAAAGGACGATCTGCTAATGTTCAACGTTAGTCACCTTCGCTGTGAGTATAGAATTAATCCGATAGGCCTTGATGTCAAATCACCGCGTTTAAGCTGGCAGCTGCAATCCGATCGTCGGAACTGCATGCAATCCGCTTACCAGATTCAGCTGTCATTGACGGAAGATTTTGATGGAATTGCATGGGATTCTGGCGAGATAAGTACGGATCAATCCATACATGTGGAATTAAACCATTTTCAACCTTCTCCACAGACGCGATACTATTACCGGATTCAGGCATGGAATGATGCAGGAAGTGATTCGGGCTGGTCCGAATCGGCTTATTTCGAGATGGGGCTTATGGATAGTCATAACAAGTGGCAAGCAGAATGGATCACAGCTCAACCATCAGATGATGGAGATACGTCATGCCCGCGTATGCGCAAGCAGTTTAATGTGAAACAACCTGTTACTTCTGCCCGCATATATGTTACAGCACTTGGATTATACGAGTTGCATATGAACAACACAAGAGTAGGAGAAGATTATTTTACACCTGGTTGGACCTCTTATCGTAAGCGATTACAATATCAAACCTATGATGTTACCCACCTGCTTCAGGATGGACAGAATACTTTAGGTGCTAATCTGGGAGATGGCTGGTACCGAGGATATCTTGGCTGGAACAAAGAACGGGAGATATTTGGTTCAACGTCCGCATTGCTGCTGGAACTGCATATGAAATATGAAGATGGTTCGGAGGAATGTATTCTATCCAATGGGGAGTGGACGGCTGCTCCTAGTGCCATTCGCATGTCGGACATCTATATGGGGGAGACGTATGATGCACAAATGGAGTCCGACTGGTCGGATTCATCTCAGACGAATTGGTCACCCGTGAACGTACTGGATCATCCCAAAGATATCATCGTTGCTCAGGAGAACGTACCCGTTACCCAAGTAGAACAGCTACAGCCAATCGCCTTGTTAACAACCCCACAGGGAGATCGTGTAGTAGACATGGGGCAGAATATGGTGGGATGGGTGAGATTCAGCATTCAAGGTGAGGCGGGTCAGACGGTTGAGCTGCACCATGCTGAGATATTGGATCATGAAGGCAACTTTTACACCGATAATCTTCGCGCCGCCAAGCAGTGTATTCGCTACACGTGCAAGGGGGATGGCGTGGAATCATTTGAACCACATTTTACGTTCCAAGGGTTCCGCTATGTGAAGCTGGTTGGCTTTCCGGAACACGTTCGTCTGGATGAATTCACCGGAATCGTACTGCACTCGAATATGGAGCAAACAGGTCAGTTCTCATGCTCCAGTCCGCTGGTAAACCAACTGCATCACAATATATTGTGGGGGCAAAAGGGGAATTTCCTGGATGTGCCGACAGACTGTCCACAGAGGGATGAACGGCTCGGATGGACCGGGGATGCACAGATGTTTGTCCGCACGTCCTCCTACCTGATGAATACGGCTCCCTTCTTCACCAAATGGCTGCGGGATCTGGAAGCGGATCAGGGAGAAGATGGAGGTATTCCATTCTTCGTTCCAGATCTGAGAGGTTCCACCTCAGAAGGGTGGGGAGACACCAGTCATTCCTCAGCCGCTTGGGGGGATGCAGCAGTTATCTGTCCTTGGACCATCTATGAGATGTATGGGGATGCCAGATTATTGGCCGAACAATATGAGAGTATGAAACAGTGGATCGAGTATATTCATGTGCAGGGTGACAATCCGTATCTGTGGAACACGGGATTCCACTTTGGCGATTGGCTGGGACTGGACTCCAAGCCTGATAGTTATGTTGGCGCAACGGACACAGATTATGTGGCATCTGCCTTCTATGCCTATTCGGTGTCGTTAACTCAAAAAGCGGCTGAGGTCCTTGGAAAGACAGATGATGCTGAATATTACAAGCAGTTGCATACAAACATTGTTCATGCGTTTCGAAATGAATTCGTGACTCCGGCTGGCAAAATTGCTGTTCCTACGCAAACAGCACATGTTCTTGCGCTCCAATTTGACCTGCTGGACGCCACTGCCCGAACTCGTGCTGTCGATCAATTGGCAAAACTCGTGAAAGAGGCGGGCAATCATCTTACTACAGGCTTTGTGGGTACACCTTATCTGAATCCGGTATTGAGTGATGCAGGTCTTCACGACCTGGCATATACATTACTTTTTCAAGAGGATTATCCGTCCTGGCTATATCAGGTGACTCAAGGCGCAACGACCGTCTGGGAACATTGGGATGGGATCAAAGAGGATGGCAGTCTCTGGAGTGCTGATATGAACTCATTTAACCACTATGCGTACGGAGCGATTGGAGAATGGTTGTATCGTTACGTTGCCGGCATTCGGTCCGATGAACATCAGCCAGGATTCCGAATGGTGCATATCGAGCCGCAACCCGGACCTGGACTGGATTGGGTGGAAGCGAGTCTGGAGACGATGTATGGTCATGTTGCTTCAAGCTGGCACCGGTTGGCGGATGGTAAAATGGATATACGGGTGCATATTCCCGCCAACACGAGAGGTACGGTACGTCTTCCTGGAGCAGGTGCACAGATCGTTCTGGAACAAGGGAAACCGTTGGATCAGATAAGTGGAGTTCAGGATATTCAAAACATTGGAGACGATGTTGAAGTCACACTTGGATCTGGGAGTTACCAATTCACTTACAAAGACACAGACGCTAAGAAGGATCAGGATGTTCAACAGTCTGCATTGACAGAGCCCGTATAATGATAGAATAAGCGGTAAAAGGTACACTTGAAGAGGATCTGCACACACGCAGGTCCTTTTTCGAACTTGTCTGAGAGTGAATTTGTAGTATTTGAACAATGAAAGGAGCATGACCATGGCAAAACCTGCATTCAAAGATGCACCTTTACGTAGTGAAATAGAGGATTTGGCTAAGCAACAGGATCACCATACATTGGCCTGTTGGGCTGCGGAGTGTGCGGCACGTGTCTTGTATATATTTGAGAAGAAGACGGAGGATCTTCGCGCCCGTGATGCCATTGATGCAGGAAGAGGTTGGATCCGTGGAGAGATTGCCATGGTTGATGCACGAAAGGCGGCTTTTGCAGCTCATGCTGCTGCACGGGAAGTCGATCATGTCGCTGCCTCTGCTGCATCTCGTGCGGCGGGACACGCAGCTGCAACGGCCCATGTCAAAGGCCATGCGGTACATGCCGCAACCTATGCAGTGAAAGCTATCTTTTATGACTCTTTGATGGAAGAAAAAGAACGTCGTGTCTTGGAAGAGAGAACGTGGCAATATCAATATCTGTTGGGAGGATGTAATGATCATGGGGAAAGAACACGTGAGATTAATTAAACCATCAAAAGCCTATAAGGATGCGTATTTGGCATTTTATGAAGACTGGGTCAGAAGTGGAGAATTGATGGTTCCTTGGGTCATTTCCAAAGATCCTTATGTCTTCGATGAGATGTTGGCATTTTTGCAGCGTAATGAACAAGGGATCGACATCCCGGAGGGCTGGGTCAAAGACAGTACATATTGGCTGGTCACGGAGAGTCAACAAATCGTGGGTGCTGTGAATATAAGGCATGAGCTTAATGATAAATTGTTCAACAGTGGAGGACATATTGGATATGGTATTCGTCCAGGAGAGCGGCACAATGGCTATGGTTCCGAAATTCTCAGGCTTTCTTTGGAGAAAACGAGAGAGCTTGGAATCACTAAAGTATTGGTCGTATGTGATGCGGTTAATGAGCCTTCCAGAAGGGTTATCCTTCGAAATGGTGGCATTCGGGATGAAGACTATGTGGAGTCCAATGGCAACGTTGTTGAACGATTCTGGATAGATAATGTCGAATAATGCAGAATAATGATGAAATAAAACGAAAATAATATGGATTATGATTGTATTACCCTCGTGTGCTGATTAAAATGAAGCATAGAATCTGGATTGCGGCCGGAAACTATCATCCCATATCAGGCACAAGTGAGGTTATCTTTATGAATCAACCGGTTAATCGGCCCCGGCGAATTGAGTATCTGGATCTCTTTCGTGCTTTTGCCATCATGGCAGTGGTAGCTATTCATGCAACTTCAACAGCAGTTGCGCATTACCCCAAGCATACATTAGATCATGATGTGTATTACTTCTGGAACACGTTTTTGCAATTTGCCGTTCCAGCGTTTCTGTTCCTGTCATCCCTGGTCTTGTTCTACAACTACAGCTCCAAGGTGAATGAGAAAGGTTGGATGCTCGCTTTTTATAAGAAGCGTTTATTTAATGTATTTGTTCCCTATGTGGTGTGGTCCCTTATCTATTTTGTCATTAAACAGTTGCTTGCGGGCAAAGAACCTTTGACCCATAGTGTTCAATTTGCCAAACAATTAGTGATGGGAACCGCTCATACGCACTTGTACTTTTTTCTGATTATTCTTCAATTCTATATCGTTTTTCCGTGGCTTCTGTCCCTTACACGCCATCGTTTGTTTAATCGTTATTTGCCATTATTCTTTATTGCGGGCCAAGCGATCTTCTATGCACTACATTTGCAGTTTCACTTCGAACGGACAGGAAGTTTGTTACCCAGTTATCTGATCGTGATTGGATTTGGCGCATGGGTTGGGTTGAACTTTGAGTGGGCATTGAACAAACTGTATACTCACCGTTATATGCTCATAGCTGCGTTGTTAGGTGGAGGTGCCATCTTTATATATGGTAATGCTTATATCAAAACCGCTTTTGCTGCATACCCGCTTATTACCTATACCGTGCTGTTCCTGTTCCGAAATCTGTTTACCTTGTCAGCTTGCCTGCTCCTACTGATCTTTAGTGAACGAATCGGCACAGGAAAACATACCGAGGTTCGTAAAGCTACGCGTATTCTGGACTCCTTGGGTACAGTTGCGTTCGGTGTATTTTTAATGCATCCACTCGTACTGCTCTTCTGGAGACGTGAATTCACAGATGAACTGGCTCGGCACTTCAGCGTAGGCATCATACTATCTTATATTGTGGCGCTCCTGATCTCATGGATCTGCGCGATGGGATTGCGGCGGATGAAGTGGGGATGGGTACTGATTGGACGTTAAGTTAAAATAAATATATTTAATTAAAGATAAGAGTTTTCAAGCCCTCACGCGTTGAGGGAATCACTTGAAACCTCTTTTTTATTTGCCCTAAAGAAGGTATTATAGAGTTTAATGTCCATAAAATTGAATTAATGGAATGAACACTACCTTGTCAGGAGTGATCAAATGAAATTAGTGATTATTTTTGGTCCGCAGGCTGTGGGCAAAATGACGGTTGGGCAAGAACTGGAGAAGATAACAAAGCTTAAATTGTTTCATAACCATATGACCATTGAATTGGTGTCTCCTTATTTCAGCTATGGTACACCACAAGGCAAAAGACTGGTGAGTCTGTTCCGTCAGGAGATTTTTGAAGAAGTGGCGAAGAGTGATTTGCCGGGTCTGATTTTTACTTTTGTATGGGCGTTTGATTTGGCGAAAGACGGAGAGTACATCCGTCAGATCAGCGAGTTATTCGAATCTAATGGAGGACAGGTCTGTTATGTGGAACTGGAGGCTGATCCATCGGAAAGATTGGAGCGCAATAAAAGTCCGCATCGCCTGTTACATAAGCCAACAAAGCGAGACATCGCCTGGTCTGAGCGAGATTTGCTTGATACGATGAAGAAATATCGATTGAACTCGGAACCGGGGGAAATCACACATGAGCACTACATAAGGATTGAGAACACACACAAGAGCCCGGATGAGGTGGCAAAGTTAATTCAGGAACGATTTAATTTGTAATCTATGAAACGTTTATCTTAGCAGAGTAGATACTTTATATGAGAGGGGCATTACATCATGTACTTTGTTATATTTTTGCTCATAGGACTTGTTTTATGTTATCTGATTCCATTTGGTCCAATAGTGGCCGGGGGTATTATTTTTGCACTTGTTGTAGACCAATACCGCCAGACGATGCATATGCGTGATGATATCCGGGATATCAAGAATCATCTGGGGTTAATGAACAAAGGCGAGGCGCAAGAGTACGAGTTGGATAAAGAATACACTCAAGTCGATCGTTTGGATTCAGAAGAAATGGACATGATTAATCGAAAAATTGAAGCGGAACTGGAGAAGTAGGCTCTAGTCAGTGTAAGTAAAATAATATGACATTGTTTTTTTGATAACGACTATTAGTTTTACATCAAACTCATTATGTAATTGCAATTTAATTGATTAAGCAATAGCAGCTAAATGTTATATTATATTCTTAGATTGTTTCATAAGTAGGAATTGAAACCATAAAATAATACTACTCTAAATGGTTAATCGAGGTGGGCTTCATGAAAAAAGAAAAAGTGTTTTTTAGAAAACAGACTATAATTGGGGACTGGGATCTTGAAAAATTCGGGATTTGGGATTTATTTGTTCCAAAAAGTCGGATTCAAACTGTTGATAATGGAGCTTATGGTTCAGGAGGTGTTTATTCGAAATTTACAGTGATACACGGTAAATTAGGCGAATTATTTGTTAAAACAGGAAAGCATCACGGTGGTACATATTTTAGCAATAATGAACCTATAGCAGAGCATATCGCTTCTGATATTGGATCTGAACTAGGTTTTGATGTTGCTCCTTATATACTGGCTATAGTTGATATGAATCTTTTTTTGTCGGAGGAACAGGAATTTATTGATGTAACAGATGTCCCTAAAGGTTTAAGTTTTAATAAATCATTAAGGATGGCAGGAAAAGTTTTGGCATCTGTATCCCAATCTTTTCTTGATGCTGGCGAGCAATTGTATAGCTGTCGAGCACTGCATGGTAATGACCTAGAAGGACCTGATTTACACGAAGATATTTGTAAAGCTCACGATTTTATGGGTCGAAAAGCTATTGATCAAATGATAATGTTTGATTATATTGTGCATAATACAGATCGTCATCATCAGAATTTCGGATTTATAAAAGATCAAGACGGTCTTGTTAGACCTGCACCGCTTTATGATCATAGCTTGAGTCTTTTGGCAGAACATCCAATTGAGGCAATACGTGAAGATGAGATGGATGTTTGTGGTTACGTGAGGGGAAAACCCTTTGGAAGCTTACTGGGAGCTTTAGGACTTGTTCATTTGCACTCCGCCGCAGGTTTGGAGATTAGTAAAGATTCACAACTTTTTTTTGACAAGATTGACAGCTTTCAAGGGGTGCTTGAGAATGAGAGGATTGAAATAATGAAACAGGTAGTGAAGAGGGGGATTACTCATGTCGAAAAAGTATTATATACGTTACAAAGACACCATAATAGGGACTTTTTTAGAACGTAATGGGTTAGTTACTTATCACCCAGTTCATGATTCAGCTGAGAGTATTCCTTCAAGTTTAGGATACCCTCTGGGGTTATTTCCATTAGACTATGATTCAAAAAATTTGAAGCCTAAGAAAGAACATCGTCCAACTATTAAGCAAGTTGAGCACTGGATAAGCGAGCGAGTGTTCCCTTTTGAGAGAGAAGGAGGAGATAAACTTCTTGAGAATTTAGGATTAGAATATTACGATCCTTGGGAGATTGCAAAAAAAACAAACGGAGTTACACCACAGGATTATTATTGGTTTAGCGAAGATCCAAACGATAAGTTTGAAAAAGTCCATCCACGTGCAGAGGAGCTACGGGATTCAGATAGGGCTCGCTTAAAAGATATGGTAGAGTCAAAGTTTTTAAGTAGATCTTTAAAATTAACCCCAAAGGGTAGAGCGCTTCTACCTAAGAGTATGACAACGTTTAGAAAAATAAAAAATAACGAGAAAGACTTAGATGAAGAAGATGAGTTTTTATAAATGAGTTAAATATTTTATTAAAGTAATCTCAACAGAGAACTTAATTCAAGATGCCAATGTATGCTTTATTGCTTAAAATTGCAGAATACTCTTAATTCAAACTTAACTTTTTGTTGCACTGTGTAGAAATTTGTAATATTATGAGGGAAGCGCGTACAACATATCGGGTTGTAACTGTTGAATCAGGCAAAGCCGTATACCTTGAGAAAAGGGATTGGTTTGTCTTTTTCTGTATATTGGAGTGATAAAGTGAAAATCGAGAAGGTGCTGAACAATAATGCTGTAGTTGCAATGAATGACGAACAGGAAGTTATTATCATTGGCCGTGGGATTGCTTATCAGAAGCGGGCGGGTGATATGGTTTCCGAGCAGCATATCGACAAGATATTTACTTTACAGAATGAAGATATTCAGGAAAACTTCAAGGCATTAATCTCAAGCATTCCTCTGGAATACATGAAAGTATCCGAGGAAATCATCGCTTACGCCAAATTAAAACTTGGCAAGAAATTAAATGAGAGCATTTACTTACATCTCACAGACCATATTCACTTTGCCATTGAGCGGTATCGCAAGAATCTGCCCATACGCAACGGTTTAATCTGGGAGACAAAGCAGTTATACAAAGAGGAATATGAAGTCGGAATGGAAGCGCTCAATATGATCTGTGATCAGTTTGGTGTGATCTTGCCCGAGGACGAAGCCGGTTTTATGGCACTTCACTTTGTCAATGCAGCTTTGAACGAGGAAATGCCCAACATCAAGAGTATGACGCAGGTCATGCAAGAAATCTTGACAATCATCAAGTATCATTTCAAGATTGATTTTGATGAGAACTCACTGACATTTTATCGCTTTGTGACGCATTTGAAGTTTTTCGCCCAACGTTTGGTGAAGGGAAAACATTACAAGAGCAACAACGATGATGAACTGTTCCTGATGATTCAGAAAAAGTATCCAGCAGCGCACAAGTGCTCGGAGAAAATCAAGAAATTCATTGAAAGCAACTACACGTATCAACTAACTGACGAAGAATTGATGTACTTAACGATTCATATTGAGAGAGTTGTGAATGCAACTTCTGAATAATCCCATAGATCAGCTTGCAGGGTTGCAACCACTAGGGCAAAACCTGAACGCTTGAATGACTGAACATACCGTTAACCGGATGTTCCATACATTCAGATGTTCAGGTTTTTTTATTCTCTCCAATATGCTTTGAATCCGTGTCTAGCCAGAAAGGAAGAAAACAACTTCATGAAACACGAGCAATTAGCCAAGGATATTCTATCTGGTGTTGGTGGAAAACAGAACATTAACAGCGTGGTGCACTGCGCGACCAGACTTCGTTTCAAATTAAAAAATGACAATAATGCCAAAACAGACGAACTCAAAAATCTGCCTGGAGTCATAACAGTAATGCAGAGTGGGGGGCAATACCAGGTCGTTGTGGGTAACGAAGTGTCTGATGTGTATAAAGCCTTGTTACAGGTGGGTAATATGAATGCGGATGAACCGGTCTCAAGTGATGATTCAGAATCTTCCGGTAAAAAAGAGAGTCTCTTGGGTCAGTTTATCGACTTGATCTCAGGTGTATTTACACCAATTCTCGGATTGCTTGCTGCAACAGGGATGATCAAAGGTTTCCTGTCCATGTTTACTTCTCTCGAATGGTTGGAACCGTCTTCAGGAACATATCAATTGTTGAATGCTGCAGGTGACTGTCTGTTCTACTTCTTCCCAATCTTCCTGGGTTACACAGCTATGAAAAAATTCGGTGGATCTCCATTCCTCGGGATGGCCATCGGAGCATCACTTGTATATCCGACCTTATCAGGTCTTAGTGGCGGGGAACCGCTCTATACGCTGTTTGCAGGCACATTGTTTGAATCACCGATTCATATCACGTTCCTGGGTATTCCCGTTATCTTGATGAGTTATTCCTCATCCGTCATTCCAATTATTATTGCTGCTTATTTTGGAGCAAAGGTAGAAGCGTTCTTCAAAAAGATCATTCCTTCTGTTGTGAGAACGTTCCTCACGCCATTCTTTACAATTCTGATCGTTGTCCCTGTAACATTCCTCTTGATTGGTCCAATCGCGACATGGGCAAGTCAACTGATTGGTGCCGGGGTATCGGGCATCTATGACTTGAGTCCGTTGGTAACCGGTATTGTTGTTGGTGGATTGTGGCAAGTGTTGGTGATCTTCGGGTTACACTGGGGTATCGTACCAATCATGCTGCTTAATCTGTCCACACTGAAAGCAGATCCGATTCTGGCGATGATGTTTGCTGCTTCCTTTGCTCAGATTGGTGCCGTTCTTGGCGTTATGCTTAAAACGAAAAATACCAAACTCAAATCACTGGGTGTTCCTGCCTTTGTGTCCGGGATTTTTGGTGTAACTGAGCCTGCTATTTATGGACTTACTTTGCCATTGAAAAAACCATTTATTATGAGTTGTATTGCTTCTGCAACCGCTGGGGGTATTATTGGATTTGCAGGCTCCAAAATATTTGTATTTGCTTCAGGAATCTTTGGTGTTCCAGCGCTGATTAGTCCCACAGAGGGGATCAACTATGAATTCTGGATGGCCATGATTGCCACTATCATTGCTTTTGTACTAGGTTTTGTTCTCGTTTATTTTGTAGGATTCAAAGATCCTGCTAATCCAGAGGCTGCCAAACAGGCTCCAGAGCCAGTAAAAGAAGAGAAGGCTGCACTTGAGCCTAATCCCAACAATCGCTACGAAATTGCCAGCCCGATGACAGGTGAGGTAGTTCCTTTGCAAGAAATTAATGATGCTACATTTGCTGGTGAACATATGGGTAAAGGGATTGCTATTCGCCCAACCAGTGGGAGAGTTGTATCCCCGATTAATGGTGTGGTACAGACGATTTACCGTACCAAACATGCAATTGGACTTGTAGATGATCAAGGTGTAGAGATTCTGATCCATATCGGTCAGGATACGGTACAGCTCAAAGGTCAACATTTCACTGCACATGTGAAAGATGGGGATCGTGTGAATGTTGGCGATCTGATCGTTGAATTTGATCTGCAGGCCATTATTGAGGCGGGTTATGAGACCGTAACACCGATTATTGTAACTAATACGGCTGATTATTTGGACGTGGTTGCTACAACAAGTCGTGAAGTGCAAGAAAAGGATAAATTGGTTACGGTTATAGGTTAATTCTGCTTTAATGCGTATTTTATTAATCTGAACATTAGCTATATAGAGACCACTTTGATGTTTTCGAATTGGTCTCTTTTTTTTTCATTTTCGGTCACTCCAATGTATTTGTGAAATTAATAAAAATAAGTGTTGCAAACGTAGTTCAGATGTACTATGATGAATTTAAGAAGTAAGCGCATACATTAATCGGATTGTAACTGTTCAATCAGGCAATGCCGACCATCCTCAGTTCAGAGGATATGGAATGCAACCACTTCGTTATCCAAATAATTAAATACCAATGTGTACAGCCTTACAGGGTTGCAACCGTTAAGGGCAAAACCTGAATTGCTGAATAACACGACTGATTTCCGGACGATCCGGTATGTTGTGTATGTTCAGTGGTTCAGGTTTTATTTGTTTCAAAAGTCATGGGGAGTCTACTTAGAGAGGGAGAATTACAATGAGCAACTACGATCAATTGGCTAAGGACATTCTGTCACGTGTAGGTGGTCGCGAGAACGTAAACAGTGTATTCCATTGCGTAACAAGACTGCGGTTTAAACTGAAAAATGAAAGCGTAGCCAAAACGGAAGAACTTAAAAATCTGCCAGGTGTTATTACCGTCATGCAAAGTGGTGGACAATATCAAGTTGTTATCGGCAACGAAGTGCCGGATGTATATAAAGCAGTTGTTAAAGTAGGGAATTTCCCAAGTGAAGGACAAGTTGAAGAGGAAACGGATAACTCAGGCAAAAAAGTAGGGTTGTTCAGCCGATTTATCGACATGATCTCCGGTGTGTTCACACCACTACTCGGTTTGCTGGCTGCCACAGGTATGATCAAAGGTTTCACAGCCATGTTTTTATCCTTTGGATGGATTACAGACACTTCTGGAACGTACCAACTGTTGAATGCAACGGGTGACTGTCTGTTCTACTTCTTCCCGATCTTCCTTGGTTACACGGCAATCAAAAAATTTGGCGGTTCACCGTTCCTTGGTATGGCGATAGGTGCTTCATTAGTTTATCCTACGCTGTCCGGCCTGACTGCTGGAGATCCATTGTACACCCTGTTTGCGGGTACATTAATTGAATCACCGATTCACATTACGTTCCTTGGTATTCCAGTTATTCTGATGAGTTATTCAACATCGGTTATTCCAATCATTATTGCTACATTCTTCGCTGTTAAAATTGAAAGATTCTTTAAAAATATTATTCCTAAAGTTGTTAGCACGTTCCTTGTTCCATTCTTTACTTTGCTCGTTATCGTTCCGGCAACATTCATTCTGATTGGTCCAGTATCGACTTGGGCAGGACAGTTGATTGGTGCAGGAGCAACAGGCATCTACGATTTAAGTCCAGTTGTTACAGGTTTGATTATCGGTGGTTTGTGGCAAGTGTTTGTACTGTTTGGGCTCCACTGGGGACTCGTGCCAGTCATGCTTCTTAACTTGAGTACTTCTGGGGCTGATCCGGTAATTGCCATGTCTTTCGCTGCCTCCTTTGCCCAAATCGGTGCTGTACTTGCGGTTATACTGAAAACCAAAAATACGAAATTGAAATCTTTAGGTATTCCGGCCTTCATCTCTGGGATCTTCGGTGTAACCGAGCCAGCAATTTACGGTCTGACACTTCCACTGAAAAAACCGTTTATCATGAGCTGTATTGCAGGTGGTATCGGTGGCGGTATCTTGGGATTGGCCGGTTCAAAATTATACATCTTTGGTGGACTGGGTGTGTTCGGTTTCCCAAGCTTCATTAATAAGGCAACAGGCGTTGATTCCGGATTCTATATGGCTCTGGTTGCATGTGGTATCGCGTTCATCCTTGGTTTTATTCTGACATACGTGGTTGGATTCAAAGACAAAGTGGAAGCTACACCAGCTCCAGCACCAGTACTTGATCCAAATCCGAACAGCAGATACGAAATCGTCAGCCCAATGGCTGGTGAAGTTGTTGCACTGAACGAAATTAATGACGTAACGTTTGCAGGAGAGCACATGGGTAAAGGGATTGCAATTCGTCCAACCAGTGGTAGAGTGGTATCTCCGATCACAGGTGTCGTTCAAACCGTATATCGTACCAAACACGCTATTGGTCTTGTAAGCGATGATGGTGTAGAGATGCTGATCCATATTGGACAGGATACGGTAAAGCTGAAAGGTCAACATTTTACAACTCATGTGAAAGATGGAGACCGTGTTAACGCAGGTGACCTGATAGTTGAGTTTGATCTGCAAGCGATTAAGGATGCAGGGTATGAGACGGTTACACCGATCATTGTGACTAATACTTCAAATTATCTGGACGTTGTAGGAACAAAAGATGCATCCGTTCATGAGAAAGATAAATTGATCACGGTATTAAGCTAATTGAAACTAAGGATGGTTAAGGAGGAACTCCTCAATGAATGAAAAGTTTACAGCCTTCCCGGAGAATTTTCTCTGGGGAGGAGCAACCGCAGCGAACCAATTGGAAGGTGCTTATCTGGAAGGTGGCAAAGGTTTAACAACGGTAGATCTCATTCCGACTGGTGCCAATCGATGGAATATAGCTCTGGGTAACCTGGATTCGTATGAACCAAAAACAGGGGAATTCTATCCTTCACATGAAGCCATTGACTTCTATCATCGATATAAGGAAGATATTGCGTTATTTGCAGAAATGGGATTTAAGTGCCTCAGGCTTTCCATTGCCTGGGCACGGATTTTCCCTAATGGTGATGAAGCGGAGCCAAACGAAGCAGGCTTGCAATTTTATGATGATGTCTTTGATGAGTTATTAAAATACAACATTGAACCTGTCGTGACGATCTGCCATTTCGATGTACCTGTACATCTGGTCGAAACTTACGGCGGTTGGAAGAATCGTAAGATGATTGGTTTCTTTGAGAAATATGCGACGACTTTGTTCAATCGATATAAGAATAAAGTGAAATACTGGATGACGTTTAACGAGATCAACATGTTGCTGCATCTTCCGTATATTGGAGCGGGCATTGTCCTTCAGGATGGTGAAAACAAAGATCAGATTCTGTATCAGGCAGCACATCATGAATTGGTAGCGAGTGCACTTGCTGTTAAGGCTTGTCATGAGATCATTCCGGATGCACAGATTGGATGTATGTTAGCCGCTGGAATGGTGTATCCATACAGCTCTAATCCGGATGATGTATGGAAAGCCATGGAGAAAGATCGCGAGTCATTCTTCTTCATCGACGTGCAGTCGAAGGGAGCATATCCAGGTTATACAAAAAGATTTTTCAGGGAAAATGACATTTGGATTGACATGCAACCGGAAGACGCAGAGATCTTGATGCAGAACACGGTCGATTATATCGGTTTTAGCTATTATGCAAGCCGGTGCACCAGTACAGACCCTGAGATTTTGAAAGATTCGACAGAAGGCAATGTATTTGGTTCGGTGAAGAACCCTTATCTGCAAGCTTCCGAGTGGGGGTGGACCATTGATCCTAAGGGGCTTCGAATTACGCTTAATCAACTGCATGACCGCTATGGCAAACCTTTGTTTATCGTAGAAAATGGACTTGGTGCAACCGATGTGTTGTTAGACAATGACTCCGTTGAAGATGACTATCGCATCGAATATTTGAATAGTCATTTTGCCGAAATAGCTGAAGCGATTCAAGACGGTGTAGAGCTCATAGGTTACACAAGCTGGGGACCGATTGACCTGGTCAGTGCGGGTACCGGAGAGATGAAGAAACGTTATGGCTATATCTATGTAGACCGAAATAATGATGGCACGGGCACACTTCGCAGAGTGAAAAAGAAGAGTTTTCACTGGTACAAAGATGTCATTGCGAGTAATGGCGCACAATATTTCTGATACAAGGTCTCCGGCGCTATAGAATAGACAAAGAGCAGTCTCGTTATTACGGGATTGCTCTTTGTTTATGAGGGGATGAATTTGACCCATGATGTGGCTTTCAGATATAATAAAGAGATTAAGAGAATCTTGTCACTTAAGAAGGGAGGAGCATCCACTCATGAAGAAAAAATCACTTGCGTTTATATCTTCGGGATATGGATACTCCACTGCTGTCTTTTTCTAGAATCTATTCCAAGGGTGAAGTCTGCCCAAAATCGGAGGAAAACTAGGAAATAACGCAGAAAAATCTTAAGAATGATGAGGTAATCCAGATGAATATTGACAAAATTACTAGAACAAATCCAGAAAATATGCCAGCTCCTGTAGGTCAGTACACGCATATTACAAGAATCCCGAGGAATGCAGAATTATTTGTGACTTCGGGTCAAATTGGAGCAGATCATAATGGACTCTTTCCAGAGAGTCTGAATGAGCAAGTCACGAATACATTTAATAATATTAAAACAGTGCTCGAATTTGAGCGCTTAGATGCTGAACATATTATCAAAGTGAACGTATGGGCAACCGAGGAAATCGATTGGGATTTCTTATATGCCGAGTGGGGACAATTATTTAGTACGGATTATCCTGCAATGACGATTGGATATATTACGGCGTTAGGTCTACCAGAGATTAAAATTGAAATAGAGCTTTGGGCAGCAAAAGTATAACATCGAATACTTTTTAACTAAACGAAGGAGCATCTTACTTACAGATGCCCCTTCGTTTTTTATTTGTGAAAAATGGAAAGGATATGCCCTGTGTGCAATCATGAGCGATAGTAGGTGGATGTATTATGTCACCTGCAAGCTCTGATAAGCATTCAGTCGACCATATGTCCAGTAGATCCCGGAGCCTGATACCGGATCAGAAGCGAAACACAGCGCATCCCGAATTTGAGCATTTGTTTTCCCTTGTGCAGCGAGAAGTGCAGCCACTCCAGCCACATGAGGGGCAGCCATGGATGTCCCGCTAAGGTAGGCATAGGAACCACCCAGGTATGTGGATAGAATGGTATCACCCGGTGCAGCCATATCCACCCAGGAACCATAGTTGGAGAAATTGGATTTGAGATCGGAGGGATTGGTTGAAGCGACAGCAATCACGTTGGGATACGAGGCGGGTACGATTGGGAATGAAGTGTTGTCGTTACCGGCTGCAGCAATAATCACAGCTCCTCGATTCCAAGCATACTGTACGGCAGCTTGAAGGAAAGCATTTCCCATCGGCCCACCAAGGCTCAGGTTAACAACCTGTACACCGTTATTGGCAGCAAAGACAAGCCCGTTACCGACATTACCTATCGTTCCTTGCCCGTTGTTATCCAGCACCCGGAGCGGAACGATGGATGCGAGTGGTGCAGCGCCTGCGATACCCACTCCATTGTTTGTAACGGAGGCAGCGATCCCGGCTACATGGGTGCCGTGGCCGTTCCCGTCCTCAGGGATGTTATCATAATCAACATAATCATAACCGGGGAGGAGCTTGGAGGCCAATTCTGGATGATTCAGCTGTACGCCGGTATCGATAATGGCGATTTTGACAGAGCTGTTACTCTGCGAAATATCCCATGCAGCGGGTGCATTGATTTTGGACAGGTTATACTGATAAGGAAAGAAAGGGTCATTGGGAGTGAAGGATGCCTCAACGAGGTAATTCGGCTCTGCATGTTCAATAAGCTCATGATCTTTGTAATGTTTCAGAATTCTGTGCATTTTTTTGCGGGATTCCACACGGTACCATCCTAAATCTTCATAGGTCTCAGCGACCTTACATCTCCCTTTTTTGTGAAGGGTGTGCATCTCATCCTCGGTTGTACCTTCCTTGAATTTGACGAAGAGCTGCTTGGGAGCGTGAGGATGAAACTTGCTCTCGGCAAGTTGGTCCAGATAACGATACACGAACCCGATTACTAGCAAAATGAAAGCAAAAACACCTAACCATAACCACATGAGCGTTTATCCCTCCAATATGATTTGTGACACGCCTTATCGTATGCGAACTCTATCAGACTGCGCGGGCACTCTTGCAATTTGGATAGTAGTGTAGATAGATTGATAGGAAGGGATAAATTCGGTAAGATGGTAGGAAGAGAGCCGCTTTGGCATGAACAAGATTTAAGGCAGGGCCGAGAGGTAGCTCCTAATACAGAGGATAAGGAATGTGGTTTTATTGACACAACTTCAGAGTATACCGACAGTCACACCAGTTCAGTCACACCAGATTCATGATGCCATTGATTTTGCCATGCGTGTACGCAGAGAAGTGTTTCCGATGATGGAACATACGAAATTGCCTGTAGACTTCGAGCAGTTTAGAGAACATTATCTGGACTCCGATGGTTCGATCTTTCTTGTTGCAATGATGGAGGATGCGGGCATCGTCGGTTCTATTGGGGTATTACCATATGATGGACGTATCGAAGCTGTGGAAGGTCGATATGCAGCTCGATCGGCTGCCGAAATAGTAAAGTGTTATGTAGATCCCGCGTATCGTAGGTTTGGCATTGGCTCGATGTTGATGAACGAATTGGAGAACGTGGTAAAGGATATGCACTATACGACGCTGTATTTGCATACACATCGCTTCTTGGCAGGAGCCGTAGATTTCTGGAAACGCCAAGGGTTTACGGTTATTGCTGAGCAGGATGATGATTGGCAAACCGTACATATGGACAAGTTGGCATGTAAGTAACCATTGTAACAGAACCGAAATTCTGACCACATTTTGGAAAAATTGATTGATGATACTATAACTCTTGTATACAACAACATAGACATATACGAGATACATGATGGGGGCATAAGAAGATGCAAGAAATGAAGCGAAAAATTGTTTTTATTGATATTGATGGCACATTGGTCGACGATGACGGAAGTATTCCGTTGTCAGCACAGAAGGCTTGTAAACAGGCCAGAGAGAACGGACATCTGCTCTATTTATGTACAGGCCGATCCAAAGCAGAAATTTATGATTCCATCTGGGATGTCGGATTCGATGGTCTGATTGGTGCAGGTGGGGGTTATGTGGAGTTTGGCAAGGACGTGTTATATCACAAAAGGGTAACAGCGGAAGATGTTCGACATATGGTCGATTTTTTCAATGAAAACGGCATTGACTTTTACCTTGAATCCAATTCGGCATTGTATGCGAGTAGCAATCTTCAACCTCACCTGGAACGCCGTATCTATGGTGATGTGGAGAATGACCCTGTAGCCAGAGAGAAGAAGGAGCTAAAGCCGCACCCGTTTATTGCCGGATTAACGTATGGTGAGGCCGACCTGTACAAGGATGATGTGAACAAAGTATGTTTCTTGGAGAGCTCAGCCATCCCGTTTGAGCGGATCAAGCAAGAGTTTGAAGGGAAATTCGAAGTCATTCAGTGCACTGTGCCGATCTTTGGTGAAGGGAGTGGTGAACTGATGATCCCTGGCATTCATAAAGCCATTGCGATCGCCGATCTGCTGAAGCATCTGGGCATGTCCCAAGAAGATACATTTGCCATCGGTGATGGCATGAATGATGCCGAGATGTTGGAATTTTGTAACATCGGAATTGCCATGGGTAATGCAAAGCCAGGTCTGAAAGCCATTGCAGATGATATTACTGGAACAGTCGAGGAAGATGGATTGTATCATAGTTTTGTGAAGTATGGATTGATCACTTGATAAAGAAGACAAGGTGAGAGAGATCAAAACGGTTAATACGTACACCCTTTGTCCCAAACCTTATTATAGACCCTGCATATATTATTGCAGGGTCTTTTTTTGGTTTAAACAGATCAATTTATATTTTTACAAAAGGGTTCTAATCAAACCATAACATCTAAGTGAAGGAGAGAATCGAAATGGCCATTCTATCAACCGGACCTATCGAGAATAATGCCGTCAGTGATGTACGGCCAACACAACAAGTTACCGTTAAAATTGATAACAGAAATTCTCTGGATGGATCCGTTGTTTTGGTACAAGGGTATAATCTGACCTCTACGAGGACTTTATATGTCAGCGAACAGATTTCAATTGATCCGGATCAGGTAGTGACAAGAACTTATTTTGCCAATCTTGATGCATTTGAATTTGTTTTTACAGTTGAAGGTGTAGCTATAGAGCAGACAGAGATTTCCGTGTGGGGCAAAAATGAAACCGGCCAGCTTGTTGCTGCACATCGATTAGTTTCTTCCGAACTTGAAATAGAGGGGGATAATACGTCAGTCAACCGCATATATGTAGCCAATTTTAATAGTAACGATGTTTCCGTCATTAATGGCGCTACGAATACGGTGATTGCTACCATTCCTGTGGGGACGAATCCTGCAGGGATTGATGTCAATCCATTAACGAGTCGTATTTATGTTGCGAACAGAAGCAGTAATACCATTTCCGTCATTAATAGTATAACCAACGCAGTGATTGCTTCTGTTCCGGTTGGGAGCGAGCCAAGTGACGTAGGGGTCGATATAGCGACCAATGCTATTTATACGGCAAATTTTAATTCATTGGACACAACTGAAGATATAACCGTCATTGATGGATTAACTAACACGGTGATTGATGCGATCACTATTCCGGGGCTCAATTTTTTAACTGGAGTAGGTGTCAATTCCTTAACCAATCGCATCTATGCAGCTAATTTTAATTCTGATACGGTGTCTGTGGTCGATGGAGAAACGAATACGGTGATTGCTACAATCCCCGTTCAGGTCAATCCATTCCGTGTAGGTGTCAATCTAGCCACCAACCGTATTTATGTATCGAATTTAACCAGTAATACGGTTTCCGTTATTGATGGATTGACGAATACCGTCATTGATACCATTCCGGTCGGCGTTACGCCAGCTGAAGTAGCGGTTAATACCTCCACAAACGCCATTTACGTACCCAATCGAGACACGGATAATGTTTCAGTAATTAGTGGATTAACAAATACCGTGATTACTACTGTTCCGGTCGGGAATAATCCAAACGGAGCGGGCGCCAATCCGTTAACTAATCGAGTTTATATAAGCAATCAAGATGACAATACCATTTCTGTGATCGATGGCGAAACAAATACGGTGATTGCTACTATTCCGGTGGGGGCACGTCCGTTCGCAGTAGGTGTAAATCCGTAGAAAGGTGAGGGGATTCGGATGAAAGAAGTTACAACGGCATCAGACTTAATGGAGCAGCTGATCACCATGAACAAAGAAAATTCTGTATGCCAAGTTAGGATTCCAGGTAAGGAGAATCGTGAGTCTTAAATGATCAGATCAGAATGGAACAGGCATCTCCTCAATGGGGGTGTCTATTTGCATTAAGGAGCCAAAAAAGAAGCACGAATTTTTTTCCGTTAATAGAAATAGATGCCCCTCCTTTTGACTTTGTTATTGCATAACTCCTAATGAAAGTTTATTATAAATTTGCAAACAAGGAATTTATTGGTTTTCGTTTGTTGAAGTGCATGAAATATAAAGTTGATACATGGAGGATGCTGGATGAGTAATGTAGCTCTGTTGTTTCCTGGGCAAGGTTCTCAGATGGTTGGGATGGGTAGAGACTTTTGGAATAACTTCGATGTGGCTAAGAAGTTATTTGAAGAAGCCAGTGATGCCATTTCTTTCGATTTGAGAAAGTTATGTTTTGAAGGTAGCATGGATGATTTGACAATGACGATGAATGCTCAGCCTGCACTTTTGACTGTTAGTGTCATAGCATATCAGGTGTATATGCAAGAAATAGGGATGGAACCCGCTTATTTGGCTGGGCATAGTTTGGGAGAATATTCGGCTCTGGTCTGCGCAGGTGTTCTATCATTTCATGACGCCATTAAACTGGTAAGACAACGGGGTATCATTATGCACAATGCAGACCCGGATCAGAAAGGTACCATGGCCGCCATTTCAGGTATTCATTTAGATACACTTCAAAACATATGTGAACAAGTTTCCACGATCGAGCGCCCTGCTTGTGTGGCTTGTATGAACGCTGACCAGCAGTTTGTCATTTCGGGACATCGGCACTCTATACAAGAAATTATTAAAAGGACAGAAGCCCTGAGAACGAAACATTCGTATATCAATGTAAGTGGTCCCTATCATTCTCCCATGATGCAAACCGCAGCAGAACAATTCAAAGTTGAATTGGATCAATATCAATATGCCCATGCAAAATACCCGGTTATTTCCAACGTTACAGCAGCACCCTATGAGTCTGATCGATCTGTCGTGGATTATTTAAACATGCAGATGACGATGCCTGTAAGATGGTTAGAGTCGATGAACTATTTGATTAAACAGGGAGTCACTGAAGTTATAGAGTTGGGTTCTAAACATGTGTTAGTTAGTCTTATGAGTAAAATAACGAAGCGTATTGTACCGTACTCGCTAAGTCAGCCTTCTGATTTACTAATGCTTACAAATACACAAGAAAGGAAAAATAAGCGGTTAACGATTCGTAAAAAGTTGTTATCAGAACTAATAGTAACCGCACTCATTTCAAGGAATTATAATACAGATTCAATATCCTATACCCAAACGGTTGAGCCATTGTTTCACCAATTACAACGGGCAAAGGAACAAGTAAACAACAATGAATATGAACTTAGTGAAGAAGAGATAAATGATGCTCTACAGGTATGTCATTCCATTATTATAGCAAAAAATATTCCATTGGATGGAACCGCGTTGATTGATGCAATCTAGTACTCGATCTGTGCTTTTGCAAGATCTATATTACAGCAACAGACTGCCTTTTTATAAGGTAGTCTTTTTGTCCTTTAATGCATCTGAACTTGTTGAAGCTTCAGATATTTGGTAATAAATATGTCAATAACCCACAAATCAATCTCTATTTTTTACCATATAGTAACAATAAACTGATTGATTTTACATATATTTCTATGGTAAAATTTTGCTTGAAATATGTGTAAATAATTAGATAAGCATGTTAGAGATGATTCATTTGGAGGAGAGATATGTATACTAATCAGTTTCAAACACTAGTGGATATTATCCGCGACAGAGGTAAAATAACCGACCGCGGTATTCATTTTATCGATGCGGACAAACGTGAAACTTTTATATCTTATCATCAATTATTTACTGAGGCACAAGGGTATTTAGGTTATCTACAAGCCATCGGAATTAAACCTAAACAAGAGATTATTTTTCAGATTCAAGAAAACAAACGGTTTTTAGTCGCATTCTGGGCTTGTATACTCGGTGGAATGATCCCTATCCCTGTAAGTATTGGTGAAGATGAAGAACAAAACTTGAAAGTATGCCGTATTTGGAATTTGCTAAATAACCCTTTCATGATTGCATCTGAGAAGGTGCTGGATAAAATGAAGAGATTTGTTTTGGAACATGACATGCTTGATTTCCATCATCAATTAGAAGTCAGAACGGATCTGATCCAAGACACCATATACCATTATGAATCTATTAATAATATAGTTGAACCTCAGTCTGATGACTTGGCATTTATTCAATTTTCTTCTGGATCAACTGGTGATCCCAAAGGCGTCATGCTCACCCATCGAAACCTGATTTATAATACTTGTGCTGCTATTAATGGCACACAAATTAGTTCAAACGATAGTTTTCTCTCCTGGATGCCCCTTACCCATGATATGGGTTTGATTGGATTTCATCTCGTACCCCTCGTGGCAGGAATTCATCAGTACTTGCTCCCAACGGAATTATTTATTCGTAAACCGATTCTATGGATGAAAAAAGTAAATGAACACAAAGCAACCATACTGTCTTCTCCTAACTTTGGTTATAAATACTTCCTGAATTTCTTTCGCGAAGACAAAGCGGAGGGATGGGATCTGTCATCTGTCAGAGTCATTTATAATGGGGCGGAACCTATATTACCCGAAGTGTGTGATGAATTCCTAAATGTATTGTCAGCATATCACTTAAAGAAAACAGCCATGTTTACCGTATATGGATTAGCAGAGGCCTCTGTTGCCGTCTCCTTTCCCAAGGTAGAAGAAGAATTTACTGCGGTGTACGTTCACCGGGATCATCTGAACTTAGGGGAGCGTGTCATCGAAGTCGAGAAACATGCTGAACATGTAGCATCATTTGTTGCCGTTGGCGAAGCAATTGATTATTGCCATGTTAGAATTTGCGATGAGGAAATGAACAGTGTTCCCGATTTGGTTATTGGAAAAATTCAAATCAAGGGGGATAACGTCACCCAAGGTTATTATAATAATTCACTTGCAACGGAGAAGTTATTAACGCACGACGGATGGGTGAATACAGGAGATCTGGGTTTCATCATGAATGGAAAACTGGTTGTAACAGGGCGGGAAAAAGACATTATCTTTATCAATGGTAAAAATGTATATCCCCATGACATTGAACGTGTCGCCATACAATTAGATGATATTGAACTCGGAAGAGTTGCTGCTTGTGGTGTGTATGATTCGAATAGTCAAAGTGAAGAAATTATTGTGTTTGTCGTGTACAAAAAAAAGATCGAACACTTCTTGACGCTTGTTAAAGAAATCAAAAGACATCTATATAAACATGGGGGATGGAGTGTCAAAGAGGTACTGCCCATCAAAAAATTACCCAAAACAACAAGTGGGAAAATCCAGCGGTATCAGTTAGCCAAGCAGTATGAAGCAGGCAAATTCTCAACAGAATCTGCATTCATCCATGACTGGATCAAGAATGACAATGACAAGGCAAAGGGAAAGGCTGCTGTTTCGGTTCGAGTCATAGAACGTGAATTAACTTCACTATTTTCTGAAGTGCTGGTTGGGAAAAAGGTTGAACTTGAGGATAGCTATTTTGATATGGGTGCAACTTCATTACAGCTGGCCCAAATCGCTGAACGTATAGAACAAAAATACGGAGAAGAGCTTGCTGTTACGGACCTCTTTACCTATCCCTCGATAACTGAATTGGCAGCATATCTGGCTAGAGGCTACAGCGAGACCATGCAAGTCAACAAAACTCAAGAGGATCATACGCCATCCAAAGATATTGCTATTATCGGTATGTCTTTGAATCTCCCTGGTGCATCAAATGCAAGCGATTTTTGGCGTGTTTTGGAAAATGGAACGCATAACATTCGGGACTACCCGGAAAGTCGGATAAAAGACGCAGCGGATTATATACAATCCATGCGAAGTGAAATGAGCGAAGTTCAATGGATCAAGGGTGGTTACTTGGATCAGATTGATCAATTCGACTATTCTTTCTTTGGCATAACCCCAAAAACTGCACAATTTATGGACCCGAATCAAAGGATGTTCTTGCAAACGGCATGGCATACGATTGAAGACGCTGGGTATGCAGGGGAAGGAATCAATGGAAGAAATGTGGGCGTGTACGTGGGGTATTCCAAAGTTGGGTATGATTACGAACGGCTCGTGACGGCGAGTTACCCCGCAGAACTCAAAAATTATATCATTGGAAATTTACCATCTGTACTGGCGAGCAGAATTGCATATTTCTTGAATTTAAAAGGCCCGGCCTTAACGATTGATACCGCTTGTTCCTCCTCACTTGTTGCTGTTCACATGGCATGTAAAGGATTGCTCGCAGGAGACTGTGAAATGGCAATCGCAGGAGGCATTCGAACGGCATTATTACCGATAAGTATCGGACTGGATATGGAATCTCCAGATGCATTGACGAGAACGTTTAGCGAAGATGCCAACGGCACGGGATTTGGCGAAGGTGTTGGGTCGGTCATGTTGAAGCCAATGCAGCAAGCGATTAAGGACGGGGATCATATCTATGGTGTGATTAAGGGAAGTGCGATTAATCAGGATGGCAAGACGGTAGGAATCACAGCACCTAACCCGGAGTCTCAGACCAATGTGATCGAACAGGCATGGAAAGAAGCCGGCATTTCTCCTGATACGCTTAACTTTATTGAAGCACATGGAACAGGGACAAAATTAGGTGATCCGGTTGAGTTCAATGCTTTGCGTAAAGCTTTTGAGAAGTATACGGATCGGAAACAATTTTGTGCGATCGGATCTGCCAAAGCTAACATTGGACATGGTTTTGAAGCGGCGGGGATCGCTGGATTAATTAAATCTATTCTTATGTTTCAACATAGAAAGATTCCACCATTGGTTCACTTTGACAAGCCTAATCCCCTGCTTAAGTTTGAAGCTTCACCTTTTTATGTGAATCAGGAATCAATGGCTTTTGGTGAAAAAGAGAGTCCTTTGCGATGCGGGGTTAGTTCTTTTGGTTTCAGTGGCACGAATGCGCATGTGGTTCTCGAAGAATATGTTCCTTCCCCAACCGTAGATAAAAAAATGTCCCAAGAGCCTAGTCTATTTGTTCTGTCTGCTGCCACGGAACGGGCGCTGGATGAATTGGTCAGAACGTATCATGAATATCTAACCGATCTCACGGATGTTTCCATTCAACAAATCTGTTATACAGCCAGTACGGGAAGGGCTAATCTGGATTATCGGCTTGCCATCGTAGTCACGAGTACACAAGAATTACTTGAAAAATTGAAACGAATTGCAAGCGGAGAGGGTAAACTGCCATATGTTTATTTTGGTTATGCCAAAAAAGACAAAACGCTTGTTAGCGATCATCTCTATGCTCGGGGAAAGGCAGAATCTTTAAATGAACTCGGTCAGTTATTTACACTGGGGGCAGTGATTGATTGGGAAAGGTTTTATAATCATGAAGTCATTCGGAAAATTCCATTGCCTCTATATCCATTTGAGCAGAAGCGCTGTTGGATTGAAGTCAAACACACGATACCAGCGGGACATAGGTCAGAGAGGAATGAGGTTCAAATGGAGATGAATACAAACGATATTGAATTAATGATTAAAACAAGCATCAGTCGTGCATCTGGTTTGAAGTTGGAAGAGCTGGATCATCAAGCTCATTTTCTCCAAATGGGACTGGATTCCATCATTCTTGTGCAGATTCAGAAGGAGATCTCAGAGCTGTTCCGTTTGAATATCCCGATGGAAATGTTTTTTGAAACCCTTACAAATATTAATTCCTTAGTTAAGTATGTGTCAGAGAATATAAAACAACATGATGTATCTGAGAATATAAACAATCAAACAGTTCAGGAGCATACTGAACAACAAAATCTGGCATCTGTGAACAATATAAACACGGCAAAAACATCAGGGAATGTGTCGGAACAAATTGTGATGTCTGCCATTCAGCTCATGGAGTCCCAATTAAAAAGTTTGAATGTGCTGTTAGGTGAGCAAGTGAATACAATTCAATCCCCGCTTCCGGAAATGAAACATCATGAAACCCCAAAAGTTCAAGTTTCACCGGTAATGAATGAAATCAATAAAACCAATCAACCCAAAAAGATCCAACCGGATTCGGAATCGAAGGAAGAAAAAAAACCTTTTATACCCTATCAATCGTTGAAAATTCATGAAGAGAGCGGATTATCACCGCTTCAGGACCAGTATGTTGAACAGTTTGTAACAAAGTATACCGCAAGAACCAAAGGCTCCAAATTAAAAACAGGCCAAACACGTTTGGTTCATGCGAATAATCGCAATGTATCCGGATTTCGCTCGTATTGGAAGGAAATGGTGTATCCTATCATTTCAACGCGTGCAGAGGGATCTAAGTTATGGGATCTGGATGGGAACGAGTATTTGGACCTGACAATGGGATTTGGTGTAAATCTATTTGGTCATAATCCAGCGTTTATTCAAAATGTAATAGCAGACAGCCTCCAGGAACAATTGCCTCCATTGGGCCCTATGTCAGATTTGGCAGGAGATGTTGCAGCAAAAATTTCCGAGCTAACGGGTGTAGAGCGTGTCGCATTTTATAATTCAGGAACAGAAGCTGTCATGGTTGCACTTCGTTTAGCGCGGGCAGCAACGGGGCGTTCCAAAGTTGTATTATTTTCAGGATCTTACCACGGTACACATGACGGCGTGTTGGGTGTAGCAAATCCTGGGGATGCTTTATCGTCTGCGCTGCCTATGGCTCCTGGTATTGTACAAAGCTCAATGGATGATTTGATTATTCTTAATTATAACCATCCGCAATCCCTGGAAATGATTCAGAACTTGGGTGATGAATTGGCTGCTGTGCTTGTAGAGCCGGTGCAAAGTCGAAGACCTGATATGCAACCAACACAATTCTTACGGGAACTTAGAGAGATCACGAAACAGTTTGGCATTGCACTTATTTTCGATGAGGTCATCACTGGATTCAGAATTGGTCTGGGTGGGGCACAAGATTGGTTTGGGGTTCAAGCAGATTTGGTTACGTATGGGAAAGTGGTCGGTGGCGGGCTGCCTATTGGCATAGTCGCGGGTAAAGCTGAATTTATGAATCCGGTAGATGGTGGAACCTGGAACTTTGGTGATAGTTCTTACCCTTCCGACGCAGATAAGAAAACGTTTGTCGGTGGAACCTTCTGTACACACCCTCTTACGATGAGAGTGATGTTAACGGTATTACAGTATCTTCAATCTGAAGCAGAAACTTTATATAAGGAATTAAATGAAAAAACAGATTATCTTGTAAAAGAATTAAATGCGTTTTTCAAAACAGCGAATGTACCGATGCAAATGGTGAACTATGGATCTTTATTTCGATTTATATCATTTGGAGATATGGAATTATTCTTCTACCATTTAATCTATAAAGGTTTATATATTTGGGAAGGCCGTAACTGTTTTATATCAACTGTGCATTCCATGGGTGACATGGATACGATAATCAGAATCGTGAAAGAGACGATCCATGAACTACGCGAGTGGGGGTTTATCCCTGGTGAATCGCCTGTTTCGGAATATCCGCTCTCTTTAGAGCAAAAACAATTATTGTTAACTTCATTACATGGGGAAGATGCGAATGCTGCATTAAATCAGAGTGTTATTTTAAAAATGACAGGTGGAATAAAGCCTTCCACACTGGATCAGGCCGTGAATCAGATCGCACAGCGTCATGAAGCCCTGAGAACAGTCATTCATGCTGATCGTGAAACACAACAAATCAGATCCGTAATGGAATTTCAATGTACATGGTTAGATTTCTCGGCATATGCGGGTGAGGATCAAGAACGGGAAATTTCCAATTGGTTATCTGCCGATGCAAATGAAGCCTTCGATTTACAGTCTTGGGAACCTCTATTTAGAATCACCTTGCTTAAAAAGGCAACTGATCAATACCTTATGGTGCTGACATTTCATCATATTGTTGTAGATGGCTGGTCTATTGCTGTATTCATTCAAGAGTTGGAACATACCTATTCTGCTCTGGTCCGAGGAGTTTCGGTTCAATTACCTGAAGCCACTCCATTCCGTGAGTATTTAAGATGGCAACGACTTGAACATGAAAAAGGCTCATTTACCGAAGGAGTCCAGTTCTGGAAAGAACAATTTTCCTTATCCTATCCCAACATTACACTTCCAACGGCACCGTCCGATGATGTGCCCAAGGGATATGACGGTGAAAGATATTCCATCAAGTTGGATCATCAATTAACAGAGTCTTTGCGAACGTTAAGTATAAATAATAAGAGCAGTTTGTTTGTAACGATGTTTGCAGCGTTTCATTTATATTTGCATCAACTAACAGGGCAGTCTCACCTTGTCATCGGCGTGCCTACAGCGGGTCAGTCTCATATGCGAAAAAATGCGCTGATTGGCAACTGTGTCAACATTGTACCTGTTCACCATGCCTTGTTAACGAAGCAATCCGTTGTAGACCATGTTCTTCAGCTCAAGGAAACGCTGGCTCTAGTCATGAAGCATCAGCATGTTCCATTGACCCTCGTATCCGAACAGCTTGCTCATATGCCTGCACGGGATACCCGGATTTTATTTAATATGGACAGAACGATTCATCATCTTCAATTTGAAAATATCAAGACTGGATTCAAGTCGTATCCGATCAAACATATTTCTTACGATTTATTTCTTAATATTACGGATGTTAGCCATGAATTGTACCTGGATTTTGATTACAATACCGAGCTTATTGGACCTGAGATGATGAAATTGTGGTCTGAAGGATTTAAGGGTTTGCTGCAAAAAATGGTGAGTCATCCAGAGGCTGAAATTTCGTCTTTGACGTTGTTCTCATCCGAGCAACAGGACCAATTACAGGGAATGTACAATCGGTTTGTTACGGAGCGTCTTCCTCACGTTAATCATGCAGCCATATTCGAGCCTCCAGTAAATGACGTAGAGAAAAAGCTGGCTTTGATCTGGGAGGACGTATTATCCCTCGATCAAGTGGGGAGACATGATCACTTTTTTGATCTCGGAGGTAACTCGCTCAAGGCGACAGTAATGCTATCCAAGGTACATGAGCAGTTTCAACACAAAATTTCAATCGTTCAATTCTTCCAAAACCAACGTCTGAAGCAGCTTGCCAGTCTGATTACAGGCGAGAACGAGGAAACATTCATTCCGATTAAGGCATTGGACGTCAAGGAATTCTATGAGACATCATCTGCACAACAGCGGATCTACTTTTTGGATCAATTTGAGCCGAATAGTGTGTTTCAGAACATGTGCGGCCATATTACGGTCACAGGAAATATCGATGAAGCTAAATTGATTTCGTCATTGGAACAAATCGTGCACCGTCACGAAGCTTTTCGCACCAGTTTCCATCTGATGGATGGAGAGCTTTACCAGCGTATTGCTCCAACGATTGATTTTGAAGTGAAACGATCTCAGGAAAGCTCTGCTTCATTCGAACAACATGTTAAGACGTTTGCCAAACCATTTGATTGCTCCAAAGCGCCGTTAATACGTGCCGAATTCATTCGTATAGACGATGATCATGCAGAGATCCTCATTGAGATGCATCATATTATATCGGACGGATATTCCGTTGGTATTCTTGCGAATGAATTGATTGATGCGTATGACGGAAGAAGCATGTCGGACATTGAGGTTGAATACAAAGACTTTGCAGCTTGGGAGAAAGAATTTCTGGCGGGGGAGTCGTATAAGCAGCAAGAAAAATATTGGCTGGATCAATTCAAAGGAGAACTCCCGAACCTTAATCTGCCTACTGATTTTGTTCGGACACCTCATCTGACTTCGGCAGGTTCTAGATTGTCATTTGTGTTGGACGCACACTTGAAGCAGTCGCTGGAGAAGCTTGCGAAACAAACGGGAACTACGATGTTTATGATGTTATTGGCAGCGTATAATGTGCTGCTTCATCAATATACGGATCAAGAAGACATGATTGTAGGTACACCAACATCAGGAAGAAACCATCCGGATGTCGAGAATATGATAGGTGTCTTTATCCAGACGGTAGCAATTCGAACACAGCCGGTGGGGAATAAGTCGTTTCGATCCTATCTCGAGGAAATTAAAAAACAATCCCTGGATGCATTGGATAACCAGGACTATCTTTTTGACAACCTTGTAGAGAAATTAAACACGCATCGGGATACAACCGGGACAGCACTTTTTAATACAATGTATATCTTCTTAAATACCGCGTTGAATCAACGGCAAGAACAGGATTGCAGCTTTAAAGTTAGAGAATTAAATGTCGGTGTATCGCTGTATGATCTGATGTTCATCGTTGAGGATGATAACGAGTGTCTGGAAATGCACTTTAATTACAAGACGGAGCTGTTTGAACGGGATACCATCGACAGGATGAAAACACATCTGTTCAACATCCTCAGAGACATTGTGATCGAACCTGATATTGCCTTGTCCGATATTCAAATGCTGTCTGAACCTGAGCAGCACGTTCTTTTATATGATTTTAATGATACCAACATAGAATATTCCCGGGAACAGACCATTCAGGAGTTATTCGAAGCACAGGTGGAACGGACACCCGATCAATTAGCCGTCGCTTTTGGAGATGAGCAATGGACGTATCGTCAATTGAATGAACGGGCGAATCAGTTGGCATATACGCTTAGAGCTGAGGGAGTGCAGCAGGATCAATTTGTAGGTATGCTGACAGATCGTTCGATTGATATGATCGTTGGCATCTTTGGCATTCTAAAAGCAGGCGGGGCGTATGTACCGATTGATCCGGATTCTCCTGAAGAGCGTATCCGCTATATCCTGCATGATTCGGGGGCAACATTGTTAGTTACACAAAAGCATTTGAAGCAGTTGGTATCGTTTAATGGAAAAATGATTGATTTGGACGATGAAGAAATCTATGCAGCTAATCTGTCGAATCTGGAACCGGCAGGGAATTCCGAGCAGTTGGCTTATGTGATCTATACTTCAGGCACAACAGGCATGCCAAAAGGTGTAATGATCGAACATCGTCAGGTTCATCACTTGGTTAAAGCGTTGTACAGTCAAGTTATAGATGATCAGCATAGCGGTTTGCATGTCGCTTTACTTGCGCCTTACTATTTCGATGCATCTGTGAAGCAGATTTTTGGCGCACTGCTGTCAGGACATGCCTTGTTTATTGTAGACAAGGACACGGTACTGGATGGACAAGATTTAATGAATTATTATCGGCACCACCAAATTGATTTGACGGACGGTACGCCTGCACACCTGAAATTACTATCGAAGGCAAAAAACGTTCAAGGCATATCGCTAAAATATATGCTCATTGGCGGTGAAGCTCTTTCTCAGCAAAGTGTAAATGAAATCACATCATTGTTTGCTCTCAATCATATAACGCCGCCAGCCATAGTTAATGTGTACGGTCCAACAGAATGTTGTGTGGATGTTGCGACATACCGTGTACTTCCAGAACACCTGGATACAGCGAATCAACGAGCTCACCTACCGATTGGTCGAACATTAGGAAATAATCGCCTGTATGTATTGAACAAACATGGCAAAGTTCAGCCTGTAGGCGTCGTAGGGGAATTATGTATCTCTGGTGATGGGGTTGGTAGAGGATACTTGAATTTACCTGAGCTGACAGCAGAAAAATTTGTACGTGATCCGTTTGTCCAGGGAGCGACAATGTACAAAACGGGAGATTTGGTGAGATGGCTTCCCGATGGCCATATCGAGTATCTGGGAAGAATGGATCACCAAATTAAAATTCGCGGATATCGGATCGAAGTAGGAGAAGTAGAAGCAGCACTGTTAGATCTAGAGTGTGTGAAAGAGGTTATCGTCGTTGCACATGAGGATGATCACGGGGACAAATCATTATGTGCATACTTTACAGCGGATTCCACGCTGACGGTGGGAGAGTTAAAACAAAGCCTCTCTATGGTGTTGCCGAATTACATGGTACCAGCCTACTTTATACAATTGGATCACATGCCTCTGACATCGAACGGGAAAATCGATCGCAAATCTCTTCCGAGTCCAGAAGAAAACATACAAACGGGAAGTGAATATATAGAACCCCGAACTGGGGTGGAAAAACAGTTGCTGCCTATTTGGCAGGATGTGCTTGCCGTGAAAAAAATCAGTGTAAAAGACAGTTTTTTTGATGTAGGAGGCAACTCTTTACGTGCGACCAAGCTGGCCGCCAAAATCAATCAAAAGCTGAATATCCACATATCGGTAAGAAACGTCTTTGAATGGCAGACCATTGAACAGATGGCTCAATCTATTGAACAAATGGAACAGGAAGTATCAGTTTCCATTCCTCAAGTGGAGGAAAAAGAATATTATCCTATTTCTTCGGCGCAAATGAGAATGTACATTATGAGCATCAAAGCTGGCAAGGAACTCATGTACAACATGTCAGGTATGTTTATGTTGGAAGGATCGCTTGATCGGACCAGATTGGAAGAAGCATTCCAACAATTGATTCATCGTCATGAATCGCTTCGGACTGGATTCAAAGTCATACACGGAGAACCGAAACAGATCGTATACCCTAAAGTTAACTTTGGAATTGAATTGATCGAGTCAACGGAAGTAGAGATCGAAGATCGAATTGAACAGTTTGTTCGCACATTTGATCTCGGGCAAGCACCTCTTATGAGGGTGGGACTTATTGAACTTCACCAGGAGCGTCATGTATTGCTGGTAGATCTCCACCACATCATTGCAGACGGACTATCCGTGCATCTTCTGATGACTGAACTTAGCCAGTTCTATAAGGGAGAGGAGCTGTCTCCTCTTCGAATTCAATATAAGGACTATGCTGAATGGCAGCAAATGCAACTTCATAGTGAGCGGATGAAAAAGCAGGAGAAGTATTGGCTTACTGTGTTTGGTGAAAGTATCCCGCTATTGGATCTGCCAACAGACTACGAAAGACCTGAAACCCTAAGCTATGCGGGAGATGTATTGGACATTGTTTTGCAGGAAGACATCTTTTCAGGCTTAAGGAACATGGAAGCACGGACAGGAACAACGTTATATATGATTCTATTAGCAGCCTATACGATTCTATTATCTAAATACAGCGGTCAAGAAGATATCATTGTAGGCACGCCGATTGCAGGAAGGACACATGCTGAGCTGGAGCCGGTTATGGGGATGTTTGTGAATACACTGGCTATTCGAAATTATCCTGCCGCGGATAAAACATTCACGGAGTATCTGCTGGAAGTGAAAGAAAATATGTTGAACGCTTATGAGAATCAGGATTATCCGTTTGAAGAATTGATTGAGAAAGTAAATGTAACCAAAGATGCTCGGCGGAATCCGGTGTTTGACACTATGTTTGTATTGCAGAATACAGATGCTTCAGAGATTCAGATGGATGGAGTAACCTGTAAGCCTTATGCCCCAAATACGAGAGTATCCAAATTCGATTTAACGTTATATGTTACCGAATTGCAACACAAGTTAGAAGTGGCCTTTGAATACAGTACGATTTTATTTGAGAAAACAACGATTGAAGCGATGTCACAAAATCTGTTGGTCATATTAACAACCATTGCCAACGACCCTCATATTGAAATCAAGAAGATTCAATTGGTTGAAGAATTAATAGAGGGGGATACGCTGGCTGATCTAATTGAAGTAGATTTCTTCTAAGCTAAATTAAAAATACAAGTGATCGGGGTGCCGTATGTCTATTTTTAAGAAACAGGAATCGTATTGGGCAAGCCGATTTGAAGATGATGATCATCTTGTTCATTTGCCTTATTGCAAGACAACCTCCAAACACCCAGACGATACGCAGCACCAGAATGATATATATAAGTCTTTGTCAGCCGATGTTTCATATAAAATCAAGTCCATGTCGCGAAATGCTCCTATGGCGATCTATACGATCTTATTAACGGGAGTTCAGTGTCTGTTATATAAATACACGAATGAAACCAAGATGATTATTGGCATACCAACGATGGAAGAAAAGAACAATGATCTATCGCTCTCGAATAAGGTTCTTGTCTTAAAAAATAATATCAATCATGTGATGTCATTCAAATCCTTATTTAATCAAGTGAAGGCAAGTTTAACTGAAGCCATTCAACATCAACGAATCCCTTTCAGAAAAATGGTTGAACGTTTAAATGTTCAGTATGATTCGAACCATGTACCTCTAATTCATACCTTGGTTTCGTTAAATGAAATTCATCCTGCCCTTGATGAAAATAACGTAAAAGCGGCGACGATGTTCCACTTTGATCTCGAGAACGACTTCATTCAGTTAAGATTAGTTTATGATGATGATCGTTATGATCGCGATTATATGGTTCAAATTGTAGAGCATCTTGACCAATTGTTTTCCATTGTGCTGAACCAACCTGATCTGGAGTTAAGTCAAGTTGATATGCTATCAGAGTTTCATCGAAACAAGCTGTTATATGACTTTAACGATACAAGGGTTGAGTATCCACAGAACAAGACGATGCATCAATTATTTGAAGAACAGGTGGAACGAACACCGGACCATCCGGCAGTTGTATTTGAGAATAGACAGTTAACGTACAGAGAGTTAAATCAAAAATCCAACCAATTGGCCCGATTACTTCAAGCTAAGGGGGTGCAGGAGGGGCAGTTCGTTGGCATTATGGCAGAGCGCTCACTTGAGATGATCATAGGTTTATTCGGTATTCTAAAAGCTGGCGGGGCATATGTCCCAATCGATCCGGAATATCCGGCAGATCGTATTCACTATATCCTTGAGGATTCAAAAGTGGCTTGGTTGCTGCATCAAAGTCATATACAGAAGCCTGAACATTTTGCAGGGACATGTGTCATTCTGGATTCTGAAATAAATCACTATGAGGATCATTTAAATTTGGACGATGGAGCGATCTCCAGTGATTTGGCATATATGATCTACACGTCTGGAACAACAGGTCATCCCAAAGGCGTAATGATTGAACATGCCAGCATTGTGAATTCCCTGCAATGGAAATCGGATTTTTATCATTTTACCGGAGATGATCGGGTATTAATGCTGAATCCTTTCGTTTTTGATTCATTTATTACTCATTTCTTTGGTCCGATGATATCTGGCTCGACAGTGTATTTGTTAAACCAGCAACAGTGTAAAGATGCTATAGCCATCAATACGATGGTCAAAAAACAGCAAATCACGCACATCCAAAGTCCACCCAGTTTCTTGATGACGCTATTGGAACAAGTAAGCGCGGAAGATTGGGCATCCATGAAAAATGTGGTGGCTGCGGGAGAGAAGATTGTTCCTGCCTTAATACACAAATTGCAGCGCATCAATCCACGCATCGAAGTTTGTAATGAATACGGTCCAACTGAAAATAGTGTTGTATCCACAGTTCTGTCGATCAAGTCGGCAGGTCAAAATATCTCAATCGGGAAGCCTATTATGAACAATAGAGTCTACATTTTAGGAGAACGGAATGAATTGCAGCCTATTGGAGTTCAGGGAGAATTATGTGTAGCCGGAGCAGGGCTATCCAGAGGTTACTTGAACCGTCCAGATCTGACGGCGGAGAAATTCGTGGATGATCCATTTGTTTCGGGAGCAAAAATGTACAAGACAGGTGACTTCGCAAGATGGCTGCCCGATGGGAACATAGAGTATATAGGAAGGGTAGATCATCAAGAGAAAATTCGTGGACACCGGATTGAACTTGGTGAAGTGGAGACGGCTCTTCTAAATAGTACCCAGATAAAAGAGGCCATCGTCATAGCCAGAGAAGATGAAACGGGAACCAAACAATTATGTGCGTACCTGGTAGGAGAGGATGCAATCACGATCGGGGAACTGCGGGAGGCGCTGTCCCAGCAGTTGCCAAACTACATGATTCCGTCCTATTTTGTACAGCTGGATCAGATGCCGCTCACGTCTAACGGGAAAATCGATCGCAAAGCTTTGCCTGCTCCCAAAGAACATATGTTGAAGGGCATGGAGTACGAAGCACCCCGAACGATGGTGGAACAACAACTTGTATCGATCTGGGAAGAGGTACTTGGGGTAGAGAACATCGGGATTTTGGATAATTTCTTCGAGCTTGGAGGAGATTCGATTAAATCCATTCAAGTCTCTTCAAGATTATATCAAGCAGGTTACCAGGTGCAGATGGATCATCTGTTTAAAAATCCAACCATAGCAAGCTTGATTCCCTATGTTCAACCCATAAGTACCCTGTCAGAACAGGGAATCATCACTGGAAAATTGATGCTGACTCCAATCCAGTATTGGTTTTTTGAGCATTACAAGGTGGACGCCCATCATTATAATCAGTCCGTGATGTTGTACCGGAAAGAAGGTTTTCATGAAGGCACACTTCGCCGTGTATTCGATAAATTGAGTGAGCATCATGATGCACTTCGTACAGTATATCGTCTTACAGAACAGGGTTATGAAGCGTGGAATGAAGGGTTGGCAAGGGAATCCTTATATACACTTGAAGTGATGGACTTCAAGTCATTAGCAGATCCGTCTCGAGAAATCGAGAAGAAGGCAAATGAAATGCAAAGCACGTTCACTTTGGAACGTGGACCTTTGATGAAGCTGGGCGTATTTCAATGTGCAGACGGAGATCATCTATTGATCGTTATTCATCACCTCGTCATCGACGGGGTTTCATGGCGAATTTTGATCGAAGACCTATCGAGGGGCTATGAACAATTAAGTGATGGAGAATCGATTCAACTACCGCAAAAAACGGCTTCATTCCAATTATGGGCAGAACAGCTTCAGTTGTATGCGAACAGTGATGCGATAACGCAAGAGATTGCATATTGGAATGAAATTGAACAAGCAACCTATAAGCCGTTACCTACAGATTTTAAAGCGGATCATGCACTGGAAAAAGACAGCGAAGAAATCACGATGGAATGGTCAGCGGCAGAAACGGAGCAATTATTAAAACAAGCGAATCGTGCGTATAAAACGGAGATTAGCGATTTGCTGCTCCATGCATTAGGCATGTCTATTCACCAATGGACAGGCATGGATAAAGTGCTGGTCAATCTGGAGGGACATGGAAGAGAACAAATTTTACCGGATCTCGATATTACACGAACGATCGGATGGTTTACGAGCCAGTATCCGGTTGTACTTGATATGGAAGCAAGTTCAAATATGTCTCTTTTCATCAAAACAAACAAAGAAATGATTCGTCAAATCCCTAAAAAAGGGATTGGTTATGGTATTTTACGATATTTAAGTGCACATCAGCAAGAAACGCCCTTTATCTTGAATCCTGAAATTAGCTTTAACTATTTGGGTCAATTTGATCAGGATCTTCAGAATAGCGGGATGCAGATCTCTCCCTATCCAGGCGGAGCAACAGCAAGCGACAATCACAGAAGAAATGTTCTTATCGATATGAATGCCTTAATTGTGGAAGGCAAATTGACGTTGTCCCTTCGGTATAGTCGCACCCAATATCAAAAAGAAACGATGGAGCGAGTGGTAACATATTTTAGAGATCATCTGCAAGAAATCGTGATGCATTGTGTGACAAAAGAGAAGCCGGAATGTACACCAAGTGATCTAACGTTAAAAGGAATTACCATTGAAGAATTAGAAGGATTTGTTCAAGAATCGGAACACATTGGTGAAATCGAAGATATATATGCTTTGTCACCGATGCAAAATGGAATGTTCTTTCATCATTTGCTTCATTCAAAATCGGAAGCGTATTTCCTTCAAACTACGCTGGATCTTCATGGTCCGTTAGACGTGGAAGCATTTACGAAGAGTCTGGATCAGTTGATGCAGCGTAATTCGATTCTCAGAACAAATTTTCATAGCAAATGGAATAATGGACCTCTGCAAGTGGTATACCGTCATAAACGGAATGGGCTAACATACGAAGATTTGCGTGAGATGAATGAAAAAGATCGTGAAGCATACGTGGCAGAATATACAAGAGCAGATAAAATAAAAGGTTTCGACCTGTCTCAGGATGTGTTAATGCGTATTTCGATCTTGCAAACGCATGACCAAACCTATCGTTTCATTTGGAATTATCATCATATTTTGATGGATGGCTGGTGCCTGTCTCTTGTAATCCAGGAGTTGTTTGATGGATACTTTGCTATTCAGGAACAACGAAAACTGGAGGCAAAGAGTACAATTCCATACAAACACTATATTGAATGGCTGGACAACCAAGATCATGAAGAATCCCTGAAATACTGGCGTGACTATCTGCAAGGTTATGATGAGCAGACCACTTTGCCAAAAGAACATTCAATTACGAAGAGTGATGAATATCATTCAGAGCATATGATTTGTACACTTAGTCAGGAATTAACCGGACAGCTCGCACAAGTGGCCAGTCAGAATCAGGTGACGCTGAACACGTTCATGCAGACAGCCTGGGGAATGTTGCTACAGATATATAACGGCAGTGAGGATGTTGTATTCGGAAGCGTGGTGTCGGGCAGACCTGCGGCGATTGTTGGAGTTGAGCGAATCATTGGTTTATTCATCAATACCATTCCTGTACGCGTTCAGACTCAAGGTAACGAGACATTTGCAGCGATTATGAAGCGGAATCAGGAACATGCTGTCGCTTCGCATCCACATGACACGTATCCGTTATACGAGATTCAAGCGGAAACATCGCAAAAGCAAAATTTGATTGATCATATCCTGATATTCGAAAATTATCCTGTACAGGGCATTATGGAACAGTTTGGGGATCAGGAAGAGACAGCTCTTCGGATTACGAATGTAGAAGCAGATGAACAAACAAATTATGACTTTAACCTGATTATCAAACCAGGCCAATCCATGAAATGTATGTTCTATTACAATGCTAACGTCTATGACCGGGCAAGCGTAGAACGCATTCAAGGTCACTTGATTCAGATGTTGGAGCAAGTGGCCAACAATCCGCTTATCCCTATCCATGACATTGACTTGACTACAACACAGGAGAAAACACAAATTTTGGAACAGTTTAATGATTCTATGGCTGAATATCCAATGGACAAGACAATTCATGGACTGTTTGAGGAACAAGCAGCAAGAACTCCCGAAAACGTTGCGGTTGTATATGATGATCGACATTTAACCTATCAAACGCTGAACGAGAAAGCCAACCAATTGGCAAGAACGTTGAAGGCTAAAGGCATTCAAAATGATCAGTTAATCGGGATCACCGCTGATCGTTCGCTAGACATGGTTGTAGGAATCCTTGCGATTTTGAAAGCGGGTGGCGCATACGTGCCGATTGATCCTGAATATCCGGAGGATCGTATAAACTACATGCTTGATGATTCGGGTGTACATGTATTATTAATGCAAAGTCATTTGCAAGAATGCATCTCTTTTGCAGGAGAGGTCGTTTGCCTGGATCTACCTGAGTCCTATAATGAAGATCATTCCAACTTGGTAATGACTGCTGCACCAACAGGCCTGGCATATGTAATTTATACCTCAGGAACGACAGGTAAACCAAAAGGGACATGTATTGAACATAAAAATGTGGTGCGATTGTTGTTCAATAGTAAAAATTTGTTTGATTTTAATGCATCAGATACATGGACATTATTCCATTCCTTTTGTTTTGATTTTTCGGTATGGGAAATGTACGGAGCATTGCTCTATGGCGGAAAACTGGTTATCGTACCTCAAATGACGGCAAAAAGTCCGGAACAATTTCTACAATTGTTAAAAATCGAGCAAGTGACGATATTGAATCAAACGCCAACGTATTTCTATCATCTTCTTCAGGAAGAACTGGCAGGTCATGCAGCAGATCTGAAATTAAGAAAAGTGATTTTTGGAGGAGAAGCCCTCAATCCCGTGTTATTGAAGGAATGGAAGCTTAAATATCCATTTATCCAGTTAATTAATATGTATGGGATAACCGAAACAACGGTTCATGTAACGTATAAGGAAATAACCGACATTGAAATACATGCTGGAAAGAGCAATATTGGAAAACCAATCCCAACGTTGCAGACCTATATTTTGGATAAACATCAACGCATTCAACCGATCGGTGTTCAGGGAGAATTAGTTGTAGCAGGTGAGGGCCTTGCCAGAGGTTATCTGAACCGGCCTGATTTAACCGCAGAGAAATTTGTTGATCATCCCTGGATTACAGAAGGGAAAATGTATCGCACAGGAGATGCCGCAAGATGGCTGCCGGATGGAAATATTGAATATCTGGGACGAATCGATCATCAAGTGAAAATTCGCGGTTACCGAATTGAGCTTGGCGAAGTGGAAACTGCGCTTTTGCAAATAGACTCCATTCAGGAAGCGGTCGTTATTGCCCGTGAGCATGAGGATGGTTCGAAGCAGTTGTGTGCGTATTGGAAAGGCGACAGCTCACTGACAGCGAAGAAAATCAGAATGGCATTATCTCATGAAATTCCGGATTATATGATCCCGTCTTATTTTGTTCAATTAGAGCATATACCGTTAACTTCCAATGGGAAGGTTGACCGTAAGGCATTGCCATCTCCACAAGAACATATGCAAAAAGGGACCGAGTATATGGCGCCGCAGAACGCTGTAGAACAAGCGATCGTCGCTGCCTGGGAAGCTGTGCTTGGTGTTCAAAAGGTTAGCACATCAGATCATTTTTTTGAACTCGGGGGCGATTCGATTAAATGTATTCAAGTTTCCTCACGACTGCTTCAAGCAGGGTATAAAGTGGAAATGAAGCATTTCTTCACCTATCCGACAGTAGCGGAGTTGAGTGAACACGTGACATCCGTGAGCACTATTTCTGACCAAGGGGAAGTTACGGGACAAGTGATGCTGACACCTGTTCAGCGCTGGTTCTTTGATCAAAATATGGTGGACGCACATCATTACAATCAGGAAATGATGTTCTTTCGTGAAAAAGGGTTTGATGACCACTTCATTCACAGCATCATGGATAAGATCGTGAAACAGCATGATGCTCTCCGCATCCTTTATCGACAAGCGCCTGAGGGCGGATATGAAGCGTGGAATCGAGGGGCAGACGAAGATGGATTATACAGCCTTGAAATCGTTGACCTCAAAACAGAAGCAAATCCTGCATCGTTCATTGAAAATAAAGCAAAAGAAATTCAGAGTGGTATGGATCTGTCTCACGGACCTTTGATCAAACTTGGGTTGTTCCAATGTGCTGAAGGGGATCACCTGCTTATTGCCATTCATCATTTGTTGGTAGACGGGGTATCATGGCGTATTTTATATGAAGATATTCAGACAGGGCAAGACCAGTTCTTGAGAGGTGAAGAAATTCGGCTTCCTCAAAAAACGACCTCGTTTAAACAATGGGCAGAACAATTGTCTACATTTGCAGACAGCCCGGCGATGAAGCAAGACAATCAATACTGGAGTCGAGTGGAGCAGGCCCAGCTAAGCCCGCTGCCTAAAGATATGGATTGTGATGAGACGATTGGCAAAGATAGTGAAACGATCACCATTCATTGGACCGCAGCGGAAACCGAGCAATTATTAAAGCAAACACATCATGCGTACCATACGGAAATTAATGATATATTGCTAACCGCATTAGGAATGGCTGTTCATGATTGGACAGGCATGGGAGAAATCCTCGTAAATCTGGAAGGGCATGGTAGAGAAGACATCCTGCCAGAGCTGGACATTACGCGTACAGTGGGATGGTTTACGAGCATGTACCCCGTTATGATTACGATGGAGTCCGGGGCTGACTTATCAAGGAAGATTAAGACCGTTAAGGAAGGACTGCGTCAGATTCCAACCAAAGGCATTGGTTACGGGATTTCGAGGTATTTGTCACATGGAGATGAAGAATTCAAGTTAGAGAAAAATCCCGAAATTAGTTTCAACTATATGGGACAGGTGAATCAGGATTCGGGCCAAGATGGTATTAAATTCTCGCATTATTCCAGCGGGCCATCTGTAAGTGAAAACAACAAGAGACCATTTGTGCTGAATATCAATGGCATTGTTACAGAGGGTCGGTTGTCGCTGTCCATCAACTATAGTTCAAAACAATATCGCCGGGAAACGATGGAGCAATTGGCTTTTCTCTATAAGGAAGGTCTTAATAGAGTCGTTGAACATTGTGTAACGAAGGAACAAACCGAGCTGACGCCAAGTGATATTTCATGCAAGTCATTAACCATTGATCAATTGGATCAAATCGTGGAACAAACTGGGCACATCGGTCGAATCGAAAATGTGTACCCACTTACACCATTGCAGAAGGAAATGCTGTACGAAAGTGAACGAAATCCAATTTCTGGCGCTTACTTTGTACAAATCATGTTTGATATGCATGGAGATTTGGATGTTACCTCTTTTGCGCAAAGTTTGGATCAATTAATGCAAAGGCATGCGATATTAAGAACTAATTTTTACAGTGATTTCGTGGACATCCCTCTTCAAATTGTGTATCAAGAGAAGAAATTTGAATTTAACTATGAAGTTGTAGCTGGCACAAGTGAGCTGCAACGTAAAACGTATGTTGACGAGTATATCGAGCAGGACAAGGCAAGAGGATTTGACTTACAACGAGATTCGCTAATACGTATGTCTGTTTTACGAACAAACCATGAGGAATACCGCGTCATATGGAGTTTTCACCATATTTTGATGGACGGCTGGTGTATGTCTCTGGTAAGCAAAGAGATATTTGAGAATTATTTTGCGATTCGGGAAAATAGAAAGCCTCAAGTGACTCTATTAACCCCATATAGTCAATTCATTGAATGGCTGGAACAGCAAGATCATCAAGGTGCAATAACGTATTGGACTCATTACCTGAAGGGTTATGAAGGACAAACGAAATTGCCTGGAGAAAAAATCAAACCGAAACATGAAAGACAGGATTCCAGAACGTTAAACTGTTATTTGGATGATGTACTAATCGAGCAAATGAAACAGATTGCGGAACAGCAACATGTTACTCTCCATACGTTAGTGCAGACGGTCTGGGGTGTATTGTTGCAGCAATACAATGAAAGCAACGATGTTGTATTCGGAAGTGTGGTATCGGGCAGACCTCCTGTCATTCCTGGGATCGAAAGTATGATAGGATTATTTATTAATGCGATTCCTGTTCGTATCCAGGCTCAGGCCGATGAGTCATTTATATCTCTAATGAAAAGGAATCAGGCACAAGCTGTGGAGTCACATGCATATGATACGTATTCGTTATATGATATTCAAAATCTGACCAAGCAAAAACAATCTCTGATTAACCATGTTGTTGTGTATCAGAACTTCCCGGTAGAGAACCGAATGGAGAGTCTGGGTCAGAAAGGTGAAACACCGCTTGAGATTATGAATGTTGGGGGTACAGAACACAATAGTTTTGATTTTACTTTGATCGTCAAGCCTCATGAAAATATGAAGATCATATTGATGTACAATGCCAATGTGTATGACCCATCTACCGTTGAACAGATTCAAAAACACTTTATTTCCATGATTCAACAGGTGGTAAGTAACCCGGAAGTTAAAATAAACGAACTTGCGTTGAGTACGTCGAACAGTTATTAGACGTGAATGGCAAACTTAAACGAACCTCAGTAACGTTATTTCATCATATCAGGGTGTCAGAATCTAAAAATCGACCCACTTGATGAAATAACGTCTCTGTGATTCGTTACACCACAGACCTGTGCAAATCTGAGCGAATAGCGTGTGCCAGGTTCATTAGAATAAAATAACTTTAATAAGGGATGTCCTCAGTCATGCTCATGACTTATGGCATCCCCTTTTTATGCTCCGTTAATGAAGAAACTGGAAAATTACTGTAGATGGAGAAATGAAGTCTCTTACGTGGTCGGATCAACATTGTGATGTCACAAGCGAGGCAGATCAGCTGTTGAAACTGCGGAAGTTCATTCAACAGATCGTTGAAACGATATAAGGAATTGCCTGAAGCTGAGGGAGGGTATGAATGAATGGAATGGATTCCCGTATACATTTTAATCGACCTTTTAACAATTCCTCCCTTCTGACCGATATATAATAAGTACATCTATGTAATCAGAAAGTGAAAGGAGTGCAGAACATGGATATTGCAGCATTATCAATGGCGATGAGCCAAGCTTCAGTAGTGCAGTCGGCAAGCTTGCAAGTGATGTCGATTACGAAAGACATGGCACAGCAGCAAGGCCAGCAGATGGCAGAAATGTTGAAGTCAGTGCCTGCTCCTCATCCCAATCTGGGTGGAAGTCTCGATCTTTCGGTTTAGTTGAAATACAGCATGTGTCCTCATGTAACACCCATTGCAGCAAGCAAAACCCAGACAGCTCCAATTCGAATGAATTGAAGCCGTTTGGGTTGTTTTTTTTCTAAATACATTCCGAAATTATGATCTTTTTATTACAATCTTCTCAGCGAAACTTTGACAAGCTTGGCAATCTGCCTTCAAAGGGCAGTGTATCCTTCAATGTCCATAACTCATCGTAACTGGAAATCTGAAGATCGGCTTTGGACAAGTCCTGATTGCCTGATCCCGGATTGCGATATCCGATACAGCGCATGCCTGCACTTTTGGCGGCCTGAACACCATTGCGCGAGTCCTCGATCACTAGACAATTCGAAGGGGATGCACCAATCATCTCAGCGGTGGTCAGGAAAATATCTGGTGCCGGCTTGCCGTTTGTAACTTCCTCACCTGTCATTCGCACCTCAAAGTATTGTCCAAGTCCGGTTTTGTCCATGATCAAATCAATCAGTGCACGTGGAGAGGAAGAAGCTACCGCTATGGGGATGTGCTGCTCGTGCAGCCAACTTAACCAGCGTTCCACGGAAGGCATCGCCGTCAAGTTCGGATGGGCAAGCATGGTTTGCATCACATTATGCTGATGATAAGCAAATATTTCTTCCAGCGTAGCTGTCAGCTGATGTTTGTCCAGTACTTGCTGCCACATGGATTCCAGCGTAACTCCAACATAGGTATGATGTTCTTCATCAGTCACCCTTGCTCCAAAATGGGTAAAAGAGCTGCGCTCAATCTCAAAATAAATCGGTTCGCTGTCAATTAGTACACCATCCATGTCAAAAATGACCGCTTGAATGATGTCATCATTGGGTGCTCCCAGTCCGTTAGATTCTTTGTTTGCTGCCATGTTGTATTCCTCCTCCAGGATTGTGTAAACATATGTCTCTAATGTAATCCATTCATGGTTAACCTTCCACTTTAGAAACTGGAACCGCTGGATTGCAGCACAACTTTAATGGCATGTGAAGAGGCTTGAAGTGTGCGTCCCTGAATATCGCAGCCAAGTGTACGGAATGCCTCTTCGTAATCCTCCAACGGGAAGGAGTGGGTGATGATTTTTTTTGCCGGAATAATCCCTTGTTCAATCATATAATGTGCGGTAGCAAATGTCCCCAGAGAATCGATGGAACCAATAATTTTCAGACTGCGGTCCACAACTTCCTTGGGATTGAAGGATGTGTTTCCATCTCTCAGACCAACCAGCATCAGGTAACCGCCGCTGGCGAGTTGGGAAAGTACTTGTGTGCCCACAACGCCCGTTGTATCAACGATCATATCGACCTGCTGGGTTGCGGGTGACAGTGATTCTATGGCATTTTCGAAGGATGAATGAACTTCCCAACGATCAGGTGCAATGGAACCGGCAATGGCTAAGCGTTCTTCGGAGATGTCGACCAGACAGCCGGTAACCCCTTTGGAAGCGAGCGCGTAGCTGTACAGAATGCCAATCGGGCCTGCACCGAGGATGATTGTTCTGAAATTCGGCAGTAGATGAATCTGATTAATCCCCGTCAGCATACAGCTGAGTGGTTCCGTCAAAGTTGCTTCTTCATAGCTCACATGGTCCTTCAATTTGTACAAAAAACGATCCTCGGTCACATAATAATCTGTAAATGTCCCGTCAGCACTCACACCTGTCTCGGTAACAGACTTATGTGTGCAATGATTTTGTCTGCCTGTTCTGCACATGTCACACTGTCCGCAATAGTAGGTAGGATCGATCACAACACGGTCGCCCGGTTGTAATGTCGTTACCGCAGAGCCAACATCAATGACTTCCCCGGCAGACTCATGACCGAGAATGACAGAAGGAACCGCATGATATTTGCCGCTGACAATACCGAGATCGGTACCGCATACACCAGTTGCTCGAATACGAACCAACACCTGATTATCTCTTGTAATTTCCGGGACAGGCCGTTCCTCAAGCGCCACATCCCAAGCCGATTTATATACCAATGCAAGCATGATATAACCTCCTTGTAATTATATAAAATATAAATATAGCGATTCATCTTAAAACAGTTTCAGACAAGATACGAAAGTAGTGAAGGGGACGAAATCGATTCTGGAGAAGCGAAGTGTTCGCCTCAAAGCTTTCTGAAAGAAAGCTGCTTCGGAAGCATATGCTATCAATGGATTTTTCCCTTGGGAAAGGGAAATCAAGAAAATCCGTGGATAACAGCGATCATAAGAACGATTCGTAACCGAAACGACCACTTCGAACAGTTGCATTGAAATGTTTTAATTAACGCTGGCGAGCACTGAATCCAGCCGCTCTACAATCTCAACCAGTTCGTCTTCGGTTGTGGTAAGGGAAGGCCGGACCTTAACAACGTTGCCGAAGCCATATCTTGAACTTCTCAAGATCAGATGCTCATCTGTAAAAGCGCGGTCAACAATGGCATTGGTTTTGAGCGTATCCGGTTCATTACCGTCACCTACAATCTCCAAACCCCACATTAACCCGACACCACGAGCTTCACCGATACTTGGGTACTTCATTGCCAATTCTTGTAGCAATTCACCCAAAATTTCACCTTTGCGTTTCACCGCATCCAGAAACCCGGGTTCGGATACCACTTCCAAGGTGGATTTGGCAGCGGTTACGGAGATCAGATTACTTCCTGAGGTGAAGGAGTGTTCGTGCTTTTCGAGCACATCCAGCCGGGATTGCATTAATACCGCAGCAACAGGTACGCCGATTCCGCCAAGACCTTTCGCAAGGGTAATCATATCAGGCTGGATATCAAACAGTTCGCTGGCGAACATGGTTCCGGTACGACCGATGCCTGTCTGCACTTCGTCGGCAATAAGAATAATATTGTATTCATCACACAGTTTACGCAGACGTTTGAAATATCCGGCAGGAGGAATAATATTGCCGCCATTCCCGAGAATGGGTTCGATAATCATACAGGCGACTGAGCCGGAACTTGCATATTCTATCGCATCTGATATAGCTTCAACGCATTGATAGCCGCAGTCTCCGTTTGAGGATTTGAAGGGGCAACGATAACAGTATGGGGCAGGTACATGGACAGCGTTAGCCACAGCCGAATTGGGGAAGCGTTTCCGCCGGAAGGCATTTCCTGAAATTCCGGTGGCAAATTGGGTCTGCCCATGATGGGATAGATACAGGCTGATGATGTCTGTCGATTCGGTATACTTCTGTGCAATTTTGGTTGCACATTCGTTGGCAGTTGAACCAGTGATATCCCGCATCCATCCGGCATTAATGTCGTTTGGAGCATATTCGATTAAGTGATCAAGTACTTCATTTACGTACGGTTCGGTGAAGGAGGAAGACATATGCGTCAGATTGCCGACTTGTTCCTGAATTTTGCTGACTACATGTGGGTGATTATAGCCCAGTGACAGATTGAATGTTCCCGACACGCCATCCAGGTATTCAACACCTGAATCGTCAATCAACTTAATCCCTTTTCCGGCTATGAAGCGGTTGTTGGTTAAAGTTTGCATACGATTTCCTCCAATATAATGGTGTACTAGCTCGAACGAAGCTCAACAATCCCGGATGATGCGGGCATCACCTCCCTTAAGAAACGATGTTTACATTTCCTTGCTATGTTGTGCGAGAGCAGCACGTACTGCATTATTTTTTACAGTCCATAGATGAGAGACCATCAATGTGAGCAGCAGGATCAGACAGAATCCGGCCAAAATCCAGATCGTATTCACGACAGGCCCTGTACTCATACTCCATCCAGTCACATACTGCAAGATGGCACCTCCAATACCACCCGATGCGATCAGGATACTGGTTGTCCGCTCGGTCATACCGGGAATCAGAACATTTGCGTAGACTAGTGCGATACAGAACAGCCCTGACATGAACAGACCGGTTCCGAAGATCAGCACATACGTTGCCCACTGTCCAGTTACAAATACCATAGCGGATGTGAACAAAAACGTACCGACTGTACTCCAGATCAGGAAAGGCATATAGTTGACGGCTTCCGCTATTTTCCCGGAGAAAAGACGACCGATGATCATCGCAATCCATAGGATGGAGACACTCAGCGATGCGACGGATTCCTGAAGCTGCAATCGTTCTACGAGAATGGAAGGCAGGAAGTTCATCAATCCCAATTCCAATCCCATGTAGATGAAAAAGAAGATGACGAAGATCGTCAGCAGACCCAGATGTTTTCTCGAATATTGGGCTTTACCTGCTGCATGTGCCACTGTATTCTCGCCAGCCTGTTCCAGATACAGTGCGGCTGGCCGCGGCATAGTGATCCACAGCAACATGAGAATCAGTGACAACACGGCCACCGTATAAAACGTAAGATGCCACAGATCCATCCAGATGAATAAAGCAGCGACAGCCGGGATGAGAAGTGCTCCAAGAGCAAAGAAGACATCCAGCTTGGACATGGCGACCGCCTTTTGATTCTCAGTGAATTCGATCGTGAATGCACCTACAGAGGGTTCGATGATACCTGAACCGAAACCTACGATAATCGTGAGAAGAAGAACTACAGACCAGGATGGCAGAAAACCGAGTAATATATAGGCGGCTACAATACAGATCAGGGCAAGGGTCAGCATCGCTTTTCTTCCGATACGGGCTGTCAGGGCAGGAGCTGCGATTACACCGACAAGAAATCCAAGAAACTGCAGAAATAACAAAAATCCGCCATCACTGTAACTGCGCTCATAATGTGACAATAAAACAGGAAGAAGTGCACCGAGCACAACGCTGGTTATGCCGATTAACAGATAAAAACCGCAGCTTAGAGCGAATATTCTTTTCAAAAGCCCGCCTCCTAGTTGGATATAAATTTTATATTATGTAATTTATGTTTATTTCATATATAACGTATACCATAATTGTCCAAATGTACATGCTTTTTGTTGTAAAATAATGTTAAATTTTGATGAAGAGAAATATTTATCGTACTAAATTTTTTCTAAAACGATTTCGTGTCGAAAGGATAAATATGAGCCAATCCATATGACCTTTTAACAAGGTTTGGCATCTATATTGATCGAGAATAGTAAAACGTGCATATATAAAAAAACGTTCCCTGTCTGAGTAGACGGGAAACGTTCTGATTAACCGTTTTATATGATGATACCTGACCTCAACGTATCGCCATTAAGCAGTTTGCACAAAGAAAATCCCATCGAATGGTGCGTGCGCAGACGCGGGACCACTTCGCAAAAATAAATAACCGTTTGCATCGGGAAGACCCAATATATCCCGATAAGGCTCAGGAAAATCTCCGGAATATATTTGACACACCAGTTGATGTTCCTCTAGCAAATGGTCAATTCCTTTCACACCGTTTGGTAAAGTGGGAGAGAAAAATGAAAATGCAGGGAACTCCTGATCGTCTAATTCCATCTCAATCAAACGTACGCCACTTAGCGGAATGGGTGGAACGGGACATACGGAAGTGAGTGGATGCGAAGATACTGTGACATAAGTGCACCCGGCAAGAATATTCTCGTTCCATTCCAGCTCATCTCCCGTATAGGTTACCAGATCCAGAAAGTATTCGGAGGCGGAGTAGGTCGAGAAGACCGAGATATATTTATCTTTTGGTAAGGAAGGGATATGGACCTGCTGTGAAAGTGTATTGCAATTGATGGAGAACAGATGTAATAAAGGCTGACCCTCAGGGTTGAGCGGCCAGTCGGAAACGTATGCAGTTTCTCCACCAATCCACATGCCAGAGTCTTGGTTTGGATCATTGGGGTCAACTGTAAATCGAGTAACTTTGTACATGAGAGGCTCCTTTCAGAGTGTATTTTGGCATTCATATATAGCGTTGTATGTGTTTTTATATAACAATTTATTGCTTCGTTTCAGTATAAATGAGATGATGTGGAATGAAAATCAGTACAAGGTACTAACTCATTGCACGATGCGAATGAACATACCAGCACTCTAAGCACCAGTGGCAATACTATAGATGAGAAGTGGTGACACATGTTAATTAACAAATACATAAGTGAAACGGGATTCTGCTCCCGCAGGGAAACGAACCGTTTAATTGCGGCTGGACGAATAACGATCAATGGGAGGGTATGTGAAAAAGGGGCGGAAGTTGAACCTCACGATGTGGTACTTATTGATGGGAAGAAGATTCCTCGTAATGACAGCGAACCTGTCTACATTGCTCTGAATAAACCCATTGGTATTGTCTGCACAGCAGCAGAACATGTGGAGGGGAACATCATTCAATATATGAATTATCCTTCTCGCATATTTGCGATAGGCAGGCTGGATAAGGCATCTGAGGGGTTGATTTTGCTTACGAATGACGGAGGCATTGTGAACAAGATGATGCGTTCGGAGCATAATCATGATAAAGAATATGTAGTGACTGTAGACAAACCCATAACTGACGAATTCGTAAAGTCCATGTCTGATGGCGTTGAAATTCTGGACGTGGTGACCAAGCCCTGCGAAGTGTATAGGCAAAGTGACAATGTATTTCGTATTATTCTGACACAGGGTCTCAACCTGCAGATCCGCAGAATGTGCAAAGCCTTGGGGTACCGAGTCCTGAAGCTGGAGCGCGTGCGAATTATGAATATTACGCTGGATCAACTGGAGCGGGGGCAATGGCGTCATCTGGAGCAAGAGGAACTGGAGATTCTGCTGTCTCAATTGAATGAGATAAAATGAATGACTTCTGCTGCATGTCAACGGTGGTCAACCATGATGTCCAGTTATATCAGTAAAAAATGAAGCAAACACTAACCCCTATGTGGATTAGTGTTTTTGTTGTTAAGCTTGTGTCCTTTTTGTTCTGAAATGTAAGAGCCAAATAGGGTTAAGAACGCACCGAGTACAATCACCCAGGTTATCTGCTCTTGAAGAATCAGTGCAGATGACACAACAGTAATGACAGGCACCAGATAGATATATACGCTCGTTTGGATAGCTCCGAGAAGATTCACGGCCCGGTTCCAGGTCACGAAACACAACGCGGAGGCACCCAGACCGAGGTAGAGAATATTGGAGAGATTGGTCATGTTTGTGAAGCGTCCGAGTTCCAAGTGGAATTCAAACACGAATAGAGCTGGCAGCATGAAGATCAGGCCATAGAAGAATACCTTGCGAGTCGCGCCAATGGTGTGATAACGAAGCTGGCCAATTTTCCGCATTAACACAGAGTAGATCGCCCATACCGCAGGTGCTATGAAAGCAAGCAGATCACCTATCGGATTCAGTTGCAGAATGAAACTGCCGTTCAGTGCGATAAGTAGGATGCCGCTCAAGGCAATCCCGAATCCGATGATAAAGCGGCGCGTTAACTTCTCACCATCCAGGAAGAAATGTGCGAGCACGGCAGTGAAGAACGGGGCAATGGAGACAATAACACCCACGTTGGAAGCTGTTGTGTACACCAGAGCAATATTTTCAATAAGAAAATATAACGTCACCCCACATAGTCCTGCTCCAATAAATAACCATTCTTCTCTGAATGAGGCGATCCGCAGTGAACGTGGATAGATCAATAACAGTACCAAATACCCGATCAGGAAACGGAAAAATAAAATTTCCACTGGAGTAAAGTCAATCAACAGAACCTTCGTCGAGACAAAGGTAGTTCCCCAGATCAGTATAGTAAACAAAGCGAGTAAATGTCCGGTAGAGGCTTTAGTGTTTTGATGACCAAGATGACTTGTCATATGATGTTAGTGGTGGTTCGTTTCAACTCCGAATCATGATTGAAAATACGTCTATATTGCTTGGGTGTCAGGCCAATCAGTTTTTTGAAAAAATTCGTAAAATGGCTCTGGTCACTGAATCCTGTTTGTGCGGCTACTTCAATCGGAAGCAGACCTTGTTCCAGCAGACGTTTGGCTTGATTAATGCGAATCGTTTCCAGGTAACGGTAAGGTGATATCCCTTTCTGGCGCGTGAATAAACGCAGCAGGTGGTACTTGCTCATCTCCGTCAAATCGGCTAACTCGTTCAGTGAGATGCTCTCCATGTAATGAGCTTCTATGTAATCACATATGCGTCTGATCTCTGTGGTCACATCCTGTGTGGAAACAGGTGGTTCAGCATCCGAATAATCTCGCAGCAATTGATCCAGTAGTAAGAGTAACAATTCTTCTTTGCAGAAATCGGATTGCTCTTCCAGAATCATCTGATGTAGCTCGTGCAGGGAACCCACAAGTTCACTTTGATAGAGAACGGGGGATGTGAACCGTGGCAAGTAAGCTTGTCCAGTAATCTCTCTCACATACTCTCGCATAACCTCAGGCTGGACATTGATACAGCGATAATCGAGGGTTCTGCCATCGACCTGTTCGCAGGCATGAGGATCATGTGGATTAAAGACAATCATATCTCCGCTATTCAGCATGTATTCTTCGTTGTTGCAGACGAGGTGTCGCTTGCCTTGTTCAATGAATCCAATGACGTAATAGTCATGAAAATGATTGGGAAACTTCTGCATAATGCCTTCAAATTGATAAGCTTCTAGCTGTAGATCGGTATCAAATACGACAGTCCGGACTTCCCGAGTCATGATGCACCTTCTTTCTGGTATGTTAACGTCATTATAGGTTGCAAAGAAGGAATTTTCTTGAACGATATTGCTATTGCTCGAAGTGTTTGGTCGGACAGATATCTCTAAAAACAAAATACCCGCAATCCCGGAGGGAAAGCGAGCCCTTTGCTAAGTATAGTTGATTCATGAGTTCAAACCTATATATAGTGGAGAAAAAATCTCTGGAACAATAAGTAATTGTTCTTAGTGTAACGTAGCGAGTATTTCAGGTGTAAAAGGGTGAATTTCAGATACGCGGCCTTCCTGTATTTTAACTGCCCATGCCGGGTCACCAAGAAGCGCACGTCCCACAGCCACCAGATCAAATTCCTGTTGATCGAAACGCTTCATAAGCTCGCTCATACCTGGATGTGTTGCTTTATCTGCTCCTGCTTCAGGCTCATCTGGCATACCCACAGAACCGACGGTAATGGTGGTTTGACCACTTAGCTTTCGCACCCAGCCTGCAAATCCAAGCTCAGATCCTTCAAACTCGGGCTCCCAGAAGCGTCGTGTCGAGCAGTGGAAGATATCTACACCTGCGTCAACCAGCAAATGAAGGAATTGTTCCAGTTGTTCGGGGGTGTCGAACAGTCTGGCTTGATAATCATTCATCTTCCATTGGGAAATCCGCATCGCGATAGGGAAATCAGGACCTACCGCAGCACGAACTGCCATTACAACTTCAACCGCGAATTGAGTTCGTTTCTGTAGGTCACCGCCATAGCGGTCTGTTCTCCTATTCGTTGTTTTCCAGAAAAATTGATCGATCAGAAAACCGTGTGCACCGTGAAGCTCAATTCCGTCAAAACCAATGCTTTGTGCATTGGCTGCTGCATCTGCATAAGCTTGAATCACAGTTGCGATCTCTGCCTCCGTCATGGGCGCACCTACTTGAGTACCTTCCATATCAACTCCCGATGGACTAAGAGATTCAGCTTCTGGGTGAGGTTGAGATCCAGAAGGGCGGGTAATACCCAAGTGCAGAATTTGCGGGAAAATCTTGCCGCCAGCTTCATGGACTTGTTTGACTACTTCAGCCCAGCCGTGAAGAGCTGCTTCTCCATACATATGAGGGAGCCTAGGCTCACTTGATGCGGACGGATGCTCAATAGTTGCACCCTCTGTAATAATGAGTCCAACACCATGCTCGGCACGACGGCGATAATATGCAGCTACATCGGGACCTGGCACACCATCCGGGGAGAAGGCACGAGCCATGGGGGACATGACGATGCGCGAGGATAGGGTTAACTTTTGAACAGTGTATGGTTGGAACAGAAGCTCCGTAGAAATAACGTTATGTTGTTGATTACTCAAACTAAGCACCTCCATTATTATGCACCTTCAAGCGGGTACAAGTGCAATCTTAACAAGGTGTATAGGCATGCTCAACCAACAATCGAAGCATTTTGTTGCTTAAGCGAAAGACACGGATTATTGTATGGTGTCTTTGCACTTACTTTCACTTGTTGAACAATTAACACTTATCTATAATGAAGGAGTCTAACCAAATATTTTGTGTACAAAGGAGGATTGGGACATGTCTGGTGTATTGTCTCCAAACTCGAATGATCCGCGTGTAATCCGCACGCGTCAATTAATTCTTGATGCGTTTATAAACCAATTGAATATTAAAAATTTCAACAGTATTACGATTCAAAACATTACAGAACAAGCCACAATTAACAGGGCTACATTCTACGCCCATTTTCAGGATAAATATGCACTGCTTGAAGCCTTTTTAGCGGATGCTTTTATGGAATATGTGACGAAAAGAGTGGACCCGGATGCCCGGTTATCAGCCGAAACCATACAGCAACTTATATTTTCATTATGTGATTATCACGTCTCAAGTAATGGTTGCATCAAAAAATATGAGACAGTTGCACCAATTATTGAAGAGAACATCAAGACTCAACTGGAGCAATTCCTTCTTGAATTATTGAGCAAAGTAGCGGGTGATGTAGATCCCAAAACGCTGAAAATTACGGCAACCACGCTAAGTTGGTCGATCTATGGCATGACATATCGATGGAATATTGAAGGCGGGCAGGAATCTCCGGCTGAATTAGCCAACAGAGTGGTCCCTTATATGATGGGTGGATTGGAATTGTTGAATTAACTTTATTTAACGGAATTGCATTACTATTCGAATGGACATAGGAGGAAAAACAAGATGTTTGAACATTTGGTTGTTTTTAAATTTAGCGATAAAACCACACTAGCTAAACAGCAGGAATGGGTGGATCAATTGCTCGCGTTACAGGAACAAATACCGGGGATTGTCGGGCTGACCGCAGGGATCAATGCAACGGAAGAAACGGATCGTATCCAAGGTTACACGATTGGATTGAGAGTGACGTTTGAAGATCAGGAGGCATTGCGCGCCTATGGTCCACATCCTGCTCATCAGGCATTTGTAGCTTCCCTCGATGGTTGGGTGGAAGATGTAATTGTAGTTGACTATGCTATTTAAAGGCGCGAAATCAGAGGTTTAACCAATATAGGAGTTGAAGATTCCCATGTGTTTAATTTTATTTGCTTACAACATGCATCCAAAGTATCCGCTTATATTGGGATCAAATAGGGATGAATTCTATCACAGACCTACGGCTCAAGCACACTATTGGGAAGATCATCCTCATATATTGGCTGGGCGGGATTTGTCGAAAATGGGAACCTGGATGGGCGTAACCACAGAGGGGCGTCTGGCTGCTATCACGAATTATCGGGATCCAAATGAAGAGGTACATGCCAAGGGCTCAAGAGGAGATCTGGTTGCTGATTTTTTAAAGGGGACGTCCACACCTGAGCAATATATGCAACATGCGGAGCAAAGTCGCAATGATTATCCTGGCTACAATTTGTTAGTAGGTGATCCTGACGACCTCTATTATTATTCTAATGTGGGTAATGTTGTGATGAAGTTGAAACCGGGAATATACGGGATTAGTAATCACTTGATTAATACAGATTGGCCCAAGGTGAAACGTGGGAAAGAAGGGCTGGAGAAAATCATCCTTGGTGAGGACGAAGCTACCCTGACAGAACAAATATTAGGTTTGCTGCAAATGGCAGACCCTTCAGTGGATGAGCTTTTGCCCCATACAGGTGTTCCATTGGAGTGGGAACGTTTGCTTTCTCCCATCTTTGTTAGAAGTGAGAAATTCGACTATGGGACCAGAGCTTCATCCGTTGTTCTGATGAACAGAGAAGAAGTGTTTTTTACGGAGAGGGTTCACCAGAACGGAGAGGTAATGGAGCAACGTTTTAACATCAAGCCTCTTAACTCGACAAGCTGAGAATATGAAAGAAATGATGTTCTAACATTATGCATTAACATGAATTTACATGAATCACTGAAGTTAAATCCAAAGTTCATGTTTCTCTTCTTCTGAGTGTGAAGAGTATTTTCGTTTTTCTGTGTCAACTAATTTAACGCGACATAAACCGTTTAAGAGTACCTTTTGTATAACGCGCCCAATTTTAGTTGGGCTCTTTATCTCTTATCACAATTCTATGTTATGAATCATGGAACTTCCCTGAATAGTTTATATAATGTGAATCAACATAATATGATTTTGCAGCGGTTTGGTTGATTCTAATTTCAGGGGGGCAACGTGGGATGAAAGAAACCAAAAAGATGAGAGTTTTTTCACTGGGGATTCAGCACGTACTCGCGATGTATGCGGGAGCAATTCTGGTGCCTTTGCTTGTGGGCAGAGCACTAAATCTGACTGCAGAGCAGTTGGCATATCTGGTATCCATTGACCTGTTAACGTGTGGGGTTGCAACATGGCTTCAGGCTCGGAAAGGGAAGTATTTGGGTATTGGTTTGCCAGCGGTGCTCGGAAGTTCTTTTGTAGCGGTGACACCGATGATTGCAATTGGATCGCAGTACGGAATTCCCGCCATTTATGGGTCGATCATCGCAGCCGGGTTATTTATCGTCATCTTTGCCGTATTTTTCAGCAAAATTGTCAAATTGTTTCCACCAGTTGTGATCGGTACAGTGGTAACCATCATCGGTCTTGCGCTGATTCCAACGGGAATTAAAAACATGGCGGGTGGAGCAAACAGTGAGAATTTCGGAAGTTTGGACAATTTGGCGCTTTCATTTGGTGTATTACTGTTCATTCTAATCCTGAATCGATATGCTCGCGGGTTTGTTAAATCCCTGGCTGTTCTCCTTGGTATTATCGTGGGCACCCTCATCGCAGCCATCATGGGAAAAGTGAATTTTGCCTCTGTACAGGAAGCCTCCTGGTTCCATTTACCTCAACCCTTTTACTTTGGATGGCCTACCTTTGAAATCGGCCCCATTATTACAATGATTATTGTAGGTACGGTGGTTATCATCGAATCAACAGGTGTATTTATGGCTTTGAGCAAAATCTGTGATCAACCGATCAACGAAAAAGATCTGGCACGGGGATATCGCGCAGAAGGTCTCGCGTTTGTTCTGGGTGGCATCTTTAATGCTTTTCCATATAATACATTTGCTCAGAATGTCGGTTTGGTTCAGCTCTCCAAAGTGAAAACGACCAATGTTGTTGTTGCAGCCGGAGGTATACTGGTCTTTCTCGGACTTATTCCGAAGGTAGCTACTTTTGCAACCATTATTCCAAGTGCTGTCCTCGGAGGAGCAACTGTTGTCCTGTTTGGAATGGTCGTCTCATCCGGGATCAAAATGCTGCAAAACGTCGACTTTGGCAAACAATCCAATCTATTGATCGTGGCTTGCTCCGTTTCACTTGGGCTCGGTGTTACTGCTGTACCCGATCTGTTTGCCCAGCTTCCTCAAAGTATTCGGATTATTGTTAGCGATGGTATCATTACGGGAAGCCTGTCAGCGATCCTGCTTAATGTCTTCTTTAACCTTGCTCTGAAAAAAGAGAGCTTGCCAGTACAGCCTGTACAGGCTCAAGAAGCACACACGTAATCCTTGTAATAACAGACGTGTCATCTAGTAGTAAGTAAGCGGAATAGATCCAAGACGGTTTTCTGGGAAGTGGAGTGAAAGGGAATGACCCCACTTGGCAAAGAAACCTCTTGGATTTTTTGGTGCTTACGATTCATGAGGAATGCAAAAGACATGCAAATATGCTAAAGTTTCATCAAGAACATTTAATATGTTCGTTTAAGTCAACAACCTCTTGAATTGAATTTCCATGCGACTACATAAATGAGCATTGGTTCACAAGGCTACAATATAACCAAGGGATATCCCTGGTGCAGAAAAGGAGTTGTGATCACCATGCAACAAGAAACGTTGAACAAAGGTTGGAACTTGGAGAATAGTTATGCGCAGTTGCCGCAACCCTTTTTTACAAGTCAGGGCGCAGTGCCTGTTGAATCACCAAAGCTGATTATTTTCAATAGACTGCTTGCATCCAGCTTGGGTCTGGATGTGGAGTCTCTTGACAGTGAGGAAGGAGCGGAAATTTTTGCAGGTAACCTGATTCCGGAAGGGGCCGAGCCTTTAGCTCAAGCCTACGCAGGGCATCAATTCGGCAATTTTAACATGCTTGGAGATGGGCGTGCTTTGCTGCTGGGTGAACAGATTACGCCACAGGGCGAGCGAGTGGATATCCAGCTGAAAGGTTCAGGGAGAACACCGTACTCTCGTGGAGGAGATGGACGTGCTGCTGTAGGGCCCATGTTGCGAGAGTATATTATTAGTGAAGCGATGTATGCACTGGGTATCCCAACAACACGCAGTCTGGCTGTGGTATCAACAGGAGAAAACATTATCCGCGAAACAGAGCGGCCAGGTGCCATTTTAACGCGTGTGGCTTCCAGTCATATCCGGGTAGCAACCTTTCAGTACGCAGCAAGATGGGGGTCTATTGAAGATCTTCGGGCGTTGGCTGATTACACGTTGAATCGACATTTCCCTGAGGTTGCTCAAGCTGAGAATCGTTATCTTTTGCTCCTTCAGGAAGTTATTAAACGGCAGGCGGCACTCATTGCCCAATGGCAGCGTGTTGGTTTCATTCATGGCGTGATGAACACGGATAACATGGCAATCAGTGGTGAGACCATCGATTATGGTCCGTGTGCCTTTATGGATGCTTACAATCCTTCAACCGTATTCAGCTCCATTGACAGACAAGGTCGCTATGCTTATGGTAATCAACCGTATATTGCCGGGTGGAATTTGGCTCGCTTTGCCGAGACGCTTCTGCCGTTGTTGCATGAAGATGAAGAACAGGCCGTGCAACTCGCTCAGGATGCTATCGCACAATTTTCTGAATTGTACCATCATGATTGGCTCAAGGGAATGCGTGCCAAACTGGGCTTGTTGGATGAAGAGGCCGAAGATGAAGCGTTGATTAAGGATCTTCTTGAACTTATGGAGAAGCGTAGTGCAGATTACACCAATACGTTCCTGGCTTTGACCTTTGATACATTGGAAGGCACAGCTTTGTTTGGCACGACAGAATTTGCTGAATGGTATGAACGTTGGCAAGCAAGATTGGATAGACAGCAAGGGGAGAAGGAAGTCTCTGGGCAGTTGATGCGAACAAACAATCCAGCTGTCATTCCTCGCAATCATCGGGTTGAAGAAGCGCTTGAGCGAGCAGAGAATCATGGAGATCTTAGCGTGATGGAGAAGCTTTTGGCAGTTCTTTCAGATCCGTTTGCACACTCACCTGAACAGGCTGAATATGCCGAACTACCTGCACAATGTAATACTTCGTATCAGACTTTTTGTGGGACCTGATTGAACAGTAGGAATAAATATGAAGAGGCTGCCTTGGGCAGCTTTTTCATTTTTTTATTCTGTCATGAACGTTAGAATTCAACGTTTTTATTGAATTTTTAGATTATCATGCAATAATCAGAGAAGTAGAGTTTTACTTTTGCAGAGGCAGGTGCATTCATGTCCAACATGTTAAGCAAAGAACAATTGGCAGACATCCTTTTACAGCTTTTAGAGCGTACATCTTTCCCTAGGGAACAGATGCAGAACTATGTTAACCGCTTGTTTGAGACCTTTAAATGGGATGGGGTGCCCTATGTAGAGAGTAGAGAAGATGCGTATATCGTTCGAATTTACGAACGTGGTCTCGTCTCGTTGGAGAAACGGGTGAAACAGCCGGATGAAGTCATCTATTGGTTGCTGGAAGATATTATTTTCACCGCGACGCATGTAGGGTTGTTGGAAAGACATGGCGTGGATAATAAAGAAATGCATTTGAACTATACAAATGAAGTGATGAAAGACCTGAACAAGGGTGTTCTGGAAGCCTTCCAGCAGATCGGTAATCCGTATTTACATTGGCATCAGACGGGTAAACGTCAGGAGTTAGAGGGCATGGCATAAAGAAAAGTGAGGTGTGTTACGTGAGCGAGCAAGATATTAATGATGTATGGTATGACTATGCTGTGTTATTTGTCGAAAAAAAGAATGAATCTGAACAGGGCTGGGCATCGTTGACTTCGAACGAGCAGGACATTGCTGCTTTATGGCTGTTAGAGGCGGATGTCTTTAATGGCGGTTTTATACAGTTTTTCTGCAACTGGGGGGAAGAGGTATACCGTTACGCGTTGCGGGCATTACATATCATTGGTGCGACTCAAGTCGTGGAGATTATAACGTCAGCATACGGCTGCATTGAGCATCTGAAAGAGGATGAAAGGCTTACTGAACTGTGGGATATTCCTAAATTCCTGACAAAGGAACAAGAGCAGCAGTTAGATGCGCTGGATCAGAAGTTTTGGAACAATGAGGATCAGATCGCGGAGAAAGCCTATCGTTATTATCACGGAAAATTGAACATGGTGATTATATAATCTGGTTTCAACTATGCATCCGTTGTTCTGTTCGAAGATTAATACTTGGTCTTGCAATGACTGAAACGTTCGGCTATACTTGCTATAAATTGAATACATGAATCACGTTGATAGAGCGCAGTAGCGGCTTTGTCCCTGTTACAGAAAGTCAGGGGTTGATGGAACCTGATACATACAAGGGCTGCGAATTACACTCTGGAGTACTTGGGTAATGCCAAGCGGATGGGCAAACGATATATTGCCAAAAGTGGTATGGATAACGTGTTAAGTTCACGTGTTGTCCATGCAATTTGGGTGGTACCACGGTTATAATAATCGTCCCTGTGTCTAATGAAGACAAGGAGGCGATTTTTTTGTGTCCAAAAAAGCCGTTCCAGCGTGTAATTTCGTAATTTAACGTAGATCATCACTGAATCTTGAGGATAGAAAAGGGGTTATACACATGAATATTATTGATGAACTACAGTGGCGTGACGCCATTAACCAGCAGACAGATGCAGAGGGACTGCGTGAGTTGACTGAAACCAAATCAATCTCACTGTACTGCGGCGTTGACCCTACGGGGGATAGCATGCATATCGGACATCTCATTCCATTCATGATGCTGAAACGTTTTCAACTGGCAGGACACCGTCCGGTTATTTTGATTGGTGGAGCTACAGGTACGATTGGTGATCCAAGTGGTCGGCAGGCAGAACGTTCTTTGCAGACGATGGAGCAAGTGCAGGAGAATGTGGATGCACTGACAGCACAGATGAAGAAGTTGTTTGTAACAGACGGTGATAATCAGGTTCGCATGGTGAACAACTACGATTGGACACACAAAATCAATGTGATTGAATTCTTGCGTGACTACGGCAAAAACTTTAACCTCAACACAATGCTGGCTAAGGATGTAGTTGCGAGCAGACTGGAAGGCGGAATCTCGTTCACCGAGTTTTCCTACCAAATCCTTCAATCACTCGACTACCTGCACCTGTTCCAGAACGAAGATGTACAGCTTCAAATCGGCGGTTCCGATCAATGGGGGAATATCACGAGTGGTCTTGATCTGATTCGCAAAAAAGAAGGATCTGAAGCGAAGGCGTACGGTCTGACTATTCCGCTCATGCTCAAATCCGACGGTACGAAATTCGGTAAAACAGCTGGCGGCGCAATCTGGCTTGACCCGAACAAAACAACACCATTTGAGTTCTACCAGTTCTGGGCGAATACAGATGACCGTGATGTGATCAAATACTTGAAATACTTTACCTTCCTGAGCAAAGAAGAAATTGAAGCTTTGGCTGAAAAGGTAGAGACAGAGCCGCACAGACGTGAAGCACAGAAAGCACTCGCGGAAGAAATGACAAAATTCGTTCACGGCGAAGAAATGCTAGAACAGGCTAAACGTATTACAGCGGCGCTGTTCAGTGGTGATATCCGTTCCCTGACAGCAGATGAAATCGAGCAGGGTTTCAAGGAAATGCCAACATTCGAAACGGACGGCGAAGCGAAAAATATCGTCGACTGGCTCGTAGATCTGGGGTTGGAGCCATCCAAACGCCAGGCCCGTGAGGATGTCACTAAAGGCGCTATCTCCATGAACGGTGAGAAAATCACGGACCTTGAATTCACAGTGTCGGCAGAGCATGCCATTGGGAGTAAATTCATCATTATCCGTAAAGGTAAGAAGAACTACAGCCTGGTTAAACTACAATCCTAGTTTCCAAGAATTAGAACGTAACACAGAGACGTATAGAGACTATAATAGACACACAAATAAAGCTACAAATACAGAAACAAAAAGACCGCCTTCCATCTCTGTCAGGACAGAGGGGAGGCGGTCTTTCGTATATCAGGCCAGTGAGTGACCTATCTTATTGATTAACGATCGCTGTGATTTCTTCATCCAGATCAAGTCGTACATTCTCACGGTACGCCCGGATGTTGTATTCACTGTGCAGGTAACGAAGAATCGCTTCAATCATATTGGACTCCACCAGATATTGACTACGGCCTTGAATCCAAACTTCAGCGGAATAACCTGTATCTTCTTCCCAACTCAGTTCTACATTCACATCGGTTGGACGTACACCCTTACGTTCTGCCATATGAATACAGATTGCATTCACAATTTCATCCATGCTCAGAACCATAGAGATTAGTACCGTCCGTTTCTGTTACGGTCATCATCACGATCATTGCGACGGTCATAACGACCATCCGCTGCAGGTTTGCGACGATTGGAGATGGCTCTGAAGAGTGCCATAGCCAGCATAACAATCAACATAATTGCTGCAACGTTCACGAGCAATCCAAGGATGTTACCCAGAGCGCCCATGCCACCGAACAATCCGCCAAACATCATACCAGCAAGACCACCAAGCATCATGCCTTTCATGAATCCGCCGCCACCGCCGAAGAATCCGCCACGGTTCGTTGTAGCTGCTCCATTGCTGGAGTTGTTATTCGTATTCGATTTGCTTACATTGCTGTCGGATTTCTTAGGTGTATTGCTATAACTTTTCGTACCGGATTTGAATCCGCCACCACGTCTTGCATCCGCAGAATCCGGATTCGTTACTCCCACTGTTGCGAACAATAATGTAAAGGCCATAAATACCATCATTAGATGTTTAACTCCGAATTTTTTCTTCATTGTAAAGATCGTAACCCCCCGATTAATTTGTTTGAATCGCCCAAAAATGGGCCTTACTCATGTAATACGGTCAACTTGCAGGAACGTTTCAAATTTTATTAAATTTCTGAAACGCTTGGACTTGGGTCTTGAATTGCAGCTTGGCCATCAAGCAATTGGGTAACCCAATGACACCATTCCAGGCCTGTTTGTGCGTGCATTAACCCTTTTTGTACCAGGATGTAGCTTCCAAAATCTCGGTTGCCTACACGAAGATTATCCTGAGGTATACGTGACTTCAGATCCTCGAAATAACGTATGCGTTCCATAAACCAGCTTTTACGCTCGTTAAGAATGCGTCTCATGCTTCCGTCTTCCGCTATGCCAACACACAAAATACGCAAATTAAATTCATCGCGTGTAACCGGTGCGGTAACAGGAGTAATCATCCATTCCAAGAGCTTTTCAATGCCTTTTTCCGTAACTGCGTACATTTTCTTGTCCGGTTTGTCAGACTGTTGTACCCAGCGGGAGGCCAATAACTCATCGTTTTCCATCTTGGACAGGAGTGGATAGATCTGGCTGTGTTTCGCCTGCCAATGAGGCTGGATTTTCAGCATCAGATCATAGCCCGATGACTCCTCGCGGGTAAGCAGCCCGAGTAATCCGTAGGAAAGTATGTTCATGCACATGTCTCCTTAATATTAGGGCTAGGTCAGAGAGAACAATCGTTTTTACTTTCTTTGACCGCTTTCATAAAAAGTGTACACTGAAACTGTATGGTTTGACAACCTGACAGAACAACTGCCTTAATTTAGACAAAAAAAGTGCGAACCATAAGGTCCGCACTCCAAACCATTTAGAGAGATGCCTGTTGTCCATACCCCTCAGCGACAAGATCAAGCTCACCTGTGGCAGAATCGATAACCATGCCGTGGACGGGTACATTGGGAGGAAGTAAAGGATGCTTCTTGATCACTTCCACAGTATGTTTTACCCCTTCTTCGACGCTGTCAAACCCGCGCAACCATTTTTGCAAACGGATGCCAGAGTTCTCCAGAGTAGTCATGACTTCTTCCGATACGCCACGCTCAACCATATGTCCAATCATGGTCTCAGCGTGAAGGGAAGCCATACCACATTCCGTATGCCCCACTACCAGGACTTCATCTGCACCCAGTTCATAGATGGCGACAAGTACACTACGCATTACACTCCCGAAAGGCTGAGAGATAATTGCACCTGCGTTTTTAATGATTTTCACATCGCCGTTTTTCAAGTTCATAGCCTTGGGCAGCAATTCCACCAAACGTGTATCCATACAAGTGATGATAACCATCTTTTTGGTTGGAAACTTGCCAGCCGTATACTTTTCGTATTCTTTAGTCTCGACAAATGATTTGTTGTAAGTCAAAATCTCTTGAATGTTGTTCATGTCCATTGCCTCCTGTTATCCAATACGACGAGCACGGCCACTTGCATATGATGCAGCTTGTCCTACGCGCCTTTGCTTTAATAGTATTTCACGGTCAGCAGATGGCATTACTCCAACCCTTTAGAGGTTGTTCAAAAAGTCCACTTTTGATTACGAATCATGCCTGAGGGCATCATCAGCATCGAAGTTGAACGCCATTTCTATCTTCGCGGTAATGAAAACCAGACTTTTTGAACACGTATCTTTAGGAGAACAATGCAATTTTCATCTGTTAAAAGTTGATTATACGCAATGCAAAAAGTATCATCAATAGGGTATAACATTTTTTTTGAAGAGGTGAACGATAACAATGGATAAACAAACACAGGAACATTTGGAATCCTTCCGTAATCTGGCTCGTAAAATTAAGAGCTATCATGAAGCCATTGGTTTGCTTCACTGGGATCTGCGCACAGGTGCGCCGAAAAAAGGCGTTCCGACTCGCTCCGAGACGCTGGGTATGTTGTCCACCGAAGCATTCAAGCTGCAAACCTCGGCTGACATGAAGACTTACCTGGATGCATTAACGACTCCAGCAGTATCGGAACAGCTCGAAGATATAGATCGTCGTCTGGTTGAAGATTGCAAGAAAGAATATGATCGCAGTCAATCCGTACCACCTGAGAAAGTACAAGCATATACGGTGCTCACGGCCAAGTCCGAAACGGCATGGGAAGATGCCAAGCATAACAGTGATTTTGCTGGATTCTCACCTTATCTCACAGATATCGTTAAGCTCAAACAGGAGTTTATTGATTATTGGGGTGTGAAGGATACACGTTATGATACGCTGCTTGATATGTATGAACCGGATCTGACGGTTGAGAAAGTGGACGCTGTGTTCGCCCGCCTCAAAGCACGTTTGGTGCCTCTACAAGAGAAGATTAATGCTTCAGAAAACAAGCCAAATACAGAGTTCCTGAATCAGTTGTTTGACACCAAACAACAGGAAAAATTCAGTCTGTTCATCCTGGAACAAATGGGCTATGACTTTGAAGCTGGACGATTGGACGAGAGTGTTCATCCTTTTGCAACGGGTCTTAACCCGGGTGATGTGCGGATCACTACACATTATCTGCAAGATGATGTAGCAAGCGCAGTCTTCAGTTCACTGCATGAGGGTGGACATGCCCTGTACGAGCAAAATATTGATGACAGTCTGGCGGGTACCCTTCTTGCCGAAGGAACGTCCATGGGGATTCATGAGTCCCAGTCCCGTCTTTGGGAAAACATGATTGGTCGCAGCCTGCCATTCTGGACACGTTATTACAAAGATTTGCAGCAGCATTTCCCGCAACTGAGCGAGGTTGAACTGGAAGATTTCTATCGTGCAATCAACCGGGTGGAGAGTTCACTCATTCGGATCGAAGCGGATGAACTGACCTATAACCTGCATATTATTATCCGATATGAGATCGAGAAAATGTTATTCAACGATGGTCTGGAAGTGAAAGACCTGCCAGAGACCTGGAATGCAAAATACAAGGAATACCTAGGTATTATGCCAACGAATGATGGAGACGGTGTTCTTCAGGATGTTCACTGGTCTGGTGGTGACTTTGGTTACTTTGCTTCGTATTCTCTGGGTAATATGTATGCAGCTCAAATTCTACATACATTGCGCAAGGAAATGCCGGAGTTTGATACCCTCATTGCCGAAGGAAATCTGATTCCAATTAAGGAATGGCTTACAGACAAGATCTACCAGTATGGTAGAAGTCGCACACCTTCCGAATTGATTGTTGCCGTAACGGGTGAAGAATTGAACCCGGATTATCTGGCCGATTATCTGGAAGCCAAATATGCCGAGATTTACAAGCTGTAGATATCCCATATATAACATATTAAATAACATATCGAAGAGCTGAAGAGCCGGGCAACATTGCCCGGCTCTTTTTTGCATTTAAGTTCTTAACCTTTTGTTGGGCATCGGCATATCCATAATAGAGAGAAACTGCTGAAACCAGTGAAGGAGGGAAACAACATGAAATACACGCCATGGTTCGTCCGGGGCATCGTTATTCTGCTGATTATCATTGTGGCGCTCACCAGCTGTAATAAGGAAGAGAATGAAGCCAAGATTACGATTGGCGAAGTGACTCGTTCGGTATTTTACGCACCGGAGTATGTGGCTGTGGCTCAAGGTTTTTTTGAAGAACAGGGACTTGAGGTGGATATTCAAACGACTGCTGGTGGTGACAAAACGATGGCGGCATTACTCGCAGGTTCGGTGGATATCGCACTGGTAGGGGCGGAGACATCCATATATGTCTATCAGCAGGGAGCGGAAGATGCGGTTATTAACTTTGCCCAGCTCACCCAGACGGATGGTACATTTCTGTTCGCTCGTAACACAGAAGGTAGCTTCGATTGGGAGCAACTGAGGGATTCCACATTTCTCGGTCAACGCAAAGGCGGCATGCCGCAAATGGCAGGGGAGTTCGCACTGAACAAACATGGCATTGATCCGCAAAGTGATCTGGAGCTGATTCAAAATGTGGACTTTGCCAACATTGCGTCTGCTTTCGCTTCAGGCACGGGAGATTATGTTCAACTGTTTGAACCCCAGGCATCCATCTTTGAACAAGAAGGTCGGGGTAAGGTTGTTGCATCGTTTGGCACAGAAGGTGGTCTTCTGCCTTACACCGTCTTCATGACGAAACAGAGTTATCTTAACGACAATAAGGATATCGTACAGAAGTTTACGAATGGTCTACACAAAGCGCAGGCATGGGTGGATTCCCATACGGCTGAAGAGATTGCTGAAGTCATTTCTCCTTTTTTCAAAGACATCGATCCAGCCATTTTGGTAAGTAGTGTGAACCGTTATAAGGAACAGGGCAGCTATGCAACGGATCCGATCATTGATGAGGAAGAGTGGAACAATCTGCTTGATGTCATGAGTGCCGCCGGAGAGTTGAAAGAACGTGTGGATTTGAATGCCATTGTGGATAATGCCCATGCGGAAGAAGCTACGAAATCAAAGTAATGGGGTATTCAGGAAAGGAAGTGAGCAGAATGCCTGAATCCGAAAGTGTGATCCGACTGGAGGGGATCTCTCAAGTATACGTCAGCGAGCGGGAAGCTTCCTTGGTGCTTGAGGACTTGAGTCTGGAGATCCAAAAAGGAGAGTTCGTCAGTCTGGTTGGACCGAGTGGATGCGGTAAAACGACATTGTTGTCGATCATCGCCGGGCTGCTCACACCCACCCGAGGAGAGGTTAAGGTTAAAGGTAAACTCGTTGGCGGCCCCTCAGCACAGATTGGTTATATGCTTCAACAGGACTATCTGTTTCCGTGGCGGACCATTCTGGATAATGCATTAATCGGTCTTGAACTGACAGGCAGACTGGATGAACGGAGCCGTGAGCGTGTACGGGAACTGCTGGTAAGTATGGGATTGGCCGGAACGGAGAATCAGTACCCTTCAGAGCTTTCAGGAGGCATGAGACAGCGAGTAGCCCTGGTGCGCACGCTGGCAACCGATCCGGGGATTTTATTGTTGGATGAACCATTCTCAGCACTTGATTATCAAACCAAGCTGCAATTGGAGGATCTGGTCTCGGACACGTTAAAACAGTTTGGCAAAACATCTGTTCTCGTCACCCATGATTTGTCTGAAGCCATTGCGGTCAGTGACCGCGTCATTGTACTGGATCGCAATCCGGGCCGCATCCGTCGTGAATTTATCATTCCCGATGGAATTCGTAAATCTCAGCCGTTTCATGCCAGGGAGCAAGAAGGATTTAATGCGTTGTTTCAGGCATTGTGGAGTGAACTGGATCAGTCCGGGGGAGGTGAGGAAGACGCGTGAATCCAATGAATCCGAAGCAGGAAAAGCGTGACGAATGGATGGGGCAGCTGCATCGGAATCATATTCAGCAGGTGGCCAGATGGCGACATCAAGTGCTTGCCGTACAGTTATCTATGTTAGTATGTATGTTTTTGCTATGGGAAGTGGCAGGCAGACTCCGTTGGATTGATGTACTGTTATTCAGTTATCCGAGTAAGGTTTTTGCCCAGATTGGCAAGGACATCGCTAGTGGCGAGTTGTGGGCACATGTTGGGGTAACCGTAGGGGAAACGGCAGTTGGTTTTTTATTGGGAACACTGGTGGGAACCTTGCTTGCGGTTTTAATTTGGTGGTCTCCTTTTTTGTCCAAGGTGCTGGACCCCTATATGGTTGTGTTTAACAGTATGCCAAAGGTAGCACTTGGCCCGATCTTTATTGTGATGTTCGGCGCGGGTTTTACAGCGATTGTTATGACCACATTGTCTATCACGGTCATTATCACGACACTGGTGGTGTATAACAGCTTCAATGAAGTGGATCCCAATTATATTAAAGTCATTCGTACGTTTGGTGGAGACCGTTCCGAGATTTTTACAAAAGTTGTATTACCTGCTTCTTTTCCGGCGATTGTATCCACTTTGAAAGTGAACGTTGGCATGGCTTGGGTGGGTGTAATTGTGGGTGAGTTTCTTGTCGCCAAACAAGGGCTTGGTTATCTCATTATCTACGGATTCCAGGTATTCAACTTCACACTTGTATTATCAAGTCTGTTAATTATTGCTGCAGTTGCAACAGCCATGTACCAACTTGTTGTCTATGCAGAACGCAAAATGCTGGCTGGCCGCAGGTGATTCTGAAGTGTTTTACTCGTAATGTGACCGGGTATGATATGTATACAATTTCACAAGGGGTGTCACGTTGCCCGATACCGTAAAATCAAGTACCATATTTAGTATGATTATTCCGCGCAGATCCGGAATGAATGCGATGATTGGAGAAGAGGGCCTTGAGGTTCTGTCGCAACGATCTAACTTGCCAGCGTCCCTCATTCGGGGCGTGTTGCTGTGACCGGCATGCATGCGCATGTCGGTTGATGTCGTCTAGTTTACTTTTGGATGAGACATACTAGTCATGATAAATGAATGAGGCGACGAGCTGGCTAAGAATTTTTTTGCAGCTTAGAGGAGATGGAATGTTAAATGGGTTTTAGGGTAATTAAAACTGCAATCGCCGCATTAATGGCTGTATTGATTGCAGACTGGTGTCGCTTGCCGGGACCAACATCAGCGGGATTGCTTGCCATTCTTGGCGTGGATGTAACGAGAAAACGAAGTATTCGCACCATATCGGCGCGGTTCTTTGCTTCCGTAGTTGGACTTTTATTTGCAAGTGTACTTTTTCACTTTCTAGGCTTCCATTATTGGGTGCTGGCGGTATACATATTGATCGCATTCCCGGCTATTGTCCGGGTAGGATTTAAAGAAGGTATTGTTACAGGTTCTGTTGTGGTGTTTCGGGTGTTCGGCGGCGGGGAGATGGACGTGCATGTCGTCCTCGTACAAATTGCTTTGTTGTTAATTGGTCTTGGTTCCGCAATGGCGGTTAACCTGGCCTATATGCCGGCAGCAGATCCACAGATGCTGCGCATTCGCAAACGAATCGATGAACTCTTCTCGAAGATTTTCAAGGAATTTGCGGCCACGCTGCGTAATCCCAATGAAGCATGGGCAGGGAGAGAGCTGATTGAAGCAGATAAAGCGATCCTTGGCGGTATTGATGCTGCCAAGCGGTCTCTGGAGAATCAGGTGATTCATCCGAATGAGGAATGGAGTGTCTACTTCTATATGCGCAAAACGCAGTTGGACTCCATCCAGCACATGATGCATCTCGTGTCCCAGATCTATCAGAAGATGCCACATGCGGAGATGGTATCGGAGCTGTTCGATCAGCTTAGTCAGGACGTACTCACTGAATCCTACACGGGACGAACTGAAAAACTTCTTGCAGATGTGCAAGAAGAATTCAAACGTATGGAGCTGCCGGATACAAGGGAAGAATTCGAGATTCGTTCTGCAATTCTCCAGCTGTGCCGCGAACTCGCGCTGTATCTGAAAGTCGCGAAGAAGGACAAAGCACCGTCCCCAATCTCGGACCGGTCCCAATCTACAAACGAATAATAGAAAATAGTTGTCACCCTAGACGAATGCCCTGCATACACTTGTAGTGAATGATTGTATGGAGGAGGTTTAAAGATGTCATTGAGTCATAAACATCAATGTAGAGAGATTATCACGAAGGCGATCTGCGGCAAAGGTCGTAAGTTCTCTACCGTAACACATACCGTGACTCCGCCAAATGGTCCGACAAGTATTTTGGGGGCTTGGATTATCAACCACCAATATGAAGCCGTATCAGCGGGTGACGGAATTGAAGTTATTGGTACTTACGATATCAACATTTGGTATTCCTACGACAAGAACTCTCAGACGGATGTAGCCAAAGAAACGGTCTCGTATGTAGAACATGTGCCTTTGTCCTATCTGGACCCGAAACACCGGACTTCCACAGTGGAGGTATCTGCGGATGCAACGCAGGAACCTAGCTGTGTGGAAGCCACAGTATCAGCAGGTGGAAGCAGTGTAATTATCCGGGTAGAACGGGAATTCGCTGTGGAACTCGTTGCCGAAACCAAAGTTTGTGTGAAGGTCTGCACAGATGGTTGCGGTGACTACGAAGACAAGGACTATGACTTTGGCAGTGCCGATGGAGATTATGACGATCTCGATCCCGATCTGCTCGACGATGAGCTGTGAGTTTGACGCCTGTATTTGATAACCTAAGGTATCATATGCGCCAGAAGGCGCGGTGAAGAGGGCGTAAGCCCTCTTTCTTCTTAAATATTAAAAAATGGGTGGTAACGAGCCTCGCAATGTGCCTGGAATACCTTTCACGGGAAGGCTCCGCATTGCGGGGTTATTTTTATTTTAGTTGCATGATCCGGGAGGGGGGACGTAATGAATGTGATGGAACAAGCGGAGGAAGCGCTGCGCCGATATGAAAGGATGACTTCTGGAGAACGTGCAGAACGGTTGAAACAGGCAGGCATTGAAGTATTGTCACTGCACGATCGGCGCAAACGTGAACCAGGCTTGCGTGTACGCTATGACGTAGAGATAAGCTGTCTGCAGGCGATCCGGATCAAACGCAAGGATACTAGTGGCATGGGAGGGGCACAGGAAACTCTGTTGGAGCGTGAAGCGAGTTCAACCTTGTTCAAGCGCATAGAACGACTTGCGATCAAAACGCTGTATACGCTAGGGCTGGATCATGGAGCTGTTCGAATGGAATCCTCAGGGAATGGCGGCTGTGCAGTGATTTCGATCGACCCGTGTCCCTGGAAAGGGGTGACCAACCTTGCTGCTACCTATAGGGAAAGCTGGAAGCAGCATCAGGAACTGCTGGATGAGGAACTGAGTCACAGACCCATTCCAATACTCGGCATGGACCCGGAGTTTCTTCTGGTGCAGATGCCGGAATCCAAAATCGTACCCGCCTCCAGATTTCTTGAACGTACAGGAATGGCAGGCTGTGATTCCGTGACGATTGGTGGACGGCGCATATATCCGGTTGCCGAATTGCGGCCTGCTCCCAGCTCCGAACCACGAGAACTGCTGGCTCATCTGATGAGGGCATTCGCAGCTGCTTCCCGCAGCATTAGTGATCACTCGCTCATCTGGCAGGCAGGAGGGATGCCACAACGGGGGTTACCTTTGGGTGGTCATATTCATTTTAGCGGGGTGAATCTTACCGGGGAACTGCTTCGTGCACTGGACAATTATCTGGCATTGCCACTGGCATTTCTGCAAGACCCCCGTGGATCGGGAAGACGACCCCGTTATGGAGCACTTGGTGATTTTCGTCTGAAATCCTATGGTGGGTTTGAGTATCGTACGTTACCCAGCTTTCTTGTGTCGCCCCTTGTTGCGAAAGGTGTTGTGGCCTTGGCAGGTCTGATCGCGAGCGGGTATACTCAATTACGGCAGCGTCCGTTGGCGAAAGCTGAGGTTCATGCCGCTTTTTATGAGGGAAAGCGCGAAGTGATTAAGGAACACATCCCAGCACTCGTAGATGATCTGAAGAGGTTGGATGGATATGCACGTTATGAACGATATGCGTCTCCGTTAATCCTTCAATTAAAACTGGGAAGAACTTGGGATGAGAGTCGCGATATTCGCAAACTCTGGAATATTCGGGCAGGTTCATGAAGTACGGGCGTTTTTTTGATATAATAAGAAACAAGTCTTTTATGAGTAATAAGCTACTACGGAAGATATGGAGCAGCAACCCTTGAAGGAAGTGGCGATTAGCCAACACATAAGGCGGAGGCGCAAACACAGTGCCTGACCGTCTTATTGTCCTTCCAGGACGCGTTTCTTCCTGACATTATAGGAACGGGATGGAGGATATTCATCATGGCTCAGTATACGCCAATGATTCAACAATATTTGCAAGTGAAGGCCGAAGCACAAGATGCTTTTCTATTTTTTAGACTGGGTGACTTCTATGAATTGTTCTTCGAGGATGCGATTAATGCTTCCCGTGAACTTGAGATCACGCTGACCGCACGCAACGGAGGCACGGATGATAAAATTCCGATGTGTGGTGTACCTTATCATTCGGCTGACAATTACATACAGCGTCTGATTGAAAAAGGATATAAAGTTGCGATATGTGAACAGATGGAAGATGCAAGTGTAACCAAAGGCATGGTACGACGTGAAATTGTACGTGTGGTTACACCGGGAACGGTAATGGAAGGCAAGACACTCGGTGACAAGTCCAACAACTACATGGTGTGTCTTACAGGTAATCAAAATACGCTGGCGCTCGCGGCCTGTGATCTGTCAACGGGTGAGTTGTATGTGACATCCGTACCCTATTCCAAGGAATGGCTCAAGGATGAAATCGGCATCTACGAACCATCGGAGCTGGTGGGGGATGCAGCGCTGCTTGAAACAGTAGAAGCCGAGGCGTCTCCAATCGGTCGTCCTGTGGTCTACACGTCGTGGACAAAGAATAAGGAAGATCTGGTCCGTCAGCAGTTTGGCGAGGCTGTCTGGGCAAGATTAGAGCCTGAACGTCAAGCGTGCATTGCACGTCTTTTCTCCTATCTGAGTGAGACACAGAAACGTTCTCTGGGGCAGTTAACTCAAATCTCAACGTATGAGCCCGATCATTACATGATCTTGGACCCGTTTACCCGCCGGAACCTGGAATTGGTGGAAACTGTGCGTGAACGCTCCAAAAAAGGTTCATTACTCTGGTTGCTTGATCGGACCGAGACGTCCATGGGTGCGAGAATGCTGCGTCGTTGGGTCGATAAGCCATTGTTGCAAAAAGGGAAGATCAATGAGCGTCTGGAAGCTGTGGATACGCTATACAACCAGTTTATATTGCGTGAAGACCTGCGGGCAGAACTCAAAGACATCTACGATCTGGAGCGTCTGGTAGGTCGGATCGCGTTTGGTAATGCCAATGGTCGTGACCTGAATGCGCTCAAGTCATCGCTGGAGAAAATTCCAGGACTTCGTCAACATTGCGCAGGATCATCTTCCGCAACATTGCAACATATTGCTGAAACGATGGATGATTGCAATGATCTGCGTGAAGCCATCGGGCAAGCCATTGTGGACGAGCCGCCGGTATCGGTAAGGGACGGAGGTCTGATTCGTGAAGGGTACCATGAACGTCTGGATGAATTGCGTGAGGCTTCGGTTAACGGGAAACAGTGGATTGCCGAGCTTGAAGCGCGAGAGCGTGAGGCGACAGGCATTCGATCGCTGAAGATTGGATATAACAAAGTGTTTGGTTATTATATCGAGATCACCAAGTCCAATCTGTCCGCGCTGCCAGAGGGACGTTATGAACGTAAACAGACACTTGCCAATGCAGAACGTTACATTACGCCGGAGTTGAAGGAAAAAGAGACGTTGATTCTCGAAGCTCAGGACAAAATGGTTGATATTGAGTATGGGCTGTTCGCAGAGCTGCGCGAGCGGCTGAACAAAGAGATTGCAAGATTGCAGAAGCTGGCTGAACAGGTAGCGGAAATTGATGTGTATCAATCTTTTGCGGTGATCAGCGCTGAGCGAAACTTTGTACGTCCTACGTTGACCGACGGTTATGATCTGGTTGTGGAAGAAGGACGCCATCCGGTCGTTGAGGCGGTCATGCGAGATGGCTCATTTATTGCCAATCACACGGCAATGACCAAGGAAGAGGCACGTATTCTGCTGATTACTGGACCAAATATGGCTGGTAAGAGTACGTATATGCGACAGGTCGCTTTAATCTCCATTTTGGCGCAAGTAGGTTGTTTTGTACCTGCGGGTCAGGCGGAAGTGCCGATCATGGATCGCATTTTCACACGGATCGGTGCCGCGGATGATCTCATTGGCGGACAAAGCACATTCATGGTGGAGATGGCCGACATTCAGGTCATGACGGACAAAGCCACACCACGTAGTCTGATTATTATCGATGAATTGGGACGGGGAACGTCAACCAGCGAAGGTATGGCGATTGCACAGTCTGTTATTGAATATGTACATGATATTATCGGCTGTAAAGCTCTTGTATCAACTCATTTCCATGAGCTAGCTCATCTGGAGGAGAGTCTGGACAAGCTGGCCAACTACTCGATGGCGGTACAGGAGAGTGGTGACAAAGTTAATTTCCTGCGCAAATTGATTGCCGGGGCAGCCAGCAGCAGTTATGGTATCTATTGTGCACGCCTTGCAGGTCTGCCTGATAGTATTATTGAGCGGGCGAATGGACTATTGCATGGGTTCGAACATGCGGCCGCGCAAGTAGCTGTGGGCAGTGAATATATCGGAAACGAGAAGCAGGAAGAAGGCTTGAAATTAAAAGGTGGAGAATTCCAGCACACGGATTCAGCACCATTGATCCGGGAACACGAGATTGAGGAGAGTGCAGAGTACACACCTTCTATTGAAGATTCGGTTGGGAAGCAACATGCCAAGAAATCAAACAGCAAAGGACAGTCCAGCGCAAACCATTCGGATGTGGTTCAACTGTCCATCTTTGGAGATGATGAGCCGAATGTGGCAACGAAACCGGATGTAGTTGCGGTGGATAAACCAGCGCGAGAATTCATCCGTACGATGAAAGATATCGATGTCATGAATATGACGCCTCTTCAGGCGATGCAGATATTGAATGATCTCAAATTGAAGGCACAGCAATTATCCTGAGTATAAGGGAGGGGAAAACCTGTGGCGAAGATACATGTGCTTGATGAACATATTGCCAACCAGATCGCGGCGGGTGAAGTGGTCGAACGGCCTGCTTCAGTTGTCAAAGAGTTGCTCGAAAACTCGGTGGATGCAGGCGCCACCAAAATTGAAGTGACGGTGGAAGAGGGCGGACTCCTCAGTATTCGTGTCAAAGACAATGGTACAGGTATTGAGCCAGAGGACATGGAAACCGCCTTTTATCGTCATGCGACCAGCAAAATAGCCCATGGCCGAGATCTGTTTCAGATCACAAGTCTTGGATTCCGTGGCGAAGCCTTGGCGAGTATTGCCGCCGTGTCCAAGGTAGAGGTATTGTCGGCAAGTGACAATGATGGGCGGGGGCGCCGCATCGTAATTGAAGGCGGGAACCTTCGCACTCATGAAGACGCAACCTCACCCCAAGGTACAGATTTTGCAGTGAGAGAACTATTTTACAATACACCTGCCAGACTCAAATATATGAAAACGATCCAGACGGAACTGGGACATATATCAGATGTCCTTTACCGGATGGCGATGTCTCATCCAAACATTTCGTTCCGACTGCGCCATAATGAGAATGTGCTGCTTCAGACGTTGGGCAACGGCGATCTGCTACAAGTGGTTGCAGCGATCTATGGGACAAGTGCTGCCAAAGCGATGCTTCCCATCCAGGGAGAAAGTCTGGATTACCGGGTGAGCGGGCTGATCAGCCTGCCAGAATGGACACGAGCGAATCGTAATGGTATGTCAACGATTGTTAATGGGAGATTTGTTCGCAATTACGGTCTCAATCAGGCGATTCTCAAAGCCTACCATACCTTGCTGCCGATCAATCGCTTCCCACTTGTCGTGGTGCAGTTGGAGATGCACCCCTCTCTTGTGGATGTGAACGTGCATCCGGCGAAGTTGGAGGTTCGCTTTAGCAAGGAACCAGAACTGTATGAATTCATAGAGACGACGTTGCGGGGGATACTCCGGCAGGAGGTATTAATTCCACAGGTCAAAAAACAGCAGATTCGACGTGGGGACGATAACTCCTTTATTCAGGAGCAATTCCTCTTTCCGCGTGGTCCGCTGAAAGATGCATCTGATGCAGAGGGATATGGTCAACAGGGTCCACTAGGGAAACCTACTGCTGCACCGCTGAAGTTAACTACGGAAGATGATGATCTGGATCTGGATGCTCCGGCGGATGTGTCCACACCACAGCCGGTATCTGAACAGGGTCACTCAGTGCCGTTGCCCGAAGCTCCACCTGAGATTACACACCCCCCTGTGCAGTTAGAAAGTTGGAACGGGGATATTTGGCAGAAGATTGCTAGTTATGACGGGGGGCAGACATCCGCTAACGTGCAAGAAGGCACTAAGGATGTAAGTACAAATTTAAGTTCAAGTACAAGTTCTACCGAAACTGTTCCCAAATCTGACCTCTCTTCTCAAAATGGTGGGGATCGTGGAGCAACAGAGAAACCGCTGGCTGAAGGCAAACCAGCTACGTATCGCTCCGATTCCGTATATTCACCGGTTAGGGAAGCACGCTCATCGTATAATCCGTCTTCAGTTCCGAGAAGTGAACGGACGTGGAAAACTTCAGGTCTACCTGATGCCACTAAACTTGCTGCTGCCATTAAATCGGATGCATCCATGCCTGAATTTCCGGAGCTGAGTCTGATCGGACAGCATCATGGTACGTATTTGATCGCGCAAAATGACCAAGGTTTATATTTGATTGATCAGCATGCCGCTCATGAACGCGTAAATTATGAGTACTATTACGAGAAGTTTGGTAACCCTGCCCAGGCCTCACAAGAGTTACTGCTGCCTATTACGCTGGAGTTTACACCTTCGGAGACGGAAAAGCTGAAAACAAGGCTGGCTTGGTTCGAACAGGCGGGTGTATATTTGGAGCATTTCGGTGGACAGACGTTCCGTGTGCGCTCCCATCCGTTCTGGTTCCCCAAAGGGGACGAGAAAGACATTATCGAAGAAATGTCCGAGTGGGTGTTGAGTGAACGCAGCATAGATGTCGCCAAGATGCGAGAAGCTGCATCGATCATGTGCTCCTGCAAGGCGTCCATCAAAGCGAACCAAAAGCTGACGGATCAGGAAGCAGAAGTGCTAATTCAGCGATTGGGTTCATGTCGTCAGCCCTACACTTGTCCACATGGGCGGCCGATTGTGATTTCATTTTCAACATATGATCTGGAAAAATTGTTCAAACGTGTTATGTAGCTATTTAGGAGGAATCTATGTATATTACAACCGGTGAAAAGGAAGCGGCTTTACTTGTGGAGCGGGCCCAAAACCTTGCTGAAACAACAGGGGGTACTTACGTGCGCCGTAATAAAATGTCTCTGCCCATGATGATTGAACACTATGAGGCGGAGGAGGTTCTGGTTGTACTCCAGGGTAAAGTGCGTCTATTTCGGAAGGATTCACCGTTGCTGGAGTTCCACCCCAGCATGGGATTTGTTCGTGCCAAACGTATATTGCGAGGAGAACCTGATCCACTGCTGGAGGCGGGGGCGGTGAATGAAGGGGATACCATCATCGATTGTACAGCCGGACTGGGCACGGATGCACTGGTGTTCTCGGTTGCAGTGGGTAAAAGTGGACGGGTGATTGCATGTGAGAGCTCTCTTCCGCTATATACACTATTAGTGGAGGGGATGTCTCAATATGAGACGATCAAGCCAGCGGTAAATGAAGCTTTCCGGCGTATTGAGCTGCATCATGCGAATCATCTCGATTTGCTTCTATCGTTGCCAGATCAAAGCTGTGACACCGTATATTTTGACCCCATGTTTCGTGAGCCAATGATGGATTCAAGTGCTATACAGCCCTTGCGAGATTATGCAAATGCTCACGCGCTGGATGAACAGAGCATTATGGAAGCAAAACGGGTTGCCCGTAAACGGGTAGTCATGAAAGAAAAGCGCGGCAGCGCGGAGTTTGACAGGCTCGGATTTGAAATACTTGATCGGGCGAATGCAAAAACCCTGTACGGAGTGATTAATGTTGAAAGTGGAAGTTAAACCAAAACCTAAACTGCTTGTGTTGGTTGGACCAACAGCAGTAGGCAAAACAAGAATGAGCATCGAGCTTGCCCAAGCTTTCAATTGTGAGATTATCTCAGGAGATTCGATGCAGGTATATCGAGAAATGGATATCGGAACTGCCAAGATTACCTCTGAAGAAATGAAGGGTGTACCCCATCATCTCATTGATATCCATGAACCGGAGTATCCGTATTCTGTGGCCGAGTTTCAGGAGAGTTGCACACGATTGATTAGTGAAATCCACGAACGCGGTAAAATGCCTTTTATTGTAGGGGGCACCGGTCTGTATGTGGAATCGGTATGTTACGGCTTTCAATTTTCGGATAGCGGTTCGGATGAAGCGTTCAGAGAGGAACAATTCAGCTATGCTGAGCTAAATGGAGCTCAGGCCCTTCATGATCGACTGAGGGAAGTTGATCCCGTTAGTGCGGATCGTCTGCATCCGAATGACCAACGGCGAATTGTACGTGCGCTTGAGATCCATCATCTCACAGGAGAGAAGTGGTCTGATCAGCTGGCAGTACAGAAGAAAGAGTCACCTTATGACCTTCTTATTGTTGGTTTGACAATGGATCGGCAGAAGTTGTACGCCCGGGTAGAAGAGCGGATTGATCTGATGATCGAACAAGGTCTTGTGGATGAAGTGAAGTCCCTGTTGGAACGCGGAGTAGCCAGAGGTCATATTTCCATGCAAGGGCTGGGGTATAAGGAGATTGCAGCGTTCCTGCAAGGGGAAGTGAGTTGGGAAGCTGCGGTTGAGTGGTTGAAGAGGGATACGCGTCGGTTTGCCAAACGGCAGCTTTCTTGGTTCCGCCATATGAAGGATATTGAATGGGTGGACATGACGGATACCCAAGATTTTGAAGGGAAATACAAGCAGATAAGTGAATTGATTACACAAAAATTTGATTGATTTGAGCGATTATTAGTATTCTTCTGACAGGCATCGATTAGATCAAGATATGTAAACCTCTACCTTTTAGTCATCAAAAGGGTAGAGGTTTTTATTTATCACTAGAACAGATGGTAGAGATTAAGTATTCGGCAAACAACGAATAAATGTGCTTTAAAATGAAGAATTTGTCCCTCTTTTGCAAAACAGACAAGCGGTGTATAATGGATAAGTCTTCTATTTGTTCACCTCGCTAAGAATGGGGGTAAAATAGCAGACAAGGGGTTTTTGTGGATTATATGAAACTGTTCATGATATAATAGCACGAAAGCTACTCAGCGATATTGAATATTACTTGAACACGAATTCAAATGAACCAATGGGGGTACGGCTAATGAACAAGTCCATCAACATCCAAGATACGTTCTTGAACCAACTGCGGAAAGAAAATATTCCTGCTACGGTCTATCTGACCAACGGCTTCCAAATCCGCGGGACGATCAAGGCATTTGACAATTTTACGATCGTCATTGACAGCGACGGACGCCAGCAAATGGTCTACAAGCATGCCATCTCCACGTTCACGCCGCAACGCAGCGTATCGCTGATGCAGCAAGATAACAGCGGCGAAGCTTAAAAAAATTACGAAACCTTTTCACCAAACATTTCGTCTACAAGTATAGGTATTGAAACAGAGCAACCTGAATAAAGGGTTGTTCTTTTCATTCCGGGCAAAATATGTTTAATATATGCCTGAGCCTACAGACGATTAGAAATTATGCAACCGAAAGGGAGTCAGGAGGTAACATGCCAAACGATCCGTTGTCGAGGTCTAACAATCGCAACAACAATAACAAGTCACCCAAAAAAGCGAAGCCAAAGACCTCTAAAAAGAAAAAAATTACGGGTAAACGCGTTGGATGGACACTGTTTTTCACAATGGCAATCGCCATATTCTGTGCACTTGGCGGATATTTATTTATTATGGTGAGTGGTGAAAATCTGCTCAAAGCCAATAAGGACAAAACCACAATTAATGAAACTTCAAAAGTATATGATCGCAATGGCCAATTAATGGGGGAACTATCCATTCAGAAGCTGGAACCTGTCAAAGAAGATGATATTCCTGAGCTTGTGAAGCAAGCCTTTGTTGCAACGGAGGATAAGCGATTCTACGATCATCAGGGCGTGGATATCTGGTCCATTGGGCGTGCAGCGGTTAAGGATGTCATGGCTCGTTCCATGGTGGAAGGTGGTAGTACACTAACCCAACAGCTTGCCAAGAACATGTTCTTGTCCCGTGACAAAACGTTCTTCCGTAAAGCAACGGAAGTATCGATTGCCATGGCATTAGAGCGCAAGTACACAAAAGACGAAATCCTGACGATGTATCTGAACCGTATTTTCTTCGGTCATCAGCGTTACGGGATTAAAGCGGCATCTGAATTTTACTTTGGACAAAAAGATCTGAGTCAGTTGAAGTTGTGGCAAATTGCTACATTGGCGGCTATGCCGAAAGGGCCTTCTGCCTATAATCCGGTGAGCAATCCAAACGACTCAAAAGCACGTCGAGGTGTGGTATTGCAGTTGATGTATGAACAAGGCTACATTACCAAGGCGGAGATGGACGAAGCAAAAGAGATTAACTATAACTACAAGCGACCAGAGAAAGACAGGAAGTATCAAGGTTTTATAGATTATGTGCTCCGTGAAGCTGAACGAGTAACAGGTAAAACGGAAGATGATTTGAATATCGGCGGATACAAAATCTATACGACCATGGATGCTCAGGCTCAAACAGCCATGGAAACGGCCTTCACAGATGACAGTCTGTTCGAGGCAAGCAAAGATGATCAACAGGTCCAAGGCTCCATGGTTATCATGAACCATGAGAATGGTAGCCTCGTTGCCCTCCTGGGAGGACGGGATTATCAGACTAAAGGTTATAGCCGTGTAACGCAGAGTCGAAGACAACCAGGTTCAGCTTTTAAACCGATTGTGTCTTATGCACCGGCGCTTGAATCAGGAAATTACAGTGCCAATTCGTCGCTGAGTAATGCGAAGCAATGTTTTGGTAACTACTGTCCTGGTAACTTGCATGGATATTCTTCAACGATCAGTATGACGGAAGCCATTACGAAATCGGAAAATATTCCTGCGGTTTGGCTGCTTGATAAAATAGGCGTTAACACAGGTATTAATTTTGCCAAGAGTGTAGGTATACAGCTGACAGATGAAGACAAAAACCTGGCGATTGCCCTCGGTGGTCTAAGTAAAGGTACAAATACACTGGAAATGGCGCAAGCCTATAGTGCATTTGCCAACCTCGGAGAATACCGACAAGCCTATGCGATTAAAGAAATCAAGGATAGCGCAGGCAAAACCACTTATAAACATGATAACTCGGACACAACGCGTGTCATGAGTGAGCAAAATGCGTATCAGCTTACACAGATGCTGCAGAACGTCGTTAATGACGGTACGGGACGTTCAGCACGTCTGGATCGTCCGGTAGCGGGTAAAACAGGAACAGTTCAAAGTGGTATCTCTGGCAACAGTGCCAACCGTGATGTATGGTTTGTTGGATACACACCGGAATGGACTGCCGCAGTCTGGATGGGCTATGACAATCCAGATGCCAATCACATGCTTAAGAACAGTAGTAAACTGTCGGCAGCTTTCTTTGCCAAAGTCATGGGAGATGCTTTAAAAGGCGTTCCAGTGAAGCAATTCAAAGCACCAGCTGGAGGGCAGGCACCTCCGCCAGTAGAAGAACCAGAAAAGCCAGCTCTGTCCGTTAGTGGGCTGAGTGGATCATACGATCCAAATGCACAAACCGTCTCCCTGAGTTGGACTGGAACGGGTGACGCGAGTACGCAATATCGGATTTATCGGAAAGAAACATCTGAAGCCCAGTTCACTCATCTCATTGATGCAATAGGAGCGACCAATGCACAAGATTTAAGTGCGTTGCCTGGTCTAACCTATGAGTACTATGTGACAGCTTACGACTTGGCATCAGGACTTGAGACGGATCCTTCCAACACCATCTCCTTGATGATTGAAGCGCAGGAAGTGCCGCCGGAGGAACCTGATCCTGGTGTAGACCCTGGAACAGAGATAGATCCTGAGCAACCAGGTACGGAGAATCCGGACAATGGTACACCGGATAATGGCAACTCGAACGGTAATAACGGTAATGGAAATGGAAATGAAAATGGCAATAACGGTAATGGTAATAACGGAAACAATGGCAACGGTGGTAATAACGGCGGAAACGGTCAACCTGGGGAAGGCAATACGACCCCACCTGGTCAGGGCACAACAGATCCTGGCGGAAATGGTGAAGGTCCCGATGATGGGGGCGTAACAACGCCGGGCGAAGTTGTAACTCCGGACAGCGGAACAAGTGGGGATACTGGAGGGACAGATGCACCTGCAGATTCCCAAGCTGGCACCGGCGGCTAAGCCAATGAATCACTAAATAGCTACATTGAAAAACTGCTTCCTGGGAAACCGGTGAAGCAGTTTTTTGTGTTATACAGAACCAACTGTAATGGAAGCTGATTTGATGAATAGGTGGGACAAAGCTTGATTTTGAGTGTAAACCTTAAATATGGTAAGCTGTAACTATTCGTAATACGTTGTGCAAGGGTGGGCCCAGAGCGCTGGAATCCATCAGGCGGACGTTATTACATTGTTCACCAATAACATCAGAGCAGGTCACGGACCTGTAGTCGGCAAAGAGGGGTTCGTATGAAACGGAAATTCGGGGATCGCGCGAACTGGCGCCGGATTACGAACCGACAATTCACATGCCGGTTCGTTCAATCCAAAATTTTCACAGGTTATATTACGTTGTACACCATACAGGATTTGAAAGAACCTCTGTGGAAAACATATGGAGGCAGTACCTTCTGTATCGCAGATAAAGGTTATTCCTGGCTGCAATACTATCCGAAGGGAGAGCACTTTGTAGTTACGGCGATGTTTGACGATCAGGAACGGATTGTAGAGTGGTACATTGATACATGTCGTAGTCAGGGGATAACCGATCAGGGTGTTCCTTGGTTTGATGACCTGTATCTGGATGTCGTTGTACTGAAAGATGGAGAAGTTTTTTTGCTGGATGAAGATGAGCTTGAAGATGCACTGTCACGGAAACATATTACAACGGGTGATTATGACTTGGCTAACAAGACGGCTAAGGAATTGCTGCATGCCATTGATGCACATGTATTCCCATACTTTCAGTTATCACTGAAGCATAGGCCGAGTTTATTTGAGAACGGAGAGTTTCGAAAAAACATTCAGATTTGAGACATCTAATTATCCGTAGAATTCTTCATGATCCTTCTAATATTGGAGCACCTGATAGAATACATTAATAATCAGGAGAGTTCAGCCCGATAAAATAGAGGTGATGGCGAATGAACGGACGGGTCATGGCTGCAGGAGAGCAACCAGGAGGCAGACCATCCAGACAAATTAATATTGTGTTGCGTAACCAGGAACCTCAGATGTTGGTCAAAGATGAAGCAGCGGCATTACAGGCAGCCAAGAGTATAACCAAACATGCGCACTTCCAGGAGATACAGGGTGAATTGGAGCAACTGGTTGGACTTGAAAATATCAAAGACTTGGTGTTTGAGATCTATGCTTTCCTACAGATTGCTCAGATGCGTACCGAAGCAGGCTTACTTAGTGGTGCGCACGTGTATCATATGATCTTCAAAGGCAATCCCGGAACCGGTAAGACCACCGTGGCGAGGATCGTTGCCAAACTCTTTCAGAAGATGGGTGTGTTGAGTAAAGGTCATCTTATTGAAGTAGAGCGTGCGGATCTGGTTGGAGAATATATCGGTCACACGGCGCAGAAAACAAGAGATCTGGTCAAGAAGGCACTCGGTGGAATATTGTTCATTGATGAAGCTTACAGTTTGGCCCGCGGGGGAGAGAAGGATTTTGGCAAGGAAGCAATCGATACGCTTGTAAAATCAATGGAAGATAACAAAAATCAGTTCATTCTCATATTGGCTGGTTATTCAGATGAGATTGATTTTTTTCTTCAGACCAATCCCGGATTACCTTCCCGCTTTCCCATTCAAGTGGAGTTTCCAGACTATAGCATTGATCAGTTGATTCAAATCTCTGAGATTATGGCCAAAGAGCGTGACTATATTCTAATGCCACAGACCATACTCAAGCTAAAACAACATTTGCTTCAGGAAAAAAATGATTCGCTGCATGCGTTCAGTAACGCCAGATACGTTCGTAATGCCATTGAGCGTTCGATCAGGCATCAGGCGGTTCGTTTGTTGGAACAATACTCGGAAGGCAGTCCAGGAAAACTGGAGCTGATGACAATCCGTACAGAGGATTTGAACTTTGAGCGAAAGTAAGCGATAATATAGTTTTTACACCAGCCGGCCGGGCCAACCGGTTCGGCTTAAGGTATGCCATGGCATATTCGTGGCAATGTATATCAACGGATTAATTTAGTAATTAGAGGGAGTGAACATATATATGACAAATGGCACGCATGATACAGATATGGTCAAAAAAGATCGCGCCGTCTTGGTGAGTCTTGTTACGGATGATGTAAAACGCACAGGTATCAATCCTGAGTACTCTTTAGAGGAATTGGTGAAACTTGCCGAGACAGCTGGAGTGGAAGTGCTAAGTGTACTTTCTCAGAACAGGGAAAAACGTGATACCAAATGGTTCATTGGTAAAGGTAAGGTGGAAGAACTCCGTGCAATCGCGGAGGAGCTCGGAGCAACTACGGCTATTTTTGATCAGGAATTGTCAGGTGCACAGGTTCGTAATCTGGAAGAAACCCTCGATCTCAAAATTATTGACCGTACCCAATTGATTTTGGACATCTTTGCACAACGGGCCAATACTAGAGAAGGTATCATTCAAGTGGAATTGGCTCAACATAGCTATTTGCTGCCCCGGTTGTCGGGTCATGGTAAGAACCTGTCCAGACTCGGGGGAGGAATCGGGACAAGAGGCCCAGGTGAAAGCAAACTGGAGACAGACCGCCGTCACATTCGTGGTCGTATCGATGATCTGAAGCGTCATCTGGAAGAATTGACTCGTCATCGTAAATTGCATCGTGAACGCCGTAAAAAAACAGGTATTGTTCAGGTAGCCCTTGTTGGTTATACCAATGCTGGCAAATCAACCTTGCTCAAGCAGTTGACGGCTGCAGATGTGTATATTCAAGATCAGCTATTCGCTACATTGGATCCCACATCACGTACGATGGAACTTCCGAGTGGAAAAGAAATCGTCCTTACCGACACGGTTGGATTTATTCAAAATCTACCGCATGATCTGATTGCAGCATTCCGTGCAACACTGGAGGAAGTGAATGAAGCAGACCTGATCCTGCATGTTGTGGACGCCTCATCAGCTATGCGTGAAGATCAGATGCGGACGGTTAATACAATTTTGCAAGAACTTGGTTCAGGGGACAAGCCGCAGTTAGTCCTGTATAACAAAAAAGATGCGTGCACACCAGAGCAGCTTGAGATGCTTCCATTGGATAAAGACCATATTAAAGTAAGCGCATTAGACGCGGAGGATCTGCTTAAAATCCGTGAATTCATTCAGACAGAGCTGACAGGTGATACGAAGCGCTTCCGTATTCCGGCAGAACGTGGTGATCTTACGTCGGTACTCTATAAAATTGGTGATGTAGTGGATACCAGCTTTGAAGAGAATGATGTGATTTATGAAGTTGAATTGCAAAAAGGTGAATATGAGAAATTTGGTTATATGCTTGAAGAATTCATTGAATTGTAATATTCATGACATATTGATGTGATAAGTTACACGATAATGGATATTCGACGTCAGATTCGTGCTATGAAGGGGAATGAAGTAAGATGGTAAGCTTTGATTCAGAAATATCTGAACTTCAACGTCAAGTGGAGCGTCAGATTGAAGGACAACTGCAACAGATTGATCGGATCACAGATCACAATCAATGGAAGGTGATTAATGCTTTCCAACAGCGAAAAGTAAGTGATTTTCACTTTGCAGGTTCAACAGGTTATGCCTATAACGATCGTGGCCGTGAAGTGCTTGATGAAGTATATGCTGATGTTTTCGGCGCGGAAGCCGCGTTGGTGCGTCCTCATTTTGCTTCAGGTACTCATACGATTAGTACAGCTCTCTTTGGAGTTTTGCGTCCAGGTGACGAATTATTGTACATCACGGGTAAGCCTTACGACACATTGCATAAAGTTATTGGCGAACCCGGTGATGGTACAGGTTCATTACGCGATTTTGGCATCGGTTACCGTGAGACGGCCTTAACTGATGAAGGTGGAGTGGACTGGGCAGCAGTTGAAAAAAGCATTACACCGGCTACAAAAGTCATTGGGATTCAACGTTCACGTGGTTATGACTGGCGCTCATCCTTCTGTGTTGCTGAGATTGCTGACATGGTTACGCGTGTTAAAGAGCTTAAGGAAGATGTCATCGTATTCGTAGACAATTGTTACGGTGAATTCACGGAGGAACGTGAACCGACAGAAGTCGGAGTTGATCTGATGGCCGGATCACTGATCAAGAATCCTGGTGGAGGCATTGCGGAAACCGGTGGATACATATGTGGGAAGGAACAATACGTACAGCTGGCAGCTTATCGTCTAACAGCCCCTGGAATTGGGGGAGAGGTTGGAGCAATGCTGGGGACAACACGTGGCATCTACCAAGGACTTTACATGGCACCGACAATTGTAGGACAAGCTATCAAAGGAAGTACGTTTGCTGCTGCGATGTTTGCTGAATCCGGATTTGTAACCAAACCCGCCTGGAATGAAGCTCGCACAGATCTGATCCAGGCTGTTAAGTTTAGCTCTGCCGAGCATCTGATCGCCTTCGTGCAGGGGATTCAGCGTGCAGCAGCTGTGGATAGCCATGTGGTTCCTGAACCGTGGGATATGCCTGGTTATGAGCACCCTGTCATTATGGCGGCAGGTACGTTCATTCAGGGTGGAAGTCTGGAATTATCAGCCGACGCGCCTATTCGGGAGCCGTATATCGGGTATATGCAAGGCGGATTAACGTACTCTCATGTCAAATATGGCGTTTTGATGGCGTTACAGACTATGAAAGATCGTAAATTATTGTGAGTTTATCTAACACGTCATTGACACTTGGTAATAACTAAATGTACAATAGGGTGAAGAATAGATGACTGGAAGGTTGATGAACATGGGTGATGAAATCCGCAGAAATATGGCCTTATTCCCAATTGGTATTGTAATGAAACTTACGGATCTGTCTGCACGTCAGATTCGTTACTATGAGCAGCACAGCTTGATCGTTCCTGCGAGAACGTCAGGTAATCAACGGTTATTCTCTTTTAATGACGTAGAGAGATTGCTAGAGATCAAGGCTTTGATTGAAAAAGGAGTTAACATCGCGGGCATCAAACAAGTGATGAATCCTGTTTCAAAAGAATCCGAGGAAGCTACAGTTATCACGCCAGATACTGAAGTTAAACGCAGAGAGCTGTCCGATACGCAGTTGCACCGCTTGCTGAAGCAGCAGCTTGTATCAGGTAAGAGACCAGGACAAGTATCTCTCATTCAGGGAGAGCTTTCCCGATTCTTTAATAAAAATTAAATTCGCATAACTTGGCGAGTGAGGGGAAAACATGCACTTTTGGTGTGAGACTCCTTGACCCGTGGAACTTTCTAATGTACAAATATAACAGGCAAGCCAAATACGCAGATAAGAAAGGGAGAGGTTATAGTGAGTTATACAAAAGAAGACATTCTCCGCATTTCGAAAGAAGAAAACGTACGATTCATTCGATTGCAATTTACTGATTTGCTTGGAGCTATCAAAAACGTTGAGATTCCTGTGAGTCAGTTGACTAAGGCTCTGGATAACAAAATGATGTTCGATGGATCTTCCATTGAAGGTTATGTACGTATTGAAGAGTCCGACATGTACCTCTATCCAGATCTAGATTCTTGGCTTATTTTCCCATGGGTTGCAGAGAACCGTGTTGCACGCCTGATTTGCGACGTATATCTTCCGGATGGTAATCCGTTCCCAGGAGATCCACGTGGCATCTTGAAACGAAACCTGAAGGAAGCCCAAGATATGGGATTCACTTCCTTTAACGTTGGTCCTGAACCCGAGTTCTTCTTGTTCAAAACCGACGAAAAAGGAAACCCAACTAACGAACTGAATGACCAAGGTGGTTATTTCGACCTTGCGCCTACCGATCTTGGTGAAAACTGTCGTCGTGACATCGTTATCACACTTGAAGAAATGGGCTTTGAGATCGAAGCTTCCCACCATGAGGTAGCTCCAGGTCAGCATGAGATCGACTTTAAATATGCTGATGCTCTGAAAGCTGCTGACCAGATCCAAACGTTCAAACTCGTTGTTAAAACGATTGCACGTCAGCATGGTTTACATGCTACATTCATGCCGAAACCGCTGTTTGGTATGAACGGATCCGGTATGCACTGTAACCAATCCTTGTTTAAAGGCAATGAGAACGCATTTGTTGATGAGTCGGACGAGTTGGGTCTGAGCAAAACTGCTCGTCACTTCATGGCTGGAACTCTGAAGCACGCACGTGCGTTTGCAGCAATTACTAACCCAACTGTGAACTCATACAAACGTCTTGTACCAGGTTATGAAGCACCTTGTTATGTAGCATGGTCTGCTAGTAACCGTAGCCCAATGATTCGTATTCCAGCTTCCCGTGGTCTGAGTACACGTGTTGAGGTTCGTAACCCGGATCCGGCTGCTAACCCTTACCTGGCTTTGTCTGTTCTGTTGAAAGCAGGTCTGGACGGAATCAAACGTGAGCTTTCCTTACCAACTCCAATTGACCGTAACATCTACATCATGTCAGAAGAAGAGCGTGTGGAAGAAGGCATTCCAAGCTTGCCAGCTGACCTGAAAGAAGCATTGAATGAATTGATCCGCAGCGAAGTCATCTGTGATGCTCTCGGCGACCACGCCTTGGCTCACTTCTATGAGCTGAAAGAAATTGAGTGGGATATGTATAGAACACAAGTCCACCAATGGGAACGCGATCAATATATCACGTTGTACTAATCGAAAAAACCTTGTAACTACGGGGTTTTGAAGGAATGAACCGGGGGACGTTTTGAGGGAATTGCACTTCTATTGAGGTTGCGTCCCCCAAACGTCCCCCATTTTGACTTTTTTGAACCAACAATGTTGGCGGTATACTGTTCATACTGATCAATATTGCGTTGCTCTAACTTTTTGGAGATGTGAGCATATATATCAGAGGTGATCTGCACACTTCCATGACCAAGCTGTTCTTGAACAAATTTTATGTCTGCACCGGCTTCAAGCATGGGTACAGCATAGGTGTGTGGAAGAGAATGGATTTCAAGATCTTCATTTAACTCTGCACGCTTTATAATCCTCTGGAAAGCATTGAAGAGGGTAGACTTTGGCATGTGGTTTCCGTCGTTTCGACACAACACTAAATTTAGATCATGCCTTTACATGGATTCTCCCAGGTTAATTTTATTTTGGTTTTGCTAAGTGGCGTGATATCTCAAATCATTGAGTAAGCTAGCGCTTACAGTAATTGTGTGCGTGGATCTGAAGGTTTGGTATCTCCAAATAGCTCATCATCATTTTCTGCCTGAAAATCAAGCGTTTCATCAATGTGTATCTTTTTTTCTTTGAAGTTAATATCAGACCATTTTAAAGCTGCTGCTTCACCTTTTCTCATGCCTGTTTCAAGAAGAAGCTTAAAGAAAATTCAATAGATATATCCATATCCTCTAGCTGCATGTAGAAAAATAGCAATGTCCTCCGAATCAATGGTATTATCCCCTCAAGGTAGACAGTGAAAAAAGAGATCATGTTAAAATGAACTCAACACTGAAAACAGGAGGGGATTTTTGTTATGCCAGCGAGCCAAACTTTTAATCAATATAGTGAAGAAACGAAGAAAGAAGTTGTTCGTCTGCGATTGGAAGAGGGTTAGACATACAGTCGGATCATGGAGAAGTTTGGTATTTAGAGTGATGGCCAGATTATTACTTGGGTACGGAAAAGCCAAAATGGAGAGAGTTTTGAGGATTATCGAGGACGTTGGACGAAGAAGCATTTTAGCAGTGCAGAAGAAGAAAATGCTTATCTGAAAGCGCAGGTAGAATATCTAAAAAAGCTCAATCCAAATTTGCACGGAGAGGGAAGCTGGATTTCGAAGCCCTGTGCCAGTCCGTTCGAGAAATAAGTAAGTGGGCATCTGTGGTTTGGTTGTGTAAAACTGCTGAAATTTCTCGTACGGGTTACTACAAATGGAAGAAGAATATCATCCTCCGAGAGAAACGAGCGGATCGGGATGCGGATCTAAAAGCACATATTTTAGGCATTCATCGGCTTCGTCCTTATTTCGGCTACAAACGTATGCGAACCGCGTCAGTAAAAGAAAGGCCTCGAGGTGAATCACAAAAAGGTACGTCGCTTAATGAGAGAACTCCAGATTCGTGGAGACTCTTTGGAACGCGTAGGTTAAACTTCCCATTGTACTCATCCTGTCGTCAAAGTACTATAAATAAAATGGCTCCCCTGCAGATTAAGCGGGGGAGCTTTTTGATAAAACTAATTATCAGTTTTTAGTGAATTGAATTGTATAAGGTTGGTTGTAGTTGTTGATACCATTATCCATAATTCTGAAGTAAACCTTCTCACCAGGTTTAGCGCTCATACCAACTGCCTCAGCGTATCCTGGTCCATTCCAGTTATCCATTTGAATGGACAGTATCGCACCGCTAGCATCCTTTTTAATAATACCCATAATAATATCGAAATTAGGTGGTGGGGTAGCAATAACACTAAATGTGACAACAGAAGATCCATTTGTGTTGTCTACAACATAATAATCGTTATCACTCATGCTATCTAAATACTGTGTTGCGCTAAATCCGGAAGACTGGTTAACACTTGAGTACATCACTTCTGCTGTCTCAAAGGAATCAGCCCAACCAGTTTTAGCGAATGCAGAGCCGGAACCGAATGCTAATAAACAAGCAGTTGCCATAACAGAAATAGAGAATTTTCTTAATCTTTTCATATTCAAACCTCCTAAATATACTAGAACCAATAAAATAGAGATTCTGGTTTGTGTGATTATTTGAACTTAGATGTCGAATAGCCTCTCACATATGACGGTTGGCCAACCATGGTTAAATATACCATATATAATTTAATATTGTAAATGCTTAACATGTAAAATATTAGTTCTGTGAATACTATATTGGAAATTTTCAGTAATTAAGAACTCTATTAATAACAAAAGAAAAGGCGACAGGGATAACCTGCCACCTTTGTTTATTCAAATATATTCAGTACATTGATATGGCACGGAGTAGAGCTAGTAATCTTTTCATAATAGTCTCCTTTATAGATTACTTATCATTTGCGTCACTAGAGCTAAACATGATTCCAAGAACATCAGAACCGGTAAGAGTATAACGAACGCCATTAACCTCTGTGGATTCATCAATTGTTGTCCAATCTACACCTTCATCGATGACTCCCAAATCTTTCATAATATCGCCTACGGCTGATGTAGGTATGTCAGCGTTGGTTGCTAATATAACCAATCCAATACTTATAATAATATCTGCTCCAGAGGACAGAGTACCATTTCCTTGTTCAATCATCATTACATCCCGTAACGATCCGTCTACTTTGTTTACTGAACCAGTGATGCGTATGTAATCTGTAGTCATATACTGAAATACATTTTGAGCTGGACCTTCTTTAATTTCAATCTTCTTCCTCCTGATTTAGTAATAATTAACAAAAGAAAACAGTCTCTCAGACCTAGGTATATTTTTCTATAAAAATGTATGGATGTGGAAGAATGAATAGATATCGGGTACTACGAACAGATATGGATTACCTCACGGCAGCCTTAATTAAGGTCCGGGTATTCGTCTGGCATGATTTAGATGATCAAGGATACATCATTGAATATGGCTTAGGCTACAACAATAGAGCAGGAGGGATAACCTCACTGCTCTTTCGTTTTAGTTGCTTGTATACTCGCTCACTTCAAACGTCAAAATTTTATCAAATATCACGTAATCTGTACGCTTGCTGAATGGACCTTTGTTGTTGCTGTATTTGTTGATGGCAAATTTAGCTGGGCCAGTTCCTACATCACGAGCATCGTACCAGTTGAGGAATGCATTTACATCACTCATTGGAAGGTCGTATTCTTTTTCTAAACCACCTATCATTGATACTGTTAATACAGCGCGGTCTCCCGCTGGTTGAGGTTCTGGATTAGGATTAGATGTGGTGGGATCTAGAAGTTCTCCATCAATGTCGATGGCATCAAAAATGAAATCAGCTTGTGGATTTAAGTTTATTAATTCTACATTATGCACTGAGTCTGCTAGACCCACTTTTTCAAAAATTAAAGATTGGTCTGTAGAAGCTGAGTTATTGATACTATATGTATCGATGATTTCATTATCAATTTTCACTTGAACCTTATCTGTTCTGCTTATATGAGTCTGTGCAATGACTCTTAACTTTGTGCCTTGAAAATTAAATCTAACTGAATCGTTGTCACTTGATTTTGTAATATATTTTACTCCGCCACCATACCATGCGACACTGCCGCTATTGCTAGTTTCCCATTCACCAGTATAGATAAACTTACTGTTGTCATCGTCGAATCTGTTCCATCCAGTTTCTGGAGACTTTAAAGACTGTCCAAGATTAGCAGCGAAAACACTTGTCCCAAAACTTAAAACTAAAAAGAATGATAATAAGATCGGTAAAACTATTTTTTTCTTCATGTTTATTCTCCTTCAGAATGTATTTGTATAAATGATAATACTTTTTCGAGAGAACCATGTCTAAACAATTATGTCTATATATTCAAGTAAGTGTTAGATATAATAAAAAAAGCTTTAACGACCTCTCTAAGTCGATAAAGCTGATAACTTTCTATCCTATCTCTTTTAGCAGTCCTTCACTGTTATTCCGCACATTGCCGACTTCCTTCGGCACCTCGTACGCTCGCATTTCTAAAGCTTGATATGCCTTAAGCAGACCAAGTAGTGACTGAACATCATCATTATCTCTTCCGAGCCACTCAGCCTCATCCTCAGATCGCAAGATGACCGGCATACGATTATGGATATCCTCCATAAGACTATTTGGTTCCGTTGTAATAATGGTGCACGTACTCAATTTGCTTCTATCCGGATCTGTCCAGGTATCGTACAGGCCAGTAAGCGAGAACAAGCGGTCATCCTTCATCAAAATGCGCATTGGACGCTTTGCCGATTCTTCTTTCTTCCACTCGTAAAATCCATTTGTCGGAATGATACAACGCTTTGAACTGATCAGGCGTTTAAAGGAAGGCTTCTCAGCCAGCGTCTCGGCCCGGGCATTAATCATCTTGTTCCCGATCTTGTCATCCTTGGCCCAAACGGGTACTAGTCCTCAGGGCAACTAACCCAAGCGATTACCGTCTTTGCTCCCGATGATTGTCGGAATGTACTGCATTGGTGCAGCGTTGTAATTAGGCTTGTACTCAAATCCTTCAGCAATGGATGCATAGTACCGCTCCAAGATAGCGTCTATGGGGTCAGTAATTGTGAATCTACCACACATGATAATGCCTCCTTTGAGACTCTATACTATGTAATTTTACTCAAATCTTTAAGAATAGAAACGGGTAATTTGTGGAGATGCGCATCCAATATAAAATAAAAATGCAATAAATTAGATGATTTTTATAAATCAGCAAGTTTATGTTTAGACATGATATAGAAGCGCGTTGTATCTTTTAATCTGTTCAGATAACTATTTCAGGGGGAATATTCATGAAGGTAACGTTTTTGAAAAAGATAAGTTTTTTGTTTGCAGTTTTATTTTTTATAACTGGTATAGTTTTAAACCCTAATGTGAATGCAGCATCAATTGGTGAAAGTTTAACATCTCCAGACGAAGGATGGAAAAGGTATGATGATATGGACCCGTTCATTAAATATGAAGGTATTGGATGGAGTCATGTGACCGATGATGTAAATACTTACGCGGGATCAGGTCATTTCAATAAATTATCTGGCGCAACATCAAACGCAATTAAGTTTAAATTTTATGGAACTAAGTTGCGAATTATTGATGTCTACTGGAACAACAGAGTGAACAACGTAACTATTGAAATAGATGGGAAGATTTCTACATACAATCCAAATAATTCAGTAAATTTATATCAAGCTCTGGTTTTTGAATCTCTAAATTTACCCCTTGGTGTTCATGAAGTGAAGTTAACGACGATGAGTACAAGTAATACATTTTCGCTTGATGCCATTGATATTGATGATAACGGAAGATTAGTAGGAGAGAATGAACCTTTGTACCTGAAAGCTGTTCCAGGTGACAGTCAGGTTGCTCTATCATGGGAGCAAGTTGAAGGTGCAGATAAATACACTATTAGATATGGCACTGACCCAGGAAAATACACTGAAACTGTTACAGCTAAAAAAGATGTATATGGGAATTTTATCGTACCAGGGCTCATTAATGGGACGAAATACTATTTTGTAGTGAATTCTATTGTAAATGGAGTTGAGTCCGAATATTCCAATGAAGCTTCAGCAACTCCTCAAGCGCAGGTAGTTGAACCACAAGAACCAGCGGGTAATCGCGCGATCTTAGTTGTAACAATGACAACTGGCTTGGAAAAAGAGTTCGATCTGAGTATGAAAGAAGTTAATGGCTTCATCGACTGGTACGAATTAAAACAATCGGGAAGTGGAAAGGCATCTTATGCAATTAACAAGCACGATAATAACAAGGGACCATTCAAAAGTCGCAAGGATTACATCCTATTTGATCGTGTCTTGACGTTTGAAGTAAGCGAATACTAAAAAAGTTGTTAACTAAGGCTACCGCGGTTGAATTGCGGAGCCTTTTTGCGTTATTTCTTATCATATGATATATAGTGAAACACAGGCGTATTTGTCCTGTTGCCTGTCTAGCCAGCTGGGATAGTTGACGTAAGGTAATGCTGATTTTTTAATTAACTGTTCTAAAGTTAAATCTTTGTTATTAATCCACCACGATGCAGAAGTCTTTTTTTGGAGTGGCAACAAAGTCTCTAAGTTTTCATCTTTGTCGTGGACTTGATTTAAAAATTTGATCCTGATATCTCGTGCCCATTTAATCTGAGCTACAGAACCCTTGAGGTCTGGTATGTTATAAAGGATTTCAATTTCACTAGCTAAGTTATTTAATAATCTTCCATCTCTTTGGAGTGTTCAATCTTAACTAGGATAAACACCTCGTTTCCGATTTTATGTAGATCTCTTGTATCTTTAGAAGAGCTTCTTCATGATGGCTTTATATATATTGTCGTCAACTTCAATTAAACTTTTCTTCCCGTCATTAAATTGTAAGGCAATTGTGTGAGTGCTTTTTTCTTTTGCTGAAAGCCCAGCAAGTAGACCAACAGGTCCTAGAATTAAACTTCCAACAAAACCTCTTCCAACAGCACTCACAGCACTTTTACTTCGTGTTGCATCCATCACTTCGTATTCTTCAACAGTAGTTTTATCTTAATTGAAGAAAAGAATCCGGTTGATAAGCTGACTGATCCGAACATCAGTGTTAAATACTTTCCTTTGTAATCACCAGCAATAACTTGGTTCTTTGCTCCCATAATACCCCTCCATATTTTTACTTTTTCAGTTCGATTTTACTATAAAATTCTGGACTAGACTATAAAAATAAATGGCAATATCTTTTTATTGATAAAAGAACGTATGTTCTCATATAATAATGGAGAGGTGATTTACATGTTAACGGATTATCAAAGGAAGGTCCTTCGGATCTTATATAACTACAAAGGTGGACGGCGTAGGTTTCCTACTATCCACGAACTTACAGTCAAAACGGGTAAGCATAAACCAGATGTCATGGCTGCGGAATACATACATTGGGAAGATAGGTCTGACACTGCTAACATATTGATACTGGAAGGATGGGAACGTGAGGGAGAACGTCCTAAGGTAGACCAAACACCACCATCTGGGAACATTGACTATTGGACTCAATATTAAGGGGGCTTGTCATGCGTAGCAGACTGAAGGATAACGGGTTGTATGAGACAGACATCCAGGATGGTTATGCCTGAACACAGAGAGGCATGGTTGGCTCAGTGTTAAGAACAGAAGAGACGCGGTAAGACGGAACTGGACGATCAGGAAATGCAACGGATCAGTGAAGTATTTGTTGACTCTTATAATAGAAGTAGTACGGTTGATTTGATATTATTTAACCCTTTCCTTGAAGAGCCGCTCTCAGGAGTAGTTGTGGGATTAAACTCTGCACGGTGTGAAATAAAGTTGATGTTAGAGGATGAGTTCCGCTGGGTTTCTTTAGCCGAAATTGTCTCTATTAATTAATGAGATTGTATCGCTTTGGAATTGAGAGCTTATACTTTATAATATCTGTATAAGCATATTATTTAATTAGGAGATTTTCGATTTAACCAGCGTTATATAGACTAGATTTATTGCATTGAATGTCAGAGTAGTAATGCAATCAAAGTGAGTATCTGAAACGAGTTTCTTCATTATAATAAGAAACAAAGGGCGCCCACAAAATGCCCACAAAAGTCTGAATAATTATGATTAGTTCTGATAAGCTGATCACTGATAATACTTGTTTTAAGCCGATTTATTATGGTGGGTGATCCACTTTGAAAGCATGGAACATAAACCGCACACAAGTCCACCAATGGGAACGCGATCAATATATTACGTTGTACTAATCGAAAAAACCTTGTAACTACGGGGTTTTGAAGGAATGAACCGGGGGACGTTTTGGGAAGATTGCACTTCTATTGAGGTTGCGTCCCCCAAACGTCCCCCGGTTTTTGATTTTCTGATCCAAAAATACGGGAAGTGTACTCTTCATACTTATCAATGTTCCGCTTTTCTAGCTTTTTAGAAATATGAGCATACACATCTGATGTAATTTGCACACTGCCATGCCCAAGCTGCTCTTGTACAAATTTTATATAAGCCCCAGCTTCAAGCATCATCACAGCATAGGTATGTCTCAAGGAATGAATTGTTAATTCCTCACTCAAACCAGCCTTTCTCAAAATCCTCTTTGAAGCATTAAAGAGACTGGATTTAGGCATCGGACTACCATCATTCCTGCACAAGACCAGATTTAAATCGTGTCTGTACATCTACTCCACTAAATTGATCTTATTTTGATTCTGCCATGAAGCATGGTACCTCAAATCATTTATGATGCCGTTACTTACACTAATGGTGCGGGTAGAATTTCCGGTTTTTGTATCTCCGAAAAGTTCGTCCTCGTCTTCAGCTTGAAAATCGAGTGTTTCATCAACACGGATCATTTTTTCTTTGAAATTGATATCCGACCACTTTAGAGCGGCAGCTTCGCCTTTTCGTAACCCCGTTTCAATAAGCACTTTGAAGAAAATCCAATAAATGTACCCATACCCTCGAGCCGTATGAAGAAATTTGGGGATGTCTTCTGAATCAATGAATTGGATCGTCTTCTTTTTGTGCTCTCCTTTAATAATAGACCCCTTACATGGATTGCGTAATATTTTCCCTTGAATCAATGCATGCTCCATGGCTGAGTATACAGTAGAGTTGATGATCTCGACTGTACGTTTACTGAGTCCCTTTTTAAATAGAGAGTCTAAAAAGACCTGATACATATCTGGTTTTAAATCTCTGAGCATCAGACGCTTAAAATAAGGTTTGAAATGGGTGTTAAGGTTGTTTTCATGTAGTTTGATCGTATTCTTTCTTACAACTCCTTTTTTGTAGTTATTTATCCAATTTCGAATGTAATCGACCAAAGGAATGTCTGTCTGTTCAAACCCTTGTTTGAGCTGCCTTAAAAATTCAGCAGCAGCAAGTTCAGCCTCTGGTTTAGTTCGAAAACCAGCCTCGGATTTCTCTTTTTGTTGTTGAGTGAACGGATCGGTGTACTTTAACCGATACCTCCAGCCACTTTTCAATTTCTTGAAACTTGCCAATCTCATTCCTTCTACTAGAACGTTAGTTTTTTTGTATGTAAAAACGCCTCACAGCGGTGTAAGCGTAAGTTAATCAATTTTGAGCAGAGTAGTGAAATGTTCTGGGTTAAGATGAAAAAGGAGAAAGAGCTTCGAATTAGAGTCGGAAAAGATATTTTAAAAAAATCATCAAAAAACGAGCCTTCAGTAACTAAGGCTCGTTTGTGCAGGAGTCATATTTGGCTCCAATAACTATGTTTGGATTAGTGCAGAGGTTTCTTGCGGAAAAGTAACTAAAACAATTCTACCCTATTTCACAGGATTTGATCATACTTTAGCTTTAAAGTTCTTGTCCTTGGTTCGAGACCAGAACTTGTACCGATTGCCGAAAAGGAAATGATCTGATTACCGATTAGATAAGTATTTAACTACTTGTCACTGCTCTAATTCATTAAGCTGGCGGGCAGTTTAGTTTAAGATTAACTGAGGTGAACCATATCATCGCTAGTGATAAAGCAGAGAATTGAACTGGATATCGCATCGGCAACGCTGAGTTTGCAGGAAGGAGCTTAAAGTATTCACGTACTCGATACATGCGGAATGTCTAATATTGATGGTCCGTAAGGAATAGATGAGATGTGACAGTTTAGCTCAAACGACTTAATTGTATAGTGTTGACACTTCGCCCACTTGGAGTAATATGTTACTATTGAGATAGCATTCTATTTCCGATGAAGATAGTTTGAATGTTATTTATGAAGGAGAGACACTATGACAATGTTCGAGATATGTTCTATGCAAAGTCTATTTTATGAACAACGGCGGTTGTTTGTATAGAGCTAATAATATAAGTAACCGCTTAAATCCGGATAGATAATTGTTATATTGTAGACTTTGCTACCTTAAAATTCAACTATTTTAAGGAGCGGCTATCATGAGATATGTAAATGCCGACATCATCTTTCCGGAAGAATTACTAAATGAAATACAAAAGTATATGAACGGTGGATTGGTTTACGTCCCTAAATCAAAAGGTTTGCGTTAAAAATCGGGGTGAAAATTCAGGCAGCAGAAAAATTATAATCTTAGAAATGATGAAATCCGGCGAAAGTTTCTCGATGGTGACACTATCGAGAAACTTTCAGATCGATTTTTCCTTTCAAGCGATACTATTAAAAAGATCGTTTATACAAAATAATAGCTTAACAAAAGTCGCATTGGAAGAAATCCTAATGTGACTTTTTTGTGTATAGTATAGTTTAAATTGTTTATTACATATTTTCAAGCTTTTACTATCGTTATAATAACATATAAGAGAAGTAGTTGATTTACTTCATAAAATAAAAACTGCAGGGGGATAACAAATGAATGATTTTTTTAGATTTGATACTGATGAAGAACGGCGGGCGTTATTAATCAGAGCAAGGAAAGTCGCTTTATCTGCAATTCGAAAGTATGACTTAGAATGGGATAACATCCAGTTTATTCAACTATCCGATACGATCACGTATAAAATTGAAACCAGTACAGATAACAATTATTTACTTCGCATTCATTCGGACCGATTCAGCAGAGAGGAAATTCGTTCGGAACTCCTACTGTTACAAGCACTGAACAAATCGAAAGATCTAAAAGTAACAGAAGGGATGGCAAATTGTGATGGTATTTATGTATTGGACATCGAAACAGAGACAGGATATAGGCGCCCTTATATAACGATGATGCGATGGATAGAGGGTGAAAAAGCAGCAGGTGAATTTACAGATAGTCAAGCATATAATATGGGTGTATTGATGAGCAGGCTCCATGAAGCAGCAAAGGATTTCAATCCACCTTCTGATTTTGTAAGACCTACTTGGGGAGTAGAAAGTTTTAAACGTGAAATGGCTAAGTTGGAACGTTACTATGAGCGTTTTTTATCCGAAGAGGGATGGAAGCTGTATCAAGATGCAGCTGAGAAGGTTGTATCCCAACTTACCACGATGCATCCAAGTGAACATAACTATGGGCTCATTCATGCTGATTTACATACCGGTAATATGGTATTTGAGGATAATCAACCCTATCCGATTGATTTTGGAAGATGTGGGTACGGATATTATCTCTACGATATGGCAGGCACCATATTGGAGCTTTGGCCAAAGCATCGATGGATGCTTATCCAAGGTTATGAGAGTATTAGGAAGTTGGAAACGGACTATATTCGGGATCTGGAATGTTTTTTTGTCATGTTCATGATCGAGAACTCCTGCCATCACTCCTCTGATCCAAGAGAAACAACCAGTTTAATCGATGAACAAAAGTATGCCCAAGCATACATAAGAGAATATTTAAATGGTAATCCATTTTTATTCGAAGTGATCGAGCCTGTAAATGTGGATTAATACTAACCGATACCGGGCTAAAATAATGATATCTTATGGTGATGATTTACAATAGGTCGCTGTTTAGAGTGTTTGTTCGTATCATCAAGTTTTAAAAACGTGAGCTATGACTTCGAGTTTATATAAGATCTACTTGTGTACTTAGCGCTGAAACTTTTCTGTTTATTATGAAGATTTATGCTTATTCATGAAGTTTGTCCGATCCAATTGTTCTTCAGCTTCTCTAGTTCCCCTTCATTTTCGGGGTGTATTTTGACGGAGCTGTTTGGGTCGTTTCGTGATTTTTTAAACTGGCATTGAGCCATCATTATTACAAATATCATGATTATACCGGTTTTATTGATACCGCTTCGACAATCCAGACTTGCCAACCTTTTGGTTGTGGGCCAGTGAACGAATATTAAATCTATTTATGTCGGATAGAAAATATCCCATTAAAGTCGCTATTATAGCGGCTTTTTTTGTTTTAGTGTGCCCAGATACACGTATGATCTTGTTGGTGAAAGTCCGACCAAGGAGCAATGGTAGCCAGGATGCTTGCATATGGCGAAGTCTGTGTGTAAGAGCACATCGACAATAGTACCCGTCAGAGACAGGACGAGCAACAATTCAGGCCGCAACATGAAGAAATCCTGCCACGTTATCCAAAAGGCCTCGCAAGGGAGGAAAGAGGCTGACGAGTATTGTGAAACTGGACGAAGGCTAAGAAAGCTATGCAGAACTTGGAGCAGCAGTGGATAACAATTCGGCGTAATGGGGAACAGAATGGAATGAAAAATCCTGCAGTGATCATGGCAGACCCTCCTTCACACAGTTTTTTTAGGAATCCGTAAAGAGACAATCTATAATTCCAAAAAGACGAATTGAAACGTCTGAGGTAGGGAGTCCGAGGTGCTCATAACAACCAAGAAAATGATTAAACAACTTGAAAAGCTAGTTCATGCGGCAAAGGAGAACAACAAGCACAAATGGCATGTCATGTATGATAAATTCTTCCACGGGGGTGTGCTGTACGAGGCGTGTAAACGAGTGAAAGCGTATAGGGTGGCAGAAGTCGTGGATACAGTGACCGCTGACAGAGATTGGGGAACAAGGAGAACGGAACTTCCTCAAGGACTTCGAGCGAGAGTTGAAAGAAATGTAACCACCATCCGCAGCCTGTACGGTGGCACTATTTCCAAACCGGCGGATATGCGGGTAAGAACATTTTAGGAACATGTAGCGTGGCTCGATCCAAAGATTCAGGGAAGGAGAAACTATTAATATATAAACTTCAGTCAGTAGAAGTTAGCTAGACTGTACTGGTAAATTCTGCAACGATTAAATCGGTTTGTATATATAAAGAATAGACAACCCAGAAGCTGGATGCGATCACAGGTCGAGGTGAAGTATATTGCCAGGCAATATGGATTAAAAACGTTACTGTAATCTGCATGCGCATGAATGACGAACATCGGAAACCCGTAAAGGGAAAATCTAACATACGGTTTGTTGAGGAGGAGCTGGATCTTGCCCAGCCTTTTATTCTAGCCTAGACTATGTGAGTACCTATTCGCATAGTTCCTATTGATAGGCTAAATAGAAGGATTAAGCTTGTCAGAGGTGAAGAGGATTATAGTTGGATCAAGCTTGAAGAGATCGCTTAGGCAAGTTTATAATTGATCGAGCCCAAGCGATTATCCCAGGGACTCAGTTTTTTCTTCTACATATATGTTCCAAATAAGCAATTTCTATTTTGAATAAAGCCGTATGCTTGATTCATATAGGATTAGGGGGACGTCCCCAACTTATGAAAACTTATGATCAATTTTGACCGTGTGTTTCTGTATTTATTCCTATAAAGCCCGTTTTCATTGAGATATACAATCATATGAAGTTAACGTACATAAACCGCACACAAGTCCACCAATGGGAACGCGATCAATATATTACGTTGTACTAATCGAAAAAACCTTGTAACTACGGGGTTTTGAAGGAATGAACCGGGGGACGTTTTGAGGGAATTGCACTTCTATTGAGGTTGCGTCCCCCAAACGTCCCCCGGTTTTTGATTTTCTGATCCAACAATGTTGGCGGTATACTGTTCATAACAATCAATATTGCGTTGCTCTAACTTTTGTAGATGTGAGCATATATATCAGAGGTGATCTGCACACTTCCATGACCAAGCTGTTCTTGAACAAAGTTTATGCTTGCAACGGCCTAAGCATGGGTACAGCATAGGTGTGTGGAAGAGAATGGATGCGTAGATAATCACTCAATTCTGCACGCCGATCTGAATGTTTTTGTGTTTCCAAAATAGTTCTTCATTTTCTGCTTGGAAATTAAGTCTATCATCAATAATGATCCTCTTTTCTTTAAAGTTAATGTCATACCATTTTAAAGATGCAGCTTCATCTTTTCTCATACGAGTTTCTAGAAGAATTTTGAAGAATATCCAGTAAACATATCCCTAACCCCTCGCAGCTTGAAGTCAATCAGCTATAACTTTAGACTCAATGAAATTAACTGATTTCTTTCTCAGTCTCCTTTAATGATAGACCCCTTGCAATGGATTCCACTCTAACTTTCCTTGAATTACTGCATGTTCTATTGCCGAATAGACGGTTGAGTTAATGATCTCAGTAGTTCTCTGCTTAAACCTAAGCCTCTGAGAAGTTTGAGAAATCCACTGGATTAAAAACAGCTACAGAAAAAGCAGATCAGACATCTATCAGCAGCTGGTACCGCGTAGTCGTCGGTATTATACAAACTGATATAACGGCTAACCTGACCGTTGAGACATGCGAAATTTGTGCACTGCATTGGCCCTGTATCTTGAATCCAATAGTGGAAGAATGTTGCTTGTCGCCATGGATCGGAAGATTGTTGAATTCCTCCATTGGTGAAGAACAGTCAGAAATTTACTCAGATTCTAAATTCAATTGGACTCTGAGTTTCTGAGGTAAATGAGGATTCTCAAAATCGATCACAAATATTAGAAGAATTTGATGAAGACAAATATAACGTACTTTGAAACTCCGGGTTGCTCACCGAAGTTTGGACTTCTTATGGCATATGGAACGGCAAGAGCTTTGTCATCATCAACATCTCATTGCGGAAAATGAAGAGATTGCCCAAGCCATGACCAAGCATATCGAGGAGGCAGGTATGCACTAGATATGGAAGATGTGGAGAAACGGGCTACCGAGGATGTCGTTGCCCAGTGTGAGGAAGTTTTGGTCAAGCTTTTGCCGAGATGAAGCGCAGCAAGCGTACCCTGGTCAATTCGACATGAGTATTTAAGCTTAGAGAATTACCCAGTTACGTTCCAGCGTTTGGATGGTAGATGGTGCCATCTTCTCATGCTTAACTAAAAATAAAACAGTAAGAAACCGCATCAAAAGCATGGCGGTTTCTGGATGACTGATGGCTAAATTGGTAGATAAAATTTAACAGGCAGTTTCAAATGACTTTGCTTAAGTAAATTTATTTCTGAGCAACTTTGAGATTTTTGTTATTAAGCTCATTAGCTTGCATTTACAGTTATGAGGTATTTTACGTAATCACCATTAGGATTAAAAGAATATACAACAGCCGTTCCAAGGGAACTATTAGATGAAACCACTCCCCCATTGCTTATTGAAATAAGGTGTGCGCCAGACTGGATTTGAACATTTTGATTGGTAGCGAATAATTTTACATTTGAATTCCTGAGCATGTTGAAATTAACAGTTGCGATAAGTTCCCCTTGAAGTACAACTGAAGAATTAGTTGTTACTTCTTTAGCAAAGGCCTGTGAAGATAGTGAAGGAATAGAAAAAATCGAGAGTGAAAGTGTTAATAAAATCAAGAAATTTCTTACATTTTTCATAAACATACCTCCTAAGAATTAGTATGAGGTTAGTATATCATGGAAAAAGTTTGGTAAACAACTAATTTTTTACTTATAAAGCGATAATTATAAAATAAAAGACGTTTCCCTGACTAGTTTTAAAAAATATTTTCTCCCTCACTCTACAAGAATTTTCTAGACAATTTCCCAACTTACCTATTTAGAAAAACTCGACGAACACATCTCATCGCACAAAGAGAAGTTTTATGGAGTATGCTTGGATACTATTAGTTACTGCGTTATTGTATAAATTAATTTGATGATTATGGGATTCTATATGGGACACTGATTTTTACAATCGGTGTCCAAAGGGATTCTTTTTCTCTAAAGGGATGATCTCAAAACACAAAATAGAGCAGCGAGGTCTAAAACTAAATAGCCTCATTGTTCTTTTTTGTTTTTGCTAGGAAATGAATCGTCCTCCATAGGGAACGCGATCGATATATCAGGTTGTACTTATAGCTCAATTTCTTGGCGCCCTAGCCCTAAGGGGCTTTTTGTGCGTAAAAGCAGATAAAATCAAAAATAAAGTAATTGCCTAAATCTTTAAATGTCCCAGATCATTCTTTATTAGTCCATATAATATATCTATGTTTTATCTGTAATAATCGTAATATTCCTCTTCATTAGTTATCTGAAAGCCATGAAACAAAATGTGATATCTAACTCCACTAACTTTCAAATCAATGTTTCATTTGTATGTTGAAAGTTTCATATAGAAGAGGTATACTTTAATTAAATTTTGAGCAATTTAATTTTAAATAATTAATTGGAGATGTTAATATGGATCAGGCAAAACAACTTGTGACAGAACAACGTACATTTTTTTATACAGGACAAACTAAAAATATCGAGTATCGGATTAATGCGCTTCAGCAGCTTAGAGAAGGAATTGAAAAGTATCAGCAACGGATTCAAGATGCACTTCGGGCAGATTTGAACAAATCAGAGGCGGAAGCTTACGGTTCCGAGATTCGCATTGTTCTGGGTGAACTGGATTTTGCATTAGAACACCTGCAGGAATGGGCTGCACCAAAACAAGTCCCAACCAATTCGGCTATGCCGGATGGGGTGAGTACCATTTACCCTGAACCATACGGAGTGGCTCTTATTATTGCACCTTGGAACTATCCTTTCCAACTGGCCTTTGGTCCACTGATTGGAGCAATTGCAGCCGGTAACTGTGCAGTTATCAAGCCTTCTGAATTAACACCAGCGGTATCTCGTCTGACATATGATCTGATTCAGGAGATCTTCCCTCAGGAGTATATCGCCGTTAGGGAAGGGGAAGTTGAAGCCAGTACAGCATTGTTGAAAGAGAAGTTTGATTATATTTTCTTCACAGGAAGCACAGGTGTTGGTCGCATTGTTATGAAGGCAGCTGCGGAGCATTTGACTCCTGTAACCCTGGAGCTAGGGGGCAAGAGTCCTGCTATTGTCCATAACGATGCAGAACTGAAGCTGGTGGCCCAGCGTATTGTTCGTGGTAAGTTCCTGAATGCAGGCCAAACATGCGTCGCTCCGGATTACTTGCTTGTGCATGAACAAGTTCATGATGAACTGATCAATCTGATTGGCGCAGAGATCAAAGATAAATTTGGGGACGATGTGTTACAGAACGCTGATTTCCCGCATATTGTTAACTCGCGTAACTTTGATCGGTTGTCGAAATTCCTAACAGATGGCAAAACGCTGATTGGTGGACGTTCTGTACGAGAGCAGTTGCTCATTGAGCCGACTGTACTTGGAGATGTGAACTGGGAATCAGCTGTCATGCAAGAAGAGATCTTTGGTCCGATTCTTCCTGTATTTACGTACAGTGACCTGAATCCTATGCTAGATGAGATTGTTCGCCGGCCAAAACCATTGGCGCTATATCTCTTCACACAGGATGAGCAGCTGCAGGATCAGGTTCTGAATCAAGTATCCTTCGGTGGGGGATGTATTAATGACACACTTTCTCATATGACTTCACACTACCTCCCGTTTGGTGGTGTAGGAGAGAGCGGTATGGGCTCATATCACGGACAACAGAGCTTTGATGTGTTCTCGCATCACAAGAGTGTTCTGAAACGCAGTGAATAATTAGCCGCTAAAATAACAAAAACATGAAAAAAAGAGGTTGTCCTGTTGATCAGGATAACCTCTTTCGTATTTCATTACATCTAGTTTTGTTACTCAAGTTAAATATTAATGAATATCTCGGAAAAGGCCAATGACTTTACCCAGAATACTAACATGTTTCAAACGTAAAGGTTCGAAGGTCGCATTCTCCGGTTGAAGGCGAATATGATCTTTCTCTTTATAGAACGTTTTCACTGTAGCTTCATCGTCTTCAGTCATTGCAACGACGATATCACCGTTATCAGCAGTTTGCTGTTGACGGACAATAACGTAATCTCCGTTAACGATTCCAGCTTCCACCATGCTATCTCCGACTACCGAAAGCATAAACACTTTCTGTTCGCCTACATAATGTGTAGGAAGAGGGAAGTAGTCTTCAATGTTCTCGGTTGCAGTGATTGGAACCCCGGCTGTAACCTTACCAACAACAGGAATACGTGCAACGCTATGAGCAAATTGATGAGAATGCTCAGATTCTTCTTGGCTCAAAAGCTCAATGGCTCTTGGCTTGGTAGGGTCGCGTCGGATCAAACCTTTTTTCTCCAAACGATCCAAATGTCCATGTACTGTTGAGCTGGAAGCCAGTCCAACCGCTTCACCAATTTCCCGTACGGAAGGAGGATACCCCTTCAACCGGACTTCATTTCGTATAAACTCCAGAATAGCCTGCTGCCTGCTGGATATCTTCGACATACCGTATCAACCCCATTTTAGTAACGTTTGGGAAAATTATAACATAGAACCTCCGTTCGTACAAACATAAGTTCTAAATAAAATAGCATTAAATCAGTGTTTTTTAGCTTATAGAACAGAAATTGTCCAAAAGTCAGAGCATAATACTGCAAATGTTTTGCAAAAGTACTTGAAATAAGATATTGCTCCTTCTAAAAAATAAGCGAACAATTGTTCTAAAAATCTATTGAACAAAACAAGTGTTCGTGTTATATTGATTTCAACAGATAGGAACAAACGTTTGGAGGCGGGTATTTAATGAGATATTCTACTTATCAAAGCATTTATGAACCAATCAATTCGGAACTGGTGAAGTCTAACATAGGGAACTACAAGAAGGTTTTAGCGCGTTTCAAGATTTCTTCATGGATGTTAAAGGTAGTCATTACCTCTATGATTATATTTATTGGATGCAGCACCGTTTTAACTGTATTTGCAGGCAATGAGAATGATGTTCTGCCTGGAGGAAAGATAGCTGTTTCACAAGGGGAAACATTATGGAGTATTTCTTTGGAACATAAACCGACGAATATGGATACACGTATATATATAGAAGCAATTAAGAAAGTGAATCAACTTCATACAACTTCCATCCAAGTGGGACAAGTACTAGCTCTACCGCAATTTGCAGAATAAAATGCACATCAATGAGTGTTAGCGCGTGTCAGCTTGACAAGCAGCCTTTATAATGGCAAAGTTAATATGACTTTGTATTTTTGGAGGGGACAAGCTTGGATATAGATAGTCTGGTAGCACGCATTAACGAATTGGCTCGTAAGCAAAAGTCCACTGGATTGTCGGAGGAAGAGCTTGCTGAACGTGCCGAGCTAAGAGAGATTTATTTGAGTAATATTCGCAGCAATTTCAGACAACAACTGGATACCATTGAGATTGTTGATGATGAGAATGACAAAGGCCACCAAGGCAAACTCAAACACTAACGAAACCTAATGATATCATTATGATATTTAGGTTTCTTCCTGTTATTTTGAGTGTGCAATTTATAGGGGGAAATGTTGGTTTGCAATTATGTAAGCCGATACAAAGACACATAAGGGGGATTCTCATGTCGCGTTCGTTCGAGAGAACGGTTAAGAAAAATTCCAAGCAGTTAAATCAGCAACGCAAAAAAAGTGGTCAACCAATCACAGGTACACCAGGTGAAGAAGTCTTTAAGGGACGCAGTCTTTTGTTCCCTATATTTTTGATTGGTCTCGCCTTTTTGTATCTGTTTATGAGCACGTTCCTTGTGCAGGCTCCAATGACAACTTGGGACTGGGTGACCATGCTGCTTTACGTATTTTTGGCAGTCATCTTCCTGCTTCGTCGTCCATACATCAAGATTAGCAGTAATCGGATTATAACGACGAAGGGTAATCGTGAACGTTCAATTGGGGTTGACGATATCGTCAAATTCAGAATTGAACCAGGTACAGTTGTTATCGAACATAACAGTCGCGGGAAAAGATGGGTGTTCACCAAGTTATTGAACCGTTACGATACAGATGCGATTGCAGAACGTTTGCTGAAGTTTGCAAAAGCACACCAGATCACCGTGGAAACCGTCGAAAAGTAATTATTGCATAAAGGGGTAGATGATCGGAATGGCGTTAAAAGCGATTTTGTTCGACCTAGATGATACTTTATTATGGGATGAGCGTAGTGTTCGAGAAGCTTTTCATGAGACTTGTCTAATCGCAGCGAAAGAGACTGGGGTTAAACCAGAAGAACTTGAAGAAGCTGTTCGTAATGAGGCACGTGGACTGTATGAATCATATGAAACCTTTCCTTTTACTAAAATGATTGGAATCAATCCGTTTGAAGGCCTTTGGGCTAACTTTACTGGTGGGGATCAACCTGAGTTCCGTCAGTTGGAACAACTTGCTCCAGTTTACCGTAAAGAATCCTGGCGTCGTGGCTTGTTGAAGTTGGGTATAGATCGGGAAGATCTTGCTGAACAACTTGCCGAGCAGTTTGGAGTAGAACGGAGATCCAGACCTCATGTATACGAAGAAACGATGGATACCTTGCGTCAGTTACAAGGAAAGTACAAACTGTTGCTGTTAACGAACGGTTGTCCTGCTTTGCAACAAGAGAAGTTGGATGGTGTACCTGAATTAACTCCTTTCTTTGATAAGATTATTATCTCGGGTAACTTCGGAAAAGGAAAACCAGATCCGTCGATATTTGAACATGCTTTGAGTAAACTGGGTGTTAAACCCGAAGAGAGCATGATGGTTGGAGACAAGTTAACGACTGATATTCGTGGTGCTTTATCATCAGGCATCCAATCCGTATGGATTAACCGTGAGCATAAGACCAACAACGAAACGTATGCGCCTGACCATGAAATAACACATTTATCGGAATTAAATCAGCTTATTGCTAATTTCTAAGCAGATCAGCTTTAACATCTTTCCTCAGCACACCCTGAAACATTGGAAGCTTCAATGAACGATGATGTCGTTCTTGAAGTTACTAATGTTTTTTTTATTTGAGCTTGTTGAGTAAATTACCTTGTTAAAAGAGATCTCCACATTTTTTGCTAAAAGTTATTGAAATTAGAGGGAAGCTGGATTAGAATATAACTAACATACTAGTATGACTAGTATTTAGATTGTCATAAAGCAATATCTTTTTGACTTACTTTATTAAATGGAGGCAGGGAGTTATTGCTTATTATTTTCGATTGATTGTAAGCGCTTAATATTTTAGAGTATCTTCTTCCGATTTGGAAATCACACCACTTAGTAAGTGCTAAAGAATGATGTGAAGCACCTTGGATTGTGTGATTCTACATAATACATCAAATTGATATCGCTTACATTTAGCAATTATCTATTTGGTAGTGGGGGTGAAGTTAAAGGAGTTGTTGTCTTCTACTAGAGGAGAAACGATGGGAACTGTACATGAATTACTCTTACTTATCAAGTCCTGGATCGGAGTGAAAACACATGGAGTCGGAAACCGCTAAAACAACGTTAACCATGACATCTTTACGTAAAGAGAGCAGATTACGAACGGCAGCAACTTTGTTCCGCAAAGACTGGCAGCTGTATTCACTATTAATCCTTCCCATCATTTATCTCCTTATTTTCAAATATGGACCGATGATTGGTAATGTGATTGCGTTCAGACGTTTTGTTCCCGGGGGAAGTATATTTGGAGAAACGTGGGTTGGTTTAAGGTACTTCAAAATGTTCATTGAGGACCCTACCTTCTGGAGAGTATTCGGTAATACGCTGATGTTAGGCGGACTTGCGTTACTCTTTACATTCCCGGTTCCAATTATTTTTGCCTTGATGCTTAACGAAGTGAAAAGTAAACGATTCAAGAAGTTTGTACAGACCGCGTCTTATCTGCCTCATTTTCTGTCCATCGTTATCGTTGCGGGTATGATCCTGCAGCTGACAGCAGTGAATGGTTCCATTAATGGACTGGTGGCTTTCTTCACCGGAGACAATATTCCTTTTATGCAGCGGGCTGAATGGTTCAGAACAATCTATATCACTTCTGAGGTATGGCAGGGTATGGGTTGGGGGGCAATTCTGTATCTGGCTGCACTGACAACCATTGATGATTCTTTGTATGAAGCTGCACGTATCGATGGTGCAAATCGGTGGAAGCAAACGATTCATGTAACGTTACCAGGGATCTTGCCAACGATTGTGACGTTATTGATTTTGAACATGGGTAATTTCCTGGCAGTTGGATTTGAAAAAATCTTACTCTTGTACAATCCGCTGATCTACGAAACATCTGATGTGATCTCCACTTACCTGTATCGGGTTGGACTGGAATCCAGTAACTTCAGTTATGCTACCGCAATTGGCTTGTTCGAATCGCTGATCGGTCTGATTCTGGTGTTCTCCGTAAATGCCATTTCACGCAGACTGACACAAAGAAGCTTATGGTAAAGGAGGAGCACCATGCAGGAATCCAGATCTTACAAGGTATTTAAAGTATTCAATGTCATCTTTCTGCTGTTCGTGGTATTTATAACGCTCTATCCATTCTTAAATGTCGTGGCACAATCCTTCAGTAGTGAGTCCTATATTAATTCGGGTAAGGTTAGTTTGTTCCCAAGAGGATTCAATGTGGAGACATACAAGACCATCTCACGTGACAGCATGTTCTGGACGAATTATAAAAATACGATTATCTACACTGTAGTAGGTACGTTAATCTCCATGTTTATGACGACTATTTTCGCATATGCCCTGTCCAAAAAGAGATTGATGGGTCGCAAGTTTCTGACGATGTTCGCCGTATTCACGATGTTCTTCAGTGGTGGATTGATTCCAAACTATGTGTTGATTAATTCCCTTGGGTTCAACAACACCATGTGGGCACTTGTTGTTCCTGGCGCAATTAGCATATACAACATGCTGATCATGAAGTCATTTTTTGAAAATATGCCTGAAGAATTGGAGGAAGCTGCCTCCATTGACGGTTTGAACACATACGGGATCTTGTTACGCATTATATTGCCACTTAGTAAAGCAGTTATGGCAACCATGGTGCTCTTCTACGCAGTAGGTCATTGGAATTCCTGGTTCCCAGCCTTTCTGTATTTGGACAAAAAAGAACTGTTCCCGGTCACCATTTATTTGCGCAATATGATTGCAGGAGCGACAAGTGGGGCATCTGCCGGTGCAACCTCAGCTGATAACCTGACACAGATTGCTGCCAATATTAAGTCAGTAACGATGGTATTAACCATCTTGCCGATACTCACCATCTATCCATTTGTCCAAAGATACTTTGTAACCGGTATCATGTTAGGGTCTGTTAAACAGTAATACGTAGCAGCTATATAAATTGAACTAAAGATGATTTACACGGAACACTCCGATGACAGAATAACCTTTTAATCGCTGTTATCCCCAGATTTTTTCGATTCCCTTTTTAAAAGGGAAAATCCGGTGATAGCATATGCTTCCGATGCAGCTTTCTTTCAGAAAGCTTGTAGGCGAGCGCTTCGCTTTTTATTGATTAAAAAGTTTTAAGTCAAGGTCAACCTAAACCAAATTCAGGGGGATAACCTAAATGAATCAAAAGCCACGTAAGTTTGTTGGTAAAATGGTGTTGGCATCAATGATGACCGTTGTTCTGGCAGCATGTAGCAACGGTAATGGAGCTGGAGGTGACGTCACAGAAGTTCAAACCAAGGCAGCGATGGAGACGTACAATGTAGGGGATACATTCAAGGCGACTGAGCCGTTTAATCTATCGATACTGTATAGTGATCAACCTACCTATCCGTACAAAAAAGACTGGTTGCTTTTCGAAAAGATGACTGAAATGACTGGTGTTACACTTGAGCCAACAATTGTTCCTATGAGTGACTATTCTCAGAAGAGATCTCTTCTAATCAGTTCTGGTGATGCACCGCTGGTTATTCCAAAGACCTATCCTGGTGAAGAATCTGCTTTTGTATCTTCCGGTGCGATTCTGCCCGTTAGTGATTATTTTGATTTGATGCCCAACTTCAAGGATAAAGTTGAAAAATGGGGATTGGAAGAAGAAATCGAAGGACTTCGACAGGAAGATGGCAAGTATTATGTACTCCCGGGTCTGCATGAAGAAGTATGGCCAGATTATACATTAATCGTAAGAACAGATGTTTTTGAAGAAAATAACATTGCGATCCCAACCACATGGGATGAACTGTATGACGCTGCAAAGAAACTCAAAGAGCTGTACCCGGATTCCGTTCCGTTCTCGGACCGTTTCAAATTTAATAGCACATTAGGTATTGCGGCTACCGGCTTTGGTACCAAGGCTGGATGGGGTTTTGGTAACGGATTGACGTATAAGGAAGATCAGGATGAATTTGTGTACACGGCTACTACGCCGGAGTATAAGGAAATGCTAACGTACTTTAACAAGTTGGTATCCGAAGGATTGCTGGACAAAGAAAGTTTCACACAGGATGATGATCAGGCTGTACAGAAATTTGTATCCGGCAAATCATTCATGATTAACGGTAATTCCCAAACGGTGGTGCTGCACCGAAATGATATGAACAAAACGCTGGGAGAAGGCAAATACTCTGTTGCGAAGATTACAGTTCCTGGTGGGCCAAAAGGGCAATTAATGTCTGGCTCAAGACTTGAAAACGGTGTCATGATATCCGGGAAAATTCAAAAAAGCGAAAACTTCAAAGCCATTATTCAGTTTGTGGATTGGTTATACTACAGTGATGAGGGACAAGAGTTTGCCAAATGGGGCGTTGAAGGCGAAACATTTACCAAAGAGGGCGGAAAACGTAAATTGGTAGAAGATGTGAACTACAATGGCTTGAATCCTAAAGGCACGAAGGATCTGCGTATTGACTTTGGTTTCTCTGGTGGAGTATTTGCCTACGGTGGTACGACAGATCTGCTGCAATCGATGTTTAGTGAAGAAGAGTTGAAATTCCAGCAAGACATGAAGGATACCAAGGAAGTGATCCCGGCAGAACCACCAATTCCTTACTCTTCAGAGGACCGTGAACGGGTGACACTTCTGAGTACACCACTGAAAGATTATTCGGATCAAAATACACTTAAATTTATCTTGGGTGAGCGGGACTTGTCTGAATTCGATACGTTTGCCAAAGAGCTGGATAGCCAAGGATTATCTAATTATCTGAAGCTGGCAAATGACACGTACAAAGCCTACAAAGAAAACAAGCAATAATATAGTTGATGCTGGCCAGATTACCGTTTCACACCGATATATAAGTGGAACGGTAATTTGTGCTAAGATGAATGAATACGGCTGATAGAAAGAGGTCTAGGCATGTCACTTAATCAAAAAATTAGAGGCTCGACCCGGGCATATTCATATAACCTGTTAAAAGAACGAATTCTTCATCTGGAACTTAAGCCGGGTACCAAGATTTCAGAGAAAGAGATTGCAGATGAACTGCAGGTCAGCAGAACACCCGTGAGAGAAGCATTCATGAAGCTTGCTGAAGAAGAACTGCTGGACATTATTCCCCAGAGTGGAACGATTGTCTCTCATATTAATCTGGAGCATGTGGAAGAAGGCAGGTTTATGCGGGAGAAGATGGAGAAGGAAATCGTGACTTTGGCTTGTGTTTCTTTTCCTGAAGAGTACAGATTTCGACTTGAAACCAACATTGCAATGCAGGAAGTCTGTATAGGGAAAAACAATTTCTATCGACTTTTTGAACTGGATGAAGAGTTTCATCAGATTTTGTTCCAGGGCACGGGTAAGCTGAGAACATGGAAAATGTTGCAACAACTGAATATTCCGTTTAATCGGTTGCGTTTATTACGTCTAGCGGAGGACTCCAACCTGGAGGTCATTATCTCCCAGCACAAAGAGATTTATCGTCTTATCACAGAGCGTCACACCGAGCAAGCTGTTCAGGTGATGGAAGCTCATCTTAGACTCGTTGTTATTGAACAGGAATCGATAAAGGCGAAATACCCGCATTATTTTATATAATGCACCGATGTTGTATACTACTCTCCATATGCATATGCGAAAACCCCTGTTCAATTGAACAGGGGTTTTGGTTAAGCGAGTTATAACACGAGAGTGTTAGGCTTGTTTGATAAATGTAGGATCAGGGTATGGATCTGCAATCCAGCCATCTTTTTCGATGAACAGACGTACAGCAATAATTTGTTTGTTCTCCATTAAAGTGAAGAAGTGCGGTGTATTCTCAGGAACAGAGATGACGTCTCCAGGAGACAGTTCTACATTAAAGTAGCCCACATCATCTGTAGCTTTGATAACAAAGATTCCTTTACCAGCAACAATTGCACGGATCTCATCTTCAGCGTGGGTGTGAATTTCTTCGAACTTGGCGAGCTTTTCTTCGATATCTGGTGTTTGTTCGGACAGCGTGATGACATCCCAGATCTGGTACCCGCGACGTGCAGCCAAATCTCTGATTTCATAATCGTAAGTTTCCAAAACCTCGGTTTTCTGTTCATCAGTTAATCCAAAGTTATTTTGCAGATCAGTGTTTAGTTTGGAAGCGTCCCACTTCTCATATAATACTTCGTATTTGTTTAAGAAATTTCGAACATTTTCGTCACCAGTGATGCGTTCGTTCGTATTTCGGATAACAATTTCAGCCATGTTCTTTCCCTCTTTTCCACTTGGTTTAATTGAATTATATCGGATTGCTTTGTTTTTGTCGATGTTCAAATTCCGTTCATATTCGTGCAAACCCGCCATCTTTCGGGACCAAACCCGATCTTTCACATTAAGTTAGTTTCTGTTAAACTAAGATCTAACGTTTTGCGGGGGTGAAGATATTGGATAAGATTAGTCTACACGATGCATTAAAACAACGAATATTAATCCTCGACGGTGCAATGGGGACCATGATTCAACAAGTTGATCTGACTGGCGAAGATTTTGGCGGCGAAGATCTGGATGGATGTAATGAAATGTTAGTGCTTACTCGTCCAGAACTGATCCAGCGCATTCATGAAGAATATCTGGAGGCTGGCGCCGATTTAATTGAAACCAATACATTTGGTGCCACATCGGTTGTGCTTGCTGAATACGATATTCAGGATCGGGCACGCGAGATCAACTTGGAAGCAGCCAGAATTGCGAAAGCTGCGGTTGATCGTTTCTCTACACCTGAATCTCCACGTTATGTGGTAGGTGCGATGGGACCAACAACCAAAACACTGTCTGTAACTGGGGGAGTAACGTTCCAGGAACTTATCGACAGTTATTTGGAGCAAGCGCTTGCTTTAATAGAGGGAGGCGTTGATGCGCTACTACTCGAAACCTCACAGGATACCCTCAATGTAAAAGCAGGTAGCATTGGAATTCAGCAGGCCTTCGAACAGAGTGGCGTTACACTGCCCCTGATGATATCAGGAACGATAGAACCGATGGGGACGACCCTTGCGGGTCAGAACATCGAATCCTTTTATATATCCTTAGAACACCTTAACCCAATTTCGGTAGGACTAAACTGTGCTACAGGTCCGGAGTTCATGCGTGATCACATTCGCTCGCTTTCCGGAATGGCATCGGTTGCCGTTAGTTGTTACCCGAACGCGGGTCTTCCGGATGAGAATGGTAATTACCATGAGTCACCAGACTCGCTTGCTCAGAAGATTGGTGCTTTTGCCGAACAGGGCTGGTTGAATATTGCTGGTGGATGTTGCGGGACAACCCCTGCACATATTCGGGCTATGCGCGATACACTTGCCCAGTACCCCCCAAGAGAAATGAACGGAACACATCCACCGGCATTGTCTGGTATAGAACCAATCTATATTGAACAGGACAATCGTCCATATATGGTTGGTGAGCGTACAAACGTGCTGGGATCACGGAAATTCAAACGCCTCATTGTAGAAGGTAAATATGAAGAAGCCTCGGAAATTGCTCGTGCTCAAGTGAAAAATGGAGCGCACATTGTTGACGTGTGTGTACAAGATCCGGACCGCGAAGAGTCTGAAGACATGGTGAAGTTCCTTGAATTGGTTGTAAAAAAAGTGAAGGTTCCTCTCATGATCGATACAACTGATGCTTCAGTAATTGATCTGGCCCTCCAGTACTCACAAGGTAAAGCGATAATTAACTCCATTAACCTTGAGGATGGCGAAGAGAAATTTGAGCTGATCACACCGTTACTTCATAAATATGGTGGTGCAGTTGTTGTCGGAACGATTGACGAACGGGGTCAGGCGATTAGTCGGGAAGACAAGCTTGACGTAGCCAAGCGCTCTTACGATTTGCTGGTGAACAAATATGGTCTCAAACCAGAAGACCTCATTTTCGATACGTTGGTGTTCCCGGTAGGTACGGGAGATGAACAGTACATCGGTTCAGCCAAAGAAACCATTGAAGGTATAAGAGTGATTAAGGAAGCGATGCCAGAATGTCATACGATCCTCGGGATCAGTAACATTTCATTTGGACTGCCTGAAGCGGGCCGTGAGGTGCTGAACTCAGTATTCTTATATGAATGTACCAAAGCAGGTCTTGACTATGCGATCGTGAACACAGAGAAACTGGAGCGTTATGCCTCCATTCCTGAAGAAGAACGCAGACTCTCCGAAGAGCTTTTATATAACACGAATGATGACACTCTGGCGGCGTTTGTAGCGGCGTTCCGTAACAAGAAGGTTGAGAAGAAGGAAAAAATCTCGAACCTTTCATTAGAAGAGCGTCTCGCTTCATATGTAGTAGAAGGAAGTAAAGAAGGATTGCTGCCAGATCTCGAACAGGCACTTGCCAAATACACAGCACTTCAAGTGATTAACGGTCCACTGATGCGGGGGATGGAGGAAGTAGGTCGTCTCTTTAACAACAATGAGTTAATTGTAGCTGAGGTGTTGCAGAGTGCGGAGGTTATGAAGGCTTCTGTAGCATATCTGGAGCAATTCATGGAGAAGAACGAAACTTCGGTTAAAGGCAAGATCATTCTGGCCACGGTCAAGGGTGATGTGCATGACATCGGTAAGAACCTGGTTGAGATCATCCTTTCCAATAACGGTTACCGGATCATTAATTTGGGTATAAAAGTACCACCAGAACGTATCATTGAGGCATACCGAGAAGAAAAAGTCGATGCGATCGGTCTTTCGGGTCTATTGGTAAAATCAGCGCAACAGATGATTCTTACCGCTCAGGATTTGCGAACAGCAGGTATTGATGTGCCTATTATGGTTGGCGGAGCGGCGCTAACACGCAAATTCACCAAAAATCGTATCCGTCCTGAATATAACGGAATGGTTGTATATGCCAAAGATGCGATGGATGGTCTGGATCTGGCGAACAAATTGATGAATCCTGTTTCACGTGAAGTGATGCAACTGGAGATGGAAGCTGAGAAAGAAGCTGATGCTTCAGGTGCTGTAGCTGTTCAGGCTCTTCCAGAGCTTACGCGAGTGGAGCGTTCGGATATTGCTGTAGATCATCCGGTTCTTGTTCCACCTGATCTGGATCGGCATACGATGCGTAACTATCCTTTATCACATATCCTGCCATACGTGAACATGCAGATGTTGCTTGGACATCATCTGGGGTTGCGCGGTTCAGTAGAACAACTGCTTGCTTCAGGTGATAAGAAGGCTACCGACCTGAAAGCAGTCGTGGATGATATCATGCAAGAGGCTGTTCGTGACGGGATTATTCAGGCGCATGCCATGTATCGTTTCTTCCCGGCTCAGTCCAGTGGTAACAGCGTCATTATCTATGATCCAAAGGACACCAGTAATATTTTGCATACATTTACGTTCCCACGTCAAAAAGTCGAGCCGTTCCTATGCCTGTCCGACTTCCTGAAACCTGTTGAATCCGGTCAGATGGATTACGTTGGTTTCATGGTAGTTACTGCCGGACACGGTGTGCGTGAACTATCCACGGCGTGGAAAGATCAAGGGGATTATCTTCGCTCGCATGCTCTGCAATCCGTAGCGCTCGAAGTAGCAGAGGGATTAGCTGAGCGTGTGCATCATATGATGAGAGATATCTGGGGATTCCCGGACTCTGCCCAGATGACCATGAAGCAACGTCATGGTGCACGCTATCAAGGGATAAGAGTATCTTTTGGATATCCGGCTTGTCCGGATCTGGAAGACCAAGGGCCGCTGTTCAAGTTACTACAACCTGAGGATATCGGTGTGGAATTGACGGAAGGTTTCATGATGGAACCTGAAGCTTCCGTATCAGCGATGGTATTCAGCCATCCGCAAGCTAAGTATTTTAATGTAGAGAAGGCATAAATTCAGTAGAGTGTCAGGCAAAGCCCTCCGCATTGTCGGAGGTTTTTTGCTGGCAACAGAAAGAGGTGCGATCCAGAATGGAACTATATTTCCTGGGAACTAATGCTGGTGTACCTACGCTTCAACGGAATGTAACTTCCATTGGGCTACGCATGTTGGATGAGCGCAGAGCTTTGTGGTTGTTTGACTGCGGGGAAGGAACGCAGCACCAGATTTTAAGTTCTCCGCTTAAACTGAGCAAATTGGAGAAAATATTCATTACACATCTGCATGGTGATCACGTATTTGGACTTCCAGGACTGCTTTCGAGCAGAGCCTATCAAGGTGGCACCACACCATTAACCGTATATGGTCCGCCAGGTACGGAACGAATGATCAGTACAACAATGGAGCTGAGCCAATCCCGGGTTAACTATGATTTGAATATCGTGGAACATACGGGCGGCGTCCTGTTCGAGGATGACAGTTTTATCGTGGAAGCTGCTTTGCTTGAGCATCGGATTGACAGTTATGGATACCGGATTACCGAAAAAGATCGTCCAGGAAGCCTAGACCCAGCCAAACTGGCGGAATACGGTTTGAAACCAGGCCCATTGTTCGGCCGACTGAAACGTGGAGAAACCATTATGCTGGATAACGGTGATTCGCTTCGTCCAGAAGATGTATTGGGAGCGCCAAAACGAGGCATGGTGATCACCATATTGGGTGATACACGTCCATGTGACAACGTACAGCCACTTTCCATCAATGCAGATGTACTTGTACATGAAGCTACATTCATGCATGATCTGGCCGATACAGCGCATGAGTACTATCATAGTACTTCTAAACAAGCGGCAGAAGCGGCTAGAGCAGCCAATGTAGGGCAACTAATCATGACTCACTTCAGTTCACGCTATAAGGATGAGGATCAACTTCAGCCACTTTTGGAAGAGGCGCAGTCCGTATTCCCGAATACCAGACTTGCAAACGAACACCAGCTTATTCCTGTCGTGCATCGCAAGCAAGAATCTTAACCCTGATTGCGAACCAGTGCACGGTTAAACACGTCATATAAAGATCCGGGTAATTGCACGGGACTGAGGGAGAGGAACTCCCGCGGTCCCTTTTGCAATCTGGTCAGAAAGCGTGTAGGATGGGCAATATGAAGAGGGAAATGATTCAAATTATTTTCCGGGAAAGCGCAGGAAATGACAAGCTTGTACAGAAGACGCGCGAGTTAAACCGTCGGTGTTCGATCCGGTTCGACTTGTTGTGTGCATATGTCAGCAAGCCATTATTTTTTGCCTGAATACATAGGTTCGCGGTCAAGTTCGAGGTAATTGATTAAGGACATGAAACGTTAATGGAATGAAGAAAGGAAGTGCTGTGTGTGATTAAGGCCTATCTGATTGACTTGGATGGTACGCTCTATCATGGCAGACATCGTATCGAAGGAGCCGATCAGCTTATTCGAACACTGCAAGAGCTAGGAAAGCCGTATTTATTCGTAACAAATAATTCTTCCCGTACACCACAAGGTGTGGCAGATCATCTGAACGGGATGGGCATACCTGCCGACGCGTCTCAAGTATGTACTTCTGCTGTGGCGGCTGCTGAATATGTTGCTGAAGAGTCCCCGGGTGCAAAAGTGGCATGTATTGGAGAAGCAGGACTGCTGGAAGCCATAGAAAAAGCAGGACTACAGCTAACGGAAGATGCACCAGATTACGTGATACAGGGGATTGATCGTGAATTTTCCTATCATAAACTGACCAAGGCGCTAAGGTGGATTAATGCGGGATCAAAATTCATCATGACCAACCCGGATCTGCAGCTTCCTTCCGATGATGGACTGACACCTGGGGCGGGGACTATTGGAGCAGCAATTGAAGCCGCGACCGGAGTTCATCCTACAGTCATAGGCAAACCATCGAGTGTTATAATGAAGTCAGCCATTAGCCGGCTAAACCTGGCGTCTCATGAAGTGGCAGTGATCGGAGATAATATGCGAACCGATATTGCTGCTGGAGTGGCAGCAGGATGTGAGACGCTGTTGGTCCTTACCGGTGTGACAACACGGGATAATATGGATGGACACATTCAAGCAGCGAAGGCTCGACCTGATCATGTGTTTGAAGATTTGCATAAATTGATGGAGTGGCTGTCGCAAGAGGCAGACCAAGCTTCCAAAAAGGGGTAATGTACGATGCCGGAACTACCGGAAATGGAAAATTACCGGACCTTGCTGTCCGAGAAAATACTTGATCTACTGATTACAGGTGTTGTAATTAACCGCGATAAAACGATAAATACGGAGCCTGATCTGTTTATCAATGAACTTACAGGTAATCGCATCATATTTGTTGAGCGCCGAGCGAAGCATCTGATTTTCCACTTGGCTAATGGCAAACGCCTGGTGCTGCACCTCATGTTGGGCGGTATGATTTTCTGGGGCACGGAACAAGAACGTCCTGATCGTTCCACACAAGTGGAAATTCAGTTTGGCGATCACATTTTATTCTTTATCGGACTGCGCTTGGGTTATTTACATCTGCTTACTTCGAAAGAAACCGAAGAGGCGATGTCTGATCTTGGACCTGAACCTTTGGATCGACGGATGAACGTGGAACGTTTTGCTTCCCTGTTGAAAGGTCGCCGGGGTACGCTCAAGACAACATTGGTAAACCAGCATATCATTGCAGGGATCGGCAATTGTTATTCGGATGAGATTGCTTTTGCTGCCGGTCTGAGACCAAGCTCCAAAACGCAGAATATCGCGACTTCACCAGAGTTGACGGAGCGCTTGTTCCATTCGATGCAGTCCGTGTTGCGTGAAGCAGCTTCTGAGGGCGGTTATATGGAAATGCCGCTGATGCAAGGGGATACGAAGACAGGAAGTTTTGACGAGCAATGTCGCGTATACGATCGGGAAGGCGAGACTTGTCCGCGCTGCGGGGGAACGATTGAACGAGTGGAAATTACGGGCAAGAAGGCATTCTTCTGTCCGAAATGCCAGCATGAAGCCTAAAACCGGAATCGGGGCACATGTCAGCACCAGAGGCGGATTTCTTCAGGCTGCCAAGAGAGCGTATGAGATGGGGGCAACGGCGTTTCAGTATTTTCCGAAGAACCCGCGTAGTCTCAGCCTGAAAAGTCTGGACCTCAAGGATGCTGAGCAGTGCAGGGATTGGTGTGAACAGCAGGGACTTGCTTCGATTGCACATTCACCCTATCCCACGAATCCGGCGTTGGGCATGACCCGTGGAGAGGCGGGCTTTCATGCTACAATAGCTTCTATTCGCAATGATCTTGAAATTTCGAATGCTTGCGGTTCTGTTGGGACGGTGGTCCATTTTGGACATATCAAAACAAACGATCCGCTGGAGGGTTATCAGAACCTCATTCATTGTCTGGATACCGCCTTGGAGAATTGGAATGGACACTCAAAGGTGCTGATTGAAAATCAGGCAGGTGATCATGGCCCGATGGGCACGACAATGGAAGAAATGATACAGATTCGCAAATTAAGCCGTTATCCGGAGCATATTGCTTTTTGTTTTGACACATGCCATGCTTTTGCTTCAGGTTTGTGGTCGTCAGGCAACGAAGCGGCGATGCTCGATAAGGGCAGGATGCTCGGATATTGGGATAATGTTGCTGCTGTCCATTTTAATGATTCCAAATATGCGTCTGGTTTGTGTAAGGATAGACATGCGAGGATCGGACAGGGATATATCGGCAATGAATCAATGAAAGCATTGTTAAAGGCGCCTGAGTTCCAAAATGCGGTTGTTGTGCTCGAGACAGAAACGGGCGAAGATGGAACGCACCGTGATGATATAGCGCTCATGCGTTCCTGGTTATAATGGGGAGAGGAGCGATTGTATGCATGTTTTTTTGGATGACTATCGGGCATGTCCGAAAGGATTTGTTCTGGCAACGAATGCAGAAGAGTGCCTGATGCTGCTAAGAGAAGGTGACGTGGACATTTTGTCTCTGGATTATGAGCTTGGTCCAGATTCGCCCAATGGCGGTGAGGTCGCGGCATCTATTGTACGAGAAGGTTTATTTCCGCGCGAGATTTATTTGCATACGTCCAGTATGTTTGGGAAACGCCAGATGTACGAGATGTTATATAGCAATAAACCGGATTCGGTAACCATTCATAATGGACCAATGACGGGTGAGGTCATGCTGCGTGTTGCCGCGGGAGAAGAAAGTTAATGAAGCCAATTACATCCAAAATGTTAATGCGCAGTGTATGGGAAGGCATGCCACAGGCTGTATTTATATATACCCCTTTATGTGGGACATGTGCGGCAGCCCGTCGTATGTTGGAGGTAGTAGAGCATATGCTGCCAGAAGGTATTTTATCCGAAATGAACATCCATGACATTCCTGAACTTGTACAACAATTTAAAATTTCAAGTGTACCAGCAGTGATGCTGTTTGACGGCCAGCAAGATGTTCCAAAAATGGTTTATCGGATGAACTCTGTGGAGCATCTGCTCTCGGAGATCCGGAAGGCGGTGCTGAAATGAGTATAATCTCGATGGAACATGTCTCACTTAGACGAGAAGATAATCAGATTTTGGATAATGTACATTTGCGCATTGAACAAGGCGAACATTGGGTTGTTCTGGGTCGGAATGGTTCTGGCAAAACAACGTTGTTGGAAATGATGAACGGATATATGTTTCCAAGCCAGGGACGTATTGAAGTACTCGGTAATTTGTATGGACAATGTGACGTCAGGGAAGTACGTAAGGAAATCGGTTATATCAGCCAAACGTTGATTGAGAAACTCACACCCAGAGATCCGGTATGGGAGGTCGTCGCTACAGGAGCTTATGCTTTTTTGCGTTTTTATCAGACAATTCCGGATGAAGTAAAAGCAAAGGCAATGAGTTTGCTGGATGACATGGGTTTTGCCAACCTGGCTAACAACCCGCTTGGAACGTTATCCCAAGGGGAGCGCAAAAAAGTCATGCTCGCTCGTTCATTAATGGCCGAGCCAAAATTGCTGATTATGGACGAGCCTTGTGCCGGCCTAGATTTATATGAACGTGAGAAAATGCTGGCTGAGATTGATCGTCTGCGCCAGCGTAACATTACAGTTGTGTATGTAACACATCATGTTGAAGAGATCGTACCTTTATTTACACATGTGGCCTTGATCCGCGATGGACGTATTGCGGCAGCTGGCCCCAAACATGAAGTTTTGACACAAGATACAATTAAGCATACGTACGATGTTCCGGTCGATATCCAGTGGGATAATGGTCGTCCGTGGATACGCGTACGTTCTGGAGGGTAACACAATTTGAGTACACAATCGTCTTGGGAAGAAGGCAACTTCTCCCGTTTTATCTGCACAGCCAATCATGGCTTTGCCCCTTATGCTCAGGAAGAGTTGCGCCGTACGTTTGGTGCGGTGAAGAGCACGGTACTCGTACCAGGAGAAATACTGCTTGCGGGTCTGCCTGTAGCTGAGGAAGAAGTTGCAGATAAGCTGTGGGCAGAGTATCCAACGTTTTTACGTCATATTCAACCTGTTCAGTTTCAGGAGAATACAGAAGATTCGGAGCAGTCTATTGAGAAATTGATTGCATTTGTGTTGAATCATAAGGAATTGAACGGTGCCTCTGTCGTGCTACAGGTACGGAAGACAGAAGGGGCCTTTTGGCAAGAAAATGCAGCCTCATTGAAGCAACTGTTAACTGAAAAGCTGGATGAGTTAGGCAGTGAATGGGTTGTACGTGATGCTGAATATGTCATTTCCGTATTTGCTGCGAATGATATGTTGTATGCTGGCGTATCCAGACCTGAACAGAACCTGTCAGACTGGAGCGGGGGGGCCGTACGTTTTCAAAAAGAAGATGGGCAGATCTCGCGTGCTAAGTTCAAATTGCTTGAAGCCGAGCAAACGTTTGGCATTGACTTTACTTCATTTCATAAAGCACTTGATATCGGGGCTGCACCAGGTGGATGGACCTCGTTCCTGCTTGAACGCGGGCTTGAAGTAACGGCGGTAGATCCGGCGAAGATGGATGCAACGCTGCTGGCATCACCCAAACTGACCTTCTTGAAAAAGAATGCAGGGGATGTGCGCTTCCGCGAAGGAGAATTCGACCTGCTCGTATGTGATATGAGTTGGAGTCCGAAGCTGATGAGCCGACTTGTATCGGATCTTCTATATAGCCTGCAACCCGGAGGAACAGCGATCGTTACCGTGAAGTTATTGCATAAAAAACCGTTGGCAATGATTAAAGATGTCATCGATACGTTTGAGCGTTCACGTATGCAAATTCAACGTTCCAAGCAGCTGTTTCACAACCGGGAAGAGATTACACTTTATATGGTCAAATATTAAGAGATATAGCCTTGATTAAAGCAGCTTAAGGTATTATGAAATTGATTCGATAAGCTCATCAAATTTTGTGCTTTACAATCTGTTCCTGCCTGTACTATAATGATACCAATATTAACCATAACAAACCTGAGGGAAAGCATCCCGAAGCGAACAAAACCGGATATCCGGTCTGTTCTTCTTCGGTGAAGCTTTCCCTTTTTTGTTGTGTATTGAAGGAGGAATTGGTATGAGACATCCGGCCAGGCTGGAACGCGGAAGCCTGCTGGGAGGTAGATATCGTATCGTATCCATTCTGGGAACAGGCGGAATGAGCCATGTATACGAGGCGGAGGATCTGAAGTTGCCGGGCAAGATATGGGCAATTAAAGAGAGTGTAACGATTATGCCATATGAAGGCAGTATGGAGACGGAAGCCGCTCTTCTGACATCACTTCGTCATCCAAGATTGCCGCAAATTGTTGATTTTTTTGTCCCGGATGAAGACGGGTACACGTACTTGGTGATGGAATACATCGACGGGTTAACGCTCAGTGAGTATTTCAAGCAGTGTCGTGGGAAGATCCCGATGGAGCAGTTGACGGAGCTTGTACTTCAATTGCTGGATGTGTTGAGTTATCTGCATAATCTGAATCCACCTGTGATCTATAGGGATCTGAAACCATCAAATATCATGATCACGCCGGAACATGAAGTAAGATTAATTGATTTTGGCATCGCCAGAAGTTACAAACCGCAAAGTGCTGAAGATACCGTTAAGTTGGGAACCGCTGGTTTCGCCGCTCCAGAACAATATGGCTCGGGTCAGACCGATGCGCGTTCAGATCTATATGGACTCGGAGCATTGCTGCTGTATCTTATGACAAGTGGTGCGTATACGGAATGGACTCAGGGTGTAGAAAGCTCTATCCGGAGTGATGTTCCGCGGACATACATCCCTGTGGCGAGAAGACTGTTAAGGTATAATGCCGAAGAGCGATTCCAATCTGCCGATGAGGTGCGGAAGGAACTGCTCCGAATACCCGGCGGAACAACGCCTGGTGGAGATACAACGATGACCTTGAATGGGGGAACAAGAGTTATTGCCCTGACTGGTGCTTCATCTGGTGTAGGGGTTACCCATACGGCTATAGCTATCAGTCATTATCTCGAAAGGCAAAACTTCAAAGTAGCTGTGATTGAAATGTCACCTCGCTCTCAATCCTTTGCAAGGATTCAACAAATCGCTCAAGCGGGTAAACCGGTGCCAGCAGGCAGACAGTTTGCAGTCGATGGTGTGCATTATTGGAAACAATCCGGGCGAGCGGATATTTTGTCTTTGCTTGGGGGGAGTTATCAGTTCATCGTGATGGATCTCGGTAGTGGTCAGGATCAGAACCGGCTGGAAGAATTCCTGCGTGCAGATCTACCTATTGTTATAGGCTCAGGTGCCGAATGGAGACAGGCGGAGATTGGCGCTTTTGTTCGATCACATCATCGGTATCCACGAGAGAAATGGATATATTGTCTGCCCCTGGCAGCAAGTGAAGCTGTTCAGCGCATTCGTAAAGCTCTGGATACATCGAGTGTATATGGTCTGCCGTTACATATTGATCCTTTTGACAAGGACGCACAGATGGATAAAGTGTTTTCACATATTTTAACGCATATGATGGCACAGCAGCCCAAGAAACGTTCATTCTTTTCAAGAAGGAAAGTACATGATTAGAAGATTACGAAAGGAGAGCCTCTTTTGTCTAAATTAAGAAAACAAAGCCGTCAACTGATCTATGCCGGACTTATCGGAGCAGGAGCTGTAGGGTTGGTGTTCGGAGGATATGTTATTTACAATGTCAAAACGATGGGGGAGGTCAGGTCAGCTGTAGAAGCCCGTTATTTATCGGCATATGAGGAAAAGGAAGCTGAATTAAAGCAACAATGGGATTCGGGAGCACAAGGATGGGTTACGATTCGGGATATTGAAGCAGGTGAACCGATATTACCGGAGGATCTGAAGCTCATTGCTGTTCCGGATGCACAAGCACCGCGAAACCTCTGGTCCAGTACGAAGCAGATGGAAGGCCAAGTGGCCAAAATAGAGTTGAAAAAAGGAACAGCCATTACCACCGAGATGGTGTATGAGGATGTACCGGCTCCGCCTGATTTAAGATATCGAGAGCTGCAAGTTGTATTACTGCCGTCCTCACTTGTTAAGGGAGATATTATTGATGTTCGTATCCAATTCCCTACCGGACAAGACTATGTTCTCTTATCGAAGAAAAAAGTGGAACGACTCAATGCAGCTACCTTATGGATTACGATGACGGAGGAAGAAATTCTGTCACTCTCAAGTGCAATTGTAGATGCCTATTTACATAAAGCTTCAATCTATGCCTTAACCTATGTAGAACCACAGTTTCAGACACCTGCAATCGCGACGTATCCTGCCAATTCAGAAGTGTTAAAACTGCTGGAGAGTGATCCGAATATTGTTCGACGAGCCGAACAGGAGTTATCCAGACAGGTGCGAAGTTCGCTTGAAAGTTCACTGGCCGCCTCCATGACAGCACCGTCAAAAGGGGTTGAACAGGATGTGGCACAATCCTCAGTTACATATAACAGTCGTCCATCATCAAATAATCCGGCAACGTCGGATGGAGTGATGTGGAATGATGGTTCAGGAAACGGAGCAGGAGCTAATTTTGGAAGCGTAAATGATCCTGCTGATGCTTCACAAACAGAACAGCAGAGCTTGCTAACGAGTGGAGAATAGAGCGAAATCCGAGGTTTAATTTAGAATAATTCAGATAACAGGGAGTTTAAGAAAAAGAAAGGAGTTGTAACATCTATGCATACATGGATCTTTGCGGGTTTATGTGAGAAGAATGATCTGATGTTATATCTTTGCAAGATATTGGCTTCAACAGGCAACAAGGTCCTACTCGTAGATGGAACCTTACAGCAGAAGTATGGGTACGGTGTAGGTGACAGTCAGCAGTCTTTGCGAATTACGGAATTTGAAGGATTTGATATCGCTTGTCATTTTGTCACTTCAGCAGCTGTAGAGAATCATCTTGAAGTAAATGGAGAGCGATTGGACAGTTATGACTATGTGTTATATGACATGGAGACCTCGCATTTTGCATCACGTAATCTCTGGCTAACCGCTGATGTAAGAGTCTGGGTGAGTGATTATGAGCGTTACAATCTGGAACGTGGCAAGGGATGGTTGAAGCGGTTGCTTGAAGAACAGTCATTACCTGGTGAGCTGTCATTTCAGCGGCTCTTAATTAACGGGGTTGACTGCAAGCTTGAAGCTCGTTATCTGTGGGCGTATCTGGAGGGCAGTCCGTTTGTGTGGACAGGAGAATCCTTAGTGCTTCCGTGGGATGAGTTAACAGCTGCGGTTAAGCTTGAGAATGAGCATCATCGCCGAGTTCATCTTGGACCTCTGTCACGAAATTACAAAAAATCGTTGTGTCGCGTGGTCGAGCAGTTAACAGGTTGGGAAAGTGTTCGCAGTCGCCGTGCGATGAAAGAAGCAGAGAGGATGAGAGCATGAGCACCATTACCTTTTGGAGCCCTTTTGCAGGAACAGGTTGCACTTCAAGCACATTAATTAGTGCTTATGCGATGGCACTTCACTACAGGACAAGAGTGTTACTTGTTAATGCAGGCCTTGCAGGAACTGGCACAGAAGCTGCTCTACCATCCAAAGATACGGATTCAGCGGATTTTATGTTCTCCTTTGAAGAGGGTGGCTGGGATGCGATTGAACGGCTGCATTCGAGCGGCAGTCTGAATAAGCACAATCTCAGGGATTATACCAAGCCACTTCTGAAGGAAAGACTTGATTTCCTAACCGGAAGAATTGATGAGATGGAACGTTCCCCGCAGGAACATGGTGAGACAGTGAAAAAGCTGCTAAATGTAGCTAACGAGTATTACGATCTGGTTCTTCTGGATGCAGATCATGCTGGTGTTGATTCACAGCTCAAGCTGCAGCTGGCGGACTATGTTGTAATTAATCTCGATCAAAATATGCGAAATCTGGAGTTGTTCTTTGAAGAGATCCTGCCAGAACGAATGAACAATAAGAATATACATGTCGTCATTAACAAATACGATTTGCATTCCCGTGCAACGCTTTCCAATATTAAGCGACAGTTCAGATATAAAGGCACGATATCTGCGATACCGTACACAACCGGATACCTGGATGCAATGAATCGGCGAGATGTCGCTAGATACTTGCAGTTGGAAAGTTTGACTGAGGATAAGGATATTCGTAAAGGGAGTTTTGCTGCAAGCATGAGCGAACTCGCTCGCCTGATTATGGACGGTGCAGGTATGCGCACAGTTCTGAAGAGGCTGGAAAGGGGAGCCTGAACCTCCGATGCTCTGGAATACCATATGGATAAGTTTGATTTTGATTCTGTGCCTGACTTATATCTGGTTCAAGTATAGAACGTTTCTTCGTGCAAAGAGTGCTCGTGTTCCTGAACAGGAATCATTCACGATTGACATGTTGATTGAGAAGGTGAAGAACTCACTTCATGAGCTTAGTCATAGTCAGCTCGCGGATGCGGGTCTGCATGAAGAAGAATATCGTCGAAGAATTAATCAGCGTGCCGAGATGAGAAAAGCACTGAAGGGCTGTGTCTCAGGCAGTATCAGCGACAAAACGTATGTCAAAAATCTGATAGGGGATCTCCTGACCCGAAGCATAGGGCTGAACAAATCAAATGTAGATGGAGTTATTTTGTTTGCAGAACCAGATTTGCTGACGATCCAGGACCGATTCGAAATTGTATTTTATCTGTACCGACAGCAATTCGGTGTGGATGCACTCTCCCGAATGATTGATACCTACGATCTTGGCAGACTGAGAATGGAGGAAGGTACGGACGATGGAGGAAGTTATTATATTTCTGAGGAGGATATTCAGTATGTGTTCGAGTGCGAATATCGAGAGCTTGGATTCAGAGAAAAGACGGATATCATCGTGCAACGTATCTACCAACATTATAAAGGATTCTCGGTTGTTGATGAGATAAGGGACCAACGTATTGACGGTGTTAGTGGTGGTGTCAGCGGTATGCTTGATGCTGTTCATAATATGGGACTTCGAAAACCGGCATCATGGAATGATTTGCTGGATCAAGGACTGGAGGATAATGCACATGAAGAACCGCTTAGCGGCATGGAAAGTGTCTGGATTTTCTATAAAGGTAAGTCCATTCATCTATCCTTTCTGTCCTTCGGCAGTATTCGTGAACTGAAAAGGGTATGCCAGAATATATACAAATACAATTACCCCGGACAGTTGTCGGAAGCAAGTGGATACAAGGTGAACGAGATGAAAGACGGCTCCCGTGTCGTTGTGGTTCGTCCTCCTTTTGCAGAATCATGGGCGTTCTTCGTCCGGAAGTTCGATATTCCGAATGCCTCACTTGAACAGTTGATTACGGGTAACAACGCAGATCTGCCAATCACATTGCTTCAATACCTGATGAAAGGAAGCCGGATTACAGCTGTAACCGGTGCACAAGGTTCTGGTAAAACGACGTTGCTTATGGCTATGGTCAAACACATCTATGCATCGTACACCCTTCGGGTGCAGGAGATGGCGTTTGAACTTCAATTAAGACGGATCTATAGCAGACGTAATATTTTGAGCTTCCGAGAGACGGAACACATTTCAGGTCAACAAGGGCTTGATTTGCAGAAAAAAACGGATGGTACCGTCAATATTCTGGGTGAGGTTGCGAGTGATGAGGTGGCCGCTTGGATGATTCAAATGTCTCAGGTTGCCAGTCTGTTCACCCTGTTTACCCACCATGCCAAAACGTTTCGTGATCTGGTCTTCTCCCTCCGAAATTCCTTGCTCAAGACAGGTATGTTCCAGCATGAGCATATTGCTGAGGAGCAGGTTGTGAGTGTAATCAACTTCGATGTTCATATGAAGAAAGATGCTGAGGGACGAAGATATATCGAACGAATTACGGAGTGTCTTCCTCGTGCGAATCAAGGTGATAGCGTGGAAGAGAGGGCAGGTTTTACATTTCATAATGTTGTGGAGTACAGAGATGGAGCGTATGTTGCAACAGCTCCAATCTCCTCTGGAAGCATGGTGGATATGCGAGACCAGATGACATTACAGGATGCTGAGAGATTTGAACAGTTTATGAAGCAACACTGGGGTGATCCGCATGACAATTAAATGGATTTTGCTCCTCGTATTAAGTATTTGTGCAGGGGGTTTGCTGATTACACTTCTGGTTTTAAGTATGTTACGTCACAGAGGAGGTGGTTCAACAAGTCAATCCGGTGTGATTTCTGCTCCTACCGGGAAGGGATTCAAGGGACTAGGATCAATCTTGTTGCAGTCCTACCGTCTTGGAATGAAAGTGCCACTGCTATCAGCTTATATTCTCCAGGTGCAGAAACGCATTTCATTCCGCCATGTTGGGGATGAGCCTTCACTTCGCAGGCTGACGATGACAGTGGTTCTGATTATTCTTGGAGGTTATGGAGGCATAAGTGTCATTCTGTTTCTTCTGCAGCCGGGTATCGCTTTTGTAATACTTTCCGTACTCTGTGCTGTGGTGCTAAATAGCTTGGTATTGGATATGTGCCTCAGTCGTATGGAAAAAAGGTTGCTGGTGCAGATGTTAGATCTCTTTGCAGATGTAAGGCATCGGTATCATCAGCATGGCATGGTTGAGGAAGCGCTCTATGAAGCTGCTGAGGCGGGTACAGGAGAAGCCGCGGAACAGGTAAGACTGATCTACGAAGCTCTGACTTCTCCAGATCCGAATGAAGCACTTGAGCGTTATTATGAAGTGGCTCCCAACCGTTTTCTCAAAGGATTCGCCGGCGTTTCCTATATGGTCATGGAGTTCGGGGATAAGGACAGGGCACAAGGCTCTATTTATCTTAATGGACTTGGTAACCTGACTCAGGAGATCCATCTGGAGATTTTACGGCGTGATAAATTGGATTACCTGCTCAAAGGACTTAATATCATCGCGCTAGCTCCGGTATTGTTCACCGCTCCAATAGAACGCTGGGCCAGAGTCAGTTTTCCAACGATGGATGAATTTTATCGCAGCAAAATTGGTTTTGTTACCAAAATATCGATCTATGTCATCATCATCCTTGCTTATCTGCTTCTGCAAAGGCTCCAGCAATACGATGAGACACGTTACCGTGCAGGGCATAAGCATTCATGGTTGGATCAGTTTCTGTACAGGCAGACCTTCATACGAAAATTGGCGATGTTGTTTGCAGCGAAACCTGGCAGTGCACAGTACAGTCAAACGATACGGCTCATGAGGGAGAGCAGTTCAGAGTTGAAATACGAATGGCTTGCCATTCGTCGAGTGATGTTATTCGCAGGTTGTTTGGTCCTTACAATGGGTTGCATCTTGCTGTTGCACCAGGTTGAACGTAACCACATCTTGTATGATCCAATCCGCGATGATCGAATGTTTGGTGCAATGGCTGAAGCGGATCTCAGGAAAGCTGAGGAAAAAACAGCGTTGGATCAATCCGTGCTGGAAAGTGTAGAAATGAACCGAGGAGCTACATACGAAGAAGTCTCCAAAGCGTTACAGCAGTTATCTCCAGTTCAGTTAGACCATGATACCCAGAATGAGACCATCACGCGCATTATGCAGAAACTTGAGGTATATAACAAACAATATGTACGCTGGTGGGAAATGATTATAGCCATTCTCATGGGTGCAGCGGGGTACTACATGCCCGTATGGCTCATGTTATTTCAGCGGAAAATGCGAAGGTTGGATATGCGACATGAAATCTATCAATTCCAGACAGTGATTTCCATTTTGCGTGAGATGGACCGGATGTCAGTCGAGGAGATATTGGAGTGGCTTAATCGATTTGCCGTCATTTTCAAGCGCCCGCTGCAAAAATGTTTGTTGCATTTTGAACATGGACCAGAGCTTGCACTTGAACAATTAAAGGAAGAGGCGGGCTTGCCCGAGTTCCAGCGACTGGTTGATAAATTACAGCTTGCCCTTGGCAAAATCTCAATACGTGAAGCCTTCGATGATCTCGAGAGCATGATGGCATTTTATTTTGAACAACGCAAGCAGGAGTACAGCAAAATGATAGATGTCAAAGCATCATGGGGCAGAACCATCGGATTTACACCTATGTACGCCCTTATCTTTTTGTATCTGGTCATTCCATTGGTCGGTATGAGCTTCTTACAGATGAGCATTTATTATGAGCAAATTCAGAAACTGTAGCACAATTCATCTGTGTGACAGTCTGAAATAGTTTAATAACTTATAACTTGGGAGGATTTATCATGAACAATGCATCAAGCGCTTTAAAGGTGGCAGCAGGGATATTCTTAACAATCGCTTTGATCACAATTGTAGTTCTGTTGTTTATTTCGGCTCAGGAGGCAACCAAGACGGCCCAGAACAATTTTGCTGATATCCAAACCGAGTTGTCCCAGGCTGCATTTACGGTATATGACGGAACAACCATCAGTGGATCACAGGTAACGAATGCGCTGCGTAAATATGCGGACAAGGATCAATTCGGTATTCAAGTTATTACAGGTAAAAATAAAGCGGGTCAATGGTACGGCAATCAATTAAACATTTCACAGGATCTCAATAATGCGGACTACGGCTCGGTTATTGCACCCGACGATAAAGTGGGGATTATTAACCAGACCATGAGTGAAAAAGACAATCAATATGTCAATCCAAGTGGTAAATTCAAAGCCATTATCGTAAAAGACCGTTCCAACGTGGTAAGAGGGCTGATCTTCCAGCAATCCTGACAGGAGTTGGTTTAACATGTCCCAGAATACCCAGCATCTTATGTTGTTTTGTACGGCGGTTGTCCTGTTTGTGACAGCCTGCCTGTACGGGCAACAGAATGTTAAGATTTTATCAGCGGCCTTAAATGACAGAGTACAGACAACAACAGGCATGGAAGGTCGGCTGACAACAACACTGCATACCACCAATCCGTATCAGTATACTGGTGCGGAAGTGTTGCATACCGTAAGACAGATGACAGGCACAGGCATTCCTGTGGTGGTAGATGGGACTTCGTATGTGATCGATCCACTTGTCAGCAAAACAGCGACGATTCCTGTCCAGCTCGATGCCACCTACAGACCAGAGTTTATACGAAATGAAACTGGAGAACTGCTCAAGATTGTTTTTTGGAAGGAGGCGAGTGTGAATTGATTAATGCCGCATCCAAGCTGCTTGCCGTATTGCTCGCAGTCCTTCTGCTCTATGTGTACCCAGCTGCTGAAACAGCCGATCGGCAGGATGATATAGCACGTATGACGGCTGTTCAGAATGTAACACGTTTTGTTGATGCTGTCCGAACGAAAGGGTATATTTCACCTCGAATGTTGGCTGATTTTGAGGAGCAACTGGCCCAGACGGGCAATGTGTATGAGGTGTCGATGGAACATTTACATAAGAAATATGTACCTCACTATATAGACCCGATGGACAATAACAGTTTTAACGGGACCTATGAAGTGGTGCAGGATGGATATTATTCGGCTCAGATTCGAGAAAGACTATTCCCATCCTCAGGTGTGATACCGGTTGATGATCCTGGCCGAAGATATACGTTGACGACAGGGGATTTTTTCACCGTGACACTCCAAAATACAAATCGTACACCTTCCATGCTCATTCGTGAATGGTTGAGTGGTACGGCTCAGGCTTCAGCAGTATTTGTAACATACGGAGGTATGGTCCTCAATGAAGATTACTGAGCTATCCATTGTATTTGTGCTGATCTTTTTCCCGCTCTTCTGGATCATCTCACTCCATACCCAAGATGCCGAGGAGGCTCAATATCTTGGCCAACGATACAGATCTGTACTTCAAACTGCAGTCATGGATGCAGGTGCAGTGATGCATCAGAATGAGAAACAAAATGATGAAGCAGGTTATGATTCAACCAAGTTTGTTAAAGCCGATAAGGAACTTGCCTTGTTGACATTTACGCAGACGATGGCTTTGAATATGGGGATTCAGGATGATCCCGCAGCTATTCGGAACATGTTTAATTACATTCCTGCCGTACTTATTCTGGATTATGACGGCTTTTATATGTTGTCCACAGAAACAGAGTTGACAGGTAACCTTGAAGATTCTTTCAAGCGAGTATGGAGTCCCAAGAAACCTTATACATATTCAGATTCTAATGGTAACAGTATTAACTTTACACTGGACGACTACGTATATGCCTACGACGCAAATGCAGGGAAATGGATTGAGGGATTCCAAAAAGAACTCGCTGCTAGCTCTCAGATTCCTTTACTTCAGAATACCAGCGTATTTGAGCAAGTTAGACAAAGCCGGATTGTGACTACTGTGCAGGATGATCTGGCTGATGTGATTAACCGCCATAATGAGTTTGCCAGAAAGAACGGTATTTCCTATACGTTTACGATGCCCCTGATTGCGCAGGAAGATTGGTACAACTCCATTAACGATACAGGGATTATGGCCTTTATCCAAGGTATAGGTGTGGGTGACCAAAAGATCAACAATTATGCGATCGGTGGAGGCAGACTTGTGAAGAAAACGGCCATCGTAGGTGGGGTAGATCCTTTAACGGGTATCAAGTACTACTATCCCTCCACATGTGGTAATGGTTACCGTGCTGAAGAGGTGTTTACAGACGCAAGACAAGCAGCTGCACAAGGCTATTTCGAATATAAATGCTCTAATCGTTAGGGTAGCCTGTATGACAAAATCATGTAAGAGGTTCCTGAACTGTTTACATTACTTTCAGAAAAGACGGGACCTGTGCTAGAATAGGGTTTCGGAACAATAATAAAAGTAATGTCTAATAGATAGGAGCAACCTCATCTTATGAGTTTATTGTCAGTAGAGAACGTAAGTCACAATTTTGGAGATCGCACGTTATTTAAAAATGTATCGTTTCGTTTACTTGCCGGAGAGCGTGTAGGACTTGTTGGTGCCAATGGTGTGGGTAAATCCACATTAATGAACATCCTTACCGGTAAATTGCTTAAAGATAGTGGAAAAGTGGAATGGACACCTAAGGTCCGTTACGGATATCTGGATCAGCACACGAAGCTTACCCCAGGCAAAACCATTCGTGACGTTCTTAAAGATGCTTTCCTTCCGTTGCTTGAATTAGAAAAAGAAATGATGAATATAACGGACCAGATGGCAGATGCAGATCCAGATAAGCTAGAGCAGTTGCTGGAAGAGATGGGCGATATTCAGGAACAACTGGAACAGGGCGACTTTTATCTGATTGACGTAAAAGTGGAAGAGATGGCCAATGGACTTGGTTTGTCCGCAATTGGTCTTGATCGGGATGTCGCAGCTCTAAGTGGTGGACAACGTACAAAGGTGCTTCTTGCCAAGCTTCTGCTTGAGAAGCCTACAGCCCTTTTGCTGGATGAGCCGACCAACTACCTGGATGTAGAGCACATTGAATGGTTGTCACGTTACCTGAAGGACTACCCTCATGCGTTCCTCTTAATCTCCCATGACACGGAATTCATGAATGAAGTCGTAAATGTCATTTATCATTTGGAATTTGCCAAATTAACGAGATATGCAGCGAACTATAACAAGTTCCTCGAGATGGCTGATATGAATAAAGCCCAGCATATTGATGCGTACGAGAAGCAGCAAGAGTACATCAAGAAGCAGGAAGATTTCATTCAGCGTAACAAGGCGCGTGCTTCAACTTCAGGTCGAGCGAAGAGCCGGGAGAAACAGCTGGACAGAATTGAACGTATTGATCGTCCAGATGAAGCGGCCAAACCAACGTTCAAATTCAAGGATGCCCGTGCGAGTAGCAAAACGGTCTTTGAGGGCATTGATTTTGAAATTGGATATACGTATCCTTTGCTGCCTAAGATGACAATGACAATTGAACGTGGTGAGAAAATTGCCATCGTAGGTTGTAATGGTGTGGGTAAATCGACGCTGCTGAAAACCATCTTGGGCAAAATATCTCCACTCAGTGGAAAGACCTTTTTGGGAGATTATCTCGAAACGGCCTATTTTGAGCAGGAAGTTCGTGCTGGAAATATCACGCCGATTGAGGATGTCTGGAATGAGTTTTCACATTTGACCCAGAATGAGGTCCGGGGTCATCTCGCTCGTTGCGGGTTGAAAAATGAGCACATTACCCGTCCGCTTAACATGCTGAGTGGTGGAGAGCAAGCCAAGGTTCGTTTATGCAAACTCTTGATGCGTGAAAGCAACTGGATTTTATTCGATGAGCCGACGAACCATTTGGATGTCACAGCTAAAGCTGAGTTACAGCGTGCCTTGCAAGAATTCAAGGGAACGGTGTTGCTGGTATCTCATGAACCTGATTTCTACGAGGGTTGGGTTACCAAAACATGGAATGTTGAAGAATGGTCTGAGAAAAACTAGACAATTCAAGCAACGCTTAATAGAAATGAACGGTGACAAAAAAATCCTTCTATGGTAACATAGGCTACAACTTCATATGAACACTAGGGGGGCCACACGATGTGGCTGAGATGGAAGAATGCGATTCCGGACCCTTTGCACCTGATCTGGATCATACCAGCGTAGGGAAGTGGCGAGCGCGTTTCAGTGAATGACGTGAGCAAACGGCAATTCGGAAGGATTTCAACCGTCTGCTTAACGAATTGAAACATGCAGTTGCGTGTATAACGTTATGGCTATAAGGTCTATAGCTTTATTGCACGAAATGAACTGTATGTATCAGTCAGTCATCTGGTCCTATAATTAATACGCAGCCACTCCCCTACGGGAGTGGCTTTTTTGTGTTTTCATAGCATTCACACATGGAAGGGGATGAACAGTACGGTAAGTTCTCATGAACATGTTCACGAATCATTTGAATTGCATGTTGTATCTACGGGTGTAGGGAATCAAGCATCTTTTGTAAAAGCTGCAAAGGACGTTTGGCCATGGGTGGACTACATCCATATACGAGAGAAACAACTCTCGTGGCAACAAAAGATCGGTTGGGCTGAAAGTCTGCGTGGTGTTGGCGTTCCGTCTTGTCGCATCGTTATCAATGGTTCAGAACTGCCACCACAGAATGACATCTATGGCGGTGTACATTGGGGGCAAGAGGCTATACGTAACTACAACCCTGCTGTTATAAGCAATGTCCAGCGACTTCGTCTGGGTGTATCTGTTCATTCAATCGATGAGGCAAAAATCGCTGAAGAACGGGGAGCCGATTACCTTTTCTTCGGGCATGTCTACTCAACCAACAGTAAGCCTGATCTTGAACCAAGAGGATTATATGCTCTGGCTGAAGTGTGCTATGGTGTCTCCATTCCTGTCATGGCGATTGGGGGCATCGAACCGGGAAACATTCACGCTATTCGCTCTGCAGGCGCACAGGGAGTCGCTGTGATCTCGAATGTATGGGCGAGCGATTCCCCGGATCGGGCAGCTGCATCGTTAAGGCAGGCTATCGTTGTTGCTACAGAAAGTCTGAGTCGCTGAATCAAGGAGATGTGAGGATGAAAAAGATCATTATTGATAGACCGGATAAGATTCATGCAGAAACGATTATTGTAGGCGGAGGCGTTGTTGGATGTGCCATTGCGTATGAGCTTGCTTCCCGTGGACAGGATGTGCTGTTACTGGAGCGTTCGGCGATTGCAGGAGGGACTTCTTGCGCAGCGGCTGGGATGCTGGCAGCAGACAGTGAGGATTTTGCTCATCCTTTGATGGCTAAGCTTGCCAGGCAGAGCAGGCAGTTACTTATCGAGCAACAGGTGCTAATGGCTACACTCAGTGAGGTAGAGACTGGTCTGCAACGCCAGGGATTCCTAACTCCTTTTCGTTCATACAGTGAATTAAGTAGTTATAAGGACAATCGGAAGTTTGCGTTGTCTGCTTCTGCTGATGAGGTGTGGTGGGACCGTTCCGTTGTGCAACAGGAGGCATCATGGCTTAACAGAGATACGTATGGAGCCTACTACAGACCTTACGAGAGTGAGATTCTTCCTGTCCATCTAACGAAGGCATATGCTGAATCCGCTCAAGCATTGGGAGCACGGGTTATGGAGGACATACAGGATATACGTGTGCAAGCAAACGAACACGGCGTGCAGGGGATCACCACATCGATCGGTGAGATGAAATGCAAACATGTCATTATAGCGGCTGGATTACAGAGTGAAGAGTTGATGAGACATGTGAATCTGAGCTTGCCTGTGTGGTCGGTAAAAGGTGAAATAGCCGCCGTTCAGTTCTCAGATGAACATGCAGGGTACAGACCTGATAGAACGGTGTATGCAGAGGATATCTATATTATTCCCAAAGCCAATGGAGAGGTTTGGCTTGGGGCAACCAGTCTGCCAGGCAGAACGGATTTGAACGTTTCTGTACAGGGTGTTCAGAAGCTGCTAACAGCGGCTACCCACTGGGTGCCTGGGATGAAGGAAGCACAATTTATACGAGCGTGGGCAGGCGTAAGACCGGCAACTCCCGATGGACTGCCTTATATAGGTGCTTGCAAGAGTATACCCGGGTTGTTTGCCGCCTTTGGACATTACCGCAACGGTATCTTGCTTAGTGCGATAACAGGCAGGCTTATCGCTGAGTTGCTCGCTGGCAAAAGCTCAGAAGAACTCGGAATTGAGGCGCTGAGCCCTGAGCGATTGAACAGAAAGGGAGTGGTGCAGTGAATATCATCGTTAATGGTCAACGGATGGAGATTGAAGACAGATTGAATCGTGTGGATAAATTACTCCAATCTTTTGATTTGCAAGTCAAGACTGTAGTTGTAGAGCTGAACAAGCATATTTTAACCCGTGAGTATCATGAAACGACGGCATTAAGAGAAGGCGATCGAATTGAGATTGTACATTTTGTAGGAGGCGGTTGATGATGTTGAACATTGGTAAATATACGTTTGAGTCCAGATTGTTGCTTGGAACAGGTAAGTTTTCGGATCTGGAAGTGCAAAGTCAGGCTGTGGAAGCATCTGAAACGGAAGTTTTGACCTTTGCTGTTCGTCGTCTGAATCTGGAAGAGCGTAACCAGAAGCATTTCCTGGATACGTTGGATCTGGATAAATACACACTTCTTCCGAATACGGCAGGGGCTTTCACTGCGGAAGAGGCGGTGCGGATTGCCGAGCTTGCGCGGGCTTCAGGACTTTGTGATATGATAAAAGTCGAAGTCATCGGAGATGGAATGACGTTGCTCCCAGATCCGATTGAAACGTACAAGGCTTGCGAAATTTTGCTGGAAAAGGGCTTCACGGTATTGCCTTATATTTCGGATGATGTCATTCTGGCCAAAAGGCTACAATTACTTGGCGTACATGCTGTAATGCCTGGCGCTTCTCCCATCGGAGCTGGTAGAGGTATCATCAATCCCTATAACCTTGAGATCATCATTGAGCAGGCCGTTGTACCTGTAATTGTGGATGCAGGATTGCGCTCCCCAAAAGATGCTGCTTATGCGATGGAACTTGGTGCCGATGGCGTATTGTTAAATACAGCCGTATCCGGATCAGGGGATCCAGTGAGCATGGCTAAAGCGATGCGATTGGGGGTAGAAGCGGGTAGATTGGCATATGAGGCAGGCATGATTCCCGTAAAGCGTTATGCAGCAGCCAGTAGTCCGGTGGAAGGAATGGTTCATACATGACAGATCAATTAACATCTTCCGAGCGGGCCGATCGTTATTCCAGACAGGAACGGTACGCGCCACTTGGCAAGGAAGGCCAGGCCAGATTAAAGGGCAGCAGAGTTTTAATTGTAGGCGCTGGCGCACTCGGAACAGGAATTGCAGAAACGTTAGTTCGTTCAGGAGTCGGACACTTAACGATTGTGGATCGTGATTATGTGGAGTGGAGTAACCTGCAGCGGCAGCAATTATATGTAGAACAGGACGCGATGGAGCGGATACCGAAGGCAATGGCGGCGGAAAAACGTTTATCTGCCATTAATTCCACGGTTCATGTGGAAGGGAAAGTGTTGGACGTCAGAGTAGATGAGTTGGAAGAACTCGTTCAGCATACAGACTTGATCATGGATGCAACGGATAATTTTGATACTCGGCTACTCATTAATGATATGGCACAGAAGCACCGTATTCCCTGGATTTATGGTGGATGCGTAGGTAGTTACGGTATTACCTATACATTTATGCCTGGAGATACGCCATGTTTAAATTGTTTGCTGGGTGAAGTCCCTCTGGGTGGAGATACTTGTGATACGTCTGGCATCATACCTCAAGCCGTACAGATGGTAACGGCGAATCAGACCGCAGAAGCGATGAAGTTACTTAGTGGCAATGCAAATGCATTGAGACGTAAGTTATTGTCATTTGACGTGTGGAGGAACGAATACATATCCATTAATGTGGATGGTGCGAAAAAGAAAGACTGTCCTTCCTGCGGTACTTCGGCAACGTATCCATATCTTTCTGCGTCCAATCTGGAGAAAACAGATGTGTTGTGTGGCAGGGACACCGTTCAGATCCGACCTGCAAGGCGCATGAATCTGGATCTTCAACATACAGCGGAACGTCTGGATAGACTTCAAGAAGGAAAAGTGGAATCCAATCCGTTTCTGGTTTCTTTTACAACAGGAGTCCATAGAATGGTCATTTTCCAAGATGGACGTGTCCTCGTACACGGAACAAAAGACACAGCTGAAGCACGTACGCTCGTCCATCGCTACTTTGGTTAAAGCAAGAAAGAAGCAAAGTCTGTTCCCTTGAGGGAATGGACTTTTTCATTTTACGGCATGCTATCTGTACCAACCATTGCTGCGAGCAGTGGGGATAGAGACAGGCCGGGTGAAAAAGAGTGAAAACAGCCATTTTGCTGATTGGAGCAGGAGAGCAGGTCAGCCTTATGCAGGATGTTTTATGTAGCGAAGGGTATGAGGTGCAACGAATGGGGTGGTCCGAACTAAACCAATCCGTCGAGCCTTCGTTGTTGCATATTAACCTGATCATCCTGGTAGACCGGGAAGAGGGGAGGAAACATTGTGGCCAGGCTCAGAAATTAGAATTAAAACGATGGTTAGATAAAGGTCAGGTTATACCTCTACTGGTTATTACTTCAAATGCATCTCCTGAGTTCATCGTGGAATGGCTGGATTATGGAGCTAATGACGTGATGGAGGAACCTATCCACATGACCGTAATGCTTGCCAGAATACGAAACTTATTGCGTGTTTTTGCGAATGCAACACCAGAGGGCGAAGAAGTAATTGTAGTTCATGATCTTAAAGTGAATTTGCGTTCAAGACGGGTAAATCGTGCGGGTGAATACCTGACATTAACACCAAAAGAGTACGAATTGCTGGAATTTCTGGCCCTGCATGTGAATGAAGCATGTACCCGGAGTGATATTTTGCGGGAAGTATGGGGATATGAGTATGCGATGGATACCAACGTTGTGGATGTGTATATCAAACATCTGAGGGTTAAGGTGGATAAGGGAAGAAGTGTGAAACTGATTCATACTGTGCGTGGGATCGGTTATATGTTGCATGATAAAAATTAGATTACTAGGTTAGTTCCATGAATCACCAGTTTAAAGTGTGGCAAAAAGAGGGTAAAAATAAAAGACCGGATAATACCCCCGGTCCTTACTCATTAGCTATGATGTGAATCTAAAGTACACGACGAGCTTTAACATACGTTCTCTTCCAAGTACCAGAGTCCAGATCAGAGAGGGTTACGCCTGGAGATCCGTACGTATGCAGAATCTTACCATTTCCCGCATAAACGCCTACGTGAGTGACATTGGAACCGGTAGAACGGCTACCGCTGGAGAAGAATACCAGATCTCCGACACGGAGATTAGCTTTAGACACAGCTTTACCTTCTTTGGATTGGTTCACGGAAGTGCGCGGCAAGTCTACACCATACTTTTTGAAAATATATTTCATAAAAGAAGAGCAGTCAAAAACTTTGGTTGTTGAGGTTGAAGCACCAAATTTATATGGAGTTCCAGTGAATTGTTTACCATAGTTAACAATCTGTTGACCTGTGGATACAGAAGCAGTTGCTGCCTGTGCAACAGGTGCGTTAGTCATTAATACAGCTCCAAAACCTAGTGTAGCGCACAACCCGACGGTTACGGCCTTTTGGACAAAGATGTTTGTTTTCATGTTAGTTAGTACCTCCAAAATTCGTTTTCGTTAAGTTGCTAGAGCGAGTATAACAGCTTTGTAACAGCCTAGAAATTGGATAGGGAAGTGTAATCCCTTGCGCCGCAATGGTTTGGGTATGTTTATTAAAATATGATTAAAAATGTCAAAAAATTAATCATTGACGTATGGAGGATAATGATGAAACAACAAAGACCCTTGAATATCAAGGGTCTTTGTTATGTGTGAACCTATTTTCTTGATTGAATCACTGGTTACAAAAACGTAATAAATAACTATGAAGCATACGAGTAGATTCAATCTTTGCTCTGAATAATCAGTAATAAGCCGCTATCGATAGTGACTGTACCGGAGGAGCCTAAGAGCTTGTTGCTTACACCCAAGGATTGTCCCATGCGAATAGTGGCTTGATCTAGTGGATACATAAAACCATCTAGAGTTATTCCTGCAACTTCATGAGTCAAGGGGAGCAGAGAAACATATTTATAGTCACGGTGCTCAACCACAGCTTTGGATGTGGTCAGTGTCATGTAATTGTGCTTGTCCTGAATGGCACAGGAGATATGATGCTGCATCGCGCGAACCATGATATGTACATTAGCGAGTGTGTGATCCATACGTGTACCTGTAGCACCTAACATTAAGATGTGAGAAGGTTCGTAATCTAGCGCTGTCTCAAAAGCCATTTCTGTATCAGTAAGATCTTTATGAACAGGGTCACATGTAATGAACCGAATGCTATTGTTACTTACAATGATACGTTCCTCTTCATTAATGGAGTCGAAGTCTCCTACTGCAATGTGTGGCTGAATTCCGTGTTCAATTAAAAATAATGCACCGCGATCGGCCGCGATGATCATATCATCTTCTCGTATTTCCTGAAGTAATTCTACAGATAAGTTTCCGCCTGTAAAAATAATAATCCGTTTCGCCGTCATTTTATTTCATCCTTCCTAATTCAGAGAAAAATAGTCCATTGTTCAAATATAATGTTGGAACCTGTACAAATATATTCACCAAACCAGTATAATCCACAAAATGTGGTTGCACAATTTCAGTGCTCGCGGATACAATGGGTAGAGCGACATGGAGATGACTTGAAAAGTGAGGTTTGAACAGGTTGGACTTACACATTTTTGAAGTATTCAGCATTATAGGCACTATCGCATTTGCAATGTCCGGTGCCTTCGTGGCAATGGAAGAGGAGTATGACATTCTGGGTGTTCTAGTGCTTGGACTTGTCACGGCATTCGGAGGCGGGATTATCCGGAATGTACTTATAGGTATACCTGTAACGACACTGTGGAGTCAGGGATCACTTATTATGTTAGCCCTAGTATCAGTAGCGATTGCGTTTATATTACCTCTCAAGTGGATTAGTCACTGGAAGCGAACAGAGGCGCTGTTTGATGCAATCGGACTCGCAGCATTTGCAATTCAAGGGGCGCTCTACGCGGCGAACATGGGACATCCTATTAGCGCAGTTATCGTTGCAGCAGTAATGACCGGTATTGGTGGAGGCGTTATTCGTGATGTGCTTGCTGGACGTAAACCGCTTGTATTGCGTGACGAAATCTATGCTGTATGGGCAATGACAGCCGGTTTTGTTATAGGTATGGGCTGGTTAACAACGAATGCTGGATTATTATTTTGTTTTGCGGCCGTTGTGTTCTTCCGGATGTGTTCTGTACATTATAAATGGAAACTGCCACGTCGTTCGCTCGTACCATCTGAGACCGGAAACGTCAGTCCTCAGCCGGAGAACATTGTGACACAGCCAACATCGTCGGTACTTCAAGGTACGTTAAGCAAGGGGGATTAATATGATTAATGTTTTGTTTGTATGTCTGGGCAATATATGTAGATCACCAATGGCTGAAGCCGTTTTGCGTCACAAAGTCCTGGAGAAGGGGCTTGAACACCAGATTCGTGTGGACTCAGCGGGTACAGGGGACTGGCATGTTGGTAAACCTCCGCATGAAGGGACTCGAAAATTGCTGGATTCGTACCAGATTTCTTATGCCAACATGGCAGCAAGACAGTTCGCCAGCGAAGACTTTACTCAATTTGATTACATTGTGTGTATGGATAATTCCAATGCAGATAATGTGCGCAACGTTCCAGGCGGAGCTGAGGCGGACATCATCAAGTTCATGGACATGCTTCCCGAGGAAAAACTCAGAGAAGTACCTGACCCATATTACACAGGCAATTTTGAAGAGGTGTACGAGCTGGTTAACGCAGGCTGCGATGTTCTGTTGAGTAAGATTGAAGCGGAACATTCCTTAGCCTAAAAAGCAAACGAAATTCATGCTTAATTTGTAATTCGACAAAGAAGCAGGATTAGAGCACTTAAAGCAAGCAGGATATCCTGCTTCTTTTTCAGGTTACAATTGTAAGCGGTATCATTAAAATGAAAAACAATAGCGGCATTTCAGCCGCCTGTTAAAGTGGTCCTTTTATCTTTCCTGGAGAAAATAAAGTAATGCTTCGGGCAATTCCTTCTGCCAAAAACCCCATTGGTGTTTTCCGTCTTTCTCCTGGTAGGAGACGAGGGCACCACGTTTTTCCAACAATTCTCGAGTATCCCTGTTTAATTGAACGAAATCATACGTGCCCGTGTCTGCCTCGAAATCAGTCTCCTGCAAACCAACGATCATCCAGATCGAGAGCCAAGACAGATCTTCAGCTGCGGCATAGATTTCCTGTGAAGCAGAGTAGAAGGCGCCAGACATGCTGATCACACGTGTGAACAGATCCGGATATAACAGAGCAAGATGAAGCGAAACACTGCCACCGAGCGAGTCTCCGGCAAGAATGCGTTCCTGCGGAGATGGACGCACAGGATATTTCTCTTCTATATAGGGAATAATCTCTTCAGCGAAGCAAGCGGTATATGCCTTGAACCGATCTCCAAATGGGGCATATTCCTGCGTTCTCACAGACACATCGACCTGAACCCCTACAATAATGAAAGGTTCGGCTCCTTCGTCCAGAATAATTTGGTTAGCTGTTGTAGCAATTCGTCCGAAATTAAAAAATTCTTCGCCATCCTGACAATATACGACAGGGTAGCTAAGCAATTCGTTATAGCCCGGAGGAAGGTAAATACGGAGCGTTCGCTTCTCTCCGAGATAGCGACTTTCAATCTCTTCCTTCACAATCGTGCGTTTCAAATAGCGGGAATCCGTCATAAAACGTCACCTTTCTCGGTTAATTTTTTGCATTCGACCGCGCAATACGGTAAGATTACCCTTGTGCGGGGTTAGGTCAAACACGCAATCATGTATTATGCTGTTATACCAATATTAAGCCCCTGTTATACATACAATCCGGCAGGAAACATAAAAAAATTACGGATTTCTTTGACGTATGGAGTGAAACAGGTGTATAATAATATTATAACAGCGGAACTTGATATTCAAATTTTTTGTTGAGGTGAAGAAAAAAATGAGCAAGGTTCCTTATGAAGTGTATACAGAGGATGTAGAAGCTCTGTCCGTGCTGTCTCCTGACGGCGAAATTGTTAACAAAGACATGATGCCTACACTTTCCGATGATCAATTAAAAGAAATTATGTACCGCATGGTATTTACCCGTACTTGGGATGACCGTGCAGTAAACCTGGGCCGTCAAGGTCGTCTTGGTTTCTATGCTCCAGTATCTGGTCAAGAAGCGACAATGGTTGGTAGTGAATTTGCAATTGAAAAAGAAGACTTTGTATGTCCTGGCTATCGTGACATTCCGCAACTCGTATGGCACGGACTTCCTCTTTATCAAGCATTCTTGTACTCCCGTGGACACCAACATGGTGGACAAATTCCAGATGGCGTTAATGTATTGATGCCACAAATCATCATTGGTGCACAAATTCTGCATGCAATGGGTATCGCTATGGGTTACAAATTGAAGAAACAAAAACAAGTTGTTATCACGTACACAGGTGATGGCGGTTCTTCTGAAGGTGACTTCTATGAAGGTCTGAACTACGCTGGTGTATACAAACTGCCTGTTATCTTCTTCGTACAAAACAATGGTTATGCCATCACAACTCCTTTTGCTAAACAAACAGCAGCTCTGTCCATCGCTCACAAAGCGGTAGCAGCAGGTATCAAAGGTGTTAAAGTTGACGGTATGGACATCTTCGCTGTTATCAAAGCTGTTCAGGAAGCTGCTGAGCGCGGACGTAACGGAGAAGGCGCAACATTGATCGAAGCAGTAACATACCGTTTCCGTCCTCACTCCCTTTCGGATGATGCTTCCAAGTATCGTACAAAAGAAGAAGAGGCAGAATGGTCTGCTAAAGATCCTATCGCACGTTTCGCTAAATATCTGGAGAAAAAAGGTCTTTGGACTGAAGAAGATACAGCACGTGTGAAAGAAGAAGCAAAAGCTAAAGTAAATGAAGAGATCAAAAAAGCGGAAAAAACCGAGAAAATGACGATTTCAGGCTTGATCGACAGCATGTTCGAACAAACGCCTAAGCACTTGGAAGAGCAAAAAGCTGATTTCCAATAAGTTTTTTCCGATAAAGCATAAACATCCGTGACTTTAATGTCCCGGTATACATGTACGAATTCAAATGTGAACTGTCAATGTTTAAGGAGGAAATGAAGCAAATGGCACAAATGAACATGAAAGAAGCAATCCGTGATGCGCTTCGCGTGGAGTTGAAACGTGATCCTAACGTTCTGCTTTTCGGTGAAGACGTAGGTAATGTAGGCGGCGTTTTCCGTGTAACGGAAGGTCTGCAAAAAGAGTTTGGCGAAGAGCGTGTATTTGATACACCACTGGCTGAGTCCGCTATTGGTGGTCTGGCTGTAGGTCTGGGTGTACAAGGCTTCCGTCCGGTTGCTGAGATCCAATTCGTTGGTTTTATCTTCGAAGCCCTTGACCAAATGGTAGTGCAAGCTGCTCGTATGCGTTTCCGCTCCGGTGGAAAATACAATTCTCCAATCGTATTCCGTACACCATTCGGTGGCGGTGTAAAAGCGGCAGAATTGCATACAGATTCCCTGGAAGGTCTGCTCACGCAAACACCAGGTATCAAAGTCGTTGTTCCTTCTAACCCTTACGATGCAAAAGGACTGATGATCGCTTCTATTCGCGATAACGATCCTGTATTCTTCATGGAGCACTTGAACTTGTACCATGCTTTCCGTGCAGAAGTGCCTGAAGAAGATTACGTTGTTGAGTTGGGTAAAGCGAACGTTGTTCGTGAAGGTTCTGATGTAACAATCATTACTTACGGTATGATGGTTCACACTTCTGTGAAAGCAGCAGATGAACTCGAAAAACAAGGAATCAAAGTTGAAGTTATCGACCTTCGTACGGTTAGCCCGATCGACATCGATACTATCGTTGCTTCCGTTAAGAAAACAAACCGTGCAATTGTTGTACAGGAAGCTCAAAAGAGCGCAGGTGTTGCAGCTGAAGTCATTGCCCAAATCAATGAAAAAGCAATCCTGCACTTGGAAGCACCGGTTCTGCGTGTAGCTGGTCCGGACACTGTATATCCATTTGCACAAATCGAAGATACATGGCTGCCTAACCCGGCGCGTATCGTTGCTGCGGTTAACAAAGTCGTAAATTTCTAATTTAATCATCTGACATGCCGCAAGGCGCAGTATGGTGATTCACACCGCAGCGCAAGCTGCACTGTAAACAGCCATTAGCCCCTTGAGTAACAGTTATTTGCATTAGCAGTAACAGTTGTTTCTTGGAGTTAAGGGTTGTTTTCAGGATTGAGCACATAATCAAGGAGGTTTTTCAGTTGGCTAAATTTGAATATAAATTCCCTGAATTGGGCGAAGGTCTGCACGAAGGCGAAATCATCAAGATGCACATCAAAGTCGGTGACAAAGTAACTGACGACGACATCATCATGGAAGTACAGAACGACAAAGCGGTTGTAGAAGTACCTTGTCCGGTTAACGGAACAGTTACAGAAGTATTCGCTAAAGACGGTCAAGTCTGCCACGTTGGTGAAGTTGTAGCGATCATCGATGCAGAAGGCGAACTTCCTGAGCAAGACGACGCTCCTGCTGGTGATCAAGGCGAGCAAGAGAAAGATGCAGCTCAAGGCGGAGCTGACACAAGCGGTTCTTCTGCAGCAGCTTCCAGCTCGGATGCAGCTAAAGAAGGCGGCAACAACAGCGTTCCGGCAGTACCTGCCAAAGACGTTCTGGCAACACCAAGCGTGCGTAAATTTGCTCGCGAACAAGGTGTAGACATCGCACAGGTTAACGGCACTGGCAACAACGGTAAAGTAACCAAAGAAGATGTTGAATCCTTCAAAAACGGTGGCGGTTCTTCCGCAGCGGCATCTTCCGAAGCTCCGGCTCAAGAAGAGAAAAAATCCGCAGCACCAGCAGCGGCTGCAGCTGATCAATACCTTGAAGAAGAGCGCGTACCATTCAAAGGTATCCGTAAAGCAATCTCTAATGCGATGGTTAAATCGGCTTACACAGCACCTCACGTTACAATCATGGACGAAGTGGACGTAACTGAATTGGTTGCTTTCCGTACTCGCATGAAACCAATTGCAGAGAAAAAAGGAACAAAAGTTACTTATCTGCCATTCATCGTTAAAGCACTGGTTGCGGCTTCCCGCCAATTCCCGGCTCTGAACGCTATGATTGATGAAGAAGCTAACGAAATTGTTTACAAAAAATACTACAACATCGGTATCGCTACAGATACAGACAACGGCTTGATCGTTCCTGTTATCAAAGATGCTGATCGTAAATCCATCTGGATGATCGCTGATTCTATCCGTGATCTGGCTGCTCGTGGTCGTGAGGGCAAATTGAGCGCGAATGAAATGAGAGGAAGCACAATCTCCATCAGTAACATCGGTTCTGCTGGCGGTATGTTCTTCACTCCAATCATCAACTTCCCTGAAGTTGCTATTCTCGGAACAGGACGCATCAGCGAAAAAGCAGTGATCAAAAACGGCGAAGTAGTTGCAGCACCTGTAATGGCTCTTTCCCTGAGCTTTGACCACCGTATCATCGATGGCGCAACAGCACAAAACTTTATGAATTACATTAAACAGCTGCTCGCTAACCCTGAGCTGCTTGTTATGGAGGTGTAAGATATGGTAGTAGGCGACGCTTCTCTCAATATCGACACATTAGTAATTGGTGCGGGTCCTGGCGGCTATGTAGCTGCCATCCGCGCTGCTCAACTGGGCCAAAGCGTATTGATCGTAGACAAATCCGAACTGGGCGGTGTTTGTTTGAACCGTGGATGTATTCCATCCAAAGCCCTGATCTCTGCTGCACACCAATATGAGTCTGCACTTCACGGTGAAGCTTTTGGTATCTCTGCTGAGAACGTAAAAGTGGACTTCAGCAAAACTCAAGAGTTCAAAAACGGCGTTGTTAAGAAAATGACTGGCGGCGTAGCTGGTTTGCTCAAAGGCAATAAAGTTGAAGTTTTCAACGGTGAGTGCATGTTCATCAACGAAAACGAAGCTCGTGTATTCAATGACCACGAGTCTCCACGTTACAAATTTAAAAATGCAATTATTGCAACAGGTTCCCGTCCAATCGAACTGAAACCTTTCCCGTTTGGCGGACGCATTCTGTCTTCGACAGAAGCTCTGAACTTGCCTGAAGTACCAAAAAGCATGATCGTTATCGGTGGCGGATATATCGGTGCTGAGCTTGGTCAAATGTACTCCAAATTCGGTGCAAAAGTAACAATCATCGAAGGTTTGGATACAGTACTGCCAGGTTTCGATAAAGACATGACTAGCCTCGTGGCTAAAAACATGAAGAAAACAGGCATCGAAATCGTAACGGGTGCAAAAGCTGAAAGTGCTGAGCAAACGGATAAAGATGTAACTGTTAAGTACTCTGTAAATGGTGAGTCCAAAGAAGTAACTGCAGATTACCTGCTGGTAACTGTTGGACGTCGTCCAAACACAGATGGAGAACTGGGTCTCGACATGATTGGTGTTGACGTTGACGAGCGTGGATTTGTCAAAGTTGACCACCAAGGTCGTACCAGCATTCCTCACATCTTTGCTATCGGTGACATCGTATCTGGCTTGGCTCTGGCGCACAAAGCTTCTTATGAAGGTAAAGTGGCTGCTGAAGCAATCGCAGGACAACCATCTGTAGTTGACTACAAATGTATGCCAGCTGTTGTGTTCACAGATCCAGAGTGTTCCAGCGTAGGTTACACTGAAAAAGAAGCTAAAGAAAAAGGTTACAAAGTAAAAGCAGGCAAGTTCCCTTATGCGGGTAACGGCCGTGCTGTATCTTTGAACCACGCTGAAGGCTTCGTGAAAATCGTAGCTGACGAAGAAAGCGGCCTTGTATTGGGTTGCCAAATCGTAGGTCTGGAAGCTTCCAACCTGATTGCTGAGCTTGGTTTGGCAATTGAGATGGGCGCTACATTGGAAGATCTGGCTCTCACAATTCACGCTCACCCAACTTTGGGCGAAATCGTGATGGAAGCTGCGGAATTGGTTATGGGTCACCCGATCCACATCATCTCCCGTTAAGATCATCTAAGCTTCGGATCCGTCCGGCATTATACGTATATCAGAAGAGACGAATGACGTTAACGCGTTATTCGTCTCTTTTTTTCTGAGCAAAAGCTGAGAAATTCAAGATGCTAGTGTGTATGATGTGATGAAAAGTTACACGCTCAAAAGTTTCCCTGAATTGATTTTATCCAACAACGCAATTGTGGTACACTGTAGTAATGATCAGTCGTGATGTGGCTTAAAGCCAATCACGATCTATGTAATTAGTATTGAAGTTAAACTAATCTTTTACACGAGAACGTAGAGGACAGAAAGAACCTGAAGAAGCGGAGTGTTCGCCTTTATCCCCGGATTTTACCTTTTGAAAAGGAAATCAAAAAAATCTGGGGATAACAGCGATCGGAAGGTTGTTCTGTCATCGGAGTGGTAAGTGTAAATATTCTTTAGTGAGGGGATATCAACATGAAAAACTATCTCGATTTATTGCAGGATATTCTGAACAACGGCGTGCATAAAGGAGACCGTACAGGAACAGGAACACAATCTGTATTTGGCAGACAGCTCCGTTATGATCTCTCCGAAGGGTTTCCACTGGTAACAACCAAACGAATTCATCTCAAATCGGTTATTCATGAACTGTTGTGGTTTTTGAGTGGCGATACCAATATATCTTATCTGAAAGAAAACGGTGTGAAGATCTGGGACGATTGGGCGGACGAAAATGGGGATCTCGGTCCGGTATACGGCTCGCAGTGGCGCACATGGGAAGCGCCGAACGGAGAAAAAATTGATCAGATCGCCGCAGTCATTGATTCGATTAAAAATAATCCGGATTCACGTCGTCACCTTGTCAGCGCATGGAATGTGGCTGAGATCAACAATATGAAGCTTCCACCTTGTCATTTTGCGTTTCAGTTTTACGTTGCAGAGGGTAAATTATCATGTATGCTTACGATGCGTTCTGTGGATACGTTCCTCGGGTTGCCGTTTAACATCGCGAGTTATGCGCTCTTGACTCATATGATCGCTCAGCAATGTGATCTTGAGGTGGGTGATTTCATCTGGTCTGGAGGGGATGTTCACATCTACTCTAACCATGTCGACCAGGTCAAAACGCAGTTGGAGCGTGAACCTTATGCTTTACCTAAGCTGGTAATCAAACGTAAACCGGATTCTATTTTTGATTATAAGTTTGAAGATTTCGAGTTTGAGAACTATCAGCATCATCCGGGCATTAAAGCTCCAATTGCAGTCTAATTATGTGTTCAATCTCGACAAGAGACTTGGATTGAAGGAGTGTATTACCCTTGAGTATTGAATTGGTATGGGCAATGGGGGAGAACGGTGTGATCGGATTAAATAATTCGATTCCATGGCGTTTACCCAAGGATATGGCCTTTTTCAAACAACGTACGCTGAACAAAACAATTATCATGGGGCGTAACACGTGGGAATCTTTTGGCGGTAAGCCGCTTCCTCAGCGGCGTAATATCGTAGTGACAAGAGATCTGAACTACAAGGTGGAACAGGCTGAAGTCGTACATACGATTGAGGAGGGTCTGAGTGTAACCAAAGGTGAGGAACTGTGCGTAATTGGGGGTTCCCAAGTGTATCGTGAGTTCCTGCCACTTGCAGATCGTCTTGTGGTGACCAAAATTCATGAGAATTTTGAGGGAGATACGTTTTTCCCTGAAGTGGATTGGTCCGAATGGGAACTGATTGAACAGATTGAAGGCGAACAGGATGAGAAAAATGTTCATGCGTATACATTCGAATTTTACGAACGTAAACGGTAAATATGGCATAAGAAATTCCTGACTTCGGTCGTATTTGTATGATGAGAGGGCGCTGATTACGAAATATTCGTGAACAGCGTCTTTTCTTTATAAAAAAAATGAGTCACTTGTTTAAACTGGAATACATATAACATTAATATGACATAAGTAATTGGAATTTATGTATATTATACATACGGCCAAGCATTAAACAGTAAAAAAGTGTAAAAGTTTTGAGGTTTTAACGTTGTGAAGCCCTAAAACAGGTCTGATATTCGGAATTGAGAACGATTTATAGCAAAATATGTTGAATTTGATGACAAATTATCTGACATTCACTTAACGTTTCGACCTTTTATTTCTTTAACACAAGCCAGATTTCGCAGTTCAAAACCACATTTAACACCAAAATAAGGGTATTGACCATGGGTAGACTTGAAAGATATGATGTATAAAATACAAATAATTATGCGGATAATCCATTTAATATTCAGCACAGTAAATGCTACTATAATTGAAATATCTTCGAGAAGATTTTGTGATACAATAGACAAAAACTCAAGTAATGAGTAATCCATTTCATATAGAACCATGCACATGAAGGGATTAAGACAAGAACGGATGGGGGAAAACGTAAGATGTCTACACCTACTGGATTTATGGAATACAAACGTCAACTGCCAACAGATCGTGAGCCAGCGGAGCGGATTAAGGATTGGGAAGAGTTTCATAAACACATGGCTGAAGAAGAGCTCAGAACACAAGGTGCACGATGCATGGATTGTGGTACCCCGTATTGCCATACAGGTATAGATATGATTGGTGGCACGTCAGGTTGCCCCGTGCATAACCTGATTCCAGAATGGAATAATCTTGTATATCGCGGATTGTGGAGAGAAGCACTTGAGCGCCTTCACAAAACGAATAATTTCCCAGAGTTTACAGGTCGCGTCTGTCCAGCTCCTTGCGAAGGATCATGTACAGTTGGCTTAATTGGTCAGCCTGTAACCATCAAAACGATTGAAGAAGCAATTATTGAAAAAGGTTTCGAAGAAGGATGGGTCGTTCCCCAACCTCCTGAAAAACGTACGGGTAAACGTGTAGCTGTGGTAGGTTCAGGTCCAGCGGGATTAGCTACTGCCGCTCAGTTAAATAAAGCAGGACACTCGGTAACCGTATATGAGCGTTCGGATCGTGTCGGCGGATTGCTGATGTACGGTATCCCAACGATGAAATTGGATAAAAACGTAGTTCAACGTCGTGTTGATCTGCTCGAAGCAGAAGGCATTCAATTCATTACGAACACCGAGATTGGTAAAGATATAGCAGCACAACAACTGGTGGATGAATATGACGCTGTTGTATTGTGCGGTGGTGCAACGAAGCCGCGTGAATTCAATATTGAAGGCAGCGACTTAAAAGGCGTTCATTACGCAATGGATTTCCTGAATGGCAGTATTAAGAGTTATCTGGACTCCAATCTGGAAGATGGTCAATATCTGTCCGCTAAAGATAAAGATATTATCGTCATTGGTGGCGGTGATACAGGATCTGACTGTGTGGCTACATCGCTGCGCCATGGTTGTCGTACGATCACTCAATTCGGTACGCATACACAAGCGCCTATGGAGCGTGATCGCATTAATAATCCTTGGCCACAATTCCCGAACGTATACACACTTGATTATGCGCAAGAGGAAGCCAAAGCGTTGTTTGGTCAAGATCCGCGTGAGTTCTCCATCATGACAACGAAATTTGTCGGAGATGATGAGGGGAACCTCAAAGAATTGCATACAGTACAGATCGAGCGTATTGTGGATGAGACTGGTCGCAAGATTTATCAGCCGATTCCAGGTACAGAGCGTGTATTCCCGGCTCAGATGGCCATGATTGCCATTGGTTTTGATGGACCGGAACAAACGTTGGTAGAGCAACTGGGACTTGCAACAGATCGTCGCACAAACGTTAAGGCACGTTACGGCAAATACAACACCAATGTGGATAAAGTATTTGCAGCAGGTGACATGCGTCGTGGTCAAAGCTTGGTTGTATGGGCGATTAATGAAGGCCGTGAGGCTGCTCGTGAAGTGGACAAATACTTGATGGGTGCTTCGGTTCTGGTGTAAAGTATAGAATAAGATATCAATGACAACCTTCGCGATCAGCGAGGGTTGTTTGCTGTTATTTTAACCAATTTGACTACATATTTCATGTAAGTGTGAGCAATATCATTGCTTTTTAAGTGATAAAGATTTATTATTATATTATAATGATTATAAATAAGGATTAACTGAAACCATGAATCTGTACGATAAAAGTAAATTTCAATGAATATAAATCGGAGGTGCGACCTGCTATGGCAAGTAACCGGGACAAGTCCATTTCAGAACAGATCTTTCACATTAAAAATCAATTGGTTGAAAAAGGATATAAGTTAACACAACAACGGGAAGTTACTGTACGTGTATTGCTTGAACATGAAAAGGATCATTTTAGCGCAGAGGAAGTATTTCTGCTGGTTAAGGAGCAGTTCCCTGAGATTGGATTGGCTACCGTATACCGCACTCTCGAACTGCTGAGTGACCTTCAGGTCGTTGAAAAGATTAACTTTGGTGACGGCGCTGCGCGCTTTGATCTGCGAAGTACAGACGGTTCCCATCACCACCATCATTTGATCTGTACAGAATGTGGTAAAGTGGAAGAGATTATGGAAGATGGTCTGCTTCGTTTGGAACAACAAATCGAGCGTCAGTATGGCTTTGCTGTTACGGATCATCGTCTGGATTTCCAAGGAGTATGCAAAGAGTGCAGACAAAAGCATGTATTAAAGGAACAGGCAGCAGGATAATTCATTTCGGGAAGGTGCTCCCGAATCCAAAATCTGATATAATGAGTTTCAGAAGCAAGGGGCTTCCGTCGGCGGAATGCCCCTTTTTGCCGTCATGCGGACGGTGAAGGAGGAGAGATGGACGGATGAAGACACTGGTTATAGCGGAAAAACCCGACATGGGTCGAACCATTGCCGCCGTCATAGAACCAAAGGCCAAGAACAATCGCACGTATCTGGAGGGTGAACATTACATCATCACTTGGGCGATAGGGCATTTGCTTGGACTGGCTGAACCGGATGCCTATGATACAAAGTACAAACGCTGGAATATAGCGGACCTCCCGATCATACCCGATCAGTTCAAGATTGTACCCAATCCGAGGACTAAAGATCAGCTTAAAATGATTGGAGAACTGGCAAAACGGGCTTCAGCGATCGTTAATGCTTGCGATGCAGGGAGAGAAGGTCAGTACATTTTCGCCCTCATACAACAGCAATTGAAGCTGCGTCAGCCTGTAAAGCGTTTATGGATATCGGATTTGACGGCAGAGAGCATTAGACGTGGTTTTGATGGTCTGAAGGATGCCTCTGAATTTGAAAATCTGACCCATGCTGCTCGCGCCAGAAGTGAAGCCGATTGGCTGATCGGGATGAATGCCTCACGGGCGTTTACAACCCGCCATAATGCATTGTTGTCTGTAGGCCGTGTGCAGACGCCGGTACTCGCGCTAATCTACGATCGTGAAATCGAGATTGAAGCGTTCCAGTCACAGACCTTTTATGAAGTAGCCGCCTGGTTTCGGCAGGAAGGTGTTGAGTACCGGGGACTGCGTCAGGGAGATAAGTTGACCGATGCGGAGGCAGCAGAGGCCATTGCAGCCAGTGTGAAGGGCAAGACAGGGCAGATTACCAAATACGAAGCAAAGCAGACGAAGGAGTATCCGTATCGTTTGTATGACCTGACCCTTTTACAGCGTGAAGCCAATGCCAAGTTTGGATATGGAGCCAAAAAAACACTGGATATTGCACAGGCCTTGTACGAAAAACACAAGGTAATTTCGTATCCGCGGACAAACTCCAACTATGTTACAGAACAGAATATTGAAGGTATGCACAAAACACTAAACCTGCTTAAAAATGGTACCTATAGTGAGCTTGCGCAAGGGGCCAAGCCAGAGCTTGTTCATAAGAATAATAAAGGGGTATGTAATCCGAGTAGGGTTGAGGATCACCATGCGATCCTACCTACTTTGAAGCGACCAGGTACCTTATCCAAGGATGAGCAGAACATCTATGATTTGATTGTAAGACGTTTCTTGTCTCACTTTTATCCTCCGGCGGAGTATAAGCAACATACCGTGCTCACCGAAGTGGAGAAACATCAGTTTAAGACATCTGTCAAAGAGCTGTTGTCCCTCGGATGGAAAGTGGTTCTCGGTTCTGGAGATCAGGAACAGGGGGCTGCAGGCAAGAAAAAGACCAAGAAAAACGGCAATGAGGAAGAGGAAGCTGAAGAGTGGACGGACAAGGCTTTTGCTGTACAACCTGAATTGCCTGTTCAATGTACGAAGAGTGAGTTCAAGGAGAAGGCGACCCAGCCTCCCAAAAGTTATACCGAGGGAACATTGCTGAAAGCGATGGAGAGTGCAGGCAAGCAGATCGAGAATGAAGAGCTGCGAGATGCGATGAAAGATAGTGGTCTGGGTACTCCGGCTACACGTGCGGCTACAATTGAGCGTCTCAAAAACGTAGGTTACATTACGCTGCAAGGGAAGAAAATGCAGTTAACGCTCAAAGGCAGAACGGCTATTGAGTTGATTCGTCGCGCGGGTGTAGATCTGTTAACTTCACCTGAGATGACCGGGCAATGGGAAAGAAGGTTATATCAGATTTCCAAAGGTGAGGCGGGTCAGGACAAGTTCATGGAGAACGTTAAGAAATTCACCTTGTCCATCATTGAGAAAGTGCGTGTACAAGCCCCGGCACCAGCAGATGCTTTTGGGGAAGATTCGCGTGGAGGTAGGGGAAAAGGCAAGGGAGCCAGAACGCAGGCCGGGAATACAAGGACATCTGCCAAGATGGCTAGTGGCGGTTCAACTGTAAAAACGTCTCGTCAGGCTACGGCATCTTCATCGAGAGTTGGCAGTGGGAAAAGCACGACCACCAAGGCGCCGTCCTCAAGTGCGAGCTCATCTGGAGTGAGAGAGTTACTGGCACCTTGCCCTTCTCCCGGCTGCTCGGGTCAGATTATAGAGGGCAAGAAGGGTTATGGATGCTCACGTTTCAAGGAAGGCTGTTCGTTTGTGGTCTGGAAAGAGTATGCGGGCAAAAAAATCACCAGTACGATGTTAAAATCGCTGATTGAGAAGGGCAGTACACAAGTGCTGTCTTTCAAACGAAAAGACGGGAGTACGGTGAAAGCGCGTATTATTTTGCAGGACGTAGTAACAGGCAAATTATCTGGCGAGAAGCAGGATGCTTGATCTTAGTTAACAGTTAACATACAGCAAAAGGACCCTTAACCAAGGGTCCTTTTCTGTTGCTGCTGCTGTATATTTTCGTGTATGACTTTAGGGACCTCTTCCAGTGCAGTGATGGTATACATCGACGTTTCCGGATTAGGCTGAAGTTCTACGATATTGTATTGCCATTCATTCGGTTGTTTGATATAAATGCTGTGAATTCCGGCTTTTACAGCAGGCATAATATCTGTGCGTAGTGAGTTGCCAATCATCCAAGTTGCACGACGATCAAACGGACCGTTAGACAGAATGCCTTCCAGTGCCTCGACGTTTTTGTGTTGTCGGATATAGATCCGATCATCAAAATAAGCCGAGAGTTTCATCTGATCAATCTTGCGCTGCTGGATCACGGTTTCGCCGCCCGTATATAAGTAGAGGGAATGTCCAGCACCTTTGAGATTCTCAAGCGTTTCAACCATATGAGGGTAGGGTTCAACCTCCTGATCGTACACACTCATACCCAATTTACTCAGATAAGACTCTTCTCTGGGAGAGGTTAATCTGGCGAACTTGCCGGAGAAATAACGGTAGGTATCAATCAGGGATTGCGGGAAATGATGACTCGCAAAACCAAGCTTGTTCACTCCGGTTACATCGATCTCCAGCTGTTTTTCCCGAATCTCTTGTGTTGTCAGAGAATGTCCATCAAACCACTCTTGCATATTCTCAAAGAATTCTCCCAAAATCAGGTTGAAGTACTTGTTGCAATATACGAGTGTATCATCAAGGTCAAACAAAATATGTTGTTTCATTATTTTCATGATCTAACTCACTCCTTGTAGCCAGTAAATCCACAATGGTTCAACTAAATTAAATGCGAATATAGGATTCCAGGAACATATTTAATTCAGATACGCCATCCGGCCGAATACTGTATTTCTCTTTACGGTTACTTCCGAGCAGATGGGTCCGTAGCAGACCTGCGATGCGTAGCGCCATAACCTGGTCTTTGACCGTGTCTTCGTCTTTACCCAATTCTTCACACATCTCAGCGAGGGATTTGGGTTCATCCGATACGTAACGAAGCAGGCGAAGTCTTTCGGGATCAGCCAGCGCATGGGTGAAACGTAAAAGACATGTTGGTGGCTGGTCTTCGTTCTCTTCAGGTGCATCTACGGGATACTGCATGATCATCATACCCTCATAGAAGCAGTACATATTAATAGGACGATTGTGCACCGTTGGGAAGAGGATGACTTCGTTCAGTCCAGGCATCGGTTCAACAAGAACGCCCGCTGTAGCATATTCAATAAGCAGTTCAGAGCCCATTTTATCAAGCAAAATGCGTTTTTCTTCGGCATCTTCTTCCAGCCACACACGCTGATCTTCGCTCATATTCTGACAGTAGTGTTCATCCCATAGTCGCAATAATGGGACATAACTGTTCCGAATGCGCGTAGATTCTTCTATTGTAAGAGCGGGCAGAAGAGGAGACACACGTGCAAACAGGTCTTCCACTGTCATTCCGGCAAGCATGTCGAGGAAATCTCGATTCTCCGATGTATCATTTTGATAGGCTGCCCATGCAAACAAAACATCAAAATCATCAAAAGGCCAAGTGGCAGCAGGTGCGAGCGCAGCTCGTACATTGGAACTTAGTTTGCCTTCCACTTCCAGAATCCATTCAGGACCAATATCCAGATGCTGAATCCATTTTTTCGTGACATAAACCAGAAAGCTGTTAAGCATTTCATATATCGGTGAAACATCAATTTTCACATGATAAGCCATAATGTTGCAGAATCCTCCCGTCACATCTAAATGTACGCAGCGACTTAAGTACGATTAGTGCGTGTTCAAAAAGTCTGGTTTTCAGTACCAAGAAGATGGAAATGGAGTAGCGGAGCGTAGGAAAACTACGTGAGCAACGGACATTTCGGCTGAAATTCATCTTCGAAGCTGATGATGCCACTAGGCATGATTCGTAATCAAAAGTGAACTTTTTGAACAACCTCTATTATGGCTTGTTTTGCAGGGCGTTGTCCACTATAATGTTCAAGTCCGGGGCAAAGCCCTGATTCAAGAATAGCAGTTTAAAACCATATGTATACCATACAAAAGTCGTCAGCGATGGCGATTTTTCTTTGTGTGCTCGCAGGAGGAATGAATTCGTGTCATCGATTACTCGTCCCAAACTATCACACTCGACAGCCAACTATCTCATTTTGATTACGGTTATTGTGGTGGCGGGAATAAGTCAGGGGCTTTTGCTACCTGTGCTTTCGATTTTTTTGGAGCAAAAAGGGGTTTCACCAGGTTTAAACGGATTAAACGCCGCCGCGTTGTACATTGGCTCTTTTGCCATGACTCTCGTTGCGGAGAGACTACTGGGTGCATTCGGTTTCAAAAAGTTGATTGTAGGTGGCCTGATATTAGTCATGGTCCCTTTAATACTATTTCCGTATTTTCCAGATATTAAAATATGGTTCATATTGCGTCTGATCGTTGGAATAGGAGATAGCGCACTTCATTATGCGGCTCAGCTCTGGGTGCTACTTGTTACTGCACCTGAAAAGCGTGGACGCTACATATCACTATATGGCATGTCCTACGGGCTGGGCTTCAGTATTGGACCGCTGGGAATTAAGCTGCTTGGCTTCGGTGATGCTGTCCCTTTCTGGGTCTTGTTCATCTGTATAGCAGCAGTGCTTATACTGGTATTAATGAAGCTTCCGGATACAAAACCGGAAAAAGCAGAGCATGGCCAACTGCCTGAACGTCGCTTCCGTCGTAGTCTGGCATGGGCCTGGTATGCACTTTTACCAGCACTCTTATACGGATATATGGAAGCGGGTATGAATAGTAACTTCCCCGTTTATGGGCTACGTATTGGATTCGATACCAATCAGATTTCGTCGTTGCTTCCTTTTATCGGGATTGGAGGTTTGTTCCTTCAATTACCTCTCGGAATGTTGAGTGACCGATATGGGCGGAAGAAGATATTGATGTTTGCGGGCATCAGCGGGGGAATCATCTTCATGCTGGTTCCAGTGGCAGGTACGCATTTCTGGTGGACGCTTGTATTGTTAACAATCGCAGGCGGCCTGGTCGGCTCCTTTTTCTCACTGGGCCTGGCCTATGCCGCAGATATTCTGCCTAAAGTGTTGCTGCCTGCAGCCAACGTCGTGGCGTCTTTTCATTTCACGATTGGAAGTATTATTGGGCCGAATCTGGGTGGTCAGATGATCAACTGGATTTCACCCGGAAGCATGTTCACCTTGCTCGGAATCCTGTACCTTCTTTTCGGCTTGGCAGGTATATTATTTCGTCGTAAACCTGAGTTCGAATCTGTGTTAAAATAGAAGCTGGTGTTCGCATGGAAATTGATGTCCATTTCCGAGTACACTAGTGGTAGGGAAAAACATGGACAAGAGGAGACATCGCGATGATCAGAGTAGAGAACTTGAGTAAATCCGTTGGCGTGGACCGCGTTCCCGTTCTACGGGATATTCGATTTGATATGCAACAGGGTGAAATGATAGCTGTAGTTGGCTCAAGCGGTAGCGGTAAAAGCATGTTGCTTAAATGTTTGGCCATGATGGAAAAATGGGATTCAGGCCGGTTTACGGTGGATGGCGCCGAGATTTTGAAAGAAGGCTGGTCTGGAAAACGGAAAATCAAACGGGAATGGGCATACTTGGAACAGAATCCAGAATTATTTCCCAGACGTACGGCTCTTAAAAATGTATTAATCGGACGATCGGGTCAGACTCCCGTATGGAGAATGGTAACCGGTATGGTACGTTCCGATGATTATATGGGTGCTATGGATTATCTCGAAGGATTGGGATTACTTGATAAAGCACATCAAATAGCAGAGAAGCTCAGTGGTGGCGAGAAGCAGCGTGTTGCTATTGCAAGAGCACTTGCTCATGGTGCCAAAGTCGTTTTGGCGGATGAACCAGTGATTGGTCTTGACCCTCACACAGCAGATTCGGTGCTGGAAACGCTGCGAAAATTATGTGAAGAAGAACGTGCAACAGTCATTGCAGTACTGCCTATTGAGCTTGCTGAGAAACATGCCACACGGATCTGGGGATTGGCAGAAGGTAAGATTGCTTTTGATATTCGTGGACGAAGACTGACACAGCAAGAAAAAAACCAGATTTAAACTATTGAAAAGAGTGATGAGATTGTTTAATTCACGGTGGGGACGCTTTGTAGCAGCAGGAACTATGGCGATTATGCTTGGTTCTGTTCTAAGCGGATGCACAGTTATAAGTGACCCCAAGGGTTTGATGAGAAAACCAATGATGTCCACCGATAAGGAGAAACTGTACAACGTGGTTCAGGTTAAACTGCCGCCAGAGAGTACATTGATTCGTCCCAAGGATATGAATAATACCAGCATGATTCGGGTGGAAGACCTGAATGGGGATGGAACTCGGGAAGCGATTGTTTTTTATGAGACACCAAATGAGAATGTGCGAATCCATGGCATGATTTTGGAAGAGCAGGGAGGCACATGGGTTAAAAAACTTACATTTGATGTGCCGGGAAATGAGTTGCAATCCTTTAAAGTATTGGATATTACGAATGACGGAAATCCGGATATTATTCTTGGTGTAAGCCTGCAGGAGCAGAAAGCCCTGACTGCATATTCCTACAAGGGCGGGGCACTGGAGCAGGTCTTGGGTGGAGTTCCGTATAATCAATATATCATTGATGATGCGCAGGGGAACACGCTGGATTTGAGCGGAGATGGTAAAAGTGATTTTGTTATCATTTCGCTGAACAACAGCGGTTTTGCAACGATTGCGTTATACCAGTACGAAGATGGCAGCTTCAAGGAAGTTGATCGGGTGCAGACCGATTATACCGTTAAAGAAGTTTATAATGCTCTGGGCGGAGAGATTGCCAAAGGACAGATGGGCATTGTACTGGATGCCGAGCTGGATGATCGGAGTTCCTTCTCGCAAATTATGTATGTTAAAGATAACAAGTTAGTCAATGCTTTCAAATCACCGGATCAAACGTATAGAGATGACAAAATTTTAAGCGGTGATGTTGATAATGATGGTATTATTGAGTTTGGGCTCAAAGAGACTCCAAAAGGTTGGGAGCATTACGTATTTGACTCTCGGTTGTGGTTTTACACCTATTATCAGTGGGATGGCAAAGATAGCAAGAAATTTGTCTCATTCCAATTCCGAGATGATGCTGATTTATTCCATCTAAATCTCAAGCCAGAGTGGTACGGTAAGATTACTATTGACACCAAATCGGAGAAGGAAAAATATATTCGATTTAAAATGATTGATACGGACGAAACCGTAGCAGAGATCAAATATTTCACCCTTTCCAAGTGGGAACAGGAGAAGGGTAAAAGCTGGAAGGAAATTACGCGTACCAAAGATCGGGTTATTGCTTCACGGGTAGCACAATCAGAGGCGGGTAAAGATGCACTGAGTAATACTTCTCAGCTGAATAGAAAGGGAGAACTTAATGAGTAAAGTACTTATTCTTGAGGATGAAGAATCCATCCGCAGTTTTATAGTGATTAATTTAAAGAGAAACGGATTCGAAGTGCTTGAAGCGGGTGACGGTCATGAAGCGCTTCGCATACTGCAGACAGTACCGGATATTGATCTGGCTCTGCTGGATGTCATGGTACCAGGTATTGATGGATTCGAGGTGTGTCGACGGATCCGTGAAACCAATGAACGTCTGGGCATCATCTTTCTGACCGCGAAAGTTCAGGAACAGGATAAAGTGTACGCACTCTCCGTTGGTGCAGATGATCACGTCAGCAAGCCTTTCAGCCCAACAGAGTTAATTGCACGTATTCAGTCATTGTTACGCCGCGTGAACGTGCATCGGGAAACTGCGGCAAAGGTTACGTTCCAGTCCGGGCCATTTTCACTGGACCTGATCTCCAAGCAATTCAAAAAACAGAATGAAGCCATTGAGTTGACTCCAACGGAGTTTTCCTTGATTCAGTTTTTCCTGGAAAAAGAAAATACACCGCTCAGCCGCGATGTTTTGTTAGATCACGTATGGGGAAAAGAGTACATGGGTGATCCCAAAATTGTGGATGTCAACATTCGTCGTCTGCGTCAGAAAATTGAGAACAATCCTTCCGAGCCCGAATACCTGCAGACAGTATGGGGTCACGGGTACAAATGGAAGGGCCGGGAGCAATGATTAAAAAAGGCATTACTCGGCAGATCGTACTACATTATTTCTTTGTAGTTTTTCTCGCTCTGCTGTTGGTCGAATTCGTATTTATGTTGGCAGTTCAAAGGTATTATTATGAGAGTATCTACAATACGATTAGTACCCACATTTCTAATTCAAAGGACTTTTTCGAGCCGATCGCTCGTGAGAATACTACGGAGGATGGCAATAATCTGTCTAGACTCCTTGTGAACTTGGCATTGTCCAATACTGAATTGGAAATTTTGGATCTGAACGGGCGCGTATTGGCGAGTTCGACTGCTTTTGAATCTGACCGTGCTGTGCTGCAAACCAGTGATATTATGCAGGCTCTGAATGGGGATATGGGACGCTGGATTGGAAGACAACCGGGTACTGGAGAATCCGTCATGGCCGTTTCACACAAGTTTGATCTGGGCGGCGAAAATACTTATGTTATTCGATATCTGACATCACTTGAAGATGTGAATTCAAAGCTGTTGAATATGGGACTACTCGCCGCTGCCGTCGGTGTTGGCGTGCTTGCTATAGTGTTGATCATCAGTATTGGTATGGCAAATTCCATTGTACGTCCAATTAACAACATCACCGCAGTATCTGCCCAAATGGCTAGAGGACGGCTGGATGTCAGGGTTAAGGGGAATTATAAGCACGAACTGGGCGAATTGGCATCAACACTTAACTTCATGGCACATGAAATCGTGCGCAGTAATCAGATCAAAGATGATTTTATCTCTTCGATCTCACATGAATTAAGAACACCTTTGACCAGTATCAAAGGCTGGAGCGAGACACTGGATTCAGGCGGTTATGATCCGGAAGAAACCCGTATCGGTATGGGTATTATCTCCAAGGAAACCGAACGACTGATTGGACTTGTTGAAGAGATGCTGGATTTCTCCAAATTGCAGCAGAATCAGATGAAGCTGGTCAAAGGAACCGTCAACATTCGTGAAATTGTACAGGAAACGATGTTGAATGTCTGGGCCAAAGCGGAACAAAAACAGGTCCATCTCAAGTTGGAAACGGACGAGACTCGTGCTTATAATGTCCATGGAGACGGTAACAGACTGAAACAAGTCTTCCTGAATGTTGTGGATAATGCGATCAAATTTTCACATGAGAATTCCTGGATCTTCTTGTCGGTCAAAGAGGAGAATGGTCAGATCATTGCAGCTGTTCAGGACACCGGTATCGGAATTAGTGAAGAACATTTAATTAAAGTACGGGACCGTTTCTTCCAGGTGAATCATCAAAATGGGGGAACGGGGCTGGGTCTTGCGATTACGCAAGAACTGGTAGAACTGCATGAGGGAACGATCACGATGCAAAGTGAACTCGGATCGGGGACAACCGTTACGGTTACATTACCGGCTGTGTCTGAGGAGATGGGTCCAGAAGAATCTGTAACCGCGTCTGGTGATGCTGAAGTCACAGATGAGCGAACAGCTAGTGATGCTAGCGATACAAAGTCAGATCTAGAAAAGTCTTAAGGTTTTAAAAGATAAGCGATTTTTCTACCTGATGATCGAGCATGTACGCTTTATAACTTCCATATCAACACAAAAAAAAGGTGAGCCATCCAAGGCTCACCTTTTTTGCATATTCTTATGAAGAAAGTTCGCCAGTGCGCAGGCGTCCACTTTTCTCATATACTTCTTTCAACATACGAACAGGTTGCGTACGGACAGCCGGTTTGGCAGAGACGATCTCGTTAGGTCCAACGACCACAATTTCATCTGCTGTACCTTTAACGATTGCACCGTCCTTGATTATTGCACCTTCACCGATGATGGCACGTTCGATGTGAACCCCACGGCCTATGCGTGCGTTAGGCATAACAACACTGTCTTTAACTTCAGAGCCTTTACCCACTTCTGCACCGCAGAAGATAACGGAACGTTCCGAACGACCTTCGATTGCACAAGAATCGTGAATCATGGAAGTAACATGTTCGATCTTTGTATGTCTTGCTTTGTAAGCACTTGGTTTGGAGCGCCAGTCGCGAGTAAACATCGGCCAGTTTTCTTTTTGCAGACTCCAGTCTTCCTCGTTGTGTAACAGATCCATATGTGCATCCCAAAGGCTCTTAACCGTACCTACGTCTTTCCAATAACCATTAAAGTTATAGACAAAGAGGGGATTATTTTCGTTCAACATTTGAGGAATCACATCTTTACCGAAGTCATGACTGGATTCAGGGTTAGCGGCATCTTGCAAGAGATGGCGTTTCAGATAATCCCATTTGAACATGTAAATGCCCATTGAAGCCAGATTACTTTTTGGTTCAGCCGGTTTCTCGGCAAACTCGGTTACACGCAAATCAGCATCGGCAGCCATGATCCCAAAGCGATGTGCTTCATCCCATGGAACTTCCATAACTGAAATCGTTGCTGCGGCATTATTGGCTTGATGAGCCTCCAACATATCGCGATAATTCATATGATAAATATGGTCACCCGACAAAATTAGAACATTTTCGGGGTTTTGTTGATCAATATAGTCGATATTTTTATAAATAGCATCCGCCGTTCCCAAGTATTCGTCATTTCCTGTATGATAAGATGGAAGCAAGGAGATTCCTGCCTCACTTGAGTTGCCATGTCCCCATGGTTCTCCTCCACCGATGTGATCGTGTAAAGATTCCGCTTGGTACTGCGTCAATACTCCTACAGTATCGATCCCTGAGTTTACGCAGTTACTGAGAGGAAAATCGATGATCCGGTAGTGCCCGCCAAACGGTACAGCGGGTTTTGCGATACTCGAGGTTAAAGGGGCTAATCGCTTCCCTTCTCCTCCCGCCAACAGCATAGCGATGCAATCTTTATTAAACATAATCGTTTCCCTCCCAAAATATTGTGCATTGTAGTACATCATTAACGCAAAGTAGAGCAGATGAAACGATTGTTACTGTAAAAATTCAGAAAAAAGACAACATTTTCTAAACCACCGCATTTTTCTTTTCAACTTGGCTAGACTGGGGTAATGGTTACTGTTATATCTATTTTCTTGAGAAGAAGGTGATCTCTTGGCCATTCAACCGTTAGCACACCCGGACATATTGCCGGAGCATATTTATTTATTTCATGAAGGTAACCTTCATCACAGTTATCGAATGTTGGGCGCGCAGCCTGAGACTTGCGATGGCCTTCGGGGGTATCGCTTTACCGTGTGGGCACCAAATGCCGTAGAAGTAGGACTGGCTCTGGACCGCAATGAATGGAAAGGCGAAAAGGAACCTTTATATAAGATACCCGAATCAGGATTTTGGAGTCGTTTTTTTCCGGAAATTAGCGAAGGAACTTTATACAAGTTCCGTATATTAACGGAAGATGGAACAGAATTGCTCAAAGCGGACCCATATGCGTTTCAAGCAGAGGTTCGACCTCAGACAGCCTCTGTCACCAGTTCAATCGAAGGGTATAAATGGAATGATGGAGCCTGGAGACGCAAACAACGTGCCATGTATAACAAACCTCTACATATTTACGAAATGCACATGGGAACCTGGAAGCGCAAAGAAGACGGAAGCCTCTATAGTTATCGCGAGATGGCTGATTTGCTTGTTCCTTACTTATTAGAAATGAAATATACACATGTTGAAATGATGCCCCTCAGTGAGCATCCATATGACCTTTCGTGGGGCTACCAAAACACAGGGTTTTATGCGCCAACCAGTCGTTATGGGCATCCAAAAGATCTGATGTATCTAGTGGATACACTACATCAGGCAGGGATTGGCGTATTGCTGGATTGGGTACCTGCACATTTTGCCAAAGACGCTCATGGGTTGCGTATGTTTGATGGTACGCCTTTGTATGAGTATGCAGATCCGATGTTAGCAGAGAAGCCAGGCTGGGGCACACTTAGCTTTGACTATTCGAAACCTGAGATTCGTTCATTTCTGATCTCCAATGCTTTATATTGGATGGAGATGTATCATTTTGACGGACTCCGTGTTGATGCGGTTACGAGTATGCTTCGGCTTGATTTTGAGAAGCAGCCAGGACAATATCGTACCAATGATGAAGGTGGTCTTGAGAACAAGGAAGCTGTGGCCTTTTTGCAGCAGCTGAATGAGACAGTGTTCAAATATTTCCCTTATGCATTGATGATGGCTGAAGAATCCAGTGCATGGCCAATGGTGACTTTACCTGTAGATGAAGGTGGTCTGGGTTTCAACTACAAATGGAACATGGGCTGGATGAACGATACGCTTGATTACATGGAATCTGATTTTCATGAGCGTCCTTCCAAACATCATTTGCTGACTTTCCCGGTCGTATACTCCTTTGCTGAAAATTATGTGCTACCTCTGTCACATGACGAGGTTGTTCATGGCAAAAAGTCACTCCTCGACAAGATGCCAGGAACCTATGAGCAGAAATTTGCCGGCATGCGTGCTTTTCTGGGCTATTTTATGACTTTCCCAGGGAAAAAGCTGTTGTTTATGGGTGGAGACTTTGGCCAGTTCATCGAATGGAAAGATGAGGATCAACTGGATTGGTTCTTGCTGGATTATGACAGTCACCGCAATTTGCATAAGTTTGAGCGTGAGCTGTCTAACCTGTACTTGAGCGAAAAAGCTTTGTGGGAGCTTGATCATTCCTTGGACGGTTATGAATGGATCACTCCGGATGATCAGGACCAGAGTGTCATTTCATACGTACGCAAAGGAAAAAAACCTGCGGATACACTCCTTGTGCTCATTAACTTTCAGCCGGTCAAGCGGGAGCGTTACCGGATTGGTGTCATGCGTCCCGGTATGTATACCGAAGTTCTGAACAGTGACCATTCCGTTTACGGCGGTTCAGGCATTACTAATGATATGCAACTGCCTACCGAAAAGATTCCTTTTCATGGGCATCCGCATAGTCTCGAATTGGTATTACCTCCGCTTAGCATCGTGATTCTAAAAAAGAACACACGTCGGAAAACGGATGAATCACCTGCGAGTATAACTTCCGTCAGTTCAAAAACGAAGAATAAAAATGAAAGCAACACGCTCAAACCGAAGAGGAGGACAAAGGCATGAATATTCTATTTGCTGCTGCTGAAGTACATCCATTTATCAAAACAGGAGGCCTTGCTGACGTAATCGGTGCTCTCCCGTTTGCATTGAAGAAGAGCGGGGCAGATGTGCGGGTGATTATGCCTAAGTACAAGGGGATTCCCGATGAGTATAAAGACGCGTTACAGCCCGTAATTACAACGGATGTGCCTCTTGGCTGGCGCAGACCCTATTGTGGAATAGAAATGCTGGTTCATGATGGAATTCCAGTTTATTTTGTGGATAATGAGTATTATTTTGGGCGTGATGGAGTGTACGGTTATATGGATGATGGCGAGCGTTTCGCCTTCTTCAACCGTGCAGTTCTCGAAGTGTTGCCACAGATTGAGTTCAAGCCTGACGTGTTGCACAGTCATGACTGGCATGCAGGAATGATTCCTTTGGTGCTTGAAGCACACTACAGACACGATCCATTCTACAGTGATATTCGTACGGTATTCACCATACATAACTTGTTGTATCAAGGGGTATTCCCGCATCAGTTATTCAGTGATATCCTTGAGCTGGACGATCGATATTTCACCGTGGATGGAGCCGAGTATTACGGTAATGTCAACTTCCTGAAGGCTGGAATTGTCTACGCTGACCATGTAACAACCGTTAGTCCAACTTACGCACAGGAAGTGAAAACATCTTATTACGGATACGGTCTGGACGGACTGCTTAGTTCACTTGGAGATCGATTCAGCGGGATTGTAAATGGCATTGATACCAAGAGCTACAACCCGGCTACAGACACCAAGATCCCGGTGAAATACAGAACAAGTCTGTCCAAGAAAACGGAAAACAAAATTGAGCTGCAAAAGGAACTTGGACTTCCTGTTCGTCCTGATGTACCTCTTATGGTCATGGTCACAAGGCTTGTGGATTCCAAAGGACTTGACTTGGTCTGCCGTATCCTGGATGAATTGTTGTATTATGATGATATTCAATTCGCTGTACTTGGAACAGGGGAGCAGTCCTATGAACATTGGTTCCGTGAAGCCGCGAATCGTTATCCACTTAAAATGTCTGCACAGATCAAGTTCAACGACGGATTATCCCGTCGGTTTTATGCAGGCAGTGATATCTTCCTGATGCCGTCCAGATTCGAACCGTGTGGTATTAGTCAGTTACTGGCTCTGCGGTACGGTAGTGTGCCTCTCGTAAGGGAAACAGGCGGTCTGAACGACACTGTGCAGGCATACAATGAGTTTACTGGAGAAGGGAATGGTTTCTCATTCACAAGCTTTAACGCACATGACATGATGAGTACCATTCGGCGTGCTGAGGAGATCTACAAACAGCCAGAACACTGGAAGAAAATTGTGAAAAATGCAATGGGCGGAGAATACAGCTGGAATGTCTCAGCTGAAGAATATATGGATATTTATCGTCGGATCACACTTGACCCTGTAAATTGATGTAGTCTTGAATGAGTCACAGCATATGATGCTGTGGCTTTTTCTCATCCAAAAAAACACTTCCAAAGTTCAGAATGAAGTATCATCTGAGACGGTGGAAGTGTTTTTCTTTTCTTTTATATGACTGTTTAGAATTTAAACCTCAGTTGTGTTGGATAGTTGCCGGATCAAGCTGTCTGTACAAAATGCGATACCCATAGGGGTCAAGCTTAATGTTCATCATTCCATCGGCTGGAAACACAGGCTCTTCAGTTAATGCATCTTTCCAGTCTTTTGTTTCCATGGGATGAGAAAGCGTTCGATCTTGAGGTGTATTGTTCATCCATACGGTAAAGTGAAGGTTGTCATCCACACGCTCGTAGACGATACAGGGATCATTGTGATCAGCCTTGAGGAATCGGAAGCGTCCTTTGCGCAGGGCTTCATTACTTTTGCGTAAATCAATCATCAGACGATAGAAATCATACAATTCTCTGTCTTGCTTGGCCGGGTCCCATTCCATACATTTTCGACAATCCGGGTCAGCATCACCACTAATCCCAACTTCGTCGCCGTAGAAGATACAAGGTGTACCGATATAGGTGAAAAGAAATACTACCGACAATTTTAATCGTCGTTTGTCTTCTCCTAACCGGGTGAGCAGTCGTGGGGTATCGTGGCTGCACAGCATATTAAAGATCACTTCGTTGGTTTGTTGCGGATAGCGCATAATCAGTGAACCCATCTCGTTGGCAAAGTTATAACCATCCATTGAACCACAGAAGAACTGAAGCACTTTGTCGGCAAATGGATAATTCATGACGGAATCGAATTGATCTCCCATAAGCCAGGTCAAGGAGTCGCTCCATACTTCACCAACAATATAGGCTTCAGGGTTCGCTGCCTTAACGACCTTGCGAAAATCACGCCAGAAGTGGTTGTCCACCTCATTTGCTACATCCAGACGCCACCCATCCAGCTTAATTTCCTTGATCCAGTACTCAGCTACATCCAGTAGATATGCCTTAACCTCAGGGTTGGCTGTATTGAACTTGGGCATGTTGCCATAGAAACCAAATGTATCGTAGGTTGGTATACCATCCTTGATCTGAACCGGATATTCATTGATGTGGAACCAATCGGCATACTTAGAGTTTTTCCCATTCTGGAGAACGTCTTGAAAAGGAGGGAAGTCTTCGCTGCAATGGTTAAACACCGCGTCAAGCATGACACGTATACCCAGGCGATGACATTCTTCTGTCAATTGTTTAAGCAGGGCATTATCACCGAAATGGGGGTCGACTTTTTTATAATCAATTGTGTCGTATTTGTGGTAGGAATTGGCCTGGAATAACGGGGTAAAGTAAATGGCGTTCACGCCAAGTTCAGTTAAGTCATACAGATGATCCAGCACACCTTGCAGATCTCCACCAAAATAATTGTCTAACTCAGGTTTGCCACCCCAGTCATGCGTTTCTATTGGATTCAGCTTGGGGTCTCCATTAGCAAACCGTTCCGTCATGATCTGATAAAAGACGGCTTCTTTGGCCCACTCGGGCACCTTAAACACATCAATTTCATGTATATACGAGAACTCATAATATCCTCCAGTTGGATAGGGGGTCTCATAATGAATTCCGTTATCCGCAAGAAAAACATCTTCTGAACCGGCAGTTATCCGAAATATATAAGTGAGACGTTTGAATTGTGGCTTGACGGCCGCCTCCCAATAATCAAACATGTTATCCGAAGCAGCCTTCTCCAATTGAATTTCCTTGTATGTTCCATTCCAATCGTACTTATCTCCGGTCAGTGCAGTCACGTATTGCACATCATTACGTTTGGTTCGTACGCGCAGATGTATGGTAGACGAATTATAGGCATAAGCCCACTTGTCACGAGGAACATGATACATGGCTTCGAGCAGCATGACAGCACCTCCTGAATATAGGATAAGTTATGAAAACCAGTCTTTAGAACACGCGCTTATAGTTATAATTAACCAAGTTAGCCAGCAAATGAATCGCATTTACTGTAATAAAATGTATTATTTTCATCGTTTTCAAAGGTTTCTTTCACAGCATTTCCAGCTTTGTGCTGAATATACTTACAGCTAATTTAGAAAAAAGGGTGCCCTGAACAGCTTGGAATTCAAGATTGTTCAGGGCACCCCTATATAACATGTTGAAAGTGAATTTTAGCGAATAGCTTGCTCGAACTCCGTGCGGATGGTTTGAAGCAGCTCTGGCTGGCTCAGTACGTCATAGGCTGTTGTTGCAAGTGCCTTGGCTCCCAGAATCATGCCATCCAGCGCACGCTCCTGAAGTGCAAGGTCACGGAAGGCTATGGAGTGCAGTGTATGCACCTCGTCTACAACACGAATGTAGGGATGAATTGCAGGACATTTCAGGGAAACATTACCGATGTCCATAGAGCCGTGATCATTACCACTCACAATCTCTTCTTGCGGGATCCCAAGTTCCATCAGATTTTGACTAAACGCAGCTGAGAATGCTTCATTGGTAACCATCTCGTCATAGGACGTTTCATAGTTGGATGTCACCAGCTTGCATCCTGTCTGGAGAGCAGAACCTTCAGCGATCTGAATCACACGTTCTGTGAGGATATTCAGTTCTTTACGAGTTGCTGCCCGTACATAAAATTGCGCAGAAGCATAGTCAGGAATGATATTTGCTGCCTGACCTCCGTTGTTGATCACACCATGAATCCGAACGGTGCTTTTCACTTGTTGACGGAATGCATTAATCCCGTTGAACGTTTGAATGACGGCATCAAGAGCATTAATACCTTCGTGCGGACTTGCAGCAGCATGTGAAGATCGGCCATGGAATTCAAATTGCACAGCGTCAATCGCCAGCGAGCTGCCTGACTTTTCGTAGGCATAATACGGATGCGCCATAAGGGCAACATCACAGTCATCGAACAAACCTGCTTCCGCCATCGGAACTTTGGCACCACGTGTCTCTTCTGCGGGTGTACCAAATACTTTAATCGTTCCACCTACTTTATCCAGAATAGATTTCAGCCCAACAGCGGCCCCAAGACTCATCATACAGATCAGATGGTGACCACAAGCGTGACCGATCTCCGGCAAGGCGTCATATTCGCACAATAAAGCAATGGTAGGGCCGGGTTTGGCGGCCGAATAGGTTCCGATAAAGGCTGTCTCCAGACCGAGGATTGGAGCCTCTACAGTGAAACCTTGGAAGAGCAGTTCTTCTTTCAAACGGGCAGAAGCGAGATACTCTTCATTTCCCAGTTCGGGGTTGGCACCGATATATGATGAAATGGCTTTAAAACGGGAAGCATATTGATCAATAACCGTCAGAATTTGTGATTTGTAAGCTGTCATTAGTAAACTCCTTATGCAAAAATGAAAATAATTCATTGATTATATCATGTTTGCTTCATTTTTTCAGAAACAAGTCAAGATTTGTAATGTCAAAATGCATTGCATAATCATGCATTGTACTTTATAATGACTCAGTCATCAACATGAGAAGCATACAAAGTATTGTAAGGGGAGAGAAAAAGGTTGAAATTAATAAGTCGTTACACCATGATGCTGTTGACCTTTGTTATTCTGCTGACGACTGCCGTTCCTGTGGCACTTGCAAGTGGAACTACAGATAATTCAAGCAGTAAAAAGCTGGTGCTCGGTACAAGTGCCGATTTTGCACCATATGAATTCCATAAAGTGATTAATGGCAAAGATGAAATCGTTGGCTTCGATATTGAGATCGCCAAAGAGATTGCCAAAGATCTTGGCGCTGAGCTTGTGATTGAGGATATGGGCTTCGACGGTCTTCTGCCTTCATTGCAGAGCGGGCGTGTTGATCTGGTGGTTTCAGGTATGACGCCGACGGATGAACGGAAGAAAAGTATCGATTTTTCCGACACTTATTATAAATCAAAACAAGTGATTATGGTTCGCAATGTGGATAAAGACAAATATCCAAACATGGCAGAACTTGAAAATGCGAAGATTGGCGTGCAGAAAGGCTCCATTCAGGAAACGATCGGACAGAGTATTCCAGGAGCGAAGCTTACTGCGCTGGATAAAATCTCGGATATCGTGCTTCAACTGCAAACAAAACGCATTGACGCGGCAATCGTTGAAGATACCGTTGCTGCAGGTTATCTGGACGATATCATTGGGCTTGCTGCTGCTGTTCCAGACGAAGAGCAAGCAGAAGCGGCAATCGGGATTCGTAAAGGTAATACCGAGCTGCTAGCTGCAGTAAATGGAACACTGGAGCGACTGAAAAGTGAAGATAAAATCAATCAGATGGTGACGGACGCCAGCCTCTTGATGGCGGATAAAGCGAACAAATCACAAAATATTTTCCAAGTATTCTGGGAGTACAAAAGTTTCTATGCTACAGGTGTAGGATACACACTTCTGTTGTCTGCACTTGGGGTTATCTTCGGGGTAATTATTGGATTGATCATCTGTTTGTTCCGTTTGCATGACGCTGCAATCTTGCGCTGGATCGGTACGGCTTACGTTGAAGTGATCCGTGGCACACCGATGTTGGTACAGTTGATGATTATTTACTATGGTTTTTCCCTGAGCTTTGGCATTAACTTCACTGCACTTCAGGCAGGTATCATTACACTTTCAATCAATAGTGGTGCCTATCTGGCGGAGATTTTCCGTGCAGGTATCCAAGGTGTGGATCGTGGTCAGTTGGAGGCAGCGCGTTCATTAGGTATGGGAAGAGGCGCCGCGATGCGTTATATCATATTGCCACAAGCCTTCAAAGCTGTATTACCAGCGATCGGTAATGAATTCATAACTATCATCAAAGAATCCTCCATTATCTCAGTTATCGGTATGGTGGATATTATGTATCAGGCAAGTGTAGTCAAGAACATTACGTACCAAGGCTTGAGTCCATTTTTGATTGCAGCAGCCATCTACTTTGTAATGACGTTCATTTTGTCCAAGCTGCTGGGACGACTGGAAAGGAAGTTGAGTGCAAGTGATAGACGTTAGACAATTACACAAATCTTATGGAAATAACGATGTGCTTAAGGGCATTAACGTGACGATTGGCAAAGGTGAGGTTGTCGTGGTCATCGGTCCTTCCGGTTCAGGTAAAAGTACTTTCTTGCGTTGTCTGAATCTGCTGGAACAGCCTACCTCAGGAGAGATTGATTTTGAAGGCGTGTCAATCACGGACCCCAAGCATAACATTAACGCAACTCGTGAGAAAATGGGCATGGTGTTCCAGCACTTCAACCTGTTCCCACACAAAACGGTAGAGCAAAACATTACGATTGCTCCAATTAAAGTGAAGAAACAATCCACTCAGGAAGCGGAGAAAATCGCCGCTGATCTGCTTAACACCGTGGGCTTGTACGATAAAAAAGATACATTCCCGAATCAGCTGTCTGGTGGACAGAAGCAGCGGATCGCCATTGCTAGAGCATTGGCCATGCAGCCGCATGTGATGCTGTTTGACGAGCCTACGTCGGCACTGGACCCCGAAATGGTCGGTGAAGTGTTGGATGTCATGAAACGTCTTGCAGAAGGCGGGATGACAATGGTCATCGTAACCCATGAGATGGGTTTTGCACGTGAAGTGGGAGACCGAATCCTGTTCATGGATGGCGGGGTTATTGTGGAAGAGGGAACACCTGATGAGGTGTTTGGAGCTCCAAAAAATTCACGTACACGTGATTTTCTTGCCAAAGTACTCTAAACGATGTGATTAAATAGCGTTACTGACTTCGAGTCGGTAACGCTATTTTTTATGGATAATAATCGCGTAAGCATTCGGAAAAGTAACTATTCTGTTACCAAATATAAAGGAATCGGGTCAACCAAATTTTCTGAATTAACCAGTATTCTTACAAATGCTTACATGCTAAAAACCATTTGGTAAGAATTACTACAAGTTCAGGTTACAAAATTGTGATATATTGAACTCTGCCGAAACTTCCGGACAGGGAGTGCGGGGGATGTAACGATGCAGATTGTGCAGGGGGAAGATCTACAGCACACTGCTTGGGGTGAATTAGGGGTACATAACGTTTCAAATGTAACGAAGAACCTATAGGGTGGCTCCTCATCCGAATCCGACAACTAACTTCGCAGGCATAATGAGGGAGGAAGACCATGATTAACAAGAAACGTATAGCCAAAACAGCAGTAGCATTAATGACAACAGCAATGCTCATTCAAGCCGTTCCGGCTCACGCCGATTCAGTTCATGTGGCCAAAGAAGGGGATACCTTCTACACCTTATCAAAACAATATGGAGTAGCACTCAACACGTTGGTTAAAGCAAACAACGACATTTCGGCTTACAACATTTATGGTGGTTTGAAAATTACGATTCCCGGTAAGGCAAACAATGTTGCAGCCGCTGCGGCAACGGAGAGCAAGACCCCAGCCAAAACGGTTACCACAGCAAGTTTGGACGTTAACGCAGATAACAAAGTGGTTCAAGCCTGGGGTAAGACATTCGATTACAGCAAAGCTGTGAACGTAAAAGCAACGGCATACTCTGCAGATCCGTCTGAAAATGGAGGCTGGGGTGCAGTCGATTATTTCGGGAATGACCTTGAACTGGGTACGATTGCAGTTGATCCAAGTGTGATTCCACTTGGAACTAAAGTACTGGTAACTGGTCACAGCCATCCAGGATTGCCAAAACAAGCTTTTGTAGCCACAGCACGTGATGTGGGCGGTGCAATCAAAGGTCACCGGATTGATATCTTTATCCCGGGTAGCAAACAGTCTGTAAGCTCATTTGGTTTTCAGGATATCGAGCTGTACATTCTGAAGTAGAGAGAAAATAACATTTAAAATGAATTCAAATAGGGTGTCTGCCAGTCGCTAATTCGCGATTGAACAGCACCCTTTTAATATTCTCATTTATTTCTATCACGGTCATCTTAATCTTTGGCCTTTGGCAATCCCAGCATTTCGTCCAAGGTGACCAGTTCATATCCCCGATTACGTAGTTCCTCAATGATTTCAGGCAAAGCCTCAATTGTGCCGTTAAGATTTGATCCTACACCTCCTCCAGCATGTTGCAGAACGATGGAGCCAGGTTTCACGGCAGACAGGATGTTATCTTTCACCTGTTCCTTTGAAAGGCCTTTCCAGTCCAGGGAGTCTACGTTCCAGTTCACAATGCTATAGTGTTGTTTGGCAGCCCATCTCAGCTGTTCTTCATTAATGTCTCCATAAGGTGGCCGAATCATCTTGGGCGTATAACCCGCCAAACGTCGAATAATATCCCCGGTATGTAAAATTTGTTTGCGAAAGGCATTCATCGACAGCTTACTGAATTCAGGATGATTGTAGCTGTGATTACCAACCATATGCCCTTCCTTAACGATGCGTTTCACCAGATCCGGATGTTTCTCTGCACGACTACCCACGATGAAGAATGTAGCTCTGACATTGTACTTCTTCAATACATCCAGTACTTGTGGAGTAAACCGTGGATCAGGTACATCATCGAAAGTCAGTGCAACCTTCTTGGTTGAAGGACCATTGGTTTTGAACGTATCGGCATATTTTTGACGTAACTGTCCCAATGTCAGTTGTTCTTCTTCCGCAGAATCCGAACCTGATACGGATTCACTTGGCGGGCTTGAAACATCCCGCGCTGAAACTGGAGCATGATATCCTCCGAGAAAAATAACGATAACCATCAGCATAATGAGGCGTACGCGCATAATATCGGCCTCCTTTTTCAAAATGACGTTCTCCTTGGTATGCCCGGGGGCTCCATAAAATATGCGCAGTGTGAGAAGTTTCATTGCCGATTTAGCTCATGACAGCCATAATTCCTCCATATATAACATATAGAAAAGGATAGGTGGATGGGTATGAGTACATATGATTTGAAATCCATACGTTTACAGGTTATTGAAGCAGGAGAAGATAAGGTTTTTCTCGTTACCGGAGGAAAGGCGCACATTGGCGCCGTAGCCACGTTCTATGTGGATCATGAGCGCGTAAGCGGGACGACAGTACATATTCCTGGGCATAAAGAACAAGAGCTGTGTGAGCGGCTTGCCCGAAAGGCTGCCTTGCAGCTGAAAGTAACCGTTACGGTGATCATGGGTATCCATTTTGATTCCATCACGCGGATGCAGATCGACGAAATCGTGCAGACTGCAGAGAGGTTGATGGAGGATCATCTGAACAAAGATAAACGATCTTCCTAACATAAGAGCCATCGAATGTTTTGATTTTATTTGCTAAAATTGAAACGAGTTGTAGATTGTTACGTATGTATGTTTATATACGATGTAATATCGACTAGGAGGAATAACATAATGTCCATTTTCAAACGTTTGCGTGATCTAACTATGTCTAACATCAACGCCATTATTGACAAGGCGGAAGATCCAATCAAGATGACGGACCAATATATCCGTGACATGCAAGAGGATCTGGAAGATGCGGAGAAAGCAGTAGCTCAACAGATCGCCATTGAGAAGAAATTCAAGCAGTTATTCGAAGAGCAGGAAGCTCTTGTGAAGAAACGTGAAGAGCAGGCGCATACGGCGGCACGTGCTCAGAATCTGGATTTGGCTCGACGTGCCCTGGAAGAGAAAAAGGCTGCTGAAGAGAAGATGGCTGAGTACAAAACCAGCTATGACCAAAACAAGGCTTCTGCAGATAACCTGCGTGGCAAGCTCGACGAGATGCGTAAGCAGTTGACTCAAATGAAGAACAAACGTGAAACACTGGTAGCCCGTTATAATGCAGCAAAAGCCCAAACGGAAATCAACAAAGCGTTGAATGGGTTTGGCTCTGATACTGCAAGTGCTGGTATGAAGCGTATGGAAGAGAAAATGATGCAGATGGAAGCACAGGCCGAAGCAAGTAACGAAATGTCTTCCAAAGGCAAGTCTTTGGATGATGAGTTCGAGAAGTTGGGTAAAGATCAGGCTGTTGAAGACGAACTCGCAGCATTGATGAAACAGTACGATAATAAGAACTAATACCTTGGTTGTCAGCAAGGTTAACCAGCGGAGGAGAAGAGTATTTCTCCTTCGCTTTTAAATGCGGTTCATGTTGATATGTGGGGGCTGTGTAAATGGATTTGAACATTTTGGCGATGCTGGTCTGGACCGGATCTGGTTCGGTTTTGCTGTTTGTCCTGATGTATGTTGATTCACTGTTCACGAAATATAAGGATTTTGCTGAAGTTAAGGCCGGCAATATGGCCGTTACGACACGTATGGTTATGAAATTATTTGCACAAGGATATGTACTCGCTACGTCCATTTCTACGGCCGGTCACCTGGGAGAAGCACTGCTGGTCTCCGTTGTATCCTTTATCATTTTGTTGATTCTGGAGAGTGTTGTACACTTTATGATTCGCAAATGGGCCAATCTGGATCTGGATACGGGAATTCAGCAAGGGAAGACAGGATACGGGTTGTTCTCTGGCGCTTTACATATCGTGGGCGCACTGATTATTGCAGCTTGTTTATAAGATAAGGAACAGGAGTAATTCTCATGAGTGTATGGAAACGAATTAAAGGAATACTAACGAAACCTGAACCACCGCAGGCAGAGAAAACGATGCTTCAGCTTGCACCTGGTGATATCTGTGAGGTTTCTCTGGTCACTTATGAAGTCGTTGGTCGGGTACAAAATCGTGCTCGAAATGCAGTTGTGCTCACGCTACAAGATGGTACCGCATTTCGATATTTGCATATCGAAGAACGGGAACTCACACGTTACGCCCTATATACACCAATTGATGGCAGGCTTGATGCGCCTGATGAGGTGCCTACATTGCTGGACCTGGATGGACGCGCATTTCATCTGGAGGAAGAGTATGGAGGCATGGTATCAACTGCAGGTAGAACTCCATATGGCCAGGCTGGAGAACAATTGGTATGGCAGTATCAGTCGGATGATAATATGCTTCTTCGGGTGGAGTGGCAAGACAGAAGATTTACACTGTATGAGGGTGAGTCCATTCTTCCTGCGGATATCAAAGTGATTCGTTCGAGCTAGGAGAGGTTCCAATGAAAAAACGCTTGGCACATGGATTAAAATTAATGCTGGTACTCAGCCTTGTGATGTCTCTGTTGTCCGCGTGCGGAGCAGCACCTTCTGTTCAGGACACCTATCCGCTTGAATCGGTTAACGGCAGTGGTAACTCAACGTCCTATGTGTACCGGGCTTCGGACCGTACCGTTCCGGAAGTGGCTCAGGAATTGTCTGACCAGCGGCAACCGGATCAGATCTCGGCAGAGAACACAGAGCGTATGTTCCTCGTGTATCAGGACGAGTATTATCACCTGCAACAAGATCCGAACAAGCCCGAGGATACCTTGGTTGAGGTGGACTCCAAGGAATATGTTCGGCAGAACTACGATTCATCTTTTTTACAAGGTTACCTCACCGCTACATTAATTGGTAATCTGTTCGATTCTTTTGGCGGGCGAGGTTATGGCAACTATCGAGGATATACCAATAAAGATACGTATAAACCGAGTGCAGGATCTTATCGTGCACCAACAAGTAATGACAAGAAGCTTGCTCCACCTATTACTGTTGATCGGAAAGGTACGATTACAAGGCGCGGAAGCGATAAAGATTCAAGCGTGGGATCTGGCGGAGGATTATTCAACCGCAACAAGGATCAGAGCAAGGGAACCATTGATCGCAACAAGAGCAGTGGTGGGTTGTTTGATTCACCTAAGAAATCCTATAAAAAACCAAAAACCAGAGTGGGCGGCGGCCGAATTAAGAGGCGAAGATAATAAACATCTAATCATAAGGATGGCTGTCAATCGCATAGTTCATTTAAGAACAGTGACAAGGGAAGGCGGATTCACCTCGCCGGCATATGACCTTGGAACTGTTCTTTTTGGTTTACGATTTGCGAACATGATTGGACTTGCGTACGCGGGGAATCGTTGTAGCAGGCTGCTTGCGAATCCAGCGGATAAATGGAATCATTCGTTCAGCTTGTCTCAAGGATTGCAGATCCGTGAGACCAAGGGTTACAATGTCGCGATTGGTGTATAGCGAATGAATCTGTTTGTGACAGGGGATACACAGGTTGGCCGTTGGCAGAAATGTTCCGCCCATTTCTTTGGGTGTCAGATGATGAACGGTCGTATTCACAGGTTCTCTTCCGCATAATTCACATCGTTTACTCATGATCATCGCCTCCCTTTGTCAATTATATTATGGGCAGACAAGATGCCTTTCATGTTGAACAAAGGTCAAGGAATGTTACACCTGTAAGAAATAAGATTTTGTCAGAGGATTCAATAAGTGATGTACTTGTTATCTTACAGTATTCGGGCTACACTTTCTTAAAGGATGATAGTCTTTAGGAGGTAAGAATACTTTTGAAAATGAACTCACATTCACATGATATGACAACTGCCAAATTCAATCGTACAGCTGTACAGGTACCGGATGCCCAAGCTAAAATAGCTGCAAGAGTTACTGTAGGCTCCATAGAGAAAGTTCATCTTGAATCTGCTCATGGCCGCACACTTGCAGAGACGATTCAGGCACCCCATCCGTATCCATTCTTCCGGAGATCGGGTATGGATGGATTCGCGATTATCAGTACAGATACTATAGATGCATCGAGTGATCATCAAGTTTGGTTTCGAGTCATTGATGAAGTTCCTTGCGGCTACACTTCGGATCACACCATTGTTTCAGGTACAACGGCTCGCATCATGACCGGTGCACAGGTTCCGGAAGGTGCGGATGCGGTGGTCATGATGGAGATGACTGAGAGCAAGGTAGAGGACGGAGAACAGTGGATTGCATTGAAACGGCACATATTGTCGGGTGCTAACATCACCCCAATCGGACTGGAAGTCCAAGAGGGACAGCAATTGCTCGAAGCAGGAACGATCATCAGGGCAGGAGAACAGTCCGTGTTAGCTACTTTTGGCATAGCAGAAGTTTCCGTATTTCAACGTCCAAAGGTGGCGATATTCGCAACCGGCACGGAATTGCTTGATGTAGATGAGCCATTACAACCAGGTCGGATTCGGAACAGCAACAGTTACATGCTGCGCTCTCTGGTTGTTGAGGCAGGTGGAGAGCCTGTGATGTACGGTTCTATTGCAGACGATGTGAATACGGCAAGGGCCAAACTGGAAGAAGCCATTCAAGATAATGATATCGTAGTGACCACAGGCGGTGTATCCGTCGGGGATTATGATATTATGGGTGAACTTGTGCTGGAAGAACATGTGGAGATGTTGTTTAACAAAGTGACGATGCGACCAGGCAGTGTGACCACAGCTGCTATATATAAAGATAAATTGCTTTTTGCACTTTCCGGTAACCCGGGGGCTTGTTTTGTAGGTTTTGGTCTGTTTGTTCGTCCAACCATTCGTTCCATGCAGGCGGATGCTCATCCTTATATGGAAGAATGGACTGCGATCTTGGAAGAAGAGTACACCAAAGTTAATAATTTTACACGGTTCGTACGTGGACGCACAGAGATCCGCAACGGGATGGTGTACGCGATACCGGCTGCTGCCCGTGTAGATGAATCCAGCGTGATGATAACCATTAAGGACAGTGATTGCCTGATTGTTGTTCCACCTGAGAAAAAAGGTATTCCTGCGGGTGAGCAGGTACGCATTCTCAAACTGCCCTCAGGTCATGTGAGGTAGTGGTAGATGACTACAATGAGTGATACAAAACCACATATCATACAGATTGTTGGATACAAAAACACGGGTAAGACAACCCTGACAGCCGCGCTGATCGGGCACTTTTCTTCTATGGGACTTAAAGTAGCGGCAATTAAGCATGATGGACATGACCATTTTGAGATGGATCAAGAAGGAACGGATTCGTATCGATTTGGAGAGGCTGGGGCCTCGGCGGTGGTTGTTATTTCAGAGAAACGTACTGCGATTATGGAGCGACAGTCAACCAAGCTGGAGGATATGTTAATTCATCTGTCCGGTTATGATTGGATTGTTGTTGAAGGATTCAAGGATGCTTCTTATCCTAAATTCGTGATGGTTCGAGAAGAGAAAGATCTGACCTTGGTTGATCAGCTTGAAGGGGTAGTAGGTATAATCTCATGGTTACCTTCAGAGCAGTTTATAGAGCGAAGCAGAGATACATGGTATTCGGTTCATGAAACGAAGGATATAGCCAAAGCGTTGTTAGCGATGGTTGAGAGCGAGTGTAGGCAGAAAGGTGAAGTCTAATGGTAGAAACGTCAATAAGTAGGATATTATGGTATGTGAACATGATTGAATGTACTGTGAGTGTGACTGATCGTTTACGGATACAACGTAATTATTATTATGTAAACCAAGTTATTTCTGCTTATGCTATTCTCTTTGAATAATGCAAAAAGACAAAAAGCAGCAGACCTTTCTCGGATCGAAATCCTTGATGCGGTTTGCTGCTTTTATTATGTTCGGGATGTTACATTCCTTCGTCGGTACGACGTTCGATGGCTTCGGACATCGTTTTGTCGGTAAGGTGAGCATAGATCTCGGTCGTTTCCGTAGAAGCGTGTCCAAGCTGCTCCTTCGTTTTGTAAATATCATTTTGCAAATAATAGTCGGTTGCGAATGAATGGCGTAATTTGTGCACGGTCAAGTATGGTTTGCCAAAGCGCTTGGCGTATTTCATAATCATGGCCTGGATCGCTCTTTTGGTCATTCGACTGCCTTCTGAATCTCCGTTACGCAAAGCAATGAACAGACCTTTCTCCCGCTTGGGCGTACGGTAACGTGATTGCCGCAGGTTCATATAAGTCGCGAGTTCGTCCTTGGCCTGTTCCCTGAAATAAACGGGTGTTTTGTACGTCTCATCATTATTACCTTTGCGATAAACATACAAGAGTTTGTTGTTCAGATCGAGATCATCGACGTTCAGGTTCACAACTTCCGACACCCGTAAACCTGAATTGAGGATCAGGCTGGCAATGCAGGCGTCCCGTTCTTTGTTGATTTCATGGGAGTACAGGGCCTGCTTGTTCTTTTCCATATCAACAGCGTAACCTTCAAGGATATAGCCGATAAATTCCAGCAGTTCCTCTTCCTCCAGGATTTTACCTTTGAGTTTGGCAGCGGTGTCCTTGGGTTTATGGGTACGCTTGATCTCGATTTTGGCCATAATGTTCCGCTTCAGCAAAGGATAAAAGTCTTCATCTTCCGCAATTTGGCTCAGGTAATGAAAAAGGGAGCGAAGGGAAGAGAGTTTGCGAGATACGGTAATTCTGGAATTGGTTCCTTCCCGTTTGGTTGTAAGAAATAACCGATAGGCGGTAACCGAATCCATGCGAAGGACTTCCAGTTCAGTCAAGGTAACTTCTTTATTAGAGCTTGCCTCGGATAGCCCCTCTGCTCGCAACCATCCGAAGAAAGCTTCGTAATCTCTCAGATATTCGAGCAGGGTAGAGGGGGACAGGTCAGGCAGTTTGTAGTCCATGAATTGCTGAACGAACCAAGGCATGGAAGGTAGTTTGTCATCCAGCTTGCGTCGATCAATCTCTTTTTGCACGTTGGTCAAGTTCGACACCTCCATGTGAAAAACATATAAGATTAATATTCAATTTAATAGTATTCTATGCTCTAGTGTACCATAATTTACATGCTCACAGCTTGTTCACCAAAGCAGGCAGTAAGTAGGGTATGCTTCCTTGCCCTTCGGCGCGTAAACCTTTAAAGTAATTAGTATACGTAGAGCAGAGGAGGTGAACCGGATGAATATGAAAATAGAACTGGTTCCCCGGGAACGCAGTCAGGTGATTCGGCATTTAATGCAATTTTATTTATATGATTTTACCAAATACCTGAATATTGATGTGGACAGTAACGGCATTTTTCCGGAATATCCCGGTCTGGAGGCATTCTGGGCAGAAAAGGACCGCAAGTTTCCTTTTTTGATTACAAGTGATGGGGCACCTGCAGGGTTTGCTCTGGTGGAGAAATTGGAGCCTGGTAGTAAGGATAATGACTACTATTTGACTGAGTTTTTTGTGATGCAAAAATATCGGCGTAGTGGGGTGGGCACTCGGGCAGCCTACGAGCTGTTCAAACGTTTTCCAGGAAGATGGAAAGTGACCCAGGTTCGTAACAATGTTATTGCGCAGGCGTTCTGGCGAAAAATTATAGGGGATTATACCGGAGGCCGCTTTCGAGAGAAGTTCCATCCGGAACTGGGCAATCCAAGCCAGTATTTTGTAACCTGATTCCTATCGGGGTTTACCTACATATAAAGCGTTCTGCTTGAATGCTGAAATTAAGAATCTGATGAAGGAGTGAGTGACATGAACGTACCCACATTCCATCTCGATGGACAGACAGCACTGGTGACAGGTGCAGGGAGAGGGATCGGAAAAGCAATTGCGATTGGACTTGCCCAGTCAGGCAGTGACGTTGTACTTGTATCCCGAACGATGAAAGAAATTGAGGAGACAGCCGCCTACATCTATGAACAGACAGGGCGTAAAGCGCTCGCTCTGACTGCGGATGTGACATCAAAAGAACAAATGGAAGAGTCGTTTCAAGAGGCAATCTCGGAGATGGGTAGTCTGGACATTCTGGTGAATAACGCAGGTATGAACATACGGACACCAGCACTTGAAGTAACGGACGAGCAGTGGGAGACCATCATGCAGACAAACTTAAAATCGGCTTTCTTCGCTTCGCAGTTGGCGGGTCTGCATATGAAAGAACGTGGGACTGGGAAGATCATTAACATCTCTTCGGTAGGCGGTCACACGGCTTTACGGACAGGGGTTGTATATGGCGCGACCAAAGCTGCGTTAATTCATATGACCAAAGTGCTCGCACTGGAATGGGGCAAGTATGGAATCCGTGTCAATTCAGTAGGGCCATGGTATTTCCGAACACCTCTGACTGAAAAACTGCTGGATGATCCCCAGTATTTGCAGGAAATTGTCAGCCGTACACCGCTACAGCGAGTGGGAGAACTCGAAGAAGTGGTAGGGCCGGTTGTATTCCTGGCATCAGATGCAGCGGGATACATAACGGGTCAGACGTTATTGGTTGACGGTGGAATGTCCATTTATGGCTTTTAAATAAATGAAGTTGGTTGCAGTTTGGAAAAGTGGGTGGCATAACCAAATCATGGGTAATAACATAAGGGAAGTTGAAGTTGATCTGTATTTCTATTTATCTGTACCCAATTCACTGAACTTGGAGGAAGATAACCATGGAAACGCGCAAGTACGGTAATACTGGCATGAACGTAAGTACACTTGGATTTGGCGGAGCGGAAATAGGAAAAAATGTATCCAAAACGGATGTAGCGACATTGCTGAATAGTGCCCTGGATGCTGGATTAAACGTGATAGACACGGCTGAATGTTACGGTGACAGCGAGGAATTAATCGGCAAGGTGTTGTCACATCGGCGTGATGACTACTATTTGTTCACCAAATGTGGACATGCTGCCGGGATCGAAGGCCCGGATTGGGATGCCAAAGTACTGGAGCAAACGATTGACCGCAGTCTGAAAAGGCTGAAAACGGACTATGTGGATGTTATCCATTTGCATAGCTGCTCCGAAGAAGTACTCCGACAAGGAGCAGTGATCGAAGTGCTACAGCGTGCCAAGGAATCAGGTAGGACCAGGTTTATCGGATACAGTGGGGATACAACAGATGCGCTATATGCGATTCAGACCGGAGTATTTGACAGCTTGGAGACTTCATTAAATATCGCAGATCAGGAAGCAATTGATCTTACGTTGCCTGAGGCAAGGAAGAGAAACATGGGTGTCATCGCGAAAAGACCAATTGCCAATGCGGCTTGGACGTATGATACACTTTCCGAAGAGGCTTATCCATTTATATACTGGAAGCGCTTAAGCGAACTGAACTATGGTTTTCTGGGTGAAGATGCCCAGGCAGCGGTAGAAACAGCACTGCGTTTTACGCTAAGTACCGAAGGTATAGACACAGCTATTGTAGGAACAGCCAAGCCTAATCGCTGGCAGCAAAATGCTGATCTTGTGGCTAAGGGGCCACTTCCACAGGAATTGTATGATGAAATTAGAGCACGATGGAAAGAAATCGCCGGAGCAGATTGGACTGGTCGGACTTAAATTGGAAATATTAGCGAAGCCGCCATATGGCGGCTTTTTTTACGACAAACATAAAATATTTTCAACATATGAAAAATTCACAACAACTTTCGGATCAGGGGCTGCGAAAAATTTTAGGGAATAATGTCTATACGTCAGCTTAGTTCAAACGGGTGACAAAGGATGAAAGAGGAAAGATCCCAGGAAATATCCCTTATTATAAGCGACTAAATTTATAAAAAACGACGAAGATATTGAGAAAATACGAAAAATAGGCAATCTACGTTCAATTTAAAAGAAATAACGACTAAGTTATAATATTTCAACATATGAAAAATTCACAATAGAAAGATCATTTTCTCACCTTAGTTACCATCTCTCATATAGCTACATTGACGCACCACCAAGTTTAAAAGGAAAACCATTTTAAGCGATTGAAGTCAACCACTTTTTTTGCGGATTTAAATCAAATTGAAAATATATCTTTATGAATGATGCCTAGAAGTTTGCAGCTTAAATTCATCATGAGAATGATTTTAACATATTAATTATTATGTAAACCGATAACAATTCTTTTGGAAATACAGACATAAAACCTCCATGACCTGTAAATCGTAAGGGGATAAGGCAGAAGGAGGAGCTTCATGAAAAGTCAGCAACACCGTAAAAACGACGACGAAAAATTAAGTTGGGTCAGCCTATCCTTGTTTGGCGCGGGTTGCACACTGGGAACGGGATTTTTTCTAGGAACCAGTCTGGCGATTCATTGGGCCGGAATATCTGTACTTATATTGTTGGTGCTGGCGGCGGCAGGTACTTACTTTGTATTTGGTGCGCTGGCACAGATGACGGCAGATGATCCAAAGGAAGGCGCTTTTCGAACGTACGCGGGCGAAGCATTCGGACCTTGGGCTGGTTTTGGTAGTGGATGGATGTACTGGTTTTCTGAAATGCTCATCATGGGCAGCTCATTAACGGCACTTGGGCTGTTTTCTCAATTCTGGTTTCCCAAGTTTCCGCTTTGGGCATTTGTTGCGATCTATGCCGCTATAGGTCTGTTTATTGCTGCACTGGGAGCGAAGGGATTAACCAAAACGGAGAATATTCTTGCTGTAATCAAACTTGCTGCAACGGTTGCATTTATAGCTATAGCAGGAGCGGCTTGTCTGGGTTGGTTACCTGTAAAAGTAACACCAGAGCAATTGAAGAATGAATGGTTCCCGCATGGAGGTAAAGGGGTATGGACCGGTTTCATCTATGCATTCTTTGCTTTTGCCGGGATCGAGGTCATGGGTTTGATGGCTGCTAACCTGAAAGAACCAAAAGATGCAGTGAAATCAGGTCGAGTAATGTTATTATCGGTGAGTACACTCTATGTGATTGCAATTGCGTTGATCCTGTTGCTTGTGCCTTCCGCTCAGTTAACTCCAGATGAAAGTCCGCTTGTCAAAGCCATGTCAACCATTGGATTCACCGTTGTGGTCCATATTCTCAACGGAGTTCTGATTATTGCCGGATTCTCAACGATGGTGGCTTCGATATATGCAATTACGTCCATGTTGGTGAAACTCGCAGAAGATGGAGATGCACCAAAGCTGTTCACGAAGACCTGGGGAAAAAAGGACATGCCACTTCAGGCATTGTGTTGTACAGCGGCTGGATTAGTCCTGTCTACGTTGATGGCATTATGGATGCCCAAGAGTTTGTTTGAATATGTGACGACAGCAGGTAGTCTGGTATTAATGTATACATGGCTGCTCATCTGCATCACGTACATTAAAAAAATGAAGCCCGTGAAGTGGAATCGCATCAAAGTGTGGATTGCCATAGTATTAATTGTGGCTGCTGTGGCTGGGACAGCAATGGAAAAAGCCAGCAGAACGGGTCTGCTGGCAAGTGTGGGACTTTTGGTGTTCCTTGGGATCATCACGTATGTTGTTCATAAGGTACGTGGCTCGAAAGCATCGCAGTCAGCACCATCCAAACCATAAGCAACTCTCAGCAACTTTCGTGGAGGTCGTACAACGGATTAATGAGTGCTTTAAGATTATTTCGTCAACTTGCCTAAGGCTTGCTTCATCCGCATGAATGGACATTTGGAAGGTGTCTGCTCATCATCAGGCAGGAAATACTGTTTCCATTCCAGATTATCCTGCTGACCATACCACATCAGCGAAGGGTGAGCAGGTACAGCATCATATGCAGCGAGACGTTTGCGAATTAAGGTTTTCATTTTGCGGCCAAGAGGGGTGTTGTCATTAATGGATTCGAATACCCACCGTGGTTGAAAAGCAAACATGAGATAAGGAAAATGCCGGCTGGCTCGGAGTTCATGTGCAGGAGTTGCACAGAAACAAAAGTAAGGCTCTCCGCCAAAGCAAAACTCCCATGATGAATCATGAGGATCGGTTGAAATATGTTCTGGCCACGGCTCGGTATCGTGTGAACTTACCCGATTGAGCATTTGCCAGAATAACGTCTGATATTGCTCTACCGTTGTATGATCTTTCAGATCACTTGGCGTCTCACAGATCACGACCATCGAAGCGTAATGACCAGTGTCTCTGGAGACAGGACCATATTGTCTAAGCAGATCGGCCATATCTTCGGCAGCATGTTCAGATCGGGGGTCACACGTAAAGCCGTACCTCAAATGCCCTGACAGAAATCCCATTCGTCCAGGTACACACGGATACGTATTATTTTCATCGGCGATCATATCTGCAAATTGCGAATAAGCGTCCTGCTGCCAAGATGGAAGACGCTCAAACAAGGTGTTTATTTCGTCGGCACTATACAGCTCCGCCATTGATTCCCAACTCCATTCCACATGATACCGTTACAGTATTAATGTGGGGGAAGTTGGGTGACTGTCCAGCCTGATTTTGTTGTCAGAAAAAAATGGAACGTACAGCTTCGTACCCGAAATACAAACCAAATCCGATCAGGCAGATTCCCGAAATGATGGAAATCCATCGCAATACATTTTCACTGCTATGTTTGTGGAATCGACTGGCCATTCCAGCCATAATGACATCCCACACCAGGATACCAATGAATATGCCTGAACTGTAAAGCAGTAAATGAGCGGTATCCGTATGTTTCACAGTTGTCGCAAGAATGGAGCCATAGATCCCAAGCCAAAACAAAATATTCAGTGGATTGGACAGAGCCATCAAAAAGCCGGAAATAAAAGATTTTCGAACAGTCGCCTCCGCAGTAGAAGTACCTTGAATGCCTTGTTTCAGCTTCGAGAGCGTTTCCACTCCCGTGTAAATCAGAATAAAACTGCCAAATGACCAGAGAAAAGAGCGCATGAACGGCGTGTCCAGAAAATGGGCAACTCCAAAATAAATCAGCAGCATATACACCAAGTCTGCAAACATAGCTCCGAGTCCTAGAATCCAGGCATGCATGAATCCGTGGCGGGCTCCACGGTCGAGTTGGGCGGCGTTAATCGGACCGATTGGAGCGGACAATGATATTCCCAGAATGATATAACTGAACAGTACAGACATAAACACGTTCACTCCTTAACGGGTTCGATGAATTGTACCAGTCGTCACAGAAAATGGGTACAAGTCATCGTATTCCCGCAAGGAGTGAATTAGAACAAACTACTTTTATCTCATACTGCGTCAAGGCCTTGTTATTCTGTTAAAGTTCCACATCCAATTGAATTGGGGTGCAGTTGTACCCGTTGCATGAGCTTTCTTCACAAGGACAGGCGGAGAGCCCAATCGTGAGATCCATTAATGCCTCCATCTCGATATAATCACCTGCACGAGAGTCGGGAGCTACAACATCAATCTTGCCTTCACTGTCTACAACGGACTTCATAAACAGGTTAAATGGATAGTGTTGATCTGGTGGTAGAATCCCGAAGGGTTCCAGTGCCGTGTTCAGATTGTGATAACAACTCGCGTGATCCTTTTTGTCGTATAACACCTCATACATCTCGGGACGACAAGCGGAGTTGAAGAAATCATGTACCCCAACGGTGTCACGGACAATCTTGAGTAAGGGTTGATATTGATTGGAATACACAAATTGTCCTGGTTTAATGCGATAAGTACGCAATACGTCCATTGTCACGCCGGGGTCCAAGCGATGGTTAGCATCCATAGCATCGTATGCCACAAAATCAATGATTTGCTGTCCCTCCAGATCAGTTATGCGTAGTAAAGAACCCTTGCTTACTTTCAGGGCATATCCCGTTTTGGCTGGGATACGATAAGACTGTTTATGGCGCTGATTCGTATTCATCCGTCACATTCCTCCGCTACTTTTTGCTTTCAGTATGCGGAGCAGATGAAGCTTTCATGCACTTTTATGGCGATGCACTCTGTACTCAGGCAGGAACATCCAATGGTAAATTTAACACACCACATAATACGTCTTTATGCTGGAAATAGTGGATTACCTCTCATCCCGATCCAGAGGTCTGATTGTTCAAGCTGTCCAGCCAGATGTAATAACCAATCTTCGCGTCCCTTGGTTGCCATCACTTGAACGCCCATTGGCAACCCTTCAGGTGTCATATGCAGAGGTACACTTATCGCAGGCTGACCTGTCAGATTTGCAAGCTGGGTGAACGGTGTATACGTAAGACTTGGCTCAAACATTTCATAGATGAGTTGCTGCTGCTGGGTCTTGTCCAATTCACTAATTCGCATCAGATTACGGATCTGTTCGTCATGAGGCGTTAATTCACCAATCTTAGGCGCAGGAAAAGCATTAACAGGTGTGACGTAGAAGTCATAACGCTCGAACAAAGTGGACATCTGGGCTGCAGCTACATCCCATTCAGCTAAGCTATGTACAAATTCCGCAGCGGACACCTTTTTGCCTGCTTCAGCCAGAACCCAAGATTCAATCTCCATATCATCGGAGGTCAGAGCCCGGCCCATGGATCGTTCCATGGAAGAGATCATCGCAGCCATCTCACTACTGTTCATCATGTAATAGTTCTCCATCAACCGAACTCCATTGACTGGACTCAGTTTTTCTTCAACATGATGACCTTGATCTTCCAACCAGCGAACGAGCTTGTATACAGACTCTTTGGCTTCTGCGCTGACAGGTGTTCCCACGGGCGAATCCGTTGTGTATGCAATTTTCAGTTTGCGTTGATGTGGATAGCTCATATCAGCCAAGTAACTGCCTGGAAAGAGTGGAGCATGGAACGCAGCTTCGGGCTGAATGACTTGTAACGTATCAAGCAATGCAGCACTGTCCCGAACCGAGCGAGAGAGGGCGAAATCAATCGATGCGCCTTGCCATTGACGACCAACTCCCGGTCCTACAGGTGTGCGCCCGCGGGTTGGCTTCAATCCAAACAATCCGCTAAAGGAAGCCGGGATACGAATCGAACCTCCTCCGTCACTGGCTCCGGCAAGAGGAACAATACCCGAAGCTACAGCAGCAGCGGCACCACCACTTGAACCACCCGGGGAGTGATTGATATTCCATGGATTGCGAGTGGGACCATGAAGACGGGGCTCGGTAATATTTTTTAAACCAAATTCAGGCGTATTGGTATGTCCTATGAAGATAAAGCCTGCATTACGGAGTCGAGTGACAAAATTGGAATTGCGTAATGCACGATGCTCGCTGAACAAACGGGAGCCTGAAGTCAGAAATTCACCTTCCAAGGATTGCGAAATATCTTTCAGGAGCAGGGGAACACCGGCAAAAGGTTGTTCTCCAGGTCGAACCAAACCGGCTTCCTCCCGTGCACGAGATTCATATGTACGAATAACCGCATTAAGTTGCGGATTCACTTCTTCAAGGCGTGCAAACGCCGCTTCAAGCATTTCAACCGGGGATACTTCCCGGGATCGGATCAGTTCAGCCAAACCTACGGCGTCGTAGGAGGTATATGAGAATGAAGACATTATGATCGTTCCTCTCTGAATATAATTCATCTGTTTATTCCATATGTCATCGTACCACCGGATTAGACAAAAGACAAAACATAGAAGAATCGTAGTGCGATGATATGGATATTCGTTATGAGGTTGGAGGGAAAGAGGGGAGTATTTGCATTTGCGATATAGAAATAAAGCACAGGGTTAATAGTTCATATTGCTAATTGAGAAAATGAACGAGTAATATCGAGTCATGGAAATAAAAAACCACTGCTCATCTAATTTGATGTGCAATGGTTTTATTTTATATTTGACTATTTGTTTATATGTGAACCTCAGATATATCTACTTATTCTGTACGCAGCTTTGGTGCAGCATCGGCCGCAGTTGATGATCTTTCCTGCTGTCTGGAAATGGCGAAGAGGGCCACCCAGATCAGAATAAAACCAAGCAGCTGCTCCCATGTAATCAGTGTACGGAAAGCAATCCAGTTCACCAACACACCCGCCATCGGGAAGCTGAGTTCCGCGAGAGTTGCAACAGATGCTTTGGTTGACGACAGACCTTTGTAATACAACAGAAGACTGAGCAAACCTGGTAACAATGCCTGACCGAGAATGTTGAGGATGACAGCAGTCTGTTCACCCGTTCCGGACGGGAACGTCCATGCTGCACCTTCATTCCACGTCATAAAGATCAGGAGGGGAAGAGCAACGACAAAGCGCAGGGAGGTGACCGTTTCATAACGCGCCTGACCCAGCATCAATCGTCCCATAACAGTTGAACCTCCCCATAAGGCAGCGGCCCCAAGGGATAACAAGCTTCCAGCATGAATCCAGTTGTCCCAGTTACCTAATGGCAATGTGAAGCCAAATGTAAGCAGGTACGTTCCTGCTAATGCAATGAAGAACAATCCACCGAAGCGACGTGGCAACGTTTCTTTTAATAACAGTTTAGCCAGCACGATAGCGAAGAGTGGTTGCATTTTTTGCAATAAAAGCACCGTGTTCGGATCGTTATGTGTTAGTGCCATGGTGAACAATACCGTTGCGAGTGCTGATCCTCCCCATGAGATAAAAATCACGGCAATCCAGTGGCGAGCGCGCAGGTTTTTCAGGTCAGACCGGAATTTCCACAGCACGGGAATGGCAATAAGACTGACGATGATATGTTCCACCAGTACAATCTGCGTGGATGTCATCGTGTTTAGCAAAATAATTCGGAAGAGTGGGTCGACCCCCCATAAGGCGGCGCCGAGAACTACAAGCCAGAATCCGGTATTACTTCGTTCCTTGCGGTAAACAGGTGATGCTGCTGATGTCTTTTCCATATTCAGGACTCCTTCGTCAGAACACGGAATCTTCAGTTGGCAAAATCGACAAAAGCCCCCGTTTTGGTATATACCAAATAAACGGGGGCTCATCCAAGGACATGCGTCAGGAAAGAGGCCTTCCCGTGAACGGCATGTCAATGTGTTGATCTTCTCTCATCCGGACTGTACCGTCGGCCTTGGATTCACACCAAGTCAGTCGCTGAATGTCCTTCGTTAAGAACAATTAGCGAGTCGCGGGCTGGTTCCGAAGAACATCACCGCCGGTTGGGAATTGCACCCTACCCCGAAGATCCTATTCAATTATATAGTGTGTTGAACAAGCTGTAACATTAATAAGTTCATCTTATTCCTGTAAGCGCTAGCAGTTCAAGCATTATTTTTAGAAAACGATTTTCCAACTTCCTTGCTGTCTGCGAAGAAGCACGATCTGACCTGCGTGATACGCATCATGGAGTACCCAGCGAGCTAGTTCGTGTGCCCATTTCTCTTCGGAATCCATATATGCGGCTTCAAGATCTGACTCTTGTAGTGCAGCCAATTGATCTAGCAACTGCTGGGCTAATCGAGTTGTACCCTGCATCAGTGTATTCCAACCAGCTGCATCCGTTGCATCTCCCGGATTCCCAAACGTGTATTCATTGGAGTCTACAGCAGGAAGGGTAGGCTCCTTACCCTGCATGCGACATAATAAGCGATGGTTGTAATAATACATATGGTTAACCAACTGCCAGATGCTTAATCCCCCTGAAGGTGGAATCCAGGCTGCTTGTTCTGCTGTAAGACCCTCCAAGGATTTTGACAAAGGTACAATCCAATTACATTGATCCCAAGTATCATCCTTTTGAATAAGTAACACATCTAGTGCTGTTGTTTTTGTCATTGCCTTTTCCTCCTTGCGTATAATTGTGATTTGTGATGTAACTAGCTAAAACTGATTAATAAGGTTACACTTAATATAACACATCAAAGATGAGTTGTAACCTTCTTTATTTAATTAGATAGTTACGATGAACGGAGGTATATATGGACAGGTTATGGACCGATTTTGTAAACAGCGATTATCATGACTGGCGTGGGGGAGATCGATCGGAGGACAGGCTCGGGAAGGCGAGCTGGCAGCAAGATTTTCTGGAACGATGGCAACTTAACGCTTCTGTCCCTGCATCTCCAGAAGATGAGTTGTCGATGAGAAATTTCAGGAATGAATTGATAGCTCTTGGAACCCGCTTGTCTTCTGGAGCATCATTAACGGATATAGAAAAACAATGGTTGAATGGCTTTATGGAAGCAGGACATGTGAGAAGAACATTGAATACAATTGATCAGGAACTGAAACTCCAACTGGTAGCTGTGGAAGCTCATTGGCATCAGGTTATGGCTGAGGTAGCTGCTGATTTTGCATTGACTTTGGTGGAGGGAGAAGGGCGCAGGATTCGGATCTGTGATAATTCGGATTGTCGCTGGATGTTCTATGATGATACCCGAAGCAGAACACAGAAGTACTGTGATGATAAGATGTGTGGGAATCTGATGAAGGTCAGAAGATTTCGAGCAAAACGTAAATCCCAAAATTGATAAATACTAACAATAACTATATAATGTATATATACTAGCGAAAAAATAGTCAGAAGCAGTACAGATTCGTAAGCAGGATGTGATCGTCTTTCAAACCAAAATAGATGGGAGATGTTTCTTGTGCGGACAAGTTATCTGTTGAAAAATGGCTGTGTGTTGTCGATGGATGCTAAAATTGGACAGTATAAGAGGGCGGACATTCTGATTCAGGATTCACTGATCATGGCTATTCAGCCCGACCTGGATATTCCGGATGCGGAGATCATTGATGCTTCATCGATGATTATTATGCCTGGGCTGGTGGACACGCATCGGCATATGTGGGAATCACTTGTCAAAACAGCGGGAACCAACTGGTCGTTACCAGTTTATTTGCAAAATCTCTATTATGGTGCGATGGGAAGCAAGCTCCGCCCACAAGATAGTTATATTGCCAATCTGATTGGTTCCTTGGAAGCGCTTAACGCAGGAGTGACGACAGTAATGGATTGGAGCATGCCATATTCCCCTGACCATACGGATGAACTGATTCGTGGACTTCAGGATGCTGGCATTCGGGCGGTATTTGCTCACGGAGTACCTGGTGAGACGGACTACTGGAATCGGGATAGTCAACTCACGTATTCGAATAATGATGTGAGAAGAGTCAAAGAACGTTATTTTTCATCACGGGATCAATTGCTTACTTATGGGCTTGCCATTCGTGGTCCGGAGTTCAGTCATTGGGATACAACCGTGAAAGAGATCGAGCTAGCACAAGAACTGGATGCGATCTGTTCCATGCATGCCGGATTTGGCAGTTGGGGATCTGTGGATCGCTCGATCAGTCACTTGTACGAAGCGGGACTGTTAAGTCCACGGGTGAATATCGTTCATGGTAACACCATGGGCATGGATGAATACAAAATGCTGGCAGATAGCGGTGCTTCCTTGTCGGTCACACCTGAGGTTGAAATGATGATGGGTCATGGATATCCGGCCACCGGCTATTTTCTTGAACATGGGGGAACACCTACACTTGGTGTAGATGTAGTGACGTCTACAGGCGGAGATATGTTCTCGCAGATGAAGTTTGCACTTCAAGCTGAACGATCCAGAGCCAATGAACAACTTTTGCAGCAGGGTGAGATGCCTGGTGAGTTGAACTTGCAGTCCAGCCAAGTACTGAGATTTGCAACTTCAGCTGGTGCCCAGGCATTGGGATTGGAGCAGAAGGTGGGTACGTTGACCCCAGGGAAGGAAGCGGATCTGATCATGATTCGTACCACCGACTTGAATATGTTCCCCGTTCATGATCCAATCGGCGCTGTTGTGCAATTTGCCAATCCATCCAACGTGGATACGGTCTTTGTGGCAGGTAGACTCGTGAAGCGAGAGGGTAAGCTGTTGAATGTTGATCTGGATGCGATTCGTCATGCGGCGATGCAGAGCAAAGATTATTTGTTAACCCAATACAGGATGTCAGATGCAGAGAGAATTGCTTTCTCATAATTTACTTTTTCATAAAAACCTGAAATGAAGTCAGTTCGTATTTTTATATACACCTCTACCTATAGTAAAAAATAAAGGGCCGCATAATGATATGTGGCTCTTTGACATGCCCTTCATATCGTCGAATTAGACAGGATAAGGGAGGAAGGGACAGCGAAAAAAGACGAAAAGAGCTCTCTTTTTCTTAACTTCAGATAACAAGGTACCAAAGATGTTTTTCGCAGAAAATTATGCTCATAAAAACTGCGCATAATATAAATTATACGTAGTTTTGTTTTAAATCCATTTTCATATTCATCCACGTGCAACAGATCATGATAAATTTCGCGGAAAAAGAACAAAATAAGTGATCTTCAAAAATAAATTTAACCAAGCAACGCGATAACGTGTAGAATTCGATAGGTTTTTATAGGTGATCGATAAGATAGAACAAATGACTTTTTCATAGAACAGATGGGAAGCCATCCAATCGCTGCTACATCCATAGCACATTCAAGATTCATGACGAGAGGAACATGACTATGCGTGAGAACAAACAACGATCTTCATTATTTCGTAAAAAACCAATTGCCTCGGAGGGTGATAACAGCAGTGCATTGAAAAGGGCGCTCGGTCCGTTGGACTTAACCACACTTGGGGTGGGTGCCATTATCGGCACAGGGATTTTTGTGTTGACTGGTGTAGCTGCCGCAACGTATGCCGGCCCGGGACTTGTACTGTCATTTTTGCTGGCAGGTATCATATGTGCATTCGCGGCATTGTGTTACTCGGAATTTGCCTCAAGCATACCGGCATCGGGTAGTGCGTACACGTACAGCTATACGGCTTTTGGCGAAGTGATTGCCTGGATTCTGGGATGGGATCTGATATTAGAGTATGGTTTTGCGAGTGCGGCGGTAGCCAGTGGATGGTCTGGATATTTCCAAACGTTATTGTCCGGATTCGGGCTGGAGTTACCACATGCTCTTACGAGTGCGTTCAGCCCGGAAAAGGGAACCTATTTTGACATCACGGCGGCGGTCATTACGTTAATTATCACTTTCCTGCTTACCCGAGGGGTGAAGGAAGCTGCTCGTGCGAACGGCATCATGGTAGCGATTAAAATTATCGTGGTGTTGATCTTCATTGGTGTAGGTGTTTTCTATGTAGAGCCAACCAACTGGCAGCCATTTTTGCCTTTTGGTATCTCGGGTGTAACTGCAGGGGCAGCGACGGTATTTTTTGCCTACATCGGATTTGATGCGGTCTCTACAGCGGCAGAAGAAGTTAAGCAGCCACAACGGGATTTGCCGATTGGAATTATTGCGTCACTGGCAATCTGTACGGTTCTCTACATTGTTGTATCGTTGATCCTCACAGGGATTGTGCCTTATAACATGTTGAATGTAAGTGATCCGGTTGCGTTTGCATTTGAATATGTCCAACTGAAGGGATTGTCCTGGATTGTATCTCTTGGAGCGATTGCCGGCATTACGACCGTATTGCTGGTTATGATGTATGGTCAGACACGTCTGCTCTATTCCATGTCTCGGGACGGACTGCTGTCACCGGTCTTCTCCAAGGTCAGTGGCAAAAGTCAGACACCAGCGGTAGGGACATGGGTTGCGGGCATTATCGTGGCTCTGTTCTCCGGGTTCATCTCGCTGGGACATTTGGCGGAGCTTACGAACATCGGAACGTTGTTTGCTTTTGCAGTTGTAAGTCTGGGCATTATCGTGTTGCGTAAAAATAACCCGGATCTCAAACGCGGATTCCGCGTTCCACTTGTGCCACTGATTCCGATTCTGAGTGCATTGGGTTGTGTATACTTGATGACACGCCTTGCGGCGCTGACATGGATTACGTTTTTTGCTTGGTTGATCATCGGATTGATCATCTACTTTGCGTATGGACGTCATTACAGTCATCTGAATCCGGCACGCCGGATCTCGAGTGCTTTCAGAGCAAAGGATAAATAGATTAGTTGAGAACGTCTTTAACCGAGAACATCTTCATTTTTCCTCATTTCGTATCGCTTAGGCGAAGCGGGATGGGGATTTTTTTATCTAGAAAGATAAAGGATGATAACAGCAGGGGAAGGTTGGAATTTTCTTCATATATGGGTAAGTAATAAGGGACGTAACCAAGTTAATCACGGGGGCGGGGTTGCGGCTAAGCCAAATATGAAATATATTTGGGGATGTGACATGCCATCAGACATAAGAGAGGGGATGTATCATGAACACACCATTACATACGAATTCAGATCATCAAAATGCAGCTTTTGGATTTGCATTAGCTGACTCATCCGTACTTGCAGAGGCACAATTAGTTGTTTCACAATCAGGAGGTGCAGGTGACCTACAGTTAGATATTGATCCGCAGCGCCTTCTGAAGGATGGACGTAAAGTATCTGTCATTGCACAACAGTTGGACTCACCGGTCAATCGTCAGGATGCCAATATCATCTATGGTCAGGAGCTGGCATACGTGCAGTATGCTGTTAACCTGAAACCGGATAGCTCAATCTCCATTGCATCTATTGAAGGCGTTGAACAGTCTGTTAATCTTGGTTGGTCAGTATTTACAGAGGGGGAATACGAACTTCGAATCTCCCTGCATATGAAAACACCTCGTATTGCTGAAGGTACACTCGAACCTGAACAACTTGCAATGGTTAAGTATGCGCAAGTTATCACCGTATATATATTGCTTTTTCCGGCAGAAGCAGCGTCGTTGAGTTCACCATCTCAAGCTGTGTGGAGCAGAAACCATCATGTGTTTGACTCCTACGGGAGAGGGGGATTTATTCTCGCTGATCTGCCTCGACTCGCTGAACGTGTAGAGGAACTGATGGGACCGGGTAACCATAATCTGATCGAGCAATTTGCCGAAGGCAATCTGTCAGATACGTTGCTGGAAGAGGGGATGATGGCGATCGCCTGGGGCGTGACTCCGTGGTGTTATTCACTCTATTCTGCACCAGATGAGCAGTCTGCTCGAATACTCGCCGTGGACAAGCTGGGCGATGAACCTGAACGGCAAGGGATCTACCATCTCGATCCGTCCATTCAGCAATTAAGTATCGTACCTGCGAATGAGCTGGCTTATTGGCCTGCCTGTGTGCAGAATGATTGGCCTGTTATTGATGTGGCGGGTGAAGGCGAGACGTTGCATATGGATCTGTATACTCAGATCTGTGAATCCGTGAATGGGTTGCACGAGAATCCATTGCCATCGTTTGTACTTACTCGCAGTCAAGGCAAACCCGAAACGATCATTCCACTGATTGATGTTGTCATTGTGGATGAAGCCTAGGGGCTCTGTTCAGCTTAAGAAGGTTGTTCTGTCATGGCAGTGCCCGTGTAAATAATCTTAGTCAACTTATAAAGAACCGAATTGAGGTGACGTAGACAGATGATGACCGAGGAGATTCAGGAGCAATATGCGGACGAGCTAGAAGCTTTTCACATATGGATGAAGGATGCCGGATATACAGGCCATACGGTAAAATCATACACGGGTGACGTGGTGGAATTCCTGGTCTCCATTCAAGGAAAGTCACTGGAGCAGGTCAAAAAGCTGCATGTGTTGTCTTTTCTGTCCCGTGCCCGGGAGCGTGGGGTTAGTGACGCCACGAGAAATCGCAAACATGCGGCGGTGAACTGTTTTTACAAGTCCCTCATTGAACTCGAATTGTTAACGAATAATCCGGCGTTTGGGATCAAAAAATCCAAAACCGAGAAAAACCGTGCGCCTGTTTTCCTTGATGAAAGTGGGCTGACACGTTTCCTGGAGTCGGTAGAAGGCAAGTATCGCACACGTAATCTGGCTGTTTTTCTACTGATGGGATATATGGGATTACGGGTTGGAGAAGTGCATGCGTTGGATTGCAAAGACTATAATGCGGAGCGGCGTACATTAGATGTATTTGGTAAAGGCCGTAAATGGCGTTCACTCCCTGTACCGGAGACTGTGGCAAAAGTATTATCTCAAGCGATGGCTGAGCGTCTCGATCCTTGGCGGCCAAAAGAGGAAGCACTATTTGTCTCGCAAAAAGGGAAGAGACTGTCGATTCGCAGCATCCAGCTCATATCTACGGAAACCTTTGAACGCTTCCAGCAGGAATCACCAGCCAATCAACGTCAAAACTACTCCAGTCATAAGCTGCGTCACTCGTTCGCGACCATGATGTTACGGCGTGGAGCCGACTTGCGTACGGTACAGGAACTGCTTGGTCATGCATCGATTCAAACAACAACCGTGTACACACACGTCACCAGTAGGGAGAAAGAAGAGGCTATGGCTCTGCTGGACGTAAAACTTCCGACATATTAGAAGAAAAAAGCCAATATTTAATCCGAAAAGGAGTCTGTCCAAGTGACAGGCTTTTTTTGTTATTGATTTGGATGGTGGATATTTAAACATAATTAATATTATGTAAACTAATATCTGAAATCTAAATAGGCCTATAATAGAAATCAAACAAAAGAACCATTCGCCTCTTCTCTTTAGAAGAAACAAATGGCCCTTTTGGCTAAGACAGATATCTTAATTTACAACTTTTAACGTGCTGAATCGTTCACGATATGAATGATTGCGCGATTGAATTACTCGAGTCCAGCGATCTGTTCTTTTAATTTGTTAGCAGAAGCCTGGAAAGCCACTTTTTCGGTTTCATTCAACGGAAGAGGCAGAATTTCGCGCACACCGTTGCGATCGACAACACATGGAACACCCAGATAAACATCCGATACACCATTGTAATCTTCAAGGTACGTGGATACGTTCAGAACGGAGCCTTCGTTGCCGAGAATTGCAGCTACAATGCGGTCCAGAGCAAGTGCGATTGCATAGGAAGTCGCTCCTTTGGCATTAATAATCTCATACGCTGCATTTTTGGTACGGTCGAAGATATCCTGTTGTGTTTCTTCATCCAATTCCAGATCTGTTCCTGCAACGTTAGCCAGGCTCCATACCGGTACTTCGGAATCTCCATGCTCACCAATAATGTGTGCGTGAATACTACGCGGGTCGATCCCTTTATTTTTACCAATCAGGTAACGGAAACGTGCGCTATCGAGCAATGTACCTGAACCGATGACACGGGAAGCAGGCCATCCACTTTGTTTCCACGAAGTATAGGACAAAATATCTACAGGATTGGTTGCAATCAGTAAAATACCATGAGAATTCACTTCAGTAATGCGCTCAATAATATCTTTGAAAATGCTTGCATTTTTCTTCAGCAGATCAATCCGGGTTTCGCCTGGTTTCTGGGAAGCACCGGCTGTAATAATAATGATATCTGCATCTTTGCAGTCGGAATAATCGCCAGCCCATACTTTCACGCCTCCCGTAAATGGAAGACCGTGGTTCATATCCAGCATTTCGCCGGTTGCTTTATCATGATTCACATCCACAAATACCAACTCGGACGAACGCTGTCTCAACATTAGCGTGTATCCCGTTGTTGTTCCCACCGCACCCATGCCTACAATTACGACACGACTTGGTTTCAGAGCTGCACTATTTGTCATGTTCAATATCCTCTCCTTTTTGGGTTATACTCCCATCCATATTAAGGGATTAGAGAATATAAAGCGAGTGTTGTCTATAAAATAGTTCACATTTCATGTCTTTTTACCAAGTATTCCGTCGAAAAACAGTTTAGGATGAAATTAATGGTAATAAATGTGCGACCTATAGCCCAGAGTATGAACTGGAAAAAGGGAGCGGTCCAACCATGAGTGGGCAATGAGCCTTTTACATAAGGTTTGTGGTAGAATAGGAGCAGTGGATTCTGATGAATCGTAAATAAAACGCCATAGGACAGGCATGCGCGCCTGTATATTGGATGAGAGAGGTGGAACCCACTTGCGTTTGCAATGGATTAAAATCGCGCAGACAGCATTGCTGTCTATAGGTATAGCAGCTGTATTGGCTGCATGCACCGACTCAGATCAACCTCCGGTAGCAGAACCTCCGCAGCAGCAGGAGGACGCCGGGAATACAGGGCAGACATTAACTGTCGTTCCCCCTGTGAACAGTACAGAATCTGCAGATATGGCCAAGTACCAAATACAGACCCGTTTGACCGATTTTCAGTTGCTCAATGACAACGGAGGATTGGCGTGGGGTGTGACGCGGAATGCGCTGCGCCTGTACTACACTCAGGATCAGGGAAAGACCTGGACCAATATTTCACCTTCGGAAAATGTACAGTTTCCGGCTAACCCTAAATATGGACAAAGCATTTATTTTGTAGATCGTGCGCACGGTTGGATTGTTCGTGAAGGTATGGGTGGAACAGATACTATGGTGCTTCGCACCAATAATGGGGGCGTAACTTGGAGTCTGTCTTCTCTTTCCAAGACGGATAAAGTGACTGCGATCTCATTTGTATCTCCTGAAAAAGGCTGGATTCTCACTACGGTCGATACCGCTATTGGTAAACAGGACAAGAAACTTTACTTCACCGAGGACGGTGGAATCACCTGGAATCGGATGTCATCCAGTGATGAAGAGGGCAAACAGGAAGCAGAAGAGATTTCCAAACGTGGATACACCACGGGCATGACTTTCTCGGATCCAAAACATGGTTTCTTAACAGCGCTGGAGTTCGGCACACCGAAGTTGTATGTAACATCAGACGGCGGAGAAAACTGGAATACTGGACCATCCTTCTTTGATCGAAACAAATTCAACGGGTGTGGTAATTTCAGTGTTAGTTCACCACAATTTTTTGGACGTGAAGCGCAGTCAGCCTGGATGTCAATGTCCTGTTCTCAAGGAGAGAGCACAACATTCAATGGATTCTTTACCACCGATGGCGGTAAGAGCTGGAAGCTGTCCAATTTCACTTTAAACAAACAAACGGGTCCGAATCGTAACCTTTCACCGGTATTTTTGAACGCGTTGGAAGGTTGGGCGATGCAAAAGGGCATAACCTACCACACCAAGGATGCGGGCAAAACGTGGAGTGCTCTTCCTGCAAGCAGTGTACTGGAGAAAATTCTCGAAGATTATCCGGAGATTGTGAAGATGCAGATGGTTACCCCCAAGCTTGGCTGGATATTGGTTGAAAATACAGATGCCAAAAGATCGTTGTTATTGCAAACGGTAGATGGCGGTGTACATTGGAAAGTACTCTAAAGTAGAGTGTTATCGATGTGAATAGATAGGAGAATGGAGAGGAGCCTAAGGGTTCCTTTCTTTTTTTGCTTAGTTTGTGAAATAAATCACAAATAAATCCACTAGAAGGTGATATATTTAACTCAACAAGAGAAGGAGTGATGAAGATGAGAACCAACGGTCAAACTCAATTCACGCAGGCGGATGAATTAACCAGATATATGCTTCAATTATGCTACACATGTGACGATGCGAATCGTTGTACGACAGAGGAAGCAGTGAAGGCTTGCATGGCAGAACACGCACAAGTAGACCAACCCGAACAAGCCGAAGGTGAAGATGTAACTCGCGGGTATATGGATCTGATGTACGCTTAGGCTAATCATTCACAGAGAACGCTCCTGCGGGAGGGTTCTTTTTGATTTGGAGAGAAATGTATGCGCTTTTAAATTCACTTCGCAAATATTGCAGCATGGGTTATTATAGAAATAATTAAGGTAAATTACTCAAAATGTGGAATTGTTTATTGACTCTTAGTTTGGAGGAAAGTGACATGGATAAACGTAGTATTCATTAAACCAATGGCTTGTTTTGGGATACCAAAGGACAACTTTTGTCATCCACAAATGTGTTGCTGCAGAAGAGGATAGACTTGTTATTAAAAAATGTTACTTTGATAATTGATGCAACTGTAAAATGATGATTTTGCTAATAAAGCAAAGATGCTCCCTGTAATCTTTGTGATAAAGGCACGAAAACTATAGGGGCATGAAGTTAGTATAAATGAATTGAATCTACTTGGAATTGAATTTACGAATTAAAAGGAGAAATTAACTTGCATAGATTATCCTCAGAAAATTCCGGACTTATTGTTTCTGCTCATTTTGATACATTACCTGCGTTAAATTCTTTTTATATTGATTTTGAGGATGGAGAAACAATTAATGTAGAAGATGGGTACGCTACCAAGCAAAAGCGCTTATTTCGGGTTCATCATAAAGATGTGGATAACATGATTTCAAGTGTAGGTGAAAGTAATTTTTTTTCATTACATCGCGTGTTCCTAAGCTACTATGAAGCGCACTCTAAATTAGGACACCTTTGGAGTCATCAGGTTACTAAAGAAGTTGTACAAAAGGGGGAGCATATTAATATAAGCGACATAGAGAATGTGCTAGAAACGAAAGATGTTCAAATCGCTGATTCAAGAGCTTTGAAGTATGCAAATCATATCATGAACAAAGGAAAAGAACATTACGTAGAAGCAAATTCATTTCAAGAGTATTTATGGGCAATTCAGATGACCGAGCTTCTTCGAACATATAATTTGTCCGCATTTGAAAAAGTTACGAACAATAATAAAGACATATTCAATAGTTCTTATCTGTTTAAGGGTGCAATAGTAAAAAAAGAAATTAGCGTAGTACTGTATGAATGGGCTAACTTATATAGTTACACACAATCTGATTTTATTAAAAGGCTAAGCAATATTCTAGAGACCATAAATATGGATATAACTCGAAACAAAAGCTTATATGATAAAAAGTCTATCAGACCTGAAGTAAACCATTTGGTATATTCGCTAGATAAACAAATTCATAGTAATTCTCATTATAAGGGGTGCTTCTTTGGTATGTTTAATGCTTCTGATTTATTTGGCCCTTATTCACGTCACAGCAGTCACCAAATCAAAAGTATTAACGGAATAAACACACAAGAAAATGTTAGTTGTAAAGATATTGTTACAGATTGGAGAAAAAACGGCATATTTCCGACCGATCAGCAGTTTACTAAGTTATTCAAGCTTTGGTACTTCATCACTTCTTACTTGGTAATTAACTGGTTGAGACTTCCTCATTTCAACAAATGAATTAAGCGCTATTTAATCCATAGAACTAACACTCTACAATGAATAAAAAATTTGAAGGAGAGTGGCTAATGAAGATTAATCGAAGATATTACTATGTTAATAAAGTAATCGCTTGTGTTCTGATACTTGCATTCATCATTACGACATGTGCGGTACCTGTAAACGCTGAGGTAGAGAATGTGGAGACAACGCCCTCCAGGATTGCGTTGTCTTCGCTAGAGGAAACAATAGATTCATATGTGGCTACTAATCAGAAGAATACCGCTGCCGTTTCGGTTGTAGCTATCAAGAACGGTGAGACTATTGTGAATAAGGCCTATGGATACGCAGATATTGAGCAACAGAGAAAAGCAGACACCTCTACTGTGTTTGAATGGGGTTCAACTTCTAAACTATTGGTTTGGACGAGTGTTATGCAGCTTGTAGAACAGGGAAAGCTTGATTTGGATACCGATATTCAGGACTATTTGCCGGAAGGATTTCTAAAGAATCTTGAATACGATGCTCCCATTACCCTAATGAACCTTATGCATCATAACGCAGGATGGGAGGATAGATTGATCGATTTATGGTATTCATCCGAGAGTGATATTGTGGAATTAGGTGAAGCTTTACAAAAATTTGAACCGAGGCAGATCGATAAACCTGGGAGTGTCGTTGCTTATTCAAACTATGGTACGGCTATGGCTGCTTACATCGTTGAATTACAAAGCGGACAACCCTTTTACAAATATGTCAACGAACATATATTTAAACCGCTGAATATGAAAGACACTTCGATTCACCCGTCACAGTATGATAATTTAAACGTCTTGAAACGAAGAAACGAGATTCAGGGGTACACTACGAATCTGAAACTCATCTCTAAGAATAGAGCATACATAAGCTTGTACCCTGCGGGGGGCGCCATGGGCACAGCAGAGGATGCAGCTAGATTTCTTGCAGCCTTAATGCCGGTGGATCGTAGTAATTTATTATTTGCGAACAATGACACCTTAGACGAGATGCTGTCAACAAGTCTATATTACGATGGGACTTCAACTCCACGAATTGCACATGGCTTCTTTGAAGTGGAATACTGGGTGCCTGCACTGGAACACGCTGGAAGTACGGCGGGATTTTCAAGTAAATTTGTTTTTGACCCGGAATCTAATTTTGGGTTAGTAGTCATGACAAACCAGTCAAATGAAATGGCTTATAACGTTGGTCTTGTCCAGAAGGTGTATGGAAGTAGTTTCAGCACGAATTCAGTTGAATCTGAGAGTGGAGGATATTATCTGCCTGCGCGACGGGTCGTTTCCGGTTTTACAAAGGCATATTCGATGTTAAGTCTGCAGAAGTATACAACATTTGAGCTTAGTAACTTTGCAAATGTTGTTGAGAGTAACGGTGCTATTGAGAAGGCCTCCATTCCTTATAATGACTTTTTGCCCGTATCCAACTTAACGATAAACTTGATCAAAGCATCTTTTATTGCTCTTGCAATTGCGATCCTGCTCAGTTTGAGAGCGATAATTGGCTATTTTATTCGGTTATCCAAATACAAATTAAACAACTGGGAAAGACCCGGTACAGGGTTCGATAAATATCATATTGTCATTAATATCGCCAGTCTGGCATTCATTTTGAATACGATCCTATTGTTCATGCGCGCCTTAGGCTTCTCCCCCTATTCTTCATTGCGCATACATCTCATCTTGAACCTGGTTTATGTGATTCTAGCTGTGGTGTATCTTGTCTTGTTGTTCTACAAACTGCTGAAAAGAAGCTATAGTAAAAAGCAAAAGGCGGTATACATCATGTCTGGCATGTCGGCTTTCCTATTTGCTGCTTTTATTATGGGATGGGATTTGTACTTTTAGAGCTTAATTATCGACGAGAACATGATCAGAAAGAGCATGAGATAGTAGAAAGGATGAAACTATGAATATTCAGGATCTCCCAATTGAAATAAAAGAACATATAGGGGAAGTCCAGAAAATCACTTTTCCTAAGCAAGGTCATACTTCTACTGTGGCTATACTGGATACGTTTGATCAAAAGTACATCATCAAGAAGACAGAAAACGATCTTTATAATGAATGGTTATCCGATGAATATAAGGTGCTCCAATACCTTTACCATACGGGACTCCCTGTTCCAAAGGTATATTCATTTCATACTGAGAACACATCGAGATGGCTTCTGATGGATTATATTGATGGAATAAGTTTAAGAGAATTTCTCTCTAAGATGCCTGACCTCCAAAGTAAAGAAAAAGCGATTTTTAACTTTGGGCTTTGTTTAAAGAAAATACATGAATGCTCTTGTCCTGTTGAATTATTGAACAATGACAGTCCTTGGTTAGATACAATGCTTAATAAAGCAGAATATAATCTAACTCACTTTGCTGTAGACGGATCAGCAGAGCTACTTCAACAGTTGAAAGAAGCAAGACCAAAACCAATAGAGAACACTTTCATCCATGGAGATTTTACTATAGATAATGTGCTAGTTAATGATTGCAATATTGTTGGAGTTATTGACTGGGCAGGAGCAGCTTATGGCGATCCAAGATATGATGTAGCATTAGCCATTAGACCGAAACATAATGCTTTTGATAATGAAAGAGATAGAGAAATATTTTATAACGGGTATGGAAAGTTAAGAATAACGGATGAAGAATATAATTACTTTGAAGATGGGATATATAACTTCTTTTAGTATGCCAATAAATTGTTCTTCAAACGTATATTAATCTCTCTAGGAGGAGTTGAATAAATGAGCCCTCCAAAACATATTTTATCTGCCGCTGCTATCGTGATAAACGACAAAAATGAATTATTACTTATTAGAGGACCACGAAGAGGATGGGAAATGCCAGGTGGTCAAGTAGAAGAAGGAGAATCCCTAAGTCAAGCTGCGGTCAGAGAAACGAAAGAGGAGTCCGGAATCGACATTGAAATCATCAGATTCTGTGGAATATTTCAAAATATTGAAAATTCAATATGTAATACATTATTCCTAGCCAAACCAATAGGAGGAGAATTAATCACATCATCGGAGAGCTTAGAGTCTGGTTTCTTTCCGATCGAAGAAGCCATTTTAAAAGTCGAATGGAAAAACTTCAGAGAAAGAATAGAGTATTGTTTAAAATCTGAGATGCAACCTTTTTGCATTGAGTTCAGTGATAAGAATAATATTTAAGCGTGTTACATATTACAGTGTATTCTCTAAAATTACCTTTAATTGCAGATTCATCATAGATATGGGTCTAGGAATAAAGCCGAATATGACCCAGTCAAGAAAGGTAGGGAGGCCAAAGTTTGAGTTCAGGAAAGAAATCTAAACGGCTGGACACTGTTCGTAGTCTCGTTCATGAAATGCTTCTTGAGGAAAGTATTAACAAGGAAGGTATGTTGGCTCATCTTTATGGGGTTTCTAATTTCGCTTCCATGCTTGCTATGAAAAGAGTACAGGATTCGGAAATTACTGCGATTGCAGGGTTACTCCACGGTTTTTATTTCTACAAAACAGGAATCGAAGACTTTCCTGGTCCTAATAGTGCGGATGCTGTTAGACCGATATTACGCAGTGCTGAAATTTTTACGACAGATGAATTGTCTATCATTCTTAAGTCAATCTTCTATCAGGAAGATACACATCTAGTTCATGGCCCATATGAAGAAGTTATTAAAGATGCCATACTGTTTCAGATATACTTCCAGAATCCAAATAGAAACTTATCAAAGGCAGAGATAAGTAGAATACAGAATGTATTTACTGAATTGGGGATTTCGAAGGAGAATATAAAAGCAGACGTTAATGTTAATGTGCAAACAGTTCACATAAATACTGAAGAGCGGCGTTCTAAGTTAGCTGATTTCGCAGAAACGCTGGCAAAGCAAAATATTATTGGTACTTCAGGGGATCAACGATATCAGGAAATTTGCAGGTATTGGCCGGATTCTGATATCTGTAAAGTACTTGAAGCCAATTGGTGTGCCGCATTCGTATATCATTGTTGTATGAAAGTTGGAATAAAACTCCCTATTAGATATCCTAATCGAATGTATCGATTAGCTGGGGTGGGTGCTTGGTTAGACTGGGCTCAGCTAGCTGAAACAGGATTCTTTTATCGGGATATGCAAGAAGGATTTGAACCAGAGCGTGGTGATATAGTCATTTATGAGAAGCTCTTAACGGATAATTCTCACGATCACATTGGAATTGTTTTGGCCTGTGACGGTGATCAATTATTGGTTGCAGAGGGGAACACAGACAATAAAAACTACTCTAGCGTTTTATACAGAGAAAGAGGACATTGTATTCTCGGATATATCCGTGTAGATGAAAGCTATCAATTTAATTTTCAAGGAGAGTATAGACCAACTTAGTTGATGTACATGGGTGTGCTAGTTTATGTATCTTGAGGCTATGAATTTTATATCAAAAACATAGGAAGATCAATTCCAGGAAGGAAGTTCAATCTATGAAACGAGTCGATGTAGTTTACTCACTACTAACCAATCCATCCAAGTCTAAAGTGCTTGCCGTAATAAATGTAGGGCGTTCAAGCTGGTCGCTGCCTGGTGGAGCTGTTGAAGCCGATGAAACATGGGAACAAGCAGCAATCAGGGAAGCCAAAGAAGAAACAGGGCTTGATGTTGGCGTCCACGGTATTGTAGCAATAAACGAGTGTAAATTTGAAGAAATCAATGAACATGCCATTTTTATCACATTCAGAGCGGAAATCGTCGGAGGGAGAGAAGAGATATCAAGACCAGACGAAATCTCTGAGATTGCATGGTTGGATATAACACGGGCAGATGAGCTTATGCCTTACTACAAGAACGGCTTTAAAAGCTTACTTAATGGCAATGAGATTACATATTTCAACGAAGGTAACAAGTGATGCTCTGAATGTGGTGTATAAAGGAGACTATCAGATGAACAAGTACAGTGTTTATGAAACAAACAGTTTTTATTGGGATACAAAAGGGAATGACTTTTTGAGAAGCAATCGTGCTTCCGCATTATGGAGCATTTATCTCAGAAGAAAAACACCAACTTTTTGGGGATGTCTCAGGATTAAAGATGTTAGAGGTGGGCTGTGGAAATGGTCAATCCTTGCAGTATCATGGGGATCGCAAAGCAGGTGAACTGTGGGGTATGGATATATCCCAGAAACAGATAGAAAAGACACAACAACACTTGAGGACATACGGAATTCCTGCAACATTGATATGTTCACCCATGGAAGAGGAATGTGGTATTCCTACTAATTATTTTGACGTTGTGTATTCGATTTATGCCATAGGTTGGACAACCGATCTTCAAGGTACTTTCAACCGAATCGCTTCTTATTTAAAGAAAGATGGCATTTTTATTTTCAGCTGGTCTCATCCAATTCATAGATGTGTCGTTGAAGAAAATGATAGATTTGTCTTTAATAAGCCATATTCTGATGAATCGTGGTATGCGGTATCTCCTGACTTTTGTCAGGGTGAATTAACCTTGGCTGATCGTCAACTATCAACCTATGTCAATGCGTTAGCGAAAGCGGGATTTATCATTGAACAAATGATAGAAGAATCCGATGAGGACATCATGCAATTACATAATAATAACGATAGTCTCCTTAAAAGAGCGAAGATGTTACCCGTATCCTTTGTGATTAAAGCAAGAAAACGGTGATTAAATGAAATGAATCGGAGAGTGGACTATGTTTAAATATCAAATGGATACTGCTACCTATATATCGCTATTGGCAATGAAAGATGCACCCCAATTATATAATCTGATCGATCGAAACAGGGATCATATAGGAGCGTGGTTAAAGTTGCCCAATATGACATTAACAGAAGAGGATTCAAGAAATTTCATCAAGAGAACACGTATACGCTATGCTCAAGATGATGGTTATTGGTTAGGAATCTGGTGTGGAGACGAGCTTGCTGGTTCTATTGGATACTTATACATTGATCAAGAAAACAAGAAGACTGAAATAGGATATTGGCTTGGTCAGGAATATGAGGGTAGGGGACTTATTACAAAATCGATTAAAATTCTAATTGATTTCGCATTTGATGAACTTGAATTAAATAAAGTTGAAATTGGCGTAGCAACAGACAATCTCAAAAGCCGCGCAATTCCTGAAAAATTAGGCTTTCAACGTGAAGGTGAATTAAGAGATTACGAATATATTAACGGTGCATATTTAAACAGGATTATTTATGGCTTGAAAGCAGATCAATGGAGAACGTAATAAATCAAATTTTATTTTAACTAAAGGAGCTAGTTATGAGAAGATTACCCCTTTTTGTAGTGACGGGCGCAAGTGGAACAGGAAAAACAACGATCTCTTCGCTTGTTCGCAAGCAACTTCCCGAATTTGACGTCTTTGATATGGATATCATCGATAACGTGGATTGGCAGGTTGCCAAAGAGAATTGGTTGAGGATTGCGTATAACATATCGCTAAGTGGACGAGGGACTGTTTTATGCGGAACGATGGTGCCAGAAAACATTGCATCGTCTGATTACATAGATCGATTTGATCGGATTCTATATATGAATTTGCATTGTGACGATGTTACTCGCGAGACGCGTTTAAGAGCCCGTGGGTGGGACGAGAACCTGGTTGAAGATCACAAAAACTTTGCCAACTGGTTACTCCAGAATTCGGAAACTGCGTTTGACCCGCCAATGCAAACAATTGATACAACAGAGCTTACAGCAGTGGGAGTAGCTGAACAAATTAAAGAATGGGTTTTAAAGAACTGGTGCGAGGAATGAACATCTAAAAGACATCTTGATGAGACGAAGGAGGTCACGAATTGTTTCTCAATGTATTACTTTGGTTGATTATTCTCTGGGTGATCTCTCTTTATTTCAGTTTCCCTAAGAAAGATCGCATGTACACAGACAATGTGCCAAGCACATATTACATTCAATCTTCAAATCGGTTGGATATTCAGAAAAACTACGAATGCGCTGCATTTTCCAGTGCGTTTGTCTTGAGACATTTCGGTTTGGAGTCCAACGGAACAAAGCTTTATGAAACCTATCCTCGCAAATTACTGGATGGGACGGTATATCCCAAAGCGGTCGTTGTTTTTTTCAGAAAACTAGGATATCAGGCAATGTACTTACGAGGAAATGTGAACACGTTGAAGAAACAGATCAGCCAAGGGGTGCCTGTTATTTTATTTATTAGAGTAAATCCCAAACAACGTTATTTGCATTTTGTTCCCGTCGTTGGTTATGATGAAACGCATTTTTACTTGGCAGAATCGTTAGACCACAAGATTAATTGTGATGAAGAATATTACAATCGAAAAATCAGCATAAGTGAACTCAACATGTTATGGAGGTCGTGGTTACCTTTTTCTCAAAACTCCTATATCGTCGTCCATCCGACGCAGATTTAAGACGGCTCTCTTTCAATGGGCATGATTTATTAGCTTTAAACGAACTAATCGGCATTATTCGGAACGTCTGCGTGGTTAAATCATGAAACTCATGCCCAAATGGCATGAGTTTTTTTGAACAAATATCGCTACGTAAACCAGCTCGCCTCAATTAATGGTTATGAACAATTTAGATCAACCGTATGGGCGGTGTGATATCCATTTTATTGTTTTTTCTGGGAATTAGCTGAGTTTTTAACTAAAATGGTTGTTCGTCCACGCACCTTTTCATCTACATACGTACATTAAACTATGTCTGTAGGGAGGTGTCCGCACTGTGAGTCATTCAGAAGTGAAGAAACGTATGAAGAGAAAAAAGGCAACATTCCATCCGTGTAAAGTTAAAAGAAAAGAACGCCGATTGAAAGTGGTCAAAAAGTTCGTTCGAGTAAAATGTCCGCCTCCAGAAGTGAACATATCTACACCTACTGTTGTTGGCCCAACAGGACCACAAGGTATACAAGGCGTACAGGGCGTACAAGGTATTCCAGGTAAACAAGGGGTTGAAGGGCCACCTGGAGCTCAAGGACCAGCGGGGGGGCCACCTGGACCACAAGGGCCTCAGGGACAGCCAGGTCCTGCTGGAGCGATAGGCTCTCAAGGTCCGGTCGGACCTGCTGGACCTATGGGAGCACAGGGGATTCCGGGAGAAGCAGGGGCCGTAGGGCCACAAGGTCCTCAAGGTAATCCAGGTCCTGCCGGAGCAATTGGACCTCAAGGTTTTCCTGGAGCTGTTGGGCCGACGGGTGCGACAGGAACAGCAGGTACAACAGGAGCGGTAGGCCCTGCCGGAGCAGTGGGCTCGACAGGACCAGCAGGTGCAACGGGAGCAGTAGGCCTGACAGGTGCGACTGGAGTAGCTGGTCCCGCTGGAGCCACAGGAGTTACAGGTGCGACAGGAGCAGCTGGAGGCGTATTGGGGTTTGCTGACTTTTTCGCGCTGATGCCACCTGATAATGCTGCAACGGTTGCTCCAGGTGCAGATGTTAACTTCCCTCAAGATGGTCCAACAAGTGGAACGACGATCTCTCGCACGGGCCCTAGTTCATTCAATCTGGCAGCCATTGGTACGTATTTAGTTATGTTCCAAGGGAGTATGAATGAAGCTGGGCAACTTATGTTAACACTCAATGGTGGTGATCTTTCCAATTCAGTAGTGGGACGGGCAACAGGTACAAGTCAGATGCCAGGAATGGCTCTCGTGCAAACAACAGTAATAAATTCAATTCTAACCGTACGAAATCCAGCAGGTAATTCCACTGCATTAACCATGACGCCTCTTGCAGGCGGAACAAGACCTGTATCGGCACATCTTGTGATCACACAAATAGCGTGAATCCGTTAAGAGGCTAGCAAACTCTCCTCAACTTTATTAAATATGCATCCATAATGGTAATACGGGTTTGCTTGAACTGAGATAGCAGTGCTTTATCTGAGGCTGTTATCTCAGTTGGAGCGGATAATGGTACAGGAGTAACTACATATCGGATACCCTTTTTGTTTGCGAGGAATGGTGAAAACGTCACTACTAATTATTTTTTCAGTTGATAATATGATAAAATATTGGAAAAACATCAGAGGTGAGTACATGAAGAATGGACACTGGAGAAAAATTACATGGGTTGTATCGGCATTATTATTAATCATGATCACGGCTTGCAGCAATAGCAAATTCAATCCAAACGAATTTTCAGAACAGGATCTGGCTGTGACGAAGACCGACAGTGAGGATAAGATTACGTATGGAATGAGTCAGGAAGAGACGGAGAAAATCCTCGGTGAGGGAACATCAACCGGTGTGGGTCAATCCTATCAATACAATAACGGAATCACGATTGGTTATAGGGATGCCCAAGTCGTTAGTATCATCTTGAATAAGGACTCGAAAGGGTACTTTAAGACGGCTCGCGGGGCAGAGGCGGGGATGACACATCAAGAGATTCTCGATCTGTATGGCAAGGAACATGTTTTGGTCGAATCTGAACGTAATATCGATTATGCCTATCATATTCAGAAGGAAACATTCCTGGATGAGAAGTCGCTACAAGCGGAAAAAGATGATCTGGCTATCTATCGTGCATCGTTCATGCTGACAAAAGAGGGACAGGTCAATCAGGTTATATTGTTGGATCATCGATTTGCAACAACCTTTAAGTAAAACATGGCTGCTAGTTAAGCAAGGTATTAGATAATGAAATAGTACTTATTTATGAAGCAACCCTTCGGTATTCTGCCGGAGGGTTTTTCCCTTCACACCGTTCGATTTCAATCCGGATAACAAGTTCCTTGTTTACGTGCATATACATTACAGGAGACGGGTCAAGACTCCGGCTGTCCTAAGTTGTATGAACGGAGGGAGAGACATGGGCATTGAATCATCCTGGATGTTTGATTTGTTTGGAACCGTCTTTCCGGTTGTATTTGTTCTGATTATAGGTATAGTCCTTCTGTCGATGGGAAAGGAGGTATGGAAGTGGGGACGCAACAACTCGGAGCCGCTATTGACCGTGCCTTCACGAATCACCAGCAGACGGATGAAGATGAGTCAGTCGCAATCTGAACCGGGGAGTACAGCACGAACGTTATACTACGTCACCTTTGAAGTTGAAAGTGGAGATCGGCTCGAATTCAAAGTCAATGGCGAAGAGTATGGTTTGTGCGCTGAGGGGGATGAAGGACGGCTCTCGTTCAAAGGAACACGTTATGTAGGCTTCGAGCGATATAATCGCGTATATTCTGAACGCCTACGGGGTTAAACTGAGCAGCTTGCGCCAGAATGGCGTGAGCTTTTTTTGATTATTTACTGGACAAGCGTTTCTTAATGGGCCTAACGTGTTTTTATATAAGAAGAGGCTTAATAAGATTATGATCAAAAGATCATTACCATAGAGGAGGCAATCAATATGTCATTTACAGATCAGGTCGTTGTTGTAACTGGTGCCGCTCAAGGGATAGGACGAAGTGTGGCTGAGGCTTATGCGGTCGCCGGAGCCAAAGTTGTACTTGCTGACTACAAGGAAGCAGAAGGGGCTGCAGCTGCAGCTTCCATTCGTAATGAAGGCGGAGAAGCCATCTTTGTCCAATGTGATGTTCGGAGCGAGCAGGATATTACGAATCTTTTTCGGACAACCGTGGAAGAATTCAAACAAATTGATGTTTTGGTGAATAATGCAGGACTCGCCAAGTGGAAGTCACCCTATGAGCTGACGCTGGAAGAATGGGACGATGTACTCAATACCAATGTGAGAAGTTGCTTTTTGGCGAGTCGGGAAGCAGCCAAACATATGAAAAGCAATGAACATGGGGGTGCCATTATCAACATGGCTTCAACTCGTGCGCTGATGTCTGAGCCGGATACCGAAGCTTATGCAGCATCCAAAGGAGCGATTGTAGCTCTGACGCATGCGCTGGCGGTCTCATTGGGCAAAGACCAAATTCGGGTCAATTGTATCAGTCCGGGATGGATTGAGATAGGTGACGTGGAGAAATTGAAAAAGGAGGATCATAAACAGCATCCCTCCGGTCGTGTGGGTGTTCCTTCGGATATCTCCCGTGCTTGTTTATATTTGTCTGATCCAAGCAATACCTTTGTCACAGGGACCAACCTCGTTATTGATGGAGGCATGACCCGAAAAATGATATATGAGGACTAGAACCGGGATTGAACCGGGCGAGCCCTAAGCTGTCCCAACTTCAGAGTGATAAGCCCAAGTTAAGCACTTGGGCTTATTTGTTTTTAATAACTCGGTTGCTATAATAAATGTGATTTTACAACAGTAGAGAATGGAGGGAGTATATGTTCGGGAAACAATCCCGGAAGGTATTTTGGCTGTTACTGCTGATCGGAGGGATGATAATGATAGGGAATGAGTCACCTGCTGAAGCTGATGGCGCAGATATACGGGCGGCCTGGGTATGGCAGGCACAGTCTGTTAGCAACGGAGATGAGCTGTTGGCCAATGCAGCTAAACATAAGATAAACAGGCTGTACGTGAATGTAGACATGACGCTGTCCAAGGAGGTATACCAGACGTTTATAGCCAAAGCAAGCCGTGCAGGTATTGCGGTTGAAGCGCTGGGAGGCGATCCATCCTGGGCACTCAGTGGCCGTGAAGGCCCCATGCTCAGATTAGCGTCTTGGGTAAGTGATTACAATCAGACTGCTGAGCCCAACGAGCAATTTGATGCCATACATCTGGATATCAAGCCCTATGTGTTACCAGCCTGGAAAGAAGATGCTAAGCCAATGGTACAATCCTGGGTAGCCAATATGAATCTGTTATTTGAGCAAGTGAGACAGGATGGCGCAGTTGCAGTGAATATTGACCTGCCATTTTGGCTGGATTCCTATACCGTTACAGGAAATAGAGTTTCTGAGGATGCAGATAACGAACCATTGTCACGTTGGTTCATTGAACAAGTGGAGCATGTCACTTTACTCGCTTACCGTGATAACGCGCAAGGGAACAATGGTATTATACGTTTGATTGAACAGGAAATGAACTGGGCAGATGCCAGCGATGTGAGCGTCACGGTTGGGTTGAACACCAAGCCCATGCCTGGGGAGGAGTTCACGACATTTGCCGGTAAAGGTGCAGCACAACTGGAAAGCGTTATTGAAGAAGTTGCCTCCGCATTCGGCGAGCATAGTTCCTACGCAGGTTCTGCTGTACATGACATCGTATACTGGGGACAACTGGAGCCGTCAGAACTGCCATCACCGGAGATTCCATCCAATCAGCCAGAGATACGGGGAACGTATATCTGGGAGGCCTCTCAGGTGACGAATGACGGGGGAGAGCACATACTAGAATTTGCTAGAGAGCAGAATATTAACTGGTTGTATGTCCGTTTGGACCTGGATCAACCCTATTCCAGCTATCGCAGTTTTGTGAAACGGGCAAAAGCGCAGGGCATTGAGATCCATGCGATGGGTGGACACCCCATCTGGGGCAAAAAGGAGAATCGTCCACGCATTCAGCGATTGATTGATTATGTGAAAAACTATAATGCAGAATCCGAGCCGGATGAACAATTTGAAGGCATCCATCTGGATATTGAGCCTTACACTTTGCCAGAGTGGGAGAATAGTCGGGGCACCTTATTAACCGAATGGGCTGCCAACATTACATTTTTCCAGGAAGAAACGAAGAAGGACAGTGATCTCGAAACAAGCGCAGACCTTGCTGTATGGCTGGATAGCTTCGCGTTGCCAGGAAAGGATACATCTGTGGCCGAATTTATGATCCGTACACTCGATCATGTGTCGCTGATGGCTTTCCGTAACAACGCCGAAGGTTCCAATGGGATTGCTGCTGTTGTGAGTCAGGAGATGGAGATCGCGGATCGTTTGGGAAAAAGGTTGATGATTTCGGTCGAAATGAAGCAGAACCACGAAGGTCCTCACATTTCTTTTTATGAGAAAGGGGCAGCGGAGATGGAACTTCAGCTTGCCAAGCTTCCTGATCTGTTGGCCGAATATCAGGCTTACCAAGGCAACATTGTTCATGCCTATGATTATTGGATTGAAGCCAAGCCTTAAACAGGCGAGTATTATAAGAAACGAGTTGCTTCGGGACTTCACATTGGGTGAGGTTCCGGGCTTTTTTTTATGGAAAAAAGATGGAATCGTGTCACCGAATGGGCTCCTGCACAATACGATGTACGGTGATGAACAGCTGAAACAAGGGAGGAAACAGACTATGGCTGTTATTAAAGCCAACTCAGAGGACGTCAAGCTGCTGGCTAGGCTCATGAGGGCAGAGGCTGAAGGTGACGGCGAACAGGGTATGTTGCTTGTGGGCAATGTAAGTGTGAACCGGGTGCTGGTGGATTGTCTGGACTTTAAGGATATTCGCGATATCAATCGTATGGTATTCCAGAATCCAGGAGGCTACGAGTCAACACAGAAGGGGTACTTCTACCAACGGGCAAGACAGTCCGAGATTCGTCTCGCACAACGGGTGATTAATGGAGAGCGCTTCTGGCCTGCCAGCAATTCATTGTGGTTCTTCCGACCTGTGGCCGAGTGTCCGGCAACGTGGTATGACCAGCAAAATACAGGACGTTTCAAAGCGCATTGTTTCTTCAGTCCTTCAGGCGAAGACTGTCCGGAAGTATATTAAATTTTGGGAGGAATCATCATGATTAATCAGCCTTATCAACCAACAACTCAAACACTGGGTCAACAAGCTAATTCTCAGGTTCAAGGTACGTCTTACAAAATCGGTAACGGAATGCCTGCCATGTCACCAACGCCAGGGATGGTATCACCAAGCTCCACAAGTGTACCCCCACTCGTATCCAGTGGTAGCCCAATGACACCAACAGGTGCAGTGATTACAACAACGGCTCCACAGTTTGAGCAGTCATACATTGAGAATATTTTACGTTTGAATCTTGGTAAATTCGGTACATTCTACATGACATATGAAGGCAACAAAGAATGGAACGCTCGCATATTCCAAGGTATTATTGAAGCAGCGGGCCGTGACCATATTATCATCAGTGACCCGAAGACAGGAAGACGGATCATGCTGTTGATGGTCAACTTCGACTATGCTACATTTGATGAGCCGTTGTTGTATCAATATCCGGGCGTAGTAGGCAATTACCCGCAAGCTCCAAGCAGATAATCATTTTCACCTCATCATGTTGATTGATAACTGACATGTCACATGTCTAACACATACTGATTTACTTTGCTGTCCTGAATGTGGAGGTAATCCGCAGACAGGACAGCTTTTTACATAAACATATATACGAAGGTTAATATAGGTTTAGAGTCATACGTAACCTTTTGGTGATAACATGGCACTTATACATGAATAGAACAAGCAGCATGCTTATATGAAGGGAGTCCATAGCATTGAATTCATGGATTGAAGGAGCGATGAAGGGCGAAACCGAAGCTTACGCACAACTGATGTCTCAATATCGCGGGATGGCTCTTGCTGTTGCCTACAATCGTTTAGGAGATACATTTTGGGCTGAAGATGTCGTACAGGAAGCATTTACTGAAGCCTTTGGCAATCTGTCCAAGCTGGAAGCTCCTGAGGCTTTTCCCGGGTGGTTCAAGGTAATCGTGGAGAGGCAGTGTTATCGCTGGCTAAGACGCAAGCAGCATACCATGATCCCAGTTCAGGAGCTGGAGCATGTATTCCATGAAGAGGATCAGTCGCATAATCCGGAAAAACAAGCGGTGCAAAATGAAATGCATCGTACGCTGCGTGATTCCATTGCAATACTGCCATCATCGATGCGGATTGCTGTTGAACTGTTTTATTTGGAAGGATACTCGCTCAAGGAAATATCGGATTTCCTCGGGGTGAAGGTACCTGCATTAAAGAAAAGACTGTTCGATGCCCGATCCAAACTCAAGCGCTCTATGCCAGTAAGGGATCTGGTCTCTGTATTCAGTGACTTGTATGAAGGGGGAAAAGGATTGTTACACATTATGAATGGGGATCACGCTGCCAATCGTTTAAGAGAAAGTGGAATTCAGGGAGACATCCTGGTATGGAGAGAGTTGTACACGTTCGGCCCGGTAGCCAAAGAGATGGGAGATACGAAGGAGCGGCAGAATCGGTCATCCGTGTTAGAGCAGCAGTTGGGCATTCCACAGGCGGAATACTTGAAGATTGAGGAACTGGAACGCAAGTTGAATTCGTTTCAACAATACAAGGAAATTGTTTTATGGTTCGAATACGATCTCTATGATCAGACGATGTTATCTTATCTATTGCATTATTTCAGAGGACAAGCACTCCAGAATACGAAACTGAATCTGCTCTGCATTGACTCGTATCCAGAGATTGAGCACTTTAGAGGACTGGGACAGCTTACCTCCACACAGATTGAACGTCTGTCCGGCAGTTGGCATGTGATTGAGAAAAACGAGTTACAAGCCGGTGCACAGTTCTGGGAAGCCTATACGTCGACTGATTTCCGGCATCATCTGGATTACTTGCAGGCAGACACTTCTGCGCTACCCTTTGCGAAAGCTGCCTTTAAGGCACATTTGTCCCGTCTGCCATCTGTATTGAACGGTCTGGGGCTCATTGAGCAGACAACACTGGAGACCATTAGAGCAGATGTGGAGCATCCGTATCCATTATTTCGCGAGGTAGGAGACAAGCTGCATATTCTCGGTATGGGTGATCTTGAATACTGGGCACATCTGAAGCGGATGACAGAAGGACCTCATGCCCTGCTTCAGATGAGCGGTGCAACAACTTTCCCTAATTTCAAGCAGCATGATGAAAAATTCCGTGACGGAGTTCTGTCGCTAACGGAACTCGGAATTCAGGTGTTGAATGGAGAAGTCGATTGGGCACTGCTGAAGCAGGATGAATTCTGGATTGGTGGATTGCATAACCCAAGCGGGAAACTAGCCAGATGGCGTTGGAATACCGCTTCAGAAACCGTAGTGGAGATTGAGTCCACATCGTAATCAGCGGATAGAATTTAAGAAAGTAACAGTATTGCAAAAGAGAGTATCCAGCCATGCGGAAGCATGAGCTAGGGTGCTCTCTTTGGTTTGGTTAAGAATTAGTTGTGTTTCTCAAAATGATATTCTCCTTTTTTAATAGTTGTTTGACTAGATGCATACCTATACAGTAAACTGTGCATATTACAGTTTACTGTATAGGTATAAACTAAAGTGTAAAGGAGTGAGGTTATGAATCAGTACACTGCAAAGCGTATCTCAGAAATTCTTCAAGAAGATGATACTAAGATGAATCTGAGGACGGTTCGGTACTATACACAAATAGGCATGGTTCCTCCGTTAGAGTTGGTAGGAAATAAAAGAGTATACACCGATAAACACATTCATTATTTTCGAGCAATTATAACTTTATCAAGAACTGGTGAGAACTTAGCATCCATTCAAGAAAAATTGAAGCTTCTTTCTGTAGAGGAAGTGGAAAAAATCGGCCAATTGATGAGTTTATATAGCCCAGATCGTGTCTTGGAAAACGAAACTCTGACAATAACAGATGATGTTTCAATTACATTAAGTCCTCGAGTTTCTGCCGAATTAAAACAGAAGGTAATTGATTCTGTCTCACAGGTTTTAAGGGGGGAGTTTAATGATGCTTAATTTACGGTTGGCTAAAAAAAAGATGGAAAAAGAAGAAGGAATGAATCATTTATGGATTGAGCTCACCCATACCAATAATTTAAATGAAAATGCAATATTACGTATTCACCTCCCAAATGGTCTTTATCGAGGATTAAATTTGAATGGGAATTTTGAAACAGAAACAGGTGAAATAAAATTATTGTCACGAGACAAAGACGTATTTATTGAGTTTTATACACAGTCGAGAATAGATTGTGATGAGGCATTGATTAATGTGGAATTATGTTATCAAAGTAGTCATCTAAATTGGAAAGGAATAAAACAGGACATAACAGTTCGCTTTGTAGATGAGGAAGATGTAGATGATGAGCATATCGATCATCAAGTCATTGAACGAGTGATGAAACTCGAAATTAATTCGTCTAGCAAGGCTGGCTCAGATAGTGAATTATTAGTTATGAGACCAAGGACGTATCAATCAAGGGACAGTGAATATGCTTATCTTGAAAAGGACTATCGAATAAACTACTAGTGGAAGGGAGCGCTCAACGTATTTTATGAATGCGTAAACTTATTGATAATGTGATATGTAAAGCACAATAACAATGGGCAGGTGATAAAAATGGACCAAGAGGCAATCGAATATTCCATAGAATTCCAAGATTCTTATGGGATCATATACACTCGAGAATTGAGAGCTGAAAGTATAGCTGAAGCCAAAATTATCATACGAAATAATTATCCTGATGTTGTAATTCGAGCAGTCACACGTATTACAGAAAATGATAAGTGATTAACTATCTAATGATCTGAAAGTTAATCACTTATCAATACAACTGAGAAAATAGGAAGCATAACGGCGTATTGAGTAAAAATTTTTCCGGGAAACAGCGTAATCGAGACTTTTGTTCAAGAAAAAAGGCGTTTGTGCCATTTCGTTGTCATAGGACACGGATTGACTGTGTAGTTTAGAATTATATAATAAAAGAAGCATATCTTTTTTATTCGACAGAACAAGGTGGAGGTGGAAGCATTGGGAAGTTGAAATTGCATATGAGCGGCAGAATGGCAAATATCCTACATTTTCGAAGGAGGTGGACCTATTTGCCGAAGAATGACGGCGAATAGGATGAAAATTTGAGTGACCCCTTACCGAGTATTTTAAATTTAGTAATCATTGGTTTACTTGTATTAATGAATGGTTTCTTTGTGTCGGCGGAATTCGCGATGGTGAAGGTTCGTGGAAGCCGGATTGAGGCTTTGGTGGAAACAGGCAACAAAAATGCCATCTATGCTTCCAATATCGTACGTAATCTGGATGCATATCTATCAGCTTGCCAACTAGGTATAACTTTGGCTTCACTGGGACTCGGGTGGCTGGGAGAACCGGCAATTGCACATCTGTTAGAGCCCATGTTTACCGCATTTGGACTGGGACCAGTCTACGTTCATGGAATCTCTATTGCCATTGCATTTGTGATTATTACGATCTTGCACATTGTACTGGGAGAACTTGCTCCCAAAACGATGGCGATTCGAAAGTCTGAGACGATCACGTTGTGGTCTGCGGCTTTGCTAACGTTTTTCTACAAGTTAATGTATCCATTCATATGGGCACTGAACGGTATGGCTAACGGCTTGTTGAGACTGTTCCGAATAGCACCAGCTTCGGAGATTGACTCGGCACATAGCGAAGATGAAATACGTATTCTGATGAAAGAAAGCAATAAGAGCGGTTTAATTGATAACACTGAATTAGCACTTGTTGATAATATATTTGATTTTACGGATACAACCGCCCGTGAAATTATGATTCCGCGGACGGAAATGATCTGTCTGAATGCCAATGAGTCCATGCTGGAGAATCTGGAGATTGCCAGTGAGAGTATGCGAACAAGGTATCCGGTATATAACGGAGACAAGGATCATATTATCGGCTTTATTCACATTAAGGATCTGATGCGATCCCAACTTACGGATACCATCTCCGTAATCCGGCCTATCCTGGCTGTGCCAGATACCACGCTGATCAGTGATCTGCTCAAGCGTATGCAGCGTAGCAAGACACAGATTGCGATTCTGATTGATGAATACGGGGGAACCTCCGGGCTTGTTACACTTGAAGATATCATGGAAGAGATCGTAGGCGAGATTCAGGATGAATTCGACCATGAGCGTCCTGTCATTGAACAAGTGGATGAGATGGAATACTCTATTGATGGATTGATGCTGATTGAAGAAGTCAGCGAACGATTCGGACTGGAGATGGATCGTGCCGATTACGATACCATCGGGGGCTGGTTATACTCCAGAGTAGATGCCATTCCACCTGAGGTCGGTCAATCGGTTGAGTATGGGGGTTATGTATTTGTCATTCGAGAGACAGAGCATAAGCGGATTTCCCGAGTAAATGTGATTAAGCTGGAACTATTGGTTGAAGAAGAAGGCGCGTAGCCAGATCGAAATTGTAACAAATGAAGCTGTATGGTGACGTAATGGTCATCGTACAGCTTTTTTTGCATGCTCATGATTCTTTGGGTGCATGAATGACAATATCGGCGTAACGATTCTCCGTGACCAAGCTGTTCTCGATAGAAATTCGCTTATAAGTGACGTAAACATTCTCTCCCGGAGCCAGATCATACTGGATATTTAGCTTTTTTCGAGTGGATTGGGTTGTTGTTGGTGTCTTAATGGTGATGATGGCGTACATAGGCGTATCGACAAAAGTAACCTCGTAAGAATTGTAGTCCCCCACCTTAGTGGTGGATAATACCGGATTTTGCTTATACTGGGTCAGGTGATCATTCACCATGCCAAGTGTTACGGGTAACACATAAAACAGAAGTACCAGAGGCAGAAGGGAGAAAGCAATCCCGAAAACACGTAAAAATTTGACATGGGAAAGGGTTCGTCCGCTCTGCTTGAGTAAAAGAAATGCAAGGACGGGGGACAGTACAAGTCCCCAGATCATAAAGGGCAATACATAGCGGTCAATCCCCATGCTTATCCAGCTTTCTCGAGCTGTAGCCAAGAAATATATTAAGGTCCCTGCGGTAAGTGCACTCACCAAGATAACAAGCCAACGTTTGAACGAGCCGGAAACTTCGATATGTAGTTCATTCGGATTGGAGCTGTGACGATGCCTTCTGGATTTGGATTGAAATTTACTCAAGTTTTACACCTCATTTGCAAATCTGGTTGGTTCATATGGTTTCGTGTATCCATTACCCAATACATACGGGCTGGAATAATTTAGGTTTCAACCATGCTGGAGATGCATACAAAGATAAAAGACGCTGCCGACAGAAACATCGGAGCGTCTAATTTTTTTTTGAAACCTGTCACCCGATCCGTTCGTTTATACCCTTACACAAAATCAAGTATGGAAGCGGAGGATGGATCAATATGCGGAAAACGAAAACAAAGAGTGCAGCATCTATACTAAAAATAACCCTTGTTGCCTTGTTAATGGTGCCAACAATCCTGGCTATACCTACGTCCGAACCAGCCGTTGCGAGCCCGATGATTAACGTGTCTTCTGGTGCCCTTACAGCTCCGCCACCGCCAGAACCATCCATCCATTCGTTTGCTAACACTCGAGAACTTGGACATATCTATCAAGCGGTCGGTGCAGTCACTCCTGGGGGTGGACTATCGGCTATCGTCAATACCAAGACCATGACATATACAGCAATGAAGACACTTTCCGTAGATTATCGACTTGAGCGCTGGACAGGAACAGCATGGGTAACTTTCAAAACGAGTTCCAACAATGCAACGAATACAAACTTATTGAATGCCGCATCGGATTGGACCGTAATGCCAGGATATTATTATCGCGTTACCAGTATTCATACAGCGTATGATGGAAGTGCCACGGAAACAAGCAAACATGTCTCTGGCACCGTGTTATTTTGATCTTATCGACGGGTGCTACCTGGAAACTTCTGCTCTTGAAAATCGTTGGCAATAGCAGTCATTTCTTCTTCCGAAAGGGTGCCAAACAGACTCATATTGTTTGAACCCATCATCCACTGAAAGGAGTTATAGGGTGGGCCGATATACATCAGTGCTTCCGAGCCATCCGCCAGCTTTACGGTGCTCATATCACGAAGCATGGCTCCTTCAATTTTCTCCCCAGGCATGACATAGATATAATCAAACTGGATAATCTCATCTTCTATGCTTTTGCCTTCACTGGTATATTGAACTCTCATTTGGTTGGACTCATAATAATCGTCTGGATTCACAGGGTTTTCAGTATCAAGCACGAGTTCGAATTTGACCTTGTTGAATCGCTCGGGAATGGCCTTGGATAACAGAAAGTCACCCATGAACCCTTCGCGTGCAATCTCTTCCGTAACAAGTACTGGACGAAACTGATGGCTCGATAACTCATACGAAGGTGTATTAAGAGCTTCTTCTTCTTGTACTTTAAGAATGTCGTCTAAGCTGGTTTCTGGTGGTGGGGGCGTTTTGGCTGTTGACGGATCAGCCCCCAGTTGGGTCGTACGATCCTCAATGATAATGGATTTCATGCCATTGCCCCAATCCTTGATGGATTGCACAAAAGGGGATACCGCTTGCGTACCGGACGGCAGGCTGAAAATAACGGCTCCGATGGTCACGGACGCAGCTACGACGACTGAAAGTCGCAAGGTACGTATTCTTTTTTTACGTAAACCGATTCTGTTAATTTCCCTGTTTACCTTCTGCCAGGATTGCTGCATGGCTTCGGTATGGGAGGCGGAAGGGGCAGAGACGGCCTGATGGAAAGCTTCATCAAAAGCCAGGTCAAACGCAGCGTCGAAATATTCGTCTTCCAGCTCTGAATCGAATTGCTCCACGTTTTTATCGGACTTGCCTTTGCTCAATGCTTCCACCCCATTCCTTATGTAATTTCTTCTTGATACTGCCACGAGCTCTGAACAAACGTTGCTTCACAATGTCTTCGGAGGTATCCAGCAGTTCGGCCATCTCTCGGTAGGAGAGACCTTTTTTCCACCGTAACTCCACCAATACACGATATTCCGGTTTGAGCTGTCTGAGATAATATTCAATGGACTCTTCCATCATCTGCGTTTCTACCATGCTTTCCACGGAAGCTGCCGTCTGATTCATTGTCTCCATATCTATAAAAACACTATCCGTATCCAATTGGTTACGGTTATTTTTATTTTTTCTCAGATAATTAATAGCTGTGTTCCGTGTGACAACCTTGAGCCAGGCTTTCAGTTTGACCTCGTCTTCAAAGATGGGTTTGTTTTTAATGATTTTGATAAAAGCTTCCTGAATAATATCTTCTGCTGCAGCACGCTCCTTGATGATATAAACGATAAGACCATGTACCATATTATAATATTCATAATACACTTCTTCTTGAAGTGCAGAGCCTAAATTATGGAAATCTGAGGCTAGTAATAACTGGAGCCGATTGGCCATGATGTTCTCCTTTCTGGTGAACAGTCCACAAACATTGGTATCATTACATTTTACAACATAATATGGAAACGGTACAATGGGAGGTTGGTCCGGGAAAAACCAGATGAGAGAAGTGTGTATAACATGCGGGAAAGTTTGCTGAAAATTAATAAAAGGCCGTCTCACCAACCATGAATACATGGTTGCAAGACAGCCTATTCGACCGTTCATTGAAAATACCTTACAGGAGATAACTCTCCGTGATCAGTTAGAATGCCCAGTCTCCCTTAAGGAAGATGGCTTCGCGTTCGCCGTTTGCCGTGATACCGTAAATGTCCGTCTCGGGAGAGCCCATCATGAAGTCCACATGGGTGATGCTGGTGTTCATGCCACGGGCTGCAAGCTCTTCAGGAGACATCGTTTTGCCACCTTCGATATTAAATGCATAGGAACTGCCAATCGCAAGATGGCAAGACGCATTCTCATCATACAATGTAGTGTAATACAGGATACCACTCTCAGAGATCGGTGAATGGAAGGGGACCAAAGCGACTTCGCCGAGGTAATGAGATCCTTCATCCATGGAAATGAGTCTTTCCAGCGTATCCTGACCTTCTTCAGCATGAAAATCAATGATACGTCCGTTCTCAAATGTGAGTGAAAAACGATCAATAATACTGCCGCCATAGCTGAGTGGTTTGGTGCTGGACACTTTGCCATTAACACCGTGCTTGGCTGGAGCGGTGAATACTTCCTCTGTCGGGATATTCGCGACAAAAGGGGTGCCTTGCTCATTCACGCTACCTGCCTGCGCCCAGATATGACCTTCTGGAAGCTCGACAGTAAGATCCGTCCCTGGGGAGAGGAAATGTAATGCTTGATACTTCTTGTTGTTCAGGGCAACGGCTTTGGTCTCCAGTCGTTCAATATGCTGTTCCCAAGCCGCTACAGGGTCCTCCAGATCGGCTCTCACCGCAGCAAAAATGGCTTCCCACAACTGGCTAACCTGCTCAGCTGCCGGGAGATCCGGGAATACTTTGGCTGCCCAATCGGGCGAAGGACATGCCACACCCGTCCAGCTCATTTTATCCGCCTGTTGATACTGACGGTACTTGGCCATCGCCTGGCCATATGTACGCTGATGAGTGGAAATCCGCTCCGGGTCAATACCTTTCATCAGATCTGGGCTGGATGACAATACGGTCAGAAAGGCTGCATTATTGGCTGCCAGTTCTTCAAGCTCCGCTGCATGCCATTTCGGCGGCTCTTGGAAGGATTCCTCAGGGGCCATCTCAAACCGCAATCGATTGACGGTTTCATCTCCGTATTTTACAATCACCTGCTTGGCGCCAGCTTCATATCCCTTGCGTACCAGCAAACGTACGAATTCAGCGGTATCAATCATCGCAGAGATGACAAATACTTGCCCTGGTTGCACGTTAGCACCTACTCTTACAGCAAGTTCAGCGTAACGATCCAGTTTTTGTTCAAAACTTAACATATGAGTTCCCTCCAATTGTTGAATTTTTGACCTGTTGACGCAGGAAAAGAGAGGAGTAATCTCCTCTCTCCTAAATCACATCAAACGGGATTAGAATGCCCAGTTTCCTTGCAGGAAGATCGGCTCTTCCGCGCCTTCGGAGGTCACACCGTGGATGTTCATTTCTCCGGATCCAATCATGAAGTCTACATGAGTGAGGCTGGAGTTCATGCCACGTTCAATCAGCTCTTCTTTGGACATCGTTTTACCACCTTCCAGACAGAAGGCATAGGCATTACCAATCGCCAAATGGTTGGAGGCATTTTCATCAAACAAAGTATTGTAGAACAAAATATTGGTATCGGAAATTGGGGACTGATGTGGAACGAGGGCTACTTCACCCAGATAGTGTGCGCCATCATCTATCTCAATCAGGTTTTTGAGTGCATCGAGACCTTGATCGGCGGTATAGTCAACAATTCGGCCGTTCTCGAATGTTAGTGAGAATCCGTCAATCAGGTTGCCGCCGTAGCTCAGTGGTTTCGTGCTGCGCACTGTACCGTTAACACCCGTTTTCAGCGGAGCCGTGAATACTTCTTCCGTAGGCATATTGGCAATAAAGACATGTCCTTGCTCATTCACACTTCCACCGGATACCCAGATATGGCCTTCTGGAAGTTCAATGGTCAAGTCTGTGCCTGGAGCTGTATAGTGTAGCTTCTTGTATTTTTTGTTGTTCAGCAGATCAGCACGGGAATCCAGGTTTTGCAAATGGGTTTTCCATTCGGCAACAGCATCCTGTTCACCGATCCGTACCGTTTTGAAAATGACATCCCACAGGCGGTCCACTTGTTGCGCTTCCGGCAGATCCGGGAACACTTTAGCTGCCCATTCAGGAGAAGGAACGGCCACGATAGACCAGCTGAATTTGTCAGCCATCTGATAAGAACGATATTTTTCGAGCGTTTTGCCGCGCACTTTTTGGCTAGTAATAATGCGTTCCTGCGCTACACCGTTCAGCAAATCCGGATTTTCAGCGATGACGTGCAGAATAGCGGCACCTTCTTCAACCAGTTCAGTCATTTCAGCTGCAAACCATTTCGGTTCAATGGAGAAGGCTTCATCAGGTGCAAGATCGTAATGAAGACGTGTAACGGTTTCATCACTCCAGTTTACTTTGACCAATTTCGCACCTTTACCGTAGGCTGCTTTGACAATCAGTCGTACAAAATGTGCTGCCGAGATTGGAGCGTTAACCACGAGTGTCTGTCCAGGATGGACATTGACACCGACTTGTACAGCCAGTTCAGCATATTGCTGCAGATTCGTTTCAAAAGTATTCATGCTATTTTTTCCTCCAATGTGATAATAATATCGTAGCTTGTTGGCTATTATAGTCCTCATTACAACTTTGTAAGGACTCAGAATGGTTCCTTCATTGAATAAGGTATACGTTGCTACGTTATATATTGTACAATTAACCAATAATAATTACCAAACTAGGTTTACCAGAAATGTTGGAGACCGACTGTAGATGAAAGATTAAAGGAGAGAATGATTGTGAATATTGAAATTATAAGTACTGAAATGCGCCGTGAAGGTGAAAAAGGATACGTGGGAAATACCGTTTACCGCACAGAAGGCGAAAAGTCAGTATATGAGATTACCTTCATGAGCAAGAACGGAAAAGATTGGGACTATAGCTTGCATTTCACGGAGCAATCCGGTGATGAAGAAGAGTTACTGCGTATGGACGAGTTGCTTGAGAATGATGACGATCTGTACAATCAATTGCTCGATGCTGCTTTGGAGGCATTTCCAGCTTAACTGGCTGAGATGTTCTTGTTCTATTGTGTTGTGTCGATGACTATACTAGACGGTGTATGCCCAAAACAGGGTGTATACCGTCTATTTTATTGGAAATGTTGAATAGATGATCCAGAAAAGGGAAGTCTACGAGATGAATGGAACCAGAGAGACAATCCGCCTAATGGGAGGTAACCGTGAATGGCATCTGACAATCTGATTACAGAAGGGTTGACGGGACTTGAAGAAGTCGCGCCCGATATTCTCAGTCTACGTACACTATTCGTTAATGTCGTGTTCATCGGAGAGCCAGGAAGCAGGAACTGGGTCCTCGTGGACACCGGAATGGCGAGGTTCACAGATCATATTGTTCAGGTTGCAACAGAACGATTTCAAGGTCCGCCGTCTGCGATCATATTGACGCATGGTCACTTCGACCATGTAGGAACCGTTATTGAACTGGAACAATTCTGGGGTGTGCCAGTGTATGCTCATCCGCTTGAAATTCCGTATTTAACGGGGTTAAAAGATTACCCGCCAGCGGACCCTTCTGTAGGTGGAGGTCTAATGTCCAGGTTGTCATTTGCTTATCCCAATGAGGCAATCAATCTGGATGATCGGATATTCAGTCTACCCAAAGATCATTCCGTTCCAGGCGTATCAGGATGGGAGTGGGTTCACACGCCAGGTCATACGCCTGGGCATGTGTCGCTGTTTCGAGAAGCAGACCGTTTGTTAATTGCGGGAGACGCAATCATCACAGTGAAGCAGGAGTCGCTGTGGAGTGTGTTGCTTCAGGACAAACAGTTGCATGGCCCGCCATCTTATTTCACAACCGATTGGCAGGCTGCTCATCAATCTGTCCAGCATATCAGGCACCTGGAGCCGAAACTTGCGATTACCGGGCACGGGCATGCCTTGAGCGGAGATATGCTGAGTGAATCCTTGAAGCGGCTTGATCTGGACTTTGAAGAGAGCACTGTGCCGGATCACGGCAAATATGTGGATTAATTGAACCATCATATGAAAGACAGCAGAGACAGCCGTAACGTATTGCAGCTGTCTTTTTCCTGTCTTTTTTGTTTTTCTATTATGAATTTGTTCTCTATCATAGATTGGTATTTTGCGCTCGGGCATGATATAGTCGAGCCGTATAATATAACCTTAGTATGCAGGAGGTACATATAACGATGACACAGCAAAATGCAGCATTTGAAGAACAATTTGGAGGGATTCCGGCCGTTTGGCTTCGTTTTAATCAGTTTGAAGCGGCAGTTATTCCTAGCGTGGGTGCCAACCTCGTTGCTTTTCGTGATACAGAAAAGGGTTTTCGTTACTTGAGAGAACCGAATCAGGATCAGATGGATGAGTTTATGGCTGCACCTGCGGTCTATGGAATTCCGATTCTTTCTCCACCGAACCGTTATGAGGATGGACGTTTCCCCTGGAATGGTAAAGTTTATCAGTTGCCTGTGAACGAACCGGCTACAGGTAACCATTTGCATGGATTTTTGCATGATGCCGAGTGGAAGGTTGAGGGATACGGTTCTGATCAGCTGGAGAGTTATGTGTTGCTTAGCCAGGACGTGAAAGAAGGGCATACATTCCATCAGTACCTGCCGTTTACGTTCACGGTGACGCTTCGTTACTCTTTGAGCAGCCAAGGACTTCAGCAGCAATTGATCGTTCGCAACAACGGGACTGAATATATGCCGAATTTGTTTGCATTCCACACGGCAATTGCTGTACCTTTTGCACCGGACAGTCAAGCCTCGGATTACACGGCCAAAGTTACGATTGGACAACGTCGTGAATTGAATGAGCGTTCCCTGCCAACAGGACAATTTCAACCGCTTACACCTGAGGAAGAACAATTGAAAAAAGACGGAGTTAGTCCGTTCTTTGCTGCCATGGATAATCATTACACTGCGGAGCCGCAGAATGGACGTAACTATATGGAACTTACGGATCACCGTACTGGAGACAAACTGGTATACGATGTGGGTACCTCCTACAAGCACTGGATGATCTGGAACAATAACATGGGTGGCGAATTCTTCTGTCCTGAACCACAGATGAACCTGGTTAACGCTCCTAATGTTGAAGGCATACCTGCAGAAGAAATCGGATTGATCGGTTTGGAACCAGGTGAACTATTCGAACAGAGCAGCCGATTGTATCCAATTGCGTCACAAAAATAATTCACGCTCATTTTGCGCTACGCTTACAATTTTGTCGAAAAGGTGAAAACCTGCTCGCAAATCATGTATAATATGACGAGATACACAAGCTTTGTAGAGACCCAAACCATCTTTTTGGAGGAGGACAAGCAAGTGGAATACCGCATTGAGAGAGATACGTTAGGCGAAATGAAAGTACCAGCCGACAGGCTGTGGGGAGCTCAGACGCAGCGCAGCAAGGAGAACTTCCCGATTGGCAGTGAACATATGCCGATGGAAGTTATCCGAGCTCTTGCCATTTTGAAAAAAAGTGCTGCGGCCAGTAACCATAAATTAGGTAAATTATCTGCGGCTAAGTCCGATGCTATTGCTTATGCAGCAGACGAGATTATTGCAGGCCGAATTGATGATCATTTCCCATTGGTAGTATGGCAGACGGGAAGCGGAACACAATCCAATATGAACGTGAACGAAGTGATTGCCAATCTGGGGAACCAACTGCTAGAGCAAAAGGGCAAGGAAGAGCGTCTGCATCCAAATGATGACGTGAATATGTCCCAGAGCTCCAACGATACATTCCCAACGGCTCTGCATGTCGCAGGTGTTCTGGCTGTTGAGGATCAACTTTTGCCAGCAATCGCGGTATTGAAAGCCACTTTTGCAGACAAGTCGGATGCATTCAAGGATATTATCAAGATTGGACGTACCCACCTCCAGGATGCAACACCAATTACACTTGGTCAGGAGATCAGTGGTTGGGAAGCCATGCTGGGCAAGAGTGAGCGTATGATCCGTGAAAGTGTACAGTATCTGAAGGAGCTTGCAATTGGCGGTACAGCTGTCGGAACGGGCATTAATGCGCATCCGGACTTTGGGGACTTCACTGCCAAGGAGATTGGCAAACATACGGGGAAAGATTTTGTATCTGCACCTAACAAATTCCACGCACTTACAAGTCATGATGAAGTTGTGTATGCGCACGGTGCCGTTAAAGCGCTTGCAGCTGATTTGATGAAAATTGCCAATGATGTCCGCTGGTTGGCCAGTGGCCCTCGTAGTGGGTTGGGCGAAATCCGTATTCCTGAGAATGAGCCAGGCAGCTCCATTATGCCGGGTAAAGTCAACCCAACTCAGAGCGAGGCCATTACTATGGTGGTTACGCAGGTCATGGGTAATGATGCAGCGATTGGTTTCGCGGCAAGTCAGGGTAATTTTGAACTGAATGTATTCAAACCGGTTATCATCTATAACTTCTTGCAATCCGTGCAACTCCTGGCGGACTCCATTATTGCGTTTAATGACAAGTGTGCCGTGGGCATCGAGCCTAATCTGGATCAGATTGAACATAATCTGAACAATTCGCTTATGCTGGTTACAGCGCTTAACCCGCATATTGGTTATGAGAATGCAGCCAAAATCGCGAAACTTGCACATAAAGAAGGTTTGTCCTTGAAACAGGCGACGTTACAAACGGGCCTGCTTACCGAAGAGCAATTTGATCAATATGTCGATCCAGCCAAAATGATCGCTCCAAAGGCCTAAAATCAGCCGAAATGAGCAATATAGATCACTGAAGAGGACGACCTGCACAAGCAGGTCGTTTTTCTTATGATTACCGATGCACTTAATGCTTGTCAGACTATACGTATACATATAAACTACATATGCACCAGTTTTAATTTAATTATGGGATTCGTATATATTTGGAGGTTTCCGCGTTGTCAAAAACGAGAAGATTTACGATACGCTCCAAAATTTTATTGGGCTATCTTGTGGTTGTGCTTTTGTTTGGAGCTGTTCTGTTAGTGCTTACGGCCCAAATTAATGTGTTACAGAAGGAAAATGATTTTATCTCCCATCATGATCTGGAAGTACATAATCTGACCAACGCGATTGAAAAAAATGTCTTGAACATGGAGACAGGACAGCGTGGATTCATGATTACAGGTAATGAAAGTTACTTGGAGCCTTATTCCCAAGGCCTATCTCAGTGGAGTTCCAACTATGATCAGTTGAATGCTCTCATTAGTGATAATCCTTCACAGCAGCAGAGTCTACAAAGCATCAAAGCTCATATTACACGCTGGATTGAGATTGCTGGGGAGCCGTCGGTGGACTTGAAAAAGCAAGGGGATCAAGCGAAAGTTGTTGCATTCTTCGAATCTGATCCGGGTAAAACTGAAATTGATCTACTGCGCTCGCAACTTACAACCTTCCGTAACACGGAGATCACTCTGACCGAGGCGAGGGTTACTGAACTTGCCAGACGTAGCTCCACACTGCTGACGATTATGTACACGCTGTGGGGTATTATTGCAGCATTATCCATTGCAGCTGCGATTGTGATATCCGGAAATATCGTCAAAACGTTGCGAGATGTTATGCAGACCATCAGTGATATCTCCAAAGGTGGAAACCTGAAGCAGCGGATTCAGGTGCGCACACATGATGAAGTGGGAGACCTGGGCCACGAAACCAATAAATTACTGGATGAAGTACAGGAACAGAATCGGGTCAAGGACCAGATTACAGGCATTGCCACACTCTTACAGAACCCGACCAATCTGGAAGGATTGTCCCGCTTGTTCCTGAACGAGCTAGCCATGTTGTTTGAAGTTCCCTATAGCGTCTTATATTACTGGAAAGACAATCGACTGCTGCGTTTGGCTGCATATGCTGGGGATGGAGAGAAAGAACGTTCGCTCGGTAAAGTGTCGCTTGCTCCGGGTGAGGGGCTTGTAGGTCAAAGTGCTGTGGAGAAGCGAGTTTTACGCATGAATGATCTGCCCCAGAACTATATCCGAATCTCTTCGGGTCTTGGGTATACATCTGCCACATCACTTACTGTAGTACCGGTCCTCTTCGAGGGCAGAACGATTGCGGTAATCGAGCTTGCTTCAATGAAGCCGTTGCAAGAGAATGATATGAAGCTGATGCAAGAACTGACGGATATTTTTAGTGTTTCCCTACACTCTACCGTCACTCGCATGGAATTACAGCAATTATATGATGAGTCACAAGTTCTAAATGAAGAATTACAGGCACAATCGGAGAAACTTCAGGCTCAGACCGAAGAGATGTTGTCTCAGACGGAGGAACTGCAAATGCAGACCGAAGAACTTCATATGCTTAACGATCGTCTGGAAGTACAGAAGAGTGCTGCAGAGACATCAGCCAATGAACTTTCGGTTGTGGCAGATCAGTTACGAACGAGCTCGGGGTACAAATCCGAATTCTTGGCGAACATGTCCCATGAACTGCGGACACCGCTCAACAGCATGTTGATTTTATCTGAGATATTGTCTGAAAATAAAAATCAACACTTGAATAGTGAAGAGCAGAACTATGCTTCAGTCATTCACAAATCAGGAAAAGACCTGCTGAATCTGATCAATGATATTCTGGATCTATCCAAGGTGGAAGCCGGACAGATGGAAGTGGATTTCGATGATGTCTATCTGGGCAGTGTTCCTGAAGTTATGAACCAGTATTTCCTGAAAACAGCGGAACAGAAAAAAATAGATTTCCGAATTCAGCTCCAAAGTCCTTTACCGGAAACGATCGTGACGGATGAGATGAGATTGCATCAGATCCTCCGAAACCTGCTCTCGAACGCATTCAAGTTCACCAGTGAGGGTGAAGTTGCCTTAACCATCTCCAAAATGAGTCTGGCTCATCATGAATTGAAAGATCAAGAGACCGACGTGATTGCTTTTTCCGTCAGTGATACAGGGATCGGAATTGCGGATAACAAACTGGTGCAGATCTTCGATGCTTTCAAACAGGCGGATGGAGCTACAGCACGTAAATACGGGGGGACCGGACTTGGTCTGTCTATCTCTCAATCGCTTGCGAATTTGCTGGGGGGTTCAATCTCGGCAACAAGTCGTGAGGGGCAGGGCAGCGTGTTCACGCTATTCCTGCCACTGCGAAGAGATGAACCTGAGACTATGAATGCATCGCGGTTGTTCCTGAATGAGGTGGCTACCACTACACCTGAGTTCAATAAGCTTCCTTCAATGACTTCCGGACAATCGGATGTTTTATTGACACCTTTGGAAGAAGCGTTGCTCAGCGGACGCCAAGTACTTGTCGTTGATGATGATATACGTAATGTATATGCCCTGGCTAACGCTCTTGAGCAATACGGCATGAATGTCATCTCAGCTCAGAATGGGTACGAATGTCTGGAATTGCTGGAGCGTGGGGGAGTCAAACCTGATATCATCATGATGGATATTATGATGCCGGAACTGGATGGTTATGAGACGACTCGCCAGATCCGTGAACGGCTTGGTATGACCCAGCTTCCGATTATTGCGCTGACAGCCAAGGCCATGAAAGAGGATCGGGAGAAATGTATTGCAGCAGGTGCTTCGGACTATCTCAGCAAACCACTGAATATCAAAGATGTATTATCCCGTATGAAATTATGGATGAATCACGAAACCATGGAAATCTGATCTAAAAACCTATGCCGATTACAGGAAAGTGCGCTGTAATTAGGTCATAGGTTTTATTTTTTTGCCGTGTAAGCTTTATTTAGAAAATTGATGTTATAATACTTAACAAAAAATAAAAGTTGAACGCATAAATATGGATTTAATTAGAAAAACAATGCGGAATTTAGTTTCGTTAACCAGAATGACATAACATTGTGTTATATATATGGGAGGTAGTGTCCATGCAACTTACGGTTAAAGAGGCTTTACAGGTGTACCCGTTGTCAGAGGCCAAACTGGTTGCGGGTGGAGAAGGGACTTCACGGATGATGAAATCCGTTAATGTCATGGACGCTCCTGATATCGCGGATTGGATCAAATCCGGAGAAATGTTGTTCACCACCGCTTTTATTATGAAAGACAGTGAGACGGATGCACTGCGTTTGATGCGACGTTTGAATGAACGCGGCTGCGCAGGACTCGGCATCAAGCTGGGGCGTTTCTGGCAGTCCATTCCCCAAGGTATTGTCGAAGAAGCCGATCGACTTCGGTTGCCACTGCTTGAGCTCCCCTTTCAATTCACCTTCTCGGACCAGATGAATGCCTTGTTCAAGGCTGAACATGAACGTAGCAACCGATTGCTGCATGAGGTTGTGCAAAAGCAGAAAAAATTAATGCAGTTTGCACTGCAACAGCAGCCACATCGGAATGTGTTCGCCGAACTTGCCACGGTGCTGAACTATCCGCTTGCCGTCATTGGTTCACGTGGGCATGTACTGTATGGTAGTGAAGGCATTGCAGGGGATGCTGTAACCCAAGGCTGGCCTTGGAAATCCGTCATGCACCGAGTGAAATGGAATCAGGGAAGTTGTCATCGCGTACCGATCAAGCAGAATGATGAAGAGTACGGGGCGTTGCTTGTGTTTACGGATTCAGCCCTATCGCTTCGAGCAGAGGAAGAGCTGTTTCAACAGGCTGCCGATGTGCTGGCATTTTATATGGATATGACTTATCGTGAGCATATTAATCCGACCGTGCAAGATGAGATGCGTACACTGCTTTCACAGTATCTGGATAACAAAATGACTGTTCAGGAATTGACCACCTTGAGTGAGAACAAAGGTGTACATCTATTCCAGGGAACTTATCAGTGCGTATTGATTACACTTGAGCCGACTCTGTTTGCCGAGGGAAAGTTGCTTAAACAGATTCATCGCGAGTTGCAATACAATCCGCTGATGCAATTCACGGCCTCACAGCATTTTCAGATTGAGGATGGCATTCTTTCCATCTACACCTGTCCAACAGGGCGAGATTATGGAGAGGAGCTGTCAAGTTTTCTCTTGAGCCGTTTTGGTGATGTTCTGGCAGCGCAAGAAGCAAAAGGAGCACCGGCTCCGCGTTTCTGGATCAGCAAAATGAAACATGAGCCCAAATCGCTCCGTGAAGCATACCAGGAGTGTCTGGATACTCGACAACTGGCTCGTCGATTCGGCATGAAAGACCGTGCGTTGCAATTTGAAATGCTCGAATTTGCCTATGTGTTCCAACACGTACCGGATAACATCATGGAGAACTACTGCAATAAAGTACTCGAACCACTACTTGCCAGGGATGGTGATCCCAATCAGGTGCTGATGAATACGTTGGAGTCCTTTATCGAGAATGACGGACTGATCAATGAAGCTGCCAAGCAACTGTTTGTGCATCGCAACACGGTCACTTATCGGATGGAGAAAGTTGGCAGCTTGCTGCAAATGGACTTTAAGAAAACGAATGATCTGCTTAAATTAAAGCTGGTATTTACCTTCCGCAAGTTCGTGCGGGACAAAGCAGCTGCAAGACCGCACAATGTCCAACTCTAGACCGCACATTGTGCAACATGACAATGCTAACGGGTCATACCCCCGAGAACCGCATTCCCTTGATGGAATGCGGTTTTTTCATGTTTGAGGACAACAAAAGCTGATCTTCCCGTGCACAGCAAACAAATCACAACTATGATGTTATGTTATATTACAAAATTGCGTAAATATTGTTGTCGTGACATTGAACGGCACTTAGAATGAAGAACAATAATCCACAACAGACCGGAGGTTCTAACATGAGCGACTTAATTAAACTTGTTAACAACTGGTCTATCACACAGTTTGTGCATACGTTTGGCGGCTTATTTGAGGAATCACCATGGGTGGCTGAGCGTGCCGGGCTTTCACGACCTTTTGATTCATTTGAACAGATGATGAAAGTAATGAAAAACGTGGTTCAGGCATCGGATGACCAGGTGAAGTTGCAGTTGCTTCGAAATCACCCGGATCTTGGAGCACGTATCAGCATGAGCAGCAACTCCATTCAGGAGCAGGCTGGTGCAGGACTTGATTCACTCTCACAAGAGCAATACAACGAACTTCAACAATTAAACAAAGCATATACAAGCCAATTTGGCTTTCCTTTCATATTGGCCGTAAAAGGCCATACCGCAAGCTCCATCCTCGAATCCATGAGACAACGTCATCGCCGAGGCAGGGAAGAAGAATTCGAGACTGCAATGAAAGAAGTATTCAAGATAGCGGGCATTCGTTTGGAGCAGTGGCTTGCACAGATCGGTCATGAACATGAGTTCGTGAGCAAGCCAGCCGCAGTGCAGCAGCGGACGATGTATTACGGCAAAGGGGATGTGTGGATGTACCGTTCCTACGCCAAACCGTTGACGGGTATCCAGTCCATTCCGGAATCTCCTTTTATGGGACGCAGTAATATTCTGTTTGGATTGAACATCAAGGTGGCTGTGCAGGGGGATGAATTCTTGCCTTCTTTTGCAGAAGGGGATAATTCGCTGGTGGTCGCAACCGATTCGATGAAAAATTTCATTCTCAAACATGCAGCGGACTACACAGGTGCGACGGTGGAAGGATTTCTTGCGCTGGTAAGTCGGCGTTTCCTGGAGACGTATCCGCAGATGAGCAAGGTTCAGATGACAGCAGATCAGATTCCTTTTGAAGATATACCCATTGGATTAGAAGGAAGTTATCGACCGAGTGCGCTCGTATTTCGTTATTCGCAGAATGATCGTGCGACAGCTGCCGTGGAAGCAGAACGAACAGGAGACTCGATTGAACTCAGCAACCATTTCAGTGGTGTAGCCGATCTGAGACTGATCAAGGTCAAAGGCAGTGAATTTGCCGGATTTATGCAGGATGAATATACCACTCTTCCAGAGACATGGGATCGACCGTTATTTATTTTCCTGAACATCAATTGGCGTTATGAAGATCCGAGAGATGGCATGGACGATCAGCGTGGACGGTATGTAGCGGCGGAACAGGTCAGAGATTTGGCTGCTGCGGTATTTCATGAGTGTCGATCCGCTTCTATTCAACATCTGATCTACCAGATTGGACGAAGGTTGTTAAGTCGATTTGAGCAACTGAGTGAGGTTTCATTTGAGTCCAACAATCGGACTTGGGAGACGGTGCTGGAGGAAGTGAAAGAGGGAGAAGGCAAAGTATTTACCGAGCCGAGACCACCATATGGATTCCAGGGTTTCTCGATGACAAGGGATGATCTGGGAGCAGACGGCCGTAACTCCGGGAAAGAAGGTGACGTCTGATGTCGATATCTGGTGGACGAATTACAACACATGTGCTGGATACATCCAAAGGTGTGCCTGCTGCGGGTGTTCGGATCGAGCTGTATACCCTGAAGAGGGATGGAGAACAGGAAAGCAAGATAAAAGTGGCTGAGTCCGTGACCAATGCGGATGGACGTTTGGATGCACCTCTGCTGGATGGAGGCAAGTTGGAGTCAGCGATATATGAGCTTCAATTCCATGTCGAGAGTTATTACGCACAGCGTTCGTTGGAGGAGCTAGGCCAGGCATTATGGACGATTGTTCCGATTCGTTTTGCCGTATCTGATGCCTCAAGCCATTATCATATTCCGTTATTGATTGCTCCAGGAGGTTACAGTACATACCGGGGAAGCTGAATATGCACACATCCGGTTCTGATTCAGGGGGAGGGTCATCCACATGACAACATTTGATACCATCATCCGGGGGGCCCGGGTGGTGCTGAGAGATCGGGTAGAACAACTGGATATCGGCATTACTGGTGAGAAAATAACGGAACTATCCACGCGGCTGACCGCTGGTGAAGCGACTTGCATCATAGAAGCTGAGGGGCTTACAGTGATGCCGGGTGTCGTGGACATTCATGTACACTTCAATGAACCTGGACTCGCCAGTTGGGAGGGATTTCGATCGGGCTCGGCAGCCCTTGCCGCAGGGGGAATCACGACCTATGTCGATATGCCACTTAACGGCGTACCACCAACCACAAGGCCGGAAGCATGGGAGATGAAAAAGAAAGCAGCTGCAGACCAATCCTATGTTGATTATGCGTTCTGGGGCGGTTTGGTTCCCGGCAATCGTGATGAACTTGCTCCACTGGCAGGGTTGGGTGCTGCCGGATTCAAGGCATTTATGTCTGAGCCGGGTGGAGATGGGGAAGATATTTTTGCCAGAGCCGATGACCATACATTGCTGGACGGAATGCATGAGCTTGCCAAATTAAACCGTGTGCTGGCACTTCATGCAGAGGACGAAGGCATCGTTGCCGAACTCGCTGTGAGAAGCATTGCGGAGGGAAAGACTGAACCGATGGATTATATCCGATCCCGTCCTGTGGAAGCTGAAGTCGTCGCGGTTGCCCGGGCGTTGAAGTATGGTGAACTGACCGGTTGTGCGCTGCATTTTGTGCATATTAGCACCCGGGAAGCGCTGGACTTGATTGCAGCGGCTAAACGGCGTGGGCAAGACGTCACTTCGGAGACATGCCCTCATTATCTGACGCTGGTCGATCAGGATGTGGTCCGTTTGGGTGCTGTGGCAAAATGTGCTCCACCGCTTCGCAGCTCTTCCGAACAGGAGCAGTTATGGGATGCACTGACTTCGGGATTGATTGATATTATTGCCTCAGACCATTCTCCATGTCCTCCATCCATGAAACAATCTGATAACTTCTTCGAAATTTGGGGCGGTATATCCGGTGCGCAAAGCACATTGTTAATCATGCTGGAGGACGGACATCTTCAGCGGGATATCGACCTCCCGTTGCTCGGAAGAGTGCTCTCCCTTCAGCCTGCCAGAAGGCTTGGTCTGGAGCACAAAGGAGAGATTGCGATTGGCAAGGATGCAGATCTGGTCCTGATTGACTGGGAGAAAAGCACAAGCCTGAACACAGAGGATCTGCTCTATACGCATAAACAGAGCCCTTATGTGGGACGTACATTTAACTGTCAGATTGCAGACGTACTTTGTCGTGGGCAGCGTGTTTATAACTCGGAATCCGGATTATCTCCTGTGCCTCTCGGGCAACACATTGCGGCTTACTTTTCTAGTCCCATCGAAGCGGGAACGGAGGAGACGCCATGACGGAGTCTGGAGTATACCGGTCATCCGGTACCAATAATGCACCTCTTCCTTTGCCGGATGTGGAACAGGTGGAGCTGCAAGGCATGCTTGACTGGCTGTCGACATATGGTGCGGATGCACATGGCGGCGTCACACGACTGTTGTATGACTCGGCTTGGTGTGAAGCACAAGATGCCCTTGCAGCCAAAATGCAGGAGAAAGGGCTGTCTCCCGAATTTGACCAGTCCGGTAATCTGTATGGCACACTCAAGAGCGAGGGTAAGGAATCAGCGACTGGTGCTGAAGAATTACCGATTGTGACCGGATCACATATTGATACTGTGGTGTATGGTGGCAAATATGATGGTGCTTACGGTGTGGTGGCGGGAGTCCTGGCATTGGAGTATTTGCAGAAGCATTTCGGAGCACCGATGCGCACACTTCAAGTGGTGTCGTTATGCGAAGAAGAAGGAAGTCGTTTCCCTTTCGCGTATTGGGGTTCACGCAGTATAACAGGAATAACGACACTGGAAGATATAGAGCATCTAAAAGATCAAGACGGCATTACCTTTGCACAAGCGATCCGCGATGCGGGCTTTGGACCCGATAGTGCATATAGACCTGCCGCGAAAAATTACGGTGCCTTTATTGAGCTTCACATTGAGCAAGGTCAGGTTCTGGAACGTCTTGGACATTCGATTGGAGTTGTATCCGACATTGTAGGTCAGAAGCGATTCAGTATCACCGTAAGCGGTGAAGCGAATCACGCGGGGACGACGCCGATGTCCTGGCGCAAGGATGCACTTGCCGGAGCAGCCGAGATGATTGCTGCGGTAAGGAATATCGCATTGGAAGCAGGAGAACCACTGGTAGCCACGGTTGGGCGAATCACAGCCGATCCGGGTGTTGGGAATGTGGTTGCAGCACGGGCGGTATTTTCATTGGATATCCGCCATATACGGCAGGAGAGTATTGATCGTTGCTGGCAGGATATGCTCCAGGCTTTTAGTCGAATCGCAGCCGAGCAGCAGCTCGGACTGGACTGGGAAGAACATCTGTCGGTAACGCCCATTCCTATGAATGCAGAGATGATCTCAGACATTCAGGATACCTGTGAGCAGGAGCAGTTGTCCTATTGGCTAATGCCAAGCGGCGCGGGACATGATTCGCAGATTTTTCAGCCGGCTTGTCCGACGGCCATGATCTTTGTGCCGAGTCAGGACGGTATTAGTCATAATCCACTTGAATATACAGCTGAAGCAGACCTGATGCACGGTTTTCAGGTTCTGGTCCGGCTACTCTATAAATACGGTTACGGGAGTTGAATGCAGATGTCCAACTATAAAGAGTTATCTCCGTCCTTGCGGACCATTATGACCCCGGGCCCCGTTGAGGTTGATCCGCGTGTGCTAAGAGCATTATCCTTTCCGATCCTGGGGCAGTTTGACCCAGAGTTCACATCTTTGATGAATGAGACGATGGCGATGCTGCGTGAGCTATATATGACAGATAACGAGTGGTGTTATCCAGTAGATGGCACATCCCGTTCAGGCATTGAAGCTGTGTTGGTCAGTCTAATTCAGCCTGGTGACAAAGTTCTCGTCCCGATCTACGGACGGTTCGGACATCTGCTTGTTGAAATCTCGGAACGCTGTGGTGCCGAGGTTGTCTTTTTCGAAACGGAATGGGGAACGGTATTTGATCCGGAAGAGGTGATCAAGGCGATCCATACCCATAAACCAAGTCTGGTTGCGATGGTTCACGGTGAGACTTCTACCGGACAGATGCAGCCCCTTGCCGAGATTGGCAAAGCCTGTCGTGATCTTGATATTTTACTCGTTGTGGATGCTGTGGCTACCATTGGTGGGACTCCGGTGGAGACGGATGCGTGGCATCTGGATGCGGTAATGGGTGGTACGCAGAAATGCCTGTCTGTTCCTTCAGGGATGGCACCTCTCACATACAACAGTCGAGTGGAGCAGAAACTGATGAGCCGCAAAACGGTTGAACGCGGACTGCGAGATGCAACCAGTGCGAGGGCAGAAGGCCGCACGATTGCCAGCAATTATTTTGACCTGAGCCAATTGCAGGATTACTGGAGTTCAGAACGGTTGAACCACCATACAGAAGCTACCTCCATGCTCTACGGTCTTCACGAAGGATTACGTATTCTGCTGCAAGAAGGATTGGAGGCAAGGTTCCAGAGACATCTGATGAATGAACGTGCGTTGGTTGCTGGAATTCAAGGAATGGGACTACAGTTGTATGGGGATATGTCAAGCAAACTTCCGGTAGTCACCTGTATCACCATTCCGGAGGGGATTGATGGTGAGTCGGTGCGCAGCATGTTGCTGAACGATTTCAGCATTGAGATTGCCAGTTCATTTGGACCGTTGAAAGGGCAGATCTGGCGGATCGGTACAATGGGATTCAGCTGCCAACGCAAGAACGTACTTCATGTGCTGGGAGCGCTGGAAGCTGTTCTTCTCCGTCATCGTCACTTATTACCTGCCGGTGAAGCAGTGCAGGCCGCATTGGATGTGTATGCAGGGAAGGAGGGTGCCTTATGTTAAACCAGATGCCAATCTCCAGAGAGGTTATGGTCACCTCTCCTCATTATCTGGCGAGTGCAGTGGGAAGCTCCATCCTCCAGCAGGGCGGGAATGCTTATGATGCTGCTGTTGCGGTCAGTGCAGCTCTGGGTGTGGTATATCCGCATATGACCGGACTTGGCGGGGATGCCTTCTTCCTGATTCATGACGGAGCCAGCGGTGAGATTACCGCCTATAACGGAAGTGGCCGCTCAGCCGCAGGAATTCATGCGGATACGTTCAAAGCGATGGGCATGAATGCCATCCCTCAGCGCGGTGTACTTAGTGCAATTACGGTTCCGGGAATGGTGGATGCCTGGTGGGAAGTCTGGTCTCGGTACGGAAAGTTACCGTGGGAGCAATTGCTTGAACCTGCCGCGCAGTATGCGGAAAAAGGATGCCCTGTATCCCGAAATCTCCGCCTGTGGATGGAAAGGGATGAAGATTTCATTATGGGGCATACACCGCTGCGAGCGGTATTTGCGCCTTTGGGTACACTTTTGCAGGAAGGTGAGCTACTGATCCAGCCTGATCTTGCTACCTCCATTCGTCTGATTCAGACGGGTGGAAGAGACTCTTTTTATACAGGAGAGCTTGCGGATCGTCTGACTTCGGCTATTCGTGAGGATGGGGGCATGCTTGCCCCAGCAGACTTTGCAGGCCATCGGGGCGAGTGGGTGAAACCCGTTAGCACGGAGTATCGTGGTTATGAAGTTCATCAGATGCCGCCCAACTCGCAGGGATTCTCGATGCTGATGATGTTAAATATGCTGGAGCATACGGATCTGTCCTCTGTAGCACGTACCTCACCGGAATTCTATCATCTGATGGCGGAAGTGGTGAAAAAGGCGTTTCGTGATCGTGATCGTTATCTGACTGACCCGGATTTCAGGGATATTCCACTGGATCATCTGTTATCCAAGGGTTATGGAGACCAACTGTGGAATGAGATTCAGTCTGCTCCACCTGTGGCACAGCCGTTTTTGTCCAAAACGATAGGTCAGGACACGGCGTATGCAGCGGTTGTTGATAGCGAAGGCAATGCCGTTTCATTCATCCAAAGCCTGTATTTTGACTTCGGTGCAGCGTATGTTCCGGGGGATACGGGGGTTATCATGCAGAACCGGGGGTCGTTTTTCTCCTTAGATCCGAGGGATGCCAACGTTCTGGAACCCAACAAACGCTCATTCCACACCCTCATGCCGGGCCTTGTTACACGAGATGGCAAACCTTATATGCTCGTGGGTACACAGGGGGGAGAAGGGCAGCCGCAGACACAATTATCTGTGCTTACCGGAGTGCTTGATTATGGGCTGAACATTCAGGAAGCAATCAGCCTGCCGCGTTGGGTGTATGGACGTACCTGGGGCGAAGAAGGCGATACGATGCGTGTGGAGAACCGATATCACGATGACGTATGTGCGACCCTTGCCCAGTGGGGACATAACGTTGAAGCGAGAGCGCCGTGGGACGGCATTATGGGACAGTCGCAAGGCATTGTCATTCGTGAGGACGGCATGATTAGTGGCGCAGCAGACCCTAGAGGTGATGGTATGGCTATTGGGTGGTAACAGCTACATTGGACATTTATAAGTTCAACTAGATATTTACACGATAACAGCGATCGGAAGATTGGTCTGTCATCGGAGTACAAGTGTAAATATGTATGAGTTGTAATATATAGACAGACACAGATAGGGGAGATTGGCATGGGAACGATCCTGCTGAAAGGTGCACAGCTTGTGACGATGAATGCAGAAGAGGAAGTGTTCATTGGAGATCTGTTGATCGAGGATAATAAAATCAAGGAGATTGCAGCTCACATTGACGTTCAGGCTGACCAGGTCATTGATGCTCGTGGCAAAGTGCTGTTGCCAGGTTTCATCCAGACGCATATTCATCTGTGTCAGACCTTGTTCCGTGGACGTGCGGATGATCTGGAACTGATGGATTGGCTCCGTCAACGTATCTGGCCGCTGGAAGCAGCGCATGATGAGGAGTCCGTGTATTATTCAGCAATGCTCGGTTTGGGCGAATTGATCTCTAGCGGAACCACGACCATTCTGGATATGGAGACGGTACATCACACGGACTCGGCGTTTCAGGCGATGGCACAGAGCGGCATCCGGGTCATCTCTGGCAAAGTGATGATGGATCATGGAGACGAGGTTCCGGAACCTCTGCGTGAGGATACAGCAACTTCGCTGCAACAGAGTGTGGATCTGCTGGAGAAATGGAACGGGTTTGGCGGAGGTCGCATTCAGTATGCTTTCTGTCCACGCTTCGTTGTATCGTGTACCGAAGAATTGCTGGTAGAGGTGCGCGACCTGTCGAATAAATATCATGTCAAAGTCCACACCCATGCCTCCGAGAATCGCGGAGAGATTGAACTGGTAGAACACGAACGCGGAATGCGTAACATCGTATACCTCGATCATATCGGTCTGGCGACCCCCAGATTGGTACTGGCACACTGTGTATGGCTGAGTGAGGAAGAGAAGGAGATCATCCGCAAACGTGGTGTCAAAGTCACTCACTGTCCTGGATCAAATATGAAACTTTCCTCCGGGGTAGCAGATATTCCGGATCTACTGAATCGGCAGATCGCGGTTGGGATCGGGGCTGATGGTGCTGCGTGCAACAACAATCTGGATATGTTTCAGGAGATGCGCCTCACGGCCCTGATGCAGAAGATTCCTCATGGTCCAACAGTGATGGATGCCCGGACCGTATTGCGTATGGCTACCATGGGAGGAGCAGAAGTGCTTGGCTTGTCGAAGGAAATTGGCAGTCTCGAAGTGGGCAAAAAAGCAGATATGCTGCTGCTGGATCTGGATGATTTCCACACGTACCCTTCCTATGAGACGGATGTCTATTCCCGCGTAGTGTATTCCGCAACACGTAGCTGTGTGGATACCGTTATTATTGACGGAAGTATCGTGCTCAAGAATCGTAAGATTCAGACGATTGATCGTGGCATTGTGCTGCGTGAGTCGGATAAGAGTATTGCAAGATTGATGAAACGTATCTGATCGAAGGAAGTTTATGCAATTCCAGAAAGGATGGAGACCGCTATGGAAATGCATGATCTGTGTGCAATTGCAGCCCGTGAAACGCGCTGCGTGCTCGCAACAGCGATTAAGGTAGAGGGTCATGCTTACCGTAAGCAGGGAGTCTCTATGCTGTTGACTGAGGATGGCAAAATGGTTGGCAGTATCAGTCCGGGATGTCTGGAGAGTGATCTTCAGGCCCGGGTGAGCCATGTGCTGGATACGAAGCAGATGGAATTCGCGGAGTACGACATGCGTCCCGAGGATGATCTGTCCTGGGGGGAGACGATTGGCTGCGGCGGACTCGTTGTTGTGTTGCTTGAACCTGTGTGTGGTGAACTCCGAGATACGTTGCAGAAGATGTATGATTGTTTTCAATCCGGCGTTGCAACAGCGTTAACCCGAACGTTCCAAGATGATTATACGAAGGTTCAATATGGCTGGAAACGGATTGAACCAACGGGTACTCGGCGCCAGCCAATCTTGCGTCCTTCGCTCGTCCCACCTCATGATCGCGTGACGAACAATAATCCAGCTTCATTGCAGGTTGATGTACAACACAGCAGTGGTAATATCAAGCATGAACATACGGCATCAAAACAATATTCTCCCGACATACCTCGCCTTACGCTTGTGCCTGAAGTGGTACCTGTTTTGTCAAACGGATCTCACTCTTCCCATCTATCCGGTGATTCACAACATATCTCTGAGTCTGATGCTGAAATAGCGACAAACAACACGGTTTCAACGAATCCCTGGGACCTCCCGCAGCAACTTACTTCGCTGTACACGCCTAAACCTCGCCTGATTATCATCGGAGCCGGGAATGATGTTATTCCTGTTGCCAGACTCGCCCAATCCGCAGGATTCCGAGTAGTCGTAGCCGATTGGCGAGAGTCCTTATGCACCTCGGAAAGGTTCCCAGAAACTGAACTTATACTTGGTTTCCCATGTGAGATCATGCCTCAGTTAAACGTAAACAACGGAGATTATTTGATTTTAATGAGTCACAATTTTCCCCGCGAACGTGAACTGTTGGAGATGGTAGTGGACTGTGAGTACGCGTATCTTGGCATCATGGGTTCCAAAACACGAACAGCCCGTCTGCTGGATGGCTTACCACCGTTGAAATATGTGCATTCTCCCGTTGGTTTGAGCATCGGAGCAGACGGTCCCGAACAGATCGCCATCAGCATTGCAGCGGAATTGATCGCATGTAAACATAAGGTTTCTTCCTTGAGTTCTGAGGTGCAGAGGGGGAGCGTTGCACATGCGAATGACGGGCATAGTTCTGGCAGCTGGTAAGAGTCGTCGCCTTGGTCGGGATAAACTCTCGGTTGTCATGCCTGACGGAAGGTCACTGGCTGCATGGTCATTGGAAGCTGCGTTGAATTCGGAGCTAGATCAAGTGGTCTGTGTGGTCAAACCGGAAGATTCGCTGGCATGGCTACCTGTAAAATGGTTTGATTCTGCTACCTATGCCTACCATCCCACAGCGAGACTTCGAATTGTGGTCTGTGCTGACTATGCCTGCGGCATGGCCAATTCTCTTCATTCTGGCGTATTGTCGGCCATGCAGTACAAACCGGAGGGCATTCTCATGTTACTGGGTGATCAGCCTTTATTAAAAACGCAGGATATTAATCGGGTGACTACAGAACTGGCTACCCACAAGTTATGTGACTATGTCGCAGCTACCGACGGTGAGGGAGGCAAGCCGCCCGTTGCTTTTCGCTCCCATATGTTCGGCCCTCTGTTGTCCTTGCATGGAGATGAGGGGGCACGCAAGATTATGCGCAGCGCTAACTATTCAGGTGTACATGTACCACTGTCTGAGACTAGTTTCTGGGATGCGGATACAGAACCGGAATTGGAACGCATTCTGAGTCATGTATATGAATCACAGCAGACAGACTAAATAACAGGAGAAGATTATTAACTATGTATAATTTAATAACATGATCAGGTCAGCCAGGCAGTCTGGTTGGCCTATTTGTCTTCTTTTCACGTATGGTGAAAGAGAGCCAATGTTAGCTTTCGATAGATCGTGATGCATCAAGCACAAATAAAACATAGGTTTTATACATTTATCCAAAACGATGTAAAGGTAATTGACGTTGCTGCTGAACTCTCATATGATTTGAAGAATTATTTGGATCAGACGGTTGAATTTCCTGCCCAAGGAAGAGAGAGAAAGGGGATGCAGCCATGGTAACACCGGCATACGGTTCTGGAGCCATGCCATCGGTATGGCAACCTGAGAACCTGCAAGAACTGCAAACGTTAAGAAGAAGACTCAAAGGAATATGTTGTTTCACGGCAGGTGGAACATTGCTACGAACCCATTGGGAGGGTGGCTTGGTTCCAGCGCCTGAACACATGATTAGTCTGGCTCGTATTCCTGAAATGAGCGGTATATCTATTCGTGGAGATGAGATAGTCATTGGAGCAATGACCCGATTAAAGGAATGTGCTGCACAAGTGTTGCTGCATCAACTGCCGATTCTGCAAGAAGCTGTGAATGCAATTGCGGCCCCTTCCATTCGTAATGTGGCAACCATTGGCGGGAATATTGTGTCCGGAGTAGGGGATACGCTACCTGCTTTGCTTGTATATGATGCGGAGCTGCACTGGTTGACAGACAGCGGCATTGAGATCCGTAGAGTGTCTTCCTGGCTGCAGGGTGGACGGGATGGCAGCCGTAATCCAGGGGATGTATTAATCTCGATTCATATTCCAATGAGACCGTCGCCTCTGTTTGATGTGAACAGTGAGCACAGACCTGTTGCACGAGAAGTTTCCTTTTACCGCAAGCTGGGTCGACGGGAGACGTTCAGTGCTTCGCTGGTGACGGTTGCGTTATACGGTGAGATTGATTTGGATAACCGCTGGACCAAGATTGCGATTGCGGCTGGTGGAGGCTCAGGCATGGCGATGCGACTTCTGAAGTCGGAACAACAGCTTCTTGGTAGCGAAGCTACTGTCATGCAAGCAGCAACTCTTGCAGCTGCCGTGGCTAGCGAATTTACGACTTATGGCGATGCATTTGCAACGGAACATTATCGCAAACAGACCGCAGGCAATATGCTTGGTGCCGGGTTATGGGAAGCACTTCACGAATAGAAGACTTCGATCAAGCAAAGGAGGAGAGGCATCATGCTGCTGAATCGGAAACAGAGCGGGAAACGCTGGCACCTGCGGCCAGATGGGGCACCCAAAGTTACAGGCCAACTTCAATATCTGACGGATATGACGTTACCTGACATGATCCATGGCAGAGTATTGCGAAGCGAATATCCTTATGCTCGTATACTGTCTATAGATACTTCGGAAGCTGAGGCATTGGAAGGTGTCTATGCGGTGCTGACCTCCAAAGATGTGCCTGGTCTGAATCGTTTTGGCATAGCGACCCCGGATCAGCCTGTGTTCTGCGAGGATATTGTACGTTATGTTGGGGATGCCATTACAGCGGTAGCTGCGGATTCCCCGGAACGTGCGGCGCTTGCACTGGATGCGATCCGTGTAGTGTATGAGGAACTCACACCTCTGAATAGTACAGACGCTGCCTTGGCTCCAGGTGCACCAGAGCTGCATGAGCATGGACCAGGTAATGTGCTGCATCGGACGGAGATCAAACGTGGAGACGCCGAGCAAGCTTTTGCCACTTGTGATCATATCGTGACAGAGACGTATTATACGCCTCGCCAGATGCATGCGTACATGGAGACAGAAGGTGGCCTGTTTGTCCCGGATGAAGAGGGAAGGCTGAATGTATACGCGGCAACGCAACATGGTTATAAAGACCGGATGCAGCTTGCACGCATTATTGGCTGTCCTGAAGAAGATATCCGGGTGGTGTCTTCACCGATTGGTGGTTCGTTTGGCGGAAAAGATGAACTAAACGTACAGCCCTATGGTGCACTACTGGCCTTGAGATGCGGACGTCCTGTGAAAATGCATAATTCTCGTAAAGAATCCGTGCGTGCAGGACTGAAACGTCACCCAATGAAGATTGAAATGCAGACCGGCATGAGTCGAGAAGGCATCATCCAAGCGCATCGTGTCCGTATAACAGCAGATACCGGAGCGTACGCCACACTTGGTGCACCCGTGCTGAACTTCTGTACCGAGCATTGCCTTGGACCGTACGCTATTCCAAATGTGGATGTGGAAGGCGTATCTGTATATACGAATAACGGGCTGTCAGGTGAGTTTCGCGGATTTGGCGGGAATCAGGCGATTTTTGCCATGGAAGGCCAGATGGATCGACTTGCAGCAATCATGAACATGGACCCTTGGGAGTTCCGCAGACGTAATATGAGGGAAAAGAATGATCCTGGACCACTGAATCAACGCATTCTGGTTACGGATGGACTGTCCCAAGTGTGGGAGGCATTGGATCGCTCCGAACTGTGGCAAAAACATCAGAGTCCCCCGGCAGATCCTGCTCTGCCGCCGTGGATCAAACGCGGAGTCGGAGCAGCCATCGCCATGCATGGTGCAGGGCTGGGTTATGGCATTCCAGATCCTGCAGGAGGCCGCCTGTCCCTGAACAACGAAGGCAAGATTGAGGTGGCGTTCAGCTACGAGGAATTTGGTCAGGGGCTCATTGCAACGCTGGAAATTATGTTATGTGATCTGTTCCAATGCAGTACATCGGATCTCAGTATTATCATCGGCGATACGGATCGTGTGCCACACAGCGGATCAAGCACAGCTTCACGTTCAACAACGATGGCATGGATGGCTCTTCAACGCTTGCAGACTCCATTTCGTTCCCGTGTTCTCGCTGTCGCGTCTGAAATGTCCGGCGTTCCGGCAGATGAACTGGTGACAGGGCCTGGGGGTATATGGCGCAAAGGCCAGCTTCCTGCCGAAACTTCAGAAGTAGAAACAGAATCAGGCTTATTGATCTCGTATGCTGAACTCGCGACGCAGGGCGAAGCCGATGAATGGATTTTCGATACAAAGTTTGATTACCCAACTACGCCAGACAACGTGGTAGGCGGGCATTATTTGTATACGTATGCGGCGGTTGCGGCAGAGGTGGAAGTAAATACTTTGACCGGAGAAACCAAGCTTCTTGATACGCGCCATGTTGTTGCGGCAGGTCCAGTTATCAACCCTATGGGTTATATCGGACAGATTGAAGGCGGCAGTGTCATGGCGCTTGGATTCACGTTAACGGAGGATGCGGTCATGCAGGACAGCCGTTATGTAACCACGAACCTCGACACGTATCTGATCCCAACCATTCAGGATATTCATACCAATCTGGAGGTTGAGGCTATTGAAGACTTACCCGAAGGTGATGCGTTTGGTCCTAGGGGGATCGGTGAGATAGGCTCCGTTGCGCTTGCGCCGGCCATAACAGCTGCAATTCACCAGGCGACAGGCGTATGGGTTAACCGTCTTCCTGTACCGAGGGAACAACTGGTCAGACCTTTAAATGTACCTTTGCAGGAAGGAGTGAGTCCATCATGAGTAAACCACTTGAGAATCATTGGACAGCCGTTGTGAATGGCGAACAGAAACATCTGGAGATCGCGCTAACGACCCGACTTGTCGATGTGCTTAGGACTCATTTGCAACTAACGGGTACCAAAGTATCCTGTGAAGTTGGTCGCTGCGGCGCATGTATGGTTCTGATGGATGGAGAACCCGTGAATTCCTGTCTTGTCATGGCTTATCAATGTGAAGGCAGTGACATTATGACGATTGAAGGTCTGCACGGCGAGGGGAAAGGCACTCTACATCCGATTCAACAGGCTTTTGTGGAGGAAGGTGGCTTTCAGTGCGGCTATTGCACTCCGGGCATGGTGATCTCAACCAAGGCATTACTGGATGCACATCCTGAGCCTTCTCAAGAACAGATTGAAACGGGATTGTGCGGGAATCTGTGTCGTTGTACCGGCTACGGTGGCATTATTCGGGCGGTACGCAAGGCAGGGGAACGCTGTGTGGTAAAAGAAACGTCTGCCGAGGAAACCGTAAGCTGAGGCGGGACGCAGGACGCAGACATAAGCAAGGGCAATTGAAGAAACATACGTGAAAAAGCATCCGAATAGGAATGCTTTTTTTGTTGTTTATCAGTTTTTCTTTCAAGTATACATCTAATGTGAGATGAAGTTTCATACGCTAAATTGATTAGATTATGAACCGTTTTCGTCAATTATCAACTTGGATGAGAGAAAGGAAATATAATGTTCAAAGTACTGGTACAAAAGAATTTCAAACATTCTCATTCACCATATATTTACAAATATTGGTGTGCATGCTATGTTTAAAATGAAAGCGCCATCATGAATGGGTTCATTGACATTTCATTATCATATTTCACTTGGGAAGGAAGATGGAATTGATGAAAAATTTGCTCAAAAAGGCAACCGCAATGATGCTGGCATTGGTCCTACTGCTTGGATTAATGACAGCGCCCGTTCATGCAGACACACCATTGTTCACCATCGAAAGCGAAGATGCTCAGCTCACCCCGGATCTTCAAGTGGTTACTTCAATCTATGGGCAACCCAAGCCCGGATTCTCAGGGGCCGGATTTGTCTGGATGCAGAACTCTGGCACATTAACCTTCACAGTAACTGTCCCGGAAACCGGCATGTACGCGATCTCCACACGATATATGCAGGAGCTCAGTGCAGATGGCAGGTCACAAAATTTAATCGTGAATGGTGTTACGAAAGGGGCGTTCATGCTACCTTACACGACAACATGGTCAGACTTCGATTTTGGCTTTCACAAGCTGAATCAGGGTGCCAACACGATTGAGCTGAAGGCTGGCTGGGGCTTCGCGTATTTTGATACTTTTACAGTGGATCATGCTGATCTGGATCCCCTGAATGTGCAGCCAGTTCTCACTGATCCTGAAGCTACACCGGAAACTCAAATTTTGATGAATTATTTAACGGAGGTATACGGAAACAACATTATTTCTGGTCAGCAAGAGATCTACGGAGGAGGGAATGACGGAGATACAGAGCTTGAATTCGAGTGGATTCATGATCTTACCGGAAAGTATCCGGCTATCCGTGGCTTTGATCTGATGAATTATAATCCGTTGTATGGTTGGGAGGACGGTACAACCGATCGCATGATTGATTGGGTGAATAACCGTGAAGGTATTGCAACAGCTTCCTGGCATATCAATGTACCTCGTAATTTCAATACGTATGAGCTTGGAGACTTTGTGGATTGGAAAGAGGCGACCTACAAGCCAACAGAAACGAATTTTAATACAGCCAATGCGGTAATTCCCGGTACCAAAGAGTATCAATACGTGATGATGACCATCGAGGATCTGGCAGAACAATTACTGATTTTGCAAGATAACGATGTGCCGGTGCTTTTCCGTCCGTATCATGAAGCAGAAGGCAACGGCGGACTGAACGGGGAAGGAGCTTGGTTCTGGTGGGCTTCGGCAGGCGCAGAAGTATACAAAGAGCTATGGGATCTGCTGTATACTGAACTTACCGAGACGTATGGCTTGCATAATCTGATCTGGACCTACAACAGCTACGTATACAGCACTTCTCCTGCCTGGTATCCGGGCGATGATCAGGTAGATCTTGTCGGATATGATAAATACAATACGATCTACAACCGTTATGACGGTTTGTCTGGCGTACCGAATGAGGATGCAATTACCTCGATTTTCTATAAGCTTGTTGAATTGACAGGCGGTACGAAAATGGTTGCCATGACGGAGAACGACACAATCCCAAGCGTGAAAAATCTGACAGAGGAGAAATCAGGATGGCTGTACTTCTGCCCTTGGTATGGCGAGCATCTGATGAGCTCTGCTTTTAATTACCCAGCAACATTGAAAACGCTTTATCAAAGTGATTATGTTATTACGTTGGATGAGCTGCCAAATCTAAAGGTTAACAATCCCAACCCCAGTGCATCCATCACACCTGGAAACGTTGAATTTGACAAATACACACCCAATCAAAGCGATAAAACCGTAACCGTGAATGCAAACGGCAATACGCTAACTGCTCTCCGGGCAGGCAACAATGCGTTGACCGCAACGACAGATTATACCTTGAACGGAAGCACATTGCTGTTGAAAAAAGCTTATCTGGCAACCCTGCCAGTTGGTGAGCATTCGATTGTTCTGGATTTTAATCAAGGCCAGGACCCTGTGTTAAAAGTCAAAATTGTAAATTCAACACCGGGTACAAATGCTGTGATTTCTCCTGTGAATGCAACATTTGATAAAGCGACGAATCCCGCACAGGATATTAACGTCTCTCTCACCTTAAATGGCCGTCAGCTTACAAGCATCACAAAGGGGGATGTTACGCTTGTATCAGGTCAGAATTATACAGCATCCAGCTCTGCTGTTGTTCTAAACAAATCCTATCTCGCTACGCTGCCCCTTGGCCAGAACGTATTGACCTTTCACTTCAATGGAGGAAATAACGCTGTGTTAACGGTGAATGTGGTAGACAGCACGGTTACTGTGCCAGCAGGGGATCTGACGATTCAAGCTTTTAACGGCAATACAAGTGCATCCACTAACGGCGTCTCACCCAAGTTCAAATTGGTCAACTCAGGCAATTCGACTATTCCGTTGAGTGATGTAAAACTTCGGTATTACTATACAATTGACGGGGAGGAAGCTCAGAGTTTCTGGTCCGACTGGGCCAGTATGGGCAGTGCGAATGTAACGAGCAATTTCGTTAAACTGGCGACTCCAGTTGCCGGAGCGGATCATTATCTGGAAGTGGGCTTTACAAGTGCGGCGGGATCACTGAATGCGGGCCAGAGCGCAGAGATTCAAACACGCTTTTCCAAGAACAATTGGTCGAATTACACTCAGACTAACGATTACTCGTTCAAGGCAAACGGTAGTCAGTTCGCAAACCATGATAAGGTTACCGGGTATGTGAACGGTCAGCTGGTATGGGGAATTGAGCCGTAAAGGTAGATAGCACGTTTAATGGGCTGGATCAGGGTTTGAACCTCTGATTCAGCCTTTTTATGGTGTAGAAGGTGTACACCGATTAGACGGAATGTTCTTTATCACTTCTAGTATGTGACGATGTATCCATGTCTGTTAATATGCGATCTATTATCCTTTTCGTATGGCCCATAATGAACTGAAGAAGTACACCTGCACAACATACAGTTAATAATGTACCAAGCCCGATCGGTCCACTGAGCAGAAACGCCAGAATTAAAAATACAAGGTAAATCAATGTTCTCGATATAAATAAGGGTGTTTGAGTGATTTCATGCAAGATTAATGTTAAGCGGTCAATCGGAATGGGTGCAAAATTGGTCTGTAAAAGCCCTAGATGATGTGATAGCCCTACCAGAAGTGCATCAAACGGTGAGGTGCCCAGTTCAGATTGGATGGTAAGGGAGATGCCAAGTGTTAAGATGAGAATACCTGCGACAAAAAGTACATATTTCAAATTCATTCAACCTCTTTTTCAGTATTATGTTGCAAATACAACAAAATTAAGCTAAATTCAATGTAACCCTTTTTTATTGCATTTGCAACATACGATTAACTTGATAAAGGAACGTGAATATAGATGACGATTCGTATAGAGATATGTACCATTGAACATGTATGTGAACTGCAGGAGATTAGTTATGAGACGTTTAATGAAACGTTTAAAGCGCAAAATTCACCCGAAAACATGAAAGCTTATCTGGAAAAGGCGTTTAATCGGGAGCGATTAGAAACTGAACTGTCCATAGCGGATTCACAATTTCTTCTTATTTATGTCAACCATAAAGTGGCAGGGTACATGAAGGTAAATATCAATGATGCTCAGTCTGAGAATATGGGTGTAGAATCTCTTGAGATCGAGCGGGTATACATCAAAAAAGAGTTCCAAAAACATGGCCTGGGTAAAGTGCTGCTCCATAAAGCCATAGAGATGGCAAAAGAACATCACAAAACGAATATTTGGTTAGGCGTGTGGGAGAAAAATGAAAATGCCATTGCATTTTATGAAAAGATGGGGTTTGTACAGACAGGAGCTCATGCTTTTTACATGGGAGATGAGAAACAGATTGATTTTATAATGACCAAAACGATACTGTAACGGGATCATCGAGGGGAAAGCTTGGGAGAAAAATGCTATTGAGCAGAATTCTTTCGGGCTTTTTTATGTTTTGCCAGAACCGTTGAATCATAAAATGAAGAAATTGACGAAGTTTAATACATAATAAATATTATGTAAACTTATTATTTTCGATGACCTTCATAAGCTGCATCTATGGCTTTAGCAAAAGTTAAAGTCCTGATTAATACATAATTGGCAGTAATATTTTGCTCAATAATCGTGAAGGTAATAGGCTGATCTCAAGGGTCATCAATACAATTTATTAGTTTATTTTTACGTTTGGACAGTCATCCGAAAATCGTTTTCGTTTGTATTTTGTTAGATAGCGTTACGTTCTTAATAATCAGTATATAAGTTGTATATACCTCATGTTAAAAGAACTTTTTGCGCATGAAACGGACGTGTTAATCCACCATGTTGAATTATTTAGTTTTAGAGCGGAAAATGGAAATTAAAATTAATATTTCAAGTGAGAAATCAGGTGGATTGGACTCTTAAAACCAGCCGAAAAAAGGAGCGAAATCGATCCATATATTAATTGGATAAATAAGGTATAAATCGTTAAAAAGGCGCTACTACGCCGATTATAGATCAATTTCATATGGATTTGCGATGGATTTAGTACCGCTTTCACGTTATGCTTTTGGAAATTGGAAAGGAAGTGGGAAAAATGGAACGCGAACTGGCGTTGGAAATTGTCAGAGTAACAGAATTGGCTGCGTTAGCTTCAGCACCCTGGATGGGACGAGGCGACAAGAACAGTGCAGATGAAGCGGCTACTTTGGCCATGCGCGCCATGTTCGATTCCGTGTCCATTCGCGGCACGGTGGTAATCGGTGAAGGAGAAATGGATGAAGCACCCATGTTGTACATCGGCGAGGAAGTGGGCAACGCTGAAGGGCCTGAGGTTGACGTAGCTGTAGACCCGCTCGAAGGTACAGAAATCGTGGCCAAAGGACTAAACAACGCTCTATCGGTTATTGCAGTGGCGGGAAAAGGTAACCTGCTCCACGCACCGGACATGTATATGGAGAAACTGGCGGTAGGGCCTGCGCTTGTAGGCAAGGTCAGCATTGAAGACCCCGTTGAAGTCACACTGGAGAAAGCCGCTGCCGCATTGAACAAAAACATCTCGGATCTCACTGTGATGATTCTGGATCGTGTACGACATGAGAGCACAATCAAGACGCTACGCAAGGTTGGCGTACGGATCAAGTTTCTCAGTGACGGTGATGTTGCTGGTGCAATGGCACCAGCCTTCCCGGAGGCGGGCATTGATCTCTATGTCGGTTCTGGAGGAGCGCCAGAAGGTGTGCTGGCTGCCGCAGCGCTATCTTGCCTTGGGGGTGAGATTCAAGGTCGCCTGATGCCTGCCAACGCGGACGAATTCCAGCGCTGCCTGCAGATGGGGATTGATAATCCTTACAAAGTGTTAACGATGCAGGATATGATCGGTACGGAGGACGTCATTTTTGCCGCAACAGGTGTGACACCAGGTGAGATCTTGGGAGGGGTACGGTATCTTGCGGATGATCGTGCCGAGACGGATTCGATTGTTATGCGTGCCAAAACCAAAACAATTCGGTTTATTCGTTCCCAACACTTCCTGCCTAACAAAGAAGTGCTGCACAAAGTAAGACAGCTCCAATCTACGCCAGAACCCTCGGATCGCATTCCGAGTCATGTGAAAACAATGGAACAGGCTGAATTTAGTCAATCCTCCGTTGACCTTGGCGTTACAACGACGTTGTGAGCTGCACTTCCCATAATTGAACAAATAGGATCAACTGAAATCGCTGTAGTGAGTTTGATAAGTAACTTGAACCCCTAAGGTTACAGGGCACGGATTCAATGAAAGTACCATCTCTGGCAAGATAATAATGAGGGCTTGGATTAACCCAAACCCTCATTATTTTTTTGTGTTAAAAGCATTGACAACGGTTACATGGCATGAGAAAATGTACGCGCGTACATAAATATCGATTTTTAATTATTACATCATTAATAGGTGAGCTAGAAGGGGGTGAAATTCATGGCATCTCGTAAAGAAGTGGCTGATCTTGCGGGTGTTTCCGAGGCGACGGTCTCCCGGGTGCTTAATGGGGTAGGCCCTATTAAAGAAGAGACACGCCGCAAGGTTCTTGAAGCTTCCGAACAGTTAGGCTATGTGCCCAGCGCGCTTGCTCGCAGTTTTGCCAGAAGTAAAAGCGGAAACCTTGGCGTGGTATTACCTTATGTTCCGAAGGCGCATCTGTTCTCGGCGTATTTCTTCTCGGAAATGCTGAGTGGGATTGGAAACAAAGCCAGAGACAATAGCATGGACCTGTTGGTTATGTTCCGAACACCCGGTGAAGTGATGAATTATACGGATCTGTTCCGGCGTCAGAAAGTGGACGCCTGCATTATCCTTGGTGCCAGAGATGATCATGAAGAACTGGCGGCCATGCAGCAACTTCATCAGGAAGGACACCCATTCTGTGTCATGAATCAGCATTTTGAGGGCCAATCGTTCACGGAAGTGGATGCGGATCATGTGGAAGGAAGCAGACTTGCCATACGTCATCTTACGGATCAGGGGTATCGCAAAATCGCTTTTCTCAATGGTCCAGACAGCTATTCCAACAGCCAGGAGCGAATGGAAGGCGTTCGTCTTGGCCTGCAAGAAGCAGGTATGGAGCTGGACCCGAGTCTATTGCTTAAAGGGAATTATAGTAGAAGAAGTGGCATTGAGGCGGCAGCGACTGTAGCAGATCGCCTACATGAGATTGATGCTGTATTTGCGGCCAATGACCGGATGGCCATTGGTGTCATGCATGGTTTGCGTGAGCGGGGAATAGGGCCTGGGGATTTTCCGGCATTTGTGGGTTATGACGACTCCGATGCCGCCGAGATGGCGGTTCCGCCGCTGAGCAGCGTCAGGGTTCCATTTTTTGAGATGGGTGAACTTGCAGTATCGAAGCTTATGCATGGGTCTGTGGGTGATACACATAAAGCGAATAACTCTGTTGTAGCGGTAACCGAATCTGCGAGAGCGTTGTTGCCAACCGAACTGATCATCCGTGCTTCTTCTATCCGTCAATAGTTTATTGGTACACATATTGAGAGAATTTTTATTATTCCAAAGGAGGAAATGATCATGTCAAATCGTCTTCGTGTCGGAATGGTTGGATACAAGTTTATGGGGAAGGCCCACAGTAATGCCTATCGCAGTCTGCCGATGTTTTTCCCGTCTGCTCCGTTGCAGCCTGAGATGTCTGTGATCTGTGGACGTAACGAGCAGGGAGTGCAGGAGGCGGCGAATCAGTTCGGTTGGTCCGAAAGTGTAACGGATTGGCGCGAGCTTGTGAAACGAGATGATATTGATCTGATTGATATTAACGCGCCAAGTGATGCCCATAAGGAAATTGCGTTGGAAGCAGCTCGTCAGGGCAAACATCTGTTTTGTGAGAAGCCTCTGGCCCTGTCGCTTGCGGATTCGCGTGAGATGCTTCAGGCAGCTGAGGATGCTGGAGTCGCACATATGGTCGGGTTCAACTACCGTTTCTCACCAGCGGTGCAATTAGCGAAGGATCTGGTGGAGAGCGGACGACTGGGTAAAATCTATCATTTCCGTGCTTTTTTCTTGCAGGACTGGATCATGGATCCTTCGTTCCCGCTGGTATGGCGTTTGCAAAAAGAAGTGGCTGGCTCCGGTTCCCACGGGGATCTGGGTGCACACTTAATCGACCTGGCTCGTTTCCTCGTTGGTGAATTCCAGGAAGTCATCGGCATGAGCGAAACCTTCATCAAAGAACGACCGCTTGCAGCTGAGATGACCGGTCTGAGTGCAAAGGGCAGTTCGAATGCGGATGCACCGAAAGGAGAAGTGACCGTCGACGACGCTACGCTGTTCCTGGCACGATTCGCAGGAGGGGCACTGGGAAGCTTCGAGGCTACACGTTTTGCAGCGGGGCATCGGAGTACGAACTCGTTTGAGATTAACGGCAGTCTCGGCAGTGTACGATTTGATTTTGAACGGATGAATGAACTGGAAGTGTATTTCACAAAGGATGAAGAGGACGTACAGGGATTCCGCCGTGTACTGGCAACCGATCCGGCACACAAATATTCCGAAGCATGGTGGCCCGCCGGACATACGATTGGATTCGAGCACACGTTCACCCATGAAATGTTGGAGCTGGTGACAGCAATCTCTGAAGGACGCCAACCATCACCGAGTTTCCACGATGGGGTCGCTTGTCAGGCTGTACTGGAAGCGGTAGAACGTTCGGTAACAGAACGGCGCTGGGTGACGCTTGAAGAGATGTGAGAGAGCAAGACAGTGACGTCAGAAATAAGGTTGAACACATAAAACTAGGCGAAAGCGAGTGAATAAACGATGAGTAAAGCACTGATTGTATGGGGCGGCTGGGATGGACATGAACCGGAGCAGGTAGCAGCGATTTTTGAGCGTATTTTGAAGGAAGAGCAGTTTGAGGTTGAAGTCTCGAATACGTTGGAGTCTTATGCGGATGCAGAGAAGCTGCTGGGTCTGGATCTGATCGTGCCGTTGTGGACAATGGGACAGATTGAGCAGGAACTCGTCAATAACGTATCAGCGGCTGTTCAGAGTGGTGTGGGCTTGGCTGGTCTTCATGGCGGGATGTGTGATGCCTTCCGAAATAACGTAGACTGGCAGTTTATGACGGGTGGACAATGGGTTGCTCATCCAGGCAATGATGGTGTGGAGTATATGGTGAACATGAAGCGTGGCTCTAGCCCGTTATTGGATCATATTGAAGATTTTCAGGTGAAAAGTGAACAGTACTACCTGCACGTAGACCCGGCAGTGGAAGTGTTGGCAACAACTCGTTTCCCAGTGGTAACTGGTCCGCATGCAGCGAATGGGCCTGTAGATATGCCTGTTGTCTGGACGAAACGCTGGGGCGCAGGACGGGTATTCTACAACTCACTGGGACACCATGCGGACATTGTAGACATGAAACCCGTGACTGAAATGATGCGCAGTGGTTTTAAATGGACAGCAGCAGGCAAAGAGCTTGCCAAGAGTCGAGTAAGTTCAGCAACCGAAGTGTACACAGGTATGGCGGACAACCAGAACTAATGAGATTGTAGTTAGATTGCAAACGTAACTTCAGTGTTAACCATTCATCTTCAATGGATAAACCATTTCTGATCCACGGCGAAGGGAGCCACAGGTATGAAAACAATGAAAGTAGGCATTATTGGCTGCGGTAAAATCAGCGGTATTTATATGGAAAACTGTCACCGGTTCGAGGTGCTGGAACTTGTTGCTGTTGCGGATCTCGACCGGAAACGTGCCGAGGAGCAGGCAGCAGCCTATAACGTGCCTAACGTATACAGCGTCGACGAAATCTTGGCTGATCCCGAGATTGAGCTGATCATCAACCTGACGATTCCTTCCGTTCATGCGGATGTATGCTTGCGGGCGCTTGAATCTGGCAAACATGTGTATGTAGAAAAACCGCTCGCGGTTACCCGTGAAGAAGGGCAGGCCGTGCTCGAAACAGCGAAGCGTAAAGGATTGCTTGTGGGTTGTGCACCAGAAACGTTCTTTGGTTCAGGTATCCAGACTTCACTTCAATTGGTGGAAGAAGGGGTAATCGGCAAGCCGGTGGCGGCGACCGCATTTATGATGAGCCGTGGTCATGAGCATTGGCACCCAGATCCGGAGTTTTATTACGCGTCAGGCGGTGGGCCAATGTTTGATATGGGTCCGTACTATCTCACCGCATTGGTTCAACTAATGGGACCGATCAAGTCAATTGCAGGCATGACGGGTAAAGCCATGGAAGAACGGACGATTACGAGTGAGAAAAAGAGAGGTCAGACGGTTCCCGTCGAAATTCCAACTCACGTTACCGGTCTGTTACAGTTTGAACAGGGAGCCATTGGCACACTGATTACAAGTTTTGACGTATTTGGCGGAAGTGCATTGCCACCGATTGAGATATATGGCACGCACGGTACATTGCAGGTACCTGACCCCAACACCTTTGGTGGTCCGGTTCGTTATCGCTTGCTGGGTGAACATGAATGGACGGAAGTTCCGCTTCTCCCAGGATATCAGGAAAATACACGCGGCATCGGTGTGGCAGATATGGCCTATGCAGCACATAGTGGACGTGCACACCGTGCGAGTGGGGAACTGGCATACCACGTACTTGAGGCCATGTGGGCATTCCACGATTCATCGGATGAACAGACGTTCTACCAGATGAAAAGCTCGTGTCAGCGCCCGGCTGCATTGCCGGTGGATCTGCCATTGTATACATTGGATAAATAAGATAGCCATTATGACTTATATCATGATAAACAGCCCCTTTTCCTTCGAACAAGGAAAGGGGCTGTTTTTTATTAAATCAAAAAAATCTGGGAATAACAGCGCTCGAAAGGTTGTTCTGTCATTGGAGTGTCCAGTGTAAATAATCTTTAGTCCAACTTATATAGCCATTTATGGCTCAAATCCCGCCTGACTGATCCAGATCTCATCCTCGACAAAACAGTCTTTCATCCGCTGAACTACAGTCTGATACGCATCTGGATGATACCAATGCTCCATCCCCACTTGCTGATAGAGCGACTCCATACCGAGTCGGCGGGTGCGCTTGCCCTCACTGCCATCGCCCATGAAATAATCGTCAATACATACACGCTGAACCAGAGGTCTCAAGATGGCTGCAAACTGTTCACTGCTGGGTAATACGGGAGCAATCGCAACCTGCGTGGGTATTCCGGCATCCCGCAACTGTTCCAGTGCACGTAATCGGCCTGCAATTGGGGGAGCGGAAGGACTGAAATGCTTGCGCATATCGTCCAGATCCGTCTCTACCGTCATGCTGACCCGAACCTGGTCACCTAACTGCTGTAGCAGATCTATATCCCGGGTAACGAGTGGACTGCGGGTCTGGACTAATACGAAATCTGGAGGATGCTGTACCATCGTTTCAAGTAATGAACGCGTGATACACTCCTTGTATTCGGCGGGTTGATACGGATCGGTACTGGATGACATGAACAGAGTGACTTTCCCTTTGGTCAGGGCACGTTGCAACTCTTTGGCGAACACCCGGGAGGCCTCCTGTTTCACATCCACCCAGCTCCCCCAATCCTCTTTGCGAAATAAGGAAACAGGCATCTGTCTGACATAACAATAGGAACAACCAAAGGCGCAGCCTGTGTAAGGATTCAGCGTATGTGTATAGCCATTGAGGAACCCTGTCCCCTTGTTGAGTAACGTTTTGGGTACTTTGTAAGTAAGATTTGTCTTCATAAGTTCTCATGCCTTTCGCGGTAGTGTGCAGGTGTGAGACCTGTGTGTTTGCGAAATACAGTAATGAAATAAGCTGAGTTAGGTATACCGACATGGCGACCAATATCGGTGACGGTAAGTCCGGTATGTTCAAGTAACTTCCGGGCTTCGGTAATTCGTTTATCCTGAATATATTGAACCGGTGTGCGGCCTGTAATCCGCTTGAACACACGATGCAGATGATAAGGACTGCCATGACTTACAGTGGCAAGGACATCCAAGGTTAGAGGTTCGGCGTAATGATGTTCGATGTAATCCGTGATCCCGTATATCCACTCCTGATCAGGTACCCGCTCGCCTGTAGGTTTGCAACGTTTGCAGGGTCTGAACTTTCGTGCCAATGCTTCTTCAACATGTTGAAATATCAGCACATTTTCAGCTTTGGGTGCTCTGGACTTACAGGAAGGTCGGCAAAAGATCCCCGTTGTCTGCACACCGTAAAAGAACGTTCCATCATAAGAATTATCGTTGTGGATGATGGCATGCCAGTATTTTTCCTCTATAGATTCGGGCAGTATGCGATCTTGATCTCGACTTTCCACGGTGATCACCTCATCTCTAATTATACCCTTGATTCGAAGGGATTGACGAAGTTCTAACTTAAAAAGCAAGATATCAATATTTGGAGATAAAGTACCTTCCTTCAATCTGAACGAAATATGAGCTACAATATACAAGATGGAGTGGTTTATATCTCAAATGAAATTTATAGATGAAAGAGGTAGGTAGGCATGGTTCGTTTTGGCGTAGTGGGTACCAACTGGATTACAGAAAGGCTTCTGGAAGCGGCAGCACAGGTTGAAGGATTCAAATTAACCGCTGTGTATTCCAGAACTGAAGATAAGGCTAGTGCATTTGCAGATAAATATGATGTTGAACACCGATTCACCGATCTGGAAGAGTTGGCGGCAAGTGATGTGATTGATGCAGTCTACATCGCAACACCGAATACGGTTCATGCGGAGCAGGCTGAGCTTTTTCTGAGAAACGGTAAACATGTATTGTGCGAGAAACCTCTGGCTGCAAATAGCGCCGAAGTTCGGAGTATGATCGATACTGCACGAGAACACGAGGTTCTGCTCATGGAAGCGATGAAATCGACTCTTGTTCCCCAGTTCAAAATGGTGCAGAAGAGCCTGCATAAAATCGGTCCTGTCCGCAAATACGTAGCAGGATACTCTCAGTATTCTTCGCGTTACGACAAGTACAAAGAGGGGATTGTCCTGAACGCGTTCAAGCCTGAACTCGCTAATGGGGCGTTAATGGATCTCGGTGTGTATTGTCTCTATCCATTGATTACGTTGTTCGGTGAACCTAACCGGGTTCAATCCCAAGCGATGATGCTGAAATCTGGCGTGGATGGACAAGGTAGTGTGCTGCTGGACTATGATGGGATGGATGCGGTCGTTACATACTCCAAAATCTCCAACTCTCATCTACCAAGCGAAATCATGGGGGAACTGGGCAGCATCATCATTGACAAGATTGGTTCACCGGAACATGCAGAGATACGATACAATGACGGTACGGTGGAGCAGCTCACAGTCGAACAAAACCATCCGGCGATGTATTATGAAGTGGAGGAGTTCGTGAATCTGGTTGAGCAGGGCCAAAAGGAGTCTGACATGAACACGTATGAACGCTCTTATGTGACGATGCAGGTTATGGATCAGATTCGGAAGCAGATTGGGCTTGTGTTCCCTAACGATTGATTCAAGCGCAGGAAAGGAAGCTGAGACGAGATGAGCAGAGATGAGCTGAGCAACCGGTCCAATGATTCTGGAGGTTTGGAACTGAAACAGATCGTTTTCATAGGAAGAACCTTCGAAGAATATATGAAGATGTTCAACCTGACGGTGGACGAGATTAATGGCAAGTCTATTCTGGATTGTCCAGGCGGTGCCTGTTCGTTTAGTAGCCAGGCGCGCAAGTTGGGTGCTGATCCCGTGGCCGTGGATATTGCCTACGAATATGAGATCGACGAGCTTGAAGTAAAGGGATTCCACGATATTGAGCATACGATGAAACAGATGGAATCGGTGCAAAGCATATATGTGTGGGATCAATTTGGATCAATCCAGGGGTTAAAGGAAGAGCGAACTCGTGCCATCACAGATTGCGTCGCAGATATGAGAATGTTTCCTGACCATTATGTGGCGTCTGTGCTCCCGGATCTACCCTTTGCGGATGAACAATTCGATCTGACGTTATCCGCCCATTTCCTGTTTACGTATGCGGATCGATTGGATGTTGATTTTCATGTTGCAACCATAATGGAGTTGCTGCGTGTGACCAAACAAGAGGTTCGCATTTTTCCAACAGTGGATCTGTCTGGCGAACGTTACAAACACATGGATGAGTTGAAATTAATACTCGAAGAGCGTGGGTGTACGGTATCCGAAGAACCAACTTCATATGAGTTTCAACGGAATGCTCATACCATGCTTCAAATTGTTAAACATAATCGAACAAGATAGGAGGTTTTTGGATGAATAAAGTACTTATACTTGGGGGTACACGTTTTTTTGGTAAACGTCTGGTGGATCACTTGCTGTGGGAAGGGAAGTCTCAGATCACAGTCGCAACTCGTGGTAAAACGGATGTCGACTTCGGACCCGAAGTAAACCGAATCAAGATGGATCGTGAAGACCCGGAATCTCTGGCAGAGGTTGCACAGACAGACATGTGGGATGTTGTGTACGATAATATTTGTTATTCTCCAGATGCGGCGAAAGCGGCATGTGAAGCTTTTGCAGGACGCACCAAAAGATACGTTCTGACATCCACACTCTCGGTGTACGGTGATCCCAGACCTGGATTTAAGGAAACGGATTTTGACCCGTATACATATCCATTGCAGTATGGAAGTGCAGAGGATTTTTCGTATGGAGAAGGCAAACGGCTTGCGGAGGCTGTGTTTTTTCAGGAAGCGGATTTCCCGGTTGTGGCGATGCGCATTCCCATTGTACTCGGGATTGATGATTATACGAGAAGACTTCATTTTCATATTGAACATGTGCAAAAAGGAAAACCGATCGGCATGCCAAATCCGGATGCGGAGATTGGATTTATCAATTCCACCGAAGCGGCAAGATTTCTCGCTTGGCTTGGACATTCGTCCATTACAGGTCCGGTGAATGCAGCTTCCAAGGGTGCGATTACGCTGTCAGCCATGATACATCTGATCGAAACGGTCACGGGCATGCAGTCCCAGATCCTCACGGAAACGGTGAAAGAGGACATGTCACCCTTCGGAATTGAGCAATCATGGACGATGGAGACGACCAAAGCTGAACAAGCGGGGTATACGTTCGAACCTCTGATGGACTGGTTCCCGGGACTCGTTCGTGAGGTCGCTCTTGCATTACAGTCGGAGCGGTAGAAATATCGGTTCGGATGGAACCAAAATGAATTCGACGAGCCTTAGTGAAACAGACGAACCAAACGGCTCGAACGACGGATTATTTCAGCGAATGAACATCCAACAGGGTGCAACCAGAGTGTAATCTCCGGTGCACCCTGTTTATGTTGTACATTTTTACGAATTTGAACGGGACCTAATTTAGATAAGTGGGACTAATCATTTACACGATATTATTTAGTCAACTCACGCGCTTAACTCTATTTTTGCTCACGTGGAGCAGTAGCTGAAGCCCGTATGCGCAGTTCTGACGGTAGAATGAGGGTTTGGGCTTCGGAAGGGGACTTACCCTCAATTCGGTCAATCAGCATCTGTACACCCTGAAACCCAAATTCATATGCTGGCTGTGCGGCTACGGTCAAGAAAGGATCAAAGGCAGAAGCCAAATCCAGATCGTCGAAGCACACAACAGAAATGTCTTCTGGTACACGCAGTCCTCGTTTGCGCAAAAGCCGAATGACCCCAATCGCCAGCATGTTGTTGGCGGCAAAAATGGCTGTTGGTTGATCCGGTTGAGAGAGTAGTCGATCCAGTCCTTCTTCATCGCTGAAATCCCGGTACCCGGTTCGAAGCACAAGCTCGGGATTGATATCAGCTCCGGCCTCTCGTAAACCCGCTATATAACCTTCCTCCCGCAGTCTGGCGGTAGAAACCTCCGAAGAACCATTGACCAGTGCAATGCGTCGGTGCCCCAATTGCACCAGATATCGGATGAGCTCAATCGCGCCTTCTAGGCTATCTCCAGCGATGATATCTGACGTAATGCCAGGTACGGTGCGGTCCAGAAAGACAAACGGAATGTTACGTTCCTGCAGCTGTTTCAGATGAGTGAGAGAACGATCTCCCGCAGGCGCATAGAGTACACCATCCACACGAGTAGACAGAATCGCATCTACATAATCCTTTTCCTTTTTGTAATCCTCGTCACTATTGCCGAATAAAAGACGGTACCCACGAAGATGGGCTGCATCTTCAGCACCACGCGCCAGAGTTGTATAAAAAGGGTTGGTAATATCCGTAATAAGCAGAGAGAGCATCTGGGTTCGTTGAAGCACAAGGCTGCGTGCATTGGAGTTCGGGATGTAACCCAGTTCGTCGATCACCTGTTGCACACGTTCACGTGTCGCGGAACTTATACGGCCTGTATGATTAATGACCTTGGAGACCGTCATGGCGGAGACGTTGGCTTTTTTGGCAATATCGTAAATGGTAATCATTAGAATCTAACCTTTCCGCAACATAGTCTTACCATTCTATAGGATAATGTCAATTGACAGCAAGATAGGCTCGTGCTATGTTAGGGTTACCGATAACCCTAAAGGGTTCTGAACGTCTTTACTACATAAACCATTTCGTTGAATTCGCTCATGCACGTTCCATTTTCTTGAATAGAGGAACTACATACATAGCTAATTAATGAAATGGTTTATTGTTATTTTTTAAATATGTAAACGCATTCAAAATAAAATAAGGCTCTTGGTAATCTGTGTATGCAGCTCTTGCGTGCCACCCGGGTATCGGTTGTATTTCCGTCATTATCTTATTCCAATCACTGCACATGGATCAGACAGAAGGCTACTCAATTCAACCCAAATTCTATGAAACGAATTGAAGGAGGACATTCCAGTATGACACACCAGGATTATCGTTATAAACAGGCTTTTCCCAAGATTGGTATTCGTCCCACGATTGATGGAAGACGCAAAGGTGTTCGGGAGTCACTGGAAGAACAAACGATGAGGATGGCGACATCTGTTGCGGAACTGCTTGCAGCTGAACTGCGTTATCCTGACGGCTCCGCGGTGGAGTGTGTTGTGGCCGAGACCTGTATTGGCGGAGTGGCTGAAGCGGCCGCAGCATCAGAACTATTCAGCCGTTCCAACGTTGGCGTAACAATCACCGTGACACCATGCTGGTGTTATGGTACGGAAACGATGGATATGTCACCATCCACTCCAACAGCCATCTGGGGTTTTAACGGGACTGAACGTCCGGGTGCAGTATATCTGGCAGCGGTACTCTCTGCCCATGCACAGAAGGGGATTCCGGCCTTTGGGATCTATGGAGAAGATGTGCAGGACGGCGGAGATACAACAATTCCCGATGACGTGCGTGAGAAATTGCTCCGGTTCAGCCGTGCAGGTCTTGCAGCCGCGACCTTGAAAGGGCAAGCCTATCTGTCTATTGGATCAGTATCCATGGGGATTGCAGGTTCGATTGTGAACGATTCATTTTTCCAAGAGTATCTGGGCATGCGTAATGAATACGTGGATATGAGTGAACTCACTCGTCGTATCGAAGAAGAAATCTACGACCCCGAGGAGTATAAGCTCGCACTGGCCTGGGTGAAGGAGAATTGTAGCGAAGGTCCGGACAACAACGCTGCCCATCTGCAAACGGATCGCAAACGCAAAGAGTACGAATGGGAAACCGTTGTGAAAATGACCCAAATTGTGCGTGACTTGATGGCGGGCAACCCAAGATTGGCAGAGCTTGGTTTTACAGAGGAATCGATGGGCCACCACGCGATTGTATCCGGCTTCCAGGGACAACGGCAGTGGACAGATCATTCACCTAACGGAGATTTTCTGGAGTCGATATTAAACTCTTCCTTTGACTGGAATGGCAAACGTGCGCCTTATCTGGTTGCAACGGAGAATGACAGCCTGAACGGGGTATCGATGTTATTCGGTTCGCTGCTGACGCATACGGCGCAGATCTTTGCTGATGTGCGTACGTATTGGAGTCCGGATTCAGTACAGCGCGTGACGGGACACCAGTTGCAAGGAAATGCAAAGGATGGCATTCTGCATCTAATCAACTCTGGTTCGGCAGCCTTGGATGGCACTGGACAACAGTCCAGAGATGGTAAGCCTGTACTCAAGCCATTCTGGGAAATTACAGATGAGGAAGTTCAGGACTGCCTGAAAGCAACATCGTGGAGACCGGCATCCGTAGAGTATTTCCGCGGGGGCGGCTATTCAGCGGATTTTCTGACCAAAGGCGGCATGCCTGTAACGATGACACGTCTGAATCTGGTCAAAGGACTGGGACCAGTGCTGCAAATCGCTCAGGGTTACACGGTCGATCTGCCTGAAGATGTGCATGATACGCTGGATCAGCGGACAGATCCAACCTGGCCATCCACCTGGTTTGCACCTGTTCTAACCGGAGCGGGAGCGTTTACTTCCGTATACGAAGTCATGAATCAATGGGGCGCCAACCATGGCTCCATCTCGTATGGACACATCGGTGCTGATCTGATTACGCTTGCTTCCATGCTTCGCATTCCGGTAAATATGCATAATGTACCTGAAACGGAAATTTTCCGTCCGCGTGCATGGGGATTGTTCGGCACAAGTGAGCCGGAGAGTGCAGACTACCGTGCTTGCAGTGTGTTTGGCCCGTTGTATCGTTAAAATAAAGTTCCATTCCTGTCAAACGCCATGTTCCTTGTGAGATGAGGTAACATGGCTTTCTCTTGAAAGCTGTGCTCAGAACTCGAATACGGCTTATCGCGAAGAGTTAAGGAGGCTTGAAAGAATGGGCAATCAAGCAACACATGTGCTTGCTGCCGATTACGGCGCCGGGAGTGGACGCGTAGTCCGTGGTTCTTTTGATGGAAACAGACTCTCGTTACAAGAAGTGCATCGATTCAACAATGAACCCGTGCAGCTGGGGGACGGATTGTATTGGGATTTCTTGCGACTTTTTCATGAATTAAAACAAGGCATTGTGAAAGGGACGCAAGGCATCACTCCATCGGTCCGTTCTATAGCAGTGGACACGTGGGGAGTGGACTATGGACTGGTGGATGGTGCAGGAAGGTTGTGCTCGAACCCACGTCACTATCGGGAAGCACGCAACGCACAGTGGATGGAAGAAGTTCTGCACATGGTGAAAGAAGAAGAACTGTATGCCATGTCAGGCGTTTTGCCGCAGCAGATCAATACAGTATTTCAACTGCTAGGCAGTGTACGAGAGCAGGCCGAAGGTTTGCGTCCGGATGTGCGCATGTTATTTATGCCAGATTTATTTCACTATTATCTATCCAGTCAGCAGGCTTGTGAGTATACGATTGCAAGTACTAGCGGGCTGTTGCATGCAGGAGAGGCGCGTTGGAATGAACATCTGATCGGGCGTCTCGGTATACCGGAAACATTATTTCCAAAACTCGTTCAACCGGGTACCGTGCTGGGTGATTTAACAAATGAGTTGTGCGCGGAGTTACGGACTGGACCGATGCAGGTAGTCTCTGTGGGCTCACATGATACGGCATCTGCCTTGGCAGCAATCCCTGCGAATGATTCGGATTTCGCTTTTATCAGCTGTGGTACCTGGTCTCTTATGGGGGTGGAGCGTGATACACCTGTATTGGATAACCGAAGTCGTGCATTGGGATTCACCAATGAAGGGACGGTAAGTGGAAAAGTACGCACCCTGAAAAATCGTTCAGGCTTGTGGCTGCTACAGGAATGCAAACGGCAATGGGAGCGGGAGAATCAACCTTTTACACATGAAGAACTGATTCAATTGGCTACCTTGGCAACGCCGCATCAAAGTTATGTATCGCCGGGAGATGGCGTGTATTTGGCGCCAGGAAATATGTCTGAACGAATACGGCAACAATGCAGTCTCACCGGACAGACTGTGCCTGAAACGACTGGAGCGATTGTGCGCTGCATTCTGGAAAGTCTTGCATTGGAATTCAGACAAACGCTGGATGAATTGCAGTTGATTACAGGTACAAGACCTCGTGTCATTCATATGGTTGGTGGCGGTGTGCACAATCGACTATTATGCCAGTTTACAGCCAATGCAGCCGGTGTCCCGGTAGTGGCAGGCCCGGCAGAGGCGACTTCAGCCGGGAATTGCATGTTGCAATTCCTTGCGCATGGAGAAGTGAGTAGTTTGGCCGAGGTACGGGAGGTCATGGCTGCTTCCTTTTCCCCCGAGACCTATGAGCCTGAGGATACAGAGCTGTGGCAGGAAGCTTATGAAAACTACCAAAGTCTAAATCAAATCAACAGGTAATAAATAGATTCAATGCAATGAGCATTGACGCAAAATGCTAAAAAGAAAAGTATGAGGAGTGGTGAGCAACATGTCTGAACAGCAAGTAAGGGAAGAGTTGACGAAGTATGCACGTAGAGCAGTTGCCCAAGGCTTGGTGGTAGGACCCGGTGGGAATCTGAGCGCTCGCTCTGGGGGAACGATGTTGTTGTCTCCAAGTGGTTATGCACTTGAGGATCTGGAGCCTGACGAATGGATCGCCATTGATATCGAGACAGGAGAGACTCGTGCGGGATCAACACGTCCATCTTCCGAAGTATTGATGCATCTGTACAGTTATCGTGTGAATCCTGATATCCAAGCCATTGTGCATACGCATCCGGCATATACGATCGCACTTAGTCTTGTTTTCGATGAATTGCCACACTTGTTCCCTGATCAGTCGGCCTTGGTAGGTGATATCGGATTTGTTCCATATGTTCTACCAACGACGAAACTACTTGCCGATGCAGTCTCAGCAAAGGTAGAAGAACATACGGCACTCATTCTCGTCAATCACGGATTGGTTACGACCGGTAAAAACCTCCGCGAAGCCTATTACCGCACCCAAGTGGTGGAAGAAAGCGCGAAGGTATATATGATCGCCAAAGCAGCCGGGGAACCCAAAGTGCTTACTGCCGAAGAATATAAGGAAATTCAATCGCTTGAAAGTGAAGCCTACCGTGTGCAGTTATTGCAACAACTCAAGTCTGATACCTGATTTGAGTATTAATGATTACATTTGTGATCTTAAAAGATTGCTACGTTAAGGGCAGATTGCATCCTCCAGATAAATGCTGGAATAAAGGATGTGAAATGCTCTTTTTTAATTTTGATTTTGAATTGAAAAGGTGCACAGTATAGCTGAGGGAATAATTCGCACTATTTCGATGAGAATTGTTGAAATTATGATGTCTGCAAGGTATACTAACGTTAATCATCAGTGAGTAACAACTACGAAGAAGATTAAAAAACAATTAAGTATCTAAGAGGGGTGAGATCAGTGGGTCCTGAGCTAAACGAAATGGAGTTGGAATACGAACTGCTAAAGCAGCTTCGAGACGCTAATGCTCCCATCGGGGCCAGTACGTTGGTTCATACTTTGGGCAAAACGTATGGTCTGAGTCAGGCAACCATCGGAAGAAGACTTATGGAGATGGATGTTGAAGGTTTTACAGTTCTGGAAGGTCGCAAGGGAAGAACTTTGACCGAACATGGTCTGGATCGAATGAAGACGTTGGAAAAAGATTTGCAGCAACAAAGCGTGAATTCACAGTTAATTCAGATGCTGAACCATTCCGGGGAAAAGGCTCTGCTAGATGTTCTCGTTGCCAGAAGGGCACTTGAGCGGGAGATCGCTTCCTTGGCAGCACAACGTGCCTCGAAAGAATACATAGTACTGTTGCAAGCATCTATTGCCAACCAGCATGAATTGCTCTCCAAGAATATTATACCATACGAGGAGGACCGGGAGTTTCACAGATTGCTGGCTTATGCTGCGCAAAACCAAATTCTTCTGCACGCGGTTGAACTGGTATGGGAAACAAGCCGCGATTTTCTGGAAACAGCGTATATTCGTAGGAGAGTAGGAAGTGAATTAGTTGTGGATCATCAGCAGATTCTGGATGCTATTGTAGCGGGCTCGCCGGAGCAGGCTGAAGCGGCAATGGTGAATCATATCAACCAAATGATCGATGATGTCAAACGTTATTTCGCCATGCAAAACCAATAACATTCCTTAGAAACAGACCCGGTGATAAAGGAGTTGAGCTTGTGGACACAAACTACCGTCTAGGCATAGATATCGGAGGTACTTTCACGGATGCGCTGGTGATGGACCATCAGGGCAGGGTGATTGCGGCGCTGAAGACGCCATCGATTGCAGTAGCTCCTGAACAGGCGATTTTTAACGCACTTGATCAGTTGAAGGCGAGTGGCGTGAATATTCATGAGATTGATCTGTTTGTGCATGGAACAACGCTTGGCGTCAACACGTTGATTGAGCGAAATGGCGCAGTTACAGGTCTGCTGGTCACTAAAGGATTCCGTGACATTCTTGAAATCCGCCGGTTGCGACTTGAGGATACAACCAATCTGTATGGTGACAAGACCGATGCGCTAGTACCGAGACATCGCGTTAAGGAAGTCGATGAACGGGTCATTGCGAGTGGAGGCATACTCCAGCCACTGAATGAGGAACAACTGTTGCAATCGGTGGATGAGCTGGTGGAGGATGGCGTTACCGCTTTGGCGATTAGCTTTTTACATGCTTATGTGAATCCTGCTCATGAGCAGCTTGCAGAAGATCTGATCAGGGAACGTTATCCGCAACTGTTCATCTGCCGAAGCAGCGCCATCTGGCCACAACAGCGTGAGTTCGAACGAACACTCGCAACGGCCATGAACGCTTATGTAGGTGAACGGATGGGGTCTTACTTCCTGCGTCTGCAAGAAGGGATTCAGGCATACGGCCTCAAAGCCAACTTGCTGTCGACCATGTCCAACGGTGGAATTATGACGGCTGCCAGAGCGGCTAATGAGCCGGTACGTACGCTGCTGTCCGGGCCTGCTTCCGGTGTAATCGCCGCGACCCATATTGCTGAACGAGCGGGCATTCATCAGGTCATCACATTTGATATGGGTGGGACAAGCGTTGATGTCGCCCTTATTGACAAAGAACCGAGTTATTCTTCTGAGAACAAGGTTGGAGATTTTCCTGTCATCATTCCCGCTGTTGATGTAACGGCTATAGGAGCTGGTGGTGGTTCAATTGCCTGGCTTGATTCCGTAGGCGTACTCAAGGTCGGGCCACTCAGCGCGGGAGCCAATCCCGGTCCGGCATGTTATCAGCGCGGGGGAGAAGAGCCGACAACCACAGATGCCTATCTACAGCTCGGTATCCTGCATGCTGACCGTTTCCTTGGCGGACAAATGCGTCTGTATCCCGAACTTGCAGAGTGTACTCTGGGCAATCTGGGAGAGAAGCTTGGACTGAATGCCGAACAGACTGCGCAAGCCATTCTTGATGTGGCAACCGCCAATATGTATGCCCAGTTTTCTCCCCTCATGGCTCGCAAGGGCGTTGATCCCCGCGATTTTACGTTGCTCGCATATGGTGGAGCAGGCCCGATGCATGCTTTTCTGATGGCACGCGAGGTAGGTATCGGCAGAGTGCTGATACCGCCATCTCCGGGAACACTGTGTGCCATGGGCTGCACGGTCGCCAATCTCCGCAATGATTTCGTTCATACGTTACACAAAAGTACCCAGACTCTGGAGTCTGGTGAATTAAGCTCTCTTTTTGCTGAATTGGAAAACCAGGGACGTAGCTGGATTGATGAGGAAGCCCGTGGTGGTGTCAAGTTGGACAATATTTATTGCCTATACAGTGCGGATATGCGATATGAGGGACAGGCCTTTGATCTTGAGGTCACGCTGACATTGGAAGAAATTGAAGATCCCAAGAAGGCAGGGATTAAATTCCATACGTCTTACCAAAACGTGTTTGGCATTAGTCAGCCAGAGGCAGAGGTTATGTTTGTAAGTCTCAGAGCGACCATTGTTGGTGTTTTACCTACCCATAACACGGTAGATCCGGCAAATTTGCCATTTGATGAGAGTGCAGCGGAAGAAAGGCTCATCACCTTTGACCATGTACAGCAGACAGCTAAGGTACTGAAAAGGGGACAAATTCCATCGGTGGATGCCCCCATCCCCGGGCCCATTATTGTGGAGGAATATGATACAACGATCTTTATTCCGCCAGGATATAAGGTATACCGGGATGTGCATGGGAACGTGATTGGGGAGGTGGAAGCATGATCGGTGACAAGGTCTTTCTTGAGATTTTTAACAACCGAATTCAAGCTGCCGTGGAAGAAATGGCAAATGTTGTTCTGCGCACAGGATTCACCGCTTTTGTCAAAGAAACTGGCGATTTTGGAACCTACCTCTTATCTCCATCCGGGGAAACGTTCGGATCGCCGCTGGAGACGGGTTACAATCTGTCCCTGGGCATCCCTGCTGCTGCGACCATTAACAGTATAGAAGACTGGAAAGAAGGGGATCTCGTCATATGTAATGATCCTTATTCCACCAAAGGCATGGTCACACACCTTCCAGACATTCATCTCATCAAGCCTTATTTTCACGAAGGGCGAATCATTGCTTACGGCATGTGCTTTGTCCATTCATCCGATGTGGGCGGCAAGGTACCGGGGAGCGTATCTCCCAGCGCCTACGATATTCATATGGAAGGCATTCGAATTGCACCAGTCAAGCTGTATGAAGCTGGTGTTCTCAACGAGCAGATCCTGCGAATGTTTATGGACAACAGCCGAATTCCGGAGCAAAATCTCGGTGATCTCAAAGCGCTTATGGCTGCATTGAATCGGGGAGAGCAGCGGCTCGAGGATCTCATACAACGTTATGGCGTGGAAAAAATTCAACAGGGCATCGAACAATTGCTGGAATATGCCGAGCTGAAGGCACGTGTTATCGTGCAGGATATCCCGGACGGTTCCTATGACTTCTGGGACTATCTGGAGAAAGGACCAGGGGGATATCCTATCCGGTTACGCTGCAAAATGACGATTGCAGGCAGTGACATTCATCTGGACTTTAGCGGCACCGATCCTCAGGTCAGGGCTTCATTCAACATTCCTACCCACAACCAACAGGGGCATTACATGCTGGTGCCCGCACTCATTCGTTATTTCCGTACGCTCGATCCGACAATTCCGTGGAATTCGGGCATGATTCGCATGGTGCGAAATTACGCGCCGCCTGCTTCCGTACTTAACCCGGAGCCGATGGCAGCAGTTGGGGCACGTGCTGCGACCTTTATCCGGCTGATGGACGTTATCACGGGAGCACTAGGGAAAGCTCAGGGCAGCATGGTTCCCGCGGCAGGAGCTGGACAAGCTTGCATTGTCATGATGGCGATGACAGATGCATCCGATGGCAAGAAAAAGGTGGGCGTAATTCAGCCGATCTGCGGAGGTTCGGGAGCTAGGCCGATGAAAGACGGCATTGATGGCATGGATTTTGCGGTCGGTCATCTTCGGAATATTCCTGCGGAAACGGTGGAATCCGAGATGCCTGTGTTGATTGAGCATTATGGTCTTCGTGCTGACTCGGCGGGTGCAGGAACCTTCCGTGGCGGAAGCGGGATTGACCTGTGCGTCAGAATTCTAACACCGGATACGGTGATGACGGCCAGAAACATGGAGCGTATGGAGTTCCAGCCCTGGGGCAGGCTCGGTGGTGGCGTAGGTTCACATGGAGAAGCGATTCTTAATGCTGGACGTGCAAGTGAGCATCATCTGGGAAGAATTGATGAGCTGCTGCTTCAACCTGGAGAAACGGTTACGTTCCTGTCGCAAGGCGGAGGCGGATATGGTGATCCACTTGAACGTGAACCACGCCTAGTTCTGGAGGATGTAAGAAGTGGACTAGTATCCCCGGAGAAAGCCCTTGATTTATACGGTGTTGTGATTGACGGCCTGGAGCTGAACGAGAGCGATACCGAACAAATGCGAGCCAAGCGACCACGGCAGCAGGAGGAATTCGCCTTTGGCAAGGCGCGGGAGCAATTTGAAGACATATGGAGCGATGAGATGCAGGTAACACTGAATCAGGCCTTGCTGAATGCTCCGCTTGCACTAAGAGACTATCTGAAGCGTCAGACCATGGGCGTTGTAGAGGAGAAGTATAAGGATTCCCTATCTGTAGATCCACGGGAGATATCCGACATTATGGAAGGTTTACGCCAGCAAATAGGGTTGCATTGATCAAGTGTATGGAGACTATCTAGTTCTGTCTTATCGGTAAAACCAACTACATGGATGGGGGAATTTGCATGTTCAAATCCAACAAAAAACGCTTTCTCAGCCTCGCCTCTCTAACACTGGCTGGTACATTGGTGCTTTCCGCCTGCGGTGGAGCAGGCAGCTCAAGTAATACTGCCGGAGAGACCGACTCTTCAGGAGCAAGCGGAGACAAAGTTAAGCTGACGATGTTTATCTGGGCTGGCTCCAATCAGGATGTCGTTCCGAAAGAAGTGGTTGCCGAGTATGTGAACGAACATCCCAACGTTGAAGTCACCTTTGAGGAATCCTCCAATTCGGTAATGTACCCCAAGATGGTCGCAGGCAAGCAGGCTGATGCCAACAATCCGGTGGTTAACTTCGGTTACTTCAATGCAGATGCGACGGCAAAAGGATTGAATGATGACATGTGGGAGCCACTGGATACCAGCATTGTGACCAATATTAAGGATATTCCGGAGTCCTTCCACAAGCCAGACAATAAAGGTGTGGTCTGGGGCGTTTCAAGCTTCGCCCTGGTGTATAACAAAGACCTGGTGAAAACGCCGCCTACCAGCTGGAACGATCTATGGGATAACGAGGAGTTCAAAGGGAAAACTGCGCTCTGGGACTATATGTTCTATTCCTATATCTCCCCACTTATTGCTGCCAAAGGTCAAGAGATTGGCGCATCCTATGAAAATCCCGAGCCAGCCTTCCAGTTCTGGGCAGATCGTAGTGACCAGATTGGCACATTGGTTTCATCCAATGATCAGCTGAAGGCACTCCTGGAGTCAGGTGATGCGCTCATTGCCCCATTCAGTGCACAGGTTGCACAGACATGGATTGATGGTGGTTCTCCACTTGCCGTAGCGTATCCGAGTGAAGGTGCCATCTCCTTCCCATACACACTTCAGGTAGTGAAGGGCTCAACACCTGAGCAGGCACGTGTTGCAAATGAAATTATTAACGAGTTGTTGAGCGCGGAGGCGCTGTCACAATATGCAGAAGCAACGGGTACGCCAGTAACCAGTACGACAGCTGCAGTTCCGGACAAGTACAAGGATGATCCTTCATTCTCCGTGGAAACGCAAAGTAATGGTATTAATCCAGACTGGGATGTGCTTGCACAGAACAGCTCTTCCTGGAAAGAACTATGGGACCGTCTCGTGAAAACAAAACTTCAATAAAAGGATTGTTGCCAGGCACACAATAATTCCGGGTTCTGTTATGAACCCGGAATGGATGGGAGGGAATCAGAGATGAGCAGCGGACAAGAGACCATATCCATTGAAACAAGGGAAGTCACGAAGACTTATGGTAAGCGAGCCGCCGTTGATCAAGTAACACTCCAAGTGAAAAAGGGTGAATTCGTTTCCTTGCTTGGTCCGAGTGGCTGTGGCAAAACAACACTGCTGCGCATGCTTGGCGGACTTGAGCAGCCGGATCAGGGCACCATTATGCTGGGAGGTCGGGATGTTACTGGCATCCCGGCTTATGGACGCAATAGCAATATGATTTTTCAGCAGCTTGCGCTGTTCCCTCATATGGATGTATTCAACAACATTGCCTATGGGCTAAAGGTGAAGAAGTTACCAAAAGTCGATATCCAACGGCAGGTAGGTGAAATGCTTGATCTGGTCCAGCTCGGAGACTATGGCAGGCGTGCTGTATCCGAGCTGTCCGGGGGTCAGGCACAACGCGTCGCCATTGCTCGCGCACTGATCAACAGACCCGAAGTGCTACTGCTTGATGAACCTCTCTCTGCATTGGACATGCAGCTGCGTCTCGATATGCAGCGTGAACTGAAACGCATCCAGCGTGAATTCGGCGGAACGTTTATCTTTGTAACGCATGATCAGAGCGAAGCCATGAATATGTCTGACCGAATTGGCGTTATGCGCGATGGAAGGCTGCTGCAATACGCAACCCCTGATGAAATCTATGAAAGACCGACCGATAGTTTCGTGGCCAAGTTTATTGGAGATACCAATCTCTTTGAGACGGAATTACTGGGACATGATGTGAATGGAATTCGGGTGGAATGCTTCGGCAAGCCATTGCTGGTGAAAGTCAGTGATGGCAATGCTGTACCGAAAGCGGGAGCACGACATTCCTTATCAATCCGCAATGAGTATATTCGACTTGGAGAAGATGCAACTCATTGCCTGAACAAGCTGGATGGACACGTGATTGAAGCGGTGTATGGCGGAGCAAATATTCGATACAGTGTGCAGATTGCTGAAGGTTTTCTGGTTCAGGCCAGTGTGCTGCATCAGCGGGGAGCTTCACGTTATAGTCCAGGTGAGCCAATACAAATTGGCTTTGATCCAGAGGACGCGCTCTTGTTATCCGAACCCATTGATGACCGTGTACAGGGGGCAAGAATATGAACCGGATCGCGGAACGGATCGTGAATCTGTATTCCTTTGGAAACCGCACATGGGTAACCCGGTTGCTGCTTCTGTTGCCTGCGCTTGCTCTGATGGGCATCGTGTATCTGGGCGGGTTGCTGATCTTTGGCAGATATAGCTTTGATATGTATGAGAATGGAAAGCTTATTCGGGGCTGGGATTGGGGGGCCTATCGTGCGTTTCTGTCTGATCCTTACTATTGGAAGCTGATTGGCACAACGTTTCGCATTGCCTTCAAGGTTACGCTATGGAGTCTTCTGCTTGCCTATCCACTGGCGTATTGCATAGCGGGTCTAAAGAAGCCTGGCATGAAGCAATTGTTGCTGCTGCTCACGTTTCTTCCGCTACTGGTCAGCGCGGTTGTGCGTTCTTACGGATGGCAGCTGTTACTGTCCAAACAGGGTTTCATGAACTGGCTGTTCATCCGGTTGGGGCTTACCGAGGAAGGGTTCAGCATGATATACAACGAGACAGGTGTTGTTGTGGCCCTTGTCCATATTTTTCTGCCATTTATGGTCTTTCCGATCCTGAATGTACTGTCCCAAAGTGACGCTTCCTTAAAGGCAGCTGCTCAGGATCTGGGGGCGGGCAGCTGGAGAACGTTCCTGACCATTACCCTGCCTTTATCGGCAAGAGGTATTGCAAGCGGGGTACAGATTGTGTTCACGTTATGCCTCACCGCATTCACCACACCTCAATTGATCGGTGGGGGAAGAGTCATGACACTTCCGGTGTTTATATATCAGCGAACCTTGGACACGAACTGGCCGATGGCTGCGGTTGCCAGCCTGTTTTTACTTGTGTCTTCCATTGTTGTCTCGTTGCTTGTGAATAAAGGAGCAGAAACGTTGATGTTCCGTCGTTCCAGTAAGGGAGGTCAGGCGTATGGTTAAGTCGAACAGGGGCACCAAGCTGTTACTCTACATCTTTGTGGGTGCCGTAGCGATTTATTTGCTGCTGCCACTGCTGATGATTATGTTGACATCTGTAGGCTCAGGTTCAGCCAGCAAATTTCCCCCGGAAGGTCTAACCTTGAAGTGGTATGCCAATCTGAGTGAGCAGACCCAGTTTCTCGATGCATTCAAGAACAGCCTTATTGCTTCTACAGGGGCGGTTCTGCTGGCTTTGATTACAGGTACGCTTGCTGCGTTAGCAATCGTGCAATACCCTTTCCCGGGCTCTGGTATCTTAAGGGCATTTTTTGTATCTCCAATGGTTATGCCAAAAATTACGCTGGGTATTGCATACCTGATTTTATTCTCGAAAATGCATATTGCTGGTGGACTGTTTGCACTTATTTTGGGTGAAGCGGTCATTGTGCTTCCATTTGTGCTCACTATTGTGGGCAGTGCGTTAGCCAATCTGCACCCGGCTCATCGGGAAGCTGCCGCGGACCTTGGCGCAGGGCCGATGCGCATTTTTTTCACAATTACGTTGCCACAGCTCCGACTATCCCTGCTTCTGTCAGGGTCAATCGCTTTTGTCTTCACTTTCGATCAGGTAGAGGCTGCTCTGTTGCTGCTCCGTCAGGACAGCTACACGTTGCCAATACAACTATTCCTGTATATGGAGAAATGGCAGGACCCAACGATAGCCGTGGTGTCTGTTGTATTGATCGCGTTTGCGCTGGCTCTGTTTATGACGATTAAACTAGTACTGCGCTCTGTACCAGGACTTGAAAGTTTGTTTGGTCGCAGGAAAACAAAAGGAGGTCTGGATCAAAATGAATAATTCACTGCATCTATCCCATAGCTCAGGTCTGAACCGGGACCTGGCGGAAGAAATGATGAAAACTCAAGGGCTAAGCGCCCTGATCGCAACAACTCCAGAGAACATTCACTATGTCATCGGGTCCCAGCTACGTGCAAGCAACTGGACCATGCAGATTTATGCGGTTTTACCTGCCGACAGATCTGCAAAGCCTTGTATCGTCATTCCGACGAATCGGTTAGGCGTTGTAGCCCAGTTCGGTATAACGGGGGTAGATATATTTGCCTACAGTGATTTCTTCGTGGAAGGTTCAATTGAAGGCAAACCTTCCACTGACGACATTGATCTCTTTTATTCTCTCCTGCAAACGACGGTCATTCATCCAGGTCCTGTTGAAGCACTCAAGGCAGCATTAAAACAGCTTGAGATCGAAGATCAGCCGATTGGAATCGATGAGATGCGGATCGCTCCCGATATTCTGGCTAGAATCAAGGAGGAGGTTCCTGACAGACCGGTAATTCCCGCATATAAGTTGTTCCGAGAAATCCGTCTGGTCAAGACACCTTTCGAAATCGAGCAACTTCGTCAGGCTGCCCAATTAAATGAACGGATTGAGCAGGAACTAATTGACCTGATTGCAGCAGGTGTTCATGAGAAGCAACTTGCGGATCATTATCGTCTGGCTGTGATGAGAGCAGGTGGAACTCCGGCAATGACAGCGGTAGGGGCAGGGCCACGCAGCGCATTACCACTCATCGAAAATTATTTTCATACGATTGAGACCGGAGATCAGGTCCGTTTCGATCTTTGCCTGCAGCTGGAAGGATACTGGGGAGATACGGGCCGCACGGTTGTTGCAGGGGAGCCTACCGCTTGGATGAAAAAACATTTTGCTGCGGTCAAAAGTGGATGGGAGACGGCACTTGAAACGCTGCGCCCTGGCGTCAAGGCGTCGGAAGTATTCCATGCGGCAGTATCTCGCGTACAGCGTGAGGGGATTCCGCATTACCGACGTCAGCATGTCGGACATGCCATCGGGTTGGAACTGTACGACGATATAACCCTCTCCCCGGGTGACCAGCGGATACTGGAGCCCGGTATGGTGTTATGTGTTGAGGTACCCTATTACGAGCTAGGTGCTGGTGGATTCCAAATCGAAGATACAATTGTTGTAACGCCAGATGGTTATGATTTTTTAACCCATATGGAGCGGAAATTGTTCACTAAATAACGATAGATGGAAGGCTTCGCTGACCGGCGATCAGACCACAGTCGATCCAAGAAGCTTTCTTACTGGGAAAGTTGGAACATCCATGATTCAGCAGGGAACTAAGACGTTTCGTAACATTAGCCTTGCACTGTTCGCCGGAGGTTTTGTCACTTTTGCTTTGCTCTACAGCCTCCAGCCCCTGATGCCTGAGATTAGCAACGCATTCTCCATTACGCCGGCACACGCCAGTCTTACGTTATCCGTTACAACGATCGCCATGGCACTGACGATGCTGTTCATCGGGTCCATGTCTGATTCTGTGGGCCGACGCTTTATAATGACAGCTGCACTGGTGATATCTTCAGTTATTGCTTTGCTCAGCGCATTCAGCCCGGGATATACGGAGCTTCTTCTACTTCGTATTCTCCAGGGTGTGGCACTCGCGGGGTTGCCAGCGATAGCTATGACATATTTGTCAGAAGAAATTGAACCTAGAAGTCTTGGTTATGCTATGGGCCTATATATAAGTGGCAATTCGATAGGAGGCATGGCCGGCCGTTTCATCAGCGGTGTGGTGACAGATTGGTTCAGTTGGCGCGCTGCTGTGGGTTTCATTGGTATTCTTGGACTGTGTGCAGCCGTTATTTTTTGGCTTGTCATCCCGCCATCCCGTCATTTTGTCAAAGCTGCACCCGGATTCAAAAATCCAATACCTCTTTTGTGGTCACAATGTCGCAATCCAAGGCTGTTATGCCTGTATGGACTCGGTTTTCTCCTGATGGGGGGATTCGTGACCCTGTTCAACTATATCGGTTTTGAATTAACGGGTGAACCCTATCATCTTAGCCAGTCTATCGTTGGAAGTCTTTTTGTGGTATATCTGATGGGCACGGTAAGCAGCACCTGGATGGGCAGGCTGGCAGATCGGTACGGCAGGTCACATGTGCTTGGAATCGCGCTGGGAATTATTCTGGCTGGTGCAGTCTGTACCGTTCATCCAGCGCTTTGGGTCAAAATTATCGGACTCGCCCTGTTTGCCTTTGGTTTCTTTGGCGGTCATTCCATCGCAAGCAGCTGGGTTGGACTCGTGGCCAATCAGCACAAATCCCAGGCCAATGCGTTGTATTTATTTTTCTACTATCTTGGTTCAAGCGTAAGTGGAACAGGAGGTGGACTGCTTTACAGTCATCTTGGATGGATAGGCATTGTGGGGATGATCGGTGTGTACGTTTTGATCGGTTTTGTCTTGTGTAATTTGCTTGTTCACAGGTTGAAGGGACAGGCTACATAAATCAACTTTTTCCGACAGCTATTGCATATCCTGAAATACCGAGTATAATACTTGGTAAATAGACGAAAAGGGGATGCAATAAACGATGAAAACACATGCTGAATTGAACTCACTTCTTGTTGACGATTATCTGGATCTCCTGAACATTGCGAAACAGCTAGGTGATGACGAATGGAAAGATGCTATTCTGCAAGCATTGAAGGAAGAAGTCGATGCGAATCATCATCTGGATTCCAAAGAGGTAAGACAGGATTTATGGATTCAATTCGAAGGCATTAATGAACAAATGCATGATCTGTTAATGCAATTGAAGCATGCCGACAGTCCTGAGGAGAAAGAGCAGATTATTGAAATGATCTGGGGATTGAAAGTAGACCGTCATGCGATCACACGTAAACTTGAAACCATGAGCCGTGCCAGCGCTGGACATCAATAAGCTCTAGGTTGATTATACATTGAAAACCCGCGTGTTCCCTGGGATTATCTCCTGGGTCACACGCGGGTTTTGTTTATGTTTTAATTGTTTACTACACTTTAAGTGAGTGTTCAAAAGCGGACTTTTTGAACTACTTCTATTAAAACTGTTTTGCGAAAGTAGTTGCCTGCTCGATAGCTTGTTGCTTGATCTCATCTGCACGATCTTTATATTGATTGTGCCCCTCAACAAAAATGCCATCAAGCTTCGGCACACCGAGGAATGACATGATAATGCTTAAGTAACGATGACCGGATTCCATCTGAGCCGCTGGGCCTTCGGAATAAATGCCACCGCGCGCCTGAATATGCAGTGCTTTTTTGTCGGACAACAGTCCAACAGGACCTTGTTCGGTATAACGAAATGTTTTGCCAGCTACGCAGATCGAGTCGACATAAGCCTTCAGAATAGGAGGAAACGAGAAGTTCCACATCGGGGTTACAAAAACATATTTATCTGCTGAGGCAAATTGATCCGACAGTTCATTCAAACGACTTACTTTGGTCTGCTCTTCGGCAGTCAGATCACTGCCCGATTGCAGTTTGCCCCAACCACTGAAGACATCCGCATCGATATGGGGGATATCCGAGCGATACAGATCGAGGTGAACAACCTCATCAGAAGGGTGACTTTCACGATACGCATCAATAAATGCTTTGCCCGTAGCCATGCTGAAGGAGGTTTCATGATCATGAGGATGGGCAGTAATATACAATAAGGTAGACATGTTGTTCTTCCTCTCTGTGCGATTAATGGGGTGAAGCATTCTTCTGCAATGATGAAGCGACCGCAATAGTATGCATCGTTTGCCCCGTTTTATACGTAAGAAAGGGATATGTATGGATTGATCATGATACTGAATTGCATGCTATATAGTGACCAGATACTCAATCCATGTATAATATACAGGACGAGTATTTGTTTTCCAAAGACAATAGGATGAGTGAGATGAGCGCACATGGGAATGGACCTGGAGAAGCAACGATTAAGCATTGAAGCAGCGAAATTGTATTATCAGTCCGATTATAGCCAGCAGGATATTGCCGCAAGGCTGGGCGTGTCGCGTCCAACCGTATCAAGGTTACTTCAGTACGCCAAAGATCGTGGATACGTGCGGATTGAAATTATGGACCCGTTGGAGGATATCGACATCATTGCCGGAGAACTTAAGTCGAAATATGATCTGGATACGGCACTTGTGTGTTTTGCCCCGTTGAAGAGTGATGAGGAAATACAGAAGCATATCAGTAAACGAGCAGCGGATTATCTTCAAGAGACGGTTCAGGATGCTGATATTATCGGGGTGACTTGGGGAACAACCATGCATGCTGTAGCACGCCAACTTCGTCCCAAGCAGGTTAAAGGTGTCGAAGTCGTGCAATTGAAGGGGGGCGTAAGCCACTCCCATGTCAATACCTATGCCGCTGAGATTGTTCATTTGTTCGCTGAGGCATTCCATACGGTACCAAGATATCTGCCGCTGCCTGTGATTTTCGACAACATTGAAGTAAAAAACATGGTGGAAGCGGATCGACATATCGGCAGAATCGTGGAACTTGGCAGACAGGCCAACATTGCTTTGTTTACCGTGGGTACTGTGAAGGAAGATGCATTATTGTTCAGGCTCGGTTACTTCAATGAAGAAGAGCAACAATTGCTGATGAACTCCGGTGCAGGTGACATTTGTTCACGCTTTTTCGACGCGGAAGGTCAGTTGATCAGTGAAGAGATTAACAGCAGAACCGTTGGAATTGATCTAGCCGAGTTGAGAAATAAGGAAAAATCAATCCTTGTTGCCGGGGGACAACGCAAAATTGAAGCCATTCACGCCGCGCTCAAAGGTCATTACGCAAATATTCTGGTCACGGACCAGTACACAGCGCAGGCATTACTTCGATTTTAATTTCAAACGAATATGGATGACAACATCTGCCACGTAAAAAGGGCGGATGTTTTGCTTTATTAGGAAGAAAATATAACGAAGAAGAAATGTAAGTGTAACTGTGAACAAAAGTTCAAGTTGATTTTTACATATGTTCATGTTAGTGTAAGGGTATAGAAAATAACTAGTTCAGATAAGGGAGAGATTCAATTGACTACACCACAATTAGCTAAAATGATCGACCATACGTTGCTTCGTGCGGACGCAACGCAAAGTGAAATGGCCAAGTTAACCGAAGAAGCAAAGCAATATCAGTTTGCTTCCGTATGTGTTAACCCAGGCTGGGTTGCTTATGCTGCTGAGCAGTTGCAGGGTTCTGGCGTAGATATCTGCACCGTTATTGGTTTCCCTCTGGGAGCATCTACATCGGAGACAAAAGCTTTCGAAACGAAAGATGCGATTGCTAAAGGTGCAACTGAAGTCGATATGGTCATCAACATCAGTGCTTTGAAAGATGGCAAAGATGATTTCGTTGAACAAGATATTCGTGCTGTTGTTGAAGCGGCTGCGTGTAAAGCTTTAGTGAAAGTTATTATTGAAACTTGTCTGTTGACGGATGAAGAGAAAGTACGTGCTTGTCAGGCAGCTGTGCGAGCTGGAGCTGATTTTGTTAAAACTTCTACAGGTTTCTCCACAGGTGGAGCAACGCCAGAAGATATCGCTTTGATGCGTCGTACTGTAGGTCCTGATGTTGGCGTTAAAGCTTCCGGTGGCGTACGTAGCCTGGAAGATATGCAAAAAATGATCGAAGCGGGTGCAACTCGTATCGGTGCAAGTTCTGGTGTGAAGATCATGCAGGGCGAACAGTCTTCATCGTCTTACTAATTCGTTGTAATCTGACTCGTTAGATAACATCTAGGCTTTGCCTCACGGGATTAAACTTGTTCTTCATGTTAATCATTAATATGGAGAACAAGTTTCAAGCCTGAAAAAGCCTTTTTATTTTTTTAGCCTGAAAATTGATATAAAACGAATTTATTGTAAGCGCTTTACTTGTTTTCTGAAAGGTTTATTTCATTACACGCATGAAAAACCTTTGAGCTGAATTTTCACATCCGGCTTAACTACCTTCAAAGGAGAAATCAAATGAAATTTCTAATTGCCATTATCGGCTTACTCGTTGTTTTTGGACTGGCTTATATCGCAAGCAACGGCAAAAAGCAGATTCGTTACCGGCCGCTGGCTATCATGATTGTTTTGCAAGTTATACTAGCTTATGCTCTGTTGAATACAGGAGTGGGTACTTTTTTAATTGGCGGTTTCGCGACCGTATTTAAAAGTTTACTCGACTATGCGAATGAAGGTATCGCATTTGTATTTGGGGGTTTGACTACTGTAGGTGCCGAAAGCGGGGGGGCACCGTTCTTCCTCAGCGTATTGATGCCGATTGTTGTCATCTCCGCCCTTATCGGTATATTGCAGTATATCCGAATCTTGCCTTTTGTTATAAAATATATTGGTCTGGTATTAAGCAAAATCAACGGAATGGGCAGACTGGAATCATATAACGCGGTTGCTTCGGCTGTATTGGGGCAATCTGAAGTGTTCATTTCTGTGAAAAAACAAATTGGGTTGTTGCCAAAACATCGGCTGTACACCTTGTGTGCTTCGGCGATGTCCACGGTATCGATGTCGATTGTTGGTGCTTATATGACCATGATCGAGCCGAAATATGTGGTTACAGCTCTTGTACTGAACCTGTTTGGCGGTTTTATCATTGCTTCTATTGTGAATCCTTATGAGGTTACAGAGGAAGAAGATATATTGGAAGTACAGGAAGAGGAGAAACAGTCCTTCTTCGAAATGCTCGGCGAATACATCCTGGATGGATTCAAAGTTGCTATCATCGTAGCTGCGATGTTAATCGGTTTTGTTGCCTTGATCGCACTTGTTAACGGAATTTTCAGCGCGGTGCTTGGCATTTCGTTCCAGGAGCTACTTGGTTATGTGTTTGCACCATTTGCCTTCATCATGGGTGTTCCATGGAAAGAAGCGATTCAGGCAGGAAGTATTATGGCAACCAAAATGGTATCCAACGAATTCGTAGCTATGCTTAATTTGAAGGAGACTGCAATGTCTGCCAGAACAACGGGTATCGTATCTGTCTTCCTCGTGTCGTTCGCCAACTTCTCCTCCATCGGTATCATTGCTGGTGCGGTGAAGGGACTCCATGAAAAGCAAGGTAATGTGGTCGCCCGCTTCGGTCTGAAGCTGCTTTACGGTGCTTCGCTTGTCAGCGTGCTGTCAGCGATCATTACTGGACTGTTCTTGTAAACCGGATTATTGGAAGGAGTGCTTAGGTTATGTCAACATTCAAAAGAGTACATCTGATCGTTATGGATTCTGTAGGGATCGGCGAAGCGCCGGATGCAGCAGAATTTGATGATTTTGATGTAGATACCTTCGGTCACATTGCACGTGAACGCGGAGGTCTGAAAATGCCTCACATGGCCAGTCTCGGACTGTCCAACATCAAAGAAATCGAGGGTGTCCCTGTAGCGGATGCACCTAAAGCGTACTACACCAAGATGCAGGAAGCATCCAGAGGCAAAGACACAATGACAGGTCACTGGGAGCTGATGGGTCTTTACATTGATACACCTTTCCGTGTGTTCGAGAATGGTTTTCCTGATGAGTTGATTCAACGCATTGAAGAGAAAACGGGTCGCAAGGTGATCGGTAACAAACCGGCCAGCGGCACGGAAATTCTGGATGAGCTGGGTGCAGAGCATGTTGAAACTGGCGCGCTCATCGTTTATACATCCGCCGATTCGGTTCTGCAAATTGCAGCACATGAGGACGTTGTTCCACTGAAAGAGCTGTATGAGATCTGTGAGTTCTGCCGTGAAATTACACTTGAAGATCCGTATATGCTCGGCCGCATTATTGCACGTCCATTTGTAGGTGAAGCGGGTAACTGGAAACGTACTGCAAATCGTCATGACTATGCGCTTAAACCTTTTGGTCGTACTGTTATGAATGAACTGCAAGATAGCGGATTTGATGTGATTGCTTTGGGTAAAATCGCAGATATCTATGATGGCGAAGGTGTAACCAAGGCTGTTCGTACCGTCTCTAACATGGATGGCATGGACAAGTTGTCTGAAACAATGGATGAAGAGTTCACTGGACTCAGCTTCCTGAACCTGGTTGATTTTGATGCCCTGTACGGTCACCGTCGTGATCCGCAAGGTTATGCTCAGGCACTTGAAGACTATGATGCACGGCTGCCAGAGATTTTTGCCAAAATGACCAATGATGATCTGCTGCTGATTACAGCTGACCATGGTAACGATCCAACCTACCGCGGTACAGACCATACACGTGAATATGTACCTCTGCTTGCCTACTCTCCACGCTTCAGCGAGGGCAAAAAGCTTGATCTGCGCAGCACATTTGCTGACCTTGGCGCAACCGTAGCCGAGAACTTTGGAGTGAAAATGCCGGAATACGGCACCAGCTTCCTGAAGGATTTGAAATAAGTTTTTCAAAAACTGGATAGGGGAGGTCGGAGTGGTTTAAGCTGCTCCGGTCCTGCCATCATAATAGACTAATTGTATAACTGGAGGAGATTCATTCATGAGTACACATATTGGAGCAAAACCCGGAGATATTGCAGAAACGATCCTTTTGCCAGGTGACCCTTTGCGCGCGAAATATATCGCAGATACGTACCTCGAAGATGTTGTATGTTACAACGAGGTTCGTGGGATGCTCGGTTACACAGGTACATATCAAGGACACCGCATTTCGGTGCAAGGTTCAGGGATGGGAATTCCGTCCTTTGCAATCTATGCTAACGAATTGATCAGCGAATATGGCGTAAAAAACCTGATTCGTGTAGGAACTTGTGGCGGTATGCAGGAGCATGTACGTGTACGTGACGTCATCCTTGCACAAGCAGCATGTACAGATTCCAGCATGAACAAACACGTATTCGGTGGTTATGACTTCTCACCAATTGCTACGTTCTCCCTGCTGAAAGAAGCCTATGACCGTGCAACAGCTAAAGGTATGAAGATTCACGTTGGTAACGTATTCAGCTCCGATTCTTTCTACCGCGATGACCGTTCCGTAACCGAGAAGTTGATGAAACACGGCGTACTCGGCGTAGAGATGGAAACAACAGCACTATACACCATCGCTGCCAAGTTTGGTGTTAACGCACTGACGATCCTGACGGTAAGTGACCACTTGCTGACAGGCGAAGAAACATCTGCCGAAGAGCGTCAAAAAACGTTTAACGACATGATGGTAGTTGCCCTGGACACAGCAATCACACTGTAATTGTTGCATTTTATATTCATAATCATTTGATTTTAATCGAAACTTTTGTTTTAAGCACGGAGTGAAGGACCCGGAATCGATTCTGAAGAAGCAAAGCGTTCGCCTTTGTCTCCGAGTTTTCCCATTGCAAAATGGATCAAAAAACTTGGAGACAACAGCGATCGGAGGAACGATCCGGAGCCGTAACGGACTAACAACAAAGTGTTCAATACAATCAATACACACACAAGGAGAGATCATCATGAGAATGGTAGACATTATTGCTAAGAAACGCGACGGAAAAGAACTGACAACAGCTGAGATTGATTTTGTTGTTCAAGGATACACACAAGGAGAAATCCCCGACTATCAAGTCAGCGCTTGGGCGATGGCGGTATTCTTCAAAGATATGACAGACAAGGAACGCGCCGATCTGACGATGTCGATGGTGAATTCCGGTGAAACTATTGACCTGTCCGCTATCGAAGGCATCAAAGTAGACAAGCACTCCACAGGAGGAGTGGGCGATACAACAACATTGGTACTTGCTCCGCTTGTTGCTGCGCTGGATGTTCCTGTTGCCAAAATGTCCGGACGTGGACTTGGTCACACGGGTGGTACAACAGACAAGCTGGAATCCGTTGCTGGTTTCCACGTAGAGCTTGAAAAAGAAGAGTTCATTCGTCTCGTAAACGAACACAAGGTTGCAGTTATCGGACAAAGTGGTAACCTAACGCCAGCAGACAAAAAGCTCTATGCACTGCGTGACGTAACAGCTACCGTTAACTCCATTCCACTGATCGCCAGCTCCATCATGAGCAAGAAAATTGCAGCAGGTGCTGATGCAATCGTATTGGATGTTAAAACGGGTGCTGGTGCATTCATGAAAACAACGGAAGATGCTAAAGAATTGGCACATGCCATGGTAAGCATCGGTAACAATGTTGGTCGTAAAACGATGGCTGTTATCTCCGATATGTCCCAACCACTGGGCCTGGCGATTGGTAACGCGCTTGAAGTGAAAGAAGCCATCCTCACCCTGCAAGGTAAAGGTCCAAAAGATCTGGAAGAACTGTGTCTGGCACTTGGACGTCAAATGGTATTCCTTGCTGGCAAGGCAGATTCCTTGGAGCACGCTGAGGAGAAATTGAAAGAAGTGATCCAGAACGGTAAAGCACTGGAGAAATTCAAAGATTTCTTGGCAAACCAAGGCGGAGACGCTTCGGTTGTGGATCATCCAGATCGTTTGCCACAAGCACAATATCTCGTTGAAGTCCCAGCAGATAAAGATGGCTATGTTGCCGGAATCGTCGCTGACGAAATCGGAACTGCAGCAATGCTGCTCGGCGCAGGCCGTGCAACAAAAGAGTCTGAGATCGATCTCGCGGTTGGTCTGATGCTGAACAAAAAAGTGGGTGACCCAGTCAAAGCTGGTGAGTCCCTCGTTACGATCCATGCCAATCGTGAAGACGTAGCAGACGTCATCGCGAAGATCAAAGAAAACATTACAATTGCGGATCATGCCGATGCTCCTGTATTGGTTCATGATATCGTAACGGAATAATACAATCAGAGAAGACGAGATGTAATCTCGTATCTGACTGAACATGAAAGCCCCAAAGCGATGTAATCCATAGCTTTGGGGCTTTTTTCGTTGAATAGCATGCTGTTACTACAAGCAACTACGGGCTCTTTATTTTCTCATACGCCATCACCGAGTCCGCATTGGTATAAATATAAGGAGTGGACGGCTCGGATACAGGTGTCACCTTTGTGGCCCGAATCTCAATCGTATCCTTACCGTTCACCTGTGCAGACTCGATGCTGCCATCGATTTGTACCCAACTGTCTGTAGGGAAGCTATCCGCTTCGGGGATGTGAATCATCACGCCAAAGGGAGCCGCATCAGCAGGGCAGCACATGACCAGAAATCGTCCCAGTGCAAAATGTGATTCATGATCCATGCTTTTGTCCCGATAAACGAACCCGGTTAAGGAGATATCTTTGCCTGCAAATTGTCGCTGGAACATATCGATCGTGCCGAGGGTTTCAGAGAAGATCTCGGGATAGACTCGGATGACCTGTTCTACATACAACTTCTCCGCCAGTTCAGCGAATTCGCGGCTATACTCGTCTGGGGGAATGAATTGTACTTTGGTAGGCGATGCAGGCTGAACGGTCGTTGGTTTTTGCGTGAGATCTTGTACATTCAATTGCGTTGCCGGATCAGGTAAAGGCTCTTTGCGACGAATCTCGGGAGGGGAATAAGTGAGAGACATGCCTTTCTGGCTAGCCATGGAGCTGCCGAGCGCCCGATCAGGTAACAGAAACCCCAGCAACAAGGGGATAGCAATAAGACCATATACCAACGAGCTGCGTAGGAAACCGGAAGGAGGTGGATGTTCACAGTCGCAATGAACCTCGTTACTGCCGAACAGTCCATGCCACGCCATGATAACTGCAATAAACAATAAGGGAACAGGGCAGCATAATAGCAGTTTTTGCATGGTAGGAGCCAAATAATAATGAAGCGAATCACTTGAATTCAACTGAATAATGTACACTGCCACCCCGCCGATCCAGCCTGCACGGATCAGGTTATGCCATTGGATGACGTGTGACCTTGGAACAGGAGGTTTGGTCATCGTATAGACAGTGTGGTTCATAATCATCACCTCATCTCTATTCATAGTTAGTATGAAAGTTCATGTGATTAACCATTCAGGCCATGAAGTATGTTGCTCAACCTTTATACCAGTAGGTTAATCAACCACGAGCCGGCAAAAACGAGCGTAATAATCGCTAGACTTAGACCAATAACAAATCGGGTACGGAAGGTGGAGAGTAGCATGAGCGTGCTTTTGAAATCCAGCATCGGACCAAGTACAAGGAAGGATACCAGCGGCCCCAGTGCAAACGTATGTGAGAACGCAGAAGCCACAAAAGCATCGGACGTGGAGCAGAGAGACAGTACATAAGCAAAACCCATCATGAACACGTAAGAGGCAACAGGACCATTACCAAGTGAGATCAGATCACTGCGGCTAATGAATGTCTGGATGCAGGCTGTAATCAAGGCACCGATCACCAAATATTTGCTCATATCGACAAATTCGTCTCCGGCATGAATGAAGAAGCTGCGCCAGTTTTTTACATGGTTATGATCATGTGCATTTGCGTGCGCGTGAGGTTGCGCCATTTTAAAACCAGGATGTGTCTTAACCTCTGTCGCTGCGACTTTTGGCATCCGAAGAGGATTTCGACGAACAAACACATACACAAGCATGCCTATGGAAGCCGCTACAGCAAAGGCCAGTCCCATGCGGGCAATGGTAATCTCAGGATGGGAGGGAAAGGCGAGCAAGGTTGCGGTAAATACGATGGGATTGACTACGGGACCACTCAGAATGAACGTAACTGCGATATAGGCTGGCATGCCTTTGTGCATCAACCTTCTCACTACCGGGATCATGCCACATTCACAGATGGGGAAAATAATACCGAGTAGTCCTGCGACCAGCACACCGCCTATCGGATTTTTTGGCGTGAGTTTACGGACCATTTCTTCAGATACGAACCACTGCATGAGCGAGGACAATAGCACACCCATGAGCAGAAAAGGTGCGGCTTCAAGGAAAATACCTATGAATACGGTTTTCATATTTTGCAAAGCTTCACTGTTCCATGCTTCCTTCAAGTCTGGAGCCATTGTGATCAACACGGGAACAAGAAATGCACAAGGGATCAGGAAGGACAGGAGCTTCAGATTGGCTGCCATTTTCATGAAACAGACCTCCACAACTAGGACTTTGCTAAAATATATGCTTGTACGTGCGGCAACATACATCATTCCTATGTTCTAATCAACATTTTTACGATTAATCAAGATTTTTCATCATATTAGAGTTGACAATCCAAAGAAAACTACGGTATAGTTCGGATTGATCATTATTAATAGTAATAATTACGATTAAAGTTTCAACTTAAACAGAGTGGAGGAAGCAGAAATGTCAGATCAACAGGTTCAACAGCGGGTTCCAGTAACCGTACTTAGTGGATATTTGGGTGCAGGCAAAACGACACTTCTCAATCATGTGCTTCATAACCGCGAGGGGATGCGGGTTGCTGTTATCGTCAATGATCTCAGTGAGGTTAATATTGATGCGGGTTTAATACGAGATGGTGGAGGGTTATCGCGCATTGATGAGAAGCTTGTAGAGATGTCCAATGGTTGCATCTGCTGCACATTGCGGGAGGATCTGCTGAAAGAAGTCGAGCGGCTGGCTTTGGATGGTTCTTTTGACTACATATTAATAGAATCTACGGGTATTGGTGAGCCGTTACCTGTTGCGCAGACGTTTACGTATATCGACGAGGAACTTGGCATTGGTTTGACGAAATTCACTCGTCTCGACACGATGGTTACGGTTGTCGATGCTGCCCAGTTCTGGCGTGATTTTTATTCCAAAGAAACACTGAAGGATCGTGGACAGGAAGCGGGGGAGGACGATGTTCGCGGAATCGTTCATCTGCTGACGGATCAAGTGGAATTCTGTGATGTGCTGATTCTGAACAAATGTGATCTAGTATCGGAGGAAGAACTTTCGAAGCTTGAGAAGGCACTACATGCAATGCAACCGGAAGCTAAGTTGATTCGCACGACACATGGGCGGATTGATCCGAGAGAGATATTGAATACCGGACGTTTTGATTTTGAAAAAGCAAGCCAGTCCGCAGGTTGGATCCGCGAATTAATGAAAGAGGAACATACGCCGGAGACTGAAGAATATGGAATTCATTCATTTGTCTATCATCGTAAACGTCCATTCCACCCGGAACGGTTGCTGCGTTGGATTGCGAAATATCCAGATAGCATCGTGCGATCCAAAGGTCTGATGTGGTTGGCAACAAGGAACCATATGGCAATCTCTTTCAGTCATGCAGGCACATCGAAGCAGCTTGCGCCAGCAGGAATATGGGTAGGTGCGATGAGTGAGGAGGAAAGGCAACTTCATTTTGGCGACACGCTGCCAAGCATACCGGACTGGGATGATGAGTGGGGTGACCGGGTGACGAAATTGGTATTTATCGGCATTGACATGGACCGGGCTGAGATTGAACGTACATTGGATGAGACTCTTCTTACGGAGGAGGAGATGCGGATGAACTGGCGTGAACTGAAAGATCCTTTTCTCGCGTGGAGTTGAAGTGAAAAGAAAAGATCTTCAAGTGCAATAGTGCCCCTGAAGATCAATGCTTATATTGTATTAAGGGTTTTAGCTAAAGTACAAATCGCCAAGATAAAAATCACCATTGCCGCTTTTTTGCGGACTAAACACAAAGGTAAGGTACACTCCATAGGAACCCGTCCATCCTTGTGGATAATAAATGGCTTTGTAACTGTGTCTTGTTTTGGTTTTATCGTTCATTGCAATCACTTTAAAATCAGCTGATTTGATGTTAATCAACTGATCTGCATATTTAGTCAGCGTTTTTTTATCATTTGCTGCAATGATACCTTTGACTGTAGTCTTAAATTTATCTTTCTGGGATTGCTTACCCAGATCAAAAATGTCGATCTCGGGATTTTCAATAACTTTAGCATCTATGTATTTATCAAATTCACTAGTGCTACCTGTTTTAAGTGCATTACCATACATTTTGATCAATGTTAAAGATTCTTTTTGCAATTTGACTATCATCTGAGCGTCAGTTCCAGTCATCTTGATTGAGCCAGAAGTGCTTGAGTTACTTGAACTACTTGGTTTACTTGAATCTTCAGAACCTTTGGTACCTGTACTGCTGTTATTACTACTCGAACTGCTTGACTTACCGCTACCTGAATTAGTGATACTTACAACTTTGTTGCTAACATTCAGAGATACGTTGGCTCCCAGCGCTTCTGCTGTGGTACTTACAGGCAAGTATACATCACCGTCATATACCAGTGCATTCAGTTTGTCTCCAGCTTCATTCTTGGGTGTCCAAGACAAACCGTTTACTTTAAAGCTAATGTTGCTGTCAAGTGCTGCTTCAATATCTTGAATTCCGTTTGAAGCTGCTACACCCAGGGCACCGAAAGCCAAACTGCATGCTACCAATGACCCAATAAAAGTTGATTTTTTGATCTTCATCTAGTTCCTCCGTAGGTAAAGTATAATGATACCAAAGCAGTATATCATATGAAATTATATTGTGCATACAAAATTTTACTGTAACAGATATAGAGTTGACAAAAGAAAAGCTATAGACTAATATCATTAAATAGTAATTATTACGATTAAACAAGAGGAGGCAACCACCATGAGAGTCATTGTAACCTTAGCCTGCACCGAGTGTGGGGACCGCAACTACACAACAACCAAGAACAAGCGTAACCATCCCGAGAGACTTGAGATGAAGAAGTACTCACCACGTTTGAAGAAAATGACGATCCACCGGGAAACCAGATAAAATTTTTTGTTATTTTTTAATCGTAATATTTACGAAAAGAGGGAAAGGCATGATACTATCCTCCATGCGTGATGTTGTATTTGGATATGGCAAAGAGCCGGTCATTGATCAACTGTCGCTGGATATCCATGTGGGAGAGTTCATAGGCATCACAGGTCCCAACGGTTCTGCCAAAACGACCCTGTTAAAGCTGCTGCTAGGGCTATTGAAGCCCTGGAGCGGCACGATACATATGAATCCGCAGTTGAAACGTGGGAACAAGTCCAATATCGGTTATGTGCCCCAGCAGGTGGCATCGTTTAATAGTGGATTTCCCAGTATGGTGAATGAACTGGTCCGGTCCGGGTGTTACACCAGGTTGGGATTATTCCGCAGATTCACAGCAGAGCAGGATGCCATCGTTGAACGCAGTCTGCGGGAAGTTAGTATGTGGGAATATCGGAATACACGCGTCGGTGAGCTGTCTGGTGGACAGAAGCAGCGGATCTGTATTGCAAGAGCTATGGCTGGGCAACCGCAGGTTCTGGTACTGGATGAGCCAACCACGGGGATGGACCGCCACAGCCGTGAAGGATTTTACAATCTGATGCGCCACTATGTTGATGCTCATGGGATAACGATTATTATGGTTACTCACGGACTGGAAGAGATGGGGAATCGATTGGATCGAACGATTACTTTGGAGCGGCAAGAAAGTGAGGAATGGCAGTGTTTGAGTACGAATTCATGCAACGTGCCTTCTGGGCAGGTGGACTGATTGGAGTCATCGCTCCAATTCTCGGGGTCTATCTGATGCTCAGGCGGCAGGTCCTTATGGCAGACACGTTATCCCATGTCTCACTCGCAGGGGTTGCGCTCGGTTCGGTCATGAATCTTAACCCCGTGATCTGCGGATTCATCATTGCAATTATCGGTGCATTACTGGTTGAACAACTACGGCGAAGCTACCGAACCTACAGCGAGGTACCTGTGGCGATCATCATGACTTCAGGACTGGCTCTTGCTGTAGTGTTGATGAGTCTTAAAACCAATCTGTCCAAGACATTCAGCTCATACTTATTCGGATCTATTGTCGCGGTTAGCGATATACAGTTGTGGATGATGGCAGGTGTATGTGTCATTGGTTTACTTTTTTTCATCTTACTCCGGAGACCGCTCTATAGCTTTACCTTTGATGAAGAGACTGCTTCCATTGGGGGCGTTCAGGTAAGAGGTTTATCGTTTGCATTTGCCATTCTGACAGGAATGACTGTAGCTTCAGCCATGCCGATCGTCGGTGTGTTGCTGGTGTCTGCTCTCATTGTATTACCTGCTGCCTTGGCATTGAGAGTGTCTCGCAGTTTCACAGCAGCGATTATTGTCGCGGTAATTACAGGATTAATCGGTATTTTTAGCGGGCTCACAACATCTTACCATCTAAATACACCACCGGGAGGAACAATTGCACTCATCCTGTTGGTTATCCTATTGACTGGAATATCAGCGCAAAAGCTGATTGCACGATATAACCGCAAGCGTCACCGCAAAGAAACGAAATCACAGCACGTCATTCTGGTCAACCATTCTAGGAGGAATACATCACATGAAATTCAGTAAAAAAGCAACGCTCGGATTGTTGTTCAGTCTCACACTTATCGTCGCAGGCTGCGGGCAAAAATCCGCTTCTGATGCAAATACAGCTTCGACAGGCACTTCCGTTCCAGTCAAGACGGAAACCGCAAAATTAAACGTGCAGGTCAGCTTCTACCCGATGTACGAGTTCACCAAAAATGTGGCAGGTGATCTGGCCAATGTGCATACACTCGTTCCAGCAGGAATGGAGCCTCATGATTGGGAGCCCACACCACAAGATATTGCCAGCATTGAAAAAGCGGATGTGCTTGTATACAATGGTGCGGGCATGGAATCTTGGATTGATCAGGTCACCGGAAGTCTGAGCAATGCTTCACTCATTCAAGTGGAAGCGAGCAAAGGAATTAACCTGCTTGAAGGTGGAGAGCATGATCACCATCATGAAGATTCCGATGGAACGGATACGCATGACCATGCCAATGAATCCGCTGGGGAAGCACATGATCACGATCAAGCGGATGAAGCGACTACTGAACAACACGACCATGATCATGACGCAGAGGCAGAAGCAGGACATGATCACGGTGGACTCGACCCCCACGTATGGCTGTCACCTGCATTGGCTGTAAAGGAAGTGCGGAATATTGAAGCAGGTTTGGCGCAGGCTGCCCCGGAACATGCTGAACAGTTCCAGCAGAATGCAGATGCTTACATTACTCAATTGGGGTCACTGGATCAGGACTTCAAGGCGGCTGTGACGGATAGCAAACGCAAGGATTTCATCACACAACACGCTGCATTTGGCTACCTTGCCAAGGAATATGGATTACAACAGGTGCCCATCGCAGGATTGTCTCCTGAGCAAGAACCTTCGGCAGCACAGATGGCATCTGTCATTGATTTTGCAAAAGAGCATCAGGTGAAAACGATTTTCTTCGAAACACTGGTTTCATCCAAAGTGTCTGAGACAATCGCAAGTGAAGTGGGGGCCAAGACGGCTGTATTGAATCCGATTGAGGGACTCACCGAGGAAGAAATTGCGGCGGGAATGGACTACATTAGCGTGATGAGACAGAATCTGGAGGCTCTGAAACTGGCACTAAACGAATAATTTAAAATCAGTTTGATGCCTGTCACCGAAAAAGGTACAATAATACAACATGCTGAGGAATGGATCGCCATTCCTTTGCCTTTTTGCAAAGCAGAGAGCACAGTGATGTGCTCTCTCTTTGTTGAATAAGGTGACCGGATCAAGCAGAACAGGAGGACACATTGCATGAATTTAAATGAGGAACATGAAGTGCTGTTAAGTGAACAGCCTGCCCATCTGTGGAGACGGCGTAAGCTGGAGCTGATGCACTGGACGGAACGTGATAAACATACAGTATCCGCGAAGAAAACAGAGATTTGGAACGGTGTTGAAGTTGATGCCGAACTCGTGAAGGCATTGTCCATACTTCAGAGTGCGGGCGTGAGGACGGAATTTTCATGTGCAGGGGTGAGTCCGCTTGATGAACCTGTCGATCATTCCCTTTATGCTTATGTTACCCTGATACAAAGTGAGGTAGCAGATCAATTCGTGCACTATGCCCTCCGTCGGATGCGGAATCGACTGCTCGTTACGCTAGAGGCCGAAAAGGGCCGCTATGATCTATCTTCTTTTTTCATTGGACACAATCGGAGCTTCTGCTGGTGGATGGAGCACTGTGCCTTACAGTTTGGAAGCCGAAACGAATCGAGTGAAAAAAGCGTAGTATAAAGGATAGGCTTGTTTACTTGATTGTTTACTTTAAGGTAAAGGAGGTATACACGATTGAATAAGTGGGTCAAAACGATACTTTTTCTACTAGGCTCCGTCTTTCTTACACGATTCATCCCATTTTCGTCCTTGTTCCGTAACCTGGATACGATGATTCACGAATTCGGTCATGCACTAATGACACTGGTATTGTCCGGTAAAGTGCTGCGCATTGAATTATACGCTGATCATAGTGGTGTAACTTACTCTTCCATGCTGACGCCAGGCAGATCGATCCTGGTTTCTCTGGCGGGATATATCAGTGCATCACTGTTCGCCTTGCTGTTGTTTTACTTATACCGCAAAGGCTTGCACATGTGGGGACTTGGTATTATGACGGCTGTCGCTCTGGTGTCGCTCCTGTTATATGTAAGAGGGGAGTTCGGCATGTTATGGCTGACCGGGTTCATCGTACTGAACGTTGTCATTATGATTTTTGGTGCCAAGATCGTGAAGTACTATTATCTGTTACTGGCGTTTCTTACGCTGGAAGAGTCGGTTGTTAGTGCTGTATACGTTGGATTTATGTCCTGGACTCAGCCTTCACGGGCAGGGGATGCAGCGAATCTCGCTCAACAGACATTCCTTCCCGCGCTGTTTTGGGGCACGCTGTTCGCTTTGTTTGCACTGTGGTGTGCCAAGGGAGCACTCGGTCTCTTTTTCCGCAAAGAAGGTACTTCGCGATCGTCACGGTCTCGGGGATTACGAAGAGCGTAATGGATATAAAGTTATATCAAAGCAAAGAAGGCACTTCCTTTCTTCATAAAAGGATAGTGCCTTTTGTTGTTGGACTTACTTCTTATATTCAAGCCTGATATTAAAGATATTGAACCTAATCTCCAAGATTATCCCATAACACATAAAAGTAATAAATCTCTTCCATAATCGCCTTATCATCCTCTGCCGCAACGCCGCCCTTGATCCGAGCAAGCGTGCCCAGAATATCATATATCGTTTCACGTTCCACACTGAACTGAATGCGGTTGACGACTTTATCCCAGGCCTTCATTGCGTAATTAACTTGAGACTTGGCTTCAGTCCATTTATTCCCCTCAACCTGTTTCTCTAACGTTTGTATAGATTCAAGCAAGCGATCATCGTTGCCAAAGGGCTTTTTGAGAAAGGCTCCACTAGCCATAATTGCAACGAACACAAGAATGAGGAAGATCGGAAGCACATATAACAGCCAAAAACGCGTTTTCATTCAACCGCCTCCTTGATGTAAAGAGTTTAGAAAGGTCCCTCATAATCGCCCATATCGATTTTTTCGGTGATCTTATCCTTGAACAGGTCCACATACAATTTGTCATTGGGTAATATGGCGGCAAAAGCAATATCCTGTATCGTGATCTTTTGCTTTTTAAGCTGTTCACTGAGCCAGTTGATATCTTTATTTCTTTCCTCCAGATTTTGCTTAATCAGCAGGCCATCAATGATAATCTCGGTCATCAGCTTGCTCTTAGGCGGGTGCATATGCATGTCTTTGGCGGTTACCGGTTGATTCTCAGGTTTCAAAACAACCGAGAGGCTGCCATCCGGTTCCAGAATCGCATAATCCAGTGTTGTAATATCAAATACATCCTTTTGCCGCAGCATCATGGTCAATTCATCAAATTTGACTCGCATTTTACTCAGGTTCTGTTCAAGAATTTTACCGTTCTGGATGATCAATGTTGGATCAGAGTCCATCAGTTTGGAGATGGTGCGATTTTTCAGCGTAATATACTGAAAGATGATCGTAATGATTGTGAAAATGGTCAAGGCCACAAAATGAATCCACGCCTTGGAGGAAAGATCGGTTGCAAAAGTCCCCGCAATGGAACCGATTGTGATACCGTTAATGTAATCAAAATACGTCAAGTTACCCATCTGCTGTTTGCCCAGCACCCTTGTATAGATGATCAGGGTCAGAAAGGCAATAATAGACCGTACGGCAACAACCCATGTTTCTTCCATCATATATGTATCACCTTCCTTTATTTCACCGTAGCTGTATTAAGAGGTTGTTTAAAAAGTTTGCTTTTGAACATGTATTATAACAAGCTTTTCCTATGCTGGAGGATCTTATGCTTAAACGCAAAAAACCGAAACCTGGGTATGTATCCCAAGCTTCGGTCTCTAAAAATTCTCTATATTAGTTGAACTGATTCATTTACACGTTAATCGTTAAACACCGGAATACGCCATAAATCCGCCATCTACCGGAATGACTGTGCCAGTGACAAAGCCGGACTGTCTTTCATCCGCAAGCCACATTAATGTGCCAAGCAGGTCTTCCGGTTTGCCGAAGCGGCGCATAGGAGTATGAGCAATAATTTTACTGGAACGTTCCGTTGGTGAGCCGTCAGGTTGCAGTAATAGATTACGGTTTTGCTCGGTCAGGAAGAACCCGGGTGCAATAGCGTTGACACGAATACCGGATTCGGCCAGATGAACGGCGAGCCACTGCGTGAAGTTGTTAATGGCTGCCTTCGCAGCGCTGTACGCTGGAACTTTCGTCATGGGCGATGGGGCGCTCATGGAAGAAATGTTTATGACAGTGGCGGGAACATCGCGCTCTATCATATGTTTTGCAAAGATTTGAGTAGGGATGAGAGAACCGACAAAATTCAAATCCATCACCTGACGAAACCCCTCTACACTCACATCGAAAAACGTCGTGACGTTCTGCTGTTCCAGATCTTCCAATCTGAAAATTTCATTGGTGGTGTTGGCACTGGCGTTATTGCCACCCGCGCCATTGATCAGAATATCACATGGTCCGAGCTGTTCCAGCACCGCATCTGCCGCTGCTTGCACACTATCGGCCTGGGTTACGTCACAGGCAATAGCAATCGCTTTGCCACCGGCAGCTTCTATCGCAGATACAACTTCCTGTCCCTTGGACACCGTGCGGTTCAGGATGGCTACACTTGCACCGTGCCGAGCGAGTTCTTCCGCCATGGAGCGGCATAATACTCCAGCACCTCCGGTGATTACTGCCGTTCTGCCTTCGAGACGAGATGAGCGTTCATATTGGTGTTCACTCATGCTTTTGCCCTCCTTTGCAGGGAATCCCAGACACCCCAGAGATACATGATCCCCAAAGCCCGGTCATAGAGTCCATAACCAGGTCGGCACTGTTCTCCCCAGAGATGACGACCGTGGTCGGGTCTTGCATAACCTTCATAACCGATATCGTGATAAGCCTCAACAACCCCTGCAATATCAACACTTCCATCCTGACTGCGGTGTGAGGTTTCGATAAAGTCGCCGTTATCGTAGATTTTTACATTACGAATGTGGGCAAATGGAATCCGATCCTTGAACTCGTGTATCATCCCGATAATGTCATTATCAGCATTCGCTCCCAAAGAGCCACTGCATAGTGTCACGCTGTTGTAAGGGCTATCATAAAGATTCAAATATTTCCGAACATTCTCCTGACTTGTAATAATCTTTGGTAATCCAAAGATTGGCCATGGCGGGTCATCCGGATGGATGGCCATTCGAATCCCCAGCCGTTCGGCTGTAGGCATAATCTCTTGCAGGAAATAACGTGCGTGCTCCCACATATGATCCTCGGTTACATCCTTGTAGGCTTCGAACAGACCTGTTAAATACTGCAATCGTTCCGGTTCCCAACCTGGCATAGTGAGTGCGGAGTTCTCCGTAATGCGTCGAACGAGTTCTAGAGGTTCTATATCTGCGAGTTTACTGTGCTCATAGAAGAGGGCAGTTGAGCCATCCTCCATTTCCTTGTGCATATCCGTGCGAAGCCAGTCGAAGATCGGCATAAAGTTGTAACAGATGACCTTCACACCCACCTGAGCCAGTTTCTCCATTGTTTTAATATAATTTGCAATGTATTTATCCCTTGATGGCAGGCCCAACTTGATATCCTCATGGATGTTCACACTCTCAACGACATCCAGATGTAACCCGGCCTTGTCTGCTGCTGTTTTGACAGCGAGTATTTTGTCCATTGGCCATTCCTCGCCAGCAGGAACATCGTGCAGTGCCCACACAATACCTTCAACACCCGGAATCTGCCGGATATGATCCAGCGTTACCGTATCATTGCCTTCGCCGAACCAGCGAAAAACCATTCTCATCACGTTCACCTCATCATGAATAGTAGGAAGAAAAATTCAGTCATTGAAAATAGGACGGATATGTATCCTGCAGGACAGCCAAATCGGTGACAGTTAAATGCAAATGTTCCTGCATCAGTCGCTCTGCTGTGTCGGCATCATGCTGCTGAATGGCCTTGACCATAGACCGGTGCTGTTCAATCAGGTGATCCCACTGGTGGTCCGAGGACAGGCGTAACATGCGACTTCGATTCAAATGTACATTCATCTGCTGGATAACAGTCCAGGTGTTGCTTTTGTTGCAGCCTGCAAAAAGAGTGCTATGGAATTCCTCATCCAATTGGAACATTCGTTCATCATCCGGTTTGACCCTGCATTCCTGTTGCCACGCAAGGTTCTGTTCAAGAGCTACCATCTGTTCGTTCGGAAAGTTCTCGCAGGCGAGCCTGATTACGGCTCGTTCGAGCTGTTCACGCATGAACCGTGCTTCCTCAACGAGATCGACCTGAATCAGAGAGACGTATGTGCCGCGCTGTGGATACACTTCCAGCAGACCTTCCTGTGCAAGCCTTACAAAACTTTCTCGAACAGGTGTCCGGCTTACCTGGAACTCCAGCGAAATTTCCTTCTCAGAAATAGCTGTTCCCGGAGGCATTTTCAAACTCAAAATGAGTTGTTTCAGCGTGAAGTAAACGACATCTCGCGTTGAGTAAGATTGCTTATTATTCATGGAAGACATATTGCTCGCAACAGGCAACAAACCGGCTCTGGATGATAACTTTGGGGTATATTCCACAACTTCAACTCCTTCAATGACATACTACCATACTTGTATGGTAGTATGGAAGCGCTTTATAAGACATTATATTAAATTTAGTTGATGGTTCACTTGCAGTTCAAGTGATTAAAGAGTACAATTCAATCATTAGGTTCGAATGTTTAAACCAACAGACATCAAACAGAGAAATATACGTAGAAATAATGAAGAAGAAATAGTATAGAGGTGAAAGCATGGGACAAAAAGCAATTAGCGTTTTTCAAACCTGTATTCCGTTATTTCAGGTCTTAAGTGACAACCATCGTCAATCCATTTTGCTGACACTTACCGAGAAGGGCAGAATGACGGTGAATGAAATTACCGAACAATCCAGCCTATCCCGGCCAGCCATATCTCATCATCTCAAGCTGTTGTTAGAGAAAGGGCTTATATCTGTGGAGCAGAAGGGCACACAGCGCTATTATTCGGCTTCATTGAATGCATCGGTGGAACTGCTGAAGGAACTGGTAGCTGCTTTGGAAGAAGAGTGTCTGTAGATTAATAGTGATAAAACATGCTTTTGCATGTGTCTTATAGGTTCGTAAGTTTAAACGCTTGATCAATAATGAATAGAGGAGTCTGTATATATGACAACGACTATACAGGAAGTAACCAGTCAGGAAGTTGAACAGATTTTGGAGCAGCAACGACAGTTCTTTCGTTCCGGGGCAACAAGATCGGCAGAAGCTCGAATTGCACGTCTGACCCAACTGAAGCAGGCTATTCAAAAGTACGAATCCAGACTGACAGAAGCTCTGTATCAGGATTTGGGCAAAAGTGAGTTCGAATCCTACACAACCGAGATCGGATTTATGATGGATAGCATCACACACACCATTCGTAAAGTGAATAAATGGGTGAAACCCGTTAAAGTGAAAACGCAAATGGCGCTCCTGGGTTCGAAAAGTTATATCATACCCGAACCCTACGGGGCGGTTCTGATTATCGGACCGTTTAATTATCCTTTTCAACTCTTAATCGAACCATTGGTTGGTGCTATTGCAGCAGGTAATACAGCCGTGCTCAAAGCGTCAGAGAATACACCTGCGGTGTCCGCTGTTGTACGTGAAATGATTGCGAGTGTGTTCGAACCGGCATACGTACAAGTGCTCGATGGTGCAAAAGATACAACAACAGCGCTGATTAACGCGCCATTCGACTATATCTTTTTTACAGGCAGTGTACCGGTAGGCAAGATTGTGATGGAGGCAGCTGCCAAAAATCTCGTTCCCGTTACTTTAGAACTTGGAGGCAAGAGCCCTGTCATCGTGGATGAACAGGCGGATATCAAAGTAGCAGCTGAGCGCATTATATGGGGCAAACTGCTCAATACAGGACAGACCTGTATCGCACCCGATTATTTACTTGTGCATGAGCGCGTGAAGGAACCGTTAATTACAGAGATGAAGGCAGCAATCGTGTCTTTCTTTGGTTCAGATATCCAGCACAACAAGGACTATGGGCGAATCGTGAACAAGGGACATTTTAAACGTCTGACGACTTTGATTGAGCGGGATCAGGCCAAAGTGATATATGGGGGAGCTTCGGATGAGGAAGATCGCTTCATTGAACCTACTTTAATTGATGCGGAGTCCTGGGATGCAGCAACGATGGAAGATGAGATTTTTGGACCCATTTTGCCAATCATTAGTTATCGTAACCTGGATGAAGCCATTGTAGAAATCGTAAAGCGGCCGAAACCACTCGCCTTGTATCTGTTTACTTCCGACACCCGGGTTCAGGACAAAGTGCTGCGTGAAGTTTCTTTTGGAGGCGGCTGCATTAACGATACCATCACTCATGTAGCGAATCCACGTCTGCCGTTTGGCGGTGTTGGTCATTCTGGTGTTGGCTCGTATCATGGGCAGTACAGTTTCGAAACCTTCTCTCATCTCAAAAGTGTACTGAAAAAAAGCACCAAGTTGAATCTGCCGATTCTGTATCCACCGTATGATAACAAGCTGAAGCTGATTAAGCGTTTGTTGAAATAACACTTCATATTAAATACAGAGAACATCTTGAATCGAATTATGAAAAAGTTGAATCAAGCCCGACAGCCTGCTACTGGACCTATTCCAGAGCAGGCTGTTCCTGTCGGTAACGGGAGGGTGACATGCCGGACCAGCGCTTGAATTGACGACTGAAATGGGCAATATCCTTATAACCAAGCATGACGGCAATATTCTGAACGGACAGCTTCGGATTGCCCAGAAGAAGCTTCGCTTCATGCAAAACCAACTGGGATAATACAGCACGAGGAGACTGACCAAACACCTGCTTGAACACGCGATTACAGTGAGAAGAACTGATGCCCAGCTCTGCTGCAATATCATCAATGCCATAGTGACCGTTGGACTCGTGTCCCTGTTTGAATTGCTGACTCATCAGGCCTTGCAACCGATTACGAATCTGGTGGGCGAGTTCGATCTTCTCGTGTCCGTCGGTAAACCAGTGAGCTGCCTCTTTCGAGACCGCCTCCCACAGATGGCCAAATAGTTCAAATACCGCAGATTGAAGCTGCATACGCTGTACCATCGTATTTGCTGTTTCATCATCCGCAGATGACATCAATTTGCGCAGAACCGGCTCAATCTGCTGTGTAACCGGACTATCCGCACTGAATCGCACTTGTTTGATGCGCGCCAGCAACGATAAGAACAACTGATCATCAATGTCAAAATGCATGCAAAAATACGTGAATCCCTTGCCGTTATGGCTCTGGCTGGAATGAATGCTTCCCGGAGGAATCAGGAGCAGTTCGCCAGCCTTTTGAATGTATAGGGTACCATTCACCATCATGCGTTGCTCGCCTTCCGTGACATAATTCAATTCATATTGAGGGTGCTCATGTGCCGGATAATCCCAGTCCACACCTACACTTCGTAAATGAATGGCGAACAGATTGACCGTTGTTTGCACATCTGGATAAAAAACTTCATGGACACTTTCTCCCAAAGTAGGAGGCAAATACGTTGAAGACATGGAAGATCCTCCTTCATAAGAGATTGTTCAAAAAATGTGATTTTGATTACGCACGTATATCAAATGGAATGTTTTTTTTTGTAACCGCTTTAATCTATTATAGTCTATCAGCTTGATTTGGGTAAATATCCGATTGATTTGATCATGGTCGGAGGTGGAACCACGTGTTAGGATGGGGCTAATGAAAACGTATGCAACCATTCTGAGAGGGGTTATGATTCATGAATACGTCCAAATCCATCTTTTATAATGCACATCACGCACCGATTGGTGCTTTTGCGAGTTTTACACTGGGTTACAAAGGAGCCAAAGGCGGGCTGGGTCTTGAACTCGGCAAGCCGGCTGACCAGAATGTATATATTGGATTACAATCTCGCGATGGCGACAATTATCAGGCACTTCCTTTTTATGAAGCTTCCGAGGATGAGAGCAGCCGCTATGATGTAGAGAAGTTGGAGAATGGGGACCCGGCGTCGACAAACGCGACCAAAGCTCCACAACCTCTTATTACGGCTTTTCGCGATGAAGATATTACACGTGAATTTACCTCAGGTACGGATACGTGGACTGCTGGAGATCTGACGTTCCGTATCTACTCGCCTGTACGTCCAGTACCTGATCCAACGAATGGGGATCGTGAAGAATTAATGGATGCACTCGTACCTGCCGTATTGGTTGAGATGACGATTGACAATACGGCAGGTCAACAACCCCGCAAAGCCTACTTTGGCTATCAGGGCAATGATCCGTACTCTGCGATGCGTCTGATTGGGGGACCGGAAGGTGGCTCCATCACAGGTGTGGGACAAGGTCGACTTACAGCGATTATGTCAGCAGATGATGGACTGTGGCCCGCACGCGGATTTACGCTGGAGAAACTGTTGCAGGAGAAACATCGGGAGAATCTGGCATTTGGACTTGGCTCAACCGCTGCACTACTGATGGAGGTGCCGGCTGGAGAGAAACGTACGTATCAATTTGCAGTATGTTTCTATCGCGGGGGCATTGTGACGACCGGCATGGACACAACGTATTGGTATACGCACTATTTCTCCGATATTCAGGCAGCAGGAGAGTATGCACTACAACGCTTCAGTGAGTTGACCGCATCCTGTGGAGAGGTTGAACAGCGCCTTGGATCGGCTGCTTTGACCGAAGATCAATCATTCATGCTTGCTCATTCCATTCACAGCTATTATGCGAGTACTCAACTGCTGGATGCCGATGGTGAGCCACTCTGGGTGGTGAACGAAGGGGAGTATCGGATGATGAACACACTTGATCTGACGGCTGATCAGTTGTACTTCGAGCTTGCCTTGAATCCATGGACGGTGCGTAATGAGCTGGAGTGGTTTGTGAAACGATACAGTTATACGGATCAGGTTCGTTTCCCGGGGGAAGAGAAGTTATATCCGGGCGGAATTACCTTTACCCATGATATTGGTGTTGCCAATGTGTTCTCACGCCCTGGACACTCGGCATATGAGTTGGTTGGCATTGACGACTGTTTCTCACAGATGAGCCACGAGGAGCTGGTGAACTGGCTCTGCTGCGCGACAGTATACATTGAACAGACACAGGATCAAGCTTTTGTGAAAAACATGTTGCCTGTTATCGAGGATTGCTTCGAAAGCATGCTTAATCGTGACCATCCCGACGCAGAGCAGCGTAACGGTCTGATGGGTCTGGATAGCAGTCGTACCCAAGGTGGAGCGGAGATTACAACTTACGACAGCCTGGATGTGTCACTTGGTCAGTCTCGCAATAATATCTATCTGGCGGGTAAATGTTGGGCGGTCTATGTTGCATTGGAGAAGCTGTTCGCAACTGAGAAGTTGGCCGATCTGTCCCATCAAGCAGGGCTTCAAGCCGATCGCTGTGCTGCCAGTATCGCTGCACAGTTGACTGATGGCGGCTACATTCCAGCTGTTATTGCAGAAAATAATGATTCTCGAATCATTCCGGCGATTGAAGGTTTGGTGTTCCCGTACTTTACAGGCTGTGAAGCAGCACTGGATGTCAATGGTCGTTTTGGACCTTATCTGAAAGCACTCCAAACTCATCTGAAGACGGTTCTTGTACCGGGAACATGTCTGTTCGAAGATGGGGGCTGGAAACTGTCCTCAACAAGCAATAACTCGTGGCTGAGCAAAATCTATCTGTCCCAGTTTATCGCTAGAGAGCTGCTGGGTGTGGAATGGAATGAGACAGGCAAGGCTGCAGACGCGGCTCATGTCAACTGGCTGCTGCATCCGGAGGAATCCTACTGGTGCTGGAGTGATCAGATCCTGTCTGGTGTGGCGGTTGGCAGCAAGTACTATCCGCGTGGTGTAACGTCGATTCTATGGCTACTCGAAGGAAAAGGGAATCACCTTGGGCAGATCTATGCCAGCAAGGAGGCGGTACAATGAGCCAATCCGTCGTTCAATCTGCTTTGTCGGGTCCACAGTACGATGCGTGGCTGGGGTATCACTCTGAATTGCCAAGAGCGAATGAGTTTACCAAAAAGACGGCTCCTGCATGGAGCAAACTTATACTGGCGGAAGAGAACCATGGAGTGATCACAACAGCTCTGACCGAACTTTCACGGGGACTGGAGAGGTTATATGGCGTGAAACCGTCGGTCAGTCATCTGTCTGATGCTCAGGAAAATGAACGGGACAATCTCGCTTCCGCTCCCGCAATACGAATCGGCACTTGGACAGGGAGCGATTCCGTGGCTGGGTCGTTCAGTGAGACAGAGCGTTCAACTGTTCAAGGAGAAGGGTACATCATTCGTGAGAACGAGACCGAGGGTGTACTGGTCATTGGTTCAGAGACTCCTCAAGGTGTGTTGTATGGTGCATTCCATCTGCTTCGGGAACTGACAATGGATCAAGGAATTGCAAGTAAGGCGGATGACGCTGTGAGTAAGTGGAGCTTCATTATAGAGCAGCCTACCAATGCACTACGAATGATTAATCAGTGGGATAATGTGGACGGCAGCATTGAACGGGGTTACGCAGGAGAATCCATTTTCTATGATAACGGGGAATTCACGCTGGACTTGGGACGCATCCGGGATTACGCACGTTTGCTCGCTTCCACGGGAATCAATGCCATATCGATCAACAACGTCAATGTACACCGCCGTGAGAGTCTGTTTCTGACGGAACGTTATCTTAGTGATGTGGCGAAGGTTGCCGCTGAATTCAGAGCGTATGGCATTCGATTGTTCCTGAGCGCCAACTACGCAAGTCCAATTGAGATTGGTGGTTTGCGTACGGCTGATCCGCTGGATGCGCAGGTACGGGAATGGTGGAACATTCAAACGGCCAAGGTGTACGCAGCGATTCCGGATTTTGGCGGTTACCTGATCAAGGCAGACTCCGAGAATCGTCCGGGACCATTCACGTATAACCGTGATCATGCCGATGGTGCGAACATGCTGGCTGAAGCCCTTCGGCCATTCGGTGGATTGGTCATCTGGCGTTGCTTTGTCTATAACTGCAAGCAGGACTGGCGGGATCGTTCCACTGACCGTGCACGTGCAGCCTATGACCACTTTACGCCGCTGGACGGGCGTTTTGCCGAAAATGTCATTTTGCAAATCAAAAACGGGCCGATGGACTTTCAGGTGAGAGAGGCAGTATCCCCGCTGTTCGGCGCCATGGAAAATACAAATCAGGTGATTGAATTTCAGATTACACAGGAGTATACCGGGCAACAACGTCATCTCTGTTATCTGGTTCCCCAGTGGAAAGAAGTATTAGACTTTGACACATACGCCAAAGGCGAAGGTTCAGAGATCAAGCGAATCGCGGACGGTTCTCTGTATAAACGACCATACAGTGGCTTCGCCGCAGTATCCAATATTGGTGCAGATGCCTGTTGGACAGGACATCCACTCGCGCAGGCGAATCTATATGGATATGGAAGACTTGCGTGGAACCCGGAGCTGTCCGCGGAAGAGATTGCTGATGAGTGGGTGAGACTCACATTTGGACATGAAGACGAAGTTGTGCGGCAGGTTACGGGCATGCTTTTGAATTCACTAGATATCTATGAGAATTATACTGCGCCTCTCGGTGTGGGTTGGATGGTTAATCCGGAACATCATTACGGGCCGAATGTAGATGGATACGAGTATTCCAAATGGGGAACGTATCACTTTGCCGATTGTCATGGCATTGGTGTAGATCGAACCGTGAACAGCGGTACAGGATACACTTCACAGTATCACCCTGAGAATGCTGATCGCTATGAGTCTGTAGACACCTGTCCGGATGAGCTGATCTTATTTTTCCATCACGTGCCGTACACACATGTTCTGCATTCGGGTAAAACGGTCATTCAGCATATTTATGATACACACTTTGAAGGTGTTGCGCAGGCGCAGGCGTTAGCCGAGACATGGAGAGGGCTGGAGGGCAAAATCGACCCGGTTATTTTCAGTAAAGTTGCTTCATTACAGGACAACCAGGCCGAACATGCCAAGGAATGGCGGGACATGATCAATACGTACTTCTATCGCAAGAGCGGCATAGCGGATGAACAAGGTCGAACAATCTATTGATTGGTAATTAGGAAGAAAGAAGATACCTTGTTTTCTTTGATGTACAATAGACAGCATGGACATACATGAGGAGGAGAACCGTATGGGACAATATCAACTGCCCGAGACCATGAAAGCTGCTATCATGACAGAGCCAGGACACATTATTATTGAGGAACAACCCGTCCCGCAACCGGCAGCGGATGAGGTGTTAATCCAGGTAATGGCCGTCGGGGTGTGTGGCTCGGATGTGCATTATTTTGAACATGGACGCATTGGCAGATTTGTGGTGGAGAAACCGATCATTCTGGGTCATGAGTGTGCGGGGATCATTGCTGCTGTCGGCTCGAACGTATCACGTCTGAAAACAGGGGATCGGGTTGCTATTGAGCCTGGGGTGACTTGCGGACGTTGCTCGGCATGCAAGGAAGGTCGTTATAACCTGTGTCCGGATGTACAATTTCTAGCGACCCCTCCGGTGGATGGGGCATTTGTACAATACATGATGATACGTGAAGATATGGTATTCCCGATCCCGGATCACCTGTCTTATGAGGAAGCAGCTATGAACGAGCCATTCTCTGTTGGTATTCACGCTGCACGCCGTAGCAAGTTGGCTCCGGGTACAACCCTGGCGATTATGGGCATGGGTCCCGTTGGACTCATGGCCGTGGCTGCTGCCAAATCTTTCGGTGTAGAGAAGATCATTGTAACGGATCTGGAGGAAGTTAGGCTGGAAGCAGCTCGCCGCATGGGTGCCACTCATACCATTAATGTGCGGAATGAAGATGCACTGGCTGTGATTCGCGAGTTAACAGGTGGTGTGGGTGTTGATACTGCATGGGAAACAGCGGGGAATCCAAAGGCGCTACAATCTGCTCTGTATTCACTTCGACGTGGAGGAAAACTTGCGATTGTGGGCCTGCCTGCACAGGACGAGATCGCACTCAATGTTCCATTTATTGCGGACAATGAAGTTGATATCTATGGCATATTCCGTTATGCCAATACGTATCCGGCAGGAATTGAGTTCCTGAGCTCCGGCCAGCATGACGTGATGTCCCTGATTACAGATCGTTATTCACTCGAAGAGACACAGCAAGCGATGGAGCGCGCATTACACAATAAGAGCGGCAGTCTGAAGGTCATGGTATATCCGAACGGTATGTAAGAACAACCTGGAAGAGTCCTGCGGTATAGGACTCTTTTTTTGTTTTTTTTGCAAAAAAAGTATGGGTCAAGCTCCCATAACATGGTATAATTCATGAAGATTTTAATATATAAATGGATACACACCATATTGGTGAATAAGTACTTAGCGAAAGGAACTGAAGGTTGTGAGAGTACATGAATTTATGATACACGCTGATTTTCATCGGGATGATTTGATGTCGGTATCTTCTCAAGCGTCACGTTTTTCCTCGGATATTATTTTGTCGTATATGGAGTCTGAGCATGAGCATCGTGTAGATGTCAAAAGCCTGCTTGGAATGGCGTTACTACCCATTCGATATGGTAGTGTTGTCAGATTACAGACAAGAGGCAGGGATGAACTGGAGGCTTTGGAGTACATGTTGAATGTACTGGAGAAAGGGACGGCGTGACACCTGATTAGGTGCAAAATCACAGATATCATATTTTTTTTAGCTATTCCTCAAAACCTGCTGGTACTTTGTCCAAAAAAAGAGTATAATAAAATGTAGTTTGATTCTAAAGAAGTACCCATATTAAAGGAGTGTAAATAGATTATGCCAAAAGTTGACATCCATCCAAAGACACAACTCGTAATTTTTTACGATGCAAGTGCTGATTTCAAATTCCTGAGTTCTTCCACGAAGTTCTCTAACGAAACTATGGAATGGGAAGACGGTAACTCTTACCCAGTAATCCGTGTGGACACTAGTTCCGCATCCCACCCATTCTTCACTGGTAAACAAAGAAACGTGGATATCGGTGGCCGTGTTGATAAATTTAACCGTAAATACAACATCACCAAATAAGTTTGTCCATACATTACAAAAAAACCTCGGGATTTGTCCTGAGGTTTTTTTGTGTACATTAAAAATTAATTCAACCAATTATTGCGCTTACAACACATTCGGATGTACACTAGGAAACGAGTACGAACATATTGGAGGAGGAAATAGAGATGAGCAGCATCACACATATGGTAACGTTTACACTTTACGCGGGTAAAGATACACCGGAGGCCGAAGCCTTTTTGAAGGAAAGTTCGGATGCACTGGCTGTCATTCCTGGGGTAGAGCAATTTCAGGTTCTGAGACAGGTAAGTGAGAAGAATGAGTTTGACTACAGTTTCTCGATGGTTTTTGCGGATCAGGTTGCGTATGATGCATACAACAATCACCCGGTTCACCGTCAATATGTAGAAGAGCGTTGGGAAAAGGAAGTCAGTCGCTTCCAGGAAATTGATCTTATTCAACATCATAATTAATAGTCTCCACATATAGGGAAAAAGTTGAACTACCATATACAGCATTGAACAATGCTGTATATCTCTCTGAATAACGCGTCATTAATGAACAAAAATAACATATTTACGAAATCGTTTTCGAACAAACGAATACAAGGAGGTTTTCACTGTTATGCAATTGGATCTCTCAGGAAAAACGGCTCTGGTTACAGGCGCAACCGGACAGCTGGGGAGAGTCATCGCCCGCACGTTGGCAGCCTGTGGCGCCAATCTGGCTCTACATTACATAAATAATGATACCAAGGCTCGGGAGCTTCAAGGTGAGATTGAAGCACTCGATCGTAAGGCTGTAATTGTACAGGGGGATATTACAAAGCAGGATACAGCATTTCGGATGCGTGATGAAATTCAGCCTGTCCTCGGTGGAGTGGATATCATTGTTGCCAATGCAGTCATTCAATATGAATGGACAACGGTGTTGGAACAGTCTCCTGAAGATTACTTGAGCCAGTTCGAATCCTGTGTCATGCAGAGTGTGTATCTTGCCAAAGCTTTCATTCCACATATGCAAGATATCAGAGCCGGTCGGTTCATTGGTATCAATACGGAATGTGCGATGCAAAATTTCGCTCACCAATCGGCCTAGACCGCTGGTAAGCGTGGAATGGATGGTGTATATCGCGTGCTTGCCAAGGAGGTTGGTGAGTATCAGATTACCGTAAACCAGGTTGCACCTGGATGGACAATTAGCGAACGTGATCGGTCCAGTGAGCCTGGACATGATGAGGCATATACGCGTACCGTGCCGCTGAAGCGCAGGGGTGAAGATCAGGAAATCGCCAATGCGGTAGCTTTTCTCGCTTCGGATCTGTCCTCATTTATCACAGGTGCCTATATCCCGGTAAGTGGTGGCAATGTGATGCCTGCTATCTAGTGTCTGATTTGGATTTGGGAATTCACATGAAATAACAATAAACGTAGTTTAACCGTAATCCGTTTGTCATTCGACAAGCGGATTTTTTGGCATTTTGCTAACAATGAAATAACGGTTCAAGGGGGTATTTTTGTTTCATATATCCAGACATACATATTGAGTTGGTTCGGGTTTCAGAAGATTGGGGTATAAGAATAGGTATATTAACCGAGTGGAAACATAATCAAAATGAGCAATTAAAGGAGACCCATCACTTATGAAAAAAACAGTCGCGGACGTTCTGGTTGAATCCTTATTGAACGCTGGCATCAAACGTATATATGGCATTGTTGGAGACTCCTTGAATGCGGTACTCGACTCCATTCGTCGTTCTGGGAAGATTGAATGGATTCATGTACGACATGAAGAAGTAGCTGCATTTGCTGCTGGGGCGGACGCTGAGGTCAGTGGAAGTATCGCTGTCTGCGCAGGTAGCAGTGGTCCTGGTAATATGCATCTGATTAATGGTCTGTATGACTGTCACCGCAATCGTGTTCCTGTACTCGCTATCGCTGCACATATCCCAAGTGACGAGATTGGCAGTGAATATTTTCAGGCGACCCATCCGGAGTATCTGTTTCAGGAATGTAGTCATTATTGTGAAGTCATTACAACAGCCAAACAGATGCCGCGTTCTCTGACGATGGCCATTCAGACAGCAGTTGCACGTTCGGGTGTGTCCGTCGTTGTATTGCCGGGGGATGTAGCAGGACTTGAAGCAGCGGATCTTCCTGTACCTGAGCATGTGTATCACGCAACCAACCCCGTGGTACATCCTTCTGAGCCGGAACTCGTTAAACTGGCGGAGTATCTGAATCAAGGCAAAAAAATTACGTTGTTGTGCGGTGCAGGCTGCGCGGGCGCTCGGGAACCCCTTATGCAGCTCTGTGATCGCTTGAAATCCCCGATGGTTATTGCGCTACGAGGCAAGGAATATTTGGAGTATGACAACCCCTATTCCGTGGGTCTTACGGGTCTAATTGGGTATTCATCCGGTTATCATGCCATGATGGACTGTGATGTATTATTAATGCTGGGAACGGATTTCCCATATCGCCAATTCTATCCCGAAGATGCGAAAGTCCTTCAGGTCGACATTCAATCTTCCCATCTGGGTCGGCGCACGAAGCTGGATTACGGCGTATGTGGGGATGTGAAAGCGACCATTGAAACTTTGCTTCCTTATCTGACAGAAGAACACAGTGACAAACATCTGCGTAAAAGTGTGGATCGTTATGTGAAAGTACGCAAAGATCTGGACGAGCTGGCCGTTGGAAAACCGGGTAAAAAGCCCATTCATCCGCAGTACCTGACCAAGGTCATTAGTGATGCCGCAGCTGAAAATGCCATTTTCACCTGTGATGTCGGAACTCCGACAGTATGGGCGGCCCGTTATATCGAGATGTCTCGTAATCGCAGGCTGCTCGGTTCATTCAGTCATGGTACGATGGCAAACGCTTTGCCACAGGCAATTGGTGCTCAGGTCGCTGATCCGGGCAGACAAGTCATCTCGTTGTCGGGTGATGGTGGTATTACGATGCTGATGGGTGATCTGTTGACATTGAAACAGCATAATCTGCCGATTAAAGTTGTGGTGTTCGATAACGGAGCACTCGGTTTTGTTGAGCTGGAGATGAAAGCTGCCGGATTCCTGGAATCGGGAACAGAGCTTGTCAATCCCAACTTTGCGATGGTTGCTCAAGCCATGGGCATGGAAGGGATTCGGGTTGAGGATCCGGATGAACTCGAAGGAGCTGTACAGCGTGCGCTTCAGCATGATGGTCCTGTGTTGATTGACGTGGTGGTGAATCGTCAGGAATTGTCCTTACCTCCGAAGATTGATATCAAACAGGCGGAAGGATTCACCTTATGGATGATGAAAGCCGTGCTCAACGGACGAGGGGACGAAATTATTGAATTGGCAAAAACAAATTTGCTGCGTTAAAGTGTTTCAAAAAGCGGATATGCACCGTTTGAAGTTGTAGAGATACCGACTTAAAAAGTATTGTATATGTAAAAGAGGAGCATGCAACAAGACGTAATAGTTGTGTGCTCCTTCAATAAAAATGCTGAAAATGTGACAGGTGATATAGTATGAATACATATTATATGATTTGTTTTTATGTCGAAAGTCTATTAGAATAGGTAAAGTCAGGAAGGTTTTATGCCATTTTTGACCTACATATTGCATCATTGCATGTAAGTACGTTTCATATCGTATTCATCGATCCAATCACAAGATGACACACACACATGGAGGAGATCAACATGAGTCACGCAGGAAAAGTAGCCATTATTACTGGAGCAGGAAGTGGATTGGGCCAAGCAGCAGCATTGAAGCTGGCTGAGAAGGGTGCATCCATTGTCGTTGTGGATCTTGTCGAAGAGACAGGTCTTGAAACGGTTAAGCAGATTGAGAAGCTGGGAAGTAAAGCTATTTTTGTACAAGCAGATGTAAGTAAAGCACCTGAAGTTGAGAATTATGTGAAAAAAACAGTCGAAGAGTTCGGACGAATCGACATGTTCTTTAATAATGCAGGTATTGCAGGTCCTGGTATCAAGCTGATCGAACATACAATTGAGCAGTTTGACCAGATTATTGATATTAACCTGAGAAGTGTATTCTACGGGTTGAAGTATGTAATTACTGAAATGCTCAAAACAGGTGGAGGTTCCATTCTGAACACGGCCTCTACGGCCGGTATTGTTGGTGTACCCGCAGTTGCACCTTACGCAGCAACCAAACATGGCGTAGTGGGCTTGACCCGCACAGCTGCGATTGAATATGGCAAGGACAACATTCGTGTAAATGCGATTGCCCCAGGTACAATTGAGACACCGATGGTCATTCAGTTCGGTAAAGACAATCCTGAAGTGTTCAAGGCAACTGTTGACAGCATTCCATCCGGACGTCTGGGCAGACCGGAAGAGATCGCGAACTTGGTTTCCTTCCTGCTTGGAGATGAAGCGCCTTATATCAATGGTGCAGTATATCCGATCGATGGTGCAGTTACGGCCCAATAAGAGTCCTGCTTATCGGTAATAGAATAGCCGTTAAAATGGTTAAAGAGAGGCCACTGTATACGTACAGTGCCTCTCTTTTTGGTTTGTTTTTTGTACTACAAATTCATATCATGCAACGTTGTGCGATGTATTGGTTTGTGTACTTTTGAGAGGTGCTGAACGATACGAGCCTATAACGATGATGACGGCAACAGCAACCCCGACAGCGCCAATCCAGGTAATGGATGATAATGAAACGCTGCTGACCGCGATTCCGCCAATACCTGCGCCGGCAGCCATGGCTAATTGCATAACCGAACTATTCAGACTTAGCATAATGCCAGAGGATTCCGGAGCCATGGTGACCAGGTTATATTGCTGAGTTGGACCCGAAGACCAGGCGGCAAAAGACCACAAAATTAGAACAAGGAAGACAGCGAGATGAGAGCTTGCCGTTATATTCAACAGGACCAGACTTACGATATGCAATGTCATGCCTGTGATCAGTGTTCGTTTGACACCCAATCGGTCAGCACTGAATCCTCCAACTTTTGAACCGATCAGACTTGCTATGCCAAATGCGAGTAAAGCTGAACTGAGTAGTGCTTCGCTCATTCCTGAAACGGATACAAGGTAAGGTGAAATGTACGTGTAGGCAATGGAATAACCACCTAACCAGAAAAATGTCACCAGCAGTGCCAAAACAATTCGTGGCTGTTTGAGCAAAGACAGTTGTTTCTTCAGCGGAACAGGCGCTTCTGCTTTGGAAGGCGGAATGGCGGCCGCGATTACCAGCATGGCGAGAACTCCAAGAACGGCGATACCGGCAAAAACAAGCTTCCAATCCCAAGATGCAGCTACAAGCCTTCCGAGCGGAACGCCAACGATCAAAGAAGCCGTAAATCCAGTGATTACTGTGGCGATTGCACTAGCTTGTTTGCCCTCCGCCGCTATTTGGGAAGCAACCGTTAATGCCGTGACAACAACAACGCCCGCGCCTAAAGCCATCAACACTCGTGCTGCGACGAACAGTCCATAACCCGGCAACAGGTAAGCAAGAACATTAGCCACAACGAATAGACCGAGGAAGTATAGCAACAGCTTGCGACGGTCCCAGCGCGAAGTCAGTGCAATAATGACAGGTGTACCGAGCGCATATACGAGTGAAAAAATCGTAATGAGCTGTCCGGCAGCGATTAAAGAGATATTCATGGTATCTGCAATGCGATCCAAAATGCCGGCAATGACATATTCGGACGTTCCTACAAGGAAACTGACCAAGGCAAGAACATAGATTTTGAGCGTAGAAGACATGGAAACATAACCTCTTTCTGATTATTATTATATTTTTAGAAATATAGAAATAAAGACGATAGAACCAGACATGAATGCTCTGAATGCACCCCATCTGCACGAATGGTAATGCTACAACCTAGATAATGAATATTGGTATAAGCGTAAACTTAGGTGACCTAGTTTTACTAATAAATATTGTACATTGTTTCAATATTTCTAATTATATAGAAATATAAATCAAATTTTTTATTTATTTAGTAGATAGGGAACAAACTTTTGTGCGGTCTCCGTGTTTAGGCTGTAGTAGATATACGTACCCTTCTTCTGCGATGTGAGCAGGCCGCAATCGGATAGCTGTTTCAGATGATGAGACAGAGTTGATAGCGCAACCGTAACAAGGCGGCTCTCCAGATCAGCAGGACACAGGTTGCTTTCGCCCGATAAAATCTGAATGATTTTGTAGCGTGTTTGCTCGCCCAGTGCTTTATGAATTTTGACGACTTGTTCAATCTCATTTGAGTTTGATTGCATAATGATCGGTCCTTTCGTCTTTATTTCTTATTTCTAGTAATATAGAAATAACAGTAGCATATGTCGTTTGAAAAGTAAACTCTCGGTGAAGATTCCAGACTTTCTACTGCGTCTGTGTTAACAGCCGAAAGTCTGGAGTAACTTCCCCCGAGAGTTATGTGAGTTGTATATTACCGATCGAGAGAATCAACATAGTCTTTGGCTTCCTTCAACGAAAGACCTCTGGCTTCACGCAGTCGTTTGATCGCCATAATTTTTTTCCCTTGTTGTATCAGTGTAAGCAGTTCCTGATCCAGATCCGTTTGGGCTGGTTGGCTTGTGTGGGAAAGAGATGCTTCTTTCGGCGACAAGGTGTAATTGAAGTCGGATCGGACGCTGTCGGTTGAACCGTTCTCCAGACGCTCGACATCTCTTTTCAATTCATTTAATTGGCGTTGCAGGCTGGTGACTCTGACCAGTAACACAAAGATCAGAAGCAGCAAAACGATCCATACCAAGGTGTTCATTTCCATGATGTAAGGTGCCTCACTTTCATTTATTCATATTTAGCCATTATTTTAGTTGAACCGGGATTTCCTTGACACCACGAACATTCATACCAGGTCTCCATTCCAGTTCATTCACATCTGCCTGAAGCTGTATATTTGGAAAACGATTCAGAAGTGTGCTGACTGCAATCTCACCTTCCAGACGAGCAAGCGGTGCTCCCAGGCAGAGATGAATGCCTTTGCCAAAAGCCAGATGCGAACTCTTCTCGCGTGTGATATCGAAAATATCAGCATCCTTAAACTGCTGTTCGTCCCGGTTGGCGGAATCAAGCGCAACAATGACAAGATCACCTTGAGCGATACGTTGTCCACGGAATTCAATATCTTCCAGAGCCCAGCGGGATGTGCTGAACTCCACCGGTCCGTTATAGCGAAGCATCTCTTCAATGGCATTGTGAATAAGCTCGGGCTGGTTGATGAGCAGTTCGCGTTGCTCCGGATGCTCCAGCAGGGCGAGAATCCCATTTCCGATCAGATTCACGGTTGTTTCATGACCGGCAATAATTAATAAGGAGACAACGCCAAGCAGTTCTCGTTCAGTTAACTGCTGCCCGGATTCTTCCGCAATGACGAGCTGGCTGATCAGATCAGTGCCGGGATCTTGGCGAACTTTCGCAAACCAGGCCGTCAGGTAATCCGTAAACTCTCTGGCATGCTGCTCAAACAGCTCGGCGCTCTCGGCTATGGAAGCATCAATTATCGTATTGGACCAGATGCGGAATTTGTCACGATCCTGAAGAGGGACTCCCAGAATTTCACTAATGACAATGATGGGCAGCGGGAAGGCAAAGTCATCGATCAGATTCATTTTTTCCTGTGACGGGAGGTTGTCCAGCAGTTCATCAGCAATGTCCTGAATATGGCTCCGCATGTCTGCGACCAGTTTGGGTGTGAATGCTTTCTGCACAAGTCCCCGAAGACGTTTATGATCCGGCGGATCGGAGAACAACATATTTTTGGAGAAGATGCTTTGATTGTCAGCGCCGTAACGTCGGACCATATCTTTGCTGAAGCGAGGATCTTTCAGGATCTGGACTGCATCCTCGTATCGCGTAATAATCCAGCCGAATTCCCCGTGAGGAAACATGAGTCTGAAAACAGGCTCCTCTTTTCTTAACATTTCATATACCGGGTAAGGGTTGTATGTGAATTCTTTGGTGAAAAACGCTGGCTTTGAGGACTCGTTTGGTTCATTTGGGTTCAAATGCAAAATCTCCTCTCATATTCCTGCATAATACCTGCACCCTCTATATATTCAATACACAAGCTTTTGAAACCTTGTTTTTTCTTCATATGGATGATAGAGCAGGAAAATAGAGGAAGATGGAAGAAGACATGGTAGAGAGAATCGGTTATTATGCTTGGTAAAAATGAAAATGAGGTGAACGCTGACATGTCTTACGCACAACTTCCTTTGCATCATCACCAGATTCCGGCAAGTCGAATGGTTCTTGGCTGTATGCGGTTTGGGGGTGAATGGGATGGGTTCCCCATTACTTCAGATCTTGTCGTAGAAGGTCATCGAGCGGTAGAGGCAGCTATTGAAATCGGCATTAATCACTTTGACCTGGCGGATATTTACACACGTGGTAAGGCAGAGCATGTCTTGGGACGAGTTTTATCCGAAACTCCCGGTTTGCGTGAACAGATCATTATACAGTCGAAGTGCGGTATACGTCTTGTGGGTGATGATGAAGGACCGCAGCGTTATGACACCTCAGGTGCACATATCCTGGCGAGTGTGGACGGTATCCTGGAACGGCTCGGAATCGGATATCTGGATATTTTGCTGTTACATCGTCCTGACCCACTTGCCCATCCGCAAGAGATTGGAGAAGCACTGGCTGAGCTGCATCATTCCGGTAAAGTGCGCCATTTTGGTGTGTCCAACATGGGTTCTGAACAGATTCGTCTTCTTCAGCTTCATAGTAAAGTACCTCTGATTGTGAACCAGCTGGAGATGAGTCTGGACAAAATCGGATTCGTAGAGGCTGGTGTGACGGTAAATCGTCCTCAAGCCAGAGACAACGTGTTTCCCTATGGCACGATGGAATATTGTCAGGCAGAGCATATTCAACTGCAAGCTTGGGGTCCCCTTGCTCAGGGGCGATTTACTGGCAGGGTAGTTGAGGGACAGCGTCCTGAACTTGAGCATACGGCTCAATTAGTTGATCGAATGGCTAAGGAGCGTGGAGTTACACCGGAGTCTATTGTATTGGCTTGGTTAATGAAGCATCCAGCAGGGATTCAACCTGTCATTGGTTCGATTCGACCAGAACGTATTCTGGCCTGTCGTGATGCAACGAATATTGAACTTACCCGTTATGAGTGGTACGAGCTGTATTCCGCCTCATGCGGGCGTAGAATGTAAGTAGGAACTTCTAAGAGATTGGTTGTTTCGATCAAAATTCATAGATGTTGGGTGAAATTTGACATATAAGAAGACACAGGCTGCTGATGGCCTGTGTCTTCTTTGTAATAATGGGCTTCATTTGGTTGAAACACATTATGGAAAGTGTAATGATTCCTAAGGTCATATGGCCTACAATGCGTTTGCATGGGTAATAAGCATGCTGATTCGGATCCGAAACCAATCTGTTGGCACGGCTGTAAGGATGTTTCACCTTCATATTTGCGCTAGAGGCTATGTCCATGGACTTAGGAAGAGTGCTGATAAGAAGGACGTTTCAACCATTTTTATCGTTTTACCGGGTAGTTGCTGGAGTGCTGTGATAAAATGATAGGAATAAGAACATACGATCTGTTTACGTGAGAGGAGACACCTTGACGATGGAGATGCTTAAACCACCCGCCGAGACATTATACGAGGTTGAATTACGTGCGCTGCGAGAGGAAGATCAGGGGAAACGTCCCCCGAACTGGCTGTTATCTCCCGCCTATGTGCGCGATTTTATTATAGGCAGGGATAAGCCTGCGTTATTAAATGGAGAAGAGATCACGATTACCCGCAAATTCTATGGCAATGACGTGTTAATTGAACGTGTAGTGGTTACTCTGGCAGGCAATCGAGGATTAATGCTTGTGGGAGAACCCGGGACAGCCAAGACCATGCTTAGCGAACTGCTGACCGCAGCAATATCCGGAACCAGTCTAAACACGATTCAAGGTACAGCAGGCACAACAGAAGATATGATCAAATATTCATGGAATTACGCCATGCTGCTCGATAAAGGCCCTTCGGAAGCTGCGCTTGTGCCATCACCGTTATATAACGGCATGAAGAAAGGCATTCTTACCCGTTTTGAAGAGATTACACGTTGTCCAGCTGAAGCGCAGGATAGTCTGATCAGTATTCTCAGTGACAAGGTCATGAGCATTCCTGAACTGGATGGTGGTGTATTGTTTGCCCAACCGGGATTTAACGTTATTGCTACAGCCAATATTCGGGATAAAGGTGTTAACGAAATGAGTGGTGCATTGAAACGTCGGTTCAATTTTGAAACGATCAAGCCCATTCATAACGTAAAGATGGAAGCCAAAATCATTGAATCCCAGGCACGAAGCCTGTTGTTACATAGTGGAATTGATATTGAAATTAACCCGGATGTGGTTGAATTGCTGGCTACAACATTCATGGAACTGCGCACCGGTATGACACGGGAAGGGTACAAGCTCGATACCCCTCAAGCATCCATGAGTACGGCGGAAGCGGTGTCTGTCTATGTCCAGAGTGCGATGACTTCCTATTATTACGAAGATAAAGCTATTGGGCTGGATCGGTTGGTGCAGAACATGCTGGGGACCATTGCAAAGGAAAACGACAAGGATCTGTCCATTCTCAAAACCTATTTCTCCAAGGTCGTAAAAGAACGTTCCAGAGAAGAGGGAATGTGGAAGGACTATTATGAGGAGAGAAAATGGATCGGTTAAGAGCAGTACTGGACCCTGATGTTGAGCAGTTACAATCCTTGTTCGAGTCCCAGGTATATAACCTGAGTAGTCATACGGTCTATTATCCTATTAGACACCATAGCCCTGCATGTTCGTATCACTTGTTACGATTAATTGAGGAGTACAATCCGGATATCATTTTGATTGAAGGACCGGAGAGTGGTAATCCATTAATTTCGGTGCTGAGTGATGAGGCAACCTTACCTCCTGTCAGTCTGTACTATACCTACGAGAGTGAATTGGAGAGAGAAGCCTGCTATTATCCGATGCTTCGGTATTCGCCTGAATATGTAGCTTTGAAAGAAGCAAAACGCCTGAACATTCCGGCGAAGTTTATTGATCTGGACTATCAACACTTCTCCACTCGTGCATCCAAATCCGACCAGACAGAACAAAAGGAGATCTCCATCCAGGACGAAACCTTGCTTGCGGGGTCTGACTTCATTAACCGGTTGTGTCAAAAAACAAACTGTCGCAGTTTTGATGAATTGTGGGAAAAGGTGTTTGAAATTGGCGGTCTGGAAAAATCCACTCAGGCATTCGTGCAGGATGTATTCACGTATTGTACCTTATCCCGAATGTGTTATTCCACGGAACGATTACAGTCTTCAGGTGATCTGGCAAGAGAAGCACATATGAGACAACGTATTAATCAAGCGGTGCAGGAGCATGACCGTGTGCTTGTCATTACCGGTGGATTTCATACGTATGGACTATTGATGTCAGAGAAACATGAATCGGAATTGGAACAGCCAGAATTGGATAAACAGCATACAGACCAACGTTTGGATGGACAAGGTAAACCAGGAACGTCTCAACAAAGTGCGGTTAATCCAGATACGGTTCACCAACAAATGTACCCGATGGTCTATACCTTTGCTGAAGCGGATCGGCTCAATGGATATGCGAGCGGCATGCCTTATGTGAATTATTACGATCAGATCTGGAACCAGCTGCTTCGCAAAAAGAGTACACCGTATAATCTAACGGCTCTGGACTTGTTATCCCGGCTGATGCGCCAATTACGGGACGGACACGAGCATGTATCAACCAGTGATGCGATTGAGGCGTACAGCATGATTCAAGGTCTTGCCGGGCTTCGGGGTAAAAGGGAAGGCGGCGTCTATGAGTTAATGGATGCAGCACTCTCTTCCTTTGTGAAGGGGGAGCTTACCTTGGCGACCGATAAACCGCTGCAAGAGCTGCAGCATTTATTGACAGGAGACGTCATTGGAAGAGTGGCTCCCAATTCATTCAGTATTCCCATCGTGGAGGACTTCAAGGCGAGTTGTACAGAGTACAAACTGCAGATTCGCACAACAGGTCAACACAAGAAAGTGCTGGATCTGTATGCAAAACCGGAGCATCGTCAGATAAGCCAATTGATTCAATGCATCACCTATCTGGTTCCGGAATTCGCGAAACGGCAATCGGGACCGGACTGGATCGCAGAGCGTGATATGAATCTCGTACGCGAAACCTGGGTTTATATGTACTCATCCCGCATTGAAGCCAGATTGATAGAGAACTCCCTCTATGGCGGAACACTTGTAGGAGCAGCCACACGCAAAATGGAAGAACAGATGCAAGAAATACCGGATCATCATAGCGGTGAACTTGCCCGACTCATGCTTCAAGCGTTGCTCATGGGGCTTCAAGACACAGCGATGAAACTCTATGAACAGGTCCGCTCAGCGCTGAGAACCGACGGGAATTTCCTTTCCTTATGTAACAGTCTACATGTCTTGAACCGAATACATCAACACCGCAGGTTGCTGGGATTATCTGACGAGCAACATCTCCCTGATCTGGTATCCGAGGCCTACAGGAATGCCGTAGACAAGCTGCTACAGCTCTCCAGAGCCAACCCGGATGAACATGAGGCCATTATTCAGGGATTGAAGCTACTAGCTATGCTCGCGGAGTCATCAGAGGGGTATTTTCAGGATGAGACATTCCGAATACATCTGAATGAGCTTCTGTCGGATCACCAGCTTCCGGCTCAGCTGGAGGGTGTGTGTGTGGCTATTTCCTCAGGGCTTGGTGACAGGCCCAGGGATGAGATTGTTGATCGTGCTCGCGGATATATCCATGGTACACCGGATCAGACCCGTCAAACGGCACTTTTTTTACAGGGAGTATTCACTGTAGCACGTGACGCTTTTTTATATGAGGATCAGCTGTTGTCTGAGTTGAATTATCTGATTGAACAGCTGTCATACGACGATTTCATCAGTATGGTACCGGAATTTCGGTTGGCATTCACCTACTTTACACCAATGGAAACGGGCTTGATTGCCGAGCGTGTGGCGAGTCTGCATCAGGTTGAGCCAGAGGAAATGTTGAGGCCTGCGGTTGATGAGCAGATGCTGATTCAGTCCAAAGCATGGGACGAAGCGCTTCGAAAGGAGTTTGGCGCATGGAAGCTAATATGAATGAAGCGAATCGGACAACGGAAGGAACCGGAGAAATCAATGAAAGTTCCAATCCAGATGGAAGCAACCGAGGCGATCAACATTCTGCTGAAACCTTAAATCGATGGCGTCTGATTCTAGGTGAATCGGCGGAAGAAGGGTTGTGTAATACAGACCAATACACTTCGGCTGAATTTCAATATACGGAAATCGATGAGATTCTGGGGTATCTGTATAACCGTGAATACGGTGAAGAACAAGGTTACCGAAAAGAGGGAGGACGCGGTGCGTCTAACCTGACTGTACCAAAATGGCTGCACAAAGTCAGGGACCTATTCCCCAAACCAACGGTCGAAATATTGGAGAAACAGGCGCTTGATCGTTATGGGCTGACAGAATTGTTAACGGACAAAAAGCTGCTTGAATCCCTTGAACCCAACATGAATCTGCTCAAGAATATTATGCAGTTCAAAGGACGGATGAAAGGTGAGGTGTTAAAAAGCGCCAAGGAGATCGTACGAACCGTGGTTGAAGAGCTACGCAGCAAGCTGGAATCTCAGACCCGAGCGAGTATCATGGGCAAGCGCAGTCGCTATACCTCGAGTTCAGTACGATCATTGCGCAATCTGAATTTCAAGCGAACCATCACCAAGAATTTGAAGAATTACGATAAAAACAAGCGCAGGTTTGTAATTGATCGTCTGTATTTCGACGGGAATATCCAGCCCCATAACAAGTGGAACATCATCATTGGTGTGGACGAGAGTGGCAGTATGCTGGATTCAGTCATCTACAGTTCGGTGATGGCCAGCATCTTCTACCGTTTGAATGCGTTGCGCACGAAATTATTCATATTTGATACGCAGGTTGTTGATCTGAGCGATAGACTGGAAGACCCCGTAGACGTGCTCATGAATGTACAGCTCGGTGGGGGGACACATATTACCAAAGCGTTGCGATATGGCGAGACGTTAATCGATAATCCAGGCAAAACCATCTTTATTCTGGTCAGTGATCTGGAGGAAGGGTACCCGATCGCGCAAATGTATAAAGCCTGTAAAGATATTATCGATGCAGGATGCAAGCTACTGGTTCTCACCGCGCTCGATTTTAACGGGGATTCAGTCTATAACAAACATGCCGCACAGACATTAACCAATATGGGGGCACATGTAGCAGCAATTACGCCTAACGAACTCGCGGATTGGATTGGCGAGATCATCACTTAAATTCAAGGAGGAATGTGTAATGCTTACCGCAGACCGCGCAGTTGAAACTTTGGTGGAGAAATTCGCAGTAACTTGTTCAAACGAGTATTCATTAAAAACAGATCGAAGCTCCGAAATTATTGATTACGTTTTGGGAACGACAGACAAGTTTCCGGATATGATGGGAAATTCGAGTCATTATGTGTATCAAACGATTGATCTGCTCATGAAGCTTGCCAAAAAAGACGATGGAGATATCTTTTACCGTGCCGGGGCTATTGTGATATATCTGGAATCCAATTATTCCAAAAGAAATTCATGGAGAACGGATGCCTTTACTGTCTGTATGGGAAATGACTCCGAAGCCTACGGATTAAGCGGGAAGAGCAAAAGCGCTGATCGCATGGATGGATTGTTGGCCCGGTTGGAGAAGATCAAACAGTTTGCAGGCGAGAACGAAATTCTGACTGAATTAAAGAGTAAATTAAAGCGTGCCCAGTGGCTTTTTGATTCCAAAAAAGCGGACAGTCAAGGGGATTACCGGGATGTAATTAATGCATTAATGCTGCTGCAATTATATTCAAGACTCAGTGACACGGCTTCTCATCTTGCAGAGGTTCAATCTTCTGTTCAATCGTTACCAGTGTTGTTTCAACATGTAATGGCAAATGATCCAGATAAGTTGCGGGACGAGCTACATACGTTGATTGAACCTGTAGTGGTCAGTAATATTCAAGGAAAGCATAACGGATCTTCCCAAGAATTGAAGGATGAATTCCTCAAGGAGAAGCGTAGTCAGCTCATAGCTGAACTGTATCCCAATACGTCTTTCTCTTCAAAAGAGCAATGTTCAAACACAGTATTCCATCAAACTATGGTACTTGTGAGTGGTGCCTTGTTGTACCTGATTAACATTAGTGGAGGTAAACAACGGTTCCTTGATACAAATAGTGAGATTGGGCATGTTTTGCTTCACACAGTACATCAATTACATGAGATTTATCCACTTGAAGTTCGCCGTTACTTGCTGAGTATGGACCCTAGAGCCAAGAGTCCAAATGATCTGCTTGCTGGACTTGTGCCTCTGGATGAACCTTATCAGTTGGTTGAAATGTTGCGGGACGAGCTTAATTCGTACACGGTATCTTGGAACATGTTACAATCCGCGATCGCGAATCGTCCTGAACAAGCGATTCGAGCATACGAGATTATCAAACCGCCATTCCTCAAACTCTGCATTCAGAGATTCATGGAGGATCAAGGATTGACATTGCCTAATGCGGAGGGGTCACTGGAGCAAGCGGTATTTAACGCTCTTCGGCATCCTTTGGACGGGGGACGTCAAGGACTTGCGATTGCAAGATACTTAAGTGGGGAAAACACCCTGGAGGAATATTGGGAGGACCCAAATAGTCGCGGGTTGTTTAATCAACTGAATCGGGATAAGAAGCGTGTTCACAACCTCATTAGTATTAGTTTTCTGCCCTTGGATTCGGAGGCGATGCGCAGGTTTGCAATCCTGACTACTCATCCCGATTGGACACTGGATATTATCTCGGACATGTACAATTCATACGCTTTTAGTGGAGAGCAGCTGCTTCAACGTTACGGGCAAGACCTTGAGGTGCAACGTGAGAAATTGCTAACCAGCCTGATCTCACTTAATGGCATGACCGACTACAGATACAAATCGATGCCGCATGACGAATACCGCCGAATCATTGAGCAGAATCTGGACTATGCACTGACACAGTACAAGAAACTGCCAACAGATACACGCATTTTAATTCTGGAGATTACCTTTGAACAGCGTGATGAGTTATCGAAGAAAATATTGGCCGAAGCGATTCGTGCCGGATTGCAGGATTCTTCCAAAAAGGCCAACGGCGTGGCGTTAGCGGAATTCAACCGAATTCCTGATCAGGACTTGTATACGCTCATATACCTCTCGGAGAAAAAAGTGGCGATCAAAGAAATGGCTCTGACTGCAATCCGCAGTCTGGAAAACAGCAAGGAACTGTACGGTGAACTTTTGAAGAAAGAGAAGTCCGACGATTGGAAGAGCTTGATCCAAATTCTGCTGGATACCGCAGATCTAAGTCCAGAGTATGCCCATGCTGCACTCGCTGATCAGGCGGATGCCAAAAAGTTGTCGAGACTGAGCTGGTTGTCCTTGAAAGATCTCCCTTCACTGATACGTATTGAAGACAATCAGCCTTTAGATGAGCGGATTAAACAGTATGCTTTGGTCCAATCATTGGATCATACATCCGGTCCTAATGAACGGTTGAATGAATTACGAGATTACGTAAGTGAGGCATCGCTCGCTCGTTTTGCAAGTGAACTGCTTCAGGTCTGGATTCAGGAAGGTGCTCCTGCAAAAGAGAAATGGGTGATGTATGTATCAGCACTCTTTGGCGATATTCACATTGTGAATATTCTGGCTCCGCAAATTAAGGAATGGACAGAAAACAGTCGTGGCGCGATTGCAGCAGATGCTGTAAAAGTACTCGCTTATCTGAAAGATCCATCCGCTCTTATGGCGATTGACAAGATCAAACGTGGTGTGAAGAACCGTCAGGTGAAAGGTGCAGCAGAAGAAGCATTGCAACTGGCAGCCGATAATATGGGACTTACCTCGGAACAACTGGAGGATCGGCTGGTCACCACACTTGGTTTTGATGAAAAAGGAACCATGCAGCTGAGTTACGGAGAGCGTTCCTTCCTGGTTAAGGTCAATGGAGACTTACAAGTCGTTGTCTTAAATGAAGAAACGGGCAAATCCGTGAAGAGTCTGCCTGCTCCTGCACAGAAAGATGATCCTGAATTGGCAGCGCAGTCCAAGGCACGTTTCACACAACTGAAAAAAGATCTCAAATCCATGGTTAACATTCAGGCACAACGTCTGGAAGAGTCATTGTCCAAGCAACGTCTGTGGTCTGCCGATGAGTGGAAAGCATTGTTTGTACAAAATGTAATCATGCAAAAATTTGCTGTTGGTCTGATCTGGGGAACGTATGAGGATGGCGCTCTGATCAGCACCTTCCGTTATATGGAGGACGGCACCTTCAATTCTGTGGATGAAGATGAGGTCGATCTGCCTTCGGATGCGCAAGTGGGACTTATACACCCGTTGGAACTGGATCAGGCAACGCTTGAAGGTTGGACAACGCAGTTGGAGGATTACGAGATCAAGCAGCCATTCGAGCAATTGAATCGTGAGATTCACCAGCCAGAAGATGAGGATAAAACGAAGAATGAATACGATCATCTGCCCGAGTCTGATTTTTCACCAACGGCTTTCCCCAAAGCACTGGAGAAATACGGTTGGATCAAAGGACCGGCACAGGACGGCGGCTGGTATCATGAATTTTATAAAGAGTACGGAGATCTTGTTGCAGAATTGCAATTCAGCGGTACGAGCATCACGTATTACGAGGGATTGGATGACATTACCCTGGAATCCCTTCATTTCTTCAAACCGAATAACAAGCAATATTATTACTATGGTGACAACAAACCCATTGCTCTAGGCAACGTTCCAGGTCGCGTGTTCAGTGAAACGATCTACGACATTCTGAGAGCAACGGGGCGTTGATGACGTGAATGGATTCAAGGAAAAATTCCGGATTTTTTCGAAGCTGTGTACGGAGGATTATTTGATTCGGTATGCCAACAAGGGGTTGTACAAAAGGTCTTTGAAAGAGTTGGACAATGGTGTAAGTGTAACGTACACATGGAATGCATCATCTGTGAGTTGTCAGCTCAGTGACGGGACACAATGTACGCTTGAAAATACGCTGGATCATTGGGAATGCTCCTGCCCGGCCGATCATATCTGCAAGCATGTGCTTATTGCAATTCTGTATGATCAACGGGAATATACGGCAGAGGATTCAATGAATGCAGACGAGAAGCATGCGCTGGATAAGGACTCAGGGATATCGGATAATGATCCGTTGGACGTACCAAAAAACGTATCAGTAACAGAATCAGCATCAAACTTAGTATCAAACGTGGACGATCCAAGCGAAATTCCGCATACAGTATCACGTGAGATCGAGTCTCGCTTCCGCTGGATGACAGAGTCTGACCTTCCCGTGTTAATTAAATCGTATAGTTCTTCCATGATTGAGGAAGTTGTTTTCCGACTGAGATACCCAGAGGAAATTAAGATCTTTGAAGATTCACTTCTTACGGTTCATCTGACCACCCAGAATATCGAGGTGTCTTTTACTGAGGAAGCGAACCTTGCAAAAGCACTATGTAAGGTGCAGCAGACAGCCGGGAAAATGGCCAAGCTTGAAGCTTTGTTACGGTACCGGAACCTAAAAGGCCTAGATGATAGGGATGCATTAAGTGGACGGGTGTACGAAGCCAAGTTCTCTCTTCAGACGGTGCAGGAATGTCGGGTTATGCTGGCAGGATTGTTGAAGACGGGACTGGCCCGCCTTCCTCAGTCCTATATGGCACAACTGGAGACCTTGGCAATCGCTGCTCATAGTGGCAACCTGCCTGACATAGAACGCAGTTTACGAGGGATTCAAGGAGAACTACAGTTGTTTTTCAACAGACATATACGTTTCTCCATGCAATCCATGTTGGATCGGGTAAGCAAGCTATATCTTGCACTCCAGGTTCTTGAAGAAGAAAAGGTGTCTGTCATTCAGCAGAGTCAGCTCATTGGCAATTTTCGAAGTAAATACTTTACGGTTCCTTCACTTCACCTGTATGGACTGGGAGCTGACGCTTGGGAGACACGATCCGGTTTTCGTGGAATCACTTATTATTTCTATTGTTTCGATGATGAGGAAATCTACACCTATAGCGATGTACGTGCTGTATATTATGATGATCAGCAGTTCTCATATACAGAGCATTATGGTGCATTCACACCATGGCTGCTTAATCTGACTTTTCGCCAGTTTGTGGGTGAAGAAGTTCAATTCTATTCAGTAAAAGTGAATGAAGAACGCCGGATCTCTTCCGGGGAAGGTGCCAAGCTTGCGATTTTGCCACGAACGGGTGTGGAAACGTTGAATATGGGCAAAACCATGCAAGACGTAACGTCAGTACTTCAAGAGGAATCGCGATCATTCGACTTGTTTGCTGCTCCCAAAGAACGATTGGCAGTGATCAAAGTTGCTCGAATCGTGGACCATAACTTTGTCAAACAAACGCAGGATCTTGTCCTGACGGTTGAGAGTGCCGAAGGAGAACGATTGGCACTCACTCTCCCGTATTCATCTGATTGGCAGGCGATGATCCAAAGACTGGAGTCAGGATATGGTTCCCAATCGCTTGAACACTTCTATGCCTTTGTGCGTGTGGAACCAAAACGGATTAGCCCAATCAGTTTCCTGAAGGGCAAAACGGTGCTCAGTCTGAAACTGGATATCGGTAATGGGAGGATGGGCAGACTTGGAAGAATATAATCAGTTCATGCAGAAAATTAACGGCTGGTCAGAAGAGTTGCTGCTGCGCGGGTTATCTCAGTTTACGATCCGGGATATTGAGGTACTTGAGCAGCTCACAGCGGAATCCTTGCGGTTGCAGATGAGTTTCCTGCATGAGTTGTTGAATCACCTCATCAAGGAAGGGCGTAGCGTGGCTCTTGGACAAGTGGATGAAGAGCTGCTGTTATCTCAGTATTGTCGTCTTACCCAATATGTACAGCTCAGTGTACAAGAAGAGGCGTGATATTGGGTAGTAATCGAAGCGAAGGCCAATGAGAGCGATATGATGTAGTAAACAAGATGTATTACAAGATGTATTATAGGATAAAAAAAGATTTGTAGAAGACCACAAGGTCACTGCAAATCTTTTTTTATCGTGGAGTAAGTAAAAGTCATTTGCCAAACGAATATAGGTAGGAAGCACGGATCAACACGAGCACTCGTGATCATATGAGCATGGAAGGGAGGGGACATCTAATCGTGGAAGAAGAACAGATACGGAAGGCAGTAGCGAATCGTGATCCTGAAGCCATGGAATGGGTGATGAACCACTACGCAGGTTTGTTATGGAAGATTGCTCATTCCATCCTACATTATGCATCGACAGAAGAGATTGAAGAATGCGTAGCAGATACATTTTTTGCTTTTTGGCAGAATCCGGATGCATTCCAGTCTGGGCGAAGTAGCCTGAAAAATTACCTTGCAACAATCACAAAACATAAAGCGATTGATCGCTACCGGAAATTTAATCGAAGAACTGAGCTTACATATGAAGAGGAGATTCATTCGGTGCAAACGGATGACTTGTTGGTTCAGATGATCAGTAAAGAGACATATACGGAACTTAATCAAATGATTGAATCTTTTCCAGAACCGGAACGGGAGATTATGAAACGTCGGTTTTACGAAGGACAGAGACCCCATGAGATATCGGAAGCATTGTCCTTACACGTTAGGCAAGTCCATAACAAGCTTTATCGCTCCAGGCAACGATTGAGGACATGGTGGATGAACAGGAAATAAAGGAGGCGATCAAATGCGAAAATCCGAAAAAGAATTCACTGAGCAGAACCTCTTTAATATTAAAAAGTTGTTCTATGATAAATTGGCGATGAATGAACCACAAACCCTTACGGGATCAGATTCATCATTGTATCCACCTATATTATATCCATCCGTTCCATCCGCACAGACAAAGAAGTCCATGAATAAAAGAAAAAGGTATCGCAAAGCCATCTATATTCCTGTAACCGCTGCGTTATCGTTATGTCTTGTTACAGGGGCAGCTGCATCGGTGGGCATCATTGATCTGTCTACTGTTCTTCATTTTCTAGGTGCAGATCGGATTGGCATTCTTCAGCCTGTTCATCAGGTGAGTGAAGATCAAGGGATTCGAATGGAGGTTATAGGTGCTGTCAGGGACGGAGATACAACGGAAATCTATGTTTCATTGTCGGATCTGACGGGTCATCGCATTGACGATACACTGGATGTATATGATTACAGGATAACCGGAGGTAATGCAAACAACGCTCAGATTATTCATTATGATGATGCGAATCAAACGGCTATTGTCCGATTCCTCATTCAAGGAAAAGTCAGCAAAAATCGAATTACCGTTCAGATCAATACGCTGATGTCAGGTGCATCTCGACAAGATGGTTACAACGTACAAGTGGACTGGAAGCAGTTGTTACAAGAAAAGCAAAACAATAGTTATGAAATCCTGGAGCGAGATCGTATAAGTGGCTTGGGAGGTGAAATTGATATTCAATTGGAAACCGATCCAATTCCCGTACTGCATCAAGATGTAACGAATGTCCCCGTTTCCGGTATTGATTGGATGCATATTTCCAATATAGGTTTTGTGGAGGGCAAGTTACACATTCAGATTAATCCCAATAATGAGATTGGCGAGTATAATCATGGATACTTCTACTTCACGGATGAGCAAGGCCAAAAGCTCGATATTCCCCAATATTCCATTAGCTACGGGAGATACATGAAAAATGGAGTAGACATTGGTGGGGATTACATTGAGTATGTGTATGATCTGTCTGCTGTTGACAATTTAGATAAGCTGAGAATTCAAGGCAGCTTTACGAGCATAAGTGAAGTTGTGCAGGGAAATTGGAAAACGACCTTTAACTTGAGTCAAAATGCTTTGAGTAAAACAGGAAACATTCAGCTTGATACAAATGGAGGCTTACAGGCAAATGTTACTCTTTCCCCGGTTGGTGTCACACTTACAGGTGAGGCACTGAGTATGATTCGGATGGAGGATCTGAGTATTGAAGTGCACCTGAAGGATGGTACAAAGTTGACTGGCGAATCCGGTTTCCTCCAGCTGGATCAGGATCTCATTAAGTGGATTTCGCCTAAGACCATTCCGGTGAATGATGTGAGCTACCTGCTAATCAATGGAGAGAAAGTAACTTTGCAAGATAGATAATATAAAAAGTGAATCAAAGAATCGGGGAATAAGTGCAATCAGAAGGCTGTTCTGTTAACGGAGTGGTAAGTGTGAATATTCTTTAGTTCAACTTATATAAAATGAATTACATGTCATATCCTGATTTATGACGCATACCATTAGGCGAATGCGGTCATAAGGGAGGAAACTGAGATGTCCATGAGCGAACCGCTGTTAACGCAAATTGTGAATCAACATATTCCGGCTGGCGCAACGGTCGTCACTATTGATAAACCTGTTCAACATCCAGCGATCTATGCGGCCGATCTTACCGGTGACGGTATGCCGGAGATTGCTGCAGTCTATCAGTTGAATGGTGAGCTGTATTTGCTCATTCTGAAATTTGTTCAAGGACATTGGATCAAGATGGCACTAATTAAGGGATTGGGGTATGGGGTGACTTTAATGACTGCTGCCCCTGTAACTTCAACGGCAAGGAACAATCTTATTATCGGTTGGCGGATTGGTTCTATTTGGTCTAAGCTTGCCGTATATGAGTGGACGGAATCAGGGCTCAAAGATCTGGCGCCTGACGATCTATATTATAGCTATGCAGAGATTATAGATATGCCTGGTCCGAATGGTCGAGATGGGAAAGTGGAGATTGCACTCTGGATACATGACACAGGTGAAGCCTATCGTGTGGAGATTATCCGATGGCAGAATGGGAAATGGGTTCCTGCACCGGACGTATATGCAACCTATTATCCAAAAGTGGTGCAATATTACGAGCAACTAACCCAGCAATATCCTGATTATATCTTTTACTGGTATTACCTTGCGGATGCTCAGTACCACGCGGGCCAGTATCCGGCAGCTCTCGCTTCAGTTCAGAAGGCACTCAGTTTCCCGGAAGCTTATCCTTCCAGAGAGGTACTACAGGAGCTGGAAAAGAAAATTAAGCAGGCGATGGTCCCTGTAAGCCATGCCCGGGTAGCGACATGGTTATATCCAATCTCCGTTCGAACCACGAGTGGGACGCGTTGGGGGTATATGGATGCACAAGGCCACATTCGGCTTGAACCGGTACTGGATGACGCGCAAGAGTTTCAGCCGAATGGATTGGCTGTGGTTGTGAAGGACGGTCGTGCCGGCGTTATTAATCTTCAAGGGCAGTATGTCGTTCAACCTGTATACGATTCCATCAATTCCTTTTCCGAAGAACGGGCGATAACAATTGATTCTCAAGGATTTAAAATGATTAATGAACAAGGTACAGTCCTGACCAAACGGGCGTACCCGTATATCTCAAATATGAACGACGGTCGAGCGTTATTTTACGATTCTAATCCTGGTCAGGCAGATGGATCGGTGAGTCGGTATGGTTATTTGGATGCGTCGGGCAATGAGGTGATTCCGGCACAGTTCGCTTCTGCGAACGATTTTCAAGATGGCAAAGCGGTTGTGCAGATCAAGGACAATGAATATGCGCTCATTAATCGCAATGGACATCGGCTCGCAACGTATCCATATGCCTATGTGGGACCACTAGGGGATGGACTGCTTGCTTTTCAAAAAGAAACCTCGGGCAAATATGGGTACATCGACGAAAGGGGTAATATTCGCATTCAGCCCAAGTTTTCATCGGCATTTCCTTTTAACGACGGGCAAGCGATTGTTAATACAGCAGAGGATTACAAATCGATCTACGGTGTTATTAATACGCAAGGATCGTTTATCATTCAACCCGCGTATAATGACATCCGCGAACTAGGCGAGCATCGTTATGCGCTGGGGCAAGCGATTAACCCGGAGCAGCCTTATATCGGCTCTGTGTATGCGATTGCAGATACCAACGGTAGAAGACTTACGGAGTTCCTATATCGCGAAGTAGGCAATTACAAAAACGGTCTTGCTTCCGCATCGGATGGCAGACAAACCTATCTGCTGGATCTGAGTGGAAGACCTGCCGCTGGGTATCCACATGTAGAAGGTTCGGGTACGCTGGAGGTCGTGGCACCAGATCTGATTAAGGCCTATGTAGACCAGCGCTTATCGTATGTGAACCGGGCCGGACAGATCATCTGGCGGCAAAATACAATCGTTCCACTTCATCCGCCGTACCGTGTACGCGAAGAGAAGTACAAACCAAACAGGGACTATCTCGTATATTATCCGCAGGTGGAGGGATTAACGAACCAAGCGGAGCAGCTTGCGCTAAATGCCAAATTGAAGCAACTCTCCCAAGTTAAACCGATCCCTGCCGATCAGCAGCTGGATTATACGTATACAGGTGATTTTGATATTACGTTTTATCAGCAGCAATTGCTGCAACTGCAACTCACAGGTTATAACTACCCGGCGGGTGCAGCGCATGGTATGCCTACGATGATCTATGCGATCATTAATCTGACGAATGGTCAGTTGTATGAGTTGAAGGATTTATTTAAACCAAATAGTGACTATGTAAAAGTGTTGAGCCAGATTGTGGGGGATCAGATCAAAAATGATCCTCAATACTCGTATGTGTTTCCGGACACCTATACGGGGATTAGTGCGGATCAGCCGTTTTTTGTCACAGCGGATGCTCTTCATCTCTACTTCAACCCGTATGATATCGCACCCTATGCGGCAGGGTTTCCAACGTTTACGATTCCTTTTGTCCAGATCAAGGATATCATTAATACAGAAGGTTCGTTCTGGAAAGCTTTCCATGAGTGATTGAGGGTACAGCCAACATTTTAACGAAAATATACGCTAGGGACGTTAAGGCACAAAGACAGCGGATTTTTCCTGCTTTAAGCAAATGTCCGCTGATGCTTAGCTTATATAACAGTCAAAATGTTGGCGCTACCCCATATAGAACTACTATAAATCAATCATTCCATCCTTTACATACATCAATCCACTCTGAATAACTAGAGTATTTTTCTAATTGTTCTATTGTAAGTTCAATAGCACTATTGCTACTCCCGCAAGCTGGATAGATTGTCTCAAAACGTTTTAGAGATATGTCTAGATAAACAGAAACATCATTTTTAATAGCAAATGGACAAACACCTCCAATGGCATGACCAACCATATCAATGGCTTCATCAGGAGAAAGCATTTTTGCTTTTGTTTTGAAATACTCTTTGAATTTTTTGTTATCCACTTTTGCATCCCCGGCAGCAACTACTAAAACAGCTTGTCCATTCACCATAAAAGAAAGTGTTTTTGCGATTCTCTCTGGCTCACAACCTAATGCAGTTGCAGCCAAATCCACGGTTGCACTAGATACTTCAAATTCGATAATTTCAGAATCCATACCATATTGTTTAAAAAAATCTTTTACTTTTTCAATTGCCATAATCATCACACCTCATTTTTAAATATTTTCTAGAAGATTATAGATGAAACTTGCCTATGTTCTTGGGTAAAAAATCATGTTGTAAATGACACATGGTTCTTGATAGGGATTATTATAGGAATGAAAAACATTAGCACGAAAGCGGAGTGCTTGATTTTCTTTTAGAACAATTTTTTTTGTGTTGACTACCAGCTCTAACATACCTTGTACCACAAAAACATATTCTTCCACACCATCAAGGTGCCTTTCAGATGGATGGTGACATCCAGGATCAAATTCGATATAAAATATTTCAACGTTACGGGTAGGGTCAAAAGGAAAAACAGGAAATGCTCTCATTTTTCCATCATTTTCAATGATAGCGTCTTTGGACCGTGTATCAACCACATTGCACTCATCTTCTAGCTCTTCCAATAATAAAGATAAAGGAACTTTTAAGCCCACTGCGATTTTCCAAAGAGTTGTAATCGTTGGTGAAGACTGTCCTCTTTCAATCTGTCCAAGCATAGGCTTACTTACATCAGTAAGTTTAGAAACATCTTCAAGTGTAAGATTTCTCGTTGCTCGTATTTCTTTTAACCGTTCTCCAATAGTTAATACTGGCGATTGCATTGCATCACTCCTTTTGTATGTTATAGCATTATAAAATTTAATATAACATACTTATAGTTGAGTTCAATAGGCGGCAGTTAAATGATGTAAGTAACTACTTCACATATTTATCCATACAAAATGGAAAATATTACGGGAGTTACAGATCAAAGAAGTCATATTTATCTATACAATCAAAAACGAAAACTTTCTCCAACAACAATTTTCTTTGCTTGGCGAGAATGTAAATACTTCACCAGTCATTCTCAAGTTACGCGACGAGGTCATATGTCCAATAGGGCTTATAAGATGCTGTGAGACAACAATAATCCGTGATGAGGTATTATTGCTCCGTGAAGAGGTAGTGATCATTCAGGGCTCTATGAGATATTAATGTGCGTATATAGCACTGAGCTATATTGAGAATGATTATTAATATCAGGAGGGGTGAGATGAACAACACATCTGAAGTGTCGGGACTAATGCAAGTAACGAAGGAGCGCAAAGGTCTGCTGATTACAGCAAGTATCTTCTCGACCCTGTCGAGTCTGTTGCAGATTGTTCCTTTTGTCGGAGTGTATAAGATCGTCGAGGAACTGCTAACGCATGCGGGGCAACCCTCTGCCATGGACAAAGATCTGTTGATCTATTGGGGGATCGTCGCATTCGTAGCCCTGATTGCAGGGCTTGTTGCGCTCTATATCGGAGGGATGTGCTCACACATCGCTGCGTTCAACATTTTGTACCAGCTCAGAGTGAGACTTGCGGAACATGTTGCCAAAGTACCCATGGGGTATCACACCCGGACGGCAACCGGTGAGCTGAAGAAGATCATCGAAGTCAGTGTGGAGAAAATTGAGAAGTTTATCGCTCATCAGTTGCCGGATCTGGTAAGTGCGATCGTTATTCCACTGATGCTCTTGGGATATCTGTTCTGGCTCGATTATCGGATGGCGCTGGCGCTGTTGGTTCCAATCGGAATCGGGTTCTGGCTCCAAAGTCGCCTCTTCCGCAGCGAAAAAGGCCGTCAGGCTTATCGTGATTTTCAACTTGCCATTGAAGAGATGAATGCGACGGGTGTTGAATACGTGAGAGGTATGCCGGCGGTGAAAGTATTTGGCATTACAGCTGATTCGTTTCTGACGTTTAAACAGGCGGTGACGCGGTATCGGGATATTTCATTGAAAATAACAGATTTGTGTAAAACATCCTACGGGCTGTTTTTTGTAATCATGATCTCGTTATTTACCTTCATCGTTCCGGTGGGTATTCTGCTGTCGAGTGGAAATGCGGGCAATCAGTCGTTTGCGATCACGTTTATTCTGTTTCTGATCATTACCCCGAGTCTATCTGCTCCGTTATTGAAGTTAATGTATCTGGGCAGTGGAATGCGCGAGATTGTGGAAGGACAGAAACGGATAGAATCGGTGTTTGCCGAGCCGGTTGTACAAGAACCTGAGTTGCCCAAAGTTCCGGATACATATGAGGTTGCCTTTCGGCAGGTATCTTTTGCTTATGAGCGTAAGGAGAGCGAAGCATATAAACCTGTACTTGAACAGGTTGATTTTGTAGCCAACGCAGGAGAGATGACCGCACTTGTCGGACCTTCTGGTGGAGGAAAGTCAACCATTGCGAATCTATTGCTTCGTTTCTGGGATGTACAGGAAGGTGAGATTACGATTGGTGGAATTCCGATTCAGGAGATGGGTACGGAGAAACTGATGGATACCGTGTCCTTTGTATTTCAGGATGTACATCTGTTCTACGATACGATTGAAGAAAATATTCGGATGGGCAATACATCAGCTTCATTACAGGACGTTATAGCTGCGGCTCAAACTGCTTGCTGTCATGAGTTTATTGAGAAACTGGATGCTGGATATGACACTAAAATCGGAGAAGGCGGCACGTACCTGTCCGGCGGTGAAGCACAGCGAATTGCGATTGCACGGGCGTTGCTCAAAAATGCTCCCATTCTGGTCCTGGATGAAGCGACAGCCTACGCGGATGCAGAGAATGAACACAAGATCCAGCAAGGTCTGGCCCAATTGGTTCAAGGCAAAACGGTACTGATTATTGCTCATCGTCTAACAACGATTCGTGCAGCTGAGCAAATACTCGTGATCCGAAAGGGAACGATTACCGAGCGTGGGACACATGATCAATTACGTGCATTAGGCGGAGTATATGAGCACATGTGGCAAGCCCATATCAGTGCAGCTTCCTGGAAGCTTGGAGGTGCAGGACGATGAAGAAATATTTATACAATATATCTGGCGGTAACCCGCGTAGTCTGCTTCCTTCGGTAATTGCAGCGATTCTGGACGGGATTGCAAAGATTGTTCCTGCGGCGCTGCTTGTGGATATATTCAATACGATCTATAAGTCTTTTGCTGAACCAGACAAAGGACTGGATATCAACCGAATGTGGGTTGTATGCTGCATCCTGTTTGCCTGGCTTCTGGTGGAGTATGTGGCTTATGCTTCGCTCTATGACAAGACCTATCGGGCAGCATACAGCCTCGCGGCCTCAGGAAGGTTAAAGCTGGCCGAACATATTCGCCATCTGTCGCTAGGATTCTTCGGAAAACGTGATCCTGGGGATCTGACGAACCTGATCCTGAGTGATTATGGTCAGGTCGAGCATACGATTTCTCACAATCTGTCGCAGCTGATCAGCGCGATTGTGCTTCCGGTACTTGCTTTTGGCGGACTTCTGTTGGTGGATTGGAGAATGGCCGTAGCCATGTTTGTTGCGGTTCCCTTAGGTGTGGCTCTGTTATGGCTTACGGATTCGATTCAGGCACGACTGAGTGAGAACCATGTTCGAGCCAAAAACGAAGCCGCCAGTCGGCTACAGGAGTATCTGAGCGGTATTCGTGAGATTAAGGCCCACAATATGGGGGGCAAACGTTTTGAACGGCTACGTCGTTCTTTTGACGAATTGAAATCAGCTTCCATTCGGTTAGAAGGTATTATGGGACCGATGATCATGGGCGCGATGTTGCTTGCACGATCAGGGATGACATGGATGATTCTAGTGGGCAGTTATTTGCTTGCTGGTGGTGAGTTGTCCCTACCGGTATTTCTGTTATTTTTGCTGGTAGGTACAAAGGTATTCGAACCGTTAACGGTTGTACTGATGAGTTATGGGGAGATGCGGTACTCTGCATATAGTGCAAGACGCATTATGGATGTGCAGCAGGAGGCCCCGATGGCAGGAACGGGAGATGTACAGCCCAATCAGGCGATTTCATTCGACCAGGTGACCTTTGGATATGATGACCGGCAGCCGGTCTTGAAAGACTTGTCCTTTACGATTGAGCCGCATACCATTACTGCCTTGGTTGGCCCATCCGGTAGTGGTAAGAGTACAGTCACACGTCTCATTGCCCGCTTCTGGGATGTACAGCAAGGCACCATTCGCATTGGTGGCAGACCCGTTGATCAGATGGACCCCGAGAAGCTGTTACAGGATATCTCTGTGGTCTTCCAGGACGTGTATCTGTTCCAGGATACGATCGGCAACAACATCCGTGTAGGAAAGAAAGACGCTACGCAATTCGAGATTGAAGAGGCAGCACGCAGAGCTTGTTGTCATGAGTTTATCTCCAGTCTGCCTCAAGGGTACGATACGCTCGTTGGCGAGGGTGGATCGACGTTATCTGGTGGGGAGAAGCAACGGATTTCTATTGCACGTGCCTTGTTGAAAAATGCATCAATCGTATTGCTCGATGAAGCTACAGCTTCACTTGATCCGGAGAACGAAGCCGCCGTGCAGCAAGCGATTAATGAATTGGTCGCGGACAAGACGGTTATTTTGATTGCGCACCGATTAAAGACCATTCAGAATGCCGATCAGATTATCGTATTGGACCAAGGTCAGCTCGTAGAGCAAGGAACGCATGCGCATTTGTTAGATCACTCAGGCATCTACGCTCGGTTGTGGCAATTACAACAGGATGCAGAAGGCTGGCAGGTAAAAGTAAACGGATAATGAGTTCGATGAGATAGATAAAGTAACTGAAGCAAATAAGCCTAATGTGGCTAATGAACTGACATAAAAGGAGAATGACAACGATGTTTAAACGAATTCCTGTATGGATTGCACTATGCTGTATGCTCACCTTGGCGGCCTGTGGAACGACCCAGACCACCAGTGAAGTGGCCAGCTCCTCAGAGGGGACTGCACAAGCAACGACCAAATTGATTACCAACCCAAATGGAGAAGAGATTACGATCCCTTTGAATCCAGAGCGCATTGTTGATCTATCAGGCTCTACAGAAGAGCTACTGATCATTGGGAAAACACCTGTGGCCACGATGAGTGCGGATTACGGTAACCCGGAGGAAATCACTCCAACCATTAAGGATCAGCTGAGTGCAGATACCGTTAATCTGGGCTGGTATGGTTTCCCGTTCAGTATTGAAGCTATAGCGGGTGCCAATCCGGATCTGATTATTCTGGGAAAGGATTTTAACACGGATCAATATGAAACTTTATCTAAAATTGCACCTACAATTGCATTGCCTTACTCTTACTATGATTGGAGAGAACGCCTGACATTCTTGGCAGATACGTTTGGAGAAGAAAGCAAGAAAAATGAATATCTGGCCAAATATGATGCGAAATCTGCAGAGTGGAAACAAAAGATGGAGGCAGCTGTAAATGGTGAATCCTTTGCCGTAATTGAGACATATCCAAACAACCTGGTCATCTATTCCAATAAAGGGGCAGCTGAGATGTTATACGGTGAATGGGGCGTGAAGCGCACAGAGGGTATCCCTGATCCAGAGGGCTGGGGCGGTAAACAGATCGCACTGGAGGCTCTGGCTACCGTTAATCCGGATCGTCTGCTATTGATGGAAAATAGTGAGAACAAGATGGTCGATAGTAAGGTGTGGAATAACATGAACGCAGTGAAGAATGGCAAGATCTATAAAATCTCCAATGTCGATAATTATAATTATTCATACACAGCGATGGGGAGAATGGAGCTTATGGACCGCCTGGGTACGATGATTCTGGAAGGACAGAAGTAGTCGTTGGATTAGAGCAATTGAAACGATAGATTAAATTTAACTTTTAACAGAACCTAACAACGCCTATGTTAATTGTGGAATTGTGGAATTTGTTCGAAATCATGTAACTTGAGCGGTTCTGGCTGCGTTTAGACATTGGGGTGATCTGATGTTGGTGAACGCGGTTCAACGGTACATGGTATTAGGACTTATATTTATAGGGATAAGCTTGACTGCATATCTCGTTCTTGAAAGGGTTGAAGGGTACCATATTACAACGACAGAGTATTACGGCTTACGCAATGCAGGGGGATTAATATATATTCTTTCGCTTATCCTGGGATTCGGTCACTATTTAGTCGCTTTTTATGTTGTTATTATTAGCCCGATCTCATGGTTGTTGCGGAAATATGTATGCTTTCCTATGGTGAGAACTTTCATCTATATGATTGGGTTTGGATGGGGCGGGCTGTGGGTTTTTGATCTCATGTACAATCCATATTTCGTGAATGGATACCATCTGAACCGAATGACATCGATATGGATATTTGCCATCGCCGGTTTAGTTTATGCCATTGTGGAGAATAAGATTTGGCGAAGAGGGCAGATGCAGAACGAACAGAAGGCTACTTAACAAATGTTGAGTAGCTTTCTTGGTTTACATAATTATTATGGTGTTTTCATTAGAGACTCAGAAGTTAAATATATTAAAAAGGATTATGTAATAGTAAGTAGTAAACATGAACAGCGGTTAAGTTGATTCGATAGTTTGTTATAAAATTCACAAAGGATGCAATTAAAATGAAATAGGAGTTTTATCGTAAAAAGGTAAAATTTTCTGTTATACTATTTGGGTTGTGTACATAAAGTTAGATATTTTAATGAAGGGAGTTCATGAAATAAATTAGCCGTGTAGTTTAAAATTGTAGCTTGGAGGAAAGCATTTTGTATAAAGCAGGTTTTTGGATTAGATTAGGAGCAGGTGTATTGGATAGTCTTATTATTTCAATTCCGTTAGTGATTATTGCAGGTGTGCTGACGGGCAACTTTGATACGGATGAGCCGATTGCCAAACTGCTTAGTGCGTTATACTCAATTTTATTACCAGTTTACTGGTATGGTCGAACCATAGGCAAACGTATATGTGGAATTCGAATCCGCCAATACGATACACACGAACCGCCAAAAATTGGTACGATGCTGATGCGAGTTGTTGTAGCTGGACTTGTGTACGTATTAACTTTGGGTATCGGAGTTATTGTGAGTGCTTTTATGGTCGGTTTGCGTGAGGATCGACGTGCGATTCATGACTTTGTAGCAGGAACAGAAGTAGTTTGGGATTAACTCGAAGATTATAAAGAATTGCTGTACAGGGGTAAAAATCACTGTACAGCTTTTAAATCATTAGTACTGTTTCACAAAACTCGTATTTTGTACATATGTATATGTCTGAGGATTTCTCCATATAGCTATTAGCTTAAATGCAATGCATTGTATAGTTTATAGCGTGCGAGAGTTTCCAAAGTCGATCTCTTTTGTCTTACATGCATACAGCAGTTCCAAGAAGTTCCTACCAAAAATTAACCCCCCCTTGTTTTATATGAGGTTTCTTGGTTGGCGACTTTATGTCATTTTTCGAATTTTTCCTATAGTTTTATACGGCTCCCAAACCATAAATTCTGCTATTACTTCTCTAAACTCTTCGTTAGGTACTGAAAGCGCAACCTCCTTCGCCTTATTAAATATGCCATGTGGATCGTACAGAGAGGTAATATGTATGAAACTACCCGTTCTAATGGCCCATCCATCGTCCACCACGCTTGCTTGATGAAACCATTCGGATTTCTGCTTTGTAGAAATCTCTAATCTAAACGGATGAAATATTAATTCACGGTCAAAGTAGGTATACTCGCTCCATCTTTACTAATTATGTGCAATTCTAAATCTCAATAAGGTCCTTCTTTTACTTGAGCAAGTGATCCATAAATACCGATAGCCTCAATGTCCTCTAACTTGTTCTTTATCTCATGTATAAAATCTAATTTTTCTTTACGACTAGTTTCAGCTGGAAAAGGCAACATGTGGGTCCTCCAGTTATCTGGATTTCCTTTATTCTATCATCCATTAAACTAACCCGCCCGTTAGCTTAACGAAAAAGGAGCAGCTGCCAACCGGCGAACTGCTCCATACTATTTAGAATTAATGTCTCCCGCTTGCGTAATGACCTGGCATATGTGATACGGTTCATCTTAACGGGTCTATAGGCGAAAAAAAGGAGTTATCTTTGATATTTTTTCACAAGTTATAATGTACTCCGGTTAACTTCTCGGATAATAACCAAAGTCTTTCTGCAAGCTGCACATCCAATGCCTTTTTGGGGAAATCTACAAACTTCGGTTTCTTAGCCTTTAGAGGATTCATTCCTAGCCCTACGTAAATATCTCCGGTGATTGTCGAATCCGTCGCCGCAATAAGTGATGGCCAAGAAGATTGATCAGTAGGAGTTCCGAATATTTTCATTAATAGCAGTCCGAATGCTTTGGTTCCCTTCGGTGCGTTTCTCCCGATTCCTGTAGGACTTGTACCAGGATGTACTGCTATAGAAGTGATACCTTTCTTCTTCGCACGTCGATTTAATTCTCGGGCAAACAGTATGTTTGAAAGTTTCGAGCGGTTGTATCCTGCCATTGGTCTGTATTTCTTATCCATTTTTAAATCAGAAAAATCTATATCACCCATTTGAGCTGACTGTGCGCTAACTGTAACGATTCGACCGTGGTTCTTTTCAATTAATGGAAATAACAGACCTGTCAACGCGAAGTGTCCAAGATGATTGGTTCCAAAGTGCATTTCAAAACCATCGGCCGTCAGTTCACGAGTGGGAACTGCCATTACCCCAGCATTGTTTATAAGGACGTCTATTCCTTTCACTTTCCCGTGGATCGTGTCGGCAAAGCTTCGAACTGACTTCAGATCAGCCAAGTTTAATGGCTCCACTGTCACATCTATATTCGGTGCCGTTTGTTTCATCTTTATGATTGCTTCTTCGCCGCGCCTAGGATCACGGCTTCCAATGATCACTTTGGCACCGTGCATCGCTAGCTCTAATGCCGTATAATAGCCTACCCCGCCATTGCCTCCCGTCACGATAGCGGTTTTTCCTCTTAAGTTTGGGAGATCGTCAGGCGTCCAGTTTGGTCTCATGGTTTATTCCTCCGAAAGCTTATATTTTAAAATGTAATTGGGTCATTACTGCAGCAAAGCTGTTTCAGTCAGTCGTGAATAAACGAGGATTGTTTGATATATCGCGCATGTTCGACTGAATCGATCATGAATCTAGCCACGTCGACACGAGAAATTTTAGCTAGCATGGAAGGAGTAAAAGCGCCGTGCTTATATCGCCCTTTGCCCGGCTCATCGGTGAGCCTTGAAGGCTGAACGATAGTCCAGTCCAATCCACTTTTCCGTACAATACCATCCTGCCTTTCCTTATCGTAAAACTCTCGGAACGTTATTAAAGAAACTAGTTTTACAATCATTCTCATCCTAATTCCAAGCTGATTCCTGCTTTCTCTGCTGGTGCCAAAGCCCGTAAGAACGACCAGTCTTTTTACTTTATGCCTTCTCATCGCGTTCACAATTGAACGAGTCCCACGTAAGCATAGATCTGAAGGACTTCCTGCTGTGGCTCCTATAGCTACAAACACCGTGTCTTGCCCCTCAACAGCCGATCCTACATCCTCTTCACTAAATACATTACCTTCTACAACTGTTAATCCCTCCCGGGTAAACGGGATTCGATCTGCGGAACGTACAAAGGCTTTTACGGTATGTCCCTTGTTGATCGCTTGGTCAATTAGCTGTAAGCCCGTACCTCCGCTAGCTCCAAAGATGGTAAACTTCATTATTTTTTGCCTCTCTTTTATCTATATTTCCGGTAATAAGTGAATATTCGTTTATTATTGGTGAAAAGAACAACGATGCGTAGCATCGCTTAAAAATACTTTATTATGCCTTAATAGCGTCCCAACTCATCTTGATGGCAGAATCTAATTGTTTACTATTCAATATGGTCCCGTTCTTCAAATGTGTTTTCAACAATTCGGCTATTGGCAAGATGGAGTAAGCAACTAGCATGTTAATATCCTCTTTCTTCAAGATCTCCTGTCGGATGCCGACTTCAAACATCTCGAAGATCGGTTGAAACTGACTTGCCGTATCCTCTAGGCACCATTTCTGGGGCAGAGGCGAATTCATTATTTGCTCCAGAAACAAAAAATATTCTTTGAAGGATTGAATAAAATCAACATAGTTGCGGATGATAGCCTCAAATCGTTCGTAAACTGTTCGGGTATGATCCACTCCCTGAAACATTTCCTCGCTCATCTTGCCTTTAATCTTCAAGTAGGTCTTATAGAGCAGATCCTCTTTGTTCTCATGGTAAATATAAATCGTCGCTGCCGATACACTCGCTCTTTTGGCAATTTTTGATATCGACGTGTCAGAGAAACCGATCTCATTAATTAGCTGTATGGTCGCGTCATATATTGCTTCGACTTTGTTATCATCTCTATATCTCATGAACTAATAATAAACGATCATTTATTTATTGTCAATTATAGTAACCGCTGAGATTTTTCCTACACGTTTAATAAGCATCGTATGTCTCCTCCAACTTTGTACATAATAATAGAAATATCTAGTAATCTAGCATATGTATCACAACAAAATTTTCATATCGTTCCAATATAAGAGTCGAAGTTTAGTCATACTGGCAGCAGGAATCGTAATATACTTTACTATATATTGCGGAAGGAGTGTGCTTTTTGCCAAACTCTACAGGCTTTATTTACAATCCAACTTCGGGTGAGACCCAATCCACTCAGCTCATCGTGACTTGCATTAATGATTCCCTTAATGTGCCTGTCAATGTTGAGCTTGAGGTATTCAGATGGGACACTACCCAGGCTGCACGTATACCCATTGCTCATGATCTATTTGAATTACTACCTCAAGCGACCAGAAGCTTAATCTATCCATTGATCAATGCTGCTTTTTACGAGGTACAAAGCGATTATTTTAGTGCTACAAGTACGGTCATCCATGTATACGGTGTTAATTCCACAGGTCAGATCATCCAGCGTGTGCTTCAATCGGAGATGACATTAATTGACCGATTCACAAATATCCCTTAAAGAATCGAGGTGAGCAGATGGTAGTTGTGAATATTACTGGAGCATTAGCAGGCAATCAATTTGAACCTTCAATTGCAGTTAATACGTTGAACCCGAATATTCTGTGCGTGGTAGCTGTGGATACCAGTACCGGACCAACATTGACTGGTTTCTATCGTTCCATTAATGGAGGCAGTACCTGGTCCACCACTGTGCTTCCTCAACCGGCAGGCTATGCAGGAGCAGAGGCGCCTACGATAGACTATACGTTTCCGAATACCTTTATCGTTACCGTGCATTTGTTTAACGGGATCAATGATGGGACGATTGCGAGTTATACTTCTTTTGATAATGGACTCACGTGGCAGCCACCGGTTATCGTCCAAGCAGGGTTCGGTACTATTGTTCATAATGATGAGCCTTACATAGCTGTTGATCGTTCTCCAGGTAGCCCTTATCGAGGCAATGCATATGTAGGATATACTCCGCTTGCTACTGCTTCTTCCGCTATATTTACGCAAAGGTCGCTCACCCAAGGGATCTCCTGGGAGCCTCCTGATCGGCAGTCCAATCCCCGAGGAATACACGATCGGGCTGCGCTGGCTGTTGGATTCTCAGGTCAAGTCTATGCGGGTTATATCATTACGGGCCCTGCCAGTCCATCTGCGTTATTGCGTATTTCGTACGATGGGGGCATTACCTATCAACCTCCTCTGGAGAGACAAGCAACGTTTATTTCATCCGTTGTACCGGCACCTTCGCCTTTACCTGTACCAAACTATGCCTTTCGAGTACAGACTAACTTAAGCATGGGGGCGGATATATCAAATGGAACCAACAGTGGTACGTTATATGCCGTCTGGAATGATGCACGTGCCGGATATACCGATGTTTTACTCTGCGAATCTCCGGATGGCCTTTTATGGTCAGACCCCATCAGTATCACAGGCGCGCCAACGGGTACACAGAATTTTTTTCCGTCGATAAGCGTATCGCCGTTTGCCGGGACGATCCGCGTCATATATTACAGCAATCAAATTAACGGGTTCCTGCTGGACGTTTTTGTTGCAGAATCGTTTAATGGAGGTGCGAGCTTCACTAATCGTCGCCTCACAACTACATCTTTTAATCCGAATGGCAACTCTCCGATGCCCACAGTACTCATTGGAGACTATATTACTGCGGCTACAGTTAGTCCAGATAATTTGGCAGCTGTCTGGATGGCGACAACGCCACCCACGGGTAAGCTGGATGTTTATTTTGGAAACTAATTTAAATTAATTGAAACACCCCCATACCTTAACCCTATGTAAAAACAGGATAAAGTACGGGGGTGGACGTATTCATTCTAATTCGAAACGATAAATCCGTCGAAACTCTCAGGGCCGACCCGAACCGTTCCGAGCAGGTTGCTACTGATAAATGCAGTGTACGTTATTTGAGCAGAGATCGGTGGATTATAGTCGTTGGCAGAAAACATGATAACTTCGGGGTTAAGGAGACCACTTAAACCATACGTGAAGTTAGCAGAGTAAACGATCGGATCAGTAGCAACAGTGCCTCTTACAATAATAATTCTCACTTGAAATAGAGCAAGAGGTAGTTGTACTGTTATGGTTCCTTTTAGGGAGACCCTCAGATTGGTTCCGGCTCCAGCCGTTTGCAGACCAATCTGGCCGAATAATTGAGGCGTGTTAATCACTGGAATCGGTATGGAAATAGAATTAAACAACGCAGCATTTTGCGATGATCTTGCATCCAGAAATTGTGTCAACGTATATACCTCCTATCTGTTTCAGATAGAATAATATATTCATCATTCAAATTTTCGCATGGACGGAGGGTGCAACGCTGGAAATATTAAAGACAAACCGACTGCCCATGGGACTGGACTCTTTAAGCCATACAATGCCCCCATTAATTCAGCGAATTGTTTACAGATGGTCAGGCCAAGCCCCGCTCCGCCATACTTCCCTGAACTGCTGTGTTACTGGATACTTCATTACATGGAATGGCTCTATAGCTTCAGTCCACGTTATAGTCTTTTTACTACTTCCTAGGTTAGATAAAGTGTAATCAGTACTAAGCCATTTATCTGTATTAAGAAAATCGCGTAGTTCAATTGATCCGCCTTCTATGGGTACCATCAAATCCATTATTTCTTTTAGAAAACGTGCCTTGTCACTTCCGTACTTTTCCATATCTTATCCCTCATTCTAACTTACCGCCAACCCAATTCGACCCAGAAACTGTATTATCCTGCTTAATAGTTGCTAACGACGATAAACTCGTCGATACTTTTAGTGTGGTTCACCGCGTCTAATATGGTTATAGAAGTATTATCTATATACGTTTTTTGGAAATGTTGCGGCAAAAGATGTTGTAATGATAGCCCAATCCATGCTCCATGACTTATAACTAATATTCTTTTATCAACATATTCTTTAATCAGTTTTTTGAGAAAAGTTAGACCTCGCTTTGCGACCATTTTGAAATCTTCATACCAAGATTTTGCTCACTCCAATTTGCTCCCCAACGAGTGATACGCTCTTCCTCTGTGGTGCCCTCAATTAGGCCGCAATTAATCTCTCTAATACGTTCATCATTGAATACGAGTACTCCTAAACATTGCTGAATGATTTCGGCAGTTTGCTTAGCTCTCGTTAGATTACTGGAGAATATGACATCCCATTCTTAGCTTGAAAGTCATTTTGTCAGTGCAGTTGCTTGCTCTATTCCTTCTTCGTTTAGCGGTATATCAGATATTCCTTGAGCCTTGCTAAGATTATTCCATTTAGTAACCCCATGTCTAATAAGACCTATTGTGGTCGCCATACCTGCTCCCTTAATGACTACAATTTCCCATCATTGCCCAAACAAATAGTACCACATATTGGAACTATCCTGTCCGTTAGTTTAATGAATTGAAGGGCAAGATGACGATTAGTTATGCGTCTAACCGGAAATAGGAACATGTTCTTGTCCCTCGACATTCGAGATTTAGACCATCCAAACATTCCTGCACTAGCCGGAACCTGCCTGCTATTCGTAGTGAACCCCCAATTAATGAAAGTCGAGAAACGGTACAAGCAAAAATACACCCCCTAGAATTTCATCGGCTAAACTCAGGGGTTTTTCCAATGTCTATTCTAGGGGGTGCACTTCATTTTCGAATGATGAAACTAAATTCTTCATCTTTTTCTTGCGACATTCTTGATCTCTAAAACTGGCGTTTTTTTGTTTAGCGCGCTTCATGCATTCGTTGTAGTAGCTTCTCCCCTCCCATTTTATATGTAGCATCAATGTTTAATTGTCTATTCCATCAAATCTGTTACTGCACCTCTTGAAGCAGAGGAAACTAATTTAGCATATTTGGCAAGTACACCGGATTTCACTTTCAGTGGCGGTTGTACCCAAGCTTGCGCTCGAGCGGCCAACTCTTCTTCTGGCACTTCAACCTTAATTTCCTGAATGTCGCTATCAATGGTGATAATATCTCCATTTTGGAGCAAAGAGATCGGTCCACCTACTTGTGCCTCAGGGGATACATGGCCGACTACAAATCCATGCGAGCCACCCGAGAACCTACCATCTGTTATGAGAGCAACTTTCCCCCCGAGACCTTTTCCTACAATGAGTGCTGTAACGGAAAGCATCTCAGGCATACCTGGTCCACCCTTCGGTCCACAATAGCGTATGACCAATACGTCCCCTTCTTGAATTTCATCATTCATGATCGCTTCTGTCGCTTCATCTTCGCTATCGTACACCTTTGTCGGCCCGGAAAACTGTTGTATCTTCATGCCTGACATTTTGGCAACAGCGCCTTCAGGAGCTAGGTTTCCTCGAAGCACAACCAGTGGTCCATTTGGTTTAAGCGGATTATTGAGTGGACGTATAATCTCTTGATCATTCTGAAGTGGAGTAGCTTCCGCTAAATTCTCCGCCAACGTTTTACCAGTTACGGTGAGGCAATCCCCATGAAGTAATCCCTCAGCGAGCAATAGCTTCATTACCCCGGAAACACCACCAATATCATTCAAATCCTGCATGACATACTGACCACTTGGCTTCAGATCTGCCAAATGAGGAACACGCAAGCGAATTCGTTCAAAATCATCCAAGGTTAAATCCACTTCTACGGAGTGCGCAATAGCTAGCAGATGGAGAAATGCGTTGGTTGATCCCCCTAGAGCCATAACAACGGTGATCGCATTCTCAAATGCTTTCTTCGTCATAATGTCTCTTGGGTAGATTTCCTGTTCAAGAAGTGAGATGACCTGCTTACCGGCTGCTTCGCATTCCAATGCTTTATCCGCTGAGATAGCTGATGTCGAAGAAGAACCAGGCAAACACATACCCATTGCTTCTGCAGCTGCGGCCATCGTATTAGCGGTATACATCCCCCCACAAGCCCCTGGACCTGGACAAACACTGCATTCGACCTTATGCAATTGTTCGTCTGTTATTTTTCCATCTTGATATTGCCCAACGGCTTCAAAAGCTGAAACGATATCCACTTTTTTACCGTCGAGATTACCAGGTTGAATGGTTCCTCCATATACATAAACAGAAGGAATATTCATCCGTCCAATAGCCATCAAACATGCAGGCGTATTCTTGTCACACCCACCGATTGCAACAACGCCGTCAAAACGCTCGGCTCCGGTCACAATTTCAATCGAATCAGCTATAGCTTCCCGACTTGGTAGCGAGAACAACATCCCGCCATGCCCCATCGAGATCCCATCAGAAACGGTAATCGTATTAAAAATTAGTGGAGCACCGCCGTTATTACGTGCGCCCAGCTTAGCTTGCACCGCTAAATCATTGATGTGCATATTACACGGTGTTACTTCACTCCACGTACTTGCTATTCCGATCATTGGCTTTTTAAAATCCTCATCTTGAAATCCAACTGCACGCAGCATCGCTCTGTTCGGTACCCGGTTAGCACCTTCACTGATTACCTTGCTTCGAATGCGAAGATCTTTTTTATTTTCCATGTTTCTTCCCTCATTTCAAAGTATTTCGTTCAGTTCCTGCATCGGTCGAATAAAATTTTGTTTCATTAAATTATGGGCATCGTTGCTATTTTTGCCTTCAAAAGCTTTAATAATCTGATCATGTTCTTCAACTGAAGCTAGTGTAGCCGTAATAGGTTGTTTTAAAAATACGTATTTAAATCGCCTAATGTGAATCTGAAGAGATGTATTAAATGTAGTTACATAAGGATTATCTGAGAGCTCCACAATATAATTATGAAATTGCTCATCCACCTCCATAGCCTGATAAACTTGTCCATTTTTAATAGAACTTGCGAATTCCAAATTTATGGATCTTAGTTTCTCGATCTGTTCTGGAACAATAGTTTGGGCGGTGATTTCAGCAGCTAAGGCCTGAAGAGCAGCCATCGTTGAATACATCTTAAAAATATCGTTTTTCTCAATATTCGTTACTTTTGTTTCTTTTCCTGGATGCATGGACACGAGGCCTTGAACTTCGAGTAACTGAAATGCCTCCCGAATCGGTGTCCGGCTGACTCCAAGCGATTCAGCCATTTCCGCATCAATAAGCTTTTCACCTGGTTGCAGTGTTCCATCAATGATCCATCGCTGAATCTGAGAAAACGCTCTTTCTTTTGCGGTCATACGGACTGGTAAGGAAAAATCTTTAGGAATTGGCATTGTTTTCATCCTCATTACAATTATTCTTATATGCAATATATCGCATACACGATCGAGAAGCAATTATTATTTCATTTACTCGCTCAATTAATTTTATCCAGATAACTACCTGTTTTTATTGAGAGTCTGAGACAAAAAAGAGAACTATAATTTAAAAGTCTTTCTTTGAGAAATGTTACATAAGTAATATATTTTAATGTGAATGTTCTTATATAAAATTATTTGGTACTAATGAGGGCTTATGTACTTTTTATTTAGTACACATCTAATCGGCAATCGGACGATGTTCTTGTCCCTCGACATGAGTTTGTAGTTTTAACTCCACCCCTCCGTCGTATAATCTACCTAAAACGCCGAACTCATATTCCGAGTTCGGCGTTATTAAAATTCAATGGACACAATTAATATGCAGGTTTGATCGACTCTCGCATCCTCCAGATTCATGAATTTAAGCCCTTTGTCTAAATAATGGCAAATGAATGCCTCAAAGAAGAATGAACCGTCAAAGCCGGCTTTCCAAAGGCTGTTGCATATTTCTCAACAAGTTTTTCTATAGAACGTTGTGTTAAACGTCTATTTTTAAAATGCTGTTCTACGTCCGCAGGCTTTTGAATGCCTTCCAGCCCTTAGTTTCGGGCTAGATGTTTTTGTTTGTCAGTAAAAAGTATTTTCGTATAACTTCCCCGTATGCGCATCAAGCACTTCGGGCGTCCGCTCGTGCTCGCTACCAATCATTCGATACACTAGTTCGTACGGGGCCTCTTCCGCCCTAGTATTGTGCATCCGTTCCCATTGCAGACGCAGCTTGGCCTGTGCCGTCCATCGGAGGATGGCTGTCTGGTAATCAAATGAAGGCACGGTCTCCAGCTTCTTTAACTGTTCTGGCCTTATGGAGGGGGACATCAAACTTTTGACCCTCCCATTAGAGCGGTCAACAGCTAGTTGATAGCATTCATCCCTGACAGATATGTCTTGAACATATACACCAAAGCGAATGATTTCCAAACGATCTTCGTCGTCGGTCTCTTCAGTTAGAAGCTTGAGATACGGCAACATTTCGGCTGCTAGTCCTCGGACATAGTCCATAGCTCCTTCTATACATGCGTCTCGATCCCAGGTTAATGGAGCTAGTTGATCTGGCTTACCATGCGAAACAAAGTCAATCAGTTGTCCGGATTGGCTGTCTACTCGCGCCTTGACTGCTCCCTCCATCTGATCAGCCCAATAGGCCTTCCAAGACCGGTCATTCTTGGCTGGACGCTCTTCATTTTGTTGCTTCCACACCATCAACTTGGTGTTCGAGCCAATATTGTCGTCTTGTACTAACTGAAATTGGTCGTTGTCTACGCCAATCCACTCTTCTAGGCTTCGTGCGGGCGGGAACTCACCTGGCCACTCGTCCAGAGTTCTTGGGTCAGAGGGGACAGCTTCTGCCCTATAGGCTGTCGGAACTTCCTCCTGTGATGATGCAGTATAGATTAGCCCTCTACTTCGGGGGGCGTAAACAAGATGGACCTGATCGTCACCATCCGTGTACACGGCTTTGTCCAATACGCAATATTCCACATGTAGCAAAAAATTCGCCTTCATACACGCCATCTGTTCCTCTTCTGGTGTGATCATGGTTGGGAGTGCTGGCCCTGGAACGGTTCCAAAGTACCTAAATCCGACCACGCGACCGCTGGGATGAACCATAATCAGGCATCCCGTCTCAGGAAGTGGCAGCCCCATCGCCTTCTGCTGTCGTGTGTACACAAACATCCCTTCCATCCACTCCATCTCACAATACGGAAAATCACGCAGTGCGCCGGGATAATGATCTTCCAGGAATTGCTCTGCCTGCTGTTTGAGCTCCTCCTCAGATATCCGTGTCTCGTTGTCCAATGAGGCCCAGGAAATGGCATAGTCTAGCAAGTTGCCGTCCCTGGAGAGCGTGGCAGAAACGGCGTCATCACTCCCCGTTTTAACCCATAAGAATCCCGCTTCTCCCTTCCCTGTTCCCCTCCCGGTGTTCTCTTGATAGTCATTGACGATCAGATCATAATCCGGTGAAACGGCAAACTGGTGCTCTGCCTGTTGTCTTAACTGCAGGCGTAAAGTATCCAGGTCTCGTTCGAGAAAATCTTGAGCCATTTCGTTGCGCAAATGTTCCAGCCCCTTCCGTAATTGTGTTTTTACAGTACCTAATGGCATATCCAGGAGATGGGCGATTTGCTGCTGGGTCAGGTCCTTCTTATATTTTAAGAACAGGAGCTGACGCAGCTTCGGATTCAGACTGGCCAATGCACGCTCCAGATCCAGGGTTTGATCGATATCATTAACGACCAATGGCTCTTGCGCCTGCGGGTCTTCGCTCAGGTGAACACGCTTGGATTTCTTCAAATGATTGAGCGCCCGGTTCACCACAATTCTGGTAAGCCAGCTCTCAAACGCTTCGGCTTGCTGCAGCGTTTGCAGTGACTCATAAGCCTTAACGAGGGCATCCTGAACGATATCCTCCGCATCTTTGGACTCCCGTACATAATGGCGAGCCACTCGGTGCAGCTTATCCGTTCGATCCTTTATAAGAGATACGAAGGCATCGTGATCTCCGTTTTGTGCGGCGTTGATTTGTTGCTGTGCATCGATCATTGTCGTTCACCTCCTGTTATATAGACAGCTAACTCGGGGGTTTGGATTTAATTAATGTAACATTATTCTTATAGTTGCTCCCAAATAAGTGCATATGCTGATTATTTAGATATACACCTAATCGGCAATCGGTACAAGTTCTTATCCTTTGCTTGGGACAAGAACTTGTACCGATAAAATAAAAAAGCCGCTAAAATAGCGACTTCAATGGGAATATGTTCTTGTCCCTCGACAATTCATTTTGGAATGGGCTGGAAAAATGTTGATTCTCGTGATGTCAGGGCATCCTGTCGTCGATCGCTCAGCATGGGCCAGTACCTTCAGTTCTTTCACTTCATCAGTTCCAATTATAAAGGTGAACATGAGTTGTGGCTGGATCTTTATGGCAGATTTCCAGTGCTCGCTTCGTTGAGCCCCTTTACTGCCCATTAGCTCTTTCATCTCTGCTGTACCTTCTTCCAACAGAATTACCCGTTTTGTCGTAACCACTCCGTGCATAACTTCATCGTCGAACGAATTGAATACAGTAAACGTGATAGATTTACAAAAACACGTTACATGCAATTTTAGGTAGCTATTTAAAAGCTCGACTTATTTTAAATTTCAGGATAATCTTGTAATTCTCTTGATCTTCAGATGAAGAGAATTGTCCTATCATCCGATGCATAACTTTTTCTATGATTTTTTCACCCAATTTATAACTTTCTACAGATTCATTATTTATTTTTAATTTGTTTTCTACACAAATCACAAAATGATTATCTTCTATATAAGTAAATAAATAAATTTTTTGCTCTCGATCTGCATATTTTAGTATGTTCGACAGAAAATTATCAAATACACGTCCAATATTTTCCATATCTACAATAATTATGACATCCGTAGGGGAGGCATTTACAAGTACCTGAAATCCTTCCGCTCTAAGTACAGCTGTAATATCTGACAATACATCATGAATTGATTCCCGAACTGAAAGGGTTACTAAGTCTGCCTCCCTCTCTTTATCTAATAAAAAGTATGAAAACAGATCGTCTGTACGATTCTTAAGTTGGAGAGCCTTTTGATACGCACTCTCGATTTGATACCTTGTTTCTACACATAAATCTTCTGGTGTATTACGGGCAAACTCTAAATACATGATGAGAGATGTCAGTGGCGTACGCATATCGTGAGACATTTCGGTTGCAAGATTTCTACTCTCATTTTGCAAATTTTCTATCCTTTCTAACCTGCCTAAAAATGCTTTACGTAGTTCCTCTATACTTTCCGCAATCATCGCCAATTCATCATACCCTCGTACCGTTATAGAATAGTCTAATGAGCCGCCTTCAAGGATATGAATTTCATTATTAATTGTGCGTAAATATTTGATCCCTCTACGTATTCCAAATAAAACAATGGTTATAAATAACATTGCGGACAGCAATATTTCAAGCATGTAGGCCACATTATAGTAGTGAGAAAAATAAAATCCATAGATTGAAACGTTACCTGTCCCATCCTTAAATTGTACTGGGTAAGAGTTCCGTCGATCATAATCAGTTTCAGGCTGACTTCCATATGCTCCTTCGTCATCAGCATGGTACAAGGAATCATATTGAAGCACCTGGTTCTGAAATACGTATAAAAATAAATTACTCTTCTGACTTTTAATCCAGTCTGAAAACGCAATACGATCTGTCGTTGACAGATCGTTTGCTGAAACATATTCTGAAAATTTTTGGACGTAAACTTGAGATTCGGACTTTAAACGCTCATCAGAAGTAAAATAATGATCCATAACCCGATTGCTTATGGACTGCAAAAGTAAAAAACAAAGAACACTTATGGTGAGAGCAATAATTATTAAAACAGTCAACTTTTTAGTTATAGTAAGTTTATGAGTGGCCAAAACGGTAACCTCTTCCCCATTCCGTTAAGATATACGCTGGTTTTGCTGGATCTTCTTCGATTTTCAATCGTAATTTTCGGATGTGTACTACTACCGTATTATTTGAACTGTAGAAATAAGGTTCCTTCCAAATACTCTCATAAATATTTTGGGCAGAGAAAATTTTATTTCTTCTGGTCATCAACAGTTTAAGTAGACCGTACTCCAGATCGGAAAGCTCAATCTTCTGACTGCCTTTCCATACATCGTTAAATTGTTCACTTACTTTTAAGCGTCCTCCGATAAGAAATGTTTCGCCATAATCCTTTTTATCTTGATAAATCGTATACCTACGCAACAAAGCAATAACTCTTGCCAGAAGCTCCTGTACAGAAAAAGGTTTAGTTAAGTAATCATCTCCACCAGCAAGCAAACCTTCCGTTTTGTCCAAAGTTCCGGATTTAGCAGTTAGAAAAAGAATAGGAACATTGTATCGTTCTCTGATTCGTATACAAGCCTCCAGTCCGTTTATTCCAGGCATCATAATATCCAGAATCACCAAATCCAATGACTCATTTACTAATTCAATTCCCTGTTCCCCATCTTTAGCTGTTGTTACTTCATAACCTTCACGGACAAGAGACATACGTAGCAGATCACGAATTTCCTGATCATCTTCAACCACTAAAATCCGGCTTGTCATAGTTCACCTCATACTTGATTTAACTTTTAGCTATCCGTGCGAAGCAACGGCTGTGTACTGCAACGGAAAGCTCCGCCGAAAGAACGAGAAATTTCGTAATCAACATATTCTACTTTGATTCCTCTTTTCTCAAGCTCTTTTCCAATTGTATTTTTGAATGCAATGTCCGTAACATATACTGTGCTACTGATTGGCAATCCATTTACCGCCAAATCTTGAGCATCCTTGTAACTCACTTCGATTTTGTCCCAATTTTTAAGTTCTTCTGGGAGACCATTGGCTAACGAATCCATGCTAACAATCATTAATCCATCTCTTACAAAACTGATAGCACAATCCAGGTGCAATGTGCCAGGCTCTAGCTTCACCTCAACCACCTTATAACCTGATGGTGTCAAATAGTTTCTGAGCCAATCAATACCGGCTTTGTTTGAAGCTAGACCAGAATTACCGACGAATACAGTCTTTCCATACACGAGGATATCTCCACCTTCAAGGTAAGGACCGGCAGCAGAGTTGATTCCTTTAGAAACGTCTGGTTGTGGGACAGCTACATGCGGAACGTTATTTTGGGTTGCTTCCTTATCCAGAATACTTCTAACAGGTAAAACCTCAAGTCTCCGGTAAGCCGATTTAAATGAACCTTCAATTAGATGATTTCCGATTGTGAAGAATGGATCTCTGACAAAGAAATTAGTTACTCCTTCGCCACCTGTAATGCCATCTTTCACAGCCCCTAGTTGTTTTTCCTTTTCAGTTAAAAGGCGTGGACGTTGAACCTCAACCCCGTATTTTTCAAGAACCTTTTTAAGATCTTCACGCTCTTTTTCCCACTTTTTCTGTGCCTCTGCCGGATCCGTATTCATTATAGACATGCCTCCTTCAGGCATAGGCATGTCTCCTTCTGGAAAATCATCAAAATTGAAGTGCATAAAAGCTTCAGATTGTGTCAATACAACTCTTTTTAGCGTGGCGAACTCACTCTCTACATATACATTGTTTTTCTCACTTTTTGTAGTCACAGTTCCATTCACTTCCGTAACTCTATTAACTTTAGACACACCAGTCGCCCCTGCCACTGGTAATATGCTAGTTACCAGTACAAGTGATAATGCTGTTGATCCAACCCACTTCAAACTCTTTCTTTTCATATTAATGCCCTCCTAATAATTTGTTTTAATGCTTACAGTTTGAATTATAGAGAGCAATTCTTAACAGTTTATGAAGGCATACTATTTTAATTTAAACTCCTTCCCGTAAGGTCTGACAAGAGATCTTTAAATGAATCACATCTTCTTCCATCAAAAACTTAAATACCCGCTTCTCCATGTTTTGGCTCATGCAGTTTAATAGAAGGATTGCTAGATAGATAGGTTTCTTCATGTGTAAAGCAAAATAAGGAACGTACAAAAGGGATACCGTGCCCTAGGCTGCTTGGTTTTAGACGATCAGATTGCTTTTCTAAGTATTCCTTTAGGAGATTTAGAGTTACTCCCGAAATATCGACATCCCCTAGATCAGAAACCAACATCTTGAGTTGTAAAGCATACGCACGCAATGTATTCAGGCTCAACCCTTGAATTCGTTTATCTGCCTTATAATGATTCCAAAGTTCAATTAAAATCATAATAAAACCTCCTATTAAGAGCAATTAATTAAGGATGTAATTATGGAACTTCGTCATCTAATTACCTTAAAGACCATCGTTGAAAAAGGGGGATTTAAGAAAGCAGCTTATCAACTAGGTTATGCTCAGTCTTCTGTCACAACGCATATTAAAGAATTGGAAACTGAACTTGGAAAACCTATCTTTGATCGCTTGGGTAAACAAGTCGTTCTTACTCAGTATGGTCATCAATTCCTGCCGTATGCTTTAAAAATTATTGAGTTGTACACTCAAGCGCTCACTACAAATGTTAAGGCAACTGGTAATTTAACACTCGGTATCTAGGAGTCTTTAATGATCTGTCGTAGTCCTTTAGCTCCTCTTTTTTGTTGTATTTACAACAAAAAAATTATCGTTTTTAATCATTCTAAAAGTATGTTTAATTTGTTTTTAATTACAAAATGAATTTCTGAAAGGATTATAAGAAATGAAATCAAAAAAAATAGACTCAATTGAGGGGCTCAACATCGCTTTTCAAATAAGAGAAGAAGTGTTTGTGAAAGAACAAAATGTACCAATTGAAGATGAGTTTGATGATTATGATAATTTAGATGGACAGTGTGAGCACATCCTGGTCTATTTTAATGAACTACCCGCCGGAACAGGCAGAATTATTATTCGAGATGGCGTAGGTAAATTAGATCGAATATGTATCTTAAAACCTTATCGCGAATATGGTCTCGGTAAATTAATCGTTACATCACTGGAAGAAATTGCATAAAATAAAGGAATATCCAAAGTTAAATTACACGGACAGACACATGCAGAGGGATTTTATCACAAGCTAGGATACCAGACTACCTCCGATGTATTTATGGAAGATGGAATTCCGCATTATCTAATGGTAAAAGATTTATTATCGAAATGATGCCGTTATCATGTGTAAATCTGGTCGGTTTGTTCTTGTCCTTAGCTTGGGACAAGAACTTGGTTCCTTAAAACAAAAAAAGTTGCTAAGCAGTTTGATTATAACCTGCCCTATCCTCGGTTTTATTGAGCTATCGTTTCCCGAATCTTTAGATTGCAACTTCTTCCATAACTCGCCTCAATTTCTTTAGACAATACATTTGTTTGTTCCCCTAGATATTTCAAGTCGTTAGTCAGAACTGTTGTTCGAAGTATTATCTGTTGAGCGAAGTCGAAGGCACCCAGTAGGGTGCCTTCGATGTTCTAACTGTCTCTCTTTGGCAAGTTGGATAAACGAACTCAAATCCATCAACCAACCTTGTTGGGACACTCGTTCATTGTAAAGAACGTGCAAGTGCTGCAACAGAACCGCGGAAATCGGGTCTGCCGTCAGCCGTCCACAAAAGCTCCGTCACAAATGTATGGCGATTCGGATCGTACAGCGGATCTCCTATAATGTTCTTGTACGTTCTTGCGTGAAACACAAATAGCGTCTCTTCGCCGTCCTCTGACACCGTGAAGGAATTATGACCGGGACCATACATTGAGATACTCTCATCTGTCGAGAGAACCGCTGTTTGCGACTTGCGCCATGAGTTGGCATCGAGCAAATCAGCATCCGCATCGGCTTCAAGTAAGCCCATGCAATAATTGAAATCCGTGGCGCTAGCCGAGTAAGAGAGGAATACCCGATTATCCTTGCGAAGAAATGCCGCGCCTTCGTTTACTTTATAACCAATGATTTCCCAGTCATATTCCGGCATCGAAATCATCGTTTGCGGCCCAGTGAACGTCCACGGATTGCTCATTTTAGATATATACAGATTAGAGTTACCTTCAATATTCGGATCCTTTTGTGCCCATACGTAATAACGGCTTCCATTATGCTCAAAGGTAGTGGCATCGAGGGCGAAGCTTTCCCACTCGGTACGAACCTGCCCTCTTTCCATCCAACTGCCTTCGAGCGGATTGGCATTTTCATTCTCTAGCACGTACATCCGATGGTCGAACAAACCTTCATTCGTTTCCGTCGTGTATGCGGCAGCGAAATACACGTACCATTTGTCATCAATAAAATGCAGTTCGGGTGCCCAAATATTGGCACTAAGGATACCATTCTCGCGCTTTCTCCAGATCACTACAGGAGTTGATGTAACAAGCTTCTCAAGGTTCTGGGCTCTACGGATTTCAATCCGATCATACTCCGGAACGGATGCTACGAAGTAATAATAACCATCCGAATGTCTGTAAATAAAAGGATCAGCTCTCTGTTCAATTAATGGTTGAATGTCGTGTGACGCTCGTTGTTGAATTTCCATCTTATCACCTGTTTCATCATAATATAGATTACCCTTTAACAGCGCCTGCAGTCATACCGTCTATGAAATATTTCTGAAAAACAATGAATAGTATGAAAATTGGAATGATGGAGAAGAAGGAGCCCACGATCAATAAGTCATAGTTATTGCCATAAGGAGTTAACAACGTTTTCAAACCGATTGGAAGTGTATATTTACTCTGATCTCCGAGCACCATGAATGGCCACAATAGATTATTCCAGCTATTCATACCATTCAATATGGCCATTGCTGCAAACGATGGCTTCATAATCGGCATAATTAGTCTGAAATAAATCGCATACTCGTTTGCGCCATCAACCCGCCCAGATTGAATAATCTCTTTGGGTATGCTTCGTAGATATTGCCTGAAGAAAAATATTGTCGCGGCATTGGCTATACCGGGCAGAATGATTGCCGTATAGCTATTCACCATTCCCAAATCATTAATTAGGCTGTACAAAGGAACCAGCAGTATTTCGAAAGGCACCATCATAATGAGCAAAACACATATAAAGAGGAAGTTCTTACCTTTAAAATGATATGCTGCAAAACCATATGCAACAAATGCGCTTACAAAAAGTGTTAAAACCACTTGAACGATTGTTAAAATCATACTGTTCCAAAACCACACAAAATAATCATGTTCTCCAGTAAACAGAAAGATGAAATTATCAAAACTCATGATTTCAAAATCCAAACTTAGGTTAAGACCATATCTAACTAATGATTCACCTGGTTTAAAGGAAGATAGGGCCACTGCGTAGAATGGGATCATAATTATAACGAATAGTATAATGAATAAACAAATAATTACTATTCTAGAGATGAAATCACTCCTCGTCTGACTTCTGCCCACTTTAATCCTCCTCCTTTTTGAACATTCCACTAAATTTCAACTGCGTTAAATTGATAACCATAGCAATGACTAACAGAACGATACCAACTGCAGCTGCGTAACCCAGCTTATTCTGCTCAATCCCTTGTCTATACAGATATCCAACAATGGTTAAGCCAATATTTTGGGGTGATTTGTTACCGTTGAACATCATCAGGCTCTCGGTAAACATTGCTAAACCTGCATAAACACTAATTGTGGTAACATATACCGTGGTCGGCTTCAATAATGGCATTGTGATCGTTCTAAACTTCTGCCAAGCAGATGCACCGTCAATTGAAGCAGCCTCATAATATTCATTGTCAATGCTTTTCAAACCCGATAGATAGTAAAGCATATTAACGCCTGTCCATCTCCAACATGCGAGGATTAACAGTGCTGCCATACTCCAATTTCCGTCTTTCAAAAATTTGATAGGCTCTACACCAAATAGACCTAGGAAACTGTTCATTAATGAACCTTCCATCTCACCGAATGTAAGGCGGAAAATGGTACCCGCAACTGCGACAGATGTCAATGCAGGGAGAAAGAAAGAAGATTTAAAAAACTCTCTTCCCATCATTAACTTACTGTTGATCATAACGGCGAATAACATGGGAAAAGGAATCAACAGCACTAAGGTTCCTAACATGTACACAATGCTATTTTTAATAGATGTCAAAAACACTTTATCAGTAAGTAATTTCGAATAATTTGCTTCACCAATCCATTTAGGATCCTGTCCCAGCATCCTATCTTGAAAGCTCATTACGAATGAATTTACAAGCGGAAAAAACCAGAATACCAAAAATATGAGTATAAATGGCAATACAAAAACATAAGGTGCAACTTTTTGAGAGTATACAAATTTCTTTATCATATTCTCAATCTCCCTTGACTATGGTTAAACCTGCCGACCACTGTACCTGCCGACAGGTTTAATCAAATCATTTACTTATTATATTTATTTCAATTCTTGTTCAATTGCTGCTTGTGCTTCATCCAACGCTTCCTTTACGTCTTGGCCATCTTCAAAGATAGCATTCAAAGTAACCGTATTGAATATATTGCCGATGGTTGGTGAAGCTTTAACGGACTTAATCGCTCTAATTTCGTCTTTGATTTCATTCAAAGTATCAAATGCATTTGTTTTAAAGTATTGGACGTATTCATTTTCAGGGTTTTTCGTAACTGCATCATCTTTCCATACTTCCATGTTGATTGGGTCAAATCCAAGTGTATTCCAGATTTCTGTAGTAGCTTCTTTCGAAAGCTTAGCAAAGGCTACAAATTCTTTTGCCAACTGAACGTCTTTACCATTCTTAGTAACAACTGTGCCAGTACCGCCTAAGCCAACGGAACGAGGATTACCTTCTTCGAATACAGGCAATGGAGCTATTGCATACTTACCTTTAAGGTCTTTCATTTCGTTTACAAAGCGGGACATGTACCACTCAGGCATCAATGCACTTGCGTAGTTGCCTTTGTTATATTCACCTTTTGCTTCTTCTGTGTCGGGTTGTCCGCCAGGGATCGTATGAATAACATTGTTCTTCTGCAGATCGACTAACATTTCATACGCTTTAATCATTTCAGGCGAGTTCACTTTTGGATTACCATTTTCATCTGTAAAATCGGCATTTTGCTGAGCTAGTAGCAGCGATGCTTGCCACGAAGCTGATGTATCAGCAGTACCTAAGTACTTGCCAGTCTTTTCGTAAACCTTGATACCTGCTTGTTTGTAATCTTCCCACGTTTTGATTGTCTTGTAGTCAACACCTGCTTGTTCGAGAATTTCAGTGTTGTAGAAAGCAAGCGTAGCACCTACGTGATAATCAAAGCCATAAACCTGATCGGCTTTGGAGTAAATCTCGACACGTGAAGGAACAACAACGTCTTTGTATGGTGTAAATACATCATTCAAAGATTCCAGGGGAACGTTGTCACCTTCCAAGAATTTAGGGAATTGACCAAGCTCAATATCCGCGATATCAGGAGCACCTTTTCCGCTTGTAACTGCCAATAAGAGCTTGTTGTGCATATCATCGTAAGGCATAACCGTTACATTCAACTTAATCTGTTTGTCTGGGTTCTGTTGGTTCCATAACCCAAGCATTTTATCCAAATGCTTGCCGTGCAAATCTGCGAATGTCCAAAATGATAATTCTGTTGCATTCTCACCGGCATTAGCGCCTAATTGTTGTGTTTCCGTTTTTGAACCAGAAGGATTACCACATGCAGTAAAAACAAGTGACATAATCAGGAGAGTAACGATGGAGATTAAAGCACTGCGTTTTTTCATTTGTTCGTCATCCTCTCTTTTTTGTTATGCATTTGAAAAGTCGGCTGACTAGTTAGTTCTGTTAATTTAAGCGGTTACAATCCATCTTGGCACCACCATCCTTAACATAATTCTAACCTTTCAAAGAAAAGACCCCTTCGCAACAATTTCTCAGATTCCATATTGTAAGCGCTTTACATGCCGTATTATAATATATATGAAATAAGCTTTATATAACCAATTGATTATAAAATCATAAAGTTTATGGGGAGATGCTACTCTTTGAAAAAGCTGGCGCTCTACAAACAAATTCGAGAAAACATTATACAGAAAATTAAATCAGGGCAGCTTCGGCCAACGGACCGCATTCCTTCTGAACAAGAACTAATGGACGAATTCAGAGTAAGTAAAATAACCGTCAGGAACGCCCTAACCCTACTAGCTGACGAAGGATTAATTATACGCGTACAAGGCAAAGGCTCATTCGTCTCTTCTAGTCTTGTTGTTTCTAGCATCAATTTCTCGCCATCCCCACGCAGCGCGTGCTCCATGCCGCTCATCGGCTTCATCATTCCGACGATGAGAACCCGTGTCATTCAGAAGCTCGTTGACTACACGGAACACTTCCTACAAGAAGCCTGCCTCAGCATGGTACTAAGCATCACGCGCGAGTCCTCCTCTATCGAATCAAACGTCATTCGTACACTAACGGAGCTCGGTGTGAAGGGGTTGATCGTTTTTCCAACAGAAGATGAGAAGTATAACGAATCATTACTGCGTCTGTCGCTCGATAAATTCCCGTGTGTGTTCATCGACCGCTATCTGCGCAACATTGAGACGTACACCATTACATCCGACAATTACGGCGGTGCGTATAAAGCTGTATCCCATTTGTTATCCAAGAGTCATCAGCAGATTGCGCTCATCTCACCTGAAAATGCCAATACAGCCGTCGAGGATCGTACGCTCGGCTTTGAGCAGGCGTACACAGATCAAGGCATCTCGATTGACAAGAGCTTGTGGTGTCACATCCCTCTCGACATTCTACGCAGCGAGCAAGCATTGGACTATGTAAGCAACTTCTTGCAGAACCACAGTGGAATTTCGGCAGCCTTTTCCTTGACTGAAGAAACAGCACGCCTTACATCCGCCGCTATCAGTCTTCTGAACGTTCACTCAAATATCGACTTGCTATCTTTTGATAATCCACATCTTTCAGGCGTAGCTTATGTGCAGCAGGATGAACAGGAAATGGCACGAACAGCCGTAAAGCTGTTACGTGAACAAATGGATGATATCTATTCTCCTAAGAACGCCGTTATTCCCGTGCAACTCATCTTCCCTTGACACGACAAACGTTGCAGCCTACACAATGATCTTGTCTTCAGCTTGGGACAAGACTTGGTTCCTAAAAACAAAAAAAGGCACCTCTGTGGAGAGATACCTTTACCTATATTATCCGCAAGACATGTTTCTGGCTGAGCAACGGATAAACATTGAATAATGCTGCAGATTTCAAACACCATAAATAAATTTAGTTGTCATTGTATACAGCCTCCCTTTTTCGCAGTACCACTACGATATCTGTCTGAGGTACAAATAAATTATAATTCGTTACATGCACTTGTCTCGTTTCGGTTACTGATTCTATCTTTAATTCAGGAGGAAGACAGCGCTCTATGTGAGTAATTAATGTATCTTTGGTAAATCTCCAAATTACACCATCAATTGAAGAGTTCGCCATATAACCACCGTCCGTTACAGAACCTGAAAGAGACTTGAGAACAACCGGGTCCGCAATAATGATAGATCCACCGTCACGTAACAGTCTGCAGCTCTCTATGAAGGCTTTTTTGTGATAGCGAATGTGATGAAAGCTTCTTGCAAACAAAATCATATCGCAACTATGATCAGGTAAAGAAGTTGGTTTATCAATGAAAGCATGGATATAAGAATTAAACCTTCCCCACTTCTTTCCAAGTTTTAGAGCATTTATATTCGGATCCATGTTGAGAAAACGAACATCCTTCTGCTTGCGAAGATACTTGTTCAATAAACCTGTACCACAGCCCACCTGAAGAACATCGCCCTTTAAAGGGGGTAAAACTTTGTAAACATTACGAGGAATAGGAAAATTTTGAACGTACATGGCCAATTCGTAGAAAATCGGATAACGCTCTTGCAATCGAACCAATTTACTGGTGTAGAAAGGATTCCGCTTTTTGTGACGTTTAAAGTCCCATTTGTTCAAATAGTAGACAGGGGTTAACAGCAAGAACAGAATAATAAAGACACTTTGGACGCTATAAATTCCAAGTTTACTAAAACGATCATTGGAATTATGAGACATCATTTGTTTAGAAGTATTCAAAATGATCACTCCCCTCTCACAACGCTATAAATGGTGTAGAACCTCTTTAACATAATAAACGAGTATTTTTTGACTCCTTCACCCCCGTCCATTTGAAGCTGAGAAAAGAAGAGCCGTTTACGATGATGCATCACATGTGTTTCAACCACTGGATTTGAAAGAACAGGTTCCGTTATATATTATGAACTGTCTGTATAAGCCGTTTTTGGAGAAATCATTTTTTCGTGGAGGCCTCAATTGGACAATGTTTGTCGAGCGGCGTAACGAATTTCGCAACGTATTCTAACAAATGTTACATCAACAGGAGGCTGATGCTACGCCTTAATTAGCTGCTGCTCAATATCAATCATAGTCGTCTTGGTTTGGAATGGTACAATGTTCTTGTCTCTCATCTGAGCATCGAAAAAGCCGCCCACAGGCGACCTTTTGAGCAAGAATACGATTTTCAATTTGAAGTATGATCATCAAGACGATGGATCATATAGGTCTGCATCATGTTCTTCGATCCAATCAATTTGCCTGAATCCATAGCCAGCCATCGTTTGCTACACATCCAGCACCTCTAATTCCGGTGCCTGCCAAGGCGTTTTTTTCGTTTCCATCGCTCGTACCCTCTTTCTACAAAAACTGGAACCAAGATGCGAGCACCCTTACATTACTTGTGCGATACAAACTTTTTTAAGATACGATATGTATCTTTGTGAAAATTATAAGACACAATACGTATCTAAGTAAACAACTATTTCATCCCTTTCTATGGGTTAAGTATTTCCCTGTAGCGCTACTGACCCAAGTTAAAACCCACTCTCCTCTATATAGCTTTTTTATTTTGATACTCATCTAATCGTTAATCGGACTATTTTCTTGTCCCTCGACAGGAAAAGAAGTTCCCTACTAAAACTCGTCGACACGCGCTTCACGCACTCAACTGGATAAAGCCATTAGGATATATGTGTGTCAACAAAATTCTAATTAAACATAAAGCCTTCTCTCCGAAGGAAAGAAGGCTTTATGTTTAATTAAGATAAATTTATTAATTCAATCAGTATACTGCTGAAGTATTCTTTGTTCAGCAGAGATTTTCTCCAAGTTTGAGTGAAACAACTGATCCTCCTCCTATCAAAAAAGCAGCCCCGTCAGGAGCTGCCTCATGTATTATGCCTTATATTGTAATCTTATCTGTTTCCGCTAACCAGCTAACTTACTCCGCACCCGGATAAGGATTGATCTTCTGGATCGTTCCATCTTCGTTGTAGTTCAGCTCCGAATATTTAACGCAGCGCTTGTGGTTGACGCCTTCCGACAGGGAGCTGTCGTGATAGAACAGATACCACTTGTCTTCAACTTGCACAATGGAGTGATGGGTTGTCCAGCCGATAACCGGAGAGAGAATCTCGCCCTTGAACGTGAATGGTCCCATCGGGTTCTTGCCGATCGCATATACGAGCTTATGCGTGGTTCCTGTAGAGTAGGACAGGTAGTAATAGCCGTTATATTTATGCACCCATGGGCCTTCAAAATATCTCCGTTCCTCATCCCCAGCCAGAATCGGATTCCCGTCTTCATCGACAATCGATATCTCGGCAGGCTTGCCTTGGAAGGACAGCATGTCGTCGCTAAGCAGTGCAACTTGCGGTCCAAGCGCCGGCTGGTCAGGAGCAGGTCCTTCTGCATCTGGCACGAAGCTGCCAGTCTGCCATTTCTCCAACTGGCCACCCCAGAGTCCGCCGAAATAGATGTATGACTGATTGTCGTCATCCACCAGTACGGCCGGATCGATACTGAAGCTGCCTTCCATATAATTCGGTTGCGGCATGAATGGGCCTGCCGGAGACTCTGATGTTGCCACACCCAGACGGAAGATGTCGTCATGATCCCGTGCCGGGAAAAACAGGTAATAGGTATTGTTCTTATAAGCGGCATCCGGTGCCCAGAGCTGCTTGGAGGCCCACGGAATATCTCTCAGATGCAACGCTTCGCCGTGATCAACCACCGGGGAATCGAAGTTGTTCATCGAGAGGACATGATAGTCTTCCATTTTATACTGGTCGCCGTTATCGTTGCTCGGCTCGTCATGATCGAGGTCATGGGAAGGATAGATGTAGATTTTGCCCTCGTAGACATGGGCGGACGGGTCAGCAGTGAAGATGTGGGTTACGAGCGGTTGGTGGGGCTTAGGTAGTTGTTGTTGATTCATAAGGCATCTCCTTTGGTATTGGAATAATAGAATCCTTCATATACGGGATTACGGAAATTCATTGATTGCACCCTCAGAATTAAAAGCAAGCGTTTACAATCTCTAATGTTATTGTATAAGCCCTGCTTATTCTTTCCTAGTACACATAATAAAGAACTTCCCCCGAAAAAATGTACAATTCCCGCCCATCTCATAATTCTTATATTCTACAATGAAGTGATCTTTTTTGCGTTGTCTTGTCGCACATATTATTTCTTCTCCTCTGGATCGCAACCATTATATGTCTTCACAAGTTTTTGAGTTCGTAAGCTTTTTCTCGAAGTTCCACCGTCTCACGTTCGTAATACACTTTTCCTTTGTGTTCTTCCATTATTATTTTCCAGGAAAAATGATTTTTTTAATTATATAATAGCGAGCTTTCAAGTTAAATCAACTGCCCGTCAGCTTAATGAATTAACAGGCAAAATAACAATTAGATATTAGCCTAATCGGCAATCGGACTATGTTCTTGTCCATTTCGGTAATCGGTACAATTTCTTGTCTTTGGCTCGGGACAAGAAATTGTACCGAAAAACAAAAAAGCCTCTAAATTAGCGGCTTCTTCATCTCTTTCAAGCGTTTCTTAGCACAAAATATATGCCTAGTTCTCAAGCTCATCTACTTGGTTAAAACTGTATGTTATGACCTGCTGAAATCATCACCAATGTTAAAACAGAATGGTTTCGGGGGTAACCCCCTTAGGATACTCTTCTTCCCATACGTTTTTCTCTACATAGGCCTGGTACCACATCTCTGCAATTACATCCGGATCATTAATTGCGCCGGTACCTGACTCCTTGATCAATAAACCTAATGAGCGGTGGCCCACAAAAATCCCTTGAGCAGACAATGAAGTATGAAGATTAGCAACATAATTGCGTAACCCTGCAAGAGCAATACCGATATTCCCCATCATGGACACAGGGTACATGGCGGATAATCCTGAGGTAAAGAGCAAGGCTCCCTCTTTCCTAGCGAGCATATCAGGGAGAACAGCATTGACGACATGGATGGCACTAACCACATTCGCCTCAAATGCGTCCCTGGCGTTCTCCGCCGTTAACTCCAATACAGAAGTGGGAGGATAATTGCCTGCTGTTGGACTGAATTCCAACACATCAATCTGACCATACTTTTCTTTCATGTTGGTCATAGCCTGTTCAATCTGTTCCTTGTTAAAAATATCTGCTACGAAATAAGATGCCTCGATACCATCCGCTTTCAGTTCATCCACCATATCTTGCAGCTTTGCAGCATTTCTTGCAATTAATGCCACTTGGAAGCCGCGCTTGCCAAAGCTCTTCGCAATAGATAATCCTAATCCCTTACCTGCACCAATAATCGCCAGTGTTTTCATTTATGATTCTCCTTTTATGAATGAGTTAGTGAGTTCAATTGACAGTTTTGATTGTAAAACGTACACTTAAACGACTCAATGGTTGATATTATTCAATATGTTAATTAAACATCACTTTTGATAAATCCGACTATTATTTATGGAGGGGAAGCAAGAATTGGGTAAAGATAAAGTGGATCTGCGCATTCTCAAAACGCGGAAAGCCATTAAAGAAGCATTTCTGAGATTAGTACAAACCAAAGGCTATGAACGAATTACTGTGCAGGACATTGCCAAAGAAGCGATGATAAATCGCAACACATTTTATTTGCACTATGTAGATAAACCTCAATTCATGGAGAAGTTATTTCAGGAAAACGTGGAGAGTTTAAATGCTTGCTTAAGCCTGGAAGTGAGTTCAATTCATGAGATGGATAAAGATATGTTTGCGACCATGTTAAAAACGATTTTCGACGATATTGAAGCCAATATGATATTTTTTAAGACAATGATCACTCAAAATATTTATCCAAACTTCTCCGTTTACTTGAAAGAGGCTTTTAAAACGATCATTTTTTCGGGAATCGGCGATCATCGCTACGATGAGAAGATAAAAATTGGCATCGAATACATGATATCTGGATTGGTAGGAGTAATTTGTCTCTGGATAGTTGAACCGGAGAACTACAGGGTAGATAACTTTATCGAGCAACTGAGTGAAATTCACTATTCTAACATGGTTGACTTGCTGAAGGATACTTGATAATAAACTAGTATGATCTGAACAGAAAGGCTATTCTTGCCGAATCTGATCTGGCTCGACTCCCTGCTTAGATCTGTCAGAACCAGGCAGTCATAGAATAATGTTTGTAGCCGAGAGAGTTCAGGTTGGTAGGATGGCCCGCCTGTTTCACCATACTTTGAATCAACTTGCTTAATGGGTAATTACCACCACTACAAATCAGAATATCCCCGTTAAGTATAAATCCTCACTTACATACAATTGATTTCATTAAACCGAAGATTATTTATAATCCATATTTTGTAAAATTAATCTTAATCCAAAATAGCAAATAATCGGTTGCTTCCTTTATGATGTTGAGCTTGAATGCAGCAAGTGTCTTTTTGTACTTATGAAATTTGCATTCACGATCTTAGGTGGAACCCCTAAGCACATATTCGCGTCCCGATGGTTGGCGCAGATTGATTGGTCTTTACCGGAAAAACGTTATTTCTAATAAAAAAATCGTTATTCACGCGAATTCTTAAATTCATGTGCTTTTTTCTTGACACATGATCTTCATCATGATGCTATTTAGATAGATACCTAATCCGAAATGACACAACGTTCTTGTCCTTAAAACAAAAAAAAGCCGCTGTAATAGCGACTTTAATGGAACAATGTTCTTGTCCCTCGACAATTTCGTTCTGTTTTTGTTTTTATAAGTTCCCCTTTCTTGCTTTTTTTAGCGATGTCACTCTTCGATCGAATTCATAATAACTTTAAGCCTTGCGAAGCATTTGTCTCTCGCTTAGATGTGAAAGCATATCCTTCGTCATGGCCTTCAGGTCGTAGCGAGCATGAAATCCCCATTCTGTTTTCGCTGCCGTCGCATCAATGGAATGCGGCCAGCTATCGGCAATCGCCTGTCTCTTTGGATCAACGTCATAATCGAGGATAAAGCCGGGAAGCTCATCCCGAATCGCTGCAGCGATCGCCTCCGGATCCACGCTCATTGCGGTGACATTAAATGAATTTCGGTGCATCAACCGGGAAGAATCCGCTTCCATCAAATCGATGATAGCGTTCAGGGCATCCGGCATATACATCATGTCCATGTTTGAGTCCTTGGCGATATAAGATGTATATCGGCCAGCCGTCACGGCTGCGTAATAAATTTCCACGGCGTAATCCGTCGTTCCTCCGCCGGGAGGCGTCATATAAGATATCAAACCCGGGAATCGCAGCCCCCTAGTATCCAGGCCGTATTTGTGAAAATAATAATCACAAAGCAGTTCGCCGGACACTTTGTTCACGCCGTACATCGTATTGGGCCTCTGGATCGTATCCTGAGGGGTATTGTCTTTCGGAGTCAAAGGACCAAAAGATCCAATGGAGCTTGGAGTGAAAAATTGGCAGCCGAGCTCCCTGGATATTTCAAGTGCATTCATCAATCCACCCATATTCAAATTCCAGGCAAGCAGCGGTTTCTCCTCTGCGGTAGCCGACAGCAGCGCAGCCAAATGGATGACGGTATCAACTTCGTACCGCTTGGCGATTTCGAACATCGCCTTATCATTCGTCACGTCCAGCAGCTCGAATGGCCCGGATCGGGTAATTTCGTGGGCTGATGACCTGAGATCTGTAGCAATGACGTGATCCGCACCATAAATTTCACGTAATTTAACAACTAACTCAGAACCGATTTGGCCCAGTGCTCCGGTCACCAAAATCTTGTTCATAAGACATTCCTCCCGAAATGTACTCCCGCGAATGCAGCTAAATCAGCTTCATTTCCTTGCCAACTTTCTCATAAACGGAGATCACCTGATCGAGCATCTCCTTGGTATGGGCAGCTGTCGGCATGTTGCGTATTCTTCCGGTTCCTTTCGGAACCGTCGGAAACAGGATTGCCTTGGCGTAAACGCCTTCTTCATAAAGCCGTTTGCTGAACTGTTGGGTGGTTACTTCATCGCCAATGATACAAGGTGTGATCGGCGTTTCGCTTTGGCCTACATCATATCCAAGCCGGCTCAAGCCATTTTTCAAATCATTGCCGTTCTCCCACAGCTTCTCGATCAGCTCTTTGTCATTCATCAAAATGTCGACAGAAGCGCTACAAGAAGCGATTGCAGCCGGAGGTAGCGATGTCGAGAACAGAAACGGACGGCTTCTCAGCTTCAACCATTCGATCAGTTGTTTTTTACCCGCCACATAACCGCCGACAACGCCAATCGCCTTGGAAAGAGTACCAATTTGAAAGTCAATGTGGTCGGACAATCCAAAATGCTTCACGGTTCCCGCACCTGCTCCGAGAACGCCCGAACCGTGGGCATCATCCACATAAGTAATCAGATCGAATTCTTCTGCTATTTTCACGATTTCAGGCAGCTTTGCTATATCACCATCCATGGAGAAAACCCCGTCGGTGATGACCATAATTTTATGGTACTGACCGGATTCCTTCGCATCTTTCGCCTGCTGTCTTAAATCATTCATATCCGAATGCTTAAAGCGAATCACCTTGGCTCTCGACAGGCGGCAGCCATCAATAATCGAAGCGTGGTTCAGCTCATCTGATAAAATCGCATCATGCTGGTCCATTACCGCAGATATAGCAGCCATATTGCAGTTAAATCCCGATTGATACACGATAACGGCTTCCGTTTTTTTGAAACGGGCCAGTTTTTCTTCAAGCTCAATATGGAGATCCATCGTACCATTAATTGTTCTCACAGCCCCTGCGCCTGCCCCGTATGTCTGCGACGCCTTAACTGAAGCATCAATCAGGCGGTGATCTGTTGCCAGTCCCAAATAGTTATTGGAAGACAAATTGATTAAGGACTTTCCGTCGATACGAATAACAGGACCATTTGCACCCTGCAGCGTATCGATGACGTTATATAGACCTTTAGTCTTTAGATCTTCGATGTTCGAACTTAAAAATTGGTCCAATGCTTGACTTGACATTCCATTCCCTCCTCGATATACGTATGTCCTCGTACAGGAGACACATAATTCTCCGGGAAAAACCTGTTATAAAAAGGGTTAGATTGATTTTAATGTATCATCTTTTTATTTTTTTGTACACATGTGGCGGACAAAAAATAAAAAAATCCGCAAAAAAAACATAGCGATTGCTTCCCCCATTCCCGGAAGCAATCGCTACTAAATCTTTGCTATACTTTTTGTTACATTCTATACTAATTCATCATGTATTAAACTATTATTATGCAATGAGAAACTCTATTTCAACCTGTGAGGTGATTTGATGAACAAGATTTTAGCGATCTCGATTTTGGGAATGGGTTTAACAGGTGCTGTTTTAATCATCTCAATTGCTCTGTTGTTTAACCCTCCAATAGGAAGTGTGTTGAAGATGGTTACTGCTGCTTCAACATTATCTTTTATTATATTTGCTGTTTCGGCTTTGATATTTCGTCGGCGATTAGATGATGAAAATAGTGAGTAGTATATTTATACTTCCTCGATTTAGGACGAATGCTTCACAGTTGCAATCCTAACAATGTTTCTGCTTATCTTCAGAAAATAATGAAACATGCATTCCCCCCTACAAGCACCCATGCCAGAAAATAGAATCTTCTGTTTTAAAATATATAGAAGCAGTGGCTTTATATACCTTATTTTTCCATAAAAGTCCAATATAGTTGTACCGTTCTTCCTGTTCGATCCGTTGTTTCTCTGTGTAGAGCGTTTGAATGGTTCTACAAAATCACTTCTACTAAGCCTACAGCATGTAAGATACTCAGCATCACCAAAATTACCGATCGGACTGTGAAAAATAAAAACATCACTTTGCCGGGCAACACCTACTGTTTTCCCTTTATATCCAGGTATGTGATCGCTGACCTGCACTTGGGGCGTCCTAGTCTACGGAGGAGCCCTTTTTCGTGATTTAAATACTCCTACGTAAACATATACAAAAAAGGATCGTTAGCATTTCTGCAACGATCCCTGTCGTCAGTCCGCTAGTTGAAATCAGCAGATGATCAATTTGATGCCTTATTAAGTTTGATTAAGCTAACGTTTCCCGTTAGCTTAATCTCGACAATAGATCGCTTTCTTTGTAACGATCTCTCTTAAGCTTTTAGATTCTATAGGATAGCAGTGGATTTAATCTTGAGTTTCTTCGAATAACTCTCTGAGCATCCTATCCTTGTTATTCACAAACTCTTTCATAATCATATAATGGTCGGTTTCTTCCAATACTTGGACTTCGACACCATCTGGCTTTAGATTGTAAATAATCGAATCTGGATATGCCATAAGGATTGGGGAGTGGGTCGCAATTATAAATTGAGAGTTTTGCAAAACAAGTTCATGGATTCGTGTCAGCATCGCCATTTGGCGAAGGGGAGACAATGCAGCCTCAGGCTCATCCAGTATATATAATCCCTTCTCCCCGAACCGATGAATGAAAGTGGAAAAGAACGACTCTCCGTGCGATTGCTCATGCAAGGACTTCCCACCGTAAGATTCTATAATAGGGCGAGCGAATGATGGTTGGCTGTCCAACTCATCGATCGTCGTGGCTAAATTATAATAACTCTCTGCCCGGAAGAAGAAGCCATCCTTCGGGCGTCGCGGACCTCTGATCAATTGTATATATTCATATAAGCTCGAGTGAGTAGCCTGGGTTGAAAAGGAAAAGTTGATCGTCCCACCCTCCGGGTTAAATCCCCATGCGACAGCAATGGACTCCATCAGTGTTGATTTGCCCATCCCATTTTCACCTACGATATAGGTTACCTTGGGGTGGAAATCAAGAGTATTTAGGTTTCGAATGACCGCCAAATCAAAGGGGTAACGATTATAGGTGGGTACTTGTTGCCTCTTAAGCTGAATTTGTCGTAAATAGGGATGCTGTATTTTAATATAGTTCACTCCCTTTTAAGCCTTTGATCGTTATGCTTACCTTTATTGGGAAACGCTGACTCATGTTAGTCTCACCCTTTATTTTACTCCATCAAACAAATAATACCATATACCGAAAATAACCTGTCCGTAAATCGATATCCGGTAAACATCCACCTCTCTCCACTGCTTTGATCTAAACCTTAAATTTTTCTCGCATAAAACATCCACAGTGCAAAAAATACGATTAAAACAAATAATAAGCAAGTTAGTAAGGTATAGAATATCAAGGGATTAAAGAAACCGGCGATCACGGAGGCAATGCCCATACCAATGAGAATGATTGCTGTGCTGAGTGTGCCGGCTCTCTGGAGTATCATTACACTCCGCTCGTCATTCTCCTCAATATACTGCTTCTTCAGCTCGGCTTCATTATTACTGGCTTTTATATACCTGACGAGGAAAAAAGCGACGGCCACTTCAACCCCGATAAAAGCGCCTGTGTGAAATCCCTTTATAAAACTAGGTAAATCGGGTAGTCCACCTCGGTAAAATATAAGTCCTACATAGATCAATAGGGTAGCAGCCGCTACCAGTGACAGTACGTTTTTGCGAGTTTTTACTTTAATCTTGTACTTGTCCATTTACATTTCCTCCACTTCGCTGAAATCAAAAACATCTTCAATGGCGAGTCCAAAAAAGTTGGCAATTTTGTAAGCAAGAATAAGGGAAGCCGTGTATTTTCCCCTTTCAAGAGAGGTAATGGTTTGCCGGGTAACACCAACAATTCGTCCCAGCTCTTCCTGTGACAGCTTATGCTGCTTACGCAGTTCTGCAATTCTTGTCTTCAAGTGATCACGTCCTTGCAATGTTTACTTTACATTTTTAGCATAGTTCACTTTGCATTATGTGTCAAGTTCACTTTGCATTACTTACATCTGAATGCAAAACAAGCCAAACCCCTCTTTGTAAAAGGAGGGCTTGGCTCGGTTGATTTTGTTTATATAAGATGCCAGAAGAGTGTACTTTAACAGAGCAAATGGTTGAAGCGCTTGGTGTTACCCCTATAGAAACGTATGTAGGCCGTGACTTAATGTTAGTATTGGAAAGTGAAAAAGCGGTTTAAACCGCTACACCTGATCTCTGGAACCATAGATGGTATACTCGTACACTATTTATTCGGGTCTCGGTGCCGCTTATCATCTCCCATTATTCTATCAACAATATGATGGGCTTCCCAAACAGCCGCAATCTCTAATCCTTCGCATTCTTCGCTTTTAGAAGGTCTAATCTCTCCCATATGATAAGTCAAATATTCTCCTGATATCTTATCAATGATACAGGCAGGTGGGGGCCAAGCCTCTTCTTCATCCGGGAACGGACGATTTTCAACGACCCGCCAATCACCTGATTTCAGTACATCATCATATACACCCACGATAAATTGGTATTCTTCTTCTTGAGGTATCTCTTCTATAGAGTCACTTATAAGATTATAGATTGCAATGCTGGTATCTTTAAGCCTTCTCCCAAAGGCAAACTTACCGTTAGGCAAAGGGATAGCGTAGATATCACCCAATTTTATTCGTTTACGTCTCGTATTTTTCACGGTTTTCCAAACTCCTTCGTTGAGGTTTTAAGTTAGTATTTTTCAAGTTCTGTCTTTAAATCCTCAATTAGTATATCGACTTCTAATACAGCAGAATCAGCATTATTTAAGAATATTGAAGGTTTAAAACCCTCTTTTTTTAAATTGGGTAGAAAATCGTCTATGAACTCGTACAAATCCATACTTTTACTTGAGTAAATTTCCCAACCATCAGTTGCACAGTATTCCGCGAATTCTTTCTTAGGCCAAAATGGAAGTAATTTATTACCTGTATCATCTTCAGTAACTGACCAACCATTCTCATAAAGCCCCCACACTTCTTCTGAATCCACTACTTTTTTGATGAAGTATTCATAACGAATATTTGCAGGGAGATTGATGACTGATTCAAATTCTTTCTGATTCATATTTCCTCCTAATGTTCATGTCCTTCGACAAGAGTTGCAGCCGAAGAACTACATTATCAAGTCTAAATTTAAACGACCGATTCCCAGGTAGAAATATTGGGAATCGGTCGTAAGCCAATTATAGAGTATGAGATTTCAGGATCTCCGGTTTGCCCAGCATCTGTTCCATCTGATCTTCATTCGCTCTATCCCAAATCGCAAATTACTGTTCTTTATACACGCGCACATAATCCACTTGCATCGTCGCCGGGATATCGGAGGCGTTTGGGGTACGGCCGCCGTCAAAGTTTCCGCCGACTGCCAAGTTCATAATGAGGTAGAACGGCTCATCGAAAGGTGCATTCGGATTATTCGGTGCAGCTGCGGAATACCACTGCTCGTTAGTGACTTTATAGTAAAACTTGCCGTCTACATACCATTTAATATTGTCCTCTTCCCAGACTACCGAGTATACATGATAATCATTGGCAAAAGTTTGCCCCGCCGGGAAGTGGTAATCGCCGCCCGAATACTGGTTCCCGGGCCATTGTCCACCAAAGTGTATGGTACCGCTTACTGATCCAGGCAGACGGCCTCTCGCTTCCATAACATCAATTTCACCTGATGCAGCCCAAGTGCCGTATACTGAATCTTTTGGAAGCATCCACAGTGCTGGCCATACACCATCACCTGTAGGAAGCTTGGCACGAAAATCGACTCTGCCGTATTTCAAGGACAGCTTATCCTTGGTGTTAATCTTTCCCGAAGAATACTGTGCATACCGATTCGGGTCTTGTGGGAAAGATTTGCTGTCGTTCATGGCTTTGATATTCAGCTTTCCGTCCTGTACATATACATTTTGGGTGCTGTTTGTGTAGTGCTGCAGTTCTGCATTTCCCCATCCCCAAGTACCGGGATCGTTGTTAAGATAATATCCTGTTTCATAGTTCCATTTGCTTGTATCCAGCGTCGTTCCGTTGAATTCATCCTGCCAAATGAGGTTCATGCCCGTGATTGCCGGGTCGGTTGGTGTTCCGAGCGAGATATCCTCTTGATCGGATACATCCGGACGCGGGGCATTTGGATTACCGATGAAGGTATAGTTGACGAAGTTGTTGCCAATATTTCCGCCCGCCTGTCCGTTCAGCGGATATCCGATACGGATCTGCATATTTTCTTGGATTGGCTGGAACCAAAGACCATAGATATAATCGGCCCAGTAACCCCACTGGTCGGCATCGGACATATTGTTATACCCATTACCGGAGTATGCAAATTTGCTCTGGCTGGAGTTACTCAAATCAACCCATTGCCCATTGATGTTAATCTGGTATACGAAGTTGCCTAGTTCCTTGGCGATTGGCGCGCCCCCATCAATTTTGGGAAGCGGAACCCCAATGGAACCATTCGCATCTGCTGTGAAGGTTGTTCCTTCGTATGGCGTAATGACATATGAATTTCTTGTAGGTTCATTAAACGTAATGGTATAAACAAGATTAGCCGAAGAAGTCTTTGATTCTAATTTGACATTGATCGACTCCGTTACGTTAAACCAGTACCCACCTCCGCCATCCGTGAAATGGCCAAAATTGTGATCGTAGATCCAGCCGCTGGCTGCGTTATTGTCAATATCAATCCAAGTGTTGCTGTTTACAGGTTTGACATACACCTTCAAATCATCCGCAACAGCTTCATAAGTGACCGCAGGATTATTGTTGAACGTTGGATATGTAAAGCCTGCACCGCCTGTGAAACTTGCTGTGATTTGTGGACCTTGTGTCGCATTCATCGCTGTGATAGTTGTTTTGTTGATGTTTTGGAATACAAGTTGATACTCCAGTTTAACACCATTCGCTTTGGAGTACAGTTGGATCTCCGTTGTTGCGGAGAGGGTGAACCAATAACCATTGAAGCCGCCATCGCTCCAGTGCCCCCAGTTTTGGTTATAGATATAACCGCCTGCCTGGTCGATATCAACCCAGTTGTTGCCCACTTTTACATTAACGCCTACATCACTGTAAACATCATTCCATGTCGCGGAGCCTCCATTGAACTTAGGCATAACAAATCCGTAGCTGGCCTTGCCAACCCCCGATTTTGAAATAACAGGCCCGTCTACTGGTGAGAAGTACTCCATTGAGGTTACGGTAGTTCCCGCTGCCTGAACCTTTGAAGTTGGCAGTATGCCAATACTAGCCAGCATCACAACCACAAGGAACATACCGAGTACCTTTTTCATAAACCGTTTCGCCGTAAAGTGAGATGGTTTCATAATTGTCCTCCTTTAATAGAATAATAGCTTTTCCCAATCCATGTGCATTAAGGAAATCGCTTACATGAAGGGATATCTTTATTCTATCGAATAGGTTAATTCGCTGAAAAGGTACAATTGTTTTTGTGGTATCCCATTTTTTTGGCTTTTGATTCAATCTGCCTTCTGCCGCATCATCTGTCGGTACTCTGTGGGTTGGATCTGCATCACAAGTCGGAACGCGCGTGTAAAGCTTTTGTAGCTTTCATATCCAACCATAGCAGCCACCTCAACAATTTTATGATCGGTTTCGGCGAGAAGCCGCCGCGCTTTATCCAGACGCACATCTCGTAGGTATTCAGCAAAACCTTTACCAATATTCTTCTTAAACAGATTTGAAAAATAAGCATAATTAAGCGATACATGATTGGATACCATCGCGAGGTCCAGCGGTTTGTGGTAACTCTCGTGTATAAAACGAATGGCTTCATTTAGATCCTGCGAATGGCGATAGCTGCACTTATAGTCATAATATAACTGATTCAGCCGAAGCAGCTGCTGTTGCAGTGCTTGTATATAATCACGCATCCCTTGATAATCAAAGAGATTACGCAATGATTCAAGATCCAGCACTTCTTCCCCCATATAAGGGTGGATAACTCGTTCGTATTCCTCCATCATCTGAACGGTGGCGGCGCAGAGCTGTTGGGTATAGCGAATAGGATAACGTTGCAGCACCTTTTTGTGAAATATTGCAGAAATACCCTGAGTAATTGTTCCGCTGTTATCTGTTCCAATCGACTGGAACAGTTCATATAAGTCTTCATAGGGAAGTTGCCACTGCTGTTCCATATGCTCAATATGTGCTGGGAAAATACTATACTGATCAGGAAACAGGTAACTGTGGCGATAGAGCTCAAGCACTTGGGTATAGCTGTCGGGTAGTTCTTTTAACCCCTGAATCGGGTTAGTCATGGCCGTTATGACATTGATCTTTCCTTCCTTGAGCGCTGCAGGCAAAACAGTTGGATCTATGGACGCATCCACCGCAAGGATCAGGTATGGGCGATGTTGCAGGCAAATACAACCTTGTCTGCCAAACACACGATAAGCAATGGCTTCCATGCTATGGGCGCTGCTGGCTCCGGGCTGGTTCATGTAAACTTCTTCCCGCAGCAGGGCTAGGCGATAATTACGCCATAACGCATCATTTTGTTCCTCAATCTGAAGGATCCATGCGTCATCACATAACGCACCTTGCATAAACATTCTTAATTCTTTACGATCGGTCTCTTGGGCAAGACGGGATACACGCTGCATATTATGCGTAAGTGCCTGCTGTGTCTGGATCTCTTGCCATACATGCTCCAGGGAATGTTGCAGATCCTCTCGCTTCAAAGGTTTGAGCAAGTAACCCTTTGCCCCAAGCCCGATCGCTTTTTGGGCATATGTAAAATCACTATAACCGCTGATAATGAGGTATTCCACATCCCTGTATTCCTCTTTGGTTTGAGCCATGAGTGCCAACCCATCCATATCTGGCATCATAATATCGGTAATAACGATGTGAATGCAATGCTGCCGCAATAGGGACAGCGCCTCAATCCCACTCGCGGCACAGTATATGTTGTTCAGCTCCAGAGGAAATTGATGCAGCATGGCCTGCAGGCCGTCACGAATGTGTTTTTGATCGTCCACAATCAGGATATTAATCATGCTCTACCACCCTCCAAGATTTACATTTTCCCAAGGCAAACGTATCGTTACGCAGGTATATGCACCTTGAACACTATCAATCCAAAGACCGCAATTCTTGCCATAATGAAGCTGTAATCGCTTATTCACGTTTTCCAAACCAAGTCCGCTCCTGCTAGTAACCATCGGCGTATCCGATTCGCTCCGCAGTACTGCCTGAATACGGTGTAACATCTCAGGCTCTAACCCCACTCCGTCATCTCTTATGTTAATGAAAAGCAGACTGTCATTCTCCACAGAAAAGGTAATCTCTATAGATACCCTGCCGCCTGAAGGTGCCCCGTGATGAACGGCATTTTCAACGATGGGCTGCATACACATCTTGGGAATGGCGTAGCGAAGTATCTCCTGAGGAAGATCGGCCGTCATAACGATACTGCCGCCTTCCATAAAGTTGATAAATTCAATATAACTTTTGATATTGGCAAGCTCCTCACGAAAAGCAACGGTATCGCTACGCCACTGCATGCTGTAACGTAGCTGGGAACCCAACGACACCAATGAATTGGCTATAGCAGGCTGCCTCTGTACCTCTGCCACCATACGGATCGATTCCAGGGCGTTATATAAAAAATGAGAATTAATCTGCGAATGCAGGGAATGCAACTGTGCGTTTTTGGCAATTAACTGCTTATCCACGACCTGTGTCATTAGACGTTTGACCTCATGTAACATTTTATTGTAATTCACCGCCACCTCATCGATTTCATCCCCTCTTTCGTTCTCATCAAGGCCTGTATCAATCATTGCATCCAGCTCGCCTTTACGTACGTGACGCATGGATACCAGTACGCTGTCCAACCGCCGGAAAATACGCCGCGTCGTTTGGGATACGAGTAGCATAATCAGTAGCAATACACATAATGTAATCGTTATCACAAATGCATACCAACTGCGCGGCCCCTTCATCAATGCCTGATGGGAAGCAATCTCGACCACATAAGTGTTCAACGGAGCGTTGTATCGATACAATGCATAGAAGCTCTGACCACCCACCTTAACCTGAAGTGGGCTTTCCTGCGGCACTATATCCAGCTGGTGATAAATACTGCCAAGGATCTCCTCCATCCCCTGTCCATACTTCTCAGAAAACTCATGCTGGGGATTGTAAACATACTGGGGAGGATCGCTTGCGTTCATCAACACCGAAAAGAAGTCCCCCTTGCTCTCCTGGAGCAAATCGCTGAAAAACATACTGTGCGGGACTCGCACTTCCATAATACTAGGGCGTTTTTGCTCCTGCCCTTGAAGGCGAACCAGACGATAGTAGGACAATGTGTGTTCACCATCCCTAAAAGAAAATAAACGGTAAGCCGCACCCCCTTCGTCCCGTAGCTTTACCCAATAATCCTGCGGCCAAAATTTCTTATAGTGATAGATTTCAGGCCAGATTTCGTACAAGTTTGGGTTATCGACGTAAAAGCTAAGCTCACTGATCATCGCATTGCTTTGAATGATATTAAGCATTTGCTCAAACTGGTTCTGCTTAAACTTCACCAGACGCAGTCCATCCACAAGCATATTGGAATGAATAAAATCCACAAATGACTTTTGAGTAAGGGCTGTATTGGAAGCGTTCTCAATCATGTCCATTCTTCTGCGCAATTGTTCATTCAGCCATGAAACGTGGCTGTTGCCCATTGCCATAGCATCCTTATATAGCTGGGTTTCTTGCATGCGGATATACACAAAGGATATCAAAATAACAGGTATGGCTATCATCAGGCTAAATGCCAGAAACAGCTTTTGGGAAATACGGGCATTGCGATAAAGCTTCCTCAATCTCGTTAGCAGGTATTTCATTCTGATGTATTCACCACCTTTGTTATCCCATATATTACTAGTTAGCTGATAGTTAACAATGTAGTAGGAATGGTTATCTGGCTATCTTGGCTTTCCGCAGTTCCAGTTCAGCTTGGCGATATTCCATCACCTGGTTAAAGCCGTAGTTCACACGACGTATCAGAAAATTTTCAAAAATTTTGTCAAAGGCAGCTTCATCCTTCGCTGTAATCAGTTCTGGCAGTACTTCTTCCCAATTCTGAGAAATACGTGACCAGGCTAACGCGATATCGGAATCCCCTATAGGATCTAGTCCCCTATAGATGCCGCTGTCCAGATCGGCCTGTTGGTTGGCGAACTCCTCCATTTGCTTAATGGATGGGGCATTCTCTGGTCTCCACTTGTTAACGAAAGCAGGGTTTCGCAGCATCCAGTAGGTATCCATAATGCCATATTCCTTTTCCAGCCGCTCCCTGTCCGTGTCATGCAACTGAACCATCGCCGCAGTCAACTGCGGTTTGCCGTTTTTCATCTCCCAGGTTTCACCTTCTTTGCCCAAAAATAAATCCCTTTGGCCTTCTTCGCTGGCCAGATAGGTCAAAAATCGGATGGCCCGTTCAGGGTTTTTCGTGGATCTGCTAATCATCGTAACCATCCAGCCATCCATACTGCCGGGAAACAGTTTCGCGGACTCTCCCCTGCTGCTCCGGGGTCCATCTACAGCAATATAGTATGAATTCTGATTCGTAAGGACTTCCAATTTCGAATTGAGGTCCGATATGTCTGTCCATTCCCGAATCATCATAAAATATTGGGCATGGTTGGTTTTTTCCTGCACCTGTGCACTGGAGTCGACCAGAAAATCAACATTAATCAGGCCCTGCTCGTAAGCGGTACGAAATGTTTTCAGCCACTCCATATAATCGGGATCTGTCATTCGGTCGTATACTTTACCGTTCTGTTCATGGGGGATCGCAAGCAGATTTTGCAAATATTCGGTCAACCCATAGGATGCATTCCCCTGTGCCCAGAACGGACTGATCAGCTGACCTTTATAAACAGAATATTGATTCTTCAGCAGTTGCAATGCATTTAAAAAACCTTTTGGTGTGGTAAGGGCCGGTTTTCCCATCGACTCATACAGATCTTTACGTACGAGAAAGGTTTGGTTCGCTCCCGTCAAGCCGGTTGAACGCATCTGTTCGGGACTGTACGCATCATTGGGAATGACATAGGTATGGCCGTCTTCCTGCCGATACCATTGTAGAGCACCATCACCTGCTACCTTGTAAAAGTAAGGATCATACTGGCTGGCTAGCTCATCCAGGGCATAGACGAGATTACTCTCCCGAAGTTTGTTAACCGCACTCTCCCAGGAGCCGATAGTTATCAGATCCGGCAGACTACCGGTCGTCAACATTCGTGATAACATCTCGCTTGGTTCACCAGTTGATACTTCAAATTCGATATTGACCCCTGTTTTTTGGGTGACATATTTGGAAGTCAGGCTCTCACCCCAAGTATGCCCGTACCATTCGGCTCCAACGAACCACGTTAGATTCACGGGGGTGGTATCCAGCTTCCATGACGGTTCTTCCAGATTCAGATTAAGGCTCTGTATCTGCTCCGTGAAGTCAGCCTTTGTCGAAGCACCCCTATCTTCCGCTTGCTCTGACTCAGAACAAGCAGTCAAGCCTGACATCAGAAACATCATCAACAAGGCTGTAATAAAAGCACTTCGAAACATAAACACCTGAGCGCCTCCTTTCTATACTGGCCATCTTCACCCCCATCTGCACCAGCATTCATACTAGTGGTGGTACAACCGATTTTACTACCCTTGGATTAAAATGGAAATGGTTTAGTGGTCGATTCGCAGATGATCCGCAACATTCCCCCTAACGAAACATAACTTGTAATAAATCAATGGAAGGGAGACCAATTCGTGTATTTAATCTGGATACTTATTGTCGGTGGGCTAATTGGCTGGTTAAGTGGAAATCTGATTGGACGGGACGTGCCGGGAGGCGTACTTGGAAATATCATTGCTGGCTTTGTTGGATCGTGGTTAGGGTATGAACTGTTGGGACCGAGGGGGCCGGTGGTGGGTGGATTTCATATCATACCCGCGATCGTCGGGTCAATCATTGCTCTCTTGATTTTCTATGCTCTGGCGCGCGGTGGAGCGTTCCGAAGACGTTAACAGGCGGCGACGACAAGTTTTACCCAATTGATTGGGTATTGACGTAAAGCTTCTTTCGCCACCTTTGCATAAACTTCTTCACAAAGCATAGTATCCACCCGGTAGTCGAATAAAGCCGCCGATCCTGTTGATCGGCGGCCTCCTTTGGTTTTATGGAAATTAGAAACCACCTCTAGAATGAATGATTTGTCCGGTGATCCATTGGGAATCGTCGCTTGCCAGAAAAGCAATCAGACGGGATACATCTTCAGGAAGACCGATCCTGCCCATCGGAAATTCCGGTAGCAAAGCTTTTTTCACTTCTTCTGACATCCAACCCGTATCAGTAGGCCCGGGATCAACCGCATTCACAGTAATGTGAAACTGAGCCAGTTCAGCAGATAGACATTCGGTAAAGGTGGAGACAGCGCCTTTTGTTGCGGCATAAGCGAGATTGCCAGGCATCGGCCCCTTACCTTGACCGGACGTGAGGTTGATGATCCGGCCGCCGCAAAGGTCCTGATGGACGGCCAGTTCAACCTCCAGCATACGCGCAAATTCGGCCGATAGCATGAATGTACCTCGAATGTTCATGGCACAGTGCGCATCGATCAATGATGCATTTAATTGACGGAAATCAGCTGCTACACTGTAGGTAGCGTTGTTGACGAGAATGGTCGGCAGCCCGAGAGCCGATCGGCATGCATCAAGCAGTTGCGCTGGAGAATTGGGATCGGTAAGATCGACCTCCATATGCGCTGCCTTAACGCCATAGGAGCGAAGTTCTTCGGCAAAGAGATCCGGCCAGTTTTTGTCGGCATCCCCCGGATTCTCTGTTTTATCGTAATCGTACAGATGGGTATAGAACACATTAGCGCCTTCTTGTGCCAACGTGCGGCAGACAGCGGTTCCAATACCTCCGGGGCGGCTTGTGCCTGTCACAATAGCGGTTTTTCCGTATAGTTTGGTCATTTTATTACCTCCGTTTAATAAGGGAGGGAGAAAACCATTTTTCATTGGAGATGGAATTATCCTAGGTATAACAAAAAGCGGATACATCAAGTATCCGCGCCCGGGTTTGATTCAAACGGTTCCTCGCGTCCCTTGAATGATTGCGGATCGGCATCACAAACCAGGCGTGTGGTTATAACCAAAACACCAAGTCGTGCGATCCAGTTTAGATAACCATTACAAGGAAGTCCACATTGTCCGGCGAGTCCCCTTTCCTACATCTCCACTTCAAATATTACGAGTCAGACTCAATTACTGTCAAGATAAATACATGGGATTACATTTCCAGTGAAAATGGTTGGGTGGTCAAGCATCCTGCTAACCTGCAGACTGTTCACTTTTTTGAATGTAACTTTATATTCGATTTTTACAACTTCAATTCATATCGTATATCAGGTAAATTCTCTTCATTTTCTTGTCCTCTACCAGTAATTTCAAATCCATTATCCTCATAAAATCTTTGGGCATTTTTATTCACTTCAAATGTATATAAAGTTAATTTTCCATTTGCTTGTGCTTTTGCTTTATTAAGCAAGGTTCGCCCTATTCCATTCCCTTGATAATCAATATGAATATAAAGTTGGCTTATCTCAGTTTCACTATAGGCAATCATTCCAACTACTTTTTCATCAATTAACGCTAAATCTATTTGATACTGTTTAGATAGTATATGATTTAAAAAATATAGATGGTTTTCGAAGTTATGGATTTCAGCCTGACCAATTGCCCGTTCCTTACTATCTCTCCACATTTTCACTGTATGTTCAGCATACTTGGGATTATAGTTAGATACTTTAATTTCAAGTTTGTTCATTAATATACCGCCTTAAATAGAAAGATTTTCAAACGATGCAGTATTGACTTGAAAAATATCTTCTTGATCCAAGATTTCCGTTCCATTGTAAGTAATAATTCCTGATGAGAAATCAATGTCATCAGTGTTCTATGGCCACCATTTACCTCTCCTGTCCAGTCTATTATATGCGTTCATTAATTCTGATCAGTAATTTCTTTAAGATTTGCTTCTCCTTGTCATTAAGGGCTTGAACGATTTCATCCTCCACTTTTTGAAATGAGTTATTGAAGTCTTCAATCAAGTCAACCGCTTTTGGTAATACGTAAATATTTTTTTGCCGTTCATTATTGACCGGGATTTTACGTTCGATGAAACCTTTTTGCTCTAGACCTTGAAGCATGCTTGTAACGCTTGCCCCACGCAGATGAAACCGATCTGCAAGATCCTTTTGAATAATATGATTATCTTGATTCTCATAAATATAATCGATTACTTTTCCTTGTTGAGAACTTAATCCTAGCTCTTTTATACTCTCATCCGCTCTTTTCTTTAACTTAAGACCGATAATTTGAAACAAATCCATATAAGGCGTATCTTCTCGGGAATGCATGACCGTTCATCTTCCCCTCTGTAATTGTTAGGAATCTAATTGTAAGTAGCTAAAATATACAGTGATCCCAGTAGGCTTGTCAAACAACAGTTAGAATATTGACTGTTAGATATCTAACAGTTATACTGCGAAGTGTTCAGTTACAAACACATTAGGAGGAGTTATGATGGAGAAATTAAATCAGAATGCTGGGTCAGAAGAAATTACGGCGATTACAAATGTACGAATCTTTGATGGATATCAAATTATTGTTCCCAGACATATTGTCATTAAAGGGGTGTCCATTATTTCAGTGGGCGGAGACATCCCAAGTGATGCAACAATTATCGATGGAGAAAATGCGACATTAATACCTGGTCTGATTGATGCACATGTCCATACCTCCATTGGCGGATTACGAGATGCCTTAAAATTCGGTGTTACAACAGAACTCGAAATGAACGGCGATTTTACGAAAAGAGGGCGCGAAATTCAGCTAAAAAATGTCGATGACATCGCAGACGTCCGATCTGCTGGTACAGCGATTACCGCTCCTGGTGGGCACCCAGATGAATTACTACCTGATGGAGATGAAATACCTGAATTCGTATTAAAGGAACTAGAGAAGTTATCGGAGGAAGACCGGGAAGCAATGCTGGCCGCCTACGCTCACGATCACGACGAAATACCTCAAGTGACGTCGGTTGAAGAAGCGATCAAACATGTGCATACCCAAGTGGAGAATGGATCCGACTATATTAAGATCATGATTGAAGAGGGAACGGTTATGGGTGCACCCGGCCTGCCTGTTCTAAGTGATGAGATTCTAAAAACAGCCGTTACTGAAGCCCACAAGTTCGATAAGTTGGTCATTGCCCACGTTTTGACGGCTCTTTCATCGAAAGCAGCCATCGATTTTGGAGTCGACGGTTTGGGCCACTTGTTTATCGACAGACCCGAGTACACGTCCGAATTGGTTAAATCCATAGCTGATTCTGGAGCTTTTGTTACACCGTGCTTGGTGTTAAATTCATCGATTATAGGTAATCCGGCATCAGAATTGGCTAATGATCCACGAGTTCATTCCAAATTAAGTCCGGATTGGATCGATATCTTGAACTCAAGCTTCAATACATTCCCACAAGGTAACATGGAGAACAGCTTCAAAAATGTGATGGATCTTCACCGTGCCGGAGTTGATATTCTTGTAGGGACGGATGTCGCGCCGGTTCCCGTTCCGAACCTTGGTGGCCTTGCTCATGGGGCCAGTGTTCACCACGAAATGCAGCTGCTGGTGAAGGCTGGGTTCACTCCGATTGAAGCTCTTCAGTCGGCTACTTCCAAACCGGCCCGTTGCTTTGGTCTACAAGATCGTGGCCGGATTACCGAAGGTGCACGTGCTGATCTTATTCTCATAAACGGTGATCCGATCACTAATATTTCAGATACCTTGTCAATCAAATCTGTGTGGTTCAATGGTTCGCAAAAACTAGGCTAAAACTAGTAGTTTATATTTCCTAATTGTAAAATCACTAAGAAGAGGGATTGCAAAATGCAGTCCCTCTTCTACTTTAATCTAATTATGCTTTTGGAATTGCCCCTATTTGTTGAAGCAAGCCAAGCATATCGGGTTGACCATACTCTTCAATAATTTGGCCATTAGAGATCCGATAAAAATTCATTGCATTTACTTCGATTTTTTTGCTCGTTGGTGGAAACCCGAGAAACTCTCCGTCTTGTGTGCCCTTCATGACAAAATGAGCTGCTACTAGATCCTCTTCTGCTACCAGCTCCTTAACAGTCCATTGTATATCGGAAAAACCAGATCTCATCATATGAATTATGGAGAGATAACCACTTGGACCATTCATTGGTTCTTTTTGCATAGGTACATAAAAAACAGCATCTGGAGCAATCAATTCTTCAGCAAGTTCCTTGCTTGCCGTATTAATGAAGTTCGTGAAACGATACATCAATTGTTTGTTTTCTGTAATCGTCATATTTAAACCCCTTTCTATTTTCGTGAGCATATGCCTTCATTAAAATTTTATCTCTACTTTAGATAATTGGTAAGTAGGCACCTTAATGTTGCATAGGAACCTTTTTGTAACTAGTATTTTATCTTTAGGTTGCAGAGCCAATAAACTGATCTCTAAATGCTGTCTCCAAGAATTCAAGAACGTTAACATATGATTCAAAAAATAGTCACTCAGTTGCATAAACTCTCTTGCAAACTCCCTCCTCCTTTCATTTGATTTTTCATCGACAGAATTATAATATAAGCAATGTATTGATTTTGAAAGTAGGCACCTTTTTGTTATATAGGAAACTAATAGTAACTATTGGAGGCGATAATACAGTGATTTCAAAAAAAGAGTTGCCGTTGTGTCCCGTCGCAACGACAGTTGGATTGATAGGTAACAAGTGGAAGTTATTGATTATGAGGGATCTTTTGAAGGGAACTCATCGATTCGGAGAACTTCGTAAAAGTATACCTGAGATCAGTCAAAAGGTTCTCACTGAAAATTTGCGTTCAATGGAAGAGGATGGAATTGTCATTCGTACTGTTTTTGCAGAAGTCCCTCCGAGAGTCGAATACAGCTTAAGTGATTTAGGAAATTCACTGAAGCCAATTATATTCTCTATGGAAACATGGGGGCTCGGGTACCAGAAACTCAATGATGAACTTCCAAACGATATTCATCAGAGTGAATGATGTCAAATTGTTACTCCACGGTCATTTCAAAATAGAATGAATCCCTCTACATCTTCAAGTTAAATCAATGGAGGACTCATACGTCCTCCATTGACTCGTATGAGAGAGTTGATCTTCGAACACCAGTTTCTGCAATATTTCTATTGCATGAAGAAAAAACGGGCAAGATCCTCATTAAATGAATGGCTATTTAAAATCAAAATGGATATGCACTGTTTTTGGATACATGAATAATTTCAGATGGAAACCTTGCCTTAAAATATTTTTCGACTTTCAGATGAATTCTTTTCTCGTACCATTTCTCCCAGCCGTTCGCCTCAAATAATTGTGGCATCCCTAACCGCTTAGATCTCATCCCCATTTGACCATCACCAATCAATAGCGTATCAATCCAAATTCGATCAGTTATGCCTTGTAACATGTTAGCGAAATTAGGTGAAAAAGGTAGCACAGGGGAAATAGATACTTGTGTATGTATCCCTGCATCATTTATCTTTTTCAAGGCTTTAACTCGTAAATCTATTCCAGGAGCATAGGGCGAAAAAATTCGTTTCACGTCTTCGCGATCTGTCTCGATTGTCATTGAAACCATAATTCTACATTTTTCCTTTAATTTCAGCAGTATATCAAGGTCTCTGGCAACCAGCGGGCTTCTAGTTTGAATTTGAAGTGAATCTGGTGGGTTTTTATCCATTTCTTCCAACAGGCTTCTTGTAATGTTTGCCTTCTGCTCTACAGGTTGATAAGGATCTGTGGCTGATGACATGAATATACTTATGGGTTTATTTTTACGTCTTAGAAGAGAGACTTCCTTTAGATAGTTTTCTGCTGCATTTTTCTTGACATCCACCCACGATCCCCAAGGAATATCCTTAAACTTTTGAATAGGCATTTCTCTGACGTAACAGTATTCGCAAGCAAATGCACAACCCGTATAGGGATTTAGTGAATGAGTAAAACCAATATCTAGATAACCTTTTACTTCACTTAATATTTTCTTAGACACAATGTCTTTGATTTCAATTGGCATGACGCTACCATCCCCTCAATTACTTTTACGCCCACTTCTCCTCTTGAGTTTTATCTTAAAATTTCTCATGCTACTTGAAATGACGACTTGAAAATTACGTCCCACAAGCGAACCGGGAAATTGGGCATCCTACTGATTTCTCGACTGTCTTAAACCTGCTGCTATTCCTCCTCCTTCGTGGCTTTTCTTTTGAATGTCCTTACTGAATACAGGGGCAGATTTATAATAATGAAGTTTTTTATCTTTGACATCCAAACATAGTTTACTCTGCCTCTTTATTTATCTTTTTTGTGATTCCCGGTTTACCGAAAGATCTGCTCGTATTTGTTGCCGCACCCATAAGTTAGACTCTTATTTTCTATGTTCATTTGAGCAAATCAGTAATATCAACGTTCATATGTTCGGTAAGCATTAAGGTTACATCCACTTTCACTTTGCTCCATAATAATGTCATTTTATGAATGTAACCTCTCACCGAATAATCTACCGTTAAACTCAGCTCAGATCTCACTTCATCTATGATTTTAATATGATGTTCCTTTAGCCTTTGTTTTGATTTGTACATTTCTAAAGCAATTTTCTTTTGGGTACCGTCCAGGTAGTCAACATACACAGATTTCATTTTGAAGTTTGAAGCGTATATTTTATGTTTATCTACCTCCAGAGCACCTAAAAGATAAGGGAGCTCTACCACCCTCTTCACGAGTGAAAGTTCCTCGAAAGTCTGTCGCACTTTACACGCCTCCTTCTTCAAGTTTTACAGCGACCAATTGATCAAAATCGACCCATTCAAATCCATTCTCCATTTCAATTTTGATTTTCTTTCCAAAGGTACTGACTGAAGTGACGATCCCGTGTATATCCCGATTGCCTGACTCAGTAAATATTTCAAAGGTGGCTTGCAATGTATAATTGAGCGACATATCTATATTTTGTGTAATAATCTCCCACTCATCTTCATGGATCAGCGGTTTCGTTAGATAATGAACTTGAGTACGATGCTGTATAATTCGTTCTTTATGTTGAGGAAGCATCATGCGGCTCGATTCCCATAATCCATTGGCCTCCAGTTTTTTGCTCATTTATAATGCCCCCCAATTTTAGATGCTCGATCGATCGCTTGACCCGCAGCCGTAATGGAGCTTGCTCGTAGAATGGCAATGTCGCCAAATCGATCCTTAATGTCGTCCATCACCTGATCAATGGCCCGTTTCTGCTCTTGATCATCAAAAAAAGATAGTTGATATGTATCCGCGTTGGATAATTGAGACAGGGATACGCCTACACGGCGCACAGGTTGCCCATCCCAGTGTTGATGAAATATGCGTTTGGCTATCTTGCATACATCAACGGTTATGTTTGTAGGATCAGACAGTTTAACCTGCCTGTGAAAACCAGTGGGGTGGTCAAAATCCGCTCCAGATACACTTACGGATACGACACTGCTCATCAGTCCCTTTTTGCGGGCTCTTCTGCATACTTCTGTGCAGATATCGAGAATAACCACTTCGATCTCCCAAGCCTCTGTGAAATCTCTAGGTAGGGTCATTCCGTTTCCAATATCTTTTTGTGTACTGTGCGTGCTGACGGTTACCGGCGAATTGTCGAGTCCATTTGCGACTCGCCAAATGACTTCTCCATTAACCCCCCACTTACTTCTTAATTTGGAAAGAGGCGTATTCGCCAGGTCTCTAATGGTTCGGATGCCCATCTTCCACAGATGTTTTTCCATTCTGGAGCCGATCCCCCACATATCGCGGATGGGCCTATCTCCAATATGGAGGTGTAACTCCTCTTTTTTTAAGTGGAAAATGCCCCCCTCTGCTTTTTTAGCGATCATATCGCAACATAATTTACTGATGATTTTGTTTTCACCAATGCCAGCTCTCGCGTAAACGCCTGTTTCATTATAGATTTTGTCTTGAATTTGCTTGGCCAAATCGACTGGATCATTACCGAATAGATGCATAGACCCTGTAAAATCAGCGAATAATTCGTCTATACTGTACGGTTCGACCAGATCGGTGAACTCTTCAATAATGGACATGATTTGAGTGGATACTTCGATATATTCTTGCATGTGTGGTCTCACAATGATCAGTTCAGGGCACTTCTGAAGAGACTGCCAGAGTGGTTCCGCGGTAGACACACCCTTCGCTTTGGCTAGTGGACAAGCGGCAAGGATAATTCCAGAGCGTCTTGCGGGGTCTCCCGCAACAGCTAATGGTCTATTTTTGTATTGAGGCATTTTTGCCTTTTCGACTGAAGCATAAAACGACTGCATGTCGATGAGCATAATAGTTCGCTGCTTAGCCAACACTGAAATCACTCCTGTACATTTGAGAACGTATGTTTGTATATATTATAGACCGAACACACGTTCTTTATGCAAGAGGTAAATATTTATATTTAGATTTTGAAAAACCTAGGACACCATAATGAACTGTAGACTGGATATTGTCAGCCACTTTAGCCATCCAAATAATTAATTTTTAGTTTTATTATTGATGCACAAAAAACCAAGTACTTGTCTCACAAAGTGATAAGTACTTGGTCTATTTGATGGAATTTAAAGATTGGATCATCTTTCGTTCGATTGCAAATTATATTTCCAAATCCAATCTTTCCCCGTTGGATTCAATCACCTTTTTATACCAGTGGAAACTGTTCTTTTTACTTCTTTTCAGGGTACCACTGCCCTCGTTATCCTTATCTACATAAATGAATCCGTAGCGTTTCTCCATTTCGCCAGTTGAGGCACTAACGATGTCGATGCAACCCCAAGCCGTGTAGCCGATAAGATTAACGCCATCGAGGATAGCTTCTCTCATTTGTTCGATATGATCTCGTAGGAAATTGATTCTATACGTATCATGGATAGAGCCATCCTCTTCGATGATATCAACCGCTCCCAGACCATTTTCAACGATCATTACAGGGATTCTATACCGATCGTACACATGATTGAGTACGTAACGAAGTCCAACTGGATCGATTTGCCATCCCCAATCATTTGCCTTCAAATAAGGATTTTTGAATCCACCAAAGACATTCCCCTGGGTCTCATCACCTTCTGGGCGGGTACCCACTACATGAGACTTGTAGTAGCTGAAGCTATAGAAATCAACACAGCCTTGTTTTAGCACTTCTACGTCTTCTTCTGCCATCTCAATCTGAATATTGTTCTCATTAAAATATCTTTTGGCAAAGTCAGGGTATTCCCCTCTAACTTGCACGTCGCTGCTCAGCATATTGTTAATCTGATCCATTCTCAGAGCCTTCAACATATCTTCCGGTTTACATGTACTTCCGTAACCATGACTATAATTAATCATACAACCGATTTGGAGCGCCGGATTAATCTCATGAGCAAGTTTGACAGCTTTTGCACTTGCTATAAATTGATGATGTAAAGCCTGGAATCTTAATTGCGTACTATCCACAACCGTATTGTTAAATACACCACTATCATCAACTAATAATGCCCCTGCTATATATGCACCTGCTGGAACAATTAAACTATTGATCTCATTAAATGTAATCCAGTACTTCACGACATCCTTGTAACGGGTGAAAATGGTCTCACAATACCGTACGTAGCAGTCGATCATCTCTCTGGAAGCCCAGGCATTGAATTTCTCTGTTAGCGCAAACGGAGCTTCGTAATGTGAGATCGTAACGATAGGTTCAATATTATACTTTTTCAGTTCACTGAACACCTTGTCGTAAAATTGAAGTCCTGCTTCATTTGGCGTTACATCGTCCCCGTTGGGGAATATTCTGGACCAAGCAATGGACATTCTGAAGCATCGAAAGCCCATCTCTGCAAACAGACGGATATCTTCTTTGTAATGATGGTAAAAGTCTACTGCCTCATGGGAAGGATAGTTTACACCCTCCTCAATGTGTTTAGTGATCCGTCTTGGAATAGTATGCGTTCCACCCGTCATCATATCTGCTGTACTTGCTTTTTTACCATCAATGTTCCAGGCACCCTCGTATTGATTCGCCGCTGTTGCGCCGCCCCACATAAAAGAGTCTGGGAATACGGTTGTGTTCTTCATTGGAAATTCCTCCTTATATGATCTTAATTAGTTTTTCCCCGATCGTAATCGATGGTTTGTCTATACCAATTACATCTGTAAAGTCATCTGAATTCGTAACAATAATAGGTGTAGTCAGATCATAACCTTTGGCGGCTATTGCATCTGTATCGAATTCGATAAGTAAATCCCCAGCTTTTACTTCATCACCTTCTTGTACATGCACCTTGAAATGTTCACCTTTCAGCTTCACCGTGTTCATGCCGATATGAACGAGGAGTTCAGCGCCATTATTCGAGCTAATACCAATTGCGTGGAAGGTAGGGAATACCGCGGATATGACACCATCGGCTGGTGAAACAAGCTTTCCAATTGTAGGTTCAATGGCGATCCCTTTTCCCATAGCTCCAGTTGCAAAGGCTTCGTCCTTTATTGTTGATAACTCTAGAACTCGACCAGTCATTGGTGCTGTGAGTACATGTTCAGAAACACTAACAACAGGCACACGGTTTGTTGAAGATGAATTGGCTGGTGTTCGTTGATCCTCTCCATCCTCAGGCACATCTTCAAATCCTAAAATAAGCGTCATCAAGAAGGTAACAACAAAGCCAATGACCAGACCAATTGCTGCATGGATTAGGTTCCATGGATTATCAGTGATAAATGCTGGTAACGTAGCCAAGCCGGCAATGCCTAGAGCAGATCGAGCTACACCGAACAAGCCAACGTATATTCCGCCTACAATACCACCAATGACAACAGCGATCAGTGGTTTTTTTAACCGTAGATTTACACCAAACAATGCAGGTTCGCTAATTCCTAACAGCGCAGTTACGCTAGTAGAGTAAGCAACTTGTTTAAACGCTTTATTTTTGGTTCTTAATGCGACCGCGAGCGCAGCTGCACCTTGAGCAATATTGTGTACGAGCATACCTGGGCCAACAATGCCATCGGTTTTTGTTTGTGCATAAGCAGTGAGGACAACGGGTCCCAAACTATAGTGCATCCCCGTCAGAATCAGGAATGGGAATGCCCCGCCGATAATACCAGACACTAACCATCCTGCGTGTGTATTGACATAGGATACAGCAGAAGCAAGGTAGTTACCGGCAATCGCACCCAATGGTCCTAGAATAATTAATGTTAGAGGTGCCATAACAAGTATTACAACTAAAGGTTTCAAAATGGATTTGATCACGGAAGGAGAATACTTTTCAGCAAATCGTTCCACATATGACAGGATCCATACAGCTAGAATAATTGGAATAACGGAAGAAGAATACGTCGCTTGTGTGACAGGCAGACCAAAGAACGTAACAGGCTCACCCGCAGACATCAATGCCGAAAAGCTAGGATGTAACAAGATACCCGCAATGGTTAACGCAAAACCCACATTAGCTTTAAGTTTAACAGCAGCACTCCAAGCGAGCAGCATTGGCAAGAAGTAATAAGCCGCATCCCCGACGAAAGTCATAATCGTATTAAATTGACCGTCAAGGTCAACGAGATCAAAGGTTTTCAAAATAAGAAGAACTGCCTTAATCATGGCACAACCGATCATCGCCGGTAGGATGGGTGTAAAGATTCCGGAAATCGTGTCCAGAACAGTGGAGACTTTTCCTTTTTTCACAGTTGGAGCATCATTCTTGCTTGTAAAGTTCCCTAGTTGCGCAAGGGCTTTATAGACGTTGTTGACCTCATTACCAATAATGACCTGATACTGACCTCCACTACTGGCAACGCCCACAACTCCTTGTACGTTTTTCAGTGCTTCGTTGTTTGCAATCGACTCGTCTTTTAAGTTAAAGCGCAGCCTGGTAGCACAGTGTGTAACACTTTCGATGTTTTTTTCACCACCAACAAGTTTTAGAATGTCGGTAGCCGTTTGTTCATGTTTCATTTTTGTTCCCCCTTCAATGTATTATTTTACAAAAAAAGACCTAGAGTTCTATCGAATATAGATATGCTCTATACACGATGGAACTCTAGGTCTTGCCTGCATCACCAGTAACAATCCTAGTATAGTCATTATGGAGCGATGATGGGTCAATCCCTTTCTTCATCAGTCACCCTTTTGATATGAACAGTTAAATACACCAATTCGTCTTCGGTTAATTCTTTCCCATAGTCTACCCGAATCAACTGCGCAATTCTTAGACTACATTGGTACTCTAGCTTATATTTTTCTTTAATAATATTGAGGAAATCGTTATCATTACTTTTCATCACCGTATTGTTAAACAGACGATAGGCAAAAAACTTTAGATGCGTGACCAGTCTGGAGTAGTGAAGGGAGCTTTCGTTAAAGTGAATTTTGAACTGATAACGAATAATATTTAAGACCTTTTGAATCAATTGTGTCATCTTCATGGTATCTTCCATTTCAGATCCTAGTTCTGCATTGACGATATGAAGCGCAATAAAGCCGGCCTCATCTTCAGGCAACGTAATGTTGAATTCTTGATTAATCATATCCAAAGCCTTCAAAGCCACTCGATACTCATTGGCGTAGAATGCTTTAATTTCAGACAATAACGCATTGTTGAAGTTCATTCCCTGTTTATAGCGTGATACGGCGAAGTTAATATGGTCTGTTAGCGTCAAATATATATTTTCATTCAGCTCTTTATCCAAGGAGTGCTTGGCATATTGAATAATACTATCGGACACACGGATGTACTCCATCGGAATCTGCGCGAGCAGGGCATATAATTTGCCAGTTACATTTTTGGACTTCAGGAAAAATTCTTTCTCGATCTTCTCTGTGTCCACATCGTCTCCTTTTTTCTTCTGAAAACCAATGCCACTTCCTAGAAGCATCATCTCCTGGCGTCTTTCATTTACAGCGCAGACGACATTATTATTAATAATTCGCGTGATTTTCATACGAATCTCCTTTTAAAATGAAACGTTAACAGAATTTAGCAAATAAAAAAGACCATTAATAGTGCACACATGGTAATTATACTCTACATGTTTGCATATTAATCGGTCTTGCCTGCTGATCAGTAACAATCCTGATTATATTCATTATTTACTTGTACGATTATCTTAGTGGAAGGCGTTAGATTTGTCAATATGGTCATTTGAAGTACTGATGGGGCATTTGCCTGAATAAAACAAGAGGATATCTCCCTATCCTAGCTTACTTAATTAACTTATTTACAGTGATCATCAGTTCATCCAAAACTTTGTGATCGCCTTCTGAAATGCGTTCAATGACACAGCTTTTCATATGATGTTCCAAAAGCTGCTTTCCTACGCCATTCAACGCGGATTGAATGGAGGCAATTTGGTGCAACACGTCATCACAATACGTATCCTTCTCAATCATTCCTTTTACTCCACGCACTTGCCCTTCAATCCGATTCAACCGGCTAATTAATTTTCGCTTTGTACTCTCCGAATGATGGCTTTTCCGCTCGTTTGAAGATGTATGGTCACATGAGGCGTCCTCAAGTATCGTATCATCCATGTAGATCAACTCCTTTATTAACACATTACCATCCCCCCCTACCCTATGTAAAGGGAGCAAGAAGTATCATGGTACGTGCTAAGAGAACGGCTTGTCATCAACCAAGAATGAATCGGTTGGGCAACCATCTACTGCATCTTGTAAGCATATTATACCCTCCACTCCTACAAAGATATATCAGTCAAAGGTATATTTTTATTAAGAATAACCCCAGTCGGAAGTTGACCGGGGTCGTAAGAGTTACTTAACTAACTCGCTGATTTCAGTGAGATTTTCGGCAAAGCCTACAAAGACCATATCTCCAATGACAATGGTTGGAACAACCTGTTTGCCAGTCAACTTCCAGACTTCCTCAGCGTACTTGGCATCTTCTTCACAATTGTAATCCGTATAGGGAAGCTCATGCTCTTTAAAGTAACGTTTAGCATAATTGCAATCGCTGCAGGTTGGGATTGAATAAATCTGAATGGATTCCGTCATGCCCAATTACTCTCCCTTGTATTTCAATATATATTACGCTCCGACGTTATATCCTTTTTTACGGATCGCTTCTTCAATTTCAGCGATTTGAACTTTAGAATCGTCAAATCGAACTTCTACTGTTCCCTGTTCAAAATTTACGTGGCCTTCAGCGCCAAGAGCGCTAATTGCACCTTCAATTTTAGATACACAAGAACGGCAAGACATACCTTGAATTTTTACAGTTGCTTCTTTCACTGTTTTCACCCCCTTTCAAGCGTCATAGACTTCAAGTTTTCCAGTGTCATTCGATTAACGAATTTGCTGAACTTTTCTTTGCCTTTTGCATGCATCTTATAATAATCAATAATTGCGGTAACGAAAGGAATAAGCTGATCCTCCATTAATCCGGAGTGTAGAAGCTTGGCGAAGGAGGGTTTAAGCCCCTTCGACTCGCCACCAACATAAACATCGAACTTATCGCGCATCTTTACGATCCCAATATCCTTAATCAACGGTTCACTTGTGCCTAAGGCGCATCCAGCATATCCAATCTTGAGTGGTGTAGGCGTATCGATACCGGAAATGGCCTGATTTAAATTTTTGGCTGTTTCCATGCCTGCTTCTTCTGCACCTCTACAAAAGTTGCAAGCGATCAGACTTTTGGTTACAAATCCTGCAGGGTTTATTTCAAGACCGTGATCCTCAAGTTCATTTGTGATCTGATCTCGTTGTTCAATCGATACTTCTGTGTAGAGTTGCTTAAAGGGTGTCATCTCCACTTTTGAATCTGGACCAATAATCTCGCCAATTTTAACTAGTTGCTCCGGAGTGAATAAGCTTCCACCAAGTTGGATTGCTGGACTAATCGCTATTTTAATTTGATCTCCCATGCTCATACCTCTTTACTCACTTTATATCTACTACGAAAGGTACTGTAAAGACTTCCCCATCATGTTGGAATTGGCCCCAGATTTTATAGATTCCGCTATGCGGGAAGGAGGTCATAAACTCCGCTTTTGGACCTGTTACCTTTTCCTCTGTTGGATGAACATGCAGATATTGCTCTGCATCCTCAGAAAGGATAACAACATGACCTACAGCACCGAGGTATTGTTCCAGATTATTGATCCCTTCGTCCGTTTTCGCATCCATGATATTAAAGGTCAGATTTACGTCTTCGTTGGTCTTTTTGGTACTCAATGAAAGTTCGATTTTTTTACCATCCACTTCTTTTATAAGGTTGGAATCCGCTTGAACAGGCTCTTGGGTTTTTTCTGGACCCCCAACGTTCACCCATTCACTGGGTGTAGTACTCGCTCCACCTTTTGGAACAAAGTCGGCAAGAATTTTGTATTCTCCACCAGCTGGAAATGAAGTTTCAATCACAAACTTTCCATCGCTTTTAAAATCTGGATGAATGTGATTAAAGTAAGAAAGATCTTTACTCACCACGATAAGGTGCATTCGTTTTTCGTGACCCATTTCAAATTCATTAACCGGATTACCATCGACGTCCGTGATTTGGATTGTCAGATGCGAATTTTCATTGGCCTTCACATCTGATGCAAAGGAGAACGAGGTTTCAAGGGCACTTGCTGTTGAATCAGCATGAGGCCCTGCGTGATCATGACTCGCACCTTCAGTTTCAGAATTCATCTCAGTATGATTCATACCACCATGTCCATCTGTATGTGCACTTTCTTTAGGGGTTCCGCAAGCAGACAACACACCGAAAGCTAAAACACCGGTTAACATTAGCATGATTTTTTTACTCCTCATCATCATTATGTTCGCTCCTATTTAGTACTTTGACTAGTGACGTACTTTTACGCGTTGCAATCGCAGGGCGTTCAGAACGACGGATACCGAACTCAAGGCCATCGCTGCGCCTGCAACCCATGGTGCTAACAGACCGATAGCTGCAATAGGGATGCCTAAAGTGTTGTAACCAAGTGCCCAGAACAAGTTTTGCTTAATGTTGTTCATGGTCTTACGACTCATGTAGATAGCATCAGGAATACTGGATAGATCGCCGCGCATGAGTGTTACATCAGCTGCTTCCATCGCTACATCTGTCCCCGTACCAATCGCCATACCAATATCTGCAGTTGCCAAAGCCGGTGCATCGTTGATACCATCGCCAACCATGGCCACTTTTTTACCTTGAGATTGCAGTTTTTTCACTTCTTCCGCTTTTCCTTCCGGCAAGACCTCTGCACGAACGTGGTCAATACCTACTTGAGCAGCGATGGCTTTTGCCGTCCGTTCATTGTCACCTGTAATCATAATGACCTGAATGCCCATTTCTTTCAGACGGCTCACTGCAGCTTTCGAAGTTTCTTTAATCGTGTCCGCTACAGCGACCATACCTGCATATTGACCATCAATGGCAACCAGCATCGCAGTTTTCCCCGCTTCTTCCAAACGTGACATCGAATGATAAGCTGCTTTTGCATCGATATTATACTTTTCCATCAGTCGACGTGTACCCACGAGTAGTTGTTTACCTTGAACCATTGCCTGGATTCCGAAACCCGGAAATGCTTCAAAGGATTGTGTTCCTGGTAGTTCGATATTTCGTTCCTGGATGCCTACAACGATGGCTTCTGCAAGTGGATGCTCAGAATTTTTCTCTGCAGCTCCAACAAGTTTCAGGAATTCATTTTCATTGCCAAGAGCGACGACGTCAGTCAATTCAGGTTTACCTTTTGTAACAGTACCGGTTTTATCCAGAAGGATCGCATCAATTTTATGCGTCTGCTCCAGATGCTCTCCGCCTTTGAACAACACCCCTAGTTCAGCCGAACGACCAGACCCCGCCATAATGGATGTTGGGGTTGCAAGTCCAAGTGCACATGGACATGCGATAACAAGAATCGCAATTGCTTTTTCTAACGAACCTGCAAAATCGCCTGGTGTAACCCAGAAGTACCAAACCACGAAAGCAACTATTGCAATTCCTACAACGATCGGGACGAATATGCCCGAGATCACATCGGCTACCCGCTGAATTGGTGCTTTTGATCCCTGAGCTTCTTCAACAACCTTAATAATTTGTGCAAGAGCGGTTTCTTTACCTACTTTGGTTGCTTTGATCCGAAGAATACCGTTTTTATTAATCGTAGCTCCAATCACAGCATCTCCGACTTTTTTCTCTACTGGAAGGCTTTCACCTGTAAGCATGGATTCATCTACAGATGAGATCCCTTCCAGCACCTCTCCATCTACAGGAACTTTATCTCCTGGGCGAATAAGGACAACATCTCCTACAATGACTTCATCCACTGGAATGGTAAGTTCTTTGCCATCCCGAACCACTAATGCCGTCTTCGCCTGCAGACTCATCAGTGATTTAATTGCCTCTGATGTTCGGCCTTTCGCAAGTGATTCAAACAATTTACCCATAAGAACCAATGTAATAAGGACCGCACTCGTTTCATAATAGAGGGATGGACCATGATGCATCCCGTCAGCCATACTTGACCATTGAATGGTTAAATACAAACTATAGAAGTAGGCTGCAGAGGTACCAAGTGATACCAAAACATCCATGTTGGCACTCCCGTTTCGGAGAGCCTTATACGCACCCACATAGAACTGTCTACCAATATAAAATTGTACTGGTGTAGCCAGAATTAGTTGGAACCACGGATTCATAAACAATTCCGGTACATAGATCCATGAAGTGAACGAGAAGTGACCTACCATAGTCCACAACAACGGCAAGGAAAGAATTGCCGAAATCAGTAATTTCCGTTTTTGTTTGCTCAGTTCTTTAGCACGATGCTCACTTGCACCACCACTGGAACCGTCTGCTTTGCTGATCGCTGTATAACCGAGTTTTCTTACCTTGTCTTTCATGTCTTCGATGGAAACTTCACCAGGAGAAAATTCAACTCGAGCCGTTTCCATGGCGAAGTTTACTGAAGCGTTAGTCACGCCGGGCAATTTGTTCAGGCCCTTTTCAATTTTGTTCGCACATGCTGCACAGGTCATGCCTTCAAGATTGAATTGCGCAACCTCTGATACGGAACCATATCCAAGTTTTTTGATTTTTTCCTCAAGTTCTTTCATTTCCACTTTCGTGGGATCATACGTTACACTCGCCTTTTCCAAAGCAAAGTTAACATTTGCTGATGTGACCCCGTCCATCTTACCGAGGCCTTTTTCAATTTTGTTTGCACAAGCTGCACAGGTCATACCTGTAATTTGTATACTCGACTGTTTTGTCTGAGCCGCTGCTGTTGCCACAATAACTCACTCCCCTCATCGTCCATTACTTACGCTACTTCGTAGCCTTGCTCTTCAATAACTTCTTTAATTTGCTCCAAGGAGACTTGATTTTCATCATACGTCGCTTCAACCGAATCATCACTGAGGTTCACCTTGCCACTCACTCCAATTTCTTTCAGAGCACCTTCGATGGAGTTTACACAATGTTGGCAGCTCATACCTTGTACATTCAAAACAATGTTTTTCATCTTATTTCGTCCCTTCTTGTGGGTGATTTTTTGGTTTAGTTTGACCTAAACGATGGGCTAAACTCTCGAGGCCAGTTTTTCAGGTCTCATCAAGCTCTTGTACAATACAATACCCCCCTACCCTATATTAGTCAACATATTTTTATACCCCCCTACCCTATATGGACTATCTCTCTCGTTAGATCAATGAATTCATGGAGAGAAGAATCGATTATTTATACGCTGATTGGTAATCGGACCATGTTCTTGTCCTTGACTTGGGAATAAAGCTTGTACCGATAAAACAAAAAAGCCGCTAAAATAGCGACTTCAATGGGACCATGATCTTGTCCCTCGATATAAAATTCCTTTATTTATGGTTGAATGTTACTCCATCCGCTTACATCACATTGTCCATAATCATTATCACCCACAGCAACCATCGTACCATCCGATTTCAGTCCAATCGTATGGGCACACCCCGCCGAAACAGCTCTAATTCCGTGCCAGCCACGTACATCACATTGGTTATGTTTATTCGAACCCACAGCAACCATTGTAGCGTCGGACTTAAGACCAACAGTATGATAACTCCCCGCTGCAACTGCTACAATATCGCGCCATCCGCTTACGTCGCATTCATCTTCATTATTTCTTCCCACAGCCACTACCGTACCATCCGATTTAAGCCCAACCGTATGAAGATACCCCGCCGAAACAGCCAATATGTCGCCCCAGTCGTTTACGCTACATTGGTTATATTTATTGTTACCAACTGCTGTTGCCGTTCCGTCTGATTTTAGACCAACTGTATGCCAGTCACCCGTCGTGACCGATACAATATCGCGCCAGCTGCTCACGTTGCATTCGCCTTCATTATTTCGCCCCACTGCAACCACGGTGCCATCTGATTTAACCCCAACCGTACGGCACCAACCTGCCGAAACGGTTACAATATCGCGCCATTCGCTTACATTGCATTGGTCATGCTTATTCCAACCTATAGCAGTTACCGTACCATCAGATTTAAGACCAACGGTATGTGCATTACCGATGTTCGTAGCCATATGAACATTACCCGCTGCAACTGCGACGATATGGCACCAATCGCTTACCTTACATTGACCATATTTATTATCACCCACAGCTATTACTGTTCCGTCAGATTTAAGAGCAACGGTATGACGGCGACCTGCCGCTATGGTACAGTTACGGAACCGTTTCGTCTCAAAAACCGCTTCCTTCCGTGAATTGTAGTCCATATCTTTCTCCCCTCCACCAATTGAAAATCCGCCGTTAGTTCAACTGTTAAGTCATAAAGTTTGTTGTTAAATCGCACTGTGAAAAAAGAAAGGCTCGTACAGACAGGAGATTATTACTTCCCTGCCCAATACGAGCGTCTATGTCATATTGCACTCAAACGGTTGATCCGAATGTGTACTTTTAGCAATCGTTTCATTTCATGTAGCGATAGTCTAATAGATCCTTCAAATTTGAAATTTTCTGCAACAGCTTTTCTCCGACATTGGTTTCCCTCACCAGCTTCCGCGCCAGTTCTTTGTCCACCAATCTTTTTAGAGATAACACGTCCGTTCCGTTACATAACACATCTTCTTTTGAATTAAATTTCTTGTGGGCGACGAGCTGCATGCCAAAGGAATTGTACAACAAGGTATATCCGGCAATGCCCGTTGTGGATTGATAGGCTTTGGAAAAACCGCCGTCAATCACGATCATTTTTCCGTTTGCTTTAACAGGGCTCTCTCCACTAATTTCTTTGACTGGCGTGTGCCCATTAATGACATGTCCATGATCTGGATTCAAATCAAACTCCTGCAAGATTATTCGACAGATATCTTCATTTTCACGTAAATGGTAGTAAGGATTCTTTCTCTCTTTATGTGCTTCTTTATCTTGGATAAAATACCGTTCAAAAGTGGTCATTTCTCTCTTTCCAAAGAGCGAGGAACATTCTCCTGTCCAGATGTACCATACCATATCCGTCGCCAGATCTTCTGTCTCTTCCGGATGCGCAAAGGCGTAACGTAAATAATCTTCAAAAACATCAAGCAATTGACGGCCCGCATATGTCTTGTCTTCAATCTGCATTTCTTCCATATTTCCTTCTTCATCCAAAGGAATACAGCCGTGGATTAACAAATTCCCGTTGTATTTTAAATAAAGGCTGCCCTTTTTCATGAGAAAATTCATATGTCTGGCCATCTTTTCGGAATGCTGAACGGAAAACAACAGCTTTTCCATCACCTGGCGTTCTTCCTCAAGCAATTGTTCGGGCTTCTGCGGATTTACGGTTGCGAAACAGGTGTTTTCCAGGTGGTACGTTTTACCGCAGATGTTGATTTCATTGTTGTCGTAATCAATCTGCTCCAGCAAAAGTCTTTCAGACATATTAAAGTATGGGCGTCTCTTGATAATCGGGCTTTCAAGTTTAAACTGAATCATGGCAATGGCTTGGTGAATTTTGGTGATCTGCAGAATTTCCTGCTCCGATACATTATGTCCAGCCTGTAACTTAGGTCTGAAGGACGGATTGTCTTCGTAATATTTCTCCGCCAGGTTTAGCAGTGGGCGCAGATTGATTCCGTATACATCTTCAATGATGTCCAGATTATCGTATCTGGCGCAGATCCGAATAATATTCGCAAGGCAGACCAGAGAACCTGCGTAGGCTCCGATCCAGAGGACATCATGGTTCCCCCACTGTATGTCTACAGAATGGTAGTTGATCAGCGTATCCATAATTTTATCGGGGTACGGCCCCCGGTCATAGATATCTCCAACCACATGAAGATGGTCAACCACCAGGCGCTGTGTCGTATAAGCAAGGCCGATAATGAGATTGTCCGCCTGGCCCAAGGATATAATTTGCCGATATATTTCCTCGTAATAAGGATCCTTATTGTTGGTCGAATCCGTCTTGTATAGAAGCTCTTCGACAATATATACATATTGCTCCGGCAGAGCTTTACGCAATTTTGAGCGTGTATACTTGGAAGAGGCATAAGAAATAAGCTTAAGCATGTGTTCAATTGTTAGTCTATACCACTGGTTCAAAGCCTGTTTATTGCTCAGTTCCCCTATAACCAGCTGTATTTTTTCTTCCGGGTAATAAACCAACGCCGCAAAATCATTGATTTCTTGGTCCGTCCAAACCTCCCGGAATAATTCTTTGATTTTCTCTTTGACGGTACCCGAACCGTTTCGTAGTACATGCTGAAAAGCCTGAAACTCTCCATGCAAATCACTGACAAAATGCTCGGTTCCCTTCGGGAGATTGGAGATCGCTTCAAGGTTGATGATCTCTGTTATAATTTTTTCTTCCGTATCATATTTCTCGGCCAATAAATCTAGAAACTGCTCATCCAAAACAGATGTCCCCCTTCAAGGAAGTATGGTGTTGTATAGCCGGGTCCAAAAGCTTTAGACCGATATCAAATTACACTCTATACTTGGCATTGATTATATGGTAATTATCAGCATCGCCTTCCCCCATCATACTCCAGTTCATCATATATGAACAAATTTCATTGAATGGATTTGAATGAAACAATGTTTGTAGTTATTTAGGAATAAGAACTGTGTTCAATCTGTTCTGGTCCCTCGACATTTTTTTACTAACTGCTATTTTACACAATGAAAAATAAACGATCTATTCTCAGAATTTGCTTGTTTGAATTCCCAATCCCCATATGTTTTAATTTTTGAAAAACCGATTTGTTTCAGCGACTCATTGAATTCTTCTTGATTTCGAAACCTCAGCTGCATTTTTTCATGAACTAACACTTTGTCTGTTTTAGTATTTTTTACTATTTCATAGAAAGTGTAAATATCTCCCTCAAACCCTTCATATTCTGTATAAATTTCTAAAGGATCTCCGCTTAGTCTATCTTTAGCTAAGTCAGGAGTTTTGTCCTTCTCCCATTCTTCCCATACTTTTACCAAAGGGTTTCTTGTATCAAAAATAAAGTGACCCCCGATTTTTAGGGATCGGAATACGTCTGAGATTACTCGCTTCCAACTATCATCTGTAAGAAATACCTGTGCAACATTCGCTGTCATAATTACCGCATCATAGGTATTGGTTTGTAAATCCGCACTATCACCTATAATCCATTCCACACTTTCAGAATTATCTTTACTTCTCGCTATTTCCATCGCTTCTTCATTGGGATCTATAGCGGTAATTTTATAACCGCACTGAACAAGATGAGTAGTCCATCTTCCTGTTCCACAGCCCAGGTCAGCTATAGATTCTACTTGTAATCTCTTTAATAATGAAAGGAAAAATTCATCGTCTTTTCCCCAATGGTTAATCTGGTCATATACTAATGGAATCATAAATAATGTCTCCTCACTTTCAACAGCATTTTACTGTGCTCAACAGTTTGATGTCTCGTACATAAGTTATCCTGTTTTATTCTCACTCTGTGAACCAAACACTACCCTGGTTGCTTCTATAAAAGATAACATCATTGGTGAAAGCCACTTGTCTTTATGCCACAACATCTGTGTATATACCTGCAAGTCCGGAATTTGCCAAGGGAGGACAACAAGTTCTCCGCGTTCAACTTCAGATTCCGCGACGATCTCAGGAAGAAAGGCAATACCGATTCCTGAAATTGCACATTGTTTAATGGCTTCAGCACTTTGAAACTCTAAATATGTAATGTTATCAATGCCCTCTTTCTCAAATGACCGATCAAACATCGTTCGATAGGGACAACCCTTCTCATTTGTCAGGAACACTTCATCATGAAAATCTTCCAATTGCAGCACAGTTCGTTTGGCGAGTGGGTGATCTGGAGCAGCTAACAATCGGAAATGTTCTTCCAGCAAAGGTTCCACGGAAAGTCCACTCGAGCGAATGGGTTCATCCAACATATAAACAATATCCGTGGTTCCCTCAAAGAGCGTTTGCTTGAGTTCTTGATTCGGAACTGAGCGGAAAATTAGGCGAACTCCCGGATGCTGCGAACGAAACCGTTGGAAGACAGCTGGAAGCCGATAGGAGCAAATAACCTCATTCGCACTTATCGTTAAGGTACCACTTAGTTTTTCATTATCATGGACAGCACTACGAGCCTCGTCCATTTTTTCAAGAACGCCTTGGGCGTGTGTTAAAAAGCGTTTACCCGCAGTTGTGAGCGCGAGTTGCTTGCCCAACCGATCAAAGAGGCGAACACCTAGCTCATCTTCCAATGCTTTAATTTGCATCGTGACGTTGGAAGGAACGTAGCTCAGCACTTCTGCTGCCCGCGTGAAATTCAATGTTTTTGCAACCGTACAAAACGTATTCAGTTGACGCAATTCCATCCGATGATTCCCCCTTCATCTTTCAATTTTATTGAATACTATTATGAATTCTATTCACTTTTATTGAGAGTATCACAGCTCTATACTGAGTACAAGAGATCACAGTGAACCTGTGGTTTTTCATTTTGAAGGGAGCAATTATACGATGGATTATGAAATTTTTAATTTGGGTGATGTACTCTTACAATCAGGAGTGACGTTACCAAACGCTTATCTCGCTTATCAAACTTACGGAAAATTAAATGAACAGAAAGACAATGTTATTGTCTATCCAACGGCTTTTGGAGATCAGCATATTCAGAATGAATGGCTCATTGGCAGCGGGATGGCACTGGATCCAGAGAAATATTTTATTATCGTTCCCAATTTGCTGGGCAATGGGCTCTCTTCCTCTCCCAGTAACACGCCTCCTCCATTCGATCGGGCTAACTTTCCACAGGTAACCATCTATGACAACGTTCGATTCCAGCAACAACTGCTGACCGAAAAATTCGGTATTGAAAAGATTGCTCTCGTCGTCGGGTGGTCGATGGGCGGCATTCAGGCATTTCAATGGGGGGCAAGTTACCCGGAGATGGTTGAACGAATTGCACCTTTCGGAGGCATCGCCAAACCTTGGCCTCACACATTTGTGGTCCTGGAAGGCGTGAAAGCTTCACTGCTATCCGCAGTCGGCTTCGACTCAAGTAAATTAAACCAACTAAGTTCTACAGACATGCGTGCCGTTGGTCGGGTGTATGCGGGATGGGGACTATCACATGCGTTTTATAGAGAAGAGCTATACCGTGAGATGGGATTTGACACATTGGAGGATTTTGTAGCTGGTGTCTGGGAAAATAGCTTTATGAATATGGATCCGCATAATGTTCTGGCCATGTTATGGACAGGCCAACATGCAGATATCAGTGCAAACCCCTCCTATAACGGAGACTTTGATAAAGCACTTCAGAGCATAAAAGCTTATGCCTGTATCATGCCGGGAAGCACGGATCTCTTCTGCACTGCGGCTGATAATGAATACGAAGCTAAGCGTATACCTAATGCTGTCTTGAAACCAATCCAATCGATCTGGGGCCATTTTGCCGGTCGTGGAATCAACAGTGCCGATAATCAATTTATTGATGACAATCTAAAACAGTTGTTGTCACTTAGCACTAATGAATAGATCGCCACTTGAATTGGGAACTCAGTGAAGAGCAGCGTTGATCTTTCGGAGGGAGGGCTCCCCCCAAGCAGTGGTGTTGTTGAGTGATGATGTAGAAATGAAGGAACCAGCAATAATGAAGTTGAGGACCTTATTCCGATGTTTCTTTTGCATCCTCTGCCAGTCTCATCTCTATGTCTTTCATCTTTAATTCCACCGGATAACTCCTCTGGTTGCCATTACAAACACACCTCCAAGATGATCTCCCTATCTTACAACAAGGTTTCATTCTCTTGAAGGTGTGTTTGATTAATACATATTCCTAATGATTATAACTATAATTAAGTAAGTACAGTCATCGCCTCTCTTGTGAATGGAACCAGATCATCGGTACGTCCTTCTTGAATTTTCTTAACCCATTCAGGGTCGACCAGAAGAGCACGGCCTACAGCAACCAGATCAAACTCATCATTCTGAAGTCGTTGTACCAATCCTTCGATACTGGCGTTACTTGCGCCTTTACCTTCTGTGAACAGACTTGTAAAGTCACCATCAAGACCAATCGATCCAACAGTGATTGTCGGTTTACCAGTCAGTTTTTTGGTCCATCCAGCAAAATTCAGATCAGACCCTTCGAATTCCGGCTCCCAGAAACGACGTGTGGAACAGTGGAAGATATCGACTCCAGCTTGAACCAACGGTGCGAGAAGCTGCTCCAGTAATTCCGGTGTTTCAGCCAATTTAGCCTGATAATCATCTGTCTTCCACTGAGATAAACGCAGTACAATCGTGAATTCCGGTCCCACTACTTTACGGCAAGCCTCAATCACTTCAACTGCAAAACGTGTGCGAGCCAACATATCTCCACCGTAACGATCCGTACGAGAGTTGGTTTTCTCATACAGGAATTGGTCGATCAGATAGCCGTGTGCTCCATGGATTTCAACACCATCGAACCCAACGCGTTTCGCTTCTGAGGCTGCTTGTGCGAATTCCTGAACGATTGTAGCGATCTCAGCTTCCGAATAATCATTAACATGACCTTTGGCTCCCATATGCCAGATCTGTGGAATAATTCGACCGCCAGCTTCATGTACTTCAGATACAACATGTGCCCAACCATTCATTGCAGCTTCGCCATAAAAGTGCGGCACATTGGCTTGATTGGATGCATCCGGATGATTAATTATTGTCCCTTCTGTCACAATAAGCCCCACTGCGTTCTCTGCTCTGCGGCGGTAATAGCCCGCAACATTCGAACCCGGGATACCGTCCGGAGAAAATTGACGCGTCATCGGCGCCATCACGATCCGATTGGATAACTTCAAGTGACCTAACTCTATAGGTTGGAACAATGCTTCTACGGATTGAGAATAATTCATAATAACCTCCACATATTTCATTTTATATAAATTGACCTAGGAGATGTTAAACAGCAATCAGCCTGGTTAACAGCTAGACGTTATTTCCAAATGAATCAATACACGATTTTTATCGAAAAGCCCCACCTCCTTCAAGGTTTCGTGGTGTATTAATCCGCCTTCAATTATTTTTGACTTCGTAGTCAAGAATTCCACAAAAAAAAGATCAAGACATGATCATGCCAAATGAAGTACGCAGAACCGTCTCGATCTGTTCACGGGATGAACCTGATTTCTCCATAACTCTCACACCAAGAATGGTGTTGTTTAGATAAGATGCAAGCTCTATACTCGTATACCGGTTGGAAATTAACTGTTGTTTCTGGCCACTACTTATGATCTTCTCTAACACCAGTTGAATCTCTTCTGCCATGAGCTCAGCTTCTCGTGTGACCTGCTCGTCATCTGTTCCGAATTCGAGTGATGCATTCACAATTAGACACCCTTGGCAGCTAGTTTCATCGTCTAAAAGGGAATATCGTAAGGTATCCAGTTTATCAACGGGAGACGAATCCAGGGCTTCAATCTCTTTCAGTTTCGCTATAACCTGTTCACGGTAAAGTGCCAGCGCCTTCAGGAACAACGATCGCTTGTCTTTAAAAACACAGTACAAACTTTGCTTTTTGACTCCTGTAGTACGCGTAAGGTCCTCATAAGAAGTTGCTTTGAAACCTTGATTCCAGAACACTTCCATAGACTGGTGTAATACACGATCGACATCAAATTCTCTTGGTCTGCTCATGGGATTAATGTATCAGTTATTGACCATGCAGTCAAGAACAGATCATTTTACATACTAATCTCTACGGTATTTTCCTGCAGGTCCATTGAATGCGGTCTAACTCTTCCGGTAAGCAACCTTGTGAAAAGCATTGATATAACGAAACAGTGCTTCACCATCATCAGGCACATGCGTACTTGTATCCAGTGGCAGCATCATTGCCTGATATGGCTCTGGCACCATTCTATATTGATGGACATAGGAGGTTAGGATGAACCCGTTGCGTTGCCAGAACTGAATGCGTTCCTGATGAGCCTCCGTTGTCCCGAACTCCGCCTCGATAATCATACCTTTGATCCGGTGTTCCCTTAAGGCCCAGGCTCTGAGTTGCTCTAGCATCCAGGTCCCTATGCCCCACCCACGCAACTTCTGTTCAACCGCGAGGTAATCGATGATCAGGATGCGGTCCGCAACCTTCCCCTCCAGTCCAGTAACAGCCATCGCAACCACTTCTCCATGATGCACGCCCGTGTGTAAATAACCATTCCTTCGGTCCAGCATACTGCGCAGAATCGCTTTTGTCTTAGCGCCGCTTTGAAAAGCCTCATGATAGATTCGCTCCATCCGCGCCCACAATGCTTCATCCCACTCCTCTATAGTCGTAAACTCTAATTCCAGCATCTCATTCGCCTCCAGCTTTAATTCAGATTTATCGTGATTCAAGACATGTAAGAGATATTCCTTCCGGTTTAATGGATTATGATCGTATCTTGTACATGAAGGCACTTCACCATCGAAGGGCTGATAGCCATAAAATTCGGACGGGTTCGACCTCTTTTTTCTGCGATCGTACTTCCTTTGACGAATTCTGCGATTCTGAAGACTGTAGCATGTCTTTAATCTTAAAAGTTTATATTTTTATCGTTCGCATACCTGGCGTATATTCACAAAATTCATCTATCCTGCCCGTTAGCGTAATAAGCATTAACTTTTAATATCTTCTTTAGCCTTTTGTTTATATCGAATTATGGAAAGAGGTAAATTAACTACTCCAAGAATAAAAGAAGAGCTAATAGATATCCATTGAGATATTGAAGGATAATTTGGTTTTCCGTCTCCTACAGGTCCTATTTTGGGTTGGTGGCTATCCCACAAAACATATAAGAGACCAACAGCAGGTAACAATATGCAAACTATACTTGCAACTATATGTAACACATACTTGTTCAATCCTACCCCTCCATTTATTTTATTCATGTCTAGGACACTGTTTATATTATAACGTTATCTAAAACGGGAAATTACACTAACCTACTCCTTAGTTTAACAAAAAAATTTCTCCTTTAAGATATTTCCTAAAATAATTTTCAATAACTGATGGAAAATTTGCCGCTAAGGATTGTTGTTCATATCGACCAAATAAAAAATTCTTCTAATAACTCGACATAATTCTCTTCCAGTTGATTTACTTTGCTATACGATGAAATAAATACTTTCCTATTATCAGATGAAAGATGCAAATTTGAGAATTGTTAGTTGTGGTGTAACAAGGCTTGGAGGTTAGTACTCGCCTCAATCGGTACATAAAATGTATGCGGAAACCGTCGATAAGCTTGACGAGATCGTGTCTACGGCTTCATTCGCTGCGAACTTAATCCCATCACATCAAACTTTGGTGCAGTTGGACCTACTATCATTGGGTTAATGAGTTATGAATTATAAAACAAAGAAAGCAGCTGATCACTTGGGTCAGCTGCTTTCTTATTGCTATAGAGGTTTTGTACATCGTATCAAACGAAGATGATACAAGTGTTTATTTATTGCAAAGATTGTTTCGTTTGTTTTCTTTTAGATAGGGAGTTATCAAGCAGCGTTGTTACGATGCCAATCACAAGGGCAAGCGCACCGATCCATGGGATGTAGTTCAACAAACTGTGGTTGACAGCAATACCCCCGATACCAGCTCCGGCAGCCATTCCAACTTGTCCAATCGCGCTATGCAAACTAAGTACAATGCCTGAAGCAGCGGGAGCGAGACTTATAAGCTGAAATTGGATCGGCGTACCTGAGGACCAGGCTGCTATTGCCCAGAAAATAAGTAATATATATAGAAGAAATATGGATTGGCCTATAAACGGGAACAACAGTAATGCAGTGGCGTGGAGTATCATTCCACCAGCTAGGGTACGGAATGTACCCCATTTATCTGTACTGAGTCCTCCTATTTTGGAACCAATAGCACTAGCGATACCAAATATAAACAGGGCTACCGTTACACCTTGATCACTCATACTAAATATATCAAGGAGATACGGTGAAATGTACGTAAATAAAATGGAATATGAGCCTAACCACACGAACGTAATCAGTAACGCTGCTGCGATACGCGGTTGCATGATGAATTTAAACTGATCACGCAAAGGAACAACTTCCTCAGCAACTACTTTGGGTATGATCAGCAGCGCTAGGAATAAGAGAATAAGTCCTATTACCCCAAGACCAATAAATATGATGTTCCAATCATAATGGGAAGCTACAACCCTGCCTATGGGTACACCGATAACTAATGCCGTACTATTTCCCATAATAACAGTAGCAATTGAACTGCCTTGCTTTCCTGGAGCAGCCAAAACCGCAGCAAGAGTAAGGAGCGTAACCTGAATAACACCGGCACTAAGTGCTGAAATAATTCTAGCTACGATAAGCATCTCATATCCTGTTATCGTTGCAATTAAAATGTTAATAACAGAGAATACAGTTAATGCATAAACTAAGAGTTTTTTTCGATCTAATTTAGATGTGAAAGCAATTAAAAAAGGAGTACCTACGCCAAATGCTATAGAGAACACTGTAATTAGCTGTCCAGCAGAAGAAACTGAAATGTTGCTAGATTCAGCAATTTTGTCTAGGATCCCGGCAATAACATATTCTGATGCGCCATTAAGAAAACTAATTACAGCTAATAAATATATTTTCCACATATTTTTCAACAATTGCACCTTCTTATTCTGTATTTCTAGAAAAATAGATTAATTAACTATTCACTAAAATAAATATTCTACATTCACTCATCTGGGACAAAACCATTTTCTATATAAGACCCTTCTATTGAATTAGTAGCTAAAGATCTTCCCACATTAAAACATCCGCTAATCGAATGGTTAGACTCATTTGTGTGTTCCACCTTTCAGTGTTAACTCCGTAAGAGATTTCTCCATATTCAGAGTAATCCTACTTATCCGTCTGTAATAAATTTTGTTTTGCAAAACTTATGTTACTTTTATTATTTAAATAAATATATACATTTTGGCATTTTAGTTTGAATTAACATGAGATCACATTTGTTACTCAAAAGTAACGCAGTGTTTTTTAATATTATGTAGAAAGAACAATTTTTTTGGTTTTACTATGTAGCACCATAACAAAAACGGCAGCGTTCCAGAAATAACTTGGAATCACTGCCGCTATTAATAACATCAAATTAGGCTTTGACTGTGTACATCAATTCTTTTTCATTAATTGTGGTACGCCCAGCCGATTGGACATCGGTATATTGAACCATGTTCGTAATAATGACCGGAGTAATCATATTGTAACCCGCTTTTTCGATCTCTTCACGGTCAAATTCCATCAATAGATCACCTACGGATACTTTTGCTCCTGCCTGAATCTTGGGCGAGAAAAATTGGCCTTTCAGCTTTACCGTATCAATCCCGATGTGAATCAGCATCTCTGCCCCAAGATCACTTACGAGACCAATAGCGTGACCACTCTTAGAAACAGAGAATACTGTGCCGTTAACTGGGGAAACTGCACGTCCTTCTGAAGGTTGAATGGCAAATCCTTTACCCATCATTTCTTCTGAAAAAGCAGGATCAGGAACCAGGCTAAGTGGCTTAACTTCCCCACTCATAGGGCTGAATATTTGTTCATCCTGTAATTTAGTGTCTTCAGCTACTACAGGTATAGTTGCAGACGTTGCTGATGGTGCAGGTACCTCTTCCTGGAAGCCCAGAAAATAAGTAATTACGCTAGCTACAACGAATGCAATGAAAGCAGCAATCAGTGCAAAGAGCAGGTTGCTAATGTCTGGACCGACATATGAGGCAGCTCCTGGAAGACCTACAGTGCTAATGAAATAGGCTTTAACAGAAAAGGTTCCCAGAAACGCCCCAGCGACTGCGCCCCCAATGAGCGCTGCAATAAATGGTTTTTTGAATTTCATGTTAATTCCGTACATGGCAGGCTCCGTAATTCCCATAAGAGCGGTCAGTCCTGTAGAATATGAAAGTGATTTGGTTTGGGTGTTTTTAGACTTGAAGCCCACACCAAATGCAGCACCACCCTGGGCCATATTAGCTGCGAACATTAACGGAACAATAAAATCGTAACCAAGTGTTGCAATCGAACCAACTGCAAGCGGCAACAGTGCATAATGCATGCCTGTAATAATCAGCACAGACATTGTGCCACCAATCAAGATACTTGCCAAAATGGATGCGTTATCAAATAACCATCTGATACCCCCAGATAACCCGTTTCCAATAATGCCACCCAGTGGCCCGATCGCGATCAAGGTTAGTGGTACCATGATGAGTAACGTAACAGTTGGTACAACAATCAGTTTCAGTGAAGAATGAGTGATGCGGTCAATCGCTCTCTCCACGTAAGCAGCGATCCAGATTGCAATGACGATGGGAATAACCGATGATGCATAGGATGTGGCAATAACCGTAATGCCTGCAAACGAAGTATTACCCTCTTGAAGCAACGCTGTAATGGTTGGATGCATGAGACCAGCCGCTAGTGCAGCACCTACATAAACATTGCTCCCCATTTTCTTCGCAGCACTAATGGCCAGAATAATGGGCAGGAAGTAGAATGCGCCATCGCCAACCGCAGACAAAATGATATAGGTTGAACTTGTATTCGTCATCCAACCAAGAGCCACCAGAATGGACACGATCCCTTTGATCATACCTGCGCCAGCAATTGCTGGCAGGATTGGCGTGAACATGCCCGATATGAAATCAAATAATGCGCTGATCGGATTCCTTTGTTTCTTTCCGCCTTTTGGAGCACTCTCTGCGTTAGGCTTCATGCTCATATTGTTCACTAGTGCTTTGTACACTTCGGAAACTTCACTGCCAATAATCACCTGAAACTGTCCACCGTTTTCCGTTACACCCATAACGCCAGGTGTGTTTTTTAACGTCGTTCTGTCTGCTAGATTGTTATCGTTTAGATTGAATCTGAGTCGAGTCATACAGTGCGTAACTTGATCGATATTCTCTTCCCCACCAACCAGTTTGAGAATATCTTTGGACAATTGTTGTTTATCCATGATGTAAGGCTCCTTCGACGTATATTAAGGTAGTAAAGCTAAATTTTTGAGGATGGCAAAACAAACTCATTATGTTTTCATATGACAGCTATTGTGACATTCTTAAGCAGACTAAGGAAGCTCAACAAGCTTGAAACTGGAACTAGTTAAGGGTAGGTTGGTTTATTCGTTGCCACCTTCGTTCTCTGACCATGGACGCGTTAGCCAGTTATAATGGAAGTGCGAAACATATGTTATAACGTCATGTTACTCAGAACAGAGAAGAAAATATATATTGTTTAAGTGTTTAGTTTCCTTTGACACGAAATGATTTTTGTAACAAAAATGTAACGTGTTGTTTTTTGAATACAGGTAATGTATACTGCCTAAGCAGGTTACCTATTATTTTTATTATGGTCTAAGGGAGTGCATATCCATGTTCACCAGTGAACAAATCTCATCCTATAATGAATTGGAATTATCTTTATATAACTATATTTCTCAGAACATGGAAAAAGTGGCGTACATGCGGATTAGAGAGCTGGCCGATGAAACTCATGTATCTACAGCAACCATTATGCGATTTTGCAGAAAGAATCAATGTGAGGGATTTTCGGAATTTAAAGTAAAACTTAAGATGCTCATTTCCCAAAAGGGTAAACTAACGAAGCAGGAGTTAAAAAGTCCACATCATGCTGTGTATGAGTTTTTTGAACGTTCTCAATCTCCTGAATTGGAGGAAAAAATTCAAACGGCAGCAAAATTAATTGCTAAAGCCAGTAGCGTCATTTTTATTGGTATCGGGAGCTCCGGAATAATGGGTGAGTATGGAGCCCGATTTTTCTCAAATCTAGGGATATGCTCCGTGTACATAAAAGATCCTCATTATCCTGTTCATATCAAAATGCAAAAAGACAGCGTTACGATTGCATTATCTACGCGAGGTGAAAACCCGTATGTTCTACCTTATCTCCAACGGATCAAGCAGGAGCAAAATAAAATTGTGGCGATAACAAACAATCGCCAATCCACCATGGCTAAAATATCAGATGTGAATATCCCTTATTATGTAAAAGAAGAGTATTATGAATCCACTAACATCACCACTCAGGTTCCTGTTGCGTTCCTTTTAGAATGGCTGGGACGAGAGGTTTTCAAAGAAATGGTAAATACAGAATTAGAGCTATGAGAGAGAACTCGATCTTTTTATAAACACGCACCAGAAAGAGAGCCCTCTAGGCTCTCTTTTCAGTCTTAATGACTCTCTATGGGATGACACGTTAGACGCTTTCCATTACTTTTTTTCCTCGTGTTGCTGCAATTTGCGTCATAATCATTAGAATGATGATCACAATCATTCCAATCATAGCAGGTGTGAAACTATTGGAAGCATCATGAATCCAACCTAGCAATATTGGACCCATCGCTCCAATAACATACCCAGCAGATTGCTGCATCGCAGACCAGGAAGTTGCATCGTTCACATTGGTTGTAGAATCAATCGGTAACATCAGGTTTAAAGTGAACAAGCCCCCTGCTCCAACTCCAAAGAGTACAACGGAAACCATCGGTATGAAATTCATCATCAATAAAATCAACCCAACAATCATGAACAGAGATTCACCAACCATCCATACTCTTCTTGAAGGAAAGTTCTTCAATAATACAGGAAGTACAAAGCTAATCGGGATTTGGATGACAACAAATATGGTCAGACAAAGCGTTGCATAGGATTTGCTATACCCCATTTCCTGAATCATTAACGGGAGCCACGCTGTAAAAGAATAAAACAACATAGCCATTAATCCAAATGAAAGCGTAAGCGTCCATGCGCTTCTATTTCCCCAGGGAAGTTTAATTTGCGGACGTTCTTTTCGTTCACTCACATGAGCAGATTCAGATCGCGGCTTCACCATGATCCACCAAATGATCGCTGCTACAAAGGCAATTACTGCCCACCCTCCTACTGCTATCTGCCAAGAATTGAAGTATGCTTCTAAAGGAATGGATACCATTGAACTGACCGCAGCCCCTACAGTGATTGCAATACTATAGAGTGCAATCATAGATGGAACATGATCGGGAAAATACTTTTTAATAAAACCTGAAGTTAACGGGCCAATCGAAGCGATCCCGATACCTACGATTAATGCAGATAAAAGTAAAACGAACGTAGACTGTGTAAATAGCCGAGTGGCTATTCCGATTCCCACCACAATCAGGGAATATCCAATAATTCGTTCTATTCCCCATTTCCCACTTGCTTTGACGGCAAAAGGTGAAAATACGCCCATACACAGTACAGGTATAGAAGTTAGCAAACTGGCTAGTGCAGCGCTCATCCCCAGATCTTCCCGAATCGTATCTAGCAGCGGAGATATAGAATTAATAGCTGGGCGCAAATTCAATGTAGCAACAAATAATGCAATTATTAAAAACATTTTTTTTCTCATATTCTGCTCCCTAATCGTTCAAATATCAATATTAAACTAAGAAAGAGCCGCTGACTGGCGGCCCTTTCTTAATTTATTCTGTAGGCCTGTACGCTAATCTGTAATAAACGTATTTCCAACATCAGCAGCTGTCGCTATTCACGAAACAAGCTGATCCCGTTGCTCTGAATGACATCCTTATACCAGTGGAAGGACTTCTTACGATAGCGTTCCAATGTTCCTGAACCATCATCATGACGATCCACATAGATGAATCCGTACCGTTTTTTCATTTCTGCAGTTGTTGCACTAACCAAGTCAATACAACCCCATGTTGCATAGCCCATTAATTCAACACCATCTTGGATGGCTTCAGCGACTTGAAGCAAGTGCTCCTTCAAATAATTGATGCGATAATCATCAATAACTGTTTTGTGGCCATGCTCGTCCGTGATCAGTTCATCTACGGCTCCTAATCCATTTTCAACGATGAATAATGGTTTCTGATAACGGTCATACATCGCATTCATGATGTACCTCAGGCCTTGGGGGTCGATCTGCCAACCCCATTCACTCGCGCCCAAGAGCGGATTTGGAACACCCCCAATCAAGTTTCCCTCTCCTTTAATTTGCTTGGCAGGATCAGCCGTTTCACAACAACTTTGATAATAGCTAAAGGAAATAAAGTCAACGGTGTTTTTCAATATTTCTTCGTCGCCAGGTTCAAAATGAATGGTAATTCCGTTATCTTTCAAATAACGTTTCATGTAGCCTGGGTAGTAACCACGCACATGGACATCCGTGAAACCTGTATTCTTATGATCAGCTTCCATCACTTTGATCATATCATTAGGGTCAGGAGTCAATGGGTAAATCGGCATAGCAATGACCATACAACCAATTTTGAAATCAGGGTTAATTTCATGCCCTATTTTAACCGCCAGAGCACTTGCAACAAACTCGTGGTGAACCGCTTGGTACAGATCCTGTTTGCTAAGCTGATCCGCATGCGTGTTAATCCCGCCGCCCACAAACGGGTGTTCCAGAATAGAATTAATCTCGTTAAATGTAAGCCAATACTTCACTTTGTCTTTATATCTGTCGAAAATGGCTCGCACATACCGTTCATAGAAACCGATCATTTTTCGATTCGCCCAGCCATCATATTCCCTAACGAGATGTAGAGGAGTCTCATAATGAGAGATCGTAACTAGAGGTTCAATTCCGTATTTCCGGCACTCGTCAAAAAGGTTGTCGTAAAATTGGAGGCCTTTTTCGTTTGGCTCAAGTTCATCCCCTTTGGGGAAGATTCTGGACCAGGCGATAGACGTGCGGAAAACTTTGAAACCCATTTCGGCAAGGAGTTTAATGTCCTCCTTGTATCGATGATAGAAGTCAATTGCGATTAACTTCATATTCTCCTCTGTTGGTTCTGTTGTTGGAGGTGTCTGAATGCCGTGCGGCATGATATCCGAAATGGATAGTCCTTTCCCGTCCTCTAGATATGCACCCTCAATTTGGTTCGCAGAGACGGAACCGCCCCACAAAAAACCATTAGGAAATTGAAATGTTTGACTCATTTAGTAAGCCCACCTTTCTTTTAAACCTTCAGCTGATCTGGATAAAAAACGAATCCCGCTTTATCGGTTTTTTATCATGTATTTGTTTTCACAACTTATGTTACATAGATTAATTCATAAAATACATGTTATTTCGAATTTAGTTCAAGGTATCACAGATTCACATTTGTAACATAAAAGAAACACAGTGTTTCAAAGGATTGCTACATGCTAGCTCGAGGGTAACTTTACTTTTAATAAGCGGAATGGCTCCGGTCAAACAGGGTGCAGCCTCCTCACTTGCGAGCACCGTCACCTCGTTATTCAATTGTACGTCCTCATTCAAACACGAAAGAAACCCAAGGTCTATGAATCACCTGGGTTTCTCGACTATTAGTTGTGGTGGTTGTACTCACCCCTACACACAGCTTTTAAGTTGTTTTATTAGCTCATCGCAGGCTGAAGAGTTTCCAGCAGTTTCTTAATCTCTTCATCATAGTCCAGTTGGAATAATGGAATTACCTCATCTAATTTTTGCTGGTACAATTCCGGATCCTGGACACGAAGCGCTGCTCTTAATTCCATTTCTTCTTCTGAACCATTGTCGTTCAAAATCATGTCCAGGACATCCGCTTTGAAATATTCACTTGGAGGAAGGATCAAAGCATTCATCAGGAATTGCATAAAAAAGAGATGGTTATCTTTTTCCTGATCCGCTTTTTTCATCGCTTGCTTCGTAAATAAGTTGATATATTTCTGAGCAAAATCTACTCCTTTCAGTTCATAAGGCCCACCATGTTCTACCCCTCTCCAACGCAGGTCAGCCACGGAACTAAGCCACCAAGCCGGATCGATGGCCTGCTGCATACGCAGCAATACGTTCCGTTCAAACTGCGGATCGGGATGCAAGCGCTGTGCTTCCAAACATTTTCCTATAGTCTCAGCTTCGATCGCAGCAACTGTGATGCCTTGTCCATGAATTGGATCAAAGCTGCAAAATGCATCACCAAGGACAAGTAATCCAGATGGCCAATCTTCCATGAGTTCAAAATGCTGACGAACAGACTCGGATATACGGTATCCGCGCGGACCTTGCACAGGCTCCAACCGTTCCATCAACTCCACAATTTTATCTGAAGCAAACAAATGTTTGAGTTGTTCTTGAAACTCCTCTGGCTGAGTTGAAGGATATTCATCTCCTCCTGCGTTAAAAAGAATGAGTCCAGCGATATCATCCTCAATGCGCGTAAATATGCCTGCACGAATACCTTGCTCAGGATCTGAATCAGACATCACCCATTCGTTTGGAATAGAGGATTTAATTTTGTAATAGCGGGTGCTGTAACCAAGAGATACCTTCAACACCTCCGGTTCCGGCACAGACAATCCGATCTGTTCAAGCCATCTGATTAATTTGGAAGAACGTCCTGAGGCATCAATAACCATATCAGCTGGGAATTGTTTTTCACACTTTTCCCCGCGTCTTTCTTTTGTATAAATGCCTGTAATGGAACGCTTATCCTCAGACACCAGTAGCCCCGTAACTTCCGTATTCGTTAAGAAGCTTATATGAGAGATTTCCTGGATTCGCTTTCGTAGTACCCATTCCATCAAGGCTCTGCTGCTTGATGCAATTTTAAATGAAGAAGGATCCTCCTTATTAACTAATGTACCGTATTTATTGGTAACCACAAGCTTCTCTTCGTGTGAAGAGATGGCGCCTAATGCAATCAATTCTTCATTGTATCCTGGGAAGTAATGTTCAATAATCAGCCCACCACGTGGTTGTACACGGTGTGGATGAAAAGATTGAGGCACACCCTGTCGGTTATTTGGCTCCGAAGGGAATTCATCCCTCTCAATTACACATACTTCCTCATAATAATCAGCTAACATTCTTGCAGTAATTAATCCAGCAATCCCTGCTCCGATCACCACAGCTTTTTTCATGTCAGACACTGAAGATTCATCCTTTCTAGAAATTAGATTTTAATCTACACTTGTAGATCAATCAAAATATTACTTATAATACCAATATATAATCAAAATTTCTTTTATAGTAAGAATCAATATAGCGATGGTATATAGTTAAACTACGATATGGAAGTGGTGTAGATGAAAATCAATGAAAAAAAGCTTGATTTAAGAGTTGCCAGGACTCATAAATTGTTAATTACGGCCTTTAGAGATCTGTTATCTGAGCAAGGCAAACTATTCAGCAATATCACGATTAATGAGATATGTGATAAAGCAATGGTTCACCGTACAACGTTTTACAAACATTTTGAGGATAAATTTGCGCTGTTATCCGCTACCCTCACGTGGGTTCTTCAGGATTATTTACAAATGAGTATAGAAGATCGGCTTCGGCAGCCCTTGCAAAGCCTATCTAGATTCATGTTGGAGAATTTACTGGAGCCGATTGTTCAAAACCAGAAGAATGACAAGGGATTTACTGACTTTTTCAAAAACTATATCGGAGATATATCCAGAAGAGATTTTCTGGAATTAAAAAGAAGAGGTAAACCATTTTCACCTCCCATAGAACTCTTAGCCGAATATCATTCAGGGGTCATTAGTTTACTTGTGACGTGGTGGATATATCATCTTGAAGAAGATGTTACGGCAGAACAGATGGATGAGTATTACTATCAAATGGTTAACGAGAAAATCATGTTAGACTAGCATGAAGCTCATTCTACGCGACGTACCTAGCCAAGTTATCCAGCCTGACCTATTTTCACCACCAGAATAAGAAGGTATCTTATTGTTGAGATAAAATAAAAACCGATGGGCATTTTACTTATGTAAAGTCCCATCGGTTTCTTTAGTTTTAGGATAGTTCGGTTGAAGGCCACAGATGCTGTGAATCTAAAATATAAGTCGATAAAATTATGTCTACTGATCAAAAAAATGGGTTACTATGTAGCAAACTAGCAATGGTTGCTTACCAGAGGCCTATGAAGTAACAACCACCTATATTCATCTTACGAGTTATATTCATTGTAAGCATCTTCAGTCGTCTGCACGTTCTTCAGATACACGATCTGCCCTGACTCGTTCACACGCATAATATCTATACCCGCCTTCGCATACACCGTGCCATCTACTGCTTGCCCGCATACTGCCCAGTTAGTTCGATAACTGCCGTCGGGCTGAAGAACCCATGCATCCCACATATGTTTAATGTCTTTATTGTATTCATAAAAAGTCTTAATAACCACCTCGAATCCTGTACGACTGCTACCGTTTGAAACAATTTCAGCATTCTGCGTGAACAGGGATAACAAGTCCTTCATAGCCCGATCGTCAGTGCGAGATGCATCAAACAAGCGAAAATAATTATTTAACATCGTGATGTTTGCATCGGTGTTCAGAGAGTTGGTAGTATTGCCAGCGGTAAGGCCATAAATCTATCCTTTTCAAATTAAAAATTCAGATCTGTTAATACTTGTTGATTACCAAAACTCTTCTTAAACTCTGAAGTACCAATTTCATTTCATTCGGGGTCATTGAACAGTGCATACGGGGGGCGTGACTAGGCGGAAAGTTGTGACTGTGAATGTCTTCTCTTCAGTGAAGAAATCTCGTTTGGTAGTGAAATGTAAAAACTTCATAAATTCCTTCGTTTTTATACGACTCCTTCTTCATTTGCGTCCTGTAGTATGTCTTACATCGGGATAACGAAGGAGCACAACGAATGAAGAAAACGATAATGTTAACCTTACTCATAGTCATTACGGCAGGAATGATCTGGTTCAACTGGGGGCTTGTTAGGACAGGTCAGAATCAGCCGGACTCTACATTTGGCACCAGCGGTTGGCAGGAAAATAGGCTTATTGCACATGCATTTGGTGGAGTTAACGGTGCTAGCTACACCAATTCTTATGAGGCATTTATAACCAATTACAATAGAGGGTACCGTTTGTTTGAGGTTGATCTTGTGCAGACGACGGACGGGAAGCTTGTAGCCAGACATGATTGGTCGCAGAAGCTACAGCCGGATTTGGCCACTCATCGCGGACGAAACGTAACAAAGCATCAGTTTGCAAACTCGCTTATTATGGGAAGATTCCGCCCTCTTACCCTGCCGGACATACTGCAGATGATGCAGCAATATCCTGATTTTGACTTAATTGTGGATACGAAAGCAGGCAGCAAAGAGCAAATTCAGCAGCAGTTTGCGCATCTAGTCGATGAGGTTCGACGTACGGATCCTGCACTGCTCAACCGGATTATACCTGAAATTTTCAGCCCGGAAATGTATGACACGGTTATGGGAATCCACCCCTTTCCAAACAAAATATATTCACTTTACAAAACTGGCGCCTCCGCCGAAAGTATTGTAGAATTCGTAAGGGACAAACAACTGACAGCGGTCGCCATGCCTGTATACCGTGTGTATCTAAACCCCAATTTAGTTCCAACACTACATAAGTTTGGGGTAAAAAGCTATGTTCACACCGTCAACAGCAGACCGGTTATGCAGATTCTGTCCAGGTTCGGGGTGCATGGATTTTACACGGATCAGGAAAAATCACCAGAGGAGCTGATGCTTGCAGACGCTCCCCCAGGCCATGTTGAATTTTCGGAATACATGAGTTCCGGATTAGTAAATATAAGAAATATCGTGATGAAGGTGAGAAATAATGGCTATAAATAACATTCTTGTTGTAGACGATGAACCGGAAATTCGAGAAGCGCTCGTTATTTATTTGAAAAGCGAAGATGTGGATGTATTAACTGCCTCTAACGGATTGGAGGCGCTGGAAATTCTTGAACAAAAAACCATTCATCTTATTATCATGGACAACATGATGCCACAGCTCGATGGAATTAAAACGACATTTAAAATTCGTGAAAACAAAAATATACCGATCATTATGCTTTCCGCCAAGTCAGAAGATAGCGACAAGATTTTGGGACTCAACGTTGGGGCTGATGACTATATTACGAAACCGTTCAATCCTCTAGAGCTGATCGCTAGAGTCCGATCTCAGCTGCGCCGGTTTACGAATTTAGGTTCCTTCCAGTCAAACGGGGATGAGCTCATTCAAGTAAGAGGACTCGTGCTGAACAAAAGCTCGAAGACTGTTGAGATAGATGGAGAGGACGTCAGATTGACCCCGAAAGAATACAAAATTTTGGAGCTGCTGATGGAGAACAAGGGCAGAGTTTTCTCAATCGAAGAGATTTATGAGCGCGTGTGGAATGAACTGATCTTCACTTCAGAGAATACGGTTGCCGTACATGTGAGAAACATTCGTGAAAAAATTGAAATCAATCCCAAAGACCCAAAATATTTAAAGGTGGTATGGGGAATTGGATACAAAATCGAGAAAAAATAAAGCCGATCGGAAGGTTCCAATTGACCTTATTGTCATCATTGTCGCCGCGATTTTATGGAGCCTCGTGCTCATAAACAGGTATTCATACACGGGGTTGAGTCTGAGCTATTCAACTTCAAGTTATATCCAGACACTGCTTGCCTTAATTATTCTTTGCCTGCTGGCAAGCAGACTGTTTCTTTATTTTAAGGCACCCCATAGTAGGCGTTCCTTCTGGCATGGCAGTCTGCTGATGGATTACTTTCATGTTTGGAGGACCGGTCTTAGAGCAAGTTTACAAAACGGGAGACTAACGTTTGGCCTCATCATGATGCTTTTGCTAACCGCGATAGCCGGCATTTGTATTTGGCAGGCAGTCACATATTACGGACAGGGGTGGCTTCTACTTTATTTGTTGCTCTACGTGTTGTTCTTGGTTCCATATATACTTTCCAAGCTTAGAAGATTCATCGCCATTATCAACGGGAGCAAAGAGATTGCCGAAGGGAACATTCAGAACACAATTCAGGATACCGGCAAGGATGATCTATCCAAGCTTGCTGGCTATATTAACAATATGAAAGCCGGGTATCAAAGCGCGCTGGAGAATCAGATGAAGAGCGAACGGTTAAAAACAGAGCTGATTACCAACGTATCGCATGATTTGAAGACCCCACTTACTTCTATTATCAACTATGTTGATTTATTAAAAAAAGAAAATCTGTCTACAGAGACCACCCGATCCTATATTGAAACCCTGGACCGGAAGGCGCTACGGATGAAGCTGTTGATTGAAGACCTGTTCGAAATCTCAAAGATGGCCAGCGGTACAGTAGAGCTGGATATTGAGTACGTCGATGTCGCGACATTGTTGACACAGGCGATTGCCGAGTCCAACACCAGTATGGGACAAGCGTCGCCTGTGATTCGGGAGAGGATTGCGAAATTCCCGATCCATGCACATTTGGACGGCAATAAAATTTGGCGTGTATTCGAAAATTTAATTGGTAACGCGCAGAAATATTCGCTTCCGGGAACCAGAATCTATATTTATTTGGACGAGTCTGATGATCTGGTGCTATTCAAAATTCAAAATACTGCTGCTTATGAGATTGATTTTGCTGCGGAAGAGTTGTTCGAACGTTTCAAAAGAGCAGATGAATCCCGCCAGACAGAAGGCTCCGGCCTAGGGCTGTCCATTGTGAAAAGTATCGTTGAGCTGCACGGCGGGGAGATCAAAATCGAAATTCATGGTGATCAATTCAACGTTATTCTGCATTTGCCCAAGCAGCGCTTAATTTAAAAGTCCTAAAACTACGTTAACCCTCAATGCTCCTTTTCAGGAGTATGAGGGTTAACTTTTCATTTTTATCAGGTATTAAAGGTGAATCGTATGAATGGCTTACCAACATCGATTCCTAAATATTAGTCCAAAAGGCTGTAGATCTGAATGCTCTCCACCTTGGCATCCTTGATATGGAACGACATCACATCCACATAATTGGATGGCTCGTAACGGAAGTCATCCTCCTCATTAGGGGCTCCATCACCAAGCAGTTTCCCCTCAGGGTAGGCGTTTTTGAGTGTATCCAGGCTATCTCCTGCTTTAATGTTTCGCACTGTCGCGTACTTAGGATCTGTGATTTCGATATGAAAGATGGAGTCTTGTTTTCCCTCTGGTATACTGATTGTTTTAATCTCCAGACCAGGATACGTATAGACCTTTTCTGTAAAACCGATTAACGTATCCATGTTGGTTCCATCGTCGGCACTGTACGTATGAGATTTCAGGTTATCCGGTTTGCCCAGCATCTGTTCCATCTGATCTTCATTCGCTGTATCCGAAATCGCAATGGTGTGCTCATTATAGACAAAAGCAAGCTCCTTCAGCACCACATTACCTTCCTTCTCCATCGAACCTTCTTTAATAGCTTCAGTACCCTTTTCTTCCGAACTTTCGGAAGCAGGCGCAGGAGAATTGGTTGCTCCTTCGCCTTTGCTCTGTTCATTCGCTGTGTTCTGTCCGGTTGCTGGGGGCGTAGCATCATTGGACTGACAGCCCGCTAATGCCACCGTTAGTAGAGCACCTAGTACGATAACACCTGTTGCTTTGTTTATCAATTTCATCATGATCCCTCCATAAATGTGTGATTTGTTCTTATGAAGTGATTATAAATAAAACATTTGTTAGTCTCATAACAGAAATGTACCAATCTTGTAACGTTAATTATTTACCCGCGTGTTTCCGCACGGGGCAACACAATCGTAACGGTTGTTCCTTCCCCGATTTGACTTTCCATGTCAATATAACCATTAAACCGCTCGACAATCTCCTTGCAAATAGAAAGCCCAAGACCTGAACCGTTCGCTGTGCTAGCATTTTTGGCCCGGTAAAAACGTTCCTGCACTCGCTCCAGCTCCTCGCCCGAGATACCGATACCTTGATCACGTATCCGTATAACTACCTCGCTTGGCGTATGTTCCAAATTTAATTCGATCAGCGATGGACTGCCGGAATATTTGATGGCATTGTCCACAACGTTGGCGATTGCATGGGACATCAGCATTGGATTCACGTTGGCGTAAACTCTTGTTTTACCCTCATCATCCGGTTCTTCCTCCTCCTGACTAACTCTGATCTCTATCCCTTTATCCTTAGCCTTGGCACCCATACTCATTGCAACTTGCTGAATCAGTTCGTTCATCTCCGTTTTCTCGACTTCCAGTTCGTTAGAACCAGCCTTGTCGAATCGGGATAACAACAACAGTTCATTAATCAAACGTGTCAGCCGATCTGATTCCTGCAGCAGGTGAGCATAGATTTTTTGCAACTCCTTGTCCTCGTTCTCCCCTTCAACCAAGTACTGAGAGAAACCACGAATGGCTGCCAAGGGTGTTTTTAACTCGTGAGATACGTTGGAGACAAATTGTTTCTGGTACTGAATGTAGTCATGAAGCTGCCGCCCCATGGAATCCAGTCCATCTGCCAGCATGCCCAGTTCATCCTTCCGGTTGAGATGAACTCTCCGAAACTCCTGTCTAGAGAAACTTTGCGCAGCGCTAAGCAACAGTTTAATCGGCTTGGTTGTGTTACGGGCAATCCACAGGCTGGATAAGGTAATCAGCACAATAAATCCGCCTGCACCGACAAACAGGATATAACGGATTTGATCCATAATCGCATAAAAGTAGGAAATGTCCTCCACGAACTCATACACATAAGCGTTCTCGTAGAATTGATCCTGAATGGGCGTAGCAAAATAAAGCAGATGATTTTCCGTAACGGTGTAGGCATAACTGCCGCTCAGTGCTTTCTCAATATTCTTTTCAAAAATAAGAGGTTTGCCATCATTAATGATGATGCCATCCACGGCCAGGCCCAGCAACTGCTTGGAGCTGTCATAGATACGTACTTCCTTGCCCGAAGCTTTCAGCTTCTCTAGAGCAAGTCTGACAATTTCTTTTGTCTGCGGCTCTCCTGAGGATGACCTGTGCTGAGATAACACCTCACGGAAGGACAACTCGGACAGATCCGCTTTCTCCATCATCTGTTTCTCAATGGTAATGAAGCTGTAGTAATCGATGGCTTTATTCACCGCAAAAATGATGATGCCAAAGGACAGCACGGAGAAAAATAAATAATTCAGCAGTAACCGGGTTGCATACTTCAGGCCTCGCCACCTCCAAGTTGATAGCCAAATCCATAGATCGTCCTGACATACTTCGGTTCGTCTGCGTTATCCTCCAGCTTCTTCCGTAATCGCATGATGGTCATATCTACACTGCGACTGTCTCCCATAAAATCATATCCCCATCCGATCTGCAGCAGCTCATCCCGGGTAAAGATTTTGTCTGGCCTTTTGAGTAACGTTTCCAGAATTTTAAACTCTTTGGCCGTTAAAGACACGGGTACACCGTTTTTCAGCACCCTGCGGCTTTCCAGATCAAATGTCAGCTCTTCATGAATGATGCGTGTAGATTTCAATTCTGTACCTTCACTTGATTCTTCCTTGTTCTCGTTTCTTCTCAGAATGACCTTGATCCGAGCGAGCAATTCACGATTGTCAAAGGGTTTGGTCATGTAATCTTCCGCCCCTAGCTCTAGTCCCAACACTTTGTCGATTACCTCGTTTTTGGCAGAGAGCATGATCACAGGAACGGCACGTTTCCCGGTGATTTCCTTGCATAGGTCATATCCGGAGCAGTCAGGCAACATCAAATCAAGCACCACTATATCGGGTTGAAAAGAGTCGAGCAGCTGCAAGCCCGTTTTGCCGTCCTCTGCGGTCTGCACATCGTAGTTTTCTCGCCTTAGCACCAGCTCAATTAAATCTCGAATTGCGATTTCATCATCAATGACTAGGATTTTCTTCAACTGTACACCCCTATCTAGCCTTGTTTTCACCAGCTTCAATCAACTATTAACCCATCTTAGCACAGACACTTTAGATTCCTCCACCAACTGGAAGGTGAGGTATATTCCACTCAGCCGAACATAACTGTAATAAACTCGAAGAAAGGAGAAAAATCCATGGATCTGCTCTGGGTACTCATTGTTGGTGGACTTATTGGCTGGTTAAGCGGCAACTTGATTGGGCGGGACGTACCGGGTGGTGTACTTGGGAACATTATTGCGGGTTTTGCGGAGCCTTTCGAAGACGTTAACAAAGATAGGCGGAAACCGATCCCGTCGTTCATTAGTACAGGATGAACATAAAAAGACCGAAAGCATTCATCGATGGAAGATGAACACTTACGGTCCTTTTTTAAAATGTAATGACAATCTTACCTACAGCGTGGTGAGTTTCACTCAAAGCATGTGCATCATAAATCCCCTGTCTACTAAACGGGAATGTGGCCCCTACAATCGACTTTATCTTTTTCTCTTCCATCAGATCTGCCATTCTCTGCAATTGATCACCATCTGGCTGTAGCCAAATCCCCTTTGCTAAAACATTGTGAGACTTAGCAGTATCATGATTGGGTTCACCAACAATGGTAATCAGTCTTCCGGTATTTGGCTTAAGCACCTTATAGCTATTTTCAGCTACTTCTCCACCCATCGTGTCAAACACTAAATCTATATCTTTTAGAATCTCTTCAAAGTTTTCCTTTTTGTAATCAATGACCTGATCAGCACCTAAAGAATAAAGAAGTTCATGATTTTTTTCACTTGCTGTTGTAATAACATGAGCGCCGGCATTTTTTGCTAATTGAATGGCATACATACCTACACCACCAGCTCCAGCGTGAATAAGTACAGTTTCACCTTCTTTTAGATCGCCATGAGTAAACAGTACCTGCCATGCTGTTAAACCAGCCAAAGGTACAGCCGCAGCCTCCTCATATGAGATTGAATCAGGTAGTTTTGCCAGAAGGTGCTCATCAACTGCTGTATATTCAGCATACGAACCGAAACGTGTTGTATCAGGACGACTGAATACTCGATCTCCAACTTTCCATTTGCTAACGTTTGAACCGATTTCAGTTATGACCCCGGCTACATCCCAGCCTAAGATAATAGGAAATTCCCAATCATACATTTCTTTTAAGTAACCCTCTCTTAATTTCCAATCGATTGGATTAATGGATGTAGCCTCTAATTTTACAACCACTTGATTGGCTTCTGCCCTCGGTTTATTCACTTCCTGCTCAACTAACTCTTCTTTACTTCCATATTGATTAATCACAACTGCTTTCATTTTTGTATCACTCCTCTAAGCTAATAGCCTTTTACGTGCTATTCCTGATTATTTATTTGTATCTAGTCACTGGGGTTCATGCATATTATCCTTACTCATTTTTAAACAACCAGGATAAAATTATGCAAAAGCTTTAGGGATTTTGAGTTGTGTACACCAACAAATAAACGATTTTAACGAAATTATTTATGGACGCCGCTCCATTAAGATATACGATTCATCCGTAAAAATCAGCAGGGAAGAAATGACTCAAATCATCAATGAAGCTAGCACTGCCCCTTCCTGAATCAGTAAAGAAGAAGTTGCAATGATGACCGACATGCTTACACGCATGCAATATAATCTGAAGGATATGTAGATTTAAGATGACAGTCAGCCTTCTCCAGATATCTTTTCATAAATGAATAAAACTAGTTAGATGAGATGATACAATATCTAAGATTAACAAGAGATTATAGACCATATATTATTCATGCAAGTTCAAAACAAACCGCTGAGTGTTTCATTACATGGCGGTTTGTTTTAATTTATCAACAGCTAGCTTTTCGAAATATTACAAGTTGGACTAGCACATACTAAGGAAACAGTTGGCTGAAGCTTACATAATGGAGGTCTCATCATGGTATTTACAATCACAATTATCATCGTTGCACTGTTTGCAATATGGGGAGCCGTCGCTCCTGATCAGCTAGCGGATGTGGCTAATGTTGCCTACAACTTCTCTATTCAGAATTTTGGCTGGTTTTATTTGCTAGCGACACTGTTCTTCCTGATCTTTGCTTTTTATCTGGCGTTCAGCCGGTTTGGGGGTATTAGGCTTGGGGATGACGATGATGAGCCGGAGTATTCTACGATTTCCTGGCTGTCCATGCTGTTTAGCGCGGGTATGGGCATTGGGCTGGTTTTCTGGGGAGTTGCTGAACCACTGTCCCACTATTTATCTGCACCTGAGGGGGCGGTACCCGAAACAACGCAAGCAGCCATACTTTCAATGCGTTATTCCTTTTTCCACTGGGGGCTGCATCCTTGGGCTATCTATACCGTCATCGGCTTAGCACTTGCTTACTTCCAGTTCCGGAAAGGATACAAAGGGTTGATCAGTTCCACCTTTATTCCTCTGATCGGTGAGCGTCTTGCTGCAGGCTGGCTTGGTAAGGTTATTGATATTCTGGCGGTCATATCCACCATCTTTGGTGTTGCGACCTCGCTTGGATTGGGTGCTCTTCAGATCGGCGGGGGTCTGAATCACTTATTCGGTATTCCTAACTCGACTCTGTCTCAGGTTGTCATTATCATAGTTGTAACCGTACTGTTTTTAATCTCGGCAACCTCCGGTCTGGATAAAGGTATTAAGATTCTGAGCAACGTCAACCTCGTTATAGCTTTGTTATTGATGTTGTTTGTATTGGTGACTGGACCGACTTCTTTTATATTTGACACATTCACAACAACCTTGGGCAGTTACATGCAGAATATTATTAACATGAGTTTGAGACTGACGCCGTTCTCAAGAGAAACCTGGATTGGAGCATGGACGTTATTTTACTGGGCATGGTGGATCTCGTGGGCTCCTTTTGTCGGCACTTTTATCGCAAGGGTATCCAGAGGAAGAACCATAAAGGAATTTGTAATTTACGTCATGGTTATTCCAAGTCTTTTCGGATTTATCTGGTTCTCCGTCTTTGGCGGAACAGGACTTCACATGGAATTGTTCAATGCCGCTCATCTGGCGGAGGCTGTCAAGGAAGATACAACAACCGCTTTATTCCTTATGCTGGAGCAGCTGCCTTTGGGCACGATCGTGGCATTCATCGCCACAATGCTGATCATGATCTTCTTTATTACGTCGGCTGATTCAGCTACCTTTGTACTGGGCATGCTCACTTCAGATGGCAAACTGGACCCAAGTGCAAGAGTGAAATTAACTTGGGGAATCATGCAGTCCTCCATCGCGGTAGTACTGCTAATCAGCGGGGGGTTAACTGGCCTCCAGACAGCATCCATTGTAACCGCATTGCCGTTCGCTATTGTCCTTATCGGTATGTGTTTCTCCCTGCTCAAGGCTCTAAAGGCTGAGGACAAAGAGCGCCGTCAGAAGGAAAAACGGCAGCGCCAAAAGCTGAAACGACTGCTGGAGGAACAGGAAATCTCGCTGAATGAAATTTCCAGCAGGTAATATCTGCCTTGCCCTGGAACAAAATCATAGTAGATCGTTTGGCCAAGTCACTGCATTGTTTTCACTATTAGCTGTGTATACCGTTTCAACAAGTTGCAGAACTTGCCGAACATTCAACCCTTCTCTAAATCAAAAAAAGCATTGAATCTCTTCCCTCCTACATTACATAGGCTCTCGTGGGGGGTGAGACTCAATGCTTTTAGTGTTTATACCCGGGGATAATAACAAATTACAACGATAACGATCTCAAAACTTTAAATCGCCTTCTCATCTCACTCTAAAATTGTTTTGAGCATATTTGGATACGAGAAAGACAGCGCTGGATAGATAGGCTAAAGTCAACACCGTGATGACAGCCGTTAGTCCCCATAGTGTAGGACCTAGAAACATCGCCACAACAAAACTCAATGAAACAAGGCCGTTTACGAATGAGAAAAGAGGACTGTTGGTTTCCAACTCCGTTGTGTAGGGTTGAATTACATAGTATAACAACAGATGATGTACTGAGAAAAATACAGCCAGTGCAATGGTTATAACCCAGATAGGAAGTAGTAAACGTATATCCTGTCCTCCAGTTAATACAAGTATAGATACACTTATTACAGCTGCTAAACAAGAACCTAACTTTAGATTTATCCTTAATATACTTCTAAACCTTAACAGAAAATGCTTCTTCGCATGCTGGCGGTAAAATGGATAGCGCATCAGCGGCTTATCAACATGGTAGAATAGAGCCTTACAAATCTGGCCACCTACTGTCATATTTAGCATGACCATAATGATTAAAGGTGAGAATCTTTCAATTGAATTTAGTGAAAGATGATCTTTGAAAATGAGTACCAACAAAGGTAGGAGTATGCCTATGATCATAATAGCCAATAAACGTCTGTTGAACGGTGCACGCAGGAGAGCGGTGTGCCTGGTAACAAAAATTTCGTGTAATTGCTCATATCCCTTTTTTTCTAATGTGCGCTGCTCGTTGACATGAAGGTTAGACGAGGTTGGCCTGCTAAGATCATGTTCTTTTGACTGAACCATTCTCTGTTGAAGATCAGCCATCCGTATTTCTGGATTTAACAATGGATCAGCATGGTTTGTTACTGCGCGCACTGCAGATGTGAAATCCGTATGTTTTAGTAAAATATACCCACAGATAACCCCAGATAACGATATCAGTATCAAAAGCCCCGGTTGATCAAATATCACAGATCCAAATAGAGGAAGGTTCAGTTTTGTGAAAGGAAGGTAAGCAAAAGTCAGTGCCAGCAACATGCTCAAACTCGTAGCCCATGTTTTCTGTACAAGAATAATGCCTTTCCATTTAAATAATGCCAAATGTAAAAATTCACATATCACTCGCCAAAAAGTCATCATTCCCACAATCAGCAATGCATGAGTAATTGAGAATTTAAAGAGTACGGCAACCAGAGTCATTGCAATCCCTTGATAGATAAAAAATGTCGTATACCGATAAAATAGCGTAGCTCGCATAAATTTGGTTGGGCTTATCCGCATAAGGCGGATAGATGTATACTTCATTTTGTTTGATTCCAGCACTTTTGCACTCGTTACCCCAGCCATTACGCCACTTATGCAAAAATACATGTGAATAAGAAGGTTAAAATGCTCCGTACGATTAACTTCTTCCGTCCATAAGAGCATGGGCAATGCAAACATTCCCCCGAAATATAATAAGCTTTCCAATAACCCAGCGACAAATAATAAAATAACCGCAATTGCACCGATGGTACGTTTCGTCCGAAAAGCAGCATAAGTTTGTTCACTGATTAATTTCCCTACAAACGGTAACTTTTGCGTGAAATAGATCAAACGGTTGACCAACGTAATCATCTGTAACTGCCAGATGCGAGAAATTGTACTAATCATTCCCGTCATCGGCGTTCTCCTTCGTACTTCCATTTTGGCTTTCATCCCGTAATAATTCAATTACCTGCTCTTCAAAGTCGGGCTGAGTAAGGATTTCGGGTGAAATCCGTGTTAAACTCCCATGATTTAAAATAATTAACTCATCACACAGATCCGTTGCCAATTGCAATATATGGGTCGAGAAAATTAGGATATGATCTTTTTTTATATCACGTAACAATTGTTTCATCTCACTCGCAACGATGACATCAAAGGAAGTTAAAGGTTCGTCCAACAGAATCACTGTAGGTTTTATGAGTAAAAATAACAACATTTGAACTTTATTCTTCATTCCATGCGAGTAATGTTTAATGAGCTTATGTCGGTCATCCTGCGCAATGTGCATCATATCAAACAGGTCATCAATATTGTTTCCTCGTCCTTCAATTACATCTACGTTAACATCAATAAAAAAACGTACAAATTCATATCCCGTCAGAAATTCTGGTAACAGTGGCAATGAATAAACGTATCCTACATCATCCATTTCCAAGTCCCGCGATTTTGATTCGTTGACAAGTTTCATTTTGCCGCCATCCACTTGGATCTCGCCACCTAAACAATTGAATAACGTTGTTTTGCCGGCCCCATTGCGCCCAAGAAGGCCATAGATCTTTCCCTTTTCAAATTGAAAATTTAAATTAGTTAATACTTTTTTTTCACCAAAACTCTTCTCTACATTTTGTAAGACCAATTCCATTTATTTGTTCCTCGCTTTCAAACCAATTCATTATTTGTTTACCTGAAAATTCAATAAAACCAACCATGCCATTGTTCACGTTTTTATTCATATCCGATAATTGTATAGTTTTCATCCGTATCAATCCCTTCGATTTTTTTCATAAAAGGATATAACTAATCTTGGAAATAGACAATCACACTAAACTAATATTCTATTTCGAACGATATAATTCCTTGTATTTACATATAAAAGAGTATTTGATACAACACTACAAACGTCCCCCCCCAATATATTAATGCGTCATCTAAACAGTTCCCGGGTTAATCCCCGCAGACGTTAATTTAGATTTGGTTTGATATAACTGTTCCAAACTCGCTTTCTCCACTCCGGTTCAATAGAACGTGATGAGATTTTCTTGATAAAATTGTATTAAAAGGATAAAATGACGAGCATCAACGGTTTTATTCGAAGAATGGTATAGCTTATGAAAGGTGGTTTAGCAATGAAAATTCTCATAGTGGGCTATTTTAGCGAGACCTCAAAATCCAATATTGTAAGGTGTTTCCCGCAAGACTGGAACGTTGTAATTGTTCCGCCCGGAAAAGAAATGCTGGATCATATTGAAGATTGCCAGGTACTCATCCCTGAACATATTAAGGTGGATCACAATCTTCTTTCTAACGCAAAAAAAATAAAATTGGTACAGACGGGTGCAGGATTTGATAATGTGGATGTCCCTGCCTGTACACAGCGCGGCATCTGGGTGGCCAATGCTGGAGGAGTAAATGCACAGGCAGTGGCCGAACACGTCATGGCACTGATATTGTCTTATTATAAAAACATACCGTTTCTGGATACTTTCATGAAAAACAAGATGGATGAAAATCAATTGGACTATGCAGGGAGTGAGTTAAAAGGAAAAACGATTGGAATTATCGGTTTGGGTGCTATTGGAAAAAAAGTAGCTGCGTTTTGCAGGGTTTTTGATATGAATGTGCTGGCTTATGCGAGAAATGCCACTGTACAATCGGACGGTTTTGTGAAAATGACGGACTTCGATACTCTTGTAAGCACATCGGACATAGTCAGTGTACATGTACCCTTGAATCAGCAAACCAAACAGCTGATCAACAAAGCGGCATTCAAAAAAATGAAAAATACCACTCTTTTTATCAATACAGCCCGAGGAGGCATTGTCAACGAAAGAGACTTGATTGATGCATTAAAAAACGGGGATATTTCAGGCGCATGCCTGGATGTGTTTGAATCTGAACCGCTTCCTATTGACAGCGAGCTCCGGAATCTGGGTAATGTGATACTTACTCCCCATACAGCAGGAATGCCTGATGGTCGGAAATTTCATAAAACAAGATATGATTTCTTTATAAAGAATATAAAACGTGTAGAAAATGGTGAAGAGCCTGAAAGCAAGCTTAATCAGTTATGATGTTTTGGTGCAGGGGTACCTTTCCCCGTGTACCGATAAAATAAAAAGTCGCCTAAAATAGCGACCTTGATGGGAGTATGTTCTTGTCCGTCGACAAAAAACATCTCCGAAAATATAGTATCATATCTTCAGAGATGTTGTCCTCCAACAGCTTGTATATTATTATCTTTATTCGCTATCTGGTTTATTGGCCTGCTCTTCATATATGAATGGATAGACTTGATTTCCGAGCAATATTCTTCGTCCTTGGAACTCATCATACAGATTGATTCGAACTGTCCCACTATTTACGATTTTGCTTAAGTTGGTATTCAAGTTCATGAAGTATGATTTATTATTGCCAACGGTTAAATCGGTACCAAGTGTTAATACCTTCTCTATGGATTTCCCGCTCGGGTCAATGACTTCCATAATGAGCTTATGGTCAGTAGAACCTGTCTCATAATCTCCATTTCTTAAGAGATCATAATAAATAACGATATTAAGCATATCTTTCGCTGCGCTAAGCGTTCCCTCACCTCTCGTAATGTTGAGCTGATACGGAAACAATTCCACATGTTGCAGATTCGTTGCTGGTTGTACAACTCTAGGGCTAAGTGCTAAACGAACAGTATTAATAGAACCCGTGAGTTCATCCCCCACATCTGCCATCTTTCCATTCGCAACCCCTTCTCCGACATACAGTTCAAGCTGCGAAGTATTCACATTTAGTGGAAGCTTGCTCCAGACCGTCACCAGGTTTTTCCCTTTCGGACTGGTCTTGGCGGACGATTGGCTAACCTCTGCCTCAAAATACTCGTTATCTGGTGTTTTGTAGTAAGCAACTAACTGTGACGGCTTGGATTGCCGTTTTTCCTGGTTGGTCATTTCCAGTTCCGTGTACATTAGATTGGACTTAGCGTCATGGTAAATGGTGGTCAAGCGTTCACGGACTTCTGATTTCTTGCCCGGAGTATGGATGGGATAAGAATCGCCTGCAGGAACCAGGCTCATAGCGTTGTTGAACGCGTTAAAGTTCAACGACAGAAATTTAGTAATATCCTCGCCTGCTGTTTCCTGGAGCTCAATTCGTAATTGATTGAAATTATACGAATATGGTATGTTGGCAAGGACATAGAATTCCACGGTTTCATTGGGCGCCAAGGTCGTTTGGTTATCCTGTACCACAATTTGGCCTGTATTACTGAGATCCCGCATTCCAGCATTTATTGCTGCTTTTAACACAGGCAGCTGCACGGTCGTCGTTTTGGTATTACGAATGCTGATTCGGGCTACGATCTGATCTTTATCTCCCCATGGCAGCCGCTGATATGAGCTAAGCTTCACGCCAAATGTCCCGTGACTATTCTCGATGATATTCTCTGAGCCCTGATGGCTTTTGCCTTCATGAGCATATGGAATTTTATAAAGGGCCGTCGGGAAGCTAATCTTCCCTTCCGTAGCAGGCTCCGTCAATTGCAGCTGCAGCGTATTCTGTTTCATATGCAATGGCACATCTACATCCAGATCGATAAGCTTCTCCTCCATCGGCTTCAGCGTTTGTTGGTCAAATGCCTTGGCATTCACCGGAATGCTATAACCTTCATCCGTAAAGATGGAAAGCTCATAAGCTGGCAGCTTCACGGATTTTTCACTGAGATTTTTAATGCGGAATTGAATATTCCATTTGCCAGTATTGTTCTCAGTATATACAAAAGCATATTTCAACTGGGTTTCAATCGTTTGATGGTTCACCGAAATTTTTCTGATGCCATAATCCGGCACAGGCTTATCAGCGGTAACAGCTGGAAGTTTGAAGGTTTTTACTGGTAGCATCATGTTCAACGTTTCGTCTTCTTGCGTAAATTGCATCGTCATATGTTCTGTTTTGAGGTTGGATGGAACCTCTGCCAAATAATATATCGTTCGTTTCTGCCCTGGCTGGATCTTGAAGTTACTCCCTGTATCATCCTCAGGCAAAAGATCGAATACTGAGCCCCCCGCCGATTTCAGTTGTGCTTTATATCCGGGATCGCTTAGTACCTTCTTGCCCCCGTTTGCAAATTGAACGGCCACTCTCATGTATGCTTTTCCATTATGATTCATTCGCTGCATCCGTTCCGCCTTGACCGTGACTGGCTGCTGTTTCATCATGATCTTGGTGCTTTTGCCCTTCACTACAGCAACATCCGGGGTTGCATCGGGAAGGTTGAACGATTGCACAGGGAGCTGGATCTTCAATACTTCATCTTCCTGTGCAAGCTGCAGAGTCATGCCATGTGTCCTCATCGTGGAGGGTATCTCAGCCCAATAACTGATGACTCTGCTCTCCTGAGACTGAAGTCTGTAGCCGGAGCTGGCTGAATCGGGTATAAGCTCAAATGTTGAACCGCCCGCTGACCTTAGATATGCTTTATATCCAGGGTCACTTAGCATCTTCGTTCCTCCGTTTGAGAGCCTGAGTCCCAATTGAACATACACTTTTCCATTAATTTTATACCTCTGCAAGGTATCCACCTTGGCTGTGACAAGAAGATTATTTATTGTGATCTTTTTGCTCTTACCTATCGGAATTATAGATGAGTACTGAGCAGGAATCGTGAATTGTCCCAGCTTTTTCTGATAATTTGCGCTGTTAAAATCCCATCCGAACATGGAAATTTTGATCCCGTTGACCTTTGTCGAGTTTCCAATGTTCGCATAGTACGTCACAGATAGGCTGCTGTTCGCAGGCACCGTTCGTTTATCAGCATCACGGGTCACTGCTTTTCCTTTTATAGTCGTACCACTCGGCGTAGAAATCTTGGAAAAATAATCGATAAGATCCACCCTATTGCCGCTGCTGTTACTGTAATGAAGCGTATATATGAGAATACTTCCGCCTGGCTGTGTAAAAACATCCGTCCCGGTCAGCTTTACATGGACGCTCTGCTTCAACGAAACTGAGCCCAGTTGATCTAATGTCAGACCAGACGCGGCTACAGCAGATTTGGAAACGAGGTGATCAGCCGTGGATGCCCCGTATACGTCAAGGGCCATGAAATGACCCAACACGGCGGCACTGAGTAGTATTGTCACAACTGTTTTTTTCGGCCTATACATGAATCTACCTCCCTGTATAAAAAGACATTTGCCCGCTTTTCATTCTGTGAAGCAGGAAGCAGCGCACGAATGCAGGCTGCTTCCCGCCATTTACCTATTCGTTTAGATAAGTTGTGACCCGGTTTTGGATCAGTTTAGCTACTTCCTCGGCAGTTTTCTGTCCGCTAAAGAATGCAACGGACTCTTCTCCGGCAATACTTAACACTTTAACATCCAGATCTACATATTGATCAGCGGATTGAACAATTTGTTTAAACACGGCGAACTGTTCATCCGATACTTTTGCCATCTCCCCATTTGGAAGCTTGTATTCGCCATTTTTAACTTTTTCTTGAAGATCATCAATTTTCTTTTCATTCACGGATTTAAGCATCGAGAATCCTTCTCGATCTTTTAGCATTTGCACTTCTTCCGACAATAAGAAGCTGATGAACTTCCAGGCTTCATCCTTTACGAGCGATTTAGCATGGATTGCGAACTGTTTTATAGTAGCTACTCGCGAGCCTTTTCGATCTCCGGTTTCTCCCGCCTGCGGTGATTGCAGCAGCTTGGGTTGATCAAAAAGCATGTAGGGACCTTCGATAAAATCAATTGGCGACGTAATTGACGTGGAATTGAACATTTGATTGCCCGGCTTTGCTTCTTCCGATGTCACAATCTTTTCCTCGTACATTTGTTTAACCTGCTCGAACAGATTCACAAATTCGAGAGAATCGAATGTGGCCTTTTTGGCCGAAGGATCGACAAATGCAGCATAGTTCTCAACAAGCATTTCCTGAAAGAGGAGTTCGGGCGGGTAGGACGCTAACGCATAAACCTCATCGGTACCGCTTTTCTTTTGGATTACTTCCTTTGAAACCTTCTCAAACTCTTTCCAGTTCCAGGTCTTATCATCAAACTTAACATTAGCGTTGCTCAGCATTTCCCCATCTCCTACAAATGCTCGTAACATGTACCCCAAAGGTACGGTATACATTCCATCATTCACCTTCAAACCGTCCAAAATATTCATTTGCAAATCGTCTTTATCCAATGTCTGATCTTTATTGAGCAAGTCGTTCATGTCGAGAAGGAAACCTTTGCTTACATATTCTTTGAATGGGAGGTCATCAACTTCATTGATATCCATGCTTTTTCCCGATAACATGGCTGTATTCATAGAATTCCGATACTTCTCGTAGTCCCCTGATCCCCATTGTTCTCCCGTCTTATATGCATTGATCTGCAGATCGATGTCCGGGTATTTCTCTTCGAACTTTTTCTCCACTGTTTGATAGAATGGGGTCGACTCTGTCACAGACAGGGTAAGGACTGTTTTTCCATCTTTCGATGTCACTTTATCCGCTGTACTACTTCCCCCGGAACTGCATGCGGTTAAACTCGTGATAAGAACCCCCATAGAAAGGATCAAAATCCACTTTTTCATTGTATAATTCCTCCTGAACTCTTCTTATTGTTACGTCTCACTATTCCAAGCGGATACGGTCGCCATCTTGCAGAGGCTCGCTACTTTTCAGAATGATCTTATCCTCTGCATAGATGATGTCGGTTTGGATCATCGTTTCTTTGTGATTCTTCTCGCTGGACTCAATCTTGACTTTGCGAACAACAAATACATTACCGAGTGCCCCCGGCTGCTCCTCGACTACAAAAACATAAGTGCTTTCCCGGTCCTGATGAATAGCTTCATTGGAAACAAGCAGCCCTTGATCGAGAGAACTTTTCTCGATTTTAACCCGAGCCTGCTCACCTCCCTTCAGTTCGGCATCGAGGAGCTTAATACGAAGGATCTTTTGAGGGAGGGTTACCATCCCCGCTCCTTCATCAGATGCTCCCTCTATAAGTGGCTCTGCATTAATGATTTCTTCAATGATGCCGTCCATGCTGTTGGCTTGCCGCTCTTGATCTGTATCTACCTCTACCTTGATCCGCTCTCCGATGGATATCCCTAACCTGGACAAACGCTTTGCATCCGCATTAACCTCGAACTTGTACCCTTGCCCGCTGTTCGAGACAATGATATCTGGCTCACCTGCGGAAGCCAGTCCTTCTACCGCGTTCAACTTCGTTATAATACCGTCGAACGGAGCGGTCAGTACCTGATCTTTGGTCAGTTGTTCTCTCATTTCGTTGATCTTGCGCTCCTGCGCAGCAATATCAAGTTTGCCTTTTTCAATTTCACGTTGTGCGCTGCGCAGCTTAAGTTCATCTTCTTCGAGGGACGATTGGATGAACTGGTCCTGAAGATTCTGCTGCTCAATCTTCTGCTTATCCAGATTTGTTACTTCAAGTTCAATTTCTTGTTTTGTCGATTGACTATCATAGGTGATGAGCTTCTGTCCTTTCTTTACACGATCGCCTTCTTTCACAAGAATCTGCTGAGTCTTCCGCTCGGTTGAACCGGATAACTTGGCTTCAGCGATCGGCTGAAGGATTCCGCTACCTTCAATAACTAACTGGATGTCTCCCATTTTCGGCTGCTCCGTAGTCACTTTCGGTAAGGTCAGCGATTGAAGCGTATTGCTAAACAATGTGAAGACCAGCAGCAATCCCATAAAGCTTATGAACACGACTAGAATGATTCGCTTTTGTCTTTGCTCAGCAGCCCCTGTATTTAACTCCATATCCTTTCTTCTCCTCCCAAAACCAGCACTGAAAAGTTAACCTTTAACTCCGGATAATTGAATACCCTCAATGAAATACGACTCCGCATACAGAAATACCATCACCATCGGGGCCATATAGAGCATGGATGCAGCAAAAGCAATACCCTTGTCGCTTTGATTAATCGTGGATAAAAAGACGGAAAGCGGCTGCTTGAACGGGTCGTCTAAAAAAATAAGAGGCTGTTCCACCATGTTCCAATAATCAACGAAGAGCAAAATCACAAGTGCGGCTAATCCTGGCTTGATCATCGGAACAATCATCGTAACAAATATCCTTAAATGTCCTGCTCCGTCCATTTTGGCAGCTTCAATATAGGCGTAGGGAATGTCCAGCATGAATTGTCTGAGCATAAACACGCCAAAAGCTGCGAAGATGCCAGGAAGAATGATGGCACTTGTACTATTCAGCATCCCAAGCATATCGACCATAATGTAATTGGGTACCAGCGTGACTTGGAATGGCATGAGCATCGTCATGACATATACCAAAAACATAGAGTCCCGGCCGCGAAATTTTAGCTTGGAGAATGCATAGGCAGCCAGAGCCGCAACAAGAGTCTGACCTACAATAATCGGTACGACCATGAACACCGAATTCCAGAACATCATCATAAATTTCGGGTTGTCGATAAATACCTTCCCGTACTGTGCAAAGGAGACCTTATCCGGAATCAGCTTCAGGTTTGCAAATGCATCGTCTCTACCTACGGCTGCTTCATTCATTTGCCCGATGAGGCCATAATTGATCCCAATTTCCTGTTCTGTCATCATCGAATTTGTGAATATAATCACAATTGGTGATATTAAGATCAAGGCAATAACACTCAGGATGAATGTTAATACACCATTTTTCAATATGTAGACTATTCGCACAGACTTTACTTCACCTCCTATTCCATGTACTGCCGATGCCGACGCTCCATCGCAAACAGAGCTAGAACGATCAGCAGTATACTGACAAACATCAAGGATGCCGCTGCGGTTAGTTTCTGAATGTCGAGTGATATGAACATATTATTCATATAGTGCTGCATCATGTAAATACTGTCATGGGGATAACCGCCAGCAATCAGATACGTTTCCCGAAACACTTTAAATGAGTTAATAATGGACATAATCACTACAAAAAACATCGTCGAAGTCAGATAAACCAGTGTAACACTCCGAAATTGCCGTAAACGACCAGCACCTTCAATACGAGCCGTTTCGTAGTAATCCTTCGGTATTTGCTGAAGTCCGGCAAGGAATAAAATAACGTTGTAACCTATGTTCTTCCATATATAGACCATAATCACGACTATACGTGCCGATTCGGATTTCATCCAATCCACCCGTCCGTATCCGAAACTATCCAACCAGGCGTTAAGGGACCCGTTCCAATCAAAAAGGATCTGCCAAATCATGATGATCGAGGCGGTGGGCACAACAAGCGGCATCACATAAGCTGTTCGAAGCCATTTTTGGATATAGACATTTTTATGTAGAAGCATCGCGAGCCCCAATGACAGCATGATCATAAGTGGAACACTGATCGTACTGAAATATAACGTGTTGGAAGCTGCTTTGAGGAAAGAAGCACTTCCGAGCAGCTCACGATAATTATCGAGTCCCACAAAATGACCGTCTACCGAATGGCTCATAAACGAATAATACACGCCCATGGCAAACGGGATAAGGTAAAAGAGTGCAAATCCGATGCCGCTTGGCACAAGGAAGAACATGGCCGCCGAAGCATCCTTACGGAGCCATTTTTTCATGGTTTTCTAAATTCATCCTTTCACTGTTAACTTTAGTCTTTCATTCTGTTTCCTGTTTTGCCTCCCTTCCACTCATTTTAGAAAAGAGTGTTTAAGAAAATAGTGGTAAGATATTAAAAAATTCTAAAGTTTCTTACTGATTTTGCGGTTTCGTGAGCAGCTTAACGAATTAAAGGGCAAAATAATGATTAGATACGCCTAATAGGCACTTGGTAGAAGCTCTTGCCCCGCGGCATCACTTTACTTTTTTTCTATTCTTATTTCATCTAGGGTTGCATTTTTTCAATGCATAATGATACAGAAAAAAACCTCAGCCGGGTTAACCGAGATGAGGTTCTTTTAACTTTCTAGCAGGTCTCACGTATGCTTTATTTAATAACTTCAACCTTTTTATCCCCTGCTGACTTCGCTACTTCTAACGTTGTTGTCCCTTGAATAGCGACTATCACGCCAGTAGCCAGCATAGAAACGATTAAAGTTGCACTGAGTGCTGTGGACATTTTCTTCTTGACCATAATCATACCTCCTATATTTATTATGTAATAAGCGGCTCAAGACGATGACGAGCCGAGGTTTTCCATTTGGAGTCTCATCCCATCGTCCCCACCTTACAGCAGTTCAAAATGAAGTTGAGTCTCAGGTAACTTCGTATTTCCTTTCCACTGATGTGCACCGTAACCCAATTCCAGAACCGCAGCAATGCGCTCGTTACTCAGTACACCAAACATTTCAGTACGGCTCGGGTCGTACATCCAGTCATGTAAGGTACAGTGCACACCCAGACTTTGCTCATGAGCCAGCAAGCGGAAATTCTGAATTAGGCAGCAGACAGCTGCAAAATCCTCTTCCCGCTTATATTGATCCGCCTCTTCCTTCACCAAGACCAGAAGATACGCAGGGGCCTGGTTCTGTAATCCCTGCATGAAGTCCCCATACTGGTTATCAACAAAGATAAATCGCCACGGCTCTCGGAGGCCATCATTTGGCGCCCATACGGCATGATTGAGCAATTCAAGGATTAGGTCCTGCGATACCGGTTGATCCAAAAACTCACTCGGACCGTCCATGTCTCCTTCCAGATCTGACAATTTCATTTTCTTATCCTCCTCTCCTATGTAGACTGTCCTCGCAATACGGTCCACTTCTGCTCGGCTGGTGTCCTTTTCCGACTTCTTGGCGCTTTGTCGTAATATCCTATATGAAGAATACCAACAAATCTTTCATCCTCACGTAAGCCAATTCCATTGAAGAACCCTTCATGCTGAATCATGGACTCTGTATCCCATAACATTCCTAACCCTCGTTCCCAGCCCAGCAGTTGGAAGCTCTGCATCACCCCGCAGGCAGCCGCATAATTGCGGTCATTGGTCAGACGATTCGGTCCTACAGTCGACATAACAATGACGTGCGCAGGAATATCGGTAAATCTCTTTTTAAAAACATCCAGAAGTTTCCCAGGAATCAGCTTGCCGAGCTTGCTTTGTGACATCTGTTCCAGCATGCAATCCACCAACCGTTTGCGTGCTTCTGGCGTTCCGGCATACACTACACGCCATGAGCCAGACTCAACAAATGGTTGAAGCCGTATAGCCTTACGCAGTAGTTCAACAACCAACTCCTGGTCCACCGGCGTAGAGTTACATTTACGAATACTCCTGCGCTCCCTGATCAATTCCGCCAGACTCATATGCTTCACTCTCCTTTGTTCTATCTGGATTCAATATTTATACTGCTGTCTTGTAGAAATTGATGGATTACTTTTAGCTCCGTTTCCGAATATTTGTCAAGAGTACGATAGAAGCGCTCAGCCTCATGTATATGCAGACGTTCATGCAATTCAAAGATTTTTTTGCCTTGCGGTGACAACCGGAAATAGCTCTCCTTTTTGTTGTCGTTCATTTTCGTACGTTTGACGAATCCTTCCTCGAGCAGTTTGTTGCCAATTTTGGTGATACTTGCTTTGGACAAGTTCATCGCCTCGGCAATACCCGTGTTGTTAATGGGCTCATGCTTGCCTATGCAATCTATCATATGAACCGCGGTCAAATGCTGAGGGATTTTCTCGATGCTTTCACGCTGGGCGATACTTAGGAAATGCTCGATTTCTGTATCCTTGTGGTTCTCATACACATGTAAAAAACGGATAAATTGGTCATAAAGCAACTGTTTTGTTCGATCTTTTGAGATCATTCTTTGATCGCTCCTTATTTACTTGTAAACAAAAATATTCTTTTAAAAATAGAGTTATTCTAAATAAATTCTTATATTTAGTTTACTGGTTAACAATATATCATGAATGATAATGCTTATCAACTATATTCTCTGACATTATGAATGATGAGTTTAGAGTACTAAACCACCAGATTAATGACTTTAGCCCTCACACATTTAGGCTATTGGCCATATCCTAACTTGGAATTGTAAGTAACGATTAAAGGGAAGGATTTTTCAATGTTCCCCCAACAACATTTGAAAAGAGGTCATGATATGTCTTATTTACCTTATTGTTATAATTGTTATTAGTATAACTTTGATTTACGACTAATATATTGCTCTACTCTCTTCACTTTTTCTAAGTAGATTCGTCCCGTAGTTCCCTGAAGCCATGCACCATTACCTGTCCAATTAACATCAACCGCTCGATTTAAATCAAAAATCCGCTCCCAACTTTCTTCTTTCGTCATTTCTAGTATCCCCTTATTAAACTCATCTTCTTCATGTTCATTATCAGAGCAAAATCCATTGTTCAGTACCAGGTTCCATCTATCAAGATCTGATATTAGTACATCTGTCTCCTTGAGATCAATGGTCAATCTTACGCATTTAGTTCCTCCCTCAAAATGTCCGGTAGATCTCATATCCGGCTTTTTGATCCATAGCCAGATTGAATACTCACCTTTATAATTAGGTAATCTTGTTTTCATTTGTTCCATCATCCATATGTATTGTTTTGGAAACATTAAGTGTTCAGAGCTTCCCTCCAAGTAACCTGTTTCTTGAGCTTGTTTCCAAACCTCTAATGTCTGCATACTCCAATAAATCATTTTCTTGGGTACCTCCTTGCTTTAAATTTCTCGCCAGTCTTCCCCATATTCTCTTTCTAACTCATCTTTAAATTTAAAGTATAGATCTTCAATTTCCTGATATACTTGCTCCTCTCGTAACTCCAAATCATTGTATCTAGCCTCGATCAAATAAAATAACAGAGCCTTTTCCCTAAATTTTAATTCCATCTTACGTGTCTCCTTATAAAATATAGTTCAACTAAGATAAGTTTTGGATCTCTCTGAAGTACAGATAACTCATCTTTTTTGCTTAATTCCTTAAACAAGTCCCGTTGCTCACCATATATATTCTGAGTTGGCGTTCCAAGCTACATTCCCTTCTCTTTGTATCATGCCGCTTGTCCTTTCTCTTTTCTATAACTGATTGAGCCTCAAAGATAAATTCCATATAACACATCGTAACGGTTTCTAGCTGACATGACAAACTGTGAACAAATTATGCAAGCTATTACGAATGAGGCCTGATACGAACATGATCATTTTAAAAAGTGATTATGAAATCGAATCCATCCGTAAGGCATGCCAAGTGGTGGCTGAATGCCATCGTAAAATTGCCCAGGTACCTGCACGAGGTGCCAATGTATAATTGGTAATTGCGCACCATGATCTTGTCCCTCGACATCAATTCATAATGATAATGAAAAAACCTCAGCTCGGTTAACCGAGCTGAGGTTTTCGCATCAGGTGCTCAATATGCCCTAATTGGGACGATATAGTCGCACCTAAGCTTCTTCATAGTAAGGTCACGCTTGTGCTTTAATTACTTCAACCTTTTTATCACCTGATGATGCCTCTAACGTTGTTTTACCTTGGATAGCGACTATCACGCCAGTAGCCAGCATAGAAACGATTAAAGCTGCGCTGAGGGCTTTGGACATTTTCTTCTTGACCATAACCATACCTCCAGTGTCTAATTACAATATTTAACTTTGTTGGGTAATCCATCGGGTGATTGTATTATAACCGTACTGACAATGATTGTAAAAGGATTTGTTCCTTCCTCCGGTTGCCCTCTATTGCGACTGAATATGCCAGTGAATTTTCCGTGGTTACATAAGAATCTAAATAACCTAAAAATGGTTTACAATTACGACATTAAATGTTACATTAATTTGAAATTGAGTAATTTAATAGATTCGACTGGGGTTAAGGATCTGGGGATTACGAAACTGAGGCAGTGTTTGCCGTTTGACAGTCTGGTAAGTATGAATATGACGGTGGTTCTAAAACACCATTCATTCAACATTAGGAGGATATTCTAATGAAAACAAAATCACTAAAATTAATTACAGTTGGTGTGACTTGTGCTTTAGGGATTGGAATAGGAGTTTATGGCTGGGGAGCTGCATCTGCCGATACTAGTCCCTCTAAAGATCAAATGGAAATAAAAATCAATGATAACGGTCAAACATATGGTTCATTTATTTATCATGATGAAACAGAATTAGATCTAGTTAAGGCTTTTGGTGTAGACGGAACTGAAGGTTACATCAAGACTTCAGATATGAATCAAGATTTGCCACAAACTCCCGAAGAAGCAATTCAGAGTATGAATGAACCAAAATTCGATAAGTATATAAACTTGTACGATAGCAACGAGAATATTATCGGAAAATTTCTACTCACTAGTTCAGATGATTAACACTAAACTATACTACTCCCCCAAAAAAAGGCTCTCCATGATGATTGAGGGCACTTTAAAATGCCAACATTTATAAACAGGATACCCACCTCATTTCTGAGAAGGGTTATTCTGTTTTCTTTGCTCCTTGATCGGCTTCCTCGTTATCTACCGCAAAACCCGATTTTTTTAATTTGCTCAAGCTCTTTAATAAAAGGAATCATCATTCAAGACACCGATAAAGATGGTTTCGCCAGTTAATGTCTTCAACTCGTCAGCAACTCGAAGAATACCTAGATTAAAATTAAAGTTTAAACTATGATCTTGAAGCTTACTCATTAAAACACTACAATGTCTTTGATTTCAATTGGCATGGCGCTACCATCCCCTCAATTACTTTCAATGAATCTCCCACTTAATCGGTTAATTTGACGATCACACTATGCATATCTTCTACAAAGTAATGGTGCGATCTATCTTCTCTGCAACTCCTTCGGGATGATCTCTATTACGTCAAAGCAACGTTGCATATAACTTTTGTTCATTACATACGCCCTCTGTTTAACCACCTTTCGTTTAATCTTAAAATGTCTCATACTACTTGAAAAGTAGGCACCTTTTTATTAAATAGGAACCAGAATGTAACTAATGGGTGTTAACAACAAAACAACCGTTTCAAGAACGATTGTTTTGTTGTTACATTGTCATGACAGATTAAACTATTGTTTTGTAATGTTGAGTTATCGGTTCCTAACACTTTAAATTAACTTTTTCTCTATATCAAAAAGCTTAGAAATGCGGGGAAATAGACGAAAGGCATTGCCATAAGCGATCGCTTTCGCGTTTTCTTCGCTGATCTGCTGTGCTTCATGGAATACCGACTCCCGTTGTATCCGAAGGACGCTGTCCGCTGGCCAAGGTATGTCCGCTCCGAACAGAATCCGATCAGGCGCAATCAACTTTTGGATCGTGCCGAGGTTCAACGTGGAATCATAATAAAGGTGGTCCAGTTTGGCTATTTCAGCTTGAAATTGTTCCGGTGTTGTTTCAACCTGAATCGAATCTTGTCCGATAGCGGCAAGCGCAATTCTCCATTTGATATACGGAACCATGCCCCCTGTATGGGGAAGAATGAACGTAATGGATGGATATTGGTCGAAAATGCGATGAACAGCCATCGTAGTGACAGCCCGCGTTGTATCGAAGGTGCCCTCAAGCAATGCAGGACTAAGCCCAGCGATTTTTTGTGGTATAAGGATGGGATGTAGAAACACAACAGCACTGCGTCGATCCAATTCGGTTAACAATTCGGTGTAATCCGGATGGCTTAAATATTTACCCTGATAACTTGTCAGCATTGCAACACCATCCATCCCAAGAACATCAAGTGCATACAAGGTTTCTTCCATGGCTGCTGCGGGATCGGGGAGTGGAAGCGTTGCAAATGCACCATACCGCTCAGGATGAAGTTGAGCATACGATGCGAGCTCTTCATTCATTTTACGTGCCAATGCGTTGGCAGAAGATTGGTCGATGAACGTCAGGTCTGACGGGGCTGAAAGGAATGAAAACGAGATGTCACATACATCCATTTTTTGCATCCCGATCTCGGGCGTCCACTTCGGCATAAAACTTGGAATCTCCATTCCCAGCTCCCGCTGCTTTCGTTGCATTTCTTTAGAGATGATATGGTGGTGAACATCAATGACAGGATTAAACATGCGTGATCAGCTCCTTCTATTTATTTTCAAGCCACTGGTTTAACTGGTTTTGCTTTTCCGTCAATATTTTCTCTACGCCTGCATTCTTTAGTTTGTCGAGATAAGCACCCAGTTCTGACGGGTCAAAAGTTCCTGTCTGAAAGCCTGCATCATACTGGTTTTGGACGTTGGCCACCGAGGTAATTTGTGTTTTGACCGGATTGATGTCGAAGCTGAAACCCATCGCCCTTGATTTTACGGCACTCTCATTTTCGCCCCTCAAGTGCTCCCACATGTCAGGATCGTTCCCTTCCCATATATAGGACAGGAAATTGTTCCCCACGGCATATTGGTTTGAATCGTATCCTGTTGCAGTAACGCCATCCGGCTTGCCGATTAGGTCATTATCCCGTTTAACATAATGCTTGCCTTCGATCCCATTCGTAAACAGATTAATGACTGCTTCGTCCGAGTAAAACAGTTCCAATACTTGAATCGCCTTATCCGGCTGCTCACTGTTCCTTGCCAAAGACATCATGTTGGAAGCTACGCTATTTCGTGTCATATACGAATCCTCAAGGGGGACGCATACAAGTTCAGTCCCAGCCGCAAGTGATTCCGAGTAACATTCATTGATATTCCGGATATACGAGAAGGCTTTGCCTGCCTTGATCAGATTGGAGCCCGTTTCCTGTGACGTTGCGACATCTTTGCTGAAATAACCTTTTTGATACCAATCACGCATCAGGTCAGCCATTGTGGAGAACCGCGAAGTCGCAAAAAGGTTCTGCAAGGTGAAGTCCTCCCCGCCAAAATCCAGTACGCCAGGTACTGTTCCCAATGGATCAAAATTCAGCATGGCTTGTCCGGGTGTTTCCTGTGAGTTATAGCTGACAATCGGCGTGACACCAGGCTCCTTGTCCTTGATAAGCTGCAATACAGCAGAGATATCATTCCAGGTTTTTATGGCGCTAAGGTCAATAGCATGTTTATCAGCAAGCTCTTTGTCCATCACAAAACTGGGGGAAAGTGCCCAAGCTTTAATGCTGGGAACGCCATATGTTTCGCCATTCATCTTCCCGGCTTCTGCGGCTTCCTCCGGAACAGCCTCCAGTATCTTTTTACCAAATTCATTCAACGATTCGTCCATGGGCAGTAACTGTCCCCTGCCGATTTGGGATTCAAGGCCGAACCAAACGCTGGTATACACCAGATCCAGTTTCTCGCTGCCCGCCAGCATCAAGTTCATTTGATTGGCATAGTTCGATCCATTAACAGGTAAAAGCTTCACGGTGGCGCCTACCTTTTCCGCTGTAATATCAGTGATGGCTTCCTGAATTTCCTTAACATCTGTTACATCCCCAAAAGCTGGATACGTCATGACCACTTCATACATGTCTGTTGCTGAAGCTTTTCCAAGTTCTGCCCCCTCCTTACTGTCTGGGTTTCCGCATGCCGTCAACAATAGAGGGGCCGCACAAATTAAGGACATTACCTTTATGAAACCCACAGGCAATCTTTTTCTGAACATCTTCATTCACTCCCCATGTTTGCTTTTGGATAAGACATCTTGGATACGAAGCATAACTAACCTTTTACGGCACCAATAGTCAATCCCTTGACGAAGAACTTCTGGAAAAACGGATACGCTGCGATCAGCGGCAACACGCCGATTACGGCAATAGCCATTCTCACACTGCCGAGAGGTACGGATGAGACAACTGCTGTCTGACCAGACAAACTGCTTTGCTGCAAGTACTGGACATCAGACAACATTCGATTAAGCAGGTTTTGAATGCTGTAGAGGCTTCCGTCATTGATGAAGATCAGACCGTTAAACCAATCGTTCCAATACGAGATCATGAGCATCAGACCAATGGTTGCCAGGCTTGGGAGAGCAAGCGGGAGAACGATTTTGCAATAAATAACCCATTCGTTGGCTCCATCCACATAGGCTGACTCCACGACTTCGCCGGGAATTGATGTGGAAAAGAAACTGCGCATCAACAAAATGTAGAACCCGTTGGTCAGTAAATTCGGGATGATTAGCGACCAGATGGTATCTTTCAAATGGAAGAGATCCGTATAAACCAGGTACATCGGCACCAGCCCCCCATTGAAAAGCAGGGTGAAAAATACGAAGAATGACAGGAACGAACGAAATGGAAGCACATTTCTGGATAGCGGATAAGCGACCAGGGTTGTGATCAACAATCCAACGATCGTGCCCACGACCGTGATGAACGTCGTAATTCCATACGACCGCAGAATCAACGAATACTGATTAAACAGATACACATAAGCATCGAAGCTGAATTGAGCCGGGAACAAACGATAACCATCCCTGATAATGGCTTGTTCCTCGGTTAGGGAAGCGGATATCAGAAGTATAAACGGAAACACTGCAGCGATTCCCATCATGATGAGCACGAGGTGAACAGCCATTTGATATATCCTATTTGAATACATGTTGTTCTCCCCCTTAGCTAAAACAGCGCCAAATCCCGGTTTTTGCGACGAACGATCGCATTGGTCGTTAATACTAACAGAAAACCGACAATGGACTGGTACAGTCCGGCAGCGGATGACATTCCGAAATCCCCAAAAGTCATCAATCCACGATAAACGTATGTGTCAATGACATCGGTAGTCGTTTGCAGTGCACCCGAATTCAGCGGAACCTGATAGAACAATCCGAAATCGGAATTGAAGATGCGTCCCACTGCAAGAAGCACCATAATGACCATCGTGGGTTTAAGCAGAGGAAGGGTAATGCTCCAGACTTGCCTCCACTTGGATGCTCCGTCCAGCGTAGCGGATTCATAATATTCTTGGCTGATGCCTACGATTGAGGCAAGATAAACAATGCATGTATAACCAACGTTTTTCCATAGATATACGACACTTAATATAAAGGGCCACTTACCGGAATCCGCATACCACGACACGGGGTCTATCCCCAGTAAAGGAAGCACGTAATGGTTGACGAATCCGTTTTCCTCGTTGAGCAATGCCAGAACCAAGTAAGCGACAATGACCATCGAGATCAGATAGGGCAGCAAAATGATGCTTTGATACAGTCGGGAGGCAAATCGCTTTTTTACCTCGTTCAACAATACGGCCACAGCTATAGAGAGCACTGTTCCAAGCACGATAAATGCGCCGTTGTAAAGTAACGTGTTTCGGGTAATCACCCAAGCATCCTGCGTTTGGAACAGATAGGCGAAATTATCGAAGCCTACCCAGTCACTTCCCCAGATTCCTTTTGCAAAATTGATATCTTTGAACGCAATCACAATGCCGAACATGGGCAAGTAATTGTTGATGAACAGATAGACGATGCCTGGCAAAATCATGACCAATAACAGCCCATGCTTTCTGATGTTTTGGATGCGGTTTGCATGGAAACCTCGACGCATGTCTCTCTCCCCCTGTTCGTAACAATGATGTTTGGTTTGTGTAACTCCTCCAACATCCCTCCTATTCTATGAATGTCAGTTTATGTGACTCAAAATTGTTCTTATATGAATAATACGATGTAAGTAAGCCTCAGTCATTGGTGTGATTCACTAAAAAAAATGATTTAATTTGGATTATTACACCAAAAGAAAAGCCTGTCTAAATTTTAATGTTATGTATTATCACATTCACTGCATTAAGCAACGTATTATAAGCCCTGTGATCAGCCTTTTCATGTCAAAAAGCAACGCACCTGAAAAAGGATGCGCTGCTTCATGTATAATTAAAGATTGTTACGAATGGATGGCTGCCATCTGTCTGCTGTTGGGAAACATTCGACCACCAACAAGCACACCACCCGAAAATACAGCTTCGCGTGGAGGTGCTGCAGCCAACGCATGCATCGCATTTATGGCATTTACCAACGAGAAAGTGCCTTGTTCACCCACTTTTGGAGTTAATGGCGCATTGGAAATAAGCTTGTACGTTTCTAGCAACCAGAAGTCCTCCACCCAACCGGATGCTTCAGCGAGACGTGACCCACGGGAGAGCATATCGCCATTTCCGAATGGACTCCACGAATCCAAAATGTTATCGGAACCGATATGAACGGACACTCCCGTTTCCATCAACAGTTTGATGGGGGGCATAGGCCTGTCAATGGGCACACTCGTCATGATGGCTACGCCGGTCGCACACAACCTTTCCGCGAGTGAGCGCACCTCTGTTTCCCCAACCTGGCCCAAACAATAGGCATGGCTTACCGCGGTACGGCCGGGTATACCGGCTTGTTCTGTCAGTTCGGCGAAGCTCCTGATCGTGTATATTCCGAGATGACTCGGGTCATGCAGATGCAAGTCGATGCCAGCAGAGAATTCTGTCGCAAGTTCAAACATGGCTTCCAGACTGGCATCCACTCGGCGGTCCAATCCGGCCGGATCCACACCACCAACATAGTTGGCTCCAGCACGAAGCGCTTGCCGCATGACGGAAACGGAGTCGGATCGAAGCAGGCCTTGCTGGGGAAATGCCACAATTTCCATATCGATGCGTCCTTGGTACATCTCGCGCACTTCCAAGACCTCCTCAAGATGAGAGAGACCAATTTGCGGATCCACGTCAACGTGTGTGCGGATTGCCGTTGTACCTTGGGCTAACATTAAATCCAACATTCGTTTCGCACGTTCTCCCGCTCCGGTCGGTAGTTCTCCCAACATACTTTTCTCAAATTCCAACTGGCCGGGCAGCGTGACAAACGGCTGCAAAGACTTCCACGGCTCCCCAATAAAATGCTTGTCCAGATGGGTATGCATATCTGTCATTGGCGGTACATAGTGCAGCCCATCCGCGTCAATGACGGTTGTCGCCCTACCGGCAATATTTACAGATGTGAGATCCGCATCCGTTCCGGCAGTCTCAATGCTGACAATAAGTCCAGTTGCTTGATCAATCGTTAGATCAAACAGGTTTTCCGACCATTTGACATTTTTCACGAGTGTTAAGCCTTTCTCCATAACTCCATCCCCTTACTTCATAATTAGATTGTTTCCATCCCATCCGACAACCACGGTAATTCCAAAAGTTTTGAGTCAGTACAAGCTACCTGTAATCCCGATTTCCAAACCGTGCGGGCCTCCGGTTTATTAAGCAGCACTTCCCTCTCCGACCGCTCTCGGAACAATACCATATCAGCCGGAGCGCCAACCTTAACGCCATAATTATCAATGCCTAACGCCTGTGCTGCGTTATGAGTCAGCATGTTGGTCAAGATGAGCGCATCCCGTTTGCCGCCCATGTAAGAAGTAATCGCCAATAGCCAGGCAACCTCAATCGGGTCTGTTTTGCCAAACGGCGTGAATGGGTTGCGCACATTATTGACGCCAATTGCCACATTCACTCCACAATCCTGGAGCAGTTTCACAGGAGTCAGACCTCTATGATAACCTTCTGGACCTTCTCTTCCATTCAAAAAGAGGTCCGTCATCGGCAGCGTAATGACGCTGATTCCGGCAAGACACAGAAGCTCCCCGATAGCCGAAGCTTCGTGTTCAGGGAGGGAACCGAGCGAGGTTACATGTCCGGCGGCTACATGCCCCTGCATGCCTGCAGCAATGGTCCTTTTTGCAATTTCCACAACGGCACGGTCGTTGAAATCGACCGAGAAATCCGCGTGAAAATCCAACGGTTTTCCGTACTTCCCTGCCAGACCAAATGCAAAATCCAAGTGCTCCCCCAGGTCTGCATCCTGATAAGTGATTCCTCCAATCACATCGGCTCCCATACGAACGGCCTCTTCCATCAGCTCAACAGTCCCCGGACTCTTGAACACCCCTTCTTGCGGAAAGGCAACTACCTGTAAATCCAGTTGATGTTTTAAGGATTGTTTGAGACGAAGAGCAGATTCGACAGCTCTGAGTCCAAGAACCGGATCGACCTCTGCTTGGCAACGCATATGGGTTACACCATTCCTGACGGCTTCCCGAATGACAACCAGCGAGCGACGATACATGTCCTCCCTTGTGAACGAACTTTTCAGTTTGGATGTTATCTGAATCGCGTCCTGGAGAGACTCCGCCTCCCGATCCATGGAATCCAGCAAATATGCTTTTTCCAAATGAATATGCGGCTCGACGAATCCGGGTAGCAATAAGCCCCCTTTGCCTTGCACTACACGAGAAGCTTCGGTTTTCCTTTCCCCGCATGGCGTGACAAATGCAATCTTGCCTGAGGATATCCCGACATCCATTCGCCTTTCATCCCCGGAAATCACCGTATCTGTGATAAGTAGATCAATCATTACATCCTCCGTTCATGTACGCTTTTATTACACGCAAGAAACACTTTAAGCATAATTCACTCCTTCTGAGAAATCATTGGATGAAAAGGATAAAAATAATTAGCAATATTGGATGATCAAACCAAAGATATTTACTCCACATGATCGTAGTGTTATATTACTTAACAATAAAATAACTTGTTCCAGAAAGGGATGGGTCGATGTGCTGCTGACAGATTTGCTGAAAAACGGCATTTACGATGATGCTAGAGTGATTACGGGGCATAAGGGGCTAGTACGTGAGGTTCAAACGGTCAACATTATGGACTGTCCGGATATCATTCGCTTTCTAAGGCCGAACGAGCTCTTGCTGACCAACGGCTTTTTCATGAAGCAGCAACCAGAGATGTTTATTCAACTAATCAGGGACATGCAGCGTCTTCAGTGCTCGGGGTTGGCCATCAAAACCAAGCGCTTTGAACTACCAATCCCTGATGAAATACTTTGGGAAGCGGATCAGAACGAATTTCCCATCATCGAAATTTCCGATGTCCGTCTATCCCTTGGCGAAATTTTGCAGCGATCGACCAGTGTGATTCTGAATAACAAGAGTGACGAACTGCAATATGCACTCAGCATCCACAAAAAATTCTCCGAGATGATCATGCGCGGCAAAGGAATTTCCAGCATTATCGATTCTCTGTCCAAACTGTTCTCATCCCCAGTCGTTCTATTAAACTACAAATGGCAAACTATCTCTGCTTCCAGCCAGAATACAAGTGTTGCTGAACTCACTGCAGCCGCTGTAAATACACTTCAAGACTTGTCCGATATTTCTAGTCCCACTTCGTTGTGCTTCATCAACCCATCAGTCCGAGAGCGTTGCTGCATGCTGGTATATCCAGTAAAAACTTACCGCCACGAAGGCTATTTGTTATCATTTCATTCACCGGATCAATGGACTGGGCTTTTCGGTCTGACGCTTGAGCAGGCCTCCAACGTCATTGGAATGGAGTTGACTAAATCACAGGCTGTCAAAGAGCGCTCCCGCAGGCACAAAAACGAATTTTTCTCCGATCTGATTGAGGGATATATCACGTCTGAGCAGGAGGCGCTGAACCGCGGCAAGAGATGTGGGCTTATCAAGGAGCGTGCAAGCGTCTTGCTGACCATGCGTAATGACGAGGTGCATCACATGCATCAAAGATTTCCTAATTACGAAGGTTCGGCGCCTCCGAAAGGAGATAATATCACGGAGCAAGAGGAGCAGTACGAGCACATCAAACGTGTTTTTGGTGGGTTAGATCATTCCTTCGTCATGTTTACCAAACATGATACCTACTGTCTTCTTCTATCTATCCCTGAGTCGGGGTGGGATGAGGCAAAAATCACCGAGCAGTTGTCAGGAATGCTTAAAGAGCTGCATGTTGAGACAGGACTGAGTCTGTCTATCGGCATTGGCAAACCTGCAACAAATGTACTCGGCGTTCGTCATTCTTATACAGAAGCGATTAATGCATTGCAATTCGGCTACTGGCTAAAACGAAAGCAATTCGTCCAATCTTACCAAGCCAAGGACATCGGATATTTATTCCACATGCTTCCCCACAACGAACTGAAACAATTTTACGACGCGACCTTAAACGGACTGCTGCAGATTGCAGACGAACATGAAAAAAAAGAGTTGCTGCGCACCTTAAACGCTTTTTACGATACACAATGCCAGCTTGTCGAAACATCCAAGCAACTTTTCGTTCATCGAAATACGGTGGTGTATCGACTGGAAAAGTGTGAAAAAATCCTGGGTGTGAAACTCAAAGATCCAACTGAAAGCTTACGAATCCGCATAGCGCTAGCCATCGAACCTCTGCTAGGACAAGATTAAAAGAAAAAAGCCGCTATAATAGCGACTTGAATTGAACATGTTCCTGTCCCACGACACTTCTTTATTGGAATATCTATTAGTTACGCCATTATGGAATAAACTTTGATTATTTTGCTAATATCCACTTTTGTCGATCAAGTGATGGATTCAGTTCACTTAAGAAGAGTTCGGTCCCATCTTCCGATACCTCTAATGCTTTTTGATGATGAGCTGAAGTAATATGAACTGATCCGTCTTTGTTCTCGTGAAGGACCCAACGCTGGTTGTTGTACCCTAAGTAATGATACAGCTGAAGTTTGTTTTGCCCTATATCCAGATCAAGCGTCTGACCGGCCGTAGTACGAATCGAATACGAACCTTCTTCGTCACCTGTCGGAACAAATACCCACTTCTGGACGGAAGCTGCACTTGTATCTTGCAAGGTAACCGGCTCCCCGTTGACAAGGTTCACGGTATAAATGGATTTTTGTGTTGCGGCATTTATAAGACTGGACTTGGTGATGTTTGCAGGTTCACCGTTGCTCACATTGACGTTCTGATAAGATGCGGAGCCGCCAAATACATTCAGTCCAAAGTGGCCTTCTGCAAAAGTACCATCCATGATATCTATCACTTTTTGACTGTCCACGTGAACGACAATATGCGGACCATGCGCTTCTATTTTCACCTTATACGTATGACCTGGCTGAATGAACGTTGGTACTTTTGCAAGAACCTGACGTTCTTCAAATCCTCCATTGATTTTATAGAAAAGACGAATGGCCTTCATGTTAGGGTCTAGATTCAGATAATAACCACTGCGACCATCTTCGCTAGCCCTGAACAAAATAGAACCTGCCCCTCCTGTTTCACCGAGCATCATGTCTGCTTCATACGTAAAGTTCCCAGCCTTCTCTTTGGCAATATAATTCGCATCGCTAAAATACTTACCACGAATCCCATGTTCACTAACTAACCATGAAGCAGCAGACAGATCTTTAGTCCATCCACTCAGGTTTGTCCGGAACTCGCCACCTGAGACTTTAATGAGCACACTACTGGAAGCTTTACCATTCGGAGTAGATACAGTGACTGTGGACTCCCCTTCTTTTTTTGCCTTAATAACTGCATGTGAATTGTCTACCAAGTCTATGGCTATTACGTCGTTATTACTGGAACTCCACTTCAGCGGTTGAACGCCTAGACATGGGCCATACTCGACCATCGCCTGCAGTGTATCCGACTCGCCTACCCCCAGTTCCCGAACCCTCGTATCCATCTTTATTTGAGCTTTTGAAGGAATGTCCTCATTCCAGACAGATTGAAGTTGATGCACTTTCAAGGAAACAACGTTCACATTCCCACCTTTCACGTAAAAACTCATCGCTCTACTAGCAGGATCCGGAAATATTACATCTGAAAAGACGACTTTGCCGTTGTTACCAAAGGCTTCAACAGAAGATTCATCCACAAGAATACGCATCTTGATCCGATTATTCTCCATTTGCGTAGGCGCTTCATGTTTCTTACTAAATAGGTTAGAAAAATCCGTTTCACCGGATGCAGTTCGGTCCACAAACATATTACTATCGCTTGCCTTATAACCCACGACCGTCTTCTGATTTGCACCCTCACGAATGTTAAAGCCAAACTCGGTCGCTGTGCTGGTTTCAGGGATTTCAATTTCAGCTTCAATTTCGTAAGCACCTGAAATAATACCTTTTAGCAGATTCCCGGAAGAAGGACTCACCGACTTGTTAGAAGCAGAGTACAAAGGTTTACGCAGTGATTCCAATTCTTTGATTGGACTTTGCGTCATCCGAATTCCATCTTTGGTTGTTACCAATGATACTTCTCTCGGAATGGTTAGTTCACCTTTCCAATTGGACGTTGGGAAAGCGAACGGATAGTCCCAATTCGTCATCCACGCCATCATCACTGTGCGATGATCAGGCATGTTAGCGAAAGACATCGAAGCGTAAAACTCTTTACCAAAATCTGTTCTTAGTACCTTACCCGCCGGATTATCGTTCACGAATTTACCATCAGCTGTTAAATGACCGATAAAATACTCGGCATCTGATCCGCCTGTTTTGGGATTCGCTCCTGTACTGATCATCATAACCCACTTCTTCTGTGACGTTCCGTCTACCGGAAGCTGGAACAAATCAGGGCATTCCCATACGCCTCCGCGGACGTAATCCCCATATCCCCAATTATCTGTCAATGTCCAGTCAAGTAAGTTCGTTGACGTGTAGAAACGAATATGATCTCCTCCGGACACAACCATAACCCAGCGGTTATTCTCATCATCACGGATCACTTTCGGATCGCGGAAATCCCAATTCCCAGCTTCATTTCCGCTCTTACCCGGGTTCTCGATCACAATCGGGCGTTCCTTCGAATACTCCCAAGTACGACCTTGGTCTTTACTGTATGCCAGACCTATACGCTGGTTCCCATTCGGGCTATCTGGGTTAAAGGAAGTATAATATGCAATAAGGCCCTTGCCTCCTGAATCTCCGAATAAACCAGATGCATTTGTCATATCCGCAATAGCCGACCCAGACCAGACATGTCCGTGATCATTCCAGGGAAGTGCAATCGGAAGCCGTTTCCAGTTCAGCATATCTTTACTTACCGCATGCGCCCATGTTCCTCCATCCTGATGGAAGAGATGATATTCTCCTTCGAAGTAGACAAGTCCATTCGGATCACTCGCTGAACCACGTATTGGCGTGTAATGATATTGTGGACGATATATCTCATTGTAATATTGGCTCAGTTCCGTTACATAAGTATCCTGAAAGTAAGCCGTCCCCTTTTTTACGACGATTCCGGTACTTCCACTCCTGTAGGTTGAATCTTTCACGTCAATCGCGGCCGTAGTGTATCCGTCCAGGAAGACCTGAATTCGATCTCCCTTTGCCTTGATTTCCACATGATGTTTGGCTCCCATCTGACTCGGATAAGTACGTTGCGAACTTGCAATTACTGTTCCTTTTGTATTCGTCAAACTTACACGGACCTGATCTCCTTCCTTCGTAAGAGTAGCTTCATATCCTTCAGCTCCATCGGTTGAAGATCGAAATGCGAGAGCTGCAATAGAATCAGGACGAAGGGTAATATTCCCTTCATAGACCATATCAGTCGCCTCTTTGTTATAGATTTGCTGTGCTATGCTCCCCTGTTCTACCGTCCCTCTTTTGCCGTTGATATCAGGTTGCCATTTTCCCTTGCTAGAAATCACCGGCCCCAAATTACCTTTCAGATCACTCACCACGATGTTCGAAAACAAGGCGGATCCATCCCATACATGGAGTCCAAGCTTTCCGCTTTGATACGAAATGTCCTGAACATCAATTAATGGTTTATATTGATTGCCCCAATATACTTTTAGCGAGGAACCCACTGCCTTCACTTTGAGATGATAGATTTGCCCCATTTCAACAGAAACTTTACGCTCCTCCTTTAATTTCCCATCTCCATTTCTTGCATCTCTTAACCGAATCAGGCCTGCGTCCGGAACGATTTGCAGCATGTACGAGCTAAAGCCATCCTCATTAGATCGAAACAACAATGTTGCATCCGCCTTCGTATCCCTGATCATGACATCAGCTTCATAGATAAAATCATCGGACACTGTCTCTGAGATGGCCATTACATTTTCTTTAGGCTGTGAAGTTAGCAAGATTCCTTCTGAAGTATCCTCTAATCCTCCTTTTCCTTTCACTTGCCAGCCTATCAGATTGGTATTTGATTTGGATGCGCTTTCAAAAATATCAAGCTCCTCCTTTGCCTGTTTATTTGTTTCCTGATCTGCAAGTACAGCACTAGCCGCAATTGATTTAGATGTAAAAATCCCGTTTGAAGTCAGAGCTAATCCCGTTGCCATCAGAAGACATATTGCGAATTTAGATTTATCTTTCATTCCATACCCTCTTTTCTAATAGAATCGTAAGTCAGTTCAAATTTAATTGGTTTTGGACACCGAGTTCAGTTCGGCTGCCCAAAACCGCGCAGTAACCATAATGTCGAATCAAGCCATTGCTATATTCTAAACACTCTGATTTTCCCAAATGCTTACGAGATCATTGATTTGAAGCGACACGACCTTTAGTTCTCCGCAAATGGAATAAAGTTCCAGTCCTCTACTTCCAAAGTCGGGGAAAATCGTGTCTGAAATGATAGTTGTCCCATTGTTGCCAAAGATCTCTACACTTGACCAATCAACATAGATGCTCAACTGTATCCGTTTATGCTCTGGCTTCATGGGGGCCTTGTGTTTTGCAACAAAATCGGAATGGAAATCAACAGTGTTCGACTTCGTCCGATCGACAAACAACTCCTCATTCAAGACATTATATCCGATGACTGTCTCCTGGTTGGAAGAGGAAGACTTTCGCACCTTGAACCCAAATTCTATTGCATTACCGATTTCGAATTCCGCAATAATTTCCATCTTTGCAGCAGAAACAGCAGACAAAACGTTCATATCTGGATTAATCGTAATGTCTTGTAGAGACAAAATTGATCTTCTGAGTTGATTTAACTCAGTTATGGGTGCTTGAATTAAGTGAAGTCCTTCCGAATACGTCCTGAGCTGAATCTCTCGTGGGATGGACATATGGCCACGCCATTCTTTAGAAGGAAGAGTGGAAGCATAACGCCAATTATTCATCCAGCCGACCCAAATCTTTCGCCCATCCTCATTCGGTATACCATCCCAGGTCACGGCCGCGTAAAAGTCAGATCCGTAATCTATCCATTGGATTGTATCGAATGATTCCAATGTTTCATCTAGTGTAAAAACCTTACCATCAAAGTGACCTATAAAATACATCATGCCAGAACCGCCTGCGGGTGGTTCTGGATCGTTTGGATTTATGCCATTTCTATCTCCGACACTTAGTGTCAGAATCCATTTAGTGGTATTAGGGTCCTCATCCACTTGGAGTTTAAAAACATCAGGACATTCAAAAATTCCACGATGGATGCCCGGAATATCAGAACCGAAACCGCTTGCAAAAGACCAATCCTTAAGATTCGAAGATGTGTAAAATTCTACACGGTCGCTTACAGCAAGAACCATTATCCAGTTTGAAGATTCTTCATGCCAGAATACCTTTGGGTCTCGAAAGTCTAGCGTCTCCGTGGGGAATAAAACAGGGTTACCTTCATACTTTGTCCAGGTTCTACCTTTGTCCTTGCTGTAAGCGATGCTTTGAACCTGCGGTTTACCGGGTTGAGCGTTGTTACCATTATTCGTATAAATTGCAACCAATCCTGATCCTGCTTCGTTGAAGAATCCGCTTGTATTGTTCTTATCGACTACCGCACTTCCCGAAAAGATCGCTCCATCTTCTCCGGGCGAGATGGCTGGTGGAAGTTCATCCCAATGTACTAAATCATTACTTACTGCATGCCCCCAATGCATTCTGCCGAAGTCAGGCTGTGTATCATGGGGAGTATATTGGTAGAAAAGGTGATATTCTCCTTCGTAATAAACCATTCCGTTAGGATCGTTAATCCAATTTTCCTTAGGGGAATAATGTATTTGCGGTCTATATTCATTTTTATAAATAAAGTTTTCTGGACCTTTGCTGATATTATTTTCACCTGATAGATGTACTTTTTTAATTTTATTCACGCTCCCTTAAGGCTATTTAAAATCTAAAAAAGTAATTTGCATTCCTTATTAACAAAATAAGCCACTCGTTTTCATTTGTCAAAGTATTTTTGTTTAAATGAACATTATTATTTATGTATATATCTGTTTTAGTTTACATTTGCACATTTTATGATTGATTATAGAAAAAAACAATTTTTTATTTAAGTTGACTTAATCATTTTTTTATTGCTTTAAACCTAATGGTTTACAAATGTAAAAAAGGTTGCATCTAAACTTCTCTTTACTTGTTCAACAAAATATTCGTTAGTATTAAACCCAATTTTACCGATAAAACAAAAAAAGCCGCTAAAATAGCGACTTCAATAGGAATATGTTCATTTCCCGCGGCAGGTTAATTAATTAACGTCTTGCCTTCATTTAATAACTTCAACCTTTTTATCCCCTGCTGACTTCGCTACCTCTAACGTTGTGTTACCTTGGATAGTGACTATTAGGCCAGTAGCCAGCATAGAAACGATTAAAGCTGCACTGAGGGCTGTGGAAATTTTCTTCTTGACCATAACCATACCTCCGATATCTATTATGTTGTGATAAGCGGCTCAAAGAACTATGATGAGCCGAGTGTGACTGGTATTACAATATTTCACTTTTTTGTTTGTTATCTACCTGGTGGTTGTATTATAACGCACTGCCAATGATTGTAAAAGGATTTTTTCCTTGTGTTCAAATACAATAAAGTATGATTGTTTTCTCAGAATTTCTTTTCAAAACTAAAAAATTTGGCGGTCATTCTCCTTGATGTAAAGTATCCACATATTCAATAAACCTTTTCGCTGCTGGGGAAATATTATGATCATCTCTCCACTTTAATCCTATTTCCCAGTACCATCCTTCATCAATGATAGGGATCCAGACCAATTCATCTAACATCAACCCCAGCGTCTTAGGCAGTACTGATACACCTAGACCCGACTTTATAAAACCGGCTACAGTGATCAGGTCCTCCGCTTCATAAGCCGAAGCAAGAAAAAATCCGGTATGTCGGAACCGGGATATGATCGTTGCTTTTAATCCACAGTTGTTTTTCAATCCAATAAAAGGCTCGCCAGACAGCTCTGTCAAACTAAGAGCGCTACAATCTGCATAACGATGTTGGGAGGGAACAACAATGTATAAAGGAACATTTTTAATCGTCTTCCAGTGATGATTATCCAAAGTAGATTCCCTCGATGTAATCATAATATCCGAGAATCCTTGCTCCAGATGTTCATCAATATCTCCTAAGTTCCCTTGTGTCAATTCGAACCGAACTTTGGGATACTTCAATTGATAACTCCGAATTAGGCTAGGGATCAATTCAACACCGAGAATATTTAGATAAGACAACGTAATCACACCAGTATCCGGGTTGGACCACTCTTCGATTTCCTTTAGACCATTTTCAATATTATGTAGGGCCCTACCAATCCATTTAGAGAACATAGTACCGTTGCGGTTCAGCTTAATATTTCGTCCATTTCTCTCAAATAAAGGAGCTCCTATCTCGTTTTCAAGCTTGGCAATTGCATGACTTAACGCTGGCTGAGTAATACCGAGTTTTTTGGAGGCTAAGGTCATATGTTCAAGCTGTGCAACGGTCATAAAGTATTCCAATTGTGTAAGTTCCATTAAAACACCCCTCCATATATTAATAATATTCATCATTTCTATTATTATAATAAATTGGACGTTATGAAAGTAGCAAGTGTAGTATTAGTTCTAGCTCCTCTCGAACTACACATTAAGGTTTAGAGACAGAGCAATTTCAAATTAATCATTGAATACCATCACTAGGAGGAATAGTTATGCATAAAGAGTTTGAGTTCTCTGTATCAGAATTTAAAGGTAAAAGGGTGCTTGTAACCGGAGGAACAAAGGGAATGGGGCAAGCAGTTGTGAAAAGACTTGCAAACGGCGGAGCTACAGTTCTTACTACTGCCCGTTCCCTATCTGCTGACTTGCCAAATTCGGTCAAATTTGTGCAAGCAGATGTCGCCACACCTGAAGGTGTAGAGCAAATAATTACAGCAGTAAAAGAGCAACTTGGAGGTATCGATATTATCGTCCATTGCGTAGGTGGATCAACGACACCACCAGGAGGCGCACTTGCATTGAGTGATGAGGATTGGCTTCATACATTAAATTGGAATTTACTCGCAGCAGTTCGACTTGATCGTGGCTTAATTCCACTTATGTTAGAAAATAATTCAGGCGTTATTCTTCATTTCACTTCCATCCAGAGACGTTTGCCTTTATATGAAACTACACTGGCTTATGCGTCTGCCAAAGCCGCGCTGGCTAATTATAGCAAGGGATTATCAAATGAATTTTCCCCACAAGGAATTCGCATAAATACGTTGTCTCCTGGGTTTATTCAGACAGAAGCAGCTGACGCATTAATTGATCGGATCGCAACTGAAACCGGAAGTCGAGAAAGTGCCCTTGAACAACTTATGACTTCACTCGGAGGTATTCCAATTGGTCGGCCAGGATTTCCTGAAGAAGTCGCTGAGCTGGTCGCATTTCTGGTCTCAGACCGAGCAGCATCTATTACAGGTAGTGAATATGTCATAGATGGGGGAACTATCCCTACCGTCTAATAATTAATTAATAAAGGGAGAGAACAATATGGATCTCAATCATTTACCGTCTGTAATTGCCAAATACATTACTGCATCTAACAAGCCAGACCCAGTAGTATTTGTAGATTGTTTTTCAGAAAATGCCGTTGTGATGGATGAAGGAAAAAAGCGAAATGGCAAACAGGCGATTCGGAAATGGAGTGATCAAAACCATTTCGCGGCGAATGTAACGTTAGAGCCAACAAAAGCCAAAAAAATAGGTGATGAAATTGTGTTAACATGCAAGCTGGATGGTACCTACGATAAGACGGGTCTACCCGATCCGCTATTATTGGATTATCATTTTGTTATTGTTGACGATAAGATCATTAGACTTTCCATTTTCTAAAGATATCCAAATGGCTTGTCCGCCACGGGCTGCAGTAATAAGCTCTCTTTGTACATGATTTGAACAAAAAGATGCCCCCACAATGATGTATTTGATCATGTAGGGGGCATCTTTTAAATCACGACAGCCGTTCAACATTAATCAAAGGCTGTATTTTGATGTCGAAGTCAACATTAATTTTCATATTTTCCCAATATCTCAACCATTGCTCTTCCGTTATTGGTTTAGAAAAAGGCTTAAGTGAATGTGTTCCGACCTCTAAGGGATCCACTCTCAACCGTTGCATACTTTTTAATAATTCTGACGTTTGTTCCTCAAGGTATACCTCAATCTCATGAATTAAATGTTCCAATTGTTCCTCGCTTTGAATATTCTTTTCTCCCTGATATTCCTCAATTCTTCCTTTCAATCCCACATGTAAAGACAAGGATGAATAGTCACTTGATAGTTTCATGCGAATATTGGATCGAACACGTCCCAAACTGATAGATAACTTTGGAATGGCCAAGACTTTTAAGAAATGATCGTTATCCAGAAGTTGAAAAATTTCATCACTTACGTCTTGAGTAACCATTACTTCTTTATCATTTTGGAAAAAGGCCGTTCCTACGTAATTGAAATTGTTTTTATCCGCATGAAAAACCGGCAGGATCGGATCCTTAAGAGGGGAATATAACATCTTCATGAATTGATGAATATTGACAATGCTCATTTCACCTTGGTTATGTTCCTCGTAATGCTTTAACATCCGATAAAGAAAATAATCTTGGTTTTCTTGCTTCGTCAATTGATTTTTTATGTATTCATCAAAATCGCCTCTGACAATCAATAAATAGACATGCATTGAAATATCGGGATCAACCAATATCGTATTGATCAGCTTTTCAATGCCTTCTTTTGTTGCCAGTTCCTCATTGATTAATAACATTCGCAGCTGCCCCTGCTTTAATTCCCGATAATAAATTAAATTAAACTCCTTGCCCCCCTGTTTTAACAGATCAACTTCCTTGGAGAGAAAGCGTTTTTTTTCTTTGATGAGTGGTGGCACTAAAGTGCTGATTTTAAACTTCCCCTCCGTCCCCTTGTCAACCGACCAGAAAACTACCGGAGCGATCTCTTCGATGATATTGTTCTCGGCATATGGTGAAGAGCAACCGGCCATCCACATAAGGCTTACAATCGCCAATAAACCATAATGCTTGTATGGTATCATGCCTACACACTCTCCTTTCGTTTAACCATAGTGAAAAGGATCGTAGGAACAAGTAAATAAATGAATGCACCAAGCCAGATTTGAATGTTCAGCAACATCTTTTGACCCGGAACCGTTTGCCATAACCATTGATCCATTATGATAATACTTATCAAAATGACAAACCAACTCGACAATAATCCGAGCCGAGTTGTGCTTTTGTTCATTTTTTTCATAAAGACTCTTCCAGCTCCATATAAACACAACAAAAGAATTGAAATGTCAAATACATAATTAAACATATGGAAAGAGATAAGGATGTAATCGATTCGTTCTAAACCACTCATTTGAATGTAACTTCCCATATATACTACCGGAAAGTTGATCTTGCTTAAAAAGTTTGAACCGTAAAACAATACCGAAGCAATGAACAATAATGAATATTCCATAATCGTCAGCATGTTTCCAATGACAAGATATTTTGATATTTTTTTATTGGAGCTTAACCATGGAACCATAAAGGCCAAATATACTGGACCGGAAAATGCCGACCAAATAAACAACAAGCCCTGCCATGAATGTCCTGACCATTCGGTGGGGATTAGAGGATACAAATCGCGGTAATTTGCAATCGTTGGAAAGAAAAAGGGAATAAACATGATTAAGATCCACGCCCCGCAAAGAAAGGCGATAACGACAAAACGCAATGTTTTTTCCATGCCATGTGAAGCCACAAATAAACTGATCGAAAGGATAACTAGGATCAGCCACTTTTTATTCATTGATGGATATATAAAATTATGGAGCATTTCAACGTAACCCAGTGTGATGATTGAAATTTTTAACAGTATTATTACAAAACCAAGTATCGCGAAAACTTGAACCGCCCGTTTCCCAAAAAGCTGTACAAATCCTTGATAGCCTTTCGATGCATAACTGGAAGTAAACCATTTGGATAGCATCATCAAATTAAGTTGGGACAGTAGCCCCAAGGCGACAATTCCCCAAACCATATAGGAATGAACCAAATAAACCGGCATGATTAAAATAAAATAATGCATTTGCGTTCGATTAACTAATAAAAGGAAATGGATGCCGCCAAGGGTGGAAGTTTGATTGAATAGGGATAAAGTCTTCATTTCTTCATCTTCTCCTGTCGCCATTTCTGTAGTGGTTTTAGATTATGCGGACGCGTTTTCATCCAAATCAAAGGCCCGCGAATAAAGAGGTCAATCCAATCCTTCCCATAAAAAGGTGAAAGCGGCGCTAAATAAGGTTGACCTAATGACGTTAATGCATGGAGATGCGCAAGAATGCCGATTATCCCGACCACGATTCCTGGCAGCCCAAGAAACGATGCAAGGATAAGAAGAAGCAATTGCAACAGAACCATGGATTTTGTCATTTGATAATTGGGAACTAAAAAGAAAGCAATAGCGGATATACCCATCAAAACAATTAATACTTTACTTGCAAAGCCTGCCTCTACAGCCGCTTGTCCAATGACAATACCACCGATAACCCCTAGAGTTTGACTGGTTTTGGTCGGCATTCGCAAACTTGCTTCTTTGATGATTTCCAGCGTTACGATCATGAAAATTCCTTCCACAAACGGAGTAAAGGGCAATTTGCTTCTCGATTCCAATAATACGAAGAGAATCGGCAGCGGAACCATTTGGTAATGAAATGTCGTTAACGCAACATAAAAAGGAATCATCGTCAAAGAAATAATAAAACTTCCATACCTCATTAAACGTAAAAAACTGGCTACCGGCCAACGAAGGAAGTAGTCTTCTGGCGATTGGAATAGATGGAATAATGTAATGGGACAAATTAAAGCAAACGGTGAATTGGAGACTAATAAAGTCAGCTTACCCTCACCTAAGGCGAAGGCGCAGGCATCCGGCCGATCCGTTTGTAGAAACTGGGGAAAGACCGTATGGTTATGATCTTCAATAAAAGCTGCAAGCTGTGCGGAGTCTAAAAACTGATCGAAATCCACACTTTCAATTTTCTCTCTTGCAAGGGAAACAAATTCCGGATTAATTATTCCGTCTATGTACATTAACACAACTTTTGTTTTACTCAGTGATCCTATAGTGAAGCTTTCCGTTTTTAATGTCGTTATAGGCAAACGTCTGCGCAACATTGTAATGTTATTATCGATTTGTTCGCTGAAGCTATCTTTCGCTCCATATATAACCGTTTCCGTTTGGGAAGGTTCAATTGCCCGGCCAAGAGGATTTTCCAACTGTATGCCTAGCCATTGATCGTTGACTGAATCGTATAGAAGAATATATCCTTGCATTATTTTTTGCCCAGCATCTTCGATCGATATAACTTCTGAAACATCAGAATTGATTATGCATGAAGGAAGCGAATTTCCGCCTGATTGATGAAGTGGCTGAATAATCGCCTCGTTTAAACGCTCTTGATCTATTAATGTTTTTATAAATAAAAGATGGACTGAAGCACTCGTACCTATTTTGTGCTCAATGATTTCGGCATCTTCCATATGGTTTAATATCTGTTTTAAATCATCAAGCCATGTAGACTTTTGATGATTTTTCATTTGAGGCTCGTGTTTTTCAACCATGGTCGTCTCCTTTATCAAAGTAATAAAATGGTGATAAGGTTAATATCTTGTCCTGTAATCGAAAAATCATACGACCGGCAATTTGTAGTTTAACAGCAATATCGGGAACAACATGCTACCAGATTAATCTTAATCGAATGAGTGTATTATGGTACCCTACCCTTTGTATCTGTCTCCGGCTTTCCTCTTGGGCGACAAAAAACAAAAAGACAGGCATCAACTGATACCTGTCCCTATCTTAAGTTCATTAGAATTACTATATTGCCCTTAGATAAAGGGCCTACGGTCCCGCAAAATGAACTGAATAATCTGCTATTAAAATCTGCTTTGAAAAGTGGGATGTATCAAAAGGTAGGAGCAGGTAATTCATCAATGTTCATGCGTAGTAGACTATAGGGTTTTTGTCGCAGGTCTTTTCCGTAATGAAATCTGGCCTGCCTATGTAATTGGTTCACAATTACATATAAGTATTGATCCGGACCAATAGAAAAAGTATCCGGCCATAAAATTCGGGGATCATGGGCGATGGTTTCCATGATTCCATTTGGCAATATCTTTCGAATACTATCGTTTTCGTAATCTCCAGCATAAACGTTTCCTTTAGCGTCTGTGATCATCCCATCAGATGCACCCTTCTCTCCCCAATACTGCACAAGATCACTTAACTTAAAATCCGGTATCGTTCTGTCTCTTAACGATTCTGTTGAGATAGAGAATAACTGGCGACTGGTTAATGGACAATAGAATAAGATTTTTCCATCAGGGGAAATCGCTATACCATCAGAGGCCAATCGAAACGGAGATGTCGAACCATCCGCGTTTCGATTCATCAAAATTTTACCTTCCACTTTCGGCACAAAATACGGATCGGGTGAGGTCGAGCTTGCTCCATGCAACCGTCTATACGCATTTCCGTTTTCTAAATTTACGACGATAATAGCGCCTGGACCATTGGAAGAAGAATCCGTTATATATGCGTAACCTGCTTTTCCTACACGAAAGTCAAATCGGACATCATTTAGATACGTTGTCGGCAAGACTACATCATCTGCAAATGTATATACTTTTCTAATTGTATTTGTTTCTAAATCTACCGCGACTAATTTTGCCCCTCCTTTAATAGGCTCTGAAAAATTTGGTGCAGCCGTGTCCAGTACCCACAGGGTTCCCCTTCCATCTGCAACAACACTCTGGACACTAATGAAGGACATAACGATATTCAATGGGTTGATCAAATTCGTTTCTTCATTAGGATAAGGTTGCATCTGACCATCAACAATTTCCGCTACCGTAAATCTAACGTCATCTCCCCATTTTGGAAAGCAAATAAAGGTACGCCCGGTTTCGGATACACTAACGCCTGTAGGCATAGCCCCGTAAAAGGAATGAACGAGTTCTAACTTACCAAAATATTCTTCCATAGGTAACATAGGCTGTATGATGTCCTCCTCAACATAGTTGAATAGATATTACCTATAATTATGTTCAAGACTTTTTCTAATGCCTGGCCCTTAATCATTCTTTTTTAACCTCGATTTTGAAATTGTCCGATACATTTAAAAATACAAAAAAACTTCGGCGTAAGCCGAAGCATGTTGACGTTAACTATATGTGCTCTAGGAAAAATGCTTCTTCCGATCGTCAACGCAAAACTTTGCCAAGCTTATCAGTACCAAAACCGTTTTATTGTTGGTCCGGTAAACCTAATGCATTGGCTGAAGTTATCGCTTGATCTAAAAATTCCTCTGCTCGGGTCAATTGCTGCCTGGCAATCTCCAACGCTTGTGAATTTGTTGCCGCATTAGATTCACTTAACGAGCTTATTGCCTGATTTAAAGCCGTCTGCACCTTAGAAACCGCGTTAGATGCATGCTGCTCCAGCGTATTACTACCACTCGAGTTAAGTGCATCTTCTGCTGGTTTTCTTGCGTTTTCGGTTGCTAGATCAATTTTGTTTTTATTGGGCACCGTGACTCCTCCTTCCATGAGTAAGATCATTCATTTAAACAGAAATAAGTATGGGATTGAGATTTTGTATATATCCCTGCGACTGTATGGGAATATTCGGATCTTACCTCTCCGGTGATCCATATTAGTATAAGATCCGATGCATTGGAAAATCTAATCTTGATGAAAAAGGAGGGGATCATTTCTGAATGGCTAATCCAACGCTAGCGCCGCACGAATCGATGGAACTGCATGAAGCGTTAAACTTCAAAACGCTCTGCATCGCTAAGTCGAAACTTATGCAAGGCCTGGTCTTTGACCAAGAGCTAAAAGCATTAATGCAGAAAGACGTAATTCAATCCATACAACAGATTGCTGAGCTGCAAGCAATCTACGCAAGAGCTCCTTTTCAAGCACCCGTTCCGAATAATCCGACACCTATAACACATTAAGGGGAACTCAGATGAATACCGATTATTTAGATCCGATTAATTCATTGAATATGCCGGAAATGGCAGATATGACTTTTGCCATGGATTTCCTTCTTCGTGCCAAGGAGGGTGTACGTAATTTGTCCATCGCCCTGACGGAAACGGCTTCACCGGATGTAAGAGCCCTGTTGCATACTCATCTGAAGCAGGGAATTTCAATGCACCAAGAAATTTCGGAGCTCATGATTCGCAAAAAATGGTTTCATCCTTATGAGCTGAACGAACAGTACCAACTCGATCAGCTTTCGGCGAAAAATACGGTGATGATCGGGCAGATGAATCTGTTCCCGGGTGATACGTCACGTAAAGGGATGTTTGATCGGACCCCAGATGAACATATTGGAGGACATAAAGCATGAAGGCGGTAACGTATCAAGGGGTTAAAAATGTCGTGGTCAAAGAGGTGCCGGATGCGAAGATTGTGAAACCGGACGATATGATCGTAAAGATCACCAGTACCGCGATTTGCGGTTCTGACCTTCATCTTATTCACGGGATGATCCCTAACCTTCAGGAAAACTATGTCATCGGACATGAGCCGATGGGGATCGTAGAAGAAGTGGGCCCTGGCGTGACCAAGGTAAAAAAAGGCGACCGCGTAATCATCCCGTTTAACATCGCATGCGGAGAATGCTTTTTTTGCAAAAATCAGCTGGAAAGCCAATGTGACAATTCCAACGAACACGGGGATATGGGCGCATATTTCGGCTACTCCGGAACGACCGGCGGATATCCCGGCGGGCAAGCGGAGTATTTACGGGTCCCATTTGCTAATTTTACCCACTTTAAGATCCCTGAAAACTGCGAACAACCGGACGAAAAGCTAAGCTTGATCGCCGATGCCATGACGACGGCATTCTGGAGCGTAGATAACGCCGGCGTTAAAAATGGAGATACGGTCATTGTGCTCGGCTGCGGCCCGGTCGGACTCCTAGCCCAGAAGTTCTGCTGGCTGAAAGGAGCTAAGCGGGTCATAGCCGTCGACTATGTCGATTACCGCTTAAAGCATGCGAAGCGAACAAACAATGTGGAAATAGTAAACTTCGAACAGGATAAGAATATTGGGAACACTCTCAAGGAAATGACCAAAGGCGGCGCCGATGTTGTCATTGATGCGGTAGGAATGGACGGCAAGATGAGCGATCTTGAATTTCTAGCCAGCGGTATGAAACTGCAAGGCGGCACCATGAGCGCATTTATCATTGCATCTCAGGCTGTTCGCAAAGGTGGCACCATTCAAGTCACTGGGGTATACGGCGGACGTTATAACGGATTCCCGCTCGGTGATATCATGCAGCGAAACGTGAATATCCGTTCCGGACAAGCTCCGGTCATTCACTACATGCCATACATGTACGAGTTGGTTACGTCTGGCAAAGTGGACCCTGGCGACATTGTTACGCACGTCATTCCGCTCAGCGAGGCCAAACGGGGCTATGAAGTGTTCGATACAAAAACGGACGATTGCATTAAAGTCATCTTAAAGCCTTAAATATGAATAGATACATGGGAGGACAATCTGAATGGATTCCACATACGCTTTGCATGAGATTCTCGAGGTACATGAAATAGCTGCGTTCAAGACGGTTTGTATGACTAAATCCAAGACCATGCAAGCTCTGGTAACCGACCCGGAGCTCAAGCAAATTTTGCAACAAGATGCGATCTTATCACAACAGCAGCTTCAGGAGCTCGGTGGAGTGCTGTCTAAAGCGACTGTATAGGAGATAAAAAAATGAACCCAATATTAGAACACATGACTGGTCTTAATACGCTGACCGATGACGTGATCGCAATGGATTTTTTGATGAACGCCAAGAGCGGTGTCAGAAACTACGCCATGGCTGTGACCGAATGTGCCACCCCCGAAATCAAACAAATTTTGATGAAACAGCTCGATGAAGCCATAGATTCTCATGAAAAGATATCAAATTACATGGTGCAGCATGGTTTATACCACCCTTACCATATTGCAGAGCAAATTCAGCTCGATCTGAAAAACATTCAGACTGCTATGAACATTCCGTCCTGACACCCTTTTTGATTTTAGCCAGAGACTTCAGAGAACAAAATGTCCCTGTGTCAAGAATTTCAACAATGAAAAAAGGCGGATACTATCCGCCCTTTTTTTGGCATCGTCACGAAACACGCTTATTGCAAGCGTTCCTTTACGTATTCTACTTATTTCTATCCTGAGACTGTTTATGGCCGCTGCTCTCTACTTTAATTGACTACAGTGAACTTAAGGCTCCAGCTTCCATGACATTTCCCAAAAATCAAGCTCAAAGCGACTGCACATCACGAAAATATCCTCCATCCGTTGGTACGTTCCCTCGCTACAGCCTTCTAATAGCTTATCAGTTAACGTCACTAGGGATTGATTGTTGCTGTTGTATTCAGAGGAAGCATATCCTGTGATCCACTCTCCGTAAAAAGGATGCTCAGCTGCACCTGGCTTTTGGGCAAGGACTTGACCAATCTCTGCATAGCTCCATGAGCAGGCCAGAATGGATACAAGTACTTCTGCTATGCCACCCGCATGGGAAACAGAGAGCATATAGTTAGTATAGGCTGCATTTTTCAGTGCAGGTTTTACCTGAAAAACATGATCCTCTGTAATTCCTAATCGCTCCATATAAGAACGATGAATTTTCATTTCACCATTCAGGATGTTATCTACGTTTTTACTAAAAAACTGCATCAATTTGGGGTCGTGCGACTTGACGATACCTAGTGCAAATACACGGGCATAATCGAACAGATACAAGTAGTCTTGCAGCAAATAATAACGAAATTGTTCAACCTGTAAAGAACCATCTCCGATCCCTTTAACAAAAGGATGCTCAAGACATTCCTTCCACACAGGCTGTGCTACCTGATATAGTCTCTCTGAAATAGTCAACATGTGTTCCTCCAATTCATAATGTACGTATTTAAAAACAAAAAAACGAAACATCCATAGGATGTTTCGCAGACAAATACACTAAAACAAGGGGGTTCGCATGAGCTACCCAAGTAAAGCGTTTCATCGTTGCATCCCTACGTTGGCATTATCCAAATCAGGTAAGGTCGGTTTAACACCCTCTCAGCCGGTTAAGGCTCCCTCGCAAACGGTTAGTATGTAGTTGATTACTTTCTTATCCGCATAAAAGAAAAAATAACATCCATTTAGTATATCAAGGGCTGTTAAATATAGTCAAGGCAGATTGTATCGCCCCTCATCACCTTTGGTGACGTATGTAAACGATGGAAACCATCACAACAATGGTTGAGTTTCAGCCACTGTTATGATGGTTTCTATTCTTGCAACTACTGCCGATGGTTTAATGCCCGAGTTTGTTCTTTCCGACAAAAGTGAGTATTCCGTACTGGGAAGTATTTCTCCAGCTCTCATTGGTCGTATCATTCCATTTAGCTACGCTCTGCTTACCTCCGCCCTGGTTGTCGTTAATTTGAAGCTCGAAACCGAGAACATTTCCTGCTTTGGGCGTCAATGATTGTAAATGAATTCTGGCTTCTACGAGATATCCTTTATTTGTTTTCTTCACAGCACTTACAAGGCGTCCAGGTGAGGCACCCCCTGCAAAGGTTCCTACATTGTCTGCACTGATTCTGAACTGGGCATCATCATATTGAAAATACGGTGTGCGCTGGTGATTCTCGTCCAGGAAAATCTCAACCGAATCCTGATCCCATGGGTTGATGCTGTCTGTAATGATGTTTGGATCAGTGACGTCGATCAGCAGGTATAGATACTCACCTGACCACATAGCGCGAGCCACTGCCTCTGCACCTTCGCTCTGGTTCAACCGTTTTACTTCAAATGGTGCAGCCTTATTCCATGATGTGTCTTTCTTTCCATCAATCTGAACAATCCCTTGCACAGCTTGTGCAGATTTGGGCATAGGGGCAAGCTGAATCACGCCGTATTTGCTTGTATCCTGTTCCTGAAATTGTGTTCGATCATTCCAGTACAGTGGATTATAAGGTTGTGTCCCACTTGAACCGCCATCAGTCACACGGATATCCAATCCGGCTTCATATTCTGATCCGACTTGGATACCACCCCACGGAATGGACAATTCAACCTGATATCCGGCTTTGGTCTCGCGTACACGATATGAACGCTTCTCCACGCCCTCAGCTTTGCCCGACCGCTTAATGATTACGTGTCGGTCATCTGCTTCATATGAAGTGGTCTTGCCATTATTGAGATCAACAAAGATATCTACTTTGTCGTTCACATCTGCCTTTGCATCCTGAACGTCCACAAGGATATACAGGTTACTATGATCCCATAAGGTGCGGAAACTGGCTGATCCCGAAGAGTCATCCTTCAGTGTAGTAGACACCGCTTTGTTCCAGAGCGGATCTTGTGACTGTTTTTTGATATCCGGTTTACCCGAAAGTGAGACGGCTCTCTGTGTCAACACAGGCAAGCTGGATTCATCCACGAGTCCCCAGTATGCTTTTTTGGCCTTCAGGGCTGAATCAAACAGCATAGCCTGGTTGTTGTAAGACTTCTCATCTTGGAGTCCCCATAAGGTAACTGAAGAAATGTGGTCTTTGTGTTTTTTGTACAAATCCAACAGTTCCTTATATCGATACGCCTGCTTTACCGCGACTTCATCGGACAACTCTTCACCAAATGGAATTCCGCTATCAACATCCAGTTCCGTGATCTGAATATCCAATCCAAGTTCGGCGAACATGCTGATCGTTTTTTCAATTTCCTTGATGGGCGGGGATTCCAGGTTATAGTGGGATTGCAAACCCACACCATCGATGAGCCCTTTCTCTTTCAGTCGTTTGACCAACTGATACATATGCTCTCTTTTCTCAGGGATTTCCGTGAAGTATTCGTTGTAATATAATTTGGCATTCGGATCGGCTGCACGAGCGAATTCATAGGTTTTCTCAATATAATCCGGACCGATTAGTTCATAAAAGGGACTTTTACGTAAACCGTTGGCATCACCATTGCTATCCGCAATCGCCTCGTTTACCACATCCCAGGCATAGATCTTACCTTTGTATCGGGTCATGACGGTTTCAACGTAATCCTGAATCCGGGCAAGTAGTAATTCTCGACTCGCAGGGTTACCCTGAGGATCCTTGAACATCCACTCTGCTGCATCAATATGCCACAACAATGCATGTGCGCGTACGCCCATACCATGCTCCTCGGCGAACTGAACATATTGATCGGCTGCCTCGAACTCATAAACACCTTCGGAAGGAGACATGTACTTCGGTTTCATCTCATAGGTTGCGGTCAAGCTGTTAAAGTGCTTTGTGAGCAGTTGTCCATATGCGCCTTCCAACTGCCAGCGATACACCGCTGCACCAATGGGGAAATCATCTTGATACAGGTCTTTCAGAGACAGAATCCCTTCTTCAATCTCCAGTTGCTCGGCCAGAGTAAATGATACATCATCCACATAGAACGATAACGTATCTACGCTATCTTCAGAGATGTAGGGTGTTTCGATGAACAAATTCAATTCAGTGGGATCATCGCTATACTGAAATTTTCCGGTGATTTTGTGCCATGTATTCCATTCTGCTTTGGCAATTTTCACGCTACCGATTGGGTTCCAGCTTTCGGCAGTTGTTTTTTTATATGTGGTGAGCTGTAATGTTTGATCCGTGGTGGGCTCCTGAGTAAGTCTTACATATGCCGCAATTTCGTACTCTTGGTTACGCTTAAGCAGATCCTTCATGGATAACATTGGTCCATGATAGGAACGCTCACGGTTGGCGACCAGCATACTGGACTGACCTTCGTGTGCTTCCTGCTGTGTCACTGTCAGCCTTTCGTTACCTGTACGTGGAGTCCACCCCTGAAGTGTACCGTCTTCAAAGTTTGTACTCAAATGACCTCCCTCCACTTCCGTAACTGCCTTGGCTGCATGTGAGACATTCGAAAATGGAAGCATGGCGAGTATCAGCACAAGAACCAAGGCTGCAATATTCCATTGACGTAACCGTTTCATACAATTCCTCCTCTTGATTGGGTCTAATTATTTCTGAACGGATTAACATCCAGATAAATAGATTATAGCTCTTTGGATAACGCTTACATATAATAAATTTACAATAATTACAATAAAATGTTATCACTTGGTAATACGCGATACCCGTCTCGGTCGTTCATATCACACAATAAATTAGTTAGGAAACACTTTATTCGCCATTTTTCTGCATTTTGATATGAAAATGTTTCTCCATCTGTGACTCGAAAATATCTCTAAATAATTGATATTTAGTAAAAGATTTCATCTAATTGCTAAATAAGTGTAATATATGGTACCTTTAAATCAAATAATGATAGATTGGCTATCATTATTTGGAGATTTCCACAAACTACATTAAAGGATGGCGAGGAGACATGCAGGCTGATAACAGATCGATCGTTATTCATCAGGTATCTAATTTAGAGACACCTGAAGAACTTTGGGATCCATATGCTTACTATGAGTACATGCTGGAGAATCATCCCATCTATTTTGACGAGGAGCAACAGGTATGGAATCTGTATCGTTATGATGATGTCAATTCCGTTCTAACAGACTGGAAACGGTTCTCCAGTGTACGTAAACGGAGTGTCTCCCCGGTTCCGCCGGTAGTTACCAGAGTGAACATCAATTCTGTTGATCCCCCTGTTCAACGTGATATTAGAAAGTTAGTCTCTAGTGCCTTTACCCCACGTCAGTTGAAAAACTGGGAGCCTCAAATCGCGGCTATCGTTGATGAGTTAATGCTTGAGATGAAGGAGAAAGATGATGTCGACATCGTTCGAGATCTAGGAGTCCCACTTCCTGTTACTGTCATTGCCGATCTGCTTGGGGTGGAGAGGCAACACCGTGCACAGATCAAAGCCTGGTCTGACATGTTATTTTTCCCCAATGCCACAGGTAATGAGCAGGAGCAGATGAATGCGAAGTATGCGGCTATGCAGGAATTTAACGAATTTTTGCTCCCCATTGTTCAGCAGAAGAGAAAGTATCCTGCCGAGGACATTATTTCCGATCTCACACTTGCTGAGCTGGATGGGGATCAACTGACCGATGAAGAGGTTGTTACCTTTAGCCTGGGCCTGCTTGCTGCTGGGAACGAAACTACGACCAACATGATAAACAGCCTGTTCTACAGTTTTATGTATGATCAACCCGGAATCTATCAGGATATTGCCGCAGATCCAGAACTGATAGAGAACACCGTTGAAGAATCGTTAAGGTATCGTTTTCCAACGACACTTGATCGTGTGGTAGTAGAGGATACAGATATCCTGGGCGTGCCTATGAAAAAAGGAGACGTTATATTAACCTGGCTGGGTGCAGCCAACAATGACCCTAGACATTTTCCCGAACCTTCCCGCTTTGATATCTACCGTCCCAACAGCAATCGTCATCTCGCCTTCGGCAAAGGACCTCACTTTTGTCTGGGCGCTCCATTGGCCAGGCTGGAGGGCCAACTGGTGCTGAGAGGTTTCACGAGTCACTTTTCCGATATTACTGCAAAAATCAAATTTAAAGCGGCAAGCCAGCTCTACCCGGGTACACAGACTCTTCAAAACCTGCCAGCCATCGTAACACCCAAGCTTTTTTGAACTAATTTTATCAAATTAAAAGTGCCCTTACACACAAGCGATTGGCTGTGTGTAAGGACACTTTTATCTTATTATGCCCTTCTTCTATCTTCGAGCTCTCTAATAATCGTTGGATATTCCTTGTCGAGCTTGTTTTTGTAAAGGAATACTGTAAGAAGAATGAACACAACAATGGGGACGTATATATTCAACGCAATGATGGCCTGCTTTGCTCCTTCTCCTTGGGTTGTAGCTTGTTCGACATATCCTCCTAGCGCGAGGAACCATCCAATCATAGCCGTGCCAATGGCTGTGCCTACTTTTGAACCGAAACCGATTACACTATTCGTTAAACCAACGAGTCTTTTGTTAAATTTCCATTCACCGTATTCAATCGTGTCTGTGACCATTGCTCCACCTACTGCCATGAGCGGAATTGTACCAAGCGTTTGGAAGATAGAACAGACCAGACCCAATGTAATGCTCTCAGGAGCGACTAACCGAACGGCTGCTCCGAGGAGTCCGATTACAATACCACCGAGGGCCGTGGCACGCTTGCCGTAACGTTTGATGAATGGTCCGGATAAGGCAAATCCGATAATAACGGGAATCAAACCAATAGCGCCCATGATGCCAATCAGGCTGACATTGCCCCAAATGTACTTGGCATAATAACTTCCTGCTGCTACACCCAGAGCAAACAAAATGTTGGCGAGAGCCATTACGAAGAACATGTACACCCAGTATTTATTGGCAAAAAGCAATTTCAGTCCTTCACGAATCGGCGTTTTATCCTGAAACATGCCGAGTTCGTCCAGTTGAACATTATTGTACTTTTCTTTATTGGACAGGAACGAAATGAAAATCCCGATGGCTGCAACACCAGCAAAAATTGCTGCTAGCAACGTCCAGTCACTTCTGCTATTCCCCATGGCTGTAACGACTGGAACAAATGCAACGGCAACTACCATACCTGCCAGATACCCGCTGCTTGAACGGATAATACCCATTAAGGAACGCTCGTAACTGTTACGGGTCGTTAACGCCATCAAGCTGGTATATGGAATCGAGGTTGGAGTAAACACCAAAATGTAGAACACCAGATTCGTAATAATCGCATATATAATTTTGCCTGTGGAACTTATATCCGGCACGGAAAACATTAAGAATAATGAGATGAACATTGGAATGGTCATCCATAACAACCAGGGACGGGCTTGCCCATACTTGGTTTTGGTCCGATCCACCAGTACACCCATCCCGATGTCTGCAAACGCATCCAAAACTTTGGTCAGCAGCATTACTGTACCGACTACCGCGGCAGATACACCAACGACATCCGTGTAATAATACGTGATCAAACCCAACAATCCACTTGAAATGTTTAACCCGAACTGTCCCATTGAATCGCCAATTAATTTTTTCGTTGGTATTTCCCGGGGTGGCTGAGTCGGCGTATTATCTACTTTAATATGCTGCTCATTCACTGCAACTCCCATAACACTCGCCTCCGTTACTCTTCATGTTGAATTTCTCTTCCTCTTCTATACTTTCATTTTATGTCCTGGCACATATAACAGATATAGCGCATTGTTAAGATCAAATAACGCAATCCAAACAGAAGGTATTCCTGCTGTTTGAAGGACAAAAAAACTGCACCTTCAATTGCTAGATGGTGCTAACAATTGGGTGCAGTTCAGTTGTTCTTGGGATATCGTTACCCGTTATACTGCGTTGATTCTAACAGATTGGGGAATACACCCTTCAGCAGCTACTGTCAAAATGATAGTGCCTGCGCCAGTTGGACGGACGACAGCCAATGCTTTGCCGTCGAATGTTGTATACTCCTCATTAAAAAAGTTTTCCTCGGTTACTGGATTGGCACTACCAAAACCCTGAATGTGACCAGGACCTTCAATCATAAGTTTAACCTTTCGGTCAGCCGTGTTGTATAGATTCCCCTGATCGTCTTCCAGGCTGATCATAACGAAGGCTAAATCACTATCTGAAGCATTAATTTCCGTTCGATCAGCTGCTGCTTTGAGAATGACATCGCCTTTTGCGGAATGAATTGACATCCTGCCAACTTCTTGGCCCCCGACGTAAGCCACCGCTATAATTTCTCCTGACTCGTAGACCGTGTCAAACTCTGCTATAAAGTCTTGTTTTTCACTCATATCAGTTTTTCCGATAGTACGACCGTTTATCAGTAACTCGACTTCTTCTGCATCAGAATACACTTCCACTTTGATTGGCTTATTCTCGTAGCCGGTCCAAGACCAGCTAGAGACCGAGTCGCTCCAACTCCAATCCGACAGAGTTACTTCTTTAGAATAATGTTCAGGCCGCTGAACAGCGATATACGGAGCCTTACGAAGACCGAATACGATCTCACGATAATATGACACAGGTCTTCGGTTACCAATAATATCAATATCTCCACACCAGCCGGAAATCCACGGGTAAGTACTCTGAATTAGGTGAGTCGGGCCTTCTATATCATAGTGAACTCTCCCTATTCCTGCTTCTCCTAGGTAATCCCAACCTGTCCAGGTAAAATCACCAATGATCTGGCCATGCTCTTTTACAAAATTCCAGTTTACATTGATTTTATTAGGAAAGGTCTCACTTCCTACGATAATCCGGTTAGGAAACCGTTCTATATCCTTAAGATATCGTGACTCTGCATAGTTGTAGCCCGCAATATCTACATAAGCAAATGATTCGGCTGTTCGCTCAGTGCAAATTTCTCCATCGATAATTGCCGCAAGGGCATCACCCAAATTGTTCATAGTTGTATTAATACCAGCGGCTTCACTATTATCGGATGCATGACGGGTCTCGCTCTCAACCCCCATCATGTTGGGCAAATCCTTTATTACAGTCAGTAAGAAACTAACCGAGTTCGTGGTGAAGCGGGTAGGATCAAGGGTGTGGATTTTCTCCGAAATCTTGCGTCCCCATATTGAACCAATTGAACTGCCCGCTTCTGGAATCTCATTGCCGATGGAATACATAATTACGCTTGGATGGTTAAAATCCTTATCCACCATAGCCTGGACATCCTTTTCCCACCAAACTGGAAAGCTCATTGCATAATCATAATCGGTTTTGACAGAACTCCACATATCAAAACTCTCATCCATAACAAGCATTCCGATACGGTCACAAGCGTCTAACAGCGCTTTGCTAATCGGATGATGCGCGCTACGGAGTGCATTGAATCCTGACTCTTTCAGAATCTCAACTCGTCGTTCCTCGGCGCGATCAATTGTAGCAGCACCGATTACGCCATTATCATGATGAATACAAGCACCACGCAGTTTGACTACTTTTCCATTTATACATAATCCTTGATCTGTATCTAAAGTTAGCGTACGAATACCAAAAGTCGTTAGCTCCTGATCCACTTCATCGTCACTCGTAACAGTTGTTCTGCAAGTATATAGATTGGGCTCGTCTACATTCCAAAGTTTTGGAGCCTTAACAAGCATTGACTGACGAATTGTTGACAGTTCTCCTGCAAAAGTTGTGACCGGAACAAGGTCAGAGGCAACGACCGTACCATCTGCACCAATAATCTCAGTCAACAATTGTACAGTCAAAGTGCTCAGACCTTCATTCTCAATGACTGTCTTTACTTTTACGACTGCTCGATCTGCAGAAACCTCAGGTGTTGTAATCTTTACACCATCTAAGGCAACATGGGCTAAATTTCCAATGATCATCTTTGTGTTCCGGTAAATCCCAGCTCCGGAATACCAACGGGAATCTTTGTAATTATTAGCAATAACACTGATCTCATTTTTTTGACCATATTTTAGGAAACGGTCAGCCTTTATATAGAAGTTGCTATATCCATAGGGATGCTGGCCCGCGAAGTCTCCGTTGATATAGACCATCGCTTGGTTGTATACGCCTTCGAATTCGAAGGTAACCCGCTTGTTTCGGTACTCTTCGGGAACAAAAAATGACTTTTTATACTCATACTCACCTTCCGGATAACAAGCAATAGTACCTCTACCGTCCTTAAGTCTTTCATTTGCCCACATCGCGTCATATGATAAAGTAACCAGTTTATGAGGTTTTTTATCTGTTACCCACTCACCAAATAAACCCGGTTTTGAGCCAACTAACCAATCTGCATTAAAAGATGTTTTAATCATATCTAAATCATCTCCTTCTTTATGTAGTAGAGTTTGAAGTCTTCTTATTGCCTTAATCAAGATTTTGCTATGTTGGGAAAGGTCTATGTAAAGGTTCCACTCGAGTAATCTGTATTCAAAAGTTTCTACTCGATGAGCCGTACTAGTCCGTCTCTCAAGTTTATTTGATCATTCTATCATTTTATATAACTCGATATTAAGCTGGATAATTGGATCTTAACTTGCATATTAATAAATGGACCGATATCTAAAATTCGCGCAGGCAGACGACATCCCAGTGCACCTACGCGTTTTTATCTCTCCACATAAGTTCTGTCATGATAATATTTAGATAACAATCTAATCCGAAATGACACAATGTTCTTGTCCTTTTCGGCAAAACTAAAAAGCCGCTATAATAGCGACTTTGAATGGAACAATGTTCGTGTCCTTCGCAACTGCTGTAAAATCGCTAGAAACATGATCGAAAGACTTATGGTTAATCCTTAAAGTGTCAATCCACCGTCTGCTACAATGATAGAGCCTGTCATATAACTGGATCCGTCCGATGCCAAGAATGCAACGAGTTCAGCAAGCTCCTCCGGCTCTGCAAAACGCCCAATTCTCATATTCGGGAATTCTTCAGGCATGTAGTCGCTCTCTTGCAACATTTGTGGAACAGCTGCGGTCAGGGTAGTGGCTACACCCCCAGGGCAGATGGCATTCACACGAATGCCTTTTCTGACGTACTCAATCGCTGCGGCTTTTGTCAATCCAGCAACACCGTGTTTACTCGCTGTATAAGCGGCCAGACTATGCTCAGCGCGAAGTGCTGTTGTTGATGCGGTATTAATCACGTGGCCATAGCCTTGTTGAACCATCACATTAAGCGCATGTTTCATCCCCAGGAAAATCCCTTTCAAGTTGACGTCAATGATACGGGAGAAATCGTTCAGGGATGTTTCATGGAAAGGCTGGAACTTCTGAATGATTCCTGCATTGTTGAACGCGACATCGATTTTGCCAAACGTTTCAACTGCTTTTTGAATATAGTTCTCTACATCCTCTTCCTTGGATACATCGGCTTGAACAAAAATCGCCTCTCCACCTTGCTCTTTCACAAGCTCAAGTGTCTCTTTCCCTGTAGTCACGTTGTAATCCACGAGAACCAACTTGGCTCCTCTCGATGCCATCAACACTGCACTAGCTCGGCCAATACCGCTGCCAGCGCCTGTGATGGTAATCACTTTACCTGCCAGTGAATCGGATTTGGGGTTCATAGCTTTGCTCGCTTTAGGAGCCTCTACAGATTCAAAGGTTACGTTAGCAAGATCGGCTTTCAGTGCGGACAAAATGTCTTCGGGCAGATCGACCTGTGGAATGGCAGCGAGCTGGTCCAGCGTAAAATGGGAAGCCATTTTGAATGATGGCTCGTTAATGAATTCAGGTAGATGTTTGGTAAGCAATGCAGTTGCTTCTTCATTATTCAATAGTTCCGAAATTTTAATGTTTTCATTGTAAGTTGTCATGGTTGTTTCCTCCGAATTTTTATTTTGATAGTTATACTATTATATAGATATAAATACTATCATTTTGTGTCGATTTTTGCAATTCGTCGTTTTAATAGATTTGGAACGAATCCGAAAATGGTTAAAGGGTCATCCTGCTTCTGCTGTGTTGCCTTCAGGTTTTATCACTGAAATAGTCTTTAGCCCATCGTTAAGCTGCTTCTGCTCTTCCTTGGCCAACAGGTCCCCGCCATAATTTAAAATCGTGCGAAGTGACACTCCCATCGCATCAGGATGTGGAGTTTCCCCGAGTTCAGGAATAGCGGCAAGAATCCGTTTTTTACATTGCTCGTTGCTCCATAGAAGACCCGGCTTCACATCGAGACTGCACTCGTGGACCTCTTCATCCAGAACATGCTCAATAGAAGAGGGAAATTCGCCAAACACACTGCGGACCCAGCGTGTACACAGACCAAACCACAAGCTCTATACCCTCCACCTGGAAGCACAAGCACCGCTGGCCGCTTTTTAATATTTGGCATCTCAGGTGAAGAATCCAACAGGTAGGCGGTCAATGTGACGTTGATATTGCTCAGGTTAACCGATTGTATGTTCATTTAAAATCTGTCTCCTTAACTCAGTGGATTGGCAGGGCTAAAAGGATACTTTTATTGTAGATTTCAAGTGAGACGATCGACTATAACGCAATACAAAGATCGTGTAGCGTAATTCAAGCCTATTGCTAGTCAAAGACAAAAAAACCGCGAAATCGCGGTTAAGTAAGGCTATCCTGTTTTATAACAAATGATATTGTAACTGGATTAAAAGGAAACCGGAAAATCGTACAGCCCGCGAATAATCATGCCTGGACGCCATTCCAGTGAAGCGGGCTGTGTCTTAAATTGAATATCCGGCATTTTACGAAGCAATGCATTAATGGCGATCTCTCCTTCAAGTCTGGCGAGCGGGGCTCCAAGACAAAAATGAACACCTTTACCAAAGGCAATGTGATTATTGACCTTCCGTGTGATATCAAACGCATCGGGGTCAGCGAACTGATTCTCATCCCGGTTGGCTGAGGAAAAGGAAACAAAGAGCATGTCACCCTTACGGATATGCTTGCCCCCGAATTCGACATCCTCGCTAGCCCAGCGAATATTGCTCACCTCAGCAGGCCCGTTATATCGCAGGATCTCTTCAATGGCCGGTCCAATCATGTCTGGTTTCTCTAGCAGCAAGCGCTTCTGCTCCGGATTTTCGAGCAAGGCCAGTATACCGTTGCCAATCAGATTTACAGTGGTTTCATGCCCTGCAATGATGAGGACAAAAACAAGGGCATACAATTCCTGTTCGGACAATACGTCTCCTTCCTCTTCTACATTGATGAGGTCGCTAATCAGATCCTCCTGAAGAGACTGTCTCCGTTCTGCAATAAGCTTCTGCAAATATTCGACAAAGGCACGCATGACTTGATCACTCTGTTCACTCATTTCGGGGTTATTGAAACCTTCCATAATCGTATTGGACCATTCACGGAACTGCTCTTGATCCTCGTGAGGAACCCCTAACATCTCACAGATTACAATGATTGGAAGAGGAAAGGCGTAGTCCTCGATCAAATTCATTTCTCTTTTACCTGTGGCGAGTACACCATCAAGCAAATCTTCACTAATTTCATGGATGCGACCACGGAGGCGTTCAATCATACGTGGTGTAAAGGCCTTCTGGATCAACCTTCTCAACCGACGATGGTCCTCTGGCGTTACACTAAGCAAGTTGCGAGAGATGATCTCCTGATGCGGTGGGGCTGAGCCGTCAGCTTCTCCCATGTACGGAGAGTTGGTTACAAAGCGCTTGTTGTCCTGCAAAATGGCAGAAGCATCATCGTAACCAGACACTAACCAGGCAAAGTGGCCGCTCGGCAGAAGAAAACGGTGTACCCGATCTTCTTTACGCAACTGTTCATACACCGGGAACGGATTTTGGATAAACGTTCTATCCATAAAATCAACCTTGGACTTGGAATCGTTTTTGCTCTCGTTTGTAAACATCATAACGCCTCCTGAATGATAGAGTGGATATCAATACAATATGAATTCTATCATTTAACCAATATGCTTTCAAATTTTGATAAACTACTCATTTTCTGCTAATCAAAGATGCACACAAGATCAACTTGTGTGCATCGGGATGAGATGATTTGTATTTAAAGAAACGTCATTGTGTTTCGTTTTCGTATCAACGAACAATGATTTATTCTAAACGAGTTGAATGGTCTCCAGCTTGAGATCGAGCTGGTCGAGTTCTTCCTCTGGCGTACTGAACGAAGGATAGCTGGATAGCTCACGCAGGCTTGCTTCCCCCATTGGACCAATTGTTCCCGGGTCCAGCGAAGCAAGCATCGGTGAAAGCTCGTTCAGCATGCTGCGACTTTCGTCATTACGAAGCAGCACATTCAGCGGGGTTCGCGTACTTAACGTTTGTTTGTAAGGAACAGACGGTACATAGCTGAAATCATACGTGCCACTCACCACTTCGATGATCACTTCATCCTCACCCTGAACAACAGTCAGACCTGCATCCGAAAGTGTAATTCCGTTTATCATCACCTGATCAACCACGGCACGTGGCAGCTTGATCGTTGCTGTTGCATTAAACGGAACAGAGAAGCTTAAATACAGCCTGCCTGCTTCGTCAAATTTCCATTCACTGCGATAAGTTCCTGCTGTGGTGTCAATGCGGGCTTTGGTCCACTGGATTCTGAAATCAGGCATCGGTGCCAGCAGTGCATGGCGGAAGCCAGGCCGATCCTCTACTGGATTGATCCCCGCCATATGACGATACATCCATTCAACAACGGCACCGTAGGCATAGTGATTGAGCGAGTTCATACCATTTTCACTGATTGTACCATCTGGCAAAATGGAGTTCCAACGCTCCCAGATTGTTGTTGCTCCCATATTGACCGCATATAACCAGCTTGGATAATCATCATTGAGCAGAAGTGTATAGGCGATATCATTGCTGCCATGCGCTGACAGCACTCGGTTTAAATAAGGCGTACCTACAAAGCCGGTTCTCAGATGATTTTGATCTTTTCGTACACGCAAGCGAATAGCCTCTGTAGTCCGTGCCTTATGTTGCTCAGGAACGAGATCCATATACAACGCTACAGCGTATGCGGTCTGTGTATCTACTGCCAGACGTCCATTCGCAGTAAAGTATTCCTTCAGAATTGCAGCTCTAACCTCTTCCGCCAACTGCTCATAGGATGCGGCAAGATCATGATGTCCAAGTACTTTGGCAGCCTTGGCTACGATATCTGAAGAATAGGCATAGTAGGCTGAGGCAATAAAGTAATTATCTGTTCCCCCCATCGGAGAGTTCGGATCATCCCCATCTAGCGCGAGCCAGTCACCAAAGTGAAAACCTACCGTCCACAAACGTGTACCACCGGATTCGTCATCTGAATGCTTGATATAATCTACCCATGCCTTCATGCTGTCAAACTGCTGCTCCAGAATGGACGGGTCCCCGGAATGCAGGTACGTATTCCAAGGAATAATGGTTGCCGCATCTCCCCAGGCGCTGGACCCTCCGCCCTGCACACGTCCAACCGGAACGACCATCGGAACCATACCGTTCCGATCCTCCTGTTCCATCCACAGATCATATCCATACTTGTTAAAAAAGGCATACGTATCCATATTATAATTTGCTGTACCGGAGAATACCTGTGCATCCCCTGTCCAGCCCATGCGCTCATCGCGTTGTGGACAATCGGTAGGCGTATCGAGGAAGTTCCCTTTTTGCCCCCAAAGTGCATTTTCGAACAAACGATTCACGCCAGCATGACTTGTTTCCAAATATCCCGTGCGTTCCATATCCGAGTAAACCACACAGCCTGTGAAGTCATTTAGATCCAGTTCGCCTACCCAACCTTCAACCTTAACATATCGGAAACCGTAAAATGTGAAATACGGACGCACAATAGCTTCTTCACCGTTTGCGGTATAGATATACTCCGCCTTAGCCGAGCGAAGGTTCTCCCGGTAGAAATTACCTTCCTGCAACACTTCGCCATATTGCAAATGGATGACCGTTCCAATTGGTGCCGTAGTACGGAATTGCAGCCAGCCTACCATATTCTGACCCATATCAATGACCGTTTCGCCAGCAGGTGTGATCAAAATTTCGATCGGCTTCAAGGTTTCCTTGATTACAACCGGAAGACTTTTTCTTGCTTGAATTCGCTCATATCCCAGATCACTTTCCCGAACGGGGAAAGTCTCGTTCACTTCCAGCGTGGCATCATAGATTTCTCCGTCATAGATGTTACCATCCACCACATTCGAGCGGATGGCATGCCAGGACAGATCTGACGGTACAACGTCTTCTGTTCCATCCTTATAAGTAATCACCAACTCGGACAGCAATGCAAAATGATCACCATACAAATTGGCAGTGGTATCTCCTTCAAAACCAAACCGTCCCTTATACCAGCCATTCCCCAAACGAACATCTATCGCGTTGGACCCTTCTTGCAACAGGTCGGTAATATCGTAGGTTTGATACTGAAGCCATTTGTGATAGGCATTATAATGAGGGGCCAAGTACTCATCCCCAGCCTTGACTCCGTTTAGCTCCAATTCGTATACTCCTAAACCACAGATGTACGCCCGTGCTTTGGCGATAGGCCCTTTGACTTCGAACGTTTTTTGGAGGACTGGGTGAATCGTTGGTTCCAGCTCAGGTGTAATCCATTTTGCCGTCCATGGCTCAGCCTGCTTCGCCGTTTCAAACCAGGCCGTTTCACTGGTCGCCTTTTCCCCAAGCTCATTCCAGACTCGAACTCTCCAGAAGTAACGCGTCCGTGCAGCCAGTTCCAGATCCGGAGAATACGCGAGCGAATCCATATCCTCTGTTATTCCGCTATCAAATACAAGCTCTGTAAAGGATTCATCCAGTGCAATTTCTACCTGTGCGGCGATCTGCGTTGTTGCTATCGTATCCGTAACGGCATAAGTAAAGGTTGGCTTGGTTACCGCAAAACCGAGCGGATTAGTGATGTGATTTGTTTTCATATGAGTAATGTTCATCGATGAAACCTCCCCCTGTATATTACCTTTCGGACCGTTTAACCATCCTGCTTTAAGGCTGATTCTGCGCCGATTGGTACCATTCATTCACTTCTTCCGTGATCTTTCTTCCACCTGAATCCAGCCATTTTTTCACGAACTCATCAAAAATGGTGAGTGGCTCCTCTCCATAAATAATGGAGTTGAAGGTGTCCAGCTCCAATTTTTGCAAATAAGTGTTTCGAGCTTGCATTGTTTTTGTTGGGGGCCCCTGAAACAGATTGACTCGATCAATTTGCCGCTGCCTGGTCTCTACAACGTTTGCCTTCATAATGGGATCCTGCTTCTCATCCTTAGGATCAATTCCCATACTGAACAAAATGGCGCGATCATGCGAGCTGAGCTCTTCTCCCTTGCCCATTCTCAGAAGAGCTGCTCTGAATCGGGAAGGGTAACTCGCATATTGTCCCATGAGGGTATATTTGAATGTTATTACTTTCCCCCCGGGAATATCGCCGCTGTCACTATCCACCGTACCATCCGGGTTCAGCACATAATCATATCCATTCTGATACGCACTCAGATACAACGGATTATTCGTCACCGTAGCCTCATACAGATAGTTCTGATACTTGAAAAAAGCCTGCAAGGCTTCTTCAGAAATGTCTGCGCTGATCATTAAAGCCCCACTGTAAGAGTTTCCTTTGAATCTCGCTGTGGTTCCATCGATTCCTGCAGGAATCGGATAAGGCACAAACTCAGCCTTCGGATCCTTTTCATTAAGTTGTTGCAGCGGATAATCTCCAAACCAGCGTGGACCAGCCACCATCCCAACTTTGCCATCAATAATATTTTTATTGACCTGATTGAAGTCTTGCAGAGCTATGTTATTGCCCACATATCCTTTTTTCTTCCAGTCTTGCAGTTTTGCCAGCGCATTTTTGATCTGAGGCTGGATACTTCCGTAGACGAGATTGCCCTGTGCATTCTTGCTCCATATACTTGGAATCGCTCCATATGCACCAAATACCCAGGATATGTCTCCTGTAGGAGAGGCCAGATACTGGTCCTTGATTGCAAAATCAATACCGTAGGTATCCTGTATGCCATTACCGTCTGGATCATCATAGGTAAAGGCTTTCATTACCGTTTCCAGTTCGTCGAGATTGCTTGGTGCCTTCAGGTTCAGATGATCTAGCCAATCCTTGCGAATCCAGAGTACGGACTGCGAGGCTTGCTCCGTAATGATCGGAATCGCCATCCGTTTCCCGTCAATCTCAAAGGGCTTCCATACCTCTGGCACTTCAGCCATAGCCGCTTTCCAGGTGGATGAGGCATATCGATCAAAGGCTTGTCCAGCGTCCAACAGTTTTCCTGAGATCATGAATCCATTGACCGTGTCCATGACATTGGATGAGAACACATCAGGTAACGTATTGTCGGCAGAGAGCATTAATCGAAGCTTCATATCGTAGTCATCGACAGGAGCACTCCATTTGGTCCGAATATCCACGCCAAGCGTTTCTCTGGCCCAACGGATATGAACATTATCCGCGGCGGTTTCGCCATTTTTGTAGATCGTGGTTGGATCATTCATTTTGACCGTTGTTACGATCACACCTGTTTTTACAGGCTTAGGCTCCTGTGCTTTACCACTGCAAGCGGCGGTAAACAGAATCAAACAAGCAACAGTAAGAGACAGGTATATTTTGCTACAGCTCATGCGAAATGCGCTCCTTCATCTAATTCATCTTCATCATATCGTGCCAGTTATACAGTCGAAATAACGCTTTTCCAACATTGGATAATTCATTCTTAACCTTCATCTATATTACATTCCAATTCACTTGTATTTCATCCAATGCCAGCCTACAATAAGGTGAATTTACATCGTTGGCAGGAGGCGTTAAGGGTTGAAAAAGAAATACAGGACCTTTATGAACATGGTGGCCATCACGCTGATTATGCTTGTCGCCGTGCTGGTCATGTATACCTTCTCCGTTCAATCCAGTCTGGATACCGTTCAAAAGGATATTGAAACCAACAATCTCAATCGAGTGCAGTTTGTCGTTAACTCTCTCGATCAGAGCATAAATCGACTGAATATGTTATCTATCTCCATGGAAACGGACAATTCTATTGCCTTGCTGCGATCCATTGACGTGATGAGTTCCTTTGAGCAGGTACAGTTGATTCAAAATGTTGCTGCGAGAGTTAATCTGCAAAGTCTGTCCGAGGGATGGAATAACAAAATATCGGTCTACTCGGTTCTGTTGAATCAATGGATCATTTCTTCGGAGTTAAATATGAAGACTCCCTCTGTAGATTCACTGAAATCAGGGTGGAACTATGATGCAGCTACAGCTAAATATTATAGATACAAGGTCAGTCCACAGATTATTATTCGGTTGGAGTTCCCGCGTAGCAATCTGGAGGATATAGTTGAGAACTCACATCAGGGCGAGAATGAGACGTTGTTTTATAACCCGGACGAGCAATTGATTACTCGCAAAGAGGCTAATCCCATGACCCCTCTTATCATGAAAGAGCTAACCGGTCATCTACAACCATCCTCCGGTACAGAAACCGTCTCGGTTAACGGAGCCCAGTACATTGTCAATTACGTGTACTCTCATCAGCTCGGCTGGTATTTAATTGATTTTATGCCACTTGATAAAGCGTTGCAGCCTATACGAATGACTCAATTCTGGTTTTACTCTGCCTGTGTCATGCTGTTTATGGCGGGTGTCACGATTATTGTTGTTCTTTTCCGCAAGGTACAGATCCCCATACTTGCTCTGTTAAAAGGTGTTCGTCTTTTAAAGCATGGCGACTTCTCTTATCGGATTCAACGACAGAGCGGTAATGAATTTGATTACTTATATGGTCAATTCAACGACATGGCCGGACAGATTGAGGATTTGATTGAAAAGGTATATAAGGAAAAAATCGTTGCTCGTGAAGCGGTGCTGAAACAGCTACAAGCCCAGATTAATCCTCACTTTTTATATAATTGTCTCTTTTTCATTAATAATATGACAAGATTGGGCAATGAGGAAGCGGTTACTGCCATGACCCAGAACTTGGCTGAATATTTCAGGTACACCACACGCCTTGACGAGCCGATGACCCGTTTGGAAAAAGAGTTGGGCATCGTCCGCAATTACCTTGAGATACAGAGCTTGCGCATGGACCGTCTCTCTTATCAGATCGAGCTACCGGACGAGCTAAGATCTGTCCCGATTCCCAAACTACTCATTCAGCCTTTGGTGGAAAACAGCATCATCCACGGCATAGAAGCCAAGCGGGATTCCGGTTCCATTCATATCACCGTTGAGCGTACGGAACACGGGATCTGTGTTGTGGTTGATGATGACGGGAGAGGCATGACGGAGGAAGAAATCAATGCACTTAAGGCCAGAATATCCGAGCCGCCTGTGGATACGATGGGATGTGCACTCTGGAATATTGCGGAGCGTCTACGCATTCAGGACGCTACCCATTCGGGTATCCAGTTTGAGCAGAGTCCCCTTGGAGGCATGCGAGTCCGATTAAACTGGTCGCTTGCAAAATCGTAGGGTAAAGAAAACACTATATATTAGAACAATGCCTCTGATCATCACTTCCAGTGACGGCAGAGGCATGGTTTGGGTTGAAGTGCTTTTTCGATCGCCAAACGGCAGAATGAATCCTTACGTTGACAGAAAAGAGTCTAGTTTGATAGCATAGTTTGAGTTCATTCCAACAAGGAGGTTTTTACAATAGAACCCCGTCAACGGCTTCAACAAGAGCGCAGTGACCTCAAAACAAGAAGACGAGCAGCTATAATTGAAGCAGCTAAAATTGCTTTTTTGAATAAAGGCTTCGAGCAAGCGACCATGCAGGATATTGCGGACGAGGCAATACTGGGGGTGGCAACAATCTTCCGCTACTTTCCGCGGAAAGAGCAGCTTATTGTTGCCGTAGCTTCAGATATTGTTCAGTCCGAGGTTCTGGTATTATCCGATATTATCAGAGGTGAAGGCACCTGCTACGACAAGCTTGGCCGCCTTTTCGACTCGCTAGTTTTTTTCCAGCAGGTAGAAAGCCAGCAAAGCTCCAAATTAATAGAAGCGTTTGAGTGTTACGTCGCAATGTCCAAGTCCCCGTTGGAGGATATCGAGATGTATCATTCTAACTACCAACAGATTATTATGCTTTGTGCAGAGCTGGCTGAGCTTGGTCAAAAGGATGGATCTGTTCGTAACGACGCCAATGTGGTTGAAACGATTAACACGATGATTAATGTCTTTGGCAACTTCTCCAAAAAAACAGCGATGCTCAATGGCATTGAAGCCTTCCAAACAAAAGTGGACGAAGCCGAGCAATTTAATATCCTCAAGAACATATTTTTGGATCATCTCAAGCCCTGAACAGTGGCTCCGATTTTAAGATATAACTGATAGCTATGCTATGAGGACCGCTGTGAGAGCAGATAGAGCAACCTCCTTCGATGATGTGCACATGTTGAATGGAGGTTTGTTCCTGGATGAAGTTGCGGACCCACTCCGCCTTCTCCTCCTCTAATGTTTGGGCGATAATGATCTGCGCGTGATCAATACGGTGGATCTGACTCAACATGTCATTTAACAACTTGTTCACGACTTTGTCCTTGCTGCCTCTGTATTTGGCTCCGGCATGAACCAGTCCATCTCGAACATACAAGCCCGGTCGAATTCTCAGCAAGCTGCCCAGCATATGCTGAATGCTGCTGACTCGTCCTCCCCGATGCAAATAATCCAAATTATCCACAAGCACATTTAATTGTACCTCATGACGTATTGCTTCCAAAGCCTGAGCGATGGTTAGTGCGCTTTTCCCTTCCCTAGCCATCTGCACTGCAAGCAGTACATGCATTGCGGTGCCTGCCGATACATTGAGAGAATCCACCACTGTTACTCTGCCTGGGGGGAACTCTCTGGCCGCACTACACGCATTCTGGTACGTGGATGAAAGGTGAGAGGACATACTGATGCACAGTATATCTTCTCCATTTTCAATGACCGGGCTGAAAGCCTTCATAAAATCTGCGGGTGGAGGAGCCGCCGTTTTGGGCAGCTCTTCATATAATTCGACCATGTTATACATCTCTTGTGGAGTGATTTCGATCCGATCCAAATACGAATCTTGCTGGAAAACGATATATAGTGGAATAATCCCGATATCATACTTTTCTTCCCATTCCTTGGGTATATCAGAGATACTGTCTGTGAAAATGCGAACATTAGCCATTGGACTCCTCCTGCTCACGGCGTTCTATGATATATGAGAAACCAACCATGTTTTATTTGTTGTCATTATCTGGAGTATTGGATGAGTGATGTCCTTGAGTATCTTTCATCACAGACTCTCCCTCGATATCAATGTTAGGCAACAAACGATCCAACCATTTTGGCAAATACCATGCACTTCGACCCATGAGTGTCATCAGGGCTGGAACTAGAGTCATTCTTACGATAAATGCATCCACCAGGATACCAAACGCCAGCGCAAGTCCCATCGATTTGATAATCGTATCCCCGGCAAAGATGAAGCTGGCAAATACTGCGATCATAATCAATCCAGCAGCCGTGACTACAGGACCGCTATGGGATATACCACTTCGTACCGATTTTACAGCATCTCCGGTATGTGTATAATCCTCACGCATCCGGCTAACAAGAAACACCTCATAGTCCATCGCCAGACCAAACAGAATACCTGTAACCAGAATTGGCAGGAAGCTTAGTACAGGTCCTGGCTCAGGGATTCCGAAGAAACTTCCCAAATAGCCATCCTGTATGACCCAGACAATAAAGCCGAGCGTTGCACCCAGAGTGAACAAAAATCCGGCTACAGCTTTGATTGGAACGAGAATGGAACGGAATACAAGCATAAGTAGAACAAAAGCAAGACCGACAATCAACAAAGCAAACTTTGGTAAAGCCTGAGACAGTTTCTCTGAAATATCGATATTAACGGCAGTTCCACCTGTAACCATGATCTCGACATCATGATCCTTGAGTACCTGCTCTGCCTGATCACGAATCGTTTGAACAAGTTCGGTTGTTTTAATATCATTCGGTCCTGATTTGGGTAACACTGTAATAATCGCCGTAGAACCTGAAGGACTTGGAATCTGCGGAGCTACAGAGGCTACATCCGGAAGTTTGCTGATGAATGTGGTTGCCTTCGTAATGTCTGCCTGTGCATCCGTACTGTTTGCAGCCTTGGCAACGACGATGAGCGGACCATTAAATCCTTTGCCGAAACCTTCTGAAAGCAGATCATAACCTCGACGTTCTGTTGTTTCTTTGGATTTCAGGCCGTTATCCGGTAGGCCAAGCTGCATATGTGTGAATGGAATGGTACACACCGCCAAAATCGCAATACACAGAATGGTTGTGAGCCATGGCTTGCGAGTAACCATTTTGCCCCAACGATTTTCTGCTTCAGCTGATTTTTTGCGACCAGACCACTTGCGCAGCCATTTGTTCTCACGAGCAGGATGGATTCGATCCCCTGCTGCTGCCAGCAGCGCCGGGGTAAATATAATAGCAATCAATACAGCGACCAGTACACTGATTGCTGCAGCGAGTCCCATCATCGTGATAAACGGAATCTGTACAACGGACAGCCCTACGAGGGCGATAATAACGGTTAATCCTGCAAATACAACGGAGCTTCCTGCTGTTGCATTGGCTTGCGCAATAGCGGTAGTTCGATCATAACCTGCGGCCAATTGCTGCCGATATCTGGACATAATGAACAAGGCGTAATCGATCCCTACCGCAAGTGCAAGCATAACAGCCAGCGTAATGGAGAATGAAGCCATCGATACCGTGTTGGAGCCGATGATGATGATCATGAGTCCTATGCCAAGCCCAACAACCGCAGTCAAAATGGGAAGTCCTGCTGCAAGGAAAGACGTAAAGGTGAACGCCAGAATCACAAATGCAATCAGGATACCAATCACCTCGGACACGCCGCCAATTTCAATCTCTGAAAAGGCTACGCTTCCTGCAAGTTCGGTTTGAACACCCTTGTCACGTAATGTATGGACAACATCAAGGATATGCTCTTTGGACATCTCACTTACATCTGAGGCTGGTTGCGTATATGTAATGTCCGCATAACCAACCTCTTTGTTTCCACTGATTGTGCCCCCGTCATAGGGGCTAACAACTACTTTTACAGATGAATCGGACGTTACCTCTTTCAGCGCTGCGAGAATTGCTTTTTGGGTGGAGTCTGTTTCAAGCGTGCCCTTCTCCGATTTAAATACCATTCGAACCTGTCCACCATCATCCGAGGACGGGAATTCCTGCTTCAATACATCGGCCGCCTGCTCCGACTTGGTTCCGGGAATCGTCATCTCTCCTGTAAAGGAGGTCCCCAGCCCCATGCCGATTGCTGCCAACAGCAGCAGGATGACAAGCCCTCCTGTAATTACTCCCTTTTTCTTGGCTACAGCCCATTCACCTAATTGATACAAAAATTTAGCCATGTATATGGATAGCTCCCTTCTAATCTGAAACTCAGGTTCTCTTGTTCGGACAACCTCATGACATCATCATAGTGGAAACTTAAATAAAAAAAATCGTACGTAGGGGCATGCCCTTCATGTACGATCGGGTTGAACCAAAGGGCAGCCTGCGTACAGGCTGCCCTTTGAAACCTACAACATTATTCTATATTCTACAGATGCAGAATGCCTCTCTCTACGGATACAGCAACCGCTTCGGAGCGCGAGTCTACCCCCAGCTTATTATAGATATTAGTCAGCTGAGCTTTTACTGTTCTTTCTGCAATGCCCATATCAAATGCGATTTCCTTGCTTCGTAGTCCGCGAGCGACTGCCTGAAGAATTATAAGTTCTTTTTCTGTCAGTAATGTATCTTTGTGCTTGTGCACTACCGGCGGCTTCTGGTGAAAGGCAAATACCCTTGCCGAAATTTCAGGTTGCAGCAATGTTTCACCGCGAAGGGCCGACTCCAGCGTACGGAATAAATGATCGCGACTTGTATCCTTGAGCAAATACCCTTTGGCCCCCAGCCCAAGCCCGTTGATCATTAGTTCATCCTCATTGTAGGTCGTCAAAATAATAACTGGAATGTTAATTTGTTCTACGTTCATCTGTTTTAACGTATCCAGACCGCTCAAGCCGCCAGGCATGTTCAGGTCCATTAGGATGACATCAGGCTGAAGTTTCTGCATCAGCTCCAGCGCCGTGTGTCCCTCTTCAGCCTCGCCAATCACTTCATAATTGTCATCCGTCCCCAAAATCATTTTGATGCCTTCACGTACAACCCAGTGGTCATCTACAATCAGAACTTTATGACTCATTGTTTATGTCCTCCCTTCTATTCAAAATGGTATAGATAAGGTTATACATGTACCCGCATCGCTGCTTTCAACTTGAATCTGCCCTCCGATGAGTCTGGCTCGTTCATAAATGCCAATGAGACCGTAATGCCCGGTCTTTTTTCCGATAGTTGCAGTATTGAATCCTCTGCCATTGTCCTTGATCACCATTTGGAGTGAGCCGGAAATTTCTATAATAGATATATGAACCTGATCAGCATGGGCATGTCGTGCCACATTCATAAGTGTTTCACTCAAAATATGTAATACATGTTCCATGGTAAAACCGGTCAGAGCCGAACGAAGTTGCAACTCCAGTTGGATTTGAACGCCTGTAGCAATTCGAAAGCGTTGTAATTGGTCTTGTACTGCCTCGTTGAAGTCAAATACAGGAGTAGCCCTTGTTCTCAAATCATCAATTGCTTTTCTCGCATCACCCAACGTTTGTCGAGCTTGCCCCATGGATGTCAGAACAATCTCGTGAGCACGCTGAATGTTTCCCCGGCTGAGGTATGCATCCACGGCTTCAAGCTGCATAATGAGACCTGCCTGTCCCTGAGCGAGTGTATCATGTAAATCTCTCGCCATACGTTGGCGTTCGTTAGCGAGTGTAAGCTCCTCAACTTTCTGATGTGTCAGCTCCAGATCGCGCAAAAACGTTTGCGTGCGCACCCGGGCATTAACCTGCCTGTAGTACAGGAGAGCATAGGCCATTACCACAACAATCATCAGGAATAACAAGGGGATAAACAGCGCAAGGTCCTTAGCATCCTTAATCCAAAGCGTAACCAAACAGAAAAGGAAATAGAGTACAAACGCAAAAAAAACAACCTTTTTGGGTTCAAACAAAATAGCTACGGTCTGTCCAATCAATACAGGAATCAAACCAATGAGTATGACGGGAAGACCATCTGGCATCAAGGCAGCGCTCCCGAAAATCAAGCCGGCCTGAAGAAACAGATATAACACCTTGGATACCTGAATCAACCTGCTCACTCGCCAGTATAACTGAATATGTGCCGCCATCAAGCCTACAAAAAACAGGCTGGGCACCAGCAACGGTCCTAGCAAGGTTTGCATCGCTACCGTTACCATAGTGACCAGTATAATCCATAACGCAATTGGAAGTCGGGATGAAGCGATTCGGTCATCCTCGGCATCCTGACTCATTTGCAAGAAGCTGGATCGTTCCGTCGTCTCATTCATAAGATCACCTCTTCTCCAATGATTATATTACGGATGGTTGTCCTTTTGTATGTACGTTGGTGCATGCCCTTTCGTGCATGAGCTAACATCCCATAACATCTTAAATGAAAAACGCTCACAAGTCATGACTTATGAGCGTTTTTCGATGTTGTATAGTGAAAAGCTGTTGTGTAGTGTTTTACTGACGAACAGCCGCATTTAATCCAGCAAGCAACTGGGAAAGAGTTTCCTCTGTAAGAGCCCCTCCCGTAAACGGAATCAACGCACGAAGCGGCATGTATTTCATGGATGCCTGAATCATCTCGGAGGATATCGCATCGGATTGGGCCTCTTCCGCTCCCTGTGGAGCCAGTCCCTGTAATTGACTCATGACAGCCATCGTTTTTGGATTGGCGAGCAGCTCACCCAGCGTTGTATTACGGTCAAAGGTAGGTACTGGGCCGGTTGTCGTGGACTCCACGTTGACCGTCTGTTGCAGAAGAATGGAACGAGAGGATGAGCCAATCAAAATATCATAGGAGCCACTCTCTACATGCCAGTCCTTCAAATCAACATTATAATAGGCAAAGCTACGTTTATCCAGTGTGAAGGAAACGCTGCCCTCAGCGCCCGGCTCCAGTCCGATTTTGGCAAATCCCTTCAATTCCTTGTCCGGACGACTTACTACGGTTTGCTGATCGCGCACATACAATTGCACAACCTCTTGACCGTAACGTTTGCCCGTGTTTCGAATTGTAACAGTTACCGTTAGATAATCCACATCCTTGAACTGTGTATCGCTCAGGCTCAGACCGGTATATTCAAACTGCGTATAGCTCAATCCGTAACCAAACGGGAACAACGGTTCAATGTCCTTGCGATCATAGTAGCGATAACCAACATATATGCCTTCACGGTATTCCACACGATCTCCGTCTCCGGGGAAGAACAGAGCCGAAGGGTTATGATGCACCGATTGCGGGAACGTTTCCGCCAGCTTACCGCTTGGGTTGGTTTCTCCGAACAACAGATCCGCCATAGCTCCTCCAGCTGCTTGACCACCCAGATACGCCTCCAGTACTCCCTTCACATCATCAAGCCATGGCATCACAATCGGTGATCCATTGCTTAACACAACAACAAGGTTAGGCTGCTCTGCTGCCACGGCTTTGATTAGCGCCGATTGGTTAGCTGGAATGTCCATGTGAGACCGGTCATATCCTTCCGATTCATAGCGGTCAGGCAGACCAATGAACAGCACAGCGACTTCCGCTGCTTTGGCTGCCTCGACGGCTTGCTTTATCAATAACGGGTCACTTTCATCTGAGGCAAGGTTGTAGCCCGCAGCATAAGTCACCGATGCATCTGCTTCAGCAAGCAAAACCATCTGTTCATAAGGGCTATCCAGTTGAGTCGGATGGATATGCGAACTGCCGCCGCCCTGATATCTGACCTTCTCAGCTAGCTCTCCGATAACGGCGATGCGGCTATTCTTGCTCAGCGGAAGAATATCGTCCTCATTTTTCAACAACACCATCGTTTCTCTTGCTGCCTCTCTCGCAATCTGATGATGCTGCTCAGAATCAAAGGTTGCTTCTGGACGTTTGTGCTCTGCCACCTTGAAAATAATAGCTAACAACCTCTCTACGGCTTGGTCAAGCTGTTCTTCGGACAACTCGCCGCCATTCACCGCTTCCACAATTTTGCGTGGTCCTTCTCCGTTGGAAGAAGGCATCTCCAGTCCAAGTCCCGCAGCGATGCTGGCTGCGATCTCATTCACTGCGGACCAGTCTGTCACAACAAAGCCCTCATGTCCCCATTCTTCCTTCAAAATGGTATTCAGCAAGTAATCATTCTCCGACGCATACGTTCCATTCACTCTATTGTAAGAAGACATTACTGTCCATGGCTGCGCTTGCTTGACCGCCTTCTCAAACCCGGTCAGATAGATTTCTCTTAATGTCCGCTCGTCGACCACCGCATCGGTAGTCATTCGGCGATGCTCCTGATTGTTCACTGCAAAATGTTTAAGTGAGGTTCCCACACCCTGGCTTTGCACACCAGAAATATGAGATGCTGCCAGTTCACCCGTCAGGTAAGGGTCCTCTGAGAAATATTCGAAGTTGCGCCCGCACAACGGGGAACGCTTGATGTTCGCCCCTGGGCCGAGCAGAATGGCGACATCCTCCGCCTGCGCCTCTTTACCAATGGTTTCTCCGACAAGCTGCACAAGATCCCGGTTCCAGGAGCTTGCCAGCCCAACCGCCGATGGAAAACAAGTGGAGGGAACACTTGCGTTCAGTCCCAAATGGTCAGCATCACCTGCTTGCTTGCGTAATCCATGAGGACCATCCGTCATCATAATGGATGGAATATCCAAACGTTCTACAGCATGCGTTGTCCAAAAGCTGCTACCTGAGCATAGTGTTGCCTTTTCGTTTAAGGTTAACTGTTTCACGATTTGCTTGATATCACGATTCATCATCCAGACACTCCTTCATCTATCGGCAGGTATCCTTGACATGCAAAACGGTTATGTAAGGTCCCACATAATATTGTTTTAGTTCTCTTTTTAATAATACTGTGTGGTTGAATGACATGAAATAGCGCTTTCTTAATGTGATATAACGCAATCTGAATACAAATTAAGCTTTCATACCTCGCTGGCCACTTGCAGCGCTAATTCGCATAAGTATATCTGAACATCTATATCGTTTTCTTAAGATTTGAGGTCAGTCAAGGCGGCACGCATTGAAATGATAGTTCGGCCATCATACAATACAATAAGTGTTGTAACAGCTTGTCTGTAGAGGGGGGAATTAGCATGTACGGTTTATTAATAGTGGATGACGAGAAATCGGTTGTTGATAGTCTCGCACTGACAATTCCCTGGGAAGATTATGGCATCCAGGAAGTGCATAGAGCATACTCTGCTGCGGAGGCTCTCGATATCGCTTCCAAATACGCTGTTGATATCATGATTACCGATATTCGTATGCCCGAGATGGATGGATTGGAGCTTATTTTGGAGATTCGCCGATTCTCCAGTAAAATTAGATGCATTATTTTGTCTGGTCACGATGAGTTTGAATATGCCCAAAAAGCGATTCAGTATCAGGCTGCTAATTATCTGCTGAAGCCGATTAATACCGATGAGCTCATCCAAGCTGTAACAAAGGCTATTGCCAATATTGAGCACGAATGGGAACGCATCAGTTCATTTCAGCAAATTCAGCATGCCCTTCACGCCAATATGCCCTTGTTGCGCAATCAACTTCTCAAGGAACTTCTTCAGAACAAAGCCATGAGCCATAAGATTCTGGCTGATCGTCTCAGCATGCTGGAGATTCCCTTTGTGTCCTCTGACCCCTTTATTATGATGGTCATTCGGATGGAGGAGGAATTCTCCGGTTATGATCTTCGGTCATTATCCTTGCTCGAATATGCTGTAACCAATATAGCCGAAGAAGTGTTTCAGCATCCGTTCAAGCTGTGGCATTGTATTACAGAGCAGGGATATCTGGTATTTCTGATCAAAAACAGTGATCTGCATGCACTCGATTCAGTCGACTCCCACGCGGTCAGACTGCAAAACAATGTGCAAAAATTTTTAAAGGGAGCCATCTCCATTTGTCTGAGTAAAGAGCAATGCTTCCCTGACCACCTCTCCGATCTGTATTTAGCCTCCGTGTCAGCCATCAATCGGAATGTGGGTAGCAATAAAAGTTATTTTATTACGCTGGACAAAAAGGATGCGGATTCCCATGAACAGCAAAATCTCATTAATTTGTATGAGCCACCCTTGCTCCCTAACCTGCTGGAATCAGGTAATTGGGATGAGGCCATAAGCAAAATTTCCAGAATTCTTTTTTTGAACGAAGTTGGTAAAGAACTGTCCCACGATCAATTGTTTACAGTACTACTCTACTTGTCTTCCACATTCTCGATTTCACTAAAATCGCAGGACACGACTGTTGAGGAAATGCTGGGGGAGGAGTTCGAATTTTTACTTCGGAAAAAAAGCCAGTTATCCAGCCAACGCATATATAGCTGGGCAGAGAAAATGATTAATCAGCGGCGCAAGCAGGCTTCTAATCAGTTGATGAATGCGCATGAACAAATTACGTCTAAAGTGAGAACATACATTCAGGAGTATTTGGCAGAAGGCATCTCCCTTCAGGTCATTGCCGACTATATCGGCCTGCACCCCGTTTACCTGTCCAAGGTGTACAAAACGGTCACCGGAGAAACGATTGGTGATTATTTGTACAGCTTACGTATGAACAGAGCATCTTACTTGTTACTGAACTCAGACCTCAAAATTGCAGATGTCAGCAAGGCGCTTGGTTTTTTGGCTCCGCCGCATTTTATAAAAATATTTAAAAAGCATTATGGTTGCACACCACAGGAGTTTCGTACTCGTTAACAAAATGAATGGCAAAAAAATTATGGGCTTATCGCTCATTTTAAAAGGAGAATACACCGGGATTGCTCCCAGTGCATTTTTGCAGTTCGTATAAATCTATTATGCTTGAGCGTGTCTTTATTTTGAATATCCACCTGACAAGCTTATGACCAAATTAGCGGCCTTTTATAGGCTTTCACCCATTCCCCTGCTCAATTGCCTACATACAATACAGTAGACTAATGAACAGGAGTGATGTGATATGACATTTTTACCTCCTTTTGGACCTGGTGGAGGGTTTGGCGGACCTGGGGGTCCCGGAGGACCAGGAGGACCCGGCGGATTTCCTGGTCCGCCATCGTTCCCCGGGGGTGGAGGTGGTGGCGGACCACAAGGCGTGCAGGCACCTACCGGACCGCCACCATCATTCGTTCCACAGCAACCCGCTTCGTTATATGCGGTAGATCCAAGAGCCATATCCGGCTGCCTGTTTCGCTACACATATATTTGGCCGGATCGTGGTCCCGGCTTCTGGATGTACCCGGTATTTGTAGGTAGAAACTCGGTGGCTGGCTTCCGTTGGAATGGCTTCTTCTGGCTATACACCGGCATTGATCTGCAGCGAATCAGCTCGTTTAGCTGTTTCTAGAAGTAAATCCCCCTGTATGCGGATTAATCCACATACAGGGGGATTTAGATTTTTGGAATATTCACCTTGTCTAAAGCAACTTAATCAGCTTTTCTAGCTCATCAACCAAACTCTTTGCAAGTTCAAAATTAGTATCTTTTAAAGCCAATTCAATTTTCATTTCAACAGACTTTTTCTTTTGTTCATTTTCTAGATAGTTTTCATCAAAATGACTCGCATAAATCATCTGTCTAAATTCTTCTATACTCATTTTACTAATCGTTTTGTCCTCGATAATTAAAACATAATCCATACCATTTACAACCGAATAGAAATCATGAGAAATCATGATAATCGCACCTTTGTAGTCTTCAATGGCTTTCTCCAATGCGATTTGTGTATAGATGTCTAAATGGCTTGTCGGTTCATCCAGGAGCAATACGTTGGCTTGACTGGCAGAAACTTTAGCCAGTTGAAGCATGTTTTTTTCTCCACCAGATAACGATTCAATCTTTTGATCAAGGATTTCTCCTTCAAAGCCATAGTTTGGAAGATACGATCTAATTTCATCATACGTTTGAAAGCCGGAATCAATGAATTCATTTAGGATGGTATTCGAATCTTTTAGCATTTCGCCTTGAACCTGAGATAAATAGGCCACTTTAACATCAGCATTTATTTCAATGGCATCCTGATTATTTTTAAAGATTTCTCGGAGTAAAGTCGTTTTCCCGGTACCGTTAGGACCGATCAGGGCTACTTTATCTGTAGATTTGATCTCAAAGTTCACATTTTCCAAAAGCAACTCGTCAAAGGAAACGTTATAGTTATTGACGTTAACCACAACGGTGTCTTCCATTTCCTTATCGATTCCAAAACGGATATTCGGCTGTTTGATATCGACAAATGGCTCTTTTATTCGACGTGCTTCCAATCTCTCTTGAAACTTGACTCTGGCTTTTAACGCTCTGCCTCTGGAGGCTTCGGAATTATATGTGGCGATCTCTCTAAGATTGTCGATGATGTGATCGTATCTCTCAATTTCCTCAGCTTCAGCAACTGCGATTTCTTGCAGTTCGATCTTAGACTGAAGCAGTGAGAAGTTGTAATCGATATATCGCCCGTCAAACTCTTGGAGCTCTGTGTTTTCTAGGTGTATGATTTTGTTGAAACAATGGTTCAACAGATATCGGTTGTGCGTAACGACCAGCAACATTCCCTTGTGTGTGTTAATCAATTTTTTAAGCGCGTTCAGGTTTTCAAAGTCTAAAAATACATCAGGTTCGTCCATAATCATGAAGTCTGGACGATTCAGCATTTCCTTCATCACTTGAATAAGTTTGAATTCCCCGCCGCTTACGGCGGATATACTAAGATCTTTGAGCTTCATGAGGTTGGCAAGGTTTAACTGTTTATTGATGTTTTTTTCGTAATTATCCCCATCCATCGCCTCGAATGCATCCAAAGCCAATTGAAGCTTTTCCATCAGGGAATCCATATCCGATGTGGTGGCCATCTCCGCATAAATCGCTGTAATTTCATCTTGTATCTTGATGAATTCTTCTGCGATATATTCAAAAACGGTCATTTCTTTTGTTTTGTCTACTTGCAAAAACTGACTCACATACCCGATTCTGCAATCGGGGTCTATCTCTAACTTGCCCTCGAACAAATATCGTTCCGGATCCATCAGGATATCGATCAATGTACTTTTTCCACTGCCGCTTGTTCCGATAAAAGCACAATGTTGTGCCTCTTCAAACGTAAATGAAATGTTTTTATATAGTTCCTTTTGTGGAAATGAGAAGGATAGGTTTTCAACTTTTATCATAGTGTTACCTTTCTTTACAACTAAATTGGTGGCTAATATTAAATATATTGTCGAACACAGACTTTTAGAGTAACACTGTTTACCACCAAGTACAATCGATTTTTAGCACTTACCCTCACTTTGAAACTCTAATACGTTCTATAGAATGATGGCTAGTGGACGGTGGTTTCTTCGTAAAACACTACTGACATACTGTTGTCAGTAGTGTATTTGTATAGTTGGAGTAAGCAATTGTAAAGGAGTAAAAGTAAATGCGAAGTGTTTTTGATCCAAAATGTATTACTTATTATAGGAAGGATGATATCTCGTGAATTTTGCTTCTGTGCGTATCATTACTGATGACGTGGATCGTCTTGTCGAGTTCTATGAGAAAATTACGGGTGTTTCAGCAGAACGCCCTGCACCTGTCTTTGCCGAACTCGTTATGCCATCGTGCACTCTAGCGATCGGCCACTCCCAAACGGTGCAACTGTTTGGCGCTGGTTCCGCTGTGGCGGCCAACAATCGTACTGTCATTATTGAGTTCCATGTCCACGATGTTGATGCCGAATACGAGCGCTTGAAGCCGTTTGTTGATGAGTGGGTAAAGGAACCTACCACAATGCTCTGGGGGAATCGTGCTTTGCTTTTTCGCGATCCTGACGGTAATCTGGTTAATCTCTTCACGCCGGTGACCGAGGAAGCAATCCAACGGTTCAGTGGTAGGTTATAAAGGACAGTTGAAATGAGCTTACCAAAGGGAGGCATGCTTTCTAACGATCTCAATAAATGCTTCTACTTGGGGAGAGATCCACTTGTTTTTGGGATACAGCAACTGCGTAGCTAGATTTTGTTTGTACTGCTGACCTGAAAGTTTTTCTTCCTTCAGCTCCTTCTCTACCGTAATTCGAGGTAACAAGGATATGCCCATACCGCTCAATATCGACTGTTTCACAGCTTCAATACTCCAGAATTCAATATTGGAAGTAATCCCAATCTGATACTCTTCAATGCATTGTTCAAACAATGTGCGATAACCGCAACCTCTTTCGGTAAAAAGTAAATTGCTTCGTACAATGTCCCGTTGTAGCTCAAATGAATTGGGGTACAGCAACATCATGGGCTCCTCAGCCAATTTCTCACTGTACAGATTGGGATCATGAACCTCTGTCCCCAACATGAAGGAAATATCACTTTTGCCTTGCATCAAATTCTCTTTATAATGTACGGAATCTAATTGGTGCCACTCGATGTTGACATGAGGATGCAATTTTTTGAACTCTTCAATAATAGGAGGAAAACGATAGATCAATAACGTTTCCCCAATACTGATCACGATATTACCCGTTAATTCACCTTGTGCAGCAGTCACTTCCTTAATCATATGATACAGCTCAAGCATTTTCTGTGCATGTGGCAACAATTTTTTCCCAGTCTCCGTTAAAATAACCCGCTTACCAATTCGATCAAATAAAGGGTAGTTAATCTCCTCTTCCAACGCCTTAATATGCAATGTAATTGTAGATTGCGCGTATCCAAGATGCTCAGCAGCTTTGGTAAATCCCTCGTGTTCCACAATTGTAATAAATGTGACCAAATGACGTATTTCCATCATTGGCTCCCTTCTTTTTAACATCATTAAAACTGATCGTTTACATATAAACTATCAATTTAACTAATGGAAAGCAATCGTTTATATTCAATGTAGCTCATTAAGAGCCCATTTCATTTTTAATTTCAATCGTTTATGGAAGGGAGTAATCACTATGCAAACAGCAGCAACGTCATCCATCTTGATTAATGGATATCGAATCGCTTATGAACAATATGGAGAAGGCTCTCCCATATGGCTCCTTCATGGAACACCGTCTTATAGCTATGAATGGAGAAAAGTAATACCCGCTCTGGTTCAAAAAGGGTACAAAGTCTACGTTCATGACCTTCTGGGATATGGAGCATCCGAAAGACCCCTCGAAGCAGATACTTCTGTGGCAGCACAATATACGCTGTTTAGTCAGCTTTTAGACGCACTCGGAATGGATCGTTTACATGTCGCAGCCCACGATCTAGGTGGAATTGTCGGAGTCCAACTGGCCTTGGAACAGCCTGAACGTGTACAATCGCTTACGTTACTCAACATGCCCAGCTATGATTCGTGGCCCTCACCAACCTGGAAGAAAATTATCGAAGAACAGCTTGAACAGGTTGAACAAATGTCCCGTGCTGATTTTGATACCATGCTAAAGAAACAATTATCCATGGCAGTGTATAATAAAGAGCTTATGACTGGCAATGCACTGGATGCATATCTGGAACCCCATACAGGTTCATTGGGCAAAGCCTCTTTTTTCTCCCATCAGGTAGCTCATTATAATGCAAAATATACTGAATCCTATGGAACAGATTTACCCAAGCTGAAAGTTCCCGTTCAAATTTTATGGGGGGAAGAAGACGAATGGCAGCCCCTTATGTACGCAAAGAGGCTTGTCCAGGATATTCCCCATGCCTGCCTACATGTCATTCCCAAAGCTGGTCATTTCGTAATGGAAGATGAGCCGGGGCAATGTTCTGATTATATCGACCGTTTCTGCAATAAACATCCGTGAGTAGGTTTGTATATTGAACAGAATCTCTAAGAGAAAAATTAAGCGCTCCACTGGCATAAAGCTGGTGGAGCCTTTTTTTGGTTAATGGCAAGGTGTCCTTGCATACTGTTAGTTTATAATCTGCGTATATGTATATACAAATTTAGGATTAGTCTTCATTTCCCCCTTCAATATTACGATAAATAGTATGGGGTTATACGAATAGCCATATTTACTTTATTACATCCAAGGGGGAACCGTACGTGAAACAGACTCGCAAAAAAAAGATGGATTTAAGGTTCAAACTGTATTTGATTATTCTGGTTCCGCTACTGGCCATGGGCGGTCTAATCATATGGGCAACCATCGACTCCAGTGAAAATGCATCATTAATGACCATGCAGCATAACAATCAGCAGCTGGCTGTGAATACCGCCTCTCAACTAGGTCAGGAGTCGGAATTAATTAAGACATTATCTTCTCCTGCTTCAGAGGAGAGCAACGAATATAAAAGTCTTAGGGACGAACTCGTTAAAGTTAGGCTTCAATCGGGAGCCTTGTATGTTTATATGTATAACAAAACTTCGGACGGGTGGATCTACACCGTAGATGGAGCGAATTGGGACGATACGGAATATAGTCCTTACGGCACTGCAATGGAATTCAATCCCCAGATTCAGGAACGCTTGTTACGCGGTGAAGTCGTCACAACAGGCATTGTAGATGATCCAACTTGGGGACAGCTATTGTCCTCCTTTACACCAATCAAGGATTCGCAAGGTGCTGTCATTGGCTATCTGGGCATTGATATTTCTGCTGGAGCAGTGAATCAAGTCTCCGCGACATCTGTGAATAATGCTTATCAGACCATTATCCCGATTTTTGTGGTTGTACTGATTCTTTCTTTGGTCATGATGTTATTCGTAGTACGAGGTATTCTTAGACAAGTACGCGATATTAAGTCAAGTCTCGAGCAGGTTGCTGATGGGAATCTCAAAGTCGTATCCACACACATGTCCAATGATCAACTCGGTGACATTAGTGATTTGATTAACATCATGGTTGCCCAATTGACGAACATTCTGATGGGAATACAGCAAGGTTCAAATACATTACAGCAGTCATCAAAAGATATTTCGGAAACCGCTCAGACAAACCAGCGTCAGAGCGAAGAACTTTCCAGAGCGATCGAGGAAATTGCCATAGGTTCAATGAAACAGGCTGAAGAGACAGAACACTCCGTCCAGCATTCAGAGAATCTCGGCAAAATAATGGATGAAGTAGGTTCATATGTGAAACAGTTTACTTATACTTCAGAGCAGCTATCTTCTGTTCAAGTACAAGTTACACGTGAACATGAGGTTCTGCTTGAGAAGGGCCGAGAGAATGCCAAGCGTGTTGAGCATCAACAGGATATTTCCAGGTCTCTGACGACTCAATCCGAACTCGCTTCCTCTATTAGCGGTCAGATTCACAACATTTTAAAACAAACTCAAATACTATCCCTGAATGCTTCAATTGAAGCAGCCCGGGCTGGAGAAGCGGGTAAAGGCTTTGCAGTCGTTGCTGGGGAAATGGGACAGCTCGCTCAACAATCCGAACGTTCGATCCAGGAGATTGATGAGATCCTGGGTTCATTTGTTCAAGAGATACATCGGATGGGCAGTCATTTTGATGCGAATATGGTAGCTGTTAAGGAACAGGAGAAACAAATCGCTGATTGTCTCCAGGCATTTGGACAGGTTAGCCGCTTATCGACCGAAGTGCATGAGTTGGCTCAGAGTTTGGACAGCCGGACGATGGATATGCACTCTATTCGTCAGGAGTTGGAACAGAATCTCAGTTATATTGCTTCCGCAACCGAGGAAACTTCAGCCATGGCCGAAGAAGTCACGGCTAGTGCTGTGGAGCAGCAGCGATCGGCAAGCGAACTGTCGAACATCTCCGGGGAACTCGCTGGTCTTGCAGGCAACCTCAAATCATATTCCGATCAATTTCAGATCGAAGTCACTAAATAATTTCCCAATCTCATTAAGGGTGTTGTTAGATGACAATTTAGAATCGCCGCCGGAAACGTAACTTTCTTGGAGCGTTAATTTTTCGGAGGACTCAGGGTTCTGATCAGTAGCTTCCACCAACGAATTAGGAGATTCGTCACGTTGACTTAATAATGATTCCTCATTTATAATTCGAACATTAAGAGCCTGCCAGACATGACTTACCATGGATGCCTGGGATATCGATCTGTAAACAAACTCAAACTCAACAGTGAAAGATGTGAATGCATTATGGTTAAAGAGAAATTATATTACGGTAAAGATATCGAGGTTATGTTTAATTCGGATGTCTGCATTCATTCTGGTATTTGTGTAAAGGGCCTTCCTGCTGTTTTTGATTTAAGCAAGCGTCCTTGGGTTGATCCTGATGGTGACACTTCGGAGGCCATTGCCCGGCATATTGACACATGTCCAAGTGGAGCATTGACGTATAAGCTTCTGGACGGTGAATATTCAACAAAGAAAGAGGATGAACATGCATAACGTAGAACATGAACCTGCCAATAAAAGATTCCTTATTCAAGATAACGATGATATTGCTGCGGTGATGACCTATGTAATCTCGAGTCCAGAGCTATACATCATTGATCACACTTTGGTGGAAAATGCTTACCGCGGACAAGGGCTTGGCGATGAACTTATCAAAGCGATGGTGGAATACGCGCGGGAAAACGGTATTAAAATTTTACCTTTATGCCCGTTTGCCAAGGGACGTTTCGAACGTATCTCCGAATACGCGGATGTTCTCCATCAATAACGAATATTCGAAACTGATTTTCATGTGGTTACACAACAATAAAAGGCGTCTATATCATTCAGACCATGATATAGACGCCTTTTTCGTATCCTAATTAAACTTTATCGCTTAATCCAACAATAGTTTCAAACGGTCGCAACACCAGTGGCAGCAATCCATTCTCATAGTTGGTAAGCCAGATCTCTGAGAAGTTGAGGCCAAACTCATCTTCCTCAAGCTCGACGACGTGTTCAGAGAGATTGATTACTACCAGCACCTGTTGGTCTGCCAGTGTACGTGTATATGCATATACACTCGGATGATCCGGCATAAGAAGCTCATAAATACCATAAGTCAACGTATCGTGCTCTTTTCGCATCTGAATCATTTTTTTATAAAAGTGAAGGATGGAACCTGGTTCCTGGAGTTGTTTCTCTACATTAATATGGACGTAATTGTCATTCACTTTCAGCCATGGCGTACCGCTGGTAAACCCGGCCTCTTTGGCCGAAGACCATTGCATCGGCGTTCTGGAGTTATCGCGACTCGATGCCCAGATGATGTTCATGATCTCCTCATGCGACATCCCCTCTTCGCGTTTGATCTGATATAAATTCCGATCGGCTATGTCGTTATAATCCTCTATCGAAGGGAAAGCCACGTTTGTCATGCCTATCTCTTGCCCCTGATATATGAAAGGGGTTCCTTGCATGAAAAAGTACATGGCTCCAAGTGCTGTGGCACTTTCATACCAATACTCCGTATCATTTCCCCAAGATGAAACTTTGCGAGGTTGATCGTGATTTTCAATAAACAATGCATTCCAACCGACGCCTTCCAGTGATTTTTGCCACTTGGTCAAGACGTTTTTCAGTTTGGGAACATCCAGTTGCCTGTCTGTGCTGTTTTTCCAAAGGTCCAGGTGTTCGAATTGAAAGACCATATTAAATTTCCCTCTGACTTCACAGATCCAATCCCGCAGATCTTCTTGGTCCTCAACCTTAACTCCATTTGCTTCCCCAACAGTCACCACGTCATATCTGGATAATGTGTTCTCTTTCATTTCTTGCAGATAACTCTGGATTCCCTTGACATTCATATGCTTTTCAAATGAAGAGACGTACTTGACGCCTTCTCGGATTGGCATATCCAAGAGGCCCTCTTCTTTGTGAATATGGCTGATTGCATCCACACGGAAACCATCAATCCCTTTATCCAGCCACCAATTCATCATTTCATATATGGATTTCCGAACTTCCTGATTTGCCCAATTCAAGTCTGGTTGTTTCTTGGAGAACAGATGGAGATAGTACTGTCCGGAGACTTCATCATATTCCCATGCAGAACCGCCAAAGATGCTCTCCCAGTTATTCGGTTCGTCTCCATTCTTCCCATCTCTCCAGATGTACCAATCCCGTTTGGGGTTATCCAGTGAAGCTCTGGATTCAATAAACCACGGATGTTCGTCACTTGTATGATTGATCACCAAGTCCATAATGAGTTTCATGCCGCGCTGATGCACTTCATGCAGTAATTGATCAAAGTCCGCCATCGTGCCGAATTCATCCATAATGGAACAGTAATCACTGATGTCATAACCATTATCATCGTTGGGTGACTTATACATCGGGCAGATCCAGATCAGATCAATACCGAGATCTTGAATATAATCCAGTTTGGATATGATCCCCTTGATGTCACCAACCCCGTCTCCATTGGAATCCATAAAACTTCTCGGATAGATTTGATAGGCTACTGCTTCTTTCCACCATACTCTTTTCATTGAATATAATCCTTCTTTCTTGAGAACTGAACATAATATAACGTATTACGTATTATGCTTTAATTATGAATAAGGTACATTCTTGCTTCATATGGACGTAATATGCTCTCTGAATGCTCACCTGTATAATTGGATATCAAAAGCTGATTGGACTCTGTTAATTGCTCCTGAAGCGGGAGTTCGGTCGTATATCCCTGGAAATTGCATACCACAAGAACCGTAGAACCATTCAACGTGCGAGTATAAGCAAACACGTCTGGGTTCTCTGGAAAGATCAGCTCATAATCACCATATACGATGACTTCATAATCTTTTCTAAATTGAATCAACTTCCGGTAATAATGAAATATGGATTCGGGATTATTCAAACTATCCTCGGCATGGATCTGCTTATAATTTGGATTCACCTTAATCCAAGGTTCCCCTTGTGTAAAACCTGCGTTATCGGAAGTATCCCATTGCATAGGTGTTCGTGCGTTATCACGGCCCTTGGCGTAGATCGACTCCATCACGCTTTGTTCAGGATAACCTTTCTCCATTCTTTCCTTATAAAAGTTGAGCAATTCAATATCTCGATAATCCTCGATCGCATATTGAACATTCGTCATACCTAGCTCTTCACCCTGATAAATGTAAGGCGTACCTTGCATGCCATGAAGAAGGGTAGCCAACATTTTAGCCGATTCGATTCTGAATTCTCCGTCATTTCCCCAACGGGATACAATTCGAGGTAAATCGTGGTTGTTCCAGAACAAACTGTTCCAGGCATCACCCTTAAGCTCCGTCTGCCACTTGGACAGTACTTTTTTTAATGCCCTCACATCCAAAGGTTTAAGAGCCCACTTTCCTTTGCCTTCTTGTTCATCCAAGCTGATATGTTCAAATTGGAAGACCATTGAAAATTCACTGCCGTCTGGATTACTGTACAGTTTGGCGATCTCCGGAGTGGCGCCCCATGTTTCTCCAACCGTTAGCAAGTCTTCCGCTTTTTGAAACGTCTCCTTGCTCAGTTCCCTGATATATTGATGCAGATTAGGTCCGTTTCCTGTAATCTTCATATCCGGTTCTTTACCAATTAAGTCGATTACGTCAAGTCGAAAACCACCAACACCCTTGTCGATCCACCAATTGATCATGTCGTATATCTCCTGCCGGACTTTTGGGTTTTCCCAGTTGAGATCTGGCTGTTTTACGGAAAATAGATGCAAATAATATTGCCCGATCTCAGGCACCCACTCCCAGGCTGAACCACCGAAGGTGGACCCCAAGTCGTTCGGAGGCGTTCCTTCCACACCATCTCTCCAGACGTAGTAATCATGGTATGGATTGTCTTTGCCTTTTTTGGCTTCTAGAAACCAGGGGTGTTCATCCGATGTATGGTTCAACACCAGATCCATAATGATCCGAATGTCTCTTTTCTTAGCTTCAAGAATTAACGTTTCCATATCTTCCAAAGACCCAAACATCGGATCGATATCCTGATAATCTGAAATATCATATCCGTAATCATCCTGAGGGGACTTGCAAACAGGGGACAACCAGATCGCACCAATGCCGAGTTCCTGCAAATAATCCAATCGGGATACAATGCCCTTCAAGTCGCCGATGCCATCTCCGTTATGATCTTGAAAGCTGCGTGGATATATTTGATATACAACGGTTTCTTTCCACCATTTTTTATTTTCCATTCTTATTCAACCTTTCTAATGCTATTCTTTGACCGATCCTACAACAATGCCAGTCACAAAATATTTTTGCAGTAGCGGATAAATCAGCAATAGCGGGATAACAGCAACTACGATTTTGGCTGCATTCAGGTTTTTGTTCGAAATTTCAGTCAGGTTGCTGAGTTCGCTGGAATTTGTGCCGGCTTGAAGCAAGTCAGCAATATTCACGTTAAGGGACTGAATATAGGTCATTAGCGGATAATTGCTGACTTTGGTCATATAGATCAAACCACTGAAGAAGTCATTCCATGTACCCACGATACTGAATAAAGCAACTGTCGCCAGCGCAGGAATGGACACGGGAACATACACTTTGAACAAAACCTGAAGCGGATTCGCTCCATCGATGAATGCTGCTTCTTCAAGCGCTTTAGGTACAGCGGAGAAGAAATTCATCACGAGGATAACACTGAATATCGGGACAGCGCCTGGCAGAACCAGTGCCCAAATCGTATTTAGCATATCCAGGTTTTTGATTAGCAGGTAACTCGGAATCATGCCTCCACTGAACAACATGGCAAAAATCATGATATTCATATAAATGTTTCTGCCTTTAAAATCCCTCTTTGATTTGGATAACGGATAAGCCATCAAAATAATCAAAATCATGTTAAGCACAAGGGTAAGCGCGACACGTAGAATGGAGATGCCAAAGGACCGCCAGAACTGTGCATCATCGATAATTTTGGTATACGCTGCGGTTGTAAAATTGACCGGAACGAGACCTACTGCATTAGCCGATACCGCCTCGCTGCTGCTGAATGATATGGCAACGATATTCCATAACGGAAGAAGGCAGACCAATGCCAGCATAATGACGATGGCATAGATGACAAACCGGCCAATTCGTTCTTTAAAGTTTGCAGAATAGGACACAGGTTTGGCCTCCTTAGAATATTTTTCGATCCGTATATTTTTTGGCCAACTGGTTGGCCGACATAAGCAATACAATGCCGATTACGGACTTGAACAAACCAACAGCCGTACCGAAGCTATACTGTCGCCCAACGAGACCGATCCGATAGACATAGGTATCCAGAATGTCGCCCGACTCATAGACAACCGGGTTATACAGATTATAGACTTGATCGAAACCAGCGCTCAAAATGTTGGTCAGACTCATTACGCCCATGAGCAGAATAATAGGCAGCATGCCTGGCAATGTAATATGCCACACTTTTCTCCACCAACTTGCTCCATCCATTCCTGCCGCTTCATACAGACCGGGATCAATGGAAGTAATTGCAGCCAGATAGACGATAGAACTGTAACCAAACTCTTTCCATACGTCTGTACCGATAATCAGTGGCTGGAACCAGGTGTTGCTGCCAAGGAAATTAATATTTTCGAGGCCAAAGAACGCCAACATTTGATTCACAATGCCATCCAAACTGAACATGTTGACAACAACCGATGCCAGTACAACCCAGGATAGAAAGTGTGGCAGATAAACAATCGTCTGCACGGATTTTTTAACGTATTTGATACGAATTTCATTTAATAAAACGGAAAAAATGATGGCCATCATCGTTCCGAGCAGAATCTTGCCAATCGCAATCACCAACGTATTGCTGACGACCTGCGCGATATCCGGCAGCTTGAACATATACATAAAATGCTTCAGGCCTACAAATTCGGAGCCAAACATGCCCTTGGCCGGTATATAGTCCTGAAACGCCGTAATGATGCCGACCATTGGAACATAGCTGAATACAAGCAAAAACAAAATGCCCGGAAGCATCATCATATGGTACATGGCACCTGGGCCGAGCCGCCCTCGCGCTTTCCGATTCCCCTGTTTCATGGATGAACCCCTTTTCTGAAGAAAGGCTGCGAATCGCAGCCCTGCTACTGTTCATAGATGTTTATTTTTTCGATGCGATCTCGTCTTCAATTTCCTGAATGACTTGATCACCACCTTGTTTCTTCCAGTTACTCACGAATGTATCGAAGTAATCGAGCGGTTCTGAACCCGTTACGATTTTGATAAACGACTCCTGCTCCAACTTTGTCAGATTGGCCCACGTCTGTTTCATGCTTGGTGTAGTGCCAGAGAAAGCAGGTGTCATCCAGACAAATTTGTTTTCTTGTGTCAGTTTGTCGATTAGTCCCACTCCGTTGATCCGCGAATGATATTTGGACCAAGCAGTCACATCATCCGTATCCATGTCGCTCAAATAGGTTTTGATGCTTCCGATATTGTTCTTCGATTCTGTAGTGCGAACCTCATCCAGGCTGATCTCTCCTTTAATCCCGCGAACAACGTCAGAGTAATCATCCAGTAGCGATGTAGCCGAATTGACTTCGATATTAAACGGTCTCGTTGAACCGTCTACCCCGGTCTCCTGATACTTGGCAGCTTCCGGCATGGTTGCTGCGGCATTTTTATCATTTGCCAGTTTATCGTAGAACAGGTTTACAATCTTAACCGCCAGTTCAGGGTGCTCATAACCTTTTCTCACCACGATAAACTGATTGGATGGGTTGGCATGCGCCACGTTGACCTTGCCATTTGCATCCTCCAGCGTATAAGCCGAAAATTTTGCATTTTTATCCATCTGTTTTGCACTGATCAGTCCCCAGTCAGGGATATGCCACGGTCCAAAGGCGATACCGCTTTGGCCATTGGCGTAGAGTGCGGTAATATCATCAAACGTACGGGTTCCGAATTGCGGGTCAATGATGCCATTCTTGAACCAATCTGCCATGGTGCCCAGCATTTTCTTCGTTTCTTCTGTCGTGGAACCATACACGATTTTGCCGTCTTCACCATTCATCCAATATTGCGGGAATGCTCCCTCGGTTGAGGCCACACCCAGCATCGTATAAGCAGAGCCATTATAATCTGTTGTATTCATCGTGTTCACAAATGGAATACCTACCGGGTTCCCGGATTGGCCAGGATCTCTTTTCAGGAATTCCAGCGCTGTTTGCTCCACTTCCTTCAGGGAAATGGCGCCGTCTCCGTCTGCATCCAGTTGAATCCCCAGCAGATCCAGCCAATCTTGACGAACCCAAACCATTGTTGGTGCGGAATCCAGGGAAGTCGCCGGAAGTCCCATCAAACGTCCATCAATCGTTGCATTGTCTAATGCTCGGCCGTCGTAGGAATCGTACATTTGCTTGATATTTTCCGTGGCATATTGATCGTAAATGGATGTCAGATCCTCAATCAGGTCGTTATCCACCAGCTCTTTCAGTTCGTCTTTGGAATCAACACGCATCATGTCAGGCAATTCCCCGGATGCGATGGCAAGCGATACTTGACGACTATAATCTTCACCATTGGCTTCAAATTGATCTGTAATCTGAGCGTTAAACGTGTCTTTGACCAGCCGAGTATATGCGTTGTTCTCATAGGTATCACCAGCCGGCAGTTTTGGGTTGGCTGTGGTTACCCGTCCCATGGTTACGGTGATTTCGTCTTTATAGGCACTGAACGGATCTCCAGGCGTTACCTCATATTTGCCTGCTTCCTCTGCAGTAGGAGGATTGGAAGAGTCTCCACATGCCGCTAGGGCTGCAACCATCAAGGCGGACATGGACAGCACGGCCAGACGCTTTGTCACCCGTTTGCTTTTCATAGACCATTTTGTTCTCATCTAGTTCGATTCCCCTTTATTCTGATGTTCAACATATTTGTTTACGCTTTCATTATAAATTGAAGTGAAGGCCAATCGAGATAGGGATTACACGTCCGTTTGGATAGAGAAATGGTTACAGTTTTCAGTCCGTATGATGAAGTATGGTTAACTTGTGATCATTTACCCTACCTACTGACCAACATTTGTCTATCTACCCCTCTTCTCGATCAAAAACAAAAGCCGGCAGCTCCTAAAACAGGAGACTGTCGGCTATTTATTTCCTCTACCTAGCTGCCGATATTCGCTTGGCAGAAGACCTGTCAGTTCGCGGAAAATCCGGCTGAAATATTTTTCATCCGTATAACCCACTCGCTCCGCAATCCAGAAAATCGTATTATTCGTATTGAGCAAGTACTCTTTGGATTTCTCTACCCGGATGAAGCGGGAGTACTCATTAAAGGTTTTTCCCATCAGATCTTTGAAACATTGACTGAAATAACTTCGGCTGATGTTGAGTTGTTGGGAGAGACCTGAAGCTGTACAGGCCTGCTCCAAATCATGCTGCACGATCATCACTGCTTTTTTCACGGCATCGATGATTTCCTGTGAATATGAAGTCTGTTCATCAGCCTTTCGAATGCTTGCAGCAGTCTGTTTGATCCATTCTTCAACCTCGTACCAAGACTCGAAAGAATGGATCATCGCGATTCTTCCAAGCGTAGTTTGGGCAAAAAGGTGGTTCCATTCCATCACGATTGAGTACAGCAATCCCATCAACTGACCTTTATGTAATCGTAAGGATATAAACTGATCAATGAGTTGATTGTAGTAACTGTCATGGTGGGTCCATGGGGTTTGGAACCAACTTTGTTTAATCCGGTCAAGGTCCTCATCCTGCGGTTCTTTTGAAAATGTATCTTCTTCATTCATGGAAATGGTAATGACTTGGTTATTGGGATTGTACGCATAGAATAAAGTCGTCTCTGTATAATTCCTAATCCAGTTTTGGATTTGCGACCATGTTCGCTCTTGTACATCAGACAAAACTAACAACGTACACTGGGGAACGTGATGCAGGCCTTCCTTCAATTGATGAAATAGTTGATCCTCTTCGGACGGGGGTGCAGCCCACATGCAGCTATTACGCTCAACCTCCCATCTAATCTCATCTTCATGCGCAGTTAGCTCCATTGGCCACTTCTGCTCTAATTTACGATCCTGTGAAACAAGTGCATACACATTTCGATAATGGACATTGATTTCATCCAGCGATGGCATCTTTCTTATCGTGCTTGTCAACCCGTTAATTCGGGTATGAATCCGTTGCAGAACATGTTCGAATTGCTCTTTCTCCAGCTGCACTTTGGCTATATAATCGATGGCTCCGAGTCTTAGCGCTTCCTGGATATAATCGAAATCCTGATGCAGTGTTAACACAACGATATGAAGTTCTGGATAGAGCTGCCTCGCAGCTCGCATCAGTTCAATCCCTGACATGACGGGCATCGCAAGATCCGTTAGCATCAGATCGACCGGTTGGGTTTTCAGAAAATCCAGTGCTTTCAACCCGTTGCTTGCTTCTCCTACAACCTCCATGTCGAACTCGTCCCATGGCATCGCAGAGCTAATACCTTTGCGTACCAGCTTATCATCATCTACAATCAATACCTTAATCATGCCGAGATATCTTCTCCTTTAATAGGCAATACGAGCAGTATGCTTGTCCCTGTTCCCAATTCACTCTCGATCACCAGTTGTGCTTGGTCCCCGTACTGTGCCTTTAACATGCGGTGAACATAATTGAGTCCGATGCCCATCCCTACTTTTTGTTGTTCAGCCTCACGATTGTTCAGCAGATTATGAATGGTTTCCTCAGTCATACCTGCGCCATTATCTTGTATCATAATGTTCAACGTTGAAGTGCATGTCACTTCAATCTGAATAAAACCTTCGTCACTTAATCCATGATATAACGAATTTTCAACCAGCGGTTGCAGAATAAAGCGGGGCACAGGAATTTGAAGTACTTGTTCATCTGCAGTAATGCGGACGTCAAATTCAAAGTCATAGCGAATTTGCTGCAAAATTAGATACTGTCTTAGGGCATCGATCTCCTCTTCCATGGTGGATACTTGCCCTAATTTGCCTAGATTGTAATAGAGCAGCTTGTTCAATGACTGCACCAGCTTGTCGATCTCCCCTTGTCCGTTCATGACGGCCAGCCAGTGCACTGTATCGAGCGTATTCATTAGAAAGTGCGGGTTGATCTGATAGAGCAGCTTTTCCACTTCCAGGTCTGCACGAATCTTCTCTTTCTGCTGTACTTCCGTGAAGAGGTCACCAATCTGATGCTGCATATTCGAAAATTCACCCAACAGAAAATCAAATTCGGGAATCTGAGTGCGAGCTCGGCTCACTGTCCTTTGTGGATTTTTGGACATCCCGTTGATCTCCGAATGGAACAGACCGAGTGGTTTGTACACCATCTTCCACAGGAGCCAAGCGAGAAACACGGTAAAGCCGAGGAAAAATAAAGCGACCAGCAAAATTTGAAGCAACCACTGGTTTTTCTCCTGTTGATATTTAGACTGCGAAATGACCGATACGACACTCCATTTCTGTGAGGAATCCTCCTTGAACCAGTGATACCCGCGGGATATCCCGTCTTTGGCAGGATCTACTGTTAAGCTGGAGAAATTCTCCCCTACCTTCATGGCTTCCGGTATTTCACTGTACACAATGTTTCCCTCACCATCCAGGATGAGATGAGATAATGCGCCGTTGTATTGATTGTAGCCCAAGATATCTTGAGTGAGGCGAAAGCCTGATTCTACGTAAATGAACACGTCGTTCCTCTCGGATAGTTGCACTTTGCGCATAGCAGACAGAACGAGTTGATCATCAAATCGGTTCATACTCATATGGGGGCCATAGTACTTAATGCCATAGGTTTGGAAGAGCACAGGCAGAGACTCAGGAGAGAAACGATCCTTAATCGGAAAGTTGCCGAACTGAGTAGTACCTTCTTTTTGAAAGTAATATAGGGTCAATCCGATATTAGGATTGGTGAAGGTCACAACACTTAACTCGTTTTTTAATTCGTCCCTGGCCTCAATCAGTTCGAAGATATCGGAGGACGGATTCAAGAATTCATCCATTCTTTTGCCTAAAGTACCCCTGTAAGATAATTGTTGCGTCACATGATTCAGATTGGTGATGGAATTCTCCAATGAGGATGTCACCTGCTGTAAATTGCTACGGATACCATCATCGATCTTATTTGCGAAAATGGAGTCGATCGTATAATAAGAAATCGCAAATATACTGATAAAGGGGATAAACGCACTGAGAAAGAACAGTAAAAATATTCTTTTTTTAAGTGTCATGGGAACCTATTCTCCTTCTGAAAATGAAACAGCAAGCCTCCTGCGTATGGAAGCTTGCTGTGGATATACATACAGCTATGCCGGTTATCGTTTTCTCCATAGGCCTCGTCCAAGTCCAATTTCCTTTCATCATTATAGATTGATATTCAAATAAGTCAAACGCTTTCATACTGTGCGCATATAAAAAGTGCTACTCCTCAAAATGATGAGGAATAGCACTTTTATATGCGTACCTTACTTCAGTTGTAATCACTTCTTGTTAATGGAATGCTCAAACATTTCAGTCTACTCTCGTACCGTCACATTTAATTTGTGTGATCTGGTTTCCCCTGAAGAATTACGAAGTACAGCTTCATACTCGTAGATACCGGGTGCCCTTCCAGAGATTGAGGTAACCGCAGACTGTGCACCAGGCGAATGAGATTGCAGCGATTGTGTGTCAATCAATACTCCATTTTCGTAAAGTTCGTATTCGGTTGCGTTTGTTCCCCACCACAGATTCATGGTGACATTATAGTTGCCGTCACCATCCCAGTTGTCGTTCGACAGAACAGCTTGCCCCGGGGAAGCATCCGTGACGATGACTGTCAGTGGAACACTCATGGTTGAACCCAGTGCATTGATCAATTCTCCAGTATAGATATAGGTGCCATTTTTCTTTCCAGTAATATCAACTTGAACAGATTGGGCGGACGGGGATTGATCGACCAGAGAAATTTCTTTAATCAATTCACCATTCTCATACAGCTTGAACTGATTGCCGTTATTCCCCCACCACAGATTCATAGTGATTGTATAGTCTCCGTCTTTGAGCCCCGTGTCGTAACCATTATTATCAGATAACACCGGAGTGCCAGGGGCACCGTTTGCTAGTGGCGTTGTCTGATGGAGCCATTCTTCCCACTTAATCAGCACACTTGCCTGCTCATCCGTAAATACGGTTCCTCTAGCTGCTTGAACGTCATTACCGTAGGATGCAAGCAATTGACGCGCTTTTGCTCCTTCACGATCGTTTGTTGCCTGTTTGGCCTGCTGTAACGTGTTTGTAAGCTGATCAGCAAGAACACCAGCATTAGGATCGGTCGATTCATCGGCAAAGGCGTTGGTCAGAATAATCAGGCTGTCGAATGTAGCAATAACGCCAAAACTATATTCTACCGTCTGTTCCCAGCCAGCCAAATCCGAGACCGTTGCCGTAACCTGGTTCAGGCCGGGTTCCAGTGTATACGCAGGAGTGTCGAGAAGCACACCCTCCGGTTCTGCCACACCGGATACCGAATCGGAAGCTGTATAACCAATTTCCACCTGCTGATCAATGGTGTATTCGGTTTGACCATGAATTTCAATGGTTGGAGGTACGAGATCAATGGATATGGACAAAGACTGTTCGCTCTCTTTGTTACCGTCAACATCGACGCTCCAGTAGGTGATGGTATGTGTTCCTTCTTCAGTTAGGGTCAATTGTGTGCCACTCACCGTTTCGCCACCATTAATTTGATAATAGGTCCCTTCGATATCGGAATCTTCATCGCTTGCTGTGAAGGTTACTTGTGCCGGAGAAGTATACCAGCCGTTCTGCAATTCTCCTTCCACAGTTGCCGTAGTATGCGGGGCCTTCTGCTCCGGAGATTCCCCTTCCAGCGTAACAAAATCAGATAAAGGTATATTCAATTCCTTCACAAGGCGTGCTACGAGTTCAGACACCTTGATTGCACCGTTCATTTGTAAATGTGTATTGTCTTCCGTTGTGCCTACCCACATGAATATCGATTTGGTTCCTTCTGTGCCAAGCTCCTGGAAATGCTCCCAACTGGCTTGGTTCAGATCGATGATAAGCGTTTCCGTTTCCTGCGCCGTTTCTTTCATCGCCTGTACGTATTCCGGGAAGCTTTTGTTCAGCACCTCTCCGGTAAAATCACGACGATTCACTGGTGTAACCAGAACCGGAATTGCCCCTCTCTGCAGAGCACCGTTAATGTATTCTTTTAGATATGCCTTAAATTGCTCTGGTGTAAGATAACGCTCTGGGCGTGAAGGTGTGGAATCGTTATGAGACCACTGCATGAACAGATAATCGCCTTCTTGAATGTCGAGTAAAATATCGTTGAGATATCCGCCGACCAGGAAGGTTTTGCTGCTCAAACCTCCAACTGCCCGGTTATCAATACTGACTTCATTTGGATCAAAATATCCACCCAACGTTTCTCCCCAGCCGGCTTGCGGACGATAGTTTTCCGCGTAATTAGCCACAGTGGAATCGCTGGCCAAATAAATAACTGGTTTATCGCTTGCACTGTGATCTGGCAGACGCTCCAGCTTCAGCGCATTGATCTTCGGTGCATTTCCGGTAAAGTTGAAGTTAAACACCCCATCGATCAGGGCAATGTCATACGTGATTTCTTTGAATTCGCCCTTGGCAATGCTTGTAAGAGGCAGCTTGGTCATCTGCTCTACAACAACATTCGCGCTGGTCGATTCCTCCGCATCCCCAATGGTCATCGTTACCCGGTAATTGGCCGGCGCCATTTCTACCAGGAAGGAGGTGCCGTTTACCCGTGTGAAATCCTCTTTGAGCGCATCGCCGGTCTCCCGGTTCTCATCTTTGGTCAGCGCAGTATCGGCAAATCCGTACCCGTTACCTTCGATGTACGCTCTTTTGGCATCGACTTTGATGTATCCGTCGGCTGCGCCGCCAGAACCAAAGTCGAATTTGTATTCGTTAATCTCTTCGCCTGGTTCACTTGTCAATGAATCCTTCGCGACAGTTAACATATTAAACGCATGGTCAACTTGAGCTTGCGTGGCTTCCGTATTGAATATAGCTTCCGCAGCTGCCAAAGCCCGGTTCACCACGGCCTTCGATGCATCTGTATAATCCGACAGATTCAGTGCTTTGATCTCATCGTACAGAGCGATTAAGGCCGTCTGATCGCCACTCTCCGAAGAGAGCTGAGTGCCTTCAATCCGCACGTTGTCGATCTGGGTAGTCCAGTTCAACGTGCCTCCACCGCCTTTTCTCGTTCCCAGGAACCGCATGGATCTGACGTTGTCCGCATATGCACCGGAACTCAGCGAGATATCTGCAATCGTTTGGGTAACTGTCGGATCGGCTAGGTTCGTTAATGTCAGATCCAATGTCTTCTCGGCAAAATTAACGGTTGCATCCACATTGACCCACTGGTTCTTGGAAATATCTGTAGCCGTTCCCCCTTCGGGTATGGCTGTATCACCTGTGCCGTAGTCTGGGTTATATGCACCGACAAAATAATGAATTTTGGTGCTTCCGGTTTTGGTATACAGCGTGAACAGGGCATTTTCGTTAGAATCCTGTATTGTGAGGTGACCTTCTGATGGATAGGCACTCACATTACCGGATTGCCAGTCAAAATTCACGTTCACTTGATCGCCGTTTACGGCATCGAACAGACGGAATACCTTGGCCCGATTACCCGATCCGGAACCCGCGACGGACAGTACCTTATTTCCAGACTGTTCAACAACGGTTCCTGTCATGGTTCCTGCAATACCCGTGGCATTGACCATCGCATATTGGTAGTTGGCAGCGTCGCCTTCAAAGTCCTCCTCATATAGCTGGGCTTCCGGCTCTGGTTCTGGCTCGGAAATATCCGGGTCGATGACCAGTGATGAAATGCTCAGCTCCATGTCTTTGACTGCACCAGCAACGAGTCCGGCTATTTTCTGCGCACCATAGCTGCTGAAATGCGTATTATCGTTGATCCCATTCGGGTATTTTGGATATTCACCCGGATTAGCATACAGGAACACTTTTTCCGTAGCTGTATTTCCAATTTTGTCGTAGTAAGCAATACTCAACTTGCTGAGATCAATCAGCGGCACGTCCTGCTCCTCCGCCACTTCTTTGGCAGCCTGAACGTATGCCGGGAAGCTGACGTTGAATTCTTGAGTCACTGTATTGAAATCTCTGCGTCCAACCGGAGTGAGCAATACCGGTGTAGCACCGCGCTGTTTGGTACCGTTTACATAACGAGCTAAGTAGATCTTATAATCCTCAGGGGATGCATACCGGTCCGGTATTCCTGCACTCGCGTCGTTATGACCAAAGGAAATGAAGAAGAAGTCCCCCGGCTTAATTCGTTGCAGGATTGTATCGAGACGACCGTCTACCATAAACGATTTGCTGCTTCGACCGCCGATCGCATCGTTCACGATCACTGCCCCATTGGAGAAATAACGTCCGAACTGCTGCCCCCATCCTTCTTGAGGAGCCTGCGCTTCACTGTACGATTGCATGGTTGAATCACCAGCCATATAGATCGTTGTTGCCGCACCAGCCGCTTTCTCTGGATATTTCTCGATGATGACGTCTTGGATGTCTATGGCTGTACCCGTGAAGAGAAGATCGAGCTGTCCATCCACCAATGCGACATCATAGGAATACTCCAGTGGTGCTCCCGCTGTCACATTGGTTACGGCGAGCTTCTGGACGAATTCGGATTTGACTCCAACGTTCGAGTCATTTGCATCATTGCCCAATCGCAGCGTCACCTTATAGTTTGCATTTGGCAGGTCAACAGCAAATGTCGTACCTGTAGCGACCGAGACCTGGTTTGCCCCTACTGTGACACCGCTTGTATCCTTGAAACCGTATCCCGGATCTTGTGCGTAGAGCGTATCCTGTATGTTTGTACTTCCCGACGTAGTCTCTGTACCGAATTTAAAGCGGTAGACCGGCTCCAGCATTTCAGCTTCGCGAGTCAGCGCCAGATCGGCTTTAGGAAATGTCGTAGCTTCCGCTCCAAGATAAAAGCCGGTATGAGGCGGCTGGTTGTAGGCTACATTTTGCCAGGCTACGCCAAGTCGATACACAGGGTCCTGCATCAGCGTAGGGATGCGATAGTCTGAAGGAATGGTCGTTGTGTAGAGACGATACTCCGAACTATCTTCGCTCCGCAGCAGAAGCTCCTCACGCCAGTCGCCCAGAATGTCCGCCTGAAGTGCCGGATTGCCTTTGGTATGGTTGTTCGTTAACGTACCGGTCGCCCGGAAGATTTCATTCAGCTTTTTGTTTTGGTGATCCCACTTATAGATGAGCGGAATTCCTTTGGCTGTGCCATTATCCCACTCATGGTCCAACAGCTCCCGCTGAAGATCGCCATCCCACCAGATGGCGAAATTGGCGGTTTTGGGCCCTTCGTCCACAGTGTAGATAGCCTCTCCTGCTGCTGAATAGGTATTGGTTACAGGTACACTTTGCCCGTTGGTAACGGTCGTGGCCCATGATTCGTAACCTGGATAGTTCGGATCAATGTCCGCCGACATCCCGCGACCGGTGTCAAAACCTGTTTTCTCACCCCAGAGGATTTCACCTGTTGCCGCATCGCGCATCTCCAGTCCGTATGCCGCATCCGAATGCTCATGCACGCTTACAACCTGATAGCCCTCCCGGTTCGGATCGAGCTGGCCGGCGTGCATGGCGTCACCGTGGCCAAGTCCAGTGCTGTACAGCAAGCTGCCATCATCATCAATGGCCAAGGCACCAAACATAATTTCGTCCTTGCCGTCCTTGTCGACATCCAGCACACTTAGATTATGGTTGCCCTGTGATTGATATTGTGATCCTGCTTCGTTTGTATCGAACGTCCAGCGTTTGACGAGTTCCCCGCCAACATAATCATAAGCAACAAGCACTGTGCGGGTATAATAACCCCGGCTCATCACAACACTTGGCTTCGTACCGTCCAGATAAGCAATCGCGCCAAGGAACCGATCTACACGGTTGCCATAGCCGTCACCCCAATCGTTGACGTTGCCTCTTGGCGGATCATAATTCACAGTGGATACAGCCGCGCCAGTCTCACCGTTAAACAGCGTGAGATATTCTGGACCTGACAGTATGTATCCGCCGTCGTTGCGATAATCCTTCGTGCCATCACCAATGACTGTGCCTTGGCCATCCTTCGTGCCGTCCGCGGTCTTGACAACAACCTCGGCCTTTCCGTTGCCATCGAGGTCATACACCATTAACTGCGTATAATGCGCTCCGGCGCGGATGTTGACTCCCAGGTCAATCCTCCACAGCTTTGTGCCATCCAGTTTGATAGCATCGATATAGACATTGCCGGTATAACCTGCCTGCGAATTGTCCTTGGAATTGCTCGGACTCCACAGGAAAACAATTTCATATTCGCCATCCCCGTCCAAGTCAGCTACGGAAGCGTCACCTGCATAATAGGAGTAGGTTCCACCATCCTTAGTCCGGCCATCGGCCGGTTTATCGAGCGGGATAGGTAGATAATCGTTATGCCAGACCGATACAACCTCCGGTTGCATTTGCTCTTTGCCTGCAATAACGGTGGAGATCTGATATTGCGAACTGTCGAAACCAGTGGTGTCCACATAGTTGGTCACATCGCTTATGGGAGATGCGTTCACTTTAGTTCCGTTTTTATATATATTAAAAGCGATATCATCTGGATCGTTGTTTAAATACCTCCAGCTTAAAAAAACGCCGTTGTCTACGAGAACCGCAACCAAACCCCGGTTAAGATACTCAGCTTGGCGACCCAGCTGGCTGCTTGATGACTCTGCACGTATAGGCGCCGGAGGGACAGCCAGTGAAATAACCATAAGGAGTGCTAAAAAAGAGACAAACATCGATTTCTGGATGGAAACAGTTCTTCGGATCATTCGATTAACTCCCCCTTATCTAAAAATTCATTTTTAGAATCATCAGTTCGATCCTGCCCTGCTTGTTGTCATATGAACACAATTTACAGCCACCTCCTTTTTATGTTACCGCTTACATTTATCTTACAGGTCTAAAAAAAGACAGACAATCTAAAAAATGTGACGTATTATATAAGATAATTGACTTTTTTAGGAAGGAGATGGAACGATGGTTCATACGGTTTCTTATGCTTTTCGTAATGATGATACATCAATCATGACACTGGACTCTATTGGATGGCAGATCGTTTCTAGCGAGGAATATCGTTGTCCAAGTGATGATAGACCGGACCCGGGGCACGTCGTTTTTCAATACACGCTTAATGGCCAGGGTTATCTGGATATTGACAATCAAACGCTCCCTTTACCGAAGGGACATGCCCTACTTGTCAAAATTGCAGGAGAACATTGCTATTACTATAAACAAGAGAACAACGAACCATGGGAATTTATATGGATCAACATTCGCGGGGATGAAGCTAACCGAATTTGGGATATGATGCATGATAATGAGGGACATGTCATTCGACGAAACGCGGACTCTCCCTTGATTCAAGAGTTATGGCAAATTATCCATTTGATTCATCAAGAGAAGGTTACGGACAAGTATCGCTTGTCCATGCAAATCTATCGGTGGTTGCTTATCCTGGTACAGACGAGTCGGGATGCGGAGAAGGATATCGGTGCCCTATCCATAACAACGATTGAGAAATGTAAAAAGTTCATCCGAGAGAATTATGCATCTCCATTGACGTTGGATCTTCTAGCCAGCCATTGCGATATCAATAAACACTATTTGTGCAGGTTATTTCAGAAATCCGAGAAAACATCACCGCTAGCCTATCTCAAAGACAGACGCATTGAGGTTGCAATCCGACTACTCCGCACAACGGAACTTCCGATTTCCCAAATTGGTCAACAATGCGGGTTTGAGAGTCCCAGCTATTTCGGCAAAGTTTTTCGGCAATATATGTCCATGTCACCCAAAGAATATCGCTTGAATAAGTTAGAGTTTCCTTATGAGGCCATCTATTATGAATAACCAAACCGCCGTTTGCTAGTTGTCCTTGGATTGGGAACTTGCTCTTATACCAATACAATAAAAAAAGCCGCTAGAATAGCGACTTTTAATGGAACTATGTTCTTTGTGTGCTTCGATAATTGCTACACTTATTGAGCGGTGTATCCTCCGTCTATGATCAGGCTATTTCCTGTCATATATGAAGAGTCGTCGCTAGCCAGGAACAGAACGGCTTTGGCCATCTCATCTGCTTGACCCAGACGTTTCATTGGTGTTGCCGCAGAAAGTGCTTGTTTGCTCTCTTCCGGGATAATCGGTGTATCGATGAAGCCAGGGCAAAGGGAGTTCACCCGAATATTCTGCTCAGCATACTCCAGCGCGAGCGAACGAGTCAGGTTTACAACGCCGCCTTTAGCTGCATTGTAGGCTGCAGAGCCAGGCGAACCAACCCATCCGTACATGGAAGCCGTGTTGACGATTGTACCTCCACCAATTTTGAGCATTTCGCGAATCGCTTCACGTGCAACCAAGAATACGCCGTCCAGATCAACATTGACTGTATTGCGCCATTCGGCATAATCAAGCTCATGCGTGGGATGAACACGTCCGATTCCCGCATTGTTGAATACGATATCGACTTGACCAAATGCTTCTACGGTTTGTTTGAAAATCTCAGAAACCTCTTCTTCACTTGTTATGTTTGCTTTAATAAAGAGAGCCTCTGCTTTAAGCGCTTTCAGTTCCTGCTCAAACGCCTTACCTTTTTCTTCATTCAGATCCACCAAGACCACTTTAGCTCCTTCGGAAACGAATAAGCGAGCTGTCGCTGCACCAATCCCGGATGCTCCTCCTGTGATGACTGCAACTTTATCTTGAAGTTTGCCCATGAATAAATCCCCCAGTATAATATTTTGAATAGCGCCTATATAAATAGTGCTATATGATGTTTACAAAACTAATTCTATGCTTAAAATTGTAACAATCCAATCATTAAGATGTGACCAAGTGTCTACCTCGTAGACACTTTATAAAACTATGTCTATATTTATAGGAGTTTTTTTGAATGAATAATGAACTTATTGTGACATCTCAACATCGTAATCGAACCAAGGAGCACCTAAAAATTGCTCTGATTCAGCTCATTAAGAAAAAAGGATTCCATGGTGTTTCTGTCAAAGACATCGTTGATCAGGCGGGTTATAATCGTAGCACGTTTTATTTACACTACCAGGATAAATATATTCTCGCCGAAGAGTTGTTGAGTATGACACTCGAAGGATTGAGGGGCGCAGTAGGCAAACCTTATTGGCACGGTCAAAAGGTTTCAACAAACAAGCTGGATGCCGAATCTTTTCAAATCGTGGATTATATCTACGAGCACCGTGATTTCTTCGAACTGATTCAATACGATGATACTTTACCCGGTCTACATACAGGCTTTCCACAAACCATACTCAAAATCTATCAGGAGCAATTTGTCTTTGAGACGATCAACAACTCCCCAGTTAATATGGATTATTTCAAGTACTATACCGCCTACGGTTTTTTTGGACTATTAAACAATTGGATATTAAGCGGATATCGTGAATCACGTGAGGCATTTATCAAAAACGTGATTGATCTCACCAAAACGCATATTCACTCTTTTCATTATGTCGGTAACACGTTTGAATCTTGATCTCAAGTAAGTTGATTTGTGAACATCACGATGAACGATATGTCTGCTTTAGATAACAGGCTAGTTGCAGATGGAGCAGATGCTCCTGATTACTCAGGGACATGCCCAAAATCTCTTCGATTTTATGAATACGCTGATACAAAGTATTGATATGAATATGAAGTGTTGCCGCAGCTTGGACCGCAGAACCTCCACACGCCATATACGTCATCAGTGTTTCTTCTAGCCCACCGGTCTGCCCTTTGGCAGGCCTCAGCGGCTCGAATACCTCTGCCATAAACGCATTCAAATCCTCAACCGGCTGCCGGATAAACAACCGGTTAACACCAATATCCGTATATCGGATCGTCCCCTGTTCTCCTCTTGTCTTCTGGTATGCAAGCGCCTTGTCCGCTTCCTGATATCCCGTATTAATGGCATCGACTCCAGACCGCACGGAACTTAATCCCCCCAACAATTTCACATGATTTCGATGTTCCCACTCCGGCAGCAATGCGCTGAACTGTTGTTCCAGTTTGCCTGACTTGTGCGACTCGTTCAGCATAAGCAGTACTGTAATTCGTCTTTCATTGCCAAACGCAATGGGCAGCGCTCCTGTTGGCATTTTCTCTCTTAGATACGCTACCAATTGAACAGACAACGCGCTAAGCGTAGAAGGGTTGACCCACTCAGCAAACTCCAGCAGTCCCACCACGATGGAGGTTGAAGGAATGATTCCAATCTCCCCGGACTTCTGCCAATAATCCTCTGAATCCTGACTGAGCCTCAAATCGTTGAAAAATTGCTGTGTTTTCTTAAAATAAAATTCGGCCAGGGACTGTTTGCGCATTAATTCCAGGGCTAGAATAGAGCCTCCTTGCTCCAGCGCAATCAATTGCAGTGGTTCAAGCTTTGTATTCATCTGGATAATGAGATAACCAAGGCACTGATTGGCTGAAGCGATTGGATACAGATATTGATACGATCGGTCGGCTTCTCCCTCGATACACGTCAGATAATCCGGATGATGCAAGGATTCGTACAAGCTGCGAAGACTTTCTGCAGTCCACCCATTCATGATTTTGCTGCGTTTCGGAATCCATTCATTGTCGATAAAATCCACAAAGGTCATCGGTACGCCAATAACACGTGCCAATTCGTTAACAATAGATACTGCACCCTTATTTTGTAGGGAAAGCCGCATAAGCGAGGAGTGAATCTCATCCCGCTTCATGAGTGTCGCGTTCTGTTTGCTCAGATTCTCGTACAGTTTGGCATTTGTAATCGCAATCGAAACCTGATCCGCGAAGCTTTGCAGCAGTCGCACATCCGACTCCGTGAATAGCGGGACTCTTCCTTTTTGATAAACGATTAACACACAATCCGATTGGCCTTCCACCTTGATAGGTACCGAAATGATTGAACCTATATTTTGAAAATTGTACGCTGAATTCAGATGATATTTGTTGTCCAATGTCATATTGCCAAAGTCGTCTTCTACTGTAGATAAACCGTTGTAGAGCTTTGGTGTACCTCGCTTAAAGGTGTTCCCGATGATCCCTTCACCTGGCTTCAGTTTCATCCTCAGCATGCCTTCACCCATCTCCCCTGCTCTTGCCTTGACCGTCAACGCGTCGATCGCAGGGTCATACCTCCACAACACACCTATGCACTCATAAGGGATAACGGATAGTGCACTTACCAAAATCCGTCCAAGCAACTCGTTCAGATCCAGAAGTTGAGTCACATCCCTAATGCTGTTCATGATTTCATTCAATGCTCGTTCACTCTTGCTTGCCACAGCTTCCGTATAGTATGGGTAAAGCAAAGACGACAGTGTGACTAAATCTTCCGCAGAAAACTCCCACTTCTTAAATACCCGGATAGCCACGCATATATTGTTATTGTATGGAAGAAAAACTAACATGTTTTCTTCTGATTCCCGTTCTTCTTTGGGATGTTGCAGTGGAAGCTGTTCCGCAAAACAAGGCGGTGTACTTTCTCTTCTGCTTATCGCTTCGATCAGTACCCAATCCGCCCAGTTACTGCTGATCCACACCTCATAATCACAGTTCCCCAAGCGTTCTTGCAGGATTTTATGTAAGATTCCATTCAACGCAGCCGCCTCCTGTCAATGTAGGTTTTCACATCATGATTCAGATAATTATACAGAGATATACATTGTCTTGGAACCCCTACATCATGTAACTTTAAAGCAACACAGAAATTTAGTTAACATCCGATGAGAAAGAAGGTAACGCGTTGTCTAAAATCATGCACAGTAAACACTTCAAGTACATTGTTCTCACTCTCTTGTTTCTCGGCTGGTGTCTTGGCAACCTGGATCGTTTCGTCATCAACTATGCCATTGTAGGCATTACTCAGGATCTGGGCCTAGGTGCTTCCGCACAAGGAATTATCCTCAGCAGCTTTTTTCTCGGATATGCCATTATGCAAATTCCAGGCGGAGCACTCGCCGACCGTTTCGGTTATCGGAAAGTTATTCTCGTTTCCTTATTCTCCTGGTCTGTGTTCACTATTCTGACGGGTTCAGCCTGGTCGCTGTTCTCTCTCATCTTTGTTCGTTTCCTGTTTGGGATCGGAGAAGGCAGCTTCTTCCCTTCCGGTTCCAAAGCGATTGCCACAAACTTTCCCATTAATCAGCGCAGTGGAGCCATGTCCATTATGCTGTCATCCGCAGCCATTATGGGGGTAATTACTCCGCTTCTTACCGGACACGCCCTTGTGACCATTGGCTGGCGCAACCTGTTCTATATCATTGGTGCGGTAGGGATCCTCATCACAGCCTTGATGTTCTTTTTATTAAAAGAACCCGCCAAGCCTGCACTTGCGACCTCCGGCTCGGGCCAACAACCCAAAACATCACTGAAAACCGTCCTGAAAACGCCCATGATCTGGAATTTGTTCATCAGCTACTTCAGCATTTATGCAGTGAACTGGGGGCTTCAATCCTGGATGCCGACGTACATGGTCAATGTCCGGGGATTGGATATGACTCAAATGGGATTGCTCGCCGCCATTCCGGCTTTGGTCAGCATTTTCACCATGATTCTCAGCGGATATGTGCTTGACCGTATCCCGGCAGGCAAAGATCGAATTATCGCTTCTGTGTTCGGTGTACTTGTGGCCTTGTTCCTGTATCTGATGGGCTCCGCGGGTAGCATCACCACATTCATTACGTACATGACAATCGTTACGGCAATGGCCGGATTTATCTCAACACTGATCATTTCGAAGTCCCTTAAAACGATGCCCGAATCTGTCGTCGCAACAGCCAATGGATTCATTAACACAGGAGCTCAGCTTGCAGGTTTCCTGACTCCGATGCTGATCGGATTCCTGGTTGAAGCTTCCGGGGGATCTTATGCCACCGCCTTTATGATGCTGATCGCTTTCGCTCTGATCTGCTCCATTACCCTGATGTTCTCTCGTCGTTCGAATTCGGATCAGGATAACACAACTGAGATGCAAGCAAAAGCTGTATAAACACAAGAGTTTGCCGCCATATGTTACTTCGACATTTAGTTCATGTTCAATACGACAATACAACCATTTTAACTAATAAGAGGTGCTATGAATTATGACTACAACTGTAGATTTGACTCAATTTATCTCGGAAGCCATTGAAGGAAAACGCGATAGGTTCACCAATGCCAGTGACCGAATCTGGGGGTTTGCAGAGACACGTTTCGATGAATTTCAATCAGCAGAGCTGCTTATGGGGATGCTGGAATCCGAAGGTTTCACGATTGAGAAAGGTGTGGCAGGATTGGAAACCGGGTTTATCGCTTCCTATGGTTCGGGGTTGCCCGTTATTGCTCTATTGGGCGAATACGATGCCCTGGCTGATCTCAGCCAGGAAGCCGGAATCAGCACATATCAACCTCTTCAGCCACGTGGAAACGGTCATGGATGCGGGCATAATCTGCTCGGCATTGGTGCAATGGCTGCTGCAGTAGCGGTCAAAGACTATCTTCAGGAACATCCGGAAACCCCGGGAACGGTGCGCTTTTACGGATGTCCCGCCGAGGAAAGTGGATATGGTAAAACCTATCTGGCTCGCGAAGGTTATTTTAAAGATGTAGATGCTGCTCTCTCCTGGCATCCGCATTCCTTAAATGCCGTTATGCACGGAAGCTCCAATGCTGTCATTCACGGTACATTTACCTTTAAAGGCATTAGTGCTCATGCTGCTGCCGCTCCTCACCTGGGACGTAGTGCTCTCGATGCAGTTGAGTTGATGAATATCGGTTCGAACTATATGCGTGAACATATGATTGATCAGGCCAGAATTCATTATGCGATCACGAACTCAGGCGGCTTGGCTCCCAATGTAGTGCAAGCGGAAGCCGAGGTCACTTATCTCGTTCGAGCTCCCAAGAGCGCACAGGTACGCAATCTGTTTGAACGTCTGGTGAAAGTGGCCGAAGGGGCCGCCCTGATGACCGAAACAACGATGGACTTTAGATATGAAGGCGCCTGCGCCAACCTGATTCCGAACAGTACACTTGAAAAAATAATGCATCGACATCTCGTTGCCTTCGGCGCACCTGAGTATGAAGAGGATGAATACAACTATGCCAAAGCGATCTATGAGACGCTGCCCCTACAGAACCAACAGGAAGCTGGCGCGTTAGTTGGCCCTGAGCTTGCGCCGCTTTTGGCTGAACGCCCCCTACCTAACTTTATAGCTCCGTATTCGGATGAGCGGGAAACGTTCATGGGTGGTTCAACCGATGTAGCAGATGTCAGCTGGAATGTGCCGACAGCACAGTGTATCACGACAACAATGGCCTTTGGCACGCCGCTTCACGCATGGCAAACCGTTGCTCAGGGCAAGAGCAGCTTTGCTCACAAAGGCATGTTACTCGCAGCTAAGGCGATGGCGGCTACGGCCATTGAATCCATTTTACATCCAGAGATCGTCAAGGAAGCACAACAGGAATTGCTGGACAGACTCGGTGGGGAAGCTTACGACTGTCTCGTTCCGGCAGATGTGCAACCTCCGAAACGGGGAGAATAAAACAGTGAGGTTCAAAGACGTATTTTCTATTATCGGTCCAGCCATGGTTGGACCTTCAAGCTCCCATACCGCTGGAGCAGCACGGATTGGACGGACGGCTAGACATCTGTTCGGGGAATGTCCTTCACATGCGGAGATCCTCATGTTTGGTTCTTTTGCCGCAACGTACAAAGGACATGGAACCGACACCGCCATTGTCGGCGGTCTGCTCGACATGGACACGGATGACCCTGGACTGCCTGATGCATTTGCCCATGCAGATACTGCCGGTATGGAAACCATCATCCGTCCGGGGACAGGTCTGTACCCTCATCCGAACACGGCCGAGATTGTATTAACCAACGCTGCGGGAAATCGCACATTGAATATGGTAGGCACGTCGATCGGCGGAGGGAATATCGAAATCGTCCGGATCAACGGCTACAACCTCAAGTTGACGGCACTCTACCCTACACTCATCATCCGTCATAGTGATGAACCGGGCGTCATTGCTATCGTCACTCGGTTGCTAGTGGATAATCACATTAATATTGGACACATGTCCGTCGATCGAAAGAACCGACGCGGCGAAGCCATGATGGTATTAGAATGTGATGGCAAGATGGATCCTGTCGTGGTCCGCCAGATTGAGGTGCTCCCGGAAGTCCATGATGTCACTCTACTCTGTCCATAGCATAAATATCTGACTTCAGCTCTCTCAAAAAAAGGAGTTAACACCAATGAATTTCCGAACGTTAAAACAACTTGCTGAACTGGCGGAGACCCGCAACCTCACCCTCGGCCAGCTTATGCTGGAAGAACAATGTCAAGAGTCGGGCGAAGACAAGAACGTGGTCTTCAGCCAAATGCATGAGTATTACGAAATTATGAAAAGTGCGGTTCATCAAGGTCTTCACACCGATACAACTTCCAAAAGCGGCTTGACTGGAGGAGATGCTCGTAAGCTGATGGCCTACCGTACAGGTGGACAGTCCCTACTCGGCGATCATGCCAGTCTGTCGATGAGTTACGCACTTGCGGTGTCCGAGGTCAACGCCTCGATGGGCCGAATTATTGCTACACCGACAGCGGGTTCCTGTGGCATTATTCCTGGGGTTTTTATCAGTAGCCAAGAGCGGTTTGGATGGACTGATGAACAGATGGTCTACGGCCTGTTTGCCTCTGGAGCCATTGGTTACGTCATTGCTAACAATTCGTTCATTTCTGGCGCGGAAGGCGGCTGTCAGGCGGAAGTGGGTTCTGCCATCGGGATGGCAGCCGGGGCTTTGGTGGATATCCGGGGTGGGTCCCCTTCTCAGTCTATCCACGCCGTTGGACTTGCTTTGAAAAACACCCTGGGCCTGATCTGTGATCCGGTAGCTGGCTTGGTCGAGATACCTTGCATTGTGCGCAATGGCTTTGGCGCAATTACGGCTCTCGGAGCTGCCGATATGGCTCTAGCCGGAGTACGCAGCATCATCCCTTCGGATGAGGTTGTACAAGTCATGCTAGAGGTTGGATCAGCCATGCCTGAATCTCTTCGCGAAACAGCCGGTGGCGGCCTCGCCCAGACACCAACGGGACGCAAAATCACAAGGGATTTACAGCATAAATAAAAAAAACGGGCATGTCATTTATACGAGAGGAATAAAAACCTCAAGGTAAATGCATGCCTAATAATAAAAGAGACCATGACACCAGGTGGACAATGTTTTCTAGAGGCAAAATAATTAATGTTTTAGTTTTGTAGAAAATTTTTTAGTACCTGTTTTATTAATTAAAGCAACTTCAAAATCAGATACCCATGTAAGTTCACCTAGATGTTCAGCATAGGCAAATTCATCTGGTTGTTCTGATATGACCTTCTCTAAATGTACTTGCGTACCATCACGTTGTAAAATAGATAGGAATATATCCATGCTATCTACATTATGATGACAAATGACTCTAGCATTGTACTTCTTATTAGGACTCTTCACGTCTTTTTTCCAAGTCCATTCATTTACATAATCTAACTCCTCTATTTGCAAAGCTATCTCCCTAAATGGATCAATATCCCAATTATTACGTAGAGCAAGTTTCTCTATGCCTTCCATTAGCAGGCGAAGCGTAGCCTTTTTTTTCTCCAACTCATTTTTTGCACTAAAGTCATTCAAACTAAATTGGATCGGTACCGAACACACACCAGAATCGTTAACAATACGTTCATCCGTAATGTTTTCTACACACTCTATTAGGACTTTCCAACAATCTTTCGTTTTGTATTTCCCCAACAGACGTTCATACATCGCTGTAATACAGCGAGTTTCCAAACTAAAAGAGCGTCTTTTCCATTTCCAATTCAACGCATAATCTAATTTTGTTGCTTCGTTGTACTCACATTTTTGTTTTTTCATTATAGATTCAATATTTTCATCATCTACAATATACGGTAAATCCAAATTGAATCCTTTTAGATACATCTGGTTCGCTCCTTAGATTACTCCCGATGGTTAGTGCATTATTAACTTCTATCCAAACTTGAAGCCCAATTTTTGAAGCAATTAAGCATTTCTTCTAAATTTTTTGCTCCCCCTGCACTGTGAAACACTCCATCTCTCACGATACAGTAGAACCAATCTTCTTCATTTCTCTCTTCTTCAATCGAATCAAATGGCACATCTTCTAAATAGGTATCCGTCAAATCGATTTCGACAGACCAACCAGGATTATCCACCGTATCAATTCGCACACCGTATAAATGCTCCCAATCACCGTCACAGTTTTCATAATACCAGCTTTGAATCCATTTTAGGATATCCATCATCGTGACCTCTTTTTTTGTTTTTTCTACTCTAGGGACTTATTATTTAAAGGAATTCTCATGCCATGTTGCATACTTTTTTCGTATGAATTACCTTTTAGTAATAATTTGTTTTTTTTACGTAGGGTATACTTAAAAGCAAGGGGAAAACTTTATTTCAAATCAAGGAGGTCATTATGAATAAAATAATATTGTTTATCTTCATTAGTATGATTATACTTTCGGGCTGTTCTAACAAGGATGAGAAAGAGAATTATCCAGTTTTCGAGGGCACTGTAGTATTTAAAACAGATGAAAATGACAAGTACAAATTTCTTGTTCTTCAAAATGTAAGTAAGGAAGACCTGGAAAATGGAAATCTTGAGGATTTTATAGAATTAGCACAAGACCAGGAAGCTTCGTATTATTTGGTCAATAGAGAAACATATGAAACAATTGAGGTAGGGCAAAGAGTAAGAATTACTACTGGCTTTGACCAACTAGAACCCTCGCCACCCATTAGAACGGTTGTGAGTATTGAAAAAATCAATGATTAAAACTTATTAAATATGAACTATTTTAAGTTATGTATCATTCTCTCATTCGAAATATATTTCCCCAAATGATAAAAAGACCTTAACGTTTTAAAGCAAAAGTAAGGTCTCTTTATCATTTTAATTTCAAGATCAGAGTTGAATCACGTGCAGTTAAATCCGACCACCCGGTTCTCTCCTTTTATTACGCGATAAACCCTCCCGAAATTCAGGCAAATCAATACTAAGGCTTTTGAGGTTTTTTAATCATCTCTACGCCGTCAAAGGTAAGGCTATCAATATCCGCATCCTTTTTCAACATATATTTATCAAAGAACGCCTTTGTATAAGAAGTGATAATGTTGCGCTGTTCCATCGCGTCCCGGGTTCCTCTGGATGCTTTATCCGTAGTTGTAAACAAGGAATCGGAGAAGTCACCATGGACTACATTATCAATAATGGCAAAGTAGGTGTCCTTGCTGTTGGATTCAAGAAGAAATGCATTCGTATTATAGGCAAGTACAGTGCTGAGCTGCATGAAGGGTTTCTTAAAATCACTATCCAAGGCACCTAACATATTACCGTCAAGGTTTACAGCGCCGACAAATCGGTCATCGTCACGGCTAACAATTGCCGCTGTCGTTCCTCCAAAAGAATGTCCGAACACACCCATACCGAGATCAAGCTGCAATCTGCCTTTAAACATAGATTCCATGTCACCTGTATTCATTTTGTACAAGTTATCTGCAACATATCGAATATCCTCGCTCTGTAAAACGGCATAGTTAGCAAACTTGACTGCTTCAGGCGCGGAAGTTAATTTGCGAGCAATCTCAATAGCTTCTTCTTCCTCAAGCTTCTCTGTCACAATTTCAGGTGGGGTTAGGGTGGCCGCTTCCATTCCGTATTTCGTTACTTCGTCCATAAATTTCTCTGACATACCCATCGTTCGTCCATCTTTAAGTTTGTACACGCCACTTTCGGCATGGCCGATGGATACCACAATATAGCCGGCGCTTGCCAGGTCTTGTGCGAACAAAGTGCCTTGCTGTGGGTAAGCGCCGGCGCCATGAACAAAGAATAAAACCGGATATTGTTTTTCCTTTTCAGACAAGGCCAGATCGTCGTAAGACCATGTCTTGAAATTGGAATCAAAAAGCTGCTCACCACCCGCGGTGCCCCCTAATCTAACCAAAAGCTCATCCCTCAGTGAATGAAACTCCGGAAATGCATACTCTGCCGTTGGTTTGCCCTCATTGCTGTCGGACGGATAGAAAAATAATGCTGTCAGTTCTCTTTCTGAATGGTCTGATGCTGTGTACTTGAAGTCCATCTGTGTACGCCCGACCGTATAACTTCCCATTGGTTTCGGAAACTCATTCTGTGCGGAAGCAACGTTATTTTCAGGTTTCGGAATTTCCTCCTGTGTTGAAGTCCCGCTATTAGTGATGCTGCAAGCGGAGAGCATGGTCAGTGAGAGAACAGTTGCCAGAATCGTTGTCAGTCTTTTTTTCATCATTTCTCCTCCAATTTGTATTCATGCAACTATCATAAACGGAGGAGAAAAATAAAAAATCGTACAAAAGGGCAAGACCCAAGTGTACGATCGGGCAAATCTATGAAATGTTTGATTATAAATGCAATATTCCACGCTCTACCGCGACGGCGACGGCCTGCGACCTCGAATCCACACCCAATTTATTGTAAATACTCGTTAAATGAGTCTTTACAGTCCGTTCGGATATGCTCATATCAAAGCCGATTTCTTTACTTCGAGAGCCACGGGCAATTGCTTGAAGCACGATTAGCTCTTTGTCTGTGAGAGATATCCTCGTCGAGGATGATTCTTTCGCCTTTTCTGATGTCTTGTGAGCAAATACTTTCTCGCTGATCTCCGGAAGTAGCAACGTTTCTCCCCGCATCGCTGCATCAATCGAACGAAATATCATCTCTCTTCCCGTGTCCTTTAGCAAATACCCTTTAGCACCTAAAGCCAGCCCGCGGATCATCATTTCATCCTCGTTATATGTAGTCAAAATAATGATCGGTATATCCATTCCTTTAGCTCTGAGCGCTGTCATGGTATCAAGGCCGCCCATTTCAGGCATGTTTAAATCCAATAGAATAATGTCCGGCTTGTAAGTATCTACCCGTCGAATCGCTTCCATACCGTTAGATGCTTCTGCAACTACCTCGTACCTTTGATTGGTTTCCAGGATCAGCTTAAGTCCCTCCCGAACGACGAAATGGTCGTCCACGATAAGAATCTTGATTGTCATACGTTGGTGTCCTCCTGTTGTAATGGGATGCGAACAGAAACTTGGGTTCCTTGCTTTCCGCTTTCAATTCCGATCTCCCCGCCCATAATTCGGGTTCGTTCATATAAGCCAATTAAACCATAACTACCGGATTGTTTCTCCATGAGGTTGGTATCGAACCCTATCCCGTCATCCGTTATGTTTAGCTCGATTTCGTTTTCCTGTGCAGCAACCACGATTTCTACATTCGTAGCATTAGCATATTTAGCTGTATTGGCCAAGCATTCTCGGATGATATGTAAGCTATGTTCGAAGATCAACTTCGGCACCACCAGATGGGGCATCGATAACCGAGTGACAACACGAATCCCTGTTATATGTGAGAAATGTTCAGCCTCTTCCTTCACTGCTTTAGAAATATCTATGACCTCTGCAGAATACGAACGCAAGTCGTCAATTGCGCTTCTCGCTTCTGAAAGCGTGCGCTTTGCTTGGGCTTTTGACAACTGAACAATCTCGTGGGCACGATGGTTATTATCATTTTCTAAATGCGCATCCACGGCATCAAGCTGCATGATAAGACCTGCCAGCCCTTGTGCAAGGGTATCATGTAAATCACGGGCCATCCTTTGACGTTCATTGGCAATCGTTAGCTCCTCCACTTTCCTGTGCGCTCGTTCCAATTCACGTAAAAACGACTGGGTCCGCAATTTGGCACGAACTTGTTTATAGAACAAAGCAGCATAGCCGATTACGAAAAACATGATGAAGAAGAGCGATGGTACTGTAGATGGCAAATCCTCGGTAGTCCCGAGCCAAACCAGGGAGGCAGAAAACAAGGTACAGTAAAAGGTACATACCAGAAGCACCTTCATCCGTTGAGCGTATACGCCAATACTCTGACCGGCCAAAGCCGTCAATAGACTTACAAAAATGAGAGAATGAGCATTAGGCATGAATAACGCACACCCCCAGACAATACATCCTTGTGTCACAATATAAATCCAGGGTCTTCGATCGACAACGTATCCTGCATACCAATGCAGCAGAACGTGAACCAGAATGAGAGCTGTAAACATCATAAATTCAAACCATGTTGGCAACATCGGTAGCTGGGAGTACAATGCAGAAAAATAAATCAGAATGCCCCAGATCAAAGCAGGCAGACGAGAATCACGCAGAACATTTTGGATATCAGATCGGGAGCTTGTATACGGTTTGTCTTTCGAATAATCACTCATGCTTGATCACCTCTATCAAGTACTATCTCAAAACATTCTCTCTAAACACAAAAAAAACGGTACATTACTGTACCGATCATTGACTCACTCCATCTATGTTAATGTACGAAGTGTCTCGAAGTCCAGCCCCAGCAGAATCGTCACAATTCCACGCAGCCTTACCGCCCCGCACTATCCCATCATCCATTTCTTCTGTGAGCATGTATTCCTCTATTCTGCTGCTATACTACCCAATTTCATTTCATGGTCCTCTGCTCCTTCCAAAAAGACCGTCACATGTTTTCCAATACACCAGCTGCATGCTTTGTTTCTTTATACATAAAGTAATCAAAATCGGCATGTTTTCGGGTTCCACCTAGATCCTGCACACAAAGACCGATATAGGTTCCCGTAAACCGGATATACTCTGGAGATTCATCGGACAGATGTGTGATATCAACCCACTCGCCTGCTGTATTCCAGGATGAATCAGTATTTAACGCATAATAAAAGCGGGCGCGATCTTGATCCACCACAGCCTTTAAACGGAGCGTGCTCACCAACTCTAGCGGAATATCCTCCAGCAGTTCGTCGTATACCCCGTATTTGGACTGAATGATCCCCAGGCAGAGCCCTTTCTCCTCATGATAAGTTACACGTAAGTAGAGATAGTCCTGGGTATCGTAGTACAAAATCAATCCGGCCATTTGCTGTGGATGGTCCGCCGCAAATTCCAGACACGTCTCGGCTTCACACTTCAAGGCCTGAAGTCTACGTGCGATCATGCTTTGCCTGTGCGTTGAACTCATCGACTCCATGCCGTGCAATCGTAAGTAACCGGGACGTTCCGTCAAGCTGAGCCAAGTCGAATCGGGTGGAATGCGAAGTGTATTCCAATCATGCCGAAGCTCAAAGTGATCAAAGTCATCCATTTCAGCAATCGGCTCAAACGGATGGGACTGGATCATCGGTGCAGGCACCTGAACCTCCGGATATCGGTCACCGCTCGCAAGTCTCAGCCAGCCGTCCTCACTCCACGTACATGGCTGAAGTGCAGTCTCACGTCCAAGAATGCAATATTTGTGATGAACGGGTCGTCCGACCAGATGAGCCATGTACCATTCGCCGGTATGCGTTTTGACCAGACTACCGTGGCCTGCCTTTTGCAGAGCTAAATCTGGTCTGCCGTATGAAGTGAGGATCGGATTGACAGGATCGACCTCATAAGGACCTTGTAACGTACGGGAACGTGCTGCGGTAACCGCATGCTCATAACCGGTTCCACCTTCAGCCGTAATGAGATAATAATAGTCGTTGTGTTTATACAGGTGGGGTGCTTCGGTCAGGCCTAATTCTGTTCCCTTAAATATGTTAACGGCCGGTCCGATCAGCTTATGTTCTTGGACGGAATATTCCTGAAGAACGATGCCTGCAAACCGGTTTTTGCCCTTACGGTGATCCCATATCATATTGACCAGCCATTTGCGTCCGTCTTCATCATGAAACAGGGAAGGATCAAAACCGCTGCTGTTCAGATAAACCGGCTCGGACCAAGGTCCCTCGATATCCGTTGCTGTCACAAGGTAATTGTGGGTATCTTTAAAAGCGCCTACCCGGCTTTTGACATCGGTGTATATCAGGTAAAACACACCGTTGTCGTAACTAAGACAGGGTGCCCATACGCCTCCGGAATTAATGTTGCCCTCCATGTTCAACTGCGTTACACGAGTCAGCGGAGAAGCGATGGGCCGCCAATGAACCAGATCCCGGGAATGGTGAATCCGTACACCAGGGAACCATTCAAAGGTGGAAGTGGCGATATAATAGTCCTCCCCTGCTCGGCAGATGGACGGATCGGGATGGAAACCGGGCAGGATGGGATTGGTGATCATTTTCTTGATCTTATTCATGGAAGAAACCTCCGGTATGAAAGTAATGATCTGTACAACAGCAGATTCACGAAAGGTAGATATCAGTACCAGCCTAGCGCTTTTTTGCCGGCTTCCAGGGCGGTTATGATCCGCTCGACATCATATACATTCCCTCTCCAAGTCCCACCGCTGACCGATTGCAATGCAGCCCAGAGCTTTGTATCATCCGGCAAAGCCTCATCAGGCCTCATATCTGGATGAAAGGGCCTTTGTGCCAGGATGAGAGCACCTTCCTCCGGTGAAAACTCCAATTCGCCTTCTCCGACAAAGTTAATGCTACCCTCCAGCGTGTTACGATCAACCGCGATGTCAATCAGGTCTCCGTTCCGCAGCTTGCCAATCGGTCCGCCTGCCAGCGCTTCGGGGCCAACATGACCAATACATGCTCCGGTGGAAACACCCGAGAACCGGGCATCCGTAATCAGTGACACGTATTTGCCAAAAGGCAAATGTTTAAGCGCAGATGTAAGCTGGTACGTCTCCTCCATTCCAGTTCCCGATGGACCTCGCCCGAGAAGCACAACAACGTCGCCAGCCAGAATACCTCCGGTCTTAATCGCATGGATCGCCTCACGTTCAGTGGTAAACACCTTTGCTCTGCCACGATGACGGTATACGCCATGCTCATCCAGTACAGCAGGATCAATAGAGGTGGATTTGATGACAGAACCTTCTGGAGCGATATTCCCGGTTGGAAATGTTACAGTCGATGAGATTCCAAGCCGCTGAGCGTGTTCTACACTCATGATGACACTGTCCGGATCGATGCCGTCCTGCTCTTTTAACTGCTTCCGCATGAGATGACGGCGTTCCGACGATTCCCACCAGTCCAGTACCTGACCCAATGAAGTACCTGTAACCGTTGGTACAGACTCATCCAACAGACCAAGCTGTCTGAGGTGTAGCATGACCTCCGGTACACCTCCTGCCTGAAAGACACGTATGGTCGGATAAAAGATCGGTCCGTTTGGCAGGGCGCTAACCAGCCTTGGAACATTTTTGTTGACCTGTATCCAGTCCTGTACCGTGGGTACGGTTAAACCGGCGGCATGGGCAATCGCCGGTATGTGAAGAAGCAGATTGGTCGATCCGCCAAACGCAGCATGAACGGTCATCGCATTGCGAATGGATGCATCAGTGACAATGTTTGCCATCCTCATCCCCTGTGACTCCATATGGATGAGTGCACGTGACGATTGGCGCGCCATTTCAAACCAGATGGGCTGCCCGGAAGGTGCAAGCGCGGCATGTGGCACTGTCATACCCAGTGCCTCTGCTACAACCTGGGCCGTAGCCGCGGTACCTAGAAACTGACAGCCTCCTCCCGGTGTAGCACAAGCTCGACATCCTAAATCCGAAGCCATTTCCAGAGAAAGTTCCCCGTTGACGTACCGTGCACCGATGGTCTGAATTTTACCGGCATCCTCTCCATCGGTAGGCGGAAGTGTGACGCCACCGGGAACGATTACACCAGGCAATTGCGGCATGCCGGCAAGTGCGAGCATCATCGCTGGAAGACCTTTGTCACAAGTGGCGACACCAAGCACGCCTTTACGAGTTGGCAGCGAGCGAATCAGTCTGCGAAATACCATAGCGGCATCGTTCCGGTACGGAAGCGAGTCAAACATGCCGGTTGTCCCCTGTGATCTGCCGTCACACGGATCGCTGACATATCCAGCAAACGGGATTCCTCCCCGGCTTGACAGTTCTTCTGCGGCAGCCTTCATCAGCAGGCCGACCTCCCAGTGGCCGGTATGGTAACCGAGTGCTGCCGGGCTGCCGTCTTCATTGCGTATGCCACCTTGTGTACTCAAGATCAGAAATTGTTTTCCGTTCAATTCCCCGGGCTTCCAGCCCATTCCAACATTCTGGGACATGCCGAACAAGTCGCCGCTTGGAGCATTCCGCAGCAAATCATCCGTTAAAGGCAGACGTCCGGCAGCCCCTGGAGCATGTGCTATGATATCGAAGCAGTTGGACGCGGTCTCTCCCATAATCGACGTAATCTGTTCGTACATGATAGCCTCCCACAGTTTATGACTTCACAAAGACCGTTTTGATGGCCGTGAAAAACTCGATAGCCGCTTGCCCCTGTTCTCTGGAGTGTGAACTTGACATCTTCATTCCTCCAAACGGAGCCTGCAGCTCTACGCCGGCTGTTTCTGCATTAATTCTGACCAGTCCTGCATCCATGTCCCGGATGAAAGACAACATGGCTCCGACGTTCTGTGTATAGATGGAAGCACTCAAGCCATAATCGCTATCATTAGCCGCTTCGATGGCTTCCTCCAGGGAATCTACCGCAATCAAGGCCAGAACCGGGCCAAAGATTTCTTCCCGGGCGATGGACATATGGGATTCGACCCCTTCAAATACGGTCGGCTGCACATAGAATCCCTCTTCTAATCCCGGACCGTCCCCTCTTTTTCCACCAGTGAGCAGAACGGCACCTTCATCTTGGCCTTTTTGAATATAACTCAGCACGGTATTGAGCTGTCCTTCGCTTGCACATGGACCCATCCAGCTTCCAGAAGACATGCCGTCACCCAGCCGAATTTCCTGGATTTGCGAGAGCAGCTTTTCTTTGAAGGCATCATATACTTTTCGTTCAATAATGACCTTGCTGGTGGCCGTACATTTTTGCCCGGTCGATTTCAACCCACCGCTGATCGTGGCTTCCACAGCCAAATCCAGGTCGGCGTCAGCCGCGATAATAATCGGGTTTTTCCCACCCATTTCAAGTTGATACTTGGCCCCACGTGCCAGTGCTGCGCCGCCGACCCGTTTGCCCACTTCATTGGAACCTGTGAACGTTATTCCGCCCACATCCGGATGCTCAGCAAGTGCAGATCCGATCACTGAGCCTCTGCCGCATACCAGATTAAGAACGCCTGCCGGAATGCCCGCCTCTTCAAAACACTCCATTACTTTAGCCGCAGTGACCGCAGTTTCCTGAGCAGGCTTCAACACAACCGTATTGCCGTAAATCAAGGCCGGAGCCGTTTTCCAAATCGGAATGGCTACTGGGAAATTCCAAGGAGCAATAACCCCAACAACGCCAAGGGGTACGCGAGTCGTAAACATCAGTGCTTCGCTGTCCGTTGATGGAATGACATCCCCAGTTTTTCGCATGCCTTCTCCGGCGTAATACCTTAAGATTGCTACACCGCGCAGTGTCTCTCCTTTAGCTTCTGGGAGTGTTTTGCCCATTTCCCTGGTCATCGCCTCTGCAACTTCATCGGCCCGGCGTTCCAGCACATTGGCTGCTTGAAATAGATAGTTTCCGCGTTCCGCGCCCGATAACCTCCGCCAATCTTTTGCTGCTTCCTTCGCGGCTGCAACAGCCCGGTTCAGATCCTCTATGCCTGAGGTGGGTACGTAGCCAACTACCTCCTTCCGATTCGCCGGGTTGATGCTCGGTTCGGTTTCACCGGACGTCGCCTTCACCCATTCTCCGTTAATGTAATTGCTGTATGTCTGCTCTACCTGAAATGTGGTCATCGCATTCATCCTCCTTGTACATTAGTTTGAAATGACTGGATTAATAAGTGTCCCGATATCGCTAATGGATATTTCAATGCGGTCCCCGGGTGCAAGTGTAAAATCATTAGGTGGCACAATGCTAGTTCCTGTCAATAACACCGTACCGTCAAACAAATCGTTATCTCTGGCCAGAAAAGAGACCAGCTCATCGAGTTTTCGGTTTAACTCACTTGTGCTTGCTTCGCTTTTGACAACTACTTCACCTTCGCGATATATCTCGCAGACGATGTTGAACGCATATGGATTTTGCACCGTTTCCGCTAGACGAATGGCTGGCCCTATCGAGCAGGAATTGCGCCACATTTTTGCTTGCGGTAGATACAGCGGATTCTCCCCTTCAATATCGCGGCAGCTCATGTCATTGCCAACGATGTATCCCACAATGCTGCCATCCGCGGCAAGCACCAACCCCAGCTCAGGCTCCGGGATCTGCCAATTGGAATCGCTGCGAAGCGTGACAGGCTCATTGGGCCCGACGGTGCGGGCTGCTGTAGATTTAAAAAAGATCTCCGGCCTTTCGGCATCATAAACTTTATCGTAAAAGGTCTTTGCATCCAGCTTGCCTTCCGTTGCTTCATAATTTCGCGCTTCGCGGCTGCGCTGATAAGTCACACCCGCCGCCCATACTTCCGGAGCTTCCAATGGAGTGATTAGATGCAGGGATGTCCAATCGTCAGTTAACTTGTTTGACGGTTTAAAAGCGCTTTCAACAAGTTGGACTGGAGAAATCCCCTGCTTTCTTGCTTGATAGATCAAAGTCATAAAATCTGCTTGTGGCAAACGATACGCTTGTTCATCATCCGTAACGGCTGCCAGCCACTTCTGTTGTCCGTCCAGAAATCGAATAATTCTCATTCAGGCTTGCCTCCATTTTTCCCCATCGGGTTGATAATACTACCATAGCACCCGCTATGGTTCATGACGATGTTCTAATCACTCCGACGATTTACCCTTTTCACGCATTTTTTTCTGTTAAGATGAGGTTAGATCCATTAAACTAAAGATAATTTACGAGGACACTCCGATGACAGGATGTTGGAATATAGAATAGTACAAGGGGGTTGGTTTGCTGTGACCAAGCTTTCGGATGCTGTGTATTTAGGTCGTCTACCCGATGTTCGCATGTCTTTTCAATTATTGGGGCTGCATGCAAGAAAGGTAGATTCCAGCTGGACTTATCCGTCTCATGAACATTCAATGTATGAAGTCCACTGGATGATGGACGGGCAGATGAACATGGTTGTCAACGGGCAGTCTTATCGGCAGTCGGTTGGCGACCTTCTGTTCATCCGGCCTGGTATGACCCACTCTTGCACCGGAGCCGGACCGGAGGGGTTCACTTATTTTTCCGTGCATTTCAGCATACACGATACATCCTTTTGCAGAGAACTTAACCGTTGCAAAGACATCTATTATCCGGCAAATTCGAATTTGGCTCTGGGTCTTTCCCCTTCCCTGTCTACTTTGTATGGCCTGTCCACAGAGCATTTGTCTAGCTCACTATCTTCCTCCAAACAAATGAAGGTACATGCCGCCGTGTTTGAACTGCTCGGTTCCCTGGTCGGTCAGTTATCTCAGCAAGCCTCCGTTACATTGTCGAGAAAAGAAACCATTGCCCATCAGATTGCTGAGCACATTGAGGATTCGGTAAGGTATATCCATCTTCACGGGGAAATTCAGGAGAGCGATCGAACCTGGATTCAGGACATTGCCAAATCGCTGAGCATAAGCCCGTCACAGGTTAATCGTATTTTTCGGCAGGTATACGGCATCCCTCCACGCAAGTTTCTATCCGAAACCCTTCTGAACGAAGCGCAGCGGCTGTTAAAGCAAACCGACTTGAACATAGACCATATTGCGATGATGCTGGGGTATAAGACCAATGCGCATTTCAGCCGCCAGTTCAAGCGGTGGACAGGCATCGCGCCAAGCGAATATCGCAGCCATTCGCAGCAGGCTGGAGAAGCCAACGTTGCGGATGACTAAAAGTTTAATCATAAAAAACCCAATTATCTGAGCCGCATAGGCTGATCGGTCAACAAAACAGCTACTGGATGACCAGCAGCTGCTTTGTTTTGTCTGGATTGCTCAGATCATGTGTTTGAGGATTACGCTAAAATAAATGATGCAAGGCTTGCACTTCCAGAACCTCTGTACGTAAAATACAAAGCCTGTATACCATCCGGAATGGTCATCTCGACTGAATAGGGTTGCCAATGATTGGTGAAATGTACCGGGATTGTACCCAGGACAGGACCGTTCCATGCGGTTTTGACCTCAAATACCCCTTGACAATATCCCCGTACCTTGATCGAGACCTGGCGAATTCCTCGGCAATCAAAGTATTTAAAACCTGCCGTTGCGGATTCAACCATATTGGCGATATATCCGACCTCTTCATCACCGTCTCTACCATCCTGGGTGATCTTTGGAAAGCGGCTGTCCAGCCAGGCTCCTGCCCCGAAACCTCCAGTGTACTTCTGATCATCTTTGGTCAAAAGATTACATGCAAGATATGCGGGGTACTCGCCTTTTCCTTCAAGCGGTCTCCCACTTGGACCAGAGGAGGTCATTTCCACCTGAGGAATGCTGCCGTCCTCTTCAAAAGATATCTTCTCAATACAGCCCTGCCGGTTGAATGCGTCCCCATTGGTATGACGGTGATAGAAGACATACCAGTCTCCGTTGATCTCCACAATGCTGCCATGGTTATTGCCTCCATAATACATGGGTTTGTCAGCAGGTTTGTAGGAGTTGATATGGAGATCACAGTTGCTTACGATGACGCCCTGATATGTAAATCCTTTATTTGGAAATCGGCTGGTGGCATAACATAATTCATGCATAACGATGGAGGAATACACCAGATAGTAGGTATTACCTCTCTTCCGAATGGAAGGCGCCTCAAAAAATTCATGGCCCTCATAACCGCTGCCCTCACTGTAAGGCTCGCTCGGTGCTACGAATATGGGTTCTTCTACAATCGTCAGCATATCCGGACCTAGCATCGTGGCCATCGCGCCATGTCTTGATTGGTCTCCGGCCGCACAGAAGCCGGTATACAGATAAGTGTGCTGTCCTTCAGTCATCACGCCGGGATCGAACTGGGGCTCGTCCCGTTCTCTTTCGCCCAGACGAGTGCCGTCGCCATATTGTACATAACCATAGAATTCATATTTGCCAGCAGGTGCATCACATACAGCCACCGAAACAACGGGTACCTTATCGAGCACATAATACAGATAATACCGCCCATCGGGACCCAGCGTAACATCTGGCGCATACAAACACATATGGCCATTCGGATTCAGCGGGTCATCTGTTTTTCGGTAGATCACCCCTTCATTTCTCCAATTCCCAAGGTCATTCACGGGTGCAGACCAGCATACATAATCGTTCAGACAGAAGGCATGTCCGTTAAAACGGTCATGTGAACCATACACATACACTCTTTCATTGAATACATAAGGCTCACTATCAGGTACGTACTCCCAAGATGGAAGATATGGGTTGAACCCCTGCTTGTTCATTACAGCTACACTCCTCATATAATTGTAATAGTACATTCGTTCTATGAAATACAGATAACTCTCGTATAATAGAAAATAGCTTAAGTAGAGTATGGGTTATTCTTTTTTACAACCTAAAGATAAAGGGGAAGAACCATGACATCTATTTTTTACGTTGAATGTGACGCGGTACATCAGAATCATTTTGTTTTTGATATCCCTGAAGGACATGATGCCTGGTTATTAGTCATTACACAGACCCCTGCCCAGTTTTGGGTTGATGGACAACTTAAGGAATACCCGGCTCATTGTGCTGTACTTTTCAAACCGTATCAAAAAATATATTATCGGGCTTGTTCAGAGCGCTATATAAATGATTGGATTCGTTTTGAAAGTGATGAACCGTTTGTAACCGATACCTCCCTTCCGCCAGGCACACCTTTCCCACTGGATGATCCGGAATACTGTCATAAGCTGTTCCAATTGCTTGTTGCAGAGCATTCTTTTCAGAACGATTACCGGGAATCATCCATCAATTGCCTGCTGCGAACCTTGTTCAATAAATTGCTTGAGTCTTGTGTCCAAGAGGATATTAGTCCTCAGCACTATCCTCTGTTGAAGCTTCGAACGGCAATTCATAACCATCCCAGCCATCCTTGGACAATATCAGAAATGGCGAAGATCATAAACGTCAGTCCGGGGTACTTGCAGTTGATGTACAAGAAATCGTTTGGCCTCTCGTGTATGGAGGATGTTATTCATAGCAGAATACGTTTGGCCAAAGAATATCTTAGACATCATTTGTATACGGTTGCAGAGATTGCCGATCGATGCGGTTACCGTAATGTCGAGCATTTTTGCAGGCAGTTCAAACAAATGACCGGTTCCTCGCCTAAACAGTTTCATAAACGACATGAAGGTGTCCCGGCTGACTTAACAGAGTTGGGATATAAATCTCACTTTTAAGGGGGATGTACTTAGATCAATGGAAAAATTCCCACTCTGTCCAATAGGCGTTTACATACTTTAGCCATTTAATCGGTATAAACGTCATCGAGGTTGTTAGCGTTCTCTGCTGTCATTTTAAGTTAAGGTTTTAGACTGTATGATGCAATGACATATTCTCAAGCATGATTGATCAATTATCATATTGTGATACCTTATAATGGCATCTTATTTTTTGCATATGCAGCCGCGCCGATCATTCCTGCTTGCCCACCTAACTTTGCTTGTACGATAGGACATACACCGGATGAGAGATGCAATGCATGATTTTTAACCGTGTCACGTACTGTATTCAGCAAGCGGTCACCGGCTGCCGACATTCCTCCACCAACAATAATCACTTCTGGATTGAATAGATTGATTACATTGGAAAGACCAAATCCAAGAGTCTTCCTGATTGGAATCCTGGAGCTTAACCCCATTTCGAACTTTTTGGATTATTTATCTATACTTATGTCTCCAAACAAAAGAAGTCACTAATTTAGTGACTTCTTCTGACATAAAGTTTCCTATTATAAATTTTCTTTAACTTAAAAGGTTCTGATTCATCAATCCTTAATTAAGGGTTCTATTGGGATGAAGAGCACGAGCCATTGCATCCATATAACCCTTAACAGTACTTTGACTCACTTCTGTTTCTGGAGCAAGAATTTCGAAAAGGTGGAAGCAACCTGGATAGAGGTGAAATTCTACATCCACACCTGCTTGTGCTAATCGTGCCACATACTCCATCGTCTCGTCTCGGAATAGATCGAGCTGACCTACACAAGTATAGGCTGGTGGCAATCCGGCCAAGCTCTCTGCTCTCGAAGGTATTGCATAAGAAGAACTTCCACTGATATCGTTCTCCTCACCAAGGTACATATTCCAAGCAGCCACGTTGTCCGTTCGGTTCCAGATTGAACCCTCTTCTGTAATCTCATGACTAGATGGCGTGATGTTACGATTATCTAACATCGGATACAATGGCATTTGGAAGATAATAGACGGACCTCCTTTATCACGTGCCATTAGCGCGAGTGCTGCTGTCAGTCCTCCGCCACCGCTAGCACCGGCAATCGCAACCCGATTCACATCAATGCCAAGCATTGTTGCTTCCTCCGTCATCCATACCAATCCAGCATAACAATCTTCAATCCCCGCAGGATAAGGGTGCTCAGGAGCGAGCCTATAATCGACTGATACGACAATACATTCTGCTGTCTGAACAAAACGTTCGCACAATTTGTCGTCCATATCTGGATGTCCTAACACGTACCCACCCCCATGAATCCATAACATGGCTGGTAGTAAATCATTCGTTCGTTCGGCTGGCTCATAAATTTTGACCAGCATCTCACCTCCATCCCTCGGAATTTTCCGGCTAGTTGTGTTTACATGCTCTGATTTTTTCACCGATGCAGCCGATACTAAGTTTCTGCTCCACTCTAAATTTTTCTCCAATTCAAACCCTGGAAATTGTGAATATACCTCTCTTAATTCTGGTAATATACGTGTCTCAATACTCATGATAATTCCTCCAAATATAATAATGAATTCGTTCATTTATGTTTTTTAGTTAATCCTTATCTCATTTCAGCTTCCCACTTGGAAATTTCCTCTCGTACTCGCGGTGCAACCTCTTTACCGAGCAGTTCTATAGCCTGCATTACCAACTCATGTGGCATCGTGCTTAAGGGAACATACATCATGAAACGTGTAATTCCTACATGCTTGCGCAGATGAATAATTTTTTGAGCAACTGTTTCCGGATCCCCTACATACAACGCACCATCAGAGCTGCGGGCAGCGTCATAGCTGGAACGATCGTAATATGCCCACCCCCGCTCTTTGCCGAGTTTATTCATGCCGTACTGAGTGGACGGGAAAAAGAGTTCTGCGGCTTTTTCCGTATCTTCTGCAACAAATCCGATAGAATGTGAACCTACCCGAAGCTGTGATACATCATGACCAGCATGAGTTGCCGCCTTTTTATACAGTTCTACAAGTGGCGCAAATTTCGTTGGATTTCCACCGATAATTGCAAGAACAAGTGGCAGACCTAGAATTCCAGCACGTATGGCAGACTCCTGAGTACCTCCGCTACCGATCCATACAGGTATAGAATTCTGAACAGGACGCGGGTATACCCCCAGATTATGTATCGCTGGTCGATGGCCTCCATTCCATGTTACTTTCTCGGATTCCCGTAATTTAAGAAGCAATTCAATGTTTTCATTAAATAAATCCTCGTAGTCATGCAGGTTATAACCAAACAGTGGAAAGGACTCAATGAAGGAACCTCGACCCGCTATAATCTCGGCACGTCCATTGGAGAGACCGTCAAGCGTGGCAAAATCCTGAAACACACGGACAGGATCTGCTGAAGATAGGACCGTCACAGCACTTGTCAATCGAATCCGTTTTGTGAGGGGCGCGGCAGCGGACAACACCATTGCTGGTGAAGATGCTGCATAATCATCACGATGATGCTCACCTATGCCAAACACATCAAGTCCTACCTGATCTGCAAGGACGATTTCTTCCACGACTTCTCGCAATCGCTGTGCGTGACTCATCACAACTCCGGTCTTAGTATCAGGCTTTGTTTCTACGAATGAAGTAACACCTATTTCCATAATTAATCTCTCCTTATATTTTTCTTTCCTTAAGAGGAATGCTCAAGACAACGGATTAAAGCCGTCCAATCCAACTCACCATAACCATGGGTAATTCCTTCAGAGAGGTGTTGATGAATAAGCTGACCTAAAGGGAGTGGAGCTTGAACTGACTTGGCTGCCTCGATAGCTAATGCAACATCCTTTAACCCGAGCGTCATTTTAAAACCGGCTGGTTCAAATCGCTGTTCGGTCATGATCGCTCCATAGTTCTGATATACCGGAGATTGAAAAAGAGCATTCACAACATCCATATATCGGGACGGCTTAATGCCGTGCTTTTCAACCATGAGCTGCGCTTCCGACAATGCTTCCAGCATTGAAGCAATTAGAAAGTTAACGCCTATTTTGACAATGTTACCTTCTTCGCCATGATCCCCAATCTCAAATATCTCTTGACCTAGTACTGTTAACATGGGAAGTACTCGTTGTCTTGCATGTTCCGGACCAGCTAAAATAATGCGCAATGTAGCTGCTTTAGCGGCATCCGGGCGCCCCATTACGGTGGCAGACACAAAGTGCTGGTGTCTCTCCGCATGCAAAGCGGATAATTTTCGAGCCAGATCTACGCTGATCGTACTGGCAGATACGTGAATTCCATTTTCAGATAATCCGTTCAGAACTCCATTTGGTCCCTCGACAATCTCTCTCAAAGCAGCATCATCAGATAACATGGTAATTACAAGATTGCTTTCTTTCGCTGCCTCTAGTGGTGTTTGGACATAACGTGCTCCCTGTTTTATTAACGGTTCAACTTTTTCAGGGGTCCGATTAAAGATGACTAATTCATAACCCGCTTTCAACAGGTTTTGTGCCATTGGAAGCCCCATATTTCCAAGTCCAATAAACGATACCTTCATTGGTTGCATCTCCTTATTGTTGATGGAATGTTTCGATAACGGAATGAATGTTCCAGAATGATTAAAAAAATTATGGTCTTGCAGATACTTTTCAAATGGCACCTTCAAAATATGAGGAATATAATAACGGAACAATCATTCCAATATTGCTAAAAAAAATTATATCCCTGCAATTACAAAGCTAATCATTTCTTTTGCACGTTCTGGATTTTGACCTGTTTTGGCCATAATATTTATGCTTTGATGTAAATTCAGCAATAAATAAGACAATGTTTTGATATCTGTTGTTTTATCTATCTCTCCCGATTGTTGGCCCTTCTCCAAAAGCTCACAAAATGCTTGTTCCAAATCCGAAAAACTAGTCTGTATCAAGACATTTATCTGTTCATCTGGTGACTCCAATGTTGTAGCTGTATTCGTTACAAAACATCCGCCCGGTAGGCTAGTATCGTATGCCGAAGCAATATGATACTCAAAAAATTGAAGAATTCCATCTCTTACGTTTGATGCTTGTTCAAGAATAGTCTGCTTATTGGAACTCCCTTTTTTATAATGCTCCAGGGCATCTCTGTACAAGGTTTGCTTGTCGGAAAACGTATCATAAAGGCTGGATCGGCTAATGCCCATCACTTCTAGTAAATCCGGTATGCTAGCAGCCTCGTATCCTTTTTTCCAAAACAACAGCATCGCTTGGTGCAACGCTTGATTTTTGTCAAATTCTTTAGTCCTGGCGATAAGTAACACCTCCCGTTTCAGAAATATAACATATCTGAACTGATCAGTCCAGAAAAGAATCTTGCAGATAGTTGGTCGTTAATTGAAAATTTATCCATTAAAGAAATATATATGCTATATTTGATAGGTAACTTAAAACATATTAAGGAAAAGAGGATATTCTATGAAAAAAGTCTTTTTATCTTGCCTTGCCATGTTTATGTTTTTGATTTCATTTTCACCCGCGACTTCCGCTGCCAGTGGAGATCGGCTGATTTATGACATTATGTATAATGTCGCAGGTGGAGGGTTAGTGTCAAACAATAACAGGTTCTCGTTTCAATTTGACAATTATGGTGATGCGCAGATCTGGGACGTCAAATCACGTAAAATGATATGGCACAGCAACACTAAAGACACAAGAATACATAAACTCCAGATTAATTATTTCAGCGGGAAGTTGGTCATATCAGATCCGCAAAATACACCTTATTGGACATCGGATAACCTGGCGTGGGCTAAGGCATGGTACGGAGCAGACAATGTGCCAGCCAATCTTAGAGGCAATGTGCTCATCATGCAAACTGACGGTAATCTGGTGCTGTACAACAATGAAAATCCGGCCTTGGGCTGGTATCCTGTCTGGGCTTCGAATACAGGTGGACAGTAAACAACATAACAGTAATTTGTAAATCGATTGTTGCTCTAATCTACCATAATTATGTAATGTGATTCTTGTTATAACTTTGTTATACGCCAAAAAGATCTCTTGAGCAGTGAATGCTGAAGAGATCCTCTTTTTATTTTACTCATAAGCAAGAATTACTCATCATTGAAATTACACTGGATCTGGAGTTCCAGTTCTGCTTCTCGATTTCTTAAATAATAAGATGGCAAGAAGTAAAGCAATCCCTACAGCTCCAAAACCCAACCAATTCAAATACATAACAGATGAACGACTGATCACAATCCCACCTAATCCAGATCCCAGTGCAAAACCAAATTGGATAAATGACGTATTTACGCTAAGGGCAATGTCGGGATTACGAGGTGCCAGTGTAACCAGATATAGTTGCTGGGCCGGAGATATGCTCCACGTTGCTAACATAAAAATCATTAAAACCAAGATTAACATCATAAGATTAACTCCAGCTAGAGCAAACAAAAGAAGAGTTATGCCTTGTAACAGAAGGCCTAGACAAATTGTAAACTTTGATCCCTTTGCATCTGCCAATTGTCCGCCCACTTTTGATCCGACAAAGCTGCAAATTCCCGCGAGAAACAGAACACCGCTTATCTCGGTCATAGTAAGAGTGGATGTAGCTTGCAAGAAAGGCGTAATATACGTGAACAGTGTCGAATAGCCGCCGATATACAATAATGTAATAAGCAAGGCAGTCAGAATGAGTGGATTTTTCAAAATGGAGAGTTGCATTCTGAGGGTGATCTTTTCTTCCTCTTTGATTGCCGGAACCTTTTTGTAGATAATAAGTAATGGAAGAACACTTAACAATCCAATGAATATAAATAGAACTCTCCATCCAAACATTTCACTAAAAAATGTGCCCAATGGGACACCGAGCACTAGCGAACTGCTTAGCCCCATCAAAATGATGCCGATGGCATTGCCCCTTTTTTCTTTTTCAACCAGTCGTGTCGATACGGCCATTGCTACTACGGTAGCCACTCCTCCGCTAGCCCCTTGAATAATTCGCACCCATAGTAAAGTTTCGTAAGAAAGGTCAACAAGCATAAGTCCGTTGCTGGCAATAAACACACTGAGGGCGGACAACAGTAACTTCTTGCGATCCATATTTATGGTAATTGCAATGAGAATCGGAGCGATAATGGCCGCTGCCAGAGCGAATACAGTCACCAGTAAACCCACTTCGGAAGTAGATACGCTCAAGTCTGAGGCGATCATTTCAATGACTCCTGTAATAATGTATTCAAGGGTTCCAATCAGAAAAACAGCCAATGCCAAGATATATATAATCCATTTATTTTTCACTTTAATCCACTCCGTCTTCTCTAGTTATCTATTTAGTATTGGAATTTGTATTTCTATAAACTGTACATCTTGTTCTTGAGATAAGGGTAAATATAATTCCCTACCAGCTCCGTTCTCCTTGATCTGATAGTTATTATTCTCAATCCATGTAGCTAGATGAACACAGGCTTTACAGGCAAAGGTGGCATTGGAACGATAAGCTATGGTGGCCATCATGGGCTCGGCAGGAAGAGTCCGCAGTTGAAATGGGTCGGGAGGTGATCGCAGCTCACAGTTTAAGAAGTAACCTATTTCAAACTCGAACTCTTCCTCTTGTCCTGCGATTTCTTTCCACAAAACAACCTGAGGTCCGTTGATCAGTTGGCGCATTTCTTTTGTTAATGATTGATCAAACTGATGAAATAAACTCGGGATCTCCTCTTCCCTCCCGCACCCTGTCTGAAAAAGAAACTGCCGAGCACCTTCCTCTTTGATTCGGATTTCTTGCCCAGTTTCGACGTGCCCCTCTTCCTCTATAAGCTGCATGCGTTCCTCAATCCGGACAAGTTTGGCTTGTTCCGTATCGATAATCTGCTGAATTTCGCTTCTTTTTAGCTTAAACATGCCTTGAATATTCTCCAATGTAATATGTTCCTGTAACAGCTGTGTGATTTGTGGCAACGTGAACCCCAATTCTTTATAAATGAAGATTCGGTTGAGCTCGAGAAGCTGATCTGCGGAATAGTAACGGTAACCCGTATCGTGATCTACCTTTCTCGGCTTAAGTATGCCAATCTGGTCATAATAACGCAGTGTTTTTAATGAGACCCTACTTAGCCTGGAAAACGCACTGATTTTGAACAACATATCATCTCCAATCTTTTAACCTAATGCGAGTATATAGTTTCCCGTACAGGGGAAAGTCAAGGGTATATATGCTTCTCATTTGCCTAGCTAAATCAACCACCGTCCTTGTCATCACTCTATGTTGCTGTTAAATGTAAGTCAAAGAACCGTTTCTGAATGAAACGTTCATTTTTTTTGAACAAAAAAATGCCACTCATCGTGGCATTCTATTGGTACGCATTCAATTATCCTGCTCAGCATTACTAATTTTTTTAAATAAACAGATTATGATTGGCTTGTGATGCTTGTCCAAGATAGTAACCCACACCACCAATTTTGACTTGATCTATTAATTCTTCACGCTGAATTCCCATTAAATCCATAGACATTTGGCAGGCAACGATCTCTACTCCTTGTTCAATAGCGCTCTCTATCAATTCTTCCAACGAAGGCACATGATGTTTTTTCATCAAACCACGGATCATTTTCGGGCCTGCTCCAAGCATATGCATTTTGGACATGCCAAGCTTCTGGCTCCCGCGAGGTAACATCATATCAAACATACGGCCGATCATAGTTTTGGATAACTTCTGCGGTTGCTGCTTGCGAATAATACTCAATCCCCAAAACGTGAAAAATAGGGTTACTTTCCGTCCACTGGCTGCTGCCCCATTTGAAATAATGAGTGAAGCGATCGCTTTGTCCAGATCACCACTGAAAACAACCATCGTGCTGGCAGGATCGCTGATTGGGGCATTGGATACGGGTTGTGCTGTATTTTTGGCAATGACAGACTCAATTGTACCGCCTTTCAGTCTTTCCAACTGCAAGATTGTGGAACCCGACATTGTGGCCCATGCTTTGACATCTTCATAGAATCCTGGATCGGAAGCTTTCACGCGAAGGGTTTCTCCGTTCGCTAGTTGATCCATTTTCTGCTTAACCTGAATTAGGGGACCAGGACAACTTAATCCGCAAACGTTCAACTCATGATCAATACGTTGCGGTTGTATCGACTCAGAGGGAATAGACTTTTTTTCCTTAACGTCCACCGCAGAATCATGATGATCTTGTTTTTCAGTAGTAAATGGAGCAGGATTAAACTGGGCTTGACGGTATGTTTTATAACCACCACTTAAGTTTTTTACACTAAAACCATGCTGACGCAAAATTTGCGAAGCAGTGTAACCACGTAAGCCGACTTGACAGTATAGCCAGATTTCTTTGGATGGGTCTAATTCATCTAAACGTTGACGAAGCTCATCAACTGGAATAGAGAGTGAACCCGGAATATGACCATTTTGATGCTCAATTTCACTGCGTACATCCAGAAGTATCGACTGCCCCGGCTGACGATCAGCCAGTTGATTATAGGTGAACGTCTGAACACGTCCGGTAATCATATTCTCTGCTGCATATCCAGCCATATTCACGGGATCTTTGGCAGACGAATAAGGAGGCGCGTAACTCAGTTCAAGCTCTGTTAAATCCCGGACATGTCCTCCAAAATGAATGGCTACAGCAATATCATCAATTCGTTTATCCACTCCATCATAACCGACTGCTTGTGCGCCTAAAATTTTACCTTGCGGAGTAAATAGCAGTTTAAGAGTAATTGCGCTTGAACCCGGATAATACGATGCATGAGAAGCAGGGTGTACGATAACGGTTTGATAGTCCACGCCGAGACGCTGTAGTGTTTTTTCATTGCTGCCTGTCGTAGCTGCGGTCATTCCAAATACTTTGATAATGGACGTACCTTGTGTTCCTTTGTAGGTAGATTGAAGCCCTGCGATACGGTCGGCAACAATACGACCTTGTTTGTTGGCAGGTCCGGCAAGTGGTATTGTTGCCTTCGTACCATGAATGGTTTCCGTTACTTCGATCGCATCCCCAACAGCATAGATATGTGGCACACTACTTTCCAAGGCTTCATTTACGATAATATGTCCACGTGAACCCAGCGAAACGCCGCTATCTTTCAAAAAATAGGTGTCTGGTGTTACGCCTATCGCAAGAATAACCATGTCAGCTGTCAACACATGACCATCGGCAAGTTCAACCCCTATGCCCTGCTCTAGGGAATGAAATCCCTGAACACGTTTGGAAAACAGCAGGTTTACACCATGATTCTCCATTTCCTGTGCCAATGCGGCTGCTAACTCGGTATCATAGGGTGTGAGTACTTGTGCGTTCCCCTCAATCAGCGTTACATCCAGACCAGCTTCCTTTAAATTCTCAGCCATTTCCACACCTATAAATCCACCGCCTATGACAATCGAAGACTTGTTGTTAGACGAACTTACCTGGTCTTTGATCCGATCAATATCTGGAATACTTCGTACGGTATAAATTAGTGGATTGTCCTTGCCCGGCAGATCGGGAATGATCGGTTTAGCACCTGGTGACAATATCAACTCGTCATAGCTTTCTTCATATGCACCGCGCTCCTGGGACTGTATCTTAACCACTCGCTTCTGCGAATCGATAGCTATAACCTCACTTCTTGTACGCACATCGATACAAAAGCGATCTGCCATCCCTTTTGGCGTTTGCACCAGCAGACGCTTTCGATCATCGATGGAGCCACCTATATAATAAGGCAAACCACAATTGGCAAATGAAATGTAGGGCCCTTTCTCAAAGATAATAATTTCGGCATGTTCATCCAGACGGCGAAGACGTGCAGCTGCAGATGCACCTCCAGCTACACCGCCAACAATGAGTACTTTTTTGCTCATGATTCACAATCATCCTTTTCAAATAAAGTTTTGATAATCTGTTCAACCCGTTGATCGGCAAGCACATAGTTCACTTCAAGACCATTCCGCTCCGTAGCAACAATACCTGCACTACGAAGTTTCTGGAGGTGTTGTGAGACTGTTGATTGGGGAAGATCCAGACATTCCTGCATATAAGAAACATTACATTTTTTTTTCATCATCAGTCCGCGCACAATGCATAAACGAATGGGGTGAGACAGAGCTTTCAGCAGATTAGCTGGTTCATCGAACTGTTTAATGTTATTACTGTCAAAAGCGGGAGTGTTCAAAAGTATTCCTCCTAAATCGTTATATCGTAATAATACGATTTATTGATTCGTCTGTCAAATGTATTCTGGAATTAATGCGTTTAATAAGTCGCATACCCGCTCAACCCTACGGCTTTGCTTGTTCCAGGTGGATGATAAAAATGCCTGCCAAAACCGCTAAAAGCGACATTTGACAGGCATTCATGCTGTATCAAGCCTTCATTAAATAGCAATTCAATTGAATTGCTTATTTTAGAGTATAACAGGCTGAATCAGTCCGTCCTTACCAAAAAGAAGCGGGTCCATACATATTTCGCGGTGATACCCCTTTCCAGAGGAGAATCTGGACAGTGGTGTTACAAAACGGTGATAGGCAATCCGTAGTTGACCGGTTTCATTTTCATTAAAGATACAGTGATGACCTGTTCCCAGCATGCCCTTCTCGACATTTTTGCTCAAGATTGGGTATCGATAGGTAATTGGACCATATAACTGCTCTGCCGTACCATAATTTACATGATACTCTTCGCTACCTGTGTCATCACAGGACCATGTAAAGTGGTATAGTCCACCCTGCTTCAACACGGTTACCGCCTCACGAAAATCATGCAAGCCCGCCAGATTGCTCATTGTGTCCTCAACGACACTTATCATGTCTTCACCAAGCTCCACAATGGCACCATGTCCATTGCCAAATAGCAGATACGGTCTTCCATCATCTTCGACATAGATGGAGGGATCAATAGCTTGGCCCATAGTAATGCCCAGACGTTTCAACTGCTCCATTGTGATTAAAGGCTGTGACTCGGCCAGGAATGGACCAATCGGTGTATCTGCTACAGCAACGCCGATGGCACTCTCGCCGTTCAGCATTTTGCCGCAGAAATAAAAATAGAACTTTTCGTTACGGTTGGCTATTGCCGGTGCCCAGGCATTACCGGTTGCCCAAGCTACATCCTCTGTTCCCAGATCAAGGATAACACCTTCATCTTGCCAATGCTTCAGGTCTGAAGAAGAAAACACTTTGAACTGTGTCCCCGACCACCCCTCGAAGCCATCTGTTGTCGGATACATATAGTAACGATCCCCAAACTGTGCGACATCAGGATCGGCATATTGTCCGGGAAGCACCTGATGACCATCCCCAAAAGCCACGAGAAGCCGGCTGCACTCCTCAGCTGTGATTGGCAGGACACTTCCATGCCGCTTTTGAGTTGATCCCATATCGAATTTACCATCAGGGACGATTCGGAATTCTCCACTTCCCAGATCCGTAGTCAGCAGAGGAAGATAACCCTTGCCTTCAGCAAATCGATCAACAATCAGGCACCATTCCTCCCGGTCATTGAATTTAAAGATTTGAGGTCCCTCCACACCTGCCATAGCCTCCAGTACCGGAGCTTGAAGTGTAACAAATGCCCCTTTGTCGAGAGAGTCTCCTTTTTCTACCCGTATGTTTTTGGTTGTTTCATCCTTGGAGTATCGATAATAAGAGCCATCCGCAGGAAGAATCGTTGTATCAATAATATGATTATCACGCTCAATGTATTTTTCCGATGCAGAGAACGTACGAAAGTCTTTTGTACGAGCGCTGTATATTTTTTGTTTTCGTTCTTGCTCCTGAGGTTCCTGCGTCGCAGAAGCCCAGAATACAAGAAACTCATCTGCCATTTCATCATAGACAGCTTCCGGTGCCCAGACACATTCAGCGCCCTCAACACCTAGTGTAACGTTCCATGGGGATGACCAGTTCACGAGATTGCTGGATTCCCATATAATTACGTCACGGCTCCCGGCATTAACAGCATGACTCCATCCTTTGCCGCTTGCGATGCGGAGATCCGTAGCAATCAGATAAAATTTATTATCCTTGACTGAACGAACCAGAAACGGGTCCCGTACCCCCTTTTCTCCAAGGTCGGAAAACAGCACAGGTGATCCGCCATTAAGGTCCTTCCAGTGAAGACCATCCTCGCTATAGGAGAAATAAACCTGCTCTCCGTCTGGTTGTTCGCCAATAAAATGTACAAAGAGATACCCATCATAATTTGGAGTTGTTTTGGTCAATGGTAAAGAGCCTCCTGAAAATGAAATTGATTGTATACTAACAGTAATATAAAAAATGAAAGCGTTCTACTTATGTTGTATCATACTTCAAAAACAGCGGAATGAGTATATTTTTGTAATCTCGTATGTAGAAGATCATGTGAATCTATCGCCGGAAACATATGCCCTAATTGGAATGTTTGACTTGCTCCTCATGCAAAGAAATTAAAGTTATCGCCGTATATTTGTTTAATTTACATCAGGTATACAAAGTTCTTGGTTTTCATTTACATATAAATGCTAACCTTCTTAATGATGAACAAATGAATATAGATTCATGCATTCATTTTTGTTGTTGAGATATTATGAGGAGGAATCATTGTGAAATTATCCAAAAGAGTATTACCAGCGGTAGCGCTGACTCTGGCTGTATCGGCTTCTACTCTCTTGTCCGGCGGACAAGCAAGTGCCGTTCAAGCTGTAAGTGTGGAGAAAAAACAAATCAAGAACATCATCTTCCTCATTGGGGATGGCATGGGGACCTCTTATACTTCCGCCTACCGTTATATGAAAGATGATCCTTCGACGAAGGGCATGGATAAAACCGTATTCGACCCTTATCTTGTTGGGGCACAAATGACCTATCCGGATGATGATAAACAAAATGTGACGGATTCCGCTTCCGCAGCAACGGCCATGTCGGCAGGTGTAAAAACATACAATGCGGCCATTGCGGTTGACCCTGAGCAGAAGGAAGTCAAAACCGTACTTGAGCAGGCAAAAGAAAACGGGAAAGCCACCGGACTCGTGGCTACGTCGGAGATCACTCATGCCACACCAGCTGCATTTGGTGCCCATGATATCAGTCGAAAAAATATGGATGCTATTGCGGACGATTATTATGATGAGTTGATTAATGGCAAGCATAAGGTGGATGTACTTCTGGGTGGAGGGAAATCCAATTTTGTACGCGAGGGTCGTGATCTGACGAAGGAGTTCCAGAAGGCCGGATTCAGCTATGTGACGGATCGTTCCTCTCTCCTTGCTGATAAGAATCAACAAGTTCTTGGACTGTTTGCGGACGGAGGGCTGGACAAGTTGATTGATCGTACTGCTGCAACTCCATCATTAGCTGAGATGACCAATACAGCGATTGATCGCCTCAGTTCGAACGACAAAGGATTCTTTCTAATGGTCGAAGGCAGCCAGATCGACTGGGCAGGACATGATAATGATATCGTTGGCGCGATGAGTGAAATGGATGATTTCGCAGCAGCATTTCAGGCAGCTATTGATTTTGCCAAAAAAGACGGTGAAACACTTGTCGTAGCTACTGCCGACCACTCCACGGGCGGACTTACGCTTGGAAAAGACGGAGAATACAACTTCTTCGTAGACCCAATCAAAGCTGCACTGCGCACACCTGACTTCATGGCAGCACAAATTGCAAAAGGTGCTTCGGTTGAAGAAACACTGAAAAGTTATCTGAAACTGGAGTTGAAACCTGAAGAGATTCAATCGGTGAACGAAGCAGCCAAAAGTGCGGATGTAACAAAGATTGATAATGCTATTGAAGCGATTATTGATAACCGTTCATATACCGGCTGGACAACAGGTGGACATACAGGTGAAGATGTTCCGGTCTATGCCTACGGTCCGGCAAGTCATCGCTTCGCCGGTTTGATCGACAACACAGATAATGCCAAGATCATATTTGATATTCTCAGTAAGCACCAGTAAAAAAAATCCCTAATAAATTTCGGGTAAAACTTTGAAAAAGCTTAAGCCCTTGTCTCCAGTTGTTGCCGATGGAGACAAGGGCTTTTAATTAATCATTCGTGTACTTGACGAAGTGTTATATTATCTTCCCTTGACTTTTAATACATTCTTTATACCAGTAGAAAGAATCTTTTTTAACTCGCTTTAATGAACCCTTTCCATCATTGTCTTTATCGACATAGATTAAGCCATATCTCTTTTTCATCTCTCCTGTTCCGGCACTGACAAGGTCTATGCAACCCCAAGGAGTGTAACCTATCACTTCAACTCCGTCTTCCAGAATCGCCTTTTTCATCTCACTCACATGCTGTCTAAGGTAATCAATCCGATATGGATCATGCACTGACCCATCCTCTTCGAGCGTATCCACTGCGCCTAAACCATTCTCTACAATAAATAGCGGGATCTGATACTTATCATATAGCCAGTTTAATGTAATCCGGAGACCTACCGGATCAATCTGCCATCCCCATTCACTGGCAGGCAAGAGCGGATTTTTATAACCGCTTATTTCATTCCCTTCACTCTTGTCCTGATCGGTTGGATTAGCCATAACGACAGAGCTGGAGTAATAACTGAATCCGATATAATCTACGGTTCCTTCTCTCAGAATCAATTCATCCTCAGGAGCAGTTTCAATTTCCAATTGATGCTGCTTCAGGAACCCATAATATGAGCGTGGATATTTGCCTCTGACATGTACATCGAGAAAGAAGTAAGCTTGTTGAAGCTTTTTGACATGGGCAAGCACATCATCAGGGTCGCAGGTAGCTGCGTATGACGTTGGATGAAGGAACATACCGCCGATCATAAAGTCCGGGTTGATCTCTTTACCGAGTTTGACTGCTTTGGCACTGGCTATCAGCATATAATGCGCAGCCTGGTACATGGTCTGAAGTTTGTTTTCCCCATCGTTCCACTGAATGCCTCCCGGCTTCCATGGCTTGCGCACAATCATATTGATTTCGTTAAACGTCATCCAGTACTTAACCTTTGTCCGATATCTGGTGTAGACTGCTTCGCAGAAGTTTAAATAAAAGTCAATCAATTTACGATTGCGCCATCCCCCATATTCCGTCACTAGATGATATGGCATTTCGAAGTGAGATATGGTGACTACTGGCTGAATCCCGTATGCCAAACAGGTGTCAAACAAGTCATCATAGAATTGCAGACCTTCCTCATTCGGTTCCGTCTCATCTCCGTTTGGAAATATCCGTGTCCACGCGATGCTGGTTCGAAAGCATTTGAATCCCATCTCATGAAACAACTGAATATCTTCCTTGTATCTTGTATAAAAATCACTAGCCTGATGACTAGGGTAATATACATTCTCCTCAATTCCCTGTGTAATTCTTCGCTCCAAGCCATGTGTTGCTGCTGTCATGACATCTGCAACACTGACTCCTTTGCCGCGCTCATTCCATCCACCTTCTAACTGGTTGGCCGCTGCAGCGCCTCCCCAAAGAAAGTCTTCAGATAATTTACTCATATTTACCACCTCTAAGCGTGAATGCGTAACAGTGCTTCGTTTTGGACAACCCGATCCTCAGCAATCTGCTCAACACTCTGATATTCAAAAGTATTCGATATAATGATGGGCACGACCGTATCGAATCCTGCTGCCCGAATAGCTTCATGATCATATTCGATCAGCAGATCTCCTTGCTTAATCACCTGATCCTGCTGCACATAAGCTGTGAAATGCTTTCCTTTCAACTTGACGGTGTTAATCCCTACGTGAACAAGCATCTCCACTCCTTCATTCGACATCAGTCCAATGGCATGTTTGGTTGGGAACAGCGATACAACTTTACCGTCAAATGGCGCGTATACTTTGCCATCGATTGATTCAACTGCAGCACCGCTCCCCAGAGCAAAGATGGGATCGTCGATTTCAGTTATATTTTTAACTATCCCGTTAATCGGAGAGCCAATGATTAGTGTTCCGGTTGGTCGAGTCAAAGCATGGGATTCTGAGGTCGACGTAATCACATTAGCGGCAGCAGAACCATCTGTTCCATTGCCAACACTTGCAGTAACTGGAGCTGGAATCTCTTCTTCAATTCCCCAGATCAAGACGGCAACCAGTGCAAGCGTAATGCTGATTGCTACCCCGATAATGATGTGTATATAACTGTCAGCGATATAGGTTGGCAAGGCCAGGATACCTGGCAGAATCAGAGCCGTTGCTCCTCCACCCCAGAAATTGATGTAAGCTGCTCCGATACCTCCTGCAAGCATCGCACAGATAAATGGGCGCTTGTACTTAAGGTTGAATCCGAAGATAGCCGGTTCGGTAATACCAAACATCGCCGTTACACCACTGGATAGAGCACTGGATTTGCTCGCTTTATGTTTCAATAAGAGGAATACACCAATACATGCCCCGGCTTGAGCCAGATTTCCAGTCAAGTTTGCAGGTGAAACTACCGAGTATCCATATTCAGCAATCAGCTGGCTGTTAATTGGAGTAATCGCGTAATGCATGCCAAATATAATTAAAAGGGGTCTGAATGTTCCAAATAAAAATGCACCAATGACGCCATTCACCGTATACAAATACGTTACAATTTGAGCAACTCCACTGCCGAAGTAGGTTCCTAAAGGTCCGAAAACAATTAATCCAAGTGGAACCATAATGAACAACACAATCATCGGCACAAACAAAATTTTAAACATATCGGGTATTCGCTTATTAACAAACCGGTAAACGTAGCTCATCACCCAAACCGAAATAATAATCGGAATGATCGTTGATTTATAGTTCACGAGCAATAATGGAAGGCCGAAAAAGCTTAAACTGGTAACACCCGTCTCTGCCACTTTTGCTGCACCTTCCATAATGGTGGGATACATGTAAGCCCCGGCAAGGGCCACAGCCAGATATTCGTTGGTTTTGAACTTCTTGGCCGCGCTGACTGCAAGGAAGAAGGGGAAAAAATAGAAAATAAGATCGCTAATCAGACTAAAGGTTTGGTACGCACCACTTGTTGTCTCAAGAAGATTCATTGTCGTCAGGATTGCAAGCACAGACTTCACCATACCGCACCCAATCAACACTGGAATGACTGGCCCGAATATACCTGCCACCGTTTCCACGACTCGGGAAATCACATTCTTTTTTTGTTGTACTGCTTTCACTTCAATGTCCTGATTTTCCAAGTCAAGCTTTTCACTTACTGCGTCAAAAACGCTTTTCACTTTTGCGCCAATGATGATCTGTAACTGACCGCTGTTAAACTGGGCTCGCAAGACACCTTCCAGTCGATCAAGCGCTTTCAAGTTAACCTGAGACTCATCTTTTACGTTGAATCTCAATCTGGTTGCACAATGCGTGGCATACGTAATATTATCCTGTCCAATGTTAGCGATAATCTCCTTAGCCAATTCCTCTGTTTTCATATGATTCCCCCGCCCTCTTAGCTGTCTTTACTTGCCTCCGGCAAAGTTGTATAACATCTTTTCACGTAGGCCTGATGTATCTTTGCCGAAGATTTCTGCAATTTTGTATGCAAATGGATAAGGTGTTGCAGGCCCTTGGCTTGTAACGAGATTCTGGTCAGCTACGACGACTTCATCCTTGAAGATGCCGCCAATCAATTTCTCAGCGTACCCTACATAACCTGTTACCTGTTTTCCCTCAATGACCTTGGCATCGGACAGTACCACCGTACCGGAACACATTGCGCCAATGTGCTTGTTGTTCTGATTGAAGTACTGCACCATGTCAATCACATCTGGATTTTCCTTCAGGTTTTGTCCACCTGGGCGGCCTCCCGGCAGAACGATCATGTCATACTGCTTTACTTCTTCGCCAAAAGGTTTGTCTGCTTCTACAAAGATGCCGTGCATGCCCTTAACCAACTTATCACCAAAATAAAACGTGTCACAGGTCAATCCCGCTCTTCTCAAAATATCAACAATCGTCAGCGTTTCTCCCTCTTCGTAACCTTCCGCCATCAATACTGCTACTTTATTCGTCATTTCAGTTCCCTCCTATTCAGCATCAAATGCATTGAAATAAACCATACGATTTTTGACAGCCATACTGTCTCCGCCTAAGGCATCCACTAATGCAAAAGCGAAAGCATAAGACGTCGCAGGGCCACGGCTTGTAATCAGATTTCCATCTTTAACAACAATATCTTCTTTAAAAGTACCGCTCGTTTCAATTTTCTGATCATAACCTACATAAGCGGTAAAATTTTTGGTCTCCAACACACCTGCTTTGCCTAGTGCAAGAGGTGCTGCACACATGGCTGCTACATATTTGCCGGACTGGTTCATTTCCTGAATAAGTTGAATTACACGGTCATCATCACGAAGATTAGCGGCCCCAGGCATTCCTCCAGGGAGTACAATCATATCGTAGGTTTTAACATCTTCACTGATAAGCGCATCAGCCTTGACCACGATGTCATGACTACCACGAACCATTTCACCCGCTGTACTAATCATGTGACATTCGATATGTGCTCTTCTCAAAATATCAACAATCGTCAGGGTTTCACTTTCTTCAAATCCTTCTGCTAATAGAACTGCAACTTTACTCACGCAGATAACCTCCTGTTAATTATATTTTGGAGCAGACATTTGCATATTGCTCACGCTTACACTGCTATGGACATCGTGAATACATTCATAATTTATCATAGATATTCGCAACCCCAAAGCACATTTAGATTGCTTGTATGTAACTAATAGTTGCAGTATGATGATCTTTAACCGTGTTGCATCTATAGTGTTTACATCAGAGTCACAAAGAAGATTACCTCAGGAGGTATGCATGCTTAATAACTATAAATATTTTTTGGTTCTGTCCGAAGAGTTAAACATTTCCAATGCAGCGAAACGACTATATATTTCCCATCAATCACTCAGCAAATACCTAAAAAGCTTGGAAGAAAAACATGGTGTTGCGTTCTTCGAAAGAAAACCTAAAATTGCGCTGACAGCAGCGGGGAAAATTATGCAAGATACGCTTCGTCAAATTGAGCTGCTGGATCAAAACATGGAGAATCAACTTACTGATCTTAAAGAGGATAAGTCAGGCACGATTCATTTTGGCGTTACCGAAGGGCGCTATCCCATTATCGTGCCGAAATTATTAAAAGAGTTTTATGCCCTGCATCCCAAAGTGGAGCTTAAAATTCATCGTACAACCTCACCGCAAATGCAGGAGATGGTGTTAAACAATTCACTGGATCTGTTTCTCTCGGGTGTAGACAATATCGTAACGCAAAATGTAAAGTATGAAACGATTCTGCTTGAACAGATGTACATGGTGATCTCGGACAATTTGCTCAAGCAGTATTTCCCTGATCAATATCCCGAGTGCATCGAAACATTTAACCAGGGTGCGGATTTGAGTCTGTTTCAACATGTCCCCTTTGTTCTGAATAAGAAAAACTTCAATTCCCGTATTTTGCTCGATAAACATCTCGCTGAACGTAACATATCCCTGCATTGTATTAACGAATTGACGCAACCGGATATCCATCACCTGTTGTGTGCTGAGGATTACGCGGCCAGTTTTTCATTAACGATGTATCTTTCAGGGATTCATGCATTAAATGAGTCTAATCATACGAATTCTCACCTTCATGTATTTCCAATCGCTGAGTTTTCCTATCTTCACCCGCTCGCATTGATCTATCACAAATCTAAAATTTTCCCCTCTTACGTAGAGGATTTGAAAAAAATAGTCAAACGTTATTGCACCCCTTCATTGCATCAAAGCAATTGAATCATATTGGCGTTCAATTACTTATGTGCATACAAAAGTTGAGTTAGTGCAGTTAACTTGTGCTTGAGTTCAACATCATGCCAACTTTATATTTTTGTTATGTAAACTTCCCGTGTATTTGCGGATTGAAGTCAAAATAACGAGGTGAACTGTTGTGAATCATATGATTGTAGAACTTGCCAACTACGTAACCCGTCTTCAATATGAGGATCTTTCCGAGAGGGCTATCGAAGTAGGTAAACAGGTAATACTCGACTCTTACGGTAATATGGTATTTGGTCGATACTCCGAAACAAGTGAACGCATTTTGGAATATGCAAGATTGGCAGACTCTATTATTAAAAATGAAGACTTGGTCTCATTGATTGGTGAACAGGATGTTCGCACTAGTACAGATCATGCTGTCTTCATTCATACCATGATGGCACGTTGTGCAGATCTGGATGACGGCTATCGCCACGCCATGGGCCACCCTGGATCTGTGCTTGTTCCGCTCCTGCTAAGTATGGCTCAGCTTCACCGAAACGATGGGAAACAGATGATCACCGCCATTGTTGCGGCTTATGACGTATATGCTCGGTTAGGCGAAGCGATCAATCCATTTATGTACCGGGAAAGAGGATTTGATGCTACCGGGGTATGCGGTGCTGTTGCAGCAGCGGCCTTGGTAAGTAAATTAACAAATGCAGATGCCAAGCAGACCAAGGATGCGATGGGGATTGCTTCTCTGTTCACAGGAGGTTTGATTGAATATCAGAATGATGGAACTTCAGGGAAAATTTTATGCAGCGGCTGGGCGGCATTGACCGGATTAAGGGCCGTGAGACTGGCATCCTGTGGTTTCACGGGTCCTGATGCAGCTTTGGAAGGAAAATATGGATTCTTTCAGGCTTTCAAAGGAACAAGCGGGCATTGTGACACAAGTCATGTGTTGGAAGGACTGGGAACTGATTTTAAAGTGACTGACATTTATTTCAAACGTCATGCCTGCCAGCGTGGATTACACGCCACTCTGGATGCTATGTTGGAACTTCGTGAAGACTATAGTTTAACACCATCCAAGATCAAGTCTGTTGATGTGAGGACCTCTTCATTTGTATATCGTCTGACGAATCCTAAACCCAAGACCGCAATCGGAGCACAGGCCAGCACACAATTCACTTCAGCCGTGGCTCTCAAATACGGTCGTATGGACTCAGAGGAATTAATATTCAATAGCTTCACCGATCCGGAGGTTCAGGAGCTGGTGCAAAAAATTACAGTAACCCTGGATGATGAAGTGCAGCAATATCTGGCTGATCATCCGACTCATTTTTGCGCTGCCCATGTTGTTATAACAACACATGATGGCAATATATATGAACGGTGGATGCCTGTACCTCTAGGCGATATGGAAACTCCGTTTGGCTGGAATATGCTTGAACAGAAATTCAATCGATTTCTTGCAGGCACACCTTTTGATGGAAACAAACAAGAACGATTCGAGTTTATTCGTAATCTGGAACATATGAATCATGTGGATAAGCTGCTCCGTTTCTAAACGAATTTAAACTGCATTAATGTAAGTTTACTAAATGCGCTAAAAAAGGTCGCTTACCCTTGTTGGATAAGCGGCCTTTTTAACGTTTGGACTCACACATGCCTATTTCGAATTTGCTAATATGCATTATATCCCATGAAGTTGGTTAACTTATACAACACCACTTGTATTGAAGTGAGAGAAATCCGATAAATGCTGATGCGGCTTATAGTTAAACTACAGAAGTAACAAAGCTTTGGAGGAAAATGGCATGTTAGGAAACATTCTGCTGGGTATGGTCATTCCCATTATAGTGGGTGTATGGATTCTGCGTCGGAACTTTACAATCCTTATTCTATATTATCCACTTGGTGTGGCTATTTCAGCATCCATCAACAATATCGGATTTAATTACTTCTGGAATATTCTGCCGAATACTCATAATCAATCCTTGGCTGCTCTTCCAATGGATCTAGGAGTCTATCCGATCGCCGGCTGTCTGATGATGTATACGATTTTAGAAAAAGGTGCCAAGCCATGGTTGGCGATTCTTGTTGCATCATTGTCGCTGACATTAATTGAATGGGTTGCCAAAATAATGGGGCATGTCATTTATTTTCATGGATGGAACATTCTTTGGACCTTTTTGTCATACCTCCTGCCATTTGTTCTTGCTTATGGTTACAGTAAACTATTAAGGTATATGAAGTGAAGTTTTACTTAACTTTCCACTAATAAGGCAGGACAGATGATATGGGTTAACGCTGATGGGCATACGTGCATATCTTAACTCATATTTGTCTTGGAGGGATTCTTAATGTATGTGGCATATCCTTATGGTTACAGGTACACTTTTACTCCGGTATGGGCAACATCATCAGCCGAAGCACTCGAATTAATCAAAACGGCTGTGCAAGGAGAACGAAACGATGAGGTGTTCTATGATTCACTGATTCAGTTGTCACCCGATGCCAATCAGGCTGCCATCATCACGAGCATCCGCAATGATGAACGAGGACATAATCAAATGTTCCGCCAAATGTACAAGGATCTGACAGGTCAGGAGATTACGGGCATAAGCAGTGAGCCGGTTGAGACGGTCACCTCTTATCTTGCCGGACTGCAAAAGGCGTTTCAGGGTGAATTGGCGGCCGTGGAAAAGTATAGAAAAATATGGTTTGGTCTCCCTTATGGCATATATAAAGACACGGTGTGGGGAATCATCCTGGACGAACAGAAACATGCGGATAAATATAACAATCTGATTACCTACAATTTGCCGAGATAGTCATGTATGGGATGAAAAACGCGCGTATTCTTTTAAAAATGAACAATTGAAATCAACGAAAAACCAGTGAATGAGTAAAGCTCACTGGTTTTTTTGCTTTGCCGAGTCGCTCTTTTATAATCCTGAGTTTAAATGCACTCTTCCAACGTATCAGGTTCCACATGAACGTGAACAGTGTATACGTCATGCTCCTCCATTAACTCGTTCTCCACGTCTGTACAGATATCGTGTGCTTGTTGAAGATCCAGCTCAGCATCAACTGTTATGACAACGTCTACTACAACGTTATTGCCATAGTTCCGCGCTCTCACGTCTTTAACTGTCTCTACGCTGTCAATTCCGGCAATCGTTTTTTTGTACTCCTGAATCAGTTCAACATCAAAACCATCCGTCAGATGATGTGTGGCTTCCTTGAAAATGTCCCAAGCGGTCTTGCAGATCAGGAAACCTACAATGACAGCCGTTACAGGGTCCAGCCATGGGAGGCCGAACTGGGAACCCACGATCCCAATGACCGTACCGGTGCTCACCCAGGCATCGGAGATATTATCTCGAGCTGCAGCCATGACTGCCTGACTTTTAATACGAGTAGCAAGTCTCTTGTTATAGCGATAGACCAGATACATGATAACTGCGCAGAAAATGCCTGTGTACCCAGCGATGATATCCGGAGATTCATGTTTACCCTGAAACACAGAACCAATGGCTTGAAACAGTACTTGTAAACCTATTGCCATCATAATGAAAGAAGCAACAAGTGACGCAACGGTCTCTGCTCTCCAGTGACCATATGTATGATCTGTGTCGGCTGGGCGTTGGGCAAGCTTCAAACCGATCAGTACAGCTATTGAGGCCACAATATCGGTGGCATTGTTTAATCCATCCGCCTTGAGCGCTTCTGATCCGGCCATATTGCCAACGATCAGTTTTAATACGGTCAAACATATGTAGGCGATAATGCTGATGATAGCTCCGCGCTCTCCCAGCTTTAGATTATCGTATTTAAGTTGATCCACATGATATCCTCCTGCAATCTTCAATTCAAGCACGTGTATGATGGTACCATTGAAGATTTGTGTGGGTCTAGAGAAACGTTTTGAGTGTGACGAAACATAATCTGAACGCGGCAATTTTTTTACGAGTATCCAAAAAAGTTGGATTTGGCAAACTTAAGTGATTAATGGGTGGTAAGAGGAAGGTGGCCGACTGCCTTCCCTTGTAACCACACTTTCTTGCACTTCGACACAAAGAGCCAAATGGATCGTTTTGATCCACTCGGCTCTTAGCGTTATTTTACAATAATTTGTATAACATCACTTACCGTTGTTCCACTTCCATTCATAATTCACTGCCATTATTCAGAAAGTGTCGGTTCAACTGGCACCTTATTGGGAAGCGGCTCCGAATCATCGGAATGTCGTTCGAACATAACAGCGTCAACCCTCGTATAGATCATATCCGCAGGAAGCGTTGGCGGGTCTACCGTTGTAGGCGTAACTCTGGTTAGCCGGACATACTCGCTGCCGTCACCCGTAAAGTCGAACGTCCCCAGATTAACCCAACCCGATGATCCGGCCGTTGCATCCATATAGGTGACCTCGGTACCCGTTTTATGTTTCACTTCCACTTTGACATTGTTATCGTTTGCGGTCGTATGGACGAGTTTATAGATCGAGACCGTATATTTCCCCTCTGGGAACTGGCCTTTCCACGTTGCTGATGAACCTTGAACTGTTGAATAGCGGGATTTAACCCCAATTTTGTATCCGGCTAAATTGCTTTGGCTCCACGACCCTTCTGTCGTGTATAACCCCATTGTATTTGTACTGTCCACGATAACCGTTAGGTCCCTGATCGTGATATTCAAAGGTGGTGTGGTTAAGGTCACTCCGTCAACCGTAACAGTAGCCCATACCTCAATGTGATCCGTGTCTCCATCAAGATTAAGAAGGGTCAACACCCCACTGCTATTCACTTCAGCCAGATCCGTACGATCAACGAAATACTGCACATCTGCCTGTGTAAGATCACCGACCAAACCGTTATCCAAATAACCTGTTACGCTCAGTTTTGCGGTTTGAGTCATCTGCAGCTCGTTCCGATCGGACATGATCACAGCAGACTCCAATTGCGGTATCCTGTTTGGATCCACCCACATGATTGCATCGGCAACGACTCTGGCCTTGTTGGCCTTATTGGTTAATTCCACGTACCCGCTATCGCCTGCAGCAAAAGGATAATCCCCCAGGTGCACCCAAGTACCATTCGCTGTTGTCTCATCAACTGTCACCGTCTCGGAGCCTCCGCTATAATAAACGGTAAATGAGGCATTTGTTGCCCAATTTTCACTCGCAACAGTGATTTGCGGAATCTTGTAATACACACTGTAAGTGACACTTTCTGGCAGCTCAGGCCGCCATCTCATTTTGCTTGTCGCTGTGCCGGTCGTAGATTTGGCATACACATAGTTATCATAATAATAATCGTTAGCCGTCGTATCCCTTATCCAGACGCCTTCTGTCTCCGCCTCTGTATTATCCACAATGATGGTTGAACTATCCTGCCCATCGGGTTGGACTGGAGTTTCCGTTACCTTATCAGGCAGATAAAGTGTCCGCTTGCGGGTCTGTTTCCCCTCCGATTCCACGTAATACGTGAAGGTTTGAGATAAATCATTCACTCGTATCGACCATTCCATCGGGTATATCGTATCTGGGATGGTCGTGTACGTGGCCCCGCCATCCAAGGAATAATGGATTGTCGCTGGTTTTGTCGTTTTGGCCTGCATATAAGCATCATAGACCGTTTCGTCGGGCTTAACGATCAGCATGCCTTTAACTGCATCAATTGGACTGTGGGTATCAAAGAAATAACTTGCATCCGATGTATCTGCCGTTCTGACCTGATGTAGCGGTACATCAATATCGAGTCCCTCTACAATGATCGCGGTGATTCCCTTGCCTGAAACCGTGGCTTGAATGATTCCACCACTCATAACCGTTTGCTCTGGTGTACCATTGTCACGGATGATTGTTACGGCGTAATCTTGTGCCAGGTTGAACCCAATGATTTGTTCATTTAATTCAATTGGAGTCTGAACTTCTTCTGAAGATGCGTTGCTTAACCCGATGTAGAATTTATCCCCGCTCTCACCGGTTATCCAGTTTAATTGAGGATGGTTGGTCTTAATAATCCCCTTGGGCATCCATAGCCAAACGTCGGAGTTACCATAAAATTGACCTGGTTTATTCCCATAGAGGTGATATTTGAACCATAAAAAATTCGTTTCAAAAACGGAAGGAAACGTAATACTGCCGTTCGATTTCAATGATTGTTCGCTGATCAAATAATCCATCGTTTGCCCGAGCTGCCCCGGGATATGGTGATAATAGATGGATGTAGCCCCGCTTGGGCCTTCCAGAGGAAAGTCCGGTTCAAGTTGGCTAACGGCGAAGCCTTTATAATAATAACCTGGATAACTGGAATATCGTCCAATAACCGCATTATGAGCAATATCCTGCAGTAGTTTATCCCCTGTATAAAGCGACAATCTCAACATGAATGGAGCTTCCTGAGCATTCATCCGATAATAACCGGTTGTACTTCCTGCTTCAAACGTCAATCCGCTTGGTGAAACAAGCGAACGCTCCGCTTGAACACCTCCGGCAATATCTTCTGGAAGCTTGAGTCTTGGATATTGAAATTTACCACTTTCCGGCCAATGGAACGACTCCGCGTAATTATATGTCTCCGGCTGAGGAATCGTAACGTTACCTTCAGGAACTGGACGAGCAACAAACATCGTTGCATACCGTTTGGCTTCCTTATAGGCGGCATCCAAGTATTTGGGATCCTGCGTTTCCTCATATAGCTCCAAGATCTCCATCCACAGCTTGCTATAATAATAAATGAACTCATTTTTGCTCACATCGACGGATGCAGGCGTATCGATATGTTGCGTGATATAACTGTCGGCTGCATCCTTCGCAGCTTGCAAATACTGTGCATCTCCCGTCATCCGATACATCATCAGGGGCTGAATGACAGGCCCACGGTCTTTTTGATCCGGGTCACGCACAAGATACTCTTCCTGTGCCAATGCCCCAATTCCTGCCGAAGTGCCCATCATCTGATTGACAGCGGCTACGCTTGAAACATCAAACGGCAGAGTAGCCATTTTCCATAACGAAGGCACACCGTATACTTTTTTCTGCGTTGGTGACCAACCTATACCATTTCGGGATACGCCATACTGGACGGACGGCAGTGCTCTCGTATCATATAGCTGGTCATCTCCAGTTAAATAATAAGCCCCCAAAAGAACCGCATTCGAGCTTGTTCGGACGCTATCCTCGTTTTCGATATCGATAAAACCCTTGGCACGGCTCCACCACCCGCTGGGTGATGGGACATAATTCACAGAGTCGTCCCCTTGCGGCTCAATTTTAAGGAGATCAATCATATTAAACATCGCGTCAGTAAGCGACTGATCTGACACATTTTCCCGGTATGCCGAATAATCGTACTCATTGCGAAGAATATCCACGTAGGACTCATATAGATTGCTTTTTTGAGCGATTAGCCCCATATGAAATTGATACGTGCTTTCTGCGGTCATTTGCGAATAAGTCCCTAATTGAGGCGCATACAGGATTGGTTGCACACTACCTTCGTTGTTGACCAGGCTCATGCCAAGCCGTTGTTTCGTCACACCTCCCGTCGGTTCAAATTCAACCGGAAGCTCTGCCGAAGGTACAAATACGCCATACGTTAATGGATTTCCCGAACCATCTTTTTTCTCAACTAGGCTCATCGGAGCGCTCAGCTCTCTTAAACTTGTTGATTCCACCGTACCTACCATTTTGGCATGTGACCGGAATCCATTTAACACTTCATTGATGCCCGAGACTGCCTCTGTTGTGAAGGACTGATATCCAATCACATAATTGCCGTCGCGGCGAGGCGTAAAGGCAAAAGAAACATCTGGTTTATCCCCCGCCATGGACCAGTTCACTTCAAAATCGTAATCACTGCCATGCGTAGAATCGGTTAATAGCGCCGTCTGGCTGTCGGGAAAATGGACCCCGTCGAATGTAATCCAGCGCTTGTTCATCGTATCGTAGTAATTGGTTCGGCTGCCCGCGTTCCCATCTAATAAAACCCATTGCTCCTCAAGTCTTTCCGATTCATTATTGATTGGCATCCAGTTTCCCGTTTCCGTGTTCTTGTAGAACATGTCACGAACGATGGATTTGCCTCCATCCCATGCTGCCTCATAGAAGGTTGCCTTGTAGTTAGCATTTTCGATGCTGCCTTTCTCTGTGTAACTGAGATTTGCTAAGGTACGGCTTCTTAGCGGGGGCAACGGTGGTGCTTGTTGACGGATATTCCCCTCGAACTTGACTGCATCAGCCCGCGTAATAATTGTACCCGTAGAAGGCTGTGTTCGAGTCAGCCTGACAAATTCGCTATCATTACCACTAAACTCATACTCCCCCAGATCCACCCATCCAACCGATGGACCTGACGAAGGTCTTAGATCCATAAACTTAACATCCGTAATCCCGTTATGAACAATCTCAATTTTCACATTACTATCTGCTTTATCCGCCCAATCCAGCTTATAGAACGATATTCTCGCCGTCCCTGCTTCCAAGCGTGGATTCCAGGTGATGCTTCTACCTACAGCGTCTGTAAATTTGGAACTGGAATTATTGTATCCCTTCACTCCCGCGCTTGTGCTCCAATATGGAGCGGAGAATCCGTTATTAGCGTTGCCGGAATCAACCGTAACGACATGATCAATTGTGAGGCTCCCATCATCAATGATGATTGTCTTATGTGGCTCTTTCTGCGTTATATTCCCTTCGAACTTGACCGCATCCGCGCGTGTAAGGATCGTGTTTGTGGTGCCGGTAGACCGGGTCAATTGAACGAATTCTTCACCAACTCCAGAAAAATAGTACTCTCCCAAATCAACCCACCCTGCTGGAGCGCCAGATGAGGGTCTTAGATCCATAAAGACTACATCCGTTGTTCCATTATGAACAATTTCGATTTTTACATTGCTATCAGCCTTATCCGCCCAATCCAGCTTATAGAACGATATTTTCGCGGTTCCTGCTTCCAAGCGTGGATTCCATGTTATCGTTCTGCCTGCTGTACTCGTATATTTGGTGCTGGAAAGATCATACCCCTTCACCCCTGTGCTTGTAGTCCAATTTGGAGCCACATATCCATTGTTCTCGTTACCCGCATCAGGTGTCACAACATCATTGATCTTGATACTCCCGTCATCGATGATAATCGTCTGATAAGGTAAGGTCTCCGCATCAGCGGCCCTTATTCCGATCAGGCTGGAAGGAACTACGACCGTCAACATGAAAACGATGAAGAAAAGCAGCTTCCTTTTGACCATACAATTCACAGCCTCTCCTTAAAATGATAACGCTTCCATAAATGCATTACCTTTTGCTCAAATGATTGTAAAAAAGCAATTAACCTTCCCCTTCTGTCTAATTCCGCTCTGTCGTTTTTATCTTAGCATGTTACATGACGGTGAAATTTCTTTCATTTTAAGAATTTCTTATACGATTTTAAGTAAAAAAAGAAACCTACATCCTAATTGATTGCTCAGTTGCAGTCAGATAGAATATAGGTCTTTCAAGTGTTCCAAGAGGACTTATCAATTATAAAGGCGGCTGCACCAATAACAACTTTCCAAGCTGAATGACCGTTTGATCATACCATGCTTGATGCTGCCGAACATGTTCCATACTTCGTTCATTGCCACTTGCCTCAAACACGGCCGCTTTGTCAGTTTTCTCGTGATCGATCTCGAAGAGAACTGTATGTTTCCCATTTGGTAGCTCCGGCAAGAAAACATATTGATTTCGATTATGATCATTATAGGGTGTGAATCGATCAACAAGGAAGGGTTCCCCTCCATCCACCGACACCTTCAATCTGCCAGAATCCGGCCCCCCGATATCAAATAAGCCGATGTGGGTTCCCTCAAACTCCACTGTGATCGCCTCTCCGGGATCAACTGCTCGCCATAGACCGGGGAACAACCAATCGTACTCACGCACTAAAGGAAAATCATCAGGGGTCATGTAAGACCACCCTGCGGAAAAATGAGTAAGACGATCCAGTGGCAGCATGGTTGCATACTCCCAAGGATTGGACGGGACCAAGGGGTCCTGCGGCAAGTGATGTTCGACTTTTCCCACGTGATCTCGAAGTTCTCTGATTTTCTCAAACGACCGGGTGATTGTATCGGTGTAAATCTGATGTCCTTTGGGGATCGTTGGATGGATCGAATCATGCGTGAAAATAACGGCTCCGGGGATGGATACGTCTGCCCTTGAAGTAAAAATAAGCTTTCCATCCGAAACCAATTGACTGACCGCTACGCCCAGATGAATCGAAGGAATGCCGTAATAGTCGGCGACTTCCTCTTGCATAAGAGCGCCCTTCTGGTATTCGCCGGATTGAAATGAGGTCAAATCCCGCTCCTTGATCGTATATACAAACAGGATATCGATAAACCGGCTGCGCTTGCGAATCTGTCGGACAATGCCTTCGATCCGCGCCTTGGATTCGGGAACTCCGCCATCGTTGCCAACGAATTCAACAAATACGAGATCAGGCTGATGACGAAGCACATCTGTCTCTAAACGGGCGCAGCCGAGGTCCGATCCTGTCCCATCAATGCCTGCGTTCACAGCGTGGATATCGGCATGGGGATATTGCCCTCGCAGCCAATCCGCCGTCATGACCCTATATCCTTTCGAACGTGTATTACTACCGCCGAAATAAACGATGGTCACGGTTTCTCCATTTTCCAACTTCTGAATGACATTAGGTAGCCCTCTTCGTGGGAAAAATTCCTTCATCACGACTTCACCCGCCCTCACTTAGCGTTATTAGGAGCATAAAGTTTTACAGCAAACACTTCATAATAAGGCGAACCATACGTTGCACAGAAATCAAACCGGATGTGGGTTACACCTTGTGCAAACACCTGATGTTTGTTCAACGAAAGATAATTCCCACGGACTTTAATTTCACTCTCGCTTCCATCTTCCAAAGTTAAAGTCACATCATAATCTTGAATCAACGACTCGATTGGATCATCGAAATGCTCCAAATTCAGCTGCGAATTGAAAACAAGATGGATTTCATCCAGATTCTTGGGGCTTGCAAAACCAAATTCCAACCATTCCTGTCCTTCCGTACGTTCCGAAATCCAGCTGTTCGGAAGACCATAAGGTCTGGAGAAACCGTTGACGACATTCGCGGGATTATACATATCCTGGGATGGTAGCAGATCCTTGAAGCAAATGCTCTTATTAAGTTTCTTCAACCTGGATGGCTCTTCCGGTCTATAAAGGAAGCTCACCGCTCCTGTCATTTTTTCTTCATTGCCATATACAGCAAGGTCCGACGTACCTTCCAATACGATGTAGATTTTGTCGTCTTCTGGCTTCTTGCAACTGAGGTCCAGTGTAATCCAGTCATCGTGACCCGCTGAAATCACCAAGTTGTAGCCTTTCAGCTCGCTGGTGGGAATATAGTTTTCCTTTCGATCCCCGCCAAACAGCTTCACTTGCAACGTTTCCGAATACTCGGATCTATTTTTAATTTTGATCTGCACGCTTTCAACTACGGATGTCTGAATCGGCAAGACCAAACATAACGCGTTCTCCAAGGATATCTCTTCGGTTGGATGAAGTTGTTCATAACTTCGCTGAGACGAGGCACGAATCGTTAATCCGTCTGCGAAATAAGGATCTAACGGCTCTTGAAGCCCTACAATCGTTTGCCCGTCTCGAAGCAGCTGCGCCTGAAGTTCACCCATATGGGCTTTGACGATGTCCGCAGGGTCTGTATCATATTTTACGCATAACGCAGCAGCCGTTCCTACCGCCTGCCCCATACAACCACAAGTTGCCATCACCCTTGTAGACCCAAAAGCCACATGAGTAGCGCTTATATTACGGCCAGCAAACATGAGATTTGGGATATTACGTGAAAACAAGCTGCGAAACGGGATATTATACAATCCCGGCACAAAATTCCATGCTGTAGCCGGCCCTTCATCGTAGATGCCTTTATTTGCATGCAGATCCATATACCAACCTCCAACGGATACCGCATCTTCGAAATGAGTCTTTGCTGTAAGATCGTTCTGAGACAGCATGTGTTCACCTATAAACCGTCTCGACTCTCGCTTTCCAGGAATCGGGCATACATAATCCAGGATGAGGTTGTCTACATCATCAAACTCACCGCTATTTTTGATATAATCCCAGATCCCGTATACCAATTTTCGCAGTTCCAATGCAATGTCTTCATTATTCTTGATAATATCCATATGTCCGCCGTATTCCAGCCACCACAATCCGCCAAGCCCGTTGATTTTCCTTGGAAAAGATCGATGGTTTAATCCTTTTCTGATACTATCAAAAAACTCCAGCTTCGTAATATCATACGCAAAGCCTGGCCTTTTGTAAGGAACGGAATAGTTTACGTCACGAGCTTGAAACAGAATCGTATCACCCATCGTGTAATGATCTGCCACTTCTGGAGCGAGCTCCTCCTGGTATTCAAGCTTCGCCTCTCTTCCCCATCGGAAGTGAGCACCTGCTTGGTATCCAACAATTCCATCACCGGAGCAATCGATATAGGTTGGGCTTTCAAAACGAAATTTTCTTTCGGAAGCCAATTGAAGGCCCTCCACCCATTTGATTCTGCCGTTCTCCATGCCCGTTTCATGCACACATGTATTCAGAAATAGAGAAATGTTGGGCTCATCATACACCATGTCAAGCAAGACCGTATCCGAAAGTGAAAGCATAAGCTTTTTGTTGTATAACGGATTATAATGAAAGATCTTCAGTTTGAGTTCTTCCACCAACCCGCCTTCGCGAGCATAATAGGATGGACTATTTCCGAGATATGCAGACCCGTTAATGTGAACTCTGACCTCGCTGCTCGCATTTCCCCCCAGAACCGGTCGATCATTAATAAGTGAAACCTGCAGCCCTTGGCGTGCGGCAGCAATGGCAGCGCATATCCCGGCAATTCCTCCACCTATGACGGTTACATCTGCTTTCATAAGCTCCATTTTGATAACCTCCATGATTAGATGCTCCTATCATGGTAATGGTTTTGACCCCTTTTTTTTTACAGGATTTCGCGAAAAAATCATACATTTTTTTGTATCCTTATTTGAATTCCTACCGTGTCATTTTTATCCGATATTGCTTAGGTGTATCCCCCGTATATTCTTTAAAAAGTTTGCAAAAGTACCCTTCATTGACGATGCCTACTTCCTCGCACAATTCCAATAATGAATAATCTCGAACGTTTAACAACTCGAGGGCGAGATGGATTTTTTTACGGTTAATGTAGCTGATCACGCCTTCGTTCATTGTTTTTTTGAATAAGCTGCTAAAATACGATGGCGCTAGATTCACTTCCTCCGCAATTGCCTCCAGCGTTAAACGTTGTTTCAAGTTTGTCTCTATATAATGCATAGCACTCATGATCTCTGCACGATGCAAGAGTTGGCCCGCATGCACGTATTCGAATGTGAAGTCGCCAATATAGGCGAGCTGCTCCTGAAAAGCCATAAATTCCATGGGGAAGTCTGGAACTTCCGTGGCCATCTTATTCCCCGATTTGAATTTCACGGTAATATCTCTGTACAAGTCTCTAATCATTGGCACCATGATGGACTTGTGGATTTTATGGTCCGTAACAAATTGCGACAGATCGGCAAGTGCATTGTCCAGCTCTTCCTTGGAAATCTTCCTCTTCATCCGTATAAGAAAATCAGCAAGCTTCTGCTGAAAATCTGCTTTTTTGTCATTATGGTATTGGAACCGATGCATCGGTGTTTTTACGATTTTCTCGGTATGATAATAGAAATCCTCACTCACATTTTTAGCTTCCGTGTACGCCTGTTTGATCGATTCCCAGCCTCGGTGTGGACTTCCAAAAGCGACAGACACCCTTTTATTCAAATATTGATGCAAATGAGAGATGATCTGCCCTCCCAAGGATAGGCAAGCATATTCCGTTTCCATATCACTGCGGTTATTTTCCCAGGATAAAAAGCCAATAAAACGATTATCGGACAGATCCGCAGCTACCCCACTACTACCATTCATCACTGTTTCTTCGATGATATTTGTTATCGCATACTTCAAGATGTTTTGATCTGAGGCCGCGTATTCGTTTCGGAAACTTTCATACGTATTCATCTCAACGATGAAGCAGCAATAGTTGGATTGAAAGAAATGAAACTGCATGCGATTGGCAAAATCCGATGCCCGATGAGAAGGAATTTCACCTCGGATCAATTCGTTAAAAAATTGCTTGCGGACTCTGTATTTATTTTCAAGCACGGATACGTTTAACGAGTGAAATTCCGCCTCTTTTTTCTCAAACTCATTTAAAATTCCGGCTGCCTTATCCAACGCTCGATTCAAATCGGCTTCCCTCAGCGGAACCTTTACAATGTACTCCAATACGTTGGCTTGAATCGCCCGCTGAGCGTATTCGAAGGATGAATAGGCGGTCAGAAGTATGTACTGGGTATGGGGGAGCTCCGCCTTGAGCTGCTCAATCATGGAGATTCCGTCCATTCGCGGCATTACAATATCGGATATAACGATATCCGGTTTAAGTTTTATGATCTCCTCGATCCCATTCAGCCCATTATTCGCTTTGCCCACCAGAACAAATCGTCGATCCCTATGAGAGAGTTCATTAAAAAACAATTCCAATCGTTGAATGATCAGGTCTTCATCGTCAACAATGAAGCAGGTATAGTCTCTCCCCATTATGCATCTCCTTTTGGCAATTCTGCCGGGAATACAGCGCGTATACGGGTTATTTCCTTAGGTATGCTAATGATATCCAGCCCGAATTGATCTCCGTAGTGGAGTCTTATTCGCCCATGAATATTATTCAGTCCGATTCTTTTCCTTTTTACTTCCTCTTCACTCGGTTCTGAGATTAAAATATGTTTTATTTTATCAGCTGGAATTCCCTCGCCTTGATCAATAACTTCGATGATGACGATACTGTCCTCCCTGTACGCATGAATCGTAATAGGTCCCTCAATTCCCCCTCCGTTATAACCATGGAAGATGCTATTCTCCACAAGGGGCTGCAGCAGCATTCGAAAAACTGGAAAATCCATCAGTCCTGCTTCGATAATTTCAATCAAGTTGAAGTTTCGGTTATACCGAATGTTCTGGATCTCGATATAGTCCGCTACATTGCGTAATTCCTGGCGTAGGGAAACCTTCTCAGAAGCATCGTCTATCCCGTACTCCAATAATGAAATGAGCGATCCGATCACCACATCTACTTTCTCTATTTGTCCGAGACGTATCACATTGCTGATCGAACCAAGTGTGTTATAAAGAAAATGTGGGTTTATTTGAGACTGTAACACCTGGATTTCCTGCTTCCGCTCAAGTTCATTATGAAGCTCGGCCCGGCGAATCAGTTCCACAATTTGCTGTAACATACGATCGAATGCTCGTGAAAGATCGCCAAACTCATCGTTTCGATTAATCGTAACTGTTGTTGTAAGGATACCTTGTTCCACCTGCTTCATTTTTGTTTTGAGCGTATAGAGTGGTTTTCTTATATATTTGGCAACCAAAAAAGAAATGAACAAACTTAAAATAAGACCTGCAGCGAGAAGCTCGAGGTAATAGGTTTCCAATCTGGACAACGCTGCTTTTAAGCGTGATTCATCGTTGATCGAGATGATGGTCCAGTTGAATTTCTCCGTTGGTTTTTTCAAAAGGGAGACCGGAATACCATCGTTGGTATACAGTTGAAGGTTTGTTTCTGTCGTATCCAGAATTTCTTCCGCTGACGTCTCTCCGATCGAAAAAGAATGATCTTGAATATTCAGAGGTCCTTTATTTTCAGAAAATCCGGCAATGATCTTACCTGACGCAGTGATCAGAGCCAGATTCATTTGTTCCTGTTTATTAATCTTGAATAAGGTTTCTTCAATGGCATTTAGATCCAAATCAACCGCAATGGCCATAGGAAACGGAGCACCGTTCAGATATCGAACCATCGTAACGGTCCAGCCGGAATACTTCGATTTGTAAGGTTCACTAACAAAGGTAGTCCTTCTATTTTTGTCAGCCGCATCAAATAAAGGTGCTCTTTCAGATAAAGGTTCATCGAATATCCGAGTAGGTGTACTTCCGCCCAGAATGGATAAATCACTTTTGATCAAATAAATATTACTGACATAAATACTGTTGAGTTCATACAGCTCTCTTAATTGCTTTTTAATCACTTCGGTATTGTTAATGTTGGCTTTCACTGATGTTTCAACTGAGAAGAGAATCGTCTGGAAGGAGGAAAAATTAACGGTGAAATACTGGTCAACCTTGTCTAGTATTTGATTGGTGTAAAAAATGTCATTGGTTCTTATTTCCTTTTGGACATAACGATAAGACAATTGGCTTATCAAGATGATGCAGCCTAATACAAAGGCAAATACGATAAAAAATAATTTTAAAGGCAAGCTGATTCTTCTTCGCATCGATCATCTTCCTTTTAGTTCCGTTTTAAACTAAGAATAGCATATGCTAATAAAGAGAGGGGCTACGAATAGCCACTCTCTCTTCGTTTATTTTTACTTGATAAGGCCGGCTTCTTTAAATTGCTGGATTGCTGTTTCTTTATATTTCTGCATGTCAAACTTGGTATCCAGCGTCTGGAGGAAATTGTCCCAGTTGGAAAGAGGCTCTTTGCCCGTCATAAATTTAACCAAGCTTTCATTAATGAAACGTGTGCGGTCAGCATCCAAGGTATCGCTAGGGTCAGGGGTCAATAAATTTCCGGGCAGCGTTGGCCCCACATATTGCTGATTGTCCTTGAAAGCTTCCGCCGTCTTCGGATTTTGGAAGCTGAAGTACTCTGCATCATCACCACGGCGTGGCATTCTATAATGATCGACCCACAGGTACTTCTCTTTCATTTCCTTTGATAATTCGGAGGTTTTATTTTTGATCTTGCCGTCTACAACATCCCAATGGATGCCTTTGATTCCGTATGCAAAGTTCGGATAGGCTTCTTCATCCGTAAAGAGATAATTTAACATGGACAAGATCCGAATGATTTTGTCCTCGTCCGCTTTTGCGGATATGGCCCATGAATTGCCCTGAAATGATTTTCTCTCTACAATTTGATCCCCGTAAGGACCTTTCATCGGAGGAATAACGATCCATTCGGGCACCTCGCCACTAATTTCTTTCATTTTCTGTTGATAATCCGGTTCCAGTCTACGAGCATCTCTGATCATGAAGCCAACTCTACCCTTAAACATCTTTTGGTCCAACAGATCAGGCGAATTCATCGTCACCCAGTCCGGGTCAACCACCTTGGCTGCCATCATTTTATTAATGTAAGCAAGCGCCTCTTTCATTTTGGGATCGATAAACAGAAATACCGGTTCATTATCTTTTATCTCAACGGCTGAAGGAGGATTGACGCCAAACATCCACATCAAGCTATCAAAGCCATAGGTTTGCAGATTACCTTCTTTATTCATACCACCGATGAATCCGTACGTATCGTTTTTGCCATTCCCGTCCGGATCTTTCTCTGTAAAGGCTTTCATAACTTCGAACAACTCATCAGGTGTCGTTGGTACCTCCATATTCAGCTTTTTGAGCCAATCGTTACGGATGAAGAAGCTTCGACTGATACCGTTTACATTATCATAGCCTGGAACTCCAATGGTCTTCCCTTGATAGGACATTGCCTCCCATGAGTCGGTGCCAAATCGTTTCTGTAGTTCAGGGAATTGGTCCATATACGGTGTCAAATCCGCAAGAACTCCTTGGTCGTAATATTGCGCAAGATCAGCACGACTTTTCAAAAAGATCAAGTCTGGAATATCCCCGCCTGCAATGAGTGTATTCAGTTTGGTTGTTGCTTGCCCAGCCTGAGGAATCATCATCTCCAAGTCGATGTTCATCTCTTCTTCCAACATTTGGCGTTGAATATCTTCATCACGTGGAGGTACTGGAGCAGCAGCATTAAAAGTGCCTTGGTTAAACATTGAGATTTTCATTTTGGTTGCAAACTGGCCAGTCTGGCCTTGCGAATTACTCGAAGTTGTCGATGTAACTTCTTCATTTCCCCCACATCCTGACAAAAGCGTTCCAAGTCCTAAGATTGCCGACAGAATAGCAAATGAAATCTTTTTACGCTGCATATTGACCTCTCCTTTGCTTGTATATTATCACGGTTTCCCCGTAATAAGTTAGGTTGGTACACCTTTTATCCTTTAACGGATCCCAGGAGTACACCTTTGGTAAAATGCTTTTGCAAAAATGGATAAACGATCAATATCGGGACTGTAGTTACAACTACTGTAGCCATCTGCACAGCGAACGTACTGACAGCCCCGGAATTGGCGAGCGAATCAGCGCTTTGAGTTGCAACGTTAAGCAGGATGTTACGCAAAATCACTTGAAGTGGCATGTAGTTGGAATCATTGATATATACAATGGCATCAAAATAACTGTTCCAATGCCCGACTGCGTAGAATAAGGAAATGGTGGACAGTACGGGTAAGGACAGGGGTAAAATGATCCGCCATAACGTCTGAAGTTCACTGGCACCGTCTACCCTCGCTGATTCCTCAATTTCACCAGGTAATTGTTCAAAAAAACCTTTGATGATCACCAGATTAAATGCACTAATGAGATTTGGAATAATCAATACCCAAGGACTGTTTAACAATCCCAAAGAGCGGATTAGTAAATAAGTCGGAATTAATCCCCCACTGAACATCATGGTAAACACAATGAAGAGTAAAAATGGACTTCTTCCGGGCAAATATTTTTTGGATAACGGGTAGGCCGCGATTACCGTAAAAAACACGTTTAACGCAGTCCCTACAATCGTTCGGAACAACGTAATTTTATACGCCTGCCAGATTCCATGAGAAATGAATACTTCTTTATAGGCCAGAAAGGTAAAGGATTCTGGTATAATCACAATCCCCCTTCTTAATACTTCCGATTCAGGTGTTACGGAGACAGCAACCACATATAGAAAGGGCAGCACGCACAGTAGGGATAATATAATAAGAACTACATAAACGACGGTTTGCCAGACTTTTTCCCCGATTGTCATATGGATCATTCTAAAGACCACCTCACCAGATTTGCCCATCGAATTTTTTGGCGAGCTTGTTTGCTGCCAACACTAAAGCAAATCCGATGACAGCTTTAAACAATCCTACAGCAGTAGCCAAGCCAATCTTAAGACGCTCCAACCCTTCCCGGTATACCCATGTGTCGATAATATCGATCTTCTCCTGGTTAAAGGTGTTGGCAAACATGAATATTTGGTCAAAACCCGCATCCAGGATATGGCTTAATTTAAGAATCAGCATCAGAATAATGACTCCTCGAATACCAGGTAACGTGATATGCCAGAGCTGTCTCCATTTGGATGCACCATCCATTCGAGCCGCTTCATATAAGCTTGGATCGATTCCTGCCAAGGCGGCAAGGTACAAAATCGCCCCCCATCCAATATCCTTCCATACTTCAGATAAGATGATCAGCATTCTGCCCCAGGCAGGTTCCGTTAGAAACGAGATGGGTTCAACACCAAAATCCTTCAAAATCATGTTAAAGAGACCATCCCCTGGGGCTAGTAAGGCTACCATAATTCCATACACAATGACCCATGATAGAAAATGAGGCAAATAAGTGATCGTCTGTACGATTTTCTTAAACCATTGGCTGTAAACTTCATTGAGGAGTAAAGCAAGTACGATGGGCGCGGAGAAACCGAACAATAGCTTATACAGCGATATAACAATCGTATTTTTCATGATGTCCCAGAAATAAACGCCGTTCATAAAATCCGTAAAATTTTTGAATCCCACCCATGGACTATCCCATAGCCCCAAAGCCAGGTTGTAGTTTTTAAAAGCAATCATGATTCCCGCCATAGGAATGTATTTGAATACCGCAAAGTAAATTAAAGCTGGTAATAAGAGAGCATACATCACTTTGTGCTTTTGTATCGTCCTTATCCATGTCTTTCGCTTTTTGGAGATGGGAATGGCGTCCGCTGCCAACTTTGCTTGCATTTCATCACCTCGTCTTTGTTTGTATTTGTATAATAGCACCCGCCTTTCGGATAAATTTCTGAAATATCAAGAATTTCTTATAAGATTTTAAGGAAGTGTGCCTGGGCTCGTTCCAACAGCTAATTCCGGCCAAGTGGAGGTTGAGCAGCAAGTGAGCGAATATACTATGTTCTATAACCAGAACCGATTCCAGAAAAGACTAAACGGGCGTTCCTCGGTTGAATACCGGGAAACGCCCGTAGCTTCTTAAATTCGTTGCGCCGCAGCTTGGAGCGCTTCTGTGAACTTCGATGCTTAAAGCCATCCCTTCAAGCAATTCGATTAATTATTCAGCTTTCCTGCCATTTAGCTCGGTAGCTTGGAATGTAGTCCATTTCCCATTAACATACCTCCAAATGAACAGCCCTCCTTTTATCAACCAATCACAATAGATAGCTATCCATGTTGCAAACATCCCCATATCAAATAGGTATACCAAGATATAAGCGAACATAATTCTACAGCAAAACATAGTAATCATACTCACTAGCATGGGGTATTTTGCATCTCCAGCAGCCCGAAATACCGATGGAAGTGCATTGCCGAAAGGCCAAATCAATATCATGACAATCGCATGGCTCCACACAATCTCAGTAGTCCACTGCGTTGCTTCTACTGAAAAATTATAAATGCTCAGTATACTTGGGAACAAGGCTAAACTCACCACGGAACTCACAATCTGTGCCACAAAAATGATACCAAGTATCTTTTTCGTATAGTATCTAGCCTGTGTAAAATCTCCAGCACCTACACATCTGGAAATGACTATGGACATACCTAAACCAATGGCCATTCCAGGTAAAGCTTGCAATGAAGTAATCGTACTGCCAACCGAATTTGCAGCTATAGCAGCTGTTCCAAATGTAGATACCAAACTTAGTATCAACAATCGTCCAAAATAGAATATTCCATTTTCTATTCCATAAGGTACACCAATTCGCATGATCTGTTTAATCATCATTGAATTAAACTTATGCTTTACGGTTTTATTCAGATGAAGAATTTGCTTAGGATTTGTTAGATGAATTAGAATGCATACTGCAGCACCTATCCTGGAAATTAAAGTAGGAATAGCAATCCCTGCAATCCCCATATTGAACCCATATATGAACAAGACATTGCCCGCTATATTCAGAATGTTCATAGCCAGCATAATTTTCATAGGCAATTTGGAGTTGCCCATCGTTCTGAATATGGCAGCTCCAGCGTTATAGAGAGCTAAAAAAGGAATAGAAGCTCCGATGATCAATAAATAAGTGTTGGCATAGTTATATACCTCGTCGGTGATATTGCCAAAGAGAATATCTAAAATAAAGCTTTTAAAGAGATAAATAAAAATCATAATAACAAGCCCTGCTGCTCCAGCAAACCAAACTAATTGATTCGAGGCTTCTCTGGCCTGATTTTCCTGTTTTTTTCCGAGATATTGCCCTACTATCACTGTGCCACCCGTAGCTAAAGCTGCGAATAAACTTATTAACAGTAACATAATCATTTCGACTAAAGAAACTGCAGATACGGCTGACTCTCCTATAGAAGCTGCCATGATTGAATCTGACAATCCGATCAAAGATGCTAAAATTTGTTCAATAATTAACGGAATAAATATTTTCATTAAATCTTTATCCGTAAATAACAACGGGGTCGAAAATGGCATTTTCGATTTATTCATAGTTTCAACCTCATATTCTATTATTCACTACATAACTCTCAAGTCACGTTCTCCATTCATTGTAAATTCCTATCTGTATAATTACTAATACCTATGGTGTATTTTGTATCATGCCTAATATGTATCGTATAATCATCTGTGAATGATTTATCCGATGCATTATGAAAGGATGATAAGTTGTGGATATTCGGGTTTTAAAATACTTTTTAACTGTGGCTAAAGTAGGCAATATAACAAAAGCAGCAGAAATCCTTCATATTACGCAACCAACACTAAGCAGGCAGCTTATGGATCTTGAAGAAGAACTGGGTACGCGTTTGTTGATACGAGGAAAAAGACAGATTACACTAACAGATAGCGGTCTCTTGTATCAGCAACGGGTAAAAGAGATCGTTTCCCTCTTAGACAAGACAGAAAGAGATCTGGCAGAACAAAAGGATTTAATTGGTGGAGTAGTTTCTATTGGATGTGTGGAGTCCATTGTATCCAAAGCGTTGGCAGAAATTGTAGAGAAATTCTCTAACCGGCATCCTAGAGTACAATATGAACTGTATAGTGCAGATGGAGATGACATTAGAGAAAAGCTTGATCGAGGAAATATCGATATTGGCATATTATTGGAACCCATTGAAACTGCAAAATATGACTATGTTCGATTACCCTATCCGGACAAGTGGGGCATTCTGATGAGACGAGATGATCCTCTTGCTCAGAAATCAACCATTGGGATTCAAGAAATACTTTCATTACCCTTAATTCCACCCCGTCGGACAATTGTGCAGAATGAGATTGCAAGTTGGCTTGGTGTGGAGAATGATCGTCTTACTATTTTTGCTTCCCATAATTTATTGACTAATGCGATGCAGTTGGTAGAACGGAAACTGGGGTATGCCATATGTGTAAGCGGATCATATACAATCCGGGAAAGTAATAGCACATGTTTTGTTCCCTTTGAACCTGAACGAATAACAAATCATGTACTCGCTTGGAAAAAGAATAGGATATTTAGCTCAGCTACCGCTCACTTTATTCAATTTATAAAGGATATCTATGGTTCATAATAAAAGTGCGCTTTACCTTTAGTGTGGTTATTCTTCAATAAAACAAGGACACGTTATTAACGTGTCCCCAAGATAACAAAAGGTTAAATTCTCAATGAGAGATTTGTTTTTTAGGAGTATACATATAAATTCTTAATAGGATAAACGCCAGGCTCAATATCAAAAATAACAGTCCACCTACTACAATGTACCGAACCCCCATTCCTGATATAAACAACCCTCCAACAGTTGTTCCAATGGTTACGCCCAGGTTACCAGATGTTAGAAATAATCCATTCGCGAATTCAGGGGCTTCCGGAGCTGCTGACGTAATCCAATACTGACTAATATTGCTTGCGATTGCATACAGCACTCCCCATATAACAACAATAATGAACATAGGGACAGTGAATTGGCCCATAAAGAACAGGAAGATGTAGACTACTCCAAATACAAATGGATAGATCATTACGGACTTAATTGCATTTTTGGAAAGCAATCTTCCTCCTAATACGTTACCAAACAAACTGGCTGCACCAAATATAACTAACATTAGACTGAGGCCTTTCCCAGAAATATGAGTAATGGTCGCAAGATATTCGGCGAAGTAACTATACACTCCAGCCGTTGCTGCATTTACAAATATAACGGCAACAATAGATTGCCAAGTTATTGCTTTCTTCAATACACGTAGTTGAGATCCGTATGAAAGCCTTTCTCTGACAGGCATGGATGGAACAAATAGCAATACACCAATGAATGCTACTGCATTCACGATAGCAAAAAAAGTCATAGCAGCATCAATTGAAGCGATACTGGCAATAAAAGTTGTGATGGGTACACCTAGCACAATGCCAGCAGACACGCCCATAATGACTTTTGACACTGCTTTAGGAATCTCTTTCTCACTAACCGAACTAGCTGCTGCTGTCAGAGCGATCGAGATATAGACGGGATGTAAAAATGCCGGGATAACACGAGCAATTATTGCGAATGTAAAGTTTGTTGCAAATATAGAGAAAATGTTACTAATCACGAACACACCGAGTACAAGTAGCATTACCCCTCTGCGATTAAAACGCGAAAACACTAAAGGCAGAATGGGACCCGATATCGCAACTGCAAGTGCAAACAGACTTACTAGCAATCCTGCTTGAGACACGCTAACATTGAACTGTTCAGCAATTTGAGGCAATATCCCAATAACGCCCATTTCAGTATTTAAGATTCCGAAGACACCCAAAGTTAATATAAATATAAATAAATTATTTCGTTTAGACATGATTATTACCCCCACCGTTGCTCCATATTCTCTTTCTCATGCTGTACTCCGCCCAAGATGATATTCAAATGATTGAAACCAAACTCTCCTCCTTTTGGCTGTAATCATCTATTTTAATTTAAATTCACATTGAGGGCTTAATACTCATTCGTGTATTATTATATATAAATAAAATGTATCAACAACCACAAAACATCAGGATTCGTGCATTAATACACAACGCGACTCAAATTGTGAATTACTTTTCAAGAAAGTTAGGTGGATGTACATGCTTAAAGTGGACAGAAGAAGTTTGAAATCTCAAGAAGCTATCAAAAAAGCAGTGATAGAACTCATGTCTGAAAAAAGTTTTGATGACATTACGATTCAGGATATTGCTGATCAAGCTAATGTTAATCGTAGAACGATCTATCTGCATTACTTGGATAAGTACGATCTACTGGATAAGCTTATTGAAGAGCATATTGAGGAATTAAAGAGATTGTGTGAATTGGAAGCTGAAACGGATACATTAGAGGGTAGTGCAACATGGTTTTTATATTTTGAACAACATTATTCATTCTTTTCAGCAATGTTAACTAGTAAAGGAGCTCTTTTTTTCCGTAGCAGGTTCCTCGATTTTGTCACAGACGATATTAAGAATGGTTGGGATATGTCCGAGGGAAAAAAACAAGGAATAGATGAAGAGCTTCTTATTCAATTTATCTCACCAGCTTATGTAGGAATTGTAGAATGGTGGTTTATTAATGACATGCCCTATTCACCTCAAGTTATGGGAAAACAAGTGGGAATGTTATTGGAAAATAACCTCTCCTAAACAAAGATGATTCATTCCCAACTATAGTCTGATTTCTTCCAACGCAAAAAAAGGCAACCGAATCATTCCTGTTCGGTTGCCTTTGATTTAGATATAAAACTTTATATACCTTTACTTCTCCGATGGGAGTGGTGTAAAGAGCAGATTGACCGGCAGGTTGCTTCCCGGTGCGGCAGAGAATAGAATCGTTACGCTCTCTCCAGTTAACCCGGTGCGGTAAAGAACGCTTTGTTCACTTGAATTGGCAACCGCAACGTTACCATCGGCAATCGATACCAACTGATTGTTCACTAGAGCTACTCCGGAGTACTTCCCTCCACGAGGGTTAAAGGAGATAAGCGTACGCGGTGCAACATTGGTCAGCGTGATTTTGTACAATACGCCAAAATTACCCGCATTGGATGCGTCTGTGTATGCCATCGGATCTGTTCCTACCAGATTGGGATCGCTTGAATTGTCACCAAGTGGCAGACGGGCAGGTTTGATTCCCACGTGCTCATCGTACTTTATAACGCGAGTCGCATTCGGGTACGTACCACGGTTGTGCACTCCGTCACGATCAAGCACAGGTAGCAATGGCAGAGCCTCGAACGGATCTTTATTTTCTTCCACCAGGATAACGTTATAGTCTAAGGAATAATCGCTATAAGCGTCCGAATAGAGAGAGATGACTTGTCCTTCTTTCATCGGCGTTTTATTAAGTTCGGTCAAAATGAGTTTGCTTTCTCCAGGTTGAAGGTACTCTTTCTTTTGATCCGCTCCAGTCTGAATCGACTTGAACCATTTATCAATAGACAATTTCCCAGCTACGGTAGCATACGGAGTAGGTCCGGCAAAGCCCATATTCTGTTGTTCAAATACTGCCGGATTTGGGTTGTTATTGGTTGCAATCACATACATTTTTACTCTTTTGCCTGTATTGTTCACGTGGTGAATCATGAAACGGGTCTGCCCCAAAGATGATTCTTTATATACAATGCCTTCCGTATTCACAGTTTCCGGACTGTTACTGCGGATCAGCAAACTTGGCTCATCCATGTACGTATAAGGCACTTTCTCCATCGTAGTCACTTCGCCGCCGTTAAAGGTGAATTTCTGTCCTACCGGCGTGAAGAGTAAATTGAAGTCGGTAAATGAATATAAGGTCTCATTGGTTATGGTGATGACTTTGGAGTACGTGTTCGTAGCACCGTGATTGTCAGTAACTGTAAGTGTCACCGTTTTTGGACCCGGTTCAAAGAACGCAAGTGAATTGTTCTCCCAGGCCGCTTTAACAATATTATTTTCATCATCTGTACTTTGGTCTGTGTATGTTATTTTTTCGCCCATTTTATACTCTTCTTTATCCGTGGCGAACATGGCTACAGGAGGAAGATTAGGAGCCAAAACTTCAATCGTAGTTGAATAGGGATCACTCCATTGACCATTGGAATCCTGTACTTGATATGAAATCGTATATGTACCTGCTTGATCAAATGAATCCTGGCGACCAGTCCAGCGTTCGTCAACGATATCCATTCCATTAGGTGAACTGGAAGAAGTCACGTAGTCCACTTGATCACCCGCAAAAATTTCCTTTTGGGAAATGGTAAAGCTTGCAACAGGTTTTGTATTAAGATTCAACACAACCGTTTTCGCCGACTGATTCACTTTATAGGTGATGTTCAGAGCTTGAGTAATGGAAGTTAACGGCACCATGAATGTACTCTTTTGCTGATAAGCAGGGCCTTTCATCGTTCTGGTCTCTCCATTTACCGTATAGTCCTTGCTGTTAGTTTTGAATCGGAGCTCATCTTCACCACTAATAATGATGGTTTCCTTGGTTTTGTTATCATATTTGACGCCATATCCCACACGGTCAACCAGCGCACGGATTGCAACATAGGATACACCGTTTTTCACAGCCATTGGCTGTCCAGCAAGATACGTTTTTCCATCCTGCTCCATTTTGTTGCTATTCATGTACAACGTCAGATTTCCACCTGCTACTGCAGGAGACGTCCCATCAACGGATGGTTGCTCTATCTGAGCAGGCGTAGCTGGCGTTTCAACCTTCTCAGGGGTTTCCTCTTGAACTACAGGTTTTGTACCCGTTTCGTTTGCAGGGGTCTCTCCCCCCTCCAATGCAGGTTTCTCGCTATCTGTTTTGGGTGTTGCCTCAGTGTCGGTTGAGGTTTGAGTGTCCTTGGCTTCAGTGGGCGGAGTATTGATAGATTTGTTATTGCTCTCCGTCTTCACTTCACGCTCTGCAATCGGCTGCTCTTGTTTTAACACCTCAACTGATTCTACATTGGCTGTGTTTACTGACGCGGTGTCACCTTGCGGTGCTGATTGCGCACTCACAGAACCGACTGCAAATGCTTGAAAAACGGCTAAAGCGGTAAAAATGGATAATTTCTTCTTCATATTCATGTGTTGTCTTTGGCTCCTTCTACTCTCTAGTAATGTATAACCCCTCAAAAAGTCATAGTATTAGACGCTAGATTTAGGAAAAAGTTTCTAATTGAATTGTAAATTATGGATTTTTGTGCAACTATTTTTTCAATGTTTGGTTATAAGTTCTTTGAATAAGAAGCGCCTATTGCATAATAGTCTTGATTTTGCACAAGATAATCCATGTCGCATTTTATAAAGAGGTGGATCAATGACCCCAACCAATCAGGCTTTTTCTGAATTAAAAATGAATATTTCTTATGTTGAACAGTCCCTCTACTGTACTGACGATTTGAAACAACAACAGCTTCTACTTAATGGTGTACAGAGTGTGCTTCTCTATATCGATTCACTTGTAGATCAGGAGATCATTCAAACACATGTCTTAACAGCACTGAATGGCCAAGCTCATTCGGAGATTTACCCATCGTTCACCACTTTAGAAAGTCGAAAAGATACGGATCTGCAACGTGGAATAGATTCACTTATTCAAGGGAAAAGTCTTTACATAATCGATGGGTACCCGGAGTTTTACATTCTTTCTACCGAGAAAATGTATGTCCGAAGCACCACCGAACCGGAGAATGAAGGCGTTATTCGAGGGCCGCACAATGGATTCGTAGAGCAGCTTTCGGTTAATTTGAATCTGATCCGTAGACAAATTATTAGTCCATCTCTAATTGTTCGATATTTTAACGTCGGCGAGAAGACACATACCAAAATTGCAGTTGTATATCTTCAGGACTTGGCCAATCCGGAGTTGGTGAACGAAGTAAAAGAGCGAATCACGTCCATATCTTCAGATATGGTGCTCGCTCCAGGTTTTATTGAAGAGTTTATGGAGGATAACCCCTTCTCTCTGTTTCCCCAGCAGCTCAATACAGAAAGACCTGACCGGGTTATTGCCAACTTGATGGAAGGACGTGTCGCCATACTTGCCGAAGGAAGTCCTTCAGCTCTTATCGCTCCAGTTACGTTTTTTGCTTTTTATCAAAGTCCGGATGATTACCATGGTCGCTGGATTGTCAGTTCCTTTTTACGGTTAATTCGCATGATGAGTTTTGTCATTGCTTTTACATTACCTGCTGTTTATATTGCTACCATCTCTTTTCACTCTGCTATTTTACCGATCGAGCTGGCACACACAATCAAGAAATCATTGCAGAACATCCCCTTTCCTGCACTTGTAGAGGCAATGTTACTTGAACTGATCTTTGAAGTACTAAGAGAAGCCGGGGTCCGACTTCCCAGCCGAGTGGGCCAGACCATCGGCATCGTTGGCGGTTTGGTCATCGGAGATGCTATCGTTCGTGCGGGGCTTGTATCCTATACAATGATTATTGTGGTTTCACTAACCGCTATCTCGTCGTTTTTGGTGCCTTCGCATGAGATGAGTTCGGCAGTCCGTATTCTCCGCTTTCCAATGATGATTGGAGCGGCGCTTTTTGGATATATCGGCATCGCATTTGGTCTAGTGATTCTAACCATTCACCTCTGTAAGATGGAAAACTTTGGATCGCCTTATTTTGCTCCAGTGGCCCCTTTCCGATTAGCTGACATGAAGGATGTATGGATTCGATTTCCCATCTGGGCGCTTCGCGGGCGTCCTCATGATGCCCGCCCGCAGCGGCTGAATCAGCAGAAGTTCTCTAGGAGTTGGAAAAAACGTGAATAAGGAAACAACAATCACTCGGGGACAATTATTCTTGCTCATTTTGAAATTTGAAATTGGTGTAGATATCTTGTCCCTCCCTTACCGTATACACCTTCTCTCTAAAGGCGGTGGGTGGATCTCTGTATTCCTTGGAGGGTTCCTGATCCAACTTGTCATATTGTTGTGCTGGCTTTTGATGCGAAGATTCCCGAGTTCATCCATTTATGACATTGTAACGCTGATTACGGGGAAATGGATTGGCAAGTTGCTGATCATTGCCTACGTTGGATATTTCCTGTTAATGGGTACTTCTGTTCTGGTGAACGGTTACGGTGTGATTAACCGTTGGATGCTGCAGGATACGCCTCGATGGGCTATATTAGCCCTCTTCTTGTTCAGCAGTATCTATTTGGTTCGGCAAAAATTACGAATCATTGCGCGAGTACTTGTACTCATCTCCTTTTTGGTCTTGCCCATGATGGTATTAATCAGTTATGGACTCAAGGAAGTTAATCTGTTATATCTTTTGCCTTTAACCGAAGCAGGATGGCCCAATATCATTAGTGGATCAACGGAAACATTAATGGCTATGTTTGGATTCGAGTTTTTTCTCGTTGTGTTTCCTATGGTTGAAGGTAGCAGCGGTGGCAAACTCAAGTCTGTTGCTTTAGCAAGTGCTGTAGTCGTGGTGTTGTATGCATTCACCGTGTTCATTTGTTCAACGGCGTTCAGCCCCCAGCAACTTGACTTAATGCCTGAACCGGTTATTTATCTGCTCCGCTCTATCCCACTCGGGACAATGGATCGGGCCGATTTCCTGTTCCTCCCTATCTGGTTAATTTCAATTTTCGGGGCCATATGTGGCTATTACTATACGGCATCTTATGGTATAAGTTATCTCTTCAAACAAAAACACCATAAAAAAGCCGTGCCTTATGTCGTTCTTGCTTCTTGCATAATTGCGTATCTGCCACAACAGAAGGAAAAACTTGAGTTAATTAGTACGATAGCCAACAGATCGGCATACTTTTTTCTCATGATCCTGCCTCTGCTCCTGTTGGTTCTATCTTATATAATGAAACGAAAAGAGAAGATGATATGAGTAAACGGGGGAAAATCCTCATCCTGCTGACCCTGCTCATGGTGATGACGGGATGTTGGGATCAGGATAGTTTAAAAGATGCAAGACTGGCTAATGCTTCGGCGTTTGACATCACCTCAGAGGGTGAAATTAAACAGACGCTTGAAATTGTCGATGATTCTGAGAGTCAACAAGGGAGCAGCGGTAATGAAGTCCACTCAGGCACCGGGAGATCCGTCCGTCAAAGTACAGATAGAATTCGCGCTAAAGTGACTGGTGATATCCGGTTTTTCAAATATGGGATGATCTTATACGGCAACAAACTCGCACAAAATGATATCTACCCCTACCTGGACGTCTTATATCGGGAACCCGATTACCCAACATCACATGTGAAAATTGCTATTGTGGATGGCGATGCCGGAGATCTGTTACACCAAAAAAAAGTTGGCAGCATATTGATTGGTGATTTTATTACGAAAAAAATTAAGAGTCTGGAGGAATTATGTATTTTTCCGGAAATGACGTTAGAGACCCTTCTCCCTCCCATGCTGGATCCGGGACAGGATTTTACACTGCCTTATCTATATAAGGATGGAGAGGAGATTGATGCTAGGGGAATCGCCCTGTTTCATGGGCAAAGGTTTAATGGGAGTCTTACGACCGAACAGGCTCCTCTATACATTATTATGAGTGGGAAATGGAATAAAACAGCGCGTTTTGTCAAAAAGGTCCACCCAGGGCCTTCCAACAACCCGCGGAACTATGTCACTTATGAAGCAAATATCGCACAAATTAAGCGCAAACTTGCGGTAAAGGTGGCAAGTGATAGCCAAATTGATGTGAACCTCCGTATCGAACTTCCAGTAACGATCGTTGAGTATGCAATGAATCATCTTCAGGATAAAGACACAATTGAACGTCTGAACCGCAAGTTAACCGATGACATGACTCAGGAAGCAGAACAAATTATCAAGACACTTCAGCAAAGTGGTTGTGATTCCTTCGGTATTGGCAGACATTTAATTGCCCATTACCCGAACTTATGGAAAAGCCTAAACTGGAATAAAGAATATGCCCAAGTTCGTTTTCACCCGGAAGTAAAGGTTACAATAGTCGGCAGCGGCGTTTTAAATTAATAACATGCTGTCGTGCAATTGGGAAAGCTCTCTTCCATTTGGAAGAGAGCTTTTGACTGTTGACTTAAAAAGAAGGATTTGCTAATACCTCTAGTCGTTAAGAAGAACTTCAGTGAAAAGCTTTATCGTGCCTGGTTGAGTATAACATCGGCAGTGAAGCTGACCTATAAAATAGGTGAAAGAAGACGTGATATTCCTTCTTTAAATTTGATAATAAGGGACCTGTTTCTATAACGTTCAGAAGTAAGTTCTGTACTTAACTGGCTATCTTGATGAAACAATTTTTGAAGTTGTTTCGCAACTCGCTCGTCATATACAATTGCATTCACCTCAAAATTCAACCTAAAGCTCCGGGAATCAATATTCATCGTCCCTACTGAAGCGACTTCTTCGTCTACTACAATGGTCTTTGCGTGTAAGAATCCATTATCATATAACAGAATCTTGGCGCCATAGTCCAATAATTCACCAGCATACGCCCAAGTCGCCCAATATACAAACGGGTGATCGGGCTTATTGGGAATCATAATGCGCAGATCCACCCCGGATAGCAGTGCGATTTTACATGCATCCATAAAAGTGCTGTCAGGAATAAAGTAAGGCGTTTGAATATACACACTCTTTTTGGCATTTACTATAAGCTTGATGTACATATTCTTCAGGTGTTCCACCTGTGAGTTAGGACCACTAGACACAATCTGAACTGGACTTGAACCATCAAGCCTTGCTGTGTTGAAGGAGTATTGTTCGTAACTTACTTGATCGGATTTGCTAGCGTGTTTCCAATCCAAAATAAACCTGCCTTGAATATGATTAACGGCATCTCCGTGCATTTTAAAATGTGTATCACGCCAGTATCCAAACTTTTTATCCATGCCTAGATACTCATTCCCCAGATTAAATCCGCCAATATAAGCAATCTCTCCATCAATAATACAAAGTTTTCGATGATTTCGATTATTCATACGGAAATTTAATGGCCTAATCAGTGACGGGAAAAAGACCTCTACTTCTCCACCGGCAGAGATCAGTTCTCTGAAAAACTTCAATGAAAGTTTCTTTGAACCAATTTCGTCATAGAGAACTCGCACTTTTACGCCTTCTTTAGCTTTTATGGTTAATTCATCTCGTAATTTCTTCCCTTAGGAATCCGGTTGAATAATGTAATATTGGATGTTAATCTCTTTCTTGGCTTCCTTGATATCAGCAAATAAAGAATCAAATTTCTCTTGTCCATCATCGAAGATGAATATCTCATTGTCATTGGTTAGGATTGCATTGGATGAAGTGAGATTCAATTGAATCAGGTCAGCATATTTCATGAGCAGTGGGTTGTTTTGCTTACGTTGCTCCTTCAATGTCACTAACTGGTTCTCGACAATTAACTTTAGGGAGTTTCTCTCTTCAGCTGAAAGTCCGTAGAAATTTTTCTTTTTGAGGTTACGTCCCAGAAAGAGATAAACGATAAAACCTAAAATAGGAATGAAGTAAAATATCATGAGCCAGGCCCAAGTATAACCAATGTCTCTCCTTTCAAAAAACAAAAATACCGCTGAGAGTAATATGTTTATAATCATAACGAGCGAAAGTATCAGCGTGACCATACTGCTATATCTCCTGCCTTCCATTGACTTTATGTAAATAATAAAAAGTGCTTATTACTTAGCTGTTCTCGAATGAAGCCGCCATCACAAAGAATATGATAACATACTTGAGGAATACTAAATCTATTAAATGATAATTACTAGACATCGAACTAAAAAAAGAATCCACTTCCTATAAAAGAAGGGATTCTTTTGCATTGAATATCCTATACTTAGAATCTGTAATTCAAAGAGAACGCAATTTTGATACTTGTTGTTCCCGCACCGGCTCCAATGAGACTTATAGTATTAATTGTTGGTGCAGTATAAGATCTACTGCTACCTGGGGCTACGACAAAACCAGGAATTTGAACACCGTCAATAAGCAAAGCAGCGGTGGGTGAAGCCCCCACTCCGTTATTCTCAATTAGAATAGTTCCGTTTACCAGAAACGTTGAGGAATTTTCGTATATAATTGTTGGTGTCCCTCCCGTATCTGACAAACTTATCGTAGTACATACGGCATCGTTTACCACCGCTGGAGAAACCGTATTATTACAATTACCAATTTGAGCCATTTGTGAACCTCCTTAAAAATGCTCTTTCTATAAATATATGTGGGGAGATAGTAGTGGTTCGGGCTATTCCAACTTTGTTTCCATTTATTCCTCATCCTCTTCTTCATTTAGAACTTGATAGTATATATCTATTCCAAATGTGCCGCTTGCAATATTGTTTAAGCTCTTTTCAATCTCCACTTCAATATGATGCATTCCGGCACAGCTAAAAGCACAGGTGTTACCCGGTAGAACAGGAAGCGAACACGTTCCTTCATTATGTATTATGTTCAAAAAGACAGATGAATTACTTTGTTTATGATTATAAATACTTACTGTACCATGTACTTTTAAGGTTGAAGATGCTGACCACAGCGTTAAAACCTCTGTTATGTTTGCTGAATTGATATGGAACTCCCCACAAATGGTTGTTTCAGCGAGACGAGTATTCACTCAGACTGCTCCCTTCCATAATTCTTCCTTTCATCTATTTTATTAGTGATCTGCTGTTTTCATGTATGATTATGCTCCTAATGAACAACAAAAAAACCGCTACATTAGCGGCTTTTAATAGTACTATGTTCGTGACTTTAAACGATATACGACCGACTATCCAATCTCCCCTGCTCGTTAGTTCCTAACAACAGGAATCCACATTTCACCATATACCAAACCGTTTTTCTCTCCCATTTCAACTGTTGTATTTGGACCGCCAACATAGGCATAATCTTTTTCTACGGGGAGGGCTTGACCAAAGGCAATGCCAGTAAGCATATTATTGAGCGCATCAGCCGTTTCAGCTTCGCCCTTCACAACCAGGTATTCTCCCTTAGGAAATTGGATTACTCTCGTTGCTTCTGGCAAAGTTTCTGCTGTCATGACACCAGCATAATGCATCATCTGGTTATTTACTGCTTCGTTTACTGCAAAAATGTAGTCGTTTGTTGCCAGAGACTTTAGTTTGTCCAGGCTTCCATCCTCTTTCACCGTGGACCAAAAATCCGCCTTCTCCTTGCTGATGCCAACATAGTCTGTATAGTCGCTCTTAAGATCCGTTCCAATACCTAACACGATAAAGCTCTCTTTTTCTTCGAAATGATAATTACTCATGGTTTACACCGTCCTCTTTTAAATTTTCAATTGATTTGTGTTTTCACTTGATAGGTTTATAATAACCTTAAATCATGTCAGAATATGATACTGTTTAGGGGGCCCAATGAAAAAAGTTGAACGCATTAATACCATCACGCGGTATATCAATAACCGTGCACACTTTACCATCTCTGAAATCATGCGAGAATTTAACATTTCTCGTTCAACAGCCATTCGAGATATCAGAGAAATTGAAGCCATGGGAATGCCACTTGTCGCTGAAGTAGGGCGTGACGGGGGTTATTTTGTCATGAACAACTCCCTCCTGCCCACGGTCCGGTTTACCGATAATGAAATCAAAGCGTTATTCATTGCCTTTATGGCGACAAGAAATCAACAGCTTCCTTATCTGAAGAGTCGTCAATCTTTGGCTGAAAAATTATTGGGCCTTATCTCAGAAAACCAGCAAGATGACCTTGTACATTTGAATCAAATATTGCTTTTTGAAGGGACCAATCCCCATAATCCAGACTTGCTTGATCTATCAGACCTGCCTCACCCTACCTTGGAAAAACTCATCCAAATTCTTCTTATAGAACGTTATTTGTTAGTTACTGTCCAAGAAGAGAAGAAAACAAAGTCCTATCCCATCGTTCTCTTGCACCTTCATCATCAAAAAGGCCATTGGATCATTGAAGGTTTTGACTTGGAGGAAGAAAAAAGACGAATCGTATCCGTTGACAACCTCATCCATGTCGAAGCATACCCGGCGAAAAAAAGATTGAGTACAAAAAAGATTGTAGAACAACTCAAACGAAATACACAGGAAGAAGTTATCAACCTTGTCCTGGAACTTGGCCCAAAGGCGATTGCGCAATTCAAAAAATACCATCCTTTAAAGTTTTCAATTGCCTATACAAATCCATACCAGACTACGGCTCTCCTAAAGGCATTTGTGAATGTTCATAACTCGGAAGAGTTAACCGAAATCACCAATTGGTTGCTCTTTCTAGGTGAAGACATCAAGGTGAAGGAGATTCCAAAAGAATTTCTGAATGCTGTACAGGAGAGATTAAGCTTATATCAAATGAAGCAGTGAGCAGCCCCTCCTCCCCAGTCTCTCCATTTTCTAACCATGTCTTACCTGAATTCAGGCTGAGCGTTCAGTAAGAAATACCAAAAAAGCCGCTATTGCAGCGACTTGTGATGGAATCATATTCATTTATGTCTCACGCCAATGCTTGGCGAGCTGTTCCTTCTATGCTAAAAGTCAGCATTAGACTGGGCATGATTAGGTGTATGCTGCGGGACGTTTTTAACGAGTAGGAAATAAGTAACAATCGCAATGATACTGGTCATTAATAAAGTGAGTCCTAACGGGACGGCAGTGTCCTCACCCGCGATGCCGACCAGAGGAGCAACCAGTGCACCCAGAAGAAAAGGAACAACGCCGAGCAGTGCTGCTGCACTTCCGGCCATCTTAGCTTGACTCTCCATGGCAAGTGGGAATGCCGCTGTAGACGTAATGCCGATCGAGCATACAAAGAAGAACAATGGAATCACCAATGCGAAAAGTGGACCATGAGCCAGGGTTACGACCAAAGCAGCCACACTTGCTATTATAGCAAGCCATAGTCCCGATAATAGCAGCGTCTGCTCAGGGATACGTTTGGCCAATCGACCCACGATTTGAGATCCGATGATCAAGCTGATTCCGTTTGAAGCAAACAGTATAGCAAAAACTGTGGGTGTGACTCCATATATATTTTGGTAAATAAATGGTGTTCCGGCCACATAAGCAAAGACCCCTGCCGTCATGATTCCCTGTGCCAGCATGTAACCAACAAATTTGCGGTCACGCAGAAGCATTCTGTAATTACCCAATTGCTGTTTGAAGTCAGGAACTATACGTCTTTCGATAGGGTGTGTTTCTTTTAAGCTCCACTTTGTCATGATTAATAAGAAAATTCCCAAGAATGAAAGGCAGATAAACACGCCAATCCAGGTTGTGAATGAAAGAACCCCACTTCCCGCGATGGGTGCTGCCAGAGGCCCCAAATTCCCTACAAGCAACAGCAAAGAGAAAAATTTAGTGAGTTCATGTCCACTGTATAGATCTCTAGCTATCGCACGGGAAATGACAATTCCAGCTGAAGCTGCAAATCCTTGCGTGAAACGAAACAAAATTAATAGTCCGATATTCGGAGCAAAAGCACATGCCAAGGAACAAATAATATAGGCTGCCATACAGATCAACAATGGTCTACGTCTACCGTACGCGTCACTCAAAGGACCCATAACAAGTTGTCCTACACCGAGTCCTAATAAACAAGCAGTAAGGCTAAATTGTACAAGTGATGCCGTTGTATTCATATTTTGTGCAATCTCCGGAAAAGCCGGTAAATACATATCAATCGTAAATGGACCTAATGTAGAAAATAAACCTAGTAGTATTGCCAGTCCAAAAACATTCCAATTCGTGCTCTTCGCCATAATAAATAAAATCTCCAATTCCTTATATAATTTGCAAGCCTAATCGAGTATAAGACATAGAGTTAACTGTAGGTCAAGTCTTAAGACTATTAAAACCAAAAAAAGCCGCTTATTAAGCGACTTTGAATGGAAAACCATTAAATTGTGTAACTTCCCCGGCCTGAACCCATATGACTCATAATCATTTCGGCAGCTCGCTTGTAACCGCCAGCCTGCCTTAAAGATTCACCAATGAGGTAAGCCTGCCGTCTATAAAGTGAATTGTGTAGTACTTCTGTTAATGCCTCTCTCAAATTAGTTGCACTGAGGTTATGTTTATTTAAAGTAATACCCGCCCCCAACTCCTGTACCCGATTGGCGACAAGAGGTTGATCCGATGTTAATGGAATCATCACCATCGGAACGTTGTAATATAACGCCTCACTTGTGCTGTTCATTCCAGCATGTGTAATAAAAACATCGGTATGCTGCAGCATGTCCAACTGGGCAATGTATGGCTTGACGATAAAATTAGGAGGAACTTGATTCGCCAGCGGCGTCATGTCCGTGTACTTTCCTGAAGATAAAACAACATTCACGGGTAGATCCCCTAATGCTTCAAAGCAAAGCTGATAGAAATCCAAATTTTTATTTAAAATCGTACCCATAGCAATGTACACGGTTTGCGGGTACCGTTCACGAAGCACCTCAAACGAGAAGGTTGGAGCATCTTGACGTGTTATGATCGAAGGACCCGTGAAAATAAAACGATCATCCAGCTTTTCTGCCTGCGGCTGAAAATAACGGCTGGTGTACACAAGCTTTAACTGACCAGCATGTGCCGGAATCTCCTCCATGGCTGGAATACTCACTTGAAGCTCTTCAGCTAACTCCGTTGTGATCTTCATTGTAGCCTCATAAAGCTCCTTCGTCTCCGTCTCATTCAGAACTGAGCTAGACCCCAGAGGCTCCACAAAAGCAAAGGACGCAATCGAGCACACCGCAGGAATTCCCAGTTTTTCTGCAAGAATAGTCCCTCCCCATCCCATCAGGGAATCAAAGATCATATAATCGAACTTTTGATCCTCGATCACCTGCAGCACATTGGGGATGATCCTCCGGATAATACCGCTTACCATCATATAAATGAACTGATAAGAATGCTTGTATTCCTGGGGTTTCAACACCGGATCATGAGAGAAGGCATCTTGTGGAAATGGATAGGTTATAATCTGTGCACCGGTTTGTTCAATTCGGGAACGGTACTCCTCCGTGCACACATAGATGACTTCCTCACCATTGTCTATCAACTGAGTAACTAATCCTAACGACGGATTCACATGTCCTTCAGCTGGAGTAATGACTACTAATACACGTGCCATCTTACCCACCTCCCAATGCAAATAGTCCCCCCGTTCTTCATGATGTATTTAACGACGCAGTCGTCATCCGTTACATGGAGATGTTATCCTTCACTTGGTTGATTGGATGATGTTCTTGATGAACGAGTTTGGTAATTCGTAGTGATGCCAAGAAACTTAACAAGACCCATAATAATTGCAGTGTTAACACGATCAAAACACCTGTCGATATGCCCCACTGTAACGTTTCGGACAAGGCAATTAGAGCGCCACCAACTCCAATGCTTACGCCCATGTAGAAGGAATCCACAAATTGCAGATTCGCGGACATTTCTCCCTCTTTCCTGGGCAAGGCATGTTGTAAAGCAATGGCTGCTGTTGTAGGGTTGGCCAATCCAACACCAAACCCTGTAATCATTTGTGAGAGAAGGATGAGTATAATCCCGCCGTCCGTCAAAATAAGAGCCAGGATCACAAGTACAGTTCCAACGATCATAATCCCAATGCCCGTCATGACCCTACCCTTTCGGGCACGACCTTGATCTCGTGCATCAAGCTTGGCTTGTAACCACGCTGCGGCGGACCAGCTCAGAGAACCTGCTGCTACGATGAGGCCAGCAAGGTCAGCTGATAACCCCTTCACTTCGGTTAGCGCCAAGATCACAAAACTTTCCGTTGTAAAATAACAAGCAACATATAGCCCTCTCGATACCAAAGTAGCAGGCAATCCTTTTTTTACCGAAAAAGTCCCTACTGGCAGCAATTTACGCATTGGTGTGATCATGACGACTAATCCAGCCAAAGTGAGTACTATGCCTTTCCATTCGGTTATCATACCAAGTCCTGTGAGTAACAGCCCCGTTCCAACCGCAAGCAGAATCGCATACATAATCTTTGAGTCGGTTGCTCGCGCTGGACCTGACAGATCTTGCTGAAGCTGCAAATTACGGAAAGAACGGAATGTGAGACTGAGCGCTATTCCAATCAAGGGTAAAACGATCCAGAAAACATATCGCCACGAGATGTAGGAAGCTATAAGGCCTGCTGCATAAGGTCCGATTAAGGTAGGCAGGACAAATGCCATAGAGAATGCGGCCAGGATTTGAGTACGAAGTGTATCTGGATAATGTAACGTCACACAGGTATAAATGCATGTGATCAGGGCCCCCGCTCCAAAACCTTGAAGGGCTCTTCCGGCAATAAGCATATGCATATCGAAAGAGACAGCGGAGACCACAGTTGCTAACACAAAAACACTAAAAGATATCAGCATGGATGTAAAAACGCCGCGCTTGTCAATCTGTTGCCCCATAACCAAGGTTCCAACAAGCTGAGATAACAAAAATGCGCTGAAGATCCAACCGTATAAATGAATGCCCTCTAAACTTTGTGCCATTTTCGCGGCAATCGTTGTGATAGCCAGTCCTTCGAAAGCTACGGTTGCCAGAACCAGCATAATACCAATTGTAGTCGCCCTGTACTGAGCATCAAAAATCCCAATCTGATTGTTGTTTGTCTTCCACACCTCCGTAATTAGATGGTTATTATGGTAAATTAAACCTTTTAACTCCCTGAATATACATGAAGTGTTACACTTTGTAAAGTTAAATGTTTAAAAAGTGAGATCGTGGTCTAGAATAGGGTACCCATGTTCAATAGGAGATTTTGCTTGAAAATATGCCATCTTCATTACAGTCAATTTGGAGAAGTTCATCCTCCAGGATCCAGGCATCTGTTTTTTCAACAAAGAAATGAAATCCTCCAATGGATTGAACCAATGCGGGATCGACCGGTGTAGCACTCGCATTTATGCCAATTGTAAAAGCATCGGAGCCTCCTCCGACATATTTTGCATAAATCCTTACATATTGGTCTTCTTCCAATTCCCATTCTTTCTTAAATGAATCGATTGCTTGTTCAGATACTACAAATGAGATCATTGCTCTGCACTCCTTCCTTCATTAATCACATTTTTTCACTTCGCCACGATAATTGGCCATTCTGAAACTGGCTCCGCATCCACACGAAACTTTGGCATTTGGATTATTCATGGTGAATCCGCCTAACATTCCGCTCTCTTCATAGTCAATCTCTAGACCATCAATATATGGAATACTGTTTGCGTGAACCAATATCCTAAATTGCTTTTTATTTAACACAATGTCTTCTTCTGCCTGCTGTTCATCCACGATAAGGGTATAAGATAATCCACTGCATCCCCCTTCATCAACGCCTACTCTAAGGAAGGCATTTTGGATATCCGCACTTGATAAGATCTCAACGATTTTGTCCGATGCTGTATCACTGACCTCAATGATCATCTTTATTCCTCCCGGTGGTATCATTTTGAAATTTGGTATCCCAGTCCATTAGACAGGGTATGAATGCTGCAAGAGCAGCTCCTTTTGGCGTAAGTTCATAAATAATTTGTGTAGGGCGTGTCCGTATTGTTCTTTTGACCAAATGATCATCTTGAAGACCCTTTAAACGTCTGGAGAGGATCATTTCGGAAATGGAAGGAATGATATCGAATATTTCACCGAATCTCTTCGGGCCTTGAGACAGAGCACATAAAATATGGATCGTCCATTTCGTTCCGATGATGCGATAAGCTGTAAATAGTTTATTCGGGTCTTCAGTGAACAATGGTCTGTACACCCACTTTCTTATTCATCCGCGTGTTGAGATCCGAGTGCTGGCAATGATACTCGTGACGATTAACAAGAGATGGAAACCCATGGCTACAATTAAGCCGGATTGAAGTGACATACCGCCAGCCTGACACACGACAAGAATGGAACCACCAATGCCGATCACTACACCAGGTGTAAAAGAATCTGCAAATTGCAGATTTGCCGAGGTTTGGCCCACGCCTTCTTCCCCCGTTTGGGAAAATGCGACAACACCACTAATCGGATGCGCCAATCCAATACCAACTCCTGCAATGATCTGCCCAATAACTGCAATGGTAACGGTCACAACAGGTACCCAAAATACGATGGCAATCCCTATGGCAAGTAACATTACGCCAAGAATAATTCTCATATGACGTCCACTGCCCTGATCTGCCGCATCCCACCGTCCTTGCAGATACGCAATGATACACCAACTTAATGCTGCACTCGCCACAATTAATCCGGCCTGAGAAGGTGTAATTCCTTTCACATCGATTAGAGCCAATACCAAGAAATTCTGTGTACTAGTATAGGCAGCGAAGAACAATCCACGTGTTGCCAAAATAGCTGGCATTCCTCTGCGCAACGTAAGTGTTCCCTTCGGTAGCAATTTACGGAGAGGAAATATCATCAATACTAGGCCAATCACGACTAAAACAAATCCCATAATGCTCGGGAGCCTACTTAGACCAACCAGGAAAATCCCTGTACCCAACGTTAAGAGTAACGCCATCCAAGTGGATGAAGATCCGCTATCCCCTCCCGTCTTCTGCACTTTCAATTTCCTAAAGGCAGGTAAACTAAGCAATGCTGAAACCACCAGCACAGGTAAGATCCCCCAGAAAACAAAGCGCCAGGACCACTGATCTGCGATAACTCCTGCTACATATGGACCGAGCATGGACGGAAGAACATAGGCAGTACCAAATGCTCCAAGAATTTTGGCACGTAACTCATCCGGGTAACTTAACGATATAGCTGTATACACACAAGTCATCATAGCTCCGGCACCCAAACCCTGTAGAGCCCGTGATCCTATCATGGTATACATGTCGCCTGCGGTTGCGGCAGCGATCAGCCCTACGATAAACAACAGAAGTGCAAAAGTGAACGGTGCTGCAGGTCCTCTTTTATCAATGATTCGACCGACGACCAGCGTTCCGATAATCTGCGCAAGCAGATATGTACTGAATATCCATCCGAACAAGCTAAGGCCGTTCAAGTCTCCAGCAATCGAAGGAGCAATGGTGGTTACGGATAGACCTTCGAATCCAACGGCCATCACTGATAAAATAATCCCTATGGTTAGTGCAAAATAACGCGGGCTGAAAATACTTTGATGATTAGACGACATGAAATGTGACCTCCAAGAAAATTGGTATGTATACATCGTATCCGGATACTTAGTAAACATTTTTGTTTATAATGTCTAAGCTACAGTTCGGCTTTGACTTTGTCAACATTTTTGTTTAAAATGTAGTTAGTCATGTAGATTCAGTTCGTCACAAGGAGGTGCACCATGAGCGGAAATCAAACCAAAAAAGATGTCTCGACCAGTACCCGGAGAGCAATTATTAATCTGTTAAAAGAGCGCGGGGGAATGGATGTTGTCACTCTCTCCTCTCAGTTTTCGTTATCCGGAATGGCTATTCGTCAACATCTGAATGCGCTAAAAGGAGAAGGGTTGGTTACCACTATGGAAGAGGCCCGTCCCATGGGTCGCCCCACCAAGTTATGGATATTAACTCCCGCGGCTAATCGTTTTTTCCCAAGTGGATATTCCGATTTATCCGTCAGCCTCATCAATTCGATGAAAGAGGCTTTTGGTACTGAAGGGCTGGACAAGCTGCTGGATGTTCGAAATAAAAATATGCAAGAACAATATCTTCAGCATCTTGGGGATTCATCAGGAGTTAAAGAGAGATTGGAGAAATTGGCCGAAATTCGTACCAATGAAGGTTATATGGCCGAGGTTAAGGAGCAGGATGATGGTAGTCTCCTACTCATTGAGAAACATTGTCCGATCTGTGAAGCGGCCGCGGTATGTACCGGGTTATGCAAGAATGAGCTACATTTATTCAAAACAGTTCTAGGTGATAATGTTCATATTGAACGGGGAGAATACATTCTAGCCGGAGGAAGAAACTGCGTATACACCGTTAGACATAATAAGCCATGACCAAAAGAGCAACCTCATTGGAGATTGCTCTTTTGGTTTGGTTTTTGAACTGATTATGTAATTTTGAATTGAGGTAGAGTATAGTAAGAGTGTTGAAAATATACTCTAGGAGGCTACTGCCATGTCACAAAAAATCTGGATGAACCTGCCGGTGAAAGATGTTGTGCAATCCACTACCTTTTTCAATGAGATTGGATTCCATGGGGAGAATGTTGGCAACGAGAGAGCCCAGCTTGTCATAGGCTCAACAACTATTCTACTGTTTCCAGATGCAACGTTTGAGAAATTTACGGGTGCCAAAACTGCAGATACTTCCCATAGCGCAGAAGTGATATTTTCCATTGGTGCTGACAGCAGAGAAGAAGTTGATGCTTTTATTGAAAAAGTCGAGTTAGCTGGAGGAACCATCTTTGGCAAGCCGGGTGAAATAGACGGCTGGATGTACGGCGCGGGATTTGCCGACCTGGACGGTCACCGCTGGAACCTGTTGTATATGGATGAGAGCAAAATGCCGAAACGGTAATGTATAACGGCTATCACTACATCCGCCTCTTATCCTTCAACTTTGGAGCCCTCGAATCGGCCAGTCATGGAGATTCTGAAGTAATTCGTTACGATACTAAAGATAAGGAACATGATTCCTCCAACTACAATATATTGTGTACTTATTCCAGTTACGATTAGTCCACATACACTAGCACCAAGTGTTGTTCCCAGGTTGGAAGAGGTTAGAAAGATCCCATTCGACAATTCGGGTGCCTCTGGTGCTGCCGATACCACCCAATATTGAGTGATATTGCCTCCTATGCCTCCTATGATCCCCCAAATGAAAATAAGGAAGGCTGTTGGCACACTAAATTGTCCGAAGGTGAACAACAAGATGTATACCGTTATTAATGCAATGGGATACATCTTGATCGTTCTCAAAGGGAAATTAGCGAGCAGTTTCCCTGCTATCATGTTCCCAACCATATTGGCCAAGCCATATAGAAATAACAACACACTGACGGTGTTCCACTCATATCTTGTCACGGTTTTCAGAAACTCGGCAAGGTAACTATAGACCCCAAATACAGCTCCGTTCATGAAAATCACGCCAGCAATGGATAGCCACATCACGGATCTTCTCAATACATACAGATGAGTACCCATAGAGATTCTTTTCGTAACTGGCATTGAGGGCACAAAAAGAAGTGTTGATACAAATGCAACGATCGTTACGGCGGCAAAGAACAACATCGCATAGAACAACGATGTGCTGGTGGCAATCAAGCTCGAAAGGGGTACTCCAAGTACCATGCCTGCCGACACGCCTACAAATACTTTAGCCACTGCCTTCGGCGCTTCTTCCTTGGGGACTGACGCCGCTGCGACCGTAAATGCCAATGAGCAATAGACCGGATGGAAAAAAGCCGGAACGACACGTGCAATGACCAATACCGTAAAGTTTGATGTGATGGCGGAGACCAGGCTGCCCACAATAAAAATGCCAAGTACAAACAACATGACATGCTTGCGGTTTATGCCCGAAAATAATAAGGGCAAAATGGGGCCAGATATAGCAACCGCAAGCGCAAAAAGACTCACGATCAAACCAGCGGTTGAGATACTGACCTCGTAATGGTCTGCAATCAAAGGCAAGATACCGATTACGCCCATCTCCGTATTTAAAATACTGAATACACCAAAGGTCAGAATGAATACAAGCAGGTGATTTCGTTTAGTTGTCATATGCCATGGATTTAGAGAGATCACGGTAAGCATTGATCTCTGTCTGAAGGTTGGCAATTTTCTGCTCTGCAATGTCTATCGCGTCGGCTCCTGCAATGAAGCGTTGCGGCGGTTGGGCCTCGTCAATTGCCGCCTTAACTGCGGCATGTGCATCAGCAGGCTCGCAAACATCTAATGGGACAACCATTACATTCTCGGAATCACCAATCGCGCGAACCTCTGCATCGGGATTCCGGCCGGTAGCAACAACCTTGTGTCTAGCATTTAAAGCAGCCTTAGCAATAGTTGTGCCCATACCTCGACCAGCGCCAATTATAAACCATACTTTTGTCTTATCCATATCATTCATTCCTTTCAATTTCTTCTCCAGTTGCCTTGCTTTTTAGTTTAGCGTTTATACACCACATAGCAAATACTCATATCTTATAACAAGTTATGCTTGAAAGGCATTTCTGTAAGGTTTATTGTAGAATATAAGGGATAAAGGAGGAGTTACGATGGAGATTAGAGTATTGCGTTATTTTCTTACGGTCGCCAGAGAAGGAAGCATTACACGCGCTGCTGATTTCTTGCATGTTACGCAGCCCACCTTGTCCAGACAATTGAAAGACCTTGAGCAAGAGTTGGGAAAGAAATTATTTATTCGCAGTAGTTACAGTATTGTTCTCACAGATGAAGGTATGCTTTTAAGAAATAGGGCTGAAGAAATTGTGGGTATGGTCGATAAATTAGAGGCAGAATTTGAATCCATGGAAGAAACCATAAGTGGAGATATTTATATAGGCGGTGGAGAAACGGAAGCCATGAAACAGATTGCAAGAGTGGCAAAAGACGTACAGAATAAATATCCCAATATACGCTATCACCTATACAGCGGTAACGAAGATGATGTAACTGAGCGGCTTGACAAGGGACTCCTTGACTTCGGTATTCTAATCCAGCCAGCGGATGTCTCCAAATATAACTATATCAATTTCTCTGACAAGGATGTTTGGGGAGTGGTCATGAGAAAAGAAAGTCCACTCGCCTCCAATGATACGATTCGATCTACAGACTTATTACATGTTCCACTGATCTGTTCAAGACAGTCGATGAAGCAGACATTTTCGAAAAATGAGTTTGCGGATTGGTTTGGTGAAGATTTTGACAAATTAAACGTGGTTACTACATACAATCTTGCATATAATGCTGCTATTATGGTTGAAGAAGGCATTGGTTATGCATTAACACTAGATAAAATAGTGAATACGTCCAGTGAAAGCGATCTTTGCTTCAGACCTCTGGAGCCAAGACTTGAATCTGGCTTAAATATCGTTTGGAAAAAACATCAGGTCTTTTCGACTGCTGCGGATTTGTTTTTAAAAGAAATTCAGGATAAATTTTAGACTGATAAAGGGATTAACGTGAGTACAAGAAGAAACCCACCGGAGTTTAATTCTCGGTGGGTTTCTTTATCACTTGTTCAATCCCGAGCAAAATAAGCTTCAAGCCGAACTCGAAAGCTCCGTCGGTTCCCATCACCTCAAACAGACCGTTCTTATACATCCTGCTGAAAAGTCCCGCTTCCTTCTCACTCATAGAATCCAGAAGGTGGATCATCTCTTCACCCTGAAGTGCTTCCTGGTCCTTAATAACAGCAGAGATATTGCGCTGATGCTGATAATCGTCGAGTACGAAATAGAATACATAGTTGACCAGTGTAAGAACGGCCTGTAATTTCTGCTCTTGCTCTAGCGGTGTTGATTCCATGCAGAGCAACATGCGGTTGGTGAAGCGGATCATGTCCGGTTCATGGGGCAGCGTCATCATCATGAGCTGTGTGGAGCACGGGTATCTGCTGAGCACACTCCGTACCGTCACCGCAAGCCCCTCCATCTGCTCCTTCCAGTCCCCTTCAGTATGGAACTCGTCCAGAATAATTTTCGATATCTGGTTGGCCAGACGCTGGTAGAGCGTCTGCTTGCTCTTGAAGTACCAGTATAGAGATGGAGCCTGAATCCCCAGCTTGTCTGCCAAGCGTCTCATGCTGAATTTCTCGATGCCCTCTTCCCCGAGAAGCTCCCACGAAATTTCCAAAATCTTATCTTCCGAAATCTGAGGCTGTTGTTTTTTCATCGATATCCGCCCTTTTATCTAACAGTGTAAGTTTATGCTTTACAGGTTCATAAGTTCATGATAACATCTAACACTGTAAGGTTCAATCTAACAGTGTTAGATTAGATCAATATTAACGAAGAAAGTAGTGACCCACATGGATGCAGAAAACCTCCATTACTTTGAAAAAGCACCAATCGCCAAAGCCGTAGCTCACTTTGCTGTCCCAATGATGCTAGGCACGTCAATGAGTGTTATTTACTCCATCTTGAATGCCTATTTCCTTGGCACACTGGGTAATACGGCAATGTTAACCGCACTCGCATTAACTTTACCTTTATTCGCGGTCATCATGGCCCTTGGTAATTTAATTGGTATAGGCAGCGGTACATTCATCTCTCGTTTGCTGGGAGAGAAAAAAGTAGATGATCTGAAGCATGTATCTTCATTTGCCTTTTACAGCAGTTTAGTTCTCGGAATTATTGTGATGGCCGTTGGGCTCCCGCTGATTGAACCAATCGTTCATGGGCTGGGGGCAACGCCAGAGTCCTTCGGATTTACGAAAGAGTATGTCACGATTATGCTTATGGGTTCACCCTTCGTCATCTTATTCTTTACCCTGGAGAATATCGTGCGCTCAGAAGGTTCAGCAATGACTTCTATGACCGGTATGATTCTCAGTGTTGTTATAAATATTATCCTTGATGCACTATTCATTTTTGTCTTCCATTGGGGCGTGATTGGCGTTGCATCTGCTACCGTCATCTCCAACTTGGTTGCGAGTGCATTTTACGCTTACCATATGAGTTATAAGAGTCAATTCTTAACCGTCTCCCTAAAATGGTTCAAGGTGACGAAGGACATCCTGAGCAATGTGTTCAAAATCGGTGTTCCCGTCTTTGTTATGAGTGTCTTCTTGGGTGCAATGTCACTTATTCTTAATCTTTTTCTTGTCGAATATGGGGATCAGGCCGTTGCGGGGTATGGAATCTCATCACGTTTACTGCAATTCCCTGAATTTATTCTGATGGGCTTGTGCGAGGGAGTTGTGCCGTTGATTGCCTTCTCATTCACAGCGAACAAATTACGTATGAAACAAACGATTGGATTCACGATCAAAGCTATTTTGGGCTTAGCCGTCATGTTCGGTGTTATTGTTTATCTGATCTCTGACCACTTGATTGGTTTATTTACGACTGACCCGCAATTAATTGAAATGGGTAGCTACATTCTTCATGTAACCTTCTTATCCTTGTTTATTACAGGAATGACTTCTTTGTTTATGGGGATCTTCCAAGCAACAGCCCAAGGAACCGCCGCGTTTGTTATGTCCATAATTCAAGGGATTACACTAATTCCTGTATTGTATATCGCTAATCAAATGAATGGCTTTCATGGAGTGATCTGGTCGCTCGTTATTGCGGATGCCGTGGCGTTCCTAGTTGGGGCCATCATGTTATATGTTTTGCGGACCAAATTGCAGCCGGATCTGGAACATTTGGCACAGTAGTTAACGTATAACACGCAAAAAGGCAGGATAAGGGCGCACCCTGACCCTGCTCTTTCATTTCCAAATGACAAATATCTATCTGGTGATACGAAGAGATCGTAAACCGTCTGTTATAAGGAAGAAGTGGTCAACATATGTTCTATTTCATCCATATACCCATCCACTGTAATGCTTCTCGGAGCAAACAGAAATCGTAGTGATTGTTTCCATTCCGAGCCTGCAATAGAGGTTGGTAACATCGAATGTTCTGTATTAGAGAAGATTTTTACATGGAGCAAGGAAGATGGCTGAATTCCTTTACGGTATGCTTGCTCTGTATCAACAATGTCCACATTCACATCATCTTCTCCAAGCAGAAGGAGTACCGGGGTTTTGAAATGATGCAAATCCGCCGTGGCATCTGAAGCAAAATTTTTCTTTATGAAGTTCCAGCGTTCTTTGGAAATCAGATCATGCTCTCTAGCAATCTTGGTGTACTCTTCATATGTGCCATGTTTCTTTAAAATCTCTTTAATCTGGTTTTCATAATCGACCTGATTTTGAATCTCCTCCGTGGAATAACCATCTTTCGCCATTTGGCTGCGTGTGTTGTATTCTCCCTGTTCCAACCAGTTTATCGCTGGTGATACCAAGATACTGAAGGCGAGATGTTCTTTCCCAGCAAGCTTAGGAATCACCCAGCCTGCTTGGCTGGCACCCCATACGCCTATTTTGGAATCATCAATGATGGATTGTTCTTTCGCCCATGCAATAGCTTGCTGTGCCTCCACAACACGATCATCCATGCTTTGATCTAGCCAGTTTCCCTCTGAACCCCCGATTCCCCGTTTATCTAGCGACAAGGATGCATACCCGATCGATGCCAGTCGCTCCCACAACGGTTTGTATCCCTCACCATGAGTAGAGTCTATCGGACCGTCACCGTGAATAAACAGTACTAGACCTAGCTTGCCTGAATGGTTTCTGGGTAACGTGAGCGTACCTGTTAACTTACCCTGTGGAGATTGAATTTCAATGGTTTGTTCCTCCATGTCAAAATCACTTTGATCGACTATGTACAGTCCTGCACCAACCATCAGTAAGATTGCCACAATAACTGAGATGTATCGTTTTTTCCAATTAAACATAACTATCTCCTTTGTAAATCATGTAATGCCATTGGTTTTCGCCTAAGAGCAGGCCGGTCAGAAAGCTGTTTGTGCTATACTGCTTGCGAAATTGATAGCGTTCATATAACTGTATCGCTTGATGATTCTGACTTGCCACATGCAAGCTAAGAGATGACATTGATTTGGATTGCAACATATATTTCTGTGCCCATTGAAGCAACTGCGTACCAATTCCCTTGCCTTGGTGCTGTGGATGTACAACCAGATCTTCCACATAACATTCGCCTAATTTAGGAGTATGCTTCAGCAGATGTAAACCAGTTATTAACTGAAGCAGTTTCCACATGCCAACTCTATTGCACTGGCTCCACCAATGAGGATTGGCACGAACGCTTGTTATTGCTGCTCTGTTATCTGCTTCCTTCCATTTCAAGCACATGGTGCCAACAATCTCCTCATTTTCACGAGCAATGATACGAAGAGTACTTTGTTCCATGGGCGGATGATTGAGCAACTGTTCAAATACGTAAGCCAGATCAGTTATGGACAATGAAGTGATCTTTTGAAATTTGTGTCCAAAACCATAAGCCATGAGTTCAGCAACAGCTTGATGAAACTGGGGACAAACGGGTTCTATCTGAATGGAAGTTGTCACTGTGTGCCTCCCCTAATCGATCATTTGTAACAACAGCTCATAATGAAGCTTTTCTGGTGTGAATAAAGATAAATAAGATTTTTCTACCATAATAAGTGGACCGTGATAGGGATAGCCCTGATCTTCTGCGTAAGCATAGAATTCGTTGATATGTTCTTTGAGTTCAGCTTCAATGTGTACATATACATGACGAGAAAGGTATTTTCCTCTAGGCAAAACTAAATCGTTCGCTCCCTCCTTTTGTGTATAAATTCCTACGGTGTCCGTCTCATCGTACGCATAATGGATGTCGGCTTCAAATAAATTGGGAATGTTTTCTTTAAGTTGGATCAGTTGCCTTGCTTGCAAGTACTCTTGCGCTTCCATATGGAACCACAGGGATAAGTGAATCTCCTCACGAGTATCAATATAATAAGTCACTTGATCCTCATCACGTGGAATATGATCTTTCTCCTGCAGCAACTTGCTGATAAGGTGCTTTGTTTGCTGAAGCTGAGTGATGGCTGCTTCCGTGTCTGCTAACGCTTGGCGAAATAATGATGTGATTTGAACGGTTGTCAGGTTACTCAAACATTCCTTGATCATTTGAACAGACAGTCCCATTTTGCGAAGCAATAAAATATGAGATAGACGGTAAATTTCATCTACCCCATACATCCTGTATTGGTTTTCTGCTATATAAGCAGGGTGTAACACCCCTTTTTCTTCGAAGTATCGAATTTGATGTACAGAGACTTTCATCAGCTTTGCCAGCTCACTAATCGTAATTTCATCACTCAACCAATTCACCACCTTTGCTGTTTTTCATATTACAAGCATAAACCTTAGGTCTGACCTAAGGTCAAGTCTTTATTTTAGCCTCTCCTGATAACAAAAAACCACGGCACCAGATTCGGTACCGCAGTTTATTAATCAATCATCCTATTGGATTTGTTTCATGTAAGATTTGAATTCCTCGGCAATTTCTTTGTATTTCGTATGATGCAGGTAATGTGAACCTTCCATTGGGATCATTTTGCCCTGCGCGGATTGTTTGGCATGTGCTTCATGTAACGGAATCCACTGCGGGTTTTTCTCGTTATTGGATTGAACAAAGAGAAGCACTGGCAGATCACTAGGATACGTGAGTTTTTCTCCATTTTTGAAATTGGAACCCAGATGTTTAAGCTCATTTACTAATGTCGGATTTGTCGAGACTTGATTCGAAATCAACTTCATCTGTTCTTTGGTATGTTCATCATAGTCAAGTGATGCATATGAATCACCACTCACTTTATTGAGTACTCTCATTAAGCCTGATTTTTGAAAGAATTTCATTAGGTTCAAAGGTAATTTAACATCCATGCCAGGTTGATTCGGAACACTGCTATCGATCCCGACAAAAGCAGAGACTTCATCCGGATACGTGTTCACATAAGTCGCCGCGTACAGACCCGTGATGGAATGCCCCATCAGAATATAACGATCTATACCGAGTTGCTGTACAGCTTCATGAATTTCACTAACAATATTCTCGGTGGTTCTCTCCGTTTCGGTTTGGTCACTTAACCCATAACCGAAAGGCTCAATCGCCACAACTTTGTAATCGGAAGTTAATTCATCGATTAACAATTTGAAATCAAGTACTGGTGACGGTGTTCCTTGTCCGGGAAGTAACACGATGGTTTGTTCACCGCTACCTTGAATGGATACATTCATATTCTTCCCATCAACATTGACATATTGGCCGTACGATTCGATTTTCTTTTTCTCGGACCCATTACTTATCGTATGAACGACAAACGTGATGCCCATGAACAGCACCAGCGCGCCAACAATACCACCTATTATTTTCAACCATAAGTACCGTTTTTTACGGCCCTTAGTCCCCGTTGTTGTTACATCCACTTCTTCTGCCATTTCCATCTTCTCCTGTCGTTTATATCTGTAGAGCCGCTCTTGCGACATAGGTATAGTGTAACCATGGAAGATGTCCCCTTCGTGACGGGAATATGAACGGAGTATGAACTACAAAAAAAGAGAGCTGCTTGTTGAGAGCAGTTCTCCATAGGATAAGACAGTTTTAGTGGTCCAGGAACACAAGCTGAATGAAGAACAATACCGCAAAAATGTAGAAGATTGGATGAACATCTTTACCTTTTCCACGAAGCAGCTTGAGTACCGGATAAAAGATGAAACCTACGCCGATACCTGTTGCAATACTATGCGTCAATGGAGTAAGAATGATAATCAGGAAGGCAGGAAATGCTTCTTCGAGATCATCCCATTTGATTTTGCTGATAACGTTAATCATAAAGTATCCAACAATGATCAGTGCCGGAGAAGTGATCGCCGGGATGCTTGATATTACACTTACGATCGGTGTGAAGAACAAGGTCAGCGCAAGCAGCACACTTACCGTTACCGCTGTCAGTCCCGTTCTTCCTCCTGCAGCTACCCCTGTGCTGGATTCGATGTAAGCCGATGTTGGACTTGTTCCGAGCAATGCACCTGAGGTTGTTCCTACGGCATCTGCCAATAATGCGCCACGCGAGCGTGGGAATTTACCATCCTTAAGCAATCCTGCTTGTTCAGCAACGCCGAGCATCGTGCCTGTCGTATCAAACAGCGTGATCAACAAGAAGGTAAATATGATTGTATATAAACCATTCGAGAATACCCCTGCCAGATCCAGTTGCAAAGCCGTTGACGCGAGGCCTTGCGGCATGGATACAATCGATTCCGGCATTTGGAATAGTCCCATGATCCAGGCAAGTATCGCTGTTACCACCATTCCGATGAACAGGTAACCTTTCACATTATAAGCCATCAGCACAACGGTAATAATCAATCCGATAATGGTCAGATAAGCCATTGGCTCAGCCAAGTTTCCGATCGTAATCAAATTCGATTCTGAATCGGCAATAATCCCGGCATTTTGCAAACCTACCGTTGTAATAAACAATCCGATCCCTGCGGTTATGGCATGTTTTAAGCTAGCAGGAATTGCATCTAGCAACATGTAACGGAATGAAGTCAGTGATAAAATAATAAACAAAATCCCTGCTATAAATACGGCTCCCAGTGCAACCTGCCAAGATACGCCATACCCGGCAACTACGCTATAGGCAAAGAATGCATTCAGGCCCATACCCGGCGCAATGACGATTGGATAATTGGACCATATTCCCATAATCAGAGTTCCCACAATACTTGCCAGTACCGTTGCTATGAATACTCCGTTAAAGTCCATGCCTGTGCTGCTGAGTATTCCTGGGTTTACGATAACTATGTATACCATTGTGAAAAATGTTGTAACCCCTGCGATAATTTCTGTGGGGATGGTCGTGCCTCGTTCTTTAAGTTTGAACCATTTGTCCATGGTAAAGCCAGCCTCCAACTTTCAAATTATACTCCAAAGCTAAAAACAAAAAATCCTAATCTTCATATAGGATTGTAATATTCGCGCTCCTATATTCGTTGTTAGGATTTAAAGATTCAACAGCTAAGCTCTAAACTAAACATAAAGATACTCATATCTGTTTTCAACCTGAAGTCCATTTCGTATTCTAATTAAAATTACATGCAATGTCAATGAATTAACGATTTGTTCACAGTTATTTACGAACTATACAGACATTATATCTTGTGTTCATTCGTTTTTAGAATAGAGTATGTACGTATCGCTCAATGTCTGCAATATATGAAGAAAAGACTGCCAGCAATGTTTACTGACAGTCTCTTGCTTAATTCGTAGTAGGTTTCTCTTCATATTCGCTGGATAATTCTTTAAGCGATTTGATTTTGCCATGGGGATGCTGTTCTTGCTTTCGTGACTTCCAGGCAGCTTCTTTTCTTTTCTTCTGGTCAGCCATACAAGATATCCTCCTCTGGAAACTGAGATGTATACTACTTCTTTATGATGTCATTTCTGGACAACTTTATTCTGCATGCATAGGTAATAAGAGAATTAGGCAAGCATATAAGACAATATATAGAGAATTCAGAAGTTAATTGGCAGGACCCAAATTAATCAAGCTGACCTCGGATAATGAGACGGTTGTGTTGCCATCTTGCTCACCATCAATGTTACCCAGATCAAATGAAATTCGAGTATTCGCATAGCTGTCTTCTGTTGCATCAAATGTAAACGTGAACTCCTGTTCTTCTGGGGTCAAATCAACTCGTGCCCCAAAGAACCCATGCCATTCATAGTTGGCAGCTGCATCGACCCATCCAATCCCCAAACCCAATTTCCTGGACTTCTCCGCTTTGGCTTTAAACGTTAATTTATATTTAAAACCTTGCTGTATGCCAAATCCTTCATTGATGACTTGACGATCCCATGGATGCTGGCCTGCATGACCAATCTTGGCTTGAAGCTGTTGATTGCTAACTTGCATCTCAAGGTCCGCTGCATTACCGTCCGCATGGGTAAACCAACCTTCCTTACCTTTGGAGAAGTCTCCATTAGGAATAAGATTAACATGAGCAGGCTGCCCTCCTTGATCTGCATTCGGATTAACTTCATATAATTGGACGTTATTGATGTGAATCGAGTGTTCACCTGTAGAGAGCGGATATCCTAATCCAAATGCAAGCATGGCTGCCGAATCGGAGGTATCCCCCATAGTGAAGGTGTAAGTATACGACTTTTGATCCGCAGTTAATTCCACTTCTTCTTCAAAATACTTCACAAAATCGCCTGCATTCTGAGAGAGAACCGCTTGCATGGATTTAGGACTTGAAGCAGATGCCTCGAAGGTAAGTCGGTACGTTTTGTTTGCATCCAGTTTGATCTGACCTTGTTGCAACAAAGCATCCCACCAATGTTCACTTGTACCAGGCAGTTTAACCGTTAATCCTTCGCCCTCGTCATGAGAGGCTGTCAGATCATTAGGAGTTAGCTCCCAATGATTCAGATCAGCTGTTAGCTCACTGTTCTGAATTTTGTTTTGTGAAATATCCACCCAACGTGTATTATAATCTGCTCCTTCAAAATTCACATAATAGGGTTTGCCTGCTGTCAAGTTGACCCCTGGAAAATACACCGTTTGATATGCTTGCCATCCACCCGTGTCTCCGAGACTCAGGTCTGATTGTGCAACGGTTGTACCTTGTTCATCCTGAATGCTGAACTGAACCTTGGAATCACTTTTTCCACTGGCCATTCGGGCAGACAGAACATATACTCCGTCGTGAGCTACATCGATTTTATATTGCAGCAGATCTCCCTGATCCATGTAACTGACATGTTTTCCTCCTTCTACGGAGTCCTCCAGTTGTAAGCCCTGCATCATCCAGGCTTCGGTTGCAGGAACATGTGCGTAGCCATTCACTGACAGAGGTTTGCCGCGTTTCGTCAGACGAACATTGTCCACATATACCTTACCTTTAGAACTGCCGAATAACAGTTTTAGCTCGGATTGTGCGATTGATGCTCCATCTCCAATGATGATTTCTCCGGTGAATGTTTTCATTTCTTGGTTCAAGGAGAGGTTTTGTCCTTGATGAACCTGTACCGTATGCCCATTACTGCTGACAACATCAATGTCGATACTTCGCTGTGTGTCTGCCTTGGCATCTAAGGAGAAACCATACGTTGTATTCGCTTCCAGTTTCAAATCCGGTTGGTTCACCGAAACTTGTTGTGGGTCATTATTCGTTTGAGTAACATCAACAACCAGCTGACGCTCCATAATTGGGAATTTCGAAAAGTTATTTACACTTATATTGGCTGCCGCACTGTCCTGAATGCTGCTTGACCAGAATCCCAGACGCTCCTTGCCTTGATCGAATGTGCCATTGTAAATAAAGTTGCCATCAGGTAGCGCGTTTCGTTCGACAGTTAACGGATCAGCTTCACCCACCTCGATCAGCCTGACATTGGCAAACCAAACGGTTGTATCATCCAACCCCAGATTAAATTCGAATCTGGCATTGTTATCCGTGCCATCCCGCATATTGAAGGTATAGTCATAGGATTGCCAATCTGTCGTGAGTGCAAAGGTGTTATCACCCGAATAATTCGTCCAGCTTTTTTCGAATTGGTTCAGTTTGGACATGATTGTGCGGTTAGCAGATGCTTTCGCATCAAATTGTATCTTGTACTTTTTGTTTTTCTTGATGTACATCGGCATCTGAGTGAGTTGAACCGAGTAGTTTTCAGTACCCGATGCATCAATGGTAACTTCTGCTGCTTTCCCTTTCTGCTCATCCGTTACAACTTTGACACTGCCAGCTCCATCAGCATTTGTGATGAATTTCCACTGAAGAGGCACTCCATTGTCTTCAGACCCTTCCGCAAAACGATCATTGTATATTTGATTGCCATCGGTTTGTGGGTCACGCTGTTGCGCAGGCTCGATGGGATTTGTTGTTACATCAGGCCATGTGTCTAGATTTTTGTAAGAATATACTCGCACAAAGTCAACATTCATCTTTTCGGAAGTGAAGTTGCTTTCAGGTGCCCCCGGCCAGTCTCCTCCAACTGCCAGATTCAGAATCAGATAGAATGGACGATCAAATGGTGCAGGGAACGTATAATACTCGGGTTGGCCGGCGGCCTTCGTTTGCCAGTTGGTCACTTCATGATGCAGCTTTCCATCCACATAGAAACGAATCATACCCGGCAACCATTCCACCTGGAAATCGTGATAATCGTCAGCGAAAGTTTCTCCCTTCGGAAGAGTAAGGCTTCCCTGATCATGTCCATGGGAACCGTCAGGCTTCACACTGTCATAATGCAATGTGCTATATACCTTGTTATTACTCTCTTTGCCACCAATTAGCTCCATAATATCGATTTCTCCAGAGGCAGGCCATCCACCATAATGTGCTTCATCTGTTGGCATCATCCATATGGCAGGCCACATGCCTTTATCAATAGGAAGCTTCGCACGTACAACTACTTTACCGTAGGTCCAGTCGCCTTTTCCCATGGAGATCAGTTTGCCAGAGCTGTAATCTTTACCGTTTTTCGGCCCCTTTTTTGCTTCAATCTGCAACACGCTTCGATTCTGATCTTTTGTAATGCGAGTGTTATCCGGGCTGTAATATTGCATTTCATTGTTATAAACGAGTCCTGTATCCTGCACGGTCCATTTGGAAGAATCAATCGCAGGCCCGTTAAACTCATCGTTCCAGACCAGCTCCCATTGATCATGCGGAATTGTTGTTGCTGGAACCGGTTTTTCGCCCGCCGGATTGCTTGGTGTTGATGGTGTAGACGGTGATTGTCCGTCTGGAGAAGATGGTGTGGGTATGCTTGTCACATTTGTTGAACCATCAGGCTGCGATGAAACAGGTTGTTGGGCTTCACCCACCATGGATGTGCGCAATCCTTGTTTTACTTTCTCTCCGTTGATCACAACATCATCGGCATCTACACTCAATTTTTGGATCGTACCTTTGGTATCCATTCGAGTCTGACTCGCTTCTGCATGAATATTCATGGAATCAATCAGGCTGTTTGAAGAGATCTCCAGAATGGATCTCTGCATTACATGCATCTCCTGAATGTTACTTTCTTCCGTAATGGCAACTCTGACGGGTTCCCCACGTTTGTCAACGACTACTCGATTCAGCTTGGAGTTGTTAATGTTGATGGAATGGCTGCCTCCGCCTTTAATGATGACACTTCCTGTAACCGTTACGCCCTGAAGAACAACAGATCCCTCGCCAATGCCTTCTGCCAGCAGCAGATTTCCATTAACAACCATATTTTTCAACGTGACATCCGTTGATTTAATAATCAAGTTGCCATCTACTCGGGACTCATATATACCAGGAGCACTTTTCACATCTGCAATCATCGCCGACAACATTGTTGCCGTCTCCGCTCGTGTAATCGGGGCTTTGGGATTTAATTTACCTTGGAAACCTTTAAGAATATTTTCGTTCACCAGATAGGTAAGCGCTTTCTTTGCATAAATAGAAATATCATCTGCATCCTCAAATTTCAATTGTTCACTATCTTCATTTGTAGCCGCTGAAAGTTGAAAAGCTCGATCTACCATAGCCGCTGCATCTTGGCGTGTAATCGGTTGTTGTGGTGACAGATGTTCACGGTCTGTCCCTTCGATGATGCCAGAACCATTCGCTCGTACCATCACGTCATAGTACCAATCGTCTGAAGTCATATCCGCATATGAACCAGTCGCCACATTACCGGTGAAACCAAAGGCCCGATCCAGAATCATGACGAATTCAGCTCGGCTAATGACCTGACTGGGCTTGAACGTACCGTCCGTATAACCTTTCAATAAATTCAAGTCTTGCAAACGTGTAACTGCAGATTGTGACCAATGCCCCGTCAGGTCTGTATAGGGAACAGAGAAGTGCAGGCTTTTCGCCTGCACATTTCCCACCTCCGCTTGACCCTGTACACTTTCTGCTCCAGCAGTTGCTGGATAAACGAGAGAAGCCATTAAACTCCATGCCACCATACATGCCAGTCCTTTTCTCATCCTTCTTCCTCCCTCAGCTCAGTTATCCTTGCATTTGCATAGCCTATTCCTTAACTGCTCCAATAACGATCCCCTTAACGAAGAAACGTTGTAAAAACGGGTATACCATCAGGATCGGAAGCGCGCCGATAAAGATCTGTGCTGCGCGTACGGTTCGCTGCGAGATATTCTCCAACATGGAAGGATCGACGTTGATTTTGCTGAGATCTTGCTGAACAATAATGGTCTGTAATAGAGAAGCAAGTGGATAATTTTTAATATCAGACATATAGATCATGCCGTCGAACCAGGAGTTCCACTGATACACCATCGTAAATAAGGACAAGGTTGCGATAGCTGGAAGTGAAAGCGGTACGTAGACCAGAATCAACGTTTTGATATGACCTGCTCCATCCAAATAAGCTGCTTCCTCAAGTTCTTTGGGCAGACCGCGGAAGAAGTTCATCATGAGAATAACGTTCCACACGGACAGTGCGCCAGGCAGAATAAGCGCCCAGATTGTATTCATCAAGCCAAGCTTCTGGATCAGAATGTAACTTGGAATCAAACCGCCGCTGAACAAAATGGTAAATACGAAAAACCACGTATATAAGGAGCGACCTTTAAAACTGATATCTTCCTTCGACAACGGAAATGCGGTTAAGAGCATGATGACCATACCGATGATCGTCGCAATTACAGTTCTCTTAAGTGACACGATCAAGGAGTTGATGAAGTTTGAATTCCCGAATGTTTTTACATATGCGTCGGTTGTGAACCCGATGGGCCAGAAGGTAACCAGGTTTGATGATGCTGGCGCCATACTGCTGAATGAAACAGCCAATATATGAATAATTGGTAAAATGCAGAGTATCGATAATATCCCAAGAAAAGTATAGTTAGCGATGCTGAATATGCGGTATCCTTTTGTTTTATAATACAAGCCCTTTTCTCCTCTCTAGAAAACTCGATAATTAGCTAGTTTGTAAGCCATTCTGTAAGATATAACTATCAAAATGGTAGCAACCACAGATTTGAACAACCCTACTGCTGTGGCAAAACTCATCTTCCCGTTCAGAATCCCGAGTCGATATACAAAGGTGTCAATGATGTCGCCTTTGTCATACACAAGCGGATTGTACAAGTTGAACACCTGATCAAAACCGGCGTTCAGGATATTGCCGATAGAGAGTGTCATCAGTACGATTGTAATCGGCATTAATGCCGGAATCGTAATGTGCAGCGTCTGTTTAAATCGGTTGGCCCCATCCACCTCGGCAGCCTCGTAGAGCGCAGGATTAATTCCTGAGAGAGAAGCCAGAAATACGATCGTACCAAAACCAAATTCTTTCCACACATCACTGAGGATCAGCGTTATCCGGAACCATGTACCGTCTCCCAGGAAGAAGATCGGTTCTCCTCCAAAGGCTACGACAAGCTGGTTGACCATGCCGCCCTGAGGAGACAGGATATCGAGCAGAATACCACCGAGAATAACCCATGATAGGAAATGCGGTAGATACACAAGCGTTTGACTTACTCTCTTGAATGCCGTCAAGCGTACTTCATTGAGCAAAATGGCAAACAGGAATGGAGCGAATAGTCCTGCGATGATTTTGAAAAATGCAATGACCAGCGTATTCCAGATCACCTGACCTACGTCCGGATATAAGAATAAATATCGGAAATTGTCCCAACCCACCCATTTGGATTCAGAAAATCCCAAGTATGGTTTGAAATCCTGAAAAGCAATTACAATGCCGCCCATCGGTATGTACTGAAACACCAGTGCCAGCAATACAGCTGGAATGAGCATCATATGCAAGGTCCAGTTCCGTTGCATATTCCAGCGCTGTTTAACCCTGGTGGAGCGCCGTTTATGCGGCGTTTCTAACGTATGTTCCTTCACTCCTGCATCCCCCATGTTCTAAATTTTGTATTTTACAAGTCATCGTGAACTTGTATATTAAAATTATAGCAATGGAAATTTGTGATCTATATCCTAATATTGCAACAACGATATCAATATTTTAATAAGATTAAGGAGGTTGGACTTTGTTCACACGCTTGAATGTCTTTACCAAAATTACACTGTTGTTTGTGATGCTGCTTATTCTGGTGCTGTTTCTCTATACATACTCGAACAGGGAAAGCGTGCGTGTTATCGAACACGAGATTCAGAACAATACGATGAATCATCTCTCGACATTTGCTGATTCAGTAGAATCCAATATTTACCAACTGTCATTGTATGGGATGTCTATTGGGCAAGATTCGAGTATTCAGGAATATCAACGTCCCGACTATAAGGACATTCCCTATGAACGTGTGAAAGTTGGAAGCGCCATTCTGGAGAAAATGAATCTGTACAACGCAGCAAGCAAATGGCATTCGACCATCACACTATACTTCCCAAGGATGCAAAAAGTGATATCAACGGATTATTATGCTTACATTCCGTACAGGGATGATGAATTTAAGGAGCCTCTCTCGCAATCCTGGACCTATGCCGACAATCAGTTTATCTGGTACACTACCGATCCAACGACAGCGATGGCGAGACCTGGCAAAGCCAGATTGATTACCAAAATCAGTTTTCCAGTTCATCACTTAACTGCACTTCTTAATCAAAACAAGTTAAATAATAAAGGTGACCCGTTCATGTTCCATCCCGATTATGGATTAATTAGCAATAGTTCTGGAAAGGAAACCTTGAACGCAATCCTGCCTTCCCTGAAAGAAGCAAAACTGCAGGCCAGCGGTGGATTCAGTACAACGTTGAACAAAACGGAATATTACGTCTCTTATATTCAATCCAAGAGCCTCGGCTGGTATTATGTTGACTATGTGCCTATGCAGCAAATTTTGAAACCGATTACGAGCAGCCGGAATCTTTTTTACGCTTCAATTGCCGTTCTGATCGTGATGAGCGTTGTTGTATTATATACACTCTACCGAAGTGTGCAGCTTCCACTCTTACAGTTGGTGAAAGGGACAAATCGCTTGTCCACCGGGGACTTTTCCGTCCGGCTTCATCATTCTGCACGCAATGAGTTCAGCCTGTTATTTGCACGTTTCAACATCATGGCTCAACGAATTCAAGAACTAATCGAGAATGTATATGAGGAGAAATTAAGAAGTCGGGAAGCCACGCTCAAACAGTTGCAATCGCAGATTAATCCGCATTTTCTATATAACTGTCTGTTCTATATCAAGAACATGGCCCGAATGAAAAATGAAAAGGCCGTAGTAGCCATGGCACTGAATCTGGGAGAGTATTACCGATACATAACCAGGTCCGAAAAGGATCAAGCCACGCTTCGTGAAGAGCTGACAATGGTCAAAAATTATTTGGAAATCCAGTCACTTCGTCTGGAACGAATGCATTTTACAATCGACGTGCCCCATGATATTTTAGATAAAACAGTTCCCAGACTAACCCTCCAGCCTATTATTGAGAACGCTATTATTCATGGTCTGGAGCCCAAATCGGTAGATGGTGAGATTAGAATTTATGCGGACTGCGAGGGTGATGTATACACGATTATCGTGGAGGACAGCGGGCTTGGTATGTCTGAGAAACAGCTTGATCATCTGAGGGATAATCTGCTTAAACCGCTGGATGAGAATATGGGATGTGGTACATGGAATGTCCATCAGCGTTTATCTTTTCTGTACGGTGAAGGATCTGGACTATCTTATGATCATTCTTCAATGGGTGGGATTAAAGTTAACATCACGTGGCACGACAATACAGACAAGTAGGTGAACGACCCATGCTGCAAATATTATTAGTTGACGATGAACGTTCCGTCGTGGAAACGCTGGCAGAGACCATTCCGTGGGAAAGCTGCGGGATCGGTACAGTTCATGAAGCATTATCCGGTTCAGTAGCGCTGGAAATTATGGACAACCACGACATTGACATTGTAATTACGGATATACGTATGCCCGAAATGTCAGGCATTGCACTGATTACAGCGATTCATGAAAAGTGGCCTCATGTGCAGACGATTCTGTTATCAGGTCACGCCGACTTTGAATATGCGAAACAGGCCATTGCGCAGGAAAGCTTTGATTACTTACTGAAACCCGTTAGTGATGAAGATCTGATCGAATCCGTGCAACGTCTTGTTCATCGAATTAAAGAAAAGTGGGAAACCGCAGCATCTCATCAAAGAGCCTTACACGCCTTTCAGGATCATCTGCCATTGCTTCAATCCACGATGCTGCATGAGTTGCTGACTGGAAAAGTCTATGATCAGAAGACGCTGGCAGACAAGCTTGATCTGCTGGAGCTTCCCTACTCCGTAGGAGAAGATCTCGGCATGTTGATTATCCGTATGGAGAAACATCTATCCGATATGGCGCACGGCGACCTGGCCCTAATGGAATATGCGATATGTAATATCATAAGTGAAGTGATGCATAATCATTTTCATATCTGGCATACACGTGACGTGCACGATTACATTGTTGTTCTGGTAAGCATGAAACATTCCACAACGATGAGTTATAGCAGGAGCGAGACGCCTCAGACATTGCTTGAGCAGTATGCTGCCCAGATTCAAACCAATGTTCAGTTATACTTGAAAGGTGCTATCTCCATTTCCGTCTCCAGTTGGGGCAAGTTTCCCCACGAAATTGGAGAACTCTATGAGCGAACGGTTATGTCCATGCGTAAACGGATGGGTCAGGTGCAAGGTTTGTTTGTCACCGCTTCCGATGAAACGGATGCCAACCCTTTACATACGATCAGGTCGCTGTATCAGCCACCAACGTTGATTAGCTTGCTCGAAGCTGGTCGCTTTGAGGATGTGGAACAGAAAATTGAGCACATTTTTGAGGAACTGCTGCATTCCAATGAACATCATGATATTGCTGAGTCAACCTTTGAGGTGTATTTTGCTATAGCGGGCGCGTTTGCGTACATCATTCATAAAAATGGCAAACAAATCTCTTCTTTGATTCCAGCAGAGTCCTATCGTTACTTTCAAGCTCCCAGCTATTCCACTGCGCAGCAGCTACAGGACTGGTCCGTCCGTACACTTCATTACATACGAGATGATGCTGAACAAGAGCTTAGAGACAATCACAGCACCATTGTGCGCAGCGTCAAAAGTTTTGTCGACCTTCATCTGGCTGGTGATGTATCACTGCCTGCAATTGCTGACCATGTGCATCTGCATCCAGTGTACTTGTCCAAGGTATACAAGGCGGAGACAGGTGAAGCACTTACTGCCTATGTGTATCGGTTAAGAATGGAGAAAGCAGCCTATCATTTGCGAACATCAACTGCCAAAGTGTTTGAGATTGCAGAACTTGTCGGTTACAACAATACCGCGTATTTCATTCGAGTTTTCAAGAAATTTTATGATCTTACACCGCAGGAATATCGGGAAAATCTGCCGGTTTAAGAGAGTACACAGACCAGACTTGACGTTCTAGTAATCTCTCCGGTTTGCCCTTCTCCATATCAAATACAAAAAGGCATTGCCGGAGATTTTCTCCTGCAATGCCTTTTTGGTGCTTATGTGGCCGGGATGAATCATTTCAGCCAGCCCTTTGTCATCCTATTTTCCGCTTTTCACGGAATCATACCACTCGTTAACTTCTTTCGTAATCTGATCTCCGCCTGAAGACTTCCACTTCTCAACAAATGAGTCGAACGCGTCCACAGAGGTTTTGCCATATACAATTTGAGAGAAGGTATCCTTCTCCATCTTTGTCAAAATGTCATTGTTCATCTGCATCGTCATTGAAGGTGCACTGGTAAACATTTGATTGAACACGATATCTTTTTGATCCAAAACAATCTTGGCTGCATCAAGCATAGGTACTGGTACACCTGATTTGATTTTCTTCTCAAACGGTGTAGTTGCTTCTTCACCGCTTGCCAGCTTGGCAAGTGTTGTCATGCTTAGATTTGGTATTCTCGCTCCATCAAAAGTCAACGTGTACTTCTCGGGAGCATACCCCCCCGTAAGACTTGCATCGGTTGATGGTTTCCCATCTACCATAACCCAATCGTATCCTTCGGCAAATCCATGCTCGAACTCATCGCCCTCTTTAGGATTTGCATAGTGATCAAAGAGATAGTTCTGATAGGTGAAAAAGGCTTCCGGATTTTTCATGTCTTTGTTAATCAGAACTACGCCGTTTCCGTTTGACGTACCGTGTCTTCCTGCTTGACCGTTTGGACCAGAAGGAATTGGATACGCCTTGTATTCAGCCTCCGGATTGTTTTTCTTCACATCCTCCAGCGGCCAGGATGGCATCCAGTGAGGACCAACCACAATACCTGCTTTTCCGGCAGTAAATTCTTCAGCTGCTTTTGTCTCGTCATACACGCCGGCTTCTTCCGGGATATACCCTTTGCTCATCCAGCTCTGTAATTTGGCCAAAGCCTGCTTTGCACCAGGTGTAACGGAACCGTATTCAAGTTTTCCATCTGCCGTCAGATTCCATTGGTTTGGCATTGTACCATAAGCGCCAAATACCCACCCAGCTTCAGACATCCATGTGTTCAGCCAGTTCTTGAAGCCAATGGTGAGTCCGTAAGTGTCCTGCTTCCCATTGCCATCCGGATCTTGATTCGTAAACGTTTCCATAATGACTTCAAGATCATCTATAGTTTTAGGTGCTTCAAGATTGAATTTCTTCATCCAGTCTTCACGGATCCACATGACAGGATCACCATTATAGGAATAGTCCAGAATCGGAATACCGATCTTTTTGCCATCTTGCATGTATGGATACCATACGGAAGGATCTTCGTTTACGGCTGCTTTCCATGTGTCGCTGGCATATTTGTCAAACAACTCGCCCGCATCGACAAATTTTCCGGACTCAATCAATTCACGCACCAGATTGAATTCGCCGCGATACGAAATAATGTCCGGCATGTCCGCATTGGAAGCAAGCGATAGACGCAGTTTTGTCTCAAATGCATTATTGGTGGATGGAGATATCCACTGGTTTTTCAACTCAATTCCGAGTTTCTCCTTGGCCCATTTTGTATGGACGTTGTTATCCTGATCCTCGCCTGACTTAAACTTCACGTCTGGACCCCATGGTCGTAAATACGTAATGGATACTGGTGGATCATACTTCCCATTTTTGAGCTCCAACGTTGTCGCTGGTGTACTTGATTCAGTTTTCTTTTCGTTCCCGTTACTACACCCACTCAAGGCTGCAGATAGGGCCAATACTCCGATCATGACCAAACTGCCTACTCGTCTCTTTTTACTTGTGTCCAACTTCGTTCCCCCAGTCTATGTAATGTTGCTTACAGGTTAATCATAATGAATTTTTGATATTTATGCCCATACTAATATTGCAACATTTATTGCATTAATTTAGGATATTGGATATTGAATACATATATTGAATAAATACAATACCAGAATATAGAAAAAAGCAGCCACTAACGGCTGCTTCAGTCTGCTTAATTACTCGTATATTTGACCCAATCGTACTCTGCATAGAGCGGATTGGCCCCGTTGTAAGGACCGAGCCAGCTATCTACTCCTGTTCCATTCCACAGGTTCATCATGATTTTTCCGGGTGTTTTAGGAATATTGCTGGTTGCCGTATGTTTCAATACACCATCAACATACCATTTGATATGTCCCGGCTGCCAGTCAAATGCGTAAGTATGGAAGCCCTGGGATGCATCAAACCCTAGATTGATAATCTTCTCATGATTACCAACTCCATTGGTATAATAATTAAACTGAACTTTGGTTGTGTCTTTTCCTAAAAATTCGATATCAATCTCATCCCATTGGGTGCCATGTGCAGGGCCTGTGTATGTGAAAAATGAGGAAACTACACCTGTGTTCTTGGCAGGTTTCATACTGACTTCATACAAGCCGTACCCATACGTATTCGTGGAACGATACTCTCCGCAATCAAACTTGTTCTGTGCAGAGCTGGTCAAACCAAGCTTAAGCTTGCCGTCACTTGTAAAATTAACATTGTTAGCCCTCCACGTACAGTTAAACATGTTCCCATTGGAATACCCATCCGCTTTTTGCCACGTACTTGCGTTAAAATAGGTTAGAGGTTCCCAGAACACATAACCCGCGAAAGCGCTTACCGAAAAAAACAAAGAGATGACACCAGTTACCGCCAAAGTATACCAAGACTTCCTCTTCATCATACACCTCCATGAATGATTCCAACATGTATAATCAGCGCAATAATAGATAGCGCTTACATGGTTGGTATTTCCATTTTATCCGGAAGCATGGTGGTAAACTATAGCAAACTTTAAAGCAGAGATATTCAATTTTTAAGATCTTCGTTCTTGTATCTAATCATGTTATGTTAAGACTACGCCAGTTTCATACACGTAAGATGGATTGAATGAAGCGCCTGCCCTTCAGCATAGAAGGAATCAGGCGCTCCATGAAAACCATTTTTACATATATCTCAACATGTTTGTTTCTTTATTCACCCTAAAAGGGTTCTATTTCGCACCAGCTCGTACCAAAATGTCTTCAATTTCTTTAAAACCATTATTCTTCGCATGACTGAGTGGTGACACCCCATCACGGTCCGATATGTTTACGTCTGCTCCGTGGTCAATGAGTAATTGTATCGTCTCCTGCTGCCGAGCATTGCCATCGTTAAGAATGATCGCTTCGAGTAGTGCTGTCCATCCCAATTGATTCACATGGTCCACATCCACCGAAGTTTGAGTGAGTAGTTCTTGCACTACATCCACATATCCATGCTCCGAAGCTGGAATAAGTGCTGTACCTCCATATCGATTTGTTATCGCTGGGTCCGCTCCCGCCTCGATTGTCAGCTTCAAAATATGCAAGTATCCTTCAGCACCAGCATACAGAAACGGGGTATTTTTCATATCGTCCTGTATATTCACATCTGCCCCCGCTTCAATTAACACTTTAGCCGATGTTAGATCATTATTGTAAGTTGCAATCATGGTAGCGGTTCGTCCACTCTGATCTTGAGCATTGATGTTGGCACCTGCTTGAATCATTTGTTCGATGCGTTCAGTATCGCTGTCCTCTACTGCCTTGAACAGCTGTTCATCTGCTGAAGTCATGGCCTTTTCCTCCACGTTAGAGTCGTTTCTCATTTCAGGCACGCAACCTTGAACGATCAACATACTGCTTATCAGGACAACGATAATCAGCGTTTTACTCATACTGCCTCCTTTACTCCAGTGTCAAGGTGACCGAAGAAGCGATACTCCAATCCCCAACTGGGTTTATTGTATACGTAGTACCCGGAGTCAACTTTCCATCATTTGTTAGGTCGAATACACCCGTCGCACCTTTTCGACTTGAATATTTATAAGTGGCCGTCAGAACATCCCCGCTAGGTGAAGTTAACGTTACACTTCGACCAGAGAACAGTTCATCCCCAGGGTCCTGGTCAAGTGTAACTTCAATGGAGGTTTCGCTCACTGCTTGAGCACTTGCAACCACTAGTGGATCAAACGATTTCGCCGTAAATGAAGCATTTTCGATGTTGGCCCAATCCGAAGAAACCGTATATGTGACACCTGATTTCAGCGTTTGTCCCTCAGGCAAACGGAACTTCGGTTCTTGTTTGCCATCTGTGGATTGCGTGAACGGAACATATCTGGCAACGATAGGCTCGCCACCTTCTGGCGTAATTACAACTTGTCTTGCCTGCATGGAAGAGATGATCTGATACGTTTTGCCTCCTGCTTGCTCTTGATCATTCAGCACGAATGCATTAGCTCCTCGACCACCACTGTAAGCCGAAATGATGTAACCATAATCCACGACACTGTTCACTTGCAATGCTTCAATCTCGAATGTATCATTCGTTACTTGACTAACCGTTGTCATGTTTATTTTCGTACCACTGCCTTCAAAGGAACCAGCGTCTTGGCCTTTGTAAGTCAGGTTGTACACTTCACTAGCATCTTGTACGGACGTTGGAACGATGTAAGTCGCGATTGACCCTGTTTTCAAACGGGGCATATTGGTTAACGTCAACCGGCCACTAAACGCAAAGTCCGTTTGTGCCTTGGCAAAAGCTTCATTCGCTGCTGTCAGCGGTTTGTCAAAAGTTACAATTAACGTAATGGCATTCAGTGATCTAACGCTCTTGATTTGAGCTTGCTCCGAAGGAATAGCTTGGTGTGCAGTTTGCAACAGCACTGCTGTTTCGCCGCGCGTTGCTGTACCGTTCTCGGAGTAGAACTCGCTCATCCAATGGTGAACGGACTTTACATCACGTTGCATCGCTTTGGATACGACCTGTTCGAGTTCAGCATCCGACACTTGAGTTTGCGGATTGAATTGTCCATCATTCGTTTGCATGATGCCGAGTTCAACAAGCTTTGACGCATATGGCGCATACCACGCATTCGGATTCACATCCGTCAATTCTACGGTTTCTCCTGTCTTGCTCTCCAAATTAAACGTTTTGAAAACCAATGAAGCTAACTCTGCACGGGTAATTGCTCGATGCTCACCCATAGATTGATCTGCATATCCGTTCATGATCCCCAAGCTATTCAGATCCTTGATAGCAGCTTCAATCTGTTGTTGGGTAAGCTGTGTGGTTGTTGCCGCAATGTTAGTAACGTATGTAGCTGCATGTACTTGATTCGCAGTTAACGGGAACACTGCTGTACCTAATGCAGTTATGGTTAGAAATGTAGCGATTTTGCGGGTTGTAGAATTCATAGTTGAATTCCTCCTCTATAGGTTGTAGTTGCCTGTATCTATAGAATAGAGGACAAAAAGAAACTCCCAAGGTTAAAGTTATTAACAAAATATAAACTGGCTCTAAATTTTCACGAAACTTATGCAGTAAATCGATAGCCTGCACCCCAGACGGTTTCAATATACTCCGGATTTTTGGGGTCTGTCTCCAGCTTGCCGCGCAGTTTGCGAATATGGACAGTAACCGTTGCAATGTCTCCGGTGGAATCCATGCCCCAGATCCGCTCGAACAGATCGGATTTGCTGAATACACGGTTGGGATGACTCGCAAGAAATACAAGTAACTCGAATTCCTTGGTTGTAATCGCCACCTCTTCTCCATTAACAAAAACGCGGCGTGATCCTTTGTCAATGTGAAGTCCGCGAATGTGGATTTCATCCTGCTCAGCTGGTTTGTTTTTGCCAAGTAGTCTCTCGTATCGGGTCAAATGAGCCTTTGCTCGTGCAACCAGCTCACTTGGGCTGAACGGTTTTGTAATAAAGTCATCCACTCCCAGATTAAATGTCCGGATCTTATCGATTTCTTCCTTTTTTGCGGAAACGACAAGGATGGGCACCTCTTTTACCTCGCGAATACGCCTGCAACATTCGAAGCCGTCGAGTCCCGGAAGCATCAGATCAACAATGATCAGATTATAGTCCCCCTCCAGTGCCTGCTTCAGACCTTCATCTCCAGTATGGCAGAGATCCACGGAAAATCCGTTGAGCTCAAAATAATCCCGTTCCAGTTCCGCAATCGTTGTTTCATCTTCAATGATCAAAATGTTTGCCATTACTCATTAATCCCTCTCTTCATTCAGCCGTTTCAGTTTGATATATATACTCGTGCCATCATTGGGCTGGCTTTCAGCCCAGATGAAGCCCCCATGTCCATCAATGATTTGGCGGGCAATCGCTAGCCCGAGCCCACTTCCGCCCGTTGAGGAATTCCGGGATTGTTCTGCACGATAGAAGCGTTCAAATATATAAGGCAGTGCCTCTTCAGGTATTCCCCTGCCATTATCTTTAAAGCCCATCGTAATCCATTTCTCATCAGCTTGAAGTGTAATCTCGAATCGTTTGTGTTCATTCTCCATGTATTTGAGTGCATTATCCACCACATTGACAACGGTACGTTTTAACTTCTCCGGATCCACAGCAGCCATGGCGGGACCAGACACCTGGTTATTCCACGCTAAGACAACACCTTTATCCTCCAGATCATATCTCAGCTCTTCGATGCTATCTTCAAGGAAATCAGCGAGATCAACTGTTTTGAACAGGAAAGGCTCTTGGTTCAAGTCGAGCTTGGAATACAAAAACAGTTCATCCACCAGCTTATCCATGCTAACTGCTTTGGAGTGAATGATATTAACGTAACTCTCCATTTTCTCTGGAGTATTAGCCACTCCGTCACGAATACCCTCAATGTACCCTTTGATATTGGTAATCGGCGTACGGAGATCATGCGAAATGTTGGAGATGAGTTCTTTGCGGTTCACTTCGTCCTGCTGACGTAACGCATAGGAGAGCTGTAATTGATTCCGCATGCTTTCAAACGCTTCGCTGAGTTGACCAACCTCGTCATTGGAGTTTAGCTGAAGTTCAAAGGATAGATTGCCATCCTTGATATGTTCGGCTGAACTTCGTAGTTGATTCAAGGGTTTAATGAAGCTGCGCGTGATCCAGCGGAACAAGAGCAGGTTTGCAATGATGAGGACACCAATAAGCAGGAATGACATCACAGGCAGTAACTTGCGAGTAAGCTCCGCAAAGGGGCTTCTCTCACGGATGACAAAGATACTCCCCCGTTCCCCATCTGAATATTGAAAATCAAATTTTGCATACGCGTAAAATCGCTCACCAATATTGAAGGTGCTCCGAATCTGATAATTGTTAAGATCATAGGCAGGCAGTGCTTGCTTCAGTTCTGGCTGGTTGAAGGTCAGCGATTCGAAGATCTGACTATTCTCTCGTCTGATGTAGAGCCCTGACTTCTCAGCTCGAAGCTTCATATCATATTCACGTAGCAAAACCTTGTTCTGCAGGTCATCAGGGTCATTTTTGGCCAGAAACTTCATCTCTTGAAAGATCGATTCTCCCTGCTCAGTCAGGGGGTTGATCTGATAATGTACCTTGTAAATATCGCGGAAACTCTGTAGATCCCCTGTAGCCGCAATCGTATACAGACTTGCCGTAAGCAGGATGAACAGTAGACTTATAACAAGCATGCCCGTGAAGGACAATAGCATTTTTATTCGAATTGACATGGGTTCCCCTTCTCTAGCAAACAATTGGATTAGTTAGTGCACATGTTAACACAAGATGGATTCTATTGCCCATATGTAAAAAAGAGCTTTCTTTTTCATTATATATGTTGACAGTGATAATCGTTATCAATAATGTTGGAGTAAGGTGCACAACGATTTATCTTAGAATGACCGGCAAACACTTTTGAAATGAGGTACGTAATGTGAAAGTAGACGTTAATCAGTTAGCAGCGCATTTTGCACACATTCCTTTTCAAGTCGAAGGAGTATATCGATATGCTAGAAATCCAGGGGTTCCCCAGGCTGACTATACCGATTCTTTTCCTGGATTTGTATTTCCTCTTACAGGAAAAATACAATTTCAATTTGATGGTACACCCTATATTTTTTCACCAGGAAAAGTTGTACATGGGGGCGCGAAAATGAAACTGGATCAAACCGTGTTTCATAGAACGGACTGGGAATATATCCTCGTTTTATACCGGATATGTAGTTCGGACCTCGAAGAGACAAGCTTTTCCCATCAGCATTTTGAATTATCAACGGGTCAGTCTCCACGTCTGATCGAATTAATCACGCGTCTTTGGCATGTGTATAACCAGCGTGGAGGTATTTCAAAGTTTCAGACCGAGATGCTGTTTCGCGATGTACTGAATGAGACTTTAATATGTGTTGATCATAAGCAAAACAGTTGTGAAACAGATGTTTTATTCGAACGGGTCTCTACCTATATCCAAGAATACTATGATCAAAATCTGACTGTCGCATCGCTTGCAGAACAAAATAACGTTAATCGAAATCGACTTTCCTACGTGTTTAGAAGACATGCAGGTATGGGTCCAGCAGAATATGTATTGAAATATCGTATAAACATGGCACAGCAAATGTTATTGGCAAGTGATGCGTCTGTACAACAGATTGCCGAAACCGTTGGCATTGCTGACCCCTTTTATTTTAGCAGAGTGTTTAAGAAACAATATGGTATTTCTCCTACGGAGTATCGTCTGAAGTTCATCAATAATCCATCCTGATTTCAATAGGCATCCATGTTATACAAAAGCTTAGATCAGTATACTGAACATATAGGATTAATACACAGGAGGAATGACGATGCACTATCAAGCAATTAAATTAAATGAGGAATTTTCGAAATTAAACGATCTTTGGTCTCCGAAACTCATTGGTGAAATGAATGACTATCAATTTAAGATCGTTAAGATTGCTGGAGATTTTGAGTGGCATGTTCATGAGGAGACTGACAAGTTATTTTTTGTGCTCGAAGGGGAAATGATAATTGATTTTCGTGATGGGCAAGTGAAGATTTCCAAGGGCGAGATGTATATTGTGCCTAAGGGAGTCGAGATCAAACCTTCCGCCGAAAAGGAATGTCATATCATGTTGATGGAGCCTGGAAGCGAAGTAAACACTGGCGGGACTAAGGCCGAATAAGCGTCAGTTATTGGAACCAGGATGTCAATTTGCAATATCAGAGAGCCGATAACCGCGTAATAGGGGTTATCGGCTCTGCGTCTGTACGGCTAGCTCTTTGACATGCATTAATTGACATATATTAATCAGTAGTCTCTCGGTTATGTCACTTGTTGCTGGTCTTCCTGATCAATTCCACACCATCGTATGCCAGACTTTCCACACTTACTGCCTTCTGTTGTATGTAATGATCAAAAAAGTTCTTCGCATAGTCTGTAACAATATTTCGCATCTCCATAACATCCCGTTCACCTCTGAGTTCCTCATTAACACTGGTAAACACGATGTCACAGTAATCCAAATGTGCAACACGATCAACTGAGAAATAATAGGTTTCCATGCTATTGTTAGCGCCAATAATCGCATTCATATTATAGTTAGGTTCACAAAACAGGAACAAGAAGGGTTTCTTAATATCGCTGTCAAGAAGTCCAAACGCACCGCTATCCAAACCAATCCCGCAGGCGAATCGGTCGTCATCCCGGCAAACCATCGCCGTCGTAGGCCCTCCATAAGAATGTCCGACTATACCCATGCCGATGTCAAGCAACAATCTGCCCTTAAAGATGGAATTCAGCTCTCCAGAGTCCAGTTTGTAAAGATAATCGGCTACATACCTCACATCTTCTGCCTGTGATTCACTATACTCTGTTATGTTGGAAAGTATCGGCAGTGCAAGCACGTTACGGCACATCTCAATGGCAGTTTCATCGTCAGGCCGCATCTCCATCTTACCAGCCAACGCCAGCATCTCCGGATCTTCACCAAACGCTGTAATGACATCCGAAAAATCCTTGGATACATTAAACAGGCGCCCATCTTTACGTTTATACATCGTGCTATTCTGATGGCCGATGCTTACCACAACATACCCCATGCTTGCCAAGTCTGTACAGAGCACTGTCCCCCATTCTGGAGAACCGCCCCCGCCGCAAACATAGAATAACACTGGATAGCGCTTTTCCTTCCCGGAAAGAGCAAGGTCGTCGTAACACTGGGTCTTGATATCTATAGAGAAAACATCCTTCAACGCAGTGACAAGTGGCTGCTCATGAAACATCTCGTAGACTTCAGGAAACATGTACGTTGATGTAGTCTTACCTTCGCTACTGTCGGACGGATAGTACACAAAAGCGGTCAGTTCTCTTTTGGAGTAATCTGATGCCGTGTACTCAAAATCCATCTGGGTTCGACCGACAGTATAGGCGCCAATTGGTTCTGGAAATACGTCATAGGTTTTCATTTTCTTTCCCCCTTGAGATCGCTAACCATTTCAGAATATTTATGATCTTCAAGCAGCCCATGGCCCATAAATTCAGCAAAGTACTTGCTGATCTTATGTTGCAGCTCAGAGTCCTTAATATCGAATTCCCGAAAGAACAAGATTAAATTAAGTTGCATTGACTCAAACATAAAAGAAATCAGGTCGTCGTCAACATCCGGTCGGAGATATCCATCAACCCTCATTCGGCGTAAAATGTCCTTGATCATGGGGAATGACTCGCCCTTTAACACATTCACATATACTTTCAGCAAAATGTCCTCAGGAATATATGAAAATGTTTTAGTCAGTTTGATTTCCAACTCATTCAGTGGCTCGGTCACCATGCCACTAACGTTACCAAATAAGCCAGTAAGGAAATAGCTGTAAAGGGAATCTTCATTACTGTTACTAAAATATGCAGCTCTTTTCTGGGTCACATTACGTATTAAGTGACAATAAAGGTCATCTTTGTCTTCAAAATACCGATAAAATGTTCCGGGGTGCATGGACAAACTATCCAAAACCATCTTCATAGTTATATCCTCGTAGAGATTATCAACAAAAAGATGCATAGCGCTATTCGATATTTCCTCACGCCTTGCTTCGTCTAAACGAAAGAAAGTATTTTTTGGCATAGATTACTCCTTAATATGAAGTGTGAACTGATTCACACTATACCGATAATACATTCACAAGTCAATTCGTATTAAAATAGAGTGTTCACTTCATTCTCGCTATCATTCGGGCTGACCGGGAACAGCTTGAAACAGGAATTTGGTCCCTGATAACAAAAAAAGCCGCTAAAATAGCGACTTTTAATGGTACTATGTTTTTATTCTTGGCTTCATTACAACCCGAGATCATCAGCGAGTCCTTCAACACCTGTGAAGATGGAATCCCCGTAACCCCAGAAGTTGTTGAAATCAATAATGTAGATTTTTTTGTTTTTAACTGCGTTAATGTTTTGTACCTGTTTGTTGGCAAGCAGCTTCTCAATCGTCTGCTCAGGATCAATACCACCTGCATACCTCGAAATAATCATTGCATCCGGATTAATCTCGATTAACTTCTCCAGACTAAGTGTGCCAGTTTCATTAATCAGCATATTATGCATATTGATTAATGACATTGCACTTTCAATAAACGTATCACCATTTCCGTTGTAGATTCCAATCGTTCCATCACCATTATCCGAAAATGATGCATAGTTGATCGTTTCAGCGCTAGCTCGGGCCGACAAGGCATTCTCGCGTGCTTTTAGCGTCTCAATATATGCCACTGCATTGGCTTGTACGTTGAATATCTCACCTAATTCAGTAATATCCTGATACAGACTATCTAACGATGCATCAGGAACACTGGTGCTTTGTACATATGTTTTGATCCCCATATCATTCAAGCTGCTTACTGTACCAACACCCCAGTCCGCATCCTCAAACAATCCACCACGACCAACAACCAGGTCAGGCGTAGCCCCTATTGTCACTTCCTTGCCTACATAGCCTTCAGCTAGCACAGGAATTTGTTTAAACTCGTCCGCAATATCTTCAGGTACACTACCAAACAACGCAGCTACACCTACAAGTTTGTCTGTCAAACCAAGGCGAATCATCAGCTCGGCTGCACCTTGGGTATTGGCAACTACTCGTTCAGGTGCTTTATCGAAGGTTTGTTCTTTAGCCACCCATGTTCCATTTTCAGTCGTATAGTTAGAAACGGTTAATGGATACGTTGTTTGAGCAGCACCTGAAGCGGCTTCATCCGATGTCTTCTCAGCAACATTTTTCGTTGCTTGCTGCGAGTTATTGTTTGCCTGATCGCTACCATCATTACTATTGGAGCAGGCTGCAAGTACAACAACAAGTGCAGCAATAAAACAAAATAACATTCCTTTTTTAAAGTGTGTAGACATTTAATTCTCTCCCTTTTAAATCCTTAATTTTCTATTTATGCATTATGTAAAATAGTTATTGTCAGTATACAACAAATGTCGAATCTCGTAAATGATAATTATAATCATTCTCAATTGACAAGAAAATGGACATTCTCCTCTCCGTCTTTGCTTTTACTTTCGTCATGAATAACCAAAAAAGCCGATCAATTTGTATCCATTGATCGGCTTTGCTTGATACTATTTATTCTCCAGTTGTTCTATCTGCTCTTACCAACCGCGGTTGGACATGCGATCTTCTGGAGCCAATTTAGAAATTTCGATCCCTTTCATCGGGGCGCCCAAGTTTTTGGATACTTCGGCAATCAGTTTGTAATCCGTGTAATGTGTTGTCGCTTCAACGATTGCACGAGCGAATTTCTCCGGGCTATCGGATTTGAAAATACCTGATCCTACAAACACACCGTCTGCTCCCAGGTGCATCATTAATGCTGCGTCTGCCGGAGTAGCTACACCGCCTGCTGCAAAGTTAACGACAGGAAGTTTGCCATTTTCATGAACTTCGCGCAGCAACTCATAAGCTACACCCAGATTTTTTGCTTCAGCGTACAGCTCATCTTTGGACATGTTTTGCACTTTACGGAGCTGGCTGTTAATCAGACGCATATGACGAACTGCCTCAACAATGTTGCCCGTTCCAGGCTCACCTTTTGTACGAATCATCGATGCGCCCTCACCAATACGGCGAAGAGCCTCTCCCAAATCTTTGGCTCCACATACAAATGGTACAGTAAACTCATGTTTATCGATATGGAACACTTCGTCCGCAGGTGTAAGAACTTCACTTTCATCGAGATAGTCCACACCCAGGGATTCAAGCACTTTGGCTTCTATGTAATGACCGATACGTGCTTTGGCCATAACCGGGATAGATACAACCTTCATAACCTCTTCAACGATGGTTGGATCTGCCATACGAGCTACACCGCCGGCTGCGCGAATATCGGAAGGTACCCGCTCCAGAGCCATAACAGCTGTTGCCCCTGCCGCCTCAGCAATTTTAGCTTGCTCTGCATTCATAACGTCCATGATGACGCCACCTTTTTGCATCTCAGCCATTCCTCTTTTTACACGATCTGTACCTGTTTGCATGATTGTATTCCTCCTATTAACTTTGGGTGGTTTTCAATAAAGGCATCGCTCTAATCTATGATTTAGTATAGAATGAGATTGGTCATATAAAAAGATCCAATATTTTTGGTTTTTATTGTACCACTTCAATGATAACTCTGGAGGTCCTATGCAATTTCATGTAGCTTACAGTTCATATTTGAACCGAAAATATACAAAGATGAAGGCTCTATATCACGCTATTCGTGATGCTATTCATGAAGGAAATCTTATACATGGCGAGAAGTTACCCTCTACTCGAGAGTTAGCTGCGACGTATCACATTTCCAGAGGAACCGTGAATCAGGTTTATGATACGTTGACTGCTCAAGGTTACATTCATTCAGAGCATGGAAGAGGAACCTTTGTTGCTTATCAGTTGGATTTGAACAATAATGCGTCCACCGAGAAAGCTTGTACGCATCACTTATCCGCCTGGGGAAATCGTATTCAGCAGTTTGAACAGCAGACGATTCAAAGAAATGCAACATCTAATGCTCATACACATGATTCCAGAATGGATAGTGACGAAGTGATCGACTTTAGCAAATATCAACCTGATTTCTCCAAGTTTCCTTACGATGAATGGAATAATCGATTGTATGCAGAGATAAGGCAGCGTGAGCATCACCTGAAAACAACCTCTGCCATGGTTAGTTCAACCGGGGATCCAAAATTGAGAGAAGCCATTGCTGCCTATCTGCGGAGGATGCGGGGCATTCAAGTCGATCCGGATCATATTGCAGTAACTGCAGGCTCCATGCAAGCTATAGCTCTACTCACTCAATTACTTGCAGATCCTGGGGATTATGTAGTGACAGAGAGTCCTTGTTATGTCGGGATTTCTAAAGCCATATTGGCTGCGGGTGCAAAGTTGATTGAAGCCAATCTCGATGGTCAGGGCGTTGTGCCCCAAGACTGGGAAGCGCGTATGTTGTTTGTCACGCCGTCACGACAGTTTCCTACTGGTGAAATGCTCAGTCTGGAACGCAGACAAACCTTGCTGGACTGGGCACAGCGAAATGATGCCATGATTGTTGAGGATGATTATGATAGTGAATTCCGATATCGCGGAATGCATGTTGAACCACTGAAAACACTCGATAAAGCAGGATGTGTAATCTACCTGGGTAGTTTTACCAAAACCTTGCCTTTAGAAGTACGACTTGGTTATGTGGTTCTTCCCCCTACCTTGGCAGATACCTTTAGAAAGGCACAGGCATTATACGAGCCAAGACCCGTCAACCTGATCGAACAACGGGCATTAGCTGCATTCATGACAAGTGGTCAATATGAACGTCATCTGCGCAGAATGAATCGATTATACAGTCGGAAATTCCATCTGTTACTCAAACTTTTGAACAAGCAGCTCTCTACATGGTTTGATTGGGTGGAGAATGAAGCGGGTCTACACGTGTTTGGTTGGTGGCAAGGTAATGTGACCACTTATGAGGCCTTTCGGGAATCAGCTAGGTCACAAGGTGTGGTATACTCAGAAGTCAGCAGTTCAACGGCTGTTGGTATGAAGTATGGTATCTATTTGTCTTTTGCACATTTGTCAGATGAACAATTACAGGAAGGCGTATCCAGATTGAAAAATGCCGTTACAACTGCATTGTGAGGTAAATCGTCTCCAAAGTGAGTACAAGAAGATCATCATTCGGAAGAGAGGCGATCGTTATGAATTGGTTAAATGAACTTTATAAAATGAATAAGCAGGAACCGGACAAGGAAATCGAACGTTCTCTAGTTAACGCCATCTTCCGAATATATGACCGTTTCCCCCGAATTGGCCTTAGAGAGCGGATCGGACAGCAAGAAATGTCTCTCGATATCGCCGATGCTTATATCCATGGACATAATGCCATGATTGAAGCTGGTGTCGGAATCGGTAAGTCTTTTGCGTACCTGATCCCAAGTCTGCTCACGAATCAAATGTCTCAGAAACCAGTCATTATAGCTACCTCCTCCATTCAGCTTTCGGAACAGATACATAAAGATTTAAGGACTATTGGTAGCCGGTTGGGACTCTCAACGGTTCGCTCCGTGGTGGGAAAAGGCATGGGGCAGTATGCCTGCCGAAGTAGAGCAGCGGAATGGATCAGTCTTAATGATGCAAACTCCTCCGTGTCTAACCTTGCCCAGCGCATATTAGATTATGAAATTGATGAAAGAGCCGATATTAAAGCTGGAATTAGTGATGCTGAATGGTCCCACGTTTCCGTGAATGATTGCAAATTTGAACGTTGTCATCACAAAAATGCATGTTTGTTTTACGATATGAGAGCGAAATTAAATGCAAAAGCTCACGAGATTGATTTTATTATCGTGAACCAGGACTTGCTCATACGAGATTTGATGAAGAAAAAAGAAGGAACCAAGAGCATCATCTCAGAACAGCCTGCTCTGATCGTCATTGATGAAGCGCATAATCTGGAAGCAAAAGTTCGGGATGCCAGAACACTCGAGTTCACTTATCGGGGAATCTGCCGCATTCTGGATAACACGGTGCAGCTTCTAACGAAGCAGTCCGGGGATAAAAGTCTCTTCTCACAATCCAAGTTCATCAAAAACTGCGCTGAGCGCATCTTCAAACAGGTAAACGCGGATCTGCTCCACCATGCCAAGCAGGATAACGACCGAATCAAAGTGTCGGAAATCAAAGGAATACCGTTAAACCAAGTCTTAAACGATTTAAAAGATCTCAGTCTGCGACTTTCCATTTTGACCTCACGCCACGAGCGGGAGATCGATGACGCTTTTGAAGCCATCAACGGGCTTATTACCCTCATTCGTGTCTTATCTGAAATAGAGGACAACTATCTCTTATGGGCAAGCAGTCCCCTGGGAGTAGCCACGATCAGCATCTGTCCCAAAGATATAAGCCAATTTCTGAAATACGCTTTATTCAATGGCAAGGTACCTGTAATCCTAACATCAGCAACGCTGTGCCAAGGCGGGGATACGCTGGAGGAACAATATTCTTATATGACGCACTCCCTCGGTTATAAGGGAGATTTCCTAGAGCGCCAACCCTCCCCTTTTGACTACACCAACCATGCCATGATGTATATTTCGAACAAAGTTCCCTATTACCAACATGACCAGCGGGAAATCTATCTTGAAGCAGCTTATAAGGAATTGGTTCAACTCTGTAATCTAACTCAAGGAAGAACAATCGTCCTTTTTTCAGCAAAAGAGGACATGAAGTACATTCACAAAAAGTTGATCTCAAAGGCTAATGAATACACATGGGCAGTCCATGTTCAAAAAGAAGGATCATCACAGGAAAGTGTCATTGCCGATTTCAGGAAAAGCAAAGGTGTACTCCTGGGTACCGGTGTATTCTGGGAAGGTGTGAATATCGAGGGGTCTGACCTGTCACAGGTCATTATTTTCCGCCTGCCCTTTCCTGTCCCGTCGGACCCTGTTTATGAATATAAGGCATCTGTAACGGAGAATCCCTTTATGGAGGTGTTTGTACCGGACATGCTTCTTCGGTTACGGCAAGGAACGGGTCGTTTGATTCGTAGTGAAACGGACCTCGGCATACTCAGCATACTTGACTCCCGTCTCAGCGCAGCCGCTAAAAAGAGTTATCGGGAACAAGTGCTGGACACCTTGCCGTTCAAAAAAGTGACGGAGGATTTTGAGGTTTTAGAGAAGTTTGTGCAAAATAAAAGGATACGACGTACGGATTAGAAGTGGTATAACCAAACGCTATAAGACTGCTCCATTTACATGAAGCAGCCCTTCCACCTATCAAGCGGAAGGGCCAATTTCGATGCTGGAAGTAAGATTTATGCTACAATATATTCCAGATCTATGATCACAAAGGAGGCATTACCATGGTTGAAAGACCAACTACAGAGGAATATGCAGCTTATTATGAAGGGTACATCCAGCTTGTTCCTGAAGGGAACATCATCGAACGCTTAGAGCTACAAGCCAACATCATACCAACCTTGCTCTCTTCATTGACAGAGGAGCAAGCAAATTATCGTTACGCCGAAGGCAAATGGAGCGTGAAAGAGGTCATCGGTCACCTTTTGGATAACGAACGCATCATGAGCAGCCGATTGCTTCGCATCGCCAGAGGTGAGCAAGCGAATCATACCGGCTACGATCAGGACGTGCTTATGCAGAGCCATCCCTTCAATGCGTATACCGTAGCTGATTTGAATGAAGAATATGCTGTCATACGTCGCTCAACCATTCTTATGCTCCGTCACCTCACCCCGGAAGCATGGCTCTGTAAAGGGATCGTCAGTGATAATCCTGCTTCAGCTCGATCGATTGCATTTGTTATGGCTGGGCATGAGCTCCACCATTGTTCAGTACTTCGCGATCGCTATTCGTTAGATTTGAAATTATAAAATTCATTCAAAAAGACTTTGAACCTGCATTCGCTGTAGGATCAAAGTCTTTTCTCATCAGTCGTTTTATCGTTCAAATTATCGTTCAAAATGAATCCGATATGCGTCCTCTCGCAAAGATAATGTGGAATAATCATTTAGAATCGGAATGTCCCCATTGAATTCAATGGGCAGTACCACATAGCTGGACTGAAAATAATCCGATCCGTTCCAGCGATCTGCAAAATACAGATACTCCTCCGCTGATCGTTTCAGCACAAACGCTGGTTGCGTTTGGTACGTCGTTTCATCGCCAAAATCGCTGAGCATCCCCCATGGACCATCCATCGTATTAGCCATCGCGTATTTCCCTTGATCGGGAGCCCAACCCGTGCAAAATGAGGTCACCATATAATACTTCCCGTTCCGCTTGAAGACGGCTGGCGCCTCCCGATACTCCCCCTGCCACAGCTTTCCGATAAGACTTTCGACATTAAGGTAATCCTCCTGCAGACGATAGATGTGCAGGTCCCCATTGTCTCTGGCAGACGAAATAAAATAAGCTGTCCCGTCATCGTCCTGAAAGAGCGTGCAGTCACGCGACATATACCCGTACGGATTAAAGCTGCCATGATACACGAAATGACTATCCGGATAATCAGATGTGGCGATGGCGCATGCGGCATCGTTGTAATTGTTACCATTCTCATAGTGAGCCCAGAGTACAAACTTTTTGGTCACCGCGTTGAAAAGCACTTTAGGCCGTTCGAGATTTACTTTTCCACCTTTATCGTTCACTAATGCCAGATTTGTCCGAACTCGAATGGGTGCAGCTGGTGTAGAGGTGGTCAAGATATGGTTTCGAAACTCCCAGTTGAATAGATCTTTGGAACGATAACAACTAACATATATATCGTCCCTCCGATCTTCGCCATACCAGTAATAATAATCGTCATGGAATAACATATGTCCACCATGGGCATGGATCGGCTGACCGCTTGAATCATTCCAGATGCCACCATTGGTTAATTGATTATTCACACCGTTACCTCTCTTCTTTTAAGAACAACATTAATTGGTGTCAGATCCAAATACCTTCACTTCCCATAGTCTTGGCGTGTACCAATTGTTGGGATTGTTATGAAGTGCCGCATTTTGCATATTAATTCGTACATACCTGGCAGCAGTGCTCGATAGCGTATCTGATGTGAAACCGTAAGATGTATTATTGGTTCGATCCAATGCCACGGTCCAGTTTACATTATCCGTACTGGTCTCGATTTTGTATTTGTAAAAACCTTCGGAGCCTTTTTGCATCCACCAGGAGATTTGCACATTATTCAATTGCTGAACAGAGCCGAGGTCGACCTTCCACCAATGTGGCCAGGAACTGCCTGTGCCTACCCATTCGGTTTGATAGTTGCCATCATTAGCATAACTTGCCGGATTTGTTCCAGTAACCGTTTGGGCTGTTGCCGGTTTACCTTGTGACAGCAGTTTTCCATTCAGAACGGGAACGACAACATCATCGCTTGTGTTGTAAAGGACTTGATCAAAATAATCATAAAATGCGTAACCATCAGAGAACCAAACGGGAAGCAGTCGTTCCTCTGTTGTTCCATTTTGCGTACCTGCCCAGCCGAACATCCAGCGATACGCAACCATAACCACGTTGTTGCCCGTATCTGGCTTCACCCGCATGACGGAACCCGACTGCGCCGAGAAGGTTGACGTGTTGCCAATCGTCCGTAATTCAGACCAATCTCCGTCTATGCTTGTTGCTGATGAATACAGAGGGATACTCGGATACCAACCTGCCGTCTGGGATGAGAACAAATAATAAATACCATCTTTTTTGATCATCTTGGGTAGTTCTCTGTGTTGATTTTGATAAATAACAGAAACTTGATGATCCACATCCAACCAATCGGAGGTTAACTTATATAAGATGGTGTCCGAATTATTATTGGCGGTAGAGATCAGATACGCCGAATCATCGTCATCTTTTAAAATGGAGATATCCCGGGATTGGTTCCCTTCCGGCCGAAAGCTTTTGTGAAATGTAAAGTCTTCTCCAGGCGTGGTCGAAGCCACAGATACTCTGGCAAGTGTGTAGTCTGTACTGTTTTCATAGTGAGCCCAAAAAACAAACTTGTTTGTTGGCGCATGGTAGAGGATATTGATCCCCTCAAATTTAGAGTTCGCCAGATCGGGATGATCTGTGTAGGAAAGGACCACTTTATCGTTACCATAGTTGATGTCATCCGTTGACGTCTGTTGAATCATTTCGCCAAAACCGCCTGATGACTTTTGCACAAAGTTAAATCTGTAGTAGGTGTCTCCAACTTTAAGTTCATTCGGGAGCATGAGCGTTGATTGCGTTGTGTTATCAAAAGTTGTGAGGTTCTCTGGAAGGCTGTAAGGGGTATATTCTGGCGAGACAGCGGAGGTTAACAAGGAAGTTCCGCCATATGACTTCACTTGATATTTGTACGAACTACCTATGTTGAGGTCATAATCATCCGTCATTGTACCGGTTAAGGTCTGTAATAACGTATAAGGCGCATTGTTCTCGGATCTGTACAACTCGTATGCAGTCGCTCCCTGGACAGGTGCCCAATGGATTTTGGCATTGGATACTTCAGTTTCATTCTTCAGGACAAACAGTGTTGCGGCGATCTTGGTCTCTTCACCAGTAGCAGCGTGAACGGTTTGAGCTGAGGACGTTAAATGAACTGTTAACAACATCAATGCAATGACGATAGCCATCCACGATTTACCTTTGATCATGTCTCATCATCTCCTTTTTTAGAAGACCAACCTTCCTGTTGCCGGAAGGCTGATCCAGGTGAAACTTGACTTTATTTCAAATTCATCAGTGTCATTACATCCGTCTCGCTGGCTTGGTTGTACCATTCATTAACTTCTTCGATAACGGTGTCTCCGCCTTTTTCATGCCACTGTTTCACAAAGGTATCAAATGCTTCAAGTGGCTCATTGCCATATATGATTTTGGTGAACGTCTCCTGTTCCATGGTGGTCAACTGTTCCCACACATTTTGCATCGTTGGCGTTGGCGGACCGTTAAACTCATTTGGCAGTAAAACATCTCTGTTTTCATACGAAATCCGATATCCATCCTGTGTTGTTTGATCCTTCGAGGCGCTCTGAATGAGGACACCCGTGTCGGCTTTAACTCCATTCGCCAGATCGTAGTAGGATTGGCCGGGACCATCAACACTCGGTGTATTTTTGGTAAATGCCATTTTTCCAACGCCTTGTACAGCCTCTAATGGTGTATTGAATTTCGTTGGATCAAAAGTGACTTCATCGTTAACGATATCGTAATCGTATCCTTGAGCGTACCCGTACTTGAAATCCCCGGTGCTGAACGCCGCATCGTACATTTTATCGTAGTACAAGAAGAAGGCTTCCATGTTCTGAAAATCCTTGTTAAACATGAACACACCATCGTTCAACTGGGCGGATTGATAGGTCTTATCACCGTTCACGCCTTGAATGGTCGGATAAGCACTAATTTTTGCACCCTCCACATTTTTCTCTACGTCCTTCACACTGTCGTAAAGCCAAGGACGACCAATGATGATACCAGCTTTCCCCTCCGTAAAATCAGACAGTGCATCCCAGGCCCCTTGGGTGGCCAATTCTTTGTTCAAATACCCTTTTGCATACCAATCGCGTAACTTGGCCAGTGCCTCTTTGTTACCATCAGCCACAGATCCATAAGTAAGTTTGCCGTTGTTGTTATACCATTGCCTTGGAAGGTGTTTGCCCGTGTATGCGCTGAATATCATGACCGGATCGCTGACCCAGCCCGTATTGTAGGAATCTTTCCCCGAAAATGTAAAGCCGTATGTGTCTTTCTTGCCGTTCCCATCGGGGTCCTCATTAGTGAACGCCGCGATGACTTGCTCAAACTCTTCAATCGTTGTTGGCGCTTTCAAATTCAATTTGTCCAACCAGTCCTTACGGATCAACATGACTTCGCCTTCCGTCAGATTCGGCGCAATCGCCATCCCGTAGACCTTACCCTCCCTAACCACTGGATTGAAGGTGGTCGGGTATTGTTTGTATATTTCTTTTATCCGGTCAGGCATGTAGGTTGAGATGTCTTCTGTAATCTCCTTGACCTGCCCCGACTCAATCAGATCATTGACCAGCATGGTGTCATAGACAGGCAGAACGTCTGGCAGCTTCTCGGAACCCGTCAGTGCCAGCCGCAGCTTGGTATTATATTGTGAAGCATCACCTCCCAGCAGGGTGGTTTGGATTTTGATACCCAGGTTTTGTTCGCCCCAGCGAGTCAATACATTGTCATTCAACGTCTCACCGTTGATGTACTTTCCAGCATTTTCATCCTGTTGTTTGGCGATGGTGATTGTAAACGGTGGATCATATTTTCCGTCTTTAAGCACCGAAGCCGGTGCGGTCTCGGAAGCACTCTCCCCTTTGCTACAGCCAGCCATAAGAACAGCCGACAGCATAACCATACTTACCATTTTCCATAAATCAGTTCTTTTCTTCATGGAAACATGCCCCCTTCACTCATACTCAATTTGTTTTCTATATAAGTTCAACTAATTGCCTATTTACACTGGCACTCCGATGACAGAACAACCTTCCGATCGCTGTTATCGTGTAAATTTTAGTTGAACATATATAGTGATCCAATTTTTCGTCATCCTAACTATTCTTTGACGGCTCCTAGTACAATTCCCTTCACGAAATATCGTTGTAAAAAAGGATAGACCAAAATGATCGGCAGCGTACTGACAAAAATTTGCGCTGCCTTGATGCTCTGTTCAGACATGGCTGCCACCTCAGACTGGCTCATCGCCATATTTTGCATATTGCTCTGCACGACAACGGTCTGTAAGAACGAAGCCAGCGGATACTTACTTGCATCCGACATGTACAATATCCCGTCAAACCAGGAGTTCCAGTGCCCCACCATAATGAACAAGGATACGGTCGCGATGCCAGGCAGAGATAATGGTAAATATATTTTGCTGAGAATTACGAAAAAGGACGCTCCGTCAATGAAAGCTGCTTCTTCCAAGGCTTTTGGAATCGTTTTGAAAAAATTGACGAGAAGAATCAAATTATAAGCACCGAAAGCGCCCGGTAACACAAGAGCCCAGATGGTATCCTTTAATCCAAGGGCTGTGATCAATATGTAAGAAGGTATCAATCCCCCCGAGAAGAGCATGGTAAAGATAAAAAACCACATGAGCACATTGCGTCCTCGGAATTCCTTGGACAAGGCATATCCTGCACAGGTAAGGATAAACATGCTGATGGTTGTACCCAATACGGTTCGAGTGATGGATGTCAGCATGGCACCGTTGAAATTAGAATTGTTGAACGTTTTTACATAGGCATCCACGTTGAACCCCACCGGCCAAAATGAAACCATATTACCGCTAATGGCCGCTTTACTGCTTAGAGATTGCGCCAACAGATGAAGCAGTGGAAGAAAACACGCCAGACCCGCCAGTATCATGAACGCGTAATTAAAATAGGAGAATACTCTATAACCTGTCGTTTTATGGTACATGATCCCTCCCCCTCCTTGTTAGAATATTTTGTAATTGGCATACTTATAGGCCAGCCTGTAAGAGACAACGATCAAGATCAAGCTAATTCCCGATTTGAACAGTCCTACAGCGGTCCCGAAGCCGTATTGCCCGTTTAACAAGGATGAACGGTAGACATAGGTGTCAATGATATCTCCCGTACTGTAGACAAGCGGATTGTACAGATTGAAGACCTGATCAAAGCCCGCGTCCAGAATATTGCCCAGACTCAGCGTAGAAATGACGATAATCATAGGCAACATGCTAGGCAAGGTGACGTATCGAATTTGCTGCCGGCGTGTGGCACCATCAATCTCGGCCGCTTCGTAATAAGAAGGATTAATTCCCGCAATGGTCGCCAGATAAACAATCATGCCAAAGCCAAAACTCTTCCACACATCGCTGATCACAACCGTGAATCGAAACAGATCAGGATCTCCCAAGAAGTAAATGGGATCGTTCCCGAAAATACGTGTCAAGATGTGATTGATTCCTCCGTCTAATCCCAGAATGTCAATCATCAACCCTGCCACAGTAACCCAGGACAAGAAATGTGGCAGATACACCAGTGTCTGTACACTTTTCTTAATGCCCATATTTCGGATCTCGCTCAGTAGAATAGCCATGACGATCGGAACGATAATACCAACGATAATTTTAGAAACGGCGATAATCAGTGTATTAACAATCGCTTGTGTCGCTTCTTTGTATTGGAAAATTCGTTCGAAATTATCTAACCCGATCCACCGTGAACCTGTGATGCCAAGCCATGGTTTGTAGTCCTGAAATGCCATGAGCAAACCCACCATCGGGCCATAAGAAAAGATGCAGACAAACACAAATGCGGGAATACACAGTACGTACAAAGGCCAGCTTTTCTTGATTTCCTTTTTGAATGAAGTCCGCTGGGAAAGCTTTTTTTTTGTTTTTTTCGCGGATCTGGCGGGCACAATCTCGTTAATGTTGCATACCTCCTCTATGATGGCTTTTCGAAAGCGATCCTTGAAGATAAGCTTAACAAAAGCGCTTTCACTCCAAAATGCCAAAATTTCAAGATCATCACCCCACCCTGAAGCACTTTGAAACCGCTTTTATTTATCACTCTTGCTGCCCTTCCGCTTTTTGAAGGTTTGGCTTATATTAAAGTTAATTCGATATGGATTTTAAACTTCTACGTTTATCGATATGAAAGGAAACACATATGATCAGAAAAATGTATATGAAGCGATTCATCTATTTCTTTGTTTTTTTTCTGCTGCTGACGTTAAGTTTGTTTTTCGTGATGAACCGATTAAGCTCCAAGACACTTGAAGAAAATCTGATTGGCGCTTCCAAAAATCAGCTTGATTATGTGAAAGGCATTCTGGACGGGATTATATACGAGGCTAACATGTACGGAGTTCAATATGCGGCAGACAGTGATGTCCGGTTTTACCAGAGGCATGTTATCGAACTGAGCAATTACGATTCCCAAATGAAGAAAAACGAGATTGTTGATCGCTTGCGGCAAACGCTCCTATCCAGTCGATCGATTGAATCGATCGGCATTTACTGGAAGTCTGAAGAAACGTTTCTGTCCACCAACAGTACGCCGGAGGCAAGACTTCCGTTCAAGGATGTTCATCAACGGGGATGGCAAATCGTCGGCAATAGCTTGTATTACTTTGCCCTCTACCCTTACATCCAAAAATCCGGACAAAATGAACCCACTCAGTACGTCGTTGGTGTAAAGCTGAATACCGATTATTTGAAAAATCTGCTGAAAAAGGCTGTGAACAACGACAGCTCAAACGCTTTTTTTTGGTTTAATTCCCATCAGTTATGGAGTGAGAAAGAAGTCGACAACGATCTATTGAAAGCGGTTACTGATATACTTTCTCCACAGCCGGAGATCACTTTGAAATATGATTATCACACCAATTCAGACGACTATTATGTTCTTTCCCGATATATTGAATCAATCGACGCCTACCTGATTACATATACACAGACAAATGATTTTCTGCAACCGATTGACCGCAACCGTAAAGTTTTTTTTGCCAGTATTTTAGCCGTTTTCACGCTTGGTCTGGTTGTGATCTTTACGTTTTATCGGAACTACTACCGTAATATTCGTTTGTTGGAGCGGAAGTTTTCACAGGTCGAACAAGGCAATCATAATACTCGTATTACCGAAAATACGGATAGAGAGTTTTACAGCCTGTTCAGAAGTTTTAATCATATGGTTACCGAGATCCAGGATCTGTTCGTATCCTTGAAGACTGAAACGGAACTAAGACGAAGTGCGGAACTTCAACAACTCCAAGCTCAGATTAATCCTCATTTTTTGTACAACAGTTTGTTTTTCATCATGTCGGTGGCTCAGTTTTCACCTGATTCTGTCATGCGCATGAGCAAACATCTAGCTGAATATTATCGTTATTTAACCAAATTGGACCGGCATGAAGTCACGCTGGAAAGCGAGCTTCAGTTTGCGGAACATTTCCTGATAATTATGGCTCTAAGCAAAAAAATGGAGTACAGCATTGATCTGCCGTCGGAATTGTCCTCCCTTCCCCTCATGCCGCTGATCATCCAGCCAGTGGTTGAAAATGCGATTCAACATGGCATTGAAGGACAACAAGGTGCCCATCGGGTGACGATTGATGTCAAACAGACGGAAGCTGCGATAACGATCAAGGTCTCCGATGACGGCAAAGGTCTTTCACTGGATGATATCCGTAGCCTGGAGGCTCGGCTTGAGAGTGATACCCCGCCTGAAGGAATTAAAGGCATAGGGCTCTGGAATGTAAATCAACGTCTGAAAAATACGTACGGCGAACGTAGCGGGTTACATTTTTGTACTAATGATTGGGGCGGCTTGTCCGTCCTGCTGCTCATCAGCATTCCCACGGTGAAAGGAGATAACTAATGCGATTATTAATCGTGGATGACGGACATTATGTCGTTGAGTATATGAAGCACTTGCTCGATTGGAACACCTTTGGCATTGATCAGATCGAGACGATGACCAATTCGATTGAAGCCCGAGACATGTTGACTCAAAACCACATCGATATTCTGATCACTGACATCCGAATGCCTGAAGTCTCTGGTATTGATCTGCTTCAACATATCCACCAACATAACTTATCAACCAAAGTGATCATCCTTTCCGGCTACTCCGAGTTCGAATATGCGCAACAAGGAATTCGTTTAGGTGCGCTGGACTACTTGCTCAAACCTGTCGACAAAGATGATGTGGAGAAAGCCATGTCCAAAGCCATCAACAATATTACAAAGACACGGCCCGCTCAATCTGTTGCATGGGAGAACTTCGATGGATTGGAGTATCTGCTTTCACTTCTTGGTCATAACGAGACATTAAGGAAGCAATATGATGCGTATACTGAATTTTTAGGTCATCGTCGTATGTGCTGCTTCAAGCTGGAGGGTTTCACACAGGAACATGAGGATGCTATAAAACATGCTGTCGGAGACAAATTGGATCGTCTCGTGTGGGCTGCGGGAACGCGACTGTTCGGTCTTGTTCCGGAAGAAGCTGCTGGGGAACTGACCATCAAACTGGAGCAATCAGTCGCGTCTCCTCCCGTTTCATTGACCGACCGAAACGTGACCCGGCAGATGTTCTACAGGTTCTTTCTTAATGAGGACGTACACTTAGAAGACTTCAATGGCATATTCAACCATTCTCCGTCATGCGGTGATTGGGAGTCGGCGGGAAATATCATTAAAAAATATGATCAAATCCATCTCCATAAGCAAAAAATAATCTTTCTCATGGAGACCATTCTATATGTATATCTGACGGATAAGGATCGCGATCCCTCTGAAACCGTGGAGTGGATATTCAACCAGTTACGCTATCCTGATGAACTATCCTCAACTCTCATGGATCGGGTCAGTCGGATCAGAAACAACAAACAGATGTCGATTCAAACTATCGTTGACAAAGTACAAACGTATATCGAAGACCATCTGTCACATGGCCTTAGCCTGGATGAACTGGGGAAAGTTGCACATCTCCATCCCGTTTACTTCTCCAAACTGTTTAAACAAGAAACGGGCGAAAATGTGTCAAACTACATCTCCAGGAAGAGGTTGGAGAAGGCTTCTCAACTGCTTCAAGATTCGGAACTCCGTGTAGCCGATATAGCCCAGATGGTTGGTTACCGAAAAAATCAATATTTTATCCAGTTGTTCAAAGTGGAATATGGAGTTACGCCCTACCAGTACCGCAGAAATATGATCCATCAATGACTTCGGTTGAATATGTTACATAATGGATATGTCTAATGCGATACCGAAAAAGCCCAACTTCCACTCTTCAGTTTAAAGAGTGAGTTGGGTCTTTGTAGTGCAATTAATGGGTTAGGTCGATCATCTTATCAAAGCAATATGAATCTTTGTCATAGCCGTTATGCTCATAAAAAGTATGGGCGTCGGTTCGCTTCATTCCGCTGCATAAAATAATACTTGATATTCCCCGTTCTTTAGCATAATTTTCAGTCTGTCTTAGTAGTTTTGTACCTATCCCTCTATTTTGCAACTCCCTTTTAACAGCAAGCGCCTGAATATGTAGATAACCAATTGGAACTCCTACAGATAATGACTGTACAATAGTTACAAAACCGACCACATTATTTTCTATCAATGCGACAAATGTTTTGTAATTCCCGGCCTTATTCATCTCTTCCATAGTCACTAGGAAGTTTGCATCATTAACATTACGAATTTCAAGTACATCATTCCATAAAAGAACAACTTCAGCATAATCATCTGATATAATTTCTCGAATTTTAATATCCCTCTATTTGTGTTAAGGTTCTCCGCGCTATTTGCAACGGCAAGTTATAGGGCCATCCTTTGTGGGGATGACCTTTATTAATCTAGATTTGTTCAGTTTACATCTTCGTTAACGCCTGCAATTCGCTCGCATAAGAGGGTTATTTTTTCTTCACCGGTATCCAGATTTCTCCTGAACCATCCCCATGCCGTGCCATTCCATAATACATTTCGAAAGTAGGGCCCTCAACCTGTTCGTATTCAGATGTCGGAAACCACTCAGAATAGATTCGTTCCCATAGTTTTTGCATATCACACTGCGGCTCCGGGAAGACCGCCCACGTTAATGTTGGGATAGCAAGTTTTGTGAATCTCTCCGGAATCTCAAGCCCCTTAGGTACATGATAACAGATCATGTATTTGAAAGATTCTTTAGTGTGATCATAAAGGGCGGCGTGTAACATGGTGTCACCAAAACGTCCCAGTAAGTCGTTCATCATATCAACGCTGCCATCATCATCACATTTTATACGGAATAGAGGAACTTCAGAGAACGCTGTTTTCTGGTCTGCATTTATAATTCCATATACTCCAAACATCTCAAAAGAATCTCTTTGCTCAATACGGTAATTCATTTCGACATCCCCTTTTATTGAAATATGAAAGGACATTCGAGGATAGGCTTTTAGAGAAACGCCTGTATCACGCGCGGATATAGGCATAATACCATGAAGATTCTTAAAGGCGCGTGCAAACCCCTCCGGCGAATCATATCCATATTTCATAGCTACATCAATAACCTTTGAGCCTGTTGTCTGCAGTTCGAATGCCGCCAATGTCAACCGTCGACGTCGAATGTATTCCGATAACGTTACGCCAGTAATAAATGGAAACATTCTTTGAAAATGATAGGTAGAGCAACAGGCTCTATGTGCTATTTCATCATATGAAATAGTGTCCGCTAAATTTGTTTCGATATATTCCATGGCACTATTCATCCTGACCAACCAATCCATCGTACTCCCTCCCTTCAAGGTAATTTTATGGGAAATAAATAATGAATACCTTGCAATTTCTGCACGAAAAAGTCAGTAAAAAACTTGCTCTTATGGATGATACGCTTCACCGGGTCATTACTGGAGTAATCAAGAACAGAGTAGACATGAGCGAATCATCTGGAAGTACGACGACGGGACTCGTTTTTCCTGCATATCTTAATCGGATACTCTCGCAATCTATGTTACGAAGTATATCGATAAAAAACTTTCCATTTAGTGATACCATAAATTCTTCCCCACACATCTCTAATAGTGGAATTTCATTGTGAATATCTCCAACATCGGCTGTTTTGGACAATAGTTTTAATGTATCTGCATTAGCTACTAATCTAATCACTTGTTCACTAGCCATTACAGTTACGCATTCAACTGCTCTCAACAAACATGCTGTATCAACTGCGATTTCACACAAATAAGATTGAGGGATTACATTCTTTATGGATGGGAACGTTCCTTCAATAAGAGCAGACTCCACTTTCAGTCCAGTTGTCACGAATTTAACTCGATTATTACTCACTTCAATTTCAGTTGTGTCATCTGTTTTGTTTAATATTTTCGATAATTCATATAGATTTTTCGCTGGAATAATAGCGTTCAAACTGTTGTGGGTAGCATCTTCTAAATGCAAAGCGCGGTATGCAAGCCGCACTCCATCTGTAGCAATTAAGTTAAGACAATCATTACTGCATTCCAAAGAAACTCCTGTTAATATGGGGCTGGTCTCGGACGTTGATGCTACGATTACTAGCTGTTTAATAGTCAAACGAAGTAAGGAAGTACTAATGCGTAGTTTAGTAGAAGGGAACGCCTCTCCATCATCGATGGAAGGGAATTCTGTAGGGTCCATTCCGCATAAACGTAATTGAGAATGACCGGATACAATCGAAAGAATCATTGGCTCTTTAATTTCAAGTATAACTTTGTCATGATTAAATTTACGAATAATATCGTGAAAATAACGCGATGGTATAACAATAGCCCCTGTTCTTTTTACAGTCAGAGAAACACCATCTTGAGCAATCATAGACTGTATCGTCATACTTGTATTACTTGCCGTAAAAGTAACGCCATCTGCACCTGCTTGAATATGTATTCCTTGAAGAATAGGTATTGAACTATTTTCTGCTACTGCCTTTATCACATATTGTATGGCATTCATAAGAGAATTTTTTGTTATCTCTACCAGCAAAGACCTCACCTACCTCGAATAAAAAAATTATTTTGTATAGAAGGACTCAATGATGTTACGTATAGCCTCCGAACGAGAAAGTTTATGCTCTGTGCAATGGTTTTCGATTTCCCCCCACATGTCCTCTGTTAGAGTTAAAGATATTTTTTTAGTCACACCTATACTCTTTCTCCCGGAACCTTCTCGCAGACCACCTCTCGAAAAGACAAAACCTAACTGCCCTTCTTTATTAGCGACACCAACTTTAACCTTATTATTGTTCAATATAATGACGCTCCTTCATTTTGATTTAGGTAACCTCATTCAAATGGATCTCTTCTCATATTATCATGTCTCTACATGGATTTACAATATTTCAAAAGCGATTGCTGAAGAACAACTCATCGAATGTAAAGCTGGGACTATCTCAAAAGGAATTCCCTTCGCTTCAAGCGCTAACGAACCTACCACACTCTAAACGGCGGATTTTTAAGGAACGCAGCATGTAACGAACCTCATTAACTTAATTCCATCGTAAACCGCCTAAACATCAAATAAATGGACCAACTCGATGAAATAACGTCTCTATGATTCGTTAGAATTCAAACCTATGCAAATGAGAGCAAATAGCGTGTGCTAGGTCCGTTAGAACTGTATAATCCTGACAAAGGGCTGTACCCGGTCATGCTCATGACTCACAGGACAGCCCCAAGAAAATAATTACGTATAGACACCTTTTTATATACTCAACTGGACTTCGGGAATCGAAGTGTCGCTTCATGTTCGGGAAGAAAGAAGCTTTTGGGGAATGACCACCAGATTTGAGTATCAGGTTGTTGTTCAAAATCGAATTATGATCCATCAATGAGAACGAATAAATAATTTCATCAAATTGATATAAAACGGGTTGACCATGTAGCCATTCGGACTTACGGAATATCTCTTACCCGTGTCCAACCGTCGTATTTGTTCCATTTCCTTCTCATTCAACTCAAAGTCGAATGTTTCTTTGTTCTCTTTTATCCGTTGAGGATTCGATGATTTGGGGATGACAATAATTCCGCGTTGCAGATGCCAGCGCAAAATGACTTGCGCAACCGATTTCTGATGGCAAAGGGCAATTTCCGCCAGCTTCGGATGCTCCAGCAGCGCTTTGCTTCCCTGCCCCAACGGTCCCCAAGCCTCATGCAGAATCCGATGCCGAACCATATAATCATGCAATTCGTGTTGCGGAAATTCCGGATGGGTCTCGATCTGATTTACCATCGGCGAAATCCGGGAATGTTTCTTCAGATGCTCCAGATGCCGGATCTCGAAATTGGCTACACCTATAACTTTGATTTTACCTGCGTCGTATAACTCTTCCATCGCCTTCCAGGCGTTCACGTATTGAGGACCGGCAAAATGAATCAAATACATATCGAGATAGGTTACGTTCAGCTTCTGGCAAGTCTTCTCGAACGCCTTTTTCGTCGCACGGTACCCCAGGTCTGTCGTCCATACCTTGGAGGTAATGAAGAACTCCTCCCTGGGAATGCCGCTGTTTTGGATGACCAGACCTAGCGCCGCTTCATTACCGTAAATTTTGGCCGTATCGAAATGGCGATAACCCATTCGAATAGCCTCCTCGACAGTCCTCTCGAAGGTCCCCCCGTCTTTGATCTTATATAGGCCGAACCCGAGTTGAGGAATGTCCACTCCGTTTGCCGCTGCGACTGTCTGATTCATTCGCAACTCCCCCTCCCCGTTTTTTCTAATTGTTGTTCCGATGCTTGTTCTTCACATTGCGTTAGCAACTTTTCTATCTCGTTCACCAGGTTTTTCAACAATTTCAACTTGCTACCGGAGTCAAGGCTGTAATAGTTGAGAGTTCCTTCTTTACGAACACTTATTATCTGTGATTCTTTCAATATTTTCAGATGATGTGATACGGTCGGTCGGGAAAGATGAGTTTTCATCCTGATCTCTCCTACGCGCATGCCGGGTTTTTGCGGCCCTTGAATCAAGGCTATGAGGATGGCTTGCCGGGTTTCGTCACCGATCGCATTCAACACCTTCTGATTGTTCTTAAATTCGATAGCAATCGTGGTCGCAAGTTCCTGATCCAGGTAAATCATCCCCTCCCATTTAGAATGTGTAATACTTTTGTAGATACAGCCTATCACAATCTCAGATTCGGCTGTACATCGGGAAAGAAATTCAAGAACCTATTTTTCCCATGTCTTAAGAATACATTAGCAAAAGAAGAAGCCACCCCTGACGAATGGAGTGTCTTCTATTAATGGTTGTTATTTTTTTAAAAAGGCGTGAAAATTCCAATCAGTTGTTGAAGTAATGAGACTGTTTAAGGTCGGGAATCAGTGCAGGTTGCACTGGCCGCCATCCCATAATTTCCTGAGTTGCAATGCTTGATCTCGGGATATCGAGCGATGCGAGTGTGCTGAGAAAGCCAAAATGGGCATCTGCCTCTTCGCGTGAAATGCTGACTACAGGTACGTTCAGTTGCTCACCAATAGCACTCGCGATGTCGCAAAATGGCACTCCTTCATCTGCGACCCCATCTAGTCGTGAACCAGCGGGTGCCTTTTCTAACGCCAGACAATATAGATGCGCGGCATCAAGGCGATGCACAGCCGGCCAGCGGTTGTTCCCCTCTCCCACATAGGCTGAGAAGCCCTTAATCTTGGCAATATTGATCAGGCTCGGCACAAATCCTGTGTCACCCTCACCGTGTACCGATGGACAAAGCTCTACAATCGATGTACGCACTCCACGCCCTGCCAGCGCTAACACCATGTTCTCCGTTGCCACTCCATTCACATGTGTGGTGATTACGAACGGCTTGCCAGATCCTTCAAGTGCCGCCCCCATCGCTTCTACGGCATGCAGATCTGTTGTGAGTGCTCCAGCGAAGTTCGAGAAGTCGTGATGGAATGCCAGATGAATGACGCCATCCGCAGCAGCTGCACCACTACGGAGGCTGTCAAGATCGTTGATGTCACCGCGGTGTACTTCGGCCCCGGACTCTTTTAGTTTCGCAGCACTACTGTCTGAACGCACGAGACCGATGACCTGATGCCCCCTTTCAATAAGTTCGCTGGTGACAGCGGAACCGATGTAGCCTGTTGCTCCTGTTACGAAAACGCGCATCATGAAATCCTCCTTAAGTTACTCACCCTCATTGTATAACTATGATCACCAAGCAATGGGTCCATCCTCATCTGAGAATGTTCCTGTTGGGCCATCCGCTCCAATCATCGCCAGCCGGACCGCTTCACGAGCCCCTTGTTCAACACTACGAGTACCAGCAAAATTATTAAGCGCAGTGGATGTGAAGCCTGGACATGCCGCATTGACCTTGATGTTTGTTGATTCAAGCGCAAATGCAAAGGCAAGTGTCACCGCATGAACAGCTGATTTTGATGCCGAATAGGCACCAAACATCGCACGATGCGAGTTTTCGGGAATAGAGTTCCAGCTAAGGGAGCCGCCGGTACTGCCTATGTTGACGATACGTGCTGCCGGGGCCTCCCGCAAAAGTGGCAACATCGCCTGCGTAACAGCAATAACTCCAAAAACATTAGTCTCATAAACTGTACGAATATCTTCAAGCGAAGCAACGGTCAAAAGACCACTCGCTGCGCCACCGTTCGGAAATGGTTCACCCGATCTGCCTGCGTGCGAGATCCCCGCATTGTTCACGAGTACATCGAGACGACCAAATTCGTTCCGAATACGTTCTGCAGCAGCAGCGATGGAGTTTTCATCTGTAACGTCGAGCTGGAGAGCGTGTGAATCTGAACCGATGCTTTTTGAGGCAGTTTCTCCATTCTCGAGGCTACGAGATCCAACGAGCACGGTGAATCCTTGTTTCGTGAGATCCTTCGCAATTTGAAGGCCGATACCTTTATTAGCCCCGGTGACCAGAGCGACAGGTTTATCTTGCATAGTTATAATCTCCTTTTTTTGTGATTGGTGGGTCCATATGAACTAAGTTGACGCGTCAACCTTGGATCAAATTTAGCACATTGAAGTTGACGCGTCAACCATGTTATTATGCTCCTATGGATAAAAATGAACTTAACGAAGAAGAAATGCGAATATGGCATATGTGGAAAGGTTCCTTTCAGACCATCTTCGGTCGTATCGTCAAAGATATGGCCGATCACTCAGGATTGTCAGAGGGTGATTTTGGAGTATTGGACCGATTAGTCCTTTTTGGGGATGGTAGCCTTCGCCAACAGGAATTAGCCGACTCTATGGACTGGGATAAAAGTCGATTATCTCATCATCTGAAGCGTATGGAAAAACGTGGACTCGTGATGAAGAAACCATTAGACAACGATCGTGGAGTACAAGTCAGTATCACTTCTTCTGGAAAATCAATGTTAGATGATGCCCGTCCCTACCTCTCCAAGGCAATACGCAAACATTTTTTTGAACAATTAACCGAACAAGATATCGAGTTGATTACTAAACTGGCGGAAAGGACAAACTCAAGCTCTTAGCGTCTTATCTAGCCGCCGTCTCGACCACGTTTGTTAAAGGTGAGCTTCTAACAAACGTGGTTTTGGTTTGTCAACCAACGTAGAAGGTATATGAAAAATACGTGTCACTTTGTGAGGATTTAAGTTTTTGTTCTCAACATCTAACATGCCATTATCTGGTCACAAATCGAGATGATGGCCTCTACCTTGTAAACAATTAAAATCGTGCTATCCTTAATGATGAGGTGGATCAGATGGCAAATATTCAAGAGATTGCACGTCTTGCAGGCGTTTCTACAGCAACCGTTTCAAGGGTAATTAATCGACATCCTTATGTAAGCGATTTAACAAGAGAAAAAGTCTTGAACATCATTGAGCAATTGGATTATGTCCCTAATTCAAATGCAAAGTCTTTAAAAAATGGAGCGACAAAAGTCATCGGTGTTATGGGTGTTACTTACAATCCCCTTTTGATGTCACTTGTCCGTTCATTCCACATGATATCCCAAAAATACGGATTCAACATTATGCTTTTTATGACAGACGGAGATCGTGATAAGGAGCTTGTAGCGCTTGAAATGTTACGCAGTAAACAGGTGGATGCCCTTCTTTGTCTGGTACGGACGATTGAGTGGGATATCATCGAATCCTATACGAAATATGGGCCAATTGTAACATGGCAGCGTCTTACCAGCGACACCATACCGTCCGTATTTATGGACCAATATCAAGGTTATACGCTGGGTCTCGAATATCTGTATGCCAGAGGTTATCGTAAAATTTTGAACGTGTATTCGTCCAAAGGACAGAATACCTTGGAGCGAATAAGAGCTTATGAGGATTTTGTACAGAAGCATGGGTTGAAGAACACTGGCTTTCCGCAATTTCATAATAAAGTCACCATTCATGATGGTGAGGAAATAGCGCGATGGTGGATAGAACAAACGGACAAGCCGGATGCCATTTCCTGTTCGACTGATGAGGTAGCAGCAGGTATTTTAACGGAGATTCAACGCTCGGGGTTTTCGGTTCCGGATGATGTGGGAATCATGGGATTTGATAATACAGACAGCGCTCACCTGCTGGATCTGACAACGATCCATTACCCCGTGGATAAACAAGCAGAGAATGCCTTTAATATTATTATGAGTATGCTGGAAAATTCGGCATCCAATCTTCATCCTCTTCAGTTTAGACTGATTGAACGAAAATCTACATAAAACAATATCCATCCTTTTAAAAGAAGAAAAGAGCCCATTTGAGATCATGAGTTCTTTTCTCTTCCATCCCGTTAAACTTCATGAACGAACAACATTCAGGCCTGTCCCTATATGAGGGACAGGCCTGAATGACTTCAATCTCTAAATAAATTATTTGTGAAATTGCGGAAGATGTTCTTTATGCGCTTCCAACATTTCATCTAAAACTACCTTAGCAATGTCACCGCTGGTAACGAGCGGATTAAGTGTGAATGCTTGTAGAGCGGTTGCATAATCTCCTGTGACCGCTGCTTCGATCGTCAGTTCCTCCATTGCCTTCATCACCTGCAATAGCCCTTTTTGTGCGGACGGGAATGCGCCAAAGTGAACAGGCTCTGCACCATGGGCTGTAATGATACTTGTAACTTCGATGGCACTGTTATATGGTAGATCGCTAATTGCTCCGCGGTTCTGTGTGTTGACTACCATATGCGTTCCCTTGTTGTTATATACGGAATTAATAACTTCACAAGCTGCGTCGCTGTAATAAGCACCTCCGCGTTTTTCCAATTCCTTAGGCTTGTAATTCAGGTTAGGATCTTTATAAAGTTCAAACAAACTTTCCTCCAGGCGTTTCACAACCTGCCCGCGAGTTCCTTCGCCATTGACCGCTTCTACTTCCTCTTCAAGCATGCTGTCGGTCATGTAATAGTACCGGTGATAAGGACAAGGCAGCATACCCAGTTGGAGAATTTGCTCATACAAGAAACGCATGCTTTTTATATTTTCGACCATTTTTTCTGGCTCGGCATCAGGACCGTAGAGCTTTTCGATGGCCTGTTTAGTTAGCTCTTTACCATCTCGGTCATAAATTTTGTGCCAGTGAAGGTGATTAATACCGGCAAATTTGAAGAACAGTTCCTCTTCATTTTTTTCCAGAACAGCAGCTTCATTCTTGGAGGAAATAATCGGAACATTGCACAAACCAATGACCTTCTCCCATTTACCATATTGGAGCACAGCTTCCGTTACCATTCCCGCAGGGTTCGTGAAATTGATTAACCAAGCATCTGGGCAAAGTTCCTTCATGTCCTCAACAATTCCAAGAACGACCGGAATGGTACGGAATGCTTTGAACATCCCACCTGCTCCGTTGGTTTCCTGACCAATCATCCCATGGCTAATCGGAATCGTTTCGTCCTTAATACGAGCTTCCAAAAGACCGACCCGGAATTGGGTGGTGACAAAATCGGCATCGGCCAACGCTTCTCTTCGATTAAGCGTCAAGTGAATATCACAGTCGATTCCCGCCGCTTTTACCATCCGTTTAGCCATGGCTCCTACAATTTCAAGTTTCTCTCTTCCTGCTTCAATATCTACAAGCCACAATTCACGTATTGGAAGTTCATGATGCCGTTTGATAAAACCTTCGATCAATTCTGGGGTGTAACTCGATCCGCCGCCAATCGTCACAATTTTTAATCCCTTTTTCATTTTGAAGTCCTCCTTGTTCTATTGTGTTCTCAATTTGGACTCTATCTTGTGTAATGCATTACATGTCAAGAACTTTTTTTATGGGATTAATTTGTAACTTGAAACCGCTTTATCACTTGTGCTATAGTTACCTCAAATAAGGATTGTGACCGTTGATTCGGGCAATACCTAAGAAAGTTTGAGTGCCGTTAACCAATTGGCGGCGTTTGAACTATCTTAGGTTTTTTTTATGCATATTGCAGAAAACAAGGAGCCGATGCACATGATTATTGAAAAAGTATTAAACAATAACCTTCTGCTGACCCGCAATACAAAGGGGAAGGAAGTCATCGTTATGGGTAAAGGCATCTCCTTCCAAAAAAGTGCAGGTGATGAGGTCGATGAATACAAGATCGATAAAATTTTCCATTTAGCCGAGCATGCATTTGCTGTAAAAATGGCTGAACTGATACATGAATTACCCGCCGTTCATTTCGAAGTTGTGAACGAGATCGTAAAACACGCCAACCATGTACTTGGTACTGAACTCAGCGACAATATTTATCTGTCGTTAACCGACCATATCAGTTTTGCCATCCAACGTAAGAACAAAGGTATGGAGATTAAAAATGCCATGTTGTTCGAAATTAAACGTTTCTATAAAACGGAATTCAGTATCGGATTGGATGCTCTGCAGTTAATCAGCGACATGATTGGAGTTTCGCTCGGGGAAGATGAGGCTGGTTTTATCGCCTTACATGTCGTCAATGCCCGACTTGACGGCACGGAAATGAAATTGACGATAAAGATGACTGAAATTGTCAACGAAATTTTGAAAATCGTCACGTACCATTACGGCACTGTTCTTGATGAATCGAGCTTAAATTATTCGCGTTTCTTAACACACCTTCAATATTTCGCCATGCGCTTATTGCGCCACGAGATTCACCAAAGCGGCGAAGATTTTTTATATCAACAGGTGAAAAAGACTTATGTCAAAGCCTTTTCCTGCACTTGCAAGATCAACGAGTACTTAGAAAAAACGTATGTACAGTCCTTAAACAAAGATGAATTCGTTTACTTAACCATTCATATCCAGCGGCTTACTGAACGAAGCACTTTATAGTCCTATTTCTTTCAAGCTAAAACTTCATATACAACACATTAGATAAAGGATTGTGACTGGTAAAGCAGGCAAAACCTGGACTGATGGCAAAATGATTTTTCTTTTTATTTTGCCACGAGTTCAGGTTTTGCTGCTTTTTGGAAGTGAAACGATGTAAGCCGGCACATCAGGAACGAACAGCTCACAACCTGAGATCAATTACCCATCATGAAGGAGGCAATATGCTATGAGTAATAAAGACAAAGAACTGTCCATACGTGTTATTGAACTTGTTGGCGGTGAATCTAATGTGAATGATGTATATCACTGTGCAACCAGGCTTAGATTCACCCTGAAAGATCATACAAAAGCGAATGAACAGGCGTTGAAAAATATAGCTGGAGTCATCACCGTTGTGAAAAGCGGCGGTCAATTTCAAGTCGTCATCGGCAATAACGTGTCCAAAGTTTATGAAGGAATCATGGAGCACACCAACCTTCAAGATGGCGGCAGCAAAACGGATACTAAAGAGAATGCAGAAAAAACAGGAATATTCGGAAAAACCGTAGATCTTATTTCCAGTGTTTTTTCCCCGCTGCTCAGTGCGCTAGCTGGAGCTGGATTACTCAAAGGTCTGGTTGTTTTGTCTGTGGCGCTCGGCTGGCTAGATGACACCTCAGGAACTTATCTAATTTTAAACGCGGCATCAAGCAGTGTATTCACCTTTTTGCCCATATTTTTGGCAGTTACTGCCGCAAGGAAATTCAAAGCTAATATGAACGTATCCTTGGCTATTGCAGGAGCCCTGGTCTTTCCGACCATTTCCGCTGCGTTTAATAGCGGTCAAACTTATGATTTCTTAGGCATCCCCATTGTGCTTGTGATGTACACTTCCACTGTGTTTCCAATCCTTCTGGCGGTGTGGGTTCAATCTCATATAGAAAAATGGTTCAACTCGATTATTCACCAGTCTATCCGCAATATTCTTGTGCCGATGCTGTCGCTTCTAATTGTCGTCCCGCTTACCATTCTTGCTTTTGGACCGATCGGCAACAGTGTTAGTCAGGGGTTAGCTAGCGGTTTTACCTCACTCATGCAATTCAGCCCAATGTTGGCAGGAGCAGTCACTGGTGGTTTCTGGCAGGTCATTGTTATCTTCGGACTTCACTGGGCTTTTCTTCCAATTACACTTAATAATCTGGCGACAATAGGCTATGACTTAATGCGGCCGATGTTGACCGCAGCCGTGCTGGCTCAAGCCGGTGCTTTGCTCGCCGTTATGCTGAAAACCCGCAATTCACAGCTTAAAACCCTTTCCGGATCTGCTACGATTACTGCGATTTTCGGAATCACGGAACCAGGCATTTACGGAGTTACTTTACGATTGAAAAAACCGTTCATTTACGCATGTATTTCCGCAGCGATCGGGGGCGCAATTATCGGAGTCGGGGGTGGTCGGGCAGTCGCTTACTCACTTCCCAGCCTGCTCGCTTTTCCTACTTACGTGACAACGGGGTTCGCCTCGGTTGTGATCGGTGTTTCCGTATCTTTTGTCCTGGCTTTTCTACTCACGTTGCTGCTTGGATTCAAGGATCTTGAGGCTACTGTTGAGGAGCCGCAGATTGAAACTTCTGGACAGGAAAAACAAGCGATTGAGCCAAGTGAATCTCGGTTAAACAAGGAAATCATTGTGAGTCCGCTTAAAGGCAGTGTTCAGCTACTTGAAGATTTGCCCGATCCCGCCTTCTCTTCAGGTGCCATGGGACAGGGGCTTGTCATTGAACCCACTGATGGAATTTTGGTATCGCCAATCAATGGTATCGTAACCACCGTATTCCCTACCGGTCATGCGCTCGGTCTGACCACGGACAGTGGCATGGAGCTTCTGATCCATATTGGAGTGAATACGGTAAAGCTAAAAGGACAATTTTTTGAGAAAAAAGTTAAAGAGGGCGATCGGGTTTCTTGCGGGCAACTGCTTGTAGAGTTTGACGCGGTGCAAATCCGGACAGCCGGTTACATCACTGCCACCTCAGTCATCGTTACCAACTCCGCCAACTACTTGGACGTGTTAAAAACTACTGAACAGGAAGTGAAGCAAGGCGATTATCTAATGTCGGCGGTAGTCTAACGATTGGAGATGGATTACCTGTCGGTAATCGAACTATTTTCGGGTTATATAACTGTCTACTAAATTCACTTATTCCATTCACTTATTCCGTATGATCCAAAGAAGCCACTCCTGCAAAGGAGTGGTTCTTCTCTGGATAGCACTTTCCGTTTATTTATTAGCTACAATTGTAAATTCCCATGGAAGTTTTCGGTTTGCCAATCACGATGTCGGATGAAACTCTTGGACCAGTAAGCATCTCTGACTCCACGCTTAACTAGATAATACCAAACGCCTTGTTTCATGAAGACGAAGCAGTTTTGTTGTGATTTTTACATTTCTAATCTATATGAGCGATTAGCTAAAATTACTCAAGTATATATAATCATCAGTACATCTACCAATTTTCAAAAACTCTCTTTTAGTTTTTTAGAATTGGCATATCCTTAAGTAAATTTTTTAAGTTTATAGCATCCCATGGAAGATGTTCTGTGATACCTAGTCCAACAACCGTAGTTAACAAGCTAACTTCTTGTATTAAAGGTATCAGCTCTGTAAGTTGCATCGTACCCATACGAGTATGAATTTTGTCAGACAGCGGCTTAGCAAATGACAATGACCTGAAAATCTTCGGATCAAGTACATCCAAATCCAAATGAATTACTACGTATTTGATTTGATTTTCTGAAATCCAGTCCAATATTGGTTTATTATTATCCTTTAATTCGGCGCTAGTTGCTGAACTAATAGATAACCTAGAAATAAGTTCCGATTCATGTTCAGTTGTTTGAACAAGTCCCGCTAACATAACGTTCTTCGGTAAGAAAGGCTTTTTAACCTTTTGAGAAAATTCTGGCGCTCCCTCACCTAACAGATTTCCTAATATATGAGCATGCCCGTTGGGCGTCACCTCTGGGGTTGCCACGTCAGGATGTGCATCGATCCATAATAGTCCAACTTCACTATTATAACGCTCATTTAAATAGGCGAATGGCGCTTGTTCAACCAAACAATCCCCGCCAAACATAACAATTCGATCGGGTTTATAAGCTTCAATTAAATGAGTTGCTGCATCCAGTTGATTCAACAATTGGTTCTTACCTACGATTCCTCCTAAAATACCTTCCTCTGTGTGGAGAGTCATATCTTCACTATAGGATACAGGTACTTTAACTGTCGTATGATTATTGTTTTCTGGAGCTAACCATGCTAGGAGCTCAGCTCCAAGAATATAACTTGGTTTGTTTCCTCCCTGCCACTGGGGCATTAGCATGCGTAACGTTTTAACAGTTTTATTATCAGTCACTTGTTTGTTCTCCTATCTAATACAGATGTAGTTCTTATGAATGCTACTAAGGAGACTAACTATATGAAGAAAGTGCTTCTGTTCCTTAATATCGATGGTCCCTTTCATTAAGCGCATACTTTTGAAGCATTAGTATCTTAATCGTTAAGGATAGGCATTTTCTGAAGTAGTTGTTTTAAGTTTATTGCATCCCATGGAAGATGTTCGGTTATCCCGAGACCAACTACATCAGTGACATCACTAACTTCATTGATCAATTTTGCTACCTCAAAAAGTTGCATTTTGCCCATAGGAAAATCAATCTCTAAGTCTGATAACGGATTTGCAAAGAGCAATGATCTGAAAATTTTCGGGTCAAGAACGTCCAGATCCAAATGAATCACCAAATATTTAATCCTATTCGTTTCGATCCAATCCAGCACAGTTTTGCTACTTTCTTTTAATTGAGAACTGGACGCTGATTTAATTGATAATCTTGAAATTAGTTCCGATTCTTGGCCAGTCGGTTGATCTATTCCCGCGATCATTACGTTCTCTGGACGAAAAGGCTTATCTACTTTAGCAGCGAATTCAGGAGCTCCCTCACCTAATAGATTACCCAATACATAAGTATGACCATTGTAGTATTCTTTTGGTGTTGTTATATCAGGATGCGCATCAATCCAAAGTAATCCCAACTCACCACTGTAACGTTCGTTTAAATAAGCGAATGGGGCTTGCTCCACTAAACAGTCTCCTCCAAACATGACAATTCGGTCTGGTTGATATGCTTTGATTAAATGATTTGCCGCATCAAGTTGATTTAATAATTGCTCTTTTCCCACAATATCACCTATAATACCTTCCTCTTTTTCCAAGGGGGTATCATCGCTCATTGAAACAGGTACTTTAACGGTTATATGCTTGTTATTCTCTGGAGCTAGCCATTCAAGAAGCTCAGCTCCAAAGGAGTAATTAGGATTATCTCCCCCTTGCCATTGAGGCATTAACATACGCAACGTTGTCGAATTTTCTTTGCTTTTCATGATCTTTTCTCCTTTACATCGAGGTACAATTTAGTATACATGAGTCACATATTATGAATAGTACGCACTTTTATGATAGGTACTTTCCAAAAAGATAGTGTGTAACTTATAGATGAATTCCACAGGCGGTATCAAAGGTTCAGGCATCTTTCGTTGTTATCTGAATAAGAACGTTAAAATCACTTTGAAATGGATATTTCCAAAATTAATTAGTATATAATTGCAACCCACTAATTGAATGTCTGTTTTCTACCTTAATTGCCACAGGTCATCCGTTTAAAACGACCTATGGCAATACTATTATTGCTCAATAAGTTCTGAAAGCCATTTATTTGGTGTCGAGAATGCATACCACTGATTGAGAGCTCTACACAGATAGTATGACATCCTCAGTTTGAAATAATTGAGTAAAATACTTTTGTCTGTTCCCATTAAAGGATTTCAAAATTTTTGATCGTTGCATCTGGTCGCAGTATCTTATCCTCTCTCATCTCAGCTAGTAGCTTACCTTCTTTAACTTTAGTAACCCAATCGTGGTTAGCTAGAGCTCCCTTTCCTAATGTCACGAGATCAGCCTTATCATCAGTGATGATTTCAGATGCTTTTAATGGATCTTCAAGTAGACCGTTGGCAATGACAATTTTACCTGAAAATCTTTTAGCTAGTTGTACCAATGAAGGCCCATTCTCTTCGAAAGCAGGCTTCCATGCCTTATATTCAGTCACATGAATGTAATCAAGCCCGGTTTGCCCTAATCCACCGAAAATGACTTTAGCATCTGCTTCACCTCCACCCCATTTATGGATATAGTAATTGACTTTGGCTTGAGAAATTCGAATACCTACTGTAAAATTCGGTCCAACGGCTTTACGGACTGCAGATGAAACTTCAATTAAAAGCCGTACCCGATTTTCGGTCGAACCGCCATACTCATCTGATCGTTCATTAGTGTAGTCGGTCAAGAATTGATCAAGCAAGTAACCATTGGCTCCATGAATTTCAACACCATCAAACCCTACTGCTTTTGCCCGGATTGCTGATTCCACAAATCCCTGAATCACTTGTTCGATATCTTGCTTTGTTGCAGCTATCGGAGTAGGAAATTTATCAACTCCACCATAGAACGCCAAAGGATCTCCTTTAGGTTGCACTTCTGAAGGAGCTAGGTTATGGGAACTGAAGCGATTTCCTTGAGAAAGTGCTCCTGCATGCTCAAGCTGAACTATAATTGCAGCATCCGCTTCATGTACAGTATCCACGACTTTTTTCCAAGCAATAGCTTGTTCTTCATTTATCAAGCCAGGTTGGTTAAAGTAACATTGACTGTACAATTGATCTGTGTATGTTCCTTCTGTAATGACAAATCCAAAACCTCCACGAGCAAAAGACGAATAATATTCAGCCATCTGCTCCGCGGCAAGACCTTCCGGAGTAGCACTCGTACGAGTCATTGGAGCTACTCCTACACGATTTTTTAGAAAGTTATAACCAACGTTGACAGGTTCAAACAATTTATTTTTGGGTACCAATTCAACCATCCACCTTTAACAATTATGTTTATATATCTTTCAGAATATGAACATTATAAAATGAATGAAATGAACAGTAAAATTGATGTTATTGAATCTTTAGTTCATTAAAAATGAACTCACTTTAGGAGGGTATCTATGGAACTCCGCCATTTGATTACATTAAAAACTATTGTTGAAAAAGGAGGGTTTAAGAAAGCAGCTGAACATCTCGGTTATGCTCAATCTTCTGTCACGACACATATTAAAGAATTGGAGGAAGAGTTCGGTAAGCCTATTTTTGATCGCTTAGGTAAACAAGTTGTGCTCACACAATACGGACATCAATTTCTGCCGTATGCTCATAAAATTATTGAGTTGTATACACAAGCACTTACTTCAAATGATGAGCCCTCGGGAAATTTGACACTAGGTATTTCGGAATCCTTAATGATCTGTCGCATCCCTTCTTTATTGGTTGAGTATGGTGAGAAATATCCGCAAGTTAACCTTTCGCTCAAATCACTTGACTACCAAGATGTCTCTCAAGCTGTTCAAAATGGTGAGATTGACCTTCTTGTTGCCTTAGAAAAAGAGGGATGGGGGGCTCCCGAACTACACTGCGAACGTTTGGTGAGAGAAAAAATGGTCCTTATTAGTCCCCCTCATGAGAAAAACCATGTAAAAGGAACTGTGTTATATACGGAACGTAGCTGCAGTTACAAATCTGTATTCAAGGATTACATCAATTATAAAAAAGTCGATGTTATGAACAGTATAGAGTTCCAAAGTATCGAAGCGATTAAGCAATGTGTGAAAAACGGACTAGGCATTTCGATGGTTCCTTACTTTTCTGTCAAAGAAGAATTAAAATCCAAAAAATTTCAAGGCGAAGAAGTTGGGTCTGACCGCCCTACAATATCCACATATTTGGCATATCACAAAGATAAGTGGATTTCACCTGCAATGAAACAGATGATTAATCTAATTCAAAAACACGCAGCTAATTGGGAATAGCTCACTTTTGAATAAAAAGAAAGTCAGCTATTAAATATAATAGCTGGCTTATTATTATGTGCATAATAGAAACTCCTTACTCAAAAAATCTTGGGATATCTACTAAAAATAAGTGTTTCATCTTTCACATTTTTGTTAAATATCAACGACGATAGAACATTTATTAGCGCTGGGGCTCAAATCCTCAGGTAAATGTATCAACTTATCTAATAGGAACAAATATACGAATCATAAAATCATCCAAGGCATATTCAAGAAAGTGGTCAACCACGCTTCAATCTAATCCGAAATGACACAATGTTCTTGTCCCTCGACATCAACTCATAATATATGGTATCGACCGAACCATTAAAGGTTACGATGACATCAGGTCTCGCATCCATAATCTTTTCCAGATTCGCTGAGTCACTACCCAAGTCAATAATCTGGGCAGGACAGGCGTAAGGCTGTAATGTAGCAAACTCCTTCATTGCTTCCACCCCACTGGTTGATGCGAGTGGAGGCCTATTCAAAACAAAAATTATCTAATCGATCATTGAAATAAGTTCTTTCCCCTCAACCTTTTAGATAGGCAATTACATGAATAAACAAAAAAAGCCGCTGCTTTAGCGACTTTGAATGATATTATAAAACCAACGATTTAAACTCTTGAATACCTAATCTCCAGCAGAGTATCCTATGAAAAATATTTCCCTGAGTGCAGATCTTCTATTTCTTGAGAAAGTCTTTTAGTATGCGGCTTCATATAACATTGAGCTTTTTTCAAAATATCGGTATGCCCACCTAGATCATACAAAATTGTAGTAGATAACACTTGTACAATATAAAGGCTCGTTTGAGTTGCCATCCATTCAAAAAAATTGAAAAACTTCTCAATTTGTTCTGTATCATCATTTTCACGAAGCAATCCTTCAACATAAGTAGCCACTTCATCACCAAAAAACACATGTCCTAGAAACTCTTGATATAAATCCAAATGTTCTATATAACAATCGTGGAATTCAGGAAAAAGTTCTAAGAATTGATTGATTAAAATACCTTTGTCCATTCTCCAAGCTCCCTACTTCCTACCTACATATACTCACTGTTCTTTTCGTTTAAAAAACATCTTGCCAACCATAAGTCCCATAGCCGATGAACAGATCAGATACCCAAAGAACAAGAAAAGTAAATAAATAACATGAAGATCTGCAGGAATCTGTTTCAAACCTTCAAACCAAGCAAAACGAAAAGGATAAAAGATAACTACCCAAATGATCAGCAAGAAAAGAAGAAAATTAATTATTTTTAGCACAATAATGATCCTTTCAAGCTTGAGTGGAAACAGTTGAATGTATACGCTTCATATTTCATTTCGCATTACCTTACCACTGCCCGCACTATATTAGTTAGCTTATGTATTAGGGTTGATATGTTGAATCTATAAATAATTACTAATTATAACAGGAAACATTAGGGAGATGATCGTTACGGCATAAAGAAGCCCTTTCTTTTGGTGGAACGAGCTTCTTTTTGCGTTTCACGATAACACTTTATGCTTACTGGACACCAGGCGCGTTTTCATTCGTAGTTAAATTCGATCTTTTCTTCTTTCTTGGCTGCCCTTTCCAGGACAGATAAGTCCAAATCCGTAGGATATACTCGACAGGTCCATTGCTAAATTTCTTAAGATATAGCGGACTGAGCCACAATTGAATAACGTAGACAGCAAGCGCAATAATTGCTCCGATAAACACGCCAGCACTTCCAAACAGTCCCAGGCCATATCCATAGAAAATTGTTGTACAGATTACGCTCTGCATCAGATAATTCGTCAACGAGAGACGGCCGACCGCCTCGAACCTGCCCATCAGGCTGCAACGGCGGTTTCCAGCATACAACAGCGCGAATGCGTATATGTATCCGAGTGCAAGCAACGCTCCTCCAAGCGTCCCCCCGATTCCGATTCCGAGCCAACCTTCCGCACCCAATTGTGGCGCCAATACACCGTATGCTTTGAGTATCAAACCTACCGGAATCAATAATGATGCCCGGCGAAGATATATAGCTCGCATCGTTTGGGGATCGCTAAACGTGCCTATTCTGGCAGCGTGCATGCCGAGCAGGAACATCGGCACCGTCATGAGTGGTGCTAACATCAGGGCTATCAGGGCAAATGACAGCTCCAAATCCCCGCCGAATGGATCGCCGTTATTACTGAAATTCCTGATTTCCGCGTATGTGCCGTTGCCGTATACATCCTGACTTTGAATGATGTAGTTCTCCATATGAATGGACTCAATCGCCAGCGGGTTCATCGGATTAGATGCCGGGAGACCAAGTATGCCCGCTCCCATGAGTAGCAGTACCGCCCATATGAGCAGCGTTTTGGGCTTCCGATTAAGGAACATGAGCAAGAAGAAACCGAGTACACCATAAAATGTAAGGATATCCCCTTCCCACAGATAGATGATGTGCAGTAATCCGATTCCAAACAGTAGTAGAAAACGGCGTGCCAGATGACACTTTGGTCGTAAATCTCGTGATTTTAGGCTTTCCGAGAGCTTAACCATTCCAAAGCCAAACATAAATGCAAAAATCGGCATAAAACTTCCCACCACAGTGATCAGCAGGAATGAGAGGAAAGCCTGATCTGCTCCGCCAATCCCGAACAGTTGGGGTTTGCTCTGGCCATACATTCCATATTGGAAAGCCAGCATATTCGCCAGCACAATGCCGACCAAACTGAATCCACGCAGTCCATCAATGACTTGAACGCGCTCTTTTGATGTGCTCAATCAATCACCTCTGTCTATAACATAAAGATCAGATCTAAATATACGTTAAATCCTTCCATAATTTCAACATAAATTAATAAGCGAACGTTTATATTTTGATTTAATTTGACGTACCAATAAAATAAAAAAAGTCGCTAAATTTAGCGACTTTCAGTTTGAACACCTTAAAGAGTGACAATAATCGGACCATTTTTAGTAAGAATAATGGTATGTTCTATTTGAGCTACATAGCTGTTTTTAGTAACAAAGGTCCAGCCATCTCCAGTTTGGACTACTTCTTCTTCTGAAGTTGAAATAAATGGCTCGAATGCGATAACCATACCTTCTTTTAACAATTCATCATCCGATGGATCATTATAATTATAGATGTGGTCAGGTGCTTCGTGTATTCCACGTCCAACACCATGTCCTGTAAGGTTTTTGATAACCGTTAATTCATGCTGTCTAGCAGTTTGGAATACGGCTTTTCCGATCCCGCTTTTTTTGGAACCCGGTTTTGCTTTTTTTAGACCTGCTTCAAATGCTAGTTTAACAACGTCGCATATTTTCGTTAACACTTCTGCACCTTCGCCTACGACAAACGAGAGTCCCGTATCTGCAAAATAACTGTTCTTGGAGCCAGACACATCAATATTGACGATGTCCCCTTCTTGAATAACCCGATCTCCCGGAATACCATGTGCCACTTCTTCATTAACACTAATACAAGTAAATCCTGGGAAATTATATTCACTTTTTGGAGCAGAAACTGCGCCGGCTTTCTCAAAAAGCTCTCCGGCCAGATCATCAAGTTCTTTAGTTGTTATGCCCGGAATGGTTCTTTGAACCAATTCATCTCGAATAGAAGCCACAATTTTGCCAATTTCCTTCAACCCATTAAAATCTTCTTCTGTTCTTGCGATCATTTTTTCTTACCTCACTATCTTTTATCATTAATTGATTGCATAAGTGTTATCTTTGATTGCACATTAGATAATCATATCCAAAGCAGCAAAGCTTCGCAACTTTTTTATGCGGAGGTACCGGCCAGAGTCGAATACAGCTTGAGCGATTTAGGTAATACGCTGAGGCCCATCATTAGTGTGATGGAAACATGGGGAATAGATTATAAGAAGCTCAATGAGGATACTTCGACCGATACAGACGAATAGGATTACGGATAGTAGAAAACGAGCGCATCCATGTTCAGGGTGCGCTCGTTTTTTTGGTGGTTCCTTTTGTGGAATTGTAAAAGTTCGTCCTTACTTCCTCTTTAATAGCGTAGCCACACACTCATCTCACCAGCCAGCCGATTACCCCACAGATAATAGGGAATGGCCTTGAATCGTACAGCCTTTGTCTGCTTAATATAAGAACGGTACGGCTTCTCATCTGACCATAAATCGCTGTCGTCAGTCACGAGACCATCCCCTTCTACCACGATACAACCACCTAGCAAATCTGGATCAGCATACGCGGTTAATTGTGGCTCCGAAGCCAACGCGAGCGAAGTGAGCGGTGCCCCGTTGTCTGCTTCTTCTACGCAATAAACAAGCGGGCCGCGTTGAATAGCCACCCTGCCTGCATCTGCCCGAATTAAAGGGTGCGCAGCAACTAACTTCGGCTCGACCGGAAGTAGCCACTCCACTGTATTACCATCTGACCAGCTGCGTTTTATTTTAGCGTAACCGTTCTCAACATGAATATCTTGCCGTTCACCATTTACTTTCAAGGTGGGCTGTCCGTTTTGGAACCAATTTGGTATACGCAGCGCAAGCTCGAACTCGGCAAATTCGCTGCCTTTGGGGAGCTGAACCGAGAATTCAACGCGGCCGTTCCAAGGCAAATCAGAGCGTTGATGCAATATTATTGTGGTGTCGGCAAGCTCGAACGAGGCTTTACTTCCAATATACAAATGGGTATAGATCGTTCTGCCATCCTCAGACACGTCGTAAATATACTCGTCTAGCTATGATGAACGTAACCGCAAAAAATAGCCCTCCATATTGCTGCACATCGTAGGTTAAAATGGACAGTAAGAAGACCACCATTTCAGAGCTACACAGCAAAGGAGAGCTATCCCTATGAAGTCTACCACAAAATTCATTGGTTTAGATGTATCCAAAGAAAAAATTTCTGTCGCTATTGCTGACGAGGGTAAAGACAAGCCGCGGTATTACGGTACCATTGCTCATGCGCCTGCTGCCTTACGCAAACTCATCAAAGAGTTGGGTCCGGCAAGCTCCCTCTCGTTTTGTTATGAGGCCGGTCCTACAGGATACGAAACCTACCGCTGGATCGAATCCATGGGGGCCCATTGTGTCGTCATTGCCCCTTCACTCATCCCCAAACGCTCCGGCGATCACGTGAAAACCGATCGACGGGATGCCGAGCAACTGGCACGTCTGTTCCGTGCAGGCGAGCTTACGCCGATTTACGTTCCAGCACGTGAAGATGAGGCGCTTCGTGAATTGGTTCGGGCACGCGAATCGGCAAAAGAAGATGCTCACCGGGCTCGTCAACGCGTGCTCAAATTTTTATTGCGTCACCAGATCCATCCGCCTGAACAAATCAAACGTCGCTGGACGAAAAAATATCGCGTATGGCTTGGACAACTGACCTTCCCGAATGCGCCTATGCAGATTGCGTTTACGGAGTACCTTCATGCCATGGACGAGATCGAGCAACGCATCGGTCGACTGGAAAAAGCCTTGATTGAAGAGGCAGCGACCAGTTCCAAAGCCGATTTGATTCAGATTTTACAGTCTCTGCGTGGCATTGGATTTCTCACGGCCGTCACGCTTGCTGCGGAGATCGGTTCCTTTGCCCGGTTCCGTTCTCCTGCTCAGCTCATGGCTTACTTGGGCCTGGTTCCGCGTGAGCATTCGTCTGGAGTCCGTACCCAACGAGGCTCGCTCACCAAAGCGGGAAATGGACGATTGCGTCGCACCTTGATTGAATCGGCATGGAGTTACCGCCATCGGCCTGCGATTAAAGGGGACTTGGCCCGCCGTTTGGAAGGTCTGCCTGCGGACATACAGCTCATTTCATGGAAAGCCCAGGAACGGCTGCACCGAAAATTCCGCCGTTTAGTTTATGGATTAAACAAACACAAAAATGTCGCGGTCACCGCGGTGGCCAGGGAACTGACCGGGTTCATTTGGGCGGTCGCCCGAACGTTGGAGCTACCGAACGCTCAGTAATCTGTTATTCATCTTGAAGAGACGGATGGTTTAAAAGGAAAAAGGGGAAAACTCCGGAGCCTTAGGCCCGGGAGTTCATGGAAGGTTCAGGAGAGAATGTACGAGGTTCGTTTGCACTAGGCTTTTAATGGGCTGAACGTGCGTGGCTAGCTTGTAAAAGCTCTCCTTGACGAAGGCATACCATGTGGTAACCAACCCACGGATAGCAGCGTGCCAACCGTCGCTCGCATATGGACTCCCGCGCTTAGGGCTTCGGGGAAAAGCAGCTTTTTGTGATGGACTTGACAAAAACGTTCATAGCAACGAACCTAGCAACCGTGCAACATTTGGAGGACAACAGGAGCAACCAAACCATTTCTGTCGGATGGGCTTTACGTGATGTTTATCAGGATTTTTGAGACTTGCTTCTGGCCACACCTCAAGTGGATTGACATAAAAGAAGTGTTTCCCATCCATAGACATGCTGCCCAGCACATTGTTGTATAGCGCTCTCTCCAACACATCCGCATATTCACTTTTAACTTCCAATTGAAGCATGCGTCGTGCCCAGAAAATCAAACCAATTGAAGCACAGGTCTCCGCATAAACGGAATCATTCGGAAGATCGTAGTCAAACGTAAAGGCTTCCCCGAGGTGTGTAGAACCAATGCCTCCGGTAATATACATTTGTTTGCCTGTTGTATTCGACCAAAGTCGTTCACACGCCGCCTTCAGTCCCTCGTCACCTGTTAGTCGCGCAAGATCAGCCATCGCCGTGCACATATATACTGCCCGAACGGAGTGTCCAACAGCTACCTTTTGCTCACGAACAGGAAGATGAGATTGATAGACCTCAAGATTAGGCGCTCCCTGTGACCAGATGTTTGTTCGGCTTCCGCGTTCCCATTCCTCGATAAAATAGTTGGGCTGCTTACCCCGTTCATCTATGAAGTATTGGCTTAGATTCAAATAACGCTCTTCTACCGTAACACCGTATAGCTTAATCAGAGCCAATTCAATTTCCTGATGACCGCAGTAAGCCCTTATCTGTCCCGGCTTGGTTCCGAACATACGATCAATCAGATCAGCGAATCGGCATGAGATGTCTAGTAACTTACGCTTTCCCGTAGCCTGGTAATACGCAACTGCCGCTTCAATTAAATGACCCGCACAATACAGCTCATGAGCTTCATAAAGATTGGTCCATTGTTTCCCAGGTTCTTGGATCGTGAAGTAGGTATTCAGATAACCATCGTCATGTTGGGCTTGGCGGATCAATTCGATGGATTCATCAGCGATCTTCTCTAACCTCTGATCTGGATGATGACGGAGTGAATAAGCAACGGCCTCTAACCACTTGTAAAGATCACTGTCCTGAAATACCCATCCGCCAAACTCTCCTTGCTCCAAGCCTGCAGCAATACGGAAATTTCGAATGGCATGACTCGGCTCTGCATCTTCTACCCTATCGTTCAGAGCTTCCCATTGATAGGGAATAACCGTTTCTCGTACAAGATCGGAATATGTATTCCAAAATTGGTCTTGAATTTGGATCTGGTTCTGTCCCATTATACACACCTCAAAAGTATAAAATTTGACTCTTTTCAAAGTCGAGTATATGCTTTTTCTTAAAGTGAGGATAGGAATGGAATGAGCATTTTTCTATACAAAATGACACTAATAAATGAGGTTGATTCATTGAATGAAGAATTAATTGTTGCCTTACAAACCCCACCTCTTCCATATTACTGGGAATCTGGTCGTTCAACGTTCCGTGTAGGCGACCGTCATCCTAATCGAAGAAATTTCGGTCTGTTTGATGTATTGCTCGTGGTTGATGGGGAACTACATATCGGTGAGAATGGGACGGAATGGACACTTGGTACAGGTGATGCACTGGTATTACTACCTGAAGGTGAGCATTACTCGTTTAGGCCCTGCGAACAGGAAACAATATTTTACTGGGTTCATTTTGAGCATGGGAACTGGCATCAGATTCCCTTAATCGAAGAATGGGAAGCGGTAATTCCGTTATCGCCATTCGATAAGCCAAAATCAATACGGATTCCTAAAAAAACTACGGTGCTAAGTCCCCAACTCGTATTCGATCTAATGCAGAAGCTGTTGGAACTGCCGGTAGGTGATTCCTTCTGGGAGAAGCAGCAACTGTTATTCCGCTTTCTGGCTACACTTGAAAATGGCATCTCAGATATGGCCAAAACACCTGCTTCACGGCTTGCCGAGAACGTAGCTGTTTTCATCCAGCAAAACTACCAAGAAGAGATCACCAATGAAACACTCTCATCAGCGCTACACTTCCACCCTAGCTACATCGTTCGCTGTATGAAAATGAAATACGGTGTCACACCGGTTCATTACTTATTACAATTTAGGATTGAGCGGGCCAAGCAGCTTATGGTTTCGACGGAATGGTCGATAGATCGTATAGCCGCTGAAGTGGGTTTTCAATATTCCCCTTACTTTTCTACCTGCTTCAAGCGAAGTGTTGGAATATCTCCCCTCCAGTTTCGCAAGAAATATCTGAACTAGCTGTTCATGGAGACGCTTTTGGCCCACTCAGCGACTCGCCGACTACTTTCTTCTTCCGATAAATCTTCAATCCGGGTCAGAATAGACCACCGTACGCCAAAAGGGTCTAGTATACTTCCGAATCGATCACCAGACGCAAAGTTAACAATCTCTTCTCTTACTTTCGCCCCTCTGGATACGGCGGTTGCAATGGTTTCATCCACATTCATGACGTAAATCCCTAAAGAATAACATGCATGATCTTGATCTGGGGGCAAAGCCAATTGATATGCCGGGTTCGCTGCTCCCAGCTGTAAAAAACCATTTCCAAAATCTAATTCGGCATGAACAATAAACGTATCACCATTTCCATTTGGATGCTCAGTGATATCCTTCACCCTTGCATTGAAAACAATTTTATAGAAATGAATTGCTTCAGAAGGATCCTTCACTGTTATAAATGGGGTAATCGATGTAACTCCGTTAGGTGTACCCTTCTTTGTATATTTTCCTGAAACTGCCTTGTGTTTTGTCTGTTCACTCATATGTCTACTCCGCCTTCCTTCTCAGTAATCCTAGATTGTCATCATTATAAAACAACTTCACTGACATCTACTGTCAGTGAAGCTGTTAAAGTTGATAGTATTCCATTAACTCGGATACAACAGCAACAAGTCTGTCCTTCAAACGCTGTGGTTCGATGACTTGAATGGACTTCCCATAGGATAGGAGAAAATAGGGGACGTATGTATCAATTGATTTTTCATCAAATAAAAAGATGGCTTGATTAGAAGTCCGCTCTTTCAGATAATGTCCCATAAACCAATGCAGCCCCAAGTCATCCAATGCCTCTGATCGGCCTTCGATAACCAAGGAAATTAACCCCTCTTTCCCTCCTACATCAGGTAACAAATTTTGCAGAAAAAATTCACGAGCAGAAAAAGCTTCCGAACGCTTAAAGCGAATCGGAGTAAGCTTGATTCGCAGAATACGATCTGCCCGAAAGCTGCGGAACTCATTTCTCAAGTGGCAAAACGCAATGGTATACCATTTATTATTCCAGTAAACCATTCCATACGGGTCTATTACTCTATTCTTGGCTTGTTCATCTCGGCTTCTGAGATAATCAATTTCGACAGAGCAATCATTAGCCACGGCTTGCTCCAATTCCGCCAAGATCGGCTGAACGGATGGATCTCCCATGCGATTGATAACGTTAAACCCGGCTAAATGACGGCGAAGTGTGTTTTCCTGATCCTGATTTGTATACATTTTCAATTTGGATGTCGCATTGTCCAATGCCTCACTCAAAGGGTATCCAGCTTCTTTTGCAAACACAGCAGCTTGGAGAAGTGCCTTTTTTTCATCAATATCAAATAACAGAGGTGCTTTGATATGCTGATTCAGCAAGCTATACCCGCCGTTGTGACCCGTATCGGAAATGATCGGTACTCCACTGGCACATAATGCATCAATATATCGATATACGGTTCTTATATTGATTTCTAACTTTTCGGACATCTGTTTTGCAGTTACTTTGGTGCCTGAATTCAGCATCCATAGAATGGCTAACATATTATCGTTCTTTGGCATAACCTGCATCCTCATCTTCAGTTCATTATTGGATATCTCTACATTATATCAGTACAGCATATTTTACATAAAACAACTTCGTTGGGCGATACTACCTAGAAATATATTCTCCGGTTTGGAGCGAAGGCCAATGAAGAAATCCACAACTAATATTAATACCTCCGAGGTCATTATTGTAGTTATCAATTCAATACTCGGAGCTGGAATTCTAACACTCCCTCGCACAATTAGTAAAGCAGTAGGGACACCAGATGTATGGATTTCTGTCATTTTATCAGGATTAATTGTAACCACAATCAGCATCCTCCTTGTAACCTTGTGTCGTAGATTCCCCGGTAAAACGGTATTCGAATTTATACCCGAAATCACAGGTCAGTGGATTGCTTATCTATTGGGACTTTTAATTATCGTGTATTTTGTTGTTCTTTGTTCATTCGAAGTTAGAGTCATGGCCGAAATTACAAGTATGTACATCCTTGAGCGCACGCCTACTTGGGTCACCATTATGGTCAGTTTGTGGATTGGTATTTATATGTTAACGGGTGGTCTTAAGGTCATCATCCGGGTCTTTTCAATCGTGTTGCCCGTTACGCTTGTGTTGTTAGCCCTGGTTTTCCTTTTAAGCAGCAAGATGTTTGAAATTAATAACCTCAGACCACTCCTGGGCGATGGATTCATGCCTGTGTTGAAAGGTCTTAAACCTTCGTGTCTCTCCTATTCTGGATATGAAGTTTTACTTATCATCACAGCTTACATGGTAGACGTGAAAGCAAGCAATAAAGCTGCTATATACAGCATACTTAGTTGTACGATCATCTATTTGGTCACGATTGTTACCGTTGTAGGAAACTTATCTTTGCCAGGAATTCAAACACGAATGTGGCCAACGTTCGACATGGTTCGAAGTTTTGAAATTGAGGGGTTTCTTTTTGAGCGTTATGAATCGCTGTTCATTGTGTTTTGGCTGATGCAGATCTTTGCAACCTATGCTTTTAAACACTATTTTGCAGCAATCGGGATCCGAGATTTGTTTCGTCTCAAAAATATAACGAGCATACAATTCGCGATGTTGCCAGTCTTGTATGTAATTGCTTACTTGCCTAAAAACTTGGAGGAAACGTTAGCTTTGGGTGATTTTCTTGGCAATATGTCCATTTTTTTATTTGGCTTGTTACCACTGCTACTGTTGATCATTAGTTTTGTTCGTAAAAAAGGCGGGAAGCAGACTTCTAGTGAAGCCCTTAAGGCAAGCTGAATGTTTGGTTCTTATTGTATGTAGACAGTAAAAAAAGCAAAAAAGCCGCTAAAATAGCGACTTTAATGGGAGTATATTTTCTTCATTATTTATTAAAAGTAACCTTTTCTGTACTGCCTTCAAAAATGATAGACGTGTCCCGCGGCTTCGATTCCGCGATTTTACGGCCGCCTCTGTAGGAATAAAGTACACCGGCTTGTTTGCGAACAGCCTCATATTCATTCTCTGCTTCAAGTACGATGAAGTTAGCAGGTTTACCTTCTTCAATACCGTATACATCCTCAATGTGTAACGTTCTTGCGCTGTTTTTCGTAATGAAATCGATCGAATTCACGATCTGGTCGTAACCAAGCAACTGCGAAGCATGAATCCCCATGTGCAGTACTTGCAACATGTTGCCTGTACCGAGCGGATACCAAGGATCAAAGATGTCATCGTGACCAAAGCACACATTCAGACCTGCTTCCTGCAACTCTTTGACACGCGTCAGCCCTCTTCTTTTTGGATACGTGTCGAAGCGTCCTTGCAGGTGTATGTTAACCAGCGGATTGGAGACAAAGTTCAGATCAGCCATCTTCAGCAAACGGAACAATTTGTACGTATAAGCGTCATTATATGACCCCATTGCCGTTGTATGACTTGCCGTTGTGCGTGAACCCAGTCCACGTTCGTAAGCTTCCTTGGCAACAACTTCAACAAAACGGGATTGCTCGTCATCGATTTCATCGCAATGGATATCGATCAGACGGTCGTATTTTTCGGCCAGATCAAAGGCAACTTTCATTGAATCAACGCCGTATTCCCGTGTGAATTCGAAGTGTGGAATGCCGCCGACCACGTCAACGCCCATTTTCAGTGACTCTTCCAGCAATTCTGCCCCGTTTGGATAAGAGTGAATGCCTTCTTGTGGGAAAGCAACAAGCTGAATGTCCATATATGGAGCCATTTCTTCTTTGACTTCAAGCATCGCTTTAACTGCGATCAAGCTTGGATCGGTAACGTCCACATGAGTCCGTACATGCTGGATGCCCTGTGCCAATTGCCACTTGAGTGCCGTTTTAGACCGTGTTTTGACATCCTCATGTGTTAAGAAAGCCTTGCGCTCTGACCAGCGTTGGATGCCTTCGAACAGCGTTCCGCTTAGATTCCACTCCGGCTCACCTGCAGTGAGCGTTGTATCGAGATGAATATGCGGCTCAATAAACGGTGGCAGCACAAGCGATCCGTTGACATCCAGGATCTCTTCATTCTCGGTCGTTTCCAGCGATTGTGTGATTCGTTCGAACTTTCCGTCTTTCACAACGATATTCCATAGTCCTTCTTTACCCCGCAATTTTGCGTTCTGTATAATCATTTATTTTCCCCATTTCTTTGGTTTCTTTCGCAGGAACAATCAGCATCAAGACGATATAGGCCACTGCTGTACCAAGCAGTGCGTTCAATGGTGTTACGCCAGGAGCCAGTTGAGCGAATGCAACGCCGATGGCCCAAGCCACCATCGCTACCCAGTTTACATTTTTGAATGACATGTCGGCAAATGGCTTATAGTTTCTACGTTTCACAATGAAGTAATCTGCGATAATAATAGCCCCGATCGATGGTACCGCCGCGCCCAGTACGTTTAGGAAGCTGACGAAGTTGTTGTACATCCACATGGCGAATACGGTACCCACGATACCGTTTACGACGACGAAGAATTTCTTTGAGATTTTGGTGATGTTCGCAAAACCAAGACCCGAAGCGTACAGTGCATTATCGTTGGTTGTCCAGATATTCAGGCCCAGAACGATGATTGCCGGGATGATCAATCCTTGCAGGAACATGACCTCCGAGATATCAGCCAGGTTATAGGCCATTGCGCCAACTGCACCGAACAGAAACATGAGTGAGTTACCCAGGAAGAATGCAATCACTGTTGCAGTAACTGCCTGTTTCGATGTCCGGGAAAACCGGGCAAAATCGGGTGTCAGCGTTCCGCCGCTTATGAATGATCCAATACAGATCGTTAATGCTGCCGCCGCGGTAAGCGACTGAGTCGGCGTGTAATCAAGCAACCCTTGCAGACCACCCAGCGAACCTGCACCTTCGAACATGGAGTAACCACCGAGAATCGCAATCGCAGGAACCGCGATATATCCGAGAATGACGAGTGACTTCATACCAAAGATAGCTGATGCTGTCATGGCAAGTCCGAACACGATAATCAACAGGTACACGTTCCAGTCCATGGCTTTGGCGACCGGAATCGCGAACATGGCTACGCCTACTCCGAACCATCCGACCTGTGTGAAGCCTAGCAGGAATGAAGGTAGATACGACCCTTTTGCACCGAACGCATATTTAGCGAGCAAATGTGTGGACAGGCCCGTTTTGGCAGCGATATGTGCCAGTGCCCCTGTGTAGATACCGAGCACCAGATTTCCTGCAAGTACGATGCCAATAAACTCCATGAACGTCAAACTGACGCCCAATGTGCCTCCTGCCAGCATGCTTGCAGAGAAGAAAGTGAAACCGAGCATGACGGATAACGTCTTCCAAAAGTGGTTTCTTTGCGATTTCGGCACAGCTTGCCATGAAAACTCTTGATCTTGTTTGCTCATCAGAATACCCCCAACGTAAAGTGTATCTGATACCAAAAAAAGCAGAAAAAAGAGGCTACTCGTCAAGTTATACACTGACAAGTAGCCTCTTTTTGCATCATAATCCGCGCGAAGACACAGAGCATCCCATGACGGGATAAGCCCTGATTCTCGCGTGATTATGAAATCCGCTGCCCTTGCCAGCCTCTCTGGACTGAATTAAAGGTACCAGTATTCAATTACATACTATTATTTTGGAAAAACCTGCAGTTGTCAATGTCATTATTATCCAAAGGTTATTAATTCCTTATACAGCAAGCTGTTTTTTATCACGCATACTCCGATGACAACACACCTGCGGATTGAAAACAAAGCAACGAACAAATAGATGCACGCATTGACATTTGTACAAATAAATTCACTGCGTTTTTTTCATTGTAAGCCGCTGAAAAGGCACCTATAATTACGTTGTAATTGATAATGGTTATCAATGAGAAAAAGAGAACTCAGGGGGGAACAATGATGAACAGTACAATTAAGAAACACCTATTCATATGGGGAGCATGCTTCCTTCTTCTATCCGTCCTTGCAGCATGCAGCCGTTCGGAAAGCGCCCCTTCACAAGAAGCTGTGAAGATCAACGAACAAACGACAAAAAGCTATACAATCCAAACAGGCGAAGTGATTGAAATACCCACTCAGCCGCAACGGGTGATCTATCTTGGTTCAACACTTGGAGATCTCCTGGCCATGGATATTTCCGTCGTTGGAGCCAATCTGATTCATGCTTCCGAAAGCTATATTGTAGACCGATTAGAAGGTATTGATGATGTCGGAAATCCTGGTGATTTGGAGGCAATAACAGCCTTGCAGCCTGACTTGATTTTGAATGGTTATAACCAAGATGCTGACCGAAACACCGCTTTTTCGAAGATTGCGCCTACCATTCCGTTCAACTCGGCGTTACCATTTACGGAACGCGTACGCGAACTTGGCAACATTTTTGGCAAACAGGATGAGGCAGAGCAATGGATCAGCAGATTTGATACAAAAGCGGAAGCGATGTGGGACAAGCTGAATGTGGCAGAGGGCGAGACAGCGACCATCTTCTTGCAGTTGGGTAAACAGCTCTATTTGATGGGCAATCGTTCATTGGGTGTAGTCTTGTATCAAGAGCACGGATTTGCAATTCCACCAGCAATTCAGCAAAACATTATCGACAAGGAGCTAACATTCGTCGAACTTTCGGAAGAACTATTGCCGGACTATGCAGGAGATCATCTCTTTGTCCTAACGCTGGATAATGACGAAAGTCGAGCTGAATCTGATCGGTTGTTACAGAGCACACTATGGAAAACACTGCCGGCCGTTCAGCAAGGACACGTTTACAAAGCATCAGCCGATTGGAATACCGACAACCTACTGGCACTGGAGCAATTGCTTGATGAACTACCGAAATGGATGAATCAATAATATCGCATAGATAACGTCAAAAATCCTCCAACCTCTTTGGTTATGGAGGATTTTTGGATTCTGTAAACTTCAGCATCGTGTAATAAGGTCTGCAACGAAACATTCTCTAACGTGTAAAATGTGGTAAACTAGTAATTGAGAATTATTATCACTAGATCGGAGTGCTCCAGAATGCAAATGGCTTCCCTATACATCCAACTGCAGCAGCATGATCTGCTTCAGCTCACACCACTGCAGGAAACCAATCATCATAATCCATCAACCAAGAGCAAGGCTGCCAATGAATATACATTGCTTATTGCTCTGGATCATGGAATTCGGCTGTTAACAAACAACATCTCCCAAGATCTGAGCCAAGGCAGTTGTATTCTGCTCCCTACTCAGCAATCCTACATTCTCAAAACGATAAAAGAGCAAGCGCATGTAGCCCGGTTGACCTTTCTTTCTTTTCAAGTGGATCAGTTGACTCTGCTTCCGGCTTGCCCTCCTCTTATTCTGGGCTCTCCTTACAGGCTATCTCTTTCTACTATAAAATTGGCGTTGGCAGGAGAGGACTGGATCTCTCCCTCGCCTTTGCAAACCAACAAGCAAAATCGGTTGCAGGAGAAGAAATTTACGCCTACGCATCATTCAAAATCAGCAGTTACTCAGGCCCGGCTGCAACTGATACTTAGCCTGATGGCTCAGCTAGAAAGCGCTGCTCCGCCAGTGCAAAATGATCAAGCGGTACAGCGTACACTCAGCTATATGGAGCAGCACTACAACGAAGATCTGACCGTAGAGCTTTTGGCCGAAATGGCCGGCATGGTTCGATGGCAATATAGCAAATTGTTTAAGGTGATGACTGGTAAGAAGCCGACGGACTACCTGACAGAGCTTAGGGTCCAGCACGCTAAAAGACTACTGTCCAGTTCTACCGAGACCTTACGTGAAATATCCCGACAAGTCGGTTTTAAGGATGAGTATTATTTCAGTCGACGCTTTCATCAGCTCACAGGACACCCTCCCCGGGAATACGCCAATATACTAAGACGTACCAGGCAAAGAACGATCACCGATTCCCTCGGCAGGCAGATTTCCCTCCCTGATGTGGCTATACGAATCGTGGCCACAGGTACCAATACCCTTGGTGAGTTGCTTGCTATCGGTATCCGTCCAGTCGGTGCGGGTATAACTACAATGAAATCACAAGTCATATATCGAAACAAACTGCATCAGATCCCGGATATTGGACTGCAAGGCGCATCGGAACAAGTCTCCCTACTGAAGCCTGATCTTATCCTGCTAGGCAACTATAGTGAGCAGCAGTTACCTCGACTGGATGCCATTGCACCTACCATCGTTTATCACGAATCAACCAGCACTTTTGAGCGTCTTCGTTATATTGCGGATCTTTTCGGTCGAAGCAGAACGGCTGAACAGTGGATCGACCGCTATGAGGAAAGTGTCAGGAGGATACGGCGACAATTGGCGGATGATTATATTGCAGGAGAACGAGCAACTGTCTATCTGGTGCTGGGTAAGAACATATATGTTATGGGACAGACGGGATTTGCCGCTACCGTGTATGAATCACTTGGCTTTCGACCCACTGAATCCGTAAATCAACTGATCATTAATGGCAGACCTTGGATACAAATCGATCACAATAAAATCACACAATACGGTGGAGACCGAAACTTCGTGATGGTACCTCAGGAGGAGATGAATGTAAATATACCTTCTCCGCTCCAAAGTTTGGTTGGCATGTTGTTACCCAGTAAAGTACATATAGTAGAAGCTGGCTGGAACTACGATGATCCCCTTACCCGTGAGAGGTTATTGACGATTCTACCCTCTATTTTTGCTAAGGATGAACTCACACCGCTGCTAGCAAATGAAAAAAAATAAACCGTGAAGCACGGTTTATTTTTTCGAAAGATTTTCACCATCTTACGATATGTGTCCAACTACCTCTGGTAATACTCTTTCATATTCCTTATATAAAACATAACGATTAACACCTCTGGAAGAGTTAAGTGCTTCATGCGCGTGCTGAATAGCGGTATCGCGGTTTTCTGCTTTGAGTTCAATACCCACGAGCAATGTTGATCGCATCCACTGTTTTTTAATGGATTGAAGTCTTTCACGCGCATCTTCACTTTTCCCGTCTTCCAAGAGTAGAATGGTTTCGTAATATGTACGGTAGTCCGATAAGCCGATATGAGGTACAGCTTGCCGAATGGCAAACATACTCTTGCGATATAATCCGTAAGCTGCCTTGAACTGTGCTTGTGTTGTTCTTCGCTTATATTTCTGCATAATCTGCTCCATAACTAGTTCTACTTCATCATCAAGTCTGTTTGCAAGAACATAAATAATGTATGTCCCATACAACCAAATAAAACCCGAATTCCCCCCAAGATTTACTCATATGTATCTCCTTCGAATAGAAAAATAACCAGCAAATCTATATTATATCAAATTTAATTCCTCTTTTTGTATAATATTAGGGAACAAAAATCACGAAGAATACTCTATCTGTCGCAAAATCAAGCCTGACTAGATTTACTGATACAACAAAAAAGCCGCTATATTAGCGACTTTCAGTTGAAATAATTGAATTTATTATTGTGCACTTAATAGTTCTTCAAAAGCTTTTATGTTCGTGTCAAAATCAGGAACGGTTTGAGTTTCTTCAGCAGATTTGACCAGTTTTACTACTAAATCATTATAAGGTGTCGCAATTCCGGTACCCTCTGCTCTGCTTGAAACAACCCCGTTAATATAATCAATCTCCGTTTTGCGGTTCTTCTCCAGATCTTGAAGCATGCTTGCTTTGAGCAGTCTGGAGGGCTCCATCACGTAACGTAATGTTTTCACCCGTTCAGGGATATCTTCTTCGCTGTTCAGTTCGAGTGAAGCGATGTCGAATCCATTCATTTTAACCAAGGTGACCCCATTGGCGCGAGCAACTTTAATCGTCTCGTCCGCAATATGAGCTGCACTTACAATGCCGGCTTCGTGATCGATAATGTCTCCGTATTCCCCATTCAATGCAGCGGACAAACCACTAAATGCATTGTTGATCAGCAATTTGGACCATTTGGTTCCAACCAGGTTATCGGAAATATGTGTTCCACCCATAAGGTCCAACACCGATTTTACGCGTTGAATTCGTTCGGTAATTTCACCATTTAATTCGCCAATCTGAAAAGCATACTGCTTAAATTGAGTGTACTCGGTAGTCAGACTTGATACACCTGGTTCAATAAATGTAGCGCCAAATTCAACGGAGCCAGCAATGACACGTTTTTCACCCACGATGGACGCCACTTTTTCTTCGGGAATCCCGTTCTGCAAGGAACACACCATACTGTCTTCATTCAAGAATGGAATTAATTCCTGAAGGATGGAATCGTTGTAGAGTTGTTTGGTTAAAAGTAACACGAGGTCATATTGTCCTGATTTCTGATCAGGAGTAATGGCTTTTACTTTTGCCTGAAACTCTGTGGTACCCGTCACTTTAGCACCGGTCTGATTTAAAGCATCTACATGTTCTTGATATGCATCAATTAACTCAACGTCCAGTCCACCATCCGCAAGGTATGCACCTACGATGGTTCCCAAAGATCCCGCGCCTACAATTGCAATTCTCATTTTATTTTTCCTCCTTATTTTTCTTCCAGGTAGTTATATACAGGTTGTGCAGCGTTTAAGGTTAGGTTGGTAAGGATATGAGAAGCTGACACCACTTCCAACACAGGCAGATCTGCAAGAGGTGCCAACGCATGTTCGAACAGTTGAAGTCGGGCAAGTCCTGTCCAAGCTTCCTTCACTTCGATGTCCGTAATTTGAGTACGGATCAGATCACATATTCTTAAATTCCCGGTATAGTCGGTAGCAATCTTAATCATAAAATTAGGTCGGCATATTTCACGTTTGGCGAACTCTTTATCCATCTCCACATGTTTATATCCCATCGTTGCCGTGGCTACACGCAGCGTTCCATAATCTAGTGTGCCGACAAGTGTATCTGAATCGGTATACAGCTTGGGCGCACCCAGCTTTTTCGGATAGGCGGTGAGCTCTCGACCACTCGCAATCGCGGGGAAATTGTCTACGTACATCGAATGCACATAATCGCCTTCCTCCCCATTGAATTGCACAGGAATAACTTGTCCAGCTTCTGTATAAGCACCCAGTCCAGAAACATCCGGCATCCACATCACTTCGAATTTCACCAAAGGTTCAGTAATTTCCAGAGGCTCTGGTACGGCTGCCCGCAACGCTTTTTCATCGGTCCGGTAAATAATATTCAAGTATTCACGATTCACGAATTTGTACGGTGGCATCGGATATGCCGGAGCCGTTAGGGGTGTATTCAGATTTTTAGCTATGTTATTCACATCGATTTTCATCAAAGACACCTACCTTATGTTTTGGTTCTATATAAGTTGAACTCAAGATTATTTACACTGACACTACGATGACAGAACAACCTTCCAATCGCTGTTATCCCCAGATTTTTCGATTCCCCTTCTAAAGGGGAAAATCCGGTGATAGCTTATGCTTCCGATGCAGCTTTCTTTCAGAAAGCTTTTAGGCGAACGCTTTGCTTTTTCAGGTTTTTTCTGTCCTCTCCGTTATTGTGTAAATAATTAGTTCAACTTATATAGTCAGGTTTTTGGTATTTAAAATTTGATCTGTATCTCATAAAAAAATTCTACATCAATATTTAAATTTAATATAATACATAATAAGTACTATATATATTTATCAGAATAAATAAGGAGTGCAGATAAATGGAATTGCTTCAGCTAAAATACTTTCAGACCGTTGCCTATACTGAACATATCTCCAAGGCAGCTGCACAATTGAATATCGCTCAACCCTCCCTGAGCTTAACGATTAAAAGACTTGAGGATGAACTCGGTACCCCCCTATTTCATAGGAGAGGACGAAATATTCAATTGAATTCCTCAGGTGAGATTTTATTGAAGCATGTGAACAGGATTTTTATTGAAATTGAAAATGCAGAGATGGAGATTAAAGCGGAGGAACAGCAAATATCCAATACAATCAGGATCTCGATTACGAATACTCGGTTCCTCACAGGTCTCATTAGTGACTATATCAACGGTTCCCCCGAAACTAAGCTTCATCAGGGTATTGGGACACGCAGTGAAATTATTACAGGATTGAAGAAAGGCGACATGCATCTGGGCATTACGGGACATCCGATTCAGGATGAGGAGATTGAGAGTGTTGTTCTTGTTGAGGAGGACATTGTTCTGGTTGTACCCACGAATCATGCATACGGCGGAGAGACAAGCGTCTCACTAAGTGTTGTTGCAAACGAGCCCTTTATTTCCCTTGCCGATAATAAGGAGTACAGCCGATTTACCACCATGCTCTGTGAAAAAGCAGGTTTTCTGCCCAATCATGCATTTGAGGTCGATTCTCATACCCTGCTTGAAATTATCAGGCTTAATCAGGGTGTTGCATTACTTCCGATCTCCGTGTGTAGAGCACTGGGGTTACGTTATGTAAAAATTGCTGATGATTCAGCGAGATATCCAATTAGCCTCTCCTGGGTCAAACAAAAATGGTTATCTCCTGCTGTAAGAGAATTCCGTGATTTTATTACTTCGTACTATGAAGACCATGCTGGCTTGTTTAAAGTGGAGTAGGATTTCTTGATACATGACAAACGATAAAAACAAAGACCACGTTAGTCCCATGGAAGGGACCGACGTGGTCTTTGTTCGTTATCGTTCTTAGCTATACTGCAGTCTATCCTTATACCAAACATCCGGAATCATCTTACGCTCCAGTTCCAACAATTCATGGATGATCTTGTCCGCGTCACTGATGGAATTCACGAGCGGGTCGGTGAGCATCGCCCTTCTCAGCTTCTCGTAGCTCTGTTCCAGAACAGCTTCAACTGTGAGCTCATGCGTATCCAGTACAAGTTCTTGCATACCTCTAATTCCACGTGGCATCTCGCCTACATGGAGTGGCTTCACTCCATCCATATCTACATCGCACAGTAGTTCCAGGAACGAATCGTTATTCATATTAGTTACCGCGCCTTGATTGAGCGTATTGATGAAGAACTTTTTGCCCAAGTTACCCACCATATTCTCGATGATGTCAGTCGCATGATCTGGTCCGAAGGTGCTCATATAATCGGCAATCGGGATGTTCCCTGCAAGGAAGTCATCCACCTGACGACACATTTCATCATGACGCTCATATCTGTCCTCTGTCTCCCAGATCGATAATGGCGGGATGGTGTCCGCAGTTTTGCCAAGACCCTGCCAATACCGAACGTATTCTTTTGTATGCGCTGTACAAGTGGGAATGATTCCGAAAATATCATATAGTTCATAGGTAATTGCATCGTTATACAGAGCTTTTGCGCCGCGATCACCGCCATTATTCTCCTCACCTGCCATTTTGCGCATGGCTTCTGCGATTGTGGGCATCACATTGTTTCCTTCATACTCGGCTTTGAGCAGCCAAGTGAAATGATTAACACCCGCGATACGAAAATCGAATTTCTGGTCTATTCCTGCGGTAAACTGGCTTGTATTTTCGATGATTCCGGCTCGTACGGCATAATAGGCTTTCTTATGCGGCATATGATGACTATCGCACAGCGCAAACGATTTAAGCTTCGGAGCATATCGATGTAATGCGATGCCATGAACGGTAGACGGGTTAATATAATTGATCACCCACGCATCTGGACACAGCTCCTCTATGTCTTTGGCGCATTCCATGATAACCGGCAGTTCCCGCATTGCGCGAAAGATTCCACCAGGGCCAATTGTATCGCCGGAACACATACGAATTCCATACTTTAGAGAAACCTGGCAGTCAATGCCCCGATATTTCACCGATTCTTCCGCAAAGCTGAGCACAACGAAGTCGGCTCCCGGTAGTACCTGTCTTCGGTCCACTGAACCCTCAATCTTTAGGGATACGTTGTTCTCCTTGGCGACCATTTCCGCTAATTTTACCATTTTCGAAAGCCGTTCCTCGTCCGTATCCACCAAAGCCAGCGTTCCCTGATTCAAATATGGGGAGTGTACCATCTGCCAGATGGACTGACGACCAAAAAACAGGCTTCCCGCCCCAATAACAACTACCTTTGGATGCTGAGTACTTGTAGCATTCATTAATAACCCCTCCTTTTAACGATATAAGTTCATTATAGGTGAGTGGGCTGGAATCGGAATGTGTGATAGTTTTCAAAACATGTCATATCGTACGATAGTTAACAAGAGATAAATCCTTTGTTATGATAGTGAAAAATGAAGGATGTCATAAAGTAGAGAGGAATGAGTTGGATTAGATGCACACAGGAACTGTAAATATGAGTATAATCGACGAACTTTCGGAGTATATCACACTTCGCATGAGCTCTTATTTGGAACAAACGCACGACAGTAATTGGACGGAGCACAAGGCTCATTCCGATTATGATCTGTGGTTCATTACAGCAGGCTCCGTCCAGATTACCATCGATGGAATCGAGCATATCGCAGGCCCGGGTGACGTGGTGTTTTTTTATCCGGATATGCCCTATATTGCTTCCACGACCGGAGAGATGTGCCGATTCGTATACATGCACTTTGATTTCAGCATCGCTGAGCAAAAGCGAATTCTCGGCGAGTTTCAGCTCTCGGGCATCGTACCTGGCAATCTGATTCAAGAGGAATCAACACTCTTCACCTCGTCCTATCGAAGATTCAAGCAGAGTAGCGGCGCTTCTGCCAGTCCACTTTACTTGAAAGCCTCTCTGCTTCTCGTCATCGCCAAAATTTTGGAATTACATAGGCAAGGGCTGTATCACGGTGAGTTTCTGAAAGACCGAAAACCGAAGAAGATCGAAGGAAGTCTGGAAGTTCTGCAGAATGTTTTTCCATACGTGGATGCGAATCTGCATCGTGCCATCCGAGTTAACGAGCTTGCAGACATTGCTGGCGTCTCTGAGAAATATTTTATTTCGTTGTTCAAAAAAATTCTCGGTATTACACCGGGGCAGTATATCAATCAGATCAAAATGAACCGGGCCAGAGACTATCTGTATGAGAAAAAATATACGATCCAGCAAATTGCCGGATTTCTGGGTTATCCCGACCCCTTCACGTTCTCCAAAGCATTCAAAAAATTTTACAACGTACCTCCTTCCAAATTTGAATAACATGCCGCAGACAAACAAAGAGGCAACCGGTCGATCCGGCTGCCTCCATACTTGATGAATCCTTGGTTATTCAGGGTTTAGTTTACGTACAGGTCTCTTCAGCGTCCCTCATACTCAAAAGGAGCTTCAGTGGAATACATCTCATGGAAAAATCCTTTATACGGTATATCCTCTTCCAGACATTTAATGAGATACAACAGTTCTTCGTTAGCTTCCGGTTCTTCGCCAGCACGCTGCATTTCCTCAAATTGACCTAGAATATTCTCCAAGAGAGTGACTTGAATAAATAAAGGCAGCTTCTCCAGCATCGAATCTTCGATCTTGGTTTCGGAAGTATATCCAGCGAGGGCGGTTTGGAAATAGTCATCCATGAACTGTTTACGTTTGTCCGACTCAGGTTCAAATTGAATCCAACCGACTCCGTTGATCCACATACCTGCGAGGTCAAACATGTACCAGCCAAAACAGGAATTGTCGAAATCATATACCGTGATTTGTCCCGTATCAAACTCGATCGAATAATTCCCGTCATTATAATCGAAATGGATCATACCAAATGTCTCCTGGCTCGCCTCCAATTCTTTTACCGCTTGGAGAAGCTCCACCATTTTGCTTCTGAGCAGAGAAAATGATTTAGGGACCAACTTCTCGATATACTCCGCATTATATTTGTCCAAAAAATCATGCCTGCTATGAACGGGTACATAGCTTTTGGATAGCTGATGCATTCTGCCCAGAACTTTACCGCTATTATAATAGTATTCGCTAAGTGGAACGCCTTCCCGGTACTGATAATGGTTTTCTACCAGCAACTTCCCCTTGGCCTTCACAAACATACAGATAAAGAACGTATGCTCATCATAAGTGATCTCTTCTAACAGATGGCCCTTTTTCGAGCTGACTACATTCGAGACACTTGCACCGTGCTCAAATAAATACCGGACATACTCCAGTTCGGCAATGTAATCTTCCCGCTTTCTGTCAGGCAAAAAAGACACCCGTAGAATTAGCGATTCATGCCCCTTTTGCTCGCAAGTGTAAACGACATTACGTCCACCCTCATGAGGCGGAATAAGCTGAATATTGTAACCCTCCAGATGAAACAGCTCGGGTACCAGCGTCAGTACATGTGTATTGCTGATGTCAACAGCTTTATTAAAATTAATAATAATCTCCTCCAGTAAACATTGTTTGGACGGTTTCCCGCACTGCAATGTCCACAAAAGGAATCTCTGTAACGCAAATATCCTTCTGTGAACCTAAAGCAAAATCACCTTGTTAGACATTTAAAAACGCTCCTTTTTGTTCAGATGTTTACATCTTATCCTAATATTCCACATTTTTCTAGCCAAATTTATAACTCAGCAGCCTCGTAATAGTACCGTATCAAAATGTCCTGATCGTAGTTGCCGAACCCTTTCCCGAACAACGTAAGTCCGCCTCGACCGGGCACCCCTTCTTCCGGTCTTAATCCAAACGTCCAGTAAGTGGATGAATCCAGTTCCAGATCATGGATACGCACATCCGAGATGCGCTGGCTATCCATAAACGTCCCTTCTTCGTTAATGCGCAGCACCTTCAGTACACCATACTGGTTGACGTCCAATTTCCACCATAGCGGTGTATGTTTGCCCTTCCGATCCCCGAAATCCCCTGGGCTTGTCCAGGTTCCAAGGTGATGACCATTAAGGGAAAAACGGATATCGGAAGGCCAGTTTTCATTAACTTGGGGTGCTTCCGAACTGAGTTCGAGTGAAATTTCAATTTCCTGGAGATGCTGTTCTGTATTCAGATAATTGGGAATCTTATATTCCAGAAAACCTCGTGCCAACCAAAGAATACCTGCATTGACCCGATCCGGGTCCATGAAGCAGGCCGGGGTATCATATTGCCCAATCATCTGCGTTGTTGTTGCAATGCCACAGGTGGGCCAGGCTTCGTAATCCGTATACTGACCAACCGGAATAGAGACTTCATGATAAGGAGCATCAACTGGTTCAGGGGAGAGATTGATAGTCATAAATTCTTGCAGAATAAAGCAGTATTTATACGTTCCACCGTTCTCACGCTTCATGCGGCTGCCTACGATGCCCGCTTTCTGCAATTTGCTTACATGTGTACTAACGATGGCTTTGCTAAGATACAGCTCTTTGGCAAGCGCATTGATATGCATCTCCCTGTTTTGCAATAATAAGCGAACGATATTTAAACGGGCCTCGCTGGCGAGCGCCTCATATATGATCAAGGATGTGGCATCCGTGCCAAGCATCATGAACTTCACTTCCCTATCTCTATAGAATCCATATATTATTGATTTAGAATTCGTTATTTAGCGAACCCTGCGAAATAAACTTGCTCAACATAATAGCATTATGATACACATTAGATAACAAATCAATCTGTTGATTTTGCTTTTATGCGAACTCATCTTGAAATAAAGTTTATTACACACCTAAAATTAATTCTATGGAGGTTTTCCCATTGCTTACATCCAAAATGCTTATCGATAAAGACTTTCAGATTGCTGAAGTAGATCCGCGTGTCTATGGTTCATTTATAGAACATCTGGGAAGGGCCGTATACGGCGGAATTTATGATCCAGGTCATCCTACGGCAGATGCTCAAGGTTTCCGTCAGGATGCCATTGAAGCGATTAAAGCTTTGAATGTGCCAATTGTTCGTTATCCGGGCGGCAATTTCGTATCCGGTTACAATTGGGAGGACGGCGTTGGTCCGGTAGCGGAGCGTAAACGCAGACTTGAACTCGCTTGGTGGACGATTGAAACAAATGCGGTAGGAACAAACGAATTTGCAGATTGGGCCAAACTGGTTGGAACCGAAGTCATGATGGCTGTAAACCTGGGTACTCGCGGCATTGATGCGGCCAGAAACCTGATCGAATACTGCAACCACCCATCTGGCACATACTGGAGTGATCTGCGTATCTCTCACGGTTACAAGGACCCGCATAAATTCAAAACCTGGTGTCTAGGCAACGAAATGGACGGCCCTTGGCAGATTGGTGCAATGACTGCATATGAATATGGCCGTATTGCCAATGAGACAGCCAAAGCGATGAAATGGGTTGATCCGGATATCGAGCTTGTGGCTTGCGGCAGTTCCAGCCGTGATATGAGTACATTTGCAGATTGGGAAGCAACCGTGCTGGATCTCACCTATGAAAATGTGGACTACTTGTCCCTGCATCAGTACTACAACAATAATAAAGACAACACGTATGACTTCCTGGCGACATCGCTGGATCTGGATCAATTTATTGATAGTGTTGCTTCGATCTGTGATTTTGTACAAGCCAAGAAACGTAGCAAAAAGAAATTAATGCTGTCTCTGGATGAATGGAATGTCTGGAAATCCATCGGCACGAGCCGTATGGAAGAACGGTGGCAGATTGCTCCTCCAGAGTTTGAAGATGTGTATACACATGAAGATGCACTAGCTGTGGGCTGTTACCTGATTACCATACTCAAACATGCCGACCGTGTAAAAATGGCTTGTCTTGCTCAGTTGATTAACACCATTGCACCAATCATGACGGAAAATAACGGAGCAATCTGGTTCCAGACGACGTATTTCCCATTCATGCATGCATCCAACTTCGGTCGTGGTACGGTGTTGCGATCCATCACAACTTCACCTAAATATGATTCCAAAGACTTTACAGATGTGCCTTATCTCGAAGCGATCAGTGTGCATGATGAAGAAAACGGCACGATCACAATCTTTGCGGTGAACAGACATCTGGATGAGAAGTTGGAACTGAATGTGGATCTGCGTTCCTTCGGAGAAACCACATTTGTGGAGCATATCGTATTGGAGAACAACGACTTGAAAGCCACCAATACCAAAGAAAACCCACGTAACGTTGTTCCTCACAACGGCGGATATACAACGGTTGACGAGGGTAAAGTGCAAGCAGTCTTGAACAAAGCATCATGGAACGTGATTCGCCTCAAAACCAAACAGGCTTAATAAGAGCGGGATAGAGTTTTCTCCTACTCTGCAACATCAGCATTGTTTTTCGCACCGCGTGTAGCTGCCTGCGCGCGGTGCTTTTTGCTGTATGATGGCAAACGGCCCAACTACATAGTTCCAAAGTTAGAAGTGTGGCGCGTATTGAAAATCCCAGTTTTTATTCCTCGCAACGAACGAATTTAACGAACACAGGAGAAGTTATGCTGCAGAATCAGCCCCTTTTTCACACTATATCTCACATTTTGCAGCGAATAGGGTTTGTCATGTTCGTTAGCACTGAGCAAGCATGCTATATTGAGCTGGTTCGAACTTCATATACAGCATAAGCAAATAAGCCACCCTCCGTTTGCCGTACGGAGAGCAGCTTGCAGTTAAGCATCTAGCGAAGAAGCTGAAACAGAACAGAGAAGAAGATAAGGAACAGAACAGAACAGATCAGAAAGAGATCAAATCACCCAACACACTAGCAATACTTCCTTCCCAAATGAAAAGAAGGTTATGTTCTATTTCACGATTTTCATTTCAAGTATTATCCTTGTTGTGCTTCCTCTTCACCTTCGGTTTCAGCCTGAGCTGCTTGGCTTGCTGGAGTCATCAGCCCTTGAACTGCCCCCATAAATGGCTGAATCTGCTTAATCATGCCATACCCCATTTTGACCACAGGTGTAAACCGCTGGATCATGCCAAACAACCGCATGCCACCGCCTAACATACCTCCAATCGAGCCTGCACCGCCAAAGCCACCTAACAATGAGCCTAGCATAGGCATGAAAGATGATACCTGGGCTTGCCTAGACGCTGAGCGAGACATCGACCGGGATCGTATTTGCGACTTACGTGTGCTGTTCACCCGTTTACGGTTTCGAGAGGATGCTGTTTTTCTCGTAGCCCCTGCTTTAGGTTTGGTTTTGCGAGCACTGCCTTCAGATGAGGGTGCTGTGATTGCGGCCTGAGTAAGCTTTCCGCCCCCGGTAAGCACTACGCCTTCGCTGTTAACACCAGAGATGTACCCGACGTACGTCTCGCCATTATGAAGAGTCACGCAGACTGGGCGATCCTTGAGCCGTTTCACCCGGACGTGTATTTCATTGGTTTTAGCCATGGAATTCACCTCACTTGACTTGATCTACTTCAGTCTACGCAATGGGTGGACGACTTGCCTGTGCGAATAACACATCCGTGTGCCGAAAGCAGGAAGATTCTAACACGGCTCCTGCCTCAGATATGCTCAATATACATCTCATCCAAAATATGACCCATACGATATGTGTGCTCTGCCAATTCAGATTTCACATATGATTCAATATCACTCTTTTCGATATTGTACAAGACCTCAATTTCTTTAGAAAAAAGAAGGTGTCCTTCATTGATTTTCTGCTCCAACGAGGTTATCTGTTTGGGTTTCAGATCACTACCGAGCACCTGCTGAAGTGCTTGCACATATGTTTCAAGAGAACGCGCTCCGACAATTTTCATACCCTGGTTCTCTTCATTCACAATGATAATGGATGGGAAACCTCTAACTCCCAAACTAGCCACACTCTCAAAGTCTTCCTCTAATAACTCTTGTGCAGATTGCTCTGCAGCCGCCTCAACTATTTCTTTTCCATTCAAGCCCAGTTGATTGACGATATCCGTCAGCACATCATCTTCTCCAATATTTCGATTAAATGCAAACACGGCTTCACGCGCACGTCTTAAAAAGTCCTGCTCTTTACCAGGGTGTGTACTCTGAATGACCTTAAATACGCGAGATGGCGGATAGGAAGAAAGTATTGGATTATCATGCCATAAGGAACCGTCGATGGGCATGCGTGAATTTTCACCCACTTCCTTCCAATGCTCTGCAACGTCCGAAGGTTTCTGAATCCCGTTAGCGCCATCCGAGAAACCATTCCAGTTAGCCAATAGCCCACCCATTTTGATTTGCAGCGTAAAATAATGGCCGTATTCCTCAATAAACCGATGAAGCACAGGCTCAAGCGCCCAGCAGTGAGAGCAGATCGGATCTGTTGCGTAATATAGAGTTATCCTTTTCTCAACATGATTCAGATTGATTTCTTGCATCGCCTCTTCTTCGTTCACACCACATACGCCTGTTTCCAGATCACACATCATAGATTCGTTACTCACGTTATCCCGCCTTTATATTGTCTTATGAATTGATTTTCTTGTGTTAGTTTGATTATAATATCTACAATCTTCTGAACAAGTACGATTCTTTTTCTGACTTAGTATCAAAAAGTATACTATTGGAGGGTATCAAGTGAAATACGAGTTTAATTTTGATCAGTTATGTCCAGCGACTTATGCATTTCAGGTCATTGGAGGCAAGTGGAATCTTCCGATTCTGGCAATCCTCAGTGAAAATGACTGTATACGTTACAATGAATTAAAAAGAAGACTGCCTGGCATTACCGGAACGATGTTAACGAACTGTTTGAAGGATTTGATTCATTCCGGCATCGTGCATCGGGAGCAATATAACGAGGTGCCACCGAGAGTGGAGTATTCGCTCACAGAATCGGGTAAGGAATTGGTCCCCTTAATTGAATCCATGGTAATGTGGGGTCAGAAAAATATGACAGCAGGTGTGAAGCAACAAGATATATAACTCCTGGCCTAATGTAACCCCTTAGCATAGATGTTCATTTTTGAATCGCTCTGTACACTTTGTTCAACGACAAAAAGGCTATTTCACTGGACCATCATGTCCTTTGAAATAGCCTTTCCTTTATAAATACAAGACGGCCGCTTGTTTACAACGTGTGCACATCTAACTATTCAGGTCGTCATCTTCCTCATTTCCTAAATACATAACCGTTTTTTCTCCCTCAACCAATCTAATGATCTGCTTTCGTAATTTTGAAGGAAATAAAGGTAGTTCGTTTATATTTTTAATTTTGAGCCATTCATATTCCACTTGATTTTCGTCACTTGGCAGAATAGAACTATCTTGGTCCATCAAACCTATGTACTCGCATAAAAAAACAAAATCTACACGATGAAGAGCTTCACCGTATACCCCTTCAATGACAAATTCCAGTGATAACGGTTCTACATCTATTCCGATTTCTTCCACAACTTCACGCTTCACAGCATCCGTCAGGGTTTCACCTGCATTCTGGCTCCCACCAGGCAGAATGTAGATGACTTCATCATTATCATCCTGCTTCATTGCAAGCATTCTCCCGTCTTTAATGATCAATGCTTTTGCAGAATTTCTAATCTTTCTCTCCATTGCTAATCCCCCATATATATCTGTATCATGTTGTTGAAGGTTGATTCCATTTAACCTCACGATCTCCATGAAGAATATTTTAACACATACATCTAAACAAATTCTGAACAATCAAATCAACTCACTCTTGGCGACCTTCATGAAAGCAGCCATGGACGGAGAGATCCATTTTTCCCGATGCCAGAGCATTTGCGCAGAAAAGGATACATCTGATAAATCCCACGGCAGAGCAACCACTTCCCCATCGATCAACTCTTTCTTCAAAGCCATTTCAGGTAATAAAGCGATCCCTAGACCAGCCACAACACATTGTTTAATGGCTTCTACACTGTGAAACTCCAGCTCTGTCAGAGCATCCACACCTTTCTTTGTTATGGATTGATCAAAATGAGTGCGATACGAACAGTTCTTTTCGGTCAGTAAAAAATGCTGTTTGTGGAAGTCATCGATGACCAACTCGGAACGCGATGCTAACATATGATCGGGAGAAACCACCATTTGAAAGGTCTCATCCTTTAATAACTCTGACTGAAGGTCTTTGGAATTAATAGGCTCATCCAATACAAATACGACATCGGCATGCCCTTCTCTCAGACTCGATTTGAGCTCTTGCCCAGACAAGGGACGGAACAATAACCGCACACCAGGATAGTCCGCTCGGAAGCGTTTGAACAAGGCTGGAAGAAGATATGCACACAGCACTTCGTCTGCTCCGATCACAACCGTTCCCGCCAATTCTCCGTGCTGACTGGATATGCACTTTGCTTCCTCTACATCGTTTAATATCTTAGTGGCGTACGGCAGAAACTGTTGGCCAGCATCTGTTAACACAACCTTTTTGCCTAATCGATCCAGCAATTTCACCCCGAGCTCTTCTTCCAGCGATTTGATTTGCATGGTTATGGTAGACGGTACATAGCTCAATAATTCAGCAGTTTGACTAAAGCTGCAGGTCGATGCAAGTGTCCAAAAGGTTTTTAGCTGGCGTATTTCCATGAGTCAGGCACCTCCTAAGTTCAAAATAAATGAATGATATGTTCGATAACGTTTCGTTGAATTGATAATAGACGTAATGTAGAGTGAAATCAAGTTATTACTATTTTATAAGGAGAATCAATCTATGAACGATTATGAAACATATAACCTAGGAGATACATTACTTCAATCGGGACAACAGCTCCCTCAAGCCTTTATCGCTTACAAGACCTATGGAAACTTAAATGCGGCAAAGGACAATGTTATTGTTGTCCCAACATGGTTTGCTGGAATTCACACAGATAATGAATGGTTAATTGGAACGGACAAAGCGCTGGACCCCAGTCGTTATTTTATCGTTGTGCCCAATATGTTGGGTAACGGGTTATCGTCTTCTCCAAGTAATACCCCTGCCCCATATGATAAGAATAACTTCCCTATCATCTCCATGTATGACAATGTACATGCCCAACATCAACTCATCACTCAAAAATTCGGTATCTCCAAAATCAAACTTGTTGTGGGCTGGTCTCTGGGAGCCATGCAGGTTTATCAATGGGGAACCAGTTATCCTGAGATGGTTGAGCGTATTGCCCCCTTTGGCGGGACGGCAAAGAGCAGACCCCATACACAGTTGGTGTTCAAAGCAATGATCGCGGCGTTACAGGCAGATTCGAATTATAAAAATGGTAGATATGAGCGCCCTCCGGTTGCCGGTCTCGCAGCGATGGGAAGAGCTTATGCTCCATGGGGGTTCTCGCAGACGTATTATTTGGAAAAATTGTACCAATCTGAGGGTTTCGACTCCTTGAAATCTTATGTAGAAGATTACTGGGATCAGGTATTTCTTCCCTTCGATGCTAACGACTTGATTACCATGTTGCGTACAGGAATCTATGGAGACATTAGCGATAATCCCGTAGATGACGGCAACTTCGAACAGGCGTTAAGCAAGATCACTTCTCCTGCACTCGTTATGCCAGGATCAAGTGACTTGTTCTTCACGCCAGAAGACAGTTCGTATGATGCTCAGCATATGCCAAACGCGGTGTATCAACCTATAGAGTCCAAGTGGGGACACTGCTTTGGAATCGGAGCAAACGAAGAGGATTCACTCGTTATCGATCGTCATCTAAAGCAATTTTTGGAGTCATGAGTAAAAAAAGAAGGAGCACAAAGTAAAAAAAGTGCACAAAGCTCATTTCTCTTTTCTCCGCTACAACTCAAAAGTAAAAAAAGATACCGGTTCTCGTCAATAACCTTTATATCCCGTTCCCCCTTTCTCGTTTAGAATATTTTCAAGTAAGCGTTATTGAAATATGACTGATAAGGGGGAAAAGAAATGAACAAGAAAACGAAAGCCTTAGTCTTGTCTGTGTGCATGTCAACCTTATTACTCGCAGCCTGTAGCAATGGAAGCGGTGCCGATAAAGGTTCAACGACGGACACGGATTCCAACGAGGCTGGAACGACAACCATTCACACCGTAACATCAGAATACACTTCAGCAAAATATCCAAAGGGCGACGATATCACCAACAATGTATGGATTAAGCGATACAAAGAGAAGTTTAATATCAACGTCAAAACAGACTGGGTCAGCGATGAGTACGATACAAAACTCAATTTGGCTATCGCATCGAACGATCTTCCTGACGTATTCAGAGTTAATCCATCACAACTGAGACAGTTAGTCGAAGCAGATATGGTCATGGACCTTTCCGAGGTCTTTGATCAACACGCTTCAGATCGTCTCAAAGGTTACATGGAAGCAGATGCAGACAGTTACGAATCTGGAAAGAAGGACGGTAAGCTATACGGGATACCACAGATGCACTGGGGATTAATTGAACAACCAGACTTCATCTGGATTCGGAACGACTGGAAAGAAGAATTGGGAGTCCAAGATCCGAAATCTGTGGAAGACATCAAAAATATCGCACTAAAATTCATGGAGAAACACGGCGGTTATGGTATAGCGGTAGACCAATCGTTGGATTACCTCAACCTGCTGGCCATTGCATGGAATGCGCATCCGGATATGTGGATGGAGGATAGCACTGGAAAACTCGTGTACGGCTCCGTGCAGCCTGAGATGAAAAATGCGCTGGCTGAGTGGTCAGAATGGTACAAGCGAGGCATTATTGATCCGGAATTTGCAATCAAAGACTTTAATGCGATGAACGCGGATATTGTAGCCGGCAAAGTGGGAATGCAACCTTATTACCAATGGTGGGGTTATAATCCGGGTGTCGACACAGTATCCAATCTGGGTAAGGACGCTATCTTCTACCCTTATATCATCCCTACCGTTGATGGAAAAGAAGCCAAACAATCCATTTTCTTCGCCAACAACAATTATATCGTTATGAAAAAGGGATTTAAGAGCCCTGAAGAAGTGATCAAAATTTTGAACGACTACGCTTATATTGTGGATGAAGGCAATGGCAAGGAATCCACAGAAACGTTATCCGCCTTGCTGGACAACGATATTGCCCATGTTGTTGGAGCGTTCCGTGTACTTAATCCGAATTCCGATTACGAGCAATTTGAGGCGGTCTCCGCTGCCCTTCAATCCAAGGATACCAGTGGACTCACAACTTCGGGTATGTGGCAAAAATATAACAACAGTGTGGAATTCATGGAGAATGCAACCCCAGGAGCAGTTGGTGATTATTTGCAACAAGGGGCTCCAAAGAATGCGTATGGTCTTGCCAAGAAAGTACTGGACAGCGAGAACTATACAAAGACGGCCTTATGGGGTGTTACGCCAGAAATACTTTCAAGCTACGGAACAACCTTGGATGATATCCTGACCGAAGGCTTCACCAAGATCATTATGGGTAGCGAAAGTATCGATTATTTCGATGTTATTGTCCAGAATTGGCGTGCAGCCGGGGGCGATGACGCAACTCAGGCAGTTAATGAAGCCTACGGGAAGAAATAATCTCGTTTGTCACAAAGAGGGGATGAGGGTCATCCCTCCCCTTTATTTGATAGCGATTACATTTGGCGTACAAGGAACGGAGGAATACGAATGCTGAGAAAATGGCAGCAGCAGCGTGCTTACCATCTCATGTTAATTCCAAGCCTGGTCTTGGTCTTCATCTTTTGTTATATCCCTTTCTACGGACTTATTATTGCATTTCAGAAGTACAATCCGGGCCTCGGATTCAACTCGCCATGGGTAGGATGGGATAACTTTACCCACATATTTAATCAGCCGAACTTCGTAAGAACGATCTGGAATACATTGTACATGTCTGTCTTTAAGATTATCGGTGGTATAATCGTACCCGTAATTTTTGCATTACTGCTTAACGAGGTACTACACAGTGGAATCAAACGTACATTTCAAACCCTTGTCTACATTCCGAACTTCCTCTCTTGGGTCATTATGGCTGGCATCATGCTGGATATCCTTAGCTCCGACGGCATTATCAATACATTTCTAAGTGTATTTGGGATTGCACCGATCTCCTTTCTTGGCACACCCTCTATTTTTCCTTGGACGATGATTGTGAGTGACATATGGAAAGGTTTCGGGTTTGGCACGGTTGTTTATTTGGCAGCCCTGACCAGTATTGATCCGGGACTTTACGAAGCCGCGGTGATCGACGGAGCGAAACGGTGGAAACAAACCATCTACATTACGTTGCCTCTACTCATGCCAACCATTGTTTTAATGACCGTACTTTCACTTGGGAACGTACTCAATGCTGGCTTTGACCAAATCTATAATCTCTACTCCCCTGTTGTCTATCAGACGGGTGATATTATTGATACCTATGTCTACCGTTTAGGAATTCAACAAGCACAGTATTCAATTGGTACCGCTGTCGGGTTATTTAAATCGATCATTTCCAGTGTTCTCGTTGCTGTATCGTACATCCTGGCTTACAGAGTGGCTGGCTATCGTATCTTCTAAGAAGGAGGAACTTACATTATGATCTATGATAAAAGTATGAGCAGACGTGTGTTTCTTATCTTAAACTACACCATACTGCTTCTAATCTCTCTCCTATGTATCCTGCCGTTTATCAACCTGCTGGCTGTTTCATTCAGCAGCAGCGCGGCTGTATCTGCGGGGAGTGTTACGTTCTGGCCTGTGGAATTTACGACAAAAGCCTATGAATTTGCATTAACTGGAGGATCATTTTTCTCCTCTCTCTGGGTAGCCATTCAACGAACCGTTATCGGAACGGTGGTGAATCTGGTTCTGATCGTACTCACGGCTTATCCCCTCTCCAAATCCAAACAAAAATTGATGGGGCGTAATATCTATATGGGATTTTTCATAATAACCATGTTATTCAGTGGAGGTCTAATTCCAACCTATCTGGTAGTCGTCAAAATGGGACTGATCGATTCCATATGGTCTCTGATCCTGCCTGGGGCCCTCCCCGTATTCAGTATGATTATCCTCATGAATTTCATTCGGGGGCTGCCCGAGGAGATTGAAGAATCAGCAATTATCGATGGTGCTGGGCCTGTACAGGTATTACTTCGTATTCTACTCCCGCTTCTCAAGCCCGCTCTCGCTACGGTTGGGTTGTTCAGTATCGTTGCCCACTGGAATTCATGGTTCGATGGCATTATCTATATGAACAATCCAGACAATTATCCATTACAAAGTTATCTCCAGACCCTCCTGCAAAGTTTTGAGCAAATCATGCTGAAATCTGGGTCAGATTATACGCAGCTGTTGTCCATGATGAACGCCAGAACGGGGCGCGCCGCTCAGATGTTCCTGGGTGCCATTCCGATTTTACTCGTGTACCCATTCTTGCAGAAATATTTCACCAAAGGTTTGGTGTTAGGTAGCGTCAAAGGGTGAACAAAAGGGCTTGCAGTTCATACTGCGAGCCCTTTGTTTATATCTAAACTTATTTTTATGATCGCTGTACCGTATTATGAGATGCTTAAGTGGAAACATGAATGACTATTTGGCTTCTATGATGGCAGGCAGCAGAATGGAGAAAATGGTACCTTCACCTATTTTACTCTCCACCTGTATTCCATAGGATTTCCCAAAATGAAGTTGAATCCGCCGCTGCACATTATGCAATCCAATCCCATTCGTTCCCGTACCTTCACCGGATTTCTCTTCCATTAAATTCTGCATCGTATGATGATCCATACCGACGCCATTATCGCAGACTTGGATCACAACTTCATCCAGCTGTGATTGAATCCGAATGGTGATGATTCCGTCTTCTTCGAGTTCAGCGAGTCCATGAAATATTGCATTCTCCACAATGGGCTGTAGAATCATTTTGGGCATGCGATAATTTAGCAGTCTATCCTCAATCTCGTATCTCATCTGAATACAATCGTAGTACCTGACATTCTGGATCGTTACGTAATTCGTTATATTATCAAGTTCCTCACGAATGGTTACGAGGGTTCCATCGGATTTTGTTGCATAGCGAAGCATCGAGATTAGTGCATCGGTCATTTCCACGATTTTGTCTGCCTGCTGCATCGAGGCAATCCATTTAACCGACCCAAGGGTGTTATACAGAAAATGAGGCTTGATCTGATCATGGAGCGCACGCATCTCGGCCTTGGCTTTCTCTATTTCTTCCTGCTGCATCCGTTCGACCAACCGCTTCAATTCGTGTGACATTCTGTTGAATCGAATGGATAAATGTCCAATCTCATCTCTTGATCCAATAGGTTCAACTTGTTCAAACTGACCTTTCTCGACTAGAGAAATATTCCGTAGCAGTTTTTTAATGGGAGTTGTGATCACGTGAGATAAAAAGATGGATATGACGGCAGCAAAAAGAACAATGACGATGGCAAGCGTCACCAGATTACGGCCCAATATTTTGCCATCAGCAGTCAACTCATCCAAAGGCATATATAAGTAAGTTGTCCATTTTTGCTGACTTAGGGGACTGGTCACCACGACATTTAGTGCTTCAGGCGGACGAACGTTGTCCCGGAACAGTGTCCCGATTAATCGTTCATTCACGTTATATACGATCTTGTCATCCTCATCAACAATCATGAATCTGGAGCGCAGCCCTTCCTGCAAGTTGCGGTTGACGATTTCAATGAATTTGATATCAATGCTGACAACAATCACGCCAAGCAGTTTTCCACTAGTCACATCATGAATTTTGCGAGCGTGTGACACTGCCAGTATTTTATTCTCCAATTGCTCGTCGATTCGCGTTGTGAGGGTAATGGTTCGATCCTTATCATGCATGAACTTTTTAAACCACAATTCGTTTGCTACTTTGAAGTTTGGATCAATGGGTTGATGTGGACTGACAAAAAGGTCTTGCCCCCCGTTCATATTGTAAAGGTAGATGGAGAATACGCGATCTTTCATCATGATGTAATTCATCAGAATATTGTATGCGGCAATCTCATGTTGTTCATCACCCTCTCGCAGGAAATCCTGGATCGGAAAACTCCCCTCATGAGTCGCAGACAGATTGTCACTAAGCCCATTGCTGGCGAGCAGCGAAATTTTCTCAATCTCCTTGAGGAACTCATCAATGCGAATATTCGTCTGTTTGGCCAGATCGTTTAGCAACGTTGTATAGTTCTGTGCCAATAAACGCTCTGAGGAGTAATACGAGTTGATTGTCATCACCAATACCGGAAGGATAATGACCGTCATACAGATCACCATAATTTTGTACTTGATTCGGAAGGGCCGAACATGCTTCATATGCTGCACCTCTATTCACCGATTACATTCATCCCTGCTGTAATTCTCGATATTCCTCAGGAGTGACACCTACCGATTTTTTGAAAATCTTACTGAAGTACGTGTAATTATGGTAACCCACCTTTTCTGCGATTTCATACACTCTCATTCCTCTGCTCAATAGATACGCCTTGGCATGTTCAATTCGAACTCGGGTCAAGTACGTAATAAAGTTCTCTCCTCGTTCCTGTTTGAACACACGGCTGAGATACGACGGATTCACACTAATTTGGCTAGCGATACTTTGCAGTGAGATATCTTCCGCATAATACTTGTCGATCAATTCAGTGGCGAGATCGGTGTAAGTGCTTTCCTGTTTGATTTGGGAATCGGTTTGGAAGTAATACGCAATATGAGCAAGCATATCTTGGTGGATATCCTCCCAATACTCCCCCTTTAGAACGATTTCATAGGGTGATTTTTCTGTTAAAGAAGGTGCACCTCTTTCCGTAGCTCGGGATAGATGAGAATGTATCGTTTCCATTACCATGATATATTGCTTGCGAATGCTATTCTCATCCGCTCGTAGCTGTTCCAGATTGGATCGGATTCCTTCAAGGAACTCTTCCGCCTTTTTGTTGTCTTTGCTTACCCATAACTTCAACAAATCTCGTTCTTGTTGCGGGCTTAAAGCCCCCTTAACTTCATGTCGATCTGGGGATTGAACCATATCATCGTAATACAACACCTGGTTGCTTCCTGTGAAGAAACTCTGTTGTAGAGCCGTTTCTGCCTCTTGGCAGGCCTTCCTGATGTGAAGGAATCCGGAAGTCATTCTACTTACCCCAGCCGTGAGTGATAGATTCATAAAATCCTTGATCGAAGACAGCAATTTATTACATAGTTTATTTAAGTCGGCGTGTACAGATTGGCTCTCAGGAAGTACATTGACGATCACCCAATATTCTGAGGAACTTTCAACAAAAATCTCTTTCTCCCACTTCGATGGAATGATCTCTTCCATAATATTAAGAATCGAAAATCGGAGCAGCTTTTCCCCCTTCTCTACATATTTCCGCTTTGCATCCTCGTAATAGTTCACGATGAACTTCATGACAACCAACTGGTCCGAACGTATACGAAAATGCAGTTCTTCCGCTTTGGTGACGATATCCTCCTCACTAATGAATCCGCTTACAATATCTTGGAAGAAACTATCCTTTAGATATCTTAGGCTCTTGGAATAGTCCTGTGTTATAGAGGGTGTGTTGGTTGGGTGAACATGTTCACTTTGCAGTTTCTGTCCAACCGTGCTCAGGAGGTCAATAAGGGAGGATTCGGTGATCTCACTTTTAATCAAGTAATCTGAAGCGCCAAGTTTTAGCGCCTCTTTCACATAATGAAATTCGTCAAAATTACTCAGGATGACATACTTACAGGTTTTCAGTACGCAGGAGGCCTCTTGTATAAGTTGTAGCCCATCCATAATCGGCATTTTAATATCTGTAATAATTAGATCAGGCATCACTTCAAGCGCAAGGCTTAATGCCTCTTTTCCATTTCCTGCCTCTCCAACAACATAGAAATTATACTCTTCCCAATTCAGCATGGAACGAATTCCAACCCGCATGAGCAATTCATCATCTACGATCATCAGTTTATACATGCGTATCCCCCAACATGAACCATTTTTAGATATTTTACCATTAAACGAACTGTTGCAAAGATGTCTAGCGAACCTTATTGAATTGCGGGTATCATAAATAACACTTTTACAGAACATACGTTCCTGTTATAATCAGATTATCATATTTGGTGTAACATAACATGCCCGTCTGGAAAGGATACATATCATGAATTTATACAAGTTTGAATTAACGGTGAACGGATATCTATTACGTGTTCATTTCAGTGCATCTGAAGAAAGTGGATTGAAATGGTGCAAACGAGTTGCTTCTGAATTCCAGAATAACGTTGCCAATCTGGAGATCAAGGTTGATATACATAAAAAGCAGAAACAAAAGCATGCACGGGAATATCACGGAAAACCCTATCTGTATGATAGGACACTCAGGAAAAAGCCGCTTGCGAAGAAAAATAAAACGGCTGAATCATCTGTGGTTATGTAAAGGTAAATTAACATTGCCGCTTAACAAGTCTTCTCAATAGGTAGACAAAAAGACTAAAGAACGACTAATTGATGATAACATCAGTAACGTTCTTTAGTCTTTTATGAAAGTACTATCGACACCTTGAGTAGACTGAAATTCCTTTCACGCCCCGGCGTCTCCAATCATTTGTCGTTCAATTTGTTTCATTTCATAAAAATAGCCTTTTTGCTCCATCAGCTCAGTGAAAGAACCCGATTCTACAATCTTGCCTTGGTCCATGACCACAATCCGATCCATCTCTTCCAATCCCGTCAGCCGATGGCAGATCAGAAGAAATGTATCTTCGGATGCTTGTGCAAGAAGATGCTGGAGCACATGTTTCTCTGTGACGTAATCCAACGAAGAAGTTGGTTCGTCCAGAAGCCATAACCGTCCTTTGCGCAGCATGGCCCGTGCGAGAGCCAGCCGCTGCTTCTCACCATCCGACAGGTTCTCCCCTTTTTCATAGACCATGTCGGTCAACAACTTATTCGGCAGTTGGACTTTATCCAGCACAGCCGACAGTTGTTCATCCGAATGTTCTTCTCCATTCAGCAACAGGTTGTCCCGGATGGTTCCCCGGAAGAAGTGGCTTTGCTGCAGCACGACATTCGTCCCTTGCCAAATGCTCTCTTCATTCAGTTCCTTCACCGAAACATCGTTTAATCGTATATCGCCAGACGTTGGTGCACGCAGCTTGAGTAACAAATCGATAATCGTTGACTTACCTGAACCGCTCGGCCCGACAATTGCTGTTTTGGAGCCTGCTGCAAGTTGCAGGGAGAGCTCCCTCAGCGCCAGTCTCCATTCCCCTTCATATTGAAAGCTAACACCAGATAGTTCAATCGAAACCGCCTGATTGGCTGACACTTCACCGCTTGACTGTACAGGTTGTACATCGGAGGTTGGCACCGTTTCCGCCAGTCGCTGAGCGGCGTGCTCGCTGTCCTGCTTATATAGAGGTAATATAGCCATTGCCGCAGCTTCTTCGAACACGGTCTGCGTGGCCAGGATCAGCATGGCGAGGAATACACCGGCAAACGCTCCATTCACAATTAAGAAGGCGCTGAGTGCTAGCACACCCCATGTAACAAGATACGTCACAAAAACGTGCATAGATTGCCCGCGCAGCAGGTGCGAAGCGGCTTGTTTCTGTTCCGTTGCCAATGCAGCGGAAGCCTGCTGAAGCTGTTGCTCACGCTGTTCCAATTGGCCGTATACTTTCAGATCCCGGAAACCATACAACACTTCGGTTACTTCCGTGGACAGCAAGGCCCGTTGCTGGCGGACACGTCCGTGTATTTTTCGCTGACCTAACAAGACAATACCTGGTACAACAAATGCCGTAATCAGCATACCTAGTACTAACAAACACGCAATCCAGATCGAAAAGGCCGAAGTGAACAGCATGGTAGCCAAAAACACCATAACGACCATGATGGGTGGATACGCGACCCGCAAAAAATAATTTTGCAAGCTTTCCACATCACCCACGATCCGCGCAAGCAGATCCCCGCTTCGGTTTTTGTTCAATATACCTGGCGTTACCGGGATCAGTTTGGCAAAAAAGGACGTCCGCAAGCGGCTCAACATGGAGAATGTTGCCCTGTGGGAATACAATCGTTCTCCGTAGCGGCTCGCCGCTCGAAGGAAACCCAGCAGTTTGACCATGGAAGTGAGTACAATTAAGGTGTACAGCGGTGGCGCAAATACCGTTTGCGATATCATATACCCACTCGCGGAAAAGAGAGCTACCCCTGCTATGCCGGCGATAAATCCGCCCAATATCGAAAGCAAGATATCCTTGCGCTCCTGAATCATCGCTTTTGACAGAATCGTCAGCTCATTCATGCTAACCCTCCTTTCCGTTGTACATCAACCATCTCCGCATATTGAGGCAGGCGCGCCAGAAGTGCTTCATGATGTCCTGAATCCACTAATACCCCACTATCCATAAACAAAATGTTGTCCGCATGTTGAATTGTATATAAACGGTGTGCCACCGTAATCATCGTTGCCGTTTTCGCTAATGACGCAATGGATTGTTGCAATACCCGCTCGGTGTGTAGATCCAGTCCTACGGTGGGTTCGTCGAACAAAATAACAGCTGGTCGCTTCAGAAAAGCACGTGCCAAAGCAAGTCTTTGCTTTTCCCCACCAGACAGCCCCCGGCCACCTTCACCAACAAACGTATCCAAGCCCTGCTCCAATTGTGCAACAACGCCAGTAAGTCCTGCTTCATCTGCCGCCTGCTCAATTTCAGCTTTGGAGACGTTCCGACCCGCGCCAATCGCGATATTTTCGGCAAATGTACCTGCAAAAATATACGGATGCTGTGTAATATAGCTAACACGTTCAAACCATGCAACCTCATCATGTTGCGAAAGCTGGCTTCCGTTAACCAGAACCGCTCCCGAATCTGGTTTCAGTAAACCGGCAATGAGATGAAGCAGCGTGGTTTTACCTGAGCCGCTTTTGCCTACAATAGCAATCTGTTCTCCCGGTCCAATCGAGATCTGTCCTGTCTCAAGTCCAAAGGAATCAGGTGTGTACTGGAATCGGACATGGTCCAGTTCAATGGTTGGTGGCATTGTTATCAACTCGGCACGAGCTGTACGGAGCTCTTCCATCCTTGCAATGGTATCGGCATTGGTTAATTCGCTTTGATCCGATCCTTCTTCCCGCTCCGTTTGTGTGCTCTTGATACTTGTTTCCTCAAGCATTTGTTCCACCTTACGAATGGCCCCCATACTGGTTCGCCCGCTGTGAAAAGCCGTTCCCGTATTCTTCAACAGACTGTAAAACTCAGGGACGAGTAACAACATGAGAAAGGCTGTGTGGAAGCTCATCGATTTGAAAACCAGTAATTGAATAGCCAGTTCAAGCGCGACAATACCAATGCTTAACATCACGATCGATTCCAGCATAAACGTATTTGTAAATGCAATCTTCAAAATGCCCATGGTGGCATCACGATACCCCAGACTGCTGCGTTCAATCTCCTGCTGTTGACGTTTAGCCCGTCCGAATATTTTCAACGTAACCAGCCCTTGAAGCGAATCCAGAAATGTACCGGAAAACTCAGCCAGTTGCGCGTATTTTTCTTCTGATTTGTTCTTTGTCTTGAGCCCAACCAAGATCATGAACAGCGGGATAAACGGTGCCGTAAACAACATAATCCAGCCTGTGTTAGAGTGCTGCGTAAACGTAACAACCAGAATCAGAATCGGGATCATCGCAGCTTCCATCATACGCGGCATGTACTGACTGAAATAACTGTCGGCCTCATCCACAGCATCCAAAGCAACACTGACCTTTCCTCCCGTCTGTCCACTCAGGGTTGAAGGCATGGAAGCGCGGGTCAGGTTCTGCAACACAGATGCTCGCATATTTGTCTTGGCGCGTGCTGCCATATGCAAGCCCACTTTCCCATTACCATACGACAACAGTGAGCGTACAGCCATAATAACCAGTAATAGGACAAGCAACAGGACCACTGATGAAAAGGAAGCTTTCTCTACAAAGATTCGCTGGACTGCTTCAGCCACCAAGGTGGCCTGGCTTATAATAGCTACACCAAGGGCCAGCGAAATGATCGCAAGGAGAAGTCTGTTTTTTCGTTGTAAAGACATTTGCTGCGAGATCAGATTGGATTTGGCTCTCCTCCTCATTAAACGCTCCTCCTTTATTTTTTCCCTTTCACATAATCCGCATCAAACAGGAACAGTTTGAAGACCAGGATTAGAGAAGGAACTAACAAGCACAGACCACCGATAAACACAACGACGAGTGCAAAGCCCATTGCAGGTGATGTGGCGCTACTCTGAATGGTAATGTATGGATCGAGAATGTAAGGATATTGCCCAATCCCGTAAGCAAAAAAGGCTGTGAGAAATTGCAGCATGATGCATATAAAAGCTAAACCATAACGGCGTCCGTTATATAACAGCCACATGGCAATCATGAAAAACGCAACGGAAAGCGCCAGCAGCCACCATAAATCCATCATATTTTGAAAATGACGCTCATTGTGTTGACCCAAATATATAAATGCAGTCAGCGCGAGAATAATGGTCGGTGTGCTCCAGAACAAAGCATAGTTCCGCATCAGCTTCAATGCCGAATGGTCCTCTGCGCGAGAAGCGTAAAATGTGAGAAATGACCCACTAATGAACAATACGGACACGATCGCCAGTCCAACGATGCTCCACGATAATGGATTCGTAAATAGTGCCCAGTAATCCAGGGAAACGGTATCTCCCTGCTTCAAAATAAAGCCACCTTCAGACAAGGTCAGTGCCACTGACAATGACGCTGGAATAAGCAACCCTGTAGCTCCATATAAGAACAAATACACGATACTTTTTTTGGAACCATAATTTTCGAAAGCATAGAACGACCCACGAATGGCAAGTAGAATGACGGCAATACTTCCTGGAACAAGCAGCGCGGAGCCATAATAATAGGCCGTGTCCGGGAAAAATCCAACGATGCCAATATAGAAAAAGACAAAAAATACATTGGTGATCTCCCAGACAGGTGATAGATAACGGGAGATCAGACGATTAATCAGATGATCCTGCTTTGTCAGGCGTGCATAAAAGGCAAAGAAACCTGCTCCAAAATCAATGGAAGCTACAATAAGATAGCCGTACAAGAACAGCCAGAGTACCGAAATACCAATTAATTCATAACTCATCAGGCCTGATCCCCTTTCTTGGCTGATTGATCATGCTTCTCCTTCAACCATTTCTCCATCTCGAGTTCAGCAGGATTGTTATTGAACAACCGTCTCAGTACGACGACACACATAACGCCTAGCAGGATGTAGAGAAGCAAGAAGACGAAAAATAAAATTCTTACACTCGGTGAAGAAGTAGCAGCCTCTTCCACTCGCATATAACCTCGGATGATCCATGGCTGCCGCCCGATCTCTGCATAGAACCAGCCCATCTCAACAGCCAGAAAAGCAAGCGGTGCACTGAGTGCAACCATACGAAGCATCCACTTGTTAAACTGATTACGTTTCTTCCAGAATACAAACAGGAAGTACAGACTTGATATAGCAAGCAGAGCGAATCCAATACCAGCCATTAGATCAAACAAATAATGCACAAGTAAGGGCGGGTGTTCATCTGGTGGAAATTCGTTCAGCCCGGTTACCTCGGCGTTAAAGTCTCCAAAGGCAAGGAAACTGAGCAGTTTCGGCAAATGAAGAGCGCCTATAATTTCATGTTCTGCATTCAGCCATCCCAAAAAAATCAAATCCGCGCCGCTTTCCGTCTCGAAATGCCACTCGGCAGCTGCGAGCTTCTCCGGCTGATGCTCAGCCAAAAACTTGGCAGACACATCTCCAGCTAAAGAATTTAACAAACTGAATACCAGCACAACGGCCATCATGAGATTCAAGCCTTTTTTGTGGTAGGCCGACACTCCTTTTCTCAGCATCGCAAAGGCTGCTATTCCTGCTAACAGAGCAGCTCCTGTCAGATAAGCCGAGCTTAATACATGGAACACTTTGGAGAACGTCGCTGTATTCATCATCGCTTGCACGGGGTTCACTGCCATGAATTGACCTGCTTCCATGACAAAACCTTCAGGCTGGTTCATGAATCCGTTCACTGTTGTAATAAAAACAGCAGACATGCCTGCCCCGGCGACAATCGGAATAGTCAGCAACCAGTGGATATACGGATTTTTGAACCGATCCCACGTGTACAGATAAATGCCCAGGAATATTGCTTCAAAAAAGAATGCAAATACTTCCATAAATAGTGGCAGTGCAATGACATTCCCGGCAAGTTTCATAAAATTCGGCCATACCAAGGCCAACTGTAGTGAGATCGCTGTGCCTGTCACGACACCAACCGCGACAGAAATGACAAACCCTCTGGACCACCTCTTTGCCATAAGTATGTAATGGTGATCCTTCTTCCGAATGCCGATGAACTCTGCAATAGCAATCATCAAAGGTACGCCGACACCAAGCGTTGCAAAAATCACGTGGAACCCGAGCGTCAAACCAGTCACTAGCCTGCTCCATAAAACCGTATCAATAGCCATTCTTTGTGTTGCCTCCTTTCAAACTCTGTTCAATTTAGAAACATTCAATATCAGATTTGGCCAAGCTCAATGCAGAGTTGCGAAAAATTTCACAAAGTTAGGTATGACGATATCTTGCCACACCTATAATGCGTTTACTCCTGTAGGCCCCCGATAATAAGAAGCATTGGATGCCTATTAAAATCTGATATTGATGCACTTAATGTACTAACCAAGCCTATTAATCAAAATTATTATATCTTTATTTTTACCTAATTCAATCAAAGACACGGCTTCTACCCTAAACGTTCAAGAAAGGATCAACTCTTTCTGACAACTTGGTGAAAATCAAAAAATACACCCAATGGAGCTATTGATTCATTGGGTGTAAACGTGTTATTGCACGGCAGATTCTCTATTTTACTTGCTTACTTGCTCCGGACTCACCAAACCTGCCTCGCGACGTATGCTCATGATGATCAGTGATGCAGCTAATACCGTAAGGATGATTCCAAGCATCTGAAATCCTGTCACATTGAATGTATCCCCCATAACAATTCCAATCAATAACGACGATAAAATGGTCCCCAGATAGCGTGATGTATTAAAAATACCCGATGCGACTCCAATCATTTCTTTCGGTGTGCTTTTAAACAGTGCTGCTTGCATACCGACCGCGTTTAGGCCGTTACTTATGCCAAATAAAGCTAAGGCAACAATGATTATGAAGATTGGAGAAGTTTCATTCATAACAACGATTAATATAGAGCCAAATGTCATTAAAGAAGCGGATACGATCAGAGCTGGCCGTGATCCTGATCTGTCAATCCAGCGCCCTGCGATCGGAGCAATAATGACCGAACATAACCCCAAAGCTAGCATGCTCATTCCTGTATGAACTTCGTTGAGATGACGTACCTGCTTCAAATACGTAGGAACTCCAAAAAAAAGTGCGTAAAACAGGATGTTCACCAACATGTATTGCACATTCACCCAAGTCATCTCCGGATATGAGGCAAACGTTCGCAGAGGGATAAAAGGCGTGGCTACTTTTAATTCATGTCGGAAGAACATGACGAGTGCGATTAACCCGATCCCCCCTGTCAGCAGATGCCATGTTGAAATATCTCCTGTGGAATTTACTGAAAGTAAACCGATGAGCAGAGTCACCAAAGCTACCGTAAACATCAGGATACCTGGTGCGTCAATTAACGCAAGCCATTGCCGAATGGACATTTGACCAGAGATAGACAGGGATTGCTCGTCCTTCGGGATTGTTTTCCAGGCGAACCAAAAACTCGCCAAGACAAACGGAATATTAACGAAGAATATGCTGCGCCAGTCCCACCAATGAATCAATACTCCACCAATAAAAGGTCCAATTGCAGCCGCTCCAGAAAGGAATATAGCCAAGGTGGACAAGGCGGAGGCTTGTTTTTCAGTCACGTTCATTCTGACAATCGCCATTCCGACGGCCACCATCATGCTTGTGCCAATTGATTGAACAATCCGGAATACGATGAGCCACGAAAAACTGGGAGACCACGGAGCTAACATGGACGATACAAAAACAATAACAAGACCCATGAGGAAGATCTTCCTGCGGCCAAACAAATCACTACACTTGCCCATGACGGGTTGAGCGACAGCACTGGCAATGTAAAATGATAAAATAATCCACGAAACGGCTGTAAAATTAAGTTGATACACTTGTTGTAGCCTGGAAATTGCCACCGAAATCATGGAGGAATTCAACGGATTCAACATAATTCCGAGTCCAACAGCTAACATCAATCCTTTATTTCGAACGTTCATTGGTGCACCTCTCTCTCTTCTGCTGTTATCTTACTTGAACGTATTCATTTATTCCAACGCATTATATGTTATGATTTGATGAACTAGAAGGAATGAAGGAATGGTGCAAATGGAGCTTCTTCAACTAAAATATTTCCTGACGGTGGCCCGATGCGAGCATGTTACGGAAGCTGCGGGAAAGCTGCATGTCACGCAATCCTCCCTGAGCAAAACGATACAACGATTAGAGGACGACTTGGGAGTCCCTTTATTTGATCGAATCGGGAGAAAGCTGCGACTAAACGACTTTGGAAGAACATTTCTTCAGCGAACTGAAAAAGCCTTATTTGAATTGGAACAAGGAAAGCGGGAAATTGCTGACCTCTCCAATCCGGATCAGGGTACACTGCAATTGGCGGTGACTACGGCGAGCACATTGCCAGGTATACTGCGGGAATTCCGGAAAAATAAGCCGGATATTCAGTTCCATGTGCAAATGGTTTCGTTAGAAAACATGTCCAGACTTCTGCATCGGGGCGAGGTAGACTTTTGTCTCTCCTCCCCTCCGATTGAAGGTGACGATATCGAATGTCAGATACTATATGACGACCCGATTGTAGTCGCTGTTCCTATGGGTCATCGATATGCAGACCGAAGCAGCATTCAATTATCCGAGCTTAAGGACGAGTGGTTTGTTGGGGTGAAGCAAGGGTATGGGGTTCGTGATATGGTAGATTCCGTATGTCAATCCGCTGGTTTCCTACCGAAGTATGTATATGAAGGTGATGAGCCTGCAAGATTAACCGCCCTTGTGGAGGCGGAGATCGGTCTCGCGTTTATACCTAGCACAGCCAGAAACCCCCATGAGCGCATTAAATATCTTCAGGTAGAGGAGCACCAACTCGTTCGGAAAATCGCTTTACTTTCGCATAAAAACAGGTATATTTCCAAAGCCGCTTTAGAGTTTCGCAGCGTGGTTATGGACTATTTCAGTGCTATGCCATGAGCATAAATTCAATCCAGAGGAGTCCATTCGAACATCTGAAATTCCACCGGATAGAAGCTCATATTAATGTGGATAACACCCCTTCCATTAAACTGGCAGAGAGTGTTGGTATGGAATTCGAATGCCTTCGTAAAGGGTTTATACACGAAAATAATGAATGGACCGATCACTTGGTGTATTACAAAAATTCTATTTAAACGGTTCATACAACTTACTCTAAAACAAGGGAACTCCATATCATGAAGTTCCCTGTTTTCTATGTTTGTTGAATATTCTTCTTTTTGCGATGAAGGGTTACTACTCCCAAACTAACTGCTGAAATCCATAATAGAATTATTGCATTACTTGAGACTAATGATTGCACTGTATCTAGTCGTAATAATTGCGTAATTAACCTTCCTTCATACGGTGAAAGTGTGGCTCCCAAGTTATACGCGATCAGAACAATGGTCGTACCCAGCTTTGCCATTTTGGCGATTTGTTGTGCAAAAGTATGCAATAAATAGGGCATTATACAGCGGAATGAAAACCCGATGATCATTGAGCACACGGTAGTAAGCATGATACTTTGCGAGATCGTCGTAACGAACATCGAGCTTCCAAGTAACAGAATCGATAATGGAACGATATAGTTACCGAGTGTTTTGTATACTTTCCCAAAAGAAAAGCCGGCAACAAAAGCTCCCAAACCTATAAATGCAATCATGTTGCTTCCATTTGTCGCAGTTCCGATTTTTTTTTCCAAAATCAAAGGAGTAATCTGTAAATTATAATTGATGAAAATAGCTACTATTACAAATAATAAGAGACCATAGCCAATCATGACTTGAAGGGCTTTTTTATTATTTGTGTGGCTTGGATTCGTGCTGACCTCTTCTCTTCTATTAAGCTCTTTTTTATCAGAAGGAACGAAAATCAGGAATGCAATGAAAATAGGAAGTGCCAGGGCGTAGACATAAAATGATGTGTGCCAGCCCATTTTCAATAGTTGACCAACGAGTAGTGTCAGACAAATGCCTCCTAATCCCTCAAAGGCACTTTCTAAGCCAATTACGGTTGCTTGTTTACCTGGATTTTTATGATACATATCACTGATCATCTGAATGATGAGCCGGTTAAATAAACCTACACCTAACCCAAACAAACAGCGAGAAATGAACAGCAACGAAAAAAGGTCATGATACAATGCAGGGAATACTCCCGCAATGAGAACAAGTCCTAATCCAGTTAGTATAGTTGCTTTCTTCCCAATAAGAAGTTCAAGTCGATTAGCAATTAACACACCAAGAATGACAAATAATGAAGGTATGGTCGTTAATAATCCTACGTGTGTTACCGATATCTCTGGAAAATCATTGGTTATTGCAGGAATGTTAGCGGCAATCACTGGACCTGAAGAAATTAATAACGCAACGGACAATAAAGAATATGTTTTAAGCTTCTCCATGTATATTATAAAAAACCAACTCCTAATGTTTGTTTTTGCTCCATATGGCCAGTAGTTAGCCTAGATGCTGCGATAAATGGATAAAGCAGTAACGCATAAGTCGCTGACTTCATGCGTTACTGCTCAGTCGATTAGAGTTCTTTGCCGTTACTTTGAATAACTTTTTTGAACCATTCAAAGGATTTTTTCTTGCTGCGTTTCAACGTACCATTTCCAGCGTCATCTTTGTCGACATGTATGAAACCGTATCGTTTACTCATCTCTCCAGAACTTGAGCTTACTAGATCAATGCAACCCCAGGACGTGTAACCCAACAACTCTACGCCATCTTCTTCCACTGCTGTTATGAAAGCTTGGATGTGTTGACGCAAATACTCGATTCTATAATCATCCGCAATATATCCCGTCTCATCAGGAGTATCTATCGCTCCTAAGCCATTTTCAACGATGAATAGTGGCTTTTGATATCGGTCATACAAGGAATTCATTGTAATTCTTAGACCTTCAGGATCGATTTGCCATCCCCATTCACTTGTTTTCAAATGAGGATTGCGCAGTGTCGGAAACAGGTTAGCTGCCGTTTGTGTGTTTACTTCCGGGTCTGCACTGGTTAATCGTGAACCATAATAACTGAACGAAACGAAATCAACCGTATTATTTTTCAAACATTCCTCGTCCCCGTCTTCCATGGCTAAATGAATATTCATTCGTTCTAACATTTTCTTGGCATAGTTTGGGTATTCTCCTCGGGACTGTACATCGACGAAGAAGTAGTGCTCGCGATCTCTTGTCATGGCTTTCCAGACATCATCTGGTGCACATGTATACGGGTAAGTGTTGGCACCTGCTAACATACAGCCAATCTTAATTTCCGGGTTAATTCTACGCGCAATTTCAGTTGCTTTTGCACTTGCGATCAATTGATGATGAGCCGCCTGATACTTCACAGCATCCTCATTCTCACCTTCTTCAAACACTAGGCCTGAGCTGCCAAAAGGTAGATGCAACAGCATGTTAATTTCATTAAAGGTAAGCCAATACTTCACTTTATCTTTATAACGGGTGAAGATCGTTTCACACAGTCTCTCATAATAATCCACCATTTTTCGACTTCTCCACGATCCAATAGTTTTCACCAAATGAATAGGGACATCAAAATGGGTAATGGTGACTAACGGCTCAATGCCATACTTCAAACATTCGTCAAATACATTTTCATAGAATTTCAAACCCTCTTCGTTGGGTAACTCGTCATCTCCATTAGGGTAGATCCGAGTCCATGCCAAAGATAAACGGAAACACGTAAAGCCCATCTCTGCAAATAAAGCAATGTCTTCTTTATACCGATGATAAAAATCAATAGCCTCATGACTCGGATAAAAATGTTCTTGATCACACTCCAACATTTTTAACTGTCCTCGCATGACAGGAACACGATCTTTCCCTGCCGGGATTACATCAACTGTGGATAGTCCCTTGTTGCCTTCTGCATATCCACCTTCACATTGGTTAGCAGCAACTGCCCCACCCCACAAAAAGTCTTTTCTTAAAGTCATTAAAACACACTCCTAACCTGTAGTTTTGTTAAGCTTTGACAACCAACAATGTATTGTTAAAATCAATATTTTTGGGACTAGTCTCTGCGATCACATCCGAGTAACTATACGAATTGGTTACAATGACGGGCGTTTGAGTGACATATCCTTCTTGTCTAATTTTGTCCAGATCAAAAGTCAGCAAGGTCTGCCCTTTTGTAATTCTCTGACCTTCTTCAACGAACGCTTCAAAATATTTTCCGTTCAGCTTTACCGTATTTAAGCCGACATGAATAAGAATTTCGACTCCTTCATCGGATAATAGTCCAATAGCATGTTTCTTAGGAAATAGAGATACAATCATGCCATCAAATGGAGCAATGACTTTCCCCTCGCTAGGTTCAATAGCAATTCCTTTACCCATTGCCTCTGAGGCAAACGCTGCATCTTGTACATCCTGAAGTTGGATAAGCTGACCTTTAAGTGGAGTTGCAATAACAGAATCTTTAATTGTAATGACTTCATCCGCAACCCGACTCCCTTCGTTCGCATTTGAAACAGTGTTCTGTGAAGGTGCATCTTTTTCATATTTCAAACTGAGCAAATAGGTAAGTACAGCAGTTACGACAGTTGTTATAACAAGTGCGATCAAAATGTTATATAGATTCCAGATATTTTCACCAATGTACAGAGGAATCGCCGGGATTCCTGAAGCGCCTGTTGCGTACCGAGAAACATCCATTAGCCCTGCAAAGAGTCCCCCACTGGCAGCTCCAATCATACCCGCGACAAGTGGGTATCTCTTCGGTAAGTTTACGCCGTAAAGAGCTGGTTCCGTGATTCCCATCAACGCGGTGATCCCACTGGAAGCTGAAATTTGTTTTAATGCTTTATCCTTGGTTCTCATCCCTACAACTAATGCCGCAACACCTTGACCTATACAATTGATCATCGCCCCAGGACCGAGGATATTCTCATAACCTGATGTGGTGATTTGAGCAATGGATAGAGGCACAATATTATGGTGCAGCCCAAACATAACCAGTATTGGCCAGAAGGTTGCTACCAGGAAAATAACCAGCCAGCTACCATGTGCGGCCAAGAAGTCAAAGCCCATCGCTAAATACGTTCCAAAAAATGACCCCAGTGGTCCCAACACGGTTAAGGCCAGAATTCCCGTTACTAAAATAGTGCACATGGGAACAAAAATAACTTTCACTGCATTCGGAATGATCCTTTTAAACAACGATTCAATATATGATTGTGACCAAACTATTAAGAGAATTGGAACTACAGAAGAACTATACGATACAAGAGTTAGCGGGATTCCAAAAACACTTACGTCAGTCCCATCCAAACGCAATTGTGTCAAGTTGGGATGGAGCAAAACACCGGCTAAAACGAGTGCTAAGACTGGACTGCATTTTAGTTTGTTTGCAGCTGAAAACGCCAACAAGAATGGTAAAAAGTAGAAAATAGCATCTGACATAAGACTTACGACATAGTAGGTTTGGGAATCTTTTGAAATCCAGTTGAACAAAATAAGTAGAGCGAGTAATGCCTTGATCATACCAGCCCCAGCTATAGCAGGAACAATCGGACTAAATGTCCCCGAGACGAAATCGATTAATTTCCCCAAAATACTAACTTTCCTAGCTTGAGTTGGTTCACCCGATGAACTCGCGTTAGGTTGAAGATGCTTGATCACTTCTTTGTAAACGTCTTCAACATGTGTGCCGATGACGACTTGAAATTGTCCGCCGCTCTCAACCGCATCAATAACACCGTCCAACGATTTAAGCGCTTTTTGATCTGCTTTATTAGTATCATTCAGTGCAAATCTAAGCCTAGTCATACAGTGAGTCAGAGTGGATACATTCTCACTACCGCCCACTTTCTCTACAATATCTTGAGCCAACTTCTCGTATTTCTTGCTCATCCAATAATGCCCCCTCTTGTTGTTGCCATCTAAATGAATGAGACCAAAAGCGCTCTAAATAACTTCTCTTTGCAATAAAAAAAGCTATTTATCTGAAATACATAAAGGCTGCATTCATTACACCTTTAAAATATCATCTGATAAACAGCTATAGCCAATACCTATAATTCATACTTTATTATGCCTGAAAGGCATGCCTGATATGTTCCAAAAAACGTACCTCCGTTTGACTGAATACCTTATGTTTTTTCCAGACAATCACTGTTGGAAACTGAAGTTCCGGTTGAAAAGGTCTGAAGCATAATGTGTCAGACTGCTTCATTGCAAGCGCACCCTCAATACAGATGGCCGTCCCTAACCCCTCCTCTACGAGGTTAAGTATGTTAGATATTAAATTATAGGTCGCAACAAAGTTTAAATGTGCATACTCATCGGCAAACCAGCTTGCAATCTCATTCTGTACGACAGATCGGCTGGATATGAGCAGAGGCACTCCGGCTAAATCGGTTGAAGTGACATATTCTTTCTGGGCAAGAGGTGATGAGGTCTTCATAAGGACTCCCCAGCGTTCCTTCTGGGGCAGTCTGATGAAATCGTATTTCTCAATGTGAATGGGCTCTAACAAAATGCCCACATCGAGCAGTCCTTTATCGATTCGCTCCTTTATGTCATCCCCCGTTCCACTATAGATGTGATATTTAACCTGCGGATACTCTATATTGAAGTCTTTTAATAATTGTAAAATAACATTGGACGTTAATGATTCAACACTCCCGATCGATATGGTTCCTCCGACCAGATTGTTCTGATCTTTAAACTCTTTCTCTGTTTTATCCGCAAGAGTGAGAATTTCTTCTGCTCTTTGACGTAAAAGCATGCCTGCTTCTGTCAGTGTTATTTTACTTTTACCGCGTATAAACAATTGAGTTTCTAAATTTTTTTCCAGATCAGCCAACTGCCTGCTTAACGTTGGCTGTGTCACATGTAAGATCGTTGCAGCATGTGTGATATTTTCTACTCGAGCTACTGTCAAAAAATATCGAAGTACTCTTAACTCCATAATTCCTCCTGATTTACATTCATTTAAGTATCTACTGAATCATTCTTTCTTTACTATACCTTCCTGTTAACCAGAAGAAGACAGTTGATTGGGATAATCAACTGTCTGTTGCTTCAAATAAAGAAGATTATTTCTCTGGAATGATCTCATTAACGCAGGCTAAAGCATTTAGTGTTCTAGGAAATCCCATGTAGGGAAGGCAGTGAGTTAGAGCGGTGATCATGGTTTCTTTATAATTGCCAACATTGATGTTACCCTGAACGTGTGCTTTGACTTGACTATCCGCACCTCCGAGTGCACTTAGTATACAAAGGGTAAGGAGCTCTCGTGTTTTCAGATCCAGACCTCCGCGGGTATAGAAGTCTCCAAAACAAAATGCTGAAAGATAGTCCTGTATATGCTTCTGATTTGACGGGGCATTTTCCCGGTTTTTCTCAATAATATCGCCAAAAATCTCTTTTTGAATACCAAGTCCTTTGTCAAAGCGATTATCTTCTTCAACCCGTTTTTGACTTTCAAGAGGCAGTGCAACATTTCGCTCTTTGAACACTTCATTCATTTCCGATATGGCATTTAAGGTTTTGGGGAATCCCACATAAGGTGCGCATTGATAGATTGCTTCTTGGATCTCCGTTGGAGTCAACCCAACATTTAGCCCTGCACGAGTATGTGCTTTGAGCTGTGGCAACGTTTGATTAGTAACCAGTACGACCAAAGTAATAAGCTCACGTTGCTTATCGTCAAGGGCACCTTGATTGAAAATTTCACCAAATATGAAGCGACTTAATATGTCCTGTAACTCAGGATCAGTAGCATATGCCGCTGGAACTCCCTCGCCGAATAGTCTTTTATATGTTTCCTGGCTCTTTTCGATTCGATTCATATTCATCTAACCTCCTGTTTCTTTTTAGTTAAAACTAGGTGTACCCATTTTACATTGAAAGGGGAAAGAATCCATATCCTATTCATATCATTTTATTGCCTAATCCTATCAAGTGATTGTTTGTTGATGAAAAAAGCGAACTAAGCACTTGCGTGCCTGTTCGCTCTTCTTGGTTAAGCCATATGGCTGTCTTCGCCTTACTCGCCCAAGCTGTCCCAGAATGATTGGAACGCGCCTTTCTCCACTTCCAGGAATGCCGGAACATTACCATAACGAACCAGACCTTCTTCACCAAACAGAACCAGTGGGACCTGCGTTTTGTCTTCCAGCGTGAGATAGATGATCTTGCGATCTTCCTTGCCGTAGAGGTTCTCTTCCAACTCCGGGCTCGTTGCGATCGGTTTGGCAGCATTTAGCGATGAGATAAAGCTGTCCAGTGCTTCATCCGCTGCTAACGGTTGAAGCTGCTGCAATCCATTGTTCCAGCTATTAAACGTCTCCCATTGCGCCGAGGCGATGTTGCCTTCGAGATGAAGCTTGCTGATCAGGTCGGCACCAGTACCAATGGTGATCCCGTTGTTCTTGTCGAATAACTGAGCATACACCTGACCATCGATCTCGGTGTAGGACATGATGCGGAAGTCCTTATCGTAGCCATTAACAGCATAGATGTCAGCTTCGCCAATGTTGGAAGCAAGCTCCGTATATTTATCTTGGCCGCTCAGCTCATCAATGCCGCCAGTGGTGGTACCCAGTTTATCCCCCCGCAGGTTGAGTGCATTTGCGCCTTCAAGCAATGTTGGGGACTGCGTATATACGTTTCCTCCATAAACAACCAGTTGCATCATATCAGCCATCGCGCCTTTGCCCTGTGAACTCGGCAACTCCATCTTCGGAATCACGATCGGGTCAAACGACGCGCCTGGAGTCACCGCTGCCACCTGTGGTGTTGGTGTGGCTGGTCCATTGAATTGTTGCCATACACTTGGCGCAGCCAATCCAATGCTGGCAGCGATAACAACACTTGCTGCAATGTATAGTGGTTTACGTTGACGTTTTGGTCCCTGATGTTGCGTGTTTAAGGATTGCTCTACCCGTTTTTTCATTTGTTCGTTTGTTTTCATATGATCCACCGCTTTCTTGTATTTTTGTTTGAATTGTTCTTCGTTCATTACAGTCCCTCTCCTTCCAGCTCCAGTTTTAACAGCTGTCTTCCTCGTTTCAATCTCATTTTCACTGCTGATTCGCTAATCTCCAGGATCTCGCTGATTTCTCGGATCGGATAATCTTCGTAATAATACAGATGAACCACCGATCTATACTTGACGGGCAGTGACAGTACAAGTTCGATCAGCGCGTGATCTTCAGGGTTGTCTGTTGTAAGAGGATCGACTCCCTCCAGCTTGACCTCCCGTTTGCGCCAGCCTCTGCCTAATAAGGATTTGCAATGATTGGTGATGACCCGAATCAACCATGCTTTTTGATGCTCCGCATCGTTGAACGTAGGGGCTTTTTCTATTAGTTTGATGAAGGTATCCTGAGTGGCTTCCTCCGCGTCTTCTCGTCTGCCGAGGTGCACCATGGCAATCCGGAACAGCGTATCCGCGTATGTCTCATAGACTTTCATCACATGATCGCCCAGCTGGGGCACTGATCGCTGCATGGTTGTTATGCCCTCCTTTATACCTCTAACACTCTTACGGACGGCATTTGGTCACATTTTGTTTTAGGATTTTTTTACTGGTCCATTTCATTCAAAATGCAAAAAAAGAAAGCAGCCCCATGGAGAGGAGTTGCTTTCTTCATCTTCGTCTTTATTTTCATATAAAATGCATATCGTTTCACCGATTAGAAATTCTTCTGTAAAAGCTCGATATTGTCTTCCAAACTGCTATCCAGTTCTACGCCGACCTTCTGAAGTTTGTTTAGGTAATATGTCTTCACATCTTCCCATTTATAGTACGGATAGGTCTTTGTTTCAATCGGGAACGCGATCTCTTCTTCATTTCTAAGCATTTTCACGAGAACATCCTTACCATTGGAATACAGAATCCATTGAATATTTGCTCCCATTGGTGAGATAACCGAGCCATTCCAGTTTTGGGTCACGTCCTGCGGTTTGTCGATACTCACATTAGCTCCGGCGATATCCAGGAATGAAGATAGTGGAATGATGGTTTCTGCGTGAGCAAAACGAAATATACCAGCCGTGTCTTTTTGCTGAATGGACTGGTCGGTAGACACGATCAACTCTTTGACCAGAGGTGCAATGATATTCTGCGGCAAATCCGTTGACGTTAAAGATGGACCTTTTTCATAGAAATCATTGATATTGTCAATACTCTCGTACCATTTCAACTGATTAGCCGTGAAATACCGCCCGAATTCGAAGTCACCTTCTCCTTTAATATTCGAAGATATGATGTAGAGTTCGTATAAATTAGAAGCAGCCTCGGTTGGGTTGCTGAGCTTCACTTTTCCCTTCTCATCTTTCAGTTCAAACTCTCCAGCGTTCAGCCGTTGATAGAAGTCATCAGAGAAAAATTGCAGAAGGACCTCTTTTGCATAACGCGTTCCAGTGCTCTGTGTGACATAATCCTCGTATAACTTAACCCAGTCTCCATCTTCTACGTACTCATTATACTTTGTCGCTAGGTCGTAGGGCCGTAGATAGGGGTCTTTCCCTTCTTCAAAAGCTGAAGCCAGAATGTCTAATTTGTTATCTCCCAAGCTTCCCTTTAACCCGTCAATAAACTGATCTCTGCTCTGCGGCGTTCGATCTTTGAAGGTTGCTTGTGCAATCACTTTTTTATCCGATGTAAATAGTTCTTTGAAATTCTGCCCAACTCTGGCCCCTATTCCTTTCAGTTCTTCTCCACCCGTAGTGGATAACAATCCATAATGATCTTTTTCAACCTTCATCAGATTGCCAATTTCCTTCTTCAGCTCTTTGCCCAGATTAGTGATCTGCCCGTCCTTTTCAGCGATGTCGAGCAGTTCAAATAACGTCTTATCGTACTTGGAACTGGATAGATGTCTGGAACCATGTCTCCCTATGTAGTTAATAAATATGGGTTCATATCCAATAGGAGCTTTTGTGTAACTTGTTTCCTTAAAAGGATATGGCGTTTTGGTACCGCGGTATCCCTGCTGATCGTTAATTTTAGCTCCAACAAATACCGATTGGGTGTTGTTATCCCAGTCTACCTCTTGCCCCAAGGCTTCACCAATCGCTCTTGCAGGTACATAAGTAACCCCATTGTAGAGAAATGATTCGCCTTCCACCCTTTGACCGTTCACAACCACATTAGCCGATTGTTCAGAAACTTCGATCATGCGTTTGGAGCCTGCACCATATGCGTCAAACACACTTACAGACGTTAAGATGGCGAGTGATGCTACTGAAATCCCGATTTTTTTGATCATCATAATGAATAGTTTTCTCCTTATTCCGCCTGATATGGGTTTATTTTCGCTCATCATACTATAGGTGTGAAGTGTCTGCGCCGTATCCATCCTATGTTAATTAATTGTAAAAGAGTACATATAAATATTGACGTAAAGTCTCATACGACAAAAAGAGCCGCTCCTTAGCGACTCTCGATCTGCATAACCGGCTATCTTGCTCCGAGACACATGAACAAAATAGTTATCACATGTCTCGCACTATCATAGCGCCCTATATATTTTTATATCTATCCCTGACTCCGTCGGATGACCTTCTCCAATAAGTGCCTCACGGTTCAAGAAGGATAAGGCTTTGCTGTCTGTAATCATTTTGGGGGAAGTACGAAATAAAGCAGTTTTCAGCGTTTTATCAATATTTCCGTTATTTTCGATATAAATTTTGCAGGAATGCCCTGAGTTGTCGGTTCCTTGGAGCATGTATCTTGCCGATAGCGTATGCGGACCACCATTCTTCCCGATAATCTGCGTATCCACTCCTCCACCCAGCACAATTCCCTCAAAGTACTTTCCGGTTACGCTGCCTGTAAAAGTAATCATGACAACCGAATCATCTTCGCTATTCTGTAAATCAAATGATTTCTCAATGTTCACATGTACCGTAAACAATTCCTCTAATTTCACGTGTTCCCACCTCCATATGAATTCAATTATAACTCTACTCACTAAAAAAAAGATTTACATATTTCCTTCAAATCATTTAAAATGGTTTACACAATGTAAAGGTTAACAAGTTGTAAATGAAGGGGTTAATGACGTACATGAGTACATTACCAAAATCAGTTCGCTTTCCACTGTTCATTCTGATGTTAAATCTGTTTATTGCTTTATTGGGGCAAGGGATGCTCATCCCCATATTGCCGGAGTATTTGAAGCTTTTTCATGCGGGAGGCACAGTAGCAGGATTTTTAGTTGCAGCCTTCGGTGCCGCTCAATTCTTCTTTTCCCCTCTCGGGGGACAACTGTCTGATCGATTTGGACGCAAAAAGTTGATCATTGCGGGTATGTTTCTGTCTGTCATTTCAGATATCATATTTGCGCTATCGACGTCATTGCCGTTCCTCTATGTCGCACGGTTTATCGGTGGAATCAGTCTTGGTTTAATGGTTCCTGCCAACCTCGCATATGTCGCCGATATTACAACGCCAGAGACACGTGCAAAAGGTATGGGCTATTTCGGCGCAGCTATGAATTTGGGGATGGTTCTCGGACCTGGTCTGGGCGGTCTCATCGCCGAGATGGGCATTCGCATGCCCTATTTCTTTGCAGCGGGTCTGGGACTGATTGCGGCCCTGATGACGCTGCTATTGCCTGAGACACTTCCCCCGGAGAAAAGAACGGTCTCCATCCGTCTTCAAAAAGGAGATCACTTGGGCAAGAAAATCTGGAGTTCTTTTAAAGTCCCCTATTTCAAATACTTGATTGTGTTGCTTGTCATGACCTTTGGTCTCATGAGTTATGAGACAGTATTCGCGCTTTTCGCAGAGCAAAAATACGGATTCGACGCTGCAACAATCTCCATCATTATTACTTTGGGCGCGATTATCGGTATCGTTGTGCAGATCTGGCTTTTGGATTGGTTCGTACAGAGAATAGGTGAAGTTAAGTTGATCCGTCTCTCCTTAATAATCACACCCATAGCTTTATTGTTAATGTTAATTAAGGTCAACCTTGTGTTTCTGTTGTTCGCTTCTGCGTTATTCTTTGCCTTTAATTCGTTTTTACGACCTTCGGTCAGCACGTTAATATCCAAAAATGCAGGAGATCGGCAAGGTTATGCATCGGGTCTGAATACTACATTTTCCAGTCTCGGCACGGTGATTGGGCCGCTGATCGCAGGACTATTGTTTGACAAAAACATAAACTTCCCGTATATTTTTGGTGCAATTATGCTACTCGCTTCTCTCGGACTGACCTTGAACGCATTTCGTTCGAAGAAAGGACAATTGTATACAAGTGAATGAAAACTGGCATCAACAATTGGGAAATAAACATCGTGATGATTTGATTGCAGCAGGTAAGGAGCTTTTTTTGAAATATGGATTGCTCCAGGTGAAGATTAAGGATGTATGTACAAAAGCTGAACTTAGTAGAGTGACCTTTTATAAACATTTTCAGTCAATGGATGAACTTCTTCTAGCCATTCAGATGCAACTGATCGAACATTTAACGGATGAGGTTAGCCGTGCTTCAACGAAGGACTTGAACGGCCGGGAACAACTCACGGTTATGTTGAATGCATGGGTTGTTTATGCCGAGAATCATCCAGACTACATCCGGTTTATTCAATTGTTTGATATCAACTATGAGATGTATGATTTTAGCCCTGAATTAAGAGAAGAGTATGATAAGTTCAACCAGAACGGGAAAGAAAATCATTTCCTGATGGACGCTTTATCCCAAGGTGTTGTTGACGGCAGTATTAAGAACCCATCTCCTCCGCTGGATCTGGCTCAGTTTATCTTCACAACGATGATGGGCATGCTCCAGCGCATGGTAACTATTCGTGGTGCTCATGATAATTCATTGGATATGCGGATGACGGAGCAATTTGTGAAGATGCTGCTTCATTTTGTTTGTAGCGAAGAAATACCCGAGTGATGGCATGGTACATGGATCGATAAAACAAAAGTTTGAAATAAAAAACGGATTCCGTATGCTGGAATCCGTTTTTTTCTTCATTAATTAAGCGTTAATCCGTTATTACGGGTAACTGTCCTCCAGCTTTTAGTTGACCAAGCAATACTTTGATCCCGGCAAACGTATTTGGCTCCTGCTTACCATACACAGCAATTCCTGAGCGCACGTTTTGCAAATAGATCGTTTCGTATGGGTTACCGAGTGAGAACAACGTGTATCGCTGATTACTCTTGTTCATCGCATTAATCAAGGTTTGATAATCACTCCACCCGAACTGGCTGGCCACATTGCGGAATTGGTAAGAAGCAAGAATGACATAATTGGCTTTGCCAATCGCCTGGAGCGTTTCATTCATGTTGCCTTGTCCAACAAGTGATATTTCAGTCTTTAACGACAGGTTATTAGCGGCTTGCAACAGTTGTTTCTCAAGCTGTTTCGCCTGTTCCTGCTCGGCTGCGACAATAACAACCCGGTCACCTTGCTTCATTGGATCAGGAAGCACACCTTTGCGACTGCTGAGTACAGTGACCGCTCGCTCTGCGATTGTCTGCTCCACTGCTCGGTGCGCCTTCGATCCGATGATACCGTTAAGCTGAGTTAGCTTTTGCGCAAGAGTTTGACTGCGTTCAAATAAACCATATTTCGCTTTCATCTCCAAGATTCGTTTCACAGATGCATGTATGGTTTCATCCTTGATCGTTCCATTGTTCACCGCGTTTACCAGCGTTTGATGGGCCGCTGCTGAATCTTTTGGCATAAGGATGATATCAACACCTGCGGAAACGGCGCGTTCTACCGATTGATTCTCCCCAAAATGCTCTGCAATTGCATTCATGGTAAAGGCATCAGACACAATGAGACCTTCATATCCAAGCTCTCCGCGAAGAAGTCCTGTCAGTACCTTTTTCGATAAGGTGGCAGGAATCGGCACACGTTCACCGTCTTTGAGCGAAGTGACATGTTCGTTGTCTATGGCAGGGAAAGCAATATGTGCGGTCATAATCATCTCCACATCATTTTTGATTGCAGCCCGAAACGGTTTTAATTCTACCGCATCAAGCCGTTCTCGGTTATGGGCAAGCACAGGCATACCAAGATGGGAATCTACCGTTGTATCTCCATGTCCCGGAAAATGCTTAACTGCCGCCATCACCCCTGATTGCTGTAGCCCTTTTATTGTTGCCAGACCAAGCCGTGTCACCAAATCCGCCTCCGAGCCAAACGACCGTATACCAATGATGGGGTTATCTGGATTGCTGTTGATGTCCAGCACTGGCCCAAAATTAATCTGCAGTCCCAGTGCCTTCAGCTCCTCCCCTGTCAGCTGACCAGCTGCTTCGGCTAGTGTTGCATCTCCAGTTGCGCCAAGCGCCATCTGACCTGGCAGGTTCGTACCGCCTGGTATTCGCTTAATAACGCCTCCTTCTTGGTCGATGCTAAGAAATAGAGGAATGTCACCTGCTTCTCTTTGTATATCATGTGTGAACGTTGTAAGCTGCGTCACGTCTACAATATTTTTGTCAAAAAGAATAAGTCCGCCCAAGTCCTGATCATGGATCGTGCGTTTCAGCCCCTCATTAACGGTCGTTGTCGCTTTACCATTCCATTGCCTAATGTCGGGCATAAGCATCTGACCAACTTGCTCGCTTACCGTCATATAGGATATCAGTTTGTCCCAATCTTGTGTCCGAATGGCCGCTTCACGTTCGAAGCGAATTACTCTCGCCATAAATACGGCATATTCAGCACGCGTGACAGCTTGATTCGGACGGAAGGTGGCATCTGAATAACCGCCGACCAAGCCGTTTGAACTCATAATAAGAATGGGTGCTGCTGCCCAATGCCTGTCCGTGTCTGTCCATTTTGCGGCGTTCTTACCTTCCACGAGTGCATATGCCCGTGTAAGGAAGGCCGCAGTCTCTGCGCGGCTAAGTGGTGCGTCCGGACGGAAAGTTCCGTTAGGAAAACCACTTGCAAGTCCATTTTTAGCAGCTATCATGATTTCTCGATGGAAAGGATGTGTAGTTGGAACATCGGAATAAGTTGTGCCTTCCACTGCTCTTTGAAGCTGATCTGAATAGAGCTCGCGCACCATAAAAGTGACAGCTTGTGCCCTTGTCACAAGTGCCTCTGGCTTGAAGATCCCATTGCCGTATCCGGCTACTGTTCCCCGTTTCGCCATATACATGATGCCATCCTCTGCCCACTTTGAATACTTTAGATCAACAAACGTTTCTTCCGCAGCTGCCGTTCCCACCCCTATAAGCATAGAGCCAACAACGGCACCAATAATCGTCATCCATTTTACATGCATTTGTTTCACTCCTGTTGTATTCTATGGATGAATAGACGTTACTACGGTATAGTTTGTTGCGTTTTTATAAGTTCAATGAAATTATATTCAGGTCATGACTATCCCTTCACGCCACCAATCGTCATACCCTGGACAAAGTATTTCTGTAAGAACGGATACACCATCAGAATAGGAACACTTGCAATAATGGTCATGGTCGCTCGAATCGAGGTTGGTGTGACCGCCGTTGCATTGCTTTCGGCAGACTGATAAGCATCACTTGCTGATGAAGTCGCTGAGGTTGTCGAAGTTTGCAGAATCTTCATCAACTCATATTGCAATGTGCTTAATTCTTTATTGGAAGAGTTGTACAGGAATACATCGAACCAGGAATTCCATTGTCCCACAGCTACAAAGAGTGATACGGTTGCCATTGCGGGAATCGTTAGCGGCAGGACAACGCGGATAAATGTCGTGAACTCCCCTGCCCCGTCAATACGGGCTGACTCCAGAATGCCTTCAGGAAGACCCTCAATAAATGAACGGATGACGATCATATTGAAGACACCGATTACACCCGGAATGATATATACCCAGAAGGAACCGATCAATCCAAGGTCTCGAATCAGCAGATAACCGGGGATCAACCCCCCGCTGAAATACATGGTGAATACAAAAAACATCGTAACAAACTTGCGAAGCACAAATTCCTGACGACTAACCGTATACGCGAGCATGGCTGTACAGAAGACGGACACCACGGTTCCAATGATCGTACGCAGCGCCGAGATCAGAGTTGCGTGATAAATATCGGATTCGCCAAAAATGTATTTGTAGTTGTCCAGTGTCCATACACGAGGCCATAGATATATTCCACCCCGAATGGCATCATTTGCATTATTGAAAGATACGGCAATCATATTAACAAAGGGATAGATCGTCACAATCATCAGACATACCATGAAGATGATGTTAAAAGTGTCAAACGCTCGATCCCCGGTGCTGCTATTCCGCAAGCGGGATGTGTTTCCTTTACGCATGGCATAGGCCTCCTTTTAGAATAGTCTGCTCTCTCCCATTTTTTTCGCTATATAGTTCGCTGAGAAAAGGAAGATGAAGCTGACCACCGTTTTGAATATGCCAGCTGCTGTACCTAAGGAAAAGTTCCCCATCCCTAATCCATATTTCAGTACAAAGATGTCCAGATTCTCCGAATAGTCCATATTCATCCCGTTACCCAGCAGATATTGCGGTTCGAATCCGGATTCAAGAATACTTCCCATGTTCATGATCAACAAGATCACAATAACCGGTTTCAAGCCAGGCAGGGTGATATATAACATCCGTTTGAAGCGACTGGCTCCATCAATCTCGGCAGCCTCATATTGCGCCGGATCAATTGCCGTAATTGCTGCCAGATAGATAATGGTGTTCCAACCGACATCTTTCCAGACCTCAGTTGCCCCCAGAATACCCCAGAAGTATTCTCCTTTCCCCATCCATAGTACCGGACTGTCAATCAGGTGAAGCTTCATCAGCAGAAGATTGATAATTCCGTCTGGTGACAGGACTGTTAATACAATGCTGGAAGCAACAACCCACGAGATAAAGTGAGGCAGATAACTGACGGTTTGCACAAAACGTTTAAATATGACATTTTTCAGCTCATTCAACAAGAGAGCCAGCGTAATTGCTGTCACAAATCCCAACACCAGTTTAATGGAACTCATAACGAGTGTATTTCGCAGCACCCGGTAGAAGGTATTGTCTTCAAATAACGTACTAAAATGTTGCCAACCTACCCATTGCTGATCCGAGAAGGACCTTGCCGGTTTGAAATTCTGAAAAGCCATGGTCCATCCCCATAACGGCAGGTACTTGAAGATAAAAGCCCAGATGACAAAAGGAATACACATCCAGGCAAGCGTTCGTTGCTGCACAAGTCGCTTAAAGAACGAGTGTGCTCTGGTTCCCTTCGGACTCGAGGCCGGAGGCATCGAGTTAAGGGAGACATTAGGTTTCTCCACGGTGAACCTGCTCCTTTCCTGTGCTGTTATTCATGCGAGGAGAAGCCGGAGTTTATGCTCTTTCGTCTTCTCCTGCGCATGTAACAGTTTGTTTTAAAGAGGTTGTTCAAAAAGTCCGCTTTTGATTACGAAAGACGCCTTGCGGCATCATCAGCATCGAATATGGAATTCAGCCGAAATGTCCGTTGCTCACGTAGTTTTCCCTACGCTCCGCTACTCCATTTCTAGCTTCATCCCATCTTCTTGGTACTGAAAACCGGTCTTATTGAACACGCACTTAAAGTGTTCGTATTACCATTTTCCCGCAACACGATCCTTCACAACTTTGGTAATGGTCGCTTCATAACCAGCTTTATCCAATTTGTTCAGTTCAGCCATGTAGGCATCCCACAATTTATCAAAATTCGATGGCGCTCCCAAGATCATCTCCGGCAAGTATTTACGTTGCAAATCATCCGATTTGGTCGTGAAGATCTGTTCAGGTGATCCTTGCTCCAATGCGATGGACCATGCCGGGAACCAAGGCCGCTCTTCCGGTTTGTTAAACAATTCACTAAAGGTTTGGATACCGTAGGCTTCAAGGAATTTCTTATCTCCCTCGGTGTAAGATGCAGCGGCCACTTCCGGCTGGTTGCCAGGGCTATAAGCATTACCATCGGTAAGTGTAGATTCACCGCCATATCGCGGCCAGTCTGATCCGAAGTAAGTGAACCCGAATTTACGGCTCAGCTCCAGATCATCATGGGCTTTGCGTTGATCCTCATTTGCAAAATAAAATCTGCCCTTATCATCCACACTGTACGTCTCGTCCTTGATTCCCCATTGCACCAGAACCTGATTCTCTTCCTTCAGCAAATTATCGAAATATTTGATGATACGAACAGGGTCTTTGGCATTCACCGAGATACCTGTTGCATAGTTGTTGACAAAGCCCGGAGGATCAACATACTGATCCTTAATTCCTTCATCAAACACAATCGGAAGTGGTGCATAACGTTTCTCATCAATGCCTGCCGAGAGCAGGTTTTTCGACGCATCTCCAACCTGCCAGCCATAATTGAAGTATCCTAACACACGACCCGAAGTCAGCTTGGCCAAATACTGGTCTTTGTTCATCGTAAAGGATTCCGGATCAAGCATGCCTTGAGCATTGATTTCATTCAACTTCTGAATCCATTTTTTCTGAGCATCTGTTCCGGCGACAACTTTTGCCTCATGGGTAGTCATGTCGACCATGACACTGCCATCGTTCGGATAACCGGCAAGATGCATCGCTGGATTTTGCAGTGTGAAGAAGTTATTAGCCACACCCGCAAGTGACACAAATCCGATTGTGTCTGCACCGTCGACAGTTGGATGTTTTTCCTTATAATCCTGAATCAGATCAAAATATTCATCCAGTGTAGTGATCTTGGGATAATCAAACTCTTTGAGCACAGATCGTTGAATCCAGAAAGCTCCTCCGCCAACATTTGGACTACCTGAATACTCACCCTGATTAGCCGTATAAGGCAGCGCATAGATTTTTCCGTCTTCGGCATTTTTCATTTTATCGAAGTATGGTCCATACACCCTTTTGATATTAGGGCCGTATTCCTCAATCAGATCATCCAGCGGAATATAGGCACCGGCATCCAGTAACTTGGACATCTCACCACTGGAGCTAATGACATCAGGATAGTCTCCACTGGCAATCATGACACCGGCTTTTGTAGCACTATCACCTACCAGATATTCCAACTTCCAGTCCACACCCGTCTGCTCTTGCAACGCTTTACCGATGGTAGTTTCGCTTGCCAGAACATCCTTCTTGCCTGGAGAGAACATGTAATACGAGAACGTGACTGGACTGTTCTCATCATCACCTGTGGCTGAAGGCGCTGATGACGAACTGTTTTGACTGCACCCAGCCAGCAAAGCTGTTAGTAATACAGCTAAACCCGCTGTTCTAAATTTTGGTTTTAACATGTGAATATTCCCCCGTTCCGTGTTTTCTCTCGTGGATTACACTCACCATTTGCCAGCTACACGATCCTTAACTGCCTGTGTTATCGTAGCTTCGTATGTTTTCTTGTCGAGTTGATTCAATTGACTCATATATTCATTCCATGTGTTCTCGAAAGTGGAAGGCGAATCCATAATCATTTTGGGTAAATATTTCTTCTGGAGGTCTTCTGCCTTGGTGATAAAAATCTGTTCAGGAGAGCCCTGCTCCAGTGCAATAGACCAAGCAGGAGACCAAGGACGCTCATCCGGTGTGCTGAATAGTTCTGTGAATGTCTCCACACCATATTTCTCTAACAACAGCTTGTCACCGTCCGTGTAACTAAAGGTAGCCACTTCTGGTTGGTTGCCCGGTCCATAGGCGTTGCCATCCTCCAGCACGGAGTTATTTCCGTAACGAGGCCAGCTGTAATTAAAATAGTCAAAGCCGAATTTACGACTTAATTCTGGATCTTCATGTGCCTTGCGTTGGTCATCATTTTCAAAGTAAAAGCGACCCTCATCATTCACACTATACGTCTCGTTCTCAACACCCCATTGAACCAGAATCTGGTTTTCTTCCTTGAGCAAATTATCAAAATATTTAATAATTCGCACGGGATCTTTAGCATTTACGGTAATTCCGACACCGTAGTTGTTCACAAAACCTGGCGGGTCCACATACTGGTCTTTGACACTGTCATCAAATACGATCGGGAGAGATACGTATCGTTTATCGTCAATACCAGCCTTCTTGAGGTTGTTCGTTGCATCTCCAACTTGCCAGGAGTAACTGAAATATCCCAGCACCCGACCGGACGTCAACTTGGCGAGATACTGATCCTGGTTCATTGTGAAGGATTCTGGATCAAACATCCCCTGTGCGTTAACCTCGTTCAGCTTCTGAATCCATTGTTTCTGATAATCAGATCCGGCTACCAGTTTGGCTTCATGACTCTGCATATCCACCATCACACTGCCATCGTTTGGATAACCTGCCAGATGCATAGCCGGATTTAGCAGTGTGAAAAAGCTGCCCGATTCACCAGCAAGTGTGGCGAAGCCGATGGTTTCTTTTCCATCGATCTGCGGATGCTTTTGCTTGTATTGCTCAATCAAGTCAAAATATTCGTCCAGCGTTTTGATCTTGGGATAGTTAAACTCTTTTAACACAGCACGCTGAATATAAAAGCCGGTCTGAAAATTAGGCTCTGACACATAACCGATGTTGGCAGTGTATGGCAAGAAGTATATCTTTCCATCCTCCTGTCTGAATTTGTCCATATAAGACCCGTATACCCGCTTGATGTTAGGCCCGTATTGATCGATCAGTTCATCCAGCGGGATAAAAGAACCTGCATCCATCAATTTGGCCATTTCACCACTGGAGTCGATGATGTCGGGGTAATCCCCACTCGCAATCATTACACCTGCCTTGGTTGCACCGTCGCCCACCAGATATTCCATCTTCCAGTCAACGCCTGTTTGCTCCTGTAGCTTCTTGCCAATGGTCGTGCTGCTTGCCAGAATGTCCTTCTTGCCACCGCCAAACGTGAAATATTTAAAGGTGACCGGGGTGTTGTCATTACTGTCAGGATAAGAGGCTTCCGGGCTGGCTTTATTACAACCTGCCAGGGTTACAGCCAGTAAAATGGCCAGACCTGTTATAATGTTTTTTTTTCTAAACATGTAGCAAATGCCCCCTTAAAGTATTGTTTGTGTCTTTAAGCCTTCTCAATATATCAAGATAGCGCTTTCAAAGTTACCCATGAAAGTGTACCTCCTACTTAGAAAAGTATATCCCTCGTATTTAGTCGCCTGGCATGGCTGATGGATCAAGTGGAAGCTTAATTTGGATACGCGTACCTTCTCCTTCCCATGTCTGGATATCGAATGTAAAGTGATTTTTATAACAAAGTTTTAAGCGACTATACGCATTTTTCATGCCAACATGCTCTCCCATATCGGTGTTTTGATCCAGGTAACTTAGCAACTCTTCCAATTTAGCTTGTGACATCCCTATACCGTTATCCGTTAGTCTGATATGGAGCTGGTCATTTTCCATTGAAACGAAGAGTTGAATGATGCCTACTCCCGGAGATGACTCAATTCCATGAATACTTGCATTCTCAACAAAGGGAAGGATAACCATCTTGGGGATTCGGTACATCAGTACCGCAGGATCTGCCTCAATGGTATATTGGAGTTTTTCTCCAAAGCGGTATTTTTGAATTTGCAAAAAACTCTCGATGAGTTCCAATTCTTCCTTCACTGTCACATCATTCTGATTCCAACTAATCGACTTGCGAAACATCTTGGCCATGTTATGCACGATTTTGGCAGTCTCTTTCTCACCTTTGATGAGGCTCCTCATACGTACCGACTCCAGCGTATTAAACAAAAAATGTGGGTTGATCTGACTATGGAGCGCATGAAGTTGTGCTTCCTGCTGCTTCAACTCCAGGTCTTTCTTTTGGATGTCGGCGAGATATACCTCATGAATCAGGTTATGGATCGTCTCGGTCATTCGATTAAATTCCATCGTGAGTTGACCTATTTCATCTCTTGCATCTTCAGGCGGAATCGTCTGAAAATTTTGTGTTTTTACTTTTTTCATATGTTTTAGAATACGCACCAGCCTGACATGGATGGATCTGGACATAGCCGCGATGATAATAGAAGGCAGGACAAAATTAATGCAAGCCAGCCATACGACGAAGGAACGGGACTTCCGCACCTCCTTCAACACAATTTCTTCATCCATCACTCCATGCAGGGACCACCCTTCCAGATAGTTAATGCCTGTATACGTAAGTTCAAAGGGAATCATTTTGTTCGGAAACTGGATCTCGCTGTAACGTTTCCCTATCTGAGCTTCTTTTGCTGTGGGATCATTTGAAAATTGGATGTGTCCCCCCGGATCAAGAAGATACACTTTTCCATCAAATCCGCTGTTGTGGAAATACTGCTTGATCATATCCATATTCAGGTCAATTTTAAGTAACTGCTCTCTCCCCCCAGTGTCCAGATTGTCGAGCCTTTGAACAAGACTTAACATCTGATCCGATGAGATCAGTGCCGGATAAGGGGCGGAGTATGCCTGAAATTGAACGTACCAGTCCGAATTGCGGACCACGTCAGTTAAACGATCAATATAACCGGAAGATAAAATGGTAGAATTATCGGTATACACTTGATACCAGCGAATTCCCTGATTCATTTGACCGGAGAATTGCCCTTTTAGATAGGAATTATAAGCGTCAATGTACTCAAAATGACTTTGAAATGAACGGGAGATGGTGTCATTGAATACAGGGTCAGTATATAACGAATAAGAGAGTCCGACTCCCTGATCAATGGTTACCCGAAGGTCGTTCTTCAGATTGTTCAAGGCCATGCCGGCATCACGAGTTTTCTGACTACGAATATTGGCGGATGTGACATTGTAAAACACCACATTGGTGACAACGATGGGAATAAACACAGATAAGACATACATGAGCAGTAGCTTATCTCGAAGCTTTATGTAATTCAGGTTCCATCTTGGCATTGTGCACCTCGCTGCTCATTTCCCATAAGGAGATTGCGATACTCTGTAGGTGATAACTTAACCAATTTCTCAAACTGAGTTACAAAATAATCCGCATTCTGAAATCCTACACGTGCAGCAACCTCGTACATTCTCAGATCCGTCTGGCGCAATAACTTCTTCGCTTCATGAATCCGCAGGTTGAGCAGATAGTCATTAAAGTATTGATTGTAACTTTTGCGGAATAATCGCCCAAGATAAACGGGGTTCATGTAGAAGAGCGCAGCAATGCTTTTGAGATTGATGTTCTCGGTATAATTTGCATCAATATATCGTTTGATCTTGCTGATATCACCTTTGGTTCGCTCCATCCGCAGATGAGAGACATAATCCTCGGCTTCCTCCAACGCGATGAGAAAAGCATCTTTCAATAGTCGTAAATTCCAACCTTCATGACTTTGTTGTGCCAGCTCCTTCAGTTGTTGCAACCCTTCATCATTACCACCCATTTCGTGGACCACAGCGAGAATACCCGTTATATAACGCAAAAGAGAAACCGATACAGCCTGAGAAGAAAATCGATTCATATGAAACAATTTGAATTTCTCTTCTACAATCTCGTGATAAGCTGACCTATTCCCCTCTTCCAGGCTCAAAATTAAGTGATCCACCTCGTCCTGATATACATTAAAAACAAACAGTGGTTTGTCCTTGATCTCCGTATAACGTACGATACCTCCAGTTTCAGCATATTTATGCTTGGCTGCTTCTTCAGCCGCCATAAGGGATTGTGGGACATCACCAATTTCTTTGACGAGTGTTCCTGCGTAAAGACCGATATCCAGATTAAACCTTTTGCTCAGTGTTATATGAATATGATGCAGTTTATCCTGCAACGCCGAGCCCCCTTGATGATGATCAGGCCACAACAGTAATAAAGCAAACGTGCCACGTTGTTGCTCACTGATGAACATTTTGCATAAATTACTCTCCAGAGAATGTACTGCTTCACGTAGCTGTTCAATCGTAATTTTAATTGCATCTAATCCGGTCTGAAGTTCAATCAAAGTCATGAGCAGACTGGAGTTTCGATTGATCCCAAGCATCTCGGCATATCGATGTTCATCCTCCTTCTGTACATGGCCTTTGATCACATCCTCCAGCATGATGTTACTGGTCTGTCCCTCAGCCAAAAGAATATGTTTTCTTTTATTGCAAATCAGATTAGCCGACTTCTGCAACGTCGCCGTCAGTTCTTCATCATCAATAGGCTTCAGGATATAGTCATGAACGCCGTACCGGATTGCCTGCTGTGCATATTTGAAGTCATGATAACCACTGATGATAATGAACACAGGTTCGAGAAGTGGCATTTTCTCTACGGCACGTATAAGTTCCAGTCCATCCAGAATTGGCATGCGGATATCTGTTATAATCACGTCTGGTTGCAGGCATTTAATCAGATTTAATGCCTCTGCACCGTTCTCTGCCTCTCCGATAATCTCCATGTTAAGATCCATCCAATTTATGAGTTCATACAGCCCTTTTCGTACATACATCTCGTCATCTACCAGTAATACTTTTAACATCCGTTTGTCCCCTTTCCTCCAACGAAAATAAACCGCCGGTAGCGTCTCTCCCTATCGGCGGAATGAATCTAATATGGTGACTGTTGTAGTTATTGCAAAATACATTCATTCATGTCGTGCATAATCCCAATAGTCGCCAACGAGGCCTTCGATGATCGATCCACTGGCCCATGGCATCAGACAAAACCAGGTGCTGGCTGGCGTACCATCCGCATATTTTTCAGTGACCAGTCCTTCCGAATGACAGAAGCGTTCAGACATCCATCCTTTTTTGCCATAGCCGAATTCTTGATCATAACGATTATAGGTCTGACAACCCCACCCGATGGTATCCATCATACGTTGACGAACATAATTCTCTTCCCGCTGTCCAACATAATACAACAGCTCATCCACTAGATTGCTGGACATGGGGTGAATATGCGGATTAGCTACTGAAGTAACACTTCCCCCGGAACTGGACCAGCCTAATGTACTGAGTGGAGGAATCTTAATAGGTGAGTTGTAACAAAATTTGAAGCTGAATTCATAACTGATCGCATCTCTCATGTGATCTAGATATAGCTCGTCACCGGTCAACACGTGCAGAAACCGAACAGCTTTGATGTAAGCCAAAATGCCTTCCGAATCCACTGCCTTGTCCGCATCCAGTGGAGCGCCGTAACATTCCATGTGTTGGACATAGGTGTTGTAATAGTGGGCTTCACTGCGTCTGAGCTCTTCCAGAGAAGATTCATCATGGGTTAACCAACAGTGATATGCCTTGGCAGCAAGACACCAGACTCCACTAAAAGCATCATATTCAAGACCTGCTCCGGTCCGCTCTGACAAAATGGTGGGGTATTCTCCATCCGTATTCTTCGTGCACTCCAGACGATCAAGTATTTGCTTGACGTAAGCAAGCCAATCATCATGACTCACATTTCGAATGCGCTTCTCATAATCGTAACTTTTCAGAATGTAGAACATCGCTTGAGCTACAAGGTAAGAGGAATGACCTGGGGTACGCATGCCGTCGAACCACCAGCCTTTAACACTCCAGATCCCATCCTGATAAGCGTCATACGGAAGTCCGGATTCGGGATTCATGGCATTCTCGATAATATTGGTAATACAGGATAACGCCTGCTGTCGCATGGGCTCATTATTCAGGCGCAGTGCGGCCATAAGCATTGGTGCAGCGATGGTCATACCATTTGTCCAACTGATTGAGATAATTTTGTTGTATCGGTAGCCACCGGTTTCAGCAGCATCTTCATATACAAATGTAGAGTAATGACGATCCTCCGGAAGCCAGGCATACTCATAGATGGCATTGGACAAATCCGTTACCGTTGTCTGAGTGTCACTTCCTTCTCTTGGTTTTTCGTGATACCTCTTATAGATTGTTTCCAGTGCTGGATTGATGCCCAGTTCTGATTCAGACTCGTAGTTATATAGTTCAAGTGTGAGCCCAATCGATTCACCTGCAGCAAGTTCAAAACAGTTTTCTCCAAGGGCAGCTCGCTCATGGACAAGTCTGGATTTGATAAATAACAACGGAGCATTCTCATATCCCAACGTATATCCGACCGTACCCTTTTTAATAGAACATGTGAATCCCCCATATTGCACAAAGTTTCCTTCCATTCCTGGATACCATTGCTGCTTCTGGTTTCCTGTATTGATCCAGTAGGGACTTGCGCTTAGACCAACAATCCGACCTTCATCATAGATAAGTGCAGCTGGATGAGACAGACGATCACTTCTTACCATCCACCAAGGTGATGAAGGACGAGAAGGACTGCCCTCCCTTAGCCTGGGGAACTCATTTGGAACATTCTGAGGTGCTTCGCCCCGGTTGCGGCCATACATAAATGCAGGTAAAAAAAACCTCGGATTCTTTTTGTCCAACGGCATTTCCACATGAATAACCCCTGCCCAGGCATTCTGTCCCTCGTTGTAAATCTGAATGTCGGCTTGCCATGGAGCTTCTGCACTGCCGTTTCCGCTTATTACTTTTACGCTAGCTTTGAGAGCATGCTTGTCCAGTGCCGTGTATTCTACGGTGTCCTGCACTTTACTTCTAGCCGTGAAAATCAGATCCATCTTTTCCTCCAATCGCGTTGTACACACCTGAGTGGAAACGCTTGCAATTATGTATCCATCATGCTAGGATGGTTACATTTTATAGGTTCACGTCTGCAATTTCATTGCACAAACGGCTATATTTATTGCGCGAAACGACAAGGAGGTCATATATCTGATATGAATGAGACTTCAGAATACCTGTTTGATCCAATCCAGAATGAGCTGTTGTACCTTCATCGCACCACCACGTATAATATGGGAACGTTTTATCATCGACATAATGCATATGAACTCTACTTATTTCTTCGTGGCAATGTGAATTTCTATATTGAGAACCGTTGTTACCATTTGCAACGTGGAGATCTGCTCGTTCTTAACCCGGAGGAGATGCACCGTTCCTTTGCCTTGGACAAAAACGAATATGAGAGAATTACCATAAATCTGAAAAAGTCATATCTGAACCGCTTGTCTACTTCAAGCACCAACTTATCCGCATGTTTCGACTACCGTCCCAAGGGTAAGGGTAATATCGTACATCTTGAAGAGGACGAACTTCAACGAGTGCTACAATTAGCTGACGAGCTTGAACAGTATCTCTCATCAAGTGACTATGGAGCGGATATTCTGGGGAATATTTTGATTACACAGTTACTACTTCTAACGAATCTAACTTTTCAAAATACGGATTTTGTTGCAACGGATATTATGCCTGAACTAGTTCGAAACACGATGGATTACATTGAATGTAATCTGACGAGGCAACTGACGCTCGAACAATTGTCAGAGGCTATGTTCACGAATAGCAGCTATATTAGTCGACAATTCAAAAAGCATACCGGACTCACGATTCGAACATACATTCTTAGTCGCCGTATAGAGCTGTCGAAATCTTATTTAATCGAAGGTTTAAGTATTACAGAGGCCTGTTATCAATCCGGTTTTGGAGATTACGCCAATTTTATTCGCAGCTTCACCAAGCAGGTAGGCACTTCACCTGGTAAATTTGTTAAATATGGAAGTCTTCTTTAAACATTGTATTGAGCAAAAACACGCCAACTCTTGCCTAAATCTTATCTCAGCAAAAAAAAGAGCGAATTCACCCGGCAATTTTGTCAGCCGGTATTCGCTCAGGTAATCGGTAAATTCTTATTTGTTATTCCAGTCGTATCCTTTTAGTTCAATTATTGAATTGGGGCCAGGAAAGGTTAATTCTATTTTTTGGTCCAGATAGGACACGGTTACTCTTGTTTCTTCAATAGAACGAATTCTGGTATTTAACAGACGACCATTTTCCCATTCCAGATCTATTTCAAATCCGCCACGAGCCCGAATACCACGAATATATCCTTTTGGCCACCCTGCTGGTAAAGCAGGTAACAATCTGATTACTTCGTTATGACTCTGGAGAAGCATCTCTGCTATCCCTGCAGTACCTCCAAAGTTCCCATCAATTTGAAATGGAGGATGGTCACAAAACAGATTGGGTAACGTGGAGGAACGTAGAAGTTCCACGATGTTATCGTGTGCAAGTTCCGACTCCTCTAATCGTGCCCACATGTTGAGAATCCACGCCCTGCTCCATCCTGTGTGTCCACCACCGTGTTCCAGTCTTCTGTCGAGTGTTACACGAGCTGCCTTGGCCAGATCAGGCGTTGATTGCAACGTAATTTGCGTTCCAGGATGCAAAGCGAATAAATGGGAGATATGTCTGTGGCCAGGTTCCAATTCATCATAATCGTTACTCCACTCTTGGATCTGGCCATGTTTTCCAATGGAGGTCTCCGGTATTTTGGTTAAAGCACTGCGGAGTACTTCTCCAAATTCCTGATCTTCTTGCAATATTCGGGTACTTTCAATGCAACGCGTGAAGAGTTCTCTAATAATCTGATTGTCCATTGAAGCACCAAAACATAAAGCCCCCGACTCTCCATTATCTAATATATAGCGATTTTCCGGTGAGGACGAAGGACATATCACCCAATTGCCGGAAGGATCCTCTATTAGATAATCCAGAATAAAGATAGCCGCATCTTTCATCGTGGAGTAAGCTTTTTTGAGAAATTGAACATCCTTATTATATTCGTAGTGGTCCCATAGATGTAATGAAAGCCATGCTCCTCCCATGGTCCAAAACGTCGATGTCATGCATACATCCTGCGGAGCAGCGTCTGCCCAGATATCCGAGTTGTGATGAGCAACGAACCCCTTGCATCCATACATGGTTCTAGCGGTTTCCTTTCCCCGGACTTGCAGTCGATCTATAAAATCAAACAATGGAACGTGACATTCAGACAGATTGCAGCTTTCTGCAGGCCAGTAGTTCATCTGTGTATTAATATTAATCGTATATTTGCTGTCCCATACAGGAAGCATGTCTTTATTCCATATCCCTTGAAGGTTTGCCGGTAAAGAACCTGGACGACTACTTGAGATAAGCAGATAGCGACCAAATTGAAAGTATAGACTCAGCAGTTCCGGATCATGCTGACCAGCTCTAAGCCGCTCAAGACGCTGATCGATTGGAAGTTCAGAACATATCACATCTTTATTTTCATCTTCGAGATGTATATCCATCTTTTCGAATAAGGATTGATAGTCCGAGACATGATCGGCTAGCAGTTCGCTATATGGTTTTGCGGAAGCAGTATCAATCCTGCGGAGGCACTCCACTTCGAGTTGTTCCTTAGGTACTCGGAAATCCGTGCAAGCCGTGATTAGAATAGTCGCTGAATCACCATTCTTCAGAGAAAGCTGACCGCTTGAATAATGAACCTGCCCCCCTTCAGATATAAGGCGAATCGCACAACAAAATCGGATTCCTTCTTCTCCCCCACTTCTTCCCCGAATGATCAAGTTATTCGTTCCACGCTTCTCGATCCGGTCCAGATAGGATTGGAAACCAACAGGATGCTTAAGAATATCTGAATAGGATGTTGATTCCAGAACAGCTCCCCTGCCAAAAACAGTGGAGAAAGATAACTTTCCAGGCACGCTTGATTTGAGATGAACAACGAGCACTTGATCCGGGTAGCTAGCAAAATAATCACGGCTGTAAATGGATTGATCTGCGGTATAATGCACGTTTACCTTGCCTTGTTCCAGATCGAGATGTCTTTGATATCCATTTGGTTCATGTTCACTGTGATCCATAGCGATATAGAAGTCCCCTAATGGCTCATAATGCCTTTGCCCGTCAGGAACACCTACCAGAGTATCTGCTGCGAGTTCTTCTGCTTCCCTAATCTTACCGTCAAAAATCAGGCTTCTGATCTGAGATAAAGATTCAAGTGCTTGAGGATTATTCCGCTGCATCGGTCCACCATACCACAGACTATCTTCATTAAGCTGAATTCTCTCAATCTGTCTTTTCCCAAAAATCATGCCTCCAAGAGTTCCATTTCCGATAGGCAATGCCTCTTCCCATGTTCCAGCAGGTTGATTAAACCAGATATTTTTGGTCTTCACGTTAAAACCTCCAACGAATTTTAATTCCTCACATTTTCATGTTTAGTGTGTTCCGTTTGTATGTTCTTTCAGTGTACTGTAATCTCTTCAGCATCTAAATGAACAAAATTAACTTGAATTATCACAATCTTATCCCAACATTAGAGGTGTAATCGTGAATTCCGAAACTGACAGTACAAATTCTTTGTTCTGGACAGGGAAGTTTAGCTATTGGCAATAAAAAAAGCCGCTATAATAGCGGCTCTGTTTCGTTCATTTAGTTAGCTTACGTGAAGCTTGGCATAAGTTATAAGATATTTTGCTCCATTTGTTGCATGAATTGTCTCAATATTAGCCGATCTTCCGAAGAAATGGATTGAAGTAGTTTCTCTTGTTGCTCTCTCCATTTATGCTCAACCGGTTTTTCTAATTCTTTGCCCTTATCGGTTAGAAAGATACGCATGATCCTTGCATCCTGTACATCACGCTTGCGATATATAAATCCGTTCTGCTCCAGTGATTTGACCATGTTTGTAACCGTTGGTGGTTCGCATTTCATATGTTCACTTAGTTGCATCTGTGTTACCCCATCACCCAACCACAGCCGGTACAACAGATTATCTTGTCCTACATAGAGATTAAGTTCCCGAAGAGATTCACTATAATTTCGTCGCATTTGGGAGGAAATTCGATCTAAAGACTGTCGAATTTCACAATCTACTGTATCTGTCATGAACGATCCCTCCCTACATCCGAATTATATTTAGCAGACTAAATGTATCATGGAGATATACAGGTGTCAATTCACCTTAGTGTCGTCTTTAAGGGCCTTTTCCTATCCAAGTTTCACCGGAAAGATTGGTTTAGTCCTTATTTTTTGGCAAAACCTTGCTTGTTCAAATAGGTCATCATTTGCGGTTGAATACTTCTCTCGAGGTGATCCTGGATATGGTCACTCCATCCTTTTACTTTTTTTACGGTGAAAGGGGCTCTCGTCGGACGATTTTCATAATACTTCAGCATGGTCTCATCATAGATTGCTAATTTCTCTTGATCCATTGGTTGGTATTGATTATCAAGCAATACCATGGATTGAGGGAGTCGAGGTTTCAGTTCCGGCTTATCTCCAGCTGGATTACCGATACATAACCCCACCAGAGGGATAACAAATTTAGGTAAATTCAATACGTCAGATAGTTCGCTAATATTAGCTCTGACCGCACCAATGAACACTCCGCCAAGTCCCAGCGATTCAGCCGCGGTTAACGCATTTTGTGCCATCAGGCCAGCATCGAATGAACCAATCAACAGAAATTCAATATATTCAATATCCACATCCGGAGCGATTTCATGATTTCGGTTGAAATCTGCACAGAAGATCCAGAATTCGGCCGCTTCTTCAATATAGGGTTGATCGACACACAGATGTCTGAGTTTTTTTCGAAGTACTGGATCTGTGATGCGTATAATGGATACCGCCTGCAGAAGACTGAACGATGAAGTTTGGTTTGCTGCCTGAAATATTGCATCTATTTGTTCCTCAGTTAGGGGTTGAGATGTGTAAGAACGAAACGATGTATGGTTATGAAGCAATTCAAGTGTGTTATTCATTAAAAACTCTCCTTTATTCGTTGATTCCATGTTCCTGCAATCCGTATTCGTAAGGAACGCCCATATTCTCGCGTAGTGTTTTTCCTTCATATTCCTTATGGAACAAACCTCGTTCCTGCAAGATAGGTACTACCTGATTCACAAAATCTGCAACGCCATCAAAAGATACATCGGGCACGACTGAGAATCCGTCACATGCTTCAGCCAAAAACCATTCTTCCAAGAAGTCAGCAACCTGTGTCGGGGTGCCTGCAACAACCGGATGATAGTTGATGACCCCGTGAGCGAGAACATCCCTTACAGAGAGTCCTTTTTTTAATAACTTTAAGGCTCTCGGAGAACGTGGGTCCATGGGGTTGGCATATGCATTTTTCAACAAGTCTGGCGCTAAAGGTTGATCTATATCTACGGAGTTTACCGATAAGGGTAAACCAACCATGGAGCCGAGGTAACTTACCCTGCTAGGGATTTCCTGGGGATTAAAACTCATAAGCTGTTTCCGACGATCCAGAGCTTCTTCCTCCGTTGAAGCCAGAGAAAACATAAAACCTGCAAACATTTTGATATCATCGGGGTTTCGACCGAAACGGGCAGCACTTTGCCTTATGGCTTGTCTGTGTTCACGGGCAGACGTAATATCATAAGGATTGGCGTACACTCCCGAAGCATATTTCCCAGCTAATTCTAATCCTTCACCTCCTCCCCCTGCCTGGAAAATCACTGGCTGCCCTTGCTCAGAGGGCGGAATGGGCAAAGGACCACGAGATGCATAATATTGACCCTGAAGGTTAATAGGCTGGATTTTGTCCATATCCGCAAATTCCCCTCCTTCTACATCTAACGTCCAAGCGTCTGGTTCCCAACTCCCCCACAAGGCCTGAACAATTTGTATGCTTTCATGTGCCTTGTCATAGCGCTCTTGGCGATTTTCAACCCGGGCACCGAAATTAGCCGCCGCTAGGGGGTCGGATGTGGTAACCGCATTCCATCCCACACGTCCATGACTGATAACATCCAGTGCTTTGAACTGACGTGCAATGTTGTAGGGATAATTAAATGTTGTAGAGAGGGTAGCCACAAGCCCGATGTGTTGTGTCTCTCTTGCTACTGCCATCAGTGCCAACATGGGGTCCATAGGAAACATAGGTGTCTGTGGGCCTAAATTATTGGATAAGCCTGGAGTGTCAGCGATGAAAATCATTTGAAATTTTCCTTGTTCAGCTAATTTAGCCCGTTCTACATAACTATCCATATTGGTGTAAGCTGCAGGATCCGTGCCAGGCATTCTCCATGCGCTAAATTCGGCTCCATAACCCGAAACCATCTGTAAAGCCAGTTGCATTTCACTTCTTTTTTTCATAACGATTTTCTCCTTCGTTCTGGACAGGCACAGATACTTGTGCCCTTACTATAGCGTGAATATATTTAGCATGCTAAGTATATGGATGGATCAGATTTTGTTCCGTTTAGTGAGGGTTATAGATATTGACGTTCACCGGTCTGGGCTGATTTCTCGACGGCATCCAGTAACTGATGTAGTTTCACCGCATCCGCGAAATTAGGTGCTAAGGTAGTACCTTCTTGAATATCTTTGGCAAACTTACGATAAGCCTGAGCCATGTTCAGAACAATTCCGGAGTCGTTATATAAAGAATGTGGAGCCGAGTAATAGGCATCGGGAATGGGTAGTTCACTAAGCTCGTTGTCCGTAGATCCTGCACCGCGTAATTGGTGTGATCCGAATTGAATGGATGCCGGGGCGCTCAGCACAATCGTGCCATTGTCTCCGAAAATTTCAAGTGTGAGTCCTGTCTGATGTTTGACTCCACCTTGAATATGAACGATGCCTGCTGCACCATTAGTCAATTTTCCTGTAATCATGATCTGATCATCCGTTGTTTTCTTGATGACTTTCTGAATATCTACCAATTCAACTTCTGGAAACTGTTGAGCTGTGGTGGCAGACAATTCTGTAAAGTCCCCAAGCATGTAAGTGAAGGCATCCAGATTATGGCCCCCTACAATGGTCAGCAAGTTCCCTCCAACTTTCCGGTCATACAAGTACGCAGTCGACTTGTCACCAACGCCACCCATGCCATCTATAGAGATCTTCAGGTTGGCAGACAACACTTTACCGACATAACCTTCTGCCAATAAATCTTTAACATATTGAACGGCCGGGGCTTGTCTAGCCTGTAATCCAATCGCATTTGGCAGTTGTGCGGACGTTATCCATTCCTGCATTTCCAAGGCTTCCTCTGTATTCGAACCCAGTGGCCATTCACAATAGATTGGTTTGCCAGCAGGTACAACGGCTTTAACGGCGTTATAATGTTCCTTGACGTTAATACTGACAACGACCATATCCACATCAGGATGCTGAGCCAACTCTTTCATATTATCAAAGCCGTGATCTGCATAGAAAGCTTCTGCGCTTTTCTTTGCACTCACCATATTACTTGTCCCAACCGCTGTAAGCTCGAATTCATCCAAATGCTGAATAGCTGGAATATGTGTTCCACTCGCCCACCCGTTATTAATGGATGCCCCTATGATACCTGTACGAATTTTTTTACTCATTGTTAAACATCTCCCTTGTTAAAATTTACAGTATGATCGAATATCGGTTTGGCTCCAGCCCTTATCAGTCACTCATTTCTATGATATATTTATTTAGCTTGCTAACTATTCAATCGAGATAACATTAATTATTCTTTCATACTTTAGGTAAACTAAAATTGTTTTGGTGTTGACACCATCATAGGTGTATTTGTTTTATTAGCAAAGAGGGCAATTTAAATGAACATAGTACATCTTTTTGTACCTTTGGATCAGGAGTGATATGAATGAGAGTTTGCAATGAAGGATTTGAACAAGAGTTTATAGATGGAAAAAGTGACATGTACGCCATAGCTTTTACTCAGAATGTCCTTTCTGGGCGTTGGAAATATTTTATCTTATGGTACCTAAAAGACGAAACACGGCGATATACAGATATCAAAAAATTCCTTGGAGATCTGTCTCAAGGCTCCCTCACAAAGCAGCTTAAAGAGTTGGAGAATGATGGTGTTATACAACGTGATGTATATCCGGAAGTTCCTCCACGAGTTGAGTATTCGTTAACAGACAAGGGAATGAAGTTACTACCGATCCTTGAAAAGATGGAGGACTTTGGCAAAGAATACGGCTAAGCAACTTAATTGAAATGGATAGCTTAACCCAAAAAAGCCGCAATTTAGCGGCTTTTTTACTCTGAAAAATTTCTATTCTACTTTATAATCAGTAACTACATCAAATTCTCCAATAATATTGTCTCCTTCTACATCATACAAATGAATCGTTCGAACAGTACCATTCACTTGTGTTTGTGCCAAGGCTTCTTCGATGGTAGTGATTTTAGGTGTAAGATCTTCAGCTTTTAGATAACCCTCGATTCCATTGGTGCCAATTGCAGCAATCAAATCGGGTTCAACCCCAATGAATGGTTCAGATAATGCTGAGCCATAGGTATCGCCCTGTGAATTGACATCATATTTAGTTTGAAGCAATAATTCGTGAATCGTTTCCGATGTTTCAGTGTTGTTTTCAAATAAAACATTTGATGAATTTACGTTCGATAACTTTAAGTTTGGCGATTTGTATCCAGTATACCGAGTGTATCCATTCCCATTATAGAATTCACCAACGTTCTGAGCATAATACGTCGTTTTAGTCGTTATTCTTGGAGAGTAGACAAAAAAACTAGAGGTTTTCGACGTATTATATGTCATGGAACTTGAAGCTTTTAAGCTTCCGCCAGATGTGTACAATCTAGCCATAGCTCCCATATATCCATTTGGAACACTTGCTGAAGCCTTCACTGATGCAACGGCTTCAGCAGTCGTACCTGTAGTAAAATTCCGAGTCCATACTTCAGATGTGAAAGTGTACGTGTGTCCCTTAATTTTGGGTGTACTATACGGTGAAGATGCAGTATTAGCCAGGACTGTTGAAGATGCCAAAAATAACGATAGAATACAAATCATTACCGTACTAACTTTCTTCGTTTTTCTCTTATTCATAGTTTATCCTCCTCATAATAAAAAATATTTGGATTATAGTTTCAATCTTTAATCCCTCTCTGTAAATATATTAAATTTATTGTAATAATTAGATTTATTTTCCTTTTATATCATAGCACTGTTCCAGTTTTTTTGAAATAGATTCGCTGGTTTTCTTGCCTTAACATCAAAGACATATTTTTGACACCTTGCTCCGTAATTCACGAATCGCTCCTTTTCAGCTCTGCCATTCGATGTGGGTCTCTCCTTATGGCTGGATGTCTTATGATATATTATATTAACAGGCATCGAGCACATCCATGGTTAGTAGCAGTTGTATCAGCTCTCATATTGACTATTGTAGAGTGGATCGCCAAAGATTACGGAAAAGTGTGGTATTTTAATGGGAGGAACATCATCTGGTCTTATGCTTCGTATTTTAATCCCTATGGTGATGGCTTATGTATACAGTTTGATCTTCAACAAAATGTTCAAACCAGGTAACCCTTCATAAAGTATGTATTCTCAGCAAGCATAGGCAAATCAATAGATCAATAGGGTTCCATATTACTTATCTTTGTTAAAGGGGGGATGATATGTTTTTCTTCTTTTTCTTTCTGCTACTTGGAATGATTGGTTTATTCTTTGGAGTTAGAGCACTGAGACGACCCAATTCATGGCCTTTTAATCGTACGAAGGATGAACTTCATGAATACGATATGATGTGCATCAAGTTTAGAGGCGTTTTTCTCCTTGCTTTTGGTACTGTTCTGACTATCGCCTCTTTCAGACTTCTTCTTATTTAAAATCCAAAAAAGCCGCTAATATAGCGGCTCTCAATCGGGCATTACTCTGGTCCCGCTCAATATCGTGGTATCAACCATTAATCTATGGTTTAATATTAGCTTGCTGACCATCAGGAGCCACCGACTTATCGTTCGTCTTCACACCCCTGCGCTTTTTGTACCCTTTAAATATGAAATACCCCACTATGATTAAGATAATCGGCATTCCGTACAGTAATAGAATATAGAAACTGAACAGCAAAAGTACGATTATCGACCCATCTATTACATTCAATATGCACACTCCTTTATAAGTATTACTGGCTGAATGATTACTACATTACTCAATAACTACTCTCTCATCTTCATATGTAAAAAAATATTATTCATAGAAAAAACATATTTTTTCTTATGTTAATTGTATAGACAAATAAAGTTGCTATTATAGCAACTTTATTAAAAGACATTTTTAGATTTCTTAAGCATTTTCAGGCTCATAAATTCCGTAACCATTCTTACCATTCTTTTTAATCTTGTACATGGCTCCATCCGCATGTCTCAGAAGTTCGGAAGGCTCCTGTCCATGCTTGGGAAATAGGCTGATACCAATACTCATCGAAAGGTTGATATAGTTTCCGGCAATCTTGAAATGGGTACTGAATGCAGCTTCCAATCTTTTGGCGATGACTTCAGCATCGTGATCATCTTTCAGATGGCTTAAAATGATGAATTCGTCCCCGCCAAGCCGAGCTACAGTGTCCGCACTTGGAATTGTTTCACTTAATCGCTTTGCCATTTCCAGCAACACTTGATCGCCAACATGGTGTCCATATGTATCATTCACTTGTTTAAACCCATCAGCATCCACAAACATGACGGCTAGTTTGTTATGGTTTCTTTTGGCATTACTGATGGCCCAAGCAAGACGGTCATTATAAGCAAGACGATTAGGCAGACCTGTAAGTGGATCATGCAAAGACAAATGCTTGCTGATTTTTTCGGAGATTTTGATTTTGGCGTACTCCGTCTCCAGCTCTTTGATCAGATTTTTAAGTTTATATACCCTGGTATTGGTGTTAGTCATGTCAGTAATCTGAATAAGGGCATAACTCCGATCTTCATGATAGAGCGGTTCAACATGCATATTTTGTCTGAATAATTGTTCATCTTCTCCTTCAGTAGGAAGAATGAACGCCTTATGTAAAGCGCTTGAGCAAAACCTGCTCTGTCCATGATACAGCGCATTTTGCAAAATATTTAAATACATGTTCGACTTAAACCGTGGGCAGACCTCAAGCAGATTTAAGCCAACCACCTCTTCTACATTCTTGCCAGTAAAGCGCTCCAACCAGGCATTCCACACAACAATTTTTAAATGCCTGTCCACGATCATTATTCCCATATGGGCTTTGTTCAAAGCTTGTGAAATAAGATTATCCATTGCCCGCCTCCAACAAAGCGTCCATTTTGGCCAGCAGGCTCGATATGGAGTTCATACTCAGTGCTATGACAATGATACCTGTCACATCCGTATCGGCAAGTAAAAACGAGGTATGTAAAACCAGGACATAAACTTCATTCTGAAGCAATATTTGTTGATCGGAATTGGTGACATAGATCAGTTCAATATCAGGCAGGACGTATTCCAGTTTGATCTCCAGGAAGTTACCGAATTCTCCAATAATGGCGTTAAGCAGGACATTGCTAACTTCCTTCAAAACGTCCAAATCCGTGTCCATCAGGTTCGGATCGTTCGGTATAACGCTCTCACCCAGTTCTCCAAGACAGATGTTTGCCAATACTTTAGCCTGCTCAACAGGAAACATCAGAAATGCTTTTCCCTGAAATTCGTATCCAAACTGTAAGGATGACCTAAACAGGTGACCTTCACTAAAGAAAATGTTGTATCTTCGATCTCCAGGATCAACATCGGATATGGAGATTAGTTCCACTTCCGGAATATTCAAAACGATACGCTTGTCTACAATCTCTGACAACATGTTAGCCGCTTGTCCCACGTAAACGTTCACTAGTTCAGTAAGCAAATCCTTCTGTAAATCATTCAGCATGATAGGCCGCCTGAATCAGTTGAATCATGGTAGTTGCCTTCTCTGCAGTTAACGGTTTATTCAAAAAACCAGAAATGCCTAACATTTCAACTTCATCCCTAGTTGTCTTCTGAATATCTGCAGATAAGATAATAATTTTGACATTGCTATCCGTTTCTCGAATCATTCGAAGCATTTCTTGTCCGTTCAAACCAGGCATCAGCAGGTCGGTGGTTATAAAATCAGGTTGAAATTCCTTGAATAGGTTGTATCCTTGCTCTCCATTGTTAGCAATCTGAATCTCGCATTCTGGAATATGATCAACAATCAGCTTTGTAAGCAATTTCTGTACGAAAATGGAGTCTTCCACGATTAATACTTTCATTTTCTCTTCAGTCTCCTTGATAAAATGGTAAGAGCTCGGGATGGTCAGGCGCTGTGGACAGTTCTTGATATAGGGCTTTCGCGCGCAGTGGCACCCTGAAAAGAGACTGACTGGTGAATCAAGTAAATATAAATTATAGTAACTTTAATTTAATTGTCAACAACATTATTGAATAAGTTCGATTCGTGTGCAATTGACATACTAAGGTCCGCCGTTTAAAAAACATAAAAAAACGGTCACCTAGTGACCGTTTTTGATCGGTTATCTGGAACTGCATTAAGTTTACTCTTTTACCCCTCCAAGCTGCAAGCCATGAACGAAATACTTCTGCAAAAATGGATATACAACTAAGATGGGTAATGCGGCAACAATCGTAATCGCTGCCCGAATAGATACAGGTGTGACCATGTTACGCGCAGCACCAAGATCTGCACCATTGGCAACGGCTGCACTGCTGTTGGAATTCATAGAAGATGATAATAGTTTCATCAACTCATATTGCAGCGTGCTCAGGTTTTGTTTAGAAGATGCATACAGAAACGTATCAAACCAAGAATTCCATTGACCGACTGCAATGAACAGTGCAACAGTAGCGAGAACCGGTTGGCACAGCGGTAGAATAATGGAAATGAATGTTCTGAAATCTCCAGCACCATCAATTTTGGCGGATTCGATCAATCCCTCGGGTAGTGTCTGGATATAGGTTCGAATAACAATCATATTAAAGGCACTGATCAGCCCAGGAATAATGTACACCAGGAAGTTGTTTAACAAATGCAAATCTTTCATTAGGAAGTAAGTTGGAATAAGACCTGCACTAAAATACATCGTAAGAACAACTGTAATGGTAATGGGCTTTCGTAATATATAATCTTTTCGGCTTAGTGTGTAAGCCAGCATGGAGGTTAAGAATAGACTTAAAACTGTTCCCAAAACCGTTCTCGCCACAGATATACCAAAGGCGCTGAAGATGGTCCCTCCTGCAAATACTGCTCTGTAGTTTTGATCTGTCCATACCCGAGGCCACAGATAAATCCCACCCCGGATGGTGTCATTACCGGCATTGAAAGATACGGCGAGTGTATTCACAAACGGATACAGGGTAACAATCGCGATTGCGATCATCAGTATACCATTTAACGTATGGAAGACAATCGGTTCAAGCCGAGATTTATTGATTCCCATCTCTAGTCCCCCTTATATTAATCGGTCTTCCCCGAGCCGTTTGGAAATTGAATTCGCCGCAAAGATCAGCGTGATACTAACTACTGTTTTGAAGATACCTGCCGCAGTAGCCAAAGAATAATTCCCGATCTGTAGTCCGTATTTCAGGACAAATATATCTATCGTCTGTGACCAGTCGACAACCACACCATTACCTAACAGATACTGAACCTCGAATCCAGCTTCCAAAATCCAGCCCATATTCATGATCAGCAAAATGATAACAATGGATTTGATTCCGGGTAAGGTCACATACAGCATTTTCTTATATCGGTTCGCACCATCAATCTCTGCCGCTTCATAGAGGGAAGGATCGATAGACGTGATGGCCGCCAAATAAATAATGGCATTCCAGCCAACTTCTTTCCATACATGGGATGCGCCTACAATGCCCCAGAAGTATTCCGGAACGCTAAGCCACATGATAGGTTCTTGAATGATATGCAGCTTCATGAGTACCACATTCACAATCCCACCATCTACAGATAGTGAACTTGCTACGATACCTGTCACAATAATCCATGAGAGAAAGTGAGGTAAATACGATATTGTTTGAATGGTTCGTTTATATAACTTATGTTTGATCTCATTAAGTAAAATGGCAAATATAATTGCTGTCGCAAATCCGAGCACCATATTGATGACGCTCATCGCAATGGTATTACGAAGCACGTTAAGAAATGCATCGTCTGTTAACAAAAACTTAAAGTGTTTGAGCCCGACCCATTCCTGCTGCGTGAAACTCTTCGCAGGACTGTAATTCTGAAAGGCCATAACCCAGCCCCAAATGGGATAATACGAGAATACGAGAATGTACGCAACGATGGGCAATGACATGAACATGAGTTGTCTTTGTCCGCGCAATCGTTTTAACAGTGGTGCTTTGGGAACGACTGTACTGGTGGTTTGCTCTGGTATGGCTCCAGGCGTGTTCGCCATCTTTCACTCCTCCTATTGGCTTGCAGCGACTTTAAGGATGATGTCCCCGGAAGGCACTCGCCTGAGTAATCCTTTGGTTGATACCTTCCGAGAGAATCATTGCCGCATTTTTTTATTTAACAGACCAGTTCTCGATTCTCCATTTCAGTTGATCATTAATTCGATCTTCATAGGATTTAACATCGATCTTCTTGTAAGCGTCTACATATTCAGTCCAAATGTTATCGAACTCATTCGGTTTTGACATGATTGCTTTAGGCAAGAATTTCAATGAAGTGTCTGTCATTTGTTTGTTCGCTACCGCAGCATCAGAGCCTTCTTTCAGATCGACCTGCCATGCTGGATAGTACACTGGATTTTCTGGTGCAGGAGAGAAGAAGTCACTCCACGTTTTGAAGCCGTATGCATCCAGAAGTTCTTTATCTTCCGGTTTGAGGTTGTCATAGAATTCCTCAGGTTGGTTGATCGCTCCAATTGCATTGCCATCTTCAAATGTTCCTTCAAGCTTCGGTGCAGCAGCGTAGAAACCTTCAGCTTTGTTAACCAATCTCCATGCTGGATCATCCTGCTCTGTCCGTTGCTCTGGTGTACGATAGAATCTTCCCTCTTCATTCACTTGATAGTCTACACCCTCTTCACCCCATGACAAGAGCTTCTGGTACTTCTCGTCCATAAGCTTATCGAGGAATTTGATGAGTGCGACAGGGTCTTCGGCATCTTTACTGATACCAAAACCATTGTTCAAGTTAATGACCGGACGATCCAGATAATGATCTGTGATACTTGTATCATAGACAAGCGGGAAGCCTACGTATGTCTGGCCAATTTTCCCCTGTGCTACGAGTGGGTCTTCGCCGGCTTGGAAATTCCAGTGCTGATCGAACATACTAAGCACACGTCCCGAAGAAATTTTGGCCAGATATTGATCGTAGTTCTGAACAAAGGCTTCTTTATCCAGCAATCCCTCGTTGTACAGATTGTTTAGTTCCTTATAATACCGTTTGGAGATATCTTTGTCGGCAAACACGGTTGCGACTCCACTATCATCTACGACTACGCCCCCGTCGTTGGGGTGACCCGTAAGATGTTCAGGTGGGTTAAGCAAAGGGAACGTCCGCCAGTCTGAAGCCAATGTAGTGAAACCAATCGTTGGTTGACCATCAATAGTTGGATTCTTGGCTGCATAATCACGGACCAACTTTGTGAAATCATCCAACGTTTTAGGAGTTGGGTACCCGGCATCCTTCAGTATGGACTTTTGGATCCAGAATGCAGGACCAGAATAATAGTTACTAATGAACTCTCCTGTATACACTCCATAGTTAGGCAACCAGTAAATATGTCCGTCACTGGAATCTTTCATCCGGTTCCAGTCTTTACCGAAATGTTTCTTCAGATTAGGTGCATGCTCTTCAATGAGATCTTCAAGCGGAATAACCGCACCCGCTGAGACCAACTTGGTGTCTGCTGTGATCAGATCCGGGAAATCGCCCCCGGCAATCATAACGCCCAACTTCTGTTGAAGATCACCTACTAGAAACTCCATCTCAAGATTAACGCCGAGTTCATCCTGAATCTTCTTGTAGATTCGGTTATCTTTAGCTGGCGCCTGATTTGGCGTTCCGATAAAGGCCGAAATGTTCAGTACCTCTTTCCCATCCTTTGTAGTCGCTTTCTCATTGTCACCGCTGCATCCTGCCAGTGCCAAACTCAAAGCCAGAACGAGTGATACGGAACCCCAAAGCTTCTTTTTCTTAAGTCCCCCCATGTACTTGCCCTCCTTGGAAGTGGTATGTCTTACTGTTTTTAGTATGAAGAAATGTATGCGGTTACAAAATATATACATTTAAGGTCTACCCCCCTGTAATTGTAGGTCTTATTCAGGAGGGGTTCTTCTTTTTCATGGATCAATTCGCATACTTTTGCCTGTATTCTACTGGTTTCATGGCTGTTCGTTTTTCGAAGTGTCTGAGAAAATGCTGGTAACTGCGGTACCCTACTTGCTCCGCAATCGCACTGGATGTTTGATTCGTCTGCTGGAGCAGACGCTTCGCTTCTTCCATTCTTAAATCATGTACTACCTCGATTACACCCTTACCATACTTTCGCAAAAAGGATTGCCCTAAATGGACAGGATTCACGTAGAATTGTTCTGCGAGCTCCTGGATCGTAAATGTCTCCCTGTAATGCATCTGCACATATTCAGCAACCGTCGCCTGGATGCCACCCATTTGCCTCTCCCGGAAAATCGCCAGTGCTGACTTGCATTGCAAACAGAAATGTTCCAGATTGTTAGCAACCTCTTCTATATTTCGATGGCCCTTCTCTAGAATTCCGCTCGCCAATTCGTTCATTAGAGCATTAGGTTCTCCTCCTAATTCTCTACACAGGGACAATCCGCGGAATATAATATGGGTAGAGAAAATATGTACAATCTCTGGCGCAGCCTTCATCTGTACAAACAGTTCAAAAGCACTCCGAATCGCAGACGAGAGTTCCTCCACAGAACCGTTTTCAAGCAAATCGCAAATATGGTCCACCTCTGACAGCGTTTCCGGATCAAACTGCCAATTCTCCAGCTGAATATCTTCGGCAAACAAAAGACGCTCTTGATTAAAAAACAAATAACGCCCAACTTCCTGAGCGGAGCGGAAGGATTCAGATAAATGCTCCAGTTTGTTGACCGTTAATCCAACCGCGATATGAATTTCTTCGCAGCCGTTATGTTGCATATTATTCATCAAACGCTGGGTAAAAGCTTTAATTGCTTCAAATGTCTCATTTCTATCATTCGTTTCCTCCCCCCATACAAGTCCCAATGAGTCTCTTGTTCTGTCTATCACATAACAGCAAGTTGTTTCTTCAGCCGTTTGTTCGACTACTGAACAGACTTCCTGAATATCTCCCTGAAAGGCTATCCGCAGGTATGCCCAATGGGACTTGTTTAAACGAGGAAGTATCTCTGACATCTCCTCCTCCGATATATTTTGCTTATCCTTAATCAGTGCGGACAAAAACGCTTTGATCCTTTGCTCATTTGCATGTTCCCTTATACGCTCCTGGGTTTCACGCTCCTGCAATTGCATACGGAGACGGACCAACATATCCTCTGCTTCTGTACTATCAACCGGTTTGGTTAAATAGTTAGAGACACCTAATCGAATAGCTTGTCTGGCATAATTAAAGTCACTGTATCCACTCGTGATGACAAACAGCACAGACTCATGTTCCAATCGCCGTGCTTCTTCTACAAGTTCCAGCCCATTCATCACAGGCATACGAATATCTGTCACCACGAGATCAGGTCGATCTTGTTCCATCATCCGAATGGCTTCCTCACCGTTGGCGCACACACCTCTGATTTCGAAACCATACTTTTCCCAATTGATCAGAAGCTGTAACCCTTCAATGGCATAAGGTTCATCATCGACTAACAGTACTTTATACATGAGAGTTTACCTCCTATTTCCTCTGTTCCAGCTTGGAGATCGGTATACGGTACCCTGCAATAGTTTCCTTTCCAGGTACACTGCTTAGATCAAATATCGCATTTCCTTCATAAAAGAGTTCCAGCCTGCGGTAGACATTGCGGAGTCCTACATGCTCGCCGTTCCTGGGTCTTTCAGAACGAATATCTCGCAGGAGCTCGGTTAGTCTCCCTGCATCCATACCGATTCCATTATCGATCACCTGAATAACCAGTTCAGAAGCGTTTCGTCTCGCCGTTATCTTGATCTCTCTTCCATTTTTTCGCGCCTGCAAGCCGTGTTTGCATGCATTTTCGACGAGCGGTTGAATACTCATGCGGGGAATGAGCAACGAAGCTGCATCAGGATCAACCTCGAAGGTGTAATCAAACAGCTCTCCAAAGCGAAACTTCTCAATCTGGAGATAAAGATTCGTAAATTGCAGCTCTTCTTGCAAAGGAATCAGATTGTCAGAATGACTGAGCAACTGTCGCATCAGTTTGGACAGACTTTTAATAATCTCAATTACTTCCGTATATCCATTCTTCGTACTAACGACCAGCAAGGCATTCAATGTGTTAAATAAAAAATGGGGATTCATCTGACTCTGGAGCATGGACAATTCAGTCCTCACTTGATCCAGCTCCAGATCTTTTTGACGGATTTCCAGTTTATATACGTCATTAATCAGCGTATGAATTTTACCAATCATGATGTTAAATGTACGAATAAGCCCGCCAATTTCGTCGCGGCCTTCGTGAATTTCAATCAGATCGAATCGTTCGTTACGAACCTTCTCCATATGTCTGGATAACTTGCGAATCCGATAGTGGTAGGAACGCAAAATAATGTAGATCAATACAGAGGGGACCACGATACTTAATGCCAGCAACCCCAGAATTGATTTAAAGGCTTCTTGCAAAAGGTGGTCAAGGTGACGCGTATCGGCAACTCCAATCAATTTCCAACCCTTTAGGTAGGCTAGATTCCCCAACGATTTTTCGAGCGTGTAAGCAGAATCTCCAGATTCCTTGAGCATTGATTCATTATCAAGGGGGGATAAATCGGTTTCGCTGAACTCCCCACTTGAAACGACAGTTCGATTGTTGCTGTCCACCAGTCGCAGCTGAAGACTGTCTGATTCACGATTTAAAATGCTGTACACCCGGCTAAGTTCCAGATCAATCTTGGAATACTTGTTGTAATTGGCATAGGAAGTATAGGTATCCATTTTGCCAATCACACTGATTCTTCTTCCCGCGTTAAATCCGGATGGCTCAATATAATCAACGACAAGAATGCCTCCACTGGTGGATTTCAGCTGTTTCAATCCAGGGAGTACATTCTTGTCTTTCATCACGATATAATGACTGCCCGTCTGAATGGTATCGTTATCCGTATAGATACGCACCTCCAGAATATTCGCTGACATGTACCGTGTTAATTTATCTCGCAGGAATGCATGGTAGACGTTGTAATAATCCACGGGGGAGTGATAGGTCCGATCCAGTGCCTCATAGAGCGAATCGTCTGCTGCAATAATTCGGCTCAGGGCAACGCTCTCATCAATCATACCTAGCAGTTCCCCCGCAGCCCTGTCGATGGATTTACGCAGATTTTCCTGTTCTCTAATCTTGATATCCGCAGAGGTTCGTTCATAAAAGAAGATATTAATCGTTATTACAGGAAGGAGAATACTAAGTACATAAATAAGCAGAAATTTGGATCGGAGAGGAATATCATTAACCTTACTGAACATCCAGAATTTATGACGCATATAATCACCCTTGGTTTTTGTTTTTATAGACTGACGGAAGCTCCCCTGTATGCGCTCTGAACTTTTGGGTGAAATATTCAGCATCATGATATCCTAGCCTGAATGCAATGTCAGTGATCTTCATATTAGTACGTCGCAGGAGTTTACGGGCCTCCTCAACACGAAGCTGGTGCACATAGTCACTGAAACTGACCCCCATCTCCCGCTTGAACTGTTGACCCAGGTAGGCAGAATTCACGTGAATACGATTAGCTACATCCTGTAATTTAATTTTACTTCGATAGTGCTGCTTCAATTCATTCACTGCTTCTGCAACCAGCCCTCCCGTACCCGTCTTTTGCTTCAATTCAGACTGGGAAAGTTGCTTGGACAGTCGAACACACAGATCTTGCAATGTGCCGGAAGACCAACTCGCAGCCTCATGCCAATCTTTTTCACATAGTATTTCTCTGCAACCCTCTCTTTTTCCATATTTACGTAGCAACTCCCCATGGATATATCGGATGACATGATGTATCCATTCCAACGAAACCTCTGCTTTCTCACTTTTCTCTAACAGTGCACTCACTGCAATATCGATAGAATACGTATTTTCTGCTTCAATCAACGCCAAGATCTCTTTGGAGATGTTCATCATTTGCTCTAAATCATATTCTTCGCTTATTAGATATTCATTAAGATGATTCTCATAGGCTTCATCTGTAACCATGACTCCATTTTGCTGTTTTTGCTCATTTCTGCGTTTGTCCAGAGGTTCAATCATGTCCATAAGGATTTGATGAATCTCCTCGGGAACAAGAGGTTTAAGCACGTACTGATCGACCTGATACCGTATGGCTTGCTTCGCGTAATTAAAATCGGAGTATCCTGTAACGATAACAATTTTAGAGGTATAGGCGAGATCTTCTCGCAAGGTGTGAATCAAACCAAGACCATCCATAACAGGCATTTGAATATCCGTGACGACAAGATCCGGTTCAACCGAGTTGAATAAAGCAAGTGCTTCCTCCCCATCTGTTGCCGTTCCGCAGAGTTCATATCCACAAGCTCGCCAGTCAATCATTGTTCTCCATCCTTCTAGCATAAACGGCTCATCATCCGCGACAATGACCTTGTACATTAGCTCACCTCACTTTTGTCCTTGATCAGCTGCATGTATTTTATCTATATCAATAGGTAGATTCCAGTTGTTCTGAAAACGCTAAACAGCAGAACAACAGCAGGATTGTTGTCTGCTCGCACAACTTTGGAGAACAAAATTTCTACCAGTCTCATCGTCATTTATCAATAACATAGAACATGGTTCCATCGGACCGTACTATAAGAACGCTCCGATTGTAGCGAAGCGCCGGGTTAACAATTCAAGTGTAACGCTTACATTTTTGTACAACAACCTGTTAAACTATAGGTTTTCACCCGACAAAGTATAGGTTTAGCTCAGAAGTAATCTATTGTCAGTAGAAAGATTTTTCATTCTCCACGTACAATACGGAATCCTTGATCGGGACCAAAACCATTTGCATCAAATTTGCCTCGAAATGATATTTCATTGTTATTGACACCGCCGATCCAGCCTCCGCCTTTCACAACTCGCCAAGTTTGATTTGGACTCTCCGAATCGCTGTACCAGTCCCAGCACCATTCTCTCACATTCCCAGACATATCATAGATTCCTAACTCATTCGCCTTCTGAGTTCCGACTTTTTTGGTTTGATTACGATTGCTCTCAATAGCGGGCCAGCTCCAGTCACCCGTCAGAATGTTCTCGCCGGCATTTACCCAGTACCAAGCAACTTCATCAGGATTGTTACTTCCGCTGTATGTGTAATTTAAGCTCTTTTGACCTCCGCTTGCAGCGTATTCCCATTCTGCCTCTGTGGGTAAACGGTAACCGTTGGCGTCCTCGTTGATCGTTACATTCCATTTTATAGTGTCATTTTCATTGTGATTATTCGTGTCCTGGTTGTCTTTATCTATATTGTAATAAGGTTTCAGGTTTTCTTTTATACTTTTTTGATTACAGTATTCCACTGCGTCATACCAGCTGACCATTTCAACAGGCAGGTCATCTCCCTTGAAGCCAGAAGGGTTTTCCCCCATAACCTCCATCCATTCTTTTTGAGTTACTTCGTATTTGCCAATATAGAAGGAATCCAGCGTTTCATTCCTATCGATCTGACTCGGCTTACTGCTCTTGAAGGCTCCTCCTTCGACGAATACCAAGTCATCGCTTAATTTCGTATTACTTGCTGAACAAGCACTTAGACTAACAACTATAGCGATTAAAGTTAACCATACCAGCTTCTTCATTCAATTATTCTCCTTTACTAGCTTAAATCCGGGAACGTCGAGGTCCGTTAGTCTGGAGAATAACGTTACTCAACGCTACCGGAAAATTGAATTTCAAATGCAGGTGCAGAAGTTGAACTGCATCACATCATTTTTACCAAACCGTCACGTTTGCGCTTCCGCTACTTTGATAACCTTCCGTTGCCATCACCTGATAGGACCAGCTGTTGCCTAAGTACATCCCTTTGCTCGCCCATGCATTCACATGATTACTGAACGTGATGGTAGAATTGACTCCGATTGGTTTCTTGGTCTGTCTAACACTCCAATACTGAGGGAAAGTCTGAGTACCATCAATGGAAGGTGCATTGTATCTCATCGTTGTATAGATGTCATATGTGCCGCCATCACTAGTCATCGAGCCCTTATACGTTCCGGTAGGACGATACGTTCCCCAGCTATCCACCACGTAATATTCAATTAGAGCGTTTCTAGTCCAACCATAGAAGGTGAGATAGCCGTTACCTGAAGGAGAGAATACGCCGGCATTATAATTGACCACTCGATTAGGCGTACCATATGTCCACCCTTTCCCGACAACAAAGTTCCCAGTATTTTGCCAATTCACGCTGTAATTCCCGCCCGATCCATTCACGGCGTTGACCGTTCCTCCGCCATCTGTCCAATTTTGCCAATAATCTGTTGCTGCGCTTGATGTTGCTGCGAAGACACCAAAACTCATGGAAGCTGCGAGAACAACGGTCATTAATTTTTTTCCGAATTTGAACATGGATGATACCTCCTGATATTTTAATAGATTTGGTTGATGCTACAATCCGATATGAATGTTCTTCAGCAAATTCACTTGAAAAGACGTTGCGAAAACAGATACAGATCGTTCTTCCACACGGGCCAATCATGTCCTCCACTTTCCTCATGCCAAATGTGAGGTACTCCGTGTTGCGCCAAATATTGGTGAACCCCAAGACTAATCTCTATAAGATTGTCCTGTTCACCGCAAGAGATCCATAATAGCGAGAGCAATGAAGGCGCTTTCGAAAGATCAGGGACAAGTAGCTCCGGACTTCTGGTGTTTGGGGCTGCGGAGAAAGCACCGATCCATGCAAAATGGTCTAGATTACTTAATCCGATATTTAAGGATTGACCTCCACCCATGGATAAACCAGCAATCGCCCTTTTATCCCGGCTTTTATGCAAAGGGTAGTTCGACTCCATGTAAGGTATCAAATCGTTGAGCAGATCGGATTCGAACCGTTTAAATGCTTTGATTTTCTCAGGTTCAAACAGGTCTCCTACGGCTCGATCATTCGACATTGCGCGACCGTTGGGGAAAACAATAACCATCGGTTCAAGCATATTATCGTTGTACAGATTATCGAGAATAATTTGCGGAGAACCATGAGTATGCCATTCGGTTTCGTCTCCGCCAATACCATGCAAAAGAAAAAGTACAGGATACATCGTTGTCGAAGAAAATTCTGGTGGGGTGTACACCATCGCTTTACGGGAATTGCCAACCGTGGTGGAAGGATATTCTACCGTCTCCATGACTCCACGTGGTATATTCTCCCGATACTGGTCATATCCCGTTACTGCTGGTGAGATCAATTCCATTCTCTTTTCCTCCGAACATATGAGTGACTATCAGTCTTCAGTTAATCCACATAGCCAAAACCCAGAATGGTGAAGCATTTATGTTCATGGCCTTCCGCCATTTCGATCTCGATGGAGTGCTCCCCCACATGCTCTTCGTTAAGCAGAAGTGTGGCATGGCAATGGGTCCAGTTTACTTGACGCGGATCGACTTTTTGGACAAATACCCCATCTACCTTGATATGTGCAGTTCCGAATTCATCGTTACCAGAATCCTTGAAGATCAGAATGAGGCGTTTGCACTGCAAACTTATCCGAAAGCTACTCTGATCCTCTTCTCCCTCTCCTGTACGCATCCAGTTGTTGGGGAACTGAGGTGTACCATAGTCATGGGCATCCATCTCAGCCATCTGCAGATCCGTGTCCGTTTTACAAAAAGAGCCTGCATCGATTCGGGCAATATGATTGCCATTTTTCCGATCCAACAGCTTCACATTAACAAATTCATTCCCAATTAGCGGAGCTTTTTCAATATGATGATCTTTCTCATCCCACTCAGAACGATTCGTCACGTCGAACAAATATTCCAAACAATCGGCCATAATTCGATGCCCTATATTAGTTGGATGATATATATCATGGAAAAATTGCTTTTTGGAAATAACGTTGCCTTCACCTTTTGTCTTATTGAACTGATCTACGACAGCATCTTTCACACTTACCATTGGCAGATCATAATGCCAGCCTACCGGAGCGAGACGATCCTGTAGATTCCAGTCATTTTCGAATACACTGAATAACAAGATGACCGCTGGCTTGTTATCGGCAGTAAGTGCTTTGAGTACCAGACTCTCGTAACATTTACCTTGGGTTTCATCATCTGCGTCATTGACTGCGAATTCGATTATGACAATATCCGGCTGAACGGCACCTCCCCTCAGCACATCACGATCATAACGTACAATCCCCAGTTCTGAAGGAGTTCCACCCACACCTGCTTTAATCAGATGAATCGGACTATCTTTTGAAAGCGCAAACATAAACTTGAACGACTCATACGACCGATAAGCGTAACTTTGGAGATGAATAGGTACTGCACCAGCACCATGGGTAATGGAGCCTCCAATATAAGCGATAACGACAGGTTCGCCGTTTTTTGCCTTCTCAATGGCTCGTTTTAATCTGACATTATTTCCTTTGTTCAGAAGAGATCGGCCAATCATGTCGCGATATCTAGGTGACCCAAAATCAATTGCGGGCTTGACTGCCGACGCTGTCACTCCAACTGGATCGCGCGGTGCAGTGAATTCCGTGTTTTCACCTGCATCTCCTGAATCCTGGAGCATAAATCATCATCACATCCTTCCGGTTTAGATTCTGACCATCCTCAAACAACTTTTAAAGAATCACAGCTTGTATTATTAGATCAGATGTGATCCTTCTCCCAAAGTGTATCCCTTACATAATTTTACAACAACCTGACAAAGTATAGGATTTTAACCAATATATCATTTTAATTTGAGTACAATGACATGCAGATATGAACACCTATAATTTTTCATGTAAACGCTTTAATTTGTATACTATTTCCATGTTATAATTTTGAAAAACCGCATTGATGAAGGAGGATACTCATGAATATCACGGGTCAAGGCGCGTGGGATACGGGTACATATACAAATCTGTTCTTGAAGCTAGGCTACGATGAGAATGAGATCACGAACAGATTGGAAGAAACATGGAACGAGCTGTTTTACGGCGATGATAATACTCGAATATATTACCCCATGGGTGAGGATAAGGGTTATTTGCTGGACACTGGTAATCTCGATGTTCGCTCCGAGGGCATGTCCTATGGCATGATGATGGCTGTTCAGATGGACAAAAAAGAGGAATTTGATCGACTCTGGAATTTCTCACACTCGTTTATGCAACATAAAGCGGGTCGTTATAAAGATTATTTTGCCTGGCATTGCAAGCCTGACGGAACCCAACTCTCGCAAGGTCCTGCTCCTGATGGTGAGGAGTTTTTTGCCATGGCGCTTTTTTTTGCCTCCAACCGCTGGGGCGATGGCGCTGAACCTTATGATTACAAGGCACAAGCCCGCAAGATTCTTCGTGCATGTATACATCAAGGCGAAGACGGCGAAGGCGATCCCATGTGGGACCCGGAAACAAAACTGATCAAATTCATACCAGAAACACCGTTTAGCGACCCATCCTACCATCTGCCTCATTTTTATGAACTATTCGCGAAATATGCGGATGAAGAAGATCAGCGCTTCTGGAAAGAAGCGGCGGCCGCTAGTCGCGCTTACCTTCATACAGCCTGCCATCCCGTAACGGGACTATCACCTGAATATGCGAACTATGACGGCTCTCCGGCTCCAATACAGCCGCATGGTGATTTCAGACATTTTTACAGTGATGCCTACCGTGTTGCTGCAAATATAGCGCTGGACTGGGAATGGTTCCGCAAGGATCACTGGCAGATCGAACAATCCAATCGGATTCAATCCTTCTTCAGTGATATTGAAATGTCCGATTATCGTCGTTATACAATAGAAGGTGAACCTTTCGACGAACCTTCACTGCATCCTGTAGGTTTGCTGGCTACCAATGCCATGGCTTCACTGGCTGCGGACGGTCCACATGCTGACACATTCGTTCGCAAGTTCTGGAACACACCTCTGCGTCAAGGAGAGCGACGTTATTACGACAATTGCCTGTATTTTTTCAGCATGCTCGCTCTAAGCGGAAGATATCGCATGTACTAAACTAAGGAAATGTGCATGAGCCGTTGAACCTGTCCTGTGAACATTTGGCTTGCAGGACAGGTTCAATCACTGAATTTTAAGAAAAATGCAACGATATTACGATTTAATCTATATCAATAAAAAACGTTCCCGGCTCGCATATGTTGACTGCGAACCGGGAACGCGTTTGGTTGTGCAAATACAGGCAGTAACTTTTCCCGCTCTGTATGATCCAGATACTTTAATTATTTGGAGACAGAAGAAGTATCATAGGAAGACTGCATAATCTCCAGATATCGATTAATGTTCAATCCCTCCAGGCCTTTCACATATTCATCCCAATCCTTATCCAGACTTTTGGCGCCAGTAATAAATTGCAGGGCGTTCTGATCGATGTAATCCTTGAGATTGGTCTGCATCATGCTGGCTTCATCAGCTTGGGACGGATCTACCCACAATGCCCAATGAGGGAAAATCTCTTTTGGTTCCTTGCCCTCCATTAACAATGTCGCCTCATAGAGACGTCGCTCACCACCATCATTGGCATAGATGTCTGTCCCCTGTACTTCGGAGTCCCGATATGCCTGATAATGATTGTACTGACTTAATGCAGCCCAACTGTCATTACGAGGTTCTTCTCCAGAAGGAAGCGGAATGGCTTTATATAACGGCTCAATCTGATCATTGAGCGCCACTTCTCCTTCTTGTGGTTTGCGCCAGCTTACGCCCTCTTCTCCCAGATATGATGCCATGGTTCCTTCCTGGGTATAGAGATAATCCAGCAGCTTTATGGCCGCGATCTGTGTTTCCTCACTGGCTTTGTTTGTCAGTACAAAAGACGCTCCGGGATCAATCGGATAGTTGTACGTAGCATAAGCAGCATGGGGTCCCTTCAATGGAGGGATGGGATTATAATCATTCCCGTAAGGAGAACCTTCGGCAGTGGTTACGAATAATGATGGATGCATCGCTGCTCCCGCACCGAGAAGCTGTGCATCAGCGTTATCTCCAATTTTTTTGAAGGCCCCGACGTTTTGGGTAAATGCCCCTGGATCAATCAACCCTTCATCGTACAGGGATTTAATATAGGCAAGCCCTTCTTTCCACTCCGGTTTGTTCACTACGGTCTCCACTTTCCCCTGATTGACAATGAGATAATTCCGATCGTCGTCATAGATAAAACCGTTCATCAAGTACGGAATAATGTGCACACCGAAATTTTCAGTCGAACCGCTTAGCGGTACTTCGTCGGCTTTGCCGTTCCCGTTCGGGTCTTTCGTTTTAAATGCCCGAAGCATTTCCTTAAATTCTTCTGTCGTCGTGGGTTCGGTCAGGCCCAGTTGTTCCATCCATTTGGTGTTGACCCACATCTTGTTTGGGTATGAACAGTGAAAACATTCATTCAGACCCGTCAGACCATAGATATTTCCGTCAGGAGCAGTGTTCATGGCCCGATAATAGTCATTGCTTTCAAGCACTTTTTTAATATTGGGAGCATGCTCCTCAATCAGATCATTCAGCGGCAAAATAACCCCCTGCTGACCAAACTTCAACAAGTCTGTCTGGGAGAAACGATCTACCCAAGGGATGAGCAGATACAAGTCCGGATAATCACCGGAAGCCAGTGAAATCTGTCTTTTCTCCGCTGCACCGTCGAATGGAACCGTAGTCCAGTTGAACTGAATATCAAACTTCTCTTCCATTTTCTTCGTGAATTTGTTAGTGGACAGATTGGTATCCGAACCCTGGTGAGCAAACACATTAATCGCCGTCTTGCCTGACGGATCGCTGCCTTCCCCGTTCCCCTTATCAGAGCTTGAACATCCGGCAAGTACCAACGAGGTAAACAGCATACAGGCAAGAATGATGAATCCCGCTTTTTTCAATATAATCCTCTCCTTCATGAATAATAGAAAAAATGAACTTATCCTTTAACTGAGCCAATCAGCATACCTTGCACGAAATACCGTTGAACAAAAGGATAGATGATTAGCACCGGCAAGCTGGCCATCACAATTAACGAGTACTTCATGAGTTCAGCCATCTGCTGCTGTTTGATCATTTCCGATGCATCCATACTCCCCGTACTGCTGTTCAGAATAAGAATGCTGCGTAATATCAGCTGTAGCGGATAGAGCGACTGTGATTTCAGATAGATGAGGGCGTCAAAGTATGCATTCCACTGACCGACAGCGTACATAAGTGACAACACGGCGATAATCGGTTTGGCGAGTGGCAGGATAATACTGAAGATAAACCGGATGTCACTGCAGCCATCGATGTCTGCTGCTTCGGACAATTCTTCCGGTATCGAATTCTGAAAAAAGGTGCGGGCAATGATGACTTGCCATACCCAGACGGCGTTGGGAATCAGCAACGCCCAGCGGGTATCTATCAGTCCCATGGTTTTGACCACCAGATAGGTAGGGATCAAGCCGCCTGAGAACAACATGGTGAAGGTAATAAACATCATTAACGAGCTGCGGCCAACAAAAGTTTTTTTGGATAATGGATAAGCAATCATAATGGTCAGTGCCACGCTGATGAAGGTGCCGCAGGCTGTATAAAAAAGGGAATTGGCATAACCGGTAAGAACTTGATCATTCCGCAATACAGACTTGTAACCGTCAAACGTCAGGTCAATGGGCCACAACCAGACTTTTCCCGAGGAGACGGCAGCAGGGCTGCTAAGCGAAGAACTCACAATATATATCAAGGGATACAGCACGGCAATCAGCACCACTGTCAACATGAAGTAAACAACCGTTATAAATACGCGGTCTCCCCAGGATTCACGAATCGTGCTGCTGCTCTTGATCCGCGAACGACCTGCATTTGTCTGTGTGTTAGGCATGGGTTGATTCTCCTCCTTTCGCTCCCGTTACCATAAGCTTGTATTGGACAGTCGCTTGGCGACCGCGTTTACGATTAATAGCAGAATCAGGTTAATCACCGAATTGAACAGACCAACCGCAGTAGCGAAGCTATAATTGGCATTCAGCAATCCTATTTTATAGACATACGTGGAGATAATCTCCGAAGCAGACAGGTTGAGCGGATTTTGCAGCAAATATATTTTTTCGAACCCAACAGCCATGATATTCCCTACACTCAGGATCAGAATGATGACGGCTGCCGGAAGTAGTCCAGGCAGATCAACATTGATGATTTTCTGTATTCGGTTGGCTCCGTCCACTTTGGCGGCTTCATACAGGGATGGATCAACACCTGCCAGAGCAGCCAGATATATCACAGCCGAGTACCCCATTCCCTGCCACACATCGGAGAATACGTAGATGGATCGAAACAGTCCGGGCTCACCGAGAAAATTCACCGCTTCGAAACCAAGGGCACCTGCAATCGTGTTGACAATACCCAGCCTAGGAGACAGAAAGAGCATAATGATGGAGACCATAACAACAGTAGAGATGAAATATGGAGCATACGTCACCATTTGTACTGTTTTTTTGAATCGTATGTTTTTGATTTCGTTCAGCGCCAGCGCCAGTAATATAGGAATCGGGAAACCAACGATCAGGCTGTAAAACGAAATGTAAAGCGTGTTCTTGATCAGCGTGACAAACGCCGGATTCTGAAAAAGTAATTCGAAATACTTGGTTCCGGCCCATGGACTGCCCCAGATCCCCTTGATGACGTTGTAATCTTTAAAAGCCAGGACCGCATTCACCATGGGTACATACTTGAAAATAATAAAGTAAGCAATCGGTGGCAGGATCAGCAGATACAGCTGCCAATGTCGCCTCCAGCTTCTGGTTAATGCTTGCTTCAAGGCAAACGGTTTACTCGGTTTCTCCACGGACTTTGATTCACTGGTCATTGTGGTTCTCAGAATCATCCCCCCATTCTTGGCTCCAAATCGTGCTGAACTTCAGCTCAACTTGGTAGCGCTTACTTTTTGAGTAATCATAAGATTGCGCTGGGGATGCGTAAAGGTACAGTTACGCTGAGAAAGTACAAATAGCGAATATAGTTCCCGAGAAACAGCCTACATTAACCGCTATGAACGTCCATTTTCCGAAATACACTCGGAGAAATGCCGCGTACCCGCTTGAAAGCTCGGCGGAATGAATGTGCACTATTATACCCGGTGGCCTCCGCTATCTCGTCAATGGTCTGACCGGTGGAGTGCAACAAGTTCGAGGCAGCATCGATGCGTACCCGTTCTACATAATCGGAAAGATTCTCTCCCGTATGTTCTTTGAATAGTTGGGATATAAACTTCTCGGACTTGCTCATGTGCTCTGCAATCCGATAGATCGTCAAGTTTGCATCCCCATAATGTTGTTGGATAAAACAAATCATTTCGCTTACAGTATCCGCATGTGCTCCTGCTCTTCTTCTCTGGAAATCACCGCAGATGTCTTCCGTTAACCGTTTGAACTTTGCACGCAGCGAAGTAATCGTTTCTGTCATCTGAATGGATGTCACCCGGGTTTTATATTCCTCCAGCAGGGAGGCATCCAACTTGAATTTGGGTTCGTCCAGCTTCAGAAAAGTCCCCTTCAGCTCCATGATGAACTGCTGTGTCATCTCGTAGGACAGTTCCCGCTCCTCTAAATTACGAAGAAACAATTGCTCCAGAATACGTACCGCCTCTTCAGGCTCCCCGACTTTGATTGTGTTCAGCAGGCGCTGTTCAGACTCAATCGGATAATAGAACATTTCATTTTCCTTCATCGTATCTTCAAATCTCACCAGATGATCTGTTCCCATATGAATGGCATAATCCAGAGCTTGTTTGGCTTCGTCAAAGGAACGCCCTGCATCATTCCAGACCTCGTAAGCTGCACCTGTGCCAATTGTTGTGGATATCCGATGCTCCCGGTAGATCACTTCCATCAAGGTGTCCAGCTCTTTTTCACATCTCCCTATAGCTTCATTCAGTGAGTTCTCATCCAATGGACAGGCAAAAGCGATCTGGTCTGTTCCCCAATCCGTGATCAGCAGCTGCGCATCCCACTCTGTAAGTACCTGTTTGATGAGCAGCCTTGCCACACCCAGTTCATGGATCGTTTCTTCACTGTCCGGATTGGCATATCCGTTTACCTTAACTAAGCCTGCCAAGCCCTTGCTGCTATGAAGAGAAATGTGCGCCTGGGATGAGATAACCTCCAACTCAAGTGAGGTATAGACTTCTCCCGTTAACAAACGTTTGATAAAACCGTCTCTCAATAACGGAATCTGCTCATTCATGGCGTTTTTAAGTGAGTCATTATTGGCAATGAGATTGTTAATATGGCTTGCCAAAAAATCATATTCATTGCCCTGTCTGCCTGGAGAATCGGTGATTTGTTCCCTAAAAGAGGCCAACAATCTGTAAACGGGTGCACTATTCCGATAGGCCAGAACCAGCCCGAATAACAGTCCCAAGGCAATGGTTGCCAAAGTAAAGACCAGCGTGACTTGTTTGATTTGGTCCGCTTTTGTCATGAGTGCTTTCTCCGGAATCCCTGCCATGTAATTCCATCCATTTTGACTGGACTGTATCGATATCAGCAGCCGACCATCACTTCCAGGCTGTACATTCTGCACGTTCAGCTCCGTTTCCGCAGCGTTACCTTCTCTCTGGCGACTCTGTGCCATTTGCTCGGCTTCGGCTTGTTCAATGCCATGGGAGAAAATGATCTGTCCTTCCGCATCGGTGACGAGAGTCCAGCCGCCATATTGATCCACAATATGTTGAGTAAGGCTGGCCATCTGATCCTGATCAATCATGACACCAATCGTCGCTTGCGGTTTGTTGAAGCTGTTCAAAGGCAGAGATTGCAGAAACGTAATGGCGGGAACGTCTGCAAGCACAGTGCCGAGTATTTCACGTTTATAGTTTCGAAGCGGTATGATTTCATTAAAGTGTGGTTGTTTGAGAATTTGGTCATGCCATTGTTCAAACGACATACCGTCCAGCTGATTGGCAGCATAATAATGTTCTGGACGATAATACACAGTTCTTGGTGTGATGATGGCATTGTAGTTTGGAATGTGAATGAAGAAATGGGACAAGTAATCATTGGTACTGCTGTACATGGAGAGGCTCCGCTGCATACGGTTCATACCGTAGACATTGTAGAGATCATGCGGCTTTGGCCCAGCAATTAAATTTTGCAAATCGGGATTGACGGCAAGCTGCCTGGTAAAGGCTTCAACTTGAAGAAGGTTACGCTCAATGATCTCTTTCCCGAGACTCAGCGACTTCAAGCTGTTTTCAATGGAACTGGAACGGGCCGCTTCAATAGAAGCTCGGTAAGAGGCATATCCCGCAATTTGAGGAATCATCAGAATGACAAGATACGAAATGAGGAATCGGCGGAACACGGGTGAAAATTTGGACCATAGGAGCTGCATATGTACCCTCCCTTTTTTATCGAGCGCTTACATTTCTCTGTGTTAAGGTAGCTGTTCAATGATACACCGGGCATTTCTTCCTGGTGAAGGTACAACTTCTTCCTTATGGTACATTTACATACTGTAGCGTACAATGCTTGCATGAAAATAATTGTTGGTCTGCGGGTTAGCGCACAAATATAGTTGTATTTTACCTTCGCATGACATCCATCACAAAGTATCAAAAATAAACGCAAAAAACCTCCCCAAGACATGGAATGACTTGGGGAGGTTTTTGTTTAATGTTGTGCTTATTAATTGCTAACGGCAACAAATTTCCATTGTTGGTTTGTAGCACCTGTGTAGGTGTTCTGCTGCAGCAAGGCTCCATCCGAAGTGGAAGCGTTTGCTACTTCAATCGCTTTATTGCTGTTCACGTTGATGATACTCCAGTACCCGTTACCAAGATCGTTGACCTTAAAATGCTGAGCGGTTGTGTTCAGATTGCTCATGAGTTGAACCGCTTCCCCATTGGTGAGGGTACCGTTGCGAATGTCGATGACTTTGTCCGGCGAGTTCACACTTGTCAGTGTATAGTTGCCGCTGCCGATCGAGGTCAGAACCCACTTCTGAGGGTTACCGCCCAGATCACTCCACTGCTGGAGCTGAAGATTATTTTCATTTTGACCACCAGGAACATCAACAACTTTGTTGGAATGCCGGGCTACGATTTTATAAGTTGCACCGGATACAAGACCCGTTGTCGGTCCGCCGCCTTGTCCACTGCCCGGGTAAGTCTGAGCACGTTCATGGTACCAGTTGAACAGGAATCGTCCCATGGCACTCCGTGAAGCATCTCCATCCCATTTCAGTCCAGCCGTTGGGTCGGCAAAGGAGCTTCGTGGTCCTTCACTTAGAATGAATCCGTTCATATGAGCTGCAATGCTGACATTACCTGATGCGTTGAAAATCGTTTTGGTATTGGTGCCAAAACCTTCATTGCTACCATTAAACAAGTTCCAATAGGCCGAATCGCCAGGTTTGTTTTTGAACCAGGTTACCTCGGTAATATTAATCGGATATTTGTCAGCAGCTGCCTTCACGTTGGTATTCCACTGGTCTTGCAGGATAGAGAAGTTGTCATATGCGCCATAACCAGGGTACCAGTGAACCGCATATCCATAGTTATTGAGCGGATCAGTCAATGGATGGCTTGCCGTCAAGCTGTAAAATTGGTTGTATCCCAGACCTGCCGCCCAGATGACGTTGTCCGCACCTTTGCTACGAATTGTTGAAATCATGGAATTTTGGAAATTACGCAAGTCATTCCAGTGATCCACAAAGTCATTTTCCCCGTTGTATCCACCCCAATGTCCATTGGCATAGGATTTCACCGGTTCGTTGATCAGTTCGAAGTGAACGTTGTCTGCACTTTTGATCTCCGGGCGTGAAGCGAGATAACCCCAGATTTCGTTGAATTTTTGCAGGTTGGCAGGTGTTGTTGCCTGATCATCCTTCAGTGTGAAGTCCAGTCCCAGGACAACATAGACACCTTTTGTTTTGGCATATTGAATGTACGGAATAATTACATTTTGCGTAACGGTCTGCACACCGGCAAAGTTATATGTACCAGCAGCCACATCTCCCATGTCCTGACGATCGATGAACAGACGTACCTGATTCATATTCCAGCCATGATTGCTTCCGTACTTCGCGCTGGTGTCAGCAAAAGTATCGGTAATGTCTTTCAGATAAGCCAGTGTAGCTGCATGACGGTTATTGCCGTGCAGATTGAGATAATAATTGCTGTCCTGATATGTCCAGTAGGCACCTGAGGGTTGATGCCAACCGTTCAGTAGCACAGGCTGGTTGTTGCTGTTCACCAGGTTTTTGCCGTTTACGTGCAGCTTGCCCATCGGCATGCCCACCCATGCTTCGGCACGGCTGCCTCCCCATGGAGCAATTGTGATCAATAAAGCCAGAATGAGTACAAGTTTACAAGATGTCATGAACTTCTTCACTTTAATTCCTCCTGATCTGATATATTGCCTTGCAATAATGCGAGGTAAGTTCCGTCAGAGTATCTCTGATCAAACAGATCGCTCAGGGTCGGCGCCCGCTCCCGCAACCCGTTCCACACCAGCAGGGGGATCCTGCGCAGGGAAGGATCGCGGTTCTGCTGTGAGCAGACGTTCATGAGATCGTTACATGCCCCCTTTTCACAGATGGAATGTTGCATGAAGTTCCTCCTCCCTCTTCCAGTCTGATCCCACTCCAAACGTACAGAAGAACTTAACTTAACCGACGATTCCCGTACGCTCTACACTCTCTACGAAATATCGTTGCACAAACAAATAGATGATGATCAAAGGCAGAATGGCAAGAAGAATTCCTGTATCCTGGATCATGCTCAAATAGAACGGATCGGCCTGGGAAGCTGCACCGTCAGTAACCTGCTGGGCCAGATTATACGGAAGGGACGATAACTGAGTCGACATGACTTTACTTGAAGTCAGATAAGTCGTCGTATAAAAGCTGTCGTTCCACTGCCATACGAAGGAAAACAGCATGACTGTTACCATGGACGGAATGGCATTGGGCAGCATGATTCTTGAAAATGTTCGTCCGATGCCCGCGCCGTCCACATAGGCCGCCTCCTCCACTTCCTTCGGAATACCTCTGAAGAATTGCCGGAAGATAAAGATGTACAAGCCGGCCTTAAGTGAATTGGCCGTAATCGCCGTCAGAATAAACGGCCAATAGGTATTAAGCAAATTAACAGGTTTGCCGGCTATAAGCGTCATAAGCCCCATGAGATCAAAGCTTTTCAGATTCAGGTATACCGGAATGAGAATGGTCGTTGGCGGTACAAGAATCGTCAGAATTACACCAGCAAACAGCCAGTTGCTTCCCCTGAATTTCAGTCTGGCGAATCCGTATCCTGCAAGTGCACAGGATGCTGTAGTCAGCAGTGTAGTCGTTGCAGACAGGGCAAACGTATTAAACAGCGTTGCCCAGTAATCCATTACGCGTATCGCCTCTTTGAAATTGTCGATGGAGAAGTTCTGTGGAATCCACACCACCACTGCCGAATACAGATCACCTTTAGCTTTGATGGATGTGGAAACCTTCTGAAATATGGGAAACAGGATAACGAAGGAAAGCCCGGTAATCAGAACGAATCGGATCATGGCCCACAGCCAGCCTTTCCAATGCTCCAGCGATAATAATCGTGATGTTGTCACGTGGGACACCCTCCTTTCTAATCTTGATAGAAGACTCGCTTCGAGAAAATGATGTTTACGATAACCAGAATGATGGCAATGGCCAGAAAGTAGACCCATGCCATGGCAGAACTTAATCCAAAGTCAAATTTGACGAAGCCGGTATCCCGGATCAGTTCCGTCATGGCGTTATTGGCAAACGAATCAATGATTGTATAGATCGCATTGACAAAAATAAGCGGGCTGACCATTGGGAACGTAATTTTCCAAAAGGCTTCATAACCCGTTGCCCCTTCCATCTTCGAAGCCTCATACAGTTGAGGGGAAATCGTCTGGATCCCTGCCAAAAAGATCAAAATCTGTACACCGGATTGACTGACGATCTGATAGATCCGATCTACGGCGCTACTCAGATACGTGACGATCCAATCGCTCACTCCGGCGTTAACCATCAGATTTTCGAGTTCAAATGTCCCGAGTGAGCTTCCACCTGTGCTGCTCTGATTAACCGCTTCAATCAGGCTGGTGCTCTCCAGTGTCATAATCACTCCCGATGCCAGAATAACGGGCAGGAAAAAGATCGACCGCGCTACAGCCCGGCCCCTGAACTTCTGATTCAGGATGACGGCAAGGAACAGACTGAATATAACGATAAGCGGTACGTTGATGAGCACGTCTGTGATCGCCTCAATTAACGCACGGTTAAAGCTTGTATTGACGGTCAGCGCCTGAATATAATTGGCAACACCGTTGAACTGAATTGCTATGCCTTCCGCGTTAGCCTGAATTGTACTCATGCTGTATCGCAGAGAGGCTAACAGCGGAATGAAGAAAAACAACACAAAACCAATGAGCCAGGGAAGCACGTAGATTACGCCCCACATGGCTTTCTGCTGAGCATACGTACGACTTCCCCATTTCCATTTCAGGAGCGTCTTCAGAGCTGCTCACCACCAGTCACATAGCTTTGGGCTTCCACTGTATCGTTGTCAACTTCTACAGGGAAGTCGTTATAATTGACAATTACGAACCCGCCACCTTCATATGTTGTCCGGAAGACGCCCTCCTCCAGGGATTCATGGGACATCATGGAACGTCCGGCAAACGGTTGGTTCACCTGGTTCACCTCGTTGTAGATCTCGGCAGCCAGATCGATCCATTGTTCATAATTCGCCGCGTAGAGATCATCATAATCCGTTTCTTTCACAACATGGTTTGGCGCATTGAACCATGCAAAGTAAGGACTCGCTCCATATTCAATCAGCTTCAGCACATATTGCCTTGCATTGGTATATGTGGAGAGATTGTATGGCGTCCCCGTATAACCGATGCTGCCGTGTACAACGAGCTGATAGAACGGAATCTCTTCATCCTCCAGCTTGAAACGACTGCTGGTCATCGGCGCATCTGTCAGACCAGTTACATACGGCAGGGCATAAGCGTTCCCGCCTTCAGCAACAAGCGAGCCAGCCTGCTGCCCGATTTGTTCAAGTGCCTTCTTTACGGAGCCAAGCGCTTGTGTTCGGTCCACCAGCTTTTTCGGATTCATATCGCTGTTTAACTGAGCTGCCAGATCATTCAGGCTTAGTGAGAGTCCATCCTTTTGAAGGGACCTCAGCTCATCTAACATGTCTGCCGTCACGTCCTCCAGCATGTTGGGCGAAAGCACATAGGATGGTGAACGATCCCGGTCCCGCCGCTGGATGGCCTGGTTCATCGGATACAAGACCGCCGGTTCCTGAGTTAATGTGCGTGAAGCTTCCTTGGACGGTTTAAACCCTTTTTTGGATTGCACATTCAGCAGAGCGATATCGGGATAGAAGCCGATGCCCGCTTCTTGTGTGTATGCGCTGAAATCCCGCAATCCCTTTTTCCCGCCTACCGCGCCATCTACTTGGATGGAATCCGGCAGTCGATGATGAAGTCCGCCGTTAAGCCATCCCGCATAGCGCACCTGAATATTGGATACCTTCTTCTCCGTCAAGGCGGAGAGAATGTTTTTGGCTTCATCAAACGTGGTCAAAGCCTCCGTTGAATCATACGGTATGCCCAGCATATGCTGCCTTGTTGTCATGCCGCCGAACAGTTGCAGATAAAAGGGAACGTTACTCTGCTCTTTGCTGGCGTTTAACTCGGGAAGTCCGCCGTTTTGCACCAGATAATCCCGATAGAGTGATGCAAGCCCCGAGTACGAGGCCTTATCCGCCCCGACAAAAGCATATCGAACGACGAAATCAGACGCGGTCGGTTTCTTCTGGAATTTCGGAAGTGTACGAACCATATCACTTGCCTGAAGGGTCACATCGCTCTTGTTCACCACATAGAAGCTGGGATATACGTTGTTGTAGCTGTTCAGCTTGCCGCTGATATCGGCATTCACAACTGCAACGGCATCCCCTTCTTCAATAATGCCCAGAAAAGCTCCCTCTTTCCGAATCAGTCCAAATACCGGCAACCTAGCTCTGGCTTCATTCGAACTTGCTTCCCGTAGTTTCATGGTCATATCCGGTCCATATATATCTTGTTGATAGGCAGGATACTGCAGCTTGCCATTGTTAAAATGGATCAGCGCTCCCGAACCGTCCGGAACCAGTATGGAGCCCTCTTCTTCTGAACCCCCAGCCCCGAAGTAATCCATTACAGATATGCTGTTGATCGGATATTCCTCCGGAAAATGAATGCCTGAGGACGGAACACGTACAAGCAGATCCTCTTCATCCAGCTCATATTCCATCGTAAGCATAAACAGCCGTGGTCCACTTCGTTCCTCTTCAATGCCAAACTCGGCATGATCCTGAGCCAGATCCTCCGATGTGTAACCGGCTGTGTCAAAAGCCTTCAAGGCCCGGGACAATTGCAATCCTTGCATCGCCTTATCAATCCGGACGTAAGCGCCTTCATCCTTGTCTTCCGCATAGCCGACCTTCAAGGCCCGTTGCCCGGCCTTGTCTAGCTGTGCAAGCAGCCTTTGTTCAAATCGCTCCTTGCTGATCTTCATCGGCAAGTCTTCTATGGATCGCTCAGTGCTTCCAAACTGGTAGTGGACCCGCACGCCGCTTGGCAGCACCTCGTAGCTTATCTGCTTGTGTGCAACACTATCCGTGAAGGAATTCACGGTGCTGCTCTGTCCGAGGCTGTTGAAGAAGCTGAGCTTCGTTTGTGATGACAATAGGTCTTTGTTTATCCCGGCTGCAACCCCATCCTGCTCACGATCTGCAGGATTGCTGCGCCAGATCTGGCCGCTCTGCGTGTGAATCACTGCAATCTCGGCAGTCTCTTCGTTAATGAACAATTGCAGCGCAGCATTCTGCGCAATGCCTACCATGCCGGGAAGGCGGACATCGCTCAACGATGATTTCAGTTTCTCTCCGGGAGGCAGGGAGGGAAAGTCCGTCGAATCTGCGGCAGTCACTGTCTCGTGAGCGAGCGGTGTTGGCGAGAATTGACAACCGCCCAGAAGCAGACTGCCCGCGAGCAGCATTCCTGTTATTTTTTTGGCTACGGTATAATTCATAACAATTTCCTCCTCCCTTAGCCCCGAAGCACTAATTCCTGATAGATGGTTACGACAAACGATACAATCTGCTGTACAAGACTGAAGAATAACAGGCACAGAAATGCCATAAACGCCATCGCCACAAGTGTCAGCAACATCGTGAGCACCGTTTTGGCTGGTGTGTACTGATGAACCGTCATATTCCCTACAAATAACAGATATACCGTCCACGCAATGGCAAGTGCATTGGAGAAATAATAAAAGGCAGTTTCCTGCGCAGAGATCACAAGACTCAGCCAGATCCATGGAAAATGAATGAGTAACAACGGTACCAGTGCAAAGCACGTTGACATGAAAATCTCGGAGAACTTGCCTTCCCCGTCCATCAATGTGGTTAACGACCAGTTAGCCACACACCAAAACAGTACCGGTATAATGACATATAACATTTCGAGCAGACTGTTCAGGTACTTTGGATTACTGAGATTAATGAGAAAACCGCTGTACTGGGCATGCAAAATTTTGGTGATGACCAGAAGCACCAGGATCATGAAAGCAATCAGCAGTGAGTTTCTCTGGTTCCGTTCATACTTCAATTCCCAGTATCCGTCAAACGGATGAAAAATCAGATGCAGCGGGTACTGGTATAGTTCCTTACTTGATGCCTGCATTCGTAGTCCTCCTTTTCTGCCTGCGAACGATGATGACGGTGACAATCGCAGCGACAGCCAGGAATATACCGGACATCATCCATGAAAAATGCTCACGCATCAGCTCTTTGCGGTACAAAAGAAAAGCTTTGGAATATCCTTTGGGCTCCATGCTGCGCTTGAAATATTTCGCAGACTCGGCGTATTCCTTCTGACGAAGCAATGCTTTGCCAATTCCCGCATACGCATATTCCAAGTTAGCGTTCATCTCGGCAGCTTGGGCAAACAGCACCGAAGATTGATCTTCATCACCGTTATAGTAGCTGCGCACCGCTTCGTGGAGTGTACGTCCGTATTCAGTTGTTTGAAAGACGGTGATTTCACCCAGCGCTTTATCCAGAACTAACATCCGGTCTCCCGCACGTTCCAGGGCAACAGGTGTATTAAACTGGCCCAGCCGGTTCCCGATGCCCCCATAAATATGGAGCAGATATCCGTCTCCATTGTAGGTAAAGATTCGGCCCTTGCTGGAATCCAGTACAGAATACATGTCACTGTCACCCACATCCACATCAATCAGGCGGGATGGCCCTGCTTCTTGGGTATACAGCAAATCACCCTGCGGAGTCTGATAGCCTTCTCTGCGCAAAATGTCTGTACCCTGGGCATTCAGCTTCTTGACCGGATCTTTGCCGCGATCCCCGCTAGTGGCGTAGATGAAGCCCTCTTCATCCATATCCAGATTGGTAAATTCCGTTGGAGTGAACATCACCATCTGGCTCCGCTGCTCCCGTGTTGCAAACCGTTTCCACAGATACTCCACCGGGTCCACCTGAACTCTGTTCGCTCCAATGAAGGAAGAGAACGTACCATCGGCGCTGAACTCCATGAATCCATCAAATACGCCTTCGGCCATGACGTAGATACGCTCCCCTTTGTCCATAACAATCCGCATCGGTTTAAACTGGAAGTCTGCTTTTAACAGATCCGATTTTGGTTCAGACACGATCTTGACCAGCTTCCCCTGTTCATCCAGATGCACCACCCGGTGATTATCCGAATCAGCGACCAGCAGATGGCCTTTTTCCGTGACGTACAATCCCTGTGGATTTTTAAAATGATCTTCCTTGCCTTCCTGCTCAAATGAATCAATCGTCCGTACCAGCTTGAAGTTGCGATCCATCTCAATGATGCGGCCATTGCCCGAATCGAGCACAAAGACGTGCTGATTGGCGGTAACATGCATGTCACTTGGCTCTTTCATAGGAGTTGTGTTCAGCTTCTTGCCGGTGATAATGGTTGTTGCCTCATATGCCGCCGGTGAAGGAACTGCGTCACCCCAGAAGGAATAATGATACGCATCCGTTTTACCGTCTGCATTCACGTAGGGCGCCTCTTGAACGAACAACAGGAGGCAGATCATGCCCATGATGATCGATTTACGTTTTTTCCATGTGCTTCTCCGCACCTCGCTGCCTCCTTTCTACTCTTTCATGCCCGAAGTGGCCATCGTCTGCATAACACTGCTCTGAGAGATGATAAACAGAGTGATCGGTACGATCATCAGCAGCAAAGCAACAGCCGCACCTACACCAGCTCTTGCAATCCCTCCCTGCACAATCTGACTGAGCGCATAATGCAGCGTTTTGAGATTTTCACTGTAAATGAAACTCCCGCCATCCGTTCCCCATAACGCTGGAAACTGCAGGATCATGAGCGTGAGCCATGCCGGCTTCACATTGGGCATCACGATGCTCCAGAATATCCGGTATTCATTGGCTCCGTCGATTTTGGCTGCCTCCAGCAAAGCATCGGGAATCTGCTCCATGAACTGTTTCATCAGGAAAAGTCCCAGTGAGAACGCAAGTGATGGCACAATAATGGACGCATGAGTGTTAATCCAGCCAAGCCAGGACATGACCATGTAGTTCGGAATCGCCGTAACATGCGGCGAGAACATCAGGGACAGAATGACAATGGTGAACAACACTTTGGAACCCGGAAAACGATATTTCGCCAGCGGATAAGCTGCTGCAGATGCAAGCAGGATATGCCCCGCTGTGCCAAGTATCGTAATGAGCAATGTGTTGGCAATATAGCGGGATAACGGCACCCACGAATTGCCCATGAGGTTGATCAGATCGGCAAAATTCTCCGTTGTCGGATTGTTCACCCAGAAGCGCGGCGGGAAAATAAACAGCTCATCCAACGGCTTGAATGCATTGTTGACAGCATAGATGAGCGGAAGCACCATAAAGGAGCCGAAGACGCCCAGCAATGCAAATAACATCAGGCTGACGGTAAATGACCGATTAAGCCTTTTTGGCATGCCAAACACGGCACGTACTTTGCTGGTCATCGTCATTCACCTATCTTTCTAAGCATTTTTTGCGTGAAAACGTTTGTACCCAGCATCAGGGCAAACAGAACCGTTGCGATGGCCGAGGCATAGCCCATCTCGAAACGAATGGTTCCGAAGTCCATCAGATGTGTGACAACTGTGTGTGCCGCATAGTTTACGCTCGGGAAACCTGCCAGTGCGATGGAGATCTCAGCTACGGCGAAGGAAGCGGTAATCTGCATTACCGCACCAAACATCAGCTGCGGTCTCATCGAAGGCAAGGTGATGTACCAGAGCTCCTGCCAGCGGTTTTTGATCCCGTCTACGGTTCCTGCTTCAACCAGAGAACGATCAATGGTTTGCAGTCCTGCAATAAAGGCCAGGAAGCTGGTTCCCAGGCTCAGCCACAGCTGTACAATAATGACGATTGCCAGTACATACTTCTCGTCTGCGAGCCATTGGATCGGTTCCAGTACGACGCCAAGGCGCATCAGGAAGCCGTTCATATACCCGTAGCTGTCACCCGAGAAGATGATCAGCCAGATGAAAAAGACGTTGCCCGATATGGATGGGGCATAGAAAACCAGCGTCATGACCGCCCGAATTTTAGGAGACAGCTCATTGATGATCCACGCAAACAAAAAGCAGGCTATATAACTGAGAGGGCCTGTAATTACGGCAAAAAGCAGCGTGTTTTTGAGCGCGATCAGAAATACGTCATCGTTCAGGAAAAGCCGGGAATAGTTCTGCCAGCCGACAAATCGCGGCAGCTCCAGCATATTGAAGTGAAAAAAGCTGAGCCCAAGTGAAATGCCGACCGGAATCACAGTAAACATGAAAAAAATCAGCATAAACGGTGCCATCAATACATAATAATGCCTGCTGAGATACAGATCCCGCTTCAATAGGGACCACCAGCCGACCTGGCGGGTATGGACGGCAGGAGCGGCGGCTGTCTTGGTAGTTTTAGCTTGCAACCGTTACCCTCCCTTTCCTCTATTTCAGATTAAATTCCTTGCGTTTCAACTCAATTTCATCATCAATGTACAATACATAGTCTGATAAGGCTTCACGCGGATTTTCATTTGCATTGACCACCTTACGGAAGGCGTTGTCCAGATGTCGTCCCGTGAAATAACCTCCAGGAAGCTGCGGGATTCCCTGTACCCATTCCCATTGTTTCTCGAGATTTTGATAATCCTTCACAGGCCAAGGCAATTGCTTCAAGGCTTCGATATTGGCCGTTGGGTAACGGGCAGCCGCTCCCATAAGACCTTCCATTTCTCTCCCGTATTCAATCTGGGTCTGATCATCAGTCCACCACTTCATGAACTTCCACGCCGCTTCCTTGTTGTCGGCATTTTCGAGCATCATCACCGCGCTCGTAGCGCTGGCCACTTCATGCCGTATGGACCCATCTGGAAGCTGTGTACCCGGAACAATCGTAAAGTCCCAGAGATTGCGGATTTCCGGAGCCATAACCGTCAGCATGTTATACGTGGTGTAATCAGCAATCCCGATCGGCATTTCCCCTGTACGGAACCGGTTCGGAAAATCGGCTTTGAGCGGAAACTTGTAATTGGTATAAAATTGCGTCCAACGTTTGAACGCGTCCATTGAAATCTCCGAATCCAGTGCACTTTTCTTCTGGTCTTCGGTGTAGAACGTTCCGTCATTCTGATATAACAACATCGCAAAGGTTGAATTCGGAACCAGGTTGGCATTGTTCAGCGTATCCTCTATAGGCAGATAAAACTCCATGTTATGCTTCTGCAGCACGGCGATGGCGTTATATACGTCTTGCCACGTTTTTGGCGGCTCGAGGCCCAGTTCATTCAGAATATCTTTGCGGTAAAAGAGCATTGGAAAATGCTGCTGCTCCGGAAGGGCATATACCCCGTCGTTGTAGCGGTAAGGCGTCAATCCGCTTTCACGGAACCTGCCCGAAATTTCCTCGAAATCGGGGAACTGGCTCAGATCCGCTGTTGCATTCCTCATCGCATAGTTCACCGGAATGTCTTCGCCCATCTGCATGGCTACATCCGGTCCTTCCCCCGAGAGTGTTGCGGGCAGCAAAATATTAGGCGGAACGAGACGTAACTGCACGGACACATCCGTATCCGGGGTAAACGAATCGTCGATCATGCCTTTCAGTACTTGGGCCTGATCTCGTCCGGTTGTGATCCATACGGTGATGGCATCCTTCTTTTGTTCCACGTTACCAATGCTGTCGTAATCTTCGGTATACGAGGCAACATATGCACCCAGTTCGTGCTTCACCTGCTGGACGGTGCTTGCTTCCGCTTTTGGCAACGATTCACCCGGCGGAGATACGACAAGGTAATCCAACGTAATCGGCTGTTCACGTACCGATAGAATCCATGTGCCGAGACCACCTACGTTAATTTTGAACGTATCCAGCCGTTTGGGAACCGTCTCTGGTCTGGCCGCCATATCTTCAAGCTGCAGTACCATGGCGTGAAGTACGGCCACTTTGTCACTTTGCTCACCGGTGGCCTTTTCCAGGTAATCTGCAACGGAACGCAAGGTGTCAGCTTGTCGTTCAAACACCTCCATCATCTCCGGAATACGCCGTTCCAGCTGGTAATCCCGCAGTGGGTCTGGACTGTTGGAGGTAATCATTAATATTTTGCGATACATCTCATTCAGTTCCAACACGCTTGATTCCACGGTCCGCAGCAGCGGAGCGATGTCGCCAAGTGTAACTGTCATTCGGATTCGGTTTTTCCCTTTTTCAAGATGAAACTGATATGGCTGATCCTCTCCCGAACCCAACACCTGAGTTTGCCAAGCCGGGCTGTAGTTAAATCGAATGCGTTTCAGTTCCTTAAACGGAACTTCGCCGTTAATCGTCAGACTGCGGGTGGCATAGATGCCACGCAATTGATCCTGTTTCACCTTAAGCGCCAGTTGATACAGTCCGTCTTCAGGCACGTCAATTTCCCATTCAATCCATTCGCCCGGCAGTTTCCAGTTAATGCCCCCGATGGCGTTCATCCGAATTTTCGATACATTATAAGGCTCGAGTGAAGGACTTGATCGGTCCGAGATTGGTGCCAGTGTAGGAGATGATTTGCTAACAGCTTCCTCCCCCTGAACTTTCAGCATGACAGGAGCCGATTGTTTCAAGCCGAGTGAGGCATAGGTCTGCTCCAACTCTGCATAGGAAGGAACTTCGCTTTCTTGATATAGCTCAATATAATCGATCGCCATGCTTTCTCTTAATGAAGTGAGCGATAACTTCTGACTGCCTTTTTCAAAATAAAACTGAAACGGTTCCTCAAAGTACCCTGCGCTGTCCTTGAAGGAAGTCAGTTGCCATTCGGGCTGTTCCACTTGTCTTGGTCTAAGCTCGTTGCCACGATCGTCCTGCCGGACGTTATCCTCGCGATTCCCCCATACCCTGTCAAACAGAAGAATATCAGCCCCTCTGAACGGGACCTTACCATTAAGCTCAAGCCTGCGTTCGATCCCGGAGCTTTTGCCTTCTACGGGATAATAGTGAATGCGAATGTTGTACAAACCGCTCACTTGAACGGGAACATCCCAGCGAATGGTTCCAGTTTCCGGCGTAATTACGGCATTTCCGTCTAATCCGGCGTACCCTTGCACAACCTCAAATTCCCCATCCTCTGCCTGAACATAAGATTCGCCTTCGATGCGTACAATTTCATCCGGTTTGGCCGTATTGTCATGAGCAGTCAGATAATGCTCATAACTGAATGAATCCTCGGTTCCCGATACCGCCTCAAAGTCCTCAAGCGCATGTACCGTTCCCGGATTACGATCCCGCGATGGATATAGTGTCCATATGGAGAGCACCAAGGCCAAGACAAGCACCAGGATTAGTCCCTTTTTCTTACGTGACCGCATGTTTGAATGTATCCCCTTTCCTGTAAGCGTTGAGAGAACTGAACGATTGACTAACCCGGACAGACCGCACCTTCATTGGTGCGTTCTGCCCGTGTAACGTGATACTTATTTGTAAACCTCATCAATCGCAGCCTGAAAAGGAGCCTTGTATTTCTCGATCAGCGTAGATACGGATACCCCTTCTTTGAGTTCCCCATCAAAATCCCAGAACGGCAAGGACGGGAATGTGTTATGGTCGAGAACCAACATACCTTCCGCAACCTCTCTGGCGTTGTTGATATCTGCTTCATCGGTCAGATGTGTCTCCAGTGTGGATTGTCCCGGATACTCATAGATCGATTCGATCTCATTAATTTTCTCCCAGATGTACATCAGTTGTTCCGGATTCTCTACCGCTTTTGGAATTGTTATAGCTTGGTAACGTGACTCACCGGAGTGATACGCTGTTGCACTTGGACCTTTTGGAAACGGTACAAAACCAATATCGTAGTCCTTCATATCCGTCATAATACCTTCAACTTCGTACATGGCACCTGAATACATCAAGGTGTTGCCTTGACGGAAGAACGTGGATGGCTCTGTCCAATCGCCGCCCTCAGAAGCTCTGCCGACCTTCTCGGTAGCCAGTTTGGACAGGAAGTTCAACGCTTCTTTTGTTTTTGGATCTTCCAGGTTCTGCTTATCTTCTTTGGTCAGAGAAGCCTCGTTGGAATACAGAATCGGTTCCAGCAAGCCCGTTTGAGCGAGTCCCCAAGTGTCTAGCTTGCCATCATTGTTTCGATCTTTGTTCGCTTGCTTGGCAACGCTGATAAACGTATCCCAGTTCCATTCATCGGCATCCACATACTCCTGAAGTGGCTTCAAGCCGAGCTCTTGCATGAGTGTGCGATTATAGAAAATCCCGTTGATAAACGAGGACTGGTCCTCGGTAAAGCCGTAACCTTTGCCTTCATACTGCATGTATTCCTTGGTTGTTTTCTGGTTGAATACCTTGTCGTTTTTAATATAATCATCCACCGGCCATAACAGATCCTGTTTGGTCAATGCCGGAATGGCATAGTTTTTGCCCAGTCTCACCAGATCGCCAAGCGGTTCACCGGCCATCAGGGAAGCAACTACTTTTTCCTGATATTCACCAAAATCGATGGAAACATATTCAATATTAAAGTTGTGTTTTTTCTTCAGCGCTTCGAGATTCTCAAGACGTTGAATGTTGTCCGGGTTGTTCCCCTGTATTTCCATGTCCCACCAAGCAACAACCTTGATCGTTCTGCCACCCATGTCAAAGTCCATTTCTGGCGTGGAGTTTTCATTCTTTGGCTCGGTTTCCGCGGGTTTTTGTTCCTCCTGTGGTGTTGTCTTTTCCGGCTCGGGTTGAGCGGTAGGTGCAGAACTGCATGCAGCAATCACCAACAAGACCGCAAATGCCAGGCTCAGTAGCATGAACTTGTGTTTTCTCATCGTCTTCCCCCCTGATTGTCGTTTGCTATCACAGTGTATCGTTCAAATGAAAGCGCAAACAACCTGCCGAAATACAGATGTTTACCCGGACTGAATATAGATTTGCGTAATTTTGCACGAGCAAAGTGCATTATAGGTTTTAATTGGTAAAGAAATGCACTGTCTACAAAAATATGCACATTGTATGCGCTTTCTTTTATTACCATAATGAAATTAAGTCAAATTTCAGTTAATCTAGCGCATTACAATTCAGCAGAAGGTGAGGTATTGCTTCATGTATGATATTTTACTTGTGGATTTCAGCCGTCGTTTGTGCGGAGAGTTGCAACAGATGTTGCTACGGAGCAAAGCTCAATATACTATCGCAAATTGTGTGTTCTCATCGGCCGAGGCTTTGACCGCATTGTCAGAACGAGACTTTTCCCTTGTTATGGTACATACAGAGAGGTTTGATACCGCGGGGCTCTGGTTATGCAATGACATTCGAAAAAAAAGTCAGATACCTATCCTCCTGATGGGTGGAAGAGATCACTTCAGGTTTGTACGCAAAGCCCTGACGTATCAGGTAAATGATTATCTCCCGTATCCTGTTAGTCCTTCTTCTTTACTTAACAGTCTGCATGGACTTAGATCCCACCTTGAAACCGACCCGGCACACAAAACGTCGTCGTTCTTCAAAACACCCGTTCAAATGAACGGTAAACCCATGCACTCCAGTCATGTTATTCGTATCGTTAAGGCCTATGTACGGGATCATCTGAGTGATGAAATCACGCTGAAGAAGATCTCTGACATGCTTCATTTTAACTGTGCGTACCTTGGACAGAAGTTCAAGCTGGAAGAGAAGATGTCTTTCAATGATTATATGCTCCAGCAACGTATGGAAAAGGCACAGCAGTTGTTGTCTTCCACGAATCTGCGAATATATGAGATTGCTATTGAGGTAGGTTATAAGGATATTGATTGGTTCTATAAAAAGTTCAAAGCGTATGCCGGATCGAGTCCCAATGCTTATAGAAGACAAAAAATCCACACGGCCTAAAGGTGGATTGCCGAATCGGTTTGTTTATCGTTTAGATAATAACCACAAAAAAACGCAGGAAGAAGAATACATCCTGCGTTTTTTTGTGGTTGTTTGGGTTTGGTCAATTCCAGAGTATTCACCATTAACGTACCAACAGGGATTCCCGGTATTCTTGGGGAGTCATTCCCGTTATTTTCTTAAAAAGTCGGGTAAATGAATGGGCAGCCTCGTACCCCACTTGAAGTGCGACCTCACGCACCATAAGATTTGTGTTCTGAAGCAATTCTTTGGCTTTCCGTATTCGGCAGTCGTCAATGAACTCTGACACGTTTATTCCCATTTCCTGCTTAAAGAATCGCGACAGATAGGATGGATTAAAATGATGAAGTTCTGCCAGTCTCACCAGAGAGAGATCTTTCTCCAGGTTCTCCTTGACGTAACTGCATAAGGAATGAATGACAACGTTAGCGCGTTCCTGTTCATTTGATCTTTTGTAGCGGACTAATTCATCAGCAGCACGATATAGAAATTGTACTGCATCCTTCATGCAGGTATACTCCCCTAAGTGCAGCAAGCTTCTTTGATCCGGGATCTTCTGTTGAAGACCCCAACGATTAATCGTTGAATGCAATAATAAGGCCAGATTGTAGTATGTCTCCATGGCACGTTCCATCGTAATATCCTGTTGCATCAGTTCTCCTGCAAGCTCCTCAAATATATCGTAAAATGGCTGAATTCGTCCCGTTTCCAAATATCCTGACATAATCTCGATCCGGTTTGAGATCCGCATGGATTCTTTGGGTACATCAGATGAGAGATCATTACGATGGTCCGTGAGTACCATGGATACACCATCCCCAATTTTCATCCACTGGAGTAATCTCAGACGTTCATATTGTTTGGTTAACTCGGACCAATTGCAACTGCGACTACTTAATGAAAAAGCAATGGATACGCCGAGTGAGACCATGCATGCTTCCTGTACCAGTTCCAGTGTACCTTCTAGAAATCGCACAAGTTTATCATTTGTCATCTCTTCCTCCTGCTTCGGCTGAAGCAGCCAGATCGTATCCCCATAATGGTCCGTTACACTTGCGCACACTGTACGTTCATTCATCAGAGAAGAGCCGATAATGCGCACAGATTCTTGAACTTGTGTGAGGTCCGAACCTTTTTCTGGCAGATTATTGAACCGACCCAGTATGAGATAAACAGGCGAGTTGATCTGTAATCTTATATCTCGTTTGGATAATTCGTCCTGCATATCCATAGTAGAATCTATAACCGCTGTACAGTCTTGAAGTAACTTCCGTAAATACTCTTTTTGCTGTATCAGTGCAAGCTGCGAATTGACTTTATAAGAATGTTCCAACAACTCAACCATGCTGTGACTTTGCCGGATCTCTTCCATCACATCTTCTACAACAGACATCACCTTGTCATAACCTTCCGTTTTGAGCAAATAACGCACATTAGCCATCTGAAAAGCTTGATATGCATAATCAAAATCGCTATGTCCTGTCAGAAAAATGACACGACAATTCGGCCAACTGGCTTGAATCCGCTCTGTCAGTTCCAACCCACTCATACCCGGCATACGGATGTCCGTTAGAACAATGTCAATTCTCGAACGTTGCATCCAGGACAATGCTTCTGTTGCAGAGTAGGCCTTACATACATCAAGCTGTTCGGGTATATGTCTGGCGAACGTTTCATAGAGACTATCCGTAATAATCTCCTCGTCATCTACAATCAAAAGTCGATACATTCGTTTTCCCCCTCTTTCCACTGGATTCGAATTGTGACTTTTAACCCTTGCAGTTCACTTCTGGATAGAAAAAGCCCACTTCCTTCTCCATACGTCAGGACCAGACGTCGATGAATATTTATTAACGCGGTCATTTCGTCTGTACCTCCGTCCTTGTGCAAACGATGTTGAAGAGTTTGAATGTGTTGCTCTTCCAACTCATTTCCATTATCCTCTACGGTGATCTCGGCATATGAACCTTCCATATTAAACCCAATAATTAGAAGACCGGAGTCCGTATTCTTTTCAAGGCTGTGTTCGTAGGCATTCTCAATAATAGGTTGAATAATGAGTCTGGGAACTTTAATATGTTCCATCTCAGCAGGTAGTGGCCCAAAATCAACTTTGATTCGTCTGGAGAATCGTAATTGTTGAATCTCTGTATAGATTCGTGAATGCTCAACTTCCACTTTCAACTTCACATGGTCTGTTTCATTTCGCGTAATGAACCTGAAATACTCTCCAAGCATGTTCGTGAATTGCTCAATACGTTCGGTTTCTCCTGTCCTTGCCAGTGAATTCAGAATAAAGAAGCTATTGTACAGAAAATGAGGATTAATCTGCGATTGAAGCTGTTTCAACTCGGCCCGCTGCATCATCAATGTTTTCTTAAAATCTCGATCGATAAGGGATTGAAGATTTTCAATCATTAGATTAAAACGAGTGTAGAGGAAGCCAAATTCATCCTTTCGGTTATGCGCAATGGGGACATCGAGCATGCCTCCCTCCATTTTTTTGAATCTTTTCACCAACAACAGCAACGGGATATGAATCAACTTGTAACTTGAATAGAGATACGCCGTGATGGCAACAAATGATGTAATTGCAAACAGCCAAGCCCAATGATAGAACTTGCTAAGTGGCTTGGTAACAATTGCCTCGGGTAGATATGTAGCTACGGATAAACCCAGGGAGTCCATATGCAACTGACTAACATGGTACATGGTGTCCCCCACCTTCATCCGAAAGCCATCAAGTGTACCCTTTACACTGTGCTCACGGTAATTCGCGAGAATAACACTAGCTTGTTGTTTATCTGTGATGGCATGCCCCGTTTTGTCCTCAATCAGAAACGTTGAACTCTCAGGGTACAAATTAAGCCGTGTGAGTTCATTCTGAAAATGGTATGTATCCAGCTCCACCTGAATGACAAAAAGCGGGGGTTCTCCTCTCGTGCCTGTCAGCCTGACGGCACTTAAGTTCAAGGCGTCCTCTTTCACCGTGAACCGTGTACCTTTTCCTTGCATGCCTGAACTGAAATATAGATAAGAACTTTTATCGAAATCATCGATGCCTTGGATCGCGGATATACTCTTGCCAACAGAAGGGATATGTACATGAACGTTTTTGATATAAGCAGTGCTGTTCTTGAATGAAGCGAGCCGTTCAGTCAGGTAATTTAATGTATCACGCCGCTCAACCTGATCCATCATGTCCCAGAGAATGGCCAGACGATTGAGTTTTCGATCCTCAACGATATCAAACTGCTGTAACTCCATCCATTCTATCTCTCTGTTCAATTCCACCACATATTGGTTCAACCGTCTCTCCGTTGACAACGATATTTCCTGGCTTGCATTGTCATAACTCCAATGATACAGATACACGCCAAGAAGAATAAGGGGGAGTACAAATACCAGATAGGTGATTATTAATCGCGCAAATATACTGTTAAACCATGATTTAGCAGGGATCTTGATCAATGCATTCACCTCCAATGCCAAAGGCTGAGTGGGTTCCTTGTAAGAATAAAGTGAACATTAGCGCTCCTTTGGCTTGCTGGCGCGAAACCACGCGTTAACCTCCGATGTGATCTGATCTCCCCCCAGCTTGCGCCAGTTCTCAACGAATTGATCAAACTCATCTATCGACCTGCCTAGAATAATGTTCATATAGGCTTCAAGCTGAAGATCCCGAAGAATAATTTGTCGATCAACCATCGTGTCCGTAATTCCGCCCGTGAATTGATCATAGAGAAGTTGGCCGTTCTTCTCGTAAGAATCTGCAATGCTAAAAGCACCCGAAGGCCCATAGGTTTGTTTCCAGCCCCAGCCGCTCTCTACATCTTCCAATTCATAGGCGACAATGCGTTTGTGAATGGCGAGAGCTTCATTCTGCAGAGCCGAGAAGTCTCCTGTACTTCTGGCATCACGAATTTGTTTGTATGCATCTATATTTTTATTACCGGGAAAAGGAGTTACCGGTGAAAGCATCCACACAGCTCGGGAGTCGTCATTGTAGTATGTTTCATACTGTGCCTGATCCCCCCAGTTGATGTCCAGATGCAGATTCATGAGCTTTACAACAACTTCCGGATTAGAGAACCCCTTTTTTACAGCAAAGTATTGCCCAGTGTTGGAACGTAGCGGTACGAACAGGCTCCGGTCCGACTTGGCAACAATGGGATATGCCTGCCATTCTACATCTATATCTGTTTCTTTATCACGGGTGCTCTGAAGCATAAAGGATGTCCACTGTTCGCCGTAAAGCATCCCTATTTTTCCATCTTGAACTAGACGAAACGCCTTGTTTCCACTTTTATAACCAAAATCCGGATCAAGTTGGCCTTCACGATACAACGTTTGCAGTACTTTCAGAGCCTCCCGAACTTCAGGCTGTATACCTCCATAAGTGAGGTTTCCTTCTGCATCTTTAACCCATATATTAGGGTAGGCACCGTAGCCAGACATGAACCCTGCAGCTCCCATAACTGGATCCCATAGATGGTTTGTTAGCGCAAGTCCATACGTATCATGCTCTCCGTTCCCGTCGGGGTCCTCCTCTGTAAACGCTTTCGAAACCTGGAGAAGCTCTTCCATCGTTTCAGGCGGCCGTAGCCCCAGTTGCTCCAACCAATCGGTTCTAATCCACAGGTACTGCGCTGTCTCAATGGAGGAAGATGATTCGGGAATAGCCATGAGTTTGCCATCAATGGTTGCCGCATCAAATGCGCCTCTTCCCTCCGCCTCCAATATACTCTTTGTAAGTGGGGAAGCATACTCTTGGTACACATGGGTTAAATCTTCGATCATTCCAGCATTGCTCAGTTGTCTAAGTTGATATGGATTAACTTTCACCACATCTGGAAAACGTCCTGCAGCGAGGGATACACCCAACTTCTGATTGTATACATCTCCATTAGCAGTCCAGTCATAGTGAATTTGAATACCTAGCTCTTTCTCGTACAAACGAGTCCAGCGATTATCCAGTATCGTCTCACCAGGTAACTGACTAATCATGCGCTCAAGGTCATCTCCCGTTTCCCTGACAAAAGAGACCACGATGGGAGGAGAATACCTCTCAAACGTAGCGGGAAGTTGAATCTGCTGCCCATCTTGCTGCGGATGATGTTGTTTGGTATTACCTTCGGTATGACCTGCTGGTATGGATACAGCAAGGAACAGAATGAAGGTCCATCTTGTTATGTCCAGACATCTCTTATACATGACGACATGCCCCCAGTTCGGTTTGAACAACTCTCTTCTCTCTGTCAACTTTAATCCATATCATTGTACAACAACTTGTACTCATTGAATACGAAAAGCCGCCATTGGGCGGCTTTTCGTATCTTTATTGTTTCTCATCAGGATTAATTACGCGATATTCGAAATTCGAAAAGTCAGCTGTTCCTCCAACCAATTCGGTTGAATATACAAACAACCCCGTTCGGCAACCCATAAAATGATCCAGTTTATATATCATTTTGTGGACAATCCCTATATCTCTCCATTCAGTTCCATCGAAATAGGCAAAAGAGCACTCATCCAGATTGTTCTCAAAATTTCCGAATGCTTTTAGTTTAACTACTGAATCTGATACTGGGATACGTTCATGTTCAGTGGCTGGCTTCTGGTCGATCAGATTACCAAATATGGTGGAATCCTCACTATCTCTGGCATGCATGACCAAGTAAAACTTGTTATCCTGCTTCGTGAGAGCGATCATACCGTACGAACCGATTAGAAAGCACAACCCGGCATAGTCCCCATCATTCAGACGACTGCCGTCAAGCGTAACTATTGCTTCGCAAGCGGGCCCCATTGAACGCTGGGTTAGTGTGTTGACCGCAAACGTCAGATTTGGGCTGATCTGTCCCGTTCGAACACGATACACCCCCGATTTCTCTGTAACGGACCAGAGTTCATGATTAGGTGTATGATTCCATTGCCAAAAATCACGGAGGCGGATGCTTCCATCTTCCTCGGGTTCATAATTGAAACTGTCGCTACCCACTAACGGGTTATAACGGTGCTCTGGTCTCGTGCTCGGGATATCAATCTGCTTCGGCGCTTTGCTTGCAAAGACCGGTATACCTTGATCAAAGTGTAGCGGAACCAAAACAGGAACCCGGCCAACAGCCCCATGATCCTGAAACAGCATTGCATACCAGTCTCCATCCTGCGTATCCACGATACCGCCCTGAGCAACACCTGAATTGAAATAATCCATATCGTCATTAAATACTTCTCCACCAGTGAAGACATCTTCCAGAGAATCTGCCATATAAAACGCCTGTGTTCTCCGTCCGGAAGCTTTTGTTATATGAATCAGGAACACAATATATTTACCATTGATCTTGTAAAAATGTGCTCCTTCATAACCAAGGTGATGAGGCTGCTCGTCTTTTACAATCAAGCGATGCACTCCACCAGGTTTGGGCCCGGACAGATCAGAGCTTAATTCGGTCAGATAGATCTCGGTATTACCGTACACGAGATATGCTCGTTCATCATCGTCAAAAAATAAGGAGCAATCATGGTAAAACCCTTCCACGATCTGTTTCTTCCACACTCCCGAGATGGAGGTCGACGTATACAAGTATGTCTTACGGGTATCATTCGCAACAAAGATCACATAGAACATTCCTTGATGATAGCGGAGTGATGCAGCCCACATGCCTTTACTATAAACGTGATGACCATCCACCAGCCGTTGTGCAGGTGTATCGTCCAATGTGTCGTATACATATGTGGCTACTTCCCAATGGATCAGATCATATGAACGCAGGATGACACATCCCGGCATCATATGCATGGTTGTACTGACCATATAATATGTGTCATCTACACGAATAACATCAAGATCCGGGTAATCGGCCCAAATAATCGGATTCGGATACATGCTTTAATTACACCTCATTTTGTTTGTTAAACTTCCATTCTCTTAAAAGGATGGCTGGGCTGTCTGTTGAACTTTTAAGCTTAATATACAAGTCTTGTACACCTTTCGCACCCGTAACATTAGTTGTTAGTTCCATCCAGTGAAGAGATTCGGTCGCAGGTGGAACAATGATTTCTCCAATTAACAGTCCGTCTGCACGATCAAGTCGAAGTTCTAACGTACCTTCGGTTCCTTGATTCGCAATCGTGGCTGTGAAGGTTGTGGGTCCTTCACTTTCAAAGTCCACCTTCGATATAGCTATCCAGCTGTCATTTTGCAGTTTAGCGGAAATCATATTCGAATCTGATACAGACATCTCACCAGAGTCAAGATATTGCTCTGTTGATACTCCGCTACTCCATCCAATCGTTGAACCGCTTACCCGCCCATAGGGATCGAAGCATTTGATTTGATCTACGCCCTGATAATCGGCATGTACCTTCTTGATCTTACCCGTGGCCTCATCATGTTCGACTCGATTCAGATGTGTTGAACGGTAACCTTCGGGAATATCCATGGCTTGGCATAATGTCTGGGCATGATAGGCAATGTACCATTGATCCGATAGTTGAAATATAGCATGGTGATTGTTGCCGCCAATATCAAAAAAGTGTCCTGGATTCTGGAGTAGCGTACCCTGATATGTCCATGGCCCCATTGGCTGAACACTGGTCATATATGCAATCTCACCAGGTGGTGGGCTGCCATCTGGCCGATCACCTTCAATAAAATTGGAACAATACGTAAAGTAGTAACTATTATTATATTTATGTATCCCTGAATCTTCAAACATATAAGGCGCCTGAATAACCTTCGCTTTGCCAACAACGCTGATCATATCGTCTCCCAATCGCATCACTCTTGCCGTATCCGGTCTTTCTGCTTTCCCCTGTGGAATACCACCACCGAAATAGATGTAGGCCTGATGATCATCATCTACAATGACAGCCGGATCGAATAACCAGGTTACTTCCTCCACTCCCGGAGTCTCTCTTGTAATAAGTGCTTTTCCTATAGGGTCTATCCATGGACCTACAGGTGTGGGCGCAGACAGTACACCTATTCCACTGGCATTGTTGGCGAAATAAAGAAAGAAACAGTCCTTTCCATCCAAGATTCGATGAGCAGCTGCCGGGGCCCAGGATTGTGAAGCCCATGTTGCTGCGCCTTGCGGTCCAGCAACTCTGATCTCCCCGTGATCGGTCCAGTTGATTAAGTCATCCGAAGAAATGACCGTAATCCGGTTGATTGAACTGTAGCTGTTTTTCTGAGGAAGACCGTCCTTATCATATTCCAGCTTATCACTAGTCATATATAAGTAGACTCGATTGTTAAATACTAAAGCATAGGGATCGGCTCCAAATTTGTGGGCCACCAAAGGGTTACCGTTGGGACGAAGCTTTCCAATCTCCCCTGGAATGCTCTCCAGATTGGCAGCTTGGTCTTGCTTTTGCTCACCAGCATGTGGTGTAGAATGATGATTCATCAAAAGAATCCCCCTATAATCGTTTTTAGTTGTGTCTTTTTACGAGAAAGCGTTTGCAATACAAAAGGTATCATGATAGGATGATTACATTTTAAGGTAAGCTGAGTACAATTTCATTGCGTTAACCGCTCTATTTATTGCGTGAAATGACGGGAGGTACTTCATGAGTGGATCCTCTGAGTGTTTTTATGATCCCATCCAGCCTGAGCTCTTATATCTGCACAGCGTAACGACGTATAAGCTGGAAACGATCTATCATCGCCATAATGCATACGAAATCTACCTGTTTCTTCGTGGAAACGTTCACTTTTATGTAGATAATCGATGTTACCATGTACAGCCTGGTGATCTGCTTGTGATGTCACCCGAGGAGATGCACCGAGCCTTTATTCTGGATGAATCTGAGTATGAACGAATTACAATCAATCTCAAAAAAACATATCTATTTCAGCTTTCCACACCATCAACCAATCTATCGTCATGTTTTGACCATCGCCCCAAAGGAACAGGCAACATCGTACATCTAGACGACGATAACTTGAAGCAGATGCTGCAATGTACAAACGAACTGGAAGGATTGCTTGCTTCCGATGCTTATGGCACCGATATCAAAATAAATGCAGCCGTAGCCCAATTGTTGGTCATGATTAACGTCTGGTTTCATAACAATTCCTTTGTTCCCAATGACATTATGCCTGAACTGGTTCGTGAAACCATGGATTATATTGAAACACATCTGAATCAAGACATAACGCTTCGCAAACTTGCCGAAGTGTTCTACATGAACAGTACTTATATCAGCCGCCAGTTCAAAAAGCATACTGGATTGACCATCCGTTCCTACATTTTGGGTCGTCGTATTGAACGGGCCAAATTCCACCTGTCAGAAGGAATGAGTATTACGGATGCATGCTTTCAATCGGGCTTTAGTGACTATGCCAATTTTATTCGCAGTTTTACCAAAATGGTCGGCATCTCCCCCGGTAGATATATCAAACAAAGACGTGATGCAATGGAAGCTTTGCCAAAATAATGACAAGCTAATTCAATGTAAACTAAAAAACATCAAGCCATCCTTCATGGCTCGATGTTTTTTAGTTCTTGATATACTTCGGATCTGCAAACAATGCATTACTGTGATTATATCCGCAAGTTAATTGATCTCTTTACCCGTCCACAATCGAACGCGATCTTTAATCCACTCCGTATACTGCTGTTCCATGGCTACTGCACCTGCATTATCAAGTTCGGTAATCATATTGTCGTATATGTCTTCAAAGGCACTCGGAGAGGATGTAATCGCTTCAGCGATCCGTTTCTGAATAATATCCTGCGTTTTCTGATACACAACGTTATAATCCCCGCTATCCGAAGGAATCGGCATATTGTAAGCAGCACCCCACTCTTTCACTGGAAACTCCTTTTCGGAAGGGAACAAGTCCTTCCATGTGGTGATGCCATAGCCTTTCAAAGCTTCTTTTTCCTCATCGGAATAACTTTGCTGAATCTGTTCAGGATAATTCGTTGTATAGTAGTTATCCGTTGAATCTTTGACGCCATCCCCGTAATGAGCACCAAAAATGTAATACAAGCCTACTCCGGTTTCTTTGGTGAATGTGTTATTGTCTTTGTTTTTACGTTCCTGTACATCGGCTGGGATGGTGCGAACACCGTCTTCCACGTTATATTGCTCGCCTTCAACGCCCCAGTTTCTCAATACTTGCCCTTCTTCAGAAGACATCCAGTCCAAAAATTTAATAGCCCGGACAGGATCTTCACAATCTACAGTTATGCCAATGCCATAACCGTCAAAGCCAATATTCTGGAAATCTTTACGCTGAAAGTTGTCATCTAGCGTGACCGGATAGAATCCGTAGGTCATGTCGTCTTTCCCTGCACTTTTCAAAGCATTTTCCGCATCACTGAATCCCCAGCTTGGATCAAGCAAGGATAACACGCGACCACTGGCGATTTTGGACTTATACTGGTCATCCTTCTGAACAAAACTGTCCTTATCCAGCAAGCCTTCATTGTACATCTTGTTCAACCACCGGAAATATTCCTTCTCCTCGGGACGTTTGTAATGCAGAACGGCTTCGTAGGTGTCCGGATTGATGAAATATTCACCATCTCCAGGTCCTCCAGTAGACATGACAGCGGGATCAGTAACAGTGATCATTCGCCGCCATCCATCTGCACTAAGCGTCAGCGGAATTGTGGGTTGGCCATCATCTGTGGTCGGATGTTTCTCATAATATTCACGTAGCACATTTTCGAAATCGTTTAAGGTTTTGATCTCAGGATACCCGAGTTCCTTGACTACACGATGTTGAATGGCAGTACCATTCGTCGCATCAAAGCTGACCTGATCGATCGCACCATTCGTTGGAATCCAATAGATTGCAGGATCGTCATTGCTGTATTTCAACCGATTGAAGTGCTCACCGTAGATCTTTTTCAAGTTGGGGGCGTGTTCTTCGATCAGATCCGTCAAATCAATCATTGCCCCGGCATCAACGAGTCTGGTCAAGTTACCTTTGGGGAATATCAAATCCGGATAATCGCCGCTGGCAGCCATCAGGGAAATGCGGTCGTTTCCGCCTCCGCTCGAAATATCGAATTCAGCATCAATGCTTACACCGGTTTCTTCCGTAATTTTCTTCCCTACCGCATCCTGCATTTTGTTCCAGTTGGGACTTGCATCTGCGCCGAAGAAGGTAAATGTGATCGGGCTGTTGGGGTCACTCGTATTTGATTCGGAATTCTCTCCAGCATTTCCGCAACCGGCGGAAACTAACACAACACTTGTTACGAGACATGCTCCTAGCACTTTTGATACGGCTCTCATTATTTTTCTGCCCCCTAAATGATGTTAGTCGTAATAACCAATCCAGACATTACGATGGTTCACTTTGAGATAGTATACGCTTACATATTCAACCGTTAGTAAACGACTACAATCCTGCCTACCCTATTCCATGTTTAAAGTATAAGGAAGTCTGATCACCCCAACCTTGATTATTAAGCCATGAAAATAGCATGATCTAGACATGAGTCTCAGTAAAAATGTGAAGACCAAAAAAGCGATGGTTGCCCATCGCCTCATAAAACCAAACCTACTTTTCAATAATATAGTTCTAACGTAAATCCTTGGATTTCTGCTTCAACTTCCCGCAACAATTCCATGACTTGATCAGCGTATTCTCCAAGAATTTCTTTACTTTTCTCGAAGCCAATCCATTGAAAAGTAAGCGGCATGCTTACAGCCCCAGTTAAGACATCCCATAGTGCGTCCAAATTGCCTCCATAACTTTCGTCTAACTCAAGCTGGTTCTGCAAAATTTGATGAAGCTCTTCCTTGCTGTGAAAGTCGTTTCCGTTAATCTGAATGATGCTCATATCATTTCCTCCGTTTATTTTAACTGTTCAAATGACTTGTAATGATCTGTCGTCTGGTAGATTAGACCGTCATTCGAGTATAGAATTCGGTCGCTTCCGCGCCGTCCTCCTGAGTAATTTATATCGGCTTCGTACCAAATCCGGCCTTTTTTGTTGGGGAGTAATCCTTCCCGGTTCCTGAACACGTCGCCGCCGATGCTTTTGCCTGGAGCGACTTCTCGCAGGTTACCTTCGCTTGGTTCCCATCCCAGATCTCTGGCCTCTTTCTTGGTAATGTAATTTGGTGGGAGTTCATTGTGTTCCGAGATATAATTGGCAACCTCATCAAATCCCATATCCTCCGAAACTTGAGGTGATCCGAGATCACGCAAAGACTCTGACGTACAACCTGAGAACAATAATGCAGCGAGGATGATCACTAACGTGTAAGCAAATTTTCTGAAAAACATAATCTTTTCTCCTTTTGATGTTCTTGCTCTTGCTGTCTTCCGTTTTGGTGCTATTTCGATGACAATGCTTCTAATGTTAACGATTTGTGGTAATTAAAGCAATTCTGTAAGCCTATTATGGAGTTGAAATTCAATCAATTAAAGCTGTTGCCTTGCTCCATTGAAGCATTATTTTTATTCTACAACAAAAAAAGCGGCTAAAATAGCGACTTTAATCGTACCACGATCATTACCATTCAACACATTCATTTAATAGTTTAATTTAATGTATCCATCCAGTTCTCTAGGGCTACAACAACCTCTTCCAACTGCTTATCTTCCGTAATGGCAGGCTGATTATCTCCTTTTTGCATGCCGTATGAGCCAAATTGACCGTGATTTCCACCCTCAATACTCACATATGTCGTGTCTTCCGGAAGATTTGCTTTGGAGTTCTCCCAGTCTTCCCAGTTAAGCACTCCGTCATCCGAGCCTGTAATCTGTAAGATAGACAAGTCCGTATTCTTTACGCTCCCTCCTTCATCTGCATAAGAAGCCAAGAAAAAGACTCCTTCCAACTTCTCATTGTGCTCCGTAGCATACCGTGATGCAAATGACCCTCCCAACGAATGGCCACCAATAACAAACGCTTCGTCAGGATGTTCCTCGATAAAGGAATCAGCCTTGTTCTGACCGAAAATCGCCAAGTTTATTGGCATGTTCGCGATATATACGCGGTGACCCTGTTCTGCCATTTCTCTGGCAAGTGGAGAATAACTTTCAGGTTCAACCAGACCACCTGGATAAAAAATAATATTCGGTTTGATTATCTCTGTACCCACGGGTTCAAATCGGTAACCGTCCTTAATCTTGGTGACATTAACCTGAGCATTACTTGTCATCGCCGTTTCGGCTCGCTCCGAGGGACTATACGTAACCGAATTGAGATATACGAATACTCCGGCCACGATGATAACAATGGACAAGATGGTCCACATAATTATTTTCTTCCATTTGTTAGTACGTTGTGCTGTTTTCAACCTTAAAACCACCTTAGTATGAGGATAATGATATGCCTTTTTTAACTCTTCATAATTATACTTACCGGTAAGTATAATTACAAGATGATTTTGCTTACTATCGTTATTTGTCATAAAATATTCATGGAGGGAAGTCCAATGACAGAAAAATCACCCAAACGATTGCCTGGAAGACCCAAACATGGCAACGATGATATCTCAATTCAGCAAACCATTATTCAAACCGCTTCACAGTTATTCATGGAGTATGGCTACGAAACAGTCACGCTTCAGCAAATTGGCAAAACATGTAGCGTGTCAAAACCAACCATTTATTATCATTTCACCAGCAAACCAGAGCTTTTTAATGTTGCCTTTACAACGATGTTACAGAATGTGAGCCGGTTAACCTCGCATATCCTTGATCAAGCCGAGAATCTGGAGTCGGGGCTTGTGCGTCTGGCAGAGGCCAGACTGGGAAATCCACATGCGGAGATTGAAACCATGCTCAGAGAAGCTGAGCCTTTTCTTGAACCAGCTCAAATTCAGGATATACGCAACGCGGAGCATCAGATTCATGAAGTGTTAGCCTCCCATTTCCAACGGGCAATGGATGAAAACAGACTGCGAACGGACGATCCATTTTTCCTCGCAGAGACTTTCTCGACATTGATGTTAATGGGTAACCGGGAAGATAACCTGCATAAATATGGTTCCAATCTTTCATTGGGCCAAAAGCTAGTAGATATTTTCATTCGCGGAGCGCAGTAAAAATTCAGGGCAACAAGGAGAGCTGACATGAATATCCCTAGAGGAACCTATGGGTTTCGATTCGCGGAAGACAAGGAGCTCCAACTGTGTGTACTGTATGCGGCTGGATGTGATTCAATAACCGATCCTTCTTATCATTGGGATGGACTTGAACGTTCGGACGGGCCTCTCCTGTTATTCCAATATACAATCTCGGGTGAAGGTGTATTTGAGTCGAATAATCGTATTCATCATGTTACCGCAGGACAAGCTTTTTTGGCCGAAATTCCAGGGCCACATCGCTATTACTACCATTCAGCATCAAAAGAACCTTGGGAGTTTCTGTTCCTGCTGTTCAGGCCTACTCTTATTCTGTCCCATTGGCGAAAATTTCTTCGTGAAGCAGGAGAAGTTCCCTATCTTCCCGCTGATTGTACACCCATCCGACTGTTGCGGATGATCGTCACTGATGCGGCGGCAGGCAGAATCACTGATCCTCTGATCGCATCATCCAGCGTATATCAGTTCATGACAGAATTAACGCGATTACAGAAAACAACATTGCGCAACAGGGAGAATTGGTCTGAAAACATTCAAATAGCCGTTGAATACATAGAAAACAACTACTCCAAGATGATCAGTATCGATCACCTAGCGGAGCATGTTTCCCTTTCCAAATATCACTTTATACGTCGCTTTTCCTCCAGTACGGGCTTGACGCCTGGTGCTTATCTAACCCGTGTACGTACCGAGAAAGCAATGGAACTGCTGCGCGGAACTTCTCTTAGCATTGAAGTCATCGCCGAGCAAGTCGGGTATTCCAGCGGAAGTTATTTTATCAAAGCCTTTCGCAGCATAACCGGCGTTACGCCAGGTGAATTTCGTAGTGGCGGAGAAAGCCTTGTGTACCGTAAATTGTTCTTCGATTAACCGCAATATTTTGCTATTCGACACTCAACATTACTGTAGATATTAATAAATTCCTTTATTATGATGAATTGAGCGAGAGCAATAATTAATCCATAAAGGAGCATTCCCATGAATCATACACTTGCAGCATCAACTCCACCGCTTGGCTGGAACAGCTGGGATTGTTACGGCGCAGCCGTTACGGAAGACGAAATTCGTGGCAACGCCGAGTACACGGCAGAACATCTTAAAGACTTCGGCTGGAGCTATATTACGGTCGACATTCAATGGTACGAGCCTTTGGCCAATTCTTCGCAATATCGTCCGTTCGTTCCACTCATCATGGATGAATATTCGCGGCTTATGCCTGCCGAGAATCGGTTTCCCTCCGCTGCAGGTGGACAGGGATTCAAGCCATTAGCCGACTACGTTCATAGTCTGGGGCTGCAATTCGGCATTCACATCATGCGTGGTATTCCACGTCAAGCTGCACATGCGGCTACTCCGATTCTGGGAACAACCGCCACTGCGCGCGATATTGCTCATCCGAACTCCATCTGTCCGTGGAATACAGATATGTATGGTGTTGATAGCTCAAAAGAAGGCGCACAAGCCTACTACGATTCGCTTTTTGAACTGTATGCACAATGGGGCGTTGACTTGGTGAAGGTTGACGATATTGCTGCTTCAAGGCTCTATGACACCCATCGGCCTGAGATCGAAATGATATCCAAAGCGATTGAGCGCTCCGGTCGGCCCATGGTACTAAGTCTCTCTCCTGGCCCTGCTCCAGTAGAATACTCAGAATTCTTGGCTGATCATGCCAACATGTGGCGTGTCACGGACGACTTCTGGGACCTCTGGCCACTGTTATTGGATATGTTCGACCGCTGCCGGACGTGGCAGAGCGTTCCCAAAGCAGGCTGCTGGCCAGACTGTGATATGTTGCCTTTGGGTCATATCGGTATCCGTTCTGTAGACGGTGGTGGAGCAGATCGCTGGACTCGGTTCACACCTGACGAGCAGTTGACGATGATGTCACTGTGGAGCATCTTCCGTTCCCCGCTCATCTTTGGTGGTGAACTGCGAGATAACGATGACTGGACACTATCCCTGCTAACGAATCGTGAGGTTCTGCGAATGCATCGCGAGAGTTATGGAGCCAGAGAAGCCTTACGCAAAGAAGATCTTATTGTGTGGACTGCCCAGCATACGGATGGTTCCTCTTACGTCGCTGTGTTCAACATCGGTGAGAATGCTCTACCTGTGGATCTGTCCATTGATGAGGTCGGACTGTCCAGCATTACCGAAGGTACCGAATTGTGGAGCCGTGAAGCAGCCGAATTTACGGAGAATTCCTTAGTTACTACTGTACCTGCGCACGGTGTGCGTCTCTATCGGTTTTCCTAAGCTTGCAAAAGAAAAAGAGAGGTCTGTCGTTCATTAGACAGACCTCTCTCTCATTTCATCAGTATGTACCCATGGCTTGAACGGCCAGATGAAATGCTTTAATCCTTCTTTCCAGAAGAGTCTTTTGCGGGCTACCTTCTTTGGACTTGGCATACATGTTCTCAAGGGATGGAAACAATCCCATCAAGACAAGACGAGCTTCTGCGATATCTTCCTCCGTGTAGGGATGAGATTTCTGATTCCATACCTTTTCCAACAGTGCTAGGCCGATGTATAAAGCTTGGAGACGTTTCTGTAACAATGTTGTGTTATTCCTTTTCTGAGTCATATTCACTAAGGCATTTTCCGATTTGCGGATGGTTGATTGAAAGGCTTTAATGGATTGCAGTTGATCTTCTTGTGACACGTTTTCCATGGAGTACTGACCTCTCTTTCTTGGCTTAGTTTGATCGGTCTTTCTATTAAATCACCTCATAAATATAACAAAAAAAGCCGCTTAAATAGCGACTTTCAATGTGTTCACTCTCGATTCAGTTCTAGAGTACCTTCTCCAAAAAGCTGATCGTCCGTTCATTCTTCGGATTTCCAAATATCTCTTCAGGAGTGCCCTGCTCGACAATATAACCACCGTCCATGAAGATCACACGATCAGCTACTTCACGAGCAAAACCCATCTCATGGGTAACAATCATCATCGTCATGCCTTCGCTCGCGAGGTCCTTCATAACACCGAGAACTTCTCCTACCATCTCAGGGTCAAGCGCCGACGTCGGTTCATCAAATAACATAACATCCGGATTCATGGCAAGCGCACGAGCGATAGCTACACGTTGTTTTTGTCCACCTGACAGTTGTGTTGGGAAACTCTCTGCTTTATCAGACAGACCCACACGCTCAAGTAATTTGAGTGCTGTATCACGAGCCTGCTGTGCATTTAATATCCCGAGTTCTCTGGGCGCAAACATGATGTTTTTAAGCACACTAAAATGAGGGAACAAGTTAAAATGTTGAAATACCATGCCAATATTTTCGCGAGCTTTGTTCAGGTTGGTTTTAGGGTCATTCAGGTCCTGATCATCCACGATAACCCGGCCTGCCGTAATCACATCTAATTGGTTAATGCAGCGCAAGAAGGTACTTTTTCCCGAACCGGAAGGCCCGATGACACAGACAACTTCTCCTTCGTTGACCGCCACATCAATTCCCTTGAGGACCTGATTCGAGCCGAAACTTTTTTTCAAACCTTCAACTTTTATTTTAGCCACGACGAACCTTCACCTCCAGATAATCAGCAATTTTGGTCAATGTGATAATGACAATCAGGTACATAACCGCAACCGTTAACCATATGTCAAAAGAGGAGAACGTTCTTGCAATAACGATTTTACCCGATTGTGTCAACTCTACGAGACCAATAACGGACAAGATTGACGTATCCTTCAACGTGATAACCATCTGGTTAATGAAGGAAGGAATCATAACCCGCACTGCCTGCGGAATGACAATCTTTATCATCGCTTTGCGATAAGGAAGTCCCAATGAACGAGCTGCCTCCATCTGACCACGATCAATCGATTGAATCCCGCCTCGGATAATCTCGGTTACGTACGCCCCTGCATTCAGACTAAGTGTCAGAATAGCCGCCAGGAACAATGGCATCGTGAAGCCCATCGCCTGTGGAATCCCGAAATAGATAAAGAATGCCAGGACAATCAGCGGAATACCGCGGAAGATATCTACAAATACAGTGGCAACACCACGAAGGAATTTGTTCTGTCCCACCTTCATGAATCCGAAAATCAGACCGATGATAAACGCAAATAACAGGGATACAATCGTGTATAAAAGTGTTTTTCCCAGACCTTTAAAAAGTGCAGGAAGAGATTTCTGTATTAACTCCCAACGCCCCAGATTTGCGACTTGGGAATTCTCTCCAACATATTCTTCGATAATGCGCTTGTACTCACCGTTTGCTTTGATATTCACAAGACCAGCATTAAACATCTCCAGAAGTTCCTGATTTTTACCCTTACTTACCGCAAATCCGTAGGAAGCTCCGTCTTCTTTGGCGGTAACGATTTTCAAACCATTATTCTGCTTTACCCCATATCTTAGAACGGGTTCATCTTCAAAACAGGCCACCGAGTTACCGGTCTTTACATCATCATACATTTGATATGATTCATCGAATGGGACAACGGTAAAGCCATATTTTGAGGCGATGGACTCAGCAAAGCTGTACCCTTCTGTTCCCGTTTTTACAGCGACCTTTTTACCACGAAGATCTTCGTAACTTTTAATGGTATCATTATTGGAACTAATCCCCATAACAACGCCTGAATCATAATATGGCTCTGAAAAATCAAATTTCGCTTTTCGCTCATCCGTAATACTCATCCCTGCGATCACACCATCGACTTGATTCGCCTCAAGTGCCTGTACAGCTGCGTTAAATCCCAGGGATTTGATTTGATACTTGAAATTTTGATCTTTGGCGATGGCATCCAGCAAATCCATGTCGATACCAACAAAATCACCATTCTCATCTTCATATTCGAATGGAGCAAATGTGACATCAGTTCCGATAACATAGGTTTTACCGGAATCGGACGCTGCGGCAGCGTTCCCTACCCATCCTGATAGACCGCTCACCAGGAGCAGCATCAGTGAAAGTATAAAAAATGAGATCTTCGTTGTTTTCATGTGTCCTCCCCGTCTCGGTAATGTCCGAATAATCATTATTTTCTTTGGAATCGGTATTACGGTTATGCTTATTGTCGATCTTCTGCCCATTTGATTGTTATTATTTACTGTATATTAACAATCAATGCTTTGCCTTTCCACTTGCAACATTTTCCTCCATCATTTTTTTCCAACCAGTAAAAGTCCTTTTAATACTTACCCTTTAAGTAAGCTTCGCGAAACCCAATATTACATTGTGAATCTGAAAAAAGTTACATTTACTTTAAAACGTATTATTTAAAATTTAAAACTCAAAAAAGCCGCGATTTCCGCGACTTTTTATTGTACAGTTTTTTATAATCTATTAATTTGCTCTGGTTGTCAATACAATCTCGAACTTCGAACCAGCTTCACCCGCGAATACAATAGTTCCGTTCTCAGGCAACACAATTTCGTTTTGTCCACTGACCACTGTATGATTAATGCCTATGCCAGCTTGGTTATATACAGCAAATGCGCTGTTTGCAGACATCTTGACCTTCATTTCTTTACCTGCAGCTGATGCTGGAATCGAATACCATGTGGCATGACCATTCGCCTGAATCGTTGTCTTTGATTGTTTTCCTGCATAGATCGGTTTGATGATGTCTTGAGCAGCATAAACGTTGCCTCCAGCTGTAACATATTCCACGCCATTTTCCTCATAGAAATTAAACTCCATCGTGTCACGGCCCGCCAATCCAGGAATTTGCAATTGGTTCACAGCTTGGTTAGCTCCAACGATTTTATTCGTGTAGACATAACCTGGTAGCTCATTAACAGTATGAATGGGAATCATCGGCATTGCTGCGTTGTACAGTGTGGATGTGTATTTTTCATTGACCAACACGTAGGCTTTGCCTTCCCGTTTCTGCCATGCGGCCTTTACTTCTTCCGATAATTCATTGGTTTCAAGCTTTTCTGCCTTAAATTCAGAAGAAGCAACTTGCCCAAGCCCAGGAACAGACTGATACGAGCGAGACCACAAATATGTGTTCCCGTTGACTTCCTGAACGAACTTCAGCTTTTCCGTAGCCGCATCATTAACAAATGAGCCATCAGGGGTGTACGTATAGGTCTGATCAGGACTGTTAGGAGTCGACAGATTAGATAGCGTTAATTGCCCATCATCTTTTACGTCCATCTTCATTAACATGTTTGCCCCACCCGCGTACATGCCTGTGTGCTGTGTAAGTTCCTTCGGCATGGTTGTTTTCACCGGTGCATCATGTGACTTCTCCGGCTTACGCTCAGGAATGATATTCTTCTCCTCAAGCGCGCCAAGCAACAGCTCAGTTGCCAGCAATTGATCCGTTGAGCTATGACCACCGGAAGAGGTTACGGCAGCAGCCATATTATACTCCGGAAGTACAATCAATGAGGAATGATAGGTTATTGTATTGCCACCTTTGCTTACTGCCTGGATGCCATAATCATTAAAAGGAAACAGGTTCACGCTGTCCCAGCCTAAGCCGTAACCAATAGAAGAATCGCCTTCTTCTGGCCACATGCCTCTCTTGTATTCTTCTTGCTCCATGGCCTCTACGGATTCCTCCGAAAGAACACCTTCAACCTCACCTGTAAAGATTTTCGAGAACTGAATCAGATCTTCAGCGGTGGAATAGATGCCTCCCGAGGCAATCATATTTGTAGTCTCTAATGGGAGTTGCTCCTCATCCGAAGGGGCATATGTTGCTGCCATCTGGCTGAAGTCCACAACATCCTGCGGTGTTTTGGTATGCTCCATACCCAGGGGTTCAGTTATGTACCGGTGCATGAAAGTTGTGAAGTCCATGCCGCTGACCCGCTCAACCAGAATTTCAGCTAATGTAAAACCGTCATTACTATACACTGAGTATGCGCCAGGATCGGCCTTCAGATGTTGCGTCGCCAATTGTTCCAGTAACGTATCATGTGCATAGGTATCATTATCTCCAAACAGTATTGCACTGTTACTTGACGTTCCTAGAAGTCCGGATGAATGATTCAGTAACATGCGTGGTGTAATCTGTTGGTAACGCTTGTCTTTCATTTTAAAGTCCGGAATATACTTCACGACAGGCTCATCAAGATCGATCTTGCCCTGGTCCACTAGCTTCATTACGGCGGTTGTGAGCATCATTTTGCTGGTTGAACCAATGCCATACATGGTATCTGAAGAAAGCGGGATGTTGTTTTTCAGGTCGCTTTTGCCTGCCTGACCGGAGATCACAATCTCACCCTCATCCATCAGTGCGTACTGCACACTTGTCGTAGCGTATGATTCAGTGAGTACCTTGGCTTTTGCACTTACTGCCTTTTTAGTTAGATCATACGTAGAGCTACTACCGTTACTGGTAGCGGGTGTGGCCATGGCCGACATTGGGGACATCATTGCAAACACCAAAGTTATGGCGGCGATAGACGTTCGTTTCTTTCGTGTCAATCTCATCTTCTCCTGTCTAGTCTATGGATTAGGAATCTCTGTGTTCGTACTCCCGTAGTGTAACCGAAGAAGATGAACTGTCTGTGGCTTGAATATGAATCGAGTATGAACCAAGCAGGACCAACCCAAATAGGTTCGACACACGGTAAAAATCGCTTTAGTTCAGCTTTGTTTTGTTTGCAAATTAAACTTTTGCTATAATGGTATATCAATCAATGGAGTGCCAATAACATGGCTAAGTACATAAATAAATGCAGTCCATAATTCAGCATGAGTAATGGAGTTGAAGCAATGCTAAAAGTTAATCGGAATGACCAACGCCCGATCTGGCAGCAACTTTTGGATCAAGCGATTCATAATATCACAACCGGGAAATGGCAACCAGGAGAATTGCTACTCCCCTCACGTGAACTTGCTCAATTAATTGGTGTTTCACGCTCAACCATACAGATTGTGTACGAGGAATTGTTCAGTCGAGGGTATACGGTAACCTCCCGACGAGCCGGGACAAGAGTTAGTGATTGGACATATGCACCTCGTTCATCAGAAGGCATCACGATGAAAGGGCCTATTCCGCCCGATTTGCCTACACTAAACGAATCGATTGGTCATCTGCATAGTTGGTTTGGCAATAGAGACAATCGGAAAATAGAAATTGATTTTAATCCCCACGAGCCTTATCTGGATGAAAGTTTCACAAAAGCCTGGAGGCAATCCTTTTTACAAGCTTCCGCTGAACCTAATTTGGATATATGGGCTTATGGCGATGCCAGAGGGTTACTGGCGTTAAGAGAGCAGATTCAACGTTATTTATCACTTGAACGAGGCATTCATATCGATGTTGATCAAATCTTGTTAACCTCAGGTGCACAACATAGCATTGATTTAATTGCCCAGGCACTTTTAAGTGAGGGAGACACAGTTTCCGTAGAAGATCCCGGCTTCCCTGCTGCTTGGATGGCGATGAAATACCGCCGGATGCAAGTCGATCCCGTTCCAGTCGATGAGTATGGATTATGTGTAGATCATATTCACCCACAGACAAAACTCGTATTTGTCACACCTTCTCATCAATGCGCCGTTGGTGTTATTATGTCGGAGCCACGCAGGCAACAATTGATGCACTTGGCAGCTCATCATCGATATTGGATTGTTGAGGATGACTACGATAGCGAATTTAGGTACCGTGGAGATCCGCTTCCAACTATATTTAGTCAACAACCTCAGAATACGCTTTATATGATGAGTTTTTCCAAAATGGTTGCACCAGGCATTCGACTATCCGCTATCATCGGCCCCAAAATAGCCATCGATCGCCTTACCCAAGTTCATGAATTAACCTATCGTCATCTGCCGATTATGGAACAATTAACGCTAACTCACTTTATTGAGCGTGGTCATTTTATGCGCCATATGAGAAGAGTTCGGAACATATATCGACGCAGACACGAAGTCATGACCAAAGCCATTGTTGCTTCTGGGCTAGGCTCACGATTTACATTAAGTGGTGTGGAAACGGGATTACATATGCTTCTAGAATCTGAAACGTCATTTGATGAAGAAGCGCTGACAAATGCTGCTCTTGATCAAGGTGTACGCGTGTATCCGCTTAGTAGATATTGCTTGGAGAGTCATCGAAAAGGATGGATATTAGGTTTTGCGAAAGTGGATGAGGAGCAGATTGAGGAAGGCATACATCGGCTTGCAAAGATTGTATTATGATGGAGAACATGCTCTGCAATCGGATTCGAAAGGATGTTTTTTGTAATGAAAATTTTAGTGTTAGGAGCCACCGGACGGGTTGGAGGTCATTTCGTCTCCAATGCCCTACGTTCCAATCATCATGTAACTGCACTGGTTAGAAGCCCGGAAAAGGTACAAATCAACGATGACAATTTCGTTCTACATCAAGGAAACGCTTTAGTCAAAGAGGATATTCATCACGCCATACAGGGTGTGGATCTCGTTGTTAGTTCCTTAAGTACCGATGGAACGACTACATTATCGCAATCCATGGGACATATTGTTGAGGCTATGGCTCAGGAGCGTATCAAAAGAATCATTACCATTGGTACCGCAGGAATATTGGAAAGTCGAACGGATCCTGGCTTGCTTCGTTTTCAATCCCCTGAGTCCAAACGTAAGTCCACGCGAGCAGCTGAAGAGCATCTGGAGATGTACAACATTCTCAAAGCTTCAAAGTTAGAATGGACCATCGTGTGTCCTACCTACTTATTTGATGGAGAATCTCTTGGTAAGTACCGGGTTGAGCGCGACTATTTGCCTGACGGTGGAACTTCTATATCTGTAATCGATACTGCGGAGTTTGCTTATCACCAATTAATGTCTGATGAGTATGTACAGTCTCGTGTAGGTATAGCCTACTAGGGCTGTCTTAAGTTTCAATATAAACAAGCACATTACGAGCCTGCAATTGTTATCCATTAAGAACAATTGCAGGCTCTATTTGTGTCTGCTGTTAAGCTATTTAAGCCCTTCATATAGAGGAAATTGCGAAGTGATTTCACGGACACTACCTAATATTTGATTTTTCACATCCGAGTTCTTTGGATTTTTAAAAGCAAGCCCTATCAGCTGAGCAATTTCTTTCATTTCCCTGGCTCCAAGCCCTCTTGAAGTCATAGCCGGAGTTCCAAAACGAATACCGCTTGTAACCAAAGGACTTGCCGTATCGTGAGGAATTGCATTTTTATTCGCCGTAATCCCTACTTCATCCAGTAAAGCTTCGGCTTCTTTGCCTGTAAGGCCCATAGTTCGTAAGTCAACCAACACGATATGATTATCTGTTCCTCCCGATACAAGGGTAAGTCCTTCATTCATTAAAGTTTCTGCCAATACGTTGGCGTTATTCAGAACACCTTCAATATATGTTGTGAACTCGGTTTGCAATGCCTCGCCTAATGCCACCGCTTTCCCCGCGATAACGTGCATGAATGGCCCGCCCTGAGTCCCCGGGAATACAGCTTTGTCTATCGCCTTTGCCCAGGACTCCCGGCACAAAATGGCTCCCCCTCGTGGTCCTCGTAAGGTCTTGTGTGTGGTGGTTGAAACAAAATGGGCATGTGGTACCGGGTTAGGATGCAAACCTGCCGCAACAATTCCTGCTATATGCGCCATATCTACAAAGAAAAGAGCTCCCACTTCGGCGGCAATCTGGGCAAATAATTCAAACTCAATGGTCCGCGGGTATGCACTTCCACCTGCAACAATCATGCGTGGACGATACTTATAAGCAAGTTTACGTACTTCGTCAAAGTCAATGCGGCCCGTCTGTGCATCGACACCATATGAAACAAAATTGTAAAACCTACCTGAAAAATTAACAGTACTTCCGTGGGTTAGATGACCACCCTGGGATAGATTCATGCCAAGTATTGTGTCCCCAATCTCAACCGAGGCAAAATATACTGCCATGTTGGCCTGAGAACCGGAGTGAGGCTGCACATTCGCATGTTCAGCGCCAAAAAGTGCTTTAAGGCGGCTATTTGCTATCTCTTCGACTGTATCGACATGCTCACACCCGCCATAATATCTTCTGCCCGGATACCCCTCCGCATATTTATTGGTCAATACCGAACCTGTTGCTTCCATCACAGCTTGACTTACAAAATTCTCTGATGCAATCAGTTCTATCGTATCCCGCTGCCTTCCAAGCTCTTGCTGGACAGCCATTCCTATTACTTTATCTTGCTTCTCCAAATGTTTCATGAACATCTTCCTCTCCATATTACGGTTATTTATTCGTTCCAAGTTGTTTTTTGGGAAATTTACTATTCATCAGTAGATGTGCCATCATTCCTGCAAACAGTCCCCAAAATGCACCACCCACACCAAGCAAAGTCACATTCGCTGCTGTCGCCAAAAACGTAATCAATGCAGTTTCACGTCCCTTAGGGTCCGTTAATGCATTGGCAAGACTGCCACCGATCGTTCCAAGTAAGGCTAATCCCGCTAATGTTGCAATAAAGGTAGCAGGAAGAATCAAAAACAGAGCAGCCAATGTTACGCCAAAAATGCCGACAAAAATATAAAAAACACCACAAGCAATACCTGCAATATAACGTTTGGTTGAATCCTCATGTGCATCCTTTCCTGTACAAATCGCTGCTGTAATAGCTGCCACATTAAAAGCATGTGATCCGAATGGGGCTGCAAGAAGCGAACCCAAACCTGTTACAGCTAAAATAGGATTGGCACTTGTCTTGAATCCATCATTACGCAGAACAAGCATTCCAGGCATATACTGCCCTGTCAAGGTAATAATGAACAGCGGTAGCGCAACGCCAAGTAAAGCATTTAACGAAAATGCTGGAACAACAAATACAGGCGATGCTACAGCCAATTGGATTGTACTGAAGTCTGTTTTCCCCATGCAAATCAAATAAATCAAACCGATTGCCAATATGCCAACAATGGCGTAACGGGAAGTAAACCTTCTTAGCACGATATAGCCTGCAAACAGTACAATCACAAGCAAAGGATCTACCTTCGCCCCTCCAAAGGCCGAAATACCAAACTGTAGTAAAATACCGGCTAACAATCCGGAAGCGATGCCTGGGGGAATAAGTCGAACGAAACGTTCAAACATGCCTGACAAACCTAAAATAATAAATCCGACTGCTGAAATCATGTAAGCGCCAATAGCTTCTGGATAAGGGGTTACCGCTAATGCTGAAACGAGAAACGCCACACCCGGTGTAGACCAGGCTGTAATAATCGGTTCCTTGTATCGATAACTGAGCCAAATCCCTGTTACGCCTACCCCAATCGAGATGGACCAAATCCAGGAAGCGGTCATTTCCGGGCTTAAACCAGCGACTTTTGCAGCTTGAAAAACAAGGATAAACGTACCCCCGTAATTAACAATTACGGATATTAAAGCGGCGATCACCGGCGATATCAAATCACGGCCGCGTAACGAAGGGGATGCTGTCTTCATATTTAACACTACCTCTCACTTAATCATCGATGCGTGTGTTTTCATTCCAGTAATACTCGTCCGGTAAATAGCGTTGACCAAATACACTTGTCCCTACACGTATCATTGTAGCTCCTTCTTCAATGGCGACTTGGAAGTCACCAGACATACCCATCGATAAAATATCCATTTCTACGCGTGGAATATTTTTCTCTTTAATCTGTGTACGGATCTGGTTTAACAATCGAAAACAATGTCGTGTTTCTTCGTTCGTCGCATTCAGTTTTCCAATGGTCATTAAACCTTTCACGTTTAATGTCTCGAATTGAGACAACTGTTCTACAAGCTCAACGGCTGTTTCTGGAGAGGCACCAAATTTACTTTCTTCGTAGGACGTATTAATTTGCACAAGAATGTCTAAGGTCTTATTCTCTTTGAGAAGCTGGTTATGTAACGCTTGACCCAGTTTCAGACGATCTACGGAATGGATGAGAGTAACATATTTAACTACGTCCTTTACTTTATTTGTTTGCAGATGTCCGATAAAATGCCATTCCACCTGCTTGCTTTGTTCCATGAGTGGGAATTTGTCTCGGAGTTCTTGAGCTTTGTTTTCTCCAAACAGGACCTCACCTGCTTGAATAGCTATTTGTAATTTCTCTAGCGGTACCGTTTTGGTCGCGAGCAACAACTTGATGTCCTCTATGTTGCGACCTGAAGCCTGGCAGGCCAATGCCATTTGCTGTCTTACAGCTTGAAGATTTTCTTCTACTAGATGTTTCATGTCAGCCACCTTCTTTCTATTCCAAACAGGAATGAATCAATGAGATTAGCTCCTCCTTATGTATTGTGAAGACTGTGTAGAACGTCATGCTAGTATAGCAACGCATGGATTGGATATACATATCCATAAATGCTCTTTTGGAGCAGTCCAAAAAGAAAAAGTGGATATTAATACAATTGGGGTTCCTTTAATATGCTTTTAAAAGTCAATAATCTGATTGATGTGATGCCCGCACGCTTCTTCCAAAATGAAAAAAGCCGCTAAATTAGCGGCTTGGTTTAGTTCTTTGTTCATGTCCAAGAAGATACATGTTTTATGATGATTTACTCATTCACATTTTCCTTCGTTACCAGCTTCAATTCAGCAGGAATCGATGACTCCACCTGCTTGCCACTGAGCACATCCAGAGCTGCTTGCAGCGCCAGTTGGCCAATCAGTATAGGCTGCTGAGCGACTGTTGCTGTCAATTTCCCATCCTGAATGGATTTGATTGCATCATCATTGCCGTCGAATCCGATGACCGGAATGTCTTTACCTGAGCTTTGAATCGCTTCAATCGCACCCAGTGCCATCTCATCGTTATGGGCAAATACTGCCTGTACGTCAGGATTACCTTGTAGCAAGTTCTCCATGACATTTAATCCTTTGGACCGATCGAAATCAGCAGATTGTTTAGAAACCACATCAAGTTGCTTGTCGGCCACTTCATGGAAACCTTTACCCCGTTCTCTTGTTGCGGAAGCGCCAGGTACACCCTCAAGTTCAATGACTTTTGCTCCCTCACCCAGTTGTTCCACAAAATATTCAGCTGCCATGCGTCCACCTTTAACGTTATCAGATGCCACTAGTGCCGCCACTTCGCCTTTATCTGCGGAGCGATCCAGCGTGATTACAGGAATGCCCACACTATTAGCGGATTGAACCGCTGTGGAGATCGCTGCAGAGTCCGCAGGGTTAATTAGCAGTGCACTAACGCCTTGCTGAATGAGATCATCCACATCATTGGTTTGTTTGGCCGAATCGTTCTGCGCATCAACCACGATGACCTGTATTCCCTGTTTTTTGGCTTCAGCCATTACCCCGTCCTTCAGTGATACAAAGAATGGATTGTTTAGTGTAGATATCGACAAACCTATTTTCTTCTGTCCGTTACTTTTGTTTGGGTTAGGTTTCGCCCATTCCGGTGGCTCCAGAGAGCACCCGGCCAGAACGATGATCATCAGCATACTTATGAGTGTTACAGTCCACTTTTTCATATTCGCTTCTCTCCTTATGCTGTTTTCTTGCGGTCCAGCAGGACGGCAATGGCAATGACGATACCTTTTACAACCATTTGATAAAATGAGTTTACTTCAAGCAAGTTCAATCCATTATTCAACACGCCGATAATCAGAACACCGATCAGTGTACCAACGATGCGTCCACGTCCTCCAGCAAGACTTGTACCACCCAATACAACTGCTGCGATTGCATCCAGCTCGTAGGATGTACCTGCCGTTGGTTGCGCTGAATTCAATCGCGATGTCAGAATTGCACCTGCCAGAGCAGCGAGCATACCTGTCAGGGAGTAGATCATAATTTTCACGCGATTCACTTTGATACCCGAGATAATGGAGGCTTTCTCATTACCGCCGATGGCGTACGTTTTGCGGCCAAAAGCCGTTTTATGCAAAACAATCCACAGAATCATGAAGGTAATCAGCATCGTGATTGCAGGTACCGGAATACCCAGCAGGTAACCGCGGCCAAACAGTTGGAACAACAGATTATCCCCGAGGCCTGTAATTGGGTTACCATTGGTGTACACCAATGTTAGTCCCCGGAATATGGTCATGGTAGCGAGTGTAGCGATAAACGGAGCCATTTTACCTTTGGTAATCATCAGTCCGTTCACCATACCCATGACACCACCGAGTGCTACACCGATAATGATGGACAAGATCGGATCGAGGCCAGACAACATCATATTTGCTACAAAAGCACTGGATAAAGCCAGGATTGAGCCGACCGACAGATCAATTCCACCCGTCAGGATAACAAACGTCATACCAAAGGCAATCAGCGCATTAATCGAGACTTGACGCAATAAATTCAAAATATTAAGCGGTTCCAAGAAACTTGGATTCAACACCGATACGATGAGAATAAGAATGATTAAGCCAAGCAGCGGTCCCAATTTTTGTATCACGTTTGAGAAACGGAATCCGCTTTTAGCCGTTTTGTTTTCCTGCATTGTTGTCATATCACTGTCCCCCTGTGGCCAATGTCATAATGTGTTCTTGTGTTGCTACTTCCCTTGCAACCTCGCCACTGATGTGTCCCTCATGCACAACCGCGATCCGGTCACTCATGCCAATCACTTCAGGTAGCTCCGACGATACCATGATGATTGCAACGCCGCGGTCAGTCAGTTCATTCATCAATTCATAGATTTCGCGCTTCGCCCCGACATCCACTCCGCGGGTAGGTTCATCCAGGATAAGCACGCTTGGTCCGATACCAACCCATTTCGCGATAACTACCTTCTGCTGGTTACCCCCGGATAGATTCCTTGCCGCCGTCTCGGAGGACTGCGTTTTGATCTGTAGACGTTTGATCAGTGTATCTACGAAGTCTTGTTCTTTTGAAGTTGAGATGAAACCTTTGTTTGAGAAACTGAACAGATTTGGCAACGCCATATTCTCGCGAATAGAGAAGTCTAATACCAGCCCTTCATCCTTGCGGTCTTCTGTAATAAACCCGATTCCATGTTTCACTGCATCTGCCGGTTTACGAATGTTCGCTTTTTTGCCGCGGATGAAGATTTCACCGCTATCCAACGTATCCAAACCAAAGATGGTTCTCATGATCTCTGTTCGTCCAGAACCCATGAGTCCTGAGAAACCGAGTATTTCCCCCGCTCTCACGGTGAAGTTAATATTCTCGAATAGACCTTTGCTACTTGCATTCCTTACTTCGAGGACAACTTCACCATAAGAAGGATTCCGGACAGGATAACGCTCGGTAAGTTCACGACCTACCATTTTCCGCACCACTTCATCAAAGCTTGTCTGCGGAATAGCTTGTGTGTCTACCGTTCTTCCGTCACGCATGATGGTGATCCGGTCACAGATCGTGAATATCTCCTCCATTCGGTGAGAAATATAGACGATGGATACGCCTTCCTTCTTCAGCGAGCTGATTACACCAAACAGCTTCTGGATCTCACGCTCCGTAAGTGCTGCTGTTGGTTCATCCATAATGATGACCTTGGCATCTGTCATTAGCGCTTTGGCAATCTCGATCATCTGTTGCTGCCCGACAGAGCACTCTCCCGCAGGACGTTCCAGTGGTATGTCTACGGAAAGCTTGGCGAACTGTTCTTTGGCAAGCGCTTTCATTTGTCTTGTGTTGAGCAATCCGAATGATGATGTCAGTTCCTTACCAATAAAGAGATTATCCAGCACCGTCATTTCAGGCCATACGTTCAGCTCCTGATGTATGAATGTGATCCCCAGTTTCTCGGCTTCCTTTGGACTTGCAAAATAGTTTTCTTCTCCGTCTATGGTGATGGTTCCCTGATCACGCTGATGAAGACCAATCAGGATGTTCATCAGTGTGGATTTGCCGGCTCCATTCTCCCCCATCAGGGCATGAACTTCACCATCCTTTAGTTCAAAATCCACTCCGCTCAGCACCTGATTCGTTCCAAACGCTTTATAAATGTCTTGCATCTGAATGTGCATTACGCAACCTCCCTTTAACCGAAATGGACTCCCGATTGTAAAATGCAATTGGCATAAGGTGTGGCTTCACCTGTGCGGATAACAGCTTTCACCTGCCGTGTTAATGCTTTGAATTGTTCGTGGCTGACGGAAGCATCGATTGCTTCTACCCCGAATTTCTCTGTGATGAATTGCATGGCTACGGGATTGCCTTCGCAAATCTCTTCAGCCACAATGACTTTCTCAATGACCATATCTTCAGCGATCGCTTCCACCACTTCGCGAAAACTTGGTGTTCCCAGTTTGAGGGCCAGATCAATTTTGAGTACCCCGTCCGGTACCGGCAGACCTGCATCCGCAATCGCAATCATGTCCGTATGGCCCAGATCCGACAAAATCTTGGAAATGTGACTATTCAACATGCCATTTCTTTTCATTACAAGCTCTCCTCTACTTCATCACGCGTCGGCATGCCACCCTGCGCTCCGAACTTGGTGACGGACAACGATGCAGCCCGATTGGCGAAGCGTATACTCTCTTGTAACGCTTTTCCTTCAGCCAAAGCAACTGCAAATGCGGCGTTGAACGTATCACCTGCCCCAGTAGTATCAACAGCCTCAACTTTATAAGTTGGGACTAGAATTTCGTCAGTGCCATCAAAGTACCGTACACCTTTACTGCCCTCCGTGATGAACAACTTGTTTGGATACTGACGTAATGCCTGTGCCGGACTCATGCCCTGAAACAAAATCTCAGCTTCATGCTCGTTCGGCGTGATATATGCAGCGTTGTCGATCACTTCTTGCGGCAATGTTCTCGCCGGAGCGGGATTAAGCAGCAGCGGTGTTCCGAATTCTGCACACAATGCACTCACATGCACAACCGTTTCCTCCGGAATTTCCTGCTGAATTAATACGATATCTGCATCGCGGATCACTTCAGCTGCTTCATCGACATATGCAGGAGTGACTTCCCGATTCGCCGCTTCAACCACTACGATACTATTATCACCTTCTGCCAGAATGATATGAGCCGTTCCACTTTCTAAATGTGTAACCGGTTTCACATTTTGCGTATTTACAGCATTTGCTCTAAAGTTCTCTACAATATCTTTGCCAAAAGCATCGTCGCCTACCCGACCGATCATCGCAACCTCGGCACCCAGTCGTGCAGCGGCAACAGCCTGATTGGCTCCTTTGCCACCAGGAACCGTTTTGAAGCTATCGCCAAGAACGGTTTCACCCGCCCCCGGCCGTCTTGACGAAGTAACAACCAGATCCATTGAACTGCTTCCAATTACACATATTTTAGCCATCTGATCTCACCTTTCTCGTAGTGCCCCGTTCGATGAAACTTACGGGCAACTGTATGTTTTTATTCTCTATTGCAGCTTGTTCCACAAGCTGGATAAGTAATCCCGCCGCTTCTCTTCCCATCTCGTATGCTGGCTGACGGATGGTGGACAATGCCGGCGATAACAGGCTGCTCATCGGAATATCATCGAAACCAATCACTTGTACGTCATCAGGAACCTTTCTTCCGATTCGTGATGCCTCATGCAGTACTGCCATGGCTGCGATGTCATTGCTCGCAATGACCCCGTCTGTGTCCGCATATTTCCTGAATAATTCTTCAGCCCATACACCTGCCTCGTTAATTGAAAATGAGGTCGTCTGGATCACCCGGTAGTCTAACCCAGCATCACGGATGATTTCAATCGCCCCTTCAAAACGATCCTGAGCGGGTCTGATCTGTGACGGTCCCTGCATAACTGTGATCCGGCGACTGCCGCGTTTGATAATCTCCCTTGCAGCTAGTCTTCCACCTTCCCTGCCATCCGCATACACGGATGGACGATCCAGTGAAGTTCTGTCCAGAAACACAACGGGAATCTTCAGTTTTTCATATATCGAAGAATGAGGGTAGTTCGTTGAAGAGATCACACCTACCACGTTGTTCTGGATAAACGTCTGGATGTAATCCTGCTCCTTCCGTTCATCCTCGTCACTATTTCCAAATATCAGTCTGTAATCCTGCTCCTGCATCCGGTCCTCTACGCCGCGGGCTAACTGCGGGAAGTAAGGGTTCGTAATATCCGGCAACAACAGGCCAATCAGTTTGGACTTGCGTTTATATAATGAGCGGGCCACTTCATTTGGTGAAAAGTTAAGCGCCTTCACTGCATCTTCCACTTTTTTGCGTGTGTCCGCATGAACATAACCTCTATCATTAATGACCCTGGATACGGTGGCTACAGATACGCCAGCCAGTTGAGCTACGTCTTTAATTGTTGTCATAAGTTGCTCTCCTCTATGTGTAACCGGTTACAGACATTAAATTATCATATTATTTTCAATTTGACAAGCGTTTTCATTCTGGAAATTTCTCCAAGTATACATAAAGTGCACTGGAATCCATCTATTTCATGGTTTTCTCCTGTCAGGGAGATCGTTACTTCATAGACGCAAAGAGGCCATCACTCAATTAAAACTCAGAGTGATGGCACCCAGATCAACATAAAATCAGCAATCTCGCTGAACTTAATTAGCCTTTAATTTAACAAATTAGATAATAACATTTTCGAATAAATCAATTTATAGCGTTTATTTTACAACTCCCCGTATACTTCATCTGTCACTGGTTCCAACCATTCCGGTGTACCCGCAGTGATCGCAATGTGTTCAAACCAACTATCTTTAGCGGCCCCATGCCAGTGTTTTACACCATCATGAGTCACAATAACATCGCCGGCTTTGAGGGATTGGGCAGGTTTTCCTTCTTCCTGATACCAACCTTCCCCACCAGTCACTAACAACAGCTGAAATCCACCACGATGGATATGCCAGTTATTTCTGCATCCCGGTTCAAACGTTACATTCCCAACACCCACTTTCACTTTGGGATCAGCAACCAAGGATTGGAGATAACTTTGCCCTATGAAATATTGCGAAAATGCTTCGTTTTTTTCTCCTACCGGGAATATCACTCCATCTTTAACTTCTTCATGTTTAACCATTTTATTTCCTCCAATGCGCTCTTATTGATTAATGCGTCCTGCTCCTATGTTGACCTAAAAGTGATTACACACATACGTGCGATATCGCACATTCGTGTATAATATAAAATAATTGCACTGCCTCTGCAAGGATCAAATGAACTCGATCTGTGTCTTATGGCGCAAGAAGACAACATTTGTCCAATTACTCTCTGGAAAGAATGGTGATTACTATCGTTTCTATCACAGATCGAAGAATACTTAAGTCTCAGGAAGCGATCACATCCGCTTTTATCAAACTCATGAACGAGAAACCTTTTGATACCATTACGATGCAAGATATCTCTGATCATGCAAATGTCGGCCGCAGAACGATATACCATCACTATTCGGACAAATTTGACTTGCTGGATAAATTAATTGAAGAACATATTGATGAACTAAGGAGATTGTGCAAGGAAGCATCGGATCTGGATTTTATAGAAAGCAATGTACTTTGGTTCGATTATTTTGAAGTTCACTATTCATTTTTCTCGGCTATGTTACTGAGTAAAGGAGCCCCTTTTTTCCGCAATCGCTTCCTGGCTCTTGTCATTGAAGAACTGAAAGATGAGGTGAATGTGACGGAGGGGAAAAATAAAGGACTAACAAAAGAAGTGATTCTCACGTTCTTTGGTACAGCAATCGTTGGTATCGTGGAATCCTATTTCACCAATGGATTACCCCGGCAACCTCATATTGTCGCAGAACAAGTAGGGATTTTACTAGAAAGGAATCTATAACATAGACTCCTCATGAACCGTTCCTTCTTTTAATCAGACCACCTGAGGAGCGGATTATTAATTATCATTACAAAGATTAGCGATATGTGATATGGTCAGTGAGGATATTAATAGATTCATACATACATATGTACATGAAATGTGAGGAGAAGATCGAAAGTGATAGAGAGAAATACCCTTGAGAAACCGAGTAAATTTAGTGATCCCATTTTTGTCATGCTCGTGGCAAGCCTGTGTTGCTTGTTATGGGGAAGTGCGTACCCATCCATCAAACTTGGATATATCGCGTTTAACATTCTGCCGGAAGATATTGCTTCCAAGTATGTATTTGCAGGATACCGGTTTACACTGGCGGGCTTGCTGCTCTTGCTCCTGTCTCGTATCGTTAGAAAAGAGAAGCTCCAATTATCCAAGCCGCAGTGGACCAGCCTCATCATGCTAGGTATATTGCAAACGGGTTTGCAATATATGTTTTTCTACGTCGGCGTAGCCAATACAACGGGTGTCAAAGGCTCCATTATGAACGCTACTACAACCTTTTTCAGTGTTGTTCTGGCCCATTTCATCTATAAAAACGACAAATTAAGCAGAAATAAAATCGTTGGTTGCTTGCTTGGATTCGTTGGTGTAATCATCGTAAACTTCCATACGGATCTGCTTGCTTTTTCCTTTTCATTCACAGGGGAAGGATTCGTTATTATAGCGGCACTTGTTTTTTCCGTTACAGCCCTTTACGCAAAACGTCTCACCGCCACCATCGATGTTCTGATCATAACAGGTGTCAGCTTATTCGTCGGGGGACTGGTACTTACGCTGTTAGGTCTATCACTCGGCGGTCGGGTCACCCATTTCACCCTGGAATCCACCAGTAACTTAATCTACCTGGCTTTGCTGTCATCTGTCGCATTTTGTCTATGGAATATGCTTCTCAAGTACAACAAGGTCGGAAGAGTGTCTGTCTACAACTTCCTTATCCCTGTGTTTGGCGCTTTATTATCAGCGTTATTTCTGGGGGAAACGATCTTGGAACTGAAAAATCTGGTCGCATTACTGTTCGTGTCAGTCGGCATTTATTTAGTCAATCGTGTACGTTCTGTGCAAAGCTCTAATAACACTCCAATGAAATAGACTACGCGTCCCAATTTTTTGGATAACAAAAAAAGCCGCTAATTAGCGGCTTTTCATATAAGTTCGTATACGAATACGTTCAGTTCTCGCTATGTTATACCTTAATATATATTCGTAAAGTCAATTAAGTCTTCTTCTTCCAAATAATTAAAAACTATAGTGTGCTTACCCAGCTCATATTCCATCTCATAACCACCCACAACTTCATTATAATATTCCGAGGCGGGTTTTCCCATCCATCGTTTCACATTCCATGGTGAGAGATACTGCTTTTCATTGTAAAGCTGGATAACCGCAATACGTGATTTCTTGCTAAGCTCGTGCATGTATGAATCAAACCCGATGCCGAATTTAGAATAATAATAGTACGCTCCCCATTCCCCGTTTGAACGAGAATTGGGTTTCCCCAATTTTTTTTGCATTGCTTGAAGCGTCATACCAATCTTGATGTCCGTCCGGCCTGGCAACACACCCTTTAAAGCGGCTTCCTTCAGGCTTTTCAGGTAAGCGCGATCGCCAACACCCGAGTTCGGCCAATCTCTTGAAAGAAGGTTACGCGTATCTTCCAACCGCATTTCCAATTTATTCACATTCAACTTAAACGTATCAACCCCATAGACGAATTGAAGGTTGTTGTAATTTTTGAACTGCACTCGGGCACCTGAAAGAGTACGGATTCCATCATCTCTGCTTGCAGAGTAGGAATCGTCGATTTTTTTTCCCTTATTATCGACATATGTTACACGGCGCAATTCCCCGGAACGAACAATATACGTTTTCACCTCATTGAAATTAGAAGTTCCCCAATCGGTGATCATCAGCATGTCTGGTGTACTAGCCTCTTTGCTTTTCACAACAAAGTTCCAGGTTTGAGGCAAAATAATCGTACTCATATCCAGTTTTGCTGCCTGAACAGTTCCGTATGCTGCACCTTTTTTCAGCAAGGCTGCACGATACGTGCCTGAATAACTCTTGTCGCCTTTTTTATTGTTTGTCCAACCATTTTCTTCGGTTAGTGTACTCTTCTGTTCATCATAAGCAAAAATATAAACGGTGTAAGCCGTTTGCTTGGCATCACGAAGCGTAAATGAAAGCCGGCTCATACTTTCGAGCTGTTTGGCGGAGATTTGCTCTCCTTTGGCAGCGGCATTAGGTGGTAGCAGAAGCAATGCGCTCAGAACATAGGCGATTAAGGTAAGTAAGGCCAGAGAAGCCCATTTTGCATTGTGTTTAGGGTGTATCATCGATGACTCTCCTTTGAGTAAAAAAATAAAAATCTAACATCGCTTTTCTAATATTAAACCGTGCACAATCTCAACATTCAAACAGGTACTTGCTAGAGTATAATCTTGATCAAACTATGTAATGAATTTAAGTTCATGTTCAATAAGCATATCCTCCTACTAGTACTATTTTCCTAAGAATGATAACATACCCTTTCTAATAAAGAAATAACAAACTAATTAATAGATTTCGACTCATATAACATAAAAAAGCCGCTATTTAGCGGCTCTTCAAGTAACTTCGAATACGATATGATTTACAGGCAGGAGTATACCACATTTCGTAAGCGTCGTTGAACGTACGGCTCCTGACTGTTCAGCAGGTGCTGTGCATACATGACTGTAAGCTCTGAATCCGGATCAATAATAGCCATACAACCAGCAGCGCCGCTCCATCCAAATTCGCCAATTGGACTCAGTGAGCCGCTTCCTGCTTTGGAGATATGTGTGCGAACACCCAGTCCATAGCCGTATCCATACATATGATCCCAGGAATAATCAGCACGAGTCATCTCGTTCAGGTGGTCCGTTCGCATCAGTTCCACTGAAGCTTGTGACAGAATGCGCACGCCTTCGGGACTCGTACCATGCCCAGTAAGCGCGTTCAGAAAACGTGCATAATCGCTAACGGTTGATAGCAACCCTGCACCGCCGCTTTCCAGCTCCGTACCCACACGGAATCCATTGCCGTCCAAACGTACAGCCTTTTCAAGCTCATCATTGTAAGCATACTGTGGAATCAGGCGTGTCTGCTGCTCATCGTTCAGATTAAACGCTGTATCGTTCATGCCAAGGGGCCCGGTGATTTCGTCCCGCAGATACGTACCAAAGCGTTTGCCACTTACCACTTCCACCAAGGCTCCCAGCACATCATGGCACATGCTGTAATTCCAGTGTGTCCCTGGTTCAAACAGCAACGGTTCTTTCGCAAGCGCTCTCGCGAAGTCGCGTGTTGGCAATGTTCCATCGGTTCTTTTTACAGCTTCTTGAATGCTTGGACAACCAACGTCATACGAGAACCCGGCAGTCATGGTGAACAAATCACGTACGGTAATGGCTCTTGTCGCCTTTTCCAGTCGGATCTCCCCGTTCGGCATCGTTTTCTTAACCGTCATCTCAGCGTACTCTGGCAGATAATCAGATAAGGGATCGCTTAACAGCATTGCCCCTTTCTCCACCAGTTGCAGCCCTGCCACGCAAGTCATAATTTTGGTCATGGAGTATAGATTGAAGATCGCTCCATCACCGATAGGTGTTTTCTCTTCCAGATTGGCGTATCCATTACGATAATGGAAAACGGTATCATTTCGATGCATCACCAGCACCTCTGCCCACGGTACACGCCAGGATGTAATGCGGTCAATAAATGAAGCAAGCGGTTTAAAGTCCATTTTTTCCCGTCCTTCTATGTAAAATCGTTTATCATTTTGCGATGTGGTACATGTTCCCTCCCACAATCGACATATTATTAATATACGACCTTTTACAACGATTGACTACCACCTATATGGCCTCAACCATCCATTTATTGACCGCCGAATTTGTATTACATTTCGTTCATGATTTGGCAGGCAGTGTGAGATAACGTTAATCAGAAACAGTTTGAACTCCTCAATGTCTGACATCCAATCAACATCGATATTCAATTATGCAAAAAAGCCGCTATGTTCGCGGCTTACAATGAGTTCGTTTCACAGCTCGGAACCGTATGAAGTATCACTACTACTGTACTTCTGCTCTTGCCGTGGAGACAAAGGTCATCAATTCTTCTACGGGTGTGCGAGGACGAGGTTTGGGAACCTTGTTTGTATCAAAATACCCCAGATGAAGTGTGCCAACAATTCTCTCCCCTGGTCTCACACCGGTCTTGAAGTAGAAATCAGGATCGAAATTATATTCATTTGTCTTCCACACTACGCCGATATCCTGCTCCCATGCCAGGAGTTGAATATTTTGAATAAGGGCAGCACTAGCCCCCACAGCATCTTCCCATACCCGTTGTCTCGGATCAGCCTCAATCACAACCAGCAGATGGGCTTGGATAGATTCGCAATAGTCCTTTTGCAACTTCTCTGTCCAGCGCTCCCGCTCATCTTTGGAAAACGTATGTAGCACCGCATCAGCAAATTGCTTCCGACCTTCTTCTACAAATAATATGAAGCGCCATGGCTCTTTACGGGAATGAACAGGTGCCCACACGGCCGCTTCCAGCAAGTGCATGATCGTTTCTTTGGCCAGCGGTTTGCCATTGAACTGACGAATGGTTCTTCGTTCACGAATGAGCTTCTCTACGACGGACGTTTCCATATGCATTAATCCTCCTGTCTAGTTTCCTTATTTATTGGGTAAGGAAATTTACCGCTTCGTCGATAATCTTGCTCTGTCCAATGGGTCCTCCCGGACCTTGGAACCACAAGCCGTAGTCAACGATGTAGACATTGTTGTTTTTAACAGCATTCAGGCTTTTCCACACTGCTGTTTTTTGCAATTCTGTCGTTTCATTCTCGTCTGATGACAACAGGAAAATATGATCGGGATTAATCGATGGTAACGACTCCATGGAGATTACTTTCATTGAATCTGTCGGGTCAGGTATGGATACAGGAGGTGTCAGGCCTAGATCGTCGTACAGAACCTCATAGTTTCTTTTACTGTAATAACGCACTTCTTTATCGGATAAACGCAGGAACATCACGGTCTCGTCTCCGATGGATTGCTTGATTTTCTCACGGGCTTCTGCAGCTTTCTTTTCGTATTCTTCAATGACCTGTTTGGCCTGATCCGTCTTCCCTAACATATCTCCCATATGTAACAGGCTTGTCTTCATACGAATAATACCTTGCTCGTCCTGCAGCTTCTCTGCCAGCAAGGTAGGCGCAATTTTGCTGAGGCTGTCATAGGCATCACTCATGAAATCCTGACCGATAATCAGGTCTGGCTCTGCCGCCAATATGCTTTCGTAGTTGGGATCAACCTGCCAGCCCAGATTTTCTTTTCCTTGTAGTTGATCGGACAGGTAGGTAGGAAACTGATCACTCCCCTCCTCATTACTGGATGCTGCCTGGGGTACAATACCGAGTGCTAACAAATAGTCAGTTGCAGCCGGGAACAACGAAATAATATGCTGAGGATCACCTTTGATGACAGTTTCTCCCCAAGGATGTTTAACAACACGCTCCTGTACTGCTGATTCGGTGGATTGCGCGACTTCGGTGGTTGGAGCATTGTTACCGCTTGTTCCATTACTGCTTGTTGCTGAACTGCCCTGAGAAGGGGAACAGGCTGATATTAATAATGTAAGGCTGAGCATCAAAAGCAATGCAACGGGTTTTCTCGATCTCATAGATGTAAGTGATTCTCCTTTTGAGTTGTATTGATAATAATTATCATCATCAATAGGATCATAACCGCGATGCATGGGACTGACAATGGACAATTCTGATTCTTGGATAGCATTATTCTGACCGGTTGGCAGGGCGATACATTTTTGTTTGAACCGACCTGGTGAAAGGCCAACATGCTTTTTAAATAAACGATTAAAATAGATCACATCTGGAATGCCGATTGCCTCGGCAATCTTCTGAAGAGATGCATCTGTGTGCAACAGTAGCTCCTTGGCTTTGTACATCCGTATCCGAGTTAAATAGGTAATCAGACTGCTGCCTGTCTCTTTCTTGAACGTTCTCGACAGATGCCCTGCACTGCAATCCAGAAGTTCTGCGAGCGGATCGACCATAACGGGCAACATGTAGTTCTCTTGAAGATAACGAACGGCTTGAGCTACCAGATCGGGCTTGGCAGTCTCAATTCCTTGTGCACTTAACTGCCTCATTAATTCATTAATAAATTGATAAAATAACGTCTTTACCTGAAATTTCGAGAACGCATCCGTCCGTTCCCAATGTTGCTCTATTCTTTGGACTTTATCATATAAGTCAATGGGATAGCTTGGGGCGAAAGCATATTGCACGTGAAACGGGACATGTTGCCTGAGCAGAGCTTGATTCTCACGAGTATTGGATAACGACAAATTAGCCCGATAAAACATCAAATAAAATTCGAATGAATCCTCGTTCAGGGAAATATTCATCCATACCCCCTTGCCTCCATGTAAGACTTGCATCTGATCGATCGCGTACATCGTGTCATCCAGCGTAATCGTTGCATTGCCGCGAACTGTATATATAAAACCGCTAATTGGAAATCGATAGGCATGGATGGGTTCGCCAGCGCGCACGACGACGTGACGCACTTCCCATATTTTAATTGAGGCCAGATTCCATAACTTCACATGCTCTTCTACGTGCATCTCTTCCTTCACCTTCCACAACCCATTAAGTTAGCAAAACATCAGCAAAATCAGCGGATATTTTCACTTTTCTCCATTCTATCGATAATCATTCTCAACTACAACATATATCTTCCTATTCGATAAAATGCTACGCACGAATAAGCCGATCCATGAAAGGATCGGCTTATGTTGTAACGTTTTAAACTTCGCCGCGTCTGTTCTCAACCGATTTCATACGGTTTTGATCATCTGGTACCCGGTCAACACTGAACTCTTGACCAGCTTCAACCTCACCATGACCTGAAATATTCCGCGAAAAATTAGTAAACTGTCTTTTTTGATCATCCAGTTCATGTTTTTGCTTCAAAAGCTCTTGCGGGTCCTGCTTTGTCACTATGCTAACCTCCCATACATACTTGAAGTCATGCAATTTAATTCGTACTACAGAAGTTTTCCATAAGAGAGCTGTACTTATGCATGAATATAGATGAGATGGATATCGTTCCGTTGTTAATGCAGCTAATTTATCCAGTTAAGAGACTAGTTTCAATCCCACAATACTGACAATAATCCCACTAACGATAGCCAATTTCTTTGCATTTTTGGGCTCTTTGAATACATACATCCCTAATAGTACACTGCCCGATGCCCCAATACCTGTCCAGATTCCATAACCAATGCTGATTGGTATCTCTCTCAAAGACAGGGAAAGAAAAATGAAACTTAATCCCAGAAACATAGCGAACATCAATGTATGTTTCAATTTGGTGAATCCATCTGAAAGTTTCAGAAATATTACACCGCCAACTTCAAATAAACCAGCTAAGATCAAGAAAAGCCAACTCATATTCTATACACCCGCCTTTGGTTTAGGTTCATTGGATACAAATTTCAGACCGATGATGCAACTGATTAATATCATGACCAGCACGATTTTGATTGCACTTACGGAGTCCCCCAAAAAAATCATTCCCACAATTGCGGTTCCAAATGAACCAAGTCCGGTAAACACCGCATAAGCCGTTGATACAGGAAGTACTTTAGTGGATTTTGCAAAGAAGTAGAAGCTGCCAATCATTAAAATAACCGTGGGGATTACGATCTCGATTTTCGAAAAACCATCGGAGAATGACAAACCTAATGCCCAACCTACCTCTAAAATCCCTCCAAGAATAAGGAATAACCACGCCATAAAACATTCTCCTCTTCTGCATTCATGTTGTTGTTTTGTAATCAACATTCACATTCAATAATGATAGTAACTTGTATCATTTGATATAATAATAAACCATCTTTATTTTATTTGCAAATTTAAATATTCGTATCAAACTAATAAGAAAATCCGCCTGTTGAAACTCCAAGTTACGCTGTGGACATACAAAAAAAGCCAACCAGAAGTTCCTGGTTGACCAACTACGTATAAGTTAATTTTGTTTTTCGGAATCAGTGAATATCTTTCTTTTTGAAATTGCCGCCTCTCACTTCAGCTACATCGTATACCACTACAAAAGCAGTTGGGTCAATTTCGTGAATGATATCTTTAATTTTACTCTCTTCCATCCGGTTAATGACACAAGTAATTTCCTTGAATTGCTCATTAGAGTAGCCACCGTAAGCCTCGGTATACGTTGCTCCACGGCCTAAACGGTCCCGAATGGTTTCAACCATAATCTCAGGTTGATTCGTAATAATTTTAAACGTTTTGGAGCCGCTCAAGCCCTCTTCAACAATATGTATTACTTTAGAAGCAATAAAATACGCAAGTCCTGACAAGATCGCGCCTTGCAGACCAAACACGGTAGAAACGACAATAAATACAAACATGTTGAGGAACAGGATGAGATCACTGGTTCCAAAAGGTACTTTTCGCGAAAGGAGTACAGCCAGCATATCTATGCCATCCAAGGCCCCGCCATTACGTAATGCAAGTCCCATACCAAAACCGATGATAATCCCGCCGACAACCGTAACAAGCAAGGTATCACCTTCAATGATGGTTGGTACATGATGCATCAGACTGGTGCTGATTGCAAGTGAAGCAATACCGATGATCGAATATAACGCAAAGCTTTTTCCGATTTGTTTGTACCCGAGCCACACAAATGGAATGTTAATAATCCCGATGAGCATCCCCAGTGGTAATCCGAACAGCTGTGATCCTACGATACTCAGACCTGTGACACCACCATCTGAGACATTATTCGGGATCAATATGGCTTCCAGGCCATATGCCGTTATAAATCCCCCAATGATAATCAATAATACTTTGGAGAGGATCTTTAACTTGTTTGACTTTTGTTTTCTGTTTTGATGCATTGCATTTCCCCCTTGATGAACAACCGATAAAAAACAGTCTATAATAAAAATCACTGTTTTGGCAATAGATCGTCATTTGTGTGTGTTACTTCATTGTCCGATGAGCGCCCGATACGACGAAATTTTATGCTCAAGCATCTTATCTGCTGTGTTAAGTATGTGCATCTGTTTTTGAATCGACTCTTTATGCTCCTCCAGCAGCTTCAAACGATCCGCCGCCGTATGCTCCCCTTCCTGAAACAAGGACGCATACTTCTTAATGGTAGCAATGGGCATCTGAGTCTCTTTTAATTTAATTACAAATTGCAGCCACTTCAGGTGTGACTCGTTGTACCGCCTGTCTCCACTGGCATCTCGGAGAGGAGTTACAATCTGTTCCTTCTCATAATAACGCAACGTATGTGCACTGATATGGAGTAATTCTGCAACTTCACCAATGGTATGCATGGTTAACCTCCCCTCCATTTTCCCGCTTGACTTAGAGTAAGCTCTAATCAGTATAATCAACTCGTGGTCACATCACAATAAAAAATGAAATCAGATCCAGGAGGAATTCCCATGAAATATACAGTGATTACCGGTGCCAGTTCAGGCATTGGATATGAAGCGGCTTTAGCTTTTGCAGCTCGTGGCAAAAATATGATTCTGGCAGCACGCAGAACCGATGAATTGGACAAGTTAAAAGCAAAAGTAGCTGAAATCAATCCTGATCTGGATGTTGTCATTCGTACAGTGGATCTGTCGATTGCCGCTAATGTGCATGAATTCTATGAGAGTCTTCAGTCTTACTCCATTGAGACGTGGATTAACAACGCCGGATTCGGAAATTTTGCTTCCGTGGGCGAACAACACCTGCCCAAGATTGAACAGATGCTTCATCTAAATATAGAAGCTCTTACGATTCTTTCTTCCCTGTATGTACGTGATTATGCAGATGTTGATGGCACACAGATCATTAATATCTCCTCTGGCGGTGGATATACGATTGTAGCCGATGCAGTAACCTACTGCGCAACCAAGTTCTATGTAAGTGCCTTTACCGAAGGACTTGCGCAAGAGTTAAAAGGTAAGAACGCAGCGATGCAAGCCAAAGTTCTCGCACCGGCTGCAACCGAGACTGAGTTTGCGAAACATTCCTTTAATGTAGACGAGTTTGAATATGAAGGCAGAGTTCCCAAGTTCCATACGGCGGAACAAATGGCTGGATTTTTGCTAGAGTTGTATGACAGTGAAAGTGTAGTCGGCATTGTGGATGGGTTGACGTATGACTTCGAACTAAGAGAACCGATCTTTCCATACGCTGCGAGAGCATCCTCGAAACCACAAAATTAATCCGAAACCGAATTCGAAACTGAACTCGAAACCGAATCACCGGAATACGGTTAGACATCATCTAACCCGGCTAATAAACATCATTAAATCTAATCGTTAAACTTCAGTTAACGTTAAAAAGGGAACCTGTCTGCAGGTTCCCTTCTTTGTATTTATAATCAATTCTATATTAATACTTACTATATAATGAAGTAATTATGCCAGCCTCATTTTGAAATCCTGATATCCGAATTCGCGAACAACTTCGCAATCGCCGTCTTTTCTTTTGACTGCAATCGCTGGAAGCGGCATGCCGTTGAAGGTGTTGGTTTTCACCATGGAGTAAATCGCCATGTCCTCGAATACCAGACGGTCGCCTTCTTGCAAAGGCTGATCGAATGAATAGTCCCCAATTACGTCACCAGACAGACAGGTTTGTCCACCAAGACGATACAGATGGGCTTTCTCGCCTACTTCTCCCGAACCGATCAGCGGCGGACGATATGGCATTTCCAGCACATCCGGCATATGACACGTAGCTGAAGTATCCAGAATAGCGATGTCCATACCGTTCTTATGGAAGTCCAGCACAGAGGTCACCAGATAACCCGCGTTCAGCGCAACAGCTTCTCCCGGCTCCAGATATACTTCCAGGCCATAATCGTTCTGCATACGCTTGATGCATGCTTCCAGTCTTGGAATATCATAATCTTCACGTGTGATATGGTGCCCACCACCGAAGTTGATCCATTCCATCTGCGGCAACCATTGTCCGAACTTCTCGACCACTGCATTCAGCGTAGTCTCCAGATCGTCGGAGTTTTGCTGACACAGTGTGTGGAAGTGCAGTCCGGAGACGCCTTCCAACAGGTCTGCATCGAAATCCTCCAGTTTCGCGCCAAAACGCGAACCCGGAGAACACGGATCGTAGATCTCATGTCCTTCTTGGGTAGAGCATTCAGGGTTGACGCGCAAGCCGACCTTACGGCCAGCTTGAAGCGCCTTATCCTTGAATTTTGCAAGCTGCGAAAATGAGTTGAAAATAATGTGGTCGCAGATGGAGATAATCTCGTCGATCTCTTCTGCGCGGTATGCTGGAGCAAAGACATGATTCTCTTTGCCCATTTCCTCATGGCCCAGACGCGCTTCATACAAACCGCTTGCCGTTGCACCGCTCAGGTATTCTCCAATCAGCGGATACATCGCAGTCATAGAGAATGCTTTTTGAGCCAGCACGATTTTGGCACCTGTACGCTGCATAACACCGTTCAGGATTTTCAGGTTTTTCTCAATAAGCGCCTCGTCAACAACAAAACATGGTGTCGGTAATTGCTCGAACCGCATTTTAGCGAACAAGCTCCGATTCTTTAACTTCTTCTGGCAGCTCATCAACGAGTACCGGGTTGAAGTCTTCTACCCATGGGAGGCCCCATTTGTTCAACTCTTCCATGAATGGATCTGGGTTGAACTCTTCTACATTATATACGCCTGGTTTGTTCCATTTGCCTGTCATGACCATTGCTGCACCGATCATTGCTGGAACGCCTGTTGTGTAAGAGATCGCTTGGGAACCCACTTCTTTATAACACTCTTGGTGATCACAGATATTGTAAACATAATATGTTTTGTCTTTGCCGTCTTTTTTACCTTTGAAAATACAACCGATGTTTGTTTTACCTACAGTACGTGGTCCAAGGGATGCTGGATCAGGCAGTACTGCTTTCAGGAATTGCAGTGGAATAATTTGTTTACCTTCATATTCAATAGGCTCGATTGAAGTCATGCCTACATTTTCAAGAGCTTTCAAGTGAGTCAGGTAGCTTTGACCAAATGTCATGAAGAAACGGATACGTTTCAGACCTGGCATGTTTTTTGCCAAAGATTCCAGTTCCTCATGATACAACAGGTACATGTCTTTCTCGCCCACTTCTTTGAAGTCGTAGACACGTTTGATTTCCATCGGCTTCGTTTCGATCCATTCACCATTTTCCCAATATTTTCCGTTCGCAGATACTTCGCGAATGTTGATCTCAGGGTTGAAGTTGGTTGCGAACGGATAGCCATGGTCGCCGCCATTGCAGTCCAGAATGTCGATGTACTCAATTTCGTCAAAGTAGTGCTTCAGGGCATAAGCGGAGAATACGCCAGTCACTCCTGGGTCAAATCCACTACCGAGCAATGCAGTGATGCCTGCTTGTTCAAAACGCTCTTTGTAATCCCATTGCCAGCTGTATTCAAACTTCGCTGTATCATGTGGCTCATAGTTCGCTGTGTCCATGTAATTTGTTTTAGTTGCAAGACAAGCATCCATGATTGTCAGATCTTGATACGGCAAAGCAAGGTTCATAACGATATCCGGTTTAACTTCGTTGATCAAAGCGATCAGTTCGTCAACATTGTCAGCATCAACTTGTGCTGTTGTAATTTTTGTTTTTCCGCCGTCCAGCTTGGCTTTGAGTTCATCACATTTTGATTTTGTACGACTCGCGATGCAGATTTCCTCAAAAACTTCGCTGTTTTGAACGCATTTGTGTACTGCCACGGAAGCAACGCCGCCGGCGCCGATGATTAGTGCTTTTCCCATTTTACATTCTCCTATCCCAATATGTATTTTTTTAAAATTGGTTTAATACGGTGACAACAAGACAACAAAAAAAGCAAGGTGAAAAATGCTCGCAATCGCGCATCATCACACTTGCTTATCGATATACATCATAAAAAAGACGTGAAGTCTCCATGACCAAAAAAGTTCACAAGAACTCCTTTGGCGGAAAGCTCCTTCATGTATATCAATATTGGATCAGAGTCTATATAGCAAATAATTCGCCTTTACCACTCTTATTGACCGTTTCACAAGTTGATGTGCAATTGCACTGGTTGTAAAGTAACCAACTTATAAAATTTGAGCTTTGAACTCAATCAATAAAGCAACGTAAGTTGCCAATCGGCGTTTGACCCGGCTGTCCGTATGGCCTTAACTTCCTGGTGAAGTGGTCAAAATTATCTGCTGGAAAGCTCTAATTCATATTGATAAATTAACTTCCCAAAATCACAGGTCTTACACTATCAGACGTTGAAAAAAAAATCAAGCAATTATCAAAAAAAAATTTTTTGTCCGGATAACGACTAGGAATGAAATTGAATATCCTTCGAATACTTTTAACCCTTCTGCGCCCAGTAGTTTCCCTACTACCTCAGGCTTTTGAGGACTTTTGTCGAATACTTCTTCACACGAGATCATGATGTTGCCACCAGCAATTTCCGCTAATTGATCATGAGCCGAATGGTTCGTTTCCTTCTTTGCGAGCTTGCAGAGCAATCTCAATGGCTTTATGCATGAATTGTTCATCTTTATTCATAAGGTTTACCTCCACCACAAAAATTATGTATCCCACTTTATCTTTTACATTAAGCAGTGTTCAATCCATTAACATGTTTCTTGTTCATTCCATTCTATCATCTATACAAATAAAGAGTATGACGAAAATTCGTCATACTCCAATGGGTCACACTAAGTTTATCTATTAAAATTTCACAGGCAATGCTGCCAATCCCTGTGATGACAAAGCAGAGTGCCAATGAATCTCTTCCTGAGGAATACTGAGCTGAATATCCGGTAGCCGACGTAAAAGCGTAGTAAACGCCACGTCCCCTTCTACACGAGCAAGCGGAGCGCCAAGACACATATGAATGCCGTGTCCAAAGGCCAAATGCCGTTTTATTTTGCGTTCGATATCCAACTCTTCGGGGTCAGTGAACTGCTGCTCGTCCCGATTCGCTGATTTCAGAAGGGGAATCACAACATCTCCCTTTTGAATCAATTGTCCATCCAGCTCCGTGTCCTGTGTTGCATAACGAGGACCTGAGGAAGTCGCGGGTCCGTTAAATCGCAGCAACTCCTCCACCGCAGAAGGAACCAGATTTAGATCTTGTTTCAGTTGTTCCAGTTGTTCGGGATGTGTCAGAAGAAGATAAGAGCCGGTTGCAATCAGATTGGAAGTTGTCTCATGTCCAGCAAATATTAGTAACGTGATCATGGATATTAATTCATCTTCATTCAATCGATCACCCTCCTCCTCAATCGCAATCAATTGACTGATGAGATCATCTGAAGGTTCCACCCGTTTGTTCGCGACAAGCTGTGAGGTGTACTCTGCGAATGATCGCAAGTGCTGCGCTACTGCAGGGTCCTGTTTACCAAAACCAAGACCTTTTGCAATGGCTTCAGACCATACATGAATCTGAGGTCGGTCTTCCTGAGGTATACCCAACATCTCGGAAATAACGTTTATTGGGAAAGGATAGGCATAGTCTTTTACAAGATCCATCTCTCCTTTGCCTTCAAATTGGTCAATCAACTCATCGGCAATTTCCTGGACGCGTGGACGCAGGCTTTCCATATATCTTGGCGTGAACGCTTTGGAAACCAGGCTACGCAGTCTTCGGTGATCCGGTTCATCAACAAAGAGCATCGACTTTCCGGTAAAAAAAGTCTGGGGTTCCGATGAACCAAGCTCACCTGAGAGATTCTTTCTAATATCATTGCCACTATCAATAGAGTTCATATCTACCGTAAATCGAGAGTGATCTTTCAGCACTTCCATGGCAACGTCCATCCGAGTTACAATCCAGGTTTGCCCTGCTCCACCCATTGGATTAGGAATAGGGACAACGGAACCTTTGGCACGCATCTGTGCAAACATGGCAAATGGATCTTTACTATTTTCTTCGCTAAACAAATTAAATTCTACTTTTTCTGATGTCTGGTTATTCGAGTTATTCATATAAATCTTCCTTTCGAAGTGAAGTTATTCAAATCTATGGAAATATATGTTCATTCTGATTATATACTACTCGTATAATTAATTTCAAATCTCATAGTTTGAACAGCAAAAAACAACTGTTATAACAACAAATAATTAATATACTAATAGTATATTAATGATAACCAGAGGCATAAAAAAACAAAAAAAGAGGTCGGCTACGAGCCAACCCCCATATTAATTACGTTGCTTCACTAGTTCCAAATACCACCAACAGGCTTCGGTCAGTCTATTGGCTTCAGATTGAAACGTACTGGATTTGTACTCTTTGTGAAACGCTTGCAGCACCACTTCGATTACAGGAATATTTAAATCCTCTTGATCTTGTAATAGCGCTAAGAGCCCCTTCGAAAGTTGCTTGAATGATCCAGATTCCTTGGATTTTTGTACACGGTTGTTGAACTCATCCAATTCGATCAATATATTATCGATGTCCAGACCCATATCATGGTTACGCTCATCGGCATTCAGGAAATAGAGAGACTGAAAGTCGAAAATATGTTCATTTCTCTGATGCATTGTTCTTAGGATCACTTCAATGTACGTTAATACTTTGGGAACCACTTCGCTCCATACCGGTTTTTGCGTATTTAGACTTCTTGATGTGTTGGCAATCTGATGTAATATGCCGTAGCACAATATGGCCCCTTCGTTGGCATATAAGCTAATATCGTTCCCGTAAACCTGAATCAAGCGTGTGGACAGCCATTTTAGGTGAACTGTAGCCAGTTTGGCTGAGTTGATCTCCCCGGAATAAAAACCCGTCCAATATAATTCCCATACTCGCTCTTTATTAGGTACAGACATAGGAATCGCAATCTGATCTACGAGCAGGTCATAATCCGATGTATAGTGATTTTGTTCAAGCTCTTTACGAATGAAAACATCCTCTTGCATACGCTGATCAATAATAGAATATAAACAGTCTTCTTTTGAACTGAAGAATTTGTAGAATGTGCCTTTGGATACACCCGATTGATCCAAGATCATCTGGATTGTTGTATTTGCATAGCTGTGCTCTAAAAATAGTGCAAGTGCTGTTTCCAATAAACTTTGTTTACGACTACTCATATCTCGTTATCGCCCCAAGTTTTTCTATTGATTTTAACATTCATTCCTCAGGAGTTGAAGCATTGATTCGCAGTATAGCTGTCATATAAAATAATTGCACAATGAGTAAATTTGCACAATGAGCAACTTGTTTGTTATGATAAACCTCACAAAGTGCATATTCAGTAAGTGTGCTCTTCTTAAAAGAATTAAACCATAGTCATTGGTGTTGGAGGTGAACGCATAAGCGGAGAATAATGATCAAACGAAACTTGCGACATTTGAAGAAAGAAGCAACTGAAAAAGCACTTGCTAGTGCTGCATTTGAACTTACCCTTGAACATGGGCTTGATGGCTTTACGGTTGAAGATATCGTGCATCAGGTGGGTTGTTCCCGCAGAACATTTGCAAACTACTTCACATGTAAGGAAGAGGCAGTAGCCAGAGGCGCAATATCCGTTCAGAATACAACGGAACTCGAAGAGTTGCTTACCGAATTGCCCGACAACGTCTCCTTGCTTGAGGTACTGTATAACCTGATCAAGATGCAGCTTACAACAGAACTAATAGGAAGACTTCATCAGCTACTATCGCTATCCCAGACCTATCCCGTGCTTGAACCGCATTACCTTGGAGCCATGCACCGGATGCAGACGCAGGCACAAGATACCTTATTAGACTTATCTAACGGGAAGTATGACGAGATCTATACTTATCTTTTGATCAACGCACTATATGGAACAATACTGCCATTAATTGATGGAAGACTCAATGTGTTACTGCCCGGACAAGTCATTACTGAAGATACCAAGCCCGGTGTTTTAACATTCGATCAATTTTTGGAAACCACGTTTAATCATTTACGGGCAGGATTTGAACATGCCAACCATCCACATTCATCATAGAGGAGTGTAAAATAGAGAAATGTCTACATTATTATACAGAGTGGGGAAAACCGCTTTTAGCAAACCTGCCTATTTCATCATTGGCTGGGTTTTAATTCTGGGAATTGTCATCTCCATGATCAGCATCAATGGTATTCACATCAGTTCCGAAATGAAGATTGAAGGCACAGAGTCACAGAAGGTTCTGGATCAATTGGCAAAAGAACTGCCTGCCGCCTCCGGCGGTCAAGGAAGTGTTGTCTTCAAAGCTCCAGACAACGAGCGTTTGGATACGCCTGAACGTTTGGCCGCCATGATGAAAGGTGTTAATGAAGTTTACGGATTAGACAAAGTCATTAACCCTGCGGACTATGCAGCTGAAGCGGGTAATTCGGGTGCTCAGGCGGAAATGGCTCAGAATGCTCAGGCTACTGATATGGCGCAATCCGCAACAACCACGCCTCCTCCCTATGGACCTTTGATGGTGGATGGTGTTCCTGTACCTGGAATGCTGATCTCTTCAGACGGCAGCATTGCACTGTTCCAGTTCCAATTTACAATTGAACAGTCTGCCATAACACAGGATGTATTTGATTCCGTTATTCAGTCCGTTATGACGGTAGAGCAAGGAACCAATATTAAGGTGCTGCCGGGCGAAACGCTCAAAACGGTATCGATTGGGGTCGGCTCGGCTGAGATTGTCGGATTGGTGATTGCTGTCATTGTATTGCTGATCACCCTTGGCTCCGTTGTTGCAGCAGGTCTACCTCTGATCACTGCACTCCTCGGTGTTGCCATTGGAGTTGGTGGTGCGTTCTCCATCTCCAAATTCATTGAAATGCCTAGTGTCACTTCCGTTCTAGCTCTCATGGTTGGATTGGCTGTTGGAATCGACTATGCGCTCTTCATTGTTAATCGCCAGCGTCGAATGATCATTGATCAAGGCTTGAGCGCAAAAGAAGCAACGGCCAGAGCCATTGGTACATCGGGCAGCGCAGTATTTTTTGCCGGATTAACCGTCATTATTGCACTGTGCGGTATGCTTGTCATCGGTCTCACATTCTTGTCTACGATGGCTTTAGTCGCAGCTGCCACTGTGCTCATCAACGTATTTGTTGCTTTAACCCTGTTGCCGGCTTTACTGGGATTGGTAGGCGAACGCATCTGTTCCGCCAAAGCTCGTGAGAAAAGCACGAAACATCCTAAAGCCGCTAGCCACGGAGTAGCGGATAGATGGGTGAAATTCGTTATCAAGAATCGTTGGGCTACCATTATCGCCATCATCGTTATTCTAGGTTTTGCGGCGATACCTATCTCGAAAATGGAAATGGGTATCCCTGGTGCTTCCTCAGCGAATCTTGATACAGATGCAAGACAGAGCTATGATGCTATATCAGAAGGCTTCGGAGAAGGATTCAACGGACCCCTTATTCTGGTCGCAGAGCCTAATCAATCTTCTGCTAAAGTTACGCCGGAACTCTTGGGTGGTCTGGTGATGGAACTGCAAGGTCAAAACAACGTTGCACAGGTTACACCGCTTGGGATGACAGAAGATTTGGCGATCTTTAGTCTCATTCCAAAAACGGGTCCTAACGATGCGCTCACTAAAACACTGGTCAGTGATCTGCGCTCGGCTGATTCGAGTATCGCACAGACCTATGATGTGAAGCTTGGGGTTACGGGTCTTACGGCAGTTAACATTGATATGTCTGCCAAACTCGCGCAGGTATTCCCTATTTATGTAGGCATTATCATCCTGTTGTCGCTGATCATCCTGTTACTCGTATTCCGTTCGATCATCGTTCCCATCAAAGCAACGATTGGCTTCCTGCTTAGTATCCTGGCTACATTCGGGATTACAACAGCTGTATTCCAATGGGGCTGGTTGCATTCACTCTTTGGTTTCGATACCGGCGGACCGTTGCTAAGCTTTATGCCAATCATCGTCACAGGTATTTTGTATGGCCTCGCGATGGACTATCAAGTCTTCCTGGTTAGCTCCATGCGGGAATCATATGTTCACGGTCATCGCGGCACCGAATCCGTCGTTCATGGGTACAATCAGGTCAGTCGCGTGGTCGTTGCAGCAGCAGTGATTATGGTCTCTGTATTTGCAGGATTTATCTTCACCGATGATGTCATGATCAAGCAGATTGGTTTCACCTTGGCGGTAGGCATCCTAATCGATGCTTTCATCATCCGTATGGGCTTGGTCCCTGCCATCATGGCGATCTTCGGTGACAAAGCTTGGACACTTCCGAAATGGCTGGATCGTATCCTGCCAAACCTGGATGTTGAAGGCGAGAAGCTGATTGCTTCCCTGAATGCTGAAGAGCATGCCAACACGAAGTCTGGATCAAAATAATTCTGCCAATAGAACGGCGATACCATGATTACTATCATGACTAGATTCACCAATACAAAGACCTCCTGTTTTTATAAACAGGAGGTCTTTTTTTCTTTTTCACATTTTATGCGGTGATGTCTTCAATATGGATAGTATAGCGTGGGGATTTAGCAGCATTAACAAACGCCGCAAATAACTTCTGACTGTAGTCATCTACTTTGTAGCTGTACTCTGGATGCCACTGCACAGCCAAAACAAATGAACGGTTTGGCATGACCACGGATTCAACGAGCCCATCTTCAGCCACTGCCACGGCAGTTAACTTATCCGATAACATTTTGATTCCCTGATGGTGATAACTGTTCACTTTTATCGTATCGGTTTGCAAAATATCGTATAGGATATTATTTTTCTCAATATGTACATCATGTACAAGATCCGTATACGGCGGACTTTGCTTATGATTAACGATCTTGTTCCCATGAAGTTGAAGGCTAGTCGGAATATCTTGATATAACGTTCCACCCAACATAACGTTAAGTAGTTGTAGTCCACGGCATATGCCAAAGGCAGGTTTATCAAGCTCAATTACCTTTTGTAATAATATCGACTCCATCATATCGCGTTCAATACACAGCTCTCCACAGGTAACCTCTGCATGCTCATCATACAGCTCGGGATTGAGATCATGTCCCCCGGTGAACAGGAACCCGTCGAACTGATTAGCCAGCGTTGCTATGATCTCGGTATCCGTTGTCAAGGGCAGCATAATTGGAATTCCACCTGCTCCTTCTATGGCGTTCATATAATCTGGAAGCATCCAGTAACTTTTTTTGTCTGTATCATACAAAGGCAGAACACCGATCATCGGCTTTTTCATGGGTTCCCCTCCTATCTTTTCATTCATTTTATCAGATCTCTTCATATACAAATTCACTGAATTATTGCATTTTCCTACCTTTACAATCTGCGCCCGTTACATCCGGAATGCTGGAAAACTAAGAAAACAAACAAAGCCGTATAACAGCGACTTTGTTTGTAGTTCATATACCATATATATGCATTCATGCGTTTAGTCTAGACAGCATCTCATCTAAGCTGCTTTTACAGTGGTTGCTTCGTCTGAATTCACTTGGATGGAACGCTGGCATATCAGGGTAACGACAAAAGCCAGCAAGGCAAGCATCACAGCCACTGGAGGCACCCACTGGAGACCACCCATATTAACGGCAATTCCCCCGACACCAGAGCCTAGCGCTATACCTACATTGGCCGCCACAGGCAGGAGTGTAGATGCAAATGCTTTGGACCCCGGCGCGATCGATCCTGACACATCAAACAAATATAACTGGGATGCCGCGCTCATGGAGGATGACAGACATCCAATCAGGAACAGGAATGCCAAGCCGAGCCACACATTAGAAACGGTAAAACTCATTCCTAGGAACAAAATGGCTTGGATGACGAAAAGCCGTTTGAGCTTGGGCAGGAAGTCACCCCTGGCTATTTTGGCACCAATCCAGTTACTCAGGATGCTACAGGCTCCATAGATCAGAAGTATGGCACTAATCCATTGAACTGGCACACCCATCGTCTCACTCAGGAGTGGCGTAATGTACGTAAAAACGACAAAAATACAGCTGTTTCCCAGTACCGGGATCAGACAGGCCAGCAATATCCGTGGTTTTAAAAAGAGAGACATCTGATCACTGAACGAACCTGCAATCGTTGTTGTTTGGCGTGGCAGAATACGGAACATGAACACCAGCGGCACAACACCTATGCATGCCGTAACAACAAACGTCATGGACCAGCTCAGATGTTGTCCGATAAAAGTACCGAGCGGAACACCTAGCACATTAGCGATTGAAAATCCGCCCAGAATCCAGGCGATAGCTTCCCCTCTTCGCTCCCGGTTCACTGCGTCGCTTACGATCGAGATCGAAAGTGATATCGTAAGTCCACAAGCAACGGCTGATACGATGCGAATGGCCATCAGAGAAGAGAACGTTGTTGAGAACACGGTTAATAGATTTAATGCTAACACGATTGCAAATCCAATCAATATGGAACTTCTTCTGGATATTTTGGCTAAGAAGGCCACAGCAAATGGTGTACCCACTGCGTATGCAATCGCAAAACCGGAGACAAGCATACCTGCGGCAGCAAGTGATACTTTCATGTAACTTTCAATTTCCTTCAACACACCCACGATGACATACTCGGTTGTTCCTAATACAAAGCTAACAAGCGTAAGCGTTAAAATAAGTAGGTTCTCTCTATTTCTAGTCATAAATCAATACTCACTAATCCTTTCTATTGTTGCAAGCGCTTCAATTCTGTCTACGATCATTAATTCATGTATTTTCTGCTTTCCCATCCCTTCACTTTCGATATATAGTACATTTTGGATAGTGAAATTGTACTGTCAGATATACCATGGCGACAATCAAGGTTGTTGTGGTTTTATTGCAAAACATTATATATGTTGTCATTTCAATACAGACTTTCATTACTGATTCTGAAGGGAAGACATAGATGAATACACACCACGAATTCGGCCAACGGCATCCAAATCGAGATTGCACCATTATTTATGTAGGAAAACTGGCCGACAATCCCCATTGGAGTTTTCCGACGCATAAACATGACGATCTGCATGAGATTATCTACGTAACTGAAGGCAAAGGATTGTTCACCATTGACGGTACCAAACACTGGGCCCAAAAAGGGGACATGCTCATTTATAACAAGGGTACTCTTCACGAGGAGAAGTCCAATCCTGAATTCCCGTTATCCACCTTTTATTGCGGCTTTCGTTTTGCAGAAGGCACCCAGACCCTTGAGGATTGGGTCATCCCTCCCTCTAACAATCCGATCATTCGAGCCAACCGATATTCCGATGAGCTCCATTCGTTAATGCAGACTCTCTTCAATGAATTTTCAATCCGGGAACATGGATACGAGTCGATCTCTGGGCATGTCCTGAAAGCAATACTTCTGATCATCGATCGGCAGTCCCGTCAACAGCTTCCTAGTGGGGAGAGCGTTGGGAGCAACACCCTTGCTGAGAGCATTAAAGACTATTTGGATACCAACTATCGGCAGAACATTAAACTCAAAGAATTGGCAGATCAATTTCATATCGATTTTTATTACTTAATTCATATGTATAAAAATCACTTTGGCACTTCTCCTTATCATTACCTGATTCAACGAAGAATGGGTGAAGCCACCCGATTATTAGTCTCAACCAACAAAAAAATATGGGAAATCGCCAAACTGGTCGGTTACGATAACCCCAATTACTTTACGATTTTATTTACCAAAACGGTTGGTGAATCACCACGAAGTTTCCGAAAAAAGAATCAAAAGGATATGTTCGGGGATGAGGTGTCACATTCTTACTAATCTTACTACATGCAAAAAGGCGCTCCATTGGGGGAGCGCCTGGTGCTTTACATATCTCTTTACATATTTCTTTACACATTTACTTACTTCTACTCTAAAGCTTAAAGCGGCGAACCAATTCTTGCATGTTCTCAGCTGTTTTGGATAGCTGTGCAGATGATGCTGATATCTCCTGCATCGCCGCCATTTGCTCTTGGGCTGCTGCTGAAGTTGTCTGAGCACTGTCAGCCGACACTTTAGAGATATGACTCATCGCGGCAACGGTAGCCGAGACTTCTTCTGTACTGGCTGACAACTGTTCTGAGACAGCGGAAATATCCTGAATTTGATCCACGATATGTGTTGTATACTGTTCAATGTTCGATATGGTTGCTGAAGCTTCTTGGCTGATCCGCATTCCTTCACCGACTTGATTACGAACTTTATCATTCATAAGAGACGTGGATTTGGCAATCAGATCAAGCATTTTGCCAATGGTAGCGCCAATCTCGTCCGCACTTTGTTTGGATTGCATCGATAACGTTCGTACCTCTCCAGCAACGACAGCAAAACCTTTACCGTGTTCTCCTGCTCTTGATGCTTCAATAGAGGCATTCAGTGATAGAAGATTGGTTTGCCGAGAGATATCCGCAATTGCTTCATTCATTCGATTGGCTTCGGCGGATAGACTGGACAGCTCATTAATCAATGCCGAGGTTTCTTCAACAGCTCCGAGAATATGTTCCATTTGTTCTCCGACCTGGTTTATGGTTTTCCCACCATTAGCAACAGCGCGCTCCGTCTCTTCAGCCGAATCCACAATCGCGCTCGCAGATTCTGCAATTGTACTGATGCCTCTCGCCATCTCTTCTACGGCATTCGCGGTTTGTTCCGAATTCTCCGCCCCAACGATAGCTGATTCGGCAGTCTGTTGCATGGTTTCAGCCACATGTTGAACCGATTGAGTCGTTTGTTCTGTGCTCTCCTGAATCATTTGTGAAGAGTGGCTTAACAACGATGATGTCTGATGAAGTTCAGCAACCACCGATTGAAGGGAACTGGTCATTTGATCAAAATCATTTGCCAATATACCAAATTCGTTTTCGGTTTTAAGATTCACTCGTTCAGACAGATTCCCTTCGCTTACGCTGCGAGTTGCCTTTCGCAGTTTTTGCATAGGTACAATAAAAGATCTCAGAATGAAGAAAATAATTACACCGGCAATCAATACAGATATAACAATGACCGTTAGACTCGATACCATAATCGGTTTCGCTGCGGCGATAAAATCTTCATGGCCCATCAAAGCAATGACATTCCAACCCGTCAAAGCATTAACACCGTTATATACCTCCAGATCATACGCCAGATCCGTTCTGACAAATTGAGAAAATGCCATCGGTTCATCGGAACTTGAAGCCGTATTAGGATGGACTGGAATTCCCTCAATAAGTGCTCCGCCGAGCTCTCCTCCTCCACCTTTTGCAATCGCACCGGACCAAGCCGCAATCGTTCGATTGGAGTCCACTACAATCAGACTTCCATTGCCTCCTACATCAACATATGATAACGCTTTTGCTAATGGCTCCAGATCAAGTTTAATACTTGCTACACCTTGTTCATTTGACAGAGCTTTTGAAATCTCTACATAAATCTTCCCGGATGCCGGATCATTCATAATACTCGAAAAATAGAGTGCTCCATTGTTACTTTCACCATTGGCATACCATTCTGTGCTGCGTGGATCGTATGTTGCATCCTCTATTGCTGGAGATGATATAACACCGCCTTGGTCGTTGCCCACGGTTATGGCAAGAATATCAGGATATGTATCAGCTAACTGGTCGATTCCTACTTGTACTGCTTCGTTGTTCGTCTGACTGGGGGTGGTGCCATACATACTGTCTATGTAACTCAATAATGCTGCTTTTTCCCCCACCAGATTGTTAATATGCTGCCCTGTCATGGTTAAAATGGTGTTGATGGGATCCGTCATTTTTTGTTGTACCTGATCTTTGGCACTATCATATGAAAAGTATCCGATAAGTGCAGTGGGGATAATAAGTACCGCAAGGAAAGCTGCAATGAGTCGAGTACTCATTAATCGTAAAACGGCTCCTCCTTTCTTATAAAATGACCTTTTTTCACTTTCCTTTTTCAAGTTCAATCTTCCTCTCTTTATTCATTTTTGGTAGAACTAATCGGCCAGTAAACGCAAAAAAACCCATATATATGCACACCCAAAGAAACTTTGAGCATGTATATACATAGGTATTGCCTGAATGAATTCAGTAACAAGCCGTATTTGTTTAGTATTATAACATAAATAAAAAGGGTTTGTTAACTATGATTGGGTCTTTATACCAGACATCTGTTGTTTATAATCCGTAGGACTTAGCCCCGTATACTCTTTGAACACCTTCGAGAAATAGTGCTGGTCGCTAAACGACAGTACATCGGAAACCTCCTTAAACTTCATGTCGGGTTGACTTTCCATCAGTCTGCAGGCCTCCTGAATGCGAAGCCGGGTGTAATACTGGACAAACGTAATTTGTGTTGCATTTTTGATCACTCTGCTGACATACGACGGGCTAACGTGAAACTTCATGGCAATGTCGTTGATAGATAATTGAGAGTATTTATTTAGTTTTACGTAATCGTCAATCTGTTCGAACAGGATCGCCTTGCTTTTTCGAACGTGGGATTGCAGCATATCGAAGCACTGTCCCGTCCATTCCGCCAGTTCCCGGCAAAAATCGGCATAGGACTGTGCCTGGGCGAATTGTCTTGACCGAAGCTCCAGACCCAATCTCATGCCCGACCCCTGTTCCTCGTACAGATGAGCAAACGTGTCTACAATCAATCCGATAAACCGCTCCACCTCGGTCATATGTACATTTTCCTCTGCCCATCGATTCAGCAATTCGGATAACTTAAAAGCAAACCGCTCTTTCTGCCGAGCCTGTATCATCTGTACAAAAGCAGATTCCTGCACCGGATCCAGACAGCCTGTCTCCGATCTGGCCATCGACACCGGATTCCCGGTATCCAACACTATTCCTTGTTTCAACCGTTGCTGCTCAGACAAAATGGAAGACATGCGGTGATAGAGCTCCGGCAGATTACCAGACTCAGCGAATAGAAGTTGTCCTCCAATGATTGCATCGATGTCATGCGCAACCAAATGCCGTCGCAACGATTCAAGACATTCATGTACGGAAGAGTACACCTCAAGTGCACTCTTGTTGACAAAAGCGATAAATTGATATGGGGTTTGACTGATGTACACACGACAAGGATGGAATGCAAAAAAATCCTGAACTAAACCCTCAAGTTCCACCTGCACCCATCGTTCATGCCCTGCGGTAAAAGGCTGTTTGCTCATAATGATCATCATCTGGCTGAATAAAGGCGGAAACTCCTCCCCTTGTTTGGGCGTAGTCTCACATTGGGGATGAATGATTTCCTGCAAATCCAGCAGTTCCTTGGACATCTGTTGATCAAGTTGGTCAATTACCCGACCCATGACTTCTTCAAGCGCCTCTCGCTCGACGGGTTTTAACAAATAGTCAAACACTTGCAGGTTCAATGCTTTTCTTGTGTATTCAAAATCGCTATAACCGCTAATCAAGATGACCTTCAGATCCGGGTTGGCAATTTTGGCTTGCTCAATCAGAGACAGCCCATCCATTTTCGGCATTCGTATATCGGTCAACAGCAGATCAATCGGTTCCTGCTTTAACGCTGCCAAGGCTTCTTCTCCATTCGTTGCCGTAGCCGCTACACGAATCGGGAAGCTCAGCGTCTCCAAGAGTATTTTAATATTACGTAATATCGGTTTGCTATCCTCAACGATCATAACGTTATACATCATCTATGCCTCCTCGCTAGTAAAAATCTCTCGTCAGTGAGCCGATGATTTGAATCGTTGCTCCATGTTGCTCTTCCGCATGATTGTTAAATATATTAATAAAAAGCCGGTTGTTATACATTAGTTTGAGTCGATTGACACTATTGATAATCCCCATGTTACCAAGGGCTGTGGCACGATCGGTAGTCTGGTTCATTCCGGAACCCGATGCCTGAATATTGGCTAAAATCTCCTGGATCTTATCCGGTGGAAAGCCTTCTCCGTTATCTTTGATCTCCAAAGCCCATAATCCGTTATATTGCTTCACGGTAATCTGGATACGCCAAGGCGGCACGGTGTTGGCAAAGGCATGTTCAATGCAGTTTTCCACAAACGGCTGAATGACCAACCGTGGCAATCGGATTTCGTTCGCCAGCTCGTCTGCACGGATGTCCCACTCCAGATCCTCTTCGTACTTTTGTTGTACAAGGGACAGATAATGTCTCGTATGTTGAAGCTCCTCAGCCAAAGTCACATGCGCGTATGGTGAAGAGACAATATAACGCAGACTGTCCGAAAGATGTTTGCACATATCCGATACAACTTTGGTCTTGCCCTCTTGGGCGGCAATACTGATCAGGTATAAGACATTATGAATAAAATGAGGTGCGATCTGGGCTTGCAGCGCCGAATTACGCGCCTTTACTTCTTCATGAAGCGCCGATTTTTCCCGGTCAATCGATTGCTGCAGCCTCTCCATCAGATCCTGAAAGGCTTCATTTAGCAATAACAGATCGTTGTTCTTCGGCGTTTCATCCACTTTCAGATTCATATTGCTGTAGTTCATGCGCCAGATCTGACCGCGTAGCTTGCGGATAGGCAGCAGCAGGTTACGTGTCGACAAGAAGATATACACAAATGAAACCAGCATCAGTGCTGTAATCAGCAGAATGGACATCGTCTGAACCGAATGGATCGAACCCAGAACAGATTTTTTTGGCGTTATGATATACGTGATCCAACCTGTACTGGGTGAAGTGGAATGCGTGATATAATTGTCGTCTTTGTCCACATCCAGTCCCTCGTCTGATGAAGGCTTTGTCCAATTGGCAAATGTCACACCCGCTTCCGAGCCCGTCATCTGCTCCCCTTGTGTATTCAGAATATAGACATCGCCAGCGGTAATGCCCTCCGTTAGGTTCTGTATATAGGCCTGTTCCATCTGGATGCTAAGATAACCGTACACCTTGCCGTTCTGATCATTGATCGTGCGCACAAAGGAGATCGTATCGTCTTGACGCAGCAGAACAAAACCACTTTCCGTCCAATCTCGTCCGACCTGACTACTCTCCATCATGGTGTTCAGGATTGCGGGAGGATTGCCCGAACCCAGATATGATGTCAGGAGAACCCCGTGATTGTCGTAGATAGACATGTCCTTGATATTCATACTCGGCCCAATGGCCTGAAACATAATGTCTTTGATGATCCGAATCTGTTTCAGCCTTTCATAATTACTATGCGCAGAGGAACTCTTGTCCATGGCTGCAAATATATTTTTGCTGGACAATATTCGCTGTGACATTTGGTTCTGCTGTTCTACGTAAAGGTCAACCTGCTCTCTTACCTTCGTAGCTGTAACGAGCGTATCCTGCTCTGTTTTCAGTTTGAGCGGGCGGACAACGATCACATTTACATACACGATAAAACAGCCCAGCACAAACAAAAGCAGAGCCAGAAATGTCAGAAACACCTTTGTCTGCAAACTGAATTGAGTTGCTTTATGTATGAGCTTTGCCATTCTCAGAGATGCCCTCCTGTTCTGACATGATGTGAAATCCCTTATATTCCTGTCTACTCTATCACGGTATTTCATGAAATGATAGCGATTTCAAGTTCAGGATTTTACACATCAACGTTCAAGCACAGACATGTACCGGGGCGAGAAAAGAATCTATAATCGGACTTGTAAACGGATTCACTAAATGTTTCAGAGGGGGATTTGCATTGAAAACAATAAAAAGAAAAAAGGCGTTTTCTATTATTCTGGCCAGTTTATTATCGGTCTCGTTAACGGCTTGTGGATCAGGGGGTACGGATTCCGGCACAGTTGCCGGCGGGGACAGCAAGAGTGGCAAAGTCACATTGGAGCTGGCAATCTCTAAAAGTTCCCAGGACTCTGCTTTCATCCAGCAGGACATTCTTGATGCATTCGAAAAACAAACAAACATTCGTGTCAATTTGCAGCTGATTCCAGCGGAACAAACAACAACTGTACTGCAAACCAAGCTGGCTGTAGATGAAACGCCTGATATTATTCAGTACAATCTGGCGAGCGCAGTCACGGATTTGAACCTTGAACGTAACTTCGAGATTCTGGATAACGAGCCTTGGGCGAGCAGAATTGTGAACAAAGACGTCCTCTCTTCTGGTGGCCATCTCTACAGCTTCCATGTCAGCCAAGATACGGGGATGCAAGGGGTCGTTTATAACAAACAAATCTTTGAAGAACTCGGGTTGTCGATTCCAACTAACTACGAAGAATTCCTGGCGATCTGTGAAAAAATTAAAGCAAGTGGCATTACGCCTGTATTCATGCCTTACAAAGATGCCTGGGCTGCCAACATCTGGCCTGCTGCAGCTTTTGCCGATTTTGTAGCCAAAAATGAACCAACTTTTTTTGATGAGCTGAACAGCAATAAGAAAAAATGGTCTGATATCCCGGAATTCAAAACATTCCTGGAACAACAATATGAAATTTACACCAAAGGTTACACCAACACGGATGTACTTAGCGACAGCTATGACATGGCCGTAGGTAAATTCCTGAACAAGGAAGTAGCCATGATGTTTATGGGCGATTGGTTAATCGAAGGCGTGGCCGAGCAAGATCCCAATATGGAACTGGGCGTATTCCCGATTCCATCGTTGGATAATGCCAGTCTGGGTGCAAGTCCACTGGGCGGACAACTGTTCATTCCGAAGAAATCCAAACATCTGGATGAAGCCAAACAGTTCCTGGACTATATCGCTTCCAAGGATGTCGCACAACAGATCGTGGACTCCAAAGGATACGTATCCAATTTCAGTGACGTTACTACACCGGAACTTCCAGCCTACAAACAGGATATTGTAGACAATTATATTACGCCGAAGAAAACCGTGCTGACAACGGATGCATACATGCTGGTTGATCGCAGCGAACTGTATCGGTTGTTACAGGATCAATTCGCGGGTGGTTTGTCACCGGAAGAAGTACTGAAATCCTGGGATGAGAAGTTCAGTCAGCTGATGCAGGATAAAGGTGTAGAAGGTTTCTAAAGAGTGAAATATAAGGCAGCATAACAGGATCGACCGTTATGCTGCCTGGCTATAACGGAGTGTGAGACATGAAAAGGACTAAAAATCTGTACTCGTATTACATGATATTTCCCGCACTGATTATCTACTCCATCTTTTTTGTTGTGCCTGCTCTCGCCGCTTTCTATTATTCGTTCACGGATTGGCGGCTGGATCGGCTGGAGCTGAAGTTCATCGGGTGGGATAATTTCAAGAAAATTTTCTCAGACAAAACGCTTATTCTGGCGCTGAAAAACACGGCAATATTTGCAATCGTCACCGTCGTTGGCAAAAATGTCATCGGTCTATTGCTGGCCGTAGGACTTAACATGCGACTAAGAACAAAGAACCTGCTACGCGCGATCTTCTACTCCCCTTCCATTCTCAGCATCCTTGTGATCAGCATTCTGTTCACTCCCATGTTGCGTACCGAAGGTACAATCAACAATTTGTTGGAATCTGTAGGATTACATTCGTTAAGCCAAGCTTGGCTGACCAACCCATCGATTGTGATCTGGACGATTGCCATCGTCTCGATCTGGCAGAGTGCCGGGTTCCAGATGGCCATCTATCTGGCGGGCCTGCAGTCCATTTCTCAAGAGTATTACGAAGCAGCCAAGATTGATGGCGCAAGTTCGTGGAGAAGTTTTTTCAAGATCACACTACCACTCTTGCTGCCCGCAATTAACATTAACTTGATGTTGACATTGATCGGTGGACTCAAAGTATTCTCCGAAGTATATGTCATGACCGGTGGTGGCCCGGGTAACGCTTCCCAGGTCGTAGGTACGATCATTCTGCGATCTTTCGGCGAAGGCAACTGGGGACTTGGTACCGCGGTCAACACACTTCTCTTCGTGGTCGTTACCATTATTGCTATACCGCTATTGATCTTCATGCGGCGTAAGGAGGTTACGGAATAACATGGGCTATACACGCAAACTCGCCATCCGCAACTATATCGTGGAAGGTTTCCTGATTCTGGCCTCTCTTATCGTTCTGTTGCCGCTTGTCATTCTGATCTTTGGTTCATTCAAAACCAGTGCCGAAGTGCTTAGTTTCTCCCTGAGTTTTCCGGAAACATGGCAGTTCTCGAACTATGTTCGTGTCTTCCAGGAAGGCGGACTGTCGCGAGCGTTCTTCAACAGCATTTTGATTACTGGCGTATCTTCCATCATTAATATCGTTGCCTCTTCGGCAGCGGCATTCATTCTGGCACGTCGGGAAACCAAACTATCCGGCACGATCTACATGTATTTCTTCATGGGACTGATTGCGCCAATGTCGATTATTACGACCATACGGGTTGTACAGGGATTGGGATTCTACGGCAGCATCACAAGTGTCATCCTGATCTACGCCGCGTTAAATACAGCCTTCAGTGTATTCTTGTATAGTGGATTCATCAAAACCATTCCACGAGCGCTGGACGAAGTGGCATTTCTGGAAGGAGCAAGTGTGTTCGGGGTGTTCTTCCGCATCGTCACACCGCTCATCCTGCCCGTTAACGCAACGGTAGCGATCATGGTGTTCATGTCCGTCTGGAATGACATTACAATTCCGGTATACTTCCTGACAGACAGTTCCACCTGGACGATGCCACTATCGATCTACAATTTCTACGGCAAATATAGCCGGGACTGGAACCTGATCTTCGCCAATCTCGTGCTTACTTCCCTGCCTGTATTCATCCTGTATCTATTCGGGCAAAAATATATCGTCAGCGGCCTTACTGCCGGTGCAGTTAAAGGTTAAACCTTATATTCTCACGGTTCTCAAGGCATAGAATTGGATTATTCATGACGTACTCAACCCCCACCAGATCTGGTGGGGGTTGTTTTATTTATAGCGTGAAAATGCATCTACACTTCTCTATTTTTGAAACAATTGCGGGTAAAGGGCAGCAACACCACCAGCAAGACCCTGTTGTACATTCCGACTAGTATCATCAGCAATAATCTCGTAGAGATCCGCTTCGATGGAATCTATTGCAATTTTGGCAATATCCGTTGGGTTCGTTTTTGGTGCGTCGATACCTGCAGTCATATCCGTATCCATGAACGCCACGTGCAATCCGGCAACACTAACGTTCTTAGGGGCTAATTCCAGACGTAATGCATTCGTAATTCCCCACTGAGCGGATTTTGCAGCTGAATATGCACCTGAATTACCAAGGCTGAGCCAAGATAGAGCAGACAGGATATTCAGTATCGAACCTCCCCCATTCTTCTCTATTACCGGTGCAAACGCACGAATCATTGAAAGCGTACCGAATACATGTGTATTGAATTCCAAGTGAATATCGTTCAGCTCACCCGTGAGCAGAGAAGCACCCGTAGCGGAACCGGCATTATTGATTAGAAGGGTTACATCACTAGCTATCTCAGCTGCAGCCATGACAGATTGTGGATCCGTAATATCGAGTTGTAGTGGAATAGCCCCGGGCAGATCAATGGATTCAGGGTTTCGTGCCCCAGCATACACTTTGGTTCCCCTCGCCAGCAGTTCAAGAGCAAGCTCCTTGCCCAACCCTCGATTAGCCCCACTTACAATAGCAACTTGTTTGGAAATATTCATTTATTATTACTCCCTCTCATTGAGAATGTATTCATTTTCGAGCTGTTATGGGAATGATCATTCTCATAACTCCCAATATCAATCTATCACATCGGGAACGATCAGTAAAGAATAACTTTTATGATTCATGTCTTTAGTAAAAGAAGATGCCCGATAACCTTTGAAATAAGGCTCCGAGCATCTTTCTTTGGTCCTTCATTGAGAACGGATTTACTTTACTTATGAATTACGTTCTTATGTCATATAAATTCGCAGGTAACGCCTGCACAAATGGTGACCAGTCACTCACTGTATATAGATGAAGTCGGTGCATGGCCCGTGTGCAGGCCGTATACAGAAGCTTGCGATCATATTCCTGGCTGTAAGCAACGGGTGAAGCATCATAGACCAGGACAGCATCGAACTCAACGCCTTTGGCGAGATACACAGGAATAACCATGATTCCTTTTTCGAAAATCTGTGTGTCCTTTGTTATGAGCTGCAACCCTTCGCCGCCTTGACTTTGCAACCTTTCATAGGCGTCACGGCTTTCAGCCGCGGTCTTTGTAATCACAGCGATGGAATCAAACCCCTCCGCCTTAAGCGCGGCGATGTCTGCGAGAATCTGCGCACCACGCATCTTTTCGTCCTTCAATCCTGTTAAAAGAGGCTTCTGATCTCCCCTTTCAAACGGTCTAATCTCTTCTCCCCCTGGTAACATCTGTCTCGTGAATTCAACAATCTCTTTGGTTGAACGATAACTGCGTACGAGCCGTATCAAAGTAGTTTCGCCTTCTCCATATAGGTGAACCAGTGGCGAGTTGGATGCTGCCAAATCCGTAGCCTGCATAAAGATCGCTTGCCCGAAATCCCCCAGCACCGTCATGCGGGAACGAGGAAACAGTTTCTTGAGATATTCGTATTGAAACGCCGAATAATCCTGGCCTTCATCGACAAAGACATAACGAATCTCTGTGTTCGTCCGGACGCCTTCGATCATCTCTTTTACATATAAATACGGAGTAGCATCCTCATGGAACAGCTTGTTCTGAAGGATCATTGCCTTGGTCTGTTTACAAATCTCAGGCCAGTGCTGTGGGGGGATTGCCCCATTCGTTTGTTCCCGATAAGCGGTCTCATCTACAAATAGTTGTTCGTATATCCCTTTCACATCCACGAACTGAAATTTCCGCACACTCTTTCTTAAAGGTTTAAACATGTCTTTCACCAATTTCTGACGAAGCAACTCCTCTTCCCGCACTCCAAAGTTAAAGGCACCCTCATCTTGCACTGCCTTGTTATTTCCGTTCTCACGGGCTGCATATTTTTCCGCCACATCAAACACAGGCTTTTCTTTGTGCAACATGCGGAAAGCTTCCATATAATCATCTGTGTCCAGATAATTCAACTCCTCCTGAACCCAGTCTGCTTCCCGTTCCAGACGTTCCAGCGAAACGAGTTCTCTCAGCAACCATTCCTGCAAAAGAAGAATGCGGTTGGACAAGGTAAGATTTTGATCCAAACTGTAGAATTGAGTCTTGATTTGGTCTGAACTGATGAATTCACGTCCCCGAAATTGAATGCCGTTAAACCGCATCCCCTCTCTTCCTAACCACTTACCGTAGTTTTGGAGCACTTGCAGGAATGTCTCGGAAGCTTTGTACTTGATCGCCTCCATACGAGCTTCATATCCCGGATCATTCTGAGCTGTCAGCACATATTCAATCTGATCAAAGGCATCCTCTGGTTGGATGGAGGAATCCAGCCAATAATTCAGATATTCCTGGAAAGTCGTCTGCTGCATATTCTCTTCCCCAAGTTCCGGGAGCACAGTCGAGATATAACTGGTAAACATCGGATTCGGCGAGAAAAGTACAATCTGATCTGCTTTAACTGTCTGGCGGTGTTTATATAGTAAGTAAGCGACTCGCTGTAACGCAGCCGACGTCTTGCCACTGCCAGCTGCCCCCTGAACGATAAGCATTCGGCTTCGGTCATCACGGATGATGGCGTTTTGTTCCTTCTGGATAGTTGCTACAATACTCTTCATTTGTGAGTCTGCACCCTTGGCGAGCACTTGCTGCAACAATTCGTCACCAATCGTCTCAGTTGAATCAAACATGCTATGAAGTTGCCCATGTTGAATCTGGAATTGACGCTTGAGCTCCATCTTTCCTTCGATTCGTCCTGAAGGTGTGTCATAACTTGCTGGCCCGGGAGAGTGATCATAGTACAGACTCGCAATTGGCGTACGCCAGTCATAGATTAGAAAGTTCAAACCATCTTCATCCATGAAGGATGATACGCCGATGTAGATCTGTTCAGTCAATGTCATGCCTTTTTCCTTATAGTCGAAACGGCCAAAATACGGCGTTGGAAGCAGTCTCTTTGTATTTTTCCATTGTTGTGTTAACAGCTTGTGCCCGCGCTCCCTCTCCGCCAACACTCTCGACTGCTGATTAATGGTATAGAATGCATCTTCAAAATCCGTGTACGAACCGTTATTAATCGTCACTTCTTCCCAGAACCGTTTACGAATTTCGGCAGCCTGTTCATGCAGTCCGGCAACCTTCGGTTCTAACTCGTCGAGTCGTGCCTGAAGCTTGTTCCTCACCTGCACTAGTCTTTCCTCTTCCAACTTCCATTCCACTGTTTTATCCATGAATGAGTCCACTCCCTTTTCCATTTATTAGGGCCAAAAAAAAAGAGCATTGACAAATCGGAATGTCGGATGTAAAATTAAATTAGGAGAAATAATGATTCACCCTTTTTATTTAATCGAAATGTCAAGTGTGCTATAGATTATATCATGGCTTTTTTTCACGTTCAATGCTTTTTTTCATTCTGTCTGAGTTGAACAATAATTTCTATTATATAAGGTGTCCCTCGAGCTACACTAGGGGCATCTTTTTTGTGTCCTGGGCATGGTTCATATCCTGAATGCGCTGTAAAATATACACCCCTTTATAAATTCGATAAAATGAACGAAACATGAAACATGAGTTGATGTTTTTGGGAGGGATACATAAACATGAATATAGAATCTGTGGAGGACCGTTGTCCTGTTGAGTTTGCAGTCAATATGATTGGTGGGAAATGGAAGTTATTAATTATAAATCGGCTCATCCGCCATTCAACAATTCGATTCAATGAATTACAGAAAATGCTGGACCCCATTACGCATCGCACATTAACCAGGCAATTACGAGAACTTGAAGAAGCTGGTTTGATAAACCGTGTTACCCACCCTGTAGTTCCGCCTAAAGTCGAATATTCCCTTACAGAAAAAGGACAAAGCCTGACTTCGATCTTGTTTCAGCTAGGTGATTGGGGATCGAAACATATGTAAAACGCCTTCCCATAGTATCCTAAGGGATACTCTATATCATTAATGTGCGTACTTACGCTCCTATTCTAAATCCGTTATGCTGAGGTCATTGTTGAGTGTTAACTCATTCATTCCAATCACATATTGAAAGGAAGTTATTGACCACTATGACACAAAGTGATCGATTTTTAGTATATGGGGCATCGGGCGCCCAAGGCGGCGCTGTCGCTCAATTACTCGTTCAACACGGTTGTGAGGTTCGCACGATTACTCGAAATGAGGCAACAGCCAACACACTGAAGGAACAAAACATTGAAGCTTTCATCGGGGATCTATCAGATGTGGAACAGCTCCATACGGCGCATGAAGGTGTAAGTAAAGTCTTCCTGAACCTGCCGGTGGAGTTCAATCCGGATAAGATCAGACAATATACCAAAAATGTAATTGATGCTGCTATACAGGCAAACGTTAAATTGATTGTAGTTAACACAGGTACCTATGTTCCTGACCCTATCACCCATTCCAAAGGAATTGAATTGAAACGTGAAGTTATCCACGAATTGCAGCAAAGTGGTCTTCCATATATCATTGTGGAACCCATTGTATACTTGGAAAACTTCCTGATTCCCGGAATACTGAACAATGGCGTTTTGGCCTACCCGGTACCAGCAGACAAGCCGATCTCCTGGATTAGCTTAAACGATGCAGCTCAATTCCACTACTATGCCTTGACTCATTCGGAATTGGCAGGAAGCATTATCCCAGCACCAGGATTAGAAGCCCTGACAGGTACACAATTAGCGGAACAATTCAGTGCTGTATTAGGTGAAAAGATCAGCTTCATGTCTCTTCCTTTTGATCATTTTGAAGCAGCGATTCAGCCTTTGTTGGGAAGTGAGACAGCAGCAGGTCTTAAAGGATTGTACCAATGGATTGATGGGCATACAGATCTTCTTCCACGGTATGAAGAGTTAGATGATAATATCAAAGCCAATCTTAAATTAACCAAAATAAGCGATTGGATTCATCAAACAATGATTAAATAATATTTTATGAACAAGCCATTTGAATCTCCAACGGAGAAACGAGTGGCTTGTTCTTTTTATATGAGAACTTTAATGGGCTCAACTGATTCAAATTCAGAGATTCTGATAGGATTAGGCAAAACTTTGATAGAAATGTGGTACAGGTTGTTCCCTTCATTATGACATAATAATGTGTATATAGATCACCCTACAGGTGGCAATAATAAACATTAGAAAGGATTTGAACATGACATGGAATATACTAAACTTGGTAATACAGGCTTGGACGTATCTCGATTTTGCCTGGGATGTATGGGATTTGGGGATGCCAGTAAATGGGTTCATGAATGGGTACTGAATGAAGAAAATTCTCGCCCGGTGATAAAGAAAGCGCTGGATCTAGGCATTAATTTCTTCGATACAGCGAATGTATACTCTCTGGGTACAAGCGAGGAGTATCTTGGTCGGGCGTTAAAAGATTATGCCAATCGGGATGAGGTTGTCATTGCTACCAAAGTACACGGACAAATGCATCAAGGACCCAACGGTTCTGGTCTTTCCAGAAAAGCCATCCTGAGTGAGATTGATAAAAGCCTGAAACGATTGGAAACCGATTATGTGGATCTCTATATCATTCATCGTTGGGACTACAATACGCCTATTGAAGAAACCATGGAAGCCTTACATGATGTGGTGAAGTCCGGTAAAGTGAGATATATTGGCGCTTCGGCCATGTTTGCATGGCAGTTCCAAAAAGCATTACATGTAGCAGAGAAAAATGGTTGGACCAAGTTTGTCTCCATGCAAAACCACCTGAATCTCATCTACCGTGAAGAGGAACGAGAAATGTTGCCTTTATGCAAGGAAGAAAAGATTGGTGTGACTCCCTACAGTCCTCTTGCTTCAGGCAGGTTAACCCGTGACTGGTCCGTATCAACACTTCGATCCGAGACAGACAAAATTCAGAAATCCAAGTACAATGCGACAAGTGATGCGGATCGGCTTGTTGTTGAACGAGTTGCATCCATTGCAGAAAAATACGGTGTCCCTCGCACACACATTGCACTTGCCTGGTTGCTGCAAAAAGACACTGTAGCGGCACCAATTATCGGTGCCACCAAAATATCGCATCTGGAAGATGCTGTAGGTGCTCTTTCCGTTAAGTTGACCTCAGAAGACGTAACTTTCCTTGAAGAGCCTTATGTACCTCACCCCGTAGTAGGTGCTCAATAATCGCTTTTGCTTAAAATATAGAAGACCTCCTCTTTCCGTATCCGGAAGTTGGGGGTCTTCTTTTTATATCACGATTTATTTTCGCCAGAATGTTGAACATTCTGCCTTATCCGCTATATTGAACTCAATCATTCTCTCAAGTAACGAAAAATCAATCTCCTGTTTCCACTTCATCCGCACCAACTCTTTGGTGTGATCATAACCCGCCTGTGTGATCTCTTCCGAAAAACGATTAATTCCTGCCTTCTCGGGAGCAACAGCCAAGTGTTGCTTGGATACACTAAAGCCAATAATAAAGGTCTCATGGTCGGTAAACATCGGTTGATTCCAGGCTATTTTTTGTTTTAAATTCGGGAATTTTTCAGTGACCCAGTTCAAAACTTCTTCCGTTCGTGCCTGGTGTTCCGGGTTATCGATGCGTGCTATAAATTCTGCAAAGGTCTCCATTAGTTTCCCCCTATAACAAGAAATCTACTACTTATATTGTCCAATTCAATTTTATTCTATCATGAATATCAAATTCAAAAACACCTGTCGGTTGTTTCAATGCAAAAAGAATATGTGATAACAATGACTCTTAATAGTTTTTTTACAATGTTTAAAACAGGATTGAATTGCAAACCTTCATCCAAATAAATATTGAACCTTCATAGAATATAAAAAAAAACCGTTGATTGTTATTATCAACGGTACTACAACTACTATTTAGTTACCTTGTATTTAATCAGATTATATCGGTAGTCGCTAACCATGGTGCGATAGACCACATTTTCGGACGAGTCATAAGCAAAGTTACTCTTATGCACATCATCTAAAACAAAGTATTTACTAAGTATTATGTCTCCATTATCTTTCATTAAGGTATACCTCTCTCCCCATTTGTCATCAATGGTTCCAAAGCTTGTATACTCAATATAGCTATCGTTTCGGTAGGAGCTCATAAAACCATTAAAATTAAGCTCTCCTTCATACGCACGAGAAAACAGCTTTTTGAAGTTATGATCATATAAAGTGATACTGTGTTCAGATTTGTTATCGATTAATAGTTTACTTCCGGTTGAATGCATAGAAATGTTCATGTTTCTATCAAGCACGGTTTCCCATTTGAGTTTACCATTAACTCCATAAGCCATTAATTTCTGTCCACCATATGAATTGGATCTTGCATATTCTACAATTAATGTACCGCCACTTAATTGATGATAACCCGCAACGTAGAATCCACCAAACTTTTTGGAGTTAAATGTAAATAATGGCTTTTTCAAAGAGGTTACATCTTTGAAAACCTCGATTTTATTCTCACCTACAAAATGGAGTACATAACCAGAAGTCAGTACTTGAGTTTTATAACCTAACACAGTTTCGCTTGTCGTTATTCCTTTGGAATTTAATGTGATAAAACGAGACTGATTTTTAAGATAATCTGTTTGTTGTAGAACAATTCCGTTTTTATACGGATAGATATTTGAGAAACTTAAATCCTTCTTCTCGAATAAACGCTTTCCTTTCGAATCCAAACTAAGAATGTTAAATGTTTTCCCGTGATTCGTAGAATACTGATAGAATATACTGCCGCTCTCGTTGTAGAACCAAGCGTGATTCAAAGGGTAAAAAATTTTCACTTTATTTTTTATGTCGTACGCCCAGGCAATTTTCCCTGTCTTATTATTTATCGTGTATAGGCCGAAGTTATTACCAGACAAAGTACCCGGGTTTAGCATGACAAGCTGAGCAGCATGGTTAATACTGTCTTGAGGATTGTATCCTAGTTCAAAGTTCAGATAATTAAATTCTTTAGGAAGAGTATGTACCCAGTCTTGCTGTAGCCCTCCGTGCTCCTCTAAGCTTAATTCGGTAAATTCTGCATACAACTGATTTGTGCTACCTACATACAAAGTTAAAACTACGAAAATTGCTAGCAATCTTTTAGATATCTTACCTTTCAATACTGGCACAGCCCTTCTCTTATCTTATGATTTTTTCGTTACAAAGAATATCCTAATGTAGCTTACTTCTGATCAAATATAACATAGGGTCTCAGATTCATCTCCTTCTAGACCTTAAATGTTTTCCTTTATCCAAGAACGCAACTTATCCGCATAGAGCGAGCGTTCATCTGGATCGGACTGGGAACCATTTGTCAGATACAATTGATCATTCACGTATCTAGGATAAACATGCAGATGATAATGCCACACGTCTTGATTGCCAGCAGGTTCATTATGTTGCCGTGTCGAAATCCCATCACATCCATATGTACTTTTCATTGCAAATGCTGTAAGCTGAGCCGCACGGTGAATTTCAACAGCGTAATCCGCAGGGAGTTCAAAGATGTTCTCGAAATGTTGATTCGGAACAATAAGAACATGTCCTTTATTGTTTGGCCACCATTTGCCCGCTATAAATGCCGTTACCTTTTCATTTTGATAGATGATATCCCTTTGTTTTGTTCCCTGATCAGGTCGCTCGATACCCCAAATACGACAAAATGGACATTCGTAACCTTCCGGCTGATGTGAAAATGATGCTGTCATCTTTCTCATTCCACTCCTTTCATGTTTACTTTACTAGTTATTAGACGCAGGTATCTTCTGTTCGTTGCGAAAAGAGCACGGGTTGTAGAATGATCAGCAATTAACAAACTGAAAAGCAAAAAGCAGCTGACCTTGGCGGCAGCTGCTTTCTACTATCTTTAACTATCATTATTGCACACTTCACAATTACATGGTGCTGATATCAATAACAAAGCGATATTTCACGTCGGAAGCCAGTACACGTTTGTATGCTTCGTCAATCTGGTCAGCGGAGATAACCTCAATGTTAGGCGCAATATCATGTTCTGCACAGAAATCGAGCATTTCCTGCGTCTCACGAATGCCACCAATCATGGAACCTGCGAATGAACGGCGATGGCCGATGAGTGAGAATACGTTAACAGCTAAAGGCTCTGCAGGAGCACCCACGTTCACGAGTGTACCATCCAGTGTGAGCAGTGAGAAATAAGCGTTAATGTCAATATTCGCACTTACCGTGTTAATCATCAGATCAAATGTGCCTGCAAGTTTCTCGAATGTTTCCGGCTCGCTTGTGGCAAAGTAGTGATCTGCACCAAATTGTAGTCCATCTTCTTTTTTGCTCAAGGATTGGGAGAGAACCGTTACTTCGGCACCCATCGCATGCGCAATTTTGACAGCCATATGACCTAGACCACCCATACCTACAACGGCAACTTTTTTACCTGGGCCAGCTCCCCAGTGATGCAGTGGCGAATATGTCGTAATACCGGCACAGAGCAAAGGTGCAGCAGCATCAAGTGCAATGTTATCAGGGATGCGAACGACGAAATTCTCTACGACAACAATATGAGTTGAATATCCACCTTGCGTAGGCTCACCGTATTTGTCTACACCAGCGTAAGTAGGAATATTTCCTTTGAGACAGTATTGCTCTTCACCTTTGCGGCAGTTATCACACTCGCCACAAGAGTCAACCATACATCCGACTCCTACTCGATCACCGACTTTATATTTGGAGACCCCTGTTCCTACATCGGTTACAATCCCGGCAATCTCGTGTCCAGGAACAAGTGGATAATTCACAGGGCCCCATTCACCGTGGGCAGTATGGATGTCAGAATGGCAGATACCGGCATATTTAATCTCGATTAATACATCATTAGTATCCAGATCACGTCGTTTAATTTCAGCACTTCTGAATTGTTGGTCTGGTCCGTCAACGGCTCTGGCTTTAGCTATAATCAATGGGATAACCTCCTAGTAATTTAAAGTTCAAAATAATCTTACCCCCTCTAGTTAACTCTAGGTCAAATGTTTATCTTATTTTTTTTATCTCCAATGTACTTTGACATCCAGTAATCCAACATGTTAGAATTCACTCGGATCAATCCTAGAGCTAACTCGAAGTCTACCCCTAGTAGAAAGGAATTCATTCTAAATGACCTATTCAATCGGTGAAGTTGCCAAAAAATTAGACCTTACGGTATATACATTGCGTTACTACGACAAGGAAGGACTCATGCCTTTTGTGGAACGTACCACGAGTGGAACACGTTTGTTCAAAGACTCCGACATTGACTTTCTAAAGATCATCCAATGTCTGAAGCTGACCGGCATGCCTATTAAAGACATTAAGGACTTTATTGAATGGTGCTCTGAAGGGGACTCCTCGCTGAAGCAAAGATATGACATGTTTACGGAGCGAAAAGCTATTGTGGAAGCACAAATGGAGGAACTAAGAAGAACCATGGAAGTCATCGAGCACAAACGCTCCTACTACGAAACAGCTTTGGAGGCTGGGACCGAAGAGATTCACAAAATTAAACCGATGGAAAATGCCATCACCAATTGATGTTTCATGCTTTCTATTTTCTAAAATTAGCGCACAAAAAAAGTAGCTTGGAGTCCTCTAACGGATTTCAAGCTACTTTTTTGGGTATGTCTCTACTCATCATTTTTCCAAAAGTTTCATCGTTACATTGATAATACGGTTTAATTTTTCTTTATCCGTCGAGGTTCTTGCCATGGCTCTGATGCCGACAGAAATATTGTGCAGGTACTCTGCCATTTCCTTTGCATCATGATCAGAAGAGAATTCTCCCTCCCGCTGCCCCCATTGAATGATCTGCTCGAACATCCGCTCAGCTTCGTTAAACGATTCAAGAGATCGGTTGTCCACTTCCTGATCACGCGCGCCTAGCTCCACGGCGGAGTTCACGATCAAGCATCCCGATGGCGTATCCTCTGCTTCACTGATCATAACATCGAAAATTTTATGCAGTGCTTCCACTGCCGTCTTGGATGCCTTGATTTCTGCGAGTAATGTGGCGCTGATCTTGCCACTATAACGATCCATAGCCTTCAAAAACAGCGTATGTTTATCGTCGAACGTATCATATATACTTCTGCGATGAATGCCCATATGCTCAACCAGATCACTCATCGACGTCTTCTCGTAACCTTGTTCCCAGAAGATCTTCATTGCTTTATCCAATACTTCGTTCACTTCAAACTCTTTACTTCTAGCCATTCGACTTCCCTCCCAAAATCAATCTAACACATCGGGAACGATCAGTAAATAAAAGATGCAGATACCCTTCTCATTCTCATTCTCATTCTCATCTTAGCATGTATTAGCTGAACCGTAAGTGTATATCTTCTGTACTTGTTGTATATCATGACCTGTGTACTTGTGATTATGTAACCAGCAATCAGAATGTCTTATCCATTCACATCAAATGTTTGCCTATTCCTATCCGTTTTCTACCGCCTTCGGTCAATATACGATAGAATGTGATTATTATGTTGTGAGGAAAAAAGGAGAACTTTGCATGTCTGATCAAATACATGAACAACAAAACGAATTAGCCACACTCATTGATCGTTATTCTGACAAGGATGGGGTACATCCTACGGCAATCCCTTCATTATTTCTAATCCGTGAATCGGTCGTTACTGAACCTATATTTAGAGTGAATGAACCATCCTTTTGCATTATCGTTCAGGGTGAGAAAGAGGTCCTGCTGGGACAGGATCGTTTCCGGTATGGTCCAGGAAGTTATATCGTGGCAACCGTTGACTTGCCGGTTAGTGGACAAGTAATCCAAGCCTCGTCTGAGGCTCCCTATCTGGCCCTGAAGCTTGAATTCACATCCAGTGAGATTCTGGAGGTATTGAACCATTCCGATTTCCCAGCAAGACCGCGGAAAACAACGAGACGTGCGATGTTTGTCAGCCAAGCTGAGCCGTCTCTGCTGGATGCAGTCGTCAGGTTAGCCCGTTTGTTGGAAGATCATTCGGAAGATATCCCGCTGCTCGCTCCTTTGTTCAAAAAAGAAATTCTCTATAAAGTTCTGAAAGGCCCACATGGGACTGCCCTGGAACAAGCTACCATGGAGGGCAGCCATACCTATCGAATCAGAGACGTTATTGAATATATTATGAATCACTCTGAGCGGAATTTTCGGGTTGAGGAATTGGCGGATTTGGCAAATATGAGCACTGCCTCGCTGCACAGACACTTTAAAGAAGTGACTGCCATGAGTCCGATTCAGTTTCAAAAACAACTTAGGCTGCAAGAAGCGCGCCGCTTGTTATTATCCAAGTCCACCGATGCAGCAGATGTAGCATTTCAGGTAGGTTACGAGAGCCCTTCCCAATTCAGCCGTGAATATTCTCGCATGTTCGGATTTCCGCCCAGAGAAGATATTAAACGCTTGAGAGGCGGAAGCGATGAGCCAACTACCATCTCTTGACTGGTTACTGGCTAATATCGTTCCTTTACCTTGTATAGTTTAACCTCAAAAAGGACTCCTTCTGTTTTATTAGAGGAGTCCTTTCTTATTTCTGTATTAATGAAGATCATTTAATCGTTAAATTATTAATACATTAAAAACCATTCGTATATTGTTTTGGAACGTCCGTTGTCTTGCGCAAAGCAGACGCAGCTTCCAAGGCCCAGTAAGGATTTCTTAACAACCCTCTTCCGACTGCAACGAGATCAGCTTCTTCATTTCCGATGACTGCATTTGCCAATTTCGGGTCGTCCAGCCTTCCAACAGCAATCACAGGCACATCAAGAGCTTCTTTGATTGCTTTAGCGAGAGGTACTTGATAAGCTGCGTGAGTTCCTGGTCTGCCCGATGCACCAATAGGTCCCTCGCCACCAGATGAGATGTCAAATACGTCAACACCTGCCTCTTTATAAGCCTTGGCAAACTCGGAACTTTCGTTAATGCCATAGCCACCTTCGACGTATTCTTTGGCTGAAATACGCATCATCAAGGGCATATCCTCGGGCATCTCTGCCTTTGCAGCCTGAATGATCTCCCGGCCGAATAACGTTAAATCTTGACCATATTCGTCTTCTCGCTTGTTTGTTAGTGGAGAATGGAACTGATGAATCAGATATCCATGTGCGCCATGAAGCTCAATCGCATCAAAGCCCGCTTTTACAGCACGAGCTACAGCACTCCGGAATTTTTCAACCATTCCTTTTACTTCGTCCGTTGTAAGCGCTCGAGGTTGCTTGGAATTCTCATCAAAGGCGATCGCGGACGGAGCAACTGGAACCTCAGCATCTTCTGCTTTGCGGCCCGCATGAGCAATCTGAATGCCAACCTTGGCGCCATAACTGTGACACGCATCTACGATCCGCTTCAGAGCCGGGATCTGTTCATCTGACCATAACCCAAGATCATAATCTGAGATTCGGCCATCCGGCTCCACATCTGTCATTTCAATGATAATGAGACCTGTTCCTCCCACGGCACGACTTACGTAGTGCATATAATGCCAATCTGTTGCAATACCATCTTTTTGCTCAACTGAATATTGGCACATTGGAGCCATTACAACACGGTTTTTAAGCTCCAGGCTTTTAAAAGAATATGGACTAAACAAATCTGTCATCAAAATAAAACTCCCCTTTTTATGAATCATGTCTAATAAAAATGCATGCGCAAGCATCAAAAAAATGCCTACAATTAATAACTCCGTATGATTTAGAACTCACATATATCTTTTACTTCATCACATAAAGACATTCAAATCCATGCTTTCGCAAAATACGAACAGCCTTTTTGGATTGAAGCATACCAGGTGACATTATAATTACGTTATCTTCTCGAAGAAGGTATTTTTCCCATGTGAAAGCAAGGCGTCCCAATGAGATGTTAATCGTATCCGGAGTAGGATTAGCCATATAATCCGTCGCATCTCGAATATCAATCACTTTATACTGCCGAAAATCACGCTCTTGTCTGAGGAATACTTGATAATCTATATATTCAAGATTGCGTACTGGCCAAAATTGACGTACAACGATGAAGATACCTAATATGAAGGTCAAAAGCATCAACATAATCATTGTATAGCCCTCTCTTAACTCATCAGATATCGTTGAAAATTTTGTTTCGGATCAGAGCCCACTCAATGCCTCAGATATTGTATCCTCACCAGCGATTAGATCAAATGAACGCTTGTAGGTATTCTTCTCACTCAAACTGGCCAAAATCACATGAGCTACATCTTCACGAGCAATGTTACCAGTTGTAATATTCTCAGCAGCAGTAACTCTACCTGTTCCCGGTCCATTCATTAGAATCCCTGGACGTATAATGGTATATGTTAATCCACTGATCTCTAACAATCTATCAGCATAGTGTTTCGCTGCATAATATGGAAGGATGTTATCATGCCAGTTCTCACGATTATTGGCTTGGATCGCACTCACCATGATAAATCGATCAATACCCGCTTTTTGAGCCGCTTCAATGGTTTTCCCGGCACCATCCAGATCAATCAGGAGTGTTTTATCATATCCCGTTGTACCGCCAGAACCAGCCGCAAATACAATGGCATCACAACCCGTTGCAGCAGCTACAAGTGAGTCAACCGTACCTTCCAAGTCGGCAAGCACCGTTTCCACACCCTGTGCTGCAAATGAATCTACCTGTTCTTGTTTTCGTACCATGGCAAGAACGGTGTGTTCTTCACTATTCTTCAAAAGATGAATAAGTTGTTGACCAATCTGTCCATTTGATCCTACAACGAAGACCTTCATGTTCAATACCTCCTTTATACAAAATCACCGCATCCATATTAAATTCATGCGCATGCATTTAATTTAACGGATATATTAATGAGTGTCAAGTCTTCTTATAGGGTAAATGACTACATTACCCTATATTTCCCCTAGCCTTAGAACAATTCTTTAGTGAGGTTCTCTAATCGAGTCTCAAATCCATCCTGTTCCAATTCAGTTTGCAAGACCTGATTAAACGTTTGAAGTGCTTTCTTGTATTTATTCTCTCCAAGCTCCGTAATTCGAGTGTAAATGCCACGCCGGTCATCTTCACATGCATGTCTTTCCAGAGCCCCACAGTCTTTGGCTTCCATCCTAACGACGAGCCTGGAAGTAGCACTTTGGCTCAACCCTACTAGTTCTTGAAGTTGCTGTAGGCGTAATTCCTTACCCTCCGCATTATATATGAAGTTTAATACATAAAATTCCTTCAAAGATAAGTCATATTGTTGAAGCAGAGCTTGTTCCAGCTTCTCGTTCAGATGGGTATGAATGTTAGAGAAAGCCAACCAAACATTCAAACGTTCACTCTTTTGCTGCAATCTAGATCACCCCACTTGATATTTAATGTTCATCAGCTGTTATCCTATTGTATCAAGCTTAATTACATTGGTCAAAACCCATCCAAGTTCGACGTATATAACATTCTAAGCTCATAAGAAGAGCATTTCCCCGTCTTGTAACGACATTTGGAAATGCTCCAGTATTACCATTTATGCAGTCTAATCTTACTTCGCGGTAAGCAGGCTATCGGAAATAAATTGAAGCTGACCTTCCAACGTTAACGGATCGTTGTACGAGTCTGAAGTCGGATCAAGCTGGAACACATGATTTGCCTTCACCGCAGGCAAGTTCTTCCATAATGTATTGTCATATACGATCTTGGGATCGGTTGTATCTCCCGACCACGGGCTGGTGAAGATGATATCCCCCGCATACTCCGGTAATAGTTCCATGGAGATTGAAGCCCATCCAGTTCCGCTGTCAATCGCTTCAGCTTGGGCCTTGGCTGGCGCCTTGAGATCAAACTCCCCGTAAATAATTTCACCACCTCGACCATAGTTATGACCGAATACAAATAATCCTTTGGCGTATGGATTCAGTATGGAAACGGTACGATCGCCTACAGCTTCCTGAACCTTGGGCTTCAGTTCGTTGATCTTCGCTTCCCATTTAGCATTCCAAGCTTTCGCTGCGTCTTCTCTATTGGTGAGCTTACCCATTTCAAGCATTAGATCCTTGAAATTGCGCTTACCATATGCAATCTGTACAACAGGCGCAATCTGCTCCAGCTTGTCGATGCCCTCTGTTCCAGTGTACACGATAAATAAGTCAGGTTTTAAACTGATTAGTTTCTCTGGTGTAGGCTCTTGACCCAGATCACTGGTGCCCGCTGCTGCAAGTTGATCCTTGATATATTTGTTGTTCATCGCTCCTGATAAAGCGCCGACTACCGGTGCATCCAAGGCAACAAAGTAGCCTGTCGAAAATGATGTCAAATCAATAATACGCTTAGGATTCTTCGGTACCTGTACTTCGCCTGCATCCGATTGATATGTAACAAGTTCCTCTTCGGCAGTTGCCGTTGATTCAGCGGAAGAAGCTGAATCCGAGTCCGTCTTGGTTTCTGTCTCCGTAGCCGCATTCGTGCTGTCCCCGTTTGTACTATTGGTCGTAGCAGACTGACCACATGCACTAAGTACAATCAGCAAGATAAGTGCCATCATGATCCATATTGATTTTATCTGTTTACGCAAAATAAACCCACCTTTTCGTTGATATTGATAATCGTTATCAACGATATCATGCTATGCAGGATTTGACAAGCTATGTTTACTTCACCCCCTCTATGAACTCTAACTTGCAAGTCACCAAGTTAAACAGCTATCATCAATAGAGTAAACCATTCACTTTTTTTTTAAAAAAGTGAGTTTTGAAAAGCCAATGAAACGTAATCAAGGAGGACAACATGGAAGAGATTATATTGTGGTTAAAGTATTTGTTTTTAGGTATTGTTCAAGGTGCGACGGAGCCAATCCCCGTCTCCTCAAGCGGTCATCTGATCATCGCCCAGAAACTTATGGGCATCAAGCAGAATGGATTGTCATTTGAGATTTTAACAAACACAGCATCACTTATCGCTATTATTTTTATTTTCCGGGAAGATATTAAAAAGTTGATTATTGGTGCATTAGGTTACCTGCGTACTCGTAAAGAAGAATATCGAGCAGACTTCATGTTTTGCTTATACATAATTATTGGTACGATCCCTGCTGCTGTCGTTGCAGTCCTGTTCAAGGACCGGATTGAAGAAATCTTCTCATCCGTATATACCGTTTCCATCGCGCTATTAATCACCGGGGTTGCCTTGTGGCTTATTCGTAATCTTCGTGGTCGCAAGCAAGACGGTGATCTGTCTACGAAAGATGCATTGTTGGTAGGTCTGGCTCAGGCGGTCGCTCTTATTCCGGGGATTAGCCGCTCAGGGGCAACTGTAATTGCGTCCATCGCTGTTGGCATGAAACAGGAAACAGCTTTGAAGTTCTCCTTTATGCTGTACATTCCCATCAGTATTGGCGGACTTATCATGGGGGTATCCGACATTGCCAATGATCCGAATCGATCACAACTGGCTATCCCTTATCTGATCGCATTCATCACGACACTCTTTGTCACGTATTTCTCCATGAGATGGTTTATGGGCATTATGGCCAAAGGCAATCTGAAATACTTTTCGTATTACTGTTTTGCTGCAGGAACATTGTTACTGATCTTCTTATAAAAAATAGTCCACACACCAAAAGGAACAACCAGCGATGGTTGTTCCTTTGTTGTATAGTGGCAGAACCTTAATGACCTATAGCAAGAGCTAGACGGTCAGACGCGTAGCCTTGTTGCTTCTGTTAACCAGCTCTGTTGCCGTGTACATGACACTGAACAGAATCAGCAGGATCAGGGGTACCATTGACATTCCCCATTGGCTGGCTATAAGTCCCATACCTAACGGGATGAGTGTTGAACCTGTATAGGCACTGGCCATTTCAAGTCCAATTACACTTGGGGATGCCTTCTCACCGAAGCGTTCCGGTGTCGCATGAACAATACTCGGATAGATCGGTGCTCCGCCCAATCCCACGATGAATAATGCACCTGCGGCAATCCAATACGGAATCGGCATAACCAGGATAACCAGCCCGAAGCATCCAACGATTCCACCATACCTGATGAGAATTTTGCTGGATACATGAGTGGAAAGAAAACCTGAGATCACACGTCCCAAGATGATGCCAATAAAAAATAGGGAGGATAGTGCTGCGGCAGTACCTGGGGAAACTCCTTTGCTTCCGATGAAGAATGAAGCCATCCACAGACCGGCTGCAGTTTCGGAACCGTTGTAACAGAGCATCGCAAGCATCGACATTTTCACGCCGGGGATACGTAAGGCCTCACGGTTGCTTACGCGTTTCTTCTCATCACCTGAACCCTCTACTCTTCCCTTCTCAAAAATCTTCCATAGAGACAAAGTTGATAATAAGACCACCACGATCCCAAGCAAAATCAACCCCACAGTAACGTATCCTGCACGCCAGTTGTTTGCTTGATTCAGCCAATATGCCATAACGAGTGGGCCTGTCACTGCGCCAATTCCCCAGAAACAATGCAACCAGTTCATATGCTTGGCCTTGAAATGCAATGCTACATAATTACTTAGTGCCGCATCCACCGAACCTGCACCTAAGCCGAGAGGGATCGCCAGAATCAGTAAAAACACAAAATTCTCAGAAAATGAGAATCCCAACAGCGCGATCGTTGTTGAGAGGATACTGAATAACGTGACTTTACCCGTTCCGAACCGGTGTAACAATCGGCTGGCGGACAGACTGGACACTACTGTACTAAATGAAATGATTAGCGATATGTAACCAGCCATTTCTGTTGTCGCATGTATATCGTTTTTCATAACGGACCAGGCACTGCCAAGTAAAGCATCAGGTAATCCCAGCCCTATAAATGCGAGATAAATAATGATTAACAATAACGTGACCATCTGGGTGTCTCTCCTCAGTTTGTTTAATTTCTGATTCTCATCGAACCACCCATATAATAATATTGATATTTCTATCTGTAATCTTCCTATATTTTGACTCTTTATATCAGTATTCTGATATATTCTGGCGACTTATAACCTATATCACTGGTTCAGGATAGGTATTTCTCCAAGCAAATTCTTCAAGTTAATGGCATCCCACGGCATATGCTCAGTTATCCCTAATCCAACTATATCTGTTTCTTCAGACAGTTCTTTGATCAGATGAAGCAAGTGTGGTAATTGCATGGTTCCCGCTGGTGAAAACACATAAGGTTCCCCTGGTTTGGCGAATAACAATGAACGGAACATGTTGGGATCAAGCACATCCAGATCAAGATGAATTGCCAGGTGTTTGAACCCAGTCTCTTTAATCCACTTCTTAATCGAATCCATGCCATGGGTTAATTCTTCAGTTCCAGCCGTTCGGATACCCAATCTTTGAATCACTTCGGTTTCCTGTTCCGTGGGGGTTGTCAACCCGGCCATGAAGACATGTTCGGGCTTCAAGGGGACACTCACATGTTTAGCAAACTCCGGATCGCCTTCCCCAAGAAGGTTCCCAAGCGGTAAAGTATGACCGTTGTCATAGCCCTCGTATCTAACCAGATCACCATGTGCATCAATCCATATCAAACCAAGTTCTCCGCCATATCGTTCATTTAAATAAGCAAACGGGGCTTGTTCAACCAAACAGTCACCGCCAAACATGACAATGCGATCGGGCTGGTGAGCTTGAATAATATGCTGGGCAGCCTGCAATTGCTGAAGTAGCTGTGTTCTGCCTTTTATCCCGTTCTCGCTTACCAGAGATGTTCCATCATAAGCCTCAACAGGAACATGAATGAGAGGTTGATCATTGTCAGGTGCAAGCCATGCAAGCAGCTCCGCTCCAAAAGAGTAGTTTGGATTATCTCCACCTTGCCATTGTGGCATAAGCAGACGTATTGTTTTTTGAGTCATCGTAAATCTCCTTTACTTCAAAGTAAGGTTAGTATAAACTGAGCCCAAACAAATAAATAGTACGGTCTTTTATGATAGGTACTACCCGGAAGGATAGTGTAAATGATGAGTATGGCTGAATACCACGGTAAAGTTAAAAACATTCAAGATACCCCTTTTGGATATACGTTGTCTGTCATTGGTGGCAAATGGAAAATGGTGATTATGTATCTTCTGGCTGATAACCAGCCTGTCCGCTTCAATGAACTTAAAAGACAGATCGGCGCTATCACGTATAAAACGCTGAGTTCACAGCTCAAAGAATTGGAAGCAGATGGTATGGTCGAACGGAAAGAGTATCCTCAAGTCCCTCCTAAAGTCGAGTACCGTCTGACAGCCAAAGCTGAAACGTTATTGCCCGTTTTGGAAGGACTATGCGAATGGGGTGTCCAACATCAAGAACCTTCGATCAATAATAGCGCAACGGATTGAACGCTTTTGTCTATATTTCAGATGAGATAATTGGAGTAAATGCAGTATGTAAAATGCAAAAAGTCGCCAATCGGCGACTTTTTACTTTTTCTCTTGTGTTCCTCTGTCCGTTCAGCAAATAAAAGCTGTAATTCGTAGAATTATACTTTTTCGTGTATCAGATCTTTCTGGTAGGCCAACACTCTGTCCCAATTGCCACTGAAAACAGGAATTCGATAATACCCTACACGCTCATACAGCGCTGCAGCTTCTGGTTGCAAGGGACCTGTTTGCAGTTTCAGATTCGTATAACCAAGTTCGTTCGCAAGACGCTCTGCCTCGGCCAATATAGCCTGGGCAATTCCCTTACGGCGGTAACCACTGCGTGTATACATGCGTTTAACTTCTACAGATGTTTCATCAAGGGGTCTAAGTGCTCCGCAACCAACCGGATACCCGTCGATCCTGGCAACGATAAAAGTCGCACGGGGCACCTCAACGTCTGACAGTTGAAATCCCGCCGTTCCATCACCGCCATACAACAAACCGAGTTCTTCACTCAGTTCCTTGATCAATAGTAGCGAATCCTCGCTCCGAATATCTTCAGCTGCTGCATGCACGATATGTGTCATTCCACATACCCCCTTTATCTTATTGGACTTATTGGTTTTAATGATATATCTAAATTATCATTCCCAACAGCAAGCGTCAATTCCCCCATTCATTGAATATTTCTATAAGTACACCCTATAAATACCCCAACGTATCTTATTGCCGTCTTTATTCGTTTACATAAGAAATATAACGAGCAACGATGTATATGAAATTCAACTCTCGGAGGTCTGATATTATGGAAATTTCAAAGGGAATAACGATGCTTCAGCTTGATTTTGAGGGGAATATAATTCACCCTGTGCTGATATGGGATGAAGAAATGGTTGTGTTAATTGATACCGGATTCCCTGGACAATATGACGATTTGTGTATCGCACTCGAAAAGATTGGTGTGCCGATCAGCCAACTTAAAGCAGTGATTTTGACGCATCAGGATATGGACCATATCGGGTGTCTTCCCGAGATTTTGCAGGAGTGTGGCTCACAAGTCAAGATATATGCGCATGAGCTGGATAAACCATATATTGAGGGGCAGCTCCCTCTTCTCAAAGATGGTCACCTTGAACATCCTCCAATGGGAAAAGTAGATGAAACCGTTACTGATGGTCAGGAACTGCCGTTTTGCGGTGGAATTCGCGTTATTCATACACCTGGTCATACGCCAGGTCATATCAGTCTATATTTGATGGACAGCAAGACGCTCATCGCCGGAGATTCAATGTACAGTGTAGACGGCATGCTTGGAGGCATTCATGAACCTACTACGCTGGATACAGAGACTGCTCGAATCTCTTTGAAAAAGTATATCGAACTCGACATTTCATCTGTGGTTTGTTATCACGGAGGACTAACTCATAGGAATGTAAATGAACAGATCTCAGAGCTATATAAAATGAACTAACGAATAGTTTGCTACCGATGTAGCTTCTTGCAAAAAGCTTGTAGGCGAACGCTCCCCTTCTTCAGGTTCTTTCCGTCATCTCCGTTTTGTGTAAATGTTTCGTTCAATTTATGTAGTTAAGGGTTTATTGTTTGGCATACTGCAAAATGGCTGTAGCCGCACGAATTCGCAGCTCTTCTTCTTCACTGTGTAACGCTTCTCTCAGCACCTGGAGAGCTGTCTGAATTGTGGCTTCATCTACCCCTGTTGTGAGAGAGTTCGTTGCTTCGGCTGTTATGCTGACTGCAAGACCTCGATCCAGTTGTGCTTGTGATATAGGATACTCAAACTTCGCAAGGATGGCTGAATCATTTTGCAGTGCCTGCACTTTGTCATTGAGCTCAGCGAGAGGAATACGACCCAACCATGTAACTCCGCGACGGTGACAGATCAAGTCGTTTTCTGTGCCAGCGGAATCGTCGTAATAATAATCCCCGATATCCCCAACATACGTCCATTCATCATCGCTAATTAATACATAATCTCCATCCTGCATGAGGTTAGCAAACATATGTAATATCGCGAGTGTGCTCGCCAATTCTGCTTCATCCAAGGGATAGTGTTGAACCAGCTGTTCCTTCCATAGCTCCGGGGGCGTTTGCTCCAGATCCCCTGTACCTGACCAAGCAATACCAATATAATTGTCTTCCAGAAATGATGTTACTCTGTTGATTCCATGCACGGTCGACTGGATATGATACAGGTTCATGCGTACCGCCTTCCTTTCAATCATTCGTATGAACATAGTTAACCATTGTAACATTAGCGGTGTCTATTTCAAACGTAATGATCTCTTTCCCATGTGGCGGGTTATGTGGACCGTAGAACGTTCTGACTTCCAGAACGGTTCGAAAGTTATAACCACCTTGTGTGCGCCTTTTAAGTTCCAATACATGAATATCATATAGACCGTAGCTAGGGACCGGTTTATGATTTTCCTGATAATAGCTGATAATCTCACGGGCAATGTATGGGTTGAGCATCGTAAGTGCTATTGCCTTATAGTCATCTTCCTGTACGCTCTCAGGATCTGCATATGTAACATCTGTGTGTAGGGAAACACTATTTATCATTAATATTATAGCTGCAAGTATTAAGAGAAAAAGACGTTTCTGAATTACCATACTCATCCACCTTTTTACTATTTATTATCCCGAGTGAATGCAAAAGCATACAAAATATTATTATCTATTATTTATCCTAAGCTGAGTTGGAAGGTTATTCTGTCATCGGAGTGGCAAGTGTACATACTCGTTAGTTCAACTTATATAGCGTGCACCTTTTGATATAGCCCTAGGCTATAACTAGGTATAATTTAATGGAATTACATTATAACTCCGGATCTGTGATAAATTTTGTGTAACATAAAAGCAGAGGGGTTTTAAACGATGACAAAAAGTAGTGTATTGGGATATCCGCGTATTGGTGCTGATCGGGAATGGAAGAAAGCGTTGGAAGCGTTCTGGGCAGGCAAGCTGGAAGAATCAGAATTTCACGCACGTTTGCAGGAGATTCGTATCGATCATTTGCGCAAGCAACAAGCAAAAGGCATCGACATCATTCCGGTTAATGACTTCAGCTATTATGATCATATCCTGGATACGGCCGTGATGTTTGGCATTATTCCTAAACGTTTTGCTTATGATGGTGGCTCGGTTCCGTTGTCCGTATATTATGGCATTGCCCGGGGAACGAAAGATGCCGCAGCAAGCGAAATGACGAAATGGTTCAACACCAACTATCACTACATTGTACCTGAACTGGACGGAGCTTCCCCAACTCTGACGGAGAACAAACCGCTTCTCGCTTATCGTGAAGCAAAAGAAAAACTCGGCATTGAAGGCAAGCCGGTTATCGTTGGACCGTTAACCTTCCTGAAGCTCTCCAAAGGCTATGATAAATCCGAGACGGACGCTTGGTTGGACCGTTTGCTGCCACTTTACACTCAATTGCTTCAAGAACTTGCAAGCGAAGGCGTTCAGTGGGTGCAGATCGACGAACCTATTCTGGTAACCAAATTAAGCGATGAAGACGTACAGCGTCTGAATAAAATATATGAAACATTTGCAGCAGCTGTTCCAGGCTTAAATATCATGCTGCAAACGTACTTTGAATCTGTCGAAAACTACAGCGACATTGTGGCATTGCCAGTTCAAGGTGTAGGACTTGATTTTGTACACGGACTCTCTGGTAACACACAATCCATTCGGACATCCGGTTTCCCGGCAGACAAAGTGCTTGGTGCAGGTATTATTGATGGACGTGGGATCTGGAAAGCTTCCCTTCAAACAAAACTGAATTTGTTGAATGAATTGACTGAGTTCGTGACGCCTGAACGTATCATCGTGCAATCATCTTGCAGTCTGCTGCATGTGCCAGTAACCACAGACCGTGAGGCAAAACTTACATCTGAACTGAAAAATGCTCTTGCATTTGCAGATGAAAAGCTGGATGAGATTGTTCTTTTGACTACAGCCTTATCTTCACCAAGTGCAGAGATTACTGCCAAAATAGACGAAGCAGAGCTTACCCTTCAAGCGCTTCAGCAATCCGAAGATCGAAACCGTACCGCTGTACAGAAAGCCGTTGCTTCCATCAGTGTTCAACAGCCAGAGCGCTCCCGTCCTTTTGCAGAGCGTCATGAAGCTCAACAGGCCAAATGGCAATTGCCACTCTTCCCGACAACAACGATTGGTAGTTTCCCACAATCTGCCGAAGTCAGAAAAGCACGTCAGTTGTGGCGCAAGGGTGAGTTGAACAACGAACAGTATGCTGCCTTCATCCGGGATCAGATTGATATCTGGATCAAGATTCAAGAAGAGATCGGAATTGACGTACTGGTACATGGTGAGTTTGAGCGTACCGACATGGTTGAATTCTTTGGCGAGAAACTGGCCGGCTTTGCCTTTACACAGTTTGGATGGGTACAATCATATGGTTCACGTTGCGTGAAGCCACCTATTATCTTCGGTGATGTTGCATTTACGGGTGAAATGACAGTGGAAGAAACGAAATATGCCCAATCGCAGACAGAACGTCCTGTCAAAGGCATGCTGACTGGCCCGATTACCATCATGAACTGGTCATTCGTACGCGAAGACATTGCTCGTGAGCAGATTGCCTATCAATTGGCGTATGCGTTGAGACAGGAAGTCGAGGCACTTGAACAGGCAGGCATTGGTATGATCCAGGTTGACGAGCCGGCTGTTCGTGAAGGGCTTCCGCTGAAAGAAAATGAACAAGCCGATTACCTGGCTTGGGCGGTCAAAGCGTTCCGTATCTCCACGTGCACGGTGCATGAAACGACTCAAATCCATACGCATATGTGCTATTGCGAATTCCATGACATGATTGATTCCATTGAAGCTATGGATGCAGATGTTATCTCCATTGAGACATCCCGTAGTCACGGTGAACTGATTCATAGCTTTGAAGAAAATACGTATGAGCTCGGTATCGGTCTTGGCGTATATGACATCCATAGCCCACGAGTTCCGAGTGTAGATGAAATGAGCAGCATGATTGAACGTGCCCTGCGTGTTCTTGATCCGAAGTTGTTCTGGATTAACCCGGACTGCGGATTAAAAACCCGTGGACAGGAAGAAACGGTAGCTTCTCTGCGTAACATGGTTGACGCAACCAGAATCGCTCGTAACAATCACGCTTCAGCTGCTGTATTGTAATCGACTGCGAAGCAGTATAACTTCAAAAGTAAAGCCGGACACCCCTTCGTTAAATGGGTGTCCGGCTTTTTATGCTTTTATTATTTTAGTTACTTTTAACGTACATTCATTTCACCTATAATATTGTGCGATCTTTGGCGTTCCTATCCCTTTTCTCACCACCACCCAACGATTACGACTAGATACTCTCTTCCAGCCATTGCTGCAACGGTGTATCTTCGGTCAGTTCACCGAGCAGTATGTGACGGAACTCCCCATCCCTATCAATGACCATTGTTGCGGGCAAACCTGTAATCCGATACATACCTGATATGTTGCCCGTCACATCAATGATCACCGGGAAATCAAACGCCTGGTTATCCATAAACTCACGAATCGTACCCTTCGATTCTCCCACGTTAACAAACAGGGTTGCCACGTCGGTCTGATAGTCCTGAGCAATCTGGTGAACGAGCGGCATCTCCCTTACACAAGGTGTGCACCATGAAGCCCAAAAGTTAATCATCACGGCTTTGCCCCGATAATCGGACAGTCTGACTTGTTCGCCTTCTGAATTAACCGCTGTGAACTCAGGGGCCACGGCACCAGCTTCAATGGCGTTACCTCGCTGAGATTCGGGTGTCGATACATTTTCGAAAATAGCCCATGTACCAACTAACAATGCGATCACACTAATCAAAATTGTAAGTGTACGTCTGCTTTTAAAACTCTTCTTCTGCAATAAACTCACCTTCACTTTAAACCAAGACTTTGATGAAATGCTTCATGGAGCGAACCGAATTGATCACGAAAGTCGTGAGTGGAGCCCTCTCCCACATTAAGTCCATGGTTCATGAATATCACCTGATCCGCAATATCGTCTGCAATCTCCAGCTGATGGGTCGAGAAAACGACCATGTGACCATCCTGTTTGATTCCCTTGAGCAACTGAGTTAATTCCCGCATCCAAAACGGGTCCAATCCATTTGTTGGCTCATCCATGATGAGCAGTGGAGGTTTCGACAGCACAGCCTGGGCGAATAACACACGTTGGCGCATGCCTTTGGAGAAGGTCGTAACCCGGTTTTTCTTTTGATCCTCCAAACCTACCATGGTCAGTACTTCCTGTACTCTCTCCTTGGGAACTTTCCTCAGAGAAGCCCAGAACAGAAGCATTTCCTCCGCACTCAGTCCTTGATTAAATTGATAATCGTCCGGCATATATCCAATCTGCTCTGAATAACGCTTGCGCTCCTTCAACCATCGTACATTGTTCACTGCAACCTCACCGGAGGTAGGCCGAAGAATTCCTGCGATCATACGCAGCACCGTGCTCTTTCCTGCACCATTCCCTCCACAGAGGGCAAGCACTTGGCCTGAAGTAATGCGAAAGGAGATATCCTCAACAATCGGTTGCTTTTTAATGGATTTGCACAATCCCATCACTTCGAGTCCCATCTTATCCATGAGAACGCCCCCTCTCCCAGATCGCATATACCGCCAGGACAGAGAAGGCAATCCAGAATAGGCATATCCCGATGAAGATCCAACTGCCACTTGGTTGTTGCACCCACTCCACCCATCGATAATATTCTGGTCCAAGAATGGAGCCGCCTCCCAGTTTGATGACTACAAACAATCGCACCAGCTCGGCCGGATTGATGAGCGTTAGTATAATCAGCAGCGGTTTCACCCATAGATAAGGCATCAGTCCCAGCACAGAGAGCAATAAGGTCGGCCATCCAATGACTGCGAAAAACCATACGGTCACGGATATGGTTAACGCCTGCCACCGATTGCGCGACAACGAACCGATAAATAGCGCCAACGTCAGGAATAACAACACCAGTCCACAAGAAAATGCCAGAAAGAGAAGATATGTCACGGCATCCAGTGGATTCCCGATTACTCCGCTAATAACCCCCATCAAACCGTATCCAAACGCAACAATGGTAATTAAAACAATCGACAGCCCAAGATACTTGCCCACAATAAAAGACATCGTGCCAATGGGATACGTGGACAGCAGTTGCCAGCTACCGTCTTCCTTTTCGGATGTTAGTGAGAAGGAACCGAGGAACAGCGTCATTAATGGTAAGAGGTAAAGAATGAGATTCAACATCGAACCTGTTGTGCCCGAATATCCTTCAACCAGATTCTGCGAATTCAGAAGTAACAAGCTTAAGCTAAATGTGCAAAAAAGGATCAGAAACGAATACGCCCAAGGATTGCGAAATCCCATTTTCACTTCTCGTCTTGCGATCTGTATCATATCTGACATCATTGATCACCATTTTCTATTGTCATACTTAGTGGCCTGACTCTTCTTTCATCTCACCTTCCTGATGCATCTCATTACCGTCTCCTTCTTCACCATGTCCGTGCTCATCATGCCCATGTTCACCCATCATGTCCATATTCTCTGTGTTCTGTTTCCAGTCATGAGAGGCAAGATCCTCAGCGGTCATAATGGTTCCTACACCTTGCTCTGCAATGAAAGCTTCAGCCGAGGGCTTGTCCTTAAAGTTAAGAATTCCATAGGCCATAGGTGTACGCAATGAAGCGTCGTATACATACGTGGCTTTGCTGTATTCAATCCATTCCTTGTCATTATAGTCACGTACATAGTCCATGCCGATGTTATCTGTGCCATTTTCTGTTTTCCACTGGTTCATGCAGCCGATATCATCGAACTTGTAATTTTGGCCGTCTTTCGTAGTGAGCTGTGTTGCATATGCATCGTCCTTCACCTGCATTTTACAGATCGCACAGATATCCACGTCTTCATTGATCGGCAATGCCGCGTATTTTGTTCCGCAAGCGCTTAACAGCACCATGCCAAACATAAGTACCATGAGGAATGTCCATCTTCTGTTCAAGCTTTTGTTCATTTTCGTAATACCCCCATATAGATGATTATAAAAGTTGCCATACCCAACAGAATTAACCCGAACAACCACACCACATTGGAATCTGTAGCACTTTCTACTGACATGTGCAGATCAGATTCCGTATCCATACTCATTCGTGGCGATTTGTCGGTAGTCCATTGTTCTCTGCCTTCTGTAAACAACTCACTCAGAAAGACCATACCCGGTGATTGGAAAAAGAGCTGATACGCTGAATTTCGACTGACCAGTTGCTCATAAAAAGGATTGATGGCATAGGATATTTCACTGATCCCATCCCGATTCAGATCGAGCCCCTGAAAGGAGTCCCAGTAGTTCTCCATCAGGACATTATTCGGGCTATCCAGCGCCGAAGCTTCAATGACATTAGACACCAATTGGTTACGTGTAAACTCATTAGCTTCTGCCAGAACAAGCTGTATGCCAACAAAATTCCGAAGCACCGCATTGTCATGGATCTCATTGCCCGATGACTCTGCAATATTCATGCCGACACGATTACCCTCCACCACATTGTTGTGAATTGAGGATTGATGCACGTCATACAACAAAATCCCTTGAGAATGAACATTAGTACTCTGTTTGCGAAAAGAATTGCCCGATATGACCGTATTCTTGACGCCCATAATCATGGCACCTGTCATGTTCTCCTCTCCGATATTGTCCATGACAGAAGAGCCGTCAATGTACATACAGTGGATGCCGTACCTTGTATGTAACAGCCTGTTATTTTGCACCGTAGACTTGCGACTGTTTTCCAGATAGATTCCATCCCTCATGCCAGTGATCTCATTGGCTTCAATGAAGCTATCATGGGAGTTGTACAGATCAATGCCATTGCCCTTCTGGCCACTGGAAGCAGAATCAGCCCCGGCCCACGTAATGTTGTTCCGCTGAATCGTTGCCTGACTCGAATTCCGGATGATCATCCCATACCCTTGGGTCTGAATATGCAAATCCGTGATTTCACTGTTTTTCCCTTCAACCTGAATCGCTGCGGTCTGTTCATTCGCATTATGCTCAATCGTAAACCCGCTTAACTTCACCCCATCCGACTGAATAGTTATTGTAGAAGTGGTTTCCTCATTCACGACTATGACCGTAGGATCACCCTGAATGGTGATGTTCTTATCAATCGTCACGGGTCCAGAGTAACGACCTGATGCAAGTTCAATGACTTCTCCAGGTGCAGAACGGTCAATCATAGGCTGAAGGGGAATGAGCTCACGATGTCCGGAAGAGGCCATGACTGCACCGTGCGGAAGGGATAGCAGGAGCATCATCATTCCGATTAGAAAAATGAAACCTGTAACCCGACTTTTCTTACAACTGTTGAATGTAACCAAGCCTGCCCAAGGATTACTCATAATTCAAACCGCGCAATTCCGGCTTCTTGTTACAGTTGCTTATTGCTGTGGCAATGTATTCAACGGGTCTTACGTTAATCCAAAATATACGTTGGTTGTACACACCATCCCTCCATTCCACTTAAAATCAACTCTCCATGTTCCTCATCCATTGAAGCAACGTAATAAATGAAGCGTTATCACAATCCTGATCATAGTGTACTTAAAATGATATTTATTCCATATAGCTCAATTAGGCTATAGACGCTCCATTTTTGTGTCGATATTGTGATGTAAATCAAAAAAAGCCGCCATATAGGCGACTTCTAAGTAATATATTATTCAAATGGATAGGTCCAAAATGTTTCTCTGCCAAAACGTTTCTTGATTTCTTCATTATTCAGTTCACGATTTCCTACAAGCTCTGCTGCCTGGAATTGTGAACGATGAGCACGAATGGACGCCATTTTTCGATCCAAAAATTCGGATACGTCAACAAATACATCCGGTTTGCCAATGTACTGTTCCTGATTATTAGCGAACGCAACGCAATGAACAATCGGACGTTCATCCACAGGAAGTTTAGTGATTGTACGTATAACAGCGGCTCCCGTTGCATCATGATCGGGATGAACACTGTACCCCGGATAAAACGTTATGATCAGCGTAGGGTTCAACTCTTTAAGTAGCGACATGATGGTATCTTCCAGTAACTGTGGGTCTTCGAACTCCAGCATTTTATCGTGGAAACCCAGCATTCTCAGGTCCTGAATACCAATCGCTTCAGAAGCTTCGATGAGTTCCTGTTTACGGATGCCAGGCAACGTCACTCGGTTGGCAAATGGAGGAATCCCCATATTGCGCCCCATCTCGCCAAGTGTTAGACAAGCATAGGTTACATGGGCACCGCCATCTATGTATTTGGCTAACGTTCCCGATACAGAGAAAGCTTCATCATCTGGATGTGGATATACCACCAAGATGCGCTCATGCTCGTTGTGTGTAGTATTCATGGTTATTCAATCCTCCGCTTTCATCAGAACATTTCTCGGCTTAATTGTAACGCCACAACTAGTTTACCCTGGCTGTCGTGACCGGCGAGAATTAGTCTTTCTTGTTCCTGCTCATCAATATGTGTAAGTCCTTCGGCGTAAAGCCATCCCTGCGTTGTTTTCAGACCAACACGGTATGGACCTGTACCTGAAATGGACCCCTGCGTATATCGTATGGCCGCATTAGTAATGAATGCCGATGCTGGATGTTTTGTACTGTCCATATGTTGTGCGTAAGCACCTGACGTAAGTTCTAGATGTACGTATAAGTCCTGATCAGCAAGATTATTGATCCGGAGCTGAATGTCTTGAGGTTTAATCGGTTGCATAGCGGCCTCCTTATCTAATGTAATTGTACAAATTTCATTTTAACATAACCACAAGAGAATATACATGGAGTGACCCTGTCGACCTCACATAGAGCCCTCTCATGATGATTCCAGTTTGAAAACAAGAACAGATTTGCGTGGTTTTTTCTCTTTTTATCCATGGATCATATCTATATTATGAAGTGTAGGCAAAAACGCCCGTGATGAAGAACCTTAAATTTTAAATGAATCTTGCTCCAACATGTTTGGAAAGGAGTTTAACTCGACTTGAAATCTCTAATACAACTACTTCATTTTGGCTATCATCAGGCCATGAGCTGCATATTTCCCGTAGCGATCTTTGGAACACTGGCACTGTCCAGCGTAATTCCGATTCCTTTCCTTCATCGATATGATGCCATTCTGCTCGTATTGCTTGCTGTGCAGTACCTGATGTATCGAAGCGGCTTGGAAACCAAGGATGAAATCAAGGTCATCTGTGTATTTCACATTATTGGCCTGGTGCTAGAAATCTATAAAGTATGGATGGGATCATGGTCATACCCTGAGCAAGCATACAGCAAAATCCTGGGTGTCCCTCTTTATAGCGGATTCATGTATGCAAGTGTAGCCAGTTTTATGTGTCAAGTGTGGCGAAGACTGCGAATGGACATGACCGGATGGCCTGGTTTTGCTCCTTCGATGCTGCTGGGAGCAGCTATCTATATTAACTTTTTCACTCATCATTTTATGCCCGATTTTCGCTGGTGGCTGACGGCGCTTGTATTTATTGTCTTCTGGAAAACCTGGATTATTTACCGGGTACGAGCAACGACCTATCGAATGCCCTTATCCCTTGCTTTTATCATTGTTGGTTTCTTCATTTGGACTGCTGAGAACATCGCTACATTCTTCAATGCCTGGAAGTATCCTGATCAGCATGATGCCTGGCAACTGGTTAGCTTTAGCAAAATTAGTTCGTGGTTCCTGCTGGTCATCATCAGTGTCATCATCGTTGCGCAGCTCAAATATGTGAAGGCCAATCGAACCGCAGGTGATTCAAAGTCCAGGTAACTATTTATTTTCTAACCGTAAAACAGCAACAATCTTAGACTCGTACCTAAAGTCTTCGAATGCCGCTGTTTTTTACTGGAGTTCTATTTGAGATTATTCAATAAATAATGAGCCAAAGCCATCTGCCTCTTCAATGTCTTTATTGATTAAGAGGCTCTCCTTTTCATCATATGCTTTGATTGTATAAGGAGGAGTAGCTGATGAAGGCAGGAATGCATACCAGATTTGTTGGTTCTCACCTGCCTCAACCAGCTTCGCATCGAAAGTTTCGGGCTTTCCATTTTGCTTGATTTCAACAGTTACACGTTTGATAGTGGAGTCTATGATGTCACCAAATAACATCGGTAACGGGGCCGAGACTTTTTCTAATTTCGGTATGCTCATATAATTCAACGCAAACTTGGATTCAACTGATTCATTAATGGAATATCCTCCACCCCATACCCATTTCCATCCGAAAATGTTCTTGCGGGTATACTCCATCTGAAGATTACTGTTATTTTCCCGACCCTTTTTTTGTGTAAACAAAATCATGCCCCCGTCCACAGCCTCCTGATGAATGAATTGGGAGGTATAAGATTCACCTCTAAATTCTTGAACGGCCCCTTGAGGACTGTTCGCTATAGGAATATGTATAGGTTCATTCAATCCCCAAACTTTGGATATCCGTTGATCCGCTAGCCCGCCAGCTCGTTCATTCATATACATATATGCCAAGATTGACAGGGGCGATAGTAAAATTACCATTGCAGTGATTAGCAGAATTCTCCTGTTACGCTTGATTATCTCCATGTACACTCCTTATGATAACGATGAAATATTAAATAGAATCACTCTGATATTACCATAATTAGCATATTAGTTCTTGTTTAAGTATAATTCACACAATCAAAAAAGGCCGCCATTGGCGACCTTTCAAGTCATTCATCGAAGCTATTCTCCCAGAAAGATTACTTCAGTTTCCAATTCAACTTGGAACGTATCATATACTTTCTTCTGAATAAATTGGATCAGATCCATATAATCTTGGGCAGTAGCGTGATCCACATTTACGATAAAACCTGCATGCTTCATGGAGATTTCAGCACCTCCGATGCGAGTGCCCTGCAAGTTACAATCCTGAATCAGTTTACCGGCAAAATGTCCTTCGGGTCGTTTAAATACACTTCCACAAGAGGGGAACTCAAGCGGCTGCTTGGATTCTCTCAGGAACGTTAATTCCTTCATTTTGCTTGCAATATCTTCCTTGTTTCCTTTTTTGAGCCCGAATTCGGCCTCCAGTATGATATAGTGATCCATCTTGAAGAGACTATTTCGATAACCAAACTTCATCTCTTCTCGCGGGATCTCCAACACTGCGCCGTCTTTGGTGATCACAGTCGCACGTTCAACAACATCGGCGATCTGACCGCCATAAGCACCCGCATTCATGTAAAGTGCGCCCCCCGTGCTGCCGGGAATGCCACAAGCAAACTCCAAACCGGTCAAGCTATGCTCCAAGGCAAGTCTGGATACATCAATGATATCAACGCCGCTTTGCGCAATCATGCTGTCCTCATTCACTTTAATTTGATCGAAGTGGCTAAGAGAAATCGTTACTCCCCGGATGCCCCCGTCTTTAATAATGACGTTTGAGCCTTTTCCAATGACCGTCAGAGGTAACTGATGTAAGTTGGCAATTTCCACGATTTTAGTGATTTCGTCTATCGTTGTTGGATGGATGAGAATATCTGCGTTGCCACCTATTTTAATAAACGTGTGATTTTTTAGTGGTTCATTGAATTTCACTTTTTCCAAAGGTATCTGATGCTCAAAAATATTCATGATTTTCTCTCCCTGAATTCATAAAGAAATGATTGCACCATCGCGAAAATGAGATGCTCCTTCTTTATTATATGCTAAATAGGAGATTTTGTTTGAAATTATGTTGTTTTCATTATAATTAATCACATTCTCTTTAGATTTTGAACTTTTCCGTGAGTTCCTGCATGGAAGCACGCTGTTGCTCTGTTGCCACAACTACATGATTATGAGAGTTCTATGTCTGTTTGAGTCAGCTTGGCTGATAGCTCCCATAAACGAATAGCTTGCTCAGGGTCGATGGCATACTTCTTGACCCCATAGAAACCTCCATCCTCTGGAGCCATTTCACTGATGTCACAATCCTCACAGTAGACACCGCCTTTTCCCTCAAGTTGAGGAGAAGTTGCTGCCCAGACTTGCGTCGCTGCCCCCTGCTCAGGTGTTTTGAACGCAGGGTTGGCCACTTGTCCAGATTCATCAATCCAGCCCAGAGCAATCATTTCCTCTTTTGGCATATGACGCTGTAGTGGTGTCATAATCCCGCCTGGATGAACTGAGAAAGCCCGTACGCCGTGCTCTGCACCTCGACGATCCAGCTCAACGCTGAATAAAATCGTTGCTGTTTTTGACTGTCCATAGGCAGGGAATTTCTCATAGCCATGTTCAAATTGGATGTCATCCCAACGAATCGGTGAGAAATGATGTCCCGCTGATGCCAAGGAAACAACACGTGCTCCCCCCTGACTTGCAAGTGCTGGCCATAACAGATTAGTCAGGGCAAAGTGGCCCAGATGATTGGTTGCAAATTGAGCTTCCCAGCCAGGACCAACCCGCGTCTCCGGGCAAGCCATGATGCCCGCATTAAGAATCAGCATATCAATGTTCCGATCACTCGCCAGAAACCGCTCTGCAAAAGCACGAACGCTGGATAAATCAGCGAGGTCCAATTCATCTATTTCAACACCTTCCAGACCCGAAAGTGCTTCCTTCGCAACCGCTGGACGACGTGCAGTCACCACTACACGGGCTCCCGAATTAACAAGCGCACGTGTCGTCTCCAACCCCAGGCCGGAATATCCACCCGTTACAATAGCAAGCTGTCCGGACAAGTCCAGATCTCTCAATACATCCTCAGCTGTACTATTATGGTTGAAGCCAGAGTCCATTTTATGTTGTAAAGTTCTAGTATTATTTTCCTGTGTCATTCTGTTCATCTCCTTAGTAATATTTCTACTTTTTCAAAGTCTATACCCTAGAGCGTGCTCTAAGTCAAATGGAAGTGAATACATCACCTGCAACTTCTCCGTGCAATCTGTAAACGTAAAAAAGCCGCCAGTTGGCGACTTTCGTTGAAATGATTATAGTCATCCACGTTACGAATCACCCTGAACGGTGGATAACGAAACAAGGACCGGGCTGGCGAAGTCAGAGGCCTCTTCTCCTTTTGGATTATGAAGACGGAATAAAAATGCGTCCCCTTCTTCTGATTTCCAGACCATATAATCACTAATGCCTTCTTCACCAGAGGCCTGATGATAGAGCTCGGCATGACCAAGCGGGTGTTCTACCAGTTCTCCACTATAATCAGATACCTTACCGGCTTTTACTAATTCTTCTTTACCCGCTGTCTCCAGTTCTGCCAGATTATAATCCGAAGGCAGTGGTTCAATATCCACATAATAGTCAGCGTTACTAGTCAGTGACAGACGGCCTTGAGCAGCATCAAATGTGAATTTCTCGAATACGTACAAGGAAAATCCTTCTCCTTGTTGCAAGGTCGCCTCTAGTGATTGATTGCCATCTGCGGTCAACATTTCAAAACTTGCGGTCTGTGGACGCTCCGTTTCATTTGCTTCTTCTGTTCCATCTGTTTCAGATGGTTGTTCATTTTCTGTTGAAGGTGCTGGAGCAGGTTCACCTACTGGCATTGATGGTTGAGGGCTAGGCAAAGGTTCATTACTACCAGAGCAAGCTGCAAGTGTTAGAACTATAACGATTAATGAGATACTCATCATAATAGAACGTGGTTGAAACATCAGGTTCATTCCCCCTGTCTATATTCTGCGCTTACATGTTATTACCCATGGCAGAGACTCGGAACCCATAGGTCCAACCTATGAAGTTATCCATAATCAGTATTTCCCTTGATGCCTTTAAGTTTGTAAAATATGGAGAAAACCTCAAGGAGTGATGAGCACATGGAATTCTCAGTAAAGCAGCTGTTTGATAAGGTAGCCCAAGAATATGATGTGCAGCGAAAGCAGCTTATCCCTTGTTTTGATGATTTTTATGGAATGGCTCTGGATCTAATGAAAAGCCCGCTCGATTCTCCACGTATTCTTGATCTGGGTGCAGGAACGGGACTGCTCTCCGGATTGGTCCTGCAAAAGTATCCCAACGCGCGATTAACCCTGATCGATATTAGTGATCAAATGCTCGAAGGAGCACGTCGAAGATTTGCTGATGCAAACCAAGTACAGTATGTGATCGGGGATTACTCCAAGTACGATTTCACCAGTTCCTACGATATGATTATTTCCTCCCTGTCTATTCACCATCTGCCCCACGCTGACAAGAAAAAGGTGTTTGACTCTGTACACAAGTTGTTAGAGCCAGGTGGATGCTTCATCAACGCAGATCAAGTTCAGGGAAGAACCCCCGATACGGACACGTATTACCGCCAGCGCTGGTTAGAAGCGATTCATCAAAGTGGTTTGTCTGAGGAAGCCATCTCGGCATCGATCGAAAGACGCAAGGTGGATATCAATGCCACTCTCGAGGATCAATTGTTGTGGTTGGAGGAAGCTGGGTTTAGCGTGGCAGATTGCATGTACAAATACTTGGACTTTGCGGTATTTTATGCGCAAAAATAAAAAAAGACCGGATTATGGGCAGCTATGCCATGATCCGGTCTTCTCACATGATTTTCGTTCAGCGGCAGATGCAGGTAAATCATTTATTTCAGCGACGCTGGCAGCTTAACGCCGAGAAGTTTGCCTTCGGCTTGGATGATGATCATTCCGTTTGTCTTCAACGTCGTGTTATGCAGATCTCCACCGGTGGAGACGCGGAAGACCGACTGACCCGACATCATGTTGAGGACAAGCAGTGTCCCGTTACGTTGTGCTCGATACATCCCTTTGCCGTAAACATCAATCTGAGAAACGGGGGCATCACCATGCCACTGAACCTCTTGACCATTAGCCAGCTTGATGCCTGTAAGTTCTCCCGTGTTTCCATTTTTGTAGATCAACCTTTCCTGTGTAACGCCAAGCCATACCATATTTTCGCCGTAAGGACGGTGAAAAGTTCGAAGTGGCGCGGTTCCCGGATTGCTTGAGGTCAACGGATACTCCGCTATCGCATCCCCTTGTAAAATGTATAGTTTGTCTTTATTGGAAAATATCCCTCCATACCCATTCACATACGGTGGATCCCCCGGCATGGTCCACTTATACTCCTGACTTCCTTTTAACACACCGGTCTTCAAGTTGTACGCATTCACTTTCCATTTGCGTTCTGGTGAAGACTCGTCATTTTCCAAGATCGAAGAATAGTAGTCCGCTGAGTATACAAGTCCGTCTTTGATCTGAATAGCTTCCCCCTGACCAAAATGACCCCATAGCTTCTTGCCCGTTTTCTTGTCATATGCATTAAGCTGTAAGGATGTAAGTGCCCCTTGGACAAAAAAGGTTCTCAGCACTACACCATTAGATTCTCTCAGATACTCAGTACCATTACCTTCACCTAATGGTTCATCTGCTTCCCAGCGCAGTTTGCCTGACTGGATATCCAGTGCAAACGTTGTACTCCCCTTAATCACGTAGAGGGTATCCACCGTTGGAATCAGAGCTTCCGTACGGTTATACGTATCAATCCAGGTGGATGTACCTGACTGCCATTTTGCTTTGCCTGTCTTCGCATTCAAAGCATATGGCTTGTGATCAATAGTCAGTCCGTAGAGAATCCCGCTTTGATAGGTAATATAAGAAGTCAGGTCTTTGCCGTAAGTCCACAGCCGTTTACCTGTTGTCGCATCGAGTGCAATCAGCTTCGATCCAGCAAACGTGAATACTTTTCCTTCTTCTGCGATGGCATTAGCTCCGATGTACGTCTCGTTCATATTCAAATAGTTATCTACTTTTGCTGTCCAAGAAGGTTTCAGTTCAGGTACAGTGATTCGCTGATACGAATACCAGTTTCGAATGGATACATCCGATGCTTCCGCATGTGCTTGAGATGGCAACACGCCGATGACGCCGTGAACCATCAGCATTCCGGCAGTAATGCCTGCAATGATGGGTCTTCCTGCTCTTCTTTTCCATTCCTTATTCATTTGACGTTTATGTATATTGACCATGGTAAATGAATTCCTCCTGTTATTAAAATCCTGAGATATAACTACATAAACATAACGTGTGATGGGTCCAAATAGTTACCGTATTGTTAAATTATTCAAATAAAATATCAAAAAAGCCGCCACCAGGCGACTTCTTGATAACTGTATTTTTTCGGTGATAAGTTGCGAACGTGACTCATTAATGAAGTTTCTGCTTTACTTTAGTTGGATCTGGAATACATCACCGGAGTCCCCACCAAAAACGATAAAACCACTTTTCGGGAGTTTCGTCGATTCCTGATTGGTTGCTACAGAGAAGTCAACCATTTCCCCTTTATCATTATACACTGCATAACCTCCGGTCTTCGGAGAATCCACCGTGATGGATTTGTTACCCGATCGGGCATCGATCGCATACCACCGGGCTTGACCGTTTGCCGGAATAGTCGTAATTCCTTTTTTTCCACCAAAGATGGGAGTAATCGCATCCTCGGCAATGTATTCCTGCCCATCCTGGAGAAGAATCTCGGCGCCATTCTTTGTGTAAAATTGCAGATCAAACGCGTCTCTTCCGTTCATTACAGGAATCTCGGCGATATTCTCTGCGTTGTTTGCATCCATGATTTGCGTGCCATTAGCATAGCCATTTTTGGCGTCAACAGACAGGTTCTTGATCAGCATCGATGGAAGCAGATAAAAGATCGATGTTATTTTTTCATCCAATGCGTAATATTTCAAGCCGTCACGAGCTGTCCATTTCTCTTTCGTTGCTGCGTCAAGCGCATTATGATCCAGTTTTTGATAATCATACGTGTTCATTACCGTTTGACCTATGCCGGGTAACGTTATCATGCCTTGAACTTTAACATACACCTTGTCATTACGTTCCTTCACAAAACTAGCTTTCACACTGCCATCCGCACTTGTAAAATGTTCGTCGCCTGTGTACACATATTTCTGCTCTGGAATAATTCCACCCAACAAGGCTGGCAGTTGCATCTCACCATCCTTAATCGTTATATCCAATGTCTCTCCTACCGTACCATAGAGACCGGAGTACGCGCTTAATTCTGTTGGCATCTTCACTTTGTCGGGTGACGAGAAGGTCTGATCGGGTTTAACCTTGTCGATGATGCCTTGATCCGCCAGAACTTCCAGCAGCACTTTGCTGGCAAACATCTGATTGTAGATGGAAGATCCGCCAGATGATAGAACCGCCATTGAAATATCATGTTCGGGTATAGTGATTAACACGGCGTGGTACAACATGGTATCCCCGCCTTTGGCAAGCGCGGTAACCCCATAATCGCTGAAAGGTGCAAGGTCAACCGAATCCCATCCCAAGCCATAATTGATCGTATTTTGCTCATCAGATACCCATATGCCCTTACGATATTCATGAGATTGCATGGCCTTCACAGCAGATTCGGACAGAATATCCGGTCTGTTCCCCATTAAAACCTCTCCGAATTGACTCAATTCTTCTGCGGTAGAGTACACTCCGCCTGTGCCGATAATGTTTGCATTTTCGGTAGGCATCTTCATCTCAAGTGTAGGCCAATAGGTTTCGGATAATTGCGCTCTGTCAAAGGAATCTAGTGGTGTCTTCGTTGATTCCAACTTCAACGGCTCGCTGATGAACTTGGCGATATATTCGCTGTAGCTTAATCCACTCACCCGTTCAACCAGAATTTCAAGCAATTGAAAACCGTCATTGGCGTAGACGGAGTATGCGCCAGGTTTGGATTTCAGTTTTTCGGACTGAAGTTTGAGCAATAACTCATCATGATTGCGGGTGTCATTATCTTCAAACAACATGCTGTTTCCATAATGTGTACCGTAAAGACCGGATGAATGATTCATCAACATGCGCGGTGTGATTTGAGTATAGCGCGCATCTGCCATTTTAAAGTCTTTGATATACGAAGTAAGCGGCTCATCCAGATCTATTTTACCGGAATCAACCAGCTTCATGGCGGCTGCCGTAACAACCATTTTGCTAACCGAGCCTATGCCATACATGCTATCCTTGTCTATTGGCTTCTGTGATGCCTTATCGTGCAATCCGACACTATCTGATAAAATATATTCCCCTTCATCCATGATCGCATATTGCACACTGGTGACACCGTAGTTTTGCACCATCTCCTTGGCGATCTGCTCCGCCCGTGCCTCAATCGTACCGCTGTTATTCGCCTCTGCTCTGACATCTGCCAGCGGTGTAATTACAAGCACCGCTGTACATAAAAGACTAATTAGTTTCTTCATCCTATGTCCTCCCTCAAATGTTCTTATGAATGAATTCATCATATCCGGGAAGAGACTGATCAAACGCAAACGGACCCTGAATGGAAAAAAACAACCCCTGAACGGCAGGTTCAGGGATTGTCGGTGTGGAACGGAAGCACGACCATGTTGTTAAATTTCCGATGCTGATGCTCAATACTCATATGTCCACCATATTTCTCGCACATTCGCGATATATTGGTTAGACCGATCCCATGGTACTCCGGATTGGGCTTGTCACTTTTCAAGTCAACGATCGGTTGCTCCACATGATTCATAATCTGGATGACCAGTGTAGATGATGTGGAGTGAATGGCAATCAGGATATATCGATCCTCAGCCTGTCTAACCTTCTTGGAGGCCTCAATTGCGTTATCGAGCATGTTACCCAGCACCACACACAGATCGTACCGATCGATCTGAATATGTTGTGAGTGGAGCTGGATTTTGGTGTCGATTTTGATCCCGTTTGCCTGCCCCATAGCCAAGGTATTTGTAACGAGTGCATCAATGACCAGATTGCCGGAGTTCACCCGCTGGTACGCACCTTCAATGGTATTTAATGTTGACTTGATATGGTCACCTGCCGCTGCCAGTTCGTTACGCTGGATACATTCATCAATATACAGAAATTGCTGATTGATATCATGGATGATGGATTTAATGTTTTTGAAACTGTGAACGGTCTTCTCATAGTTGGCATCCTGGTAGTCCATCTGACGCTGTAACTGGGTATTTTCATGCGCAAGCTGTACCTTTTCCACCATATTATCGAATACATATACAATGAACACGTTGAGAAATAGAGAGCCTAGTAGGGAAAAGACGTAGAATATGTTTTTTTCACTATATATGGAGGCCACATTGATCTGATAGATCGTAATAATGGGTACGATGAGAAACAGCAAATAATAACGATAATGCACGGCAAAACTTCTGCGTTTAGCCACTAAACGTACAATTTGAATAACAATGAACATGATACTGCAACCAACCAGCATCACCTTGGAGAGAATCCAGTGGTTTTCTCCGTTGAACTGTTCCCATGAAATGAATTCTGTGGATTCCAAAACTCCGAGAATATATACAGCTATCGTATTTGCCATAGTAATCAGAACCGCATACAGGATGGTAAAAACAAGTTTGATTTTGAACTCCACTTCATAGGACTGTGCCAGACTGAAGATTAACAGCAGAGCAACAGCAGTAGAAATGATATCAGAGAAGGAAGAGACCAAATAAAAATAACCCAACATGAGAAATACCATGAAATAGATCGCTCTGCGCGGCTTTCGTCTGGACTTGCCCAACACAGAATCAAAATAAAAATTCGCCTGAAATGCCATAAGTAAGGTCACAAAAATGATGGAAAAGATCATATAGGTACCCATATCATTGAATCCTCATGATCATATATTTGGTGTAAGCATCCTTGATTTCTTTGACCTTGGATCGACCTATGGGCAGTTCCGTTCCATTCAACATAACGACCTGGGTACCGGAAAACTTCTGAACATGCATCAGGTTGATGATAATCGAGCGATGAATCTGCAAGAAACCATGGTCTTTCAAACCGGTAGCATAACTGGATAAAATGCCTTTGGTCTCATGTACATTTTCCTGTGTCACAAAATTCAACTTGTTCTTGATTGTTAAACTTTTGACGACCTCAATCCAGAGAATATCATCATATTTCAGCAGCAATTCATCATAGTCTGATTTGATTAGTACATACTTTTTGTCCAATGCTTGAAAATATTGACACAGCTTAATCATCTTTTCCTCGAAAACTTGCGGCTGGATTGGCTTGATCAGATATTGAAAGGTGATGACATCAAAGCTCTCCACCATATATTCCGGGTAACTGGTCAGAAACATAATCTGTACATCCAGAAACTTCATGTTCCTGATCTCTTTAGCGGTCTGAATCCCGTTCATTCCGCCCATCTCCACATCCAAGATGAGAATATTGAATGTATCCCCAACCTCTCTGTAGTGTGAGAGCAGTTGTTCACCAGATGTGAATAGGCTAATTTGAAAATCAAAATTGGTTTTTAGAGATAAGGAGACCAGCATGGATTTCACACGTTCTCGTTGCTGCTCCTCATCATCACAGATTGCAATATTGAACATGGGGGAACATCCGCCTTTCATCGACATCGACTCTGAATTTCACTCTCGAATATACTATTTTAGCATAGGTTTCGGAGTCGAATTGGGATGAAATGCATTATTCCGACCCTAAAACGCAGATCAACAAAAAAAGTCGCCACATTGGCGACTCTTGAGCTTGTAACCTTCTCCAGCATTCCTATGAAAAGTCCAGTCTGTTATTTTGTTTTTTTGGGGAAAGCATGGCGGTAATATCGTATTACCTTGCGATACATCGTCTTGTCCTTTAATTGATTGAATATATATGGGTCAGGTTTGACATTTACTTCAATAATCCAGGGTTTCAGACTGTGGTCAAGGCCGATATCCACACCAATTTGCTTAAGATGCGGGTACTTTTTTTTCATATGACGAGCTATGCGCAGGCTAAGCTCATTCATCTCTTGAATCAGTTCATTTCTGCGTTTGGTGGATGCATGTGATTTTAGCAGCTTGTGAATATCCATCGGTGTACCACCACTATGATAATTGGTTACGATTTTCTTTGGATGACCCAGTCGCCCGATGATTCCGGTAGCTTCCCAATGTTTAGTCGGGCTTAGCTGTATCATGACACGGATGTCAAAACGTCTGTTATTGTGCTTAAGCAGATGGATTCCTCTCTGAATCAGATAACTTCTTTTATTCACCAGACGAGTCAGACTGTTATAAAACGATTCAAAACTGTCAAACGTCAGGCGTTTTTGCTCGATCTGATAGACAAAATGTTGCTGACTTTCCCTCTCTGCCTTAATAACACCCATCCCGAAAGTACCTCTCTCGGGTTTGACATAGACCATTCCATATTTGCTGATCATGGATTTCAGATTCGTTTTGTTATATTTCTGTGTGTCGGGGATAAATGGTTTAATTAATTCATTATTAATGATCAATTTTGTTTTTAACCACTTGCTTCTTAACGGCTGCAACTTATCAACTCCCATGTCGTAAACTCTCCCTTCAGCAACCGCATCAAAGCCTGCTGTTTGATCAAGATCCTGCAAGCATTATATGTAATACCGATAAAGGAACCCTCAACAAAAGCCCCTATTCGTAAAAATGTATATTTGCACATGCCCTGACCAAAACACTTTTGCACACATACCATATAATGAGTCATCACGATTTGTGCAAGGAGATGAGTAGATGTCCGTCCAGCCTGGAATCCGGTTGAATAATGCGCCTAAGATTGATGTTCTTATACCAGCGATCGAGAAAGATTTGGCTACCCTTCCCCTCGTCATCGATAACATTCGCCGTTATGTAAAACATCCCATTGGAAGCATATATATTGTTTCTCCGGTCAGCACCAAGATCAGAAAACTCTGTTCCCTTAAAAACTGCATTTTTGTTAATGAGTTATCCGTCCTGCCTATAACCAAAAACGACATACACTACCAGTCCTCCCGATGGAATCGGTCAGGCTGGTTATATCAGCAGCTGCTCAAAATGAACGGAGATTCCATTGTGAAGGCAAAGTACTTTCTAGTCATGGATGCAGATACCGTACTGATTAAACCTCATTCATTTCTTGTAGAAGGCAAAACAGTCTTTTACTGCCGTGACTGGAGCCAGCCGGAATATTTCAATACCTACCGCAAGTTGTTAGGCATGAAAGCTCCGCGCCCCCGCTCTTTTGTCACCCATTATATGCTGTTCGACAAATCAAAACTCGCTGCCTTAAAACAGAAAATTGAAGCGGTTCATAAACTGCCATGGTACAAAGCCATCATCTCCAATATCAATAAGAAAAAGCAGTTTGGTTTCTCCGAGTATGAAACGTATGCCAATTTTATGTATACGAAAAACCCAGGCAGCATGGTCCTTAGAAGTTCCAAGAATAAAAGTCTGAATGTGAACGCTTCTTCGTTAAAAGAGCAACAAATCCGCAACCTGGCTCTTAAATATCGTTCTCTTTCCTTTCATAAACGGAAAATCTATAGTAAAGCTCCCTGAGCTTAAGGAGGAAGCCCATGCATATCGTAATGCTGTGCGGCGGCTCTGGCAAAAGGCTCTGGCCGTTATCCAATGAGCTTCGCTCCAAGCTGTTCATAGATATACTTCCATCACCCGCTGGAGGTAGGGAATCCATGATCAGCAGAGTATGCCGCCAGCTTGACAGTTCATCCCTAACGGATTCAACACTCATTATTTCACATCAAGATCAGGCTAATATTACGGCACGACATACTCAAGGCAAAATACCAGTCATTGGGGAACCTTATAAACGAGGCACTTTTACTGCGGCGGCCTTAGCGACGTTATATCTGCAATCCTTCCGAATGGCCAAAGATGACGATGTGATCTGTATCGCGCCAGCTGATGTGTTCGCAGGTGAAGATTTTTTCAGCAACTTCCAATTACTGCCGGACATATTGAAACATTCTCAAGCCGAAATCGCTTTAATTGGGACAAGGCCTACACATGCTTCAGAACAGTATGGATACATCCTGCCGGGTGGGGAAGAACGTAATGCTTATGCGCCCATAACACAATTTATAGAAAAACCTGAAGCCTCCATTGCTGAAACGCTGCTACAACGTGGGGCACTATGGAACTGCGGTGTGTACGCGTTCACCGTCGCGTTTATGATATCCCATATTAAAAAAATGGGGCTTCCGGTTCATTATGATCAATTGTCGTCCTTGTATGAAGCGTTGCCTGAACGCAGTTTTGACAAGCATGTTGCAGAAAAGGCACAGCGGGCCGTAGTCCTGCCTTATAAGGGAGTATGGCAGGATATCGGAAGCTGGGATACGCTGTGCGCACAGTTAGATACCCATGTAATCGGACATGGCGGAATCTCGGGTTCTTCCTCCGATTCCTATATTATTAACGAGCTTTCCTACCCCATCCAAGTCATTGGCGTGCCAGGTATTATCGCTGCCGCAAGTCCGGATGGCATTCTCATTGCCAACAAAAATAATTCAAATGAAATTAAAGCTCAATTGGGTAACTTGCCATTAAAACCGATGTATGGTGAAGCAACCTGGGGCAGTTATCGTGTCATTGAGAGTTCGTTAGACGATGAGAATACAACTGTAACCACATTAAACATAACGGTTCTACCGGGCAAACATATCGGGTTGAACTGGCATAGAACTGGGTGTAGAGCATGGACCGTGCTTGCAGGCAGTGGGCAAATGCTTGTCAACGGAAAGGTCATGCAAGTGAGTATGGGCAATCAGTTCGCGATTACCAAGGAGAGTCTCTTTTCTATTCTGGCTGAGACCAGGATGGTGATCCTTGAGGTCCGGATCGGAGTAACAGAGGAGAAAGACAACATACTTTTTGAAGAAAAAGATTGGAATGTAATCCTAAAAAGTGCAGGTTCATTTAACGCATAATGAGAGAATGAACCGATTCAATCTGCGTGTCTTATAGCCCCTTCCATTCGCGGAAGGGGCTCATTGGCATAATGAAGGGAAACCTGACACTTCTTCTCCCTATATCTTAGTTAAACAACTTGCGAAGTTCCTCTACTTCCAGACGTGCAACTGGCTGGTAAGCGGAACTTTGTACATAACGCTGGAAGCTGTACAACAGCTGTCTGCCCTCCAATGTAGTCATCAGACGCTCCAGATTCAGCGCTCCCATCAGCACTCTCCCCTTCCGGACCCGACACTCCATCAACAGGCCGAGCTTGTGGTTTCGCTCAAAATTGTCAATGGTCTGCACGATCGGATTCAAGTCTTTATCCAACTCATCCAAGATGATCGATGACGACTCGGACACGATGCTCCACCACGGATAAGTTGAGTGCTCCTCTGTGACAAAATGTTCGAAGGCCGGATGATCCTGTTGAATTAACAAGCCCATTGTGCCCACAGGAACTTCTCTTTTCATATTCTCCGAGATGGATCGGAACATAGGGTAAGACCAGAAATCGGTGCTATAGAAACCTTGGATCGCGTGTTGAAGCTGATTGGGATTCGGGAAAAGTAAAATATCCTCGCCCTGCTCAAGCAGCGCCAACGCCTGTTCCGAGAGTTCGGTAAATAGATTCAAACCGCTCAGGTCCACTTCCTCCTGACTCGGGTAGATCCACAGGTCGTAAGACTTACGGATATCCGTGCCCGGAATGGACAGTCTAAGCTCCACTTTGGTCATATTGGAGACTTCAGGAATGCGAATGCTGAGATCCGCGACATTCACATAATGTTCTCCATGGGTCGCTGGCAGGTCTGCTTTCCCTTCCAATAGGACGCTTCCTTCGATCTGCTCGCTTTGAATTTCCCACTTCAGATGACGTCCGTCCAATGCCTGTCTGCGGAAGTAACTTAGTTCAATGCGTGCTTCGAACAATTCACCCGCTTGATAATTATATTTGGGGAATCTCGCCAACAACACAGCGTCGGAACAAAACGTTCTCCACTCCTCCGGTGTAATCATGCCTTTGGAATCCATGAATGCGTCCAGTACACCCACCAGCGCTGTTCCCTGACCACTGAAATCCTGGAGATCCAGCAGCTGGAACCCGGCTAGTTGCTGCGAACGAAAAGCAGCTTCCAGTTCTTCCTTGTAACATGCGACCGCGAGTTTACCAGAAGCTCTGAAGTATGCTTCCGCCAGATGTCCCAGTCCTTTGGCATTCAGACGCTCTCGAAACACTTCGAAATTCTTGGCTTTGAGAGAACCCGTATACTTGTTGATCTCTTCGAAATTAGGAAACGTGGCGTACTGTCCAATTTCATGCGAGATGATTGGTACGTGTGAGACAAGTTGGTCACTTCCAGCTTCGGCCTGCACTGTTTTGGAACCTGTCCCATACTGAATCTGAATCTCTTTGTCCCCAGTCTGACCAGAAGGGTCAGCATCGCTGCCTTGCTCAGGTACAATGTTTGAATCGTAATCTTTCAATGTATTTGGCAGGTCGGTCTGCACGTGACCGAGCGGAGCATCACACATCGCATATGAACCTCTGAACAGGCGCTCTTTGGAGAAACGAACCCCGCAGAAGAATTCACTTTCCTCCAGAATGTCCGGCACAAACTGAAAGTTATTCGAACCTTCGGTGTATAGATGACGATGATCATATGCTTTGTATGCCTTCAGGATCGAATTCAATCTGTCCTTGCTTCCCCATAGTTCATTCCCCATGGACATCATGACAAACGAAGGATGATTACCAAAAGCACGCAGCATCGCAAATCCTTCGCTAATCAAGTAATCCTGCTCGCCTTGATTATGCCCATCCGAAGATTCATCCGTAATGGTTCCCCAGAACGGAAGCTCAGGCTCCATGTAGATGCCGAGCAGATCCGCTGCAATAAAAGCAGCCTCCGGAGGACAACAGGTATGGAAACGGTAGTGATTGATACCGTAGGACTTGGAGATAGCGAGAATACGAACCCATTCATCCACATCTGTTGGCGCGTATCCCGTGAGCGGAAAGATCAGCCCGTCATGTTTGCCTCGAAGAAACGTTTTGCGACCATTAATAGTGAATTTGTCTCCGGCAGCCCGGAATTCCCGTAATCCCGTCCATACTTCGGTGGAATCCAGCACTTCGCCGTCCTGATCTTGCAGTTGAATGTGAAGTTGGTACAGGTTAGGTTCATCATCACTCCATAACATAGCATCTTCACCAATCTTGTACGTCAGCTGGATTTCCTGCGAATTCGGGGCGAAAATCTGTTCCTCGGTCGTATACACCGGATCTGCACTGACTGCAACAGCTGAAACCACGATTCGTACTTCTTGCAGGTCACCAACAAGTGCTGCCTTGATATCGAAAGATCGAGTCGCAAGATCGGGATAGACCTGAACATTATCCAGGAAAACACGCTCGAAAAATTGAAGTTCCAATTTCCCTGTGATGCCGTTCCAATTCGTCTGTGTGTCTTCGGATGTAAGGTGACCCCCTTTGGTTGGATAATTGGTATTGTCCACTCGAATGGTAATTGTATGAGTCCCAGCGGTTAGCCCTGCCTCAATCTCGTAACGGTGAGGTGTGTTCAGACTGTTTTGTGTTCCGCATTCCACCCCATCGATCCAAACTGTGGTTACTCGTGTTCGTTCCAGATGCAAGAAGCAACATTTTCCAGCCAAGTGTTCGGGAATTTCAATCTCTCGTGAAAACCAGGCATAACCCTCAAATAAGTACTCATCCGTCAGCGCACCGATTAACACATTCTCGTTTTTCTTGCCCTTGGCCGCATGAGATGTAGTATTTGGCAATGTAATAACGTCTGAGAAATTCAGACCACGTTCCGCCTTATGTTCATCAAGTTGGAGTTTCCATATGCCTTCCAGATTTATTGCTTCTATCATGATAGTGTCCCCTTTTAGATTCATATAATCGATAAAAGTAATCGCTTCCAATGAATAGAAATCGTTTTCGAAAAACATACCTGTATTATAAACTCGATTGACGCCCTCGCATAGATCATTTACAAATAAAAAAGTCGCCAATGCTGGCGACATCTTATGGATAGATATCCTGTATCCTGAACAATTTTAAAATATGGTGGGAACCATGCCCCCGTCCATCCGGATGGGAGAGCCTCTGAAGGCTGAAGCATATGGGCTGCATACAAATGCAGCGAGTCTGCCTATTTCACTTGGCTTGATGAATCGCTGTAATTCGGACTGTGGCAGATTACTCTTCATAAAGTCTTTCTCTTTTTCCTCAAAAGTCAGTGCCTCATCAGGGTATATGCCCTCAATGATTTCTTGTACGTTTTCGGACAGTGTTGGACCTGGCAGGATCGTATTGATCGTAACCTCGGTTCCTGCTGTCAGTTTGGACAAACTTTTGGATAATGACAGCAGCATTGACTTGGTCATGCAATACTGAGGCATCTGGCCTGAAGGCATAAGGGCTTCTTCACTTGCAATGAAAATAATACGTCCGTCATTGTTCTTCACCATTTTAGGTAAATAAAATTGGGACAAGCCATTGGCAGCAAGTACATTAGTACGGAAATATTTCTCCCACACTTCATCATTTATGTCTTCATAACTCATGATTTCATATATCCCCATGTTATTGATTAATATATCAACTTCAGGAAATTTCTCGAATAAAGCTTGGCGTTGCGCCAGATCCACAAGATCAGCCGTAGCCTTTTGCGGAGAGGTCTCCGGAAAAGTGGACTTGATTTCACGAACGGTTCGTTCCACCTCTTCATCATTACGTCCATTAATCAGAACATGAACACCTTCTCGAGCGAGCTCAAAAGCTATTGCTTTACCGATTCCTTTTGTTGATCCTGTAACTAAGGCTGTTTTCTCTTTTAGTCCCATATCCATCCTGCATTTCTCCTTCATGATTAAAACTATCCGGCAGCTGCTTCTGGACATTGCCAATAGCTTCATGCACCGGATAGGTATAATATTACGCAGTCTGAAGGGCCTAGTAACTAGCACTTTGCGCCAGAGTTATTGCCTTACACGCCAATTTGAAGGTGTATCCCCTTCCCAGGTCTTGAAAGCACGATAGAACGAATTCTGGTCTTCATATCCAACCAGAAATGCCACTTCTTTGATATCGAGCGAAGGATCTGCAAGGTACGCTCGGGCCTGCTCACGTCTGGCCTCGGTTAATAATTGCTTGAAGTTTGTGTTCTCCTCCGTCAGTCGCCGCTGCAAGGTACGATCACTCATGCGAAGCTCTTTGGCGACCGTCTGGATGTCAGGGCGCTTTCCTGTGAGGCTGCGTTTCATAATCCATTTGACCACTTCAGTAATGGAACGATTGCTATCTTGTTCGTCCAGCGACCGATCCAGAGCCGGGGTCAGAATCTCCAGTAACTCCTCGTTATACGATAGAAATGGAAGGCTCAGATCTTTCCGTTCCAGCGTCAGCCGATTATGGTTAGAATTCGTATCAACTCGGCAGCCGAAGTAAGCCTCAAGGGTGGCTACGTCACCCATCGGTTGGGAGAACTCAGCCCGTTTTGCAATCAAAGGCTGTCCTGTGCCCCTCCGTCCAAGTTCGATCAGAAATGCCAGCGTAATACCGACCAGTAATGGCGGACCTGGTTGCTCCTTATGTAACCATCCTAGTTCAATGATACATTCCTCCCCTGCTTCGGTAATCTGCAAACTCTCGGGAGGACACATTTGCTTGTAACGCTCCATGCGATTCAACGCATCTCGATAATCACGAGCATGGTACATTGCCAGTACAGGCGGAGGATACTTCGATATTTCATATCCGGTTGCAAGTTTGATGATGCCCTCGGCGGTGTCCCCATTGAGATCAGAGTAGGCCTGCCAGATTGCGAAGTATTGAGATTGGGTCACTAGAGGTTTATTTATTGTCTCAAGAGATAGTTGTGCTGTGCGAGCGATGTCGTCAGTACCAATCCCTAATTGATGTAATCCAGCCCAAAAGCCTGGATGAACTTTAATCCGATCATTCGGTTGAGGTTGCATGTATACAGACTCCTTTAACTTGTTCCATTTTTATTCTGATTTCTAATTATAGAATGGATGTACCTATTTTTGAAACTTACCTTAGCGAGCCATTTCCGGGTAATACGAAAACACGACTGCCCATAAATGGCCAGTCGTGTTCAAGTCAATCATTCAGTATATTATGAAAGAATGCACATTTTGTATGTTCAGCTACTCATTCAACGCAGTTTTGATCAGGGCATTCACCCGCGAGTTAAACAGCAGACCGATATGGGATACGAGGGAAACCGAAACGTTGTTCGCCCCGTTCAACCGGGAAAGTACCGGGGACACAATCGTGTCACTGGTGGAATAGATCGAGGTCACCTTTATTCCACTCGGAGCTGTCGTTGTGGTCAATCGATTAGCCCCGCCAAGGGTAATCAACTTATCCACTTTCGAAGCGCCTCCACGGTTAAGTATGTAATAGAGACTATTAGCTCCACCCATGCTATGAGCTATAATATTGACTTTTGTATGACCCGTTTGGCGTAGAACATCATCTACGAATCGACTAATTGCTGCGGAGTTCAACAGCTGGTTTCCTTGTTTGCTAGGAAGGTCAATCGCGAATAATTCGTCTCTTGTCCACCCTTGACTACGTAAATAACTCTCAATTGCTGTAAAATTGCTATCTGAACCGGTCAATCCATGTACCAATACAATGGGTGTACGTGCCGTAGCTGCAGAAGCCTTTGAACTCGATCCTATTCCAGTTATTGATAAGGCAAGGATCATACTCATGAATACAACAAGTATTAATTTGGTCTTTTTCACTTCATTACCCTCCTGTAAAATGTTTTATATTCCATATATTACAATCTAACATATGGAATATAAATGAATCTTTAGTCTCATTTTTACAGGGATGTCTAAAGTATACTACAAATAACATCATTACATTTTATTAAACTCTAGTTCTCTACTTCTTATCCTTCAACGATATCTGCACGTAGATCTGTTGCAATCTCAATCATTTTGGGTACAATAGCTTCGTTAGAAATAGCTACATACAGATCCCCCATGTACAAACGAAAAGCAATCTGTGCACCCTCAAGGTCCCACATAAAAAAGTCCCCCTCGATGGTCATGGTGCTCTCAGCTCCTACAATGTTAAGAACCGCTGAATAGGTAAAATCGGGTTGGGATTCGAAGTAGAGTTTGCACTCTTCCAGCGAGATGGATTGTTCCGCATTGCTTTCCTGCATGGATCGGGTAATTCGAAAACGCTGATTCATTGATTTGCCTCCAAAACTTTATTAATATATACATGTTGCACAGCATTATATTTTCTCATTTCCGTCTTCCACTGTCAAAACCATACATGATCGATTCTTCAAATTCATATATACTGAATACAGTGCACAACGAATTTCTACAATCAGGAGGAGTCAAATCAATATGTTAAAAACAGAATTCATTGATGTACTATCCCTTGTCTCACATAAATTATATGATTCGGCTGCTAATGTCATGGACACGGCAAGCAGGTTAATTCCTGCAAACACGTTTTGTATTGCCCAGTTGGATCATCTATCCACCAAGGTTCTGAACGTATATAATCGTGAAAAACTTATTCTGGGTGAGGGGCTGGTCGTTGATAACGCCGAGTCATACTGTGCACTTGTGACTGAACATTCCCAAGGCCCGTTAGTAATCAATAATAATCTAACACATCCATTAACCAGACATATGGACGCAACCGAATTCGTAGGTGGGTGTTCATTTGTTGGTGTGCCTATACATAATGAGAACGGAGAAATCTACGGCTCCCTTTGCTCATTTGATCAGGATTTCTATTCCTATCAACAAAAGGACGTGGATCTGCTTCTCTCCTTGTCTTCCTTTTTCACGAGTCTTCTTGAGATGGAAACAACTCTGCAACAATTAAAACAGGCGGAAGAGACCGCTGCAAAAGTGCTTGAAGAAAAGAAAAATTTGCTGGCCGTTCTCAGCCATGAAATCCGGACGCCAATGAATGGTGTTCTTGCAATGGCCAATCTGTTGCAATCGACCAGGCTGAGTGAGGATCAATCGTTATATGTTAATGTCATTGAGTCAAGTGGCGCCAGCCTTCTGTCGATGATGGATCAGATTCTGGACTACTCCAAAGCAGAAGCTGGTGCGATCTCTCTGGAGATCAAGCCCTATAGTGTCTCTGACACAGTTGAACATGTATTACAATTATTCTCTTCTGAAGCACAGAAAAAAGGAATTAGGTTGTACGCAGAATATAATATTAATGATCATCTGATGCTTATGGGCGATCAGCACAAAGTTCGTCAGATTTTAATCAATCTCGTTGGGAATGCGCTAAAATTTACGGAGACAGGTGAAGTATGCATCTCTACTGAGGTATCTGCTGATACAAAAGGTACTCTCCATGCATCCTACGAAATAAAGGATACGGGCATCGGCATCCCACAGGATCGTCAGGATCTGTTGTTCAAATCCTATTCCCAGATTCATGGTAATTCAGGAAAGTATGTCGGTGCAGGGCTGGGCCTGTCCATCTGTAAACAACTCGCCGAATTAATGGGTGGCATTGTATGGCTCAAAGAGTCCAGTCCTATGGGCAGTCGGTTTGTCTTTAATATTTCCAGCGCTGCACCCTCCGTCCATGCGAAAATCTGAATGATGAATATATTATTCTATCTGAAAAGATAGGAGGTATATACATTGACACAATTTCTGGATGCAAGATCATCGCAAAATGCTGCGTTGTTTAATTCAATCTCCATACCGATTCCAGTGATTTTTACGCCACAATTATTCGGCCAGATTGGTCTCATCACCGCTGGAGCCGGAACCAATCTAAGAGTTTCATTAAAAGGAACCATCACGGTGCAATTGCCGCGTGCACTTTTTATAGTGAGGATTACTGTGGTAAGAGGAACAATCGCAACCGATCCAATTGTATACTCGGGAAACCACACATATGGTCTGAATGGTCTGCTTAACCCTGAAGTGATTGTCTTCACTTCCACTGACTATAACCCACCACTTATGCCTCAATTAACCTATACCGCATTTATCAGTACAAACCTGCTCGGTACTACTCGGGTGGGACCCGAGAGTTTCGACGGATTTGTCGTTTCAGATTGAACAAACATGTACAACCCCGTACCTCTAATCGGTTTCCCGTAGATTAGTGGTATGGGGTTGTTTTTACGATTAACATAACTTTTTTTAGAGAGAGCTATTAATCAGAGACCACAAATCCATCAAAATTCTCGGGACCAACACGGATTGTTCCCAGCAAGTTGGAGCTTACAAAAGCAGTGTAAGTTAATTGTGGTAAAATCGGTGGATTAAAATCATTTCCAGAGAATGTAATTACTTGTGGTGCCAATACGCTTAAACCAAATGTGGACGTTGCGGAATATATAACCGGGTCCGTTGACAAGGTACCTCTTACAACGGTAATCGTTATGCCCACAAGAGCTAAAGGTAATTGTACAGAAACCGTCCCTTTAAATTGAACTCTGGGATTGGCTCCTGCTCCGGCAGTTTGCAGACCAATTTGACCAAAGAGCTGTGGGGTGTTCAGGAATAATATTGGAATAGCTATTGAGTTGGCCAAACTGGCATTTTGTGATGTTCTTGCATCCAGAAATGTGCTCATCAATCTACCTCCTAATGTTGGGATAGGATAGTATATTCGTAGCGTACTATTGTGTTTGGACTTCTAGCCAACAACTCACCAAAGCTATCATTTAATTTCACTATGGTCGGAAGAATCTATTAAACAGCGATATGATATATACGACTAAATTCCGGACTCTTATATTGGAACGATATGAAAATTTTGTTATGCTACATATGTTAGATTACTAGATTCTGTTCAAAATACGATTCTACTATTATGTACGGAGTTGGAGGACACAAACGATGCTTATTAAACGTGTAGGGAAAATCGCCGCGGTTACTGTAATTGCTCTCTCTATTCTTGGAAGTACCCCCAATATCGGTGGAGCCTATGCTGCCCCGGCCATTTCAGTGCACTTGGATGATGTTCCCCTGAAATTTGATGCAGCTCCACGTATTGATAAAGGTGTCACTTATGTTCCGTTTCGGACAGTCGGTGAAGCCCTAGGTATCGATATTACCTGGAACAGCAAATCACAGACTGTAAAAGCGACAAACACTGTGAAAGGACAAACTACCGAGGTACTATTACAAGTTGGCAGCACCACAGCGACCGTAAATGGAAAAAAAGTTACACTCGCAGCTGCACCCGTTCAGCGGGAGGGCCGCGTACTTATTCCACTAAGTTCGTTCAGTAACCAATTCGGTGTACAAGTAAGCTGGAATCAAGCAACCAAGACGGTCTCCCTTGTCTCCCCACAACGCGAGATGCACCTGAGAGCCTTCTATGCATTGCAATCCTTTCAAGAAAAGGACCTTATTTCTTCCATGAATTCCGTAGCCTTTGGCTGGAGCCGCATTGATCGTGAAGGTCAGTTTACGCTCCAAGGAGAAGAGTACCGCCTCCCTGCTGCTGCGGGTGATATTACACCGCAGTCCATCGTTGCTGATGCAGCAGATCAACAGATCCAACCACAGCTCATGGTGTATGCCTTGGATGGAAACGGAGAACTGACCAAAGTTCTGAGCGACAAGAGCCTGCGGCAGAAATCGATTGAAGGTATAACTGCTGCTGTCACAGAGCATGGTTTTGACGGAGTTGTTCTGGATTTTGAAGGACTGGGCTTTAAACTGGATGTAGTAGAACAACAGAAGCTGCTCAATGCTTACGTGAAACAACTAAAGAGTTCCTTGCCCCAGGACACAGCTTTATCTCTGGCGGTACCACCGCTAAATAGTGCTTATAAAGGTTATGATTACAAAACACTTGCCTCTATTGCAGATGATCTTATTATTATGGCCTATCAGTATAATCCGGTTGGCACCAAATCTCAGGTACCTGAGCCAAATAGTCTTGTGGATCAAGCGATTCAATTAGCCATACAGGCTGGTGTACCAAAGAGCAAGCTTCTGCTTGGTATCAGTCTAAGCAGTGAAACGCCCTCCTCTGTTGATGATAAGCTGGGTCTCGCCAAACGTTATGACCTCAAAGGAGCCGCGTTCTGGCGTCTGGGTCTGTTCCGTTCTTACAATACGAAAATGGAAGATGCCGTGAACGCTTCTGTGATTAAAGAGTAAACATTCTGACTGGATGCAACTCACTACTCACTTAAATAAAAAAAGGACCAAGCCTCTGGTACGCAGAGACTTGGTCCTTCTTGTTCCCATCATCTTATTTTATAAATTTATCCACACTTCCAAATATAAGCTTCACAAACTGGGTAGGACCAGGCAAACGGGGCTGAAAGAGAAGAATGATCCCAATTACTGCCGCCACAGTAGTAAATCCCGCGCTCACTATTCTGGCTCGCTTCTCTTTACTGCTCTTCCACTCTCCATACACTATCGCAGTCCCCAGCATCAATATTCCAAGGATTGAGCCTAGTTTCATGCAATCACCTCTCTTCCAGGCTTGTACAGGAGCCGATTCTGTTCAACTTTCGTCCTCATTAGGTATCCCCTGTGGTCCTGTTGATTTTCCGGTACGTACTACATGTGCATCTACGTTGACTTCCACGTCCATATCAGGATAGATGGTTTCCCAGTTCTTCTCCTGCGCTTTCCATTGATGCGGGTAATATCTGCGGAATTCAACTGCGAATTTGAAGAAATCGGAGCGCAGCTCTTTCTGGGACATGTCTAAAGCATCATGAGCCAAAGATGTGAGTTTAGCCGACCATTCCTTTTCCAGTTTAGTTAATACAGCGGGATCCGTCAGATTGGCATCCGTCGTATTTAACACCACTTCTCCCCTGGTTTGGATGTCGACCTTCATACTCCACTGTTGGTTTACAATTCGCGGCTTCAAGGAGGTTTTATTTTCAATGAGTCTTATCGAAAAAGAACCCTTTAACGGCTCAAACTCAACGGGCATGATAATGCTGTTCAGTTCTTTTGCAAGTAGTAATACACCTACGCTTAGTGGTTCTTTGACCGTCTTGACATAACGATCCTTCTTATACATACTCAGACCTTTCACATATGGCGTAGTCGTCAGTTTATCCTGATCGGGCTCCGGGGGTAAGATTAACATGCGAGACAAAATGGCTGAACTGCTCGGACCTTCAATAGATTTAGCCAGTTCAAGCGCAGTAACACGTGTACCTAACTTCAGATTGGCCATCTCACGTAGCGATTCAGCAGAACTTCGCTCCAGTGGATCAAGTAACGCAAGGATATCTTTCGCAGCCTTTTCGCTGGAAAAGACATATGCATGCTCCCTGAACTGAGGGTAACGCAGGAAGAAATCGATATACTCGCGGATACCGCGTTTGCCTGCTTGCTCACTGATGATTATGACTTCGCAGTGGCCCCAGAACATATTCCGGGGAACTTTACGTTGTAACCGATTCAATGCCTCTGCAATTGTACGTCCTTCCGCTGTTCGAATCATTGTTACCCCGCTTGGACTGCCTCCACTCCCACTACTATCTCCTGCACTCGCCTTCCGCGGAATGAAAATCTGTGAAGTCAAATGTACTTCACCATCTTCATAATCTATCCCTGTAGCCAGCACGATAGCCAAATCGTTAATCTCGATGCGATCCCAGCATCCACTTAAAAGCACACAACACAATATTGGCATTAGTAGTACTCTATATATTCGCAAGTGCTCCTCCCCCATCAATCAGGTGTTCGCTCGATTCTTCCGAAAATGTGCCCACCCTTTCTTCAGCCATGCGACACCGTAGATCATAGCCGGAAGGATTAATAAAATGCTGATCGTATACAAGTTGGCTGAAGCGCTAACCAGACTGGCAATACCGGACCCGCCGGACACAACCCAATAAGCAAATACCATGCACAGGAACGAAAGTGGACCAACCACAGGTTTGTAGTCCCGCAAACCGAACCATTCCGCGGTTGATGTAGCAAAGATATATAGAAAAACGGAAATTTTAACGAAAATACCGAAAATCCAGATGGCAATAATAAGGGATTCGATATGCTGCAGAAAGTCCGCAATGGTTATGTATCTTGCTGCGATCATGACCGGAAATACAAATGTATCCGTCAAATCACCAATTAAAAACAGGCAAAACAGATTGGTAACTGTCATTGCAGTTGTCGTAAATACAAGGGAACCCAGCATGACCCGGGTTATTCGTTTTTTTTCATTCACATAAGGTAGCAGAAAAGCCAACACGATATATTCACTAAACCATGCAGCAGGTGCAGCGGCCCCGGTAATAATAGGAATGGGCCCATTCTCCATGAAAGGAAACAGCTCGGCAGGATTCAGTTCACCAATCAACAATATAAAGATCAATGCCAGCAGCACGATCAACAGGGTAACAAACACCTGAGCGGTTCGTCCGACAACTTCAATCCCAAGTCTGACATTAATCGCACATACAACAACCATCGTCCCCATCACAACAAACAAAGGTGTACGCGGAAGTGCATTATTGACAATGAATTCACCGTATTCTCGAATAATCAAGCCCGTCAGGTGGGGCAAAAAAGCGATATATATCAGACCGAATAACTTGCCTGGAATCCGACCAATAATCAATACACTGGATTGAATGAGCGTTTTTCCAGGGTACAAACGATCAAGTCCAACGGAAATACCAATGGCAGCCAATCCAACGATAGAACCTATAATTGGGGTCATCCACATGTCATGTCCTGCATAGTGCATTGTAATTCCAGGCACAGACAGGATAGCCGTTGCGAGAATGGCGGGAAAGACCATAAATGCCAATTGAGTCACCGAAATTTTTCCTTTGTCCGTCAACATATGTAATCCCGCTCCCTTGTTTGCTCGAATGTAGATTGTTCTAGTGTGGTTTGTTCCTTGGAGATGGACGCCACCATACATCCTTAAGTTCCTTAGCCATCGTAGGTGCTACCGGTGAAAGATAAGGTGTTCCAAATGAACGAAGACTGCTTAGATGAATGACAACCAAGATGACTCCCAGCATGACACCCGTGAGTCCCAACGTTCCTGCAAGAAACATCATGGGAAAACGTAGTAGACGGGTCGCGATGCTTGCAGCATAGCGAGGGATCATGAAAGAAGCGATACCGGTAATCGCTACAATGATAATCATGGGGGCTGAGACAATTCCGGCACTCGTCGCCGCTTGCCCAATAATTAAGGCCCCCACAATACTGACCGCTGATCCGACCTGCTTGGGCAATCGGACGCCAGCCTCACGCAATGCTTCAAAAGCAATTTCCATAATGAGTGCTTCCACCAGGGCAGGAAAAGGGATCTCTTCTCTCGCCCGAGCAATACTGAGAAGTAATACGGTAGGAATCATCTCCTGATGAAACGTCGTAATCGCTACATAAGCCGATGGAAGCAGCATGGATAAAACAAAAAAAATGTATCGTAGCCAGCGTACAAAAACACTCATGAACACATTTTGATAATAATCTTCGGGGGATTGTAACATGGAAAAAATGGTTACTGGCGCGATAAGGGTAAAAGGCGTTCCGTCAACGAGAATAGCAAACCGACCTTCCAGCAAGTTGGAAACAACGACATCCGGGCGCTCCGTCGCAATCATCTGTGGAAATGGTGAATATCGCTCATCGATAATCCCTTCTTCAATGTACTGACTCTCCAGTACGTCTTGGAGCTTTAAATCGGCAAGTCGTGTCTGCACTTCCTTAACAAGTTTGGGGTCAATAATCCCCTCCATGTATACAAGTGAAATACTGGTGTTTGTACGATCTCCCATATTACGTGTATGAAGTTTCAATGCAGGTGTCTTGAGACGTTTGCGCAGTAATGAAATATTCATGGTCAACGATTCTGTGAACCCATCCCGTGCACCGCGCACGGTCGATTCAGCTAACGGTTCCTCCGTTGAACGATTTGCAGCTAGGTATAGAGGGTATGTAGTTCCTCCTATTGAACCGTCCAGCAGTAACAGAGCTTCTCCTTCAAATATGGCCTGTACTGCTTGAGTAGTCGTTTCAACTTGCTTAACAGAAGCTAGGGGAACTTGCGCAGCTTCGATCCCCATTTCCTGAAGGGGCGTTAGTACCTGTCGTTCCAGCCGTTCCGTATCGCATACACCAACACAATATACGCATAATGCTGAAGTAAGACACGCCGTTTGGAATGTATGAAATACAACGTCCGAGCAACCCGCAAAAACGGAGCGTAACATTTCTTGATCAATAGCAAGATTTCCGGTTAATGGCAGGTCCTGTTGTGTTATCGCTGATGTGTCCATGACGCCTCCCCTTTCCGTAAACGCTCCGTCCAGATATTCTCAGTTAAAGGTATCCTTTACTTATCAGATGGGATATATACGCAAAATATAGAATGCCAAAAAAGCCGCCCTCATGAGCGACTCTGATGATATAAAACGCTATTGCATTCCTATGAATTCGTTGATCTTGCTCTTTGCAATTCCCTATTTTCTATTGATCGCTATCCTTTCACAGCACCTAAAGCAACACTCCCAATAATCTGTTTGGAAAATATAGAGAATACAATGATAATAGGCAGGATTGAGATCGCTACACCCAAATACAAGAGCCCATAATCCATCCCATAGTACCCCTGCACTAGCGCAACCAATACCGGAAGCGGATATTTATCCAGGGAGAAAAATAGCACGAGCGGTGTTAGGAAATTATTCCATGATCCGATAAACGTGAATATGCCAAGGGCGGCGATTGCCGGCCCCAGAATAGGCAGTACAATCTGATTGAACGTCCTGAACTCACCGGCACTGTCCACCCGCGCAGATTCAATAATCTCATCCGGGATGCTGCTCTCCATGAACTGTTTGATAAAAAATACATTAAATGCATTAGCCGCAGCAGGCAAAATAATTGCGGCATAACTATCCAGAAGTCCCATCATGCTGAATAGTCGATATACGCCAATCAGAGCCAGTTGACCCGGTACCATCATGGTTGCTAACAGAAACAGGAACAACCCGTTTCGTCCTTTGAATTTAAATTTGGCAAATCCATACGCAGTTAAGGCCCCAATATACAGAGATAATACGGTCGATGTTCCGGCAATAAATATGCTGTTGGCAAACCCACGCCATATGTTGATTTTGGATACCATGTTCAGATAGTTTTCAATCAAGAATGATCCGGGAAGAAATGTGAACGTTGAAGCAATCGTTGCATTGTTATGTGTGGAATAGATAAGCATCAGATAAAATGGAATAATGCAGAGCACGGCAAGACCTGTCAGCAACAGATAGATGATGATTTTGCCTGCCGTCAGGCCCCTTGTATTGGCATATTGCTGAATCGCCGCATTTGGTTGTTCAACTGATTTTGCAGTTTGCATAAGAACTCCCCTCCCTATGAACGGCTCTTCCGCTTGGTCATGATGAAGGATGCAACAGACAACAATATGATAATGATGAACAGGCAAAATGCGATGGCAGCGCCGTAACCAAATCGTGTGCTCTGAAATGCTACATTATAGAGATACATAATGCTCGTCATGGCTGCTCGGTCAGGACCGCCATTGCCGTTGGTTAGTGTAAATGGCTGATCGAAAATCTGGATGCCACCAATAATGGATGTAATCATCTGAAACAGAATAATTGGACGGAGCATCGGCACGATAATATGGATGAAAATATGTTTCTTTTTCGCACCATCCATCTGGGCAGCCTCCAGCAGAGAAGGGTCAATGCCCTGAAGACCGGCTAGGTAGATGACCATCGAATAGCCAAAGTATTGAAAAAACAAAATGGATGATACAATCAGACGCATAAACCAGGGATCATTTTTCCAGTTAATTGGATCTTGTATTATGCCGGTCTGCACCAAAAAATGGTTCAGTCCGCCAGACTGCCAGTCAAAAATCAAGCTGACAAGCAATCCAAGTGATGCCGCCGTAACGATGTTGGGAAAAAAGTATACGGCTCTGAAAAAGTCCCGTCCTTTGAGCAGCTTATCATTCAAGATAAAAGCCAACACAAGTGAGATTGTGAGCTGTGGAACTACAGATACGCCCCAGATGAATAACGTATTAAACAAGGTTTTGTAGAACAACGGATCTTGTAATACGGCAACGTAGTTACCGATCCCTACAAAATCAGGTGTCGTGATCCCATCAAAGTTGGTGAAACTGATGTAGAGGGAATATAAAATGGGATACAGCCCAAAAGTGGTGAAAATAATAAAAAACGGAGCAATGAAATAGTAGCCGTAATGGTCCTTGCGAATCGTTTTGGCAAACATGTTCTATCCCCCCAGTTATCATCGGATGTGTATATTCAATTGCTTACTAATCCACTTCCAGCTCCGGAAATCTCAAGGTAACATCACGTTTGATTCGCTTTACGACTTCTTCCTTGGTCTGTATGTCCTTATTGAGATATAACTGGAGTACAATCTTGTAGATATCATTGTTAATCGTGGCATCATATTTGGTGCGTTCGTATACAGGTACCCGTTTTGCAGCCTCCGAGAAAAACTCGAAATGCTTTTGTCCTCCCAAATAAGATGATGAGAGAGACGGGGCAAGTTCATCATTCACAACCATGTTGCTGGTGAAATAATCCTGTTCTTTCGCTAACTCGGATAGAAAATCGTGGTCAAAATTATAAAACTCAATAAACTTCCAGGCCAAATCCTTTTTCTCACTTTTACTGTACATCGCGATATAGGTTCCACCTGAACTAAAGGCTGACGGTCCCTGGGCTAAACCCCACATGCCTTCGGTATCCGGAGCGTTTGCCTTGAACGTATATTGCAAACCCCAGGTTGCCCCGGGATAAAACATGACCTCTCCTTTTTGCATGGATGCAGCGTAACCGGCACTTCCATCTTCATACTCGGCAAGTACATTCCGCTCACGTGCTTCACGTACAAGATCAAGCACTTCCAAGTACGTTGGATCGATGACAAGTTTGCCGTCCTTCACCCAAGGTATACCATCATATGAATTCGATATAGCATTCCAATTCGCCAATGCATGTACTTTATTCCCGCTAAGTTGCTGTACCTTCTCTCCAATCTCGAAGATCTTCTCCCATGTATCGATCTGTGAACCCACCTTCTCAGGATCATCGGTGCCCAGATATTTCTTCGCCAGATCCCGACGATAGTAGATGCCCCCTGGTGTTCCCTGATAACCTATCGCTCTGACATTTCCCTCACTGTCCTGTTCATTGGCCTGAACAAAAGCATATTGTTCCTGGATAAGTTCATTGGCGTTATACGGCGAAGCTGATAAATTCTCCAGATATGGAACGTCAATCAGCTCTCGAATATTCGCATTTTCAATCATAAATACATCTGGAGCCTTCGAGGTTGTCTGTAGCGCAGATTTCAGCTTGGTGATATAGAAATTACCGGGGATGTTGACAAAGTTCACTTTGATGTCAGGATATTTCTGTTCGAATTTCTCGATGGCGTACCCTGCTTCATCCGTAAAACTCCACACGGTAATCTCCTGTTGCTTGGTTTGACTCGATGGACTGAACTGACAACCAGCTAACAACATCGCTGCACATACCAATACAATAGTTGGCTTAAACCACTTCTTCATAGGCCCCCTCCTTCAAAAAGGAAACGCTTACAATTTATTAGAGTATATTGATTTTGGAGAGGGCTTTCTCCACAAATATTGTGCATTACCCTCCATATTTTGTGATATTCGTACGATGTTTCTTACGAAATTCGGAGGGTGTGCAGTCATTATATTTTTTGAAAAGACGATTATAGGAGTTAACATTGTTAAATCCATGTCCGATTGCAATCTCCAGAATCGTATCCTGACGGAACAATAAGGCCCACTCGGACTTGATAATTCGAAAATGATTCAAGTATTCCATCAGTGTTACTCCCTTGATCTCTTTGAACAGCTTGCAGACATGGAACTTGCTGAATTTAATATGTTCCGCCACCTGTTCCAGCTTAATGGGCTCAGCATAGTGCTCCTCCAGGTATTCACAGACCGATTCAAGGAATTCAAATTTTTTGGAAGAAGTACATGCCCATCCTGAAGATGAAGATTCATCGGTAGTAACCGGTACTTTGGTACGTAATAAAAGTATGATGAGATCATACAATCTGGACACCATTAACCATCGGTATCCCGGCTTCTGATTTTTCTTCTCGGTAATGATGACATCTATATATTGAGTCAGATTGCTCTGACTTCCCGTATTCGAGGGAATAACAGTTGTTTTGTTGAAAAGTTGTCCGAGATCCTGAATTTCGGCTTCGGTCGTGAAACTCCCGGTTAACAATTCGAGTCGGAACAAGATAATGGTCAAATGTTCGGTCCCCGGCAAAAAGCAGTGCACATCCCCTGGTTTGATCAGCAGCACATCCCCTTTTTCCAACTCACACACGTGGTCGTTCACGCCAATTCTGGCGCTCTTACCATTAACGAGAACCAGTTCAACCTCATCATGCCAGTGCGCAGCATAATTGAACTGATTTCCTGTATGAATTACCCGAATGGGAAAACCTTCTTGCATATGGCCTGTCTCCAAAAAAGTGGGTACGCCCATCGTATCAACCTCCATTTATTTCCAATGCAAAACACTCCTCATCTTTATATTATGCATTAATGGCTACTCTCCTTTCTTTTTAAGTATTTAAAATTCTATCGAATGCAAAAAACTCCTCAACTCAAGTTGAGGAGCCGAACAGAATCACGTTCCACGCATTGGATGTCCAGTGTATATAACGTCTCTACAATCTCTCCGTTCAGCAGTTGGAAGAGAACATGACCTGCAAGCTGGCCTGCATCCCTCTTCGGCTGACGAAATGTGGTTAGAGGTGGATTCATGTACTGAGATGCAGGTATATTGTCAAAGCCAATTACGGATAACTGCTCAGGTATTGAGATATCATGCTCCCTGAAGGCTTCCAAGCCGCCGATGGCCATTTCATCATTTGCAAAAAATACAGCGGATGGCAACTCTCCTTCAAGCAGTTTCTTGGCTGCATCGTACCCATCTTGCTTCATGTATTGTCCGCCAATTTTCCATTCGGGGTTCTCTTCGATGCCTGCCTCCTTCAAAGCTTTCAAATAACCTTGATAACGATGGAGATTACATTCCGATTGTGACGGGCCACTAATATAAGCTATTGTCCGATGCCCTTTATCGATCAGATAACGGGTAGCCAAGTATCCGCCTTGCGTATCACTCATCAAAACCTTTACAATATGTTGAGCATCCAGATCCCGATCCATGACAACAATCGGAAACCCTGCTTCAGATGCTTCAATCAGCAACTGATCTTGAATATTCTGAGCAATAACAATAGCTCCATCAATTCTTCGTTCACGAATGTAACGATGGGCTGTCGACTTCTCTCCACCCAACGAACTACATACGATCATATCGTATCCATGACTCATAACGACGGTTTCTATTCCGTTCACCAAATCCGAGAAATACGGGCTGGACATGTCATGGACAATAATACCAATGGTTTGTGTACTATTTCGTTTTAATTCCGATGCAGGACCATGCCTAACATAATTGAGTTGACTCGCTGCCTCAAGCACTCGAAGTCTTGTCGGCTCACTTACATTCCCTTTATCGTTGAGTACGCAAGATACGGTGGAACTGGCTACACCAGCCATCTTGGCTACATCTTTAATCGTTGTCATCATATATACTCCTCAAAGACAGTTTCATCTGTTTAGTTCATTATGGCAGTAACACAGCAATGCACACGGGATAGTTCACTAGCATTTTAACACGTCAGTCCAGTCATGTCTCTTAGCAAAACATTAACTACGAAAAAACATATTTAAGAAACCGAGGTGCCTTCATGAGATTTAGTGAATATGTAATAGGTCAGCGCTACGAAACCACATCCTTGGCATTATCCAAGAGTGATATTATTGAGTTTGCCACAAGCTATGATCCACAGTACATGCATTTGGATGAGGAAAAGGCCAAGCAAGGCCGATTTGGCAGTTTAATTGCTTCTGGCATGCAAACGATGAATATCTCCTTTAAATTATGGATTGAGGTTGGGGTCTATGGAGAGCATGTCGTGGCGGGCACCGGAATGAATAACATTCAATTCCTGAAACCGGTCTTTCCGGATGATGAACTTCATGTCATTGCAGAAGTCATTGGACTGACTCCCAGACGAAAAGGAAATGGGATTGTTACCGTGCTGCTAAGTACTTTCAATCAGAAGAATCAAAAGGTATTTCAGGCAGAATTAAGTGCTTTAATTGATAATTAAGGACGAGAAAAAGCCCAAAAAAGCCGCCAATCGGCGGCTTTTCGTAAATATATCACATTGAAGCATTTTTAAGCGTTATACCCTTTCAATACCTGCCCCAAAATCTCTACACCCTTGACAATCTGTTCGTCTGACGGGGTTGAGAAATTAAGTCTGATGGCATTACATGGGTCTTGCTCGTTCACCAGGAATGCATTTCCCGGTACAACCGCAACCCCTTGAGCTGCCGCTGTCTTGGCATAATCAAGCATTGGCACATGTGCTGGCAGATCACACCAGAGGAACAGTCCACCATCCGGTTGGGTATAGGTAATGGACTCACCCATATGCTCTTGCAGCTTGTCCATCATCAATGTTGCTTTTCTCCGATAGACCTCACGAATACTGTTAATGTGCCCCACGTAATCATACTCTGTCATGAACTTGTACGCCAGGATCTGTGGAAGCATGGCCGTATGTACGTCTTCTCCCTGTTTGGCAACAACCATCTTCTCCACGACTTCATGGGGCGCTTGTACAAAACCAACGCGCAGTCCCGCCGATAGAATTTTGGAGAATGATCCAACATAGATAACCAGACCCTCATCATCCATAGACTTGATGGTTGGCACATCGTCTCCATTGAATCGAAGTTCTCCGTACGGGTTATCTTCCAAAATCATAACGCCATACTTCTTAGCCAGCTCGTATATGGCCTTACGTTTTGCAAGACTCGTTGTTACACCGGTAGGATTCTGGAAACTTGGGATCACGTAGATCATTTTCACATTAGGCTCCGTTTGCAGCGCCTGTTCCAGCTTCTCGATATCCATACCGTCCATCTCCATCGGAACACCGGCAAGCTTTGCACCGGATGCCCGGAAGGAGTTCAGGGAACCGATAAAGCTCGGACTCTCACAGATGATCGTGTCCCCTTCATTACAGAACACTTTACAGGCCAGTTCAATCCCCTGCTGCGCTCCAGATACAATGAACAATTGATCGGATGGTTTACCGGTATCAAAACCTGTCTTCAAATGTTGAGTCAATGCTTCCCTGAGGGGAACATATCCTTCCGTAATCCCATATTGCAGAGCTGTGACCGGGTCATGCTCCAGAATGGATTGAGTGAATGTGCGAATCGCTTCAATAGGAAAGGTTTCCGGAGCAGGATTTCCCGCGGAGAATGGAATTACATTTTGCCCCGAAGAAGCCTTCAGAATCTCACGAATAATGGATGGTTGCAGTGCTGCGATACGATTGGAAAATGAATAGTTCATCTTAAATAGTGCCTCCCGACATTTCATCTGAATTAACTCTCTATCATTACATTAGATTCTATTATACGAGCATTTCCCGAATTTCCAAACTGTCTCCACAAAATTAATGTTTGTACGCCAAAAAAGAGGCCGCCGTCAGCAACCTCTTTCGCATAAGTATTGAGTAAACTTTCAGCCTATTAGCGCGCTGCGTTCATCTCGGATAGCCGTGTGGCCTTCACAACATAAGCGGCTAGACCGGGGATCATGCGGGCCAGACCAGGATAGAATTTATTGGTTTTGGCAAAAGCCAGCTTTTGAATTCTTCTTGCGCGTCTGAGCAATTGGGTGAATTCACGGCTTGCTTCCAGCGTGTAATTACTCTGCCAATCGGCATGTTCAATATCGCCTTGCAGGTACTTGTCAGTCCACCTTGCACACAGGAGTGAGGAGCGAAGGGCAATGGACATTCCGTCTCCACATAAGGGTGGTATCATCAGCATGGCATCCCCAATATGCGGATATTGAGACCACGGTTCAGGAACGTTGGACAGATGCAGCGGCGCAATCGACACTTGCGTTCCATCTACAGGTTTTCCTTCAGCTAAACGGGCTGCCAAACTCACGTTTGTCAGGGATGCCGCCTGTAAAATATCGTTTACAGACTTGCCACTTCCCTGGACGGTATCCAGTGTTAACAATGCGGCGACATTTACAATGCCATCCTCAATCGGGGAAATGCCCACGTAACCACCCTCGCAAAAATATAACTCTACCCTTGCGGGAATCTCTATCCCGCTGAAGTGGGACTTAACACCAACGTATACGGTTTGGTCCCGCAGATCAGGTGCGGAAGCCATCCCGCGCGGCTTTTTGGTCCCATGTGCCCCGATAACGGCTTTGGCTCTGTAGCTGATCCGCTCATCTCCCTGTTTCACCTGAACCTCATAACTGGCATCCTCAAGCTGCTCGATGCTCGTTATGGTCGCTTTGGTCACAATCTGGGCTCCGGCCTCCAGCGCCTTCTGATGCAAAATCTGGTCCAGCTCATATCGACTTATACCATATGCGAATCCCGGCAGCGGTGCTTCGATCACTCCGCCTTGTGGCATAACGATTTTGGCATGATCCATGGTGCTGGGTTTCTTCGACTGGTCCAGAAGGTGAATGTCCAGAACTTCTAACATCTCCTTGGTTTCGGGTGACATGAACTCACCGCAGGTTTTGTGCCGCGGGAACTCCTGGCGATCCAGCAAAAGGGTCCGATGTCCTTTCCCTGCCAGTTGCATTGCACATGTACTGCCGGCAATTCCGGCTCCGATGACAATCACATCTATCGATTTCGACACGTAAGATCACCTGCCTTTCGTGGGAATAACAACAGAGTATCGGAATAATGGCTTCCATTCATAGGTCATCGTATCATGATTGAGACGTTGTTTAAGTTCCTTCCAATCCCTCCCTGTAAAACCTTTGGCTACGGAAAGAGGCCCATCATGACGAATATAACGATTGCGCGAGATCATCCGTGTAGTAATCCAGACCGCCTTATAGGATACGGGATGACGGTGAATATCATTAATAACGACACCGTATCTGGATGCTCTTAGCATATGAGAAACCATATCGACCAGCTGATCTCCGTCAAAATGATGTACAAACTGGGAGCCTGTCACAATATCTGCGGAAGCATCCGGCAGTTGTGTAAGATCGGCACGTTGTACCCGGACTCGGGATTCGTCACGGAATAGTTGTCTCGCTTCCTCACACGCTTCTTCCGTCAGATCAACCAGCGTAATTTCAAGCTGAACACCCTGACGATCTGCCCATTGCAGTAGTTTCTGGTTCACATCTCCTGAACCTGCCCCCACATCCAGCAGGGTCAGCTTATTCGGCTTACCGACTGAGTTCCACAACTTCTCTACACCAGCCAGAGTTGGGCCAGGTGCTGCAAATATTTTGTTAAGACGTCTCAGATGTCTAAGCGCTTCACGTAGCTCCTCCCCTCCCAGAGAGAAGTCATCCATCAGTTCATCTTCCTTGGCTCGAATGGACAATGTTCTAAAAAAGGACATGATCGTGCTCCTCCATCACTGAAGATAATGAGGGGACATAAGTGAATTTCATCAACTCTGCGGTGAGTCCCGGTCCAAATGCCATGGCTACACCATCTGTGGAGGATTGACCCTGTGCCTTCATGTCCTCACGCATCGCGTTCAGTACAAACAGAATGGTATTGGAAGATAAGTTACCATACGTTCTGAGGACATCCCTGCTATACTTCGTTTGCTCGTCTCGCAACTTCATTACATTCTGCACAGAGTCCACAATCCCGCGTCCTCCCGGATGAATGGCCCATAGTTCAGGAAGCTGTTCACTTTGCAATAAGAGACGCAGTTCCTCTTCCAGATGAACACCTAACAGCTTCGGAATACGAGGGGATAGATACAGGTCATACCCCAGATTCCCCACCTCCCAGGTCATATCTTCAGTCGAATCCGGAAGAAGCACAGAATAACCCGTTCCCAGACTCAAATAATTCTTGTGCTGAGATTCTGGTGTGCCCACTACACAAGAAGAAGCAGCGTCTCCGAAGAATGAAGCTGCAAACAGCGCTTCCCGATCTTGTACGGGCTGAAAATGAATGGTGCACAACTCTACACAGACCACAAGGACCTGTGATCCGGGAGCTCCCTGCACCACATCTCGTGCCATCTGAATGGCTTTCAGCCCTGCGGCACAACCCTGAAAGATTAGCGGCAGTCGATTAACTCGGGCAGACAAACCCAAATGACGGATGAGCATAACATCAAGACCCGGCAGATATTGACCTGTGCAGCTGACCGTGATGATATGTGTGATGCTCTTTGGAGATACGCCTGAATCCTCCAGGGCTTTCTCTGCAGCCTCAACCCCGAGCGGAAGCGCCTCTCGCTTGTATGTATTCATTCGTTCTTCGGTTGTCGGGATGTCTGATCGCTCACCAGAGGGCAGATAACGGCATTCTTCGAGTGAACCCAGATAGCTCGGTTCCACGGTATATCGTGTTTCAACACCACAGGACTTGAATATTCGTCTGGCAAAACGGGCCAAATCTGGCCGATCCTGAAGAGAAGAAGCGATTAGTTCTGCAATATCTGACTGTGCTACGGGGTGAGCAGGTAGAGCCGTTCCCATGCCAAGAATCGCGATATCGGATGGACTGTTATATTGGTTCATAATAAACCTCCTGGTATTGGTCATTATTTCCTCTAATTTAACAACTCTTACCCTTAACGATATCGTTATAATCTCAATAAGGCTCCTAATCTAGTTTATTAACACATCCGCAAGCTCAGAAGCTTGGTTTCGCCAAGCCATTGAAGCAATCACACCAATGAACGAAAAAAGCCGCCATTAGGCGACTCCAAGGTAACTATATTCCTTCTAAGCGTCATTCTGATACACGTTATTATGAAAATGCTTCTCTGATCTTGTCACTCATCAGGTACCAGGCATCCTCAGCCATCTGGAGATCGCCAAAATGCGTAAATCCATGAGCGGCTCCCTCGTACTCCTTAAGTGTCACCTTCACACCGCTTGCTTCCAGCCTTGCTGCATATGTTCTTGCTTCTTGGGCTAGTGAATCTTTTTCCGCGGTAATAATCAATGCTTCTGGAAGACCCTCCACTGATATTGCGAGCACAGGTGAAGCCAGCGGGTCTTGCGCATCTTCTGGCGTATCGAGGTACATGGCATTGAACGTTCTGGCGATATCGGCTGGAATGGCTTCTGCAAAACTCGGTTTCTCGGCCGGATCTGTAGCCACATCCAACACGGCATAATCCATAATTTGCAGAACAATTGGCAGCTCGCTACCTCGTTGCTGATTCAGTAAACACACTGCTGCAGCAAGATTACCACCAGCACTATGCCCCCCAATAGCGAATAGAGACGGGTTAACAGATAAGGATTCCGGATTGGCGCTGACCCACTGTACAACGTTGTAACATTCATCGACCGCTGTTGGGAACTTGTGCTCTGGTGCAAGACTGTAATCGATATTAACGACCACACAATCAGATCGATCAGCGATCAAGCGACACCATGGATCATCCATCTCTGCTTGTCCCAAGATGAAACCACCCCCATGCATATTAAAGAAGACCGGCAGAGGCGCGGAATGCTCCCTATCCGGTGTATACACAAGTACACGTGTATCCCCTTTAGTTGTAGGAATCATGACTTCTTTTACTGTGACCGCATACGTGGAACTGGGTTGAAGAGCTGCACCTGTACCGACGACATTTTGACGCATACGTTGTACCATTGCCAATTGTTGTTGTTGATCCATAGATATCACTCCTTTAGTGGATTGCCAATACGCCTTCTTCCGTTGTCACTTTAAGTATAGATGACACTCGTCTATTCCGTCATGTGCAAATCATTTGATATGTATTGATCAACATGCTGAAACGTCAACCAAAATTACCTTCCCCTGCTCTTAATGCTTCAATGTTAACATTCAGTGCCAGGAGATTGGTTTGGGTCCGTGCTTGTTTCCTTTTTTTTGTGGAACATCATCCAGACCCCCATCAAACAAAATAAAACGCTGCACCCCATGCCAAACAAGCTACTGGTTTTTAATGCAAGAGGTGAGCCTTGCATGGTAAGTAACGTCGCTTGGGTCACCACGATGGATACCATCGCATCGGTGAAGTTAATCATTTTCAATGTAGATATGATCGGGTTATGGAGATGACGGTTCGCCCAGGTACCATACACGGCAAAAACCAGCTTGGTAAAAGCAACTGTAGATACGATATACACGATGTTACCCTCATATATGAAGGCATCGCCGATTAGATACATTCGCAGGCAGACCATCGAATAGGACACGCCTAGTAAACACAGGAACAGACCTCCGCGCTTATATACCGTAAGTTCTAATCTATATCTTTCTTCGGGAGAGTCCATTCTCTTGGTAACTGTATATTTATGGAGCACTTGTCCTTTTGCCACACACAGAATCAGATAATATACAGCATTTGTAATGAACCATCCCGAAAGCAGATATATGCCCAGGATTAACTTGCCTATCCCTGTTACAGCATTGATAACAAGGGAAGCCACATTAAACAAGGCCGTTCGATCTTGTTTATTTCCAAGGTAATGGAACCAAATGGACTTCAAATATGTCTTCATTTTCATAGGATATTCATTCTGTTAGAGAAGCAGACCATTAGCCTTTTCACCCACCTCTTAAATGTCAATAACATGATGAATGAGGTGTAGAGAAAGTGGTATACGTTCTCCTCATTCGGCCAAAAATTCCCGAACGCTTTTTGGAAGGGATTTAATAACCATATCATAAGAGTGATCGATCATGACGTAGACATCTTCATCGGATAGTGAACCATCCAGCGTAATGGTATTCCAGTGTTTTTTGTTCATATGATATCCCGGTTGAACTGCTTCATGCTGCTCTCTCAGGTTCTCTGCAATAATGGGATCACATTTTAAGTTCAAGCGACAGTTCTCTTTGTTTTCAAAAATAAGCGCAAACATCTTACCCGCAACCTTCATCGCGACTGGATCAGGCCCAAATGGATAATCCTTGGTCGCACCTTTCTTCTTCAAACTGTATTCAATCATCGTATCCTTCAAGTCAGTACCTCCCTTTCACCAATGGACGATATAATGATACCGAATGTAAGTTCGTATGTAAATAAGCTCGTTGCACATAAAAGCATATAATAAAACCTCCTCCAAATGAATGGAGAAGGTTTTATCTGGATTTATTTAGATCTTAATTGGCTCTATCATTCCTAGTTTTGCTGCTGCGGCTGAATGAGCCATGGTTAGATTTACTGCTACTGCTGTTTGATCTACTGCTATTGGGTCTACCGTCGTTTGAACGACTACTGTTTGATTTACCACTCTTGGCAAACCATTCGGATTTGGGCTTGCGTGCCGGGTTAGCTTTGGACTTCGCCGGTTTGCCTGCAGCCGATTTGTTGAACGGAGGTTTACTGCCTGATGCTTTGCTGGTTTTATCAAACACAGGTACACCTGTCATTGGATACGGATGACCTTTCACTTCAGGAATCGTCTTTTTGATTACTTTCTCGATATCCTTCAGGAATGGAAGTTCATCCTTCTCGCAGAACGATATGGCCATCCCGCTTTTGCCAGCTCGCCCTGTACGTCCAATACGGTGAACATACGTTTCCGGAATGTTAGGCAGGTTAAAGTTAATGACATGTGAAAGTTCCTCTACGTCAATTCCTCTTGCCGCGATGTCCGTCGCAACTAATACACGTGTTGCACCACTCTTGAAGTTGTTCAGTGCCCGTTGTCTCTCGTTCTGAGACTTGTTGCCATGAATAGCCTGTGCCGTAACATTCGCTTTGGCCAAATCACGTGTAACCCGGTCAGCGCCGCGCTTCGTGCGTGTGAACACCAATGCCGTGACGATGGATTTATCCTCCAAAATTTGGTTCAACATATGTTGCTTCTTGCCGTTCTCCAACAAATAAATAGACTGCTCAATGCGGTCTACCGTTGAAGAAACCGGTGTGATTTCTACTTTGACTGGATCAACCAGCAGGGTTTTAACCATTTTGGTGATTTCAGGAGGCATCGTAGCTGAGAAGAACAGCGTCTGCTTTTTGTTAGGCATTTTGGCAATGATTCTTTTCACATCATGAATGAAGCCCATGTCCAACATCCGGTCTGCTTCATCCAGAACGAGAATCTCAACCATCTTCAGATCAATACGTTTCTGGTTAATCAGATCGTTCAATCTGCCAGGCGTTGCGATAATAATATCTGCACCTTGATTCAACGCACGCTCTTGTACTTTTTGCGAAACGCCGCCAACGATTGCCGTACAACGAATGTCCGTATACCGGCTATATACCTTGATGTTATCCGCGATCTGAATCGCCAGTTCTCGTGTTGGTGTCAAAATTAATGAGCGAATATGTCGTGCGGACTTCGATCCTTGCCCTTTGGATCTTTCGCTTAATAATTGAATGATCGGCACTGAAAATGCTGCCGTCTTGCCTGTTCCTGTCTGTGCACATCCCAGCAGATCTCTGCCAGCTAATACAGCTGGTATGGCCTGTTCCTGTATAGGGGTAGGATTAGTATAGTTTGCTTTGCTTAACCCTTCCATAATAGAGGGGATAATATTTAAGTCCTTAAATGTCATGTTGTCTCCTTCATTTACGCACATCTATCAATAAGACGCATCTTTTATTTCACACGTAACGTATAAGGATACCATTAAAAACGCAATTTGTACATTATCTTTTTAAAATCACTTTGTTTAACTGACCAATTTAAGACCAACTGCCGATCCGAGCACCATAGCGATAAACAGAATTCGTAGGGCATTTCGAGGTTCTCCATAAAACACCATGCCCAGAATGGCACCACCGGAGGCCCCGATTCCCGTCCATACGGCATATGCTGTGCCCATCGGAAGAGTTTCCATTGCAATGGACAGGAACATGAAGCTTAAACCAAACCCGCCTACCAATAGAACCAGTGAAATGAGATTACGGTCTTTGTGCAACTTGTTTATCATCAGCACTCCGATCATCTCAAATATACCTGCCAAGATAAGAAATACCCAGTTCATTATAGCTGCACCTCCTTATTCTTCTCTTTGCTCAGCATTTTAAGACCAATTACGCCGAGTAAAAGTACACCAATGAGTACCATTTTTCCGGTTTGAACAGTCGCATTAAACAGAACAATCTCTGCAAGTACCGTACCAGCAGTACCCAGGCCAACAAATACGGCATACACGGTTCCCACAGGCAGTGTCCGCGAAGCTGCAATCATCAAGGAGAAACTAATGATAATTGCAACCAACGTAACCCCCCATTCCAGCAGACCACTGGCATGTTTCAATCCAATGACCCAACCCACTTCAAACAAAGCAGCAATCACAACCGACATCCACGTTTTATTCATCCCTGTAACACTCCTTCTCTACTACATTTTTGTACAACCCGTAAGGTTCATTAGCGTAAAAACAAAAAAAGCCCGGGAAACAAACTGCATGTAGCAGTTCATCTCCCAGGCTTTTATCCCTCCGTGGCACAACCAACAGGTTGCGGGTTTTCTCTCGGACCAGACCGACACATACATCGCGGAACCCTAGAAAACCTGTTTTTATTCTAATGTGTCTCCAATTATACACAGTTCCACTATCTTGGCAACCCCGTAAATGTGATCACGCCCTTTATTTGATAATCAAACCCATTAATCCTACAAATGTGGTGGCTTGATGTGGTGAAATCACACAACCGTTGAGATCTTCCATGGTCAGCACCAAGGAGTCAAATTCGCAATCGCTAAGATCCAAATCCTTCAGTTTGGTGCCTGTTAAGGAAGCTTGGTCGATGTTACATTGACTGAACTCCATTTTTTGCAGTGCCAGATAGGCAAAGTCCGCACCAATCAAGGTACTTTCTGAGAAGGAGACCTGTTTCAGATGGGCAAAACGGAAATTGCTATAGTCGCCTAGACCATGAAGGAAACTGACATTTTGCAATCGGCTATTGGAAAAATCAGTTCCGACAAACTTGCAGTTATGCCATTCGATCCGGTGCATGAAGGCACCAGAGAGATTGACATTGGAGAAGTCGCAGTGTTCGAACCTGACATCGGTGAATTCAAATTGTTCCAAGGTAGACTCCGAGATGGTCACATGTCTAAATACAACATTTTCAAAGGAAACCTTACTCGCTTCCTGTTGATCCAATGTAATGTTCTCGATCAGTTTGTGTTTGTACTCCACTTTGGATTCCAGGAATGCAATCGTTTCCGGTTCGAGCAACTGCTCCTGAATCTTGGGTTTATCCATTTTCATCCCGTATTCCCCTATTCTTTAATAGCTACGACTCGCAGTCGGCTTCGGTCCAGATACCACTGTCCATCCCGCATCAGTTGTGGCTGTACTCTTTTCTCAACAGCTTCCATAATAACATCCTGTTCCGCAGGTGTGATGCCGCTGAATAAATACTCCCCGAAGCTGGTCAACCACTTTCTGGAACCTGGCTTGAACGGAGTAAATTGATCCACGTGCTGGGCCAGACTAACTCGAAATCCGTGTTGCTCCAGAAGATTAGCATATTCACCAATGGTCGGGTGATACCACGGATTCCGTCCTTCCCATTTGTATCCACGGGCATTCAGTTCTTCTCTTACCGCTGTAATTAATATAGCCGTGTTACCATTTGCAGCAAACTCAGCCACGAATCGCCCGCCCGTCTTGAGCGCTAACTGTATTGATTGTACTACAGCTGGAGCATCCTTTATCCAATGCAGAACGGCATGAGAGAAGACCGCATCAAACGGTTCTTCTGTCCGATAATGACAAGCATTTGCTACTTGAATATTCATATCAGGATATCTCTGTTTAGCTTGCCTAATCGTCTCTTCTGAAAAATCTATACCTGTTGGCAGCGCTCCTGCGGCTGCAATTTTGGCTGTAATCTCCCCATTACCACAACCCACATCAAGAATACGTTCACCTTGGGATGGCTGGAGCAAGGATAAGATAGGTGTCTCCTGTAACGTAGCAAAAGGAGCGGAATGACCACTCAATGATTCGTTCGTTTGACCGGATGAATGTCCGTTACTCATAGAATATAATCTCCTTCTCAATTAAGGATCTAATGTATCTATAATAACTTCAATATAAGAGAACTGTCAATTCACTCATCACTCAATCACAAAAAAAGCCGCCAGATGGCGACTCTATTCCTCTTTCAGAGACGATGGAGCGCGTTCCCCCTAGACCTGTGTGCCCTAATTTCACATATTCCCTAATTTACACTCTCCTTGAATTTGTGCTGTAAACTGATGTTATCTCGACCTCTTCGGTCACTAGCTCTAACCAGCATGTGAAGTATATCTCTCGATGTACGGAATTTTCTTCGAACTTGATCTGTGATTCGAGCCTGTCAATCAAAATTTGCCTCACATGGTTTGATAACCACTTCATCACCTTGTTCACCCAACTTTTCGAATAAACTTTAACTGCTTAACTCTGTTAACGTATTCTTATTATGCCGAGTTATAGATACCATACGGTATATCAATCGTCTTAATTGATTGCCTGATCCTCTCAGGCCCTCTTTTGGTTCTGTACGGTAAGCTTTATAATGTAAGTAGGTTAAATCCGTGAGGAGGATACATATGACCGAAGAAATATTTCAACCAAAACAGGAATTGAGTGACCTGATCAAACGCCATTCCAATCATAACGGTGCAATGGAAACGGCGATTCCTTCCCTGTTTGTCTATCACCATTCCAAGATTAGTGAACCCGCGTACAGAGTATATAAACCTTCATTTTGTGTAATTGTTCAAGGGTTGAAAGAAGTATTGCTCGCACAGGAGCGTTATGAATACGGACCTTCCAATTACCTGATTGCTTCCATGAATCTCCCGGTCATCGGGCAGATTATCAAGGCATCCGCAGATGCACCCTACTTAAGACTTAAGCTCGAATTCACTCCGAACCAAATTCTCGAAGTACTTAACGAATGTAATATCAAGGCAACATTCAACGAAAACGCCAGACGAGCCATGTTTGTAGGTCAGATGGAATCGTCCATTCAGGATGCTGTACTCCGACTTGTTCGATTGCTGGATACGCCAGGAGAGATTCCGTTTCTGGCTCCGTTGTACGTTAAAGAAATCCTGTTCCGTCTCCTTCAAGGGCCTTACGGAGGAGAACTGGCGCAGATTGCGGTTGAAGGTAGCAGCACTTATCGGATCAGAGAAGCGATTGAGTACATCGTTCATCATTGGGAACAGCCTTTTCGCATTGAAGATCTGGCTGAGACCGCGAGCATGAGCGTCTCTTCATTCCATCGTCACTTCAAAGAGATCACAGCCATGAGCCCATTACAATTCCAGAAACAATTAAGATTACAGGAAGCCCGGCGACTTCTGATGGCCGAATCTGCTGACGCGGCAGATGTAGCGTTCCGGGTTGGTTACGAGAGCGCTTCTCAATTTAGCCGCGAATATGCACGCATGTTCGGTGCGCCGCCAAGAGCCGATATCCGACGGCTGAAAGAGAAATATGACATGGCCTTGAGTGAGTAACCGAGTATGTACTCTCTATCTCACAACTATCTCACAAAAGGCAAACCAAAAAAGGACAACCACAATGAGTTGTCCTTTTTTCAGTATCAAAATTCTGCGTAATTTCTTTTGGATTTATTCCAAATACTCGTATTTATGAGAAGGAAATCGGAACTGTTCTCCTTAATTTTTGAACAAGATTAGACCAATGCTTCGACCCGTTCTGGCACGTGGATCTCTTCGTGCAATAATTGAGTGATATCACGAGTCAGTGCATCCACATTCTCTTGGCGAGTTGCCCAGCTGGTGCAGAACCGTACCGCACTGTGTGTAGCGTCAACCTTTTCCCAGAAGGTGAACGTATAACCGCTGCGTAATTTCTCAAGCAAACGATCAGGCAGAATCGGAAACTGCTGGTTGGTTGGTGAATCGTACAAGAAGCGTACTCCCTGCTGTTCGAGTGAGTCATGAATTCTCAAGGCCATATCTATGGCATGACGAGAAATATCGAGGTACAGACCGTCTTCGAACAACGTTTCGAATTGGATACCCAACAATCTGCCTTTGGCAAGCAGGCCACCTTTTTGTTTGATCATATAACGAAAATCTGGTTTTAGTGCATCATTCAGGATAACAACCGCCTCTCCCATCAATGCGCCAATCTTGGTTCCCCCGATGTAAAACACATCACACAAGCGTGCAAGATCAGCAAGTGTCATATCGCAATCGCGTGAAGCGAGTGCATATCCAAGACGTGCTCCATCCACGAAAAAAGGAAGACCACATGCTCTGCTCACTGTATACAATGCTTGCAGTTCTGCCTTGCTGTACATCGTTCCATTCTCCGTTGGTTGGGATATGTAGACCATTCCTGGTTGAACACAGTGTTCCGGAGACGACTCATTCATGTGTGCACCGTAGACGGCTCTAACCTGCTCAGGCGTGATCTTTCCGTCCTCGCTTGGAACTGTGAGTACCTTATGTCCCGTAGCTTCAATAGCTCCGGTTTCATGAACCGCAATGTGTCCCGAGGACGCAGCAATCACACCTTGATATGGACGCAAAATAGAGGCAATCACCGTTGTATTTGTCTGTGTACCACCAACCAGGAAATGAACATCAGCTTGCTCATTGTCACAAGCCTGACGAATAAGCATTCTCGCCCGTTCGCAGTGTCCATCCGTGCCATACCCGCTCGTCTGTTCCATATTGGTTTCCATCAGTCTTTGTAAAATGCGTTCATGCGCACCTTCGTTATAATCACATTCAAATCGTATCATCGTGTTGTCTCTCCTGCCTTCTTGTTCAACTTCTCTTGTATGTTCATCATGGAGGTGTATACCTCTTGAATCTCTTCTTCATTCAATTCTTGCATCAGCTTCAGGATCTGTTGATCGGATCGGTCATTCAATTGGGCATACAGTTCCTCACCCTTGGCTGTCAGACGAATCAGACTGACCCGGCTGTCGGCCGCAGAATCCACTTTCACCAGCAGTCCTTCCTTGGACAGCTTGTTCACAATTCGGCTCATGTAACTGCGATCAATGGTCAGTGTATCTACCAGATTATTCGCAATGCTCTCTCCCCGAATTCCAATCTCAATAATGACTCGTACTTCTGCAAACGAATACCCTGTTCCGAGAATATGCTTATCGAGTACACCGAGTATGTTGGTATAAAAACGGTTAAAACGTCGCATGTCAGCCAGTATATCTGGATTTATGTACTGAAAGTCGATGTCAAACCCTCCTTTTTAGTGGACATTGTCAACATTATAATAATCACGTTAGTGGACGTTGTCAACATTATATTTTACATAGCATTTTATAACTTCATTTTTAACATCCAAACAGAAAAAAACCGCGCATAAGCGCGGCAAGGTTTACTTGTTTTAGATACTTGATCCAGATACTTAGTCAGCTACTTAAGTTTCTATATAAATTGAACTAAACATTTACACAAAACGGAGAGGACAGAAAGAACCTGAAGAAGCGGAGCGTTCGCCTGAAAGCTTTCTGCAAGAAAGCTACATCGGAAGCATACGCTATCCCCGGATTTCCCCCTTTCTAGAAGGAATCAAAAAATCTGGGGATAACAGCGATCGGAAGGTTGTTCTGTCATCAAAGTGACGAGTGTAATTATTTTTTTGTTCAATTTACATGGATTAAGAGTGACTATATTGCACCTGATGAAGACGGCTGTATATCCCTCCAGCGGCGACCAATTCCTCATGGTTGCCCTGCTCAGCGATACCATCTGTGTTTACTACGATGATTCGATCTGCATTCTTGATAGTTGTCAATCTGTGTGCAATCACAAGTGTAGTTCTGCCCACCGACAATTCAGCGAGTGATTGTTGGATCAGTGCTTCCGTTTCCGTATCCAACGCTGAGGTTGCCTCATCCAGAATAAGAATGGGTGGATTTTTCAAGAACATACGAGCAATAGATAACCGTTGCTTCTGTCCTCCGGATAGCTTGACTCCACGCTCGCCAATGACCGTATCCATGCCATCAGGCAACGTGAGAATCAGTTCCTCCAATGAGGCACGACGGGCGGCATCCCAGATTTGTTCATCCGTTGCACTCAGATCACCATAGGCAATATTCTCCTTAATGGTACCCGAGAACAAAAATACATCCTGTTGAACGATTCCGATATGCTTGCGCAAGGATTGAAGCTTAACGTTACGAATGTCGACGCCATCTACAGTGATACGTCCCTCTTCTACTTCATAGAATCGTGGCAGCAGGCTACAGATCGTCGTTTTACCTGCACCCGAAGGTCCAACAAAAGCCACAGTTTCCCCGGGTCGAACAGACAGACTGATATCACTTAGAATACGCCGACTGGATTCATATCCGAACGAGACGTTTTCGAAGCGAATATCACCCTTCACACTTTCGAATTCAACAGCGTTTTTGCTATCAGCAATTTCAGGTTCCGTATCAATGATCTCCAGATAACGCTTGAAACCAGCGATACCCTTCGGATAACTTTCTATGACAGCGTTAATTTTCTCGATTGGACGGAAGAATATATTGGACAGAAGCAGGAAGGCCATAAAGTCACCCATATTGATTCTGCCATCGATATAAAACCAAGCCCCGCTGATCATGACAAACACCGTAACCAGTCGCATCATCATATAACTGACCGAGATACTTTTTGCCATCGTTTTGTAGGCAAGCAGTTTGGTTTTACGGAAATTCTGATTGTCCACCGCAAAAAGTTCTTTCTCATGTTCTTCGTTGGCGAACGATTGCACAACACGCATACCCCCGACGTTGTCTTCAATACGCGCATTGAAATTGCCGACATCTCCGAAAAGTCGCCGATACGTCTTTGTCATGCGACCACCAAATACGATAATGACCCAAGCCATAATTGGGATAATGATAAAGGTAAGCAGCGCAAGCTCCAGATTAATGTTAGCCATCAGCCAGAACGATCCGATTAATGTCATTATTGCGATGAACACATCTTCAGGTCCATGGTGAGCAACCTCGCCGATATCATTCAGATCATTCGTAAGATGACCAATTAAGTGGCCTGTTTTACGATTATCAAAGAACCGGAAGGACAGCTTCTGCAAGTGAGCGAACATCTTCTCACGCATGTTGGTCTCAATGTTAATGCCCAGCATATGTCCCCAATATGTAACTACATAGTTCAATACGGTATTAAGTGCATAGATGGATAACAGCACGACGCAGGCAAGCATAATGAGAGGCCAATCCTGACCTGGCAACAATTCATTAATGAATTTGCTGACGGCAAGGGGGAAAGCCAACTCCAGAAGACCTGCGAGTACAGCGCATCCAAAATCAATCAAAAACAGTTTTTTATAGGGACGATAATACGAAAAAAAACGACGAATCATACTTATTCACTCTCACTCTCCAGATCCTTGTTGGGGTGTACATCTTCATTTTGCAGCTCGAAAAGATGGATATACTCGTCGATGACCTGATCAATAGCTTTTAACTCCCCACTGATCATTGGGCGAATATGTTCATACTCCTCCTGTCCAAGTTGTCGGACAAGCGTTGTTCTCCGATTCTGCATTTGTTCCAGAAATACAAGAATTCGGCCGCGACGGAATGTTTGCGCACCACGGCCCCGTTTTCCCTCATGTTCAACATGACCTCTTCCACGTCTGGAACGTTCACCACGTTGCTCATTGTCACTCATATCACGTCTCGGACGCTCAACTTGACGTACACTTCCATCCTTCTCTTCGATAGGACGATCTCTCATATTTGCCACCCCCATAACGTGTATACATATGTATACAGCGTATTCATGTATACGATTGTATACGCGATAAAAAGAAGTGTCAACCTAAATTTTCCAATAAAGTAACTACGCTTGTATATTCATCATTTTGCCAACAAAAAAAAGCCGCGATTTCGCGACTTCTTTTGTTGGCGACACTACTATTTTATCTCACTCATAAACTTTCTATATTCTTGAACCATTTCTTTGGATCGGGTGTGATGCAAATAATGTTCTCCCTCAAATGTCATCACTTTTCCATGCACAGAATCTTTGACTTGCTCTTCATGTAATGGTATCCAGCCTTCCGTTTCCGTATCATTCGCCTGTAAGAAGAAAATCAACGGAAGATCTTTGGGGAAGGACAAGTTCTCAGCTGCTTTGAAATTAGGACCAAAGTTTTCGCCTTCATTCAGGTTGTTCGGATTAAACGTATTTTTGAGTGAAAGTATTCTAATTTGTTCTCTGGTCTCATCATCAACATCGGGTGCAATCAGTTGATCAGGGGCCAGTTTCATTAACAATCGGTAGAATCCTGATTTTTTAAGCAGTTTGTACGTTTCGGTTGGAAATGGATCATCATTACCTCCCTGCGTTGGGACGCTGCTCTCAATTCCGACAAATGAACTTACTTCGTTTGGATATTTGTTCACATAATCCAGGCCGTATATCCCTGAAATGGAGTGAGCCATGAGCGTGTAATTATGAATACCAAGTTGCTGTAACGCTTCATGAATTTCACTAACCATATTTTCAGTGGTACGCTCTTTTTCAGTAATGTCACTTAATCCATAACCGAAAGGCTCAATGACAACGACTTTGTAAAATGGAGATAGCTCATCAATAAGCGGTTTGAAATCAAGGGCTGGGGCAGGTGTTCCGTATCCAGGAAGCAATACCACCGTTTCTTTGCCTTTTCCTTGAATCAACACATTCATGTTTTTCCCGTCAACTGCTACAAACTGACCATAGGGTTTTATTTTCCCTTCTTCCGATTTGTTGCTAAATACATTAACAATAAAAACAGTGGCAATAAATAATGCAAAAGCGATAACGATGGCTCCGAATATTTTGAGCAAAATGATTAATATTTTTTTCATCATGATGGTTCTCTCCTGTTGAGTTCGTTTGGTGTTCAGCCGTTTGGAAATCCATTCATTTTATTTTTTTAATGAAATTTCGAATTTGGAACCAACCTCACCTGCAAATACAATACGGCCGTTTTCTGGTAAAACAACATTATTCTTACCGCTGACCACGCTGTGATTAATACAAATTCCGGTCTGGTCATAGACAGCAAAGGCTCCCTTTGCAGGCAACTTCACTGTCATGACTTTTCCTTTCGCAGCCGCTGGTACCGAAAACCATTTGGCATATCCATCTGTTTGAATGGTTGTTGCGGATCGTTTACCCGAATAGATTGGTTTCACCATTTCCTCACTAGCGTATACATAACCTGAAAATGTAAGATACTCTCCTCCGTTCTTTTTGGAGAAATGAATGTCCATCGTATCACGTCCGGCAGTACCCGGAATCTGCAATTGATTGGCTGCTTCGTTGGCTCCAATAATCTTATTATTGGACATATACCCCGGATTCTCTTTATTCAACTGAATAGGCAGGATCGATGTAGCATTAAGATAGAGCATTGATGTGTATTTCTCATTCACCAGATAATATTTTTTACCATCGCGCTTTGCCCATGCAGCGTTAATCTCCTTGGATAATTTATTGGCTTCAAGCTTCTCCCCATTATATTCTGAGAAAGCCAGCTGTCCGAGTCCTGGAACGGATATATAAGATCGTGACCACAAGTAGGTTTTCCCATTTTTCTCCACAACGAATTTCAACTTGTCTGTACCTTCGTTATTAACAAAAGTACCATCTGCTGTATAGGTGTATTCTTGAGCCGGATTACTCGGAGCTGCAAGTGAAGATACAGTCATTTTTCCAGCCGTATTTATTTTGATCTTCATAACCGAATTATTGCCGCCATATATACCTGCATATTTGGATATTCCTTTAGGCATATTTGCCTTCACAGGTACGCCAAATGATTTTTCCGGCTTCCGTTCTTTAATAACGCCCTTTTCCTCAAGTGCGCTGAGTAATAATTCATTGGCAATGAAATTATTGGTTAAGCTTGACCCGCCTGAAGAGATAACGGCTGCAGCCATATTGTATTCCGGAAGTACCACTAATGAGGACTGATAAGATAAAGTATCTCCACCTTTCATAACGGCCTTAATGCCGTATTCGTTGAATGGGAACAAGTTCACACTATCCCACCCCAACCCGTAAGACATCAGCGTATCGCTATCCTCTGGCCACATACCTCTTCTATACTCTTCTTGCGCCATAGCTTCTACAGACTTACTGGAAAGAATACCATCAACTTCTCCCGTGAAGATTCTTGAAAATTTGACCAGATCTTCAGCGGTGGAATACAGACCTCCAGTACCGATGATATTATAATTCTCTTTGGGAAGTGGTCCCTCATAAAAAGGGGAATAGATTGCCGCCATGTCTGACGGATTAACCACATCCTGTGGTGATTTGGTATGTTTCATATCCAATGGCTCCGTGAAATACTTGTGTATAAATGCGGTATAACCGATGCCGCTCACTCTTTCGACCAGAATCTCGGATAACGTAAAGCCATCGTTGCTGTAGACTGAGTATGCGCCGGGATCTGCTTTCAGGTTTTGATTCGCCAATTGCTCCAGAAACGTATCATGTGAATACGTGTCATTATCTCCGTACAATGTGGCATTGCTGGTTGAGGTGCCCAGAAGACCGGAGGAATGATTCAGCAACATACGGGGTGTAATCTGTTTGTATCGGTTATCTTTCATTGTAAAGTCAGGCATATAGTTCACAACAGGCGCATCCAAATCAATCTTGCCTTCGTCAACCAGCTTCATTACAGCGGCTGTAAGCATCATTTTACTGGTTGAACCAATGCCATAGACGGTGTTCGAAGTAAGAGGTACCTTGTCGTTTATATCGTTCTTGCCCGTTTGACCGGACACCACAATCTCTCCACCATCGATGAGCGCATATTGCAGACTCGTCGTACCATATGTCTCGGTCAGTAATTTGGCTTTTTCGATCACGGCTTTCTTTGTTGTCTCATACGTAAGGTTGCTGTTGTTCATGGGAGCCGGTGCGGCCATTGCAGACATTGGGGCAAGTATCGTCAGCATGAGAGTCACAGCAGCTATAGTATTTCTCTTTCTTGCTCTCCTCACACTCATCTTCAGTTTTGTTACCTCTCTTGGTTTCATTCTTGCATCTACTCCTGTCTTCATCATTGTGTTAAGCCACCTTAACGTGGCCGCTAAAGACAATATAACAAACCAAGATGTCCCCCTAATGACTACAGCATGAACGGAGGATGAACAGGCAAAAAAAGTTTGCATCATCACACGCAAGGAGGTTTATACAGGGTGTCATAACCTAGTGAAGGCATGAAATCCAATCACTCTGTGGGTGTTGTGATTGGCAAGATGACTATGAAGGTCGTTCCTCGTCCATATTCGCTCTCCACCCGGATGTCCCCTTGATGAAGCGAGACGATCTGCTTTACAATAGCTAGTCCCATACCGCTTCCTTCATATTTCTGACTGTGGGAACGATCAGCTTTAAAGAAGCGGTCAAATATACGCTTTTGGTCTTCCGGGAGAATCCCAATACCCGAATCCGATATGCGGATCGTCACGTTCTTGATATTCTGTTTGATCCTGATGCTAATTCGGGCACCATCTTCGGAAAATTTGATGGCATTGCCGAAGATATTGATCCACACCTGATTTAACCGGTCATGATCGGCCGTGATTTTGGTGGGCTGCAAATCAAGATCAAACTGAATGTTACGGGCCGACCATTGGGGTTGAATAGCGACGATTACTTGTCTGATCTGTTCATCCAGACTGAGCCTGGCGAGCCGCATTTGCAATGATTGAGATTCAAGCAAACTCAGCTTTAACAGACTATCACTTATTTTGGACATTCGTGCAGTTTCAGTGATGATAATATCGAGATAATCGCTTCTTTCGTCATCCGGGAGGTCTACCTGCTTGAGCGCTATAGCAAAACCGGAAATGGAAGTGAGCGGAGACTGAACTTCATGGGACACGTTTGCTACGAATTCCCTGCGCATCTGCTCAAGCTGCTGTAGATCGTGCATCATTTCTTCGAAACTACGAGCCAGAGTACCTATCTCACCCTTTTGTTTAATATTAAGCTTGACGTTGAAATCTCCAGCAGCTATAAGCCGGGTCGCTTCTGTCAGCTTTTTGATCGGTCTCACCAGAAACATAGCCGCAATTAGTATCAATAGGCTCCCTGCTATTAACGAACAAATCATAAAAGTTAAAACAAACTTGATAAGAAATGAGGTGGAAGAGGAAGTGAGGGGCTCTACAAACATTGCTACGCTTCCCATTTCAGTTTTTATCGGCAATCCCAAGAAGATCGTATCGATTCCATTGACTTGGACCCTTTCCCCATCCAGCACTTTCTTCACTTGTTCTGTCGTCACTAGGAAAGGATGTTGTCCTTTAAGTTCTCCATAGGATTGGAATTGATCCGTTGCTTTATAGATTCGAATGTGATAGGAATTGAGTTGTTTCATTTCACTTATAAACATTTCTGCTTCATGTAACGGCAATGTCTCGTAGATGCGGACGATATCCTGGCCAAAGTCAAGCAAGGAGCCTTGTAAGTTTTCGTTTAATTTATCTTGAAATATCCAGGTTGTAGCAAGAAAAGAAAGGATTATGCCCCCGATCACGGAGACCAGAAAGGTCAGGACTACGCGTGTATACAAGGAACCGATCACTCCTGCACCTCAAGCCGGTAGCCAAGCCCGCGCACCGTTTCAATACGAAAATCGGAGATAGCCGCAAAACGTTCGCGTAGACGTTTAATATGCACGTCTATCGTTCGATCATCGCCAGTATAATTAATCCCCCAAACTTGCTGGATTATTTGCTCCCGCGTATAGACTTGTCCCGGTAATCCAGCAAGCTTATACAATAATTCGAACTCCTTAAGCGGCAAGGTGAACGACTCTGTACCCCTCATGACCTTATAAGTCTGCCGGTTCAGGATGACGTTGCCTAACTGGATGGTCTGCGTTAAACCTATACGGTATCGTTTCAACAGTGCCTTTACGCGAGCCATCAACTCAAGCGGATCGAATGGCTTCGTCATATAGTCATCTGTCCCAAGCTGAAATGCTTGTACTTTCTCCCAGGTCTCGTTTCTTGCCGTCAACATTAGTAACGGAAGATCCGGATTGGCTCTTCGAAGTTCCTCGCATAATGCCCAACCGTCCATGACTGGCATCATAATATCAAGAATAACCAAATCGACTGGCGTGGAGGTATAGATAGCCAGGGCTTCCTTTCCGTCTACGGCGTTGATGGTTGTAAATCCGTCGTTGCGCAAAAATAAACAGACGAGTTTGCGAATGTTCGCATCGTCGTCAGCAACTAATATCGTAGGCACCGTTTCCACTCTCCTAAAAAAGAATAATTCTTCAGTTGAGCAAGAGCGAAGAATTCTAACTGAAGTGACAAACTAATTATAGTTAAATTGAACAAAAGCAGCCGATTACATTGTTCGGCTGCCTTCTTAGTTTCGTTAAATTAACCTATCATGTTAGCTCAATCATATCAACTCTGAGATAAACATTGGTGTAGCTCCATCCTCCGTATTAAAGCCAAATTTATTATAGAAATCCACTGCATGAGGATAAGAAATTAATACTTTTGTTTTACACTCTTTATATCGATCAAGCATTATATTCATCATTTCCTTACCTATACCTATACTCTGATAACTCGGATTAATAAGCATATAATGAAAATATACCGTTAAAACACCATCTGACAAAGCATTTATTAAACCGACAAGCTTTCCTCCTTCCCAAGCGGTAACAATTGAATGAGACCCTGCGATTGCTTGTAAAAGCTCGTTTGGATACTTACCAGACTCCCATTCTACCGAAAGAAATAACTCTTGGAGTGCATCCTTAGTGATATCCTCTTTGCTTGAAGCGTAATAAATACTCACCCTATACCTTCCTCTCATAAAACTAACAGCAATAAAATAATACAGACAAAGCCATTTCGGATTTCTCAAAGTGAATAATCACTACATTTACCTCAATATACTATTAAAAATATATATACAAAATGGATTAAACGAAGTCGAATTTGTATTTATTTACATGTGAGAATTCATAAAAATACTTCTTTTACATAAGCATACTAATCCTGAGAGACTTTAGCGTTAATCTGCCCCTTAGTTTAACTGAAAGACAGTCGACTATTTAGCCGGCTGTCTACTTAGAGGGGATAATACCATTCTGCAACTTTTTTCTGTTCATGTTCTTGCTACCTTACTAGAATTCATCTATTTTAATGAAATTTCGAAAGTGGAATCCACGTCACCTGCAAATACAATGCGGCCGTTTTCTGGTAAAACAACCTCATTCTTACCGCTAACTACGGTGTGATTAATACAAATTCCGGTCTGGTCATAGACAGCAAAGGCTCCCTTTGCAGGCAACTTCACTGTCATGACTTTTCCTTTCGCAGCCGCTGGTACCGAAAACCATTTGGCATATCCATCTGTTTGAATGGTTGTTGCGGATCGTTTACCCGAATAGATTGGTTTCACCATTTCCTCACTAGCGTATACATAACCTGAAAATGTAAGATACTCTCCTCCGTTCTTTTTGGAGAAATGAATGTCCATCGTATCACGTCCGGCAGTACCCGGAATCTGCAATTGATTGGCTGCTTCGTTGGCTCCAATAATCTTATTATTGGACATATACCCCGGATTCTCTTTATTCAACTGAATAGGCAGGATCGATGTAGCATTAAGATAGAGCATTGATGTGTATTTCTCATTCACCAGATAATATTTTTTACCATCGCGCTTTGCCCATGCAGCGTTAATCTCCTTGGATAATTTATTGGCTTCAAGCTTCTCCCCATTATATTCTGAGAAAGCCAGCTGTCCGAGTCCTGGAACGGATATATAAGATCGTGACCACAAGTAGGTTTTCCCATTTTTCTCCACAACGAATTTCAACTTGTCTGTACCTTCGTTATTAACAAAAGTACCATCTGCTGTATAGGTGTATTCTTGAGCCGGATTACTCGGAGCTGTAAGTGAAGATACAGTCATTTTTCCAGCCGTATTTATTTTGATCTTCATAACCGAATTATTGCCGCCATATATACCTGCATACTTGGATATTCCTTTAGGCATATTTGCCTTCACAGGTACGCCAAATGATTTTTCTGGCTTCCGCTCTGTAATGATGTCCTTTTCCTCAAGTGCACTGAGTAATAATTCATTCGCAATGAAATTATTGGTTAAGCTTGACCCGCCTGAAGAGATAACGGCTGCAGCCATATTGTATTCCGGAAGTACCACTAATGAGGACTGATAAGATAACGTATCTCCACCTTTCATAACGGCCTTAATGCCGTACTCGTTGAATGGGAACAAGTTCACACTATCCCACCCCAACCCATAAGACATCAGCGTATCGCTATCCTCTGGCCACATGCCTCTTTTATACTCTTCTTGCGCCATAGCTTCTACAGACTTACTGGAAAGAATACCATCAACTTCTCCCGTGAAGATTCTTGAAAATTTGACCAGATCTTCAGCGGTGGAATACAGACCTCCAGTACCGATGATATTATAATTCTCTTTTGGAAGTGGTCCCTCATAAAAAGGGGAATAGATTGCCGCCATGTCTGACGGATTAACCACATCCTGTGGTGTTTTGGTGTGTTTCATATCCAAAGGCTCCGTGAAATACTTGTGTATAAATGCAGTATAACCAATGCCGCTCACTCTTTCGACCAGAATCTCAGCTAACGTAAAGCCATCGTTGCTGTAGACTGAGTATGCGCTGGGATCTGCCTTCAGGTTTTGATTCGCCAATTGCTCCAGAAACGTATCATGTGAATACGTGTCATTATCTCCGTACAATGTGGCATTGCTGGTTGAGGTACCCAGAAGACCGGAGGAATGATTCAGCAACATACGGGGTGTAATCTGTTTGTATCGGTTATCTTTCATTGTAAAGTCAGGCATATAGTTCACAACAGGCGCATCCAAATCAATCTTGCCTTCGTCAACCAGCTTCATTACAGCGGCTGTAAGCATCATTTTACTGGTTGAACCAATGCCATAGACGGTGTTCGAAGTAAGAGGTACCTTGTCGTTTATATCGTTCTTGCCCGTTTGACCGGACACCACAATCTCTCCACCATCGATGAGCGCATATTGCAGACTCGTCGTACCATATGTCTCGGTCAGTAATTTGGCTTTTTCGATCACGGCTTTCTTTGTTGTCTCATACGTAAGGTTGCTGTTGTTCAGGGGAGCCGGTGCGGCCATTGCAGATAGCGGGGCTAACATCGTTAACACTAGGGTTAAAGCTGCAATTGAAGTTCGTTTTTTGATTGCTCTCTTGACCGCGTTCATTTTCTCTTGTTGTATCATCTGCATCTTCTCCTGTCAGTATCTCTTTATTAGAGTATCTTGCTTTGGCGCTAAAATAAGCTTAACCCATGTAAATGGACTGCTCGTGACGTCTATATGAACCGAATATGAACAGGCAAAATAATTTTAGTACATGATGATTTACAATTTAGTGCGTACCGGAAAACTTGTTTAAATGGAGATAATGCTTAGATTAGCGGCGTCGTTTTCACTCCAATAAATATGATTGACACAAAAAAGAGGCAGAATTATAATGGTCATAGCAACTATAATCATGACGATTATTTAGGAGGAAAACCTTGGAATTAGAAAAATATATCGGTGTTAATGTACAACGCGCGGCACTTAAACTGAATAATTACTATCAAAAGGTAGTCAATCCGTTTGACATCACAGTGGATCAGTGGGAAATCCTAGTCGTACTCTGGGAAAAAGAAGGGATTACTCAAAAGGAACTTGCTGAGAGACTGCACAAGGACCAGACCAATGTTGCACGAATGCTGTTTAAGCTGGAAAAGAAGGAATTTATTTATCGTGTGATTCATGAGACGGATAGAAGATCTTTACGTGTTTATTTAACTCCTAAAGGACGAGATATGAAAGATGAAATTCTTGCTCCTTCCATGGATGCATATAATAAAACGATCCAGGGATTATCCAAGGAGGAGGTTGAGATGTTTAGAAGGATTCTTACTGTAATGTATAACAACGTAAAAGATCTATAGTCCAAAGAGGAGTCCTCTCCACTTTGAAAGGGGGGGATAACTTTTTTGACATATACTTGCTGCAGCAACTATGGTTGAGACTATTAAAATTTATTCTAAAAGGAGATTTTTAAGATGGAAATAACACCAAAAGAAGCAGGAGTTTTTGACGCCAAGTACAGAGCATTGACCATTGGGATTATTCTTGCTGTTACTACCGTCGCGTTTGAAGGTTTAGCAGTTGTTACGATTGCTCCAAGCCTGGCTCAAAAATTGAATGGGCTCCATTTGTACGGTTGGATATTCAGCTCTTTTCTTTTGGCACAAATACTTGGAACAATGATCATTGGAGCGCGGATCAACAAAAACGGCGTATTTGCATCGTTTGGCATATCGATACTGTTTTTTGTGATCGGCATCGTAATTGCGGCTAGTTCCGTGAATATGATTACCCTAATTATAGGAAGAGTGTTTCAAGGTTTTGGTGGAGGCGGTATCATTACGTGTGTGTATTACAGCATTACTTTAGGTTATCCCGATAAGCTGAGAACGAAAATACTTGCTTTGTTTTCCGGCGCATATATTTTACCTGCATTAATTGGCCCTTATATTGCCGGGCTTATAGCGGAGCATATCTCCTGGAGAGTTGTTTTTTGGCTTGTGCTTCCCTTCATTGGTTTGGCTGTCATGCTGACGCTTCCCGCTTTCCGCAAATTTACAGTTAGAGTGAATACCCCTTCCAAGAATAACCGAAAAGAAGGTTTTGCAGTACTACTGACAATTGGAACGGGAATGTTGCTTGCCGGGCTAGGCTTTATAACGGATTGGAAAGGAATTGTACTTTCGGTAGCAGGATTGCTTATCATGATTCAGCCTTTGCGAAAGCTGCTGCCTGAGGGAACTTTAAGTGCCAGAAGAGGTTTACCGGCTACGATTGCTTCAAGAGGGTTCTTTGTTGCTAGTTATAATGCGACCGAGAGCTATGTTGTCTTGGCTTTGACAGATGTGAAAAAGCTTCCAGCAGATATGGCGGGATTAATTGTAGCCGCGGGTGCATTAAGCTGGTCAGCGGCAGCCTGGCTTCAGTCAAAGTTCGATGCTAAAGACCATGGGATGGGCCGAAAGAAACGGGTAACCATTGGTATTGGATTTATGATCATTGGCGTTGCTGCGGTCATTCTCGCTGTTGGCCTCCCCGAAGGAGGGATCGCATTTGCAGTGATTTCACAGCTTTTCACTGGATTTGGCATCGGTTTGGCACATCCTACGACCGGAGCGATTGCACTGCAGCACACGAAAACGGGTGAAGAAGGAGAGATATCTGCCAGCCTTCAGTTTACAGATGCATTTAGTCCGGGGGTAAGCATTGGAATCGGCGGAGCCCTCATTGCCGTTAGTCAGTCACTAAATTTGGGGTTGTTGACGGGGATTATATTGGCTCTGTCTCTTCAATTGCTTTTCGTTCTCTTGAGCTTTACGATTTCCTTTCGCATCAAGCAGGCGAAAGCCACGGAGGGGTAACTGATTCTGTCCTGAATTCCGAAAATATAATAAGGCCTGCATCAACAACATAAAACCTCCTCCACGTCATGGAGAAGGTTTTATGTCTTTTTATTTTCACTGGATCAACTAACCAATCCATTTACTTGTTTAATGAAATTTCAAATGTGGAATCCACGTCGCCTGCAAATACAATGCGGCCGTTTTCTGGTAAAACAACCTCGTTCTCACCGCTGACTACGGTGTGATTAATACAAATACCCTTCTGATCATATACGGCAAAGGCGCCAGTTGCAGGCATTTTAACCGTCATGACTTTCCCTTTCACCGTTGCTGGTATCGAAAACCATCTGGCATATCCGTCTGCTTGAATCGTTGCTAGAGATTGTTTACCCGAATAGAGTGGTTGTACCATTTCCTCACTGGCGTATATGCTACCAACGGCTGTAATGTACTCTACTCCGTTCTTTTTAGCAAAGTAAATCTCCTTTGTATCACGTCCAGCCAGGCCAGGGATTTGCAGCTCCGTGACTGCTTCGTTTGCTCCAATAATCTTAGTATTGGATACATACCCAGGGGTCTCTTTGTCCAAATGAATAGGGAGAATTGGTGCCGAATTGAGATAAACCGTTGATGTATATTTCTCATTCAGCAGGTAATATTTTTTACCTTCACGCTGCTCCCATGAGGCCGTAATATCCTGGGATAATTCATTGGCTTCCAGCTTCTCCATTTTATATTCGGAGAAAGCCAATTGTCCAAGTCCTGGTAAGGATATATAAGATCGATACCACAGATAAGTCCTTCCATTCTTCTCCTTAACAAATTTCAACTTTTCCGTGCCTTCATCGTTAACAAAAGTACCATCTGCTGTATAGGTGTATTTTTGAGCCGGATCACTTGGAGTTGCGGGTGTGGATACAGTCATTTGTCCAGCCCTATTCATTTCGATCTTCTTAACTGAATTATTGCCGCCATATATACCTGCATTCGTGGCTATTTCTTTAGGTATATCTGCCTTCACTGGAACACCAAACGATTTTTCCGGCTTCCGTTCTGTAATAATGCCCTTTTCCTCAAGTGCGCTGAGTAATAATTCACTCGCAATGAACTGATCTTTGGCACTTGTCCCACCTGATGAGGTAACGGCTGCAGCCAGATTATATTCCGGCAGTACGACTAATGATGAGTGATACGATATGGTATCCCCACCTTTTGTTACTGCCTTGATACCATATTCACTGAATGGGTACAGATTTACACTATCCCACCCTAATCCGTAAGATATAGACGTATCGCCACCCTCTGGCCACATGCCTTTTTTGTATTCTTCTTGCGCCATGGCTTCTACAGACTTATCGGTAAGAATGCCTTGGACCTCTCCCGTGAAGATTTGTGAAAACTTCGCAAGATCTTCAGCGGTGGAATAAATGCCTCCAGTAGCGATAACATTATAATTCTCTTGTGGAAGCTGACCCTCATACATAGGAGAATAGATTCCCGCCATTGCTGCCGTGTCAACCACATCCTGTGGTGTTTTGGTATGTTTCATGTCCAAAGGTTCCGTAAAATATTGGTGTATAAAAGCTGTAAAACTCATGCCGCTAACACGTTCAACCATAATCTCGGATAACGTAAACCCATCGTTACTATACACCGAGAACTCGCCGGGATCTGCCTTCAGGTTTTGACTTGCCAATTGGTCCAGAAACGTATCATGTGAGTACGTATCATTATCCCCGTACAATGTGGCATTACTGCCCGTGCCTCCCAGCAGACCGGAAGAATGATTCAACAGCATGCGTGGTGTGATTTGTTTGTAGCGATGATCTTTCATCTGGAAATCAGGTATATAGTTCACAACAGGCAGATCCAAATCCACCTTGCCTTCTTCAACTAACTTCATAACAGAAGCTGTGAGGAACATTTTACTCGTTGATCCTATGCCATAGATTGTATCCGGCGTAAGAGGCACCTTGTTGTTTTTATCGTTTTTGCCCGTCTGACCGGACACCACAATCTCGCCACCATCGATAAGGGCATATTGCAGGCTTGTGATTCCATGCTTCTCAGTGAGTAACTTGGCTTTCTCCATCACCGTTTTCTTGGTTGGTTCATACGTATGATCACTGCTACTTGTAGTAGGCGCAGCCATTGCAGACATTGGAGCTAACATGGTTAATGCCAGCGTTAACACGGCGATTGAAGTGCGTTTTCCCTTTTGTCGTCCCATTCACATCATCTCCTGAATTTTAAGTGTTTTGGTTATTTGATTTCTTCTGGGTCTACAAATTTCACCTCCGGATACAAGTCGTTTGGTCCCTGAATCAGATCTCCACCCGTTCCTTTCAGTTGCTTGTTAAAGAAATCGAGTACATATTGATTTACGATGTTTGATCCTCTTTTACCATTGATATCTCCTGTGATACCGGACAGTTTAACCAGCTCTGAATAGAACTGAAGGTCCGTGAAATTGAAGTGCTGGGTTCCTTCTACATAGATCACTTTTCCCCCATGATTCATAACATTTTTCATAATGTGCAGCTCATCTGAAAGAGATTTAGTTACTTCATCATCCGAATTTCTATCTATTTCAAAGTTGGCAAACCAGTCTTCAAAACTTCCCGATCGGATGAACATAAACGGCTTGTTTATATCATCTCTATTTTCCACTTCATATAGTGACCCATCCATATTAACCCCGGCCTTGATTCTCTGATCTAAATACGTTGCATTAAACGCGGTTGCACCCCCAAAAGAATGCCCCATCGCGCCGATGTGATCTAGATCGATTTTCCCTTTAAACTGACTTTCGATTGCACCTGAATTCAGCTTTTCGATTTGATCGATTACAAACTCCACATCTTTCGTCCATATACTCCCTGTTTTTGTACGTTCATCTAGTGTAGTCGTGCTTTTTTTATAATCCGTTACACGGCCATCTGGAAAAAGAGTAGCAAAGGTGCTATACGTATGATCGATGGTGACCACGATATACCCATGACTGGCCAGATTCTCGGCCTGTGATACATGTAGAACTCTACTGGTTCCCATACCATGAGATAGTAGTACCACGGGATAAGGACTTGTAGAAGGTAATATTTCAACATTTTCATAAGAGTTGGTTTGACTATACTTCAAGTAGTCGAGCAAAAATTCAGGCAGTTTTAAAGAATTAGAGAAGCTCTGAATATACTTTTTGAACATTTCTTTATCTTTTGGAAACAGCGTGTCACGCTTGTTATTATTGCTGTTTTCAGTTGGGTACCAAACTTGAACCATTAGTTCTCTCTTATCGCTTTGATCTTCAGTGAAGATTTCGTCTCTGTTCTGGTCTGTTAAATGAAATGTTTGAGTACCCACCTTCTCTGGACCATCAAGCTTCGGCAGATTAAAAACAGGTAAGTATACAGACAAGACGGTAGAACCAACAAGCAAAATAACGATTAAGGAAGATAAACTATATTTCAAGAACTTCCCTATTTTAAGGTTCATCATCTTTTCGGAATGTCTGAATAAAACGATGATTATGAATAGAGCCGTCATGATATATACCAGCAGCAACTGCCATCTGTATCCCTCAACAAACAATTGAACTAATAATATAACGCTACTTCCTATACCCAAACCCAAACCTATTTTCTTTGCACTTCTTTTAATAAATAGTAGGTCTATGAGTAACGCGAAACAGGATAGAACTAACAGTATCTCAAATAATCTCAATTGAATTCCTCTCTCTCATCACGGACTTTTACAGAATTTTTACTTCGCTTCGTTCATGAATGCTCTAACATCTTTTGCTATTTCTTTGAATAACGTATGGTGCAAGTAATGCTCGCCATCCATGGTGATTACTTTCCCATGTACTGAATTTTTGATCTGCCCTTCATGCAGCGGTATCCATCCTTCTACACCTTCATTATTAGCTTGTACAAAGAGTAGAAGTGGAAGGTCTTTAGGGAAGGTTAATCCTTGGGCTCCTTTAAAATTGGAAGCAATATGGTCCATTTCATTCAAAGTCGTGGAACTGTTCGAGTTTTTATTCGACAGCATGTTCATCTGCTCTACGGTATGTTCATCAAATGCGAGTCCAGCATAGGGGTCACTACTAAATTTGACCACCAATCTTTGGAGACCTGATTTTTTAAGAAATGCGAACGTTTTAGTAGGTAATTTGGCATCCATACCCGGTTGGGTTGAAACACTACTATCAATTCCGACAAATGCCGTGACCTCATCCGGATATTTGTTCACATAATCAATGCCATAAATGCCTGCAATGGAGTGACCCATGAGCATGTACTGATGAATATCGAGTTGCTGCAGAGCTTCATGAACTTCACTTACGATATTCTCTGTGGTTCGTTCTTTTTCAGTAGCATCACTTAATCCATAACCGAATGGCTCAACCGCCACAACTTTGTAATATGGTGATAGTTCGTCAATGAGCAACTTAAAATCAAGCGCTGGTGCCGCTGTTCCAAAACCAGGCAGAAGTACAATCGTTTCCTTGCCTTCGCCTTGAATGAGCACATTCATATTTTTCCCGTCTACAGATACATGCTGACCATAGGAATCGATTTTCTTGGCCTCTGAATTACTACTGATCACATTGGTGATATAAACAATACCTAGAAATAGAATAATGGCGATTACGATTGCTCCTACTATTTTCAGTATCATGTTTCTCACTTTTTTGGCCTTTGATCTATTCTTTGTTTTCTTTTCCGCAGGCTGCGTCGTCAGTGTTATCTTCTCCTGTCTTGAACTGATAGTTCGATTTTCTTTTTTGCTGCTAATGAAATCTTATCCAATGAAAATGTACTCCCCGTGACGTCAATATGAACTGAATATGAACAAGCCAATTCATTTATATTTACTGCTGCGTCATAAATCCCCTGAATTTTTCAGCAATTTCTTTGGCATGGGAACGATACAAATAATGATTTGCTTCCAGCAACACCACTTCACCACGCACAGAGTTCTCTATTAACTTCTCGTGTTCCGGAACCCAATTGTCTGCTGCCGGATGATTCTTTTGAACAAAGAAAAGAACCGGAAGATTAACAGGGAAAGTTAGTTGTTCAGATGCTTTAAAGTTGGAATACATACTTTCTGCCTCATTTAATTGCGTGGTATTATATATATTTTTGCGTATCAGAATGTTCAATTGTTCTTTCGTTTGCTCATCATAAGGCAGTCCATCATAAGGGTCAGCACTCAGTTTCAGTTGCACTCGGGCGAAACCCAAGTTGCGGAACCATTTAATCGGTTGTGTATCTGATGAATCAATCTTCTGTTCACTTATCGCTGGAACACTGCTATCCAGCCCAACATATGCACTTATTTCATCTGCATACTTGTTCACGTAATCCAGGCTATAGATCCCCGAAATGGAATGACCCATGAGGATATAACGATCAATATGTAGACGCTGTAACGCTTCATGAATTTCACTGACGATATTTGCTGTGCTGCGTTCCTTTTTGGTCTGATCACTCAATCCGTAACCAAAGGGCTCAACAACGACAACTTTATAATATGGAGATAACTCGGAGATAAGAGGTTTAAAATCAAGCGCTGGTGCCGCTGTTCCAAAACCAGGCAGAAGCACAATCGTTTCCTCGCCTTCGCCTTGAATGAACACATTCATATTTTTTCCGTCTACGGATACATGTTGACCATACGGTTCCATTCTTTTTTGCTCCGAATAACTGCTGATTTTATTGACGGTATATACGATAGCTACAAAAAGTAAGATTGCTATAATGATTGCGCAAAATACTTTAAACAAAATGCTTAACACTTTCTTGGTTTTGCTTTTACTCTGGACTCCTCTGTCTGCTTGTAGATTCACATTCATCTGCTCCTATCCTCATCTTTATATTGGCCTGGCAGGCTGCTTAAGAAATCCTAATCAAGAAAGATGTACTCCCCATGACCGGAATATGAACGGAGTATGAACAAGCAAAAAAAATGTCCTATGTAACATACAAGGAAGCTTGCATGTTACATAGGACATGAACATTCGGTTTAGATAATCCGATGGATATTCTATTCATTGACCCTATCCTGTGAGCCTAACTATCCGTTGGTGGATGGATGGGCAACGTGACAATAAAGGTCGTGCCTTGACCAGGTTCGCTTTCCACTCGGATGTCACCCTGATGAAGGGACACGATCTGTTTAACGATAGCAAGTCCCATACCACTCCCATCGTATTTACGACTGTGGGAACGATCTGCCTTGAAAAAACGGTCGAATATACGCTTCTGATCTTCCAGGGGAATTCCAATGCCCGTGTCGGATATTCGAACAGTCACATTTTTGAAGTCCTCTTCGATACTGACTTTAATCATACCGCCATCCTCGGAAAACTTGATGCTATTTCCGATGATGTTTGTCCATACCTGATTTAACTGATCGTGATCCGCCGTTACCTTCACGTTCTCCAAATCAAGCTCGAAATGAATGTTGCGCCCAGACCATTGCGGCTGAAGCGCCACGATGACCCGCCTGATCTGTTCATCAAGGCTTAAGGTGGTGAGCCGTAGTTGCTGTGACTGCGATTCAAGCAAACTCAGCTTCAGCAGGCTATCACTCATTTTGGACATTCTTTTTGCTTCTGAGATGATAATATCCAGGTAACGGTTTCGTTCTTGTTCTGAGAGATTTACTTGCTTCAGTGCCGAAGCGTAACCGGATATCGAGGTGAGCGGAGACTGAACCTCATGCGAAACATTGGTAACGAATTCCCTGCGCATCTGCTCCAACTGCTGAAGATCATGCATCATTTCTTCAAAGCTACGGGCCAATGTACCAATCTCCGTCGTTTGTTTAATGTTCAGCTTGACGTTGAAGTCTCCAGCTGCAATCCGTTTGGTCGCTTTGGTCAATTTTTTGATCGGTCTAACCAGATATACAGAAGCAACCACAATCAACAAACTTCCTACAATCAAGGAACAGCTTGCAAAAATCAAGCCAAACTGGACCACAAAAGAGGCTGAGGGCGGTGAGAGTGTTTCTAGAAACATCGCTCTTATACCCGTTTCCGTCTTGATCGGTAGCCCCAAAAGAACGGTAGCGATACCTTTAGGTGTGTCCTGCACAACCCCTCCGTTTAAAACCTTCTTGAGTTGATCCGTCGATACGGGGGATGATTTATGTTCGTTGAGCTTCCCATAAGACTTGAAATTGCCCGTTGCATCATAAATTCGAATATGATACGAATCAAGTTGTTTCATTCTACTAACGAATGATTCTGCTTCATCAGCAGGCAGCGTCTTATAAATCTGCACAACGTCCTGGCCAAAATTGCGTATGTTAATTTGAGCATTTTCATTCAATTGATCTTCGAACATCCAGGTTGACATAAAAAATGAAATAATCGTGCCTGTGATGACTGACACCAGAAAGGTCAGAACAACACGAATATATAAGGATCTGATCATTCATAGACCTCAAGTCTGTACCCTAGCCCACGCACCGTTTCAATCCGAAAATCAGGTGTTGTCGCGAATCGTTCGCGCAGGCGTTTAATATGTACGTCTATTGTTCGATCATCTCCCGCGTAATCAATACCCCATATCTGATCGATTAATTGCTCACGTGTATAGACTTGTCCTGGTGTTCCAGCAAGCTTATACAGCAATTCGAACTCCTTAAGTGGTAACGTAAGCGACTCTGTACCTCTCATCACCTTATACGTCTGACGGTCCAGAATGACGTTGCCAAACTGGATTGTGTGTGTGGAGCCGATTTTGTATCGTTTCAGTAATGCTCGGACACGAGCGGTCAGCTCTAACGGATCAAACGGTTTGGTCAAATAATCATCCGTACCCAGTTCGAATCCTTTCACCTTCTCCCAAGTCTCTCCTCTCGCCGTCAGCATGAGTAACGGGAGGTCGGGATTGGCTTTTCGGAGTTCTTTACACAGTGCCCAACCATCCATGACAGGCATCATAATATCAAGGACGACCAGATCTACTGGAGTTTCGCCATATATAGTGAGAGCTTCCTTACCGTCCGCAGCTTCCACTGTTGTGAATCCATCGTTTTTGAGAAATAGACAGACGAGTTCACGAATGTTCGCATCGTCGTCTGCAACGAGTATAGTAGCCATATGTTTTTTCTGTCCTCTCCGTTACGTTTAAATATATAGTCCAACTTGTATAGTAAATATTAAAACATCTTGCTTATAGTATATCCACAGCAAACATCGTATGTTCTTTCAACGTTCCCTGGATTGGCACAGGCTGTGACCCATTCTCCTTGAATCCTGCTTTTTGAAGGACACGGATGGAACCTGTATTATCGGGCACAGCGCCAGCTTCGATTCGAGTAATTTCAGTTTCATGTTTGGCAAATTCCATTACACATTGCAGGGCTTCGCTCATATATCCTTTTCCTTGATGCAGAGTATCCGTCACATAACCAAGGATCCATTTTGGGGTAGAATCCAGTATGATCTCGAACAAAGAAATTTCACCGACGAGTTCATCCGTTGTATGTAGAAAAATACCAAAAGAATAGCGATTTCCTTCTTCTCTCTTCTTGTTCCAGCTCTCAATGAGTGACCTTTGCCCTTCCAAGCTGTAGAAAGACTCCTCCCGATCACTTGCTGATATGTTCTCGATTTCCGCACGATTGCGAACCTGCAGATCCAGAAGCAATGAGGCATCATCCACATTCCAAAATCTCACATAAATACGTTCTGCACTATATTTCATCACATTATCCCTCCTCTATTAACGTTAGGTGCAATTGTAGCATGATTATATCAGGTCATTATAAGAGTACGAGCGAATCAACGAGAATTGTTTCGCCAGGAAATGAGGTGAATATGGCATATCATTACGCAACCAGGCAACAATGGTTCCAATCAGAGCCGAAGAACCGTACCATATTGCGATTTCTTTGTGAATGCCGGATTCTTCGAGTTCATCTTCCATCTCTACCCGATCAATTTTGGCTTTGACCAGCCTACTTAACAATTTGAGCAGTCGTTCGGTAAAAATCGGTGTGCGCTTTGTAGCAAGAACCACCTGATAGAACGAGGCGTTCTCTGCAAAATGCTCCAGTAACTTGACTAGAACAGGCCAAGCCTCTTCCGTTCTTTGCTTCTCAAAATGAGGGGCATATTCATCCACGATCCGTTCAATATTCTCGATCATCTCGTCGGCCATCTTCTCCATCATATCCGTAATATCACGATAGTGCAGGTAGAAGGTTACCCGATTGATCGTCGCTCGTTCGGCAATTTTGTTGACTGACAACTTCTCAATATCCATTTCCTGCAGCAATTCAACAAATGCACCTCGAATTAACTGACGTGTTCGCAATATTCTTGGGTCCACGGCTGATTTCTTCTCGTCTTTCACGTGTATCCCTCCCATCAAATTTTAAACATTACAATTTTAAACAAACAGTCGTTTATTTTTGATTTACACAACAAATTCATTTTATTTGTAAAATAAACGACGAAAACACGTCATAACGTAAATTGTAATCTGTCCGAATATGTATATAATTCAATAAATACAATGTAAACTATACAACACGTTGTAAATTTAGTCACGTGTGGATTGAAAGGATGAAAAGGATTGAGTCAGGCTAGAGTTCAAGAAGAATTATCCGTAAAGAAAGGCCCCATCCTGTTTATCATGATTTTGGGAGCCTTCCTTGCAACGTTGAATCAAACGATCATGAGTGTCGCTACACCGGAACTGATGGGTGATTTTAACATCTCCGCCGCAACAGCACAATGGTTAACGACAGGTTACATGCTGGTGAACGGGGTGCTTATCCCCATTACGGCTTACTTCATGCAACGCTTTTCAACCAAGCAATTATTCCAAGCTTCCATGTTTATTTTCCTGATTGGTACCATCGTATCTGCTCTTGCAGATAACTTTGGCACATTGCTGACAGGACGTATGATTCAAGCAGCGGGTGCCGGCATTATCATGCCGCTCTTGATGCACGTTATTTTGACCTTGTTTGCTCCTGAAAAACGAGGATCTGCAATGGGTATGGTTGGTTTTGCCATCATTTTTGCCCCTGCAATCGGGCCTACCCTTGCCGGTTATATCCTCGAGAACTACTCTTGGCAAACGATGTTCTACGGCATGATTCCATTAACTCTTATTGTCATTGCCTTTGCGTTTGTATACCTGAAGAATGTATCCGAACGGGTCAACACAAAGTTCGACACAATCAGTGTGGTGCTCTCCACGATCGGATTTGGCGCATTGCTCTATGGTTTCAGCAGAGCAGGAAGTCTGGGATGGTCAAGTGCAGAAGTTCTTATCTGCATTGCGGCTGGAATCGTTTCGCTTGCCCTGTTTACATGGCGTCAGCTCGTGTCTGAAACTCCGTTGCTTGATCTGCGGGCTTTCAAGTACAATATGTTCTCCCTGACCACGGTCATCAGTATCGCGATTACAATGATCATGTATGCTGACATGATGTTGCTTCCCTTGTATCTCCAGAACGCACGTGGTTACACTGCACTGGAGTCCGGATTATTGCTTCTGCCAGGTGCACTTGTCATGGGCTTCCTAATGCCAGTAGCTGGAAAATTGTTTGACCGTTTTGGAGCGAAATGGCTCGCTGTTATCGGGATGGTGATCACCATCGTGACCACAATTGGTTTCATCGACTTAACGGATTCAACCAGTTATGGATACCTGGTATTGATGTCTACCGGCCGCCGAATTGGTATGGCTCTGCTCATGATGCCGATTCAGACTGCGGGACTTAACCAACTGCCACCAAGACTTGGTGCACACGGTACAGCTATCTCCAACACCGTCAGACAAGTGGCTGGCGCTGTAGGTACTTCATTACTCGTAAGTGTCATGACCTCCCGTACAACGGCACACGTACAGGATATGATGGCGACTGGTGCAGCCAATGGTCTCAGTCAAAAACAGCTTGCTACAGAATCCATGATCCAGGGTATCAATGATGCTTATGTTGTTATCATCGGTATCGCTGTTGTGGGATTGGTCCTTTCCTTCTTTATCAAACGCACCAAACAAGCCAAAGAGGAAGAAATCAAACAGGTGGTAAGACAAAAAGTTTCCATGAATTCAAATTAAGGTGTCCAGCCTCATAATTGCTTGCATAACAAAGCGGCAGATCAAGACGTTTACGTCTGATCTGCCGCTTTTTAGGTTGTGTCCCGTATGATTCCTTCTCACTCCGCAACGATCTTCACTGGCAGATGGGTCAATGACTGTCCCGGAGCTGAAGTGGCCAGATTATTCTCCAGATCAAAGGACTCCACCGGTTCAATCCGAGCAATCTTCTCCACAAATGCTGTCAAGGCAATGCTTAGTTCCATTCTTGCCAGCGGGGCCCCTAGACAAAAGTGTGGGCCATTACCAAAGGTAATATGTCTTTTGTTATTCCGACGATGAATATTCAGCTCAAAGGGGTCTTCAAATATCTGCTCATCCATATTGGCTGCACTCATCCAGGAGATGACAACATCTCCTTTTTTCATATCCACTCCGAGCAGTTGATTATCCTGCTTTACTGTCCGATGTCGCTTGGCATTATGGAACCTATAACGAAGCATTTCTTCCACTGCGAGCGGAACCCATTCGGGGTTCTGCCTGAGTTGGCCATACAAGCTCGGGTCATCGTAGAGGAAGGAATAGAACGTATTTGAAACCATATGACTCGTTGTCTCTATACCGGCTCCAAGCAGAAGCATGGTCGTGCGAACAACCTCATCCTCCGTGAACTTCTCCCCCTCAACATCAACGTTCAACAGATCGGTAATGATATCCTCACCAGGATGAGTCCGTTTATGAACCACAATAGGATACAGGAATTGATAGTACTCTTGCGCTGCAGTTTGCTTTTTCAGTTCACTCTCCTCAGCCGTCTTTGGATTGGTGGGTTGAAACAGAATATCTACCCAGTTCTTGAAGCGATGGCTGTCTGTAAGAGGGATGCCAAGCAGATCGGCCATAACCATCGAAGGTAGCGGAGCGGCCAACGCTTGAACAATATCAATCGTCGTATTTGGCTCAATATCGGCTACCAGCTGCTCTGCAATGTTGCGAATTCGTGGCTCCCAGTTTTTCAGACTACGCGGTGTAAAAGCAGCGGATAACAACGAACGACTTTTTTGATGACGGGGAGGATCGATACTTGATATGTTTAATTTGTCTGGAGGTGTGCCTTCATTGTTCTTTGCTCCAACGGCAATGGTCGTCCGGGTTCCTTCGGCTGAAAAATACTCATGATTACTAAGGACCTGCTTCACATCATCGTATCTGAACACATTCCAGGTGTCTGTATCTTCGTGATAGTACACTGGATGCTCGGACAGCATTTTTCGAAACCAGTGAAGTGGGAAAAACTCTTCAGATCTGGACTGAAACCCCGTGATGTCCTCAACACGTATCACTTCTTTATACATTTGGAATCCACCTCTCAGCATAGTTTCGTGATTGGTTACATGGGTACCTGAATTGACAGTTCAGCACCTGATTCCATTTTATACCATGCGTTCATTTATTGATATAAACCATTTGAACTAAATCAGAAAAACCCCTTAATATAAGGGGTTTTCGTTTTATACGTATCGTATATTATTTCTGTCGATGTCTCAGAGAGATAAGTCATACGAACCGATCAATCGCCTAGTTTCGCTAATGCTTCCTGTAGTTGTTCCAGTTGTTCAGACAGGGTTTCAATCAAGTTCTTCGTTTGGCTTGCCTTCTCCATTAAGATTTGCTCTTCAGAACTGTCTTCCGATACATTCCTGATTAGTGATGACTTCAATTCCGACAATTCGCGTTTGTACGTTTCTTGTTTCTCCAAAGCTATTCGCAGTTCTTCTTTCGTCGTACCGATCTGATGCTCCAGATATATGATGTCGGACGAGTTCGCTCCATCGGATACACGTTGTGAATATGTCATGACTCACCTCTTTCAATTTCATCCATTGCTTTGCCAACAGTGTAGGGCTCAATATCGATATCCAGCTCCATACCGAGAGCTAGTTTCGCCAGTTGACTCCCGATAAAAGGACCCATAGTCAGTCCAGAGGCTCCAAGTCCATTCGCGGCAATCAGACCTTGCCAGCCTGGAACAGCCCCCATTACTGGCAGAAAGCCCGGTGTGAACGGACGGAAGCCCACTCTTACTTCCTGGAATGTGCTATTAGCTAGCCCCGGCGCCAGTTCCAGACCTTTATTCAAAACTTCCTGCATGCCCCCTGCAGTGACTCTTGTATCATAACCCTCCACATCATTTTCATGAGTGGCACCAATCACAATCTTCTGTTGATCAAAGGCCAGCAGATATTGATCAGAAGGAGGCATGATCACAGGCCAGCGGCCTGTATCCTCCCCATCCGTGACATGTAGATGCATAATTTGTGCCTTTTGATAATGCACTTTAAAGTGTATGCCGAGTGGCTTCAGCAGTTCGTTGGCCCAAGCACCTGCACAGACAATAACTTCATCTGCCAGGAAACTCTGATCATTAACACTCACACCAATGACCCGATCCGCTTCGAATTGAAGCGTGGCGTCTCCATGGATCACTTCCGCTCCATTTCGCTGTGCAGACCGGATCAAGGCATCGCGCAGCGCTCTTCCATCTATACGTGCAGCACCGCTGATATGTACCGATTGATAACGTTCATCCAGCAATGGAAAACGATCACGGGTTTCTTTGGCATCAAAAGGTGTAATGTCGCCAATCTCCGGCGCATCTGTTTTGCGAAGATGGGCCCGCTCTTCCATCTTGTTGATTTTGTCCACGTCCGTATGAATACTAAGCGCGCCCACTTGAGCATAACCGGTTTCCGTTTCTCCTTCGCCTTCAAGCTCCGCTATGATGCCCGGATAGAACCGCGCACCTGCCTTGGCAAGCCGATACCAGTCCTGATTGCGACGCTGTGACAGCCATGGACAGATGATACCGGCAGCTGCATCCGTTGCCTGTCCTATATCTTTTCGATCTACGATGATTACCTCTGCGCCCCGCTTGGCTAATTGATAGGCTGTTGATGCCCCCAGAATACCCGATCCGACTACGATGACTTTCTTCATGTTTGCATCCCTTCCCTTAATCACTCATTCGTTATAGCGTATACCGTTTCGCATTCTGTTGGCAAGGCGGGCGTACTTTTAGATCCATAAATAGAGGCTGATCAGACTACAGTTCATACTCATTCATCCAATTAATAATCGTTGAAGCATTTATATGAAAACGTTTTATATATTGCCCGTCATTCAATTAAAATTATTCCATTTATGTAATATAATTCTTTCTAGGTTTCTTTTAACGCTGTAACCACGCCACTTACGCACATGATCCTTTAACGAAAAGAGGAATAACACGACGATGCCGAAACCTAGTATGGGGAATCCGCTGGATACCGATATGCCGCTCATGATTACAGGGCAAAACCAGTTGACCGTTGATGAATTGATGAATTGGAGCGACCATTCACGGGATTACAGCATTGTACAGTGCATCGGAGGAACAGGGCGAATCGCAGCAAAGAATCATGAATTTTCGATCAAAAAAGGGACCGCTCTCATTTTGTTCCCGGAGGTAACCTACCGTTACCACAATCTGAGTGATTCATTACGATTTGATTGTCTGTCTTTCAATGGCTATTTGTTGCCACGGTTCTTGCATACCTTGCAGATCGGGGAGCTGCGCGCCTTCAAGCCGGATGGAATGCTTCATATCCTGTTGCGTGAAATTACGTTGGCGCTGCAGTCCCGGCACAAGGATCAGATCTGGCACGTATCCGCATTACTGTACATGCTTTTGGTCAGATTAACCATTGAAGGTGAACGCTATAGTGCTTACGAACGTTCTGATGCCCGATTAAGATTGGATGAACTCATTACTTTTATCAAACAAAATTATCATCAGGATATTTCTCTCCCCTTGTTGGCTGAGCAGATGGACGTTACCGAGCAGCACCTCAATCGGATATTCAAAAAAGAATTTCAAATGACTCCATTGGAATATCTGATGCGATATCGGTTGTTGAAAGCCAAGGAAATGCTCATCGAAAATAACGCTACGACCGCTCATGAAATAGCCAAAGCCGTTGGTTTCAACAGTGCCAGTTACTTTGGATCAGTGTTCAAAAAATACGAAGGGATCTCCCCTATCGAGCTACGCAAGCAGTATCTGGATTAGAGCGCCTCCACATCAATCTCGGCCAGCGAGGATAACCGCAGTTCATGCATGGCGAATTCCAGACCACGCGTTACCTCGTTAGGTACGATGATACACCGAATACCTGCTGCATTGGCTGCCTTCAAGCCATTAGGTGAGTCTTCGAACACAATCGCTTCGGAAGCCTCGATCCCAAGACTCTGGAGAGCAAGAAGGTACAGTTCAGGGTCCGGTTTCACTCGCTTCACATCCTCGGATGTATGAACGACTGTGAAATAATCAAAAATGCCTAATTTCTGCAAGTAACCATGCACCCAGTCCCGTGTGGAGCTGGAAGCAACCGCAAGCTGAATCCCCTTTTCCCTCGCAGACTGAAGCAATTCATACACCCCTGGAAGAATGGCGGCCTGTCCCAAATAGACTTCGTATTTTTGTTCAGAGAGCAATTTGATATGATCATGATCTATCTTTTTTTGGAGCGCTTGCTCCAGATACAGAAATGGATGAAACTCCTCAAAGGATGTCCCCACATTTTTCGACCATAGCTCCAGACCAAGTTCCACTCCGTGCTCTTCATAAATATCGCGAAACGCATAATACCAAGGTGTCTCTGTATCAACAATGAGTCCATCAAAATCAAATATAAAAGCTTTTACCATGAACCTGTTCTCCCTCCAATGATCGGCCGGGGGAGCGGATTAGAAACGTGCGGTCAAGTCCGGATGAGTAACGTTCACGGATAAAAAGTGACACGTACAGCCCGTTCCAGTCGGCGACTGAACAACTAATCCAGCTCGAAGTTCCCCTTGTATCGGCATGCCGAAATATCGAATTAGTTTCCACTCTTCCCCATCGGGTGAATAAAAGAATGATATGCAGCCCTCTACTTTGCGTATACGCAGATAGGGATTAGGTACGGAGACTTCAACCGAATTACAATCATCGGATGAACCATCACGTGTCACCACCGACACGATGGTAGGCGCTTTACCATCATACTCAAAACAAATTTTGCACCAGTTACGATCATCCGCCATCACCATTAGGCATCCGGAATCATATTGATTTTTCATATCAACGGTTAATTGGGTTGTGATTTCGAAATCGCCAGGCACAGGCATGGACAAGAAAGGAGCAGTTGCACGAATATGCTTGCCCGCAGGGTCCTGGAAAAAGTCGGTGTCCGCTTTCGCCTCCACCAGCACACCTCCCTGATCCGTATAGGACCAGATTTCGGGCTCGTTCATCCAGCTCCATTGCTTCCGTGCTTCTGTTGTCATTACGTTAGTCATTTTTAGCAGCCTCCCAAGTTAAAATATGTTCTAGAGGTAGTTCAAAAAGTCCGCTTTTGATTACGAAGGATGCCTAGTGGCATCATCAGCATCGAATATGGCATTCAGCCGAAATGTCCGTTGCTCACGTAGCTCTATCTACGCTCCGCTACTCCATTTCTAGCTTCATCCCATCTTCTCGGTACTGAAAACCGCTCTTTTTGAACATGCATTTACTAGTTTTTTTCTGTACTACATATTCGCTCCAGATACAGTAAACCCCTTTTTCTACATATTTTTGTAAGGTTCCAGCACTTGGGAGTGCTTTTGTGGATCTGGCAGGAAAAACATAATGACCATGAGTACAACATATAGACCAAGAATGACGCTGAATAACAGTGTTGGATTGTGATGGTAGAGCAGGCCCGTCAGGTAACCGGATGGAATGGCTGTAAGCGTCATGACGGTCTGCACGGCCGAGAACATATCGGCTTTCTCATGCGTACCCAATCGGTTCATTAGCAGGGAATCCCGGTACGTCTGCAAAATGAAGTTACCCGCAGCGAGCACGATTAGCGTGAGAAACAACATCCCTATATTCCCCACAGGGATCAACAGAAACAGAATGGCTCCGGCCGTGCTAAGCACGATGGAAAAACCAACATACTTTTCTTCCGAACGCCGTTTCAATCGCGGAATGATGACCAGATAGAGCAGCATGACGGTTACCGCAGTCACTACTGGGATAAACGAAATAACACGGTCATCAAATTTCAACTGTTCCTTGAAGAATATGACCTGGAAGAAATTCAGCTGCAAAATCAGATTGGATAACACCGTGATCAGAATAATCGGAAAAAGTCTCCGTTTGTAGAACGATTTGCCGAACAAGCGCAGACTTGAACCCAAGCTCTGAAGCACGCGGGTTTTACTATGCAATCCCATAAGTTCCTTGCCGACCTCGGTCTCATCCGTGTATCGGTTACGAATGAAAAACATGGCGGTCATGAGGATGCCTCCGACAAAGTAAATGCTGGCGAGTGTAGGCACAATACCATAATCAGCAATGACCACCCCGGCAATAGGCGTGAGTACCCCAGCCCCTGTAATGATCATGTTGAGAATGGCAAATACCTTGGATCGTTTGTGTTCCTCCACATCCTCTATGATCAGACAGTTAAAGGCGACCGTTACAAACTTGGATGTTGCATTCAGTAAATAAGCGATCAGAAACAGCCAGAAGTTCTGGGAGAAGGCCCAGATGAACATGGGAACACTCCAGGCAAGCAGATCAAAGATCAGTGTTGTTCGTTTTCGTCCCAGCTTATTCGTAATGGAACCTGCAAACAATTGAAAGATAAAGGCAAAATAAAGATTCACCGAATTGATTAAACCGATTTCTATGTCCGAAAGTCCGGCTTCCTTCATATATAAAGGAGCGTAGAATAGAACGATCGTGCCCGGAATGGCCCATACCGGTTCGAGTAAAATGGAGTAGCGTGGATTCTTCGGCAAATCTTGAAGCAATTTCAATCGATATCCCTTCCTTCTGCGGTTTTCACCGCTGCGAATTCCAACTTCTCGCAGCGGCAAACCCGCTAATGTCTACATGCTTATAGTACCTCTTATAGGATAAGAGCTGTTTTGACCGAATTCATCGGCAACTTCTCTCCAGTATGCATGTCATAACCAATCGTTCCATTAAAGGCCTGTTCATAATCACTCAGCAGTTCCTTGGCTGTCACCATCTGTTCCAGTTCCGGGATGCTTTGGGCAAATTTCAGTGCCGTACTGATCATCGAGTGATTAGCAACTGCACCGATGATACTAATGCCATCATTAATCACGGCTGTTGATTTGAACGTCACCTCATAGCTGTCGTCATATCCCATAGGAATAATTTTGCCGCCTTTGGCAATCAGCTCAAACCCTACATGAAGCTGGTTACCAACCGCGTCCACTACAATATCAAACTTTTTGTTATTATTGATCTCGTATACTTTATCCAGTGTCAGATCCTGAGGATAGAACACATGATCCGCGATCCCTGAAGCGAACTCTTTGCGGTATGGATCAACTTCCGTGCCTACGGTAAGCCTTGCCAATCGTTTGCTAACAAGCTGACACAGGGAACCGATTGCTCCAGAACCAAGGACGAGTACAGAGTCACTTGGCTTAGTTCCTGCTTTCATGAACGTCTGAAGTACACATCCCAGTGGTTCGATCATCATGGCCGTTTCCCAACTCATGGAATCCGGGATGGCATAGATATACTTTTCGTCCCCAACAAAATATTCAGCAAAGGTTCCGTGTGTCGTCATCCCTACTTGATAATCATCAAAATTCTCGCAGTAGATGAACAGACCCTCACGGCAGTATGAACAGGTACCGCAAGATTGCGTGGGATCAACCAATACCCGATCACCGATCTTGAAACCACGAACGTCGTCGCCCACCTCAACCACTGTGCCTACGCCTTCATGACCAATGATCGTTCCTTTATTCGCAGGCACTTTGCCTTTGACAATATTCAGATCTGTACCGCAGATGCCGGAACCATAGATTTTAATTTTCACCTGGTTTGGCTTTTGAATGGTTGGCTCCTCAATCTCCTGGTAAGTCACCTGTTTGAGATCCTGATATACGAGTGCTTTCATTGAATAATTCCTCCTAGTGGATTGTTGATTATGATCTATGGATTAAGCTTCAAACGTTTTCGAAAGTTGCATCGCATGAAGATGTTCCTGCTTCTGAATCTCTTTCCAGTCTGACAGGATCTGCAACAGCGCTTCCTCGACCCATAGCAATTCTTCCCGTGTATGGGCATCAGAGAAAATAAAGTATCCTTTGGTGAAAATGCCGAAGTGAGCCATTCTCTTCACCATGAACTCGCGGAAAGGATCGGTTTGGAAGTTATCTTCAGCCAAGGATTGAATGCAGAAGCTTGCATAAGTCCCTCTCACTTCCAATTGATCCGTCAATCCGAGTAACACAAGTTCAGATTCCAGACGATCCATGATCCGGGTTGCCGGATCACGCCAAGTCGGCCATACTTTCGCATTTTTCATTAATCGTTCACAGGCAATAGCTGCCGCGAGCGCTGTCGTTTCACTGGAATGGGCATTACTGAATCTGACCTGTCCTGACAAAGACATCAAGTGCTCAGGCCCCATAACCGCTGCGAGCGGTAAACCGTTGGCCATACCTTTAGAGATACAGAGCAGATCAGGCCAGATGTCATATTCTCCTGCTGTAGCCTGCTTGCCCATTCGAATACCGGAAGTTACCTCATCGAATATGATAATGATGTCCAGAGACCGACATAGGTTTACGGCTTCCTCCAGCGCATCCTTTTTCCACTCGTTGGGGCATAGAACAATACATGCGATATCCTCGGGAGACGCGGTAATCTGAGCCTCAATTCGCTCCGTAGTAGGCTTGTTGACCCAGATCGTTGAACGCTCGATATCCACGGGGATGCCACGTTCTTTCGTCTGGCCACCATAATAACCGTAGGCAGACCAGTCGTGCCACCCATGATAAGCTGTCGCAATAACCTTGCTTTTGCCACTAGCGGCACGGGCCAGACGCACGGCCCCACTCACTGCATCAGCACCACTCTTGGTGAAGCGCAGCGATGGATAACGACCCTCGAACCGCTCCAGAATCAACTCGGCACATTCAAGCTCGATGTCGGCAGGTAAAGAAAAGCTTGTCCCTTTTTTCAACTGGTGAATGACGGTTAATTGGACTTCATGTCTGGCATGGCCCCATGGCGCCGTACCCATGGCCATTTCGCAATCCAGCCATTCATTCCCGTCGATATCTGTAAATCGGGAGTTATAAGCCTCTGCACAACATACGGGGGTATGGCCCGGAAATAAACGTTCAGGTGCTTTGGCTAAAGTGCTGCATCCGCTCGGAATTACCTTCTCGACTTGTTCCAACCACTCCAGATTACGGGTAAACCGTACGGCACGATCGAGCGTGCTCTCTTTTTCTTTCACCTTAAGTACCTCCCTGTTTATTTTCGTTGTGAGTGAATTACCGAACTTTGGTTCCAGGCCAGCATCCATCGTATATGCGATCCATCGTGATCACATTGCCATACAGATCAATGATCAGATCCTTGGCTCGATGAGCATGTCTCATCTCAATCCAGTAGCGGTTCTCCAGCAAACGGGCGAAATTGTCCACCAAAAACAGTAACCGGTTCTCACTATGAATCAATTCCTTGCCCAGTACCTGTGGCAGCCAGATGGCCCCGTTGGAATTAAAGCGGTTTGAATAGTCCCGTACTTCGGCTACATTTGCAAATTCGGCTTCCTCCAGCTTGTTCCAGAATGTATCGGCATCGCTTCGAACCTCGGCAAGGTCAATCCCGACAATCGGCAGATGCTGGTATTCCTCTTGGCTTTCCAGCTGTGCTTTCAGATGACTGAAAACGAATGGCCACACATCAGCCTCGATTTGACCGCCCCACTTTTTCCAGAATCGTGCCAGATTGTTCTTCCGGTTGAAGTTGCGGTGAATGCCGCTGCTGCGTTCCCAGTGATATGCTTGAATATTCGGATTAATGACTGTATCGTATCCGGCAGCTCGTGCCCGCATCTGATAATCAAAGTCCTCGTATCCGTTAAAGAATTTCTCATCGAGGTTGCCGATGGTCTCATACACCTCCCGCTTCATGCCAAACATGGCAAACACCACCAGTTGAACAGAGAAGGTTTCTTTTGGGATATCATCAGGAGATGCGTTCAGGAACAGGTGTCGGCCGATGGTGTCCGCAAAAGCAATGCCGCAATGCTGCACGCCTCCTGTTTGCGGATACAACAGAACGCCCCCAATCATGCCAATCGTAATATCGCTATCCAGTGTCTCTTTCATCATCGGTTGCCAGTTCGGTTGAAGAATGGTGTCAGAATCCAGGAAGAAAATGTACTCTCCCTTGGCTAGGCTCAGTGCGCTATTAATCGACACGGCGCAACCGAGTGGAAAATCATGCTGAAGAATCTCGATGGTCACACCTTCTCTTACTTCTTGCTTCAGTTTATCCAGATGTTGAAAGACTGCTGAGCCGGAACCATCGTTGATGAAAATAATCTGAGTGGATGGGCTTACCGTCCGGAGTAGCGAATCTGTGAACAGGTTCAAAATGTTATAGTCCTGGTTGACTGGCACAATAATGGTGTAAAGCATGGAATCCCTCCTGATTTGGGTTGATGGAATGAGTACATAAGCTGACTTTGAACTGCACAATTGCATGTGCTTCTGTCCGGCCTCCTCGTTTGAATATTTTGTCTTTATTTGGTAATGATTTGAATCTACTAGAAATTTATATCTTTTTTTGTAAACTGGAAATCTTAAATTCTGAACTCTGTTAATATTTGAATATGTGAGAAAATCAAGTTTTTGTAGCTTGCGCACTGAGAAACGCTGTTGTGAACGCAAAAAAACACCCTCAAAGAGTCTGTGTATCTAACGATACATTCGACTTTTTTTGGGGTGTTCGCTTGATGGAAATCTATTGATTCTCGCTGAATTAACCTTTAGCTATCGCTGCTTAAATCCATGATAAAACGTATCCACCACAAGTGCAGGGGCTGCTTTTCTCGCGATATGACCACTTACAACCTGCTGCCACGTCAGGAACATGATGGAATACAGCACATCGACAATCCAGGTTTTATCGAGATCGGAGCGGAAATAACCTTTCTGTTGTAACAGACCGACCGCATGGAGTACCGGTTCTCTTAGTTTCAGATCTGCTCCCTCAATCTCGGGATTATAGTTAATGGTGGTGTCATGAGCCAGAAAATAAATTTTGTCGCCTAATGGAATCAGCGCCTCGATCAGCTCAGGTATGTACTTTTCACAGTGCTCCTCATCCAGTTGGATTTCTTTCATGGTCTCACTGACCACCTCGATTGCGCGTAATCCGAGATATACCATGAGCTGTTCGCGGCTTTCCACGTATCGATGTAACGTAGCGATCCCGATTTTTGCAGATTCTGCAATCTCATTCATGGATGCATTCGGTTTTTCAATCAGCAATTTGGTGGCCTCGTCCAAAATGGAATGAAGCCTGGTTTGTTTGATTGTTGTCATTTCCTTTTTCATTGGTATTACACCTCTTGGCGAATTAGTCTACAATTGATCTAGTCATCCATCAAATGATTGGATGAGATTATAAAATTATAGCATACTTCCTCACGAGTAATACTAAAAGCCGCCATTTGGCGGCTCTTAGCATGGTTATCTTTCACGTTACTTACAGTTCGATGATTCTCGTTGCAATATTTGTACAAAATTCACGATCATGCTCTACAAAAAGCAGGGTTGGCGAGTATTCCAAGAGTAAGTCTTCGATCTGCATACGTGAAATGACATCTACAAAGTTGAGTGGTTCATCCCAAATATGCAGATGAGCTTTCTCACTAAGACTTTTGGCAATGAGCACTTTCTTTTTTTGACCTGCGCTAAACGTTGAGATATCTTTCTCCAATTGCAGTCTGGAAAAATCCAACTTTCGAAGTATCGATTTAAACAGGCTTTCATCAATCCCCTGTGTGGCCGCATACTCAGATAAATGTCCTCCGAGATCGGACGTGTCCTGCGACACATACGAGATTTTAAGCTGATGATCCTTTCGGAAAAGACCTGTATAAGGGATATCTTCACCACAGATCAGTTTAAGAATGCTTGATTTGCCAGATCCATTTTTACCGTACAGGTTAATACGATCCCCTTGTTCAACCGTGATACTGACATCCTTACACACCGTATTGGAGCCGTATGATATCGACACATGTTCCAATTCAACAAGTTCCTGCTTGTGAAAATCCAGCTGATGAATCTGTAAACGTTCTGCACTCTCGATATTTTTGAGAAGTTTGGATTTCTCTTGAATCGCAGATTGCTGCCTTTGTTCGATATTTTTGGAACGTTTCATCATTTTGGCAGCCTTGTGCCCGATATATCCTTTATCCACCTTGGAGCCGGAATTTCTCGTACCATTTTTGGTTTTTTCAACTTCATGCGACCATCCACCGGTCCGTTTGGCTGAATCGGATAAACGCTTGATATCCTTTATTAATTTCTCATTACTCGCAAGTTCAAACTGATCTTGCCTTCTTTTATTTTCCCACCAAGCGGAGAAATTGCCTTTCTGAATCTCGATGTTACTTTTATTGATGGAAAGGATATGGTCCACGCTGTGATCTAGAAAGGATCGATCGTGAGATACCAAAATAAATCCACTCTTGCTACCAAGATAATTACTGACAATTTGTCTTGCATGAAGATCAAGATGATTGGTAGGTTCATCAATGAGCAGAAACCGATTATCCTTCAGGAACAAAGCAGCCAGCATCACCTTTGTTTGTTCTCCGTTGGATAACGTATCAAAAGGCCGATACAACACATCTTCTGACACTTTTAACAGGTTAAGCTCGCGCACAACTTGCCAGTGTAGATATTCAGGATGAATCTCGCCGATGACATCAACGGTCATGGCTCCCTTATTTTCTACCTGGAAAGGAAAGTATTCAAAGCTAACATTCGCAGAGATATGTCCGCTGTATTCATATTTGCCAAGCAACAGATTGAGGAATGTCGTTTTGCCTCTGCCGTTCCTTCCGGTAAAACCCAATTTCCAATCGGAGTCCAACTGAAAACTGACATTTTCAAATATATTATCGTAACTGCCTTCATAAGCAAAGGTCAGGTTGGTAACGTTGATTAAAGACATGCATATCATCCTTTTTATGTGAAATATAAAAGTAAACTGACGGGATTTCACCATAGAACATGGCATGGATTCCCTCACTTTAATATTTGAACATAATCAGAATTTAGATTCGCTTATACAATAAAGAAACCTGGCGATAAACCACTCAGCGCCAAGTAGATCTATGCATAGGAGGACAAAGTGTCGGATTCTGATTAGTCATATTGTGAACCATGCCACTGTTCATGTTTGTTGACAGGTCCACATAAACATCCACAACCTCTAATTCAGTCATGACTCTATCCCCCTTTGAAAGTTCAAAATTTAATACAGAAAACTTAACATGGAATACGATATGGGTCAAGACAGTGTAGCCTCGATCTCATCTTCCATCCCCGTACCGTTAAACCATTGTGTTTTCTGGCTTACACACCTCTACGTAAATTTTGATGATGTACTCATCGGGATTACTTTCTGCAAAATAAGTGAGCAGGTCCAGTGCATACACATGTCCACAGACTTGCAGTCCCTCTTTTTCTATCTCCTCTTTCATGAGGGAATACGTCTCCGGCATGCTTTCGTATGAACCTCGATGATTCATGACGGCATACATCCCTTTTGGCTTAATCCATATCGTTTCCCCTGAAATTGGAGCTTTTATTTTGTTGCCAAAGTAATCCGGATAGTATTCTCCTGCCTCATAGTGCTCCTGACGTAGGATCGTCCATACCGGAAACTCATAATCAATCATCTGTTCATCACAATGGGTCCTGTATTCAATGAACTTACGGAAAAATTCCTTATCCCCATCCCCTTGCTCCAGTTGAACAGTAATAAAATACTCCAGCTCACATTGTTCGATATGCAGCCCTTCAGGAGAAGCATCCGTGGCTTGTTTCGTCATTTCAATGGCACCACTTAGCAGCTTTTGCATACGTTTGATTCGTTGTTGCTCCAACTCAAGTGCCTTTAATTTCTGTTCAAACAGCTCAATTAACAATGGTGTATTCTGATTTTGAATAAACGACTTAATCTCTTGGAGTGAGCTTCCTGCCTTTTTCAGCACATGTATGACATCCAGCACATACGTTTGTTGCATACCATAATAGCGGTAGCCCTTGGCATTGGTATATTCAGGCTTTAACAGCTCAATCTGGTCATAATGAAACAAGGTATGTTTGGTCACTCCGCAGATCTTGGCAAATTCACTGGTGGTAAAGTGTTGTGCGTGATGTCCAGCCATCTAAGGGCCCTCCATGTACATATGTAGTCTAAGTTTTATCAATATACATGCATTATAGTGTGTAAAGAAAAGTTTGACTATAGGGTTACCCGATAGTTTAGTCTTTGAATTGTAAGTTATTCATATCGTCGGAGGGAAACATGTCAAAATTCAAACGCTGGATGATTCTTGTTATTGTCTCAAGTGCACTATTACTAATTGTGATGGATATGACCATCCTGTACACAGCCTTACCCAGCTTGACCCATGATCTCGGTGCATCTGCTTCGGAGAAATTATGGATTCTGAACGGTTACTCCCTTGTCATGGCGGGTCTTCTTCCTGCAATGGGAACACTCGGGGACCGTCTTGGTCATAAAAAAATATTTACCTTGGGCTTGGTCGTCTTTTCTGCTGCTTCTCTTGCTGCTGCCTTTTCTCCAGTACCGGCTATGCTAGTCATGAGCAGAATTCTTCTTGCTGTAGGTGCATCCATGATGATGCCAGCGACATTGTCGATTATCAGAGTTACGTTTACGAATGAGCGAGAACTCGCACTGGCAATCGGCATCTGGGGTTCCATTGCATCAGGTGGTGCTGGATTGGGACCGATTGTTGGTGGACTGCTTCTTCAACACTTCTGGTGGGGTTCTGTGTTTCTGATTAACCTGCCCATAGCCATTATCGCTTTTGTATTCGCCTTAAAAATGATCCCTAAACATCAAGGGGATGCATCGAAAAAGTGGGACTTCACCAGTTCCATTCAGATCATGATTGCCATGGTCGGAATTATCTATTCCATTAAGGAATTCACAAGACGCGAAGGATCTCTGACACTCGCTATCATAGCTGCTGTGATCGGTGTTCTGTCCCTGATCATCTTTATTCGCCGTCAGAATAACAGTCCCAATCCGCTGCTGGATCTGTCCTTATTCAAAATCCCAAGATTCAGTACCGGCTTTATTACCGCACTGGTTGGCTTGTTTGCACAAATGGGTGTGCAATATATGGTCACTCAGCGGCTTCAACTGGTGGAAGGCATGTCACCGCTTCAGGCTGGACTATTCACCGTATCCATACCTGTTGCAGCACTCATCGCCGGACCTGTTACGGGGGCTATTATGCACCGTGTGGATGTTGTATATATCAAAAGCTTCACCCTCTTCATCGCTGCCCTTGGCATGGGGACGTATCTGATGTATTTCAATGCTGGGTTCACTGGGCAGATTATCGGCTTGGCACTGCTTGGTGCAGGTCTTGGATCAGGGATGACCGCTGCATCACATTCCATTATGAGTTATGCCCCACCACACAAAGCGGGCATGGCCGCTTCCATTGAGGAAGTGGGTTATGAGCTGGGCGGAGCATCCGGTATTGCAATCATCGGAAGCATGTCGACCCTTTTCTACACACTCGCTATGAAGATTCCTGCGGGGATTAGTGTGCCAGCCAATGCGAAGGACAGTCTGGATGAAGCACTTATCGCTGCCGAAAGCTTGCCTGCTGCGTCTGCTGAATCGCTCAAAAATGCCGCCTTTGCTGCATTTGACCAATCCTTCTTTGTTGTCATTGCAGGTGTGACCGTATTTCTGTTCATTGCTGCTCTGATTATGAGTTGGGTTGCTGTGCGATTGAAACGAACCCACAAGCACAGCGTTAAAATGTAATGAAATTCACTTCATGAAACAAAGCGAGGTATATACGAAATATGTCAAAAGAAGAGGATTAACTCAATTAAATTAACGTCAAAAACCATTACCTGAGTTGTTTCAGGTAATGGTTTTTGATATGCCTGATAACCGAAGCTTACCACCTTGCTGCACCTCACGGAAGATAGGCATCCTCTACCTCAACTTTTCGTTCATTCCCCATCGCAATGTATCTTACGTTAATGACATTTCCTTTCTGAAAATGGGGAATATGTGTGATTGGAATATAAGTCTCTACAATTGTTGGGAAGGTGCGCCCGTCAACTTGGGTTACAGTCAGATCCAATCGCACGCCAGGCCTTCCATCCCTACTGGATGATGTCTGCACAATATCATGAATTATTGCTTCTGTTGGAATTCCGTCCATCAGAATGCTCTTGCGAAGGTAATGTTTCTCTTTATTGTTACGTAGCAGTTTAAATGCCATAATCGTAGTGATCGTGCCTGTTATAAGCCCAAAGACAATAATAGCGACAATAATAATTAATGTGACGGTCATGATAACCTCCTTTTAGTTGAAACTTATGTTAACTACTTCTTGTTTAGATCTCTTATTCCTGCCAATTTGCTTGAATGGGAAAGCTTTAACGTCAAAAAAGCCGCCTTAATGGCGGCTTCATGCTGTGTATGTTCAACTCAACTTAGTCTACTTTCGCACCATACGAGCGCACAAACATAACGGCTTGTTCGCGATCCAAACGTACGCCTTTGATATCCAGTGATTTCAGATCGATTCCTTCCAGGTTAGCCCCTCTAAGATCGGCCCCTTGAAGCTTGGCTCTGCTTAATACAACTCGGGTAAGATCACAGTCTCTCAAATCCGCTTTGGTGAAATCCGTGTCCGTAAAGTCAGCCTCAAAGAAACGAATTCCTCTCAGATCCTGTTTCCCCAAACGTGTATGTCTCAGATTTGTATAGGACCAATCGCCGTGACTTAGTGTGATGCCATCCATTTGCGCACCTGAAAAGTCTGAGCCTGTCATCTTGCAGGAGCTAAATTTGGAAGCAAAGAGATTCGCACCAAAGAAGGTACAGTTTTCAAAAGCCGATTCCGTATGAATCGAACCATTCATGGAAGCCCCTTTGAAGTCACACTCGATAAAACGACAGTTACTCGTTTCGATTTCTTCCATAGAAGCGTTCATAAATGTACACTGTTTGAAAACACAGCTTATGAGTTCTCCATAGCGCAGGTCACGTCCCTCAAAATGTACTGCTTCATATTCCTGATCCTTATATTGATACACTGGTTACACCCCACATTGTATATTTCTCCGTCTTTCTTCATTAAAAGAACTTTTTATACTATACCACACCGCTGTCAAGTACCTGCTTAAATGCCCGCAAAAGTCAAGTTACTTTTTTTATGAGTAAAATCTGAAAACTAAAAAAGGAACGCATAAAGCGCCCCTCCAGCTCACACTTTTAACTGTTCCAATGTGGGCTTATATATATGAAACTCTCCAGTTAGCTGCTTGTTCTATTCCTATCAGAAAACATTACACCAGTTTTTTGGACATCCTGTACAGGAATAACGAAGGTTTATTGATTTCTCCTACTCTCTGGTATCCCAAACGCTCGTAGAGTTTAATAGCTAGTAGGTTTTCCTTTTTAACCGTAAGTGAGGATTTGGACAGACCTTGTGTTATAGCTTGCTCCTCAGCAAAATGAATGAGCTGTGTCCCTACACCAAGTCCTCTGCTTTCAGGCAACGTAGCCAATGTTCCGATGTGGTACTCGTCGTTCTCCGCTTCTTTTAATGTCACCATGGAGTAGAACTCTTTCCAGTGTTGGAGATTATACTTAATCAGGCTCCATTTCCGAAGTTCAAACAGTTTGGAGAACGTTGGCAAAGCAAGTTTGTTCATTATAGTGGTCGGATAACACATGATCATGCCCAGCGTTTGGTTACCCATTTTAGCTTCATAAGCATATTGGTGACTGAATCGGTTCTGATTCGAACGCCATAACTTGTTAAATGTTTTTTCTATAATGCCTTTATCCTTGGTACCTGCAAGCGAATAGGCCATATATTCAAGTGCCATCTGATTTAGCTGCCCGCCGACTAATGATTGTGGACTGGCTTTTGTTATGGAAATCTTATTCATCGCTGTCACTCCTCTAGGTAGTTGAAATTGGACTAAAGCTTGGCAGCAGGTTGGTTGAATGATAACCCCTCAACGATCACATTCACCGTATCAATGGTTAATCCGGTCAGCTGTTCCACATGCAATCTCACATTGTTTTGCAATTCCCTGCAGACTTCATGCACTTTTGTTCCATAACAAACGACAACCTTTACGTTTATCTCCAGTCTTGATTCTACCTTGCGGATATCTATGCCATTTTGTAGACTTTTCCCGCTCCACTTTTTGGTGATGCCCTCTATAAGTCCTGTCGACATGGAGGAAATCTCACTGGTAGTATTTGCGATCTTGCCGACAATTTTGGAGATCACATCATCCGATATTTGAATTTTTCCCAAAACATTTTGAATGGACATCCTAGGTCCCCCTCTTTATACCTGCATTTTTGATAGATAATAATATCATTTAATATAAATATAAATCATATAAAGTCCGATTTCAACTTTTGAATTCAGCCATCCTCATTTCTACCTGTACATAGCAAAAAAACCGCGATCATCGCGGTTTTTCTAGTCATACTATGGGAATTTTAATTGAATACGGACAGGAATGCAGGAAGATAACTCGCTATCTGTTCTGCCTTCTTCTGCCTGCTCTGTTTCTTCTGCTTGTACGATCCACTGCCTACCGATTAACGTTTGCAGCAATTCAATCTCTTCTGCGGTCAGTTCAATATGCTTCAGAGACAACTCATCTTGAACGTAATCCCGATCCACCTTACGGTCAAACCGGAAATCGAGCAATCGTTTCAACCCGTTAATATGCAAAAACTTGAACTCATAACCCTGACGTATCGCCCTTTCCCAATCGTCTCCGATATCAGATGCTGTCTGTAGTCTTTCATCAAAATCCATCGCGGATTCCTTAACCAGAGGCAACAAACGGGAATAGTCTCGACGTTGTAAACATTCAATAATCACTTCTTTTGATTCTCCACTTGTCAGTACATTTTCTACAAGAAGCCCTACAGGAATGGACAGCTGAGTTCGACTCATTGCTCGCCCTCCTCATTCCCGAGGTACTGATTGAACCAGGCATTCACCTGTTCGAAGCTATCGATCCGAAGGGAAGGTTTACCGCTTTTCAGCAAACTGTGGTTGGAACCCGGATAACGAATCAGTTTGGTCTTTTTGCCGTATCGTTTTAGCGTAGTATATAATTCCTCCGCTTGTGCAATCGGTGTCCGATAGTCCTGCTCTCCGTGCATGATCAGAAGTGGCGTCTCAATGTGATGTGCATGGGCAAGAGGTGAGCGAGACCACAGGAATTCAGCGTTTTCCGCCGGATTACCACCAATGACTCCCTCGACATAGGAAATTCCGATATCACTCGTCCCATACATGGACAACCAGTTGGAGATACAACGCTGGGTTACAGCCGCCTTGAAACGGTGGGTATGCGCTACAATCCAGTTGGTCATCACTCCTCCATAACTGCCACCTGCCACACCCAGACGTGAAGCATCAAGGAAATCGTATGTAGCCAGGGCATAATCAACAGCTTCCATCAGATCCCGGTAATCACCTCCGGCAAAGTCGCCACGGCAAGCTCTGGCAAACTCCTGACCGTATCCCATACTTCCGCGAGGATTGATCCACAGCACAGCGTACCCTTGCGCAACGAGTGTCTGCATTTCATGACTGTATGTACCCGTATACATCGCGTGGGGTCCACCATGAATCTGCAAAATCAATGGCAGTTTCCCATTGGTGTCACGTATTGCCGGTGTGGCTAACCAACCTTGAAGCGGCCATCCATCAGAGGACTTAAACTCTACACGGACTGGCACATTTACAGCCAATTCAGCCATGAATTCATCATTTCGCCGGGTGAGTCTGAACATTTCACCACTGTCGATATCCACGCGATATAACTCTCCAGAGTGTTCATCCGTCAACGCAGCGATAACCAGGGACATACCATCTGGCGTTAAGGTATACTGATACACATCCTTTTCACCAGCGCCCGTCACCAATTGACACGCCCCATCTTCTTGAATACGGTACACGTCCACATTCCCGTTATGTGTTCCGAGTACATATACACCACGTTCCGGATGCTTATTATCCGTGAGTGGAGAAGGTGACGCACCTGCCGACTTCATATCTCCAAGCGCCGCGTTACCAATCTGCATATCTAATTGAGGTGCGATTGGCCTGGGTATACCTCGATGAACGGGAACAGCGTATAAGCTGTTGTGGCTCCCGCTTCCATACTCACGATCACTGGCGATCAGGATCAGCTGTTGCCCGTCGGACGAATAGGAGAATTGGCTTATCGCCAAACTGGAATCCGTCACTTTAAACAGATCACTCTCTCCCAATCGAATGCTGTATACATCGGTAAAGTAAAGCAGATCCGCATCAAGTTCCTCGTCCTCTACTTGCTTCGAAATGAAAGAAAGCTGCTGGCTATCTGGCGACCACGCCGGAGCGCTGATATTCCATAGCCCGGAAGTCACCTGCGTGATTTCCCCGCTTTTGATCTCATATATAAACAACTGGCTGTATTGACCGTCCCACCAGCCAGCCCCTTCCGCCTTCGGCGTTGTACGCTCGAAGACTTTACCTCGCAGCTCAGGTACAGACTCCTGTTGGACGTCTGCTTTCTTCTGTTGGTCCTCCGGTTGTACTTTGCTGGTAAACGCAATGTACTGCCCGTTCGGCGACCAGATATAACTCAATATTTTACGTGCGGGAGATATCAGCATGACCGGCTCTTTTTGATCTGAATGGAGCGTCCATAGTCCTTTGCCACCATCCACTGAGCGAATGAATGTGAGCTGTGTGCCATCCGGCGACCAAGCAGGTGAGGAATCTTTTGTTCCATCCGAAAGTGCAATATCTTCATCACCATCGAGCGAAATCCCTCGAATTTGTGTATTATATTCGTTTTTATCCTGATCTATGGTCTGTTCCACATAAGCCACTTGTCCGTTAGGACTGATCACCGGCTGACTTATCCAACGGTAGTGACTCAGATCCTCCGGCATAATTGGTCTTTGATTCATAATGATGGCTCCCTTCTCCGTTTATTTATGGGTTGTCTCCGTACGTGGATCAAGCACATCACGCAGCCAATCTCCAAGGAAAATAACACCGAGTACGGTAAATGTGATCGCTAGTCCCGGGAATGTAGCGACCCACCAGCTTGTAGCAACGTATTGTCTGCCATCACTGAGCATCCCTCCCCAGGATACATCAGGTGGTTTGATACCCAGACCCAGGAAACTGAGTGAAGCTTCCATAATAATCGTTGTGCCGACATTCATACCGCAGATGACGATAAAGGATGAAAGGATATTCGGCAGAATGTGTTTCAGAATCAATCTTCCATTCTTCGCGCCAATCGATCTGGCCGCATGAACAAAATCACGCTCTTTGATACTAAGAACCTCACTTCTTACCACACGGGTGAATGGAACCCAGTTCGTCACCCCGATGACAAAGATCAACGTTGTAATACCCGGGCCAACAATTGCCATCACAACAAGCATGAACAGAATGGTTGGAATCGCCATGAATGCATCACCTACACGCATGATAACAGCATCCAGCCATTTCCCGTAGAATCCGGATACCAGCCCCAGAATCGCGCCAATAATTCCTGACACAATCACGGCACCCATCCCCACGATTAAGGAAACTCGGGCACCATATACAATTCGACTCCACATGTCTCTGCCGAGATTATCGGTGCCCAGCCAGTATTCGGCCGTTCCGCCCTCAAGCCATGCTGGTGGTTTAAGTCGGCCCAGCGGATTCACCGCTGCCGGATCATGACTCGTCAATAGAGGTGCACCTATGGCAATTAACACAACCAACAATACAAGCACAGCACCAAACATTCCGGTCTTGCTGATGATCAGTTGTTGCCAGATATAACGAAATCCCGTTGGTGCACGCCCATTGTCTTGTTCCTGTTCTGTACCCGGAATTGGCATTTCATTGCTGCCTGTCATATGATTGCACCTCCTTCTAGTCGTATTTGATGCGCGGATCAAGTAGCCTGTAAGCTACATCCGTCAAGATGTTGATTACTACAACGATAAAGGCAATGACAAACACCGCTGCCTGTACAATCGCCATATCATGTGTGTTGACTGCAACGACCAGCAACTGACCCAGTCCAGGCCAGGAGAATACCGTTTCCGTAATCAAAGTGCCCCCGATCAGACTTGTAAACTGCAAACTCATAATTGTCACGACCGGAATCAATCCGTTCCGAAATGCATGTTTTACAATGACAACCATCCGGCCAAGCCCCTTGCTGCGAGCTGTTCGAATATAGTCCTGGTTGAGAATCTCCAGCATGCTGGAGCGAATCAGTCGGGTCATCTGCGCAGCCAGTCCAACACCAAGTGTAAAGGCCGGCAAGATCAGATGTGACAATCCTCCGCGACCAGATACCGGCAATACGCCCAGCATGACGGAGAACAAGAGGATAAGCATAATCCCCATCCAGAAGTTTGGCATCGCCTTACCAATGACGGATATTCCTGAAATAATGAGATCGGTAAACGTATTGCGTTTGACAGCTGAAATGACTCCAAGTGGCACAGCCATAAGTACAGCAAAAAACATGGCGGCTACAGCCAGTTCAAAGCTGGCAGGCAATCTCTCCAGCACAAGCTCTAACGCAGGCTGATTGTAGCGAAAAGATTGACCAAAGTCTCCCTGTATCGCACTGCCCAGAAACTTCACGTATTGCGTATATAAAGGCTGGTCCAAACCAAGTGCCTGCGTCAAGACAGCACGATCTTCAGCGGTAGCCGTTTCAGGCAACATTAACGCAACCGGATCACCGGTGACTCGAACCAAAATGAACACAATTAATGAAACAATGAACAGCACCGGAATGATCTGCAGTAGTGACTTAAGTACGTATTTGCCCATTCCTTGTTCACCTCCCTTTTAAAAAAGAACGGCAGGAACATGGTTATCCAGTCCCTGCCGTTCACGGCCTATCTTTTCAATGACCGGTTGTTATACCCGATGTTACTGTGCAACAGGTGTAATCTCGTCAGCATAGAACATCTCGTCACTGCGTGGCGCGAAGTTCACTTTAGCATTTGTTCCGTAGACACCTTCCATTTGGTACAGATATACGGCTGGGCGTTCTTCAGAGAAGATCTGTTGTACTTGCTGATACTCTTTCTCACGAGACGCAGGGTCCATGTTCACCAATGCCGATTGAAGCAGTTTCTCTACTTCAGGGTTGTTGTAATCCGACTCGCCTTTTGCTTCTTCCAACATATAACGATTGTAGTTATTCGAAGCATCGAACAAGGAGTTACCAATACCAATCATGAAGATTTCTTTGAATGATTTGGAGCTGTAACGTTCACTGAATGCACTTGCTTCCAGGACATCCAGATTGATTTTGAATCCGGCTTGTTCCAGCATTGCTGCAACAACTTCAGCCTGTTCTTTGTATTGTGCGGAAACGGAGATAGTCATCTCGGCTTCACCTTCCGCATAGCCAGCTTCTTGCAGCAACTGTTTGGCTTTTGCTTGATCATAAAGTGATGTTTTGTACAATGAAGGATCAGCACCGAAGTTGCCTGGTGTTACGGATGTGCGGGTTACGATACCTGCTCCGCCGGCAATGCTGTCCACGATCCCTTGTTTGTCGATAGCCAGGTCAATCGCTTCACGTACTTTCGGATCAGCTGTGATGCTACCTTCTGTCTGACGGAATATCAACTGAAGCACACGCTGGATTGGCGCTTTGACAATCTTCTTATCTGCTTCGCCTTCGATCCGGGCAATGTCAGTGGACGGAATGGAAGACGCCACATCTACACCACCAGCAAGCAATTCGGATACACGTGTGGAGGCTTCAGGAATAACGCGGAATACCACTTCATTCCATTTTGGTTCACCGTCAAAGTAGTTCTCGTTTTTTACCAGTTCCACACGATCATCTTTGGTCCATTTACTGAACTTATAAGGGCCTGTGCCTACTGGTTGTTTCAGGAAAGCATCGAATCCTTTATCCGCAATATATTTTGCTGGCAGAATGCCTGCTCCCATTTTGGACAGACGATTCAGGAGCAACGGATCTGGACCATCTGTGATGATATCTACGGTATAGTCATCCACCACTTTAACTTCTACGATATTTTTGAAATAACTGTTTTGTTTCAGTGTCTCGTCCTTGGCTACGCGCTCCAGCGTGTATTTTACATCTGCTGAAGTGAATGGATCGCCATTATGGAAGGTAACACCTTCACGCAGCTTAAATCTCCACGTTGTATCATCGACTTGATCCCATGATGTCGCAAGTCCCGCAACTTTTTTCTGTTCACTGTCATTTTTGATCAGATAATCAAAAACGTTGACCAGAACCGCCTCACTGGAAGTATTGTTGTTGTTGTGCGGATCAAAACTCTCAATATCGGTTGCCGCAGCAACGGTCAGTGTTGTACTTGCGCTTCCACTGCCCGTTCCTTCTGTTGCGGAACCATCATTCGTGCTTGTCGATTTTCCTCCGCAAGCGCTGAGTACCATTACGACTGCCAGTAACGTGATCCACAAGCCTGTCCATTGTCTTTTTTTCATTGTGATTGCTCCCCCTCAGAAGTTGTATTCCGTGCCAAAAATTCAAGTGCTACTGCAGACAACATGCCCACACCATAAGGCATCGCTGTCTCATCAAGATCAAACATGGGATGGTGGAGTGGATAGCGAGTACGTTCCTCATCATTCCCAGATCCTAGTCTGAAAAACACACCCGGAACCTGTTCACAATAAAACGCGAAATCCTCGCCCCCTGTGGAGGGTTTGATATAAGTCCATCCCTTCTCCGCATTAACCTGATCACAAGTCTCTGTTAGCAGGTCAACCATGCCGAGATCATTCACGACAACAGGGTATCCATCGCCGTAGACAACTTCGCATCCTGCTCCGAATGAATCACAGACCCCTTTAACAACCTGCTCGATCAGAGCTGGCATCCGCTCACGAATGGCAGGTGAGAGTGTACGAACCGTACCGATCATCTCCACTTCGGGGGCGATGGCTGTTCCCATATAACCTCCCGTGATTTTGCCAATCGTGACTACTGCCGGTTCAAGTGGATCAACCATCCGACTGACGATATTTTGCAATGCGGTGATGACCTGAGCGGATACCGCGATTGCATCAATACCCTCATGCGGACGAGCTGCGTGGCCACCCTTGCCAAACACCTTGATAATCAAGGGATCAGCTGATGCAAAAGCAACGCCCTGACTTACGCCCAAGGTTCCCGTGTCCTGTCCAGGTGTCATGTGTAATCCTGCGATGGCATCAACCTTTGGATTCTCCAGAACGCCGTCCTGGATCATGGCTCTTGCACCTGCAAGTCCCTCTTCTGCTGGCTGGAAAATAAATTTGATGTTGCCTGACTTCGGTCTTCCAAGACCAGTAAGCAGTTGGGCGGCTCCCATCAGGATGGAGGTGTGAGCGTCATGCCCACACAGATGCGCTTTGCCTTCTACTTGCGAACGGTATTCCACCACTTTCTGATCCTGGATTGGCAAGGCATCCATGTCTGCGCGCAAAGCAAAGGTTGGTCCGTCGGTCTCTCCGCGAAGCAGGCCTGTAACCCCGGTCTGTCCGACATTGCGTGTAACTTCCAACCCCAGGCTTTCCAGATGCTCAGCTACGATAGCAGATGTGCGATGCTCCTCATAACCGATCTCCGGATGCTCATGTAAATCTCTGCGCCAAGCGCTTAACTGGGCTTGTAGTGGCTGAGCCAGCTGTATTAGTTCTGAACGATTCATTTGCTGTCATTCCCTTCATTTTTGTCCGATTCAGAAACCAAACGGGCATAGATTGCATCCGCCGAGAATTCGATATGCCTTTTCATCGTCTCCTTAGACTTGATGCTATCATGGGCTTTCAATGCTTCAAGAATCTCCATATGTACACCGTGGTTGACGGTACGTATCCGGTCATCATAAGGCATCAAGTCGAGCGCCGGATTAATTTTCGTCCGAATCTGTCTGACGGCTCTCTCGCAGTATGGATTCCCCGAAGCCTTGGCAATGGTCAGATGAAATTTCACATCCAGCGCCCTGAACCATTCCCTTGTGCAGTCTGGCTCTATACTTTGCTCCATGTAACCCTCAAGCAGCTCCAGTTCGCCTGCGGTGATCCGCTCAGCAGCGAGAAAAGCTCCCTCTGGCTCAATGATGGTTCGATATTCAAACACTTTCAGCATCTGTGACCAATCCCGTTTAATTTCTTCTCTGGTCCGTTTATGCGAATTGGCTGTCAGAGGCAGTACAAATGTTCCGCCTTTGGCACCCACCCTTTTCTCAATCAAGCCTTTCTCTTCCAGTGAAGAGAGTGCCTCGCGAACGGTAATCCGGCTTACGTTAAAAATCTCTGCCAGATCTCGCTCGGCTGGAAGCTGTTCTTCACTCATTAATTCTTTCAAAATAATAGCTTCTTCCAGTTGTTCCCTAATGAATTCACTAACCTTTTTGGTGGATACTTTCTCAAAACGAAATGAAAACGTACTGGACATCTAAACACTCCGATCTGTATATGGTCTAGACCTTATACCATTAATATAATTCCGACTAAACTTATATGCAATACTTTTTTTCAAGTAAATTCATATTTTTTTCTCACCACCTCCAAATTGAACCATTTTGGGCACAAAAAAGACGCATCTGCACGCAGCAGATGCATCTTCGTTTTCGTTATTTGACGACATCCATGGGCACTACGATTACAGACTATAACTTTTTATTAGCATAGGGTCTGAAATCCTCTGTAACCACAAGTTTCTTGCTTCCCCTCAGGTAAAAGCTATCATCCGCTCTCCAGGTATGACTCTTTTTGTTCTGTCTACGGTGATAGACATAATTGTATGGTGAGGTCGCGTACGCTTTGAACCCTCTTTTCCTGCATTGTCTCAGGAAGGTTACATCTTCCCCTATTGAACGGTCCGTGAAGCGGACTTTTTTCAAGATCTCCCTTTTGAATAGGAGAGTACCCCCTTGTACAAATTCAACCGGTTTATTCTTTTCAGCAGGAGATCTGACCAACAATGTCTTGGATGCGCCCAAATAGACCAGGCACGAATGTTTACCCACAATATCACTTTTGGTCCGTCTAAGTTCTCTCACCTGCTCTGTTAAATAATACGGCGAATAGTAGTCATCATCATCAAATTTGGCAATCAACGCAAAGCGTGCCCTTGTCATGCCAGCGTTCAGGCTTTGTCCTAATGAAATACTCTCCGGTACTTGATATACATGAACATTGGTAAGATTCCGAACCCGGTTTTGGTATAATGCCAGATTCATACTGTCATGATTCAGGACAATGATCAGCTCTTTGCTTTTATAACGCTGCCGATTGTAATTTTGCAGGATGTTGTCAAAAAATTGCGGCCGATTGGTACATACAACAATGGAAACACCATGACCCGTTTTGTGTTTAGTCAAGACATACCCTCTTTTCAGCTCATTTTTCTCTCATCATATGTGCCGAAATAGAGTCTGGTATGGACCAATAGCTAGGGCGTGTCTCAAAACTCGCTGAAGTGCATCTTTTACCGCCTTTTCGCCCCCTGCTGCGTCACTTTCCCTTGACGTGCCCCGGCACGCCTGCGGAAAACTTCCTGGCTTGGAACGAAAATTCGGCAAAATCTGCTTCCTTCGGAGTTTTCAGATACGCCCTAGCATCCAAAACACCAAAAACCCTCTGCCCCAAATAACAGGACAAAGGGTTCTCTAATCTATTGTTTTAAGCCTTTTCTATGCTTCGCTAGCGTTATTCAGGTATACAGCCTTGCCTGTGCGAGCAGATTCATAGAGTGCTTCCAGGATCTGAGATACAACCAGTGCTTGTTTCGGTGTGACCACCGGCTCCTGATCGTTCTCAATCGCTTCAATCCACTTTCTCATCTCAACATCCGGTGCGCTCTCGCTCTTACCATCGTAGAAAGCTACCCCGCCTGCACTCAGTTCAATTTCGTTTGTGTATAAACGGCTAAATTTCTCGCCATTGATGCGCAGTCCGTTCTTCATGTCCGCACCCGCTTCGCTACCGCTCAAGCTGCATTTCGCCTCATCCACATCCAGTGAGTTCAGTGCCCAACTGGATTCCAGCATAATCGTTGCCCCATTCTCCATCACAATCATGCCAAAAGCCGAGTCCTCTACGGAAAATTGTTTTGGGTCCCACGGGCCCCAGGCATTGGCCGCATTTTCACGTTGTGAAAGCTCATGGTAGGTCGTACCCAGCACAACTTTTGGTTGATAGTTATCCATCATCCAGAGCGTCAGATCAAGTGCGTGCGTACCAATGTCGATCAACGGACCGCCACCTTGCTTCTCTTCATCCAGGAAAACACCCCATGTTGGTACTGCTCTACGTCTAATCGCATGTGCTTTGGCAAAATAAATATTACCCAGATCACCAGCTTCGCACACCTTCTTCAAATACTGACTGTCTTCTCTGAAACGGTTGTTGTATCCGATGGTCAGTTTCTTGCCGGTACGTTCTGCCGCTTCCAACATGAGCTGTGCTTCAGCAGATGTCTTCGCCATTGGCTTTTCACACATCACGTGTTTCCCCGCTTCCAGGGCAGCAATGGAAATCTCGGCATGAGAAATATTCGGCGTAAGTACATGCACAATGTCCAAAGACTCATCCTTAAGCAATTCCTGATAATCCGTATAGACTTCGGCTTCAGTAGAGCCATATTTCTGCTTGGCTTCATCCGCACGTTCCTGAACGATATCACAGAAAGCCACCAGTTCAACATTATCCAATTTACTCAGACTCGGCAGATGTTTACCATTCGCGATTCCGCCACAGCCAATAATTCCGATACGATATACTTTACTCATATATATTCACCCTCACTTAAGTATTGGTTGTTTCATTTTGCGAAAAGCCGACGGGGTCATCCCCAGACGTTTGCGAAATACAGCATGCAAATAGTTGGCATTATTGAATCCTGAAGCAAGAGCGATCTGTTCAATGGATACGTTACTTTCCTCCAGATTGCGGCACACGGCGCGCAGACGAATATCTTCCAGTACACGGCTGAACGGCATCTCCGGCTGTACTTGATAGAAGATTCGCTGCAATTGTCTGCTGCTGATATGAAGTTTCTCAGCTACATGCTCCAGCGTGACCACGGTAGGGTGATTCGCCTCCATATACTGCACTGCATACTCATAGCGATACACCGACATATCCCGCACAGGGGCTTCCGGTCGATTCCCCCCGGTGTCGTATGCTCGCACGGTTTTGAGTAATATGCTGATAACCAGTTGCTTGATCGACGTATAATAACCTAACAATTTTAGATCACATGCCTCGTAGGCTTCCAAAAAACAATGCATTGCACGATGATAATCATTCACCGGAGTAAGCGGAAGCGTTCTCAGCTTTTCCATCGTTTCCTCGGATTCTGCTGCTTCCCAGGGATCGACATGTTCCCTTGGCTTGTGAACGATATCCACATGAAGACATAGTTCATCCATGTCCTCTTTGGCATCAGCCTCCTGATAATGAACGACACCCGGTCCAGTCAAATAAAGCATACCTTCCGAGAGTGCATGTGTCTGATCATCCAGAATAACTTTGCCTTTACCTCTTGGGATAAAATGAAACTCAAACTCCGCATGATTATGGAAATCCACAACTCGGCCCGCTGGAAAAGAAGTCAGATGAAATCGCATCACGCGAATCTCATAATGTCCCCAAACCATTGAAATATCCAATCTCTCCAGGAGATCCTGCCGTTCAAGCATTTTCTCATAAGGATACAGGCTCAAGATTGCACACCTCCTTAATAAAAACTAACCCTTCAACTCTTTCAGAGTAATTCTGCGCCCTTCCTTAGCTGAAAGATTCGCAGCTTCCATCAAACGGGTCAACTCCACAGCGATCTGCACGTTTTCAGTTGCAACCGTATCATTCTGTATATATGCAACCCATTGATTGAATGCGCTTTCTCTTTGGTCTGCCAAAGGAAGTTCAGTCCAGTCATCATATTGTCCTTGTGCGGCTTTCGTTCGAATCAATAACTTTTCTTCGGGTGTTCCGTACAGAAGTGTACCTTCCGTGCCATGAACCTCAATCGTAAACGGAGAATGGCTGTTCACAAAACCGGCTTCAACAACGCCGACTGCTCCAGAATCCGTAAACAAGGTTGCGACTGCATTATCTTCCACTTCTTTGCCTGTAATATATCCAAAGTTCGCATTAACCGCTGTTACTTCCTGACCCAGAAACAGTTTGGCGAGATACATTGGATGACAGCCCAGATCAATCAGCGCACCGCCCTGACAATCCTTCAGATCATAGAAGTGTTCAGGCAACCAGTTGGAAATTGCTCCATCATGCGATAAACGCGCTCTAACATAAGTCACTTTACCAAGTAATCCCTGGTTAAGGACATCCTGAATCGTTAACGTATACCCTGCATTCAGTCGAGGTAAGGATACTGTCATCTTGACGTTGTTTGCCTTTACCTCATTAAGGATTCTATTGGATTCCGCCTGTGTCGAGGCAATAACTTTCTCCGTGAAAATGTGTTTACCTGCTTTTGCAGCAGCGGTGATCACTTCTTCATGAATGCGGGTTGGCCCATCTACAATAACGGCATCGATGTCATCCTTGGCCAGCATTTCTTCGAGTGAAGCATAGAATGGTACGTTTAAACGTTCAGCCGCTTCCTGACCACGCTTGGCATCTTCATCCCATACAGCGGCGATGACTGTATCCTCATGTTCCTGTGCTTGCTTGATGTAATCCCATGCGTGAACATGCCACAAGCTAATTTTTCCAATTCGAATGGTCACTATTATCTTACCTCCATACTATATAATATTCTGACATTTATCTATAAGTTATCACAGACTTAATCTATTTTTAATAGAAACTCACGACAATAAATGTATAAAATCACGACATGAATGGTATTAGACATTTATACACTTGCCCAAATCCCTGATATATTTTACATAACGAGGTCGCATAACAAAAACCTCCTGCCCACGCTACCGTAAACAGGAGGTTTCTTTAGTTATGATGTTCAAAAATCAACTCAACGTAACGCATACCCTTGTGTAACAATCTTGTATCCAGATATCGTCTGGCTTTGACCCTGCAACGTGTCTTTAACCCGTTCCAGCACATCGCTCTCATAAACGGAGGCACATTCAACTCCAGGCTGAACGTTCAACTCAACGGGTTCGGAGTTTAGATTATACCAGCGAGCAATCAAATCTCCAGTTTCCTCTGCGATCTTCAGTGTGGAGAATGCCAGTGTCGAACCTTGCGAATTCCACGCCAACCATTGCTTCGACAGAGGTAGTTCCACCTTCTGCCCATCAACTCCAGCATGACCTTCTTGCTCAAATGTATATGCAAGTGTCCCTAGCTGTACAGTCGTCCACGGAATCGGATACGCATATGCGGATGCACATGCTCCTGACTGTGCGGCATCACCTGCAAATGGAATAATCGCATATTCCACGCTCTGCGGTCCCAGACATTGGGCTTCTGGTGTTTCAAACACACCCCAATCTCCCAGTTCCGAAGAGGCACGCAGCAGCGTAACCGCAATCGTACTGCCCTCTTCATGCTGTAAAATCTCGTATTCATTCAGCCCTTTGTTCGCAATCATCAACCCGTTATCACCATCGGTCACATGTACAAATGCTTGCTGATGCTGTGCATTACTCGGATTCACCCATTCTTTGGCCGGTGTATTGGAGCGTTTGGCAATTTCAAAGATAGAATCTGCATAATGATCCTCTGTCACCAGTCCTGATGGAAAGAGTGCACGCAGTCGATGATCCTTGGCCTGATTGTTAAAGTCAGATTTTACCTTGACCATATTACTGCCCGCTTCCAACGTATACGTTGTCGTAATCACCAAGGGAACAGTGTTCTCGACTCGCTGTGCCTTCCGTTCTGTAAAAGGAACCATTTGGCGCTTCTCCAGCTCGAACAGTTCATCTGCTCCAGCAGGAATATCCCAGCGTAATACACTTTGCATAACTGCCCGATACGGAGACTGCTCCACAATCCGCAGGTCCGCCTTCAGATGCTCCGTGGTCAGCGTTGTCTCTCCCTCCGGTTGACGATAGACATATTCATTGCCGATATCACCGGTATTTTCATATGAATTCAATCCCCTGTATACAGCACCGGAGACCTTATCTTCAATTGTAGCCGTACCATTCTCTTCAACCGTCACCCGCAAATGACCGTTCTCCATCATCATTCCCTGCACCTGGATGAGTTCGCTCGTATCGGGCACTTCAACAATCTCAACAATCTCTGCTTGTTTCTCTACTGGAATGAGAGCATACGTCTTATAACCTAGAGAAGGTACATCCACCGCTTGGAAAGTCACTCTTACTTTACGAGCCATATAAGGCTGTCGGAAGCGATCCTTCGGAAGTTCATAGCCGAAATGCGCACCCAGATCCTTGATTTCTGCCGAATATGTGCGTCCATCTGAATCGACCAGCTGATACACTGGCAGTGCATCCTCTTCCAACTTTTGCGCAAGGGCTTGAGGGTGAGGACCTTCCGGGAAAAATGCTTTGTCCACAATCAGATCCATCTCAATGATCCCATTTCGATTCCACCCACTCGTGTTGAACACGGTGAACAGCACTGCTTCCTCTCCCCAAGCCTCAGCAGGTTGCACATGAATGGACTCAGCAATCGCCTGCGCACTCTGGGAAACCAATTTCTCTGCAAGTTGTCTGCTCTTGGCGAAGCGGGTCACCATCTCACGGTGAACCTCATCCACACTGCATCCGCAGATGCTATCATGTGGGTGGTTCTGCATCAGCATCTTCCATGCATGTGTCAACAGATGATGCGGATAATCTTTTACCCCAGCTATATGGGCCATGGCGGCGAGTGGTTCGGCTACTTTTTCAAGCAACGTCTGCCCCTGCTGATTCATCTGTTTCAGATAAACTCTTGCGGATGCCGTATTCACCAGTGTTCCCCAACCATCCGTGTGCTGACTGCGAAGCTCACCCTCAATGGTCGCCAGATGCTCAGGGACTTCCTTCGTAACCGCCTCAATATAATCGTCAAAATTGGAGTGGATAAATTCCACGTCAGGGTACAACGCAGCTGCTGTGCGTAAAGCCTCTGGCAGATCCATCTGGATCGGCTGATGATCACAACCATTCATGAACAACAGATGGGGAGTCGAGGCAAACTTCTCGGCATCCGCCAGATTTTTATCCCAATAGGCTCGGGCTTTCTCCGAATCAACCGGAACTTCCATCCCATTGCAGTACCAGTTCGCGAACAAAATGCCGAGCACTTCCGAACCATCCGGCGAACGCCAGATCATCTCAGAATAGGGAGATTCATAACTGTCTGCATCAACCACGGCATTATTGAATCCCGTAGGCTTCACCCCACGCCCGAAGATCGCGTTATGAATATCCGCCTGTTGCAGAATCTGCGGTGCCTGTCCCATATTTCCGAACGAGTCTGGGAAGTATCCCGTCTTGGATATCACACCCAAAGGTCGAGCATCACGATGACCGATGAGCAGATTACGCAAGTTGGCCTCACTGCTGGTCAGAAACTCATCCTGTAACACATACCATGGGCCAAAATGAATGCGTCCTTCACGAATATAACGGTCGAGCCTCTCCTGTTGTTCGGGCCGAACCTGCAAATAATCTTCACGAATAATCGTCTGCCCATCCAGATGGAAATAACGATATTCCGGGTCCTGATCAAGCGTGTCCAGCAGTTTATCCATCAGCTCAATGAGCAATACGTGATGGTGTTCATAAGGCATATACCATTCGCGGTCCCAATGGGTATGCGAGATGAGATGTGCCGTCTTTTTGGTTGTCATGTAGCTACCTCCTGTCATTAACCTTTGGTTGCCCCGCCCATGCTGAAGCCCTTGGACATGTAACGCTGGGAGAAGATATATAGCACAACCGAAGGCATTGTATAAAGTAGTGAAAATGCAGCCAATCTGCCGTATTCAACCATACCGTGGCTGCCAAAGAACTGATAAATCGTGACCGATGCCGGAAGTTTCTCCGGTGTCTGGAGCAGGATGTATGGCACGAAGAAGTTGCCCCAACTTCCTGAAAAGGTAAATATCGCTATTGTTGCAATACCCGGCAACATCAGCGGAGCCACGATTCGTCTCAATCCGTTCCATACGGACGCTCCGTCAATCCATGCCGATTCTTCCAGATCAATGGGCACCGAATCCATGAAATTTTTCATCATCCAGATGCCGTAAGGAAGTGAGGATGCAGTCAGGAACAGCATCGTGGCAATGATGCTATTTTGCATTTTGAAGAACAGAAACATTTGAAATACCGGAACCATCACGGCAGTAATCGGAAGAGCTGTCATGAACAAAATGGATAACAGGAAGCTTTTTTTGAATCTCATTTCATAACGGGATAATGGATAAGCAGCAAGAACCGATACCAGAACAACCAATATCGCTTGCCCTCCCGACAGAATCAGGCCTACACCGAATGAACGAAGATTGCTCGAATCCCCGAGTACATCCTTGAAATTTTGAATGGTCCAGGTACTGGGCATTTTGATACCTTGTTGCGCGTTCGGGTCAAATGAAGCCAGAATGATCCAGAGCAGCGGCAATAAAAAACAGAGCCCTAGAAAAACTAGAATCCCGTACTGGATTTTGCGTTGAAGCCCATGTTTGACCATAGGGATCGAACCTCCTTCATGGTTACACTTTCACTTTCATGGATCGCATGTAGAACAGGCTGGCGATAATACCGATGAACAACAGAACCAGAGATATGGCTGTGCCGTATCCAAATTGATAGTTCACAAAGGCCTGGTTGTACATGAAGATCGGCAAGGTTTGTGTTGAAGTACCCGGGCCACCACCGGTCATCGTATAGATCAGCGTGAACACGCCCAGTGTCTGTAGGGTAACCAACATCATGTTGGTCACGATGGACCCTTTTACCATTGGAATCGTAATGTGTCTGACAATCTGGAACCCGGTGGCACTGTCAATAATCGCAGCTTCTTCAACTTCCTTTGGGATATCATCCAGTGCCGACTGATAGACCATCATTGAAAAGGCTGTGCCGTGCCAGATATTTGCGATAATGACACTCACCATAGGGAAACTGAACAACCAGGAGACTGGATTCGCTCCAAACCAGCCGAGGATCTGATTCAATGAACCATTGTCACTGAAAAAGGCGACCATACAGAATGCCACAACAATCTCGGGTGTCACCCAACCGGCAATGACGATGATGCCGATGACCCGGCGGAACGTCACATTTTTCTCCTTCATTAGAAGGGCCAGAATGAATCCAAGCAATACCTGACCAATCACTGCGGAGAAGATGAGAAAGACCAGCGTACGCCAGACACTAATCCGGAAGTCCGGATCATGGAACATATTAATGAAATTCTGGAATCCGACAAACTCCAAACTCTTGGCTGCCGCCCCAGTCAGAGCCATATTCGTAAAGGCAAAACAGATCGTCAGAATGATGGGAACAATGAAAAACACAAGTAATAACAGTACGGAAGGCATGAGAAACAGAAATGAACCTGGTGCTTTCCTTTTCATAAGTCACTCTCCATTCGAACCGGAAAAAGGGGAGATTATGCCTCCCCCTCCGAATATATCGATATCCTTATTTCTCTTCGATGCTGTCAGCGCCAAGGGAACGGGATACGTTGTCCTTCAATTGTGTAACTCCCTCTTCCGGCGTCAGCTTGCCAGAGGCAATACTCTCAACAATGCTTTGCAATTGTGCGGATACCGCTGCATATTGATCGTTCGCTGGACGGAAGTGAGCCACATTCAAGAGTTCCTGTGCTTCTTTGGTATATGGACGATCCGTATAACCTTCAACTTCCGTGGAATCGTTACGTGGGCTGAGGCTACCTTCCGCTACTACGCGTGCAGTCGCATTTTCCTTATTCATCAGAAACTCGATAAATTTCCAAGCTTCTTCCTTGTTCTTCGCCTGTGCAGGAACAGACCAGGCCCATCCTCCAGACATCGTAGTCGCTCCAGGTTCTTCCCCATTTTGTGTTGGGAATGGTGCAAAGCCTATTTTCTCTTCAACGTTGGCGATTGGAGCAGCACCGTTCTCGGCCCATGTCGAACCTGCCCAGCTACCATCTACAGCCATCGCCAATTTGTCTTGCGGGAACTGTTGCTGGAATGCAATACTGCCAGCTTGTCCATTCAGGGCAACCTGCATGGTTGGACCTGTTTTATCCGTGTTAAAAACTTGATCTATGAATTTGAAGGAATCCAGTAGCCCCGGGCTGTTCACGACCCATTTCTTGCTGGTGTCGTTATACAGCGTGTCCGCCGTACCATAGAGCAACATTTCCAGTGTTTGCATGGTGACACCTTCACCGTTTGCTTTGCCCACGATCATATTAAGTGGTGTCACACCCGGCAGTTTTTGCTTGATGGTACGTGCTGCTTCGAGTACTTCTGCCCAGCTTGCAGGTTTGAATGGAACTTCAAGTCCTGCCTTTTCAAACAGTTCCTTGTTATACCAGATTCCGCGTGTATCCGAGGTAGCCGGAACGCCGTACACCTTGCCGTCTTCGCCAGTAACCCCTGCCTTCAGGTTGTCGATGATGTGTTCTTCCCAATCGGACCATCCCTGAACCTGTGAATCCAGCGGCTCCAGATATCCCGCAGCAGCATCGGATTTGATAATGGACGTATCTTCGGCAATGACATCTGGTGCCGTATCCGGGGATTTCATTTGCAGAACCATTTTGGACGTATAATCGCCTTCACTTGCCAGTACAGGCGCAATGTTGATTTTGATATCCGGGTTTTCTTTCTCGAATTGATCCACCAAGCCTGATTGGAAGAATTTCGTAAGTGTATCTTCAGATCCTGAAGAACGGAACGATACAGTTACTTCCTTCTTGCCGTCACTGGTTGTGCCTGTGCTTGAGCTTCCGCCCGAACAGGCTGTAGTAAGAATGAGCAAGGATGTCATAACTGCTGCTACCGGCATTTTCAATGATATTTTTCTCATGATTCGCTCTCCTCTTGTCGGAATTCAACGATCTCCGAACGTTATGATGTACTCGCAGGTTATCTCTTGCTTCCCTATCTATTTCTGTACGCGGAATCCGCAATAATCCATAATCAGTTCACTAAAGAGCATGTTGGACCATGAAAACCATGGACGTGTATATTCATGTGGATTGTTGGCCGAAAAACCTTCATGGGTCAGTCCGGTATCCGCATCCGTCTTATGGATGAGCTGAAGCAATCGTAGTTTTTCATTGCGATCCTCTGTAGTCAGCCCCTGCATCGATAAAGCGATATGCCAGATGTACCCTTCCGGTGTATGCGGACTCCCGATTCCTGCTGCTGCTGTTCCCTCATAAAAATACGGGTTGTGCGAGGAAAGAATGAAACGGCGTGTATTCTGATACACCTCGTCGTTCTCCTCCACATATCCGAGATAAGGTAAAGACAGCAGGCTCGGCACATTGGCATCATCCATCAGATTGTGATTGCCTTTCCCATCCGTTTCGTACGCATATATGGTTCCATATTCCGGATGTTCAACGGTGCCATAATCCTGAATACCTTTGTTGATCTGTTCCTCCAACTGCTGAGCAGTCGCTGCCAGCGTTTCATTCTCGAACACCACTTCAGCAATTTCCTGTAGATATCGAAGCGCCACAACGGCGAACATATTGGATGGAATCAGATAACCATATTCACAGCGATCGTCACTGGGACGGAATCCCGACCAGGTCATGCCTGTGTAAGCTGTTTCAGTACCTCGCCCTTCTCGGCTGAGCGTATCGGTTTCAGGAGCATCCAGACGTTGGAACGTGTAGGGTGATTTCGTCTCATGATGTTGTTCCACTTGCCATAACTGCATGATGATCTGGGCTGCTTTACGGAACGTATCATTGAATTGAGTTGTTCTTCCCGTGTTCTTCCACAAGAGATAACTGAGCTGAATCGGATAAGCCAGTGAGTCGATCTCATACTTCCGTTCCCAGATCCAATCATTCATCTGCGTGAGGTCTTCCTGATGTCCTTTCCCACTCTCCGTCTCATTAAAAGCGTTTGCATAAGGGTCCAGGAGAATATAATTCAGTTGACGTTCAACCAGTCCAGCGATCATGTCAGCGATATCTTCATCCTCTGAAGCGAGAACCAGATAAGGTCTGACCTGAGCGGCAGAATCACGTAACCACATGGCAGGAATATCTCCCGTAATCACAAAAGTTGTTCCATCTTCTTTGCGCTGAATTGTAGTCGCCAACGTATTGGTAAAACAATTTTTGAACATTTGGTTGAGTTCCGGATGGTCCGGCATACGTTTGTTAACCTGATCAATCATGTCGTATATCGAGGGAGAAATTTCTTGATCATCTCTGGGTGTCAGCATGTTGTCCTCCTATTTAATCCAGTTTGTTAACCGCTTTCATCATCCTAAAACGAATATAATGTTATGTCAATATATTTATTTGTATATTAGCATGTTATCTTAATTTGAAGACACCAAATAATATACCATTTAAAGCAATTCTCTCCATTTTATCCGCACCAAAAAGAGGCCTCGTTTATACGAAGCCCCTGATTGAACACAATGAATATTAAGTTGTTATAATTAACCCTTTTGTTTCACCATACTCGTTGACTTACCCTTCACCAATCGGGCAGGCAAAACAACCCTGTTCACTGTCATTTCGTTGTTCTGCATACTTTGAAGCACCATCTCGAATGCCTGTTTTCCCATATCAAACTGGCTTTGTCTCATATGGGTTACACGGCTTCCTTCGGCAACGTTTGGACTGTCAAAGCAAATGATGGACAACTCTTCCGGGATTCTCAGACCAAGCCGATCCGCTGCCTGTTCTGCAAGTAAAGCAATATGATACTCCGCAGCAAAGAGTGCAGTAATCTGGGGGTATTTCTGTAAATGTTCCACCAATGTCTCCACATCACGGACCTCGACTTGAGGATCAAACACACTTGGCAGTGTCGAAAGAAAAGATTCTAACCACAGTTCCCTGTTCACCAGCACCCCTTGATCATGATGAGCCTCAATGATTCCTTCAATTCGTTCTTCAATCGGTGTAGTGTTCGCCGGAGGCTGCGTCAGAAAAGAGATGTGTCGGTGACCGAGGTTGAACAGATAATTCGTCCCTTCTCGCGCCGCGCCTACATTATCCGTACTGACAGATGAAGCCGGAATTCCTTTCAAGTACCGGTCAATCAGGACAAACGGGAATTTGTTAACGACCAGTTTAAGAATCTCATCGCTGAAATATTCACCCTGTGCCGGGAAAATAATCAATCCATCCACACCCAGTTCCAGCAGTTCCTGAATGCTCTGTTCCTCCTGCTCGGGAATCCCGAAGGAACGTCTAAGTACGAGAAAACAATCATGCTCTCGCGAAGCTTCTTCCATACCATATAACAGTTCTGTACCATACATGTCACTGAAATTAGTAATGACCAGACCAATGAGCAGCTTCTTCTCTGGATCTTTAACCGAAGCACGCGGAGCAGGTCTGTTAGGTCTTTCCTGTAACATATCTGCTGTGTCGGCTACAAAAGAACCCCGTCCCGGCTGACGAACAATTAATTGTTCACTCGCCAGCATCTCAAGTGCTTTTTTAGTTGTAATCCGGCTCACTCCGAATTCATCACATAATTCCTTCTCCGAAGGAACACGCTCACCCACTTGATATTGATGAAGCTGTATCCGTTCGCGCAAGGATTCAAAGATCTGTTCATACATCGGCTTGGATGCCGAGTCTTTCCCCAATACAAGCACCTCCATAAATATCCATACTTCTCATGTTCTACATCCTAATATATCATGTTATATCATTAATGTGAAGAAAGGAGACAACTCACCTGCTGTCATATGAGAGCAAAAGAAAAAACATCCCAATGGATGCTTCATTAATCTTAGGCGTCAGTTGTGAATCGAGACAACAAAAAGCCGACAAGCCCTGATACCTCGGCTTATCGGCTTCTTGCTTAGATGGTCAAAATGCAGTTATCGTCCAAGTCATACTTTGCATAATTAAGGTTGCAGACCCTCAGCGGAAGGTGGACTCACTTCCGTTCCATTCTCTTCAGGGCTCGAATCTGGTTCTGGAACGGATTGTTCTTGTGCTGCGCTGACGAACAATCGTCCAGCTGCTTCCGACTCTACTTTGTTGCCTGCTGCATCCTGAGCACGAATCACAATGACTCCACCCTCCAGAACAAGGGATGAAGGTGTTGTGTACGTCCCCGTGTAACGACCAGGTTCAGTCTCCACCAATGGAACCTCTCCTGCCCCCTGGGCATTCAGATTCAGCGGTAACTGAATCCGGAAAGATGCTTGCAGACCAGGTTTACTGTCAAAAGATACGGTGACACTTTCTCCTGATGTGATTCGAACATCTTCAACTGGCGTAATATTCGTAAGTTCTGGCAACGCCGTTTCCACGTATACGGTGCGGGTTACCGTTGTTTTGTTGCCAGCGAGATCGGTTGCTGTAATGGTAATCGTGTTCTCGCCTTCGTTAACCAATACGCGATGACTGAAGCTTCTGTCTTTGCCCACTTGTACGGTTTGTCCGTTAACAGTCAACTTATCGAGGAATTGTTCCACGACATTACCCGTTACGTGAACAACTTCCGCATTGATGCGATCTCCTTGAGTTGGCGTAACAATGGTCAACTGCGGTTTGGTCTGATCCAGAATAATGACGACGGGGAGTGAGCGGTCGGTCGTTTTCCCGTCCACCACTGCCTCGGCAGTAATCGCATTAATGCCAGAACGGAGTTTCACACCGTATGAGAACTTCCCATTTGCCACCGTTGTAGTGCCAGCGAGATCTTTGCCGTTGTAAAACTTGATCTGAGCGCCGGATGCCGGAGACGTTCCCGACACGGTGAAGGTTGATTGATTCGTATACGTGTTTGCAGGTGCTGTGAGCACAGGTGCATTGACCGGATATCTCACAACTGCACGAATCATGTAGTTACCTTCTTCATCAGGTGAAGTGCTCCACGCTCCACCTACTCGCTGCCAGCTTCGACCTGCATTTGGACCATCCTCATCGGTAGCGAGTCCCGGAGCGCTAGTTCCAGCTAAACTCTGTACATACACGATATAGAAATCACCCGTTACAATGACCGGTTCCGGGAATTCAACAGTTGTCCATTGATCGTTACGAAGTGCAGTACCGTCAAATGGTCCAGCCAGTTGTCGTCCCGGAGCTCCGCCCGCACCCGATGCATCATATACGGCATATTGGAACGCTGTGCCTCCAGGTACAGGCCATTCGGTGTTCCAGAATCGGAACGATGCACCTTTCAGTTGAGCGGTCTCCAGCTCTGGTGTCATTCGAACTGCCCAAGCGTTATCCGCAGCATTAAAAGCTCGTGCGTTCTCTGCTGTTCCATCATCATAAGCAATTTCCCCAGGGAAACCGATGAATGGTTTTAAGGCAACATTTGCCTCAGCCGTACCATTACCAGGGACTGTCACAGTAACGGTTTTACTGTAATAATCTGCAGCCCGGATGGATAGGGTATAACTTCCTTCCAATACCTGAATATCGAAGCTGCCATCTGAACCTGTGCGAACTTCACCTACATTCGCATCTTCCACCACGAGAACGGAAGCATCAGCCAGTGGTTGTCCTGTCCGCTCATCCGTTACTACACCTTCAATCTGCCCATGCGGAATTGCTTCCAGATTAAAGTTGGCTTTGGCTCCATTGCCATCTGTAATCGTCACCTGCTGAGTTCGAGGATAATATCCATATGCTTCAGCTTTTAACGTGTAATCACCTGCTACGTGTGTGAAGTTATACTTGCCTGTAGCTGGATCTGTCTTCACCGAACGTCCGGTTTCCAGTACGGTAACCGTTGCACTTGCAGGCAGGCTTTGTGGATTAACCGAACCTGTTCCTGGTTTTTCAACTTCAGGTTGTTGCTGTTTCGTTTTGTTAAATTCCGCTTTGTCTGTCCGCGAAATTTTGTACCATGGATTATCATAGGACGGTTTTGGTTTGTCATTGTTAAGCACAACCGCACTGTCCTCCGTTACCGTCTCCGCAGCAACTCCCAGTACACGGAAATCATCAATGAACCAGCCTGTCTTCACAACACTGTTATCTGAGGTCAGGCGGAATCGGAATTGAACTTCATTACCGGTAAGTGCATTTAGATCATAAAATACGGGTGTCCATTGTTTACCGTTTGTACTATGTGAGAATTTGCCCAGTTCCGACCATGTGGTTCCACCATCCTTGGTGACTTCCACATACCCGTAGTCGTATCCACTCTCAATCTCGTACCAATGATTAAACGTGAGTGTTCCTTCGGACACATCCGTCAAATCAATGACCGGAGATACGAGTGAATAGTTGGAGCCACTCTCGTACGTATTGTCGAGATCAGTCGCCCAGACATTCGGTGGAGAAACCGCGCTGGCAGGTCCCGTTACCGGAATACCGCGTTCCCACTCATCTTTGGTTCCTGAATGAGTCCAGCCATTATCATCACTGCCATCGAAATGATCGATGTAGATATCCTGAGGCACCTCTACGGTAATGGAGACCTCATTCGATTTGTCGCTTTCATTGCCACTATAATCAAGTGCGGCAACGGTATAATAATACGTCGAATCTGTCACCGTAGCCGTATCTGTAAACGTTGTTCCTGTTGCAGTTCCAATGGATTCATAACCTGCACCTGCGGTTGTGGAGCGATATACGATATAGGATTCGAGATCCTCATCGCTCGGACCCGTCCAGCTCAAGGCTACATTACCAAGAATATCGGCCGTCGCAGACAATCCGGCAGGCGCACCCGGAGCAATCTCATCCAGTTCTTCTACAGCGAAATCATCAATGTACCAGCCAGCCTTTTGCAATGAATTATCGCTCGTCAGATTGAACTTGATGAACACCTGCTGTCCCGCGTATTCGCCAAGATCCACATATTGTGTCTTCCAATTGCCACCTGTACCCGTGAAGGTTAACAGCTCTTCGAACACATAATCGCTATCCTCGGAAGCGATGTATACCTTGCCGAAGTCGATGTTATTCTCCAGGTCATACCAGTGTTTGAAGGATAATAACGCCCCTTCTGGACTCTCGGTTAGATCAATAGGCGGCGCAAGCAGATATGCATTGCTATTCGCCACATAAGTTCCTTGTAGATTGGTTGCAATCACCTTGTCACCGGAGTATGCACTTCCAGGACCACTGCTAGGTGCTCCCCATACCCAGGTACTTCCGGTTCCGCCAGTCGTGAAGCCCAGCTGATCTTCTTCAAAATCCTGAAGATATCCTGGCTGAACACCATTGGAGACAGCCACTTTATATACCTGACTTTCGAATCCGTTGTTGCCGTAGTCGTTCACGCGGATATAATACTCCACACCTTGTGGCTCAATCAGAAATGCCGGAATGGTCGCTGTGTACGTACCATCTTTGTTATCTCCAGCAATCCGGTTCATCGGTAGATAAACGTACTGGTTGGTACCTGTCGTTTTGGCAAAAGCCTCGACGGAGACTACTGCGACGTTATCTGTCACATGAGCCGTTAGTGGTATATCAATGCCTGTAAAGGCAGAATTAACAGGGGTATGTGCCAGTACCGGCTCTTCCAGATCATCTCCGGCCGTAACCACTCTGCCGGATACCGTGCCAATTCCTTCGAGTACAGACCCCACAGCATCAAGGGCATTAATAATGCCGTGACCGTAGCCGTTATTAGGAGATGTCGGATACTGACTATCCGTTCTCGGCGTGGCTGTATCTGTAATGATCTGCTCCAGCTGATCCACCGTAAGGGAATGATTGGCCTGAAGCAGCAGTGCAGCAAGTGCAGTTGTATGCGGGCCTGCCATGGATGTTCCGTTCCAGCCTCCCTCATATACTCCGCCCGGAACTGATGAACGGATATTCACACCAGGTGCAGATACTTCCGGTTTGATCTCACCATACGGGGATGGGCCCAGCAGGGAGAACGAAGCCAGATTTCCGTTGATATCGGTTGCTCCTGTAGCAAAACTTTCAGGATAGTTGGCTGGGTTAGCAACAGAACCAGGTCCGCCCGGGTTACCCAGTCTCACATTTCCTGCGGAGAATTCCGGGAAAATCTGAGCATCACGCCAAGCTTGGACCATAGGACGGAACCATTCATCCAATCCTGCGCCTCCGCCCCACGAGTTGTTAACAACATCCGGTGCAAGTTCAGGATGCAGATTGCCTTCCGCATCCACCGGAGCGATCAACCATTGTCCGCCATCCAGAATAATGGCATCTGTTGTTTCCGGATTGAATATCCGTACACCAATCCACTTTGCACCGGGAGCAACCCCGATCTGGTTGGTACCATCTGCTTCGGAGCCAACCATCGTACCCATCGTGTGCGTACCATGCCCGTCTCCGTCCGCAGGGAGGGAAGCATTACTGTGCGGATCATACCAGCTCAGTTCGGGATCAACGATATTGCCCGAAGCATCCAGTCCCCGCCATTTGCTGCGAAGCGCCGGGTGGGTATAATCCACACCGCTGTCCAGATTGGCAACAACAATCCCTGTTCCATCGATGCCCCGATCCCACACGGCTGGCGCATTGATGTAATCCAGGTTCCATTCCACGTTCTCTGTCGCAAGCTTGTCCTTTGCAGCAGGCTCTTTGTCTTTGACTCCGACTGAAGAGTCTTTAGCTGGCGTTTGGACAGCATCTTTGCCTGATGCTGCATTCGCCGGTTCTTTACTCACTTCGGCTTTCTGTAAGTATCTCGTCTCATTCGGTAGAATCTTCTCCACCTCAGGCAGCAGCGCAATCTGTTCCATGACTTCTTTGGTACTCGTTACTGCCAGTGAATTTACGATAAAATAGCTTTTATATTCTTTGACCTTACCCAGGTCAACTTCCTTTTCCAGATAAGTTTCCAATGGATATTGTGTACGCGAGGCCGTTTCTCGCAGAGAGCTGACGACCGAATTACGAACGGACAACTTTGTGGCTGAAGCAGTTTGTTTGGCGATGGTCGCCTTTTCAAGGGCCTGTTTGGAGACTGCTGCTGTATCCACCTGTTCCTTCATTTTCACCAGATAGGTCACATATTCACTACCATCAAATTCTTTGGTCAACTTGGCATTTACTTTGGACTCCGTAACTTTGGCAAGTCCAGATTTCATATCCAATTTGGATGATGTGGAGTTTTCAGCTGAAACCGGATGAATGATCGAAAATGCAAGGAGAAGCGAGAGCCCCATGGAGATGGGCTTGCGTAACCGATTAATCTTTATCAAACTTTTCCACTCCTTTTACCCGGTTTTTTAATTTAGTCTGGTACATATGCCCTTCTCTGCAGAATAAAACGGTAAAATAACCTTTATTGCGTACGAAATAGATACCCTGGATTTCACATAAAGCCTCACCTCCTTTACAGGTCTGGTTAGGGATCAATATGAGTCAAAAGAGATAACAGATCAGTCTATAATTTTTTTCTTGGAAGTTTAGGAGATTGAATGAATCGGATTAAACCATGTGAGTGAATAGTTTGGGTGTTTGAATAATCCAATGAGAGTGAATGTCTATAAGCATTCATGTGGAAGGGTAATCTGGAGCGTTAGCAGAACGCTTGCTAAGGAGTCGTGGATATGACTTTCGATCGTAATTCGAGTGAGTAGTTAAACATTTTAATTACATATAATAGTCGATTAGGAATTTAATTGGATTTTATTGGTATAGTATAAAATCATTATTCGATATATACAAGCACTTTATTGAAAAATATAGAAAATAAGTCTATTTAATGCTTTTATGTGTCTCATGTCGCTTACGTATTTCAGCTTATTTTTCGTATTCATGCATCTTTTTGATGAATAATAATTTGTAGTAGTTCTATACAACCAAGACCTGATACTCAAAATTTCAAATCAAGAAAAAAACGACATGAGAACTCTCATGTCGTTCATCTCAAAATTTATATCTCATCATGTAATGTTCACGCCGCCACTTGCATAGCCGACAACCGTATTCACAAGTGTGAGTCCAGCTGCTGTTGCCGAGAACACCAGCAGCAGACGTGTCTGTGCAGTCACAGGTATAGTCAATCCGGTTGTTATGCCATTGGAGATACTACCCAATGCAATAATACCGGTGAGTGGAGGTGCCAGTGTAACAACCGCCCCCGGAACCGCAGTAAATGCATTATCAGGAGTAGGTGAACTGAATAATTGCGCAGTGATGGTCACCGTTGAACCAACTAAGGCCAAGGCTGCTGTGGTACTGAAATAGGCAGCAATCGAAGTTATAACGCCATCCCGTGGGACAGAGAATGCAAAGTTAATGAGTGGTCCGACAATCGTTCCCGTTAAATCAATCGTGCCACCCAGAATGCTGACTCCTGTTGCAGAGCTGCCGAAACCGATAAGGCTTGTCGTTCCAACCAGTCCACCAAGAATCGTTGTTAATATGGCAGGCCCGCCAGAAGCAAACGGTATGATGGCTCCAGAACCCGTAGCCCCAGTAACACCGGTGCTGCCAGTTACTCCCGCAATCCCAGTTGCGCCGGTAGTCCCGGTTACCCCTGCAATTCCCGCTGCACCCGTATCTCCTGTCACACCCGTTGCCCCGGTAGCCCCTGTGACTCCCGCAAGTCCAGCTGCACCCGTATTCCCTGTGACTCCGGTGGCTCCTGCTACGCCAGGATCACCTGTTGCTCCTGTAACGCCCTCTGCCCCAACAGCTCCTGTACTCCCCGTTGCACCTGTCGCTCCTGTTGCGCCACCTGCTGGGCCTGCCGCACCCGTTGCGCCAGTAACACCTGTCGCACCTGCTGGTCCCTGGGCACCAGCAGCTCCCGGTGTACCAGCTGGACCTACACCACCCTGAGCACCAGCAGCGCCAGCCGGGCCTTGTGGACCAGGTACGCCCTGAGGACCCGCTGGTCCTGCAGGTCCTGCCGGACCTTGACTGCCTATGTTTCTAAGCCCTGTTGTGATAGCCAATTCGGTCGCCCGGATCAAAATGACCAGTTGATCTTTCTCAGCCGAATCGATATTCCCCTGTAAAATGACAGATAGGAGCACATCCAGCAATTGCTGCAAATTGGTTCCCACACTGATCGGAGAAAATGGAACGGCCTCTGCAGATACAATGGTAAGCTCCAAGATCGCTTCGAGATCTGCCTTGGTTCCCTTTTTCAAATCCGAGCAATGAACCAGAGCCAGTAATTTACGCAGTACCTCAATCAGAAGTGAAACATTGTGAGGCGTGGGATTGGCAAAAACCTGTACAATTGCTCCCTTCAACTCACCAATTAATTTGAGAAGGAATTCGGCTTCTTTGTCAAAACACTTATGATGGTGGTTATTGTGATGATGATTGTGGTGGTTATGATGGTGCTCGTGATGGTGTTCTTTGTGCTGCTCTTGGGGATGGTCACAGTCCTCAGCTTTTTTTTTCTTAAATCCGCTCCAACCATATCTGATGCGTTTCTTTGGTTTCATCTTTTTAGCAGATCCTCCTTAGTGAGTCTCAATCATTCCATTACAGGCGAACATCACTGGTTTGATGATATCAGTATATTAGCAAGCAAGAATTTCGTGATTATTATATAAGTAAATTTCCGAATTACAGTTTTCAGCTTGGAGGAGCCTCCATTATCATGGAGAGGATTTTGCATGGAAGTCAGCCTTATGTATAACCCAACCAAAAGAGCGCTATCCGATGAGTACAATACTCCTAGATGCGCCCTTTTTATATTTACAGTATTTAATTTATCTTTGTTGATTAGTCCAATTTAATTTTGAAAACAATAGGCGCATTACTTTTCACAGTTGTCGTTGTGATCATCAGTGCGTCCGCTGTTCTCTCCCATTTCGGTTGTTCCTCGTAACCAAGTACCTGAATATCTTGAATGACCCCTTGAAAATGGTGAGAATTTTCCTTCAGGGATTTAATCTGCACCACCCCGTTATCTGGATAGGCAAGAACCGTGGCATACAGATCGCTTTCTTTTAACGTAAACCGTATATCTTCACTCGTAAATATCTTCGTATCCCCATCCGTGAATTGCCCTTCCTTCACCTCTGTCGGACCCTCGCCAAACGTACGCCAGAATGACGTGTCATAGATCGCTTCCCCATTCACTTCCAGCCACTTGCCAATGCTCAGCAAAATCTCACGATCTTCTTCCGGTATGCTGCCGTCTGCTTTGGGTCCAATGTTCAGCAGTAAATTTCCGTTTTTGCTTACAATATCGACGAGATCCCGAATGATCTCTTCAGCCGTTTTATAGTTATTATTTTCCGTATAACACCATGAGTTTTTAGCGACAGCTGTATCCGTTTGCCAAAAATAGGGCTTGAGCTCAGCGAACTGTCCCCGCTCCACATCCGGAACGGCACTACCAAACATGTAGGCCTCATGTTTATAATTGATAGCTACAGGCACGCCCCATTCTTCGCCTTTGTTATAATAATAGGCAGCAAATTTCTTCAGATAGGGTTTGAACGCAACCGTTTGAATCCACCAATCAAAATAAAAGACCTTTGGCTGATATTGATCGACCAGTTCACAGCAGCGAATCAACCAGTCCTCCAGATACTCCTCGGTTGGAGGTGAGTCATACAAGTCGAAGTGATCCTTGGGTTCAGGCATGGCAGGCCAATAGAAATCCCCACGCTCCAGGGGTTCCTTAATGTCTGAATCAAACTCCTTCCCGTGAGACATGAAGAACCAGTGCTCGGCGCGGTGAGACGACACGCATAAGGTCAGCCCCTGCTTCTCGTATGCAACCTTCATTTCACCCAGAAGATCCCGTTTGGGGCCCATTTCATATGTGTTATAGTGAGAGATAGAGCTTTTGTACATCTGAAAACCATCATGGTGCTCAGCCACAGGCATAACATATCTGGCTCCAGCTTGTTTGAATAACGTTGCCCATTCGTCTGCATCGAACTTCTCTGCACGAAACATTGGAATGAAGTCTTTATATCCAAAGTCCTTATGAGGTCCATACACCTCAAGGTGATGTTCATAAGCTTTGGTGCCTTGTATGTACATATTTCGCGAATACCATTCGCTATCATAGGCCGGTACAGAATATAGCCCCCAGTGAATGAATATGCCGAATTTCGCTTTTGGGTACCATTCAGGAACTTGGAAGGTGCTAAGCGAACTCCAGTTGTCCTTGAATTTACCGCTCTCAATCGTTGCTTCAATATGTTGCAAATATTCGTTTTTGTCCATGAGATGTTCTCATCCCTTCTGTTATTGTCTTTAGTTGTATTGTAGTGCTACGACCGAAGGATAGACATGCAGAACACTAACTTTTAGATGGACAATAATAACCTTGTATGGAGATGAAAAGTATGAATCACCAAACTTTGCTTACGAACTACCTGTCCAATCTCCAAGTCGAATTATTTATGGTCAATTACAATCGGTGCGATACGGATTGGCGGGATCTGGATTACACGCCCGATTACAGCAAGTTTTATTTCATATGCGAGGGTGAAGGTTGGCTCAAAATTGGGGATGAGGAGTATTATCCTGCGCCTAATCAGCTTATTTTAATGCCAGAGGGGATCAAACAGTCTTACTCTGCCATTAATGAAAGTCCTTTTCTCAAATATTGGTGTCACTTTAGCGCGAAGGTTGGGGGAATCAATCTGTTCCAAATTCTGAAATTCCCACACATCTGTACGATAGATCAACCTGAGTTGATTCAAGCAATCTTCAGCAGTATCCTTACATATGCAAAATCCGATGAAGTCTATGGCCATATGATGGCCAAGAGCAAACTAACCGAGCTACTGTCCCACTATATAATGAATCTGGATCTGGATCAGATCTCTTTTATTAACGTGCCTGTCATGGAGAAACTGTCCACCATTCTGGCTTATATTGATTCCAACATCGAAGAGAATATTTCGGTTCAGGATCTGGCCCAGATCGCCTACATGCATCCAAATTATTTCATTCGATTCTTCAAGCAGCAGATCGGAGTTCCTCCGATCCTCTATATTACTGGCAAAAAAATCGATAAAGCCAAGGAGTTGCTGGCCTGCACCCCGAACACAATCACTGCCATCGCCGAGCATCTCGGTTTCAGTGATTTGTATTATTTCTCCAGACAGTTCAAAAAGCATACAGGGCTCACGCCCACGGAGTACCGCAAACAAAAAACGGTACTGACAACGTAAGACGTAAGCCCTGATGCTCAGGTATGTTTACTTATTGGGATGAATTAAAATGGACATAACACTTTTGCTTTCCATTTGAAAACATAACAACTCTTCATTTCGTAGCTTGGTCTGCACATTCGCCGTTTCTTCCCCATCATTGAAGAGGACTACAGCTACGGAACCATCGGCATTTTTAAAAGCCACAGAACAAATTCCATCATCACTGGATGTTGATTCGATCCGAACAGCCTTCGGGCGGATCACAGCACTGAAATGAGCCAGAGCATAATAATCAAGTGTATACGTAAGTTCCTTTGTTTGCTGATTCACCTGTACGATCCCACGACACGTACTGCGGCCAAATCCCGGAACGGTTGGCCCGTTGTTCTCATCAAGTGCCATATTCCAAAGTACAAAGGACTTGCTGTAATTGTGAAGAATCTGAATTCCCGTTCGCATCACATTCGAGAAGGCTTGCTCAAATGGCGGGATCCACTCTCCACCCGAACCTTCAGTGAAATGCACTTCTTTACCTGCAAAAGCTTCATAAACCTTCGTTTGAGCAGAAGCATCGCCCCCGTACCAATGCCAGGCTACACCATCCACTTCCTCTCCCGCTTGTTCAAGTACGGTCAGGGGATAGTCCGGTTGATCCCAGTTGTGATCGTAACAGAGAATCTTGGTTTGAATATCGTTTTGCACAAAGGCTGGTTTGAGATGGTTTTTGATAAAATCTGCTTGGGCCTCGGCTGGCATCAACATACCAGGATAGTGCCCCGGTTCATAAAGCGCCTCATTCTGCGGTGTAATGGCATGGATCGGTAATCCATGCTTGCCATACGCTTGAATGTATTTCACGAAATATTCAGCATAAACGGGATACCATTCAGTCTTTAATTGTCCGGTAATCATGGATCCGCTCGTTTTCATCCAGCCGGGTGCACTCCATGGTGAGGCAAATAGCTTCAGTTCAGGGTTCAATGCCAACGCCTTTTGCGTTAAAGGAATAACGTCCTCTTCATCATGTGCAATGCTGAATTGGGTTAATTTCGGGTCTACCTTCTGTTCTGGCATATCGTTATAACTGTATATCGTTCTCGCATAGTCCGAAGCTCCCATCGGATTTCGGATGACCGAGAGCCCAATCCCTTTCTCTGGATGGAACAGCCGGGTCATAACCTCTTCCCGCTGCTCCTCACTCAAGATTTGGTTGATCAAATAGGCAGATGAATCGGTAAAAGAAGCACCAAATCCGTCCATCTCCTGATACGTTAACTGATCATCCAGATGGATGGTCGTTTTCTCCTTATCAGCATCTAGTGGTTTCAATTGCTCTTGGGATAGAGATACAAATAAATCTTCTTCACCCGTAGATTTGTACATTTTGAATGTCGTCATAGGATTCTCCTTTGTATTTCTATTATTGAATGCCTAGTTTCTCTTTGTTCAATTTCATCTTTTCACTGCGTACCTTCACAATCTCTTCCCAACGGTTCTCACCTAAAAATGACTTGTAAGAAGCCAGTGCATTGTCATACGAGGCATCATCCTTGGACCGTACCATACTGACCAGCGTTGTATTCCACTTCGTATTGATTGCTGACAACGCACGAGCTTCAGGTGTCCCTTGATCAGGGCTAATATTCTCAAGAATGAAGTGTGGTTTCAGCTTGCCTTTGCCCCACTCCTGCATCTGTTTAATCGCTTCAGGAAAAGCATCTGCACTGAGTGCTTTGTGGCGGTCATGACCAAAGAACATAAACTCGCCCATCCGATAATCCTTTTTGAATTGATCTGCGTTATTCAGTTGCATGTCTTTCACTGCTGGCAGCAATTCTACACTACCGTCGGCTTTGGTTTGGTAGGTTTCCCCCTCGATCCCGTAATTCATAAGCGTCTGTCCTTCTTCACTCAGCAAGTATGTGAATATCTGAATGGCCTTGGCCGGATCTTTACAGTCCTTAGAAATGAAATTGATCATCCACCCGGTTATTCCGGATTGATTCAATGTTGGTGCATTGCCTTTGGTACTCTGCGGTCCATCGATAGCAACATATTGTTTGCCTGGATTGGCACTCATGTAGATTTGCAGGTTTCCTCCTTGTTGAGGTGTACCGTCAAGCAGCATGGTCGCATATTTACCGGACTTTACTTTTTCCTCAAAAGCCGTACCATCATCCGCAAAACTGTCATCACTGATATTGCCGTCTCTATACACGGTGTTCAATGTTTTCAACCACGTGAGGTAATCTTCATCCAGATTACGATCATAGAATTCTCCTGATTCGGTCTCCAACGGAACGCCGATGAAATCTTGTAACGTATCCCCTAGTGAACCTGTTCCTTCACCAATGGAGTTGAATCCAAACGGGATCAGCGCAGGGAACTCTTGCTTAATTCGTTTCATCACACTCTGGAATTCATCTGGCGTTCCAATGACCGGACTACCCAAAGCTTCGTACACATCTTTACGAATGATAAATGCCGTTTTGGCAGGAATGTTACCGCTATCATAATCCTCCTGTGTATTGGAATAGTTCGGGTAACCATAGGTTTTACCATCCGCCAATTGGAACCAGTTCAATGTATCGGCAGCCGCTACTTTATTGAAGTAAGGATCATATTTTTCCGCCAGATCGTTCAGCGGCATCGCCCAGGTTGCAGCTTTTTGTACCACAGGAGAATTGGAGTCAAATACGGTCAGCAAGTCAGGCATATCTCCACCGGCGAAAAAGGTATTTAACTTGGTATCATCACCTGTGATGAATTTAATATTGATGTTCAGATCCTCTTTGATTTTCTTGGTAACAATGTCCTTGCCAAAATCGGTGTTCCACCAGTCCGCATTGACGTACCATGTCAGGTCGGTAGCCTCTTCCTTTTTATCCAACTGCCAAGCTGGCTTTTCCGGGTCGACCGTATAACGATCTTCAATGGATACCCAGTTCCCTTCACTAGAGCCACCCGATCCACCACTGCAACCTGTAATCATAAGTACGGCTGTGAGCAGTGTTGCGAGCAATCTAATCCCTTTTTTGCCTGATGTCTTGTTCAACTTCAACATATTTTTGTTCCTCCTCAAAATGGGGTATTGGTTGCTCCTATTCCTTGACTGCTCCGAGCATCATTCCCGAGATAAAGTATCTCTGAACGATGGGATAGATCAGCACGATAGGGAGTGTTGTAATGACAATGGTGGCTAACTGCACGCCTTTGGTCGTTGTTTCAATAACAGCTGAACCCCCGACATTTTGCATGGATTGTGTCTGTGACTGTACGATAATCTCGTACAACATCATCTGGAGTGGATACAGTGACTGATCGGTAATGTATAACTTGGTTGTCATGAAGTCGTTCCATTGCCCCACCCCATTAAATAGCGCAATCGTAGCCATGGCAGGCATGGAGAGTGGAATGAAGATTTTCAGGAAAATATGCCAATCGCCTGCGCCGTCAATCTTGGCCGATTCTTCCAGAGAATCCGGGACATTCCGGAAGAAATTCATCAGAATCACGACATCATAGAAGCTGAATAACGCCGGGATAATGTACACCCAGAAGCTGTTAAGCAGGCCAAGTGATTTGATTAACAGATACGTCGGGATCATGCCACCGGAGAAGAACATTGTAATAACACCCATGGCAACGTATAATTTACGGCCTCTTATGTACTTTTTGCTCAGACCGTAACCAACCATGGCACAAAAGAACACATGTGTAACAACGCCAATCGTTGTTTTGGACACCGATATGAAGAAGGCCTGCCAGATGCCCTGATCATTGAATACAGCTCTGTAATTCTCCAGCGAGAATTCCGGTGACCAGAAGATGAACCCACCTTCCGCCAACGCTTTGCCTGAGCTAAAGGAAGAGATGATGACATTCCAGAGCGGAACCAGAATAACGATCGTACAGATGATTAACAAAATCATATTTAAGGTATCAAAGATCCGACTATCGAGATCTTCTTTTGCCACCTTTCCATTCACGCGGGATGCCTCCTTCTACAACACAGATTGATTATCGTTTAATTTGCTTGTGATTTTGTTTGCCGTGACGAGCAGAATGACAGAGATGATGGAGACACCCAAGCCAACGGCCGTTGCATATGAAAAGTCACCCTGAGACATCCCCATACGGTAGACGTACGAATTGATGACTTCCGCTTTATCGCGGTTCTGGGAGTTCATGAGAACCAGGGTCTGATCCAGATTTGACCCTAATAAACCGCTTACAGTTAAAATCAGATTTAGGCTTATGATTGATTTCATGTTGGGCAATGTGATATTCCAGATCTGTCTAAGACGGCTTGCACCATCAATTTTGGCAGCTTCATAATACGTTGGGTCAATCTTTGCCATGATCGCCAGATACAGAATCGTTCCCCAACCTGCTTCTTTCCAAATATCCGATAACGTAGCAATCCACCAATACTTGCCTGCATCCAGCAAGATGTTCTGCGGTTGCGAGATCACTCCCAGGCTAAGTAACAACTGATTAAATAAGCCCGTTGTCGAAAACCAGGTGATCAGCATTCCCCCAAGTACGATCCAAGACAAAAAGTGAGGTAAATATGAAACCGTTTGCACAAACTTCTTGAATCGTCCGCTGTTTAACTCGTAGATCATGATTGCGAGAATGATCGGAATGACAAACCCAATACCTAATTTCAAAAAACTGATCCCCAGCGTATTCACGACCGCATCCCAGAAATATTTGTCTGACAAAATGATTCTGAAATTATCCAGCCCTACCCAAGGAGCGGTAGCCAGCGTATCAATGACCGTGTAATTTTTGAAGGCAATTGTCAAACCGTAAATCGGGATATAACAGAAAATAATCATAAAGATAATGCCTGGGATAATCATCGATTGAATCTCCCATTGTCTCCGATAATCGACTATGAATTCTTTAATCCGTTGTCCGATGGGTTTCTTCCCATTGGGACTGATCGCATTTTTACCGGTTGATGTCTCTACGGCTAATTTATCCACGTTTTTTTACTCCCCTCCATCATACATACATTTATATAAAAACGTTTTTATTTTTCGACATAAAAAACCCCTTTGTTTTTATTTATGTAAAAAAAGACCGGAGAAGAAGCTGAGTCAACTTATGTACGGTAGTCTTTCCGGTCGATCTTCACATGGCTTGAACCTCTAACCACCAGCTCACCCGCCAATTTTTGCGCAGCCCCTTGTTCTTTCTCCTTAATCATACCCACCAGTTGATTGATTGCCAGGATACCCTGTCTTGCAATTTGATTTCTTACCGTTGTGAGTGGTGGAGAAAAATACTGTGCGATATCAATATCGTCAAAACCCACGACACTAACATCTTGAGGCACTTCAAAGCCCTCAGACTTCAACGCATGCATACAGCCAATTGCACTCAAGTCATTCCCTGCAAGAAATGCATCAGGTCGCTTGCCGGGGTGCAAATGAAGAAAAGATTTTATCGCACTATACGTGCTCTCCTCCTCAAAATACCCTTGTATAATGTAATCTTCATCGATTGGAAGCTGGTATTCATGCAAGGCAGCCAAATAGCCGTCTCTACGCTGCACACTGTCAAACATCGTATCCACACCCGAAATATAAGCAATTTTCTTGTGCCCCAGCCCAATTAAATACTTGGTAGCTTCATAAGCCGCCACGTACGAGTCAAAAATGACACTTCCCATCGTATCGCTCTGATAGACCCGATCCAGAAAAACCGCCTTGATCTTGTCTTTCTCCATTGCGATAATATCTTGCTCATCAATCCGAAGCTCTTCGTAGATAATGACACCATCCACCCGCCGACCCAGAATATTACTCATAATAACGTGTTTATCCTTGGTCACAAATACATTCAAACCATACCCAAGACGATCACATTCGCGAGACATTGACTCCACCAGCTTATAGAAATACGGACCCGATACACTTGTAGTGAAAAAACCAAGCATTTTGGTTTGACCGGACTTCAACAGCTTGCCATTCAGATTGGGCACATAATTTAAACGCTCTGCCACCTTAAGAACATGTGATTTTGTCTCCGGGTTCAAGACATCCACACCATTTAAGGCGTTGGAGACCGTAGATATGGATACGCCCGCTTCCCTTGCTACATCTTTAATCGTTATCTTTGCCATAAGTTTTGTTCCTTTACTATAAAAACGTTTTTATAATATTTAAATTATCATAAAACCGTTTTCATGGCAACACTTTAATTTGCGAGTTCAAACATCATGTACTTTATTCATAGCTATATGCCACTGAGGGCGCAAAAAAACGGCTCATGTATGAGCCGCCGTTCATGAAGCTTTAGCTTTCTATTCCTCATCCTGGATATACATGGAGTGAATCTGTTGCAACTGCTCTTCCAGACGTTCCAAGCGAACAAAACGATCCGCTCGAATATATTCCTTCTGCTCCACAAGCATGATCATTGTTGGAACGGTAAAAATAAGAAACTTGGAAGCAACTTCTTCCACGTCGTTAGCATTAATGTGACCGAGGTATATTGATGGATAAGGTTCAAGCAACGCCCTGATCTTGGGGAGTAAAGCGTGACATACACTGCACTCTGGACGAGATACATACAAAAAAACCAATTCATGTTGTTGAATAACTTCTTCAACCATTTCTATGGATGTTAACTCATGAATATCTTTCATAGAAGCTCAACCCTTTCAATCATTCAATAGCTTGCTCATTTAAACTTTTTCTTTTCAAGTATAGCCTATATGCGTTAGAATCAAATGGAATATATCCCCATATGAAAGAGGTTATGGTATGAAAAAATCATTCTTATTTCTGTTCACTGCCCTGGTTGTTGTTACTTCCTTCTCGGCGTATACACCTGTGTCGAATGCCTCAGGCGATATTGGAGTCAGCTTATTGTCCGATCGTCAGCAAGGTACAGTAAAGTAGAACTTGTACAGAAAGTAACAGGCGACAATTCGGATAACATCTGAATTAGTCGCCTGCTTTCATTTATTCTTATTGATTTTTATTTCCAATCTCTCTTTCGAAGATAAGATTCGAATACAAAAGTACCAAACGGCAGTAGACCGGCGAGTCCACCCATCAGCCAACGTGTTATCTTCCACTTTTTGACCAGAGCCAAATGCACTAGTGCAATAAGATACAAAGGAAATAAAATACCATGAATCATGCCCATTACGGCTACAGCGGAAGAGATATCTGCAAAATATTTCAGAGGCATAGCAATAAAAATCAATAAAAGTAAGGATACGCCCTCCCATATGCCCGCAATTCTGAATCGGCCTGTCACTGTCTTCATAAAGTCCATTCTCACCTTTCCTGCTAATCGTTTGTGAAATATGTAACTTGTAACATGATACAAAAATCTCACGCCACATCTCCGTACAGATATGTCGTTCTGAAGCTCATATTCAGTATAACGTATGACTCCGATTTGAAGATGCTTCAAATTTGAATAATTATTGAATCCATAAAATCAGATTCCAACATCAGTCTTATGGATTCAAGTCGTCTCACGCTCAATCAGCTGGTATGTCAGCTGTTCGGTCTGCAACTCCATTTTACCCAATACGGCCCACAATTGATGGAAAGCCTGGGTAGCTTGCTCCGCAATCGGATTGTGTATGGTCGTGATTCCAAGAACACGGGAAAGCTCGATATCATCAAACCCCACAATGGCGAGTTGTTCCGGTACCTGAATTTTCCGTCTGCGTGCTTCACTAAGAATGCCGATGGCTGCATAATCATTGGAACATAATACGGCCTGTGGAAGTTCTGGCCCCTCAGCCATTCTTCGCATCGCTTCTTCGCCATCGGAGGAGCTAAATACGGAATATTGATATGCTTCAGTCCACACATGCAACCCTCTGCTCTTCATGAAAGATTCATAGGCTTCACGGCGGCTCTGGGTATTCAAACTTTCAGCCCTTCCAAATACATTTGCAATTCGGGTGTATCCTCTCGAAACCAGATGCTCCAGAGCTAACTTATACCCCTCTGCCTGATCCATAGCAACAGACGGAATCTCGTCATTCCCCATTCGCTGCCAGGAGACAATGGGCCCATACTCCATATAAGCCTTTAATTTCCGAGGATCATTAACACAAGCAATAATAACTAGCCCATCGACTCGTTTACTGCGCAGATCTTCGAACGCCTGCAATTCAATCTCCGGATCTCCACGGGATGTATAGATAATCGTCTGAAACCCAAAATCCATGGCTGTATCAATGAATTGATTCATGAATGTAAGAATGATCTCACCTGTGGTAGAGGTCACAATTCCAATCTGCTTTGTTTGCCCTGTAGATAACGATATCGCATTCCGGTTGGGAATATAATTCAACTGTTTCATAATATCCGTTATGATCTGTCTTGCTTCATCACTAACATGCGGAGAATGATTAATCACGCGTGACACCGTCGCTTTTGAGTAACCGGACCGCTTCATAATTTCATCAAACTTGGACATCGGAGACTCCCTTCTTGCTAACGAACTATAGAATAATAGTATGCATCAAATCTGGGTCAAAAGTAAAACTTGACGTGTAACCCGTTACAACGTTTAAGCTTTTTTTATGTCATATATGAACAACCTCTTAATATCAATTTGATGAATGGAGCGATACACATGAGCAACTCTCAAAATCATACTTATCAATTCCCGGAAAATTTCCTGTGGGGTGGCGCAATTGCAGCCAACCAGGCTGAAGGTGCATACAATCAAGGCGGCAAAGGATTATCTACTCAGGATGTAGCTCCCAAAGGTATCATGGGACCAATCACGGAAGAACCAACCGAAGATAACATGAAACTGATCGGTATAGATCTGTATCATCGCTACAAGGAAGATGTGAAACTGTTTGCCGAGATGGGCTTCAAGGTATTCCGTACTTCCATCGCCTGGTCCCGGATTTTCCCAAAAGGGGACGAGCTGGAACCTAATGAAGAAGGTCTGCAATTCTACGACGATCTGTTTGACGAGTGTCACAAATACGGGATCGAACCACTGGTTACGCTGTCCCACTATGAGACACCTCTTCACTTGTCCAAAGAATACGACGGCTGGGTTAATCGGAAAATGGTTGGATTCTATGAGCGTTATGTAACTGCCGTATTTAAACGTTATAAAAACAAAGTAAAATACTGGCTTACCTTTAACGAAATCAACTCCATTCTCGAAGCGCCATTCATGAGTGGTGGTATCTACACACCTAAGGAGAAGCTTAGCAAGCAAGATCTGTATCAAGCGATCCATCATGAGTTTGTAGCCAGCGCTTCCGCTGTGAAGCTCTGTCATGAGATCATTCCTACGGCACAGATTGGTTGTATGATGCTCAGTATGCCTACCTACCCGCTGACACCAAATCCAGACGATATGATTAAAGTCATGGAATTCGAACACAGCAACTATTTCTTCGGTGATGTACACGTAAGAGGTCGCTACCCTGGTTATATGAAACGTTACTTCCGTGAAAATGGAATCGAGATTCAGACGGAAGCTGGCGACGAGGAAATGTTACTGAATACAGTAGACTTTATCTCTTTCAGTTATTACATGAGTATCTGTCAGACAGCAGACCCGGAGAAACAAATCGCAGGTGAAGGTAACCTTCTTGGGGGTGTACCTAACCCTTATCTGCCAGCAAGTGAATGGGGATGGCAGATTGACCCGCAAGGATTGCGTTATGTGCTTAACATGTTCTATGACCGCTATCAAAAACCACTCTTTATTGTAGAAAATGGTCTTGGTGCTGTTGATGAGTTGATCACGGGTGCGGACGGCGAGAAAACAGTTGAAGATGACTACCGCATCCAGTATCTGAATGATCATCTGGTTCAGGTTGGTGAAGCCATTGAAGATGGCGTTGAAATTATGGGTTACACTTCATGGGGTTGCATTGATGTTGTCAGTGCGTCTTCTGCCCAGTTGAAAAAACGTTATGGCTATATCTATGTGGATCGTCATGACGATGGATCAGGAACACTCGAACGTTATCGCAAGAAATCCTTCCATTGGTACAAAGAAGTGATCAGCAGTAACGGGAAAAGTTTGCAGCGTTAAGGATCTTTAAGCAAATGTAACAGTTACCTTCTTCTATCCCTCAGACTAATCACATGAAAAAGTGTCGGTTATACGATACCTTGGCATGTTTTCTGTCTGGGGGATTTTATTTTTATTTTCAAAAAGAAACACCCGATGATACACATCGGGCATTCTCATTAGCGACTATCACGTTGTTCACTATTTATTCTTCACTAGATGTTCTTCACTACATCCCTGCTGTACTTGGTTTTGTCTTCTTCTGTTATCTTGCGAATGACCCTGCAAGGATTACCCGCAGCAATCACACCAGACGGTATACTCTTGGTCACTACGCTCCCTGCGCCGATGATCGTATTATCTCCAATCGTCACACCGGCTAGAACTGTCACACCGCCACCGATCCACACATTATTGCCCACCGTAATGGGTCCAACGATCTCCAGACCTTCATTGCGCTGCTCAACATCATAAGGGTGGCCTGCTGTATAAAATCCGCAATTTGGCGCAACAAAAACGTTATCTCCAAAACTGATTTTGCCTCCATCTAGCATGACAATATTATGATTGCTATAGAAGTTCTCACCAATTTCAATATTATAGCCGTAATCACATACAAATGGCTGTTCAATCAGGAAACGATCCGTCGTTTTCCCCAGCAGTTTCTTGATTAACGCTTCTCTTTCATTGATCTTGGCTGGATGGAGCTGGTTATAATCGTAACAAAGCCCTTTGGCATGTAAACGCTCTTGAATTAACTCTTGATCATAATTGGCGTTGTACAAGAGCCCTAATTGAGATTTCTCTTTTTCAGTCATCATTTCGTAAGCACTTCCCATCTTCTATCTAAAATAAATTAAAGCTCAATCTCTCTAATAATTCTAGCAGGATTACCGCCCACGATCATATTATCGGGAACATCCTTTGTAACCACAGACCCGGAAGCAATGACCACGTTGTCTCCAATGATAACCCCCGGATTAATAACGGCTCTACCACCAATCCATACATTATTGCCAATCGTGACTGGCTTGCCATATTCTGCACCCGTATTGCGTTCATGCGGATGGAGTGGATGAGTAGCCGTATAGATATGTACATCTGGTCCCATTAAGCAATGGTCTCCAATACGAACTTCACACACATCTAATATCGTACAGTTAAAATTGCTATAAAAATGATTGCCTACATGAATGTTATATCCATAATCCACATGAATATTAGGTTCCATGCCCAGATGTTCACCTGTAGATCCCAACAGTTCCTTCAATAACTTGGTGCGAAGCTCACCGTCCGTTTCCGTCGTTTGATTGAACGTCCGCGTCATTTTCCTTGCATACTCTCTGTCCTCAGACAATTGAAGATCCGAAGCCATGTACAGCTCGCCATCCAGCATTTTTTTGTTTTTCCGTCTTCGTAGTCATGATCACCGCTCCCTCATTACACATCATGTAATTCAACATTAAATAATACTTTTAAAAACTCTTTTAATTATAAAAATTAGTATGAATAAAAAGCAAGTTTTGCTCGATATGAAAATGGTTTATTCTACTGACGCGTACTCTAGCGAAACAGCAAAAAAACCTCTACACCCATTAGACTATGGGAATGCAGAGGTTCAAGCTTTTTGTCTAATTTCTTTATTCTAAGCAACCGCCTGAACGGTTTTTTCCTTAACGCTAATGGCATAGATGGCAGTCACCAAACCAAGCAGAATCAGAACAGAACCAACCCATCCGGTGTTCAGAATCGATGAATGATCGATCACCATGCCGCCGATATAGGTACCCAGTGCAATACCTGCATGTGCAATACCTGAGTTGGTGCTGATTAGCGTTTCGGCTGTTTCCGGCGACGTTTTGATAATGAGACTATTCTGTACAGGCGTAACGGTCCAACTCAGTGCACTCCAGATGCTTAACAATAACAAGAAGGCGATCAAAGGCAATCCCACACTGAACGGAATGACAGCCATACTCACGATAAAGGGAATCAGCACAATGATAATGGCTTTAGCAGGATGCAGACGATCGGATAACATGCCCCCGATTCCTCCCCCTGCAACAGCGGCGATCCCAAACATCATATAGATAAAGGTGACCATCATCGCACTGGCACCCAGCGTTTCTTGCAAGAATGGCGTGAAATACGCATATAAAGTCAAATGACCCGCAAGCACAAGCAAAGTTGTAGCATGGATTGCCAACATTTTTGGATTCCACAGAGCCGTAAGCTGTTTCTTCAGGGATACAGCAGGAATAGGCTGTACACGATCCATCGCAATCCAGATGGCCACCATGACCACTGCTGTGAGAATAGCGATCAACATAAACACCTCACGCCAGCCTGCCAAGTTACCTACAAAGATTCCAAGAGGTACACCCAGGATAAGTGATGCACTACCTCCCATCGTAATGATCCCCACGGCGCGTCCTTTATATTGTGGTTCCACAATGCGAGCTGCAAGGGTCAGGGAGAGTACAAAAATAAGTGAACCCGTTGCGGCTCCGAGTGCTCTGCCCGCCATCAGCATATAAAAGCTGGAACTAAATGCAGAGATCAGATTACTGATCAGAAATACAAACAGCGTACACATATATACTTTTTTACGCTCGAATCTGGCCGTCATATTTAATAAAATCGGTGCAGACAACGCATAGACAAGTGAGAAAATAGAGATTAAATACCCGGCTTTCGCCAAGGAAAGATGAAGATCCGTAGCAATCAGGTCCAGAATTCCGCCCAAGATCAGTTCAACCGTTCCGACCACAAATGCTGCGATAGCAAGCACATATACTTTCTTATTCATTTTTTGAATCCTCCTCTAAAAGTTACAACTACGATAGTAACCCATAAGAATGAAAGTTTCAATAGCTATTTTCATGATTGTTTTCAAACAAAGATATAACAAAAAAACTATCCTCCAAGAGAATAGTTTTAATAAATTAATCTGGTGAGCAGTTTCTCGATTTCAGCATCCTGTAACAGTTGATCACCGTATTTTTTGGTAATTTGAGTAAGGGCAACATCATGGTAGAAATAATCAGTCATCGCTTTGACAATCGGTTTGGACATCGTCTTGATCGCTCGCCATGAATCATGCTCCACACCGGCAAACAGCAAATACGCATGATCCACAATAAGCAGCTGTGAAGGTTCTGGCGCATCAAGCAATGGAATCAACGAGTATATCCGGTTTAAGGATGTCTCCATTCCCCCAACGGCAAGCACTTCAACGTACACGCCCTGCTTTTCCTTCTGCTCCAGCAGTTCACGATATTTCTCCATTCGCTCATTCCACGCCAGAAAAAGAATCGATGAATCTGCTTCTTCGATAAGCTGTTCTATATTCGACGCGATGGATGACTCATCTTTTAACGTCCAGATATGTTCATCGGTGAATGTACGTTTGATTTTGTAACTTTTCAATTCCTCAATATCTTTCTCAAAATCAGCCTTGATCTTATGAATAATAGACTGAAGATCCACAGCCATATATAGTTTTTTCTTCCCATCCATCGTTGTCAGCACCGTTCCCTTGTCGATCAGGCGATTAAGTACTTCATAGATTTTGGCTTTGGGAACGTTGGAGTAATTTACAATCGATGTGGCATCAAGCGGTTCATCCTGCGCGAATATAGCCTCGTATACCTGACTTTCATATTGTGTAAACCCGAATTTCTGCAACATGGTTTGGATCGGCGCATCCCTTCTTAGTGTGTCTGGTCTATCTAGTTTAGACGCATGAACTTCCCATGTCCAGTTTATTCCACGTGGCTATGTCCGATCCCAAAAGCGCTGCTGGGTCATCGCTTGAATGAATTGCTCTGCAAACGCCGCAGGCTGCTGTTCCACAATGACGCCAGGTTTGCCTATAATGCCGACCGGCTGGATCACCGCTGCACCCGTCGGTGTAGCACCGATCGGTTTGAAATGATTGTACGTTTCGATCGCATAGGATCGGGTGTATTTCTGAACATAATCGTTTTCCTGCTGTCCTCCAACAATGAACAGACCATCATATACCAAGGGCGAGCCGGTCAAAAAGCTGTCGTCCACCTTGAGCTCCACATTCCCCGTTCCACGCACCACACCCTGTCTTTCATGTACAATGACCGGTTGAAGTCCCGCTCCCTTAAGCTCTTCCAAAATGTATTGTGTGCTCGGGCCATCGAACCCTTCCCCAACAATCACTCCGACACGCAATGTCTTGGGAGAAAACACCGTATTTGCCATGCTGAGCGCAGGTGACGACTTCGTCACTGGAGATTCAGGGACGTTAGGTACATTGACTCCGAGTTCCACGGCCAGAATAGTCGCCAGCTCCGTGCTGATATGACCTAACATATTGACAACCTGCTGACGAATGGAAACATCCTTTACCTTCCCAAGTTCAAACGTGAGTGCTTGAATAATATGGCTTCTCTCCAAGCCTGTCATGCTATTCCAGAATAGACGTGCTTGCGAGAAATGATCCAGGAAGCTGGGTGCCGTTTTCCTTTCTTTAAGACCTTGCACTGGGGAAGGATATGTCACAAATCCCCCTTTTGTTCCCGGCACAGTATAAGGTGAGTTATTGGCAAGCGAATTGTCATGATAGGCGACTCTCCCCTGATAAATGGTATAGCGAGAGGCTCCATCTCTCTGGTTGTTATGTACAGGGCATATCGGACGATTGATCGGCAGTTCCTGATAATTTGTGCCAACCCTCGCCAATTGAGTATCCGTGTAAGAAAACAGTCGCCCTTGAAGCAACGGATCATTGCTAAAATCAATGCCACGTACGATGTTCCCTGGATGGAAAGCAACTTGTTCCGTTTCAGCAAATACATTTTCGACATTGCGGTTAATCGTCATTTTGCCAATGATTCGCACCGGAATGTCTTCTTCAGGCCATAATTTCGATGCATCCAAAATATCAAAATCAAACTTGAATTCATCCGCTTCCTCCAAAACTTGTATTCCGAGTTCAAACTCGGCAAAATTGCCCGCATTGATGTTCTCCCAAAGATCCCTGCGATGAAAGTCCGGATCAGCACCTCCTAGCTTTTGAGCTTCATCCCACACAAAAGAATGCATGCCAAGTACGGGCCTCCAATGAAATTTCACGAATCTGGATTTGCCTTCATTGTTCACCAGTCGGAAGGTATGTACTCCAAATCCCTGCATCATTCGAAAACTCCGTGGTATCGTGCGATCCGACATAATCCACATGACCATAGCAGCCGACTCCTGGTTATTCGCAATGAAATCCCAGAAGGTGTCGTGTGCAGTAGAGCCCTGTGGAATTTCATTGTTAGGTTCCGGCTTTACCGCATGAATCAAATCCGGGAACTTAACTCCGTCCTGAATGAAAAAAACAGGTATATTGTTGCCAACCAAGTCAAAATTGCCTTCCTCAGTATAAAACTTCACGGCGAACCCACGTACATCCCGATTCGTCTCGTTAACCCCTTTGGAACCAGCAACTTCGGAAAAACGCACAAACAGCGGTGTTTTCACTCCTGGATTCTGAAGAAAATGAGCCATCGTTAACTCTTCAAGTGATTCATATAACTCAAATTCACCGTAAGCTCCATATCCGCGAGCATGCACAACTCTCTCCGGAATGCGTTCCCGGTCAAAGTGAGACAATTTCTCACGCATCAGAAAATCTTCAAGCAGCGTGGGTCCGCGATCCCCCGCTTTTAGCGAGTTGCTGTCATCTGATATTTTAACCCCTTCGTTGGAAGACATCTCTTTCCCGTTATTGTCCCGAAGAAAGGTGTTTCTTTGCTCAATCTTTTTATTCTCATCCATAGGTTCCTTGCTCATCCCAATCACCTCCAGAATATATGTATGGGATTGAAAATGCATTTATGAGTATCTGTTATACCTATGAATTGTTGTGAATTCCACAGGCACTAGATATAAATGGAAGGTGTTAACCCCATTTATTGCTCATGACGTCTTTTGTCTAGCACCTTCTACATCACATTGTCATTTACTATAAAGAATCTAATAGAAAAGAGATGATTAGTATGGCTCGTGTCAATGCTGTTCCGCAACCGGATCTGGTATTAATCTATTGGTCAAGAAATCCCCTCGTCCCTGGTTCTGCGCGCAGAATCCAAAGTGTGCGCGTGATTGGTAATACGTCTCCATGTACATTCACACTGGTTCCCGGTGCACGGCTAATCAATGCACTGAACTGTTTGCTGGACAATGATATTGGATTCAAAGTGGTCTACCGCCATAAAACGTCAGCAATCAGTGGCGTTCTGTTATTAAAACGCAGATAATCAGACCCAAAGAAATGGTGCCTTCCTTTAGGAGAGCACCATTTTTTCGTTCTTTGATCATCAATGGACAGATTTCGAACGCCAAAAAACCGCGATATACGCGGTCTCTTGTTCACGATATGAATTTAATTCAGAATATCCATCACCAATACATTCACTGAATGAGCTGTTAAGTTAACGACCACCGATGTATCCGACAGTGTAATCTCCTGTTCTTGGGGAACCACTTTCTCATCATTCTTCTGATTCACATTCGGAATATGCACCAAATGATCCTCTCCAGTAAGTGTGATCAGTCTGGCTGAAGCATCCACCTTCAGATCCTGAAGGCAAATCCGGGTTGATTTATCTACACCATCTGCATTCACCAGTTTCACATACACATGCCCTGCGTCCTTCGTAACAGAGTGGAATACTTCCCGGTTGTAAGCTTCCAGCTTGTAATCCAGAACCTTGCTGGTATTACGTCCGTCTGTATAGGAGCAAACCAGATTCTTTCCTTTATCTCCACCATAGTTAACCGTGATTGTATAATCGGTTCCATTCTCGAGTGGTTCATAGTTGGCCGCTCTCAGGTTACCTGCTGCCGAACTGGATGAATAGTCTCCCAAGGTGTAACCCTCAATCCCTTGTTTGTACACCTTCACGCCTGTTGCGTTCCCGCCGTAACTAATTGCGTACTCAATGACATCCTTGTTCTCAGGCGAGATATCCGTCAGTCCCACACCGATGTAAAAACCATCCTCACCTGAAATTCTTTCAGCCTCAACGTGAACTTTGTAATTGGTCCATTCGTCATTCAGCAGATACAATCCATTCAATCCACTTGATTGTGCCTTCAAAATGAGTCCTTTTCCTGCGGTTAACGCATATCCTTCCGATCCGGGAATCTGTCTCCATGCCTCACTAGGCTCTGTACGTTCCCTGAAATCTTCATCAAACATCAAACTGCCATCCACATTGGACGTCACTGTAACTCGTTTCACCACGATGTCTGCATGACCCGTTGCAATCTCGATACCTCCACGAGGAATGAGATTCAACGGTTTGCCTTTGCTATAGGTGGAGAATGAAGTCTCAAGCACCTGATCCCCTACATATTTTGCAAAAAGCTGCTGTACATAGTAATTCGGTGTATACCACACGGTTTCATCATCAAACCAGATGCAGTCTGGCGTCCAGCGGTAAGTACCGTCCGTTAGTACTTTGTTGAACAATGGCGCATAGGCAGCCAAACGAACAACGTCTGCATTATTTTCAAATCCAGTCATGATCGCAGCTTCTGCGACCGCTCCTGCCAGCGTGTTTTTGTCCGTGGAAGCATATTCTCCAACAAATACTTTGGATGTTTCTTTCCAATCGATACTTCCGTCTTCAAGATAAGCCCGGTCATAGTAGTTGTATCGATCCGCGTTATTCAGCAAATATTCATTGGAGCGGTAGTAGTGCTCATCTGCAATGGTGTCCATGTAATTGTCCTGATTCTCATACCAGGTTACGGTCTCCTCCATCACCTCTGTGCCATCTGCAAAAGCAACTTGAGCCGATCCGGTGAGGTTCCCACTAAGGAACTTCCATCCTTCCTGGTACGCATCATCATCCGCCTGAGCACCAACCGTCGAGATAATGTGCAGCTCATGATCAGGATAGTTCTGTTTCATGTACTCATCTATTGAATGTTTGAATACTTCGAAGTTGGCAAAAAATTCAGTGCCCCAGTTCTCATTACCTACACCCAGATAACGAAGATCAAACGGTTCAGGATGGCCCATCTGGCTTCGTACAGCCGCCCATTCGTTGTGTTCAAAGTCTGTACTGAGTGCAAAGTCAATCAGATCTGTAAAGTTGCGGATATAATAATCCCTTAAAGCGCCACCCGCAGGGTGAGCATAATCCGAGCGTGCCTGACACAACACACCGCAAGCCATGACTGGAACCGGAGCGGCATTCAGATCTTCCGCCAGTTGGAAGTACTCCATATAACCGAGGCCCATCGTCATCATGTAACCCCAGACATTGTAATTTTCTTTGCGGAGCTCAACCGGACCCACAGAATCCTTCCAGTCATATACGTTATCCCAGATAAAAGATCCCTCCGAGATACATCCTCCCGGAAAACGCAAGAACTTCGGATGCAGATCTGCGAGTGCCTGAATTAGATCTTTTCTCAATCGATAGTTCGGGTTACCTGTGTAGTTGGCATGTGCTGTAGCCGATATTCCCTCTTCTTTCGGATCAGCTCCCCATACATTCTGAGGGACCAAGGACACCATATCTATGGAAATGTCACCTGCAAACGTAAGTGCCAGTTGACCAAGTACAGTCTCCGTTCCGGTTAGAGACAGACCGTATTTCTTCCATGTCTTCCCACCTTCAACATGAAGTGTTACCGAATCACTGATGGAAGTGTCACTTCCATCCTGCAATTGAACAGTGATCGTTCCTGCCAATTCTGCTTTTGCCCATACGGTAAAGTCATATGATTCACCCTGCTTGATGGACATGGCACAATGCTGGTTGGAGTCTGAGAATCCACGATTCCGAATCGTAGCCCCATCCTGAACCGTTACATAATAAGCATTTACTTCAGGGTCTTCCACGTTAAAATGAACGTTTAGTCCATCCGTATGCTGTACGCGCATTTTCTCGGTGTCGCCTGACCAGGCAAACAAAGGTTCACGATTTCGACCTGTCGAACAACCACATTCTCCAGAGTCATGCGAGTACGTATCAAATGCAAAAGACTCAAATGATCGATTCTGAACAAGCTCTGCATAGATTCCGCCATCTGCCGCGTTGTTAATATCCTCGTAGAAAAGTCCATACATGACTTCACTGATATCCGCCACCTTCTGATCTCCATGGATAGTGACCGTGTAAGGCGGGAGATGCGCTGGCACAACAGACACGTCAAAGCTTTGGCTCAGCTTACGATCACCTCTGTTCAGAAGCGCACGGAGCGTAACCTCTTGTGCTGATGTGATCATCTGAACTTCCCCGCTCTCGGACAAGACTTCCGGCTTACTGGAGCTCCATTCAACAGACACTTTACCACCCAGCAAGTCTGCAGGTAATGATACATCCTTGGTGATGATTCGGTTGGGGAAGGACAAGTACTTGTCCGCCGCAAGCTTCACAATCGCTTCATCTGTCAGTGATTCACACATCACTTCAATGACTTCATCCATGGTGAGCGTTGCCCCATAGATCCGAAAGTCGGACAACGAACCTGCAAAGTCCACATCCGCTGCATACTGGGAACGTCCAATATAATTCTGGCTATAATTCTCAGGATCGGTGAACGAATCAAACCATTCGCGCAATTTGGCATAATTGCCGCTCGACGTCTGACTGATCGAGCCGTCTGCGGCCTTCTCCCCGTTCACATACACAATTGGACCCGCACTGCTCAACGTTCCCCCTTGGCTACCTGCCACGGAGAGCGCAATATGCAGCCATTCTCCACTTGCAACTCCTCCACTTGGGTGGACAACCAGATTATCGCCGGCATATAACGTTCCCAAGAGCTGACGTGTCAGAAACAAATACGGCCCCTTCTCCCCTTTACCAAAGTCAAAAATGCGTTCCCACACATTAGCCCCCTTGCCCAGAAACACCCATGTGGCAATCGTAATTCCCGTGTTATCGCTTACATCACGAAGCAGATTCGAGGGTAATTGCAGATAAGAAGTTCCATTCGCTCCCCCGTTGAAAGTCACCGCCGTTCTGCCTTTCAACTCGGATATCACAGGTAGAATCTCGCCTTTGGCTATACCATCATGTCCCTTACCGGAGCTGTCCTTCCCGATCTGAACGGTATCTTCAAACGTGTATTGTGCAATTAATTGATTTTGATATGTGCTCATGTTCTTACCTCCTATGTAGTTGAAAATTGTCGGTTCACGCTTTTGATTCGTATTAATATAAAATGATTGATAAATAGTTAAACACATTTCTTAAACGTAATAATAGCGCATCATCGATCCCCATTTCAATCCTAAATTTGAGAAAGACAACTGGTTTATTTGAATGTAATGACCTTTATCGGCTCTTCCCGTCTCTTATTTATTTTTCATTTTACTCTTATAAACATTAGATTTATGGTTTACAAACATATAAATCAATTGATAATATAACAAATGAAAGCGCTTGATATAATGAAATGCTCAAAGGAGGTCTGCCGAACCTTTTATCGTGTGCTGCCAAGTATCGGTTGATTTTTCATTCCGGGAAATAGGAAAGGGGAAACGTATGAAACGTTATTGGGTTCGCGTACTTAACATTTCTGTACTAAGCACCACTTTACTTACTGCAACAACTTTGGCACCGGTCTCGGTGTTCGCAAATGGTTCAGGGGAAACCGTGGGTAACTCGCAGAGTTCCACCACACCTATCGCTAATACTGCTCCAACATTTAAAAATGTTTCCGTTCATGACCCTTCTGTCATTAAGGTGGATGATACGTTTTATATTTTTGGTTCACATCTGCAAGTGGCTAAATCCAAAGACTTTCTGAACTGGGATCTGGTCGCCTCCGGCGTTACAGATAACAACCCTGTTGTCCCCAATGTAACCAAGGAATTCGCTGAAGCGTTGGAGTGGGCGCAGACGGATACGTTATGGGCAGCAGATGTCATTCAATTGGCGGATGGCAAGTTTTATATGTACTACAATGCTTGTAAAGGGGACTCTCCGCGATCAGCGCTCGGCATTGCTGTCGCAGACAATATCGAAGGCCCTTATAAGGATCAAGGCATTCTGTTGAAATCCGGCATGTGGGATCAGATCAGTGAGGATGGTACCATTTACGATGCAACGATTCATCCCAATGTGGTCGATCCGGATGTCTTTTATGATAAAAACGGCAAGTTATGGATGGTGTATGGCTCGTATTCAGGAGGGATTTTCATTCTGGAGATGGATGCAACGACAGGTAAACCACTGCCAAATCAAGGTTATGGCAAAAAGCTGACCGGAGGCAATCATAGTCGTATTGAAGCCCCTTATATGCTCTACAGTCCCGAAACTGATTATTATTATCTGTACCTGTCTTACGGTGGGCTAGGTGCTGATGGAGGATACAACATTCGCGTAGCCCGCTCCCAAACACCGGATGGACCTTTCCTCGATGCGGAAGGAAACGATATGATCAACGTTAAAGCGGACAAGGATAAACCGTTGTTTGACGATCGTTCTATTGAGCCATTTGGAGTCAAATTGATGGGGAACTTCCTGTTCGAGAGACAGATCGGTGATCCGGGCACAGGCCTAGGTAGCGGTTATGTATCGCCAGGGCATAACTCTGCTTATGTTGATCCGGAGACTGGCAAACAATTTCTCATCTTCCATACCCGCTTTCCAGGGCGTGGCGAAGAGCATGAAGTTCGCGTGCATGAGATGCATATGAATGCAGATGGTTGGCCCGTTGTTTCTCCATATCGCTATGCGGCTTTGGGAGAAGATACCACGCAGCTGACAACTCAGGAGATCGCTGGTCAGTACCAATGGGTGAATCATGGTAAGGACATCACGGCGGACATCAAGCCATCCCAGACCGTTCAGTTCACGGCAGATGGGCAGATTCATGGTACCGTGACAGGAACATGGAGTCTTGGCGCAGACAACAAGGTTCAGATCACATCGAATAACGTTGAGTACAAAGGCGTTTTCACACATGAATGGAATTCGGAATCTCAAAGTACGGTTCTGACCTTTAGCGCGCTCTCATCCTCCGGAATTGCCATCTGGGGAAGTCAAAGTGTTGAACGGAGTGATCAGGACATTGTAGATGCGGTGAAAAAGGACCTGAGCATTAGCAGTACGGATCATGTGTTCTTCAACCTATCTCTGCCTACCAAGGGAACAAGTGATGCAGAGATTACGTGGAAAAGCTCCAATGCTTCGGTTCTATCCACTACAGGTGTAGTACAGCGACCTCGCGCCGGTAAGGGCGATGCCAAAGTGAAATTAACCGCAACGATTCGTAAAGGAACTGCGGTAAGCTCCAAAACGTTTAACGTTATCATTCCACAGCAAGCGGTAAGCCCATTGCTCGGGGAGTATACTTTTGAACACAAGAAAATTGGCAAAGTCGCACAGGATTACAGTAAAAACGGATATCACGGACAAGCCTTTAACGTGATCAGTTCTGCTGCTAGTGGCAAAAATCAGGCTGCTACATTCAATGGGACAGACAGTTACATTCAGTTACCTGGACTCATTACAGATACAACGGATTTCACGTTTAGCGCCTGGGTCAATTGGGACGGTGGCGGGTCCTGGCAGCGTATTTTCGACTTTGGAAATGGTTTGACAAGGCATATGTTCCTTACTCCCTCCCAACATAATGGGGCATTACAATTCACCATTCATAATGAGGGACGGGATCAGAGCCTGATTGCAGCAAATCCGCTGCCTTCCAAAGAGTGGGTTCATGTCGCTGTAACCCTTCAGGGTGATGTGGGTACTCTGTATGTGAATGGTACATCGGTTGCAAGCAACTCTGAGATTACTTTTAACCCGAAAGATCTGCAGGTAACGGAAGCTTATGTAGGCAAGAGTCGTTATACGTCTGATCCGTTCTACAAAGGCAGTCTGGATAACGTAAGAGTGTATGATAAAGCATTAACAGCCAAGGAAATACAGCGTCAGGCTAAAGAAAAGCCATAAGTTAGAGTCCTATCATAGGCGTTGGACTCCATAGCGAACAAACCTATAAAGCAGCCAATGTTTTGAACTGAACCCTTTGTGAGACACGACACGACTAACGAGGGAGTTGCAGTTCATTACATCAGGCTGCTTTATTGTCATTCCTTTCATGTATGCATTTATTCGTTCATCGTTCGTTACATTCACAGATGGATCTTTGCATCTCACTTCGAATAATGAATGACCATGTTGAATTTGTTCGTCTTAGCACCGGAGTTAACGTAGGCGTGAGGCTTGTCCGCTCCAAAACGGATCGACTCCCCTGAACTCACCGTATAATCTTCCGCCCCTACTCTAATCGTAACTTCACCTTCAAAGACCGTAATAAACTCTTCCGTACCTTCGATATGCGGTTCAGCTTTCAACTCAGACTTGGGGTCCATCTCCATCATATATATTTCAAAGCGGCGTCCTTCTTCAAAAGGAAAATGCGGATAAATCCGAACCCTTCCCTCATCCTCCATCAATACTTGAATATCATCCCCCGTTACAACGGTTGTATCTGACTTCGGCTCGTGAATCAAAGCAGTAAAGGAAGTTTTCAGGCCATTAGCAATCTTCCATACGGTTGCAATGGATGGATTGGATTCACCACGTTCAATCTGACCAAGCATGGTCTTGCTAATACCAGACATTTCGGCGACCTTGTCCAGACTGAGTTTTCTTTGTTCCCTAAGCTGTTTCAGGTTCTGAGCAAGAATACTATTAATGTTTTTCAAAAATCCATCCTCCTCATTTCATAATTTTGTTGTGCTATATAACGTACATGTTGTACAATAATAAAGATCGTACGCTATAACGTACATTTTAGTTCATTATATCACACAACTAAGAAAACGTGGAGGAACCATGAACATTATACCTTTAGTGACCTATGCAATCATCGCTTCATTTACACCCGGACCCAACAACATCATTTCCATGACGCATGCCAGAAATCAGGGGTTCCGCAAGACCCTTCCTTTTATTAGTGGAGTTGCAGCCGGCTGCCTGCTAATTATGTTTCTATCCAGTTATTTCAACCTTATTCTTCATCAATATATTCCCAGGATCGCACCCGTATTGAACGTATTAGGGTGTGTGTATATGCTCTATCTGGCTCTCAAAATCATGCGAAGTAAACCTGCAGATTCGCAAGAAAACAAGGTTAATCATTATTCATTTCTATTTGGGTTCACCCTGCAATTCATCAATCCCAAAGTCATTCTGTATGGGCTTACTGCCATATCCGTTTTTGTTCTGCCTCTTGGGCAGTCCCATGTTCATTTAATTGTATTTTCCTTGCTGCTCACCTTCATCGGTATTAGTGCCAATATGACCTGGGCGTTCGGTGGCATGTTATTCCAGAGCTTTTTATTAAGATACGAGCGTCCTGTTAATATCGTCATGGGTATGTTGTTAATTTACAGTGCACTATCAATCCTGATGTAAAATGTAATAGAAAAAGCGTCCACTCATTCAATGAGCTGAACGCTTTTATTTTTTTATCCTAATTCCGGTCTCCACCATGGATGTGTAGGATAATCCTCCGTATGAAGCACAACCTTCTCGCCGATTTTGGGAGTTGCAATCTTAACATTCAAAGCATGTGCAGCCTTCGTAATCCGTTCGACTGGTTCATTCCAGGCATGATAGGCAAGCGTAAATGCGGCCCAATGAATCGGAATAAGCAACTTACCCCCTACATCCAAGTGTGCTTGCACTGTTTCTTCCGGCATCATGTGAATGTTGGACCAACGCTCGTCATATTGCCCACACTCCATCAAGGTCAGGTCAAATGGACCATATTTACTGCCAATTTCCTTGAAATGAGGACCGTATCCGCTGTCCCCACTAAAGAACACCTTCGTATGTTGTCCAGCGATAACCCACGAACACCATAAAGTAGAATTACGGTCGAATAATCCTCTGCCAGAGAAATGTCTTGCTGGCGTGCAAGCGAATGTTAAACCTTTGAACGATAACTCATCCCACCAGTTATGTTCAGTAATCTGTTCCGAAGGCACACCCAGTTGAATCAGACGACGACGTACCCCAAGCGGTACGATAAATCGCTTTGTTTTATCCTTCAATCTGCGAATGGAGTCATAATCCAGATGATCATAATGGTCATGCGATATAATGATTGCATCCAGTGTTGGGAAATCTTCCGGTTGAATCGGTAGATTGGTGCTGTATCGTTTGGTACCCACCCAGGATACGGGGGATGGACGATTGCCCAGCATCGGATCAAAGAGCAATCTGTGCCCTTCAATTTCGAGTAAAAAAGCCGAATGTCCGAACCATGTAACCTGTGGATTATCGGATGCACTGAAGGTTTCAGCAGGTTCACATATCTCCATAGGCATCGTGCCAGATGGCCTCCGCTCTACATTGCCACGCATTGAATCTCTCAATATACTGATCAGGGACTTGAAGTTCATGCCTGCCGATGTCGGGAGCTGATTTTCGTATTTTGTCATTATACATACCTTCTGTTCTATATAATCAATCTAGGTTCAATATTTGGAAGAGAACTATTCATATCGTAGCTATATATTAATTCATTGGCCGTTGATATACAATTTTCACTAGAACACGCCCATTCCCCATGATCGGAAATAAACTCAATTAAGATAGAATTAAGACTCTGTTTTCTCTCCTATAAGATTGGGCATATATGATAGAGAAAATACATGGAGAGTATGTGAGAGAACATGAAGAAATGGCGTAAAAGATTAGTTAAGTTTTTGATATTTGACCTGGCGATAGTTCTGTTGCTTCTGGGTACTGGCGTGATCTACCAACAAGTGGGTCTAAGGCAGGATGCCAAAACACTCGTCCCCCCTGGTAAGCTGTACGAAGTCCATGGAGACAATATGCATCTATATACTGGTGGAGAAGGCGATGTAACGGTAGTACTCGCCTCCGGCTGGGGGACCGCTAATCCCTATGTAGATTATTATCCATTATATGAAAAGCTTGCTCCCAACACAAAATTCGCTGTATATGACCGATTTGGCTATGGATATAGCGATCAGACCGATAAAAAACGTGATGTCGATACCGTAGCTGAAGAATTACACGAGTTGTTGCAGGTATCCGGACAGAAACCACCTTATGTATTAGTTGGACATTCGCTCGGCTCGCTGGAAACCATCCGTTTCGCACAAAAATACCCTGATCTCGTCAAGGGTATCGTCATGATTGATGGCGGAAGCCCCGAATATTATTCGAATGACGATGACTCTTTGGCAGACACAATTGGTGGTTTTGCGAATAAATTCCGTATCCAAACCGGACTATTCCGCCTCTCCATGCAATCTGACATGGTTGTCGAAACTTCTAATGCCAATCGTAATGAACTGAAACTTGTACCCGATGATCTGAAAAAATTGGATACAACTGCGCTGTTGCACAACTATGGTAATGTGAACACGTTGGATGAATTACGTGAAATAGCTGCCAATGCCAAAGTGGTTGTAGATCACAAACAAACCTTACCGTTTCCACTGACCATACTGACGGCTGATTACCTCGGTGCAAGTGAACCCGAATGGGATAAATCCCAAGTAGAATTCAAATCCTGGTCAGATGATTCTAAACAGGTAACCATTAAAGATACCGATCATTACATCCATCAATATCGCCCTGACCTCGTTGCGGAAGAGATATTGGCCCTGGTGAAGAAGTAACGTGCACTCTGCTAAAGTAAGGCAATGTTATATCATGAAAGAAACCCCAAAGGTATCTCTAATATCTTTGGGGTTTTAAGTATGAGATTTATTGTGCTATCGCCAATCTTGGCCGTTGGGACCTGAAATCGCTGAAAGCTTGTTCGATCTCTAATTCAGTCAACTGGTGACGATAAAAGTACTGTTCCATCGCCTCCATTTCGGTACGATCGCCATTGTAGATGTTATCAATTCTTTGAATGACCTGGTTATATAAGCTCTCACGTCTGGAGTTTACAGGCTCACACAACCAAAAGTTCGTTCTCTTCACATCACCTGTCTTGGTCCAGAGCAAATTCTCATAACGAATGACATCCCAGTCCCAATATCCAGCATGAATCTGCTGAAGTTCCGTCGTAAACATATCGTATATCAAGTTGGGAGGAATGTGTCCATAGGTCACACGGTACTGTTTCAGTTTGAATGCTTCAATCCACTCTGTCAGGGTGTACTCCCCTGGTGAATACGCATACAATTTAGGTGCATAAGGATTACTCTGCAATGCCCTAAGTGCCTCACTTTCTATCTCCCCATCCAATTTTGCACGTGAAGCATATACCTTGAGACAATAGTCTTGCAATTTATATACAACCGAGTTATTACTAATAAGCGAAGCCTGTAGAGTAAGATGGCCATTTTTTTCGTAGTGCAACAGCATCTTTTCAATGCTGTTGCCAATGGGATTGATGATGATCATAATGAAGTCTCCTTGATTAAAAATAAAATATAAACCGTTTTCGAATTGGTTGAAAATTGTACTATTACATTCTATATTACCCTTTTATATTAGTATGAACATATACAATTTTGCCGGTACATGAAGTATTTGCTCTGAAATTCATTCTTTAAACCGCCGTATTCCGGCTACATTTTTACTCTAAAGGCTGTAACCCGTTTCACGTCAACACCAAAAAAGTATAGAATAAGTACGAAAAAAAGCGATGCGTCCTTAAAGTTAAGGGACACATCGCTCTTATACAATATCTAATTATTATTGTTACTTAATGGATTAATGCATAGGACCTTGTTGTCCTGGCGTTGATCCTACTTTGACCCGTTTCACAAAGAGTGAAGTAATCAGACCGATAATCGACAGAACTAATGCGAATACAAACGCATTCTGTACACCTGACGTGAAACCTGCCAGTTGATTTTCTGGACTTTCCGGGTTCGCTACTCCGCTCAAAAAGCGGGATTGTCCTGCGCTCAGTATACTTACCGCAACAGCCGTACCGATCGCTCCGGATACCTGTTGCAACGTATTCATGATGGCAGTACCGTGAGGATAATACTCACGTGGCAATTGGTTCAGACCATTCGTTTGTGCAGGCATCATAATCATCGAGATTCCGACCATCATGAACACATGCAGCGTAATGATTTTTGCCAGTGTTGTTGTAGGTGTAATTCCAGTGTACATGAAGAGTACAACCGTTACGACAGCCAGACCAATAATCACAAGCCACTTCGGACCAAACTTGTCAAACAGTCGGCCCATGACCGGAGACAGTAAACCATTCAGCAGACTACCCGGCAATAGAACCAGTCCGGCAGTTAACGCTGTAACGGCCATACCTTGTTGCAGATACATTGGCAGGATCAGCATGGATGACAGCATCATCATCATACAGATGAATATCAGGATCAAGCCAATCGTAAACATCGGATATTTGAACGCTCGCAAATCCATCATTGGCTGTTTCATTCTCAACTGACGGATACTGAATAACAGCAAGGACAACACACCAATAACGAGAGTGGCAACAACGACCGGACTCGTCCAGCCTCCACCAGTTTCTCCATGTCCCCCTGCACTACTGAAGCCGTATACGATACCACCAAAACCAAGGGTAGAAAGGATAATGGACAGTACGTCAATTTTGGGCTTGGTCAATTTCGAAATATTTGGCAAGAACAACAAGCCGCATACCAGTGAGATAATGAAGAACGGCAAGGAGATCCAGAAGATCCAATGCCAGCTCAGATTAGCCAGAATCAGACCGGAGATACTCGGACCGCTTGCTGGTGCAAACATAATAACCAAACCAATCAATCCCATGGCAGCACCACGTTTTTCAATCGGGAAAATAACCAATATGGTGTTAAACATCAGTGGCAACAATAGCGCTGTACCTATCGCCTGCAGTACCCGTGCCACCAACAGAATTTCGAAGCTAGGTGCAAGTGCAGCAACAAATGTTCCTGCAATCGAGAAAATCAAAGATGTTGTAAACAACTGTCTAGTGGTAAACCACTGCAACAGCATACCGGATACCGGTACCAGGATTCCCAACACAAGCAAGTAACCTGTAGTTAACCATTGAATCGTTGTAGGACCTACTTCCAGTAGAGCCATAAGTGGCGTCAATGCCACGTTTAATGCCGTTTCTCCAAACAGACCAATAAAGCCGCTCAGTAGCATCGCGAACAAAATCGGAAATACCTTGTATTGCTTTGTTTCTTGTTGATTCTGTGCAGAATCAGCCTTCATGGAAACCTCCACGATCCCATCCTCCTCAAACGTATCGAACTTTCTTTTTCTCTGTCTCTTGGTATAAATTATTGAATCTGTTTGGCGTTCTTCGTCACAACCGACAAATACTCAGCAGCCGTCAGCAGAGGCTGTTTATCCTGATTCGTCAGGCTGATAATCAGTGCTCCCTCCATCAAAGAAATGATCAGAAGTGCCGTCTCCCGCGCCTTCTCTTCACCAACGCCATCCAGAATCAGATGTTTCTTAATGACATCCTGCCAATCTGCAAATACACCCTGACATGCAATACGCAACTGCTGACTAATACACGATGTCTCCACAGCTGCCCAGAAGCTGAATGGCAGAAATCCGGTAAACCCGGCTGCTTCTGTTTCATGAGCCAAATCATGAATAAATCTCTGAATGGCATCCCCCGTATTGTCGTGGGCTGCAAATGTTTTCTCAAATGTCTGCAAGATATGTTCATTGGCTTTTTGAATACACTCGTGCGCGAGCTCTTCCTTGCCTTGCGGGAAATAATGATACAACGACCCTTTCGGCGTACTACTCTCTTTGATGATCTGATTCAGACCGGTCGCATGATATCCTTGTGAAAAAAACAGTCTCGCTGCTGTGCTGACAATAGACTCTCTAGCATTAGACTTTTCACTCAACGAAAGCCACTTCCTTCAAATAATTATAACAATCGGTCTATATAATTAAACTCGTTCAGATAAGGACTGTCAATCAAAAATTTAGAATTTAAATTTGAAAGCATTCTCATAAGGCAGTCATCACAACATTTTACATTTAAATTTTCATTTGTGAGAAAAGCAGTGATACAATTTGGTAGACTTATTAACAGAACCTATTAAGAACTGCCCCGTAAATGGGTAAGGCCAACTCAGATCGTTTCAATTAAATTCGAAAATTGGAATGCTGTGAACACAGCAAAGTATACAAGTTCAGGGATATTGTTTAATGCGCTTTATAACACCTGATCAGTCCATCATGGTCTTTTCTGTGATAGTCCGCTCAATCAGTAGATATTGCACTGCTCGTATAACAGGGCCCTCTTTTCGATCCGATTTCCGCCCTGAGCGCCAACAACAGTACAGCAACGATTTAGGATTCCAGATAAGAGTCATTACTCGTTCTTACAAATCCAATCAAAACAGCCGCCGATTTGGATGTGAAACTCCAAATCGAGCGGCTATTTTTGGATGAGTAGCATTATTCCATTACTACTTAATAATTGACATAACCTGCGTAGGTCACGGTCCATGTATAACCTGTCTGACCATCAACTGATTGAAGTGTGAGTTGTCCCCAGTATGGATCAACATTATAACTAGCTGTCATTGGAATATCACCAAGCGTTGGGAATTGAGACTTAGGTAAAATAACTTGCCAAGTTATATACTTTTGTGCGTAAGGAACGACTTGTGTACTTTCGGGTAAATTATTGACTGAAGTTGAAGGTACACTAGCTGCAAAAGATGTGGAGCCAAGCGTGAAACATGCAACGACAGTTAAAAGACCGATCATAAGTTTCTTTTTCATCTTCATCTTCCTTTCGTATTTAAGTACATATTCATCATATAGGATATCACTCTATTAAAATGTAATATTTGTCATATAGTGAAAATATTTGATTAAATTCATGTGAACTACTCTTTCATTTTAAGTTTTAATAGATATATTGAGAGGATTCAACCGGTTTATTACCTGCCCACACGTCTTGCACGTAGCGTCCTTCGGCCTGAATCTGAATGAGCCAGTCCTTCGCTTGCTGCACCGTTGCTCCCTGCACCTCCTGATACGCTTGTTGCAAAGTCTCTTCTACCGCAGGAGCCATCTGGCTTCCATCCCCGCATACGTAGAGTTTTCCTTTGTTTATCAGCATGTGAATTAACTGTTCGGAATTCTCTTTCATTAGATGCTGTACATACGTTTTGGGCTCGCCCTCCGCACGAGAAAAAGCAGTGTGTAGTTTAACGATCCCTTCTCGCTCGTATTGTTCAAGCTCTTGACGATATATGAAATCTGAATCATTCCTGCACCCAAAGAACAGATGCGCTTCACTTAGAGACAAACCTCTCTGTTTCATAACAGCTCTCGCCTGGAGGAAACCTCTGAATGGTGCTACCCCCGTCCCTGGTCCCACCATGATCATCGGAACATCAACCTCTTCCAACAGATCAAATTCGGATTCAGATGTACGTACAAACATCAGAATACGTGCTCCGGGTTGACAACCAGCGAGGTACGATGAAGCAACTCCCTGGTATTCGCCTTTGCCACTCCATGCAGGCTCTCTTACTACCGATACGGTTATGCTTGCTTGCTCGGAATTCAGGCTTGGCGAGCTGGATATTGAATAATATCTGGGCTTAAGCGGAGGCAATAGTTCAAGGAATTTTTCGAATGGCAGCTCACACGCCTCATACTTTTCTAGCAGGTCCAACATGGTGATTCGATTGGCAAGAATATAATCCTTGTATCTGTTTTCATCCAACATGCCTTCCAGTTCACGCTTATGAGGTGGACATATCGTATGATTAGCTAACTCCTGCAACTGTGTTCTGGTAACTGGTGTCTGCAATTCCACACAATGAGCGAGCAACTCATGAATCTTGACGGGTCTGTTCAGTGGAAGGTGTGTGAGATGGCTGACGTCCGAACTTAATTGGATCGGAGTATCCCCACGTAGTCCGAACCGACTGAGTATCCGATCCACATTCTGCTTCGGATTGCTAGGCAACACGCCGAGATGGTCGCCTTCTCTATAATTCATGCCTTCAGGCAGTAACACTTCGATGTGACGTGTGCTTCTTCCACTTCCCAGCGCCTGAAGCTCTTTATTGACTACAACCGTGGCATAGCTGGCATCATAAGTTCGTGCAAGAGGCATATCCGTTTTCTCGCGGACAAACTCCATTTGAAGTCTGCTGGCGCTTGGCTTCGAGGATTTGATTGCTTCCTCGCTAATCCCCAAGACACTCAACACCTGAGGCCACAACATATGCTGCCACGTCTCGACTTGTTTCTCCATGTCACCTCCGGCATCGGCTTCACCGCGGGATAACAGTCTTTTACCTCCCCATTCTTCAAGCCTCTCATCTATTAATCGAGGAATGCTCTGGTACGTCCCGGACCAACTCCGATCTCCACAGCCCAGAACGGCATAGTTTACATCCCGTGCTTTCTCTGACTCTGTTCCCTTTAACCAGTCTACAAATGCCGTAGCATTTTGCGGAGGTTTACCGTTATACGAAGCTGTGACGATAAGAACGACACCTTGGCGGGGAATGCGGCCAACACACTCATTCAGAGTGGCTGCTTCACTTGGGATTCCATACGAACGCCCTTTTTCCACAAGCTCTCGGGCAATGCCTTCTGCCGTTCCCAGATTGGAACCATATAACACCAGGAGCGAAGGCTTACCATCTGCTTCAACGGCCAGGATTTCTCCCCTCTGGCTGTCAATTGCTATATTTTTATGAACAACAGGAGCAGGTTTCTCTTCCACAGATCTGGTAGACTTATTCATCTTTTGTGACACTTCACGCGCTTTCACCTGGATCCGGAAGTCTCCCGGCTTCAATGTCAGCGTCTGTTTAACATCCAACTCATAGTTGCTATAATCGATCAGTTCAAAATGTTTAAGGACCATGCCAAGCACAAGTGTTGCTTCATATAAAGCAAACTGCATGCCGATACATGCTCTCTCCCCATTACCAAAAGGTTTATACGCATGATGAGGCACTTTCGCCGTATCTTCAAATCGCTCTGGACGGAAAAGCTCTGCATCCTCTCCCCATGCCTCTCTGTCACGGTGAAGCTGGGGCAAAAGAATACTGCAACTTTCCCCTTTCTTTAAGGGATATTTGCCACCTATGACGGTGTCTTCTTTCGCATATACGTCAAATCCCGGAGCTGTTGGCCAAAGACGAAGCGATTCACTAAGAATCATGCGAATATAAGAAAGCTGAAGAATTTCTTCGTACTGTGGTGAGTCACTGACCAATATCTGATCCACCTCGTCATACGCCTTTTGAAGCGATTCCGGATTTTTCAGTAGAAAGTAAAGAGCAAAAGATAATAGACCACTCGTGGTTTCATGTCCGGCAATGAGAAATGTAATAATCTGATACCGGATGTTCTCATCATCCAGCATTTCGCCAGTCTCCGGATCTTTGCCATTCAACATACGTGCGAGCAAGTCGACCTCTTCGGGTGCTGAACTCGCTTTACGTTCCTCTATAATCTGATCTACCAGAGAGAACATCGTCTGAATATCCGCTTGGAACTGTCGTTTGGTTTTCACCATAAGCAGATTCTGAATTTTCAAACGTGAGCTCTTTTGCATAGCTTCATTTAATGCCCGAACCATGCTTTCAATAAAAGCACTGTGGTCCTGTCTGTAAAAACTGTTAAACCGATAATTGAATCCACATAGTCCAATGGTATCCAACGTAAGGCGTGTCATATCATCCGCAACATCAATCGTATCGTTGGAATTGAGGCGTGCCCACTTATTGACCAACTGTTCGGCAATATCGACCATCATGGGATGATAACCTTTCATGGCCTGTTTGCTGAAGGTGGGAAGCAGGATGTTATGGGCTTTTTTCCAATTGGGCTCCGATGTTCTGCTTGTAAATAAACCATCGCCTCCAAAGGCACGTACATTTTCGAGTTCATTGTATACATATTTGTCAAACCGGGACACATCGCACAACTCAGCGACAAGATCTGGTCCAGATACGATTAAACCGGAATAACCGGGAACGGTAAGTCGATATATCGGTCCATGCTGTTCAGCCAGAACGCCTAGCGACAGCGTGGGTTTATCTTTATCAATTAAGGGCAGATTGCCAAGTGGCCCATACATTTTGGGCTGTGGAATGTAAGTTGCATCACTCATGATGATCACCTCTTATCTCTACGCCGTGGAGCAAGGTATTCGTTAGCCATATGATGGCTGCTCTGCTTTCATTCATAAGTGATCTCTCCTTTGAAGATTATATAAATGATAGTAATATGTATCATTTGATAATACAATAAACCATAATTGAATTAATATCAAATTTTCTTCCGGCTGAATTACTTTCTATTGAACCGTTCAACGTTTAAATTGAATAACAACAAATAGAGGATTGCATATGCAATCCCCTACTGTATGAACCAATGACGCTATGATTTTATGACTCTTTTTAATGTATTCTAATGATGACTTGGCTCATCCCACTTCTCGAAATTCAATTCATTATTAATGCTCACCGCAGACAATGCCCCCAGAGACGCAGCCGTGATTGCCTGATACATCTCGGATGCTGCATCACCAGCACTGTATACACCCGCTACGGATGTTTTGCCGGAAGCATCAACGATAACCGTTCCTGACTCTGTAATTTCACAACCGATGGCCTTTGGCAGTTCTGATCCGGTAAACAGTTTCGGTTGGAAGAAAACTCCTGTGCATGGAATCGCTGTACCGTCATTTAGTACAACTTGCTGTACCATCCCTTCTTCAGAGTTAATGGATTGAATCGGTGCATTGAATACAGTAACATTATGCCGCTTCAGCTCTTCACGCTGCTCATCGGTTAAGGAATCTGATCCATTCGTACAGATCGTATAACGTTCTGTCCAGCCGGATATGACTTTTGCCATATGTAATGCCTTATCTCCACTAACGATGATGACCAGCGACTGGTCTCTTAACTCCCATCCATCACAATATGGACACACAAACGCACTTTTACCGTAAACTTCTGTTAATCCGTTAATATCCAAGGGAAGGTCTTTCTTGCCTACCGCAAACAAAATCTTTTTCGTGCGATAACTTGCCCCCTGAGTAGTCTTAACTACAAAATCACCATCGCTACCTGTTATCGCTGTTGCCGTATCGGAAGCAAATTGAACTGAGGGATACGCTGCAATCTGTTCTTTGGCAGCTTTCCGGAATTCACGTGGACTTGCCCCATCTCTTGTCACAAACCCATGAGTCTCCCTTGTAACCCAGTTACGCGGTGTCTCATCATCAATGACCACAACGTTCTTGCGGGCCCTGCCAAGTACTAGAGCTGCATTAAGCCCCGCTGGTCCTCCACCAATAATAATTACATCCAAGAGTTGATTCATATTACTCATACTATACACCCTTTCCAGACATTTAATATCTCTAATTAAGCTTTAAAAATAACCTCCGCTTTCTCTTAAGAAAGTAATATCGGAGATTTACAAGAACACATTTTAAACAAGACTATTAAAGATATCTTATATCTACAATAAACAAAACCTAACCATTTTGCAACATATATCTTTAACTACGTTCTTCAATCCAATCTGTGTGAGTTGAATAAAAGATTATTTACACTTACACTACAATGACAGAACAAACTTTAATCACTGTTATACCCGGATTTTTGGATTCTCTCCTGTAACACAGAAATAATTATTTAACAATTAAAAACAACCTTGTTTTTAAATTGTTCACAATCAAATGACATTATTTTAAATACTAAAACGTTAATTAAATCACATAGTGTATTGAATGGTATAATAGCGACATAATATACAAGTATAGATATAGGAAGTGAGTTCTTGAAAACATTGAACAATGGTTCACAGACCAATATCAGCCTGGAGTATAGCTCGATTCCGAAAGTATTCTTCGATACGATCAAAATCGGAATCATCAAGTCCAACCTGATCGCCATGTTTGCGGGTTTAAGTTTGGCTTTATATGTATTTGATGCTTCAATCTTAGCTAATATTGTACCAATCATCCTTTCCTTTATTGGATCTTCTCTCATTATTGGAGCTGCAGGGGTGTTTAACAACTTGTATGATCGTGATATTGATGCGATCATGGAACGTACGAAGAAACGTCCTACCGTTACGGGACGCGTAGATACCAAGTCGGGTCTAATTCTCGGTATTGCAATCACCATCATCGGGGGCATCATGTTGTACATCGCTTCCCCATCCGCTGCTGTATTTGGTATTTTGGGTCTGTTGCTGTACGTGTTCCCTTACACGATGTGGACCAAACGTACAACGATCTACAACACGGAAGTGGGAAGTCTTTCGGGTGCTGTGCCTCCACTCATCGGTTGGGCAGCCATTTCACCGGAACTGGGTCATTTTGAGATCTGGGCATTGGTCGTTACGATGCTCTTATGGCAAATGCCTCACTTCTACGGGATTGCGATTCGTCGTTTTGACGAATACAAAGCTGCTGGTGTTCCCATGCTACCCGTTGTTAAAGGCATCAGACGGACATACATTCAGACAAATGTGTATCTGGTACTGTTACTGATCTCCAGCTTTTTATTCTGGCCGATGAGTCCATTTGTCGCTATTGTGGCATTTCTGGTTAGCTTGGCTTGGCTCATTCTCAGTGTGGCTACCTTTGACAAGAAAGAAACAGAGAAATGGTCCAAACGGATGTTTATCTTCTCCATTAACCATATCACTATTATCTTCCTGGTCATCATTGCGTATTCCTTGATTGCTCAGATGATGAGATAAAAATATTCCATCTTTCCACTCGTTATAACGATAAAAAGCCTTACAGACTGTCCTCTTTCAAGGAGCGTCTGTAAGGCTTTTTTGTTTTTTTATTATCTTTTCTAAATTTTTTAAGCTATCCAACTTTGGCGGGGGTTTGTTCCCCTTGCCACAGCAGCTGCATCTCTTCATTGGTGGCAAGCAATTCGGCCAAACTTCCCTCGGCTTCAATGCGTCCATCTTTCATCACGATAATGTGATCTGCTTTGGAAAGTGCTACCCTGCGGTGAGAAACTGCGATGCAGGTGACATCCGGCTCTTGGAACAGCCCTTCCCATACTTGTTGTTCTGTCTCCACATCCAGTGCACTGGACAGGTCATCAAAGATAAACAGGTCCGCCTCCGTCATTAACATGCGTCCTGTGGCCGCGCGCTGAATCTGCCCGCCTGACAGCATCACCCCTCTGGGACCAACCGGGGTCTCAAGCCCCTGATCCAGATGTTTGATATCCTTCTCCATCACAGCCAGACGAATGGCTTTTTCAAGGGCTTGCTCGGTGTTACCCTGTTTGCCCTGGACGATATTTTCTTTCAACGTATCACTGAACAATCTTGGCACTTGAGGGGTATACGCGGCTCTAGGCGGCATCAGGAATGTGGCTGGATCAACAGCCGCTCCATTCCAGTGAATGTCCCCTTTTTGTTTGGGTAACAGTCCAAGAAGTGTTCGTACAAGCGTTGATTTACCTGATCCGATCCGTCCCGTAATCACAAGAAATTGTCCGCGTTTCAGACGAAAACTGATCTCTTCTATGCCATTTTCAGAATTCGGATATTGATAAGTCAGCTTATTCACCTCAAGAGATTGCAACTTCTCCTTAGGGTCCCTCTGTTCACTTACAAGTTCCGGCGGATCTTCATACAGATAGATTTCCCTCGAATCCATGATCTGGTCTTCTTCCCCTGGGCGGAATAGCTTACGCATACGATCATAGGATACCTTGAGCCTTTTGTGCTGAAACACCATATAACCAAACAGTGAAATGCTAAATCCGATATTGGCCAGATAACTGGTGAATAAGGCAAAATCACCTACGGTAAAATTCCCTGCTTTCATCTCAGCTGCACACATCAGTAGAATCAATCCGGTACAGATACTTAGAACATGCTGATTCATCGATCTCATCCACTGCTTGAACAGATTGTCTCGAAGTGCAGCCTGGCGACGATCTTCATTCAACTGGTTGAAACGTGAAGAGACATTCTCTTCGGCCTGACCCAGTTTCAGGGCTTGCACTGCTCCAAACGTTTCCGCAATAAAACTGGTAATTCGCCCAGTCGCTTCACGATTAACCTGTGCATACTTCCGAGCCCGATTTCCGGACAGGTTGTTAAGTAAGGTAACGACCACCAATGGCAGCACGGCAACCAATGTGATCTGCCAATTAATGTTCGCCATAATGACGATGGACACAACAGCAAATACGAGCCGTCCCCAGAAGTCCACCCATGATTCTACATACTCGACGACTTCATCGACATCATCCCGAAAGCGACTCATCGCCTCCCCTGGTGAAGCCGGAAGATTACGCCCAGGCCAGCGCATGATTGCTGCGAGCATGTTGGTTCGCAAAATCGCCTGAACATGATACAGATACGTAACCCATGCATAGAAGGCTACAAAAAATGTGCCCACCCGTGCCATTCGGACCAAAGCAATAAAGATAAGCGGCACAGCAAGCCACATGTAGTCATTAGAACCCGCTGTTGTGCGATCAAAAAACCACTGCATCCCAATACCAATAGCTAACGGCAAGGAATGAAATATACACCATAACAATCCGTTGATTATAAACAACAAAGGCCTGAATCGAAACAAACGGCCTATAAATCCTGCTACAGTCATGCCAATTCCTCCTCTCGGCCTGTAATGAGCAGTCTGGCATAGTGAGATGCCGGGTTACTGGCAAGTTCTTCTCTCGCTCCAAATTCCAGTACCTTCCCATCACCTAGCACCATAATCCGGTCCACTTTCTCCAGTGTAGCCAGTCGGTGAGCAATGATGACTCCGGTGGATCGTTTCATTAACTGATCAATTGCAGATTGCAGCATACCTTCGGTCGCAGCATCCAGACGTGACGACGGCTCATCCAGAATAACCAGACTCGGTTCGGTCAGGAATACGCGGGTTAGGGCAAATAACTGCGCTTCCCCTGCCGACAATGAAGCTCCACCTGCAGCCAGATACGTATTAAGTCCTTCTGGTTGTGAATTAATCCATTGGCTAAGTCCAAGGCGATCCGTCGTTTCCTTGATCATCTGATCCGATACATCCCCATTGAACAGGGTCAGATTGTCACGCAGCGTGCCATCAAACAGCTGTACATCCTGTGTCACCATACCCACCCGGCGATAGAGTGCTTGTAACGAAAGCTCTGTGATATCCGTTCCACCTACACGAATCGTACCCCGATCCAGATTATACAGCCGGAGAAGAACACGACTAAGACTCGATTTGCCGCTCCCTGTGCGACCGATGATTCCCAGACGTTCACCAGGCTTAATAGCAAAAGTAATGTCGTGCAATACCGGTTTATCCTGGTTATAACTGAAGTGCACCTGGCTGAATTCCAGACCAAGAGGTCCTTCCGGCAATTGCTCCTCTGTGCCTTCTTCAATCACACTTTGCATGGACAACAGCTCTCTGGAGCGCAGCATGCCTGATTTTGCTTTTTGAAACTCCTGCACCTGATCTCCAAGCATCTCAATCGGATCATTCAGCATCTGCGTATATTGGTAGATCAGAAATAATGTTCCGATACTAATTAGACCTTCCATATAATAATGCACACCCAGCAAAAGCACCGCAGTGACCGCCAGTGCGAACAGAACTACTGTGGTATTCCACGGAATAACCCGTAGCAGCCAGGCTTTTCTCCCCTTACGGAATACCGTGCGCATCGTGCGGTAAAAGCGGTTCATCACATAAGGCACATGACCATTTGCTTGCACATCTTCAATCCCGGCAATGCGTTCTTCAATTAATCCGAACAGAGAGGCACTTGCCGCACGTTCATTTTTGGAAGAGTCCACGCCTAGATTTCGGATAAAGACCATGAAAAGGATCGATAATAATGTGAACACGGTCATCACCAAAGCAATGGGCACATTAACACTGAACATGAATCCGAGAATTCCGGCCAGCAGCACAAAACTCCCGATCACTTGCACAATGAACATTGCGAAAAAATTGGAGATACTCGTTACGTCACCATCCACACGTTCAATCATCTCTCCAGGTGTTTTCACATTATGAAAACGCATATCAAGACGCAGGCAGTGCTTCAGCAGATCTCCGCGCAGTTGATTCGTGGCCCGCCAGGCCACGTCGTTCCCCAAATAACTGACCGCTACCGTGATGAGTTGATTAAACACGGCAACAACCAGAAATATTCCTGCGAGCTGAACAAGATTGGTGAGGACTCCCCCACTTGCTGCTGTATCAATAAATCGTTTAATAATCTGTGGATTCAAAAGCTGAAGCCCCGTTGATGTGAGCAACATGATTAAAAGTAAGGCCAGCCGTCCTTTAACGGGTTTTAGATAACGCAGCAGCCATGACATGGAGATTTTCTCTGTTTTGGGCACAGGTCCCACCTCTTTATCGGTTTATTTAATTGTTCTTGGCTATTCATATTTGTTGATGATCTTAACGACAGCAAATTTGCGATCACTAGGATGAGTCATACATAATGACATTAAAATCGGAATTTCCCGCCCATAATTGATATGTAGAACATATGTTGACCATTGTACATTCTCCTTTTTAACAAGTTAGTTTTTTATAAAATAACGCTCCAAACGCTCCTTTCCATGTGAACAAATTGGGTGGAATGCATGCAAAAAAGCCATAGATGAACTAATGTTCATCTACAGCTTGTAGCCAAAAGAGATCGAATGAAATGCAAAGCATTTCCCGTATCTCCTCTGTATCGCAATAATGATGAGCGTCCACGACAGAGGTGCACAAACATGACTGTCCCAACGCGATCATTGCAAAAAAATTGGATTAATGTCACTATGCTCATGCGTATTCAGTTATCGATTCGAAATCTGTATAGGCATAAACATAATCATCATCCCACCCGTTTCACATATTTGTTGTTTATTGTATTCGCTGGACTAACATCCGTCAAGATAATTTTAACTGAATTGTTATTTAATTCATGCCATTAAACTTTTCAATTCTTGTTACATACTTAATGATGTAGGCTCTGTTTGTTTTTCTCTAACAACAAGACGTCTATGTGCGATCAGAAGAAAAGGTACTCCCAGGGCAGTCGTCAGTGCAATCGGTAGAAAGACAGCGAGTCCATTCTCCGCTCCAAATTGACTTAACAACACCCCTCCCATGACAGGAGCAATGACACTACCGATATTATTGAAGCCGATAGTACCGAAATACGTCCCTTTCCATTCCGGCTTTGCAATCCGGTCAATGAGCATATCCATCATGGTGAACAACAACACTTCCCCAATGGTAAATAGTATGACACTCATCATCATCATGAGTACACCTTCAGCGATTCCAACCATCATCAGACTGGTTGCCACCAGCAAGTTACCCACAATCAGAGGAACAAGCGGTGGGAAGTTTCGGAAGGTTCTCACAAGAGGATACTGAATAATCAGTACCGTCACGGCATTCAGGGATAGCATGTACGAGAACATCTGACTTCCGTTCTCAAAGATCGGGCTCCTCGCCAAGTACTGTGCCAACGTAGAACTGAAGTGTCCGTAACCCAGCACACAAAATGTGGTACCGATTAATACCGGCAGAAATACCCGGTCGCGACCGGTGGTTATGAGTGCTTCACGCAAACGTGGTGCGGTTGCCTGATGACGCTCTGGCAGATTGGCATGCTGCAGCTTGAATTGAAGAAATAATACAAGTCCATAGGCTATGTATATCAAGCCGGAAATCACAAATGGGAACGTTGATTCAGATGATCCCAGCTGAAATCCGATAATTGGCCCAAAGACCACACCAAGATTAACTGCAGCATATCTGAGGTTGAACACCAGCAATTTGTTCTGCGGAGAAGTAATATCCGATAACAGCGCTCTGGAGGTGGGCTCAAATACTGCGCGGCATAATCCGTTTAACGTATTGGCAACAAAAAACACCCATAGATGCTCTGCTGCTGAAAAAATAAAAAACACGCCTGCCCAGCTAAATACCGAGATTAACATCACAATTTTGCGCCCGATCCGGTCAGAAATATAACCTCCATAAAAACTGACCATGACACCTGCCAGCGAGCTAACAGCCACAGTAACACCGGTCTGGGTCGGTGTAGCATCTAACACACGTGTCAGATAGATGGATAGAAACGGGATACTCATTGACGTCACAAGACGTCCAAACATGGTTCCGATAATGATCGTCCATGCCAAGGGGTGAATTTGCCTTAAATATTGCTTCATGCGAACTTCTCCTATTCTTTCTAAGTGCTTCAAAAGCGAACTTTTTGAACAACCTCTACTAATTCGTGTTCAAAAAGTTCGGTTTTCAGTACCGAGAAGATGGGATTAAGCTAGAAATGGAGTAGCGGAGCGTAGGGAAAACTACGTGAGCAACGGACATTTCGGCTGAATTCCATATTCGATGCTGATGATGTCTTTAGGCATCTTTCGTAATCAAAAGCGGACTTTTTGAACTACATCTTCTAATGTATAATTGTAAGGATAAAAGGGGGAAATAAAAGTGTAAACATATGATCACACTTTTCACCTTTAATAGAGGAGTCATGACCATGGATACCCTACATACACACTTTATAAGGCTCGCCGGCGCTGAACAACTTTCATTCAAACTTCATGAACCTGTAGCGGTAACGATTGATAGCCTGTCCGCTGCCTTGTGCTGCACCCCTCGTAATGTGAAATTCATTCTCAGAAAATTGGAGGAACAAGGCTTTATCCATTGGCAGCCTGGGCGTGGTCGTGGACATCATTCGGAGTTAACGATGCTGCGTAGCATGAATGAAGCGTTGGAAGCGAGTTTTACCGAACTTTTGGGTAAAGGCAAAATGAAAGATGCCATTGAACTCATCGGAACCGTTCAGATGGATGATACATTGCGAGAACAGCTCATGCTCTCCCTTCATCAACAGATGGGATTTCACGGCCACGATGAAACTGCCTCTGGTCAGGATATCCTGCGCATCATGAGGTCACGCCAGTTAGGTGGTTTGGACCCAGCCTTTGTTTATACTGCATTTGAAACCTACCTATTAAGCCAGGTCTGTAATACATTGATCACTTATGACGCCAAGACAGAATCATTCCTGCCAGCACTGGCGCACATGTGGGAGTGTAGCGAGGACCATCGCTTATGGACCTTCTATCTCCGGAAAGGTGTACGTTTCCACAACGGACGTATCATGACATCCCGGGATGTTCAAGCGACGTTGCAACGATTGATTGATGTACATAGTCCCTCCATCTGGTTATATCGGGATATTGAACGAGCGGAAGTAGCTGGTGATTACTGTATCAAGTTTGTTCTACATCGTCCTAATCGGTTTTTCTTGCATCTGTTCAGTTGTATTCGGATGACAATCCTGCCCTACGATTACAATGTAGCCAAGACATTAATTGGGACTGGTCCTTTTCAGATCTCTGATCTGAATGCAGATGTGCTGGAGCTTACCGCTTTTGATGCGTACTACGGCATCCGGCCACATCTGGATCAAGTCCATTTCTGGTTTGTGCCTGACCTGAGTCCGAATGATCGCTATTATGAGCTACCCGGTACAGATCGATTGAGTCTCGCAACAGGCTGTGATCAGACGAACAGCATCAATTATCCGGCGCTGGGTTGTCAGTATATACTGTTCAATTTTCACAAGGAAGGCATCCATCATCATCCCCTATTTCGACAAGCCCTGCGTATCGTCTATGATTCGGTCGCGCTTGTCCGAGATCTTGGCGGGAATCGGATCACACCAGCCAGCAGCTTTCTGCCTTGGAGAAGTGCAGCCCAAGACTGGACCGCTGCCTCTCTTGAGCATGCTCGTGAATTGTTGCATAACTGTGGGTACCAGGGTGAGAAGATAACATTATCATATAAGCATAATAAAGATGCAGACGTTGCGGAGTGGTTTCAATGTCGTGCGCAGTCCATCGGAATGAACATCAGCATGCAGGCCGTTGTGGATTATTTCAACTCAGAGGAAAGCACAAACGCACAATTGATTCTGGCTGAAGAGATACTGGAGGAAGATTGGCAGTACGGCATGATTCATTTTTTCAAAAACCTGTCCAACCATTTTCATATGTGTATGTCTCCTGCATTCCAGTCTCTATTGGATGACAAACTGGATCATTTTGCAAAGCTTCATCGGGCAGAACGTACTGCGCTCCTGGATGAAGCTGAAGCCTTGCTACGTGATCACTGCTGGATATTGCATGGGTGTCACATGAACAAGCAGGCTGAACTGGATCAGAGCATCTTTGGCATGCAGATCGCAGAATTCGGTTATCTGGACATCTCCAAATTGTGGATCAAAAATCCTTAGAGATTTGTGCATAAAAAAGCTGCTAGCCTATTTATGATAAGCTAGCAGCTTTTTACTCATGAATCCATTTGTAACGCGTTCAGAGATTATTTTTGATGTAATAGCTCTCCAATGCTTGCATAATGGACTCAATTTTGATCGGTTTGCTGACATACGCATCCATGCCTGCCTTCAAGCAGTTTTCCATGTCTCCTCTTACGGCATTTGCAGTTACCGCAATAATGAATGGACAACTCTCGGGGTGCAAAGCATTTTTAATCGCTTTTGTCGCTTCGAATCCATTAAGCCTTGGCATATGCACATCCATGAAGACAATATCATATGAAGTGTGTTTGACCGCCTCGACTGCCTCAACACCGTCCGCCACATGATCCACGAAATGCCCTTTTTTCTCAACGATCCTGCTAAGGACGAGTTGATTCACCTCATTGTCTTCTGCAATTAAAATCCGCAAGGCTGATGTTCTGCTCTTCTTCTGCTGTTGATCCAACCTGTTGCTCTCTTCACCGTTATTTAATTTAAATTGGGCGGTGAATATAAATATTGTACCCGGTTCATCCGATTCCTCGATCCAGATCTCACCCTTCATAAGCTCCACCAGTTTCTTGCTAATGGCAAGGCCAAGACCGGTACCTTGAGGTTTGCGGGTCATAAAATTCTCCAGTTGGTAGAAAGGTTCAAATAATTGTTGTTTCCTCTCAGCCGGAATGCCAATGCCCGAATCTTTTACCTGAAAATAAAGCTGCACGTTATTGTCGCACTGCTCCTTAACTCCCACTTTAACTTCTACGCCGCCTTCTGAAGTGAATTTGACCGCGTTGCCGATGATATTGGTAAGTACCTGTTTAAGACGATAAGCATCACCATACACCGGAGTTGGAATAACATCTTCTACGCACATGCGAACATCCAGCTTCTTTTCACGAGCCAGTGGTTTTACGATTTGCACCGTCTCGGTCACGATCTCTACGAGATCAAAAGGATCTTCTACCAGATCGGTTTTCCCTGATTCGATTTTGGAAAAATCCAGAATATCATTAATGATGGCCAGCAAGGAATCTCCACTCTTCTGGATGATTTCGATGTATTCCTTTTGTTCCCCGCTAAGTCCAGGAGTATCCAAAAGCAAATCCGTCATCCCAATTACACCGTTCATAGGTGTGCGGATTTCATGACTCATCATCGCCAAAAATTCACTTTTGGCCTTATTCATTCTCTCCGCTGTCTCTTTGGCTACCAGCAGTTTTTTCTGCTCCGTAATATCCTTCGCAATCAGGTAAAACCCGACATTGGATGTATTAATAATGATCGGAGCAAGCGTAGCCAAGACTTCTGTCTCAGATCCATTCGTGTGCCGAACAGCGTTGATCTCCTTTTCAGCCATCTCATAGTTACTGCCCAGAATCAGACCCAGATTACTGGCTCCGATAAATCTGCTTATGCTTGTACCGATCATTTCAGCCACGGGACAACCCGTCATTTTCACCGCTACTGGATTTGCATTCATAATATTACCATCCATGTTAAACGAGATAATGGCGTCATGATTGTATTTCTTAAGCGAAGTGTATCGCTCCACAGATTCCTGCAATTTAAATTCGATGCGCTTGCGTTCAGTGATATCCTGTAGTGTTCCGTTCAGCTGAACTGGCTGACCATGCTCATCAAGCGTAATTAATCCACGCAAGTGAAGATACTTCTCATTTCCATCAGAGCTGATGTGTTTGTATTCAAAATCGAGCGGTTCACCCTGTTTTACCCCTGCAATATGTTTTTGTAAAGAGGTTATATCTTCGGCATCCATAACATCAAAAACATCACTTATACGATATGGTTTGCAGGTGCGTTCAAGTTCAAAAATCTCAAAGATCTGATCTGAAAATGTAATACGGTCTAAGACCATATCCCATTCCCAACTACCAATCAAGGCGATACGTTCAGCCTCTGCACTGATATCCTTTTGTTTTTTTCGCTCTGATATATCTCGTCCAATTGTAAAAATCTGCTGTTCATGCTCCGCATCACCAAAGACCTTGTATGTGGTTTCAAACCAAAGATAATGCCCGTCTTTATGGCGGACTCTAATATTCAACAGATTACCTTTAGTCAAATCCATCTGTGAGATCCGTTCCAGATCTTGTGGGTGAAAGGAAGCATTATTGTTTTGGCCAATGACTTCTTCCGGGGAATAACCTAATATTTGTTGGACTGACGGTGAGCAGAACCGACAAACTCCCTCTGAATCGGCAATATAGATGATCTCCTGAGCATGATCCGTAATAAGTTTGAACATTTCTTCACGATGGAGGAGTTTTTGTTCAGACAGTTTACGATTGGAAATATCAACAATATGGCAAACGGAATAAAGCGGTTCATCCGTAATTTCGCTTCGAACCAAGGAAACATGTATTGAACACCATAAGATGTCACCATTTTTATTAATGTAACGTTTTTCGTATTGATTTTCTTTTGATTTATCTTCAAATAGCTCATAACTACAGATCATATCTTGTGAGAAATCATCCGGATGTGTAATATCCTGATACGTGAGATCCATTAATTCATCACTTGTATAACCTAGCATACAGCAAAAAGCAGGGTTCACTTTCATCCATTGCCCTGTTGGAGCAACGAGTGCAATCCCAATAGGCGCTTGGTTATAGATCTGCTCGAACAATTCATGATGATCGACCTTTTGAACCTGCATTGTAAGTTCTCCTTTGGCATAGACTCCATGTAAAGTTTGTCGAAATCTAAAATTTTTACTGATATAAGATGTTCTATAAAAATTAGTCAGTTTTAAAACAACAGTACCTGCTTAATACCCAGAATTTCAACCGTTGAAACAAATCTTTTTAAGAGATTTGTGTCTTTAAATCAAACAAGGCCCGGAATCCATCCACATGGAATCCCGAACTTTGTCATTATATATCATAATAAGTCATACGCAACACGGAATCGTTAGTTATATGAATTAGCGCTCGCGACCAACAAGATAATCCAATAGATGTCTCAGGAAGGTGATAGGCTTGGGCATCTCGTTCAATGCATCTGTAGCAAGACAATAATGCTCCCACATCGCTTTCTTCGCGCCTTCATCACCCAGAATAGACACAAAGGTTGAATTGTTGTTCCGCACATCCTGACCTGCAGGTTTCCCAAGAATAAGGTAATTTCCCTCGAAATCTAGCAAGTCGTCCTTGATCTGGAAGGCGATCCCCGCATGATAAGCAAACTTTTTCAGTGCAGCCATCTCCGGTTCCTTCACTTGAGCAAGTATCGCTGGCATAACCAGGGCAGCTTCGAAGGCAATGCCTGTTTTGTAAAAACAGATCATGTTCAACTGCTCCAGCGTCAATGCCTTGCCTTTGGAATTCAGATCCATGGCCTGCCCCATACACATATCCTCTGCTTTTTCAGCCGAATACTGGATGAGTCTGAGCACGGTCGCCGCATCAAAACGATCCAATGAGGATTGCTCTCCAATCGCCTTCTGGATAAGAAATAGACCGGTTAGCTCTGCTGTGGCACTATTGTGTACCTGGTGCAGCGTGGAACGTCCACGTCTTGTCGAAGCATTATCCTGCGTAGGCAGATCATCAAAGATCAGGGAAGCGGTATGCATGTACTCCAGCGATCTTAGCAGCGGAACGATGGATGACTCAGGTAGACCATACTCGCGCACGCCCATAACCCAAGTTAATATCGGACGTAGCCTTTTTCCGTCTCCCTGCAAGCTGTAATTGGCCGCATCGATCAGCGTTTCTTTCATCTCATGAAGGCCAACGGGCTTCGCAATCTGCAACTCCACATTAATCTGTTCGCGAACCGTTCGAATGGTCTGTTTGAACTCCTCTTTTTCCTGCTTGTCATTTTTCAATTGAAGCACAACCTGATCCCGTAACAATTTATCAAGGAAATCAACGTCATCTGCTTTTCGCACCATCTGTTGAACCAGTTGATTGAATTCAGGCTGCCCAGAGGCAAAGATCGTCATCACTTCATCATATTTTTGCTGCCCCAACCGTTCTTTACAACGCTTCAGCCCGTTAATGGCACGATCCAGTATGACCTCACGGGTCTTGGCATCCGAGTTGTAAACATCATGGATTAGATGAGAGATGACTGCCCAATACAATTCATATGGATTAATCAAATCGGGACGCAAATCTCGATACTTCAAATAGTACGTATACGGAGTTACTGCCCCTTCTTCCATATCGTCAAACATATCGGCAAAATCATCTGCCAACTGATTATATATCCCGTAATAGAACGTCCGCAGATCAAATCCTTCATCCACCGGTGCACTGAGAACAGACCGGACGATTAATCGGGAAGAAGAAGATTTGATAATAATCGGAATGTACAATTCTTCATTGCTATAATTCGCATTGGCTAATTTCTTGTTGCGATCAATCTCCTGAGACTGAAAAAACACATAGGATTGCTCTAAAAACGTGCGCTGTTTCTCTGGATGCTGGTAGTTCTTGATGTACTCAAATGCTTCCCGAAGCTCGGAATGTACATATTCAATTACTTCAAGATTGCTGCCTTTCCACTCTCCCAGATCAGGTACGACCCCGGTAAGAAGTGCATCACGTATCATCAGGGAATATTGTTCTTTTTCCTGAACAGTCAATGCTTGAGAATCCAGCAGATCATCCACAAATGGATACGTCAAACCGTACGAATAACCAAGTCGAATCGCCGCATCAAATCTCTGGGCACGTTCTTCAGGTGGTGTCTGCTCATTCATCTCATCGTCCACATGAAGGACCACGCCGAGAATGATCTTGATGAGCTTCCGTTGCGCCTGCTCTGCATCCAGCTCCTTCGGGATGTTGGATGCTACATTCTTTAATTTGTTCATCACCCAGATGACAGCCGTTTCAATGTGCTCCTTCTGTCCCCACCGGTACAACGCAGCCAGACTGATATAATCGGGCTGTCCTTTGCGCCCAGTGGCAGAGCTCATAAAGTATTTTTTAGTATTCTGGACAACGTTCTGAATTCGGGCCTGCGTACCCGGAGAATCAAGGGCTTGCCCCAGATCTCGCATATAAATATAGGAGATACTCCGATCCAGGTAATCATCCAGCTTTCCTGTAGTATTCAGCCAGTGGATATATCTATGAACATCCCGAGGATCCGGTTTTCTTTTGCTAGGTGATAAAAGAGAAAGCCAGGCAAAACGATGAATATGTTTCTTTTGCCATACATGAATATCTTGGGTAAGTGCTGTGGTATACGTATTATCCATAAGTTGCTGCCTAAGAGAAGTAAAATACTGAGATGCTTTCTGCTCAGCTAGCCGATATCCTGCATCAGCCTGTTCTGTAAGTACGTTATTCATAGGGTGGATACCTCAAATTCTATTAATGTTAAACATGTATCCATGAAAGGAGATGAGGTGCTCCATGGACGAAAACTGAACTCATTTGATCGTGTATCCAACGCTTCAGCTCATGTTCATAACCTTTATACGGCGATCCAACCGTTTGGTTACGAAATCGTCATTGTTCATTTCTACATACGTGATTTTACAGAATGGAAGACCAGACTTTGACCGCTGTGATGGCGATAAGTACGATTAATGCATATCGAAGTACCCTCACATTGATCATTGAACTAACCCGTGAACCAAGGGATGCTCCAAGCAGACTGCCGATCACCGTATAGATGATGGGTTCCATCGGAATGTCTCCACCCGTAATTTTCCCTATAACGCCGCCGATTGCGGAGATAAATACAATCGCCAGTGAAGAAGCAATCGTCGTTCGTACGGGGATATTGAGAATCGTCAGCATGATAGGAATAAGGATAAAGGCACCACCCGCACCAACAATTCCTGATACAATACCTACTGCAAAAGCCGTGCCTGCTGCAATCCATCGGTTAAACACCAGTGGAGCTGAGGTATCAAGCTTTCCCTTTCCGGGAATCAGCATAAGCACAATCGCCATGATCGCCAGAATGCCATAGATCAGATTAATAATCCTTCCGTCCAGATGACCGGATATGAACCCGCCGATCAGACTGCCAGCAAGAATGCTGGAGCCCATGTACAGCACCAATCCGCGGTGAACGATCGCCCCACCACTTCTACCCGTTTTTACTTTTCTCCGGAATGCAATCACACCAGCAAGTGAAGCGAAAAACACTTGAAACATACTAATCGACGATACCTGATGTGCTGAGAACGGCTCCAATCCCACCCAGGATGGAACATATAACAGTAGCGGATAATTGATAATGGCCCCACCAATACCCAACAAACCGGAGAAGAATGAACCGACCAGACCCAGTATAAACATGATGACAAAAAGCAGAAGATCCATCGGTTATGCGCTTCCTTTCGTGCAATATAAATCTCATTTCGATATCACTCAAAAGTGCTATACACAGCGAATATTATCCGTTATAATAAAAACCAAGTAAATTAATCCGAAATGAGTGATTAAGCATGTTTAACGTGTTGAAGACTCTTTTTGAAAATAAATGTCCACAGTGCAATGAAAAATTACAAGTTCATAACGATGCGTTATGTTCAACCAAAACTTGTTCTCAATGTCATTACAAAGAAGAGAGTTATGGCTCTCTCGGAGTTCGAATTGTATATGACACACCACAAAATGATAAAAAGATACAACCTTGTTAATTGTATCACGATCTCTGAAATTTCGGGATGATTCGACAAACTTATTTCCATCTCATATGCCATGATTACTTTATAATGAAAATACAAAAACGGTGCAAAACGAATTAATCGTTCTGCACCGTTTTTTTTCTGTTTTTTCGAGATGAGTTCTCTTAATTTTAGAAGGTTATTTATTTGGTTTTGAAGCTGAGGAATCCATCATCTACGGCTACAGTTGTACCATTAACTGCACTGGCTGCATCACTGAACAGGAATGTAACCACACTGGCTACTTTCTCCGGTTGAATGAGCTCTCCACGCATATGTTGAGTAGCAAGCGCATCCTTCATGGCTTGGTCATCACCCAGAATCGGTGTTTCGATAAAGCCAGGTGCTACACCAACTACACGAATTCCATGCTCAGCTAGTTCCAATGCACCGGATTTGGACATCATAACAACAGCAGCCTTGGCTGCGTTGTAGTTGAAGCTACCTACTGCAGCAACACTTCCATAGATCGAAGCTGTATTTACAATAGTACCTTGTACATTTAATTCAACCATTTTTTTAGCGCCATAATACATACCGTAGTATACACTGTGCTGATCTACATCAATGACTCTGTGATAGGATTCCGGGTCCATCTCCAGAAATGGCTTCACAAGTCCAATACCTGCGTTATTGAAAATACCGCTTAACGTACCATATTGCTCTACGGTCCAGTCGATCAGGACTTTGATCTCGTCTCCTTTGGATACATCCACTTTGTACGCGCCCGCTGTTCCGCCTGCTGCTTCAATCTCTGCCGCAAGCTTCTTCGCTCCGTCTTCATTATAGTCAGCGACAACAATAGTCGCACCTTGATCCGAAAGTTGAAGTGCTGTTTCTTTACCAATACCACTGGCTCCACCTGTAATAATGATTACTTTTCCATTGTGTTGAGTCATGACTCAGCTCTCCTTTGGCAAAATATATTTAGGCACAATTCATAACTTATAGTAAGTAACTATGTTTTATTAACTTATATACTTATCATACGCCTCTGTCCCAATCTTGTCAAACCATAGATCATCTTCACATAAATAAGAGATAAATGTCATATACATCTCCTATTTACATGATATAGTCTAGCTCCTGTGATATTAAATATGCACCGGTTTCGGAAAATAAAAAAAGCGAGCATAACGGTAATTCAATCATTCCGATATCTCGCCCTTATAAAATATGAGAATTTCAAACTGTGTTTCTTCCATATTGAAAATTAATTCAACTTATTCACCCTGAAGTCCGCTTAGCGGATCTTTCAAATTATTGATGTTCGTAATCAGTTCAGGAATGCCTGTCTTCTCCCAATTTTCTGCCGTAAAACCTTGCTCTGCAATTGTATTCTCGAAATTGTCCACAACTTCTGTTAATTGAGTATTGTAACTAACCAGATTCTCATGAATGCTCTCTCCTATTGCAGGAGCAGTCAACTGAGAAAATTCGCTTGCCTCTGCTTGGATCAGATCGATTTTCTCCTGAATCTGCGTTGTAATCTCCGGATTATTCACCGCACCCGATGCGAGCTCTTGCAGATCAGCCCCGGCGTTTGATACCTGTTCTATATAATCAGTAGCCCCACTCACATAATTTAAACTTTGATTAGCTTGTTCCACGACAGAACAGGCTGAAATCAAAAGAATACTTGATGCAATAAGGCCTGTCATCATTAATGTGTGCTTTCTTTTTCTTATGAACATGATCATCTCCCCTTCTCCTAATCGGAATCCTTGTTCAAAGTCCATGATACCTGTTCAGACTGCTTCTTTGCAAATGGGTCTGCAGCCAACGTTATTAAGATGTATAATAGTAAAATCACACGGTAAAGGGATGTCATGATTATGCTTCAAGCCTTGAACCAACGCTTGAACCGCATCATGCCACTGATTACCCCAATCAGCATTATTATTGGCGTGTTATGCGGGAGTTTTCTTTCTTCTTATACCTTTTTATCCCCTTGGCTTTTTGCGTTCATGACGTTCGCTGGAAGTATCAGTCTTGGGATACGGGATTTTGTGAACGTGCTGAAGAAGCCGTTCCCCCTGTTTGTATGTCTGTTTATTTTGCATTTGGCGATGCCTCTAATTGCTCTTGGTATGGGTCATCTGGTTTTCCCTACAGATGCGTACACCATAACGGGCCTTGTTCTGGCAGCCGTGATTCCGACAGGAATAAGCAGCTTCATCTGGGTCAGTATCTATCGGGGCAATATCGCACTTACGCTATCCATCATCCTGATTGACACCATGCTTGCTCCTTTTGTAGTGCCCGGGGTGTTATCCCTGTTAATCGGAACCAGTGTCACACTGGACACAGCAGCCATGATGAGCAGTCTGTTCTGGATGATTGTTGTACCATCCCTGCTCGGTATGCTGCTGAATGAGTGGACCAAAGGCGCCATTGTCCCGGTCTGGGGACCAAGGTTGAACCCGTTATCCAAATTGTTCATGGCATCAGTTGTTGCGATTAACGGATCTGTCGTTGCGCCCTACTTGGCTGATTTCAACTGGAAGTTGGCTGGTCTTGCGGTCATCATCATTTTCCTGGCATCATTCGGTTATGCACTAAGTTACTTCATCGCCCGATTGCTGGGCTGGAACGAGGCCGATCAGGTCGCTCTGGTGTTCAATGGAGGCATGCGTAATATCAGCGCAGGTGCAGTACTGGCTGTTTCTTATTTTCCGCCACCTGTTGCTGTCCCCGTCGTGCTTGGCATGGTATTTCAACAGATGCTCGCTTCCCTGACAGGTTATCTGCTCGGTCGTCGATCGCAGCTTCTGCAAAAGTCGGATAAGACATCCGCTGCCTAACAAAATACTGGAATGTAAAAAAAACGCCGACACGATTGTCGGCGTTTTGATTTGTGTTGCTATTATTACTATTATTGTTACGATACTGCTACGTTTCGTAAACCTAGTAATTTGTTTGTGAAAACATTGCTGTTAAACCTGTAGCTACGATAAGAATGTAGATTTACCAATGCTTGTCCACAATATAAAAAACCATCAACGAGTGATGGTTTTCATCTGTTCATTCTTTTCAGAAATCTGTTGCTACTCATGATGCCTTGATGCTTATTTCGGTTGAATATATCCTTCGGCTTTAAGCAGTTCTGCGATCAGAACCGCACCACCTGCCGCTCCGCGGAGCGTGTTGTGGGACAATCCAACGAATTTGTAATCATAGAGTGAATCTTCGCGCAGTCGGCCTGTGGAGACACCCATTCCGCGTTCGATTTCACGATCCAGTTTTGTCTGTGGTCTGTTCTCTTCTTCAAAATACGTAATGAACTGTTTTGGTGCACTTGGCAGAGCCAGTTCCTGCGGACGACCTTTGAACTGCAACCAACGCTCCAAAATTTCGTCTTTACTTGGTTTTTTCTCGAAGTTTACAAACACAGTAGCCAGATGTCCATCCGTTACCGGTACACGAATACATTGGGTTGTAATTAATGGAGCCGATGCTTTGACGATCTCATTATTTTCGATGCTACCCCAGATCCGCAGTGGTTCCTGCTCACTCTTCTCTTCTTCGCCACCGATGTATGGAATGACATTATCGAGCATATCTGGCCAGTCCGTAAAGTTTTTACCTGCTCCGGAGATTGCTTGATACGTGGAAGCAACAACCTGAGTCGGGTTGAACTCACGCAAGGCGTGCAGTGCAGGCACATAGCTCTGAATCGAGCAGTTTGGTTTTACAGCAATAAATCCTGTTTTTGTACCCAGACGTTTGCGTTGAGCTTCAATAACATCCAGATGTCCCGGGTTAATCTCAGGGATTACCATTGGTACATCTGCTGTCCAGCGGTGAGCCGAGTTATTGGACACGACAGGTGTGCCTGTTCTAGCGTAAGCTTCTTCGAGCGCTTGAATCTCATTCTTTTTCATATCAACCGCGCAGAAAATAAAATCAACCTGACTGGCAAAAGCCTCAACCTGGGAAGCATCCTGAACAACGATTTTCTTCACAGCTTCCGGAATAGGAACTGCGAGTTTCCATCTACCTTGTACGGATTCTTCATATGTTTTACCTGCCGAATTGGCGCTTGCAGAAATAGCTGTTACTTCAAACCATGGATGTTGATCAAGCAGGTCCACAAAACGCTGACCCACCATTCCTGTTCCTCCGACGATACCAACTTTCAATTTTGCTGACATTCAATCATCATTTCCTTTCGGTTTAAGTGATTCTTCTCTTCAAATCAATTTCATAACTCACTAAAAACAACGTATTATGAAATTGACTTCCTAATTAACACTATTCAGGCAATTCCAAAGCGTGTAGTCACAGCCCGGAAAAACCAAAAAATCCCATCCCCAAGACAATAGTCTCAGGGACGAGATTGAACTCTCGTGGTACCACCCAGATTCGCCAATATGTCACCATATCCGCCTCTTCAAGTAAAGGTTTACAACCATGTTGAAAGCTGTAGACCATTCATACTCTAGCTCTGTAACAGGAGCTCCTGTCACACCATCCCTTAAATGCTAAGTTCCGATGTGCTGCTCTGAGTCTTTATTCAATAAAAAGTTCTTTACTCCTTTTCAGCTGCCGGAGCTCTCTTTGAAAGAATGATTTTTATCTACTCGTCTCTTCGTCGCATTTGATATTGCGATTATAATATCAAAATTACTGTGATGAAGTAAACACATTTTTTTAGATCATGGAATTTATATGTTTCCAGCGGAGCTGAACCATTCAATTATCGCAAGAAAAACTTCAGCTAAACGGTCTGTCTTCTGTGAAAAGTACGTGATGGACTTTTTTCTTATAACATACTACAAATAGCTATTTCCTTACTGCTTTTTGGCAACCATCGCATACGTTCCCAGTGGGCTCCCGGGCCCCGAGGCATGATGTGTCTTAAGTAATTTCAGTTCGGAAAGAAGAAGTGTCTTTACTTTGTACGGGATCGGAAGCAGTTTCAGTTCCACAGGCGCTTCTGCCAGTGTCATTTCGGTTTCCCAGCGACCGTCCTGCAGCTCAGGAGAATGGGTCGAAGTCTCTTCCTTAATCGTCCAGCCTGCCGCAAAGACAAGCTCTTGGATATCCTCCGGTGTAAAAAGCGTGCGCACATTGGAGAAGCTGTTCTCCTTGTAACATTCAACCTGAGACTGAATCAGAACGGATAACCAATGTGAGAGCTGGCTCACATCTGTTACTCGTGCATCCCATTCAGCAAAACATAACTGATGTCCCCACGTCCTGACCTTGCTAAGAATCTGGGCGAGTTCGTCAAACGATTTCAAGTACCAAGAACAATGGGAAAGTACAATAACATCAAACTCATTCTCGGCGAATTGAGTCTGATCACTCAGAATATCAAAATCATAATCCATTCGAATTCGATCACCCAGTGGAGATCTCCGCAGCTTGGCTGCCGCTTCGCCTACGGTCAGCGGTGTACCATAATCCTCCGGTGCAATATCTACACCATGAACGTACCCGTGCTCCCCCACCAGATGTGCAAGCACGGCCGTTGTATCTCCCTGACCACACCCGATTTCCAGAACCCGGCTGCCTTCCTGTATCCCCCAAAAGAGTCCCAGTTTCATCCGATGCTCGGTCTGAATGTACTGAATGGCGGCGTTGTCCTCCACGTCCATATACTTAATAAGGTCCCTGATGATAGATTCATTCATGATTCCTCACTCCTCAAAGAGCAACTTAAACTTCTTGCTAATTGTAGCGTTACTGGAATAATTGTACAACACTAGAGTCTATGACAGAACCATGGCACGGAGGAGAACTCGTCCTATAGCAGATCTAAAGCTCTGCTACATATCAATTCCTATGTCCACTGAGTTGCAAGCTTCTGAAGATAGGGTGTCAGCATGGGCTGTAATTCCTTGCGCAACAGTCCGATCTCCAAGATCGCCTGAATATATCCGAATTGATCGCCTATATCGTAGCGACGCCCCTCCAGTTCAAGGGCCAACAGTTCCTCCACCTGACTTACTTCTTTCAAGGCATCCGTTAACTGATATTCCCCTCCAGCACCTCTCTCGATCTGATCCAGAATAGGAAAGATGGAAGGTTTCAGAATGTATCGTCCCATTACAGCTGTTCGGGATGGCGCTTCTGCAAGGGAAGGTTTTTCGACCAGATTGGTGACTCGGTGAACCCGGTCCTTTGCACCATTCGAATCAATAATGCCATATTTGCTCACATTTGCCGCGTCTACCTGACGGACACCGATGATCTGGTTGCCTGTTTTTTCGTAGAGATGAACCATCTGTGCAAGTGCAGGCGGATCAGACACCATTATGTCATCTCCCAGCAGTACAGCGAAGGCATCCTCTCCTACAAATTGCCGTGCACACCCAATGGCATGCCCCAGACCCAGTGGTTCCTTTTGACGAATAAAATGAATATTGGCCATCTCGCTGATGGCCTGCACCTCTTCCAGTAAAGACTGTTTGCCCTTGGCATATAAAGAGTGTTCAAGTTCAACCGATTTATCAAAATGGTCCTCTATGGATTTTTTGTTGCGTCCGGTCACAATGAGGATATTCTCAATGCCTGATTGCACTGCTTCTTCAACAATGTATTGGATGGCCGGTTTGTCTACAATCGGTAACATCTCTTTAGGCTGTGCTTTGGTCGCTGGCAGGAAACGGGTTCCGAGACCCGCTGCCGGAATAACTGCTTTTTTGATTCGCATATCATCATAGACTCCTTTCATTTGCTTCTTATAACCAATATTGCACGCTGTGGGCAGCTAAGTAGCGATACGAAACACCCAATATCTGCTGGCCATATAGTTCAGAACCATCCCCATCAAGGTCGCCAGGATTTTACTCATCACGAGACTCCAACCCAGCATATCGTGCAAAGTCATCAGTATGAGAGCGGATAACGCGAGAACGATAAGATTAGTGATTAGAAAACGAATAAGTTTCGCTCTATCGCCACCTCCTCGTGCCGTATCTCGAAAAGTCCACCTGCCGTTCAGCCAATAACTGTTCGCAACACCGCAGCTGTACGAAATTACTTGAGCCATCAGAACCGGTACACCGACCACTGCAAGTAAAGCAAACACCACCGCATCCACTGTCGTATTTGCAACACCCACAATACCGAACTTGAAGAGTGTCACCAGACGCTTAGTCATGATGAGCAACTCGGACTGTCAATTGGGATTTTGCTTGCTGGCCTTCGGCCTGCACCACATCTCTCACAATGTATAGCGGACGCGCCTTGGTCTCATCATAGATGCGGCCCACGTACTCGCCCAGAATGCCCAGCATGATCAGGATGAATCCGTTAAAGATCAGCATGATACTCACAATGGATGGCCATCCCTTAATCGTTGAATCCGTAAAGATGGCCGAAACAATAACCGTTAACATATAGATGAATCCGCCAACCGACAGGATCGCACCTACATAACCTGCGAGCTTGAGCGGTTTATACGAAAATGAAGTAATGCCGTCCAGGCTTAGTTTCAACATGCGTTTCAGCGGATATTTTGTTTCACCTGCCAGACGTTCATCACGTTCATATTCAATCGCAGTCTGACGAAATCCGACCCAACTGACCAACCCCCGCACAAATCGGTTTTTCTCCGGAAGACGTTTCATCTCATCACATACTTTGCGGTCAATCAGGCGAAAATCTCCGGTGTCTACCGGGATATCCGTATCCGTTGAAGCACGCAGTACACGATAGAACAGACTCGCCGACCATTTCTTAAAGCGAGTTTCCCCACTTCGTCTGGTGCGACGGGCATATACGACTTCATAGCCCTCTTTCCATTTGGCGATCATATCCAGTATCAGTTCGGGAGGGTCCTGCAGATCCGCATCAATAATAACCACCGCATCCCCCACTGCATAATCCATACCAGCTGTTATCGCAATCTGATGTCCGAAGTTACGGGCAAAATCTATCAGCTTCACACTCTCGTCCCAACGGGCGTAATCACGGATCATCTGTGCACTTCGATCCACGCTGCCATCATTAACAAACAACAGTTCATAACTCTCTCCTGTGCTGCCCATGACCTTCTTCAGACGCCGATAAGTCTCCTCGATCACCGCTTCCTCGTTATACATGGGAATAATAATGCTGTATCGGTACGCGTGAGCCATGTTTGTCCCCTCCCTTTTCAATGGACTTCGTTCGAGATTTTTATTTCGTCTACAATTTCACTTCATACAAAGTCGTCTGTCCGCCAAATCCGAATCCAAATCCAAGTCCAGCTTCATTCTCCGTGTCTCCGTTATCCATAGTTCCGCTGTCCGTACCTGTCTTCCACTCTGACGTTGGAATCTCGGTTCCGTGCTCTTTGATCCAATCGCTAATATCTGAGTTTCCTCCGCGCCCACCCATGCCACCAACCATGAAGTATTTCACTTGCCCGCTCTTGACGAGTTGCTCCAGTTCCTCCGTTGTGTACACCGGGTCTGACCCTGAGAAACCTCCAAGCGTAATGACCGCTGCTCTTTCATCGATGATATAAGGTGCTGCCTGATTATAGTCCGTAGTAGCGAAGAGATACGTTTCGCCTGTATTGTGCTCCTTCAGATAATTCAGTGTGGCTGTATCCACTTCTTCGTTACGGTTGCCCATTCCGCCACGGCCACCCATTGTAGGCATTTCTGTGTCTCCTGCACCGTTACCCATCGGCATGCCCATTCCTGCTCCACCAAACATACCATTGGAACCAGTAGGTCCTGCTGCCGGAATCATGCTGTTGCCACCATAAGTTATTGGGGTGAATGCCCAGTAGATTGGACCAATCAGCATCACTATGAATCCCGCGATAATGAAGCCCTGTTTCCATTGATGTGTGCGATGAAGCATAACGATTAGGATGACCGTGACCAGAATGCCTGCGATCAATTCACTAATGGACCAGCCTGCACCAATCGTATCGTTATACACCTGCATGATATACCAGCCGAACAGAGTCGTCAGCAACACGGACACCGGAAGCAACCATGCCTGCCAGCCATTGCGATCACGATATGACTTCCACATCGCTACAAATCCTGCGCCAGTCAGCGCCGCAATTGGAGGTGCAAGCATAATCAGATAATACTGATGGAAGAAACCTGCCACACTGAAAAAGGCAGCAACGGGAAGCAGCCAGGTCAGCCAGAACAAGGCTTCCTTGTGCTTGTTGGTTATATTTCTCCGTCTTAATCCTGCAAATATGGCAATGCATCCAAGCAGCACAACTGGCAGAAGCCAGCTAGCTTGGCCTGACAGTTCAGTCTGGAACAGACGCAGAGGACCTTTCTCCCCCGTACCAAACATTCCGCCCATGCCTCCGCCGAAATCTCTTCCGTTTGGCATTTCCATATCATTTGGCATCTGCCTGTTCGGGAAATTGCCATTCGAACCATTCATGCCGCCCATGGTGTTCAAGCCGTTCGAACCACTCATATTATCGTTATTCGGTGCATTGACATCTTGCCCAACGCCAGGAACATCACTGCCTGTCTGATTAGGACCTGAAGACGAGTCTCCTCGATTGCCACGATTATCTCCCTGTCCCATACCATTTGGCATACCTGCGTTACCTGCAGTATTCTGCTGACCCGTTAGGCGAGCCAGACCATTGTATCCAAAGGCGAGTTCCATGACCGAGTTTGTTTCACTGCTGCCGATATAAGGCCGCTCGTCTTCGGGTATAGAATCCACAGTGACCGCCCAGGATAAGGAAACCACCGCCAGAACCGCTGTGCTGCCGATCAGCAGGATGATCTTCCTTCTCCATTTCGCCTGAAATGCAATCAGATAAAACAAGTAAAAAGCCGGGAGAATCATGTAGGCTTGAAGCATTTTCATATTAAATGCTACGCCTATTAACCCAAAAGCAACCAGAATGCGCCAAGTACTGCCTTGTTTGCTGCCTTTGAACAAAAACCATGAACCCAGCAGTAGTGTAAACACCAACATGCTGTCAATATTGTTGGTACGGCTGACTGCCGCCACGACAGGCACAGTCGCCAGCACAAGTGCCGAGATTCGTGCTGCTGCAAGACCATATGTAGGTTTCACCATGAAATAGATCAGGAGCACCGAACCGATTCCCGCTAATACCTGCGGCAAAATAACGCTCCATCCGTGCAATCCGAAGACATAGGCAAAGGCCGTCTGGATCCAGAAGACAACAGGTGGTTTATCTACAGTGACCGAGCCTGCCGAGTCGAGTGAAGCATAGAAAAAGTTATGGAAGTTGCTGAGCATACTCCCAACGGCAGTCGTATAATAGGAATTGGCATATTGATCGTTCCAGATGCCGTACCCATTCAGAAATGCCGCCAGTAATACAATCGGCAGAAGGACAAGATCCATCCTTCTTTTGATGTTATTCAATGTTAATCACTCCTTCAAAGTTCTTCATGTCTAGTATTGTGACATGCCAAAATAAAGCTGGGATGAGTGCCCGCTGAATGTTGTCTGAGGATAATTCACAATCCTTTCAGCTAAATTTCAGTTTGGCAAGCGATAATACTACATACAGTCCCTCCGAAGTGAGGGAGAAGTCTAGATGAAACGGGCAAGGAGAGAAAGCATATTATGAAGCTTAGCAGCGGAATTAAAATACTATTGGCTGATGATGAACCACATATTTTACAATTTCTAGAGCTTGGATTAAGCAATGAGGGCTTTGATGTGCGCACCGCACCCGATGGAGCCGCTGCGCTTGAGTTGGCGCTTGAATTCAAGCCACATATGGCTATTCTGGATGTCATGATGCCTGAGATGGATGGATTCGAAGTGGTCGAGCGTCTGCGTAAGACCGGTGCCGAGGTTGGTGTAATTATGCTGACAGCGAAGGATGAAGTCGAGAATCGGGTTAAGGGCCTTTGGTTAGGTGCTGACGATTACATGATCAAACCCTTTGCCTTTGATGAGCTGCTCGCCCGGATTCAGGCCAGACTGCGGAATCAATTTCCTTTATTAATAGGAGCCGTCACCCACGGTCCCTTCCGAATTGATGATCAGCGCAAAGAAATCACCTATCAGAATCAGGTCTTGGAGTTATCTCCTACCGAATACGAACTGTTAAAATTTATTGTTCTTAATCATGGGATTGTGCTTAGCAAAGCGACCATTCTGAGCCGGGTTTGGGGGTATGATTTTGGCGGGGAAGAAAATATTGTGGAGGTATACGTTCGTTCCTTGCGCGACAAACTCGGAGATAAAGAGCATAAACTCATTCGCACACTTCGAGGTGTCGGGTACAGGGTGGATCTCTGATGAACTCGCTGCCAAAGAAAAATAAACTTCGTTTAAGACGTCTCCACCACTGGATCTGGCCTCATTCACTACGTTCTCAATTGCTCTCACGTTCTTTGTTCGTGCTTGCCGGGCTGTTATTGTTAATCGGTATTCTGCAATTCTGGATCATGGAAAGCTTTCTCTACCGGAATCAGGCAAAAACCATGGAAGAACAGCTCATGTCCATGCCCCCGGTTTGGCTCGGTATCCAGTCACGTAACGGCTCTTCCAACAATCCTTTTGGTGGACAGGTAGGAAACGGGTCTGGTAATCGGGTGTTGTTTATTCCTGACCGTTCACTAGCCCTGTTTGATAACCAAGGTACGTTCGAGGATGTTTTTGGGGAAGACGGTCTGAAAGCCCCTCAACTATCAACCTTTGAATATCAGGACATTACAGATGAGTTGAAAGAACAAAAACACATTCCCTATCGGATCGTCACGGATAGCCAAGGGAATGAGCAATTGATTGTATTTGCTTCACCCGGTCCACGCAATCGTGGTTTACCAATGGTGCAGATGGGCACGGCTACAAAGCCACTGAGAGACTTGATTATTAAACAGCTCCTGATCTTCATCATGTTATCGCTGTTGGCCATGGTAGCCGGTCTGATTCTATACACCAAGGTATTACGCCGGACGCTGGTTCCCCTGTCCAACATGGTGAATAAAGTACAGCAGATCGATGCAGGCAGCCTCGCAGATCGCCTTCCCGTCGTTCAGGGACAAGAGGAAGTGGATCAGCTCGCAGTTTCCTTCAATGGCATGCTTGAAAGGCTGGAGAACTCGTTTGAAGCGGAGCGGGAATCGAAAGAGCAGATGCAGCGTTTCTTGTCTGATGCTTCTCATGAGCTTCGTACCCCGCTCACCTCCATTCACGGCTTCATTGAAGTTTTACAACGGGGTGCAGCGACCAATCAAGATCAATTGTATAAAGCACTGGACAGCATGCACGGCGAATCCGTACGAATTAACAAGCTGGTTGAAGATTTGCTGTTACTAACCAAGCTGGATCAGGCTCCAAAGCAGGAGCGGGAGGTCATTCAGCTGGATAGTCTGCTGCTCGAAATGCAACCACAACTTGCCATGATGGCTCAACAAAGATCCATTCATCTCGATTTGACGGCTGAAGTACATGTACTGGCTGACCCTTACAAGCTGAAACAGGTTGTGCTGAATCTGTTCCATAACGCGGTGCAGCATACCGATCCTGAGCATGGAGCCATCTCCATAACATTATATGCCACGCATCATAAGGCTGAATTATCAGTGAAAGATAACGGCACAGGCATTGAACCTGAACATCTGCCGCATATCTTTGAGCGATTTTACCGCACAAGCAGTTCTCGTTCGCGCAAACAAGGTGGCGCAGGTCTCGGTCTCGCCATTACCCGCTCGATTGTGGAGTCGCATGGTGGGAATATTACCGTACAAAGTCAGGTAGGCGTGGGAACTGAATTTATGATATTAATGCCGTTGTATAAGGCTGATGTCTAGGCTGAGCGTCGGCTGCAAGTAGGCTATACGTAAGCTATAAGTTGGCTATAAGTTGGCTATACGCAGCTTTACGTAAGATCTACTTGATCATTACGCAAGCTCTAGGCAAGCTCTCCAAACGATGCTCATCTTCCATTTTAATTCCGGCTTTTCATTGCATGACGAATTCCCCCACTCATTTCGGTTGAGGAATGAATGGGGGATTCTTTTTTTGTATCCGATTGGGTAGAGTGGTAGCCCAATGGCTTTCGGGCTAACGAATCTGAGGCGTCTTATTCGAGCATTTGAAGCGTCCGCAGAGATCTAATGAACCTGAGCCACGTTATATTAGAATAAACAACCGTTTACTGCGTTTTTCTCAGGGGATTTCAGAAAATAGCGTGTCTGATGTTCCTTACAATTTAAGAAGCGTACCTAGAGGCCGAATAAGACGTTCTGAGTTCGTTAGAAAATCGTCTAGGCATTCACTAAGATTAGCCAGGATCAGCCATCTTGGACCTTAAGACTTTTGAGACCTTGGTATCCATCATCGTATAGCTTGCCTAAATTTGAATATGAGTTTGAGTTTGAGTTTGAAGATACACGCTAAAATTCATCCCGTTCTATCGTTGCTTTTGGCAACGGCGGATTACCAAGGGTACACGCCATTTTCATCTAGGAACTCCCCGTTATGGCGTTTACCATCCGTCGCATAGTGCACGATAATCGCAGCGCCGGCTTCTTTTGATTTACCGCCTTCGGCATTGCCATTAAGATCTGTTGATGTGAATCCGGGCGTTACTGCAAACACTTGAGCCCTGCTGTTTTTCACTTCATAAGCCATCGAAAGTGTCATGGCACTGTTGGCCGTTTTGGATGAATTATAGTCGAAGGCATTTAAAGTAAATTCCGCATTTTGCATATGGTCCAGAGAAGCCATGTCAGTTGATACATTAATGATTGTGCCTTCATTATCTTTGATTAATGGGAACAATCGCTGATTCAAACGGAAGGTGCCGAAAAAGTTCACTTCAAAGGCGTTCCGTAGATCTTCCTCTTTTGTATCCGTAAAGGAATGAGAGAAAGCACCCGGCATACCCGCGTTATTGATCAGAAGATTTATTGCAGGATAACTCTTGTGAATCGTATCGGCTGCCTGCTCAATGCTCTTCAAGTCGCACATGTCGATCTGTACAAATTCTACATCTAACCCCTTGGAAGTTAATTCTGAAACAGCTCTTTCACCCCGTTCAACACTACGTGCGCCGAGGATAACTTTCCAACCTGCTTCACCCAACTGCTTTACGATTTCATATCCAATTCCTTTATTTGCTCCGGTTACAAAGACAGTCTTTTTCATGCGAATCCTTCTTTCCATAATTTGATTTATATTTAACAATGTATAAGTTACTATGCTACACTTAGTGTAGGTCAAATTATTTTTATAAAAAGGGGGATTAACATGTTAACGATTGGAGAAGTAGCAAAAAAAGTTGAAATCTCCATTGGTGCGATCCGCTTTTATGAAAGAAAGGGACTGCTGAAACCTGCTGCACGAAATGAGCAGAATAACCGTCTTTATTTGGAGGATGATCTGAACTGGCTGGTTTTTATCAAATGCCTTCGCGAAACCGGGATGAGTGTGGAAGACATCAAAAAATATTATGATCAGGTCAACGAAGGAACCTCCACGCTGAAGGAAAGAACCAAGCTGATTGAGGATCAAAAGCAAAAGTTGCTGAATGATATAGAGGAGAAAAAAGCGCAGCTTGTTCATTTGGATAACAAACTGGAGCGCTATTATCGTGGAGAAAATTATTAATATAAGCCTTATGCGATAGATTACTCTTTTGCATTTATGTAAGGGAGCACGTATCCTAACAAGGTTTCCTCAGTAGCTTCTTAAAATAAATACAAAAAAGATCAGACAGCCAGAGCAATAACTGTCCAACCTGATCCGAAACTTTCATTTTATAGCCCTTCACTATGGGACTACGTTCTATTAAAATTAGCCTTGTTGCTTACGCAGGTGGTAATGGTTATACTTTTCATCCTCGATCTCGATCGAGCTGACCCGTTCAAAATTACATTTCTGTATCACCTTATTAGATGCTGGATTGGTAGTCAAAGCGATGGCATTTAACACTTCCACGTTTGTATGTTCAAACAAATACTCCGTCATTCCTTTGAGCGCCTGCGTGGTGTAACCACGATTTCTGAAGTGTTTCGAAATACCGTACATAATCTCCCGATTGGGTGCTGGCAGTTCGTCCTTAATCCCTGAGCAACACCATCCTATAAACTCATCATTTTCTTTGAGTACGATAGCCATACGTAAGTATAAATCTCCGATGTCTCCTCCCGCCACCACAGCTTGTTTAAAACGCTGATTCTCAGGAATTTCATATTCGGTGAGCCACAGGCTCCTATCTTCAATCGTAGCGTTCCATCCCGGTAAGAATTCATACACCTCGGGTTGCCACGTAATTTCTTGCAGTTTCTTCAAATCCTCGAGTCGATACTCACGTAAATAAATATCCTTGCAATCGATGATTAATTCATCAGTTTGTATAGGTTGGTTCATAAGGTTGCCTCCACATTTTAATTTACATTACATCATTATAGAGCCGTGTACCATTCCCTTAAAGGCAATGCCTTGATATGTATAGCGTCAGGGTCTTGGGTTTTTTCGAGTTGGGGAAAATACTCTGGATATTGAGCCAAATATTCGCTAACACACCATCGAACCGACCAGTTAATATCTGTTGACCATTTTATCCAATTGTGTATTTCCTCCTTTGGAGCATTTTGCAATAATCCATGCATATACCATCCACGCACTCCTCCTTCTGTTTCATGCATTAAATGCACCCAATACAACTTTCGCTCTTGTTCATTCATCGGTTCGCCGAGGGTCGATACTGCAATTTTACGAACAATAGCGGATGAATCTTTCGTGAAACTCCATAACTCTTCACGTGATAATTCGTCCCTCTCAACTAAAACTGTTAAAGAGAGCGCTCTTTCGGTATCATCGATTGAATGAATTGCGCTATAGAGATTTTGATTTTTTATACTTATCATGGGTAAAGTTTTTTTTATGTACCTTGGCTTATCTGCCCTGTTCATATAACGAATTGTATTCTCAACATTAATTCGAGGAGCCAGGTTATCATTACCCTCAAGTGGTTCTCCATGCTCGACTAACAAGTGTCTTAGCATCTCCGCACTTAGACTCGGAAATTGGGAGAACAAATGGGCCGCAACACCAGCCACAAGCGCAGCCGATCCAGAGGTGCCCCCATAAAAAGATACGCGCTGACCAGAATCTTCAGTTTCATAAGAGGGGATTGTAAGGTGTAGTCTGGGCGCTAATATATCTGGCCTAAAGTGGCCATCTCCATTTCTACCATAAGGTTCATCAGGGTAAGGAACGTGTAATGAACGATCGGCCTTTCCACGATCAACGTAGCCTCCTACTGCTAGATATTGTATTGGAGGCATGATGTTATTTAAACGTGTATTTCCATTCGAACAAATAACCAAAATGCCCTGTTGCACAGCTGTCGCCAATGCTTTAACAGTTGAGTTTTCACTCGTATTTTTAAGATAAACTTCATTATCTAATGCCTGCCAACCAGTACTTAAAATAATTTTAATATTCCATTCGACCCCATGTTCAAGAATCCATTCCATTCCTTTTTTCAGACGTTCTCCTTCTCCAGTTGTAAATGCGCCATGATCTAAAACGATTAATGTTGCTGCTGGTGCAATCCCGACGTGAATTTGTTCCTCTAACAGAATAGGTTCATGAGCTAAAGCCAGTACACTCATAAGGCCATGTTCACCTTTCCGATTATCCTCCTCCCTGTTCATAGATGAAATGTCTCGCACAGAGACAGTCATATTTTCATGTACGGCAACACATTTGATTCGTGTATTTAAGTGATTTACGAGATGATGTTGTTTAATTGAATCGATAATTACAATTCCCACACCCAGACCAGAAGTATGAAAATCAGGTTGTTCAGCAAAACCTAACCTTTTCCATGTCGGATCGGGTATTGCTCTATCCACACGATCACCTCAGATTTGATATCATTAGAATACTCTCTCGCCTTCCGCTTAAAGTACATTATCATTCATCCAACTAAAATCGGCAGATTTCGAGCTCTCTGGCGATCTTATTTATACTAGAATCATACAAGGCCCTCTTTTTCCATAAACTCATCTTTGGTTAATCCAAAGAGGATCATATCCTGGTATTTTCCATCGGTGTAGATCACCTGGCGACGCACACCTTCCTGAATACATCCAAGTTTTCTCATCATGGCTGCAGAAGGTTCATTTCCTTCGAGTACAGAATCATTGAATTTGTTGAGCCTACGCTCGAAGAAGGCATACTTCAGTAAGATTCGTACGGCTCTGGTCCCGTATCCTTTTCCTCGATGATCCCTGTCAATTTGAATGCCAATGCTAAAGGTACCGTTTCTCTCATCAATGCTGTTCAGATTCACACCTCCGACATTTTCACCATCCATGTTTACAATTGTAAACATGATCCGTCCTTTGGCTAAAGAAAAATCAGAGAAGTTTTCCGTGAAACTCTTCGCTTCAACATGGGTTGGCGGCAACTCTACTGCACACTCCAATAACCGACGGGCGGGTGTATCAAAGCGGTTATAATAATGATCTTCCCAATCTTCCTCACGCAAAGCACGCAATCTAACCTTGTCATCCTGCCAGAAATATTGACTATAATCGATCTCTCTCAATTCGCCGCCCCCTAGATTATTTTATCTCCAACTTTAAGATCCATCTTTATGGCTTTTCAGATCTTCTATAATTTGCTTATGCGTAGACAAGAAATGTTTTGGTATAGAATGTATATCAAAAAATCTTGTTTCTATGGATTCTTCACTTTCTATTATAGCTCCAGAAAAATCTTTGCTTTTAAACATCACTTGCACTAATGCAACTTCATCTCCATTACCATAAACCTCTTCGTACTGGGGCCCAGAATATATCGAGAATAAATCCATGGAGTTCAGTATTAGACCAGTTTCTTCGTAGACTTCTCTCTTGGCTGTCTCCTGGACACTTTCTCCCATCTCCATAAAACCACCGGGAAATCCCCAGAATCCATTATCCGACCGTTTCTGCAATAGAATTCTTCCAGCCTTATCGAACACGATTGCTCCTGAAACCACCATGATCACTTTGGAATTACCAACAAATGAGCTCACATACTTAATATAGTCTTGCTCCATGGACCGTCTCCTTAGCTTGTTTTATATAGAATATAATAACCCATAATGTGGAATTGGAGGAGATTTGTTTTCATTAAACACAACGAAAATAACCCCCGAACAGGATAAAACCTGTCGGAGGCTACGCTCTAATTTATATCAAAATCCCTTTACGATTCTTCCGTATATTGAGGCTTGGACACGTTATCCGGAACCGTTTCGTCAAAAACATCCTGACCTGGATAATCCCGTACGTCTCCCTCGTGAAGCTCATGATTTTCATAATCAAAACGATGTGCAGACCGCTGGTCCACCCGCCACGGAGAACTTTTCCCAAGAGACTCGGATAACAGAGATGAACCGTAAGGACCCTCCGGGAATTCTTCGAGTGTGATATCGTTTCGCTGCGACTCCACCGTAGACACATCGGTATATTCTTGCCGTTCTTCACGCAAAAACTTATCTTTCATCGTTTATCCCTCCTAATCCACTTCAGATGACCAACGTCCACTTATTGTGAGCGAGGACAAACGCATTTATGCATGATCTTTGGAAAACACTGCGTTTATGGTTCTAATCCATCGTCTTATTCATCACCGGATTAATCACGTTAATCATCGCCATCATCATTAGCGAATCCATATTAAAAGTACAAAAGCAATGAGGCCAGCCATGCTAATCCAGGTATCGCGTTTGGACCATACCAATAACGATGAACGTCCTCCGAGCGTAGAGTGCTCTCTAACTTTACGCATTTCCATCGCAATGGTCATATCCTCTGCACGTTGGAACAGTGCCATCAACAAGGGAATCACCATCGGACCCAGGTCACGAATTCGAACGGTATTTGGTCTTAAAGCTGCCTTTCCACGTGCCCGCACGATCAGTGAGAATCGCTGCCACTCACTCCAGATCATCGGGATAAACCGAAAGATTAACGATACAGCAAGAGCAAACGAAGCTACGGGCAACCTGATCTTTTTACCGATACCGAGTACCCAGTTAAGCCCTTCTACCATTCGCCCATAAGGCGTCGTCAACGAAAACCAAAGGCTTGCCAATGTGACGATAAACAAACGATACACATTCAGCAAAGTGCCCTCCGCCTGCATCAGGGAAAAGCCAAAGTGCAGACCTCCTCCCTCTGTTGAAAGAGTTGTCCCAGATAACGCCGTTGAGATGATGAAAAAGAATAATAATGGCTTCATTAACTTCATACATCCAGCCAAAGTCTGACGCGGGAGCACGGCAAGTGCTACTACTACCGGCACCAGTGTTAAAGTCAATCCCAGCCATCGCTGTTGAAGCATAGCTGCGGTGACCAGCAAAATATACAAAATCCATTTCAGACGCGGGTCCATAACGCCATATAATCCGCCTGAATGAGTCAAGGTGTTCGGAAGAAGCTTTGGATCATCTTCAGTTTCAACGGACGACAGCTTCTGTGCTTTTTTTTCATACTTCATTACATCGCTCTTGAGTTCCATCGTTACCGTACCTGATGTTTCTTTCGATTCGGTTTGAATCTGTAACTCAACTGACTTGGATTGAACAATACTTTCAGCCATCTCCTCTGGCGTCATCGCGGTCAAAGGCAGCTCTAGACCCGCTGCTCTAAACTGCTGTGCCAGTCTCATCGATGGTGGCAGTCCAATCCCTGTCTGCTCCAGCAGTTCAGGCCTTTTGTGAAGTTCTCTCGGCGTAAGATCGGCAATTAGACGGCCTTCCTGCAACAACAATACTCGATCCGCACAAGGCAAAAATGTATCCAGATCATGGGTCGCTACCACACCCCCACCACCTGCCAGACGATGTTGCTCCAATACATCCAGCAGAAGCCCGACACTTTGCGCTTCCAACCCTGCGCTCGGCTCATCCAGCAGAAGCCAGTGTGGATTGGTCACACTTCCGAGAGCAAGTCCAAGCCTGCGCTTCTCTCCCCCACTTAGAGCAAATGGCGACCTGTCCAGATGAAAACGTCGGCCCAACTCCGAGGATACTGGCGGGTCCCATTGGTTCAGTGCTTTTGTGATCTGCTCTTGTTGCTGTTTCTCTGAAAGTCGATAGGGACGCAGAGAATATGAGAATTCACGCTGAATACTTCGGGCAAACAGTTGTTGTTCCGGAAATTGAAACAATAGTCCCGTTTGCAATAAAATCGACTGCGGCACTTTTCCTTCTTTCCAGAAAGGAGTGCCATCCAATGTGATACTTCCTGCATCGGGCGGTCTTAGACCAGCCAACGTCTGTAGTAAAGTCGTTTTTCCTGAACCCGTACAGCCCAGCAACAAGGTGATTTCCCCACTGTTCAACTGTACACTCACATCTTCAAGCAGTGCACGTTTGCCCGATGCCGATGCTTCTATACGTATATCGGTCAGCTCAATCCCCAACGTGCGACCTCCTTAGCCAGTTGCTCGGGTCGCAGTGGCATGGCTTCTGGCATCATACCTTTTTGCTTGAGCAATAACGCAGTTTTTACAGTAAAAGGAGGGTCCAACCCTAACCGTTCACAGGGAGAGAGCTGTACATTTTCCCAAGTAGCCTTCTCATTCAACTCTGTTTCATAGAAAAAGGACTCAGGCGCCCCGTTGTACACACAACGTCCCCTCTCCATAGCAATGATTTGATCACACAGGGTTGCTTCCTCCAGATGGTGTGTAATCCAGATCACCGTTGTACCCCGCTGGGTAATCTTCTGAACGATGGCCTCGATACGGTCTCTTGCTCCCGGATCAAGCATGGCTGTTGGCTCATCCAGAATCAGTATATCCGGTTTGGCTGCGAGCGCTACAGCAATATTAAGCAGTTGTTTCTGTCCACCGGATAATTGTGAGACCGCCTTCTCCGGGGGATATTGAAGTCCTACGGTATGTAATGCATCCTGCCTGCGCTCCAATTGCTCTTCTACAGATTCCATCAATGGTGACAGCGCAAAATGAAACTCCTCTTCAATCGTATCGCCTAGTACCTGTGCATCCGGTTGCTGCAGTACACCCCGAACGGTAAGTTCATCCGAGATATCCCGTACCCCTCCAGATAGTGGAATGAATCCAATCAGTAGTCCAGCGAGTGTGCTTTTTCCACTGCCATTCGCCCCTACAATACTAATCCATTCTCCTTGGTGCAGCGTAAGTGAGACCCCATCCAGTGCTTTTCTCACCTGACTACCTTCGGAAGCATAATGCACTCGAACATCTTCTAATGTAATTATAGGCAGGTTGCCTTGCATCGTAAATTAGTCCTTTCCCTTTCTATTGTTATGTGGTACGATCCTAATCGTTAACCACATTTATATAATTGGTTAACAATCATATTACCAAAATGGAGAGGATTGTTCAAACATGAAATTATCTTTGCGAGGCATTGTATTCAGCGCACTTATGGCCGCAATATTAGTACTTTTTGGTTACATAAGCATTCCCATTGGCTTCTCCCCTGTACCGATAACATTACAAACTTTGGCTGTCATGCTGGCCGGAGGATTACTTGGTCCACTATATGGTTTTCTAAGTGTCACGATGGTTGTTCTGCTCACCGCTCTTGGATTCCCCTTGCTGCACGGGACCGGAGGACTTGCAGTACTTCTTGGACCTACCGGAGGATATGTGATGATGTGGCCGTTCTCCGCATTATTGATTGGATTGTTGCTTGCACGAATCAACATCAAAGGTGTAACAGGATTCATACTCGCTTTTGTTGTATTTGAACTATTTGGTTCACTGCTCGTGTATGTCTCGGGGGTCCCTTGGCTTGCTTATGCTTTCAAAATGGACTTACCTGAGGCCATGATTCAAGGGTTCTATCCTTACATAATTGGGGATCTGATCAAAGCTGTATTTGCTGCCATCATCATTGCGCCAGTGCGAATGGTTTTCCCACCTCAACGTCTCACAGGTAACATGCATTCCACGGTTATAAAGGTGGATTCTTAATAGAAGCTACATATCCTATTAGATCACGAGCCTCCATATTCTAAAAAAAAACAGCCAAAATCACTTTGGCTGTTTTTGTTACTTCTCTTCCTCGAAGGTTATTCTATCATCGGAGTGATCCGTGTAAATCTTCTTTAGTTCAACTTATATATTCACCTGAATTAATTGGCGCTCTGTAATATGAAATTGTTGATCCGCTGTATTTTCAACAAACCTCTGATCATGAGATACATACAGAATCGTCCCTTCATACGCCTTAATAAAACGCTCCAATGCTTCCAATGCATGCATATCAAGAAAGTTCGTCGGCTCATCCAACAATAGAATGTTATATTGTCCAAGAAATAAGTGACATAATTGAAGACGAATCGCTTCTCCTCCACTTAATGTCCCAACATTCTTCAGCAAGTCATTGCCTGTAAACTGCATCGCATGCAACGCACTTCTCAGCTCAGATTCCTCATATTCCGAACGATTTTTCAGGAATTGTAATACGGTCTCTTTTGTCGTGAAACGATAGCTCATTTGCTGAAAATAACCGAGCTTTGCTTTTGGAGACATTGTGATGTGATCCCCAGCATGGAAAACATGGTTAAGCAATGTACTTTTCCCGCTGCCATTGGCTCCGGTTATCGCTATTTTTTGTTTTAATGGAACCTGAAAACTTACATCCTCCAGCAATACGTTACCTTCCACTTCAAGTGTAAGGCGATCTGCCATAATCGGAAATCGGTTGTGCAGCTCCAGTGTCTTTGGCTGACGGAAGATCATAGGCCGATCCTCTTGCACCGCTTTAACCTCAAGAAGTTGTTGCATCCGCTGTTCAATCGCTTTGGCTGCGCGGTGGACCGCTTTTTGACTGGTGCCTTTGGATTTGGTTTCAACCATACGGTTTGTTTTTGCCTTGGATTCTTTTTTGGACATGCTTCCAGCCTGCGTGATTTTCTCGGCTTTCTTCATCTTTTCCCGGGCGGCCAGCTCCAATCGCCTCTTCTCCTTCGAGAACTGCTCATGGGCCTGGTTTTGTTGTTCACGCTCCAGCCTCTTCTGTGCCTGGTAATCGCTATAGTTGCCGGAATATACGTGAACCTCACCTTGATGGATTTCCCAGATCGTGGTCACCAGTTCATCCAGAACCGCACGATCATGACTGATCAGCACAAGCGCCCCATAATAATAACGCAATTCATCCAGTAAAAATGTAATGCCCTCTTGATCCAGGTGTGTTGTTGGTTCATCCAGTAACAGTACTTCATGATAATGAGTGAACATTTGAGCCAGTTTTAAACGGGTCTGTTCTCCACCACTCCATGGCTGATCGTGTTGAGGTATGGCTAATTTACTGAGTAGAGCCCCGTCAACTTCGATACTTTCGTTAGACTGGGGTGGTTCCACTTGTTCCATATAACCAAACTCTGCAAAACGTTTTACCTTTCCGGCTGTTGGCTGGATCTGCCCCGCAATGAGTTTCAACAGTGTACTTTTACCCTGACCATTAACACCTACTACACCAATGCGATCCAGTTGATGCACAGCCAGTCGCTCAATGTTCAGTATTACTTTATCCATATAGGTCATCTCAACCTGTTCTAATTCAAAACATATCTTTTCCATATTCGCTACCTCCGAAATAAGATTTATTTCGTATCGATAGCGAAGCACGCTTCTATCGATACGAGCTTATCGTGCCAGCTCGTATCAATAGAACAGTAACGTCATCATAGCGGTTACCTCCAGTAGTCTGTATTGAGCGCCTTTACCTAATTATTTAACTGATATAGATATTCAGAAGAAAAACAAAGAATCACAGGCCACGGCCTGTGATTCAACGTAAACGGGAAAGCGAGTATAACACTTATCTTAAGGTCAGGATGATTGAAAATGACAGACTGATCCCGTTTACTCTGAACCGATAGTCAGAGCCTTTGAACGTATTCAATTACCGATTCAAAGGAAGGAAGCGCAGTCTCATTGCATGTGTCATGTTCAATAATCCACCTTTCATTATGATGTATAGATGTACAATTCTAATTATAATTTTCCAATTCCACCATGTCAACGGAACGATGAAAACACTATACCATCAGATTAGTACATCAATCTACTTTTGTTCCTGAACATTACCGCTACTTAATTTTAATAGAAGCTCTTGGCTACTAACCTGACCTGTAGCCTGCGGAATCACTTCTTCGTAGTTGGCTGAGTTGGTTACAATAATAGGTGTCACCGTATGATAACCAGCAGCCTTAATCTGTGCAATATCGAACTCAAGCAACAGATCTCCCGCTTGGACCCGATCGCCTTCCTTGATATGGGAAACAAAATGCTGCCCATCCAATTTAACGGTATCAACTCCCACATGAACCAATATCTCAGCACCGGTGTCTGATACTACAGCCAAGGCATGTTTTTTCTTGAATGCAACGGTAACTGTACCATCAAAAGGCGCTACAACTCTGCCTACAGCTGGCTCAATCGCAATCCCTTTACCCATTGCTCCCGATGCAAAGGCCGGATCTGGAACTTCCGACAATTCAACAATTGTTCCTTCGATTGGGCTAAATACATTTTCGTCTGAAGCATTCGTTGCACGAACAGATTGCTTAGCGGATGACGTAGATTCGGTTTTTGTTTCTTCTTCAACTGGATCTTTGAAGCCCATGATGTACGTCAGTACAGCCGAAACAACAAACGATACTACGATACCCAGAATCAATCCTGGGAAACCTTGTCCACCTGGTCCGTAGAAGATTGGCAAGGTCAGCAACCCTGGTGCACCGGATGCAAATGCCAATGTGCCCGCTTGACCAATGATAGCTCCACCAACTGCACCACCGATTACCCCTGCAATGAATGGGCGTTTCAGTGGTAATGTTACCCCGTAGATAGCCGGTTCCGTAATACCGAACAGAGCCGTCAACGTGGATGATCCCGCCAATGTTTTCAGTTTTTTGTTCTTGGTTTTAAGCATAACCCCAAAAGCAGCGCCCGTTTGAGCAAAGATCGAAGCTGTCGCAGCCGGTTTAACGCCATCCTGTCCATACACTGCAACGTTGTTGATAAATACCGGAATCAAGCCCCAGTGTATTCCGAAGATAACGAGCAACTGCCAGCTTGCACCCATAACGGCTCCTGCGAGCAATGGACTGAATCCAAATGCGGCAACCAGTCCAGCTGCAATTCCATTACCAACGTATACGCCAAATGGTCCGAATACAAGCAATGTCAGAGGTACCATAATCACTAGCAAAAACAATGGCGTAACAAAGTTTTTCACACTATCGTGAAGTGTTTTATTAAAGAACTTCTCCAACTTGCTCATGACAATGACAGCTAAAATGATAGGGATAACTGTAGATGAATAGTTCATCAAAATGACAGGGATACCGAAGAAATCCGTTGGTGTTCCCTCTGATTTCAACGTGACGATGGACGGATAGATCAGTGCTCCTGCAATCGTCATCGCAACAAACATATTCCCCTGGAATTTACGTGCTGTTGTAACCGCTAACAAGAGAGGCAGGAAATAGAAGAGACTATCTGCTGCTGCATACAGGATCGTATATGTTGTTTCTGTCGTTTCCAGCCATCCAATATTGCTTGCAATCAACAATAACCCTTTTAGAATACCGGCTCCCGCCATAACACCCAGAAGTGGTGCAAAGATGCTGGATATGATATCGATAATACCCCCGAGTCCTTTGGCTGCTTTGCGAGGTTTTTCTTTATCTGACGAATCGTCCAGAATGTTACTGATCTGTCCAATGGCACTATAGACTTCAGGCACCTTGTTACCAACAACCACCTGGAATTGTCCTCCATTTTCTTTGACTGCGATGATGCCTTCTGTTTTCTCAAGTTTGGCTTTGTCTGCCTTGGCATCGTCCTTCAATACAAACCGTAATCGTGTTGCACAATGAACCAGCGATTCCACATTTTTCTCACCGCCAACCAATTCTACAATCTCTTTGGCCAGTTTCTCTTGACTCATGATCTGCACCCCCACTTTTTCTCAAACAGGACTCTTACCGATTTTTTTGCACGCAAAAAACCTAAGCCTTGAGCAAGGGGACACAATGGTCCTGACCTTCTCATGACTTAGGTTTTGCCTGCATAACCAGTAACAATCCCAGTTAAATCGTATTCAATTCCTGTTAATCACATATTATTATAATAAAACCATTTTTGTCAACATTTAAATATTATCGATTAACCACTCGTTCGATATGAACCGTCAGATACAACTTTTCTTCATTGGTCAACTCATGGTTGTATTCCTTTTTGACAAACAACTCAATTTTCTCCGTGCACGCTGCGGCATCCGGATGTTTCTCCTTAATCATGTCATAGAAATGATCATAGTTGTTGTCGTAATGCGTACCACTGAGCACACGCTGGGAGAAGAACTTCAGATGTGTGATAAAGCGAAAATAACTGAGAGAGTCCTCATCAAATTCCATTTTGAAATGATATTTCGCTATATTAATAATCTGCTGGATAAACTTCGTAATATTCATCGTTGTAATAACTTCTTCGTTCATCTCTGCGTTAACAATATGAAGAGCAATAAAAGCGGCTTCATCGGGTGGAAGCTCAATATTCATTCGGGTATTGATCTGTTCCAGCGTCCTCAGGCCGAGTTCGAATTCGGACTTGTACAACTGTTTGATCTCCCACATTAATGCGTTCTTGATCTCCACGCCTTCCCGATAACGTTCGATGGCGAAGTTAATATGATCTGTAAGAGATACATAGATGTTCTCATTCAGCTTTCGGCCCAGATTCTCACGTGCATACGTGATAATCTCTTCCACAATTTCAATCAGTTCCATCGGAACTTCCCGCAGTAGCATTTTGAAATTATCGGAAGTTTGTTTGTTTTTCAATGCAAATACTTTCTGGATGCGGGTCTCGTCTACTTTATCCCCCGGCTTTTTCTTAAAGGCAATCCCACGTCCCATCACCACAAGCTCTGCTCCATCCGCCTGATAGATGCTAATGACGTTATTGTTGATAACCTTTGCTATTTTCACTTCAATCCCCCCGTCACGTTCCACTCTCTTGGCAGTTATACATCGTCTTTTGGGCATACAAAAAAAACCTGAAGCATCACAAAATAAACAAGACATGGTGGTCTGCTTTTTTTGGTGCTTAGGTTTTGCCTACTTCGAGTAGTAACAATCCCAGAAACGATATAATTGCGTCAAGTATAGCGCGAACCTGACTATATGTCAACGCTTTCAATGCAGGAACAATCGGAAGTCCCATGGTTATATAAATTGAACTAGAGAATATTTACACTAGCTACTCCGATGACAGAACAACCTTCCGATCGCTGTTATCTCCAGCTTTTTTCTGTCCTCTCCGTTTTGTGTATATGTTTAGTTCAATTTATATAGATGAAACTTCCGATGTTTTATTACCGTACAAGATCATTTTAATTCAGAAAAATATAAACTACGCGTCACCCAGGTTTGTTCCGTTGGATTCGATCACATTTTTGTACCACTTAAAACTCTTCTTCTTCAGTCGTGTCAGCTCACCTTGACCTTCATTATTACGATCCACGTAAATGTAGCCATAACGTTTTCTCATCTCACCTGAGGAGGCACTTACAATATCAATAGGTCCCCAGCTGGTGTAACCGATGATGTTCACCCCATCCTGAATGGCCTCACCCATTTCAGCTACATGTCGTTTCAAGTAGTCAATCCGGTACGCATCATCCACTTCACCTTCCGGTGTAACCTCGTCATTGGCACCAAATCCATTCTCAACAACAAACAGCGGCTTCTGATAACGATCATGTAGTTGATTGGCGGTAATACGGAATCCTTTGGGATCAATCGTCCAGCCCCACTCGGACTTCGCCAGATATGGATTGGCTACCGAGCCAAATACATTACCACTGGTCATATTTTTGATAACTTCCGGATCGGTACTGGTTGTACGACTAGAATAATAACTGAATCCGATATAATCTACGGTATGATTCTTCAAAATTTCCGCATCACCCGGCTGCATAACAATATTCAACTCGTGATCTTTGAAGAAACGTTTGGCGTAACCCGGATATTCCCCACGTGACTGCACATCGATGAAGAAATAGGACTCTCTATCTTTTTCCATGCCCTGGAACACATCTTCCGGATTACAAGTATACGGATAGAAGCTTCCTGCGGCGAGCATACACCCAATCATGGCACCAGGAATAATCTCATGACATGCCTTGACTGCCAGTGCACTTGCAACCAGTTGGTGGTGAGCAGCCTGATATTGAATTTCCTTGATGTTATCCCCTTCATTAAACGCCAGCCCCGCCCCAAGGAACGGAAGATGTAACAGCATGTTGATCTCATTAAATGTCATCCAGTATTTCACCTTGTTCTTGTACCGAGTGAATACCGTTGTAGCGTAAGTCTCGAAAAGAGTTACCAGTTCACGACTTCTCCAGCTGCCATACTTCTCGATCAGATGCACAGGCACATCGAAGTGAGCTAATGTAACTACAGGTTCAATGCCGTTTTTCAACAATTCATCAAACAGGTTATCGTAAAATTGTAATCCGGCTTCATTTGGCTGTGCATCTTCTCCTGTCGGGAAAATCCGTGCCCAAGCAATGGAGACACGCAGTGCTTTGAATCCCATTTCTGCAAATAGAGCAATGTCTTCATGGTAACGGTGATAGAAATCGATTGCTTCGTGCGAAGGATAGAACTCAGTAGCCAGCGGTGTAAAAGCCGGAACATTGCCTTTCATAATACTTCTGCGGTTCTCTCCTGTCGGAAGCAAGTCAACAATACTCAGCCCTTTGCCATCTTCCAGATACGCGCCCTCCGCCTGATTGGCAGCAATGGCTCCACCCCACAGAAAGTCTTTAGGAAATTTAAAATTCGTCATCATCATTCTCCTTCCAAATATGTAATGCAGCTACCCGCTCAAATCGTTAGAATATTAAAAAGACAAAATAGAAAAAACCCGAACCAGCCTGGATACACGAAAATGTGTAAACAAGCCAGCTCAGGTTATGCCCATATCGGTAACATTCCCAGATCATGATTATATGCGGATTGGATAAAACTTTAGCAAGAATCAGAACAGTTGTCAACTTCTTGAAACCGGTTTAGCTTCGGATTGCCCACTACGATATTTGATAGAACGCAGCACATGTGCCGCCAAGAATCATCTGTTGATCTGATATAGGTAGGGTATTAATGTGATTCATAATAAGACCATATACTTCAGAATACATAGCTGAAACGTTGCTCACGGGCCAGTCGGACCCGAACATTAACCGTTCTGCACCAAAGGCTTCTATGGCGATATTCAGATAGGCTGTAAAATCCTTTGGAGTCCAATTTGCCCAGTCTGCTTCCGTCACCATCCCTGAAAGTTTACAGTACGCATTGGGTTGTGCGGCCAATGACTCAAGCGCTTCTTTCCAGGGTGAGAGTATACCTGATTTTATGTCGGGTTTGGCTAGATGATCAAGTACAAATCGCTGTTCAGGAAACGCCTTAACCAGTTCAACGGCATAAGGCAGTTGCTCCTTGGACACCAACAGATCATAGGCCAAATCATACTCCTTAAGCAATGAAATTCCGCGCTGAAAGTCTTCTCTCAATACATACTTCAGATCAGGTTCATCCTGTATGACATGACGTACGCCCTTCAGATACGGATTGGACGCGAACAATTCAAGCTGATTCCGAACTTCATTCGAACAAAGGTCCACCCATCCGACAACACCTTTGATACATTCATGCCGATCTGCCAACTGCAGAAGCCACTCGGTTTCTGTCAGTGATTGTCTGGCTTGTACCGCAATACATCCATCCAGTCCGGATTGGACCAATAAAGGTTCAAGATCTTTTGGAAGAAAAGATTGACGAATGACTTTCATCTCTTCTCCAATCCATCCGTACTCGGCGACGTTGTATTCCCAAAAATGTTGATGTGCATCCAGCTTCATATTAGATCCCTCCCAGGGTATTTAAATCTAATTATCATTAAAAAGCAATCACTGATTTTCACATGATTTTTATTCCAATTGTGCAGGTATTGTCCAATATTAAATCATGATATAGTAAATTACGAAAACGCTTTCAGTACATAAATCGGTGGTGATTCTAGTATTAAACAAGTGAATTTTTGTTTGCGTTGAGCTCTATTTCCACCCTGCTTAACCGCTATTCACGTTCAACCATTCTCTATTCGAAGGAGACTATATTAATGAAAAAAAACCGCAAATCAGTCCTTTCTCTTACGCTTGTGACTGCCATGATTCTATCTCTATTCTCCTCGGCTATGGCTTCAGCTGCAACTGACAACAGCGAACAGGCCAATGCATCACCCGCTCCAAGCAAAATGCAGACCTATGTAAACGCCATGGAGCCTGGCTGGAATCTGGGTAACTCTCTGGACGCCGTTGGTGAAGATGAAACTGCCTGGGGCAACCCGCGCATTACGAAGGAACTAATTCAGTCGATCGCAGATGAGGGCTACAACAGTATCCGTATTCCTGTAACCTGGGAAGCCCATATCGGTGACGCACCCGACTACACAATTGATTCCGCTTACATGAATCGGGTTCAGGAAGTAGTAGACTGGGCGCTTGATGCGGATCTCTACGTCATGATCAATCTTCACCATGATTCCTGGCGCTGGATCAGTTACATGGAGAAAGACCATGACAACGTGCTTGCACGTTACAACGCTGCTTGGACTCAGATTGCGGACAAATTCAAAGATGCATCCGATAAACTCATGTTCGAAAGTGTTAACGAACCACGTTTCTCCGAAGGCGGCACAACAGATGCAGCGATTGGATATCGCATGCTGGACGAATTGAATACTTCTTTTCACAAGATCGTAAGAACTTCGGGTGGAAACAACGAGACACGTCCACTTGTACTTCCAACGATGCATACCTCTTCCGCTCAACCTGATCTGGATGAACTGAATAAGACCATTCAGAAATTGAATGACAGCAATATTATTGCAACCGTTCACTACTACGGGTTCTGGCCATTCAGTGTGAACATCGCAGGTTACACCAAGTATAACGAGGAAGTACAGAAGGACGTTACCGACACTTTTGATCGGGTATACAATGCTTTTACAGCGAAAGGCATTCCGGTTATCGTTGGTGAGTATGGCTTGCTTGGTTTTGATCAACACACAGGTGTCATTGAGCAAGGCGAAAAACTGAAATTCTTCGAATTTGTTGGACAATATCTGCGTCAAAAACAGATGACAACGATGTTGTGGGATAACGGACAACACTTCGGTCGCACAAGTTTTACTTGGTCTGATCAGGAATTATTTGATACCATGAAAGCCAGCTGGACAGGTCGCTCATCCACAGCCGAAACGGATCTCGTATATCTTAAACAAAATGAAGCCATTCAAGATAAGAAGGTAAAACTCAATCTGAATGGGAACAAATTCAATTCGTTGAAAAATGGCACTACCCCTCTTGTAAGAGGTAAAGACTATACGATCAAAAAAGATGTGCTTACGTTAAAATCCAATCTGTTAACCAAATTGACAACCTCTGGTGATTTGGGCGTAAATGCCACACTCACGGCTGGATTCAATGAAGGTGCTGACTGGAACTTTAATATCATTAAATATGACACACCTAAGTTGAACGATGCAACAGGTACAACCAGTGCATTTGCCATTCCGACTACGTTTAACGGGAACCAACTGGCCACGATGGAAGCAACATATGCAAACGGAGAAAATGCTGGTCCACAGAACTGGACTTCGTTCAAAGAATTCTCCTACACATTTAGCCCAGATTACGAACGTAATGTGATTGAGCTGAAACCTAACTTCTTCAATGAAACCAATGATGGCGAAGTCACGCTTAAGTTCCATTTCTGGAATGGAGATGTGCTGACGTACAAAATCACGAAAAATGGAACCAGCGTTGTTGGCGTAACTTCATAATAGTTATAAGGATTCCCCACTTGATCTATACCTGTGGTAATCACGAAAACGTTCTGTCCAGAGCCATCGGTTCGAACAGAACGTTTTTCCTTTTAATCAGATAATCCGTATCCATTATGAATGACCGTTCACAATAAAAACGAAACATTCCCACTCTGGCTATGAATGACATACGTCGCACCAAGCCCTTTATATACCAGACCAACTGGAGCCTTGTTACTGGAAACGACATAGAGATGTTGCGGATACCAGCTGTGACACAACTGGATATCCTGGCAACACTGAGGCAGATTATTCTCGAACACAAATGCATTTGTGACCATATATTCGGGTCGAGTCTGTTGCATCCCTTCCGTTTCTTGAATATAACGCACAGGAAATGCTCCAAGGGTTTGAAGTTGCTCCCGTTCCTCTTCACTGTGTACAAGCACAACGAAGGCTAATCCCTTTTTCAGTAATAAATCTACAAAATTCATCCCCGCTGCACTGTGTCCTGCTGATACAACAATCAATGCTTCATCCATTGCTGTCTACCTCGCCTTCACATCAGATCCTGCATATATCATCTCAAGTACGTTATGTGCGAATCATAGTCCTCTGTCTGCCTTTCCGCAATTGAACCGTATCCGATTCAGAACCTTCCTGATTGATTCCAGACCATATTCCTCTTTATATCCTGTCTAATCTGCCCTTTACGCTCTGGATCTCCTTATATCTCCGTTAATCATAAGCGATTAAAAAAATCTGATTAACCGAGCCTTAATCGAAGATATATCTCTTTTTAATCGCTTACATGCACAGATTCAAAGCAAACTGTCTTAATACTTTGGCTAAAAGTAATACAAAAAGACGAAGGAAACCTGATGATACATCAGTTCCTTTGCCTTGTATGATTTGTATTTCTCTACATCCATGTTCCAGTACATTTCTATTTCAAACGATCACTTATTGAGGTTCTTTGAATTTCACTACTAGCACCGCTTCCCCATTGGCTTGAACATGACCTGTTGAGGCTGCTGTAACAGTTGCTATGGTTTCGTTTCCACTAGGGATCAACACAGGTGTAATCAAAGGCAGACCCGCAGACTGAATGACATCCATGTCAAATTCAATCAACAATTGACCTGCAGTTACACGATCTCCGCTATTCACATGCGCGGTAAAACCGTTTCCTTTCAGTCCAACCGTATTAATTCCGATATGAACCAACATCTGTACACCTGTCTCATGCTCCAGAATCACCGCATGTTTACTCTTGTTCATGACATGTGCGATGACACCAGCAAACGGTGCATACACCTTACCTTCTGATGGCTCAATGGCAATGCCCTCACCCATGTGTTTTTCCGAGAACGCCGGGTCAGGAACCTGCTCCAGAGCAACGACGGTACCGTTCATTGGCGAAGCGATTTCGAGAAAATCTACCTTAGGACGATTGCTTGTAACGGCTTCGGTAACTGAATTAATACGCGGATTAGATTCCTCTGCTTTAACTTCAGTTGATGTTACTCCACTGTTCTCATGGCTCACCGATTCTTCTGCGACCGGTTGATCCTTATATCCGAAGAACCAGGTAAGTGCAAATGCAATCGCCATGGCAACCACGTTGGACAAGATATACAACGGCAGTTGGCTGTTCAGATAGAGCAGTGTACCGGGAATAACCGTTACAGCCATGCCTGTACCCTGCAGATGGAACAAGGAAGCGATGAAACCACCTACACCACCACCAACCAGTCCCATAATAAATGGTTTCATATAACGCAAGTTAACTCCGAAGATCGCTGGCTCCGTAATGCCCAGAAATGCGGACAAGGAAGAAGGTAATGCGAGTGCTTTGAGTTTCATATTTTTGGTCTTCAGACCGACTGCGAGACAAGCCGCTCCTTGTGCTGCCATGGCACAGGTAATGATGGCGTTGAACGGATTGAATCCCGTTTTCTCCAGTAGCTGAATCTCCAGGAAATTAAAGATGTGATGTACACCGGTAACGACAATAATCTGATGGAAGAATCCAATGATAATACCTGCGATGCCAAACGGAAGATCCAATACGGCAGTTGTTCCATGCAGCACCCACTCTTCTAGGGAATGGAATACGGGACCAATCGCGAATAGTCCAAGCGTAATCATAACCGTTAACGTAATAAAAGGAGTCAGAATTAAGTCCAGTGCCTCAGGCACCCGTCTTCTTAGTACCTTCTCAAACTTGGCTCCAATCAAACCTACAAAGAACGCGGGCAGAACCGATCCCTGATAACCCACGACAGGTATAAAACCGAACATATGCAGCGGCTGTGCTGATCCATCTGCCACCGCGTAAGCATTGGGTAATGCGGGATTGACCAGCATTAGCCCCAGTACAATACCAAGTACCGGACTTCCGCCAAATACGCGGAATGCGGACCACGCTACTAGTGCAGGCAGGAATGCAAAAGCCGTATCCGTCAGGATTTGAGTGAACAACAGGAAGTTGGCCGAGATATCATCCGGTGTTGCACCGAACAACGCCAGAATTTCATTCTGTGTAAGTAATCCGCGCAACCCCATGAACAGTCCTGTAGCTACCAGAACGGGAATGATGGGTACAAATACGTCACCAAACGTGCGGATAGCCCGTTGAAAAGCATTTCCTTCTTTTTTCCCCTGGCTCTTCACATCATCCTTGGACGTTCCTTCGATGCCCAGCTTCTCAACCTCTTCAAAGATTCGATTCACTGTTCCCGTACCAAAGATAATCTGATATTGACCTGAGTTGAAAAAGGCACCTTTCACCTTCTCGATGTTCTCGACCGTTTTCTGATCAATCTTTTCTTTATCTTTCACCATGATGCGAAGACGTGTTGCACAATGTGCAAATGATGCGATATTCTCTTTGCCCCCGATGGCATGAATGACTTCCTGGGCAATCCGTTGATTCTCCGACATGTTATCTCATTCCTCTCACGTAATACTTAATAATGCCATTGAGTTGCTTCAAAATCAGCTTTGCCTCCGCGTGTAAAGAAACGAATGTCCACGCTGTCCCGGCTTGGGAAAATCCTGCTGGTAAAGACCTCTTCCCCATCGTTCACAAAGACCTCGACTGAAGATGCATCTACGAACAGATGGAACTTAATCACTTCCACAGTAAGTGTGCACTGTCGTACAACGCCATTCTGCTCTGCCAGCTCGGTACCAGACATGGTCCGATCCAAGACAACTTTTTGCTGAATCCGATCATACAGAAGAACCGTTTTTTCAGTTCCATTTGCCCGGAATTCGATGCCTACAACCTCTGCTTCTACATGGCTTATCTCACATATCAGCTCATAGGCAATCCCATTAAGACCAGTGAAAGATCGACTCTCATTGTCAATTGTTGCGCGAATATGTGTCCCTTCCTCCTGCTGACGTAATTGGACCATCTCTGCAACCGGTTGTTGAATTAACTTGCCGTCTCTCAGTGACAATTGCCGAGGAATGGTCAGGCAATGAGCCCAGCCACTATCGTCTGTTGGATATTCCAGATCGGGAAGTCCCATCCAACCAACCAGAATACGTCTTCCGTCCGGGCCCTGCATCGTCTGCGGCGCATAGAAGTCGAATCCACGATCCAACTCCTGAAATTCACCATGATTGAACTCTCTCGTCTGGAGATTGAGCGGCTCACCGATCAGATAACCGGATTGAAAAATATTCTGATAATGATCTCCCACAGCGTCTATGCCTTGCGGGGAAAAGACAAGTACACCTTTCCCGTCTATCTCCATATAATCCGGGCACTCCCACATGTAACCAAAGGAGGTTAGCTGCGTGCGAATTTCACCAAGAAACTCCCAGTTGTTCAGATCAATGGAGCGATACAGCACTGTACATCCCGTCTCGTCTGTTCTCTGTGCACCAATTACACCATAATACGTGTCTCCTTGTTGCCACACCTTGGGATCTCTGAAGTGTTCCGTGTATCCGGCTGGCACAGACGAGATCACGGGATCATTCAGTTTGGTTACTGAACCGCTTTCATCCATAACTGCCAAGCATTGATACGGATGTCTGACCCAATCCTCATCCCTTGTATTGCCTGTGTACAGCAAATGCAGCTTGCCGTCTTTTTCAATCGCACTGCCGGAATAAGCTCCGTGTGAGTCATACCTGCCACCCGGTTCGATTCCAATCCCGACATTTTCCCAGTTCACCAGATTCTTCGAGCGGGTATGATACCAGTATTTCATGCCATGTTCTGTCCCAAGTGGAAACCACTGATAGAACAGATGATAATAGCCTTGATAATATGCAAAGCCGTTAGGATCATTAAGCAGACCTGTTATCGGCTGAATATGAAAACATTGTCGCCAAGGACATACGGATATCTGTGCTTCAAGCTTCGCAATCTCTCCAGGCTCCGCCTGCTCAATTCGTCTGTAGCGTTGCTCTCTAGTCATTTTCATAGCTGTTCTCCATTCAAAATATAGGAACCGGTTCCATTCGACGCAAAAAAATAATTCCATGGCATTAGTGCCTGCACCGGTGTTCGCATATCCGCATTGGATATTCACAATGGAACCGGTTCGATGGAATTATCATAAAGGATGTTTTTATAATTTGTCAACGCTTTCTCGAGGAATTAGTTCTACGTCGAGTGTTGTTCGTTCCTCCACCGACTCGCCTTTGACCAGACGAATAATGTGATTCGCCGCTACTTTGCCCGCCTGCAAATAATGATATTTCACAGTCGTCAGCGTGGGGTGAATCATCTCCGTAATATCATATCCGCCAAATCCCGTAACAGACAAATCTTGCGGTATGCGGATTTTATTGGAGAATGCAATCTTCATCACACCCAGTGCGATATTATCCGTGGCCCCCACGATGATCGTTGGTGTGGTCTCTTTCAGTATGGCTTCAGCGGTAACGATGGCTTCAGACATCTTAAAGCTTGTCTCATAATACTTCACTTCACATCCACCACACTCGGCGATTGCTCGCTGGAACCCTTGTTTACGATAGATTCCTACCGCCCGATCCTTCTCGCTAACCCCCATATACACGATCTTGCGATGACCCTGTTCGACGACATATCTGCCCATCTCATAACCTGCTTGGTCATCATTGTGAACCAGACTGTGCAGTTGCTCATGCTGCTGCCCCACCAACAACACCGGAATCCGTATATCCTCAACGGCCTTCAGATGTGCTTCGGTCACTTCAGCAGCCAGCAGAATAATACCCGATACCTTCTGTCGTGCAAAATCATAGATGGCATCAATCTCGCGCTGCATGTCCTGACTTGTATTTGCGATAAGCATCTGGTACTGATTACTCCGCAGTTCTTCATCAATTCCAATCAATGTCTGTGATGTTGCAAACGAATCAAGACGTGGCACAACCGTACCGATGATACTGGTCTTCTTAGCCTTCAGACTCTGTGCAAATGTGTTGGGAACATAATTGTATTGTTTGATAATGCGCTCAATCTTCTGGCGTGTATCCTCACTAACCGATCCGCCATTCAGGAAGCGAGAGACCGTGCTTTTTGCCACACCTGCCATCTGAGCGATATCAGAAATCGTTTTATTCATAAAGACTCCTCTTGTTTCTATTAGCTATATAAATTGAAATCAAGAATATTCACACTTACCACTCCGATGACAGAACAACCTTCCGATCGCTGTTATCCCCAGATGTTTTGATTTACTTTTTCAAAGGTGAACATCCGGAGATAAAGGCGAACGCTCCGCTTCTTCAGGTTCTTTCTGTCCTCTACGTTCTCGTGTGAATGTTTAGTTCAATTCATATAGTTTACCTTTTATTATACTTCGAATCCCGAACCTATGGCGAATTTGATTAAACTCCATTTATTGCACGTCTATGGTACATTCCCGATGTAATAGCAAAAGCCCGATGGCAATGTGACGTTCATACAGAAGTATGATCCGACATTCATCAGGCTGTTTAGCTTCCATATACATGTTTGCACAGACCACTAACATAAGAACGCTCGCCCTACAGTCTCAAACCTCAATAATAATAGGCAAGATCATTGGTCTTCTCTTTGTTTGAGCGTAAATATAGTGACCGATCTCGTCTTTCAGCTTTCTTTTGATCACATTCCACTGATTCACCCCAGCCCCGGTCAACTCACCCATCCGGTATAGAACAAGCTCATGGATCTCATGCATGAATTCTTCCGAATCCTTAACAAATACAAACCCTCTAGAGATAATTTCGGGTGACGTGACCATCTGTTTTTCCGTTTTGCTCAGTGTAGTCACGATCACCAGCATGCCATCGGAGGACAGTTGCCTGCGGTCGCGAAGTACAATATTGCCGACATCACCCATGATCAGACCATCTACGAGACTATTTCCTGATGCAACTTTGGGACCTAACGAAGCAATGCCGTTTTTGTACTGGACCATATCCCCATTATTCACGATAAACACATGATCACGCTCTATACCTACGGATTCAGCAAGCAGTCTGTGTTGATACAACATGCGAAACTCACCGTGGATCGGAATCAGATAATTCGGTTTCATCAGAGTAAGCATCAATTTGAGTTCTTCCTGACTGCCGTGTCCGGAGACATGCATTCCTGCTGCACCACTTGAACCATATATCACACGTGCTCCGAGAACATACAGGTTATCAATTACATGTGCAAGATTTCGTTCATTGCCCGGAATGGCTCCGGCAGCAATAATGACCGTGTCCCCGGCGTTAATTCTTACGTGAGGATGTTTACCGGATGCCAAACGTGACAATGCTGCCATCGCTTCTCCCTGGCTACCGGTGCATAATACAACAACTTGTTCTGGTGGAAACTGATCCGAATCGATAGCTTCAATCAACAATCCGTCAGGAACTTTCAAATACCCCAATTCACTGGCCACCGATACCACATTCACCATACTTCTGCCCAACAGTGCCAGTTTGCGGCCCGTCTCGAATGCTGCATTCACAATCTGCTGTACCCTGCTGACATTCGACGCAAAGGTCGAGATGAATACTTTTTGTTTTGCACGGATAAAGGCATCCAGAATGTGGTCTCCCACAACACGCTCGGAAGGTGTAAATCCGGGTCTTTCTGCATTGGTACTCTCGGAGAGCAAAATATGGACACCCTGTTTGCCAATCTCGGCCATACGGTGCAGATCAGGGAAAGGTCCATGTACAGGCGACATATCAAACTTGAAATCTCCGGTATGCACAACATTGCCTGCTGGGGTCTGAAAAAAGATACCAAGACAATCCGGTATACTATGGCTGGTTGCAAAAAAAGAAACCTCGATCCCTCCCAGCGTAATGCTGGAATGAGCATCGATCGTATGCAAGTCGGCTTTGCGCAGCAACCCATGTTCTTTCAGTTTAAGTTCGATCAGCCCACGAGTGAGCCTGGATGCATACACCGGGATGTTCATTTGTTTTAACAAATAGGGAATGCCACCAATGTGATCTTCATGTCCGTGAGTAACCACAAGACCCCTCACTTTATCCAGGTTCTCCAGCAGATACGTTACATCCGGAATGATCAGATCAATACCAGGCAATGTCTCATCAGGAAACTTCGAACCACAGTCAATCACGATGATGTCCTGATGGTACTGGATAAAATACATATTCTTTCCTATTTCATTCACGCCGCCAAGTGCAGCGATATACAGTTTGTTGTGGGCTAGATTCAACTCTATTATTCCTCCTCTGCGTGGCAATCGTATACGATACGGATCTATATTCCTAGTATGGAAGCAATCGCCTCAGTTATGCATTTCAGCGGGATTATGCCAAAAAAACCACCACGGAATTTTCATTCCATAGTGGCTTATACGAAAAATAAATACGGTTACACCAATGATTTATCACGCTGTAGTAATACGTCTTGTTCATAGGTTTTGATATCGGTGATCCACTTTTCACGAACTGGAACGCCTTGTTGAGCACAATAGTAGTCCCAGATCGCGCCAAACGGATAGGATTTGAACTCTTCCGTTAAGGCAAGACGCAACGTGTAATCCCCTTCCAATTCGGCTTGTTTCAAGGCATCCACTGGTTCGAGCATCGCTCGGAGAAGGGCTTTGATCGTGTTGCGAGTCCCCACAACCCATGCAGCTACACGGTTAATGCTTGCATCAAAGAAATCCAATCCAATATGTGTGGTCGCAAGCAGATCATGTCGAACCAGTTCACGGGCAATTTCCAGCAACTCATCGTCCATAATTACCACATGGTCACTATCCCAACGCATCGGGCGGCTTACGTGAAGCAGAATGCCACTTGTAAACAAAGACAAGGACGACAGTTTATTGGAAATAACCTCTGTTGGATGGAAATGACCCGCATCCAGGCAGATTAACGTATCATTTTGCAAACCGTAACCCATATAGAATTCATGAGAACCCACCACATATGCTTCCGAACCCAGCCCAAACAGCTTACTCTCTACCGCGTCCAGGTTGTGCTCCGGGTTAAGTGGTTCGCCGAATACTTCATCCAGCGATTCTTTGAGACGTTTGCGTGGTGTCAACCGGTCAACCGGATTATCTTTGAATCCGTCCGGTACCCATACATTGGTTACACAAGTCTGACCAAGCTGTTCCCCGAAATAAGCACCAATCCGGCGGGATGCCTTGCAGTGATCAATCCAGAACTTGCGAATTTCAGGATCTGGATGACTGAGCGTAAACCCATCACTTGATTTTTCATGGGAAAAACATGTTGGGTTGAAGTCCAGACCGAGTCCTTGTTCTTTCGCCCATTTTACCCAGTTCTCATAATGCTTTGGCTCAATCTGATCCAGTTCAACCTGCTCGTCTGTATCCGTGTAAATCGCGTGCAGATTGACCTTATGTTTGCCAGGAATCAGAGCAAAAGCTTGCTCCAGATCGTTACGAAGTTCTGCTGGTGTGGTCGCAGCCCCCGGATATTGACCGGTAACGGAAATCCCCCCTGTTAACTCCCCATCTTTATTCAGAAAACCTTTGACATCGTCGCCTTGCCAGCAGTGTACGGATACTTTGATCTCCGCGAGTTTGTTCAGTACCTCGTCCGTATCAATTCCGTGCTGGGCATACAATGCCTTGGCTGCTTCATACGCTTGCTTGACTTGGTTATCCATCCGCAAGAACCCTCCTATTTTAACGTGTAAATGCTGCCGGTACACCGCCATCAATGGTCATCATACAACCGGTTGTTTTTTCGGATTTCGAAGAAGCAAAGAATGCAATTCCTTCCGCAATATCTCTTGGATAGATATTCACGAGTAATGTCGTCCGCTTGCGATAATACTCTTCCAATTGATCCGGTTCAATTCCATATGCCGCTGCACGCTCGTTTCTCCAGGAACCGTTCCAGATCGCTGAACCCTGTAGAATGGCATCTGGAAGAATCGTGTTGACACGAATGCCATACTCTCCACCTTCTGCTGCAATACAACGTGCCAGATGTGCTTCCAGCGCTTTCGCTGAGCTGTAAGCCGAAGCACTTTTACCTGCATACACCGAGTTCTTGGACCCGATAAATACCATGCTTCCACCAATACCCTGCTGTTTCATCAGCTTGAACGCTTCACGAGCCACGAGGAAATACCCTGTACCCAGAACATTCATATTCAGGTTCCATTCTTTCAGGGATGTTTCGTCAAATGGGCTGGATGTCGCCAATCCGGCATTGTTCACGATGATATCCACTCCGCCATACTGCACCGCAACATCAGCATACGCAGATTGAACGGCTTCCTCATCGGTGACGTCCATTTTCAACGCATAAGCACGGTTCGTACCGTACTGATCATTGATTTCCTGTGCTACTTTCTGTGCGCCCTCCAGGTTGAGATCAGCAAGCACCACATGTGCGCCTTCAGATACCAATCTGCGTGCCGTTTCACTTCCGATCCCGCCTGCGCCGCCTGTAATAAACGCCACTTTACGGGAGAACTCGGTTTCTGCCGGTGCCAAAGACAATTTGTACAATTCCAGCGGCCAGTACTCCACATTGTAAGATTCATTTGCACTGAGTGATACGAATTGGCCCAAGCTAGTAGCTCCACGCATAACGGCAATGGCTCTGTGATACAACGCTCCGCTTACTTGGGAAAGCGCCCAGCTCTTACCTGTGTTGATCATGCCCACACCTGGAATGAGGATAACGCGTGGTGCCGCTTCGAACATGACGTCACCTTCGTTTTTGTTGCTCTCAAAATACTGCTGATATTGCTCTTTGTAGGCTGCCACGCCTTCCACCAGTTTCGCTTTTAAGCCTTCGATATCATTCGCATCCGGCGCCCAATCAATGAACAGAGGTACCACTTTGGTATGTACCAGATGATCCGGGCAAGCCGCACCCACCTGTGACAATTGCGGAGAATCCGCCCCGCCAACAAAAGCAAGTACGTCCTCTTGATCGTCAAAGGACAAAATCATTTTTTTGCTATCCGATACCGCTCCACGAATCGTTGGCATTACACGTGATACGATCTGACGACGAACATCAGCGGCAAGTGCCTGGTGTTTCACACCACCAAACAAACTTTCTTCGTTCACTCGTGCTTCGATGAAAGCTTCTGCTTCATTGATAATCTTGATAGTCTGAGCGTAACATTCCTCGGATGTTTCTCCCCAAGTGACAAGTCCGTGTTTTTCCATCAGTACGAGTTCCGCATTGGGATTCGAGAATACGCTTTCAGCAATCATTTTAGATAAGGTAAACCCTGGACGAACGTACGGTACCCATACAAAACGATCACCGTAGATCTCTCTCGCCAATTCCTTGCCGTTATGCGCACAGCACAAGCTGATAATGGCATCCGGGTGCGTATGATCCACATGTTTATATGGAAGGAATGCATGCAGCAGAGTCTCGATAGAGGCGCGCGGGTGCTTTGCATCAATCATGCAATGTCCCAGATATTCAACCATCTCTTCATCCGACATGGATTCACGTTCAATTAATGGTCGAATGTCTTCGAGCCCAAGTCCGGTAAAATGTTTCGCTTCCATGGAACCCAGATCAGAGCCGCTTCCCTTCACATACATTACTTCTACATCACGACCACGAAAATCCTTCACTGTCGTTTTGGTAGACGTATTGCCACCGTAGATGTTACATACACTGCGATCAGTTCCAATCAGATTGGATCGGTAAACCAACTGCTCAAGTCCTGTTGTTTTCTCAGATGCCTGCGATGCATTCCATAAACTCTGTACCATTTGTTTCCCTCCGATAATGTTTGTTTTATTCCTAATCCGAGTTTAACATCTTTGTTTTATTTTGAAAACAAAATATTTTAAAACCAAACGGAAATATTCAAAAGTCATTATAGATTGAACTATTTTATTAAAAAAACACCCTGACGTAACCGTCAGAGTGTTCCTGTTTCAACGGCGGATTAGAAAATCCCCGCTTTTTGAGAAGTGTTTTTAATACCATAGGTATCATTAACTACGGTGTTGCCAAAGCTCGTTAAGCTTCCGTTCGGACCTGTGGCCATGTCCAGATAGTTTAGACCGGAGCTGTTTCCGTACCAAGACCAGGCAAGCCAACCTACCCCTTTTTCCTGACCATATCTCATGATGGCATACTCGTCCACATCACCGTTTGTGTGATATCCCCCGAATTCACCAATGATCAGAGCCAATCCTTTGTTCAGCACATTCTCCATATTGGCTTTGACCGTTGCAGCATCTTTGCCAGCATACTCATACATATGAATGGAGAAGACGGTATTTTTTTGAGAATCGGCTGCAAATACACTTTGTCCATAATCCACGATGGATTGAGGGAACTGTCCCCATCCGGCTGCATCCACAATTAGCGTATTTTTAATTCCCGCATTTCTAAGTTTCGGAATGGCTTTTTTGTAACCATCAGCCCACGCACTTCCATTCCACGTTCCATACCATTCATTGGCGATGTTGACGATGACCCGATCTTCTTTGCCAATCAAAGCTTCCTTAATGCTAATCCAGTAGTTTACTGCCGCATCCAACGAATTATAGTCATCTTTCCCTGTGGCGTCATGTACTTCAAGTACAGCTATCATTTTATTTTGGTTAACCACATTAATAATATTTTTAACAGCGTTCAGATCATCTTTGGTGTACAGGCTACCATTCGAAAGAACAATACGTACCGTATTGGCACCTGTTTTGGCGATTGCAGGGATAGCGGTATTCAAATCATTTTTGAACCAGGAATGTCCGTGATTAACACCTCTCATGACAAAAGCCTTGCCTGTGGAATCGTATAGCTTGTTACCGCTTACATAAAATCCTGTAGCAGCAGATGCTTTGGGGGCTGCACTCCCTAATACCATGAACATGAGAGCAGCAATAACCGTGAAGATTGTACACTTTTTCAGATTAACCATTCGTTTGGAACCTCCTGTATTTGTTTTTTTTATTTCAATTAACCCTGCTCTAGGCAAGAAGTTAACTAAAATCGTTGGTAATAGAAGTTTTTTGGTTATAAAATAAACAACTAATAACTTTATTATAGTTACTTTTTTTAGTTTAAATAAACTTTATCGTTAAGGTTATGAGGTTATAATAAATTGAAAACGCTTACCAGTCAAGATATTTTTACCATGATTAGGAATCATTTGTTTTTACATAACACAGCAAAAAAGGCTCTCTCCCCTCACAATCGTTCGGAGAAAGAACCCTCTGTATTATAAACGTCAGTTAACTCTTGTTTCAGTCTTGTTTATCTGTTGTTTAATCCCTGATTTAGACTAAGTGTCTTCCCTAACTCCCGCCAATACCAACCCAACCCGGTACTGTGGTCTCACCCGAATCTCATTAAACTTTCCGATCTCCACGCCCTCAAACCGCTCCACATAAGCCTGATTCACATAACTCTCAGTCGTCCCTTTTCGAATTGGGGTTATAGACAGACGAAGCGCGTGATCAGCCAGCAAATGACGGGATTGCTTCAAACCAAGCATCCAGCTGTGTCCATAGTGAATATGATCCGTTAACATCTGATGATGAATATGTGCTGCAGCAACGTCTCCTTCATAATCAATCTCAATCCACACGTCATCTACTTGTTCCGGCCACGCTGTGTCCAATCTCAATGTTGCTGCATATTCTTTCGGATAATCAACCTCTACAGCAGGCTCGTAAGGCGAAACTTGGAATGTATACGTGCCGAATATTCCCTGCTTCGACTGGGATGACGCAGCATATTTAGAAGCTGAAACATGCTCTGGAGCCGGATAGAAGGATACCTCCATCTCTGGTTGCTCCATGGATGTACATATGAGCATCTCATTCTGTACATACAGATGACTGCTGCTAATTACAAGCCTTTCTTCTCCGCCCACACGGAAACGGTAGGCATGTAATGCCTCTTCACGGGTCAATGTAATGATTCGTATGATTATACCGTCCGATGTTGTGATTCGCAGATGATGGTCCTTGCCGGCAATCGGATGTATCACAACTTCATTCCCCTGCTCCGATACTGTACCTTCAGGCATATCCACATTTGTAACAGATGATGTATCAATAACATACTCAGGCGCCATGCCATCATGGACATAAAAGACAGCCGTAAGCTCCTGATTTACCATAAATCGGGTCAGTGGCTGAACGGTAGCACTAATGATCTTCATTCCACTCAGATTCATATGGAAAGGCAGAATGGCTGCCATGCCGGATTTCAGCTGCATCGTTCCTTCTCTTGGATATAAAACAGTCCCTTTGCTGGTATGCAGCTCCAATTGTATAACATGATCAGGCATCGCCACATGATCCTGATAATTATTCATGAACAGGAATCCCGTGCCATCTTGTTGGCGAACAGACCAACGCATATCCATCGTGTTCTCCGGTGTTATCGCATGTTGACCATCCGGTACAACACAGCCCATTGGTGCAAGTAACTCACCGTATCCTTCCAGGAACATGGACAAGGTACGAATGCGGTCATACGATTCACCAACACGCCCAAATTCCCCGAGTGGCGATTGGTAATCATACGTCATTTTCGGCAATGCCTGCTCGTTCATATATGAATTTTTGCCTATCGGATTGGTCCCCCCGTGATACATATAATACCCAACCAGATTGCTGCCGTTCGCAAGTTTCACAATGGTCATCGCCTCGACACTGTCCGCATCAACAACCGGACGAGCGTGATAACTGACCTGCATGCCTCCAGCAAGCTCGCAATACGCAACAGGGTACTCCAGACTGTCATAATCCACTTCTTCCACAGGATTCATATGCAGATCCCGGAACAAATACTCCCGGCTTGGAGGCTGATTGGGAATCCATGGTGTGTACGCATACCCCGCTAGCATCGGTAATGTTCCTTCTTCAGGCACCGCAGCATTACCCCAGGCCGTGGCAGTATAGAACATCGGCTTCATACCGACTTCTTCGGCAATATGGCGAAGCATCTTCAGATGTTCTCGCCCGTCCCGGCCGGAGGTAATGTATTTTTCGCGGGTATATCCCCAGGCATCCATGGGTGCGCCAGCGTGCATATACTCATTTTCTAACTGTACCCCGATAACAGGGCCACCCTCCTGATAAAAGCAGCCGTTGAGCTGACGGGCAATCTCCCGATATAATCGCTTAGCGTAATACAGATATCCTTCATCGTTCGACCTGACTTCGAATGGATAACTGAATAACCAATCCGGCATTCCACCATTACGCACTTCCCCATGACAGAATGGACCAATTCGTACGATCAGAGGCAGCTCATGTTTGCCACACAGATCCACAAAGTGCCGCAAATTCAGATTTCCTGACCAATTAAATTCGCCTTCCTGCTCCTCGTGAAAATTCCAGAAAACATAGGAAGCGACAATGCTCACCCCGCCTGCCTTCATCTTCAGTAATTCTTCTTCCCACTGCAAGTAAGCTAATCTGGAGAAATGAAACTCACCTACCACGGGAATATGGGGTTTAGCATTACGAGTCATATAATAGTTGGTAAAATCATACGATTCCCCTCGTGGGCTTTTGCCGCCACTGCCAGTCATGCGACCCGCACGAATCTCTTTATCTTCCGCATCCAATAGGAAACGAATCTGGCTACCTGCTATAGTATCATTCATGGATTATATAACTCCTTCGATATAAATGGGATGTGTTGAAACGATTATCAATTATCGATGGATGATTGCCCCTTGATGATTCGGGTCTTTCTCCAATACCCGCTCCAACTCAAGTTTGGCTTCACTTGTCCGCCCCAGCCCCAGAAGACCCAATGCCCGCATATACCGGCAATGTTCTTCATTTCGCTGATCTAGATCGTCGTCGAATACTAGAAAATCGGGCAGAGATACCGCAAAATAATCCATTCGGATATGATCATGCATATGTCTTTCCGCATAGTCAATGAGTTTGTTAAAGCGTCGGTTTGCTTCCTTCACATTGCCAAGTTTCTGCCAGGCCAGACCCTGATAATAGATGGATTCCGGCGGTTGATCATTATAAAACATCGCGCTTGCCGGTTCATTCAAACCGATGGATGCTTTGTGGAAACTTTCCTCTGCCGCCTGATTACTCTTCAGTTGCTGGTAGGCACAGCCAAGATAAAAGTAAACTGGGTTGTCTCCGGCTCCCTCCAATTTACCTTCACCTAAGTTCTCCGGGTAAACCAAAGCCTTCTTCAACAATTCCATTGCTAGTTCAGGTTGTTGTTTCTCCAGATTTCGCTTTGCCAGTTCCGTCAGTGCCGTAACATATTGTCCTGTTACCTTGCCTTCTCCACCCTCCCATGGATGAAACCGCCGGGTCTGAAGGGCATTCCATGCTTCTTGATGACTACCTTGCATATTCAATAAAGTCACCCACTCGATATACAGATCATCACGGTGGTGAACCAACTCCATATGTTGTTCCAGCAATTTGATTCGATGCTCGCAGGAATACCCTATCTTCTTGTGCAATTGATCCAACTCGTAGAAAATTCGGGCATCCTGTGAATCCAACCGGAAAGCTTCCTCTAATGATTCCAGTGCAAGATCGGGGCGATTCAGCTTGTTATAATAAGCCAGTCCCAGATTCCGATGTACAGTCGAATATTCAGCATCCACCTCGCGTGAAGTTTCCCAATGGGTGATTGCTTCCTCGTAGCGTTTATGATCATATAACCAATTTCCCAGGTAATAGTGAGCACGCGCATCATTCGAATCCACTGCCAATGAATCCTGGAGCACCATGAATTCAAATAACGTATTAGGAAAACAATAATCCGTTGGAGCAGCTTTTCCCTGCTTTTTACATTCTCGGGCCTGCTCCACATCCCCCAGCTGACGATACAAGTAAGCCTGAACATAACCAACCATAGGATACGGCTGTGCAATTTCGGATTCAACATAAGAGAGTACCGTCAGTGCTTCTTCCCACAATCCACAATCCGCGTAGTCTGCGGCTAGATTCAGATAATTATAAACGTCTCCTCGCATCAGACGATGGAAATGCTCACGTGTTTGCCCCGCTTGTTCTCTCTCTGAAGGTGCAGTTGCTCCACTGTAGATCAGGACTAATTCATGTGCAGCTCCAAATTCAACCGGGTCCAGTTCCAATGTCTCACGCGCATATTGAATGGCCTGTTTATTTTGACCCAATCTACGTAACAGAGCCACCTTCAGATGGCGAGCCTTATAATTTCTGGTATTACGAATCAGCGAACGTTCGATATGATCCAACGCTTCGATGTCTCGATGTAACGCCGTATCGATCTGAGCAAGCATGTAATAACCCGTATCCTGATACTGTGCAGACCATACGGCTTTATACAGTGCTGCGTAGGCTTCTTCCTGTTTCCCCTGTAATTTCAAACTCAGACCGAGTTGGTAAAAAGCTTCACTATCATATGGATTCGTATTTTTCCACGTCAGCGATTGTACAGCCTGTCTGAAATGCTTCTCTGCATCTTGAAACAACCCTCTACGCAGCAGCAATGTGCCATACGCAATGTTTAGACGAATATCCGTTGCATCACGCTTTAACCCTTCCAGATAATAAGGTTCTGGTTCATACGTGGCATGCCGATATTGCTCCAAATGAAGACCCGCCAGATATAGTTGTTCATTCGTACGAATCTCGGATGGTAGCGGGAGTGGTGTGGCCGGGTCTGGGACTTCCTGAATCTCAGAACGTTCAGGCTGATAGGCTACAAGTACTTTTCCTTCCGCAGTTCGAACACTTAACTTCAACTTATGCCATTCATCTTGTCCGCTCCACGGGAATGAAGATTTATATAGTTCCGTAGGTGAGATATTACATCTCTCGTGGAGATATACCATGGTTGGTCCTATCACTTCAACGGTCACTTGTTCAAAAACCGACGTCGCATATACCATCACGGTTACCATTCCGGTCGTTTCGTCCATTTCCAGATTAACCGCTGCATCAATCGTTGCATTTTTGACCATACCAATTCCTTTATACGGCATAAAATACTGCGAGAATGATTTCGCTTCATAGGGCTGTAACCACGTAAAATCAGGTTGATTATCGGTATAGATCCCGGTCATTAATTCAATATAAGGTCCATCCTTGTCCGTTAACTGACGATCCCAGGCTTGCCCGAATTCCCCGTTCCCCCAGGTCCATTGCTTCTTGCCCGGAGAAATATGATGATTGGCTACATGCAACAAACCTGCCTGAATCCCATGGTCATAACCCCCTACAAAATTATAATCCGACTTATACGCCATATAGGATGTTGGAACCGGTATGTTTTTGTATCGCGAGATATCCACACCTTCGGAATAGTCCATCTTGTAATAGGTGCCGGTTGCGATGGGAAAGCGGGATACGTCCCGTTTTCCGTGGTCCAGCACAGCCGTTACATCAGGTGGAAACACAGATTGCGTATGATCGTTGACAGCTACAGCCGGATTGGCCCACCATAGAAAAGTTTGAGGTGCGCTGGTGCGATTGTATACCTCGGCATGGATTTCAAGATAGGCTTTGCCGGGATGCAATGTGAAGCCAGCGGTCATTTTGGTACCATACATGCGGTCAATCTCACCCACCCACACGGTAGCGCTTCCATCTTGATTACTGCCAAATGTATAATCGACTGGACCAAACGTGTTGGGCCGATGATGCTGTGGCCAGTTGAATTCAATTCCTCCGGAAATCCATGGCCCTGCCAGACCCACGAGCGCAGGTTTAATCACTCGGTTATAATATACAAAATCGTAGTTGTTGGTCCGATCCAGCGCACGATAGATCCGTCCACCCAGTTCGGGCATCATCTCGATACGTACATATTCATTTTCGAGAATAACTAATCGATACGACTTCATTTTGGCCTCATCTTCAATGCTGTCGATCACGGGATGCGGGTACACCTTACCCGAACTCCCCTGGTAGATTCTCTTTTCAAGAAACATCGGATTTTTGTCCGGTTTACCTGTACCATAGGTTGGAATATCTCTGGTTTCTTCCCATATGCGAACATTTGATTTCGCTGTCACGTGATTCAATTCCCTCACTCCTCGGCCTCGTATATATTGTGATCATACGCTCCGACATGCAGGAAGAACATTGACATTAAGCGGTTCTTGATGGACGATCTTCGGATTCCCCCATAACCAAAGAGAGCACCTATCCACTGAATAATGCAGTGAAAGGTACTCTCTGATCGATCTTGATTAACTTATCTGCGACGTGCAAAATCCACAAATCTGAACTTGTCCGGTCTGTGCCTCGACTCCGTATACTGAAATTGACTGGCATCCTCCAGGTACACCTGGCTCCTCACCACAACTACATTGTGGAAACCTTCAAGGTCAAGTAATTTCCTGTCCTCTGCTGTGGGTTCTTCCACCAAAATCTCTTTTTTGGCAAACGAAATGGAAAGTCCCAGCTCTTGCTCAATGTACTGATAGATAGAATCATTACAGATCTCTTTGCTGAGCCCAGGAACAAGCCGCTGGCTAATGTAATCTTTGTCCAGTATGACATGCTCTCCATCCACTTTGCGCACACGTCTGATCTCCCAGACCTGTTCATTCAGACCAAAGTTAATCTTCTTGTGCAACGCCTGATCCACCTGTTGCTCCTCGAAAACCTTCACATACGTTTGAGCACGATGTCCCATTTTTTTGGCCAATTCCTTGAAGCTAACCAGACCTGAGATGGGAAAATCGATCTTGCGTATATCCAGTACAATCGAGCCCTTGCCTTGAATCTTCTGAATATAACCTTCTTCATACAACATTTTCAATGCTTTGCGAATAGTCTCTCGAGACGTTTGATAACTTTCCGATAGATCCAGTTCCGATTGAAGTAACGTCCCTGCCTCAATCTCTCCGGTCCGAATACGATCTGCAATATCTTCATATATCCGGATAAATTTATTATTCATTATTCATCACCATTGTTCATTACCCTTTTTTTATCATATTGGCAACCATTATAGCATTAAAAACCAATCAAGCGGTAATGTCGTTACTGCCGATGATTGCAGTATCACATGTAAGAATCAATTCAATCTAGATATGACGATCAAACGCTGACGCTTTCTCCACTTGATCTGTACGGTTCGCATCCATAACTTGAATCAGCTTATTTAAACGGAAGATCAGCGCTGCAGCTTCGGATCTGCTTAAGTGCTGCATGGGACGGAAGCTGCCGTCTTCATATCCGGTAATCATGTACAAACCTGCAAGTTCCTGCACTTCTTCTTTGGCCCAATCAGATACATCAGTCTGGTCGGTAAACGCTCTTGGGGAAGTCAGCGGTTCCGGTCTGATTTTACGAACAACATTTGCTATAATCTTGGATGCCTGTTCCCGTGTCACCAGCGCATGTGGAGCGAATTTGCCGTTCCCCATGCCTTGAACCATCTCATGATGAACGGCTGCCTTAATCTCAGGAGCAAACCAATCCTCATCGTTCACATCCTGAAATCCATGTTGTTCATTAACCGTTGTGTCCACACCCATCAGACGCACGATTAATGCAGTGAACTCCGCACGGGTGATCGGACGGCGTGGCTCGAAGCGAGTTTCACTTACACCTTGAATGATATTTTGTTCCGCCAGCCAGGTGATCTGATCTTTATTGAATGTTTGGCTGATATCAATAAATTTGATAATTTTTTTCACAGGTACATCAGGCTGCTCAGACGGTTCTGGTTGTGAACTCACCTCATCGGCTTGTTCCGATGTACCGTTTGGACTCGGGGTTGCACCGCCACCGCTCCAGGCGGATGGTTGATACGGAAAAGTCATGGCTGCTGCCCGTTTGCTTTCACTTTTTTCACCCGCTGAATTCTCCGTCCATACTTCCACCTCATAATGCTGCTCAGCATTCAGTCCTGTCCATACATGACTGCGCTGCGTGCCACGGTAGATCTCACGATCTTTATGGGTGATCACAATCACCTCATTTATTGAATCCAGTTCCCAAGTTAGCTTAATCGCACTTGTGCCTTGCGCTACGGCTGCAACTGTCAGATCCTCGGAAGGCAACGTCTCGAATTCTGGAACCTGGAGCGCCTCACCCTCACCTGCCTCATTAAATGGAACGATTGCAAAGTCAGTATAACGCTCGGCACTGTTTAATTCAGACACATGTATGGATGTCTCCGTTGTTGTTCCCACAAGCTCTTCGTTTCGATAAACTCGATAACCCCCAGCACCAGGAATCAGTTCCCATACAATGTCTGCACCATACACGGAACGCCCCTCTACTACAGGAGATGAAGCAGCACTACCAGGCAAAGTCATTGCATGAAGGTAATAACCACCATCACTACTGCCGGAGGCATTCATGGCCTTCACTGTATAGATATAGTTCACGCCCGGTTCGAGTTCCTTGTCGTCATAGAACATTTCGTCTGCAGGAACACGAGCAATCTCTACACCGTCACGCTCAATGATAAACTGCTCGGCACCTTCGACCCGGCTCTGTTCCAATAGAAGACGAATGTGATCCTTCGCTGAATTAAACTCTACTTTGACAGGAGCTACTGGTTTGGTCAGAACGGAATACGCCAGCTTCTCCGATGCATCTCCCTGATCATTCTCTGTGTAGATTTCAATCGAGTACTGTTTGCCTGCATCCAGTTGATCAACAATAAACTCTTTTTGTTTGCCTCGGTATACTTCTATACCATCCAGTAATATAACGAAAGTTTCGTTCCCATAAGGGAAGTCCCATTCCAGTTTGGCGTGATCTGTCTCCGGATATATCTTCATTTCCAGTGAATCCACATGAGGCAAGGTGTAAAAAGGAGTCACGATCATTGGACTTCCTGAACCAGCCGTATTATAAGGAATAATCTGTATCTGATCATATCGGGTTGCACTCTCCAGATGAGTTAATCTCACCTCTGTGATATCCCCTTCTTCAATCGTGGTGAACATCTGATCTCCGATACGTATGGTATATCCCTCCGCACCTTGTACCTTTGGCCAAGAGATCAATCCCTCTTTTTCCCCAATCTTGCTTGCATGTAAAGGTTCATGAATGATCGCAGGCAACGTTCGCAAGTGAACTTCGAAACCGGAATCACTCTCTCCCGTTGCATTGGATGTTTTGATGGTATACGTGTAATGCTCTCCTGGTGTCAGTCCAAGATCTTCAAATGAAGCTTGATCCGCTGGAACCTTAGCGACTTCAACACCATCCCGCATAATGATGAATTGCTCTGCTCCCCGTGTTGAGCTTCCAGTCAGGTCCAATACCGCAGTCTTATCTGTGATGTGTGTTATGCCTGCCGTCTGAGGTGATATGGGTTTCGTTAAAACTTGAATCTGAATAGACTCTGACCGATGCCCATCTTCATTAATCGCAACAAGTTCGAATTCATACGCCGTGCCATCCAGGATACTATTGAGATGTACAGACGGTTCAGACACGCTCTGCACATCTCCCGTTACCCGATTACGAATCTCATATGCTACTGCTCCCTGAACAACATCCCAAGCCAGATCCACCACATGTGTTCCGGCTTTCACTGTTATACTTTCTGCAACCAATGGCAACGTTTGAGTCATTACACTGAAAGTAAGCGGCGCACTCGTTCCACTCGTATTGACTGCCCGAATCACATAAGTGTATTTCGTTCCTGGCAACAGATCCTTGTCTACGAAATGGGTTTCACTTAAATCCATCTGAGTGATCTCTCTTCCATCCCTTTCAATGACATAATGATCTGCCCCTTGGACACCAGTGTTACTGAAATCCAGACCCAGGCTGTTTTTTGCCACATCATATAACGCAATCTTAACGGGTTTCTCAGGCAAAGTCAGCAGAGATACATCCGTCGCTTCAGAACGAGTTCCCTGTCTGTTGACCGCCCATAGTTGATAGCGATGCCACGTTCCATCCTTGAGTCCTGTAATCGTTGCTTCATTCTCCATTCCTCTATAGATCTCCTTACCATTCTGCTCAATCACGTATTCAGCGGCACCTTCCACGACAGACCAGGAAACTTTTGCATGATGTACTCCTGAATCAACAAGTACTTCGGCAGGCGACACAGGTTTGGACAATCGGATGAGCTGCGCTGTTTCACCTGATCCAGAAGCATTCACAGCCTGAACTTGCAAAGCGTACTCTGTACCTGGCAACAATCCCTCAAGCATGTAGGCCAGTTCTGATGTTCTGCCCATTTCTGTTCCATTGATTTTCACAATATAGAGATTTGCTGTATCTACAGCTTGCCATGCAAGTCCCATACTTGTCTCACCAGTCGATGTGACATTAAGTCCTTCCGGCCTGCTAGGTAGCGTAAGAATTGTACTACTGGTAGATACACCGTACCCGGCAGCATTGCCCGCCTGTACTTCATAGGTATACTCATGACTGCTTGACAGGTGGTGAACTGCGAGTTGTGTATCTGATATCTCATGGCTCTGTCCATCGATGACCACCCGATATTTCGTTGCCCCAGCTACAGGTTCCCAGCTCAAGATTGCTCCCTGTTCAGTTACTTGAACAACGTGAATTCCCGACGGGCTTTCTGGTAACGTTGTTCCTGATACCGAACTGCGCATCCCCTGACCACTTCCGTTCACTGCTTGTACATCCAGTTGATAAGATGTTCCTGAACTCAGTCCCGCAAAGACCCATTCTTGGGTTCCAGCAGGAACCGTTCCAGACTTCTCTCCATTCAACCATAACTCATAACGATCGGCTCCTCGTACTGCTTCCCAATTCAGACGAAGGCTCCCTGTGGAAGCATCGGATACCTGTAAGCCGGACACCTGCCCAGGTAAAGTCTTGAGCAAAGGTAATCCTGCCAACGGTCCTGTTCCTGTCTCATTTTCGGCTATTAACGTATAGCTGTACTCCGTTCCGCTATCCAGACCCGAGTCCAGATACTCCGTCTGCTCTCCTTCATATATGGCTGTTCCATCACGTGAAAGACCATAATACGTTGCAGAAGTCACTGTCTCCCACGTTAATGAAATATCATGCTCCTGAATTTGAACCGCCATAAACTCACCGGGCATTGCCGGCAGTGTGAGAAATCCGGTCCTACTGCTACCACCTGTGCCACTTTCATTCATTGCGGTTACCGAGATGTTATGAATGGTTCCTGGAACGAGGTTGCTGACATAGGGAAGGCTGCCAGGATCAGATACCGTCTGATCAAACACGGTGGCACCGTCCGAAGTTGCAGCAATGATGCGGTAAGCATCTGCACCCCGTACTGAATCAAATTGGATTTCGGCCAAATGGGGCTGTGAATCTACTTTTCGAACGTGCAACGTTCCGGGAGCTGCCGGGGTAGTTAATACTTGAGTACTTACTGCATCACTTACTCCGGTATGGTTTCTCACTCTAACTTCATATTCATAGACCTGACCACCACTTAGGGAGTGATCGATTATACTGTGGTTAGGATAATCGAGTGTCCATGACTGCCCTGTAGTTTTGTTCGTTATCTCATACTGATATCCATCGGTATACCTTTCCCCAGTTGGCAAATCCACTGTAAGTTCAGCTGAAGTCTCAGCGATCTGTGTCGTTTTCACATGAGTCGGTTGCTGGGGCTTGCGTTGAATAAGGTAAGGTGATGATGTTGTCTCATATGTATTCCCTGCTCTGTCCATGGTTTTCGCATGGATGTACCATATACCTTCCGATTCGATGGATATTTTATGCTGGTCAGAGCGAGCTTCAAGCCAATGCTCCGGTGATTCTGCACTGTTCGTAACTTGATAGAATCGTTCCAGTTCCTGAATGCCTGAGTGGGCGTCGGCATACTGAATGGTAGTGGATATATCCATGGCCGTCCATCCATGTCCATTCGGGGCAAATGTAATCGTGGGCGCGATCTGATCCACATAGGCGATTCGACTGATTTCCTTGCTCACATTGCCAACGGTATCCCTTGCTCTAGCTCGAATGGTGGTACCGCCGTTTGTGCTTACTGTACCCGTATTGCCTGCAATATAAGGAGCATCGTTCATGCTGTATTCATAGGAAATTGCTTGTTCATCCACACTTCCAGCAATGGTGAATTGCACATGCTCTTTACTCCATCCAGAAGAACTTAAACGAATAACCGGCTCGGTTGGAGCTGTCGTGTCGATTCGAACTGTAGCCTGAGCGGACGTGCTTATATTCCCTACACGGTCAATTGAGCGTGCATATACGATCGTTTCTCCCTCATCGGTAACCGTCACTTCACCCGTATAATCGATCCAAGGACCTTCTTTGTTAAGTCGATATTGACTCTTGGCAAGCCCACTGCCCGCATCTTCACCACTGTTTATCGCAAAAGTTACATCCTCATTCGTCCAATCCTCTTCACTTAACGCAATCGTTGGTTGCTCAGGCCCAGTCTTGTCGATTCTGGCTGTTGCCGAAGTGGAAGCACTGACATTGGCGGCCCGATCAACACTTCGTGCGTAAATCTCGGTTATCCCTTCTTCACTTAGTGTAAGAGGAGCCTTATAGTCGATCCATTCTCCCTCACTTCCCAGCTTATATTGTGTCAGACCAATGCCACTTGCTTCGTCCGTACCCTCCGTTAATGTCACGATTACCGCCGCTTTTGTCCAATCGGGCGGATTCAGCGAGATAACGGGAGGCGTTGGTGCCGTCCGATCTACCCTAGCTGTCACAGCCGTTTCCTGTCCTGTATTACCAAACGCATCAATACTGCGTGCCATAACAGTTGTGTTGCCTTCACTGTTTACGGTAAACGGATCGCTATATTCACGCCATTCTCCTGCCGGACCAACTTTAACTTCAGTCTTCTGAGTTCCGCTCAAAGCATCCTTTCCTTCTTCAACCGTGATGAGAACATCTTCCTTGGTCCATGAGGATGGAGTGACTGTAACGGAAGGAGCAGTTGGACCCGTTGTATCTTTAATCATCTCTCCAGCGGATATAAACGGGGTCTGTATCCCTTCACCATTCAGTGCCGCCACAAATACTTCATATTTTCCGTCCGCGAGTCCGGTCAGGGCAAACGCTGTACGTGTGGACGTTGTTGTTCCCGTTGCGAGGACTTGCCCACCTGGACTGCGTATTTCCGTTTTGTAATGGGTACCCGCAGGATTTCCATTATTATTCCAGCTCGCTGTAACAGAGTTGCCTGATTGTGTCACAGCCGCAGCAGCCGGTGGATTCGCCAATGTATATTTGGTGGATGGACTGGAGTACCCCGTGAAGGAACCACTTGAATTTTTGGCACGTACAGCAAAAGAATAACTCGTATTCGGAGTGAGCCCAGTCACCTGCCGACTGTTTGATGCACCTGTATCCACGATCTGATTCGTCGTCATATTTTTCAGTTCATACGTTACGGATGCATCATTAGCCTTCTTGTCCCAGTTGACCGTCAGGTTATTAGGGTTAACCAGTGTATAAGTCGGCGTTCCAGGCACAACAAAACTTCTTACTGTAAAGTTAACGGTTCCTGCTGAGGACACCCCACCTTTGTCATCCATGACCCATACTTGCAACGTATGCGTACCATCTGGCAAGGTATCAGGCAACGCGTAATTGGTGTTGAAAGACTGATTTGAACCCGTCGCGGTCATCTGGGTCAAAATGTTCTCAGACCCACCATCAATGGACCATTTCACGGTCAACAGGTCGCCTACATCCGTATCTCGCGTTGTACCAGAGATCTGAAGTTGCTCGCCTTTGTAATACGTTTGCCCCGAAGAAGGAGCCGTTAGTGTAAATGAAGGCGGAACGTTCTGAGGGCCGATTCCCACGATCGTTGAAAATTTGCGTGAAGCCTGATTCGCTGTTGCTTTGGCATTCCACCAGAATTGCGCAGCTGTATCACTCGCCGTAACGGTCTGCCCTGTAGTGAATGACGAAGGTGAAGAACCCCCTGTTAGCTGCGCATTGTCCGGACCGCTGTACTGTCCCATGTATATGCGATCTGCATTCACAACATTGTACGTATTCGCATAAAAAGCCGTGACCTGAACGCCGCCGCTGTAATTGCGCCATCCATTCTCGATGACTTCAAACGGAGATGCATCATTGCCATTCACCATCGTATCCCAATAAAATGTTCCACCCAAATTCAGTGCCGATCCACTGCGGTTGATGGCTTCCAGTTCAACCTTCATGTATCCACCTTGTGAGGTAGCATTAACGATAGATACACGCAAAATATATTCGACATTGTCCTTTTGCCGGGACATTTCAATCACATTATTGTTAATTCGGTAATAATTAAGCGGCAATGTTTTGAAGTTCACGGGCGATCCATTATGGTCGATAATGGTGGATACATTCCCTGTATCACCACCGTAAAATACATTTGTGTTTGGTAGTAATACAATTCTGTATTTACCATCACTGTTCATCTCCACTTTCACCTTGGAGGACTGTACAGCCTTCATGCTGGACGTATCGGATACAATCCCGATGGTTTCAACCGTTTCAGCCATTACCGTCGTTGCGCCCCATTCAAGCAACAGGGCTTGAGGTGATAATAACGCAAATGCCAGTACCACTTTGGTTAATTGTTCCGCTTGTTTCTTCACACGTTTTCCTGATTTCTTCAACGTCTACTCTCCTTTTTGGCACACAAAAAAAAGGAGGCACCCCAACAAAGGAACGATGTCCTAAGTTGGGGTGCCTCCCCTAACAAGTGTTATTTTTCTTGATTATAACGATTAAGCGCATGAATGTAAACACTTGATCATGAACGCCTTACTTCTCATTTCTCATCTCTGATCTTTAGTAACGCTTCGTCCAATGCGCCAACGACCTTGTCACACCATACATCAAATTCCGGATCTTCCGTCTGTAACTCAGGATGCTCCAGAATGTGTTCAATCGTACTTCGAATGCCCTGATCGGCTCTTGTCGTTGCTACAAATTCCGGAACAAGCCGCTTCAGCTTACTGTTATCAAACACAACGGTATTGGCTTTGTCACCCAGCAATCCGCCGCGAAGATCCTGATCACTGCATGCGGCCAAGAACTCAGAGGGTACATGTACCGCATGAAGCTTAACTCCCAACACACCAGCTATAATCTCATGAATCTGATTCCAGGTGACGGATTCATCTGAGGTGATATGTACCGATTCACCAATGGCATGGATATTTCCCATCAGCCCGATAAACCCTTTGGCAAAATCAGTATTGTGCGTGATGGTCCACAGTGAGGTGCCATCTCCGTGGATGATAACGGGTTTGCCTTCACGGATACGCTTGAGAACCTGCCAGCTGCCTTGAGCACCATGAACACCGAGAGGTACCGATTTGTCGCCATACGTATGGCTCGGACGCACGATGGTCACAGGGAATCCATGCTCGCGGTATTGTTTCATCAGATAGTCTTCACAGGCAATCTTGTTGCGAGAATACTCCCAATATGGATTCGATAAGGGCGTCCCTTCCGTGATCCGGTAATCAGCCAGAGGAGTCTGATACGCTGATGCTGAACTTATAAATATAAACTGCTTTGTTTTATCCTTGAACAAACGGTAATCTCGCTCCAATTGAGACGGTACAAAAGCGATAAAATCCGCCACAACATCAAATTCCAGATCAGCTATCAGTTCCGCTACACGTGCTTCGTCATTAATGTCCGCTTGAAGTACGTTGACCTCACTAGGTAAGTCATCGTTCTGATTGCCGCGATTAATTAAATACAGTTCACAGCCTTGCTGTGCAAGCATCTCCGTAATGGCCGTACTGATGGTGCCTGTCCCTCCAATAAATAGCGCTTTCATTTCGCCACCTCCTGATCGATTTTACCCACTTTTCCATGATATCACGCACCAAAAAAAGGAGCAAAGCTCGGTGACCCGAAACCTTGCTCCTTCTGCTTATACGACCTTAATCGTTGCATATATCATGTACATGCCGCAATGGATCTCATATTCTCCCTTAGGCAGATCTTTGTCGACCGTATAATAATTGGGTCCCTTTTGCATGTATAGATCCATGCCAAGCTTTTGTGATCCCACTGATTTCACATGTGTCACCGACCGGGTCAGAATAAAGTTGATTTTGGTCGGTACGCCAGCTTTCACCTCGATAACGTCTGGTCCAAAACCATCGTTGCTCACGTCCACATCAATGACTTCATATCCCTTCAAATCCTCCGGAGTCTCAGCTTGTGCTGTTACCGCACTTCCCGATCCGGGGGATACGTCTTTGCCCATAAAATAAACCAAAAATGATCCAAGCAGTACAACAACGGTCAGACCCAGCGTTAACCAAGGCCATGTTTTTCCAAACCAGCTTTTCATATAAACACTCCTCATTCGATGTCCCATCAATATTCAATTAACAGACGGATGTATTCTTTAAGCATACCTGATTCACATGACAATGAAAATGACCCCTCTGGGCTATTGCGATTGAGCTATATAAGTGGAACTAAAGAATATTTACATTGGACACTCTGATGACAGAACAACCTTTCGATCGCTGTTATCCCAGATTTTATGATTTCCTTTTTCAAAGGGTAAAATCCGGGAATAGCGTATGCTTCCGAAGCAGCTTTCTTTCAGAAAGCTTTTAGGCGCACGCTTCGCTTCTTCAGGTTATTTCTGTCCTTTCCGTTTCATGTAAATGTTTAGTTCAATTTATATAGAATATTTCAATAGAAAAAGCCTGATTTCTCAGGCTTATCTACGGGTATTCCCGTTCATGCTTTGCTATATCCCTTTTGGTATAACTCAGGAATAGATCGGTGTATTCCGACTTCGTCTCATGCGTAATTTATACAACTCTGGCAGGGCTACACCAATGAGTACAATAATAACTCCGAACCATTGCAATCCGCTTACATGCTCATGGAGCACGATTGAGGATAACAAAACTGCAATTGGAAGCTCCACTGCACCCAGGATTCCGGCCATGTCACCACCAATATGCGGAACGCCGATAGCGAACAGTACTGGTGGAATGAATGCCCCGAAGAATCCAAGCAGCAATCCAAATACAAGCAACTGGCTCCAGATCAATCCGTTAAAGAGGAATGTCGGTGGGAACAAAATGCACAGCAGGATCAATCCGCCTGTAACCATCCACGCACTGCGGAAGGCTGGATGTGCTGAAGGAACCGCTTTGCCGCTGAACAAGACAAACAGGGAATAACTTACGGCTGCCATTAGTCCAAGAGCAATACCCAGACCGTTGAACTCACCCAATCCTTGTTCCAGGAAACCCGCTGCCAGCAAGGTTCCACCAAACAGAATGATCAACGTCAGGAACGTGACTTTGTCTGGACGTTGACGTTTGCTTATCGCCTGAATCAATACACTAATCCAAGTGAACTGGAACAACAGGATAATGGCAAGTGAAGCCGGAATGTAACGCAAAGACTGATAATACACGAGACCTGTAATTACCGTTGGTGTTCCAGCAGCCATCAATATCAGACGTTGTTTCCACGTCAACCGCTTGAATACCTGTGCCACGGCTCCTGATGCTTTGCCATTTGCCTGTGACTTACGTTTTGTTCTAAATTTTGTGTATAGCGCCAGCATCCAGGATAGAAGGAAACCCGTGATCAGCTGTGCTCCCACAACCTCTCCAAGTTTATATCCTTCGCCGTACGCCAGAACCACAATCGTGGATAATATGCCATAGCTCATCGCTCCCGCGAGAACGGACAGATAATATTTCATTGTGAATAAACCTCCTGATGATAAGAAAAATACGCCCGCATGTTGGTTCATGCCAAGGTCACAGACACCATCTAAATGCAAAAAATCCTAACTACGAGCAAGGAATACATTGATTCCTTGGCATCGTAGTTAGGAAGTATAGGCTTCCCGTAGAGACCCTCGCCCTGTGTACACTTTCGGCCTGCGAGGTTATACGAAATGATATATGCAATTTGATGTAATTCGTGTGTGACGACTTTTCATATATTACATGGGAGGTGAGATGGTGTCAACCCTATTCCGTATAAAAAGTTGAACTAAATTATTACACCGAGTCGCTTCGATCGCTGTACCATTCTTCGAGCACTCTAATTACGCAAAAACGTCATGTCCGATTGGAGCCTGAGGAGTCCCACTCCAATGTTTGTTGTAAACCTGCCTTCAATCCATCCAAATCCAGCCCATCTACGGCAAAAGCCTCACGGATCAAAGGCGGCGCGACAAATTCATCATACTTGCCCAGATAAGGCGCTTCATCTTCAGCCAGTAACGCAGATGCGTCTTCAGCCGTTCGACACTCACTCATGATCTCGGCTAACAATGTTCGTTCGTCGACCTTGCCGGACACTACAAAATAATATGGCTCCATGGGCACAACCGAACGCAAGGCAAGTTTCTTGGACAGATTATGCTTCATCAGGCGCTCCAATGTACGGAATGATTTACTTCCAACCCAAGGAAGAACGTACATCGAATCTCCCCCTGCCGGAATCACGACCTGCTTTAACAGTCCGCTTTCACGAGCTAGGCGGCGCGCCCGTTCAAGTCGATTGACGGCTTGTGGTGACAGATAGGGATAGATGGTCGAGTCGGACAACACTTCACGCATTTTCTGTACTACTGACGTATGAATATCTCCTCCCGCTCCAAGCCATAACGTATCTACCTTACCTTTTGCAGACTTCACATACACAGCCTTGTGCTTGTGATCAACCTCTTCCACTTTCCACAGTTTGCCTGCGAGCGAGAAGCAATAGCCAGGTGGGGGCACGGTTGTAATCGAACCAATCTCTTCCGAGCCGTTCAGTACTTTATGTTCCTCATCGTCTTTAAACACGGCGTAGAAGCGATAATTATTCACAATTTTCTCACCTGTCAGACCGATGATCAATGTTCGATCCTCTGTCCATTGCAGATGATCCGTCTCAATGAGGTAATTCAGGAAAACCTGATATTGTTCAGGTCTAATCAACGCAAATGGGGCCAGCGAAAGGATGGCTTCTGCAAGATCTCTCGGCTCCGCCTCCCCCATACTTTTCAACATGCTCATCGTCTGATGGTAGAGCACACCTATGGGCATTTTGCGAGCTTCAAGAGGTTCGACCCACTTGGTTTTTACATAGAGCTCAATGACAGCAATCGCACGCATCAACGTCCACGGCATACGTGCTGGCAATTGCGCTTCCTCATCCTCTTCCTCCGGACATACAAAAAGCATCTCCGATGCCATGTCCTCTCGTCTCCCTGAACGTCCCAGACGCTGTACAAAGCTAGACGCACTATACGGTGCACCGAGCTGAACCACACGTTCCAGTTCGCCCAGATCGATGCCCAGTTCAAGCGTGACCGTTGCCGCAGCAACCGCAGGCCCCGATCCAGTGCGTAGGGCAGCTTCCGTCTCTTCCCTCAGCATAGCCGAGATACTTCCATGATGCACATGGAATACATCACGCTCTTGCCTGCGAGCCGCGACTCGCCGCATCTCAAGAATGGTGACTTCAGCATCCGTTCGGCTGTTGGTGAAGATCAGCGCTTTTTTACGATGTGTACTCTCATAGATGAAGTCGTAGTAGGCTTTGCGTGCGTTATGAAGTTGCTCCGCCTGCTCCTCGTCCTGTGCATCTGGAAAAGAGAAATGTTCCACCCGCAGTCGCAGCTTGCGACCCCCCGGTGAAGAGACCACATCCACCCCCTGCTGCGTTCCGGCAGCAAGCCAAGATGTAGCCGCATCATAGTCACTAAGTGTAGCGGACAAGCCCACTCTTCGCGGTGCGCAGCCAGCCATACGCTCTATTCTGGCAAGTTCGCTGAGTACTTGAATGCCCCGATCCGCTCCCATGAAAGCATGTACCTCATCGATGATGACATATCGCAAGTCATGAAACAGCGCCGGGATTGCATTCGGTCGATTCATGAGCAGACCTTCCAGCGATTCTGGCGTTATCTGGAGCACACCGGACGGATTTTTCATCAGTTTTGTTTTCTCCGCCTGAGGTACGTCCCCGTGCCAATGCCAAACCGGAATATTTCCTTCGGATAACAGATCCTTAAGACGTTCGAATTGATCATTAATCAGGGCTTTCAGAGGTCCAATGTACAAAATGCCAACCGACTTGGAAGGCCGTTCATACAGCTCGGTTAATGCAGGAAAAAAAGCCGCCTCCGTCTTGCCGGAGGCCGTTCCCGCCGCAATCAGCATATGATGCGGGGTATGAAAACAGATATTGCAGGCCTCTATCTGGGCAGGACGAAGCGATTCCCATCTTTTTTTATATATAAATTCCTGAACAAACGGCGCCAGCCGATAGAATGGATTATCACTCATAATTCAAACTCCGCCAGAAAGTCGTCCAGATCATCTGTATTCGCGGAAGCATCTGCCCCTTTACCCGTTTCCTGAGGTTTGGCAACCCGCTCGCCAAGTAATTGAGTATAAGTCACTTCAGGATTCTGGTGTAACGTATGCAGAACATCCATAAAATCTCGTACCACTTCACGTGTGGTCAGCAATTCATCCGCACCCAGCCGGTTCACCGCCGTTTGCATAAAATCAACCAATTGTTCATCCGTCAGACTTGCGCTGTATCCAAAATGCAGGGCATGAATCTGCCGCAGCTTCTGAAGTAAAATCAGAATCTCTTCATGCGATAACATCGCCAGCTTCAGGATCGGACCTGTGTAATTCGCATACGCTTTGGCTGCATAACGACCATCAATAAGCCTGGAGCGAAGCGCCTCATAGCTGTATAATCCGCGCCGTTCATCCTCCACAAATTGCGGCGTACCACCTACAAATATGCCCAGGTGCTCCGCCTTACCCTGCATCGTATCATTGAACATGGTCAGCAATTTCTCATAGTTGCTTTGGCGGGAGACACTGTTTGTAATTTTGTACAGATTCACCGCTTCATCAATGAACAACAACAATCCTTTGTAACCAATGCGCGCTGTGAATTCAGACCACAATTTGAAGTAGTCATACCAGTTATCATCGTCAATAATGACCCCAACAGCGAGTTCTTTTTTCGCTTCCGTTTTGGTTGCAAATTCTCCTCGAAGCCAGCGAAGCGCCGCCTGTTTGCGATCATCATCAGCCAGCTTGTACCCGTTCCAGTACGACGCCAGTACTTTGGCAAAATCAAAGCCGTGAACCAGATTCTGCATCTCCCCCGTCACCGCATAAATCTGTTTCTCTACCTCAAGCGGCAGAGCGGGATCATCCGGGCGCAGGTTCTGACTCTGCATCGTGGATTGTTGCAACCCTGCGATCCATTTTTGCAAAATCGGCTCCAACGCTCCCCCATCCGGGCGTGTGCGTGTAGACAGGCGAGTCATCAGTTCGCGATATGTCGCAAGTCCCTGGCCTTTGGTTCCCACCAGTCGTCGCTCAGGTGACAGATCCGCATCCGCCACAACGAAATCACGATCCATCGCATAGTTACGAATCATCTGCAAAAGAAAGCTTTTACCGCTGCCGTAACGACCCGTAATGAGTTTAAACGCTGCGCCTCCCTCGGCGATATTGTCCATATCCCGCAAGATGGCTTCCACTTCCGGTTTCCGACCAACAGCAATCTGCTCCAGCCCAATTCGTGGGACAACACCCGCCGTCAATGAATTTACAAGTGCGGTGGTCAGCCGCTTCGGTATTTTAAGTTCTGTCACTGCGTATCACCTCTTCACATGTTCGAACACATCTATATAATCAGGAACAATCCGATCACCATCAATCAGAAGATCACCGATCGTTTCCATAGCTACATCATTAATTTCATCCAGCAGAAGTGTAGGCATCGTTCCATATTGCTCAGCCAGACGCATCAGCTCCGTATCTGGACTTGCGCCAAGTAGGACATGAATCGTTTGCACCTGCTGAGGGGAGAGTTCATTGGCAAAGAGCAGCCATTCTTCATCCAGATCAGCCTCAGCAGACTCGTCCCACTGCAACCTAATCGATTCTACTTCCGCTCCTGTTGCAATCTCTACTGCAGATGGCTCCGACTCCATGGAACCTTCAGTTGGAGTGATCTCATTCCTTGCTTCCAGTACATCGAATGGATTACTTGTAACATTTGCGTTGTTATTGTTATCCTCTTCATCCTTCACTTCAGAAGGGTGATCATCCTCAATTGTAAGCGCCAATCGCACGTACTCACTTTCCTGCTGTAACGACGCCAATTTCTCTGTATCAATACGAATCATTGGTTGCTCCACAGTCTCAGCCTGCTCGATCGCATAAGCCTTGTCCAGGTAACGTTCAATCAGATTTGCAAGTTCGGGTTCAAGAGTCTGTCCTCGCAATCGGCCTCTGAATCCAAGCAGTTCACGAAGTTTATTTTCAGTACATCGATAGATCCGCGTAACCATCTGCACAAATTCAGCCTGTTCACCTATGGGCGTATATCTGAACGATACCGATCTCCCATAGATCGAATCATCATAGACTGCTTTGCGAAACAGAATGCGCTCCATCGTGCGTTCATCGTTAGGATCACACTCAGGCAACAGTCCAACTTGTCGCGTACGTTCCAGGTACGAATCAACCAAGGCCATGACCCGCGGGATGTACTGCTCCATCACTTCTTTGCCGCCATCTCTGTAGAATTTACTGAGCGTAATATCGTAATCATAGTATCTTTGCAGCATATTCAGCGATATATCCGATACATTATCCTGTAAAATGCGTTGCAGCTCCCTATCCAGCATCTCTGCTGGCAGGTATCCGCCCGAAAGGCCCATGACCTCGGATAAGGACATTTCCATCTGATGGACCAGCACATAATCGACCATCCACTCTTGCATATATATATTTAATTGAGGCAACCGTTCACGGTAGTTCACCCATAGCTGCTTCAATTGATCATAACCATCCTGAGGATTCTGCCAGCCAATGCCGTTAATTAACTCGTAGATATGAACAAATAGATAGGACAGATCGGTATCCGGGTATCTCCCCTGACGTACTTCCTTCCTCCAAAACATATACCACTTGCGCTGGGCTTCATTCATCACGCCATACGTTGGCCAGTAACTCATAAAGGGAACCCACGGGGATACATCCCCCTCCATCTCTGCCCACTGCTTTGCTTCCTCTACAAAACGTTTCTCCGAGGACAATATGCCTCCACGATGCGGCATCGTATCATCTGCAGACTGCACAATGGTTGAACGATCGGGAACCGGAACCGCTGCTGTTTCAGGTTCTTCACTCAGATCTATCTCCATAAATTCCAATTGTCTTGAGTTGTCTTTCATAGAACGTTATCTCACCCTCCTCCAAGACAGAATACGAACAAGTGTATCCATAGGGATCATTATATCACTTGTCCTGTGTCTGCGGTGACGAAATTTAGACATTCCTGGACACAAAAAAGAAGGCATTTCTGCCCTCTTTTCATCATGATATATATAAGTTGAAATAATGATTTTTAAATTGCACTACGATGACAGAATAACCTTCCAATCGCTGTTATCCCCAGATTTTATCGATTCCCTTTTCTAAAGGAAAAATCCGGTTATAAGCGTATGCTTCCGATGCAACTTTCTTTCAGAAAGCTTTTAGGCGAACGCTCCGCTTTTCCAGCTTTTTTCTGTCCTCTCCGTTAGGTGTTAAATGTATTATTTCAACTTATATAGGTTCCTTCTAATATATGAAAAAAGTCCGCCCTACGTATTAATCCACTGATCTAACAGTCGGAATGTCTCTGATGCGCTGTGTACCATGTTGTCATGATCTTCTGGAGTGCTGATGGACTGCTGCAGCAACCCCGTAAACTCGCTCCATCTTGTTCTTGTCTCTGAGCCATAAGCATTGAAATATTCCAAACCACGATCAGCCTCAATGGGCAGGAACTGCGACAAGCGCTTGGTTATGATCTGTCCACCGTTCGTGGACCCCTCAATTACATACAGATATCCGAACAAACGGGCAGGTGTTGAAATATCCGGTAGTTCTTCACAGAGCGGAAGTTGGCTGATTTCCTCTTCACTGGCACCCAGATTTCGTAAATCTTTCTCCAACAGTCCAGCCTTGCCTCTAATCTCGATATCCAAACCCGTACTTCCCCAGAAAGGCTGTTGTACAGCCTGAACTTCCAGCGGTTTCAGGAATCCATAAAATTTCTCTAAATATGTTCTATATTCTTCTATAGTCACAGTTTGATTCATAATGGCTTTTGCATAAGGGTTCTGTTCTACTTGTCTGTGATAATGAGCTGTCTCGCTCTTCAGACGTTCCATAATAGTTGTTGCTGTCATCGTAGTTATCCCCTTTCACAATCTGTTCTGTTGTTGCAAATGAATGCTGATCCTCAACTGATTCTCATTGCGCCTTAAAATAGAACTACTTGCGCTGCAATCAGCTCCATTTAATACAAACAAGGCTCTATGTAAGTATACTTATTCTTGTTTGAGAAAACTATATGAATCCGTCATTGTTTCACGTTAGATTATTTCCCGCATTGTTATGATAACTAGTTATAATTCATAGGATAAAAAAATAAAAAACGACCCCTGACGTCATGTTTGTCAGGAATCGTTTGATATAAAGATGATTTATTTGTTTATTTGTTTATGGGATCGGACCCCGAACCCCAGTTTTTTAACTTGTGTAATAGACTGATTAGCGCCGGAAGCAAGATTGGAAGCATGACAAAACTTAGCAAAACCAATCCGATGATGACAGAAATAGCTACTTCAATCAGTGTAACAACACCGGAAGGAATTAGTGCGGCGAAGGTACCTCCCAATATTACTGCCGCCGAGATCACGACCCCTCCTATATTACGGGAAGCTTCCGTAATTTTATGAATTGGATCTCCTTCAATCTCACGATATTTCATCATGAGGAAGATACTGTAGTCCACACCAAGTGTAACAATCATGATCAGACTGAAGAAAGGAACGTTCCAGCTCAGATAGTCAACGCCAAGCGGGCCAACCATCAGCAATTCATTCAGACCAAGGGCCACATAATACGTCAGGAATAACGCACCTATAATGATTACAGTCTGCCAAAACGAACGAATAATGAACAAAAGTATCAATCCAATTCCAATCAGCATGATCATGGATGTCCGATTCAGATCACCTCCGGATAATTCTTTCATATCCAGGTTCTGTGACGGTATGCCGCCCAGTGCCACTTTCGCCTCACTCAAATCCGTGCCAACCAAAGCCGTTTCCAACTGCTTGTTAAGATTTTGAACAACATCCATCGCTTCTTTCGAATATGGATTATCGGTCAAAATGATGGAGATTTCCGCTGTCTTCCGATCCGAAGACATATACATGTCGAGCGAACTTAGAAACTCTTCTCCTTTTAATACCTCTTCTGGAATGTAGAAGCTTTTCGCAGCATCAGACTGGCCAAGATGACCCAAATAATCTTCGGCATCACCAAGCCCCTTCGACACATCTGAGAGTCCTTTTGTACTTTCGGTCAATCCGGATTTCAACTCACCCATTTTGTCCTGCAAATCGTTCAGACCGCTTAACAACTGACTCTGTCCTTCATTAATCTGACCCAGCCCATCTTTCACTTCCAATGTTTTACCCGCTATCTGCTGGGTTCCATTGGCTCCAGTCGCCAAACCTTTGGATAGCTCGCCAGCACCGTCTTCAAGCTGATCGACACCTACAGCAACCTGAGTCAGACCGCCACTAATTTGAGCCATTGACTCGTTGGCTTCCTTGAAAGAAACCATAGCCCCATTGTACTGCTGCATCAACGGGTCCAACTGTGTGTATAACGCGTTCAGTTCAGTTTGAGCCGCTTGAGAAATATTAATCACTTGTACGGCATCTTCTTCTTGTTGTAACTCAGGATGAGTCGCAATTAGACGGGTCATGCTGCCTTCGATCTGAGTATAGGCATCAAGCGCTCCCTTAATGGCTGTCTTGATGCTTGTGAAAGTACCACTAAAGGAACCAAATCCCTGTTCAAGTTGCCTATACCCTTTTTGCAGATCATTGGCACCTTTAGACAGGACTCCAACCTTTTCTTTAAGGGTAGTAAGTCCGTTTTTCAACGTCTCTGCCCCTTCTTCCCCATTATTCAGACCATCAGATACCTGATTCATGGCGTCTCCCAATGCATTTACTCCAACTTGCAACCGGCTTGTCCCATCAATCAACAGCTGTACGTTACTTAAATCATTTGAAGATTGAAGCTGTCCAGCTGCAGAGGACAAACCTTCGTTAATTTCGCTTACACCATCGTTTGCTTTACCAATACCCTGATTAAGCTCCTCTGCTTGATCGTTAATATACAACTCTTTAATTTGGACTCCAGTTGGTCGAGTGACACTGTAAATCTCAGAGACACCTTCCACCTTGGACATCTTATCCGTCAGATCATCCAGTGCCTTCAGCAATGTCTGATTGTCCATTGCCTGCTCGGATTGCACAACCAATGTTGTTGGCGCTGAGAATCCTGGTGCATAATGCTCCATAATCAGATTAATCCCCTGTTTGGAATTGTAGTCATTATTGACTTCAAACAGATCATTATAACTTAGTCGATTACTGTAACTGAATAATAAAGGAACACTAATCACCGCAACCAGAATGATCGCCAGGAAAGGTCTTCGTACCGATTGGCGGGATAAAAATCCCCACAGTCGGCTGTCCGCATGGCCTTCGAATTTTTTCGATGGCCAGAACATTTTTTTGCCCATGACAACCATGAAGAACGGGTTCAACGTATTGAGGACGATAATGAGAACCGCTACTGCGATCGCCACCGCTGAGGTTGCCTGATATAACTGAAACTTGGCAAGCATGAGTGCAAGAAACCCGATGAATACAGCGATGCCGCTATACAATACGGTTCTGCCTGCTGTTTTAAATGTCGTTTTGGTCGCAAGAATCACATCGCCATCTTGTCTACTTAGTTCCTCCTTGAATCTGGTATATAACAGGATATTATAATCCGTCCCAATACCAAAGAGGATAACGACCATAAATATCTGAGTAAAGTTCGAGAACGGAAAGTTAAACCAATCTACAAGATATCCCACAATAGCTAATGAAACAACGTAAGATATACCTACCGTGAGCAGTGAAATAACAGGTATGATCGGCGATCTAAAAATAATAATCAGGATAACGAGGATGAAAATGATCGCCATAATTTCTGTTTTCTGCACACCGTCTTCAATCGATTTACCAAAATCATCATCGATCAGGTCAGCTCCCGTCAGATATGTATCCACATCAGGGATGGCTGTAGATTCTTTTAATAGACTAATCACTTCCGAAAGAGGAATATTCTCATCTTTAGTGACGGTGATTTGAGTCAGGATCGTGGTTTGGTCCTCGGATATAAGCCGATCGGCTTGCTCTTCACCATCCAGATGGCTTGTGATCGTCTCAATATTCAGTTGCTTTTTCTGATTTTTCAGGTTGGATAAAACGGATTCGATCTCCGTCTTTTGCTGGTTCGTTAATGCTTGTGTATCTTCTCCACTATTAAATACAGCAATGAGGGAATAAGTATTCCCGCTATCCTTATCCATATCTTTCAACATAGTCGCAGCAACCTGGCTTTGTGCCGTTTCAGGAATTGAAATCTGTCCTTTTTCTTTTACCAGTTGACCAAAATCAGGCATCGCCACTACAGAAACGAGAGTAATAAGTATCCAAAAAATCAGGGAAATCGTTCTGGGATTCCTAAGTTTATTCATGATTTATCTTCACACACCTTATGTCTAGTCTAGGAATGAATATTCATTCCGTTTATGTTGTAAAAAAGGCCAATAGAATCAATGGACTCTAATGGCATTCCACAGGCACTCCTCAAGCTGGTTCATTAGCTCCGGCGTCGCTTCCAGGAGACCTTTGTTAAAGTGTTCAAACAAATGTATGAAAGCACCGTAAACTATATTCATTAAAGCTTCTGTAGGCAGTATAAGAATGGCTCCTTGCTGCTGCCCCTTATGTATGCATTCATTCAGAAACCCCATAAATTCATTGACACTTTCCTTGCTTTCATCGTGAAAATGCAATGCATTACCCGTAGAATTAATAAACTTTAGGCGATCCGGGTCGGACTCTGCGAACTTGAACAATCCACGAAAAATATGATGAAACTGGTCTCGTACAGGTATCGGCTCATTCGGAAACCCATGCTTTAAGGCATCAAGAAACTCCCTGATACTTTTCTGAAAAAGTTCATTCAACAATACTTCCTTGTTCGTAAAATAACGGTAAATAGTTCCTGCTCCCACCTGAGCCGAATCGGCAATCATCGGCATGGTTGTTGCATCGAATCCCCGCTGGGCAAAAAGCGTTAAAGCAGCTGCAAAAATATCATCTTTTTTGCTGCTTTTAGCCATGTGGCTATCCCTCCTTTGCATAGGAATGAACGTTCATTCCTTTATGTTTGATTAGTATAACTCCTTTTGTCACTTCAAGCAAGACCTTTCTATCCTACTGTTTATTCTTCAAAATGATACAATAACAATAAAATCTAATATTTTGGAGGACTTATGTTCATGAATATAACCATTCAAGACATTATACAGTATCTCACAGCCCATGTAGAGTTACCGGAGAACACGGTAGATCGGCTGATTACTGGCTCGTCCGACCAAACGGTCACAGGTGTGTTTGTTACTTTTATGCCCACACATTATGTTATTGAACAAGCCATACAGGAAGGTGCAAACTTGATCATTGCGCATGAATCCCCCTTCTACAACCATCACAGTCATACGGATTGGCTTGCAAATGATTCGGTTTATGCGGACAAAAGAAAGTTGATCACCGAAGCAGGCATTTCCATCTATCGATGTCATGATATCATCCACCGCTTCCAACCGGATGGCATTACCGAAGGACTGATTCAGGCCTTGGGGTGGTCCTCTTATGTGGAGCAACAACTAGCGGAAGCAGACATCCTTTCTTTTCCGGAAGGACGCACCGCCCAAGCTATTGCTCACCATGTGAAAAGTTCCCTGGGCATCGATTATGTACGCGTTGCAGGCAATGCGGAAATAGTCTGTAGACGTGCAGCGGTACTGGTAGGTTTTCGTGGTAATGGACATGTGACAATTCCCTTGATTCAGAATGAGCAATTAGATCTCATCATCGCTGGAGAAGGATTCGAATGGGAAACACCGGAATATATCCGTGATGCCGTGCAACAAGGCAAGTCCAAGGCACTGATCATGATGGGGCATGCAGAGAGCGAGGCTTCGGGAATGAAGCTATTAGCAGACAGGTTGGCAGAACGTTTTCCTGAATTGTCTGTTCGTTTTATAGGCGAGAAGCCTGTGTACACTGTGATCTAATAGGATCATTTGATTTGTATGGAGAGGATCAGGATCTTCTAGCTGATTGCTTCTAATTTTCATTGCCTATCCTACCCTGGAGCTTTGGATACTTTCTATGCTCCGGGGACGCTGGGCAGACTCTCGTTTCATTTCTTGGATAGCTAGCTATGATGAACGTAACCGCAAAAAATAGCCCTCCATATTGCTGCACATCGTAGGTTAAAATGGACAGTAAGAAGACCACCATTTCAGAGCTACACAGCAAAGGAGAGCTATCCCTATGAAGTCTACCACAAAATTCATTGGTTTAGATGTATCCAAAGAAAAAATTTCTGTCGCTATTGCTGACGAGGGTAAAGACAAGCCGCGGTATTACGGTACCATTGCTCATGCGCCTGCTGCCTTACGCAAACTCATCAAAGAGTTGGGTCCGGCAAGCTCCCTCTCGTTTTGTTATGAGGCCGGTCCTACAGGATACGAAACCTACCGCTGGATCGAATCCATGGGGGCCCATTGTGTCGTCATTGCCCCTTCACTCATCCCCAAACGCTCCGGCGATCACGTGAAAACCGATCGACGGGATGCCGAGCAACTGGCACGTCTGTTCCGTGCAGGCGAGCTTACGCCGATTTACGTTCCAGCACGTGAAGATGAGGCGCTTCGTGAATTGGTTCGGGCACGCGAATCGGCAAAAGAAGATGCTCACCGGGCTCGTCAACGCGTGCTCAAATTTTTATTGCGTCACCAGATCCATCCGCCTGAACAAATCAAACGTCGCTGGACGAAAAAATATCGCGTATGGCTTGGACAACTGACCTTCCCGAATGCGCCTATGCAGATTGCGTTTACGGAGTACCTTCATGCCATGGACGAGATCGAGCAACGCATCGGTCGACTGGAAAAAGCCTTGATTGAAGAGGCAGCGACCAGTTCCAAAGCCGATTTGATTCAGATTTTACAGTCTCTGCGTGGCATTGGATTTCTCACGGCCGTCACGCTTGCTGCGGAGATCGGTTCCTTTGCCCGGTTCCGTTCTCCTGCTCAGGCTCATGGCTTACTTGGGCCTGGTTCCGCGTGAGCATTCGTCTGGAGTCCGTACCCAACGAGGCTCGCTCACCAAAGCGGGAAATGGACGATTGCGTCGCACCTTGATTGAATCGGCATGGAGTTACCGCCATCGGCCTGCGATTAAAGGGGACTTGGCCCGCCGTTTGGAAGGTCTGCCTGCGGACATACAAACATTTCATGGAAAGCCCAGGAACGGCTGCACCGAAAATTCCGCCGTTTAGTTTATGGATTAAACAAACACAAAAATGTCGCGGTCACCGCGGTGGCCAGGGAACTGACCGGGTTCATTTGGGCGGTCGCCCGAACGTTGGAGCTACCGAACGCTCAGTAATCTGTTATTCATCTTGAAGAGACGGATGGTTTAAAAGGAAAAAGGGGAAAACTCCGGAGCCTTAGGCCCGGGAGTTCATGGAAGGTTCAGGAGAGAATGTACGAGGTTCGTTTGCACTAGGCTTTTAATGGGCTGAACGTGCGTGGCTAGCTTGTAAAAGCTCTCCTTGACGAAGGCATACCATGTGGTAACCAACCCACGGATAGCAGCGTGCCAACCGTCGCTCGCATATGGACTCCCGCGCTTAGGGCTTCGGGGAAAAGCAGCTTTTTGTGATGGACTTGACAAAAACGTTCATAGCAACGAACCTGACACCCTCTATTGAGCGAATATTTGCCGATTTTCAAAAGTAACGAATCGTAGACACCCTATGCCTCCATTCCCCCTGTTTTACCGCCCATTTCTACCCAACATAGCCCATTTAACGTCGCTGAGATTTGTTAGATTTCTCAATTCAATCGAATCAGTACAATAAGGTGTCACTAGTTCGTTAGATTATGATGAAAAATGAGTACTGAGCACATATGCCACGCATCTTTTCATGCCCCATCTGGATTTACCGAGTTCTTTATAGTACTCTAGATGCTGTGACTTCAAAGCTCAGGACATTTGTCCTTGGCGTTCAGAGTCAATTTATCATTTAATAATAGAAGTCGAAGTGATTGAATAAGGAGCGTACATATGAGAGGAATTATTTTTGCATTACTGGGCGGAGCGTGTATCACGCTCCAAGGGGTTGCCAATACTCGGATTAGCACCGACATGGGCACATGGCAAGCCGCTACGATTACACAACTGACAGGGTTCATCTTAGCGGCGCTGATCCTAATGTTTGTTAGAGACACCAACCTTCAAGGACTCAAACAAGTAAAACCTATGTACCTGGCCGGAGGTGCTTTTGGCGCCGTCATTATTTTCAGCGAAGTGACAGCAATTCAGCAAATTGGAGTTACATTCACGATCTCGGCTCTGCTCATTGCTCAGCTGTTCCTGACTTTTCTGGTGGATAGTAACGGATGGTTCGGCGTGGTAAAACAAAAGATGAAACTGCCGCAATTTCTAGGCATTGCCTTAATGGTGACTGGTGTCATTATTATGAAACTATAGTTTTTGGAGAAGGATTGAAACATATCGTCGGGGGTGAATCACAGCGTGCAAGAGATCCATAACGAGCAACAATTAATACAATATCTGAAGCAATATCAACTCGAAACTGTATTTCACGAGTCCCTGCGTACACATATGACGTTATGCCACTTTGAGAAGTGTGAACTGATCTGTCGTGAAGGGGAAACTTCCGAATATTTGTACGTACTGGTCGAGGGTAAAATCAAGATTTTCACCACCTCCGCTCAGGACAAAACGCTGGTGCTTTGTTTCAAAACACCGCTTGAAGTTGTCGGTGACATAGAGTATGTCCGTGAAAGCGATATTGTTAATACGGTTCAGGCCGTGTCACCTGTGGTGATGCTTCGCATTCATTATCAATGGCTCGCTGAGCTTGCCAGCGATTATGCACCTTTACTTAAATTTTTGCTTAAAATCATCTCACACAAATTCTACATTGACTCGAACTTTTCCAATTTCAACCTGATGTATCCCGTTGAGGTTCGTCTAGTCAGCTACCTGCTCTCCATCTCAACAGAAGAAGCGGGCAACGTCGTTCATGAAGAGCTGGACGTGTTCAATCTGACCGACATCGCGAATCTGATCGGCACCAGTTACCGACACCTGAACCGGGTCATCCAGAAGCTCTGTGCAGACGGATTAATCGAGCGACATCAGGGATTGATTATGATCAAGGATCGAGCGGGTCTACGTGAAATAGCAGGTCACAATATTTATGAATAAGGAGTTCGACAACCATGTTAATCACAGGTATTTCGCTTGCACTACTGGCAGGTGCACTTGTCAGTCTGCAAACGATTTTTAATAGCAAAGTCAATGAACGCACCGGTTCATGGTCCACAACAACGATGGTGCTTTTCACCGGATTCATTGCTTCGTTCCTCATCTCTCTGCTAGTAGAGGGCAAGAATACATTCAGCTTCCAGCATATGCAACCCTGGTACTGGCTCAGTGGAGCCATCGGCGTTGGCGTGGTCTTCTGTCTCGTGCAAGGGATGAAGCTACTTGGTCCCACATATGCCATCTCGATCGTGCTAACATCCCAACTGAGTTTTGCTCTATTGTTTGATTCCATGGGATGGCTCGGTCTGGAGCAAATTCCTTTTTCGTGGAATCAGCTGCTCGGTGTACTTGTCATTGTTGGGGGAATTGTATTGTTCAAGTTCGGTGGGGGGAAATCGAAAAAATCAGAGCAGTCCCCTGGAACGTTGCAGTCTGACTCGTAAACGAACAAAAAAGAGTGTCCGTCCAATCCCATAGATTGGTCAGACACTCTTTTTATACAATCAAACCACATATCGTTTCGTTATCTTAAACAAACTCTACGTTGTGGTAAACTTGCTGAACATCTTCAAGGTCCTCAAGCGCATCGATCAGTTTCTCGAACTGAGCTTGTGCATCCTCTGGAAGTTCAATATGGTTTTGCGCAAGCATGGTCAGCTCGGCTACTGTGAACTCAGTAATACCAGCAGCTTTGAATGCTTCTTGTACAGCGTGGAATTGATCCGGTTCTGCATATACAATTACAGCATCGTCTTCGTCCACGATATCACGTACATCCACATCTGCTTCAAGCAAAAGTTCCAGTACTTCCTCGGAGTTTTTGCCTTCTATACCGATAACCGCTGTTGGATCAAACATGTAAGCAACTGAACCACTGACACCCATGTTGCCAGCGTTTTTGTTAAACGCAGAGCGCACTTCCGGCGCTGTACGATTCACATTGTTGGTGAGTGCATCAACGATGACCATCGCACCATTCGGTCCGAAGCCTTCATAACGCAACTCTTCATAGTTCTCATCCCCGCTGCCTTTTGCTTTTTCCATCGCACGATCAATGATGGCTTTGGGTACATTATACGTTTTGGCACGTTCCAGCACGACTTTCAGTGCACGGTTCGCTTCCGGGTCCGGTTCGCCCTTCTTGGCAGCTACATAGATCTCAACGCCGAATTTAGCGTAGACCCGGCTCGTGTTTGCATCTTTTGAAGCTTTCTTTTCCTTGATATTATTCCACTTACGACCCATATCGTTTCCGCTCACTTTCAACATTTAATCTGCTTTCTACTATGCCATTATATCTTGTTGAGCGTACTTCAACAAGTTAATACACACGAAATAATGGGAATAACTGCGGTGATTATCCATCTCCATTTGAAGATTAGCTTCAGTTTATCCTCTCATACATCTCTCAGCAGCAACTAACGTTACCTCTATTCACTCCATATATAGCAGACAAGAAGCACCCCATAAAGGAATGCTTCCGCCCTAAATCAGTCCTAATTTCAGTTATCTTACTCGGTCAATTAAGCGTGAAATTGTCGACCATCCAACACTTCAGGAACATAACCCGCACGAATGACAAAGTCTCCGAAATGTTCCCCTTCATTGCGCTCCTTGGCATACTGATTCACCATTGGAGTTAACGTGTCCAGAATCTCAGTTTCACCAATGTTTTCTTTGTACTGCTTATTCAAGCGATGTCCAGTGAAGCTGCCACCGAGATACATATTGTATTTCCCTGGTGCTTTACCGATAAATGAAATCTCTGCCAGCATCGGTCTTGCGCATCCGTTCGGGCAACCGGTCATCCGAATGACAATTTCTTCGTCTCTCAGCCCGGCTTCGTCGAGTACAGGCTCCAGTTTGTCGATCAGGGACGGCAAGTAACGTTCGGACTCAGCCATCGCAAGGCCGCAGGTCGGAAACGCAACACAAGCCATTGAACTTCTGCGTAGCGCTGAGTAATGTGCACCATCAGTCAGGTTATATTGCTGAATGAGTGTTTCAATCTTTTTCTTTTTCTGGCTGCTAATATTACCGATGATTAGATTTTGGTTCGCAGTCAGACGGAAATCACCCGTATGCACTTTGGCAATTTCACGTAAACCCGTCATGAGCGGATAACCATCAACATCCTTTACACGACCATTCTGAATGAACAGCGTGTAGTGCCATCTGCCATTATTACCTTTTACCCAACCATATCGATCTCCGTTAGTCTCAAAATGATATGGACGTGCCGCATCCAGTTTCCATCCCAGACGGGTGGTCAGCTCTTCGACAAACCACTCCACACCACGATCATCCAGCGTATATTTGAAACGAGCATGTTTACGAACTGCACGATCTCCATAATCACGCTGAATCATAACTGTTTTCTCTGCAACATCAATCATTTGCTCCGGCGTACAGAAACCAATGACTTTGGACACCTGAGGATAGGTTTTGGCGTCACCATGAGACATCCCCATGCCGCCTCCTACGGAAACGTTGAAGCCTTGCAACTTGCCGTTCTCCACAATAGCAATAAAGCCAAGATCCTGTGAATAGACGTCCACATCATTGGATGGTGGTACAGCAATACCGATTTTGAACTTCCGTGGCAAATACACTTTGCCATAGATTGGTTCAACTTCTTCGTCCGAGTCCTGGGAATCAACCACTTTCTCTCCGTCCAGCCACAGCTCATGATAAGCCCGGGTCCGAGGGTCCAAATGATTGCTCACCTGACATGCCCACTCATACACTTCAGCATGCACATCAGATTGATTCGGATTCGGGTTACACATCACGTTACGGTTTACGTCACCACATGCAGCCAGTGTGCTTAACAACGAATCGTTCACTTCGCGAATGGTGTTTTTAAGATCCCACTTCAGTACGCCATGCAGTTGGAAAGACTGACGTGTGGTCAGACGAATCGTCTCATTCGCATATTTATGCGCTACCCGATCCATCATCAACCACTGCTCCGGGGTTACAATCCCACCGGAAGCACGCACACGTAACATGAATTGGTATGCAGGCTCCAGCTTGGATTTGTGACGCTCGTTACGCAGGTCACGGTCATCCTGCATATAACTACCGTGGTGTTTCATCAGACGGTTGTCGTCCTCTGGAATAGCCCCCGTGATACGATCAGCCAACGTTTCGGTCAGACTTCCGCGCAAGTAATCACTTTTGATCTTTATATCTTCCACATCGCTATTCGTGCGCTGTGGGTTAAGTAAGTTATTATAAACCATGCTGCTTTCTCCTCTCGTCTCTGCGGGATGGTGCAATCCGGCTGGGCCGGTGATTAATAGACGTCCCGCTGATAACGTTTCTCCTGCTGTAACCGTGTCAGATATTCCGATGCCTGCTCAGGCGATAAACCGCCTTCTTGTTCAAGAATCGTGGTGAGCGCAGCATGCACATCTTGTGCCATTTTTTTCTCGTCACCACAGATATATACGCTTGCACCTTCCTGAAGCCACTGGTACAGTTCTTTGCTGTGTTCCAGCATGCGATGTTGTACATACACTTTCTGTTCCGTATCACGTGAAAAGGCTACATCCATCTTCGTGAGCACACCATCTTTGAGCCAACGTTGCCATTCCGTCTGGTACAAGAAGTCCGTGGCGAAATGCTGATCTCCGTAGAACAGCCATGTCTTGCCCTCTGCTCCTGTTTCTTCACGCTCACCAAGGAAAGATCTGAACGGCGCCACACCTGTACCTGGGCCAACCATGATGATCGGTGTATCCGGGTTCTCAGGCAACTTAAAATTCGGGTTATGCTGTATATATACAGGCAAGGTGTCGCCAGCTTCGATTCGTTCAGCCAGATGTACCGAGCATACACCGTAACGTTCTCTGCCACGCGCTTCATAACGTACCGAACGAACAGTAAGATGAACTTCATCCGGGAAAGACTTCGAACTACTCGCTATGGAGTATAGACGTGCCGGAATTTTGCGAAGAGCAGCTACAAATTCTCCGGCAGGAATCCCTTTCAGATTATAATCATGAACCAGATCCAGCAGATCACAGCTATTCATGACCGTGCGGAATTCGGAACCATCTGCGAGTAACGCTGTCAGGCCACTCCCAGGATTCAGTTTCGCAAGTTGTTCCACGACCGGTTTCGTCACAGCTGTAATTTCAAAATAACGCAGCAACGCTTCTTGAACAGATGCCTGATCGCCATTTTTATTCACGGTCACGCGTTCATCGGCATTCCATCCCATGGCTGCAATCAATTCATCTACAAGGCGCGGATGATTCTCAGGGAATACCCCAAGGCTGTCACCTGGCTCGTAGTCCAGGCTGGAACCTTCCAAAGACAACTCAATGTGGCGTGTTTCACGGTCCGATCCTCTGCCATTCAGATTGAGATTCTCCAACACTTCAGCCTTGAATGGATTCGTGCGATCATATTCGGATTCCCCGCCGCTCACCGCAGCTGTAACAGCCTCCGTGGTTACCGTACTCGCAGCAGCAGATGTACTGCTTAAGGATGCCAGTACTTCATTCATCCACTCTGCAGCTGCTTCATCAAAATCAACATCACAGTCCACGCGTGGTACAAGGGCTGTACCACCCAACTCCTGCAACCGATTATCGAAGTCCTTACCTGTCTGACAAAAGAACTCATAGGAGGTATCTCCCAGAGCCAACACCGAGTAACGAAGTCCTTCAAGCTTCGGAGCCCGTTTGCTGTTCAGGAATTCATGCAGCGGAATCGCATTATCCGGTGGTTCGCCTTCGCCATGCGTACTGACGATGATGAGGAGATTTTCAATTTTCTTGAGTCCGTTCGGTTTGAAATCTCCCATCGATGACAACGTTACCTGAAGACCTTGCTCTTCAAGTTTCTTGGCCAGCTTTTTCGATAGGCCACTGGAATTCCCGGTTTGTGAACCAAAAAGCACGGTAACTTCCCGGGATACTGGCGGAGCACTGACAGGTGCAATACCTGTAGCTGGTGCAGCCTGTACCAGGTTAGCTGGAGCGGCTATTGTCGCGCTTGCCTGAATTGCTGCAATATATCCGCTCAACCAAGTACGTTGTCCATCGGTCAATGTAGGAATAAGACGATTAAGCAGTTCAACTTGTTCTTGATTAAAAGGGCTGTTTGTCACTTGAAGTTCCACTGTTTGCCACCTCGCGCATTGCTTCGATTTTAATTCCGACTAAAATCATCACATTAATTTAATTTCTTCTCTCTAAAACCTAACACACCGGGTGTTGAGGGTCAATTTCAATGATTTTATAGCATTTATCAGTTTCGCTGATAAAGGACAAAAAACAACAAAAACCCTCCTTTTTAAATCAAGGACGGTTTTGTTATATTTTTAAATTTGACAGCCAGCTCAAGTTGAAGTTGAAAGTGGAGTATAGTCACTAAAATGATTTCCCAGCACTCTGCTTTTATCTCCGTATACTTTGTCCAAGTGATTCTCTCCCCATAGACATATGCGGTCAATGATGTCCTGCAGTGTCAAGCCGTACTCTGTCATCTCATACTCTACCTTGGGCGGAATCTGGGGATGAATGATCCGATGGATGATTTCATTCTTTTCCAGTTCACGCAGCTGCTGGGTTAAGACCTTCTGGGTAATGCCAGGAATGGCTCTGCGAAGTTCGCTTGTACGTTTTTTACCTGATATCAGCTGGTGCAGAATAAGAATCCTCCATTTTCCACCGACCAGTTCCAGCATGGCCTGCACACCACTCTCATATTTTTTCATTTCTTGTTCCACTTGTACTCCCCCATAATTCACATATATGTATATCCGTTATTAAAAGTAACCGAAGAACCCCAAAGTATCTACAGCACTCTCAGGTGCGTACTTCTCAAGAAGATGTCATGAAACTTATAATAACATTGGTCAGAATGTTTAACCAAAATAAAAAGAAAAAAGGATGGTTACTCCTACATGAAAGTTAAACTGGTCGTTACTCACCCAAGACAGGATTCCCTAACATTTGCCGTGATGAATCGTTTTATAGAAGGTATGCAGGAGAATTCCCATGAAATCGATATCCTCGATCTATATCATGACGGATTCGATCCCCTATATCGTGTAGAAGATGAGCGAGACTGGCAAAATCCCGATAAACAGCATGCCCCTGTGATTCGCAAAGAGCTGGATCGTGTGCTTGCGGCTGATGCCATTGTATTTGTTTTCCCGATCTGGTGGTACAACGTTCCCTCCATGCTCAAAGCCTATCTGGACAAGGTATGGAACATGGGGCTGCTGAACAAGGCAAACTCCAAAAAGGCACTGCGGATTGCACTAGCTGGGGGGACGGAGGCTTCATTCCATAAATACGACTATTACAACATGATTTCCAACTATCTAAATAATGGGATCGCAGGCTATGCGAGAATGCAGGAATCCCGAGTCGAATTCCTCTATGAAACCATTTCAGAATCCAAAGAACATATCGAAGGCTTGCTTGATCAAGCATATCAAATCGGCAAACATTACAATTAACAATTAGCAGATATTACAGATAACAACTGCAAAACGATAAGAGGTTACTCGTTCGTTGAGTAACTGACTTTTCGCCCATGACGGGCGTACTATCAAGAAGGCTTACTCCAACCTGGGTTCCAGGTCAAAGTAAGCCTTCTTTTTCACACGCTACGATTCTGATGCATCATCATTTATTCCATACCAGTTTGCCCATCATCGCATATAACAACGTAGCCGATTCGGCTCGGGTCGCTTCGGCAAGTGGTTTCACCTCACCATTATACCCGTGGGCGATGCCAAGATCCACAAGTAATGCCACACTGTCCCGGGCATAGGAGCGAATCTCGGAAGCATCGCGGAAACGAGTAAGGTTATCTGTTGCAGCCGTCTCGGAGTCAACTAGTCCAGCCACCGCAAGTGCCCTCACTGTCAACGTCATCATCTCTTGACGAGTGATCGTGGACTCTGGCAAGAAACGCCCGTCACCGGTACCACTCGTGATACCTAGCGAACGCGCAACTGTAACTGCTTCGTAGTACGGTGCATTTTCGTTTACATCAGAGAACGCTTTCCCGGAAGAAGCATTCAAACCCAGCGCAGTCATCAACCATTGCATGTATTGGCCGCGGGTCATCTCCTGTTTTGGATGTAACTGCGTGGAATCGCCCTTTGCCTCAGCATCAATCACACCTCTAACAGCCAAAGCCTCCATTGCTTTTTTGGCCCACTCCACTTCTGCAAGATCTTCGAATGTCTGCTCCACAGGCACAACAGCATAATTTCCTGTGAGTGATGTGACGGAAAATACAAGCTGCCCGCTTTTTTGATCGTAGTAACTTTGCGGCAATGGGGTTGCCACACCGTTCGCGCCAATGGCAAATGCTACAATCCGATCCTGCTGAGCATTTTGTGAGGATGGGAAAGGCAGACGAAGTATTAACTGGCTTTCCGATGGCCATGGTTGACCATCCAGTTGAAGTTCAAGATGGACTCCATATTGCGTGCCAAGCTGATCTGCGACTGTTTTTGGCAGCTCCGTTCTGACCAATCGGATTGATGCAATCTCATCACCAACTATATCCTTTGTTAACAGTGTCGCAGGAAGCTCCAACATTCCCAGCTCTGTAACAATGTTGAACACATGTGACTCACCCTGATCTATCAACACAGAAGCAGGCAGAGACAATTCATATTCCGTTGCTCCCGAAACCGGCTTCAGCCGAAGTTCGACCAAGCGCTGGCCCGCATCTGTTGAGGGGGCAACTTTAAAAGCATCTTTAATCGTTGAAGCATCCACGTTGGACTGCACTACACCCTTCTGATCTGACTGTCCCTGCAACTCCAGAACAGAACGGTCCTTCTCCGGTTTAGGTTGTGGTACCGCATTCTCTGCACTTGGGTTACCACTTCCTGATTGTCCACCATTGCTGGATGAACTAGAACCATCTCCTGGATTTCCACCGGAATTGCCGCCTGGATTACCGCCCGAACCAGGGTCCGTGCCTCCAGGGGAAGGAACAGATACCGGCACCTTCACTGTCAACGGTACAGTCAAGGCTTTACTGTCGTCAGAAGTTCGAGTAATTTCCAACTCCAGGGTTACTGTTGTTTCCTTAGATGGTGGGACAATCGTTCCATCAGTTTGAATGACCGACGGTACCGAACTGGAAGTGATCTTCACCGTGAAACCTTGTGGCACGGATGGGAACTTCAGTTTTTTTGCACCTGCGGAAGGCTGTTCCAACGCTGTAATGCTTGTGGCTACATCAGCAGCGCTCTGCTGAGCCGTGTGCACCTGATAAGCGGAAGATACACCTCTTAAGGATTGCCCCGTGGCATCCAAAGCTTCCACTTTGTAATAATATTCCGTGCCGGGGTTCAGTTCACTGTCCGTGTACTCCCGCCCATTGCCACTATAGACCACCTTGTACTCACCTTGCTCACGATCTGAGCGGTATAGCTTGTAGCTTGCTGCACCAAGATGAGCATCCCAGTGAAGCGTTGCGCTCGTTGAATCCAACGTATCAGCATTAAGGCCAGCACTATCATTTACAGGTGGCGCGGCGTCAGGTTTAACGATCATAATCCAGCTAATCATCGGGTCCTGCGATGCCGTATTGCGCACGGTCAACTCCAGCTTGTTGTCCGACACGCTGATGTCTTTGTGGGCTCTAACGCTGGCAGGCGTAAAAGTAACTGCTCCGGTATTGGTGCCATTGATGATTAAATTCGCTCTGCGCGATGTATTGCTCCACGGATCGTTGAATCCAGCGTAGACATCGTATGTCCCGTTTGGCACATCAAATCTATAGGTTAAGTCCGTGCCTTTAGGAGAATTGCTGACATTTCCACCGTTCAGATAACGTACGGTCGAGAATATATCCCCGCCATTCGAACCGGATGCCAGTGCATCTGCGCTGACATAACCCCAATTACGTCCCTCAGCCGGAGCGTACATCTGATCCGCCGTTTCCGGGTTGGCAAGCGTTCCTTTCATATAAGCACCCATGAGACTGTAATCAGCCGTTTCGTAACCTCCGCTATTCACGAAATATAGTGTATTCTCCGGAATGACATTTACGCGAACTGCCTGCTTTTTGTTGTTATATTCCGGTGTCGTTACCTGTAATGTGAGCGGTCCTGGCTTAGCAAAATCTTCTGCCGTCATCTCCCGGTTATCAATTGTCCATACTGCTGGCGTTGATACCAGTGCTCCACCCTCGCGCACATTCAATGTTGTTGGCAGGGATGGTACTTTTCCTAGCGCCAAGGCTTCTGGCAACGGATCAGCAATATCTACCTTGCCCATCGAATTCAGTAGATCAGGTGTCCAGCTGTTATACCACTTGATCGCGATGTCGGAGCCTATTCCAAACTCAATTGGCAAGAACACGTATTTTGCAGCATCATTCGAGAAATTGCCACCATTCCACGTATCCCCCACGTAAATGAATTTGCCTTTTTCCGGATCGACCGGAATGACGGAAGTGGTCTGTGTGCCAAATGCCTTGCCTGGATCAGGATCACTCGGCAACGTACGCACGAACGGATTGGTCTGCGTTGACCACGGGCCAAAAATGTTATCCGCAACCGTCACTTTGTTTTCGTTAGGGGCCCAGCCAGAAGCTCCGGAAGTCAAAATATAATATTTCCCCTGATACTTGAACATCGCTGGTGCTTCGCGTTGCCCTCCCGGGAACACACGCACGTAATCGACGCCGTATTCCGCCTGATAGGTGGAATCGCGTACCGGATTGCCTTTGTCATCCGTTTGTCCTTCCTTATGCCACCCTGTTACGTCACTGTAGTCTTTATTCAGTTTGGAGATATAGAGCGTCAGGTTTTCTTCGCTGGAGTAGATTAGATAGCCAGTGCCGTCATCGTCCTTGAACAACGTCATATCACGTGCCATACCCTTATCGGTTGGGAAGAAATCTTTCTCCCCTTCGGGAGCTCTGTCCATCCGGTAACTCTTCTGATACACAAAAGGCCCTGTTGGAGAGTCGCTGATCGCATAACCGGCCCGCGCCTTACCATAATTCGCATTATCGTTATAGGGGTCTTTGTCGCCGTCCATGTGGGCCCACATCACGTATTTCTTCGTTTTGTCGTTGTAGATGACCTTTGGTCGTTCAATAATCCGTCCTTTGCGGATATCTGCCCAGATATCCACGCGGTCTTCACGCCCCGCATACAATTTGGAGATCAACGGGTCATTGTCAAAATCATCCATGGATTGAAGTGTCGTCAGAGCCATGCCTTCATCCGTCCAATTCATCAGATCCTTGGATGAATACACACGCACACCAACAGCTGGCCATCCGCCCGTGTGGTATTCACCATACCAGTAATACATCTCCGTCTGTTCATCATAGAAAAAGCCTGCCCCATGCGCATCAATCGGTTTCCCGTCCAGATCCGGCCACAATTGCCCTGGTGTAATGCTTGTGCGAACTGTGGCAACACCAAGCGGTGCGGATGCTGGAGAAGTTACGCCGTCCACGGTCGCCTGAATGATGTAAAAATATCCTGTGCCCATTGTCAGACCGCTATCGTTAAACGTGTTTTCATTGCCACTGTGCACCTGCTGATACGTACCCGTAGCACTGGTTGCACGGGACACGGTATACGTTACATCAGATCCAGCTAGGACATTCCACCTCAGAGAGATTGATGTGTCCGTCACAGCTGTGGCAGCGAACTCTGCCGGAGAGTCAATGGAGTAAGTCGTGGCTTCTGCAACAGTGAATGCTGACTCCCCAGCTGCGTTATAGGCTGTTACGCGATAGCTGTAGCTGTTGCCAGGCTCTAGTGCATTATCCGTGAATGTGAGCCCTTTCCCTTCATAGATCTGTTCATACTGGTCACTGCCAGCTTCGGCCCGAACCACCCGATAACCAGTTGACTTGTCCACGGCGGACCAAGATAGCTTCACGCTTGTGGCATTGAGTGCCTCGGCCTTTAATTCGCCAGGAGCCTGTGGTGCCGACGCAGTCGTCCGAACTTCCAGCGGAGCAGTCCATAATGATTCGGTTAGGCCTCCGTATTCATAAGCGAGCCTGTAATAATACACCGTATCCCCACTCAATCCTTCATCCATGTGTTCCAAAGTTCCGGTACTGGTTACCAGAGAATAACCGCCTTCAGGCGTAGAGGAACGGTACAAGCGATAGGCTGATGCTCCCGCGATTTCAGACCATTGCAGTGAAACCGAAGAAGCCGTCTGCTCAGCAATAGAGAGCTGAATATCGTTCCCAGGCGGTTGCTCGGCAATGATCACATCATCTGCATGTACCGACTGCCACTTATTCCGAATGCCCACAGTACCTGACCCGTATGTAGGATCGACCAGATCAAATACCAACCGATCGGAGCCGTTTTCCGCGATATACCCGCGAATGGTGGTACCTGATAACACCACTTTGAGCGTGTACCATGTATCACTGGCAAACGCATAGTCCACCGTTTTCAGAGGTGTGTCTGATCCGTTCACCCGTTTGGAGAAAACGAGTTTATTGCTAGGAACTTGCATTTGAAAATAGTAAAAGTTGCTCTTATCCTGAAACCGCGGCAATATTCCCGGATACCCCTGACCGGCTCCCGTGTAAAAGCGCATGGACACGGTCATGTCCGACATGGAGTCTCCAGTAGAGATAATCCCTTCATTGGTATCGCTCTGGAAAAGCGTAAAGTTGGACGCATCTGTCGGGTCAGCGAACACTTCCCAGTTGCCTGAGCTTACGTTCCACGCGGGTGATTCCGTGAAATTCCCATCCGAAAAATCGTCCTGCAACAACGTGGCGGGTATACTGCTCAGATCGGCATACGCCTTACTCGGCAGCATCAACGGTCCCGAAGACAGCGTAAGTGTTGCTGATAACATAAATATCATGGGTTTCCTGAGTTTATCCAATGTTCATTCTCTCCTTTGGCATGAAAGATGAAAGCATGGTTCATGTATGCGCGGTGTTGTTGTTCAGCCTATCCTCAGCAACCAGTGGTCAGTAACGAGCTTTTGTCCACCTCCTCATTTTAATGAAACCGGTTTCATTAAAATGCAAAAAAAGACCCGTCTTCCCTTCTAAGTGCAATGATACCCATACGGAATACCGTGTTTTCTTTGCCCCTATGCAGTGAAACAGGTTTTTAATATATAAATGTAACCGCTTTCCTGAATTATATTATTGCCTTATTCAAGCTGTCAACTATGAATTGGGCTCAAACATTTTTCGTTAAAACCACGCAAAAAAGGCGCGAGTTCTGCTTGTTTTGCAAGCAAAATTCGCGCCTTTTCTCACGCTGCGAGCTTGTTCGCAAGCTCGCACATGATTCGTAATCAAAAGCGGACTTTTTGAACAACCTCTATTTAGAATACTTTTGTTGTCCACGACTCACAGTTCCACGTCTCCGTAACGACATCACGGTAGAATTCCGGTTCGTGGGAAATCAGAAGAATACTGCCTTTGTAAGCCTTGAGCGCACGTTTCAACTCTTCCTTGGCATCAACGTCCAGATGGTTCGTCGGCTCATCGAGCACAAGCAGGTTGGTTTCATTATTGATCAGCTTACAGAGACGCACTTTAGCTTTCTCGCCACCACTCAGTACAGCTACCTTGCTCTCAATGTGTTTTGTAGTCAAACCACATTTTGCAAGTGCAGCACGCACCTCGAATTGGGTATACGAAGGAAACTCCTGCCAGATCTCTTCAATACATGTATTGTAGTTGGCATCCTTCATCTCTTGCTGGAAGTAACCAATCTCCAGATGTTCACCACGTTGAACGGTTCCTTCCAGAGCTTGAATTTCACCCAGAATACTGCGCATCAGGGTTGTTTTACCAATTCCGTTCGCACCAACGAGGGCAATCTTCTGTCCACGCTCCATACGCAGATCCAGTGGTCTGGACAACGGTTCGTTGTATCCAATTACAAGACCTTTGGTTTCGAAAATGAGCTTGCCGGATGTTCTTGCATCACGGAAGTTGAACTGCGGTTTCGGTTTCTCCTTGGCGATCTCGATGACATCCATCTTGTCGAGTTTTTTCTGTCTGGACATCGCCATATTACGTGTAGCAACACTTGCTTTGTTCCGCGCTACAAAATCCTTGAGGTCAGCGATCTCTTGTTGTTGGCGTTTGTAGGCCGACTCCAGCTGCTGTTTTCTCATCTCATGCACTTCCTGGAAATGATCATAATCGCCCACATAACGAGTTAGATTCTGGTTCTCCATGTGATAGATCAAGTTGATAACACTGTTCAAGAACGGAATATCGTGAGAAATGAGGATAAATGCATTCTCATATTCCTGCAAATAACGTTTCAGCCATTCGATATGCAATTCATCCAAATAGTTCGTAGGCTCATCGAGCAGCAAAATATCGGGTTTTTCCAGCAGCAGCTTGGCAAGCAGTACTTTGGTACGCTGTCCACCACTCAGGTCATTGACGTCTTTATCCAGACCGATATCCGTCAGACCCAGACCACGTGCGGTTTCATCCACTTTGGCATCGATCATGTAGAAATCCTGGTTTGTCAGCGTATCCTGAATCGTACCCACGTCTTCAAGCAGTTGTTCAAGCTCTTCCGGAGTTACATCGCCCATTTTGCCATACATATCATTCATTTCCTGTTCCATGTCAAACAAATACTGGAACGCGCCGCGAAGTACGTCACGGATCGATTGGCCTTTGTTCAATACAGCATGCTGGTCCAAATAACCAACACGCATCCGTTTGGACCACTCCACCTTGCCTTCATCCGGCTGAAGTTTTCCTGTAATAATGTTCATGAAGGTAGATTTACCTTCACCATTGGCCCCGATTAGACCAATATGTTCGCCCTTCAAGAGGCGGAATGAAACGTCGTTAAAGATAGCACGGTCACCAAAACCGTGACTTAATTTTTCTACATTTAATATGCTCATTCATGACACCTTTTCTATATAGACTTAATTCTTTGTATATTATAAGCGTTATATCCTGCACAACTCAACGCCATATTAAAAATTATTCCGCCTTTTTGTCTGAAATTTGCCTTATATGAAAGTATGGGTTAAAATTTTGCCTTAACGAATTACTATTATATAGAACGGAGCTCTTCGAAGAGCATCAGGTGAAGATTATGATTGAAGTGAAACAATCCAAGTTGGGTGATGGTGGTGAGTTTAACCGCGGGGTATTTGCTACCGTTGATATTGCCAAAGGAATGCTTATCCATCAGGCACCCGTTGTGCCTTACCCAAATGAAGATCATGAGCATGTCGAAAAAACGATTTTGGAAGATTACGTGTTCGAATATGGGGCGAATCATACCGCCATTCTGCTCGGCTATGGCAGTCTGATCAACCACTCCTATGAACCTAACGCTACTTATGATATCAATTTTGATAACCATACCTTTGACTTCTACGCTTATACAGACATCAAAGCTGGCGAAGAAATCGTGATCAATTACAACGGTGAGGAAGACAGTATGGACCCGTTATGGTTCCTGGACGATTACGAGGAGCGTATGCTGGAGTTCAATAAGTCCAATGATGATGAGGTTGAAAAAGAGACCGAACCCCATTCCCTGGATACGGACACGAGTAAATAAACGTTAAACTCAAGTAAAGTTCGCAAGCACTCTATTGTATGTGCGAAAAGAACTCACTGACCCCGTTGAATGATGAAATGAGTAACTGGAGACTTTTCACAGTCCAAAGTTTAAACACACAAATAAGCAAGTCCTCCGTTAATGGAAGACTTGCTTATTTGTGTTGTCTTGCTTTCTAAGCCAGATACACCTGTTCATGTTTCATTGTTTATCGTGCATCTGAACTTGTTTTAATCTGTAATCGGCGGATCTGTATGCAAGTCTTGATCGGGTGTCGTGGATCTCCACTTGGTAAAGGCTACCTCGAACCCTGCACGCTTTGGTGAACACAAAAATGGACCTGCGTGTTTGTTCGTTGGATAGGCAAACCGTGCAACCCGAATCGTACGCCAAGGATGCTCATCTGTGCGAGCACGAATGACAACAGCCTCATTGCTGTAGGAGGCTCTGATTGTTACGATTCGTCCACCCCACTCTGGCACAGGAGAGAGTGACCAATCCGAATATGTATCCGTCACGACGGCTCCAACATGTGCCACGCCATCATTGACCTCAACTCCGGCCTTGATCCATTGGTCTTCTCCGTACCATAACATTAGTCCCGCCTGATCATACAATTCGGTGAATGAGCTTAGATCAAACGATACCTCAATCGCTTCCGTTCCGTCCCATGGAGCAAGCATGGCATGTCCATCCCGATGACAGAACCCGTAGAATGTGTTCTCCCAGAAATCACTGCCTTCCCGAGCTTCCACAACGAAACGATCCCCATCCATCCGTGCAGCAACGGGTTCCTTAGTCCACTTGCCTTCATGAAGCCCAATAAAATCCGATGACATCGTTGTTTTCATCCTTTCTTCCGTCCCAAAGGGGAGTTCATCCTCACTTCATCACTTCTAAATTAAAGAACCCAGATCCGATGCAGCAGTAGGATATGCAAAATTCATGGTGTTTAACTGATCGATAGTCAGATTGAACTGAATCGCCATTGCAAAAAGGTTGATCAATTCTTCTGTTTTGCTCCCGAGCACATGCGCACCCAGAATACGTCCGGTTGATTTATCGATCACCACTTTGGCCATGGCAAATTTTTCATGAGTTCGCTTGTAAGTATACCATTTCGACATATCATTTACCTGCACCTCGTAGCCCTCTTTCTTGGCTTGTTCCGTGCTCATACCTACAGCTCCAAGGGCAGGGACAGTAAACACAATAGAAGGCATCACTTTATAATTTGGTTTGTGTTGATTTCCCTCCAACAAATTGAACGATACAGCCCGGGATTCCTGACCTGCTAACGGGGTTAAAGGCAACCCTTTTGTATCCGTTACATCGCCAGCAGCATACACTCTCGGATTACTTTCACTTTGCAAGTACTCGTTCACCGTAATCCCCTTTTTGCTGTAGCTGACGTTGGCTTTCTCCAATTCCAGCCCATCCACATTAGGAACACGCCCGGCTCCATGAACGACAAGTCCGCACTGCCACTGGTGATCTGCACCATTACGTGTGCCATGAACGACATAGGCGTTCCCCTCTTGCCGTATGGACTTCACCTCCGCGTTCAAGTGAACATGAATGCCGATCTCTTTTGATTTTTGCAGCAAACATTCTACCAGTTCCGCATCAAACGACTTCAGCGGTTGCTCACTCCGATGCAGTATATGAACTTCCGTCCCGGCTCTGGCCGCAATATGCGCAAACTCAAATGCAATGTATCCACCGCCTACCAGAACTAATCGATCCGGCAGCTGTTCCAGATCCAGAAAGTCATCACTATATATAAGATGCTCTGAGCCCTCAATCTCAAGTGGCGCAGGTGTTGCACCGGTAGCAATCAGGATGTGTTTGCCATGGAGCACTTCTTCTCCAACTTGAATATGATTTTCATCGACAAATGAAGCTTTACCATGGAACGTATCCATTCCAGCCTGTTTGAATTGATCTTCACTTGCTCTAGGTATGCTTTCGGTAAAGGTGCGTTTAAAGGCCTTAAGTTCAGACCAGTTGATGGTCGCCTGTCCCTGAATTCCTTTCCCTTGCATCCGTTCATTCCAGTCAATCAGCTCAGCCGCTCCAGCCAGCACTTTCTTGGGATCACAGCCACGCAGTGCACACGTTCCGCCGAACTCCCGTTCATCAATTACAGCGATTCTCCAGCCAGCTTCAGCGCAACGGGTGATTACAGAGCTTGCCGCGCTTCCTGTGCCAATCGCAATCAAGTCATACGTTTCTTGTGTCATCATGGTTCCTCCTCATCCTTTTGGTACATCTATTGCAGGTATGCCTGAAGTTACAGCAATCCAGCCTGTTTAAGGTACTCTGCTGCAACCTGTTCAGGATTCGCTCCCTCTACGTTCACGTCATAGTTCATCTGACGCATCTCATCATCCGTAATTTTGCCAGCAAGCTGATTCAGCACCTCAACCAGTTGTGGATATTGATCTGCCGTTTCTTGACGAAGCATCGGCGCGCCTTGATACGGTGGAAATAACTCCTGATCATCCTCCAGCACAACGAGTTCATATTGTCTCAACTCACTGTCTGTGGAGTAAGCATCAACGAGATTAATATCTCCGCGCTGAAGAGCACCATAGCGAAGCTTGGGTTCCATTGTTGCAACGTTCGGGAATTCAATCCCATACTTTTTCTGTATGCCAAGGTATCCGTCTTCCCGATCCGAGAATTCAAGTGTGAATCCTGCTTTGATCTGCTGCTCAACCGGTTTGAGATCCGAAATGGTTTTGAGATTGTATTGATCTGCGATGCTCTTTGGAACAGCCAACGTATACGTATTGTTGTAATCCATAGGGTTCAGCAGCACCATGTTGAACTGGCTCAGCATTCCATCTCTTGCCTGTTCGTACACCTCTGTCCGATCGGTGCTCACTGCCGTTTCCTTCATGAATTCGGAGATCGCTGTCCCCGTGAATTCGGGATAGATGTCAATATCACCCGACTTGAGTGCATTGAAAAGGAATGGCGTTTTGCCTAATCCGGGTTTTAGTTCAACGGTCAGGTCTGTATCTTTTTCGATTAACAATTTGTACATATTAATGAGAATTTCGGGTTCCGCCCCCAATTTCCCGGAAATGACGAGATCCTTCTGACCACCACGTGCCACGAAGGGAATGGTAATCACAAGTATCGCGATTATTGCCAGCGAACCAAGGGTAACCAATGTTTTCTTAAAGGATAACCGCTGGAACTGACGTAATAGTACATCAAACAAAATAGCCAGCAATGCGGCCGGAATGGCTCCAAGGATGATCAATGCCGTATCGTTCCGATCAATGCCCAGCAAGATTAATGCACCCAAACCTCCTGCGCCGATCAAGGCAGCAAGTGTCGCCGTTCCTACAATAAGCACCATAGCGGTCCGAATTCCGGCCATAATGACAGGCATCGCCAGTGGCAGTTCCACTTTGATTAGACGTTGCCAACTATTCATGCCCATCGCATTCGCTGCTTCCACCATGGAAGGATCAACTTCGGATATGCCTGTGTACGTGTTGCGGAGTACGGGAAGCAGTGCATACACAACCAGTGCAATGATTGCAGGAAGTGTGCCTATGCCGAATAACGGGATGAGCAATCCGAGAAGCGCCAAGGACGGTATCGTCTGCAACACAGCTGTAACCCCGATAATTGGTTCAGCCACTCTTGGTTTGCGAGTAAGGTATATACCAAGCGGAATAGCGATTAGGACAGCAAAGAACAATGCGATAAATGAGATCTGAATATGTTCCAGTAGAGCAGACAACAACTGACCTTTGCGCTCACTGAACACCTCCGTGAACCTACTCATGTCCTTCACCTCGTTCCTGTAACTGACCAGACCAGTATTTCATCAGATCAACTCGACTGATCTCGCCAATAATCTGGCGGTTACGTTCAACCAGCAGATGGTCATGGGAAGCCATGATATCAACTAATTCCGTTAACGTAATGGATACAGGAACGGCAGTTTTGGCTGATTTTGGCACATGACCCGGTGAGAGTGGTGACATGATGGATTCGAGATCAAAATCAGATTGTGAACTCGTATCGGTGTTAGGACTTCCAACAAATTCACGTACGAAATCATTAGCTGGCTGTCGGATCAGTTCTTCCGGGGTACCTACCTGCAAAACCTGTCCATCCTTCATAATGCAGATGCGATCCCCCAGCTTCATCGCTTCCTGAATATCATGGGTGACAAACACAATTGTTTTTTTCATCTGACGCTGGATATCCAGAATATCGTCCTGTAATTTCTCCCGACTCATTGGATCGAGTGCACTGAACGGTTCATCCATCAAAACTATCTCGGGATCGGCAGCGAGTGCACGCAACACACCAATTCTCTGCTGTTGTCCTCCGGATAACTCGGACGGTTTACGCTCACTGTACGTATCTCCGTGCAAACCCACCATGTCCAGTAACGTATGTACACGCTCCTTGATTTGATCTGACTTCCACTTTCGGAGTTCAGGAACAACTGCAATATTTTCGGCAATTGTCATATGCGGGAATAGTGCAATCTGTTGCAGCACATATCCTATATTCCAGCGCAATTCGTGAATGTTGTATTCATCGATTGGGCGTTCATTAATGCGCACTGTTCCATCTGTTCGTTCAATCAGGCGATTGATCATTTTGAGCATGGTGGTTTTGCCACATCCACTCGGACCAATCATGACAAACAGTTCTCCCTTGTTAATGTTGAGGTTAACCTGACGCAAAGCCGTTGTTCCATCAGGATATTGTTTTGATACATTTTCGAACTGAATCATTCGCTCTCTTCGCCCCTTTATCTAGGGCGTGTTTCAGACACGCCCTAACATTCATCTTCATCTATTTCCCCAAAAGTGTGTTCGTATAATCACTGCTTTCCTTAGTGTCCCTGGTTAGGGAGAGATCCATATTCGAATCAACGATGTCAACATGCTGGTAGACATGCAAAAAGACGGGCACTAGGCACCGTCTTCTCATAATATGAAAATGTTTCTTCCATTATTTCCATACTTCCATATGATTCTGAATAAATTGCTCGAATGAAATTGGGTTATTCCCCGTTAATTTTTTCACCGTATCCGTCGTCTGATCTTCTCTCCCCTCCTCCCGGATAGGCACATCCAGTCCTGCGAGGGCAGCAGCGTATTCTTCTGACATTCCTGCGCGAATCATGCTGTTCCTCAATTCATCATCGGACAAAGATTCATGCTGGATGGACTGACCCAGTACACGGCTCAAGACGTCTGCAACCTGTCCATAGGACAACGTCTCCGGCCCTGTAATGATATGCTCCGTATTATGAGGAACAACATCTGTTAGAGCATGGAAGGCCACCGCCGCGATGTCATCTGCACTAACAAATCCAATTTTTCCGTTACCCGTAGCACTGTAAATTTTCCCGAGTTGCTTCGTCGTCTCCCGATGCGGTCCCTCCGTGAAGTTCTCCATAAAATAGGAAGGCTGCAATACAGCCCACTCAGGAGCATGGGCTTTTATATACTGATGTACTTTGCCAAATATAGGACCATTCTCATCGATCGAAGCACTGCCAAGCAAGACAAATCGCTTAATTCCGCTCCATAATGCTTCCTTGATGAACGGAATCATGACGTCTTCTGGGTTCATGTCCATGACTGGCATGACAAGGTACACCTGATTCACATTTTTCAGCGCCAGCGCATATGTCTCGGAATCATACCAATCAAAATAGACATAATTATCGGCAGAACCAGAAAGAGATGGTTTAGTTCTTCCTGCCAAACGCACCGGATAATGATGCTTTTGAAGTATGGCCGCAACACGGCTTCCTGTCTTTCCATTAGCTCCGGTAATAAGTGTCAACGGTTTATCATTGATCATGCTTGTTTCCTCCTTCAGTTTTGTTTGGTGTTTTTCCAGACCAATCGGTCTATAATAGTCAAAAAATAAACGCCTTAAGCGTCCATTTTCAAGAAAACGTAAAGAATTCTTACTCAAATCATGTAAAACGTTAATCCAAAGCCCTTAGGGTCATCTGTACAAAATCTCGTAGCGCTTCTGCGCTTGCACTGCTCTTCGCTGTAAAGGTCAATGAGAGTCGGGAATAATTAAGAACACGGGCAAGCCCGGGCAATTCTTCCTCAGCGTGCCTCAATTCGCCACTCCTCTGGCCTCGTAACAGCGCAGTATGGAAAACATCTTCCATTTGTTGGTTAGTGGTTTGAATAAAGACCGCGATTTCGTGATTTTGTGGTGCCTGTTCAACCGCGCTATTAATGATGAAACATTCATTACGACGTTCGTTGTCTGTCAACACGTTAACCGCTTCGTTGAACAACTCGGTCACGCCTTGCCTCACACTTGTACATTCATTTAATAGTCTGATTCCCGCTTCTGTCTTCTGCTGAATATAGAATTTAAGAGCAGAGACAAATAAATCATGTTTAGTTCCGTAGGTGTCATACAGGCTTTGCCGCGCAATGCCAAGTTCACTCAGCAGTAAGCTCAAAGATGTACCTTCATAACCGTACGCTCCAAATACAGACGTTGCTTTTCTTAGAACAGTCTCCGTGTCGAACTCCTTAGCTCTTCCCAATTTAAGACCTCACCTCCCTATTCATTAACTAAAGAATACCTTTTCCAGACTGATCAATCAAGAAAATAAATGCTTTGATTTTTGCCAAAGTGGTATAATGGGAATAGAAGCTGAATGAATTCTTTTACCATTTACCAACCATGACCACATATAAAGGAGTGTACCTATATGTATATTCAAATTACAGATTTGGCTGCAAAACGATTGACGGAAAGCTTGAATGACCAACCTGGATATTTCAAAGTGATCTATGACTTGGAAGGTTGCGGATGTAACGGAGTTATCGCTATTATCATTGTTGATGAACTTGCGGCTCTCGACGCGCAGATTGAAACCAATCTGGTTCCGTTCTATGTTGATCCGAAGCAGCAGCTTAACCTAGAACAACACATGAAGCTGGATACGGAAGAAAATTATCCTTCTTTTAAACTAAGCAGTGATTCTGGTGTGCTCAGCGCCAACGTTCGCGTTCGTGACACCCGTGCAGTAACTGCAGGAAGCTCCGGTGGATCCGACGCCTGCATGCTGTAACACAGTCTCCAGCATACTTGAAGTAATCTAGCATTATCTTTCTTCACAACAAAAGCCGTTGCATCTAATGCAACGGCTTTTTTAACGTGCTTTTCTTTATATGCCTCTATCAGAGTTGAAGAAGAAGAAGAAGAAGAATCTAGCAAACTTTGTTTACAACTCGGAAACAATTGGAGAACCTATGGATATAATCCTCTAGTATACTCGGTATATAGATTCATATATTCCGAGGAGGAACACACATCATGAAACCTTTTACTCGTAAATCCATCATATCTACAATTCTCGTAGGCTCTGTTGTAGCAGGTTCTGCTTTTACTACGTTTCCCATCACTTCAAGCCTGAATCCCGTCGCGTCTGCTGCAAGCTCCAGCTTCACTCAATTTCTGCATGATAATGCACCTGGTCGTACGATCAAAACGATTAAAAATGTGGCAACTGTGACCAATGTGTCCAGTACGGTTGTACTTGTCAATAAAAAGAGAAATCTGCCTTCAACTTATGCACCTCAAGATTTGGTTGTACCTAATATTCCTTTTAGCTTCTCAGGTTCCAGTCCGAAGAAACAAATGCGTAAAGTGGCTGCAACCGCGATTGAAAAATTATTTGCGGCTGCCAAAAAAGACGGCATCGATATCAAAGCGGTGTCTGGCTATCGCTCTTATGCGACCCAGAAATCGATCTTTGACCGTAATGCCAGCATCAAAGGTGAAGCTGTTGCCAATAAAACAAGTGCTCGACCAGGACAAAGCGAACATCAAACGGGTCTAGCCATGGATATCTCCAGCGCTTCGGCCGGTTACGATCTTCAGCAAAGCTTTGGCAACACCAAAGAAGGCAAATGGCTGAAAGCCAATGCCCACAAGTACGGTTTCATCATCCGTTATGGCAAAGATCAGGAGAAATTGACTGGTTACTCCTATGAGCCATGGCATGTACGTTATGTCGGAGTATATATTGCTGGTGAGATTACCAACCAGAAACTTACGCTGGAGCAGTATTTGGAACGTGCCAAATAAGGCAAGTTTGAACCCAAAGCTTAGACAGTTATAATTATGTGTTTAGATAAAAGAAGCGTGACTATAGATAACATGACTGAAGGAGAAGATGGGGCCGCAACTGGCCCTCTTCTGCTTCAATTTTTCATTTACACACTTCATCATGTCCCAACGATTTTTCTAAAGACCAGTGGCAGTCTCTTCAGACCTTCTGTTCCAGCCCAAGAGCCTACTCCAGCAAGTATTACATTATGGCACAAATAAAGTGCGACATTGTACACGATAGGGCCTAGAATAATCTCCACGACTACAAAACGTTTTAACGTCGAAGATTGGATCACATATACCCGAAATTCATGAGGGTCATGTCCTCCCATATACTTTGCGATCAATGCTTTCATGAATCACCTCTAGTGTTTTATTTTAGCGTATGGCAGACGATCCTTGTCTTATTCTAAAATAATACTTACATAAAGTAACTAAGTGTGTTATAGTCAGTTTATAAATCATACATAAGCGAGGGAAACTACCATGAGTGAGTTGGAGAATCTAGTCAAAAACCGTAGATCGGCCGTTATTTTTGAAGAAGGAATTGAAATTTCGGATTCGGAACTGCAAGAAATGTTTGCCCTGAATAAATTTGCACCATCTGCCTTTAACCTACAACACACGCACTATCTTGTAATTAAAGACGAGGAACAGAAAGAGAAAGTCTATGAAGCTTCCCAGCAATATAAGGTAAAAACAGCTTCTGCGGTCATCGTGGTATTGGGCGACGTCAATGCGCATCATCATATCCGTACTATTAACGAAGGCCTGCTGAACCTGGGCGCTCTTACTCCGTTCCAATACGAGCAGGAATCCCAAAGTGTCACCGAGTTTTACGAATCTCGTGGCAGATTCTTCCAACGTGAGGATGCGATTCGCAATGCCAGCCTGTCTGCCATGCAATTGATGCTGATCGCTCAGGATCGCGGTTGGGACACTTGTCCAATGATTGGTTTTGACTCGGAAGAACTGCAACGGAGTCTGGAAATCCCTAACCATTACGTACCGGTTATGCTGATCACCATCGGCAAAAAGTCGGAAGCCAAACAGCGCCCACGCGGTTACCGTAAACCGATTAACGAATATGTTAGCTTCAACAAAATGCACGCTGAATAACATATTATATAAGTTGAACTAACATTTACACGATAACGGAGAGGACAGAAAAAACCTGAAAAAGCGAAGCGTTCGCCTAAAAGCTTTCTGAAAGAAAGCTGCATCGGAAGCATACGCTATCCCCGGATTTCCCCTTTAGAAAAGGAATGGAAATAAAATCTGGGGATAACAGCGATTGGAAGGTTGTTCTGTCATCGTAGTGTCAGTGTAAATAATCTTTAGTTCAACAAAGCAAAAAAGCCACGATCTCGTGGCTTTAATACGTTTCATAGATCAACGTATCCAACATGTGAAATTCATGGTCAAACTCCGCATATATGTACAGTCGACCAGCAGGTGTATCCCCCGCATCATAACCCAATCGGAAATATTGATCTCCCTGAAATTCTGCATCAGCCAAAATCAATGTATTGATATCTTCGTCCGGATGAGCCTCGGCAATGGTTTTAAGTGCCTGCTCACCTAGCATGTCCCACCGTTTCCACGTCTCTTCCATATATGGGGACAATATTTCCATCTCTGTCTTGGTTGAAACCTGTGCAGTGACTACCAGTTCTTTATCCTGAATAAGTAAGCTCATCTGATAGTTGGACATCGAGACGTCATACTGAAACAACCCCATACCCGGAACTTCATGATTGGATTCAAACATTAGATTATCTGCATACTGCAGTCTTTCCAGCTTGGGATTAGCGCTATAATCCAACTCGGTTAATTTGTTCTCGGAACAGTACAACTCTTTTAGTTGTACGTTATGGCGAATATCCAGCTTGCTAATATGATTGTTAAAACAACGGACACTCTCTAAAACCATATTTGAACGAAAATCCAACTGTTTGATATGATTGTGGTTACAACGAAGTTCAATCAAGTTTGGACAACTTGTTACATCAAGTTCTAACATGTAATTGTTGGCGCAATCAAGTCGCCGCAGTTGCTTATTGTGTTCAAGTTCAAGTGAGAAAAGAGCGTTATAACTGCAACTAAGTTCCTCCAACTGCTCAAGGGGCTCCGAAGCCAGCTCCGACAACATATTCCAATGACACTCCACCGTTATAAGTTTGGAATTATGAGAAAGATCCAATTTGCGAAGTCGATTAAAACTGCAATCCAGCACCTGCAATTCCGAATTGGAGCGGAGGTTCAGTGTAAGAAGCTGATTCTCTCTGCAACGTAATATCCTCAGCTTGTGATTCTGAGCCAGATCCAAACTGGTCAATTGATTATAGGCACAATCCAGCTCTTGAAGACCCCTGAAATACTCGATTCCATCAAGATTGCTAATATTGTGATTTGAGAGTTCTAATATCTCAACCTCATGAACGTCACTTTCCTTAATGAAATCCCGCTGCTCACAAAAACGATCCAACACAACTTGCCTGAAATGTTCATCCGTGAAGGCATAAGTAATATCCATGTTTAACTCCTCCCCCTCTCGTTTTGCTCTATTGGAACAGTCTTCCAACATATTATCACTATTCTATGAGTTTCGTCGCCAGGATTCAACAATTACCTAAGCAAATTTTTTTATACCATGTTAGCATCCAACATGTAAGAGAAATCGTACAGAGAGGAAGATTTTAATGGAAATGGTTATCGAAAACCTCCCGTCATATCGTATCGCCTATGTTCGACAAGTCGGTCCTTACGGTCCAGCCAATGCTCAAGCGATGAATACGCTGAAACAATGGGCAGACAAAAAACAACTGCTTCATGAATCAGCAATTTTATTCGGTATTCCACAAGATGACCCGGCGAGCACACCTCCTCAGAACTGCAGATATGATGCCTGTATTGTTATCACTGAATCTGAACGTCTGGAAGATGAGTTTGTTGAGATAGGCGAGTTATCAGGCGGAGATTATCTCATCTGTAAAGTGAAGCACACGGCAGAAGCTATTCAGCAAGCATGGAATGTGATCATCCCTCATTTACAAACAAGTGGTTATCGGATGGACAACAAGCCGGTTATAGAACGATATCGTTGGGAGCTGCTCAATCAGCATTATTGCGAGATATGTGTGCCTGTAAGACCTGTGTAATCCATGTTACGAGGAAAAAAAAGTGACTTCAAATTGAAGTCACTTTTTCGTTCAGGTAATATTACTGCTACTATTTATGTTGAACTAATCATTTACACGATAACGGAGAGGACAGAAAAAACCTGAAAAAGCGAAGCGTTCGCCTAAAAGCTTTCTGAAAGAAAGCTGCATCGGAAGCATACGCTATCCCCGGATTTTCCCCTTCGGAAAAGGGAATCAAAAAAATTCTGGGGATAACAGCGATTGGAAGGTTATTCTGTCATCGTAGTGTCAGTGTAAATAATCTTTAGTTCAACTTATATAACTAGATTAGAAATTAAAATGCCCAGTTGCCTTTACGGAATACCGGCTCGATTGTACCATCCTGTAACTCACCATCGATATCCAGCTCAGCGGAACCGATCATGAAATCCACATGAGTCAAGCTCACATTGCACTCATGCTTCAGCAATTCTTCGTTCGACATGGTTGTGCCATCTTTCATGTTGAATGGATACGCACTTCCCACAGCCAAATGGCAGGATGCATTTTCGTCAATACCCGTATTGTAGAAAATGCGATTCAGGTTGGAAATCGGGGAGTCATGTGGTACGAGTGCGACCTCACCCAGATAACGTGCTCCTTCATCGGTGGCAAACAGGTTCTTCAAATGCTCTTCACCGGATGCTGCCGTAAACGCTACAACCTGTCCATCCTTGAATGTGATTCTCATCTGGTCTACCAGTTGCCCGTTCAGGTTCAAAGGCATGGTGCTGCTAACATACCCATTCACTCCACTGCGCTTAGGCATGGTGAATACTTCTTCAGTCGGCATATTGGCGACCGTGTATACACCTTGTTTATTTTCGCTACCACCGCCACCCCAGATGTGGTTGTGGACCAATTCAATTTTCAGGTCTGTACCTGGCGCACGGTAATGCAGACTCTTATAGTTCTTTTTGTTCAGGAGATCACTCATGGTATTCAGGGTATCCAGATGTTCTCTCCAATTTTGTACGGCGTCTCCGCCATCTACACGGTTCATTTTGAAGATCGTTTCCCACATCACGTTGATTCGGTCTTCTTCCGGGATGTCGGCAAATACTTTGTTCGCCCAAGCCTTGGTCGGTGCTTTGATCAGACACCAGCTAATTTCATGGTTGCGTGTGTATTTGGCATATCCGCGACGTGCGTGTGCAGCTGCCTTGGTAGCACGGGAAACGCTGTCGGAGTCAATTCCGTTATACAGTTCAGGATCTGGAACTTTAATCGTCAGGGTAGCGCCGCCTGCTTCTGCAAACTTCTCCATCATATCCGCTTTCCAGGCTGGATAGTAGTCAAAGCTGTCATTGGAACCATGCTCAAAACGACTGCGGGTAATGTTGTCGTCATCGAAGTCCACTTGTACATAGTTGGCACCAGCCGCATAGGCTTTTTGCACAATAAGACGTGTGAATTCAAGCGTTTCGATCGGTGCAGTAACGAGCAGATCCTGTCCTTTTTGAATATTCACGCCAACTTTAACTACTAGTTCTGCGTATTGTTCCAATGACTTTTCAAAGGTTTGTTCAAATTGACTCATGGTTGTGTTCACTCCTGTTTCATATATTATGGCATGGTTTGCAAACTTGGGATCTGTTGAGTGGCCGTTACAGCGAAGGATCGTTCTTTAGATCGTCGTTGTCTCCAAATTTTCTTCATCGTATTTTTCAAAGGTTAAAATTCGGAGACAAATACGACCGCTTTCGCTTCTGCAGAATCGATTCCTTCTCTTTCACTACGCAGGCACAATCCCCAAAATTTCATCTATACAAAATGATCTAACTATTACGTTTTTCTTGTTCACGTAACTCGATCCGGCGGATTTTACCAGAGTTAGTCTTTGGCAGATCCGTAACAAATTCGATCTTACGTGGATATTTATAAGGTGCTGTGATTTCTTTGACATGGTGCTGCAATTCACGCATTAATTCCGGTGAAGCCAAGGAATCATCTCGCAGTACGACAAATGCTTTCACCACATTGCCACGGATCTCATCTGGACTTGCAACCACCGCACATTCCTTCACACTCGAGTGTTTCATGAGTGCTTCTTCCACTTCAAATGGTCCAATCGTGTAACCCGAACTGATGATGATATCGTCACTGCGACCTTCAAACCAGAAGTATCCTTCTTCGTCTTTGCGTGCACGGTCCCCTGTTACAAAATAATCGCCACGCTGACTCGCTTCCTTCCGTCCCTCATCCTGATAATAGGACCGGAACAAAGCTGGCATCTCTTTGTGTACGGCGATATCTCCTACTTCACCCGGAGGCACAGGTTGTCCTTCATCGTCAATAATTTCAATCAATCCAGGTGTAATCGACTGACCCATGGAGCCAATACGTACAGGCGCATCTTTGAGACTGCCGATTAACAACGTGCTCTCGGTCTGTCCATATCCGTCCCGAATAGTCAGGTCAAAATGACGCTGGAAGATTTCAATAACTTCCTGATTGAGCGGTTCACCCGCTGAAACAGCACTGCGCAGATGAGACAGGTCATAATGTCCAAGATCATCTGCTTTGGCCATCAACCGATATTCTGTTGGTGTACAGCAAAGGACATTAATCTGATGTTCCTGCATCAGTTCCAGATAACGCTTGGGCTGGAATGATCCATTGTAGACCAGTCCAGTCGCGCCTCTTCCGAGTACCGACAGGAACGGGCTCCAGATCCATTTTTGCCAGCCAGGTGCAGCCGTTGCCCATACGGTATCTGAAGGTTGAATATCCAACCATAATGAAGAAGCGATCCGCAGGTGGGCATATCCCCAACCGTGGCTATGTACAACTCCTTTGGGATTACCAGTTGTGCCCGAAGTATAAGCAAGGATAGCCGTATCATCACGATGAGTCTCCACCGCAGCCATCTCTTCGGGTTGATTCTGCATTAACTGATGCACATTGACCCAACCTTCAGCAGGTACGCTAACTTCTTCATTCGGTGATGCCACGATGCGATATGCCAGTGACGGCAGATCCGCGTCCATCTTTTCCACTTCTGAGGTCGTCTCGGACCATACAATAACAGCCCGCGCCTCAGAGTGACGCAGACGATATTCCAGATCTTTTGCCCGTAACATCTCGGAGGAAGGAATAACGGCAATCCCCAGTTTAAGACAAGCAATATAAATGACATAGGCAATAATACGGCGTGGTACCATGACCAACACCCGATCACCCTTCTCTAGTCCAAGTTCACGCAAACCTCCAGCAAGACGATTCGCCTGCTTGAATAATTCACCATACGTGATCTCTCCCAATTCTCGTTGATCGCTGAGCCATCTAAGTGCAATCCGGTCTGATGGATGATTCTCCATCTCGGATGTCAGGTTATAGCTTTCAGGCGAAATCCACTGTTCAAAGTTCAAATGGAGCCTCTCCTTCGTAGTTCAATTGTAAAGCTTCTATATATTATACCCTAAATCCTAGGACCAGGTGCTATGAACTAGGTTCATTCTGAAAAAATAAACATAGGTCAATTAATGAACTATTATAATAGATCTTATCCTATAATGAAAATGACATATACAAAATGGCGCCTTCCTGATTGATCAGGTAGGCGCCATTTTCATTCTTCATTTATATTACATTAGTTTTACCTAACTATAATTTTCACACAGCTATACTGTGTATGTTACCACGGATAATTACCCATTCCGTCCAAAATGCTTTCGATCTCATTCAACTCTTCCGTTGTCAGATCCGGTGCGCTGAGCGCAGCTACATTTTCTTCAATCTGGGACACACGGCTTGCCCCAATCAATGCAGAAGTTACACGGTTACCACGCAAAATCCAGTTCAGAGCCAGTTGGGAGATCGTTTGACCTCTTCGCTCCGCAACCGCCTGAAGTGCATCGAACTTGGCAATCCGTTCGTCCGTATATGCTTCTTTTTTCAAATTTCCTGTTGGATTGACGCGTTCTTCCTTGATCTTGTCGACATATTTATTCGTCAACTGACCGCGGCCGAGTGGACAGAACGCAATGGAACCTACGCCTTGCTCATCCAGTACGTCCTGCAAACCGTCTTCAATCCAGCGATTCAGCATCGAGTAGTTTGGCTGATGAACCAGACATGGCGTACCCAGACGACGCAGAATGGTTACCGCTTCTTGTGTCTGTTCTGCATTATAATTGGACAAGCCTACATACAGTGCTTTACCTTGCCGCACGATATGATCCAGCGCCGTCATCGTTTCTTCCAATGGCGTGTCCGGATCTGGACGGTGATGATAGAATATGTCCACATAGTCCAGCCCCATCCGACCAAGACTTTGATCAAGACTGGCAATCAGGTTTTTGCGGGAGCCCCACTCGCCGTAAGGTCCACTCCACATATGGTAGCCTGCCTTAGACGAGATGAGCAGTTCATCCCGGTAAGGAAGAAGATGTTTTTTGTAAATCACGCCAAAGTTCTCTTCCGCTGATCCTGGAGGTGGACCATAGTTATTCGCCAGATCGAAATGGTTAATTCCGAGGTCAAAGGCACGCAAAATCATTTCTTCCTGAATATCCAATGTACGGTTGCCACCAAAGTTCTGCCATAAACCCAGCGCAATTTGCGGCAGTCTGATTCCGGATTTGCCGGAACGTACATATTTCATCTCATCATATCGTTGTTCACTCGCAGTATAGGGCATCGTTATTCTCACTTTCCTGTAAGGTTTGTTGAATTCCTTTTCATCTTAGACATTTTCCTGGATAAACGATATGGCATTTCACTTTGAACATATGGAATAATGATTGTTATCTATATATACTAATGTTAAATAATTAATCTTTTCAGCTATTTAGTATGTTAAAATGCAAGATGAGACGAAATCGTACAGGAGTGAATACCCTTGATTACGTATATGTTCAAAAACAATCATTTTCAGGAGCTTCAGCTCCTACATTATGGTACGGAAGCCTGTACACCAGGTCACCACTTTGGTCCTGCCATGAGAGACTATTACAAAATTCATTATATCTTGAATGGTAAAGGCACCTTCGAAGTGGGAGGCAAAACGTACAACCTGCACAAAGGTCAAGGTTTTCTAATCGTTCCGCATTCTGTTGTTCATTACCAAGCAGATCAGGATGACCCCTGGGAATACAGCTGGGTTGCTTTTCAAGGCAGCAACAGTCCATCCTTTTTACAGCAGGCTTGTCTGTCAGAGCATCACCCGATCTTTGAGCTGGGTAATGAGGATGACGAGATGCGATCCTGCCTGCACCGAATGATCAATTCCCGCAATACTCACAAAGGCTGGGAGATTAGCATGACTGGTTTGCTGTATCAATTCTTCTCCATTTTGATTGATCAGGCTAATTCAGAGCATCTTCAACCCATGCCGGATTATTCGAAGGAAACGTACGTTACACAGGTAATGGACTTCATTGAAATGAACTATGCCAATGCCGTTACCGTTCAGTCCATCGCGGCCCATGTCGGTTTACAGCGCAGTTACCTGTGCTCTCTCTTCAAGGATCAGATGGGAAGCAGCATTCAGTCGTATCTAGTTCATTACCGGATGCGCAGGGCAGCCGAACTGACGCTTGATCCCGGTCTGACCATTGGTGATATTGCCCGTTCTGTGGGCTACACCGATCAATTGCTTTTCTCCAAAATGTTCAAAAAAGTGATGGGCGAAGCTCCCACCTACTACCGCAAACATAAAACAGCACCCTCCCAGTTAAGTTGTTAATTGGGAAGGTGCTGTTTTTGTTAATCGTTTATCCTTACAATCGTTATTCCTTACATTCTTTTCATTGCTTTATACCGTCTCCGGCATGGATATGCCAACAACTTGCACTTTGATTTCATCGACCATAACGCCGGCTAATTGTTCTACAGCCTGTTGAACATTATGTTGAAGTTCACGACAGACCTCGTGCATCTTGTTACCATATTGAATGTTGATGCGCAGCTGGATGGTTGCCTGATCGTCTTTGACGTGTACGTCAATCCCTTTTTGCAGGCTCTTGCCGCTGATACTCTTGGCAATCCCTTCAGTCAGTCCAACGGACATGGAGGATACACCAGCCGTTGATTGAGCGGCCATCCCCACGATCTTGGATAACACATCGTTCGAGATGTGGATGGTACCCATTTGAACAGATTGAGGTGCAATATATTCAGGTTCATTGTATTGTTTTTCGATAATTTCAGACATGTGCTCCACTCCTTCGAATAATTAAATTCTATGCATTCTGCCATTTGTCCTTGAAGAACATGTTATAGATTCGAACCAAAAGAATTTTAACGATCATATAAACCGGGATAATAATCAGGATGGCAATAATTCCACCCAGGTCGCCTGCACCCAACACCAGAATGATGGTCGTGAGCGGGTGAATATCCAGCTTTTTGCCGAATACGTACGGTGCAACCAGGTTGTCCTGAATCTGCTGAGCGACAAGAATAATAATCAGAGACCAGATGGCAACTGATGGTGATACCACGAGACCCATGATCACAATAGGTACGGATGACACAATCGCTCCGATAAACGGAACAAAGTTCATGATGACCGCAATTACCGTGAGCAGTAATGCGTACGGCAGTCCAATGATCAAGAAACCGATATACATCAGTACACCCAGTGCCAGATTCACCAAAACTCTTCCCACAATAAAGCCACTCAACGCCTGATCAATCTCAATTACAACTTCACGGCTGTCCTTTTGGAAACGTTTTGGAGCGATATGTGCCAGTTTACGACCAAATTTCTCGCCTTGTAAAAGCATATAGAACAAAAGGATCGGTAGTGTAAACAAGATGATCGCAAAACTGGAAACAAGTGAGAAAAATCCACTTACATAGTTGGTTACAAAGTTAAATCCTTTGTTGATATACTCCGTGATCTGGGAGAAAGGTGTCGAGCCCTCAGGGAACAAGGCCTGAATGGCACCATTTTGCTCCAGCTCTCTCAGCTGTTCACTTAATGAATTAATTAAACTTGGTGCGTTATCAACCAGATTGATCAGTTGCTCACGTAACGATGGCCATAAACCAATGATGAAGAACACTCCCAGAATAGCAATAACCAGATAGATTAGCAAAATACTTAGCGTGCGATTTATTTTCTTTTTCTCCATATAATTCACAAGCGGCCTTAGCAGATAATAAAAGAACACCGACAACATCATCGGCACGGTAATGACCGTGATCATGGTGACGAGCGGCTGAAAGATGAAGCTCACACGTGATAATAAATAGATATTAACCAATATCAGCGCCAGTGCAATACTGAACCGGACAAACGTATTTACTTTGAACAAAATATTTCCCTCCACATGGACATTTCTTCTCTTATTTAATTTGGAATCTCAATGGTAAACACGGTGGTCTCTCGCCCACGCCGGGAAAGGATCAGCCGTCCGCCCATTTTCTCCGTATTACGTCGTGCGATGGACAAACCAAGTCCGGTGCCTCCGGTCGCTGTCCGCGCCTCATCCCCTCGTACAAACGGGTCAAAGATCGTTGACCATAGTTCTTGAGGTATGCCCACTCCGTTATCTGCCACCTCTATCACCACATGGGTATGAAGCGGAATGAGTTCGACGCGCAGTTCGGTCCCGATTGGATTATAAGACAGAGCATTGGTAATCAGATTCTGGATGACTCTGGATAACAGCTCTGGATCGTACCTCGCGTAGATCACCTCATCAGGAACAAGTACATGAAGGACAAACTGTTTCTGTTCAATCTCCCCATAGGTATCTGCCATAATCTCGCGCAGGAATTCTCCAATCTCTCTTCTCTGAATATGCATGCGAAAATCGGGCGAATCCACCTTGAGCAACTCCAACATATTCTGTATCATGCGTGCAACTTGAACGGATTTGTTATAGATGTATCCCAGATATCTTTGCTGCCTGTCCTTATCCTCCCCACGTCCTTCCACCAATGCCTGCGCATATCCCTGTATGGATGTTATCGGTGTCTTCAGATCATGTGATAAGTCTACAATCAGTCGCTGTTTGCTCTCTTCGGCGTAACGTTTCTCTGCAGAGGTGTTTTCAATGACATCCGCCATGTAGTTAAAGGTCTCACCAATCTGGACAAATTCCCTCTCTGCCGAGATCGACATCCGTGTACTATAATTCCCCTGTATCATCTGCGTAAGACCCGAGGAGAGGATACTGAGTGGTTTTTTGATTCTCCGTGCGACCCAGTAGCTGTAGACAAAGATCAATAATAAAACCAAACCGATGCCAATCATAATGTAAAAGGATAATGGATGTTTCAGATTAGTAATCAACTGATTATCATTAATTCGCACGCTGACCAGATCACGTGGGATTTTGAGCAATACATACGCTGCCGCTCCTTCTGTCGAGAGAGGAGTGATCGAATAATAGTATTCCTGGTCACTCCGATTTTCCAGTCCATCATATAGATCAGCTTCACTGTATTGCGTGATCGCATCTTGCTTGTCTCCCACATGATGAATGACATTGCGATTCGCATCCAGAATTTCAATCCAGCCCCCGCTATCCTTGAGACGTTGAATCTCTGTGTCTTTGCCTTTCGACACCGAACCTCCACCGGAATAAAATTCGTTCTCCAGCTCCTCCACATACATGTGGGCTTCAACATTCAGATTCGGGTCTACCACCTGATCCGAAATGCGAAAATCCACGACATCAAGTGAAACCATAAGGTACACAATCAATACCAGTAACAGCAAAAAGAAGTTGAATAGCAAGAAGTCCAAAGTCAGGGATGTCTGCAACAGTCGCTTTTCTCTAGCTTTCCATGGGCGCTTCAATTTTGTATCCAAGTCCCCTTATCGTTTTGAGATATTCCGGTTGTCTGGAGTCACGCTCGATCTTCTCCCGAATGTTGCTGATATGTACCATAATCGTGCTGTCCTCGTGCGCATAATAGTCGCCCCAGACCGCTTCGTATATTTTTTTACGGGTGAACACTCGGCCAGGTTGATCAAGCAACAATTCCATAATTTTATACTCTGTAGAGGTCAATGTTACAGGACTTCCTGAACGAAAAAGGATACATTGGGATCGATCCAGCGTCAGATCACCTAATACCAGATTCTGTTCTTTCGCTTCGGTGATCTCCGCTGCATCAAATTGATTAACTCTTCTGAGCAACGCCTCTACTCTGGCGACAATCTCAAGCGGGTTGAACGGCTTCGCTATATAATCGTCTGCCCCAAGTCCAAGTCCAAGGATTTTATCGTGATCCTGACTTTTAGCGGATAGGAACAGTACAGGCATGTGATATGTAGCTCTGATCTGTTTGATCAACTGCAATCCATCCATTACAGGCATCATGATGTCCAGTATGACCAGATCGATCTGTGTTGAACGTATGCATTGTAATGCCTCGGCTCCATTCACCGCAGTTTTAATGGTATAGTCCTTCTCCAGATATAGTTGAAGCAGTTCAACAATCTCTGGTTCGTCATCTGCAATTAATACGGTGTATCTCATGTTATTCCTCTCATTTCCTATACTCTATGCCTATCTCTACATTATTACTATATACTACGTCTCTTAATTCAACCTAAATCATTTCTAAAGATAATCTAAATAAATAGAAATAGAGCCCTGGCTCAGGCCAAGGCATTAACTAAAAAAGGGCTGTTTTCAGCCTACATTCAAGCTTTTCGTTCTTCATTCAGGCTTTTCAATCTTCATTTGGACCATTTGTATTAGATCATCAGATCAGTCCTTAAGCGAGCGTAGCCACGGCTCAACTTTCCCCAATAAACGTTCCTTGTCATACTGCACATATTGGTTCGCCCGATTGCGCACCGGATCACCCGCGTAGAAACGTTCATATAGATCATGCCTTGCTCCGAGTGGACTTCCGGTCAGCTCCCATGCAAGTTGAAAGAGACGAATCTTCTCCGCGGCTTGCATCGTTACTCCACCAAGATATTTGCCAATCATGGAACCCATCATTTCATTCATCTCAAACGTACCTGAAGGAATCTGAATCAGACCACCCGCAGCAATGGTCTTCAAAATCTCCACCGCGCGGGGGTAATAGCGATTGCCCAGATTACGTGCGGTTTCAATATATTTGAATTCCGGCAGCCAGTTGCCAAATGGGTCCGGCTTGGACTGTGCTTCAGCAGCAATAATCAGTCCCTCGATAGTCTGCATCTGACTGATCAGCTCTCCAAGTTGTTCCTGCACATTCAGGAAAGAGTCCACCCCAATCTCCTTGGCAATGGATGAGGTCACGGCTGTAATAAACTCCAGTTTCGAGTGTAATCGAATGACACTCTGATGGTAGGCCAGACTGGCCGAAGCTGTATTGCAGCGAATCTGCCATACGGCTTCAGGGTTATTGTGCAGTAATACACGTTCCCAGGGCACAAATACATCATCAAAAAATAATACAGCATCCATCTCATCATACTGCGCACTGAGTGGATGTGATTTATCTGTATCTTTTGTGGCAAAAGATTCACGACACATCATGTGCAAGCCCGGACTGTCCGCGGCTACAATTACCATATGGGCCAGCTCTGGCAGGTGGCCTGGAATTCGTTGAACGGGATAAGCAATGATATCATCCGCATAAGGCGCTGCTGTTGCCACCATTTTGGCCCCGCGGATCACTACGCCCTCTGTATTCCTTTTGACAATTCGCAGCATGGCATCCTCATCTTCACCAACAGGCAAGGACCGATTAATCTGCGGGTCACGCTGGACAATTGTCAGGAATGCATCGTTTCGTTTGGCTTGTGCAAAATAATCCGATATTTTGTCTGCAAATGCCGGGTCATGCGCTGTCATCTCTTGTCGTGTTGCATACCAACCGGTCAGCCTGGATCGGGCATAATCAGACAATCGGCTCATCACCCCATACGTCCGATCGGCCCACAGCCGAAAAGCATCCGCCCTGCTGTTTACGTCAGGAAGTGAACGAGGCACAAGAAAAGAGCGATGCACATAACTTCCCGTCTGTTCGTCCCAATAGGCCACGGTTTCCCTTGTCTCCGGGTCATCCACCAGATTGAACAATCCTTCTATGGTTTGAAGTGTTCCCTGAAAGGCCCGATGCCCAGTTACCTGGATACGCTCTCCGTCCAGCCATACATTCCGCTCATCATTCAGCCGTTGAATGTAAGCTTGTCCACGAGACATCGTGATACTCATGATATGCCCTCCCTCTCAGGCACCGGCCTGACATTTCTGTAACTCCATCCTTCTAACTGCTTGAGAAACTATGTAATGATACATTCTGTATCTAATGAAATAGTACTGTGCCTTAGCTAGAAAAGTCAACAGACACCGAACGATGAGTCCGCTGTCTGTTGGGCCATGCTATTTTAGACTAATTTGGAATACATGTGACGCAGATACCGCCAGCGCACGAGTGCAAAATACAAAATCTGCATGGAAGCAAACACCAAGAAGATGCGCAGGCTGTATCCAAAGACCGAGAAATCAACCAGTTGCTGCAACGCCACAAAGGCAACCGAACTGTGGATAACCGCCACCAGAATCGGCAGGAAGAACATAAGCAATAGCTGCCTTGTTACGATCTTACGGAGTTCGGGACGACTCAGTCCCATTTTGCCAATCATGCGATACTGCGCTTCATCCCGTTCTAGATCTGCGTAAAGTCTGAAATACGTGAAACTTGCTGCAAAGGTGAAGAAAACAATGCCGATCAGGCCGCTCAAAATTAGAATGATGCCATTGGTCTGCTTGGAATTAAGCCAATCCACCACAAGCGCGCTGACCTCGTAATAACCTTTTTCGGAATGATCATCTTGAATGGATTTGATCAATTCAGGAGCAAAGCTGCGTGTACCCATCCAATCTTTCACGATAAATTGTATCGTTCGACTCGAATAGAAACCTTCAGGCATCCCCACTTCCTCGTTATACGTCGGTCTCAACTTCTCAAACAATTCGTTGGTTACAACGTAGAGATTAATTTCATTTTGAAAAGGAATCACAATATCGGTACCAGGTGTCACTAGCCGAATCTGTTCCGACCGATTATCAATCTCCAGATTGACCTCTGTTCCTGAGAATCCTTGTTCAGCCTGATCACGGTACTTCTTACGAACCGCCAAATTACTTGGTGTCATAAATGACTCATCGACCTGTTTCAACGTACGTTCTTCGTACCCAAGTGCCTTCGCCAGACGGTTATAATCACTCAGTTTGATAATCCTTCCATTATTATTTTCAGGTATATGAGCATAACTGCCCTTCACGTAGGGAACTTGATGATCAATCAACGTTTCTTCAATCTGCCGAATATGTCGCTCGGAGTTGGGAGTATCCCAGTTATTCATATAACTGAATGCATATGGATTCGACATGGACGACAAACCTGGATCAGCAATCGCGAGCATGGTACCAATTCCCGTAAATGAAGAAGCCGAGATGATACTTACCATGAAAAACATGATGGCGTTATCTTTCATTCGATAGGTAAGTTCAGATAGGAAAAGCAGATTGGTTTTACGGAAAAACAACCTTGGATTTCTTTTCAGTGCCCGAATGATGTATACACTGAGCTGCGTGAACAGAAAGTACGTACCTGCAATAACAACCACGACACTTGCGAGTAATAACGGAAAGGAGAAGCTTATCCATACAAAAGTGAATACTCCTGCATAACCCCCACCAATCAACAATACGGATAACAAGGCGAGTAGACGTGATGCTTTGGGTTCCGGTTTCGGTTTTTCCTCTGATTTCACAAGGTCAATGAGAGTTCCTTTGCGAATGAGCAAGGATGATGACATCGCGATCACAACAAACAGCAGCAGAAATGCACCTGCGGTCAGGGCAATGCTTTTTAGCGGAAAATAGAATCGAAGACTGTTCTCAACAGCCAGCATGGAGCCACAGATCAGCAGGATCAATTTGCCGAAAATAATTCCGAGTCCGATCCCGGTAATGATGGAAGCTAATCCGATACACATGTTCTCCATAAACAGAAGTCTGTTCATCTGTTTACGTGTCATGCCTATCATCAGGAAAATACCAAATTCCTTCTTGCGAGTCTTCAGAAATGAACCAACGGAATAGAGCAGGAACAAGAATGAAAAGATGAATATAATGATCTCTGCAATCACAAACCCCTGATTCGCAAGCAACGTAACCGTCCCACTTGACCCCTTTAACCCTGCTTTCAAATCAGGATGGAACAGGAGCAATGCGTAAGTAAAAAAGATCATAACGGAAAATGTACTGCTCAGAAAATGAGCCAGATAAATTCGTTTGTTGCGAACAACGTTATTAATGGCGAACTGGCGAAAATTCATGTCCTGAACCTCCCATTAGGGATAATACATTAATAATCTTCTGGTAAAAGGCTGCGCGATTATCGCCGTAGTGAATTTCATTATACAGTTTGCCATCCTTGATAAAGACAACCCGACTGCAATAACTTGCAGCTACTGCATCATGAGTGACCAGCAGCATCGTAGCCTGATCCTCCTGATTGCGAGTTTCGAGAATCTCCATGACATCTCTTGCCGCCTTCGAATCCAGGTTGCCTGTTGGCTCATCGGCCAGAATCAGCTTCGGGGAATGGATAAGCGCTCTGGCAATGGCCGTACGCTGTGCCTGTCCTCCTGATATCTCATATGTCCGTTTGTTCAGAATACCCTCGATCCCCAGCTTGCTTGTTAGCTGTTCAACACGAGTGTTCATCTCTGCTAGCGAAACACCGTCAAGAGTCAGTGGTAGCACAATGTTTTCCTTGACTGTCAGTGTATTTAACAGATTGAACGATTGAAAAACGAAACCAAGCTCTTTGCGCCGGAATAGCGCGAGTTCGTCCTGATTCAATTCAAACGGATTCTTCCCTGCAATCCGCAGTTCGCCTGATGTTGGGTGATCAATGGTTGAGATCATGTTCAGCAGTGTTGTTTTGCCACTACCGGATGGTCCCATGATGCCAACAAACTCACCTTCCTGAATACTGAGGTCAATACCTGATAACGCTTCATAAGATACGATGCCTTTGTAGATTTTACTGATCTGTTTCACAGAACAAATCTCCATGGTTACAACTCCTTAGTGATGTATGAATTCAAAATTAAGTTACTTTCATGCTGTGTGCATGTGTATTGTGCGTGGCCTTTCCTGTACTCTTATAACTATAGTCTATCGAAGTTTCGGCCATTCTCCTATGGTTTAACCTTTCATCAACATGACAATGTTGTAAGGTTGCATCATGAAAATCAAAAAGACGCCTTCGCCCCGATCAGGCAATAGACGTCTATACATACACTCACACTGTAATTCATACTCCACTCACACTTCTTCAACAAAAATACACACCTCACGGCCCAATCTTACCTCAATCTGTCACTTCAGGAGTTGAATGTGATTCGGACAGTCGTTCCTTCGCCGTACACGGATTCAAGATCAATCCGATGATTCATCCGTGTTAACACTTCTTTGGCAATATACAGCCCCATGCCAGTGGACTCTTTGAAATGTCGCCCGTTCTCCCCGGTGAAGAAAGGCTGGAATACCCGATTTAGATCAGACTTCGGAATCCCAATGCCTTGATCCTGCACTTCCAGTATGATGGAGCGTTCGGCTTCATACGCACGCACATAGATCTTTTGCCCGCTGCCCGCGGAATATTTGATTGCATTGGACAGTAACTGTACTAAGACAAAACGAATCCACTTGGCATCGGATTGCACAACCAGTGCAGGATCTATATGTATCTCTGGATAGACGTGATTGCGGATGAAGAACCGTTTCAGCTCATGGATCGCCTCTTCCCCAGCGGTCCTCAGTATCACAGGTTCCACACTGAAATCCTGTTCGAAGGTATCCAATCTGGCCACATACAGCACAGTCTCCAAACCTCGCCTCATCTGGTCCGCTTCCTCCCGAATGCTTACGAGCCGAGGATCATCATCTTCCTGACCTTCCACGGTCAACTCAATAACGGATAACGGTGTCTTCATCTGATGGACCCACTGGTTCATGAATGTCAGATATTCTTGCTGCCGTTGTTCCAGCCGATGAAGATGAGCATGATACTGGCCGTATTGTGAATCCAACAACTTCTCCAGCGCCAGTGATAAAGGACTTGTTTCGTTCAATGGTACAAATTCCTTCAGCGAATCCATCGACCGTGACATCCGGGTATAAAAGGAGCGATGTGAATAATAACGATACACCAAATATCCGATGTATAAAAATAATCCCAACGCTACGGCATAAGCAGCCGTGACCCAATCGTTGTAACCGTCATACCAGAACACTGCAACAACGGTGAACAAGATGGCAACAACCCAGCACGTTAAAGCGAGATGTTCTCGTATAAACAATCTCATGATGGTGAAGAGGCCTTCCAGGTATTGTTCAATCGGTAACCCGAACCTCTGACCGTTTCCAGTGCGTCCGTAATACCAAGTTCGGCTAATCGTTTACGCACCCGAGTAACGTTTACGCTGAGTGTATTGTCATCCACAAAAGAGTCATCCCACAGCTTCTCCAAGATTGTCTCTCTGCTCACCAGCTTGGGACTGCGGCGGAGTAACGTTTCCAGCAGAATCGTTTCCTTCTTCGTCAGCTGTACTTTGCGATCACCAAGCTGAATCTCCAGTCTTTCCAAGTACACGACCAAACCGTCCAGTTCCACCTTGCGTTCTTCGTCACGTGCAGCATAGTCCCCATATACCCGGCGCAGCTGACTTCGAATTTTTGCTATAACAATCTCATGCTCAAATGGCTTCGTAATATAATCATCCGCCCCGTTCTCCAGTGCCATGACCTGATCCATCTTCCCACTCCGTGCGGAGATAAACAAAATGGGGCATGTAGACAGCGTACGAATCTGGCGGCACCAATAGAAACCATCGTAACTGGGCAAGTTGATATCCAGAAGTACCACATGTGGCTGTACCTGCTCAAACTGTTGCACAATCATCTCAAAATCCTCGACCAGAACGGCCCGATCCCCGTAGCGTTCAATATGTGATTTCAATAATCCCGCAATCTTGGGATCGTCCTCTATTATCATAATGGTATACATTATTGGATCTCACCTCTGGCAAAATCATAACACAGGATTTATTATCGAGCATCGACTTCCTTACGCCAATCCACAATATCTGCATTCAATTGCTTCAGGTCTCCTAAAGCTTTCTGATCATCCGATAACTTGTATTGTTGCTTCAATGCCAGGATACGATATACACTCTCATCAATTCGGGACTCGGTGATCTTGCCTGACTTTACTGCACTTATTAGCGTATCAAAAATCGTCTTGGCACTCTCATAACTGTGAGCTACCAACAGAATGTCACTTCCAGCTTTGACAGTTGCCAGGGCTGCCTGGTCCAACTTGTAGTTCTTCGCGATTGCACCCATACTCAGGTCATCTGTGATGACCACACCATCATACTTGAACTTCCCGCGCAAATGTTCACCTATAATGACATCCGATAAGGAAGCCGGATGATCCGGGTCCAGCTTCGGGAACAAAATGTGTGCAACCATGACCGCCTCTACCTGCTCCTTCACTGCGGCCTGGAACGGAATCCATTCAAGCTCGGCCAGTTGTTTTTCCGTTTTATTCACGACAGGGAGATCGAGATGGGAGTCTACGGACGTATCACCATGACCCGGAAAATGTTTCACTACCGGAATAATGCCTTCACTACGTAATCCCTTCATCTCTGCAATCCCCATACGTGACACCAGTTCTGCCGAGCTGCCGAATGAACGATCTCCAATTACCGGGTTCTTCGGGTTACTGTTCACATCTAGCACAGGAGCAAAGTCCACATTAAAACCCGCAAGCTGAACCTGTCTCGCCAACAATTCACCCATCGTTTCAGCAAGCGCGCTATCTTTCGTCTCGCCTACTTTTCTACTGGAAGGAATGGATTCCACCGTCTCCGGCATACGACTCACTTTGCCGCCCTCCTGATCCACACTCATGAAGATCGGTACCGGGTTGGACTGATTCGCTTCCTTGATGGACTTCACAAACTTGGCTGTTCCCTCGAGTGTTGATACATTGTTGGCATAGAAAATAATGCCCCCTACCTTTTGATCGGTAATCATCTGTTTGGCTTGATCATCCAACGTTGTCCCTTGAACACCGGCCAGTATCATCTGTCCAATCTTCTCTTCTAACGTTAATGAACTAAGTTGCTCCTGCACCGGATCGACTTCTTCTTGCGGTTCCTCTGGTACTTCTTCCTGCGGTGGAGCAATATTCTGCTCCGGCGATGAGGAAGATTGCCCTGAGTTGGATCCAGCGTTCGATCCGGTATTCGAGTCCGTTGCGGAGGAAGGTTTCTGTGCTTGGCCACATGCCGATAAAAGCAGAACGATCCCCAGCAGAAGACACATCATATGCAGTGGTTTTCTCCATTTATTGTTCGAGTTGTACCTATAGTTGTGCAAGGATATTCATCCTCCTTATGTAATGTCATCTTGGCAACCCTTGGGTTCAGGCCTAACCTTATCATAAGGTGGTGGATTTTCAAAATGAGCGCTTCTGAGGATTGAATCGTTGTTCAGACACTTAAGCGGTAAAAAAAGTGGTTGCACTGGAACCTGAGATGTGGAACTTAATGGTGTTGTGACTAGGCGCGTGTGCGATGTATGTAAGAGAATAAAAAGGAGTAACGGTGCAGAAAACGATTTTCTATTGTGAATTTTTCATATGTTGAAATTATTAGTATAGGAAGATCAAAAAGCCGCCCAAAGGCGGCCTATTTGTTCGTTTTTGTTTTACTCTTCGTTGTAAATCGTTGCCGTTCAGTGTTAGTTCACCTTTCACCAAACGTTATTAGGCTTCTATTAATGGAGTGTTTGCAACACTTCCGTTGTAAATGGAATGATTTCGGATATGCGACCTTCACGAACTTTGGCAGGCCATTCGGGATCACTAAGCAGAACACGACCCAAGGCGATCAAGTCAAATTCATTGTTCTCCAACTTCTCATTTAATTGATCCAAATGGGCATCACCTGTTCCCTGGTTCTCGGTTGCTCTGTCTACGAATTCAGCTTCAAGACCTACCGATCCAACTGAAATAGCTGGTTTACCCGTTATTTTTTGCGTCCAACCCGCAAGATTCAGCTCAGATCCTTCGAATTCCGGTAACCAGAACCGCCGTGTAGAGCAATGGAATATATCCACGCCAGCAACACTGAGTGGTGCCAAGAATTGCTCCAATTGTTCTGGCGTCTCCACCAGACGTGCCTCATAATTCCCCATCTTCCATTGGGAGAACCGGAGCACAATTGGGAAATCAGGACCAACCGCCGCACGACAAGCTTCAATCACTTCAACTGCAAATTGAGTTCGCCGTACCAAATCACCACCATAATTGTCGGTCCGTCGATTCGTCTGCTCCCAGAAGAATTGGTCAATCAGGTATCCATGGGCTCCGTGCAGTTCAATGCCGTCAAACCCGATTCGCTGTGCATCCGCTGCCGCTTGGGCAAATGCCTGTACAAGACCTTGAATCTCCTCTTCCGTTAATGGTTCACGTGATGGTTCACCTGCCATGCTTACCCCTGACGGACTTACAGGGTCAGCTTCTGCGTTAGGCAAGTCACCGGAACGACGTGCTGTACCCACATGCCACAATTGTGGCATGATTTTGCCACCCGCTTCATGTACTGCTTTCACTACATTAGCCCATCCTTGCAACGAATCTTCACCATGGAATAATGGAATACTCGCTCCACTAACAGAAGATAGATGATTAATGCCTGTACCTTCCGTTATGATGAGCCCCACTCCACCTGCTGCTCTGCGACGATAGTATTCAGCAACTTCTGGTCCAGGTACACCCTCCGGTGAGAATCCGCGAGTCATGGGTGCCATAACGATTCGATTAGACAATGTTAGCTTGTCCGAGGTGAAAGGTTTGAATAATGCTGAAGGTACGTTCATAGTACATTGCTCCTTTGCAATTGGAAGTGTGGAACTCCGCATCCACATGAAATGCGACATGCTTTTGTATATTGTAACACGTGTAATCCAGTTGACTGGTTTAGGATTATTTCTCTATCCATTTTATAGTTTCTTAATTTTATTTTCAAATTTTCGAAGTTGGGCGTTCAAACTACTCTTATAGAAAAAAAAAAGAAAGCTACCTTACGGCAGCCTCTGTTGGATCACACTACCGAAGCAGTCTGACATGCACTCTACTACATCTTAAAGTATTTTCCCGGTCACCAATAATGTGGATGTAGCATAGTATATAATCCATAATCTTCCTTCCAATTTAATTAGCATTCACAGGGATATCACTCCGGTTCACTCGAAGCAATTTCCCTGATGAAGTTGATAACACATCCGGATCGGTACCCAGACCAAAGTAGAAGTCACCCTCGTTCTCTTCGAAAGACTTGGCATAGGTGTCCTGGTTAAAACGTAAAATCTCATTCCATGTGGTCAGATCGGTTGATTGGTAGACCCGATTGATATACAGATTGGCACTTTGGCGAGTATACGTAAGCACATACACCTTGCCTTCACGCAACAGCACATCGGTTGGGAGCGCCTTGGCATCCGGGAGATTAACTCGCCTTGCCTGATTGATGTCGGTCATGACATTCAAAGATTTGGGCAGCAGCTGCCCATCATTAAACACGCCACCTGCTATATAGAGCAACTTGTTATTGAAGTTAACATTTTTGCCTATTTTATTATAAGGAATCGTGCCCGTTTGATAGGTTAGTCCAGGTAGCATTTTGTTACCATAGATGACAACATCCCGTTTCTCAAGATTTTCATTAATCTCCAAAATATTAGTTTTGTCATTCCATATTTTATTGGCAGGATACATCATGCCAGATGCATATAACTTGCCATTAAGATGGAACATGGTATAAGCCCGGAAACCAAACGTATTAATGGTCGCATATTTCTGCCAAGTTTCACCTTCATTATGAGAGATTAGTATGGTTGGTTTGGACTCCGTACCCAGCGCGGCAAACATCTTACCCTGATACGATGCCAAATCGTACACGTGTACACCCAGCGGCAGATTGCGATATTTGGTCCACACCTCTCCATCCAGACGATAGAAGTTACCCAGTTCCCACTGTTCACTATCAGAATCATTGCCAGGAATATATAACTTGTCGTTTAGTACTCGGTAGATATCAATCTGTTCCTCATCCACATACATCTTCGTTGATGGCAAGATGCCCGGGTTGCTGTTAGTCACCGACTGGGTCTTGAATTTTGCATTCGCTGTATCATAATAAATAACTGGAATAGGGCCTGAATTAGGAGCTACGCCCAGATTGCTGCTATTTCCGTGGCCCAAATATATTTTGCCGTTGTACAGTTGCATGTCCCAAACGTTATTAGCATATGGTGTTTTGGTAAAAGGTCTGCCTAGTAGTTCGATCTTCGATGTTACATCCGCTGAACTGATCGGTGCATTCGACACCTTGGCAAGCCCACGTTCCGTCGCAGGGGGTTGTGTTGTTGAGTTTGTGTTTTTCGGCTTGGAGTTCCCCATAAGCATCCAGCTCATTCCTGCGACAATGGTCAAAATTACGGCTGTCCATTTTGTATGTCTCTGCATGTCCGCTTCCTCCTTCATTTTTTCATCATTATTACCTTCACACCAAGATGATACAATTTGTATCTTTTTATACTATGTAAAACCACCCGCACATGCAACAAATTCCGCCCTATTTATACAAAAAAAGTAGACAATCACATCTGTTGATGTGCTGTCTACTTGTTCTTACTGTCTGTGATTTCTATTCAGCTTTTACCAAAATCTTAACCTGATTTTTCTCTTTCAACAGTGCTTCAAATCCATGCTCTACCACTTCATCCAACGTAATTCGTTTGGTCACCAGCTTGTCAGCCGGGAAGAAACCTTTATCCATCAGACTGATAACAGCCGGGAACACATCGCGATAACCAATAATGCCATTGACTGTACGTTCTTTCATGACAATTGAGTTCGGGTGAATCGGCGCTTCCTGTTCAAAAATACTGACGATCATCAACTCTCCACCAATACGTGTCGAATCGATGGCTTGTTGCAGAACACGTGGAACACCGGTTACTTCATAAGCTACGTTAACGCCACCTTGTGTACGTTGATGGATCTCTTCCACGACATTAAACTGCGTTGGATCAATCACAATGGCACCGAGCTCTTCGGCTTTTGCTTTCCGTTCATCCGATAACTCCACTACATAAATATCCGATGCTCCCGAAGCTTTAAGCGCTTCGATGACCAGTAGTCCGATTGGGCCTGCGCCAAACACGGCTGCCATATCTCCCACTTTCAGCTTGCTTTGGCGCACAGCGTGAAGTGCTACAGCTGAAGGTTCAACCAACGCACCTTGCTCATACGAGATTGAATCCGGAATAGCATGTACCATGTTTTCTGCTGCAGTTACATACTCGGAGAATCCTCCTCCGCCTCCAGCCAGTCCGAGGAAACCCATCTGATCACACAGATTGTATCTGCCCTGTTTACAAGCTTCGCAGTGTCCACATGCATAGATGGGTTCTACCACAACACGATCGCCCGCCTTGAAACGTGTAACACCTTCCCCTACTTCAACCACCTGTCCTGAGAATTCATGCCCCATAACTATAGGCGCTTGTTCCCCTGTTAGCGGATGCGGTGCTTGAGCGGGAATGAAGATTGGACCTGCTGTGTACTCGTGCAAATCACTGCCGCAGATACCGCACCATTCCACTTTTATTTTGACCTTTCCTTCTTCAGGGTGAGGTTCATTAATATTTTCGAGACGTAAATCTTTGACTCCATGCCAACGTAATGCTTTCATTCATTTCATCTCCCAGATCATAATTTGTGATATAATCGGAAACGTTTCCGTAAATTAAATATGTCACATTTTAGATACGCTGTCAAACATATTTCTCCACTAATATGGCTATTTCATGATCATATCGAGTTCACTTAAGAATGCTCGCACTTTAATTCAAGTGATCTTAGCGGTATTACAAACGATGTGATCCTTGTTATTAACATATATCATGGCAAATATTATTGTAGTCCCATTGAAATTTAATCAGGCATTGCCATAAATCTGGCCCATTCACGGGATACTTCATTGTTCAAATGTTATAATCAAGTTATATAACTATCGTGAAGTTCATACATATTCCTAATAATTCGGGATCGTTTCCGATAAAGTGAGGTAACCGTACATTGAGGAAAGAACAGAAACTTACGATCAAGGACGTTGCAGAGCGTGCCGGCGTGGGCATCGCTACCGTATCCCGGGCCATCAACAATTCAGAAGGCATCAGCAGTAAAACACGGGATAAGGTGATGCAGGCCATTGAAGAACTGGGTTTTGTACCCAACACCTCGGCACAGAGTCTGAAAATCCGGCAAACGCACCAGATCGCGCTTGTTGTACCCGACATACGTAACGCCATCATTCCCGAAATCTCCTGGTCTGTAGAGCAAACTGCGAAGCAGCATGGGTACCATGTCGTGCAGATCAACACGGCAGGCAATGCCAGAACGGAGCTTGAAACCATTCGTAATGTCAAAAAATTGCATGTGGACGGACTGATCTTCATGCCTCTGGCGTACCCCAAAACGTTACCTGGACTGATTGATAAGGCGCCGCTCCCTATCTCCATGATTAATTACGGCAAGAAACTGGAACCGGGTATGAAAGCGGATATCGTCTCTCTCTCTCAACCTGAAGGAAAATTGGTAATGGAACATCTGTTCAAAATCGGCCGGACTCGAATCGCTTATGCAGGAGCACCGAAGGACATTATCGAAGAACGCTTTCGTGCGTATGAGCAAGCCGTAGGTCACGTGGACATTTCTCTCGTCTACTTTGGTGAGGACTTTTCATTAAATACAGGTGCCAATGCTGCAGATTATTTTTACGGACTTACGCATATGCCAGATGCCGTCTATGCCATTAATGATATGGTTGCCATCGGATTGGTTAATCGGTTCAAGGAGTTAGGGGTTCGTGTACCTGAAGATGTGGCTGTTGTGGGTGTGGATAACAATCAATGGACAACCGTCACGTCTCCTCAGATTAGTTCCGTGTCTATTATGGGCGAAGAAGTCGCCAGACTTGCTACCGAGCTGTTGTTAAAACGAATTCGGGAGATGAGCACGACCGATTACGAACACATCCAATTTGAACCGCGCTTAATCGTTCGTGAATCAAGCGTCGCCATGATTCATTCCTCCCAGCGAGGACAACACAGTTAAATTTGGTGAGGGGTATGGGCATTAGGATAGAATATATTTTACGGCTATCCCTTCATTTGTTCTGTTACACAGATATACTAAAAAGGTGTTGCTCAGGTCTAACTCTTTCCTGGCAGCACCTTATTTGTCGTTGATTCTATATAACTATAGCAGAGTCATACTCCGCATACGTTCATTCTAAGAAAGCAGTTGTCTGATCGGTGTTCCCTTCAGGAACATCGCTATATTCTCTACGGTATGATTATAATAGATCTCATAATTGCCACGAGTCACATAACCCAGATGCGGTGTGGCCAGAACGTTGGGCAATGTTCGCATCACATGGTTAACGGGGAGCGGTTCCTGCTCATATACATCCAGACCTGCACCAGCAATCACACCACGCTGCAATGCCTCCACCATAGCTTCCTGATCGACGATGCCCGCTCGCGACGTATTGATGAGTAGCGCACTCGATTTCATTAGTTTAAACTCGGCTTGTCCGATCAGATTCCGCGTACGATCACTCAATACTAGATGAATGGATACGATGTCGCTCTGTGCAAGCAACTGCTCCTTGGTCTCGGACCAGATCACACCATGTTTTTCGGCTTTCTCTTGTGTCAGATTCTCGCTCCAGGCCATCACATTCATACCAAATGCTTGTGCGATCTCAGCCATGCGAGTGCCTATTTTGCCCAAACCAAGCAATCCAAGTGTTCTCCCATGCAAATCCAACCCGACCGTGCTCTGCCAGTTTCGATTGGAGCGAAGTGCATTATTTTCTGTAACCAGTTGTCTGGACAGTCCCAGAATTAGTGCCCATGTAAGCTCCGTCGGCGGATTAGAGCTTCCCTCAGTTCCACACACAATGATGCCGTTCTTCTCAGCAGCCTTGAGATCTATCGACGCGTTGCGCATACCACTTGTAATCAGAAGTTTTAGCTTAGGGAGCTGCGAAATGACCTTCTCTGGAAACGGTGTACGCTCCCGCATCAGGACCACAATATCAAAATCCTGCAATTCCTGAATGACTTTTTCTTCCGAGCCCATATAGTTGTTGAATGTCTGAATCTCCACCTGATCCATCAACGGCCCCCAGTCCGCCGACGTCAGCGCAACGTTCTGATAATCATCCAAAACGGCACAACGCAACTTCGTATTCATTTCTGATCTCCTCCTATATCTGCTCAATTCTTGTATATATTGTAGCAACTCCGCATCACTTTAAACAGAATAATTCCCTATTAATGTAACAAAGACAGCGTAACTTGGATGCTCTGCTCTACAAATAAGCGGTCTGGTCCTGATTTCATCAGAACAGTCAGTCCAATCATGGATACAACCAGAGACTGTGCGACCGCACTCGCGTTCATGTCAGTAGACAACTCCCCGCTCTGTTGCCCTCGTTCTATCGTTTCTTTGAAAAGAACACCCAGGTACATCTGATGCTCCCGTGTAAGGACAGCGAATTTGGGATCATGTGGAGCCAGCTCAACCATCGTATTAATGCAAAAACAGCCGTGACTAGGCTCGGTCACAATCCCCTCTGCTCCAATATGTTCAAACAATCCACGAAAGGCTTCCCGCACGGAGGAGCCCTGTTGAAGTCTGGCTCTGACTTGAGCCGCGTGCTGAGTGGTATACCTGCGAAGTGCTGTTTCAAATAATTCCTTTTTATCGCCAAAAGCCGCATACAGACTGGGACGTTGTATGCCCATTGCGGTCGTCAAATCATTTAAAGATGCCGCTTCGAACCCTTTGTCCCAAAACGTATGCATCGCTGCATCAAGTGCTTTATCCGTATCAAATTCCCGTTGTCTAACCATAAAATTCACCTCTTTATGTATCGATCAGTATGTTTATATATTTTAACCTCACTCTTATTACAAAGTCAAAACCTAATAACCGGAAAGGAGTTTTTAGCTATAAATGAATCGAAAAGTCTGGAATAGAAGCGATCGCATACCCTCACCCAATTCTCTATTGACAGAATTCACGCAAATAAAGTATGGTTATTCCGAAACATAACATACTGATCAGTACAGAATAGAAAGGTGACATCCATTTATGCAAACTTCTTCTCCAGATGCACAATTATCCAATAAGGATCGTCCTGCCATGTCACGGTTAGTTGCTCTTCTTTTTGCCGTGTGCAGCGGACTTGCGGTCGCCAATATCTATTATGCTCAGCCTTTACTGGACTCCATCGCTCAAGAATTCAGCCTCTCTCCATCATCCATAGGGATCGTCATCACAGTGACTCAAATATGTTATGCCTTGGGGCTGTTCCTTCTTGTTCCGCTTGGTGACCTCTTAAATCGTCGCAAGCTGATTATCATTCAAATGCTCTTCTCTGTACTTGCACTAATTCTGGTAGGCACCTCACAGTCCAGCTCCCTCTTATTCACGGGCATGGCTGTCGTCGGTCTACTCGCGGTCATTACGCAAACGCTCGTTGCCTTTGCTGCACACTTGGCAGCTCCTTCCGAACGTGGTCGCATTGTCGGTCAGGTAACCAGCGGAATCGTCATTGGCATTTTACTTGCACGAACGGTTGCAGGTACGCTGAACGATTGGTTCGGGTGGAGATCGGTATATCTCTTCTCCGCCAGCCTTACATTACTCGGAATTGTCGCCTTATTTTTTGTTCTCCCAAGGCAACAATCCCCACAAGTAAAACAAAGCTACTTCCAATTACTCGGTTCCGTCTTGCAACTGTACCGTGAGTTGCGTGTGTTACGAGTACGAGGTGTGCTGGCCATGCTGATTTTTACAGCCTTCAGCATCTTATGGACTTCTATGGTACTGCCACTAAGTAGCCCTCCACTGTCCCTGTCTCATACAGTCATAGGTGCATTCGGTCTCGCAGGAGCAGCGGGAGCATTGGCTGCTGCCCGTGCAGGTAAACTTGCCGACCGGGGCCTTGGGCAGAAAACAACCGGTGTTTCCCTTGTCATTCTACTCTTGTCCTGGCTACCCATCGGTTATGTCCATCATTCTCTCTGGTTTCTGATCCTGGGCGTTATCCTGCTTGATCTCGCCGTGCAGGCCATACATGTTACCAACCAGAGCCTGATCTACGAAGTTCGCCCCGAAGCGCAAAGCCGCCTGACGGCAGCTTATATGATCTTTTATTCCATCGGCAGTGCAACCGGCTCCATTGTTTCTACCCAAGTGTATGCATGGGCAGGCTGGACAGCCGTTTGCTGGTTAGGTGCTGGTGTTAGTGCAGCAGCCCTTATATTCTGGATGATCGATCGTTATATGCATCGGAATCTCGATCGTTGAATTAGTCCAGTTTATTCCACACCACAATAAAAAGAGTTGCCAACGGACCAAATAACAGGGAAATCAGAAACCAGTTCCGACCACTTCTGTTTTTTCCCTGAGCCAGTCCGGCATTAATCAAGGCAAGGGTACCCCAACCTACAAAATATTCATTATCCATCAAATGTCTTCTCTCCTCTATCCCTTCAATTCTGGCTACTGCTCAAGCATATCTTTGAGCTTACGATTACGATCCTCCAGAAATGCCTGCATGTATCTCTTCAGCACAAGTCGCTCCGTTGCCCATCCCAGTAATCCAAGTGGAGCTTCGAATCGAAGTGTGTCTCTCATGCTAGTCATCTGATCCCCAACTACGCTGAAATGATGTTCATGTCGCATGCTCTTGAAAGCCCCTTTCTCCATCTGATCCACAAATACAAACGGTCGTTCAAACTGCACAATTCGGGACTTCAACTTCTGTCTGACCCCAAAATGAGTAGCCTGAAATGTAACGGTATCCCCTGCTCCAATTCTTCCTGTGGTTACTCCTGCAACTGCTCGCTCTCTTGTATGTTGCCAGACGGTCTGAGTATGTACATCAATATCCCGGGCATAGTCAAAGCATCGTTCAATCGAGGCATGTATTGTAATCTCGGTTGTCACTTCAATCATGGCGATCGCTCCTTGGCAGGAAAAATAAGGTCTTTGCAAAGTATACGCTTGCTTCCTTGGTCGAACAACTCATCTAGGATGATATAACAAAGAACGGGTCCCCTGTCTTCGTACAGGAGGCCCGTTCTCAATATAAGTAAGGAATACAGATAATACTTAGATTAAATAAGCAATTCATCAATGGCAAGCGTACGCTCTTTAGAGAGATCGCGATATTCTTCAGACTCCACTTTGATGAGTGGTTTGAAAATATCAGATGTATTGTTCATGACAATAACACCTTTTTCTCCATTGCTGAGCAGTACCTGTTTCCCGATGAAATTAGGAAGCAAATGTTGCATCAATGCCTGAACCGGTTTTTCATTCAATTTACCAAATCCCATTCCATAGATATCTCTAAGGTTATTGATCAGATTTGGATTGCTTCCTCCGTGGTTCCCGGATCTCATGCCTATATAGATATCCGCTACAGATACAATCTGTGTATATGGATGAATTTCACTTTTCTCAAGTTGCATCGGATAACCCGACCCATCTTCCCGCTCGTGATGTTGCAGAGCAACCAGTGCTGTCGCTTCATCCGTCATCGAATTTTTGATAATTTCATGGCCATATATAGTGTGACGCTGCATTTCAAGCTGCTCATCAGCCGTCAACGGTTCTGTTTTGTTCCGAATCCGGTGGGAAACTTTGCACTTTCCAATGTCATGCAGATAACCACCGCGACTAATCTGATAACTCTCCTTCTGAGAATATCCAAGCCAATTCGCAAGGTAGAAGGACAACAATCCTACCTGGATTGAATGTGTATAGTTATTGACATCATCCCGCTCCAGCATCATCAGGAGATGAACGACATCTTTCTGCTCATCCAGTCCTTCAACCATCGGTTGCAGTGCATCATCCACCATGGTGGCGTTGAACTTGCCAACGGTCAGAGCTTCGAGAAAAGCATTTTGATAATTATGTACAGTCTGAATAAATTGGGACTTCAGCTCTTCTTCAGGCGGTTCTTCCTTCGTAGTTATCCCGGAAGCATGCTTTGCGGCTGCTGCAAAAAATTCTGCTTCAGTGATTTCCTCTTCGCGTGATTCAATATCTACATAATCTACACGGTGCTGCATAAGCAAGGTGATATCCTCACCTTTGATCACAGTTCCCTTCCCGAGAACGTGTAATCCTGCATCGCTGAATGTATCCGCAGTTAGACGGTCTCCGTCTTGCAGGTTCATAATATGGATTCTCAAATCGGTATTCCCCCTGAACAATTCATTATAGTAACAGCACCCAACGGAACGGGGCCACAAAAATACCTATACTTCTTTATATCGTTATAATTCTTCATTTCATACATAGTTCAAACGACCTTAATCACAATGGTAAATACGAACGCCTAAGACTTTATCCTCACTCCAACATCCAAATTAGTCCCGGTTTTAAACTTTTACACACTTTTGTGCCTCATTGCCGTATCAGAGTAAGCCAAAGAAGTTCAAACGCTCCGTTTGAACTTCTTCAAGACATCTCAAATCAGATTTTGATCGAACCCAGACTAGCACCTTTAACAAAAAATCGTTCAATGCTCTTCTCGACCGAAGCATCGGGAATCAGCGGCGGTGCCTGATGGGGTTTGGTACGTGCATCAATAATAACCTGATCACAACCCCAATGCTTGTGATCATATCCGCTATTAACCCCATACATATCATGTGAAGGGTTGCTTCGAGTAAAGGTTGCCCATAAGAAGTTGCTGAGGTTAGCACTCAGGAACGAACTGTCGTCACATAGAATGATCATCGGACACGAGTCCAGACCTCCCTGTTCTTTCAATAGAGAAGTGAATGCTTGCATCTCCTGTGCTGTATCCGCATAACTCGTAAAGGCCGATGTCTGGATCGAAACAATACCCGGCATGATGAGCTGTGCATTCTCATAACCACGAATGTTTTTCAAAGACTCCGGAACTTCCGTACACAACTCTCGAACCTTGTCGCCATATGCTGCAAAAACGACCTTGCTTCCGCTGTTCAGTCCTGTACCCGAATAATCGAGTGTATCAATCGTTGTATGGGTATGGAAATGAATATCCCGCTGCATATCCATACGCTCCAAGATATAGGTCAGGAATTCAACTTCCTTGTGGGTATCCAGAGGTTGCTGATCCTCAGCAGTAATAAACAGGTACTTCGCCAGACTCAGCTGACCCGTACCCAAAATACGGTTGGCAATCGTAAGCAACTCTGTCGGCTGCTTCACCGCCTGATATGGGGTGTAACGTTCACTGCCGATGGCAAACAGCAATGGATGAACCCCTGCTGCATCGACCGCATGCACTTCTTTGACACCTGGAACCTCCTGTTTGATCGCGTCTCCAGTAATCTCATGAATCAAATCACCAAACGCCGTATCCTCTTGCGGCGGACGACCAACAACCGTAAACGGCCAGATGGCATTAGGTTTGGCATAGACTTTATGCACACGCATTAACGGGAATTCATGGGTCAGACTGTAGTAACCCAGATGATCACCGAACGGGCCTTCAGGCTTTGTCTCGCCTGGATAGATATCACCTGTGATGACAAAATCGGCATCATTACTAATGCAATACCCATCTTTGTAACTGTACCGGAAACGACGTCCAGCGAGCAGGCCAGCAAATGTCATCTCACTGAGTCCTTCAGGCAGAGGCATAACCGCTGAGAGTGTATGTGCAGGTGGACCTCCAATGAAAATACTCACTTTTAGTGGTTCTCCCTTTTTGACAGCTTTGGCTTGATGTATACCAATTCCGCGATGAATCTGATAATGTAATCCAATTTCCTTGTTCATTTCAAAATCATTGCCATCCAGTTGAACCCGGTACATCCCCAGATTGGAATTCATGATGCCTGGCTTATCTGGATCTTCGGAATACACCTGTGGCAGCGTCACAAATGCCCCACCGTCCATAGGCCAATGTTTGATGAGTGGTAAGTCCGAGATTTGAATCTCTTGCGCCGACACGGGTAGGCTTATAGATTTCTGTTTTGGCAGCGCCTGCCATGCAGCAAGACCTGTACGGACATGCTGAAATGGCGTCTTAAGCGCCTTCATGGGATCGTCACGAACTGCCATGACCCGTTGTACGCCTTCCAGCGTACCGCGGAACATAAACTTGCTTCGTTCCACCGTGCCGAACAGATTCGATACGGCCTGGAACTTTGAGCCTTTTACATTTTCGAATAACAACGCCGGGCCTTTAGCCTCGTGTACTTTCATGTGGATCGCTGCCATCTCCAGATGAGGATCAACCTCTTCTTTGACCCGAATCAAATGACCATGCTGCTCCAGATCGTTAATACAATCTTCCATATTGCGATATTTCATTGGATGGCTCCATTCTCTGTATGATAAATTAATTAAGTTCATAGATTCACATAACGTCTCTTCTATTTTATCAAATGATCCACTGCTAAACAAAACTATATGTGAAATTTTGTCGCGAATACAGATATCAAAAAAAAGCAATCTGGCAGCAATCTGAATCCTGATGGCACAGGGACCGATTGTTTCCATATTGCTCTCTCTGTTCTGGCTTGCCTTAAGGTGTAATGGTCGATCTGGGGATCGTGACAATAAACTGTGTGCCTTTTCCTACTTCGCTCTCTACATCAATTGTACATTGATGCAATTTCAAAATTTTAATGACAATGGACAAACCCAATCCATTCCCTCGAAGCGAGCTGCTTCGCGCTTTGTCCACCATGTAGAATCGATCAAAGATATACGGGAGAGCTTCCTCAGGTATTCCTTGTCCAGAATCTCTAATCAATACCTTCACAAATGAAGATGACGTCTCAATTTCAACATGAATGGCACCTTGTGGACCGGTGTATTTGATCGCATTGTTTATTAAATTTTGCCAGACCTGATCAAACAAATCTTTGTCCACTGTGATCTCGCAGGGCAACAAATCCAATTCGATCTGTATGTCCTTCTGAGCCCACTGCGGCTCTGCCAGTAAGATCGCCCTTCTTAATTGTTCATCTACCTGGAATGTGGTGAAATGAACCGGATGATGCTCTGAATCCAGCGAGGCTAGCCGAAGCAGATTATCACTGAGCCTCGATAAGCGCAGCGTTTCTTCATATATAATATCCAAATGCTCTTTCTGCTCTTCTAATGGAATAACACCATCTTGTAGTGCTCTGGTGAATCCTCTAATTGATGTGAGCGGAGATTGCATTTCATGAGAGACGTTGCTGACAAAGTCATCACGAACCGAATCGATTTTTTGCAACTCACTGGCCATATGATTAAAGCTCTCCATCAGTTCGCCAAACTCATCCTGATTATTATGTTTCAAGCGGACCGACAGGTCACCTGAGGACATCTCCTTCGCCGCAACCGTTAATCTCTTAATCGGTTTCACAATATACCCGGACATGAACAGGATTAATAAGCTGCCAATGACCAGAACCGTTAACAGTGAGGTTAAGAGTGTGTTTCGCAGTGTATGAAAAAGAGATGAGAAATCACTTTGAATCAGAAATGTGCCGATCCCCTCGTTTGTTCCGGGAACACCTATGGTCGCGATTCCATCTTTACTGGACAGAAAAATGGCATCCGTTGTACCCGCCTCGAATAACGAATGCACTTTGTCCTCTGGCAAGGAAGATAACACTTCACTTTGTTCATTCACGGGAGTGATATTTAAGCCGTAGCGAGCAAAGATACCTAAGCTTGATTGTACTTTTTCCGGATCATCAATCAGGTTAATCAGTGTAGCGAGATCTTGAGCAAAGGTAACCATAAAACGATTCGGTGTCTTTTCCTGGGACCCGTTATTTATCATAAAGGAGAGAATTAAACTCACCAGAACAATCCCGATAAACGTAGCTACGATGCGAAGTCGCAGGCTTTTCCTAAACATTTTCATGCCCGCTCCAGCCGATAACCGAGTCCTCTTATCGTTGAGATCACTAACTCAGGAACATGTTCAAGACGTTCCCTTAACCGTTTGATATGTACATCAACTGTACGCTCATCTCCTTCGTAATCGATGCCCCATATGTCATCTATAAGCTGTGTACGTGTGAATATTTTCCCTGGCGAACTCGCCAGAGAAAATAACAATTCACATTCCTTCTTTTTCAATTCGATAGTTTGTCCATCCGCAATGACCATCAAGTTGCCCAAATCAATCGTTACACCGCTGATCAGAATCATGTTTGATGAACTTTTGTTATATCGTTTCAGTAACGATTTTACACGTAAGATTAACTCCACAGGATCAAATGGTTTAACCAGGTAATCGTCTGACCCTGCATTAAATCCTCTGACTTTGTCCTTGGATTCTCCCTTGGCAGTCACCATCAGGATGGGAATATCCAGATAAGACCGAATATCTTCCGTCAGTTCAATGCCGTCTATTCGCGGCATCATCACATCCACAATCGCCAGATCAACTTTTGTATGAGAGAGGATATCTAACGCTTCTTGACCGTCTGGTGCTTCCAGCACGGAGAATTGATTCTTTTCAAGATAGATTCGGATTAATTTGCGGATATGGGAATCATCGTCCACCACCAGAATTGTGTTCATGTAGCCATTATCCTTTCCAAAATTGATATTTATTCGTATCGTAAGGATTCCATCGGGTCCAGCTTCGCCGCTTTTGATGATGGCATCAAACCGGCAACAATACTAATCGCTGTACTTACCACGATACCAAACAAGATATAATATCCCGAAAGATTAATGAGTTTGGCTCCAAACGCATTGTCCAAAAGAATGTTTAATACATAACTAATGATCACTGCAAAGATTACCGCAATAATACCACTAAATACGCCTAATAAGGCAGATTCGGAGAAGAATATTCGCTTGATATCTTTCTTTCTTGCTCCAATCGCTCGGAGAATTCCGATCTCCTTTGTCCGTTCCACGACACTAATATAGAGTACTACCAGTATCATAATACCGGATACGATCAACGAAATACCTGCAATACCCGCAAGTACAATGGAAGCCATACTTACATATGTGGTGATATTCTCCATGACCTTGGCCATTTGGGAGCCTGCGAAACCAGCGTTTACAGCAGCTTCATTGATATCATTTACATATTTCATATCGGTTGCATAGGCGTTAACCTGAATTGGTCCAATCGTTATTCCTTCGTCCGCATACATTTGCTCCAACGTCTCTGATGAAATGTATCCCGGGGATTGCTGCATTGGAGATCGTGGATCTGCCGCTTCGTAGATCCCTGAGATCGTTACTTCTTTCTCCAAAGTCACTGGTTTATTATTACTATCCATCTCATTGATATATAAAAACACGGACTTGCCGATCATGGTTTCAGCTTGATCATTTCCGCTTAATTGTTTCGCTGTATCGAGAGGTAACAGCATCTGATTTTCTACCGGCAGAACACCAGTTGTCATCAATGCTGGATCAAAAGCATCCGTTAACGTTGTTAACTGTGTGAGTCCTACACTTTGTTTTTCATTCACCATCGTGGATTTGCCTGTAATGGTCGTGATCGTCTCTACATGATCCACATTAGGAAAATTGCGAATCGTCTCAACATCAGCTTCGGTGAACGGTTCACCTGGTGCCATCAAGGCCTCGGGGCCTTGCATATCCTTGGCTTCTTCACTCGGCTTGGTTATATCCACGAGCAAAGGGTCCATACTTGAATTGATTTCGTCATTCATATACGTCGTTATTCCATTCCCCAAGGAGAGCATCAGGAGTACGCTTAATATACCTATAGATCCACCCAATGCTACCAATACATTACGCTTGCCGTTGAGTTTCATATTTTTGAGTGCCATCTTGAATGAAGCAAGCAAGCTCAGGCTCCGGGAAGAATCCTGACCACTCTCGTAAACAGCCGTAGAAGGATCTTTCAGGTGAATATCATCACTAATGCGCCCCTCTTCAACCTTCACAATACGTGTACCGGAGTCAGCGACTTTCTGCGAGTGAGTTACGGCGATCACCAGCATTCCCTTTTTGGCTATACTGTCGAGCAAAGCGAGGATTTGATCTCCGTTTTCCCTGTCCAGAGCACCCGTCGGTTCATCTGCAAGAATAATGTCCGGATTGTTGGATAATGCCCGTGCGATGGAAACCCGTTGCTTCTGCCCCCCGGATAACTGGTTAGGACGTTTGTTCAGATGATCCTTCAGTCCGACCTCTGTCAAAATATCAACGGCACGTTTATTGCGATCCTTCTCATTGGTATCCGTCATTTGCATCGCAATCGTTACATTTTCGAGGACAGACAGATGCGGGATCAGATTGAAATTTTGAAAGACAAAGCCGATATTATTCTTCCGATAATCATCCATTTCCTTCTCTGTCATAGCACTTAAGTTCTTGCCACGAACAACGACGTCCCCTTCATAGTCGGAGTCCATACCACCAATAATATTCATCAGTGTCGACTTACCACAGCCAGATTCGCCGAGGATGGAGACAAATTCCCCTGTCTCAAAACTTAAGTTCAAACCGTGGAGTACCGGAACTCTTTCTTTTCCATATAAGGTGTATGATTTCTTCACATTTTTAACCTCTAGTATTTTCATATGGATCTCTTCCTCTCCTGATCATGCACGATATCTATCTATTTGATGTTCATATCGTAACAAATCAGTATGAACTGATAATGAACTGGACCATCGCACCTACAAGAGGTTGTTCAAAAGAACTATATACAAAAAAACCGAATCCTTAGATATAAGGACTCGGGTTGTCTTATTTCGTTATTGCATTTGATAATATAAGTTAAACTAATCATTTACACGATAACGGAGAAGACAGAAAAAACCTGAAAAAGCGAAGCGTTCGCCTTTATCCCCGGATTTTCACCTTCGGAAAAGGGATTCAAAAAATCTGGGGATAACAGCGATTGGAAGGTTATTCTGTCGTCGTAGTGTCAGTGTAAATAATCTTTAGTTCAACTTATAAAGTTTAGATTAATCCCGCTTTTGCAAGTAACCTTTTCACAATCGCCGCCGACTGTGCACGACTAATGTCTGCATCTGACATCAGTTTACCATCACCACCTTGTACCAGCCCTTGTTTAATCGCCGATGCAACTGGCTCTGCTGCCCAAGCCTGTACTTTAGCACTATCGCTGTATGTGCTAAGCAGACTTGTTGTCTCTGACGCGTCGGCCTGTGCCAGACCGACCAGTTTCATCGCACGTGACACAATAGTCAGCGCTTCAGCACGAGAAATTTCGCTATTCGGACGGAAGCTGTCGTCAGCATAACCTGAGATTAGGCCGTAGGACACAGCCGTCTGAACCTCATCCTCATACCAGCTACCAGTCTTCACATCTGTGAACGATGCCGCTTCTGTACTGCGCGGGGAGTGCAGCCCCAAACCTCTTAACAGAACAGCCGTAAACTCTGCCCGTGTAATACTCCGGTCTGGCGCAAACACGTTCTCACCGGTGCCTTGTACGATCAGACGGGATGCCAGATCCTGTACGTCATCCCGACTCCAGTGACTTGATACATCGCTGAATGTTGCCGGATGATAGATCAGAGCGTAAGTGCTGTTCGTCAAGCTGTTAATAATAGCAGAATCTTGCACGTTACCTTTGATAACCTTGGTCGGTACATGCAGAAGGCTGCCATCTGGCTGAAGCACAACTCCTGTCGTGATCTTTGAACCATCGACACCCTCTGGCAAAGTAATGGAGCGCTCTACATAAGAGTTGAAACGATCTACATTAACTTGCTGTCCATTCCAGATCGCTTTTACTTCAAAATCAATCGGAGCTGCGATCACCGTTGTGTTCTCCAGCTTATCCGCTGCAGCCTGAATTGCTGTTTGTTTAGATGTGGCACTAGGCACAATAGCGATTTGGATTGTGATATCTTCCAATGGAACCGTGCTTCCGAATTGGTTCAGAATCTGATCTACCTGAATCTGATTAGCTGGAAGTGTATACGTACCGCTATCAGTCTGAATGACAACTTCGGCATTACTTCCTTCCATTGTTTTGACCAACTTGCCGTTCAGTTCACCAACGACCGCACCCTTGCCAGTACCTGTAATAGGCAGCAGAAGCGTTTTTAGTCCACTTCCAATCTGATTGATGACTTTTTCATTATCCACATGAACCGTGGTGGTAACCTGATTGTTTACCGTTGATGTGGTGGCCGTTGCAGATTGTTCTTGTTTCTGACCGTTCACATAGATGTCTACGCCTTTAGTTACCGCTGGAGTCGATGGAACTGGGGTAACGACTGGTGAAGTTGGTGATACACTTCCTCCTCCTCCTCCACCTGAAGAGTTACCAGGATTCGGTGTAGGTGTCGAACCGGAATTGTCGCCACCTGAATTTGCTGCTGTAATTGTGATTGTTCCACCAGACAACTGAGCACCACTATTGTGTTCTACATTTGTAAAATGCCAATGTTCTGAATCAGTTTGATCTACGGATAGCTGTTTCGTTCCAGGCGCCGCATTGCTTTTGGCTTTGATTTCCATATCAAATAATTGGGTTTCATCTACAATTGAGTGGTCACCCCCAGTAAAATCAACCCAGATGATCCGTACCCAGCCTTCCCCATTATTAATTTGGTACTGGAAGTCTGCTACACCATCTTCATTTGGGGATGTGCTGATGACGTTGACAGATTTAGGCGTGATCCGAACAATTTCCAGTGCAGACGTATCATAATCAATCTGCATATTATAAGCTTTCACCCCGAAATAGGACTTCTTCAATGCAACAGGTACATGAACGGTCTGCCCTGCCTGTACGCTCACATTTGCAAATTGTACTTGTGATGGTTCTGCCGGCTCTGCCCCAGCTATACTCGGGAATACGATAGACGAGAGTAGCGTCAGTGCAATGAGACCTGACATTGTTTTTCTGATTCTAGGACGTTTCTTTTTCGGTTGAAACATGTGATAGCCTCCATGTCTGTATCAATTGATAGATCGTATGGTAAAGATAGAAAATGTATTGTTATTCGTTATCTAAAATAAAAAATTGAATTAATCAAGGCGTTGTATTTTTTCTTTTCCAACAATGTATACTTTTCTAGGCTCCGTATTCGAGTCCCAAGTGGACTGAGTAATAACTTCGAGCACAAGATAATAACCTTCGTCCTCATCTTTAACGGTATACTTTGCTCCTGTTTCCCCCTCGATTGGCACCATATCTTCTCTCGAAGCTTCTGTTGCGCGGTACCACTGGTAAGAAGGAGTATTAATGTAATCATTGTAATCAATATCCATTATATAATGACTAACGCCAATTTCATTTCCAATTAACATGGCATTCTTCAATTCACCATTTAGTACATACGGCGCATCATCTACTTGCTTAAAGGTCAACACATAGTCATTGTTTTTTCCACCAAGTGTTTTGCCTTTGTATCCTATTAACAAAGCATCCATGTCCCCCAGAGTGGGTTCCGTATTACGATCTACATCCATTCGGTTCATCTCTACATAAGAAAAGCTGCGGCGAGTCATCATGTTACGAATATAATTGAAAAGGTCTACGGCATCCAAAGAATTCACTTTTCCGTCTGCATTTACATCCCCTTTTTTACTAATGTAAAGTTCAATGTTATCCGTAACAGTCTCTGGTGCACCAGAGATCATATAATTCGCTTTCAATTCGATGTTGATTTTGCCGCTTTGGCGAGGAATAACCACCAATGTACTGACAGGCGTTGTCATATTCTCATCCTGTCTCGTTTCTACATACGCCTCAGCGATGCTGTTATCACTTGAGCTGGCTGTAGGCGGGCTATACTCATCGGATCGAAATTGTGTACTTAGATTGATTCTGATGATATTATTGGTGGTTACCTCAATAGGCACTTCGGGCACAAAAGAAGGATTATCTTGTGCCGATGAATAACTTAACCAGTTAATGCCATCGTTAAGAACAGGTTGTGAAATCTTAATCTCTGGACCAATGACTCCTGCGTTAGCCTGCGGGAGCGTTCCACCTATAGGCAATGCAATGCCCAATCCGAGTGCAGTCAACATGCTTTTTTTCAATATCGGCTTAAGCCGTTTTTTGTTTTGTTTCCCCTTCAATTCATGTTCCTCCTCGTATACATTTCAAATTTGAACAACTACATGCTCAGTATAACGAGTCATTCTGAACCGATTCTGAACAGGACCATGGAACTATTTCCAGTTGTAATTCGACAAAAAACGCCATGGAGTATGCCTCCATAGCGTTTTGAACACAAATCATTTTCCAGTTCGGATCATATTCACCTAAAATTAAATTCCCTCAACAATCCGTTTGGCTCTAACCTTTACCTCACGGTAAAGTTCATCCTCATCGATCGTGAGCAGCTTTCTGCCTCTCATGAGGATCTGACCATTCACGATCGTGGTGTCCACGTCCGCCCCATTTACGCTGTAAGCCAGTAACGATTCTACCTCATGTACAGGTTGAAGATGTGGTTTCGCCAGATCGATCAGGATCAGATCAGCTTTGCGACCCACCTCAAGCATCCCTACGTCATCCTGTAGACCAAGCAGACTAGCACTTCCGCGTGTAGCCATGCTTAGTACGTCCTTGGCTGGCAAGCGAGTTGGGTCGCCATAATCCAGCTTTTGCAGCCAGGTCGCGGCTTTGATCTCCTCGAACATATCCACGGTTGTGGCACTTCCCGCTCCATCCGTTCCGATTCCAACGTTAATTCCCTGAGCCAACATCTCGGTAATTGGAGCAATTCCACACCCCAGCTTCAGATTGCTGACTGGGTTATGTGCTACACCGCCGCGCATGCCCTTCAATCTGCCGATGTCCCTGCGATTGAGGTGTACACCATGCGCAAGCAACACATGTGCCTGTTCGAACATACCCGCCTCTTCCAAATACTCCGTCGGTGTCATGCCATAGCGCTCACGAATCTTCACAACTTCTTCCTTCGTCTCAGCCAGATGAATATGTAGCCGGATATCCTCTGTGACAGCCATGGCAATGACTTCACGAAGCGGCTCCATGGGACAAGTGTAGGGTGAGTGGGGCCCATACATGGTTGTTATCCGTCCCTCGGCCGCTCCAGACCAGCGTTGCACAAGATCAATCGCCTCCTGCAACCTGCGTCCCCCATCCTCCTCCATGAATACCATCCCACGTGTAAGTGATGCCCGCATACCCGTTTGCTTAACCGCTTCTGCAATCTCATTCATATGAATGTACATATCCGCAAACGCAGTGGTACCCGAACGGATCATCTCGGCGATGGATAACTTGGCACCCCAATAGATGTCTTCCGGTTTCATCCGTGCTTCGGCAGGCAACATTTTGCGTTCGAGCCAGTCCATCAGCTTCAGATCATCCGAGAATCCCCGGAGCAGACTCATCGGTGTATGTTGGTGGGCATTAATCAGTCCTGGCATGGCAACCTTATTGCGTCCATCGATAATCTCATCTTGCGGGTGAGGCACAATGTGATCAGCAATCTGCGTAATGCGATCACCCTCAACACAAATATCCCCCGTAAAGGGGGCATCGGCATCTTTCATCGTTAGGATCGTAGCTTGCTGAATCAGTATACTCATTACATTCACGGCTCCTCTGAATTGGTTATGGTTCTTTCCATATCCGAGGGTAAGCCTTCACGTAACGGCAAGGTCAAGTCATTTTAATTTTTGAATCGTCATCTTTCTGAAACTTTGTATAAAAGGTTTGGGGTCGATCTCGACCATATATGGATATACTCCTGTGCTTGTGTGCAAATAGAAAAATCCACCTTCATCACCCATACGGCGAAATGACATATCAAACACTTCCGTGATGTTGAACTCGCGGTATTTGGTCACGATTTTATCTGAATACAGAATCATGGAGCGGGCATTCATCTCAATCTCTTGGGCGAGACCCGTCACTTCTCTCTGTACTTTGTAATAAGGTAATACAGCAACGCAGTTCATGATCTCCCTCCATTCATGCCATGATTATTGTTCCATCATAGCAGATCGGAGGTTCCCAGCAAAAGAACATGAAACTAAGTGATCTTGGTCGTCACCTTTAGTGGCGTATGAAGTGCATCCTGAATGTCTTGCAAAGAGAGACACTGTTCAATATGAAATACACCATGAGGCAACTCTGACTCCGTTCTATATACGCGTTCCGCCACGGCTGCTGCCACGGCCGCTGTTGCATCTGCTTCCTTTGCACCGACCAGTAGTTGTTCGACGCGGATTTGCTCACCATTTTCCCATCCTACGGCATCGACCTTGACCGCATACATCGGTTCTCCCCCAGGAATAAGGCCAAATGCCTTAACTGTTCCATTCCGAATAGACGGGATACGCAACAATGAAAACAACCCTGCACGTTTGGAGATTGCCATGGATCTTGTGATCCAGCGGGAGTCCAGACAGAGTCTGGTAGATACGGTTGGAATACGTAACGTCCGAGCAACCACATGCTGATCCGAAAAATTAAATCGATAGGCCTTCCGTTGCCCAAGTTTTGCTCCAAAATCAATACGTTTGCCATCTCCGAAACTTTGTACCTCAGCAGGTTTGCCCTTTTGCATCACTTGGTAAGTGGCATTCATCTGATCAACGGTCCACTCCACGGCAGCTTTTCCGTGCTTCTCACCAAGTCCCAGCATTACGGTAATGTCTGCTTCCTCCACCTGATCCATATGCATGGTCGCTTCGCGCACAAGCAAATTAGTCACTCCGGGTGATAATCCAACGCTGAGGATCGCGGTCGATTGGGAGCGTTGCATTTTGGTGTGCAGTTGTTCAACCTGAGCGAGAAAATCATATTTTGCAGAAATATCAATATAGTCGGTTCCGGCTTGTGCGCAGGCTTCAACAAAACGGGTATCGCTCTGATCCACACACATGATGACCAGCTTCACAGGCCGTAACATGGATGGCTCCACAGGTTTTGTTACATCCAGTTGAAGCGGTAGCACAGCACCACCTGTAGACCTGCTGAACTCTTCCGCACGGTTCATGCGTGTACCCGCAGCCCATACTTTACCCGGGAACAATTTCCCCAGTTGAGTACATATCATCTGCCCCACTTGACCATAACCACCAACCACCCAGATCTGATCTTTAATAGGCTTCACGCTAGTTTCGAATTGCATAATACCCCTCCACCCAGAACGCCCCGAAGTAACGTGTAATATGTGAGAAACCGCATTCGGTCAGTAGCTGAGTCATCTCTTCAGAGGATATTGGATCGGATTCACGGCCCAGGGAAGCAGCAAAACGCTCCCACTCTTCAGGAAGGACGCCCACACTCAACATGTGATCCTTCCAAGCTTGCATCATGATTGGATGTGCAGGTGAACGAAGATCGGCATTTACAGCCGCAATGATCAGTGGTGCACCCGGTTTAAGTCTAGCTGCGAGGCTGGTCAGAAACGTTCTCTTGGCCTCCATCCCCTGAAGGAAATGTAACATGAGCATGCTTGTCGCCCCATCATATACAATATCCTCCGGCAATTCTTCAACCGTGACAGGTTGCAGTTTCACTCTGGAACCGATGCCCGCTTCCGTGACTCGTTTCTCAGCAAGTTGCAGCATGGGCTGTGATGGATCTACTCCAGTCAATGTCCAACCGGCATGACGTGATCCGAGCAGAGCAATCTCTTTTCCCCCTCCCGCACCGGCAACAAGGATATGAATATCGTTGTTATTCGCGAAAGATGCTGAAAGCAGCCGTTCCATTAGATCATGCATATGAGAATAACCCGGAATTTTCAGGGCTATCGATTGTTCGTAACGATGAACATCTGCTGTTTCCCAGCTCATCGGTGATAGATTGTGATTCATGGACACCGCACTCCTCTTGAATTGAAGTTAGACTTGACTCGTTGTTCGTCTAATTTCATTATAGAAGGATACGGCGAGCCTACAATCCCAGAACATTGGGATATGCGCACAGAGAGAGGAGTAATCTTGTTGACATCACGTATTGATCGGAACCACAGACTTATCACTTCTCTTGAAAAAGGAACCTGGACCTCACATACCTATCGGGAAGCTGTTCTCAAGCAGATCCATACGGTTGTACATTACGACGCATACTGTTTTACTACCGTTGATCCTCTGACTCTTCTCTCCACAGGAGCCGTGACAGAAGATGGCATTGAGGCCATTCATGATCGGTTATTCATCAATGAATACATGGAAGAAGATATACATAAATACGCTGAATTAATTCGCAGCGGTGAGCATACAGCTACACTTCATACGTCCAACTTACAGCTTGAACAAAGCCCTCGATATATCAACATTCTTCAGCCAGCGGGGTTCGGTGATGAACTACGTGCTGTATTGGTTAGTGGAGACTCTTGCTGGGGATATCTGACCCTATATCGTAAGACAGAAAGTGCTGTCTTTACAGAGGGGGAGCGGTTGATGATTCAGTCCTGGACCGCTTCTATTGCATCGATGCTGCGGTCCACGAGCTTGACACTGATCGATGAGATCACGAGTGGCAGTCCTGAGGAACCCGGAATTTTGATCACCTCAGACACGTTCCAGCTCTTATCCCTGAACGCCTCCGCTCAATATTGGCTGTCCCAATTGCGCATGCTGGAACATGTAGGGCCTGATGTTCTGCCCCGTCCGGTACGTGCAGTGAGTTCCCACCTGCAGCGCAAGAATCGGGCAGAACTGGTCGTGGATACTCAGATCGCTCCCGAATCACCCTCCAAAGTTTGCATCCAACTTCCGGATGGGCGTTACCTCATACTTCATGCTAGTCTCATGCAACAGCTTACAGGGCCGAATCAGATTGCTATCCGTTTGGAGCAGGCGATGCCACAGGATTTACTGCCCTTGCTCGCTGAAAGCCATGGATTATCCAGTCGAGAGCGGGAACTGCTCGGATATGTGCTACGCAGCTATTCGTCCAAGGAAATTGCTGCTGCGATGCATATTTCCGTCTACACGGTTCAGGATCATTTAAAATCCATTTTCGCCAAAACCAAGGTATCCTCACGTCGCGAGCTCATCTGGTATTTCGTTTCCCGTTTTCAGCTGTCGGATGAATCTGCCATATAAATCTTGAATAATTCTCCAGTATCAAATTAACTATCAAATGAGAAAAAATCAAAAGATGCCAATACGATATCCTCGTAATGGCATCTTTTTCTATAGCTATTGTTTAAAAAGCATAGCGGTAATACAGGGTAACTTCGATGTTTGAACTTTTGATATCGTGCATTCTGCTTTAAAATGCAGCGCACAGTCCTGCCAAACCGTTTTCCACAAAAAATTCCGACTATATTATTGATTGTGTTATTTGGCTTTTGCTAGTAAATAAAGAAAATATGGAACACTAATAACTGTAATAACGATTCCTGTTGGCACATCTCCTACGAGGCTAACCGTGCGCGTAATCGTGTCAGCCAACACCACGACTAGTCCCCCAGCCAAGCTGGCAGCCGGAATGAGCAATTTGTGATCGGGACCGACCAGTTTTCTGGCCATATGCGGAGCGATCAATCCAACGAAAAAGAAGCTGCCTCCCACAGCTACACTGCCAGAGGATAAAGCAACAGCAGCGATTGACAACCCCAAGAACTGTCGCTTCACGGAAACACCAAGCCCCTGTGCTGTCTGATTGCCCAAATGGAGGGCATTCAGTATGCGAGCCTTGTAAAAAATATAGCCGAGTAAGATCAAGACCCATGGTGTCAGTATGGAAATATAACCCCAATCATCGCCCCATAGGCTTCCCGCCAGCCAATACAGCATGAAGTTCATCTGCGAAGAATCATCCAGCTTGAGTGTCAAGAAGGTCGTCAGCGCCCCGTACCCGCTTCCTAACGCGACCCCGGTCAAGATCAAACCGATTGGCGAGATGTCTCGTCCGCGGCGATACGATAATAAGAAGATCAAACCCGCTGCCAATAGTCCGCCAACAAAAGCCAACAGAGGCAGAGCAATAAAGGAACTCTTGCCTGTGGATGCAATGAATACAACGAAGAACAGGACAAACAAACCCGATCCCGAACTAATTCCCAGTGTTCCCGGACTAGCCATGTCATTACGCAGCAAACTCTGCATCACGACCCCCGCCGCTCCCATTCCCAGACCTACCAAAATCGAAAGTACAATTCGTGGCAAACGAAAATCAAACACAATTAGATTTTGCTTATCGGTACCGTTTCCTATGAGAACGTTCAGCACTTCTAGCGGTGAAAGATTCATTTTGCCAGAATTCATGCTAATGATCGCAAACACAAGTATGAGCACCATAAGCACTACATTGATGATAATGCCTCGTTTCATCGTATAACGCCGCTTGATCATTCATATTCCCTCCTTTGTCTTCGAGCCAAGAAGAGAAAATACGGCACACCAATGATAGAAAATATAATGGCAATCGGCGTTTCGAACGGTTTATTGATCAAACGTCCAGCCAAATCGGCCGATACGGTCAGCAACGCACCATATAAAGCCGCTGCCGGAATAATGTATCGATAGTCGACACCTACCATATATCGCACAATATGCGGGGTGATCAGACCCACAAAACCAACAGGGCCAACGACAACAACAGCCAATCCAGTCAGCACAAGTACAATAATTGTCGACAAAATCTTGACCAGTCCGCTACGAATGCCGAGTCCACTTGCCACATCATCTCCCAAACTGAGCAATGTAACGGAAGGGGACAGCGCCAGTGCCAGCAGTATACCACCAACAAAGAGCGGTGAGATAATCAGCAATTCTCCCCATTTGACCCCCGCTGTGCTACCCGCCGTCCAGAATGTCAATGCTCGCCCCAAATCATAATTGATTGCCAAGTACTGACTGAGTGCGCCAAACAACATTGAAATAGACAGACCTGCCAGTACAAGCCGCTGAGGCGTCATTCCGCGATTTCCCAGTGACGCGGTAAAGTAAGTCATACCGGTGGCGATCGCTGCTCCCAGACAAGCGAACAACATCATCTGCCAATACGAATAACCCGGCAGAAAGGCCAGGCATAGTGCAATTGCAAATGCTGCGCCAGAGCTAATCCCCATCAGCCCGGAGTCGGCCAGCGGATTACGCGTTGTCCCCTGCATGATAGCGCCACATACCGCAAGGCTGCACCCAACGATCAGATCAGCTACGGTACGCGGAAGACGCATAGTTTGAATAATTTGATGTTCAGTGAGCATTGGATCAAATCGGAAAATAGCCTCCCATACCGTTGCTAACCTCATATCAGCAGCACCAAACATAATTGATGCCGCCGACATGAGAACCGTTAATCCAAGCCCTATTACCATGTACATGGTGAAGTTCATCGCCCCACGGCGTTTTTGTTCAGGCTTGCTTTTCATCTCGTTTCCCTTTCATCACCTATTGACAATCCAAACGAATATGGATAGTAACGTCCATAAATTCGACTGGTCATGTTTGAAAATTTGGAGTGCTCAATTAAAATTTCGTTTTAACTCTTATTTAGCTAATGCCAGCAATTGACTAACAATAAAATCAATCAATGCACTGGAAGTCATTACGTCGGTGGACCAAGATAGCGAAGAATCTACCTTTACGATCCGATCATGTTGAACAGCAGGTATGGCATTCCACACTGCATTATCAGCAGCAACTGTTCCATCTCCTAAGAAGATCATATAATCCCCCGAGTAAGCGGGTAATACTTCCATGGAGACATCGCCCCAATATTTATCTGCATCGATAATATCCGTTTGGACTTTTGAAGGTGCCTGCAATTGAAGTTCATCGTAAACAAGCTCGCCAACGGCATGCTTGGCTCCAGCTATGTAGTTACTTTTATCACTGAATTCTCCAACCGTAATCGTTACATCGGATAGGCCCGCATTCTGAAAGGCTAGCTTTGCTTCTTCGATTTTTCCGGTATAAGCATTCAAAACATCCTTAGCCTCTTCCTGTTTGTTCAAAACATCGCTAATAAATTGTATCCGCTCTTCTGTAGTCATATCACCATAGGGAACATAAATGGTGGGGGCAATTTTGGATAAATCATCATACGACTCATCACTCCATGCCAAAATGATAAGATCCGGCTCAAGCGTCATGATATCTTCCGGCTCCATGGCTACTTTTATGGAGTCTGTAATCTGATTAGCATATACAGGCTCCGTCTCTCCCCGTGCAGCTCTAGCCACACCTAAAGGAGTTACACCTAGGGCTACCACATCACCAACCAAATAATCGACTACAACTCGCTGAGGGTTGTTAGGTACCTCAACATCACCCTTAACTGTGGATATCGTTCTGGTCTGCGAGACTGCTTCTGAAGCTTTTGTCTCCGACCCTTCTTGTTGTGTCGCCTGCTGTGTCTGCGCAGGTGTTGTATTTGCCGTTCCCCCATTATTCGCTGGCGTCCCCGACGTACATGCCGTCAATAAGAGCATCATGCTTATCGCCGCCGCCAAAATCATTTCTTTACTTCTTAATGTTCCAAACATCGTTGATTCCCCATCTCTATAAGACTTGACTAGACTCGCTAGTTCCCTCTCATCGTAAGGGAGATGAGAATCATTATCAATACCATCAACCTGCATAGATAGTGCGTTTATTTTCCGATAATCACTTGGCGTCATCTTGTAATGCTTCTTAAACATGCGGAACAGGTTTTTCTCATCTGTGAAACCAGCTCCCGTTGCGATTTCTTTAACCGTCGCTTCTGTATGTTTCAAGTCATGACAGGCTGCTTCAATCCTTCTCTGAATGAGATACTCCTGTAAGTTCATCCCTTCCCTTTTTTTGAACAACCGCGTCAATTGTCCACCACTGATCCCAAACATATCGGCAATTTGTTGGAACATAATCGGCTCCCTGTAATGTTTATCGAGATATACCTTGGCAGAACAGGCTGGATCTGGCTGGAGATACCGAATCTCACCACCCTCCAAATCCCTGTACACCTCATGAATCAATTGATATAGAAAACTTTTGGCCTGTAGCTGATCCATCGCCTTGCCACGTTTCCAGCCATTCATCATCCGTTGGAACCAATCGCGTAGCAAGATGGGATTACTTGGCGTATAACCAAACTGTTGAACAAATGGATTTACTTGCTCCAGTAATTGTTGCAGATGTTTCTTGAAAAAGAGAGGTGATTCTGCTCTATAAAACACCATAAATGTCTTCACCATCTCCTCTTTAGGCGTAATACTGAGCAGGCTCCCCTTCCCGCCGTGAACTAAACCGAAGCGTTCCATTGCAAATGTGGTTTCATTCAGTTGGATTTGCGCTTCTCCCCCATATGCATAGATAAACATGCTACTAGGCATTTTATATTGCTCCAACGGGTATTGTGACGCTACATTCTGAAAGCGTACATCTATTAATGTAATGATCGAACGTGTCCAGATACTGGCCATCATATCAATCATCTCTGGTGTAAATCCCTGTCTTGCTTCTTCCTCTTGCATCTACCCGCACTCCTCGTTTCACTTTTTCCAATGTATACATCACTCAATAATTGATATTGATTATCAATATCATATTTGATCAGGTAAGTATATATCATTAAGTGATATTGGGGAACAGGCAGTGGACGTTATGCTTTCCATCCGCTTTCGTAAAAAACTAAAAAGGAACACCTGATAGTACAAAAAAGAAGCCTGATCCATATGGATCAGGCTTCTTTTTTATGTTTATTGTATTTAACAAGATTACGTAGTCACCATGTTTCTCTTGTCACCTGCGACCAAGTTTATTAAGACTTTGCAGGTTTCCGAGAAGGTTTGGCGGAGCTGGATTTTTTATTCTTTTTCTTACTTACTTCCACAACCACAGGCTCCTGTGGGTGTTCCACCGGGTACATTTTACGGAACAATAATGTCTGTAGTACCAGGAACGAACCCCCAACGGTCCAGTAGAGCGGCATCGCTGCCGGAGCTGTAAGAGAAAAGAATGCCATCATCAATGGGGAGAGATAACCCATAATGGCGAACTGTTTTCGCTGCTCAGGCGCCATATTGGCTTGTGATACCTTGGCTTGAATCAGATATATGACCGCAACCACCACAGCGAGTACGTAGTCCGGCGCTCCCAGTTTGAACCACAGGAACGAGTGGGAGGACAACTCCGGTGTAAGTCGGATGGCTGTGTAAATACCTGAAAGTATAGGCAGCTGAATGAGCATCGGCAAGCAACCAATGTTCAGCGGATTGAACTTATGTTTCTTGTATAGCTCCATCGTTTCCTGAGACAGCTTTTGCTTATCAGCAGGATCATTTTTGCCTTCATATTTTTTCTTGAGCGCATCCATCTCGGGTTTCATGGCGTTCATGATGACTCGTGTTCCCTGCTGGGACTTGGCTTGACGCATCATCAAGGGCAACAATGCTAAACGAATGACCAGCGTAATCACGATAATCGCGACCCCGTAGCTTCCGTTAAATATGGTAGCAATATGCTGAATCAGATACGACAGTGGAAATACAATGTAGTGATTAAAAAATCCCGGTGTCGATGAAGTAATCTCCGACACGTTGTTGCTGCATCCGGCAAGCAGCATGACTGCAAACAATATAGCAATCAGGCCATAGATCCGTCCCTTGCCCGAAGTAAAAGTGAATCCCTTGTTAGTCTTATGTTCCATATATATCCTCCTCGTTGATTTGTTGACCAATCGTTCAACGAGGAATGACAATCTGGTTCATCTTCATCGGGCGCTTCTCTTCGTCTAATCATGCGACTCCAGTCTTCCTGTCTATGCTGTCTGTCCAAACACAGGGCGGGAAGTACAGGTTCAAGTCCACCACCAGCGCCACCTTCCATCCAGTACTCTGTCATGCCACAATGAAGATGGGCAATATAGGCATAACTGACGGTGAAGATGAGTCCAATCGAGAATAAATATGGTAATAACTCCTGCAGTTCAAACAAGGAATTCACCCCCTTTATAGGTTAGTTTTTATATTATAACACTTACATATTGTTTTTGCATAAATCCGTACGTGAAAACAACTACTATTCAGCTATTCCGTTCTCAATTTGGACATTTCTAGCTCAGCTCGGTGTCTCGCCACGTTATAAGAAGGCCATGAACGATCTGATGAATCCTCGTCCAAGTAGGCTTGACGTTCCAGCATTTCCCTCTTGAGATCAGGATACTCCTCCAGAGCAAACTCACGAAGTAACGGAACTGCATCTGCCGACAGACTTGCCAGATAGGTTGCATCAATATGGCCAGTCTGATGATAACGTTCTATGTTCAGCTCGGCAATCCGTTTATCCATGCCCACATAGTTGACAGCAACATATGCAGTGAGCGCAAGCACAATATACCAGCGGATCAGCGGTATTGATGTGTAGCGTATACGAAGGCCGGCAATCAGCAACAGGAGTGCGAGGAAGATCATGAATGCGTGTACCAGGAAGCGGATGTACGTATATCCATATGCCTGCTCATACAGATTTAGGCGCATAAACGCGGAATACAACATAATTGCTGAACAACTGACCAGAATCAGGAGAAGTACCTGATGCACGATGGAACCCGTTTTGCCACTCGGACGGGTATACTGCAAAGCAACAATAAGAATAAAGAAGTTAATACCTGTGACGAGAATTAACTCTGCGAATCCACTTCTCGCATAATCTGCGTAAGACAGATCTACCGGAAGATGCCCCTCTCCTGCACCAAACAGATACGAAAACTGTACAAGTACAAACAAAACGTACACACAGTTAATGACAATCAGCATCGTCCCCACAATGATGGGGTCCAATCTGAATGGTTCCCGCTGAACCGGAGTGCGTTCGGGCTCGGGTGTAATCTTATTGGTAACCTTACCTTCAGTGGCCGGGTCCACAGGAGAGAATATATAGGTGTGATCACGCTTATCAACCGTGGATGCTGCTCCATTTTTCCAATGTGCGTTCGCTCTCTTCTCTGCCTCATATTGCATTGGCTGTACAAATCCCCATACATAACCGAACAGCAATACACCTGCGATGACAATCCAGATGATTCTCGGTATCCCTGGAGTAAAAGTCAATTGATTCAGCCACTCCGGAAAACCGGCTAAATACTGATCAAAGACCCCGTCAGCAGAGGACAGTAATGCAACGACTACAATGAGGATAGGCAAGGACGCCACAAGACCAATGAGTACTTTGAAAACAACTGTTTTTTGGGATTTGCCCATGCCACGCCCGCCTGCTCTCACAGCAATAGCAGCAACAGTCCCCCAATGACGTATGGCTTGAGGCAGCATGTGGTCAATAGCCGTACCAATCAAACCGATCTCCCACCACTGCTTCTGTTTTCTGCCCATCAGATACGTCATATGTAAGATAACTACGCCGGGTACAAACAGAAAATTAAGAACATACAGCAGTTCATTGTCGTATAACAGGAACGTTAGCGACAACAATAGCAATACAGCCGCCACAAAAGCATCAATGAACTTGAAAGACCTCATGCGGTCCCGTGCAAACAGATACATGAACAAATAAAAGAGAATTACAAAGATAGGATACGATACGCCAATCTCATTACCATAGAATAAATACTGGTGAATGATCGCCAGCATCCATGCAGACAGTAGCGTGATTAGAGCGCGTTGCGGTGAAGCCATTATTTTATCAATCATGGGAAAAACCTCCATTAACCTTTCTATGCTATATTCTAGATGATAAAATAGGAATATAAATAGAAATTAAAATCGACAAAACTTCTTATTTTAGAGGAATACGTCAGAGTTCACCTCCAGGAGGGAATCAACACTTGAAATTACATCAGCAATATCTGCTGTTGCATCGCCATTACGGTCACCATACAGAACATGAACTTACACTCGCCGATCTCGCTGAGTTGCTAAATTGTACACACCGCAATACGTTAACGATTGTCAAAAAGATGGTTGCCCATGATTGGATTCGTTGGGTTTCCCAGCGTGGCCGGGGTCGGCGTTCTTCACTGACTTTGCTTGTTCCGGCTGATCAAATCGCCGCAGAATATATGATGCAGGCCATGAATCGCCGGGAGTTACAGGAAGCTGCCGAGCAGGTGAGCGCATTCTCCAGTTCAACAATCATGCAGGATCATCTAAACCAGTGGTTGCTTGGGTATTCAGGACATCATACGGAAGCCGGCACCAATAATGAGCAGATTGATACGCTTCGGTTGCCCCTGCGCCAACAGCTTCATGCCCTTGATCCGCTGTTCATTAATCTATTAGCTGAATCCTTTGTTACCAGCCATGTCTTTGACGGGTTGGTTCAGCGGGGTGAACAGGGAGAGATCCTCCCATGTCTCGCTCATACCTGGGATGTCAGTGCAGACCGAAAGACCTGGATCTTTTATTTGCGAAAAGGTATTACATTTCACGATGGTCAGTTGTTGACGGCCCATGATATAGTGCATACGTTTGAACGGCTGCAATCTACAGATCGCCGGACACTGTACCGTGATGTAAGTAAACAGATTCTATCTATTGAAGCGGTCGATTCCTTAACCATGTGTTTCCAGCTTAAAGATCCTCATGAATTGTTTTTGTCCTTCCTGACAACAAGTCGTGCGGCGATTGTACCATCACCAGGAACAAACGAACATAAGATGAAGCATTCGGGTGATGTACATGGGATGCAAAAACCTGTTGGGACGGGACCGTTCAAGGTCACCGCCTGGGATGATCACTTGTGCAGACTTGAAGCCTTTTCATCGTATTTTCAGGGTAGAGCACATATGGACCGGGTAGATATCCTGCAAATTCCGTGGAGTGTCTCGGCAAAAATGGACGATAGCCAAGATATCGAAACTCCGTTCTTTCATCTTGTTCATAATCCGTCTTCGTCTGCGGGTGCAGACTGGACACAGATTAGTGCAGGTGTAATGGTTCATAAATTACTCACGTGTAATACACAAAAAAACGGACCGTTAAACGATCCGGAAGTAAGAGCACACCTTCAGTCATGCCTTGCTGGAATGTATAGAGATGACGGACATGCAGATGACTCTGAAGTCATGGAGACTGATTTTAGTGCGGTGAATACCGGGATGGTTGACCCGGAGGGATTAAGAGATATTACTAAACGACTTACTTCGTATACTCCCATCTCACTGCAAATTGCGACCATCCCACAGTATCGCAGGGATGCCCAACATCTGGCGTCCATACTGGAGCTGTGCGGTTTCTCCTGTACCGTCCGTACTGCTACGATGGAGCAGTTCAAAGGAAACTTGAGGTTGGAATCTGATCTGATTCTCTTCTCTCTCATTCGGGACAGGGACGAAGAACTGCGCAGATATGATCTTTACTCCACGTTGTCTGAGCATCTGGAAGATTCTACTCGTATAACGATCCATGAGATCTTGCAAACCATCGTCGCCTCTCCCATCGCTGCGGATCGAACTCGTGAATTAGACCGCATTGAGCAATTTTTGGTTGGTCAGAATTTACTGTTCCATTTATCCGAAAAACCGGTAGAAACCGCTTATCTGCCTTCGGTACGTGGTCTATCTTTCAACAGCCAGGGCTGGGTGAACCTGCGTCATATCTGGTTTCCTTCGCAGGTGATGAAGTGAGATTGTTATGGATTGTGCTAAAATAAGCAAATGATATTAGCTCACATCTTACACGCACTTGCACCATACTAAGGAGGCATTACATTCATGAGCAAACTAATTTTCTTTCTCGGCGGGGCCGGAAGTGGCAAGACCACCCTTGCCAAAGCCCTTTCCCGTAAACATAAAGCGACTTTCTTTGATATGGATATTTTGCTTCGTCCCGCGGCTGAGGCGATCATGACCCTTCAGGGACTTGATCCTTCCGACCGAGATTCGCCTGAATACAAAAGGTTGTGCCGTGATCTTGGGTACCGCATTACGATGGATGCCGCTCTGGATAACGTTCAGTTGGGTATCGATACGATTGTTGTGGGGCCATTTACCAAGGAAATCGGTACCCCGGATTGGATTGCTCAGGAACTTGCACGAATCGGACATACCCTGGATGATACGGATGTGCGTGTAGCCTATATTTATCTGGAGAATGAAGCGTTGTATCACAAACGGATCACAGCGAGACAATCCCCACTAGATGAATGGAAGTTAGCCAACTGGGATGCATTCACAGCTTCTCTCGTCCGTAAAGAAATAGCCTGGCCGCTCCCTGCTTCATCCGTCGCTTATATTGATAATTCCAGTGATGATCCTGCCATTGCCTATGCTGAACTTGAACGACGGATGTACGAGTAGTTTTATAAAATCTACTTCCCAATTCCTTTGCACTATGTCGCTTTCCATGGAAAATAAAAAGACGAAACAAAAAGAGGTATTTGTCGAGATCCCCGTTGGGTGGGTCCATCATGACAAATACCTCTTTTCATATATTCAAGATCATTCAAAACTCACTCTTCATCCTCAACAATTGCGGGATCACGCAAAAAGGTTTGCGGTAGTCCTGCCGTAATAAGTGCGTACTACGGAATCGCCATTACATCCGAACTGATAGATTATAGATGTACTTGAATGTAAGAGAACGAACATATCTCAACTCAAAGGAGAATTTCATGAAATCTCACGTAGCAACATGTCCAACTCGACAACAACAACACAGCTACAAATCAAATCCTAATTGGAAACGTGCCGTAGCCAACATCCTCCTGGTTGCATCTCTAAGTTTCACCACGATGACCAGTGTATCAGCTGAAAGCAGTCTCCCCCTTCATCAGGTAAGTCCTCAGGAAACTGAATCGTTCATCAATCAATTCTTCGCCCAACCTGAAGTGAAGTCTGCTCTGAAAGGTGCGGTAGTCACCGTTGTTCACGATCAACAGATCGTTTTGAATAAAGGATATGGTTATGCCAATGTGGAAAAACAAATCCCCGTCGACGCCGACTCCACTCTATTCCGTGTAGCCTCCATCTCCAAAACGCTGACAGCAACCGCTATTATGCAATTGACCGAGCAAGGTAACGTAAAACTTAATCAGGATATTAGCGCATACACAGATGGTCTTAATCTGACCAACCACACCGGAACAGCGTTAACATTGGAACATCTAATGACCCACACCAGCGGGTTTGATTTCACAGATGCAGCAACTATACCCAGGGAGTTGAATCATTCTTATCCGCTTGAGCAATTCATCCAAGACAACAAACCGTCCGTTGTTCGCAATCCAGGAGAAGTTTTCCGTTACGACAACTACGGCTATGCACTCTTGGGCTACATTGTTCAGAAACAGTCCAAACTTCCGTTTGAGACTTATGTACAACAGCATATATTCAACCCTCTTGATATGTCGGATAGCCATTTTACACTAAGCAAAGACACGCTGAGTAAACTCGCAACTCCTTATGGCGCTGAAGGGCAGGAGCTTCCGCAATATCCCAATATACCGGACAGCTCCCCTGAGGGCGGATTAATTACAACTGGACGGGATATGTCTCACTTTATGCTTGCGCAGCTCAATCAAGGTTCGTACCAGGGTGCACGTATACTCGAACCGTCATCCGTCCAAGCGATGCAAACGTTGGATGTCTCCATACACGCGGATATACCTGGCACAGGTTACGGATTCGAATCCACCTATTCGCAGTATAATCATGGACGTAAAGTCGTGAGTAAAGCAGGCGATCTTGATGGATTCCACTCCAATCTGTGGCTGTTACCTAACGAGAAGACTGGACTATTTATCGTCTCCAACAGTGATGGACCAGATGTGCGAGAAGCGCTTTTCCAAGCATTTATGGATCATTTTTATCCGAATAATGAGACGCATTATAGTGATTATAGCGTACCCAAGTCTTCACTCCATTCCTACGAGGGACTATATCGTGATATCCGCCTGCCTGCATGGTTGTATGATATTTCAGCAACAGAGAAAGGTCTTCAGGTTATAGATGCTTATGGCACTCACACTTTAACACCCGTTAAGGACATGTTGTTCATGGATGAGGAAGGCAAGCTCGCTGGTTTCAAAAAAAATCAGTCAGGTGAAATCACGTATTTCTATTACAACAAGTCAGATAGCTGGTCCGAGAAATTGCCAGAAGCCAAACCTTATGAAGATGTGCCAGAAGACCATCCCTATGCTCCGTACATCTATCGTTTAACACAGATTGGCCTGTATCCACAGGATCAATCCCTATTTGAACCAGAGAAGCCTGTTAGTCGTGGGGAGTTTGTAACACAGGTTGTGGGCATAAGCGGAATGTCCATTTCAGCTCAATCACCAAAATTTAAAGATACCCAATCAAGTCCCTACGCCGCCTACATTCAAACCGCTCTTGAACTGGGTATTGTGCAAGGTAATACTCGTGGATTGTTCCATCCTGACCAAGCCATAACAAGGCAAGAGGCCGCGGTGATCATATCGAGAACGGCACAACAACTCCTTGGCGCACCTGCCGTAACTGCCGATCTCATCGGTTCACAGGATCGTTGGGCTGAAGAAGGTGTCCAGTTTGTGGTTGCTCTAGGTCTCTACGGTCCGGAAGTATCTGTATCCAGCACCGGTGCTGTGGATTATAGATCGAAGCAACCTATGCTGAGGCAGGAATCATCCGTTTTGATGTACAAAATGTTAGGCACTCTGCTACATTAACATAGAGTGATGCTCGGCAAGCCATGTCATTGCTACATGGCTTGTTTTTCCACTTCATTTTACCAATGATGCATTTTATAAGAACGGATGATTTTACCATGCGACTAAAACTCTCATTACATAGATTCATGAAAACTAAATTTAATTTCGTGTGGTTTGTAACGATGTTGTGCTTTATACTGACAGCCACGTATATCCATATCTCTTCATTTATGAATCCTTATATCGGACTTTCGTTGACACCAAATGCCTCCAATTCTTCGGCAGTACATGATGTAGATCCTCAAGGTTTAGCTTATACATCCGGGATTAGATCAGGTGACACCGTTATCTCCTTGGAACCCAAAGGAGGAGTCCGGTTACTCCATCAAAAAGGTGTATTCTTAGTGACTGAAGCCTACATCATCGACGTTGAGAATTCTCACGGTCAGGCATCCGAACATACCATGAAGCCTGGACCACGTGAATGGTTCAACATCGGCTTCTCATCCATAGTAGAATTATTGCTATTGTTGACCGGAACCTATGCCTTGTTTAGCCAACCCGGTTCACGAGTGATGCGCCTGTTCTACCTGCTTAACCTGTCCATGGCCATATGTATACTGACGATATACACATCCCAGTTGCCTTTATCCAATTATATTCTGGCCTTTTGTGCGGCATGGTTACCTTACTGTCTAACTGCTTTTTATGTGTCTTTTGTATTCCGTACCCGTCTGCATCGTTTCCGATGGTTATTAATCATCAGCAGATGTATTGCGATTGCCTACTCTACTGGCCTTGCCTTTCTGTACATCAAGCAGTGGATGATGACCGATATTCAGATCAATCAAGGCATTACTACCGTCAGTACTCCTGTTGCACCGTCTGGTCCAACCAATCTGCTCAACTTTATTCTTTGTGCAACCCTTCTGATCTTAATCTGGATGACATGGGTTAATCGTAAAAGCTACAATCGCAAGGAGCAGAACCAGCTATTGCTCATGTTAACAGGAATTATTGTCAGCCTGATTCCCTTCATCATCTGTTTTGCTATTCCAACCCTGCTTCAAGGTGAACCGTTATTGCCTGTAGAGTACACATTAATTGGATTTCTGCCTTTATCATGGATGTTCACTTATGTACTTGTACAACGGAGTATGCTTGACCTCAAACTGGTTATGCCAAGATTGATGATTCATGGACTATATGCTTTAATCGCATTTTTACTGTTTCTGGCTGCTTCTCACCTGCATTCGTTAATTCATATCAGCTTGCTGTTTGTCTCGTTTTTGCTGATCACTTGGGTGTATCAGTACACGCTCACACGCTCACGCAAGAAAAACAAACTTAACAAAGACTGGTTGGAACACCAGCAACTTCGGTTGACTGTGCGAATGGCTGAGCAGCAAAACATGCGGGACATGATTCACGTGTTTGCCGAGATGTTCCACAAGATGCTGGATATTGAAGGTGTAATTGTCATATGGATTGATGATAAGCACAGATATTCTCAGGAAGGTACAGGGGTTTTTGCTTCCATTCAGAATATAGATAACCAGGCGTTGGATATTGAAGTTTTACGACAGAAAGTTGATTTGGCACAGGTTTGGGAGCTGTCGGGTGAGCCCACTACGGAGACGATAGGATTTCTGGGCATTGGTCACAAAGAAAATCGCACCCTTTTTTCAGCAGAGGAACAGGATATCATTGATAAAGGCAGGCTGGAAGCAATTCGAATGCTCGTCAATGGCAGACTCTTATCCGATCTGCAGAAGCGATATGAATACCGTGTAGACCAGACAGCTCTTCATGAACACCAGATACGCCGTCATCGGCAGTTCAATGATATTATGATGGAAGCCCAACAGGCAGAGCGTATGAAAACCTCTTATTTCCTTCATGACCAACTGCTTCAAAACCTGATTTTCCTGTCTCGTGATTTGGAGGAATTACACGATACCGGAGAGACGCATAAGGATCAAACGGCTGTTTGGCTGGAGTGCCTGTATGCTTCCCAGAGAGATATACGTCAATTATGTGATGATCTCTACCCTCATATTATGGATCGAAGTGATCTCGAGGAAGCGTTGCAATGGCTCATCCGTACACTTCAAATGCAAAGTGGCATCAGCATGCAACTAAACTACAACGCTCTCTCTGAAGAGTTAAAGCACGAACCTCTGAAGTCCACCGTCTTTCGGACGATCCGTGAACTCATTATGAATGTGATGAAGCATGCACAGGCGTCGTTTTGCTCCATTCAGGTACATACAAGGGATACTGACTTGATTCTACAAGTAGAGGATGACGGCTTGGGGTTTAATGTTCATAGCACATTTGATACTGCAACAGGGCACTTCGGTTTGATATCCATACAAAGCAGCATTCAGCATCTCGGTGGAGAATTCACCATACATTCCAGCCTTGGCAAAGGAACCTCAATCAACATCCGTTTGCCTTTAACCAAAGGAGCAACTGAACAATGAGCGAACCCATTACAATCGTACTACTTGATGATCACCCCCTGGTCATGGAAGGTCTCAACAACCGCTTAAACCGCGAACCAGACATACAGGTAGTGAAGACATTCAGCGACCCATTGCTTTTTTTATCCGAAGTAGAGGTGTTGCGACCAGATGTTGTTGTGATGGATATCCGCATGCCCCAGCTTGACGGGTTCGAGGTTGTGAGAAGATTGAAAGATCAATACGGGTTATCCGTCAAAATTATATTGCTATCCGGATACAACTATCACGAATTCCAGTTAAAAGCTTATGATCTGGGCGTTCATGCCTACTTGTCGAAACAAGCAACGTATGGACAGATTATCAACGCCATTCACCAGAGTATGTTGGGTCATGTTCTTATTCCAGAGACCATGTTATCCCCTAATCTGGAGGAATCACTCACGGCAACAGAACGGGAAGTACTTAACCGCATTGCACTGGAGATGACCAACAAGGAGATTGCACAGGATCTGGCGATCAGTCAACGTACAGTGGAGTATCATATAACCTCTATTACACAGAAATTTGGTGTTAAGTCCAGAATTGGTGCTGTAGTCAAAGGCTATCAGGCAGGGATTCTCGGTGACGTAACACTCCCTGAGAAACGGTAAAAATATGTACCCGTTTAAAAAAACAACAAAAGAGCGGCAGAACACCCTGTAATGCAACCTGAGGTTTGTTCTGAACCGCTCATCTGTTGGTTTACTTTCCTATAAGGTGCATTCATGCTTGATGCGTATGCTCCCTATCCACGCTGACGCGCCGCATGACGTTCAGCAATACGAGCCGTGATTATTCCATGACTCTCATCGATTTCTTCCGGTGTACACGCGGCTTTTAATTCATATACTTTCACCGGAGATCGGTCAATAATATCCAAAAACGAATCAAAATATGTCATGTCTTTACTATGGATGTATGGGCACCAATGATCTGATAACCCTACGGTTTCATGAATATGCACGCCAACCACGTGATCAATCAACGCGTTAGCCTCACGTACATTATCGTACAGCCCCATTCGATCCATCATCATGCCGTGACCAATATCGTACCAAAGACCAAGCGGTGCGCCCTTCATTTGTCCAATAATCGTTCCTGCTTCGTTCAAAGTCGGCATCTGATAACAGCGTGAACGGGTCTCAATACCGAAATTCACTCCGTATCCCCGCTGCTCCGACAAGTTACATACCTCTTCCAGACTCTCCTGAATAAGGCTCAGGTAATGTGCGCTGCCATCTTCCCGCTTCTCCAGCATCTCTTGCCATAAAGATTGATATGCCGGTGAATCCGGTCCTTGATCGTGGTATATCTTTTTCAACGCTTCATCTATATTGTATTCAAACGGAACCTCACCGGGATGTACAACAACAGCCTTGGCCCCATAACGATGTGCGTACTCGGCTGAGCGAAGTAACAGCTCAATCGCCCGTTTGCGGCGCGGTTCATCATCGAACCCAAGCAGGACGGAATCCGTCCCGTAATCGGGATCAGCCACATGCGGGAATGTATTATGCACACTGGATACACCGATCTCGCCCCGTTCAATCATCGGTTCTATCGTCTGCAGCATCTCTTCCGTTACGTTGTAATTCAGTTCCACCTGTTTGAATCCAAGAGACTTGATCTCCTCGATCATACCTTGTCCGGTCGTATGACGTTTGATATTCCAACATGTTGAGAACGAATATTCCTGTTTGTCCGTATACATCATTGGTTCCTCCTGTCTCTCATTCTATCGCCCATTCATATTCCATTTATCTCTATCTATATAAGTTGAACCAATAAACTTTACACTAGATCACTCCAATTGCAGTACCATCTTCCGATCGCTGTTATCCCCAGATTTTTTTGATCCCCTTCTCCAAAGGGAAAAATCGGGTGATAGCTTATGCTTCCGATGCAGCTTTCTTGCAGAAAGCTTTCAGGCGAACGCTCCGCTTCTTCAGATCGGTTCTGCACTCTTCGTTCTCGTGTAAATGTTCAGTTCATCTTATATACCTATTCATCCCTCTAACCGTTGTCTTCACGGAGGATCAGTTCAAATCTCATCTTGTTTACCGTCTTTCCAGGCACATAACGATAGATGATCTCCGCATGATTCACGTACATTAACACGGATGGTTCAGGTGCTTCAGCCTTCAGGGTACACGTAAGTCCTGGGAACTGCCATAACGCTGTTGTAATATCCTCCTGACGAAGGGATGGCCCTCTGATTTCAAAATAAACGTCGATCTCTTCCGCCGTATCCAGCTCCACATCAATGGTTAACGAATCTGGCGTGAGGTCCGCATCAAACGTTATTCCGCGCAGATGGCTGTTCCACCCCTCGCCTACCTCACGGCGGATCAAGCGAAGATAATAACGTTCCCCCGTCTCCGTCTGCCAGTGGATCGTGGCTGGATGCATCTGTCCATTCGTATTCACACTTCCCGACATGGCCCCGATCATCCGATCTTCACCGATCCAAGCTTTGGCTGTACACAGATTCCGATTGGACGTTGGATCATTGCGCTCACACAGTTCCATGAACTGTTTCTGCACAAGCCGATCTTTTTGATGAGCCTTGAAATACGGCACGGCTTCAGCGGGCACATCCACCCCAAGGAGCGCAATCAGTGGATCATGGCCTGACTCACAGTTGATTCCTGCCAGATATTCATACCCTTCTCCAAGCAAAAGATAGATAAATACACCGATCGAACTATGCTCTCGCATCTCCATGTCGTACGCCCGGGAGAACGGGCCGGAGAGATTCTCCAGGTTGGCATTGTAATATAGCGCAATGTTATTCCACAGCCCATGTTCAATCCGGTGTCCAATTTCGATCAAACGTTCCTTGAGTCCATACTTTCGATACATGCCGAGCACGGACAGATCAACCCCGTAATACGTTGTCGTATTGAATTCCGCAAATGTACCGTCGTATTGTTCGAACTCCTTCACCAATCCCTCCGCCTGTTCATCCGAATGCTGAATCCATTCTGTTCGGTTCAAGCGATGGCCGTAGTAGTGGGTAATGAAAATATGCATTAACTCAATATTCGTATTCATGGGGATTACGTCCGATAACCTGCGTTCTATTGACCCTTGCACAGCCAACTCCATCGCATGGTCCATCCGTTTCATGAGTGTCTCCGGCATAAGTTCGGCGAATTCGGCAGTCACAACCACACAGACACAAGCGATAAACTCGCGCCAGTTGGGATCATAACTGATCCAGACTTGTGGCAGAACCTGATTCACTGCCGAATAAAAAAGGTGTTTCAGTTGTTTGGGGTCTGCTGCCTCTGTTAGCAGAGAACCCTCTTCCTGTAGTTTATGGATAAACTGCGCAGACACCTTCTCAAAGGTGCGTTCCAGGAAATAGGCCGTGCCTGGCGCAAAAGATTTCCAAGCATAGTGACCCGCTGGTGGATGCACATCAGTTGGTCGGGTCGCGAAGGTTCCGTGATAGATCTCATCCGGAGCGTCATATTGAACATCGAGCACCTTGTGGAACACTCGTATCGCGCGTTCCGCATCACCAGGCTCATTTCGAATTAACAATCCGAGCGCATAATGTGCACTGGCTCGTGTGCTGTGCTGCGATGAATCCTCCTCTTCGAAACTCCGAATCAGATCCATTTCCTTGTCATAGAAGCTATCCATCATCAACATGGACTGATTTACAAGATACTGTTGCTCTTTCGACATCTTCTCTACCATTCGTTGTGTCATGTCATGCGCCCTCCCGAGACTATAGGTGCGTGTTCAAAAAGATCAGTTTTCAGTACCAAGAAGATGGAATTAAGCTAGAAATGGAGTAGCGGAGCGTAGGACAACTACGTGAGCAACGGACATTTCGGCTAAATTTCATATTCGATGCTGATGATGCCACTAGGCATCATTCGTAATCAAAAGTGAACTTTTTGAACAACCTCTATTAACCTTTTACAGCACCTACCATTACGCCACTGATAAAGTACCGCTGCAACCAAGGATACACAAGCAGGATCGGTAACGTGGAGAATATAACGCTGGCTGCTTTCAGACTCTCAGGCAGGACCTGAACGGCGCCAATACCTTCGTTCTGCATCAGTTCTGTAATCTGGTTTTGCTGAATCATCTGATACAATTTCAATTGCAAAGGGTACAGCTCTGGCTTGGTAATATACATGAGTGCATCCTGGAAACCATTCCACCGTCCTACCGCGTAGAATAGGCTCAGTGTTGCCATAACCGGAAGTGATAGTGGCAAAATAATGCGCATAAGTGTTCCAAAGTGGCTGCTTCCATCAATGCCTGCTGCTTCTTCCAGACTTTCGGGAATACCTCTGAAGAAGGTAATGAGGATAATCATATAAAACGGACTAATCAATCCAGGCAGAATAAGTCCCCATGTGCTATCGAGTAGATGTAGATTTTTGATCAGAATGTACTCAGGAATAATGCCGCCACTGAAAAACATCGTCACCACAATGACAAGCATGAACCACTTGCGCCCTTTCAGATTACTCTTCGCCAGTGGATATGCAGCTGCAATGGTCATCACCATGCTTAGCACCGTACTCAGGACGGTCAGCCAAATCGTATAGATGAGGGAACGAATCATTGATCCATCTGCAAATACTTTGGTATACGCCTCAAAGGACAACTCTTTGGGGAAAAAGGAAACTTCTCCTGAACCGATCGCCCGGTTTGAGCTGAGAGAGATCGCAATAATATGAATGAATGGTGCAAGACACAGCACCATCGTAATGACAATAAGAATGACGTTTACCGTGTTGAATATTCGATTCGCCGTGTTTTCAGACATCCCACTCACTCCTTACAGATCATATGTGATTCAATCCACTACATAATGCTCTCATCGGTTAATTTCTTGGACGTATAGTTCGCTCCGAGTATGAAGACAAGTCCAACTAAAGCCTGGAACAAACCTACAGCTGTTGCGAGCGTAACCTGACCAGATTGTAAACCGACACGATAGACAAACGTGCTGAGCACATCCGAGTATTCACGAACAGCCACGTTACCGATAATAAATGGTCGGTCGAAGCCGATAGAGATCATGTTGCCGACATTGATGATCAATAAGGTAACAATCGTTGTTTTGATGCCTGGCAAGGAGATGTGCCAGATTCTGCGTAGCCGACTTGCTCCATCCACTTCTGCGGCTTCGTAGAGTTCCCGGTTAATGCCCGTGAGAGATGCCAGATACAGAATCGTACCCCAGCCTGCACTCTGCCACACGCCTACCGCAAGATACGTGAAGAGCCAATAGTTTTTGTCTGAAAGGAAAGGTAATGGATCAAATCCCATGCTCATCAAGATATTGTTAATAAAACCGGATTGTGTACCGAATACCTGAAGTACGATCCCTCCAATAATGACCCACGAAATAAAGTGAGGAATGTACAGTAAAGTCTGTGCCAACTTTTTGAACCAGGCCTTCTTCAGCTCGAACAATAAGATGGCTAATATAAGTGGTGCCGGGAAGGAGACCAGTAGATCCAGCATGTTAAGTACTAACGTGTTGCGTAATGCCGTGTAGAATCCCTGATTTTGAAACACTTCTCTGAATGCATCCAAGCCAATCCACTCACTACCGGCGATCCCTTGAAAGAAGTTAAAGTCCTTGAACGCAATCTGCACGCCATACATTGGCCCATACTTGAAAATAATGAAGTAGATCATGGGCAGTAGGAGCAACGCATATAGTTGCCAGTTTCTGCGGAAATAGATGCTTGTTTTCATAAACCTTCCCCCCATGTCATTCAGGATTCTTCATCAAGGCGATGTTGCCATCGCCCTAATGAAATCCCTGTTCTTTGTTGTCATACACATTAGATGTGATCTCTACTCTACTTATTTCATCGCTTTGTAAGCTTCTGTACGTTCATCCAGGATTGCTTGGCCACCACTCGCCATGTAGTCCTTCATCATGCTGTCATACGTGGCTTCAAAATCAGCGGGTTTGGAAATGGTTGTTTTCACGAAAAACTCCATAAATTTGTCTTTCAAGCCGTTACCGTAACGTGCTTCTGCATCAATCGGTTTGGAGAAACGTACCGGTTGAATGGTGTCCGTGTTAGAGATCGCTACCGACTTGCGCATATCATCCCGATACTTCGACTCTACCTGAACGACATAGGCCTCTTCATTTTTCTTGTCATCCCCAACGTATTTACCGTTCACGATAATGGCAATGTCACCGGAATTATAGATACGGCCTGCAATTTCAGGAGAAGCATCATCTTTGATCAGTGGGACCCCATCCACAAGTTCATAGTTCTCATTTTCAACACCGAATTGCAGGTCGAACAAGTTGTTGCCCGAAGCCATCCAATCCAGATACTTCATCGCGGCTTCCGCATTTTTGCTCGATTTCGGAATCATGACATACATCGCATTGGGTGCATATGCCGGTTTGGCAAATTTGCCTTCGGAGTTTTTGAAGGCATCAATCGGTGTCATCACTGCACCAGGTTGATTGGTTTGCAGGTTTTTGTACGTACCGGAGATATAAATCTCCCCTGCATCCTCCGTGTAGAATCCAACTTTGCCGTTAGATACATCTTCCCACAGCTTTTTCTTGTCTTTATCGAGTCCAAAGTCCTTGCTCATTAATCCTTCATTATATAGTGTGTTCATATATTTCAGAGCGTCTTTGAAACCAGGCAACAACGTTGGATAGTCATTAGAACCCAGTTGTTGCGTTAATGTATATTTCTGTTCTTCCGTCAGCGGTTCAATGAATGACCAGATCAGTGGTTCATATTGAGCCGAGGCAATGGACATCCCCATAGGAATAAGTCCTGTGCCAACCTTACCCGGATCTTTTTCCTTGAAGGCCTTCAGTGTTGTATGCAGCTCCTCAGCTGTCTCAGGGGAAGGCAATCCAAGTGCATCCAGCCAGTCCTGACGAACATAGGATGCGTACTTGCCAAGTACAAGACGTTTACCTGGAACCGCGAACTGTTGTCCATCGTATTGACCGTAGGCCAGCGTTTCATCTCCCAGGAACTTCTTCAGGTTAGGACCACTTTGATTGATCAGATCCGTAAGTTCAGTCAGACCTCCTTGCTCTGCATACCGGTTGAATGTTCCCGAATCGTAGGTAAAGACGATATCAGGTACTTCAGAGCCACTCGCCATCAGAACGTTAAGTTTCTGTACTTCCTCCGAGCGTGGTACCGGAACAAACTGGACATCGATGTTGTTTGGATCACCAAACTTCTCTTGAATGAAGCGAGTCAGATAACTGTCCGAAATGGTGTAGCCCGCCGGTGTGTTTCCCCGGTCGAAGATTTCTACTTTCAAAGTCGTTTTTTCCCCCGAACCCGTCTCTCCTGATGAAGATGTTGATTCGCTTCCTGACGAACATGCAGATAATAATAGAGTGAATGCTGTTACCACTGCGAGGATTGAACTTGCCTTGCCTGCCTTACGTCTTTGAAATAATCTCATTTGACCTTTCCCCTTTCGCACACTCTCTGAATGGATTCACATGATTGCCACTCCACTTTGTTCATCCCATTTTGTTGCACCTGTGAATGTCACTAATCATTACATAAGATCTGATATTTAGACAATAAACTATTTTCAACATGTGAAATTCACGTTTTTTACGTTAAATACCGCGATGTATAAACATATTTCCTGACAATATACAATTTTCACACCTTTAATGTTAACTATAATAACATATTATGTTGCATTCATTTTGATTTCTCATAGACAATCTGGCATCACCCATCTTGCAATAATCTTTTTTCCATTAAATCTCTCTTCAAAAAATGAAAAAGAGACCACATCTTATGTGATCTCCTTGTTTAGCAACACGTGTAGAACGATTCCACGACTAATTCCTCGGCGGAAGATTAAACTTCATTTGACCAAACAACGTATCGATGGCATTTCCCGCAAATTGATCGATGACATGTTCGTTGGTCGTGTCCGTATGTTCCAAAATCAACACATTATACTTCTCATCATAATGCATTCCGCCCAAAATAAATCGTACTGGAATGTTCTGAGCTGCCCCTGCCTTCGAAATGGCCTGAATAAGTTCGGATTCATGCCTTTGTTGACTTGTCGTGTAGGTACCAACAGGTATAGTTATCGTATATGACGAGTCATCTACATGAAATGCAAATGTGTTGTTGCTTGCTGTAATGGTAACCCGTTTACTGATATCTACCGATCCCCACACTTGCTGTCCATATTTGTACACCATCTTCAACTCCTGCCCTATTAATCTATGAATTGTCATAATGCTAGTATAGGACATTCGTAAAATTCCTTAACAACATACCAGCTACACTGGCCTAAGATCGTGGTTGAACATCCAAAAAATCTCCTGCAAAGGACGATAAGGGACGAAACCTTATTGCCTCATACAGGAGATTTCATAGATATCTCTAGGATTATTGGATTTTACCCGATATGCGAATGTTCTAACACGTGCAATTCCATTATTGATCCCCTTGTTTTCCACCCTGCTTGCGGTAGTCTCCTGGTGTCACGCCCATAATCCGTTTAAATACTCTGCCGAAAGAGATGGCATTGGCATAACCCACTTGCAGAGCAATATCCTGAACAGCCATATCGGATGCAGACAACAGGCGACAGGCCTTTTCGACCCTCAGTTTCACCAGAAAATCAACAAACTTCATCTCAAACTCTTCCTTGAACAGATAACTTGCATATTTGCCCGAGATCTGGAACCGATCACTCAGATGTTTCAGCGACAGATCCGGATCATCAAAATGCTCTTCAATATAGATCCGCAGCTCGTTGATCATCGCGCGATGACTTTTTGTTTCATTTACAGATACATAATTGCGATAAACCTCTTTAAGCCACTCCTGCAAAATCTCTTGAATCCCCTCGAGTGTCTCCACCTGCTGAATATCACTGCGAAGACGAGTCAGGATTTCCTCGGCAAATTGGCTTTGCAGCCGCTCAGACAGCTCCCCGAATTCACGGGACAACATCTGGATTAACGCCTGCAGCAACATGCGAATATCGTTATCTGTAATCTGATCTTCATTAAACGCAACAAACATCTGGTCCAGCTGCGTTCGCCAACCATCACCCGTAAGCCTGAATTCACGGACAAAGTCTGCGAGCATCTGCAAATACTTGTACGATTGCAGCTCAATACGATCCGGCAGTTGCTCACTGAGAACGATCGCATCTTTACCTAGGGTAAGTCTATGCTGCAAACCCGCATCTGCACTCACATAGGATCGAGTAATCTCCTCCCAGCCCGATACGGTTCGTCCAATCCCGAACGCAAACCGTAAGCGGAAGTTTTCCGCAATCCACATATGCATCTGCTTAGCCAGATCCATAAGTAATTCACGATCCAGTCCTTCCTGCTCATCCGATGCAATCACTACAATAAGCCTGCGGTTCCCAAACCATTCAGCCCAACCGCCGAACTGGGTCTCATTCTGCACAAGTTCTTCCACTACGTTCATAAGCGCAATCTTCAGAATATTCTGATTGGTCGAGAGATCGTCACCATTCATCTCCGCAATGAGGACAGCAACACTCTTCGGTTCCATGAATCGTTCCTCTAGCGGTTGCAGATGGCGAAGTCGCTGACGGAACGAATCCATTCGCTCTCCTTCCATCAGATCAACAAGCAACTGTCTGCGATGAATCAGCAAGTTTTCATGATGTTGTTTCTCATAGTCAACCGTTTGAGCAATCAGATGTTCCAGCGCACGATCGATGAGGGCCAGTTCATCTTTGACGGATGGAGCTGCTTCCACCTCCTCGGCACGTGGCTGTAACGCCTGAATTCGATTCATGATCAGCTGGATGGGGCGTGTATTTCTGCGAGTAATGTAGATTAGTCCCGCCACCGCACCAACAATCGTTAATAAACCAATACCGATCCACACATAAGAAACAAGGGATACCCATGAATACAGCTGTCCGGATTGAATACCACTCTCAAAGATCAGACCAAGCTTGTCCGCAGTCACACGATTAAGGATTTCACCTGCTGAAGGGTCCATTTGATGCGCGGTATAGATCAGATTGTCGCTCTTATCCCGAACCTGAAGAACAGATAACTTTTCATTGGTCATGTTATCAATCTGCCGTTCCACTGCATACATGCGGATGGTAATGACGAGCAGTCCTTCCCCGCCCCACGGTAAAGGAAGCCACTTATTCATGCTAATCACCTGTGAAGGTACGTCGAAAGAACGTTCCTTATAATCACGTGGCAGATTCCAACCGAGGTTCTCCCGATCTTTCAAGGCTTGCTCAATATAGGCACGATCTTCGAAATCTTCCAAACGCATCATGCCTCTGGGCGTAAGAATCTGGGAATCGGACATACGATAGAGATAAATGGATTGAATCATATCCTGCTGATCCAGCATACGTCCCAGCCCACTTGCCGCATCATAGATGAACTGACTCGATAATTGTCCCTGGCCAGCTTCCAGAAAGCGACTATATGTTTTATTTGCACCAATGTCTTCAAGCAACCGAAGTTCAATGTCACTTAACGAGCGCTCCAGTGTATCCACGATATAGCGGGTGGAGATCATGTCGGCTTTTTGTGTTTCGTTACGTGAGAGTTCGTTGACAATCAGGAAGGAGAGAAAGATCAGAATGGAAATCGTAAGCAGAAAAATAGGAAAATACGAATACATCAACTTGGTGTGCCAATTCCGCTTTAGATTTACTTTCATAGGCTCCAACTCCTTCCATCTCTATTCTAATGAGTATGCTCTTCTCTGTTCTTTGGCCTGCCTGCTGACGATATACAGAATCACTGATCCTAGTGCCGCACTGATCGTGCAAGCCAGATACATCAGTGATGGACCACCGGAATCGAGTAAATATCCGTTAAGCATATTACCAACAATTCCGCCCAGGCCAGCAAACACCATGTTAAATAAACTTTGTCCTGTGGCCTGCATCTCCCGTCCCGTAACGGAAGCCACATATTCCACTGCTGCGATATAAAAGAATCCGAAGGATAACCCATGCAGCACCTGAACGCCAATCATGACCTCAGGTGTTGGCCATAGCCATTGTATCCCCCAACGTAACATATAGGCCCCCGCTGCAAGCAGCATCGTGCGTTCATGCCCCCATTTTCGGAGTATGAATGCCGCTGCCAACATGGATGGAACATTAGTAATTGACGCCAGCAACAGTGCTGTACCCGTCATGGTCACAGAACCGCCAGCCATCTGAAATGAAATAACAAAAAAGGAGTTAAACGCAGTGAGCGTTTGGTTAACCAGGAAACAACCTGTTAGAAATAGAAGGAATGTCCGGTTTCGGAGCAATCTTGCCAAACCTACGGAGAAGGTTACCGAGGACGAGGATATGCTCGTCTGCCAGGGAAGTGTACTTGCCAGTATAGCGCTCAGAATGTTAAACAGGAGAAATGGTAGCCATAACATGTGAATGGAAAACTGGGAGAGATACATCCCTGCGGCAAATCCCCCAACTCCCGTTCCTATGCTGCCGAAGAGTCGGATCATGCCATATGAGGTGTTCGCGGCTCTCGCAGCTGTAACCGCATAGGAGTCAGCAACGGGTATTTGAGTCACTTGGAATATAGTGCATAAAGTATAAATCAATATTAATATAAAGTACACTTGAATATTGTAGAAATACGCTAACGATGCAGGAACAAGCAGGCTTATCACCAGTACGAACCGTGTCTTTTTAAACTTATCTACCAGAATTCCCCATATAGGTTGAAGAATAATGGATACAAGTGTGCCAAACGCCATAATAAATCCGGTTTCTTTACTGGAAAAACCTTGTGCAACCAATATGGGATTAATGTACGGGTTAAACATCCCCCCGGCAAGCCCCATAAACAGATATAGGCCCTGTAATTGGAGTAAAACACGTTTTGCATCATTGGAATCGGCTTTTATTTTCTCTGTGTAAGCCTTCATATGTCTACTTCTCATCCGGATCTCCATCCTTTATTTCTGTAGTTGCTTCGCCTATTCTCTATTTTTAAGTGCGTGTCAGACTGGACTTGATTGCAGCCAATGCCCCGATTGCTCCTGCTTTGTTCCCCAGTTCAGCTACAGCTAGAAGTGTAGGCAGAACAGTGTAACGTTGGAGGCGTGTGCGCACTTCATTTAGATAATAGGATGGGTTGGATGCAGCCACGCCACCACCGATCACTATAATGGAAGGATTGAGTAAAGCCGTAATATTCGCCAGACCTCTCGCCATATAACGCATGGGTAGTTCCAGAATCTCCAGGGCAGCAAGATCACCCGACTCCGCTGCTTTGAATACATGCCTGGCTTCAATCTGTTCCGCTTCCCCTCCTGCCAGACTCATGATCAGGGATAAGGAACTTCCCTTTCCAGCAGCAAAATAACGCCTCGCCTGTTCGGTAATTCCCGTACCTGAAGTCACTTGCTCAAATACGCCAAAGGAATCCGCATCCGCAACGTAACCGGTATAAAGCCCTTCGTCTCCTGCAATGAAATGCCCAATCTCACCTGCTGCTCCATTCTGGCCGCTATAGAGCTGTCCATTCAGGATAAGAGCAGATCCAATGCCTGTTCCAACCGTGACCATTACACAGTGTTGATGTCCCTGTGCTGCCCCTTGATCATATTCTCCCATTGCCGCCATATTCACATCATTATCCAACATGATATTCCCGCTGTAATACTTCGCAATAGCAGGGCGAATATCTAGCTCAGGCCACTGAAAAGCGGGAGCATTTCGCAGTATCCCCTCCTCTTGCAGAATCACACCAGGGAATCCCAAGCCTGCACCTTTAAGTTGATCCAGACTGCATCCAACTTCGCGGCAGAATGTTTCCAATTCAACGAATAACCATCGGAAGAACTCATCCGGCTGATCACTGGCAAGCGTAGGCAAGATACGTTCATGAACTTCATTTCCAGCCTGTTGTGATGACAAGAGCATTAATGTTTTGGTGCCTCCAATGTCAATACCTGCAATCCAGCCGGATGGATCACCTCCAACCGTACCATTCTGATTGGTCTGATAATTAATGCTTACGTTTTTCACGGATTCTGTCATCCCTTTTCCCTCCTCACATGTTGTATATCCAATCTCTTATTCCATGGCCTGCTGAAGGTTCAGCATCGTTTGTTGTACGGCTACCTGCACTGCACCAGTGACAACAGCTTGCTCACCAAGCTTGGAACAGATTAACTGTGGTTGCACCGGGAATTGCTCAGAGATGATCTGCCTCAGTAAAGGCAATAACACATCACCGTTCCCTCCTACACCTCCGCCAAGCACAATGAGATCCGGAGCAAGCACAACGCTAATCTGACGCAGAGCGGAAGCAATCTTCTGGCTGTACTGTTGTAGAATGTCTAACGCCTCTACTTCTCCACTGCGCGCAGCTTCAAATAACTTCTCGGGAGTCAGGTGTCTGTGAAGAGCATCTGCACCCGAATCAGCAGCCTCCAATAATAGTTCATCATGCTGATCTAGATAATCTTTCGCCAGTTGCATCAGACCATCAGCGGACAGCACTTCCTCCAGACGTCGGCCATCGTCCACCAGCATCTCCGCGATCTCTCCAGTTAAGCCACCTAAACCTCGAAGCAGTTGGCCATGTACCATGATTCCAGCGCCCGTCCCTGTGCCGATGGAGAAAAAAACAAACAAGGGATATCCTGCTGCTGCACCACTCCGATACTCCCCAAGGGCTGCAAGATTCACATCATTTTCCAGAATTACTTCACAGGGAAAAGCTCCTGACAACGACTCTAAAGAGAAAGCTTCTTCCAGACCCGCTAAAGGGTCCACAATACGATTGATACGCCCTGATTCAGGCAGCACTACGCCTGGTATACCGAACCCGATGCACTGAATCTGATCCCAGTTCAGATGATTCTCATCCAGCAGTTCGTTCATATGGCTTCGAAGAAGCTCCAACATCGTCGCTTCTCCTCGCTCATAAGCTCCTTGAACAACCATGGGATATGTTCGATAGGCAATGATCTCTCCATTCAGATCGGATAATGCAATCCGAATACGAGTTGCGCCGATATCTATCCCACAGACATAATAAGCCGTTTCGTTGAAACGAATGAGGGTTGCTTTTCGACCCTGAGCGTTGTCAGCTGGCCCCATTTCCCTCACCAGATTACGATCAATCAGATGTTCGACTGCCAAAGATACTGTTGGTTTACTAAGTCCGGTCTGACGGCTGATTTCCGCTCTCGACATGGTTCCCTGAGTTATGAGGGCATCCATAATGAGATTTTCATTCAGATTGCGGATATACTGCGGTGTGCCAGCCATGTTATCGCCTCCTCTTATAGTTAGCATTTTTCATAATTCGATTAAAGTCGCTCTCGGGTACAAAATATAGACGAATAATACCGTTTCGATCTATATCTTGCTGATTGTAAAACGCTCTTGGAAATTATGCTAAATGCTTAGTTAGTTAGGTTTATTAACAAATTGATTAAATTCAATATATCATCGTGTTTGGTAGGTGTACAGCTTTTTGTCATTGCACTCTTTTAGTAGAAAGTTTTACTAGAAAGAACCAACCTTCACCTGTAACACAGAAGCCTAATAAAGGAATTATTATACAATAATAGACGTTTATACATTTCCGAAACAGTGACACGCTCATAGAATACCTTATCACGATCAGGGAGGTTTTAATATGTATAGAAAACATCATAAATGTCATCATCCAAGACCAAAGTGTTTTTACAAAAAAATTACGAAAACTTGTGTTACCAAAGTGAAATATGTCCCTACAAAGTGTAAAAAACACTGTCATGTCACTGTTGAATATTGTGGAGTCAAAAAAAGAAGACATTACTAATACTCTTTTGCCCTTCTCTTCGGAGAAGGGTTCTTTCTTATTGAACTAGGTTAATACCGGATACCATTAACCTATCAAAAAAGTTGCGGTGATATTTCACCGCAACTCCTTTCTTCATTATATACATATTCATCAAGTTTTAGAGAGTTCAATAAATCCTTCACCGAAAACATCACGCACGTCATGAATGGTGATAAAAGCAATCTCATCTTCTGCTCGTACAATCTTCTTCAGCATAGAAACTTCCTGCTTGCTAATCACAATGTATAGAATTTCTTTCTTATTTTTCGTGTAATAGCCATGACCGGACAGGACGGTTACTCCGCGATCCATCTTCTCAATGACTTGCTTTGCGATTTCATCCTGTTTGGAAGAGATAATCATAACGGCTTTTTTCGGATTGAGCCCTTCAATAATGAACTCCATTGTTTTGGTTCCAACAAACAGCAAGACAATTGTACACATTAATCCTTGTGGTCCAATGATGAAGTATGAGGAGAAAGCCACAATCAGATCGAAGAACAGAAGTCCGTAACTGATATTCCAATCCAGATATTTGTTGGCAAGTCGGGCCAGGATCACTGTCCCCGCCGTTGTGCCTCCTACTCTAACAATCAAGCCAATACCAAGACCGGCAAATAATCCGGCAAAAATGGTATTTATCCAGAGTTCATCCGATGCAATCGTCCAACTCTCCGTCAGATGCAGGAACAACGAATTGAATACCACTGCAATAATCGTATATACCGTAGTCGTTTTATCAAGAAACCGATATCCCACAATTAACAAAATACCGTTCAGGATCAAGTTCATCAGTCCAGGGGACCATTCAAACAGGTAATACAAAATAATCGTGATACCCGTGACGCCGCCTTCAGCCAAATCGTTCGGGATGACAAACAGGTTCACCGCCAGTGCAAACAGAAATGCACCTGCCATAATAAATAGGATATCCGTAATTCGTTTCTTCATTATGCATTCCATCCAATCCATCAGAAATCAACCTAATCGACCCGTCTCATAAGTTGTCATAGCCACTCAAAGATAGATTTTACCATGCTCTCAACAAAATTTGTATACATAATACAAATTGTTGCGTAATTTGTGCAAAGGAATTAGTAAAACCTGCTCTTCTGTCTTCTGCAGAGCTATTGAGCATCATACACCCATGACAAATGTCATGGTCCGTTATTGATATTCATCATTACAGAAGGCTGACGTTTATGACTTACTGTCATGTTCGGATTGTTTTACAATGATAAAAACGCTTCCTACAGGAAAGTCTAGCGGGAAACGCCAAGTTGTAGCTGATTACAGTTATAACGATTGAAGGAGGACACAATTTTATGAACAGATCAAAAGAAATGGCCTTAAAAAAAGAAGTTACCCCTTACGAAAAAAATGATCTCAGACTAAGTATCCGCCAGTTAATCAATACATTGCTCCCGCTCTTCTTATTATGGGCTGCAGCTTACTTTAGCTTATCGGTTTCCTACTGGCTGACCTTCCCGATTGCCTTGGTGGCATCCGGATTTGTACTACGGACCTTTATTATTTTCCATGACTGCTGCCATGGTTCATTCTTCAAGAGCAAACGCGCCAACGATATTCTCGGTACCATTACTGGTGTATTAACAGTGACACCCTATCAGCAGTGGAAAAACGAGCATTCTATCCATCACGCAACAAGCAGTAATCTTGACAAACGTGGTGTAGGTGATATCTGGGTTATGACGGTTGACGAATACAAAGCAGCTTCTACTTGGGGTCGTCTCTTCTATCGGATTTATCGTAACCCGTTTGTATTGTTTTGTATCGGACCCATTTACGTGTTTCTGTTGGCTTACCGTTTTAACCGCAAAGGTGCTAGACGTAAAGAACGTATCAATACACACCTGACTACCGTATTGATCGTTGTGCTCTATGCATTCATGTCCTGGTTAGTCGGATGGCAGGCTTTTGTAATGGTGCAGGCACCTATCTTCTTCTTCTCCGGTTTCTTTGGTATCTGGCTGTTCTACGTTCAACATCAGTTCGAAGAGACGTATTTTGAACATGAAGATGAGTGGAGTTATGTAAAAGCAGCTGTTGAAGGCAGTTCTTATTACAAATTGCCAAAATTATTGCAATGGATCAGTGGTAATATCGGGTTTCACCATGTGCATCACTTGAGCCCACGTGTACCTAACTATTTCTTGGAAGAAGCACATAACGCAACACCACCTTTGCAAAAAGCAACGACTATTACACTACGTTCCAGTCTGGTTGCCCTGCGCTTCCGTCTGTGGGATGAAGATTCTAAACAGTTTATTAGCTTCAGACAGCTCAAAAAGCTATCCCGCAAGCCGTATGTTCAACCGCCTATCCGAGTAACCAATCCAGCGGGTCTGACAGAGAAGCCTTAACTCTGTCGGATTCGTTTTCTTGTGTTCAAGCCATAGTCATGCTACAGTCATGCTAAAGTTGAGTACAAGTTTGAGGAGGAGAATTCCATTCAAAAGTGGATGCAAAATTTTTATAAAAAAACAGGGTTGAACCTTTATGTATGGCTCGCCTTTTTCATCCTGCCATTCTATTTTATATCGCAATATTCTAAATTATGGACGATGGTAACCGGCATTATTATCATTCTCGTTTTCTTCGTCTGTTACCTGCTCGCCTTCATCACCAAGGGCTGGCAGGTGTACATGTGGATTGGAATGCTTATTGCCATATCCATTACGATGACGATCGCCTATGATTATGCATATTTCTCATTGTTTCTTGCTTTCTTTATTGGGAATATTAAAAATAAAGCCGGTTTCTTCACCCTCTACTCGGTGAACCTGGGAGCCAGTTTCGTAACCATTAATTACGGTTTCATTAATCAGAGTTCTCTGTTGGTGAGCCAACTCCCGTTTGTATTCATCAGCTTAATGGCCTCCATCCTGCTCCCAATCAGTACGTATAACAAAAACAAAACTGAACATTTGGAAGGCCAATTGGAGAATGCGAACAAGCGACTTGATGATCTCGTAAAAATGGAAGAACGCCAGCGTATCGCTCGTGACCTGCACGATACACTTGGACAGAAGCTCTCTTTGATCGGTCTGAAAACCGATCTGGCGAGACGGCTGCTCCGCAATAATCCCGATCAGGCCGAGATTGAATTGAACGACCTCAGACAAACGGCAAGTACAGCTCTGAAGGAAGTCCGGGAAATGGTCACCACCATGCGTGGTACACAATTGGTCGATGAACTGTTCCGGGCGGAGCAGATTCTGAAGGCCGCTTCGATTGAATTTGTGCTGGAAGGTAATCCGAAGTTACAGGATACGTCACAATTGAATGAAAATGTGCTCGGTATGTGCTTGAAAGAAGCTGTCACGAATGTCGTCAAACACAGTCAGGCAACAACCTGTACTATCATCATTAAGGAAACACTAGCGGATAATGTAGTAACCGTTCAAGATAACGGTGTTGGAATAGAACGAACTCGCAAACAGGATCGGCGCGGAACAGGAATTTTGGGCATGAAGGAACGACTTGAATTTGTGAACGGTTGTCTGGATATTCGCTCTGCAACAGACATCCCGGGTACAGCGATCATTATTCATGTTCCGAAACTCGTTCGCAAACCGATAAAGGAGGCAGAATCATGATTAGAATTGTAATCGCGGAAGATCAGCGCATGATGCTCGGCGCCTTGTCCTCCCTCCTCAATCTGGAGGAAGATATGGAAGTCGTCGGACGTGCCAGCAACGGCCAGGAAGCCCTTGCCCTTGTCCAGGAGCTTGCACCAGACATCTGTCTGATGGATATAGAAATGCCCGTGAAAAGCGGCCTTGAAGCTGCAGAAGAACTCAAAGGAATGAGCTGTAAGGTCATTATACTGACCACTTTTGCCCGGACCGGATATTTCGAACGTGCCCTAAAGGGCGGTGTCCGTGGTTACCTGCTCAAAGATAGTCCAATTGAAGAACTTGCCGAATCGATCCGCCAAGTTATGAATGGCAGACGCATCTTCGCTCCCGACTTGGTAGATGAAGCTTATGTAGAAGAAAACCCCCTGACAGAACGGGAAAATGCCGTACTAGGCCTCATGGCAGATGGGAAAAACACCAAGGAAATCGCTGGGCATCTGTTCATCACAACGGGCACGGTGCGTAACTACATCTCCATTATTCTCAACAAGTTAAATGCCAGTAACCGCATTGAGGCCATCACTCGCTCCAAGGAAAAAGGGTGGTTCAAATGAAAGCACCGCTTTAACCTATTGAAACAAAAATAAGCATGTACCCCGGGCTACATAAGCTGCGATAACATGCTCAAAATAAAAAGCTTGGCCCAGCAATTTCTTCCTGGGCCAAGCTTTTTTTAGGTGTATCGTAACAATCCCACACTCATTTCTTCTACATTGCAGGATAACCGTAGAATACTTAAGATTTCACAGATACAACCATGCCAAGAGCTTCTAATGGCACTTGATCGGTCTTAAGCTGATGAATTTGGTTACCGTCCTGCCATGAGACCGTTACATGAACAGACTGTCCACCACTTGGATATTCAACCTTGATATACCCTTTATCTTTAGGTACAGGCAAGGTATGTAACTCCAGGTACTCCACCATTTTTTTCGCTATGCCCGGATTATTCATTTCATCTTCGGATACCGAACGAATTTCCAGCGTCCATCTACCTTCTTGCCAAGTCAGATATTGACTGCCTGCGGCACCTTCACTCATACCTTTGATGCCATGTCCCAGATCCACCGCCATATCTGCTGGAATATCTTTCAGGTCCGTCTCAGGGAATATTTCTGGCTGATCCGGGTCCTTATAGGTCTTCACTTCATAGGAAGCCAGTACAGGTATCTTACTGTCGGATGCAGTTAAAGATTGATCATTAATGGCAACAGACTGAGTGGTAGCGTAGAAGTTTACCTTAAATGCATCCGCAGTATTGGACAGTATTGCCGCCCCCAAAGATGTACCCTTGTCCAATGAAAATGAAGTGGGTAACGCTGCATCCTTCATCTTCAACTGGTTGCGAACTTGTTTGATCACATCATTCACACCTGAATGACCAGTGGCAACTTGGTTGTCATTTGCCTTCGATCCTGATGTGTCTTCATTATCTGTTGTGCCCGTATTCTCTTTGGTTCCTGTTTCATTTTCATTAGAGAAATCAGCACCACCGCTGCCGGTCTCGGTCTGCTCCCCCACTGTTGTCGTTGGTGAAGAACTATTCTCTGATGATGCTGTATTTGAATCCGGTCCGCCACATCCTGCCAAAGCAAGCAAAACCGCTGTCGTTACTGGAATCGTGATCCATAATGGCTGTTTCTTCATGATGTGTACCTCCTTCGTTGTAGCCAATCTAAAAATTCAAAAGATTAACGCTTGTCGTTCCAGAAGTTAACCGGCTGTACTTTTTTGCTTAATACTTCAAAACGATACCCTTCTGCCTTCAATGTTTTCAATACTTGCGGTAATACTTTCAGCGTTGCTTCCTGGTCGTGCATAAGCACAACAGGTGTTGTTCCGCTCTTTTGCACATTGTGGATTTGCTTCATTACACTGTTATAGACTTTCTGGTGATCCTTCTTGTATTTCCAGTCTTCCGAGTCGACATTCCAATCCCATAGATGGAATCCACCCTGGCCCAGCAGTACATTACGGAACGCCGGCTTAAGGTATGGTTTACTACCGTATGGCGTCCGCACGAGACTTGTTTTAACTCCGGCAACCTTGTTCAGACTTGCATTGGCCTGTTGCATCTCTTTCAATCCGCTATATGCAGATTTATAGAATTTGCCTGGAACGTGAGTCACACCATGCAGACCCAATCCATGCCCGTCAGCTACGATACGTTTGGTAGCCTTCTGAAATTGCTCCATCTGAGGTCCCAGCATGAAAAACGTTGCCTTCGCATGATATTGATCCAGAATATCCAGTAACTGACCCGTATGAGCGGTTGGCCCATCATCAAACGTCAGGTATATGATTTTGGAATTTGCTTTGCTTGCACCATCCTTGGATGCAGCTGATTTGGCAGATACCGACTGCGGCAATAATAGTGGAATGATTAGTAAAATAGCAAGTGTGACCATGATAGATTTACGAATATGTAGCATAATTAAAAGTCTCCCTTGTGTGTTATATTTCCCCGGGTGTCCATGTTTTTCTACCTTCATCCCTTGGCGATTAATCCTAATACTATCAAAGATAGTGGCTCCTGTTCTCGCTCCAAAGGCTACGGTAGAGTTACACTTTTGTCAGATAAACCTAAAATTTAATACGAATTTGATAGATTTGCGCAAAAAAAGATCCCGTCAGGATAGATCAATTGTGACATATCCTCTATTACCCACATTCAGAATTTTGATAGACCTTTACTCCAATTCAAGCAAATCTATGCAATCATTAAATATCGTTGCATGCAAAAAAACCTGCACAAGTGCAGGCTTCTTTGTCTTCAATCAGCATATGGCATCAAACCATCATCCCTTGCAAGGGGATTGCCCCCATTGCTTTCAGGATAATTACCTCATGCTGTATGTAAATGGTGTTTTGACGCTGGAATCTTCTCGACTCCCTACGTGCAATTTATTCAGTTGGAGCAGTGAACGAACGTTTGCCAAACTCGGCATCCAGCATGTAGAAGGCATTGCTGTCTTTTTCAATGCGGCGCAGCTTCTGAATAATATTGTCAAACAAAGCTTCCTCTTCAACCTGCTCATCAATGAACCATTTCAGGAAATACATCGTTGCATGTTCACGTTCATTCAGAGCGATGTCAGCCAGATTGTAGAATTTTTTCGTGTTTTGCTGTTCATGAGCATAACCATGCTCAAACACATCCAGCATCGAAGCATATTCATTCTTCGGTTCTGGCAAAGCCTCAAGTGTGGCACGTTGCCCACGATCATTCAGGAATTTGTATATTTTCATGCCATGGAATCGCTCTTCTTCCGCTTGCACGATGAAGAAGTTCGCAAATCCATCCAGACTTTTGCTGGAACAATAGGCTGCCATAGCCAGATATACATGAGCGGAATAAAACTCAAAGTTCATCTGTTCATTTAAAGATTCTGTTAACGTTTGGCTCATAATCAAAACACCTCTTTCTTTCTCTAGGGATGGTTATATTCTAACATAACGTAAGCAGGACTTACACCGATTTTCTACAAAATTCGCCAAGGACTGAACGAACAAAAAAGCTCTGCCGCGATGGCAGAGCTTCTTTCATTCTTTAGAGATATGCAATTATACCAAGAACGCTTTGGAGATGATAACCAACAGGATGAACAGAACCAGAATGGCACCTACAGAAGTGAAACCTCCGTATCCGTAGCCTCTTGTTTCTCCACCTAATACTTCGCTCATTGACCGTACCTCCTCTGCAACAGGTATGGGTTATCTTATGCAGGAAGAACGACTTTGACAGGGCGGATGCCCTAATTATTCAGATTGCTGTTTTTTTCGTTCAGTACCGGGGAGATTGCACACGCATGATATCCAGAAAAGGTACCTTCGCTGTGAACTCTTCTTCGGTATACTCTACATGCACGAGTCGTGTACGGGAGTCCATTTTGACGATGACTCCTTGCACCTGATCTTCTTTGCCCCATACCGTCAACAGTACTTCCGAACGTTCCCGAAAAGCTTCAACCAGCTGGTTTCCCAACTCTTCGAGTTCAAACTCATCGCGTGTAGGTCTTTTTGCTACTTTTGCTTTTGCCAATGTGGCTGCCTCCTCTACTCCGACGTCCCGATTCCACGGGTTGATTGCCGAGTTCATATTCAATTAGTATACCATTCATTTACGTTCGTGTAATCTCATGGCAACCAGAATGAGCAAATTCCTCAGGCAAGTTACCGTTAACCGTGATACCTCCTATTCTTCTCTATACTCCACAATGATGCTGTACTCATTCGATCGGGTTTCGCCAGCCCGTTTTTGTCCATTCCATTCATACGTGTACCTGGCAATCAAGTCTCCTTGCAGCGTCCCCACCTTCTCAGAAGCTAACTTCGCTACATACGAGATGTTCTTTTCCGTTCCAGGCTCAATCACGCCCACATGCAGAACCCGTGGTGTGGAATACTCTGATATGCTCAATTGGAGCTCACCCGTAGCTTGACCAAGCCATCTGGCACCCTCAGGTAAAATGCTCCCAAGTTGTACACGTGCCGGCAAATTACCCGTATTCCCCACACGTACCTGAAAAGTGACGGTACCTCCCTGCTCGACCAATGTGGGTGTCACTTGAACATAAGCCTGAATTATCGGCGCTTTCAATTCGACCACAGCTTCATTGGATGTAATCATCCGCTGCACTGACCGTGAATCTGGCAATCGAAATGTATACATCAGGCTAGCATGATTCACATACCTGTAGTCATCAGGCATCGATTCATCTCGATCTGGAAGTTTCGCTTCGAACTGAATATTCAGAACCGACCGGGCTGTCAACGTCCCCAGATTAAGCCCTTTAGCCAGATTGGTTCCGGGACGTTTAACCCCATTCCAGCGCAGGCTGCCTTCGACAAATGTCACACCTGTGGGCAGTCCATCCAGGAGAGTTCCATCCACCGCATAACTGCTTGCATTGGAGACGGTAATATTATATTGGACGACATCGCCTAATGTGGCCGTTACCGGGAGCACACTTTTCACCACAGAGACCTGGGGCTGTATCACTTCCAGGGTAACCTGATTGGAGTAGACCGTCTCCTGCTGTCCTGCCGAGATATACGCCAGTACAGCTACACTTGATATTCCGTTTGCATCGCTTCCCCCAATAACCTGAACCCGATATTGTATTCTAATTGAGCTTCCGGGTAAAATCTCTCCAAGTTGTATGCCCGTATCAGGCGTTACTTGTGGCGCAAACATTTCATCTACGATGACACTCGCAGGTATAAAAACAATACCTTGTGGCAAAGAAATCGTTACTTGGGCATTCGTGGCTGCAATAAAACCCGGATTGCTAACGATGACGGTGTACATGACAATATCCCCTGAGAAGGTATAGATGTGATCCGCCTGAAAGGAGATCTCCAGCCGGGATGAGACCAGATTGACCTCCACGATATTGGATTGTTCCATACCTGTAACCGTTCTGCCTTCCGGTGTCAAAAACTCATAGTTAACCTGTGCCTGATTCAGCAGCTTCAGTGTCTCAGGTAAACGCAAGATTACAACTTGGAAGTGGTATCGCAACGTGGCTCCGGGCGCGATTTCAGCTGGAGGCAATCCTCTCTCCGGTGATGCTCCCGGTAACGGAATACCATCACGCAGTACACTGTTGGGAAGCAGTGCCGTCTCTGCAGATAGCTGATCCAATAGGTACACTAGGGCCGTAAGATTTCCGGTATTAACAATTTCAACACGGTAGATAAGAGACTGCCCCAAGGCAGCCTCCGTGACATTGCAGACTTTTCTGACTTCAAGCCTGGGGCCGATCCACGGTGTTACAACCGTATTCGAATAGGATACCTGTTCCAGTTCAGTCGCACCCGAGCTGAATCGAACCAGGGACTGATTCTTTAGCCAGTGGGACAACGGACCGGAAGATTGGCTCATATCACCACAACCTCTACTCTGAATGTAACCGTAACGGAAGCACCCGCAGCAATCGAACCAAGCGTGATGCCTGTATTCGGATTCCCTGTTGGTCTTGGCACACCATCCACCGTAACACTTCCTGGCACAAATACTGTACCGACAGGTACCGGGTCAACCATGACCACATTATTAACCACTTCAATGCCGCTATTGGTTACTACAACCGTATAGGTGATTACATCACCGACAACAGCATCAATGGCACTTGTACTTTTGGCAACAACAACATTTGGTGCAGATACCGGGATAACCAGAACATTCGAAGATACGGTCCCCGTCAACAGACGGCCATCGGGTGGACTAAATGTATAGTTGGCCACCGCCTGGTTAACCAGTTGCTGATCCTGCGGCAACGAATCTACAGTCACCTCGAGGGTAACCGTTACAATAACCGTACCTCCGGACGGTATGGTACCCACAACGATACCCGTCTCTGGATTGGCACCTGGCTGTGGAACACCATCAATCAGAACACTGTTGGGAAGCAGTACGGCTCCATTCGGTATATTGTCCGTTAATGTCAAACTTGCATCCAGATTCCCGCTATTGTTAATGGCAAAAGAATAGGTGATGGTGTCACCAATGGTTGCATTGGAGGTGCTCCCTGTTTTGGTTACGGCAATAATCGGCTGATAGATTGGTGTTACAACCGTATTGGAATACGCTGCTCCCGAGAAAACACCCGATGTGAAACTTACGGAAGACTGACTGCTCACTTGTGGTGGTGTTGGAAGCGTATTGACCCGAACTGCATACGATACCGCTATCGATGCTCCAGGGGCCAAACTACCAAGGGCTATGCCCAGCGCCGGGTTTGCCAAGGCCCGTGGGACGCCGTCCACCAGAACACTGCCTGTAACAAATGTGGTGGCTGGGTTAATCGGATCGGTGATCACAATGTTGTTTACCGGGTCAATTCCTTCATTGGTCACAACCATTTCATACACAATCGTGTCGCCTACCACGGCATCAACTACCGAAGCCGTCTTAACTACACTCACGTTCGGAGCAGATACTTGAATGTTGAGTGCGTTGGACGTAATCGTGCCTCCAAGTGTTCTTCCATCAGGTAATGTATACGAAAATGTCGCAGAAGCCTGATTGGTAATGGACTGGCTCAAAGGTAACGTCACAATCACAACGGAGAAGGTAACCAGAGTTGTTGTGGAAACGACACCAAGCGGAATACCCGAAGCTGGATCTGCACCTGGTGCAGAAGCCCCGTTAATAATAACGCTATTTGGAACAAACTCTGTCCCTGCCGGAATGGTATCCGTTAACGTGACAGATGCCCCATAGTTCCCGGTATTGGAAATGGCGATGCTGTACACAACGGTATCCCCTACCGTTGCTATCGTCTGATCTCCCGTTTTGACTGCCGCCAGAATAGGTTGAAAGACCGGAGTTGTAACCGTATTGGAGAATGTGGTCGCTGAGAAAGCCCCTGATGTAAAGCTGACCGTGGACTGATTGTTTAACACTGCACTTGCCGGGAGCGCCGTAACCTGCACACTAAATACAACGGTTACCGTAACGCCAGGTGCGATGGAACCAAGCGTTATTCCCGTAGAAGGATTGGCACCAGGGCGCAAAACACCATCGACAAACACGCCGGTTGGCGCAAGAACGGTACTTGTCGGCACTGCATCCGTGAAAACCACATTGTTGACCGTTGCAATTCCGTTATTGGTTACAGCGATGCTATACGTTACGATATCACCAACTGATACCGCCGTTGAAGTTGTGGATTTGACGACATCAACATCCGGTGCCGATACGGTAATGGTCAACACATTGGATAGAACAGACTCCGTGATGTTTCGCCCGTCCGGCAATGTATATGATAGAGCCACCGAAGCCTGATTCACCAGTTGTTGCGGACTTGGCAGCGTATCAACAACCACTGAAAAGGTAATGGTGGTCGTAGCTCCGGGAGCCACATTACCTGCGGGGATGCCCGTTGCTGGATTTCCTGCTGGCAGCGGTTGACCGTTCACAATAACGCTATTTGGAACAAGGATGGTTCCGGCTGGAAGGTTATCTGTCAGGTTAATCTGGGCTCCATAGTTTCCCTGATTGCTCACGGTTATCGTGTAGCTGACTGTATCCCCAACGGTAGCATTTTGTGTACTGGCTGTTTTTTGTGCTGAAAGAATAGGCTGGTACACCGGAGTGACCACGGTATTTGAAAAGGTTGTGCTTGAGAATGTACCTGAGGTAAAACTGACCGTAGAGCGATTGCTCAACTGATCACTTGGCGGGATCGCGTCGATACGGATACTGAATGTGACCGTCGCGGACGTTCCGGGCCCCAATGTACCAAGGGGTACCCCACCTGCCGGATTGGCTCCGGGTTGCGCAACCCCATTCACTGTGACACTCCCTGTAACAAAAGAGGCTCCAGCTGGAATCGGGTCTGAAAACTGAATATTGTTCACCGGTGCAATTCCGCTGTTGGTCACCAGAATGGAATAGGTCACCGTATCGCCTACCGTAGCCGCAGTGGAAGCTGTGCTTTTGACAACAGCGACGTTTGGTGACGAGACCGGGAACGTGAGTGTATTCGAAGTGGCTGAGCCAGTCAACGTCCGCCCATCTGGAGGTGTAAATGTAAAGGATGATGTAGCAAAATTGCTAAGCTGCTGTGGGGATGGAAGTGAATCCACAACAACGGCAAACGTGACAACAGCCGTCGCCCCTGCTGCTACAATGCCTACCGGAATACCTGTTCCTGGTGTTACTCCCGGCTCTGGCACACCGGATACAACCACACTGTTGGGTACAAAAGTAGTCGCAGAAGGAATGTTGTCTGTGAGAGTAACATTTGCTTCCAGATTGCCAGCATTGCTGACCGTTACCGTGTATACAACCGTATCACCTACAGTTGCATTTACGGTATTTGCTGTTTTGACAAGTGAAATCTGCGGTTGTATGACCGGAGTCTGAGTGGTATTGGACGATGATGACCCTGAAAATGAACCGGATGTGAAGCTGACCGTCGACTGATTGTTAATCTGCGAAGGAATCGGCATGGTAATCGTCACCTCAAAAGTTACGGTAACCTCGGCTCCTGGAGCCAACGTACCGATTGGAATGCCGGCGGTCGGATTGGAGAGCGGGAACGAAGTCCCGTTCACAATGACACTTCCGGGTACAAATGGGGTATTCGAAGGAAGAGGATTGACATATACCACATTATTAACGGCTACTGTGCCGTTATTACGAATAACAGATGTGTATCGAATGACATCTCCGACTACGCCGTACTCTACATTGTCACTGTTGACAATCGTAACATTGGGCAGAGACACTGGAATAGTGATGGTGTTTGATGACGAGAGACCGGCAATCGTTCTCCCACTTGGGAGTGTGTAGGCAAATGAAGCAACCGCCTGATTAATTAACTGCCTTGCATCTGGCAAACTGGTAACCGTCGCAACAAAGGTGACCGTTGCACCTGAGCCCGCAGCAATCTCTCCTAGACTGATACCCGACTCCGGGCTGACTCCAGGTGTAGGTACGCCATTAATAATGACACTATTTGTGCTGAATACTGCTCCTGCTGGAATGGGATCTGTCAAGGTAACCGTTGCAGCTATGTTACCTGTATTGTTAATTTGGATGGTGTAATTAAACGTATCGCCTACAGTCAAACTTGTTGTACTTGCTGACTTCACCACTTGGATCACTGGCAGAAATATGGGGGTATTTACTGATATAGAAGAAGAAACACCGTTAAAACTGCCTGATGTAAATGCTGCATTGGCCTGGTTACTAACCAAACCCGTAGATGGAACGGAATTCACTCGGGTCTGATAGGTCACAGTTACGCTGCTTGAGCTATTCAATGAACCCACTGCGATTCCCGCAACGGGGCTTGCGCTGGGAACAGCAGATCCATTAATCGTGACACTACCCGGGACAAATTCAGAGCCGGATGGTGCATCCGAAATCACCAGATTTTGTACTGCACTAATTCCTGCGTTTGTTGCAACAACGGTATACGTAAGCACATCCCCAACTGTCGCATCTGGTGTGTTTACTGTTTTACTAAGAGAAATATTGGGAGCCGATGCAGATATACGAACGATATTGGATAAGCTGCTGCCTGAGAGATTCCTTCCACTTGGAAGCTGGTACGTATAACTTGCTGTCCCTTGATTCTCCAGTGTCGGGGGAGTCGGAAGTGTGGTGAGTGTAGCGCGAAACACCACCGTAGCCGCAACTCCCGGCAGGAGGCTGCCCAGTGTTATTCCGGTTAATGGGCTTGTTCCAGGACGTGCAGTACCATTCACAGTTACCGAATTCGGGACAAACGTCAGCCCCGCTGGAATCGTATCCGTCACATTCACTTGAGTCGCTATATTCCCACTGTTCGTGACCACAAGTGTGTATGCAATCTGATCCCCCAGTGTCGCATTGGTTTGGCTTGCCGACTTGTTGATACCAACAACAGCTTGGTATACAGGGGTTGTAATGGAATTGGAGTTGGAAATGCCCGTGAACGAACCAGAGCTATAGGACACTACCGCTCGATTAACTAACGAACCTGAAGCAGGCAAAGACTGCACATTCACCTGAAACGTCACCGTCGCAGAACTTCCGGCCGCCAATGTCCCAATAGAGATACCACTGCTCGGATTCGCAGACGGTACAACAGTTCCCCTTACGGTTGCACTGCCGGGAACAAAAGTTATTCCAGCAGGGAGAGCATCTGTAAGTACCACATTGTTAATCACCTGAATACCGCTGTTAGTAGTAACTACGGTGTACGTGAAGGTCTCCCCGACAGCAACATCGGTAACGGATGCTGATTTTACCGTGGTCACATTGGGCAATGTTACCGGAATCGTTAAGGTATTCGACGCGATGTTTCCCGTGATCGTCCGACCATCAGGTGAATTGAAGGAATAAGAAGCTGTCGCCTGATCCACAAGAGTCGGCGGTGTCGGCAAGCTTGTTACAAGTACCTGAAAGGTCACGGTATTGGCACTTCCTGCCGCGAGGCTCCCCAGATTAACGCCGGTAACCGGATTGGCGCCAGCAATCACATTTCCATTCAGACGAAAGCTGCCTGCTACATATGAGCTACCACTTGGAATGTTATCCCTCAATGTAACGTTGGCTGCAACATTCCCTCCGTTGTTCACTTGCAGTGTATAGGTTACTAGGTCACCCACCGTGGCATTGGTGGTACTCGCCGATTTCACAATGGACAGGTTTGGCGAATAAACCGTAAGGGTGGAGTTGTTGGAAGGAATAACTCCGGTAATGACCGGCCCCCCTGCTACACTTTGAAATGTAAAGGCTGCATTGGCCGAATTCACCAGTTGCAGGATGCTTGCATCCTGACCGATGAGTGCTCGATAGGTTACAACAACACTGCTGGATAAAGTTAACGAACCCAACGGAATGCCTGCCGTCACATCAAGTGTTGGACGGGATACACCTGCAACCGTGACACTGCCAGGAATAAAGGTAAGACCTGCAGGAAGTGAATCGGATAATACAACACTGGCCGCACTCGCAGTGCCTGCATTGGTAACGGTAACCGAATATAGGATACTATCCCCGGCAACTGCACCGGCGGCGACCGTTGCCTTAGCCAATGTGATCTTGGGTGCATTAATATCAACTTGAATTGCATTGGCGTTGACAATGTAGGCATCCCCCGAGGTTGTTAATGTCAACACCGCAGATGACTGGTTATTGATCAGTCTTGCTGAAACATCCACATTGGTAATATCCCAGCCTTGACGTCCACCGATAATATTCGTACCTGGAGCTCCGTTGATCTGATTTCGTGTCCCAAACGTTCCTGTTGTATTAAGCGCTCCGGTATCTCCGTTAATCTGAGAAGCAAAAAAGTTCGCAGCTAGATTATTGGGCCCGGACAACGCAACCGATGTAGCTGAGGTCGGCCCGAATAATGCCTGGTCACCGGTCCGGTTCGCGTCGCCCTCCTGTGCACTGAACAGTATTCTTCCTCCCAATACACCGGAAAGGGGCGTTGCAAATCCAGTCAGTGTGGTAACAACAGGTGGTGAAGTGGATTGAACGAGTACGCCCCCTGCACGCAAAGACATGTTGCGAAAAGGCAGATTGGGATTCTGATAAATGACTCCAAGTGTCCACCCCGCATGATTGGCCGTGGAATCATTTGTAATAACAATAGTCCCTACCACTGCTCCGGTGATATATGTACCTGCTCCCCCATTTTGTACAAGTGTGGTCACATTAGCGGAACGTACATAGCCAGCAGCACCGCCCCCCAGATCGAATTGATTGTAGGTAAGTGGATCAGGGGTAACACTGGAAGTCCCTGCGGGTGTAATAAACGTAACCGGATTGTTGATGGCAGCACTCAGGTTGACTGTACCATTAATGTAACTTCCGCCCCAGATCAATTCTGCATACAGAACGGTACTTCCAGCAGGTAGTGTTAGAATGGCTGCTGAACTGTTGCTCTGATACAGGCTTGTCGTTCCCAGTGGATAGGTGCCGTATTGGAGGCTGGTGTTGGTTGTGATAAAACCTCCAATACTATCCTGTGTTCCGGGTACTCCCGCTGTTTCCGAACGACTCAGTCCAAGCGTATTTCCTGTAAATGTAATTGCTCCCGTAGCATTAACGGTTGAACGAACGACAAGAGGAATGAAAATCACCTCCCCTTCATCAATGATTTCCTACATATGGAACGGAGCCATGTATATAGTCTATGAGTGTATTGTTGAGTTTTGTTTGTCCTCCATAAAAAGTTTGTGACAACTCGAAACTTCTGTGAGTCTTGTTCTCTCATAACAGTTAAATACATTTGCGTTTTGTTCATTGTGATTTATAATTATCATATACGAGAGTAATTCTGTCGTACCATTATGATGCAGTCAGCGGTGATATATGAAAGGTTTCCATACGCACAATAGCCACATTCCAACAGAGTACGAGTTCAAACATTCCAAATGGATCCAAAAAATGCTCCATGCCTACTGGATTGTTATCATTGCACATTTCGCCATTCAGATTGGCTGTTTCCTGTTTCTGAAGTATGATCGCACACCTACAGATTTCTTGATGAATGTCCTCTTCTGGCCTACGGCCGTCAGCAGTTCATGCATTTTGTTCGCAAGTTGGGTTGATCGGCGCTTCAGTTCATATTCCTTTTACACCATGTCTATAGCCAGCACGGTTATCGCCTGGACGATTATTCATGTCAATTATGACATTCGGATTATATTAGCAATCTGTCTGTTGCCCATCTTTGCTTCGGTGCTGTTCTTCAGTAAAAAGAGAGTCTGGATTGTCTTTCTGATGCAGATGACTGGTTACTTTCTGGTTTTGTTCGATCCGGCCTACCGGTTGTACCTGTCTTCATTTGACATGGTATCCATTCCTGCTTTTCTAATCCTAGGTACATATGTAGCACAGGTTATCGTAACCAGCGGCGTTGAGGTGCTCGATGATCTTCATGCCAGCATGCTTGCCAAGCAGGACCTTATTGTGCGAAATGCCATTATGACCAAACAGTCCAAAACAGACGGTCTAACCAACCTTTATAATCAAAGCTCATTCAAGGATTATTATGAAAAAGCATTTGAGTATGCCAACAGTGGCATGAGTCTGCATCTGGCCCTGATCGATATTGATGACTTCAAATCCATTAATGATACGTATGGTCATCGGGTTGGAGACATCATTCTGGAGAAAGTGTCCCTGATCATTCAGGAAACCATTACCTCAAGTGATATTGCAGCACGGTACGGGGGCGAAGAGTTCGCCTTATTGATGTTTGAGCAATCTTTCAAGCAGGCTTATGCCTTGGTGGAACAGATTCGTCAGAAGATTGCCTTGATGGGCCATCTGGAACTTGAAGGAGCTTCCATCACCGTGAGTATCGGTCTCAAAAGCTACAGCCCTAATCTAACCAAAGACAAATTGTTCGAGGAAGTGGATGCCTGTCTGTATGCCGCGAAACGAACAGGTAAAAATAAAACCGTAACATCACTTGATCTGACTTCATCCTTGGCAGAGAAAATATAAATAAAAAAGTTGTGCTGTACACCGGAATTCCGGTTTGTACAACACAACTTTTTTTGGGTCTGAATACGATCAGCACGCCGATCTTCTTCATACATCTATGTTTTCATTCCGCCCATTCCCAGCGATGGCGATTTTGCTCCAGCATCGGATGCAGGTATTCGGACGATCCGTCAATGATGAGACGCAGCTCTTTGATCCAATCCTTGAAGGAATCAAATGAAGCAAACATATTCGCCATCTCTATCGTCAAATAAAGAAAGTGAGGGGCTGGATATTCCGCAGTGATGTGGCGCAGCGCACTATCCACGGGTGTATATTTCTTTCTCTTGCCCTCAAGCCCCTCCACACGTATACGTGAAGTTGGATGTTCCCGCCGCCAATCATGCAGGCGGTCTTCTCTTTTGTAATATGCCTGTATCGAATCCTTGCTCATTCGTTTAAACGTGCTCTCGTGTAAAGGATACAACACAAGCTGTATGAATGAACGGGTATCTACCGTTGCAGCGGCGCGCTCGAGTTGCTCATCAGTCACATGTTCAAACGAGTCATAAAAGGTCAGTGTGCCTTTGCGGCTGGCCGCAGGTGGCTCATAACCATAAGGTACAGATGTATATTTTCCAGACAATTTCACCCCTCCTTGTATATACGCACATTCGTACAAAGGTGATTGGGATAACCCAGCTCATGTTATTATACGCTAACGATCTTGCTTCAACTCGGAATAAAATGTCATTCTGTTCTTGCCTGCACGTTTGGACTCATACAAAGCTTCGTCCGCCATCCGAATAATCTCACTTGGGTTGTCGCTGTTGGTAGGATATTCGGCACCTCCGATGCTACATCCAATTCGAATGCGCTCGTATTCGATAATAAACGGCTTGTTCAAGCTTTGAATGATGGCTTCTGCATAAGCCATGGCTTCTTCCCTCGGATGACTTCCAACAGACTGAAGTACAATCAGGAATTCATCTCCGCCCAATCGGACTGTTATCCCCTTCACCTGACCAAGAGCAGACAGTCGCTGGGCCACTTTCTGTAACAGCACATCTCCAGTCTGATGTCCAAGTGTATCGTTGACCCGTTTGAATCCATCGAGATCCAGATAGAGAAAAGTCAGCGTGTGATTTTCACTTTCGGTCTCCAGAGACTCCTCCAGATACACTTCAAGGGCAGTGCGATTTGGCAGTCTAGTCAACTGATCAAAATGCGCCAGATTCTGCATCACGACCAGCTCTGAGTTTTTATTCATAAGAGAGGTCAGCATATCCCGAAGCGAACGGGACAACACTTCAATCTCCTTAATCCCCTTAATCGCAGGAATCTCAAGCTCTTCCCCTGCACGCAGTCGATTGGCTACTCTGGTAAGACGCACAAGCGGGGCAGAGATCAGACGTGAGACAACCCAGCCAATCAGTGCAAACAGCACGGTAACGGCGAGTCCAGACCACACATTAAACCACATTAGGTCAAACACAGACGCAAAAGCAGATGACTTGACTTGACGAATGACTACGGTCCAGCCTAATCCGGGATAATCCAGATGACCCTGGCTGTAGGCAAACCCTGTCACATATTCATTACCGTCAGGCCACTTTTCAATGGACCAACTGCTCTTGTTGAGCTGGGCCTCTTCAATGCCAGGCAATACTAACGGTTTACCGATCCATTCCTTCGGCCCGAGCAGCACTGTATGTTCCTTTTTGCTAACGATAAAAAACTCAATGTCCTTTTCTTCCCTTTTTAATGGGGCAAGTACGGATTCCTCAACTTCCTTCGCCCATTCCCAGCTTAAATGTGCAGCGAGCACACCTTGAATCATTCCTTTGCTATCCTTCAGCGGAAAACTGATATCGACAAATTGCAACGGCTCTCCCGTTGGATTCGGAAGCAGCTTGGCAAGAAGTACTGCATTATGCACATCTCCAATGAATTTACCCTTGATTCCCTCCTGATACACAGGTCGCTCTGATAAATTTTCCCCAAGCAAGATACCATCCGTAGCAGCTAACACTTTTCCCTTCGGGTCCATGAATCCAACCCATGAGAATGAGGGAAAGCTATCTTGTAACTGATCCAGCAGCATCTGAATCTCATCAGGTTGGAATTCATCTTCCAACGAAGCCATTCGGCCCAGCAGGTCCAGTTCACCCGCGCGAGCCGACATGAATCGATCCAGCTTGTCCGAAGCCTGTGAGGCCGTGCCTGTAAGCGAGTGACCAATCTCAGTCTCTACAGCAACAAATGATTTTTGGCTAAAAATAGACCCAATTGTCAGAGTAACCAGCAAGGATAACACAGCAAAGATGACTGTAAGCACAGTTCTAATTTTGAATGACATTACTTCCTCCATTACACGGTGAAACCATCTTGCTTCTCAACATAACTATGCTGTAAAGAGTACACGGAATGTCACCTCGGACGTGTCTCAAAACTCGCTGAAGTGCATCTTTTACCGCCTTTTCGCCCCCTGCTGCGTCACTTTCCCTTGACGTGCCCCGGCACGCCTGCGGAAAACTTCCTGGCTTGGAACGAAAATTCGGCAAAATCTGCTTCTTCGGAGTTTCAGACACGCCCTAATCGTTTTCATATTTATCGGAACTTGTGTGTTTTTTTATTATACATGCCCATACAATATTATACTGAAATCTTCACCGTGTTTCTTCCATTCAAAGAATAGACACGATTCTGTATATACATACTTGGGTTATGAATATAGAGAGCAAGCATATCCTTCAAAGGATCATGCGCCTGTATGTCACAGAGAGAGTAATCGAAATACTAAACATTGGGGGTGTAATGTTGAGCCTGCTTCATGTTGCTGTTATTCTGCCTTTTGCCGCTGGCATTCTTCTTGCCATGCTGCATCGTTTCTTCCGTAAATTACATTTGGGATGGCCGGTTCTCCTTGTCCCGGCACTATTATTTGTATACTTTGCGAGTCTCATACCCGCTGTGTCACAGCGCAATACCGTATCCGGAAATATCCCATGGATTCCTTCACTGGACATTGGATTTAATCTGTATCTGGACGGTCTGAGCCTCATGTTGACACTGCTAATCACCGGAATCGGTGTCCTCGTTGTTCTCTACTCCATCTTCTACATGGATATGAAAGAAGCGCTGAACCGTTTCTACCTGTATCTGTTGATGTTCATGGGAGCCATGTTGGGCGTGGTGCTGTCTGATAATATGATCGTGCTCTACGGATTCTGGGAATTGACCAGTATTACGTCATTCCTGTTGATTGCATTCCATTACAAGCGTAAAGCCTCAACTTCAGGAGCACAAAAATCATTCCTGATTACGGTATTTGGCGGTTTCGCCATGCTTACCGGATTCATGATGATGTATCTCATTACCGGAACATTCAGTATTCGTGCAACCATTACAGGATTGGGTCAGTTTCAGGAAAGCGCACTATTTCTACCCGCACTTATCTTGATCCTGATTGGAGCTTTCACCAAGTCAGCTCAGTTCCCGTTCCATATCTGGTTGCCGGATGCCATGGAAGCTCCGACACCTGTGAGTGCCTATCTTCACTCAGCCACCATGGTCAAGGCCGGACTGTACGTTGTAGCACGGTTTACACCAATCTTCGGTGGACAGGGACTCTGGTTCTGGCTCGTTACTGGCGTTGGTCTTCTGACTTTGTGTTATGGATCATTCCTGGCGGTGAAAAAAAACGATCTCAAAGCGATTCTTGCCTATTCGACCATCTCTCAACTTGGTCTGATCATGTCCCTCTTAGGGGTTGGATCTGCTGCTCTCTACTTCGGATATGGCGAATCCTCTGCGATGTACACTGTTGCAATAACCGCTGCGCTACTTCACCTGTTTAATCATGCAACCTTCAAGGCCGCTCTGTTCATGGTCGTAGGGATTGTTGATCATGAAACGGGTACACGGGACATACGGAAGCTCGGTGGACTTGCTTCATTCATGCCAATCACATTCACCGTGGCATTGATCGGCTCACTTGCCATGGCGGGTATTCCGCCCTTCAACGGATTCCTGAGCAAGGAGTTATTCTTCCAGGCGATGGTGGAAGTCACGCATCTACGAATCTTTGGACTTGGGTCCTGGAGTGTTCTATTGCCGGTATTCGCTTGGCTTGCAAGTGTGTTTACCCTGATCTATGCGCTTATTATCGTGTTCAAAACATTCCTCGGTCGTAGCCAAAGCGAGATCCCTGCCGAGAAGCTGCACGAAGCGCCCGCTGGCATGCTCATTCCGCCTGTTGTTCTAGGTGTTCTTGTCGTTGTATTCGGACTCTTCCCGAATCTGCTGGCCGGATCACTTATTGAACCGGCAATGGCCGCTGTGCTTCCATCCCTCTTGAATGGGAATGAGCGCTTCGATGTACATTTCTCCCTGTGGCATGGATGGACTCCGGAACTAATTATGACAATCGGAGTTGTGATTCTCGGAATCACTCTCTACAAGCTGTTGCCACGATGGAGGAATATTTATGAGCATTATCCACAAGGATTAACAATTAACAATATGTACCATGTCGTGCTTGATAATCTTCAGCATTATGCACGCAAATGGACGGAAGCCTATATGAATGGCTCGGTTCGTAATTATCTCGTTTACATTTTCTCATTCACGGTCGCGTTGCTGGTCTATGCCTTCTTCCGTTCAGGAGAAAATATTAGCTGGAATCTGCAGGGCAATGCACCTTTCTCATTTTATGAGGTGGTACTGCTAGTCACGCTCATCGGTGCTGCAGTTTCGATTCCTTTTGCCAAGAACAGACTGTCAGCAGTCATTATGACCGGAGCGGTTGGTTACCTCGTAACCCTACTGTTTGTACTCTTCCGGGCGCCAGATCTGGCGTTGACACAGATGATTGTTGAGACGGTATCGGTTGCACTGTTCCTGCTCTGCTTCTACCATCTGCCTGAGCTTCAACGTGGCAAATCAAGCCGCAGTTATCTCACGGTAAATATGATCGTAGCGATTGCAGTCGGGATCGTGATGACTTTTGTTGCATTGGCCGCAAGCGGAACAGCCTCACTGGACAGCATTTCTACTTTCTTCCTTCAGGAAGCCTATGACTCAGCTGGTGGTAAAAATGTCGTGAACGTGTTGCTGGTAGATTTCCGTGGCTTCGATACATTATTGGAGATTATGGTGCTTGGCGTTGCTTCGTTATCCATCTACTCCATGATTAATCTGAACCTCGAAGCAAAAGATCTTGGAGCCCGCTTGAAGTTCCGTAAGAAGGACGAGAGTCAGGATTCCGAACCTGCTCTGGATGATGAAGCGGACAATACGAAAAAGTATGGTAACCGGGAACGCAGCTCATCCTCGTGGGATACTGTCCCTTTGCAGAGTAATGATGTATTGCTGCAAACGACCACCAAGGTTGTTGTGTTCATCATACTGACGTTTGCCATGCACCTCTTCTTTGCAGGTCACCACAATCCGGGCGGAGGTTTCATCGGTGGCTTGGTCACAGCGGCAGCGCTCGTATTGATTGCCCTGGCATTCAGTACAGATACGATACGCAAAGCGTTACCGGTTGACTTCCGTATGCTAACAGGAATCGGATTGGGTATAGCTTTACTCACGGGTGCGGGTTCATTTATATTCGGAGTCCCGTTCCTAAGTCAAACCTTCGGTTATTTCGAACTTCCTTTGCTGGGAGAGACAGAACTCGCTACAGCCATGCTGTTTGATCTTGGCGTGTATCTCGCTGTCCTGGGTGTCACCATGACCATCATTCTACAGATCGGGGAGGATCGCTGATATGGAAATATTGATGTGTGTAGCCGTTGGCATTCTGTTTGCGGTTGCCGTCTTTTTAATCTTGTCGCGGAGCCTGCTCCGCATCGTACTTGGCATGTCCATACTAACCCATGGCGTGCATCTGCTCTTGATCACCATGTCACGTCTCAAAACCGGGGCACCACCGCTGCTTGGGGAGATGGCTGAACGTTATGTCGATCCTCTTCCTCAGGCTTTGATACTAACTTCGATTGTTATTAATTTCGGACTCACTGCGTTCTTCTTTGTTCTCTCCTATCGTTCTTATCTGAAGCTGAGAACAGACGATATGGAAGAAGTAAGGGGGCGCCCATATGAATAATCTCGTCGTTCTGCCCATTCTGTTGCCTTTGATTACAGGTGTTCTGGCTCTGCTATTTTTCCGAAAAATAAATATCCAGCGGATCATTAGTGTCATTGGACTTTTGTTTACAGCAGCGGTCTCAACGATACTCATTACGCGGGTAGCTCAGACTGGAGTTCTAACGCTTAATATGGGTGGATGGGCACCTCCCTATGGTATTGTGCTTGTTGCGGACATGGTATCGGCGCTACTTGTCGTTGCCGCTTCCATCATTGCACTGGCGTGTCTGCTGTATGCGTTCCGCAGTGTGAACAAGGAGCGGGAAGAGCACCACTTCTATCCGTTCTTTCATTTTCTGATCGCGGGCGTTAACGGTTCATTCCTAACCGGAGATTTGTTCAATTTGTTTGTCAGCTTTGAACTGATGCTCATCTCTTCCTATGCACTGATCGTATTGGGAGGTACGGAAAGACAGCTTCGGGAAACGATCAAATATGTCTTGATTAACATCGTTTCTTCAGCTCTTTTTGTCGCTTCCATCGGCTTCCTCTACTCCATAACTGGCACACTGAACATGGCAGATTTGTCCGTCAAAATTGCTGAAGTGGGACAGAGCGGAGTCATTACCTTAATTGCTGTTCTCTTTCTGATCGTATTTAGCATCAAGGCCGGGCTGTTCCTGTTCTTCTGGCTGTCGGGCTCTTATGCGGCACCACCTGCTGTTGTCACTGCATTGTTCGCAGGATTGCTTACCAAGGTTGGCTTGTACGCGATTGTGCGAACATTCACACTGATCTTCTATCATGATCCTGATTTCTTCCATGCACTAATCGGATGGATGGCTGGAGCAACGATGGTCCTGGGTGTCATTGGTGCGATCTCATACCGCGATGTAAACAAGATTCTCATCTACAACGTGGTCGCAGGTGTAGGGTTTGTCGCTTTTGGTATGGCCGCGGCCAGTCGCCCTGCACTGGAAGGTCTGCTCTTCTATATGCTGCATGATATGTTGATCAAAACATTGCTCTTCCTGCTCGGCGGTGCCTTGATCGCTGTTGCCGGAACATCCAAACTTGATAACATGGGCGGGCTAATCCATCGCTATCCACTGCTAGGCTGGATGTTCTTCATTAGCGCACTTGCCTTGGCAGGTTTGCCGCCATTTAGTGGATTTCCAGGGAAGTTGCTTCTCTTTGAAGGAGGCTTGCAGGCAGGCCTGTATGGTCTCACCGGCATTGCGGTGCTTTCAAGCTTGTTGATGTTATATTCGGTACTTCGTATCTTCATACAAGCGTTCTGGGGCGAACCACCTGCCGGGGTTACAAGACGCCCTTACGCGGTGAACGGCCTTCTGATTCCTGCCGGGATTCTGTTTGTATTCATCATCGTAATGGGTGTGGGGGCTGAAGGCATGTTCCAATTGACCTCCCGCGCAGGCGATATTCTACTGCATCCCAATATTTATATTGATGCCGTATTGAAGGAGTAGATGTCTATGGCCTTTCAGATTGTACTGAATCTTATCATTGCTTTTGTATGGATGTTTCTGAACAACGCCTGGAATGGTGTTGGTTTTCTCATAGGTTACCTGCTCGGACTGCTTCTCATCGGGGGGATGCGCAGATTCTTCCCCCAGCGCTTCTATATTGTGCGAGTCTGGGCTATCTTCAAACTGATTACACTGCTGTTCAAGGAACTGGTGCGAGCCAGCATTGAGGTTATACGCCAGATTATCAAGCCTAAGCTCGATATAAGGCCCGGTATTTTTACGTATAAAACTCAATTGTCCTCGGATTGGGAAGTTACTCTGCTCTGCTTACTCATCTCATTGACACCAGGTTCTCTGCCGCTTGAAATCTCGGGTAATCAACGTAAACTGTTTATTCACGCACTGGATATCAAGGATGAACAGAAAATGAGAGATGATATCCAAAATACATTCGAAAAAGCAATTATGGAGGTGACGCGTTAATGTTATCCTCACTGTTGTTCATCTCATTGCTCATTCTCTCCTTAGCCATTCTGGGTTGCTTGTACAGGGTGCTGCGGGGACCATCCATGGCTGATCGGATCACGGCACTGGATACCATCGGTATCAATGTGATTGCCATCGTTGCTGTTCTGTCGATGATGCTGCAAACTCAGGCCTATCTGGATATTATCTTGCTGATTGGCATTTTGGCTTTTCTAAGTACAGTGGCATTTGCACGTTATATTGAACGGGGGGCGGTATTCAAAAATGATGGAGATCGTTAAAGTAGCCGCTGAAACCGCTATAGGTCTACTCGTACTGCTCGGTGCACTACTCAGTGCACTCAGCGCATTTGGACTTATTCGTCTGCCTGATGTATATCTACGTGCCCATGCCGCAACCAAAAGTATGACACTTGGAGTGTTCTGTGTATTAAGCGCTACATTTTTCTACTTCTGGTATTTCGATAACTATATCAGTGCCCGCTTGTTGTTAGGTATCCTGTTTGTATTCATCACGGCTCCGGTCGCCGGACATCTGAATGGTCGGGCCGCCTATCGCACAGATGTACCACTGTGGGAGCAGAGCGTGCAAGATGAACTGGAACCCTTGTTAAAAGGGAAAAAAGTGAACCATGAAGCCAAGGATATGATGGAGTAATCCCCAGCCTAGGCATAACAAATACCCCCGAGGATCAGCCGCCCGTTTCGCGGGTTGTTCCCGGGGGTATTTGTTTATTTTGCATACACGGATCATATCAAGCACTGATTATGCAGACTGATTAAGTAGCATAGCATAGTCAGAATCCACTCAGTCCCTGTCTTCTCAGATCCGCAGCCACAATACGTGCAAGCTCCGCAGCCCCTTGACGATTCGGATGCAGACTATCCCCTGTCATATACAGAGCAAGTGTTGCCGCAGGACCAATAGACGTGAAATAGGCAGAACTTAACTTATTCAGTTCAACCAGGGTGACCCCCTCTTCCTGAGCAAGTGCACGTGTGGATTGATTGTACCAGCGGTTCTCCGCTTGATGTACATTGGCTGTATTAAAGTCTGTTGCCCGGCCCTGAGGCGTGGAGAGGATAACCGTTGCTCCTTTGTTCTTCGCCTTACGTACCATATCCCGCATAATCTCTTTGAACTGCGCCTCCGTTGTATTATTCTTGGCATTGGTATCGTTAATTCCGAATTGCAAAATAAAATAATCTCCCGGCTTGATATACTTGAGAATCGCTTCCATCTGACCATCATCGCGGAAACCTCTCGCAAATTGACCACTTGCCGCCATATTTCGAACCTGGAAGGTGGCATTGTTCACATAGGACGGAAACAACTGTCCCCAACCTCCTTGTACACTGCTACCCAGCGGATAGTAATTACAAACTGTTGAGTCACCACCAATGTAGATCGTGCGGTTGGTAACGGTTTGATTGGATAACTTCCGGATTTCAAGTGCACTAAGTGTGAAGGCGGTGCCTGTCTTTCCTTCTGTAACCAGCAGGTTTAATTGCCCGTCAGTCACCGGAATTTGAAACTGGTCCGTTGCCCCGTTGCCCGTCATATTAATGATCTGGTAGACACCTTCTGCAGCCACACTCGCTCTGGCAGTATTGCCCAGGACCACTTTAACTTCATATAGGCCATTGGACAGATTCACATTGAAGGTATTGGTGCTCTTGGTGCCGTAAGTCAGAAACTGCACAGCGTCACTCTTAACCCCGCTTCCTGAGGCAGGCACATTTCTCATATTGGCAGGTGTGTTGAAGCCATAACCTTTCGTAGGCGTATAGGCATCTCCTGCGGACACGCCTGTGTAACCGCTCTCAACAGCACCCGAACCAAAATCAAATCTGTAATTGTCCGTTGCCGCTTCGGCGACTTGCCCTCCACTGCTTCCCAAACCGATGCCCGTTGTACTTGCAAACAGAACAAAACAGAGCAGAAGCTTTACCGATATTGACCATTTCATCACTGAATTCTCCTCTCGAATCAGAATTATATTAGTTGACGATCCTCAGTTTCACAGAACTTGGTCAAGCCAGTCATAGGCTTTCACTCCGCTAATCTCATGTCCACCGGTAAAGAAATCCGCATCCAGTGATTCTGTTGCTCCCGCCTGCTCATATATGTGTGTCAAACGGGCATACGCCTCTCTCGCTGCATGGATTGGGAACACCTGATCATCACTTCCAGCTTCAATAAAAAGTGGCCTAGGAACAATCAGGCCGATGAGATCCGGCAACTCCGCTTCACGCAGGATACCTGGCACATAGTTGTCGAGACAATGGTTCCGATCCAATATGCTACCCTGGAATGTATTTGCATAACCGCTTACCACAGTTGCCCTGAACCGTTCATCCAACGCGGCTGTAAATGCAGTCACCAGCCCACCGCCCGAGATACCCATGCTTCCAATTCGCTCCGAATCCACTTCTGGCCGAGTCGATACATAATCCAATACACGTGTTGTTTCATACACCCTATGACCGGCGAGGGTCTTCCCCACCATAAGCAGATGCGCAGCAATCTTCGTACAGGAGCTTACCCCTGGTGGCGCATCGCGGTCCTCTTCCAGTCTTCGATCACCAAATCCGAGCAACTCTGGAGCCGCAACCACATATCCACGCTTCACAAGAGCTAAAGCAAAGTCCTTGTGTAATCCGGGCTCTCCTGTCCGTAGTGACCCATCCGGTTTCATGCCCGATATCTCTCGGCTACCGTAGCCATGCCCATGACAAGCAACGATAGCAGGTCTCTTGTTTTCGATAATGCTTCCATCACCCGGAATTAATAAATACACAGGCATGCGAAGTCCTGCATAGGTCGTGATTTCAATCCGCTCCCGAATATATCCGTCACATGTAATGCGCTCCAGTAAGACAGGATTTAGTGCTGCCGCCATCGTGGGGAAACCGCCCAGCCGTTCTTTCACACGTGTACGTAACTGACTGCGCCATAAATCCAGGGGTTGATCTGCATGATACGCGGAACGACCACGAAGATTCGTTTGTTGTTGTAGATAGGCTTCAATATCAGACATGGGCCTGTGTCCCTCCTGTTTTTCATAGGATAACGTAGATATAAGACTATTATATGGAATTAATCCCATCCATTATAGAACATCTAGGTCACCCATGAATTGAACATGTTTGCCTGTTTTGAATGGAATCACACGATTTCTAGCCAAAAAAAGGATATCTCCAACCTGAAGACAGGTTACGGAAATACCCTTCATTTCATCTGACCTGGCAGCCACCAGTTCCACCTGCCCATTAATTTCATCAATGCAGGTACAAGTATTAGACGGATTAATGTAACGTCAATCAACACCGCTGCCGTGATTCCGATCCCTAACTGCCTCACACCTGCGACTTCAGCAAAAGCAAACGGCACGGTCACCGCAAGCAGAATTGCCGCTGCGGAGGTAACCAGACGGCCTGTAGAAGCCAATCCCTGTTGGACAGCCACATCACTGTCTCCGGTTCGTCTATACACTTCCTGAATACGGCTAAGCATAAACACACCATAATCCATGGATATGCCAAACACCAATCCTGCAATGAATACAGGAATCATAATGGCAATAGCTGACTGCTCCATACCTAGATGTCCTTCATTAAACACCCACACCAATATGCCAAATGAAGCGGCTAAGCTGAGCAGATTCATCACAATTGCCTTGATTGGAATGAGCATCGATCGGAATGCCGCCAGTAACACAAGATAATTGGTGACCACTACAAATACCAGCACTTTGGGCAGTTGACTTGTGACTTCCTGCATTATTTCATACTGCTTGGCAGCTTCCCCACCATAACGTAGTTTTACGTTGTTGGAACCTGGTGCATGATCGCTATTCCTCATTCGTTCCAGCAAGTCTGCAACCTGTTCCGAACCAGGCTCCCCGTGCACCGTGGCTATCAATCGAATCGAGTGATCAGAGACCGTTGAACGCAGCCATGCCGTCCTGGTTGACTCCTTGCCTTCTATGGAAGGAGTTAGCGCCGACGGTGGAATTTGAAAAAGGCTTTGCGAACCGTTTTGATTCGGCTGTAATAGGCCCCATGGTGAAACAATGCTCAATACGCTTGAGTCCTGCAGTAGTTGACGGGCTTTGTGGTGGGCCAAATGCCAGTGAGAGGCAGTCAACAGTTCCTGCTGTCCGCCAATCACGATCTCGATGGTGGAGGTATTCTTTTGCCCCAAATCATGTTGCAACTGCTCGGCTGCTTGGCGGGACTCCATTCTCTCTGGCAGTGAAGAGGCATCCGGGACGGACAATTCCAACCGGGTCACTGGATAAACACACAGGAGCAGCACAACCGTACCTCCAATGGTCATACTGACTGGTCCTTTCATGACCATCGCTGACCATCGATGCCAGACTGAACCTCTAGGTAACGAATGAACTGACTTTCGCCTGAATACCCGATCCGCAGACAGTGATAGCAGAGCTGGAAGCAGCGTAACATTTAACAGTAGCGATAGGAGCAGAACAATAATAGCCCCCAATGATACACTTAGAAACATTGGCAGTCTGATCCAGAGCAGACCCATCAGCCCAAGGAGCACGCACGCTGCCGAGAACAACACTGCTCTGCCTGCTGTACGTAATGTTCGCTGAAGAATCTCGCTCCGCAAAACCTCGCTCTGCATATCCAGGCTACTGCCCGTAAAATTAGCTTTGCCTTCATCTTCATAAGCCCGCTGAACTTCTTCCCTGTACCTGCTCAGGATGATCAGGGCAAAGTCTATACTCAGTGCCATGCCCACCATGGGAATCACATTAATGATAAAGTTGGACAATTCCAGATGATAACCAAGGAGTGACGTGACTCCCATCGCGGTAATCACAGCACTGATCCCCATCATGACAGCAATCAACGCGGCATATAGCCCCCTGAATGCAAAACACAAAACGATCAGGGCAATCGGCAGTCCCACCATCTCTGCCCGTTCCAGATCACGGAAGCTCAGATGATTGACATCCTGCTGCACGACTGCCTTTCCCGTCAATTGCACCGTACCTGGACCGTCTGTTGCCAGCACGGCGCGCAACTGCTCCAGTGGGGGACCCATCTGATGCGCAGGCACATCCATTTTCACAAGGGCATATGCCCTTTGATCTTGCAGCGTCACCCTTTCGCTAGCATCCAGAGGGGACGTGATAGAAGTTACCGCAGGCAATACTTGAACCTGTGTCAAACGATCCTTGATCCACTGCCGGAACTGTAACGGCGAGGTATTTTCCTTTTTCTCAAAAACCAGAATAACCGGATCAGCAGGAGATCCGAATTCGTCCTCCAGAACAGCTTCAACTGCTTGCGCATCCCCGTGAACCCGTTTTAATCCGTGATCTTGAACAATGTCAGGTAACTTCCATGCCCAGACCGCTGACATCCCGATGATAAATACCCAGCAGAGAATAATGAACCGCGGATATCGGCTGATGAAGGCAGCAAGTCTGCGATAACCCATACCTAAGCTCCTCTGCGATCAGATTAGTCATTCAATTATGTTCATCGGTAAGATCATAAGCACATTCATACACTTACGGTGTATATCTCCTTCACTCGGGTTCGCGAACTATTGAATGCCATGATTCACAGGTGTTCTGTTCGCAATGGGGGCAGGGATGTATGTAAAAGGAAGTAACTCTGCCGTCAGTCCCGGGCCAAAGGCCAGCGCTATCCCACTGGAATGCTCTTCCTTCTGTCTGTAATCCTCACGGATGGCTTGAAGAACAAAAAGAATCGTCACGGACGACAGGTTGCCATAATCCCGCAGGATGTTTCGGCTGTAGGAGACCTGCTCATCTGTCAACTGATACAGCTTCTGAACGGCATCCACGATGCCTCTGCCTCCCGGATGGATCGCCCATATGTCCGGTAAACCGCTCCCCTCCAGCAACCGTTCTACCTCTGGACCGAGATGCAAACCAAGCAGCTTCGGAATCTGTGGTGACAGGTAGAGATCAAAGCCTGTATTGCCGACTTCCCAGATCATTTCTTCTGCACAATCCGGGAGCAGCGTTGAGTGCCCTCGGCCTAGTCGAAAACATTCATTGCGGTCTGCTCCGGACGCACCAATAACACAGGCAGAGGCGCCGTCTCCGAAGAACGATGCAGCATACAGGTCGTCCCGTTTGGCAGATGGCTGAAAGTGAAGTGTACATAGTTCCACACACACGATGAGAACTGTAGCCTTCTGATCTGCCGTTACAATGGAATTCGCCAGTTGAATCGCCTTCAGACCGGCTGCACATCCCTGAAACACCAGTGGAATCCGGTTGATCTGCGGTGACAGTTCAAGCTGTTGGATCAGCCGAACATCAAGTCCGGGCAGGAATTGCCCCGTGCAACTCACCGTAATGAGATGTGTAAGTTCCGAGGAGGTTACGTCTGCATCCTGAAGGGCCTGTCCGGCCGCCTCGAGACCAAGTGGAACAGCAGCGGCTTTGTATTTGCCCATACGCTCGGATGTAGTCGGAACCTCGTCCGCATTGGTAAAGGGTAAATATCGGCAAGAATCAACAGGCTCAAGCAGATTCGGTTCACACGTATACCGAGTCTCCACACCGCACTGATTAAAGATCCGTTTGGCCCATCTTCTCGCATCTGGCTCATGTTCCAGCGCTTGCGCGAGACGGGCAGATACATCCTTTTGCTCAATACGGTGGGCAGGCCACGCCGTTCCTATTCCCATAATACTTGCCCCAGTAGTTGCCTCAAGCTGGTTCATCGGCTTAACCCCCTTATAGTACCTGTTCAAAAGTAGGCTTTTTAAACAACCTATATATAAAATAGGTTCATATGACATGTGTGCAGGATATAGTACAAGTCTATTCACTACCTGTCCTGTTTATGTTCATATTAACAAGCAAAGGCGGACAACATATGCGAGTTTCGCACGTGCTGTCCGCCTTTGCTACCGGATTAAACCCGTTCCTATATTACATATTCGATCTGTCAGAACTACTCAGGCCGAATTATCGTGAATCTCTCCCCAAGCTTGGCATAATCATTACCCGCCAGTCGGCTGACTGGTTTCAAATGATCCATCAGGATATAACCCTTGTCCGGATTGTAGACTTGTTCGCTGAAATGATACTGTACAATGCGTACCAGCAGCAGGTCACTCACTGGTTTGCCCTCATCATTCGTGATCGGAATGTGTTGATACAGCTCACACTCCATCCGAATGAGTGCTTCCTGAATTCCTGGCACAGCAACCTTGGTACTTGGCACTGTAGTCAGTTTTGTCCGCTCAAGCTCACTTTCGTGGGGTTCCAGTATGGCTGCTGTCTCATTCACTTCTGTTATGATTGCTTCATCACAGATATGCACGACCAGTTCTTGATGAGCAATCACATTACGTGCAGTATCTTTCATGATACCGTCTTTACGTGCAATAGATATGGATAACAGCGGTGGGTCCGAACTAACCACATTAAAGAAACTAAAAGGCGCTGCATTAATTACACCATTCTCATCTGAAAGTGTCGTCACAAAAGCAATTGGACGTGGTACCACCGAACCACTCATCAGTTTATAGTTGTCTCTTCCCGTTATTTCACGTGGATCCAATGTATACATATGAAAATATCCCCTTCCAAGCTCGTGAAGCAAATGACAACTCTACTTCATGATACAACAATGCTTCTACTTCTTTATTATATATCGTAAAATGCTAAATTAACAAAAAAAACTCCCTGGTGCCCACTGCACCAAGGAGTTTGAACATGCCATTTCGTATTGGCTATTTCTTATTTAACGATGCTGTTCTGAATGTCTTCCATAATTTGAAGGTTCGCTTGAACTCCGCTGTACAGCCAGCTGCTGGACCGGGTGAATTCAAAGACATTACCTGTCTTTACAGCAGGAATGCTCTGCCATACGGCATCTTTCAGCGCTTCTGAGCCTGCTCCCTTGTCACTGTTCACCAGGAATAGATAGTCTGTGTCCATTTCCGCGATCTTCTCCAATGAAATCTCAGACCAGTTACCCGTTGCCTTCGCAGATGCTTCCTTCACAACATTAGGCTCTGCAAGTCCAAGTTCGTTGTACATCACTTCACCACTGGAAACATTGTTGCTTACAACATAAAACTTGTTATTGAACAACCACAACGCTGCGGCCGACTTTGTTCCTCCAGTAACAGCAGTTACTTTTTCTTTGATTTCCTTTGCCTTGGCATCATAATCGTCAAGCGCCTTCTGCGCTACATCCGATTTGTTCAGAAGCTCGCCGATCTTGAGCAGAGCCTGACGCGAGTCCTTGTTGACCTCATCTCCGAGTACATAAGTAGGGGCAATTTTGTTGTACTGTTCGTATTTCTCCCCTTCAACTGTACTTTCAGAACCCATAATAATCAGGTCTGGTGAGAAACTGGCCATGGCTTCAAAAGGTAGATCACTTGCAATACCAGGTATACCATTCAGATCGGTTTGCAGATAATCCTGCAAACCACTGCCGTTGTTGATGGCCCATTGTGCTGCTGGCTTAACACCGAGTGTAACAAGATGGTCTTCCAGATAAGACGCGATGATGCGCTCCGGATTTGCGGGAATTGTTACTTCGTGTCCCATTGCATCTGTTAATGTGCGCTTTGTAGCGGCTTCTGTTTGTGTCTCCGTCTCCGTTTTTGTATCGTTCTCTCCTGCTGCTCCATTCTCTGCAGGCTTCGCTCCACAAGCGGCCAACCAGATGGACATAACCATCACCGTCATTAGAAGCATGATCATCTTTTTATTTCTCTTAAACACTTGATATATCCCCTTTCAATTCATTATAGAAACCTTATTCGGCGTTATTGTGACAGATTTCAATGTTCAAAAATATTGAAACTATTATTGATACATATAATATCCGTATGTACATTTGTCCGATTCCATTGACAATGATAATTGTTATCAGTTCAGTTGTCAATTCGATTATACGGCGAGGTGATCATATAAATCTTTTTGACGGCATTCACCTATAGGCGGATGCCGCCATATGCTGAATGCAGAATACGACGACAGGAAGGATGTTCTGTACATGTATTACGAATATAACCCTTATCTAAGTTATGGAGAAGACCGTTCCTTTCAATTGCCTCCACTGTTCCCAGGAGGTGGCGGCGGCACACCGGGTGGTCCGACGTTTCCTGGTATACCTGGCGGTCAAGGCACCTATCCTCCATACACTCCAGGCGGAGGGCCCGGTCCATACATCCCCGGAGGCATTCCAGGTACAATCCCGGGTACAGCCCCGGGCGTACCTGCGCAACTGACTCAAGGCAATTTGCCCACCCTGCTTAGTGCCTATCCTCGTCCGGTAGGTCAGCCTCCGGCAGAAATGCTTTTTCTGTATAACCTGATCAAAAGCAGCCCGGGTCTGCTCCCGCTTTTCCTCCAGCAACAGCCACAAAGTCTCACTCAAGCTGTGCAATTTGCACAGACTGGTGCAGCGGCACCTCGAGAGAACGAAGAACGTGCGCTGCCCAACTTTTGCTATAACCGGTGGTCCCTTGTCTTCACATACAATGATGTCTACCTGATGTGGCCTGCGATTAATCTGTTTGGTTTTGTGGTGGGGTACTTCTATCCATTCCTCACGCCAGGTATACTGTCCAATACACAGATTTTGTTTGCGCTCTGCTAAACCTGTCCTTACCTACAGCAAGAGCCCCACTTGGAAGCATAATTCCTTCCAAGTGAGGCTCTTTTTCGTCCTTTTATCCAGATGTACCTTTACATTACTAAGACTCCATAAACGCAAGGTGTACAGAATCAGTACATTTAACTCAACACTTGATCGTTCTGGCGCTTCCCGCCTCTACTGACCATTAGGAAGTAAATCACCAAGGCACCGAGATCAGCACACGCGATAACGATTCCCATTGGCACAGCTGTTCCTTCTCCTCCGAGACCTACGAGGGGAGCGACAATACCACCGAACAGGAACGTCATCACACCAATAAGCGCAGACGCACTGCCAGCCGATTTCTCCTGATTGGCCATCGCCAAAGCGAAGGACGCGGTATTGACCAACCCAACACTGGATACCAACAAAAATAGCGGAATCAGTACAGAGATTAGATTACCTCCAGCCAGAATAGCGATGAGCAATGAAGTTCCTCCGAGCGCCGCGGTTAGCAGCCCCGCGATTAACAGGCGATTCTCTGATACCTTTCCTGCAAGTCTACCGGCAATCTGACTGGCCAGAATAATGCCTAACCCGTTAATGGCGAAGCATACACTGAACATTTGCGGGGATACCCCGTATATTTTCTGAAGCACAAACGGTGAACCTGATATGTACGCAAACATGCCAGCAGCTACAAATCCTTGGGTTAACGCATAACCCATAAACTGACGATCCCCCGCGATTTGGCGAAACGTAAGTAATGTCTGCTTCAATCCTCCGCTTGATCTGCGATTGGAAGGTAATGTCTCTCCAAGACCGAAAATGACAGCCAACAGCGTCAGTATACCGATAAGGCTGAGCAAAATAAATACGCCGCGCCACGATGTATACGTCAACAATTGTCCACCAATGATTGGTGCAGCAATCGGGGCTACGCCGTTTATCAGCATTAACAGAGAGAAGAACCGTGTCAGTTCCGGGCCCGAATATACGTCTCTGACGATTGCGCGCGAGATGACAATCCCTGCCGCTCCAGCTACACCTTGAATGAACCGTAGCACAACAAAAGAGCCCATCGTCGGGCTGACCAGGCAAAGTATGGAGGCGATCGTATAGAGCACAAGCCCTGCAATGAGCGGTGTTCGCCGACCACGTACATCACTTAGAGGTCCGGCAAGCAACTGTCCAACCGCAAGTCCAATCATACACGCCGTCAGACTGAGTTGAGCATACGAAGTAGATGAACCAAACTCATCAGCCAGCGTGGGCAATGCGGGTAAATACATATCCAGGGACAACGGCCCGAAGGCCGACAGTGTCCCCAGAATTAAAGCCATCCGTACACGAGATGTGGAGTTTGTGTTCAATGAAGCTGTTGTACTTTTCATCAAATACTACTCCCCGCTACCCAGCAGCTTGAGCAAGTTGGATGGCAATGTGAACTGTTGATTGTTAATAATAATACGGCGCAATTCTTCTTCATCCCGCTCATTGTCGGCGTCCTTAATCTCCTGAATTTCCCGGTGAAGTCGCTCCATCTGTTGATCCAGCGCATTTGCCGAATCTGCCGCACTCTTTAACTCTCTCGTCAAATGCTCGGGAACATCCTTATTGTATTTATAAAAAATCTTATGCTCCAGACTCGCCCAGAAATCCATCGCGATTGTACGGATCTGGATCTCCACACATGCTCGTTCCTCACCATTGGACATGTACACAGGCACTTCCACCAGAAGGTGAAGGCTTTGGTAGCCGTTTGGCTTTGGATTCTCGATGTAGTCTTTGACCTCCAGTACACGCAGATCACTCTGGTTGCACAGCATATCCTTAATGCGATAGATATCCGAGATAAAGGAACATGTAATCCGTACCCCGGCGATATCCTTGATATTTTGCTTAATGCTCTCAAACGTTAACTCATGATTTTTGCGGAACATCTTGTTCATAATGCTCTCAGGAGATTTCAGTCTGGACTTTGTATGCTCAATTGGACTGTAATCATGCAAAGACTGGAATTCTTCCTTCAGGACTTCAATCTTGGTCTCCATTTGATCCAGAGCAAATTTATAGATCATCATAAATCTGGTAATTTCATATTTGAATTTCTTGAATTGATCAATTGGATGTGGAGCGTTCATCATGGCTTTCTCCCTTTCTTTCTGCACACTAAAATTAGTTTTATGAATATGAGAACAAGCGGTCAATCCACATGTCTCCTGAACCATTATAAATCATCTGGAGCCAATAAACGAATTTCTCACATTTGGGCTGGCGATTCAGCCTGGAAGGTATGGGAACTTATTTTACGCGCATCCTATAGAAGCATCCCTTTCATTTGGCCCGCAAATATTAATAAAAGAGGTGGATTTTCCTGCTCTATCAAGTGACGTATTCATCCGATACACTTCGGGTTAAAGCTTATTTATACCTGCCACAAGGTTGTTCATTACCTGATATCAAAACATATGAAACTTCTCATCCCGGCTCTATCTCCTCTGCCTTTCCAGACTTCGCTTCCATACATAAGCCTCTACATCTTCATCTGCAACCGCTCGCCAGCCATTACCCTGCTGCAACAATGCATGATACGGATAACATACCGGAACAGTGGCCTGTGCTGATCTATTGTCGCGGCGGACTTGGCAGCTATGGCGGGGTAAATACCGTTTGGCTTGAGCAATTTGTACATAAAGGTTATATCGTGTTCGCCCCATCCTATCGTGGCAACGAAGGAGGTGAAGGTCGTGACGAGTATGGCGGGAAAGATGCCGAAGATGTGCATGCCGCTTACCGGTTGATACAGCGTTTACCCTTTGTCGATCCGACTCGGATATCGTTAATGGGGTTCTCCCGTGGGGCCATTAATGCTGTACATACCGCAACTGCCTATAATGAGGGACCTGACAGAGTACATAAGTTAGTTCTTTGGAGCGGTGTCGCCGATGTCGAACGCACTTACCATGAGCGAACCGACCTGAGGCGCACATTGAAACGGGTGCTGGGTGGTTCCCCACGCGCAGTTCCGGAAGCTTATCTCGCCCGTTCTCCCTTGTCGAAAGCGAACAAACTATCTTGTCCCGTGCTAATCATGCATGGTACATCAGATACACAGGTGAATTATAGTCACGGAACCCGAATGTATCACTGGCTTAAGCGGCGAGGTGCGGATGTCACATTTCACGCCTACGGCGGGCAGGATCATCATTTTCACGAGAAAATACATGAGTCAGCGGTTAACAATATGTTTGATTGGCTCGCTGCACCTTAAGTCTTGCGCGATGAATTTCATTTTGAAGATGCATGGGTTATGGCTGTATACTGGAGGAGCTACGTTTTTTTGAAAGGACGGATAGGATGAATCAAAGCACCCTCCAAAAATACGCCATGTTGCTTCTCTGCATGTCTGCCGGAATGGTGGATCTGATCGGATATCTGGGACTGGGGCATGTGCTCACAGCCAATATGACGGGAAATATTGTTTTGTTGGGTATTGCCATTGCCCGTGCTCAGGAATTTGTCGTGCTGCGGTCATTGCTTGCTCTCATCGGTTTTATTGCCGGCAATGCCATTGCAGCACATATGGTTGGACCTGTGCAGACCAAAAATGGCTGGTCTTCTAAGGTCACAGCTGTATTTACTGTTGAAAGCATATTGCTCCTGCTGTTCGCGATCGCCATGATTAGTCCATTTTCAGAACAACTGTCCTATCTGTTAATTGTCATCCTAGCCGTTGCAATGGGGATGCAAACAACTGCGGCACGCCGCATTGGCATTGCTGGCATCTCAACAACCGTGCTCACCAATAATTTGGCCGCTGTGGTCGAGGATACCGTAAACATCCTCAAAAAGCTGCGACATGCCAATATCCGATCGTTAACCAAAGCCTTGTCCACAGATTCCTACCTTCGTGCAGGTGCTGTTGTCATCTATTTGATCGGCGTCATTGCATCCGCATTGTTATTCCACCGTGTACCTATGATTGCAGTCTGGATTCCTGTCCTGATCATTGGCGGCGTAACCCTATACGCCCGATTACATGCATGGGGAACTTCACAACAAAGCAAAAGTTAATAATAGAAGAAGTACCCTGTCCATGTTCAAGTGGCTGTTCAAAAGTCCGCTTTAGGATACTGAAAACTGGTCTTTTTGAACACGTACTTTAAATTGTTTTAAGTACAATCACGCTATTTATTTCATCAAAGCAGCTTCTTGGCGGATAAGCTTGACCAGATGCTGTGCAGCAGGTGATAATACCTCCCCGGCTCGTGTACATACGGCAACCGTATTTCTCAGCTGTACACCTCGAACAAATACACGTGCCAGCCTGCCTTGCTGCACCTCTTCGTTCACAACCAAAGAAGATATAAAGTTGGCCCCATAACCTGCCTTCACCGCACTAATCGTTTCGTTCAGCCCGTTGAACTGAAGCGCAATGCGGGGAGCGGCCAGGTTATTTGTTGTGCAAAGGGAGACAAGTCGCTCACGCGTGGCACTGCCTTCTTCGCGCATAATGAACGGTTCTGCCATCATCTCATGTAGCTCGATTTCTTTGCCCGCATACGGATGGTCAGGGTGCACAACAAACCACATCTCATCGTCAAACAATTCATCCCATTGGACACCTGCATGTGTAATGCCACTTCCACCATACACTGCAATCTCTGCCTCATAACGAAGCAACTGGTCAAAGGCCATCCGGGTGTTGGTTGTGCTCACAACAATCTCCACATCCTCGTGCATTTGCTTAAACCGCGCAATCCAGCCAGGCAACAGAAAATTCGAAGGCAAGTAGGTTGCCGTAAGACGGATCAGTCCTTTCTTGCCCTCCCGAAAATCCTGCACAAAATTCTCGACATCCTGCTCCAGCATGAACAGACGTTCCGCATAACCTGTCAACTGTATCCCCGCATCCGTAAGCACCAGTCTTCTTCCCTCCGAAACAAAAAGCTGGATTCCCAATTCACGTTCAAACTTCTTCACCTGAGAAGATACCGCAGGTTGACTAATATTTAGTTCCTCTGCGGCACGAGTGACCCCGCCATATCTCACGATGGCATGAAATAATCGTAATCCATGCAGATTCATGTTTACACCTCTTCCACGTCAAATACATAATATAAAGTTATATTAACATACATAATATATATTTTATTTATATATCAAATCCATTTATAGTTGAAATATGAAATCCAATACAAGGAACAAGGGAAGGAACATGTGAACATGAAAAATATAAATACAACCGAACTACAGCATACCTGGACTCAAGTCGACAACTACATGAATGATCTGCTGATTCCATCAGATTCCCTGCTGGAACATACACTGCAAAGCAATGCCGAAGCTGGACTCCCTGCTCATGACGTAACACCAAATCAAGGAAAGTTACTTCAGCTCCTGCTGCAAATCCAAGGCGCATCCCGTGTACTTGAAATAGGCACATTGGGTGGATACAGTACCATCTGGATGGCAAGAGCGCTGCCTGAACACGGACGCATCGTCTCACTGGAATCGGAATCACATCATGCAGACTTGGCCCGAGCCAATCTCACACGAGCAGGACTGATGCACAAGGTTGACCTGAGAGTTGGTCCTGCCCTAACCACCCTTCCCGATGTTCAGGAAGAATACAGGGAACCGTTTGATATGATCTTCATCGATGCTGACAAACCGAGTAATCCCGATTATCTGAGATGGGCCCTGCGAATGACTCGGACGGGGAGTCTTATTATTGGTGATAATATCGTCAGGGACGGTGAAGTGATCCGCACAGACAGCACAGACCCCAGAGTTCAGGGCGTTCGATCATTCCTGCAGTTGATCGCGGATCACCCTCGACTTGAAGCTACAGCACTGCAAACGGTCGGTAGCAAAGGTTACGATGGATTCGTCATTGCTCGTGTGATTGATGCCCCTGCACCAAAATAAACAGTGGTCAATTCTTCCGAAAATTCCCCTTTCCTGTTAAACTGGAATCACTGCACAGGCAGACTGGGGGGAACCACTTGAGAGTTTTACAACATATTAATGATGAAATTCGCGGCTGGTCCCGCAATATTCAACTGTTTTTCCTGGCTAGCATTCTGTATCAGATCGGAAATGGCATGTTCTCTGTCTTGTACAATCTGTACATTCAGGGTCTGGGCTATAATGATACAATGAACGGCCAGATTGTAAGTATTCAATCACTCGCAACAGCCATTATGTTTGTTCCTATCGGTCTATGCGGTGATCTGTTCAGCCGCAAGCGATTACTCATTACCGGGGCGTTATTCAGCGGAATCTTTCTGATCGGACGCTCCTTCGATTATTCGGCTACAGGACTGATCTGGTTCGCGGTATTCTCTGGCCTTTTCGCTGGGGTGTTCCAAGTACTGGCCATTCCTTATCTGGCGGAAAACGTCAAGAAAAGCCAGCGGCTGAAAATGTTCAGTTATTATTCATCTCTTGTGCTCGCTTCCCAGGTTCTTGGTAGCCTGGGTGGCGGTGTATTTGCAGATTTGTTACATACGGCAGGACTCGCCAAAGTAACCGGATTGCAGACGGTTTTATTTGTCGGTGGTGCAGCAACATTGGCTGCATTTATTCCACTGTTATTTGTAACCGAAGGCAAGGCTGCTCCGCAGACCACAATTCCGGCGCAACCCGTTCTTCAACCCAATGCAGATCTAAAAGAAAGTTCAACAAATACCCCAAGCACGGACGATTCGATCACGAAGAAAAAAGATTCCCGACTGATTGGTCAGTTTATAGTGACTCAGTTGTTAATTGGATTAGGTTCCGGACTGGTTGTACCGTATCTGAATCTGTATTTCACCAATCGATTCTCGGTTTCTCTGAGCGGCATGAGCTTACTGATTGCACTTGGTCAGATTATGACGATTGTATCCATGCTGATTGGTCCTACCCTGGCGGCAAAGGTCGGAAGCGTAAGAGCCGTTGTCATTTTCCAGGTCATGTCGCTGCCCTTCCTTCTATTAACAGGCTTCACCAATCTGTTGTTCATCGCTTCGCTCAGTTTCTTATTCAGACAAGCATTGATGAACGCAGCCAATCCCATTCATTCAGCGATACTGGTGGATCGGATCTCGGACAAACGTCGTGGCATTGCCAATTCACTGATGCAGACCTCGTTCATGATTGGATGGGCGACCATGGGACCCGTTCAATCCTATCTGGTCACTACATACGGAACGTACTGGGGTTACGCGATCACATTCAGCATCACAGGCTGTCTATACGTTATTTCATCACTGATGTACTATGTAATGTTCAGAGAACCCAAACCTTCCGCTACGGCTCTCGCAGGATCTTAATGAATTGAACAGTAGCAGTCTGGTTGTTCCGCAGATAACGCAACGTATCTCATCATCAGGAGTGATCACACATGAACATGAATCCTTCATTAAACCTGAATGCATACCTGAATCTCATACCACCTCATTCAACCGGTAGGCTAAACGGATGGAACTGATGCGCAAGCTTGGTTCCCACGTTGTCTTTCGGTTTTTTCTTAGTCTGGGTGTCTCTGTTCTTGGCGGATTGCTGTTCACAATCATTCATACACCAATCCCGTGGTTGCTCGGGCCAATGGTATTTATGCTGCTTGGCTCCCAAGTCGCCAAATGGCCGCTCATGTGGCCTGCCTCCATTCGGGACTATGGCATTCTGATTGTTGGTTATTCGATTGGACTCACCTTAACTAAAGAGGCCCTGCACGGCATTTTGCAACAACTTCCCATGATGCTTCTGATGACCTTGCTGTTAATCGGATTGTGTGTAATTACGGCCTACATCGCTTCAAAGATAACCGACTTTGACTTCCCCTCCCTGCTGGTTGGCAGCATTCCAGGAGGACTGTCCCAGATGGTGTCCCTTGCAGAAGAGATGAAATCCATCAATCTGACGCTGGTTACCTTTTTGCAGGTGACTCGGCTGATCATGATTGTCTTCTGTGTTCCGTTCCTGCTGTTCAGTCCGTGGATTGGAGGTATTGCAGGTGGCGGTTTGGATCATCCGTTCATTGACGTAGCAACGTGGGGTTCCCTTTTCCCGGAGATTCTTGTCTATGCTCCGCTCTGTGTAGCGGGTGCATGGGTTGCACGCAAACTCCGATTTCCGACGGCCTTTATGCTGGGTCCCATGATCGTCATGTGTGTCGTTCAATTAAGTACAACGATGCACACGCCCAGTCTGCCAGTCTCCCTCTTAAACGTATCGCAATTGATGATTGGCAGCCACGTTGGACTGATGCTCAAGCCGGAACAGTTGCAACGTAAGGCACAGACGGTGACCCTAGCCGTGATTAGCAGTGTACTTCTCATTGCTGGTGCGCTTGGATTGAGTTATCTGTTAATGAATGTGTTCTCCCTCTCCGCGGCAACCTCACTACTCAGTATGGCCCCTGGCGGCATGGATCAGATGAGTATCATGGCACATGAAGTGAATGCCGATCTTTCGGTTGTATCCGGGTATCAATTGTTCCGCATCCTGTTTATCTTTTTCATCGTCTCTTCCGTACTGAAGATGATTCTTGTACATATGTTAAAAGAAAAGAAAGCAGAGCCCTCACTTCAATGATCATATTTCGCCCCGATTCCATGACAAAGAGAGTATCCATTTGATGTCACATCCTGCGGATACTCTCTTTTATTTGTACAGACTCATCTTCAGCATTTGGCTTCATTCAATTTTAAGCATAATGACTACTTATGAATAAATTCGGTTGTACATCCAGCCTACAATGCCCACCGTAACCACTGTTGCCCCAATAATAAATGCATAATAGCCAATCTTACTTTTGGACTCCGAAGTCTGATGGTCATAATAATCCGAGTTACGTCGGTAAAACCCCATCCATAACTCTCCGATCATATTCACAACAACCAATACAAAACGTTTAACAAGCCCCATTGTATTCGCATCTCCTCTCTCTGATCAACCTTCTTCCCTATTAAGTATAATTATCCCAATTCATTAAAACAACCTACTCATATTACCTTTGGTGCAGTTTCTTGCTCCAACCAGGTTAGAATATCAAATGCTTCCTGATCGGTGCTACCACACATCTCTTCCTCAGCTTGTAATCCACTGCATACCGCAGGACGATCTTTTTGGCCAAAAATTCCGCAGCGATTATCATCGGTAAGCTGCACACAACGTACACCTGCCGGCTTGCCATGAGCCATGCCCGGTATCGGTGATGATATGGAGATCGCGATACAACATGCGGCACAGCCTGTCCTGCATTCCATACATATTCCCTCCTCATTTCAATAACTATAGTACATACAATACATGTTCAAAAAGACCGGTTTTCAGTACCAAGAAGATGGGCTGAATTCCATATTCGATGCTGATGATGCCATTAGGCATCCTTCGTAATCAAAAGCGGACTTTTTGAACTACCTCTGATATTATGAGCGATTTATCCAGGTCCAGGTTCGAGCCAGCCCCTGAGCAATTCTCCGATTCATACTTCGATTGGAAAAATACCCCCCATGACTTAGCGGATTCCAACTCATAGCCACGCCGCCAGAGTTCACTTCAATGTCTTCTTTGACCGCTTTCTCATAAGCGGGATCAATGGGGCGTAACGGATAACCCAGAATATCGTCCCGATCGTAGAAGTTCACCCATTCCCCTTCCAGCCCTGCATAATACTGATTCACATGGGAAGAGGGCACCTGTATTGGGCAACTAAAGTCATGATAACGCAAACTCCATAAGGGCAGGGTTGTACCAAACGAGTAAAAATTGGTCAGGGTGTCACCTCGCTCCAAAGCCGAGTTCACATCCACAACCTCAGGAACACGACTGGACGGATATTGCAGATCGTAGAAGAAGTTACTGGCGATTACGGCACCCAGACTATGGGCAACCACACAGAGCGGAGCTTCCGGTCCATTACGCTGTGCAAGGGTATGCATCGCCTGATTCAACGTTCGATGTACAGCATCATAGTTATGGCCTTGATTTTCCACTGGTTGATAAGCAACCGCATCAGCCAGGTAATGGATGACAAATCGGCGCAACGCCTGAAAGTTCAATCCCGGAGAGCTGACGAGCTGTTGAAAGAGCGCCTCTTCCCGCTCCTCAAATACATCCGCCCAATATACAGGTTCGATATCCAGCATCTGTTTGGAGGCTCCAGGCAAGACCATTACCTTGTCCAATTCCTTATGCAAACAAGCAATCAGCTTGTCCGCGTACCCATCCTTCCGCATACCCAGCCCATGAATGACCATCACCGCAATACGTGTCATGGCTCTCCTCCTCATCGATCTAGGAACTCTTTCTCCACCATATGAACGCCACGACTCGAACATGCCTGAAGCTTGCTTTGTCAGAAGAACCTTTCCAACCACCATTATTTTAAAAATGTGATTCTTCCATTTTATATACAGTTTACCATGATCGTCATGAAAATAACGATCTCACTAGAGTAAAGGGTTGGATTCAAACCAGCCCCTCCTCATCAAACCGTACGTGAGGTTTTCCCTCGTACGGCTTTTCGATGTTTGTCATTCATCGGCATGCGGATCACAATAACGTTTTTAGTCCATACATATTGGCAATATACTTGAATTCAGCTCCTGTGCTATCTCTTCTTCGCATAGCACAGGGTTAATCGGTTTCAATGCATTATCTTTCAATCCATGCCATTCCCTTTACGCCGGAGGGTTCTTCGCTGTTGTCCCAAGTTCTGCACAGCTTCCTCGGCCTTCGTCCATTGTCACAAGACTCGGCTCCCTCTTTTCCCCTTCGTAGGGCCCTTTTGACGACGTGGCAGGATTCACTTGATGTTGCGGCCTTGGTTGTCGCTCGCCCGGGATCTGACCGATTCTTTTGTCGATGCGCTTTTACACACATATCTCGCCATGTGCAAGCGTCCTGGCTACAAAGGTGGCTTGGCCCCTCCTTTGATTGGACTTTCACCAACTAGATAATGCGTGCATCTGAGTACGTACATAATAATTATCACAAAAGGTAAATATAAAGAGAGCCAACTTAAATTACATAATTGGATCTTTTTTTTGTTTAAAATGCTGAAAACAAGGAGATGTATGTATATGTCACAAAAGATAGCAGTCATTGTTATACACGGCTTAGGTAAACAACATGAGGATTTCGCAACAATATTCAGTGATAATCTACATAAGACCTTTACTACAGTTAGTGGAATGAAAAATCCTGAGTTATGTATAGAAATTAGACCGGTGTGGTGGGCATCTGTTTTTGCTGAGCGCGAGGAAGAGTTAAAAAGGAAGTTAGTAGGAGCACCATATAATCTCCGATACGAAGAACTTAGAGAATTCATGATTCATTATTTGGCAGATGCTGTTGCATACCAGCCTTTAAGGGACGGTGGAGAACAAAACTACGACGCTGTGCATCATACGATAAGCAAGCAACTGAATCGCATAAGTATCGAAGTTGGGCCGGATACTCCTCTCTGTGTGGTTTCACATAGTTTAGGTAGCGTGATCGCTAGTAATTACTTTTACGATCTGCAAAACGCTAAGGAAAAAACAAAAATAATTGATCCTAGTTCCCCTTTAGAACGAGGAGAAACCTTATCGCTTTTCTATACTTGTGGAACTACCCTCCCTTTATGGAGTCTGCGTTATACTTCCTTTGATCATCCAATCCAAGTACCAAGCAAGGATTTTTTAACCATGTATCCGAATATAGCTGGGGAATGGATCAACTTTTATGATAAAGACGATGTCCTTGGATTTCCATTGAAAAGCATACATCCTGAATACGATAAAATCGTTAAGGAAGACCGTGATGTGAATGTGGGGACTATAATCGACCGATGGACTCCCCTTTGTCACAACGGATATCTCCACAGTAATAAAGTGATAAGACCCATTGCAGAGGGATTATATAAGATCTGGCAGCAGATTAATGGACTTTGAATAAATCCAAGTACATCACCTTTTGAAGGGATCTCTTTCAAACAATCCACCTAAAAAAACAACCCCAATCTAATATATAACGATTGGGGTTTGTCTATTCTAAACACCCTCTTTAATTTATCAATCCAAATTAGTAATCATAAGATGTTGGCGTTCCTGCTGGGAATGGATCGCGAGCTGCTTCTCGAACTTGCACAACATCATCAGATTTAATGGGTACTACTTGATTCACAAATTAATAATATAGCTAAAAATAACATAAATCTAATCATAAGTGCTCGCAAAAGCAATCCCAGCAATTTGAAACTGTTCACACTCTGTTAATTCAGGTTGTGTTTCAATCAATCCGTAGACAACATTGGCTGCCCGTTGTGATAATGATCTTCATCAACTTGATGTCAGAATTAACCCTCACATTTCTATGTATTCTTCTTTAGCAACCTTACGAGTAAACAAATTGACGATGACCGTGTATGAGAAGCGATAATTTTTACTTTGTTCTCTCACAGCCGCCTTATTCATAGGGTAATAATGAAATCTATTGTCCCCTCCCTCCTATATAATTGCTATTATAAATTCAAAAAAACCGAAAAATATCCTTTTAATTCAAAAAACTTCTCACTAGTTTTAGCCAGTGAGAAGTTTTTTCATTAAACGTTTTGTAGAAAGCTACTCAATAAGAGTAAAAAAGTTACCCTCACCGATCAGCCACAGTTAAACATGGGTTTGAACTTTTTTTAATCCTCTAATACAAATGCAATATCTTCATAATATCTTTGTAATGACAAGTTTTTATTTTCAATAACTTTATTAACAAAATCATGAGGTAAACGTTTAAACGCAGGATTACCACCAATGTTATCTACTCTCGGTCCGTTATTTGCAACATACTTCCATTCGCCACCGAATTGACTGATAATTATCTCGCCATAACAGTAACTAATAAAGTAAATATCTTTTTGGGAAAGATTACTTATAACTAATTGATCTAGTATTCCAACAGACTCAGAGTTATTAATATCAATTTTGTTTTTTTTCATAAATTCTTGAATAGAATCTTTCCAGCTTTCATCTAAATAATTTGGAGTAGCGGATGGGATCAATTGAGTATTTTCAGCAAACCATGGTAGCGCATATTGCTCTATAATTTTCCTGAGTTTGTGAAGAACTTCTGTTAATTCTTCTTCATTTTGATATACGTACCATTCATCTACTTTACGCTCCGCAAGCTTAGTGCTACTTACGGATTCTGAACCTGTTTGAAAGGTACATCGAATAGCATTTGATTCCCAATTGCTTTTATCAATTTCAATATAATCTTTGACATAGCCTTCCCTAGCTCTAACAAAAATCCAAGGATTTGAAGAATACTCAAAGTCAAATGAAAGTTCCTTTAATTTATCCTCTAGCTCTGACGAAATAATTTTAGTAAGGTTCATATTCTTCCGCCCTTCCTACAAAATTGGCACTATTGAAATACTTCAAGGGCCTGGGACACCACCATAACGTTGGTTTTTTCTTTTTTAAACTACCGTCTGGATTCAAAGAGTTATTAGGAGAGTGCTCTATAGAAAAAATCTGTTTAAGTATTTCGAGCTATTCCACATTTACACAATGACATTGAGGATAGTTTCAGACTTTGCTTTGAAAAGTAGCTTTTCAGTCTGACAATGCTAGTATGCGATTTTTGTTCGTTCAGAGCAAGGGTTTACCCCAAGCTTCCGCCTCTCGTCAGCCCCATTTTCCTCTGACTAACAGTTGCAACTTACACCTGTAGGAACTTGCACACCATGTTGTCTCTCATGACAGATGCACTAAAAAAAGACCACACAGAGAGATTACTCTTATGCGGTCTGTAGTTTTAATAAATTTACACTTTGATTCCAATTTCCAAGAGCTGAATTTCCGAATTCCAATTTGATGGTTTAGGTGTGTATTTAGAATACCATGGAGTCCCCAACTCAATCCATTGGCGGCGATGTTCTTCATGTGTAGTTCCACTGTCCAAATCATCTACCCCAAATTGAAAACCGCAGCAACTACAAATTTCAAAACTCCCTGCAGACGGATTATTGTCAACATAGGGCGGCTCATCAAGTCCTTGATATCCACAAACTGGGCACGTATACATTTTCCCACCTCAATTTCCCTGATTATTATAGTATCTCAATCCGCCAGAGGGTTTAAAGTACGTTTTAATATATCCATCTCTGGAAATTGATAAAAACTCATTTGTATTTCTATTATAAATCAGTGTTGCTCTATCGCTCAATCGAGTTTTAGTAAGAATATTAGTTCCATCGGCAATAGTGCCAAAAAGGTCTCTCGCTCCTTGTAAATAGGCCGCTTTGGTTATAGGACCAAATTCACGTCTCTCAATTACATGTTTTTGAAAATGTTCATCGAGAAGACTGGTTGATCTAAATTCCAATCTCATTGCTCTTCCAACAGGACCAAGTGCTGCTAAAGCAACATCTATTTTACTTGAAGGAACAAGAAAAGTAGATGTTTTAAAATAAATACCAAATCCTATAGGATCACTCTTCGCCCAGGCTTCAACACCTTGACCTGCTATTTGTTTTACGACAGCTTCTGGAATTGAACTGTCAGAAGACTTCATTATATTTGCTTCAGACACACCCGAAGCTCTTAATTGATTTCTTAATTTATTCGTTTCATTTGACCAATACGTCATACTTTTAGTATTTTTAGCCGCTTTAGCTTTTTCCCATTGCAATTTCATTTCATTAATTGTCCAGTTAGCAGTAAGCCCTGTCGACCAATTGCCTGTGGGGTCCCAATTGGTTAACGGATTATTCTCAACATACGAATACAAATTTTGACTAAGGGGCTCATCAAGCTCTCCCTCATAACTGTCTTCGTTAATGAAACGTCCCATTGCTGGATCATACCAACGTGCTCGCAGATATTGTAGGTTGGTCGCATCATCCCATAGTTCACCCGCATAACGAAATGGATTGTGGACATTCTCTTCTTTGAAAAGAATATTTCCCCAGATATCATAATCATACTGATTCAGTAGTTTTCCATTCTCATCTCGCAGTTCAACAATATCTCCATGCCCATTGGTTTGAACGTAAGCCTTATTACCATCAGCGTATACAATTGCTTCCAGCCTCGCTCCACGAATATAGGTAGCTTTTAGCTCAGGCTTACCATTTCGTACTTCAGCTTCAGCAATAATCTGTGCGCCATCATCATAATAGTACCGAGTAGTCACACCATTTTCAGTACGCTCAACAAGCAAATTGTTTCCGTTGTACTGGTATCCGACTTTTGTCGTGTCTGTGGTGACTTGACTCAAACGGTTGCGGGTATCGTATTGATACTCACTGTTCACCGCGTTAACTTCTTTGTCCGACTGCATCGTTAGGCGATTGCCTTGTTTATCATAAGTGTACTGCTCGTTATTACCACTTGCCGTTACAATCCGATCCAACTGGTCATAACTAAAATCATCCTGTACACCATGCTGTAGACGCTTCGTAATATTTTTGTTGTTGTCATAGCTGTAGTTGTACAAACCCAAGGATTCTTGGTCTCGCACTTGCTCCAGCCCCACCAGATCAAGACCGTTATACGTTTTGTGATTATTTACACCATTTTGTGATTGAGACGATTTAAATAGACCATTTTGATAATATGTGTACTGCGCATCAGGTGCGTCCTTCACCGTACCGACAGATTTCATTCGGTTCATCTCATCATACGTGTAGTAGACGATATTTCCAAACGGCTCCTTCATCTCCGTGCGATTACCATTCAGATCATAGGTGAACTCGGTTGTAAGTCCATCCGGATAAGTCAAGCGTGTCAATTGCTCCGTTGCCGAATCATATTCATACCCCGTAGTGCCCGTGCGATCCGTCATGCTTATACGTTTACCTACGGCATCGATAGCGAAACTGATTGTTTCATCTGAGCTGATTTTACGGATTAGGTTACCTCGTAGGTCATATTCATATGTGAACTCGTTACCATTACGGTCAACATATTTAGTAAGGTTGCCACCAGGTGCATAATAACTCCTCGTGCTATTTCCTGACTTGTCCTTCGTCTGGATACGGCGATTGAGCTGATCATACGTGTTCTCTTTGATGTTACCCGCTGGATCAATTGTCTTGAGTAGATTACCCGCCATGTCATAGCTGTATTGCGTCTGTTCTCCATTGGCGCCGGTCACTTGGCGAAGCTGGCCCAAGACATCATAACTTAATGCAGTCACGTTCCCATTGCCATCCGTTTTCTCCAGCGGTTGACCGCTGATGTTATCGTATTTATTTTTCTCCAGTATTCGGAGAACCTGATCAAGCTGTGTTTTCTCTTCCGTTTTGATGCCTTTGCCCCACTTGTCGTAAGTAGCAACTTGCATGTAACCTTCGGCATCGGTACTTGTCGCTGTGCGGGCCACATCATCATATTTCATGGATGTGGACGTGCCATCGGCTCCGGTTATCATCACCACACGGCTCCAGTTGTCATACGTATTACGTATGCGATTACCCAGTGCATCATCTGTCCAAGCAGGTCGACCATATGGGTCATATCCGGTACGCTGAGATGCCACATAACTGTTCCCTGAGAAATAACCGCTCTCGATGGCCTGACCAAGTGAATTCCATTTGTTCAATCGCTGTTGACCCAGCTCATCCGTAACTCTGATCGTATTGTTAATATCATCGTAATCCGCACGGAGCTTAGTTTCATCCGTTTGCGTCACCTCAATGGTACGACCAATCGCATCCACACGATACTTGGTTGTACGCTGCTCCGCATCCGTGGATGAGATTAAATCACCGGTAGTCATATCATATTCTGACGATGTACTTACTGGTGTTATTTTGCCATCCACATCGGTCACCATCATGCTTAGACGAGTGGGAAATGCCTTTTGATAACGGCTATCATATTCCAGTGTAGCATTTCGTTCCTGTTTGCCATCCGAGATTCGTTGAGTTAACAAGTTGCCATAAGTATCATAGGTGTAGTCAGCCTGTGTTAACAGTTCACCACTGGCATTGTCTGTACGATTTACGATTTGCTTGATATTACCGACATTATCCCGTGTAAGTGCCGTATATTTCTTGTTGGTCGCATCCACCATATCGGTTACGCTCGTTAACCAGTGTCTTGTATCATCATACGTACTGGTAGTAGTGCGTCCTGTTGCATCCGTTACTGAAGTGATATTACCGTAGTCATCCAACTGTAAGATGGTTGTTAAGACGTCCTTAGCTTGGTTATCCGTTACTGTGGTTACCGTTGGTGTTGGTGCAGCATAACCACGTCCTTTGACGGTTTTACCATAAGTATTCGTTGTTGTTTGTGTCTTACCCTCTGCACTAACAATGCTTCCGTCCAGATAGAACTGGGCTGGTGTGTCATTGTTAATAAAATCTTTACGGTAGTTGTATTGTGTGTTGGTTAATCCATTACTCACAGAGACAGCAAAGGTTGTGTCCTTTGAAAAGGTTGCCCCTATATCTGAGGTGTAGCTATACGTCTGACGGTTGTAGTCCTCTGTTGATCCATTTTCATACGTAATCTGATCTTTACGAGAAAGCACACGATAGGCATCATTGAAAGAATCTTCTCCAATGTATCGTTTAACCGCTCCGTTCTCATATTCATAGAACGTTTTGGCACCCGTGTTGTGTTGTACAGATGTAAGCAAGGCATACGGATTAAGCGCCGCACGTTCAGGGCTAAATCCAGGCAGGTTAAACTTGGCATCAGCCAGTTTGTAAGAATACGTCGTTTTTCGTCCTAGCGGATCAATGACAGAATCAAGCAATTCTATACCATTTTTCGTCTGTTTATTGTATGTGACTGTACGATTTCCCTGTACTATTGTTACAGATGAAGACGTATAACTGATACGAATCGTATTACCTATAGCGTCCTTCACTTGGGTTAACAATTTGCTGTTATACACCGAGTTATTTTCATAGAGAAATTGAACATCATTTTTCTGTCCATCGGAGATCTGGAGTAGACGTCCATCCGCAGAAAAATATTGCTTGGTTAATCCGTCTGAAGATGTCACAACGAGAGATGAGGTTTCTCCATTTAAAATTACTGAGGTATCCGGTTTCACGGTAATGCCTTCCCAGTCATACCCTTTAAGCGTATTACCCACAATTTCGTAGCGGCCGCCATCTGCCATGACCATATACGATTTGCTATTTTCAGTTTCAATGTATGGTAGTTTCCAAGACCATCCTTTGCCTAGTGGTGCTCGTTTGTCCGCAGCGGCAGGAACCGTTTTGTTATAGTATGTGACATCAAAGTTACTACCCACTTGATAAGCTCGTATCTCAGCAGATGGATTAGAAGCAAGATAATAGTTGTAACTACTATCCATTGAAGTAGAGATCCCTATTCCAGCATTACTATTTACGTTATTTTTCAAAACGTTAACTGCTGACCAATCAGGTGTACCATCGGTGTATAGCGTGATCGATTCAGCTGGACCTTCTGTTACTTCCTGCTCTACCCAAGGCTGCTCTCGCACGGAATAAGCATAACGATACTGATATGGAGCCTTACCTGCAATCCAAGAATCATAACGTTGTTGAGAGTATTGCCCAGGCTTAACGACACTTCCGACATAAGATTGAGAATATACTCGGGTGTCTGATTCTGGAACGGATACAGACCCGTTATAACGTGCTTCCCATGTTTTAGTACACACATAGTTCGCTACCGATTTATCTGGTGATGGACAAGCTTTCGTAGCCGTTACCGAAGAACGGGTAAGCGTAATTGTTTTGCCCTCGACGGTCGCTGTTTTCGTATCTGGACATGGGCTACCTGAACCCGTCTGAGTCCAGACACCTTTGGAGTCATATTTTCCTGGAATGGAGTTCGTGCAAGTCTGCGTTGGAGCAGTAATTGTACGTGCAGATTGATATTGGCCAGAAATGACCTGAGCACTGCCTGATTTGTTTAGAGTACCGCTAAATCCACCCTGATTGTAACTTATACTCGAAGGTAGACTACTCAGACTTCCACTACGGGTTTGTTGCTCGGTACGGCTTTCCGATGGATTCCAAAATGCGATTTGAGTACTTGCCGCTTTCCGAGCATCGGCTTCGGTCGTATATGTACCTTGCAGGATAGTCGGCGTTTCCACTACAATCGTGTCATTATCTTTGAGACCATCGCCATTGTAGTCTTCCTGAACCCACTTGTTAAGTTTATATTTAACATGATATTTGGTAATAATTTTTTTCTTCACTGCCTGGTAGGTGAGAAAATAATTGTAGACCGGATACTCATATGTATTCGTTCCCACGGCCGGATCATAAAACTGGGCTGAATTCGAGTTATATTGCCTTTCCAATGAAAAGGACATCCCTGCACGTCCAGGCAAAGACGCATCGACATGCTCCAACATAAGGCCACCACTCATCGTTGAAATGGTTTCTCCGTTTTCACCCACGGTATAAGGAGCCTCGTTAAACGACTTTTTACTATAGACTGGTGCTTTTTCAGCAATATGTTTCCCTGGATCTGGGACACTCGTTTGTCCTGCAAGTGGTTTTACATCTGATTTTGATTTTTGCTTCGATTGTGATGATGACTCGGATTGCTTTTTATTCGTAATTAAAGCATCATTATTCTCCTTAACCTGTCCCTTTTCAGGCACAGATTTTGATACTTTTTCCGAGATATTCTTCGGTTCTGACTTCGATTCCATCGACGTAGGAGATGTGCTTACTGCACTTCCTTGTGATGATGGTGTTTCCTTGGTCTTAGCAGCCGGCTTTCCTTCAAGGGTAGAAGTGTTTTCGCTTGAAGAAGGTTCTGTCGGTTCTTGACCTACATCCTGATTCGTTTGAGGTGCGGTGTCATCATCAGTTGTAGTTTCTGTCGGTGGTGCTGTTTCTTCAGTTCCTTCAGACTCATTTTCACCTTCCGATTGATCATCTGGATCAACCTGTTCTTTTCCCTCATCCTCAGCGCTTTTGTCTTCCTCTTCTTTCGGTTCGTTTTCTTTCTCAAGGTCTGTATCTGGCGGGGCAGTCAGTTCCTCTTCAACTGCGAACGTTTCATACCGCTGCATAATGCTGGATTGATCGGCTTCCACACCCGTGATTGGTGTTTCTTCAACTAAAACAGGGTCTGAATAAACGTCACTCGTGACCGTAGCGGATTCATTAACTTCCTGTGGGCGTACGGCTTGCAATGCTTCGTCGAATCCAATTTGTTCGTCTCTAGCTTTATAAAGAGCTGAAATCACTTCATTCAACGTATAACCTTGATCCAGATAGCCCTGGATAAAACCTTCTGTCCTGTCAAACTGCTCTGCAATAAGAGAAAGGGACTCCAGTGGAGATGGATTTTGGCCTATAGAAACATCTTGGTCTTTCTGTTCTTCTGCATATGTAGTCGCTGGTATCCAGTTTCCGAAAAGACCTAACACTACTGAAAAGATAAGAATGATATTCATAAACTTCTTCATTTTAGAATGTTTCAACTAGATTTCGCTCCGTTCAATAATTAGTAGTTACAATGTGCTTATAATCTATGAATTGACTACAGTATTTTTTCAAATTTCCATTTTTATCGTATGCATAACTAATCTTTTTGCCTGATTCAAAGAGGATGCTCGTAAGCTGCCCTGAAGAATTATAAGCATAAGTATATGCTATCTTTTTCACTGGTTTTGTTACTGTACCTGAATACACTTGGGCATAATTACGAGTGTCTGATGCAGGTAAAGTTATAGAACCATAATAATAATATACCCATGACATAGTACACGCATAATTCGCCTTAGATTTATTCGGTGATGGACAAATCCAGGAACTCGTTTCATAAGACCGTGTCAACGTAATCGTCGCACCTTCAACTGTAGCTGTACTTCCCCAAGGACAAGAAATCTCTTGACCTGTCTGTACCCAATTTCTTTGTTCTACCTATTCCACATCTTTTAACTCTAATCTATCTGTGCAAAAAAAGAGTGTATACTCAAAATAAAATTCAAACAACTTTTTGTACAGAAGTAAGATTTCCGTTCGCATCGTAGATATATAAGTATTTTATATCACCAATTAAAATGTAATCAATTCGATTGTTCGAATGATAAAAATATTTTATTTTCGTTGTGAAATTAACATACTTAGGTATTAAAGTATACAAATCTTCGTAAATTATTCCGTCTCCCAACACACCGTCCCTTGTATATCCCCATGAAATTATTCTGTTATTCTTCAATATGGCTGCTGAGAAGGACTGTGCAGCAACTACAATACTAACATTACTCAAATTAGTTGCTAGTGTTGGAACCGCTCTATCAATCTTAGTTCCATCACCAAGTTGACCATTTGCATTTTGCCCCCAAGACCAAACTGATCCATCTATTTTAACTGCATATGCTCTATATAGCCCCGCAGTTACTACATTTACATTGGTCAATCCATTAATCTGTGCTGGAACAGGGCGCGCAATTTTTGTTCCATCGCCTAATTGACCATAAAAATTATCCCCCCAGGACCATACGGTCCCATCTTCTTTTATAGCAATTCCATAATTACCTCCCGAAGACACTGAACGTACATCAGTTAAACCTGTTACCCTAATGGGAACAAGTGTTGAATCCTTTAATTGACCTTGTGCTTTACCACCCCATGTCCATACAGTTTTATCTTGCTTTAGTACTAACGTTGAAAAATTCAGTACTGAAATTTCAGTTACCCCTGTAAGACCTATTAGCTGTACTGGAACTAGTCTATTTGTGGTTGTTCCATCCCCTAATTGACCAACATTATTTCTTCCCCATGTCCATACTGTTCCATCTTTTTTAACTGCCATTGAATGCATTTGAGCTACTGCAATAGCCTTAACATTCGTCAAACCAACTACTTGAACTGGTACGTTACTATTTGTGGTTGTTCCATCTCCTAATTTGCCATACGAATTAGTTCCCCATGACCATATTGTTCCATCTTCCTTTAGTGCTGCTGAGGAATTGCCTCCTGCTGCTACAAAAATCACATTTGTTAAATTGCTTACTTGAACTGGGATGTTACTATTAATATTAGTTCCATTTCCTAGCTGGCCATATGTATTCAATCCCCACGAGTATACTTTTCCACCTTTTATAGTGAGAGTATGCGAAAAACCACTTGAAATTTGACCAACTTTTTCATTACTTAGGGCATGTGCCTTTCCAGTAGGATTAACAAGAAACACATTAACAATTAAAAAAAAGATAATAATTATCAAAAAAATCCGTATTTTCTTCATTACTAATAAACCTCCATTTTATTTTACTAATCAAATCTTAGTATCAATACATAAAGTTTAATTATCTTCTTTTGTTTGATCCAGATCATTAAGTTAGAGATCAGAAATGAGATCAAATTGGTTAAAAAAATTGAACAACCTGCGTCATCACGAGTCTTTAGTTGATCCTTATCGAGCAAATGCTAGATCGTTCTTTGGGCAACTTTAAGAGTCTCTTACACATATATGATTTGGTCGTTAATAAATCTTAACTCCTACTTTTCACTTATGAAAATAGGTCCAGATAACTTTAATTGGAGCAAAGACTCGGTCTCGTCAAGATAATAAATTTGATCTGTTTCTAAAACAGTGCCGTTTTAGTCAAGTTAATTCATCTAATGCGTTGATCTAGTTCCAGAACGATTTAGTACATGAAGTTGCTCAATGTTTACTAAATGTTCTTCTTATAATATTAATATCAAAATGTTTCAGATCCCTTCGAAAAAATATTCTGACAAAATACTGAGAGTAAATTTTTATTAAGCCTCCTGTTTTATTTATACTAATTTAAAAATCTCAGTGAAACCACTAGGACCAATATATATTATCATTATATTGGAAATACTGTATACACTTTATTTATGTGACAAATTGTAATATGAAGTGCGACACCTACTGGAAATAAATAAAAGGGGCCCATAGCCGGATTCGTGTAGAATGAAGGTTCCTACACCACACATTCACACAAGGAGAATCCACCATGAGCTACACACATCTTAGCAACATCGAACGGAGCAAGCTAGAGACTCTACACCAACAAGGTAAAAGTTCACGAGCCATCGCAAAGGAACTGGGACGGCATCCTTCAACCATTTGCATGAGTTAGAGCGGGCAGCTTCTGCGGATGTCCATCAAGCAGAACAAGCTCAAAGCACGTATCAGGATCGTCGTAAGGCTTCGGTATCTGCAGGTAAATGGTGCGACGCCTTAGCTGCTTCGGTACCTTTCTTACAGCTACGGTGGACAGGGGCAAGGAATTTGTTTGCTATGCAAACCTGGAGAGTACACATGACATTTATGTACGTTGGTTTCATATGTTTGCATAACTCAATAAAAATAGGCATTTCTAGGGATAAATACAGAATTGCACATTCAAATTTGATCATTTGTTTTCATAAGTTGGGGGACGTTTGTGGGATGAATTGGGGGACTTCCCCCTAGAGCTATATGAGTCAAATATTACGGATTCACAAAATAAAAATTGCTAAAAAAGCAATCTATATAATAGAGGAAAGAAATCGAGCCCTGGAATAATTTTTGAGCTCAACCTAATTATAAAGTAGCTGCAATTATCTCTTCAATCTTAAATCCTCATCTCCACGTACAAGCTTGATTCTCCTTCTAGGCTTATCGATCAATGTAACAACCCAACTCATAACTTCATCGTCGAACAGATTGATCACGGTCATTGTTAATTGATCTTTATTCATGTTACGATTCAAAAATCGCTTCCTCAATGAGCTGTACTTCCTGTTCATCCAGTTCCGGTTTCCCGCGCCTCTTCTGTACCTCCATTTCAGCCAGGTAAGCCTCACGATGCTCGGGTAAAATTATACACGATCACTCACAAACTCTGTTGCCCGTTAACTTACTTGCCATCAATAGACCTCCTTAGTACTTCGTCCAGTAATCGATGTTGCCCGAAGCCTGTTGTTTTGGTTCCGTCTTAGGGTGCTCTCCCGCACCATACACATAGCGCATCGTTTTCTTTTCACAATCATGACCACCCGTCCAACGGGTGGTTTGCTCTTGGGGTATAACCCCCCGTTGCAAAACTGCGCCTAAAGACGCTAGCCTGACAGCAGGGCTGTTCAGGCTCATTGTTTTTTGTCTCTTTCACTTACCAGTCAAACTGGTTTTACTTCTTTTTGCTCCGATTACTACTGAATGGATCTTCGTATTCTTTTACACTCAGCTTATCTAACGCCTGATCATGTGCTTCTTCCTCCCGAATATACTTTCTTACTGTTGCTTCATTTAGACCCACTGTGCTCACGCAGTACCCCTCAGCCTAGAATTTTCGATTTCCGTATTTATATTTGAGCTGCGCATGTTTTTCGAAGATCACGAGCGAACTTTTCCCCTTGAGATATCCCATAAACGTGGAGACTGCAGTTTTAGGTGGAATCGCTACCAACATATTGACATGATCAGACATTATGTGAACTTCTATAATTTCTACTCCTTTGTACTTACACACACGTTTGAAGATTTCAATTAAATCTCTTCTCACTTAATTATAAATTTCTTCCGTCTATACTTCGGGGTGAACACAATGTGGTATTTACACATCCACTTTGTCTTGGTGGTCAAACCCTCGATCCCTCCACCCGCATAGCGGGTGGTTTTGTTTCGCGCGTTTCACGAACTCAACTGGCTAAACAAAAAAGGAGCTGCACATCATGCAGCCCCTTCTTGTTGTTGTATTCAATTAACCTTTCAGATGAACCTTCAACACACCATTTTGATTAGATGTAACAACACCTGTCGTGACTTCCACCCGTTCAACCATATCTTGACCATCTGGAATGATAATCGGTGTAATCAGTGGGTATCCCGCATCTTCAATCACCTTACGATCAAACTCCAACAGCTTTTGTCCAGCTTTTACATGTTCGCCAGCTTCGACATGCATGTTGAAGCCTTCACCCTTGAGGGATACTGTATTAATCCCGACATGGATCAGAACTTGTAATCCACTCGCGTGTTCAAGAATCACCGCATGTTTACTTTTGATCACATGAGCTACCTGAGCATCAAACGGGGCAACAACAACGTTGCCGGAAGGTTCAATTGCTACACCCTCACCCATCTGTTTCTCAGCAAAAGCCGGATCTGGTACTTGCTCCAGTGACACGGCCTGGCCTGTTAAAGGCGCCATGATTTCCAGTGTATTCACGGCTTCGTCTCCTACTTGAGCTGCACTGCGTGTGCGCTGGTTTGGATCTGTTTTTGCAGTTGAAGAGGTAACACCCGAAGCAGACTGCGATGTAGCCGCTTTAGGCTCAGCAACGTTTTCATTGCTTTCATTATGATCTTCTTTTCTCATTTTGGCTCTGCCAAAAAGGACAGTCAGTACAAATGGTACAACCAGGACAATCGCCATGCCAATGAAGAAGATGCCCCACTTGTTAGGGAAAATCGACAGGAAGCCCGGTACGCCACCTACACCGATGGAGGTTGCCTGAACATTATTCATCGTCAGCAACACACCACCAATCGCGGAACCGATCATACCAAAGATAAACGGATAACGGTAACGGATGTTAACACCAAAGATCGCCGGCTCGGTTACCCCGAGGAAGGCTGACACCGAGGACGTTGCCGCAAGTCCTCTCATTTTCTTCTCACGCAGGACAAGCATCATCGCAAGTGCCGCTGAACCTTGTGCGATATTGGACAATGCCAGCATCGGCCACAGGAACGTACCGCCTTGACTACCAATGAGCTGAACATCGACCGCGAGGAACGTGTGATGCATACCGGTGATAACGAGCAAAGCGTATAGACCGCCGTAGATCAAACCACCCAGCGCCGCGTATGAATCGTATACATAGATCAAGCCGGAAGTAATTGCATTTGCAATAGCAAATGTAACCGGTCCAATAATCGTAAATGCCAGGAATCCGGTAATCAGCAACGTAACTGGTGCAACGACCAACAGTTTAATCGAATCATGTACCCTTTTATTCAGGAAAATTTCCATCTTCGCAAGCAGATAGGCCGATACCAATACTGGCAGAACCTGCCCTTGATAACCAATCTTCTCAATCTCCCAACCGAACAGATTCCATGTTGGCACCGTGCCATTATTCACGGCATCAGCGTAACCATATGCACTCAGCAGATCGGGATGTACCAGAATGAGACCCAGTACGATCCCGAGCAGCGGACTGCCGCCGAACCTTTTTACAGCTGCCCAACCAATTAGAGCCGGCAGGAACGTGAAGGCTGTACTTGCGATCGTATTAATAATGGACGCAAGATCCTTCCAGGCTGGATAAACATCCACTAGTGATTTTCCATCAAAGAAAATGCCTGGACCTGTCAGAATATTGTTAATCCCGAGCAAAAGACCTGCCGTAATGATTGCAGGCAAGATCGGAATGAAAATATCCGAGAGTGTTTTAATCGCTCGCTGGATTGGATTTTGCTTTTTACCAGCAACCGCCTTCACATCATCCTTGGAAGAACGATCTCCCCCGGTAATCTGAATCATCTCATCATAGACTTTATCCACCAGGCCAGGCCCAATAACGACCTGGAATTGTCCTTGGGAAGAGAACTGTCCTTTAACCAGATCATTCTGATCCAGACTTTCAGTATCCACTTTACTCTCATCGTACAAGGCAAAACGGAGTCGTGTAACACAGTGTGTAGCAGCTTCAATATTCTCTTTGCCACCGACAGCCCGGACGATCTCCTCAACCTGTTTTTTATCGATTGCCATAGTGTCACTTCCTATTTATAAAATGTGATTAGTCCTGTTGTGGCACAAGCCACATATAGGATGCATACGGACTGAGAGAGATTTCCTGCGTCAGCACAGGGGCTGCCTCCGTATTTCCTATGAGTAACTCTGCTGATTTGCCTGTAATGTGATCATTCCAGACCGCTTCCGGAAGCGAGAACGTGACGTCTCGTTTACTGAAGTTGGATACAACAATCAGGGTTTCACTTCCATTGGTCCGTGCGTACGCGAATACATCCGGGTGTGCATCGTCCAATCGTTCATACAGACCGTCGATCAGCACGTTAACCTGTTTACGCAGGGCAATCAATTTGCGGTAGTGGTAGTAGATCGAATCTGGATCAGCCAGCTGCTGTTCCACGTGTATGGAAGGATACCGCTCATCCACCTTCAGCCAAGGTGTTCCGGTAGTAAATCCGGCGTTCTTACTTCCATTCCAATGCATCGGTGTGCGGGAGTTGTCCCGGGAACGCTCTTTTACAATGTTGAAAGCTTCTTCAGCGGATTTACCTCGTTCTTCCTGAAGCAGACGGTACATGTTCGTTGATTCGATATCGCGGAACTCGCTAACGTCATTCCAGACCGGATTCGGCATGCCGATCTCTTCTCCCTGGTAGACATAAGGTGTACCTTGCATGCCGTGTATCGTTGTTGCAAGCATCTTCGCACTCTCGGCACGATAGTCACCATCATCGGCAAATCTGGACAGTGCCCGAGGCTGATCATGGTTATTAAGGAATAGCGCGTTCCAGCCACCACCAGCTTGCATGCCTGTCTGCCACTCACTAAAGAGTTGCTTCATCGCTTCGAAATCATACGGCATCAGTTCCCACTTCTGACCATTCGGATAATCCACTTTCAGGTGATGGAAGTTAAACGTCATCGAAAACTCCCGGGAAGCCGGGTTCGAATATTGGATACAATGTTCCAGTGTTGTGGAGGACATTTCCCCTACGGTCACCATGTTGTAAGGCCCGAATACTTCATCGTACATCTCGGTGATGTACTCATGCACACGCGGTCCATCCGTGTAATATTTGCGTCCATCACCCGGTGACACGCTACCATCATCATCAGGGAACCGCTGGTCTTTGGAGATCAGGTTGATCACGTCCATACGGAAACCATCCACACCTTTTTCGGCCCAGAATTTGATCATATCCCGTACAGCTTTGCGTACTTCTTCATTCTCCCAATTGAGATCTGCCTGCGTTTTATCAAATAAAGTCAGGAAATATTGTCCCGTCTGTTCATCGAACTGCCAAGCAGGCCCACCGAACTTGGATTGCCAGTTGTTTGGCACACCGCCATCCGGAGCAGGATCTTTCCAAATATAATAATCCCGATACGGATTATCCTTGGAAGAACGGGATTGCTGGAACCACTCATGATCGGTCGAGGAGTGATTCACCACGATATCAATCATCAGTTTCATATCACGAGCCTTCAGACCTTCCAGCAGTTCGTCAAAATCCTCCATCGTCCCATAATCCGAATTAATCCGATAATAGTCCGCTACGTCATACCCATTATCATGCTGCGGAGATACATATACCGGCTGCAACCACACAATATCGATACCCAGATGCTGCAAATAATCAAGCTTCTCGGTTAATCCACGAATATCTCCAGTACCCGATCCGGTTGTATCATTAAAACTCTTCGGATATACCTGATACACCGTTGATGTCTTCCACCAAGATGACGGAGTTGTGTTATTAGAACTCATGTTAACGCCTCCAATAAATTGTAATGCTCTTATGTGATGTTCTCGGCTAACTTCATATCTATATTACATAAGTAAACATGTATATACAAGTTGAAACTATAATATGTATATTCTCCGCCTCTTCTACACATTCCCCATAAATCTTTCCTCTGTAACATTTATTTTGGAACCTGCGTTCGTGAACCCAATGATATCTGTATTGGGACAACAAGAAACCGTCTGTTCTTCCCACCATTGGTGCGGGCAACAGACGGTCTAATTGGGTTGAACTTGGTTGAAATTTTCAAAAACGCTTCTTACGACATCTCCGGTGAAACAACGGCTTTCCCTTGTTTTTCCTGCATATTCAACTTCAATAGAGATAGTGCAGCTTGCTCTTCCCTTTCCAGTTCAGCGGCACTGATCTCACCAGAGAGTACGGCACGCATTCGCTTTTGATCCAGCAGACCTTCCCATTTTGCCACCACAAATGCTGCGACACAGTTGCCCATCAGGTTGGTGAATACACGCATTGTATCCATGAATCGATCTGCACCAAGCAGCAGAGCAACCGCTGCTACCGGAAAAGCATTGACAGCCACTGCCGTTGCGGACAGGGCCAAGAATGCGGAGCCAGGTACTCCTGCCATGCCTTTGGAACTTAACATCAACACCAGTAAAATCGTAATCTGCTGCATCAATGTCAGTTCAATCCCTACGGCCTGAGCAACAAAAACCGTTGCCAAGGATAAATAGATGGAAGCGCCATCCAGATTAAACGAGTACCCCGTTGGCACCACAAGCCCCACAACCGCACGATCACAACCCGCCTTGGTAAGTTTGTCCATCATGCGTGGCATCACCACTTCTGATGACCCGGTTCCAATCGCCAGCATCACTTCAGAACGGGTATACTTCACAAATTGCAGGAAATTCAGCCCGGTAATCCACCAGGCAGCCAATGCCAGCATGACCAGAAACAGCAGTGCTGCCCCGTAGCAGGCCAGAATCAGCAGACCAAAGGAAGACAATGTGGAAGCCCCATAAGCACCTACCGTGTAGGCCATGGCTCCAAATGCACCAATCGGTGCGAGTTTCATGATATAACCGATGATACGAAACACAATGCCGAGCAAGTTCTCAATCAGCGTCAGTACATTCTCTTTTGCCTTACTCTCTGTTGCTGCCAGGGCAACCCCGAACAGGCAGGCCACGAGCAGTACTTGCAAAAGTGCATTTTGTGCAAAGGCATCTACAACACTTGTCGGAATAATATTCATGATAAAGTCTACCGTATGCGGTAACTCAGAACCATTGGTTTTTGCTTCAATGCCGCTTGCATCTATGGTTGAAGGGTCCACGTTCATTCCGGCACCGGGGCGAAGCAGATTGGCTGTTCCCAATCCAAGTACCAGCGCCACTGTAGTTGCAATTTCGAACCACACGATGGCTTTCAGTCCGATGCGACCTACTGACTTCAGATCACCGATCTTGGCAATACCTGTCACAATCACCATGAAAATCAGTGGTGCGATGATCATCTTGATCAATTTGATGAAACCTGTTCCGAGCGGTTGCAGCAAGCTACCCAGATCCGGCCACAGGATGCCTACACCAATCCCGATGATTACCGCTACAATAATTTGAAAAAATAATGATTTCATAAATGACATGAACGCTCCCCCTGTTTGCGGTCAATTCGGATTTCCGTTTGGTTTCCGTGTAACTTTTTATATCATTCTAAAAGGGAGTTCAACAATGGAATTTCAATGTTTTTGTCATTTGTACCAACTCTATTGGTGAAAATTGAACCTGAAACCGAAAAAAGACGAATATCGCGTCAGTTATCTTGACGTGATATTCGTCTTTATCCATAAATCCATTTATTATTGAACAGGGGTTAAATGTGCATCACAGGGTAATCGATTCTCCCGGGGCTAGCACACGTCCTTCCAACCCTTTTGCAGCCAGTTGTTGCACGAAGTGTTCCGCATCCTGACGAATTACCGGGAACGTATCATAATGAACCGGAATCGTCAGTTTGGCATTAAACCATTCGGCCGCTTGCAGCGCATCCTCAGGTCCCATGGTGAAATGTCCACCAATCGGCAAGAAAGCTACATCAATATCATGACGATCACCGATCATTTTCATATCCCCGAAGAGACTTGTGTCTCCGGCATGCAAAATCGTTTTACCACCAATATTAATGATATATCCAGCAGGCAAACCTGCATACATGATCCGTTGTTCTTCTTCGAGCACAATCCCGGAAGTATGGAACGCCTGAATCATTTTGGCTTGAGCAAAATCAAGATCTACCGTTCCGCCCATGTTCATGCCGAGTGTATCTAGACCTTTCCAAGACATATATGTAGCCAATTCCACAATAGCCACAACTTTGGCGTTATTTGCTTTGGCAATAGGCTCAGCATCGAGGATGTGATCCATATGTGCATGTGTCAGCAACACAACATCGGTCTTAATATCTTCAGGCTTCGTGACGGCAAGCTCGTTGCCACACAGGAAGGGATCAATGATCAGAGACTTTTCTTCTGTGCTCAGCTGTACACTGGAGTGACCGTGGAACGTAATATTCAACAACTTGGATTCCTCCCAACATATGTTTTGATTATTTTGAAAACCACTATTTATTATAAATCATACCTCTTCACCAACGCAAAATCACGCTAGCCTCCGTGTCACCGCTGCTTACGATATACTCTTGCTTCATACGGCTGAAGCTGAATCGCACCTTCATCGGTAGAATAACGTCTGCTCACATTGCTGATGATCAGCTTGGCATGCTCGGAAGTCCAACCTTCCGGCCAGTGCATCTCAGGTTCATTCCCACGGAAATTCAGAATCACCAACATCTGCTCATCATCCAGCGTTCGGGTATAGGTATAGATATCCGGATCATTCGGCAACAGCAATTCATACGCGCCATAGATAAGCACTTTATGTTGTTTGCGAAGCGCAATTAACTTACGGTAATAATGCAAAATGGATTGTGGATCACTTTCGGCATCAGCCACATTAATTTCAAGATAATTATCATTCACCTGAATCCACGGCTGACCCTGGGTAAAACCTGCGTGTTCCGTCTCATCCCATTGCATAGGCGTGCGGGCATTATCGCGACTCTTCAGCCAGATCGCCTGCATGACTTCATGCTTTGATTTACCTTGACCAATATAATGATTGAAATAATTTTTGGTCTCGATGTCCCGGTATTGTTCGATATTCGGGAAAGTGACATTGGTCATGCCGATCTCTTCTCCTTGATAGATGTAGGGGGTCCCTTCGAGTGTAAGCATCCATGTCGCCAGCATCTGAGCAGAACGCACCCGATATTTACCATCATCACCAAAACGGGAAACCGGACGTGGCTGATCATGGTTCCCCATATAATTGGCGTTCCAGCCTCTACCATGTAAAACCGTTTGCCATCGGCTCATGATTTCTTTGAGATCGGTCAATTTCCATTCCTTATAGTTCCATTTACCAATTCCGGAGGATTTGGCATCGATAAACATATGCTCAAACTGGAATACCATATTAAGCTCATCACGATCCGTCCCCACATAAGCCAAGGCCTGCTCAGGTCCAAGTCCTGAAGTCTCGCCAACTGTCATGGGTCCGTAGGGTTTCAGGATCATGTTATTCAGTTTCTTCAGGATGGAGTGTACCTGTTCCAGGTTGGAAAAGAGCTGATACGCTGGAACCACCGGCAGATTATGCGGGTTGTGGGCACTTGGCAGACCCTCTGCCTTGGCGATATGCGCCACTGCATCGAAACGGAATCCGTCGACCCCTTTTTCCAGCCACCAATGCACCATCTCATACATCTCTTCTGCCATCTGTGCATTGTTCCAGTTGAGATCCGGTTGCTGTTCGGAATACAAATGCAGATAATATTCATTTGTCTCAGGATCATGCTTCCACACTGAACCCCCAAAATAGGACTCCCAATTATTTGGCACCTGCCCATTTTTTCCTGAACGCCAAATATAATAGTCCCGCTTCGGATTCATCTTTGATGAACGTGATTCGGCAAACCACGCATGTTCATCTGACGTATGATTCAGCACCAGGTCCATCATGATCTTGAGACCACGCTTGTGGGCCTCTGCCAATAATCGATCAAAATCCTCCATCGTGCCATACTTGCGTAAAATGCCGTAATAATCCCGGATATCATATCCGTTATCATGTCCTGGTGAATCGTAAATGGGACAGAGCCAGATCACATCTACGCCCAAATTCTCCAAATAATCGAGCTTCTCATAGATCCCCTGCAAGTCGCCATATCCATCTCCGTCCGAATCCTTAAAGCTGCTCGGGTAAATCTGGTATACCACACTCTCTTTCCACCAAACGATATCGCCCACCTCGCTCTCATCATTGTTCAATATATAATCTCTACTCACGATATAAATAAGCCGTTAATATGTTTTATCCGAAATGATTCCCTTGTAAACATTTGAAAGGTATCTTATGCAAAAAGACCCGGTCATGGACCGCGATCTGCGGTTCAATTCCGAGTCCTTTTTTGTGAACATAAGACTAACTTAAATCCGGTGTAACCTATCCAGGCACCGATCGTGTTCAGAATGATATCATCCACATCAAACGAACCTACACGTGTAATCAATTGTGTGACCTCAACACCCAGCAGAAGCAAAACAACTGTAGATGTAAAGGTCAGGAACGTACGGCACCTTCGAAACAACCATGGGATCCAGATGCCTAGTGGAATGAACAATACGATATTGCCAAACAGGTTTTTGACCCAGGTATCTGTATTGTACCTCTCCCTCTCCATAAGAAGTGGACGAATCGTCTCGAAGGGTACGAGATTATATTGATAATACATGCTAGGTGTTCGTCCACTGACAAACAGTAAAATGCCCATAATCAGTATATAGAGCGCTGCCATGCAAGCAACAATGGTCAGCATCCACTTGGAGTGGAGCCACGACTTTTCGCTCATCCATCCGTCCTCCGACCTTGAATTCCGCGAAGCGGTAAGGTCTATTTTAACGGGATATAGATCTTCATGTCCAGTTGTTCAGGGGTCGATTTCCAGACATCCGTCACTTCAAAGTCAGGCCCTTCCCTCCGCTCATAGTTCGACTGCGGCAGCCAGCTGCCATAGATCATTTTCCGAATATCCTGCCCTGAGCCTTCCACGGTGAATTCTGCATACAAGCCACCTGGAATTTCAATCGAAGCAAAACCGGGTTCAAGTACCTGTGATGCTCCACTGCTTTCTTCACCCACAATAAAAGAAAATGCTCCATCCTCTTCAAAATGACAGGCCACACCATAAGCCATATCAGGGCGTGTCCTCTCCGGGATCGCCATGAATTTCTGTTCCATGCCAAAATCGTGATAAAATCCGGGTATTTCAGCATAATGCTGATTGTCATTCAGGTTGGTCTTATATTCATAGCCGACAATCCAGTTCGGTTCCCGTGTGACCAGACGGGGTGTGTTCATATGGAAAGTTCCATCAAGCCGAGTTCGATAATCGTTAAAATCAATGCTCTGTTGCATCTTCAGAAGAGACAACTGATCCACTTCCACCTTACGCAGCTTCGCCGGTGTCATTCCAAAGTAGGCTGAAAATGCACGGGTAAATGCCTCTTGAGATTGATAGCCAAAGCTCATCGCAATGTCCAGTATGCCTTCCGATGTGCCCCGCAGCATCCCTACAGCTTCCGTTAATCTGCGTCTGCGCACGTACTCCAGTACCGTGAATCCCGTGATCGCCTGAAATAAACGCTGAAAATGAAACGCCGAAAAGCTCGCAGCAGCGGACGTCTCTCTGATATTAAAATCATCTTGCAAATGCTGCTCCAAATACTCAATAGCAAGCTGAATTCGTGTGTAATGATCCATAGTGACGGCTCCCCTATCTAATTCAAAATATCAAACGATTTCTTATGTAGTATGACTGAGATCCAGATCTTTTTTTTGATTTTGTGTGCGAACTTGTATGACGAAAGATACGCGAGTTCCGATTCTCTTCAAGTTGAATGACACTATGATACACTGTATGCCAAAAACCCCTTGTTCTACAAGGAGATGCTCTCTACGCTGGTTGATTTACCAACAGAGATAGCTCTTGTGAACAAGGGGACTTGTTTGTTTAACAATCTATGCTTAACCTTTCCAGTTCCCGGACACGGGATGAATACCCCAGATATCTGTCGCATACTCACTAATGGTACGATCACTGGAGAATATGCCGGAATGTGACGTGTTTAATATCGCTTTCCGAGTCCAGCCCGGAATATCCCGATACGCCTGGTCAATCGCAGCATGCGCGTCGGCATAAGCAGCAAAATCACGCAATACAAAGTATTCGTCACCATGGGCCAGCAAGGAGTCATAAATATCCCAGAACTCCCCGTCACGATAACAGAATGCACCTGGATGCACCAGTTGCTCCACGACCTCGCGAATGCGTTCATCGTGCTGCACAATCTCATTTGGACGATAGCTGCCGGAACGATAATACTCAAGTACTTCGTCTGCACGCAGACCATAAATGAACATATTTTCTTCCCCAACCTGCTCCGCCATCTCCACGTTGGCTCCATCCATCGTGCCAATCGTTAAAGCCCCGTTCATCATAAATTTCATGTTGCCCGTACCGGAAGCTTCCTTACCTGCGGTTGAGATCTGTTCACTAACATCCGCAGCGGGGATGATCTTCTCTGCAAGAGAGACGGAATAATTTTCGAGGAAAAATACCTTCAAGCGGTCATTCACGGCCGCATCCCGATTCACCGTGTCAGCCACGTTGTTGATCAACTTGATAATTTTCTTGGCAAAATAATAACTCGGCGCTGCCTTGGCACCAAAGATGAATGTACGTGGTACCATATCAAACGAAGCATCATTCTTAAGCCGGTTATACAGATGCATAACATGCAGAATGTTCAACAGTTGACGTTTGTACCCGTGTAGTCTCTTCACCTGTACATCAAAGATGGAATCCGGATTCACTGCTGTCCCGGTATGATCCAGAATATACGCAGCAAGCCGCTCTTTGTTATCCCGCTTAATTGAACGGAACTGCTCCTGGAATGATGTATTATCCGCAAAACCAGCCAACTGGTCCAGCTTGCCCGGCTCTGTTATCCATTCGTTACCGATTGTATCCGTGATGAGATCCGACAGTTTCGGATTGGCATGCATCAACCAGCGGCGGTGAGTGATACCATTCGTTTTGTTATTAAAACGCTCTGGATACAGTTCATAGAACGGAGCCATCTCGCGCTCTTTCAAAATCTCGGTGTGCAGAGCAGCAACACCATTCACGCTATGACTGCCTACAATCGCCAGATGTGCCATCCGTACCTGATCGTTTGCAACAATCGCCAAATGCCCTATGCGATCCTGATCTCCCGGATACCGGTCCAGCAGCATGCCACAGAAACGTTTGTTGATCTCTTCAATGATCATGTAGATTCGTGGCAGTAGCCTGCTGATCATGGATACAGGCCACTTCTCAAGAGCCTCACTAAGCGTTGTATGATTGGTATACGATACAGTACGGGTTGTGATATCCCATGCTTCATCCCAGCCGTACCCCTTCACATCAATCAGGATGCGCATCAGTTCTGGTATAACCAAGGTTGGATGCGTGTCATTAATGTGGAAGGCCACTTTATCAGGCAAACGATCATACGGTAGCTCCAGCTTGTTGAACGTACGCAAGGCGCTCTGTACACCTGCTGAGCACATGAAGTATTGCTGCTTCAATCGCAGCAGCTTTCCTTCGTACTGGGAATCATCCGGATACAGGAATTCCGAGATTGATTCAACCGATCGGCTATAATCCAGATAACCGTAGTAGTTCGAAGGGGTGTCGAGTGAAGTCTCGCGCTTTGGCTCGGCACTCCATAGACGCAATGTATTCACATGGGTTTGACCATAACCGATGACAGGCACGTCATAGGGTATGGCGACAACCGATTCGGCATCTTTTGTAACAAACTGATATTCTCCATCCTGCTCATGAGCTTCTACTCGGCCCCAGAACTGTACTTCCACCTTTTTGTCTGGACGGCGGACTTCCCATTCATTGCCCTTATCCAGCCAATTGTCGGGTAACTCTACCTGATTACCATTGATGATTTTTTGCTCAAACAACCCGTATTTATATCGAATCCCGCAACCATGTCCTGCATATCGTAGTGATGCGAGTGAATCCAGGAAACAGGCAGCGAGTCGTCCCAGACCTCCATTACCGAGTCCTGCATCCGCCTCCTGTTCTTCTATCTCCTCCAAGGAGAAGCCCAGCTCAGCTAAACTGTCACGCACCAATTCCAATTCATTCACATTCAACAGATTGTTGCCGAGCAGACGTCCAATCAGGAATTCCAGCGAGAAGTAATAGACCTGTTTATCCTGGCGCTGCTTGAACCCCTGATTCGACGCTGCCCAATCCTGGCCTGCATATTCACGAATCATGCTTCCCAGTACATGGTACACGTCTTCCTGTGTTGCTTCTTCAATCGGTTTGCCCAATTTGCTGACCAGATTCCGTGTAAATATACTCTTGAACGTTTCCTTGTTGTCAAACAAAAGTAGGTTCCTCCCGGGGAAATCCTGCAGGATGGTGGCGGTTCATATACTCAATTGCTCAACATTGTGCAAAGTGGCCGTTACGGTTACGAATCGTTCTTATGATCGCTGTTACCCCTGTATTTTCTTGAATTTATTAATTAGATGTTAAAATACAGTGATAAAGGCGAGCGCTTCGCTTCTTCAGAATCGATTTCGTCCCCTCCACTACGTTTGCATGCTGGTGAGAACTTTCGAAGATGCAATTCATGCGTCGAAAGTGTATGAACCTTAAATCCATCCTACAGGATTTTTATTTTATATATATTTATAGAAGATATCGGTTACGTGGGGACATTAGATAATAGTACTTTTCGCTAAAATGTATGGATTCGACGGGTCGCCGATCAGCGTCTGTCCTCCGGTCAGCTTCACGTCTTTATCGAGAATGACATTCTCAAGTACCGTTCCCTCACCAATGTAACATTTCTGCATGATGATGGAACCTTTTATTTTGGCACCCTTCGCCACCTGTACACCACGGAACAGAATGCTGTCCTCCACCTCTCCACCAACAATGCAGCCATTGGCGAGAAGTGAATGTTTAACATCGGCGGTATCCAGGTATTTGGCAGGTGCTTCGTATTTAATTTTGGTCTGGATCGGATCTTCCTTGAACAGTTGTTCATATTGCCCTGTGTTCAGCAGATCCATACTGTTGCGATAATAACTGTCAATGGAATTGATGACTGCGTGATAGCCATCATATGCATACGCAGCGATATTCAATCCATCCGGATTTTTTTGAATCACATCCCGGAAGAAATGGCTCTCGCCATGATCAATGCAGCGTTGCACCTGGCGCAAGAACAATTCTTTTTCCATGATGAAAATTTCTGTATATATATTCGGTTGATTAGCGCTTTGGTGAATGTCCACCACGTTACCGTCCCCGTCATGGTCAACTTTGACACAGGCGTCATGTTCAGGCAGCAACTGATCTACCTTTTTGCAGACCAGTGTAACGTCCGCTCCTTTACTGATGTGATACCTGTAGACATCCTGGAGGTCTGCTTTGGTCACATGACGACTGCCCGCATGCACAACATATTGTCCTGCCCCTCTGTGGAAAAAGTCCAAATTGTTATGGAAATGCTGCAAGTCCCCTTGTGATGTATCTGTTGGATCGTTCCAGTCTGGTGGCAAAATAAACATGCCCCCATGCTTGCGATCCAAATCCCAAGGTTTACCGTCACCAAGATGGTCCATCAACGAGCGATATTTTCGCCGTACAAATACACCAATACTCTCAATTCCTGCATTCATCATATTGGATAGAACAAAATCGATCAGACGGTAACGCCCGGCATAAGGCACCGCGGCTCCGCAGCGAAAATAAGTCAATTCCTTCAATTCTTCAAGTTCATGGTCAAGGTTAATAACTCCGATCAATTGTTTCATCGCATGCACCGTCCTTTTGACTTCAATTAGGCCTTGCTAGTTATTCCTTGGCGAAGCTGACGTTCCAGTTCTTCCTGATCCACGAGCAATATATCACTCTCATCTTCCGGTGCAGGCGAAATCTGTGTTCCATCCGGAATAACCAATCCTTCTGCGATAATAGCTCGGTAAATGCGCACATTTTGCCCGATTTTCACTCTTGGCATGATCACCGAATCAATGACCGCACTGTTCTCACCAACTTCAATTCCATAGAACAGAACAGAATGATTGACCTCACCATGCACTACAGTACCTTCACTAATAATACAATTCCGCACCTTGCCCGAAGGTGAGATGTATTGTGCAGGTTGGTTTGGATTACGTGTGAAAATACGCCAGTCCGGATCATTCAGATTAAACGGTGTGTCTTCGTCCAAAAGGTCCATATTGGATTCCCACAGACTGCGAATGGTACCAACGTCTTTCCAATAACCTTCAAATGGATACGCATATAAGGATTTTTCATTTTCAAGCAATAAAGGAATAATATCTTTACCAAAATCATAGGAGGTGGATGCCTGTTGTTCATCCTGGATCAGGAAACGTTTCAGTACATCCCACTTGAAGAGATAGATACCCATGGAAGCCAGTGTGCTCTTGGGCTCAGGAGGTTTTTCTTCAAATTCATAGATGCTATAGTCATCGTTGGTGTTCAGCACTCCGAACCGGCTGGCTTCTTCCAATGAGACATCAATGACCGATATGGTGCAATCCGCATCTTTTTCTTTGTGATACTGGAGCATTTTTTCGTAGTCCATCTTATAGATATGATCCCCTGACAGAATGAGCACATGCTCAGGATCGAATTGTTCAATAAAGTTCAGGTTCCGGAAGATCGCATCCGCTGTACCCCGGTACCAGTTGCTACCGTCTTCACGTTCATGTGGAGGAAGTACATATACCCCGCCGTTTTTCCGATCCAGATCCCAGTCACTGCCAATGCCAATATAGGAATGTAAGACAAGTGGTTCATATTGGGTCAATACACCCACTGTATCAATACCAGAATTAGAGCAGTTACTCAGCGGAAAATCAATGATTCGGTACGTGCCGCCAAAATATACAGCCGGCTTAGCCAGTGATTTGGTCAAGCCTTTTAACCTCTTACCTTGCCCTCCGGCAAGTAGCATCGCTACAACTTCTTTTTTCGCCATCATTACAGCCTCCTCCACGTGCATTCGTTCTGATTCATTTCAGAGCCCATAATCGATATTCTGTTGTGTGGACACTGTTGTCTTGATTAGGAGCTTGCTGTACAGATGTGTAACCGGTGAATCTTTGTTGCAGTTGAACTTCTTGGATTGTAAAGCCTGAAATAGAGATGATGCTGGTGTAGAATTGCTTGACTGTCTTACAGAGGTGAAAGTTAGATGCAGAACTTAAGGTGTAGCTCGTGAAAATGAAATAGACTACTCCTATTTAACATTAAACACGAAACGGACTGGGGAATCTTAATGGAAAACATCGACATCAAGTTGCGGGTAAGATTACCCTTTCTCTTGCCGCTGTTATTCATATTGTATTCGATAATAGAGAAGCAAAATCCTTTTGGAAAATTCATGGTAAAAGTGTGACACTACTAGACCCATAAACCTATAAAATCAAAAATGCAGGTCTTACGAATCAGAAAACGGCAATAAATTTGTAAATTTTTAGAGGAATATATAGAAATGTGTCGAATAGATAGATGTGGTATAGAAGTTATGATCAGAATTGCCAAAGCAATCTATCAGAAAATTACATACTAATAACTATAAATTATTTGGAGGTTGTTATGTTATCTGTAAAACAAGCAACAATAAAAGATAAAATTAAAGATACATTTAATGGGGATCAGTTCAATATAGTATATTTGAGTGGATCAACTGGGAGTGGTAAAACATACTTAGTAGAAGATTATTTAGAAGAAATTAATAATTATGAAGACTGGAAAGGCTATTATATTGAAGGTAAAAGCGGAGATGTAAGCGCATATTCAACGATTATTCAAGCCGAGAGTGTTCATTCTCCCAAAACAGAAATTACAGGTAAAAGTTTGAATCTAGGATTCAGTGTATTTAAAATTTTTAGCATTGGTCTGAGTAGCACTTCTCGAAGAAAAGAGATATTTGACACTAAAATCGATTTTTTTATAAAAATGCTAAGAAAATCAACTGAAAGTAATATTTTAATTATTGCAGATAGCTTTGAGTTCTGGGATGAATCTTCTAAGACTCTGATAAAGGCTATCATCAATCACAAAAAAATTTTAGATCATAAAAAGGTTAAATTACTCATTATTACAAACGAAGATGACAGTTCAAAAGTGTTGAATTTAAATGCTAGAACACTTCTTAATTCGGTGAAAAACTTGAAACTATTGCTTCCTATTTCTGATGAAATAGAAGAAATTGTTAAACTACTTGGGTATAATTTGGGACTAACCAAAGATCAAATCGAAACAATCATGTCTTTAAGTGGAGCTAATATTGATTTTATTAGAATAGTTATAGAAGCTTTGTATACCGATGGAATATTAAAAATCAATAAAGAAGCAGCAGTAGATTTAAATAGTATACTTCAACATCGTCTAAAAATATTTGGTTCTAGAGAAGCTGATGCCCAGAATGTTCTTAAAGCTTCATCCATTATTGATGGTGAATTTAACACTAATGAGATCAGGTATCTTTGCAATGAAAATAATGACGTTGATGATCTGTTGTATGAGTCCTATACTCATTTATTCTTAAAGAAAGGACTTAAATTCACTTTTTCTAATAGTATAATTAGAGACTTTTTTTATAAGAAAGTCACAGGCACTCAAGCAAGATTTCACTTACAGTACACAAAGTACTTAAAAAAAAATAAACCCGAAAACTATTTCTCGCGGGCACTACATCTCTCGTTAGCAGATGAAGAAGGACAAGAAACTAAAGAAGTATTTGGATTATTTGCTTTAGCATACTGTAGAAACATGGAAATCTCAGCTAATGAAGAGCATCAAATTCAAATCAAAGAGACGCTTAATTATTACATTAAGAATAATACCAGATCTAATTATCTGAAAACTGATTTTGATCACTTATCTAAGGCATGTGATTATTATTTGTCTCAAAACTATAAGGAATCCTATCAAAAGTTGAATCAAATATCAACGGCACATTCACTATTATTTCGTTCTGAGGTATTAAGAATGAAGCTTCTAGTCTCACTAATGTTAGATTTGGACACAGCTAGAATAGAACGAGATACTGAAGCTCTGTGTTTAGTTTTAGACGACATTGGGCAAGAAGAAGCAGAACACTGGGCTCAATGTAACTTTGCTCTCTTCTCAACTTATACGAATAAACTCGGTCAATTTAATAGAGGTAAACAAATTGCGGACAAATTACAGAACTTTATAAGTAAACAAAATAACCGACCATTTTTCGAATATCTTGGTAGAGTCTTGGACAGAAAAAGTTTCTTATTTAATTCTGCAGAAGTTTCCATCGGACCTATGTCAGATAGTGTTGCATATTTTAAAAAAACCGATGACTACTTGCAATACTACTTTGCCCTGTGCAACCTTGGAGGGATTTTAATTGTTCTTAACCAATTCGAAAAAGCTTCATCACATATGGAAGGATGCTTACGTCTTATTGAAGAACATGATTACATTAAATTCCCTTCGATAGAAAAAATTTATAACAATTTATTTTTAGCTAACTTTTTATCTGTTTTCAGAAGTAAAGAAACAATAAGCGAACAATTTTTCGAAGAGAGTATAATGAATTTTAGAGAAAAAATCCAAAATACTCCAACCGAAAAGGACGCTGTGATGTTAATTAATCTTGCAAATTTATATTTGATAAATAGAAATTATCAAGAATACGATGCAACTGTACACACTCTGAAAAATAAAATTCTTGTTAACAGTACTGATAGTTTCTATGACTATCATTTAATCAATTTAGAATTAGCTAAAAATATACTTCAATACGATTGGTCTGACGCGGAAAAATTACTCGATAAATTTAAAGATAATATCCCCAATTTTCATACTAAAAATGAAAAAAAAATAAAAAACAGGCTGGCAGCCTTGAGCAAATTGATTAAGAATAAATTGATACTCGAACCTGCTGAACTTGACCAATGGGTATACGACAACTCAAATCCTAGAGATGAGTCTAGTTCTTTTCATTGCAGATTATTTCTGTTTTCTGATCTACAGTTCTCATCATTATAGCAAGGTATCAATAATCCGTTTTAGAGGATAATCCAATTATAGAACTATATATATCATGATACTCTAAACCTAATTGGTTATAAGCATAAGCAAAAGAGCTATGTTTGGTTGTATAGGGCGAAGCAGCTATATCCATTAAGTAAGCATCGCCCTGGTTATCAATTCTAAAATCTACTCTCCCATAACTTCTTAGCCCCACAAGTTGAGCGATGTCAATCGCTGTTTCTCTTACTTTTTCAATCACTGAGCCTGATAACTCCTTATCTAGGGAGTAGAAATTATAATCATCATTGAAAGAGCAGTCGGAGGTTAGAATGCTCTGTTTAAGATGATTTTCACCATTTATTGAAATACCTATTGGATTTAAAGCATAAGGTCTACTAGAAATGAGTAAGGGAACTTCACACTCATACCCTTCAATGAATTGTTGAACTAAGATAGGGGAATTTTTCTCTTTACTATCATTTATGATTTCTAACTCTGTACTAGAATCAAACAATTTGATCGATGTCTCTGATAAGCCTATGCTAGCAGACTCGTGCATAGGTTTAATTATAATCTTTGTATCTAATTTGGGCTTATTTTCAGCTAACCATCCATTTGAAGGGTCGTAAACCCAGCTATCAGGGACTTTAACATTATGAACCTCTAAGTATTTTGTATAAATATATTTTGCTCTACTAAATGATATTACAAGTGCATCTGAGCCTGAATAAGGAATAGACATAAGATCGCAAAAAGATGGAATTAAAGATTTCTTCCCAATGTGCTGACCGTTTCTGGATAGATTATATACAAACCTTTTGTTTTTAAAATAAGATTGTTTGAGAACTTCCAGTATAAACTCGATTTCGTTAAAAAAAGTTTCGACGAAGAAATCAGCGTCTTTAATACCTTCAAATACTTCATCAAATTCTTTATCATTGAAAAATTCATTGTTAGTGGAATAGTTTATAAGGGAATTGTTTAATTCTCTCGTATTAGAACGTGTATTGCTTAGTAAAGAAATATGGTACTTCAATTTTAACTGAGCGGCTACTGATCTTAAATTTATTATCAAATTCTCAATGTCATTCATCACAAGACCTCCAAATAATTTATAGTTATTTGGAGGTTTTTCTCTACACTTTTAGATTATTCCTCGGATTAAACCGTGAAAGCACATCCTTCTTCCGTTCAACAGACACTTCTGTGTATATTTGCGTGGTGCTCACATTAGTATGTCCAAGAATTTCCTGGACTGATCGTAAATCTGCACCGTTGTTCAGCAGATGTGTAGCAAAGCTATGTCTGAGGTAATGAGGTGTTGATTTTTTGCTAACTTTAGATAAGTCCCTGTATTTAGAGTAAATATCCTCAATGGAGTAAATGGAGAGTCGATCACCATATTTGTTAAGGAACAGAGCATCAGATTGGGGGTCGAAATGTTCGCGGGCATGCAACCATGTTTTAATTTTATGGATGACTTCGCTACTTGAAATGTAGAGCAATCGCTCCTTACGGCCTTTTCCAAAAATCAACACGGTTTTCTCTTCGAGATCGATGTGCTCCATATCAATATTCACCAGTTCTCCAATACGAATTCCAATAACATAGAGCAGTTCAATAATAGCATCGTTGCGAAGGTTAATTCTTCTTCTAAAACTCGTGTGTAATTGTTTCATGTGCTCTTGTGGTGCATTTAATAACTTTTCAACCTCACTTACAGAGAGTGTCTTTGGTATACGCCTTGCCGTTTTGAATTTTTTCCCGAAACCAATAATTGGGGACTCGACTATATCACCATTTTGAACCAAATAACTAAAAAATGCTTTAAAGCATATGTACTTTCTTTTAATGGTCGAGTCTTTAAGTGTATGCTCACTGTTTAATTGTTCCAGATACATTCTTAGATTTTCTCTGGTTACATCATGAATATGTTTAGTGTTAAGCCATTCTACAAGTCTGTTGAGATCAGACAGATAGGCTTTAATGGATTTAAGGGATAGATTACGCTCTACGCTTAAATAAGTCTTATATTGCTTAATATAGCTGTTTAGGTTACTTGTACTAAGTCTCATGCTGCCTCCTGATGTCGATGTCATATGTTGCCAATGGCCCGACCTACATTATTACGCATTGAACTCCATTTGTGAAGATGCCCAAAGGCATAGATACAATATCCGAGATTTGAAAAACAAAAAAGAGCCGGATTCCCTCCGACTCGATACGTTCTCACTTATATAATTTTGCGGAACAGCTCCATCACTTCATCCTTGGACGGTTGATAGGGATTGCCTGGTGCACAGGCATCTTTCATCGCGTTATCAGCAAGCAGTTCCACATCGGGATCTTTTACACCCAATTCAGACAGTTTCTCAGGAATACCTACTTCCTTCGATAGCTGACGTATGGCCTCAATGACGTAATCCGAACACTCCTCATCACTTCTACCCTTCACATCCATACCAATTGCCTTAGCAATATGACGGAATTTGCCGGGTACATGCTTGGCGTTCAACTCTTCCACATAAGGGAGTAACATTGCGTTACAGACACCATGCGGCAGATCATATACGCCACCCAGTTGATGCGCCATCGCATGGACATAACCCAAGCCCGCATTATTAAAAGCAATCCCGCCAAGGAAACACGCATACGTCATATGTTCCCGCGCTTCCAGATCACTGCCGTCTCTCACGGCTCTAGGCAAATATTCAAAGATCAGTTCAACAGCTGCTGCAGCTGTCGCACTTGTCACTGTAAATCCACCCGGTGTAACCATGGCTTCTACGGCATGTGTCAACGCATCCATTCCTGTGGCCGCTGTGAGACTTGCAGGTTTGCTGAGCATCAGCTCCGGATCATTAATCGACAGGGAGACCAGACTGTTGCGGTCCACCATCACCATCTTTACTTTACGTTCCTCATCTGTAATCACGTAGTTAATTGTCACCTCGCTCGATGTGCCAGCCGTTGTGTTAACAGCCACAAGTGGCACGGACTTATGTTTCGATTGATGAAATCCTTCATATTCACGGATATGCCCACCGTTCGTAGCTACAATGCCAATGCCTTTGGCAGCATCCTGCGGTGAACCTCCGCCTATCGATATAATGGCGTCACAGCCATGATCCTGGAATACTTGTAGTCCATCATGTACATTCTGACATGTTGGATTAGGCTGAACCTCATCATATACGACATAGTCTAACCCTGATTTTCTTAATATAGACAGTACCTGTTCAGCAACACCTGAAGTAATCAATTGACGATCACTTACAACCAGCGCTTTGCGGATACCCATCTGTTCTATCATCTGGCCTGCTTCTTGTAAACATCCTCTACCCATCAAGTTCACGGGCGGAACATAATATGCATGTGTTGCCATTTGAACCAGCCTCCTGTAACCCCTGATTTACTATCTACATTGTAACTGAATCCGTTTTCAGATATAGTGAAATAAATCACAATTAGTCCGATAAATGTTACACTGAGGTTGATTTTTACCTGCAATGAAAAAGACGACTCAGACACCCGCAGGTCTCCAAGCCGTCTTACTTATCTATCTTAAAGCTTTATCCACTACTTATACCTTACCGAAGGTACTTACACTAAAAGCATCCTTACGAAGGCTTACAGCGCCTTATCGTTCACGCCGTCAAGCCATGCCTCAATCTCACCAATTACGGAGGATATACAGCCATCCTCGAATGGAGAGTTCAATCCAGCCAGTTCAACCAATCCAGTGAAGGACAGGCTTCCTCCCGCTTTACACAATGTCAGATAGTCGGCCCATGCGGACTTCATGTCCTCATTGCTGCGTTTCCAGAACTGGAATGCACAGATTTGTGCTAACGTGTAGTCAATGTAATAGAATGGCGATGAGAAAATGTGACCTTGCTTATGCCAGAAACCACCCTGCTCCAGATACGCATTATCTTTGTAATTGATGTGTGGCAGATAGGTCTTCTCAATGTTGCGCCAAGCCTGCTTGCGCTCCGTTGGAGTTGCATCCGGGTTCGCATACACAAAATGCTGGAATTCATCCACAGCTACACCATACGGAATGAACAACAGACCGGAAGACAGGTGATCAAACTTGTACTTGTCCGTATCTTCCTTGAAGAACAACTGCATCCACGGCCATGTGAAGAACTCCATACTCATGGAATGGATCTCAGCCGATTCATATGTCGGCCAGTTGTATTCAGGCACTGCAAAATCACGGCTCTCATACACCTGGAAAGCATGACCTGCTTCATGTGTCAATACATCAATATCACCGGAGGTACCGTTGAAGTTGGAGAAGATAAACGGCACTTTGTAATCGTTCAGGAACGTACAATATCCGCCGCCCTGTTTACCTTTTTTGCTTACCAGATCCATAAGCTCGTTTTCGGTCATCATCTGGAAAAATGCATCCGTCTCTGGTGATAATTCAGCGTACATTTTTTTACCATTATCGATAATCCAGTCCGCGTCACCCTTAGGTGTCGGGTTACCCGTCTTGAAGCTGAAGCCCTGATCGTAATAATATAGCGTCTCCACATCAATCCGATTACGCTGACGCTCTCTGAGCTTGGTCGCCACAGGCACGATATAATCACGGACTTGTGCACGGAAGTTGGCAACCATCTCGGCGTTGTAATCCGTACGGTTCATACGATCATAGCCAAGTTCCACATAGCTTGGATATCCCAGTTTCTTCGCGATCTGTGTACGTACTTTAACCAGTTCGTCGTAAATGCGATCAAATTCAGCTTCATGTTCAGCCATGAAAGTGTATCTGGCTTCCGAAGCACGCTCCCGCATGGAGCGATCCGTGGACAGTTCAAATGGATGAAGCTGTGGCAACGTGCGCTCTTCACCTTCGAACGGAATTTTGGCCGATGCGATCAACTGATTGTATTCTGTGGAAAGTTTGTTCTCCTTCTGGAGCTCTTCAATAATTTCCGGGCTGAATGTTTTCAGTGAAAGATCCGCCAGTTGGAACAGCTGTGAACCCCATTTTTGTTCCAACTCGTTGCGGAATTTGGAGTTAACCAATGCACGGTAAAAATCCGTGATATATTCCTGCACAATTGGTGCATTCTCATCCAGAAATTCGTTCTCCGCCTTGTAAAACTCATCATTGGTATCAATGGAATGACGAATGTAGACCAATTGGGCTTGTGTCTCAAAATCACTGCGCAGCGCGTTAATCTGATCCATGAACCCACTCTGTTCTTCAACCGTTGCCGCAGCTTCAAAACCGCTCAACAGCTCACGGAAAGATGTCTTGATGTGTTCCAGATTCGGACGTGTATACGTATACTCACTAAATTTCATTTATGTACACCCTTTCCTGTTTGGCAGAATTTCGGGAGTATCCCGAGTTAAACTACCCCCTATTATACAAAAGAGCAGCTAAAAAATCCCATAATTACGAAAAATATTTGTCCATCGGTCAAATTGTGCAACATGAATGGTTACAAATATTACTTACTTATGTAAGGTCAGTGCCTCAAAATTTTTCCCCACACAAATAAGCCCGCCTCGCGTTAGCGAAGCCAGCTTATAGGTTGTCTCTCTTCTTTTCACATTTAAACAATACTAGCTTTGGTCTTTATCCATAATCTGATAGAACCAGCCCATTCCGACCATGCCCACGACCATAATAACGGCCATAATAATGATATATGTCATGAATGTAACCTCCCTGCTTCCGTATATTCATCACACTACTACTAGTGTACACGGTGAATCGCCGTTTGAATTGACCGAACATTGACAAAAATACGAAATCTTTAATTTTAATAAATGGATTATTTCCCCGATCACACTAAATCATACGTACCTCGCTGCACGGTGCAAAGTTTCATCCGCCATGCTTACGGTGTATACTATACTTCTATGAAATGGAATTTGGATTTTTACGCAGAAAGGTTGAAAGACATGTCAACTCGCATTCCCTTACGTCAGCTATTTCTTACTGTTTTATTAGCCCTTATGTTATCTGTTTTGACCGCCTGTGCTGATGGAGAAGCCCATCTAACGGTAAATATGGATGGATCAACGGATCTGGATCTCAATCTCAACGTAAAGAACTCCGCTCTTGGAAAAATTGGACAAGACAATCTCATGCCTCTGATCGCAGATGCATTGAATCGAAATAACTTCCAGGCAGAGGTTTCGGAACAGGGAGATCAGAAGCAGCTCACAGCGACCACCCATTATGAAAAAAGTAATAAAACCAGCTTTGATACGTCCAAGTTACCACAAGGGATCAAGGTTGAACAAACAACTTCCCCCGGCTTCTTCACTTCCAAGATGCACATTACAGCAGAAGCCGACCTCATGGAGTCCATGCCCGATGGTGAGATCAAAAATCAAATTAACAAGGTGCCTAGCTTTCTTAAAAACCTCTTGTTAAAAGATGTTAACTTTGACTTCAAGTTGTCTTTGCCCATCAAGGCAGCCGATTCCAATGCGGATCAGGTGGAGGATGGCGGGAAAACGCTCATTTGGCACGTTTCACCACTCCAGATGAATAAACTGGATCTGACTGTACAGGTTCCTAATATCCGGAACATCATCATCATTGCAGTCATTGGTCTATTATTAATCGTTGCTCTGCTCATTTGGTTTTTTGTTCGTCGCAGACGGGCCAGACAGCGCCATAGTACAAGATCACATCGTGAAAAAAATTAATTCTTCACACCAATTTTATTTGTGACTTGCCAAACGGTGTTATGGATAGTAGAATACATCCGTACTGTGTGAACGGTTAATTTTTTATTAAGCAAAGCTAAAGAGGTGACAGGTTTCATGAATATCCGCGAATGCCCACTACCTGGTATCGGAGTTAAGTACCAGTTTGATACAAAGGGCGGCCATCAGTTAGTCATTATTGTGCATGAGGACGGACGCCGTGAATTATTCTCCGTTGATCCACAAGACAACGAAGAACTCACTCTGATTGCAGATTTGGAAGATGACGAATGTGTAACCCTCTCCGGGTTAATCGGAGGCTGGTCGTAAATGACAAAATAACCTGTACCTTGAATTTCAAGGCGCAGGTTATTTTGTCATTTACGTTACCCTTTGAGAGCGAATATATGGAACCCATGTATTCAGTACGCGGCTAATCTCCGTGGAATGAAACGGTTTGCTGATAAAGTCCTGCATCCCGCATTTCAGACACTCCTCACGATCACCCGCGCCTGCAAAAGCTGTAATCGCTGCAATAACCGGTATGTCTGGGTGGCTCTGTCTGATGTGGCAGGTCGCTTCAATCCCATCCATAACTGGCATTTGAATATCCATAAATACCAGGTCATATTGAACCTTGTTCAATGAGTCGACGGCCTGTGCACCATTCTCAACGATATCACAGACTCCGCCAAACTTGCGCAGCATCTCCTCCAACAGATGACTGTTGACCGCTTGATCCTCAGCAATCAAAATTTTGATGTCATGGGCAAGACTCGCTCGATCCAATTGCAGTTCATCATTCGTTGTGATTTCGATTGGGTCATTACTCTCCTCTAACCACCGCTCCACTACGAGAGTGAACTGAAATTCTGCCCCCTCACCGATCTCACTCTGTACACCAATCGCTCCGCCCATTAATTCTACCAGTTTTTTGCTGATCGCAAGGCCCAGACCTGTCCCGCCAAACTTACGATTGATAGCCGGATCAAGCTGTGAGAAGGATTGGAACAACTGATGCTGCTTTTCTATTGGAATGCCAATCCCCGTATCTCTCACTTTAAAGGTCAACATCAGGTTATCCTGACCATGCTCATCTGAGTAATCAGTACCTACGCTCACCATTATACGGCCCTGCTCTGTGAATTTAACGGCGTTACCCACCAGATTAATCAAAATCTGCCGGATTCGTGTCTCATCCCCTCGAATGCGTTCAGGAATATGATCCGACACTTCACAATAGAGTTCAATATTTTTCTCTGATGCCTTCAGTGCAAACAGCTCGATCACCCCACCCAGCATCGCTTTAATATCTACAGGTGCTCGCTCAAGATCCATTTTGCCTGCTTCGATTTTGCTGAAATCCAAAATTTCGTTCAAAATGTACAAAAGGGATTCGCCGCTATCAATCATGATTTCCGCAAAACCTTTCTGTTCATCATTCAGCTCGGTTTCCATTAACAGATGGGCCATGCCCATGATGCCGTTTAATGGCGTACGAAGCTCATGACTCATGATGGCGAGAAACTCGGACTTGGCCCGGTCTGCATGCTCTGCTGCTTCCTTGGCACGTATGATGTCCTTAACAGATGTCATATCACGGAAAACCAACACTGCTCCGCGGGTTCTACCCTGATCCATAATCGGCTTCAATTGGAACTCCGCCAGGAAACTGGACCCATCCTGTCTCCAGAATACGGATTCGGTACGTGGCAGACCTCGTCCCTCACGAACAGCCTGTAGAATTGGTGTATCCTTGGATGGGTAGGGGATGCCTTCGCTCTGCATTTGGATCATCATCTGTTCTAATGGTTTGCCATTCAATTCACTTGGACAGAAGTTCATGATCTCCGCAGCGGCCGGATTGGCAAAGTTCAGATTCCCTTCCAGGTCCAGTCCAATAACACCCTCAGACATGCCATTCAAAATCAATGCCCGTTCATAACTAAGATTCTCGATTTCTTCGACGTAACGTTTGGACTCAGTAATGTCACTCGTAATCCCGTAGATCCCAACAACTTTGTCCTCGAGTATAATAGGAACATTAATCACATTTGTTTCAATCCGCTGCCCATTTTTGTGAATTAAACCTATCTCGTAGCTCTGTGCATTGCCCTTCACCGTTTCCTCAAAATGATATCGAGTCTTCTCCAGATCCATAGGATCAATGAGGTGATCAAAAGGCCGACTCAGCAGCTCCTCTTTGGTGTGTCCTGTCAACTGTTCCTGACCCATATTGGCTTTCAGCAGATTGCCTTCCAGATCAAGAGAAGCCACACCTAGGGGATTACAGTCAAATAACGATCTGTACTCCTGCATGCTTAACTGTTGTTGCTGGCTGGCTGTGATATCCCGGGTTACGGCGACCATCTCCATTAATTCACCTGAATCGTCATATACATAGTGCGTAATCGTATCTGCCCATACCGTAGATCCATCCTTATGTAACAGGCGATAATTGAGCCGTTTGGGAGCCAGACCCTTTCGCTGCTCTTCTACGTACGCTTCAACCAAAGGCACATCCTCCGGATAGATAACAAATGTTCCCGGCTTACCTATAACTTCTTCCAACTCATAGCCCAACATGCTTTTACATGCATTCGATACATATTTAAATGTACGACTTGAATCGGCATCATGTATTGCAATCAGGTCTAGTGAAGACTCCGCCAGCAGGCGAGAGATGCGACTGCTCTCTTCCAATTGCTTACGTTGCACAATGAGGATTTCCTCTGCATCTTTTTGTTTCGTAATGTCAGCAGCCTGTACCAACAGATACAATGGCTCACCATTCGTTTCATCCCTAACAATGCAAGCTCTAATGGTTGCCCATAATAACGAACCGTCCTTTCGTTTCAGACGAACCTCCGTCTCGTACATCGGACTTGTTTCATGAGTCATTTCCCAGAACTTGCTGCGGAATTCCTCCATATGCAGATCTTCTTCGTAGATCATATGTATGACCGAAGTATCGATCAGTTCATCTTCACTGTATGCAAGCATCTCGCAAAATGCAGGATTAAGCTGCAACCACCGTCCATTTACATGCGATGCGACAGCAATGCCGATTGGTGCGTGTGTATACAATTGTTCGAACAGAGATCGGCTCTCTGTAATGGATTTCGACATCACATGTCCTCCTTTATGAGAATCTGAATGTATTCCGTATGAATAGATCGACCTGAACATAACTTCATCTATAGAGTACTACCCCAAATGCCATGATTGATAAACGAGATCGGGCAAAATCCCTGCATGAATCGACATATACTACACAATACCCGTGCTCTCCCGATTATACAATGTTGAATATTCGAACAGGAACGGAGGTTATAGATCATGATCATTGTTGCTAATCAACCCGTCCAGCTGAACCGCTCGGAATGGTCTGATTTTGAATGGTATTGGTTACAGCAACTCCAGAATCGTCCAACGAGGTATGTGTACCAATCCATGGATCATCTTCGATTTGAATGGGACTTGAGGGGCTCTCTCGTGGAAGCCGCGGAAGGACTGGATCGAAGCGGTGTTAGTTTTGCATCCTTTGAAAAATCCAGATGTAATCCTGCCTACTGGAATCGTAATGCGGAAGGTGGGTTTGAGCTAAGATCAAACGTGACCCCAGCCGACGGCATCCGGGATATCTGGAGGAATGGACACTTATATGCTTTTGAATGTGCAACAGCTACCGTTATTGTGCTGTATGGTGGAGTGCTGGGAAGCATTCGCGAAGACGCCTTTAATTCCCTGTTTCGCAATCTGTTACTCTTTGACTGGCATTATGACAGTGACCTGCGATTAACCGAAAAAAACGGTAGCGAAACCGCCCTGCCAGGAGATGTGCTGTATTTCAAAAATCCGGATGTTTCTCCGGAAACCCCCGAGTGGCAGGGAGAGAATACGTTCATGCTGCGCGAGAACTTGTATTATGGTCATGGCATTGGTATTGCAAGTGGCGAAGAGATTATACGTACCCTGAATCAGTTCCGCGTTCCAGGTAGCCGAGTCTCCGCCTACTTAATGGATATGGTGATCTATCCGGACTTCTTTTATTTATCCCGATTCGCCAAAAACAGCCAGAATAATATTGCCGCTGGTTCTACGCCTGTATTACCCGGACAGTTATATGTACGACTTGGTGGTAGCCGTTATTTACGTAGCTGAACTACTGAAATGGAAACGGCTTTTGCATTAAATTGCGAACAATACCTCAATCCAAGTGATGACAAACAAAGCCCAATACAGTAGCAGTTAACCTGCCACCTCATTGGGCTTTTTTACATCCAAAAAAAAATCATTACTATATCGACATTCGCTTTACCTTTGTGCTACATCGAGGATCGAACCTCGCCGTTTACGCATTCGGGTCCAGTTGCACAACAACCTGTTTACCACTTACCTGAACACCTGTCGTTTTGCTACCGAATTCAGCCAGCGATTTGCTCAGCTGCTCAGCCCACTCCTTGCCTGCAACTCCTTCTTTGGCTCCATGCACCTGGATGACGAGTTTTACCGAATCACCCTTCTTCAGAATGCGCTCCGCCTGAGACTGCTTCGTCTCCCGGTCATGATCTTCCATCGCAAGGTTCAAGCGAATTTCCTTGACTTTACGTTTATCGGGAGATTTACTCGCTTTTTTCTTCGCCTGCTGCGCTTCTGCTTTGGCCGCTCCAGCTCCAATCAGCTTGCATGGCGGTGGACTTGTCATCAAGGACAAGCACACCAGATCTACTTTATGCTGCTTTGCAAGTAGAAGTGCTTCCTGCGTGGACATGACACCCAGATCTTCACCATTCAGGCCGGTCAGCTGAACTTCGGCTGCTTTGATCTTTTCATTTTTGATCATGATTCTTCCTCCTCTACATCAAAAGCCTGTCCTGACCATTTACGGATCAGAGCAGGCTAGGATAGTGTTGCTACTTATTTGTAATACATATCAGCGTACAAATACGCCAATCGGTTTGATTTACAGCGTGTTGAATGCTTCCGTCAGAACCGGTACAATTTGTGATTTGCGTGATACTACGCCTTTCAAGATAGCTCTGCTATCAGACAGCGTCACATTGTAGGCTTTCTCCACTGCTTTAGTGGATGTACCATATGCCAAAGCTACGGAATCGTTGTTCAGAATGTCTGTTACGACAAATACAAACAGGTCGAGACCTTTACTCGAAATGATCGCTTCAATAGCTGCTTCAAGCTCAGGTTGCTTCACGAGAACATCATTCACGTCAACGGCATTAACCTGTGCAATTTCCACTTTGGATTGACCCATTACGAATTCTTTGGCATCCAGGGAAATCAGTTCAGCAATTGTTTTTTGGCTCAGATCCGCGCCGGCTTTCAGCATGTCCAGACCATAAGTGTCTGCATCTACACCAGCAATGGCAGCCAGTTCACGTGCAGCGGCTACGTCCTGCTCTGTGCAAGTCGGGGATTTGAACAACAGGGAATCGGAGATAATCGCAGACAGCATCAGGCCAGCAATCGGTGCACTCACTTCGATGCCATTTTCTTTGTACATTTTATTCAAAATGGTTGCTGTACAACCTACAGGCTCTGCACGGAAATACAGAGGACCGCTTGTCTCAAAGTTAGCAATACGGTGATGGTCGATAACTTCAACAACAGTCACTTCCTCAATATCGCTTACACTTTGCTGACGCTCGTTGTGGTCAACCAGAATAACTTTGTTTACTTCATTTGCAGCTGTTTTAATCAGACGTGGTGCTGCAATTTTGAATTGATCCAGTGCAAACTGGGTTTCACCATTGACTTCGCCGAGGCGAACTGCTTCAACGTCCTGACCCAATTTTGTTTTGAGATCCGCATAGGCGATTGCCGAACAGATCGTATCCGTGTCGGGATTTTTGTGACCGAAGATTAACGCTTTTTCCATATTCATAGCCCTCCGTCAATTCTGATTTATATAAGTTTAACCAAAGAATGTTTACACTTGCCACTCCGATGACAGAATAACCTTCCGATCGCTGTTATCCCCAGATTTTTTGATTCCCTTTTAAAGGGAAAATCCGGTGATAAAGGCGAACGCTCCGCTTCTCCAGCTTTTTTCTGTCCTCTCCGTTCTCGTGTAAAAAGTTTAGTTGAACTTATATAGAAAATATATGTCATATTTCAATCATACCCTACTGATTATAGCGCTAATAAGGCTTAATTCCAATCCCTTTACAGCGAATTAATTGCAAATCATTCTCAGGCAAGTCATTTTGGAAAATAGCCAAACTTGGTTCATTCCCCTCAAGCTGATATGGTATGTATCCTATTTATTCCATCCTACAACCTTATAAATTAGCATACGAAACTCTGATACGCAACGAAAACATTAAATCTCAGGCTCTTCCGCGCTCTGTCCTTGCTGTACAAAAAAGGTCTGTAGACTGCCGTCCTCGCTAATCTCCAGCAGGTTCAATTGCGCTCCGTAGGCACAACCACCGTCAATGCCAATTTTGTCTCCGCTCGGGTCAAACCAAATGCCTGTCTCATCATGCAAATGCTTCACGGGGGTGTGTCCAAATACGACCGTCTCTCTAATCGTCGTTGGTCTGGAATAGAAAGATTCACGAATCCAGATAAAGTCCCGCTCGGACTGGCTTCTCCAATCCTCGATATCCGGGTTGATCCCGGCATGTACAAAAATATAACCCGGAATTTCGTACACCAGCGGAAGCTGTTCCAGAAAACGAAGATGGTGTTCATAGTGTGTACGTATCCACTTTTTAGCTTCAGCATAAGCTTCCCAATCTATCTGCTGCTCATCATAAGTAAGCTCCAGATCCAGATAACTTGCCATCGTCTGTAATCCACCATTACGGATCCAGTGTTGATCATATTGCTCCACATCCTGGGTTAACGCCTTGACCATCATGGCATCGTGATTGCCTTTGATCACCATAATATGGTGCTGTTGCTGAAGCTGCATAATCTGTTCGATGACCTGTTTGCTGCTTGGACCGCGATCCACATAATCACCGAGTAAAATCAATTCATCCTGCTGCGGATTATAATCTGCAAGCTTAAGCAGTGCATTAAATTCATCGTAACAGCCATGAATATCACTAATGACACATCTGCGCATGTGAATCTCTCCTCCCCCTGATCACGCAAGAGTATAACCGGAACCTTGCATGAGCAAGATTCCAGTCTGTTTAGAGTAGTTATTCCCGCTTGCTCACCATTAGTCCTGCTTGAGTCCAAAGGCTTCTGCAATCAAGCCGAATGAGCGCAGACGTGCTTCAAACGAATGGACCGCTGACGCAATAATGACTTCATCCGCTTCATGGCGTTCAGCCATTGCGGTAATTTTGTCTCTCACCTGATCCGGTGTTCCCACGATGGAAAAAGAACGACGTTGACGAATCTGTTCCATCTCCATCGCTGTGTATGGATAGTTGTTCACCGTCTCCAGAGATGGGAATGAACTTTGTTCAAGACCTCGTCCAAGGCGTAAGAAGAAAAGTTCATTGCTGCGCGCAAGTTCAGCGGCTTCTTCCTCTGTCTCCGCGCAGAATGCCGAAACAGCGATCATTGAATGTGGTTTGTCATTCAGGATAGACGGCTTGAAATGTCTGCGGTAATGCTTCATCGCTTCTTCGCCGCCTGGTGTTCCGAAGAATTGGGCAAACGCATACGATGTCCCTTGCGCTGCAGCAATTCTAGCACCTTCGGAGCTGGAACCCAGCAACCATACTTCAGGAACCGTTGGAACCGATGGTCCGGCTACCAGGGATGCGAACCGATGATCCTCGGGCAACTGCTCGTGGAAGTATCCGCCCAGATCCGCGATCTGTTGCGGGAAAAATTGTACATTCGATGATTTGCCTTCATTCAGAGCTCTGCTGGCAATCGGCATGCCGCCCGGTGCTCTGCCAATCCCAAGGTCAATCCGTCCCGGATGCAAAGCTTCCAGCAGACGGAAATTCTCTGCAACCTTATAGGCACTATAATGAGGAAGCATAACGCCACCGGAACCTACGCGAATTCGATCCGTATGTGCAGCCACATGTGCAATCATAACTTCAGGACTGGAGAATGACAGTGCACCACTACCGTGATGCTCCGACATCCAGAAACGGGAGTACCCCAATTGATCCGCATGTTGTGCGAGTTTCACCGTTTCCTGCAACGTATCCTGTACACTTCGTCCTTCATTGATATGTCCATGTTCGAGTACACTCAGCTTCATATATATTCAATCCTCTCGTCTGTTAGGTTCATAAGTGCTGTGAATATGAGATCTGCGTATATTACGCGCTCTTGCTCACTTCATTCTTGCTCATTACATTGTAACATTAATTATTACAGTTTCAAACTTTAGTTATTCTCTTTATTACCACACTTGTGCAAGAAACATGCAAAAAACGCCACCAGTTCTTAGACCGGTGACGTTTTTACTAACTACTATTGGAGAAATAATAACTTATGGTGCACGTTTTGGTAACAACTTCACATACTCGTCAGACAGTTTCATCAGGCTGAGCACATGTTCATAATCGGCACGATACGGTTCCAAATCCGTTACCGGCTCGTATGTCTTCAGCGAATAGGCTGTTCCATCGTCAAAGCCCGCACCCGGGATAAACATAATGTCATCGTTGACAAATGAACCCGTTGGCAAGTAATACCGGATACCAAAGGCATTGTGGTCCATGTTGAGCAGATCATGTCCGAAGGCAGTGAATTTCTCATCTTGAAGGGAAACTCCCATCAGGTTCATGATCGTTGGCAACATATCCAACTGACCGCCTGGCTGCTCAATCACTTGTCCTTTGGTCTGTTTCGGCGTATGAATCATTAACGGAATGTTGAAACGACTTACTTTACCATCATACGGGACGCCCAGATTGGCCTGAATCTGCTGTGTAATCTCTTCGTCAGCAGGCAGACCAAAGTGGTCTCCGTAGAGCACTAAAGTAGTATTATCCCATAATCCATTCGCCTTCAACTCATTAATGAGTTGACCGATGGCATAATCCGTATAGTTGATCGCTTGCAGATAATCGTGAAGCAGTTTGTTCGTAATGGTCGCAGGAATCGTGATCCGTGCGCGATCAGCGGGAACCGTAAACGGCGAGTGGCTCGATGCCGTAATGAACTGAGCATAGAACGGCTGATTCGCAGCCTGATGCGCAGTCATTTTTTCCACACCTACACGGTACAACTCTTCATCCGATGGTCCAAAGTCATTGAATCTGTCATTCTCAAAGCTGGGCTTGTCGAAGTAACGAGTGAATCCGAGTGCCGGATACATTTTGTTCCGGTTCCAGAAGGTGACGTCATTAACGTGATACGTCTCGGACTCATATCCTTCTTTACCTAATAACTTGGGAAGACTCGGCAGTTCACGGTCACTATACCCTGCTGACATGGGAACAACTCCGGTTGGATAGATAGACGTGTTCGACATGAACTCCGCGTCTGATGTGTTTCCCTGTCCGATCTGTTGGAAAAAATGAGAGAAATAATAGCTTTCTTTGGCCAGATCATTCAGTACCGGTGTTAACTCCTGACCATCCAATGAAGCATTAATCGGGAAATTCTGAAAGGACTCCAGTTGCAGTACAATCAGGTTACTACCTTTGGCCTGACCAAAATATTTGGCTTTCACGGCTGTACCGTCACTTGGTTTATCCTGATACGGATACTGGCTAACCAGCTCATTGATCTTGGCAATGGTTTCGTTAATGTTGCCATTGGCAATGGCCTCATTTTCTTTGCTCGTCAGAATGGCAGACGATACCTGGTAGTTCAGGAAACCGAGATTCTCGGCTCGCACCAACTCGTTATCAATCGTTTCACCTTTGACAATAAAACTGCCAGACAGCACGATGCAGAATGCAGCCGTAAGCGCAACGCCGAGCTTGCCCCAGTAACGTCTGCGAATTCTACCAAACGTCAAACCGCTATCGCGGTAACTGCTGTGGTTACGCCCGCCAGCACGTCTACGCATAATCAACCATATTGGCAATGCCAGTACGATGTCTGCAAAAAACAGAAAGTGCTCCGGTCGTACCAGTGGTCCGATACTTCCCCGTACTTGGGCAACTTGCCCCAGCTCACTTAGCGCGGTATAGGTGGGTACCGAACTGAAATGAACGTTATACAGCGTAGCCGCGAACAGCACCAGAGAAAACAGAACATTAAATCCTCCGTATACTGCTCGCTTCCAGCCTTTGGGCACGATCAGATCCAGCAGGCATACCACGGTTAGTGCGCCTAATGCGTCAGTTAACAGACCGATGCCGGACAGACCCTGGAAAAAGAAATACCGCAACAGTGACAGCTTCAGCAGCATAAGAATGAATAACACGGCAAATAAGGTCCGTGATGAAGTTCGTTCATTTTTGGAATTATACATGGTCGCTTTCAACCCTTACCCTGAAATTTTACGTTCATTTTACAAAACGCATATTTCAGTATAACAGTTTTCTGGTTGCTATTCCATGGAAGTTCCGTGTAGGACAGGGTGATCGTTACGCAATTGTAGAGATATCCGTGTTCTGCGTGTCCGCTCCCTCTCTCTGTCCCTTAATGGCTGCTTGTGCAGCAGCAATTCGTGCATAAGGGATCTGTTCAGGCAAACAGCTTACGTAATCCAGACCAATGCGGTGGCAGAACGTAACTGACTCCAGATCCACAACATTTTCTCCGCAGATCCCTGTCTTCAGATGAGGTTTTCGAATTCGACCTTGGACTACCGCCATCTCAATCAGTTGTCCGACTCCCTCAATGTCCAGCACATGAAATGGATTATTCGTTACCGCACGAGAGTCCGTATCACGTTGAAGGAGAAGGAGCCGCTTCTCAGCTTCATGGCGACTATATCCAAATATCATCTCTGTCAGCTCATCCGTGCCAAACGAGAAAAAGTCAGCCTGGCGAGCAATGTGAGTCGCCGTCAGCGCCGTTCTCGGAGCTTCGATCATCGCCCCCACTCTATAGAGACAATGCCGCTTCTCCTCACCAAGCACTTGGTCAGCCACATGATCCACCATATCTCTCATCACCTGAAGTTCATGCACATGACCGATCTGCGGGATCATAATCTCGGGACGTACCCACCAGCCTTGCCGGATGCCTTTCACCGCTGCGCGGAATATCGCTTCCAGCTGCATATCAACGATCTCCGGGAACACCGTACTCAGCCGACAAGCCTGTTGCCCCAATGTCGGATTATGTTCATGCAATTCACAGGCTCTGCGAATGACACGCTCCAGTTCCTCCAGTTCAACCTGATGGTCTTTTTGCTCCTGCCACTCCTCTGCTTGTAACCACTCAAGTCGTTTCTCCAACACTCCCAGATCCGGTAACAGTTCATGCAAAGGCGAATCGAGCAAACGTATCGTTACCGGGTATCCATCCATCGCTTCGAATATTTGTTCAAAATCAGACTGCTGCATTGGCAACAGACGCTCCAACCCACGCCTGCGTTCGGACTCACTGTCTGCCAAGATCATTTTTTGTACAAATGGTAACCGCGCAGGTGATAACAGCATGTTCTCCGTCCGGCATAGACCTATTCCCTCGGCCCCTTGTAGCCGTGCTGTCATGGCATCCTGTGGATGATCTATATTGGCCAGTACCTTCAACTCTTTCACTTCATCAGCCCAATTGAGCAGTAGTTGCAGATCTGCTGATAAAAGTGAATCTGAGTTGTTATAAGCTGGACATTCATCATTAGTTACTGGCTGGATCTGTATGGGCAGATGTCCATTGCTCGCTTCGCTGTTAGAATCTGTGTAGTGTTGCTTCAACACTTCCGTGATATGCGCAGGTTCGATGCGAAGAAGTGCATCCTCCTTGGTGAGGAGTCCTTCATGGACAAAATCCACAGTACTCCTCAGTGTGGCTGTTGAGGATAATCGTGCGGGCTGGGTCTGCACAACATACAACGCGCCGGATTCAATCACAAAGGTGATTTCCTGCACTTCTCCCTTATGCGTCTCCAGCTGGCTACCTATCTCCAGCAAACTTGTGTACAGCTCAGGTTCGTCATTCCGTAAACGCTCCAGGCCGTGATCTGTTTGGCTCGCGTTCCCGGTTGGGACGTATTGTCCTGTAATTCCCTTTTCTCCTGTAAGTGGGTTACACGTATATATTGTTCCGGTCCCGCTTGATTCTCCACATTTTCCATGCATCATCGTCTGTATAAGAACAGGAGCGCTTTGCTCCGAAGAGATGTAATATGATTTACGCATGATCTCGTCCTGAGATCTGGATGCTTTAATACGCTGTGAATGATATACCGCACGTACTGCTTCTTTGAATTGAAGTTGAACATCTTGAGGAAAAGGGTTACGCCCCTCCTCTTCAATTAAATATTTAAATTCGGTAATGGTTAATTCAAGTTCCGTTTCATCCCGACCCTTGACGTGACTCGATATTTCTGTGAAAAATTCAGACGGAATTGCATATACCAGCTGTCCATATTCCTCTAAGTAATCTAGATAACATTGGAGTGCATACAACCGATCACCGGTTTGACGTGCGAGTCCTTCCACAGTAATATCATTCAGACCAACATTGAGCAGTGATTGTGTCGCAGTTGCTGAGGCTCGATCCTGGTCCGTACGTACCGCGAGTAGTAGCGGATTCTCCGAATGTCCGAAGAACTTCCCGGTTTGCTGTTCCAGATGCCGGATCGCGTTAATAATCTCTTCCTCTCCTTCACCGGAAAGATGTCCAAGACGGGTACAGAACTCGCGACAGCATTCCGTTGTGACTACAAATCCGGCTGGGACAGACCACCCTGCATGGATAAGTTCTGCAAGATCAGCCCCTTTACTGCCCATTAGCCCTTTCATCTCTGCCGTACCTTCTTCCAACAGAATTACCCGTTTTGTCATTGCAGCTCTCCCATCCGCCATTCATGGCTATGCTTGAAGACTTCAAACCCTGCGTTACAGATCAGCCTTCACTCTAATGGTATGTCACAATCGTTCAGTCAAGGACATCCGCTTGTGCATTTTGTGCTCGTTATCCTGTTTTTTTGTAAACGCTACACTAAAATAAGATAAAACAAGCCTTTCGAGCAGTTGCATTTCACTGGGAAGCAAAAAGAAGCCCCTTCAGCTAAGCTGGAGGAACTTCACATTTTTTAGTATTCACTCACCTCAAACGTCAGCACCCGATCAAACAGGATATAATCCTTCCGACTCTTAAATGGCCCTTTGTTGTTGTCGTGTTTATCGATCGCATACGAAGCTTTTCCGCTTCCAGCTTGCTTGGCTTCATACCAGTCGATGAAATCATTTACTTCTTTCAAGCTTAGGTCGAATTCCTTCTCCAAGCCCGTTGTCATGGTAACGACAAAGATGGCACGGTTAGTGGAAGGTTCCTCTGGTTGTTCCGGAGTTGTAGGTTCTTCTGGTTCTGGGTTAGGGAGCTCTTCTCCATACGGAGTAGCAAATGCTTCGTTGGAGTATTCAGTTTCAACACCATTAATCGTAGTCGTTACAACAAAATAATACGTAGTTCCGTTTGTAAGAGCAGGAATGACAAAGTTCCCATTTTCATCTTTTGTAGCAACAACCGTTTCAGTATATTTTCCTGATTCCGTCCCATACCTCACAATATACTTTTCTGCACCATCTATGGCTCCCCAATTTAGTCCGACCTGAGTATTTCCAGGAGTTGCTTTCAGATCAATTATATTTGGATTCATCATCTCTACTACACCTATCGTAAGTTCATTAATATGAGCCCATGACGCCGCTCCATCTACTTCTACCTTGATGCCTTCGTAGACCCCTGGAGTAATTGCTACTGGTTCGGTTATGGTAACAGTTGCATTTACATACCTTCCCACTTTAGGGCTCACCAAAATCCATTTACCATCTTTCAAACCGTACACTGTGTAATAGTTATTGGATTTAGGATTAGAATACGCAGCAACTTGAATAAAGTTAAGACTTAATTCCTCTGGAAAAACATATTGAATTGTTCCTTTTGTTGCACCCGAATTCCAAAGAGTACCCAACTTACCGTCAATAGAATTTTTACCATAATTCGCACTATATGTACCATTTACTGTTACAACTGTTTCCTTTGGAGGTGAAATTCCTTGCATCCCTTCTACTGTAGCTACTTCTTCATTTGCTGCCATAGCTACGTTCATGCTCATTAAACATAATAACACTACCGCAAATACTGTTTTCTTAAACTTAGCAATCACTCTATTATCCCCCTATTAATATAATAAGTGACTAATGTAATATGTACTTGAAAATATGTCTAAACATAAACTTGCTAATCTATAAAATTCAGCTAAATTCTTGAAATTTATTTTTTTATTGGATATAAAAAAAGCCCAAGAAGAATAAATCTCTCCTTGCGCTTCCAGATTGTATATCCAATGAATTAGCTATTCCCATTCACCTGTTTTGATATAAGTTGCATCATATGCAACAATTACATTCGTTTTATCTGTTACCTTTTGTACATCATCGAAAACAAATTCTTCTTCGCCGTAATCTACTAAACTCGAATCCACTTTCTCGTAGACCCCACAATCCTTCACATAAATTATATCTGGATGGTTAGAATCATATCGTAAGCTTTCAGGAAGATCTTCACCCGAAATTTCATGCGATTCGGCAACCGTAGTCGTCGATATTGCTGTAACAGGAATCATCCCAATAACAGCTACTACTAAAAGTAAGGCCCATATTTTTTTTCGCATAGGAAGTTCCTTTCTTCAATTCCATTTTTCCTATATTATACATTAAAATGGATGGTTATAATTTTTAAAAACGAAAAAGACCGCCATATATATGACGGTCAAGCTTCAAGATGATTATTGATATAGATACTTGAAAAATAAAACTGCACAAAGAACACCTATTACCAAAAACATAATTGCTGAGTTTCGATATTTCTTCCACATCCGAATGGCATTAGCAATATTTAGAATGCCTAGTGCAAGCATGTTAATACGAGAATCTACTTGAAACAAGTTGAATACTAACATAATGGCAACTACTATCGAGATACACCAGAACCATAATGGAATTTTATCCTTTATCATTGATCTGCTCCTTTAGTTTATATCCTATCTGTTATAATATATTCCTCAATCTAATTAAAATTCCTTTATTTAGTCTATTAAACAAGCAGATTATAGATTAACGAAAAGGATAATACCAGTAGATTAATAGAGTGCCCGTGAATTACATCACAAATTTATATTATTGAAAATTATATGATTTTCTTGATTTTTTCGAAAAACATTTCACAGACCATTCATTATCACGCCATAAACCTCAGTACATCCTCAATCTTCTTCCCATGTGAGATCACACCGTAATTCATCCACGACATAAAGTCCACCTCATACACATTACCGCTCTTCACCGCAGGCAGACGTTTCCATTCATCCCTATCGAGCAGTTCGCGCTCCTCTCCAGGTTTAGCAGAATTTCCAGTGTCAAATGTAATCAACAAGTGATCCGCATGAAGCTGACTTAACTGGTCCAATCCAATGAAAATCCTCCGCTCGTGTCTTGTCCATTGCTGCACACGGGAGTGGGGAGTCAGTCCAAGATCCTGATAAATTACAGGTCCGACATAGCCCTGCTGAACCCCATAGAGAGTAATATCCGAAGCAGATATACGCAAAAAAGCTACTGTTTGACCACGCATATAACGTGCTAACCGACTCTTAGCTTCCATTGCCTTGTCCTCATACGCACCAATTACATCTTGAACCCGATTCACCTTTCCCAATACATCGGCGGTCGATCTCAAAATGGAGCGCCAATCTTCTCCCAGATGTTCCACGTAAAACGTAGGTGCTACCTGCTCGAAGCGGTCCAGATTCCATCGATCATATCCCTTGTCCAGCATGATAAAATCAGGTACATTGCCCAGATTAAACTGTGCATCCATCTGGCTCACATCAAATTCAGGTACGTCATCCAACCCCAAATAATGCTGTCTGCCCCAAGAATGATGCGAACATTGCAGTACAGGTTTTACGCCAAGAGCCAACACAAAGTCCTCCAGATAAGGAGCAAAGACACGAACCTCTTGACGATGATGACGGCGATACAATCCAGGTGAAATACCAGCATATTGCTTGAAACGGCGACCAAAATAATACTCGCTGCTAAAGCCCACATTCTGTGCAATTTCATGGATGCGATCATCCGTCAGCTGCAATAGTTGCTTCGAGCGCTCCAGCCGAACCGCATTTACATATTCAAGCGGAAGTTTGCCCGTAATCCTTTTGAATTGCCGAGTGTAGCTGGCTCTGGTAAGACCAATATCTGCCGCGAGCTCATCCACGGTTATCGTCTGATCATAATGGTCGCCAATATAACGAATTGAACTTTGAAGACGGGCACGGTCATCAGGTACTTCTGTTTCGGGGGCACTCTGGCGAATTAAGACACGGAACCACTCCTGGAAACGAAGCTGTACCTCCCATTGCTCCAGCCAATCGGCAGTGACCTGTTGACGCAGTATTTGTTCCAAGGCTTCCAGACAGGAACTCCACGGAATGTAACTGAGTTGCATAAGCGGTAATAATGTCGGAGAATCTGGACTTTGGGAAAGTTCCTGCTGCTCCTCCGTGTTTCTTCTAGACAAAGCGTTCGAAGTCTCTTCGCTTAACTCAGCCACCATAAGATCAAGCTTATAGTATTGCAATTCACTTCCTGTCCCAGGAGAACCTTCTATTTTAACGGATGTTCCAGCCGGAACAAACATAATCATTCCTTTTTCCAGATGAGATTCCCGATCTGAGCAAACTATTGAACCTTTCCCAGACGTTACAACAAATATGGAGTGTGAAGTCGACATTCTGTATAACAAACGTTTATCGATATGAGATTTATGGTGATCTACGTATTCCATATGCTGAAGTGAGCATAGCCAGGGCTTGGGGATCAGTTGTATTATGGTGTGGCACATGTTCATCGTCCTTAACTGAGAATTATTATCATTTAAAATAGTGTATACGAAAAAAGAAAGCTCTTCAACCCTGGCTGAAGAACTTTCTTTAAGTAATCGATTCAATTATGGAGTCATTTTTTCCAGGAGATCATCAATTTTCATGGAATTCGCTGTAATCGCACCTGATTGCCAATGTGATCTTTCCATAATATATACCTGATTGTTCTTAACGGCCGGAAGAGATTTCCACAATTTGCTGTCAAGTACCTTCAAGGCTTCCTTGTTCTCAGGAGAAGACCATTCACCATTGGAAGGGAACACAATAAGATGATCTGCATCAAGTTGCGGCACGGCCTCTTCAGACAGAATTTCCTGGTATTCTTCCATCTTGTTAACCAGAGGATGAGGTGTTAGGCCAAGCTCCGAATAAATAAATCCGGTGAACCGATTTTTCACACCGAACAGTGCCAGTGTATCATCGTTAACATTCAGTCGGACAACTGCGACAGTCTCGTCTCCAACCACTTCCTGCAACTTCGCCTTAGCATCTGCAATCTTGGCCTTAAATGCCGCAGCAACTTCTTCACCCTTGTCCGGTTTCCCTACAACATCGGCAATGGTTTTCAAAATTTGATTCGAATCCTGCAGTACGCTCTCAGGCAGACGATATGTCGGTGCCACCTTGGAGTACATCTCATATTTCTCCATATCTACCCCACCATCTACAATGATGAGATCCGGATCATATTCCAACAAAGCTTCAATACTCCCCGTAGTATCAAATTGAGGAACATCCAGTCCTAAATAATCCTGTACACCCCACATCGGGTTATACCACTGCACTACAGGTGTAATATCGAGCGCCTTCAAATAATCTTCCACATATATTCCAGCAATCCGCTGTGGTTGAACCGGAATCGTCACATCTCCAAATTCATCCTGTACAACTCGTGTCGCAGGCTCTGTCTCGTTTCCAGAAGTATTTTCTCCAGAAGCCGCACTTTCCGTTGCAGTTGCAGGAGTCTGTTCCGCATTCGTAGCGGTATTTGTACTACATCCTGAAACAACCAGACCCATGAGCAGTAATGTAATCGCCCACCCTTTGAAACCTTTAACTAAACCTACCATGTTACCCTTCACCCCTATGTGATCTGTTGATGTAACCGTGAGAATATTTCACATATAATGATTATCATTCTCATCGATTGCTTAGGTGAATTGTACCTTATGCCTCAGCCGACCCACAATGTACATTTGATGTTGTTTTTTTATACAAACGAAAACAACCCTGTTGGTCCTCCCCCGCTTATCGCAGGGGCAACCTGCCTTGACGATAACTTTCCAACAGCTGATCCACAAAGAAATCGTTCGCCGTACCCTGTAACAATGCAGCACCAATTAAACCCATATCATCACTCACATACCCCGCTAACTCAGGTTCGCCAGTGAGAGCCAAGGTCTGTTTAAACGCCTGTTCCCTGCATGCGCGCAACACCTCTTCTTCAGCTACCGCGGTATCTTGAGCCCATCGTACAAAAGCTTGCATCCACTCGTCAGCAAATGCAGAAGCATCCCTTTCATCCAAGTAAATTTCCACATCCAATCCTTCGAATGTCTGCTGGGTCAGAATCCGTCCCTCGTTAAGATCCAACAGTAGCTTCTCCACATCCGTTTTGCTCATTGATCTCTCCTCCAGTTCCTCGTCAAGTCAGATACATCTCTGGTATAACGAAACGTTTCATCATCTGCTTTGGATCGGCTATAAAATGATCCAATTGAAGTTCCTCATATTCGCTAAGGATACTTTCAAAGATACCAGCAATCACACCACAATCTACCAAAGCATTGTGCCTGTGAATTCCATCTGTATTTAGATCGTAATACCTAATCAGAAAATCTGTAGAGACGACCTCGTTAATCTCAGGATGAATGTAGGTGAACATCGCTTTTGTATCGAGCACCGGGTTGGTCAACATCGGAAGCCCATACTCATCACAATGCCGCTTCAAAATAGGTAGGTCATATTCATATCCAGCTTGTGTCACAAGAACGTTATCACCAATAAATTTCTAAAATTCCTGAAATGCTTCTACGAACGACGGAGCCTCCAACATTTCCTCATTCGAAATTCCTGTTAATTTCGCCACAGGTTCTGGTATTGGTTTGTTCGCGCGTGTAAGTGAAGAAAATGTTGTCTTGCATTGATGACCTCTTTGGTAATGCATCGCACCAAATTGAGTCACACTCTCCACCACAGGATTAATGCCTGTACCTTCGAGATCAAATATGCAGTACATTCTATCCTGTAATGAAGATACGCTTAGATTTTCAATAAAGTATGTATCAGGCAAAAGCGTAATTTTCATCCGCCAACTCACTCCTCCCCACTATCATTCTGGTTAATGCATTTCTCATATATAACTCTGTCACTCCCACAATCGGGTGACCTGGACCAACTTGCGCGTTACATCAAACTGCAACTTATAGATGTCCGGCATCGTAGTCTTCTCCCAGAAATCATAACCGTAGGAAGAATCATAATGTTGTAAAATAAGTGTCATGACATCTCCATGGGTTCCGATGACTACCTTGTGACCCACATGTTTATCCAAAATTTTCTCGATTACCGCTACTGCCCTTGAGCGAGCCTGTGCACTAGACTCCCCACCTGAATACGCATACGTAGGATCACGGTACAACTGCTGCTTGGCTTCACGAAAATTAGCATGCTTCACATCTGAACTCGACAACTGGCGTTCACGCAAATCTTCCTCTGTCACCACAATTCCATCTGACCAATCTGCCAGAATCTGAATCGTATCTACCGCTCGCCTGTAGGGGCTAGAATAAAACAGTTGAATCTGCTCCCCATGGAGCAGACTGGCAACCGTTCCCGCATCTTGATGACCTTGCTCTGTCAGTCCACGCTCGCGTTCCTGTCCTTCAACATATCGAGACTCCGCATGTCTGACAAAATACAAAAACGTACTGGTCTCACTCATCATTCATCCGCCAACCCTTTTTTCTTCTCAAGGACAATCAGGCAGGTACTGTCTGGCAAAGGCGCAGGCTCACCATTTTCCTTCATGAAGATCATTCGTTCTCCAAGTGCTTCCGTGTACCCCTCCTGGAGAAAATGTCGGAACGTAATAATCTCGGCTTGTTCACCCAGCGCTTCTCGAATACAGTTCTCATAGGCTGTCGGCGTGAATATACCGAACTGTTCCTGAATTTCATGCACGTATGCCTCTTCTCCCCACGTATAGGTGTAGAGAAACTCCATTGCATCGTTGATCGGCAATACGACCTCATTGTCTGAGACCCGCTCATATTGAATTGCACGTCCCTGAAAATCCTCTGCATACCGCTCCAGCCAGCGCATCCCATCCGGTTCCAGGAAACGAATCCGGCGCTTCTGCGCCTCCGGCTCACTCATGATCCCATCCCGAATCAGAATTCTTCCTCCAGGTGACAGCACACGGAATGAACTTCTCAGCGCTGCTACAACCGTATCGGAATTAAATCTTCGACCGTCCAGTTCAATATATGAATATAATTCATGCAGAATGGATGAAAAAATAACCGTATCCACTGTGCCCGGCTGCACATATTGCTCCAGTTGTAGGGCATCGCCCTTCATCACTTGCCAGCGATGTCCCTCACGTTGTTTTTTGCGTTCCAGCGCTTCAATGACATTGGCTGAGATATCGATACCAATCGGCTCCACTTCCGGTTTTTCCTGCTCAATCAGATCCAGCAGAATTCCTCCACCTGGACCAATATCCAGTACTCGTTTACCAACGATATAGTCGAGCAGTACTTTTTTGTAATCACCGGAGCTGTTCATATCGGATAAATACGTCTCTTCGTTGTGGAAACGGTCATAGGCATCCCGGCGTAATCCGAACAGGTCAAATAACAGCAGTACAGCCTTCTCGTATAACGGCGACTTTTCAGCTTCAATACAGAATGCAATCAGTTTCTCCGCCGCTGGAGAAAATTCAAAGGTCACAAACAGTGTATCCGGCAGATCCGCATGACGCTCAATGCGATGGGTTAGATGGGGATAGACGATCTGCTCTCCTGACACAATCTGTTCCCACGAATACTGTTCCAAATATTTTTCAATCATTCGTTTCTTGTAAATATTGAGCTTCTTGACGCCCCTGTAGTCGTAATACATCGTATTCATCAATGGTTCGAAGCTGATATGGCGAACGATTTCAGATCGACTCTCCATGGATGTTGGATGCATGCTCTCGCTGCGAAGCGTCAACAGGAACACTTTCACCATCTCCTGCAACGAAAAATCCTGCATGGCCGATTCCACATACCATAATGTGCGATGAGCGAGCGGAGCCAGCGCCTGTTCTACATCCAGTTCCGTTTGGAGCTTGGCATAAGCCGTATCCATAGCTTCTCCTTGCCGAATGGAAGAACTTCTTAAGCGGGATAACCGTTCCTTCACGCTCCAGTCCTCATGATTCGGTCCGGTGATAATCCAGCCTACAATTCGCTGTACCTCAGCCTGAACCTGATTCCATAACGCTCGATCAACGCCTGCAATAATGCACTCATTTAATGCCATCAGTATGGTGTGCAATTCATCTGTAGTAAGCCATCCTTTGACGATCAAGCCGTGAAGCGGAGCATTTTCGGCAAATGGAATCTCACCCCGTATGTATTGACCAATAAGTCCATGTGTAGCAATTAGAGTACGTATAATCTCATGCCTTGGAGTGTGTGTATTCAGCGCATCATGCTCGCTTATATCCGCATTCTTACTTAAGGCATCGCCCGGAGAACCGGGTTGATTTATACTCGTTTCTTTGGTCTTACCGATGTCATTATCCAGGTGCTCTGCCCCTGCGTATAGATCATATAACTGAGCGGACCCCACATTGTGTACAAACAAGTTAACGCCCTGCTTTTGCCATACCCGCCGTTGCTCCCGTGATCCGGCCTTCGCCGTCTCTGACCAGATTAATACGTCCTCCAGAATTTCTCGCACCCAAAAAGAAACCTGAAGCTCCTCCAGTACGTGAAGTGTACGCTCGGTGTAGTCCAGTACCGGATTTGTTCCCTCAAGTTCGGCAATGGAATGAATGCGTTCGAGGTTAATATGGGGTTTCTCCGCTGCTGCCAGCAGTTGCAGCCATAGCTGCTGGGCTTCCGGCGTATTACCTGACTTGTATGATTGTATGGCCTTTAATGAATGCAGCATAAATATGTCCCCTCTCTTTCTCTACCTTTTTTATATAATATCGTTAGATTCGTCTAACCGACGGATACGTTCCTGAACAAACTTGAGCAGCTGTTCCACCTCTTGAGCGGGCAGATCCTCGTCAAGACGCGCGGCAGCAACTGGCAGCGTCCAGGACTCTATTGCTTCACGTGTAATCCCGGAAAGTTGCATATAATGATGGATGTAATATTCGACCAGCGATTCACGAGCCGTTTCAAAACCCATTCGTATAACAGGATCTGTATCTTCCGGTAATGTGGCACTCATTAATATTACCCAGCTTCGAGCCACATCACCCGCAGGATCACCCGACATACCAGTCATCCAATCGATGACCCAGTATTGGTCGCCGGCCTCACTGAGCATAACATTATCAGGGTGAAAATCGCCATGACAGATCTGCTGTTGATCAGGCAATGTTGTCTTCATTCTGGACGACTTCGAGTGGAAAATCCATTCTATGTAAGGTGTCGAATCATGAGAAGTTCCGTGTGGAAGCTCTCGGGAATCGTTAACATGATCGGATTTAATGAAGACGATTCTGTCATCGTTATACCTACTCCTCTACCTGAAATATAGAATCAATGATCAGCGGCAAATTATCCCTCACAGATACGGCACCGAATACCGAACGGGCGTGTACCCCCTGATCCCCAAATACCTCCATCATCAGATCCGAGAATCCATTCAGCACTTTATGATGCTCCTGATACGAAGCGGACGCATTAATGAATCCCTGCACTTTAACCACTCTCTTCACCCGATCCAGTGAACCCAACACATCTCGAACGACAGCAAGCACCTCCAGTCCAGCATTCCGGGCAAAATCATACCCCTGCTCAGTTGTGAAGTCTGATCCCAGTTTGCCACGTTCGGAGGTATCCGGTCCTTTCCCGGATACATACATGATACCATTCACAATAACGGCATTAGCGTATCTCGCTGCGGGGGCGCTTGCCTGTGGCAAAATGATCCCCAGTTCATTTAATCTCGCTTCAATCATCGTATATTCTCTCCCTCTTTTAGGGTCCTCACGGAACCCGATTCCTTGTATTCCTGTCGGTAGACTCTTGGTGATACCTGAACGGTACGTTTGAACATCTTCCCAAAATGAGAGAAGTTACTGAACCCCGCAAGCCAGGCGATGTCCGTAATGGATTCTTCACTTTCTCGCAGTAAACGCTGTGCTTCCTTCACCCGTAACAGATTCAGATAATCACTGAAGGTAAAGCCCGTCGTTTGTTTGAACAATCGACTCAGATAATGCGGACTAATGCGAAACATGCCCGCCACCTCTGGTAATGTCAGTGGTTTCTGATAGTTCTCATTCAGGTAACGTACAACTGCCTGTGTCTTGGGATGAAGAACCGGCTCACGATCATCGGAGCTTAACCTGCCCAAGTGTTGATTACGATAGGCATGGAGCAACAATTCAACAGCCCGGTGACGGAGCAGCAGGTTGCTTCCAGGTTGAGGACGAAGCATTTCATCCACCATTTCGCTAACCATCCGCTCTAGAACCTCCGTGACCTGTGAAGGAAATCTTACGATGGGAATCTCCCAACAGAAGGGTTCCTTCAACTCTTCAACGAAGTCCGGTGAAATCGACATACCAGCAAAAAGCTCAGGCTTCAAATATAGCACCATCCGTTCATGGTCAGGCATGCCACTCTCCAATGTTTTATGAACCGTATTTCGGTCAACAAACACCAGATCGCCAGCCTTTACCCGGTAGGTCCGGTCCTTAATGAAATAGATGCGCTCACCAGACAACAGGTAATACAACTCATAATGATCATGCAGGTGGTCATCCGTCATCGAGAAATATCCAATGCGACGATCATATTCGATGTGCAGTAAATCCGAGGGATCATGAAAATCTGCACTGAAAGGTTCTGTCATGTCGCCCTCTCTCCTTTCCATAAATTATAGCAAAATATGCGGCATTTGAAAGCGGTTACGCATAAAATGCGGCGAAAGAAGTACTCCCTTGTTATAGTCTAGAGCTATATTCAAGGAGGCGATAGACATGAGTAACAAGAAACGTTATGTATTAGTCGGAACTGGCGGCCGCGCCGAATTTTTTTATGGTGCTTTGACCCGGGATTATAGAGATACATCCGAGCTTGTCGGCTTTTGTGATATAAATCAAGTCCGCATGAACTACGCGAATCAACTATTGAAGGAAAAGTACGAGTATCCTGAGGTACCCACTTATCCTGCAGATCAGTTTGATCAGATGATTGAGAACGAGAAACCTGACTATGTCATCGTAACGAGTGTTGACCGCACCCATCACAAGTACATCATTCGTGCGATGGAACTGGGTTGTGACGTTGTCACCGAAAAACCGATGACCATCGATGAGGAGAAATGTCAGGAGATTCTGGATGCTGTCAAGCGGACTGGCCAGAACGTAAGAGTCACCTTTAACTACCGTTATGCACCGCACCATACTAAGATTCGAGAACTTATTCTGAATGATACCATCGGGAAAGTCACTTCCGTTCACTTTGAATGGCTGCTGAATACCCGCCACGGGGCAGATTATTTCCGCCGTTGGCATCGGGACAAGCGTAATAGCGGCGGATTACTCGTGCACAAATCCACCCATCACTTCGATTTGGTGAATTTCTGGATTGGCTCGCAACCGGATACCGTGTTTGCATTTGGTGATCTGATGTATTACGGCAGAGAAAACGCAGAAGAACGCGGTGTAACGCAATTCTACAACCGGGCAACCGGCAACCCGATCGCAAAGGATGACCCTTTTGCACTGCATTTGGATTCAGACGCACATATGAAGTCCATGTATCTGGATGCCGAATCGGAAGATGGTTACCAGCGCGATCAGAGTGTATTTGGGGATGGCATCAACATTGAGGATACAATGGGAGTTCTTGTGAAGTATCGGAACAAAGCCATTCTGACCTACTCCCTCGTCGCCTACCAGCCATGGGAAGGTTACCGCATTGCCATTAATGGCACCAAAGGCCGGATTGAGATGAACATTGTGGAGCAATCCTATGTCAACTCATTGGGTGACAAGAGTAAAGAAGGTGCATTGATCGGTAAAACGTTGCGGGTTCTTCCAATGTTTGATGCGCCATATGAGGTTGAAGTGGAAGAAAAAGCAGGTGGACATGGCGGAGGTGACCCGGTTCTGCTGAATGATCTGTTTGGAGAGCCTGTTGAAGATCCGTATCATCGCGCTGCTAACCACGTGGACGGTGCCAGATCCATTCTGACGGGTATTGCTGCCAATCGCGCCATCGCGACGGGTTTGCCTGTCAATGTCAATAATCTGGTTCGTTTCTAAGTCTCCCAGGTCTGCACTACATTATTAATTTCATTTAAAGGCTGCGCATATCACGCAGTCTTTTTTATATTTTTATAATTAATCTGCACGCAAGTTGACTCGGTAGAAGGAGGAAATCTATGTTCTTCTCTTTAAAAAACCGTCTGATTGCCTTTATCGTTGTCCTGTTTGTCCTCGCTTTTGGCACACTCTCCTACCTGCTCTTCAAGGAATCACGCACGGTCATTCGCTCTTACATCGAATCCTCTGCTCTTGAGAAAATGGAGGAATACGGTTCATACGTAGACATGGTGCAGATGCAGATCTACGATGTCGCCTCTCTTGTTTTTAATAGTGATATGGGCAAAAACTGGGATAACGCGATCGGTGATCCGAACCTGCCCGAAGGAGAAAAGATGCTGGCCAATCTTACGATGAGCCGTTTTCTTACTCAGGCAACCAACAGTTACACCAGTATCTCGGATGTATCCATCTATCGTCGGAATGGACTGCGAATTGGCAGCGAGAATCAGGTAACATATGACCCTGCCTTTGTACAAGAATCCTGGTATACGAATTTTTACACGTTGGGAGAACGCTGGTTACCTGCACACACCGATCAACATGAACGTGTCAGAGATCATGGTAATCCGGTGGTCAGTCTGCTGATGCCCATTGGCACCTTTCATCATGCTACAGCGCAGAATGTCATGAAGGTGAATGTCAGTGAATCTTATTTTCTGGAGCCGCTCCGGCGCATACATCTTGCGGAGAGTAGCACTATTTTTCTACTGGGCGAGCAAGGAAATCCTATTCTGTCACAACAGATAGACGCGTTGGGTGCTGTAGCTACCGCAGAGATCGATCGTTTTCGAAACAGCCCGCTCAAATCCGGTGTGGCATACCTCAAAAACCAGGAAGGACAGCGAGACATTCTTGTATTCAAGAAACTGGGACGTACCGGCTGGATGTTGGCGGGTATCGCACCTGAAAAGGAAATGTACCTCTCTCTCCATAAGCTCCAAAGCACAATTGTGGTGGTGACGATTGCCCTGATTCTGGTCTCCCTCTTGGCTGCTGCATGGCTATCCCATGGCGTAACCAAACCTTTGACCAGACTGGTGCTGGCGATGAGACAGGTTCAACGAGGTGCTTTTGACCAAGCGGATTCACTTCTGCCTCCAGATAAAAATGTAAAGAGCGAGATCAGTTATGTAATCTTCACTTTCCGTTATATGATCAGTCAGCTACGGCAGCATATCCAGAATGAATTTGAACTGAAACTGCTTCGCCAGCAAGCAGAGTACAAAGCACTTCTCATACAGATTAATCCACATTTTATGTTTAATACTCTGGAGCTGGTAAGCAGTCTTGCCATTCAGCGCCGAACGGATGATACGGTTCAGGTCATTGAGGATCTGGGTAAAATGATGCGCTTTTCTATCAATACCAATGACGACCGTGTTCCGCTAACCGAAGAGCTGGATTATGTGCAGCGTTATATCTCCATTTTGCAGACTCGTTTCGGTCATAAACTCGACATTTCGGTAACGTTAGAAGGTACACTGAACTCCGTGGTCATCATCAAGTTTATTCTTCAACCACTTATTGAAAATGCAGTGAAATACAGCTTCCAGCATCAGACGACAGCTCAGGTACAGATACGGATCAACCGGATGTATGATCGTCTGCACATCAGCGTTTCAGACAACGGACCGGGTATTCCAGCAGAAATAATCAATAAGTTGCAACATCCGGTTGCTCCCTCCTCATTGGAATCCATATTGCATAATGGAGGCTGGCATATTGGACTGGGCAATGTTATTGCTCGTTGCCGTCTGCATTATGGTGGCTTGTTCACGGTCCACATGGAGAACGATGAAAACGGAGGCGCATGTATTGAACTGACTCTACCCGTACAGGAGGAATATGATGTACAACGTATTAATCGCAGATGACGAGATCGAAGTTCGCGAAGGATTAAAATTGAAAGTCGATTGGCATGGCATGGGTTTTGTCATAACAGGAGAAGCCTCTAATGGGATCGAAGCGGATGAACTTTTGAAATCTGAACATTTTGACTTGCTGATTACCGATATGAATATGCCTGTCATGGATGGCATCAGACTATTGGATGTCTGCCGCAGTTATAATCCTTCTATTCAGATTATCATTATCACGGGTTATGAAGATTTTCAATATGCCAGAGCGGGGGTCCGCAGTCAGGTCATGGATTATTTACTGAAGCCTGTAACCCGGGATGAACTGAAAGCCACATTAGGCAAAATCAAAGCGGATCTGGATGAACAACGTAAAGTTCGAGGCAATTCCGAATTGATGCAATGGCGACTCTCTCAGTATTACCGGGAAATGAAGGAACGTTTCCTTCTTGATCTCGTTAAAGGCAATCGCCTACCGCCTTCCTCCATGCCAGAACGGCTCAGATTATTTCATCTCGAATCATGGCAAGATCAGAAGGTCTGTTTCATCACCGCCAGTATAAGTCAATCGGACAAGCAGGATATTCGAAAAGATCGCTCACACGAGCAGATGCATCTTCCTTTTGAGATGGTATGTTATGAAATCGCCCAGTCTGATTCAGACAATGTCCAGGTTTTTCATGATTCGGCACACGCAGGGATCATGCATTTCATAGTGCAAGATGGTATGCAGCATGAATTCATCCAACAGCTTACGGAACATACGGCATCCGTTTTTTCCATGGAACTCAAGATTGGGGTGGGGCTTTCTGGTTCCGGACTTGAGCACTGGAAAGAAGGTTATATCCATTCCCTTCTGGCATGGAATTCAGCTGAACGGGCTGTCAGCGGGCCAAACCTTCAGGCAGGAACAGACTATAGTCCATTACTGCCTGAAGAAACAACACGCAAGCTGCATCGTTGCCTCATTCGAGGAGAATTGGACTCCTTCCGCAGCATCATCCACAAGGAACTTCACGAGGCATTCCAGCTTTCTCCCTCTCGAATGACACGAAGTATTTTTCAAATTTCACTGTTGATGGATTTTCCTATAGCCCCGGAATGGATACTGTGGCTTAAGACGCCAGATCAAGCAGAACGCTTATTAATGCAATGGGCTCAAGACTTCCTGAGTCGACAACTTCCTTCAGAAGATGGGGATGAGACGGTTATAGACTTAGCCAAGCGATATATCGAGGAGAACTACATGCAGGAGCTGACCTTGACGTTACTCGCTGAACGGTTTAACTATTATCCTACCTATTTCTCCGAACTGTTTAAGGAAGGTTCAGGGACCTCTTTTATTCAGTATGTGACGGGTGTTCGGATGAAACACGCCTTGCAACTGCTGAAGGAAACCCAATTAACCGTATGGGATATTACAGAACTGACCGGTTTCAGTTCGCCAAGTTATTTCAGTTCGAAATTCAAAAGAATGTTCAACATGAGTCCGTCAGACTATCGCTTGCTGCATTCCGAAAAAATCGATAGCCATGATCCGAAGAAATGAGATTCAAGCTTCTCCCCTTCCCCGGTATGATGTGGTTACCAAGAGAACGCCGCATGTTGTAAGCGGATTCATAACTGGTAACTATTATTCTTACCCATTCAGAAGGGAGGCACATGATGAAAAAACAGACCAAACCCTTATACGGTCAGCACAATACCACAGCCTACTTGTTTCTTCTGCCCTGGCTGATCGGACTCTTCTGTCTGACACTGGGACCGATGGTTGCGTCCCTATACTTATCCATGACCAAATTCAATCTACTGTCATCACCGACTTGGACTGGACTTAGCAACTATGTTCACATCTTTACCGAGGACGATACCTTTCGCAGGTCCCTTGGGCTGACGTTTTATTATGTTTTTCTATCTGTTCCACTAAGGCTTGCCTTTGCTCTACTGGTGGCGATGGCGCTGAACAAAGGTATTCGAGCCCTCGGCATCTACCGGACTGTATATTACATCCCTTCCCTCTTGGGCGGCAGCGTTGCGATTGCAATCGTCTGGCGGCAACTCTTTGAGGGGAATGGATTGGTCAATCAGTTTTTAAGCTGGTTTGGTATCTCGGGACCATCCTGGATTGCGCATCCAGATTATGTGGTCTACACCATCATTACACTATCCGTGTGGCAATTCGGGTCTGCCATGGTCATCTTTCTTGCTGGCCTGAAACAGATCCCGGCAGACTTATATGAAGCGTCCGATGTCGATGGAGCGGGAAAAATACGTCAATTTTTCGGAATCACTCTGCCCATGCTCTCCCCCGTTATCTTTTTTAACCTGATCATGAGCATGATCAATTCATTTCAGGCGTTTACACCAGCTTACGTGATCGGAGATGGCCGCGGGGGTCCACTCGACGCAACGATGTTTTATACCTTGTATCTGTATCTGAAAGGTTTCTCGTTCTTTGATATGGGTTATGCTTCAGCTCTGGCTTGGATCATGTTGGTCATTATCGGAGTATTCACCGCAATCGTCTTTGTTACATCCCGATTTTGGGTGTTCTACGGGGATAATCAGGAGGGGAGGTAATGCATATGCCAATCAAACGACAACTGGTTCAGGCCGGGAGGCATGCCGCCATTATACTCTTCGGTCTGCTGATGTTATATCCAGTACTATGGTTGATTCTCAGTTCATTTAAACCGAACCATCTCATTTTCACCAGCGGTAGTCTATTTTCAACCAGCTTCACGCTGGAGCACTATATTAATGGTTGGAAAGGTCTACAGGGCATCTCCTTCGGCCGTTTTTTCGGCAACTCCGTGCTGATCTCGGTCATGAGTGTGCTGGGCAATGTGATCTCCTGTTCCCTTGCAGCCTTCGCCTTCTCCAGATTGAAATTTAGATTCAAAGGCCTGTGGTTCAGCATGATGTTGGTCACAATTATGTTGCCTTACCATGTTACTCTGGTGCCCCAGTATATTCTCTATAATGAGCTTCAATGGATTAATACGTATTTCCCGCTGATTCTGCCTAAGTGGCTTGCGCAGGATTCCTTCTTCATCTTGCTTATGGTTCAATTTATACGCGGTATACCGCGAGAGCTGGACGAGAGTGCGACCATTGACGGCTGCGGGCAATCACAGATCTTTTTCCGAATCGTAGTGCCTCTGCTCGTTCCAGCACTGATTACAACAGCGATCTTCACCTTCCTGTGGAGCTGGGATGACTTTTTCAGTCAGATGATCTATCTGAGCAAAATTGATCTGTTCACCGTGCAGTTGGGCATTCGCTCTCTCTTCGATCCATCAGGACAATCCGATTGGGGCGCATTACTTGCCATGTCCACCCTGTCACTGCTTCCCGTGACTATCATCTTTTTACTGTTTCAGCGATATTTCCTTGAGGGCATTGCGACAACTGGTCTGAAGTAACAACACGTTTCTCATATCATTAGACAGGGGGATTTATCATGTTCAAACGTTTCATGATTGGTATGATCACTTCACTTTTGTTATTTGTAACAGCTTGCTCCGGAACCGACCATACAGGGGCTAATGATAATGCAGGCAATGGTAATGATAATGGAACGACCGAGGGCGGACAGGTCGAACTTCGCATCATGTGGTGGGGTGACCAGAAACGGGCAGATATTACGAATGAAGCCCTCAAGATCTTTCAGGCAAAACATCCGGATATTAAAATTGTAGGTGAATTTGCACCTTCTTCCGGATATTTCGACAAACTGAATACCCAGTTGGCATCAGGCACAGCACCAGATATCTTTTTCCTTGGCGGAAATGTCGTGGACTATGCCAAAAAAGATGTCCTGCTCAATCTGGACCCGTATGTTGGCAACGAACTGAATTTGGACGGTATGGATGAAACCATGATCGAATACGGACGTCTCGACGGGAAGCTGCAACATATCTCTGCCGGTGCGAACGCACGGGGAATTATTGTTAACAAGTCACTCTTTGAGAAAACCGGCGTGCCTTTGCCAGCTTCGGATTGGGACTGGGCGGACTATGCCGCCATCAGCAAAGAGTTGTCCGACAAGCTTGGAGACGGCTTCTATGGAACGTACAATTTTACCGTCGACGGGATGGATATTTATCTAAAACAGAGGGGTAAACAACTGTATGACATGAAAAATGGCACACTTGGATTCGCCAAAGAAGACATTCTGGAATGGTTTCAGTATTGGGAAAAGACTTCGGCATCCGGCGGTGTAGTCACACCGGAATTGCAGGTGTCCAACCCGCATGATGACACCAGTAAATCCCTGTTGATCACAGGTAAAGCAGCCATGACTCTACTACCATCCAACCAACTTGCTGCATTCCAGAGTTTGACGGAAGATCCTCTGGTGTTACTCCCTGTACCACGAGGCCCTAAGGGAACGGGTGTTGTATTTGAATCCAGTCAGGGATTATCAGGTTATGCCAATACCAAACATCCGAAGGAAGTGGCAACGTTAATGGATTTCTGGATTCATGATCCTGAAGCAGCCAAAATCCTTGGTAATGACCGTGGCGTGCCCGTTACAGAAGCCAATCGAAATCTTCTTCAGGAGGGTGCAGGCCCTGTGGAGGAGATTGTCTATAACTATACAAACCTTGTCTCTGAAGCTACGAAAACTGAACCTTTTGACGTTAGTTACAATCCTCCTGGATTTGCAGAGTTCTCCAAGTTAGCTCAGACGACAAATCAAGAGATCGGGTTTGGACGAAAAAGTGTGGAGCAAGCTGTCTCCGACTTCTATAACGGGACCGTTCGTATTTTTGAATCGAATCATTAAGCAGAAACCAGACACTGTGAGGAGGAACATATGACAGCAGAGATATTAAATCGGCTGCGCAACATTTCGATGATGGATCAAGTTCAGCCAGTTAAACCGGAAGATCAGCAGTTATTACAAGAATGGCATGCGTCGGGTATCCGGTTTGCGGCATCGGGCGGACAAATAGAAGCTACGTATTTTGCAGCGGTGGAGAAATTGCTTGCTTGTATTCTGCCCATGGGAGACAACGATCCTATTTTACAAGAAGGTGGCATCTATCTGGGTTGTTGGTTAGAGAGTACAGGTACCATCAATGCGGAGCTGCTGTCTCGCCTGCTTCCATCTGTGTCCGAAACAACGTACCTCGCATTTGCCAAGCAGCAAAGAGATGATGGATTGCTCCCGTATAAACTCACGGCAAACGGACCCTCTTTCCGGCAAATCCAGTTGGTCACTCCGCTGGCACGCAGTGTATGGAACCACTATCAGCTTCATAGCAATCATGGCAAGCAGTCGCCTTTCCTGAACACGATGTATAAGGCTATGGTTCGTTACGATGAGTGGATTGCCCACAACCGTAATACCCGAGGAACTGGCTGTGTAGAGGCCTTCAGTACGTTTGACACCGGACATGACTTATCCCCGCGATTCTGGCATGTTCCGGATACACCTTATATGAATGATGCTTCTGCCTATCATCCGGATTCTCCGATTCTGCCTTTTCTGGCACCGGATCTGACCGCCAATATCTATTGTCAGCGCTTGTATCTGTCCCGCATGGCTGAAGAACTGGGAGAATCGGGAACGGATTGGAAAGCAAAAGCCGAGTCTAGCCTGGAAAGTCTTTTCCTTTATTGTTACGACGAACAGGATATGTTCTTCTATGATCGGGATCGCAATGACGAATTGGTCAGAGTCCAATCCGATGTGTTGCTCCGCGTAATGGCCTGCGAGGTGGGCGACCGTGAATTGTTCGATAACCTACTGCGTCGGTACCTGTTGAATACAAGTAAGTTTTTCGCTAAATACCCGTTTACATCGATTTCAATGGATGATCCCAGATTTGATCCCTTTTCTTCCTACAACAGCTGGGGAGGGGCATCCAATTTCCTGAGTCTGATTCGGGCGCCACACGCATTCGAGTATCATCATCGATATGTGGAGCTAACCTGGGTAATGCAGCCTATCTTGTCCGCCCTATCCAAAGATAAGCGATTTGGTCAGGTACTAAGCCCATGGACCGGAGAACAAGGTTTTACCGAGACGTACTCCCCCTCCATCCTCTGTCTCCTCGATTATGTGGAGCGACTATGCGGAATTATGCCTGTTGGATCGAATCAGCTCTGGTTTACCGGACTGCTCCCCATCGACATGGATCATGGTGAGATCGTATCTGGCAACACGGCTTATAGCCGAAAAGTCAACGGAGTAGGATATGAATTGGTCAACACGCCTGATCGCATGACGGTATATCTGGAAGGCAAGGTTCATCTGGATGGCCCGTCAGGGATTCGACTGGTGACGGATCATAGTGGACATCTGGAAGGCGTTATTGGAATGAGCGTTCGCACCGTTGAGGGAGAGCTTTTCTATCAAGGGGAGTGTATCCCGATTCGGGTCAAAGGAAATGAAATGCAGCGTTATGCTGATGGAAGTTTGAGCACCGAGCGCGATATTGGCATCATCCATCCTACGTATCGTTAATTGTTTGTATGCAAAAAGCGCAAGTTGCCGAGGTATACTTCCCCTGCACTTGCGCTTTTCCCCTTTGCGCGTTTATATTTCTTTATTTCTTATTCATAAGGACACAAGATTTAGAAATTGACTACCACTGCGGAAATCATTCTCTCTCTGGTTACAGAGGAGATGAGTTTCACCTTACACCTTCCGGTTCCACGCCGGGTGACGATAAAATTCAATCGTATCAATATAATTTACCGTGAACTGCTGTTCCACATCCGACAGGTTCAACAGTTTTCGGTCGATTTGCTTCATCCCCATGACCACATCGTGCCTTAGCAGGTCCATCGCAATTTTGCCTACAAACCCGCCTTCCATCTCTTTATGCTTGCTACGAAATTCTTCATTGTAGATCAGTTCAGGTGTGAATGCCGCTTCGACGAAAGCATTAACGAGCGTAAGCTCATTGCCCTCGATCTGCACTGCTAGATAATAATTGCCACGCTCATCCTTAATGAGGTCTTTATACATCTCTACGATCATGTGAATCACTCCTCTATTATAAAAGAAACCCCGTTAGCCGTAACGAACATGGGCTATCAAACGTACACCTTCCTACCCCGTTCCTTCATATACTAGGTACAAATGGCGAACGGAGGAATACTTATGAGCTGGCAGCATCTCCATACTGGAAAAACATTTCAGCAGCGCCTGGCAGAACTCCAGGGGCACCTTGCAGAACTGAATACTCCACTCTCCGGGTTGGAACCGGGACGTATTCGTCGTGTCTATCCAAGGCAGTTTATCAAAGTAAACCGGCAGTTATTCATTCCACTTAGTCTGAATTCCATTCGGGTATTCGATATTCCTCGAACATGGCGAGGCGTCAGAGTGGGGATCCGCACGACTTTCCCTTCCAGGAATGCATTTAACAATATCAGACTTGTGGGCGTGGGACTGGATTATCTTGAACTCCAGGGAAAAGGCAGAGTCCCTTCCCGTATATTATTTCCTCTTTCCAGCGTCGAGTCGATCTATCGGCCAACCGCCGGAAGAAAAAAACTGAAACGGCCTTGTAGGCGGAAGTAAAGCTGGTTCTTTTCGCAAGCCATACAATGGTTCCCAAATGTCTGCATACGGGTGCTCCCTTCCAATATATAATTATAACCCATGCAACCACTTATCTGCTGAAGAATCATTTTATGTCAAAGAGCGGTGAGAACAGAACTGCTTCTGTATCTCACCGCTCAGCCAGTTACGGATCAAGCTTACCCTTCACATGTGTACATCAGATGCCTGTCCATACATCCTTGGCATAACGACCTTCCTGCTGAAGCTGATTAAGCCAATCTTCTGCTTGCTTCGCGGATTTGCCATGTATATCAGCGTATGCCTGCTGGAGTGTGGCTTCCACATCAGGTGCCATCTTGCTACCATCACCGCAGATATACAGATGCGCTCCCTCTTCAAACAAAGGAATCAGATGACGGGCATCGTCTCTCATCAGATGCTGTACATAACATTTCTCCTCCCCGTCTACACGGGAGAAGGCCGTATGAAGCTTCACAAGCCCTTCTTGCTGGGCTGCTTCCAATTCATTTTTGTACAGATAATCATGCTCGGGATTCCGGCATCCAAAGTACAGGTGGGCTTCGCCAACCTCACGACCTTGTTCCTTCAATACGTGCCTTGCCTGCAAGAAACCTCGGAATGGAGCAACACCTGTACCCGGACCTACCATGATAACGGGAACCTGTGCATCCTCAGGCAGTTGGAAGCCGGATTCCGGTGTCCGCGTGAACATGACGATCTCGTCACCCGGTTTCAGGTTTGCCAGATAGTTGGACGCAATGCCTTTGTATTCTCCCTGTCCACTCCATGCTGGGGCGCGCACAACACTGACCGTAATACTCGCTTGATCGGGCTGAACACGCGGTGAACTGGAGATCGAATAATATCTGGCTTTTAGTGAAGGCAATAATTCAAGGAAACGCTCAAACGGCAGTTCACATGCCTCATATTTCACCAGATAATCCAGCATGGAGATCCGTTTATTCCGCACTTCATCCATATACACAGATTCATCAAGCAGCGCTTCAAGTTCTTTCTTATGCGGTGGACATACGGTGTATGCTGCCATTTCTCTCAACTGCGCACGCGTTGCGGCTTCCTGAAGCTCAACGCTGTGACTGAGCAGATCATACAGGTTAACCGGTTGATGCAGCGGTAGATGCGCGGCACTGCGACCGGATGCATCCAGAACGAGATGCTCCGTTCCGGTGAATCCATAACGACGAAGTACACGTTCCACCAGCTCCGGTGGGTTCTGCGGCAGAATGCCTAGGTGATCCCCTTCCTTGTAGGTTATGCCTTCAGGCAATTTGATCTCCAGGTGACGTGTGCTGCGTTCACTGCCCGCGTCGTGAAGCTCCCTGTTCTCAAGTACTTCTGCCACATGGGCATCATACGTATCCGCAAGTGGTATTACGGCGAGCCCACTGACAAACTGTACAGATAGGGAACTGCGTTCGCTATTGGAGCTTGTGTTCAGTTTCAGTCCCATCGTTCGTGCGAGATCTGGCCATAATTGCTCTGTCCAATCCCCCACCTGTTTCTCGAAATCTCCACTGGCATCGGACTCACCCAGCGGTGATAACCGCTCTGCTCCTCTGGAAGATAACTGTTCATCTATTAAACGCGGAATACGCTGATAGGTGCTGGCCCAGTTGTGGTCACCGCATCCAAGAACGGCGAAACGCACACCTTTGAATTCATTCGCATCTGCATGTTCGATCCACTCGACAAACATCTTGGCATTACTTGGCGGCTGACCGTTATAGGATGCACTGACAATAATGACGGCGCCCTCCTTTGGCAGTTTGCCAACACGATCATCCAGCGTAGCGACCTCACTCCGGAAACCCTGATATCTGGCGGTATCCGCAATTTCACGTGCAATGCCTTCAGCGGTACCCAGATTGGAACCGTACAGAACAAGCATCGGTGTGTGGTGGGCATTGGCTGCATCCGGCTCCGTTCTTTTGGCAACTGGCTTTGGTTCTTCAACCGCTACACCCGGAACGGCCATGACTGGCTGCCCGCCACGCGCACGTACTCGAATTGTGAAGTTATCCGGTTTGAGCGTCAGCGTTTCTTTCACTTTTAACTGATAATCCGAATGATCTATGAAGTCAAAATGCTTCAACACCATGCCCAGTACCAGCGTTGCTTCCTGAAGTGCAAACTGCTGACCAATACAGGCCCGTTGACCGTTACCAAAAGGTTTATAGGCATCATGCGGCACTTTGCTCGGATCTTCGAACCGTTCCGGGCGGAATTCCTCTACGTCGTCTCCCCAGGCTTCGCGGTCACGATGCAGCTTGGGAATAAGTACACTGACACTGTCTCCTTTTTGCAAAGGATATTGACCCGCAAGTACCGTGTCCTCTTTTGCATACAGGGAAAATGCCGGGGCCGTAGGCCATAACCGCAGTGCTTCATTCAAAACCATGCGAACATACTTCAGATTGCGAACCTGGTTGTACGTGGGAACCGGATCTTTCAGAATCTGATCCACCTCAGCTTGGGCTTTAGCCAGCGTATCCGGGTTCTTCATCAGATAATAAACGGCGAAGGATAACAGTCCACTTGTGGTCTCATGTCCAGCGATCAGGAATGTAATAATCTGATAACGGATGTTCTCATCATCCAGCGTTTCTCCTGTTTCCGGGTCCTTGCCGCTGAGCATGTGGGACAACAGATCATCTGCGCCTTCCTGCGGTTTCTCTTTGCGCTCGGCAATAATGTGATCCACCAAAGAGAACATGGAACGGATATCCTGTTCAAACTGTTTCTTTTTGGTGATCATCAGCTTGTCTTGCAGACGCAGTCGCTGCAATGAACTCATGGATTCATCCAACGCACGAACCATACTCGTAATGAATGGATGTGGTTCTTCCCGATAGAAGCTGTTAAACCGATAGTTGAACCCACACAGGCCAATCGTATCGAGCGTAAGACGTGTCATATCATCCGGAACGTTAACCGTCTCATCCGGGTTCAATCGTGACCATTTCTGAACCAGCTGCACAGCCAGATCAATCATTTTGTTGTGATATCCCTGCATCGCACGTTGACTGAAACTTGGCAGCAGTACGTTATGGGCTTTTTTCCAATTCGGCTCCTCGGTCCAACTCGTAAATAGCCCATCTCCTGCAAAAGCACGAACCTTCGCAAGGGGTGCCCACACCCGTTTGTCGAATTTGGATTCATCTGTTACCTCGGCGACCAGTTCGTGACCGGAAATATACAATTCACTTCGTCCGGGGTACTCCATACGAAAGATCGGTCCGTATTCTTCAGCCAGTTTCACCAAGGATTGCACCGGCTCTTCAAAGTTCAATTGCGGCAAATTGCCCAGTGGGCCAAATGTTTTTGGTTGAGGCACTGAAATTGGTGGCATGGCACTCACTCCTTCTTTCCAAGTTAAGAGTTCTACAACTAAAAAATAATGACTTGATTTACAGACTCGATTACACTTACTCTTCAGATCAACAGATTCAAGTTATTTTTTGCACAATTTCATATTTCATCCAGATAACGATAAAACCACAATAGAACTAACTGACCAAAATGGTATATTGGTCATTTTTGATTAAAAAAAATGGAGCCCCTCGTTATCTTCTTTTACCCTAACATTTCCAGTTCTAATCTTCAACAGTCCCAAAGTCATAGGACCTCAGGACAGGGATTAAGGTATACTTATGAATTCTTTAACAGAACCTGAATAGCTGACTCCATCTCTAATGGAGCTACTGTCGTTTCATAACGGCCATGGACGTCCCCATTACGGTCAATCAGGAATTTGGTGAAATTCCATTTGATGCCGTCACCTTGATACAATTCTGGATGTTTCTCCTTCATAAAGGTGTCCATCCACTCTCCTTCCTTCGTGTCCAGATCATAACCTTGAAATGGCGCTTCTGTAGTCAGATAACGAAACACCGGATGCATCGATTGCCCAACGACCTCAACCTTCTCCAAAATCGGAAAGGATATCTGAAACTGACTTCTGCAATACTCAGCTACCTCAGCGCTACTACCAGGTTCTTTGTCGTTAAACTGGTTGCACGGGAACGCCAAAATTTCCAGCCCCTGATCACCATATTTCTCATACATCTGCTGAAGTTCACTGAATTGCCGGGAGTAGCTGCACCGACTTGCTGTATTCACAATAAGTAGCACCTTCCCTTTAAAAGCAGAAAAATCACCCTTGTGTTTATCCATAAACGGAACTTGGTAAGAAAATATACTCATCTGTATTCATCCTCCTCTTTCTCTTTTGTATCTCATATGAACTCTCTCTTGAAATGGATTATACACCCCTATTATTAATAGGTGAAATATATAATTAATATAATTTTAATAGCTTTTAACTATAAATCGTGAACAAAAAACTGCCCTCAGCAGTCAAATACTGCATCTCGGACAGTTATCAAAATCATGATGTGCCATCACACTCAACACACCGTTAACCCATAATTAAACCATATACAATGCCTGGTCCGTGAACGCCAATGGTTAAATCATTTTCAATATCGGAAGATCGGCTTGGCCCTGAAATAAAGTGGATGCCTGCTGGAAGATTCTCTCTTCCCGCTTCGTCAAATCGATCCAGCGTCTCACCCAGTCTGGTGTACAGTCGATCTACTGGAATAATGATGATGAGTACCGTAGGCAAGAGACTGACTGAACGACCTTTTTCCGGTGAAGAAAGCACAGTGACCGAGCCTGTGTATGCTGTTGCATAATCCGCCACAACCACACCGATATCCGCCTCAGCTGCCCGAGCCTTCCAATTCTCATCAGCCTGACTATTCCAGACTGAGATCTGCACATCGGGAAGCTGCTCTTCCAATCCGAGATCCTGTAACGCCTGTTCATTCTGACGAATGATATACCTGGCACTCAGTTCATGAGACTTGTTGGCAATAAATTGAGATACTTCTTCCATGTTCTGAACCCGGGCGATGTGTGCGCCTACACTCACAAAGTTATCCGTAAATGCTTGAATACGCTTCTCTTCATCCCATTCCAGCTCAGTCCAAAAGTCGGGTGCTCCCCGAAAGGGTTGGGTCGGCGCATGGCGTTGCCTTGGTCTCCTCAATTTCGAAGCAATGTCATTCATGAACTGCTCCTGTTTCTCCATGGACTTCTTCTCCAATTGTGCGAGCCATTGCTGATGTTCAGTGACCATGCTTATCCTCCCCTTCCTCTCGTTCACGAATAATCTGCTCCATGCGGCTGCGAACAGAAGAATCCATGGCCGGTTGCTTTTGGTTCATTTCCTGATCCAGCTTGTTCCATTGCTGCCGGAAGGATTTCTTGGCGAGGCTTGGGGCAACCCGATAATTGTTCCAGCCTTTAAGTGGACCCAATTTGAGTGAAATACCGTTGTTGCGTACAACTGCCTTCTGCCCGATCTGTCCCAGACGTATGGCCGCACTGAAACGTTTGGAATTGGATACAACAGCGGCAAATCCCTTCATGCCCATGCTCTCCATTTTGTTTCCATGGCCGTCTTCCACTTTACGCCTACGTAAATAAACGAGCATATCATGCAATGGAATTTTAACTGGACATGCTTCATAACAGGCTCCGCACAGACTTGAAGCACCCGCAATATCATTCCATTCATCAATGTTGCCATTGAGTGCAGGAGTCAGTACTGCGCCAATCGGACCACTATATGTTCCACCGTAGGCATGACCTCCAATATGGCGATATACCGGGCAAGCATTCAGACAAGCACCGCAGCGAATACAATTCAGCAACTCCTGGAATTCAGGATCACCGAGTTGAAGTGATCGACCGTTGTCCACGATAATAATGTGCATTTCATCTGGCCCATCCGCATCCGCCGTACGGCGAGGACCTGTGATGCCTGACATGTACATTGTTAATTTCTGACCTGTTGCGGAGCGTGGCAACAAGGTTGCCATGACCTCCAAATCCGTCCACGACGGGATGATCCGCTCCATGCCCATCAGTGTAATCTGCGTTTTTGGAACAGTGGATACCATACGGGCATTGCCTTCATTTTCGAACAAAACCATGGAACCTGTCTCTGCAATCGCAAAATTGCAGCCGGTCATGCCGATATCTGCTTCGAGGAACTTCTCGCGCAGCTTTTTGCGAACAAATCCGGCAAGTACCGTTGTGTCCGGCTCCAGAATTTCACCCGCTTCCTTCGATAACAACTCTGCAATCTGGTAGCGGTTCTTATGGATGGCTGGAATGACAATATGAGAAGGGGCTTCACCTGCCAACTGTATGATGTATTCACCCAGATCGGTCTCAATGGCTTCAATGCCCGCCGACTCCAATACATGATTCAGATGTACTTCCTCCGACACCATCGATTTGGACTTCACCACCGTAGAAGCCTGCTTGTGCGCCGCAATATCCAGCGCAATCGCCGCTGCTTCCACCGATGTATCTGCAAAATGAATATGAACCCCGTTCGCACGGGCGTTATTCACAAATTCATTCAGGTAATAATCCAGATACGCAATCGTATGCAGACGAATCTGACGGCCACGCTCCCGCCATTCATCCCAATTTCCATGTTCTTCTGAGGCAGATTTCTTCCCGTTACGCAAACGTTCTGTCGTGAATTTGACTGCTTTTCGCAGAAAATCATCATTCAAGGCCAGTCCGGCACGTTCTTTGACCGTAGTATCCATAACTCCCGGTTGGCTCATCCTGTTCGCACCCCCTCATACAGTAGTTCCGCCAGATGCATTACACGCACCGGTTCATTCCGATAACGCAGATTACCTGCGATATTCATCAGACAGGCCATGTCCAGCCCCACCAATACTTCGGCTTGTGTCTCTTTGACATGATCGACCTTCTCCGTCACCATCGCTCCTGAAATATCGGACATTTTGATGGCAAACGTGCCCCCGAACCCGCAGCAATCCTCAGCAAATGGGAGCGGAACCAATTCCAGACCTTTTACTTGAGAGAGTAGCGCCATCGGCTCATCCTTCACACCAAGCAGACGGCTGCCATGACAGGATGGATGATAGGTTACTTTGTGCGGAAAATGTGCGCCCAGATCGGTTATCCCGAGTACCTGAACGAGGAATTGAGTAAACTCATAAGCTTTGGCTTCCAATCGTTTTGCCTTCTCCAACCATACTGGTTCATCCGCGAACAGCTCGGGATAATGATGAATCATATACGTACACGATCCCGAAGGACATATCACAAAATCACTGTCGTCAAAAGCTTCAAGAATCGTTTTGGCCGCTACCCGAGTCTCATCCCAGTACCCGCTATTGTAGGAAGGCTGACCGCAGCAGGTCTGCACCGGCGGGAAATCCAGCCGAACGCCATGAGCGGCGAGCAATCTGACCATGGCTTCCCCCACTCGGGGATAGATGGCATCGCTGAGGCAGGTAATGAATAAGGAGACCTTCATAATTACACGCTCCTATTAACTGTTTAGTAGATGAATTGACTAAGAATATTTACACTGGACACTCCGTTTCGTGTAAATGTTTAGTTCAATTTATATAGATAAAATCCAAAAAATTAAACCGTGATGATACCAATATCGTATCCACTCAAACGTTCTGTCTGTTCAGCCTCCAATGGCTGATCGGTAACGATCGTATGGACTGCATTTAACCCGGATACTCGGGCAAAAGCACGGACACCAAATTTACTGGCATCTGCAAGTAAGATGACCTGATCGGATATGCCAACCATCTTCTGCTTCAGCCTTGCTTGAAGTTCATTGGATTCACTGATTCCGCCACCTTCGAGATGTACACCTTTGCACGACATGAACATTTTATCCACGTGATATGTTTCCAGAGAACGCTCCGCGAGTGGCCCAACAAAAGACAACGAGCGCGATGCCAACTGGCCCCCTGTTGAGATGACCTCAACCTTGTCACGGCTGCTGAGTTCAGTGGCAATTTGGATCGAGTTGGTTAAGACCGTCAGCGGGAAATCCGGCATATTCGCTGCCATATAACCTGCCGTTGTGCTCGCATCCAACAGAATGCGATCACCCGGATTAATCATCGCCAGAGCCGCTTGTGCAATCCGCTTTTTCTCTTCCGCATGGGTTGTCTCCCTGATCCGGTAAGGGATCTCCGGTTGATCTTCCTTTACACTCACTGCACCACCGTGAGATCGGCGTAGTCGTCCTGCGTGTTCCAGCCGATCCAGGTCACGCCGGATGGTTTCCTCCGTCACCCGGCAGCGCTCACTAAGCTCGGATACACGCATACTGCCCTTTACATTCACCATCTCCACAATCCGGTCATACCGCTCGGCTGCCAGCATGTTACACCTCACTCCCCGCTTGTGAATTAGATGAAGCCGTCACACGCAGAAATCTGCCGTAAGCATCTTCCCAGATTGATCCGTCCTGCGGCTCATACACAGTTACCGGAAATGAATCACGAATGGCCTTACGAGCTTCCCAGATATCTTTAAAAGCTCCGCTCGCCATCCATTGTACAGCCATATTCCCGATGGCACTTCCCTCTGCTGGACCTGCCCATACCGGCTTGCCAATGGAATTTGCAGTCCACTGACATAACAGGCGGTTCTGAATGCCTCCACCGACCATATGCAATCCGTTGAACGTCTGACCCGACAATTGCTCCGTCCATTCCAGAACTCTTCTATACTTCAATGCAAGACTCTCCAGAATTGCCCGGGCAATAGCCCCCTGATCCTCTGGTACCACTTGCCCTGTATCACGACAATACTGACGTATACGCGTCGTCATATCTCCTGCGGGCATAAACAGTTCATCATCCGGATCAAACAAACTGGCAAATGGAGGTGCCTGTTCCGCCTGCGCCAATAACGCATCATAGCTAATTCCCTGCCCTTGGCGGTCCCACTCCCGCATGCTTTCCTGCAAAATCCATAAACCCATAATGTTCTTCAGCAGACGGAATGTTCCGCCCGCCCCGCCTTCATTCGTGAAGTTCAAGGCCAGACTCTGGCTACTTATCGCAGGATGATCTATCTCCGTACCCATCAGGGACCAGGTTCCACAGCTCAGATAAGCAAATGAACGTTCCGTTGCAGGAACAGCCACAACGGCTGAACCCGTATCATGCTCCGCAACAGCGATCACGGGAATCGGGGACAATCCCAGATCGTTACAGATACTGCTTCGCAATTGTCCAACACGGGTACCTGGCAGCACGGCTTTACCAAACAGTTTCTCCGAAATACGAATATGCGCCAGCAACTCACTATCCCACTGCCCCGCTGATGGATTGTATAATTGTGTTGTGGTTGCATTGGTGAACTCATTCACCGCTTCCCCTGTCAGGAAATAACGTAGCAAATCCGGAATCATGAGAAAACGCTCTGCTTCATGAAGTAACGGGGAACCGCTGCGTTGAAGCGTTGCCAATTGATACAAAGTATTAAAGCTAAGAAACTGAATCCCTGTACGTTCGAAGATTCGCTGAGAGGTCAGCTCTTGCCGTACCTGATCCATCATGCCGTTAAACTGTGTATCACGGTAATGATACGGGTTACCAAGCAACTCACCATTACTGCCAAGCAAACCAAAATCAACGCCCCAGGAATCGATCCCCAGGCTCTCCGGCTTTTCCCCTTGCTGTTTCACAAGGGTAAGCCCCTGCAACAATTCATGATGCAATCGCAGAATATCCCAGTGCATCCGCTCGCCAACCTTCACTGGTTCATTCTTGAACCGATGAATTTCGCTTGTTTCGATCCCTCGATCATTCAGATGTCCCAGTAGCGCTCTCCCGCTCCCAGCGCCCAAATCATAAGCCAGCACACTCACCGCGCTTCACCAACCTTTCGAACCAATCCTATTTTCCAAACCGTATCACTTGATTCAGTCCGTAACCCTGTACTTTATTCTGTATTTATTGTTTGTTTGTTTTTGTTTAATACTGTTTAACTTTATTTTACGAGTATATCACCATTGTAAGCGTTTGAATACCCTTCGATTTTTCTTTCTTTTGGGTATAGCAAAAACGACTCTCTCCCACCTGGGAGGAGCCGCAGTTCTTCTTTCACGTATAAAATTGACCTTTGCTTACCCCCGACTGGGGTTGTACATCTCTCTCAAAATGCTTGAAGCGTGTCCCCTGATACGTCAGCATCCCTCGATCATTTTCCACCATCATGCCATAATGGTTTCCGCCAACAATCAGTTCAGTGCGCTCCCCATTGTCGAATTCAAATGTAACATAATACCGGGTAGTCGCACTGCTATCGCCGCTTCCACCTGAGACTTCCGTTCGTTTAGCCACCACTGTTGAGTGCAGGGTTAACAAGGCTGCTGCGTTATTTGACATCCCTGAGCGTATGCCTGAAAAAATAACAAAAACAATGACTCCCGCAATGATGAGAAATATGGCACCAATGAAAATCGAAGCAAATGCATTCATTGCAGCAAACTCACTAAATCCCGAAAAAAAACCACCCTGATTGCCTTCAAAACCTGGTACTCCATTCATGTCGTCAAACACACCAAAGCCATCTACGCTTAATCGGCCCATCGATGAGGACACGCTTGTTAACGCCATTCATCATCGTTCCTTTCCCCTTGCAAAAATAAGATGCACCGCCCCCACGCAAGGAAGGCGGTGCATGCAGACAACCCGTTCTGCCTTGTCCATATACTATATGAACCAGATCAGGAATACAGACGTTCAAGTTCGTCGACCAGACTGCCGACATAAGCAACCGCAGAGCGAATCGGCTCAGGTCCGGACATATCCACACCCGCAAGTTTCATTAACTCCTGCGGTGTGAGACTTCCACCAGCTTTGAGTGCATCAAGCCAGCGATCTACCGCAGGCTGTCCTTCTTCACGAATCTGCTGTGCAGCCGCTGTGGAAGCCGTCAAGCCTGCCGCATAGGTATACGGATATAGTCCCATATAATAATGAGGTTGTCTCATCCACGTGAGTTTAGCCCCTTCATCAATTACCAGATCGGGTCCCCAGAATTCGGAAAGGATGTCTCCTTTGAGCTGACTTAACGTCTTCGCCGTAATGGGCTCATCTTTGGTTGCGCGCGCATACACCCTGCGCTGTAATTCACCTTCCAGCAGATGTGTAACGAAGTTATGGTAATACGTGTTCAACAATTGCAAAATGACCCAGCGACGCATTCTCGGATTATCGGAACGCTTCAATAGATGATCGGCCAGAAGCATTTCATTCATGGTCGACGGCGCCTCAATGAAATAAAGAGATGGCCGTGTATTCGTGAGCCGTTGGTAACGTCCCGCAAGCATGAAGTGGCCTGCGTGCCCCACTTCATGGGCAAGTGTAAATGCTCCGCGCATATTGTTCGCCCATGAAATTAAGATATAAGAGTGTGAACCATATATAGAGGAGCAAAATGCCCCTGTGGATTTGCCTGCGTTATCTGCGTAATCCACCCAGCGATCACTGAATGCGCGCTCTACGATCTCGCCGTACTCCGGCCCAAGCACATCAAGTGCTTCTCGAATGAGTATGCACGCCTCATCATATGTAATGGCAGGGCTAAATTCAGGATCAAGCGGCGCCTTCAGATCACAAAACATCAGTTTGTCCAGACCCAGCTCACGTTTCTTGAGAGCCGCCAGTCTGCGCATATGAGGTGCGAGTTCCTGCTGGATAATATCCAGAATATTATTGTACATCTCTTTGCTCACTTGCTGTGGGCTGAGAAGCATATCTGTAACATCGTCGTAACCACGCAGCCTGGATAAAACAACCTGTTTCTTCACTTCGGTTGCATAACCTTCTGCGAACGTATTTTTGTAATCATTTAATGTCGAGCTGAATGCAGCATAAGCAGAACGGCGCAGCTTTGTATCAGACGACATCTCATAATTATTTTCATAGAATGACCAGGACAGTGGACGATTATTGTCCTCTCCATCAAGAGCATCGTCAAACGTCATGTCTGCCAGTTTACCGCGCAGATAGATACGGTATGGCGAATCCAGTACCTCTCCTAATGAAGCGAGTACCTTCTCGGTCTCAGGCGTAAGCCGATGTGCTTTTTCTCGAATCAAACGCTCCAAACTGCGCGCATACGGCTCCAATTCCGGAAGCTCTTCAAGATAACGCTCAACTGTTCCCTCCGGCAGATCAACGATCTCCGAATTGACAAAAGACAAGGACGACGACAGATTTGATAGGATATCTCCTGACTTGGCTGAATTCTCAATATTCACCGGATTCGTGCTGTCCTCTGACTGCTTCAAGCGGGCATAAGAAGCCGTCTTGCTGATCCGCTCCTGCAAAGCTTCACGCGCATCCAGACAAGCCAGTAATTGTTCAGCCCCTTCGCCCAGACGTCCTTTGAACGTTTCGATCTGGGCAGCAGCCAGAGGAAGTGATCGAAGCTCCTGCTCCCACTCTACATCGGTTACAAACAAGTCTTTCAGATCCCAAGTCGTTTCTGGGTTTACCTCAGCACGTGTACGTATTTTTTCCATCTTTAGTTGTCATCCTCCTTGCATTTCCAATATCTCTCATCGTATCATATTCTGCTCATTTATACATGACAATGATTACTCCTTATTACTCCGCTGGCAGAATAGCCTTTCGATCGCTGTTATCCCCGGATTTTTTGATTCTTTTTTTTAAAGGTGAAAATCCGTTGATAAAGGCGAACGCTTCGCTTCTTAAGTCTATTTCTGCCCGCTGCGTTTGGAGTAAACTATTGATCCACTGTCCAAAATTTAAAAGTAACTAAAAAACCGCTGGTTTATGGAAGTATCCATTTACCTAGCGGTCATTCTGAATATAACTTATTTAGCTTTCTTTCCAAATTACATTTTCACCATAGTTTTTACCCCAGTTATACATCGCGTGCAGGACGGGCATCAGGCTTTGACCGTGATCTGTCAACGTATATTCCACCCGAGGTGGTACCTCTGCATACACCTTGCGTTCAATCAGTTTGTCTTCCTCCAGCTCACGTAACTGGTTGGTCAGCATCTTCTGGGTAATATGAGGGATTAGGCGTTTCAGCTCACTGAAACGTTTGGTGCCTTCCAGACCCAAATGCCACAAAATAATCAGTTTCCACTTGCCACCGATCACCGCAAGGGTCAATTCCTTCTCACAGTTGATTTCTTTCAGATTAATCCGTTCCTTCACTTCGGCTGCCATGGCTCCGAGCCCCCTCATCTTCAATCTTATATCGCGTATATTACACATATCACGGGGACACTTCTCACGAGGTAAGCTTTCCGCTCCATGCATGATGTAATAAGTACATTCATTCGATACAGCTATCTATTAATTCTACTACAGCCTGGTCGGGATGCAAAGTTTAACTGTAAATCACGGATAAAACCTATACAGATGAATGATTATGTATCGCAGAAAAGACCAGAACCCTTCATAATCAAAGGATTCCGGTCTTTCATCTATTCACTATTCCAGGTTCGCGTGGCGGCCAAACATATCCGCTCCGGTCATACCCTTCATTTCCATCATCGTAAGGATGAGAGCATCCATGCCGATTAACAGTCCTTGTTCGAACAACGAGCCCATCGGCTGAATGGTTACTGCCGCTCCGGAAGTTGCTGTGTCCTCTTTGGCTGAAGCCGGAAGGCGCACTACCGTAGTTGCCAAATTCCCAATCGTGGATTCTGGCTTAATCGTAATGAGACCTACAGGCGCACCAGCCTGACTAGCCTTTTGAGCCATGGCCACCAGACTGCCTGTCTCTCCTGAGCCAGAGCACAGCAAGAGGAAATCTTTCGAGCTGATCCCAGGTGTTACGGTTTCGCCCACCACATATACACGAAGCCCCATCTGCATCAGTCTCATGGCAAAAGCCTTCCCCATAAGTCCTGACCGGCCTGCTCCTGCTACAAAAATCTGTTCCGCAGCCAGAATGTGCTCAGCCATCGCTTGCATCTCTGCATCGTCGATCTGGCTTAACGTACGTTCCAGCTCCTTCAAGATGTCAGCTGCGTACTGTGTTTTGCTCATCTGCTTACCCTTGTTTAACGAGACGTTGCATTTCAGCTGCAACTGCCGCTTTGTCTGCTTGTCCTGTGATACCGCCGCCTACAATAACCAGATCCGGTTGTGCTTTGATTACTTCTGGCAATGTTTCCAGCTTGATTCCACCAGCGACAGCCGTTTTAGCATTTTTCACAGCAGCTTTGATCGTTTGCAGATCTTCGAACGGGCTTTGTCCTTCAGCTTGTAGGTCATAACCTGTGTGTACACAGATGTAATCTACGCCAAGCGCATCAATTTCACGAGCACGTTGTTCCAGGTTAGGCACGTTGATCATGTCCACAAGAACTTGTTTGTTTTGTTTCTTCGCTTCTGCTACTGCACCTTTGATCGTACTGTCATTGGTTGCCCCAAGCACAGTGATTAGATCCGCACCAGCTTCAGCTGCTTTCATGATTTCATAACCACCAGCATCCATGATTTTAAGGTCTGCAAGAACTTGCAGATTAGGGAATGCTTCTTTCATTGCTTTAACCGCGTGCAAACCTTCATTAATAACGATTGGAGTACCAATCTCAACGATATCAATATATTGTTCAACCTCTTTAACCAGTGCGATACCTTCAGGGATATTTACCAAGTCAAGCGCCAATTGCAATTTCATCATTTATTTCTCCTTTGTTGTTCAAATATGATTCGTTCCTGTAAAAATAATAATCAGATATTTAGCCTGCACCAATTTGTCTGTTCAGATGCATGCAGTGTTTGTTTTGGCTACTCACTCATTGTAGACCCTGACTATCCATTCAGGAAGTACGCACTTTGAAGTGGGGTAGTTACTTGGGGGATACTATTGATAGTAATTCGTTGTTAGGTGAATCAAATATAGAATTAATCCTCTATTCCAATCCACATGCTTACAGCAGAACAGCAGCCTAATCATCGAATTATATATTCAATATAAAAGACCCCGCCACATGGCAGGGTCTTTATCTTTATCGTTTCATTTTCAATCCAGCCAAAGCTGGTTTAGAAATTTATCATTTTACAGATATACAGGTTTCACGCATACCGGCTTGGATACACCTGTGCTGTGACCAGTGTATTTCAGACGTCCGCTTTCCTGATCTACCGTGAATGTCACGAGGTTGTTGGTATCGCGGTTAGCTGCGATCAGCAATTTGCCGTTAGGTGTCAGCGCAAAGTGACGCGGGTGCTCACCTTCAGCAGATACATGCTCAACCAGTGTCAGGTGACCTTTGTCTGCATCTACTGCAAATACAACGATGCTGTCATGTCCACGGTTAGAACCATATACATAACGTCCATCATTGGAAACTGTGATTTCTGCTGTTGTATTCTCTTTGCCATCATATCCATCAGGCAATGTGGATACAGTAGACAATTCAGTCAACGTACCCGCTGCTGCATCATATTTGAACGAAGTAATGGAAGAATCCACTTCATTGATAACATAAGCGAATTCACCATTCGGGTGGAACGCCAAGTGACGTGGGCCTGCTCCCGGATGTGTTTTGGTTTCACTGTGCAGCACAAGTTCATTTTTGTCTGCATCAATAGAATAGATCGCGATGTTATCTGCGCCCAGATCCTGAACCATCATGTATTTACCATCCGGGCTGAAGAATGCGGAGTGAACATGTGGCTTGTCCTGACGCTCAGGATGCGCACCTTGGCCTTCATGTTTCTTCTCGTCCAGAAGCGCTCCAACTTCACCGTTATCCGTCAAGGCTTGCAGACCTACCAGACCACCGTGGTAGCTGGAGAGGATCAAGTATTTTCCGGAAGGATCGCGCTGGATATGACATGGTGGAGCTGAAATGGAGTCATTCCGGTTCAGCAACGTTAATTTTCCTGTAGAAGGATCAATGCTCAGAGCTACAGCTTCAGACATTTTATTGCCTTCAGCTGACGCTGTTTCACCAATCGCATACAGTTTATTACCCTCAGCATCCACGTTGACAAACGTTGGGTTTTTCACGCCCGCGATGCCGTCAAGCTTGGACAAGCTGCCTGTATCCTCATTCAATTCATATGCATAAATGCCCTCATTTTCCGCTTCGGCGTAAGAGCCGGCAAGTACGAGCAAGCGTTTTGATTCACTCATTACAGTTTCCTCCTCTATGTGTATGTAATCTTGTTGCACCTCTTCTATAATAAATCTGCCATATCAAAATAGCAATCCGCTGTCGCTGCCCATCAGGGAAATCCTTAGTTAAGCAAGGCGATTACTACACATCATCATACTGAAATCCATTCATATGAGGTGCATCTTCTGCTATGATAAGATAGGTTTTTCATCCAGAAGGGACTGAGTTGCATTGCTTCACTCATTTTTACTTACGTTATACCATGTGTTCCTGCCGATATCACTTCCCGTGATCGGAGGTATTCTGTTAAAACGCTTTAAGAATTGGGATACCCGGTCGCTCTCGACCTTTTCCCTTTATATTTTGAGCCCTGCGCTCATCTTCAATACATTGCTGCATGCAGAGATTACCTGGACGGACGTCACCAGCACGTTCTGGTTCTCTATTATTAATCTGATTGCTCTGTGGGCCCTCGCCGAGCTGTTAAGCCGGGTTTTCCGTCTGGGTGCAAGCGAAAAAGCGGGTCTCACCCTCGTCTCCACGTTTACAAACTGCGTGAATTACGGGCTCCCGCTGGTGCTGCTTGCCTTTGGTCAGCTTGGACTGGACAAGGCTTCGGTCTACGTCATTGGACAGATGATCATTGTTAATACGGTAGGTATCTTTTTTGCCGCGCGATCCGAATTCACGGTGAAAGATGCGATTCTGTCCGTTTTCCGCATGCCATCCATCTATGCTGCTGGCATCGCCATTGTGCTGCGTGCGTCCAATCTGAGCCTGCCTGAAGCGCTGGATGGAGGGATCTCCATGCTGGCTGCGGGTTACTCTCCTATCGTTCTCGCCATTCTGGGAGCACAGATGCTCAGACCAAAAGGTGCAACGGTACCTTGGTTGCCCAATGTACGCCGAGCTTTCTGGACCGGGCTTGTGGTCCGTCTCGCAGCTGCGCCAATCCTGTCCTGGCTGATACTGACCGCTCTTCAGGTCGAAGGTACGTTGTTCAGTGTACTGCTGATCCTCGCATCGATGCCGACCGCAGTGAACGCCGTTATTTTGGCTGAACAGTTCAATGCTTCTCCGCAGTTTGTATCCCGCTGCATTCTGTGGACCACCGCTGCATCCATGTTGATGCTACCCATTATGATTGTGATGGCTTCCTGATTAATACCGGAGGTGATACCGAAGCGATATCCGCTTGGCGGCGTTTCTCCAGCCGGCGTTCATAACGCCGGTTGAGCGCTCTGACGTAGAAGAATTTCACGACAAAGTACGAAATCACACCCAGAATGACACCAAATACGGACATGCCTGCCAGAATATCCAGTCCACCAAGCAACAATTCACTCACAGCCGACCAGTTACCGCGAAACAGCTCCATGAATGCACTCTCATGTACCGGTCCCTGTCCCATGCTGTGAGCAGGCAATATCCATGAGCCAATTTGTTTCGCGAGCGGCATCAGGATAATAGGTAAAAACGTAAGTTTCCCGATCACATTACCAACAATGGCTGCTGGCACCGAACCCCCAGACAGTCGCACAATCGGATAAAATACGAGATATATCAGAGAAGCCGTCGAGATCACGATCAGTTCCAGTCCGAACCCTATGGCAAATCCGGTAGATACTTTATGGGCACCTCCGGGAGCACGTAACAATTTGAGAAAATTCAGCTTCATAACACGTGTTAAACGTACCCAGCGGTTAGTCTTGCGCTTCTGTGTGTTCATACCGAATTACTCCTTATTTTACACAAATGACAACTTGAATCGTCTACTCTTCAGTATATCACACCGCGTTAGCACCTGTAGTAACAATGACCGGTTGTGTCTCCATCTGGACATTACCTGCCACCGCTCGGGAGATCATACAGGAGGATTCAGCCTTATGCGCCAAGCGCTCAGCCTTGGTCAGATCCGCCTCTGAAGCATCTGCGCTGAGCACAATCCGAGGTCTATGTACGATCCGTTCGTACGTAAATACGTTATTCGTAACATCTACCGTTGCTTCCGATTCAAGCGTTAATTCATCTGGCGTAATATCCGAACGCTCCAGCATCGCTGCCAGCGTGATCAGGTAACAGGTGGAGGCTGCACCCAGCAGCATCTCGTCCGGGTTAGTTCCCGTACCGGGTCCGCCCATCTCCTGCGGAATCGATATGACCGTTTTTAATCCACCTGCATCGATTGTTCCCTCACTGTTACGCCCACCATTCCATACCGCTTTCAGATAAAAAGGATGTTTCATGACATTCATTCCTTTCTTGTTTACACACGTATACACGTAATATTCTGCTCAATCAATGCGCTAACGTGCTCTTCATCTACACCCTGATCTGTAATCACTTTGCCCACACTGCTCATCTCAGCAACTCTGGTAAACGCCTGTATGTTAAATTTGCTGGAATCTGCAAGTAGAATGACCTCATCCGCAATATGGATCATTTTCTGCTTCACCAAGGCTTGTAATTCATTGGATTCACTGATGCCTTTGGTCAGATGCACTCCTTTGCAAGACAGAAATACTTTATCCACATGATAGGCGTCAAGCGAACGTTCCGCGAGCGGTCCTACAAAAGACAGTGACTTCGAAGCCAGTTGCCCACCTGTGGCAATCACACGAATCTGTTCCTTGTTACTCAGTTCAGCGGCGACCTTAATCGAGTTGGTTAATACCGTCAGTGGAATGTTCGGCAATCCTGCCGCCATGTACCACGCGGTTGTACTTGCATCCAGGGCGATCCGGTCGCCGGATTCCACCATTTTCACCGCTTCGCTTGCAATTCTGCGCTTCTCTTCTGCATGGGCTACAGCCCGTTCCGGATACGGAATCTCCGACTGTAATTCATCCTTGTATTTTACGCTGACCGCCCCGCCATGAGACCGTCTGAGCCTGCCCGCCTGTTCGAGCTTGTCCAGATCACGACGAATCGTCTCTTCTGTCACCCCGCAGCGCTCACTAAGTTCGGTCACACGCATGCTGCCTTGCGTATCCACCCATTCCACTATTTTCTCATACCGTTCAGCTACGAGCATATTCCTTCACTCCAAACCGTTGATTATCCAGTTAATCCTGTTCATCCATCATACCACAGAGCGATGACAAGGAGAATTTGGACCATGTGCAAAAAGAGGGAGCTTTCGCCCCCTCCATTCCAGTTCTGAAGTGTATCTTATTTATCTTCTGCCATAGGGAACCAGCCTGGCGTGTGGATGATTGCATTCCACAATCCGTCAGGGATAACCAGACGCTCCTGATCCGATTTGGTCAGAATCGTCTCAATATCTTCTTCCCGTCCGCTCTCGATTTTCTCAACCCAATCCGGTTCAATAATCAGCTCACGTCCAATGGCAAGCAAAGGTACTCCCGTTTGAAGCGCCTCAGCGGCCTGATCAGCCGTATGAATTGAACCTACGCCGATAACAGGCAATTTGCCGTTCACACGATCCAGGATGAATTCCATTCTAGAACGTGTATCTGCTTCGCCACGTCTTGGCTTGGACCAGAATTCGTTCAGGGAAACGTGCAGGTAATCCAGGTTTTTATCTTTAAGCGCATCCACCAGTGCATACGTATCTTCCATTGTGAGTCCCGGTGTTTCCGGTTCTTCCGGGGAGAAACGGTAACCAATGATGAACGGCAGTTTGGTATGTTCGGCAACCACTTTCTGAATCTCATCCACTACAGCAAGTGGGAATCTCAGACGTTTCTCGACACTACCACCCCAACGGTCTTCACGTCGGTTGGAATGCGGGGAGAAGAATTGTTGGATCAGATAACCATTAGCACCGTGAATCTCAACACCATCAAAGCCGGCTTCGATTGCACGACGTGTCGCTTCACCAAAGTCTTTGATAATCGAAGTAATCTCGGCATCCGTCAACTCTCTTGGTTCAGGAGAGCCCGGACGCTCACTTGCAACCGCACTAGGAGCAACTACTTGACCCGCAGGTACAGCTTGTTCAGGAGTCAGACGGCCCGCATGGAAAATTTGCAATACAGCTACGGAGCCCTGTTGTTTCATGGTATCAGCCAGTTTTTTCAGACCAGGAATGAAGCGGTCGTCATATACGCCAAATTGAGCCGGGAAACCAATGCCTGTCTCTGTTACATGCCCTACAGCCGTAATTGACATGCCCGCACCACCGGTGCGACGTGCATAATAAGCAAGTTCAGCGTCGGATATCGTACCATCAGCATTCGAGGACATATGAGTCATGGGAGCGAGCACGATACGGTTTTTCAGTGTAATGCCAGTCGGTAGTGAAACTTGTTCAAACATCTGGTTAAACTTTGGATTCATTCGTGGTTCCCTCCTGATTATAAATATCTCTTTTAATAGATATATGAATATATGCGTTCGCTTACTGTAATGATTATAGTTACGTTTCACTGCAATTGCAACTTTTCATTTTCAGAAAGGAAAAAAGAGCAGAGTGTCTCCTGACTCTCAGCCCTCTTCATTTTCTTCACATCTTCCAAAGGATACTCAGAAACTCCGAACGTAAGCCAGCTTCTGATCCATCTCTTCCACGCATTCGTAACAGTCGTGTTCATCGTTGGCGACCATTGGTGTTACCGGATACAGATTCATCTCTGTACTGTTATACGATTTCAGTAGCGGTAACAACTGAGTCACTCGTGTATTGGCAGGATCAAGCCAGGTGTTGATCTCTTCTTCGGAAAGGATCGCTGGCATTTTACTGCCAAACTCACGTGTAACCATGTTTGCGCCTGTCATAAGCATCGTGCAGGTACGAAGCGGCTCTTTCCGTGTATCTCTCCACACCTCATATAACCCAGCAATACCGAACAGGCCACGATCCGGCATAACAACACGAACCGCATAACTTTTTTTGCCCTCTTGCCGCCAGTAATATAATCCATTGCAGGGAATAACGCAGCGCTTGGTCTCTACCAGTTTGTAATAAGAAGGATTCTCATGCACCGTCATGAGGTTTGCGTTAACGGCATCACGCCCCCAGAATGGAATGAACCCCCACCGGAACTCATCCAGTACACGCTCACCATCCTGATGCAAAATAATCGGCGTATGCTGGGTTGGACTGATATTGTATCGGTTTTTGTAATAATACATCACTCGCTGAATCTTGAAATGATCTCTGACATCGTCCAAATCGGCTGCCAATGAAAAACGGTTGCACATGTTCAAGCACTACCTTTCCCTATGAGAAGTTGAACGTATTGTTTGTAATTTTAGGGAAATTATTCATGAACATTGAACAGGAAATGACTTATTTTGACACCATTATGGTCGGATCAAGATATATTTCATGTTTTTCACGACAAAAACAACGACCTCGGACTCATTTCAACTCCAATATTACTTGTTACTATAATAGAGAATAAAATACATTTATTGGAGGTTTTAAGTATGAAAAGGAAGTTTTTGATGAGCATCATGTTGTTCTCAGCGATTGCGATGTTTGGCAGTACCATCTATGCGGCAACCTTTCTGACCTACGGTTATCCCAGCACCACCATCCCCATTCGTACGTATAATTACGCCGCCGCATGGCAGACTCCCATGGACACTTCCCTTACCAACTGGAACAATGCAGGTGCCAAAGTTAAATTCACCAAAACAAGTAACTCTCCAAACACCATCACCGCAGGAAACTTCAATAATACAGCATATGGTGTCAACTACGCCTCCGTATCCGGCAGTCAAGTCGTAAGCTTCCGCATCGAACTCAATGCATCCACAATCACCCCTGACGCAACCAACTTATCCAACTTCATTCAAAGCGTATTTGTCCACGAACTCGGACACTCCATCTGGCTCGGTGACAATCCAACAACAAGCAGTCCTTCCATTATGTCTTACTCCCGTAACCGCAATTCCATGACCCAACCCCAAACTTTTGATATCAATAACGTAAAATCCAAGTATTAATTCGCTACGAACTTATCCCAAAAATCCAAGGAGGATTCCTGTCCATGAACAAAAATCGAGTATTAACGCTGCTTCTCTCTTCCATTTTCATTTTATCTGCTGCTGGATGTTCTTCTGTTACACCTACCGCGTCCCCATCCGATGCACCCATGACCATTATTGCTTCTGAAGATTACCCGAGTTATGGCAGCATTGGCGACCTGTCCGAGAGAGCAAATACCATTGTAAAAGGTAGTGTTGTTGAGACTCGTGTGGAAGCTTTAAACGATATCGTACAAGTTACTGATGCTGCCAATGAAAACGAGTTAAACCCCGCGTCCGATCCGGGCGGAGAGCCATCTTCTTTTGACAAAATCTATACGATCCACACGATTCAGGTCGCTGAATCCTATAAGGGCGGTTACACTGCCGGGGAAAAACTTGAAGTGAAGCAACTTGGCGGACAACTAGGCAACACCGAGATTATTAATGATGACAACCTCAAGCTGATTCCTACCAAAGACTATGTACTCTTCCTGGAAACGTATGAAGACACCCCTGCCAGCCTGCTCAACTCCGTTCAAAGTCTCTACGTGATCAAACCTGCCGCCAAGTCGAATCAGCCAGGTCAGCAACAATCACCGTCAGAAGTCATTGTGAGCGCAAACCCCGAGAATGACCTCACACTGCAACTGGAGGATCTGCAAGAAATTCAGAACGAACAAAAGAGCGAATAAACTCTTATACGGTAATCACACTACACTGTTATTTCATCTCCGTACAGGCAGCTAATCCCCTCTACTGTTCAGTCCTACATAAGAAAATGAAAACCGTGCTGCTCAGCAAACTGGGCGGCACGGTTTTTTGAAGTTCCTTATTTAGACGGTGTATTAAGTCCAATAATCCATTCAGCCAGATCCTGTGTCTGTTTTAACAAGGCAATAGGGTCACGGAACCAGGATTGTTCTTCCGTCCATATGTACACTTTTCCATTTTTGATAGCAGGCAATGAACCCCAGATCGGATCTGCCTGAAGGTCTTTCAACTGAGACTTGCTGGTCAGCACAATGTAATCTCCAGCGTATTTGGAGAGCAGTTCTATGGAGAATTCATGATAGGCGCCCTGCATCAACTCGGATGGAATGTTCTTTGGTGCTTGCAAACCAAGCAATTCGTAGATGTTACGCCCTCCCCGGCCCGACTGATTGCCAAAAATGAAGACTTGGCGATCATATTCCTGCATAACGGAGAATGTAGCATCAGCTGGAACAACACTCTGCACCTCCTGCTTGATTTTGGCAATCTCCTCATCAAAATCAGCCAGCCACTTCTCTGCTTCCGCTTCTTTGCCAAGGACTTTACCGAAATAGTTCACTTCGTCCTTGAGTGTCGGAAAAGTGATGGATGCGATCGAAACGGTCGGAGCAATCTTGCTATATTTCTCATAAGCCGCCTTGTCCGGATTCAATGTAATAATAAGATCAGGTTCCAGCTCCATCAATTGTTCAACGGAATCCCCTATCGTTTCAAGACCATCCATGTGACCTTCCAGATAAGGACTGTTCATCAGAAATTGGCCTCCACCAATCGGTTTGACACCAAGAGCAAGCACCGTTCCCAGATAATCTATGGCAGCAACTCGCTCGGGATGTGCAGGAATCTCTACCTCACCAAAGGTCGTATTTACCATTTGGGTTTCCACGACTGCCGGTTGTTCGGGTTCAGCCGCAACTTCGGATGTTTCTGCCCCCTGCTGGGCTGTTCCACAAGCACTCAATGTGAGTACAAGCGCAAGCGACATAATCGCTGATTTAAAATGGTTAAACATGTTGATTTCCTCATCTCCCTTATATTGATAATGATTATCATCATCAATTAAAGGATAACGTTCATCCCCTCCTGTTACAATGGATTGATTTGTTGCATTTAATGTACTTTTTGAAACTGATTTCGAGTTTTCCTGCTGCTTCAACCGATATTGCCCCGGTGTGATACCGATCTCTTTTTTGAATATACGATTGAAATAAAACGGGTCCATATAACCCACATACGCAGCAATCTCCTGTAATGAAGCTTCTGTGGACGCAAGCAGACTCCTTGCCTCACCCATTCGTAACCGAATCACATATTCTGTCGGTGTACATCCCGTCTGTTCCTTGAATTTGCGTGATACATATTGCGGACTGTAACTCAAGGACTGGGCAAGCAAATCAAGTGAGATGGATTCCCGGTAATGAGCTTTGATATATCGCAAAACCTGATCGGTAAGCGAAGGCTGTTGAAATTCGTTAGACATGCGACTCCGCTGTAACAAGACAAGCTGTACCAGTTGAAAAAAATACACTTTGACCTGAATTTTGCCCACTCGCTCCTGCCCTGACCAGCATTCATGTATATTCCGCACAAGCTCACGCAGCTCAAGTGTATGATCCGGCACTGTCGCCCAGGACTCTTCAAACGGATTACGCTGGTTCAACATCATTCGGTACTCCACAAGCACATTGGAGGGCAAGGTTGATTTGTACAAAATCAGATGTACCTCCATAACCCCTGTGGCTTCAAGTGTCAGACGTCTTCCTTTTCCCCCATGCAACAGCAAGAACTGGTTTGTAGTCCATACCTCTTCATCCAGCCAGACCTGACCCCTGCCTTGAACATACACAAATGCACTCGTCGGTAACACATAATTGCGTATGAACTCGTGTGTTACGAGTGATATAAGACGCACATCAAGCACGCGAACCTGAACCTGATCCCACAGCTTGATGTCATTCTGAATTCCCATATAAACTCCCTCTCCTAAGCGATCAAACACACACAATACCTTGGCATTGTGACTAAAAACCCACCTATAATTGATAATGATTATCAATTATAACAATGATGCAACCATCTTTGAAGCCTACCTTCGTTTTTGTTAGATGCCGCAAAATAAAAAACGGTCGAAATCCCTCATAGAGAGATCTCAACCGTTCTAAGATTATGGCCTTATTATGTTTTGATAAAGTCAGCTGCCCTTCTCTACTCGATAAATGACAATAAATACCCGTACCGTTCTTCCTCCATCTTGTCTAACGGAATAAACCGGATCGATGCACTGTTAATGCAGTAACGTTTGCCACCACGATCTTCGGGACCATCATCGAACACATGACCGAGGTGGATGTTACCTGCCCGGCTTCGTACCTCCGTGCGTTCCATCCCAAAGCTCGTATCCGTTGTATAGGTAACAACCTCAGGTACAATCGGTTTTGTAAAACTCGGCCACCCGCAACCGGAATCATACTTATCCCGGCTGGTGAATAACGGCTCTCCCGTTGCAATATCCACATACAGACCGGGCTCCTCATTATCCCAGTATTCGTTACTGAACGCATGCTCCGTATCATTGTTTACCGTGACCGCATACTGTTCGTCTGTTAAACGTTCCTTTAATTGTTCATCTGTTGGACGTGGATATTGAGCGGGATCAATTCCAATCTCCAGGTCATCCAAAACAGTCATATCAATGTGACAATATCCGTTCGGATTTTTTTCCAAATAATCCTGATGGTACTCCTCCGCCAAATAATAATTCTGCAGAGGCATCACTTCCGTTACAATGGGTTGGTCATATTTTTCTTGCTCTACCGCTACAGCCTGCTCGATGATTTTGGCATCTTCAGGCAACGTATAATATATACCAGTCCGATACTGAACGCCACGATCATTGCCCTGCTTATTCAAGCTGGTAGGATCAATAACTCGAAAATAAGATTCAAGCAGTTTCTGCAAAGATACTTGCTGCGGATCATATTTTACATGAACAGTCTCCGCAAACCCCTGCTCCCCGCGAATAACATCCTCATAGGTTGGATTCTCTCCTTCACCGTTGGCATAACCGGAAGTCACATCCTGAACCCCCGGAATACGAGCCATATATGCCTCCACACCCCAGAAACAGCCTCCTGCCAAGTACAGGTTACTCAGGTTTTCCTCGGAGACACTCGATGCCTTGACAGGTTGAGTGGATATCGAAGATGAAGCTGAATGGCTCTCAGCCCTGTTTCCACAAGCAGACACAACTATCGCTATAACAAGGAGGCACAGGCCCAGCAGCGTCCTTTTCATGACACTTCCTCCTTTCTCACAAAATCTCTTGTAATGATTCCATGATCTGTTCATTGGATGCATGCCCTGGCTGCGATTTCGTTAAAATACCATCAGAGCCAATATAAAAGGAACTAGGATATGCTCTTACGCCAAATTCCTTGGCCCATACACCTTTCTCATCCAAAAGAACAGTTATGTTATCATATGGCTGTTGGTCAAACCATTCAGTAAACGCTTGGGAGGATTTCTCTCCCTTGTAGTCTGGCGTCACAATCGTAATGACTTGAAAATCATTGTTTTGACCAGCCAGATTGTTCAGGTCTTCCAAACCCGCAAGGCAGATGGAACACCAAGAAGCCCAGTATTTCACATACACTTTCTTGCCTTGAACATCAGAAAGTCCAACCGTGTTTCCTTTCAGATCACGCAATGAAAATTCAGGAGCCGTCTCTCCCTTGTTCACCATGGTTGACGAACTCATATCGGATGTTGATGCTGGGGCTGATGATGACCCCGTTTGTTTTGATTCAGTTTGCTGTGATCCACATGCGCTCAAGATCAACAGGGTTCCAGCAAATACGATTACAGATACCATCCATTTCCGTGCCGTCTTCATACCAAATTCCTCCAATGATTATTGAAACCAGGTCACTAAGCTGTTTAGTCGGTCTGTCATTAACAATAGTCCCATGACAATAAGAATACAGCCGGAAGTTATTTTGATGACGCCCATGTACTTGTATAAACGACGTATCCGCTTCATAACATATTCCGAAAAAACGGACAGAATCAGGAAAGGAATTGCCAATCCAAGGGTATACAGGAACATGAGAAACCCGCCATACAGTGGAGAGCCTTCTCCTGCGGCGATACCAAGAATGGCCGCCAGCACAGGCCCGATACAAGGCGTCCAGCCAAAACTAAACGTTAGACCCAACAGGAACGCTCCGACATACCCTCCCCGTTTGGCTTGATCGTTTGACAGCTTTCTCTCCCGTTCCAGCCAGGATAGTCGGATCAACCCGGTTTGATAAATCCCAAAAAGCACTACGATGGCTCCGCAGATCGCAATAAACACAGGACTTGAGATCAAATTACCAACGATGCCAGAACCAAAACCGAGTAAAACAAATACCAGGGACAGCCCAAGAACAAATAAAAATGTCCGCAAAACAAGTGTGGACCGCAACCGAACCGAATTGGTGTCAGGCTGCTGCTGATTCGTACCGTTGACCATGCTTCCGGATAGATAAGACACATATACCGGGATCAGCGGCAGAATACATGGCGCAAAAAACGATAACAATCCTGCACCAAAAACCCCGAAAAGAAAAACCAAATCACTGGTCAAGTCATTCACCACCTGAATAAATACTACGTTTGATTAACCAAGGTTAACGACTGACGTAGATCGGAAGCGTGAACCAGAAGCAGCTTCCTTCTCCTTTTGTACTCTGAACCCCGATCTCTCCACCATGGAGTTCCACAATCGATTGAGCGATGGCAAGGCCAAGCCCAGCCCCCCCATTACTCTTGCTACGTGATTTGTCAATTCGATAAAAACGTTCAAATATACGCGAAGTTTCCTCCGCTTCAATGCCTTCCCCTTCATCCGTAACTGAAATTCGTATAAACGGCCCCTTCTCTTCGGCAGCCAGAATGATTTTTCCTTCAATAGGAGAGTATTGAATGGCATTTTGCAACAAATTGGAAAGGACCCGCTTCATTTGTGCAGGCATCATGACCGCGGCTGGCAATTTATCGGGCAAATCGATTTCAACGTTCAGCGTTTTCTCGGCGAGATGAAACGAAAAACTCTCCAACGTACTGAGCAGCAACTCATCAACGTGACAAGGCTGAGGGTCAAATACCTCACCTTGCGCTTCCAGGCTGGATAATTCAAACAAATCTTGAATAAGCCCTCCCAAACGCTTCGTCTCAAGTCGTATCGTGTTCAGGTAACGTTGAAAGGTTTCTTTATCCTTAATGACATCATCCTCCAACGCTTCGACGAATGACTGAATAGATGCCAAGGGAGTCCGTAAATCATGGGATACATTGGCGATCAACTCTCGTCTCGCGGTTTCTGAGTGATGCAGATGATCAAAGCTTTCCTTCAGCTTGGAACTCATTTCATTAAATTGCTGTGCCAGGAGCTTAAATTCCTGTGTACCGATGAGAGGGACTTCCGTATGGAAATCCCCTTCGGCAATTCGTATTGTCTGCTGTGTAATTCGCGCAATTGATTTCTCCAATGGCTTAGTCAGCAAATATTGAAGAATAAACGAAAGTAAGCCTACCCCTGCCGTTATAGCCGATAACCAATACAATTGTTCGATCGTAAGCAGCATTTTGGAATAACTGATGAACAAACAAATTAATAATACGCCAATGCCCGTGAGACTGGACAACACCAAGTATGTGCGAAGTTTCATGAACTACCACCCGCAAACTTGTAGCCTATGCCCCAAACTGTTTTTATATATTTTGGATCAGAAGGATTCTGTTCGATCTTCTCTCGTAATCTCCGAACATGTACAGTCACCGTTGTTGTATCTCCCTCATAGCTAAAATCCCAAATCTTGCTTAACATCTGATTACGGGAGAACACCTGACCCGGGTGACTTGCCAGCAAATACAACATCTCAAACTCTGTAACGGTCAATTCAATGGCCTGCCCGCTGATGTGCACTTCACGCTTGGTAAAATCAATGGTAAGCCCTTCATAATTGATCGTATATTCAGATGTTGTTACAGGTGATGCCTGCGCAGTTCGCATTCTCCGCAGGATTGCCTTCACACGCAAAACAAGTTCTCTTGGACTGAATGGTTTGGTCAGATAATCATCCGCCCCCATCGTAAGTCCCATCAGACGGTCCTGTTCCTCACCACGGGCCGTCAGCATTACAATGGGCACATCCTCAGTTTGCCGAATCTCGTTGCAAACTTCCCATCCATTCTTATGTGGCATCATCAGGTCGAGCACAATCAAGCTTGGCGTTTGGCTGTGCCACAGCTCAATAGCTTCCAAACCGTCCTTAGCCGTCACGACAAGATAACCTTCGCGTTCCAGATACCTGCGACAAACGTCCGTAATATTTGTATCATCATCAGCAACCAGTACACATTCATTCAAACGAACCCACCCCATATTCCAGAAAATACATTTGAGCCAATCATATCATATGGTGATGGCGATGCTTAGCCCTTAAATTACTTCATTCCCATGGCTGGCATCATGTATTGTTTAATTACAGACTCAGCCGCATACGAATTCCCTTCATAGATGACAGGCATCGATTTCAAGTTAACTTGCATACCGTCTACCATAATTTTTTTCGATCCAATCCACAATTTAATCGTTTTCCCCGCAGGCATCATCGTTTCTTCCATCATTTTGTCATCTTCCATCATTTTGTCGTCATTCATCTTCATGTCGTCTTTCATCTTCATGTCGTCCATTTTGCCCATATACATCAAAGTTACAGATCTGTCCTTGCTGTCCCACATAATGCTGTAATCATACATTTTCGCCGCCTGTCTCAATTGAACAAGCTCCATGCCATCCTTTTTAATCGTTTTCATATCTGCAGCACTTGCCAATCCAGAAAAGGCCATAGACATCACCAATACCGCTGCTACCATCACTTTTTTGCTCTTATTTGTTTTCATCATTCTTATCACTCTCCATTCGTTTATTACTTACATGGATTACAATAAGCAAGACAGCTTACGATTCTCTAAGCGAAGTATTACGAAACCATTACGATATATAAAAGGGGTCAGGTTTCAATAAAAAAACGGTTGAAATCTCTCTTACGAGAGACTCCAACCGTTTCTTCTAGGTCAAACGAATAAAATCAATCATGGATCGAACCTCGATCGGTCCCGGATTTGATATCACATCATTAGACTGCAATCCCTCTCTGGAAGTGAACTGCACCTTCACCGGAATGCCAGGAATCAAGTCGAAGAAGTTATCTGAGAAGACACCCTCCACATCCGAAGACAGCCATACCTGTTTAGCAAGCACGTCACTTTCCAGTACCAGATGAACGCCGTTCTCATCCGCTCCCCCGCTTACATTGATGTTTGCAGGCTGCAGAGCAAGGTCTTTGGACGGTACAAAATAGTGTTCCTGTACGATAGTCGCCGCACCTTCCTGTTTCAGATCCAGGCGCAGCAACGTGTTAGCTGTATCATGACCTTCAAGCCATTCCGCGTTACGTAATGACAGCACTCGATCACCTGTATTAGGTGCCAAGGTCACGTCATGTGTTTCATCACGATGCACCGTTCCATCGAACCCGAGCAAACGAATCTGTAACTGCCCTTTTACAGGTTGTAATTGATCCGAGATGATATATATATCTGTTGTATCTTCTTTTGTTCCATCTACCGATACCAACACATCGCTGAAGCTGCGTTTCGCATAATATTGCAATGCTTTCCAACGACCAAGGTAGTCCATACCTGCCCATGAAGCCACTGGCCAGCAGTCATTCATTTGCCAGTAAAGTGTGCCCATGCAGAATGGTTTGCGGCGACGGTGCGCTTCAATGGCTGTCTTCATCGCTTCCGCCTGAAGCACCTGGCTCATATACAGGAACGATGGGAAGTCCTTCGATTCATGCATGTACATATCCATGTACTGTTTGATCAGACGATTACCTGCCCCATTCTTTTGATGAGCCAGCATGACTTCCGACTCCAGAGCCAGATCCTCTTCTTCTGCGTAAGTGCGTACTGACTTGTACTCCGGGAAAGACTGGAATCCGTATTCACTCATGAAACGACCCACATGCACGTTGTAGTTCTCGAATGGTTCTACATTGTGCCACACGCCCCAGTAGTGGATATCCCCTTCAGCTGTGGATGGGTGCGCATGCTGCGTCTCATCCCCTGTCAGTGATACCAGTGGTGAGGAAGGCCAGTAATCCACACCTGGCGCATACGCTTCAACCACTTCTGGCAGCAGATCATGGAAGATGGCTTCGTAATCGGCCCAGATGCTTTCACGCTGATCGGCAGTAAATTCCTTTTTCCAACCCCAGCCACCATTCTCAACATAGTGAGCCCAAGCCGAATCAATCTCGTTGTTCCCACACCAGAGTGCAATACTTGGATGGTTGCGTAGACGTTTCACATTATCAATCGCCTCATGTCTCACACTGTTCAGGAACGCTTCATCTCCTGGATACATGCTGCAAGCAAACATGAAGTCTTGCCATACCAGGATTCCGTATTCATCACATAGTTCGTAGAACACATCCTGCTCATAGATTCCGCCACCCCAGACACGCAGCATATTCATATTGGACTCGGCTGCGGATACGATCTCATGACGATAACGTTCACGAGTAATTTCAGTGATGAAGCTATCATTTGGAATGTGATTGGCCCCTTTGGCAAAGACCGCAACCCCGTTTAATTCAAAATAAAAGGATGCTCCTGCTTCATCTTTGTCACGTACCAGCCGAATGGAACGAAGCCCACTCTTCACTGTAGATTCAGCCACAGCTCGCTCACCTTGAAGCACTTCGGTAAGGAAGGTGTACATATGCGGATCACCAAGCCCACGGCTCCACCACAGTTTCGGTTCATCAATGGAGACTGGAATCTCCACAGTCTGAGTTCCCGGTTGTAGTGATACGGATCTTTCCCATCTCTGTCCATCTGCGCCGATACGAATAGTCGTATCTACCGCTTGTGATGTCTCGACTTCCACAACAGCAGTTAATGAAGCTGAGGTAGCGCTTACTTCATTTTGCTGGATATACACATCATTGATTCGTACCTGTGTCCAACCTTCAAGACGTGCTTCACGCCAGATCCCACTGGTTACAAAACGCGGACCCCAGTCCCAACCATAGTGATACGGGGCTTTACGTGCAAAAATACTTACTCTCTTGTTGCCAAGTCCACCAACATCGGACTGATCATTCGATGCCGGTAATGCATATCCGAGCTTCTCCAGCTTAGGCAGATCTTCCTGAATCGGTGACCGAAAACGTATTCGAAGAATGTTGCCGTTCTCCTTCAATACAGACCTTACATCTGCCTTCCATACCCGGAACATATTATCTGCTGATAACACATGCACATCATTCACATACACATCCGCATATGTATCCAGACCATCAAACACCAGCTCCAGATGTTCTTGGGAGAACAACCCTTCGGCAACGTCAAATTCCGTCTGATATTCCCAATCTATCTTATCAATCCATTGTACTTCCTTCTCGTTTGTTCCAAAAAAAGGATCTGGAATCTTGCCCAGCTTCAGCAAATCTGTATGCACACAGCCGGGCACCTGAGCCGGCATCCACTCTTGATCTTCGCAAGCCTTGAACGTCCAATTCTGAAAAACATGTGATTGTATTGTGCTCATGACAGCCTCCATTGTTGTTAGAGTTGGTAAATATTATTTTGTTAGGTTTTGTTATTATAAAAACAAATAACTTACAAAACAAAATTAACATGATATGCTTCTTATAGTCAATCTGTTTTGTAATTTAATTTATTATTTAGTTTCTGCATAACAAAAAGACATGAAGCTCTAACCTCTCCATGTCTTTCACCTGATTTCATTTACCCGTATGATCATTGTTAAAATGAGCCCGTAAATTCATATCCCGTTACAGTATACTGGCGTTATATTCATCACGAATAATTAATTCCGAATAGATCAGCTTGCGTTCATAAGGTTCATCCAGGTGTTTGATCCGCCACAATAGCTGGTCTACTGCTCTCGTTCCCAGATTCTCTTTGTTAATATGTACCGAAGCAAGAATGGGTTCATCCGTCTGCGTATTGTCAAATCCGGTTACGGCACAACGTTCGGGCACCTGAATGCCTCGACTTTGGAGTGCCTGAATGACAATGACAGCTGTATGGTCATTTGCACACACGATAACTTCAGGGATATCCTCCAGCTCCATTTCAGCAATGGATCTCCGGATCTGATCATACTCTGGTCCCAGCAAGCCGTCTTGCTGTTCCCCCTCCAACTGTTTCTCTTCCAGCACCATACGATATCCAAGCCAGCGTTCTCTAAAACTTGCTGCATCGGGCAGTTGCCCGGCAAACTGGAACCTTCTATACCCTTTACCAACGAGCATGAGAACCAGTTCTTTCATACATTTCATATTGTCCGTAAAAACCGAGTCTGCGTATATGGCAGGGTCTTCATGATCCACCATGACAAGCGGAATACGCAGCCTGTAAATCTCCAGCAATACCGATGTCGAGATGGTGCCCACGGTAATGACTCCGCTGATCGCTTCGGGATTAAGGACCGAGAACATTCGATCTGAAGAGGGTTCTGTCAGCGTTAAAATATCCATCCCCTTCTCATTCAACCTCTCAGAAATGCCATCAAACACAGGCCCCCAGTATAAGGAAGCTCGATTCTGAGAACGAATGTTGGGAAACAAAATCAATATGGTGCCTTGTCGCTCCGCTTCTGGCTTCATCTCCGTTGATATCTGTGTCTCCCCCGGATAACGCTTAGGCTCAGTTCTGAAATACCCGAGCTGCCCCGCTGTTCTGACAATCATCTCGCGTGTATGCTCACTCACACCAGGCTTGCCCGTCAGCGCACGGGAGACTGCGAATTTGGATACCCCCGCAGCATCCGCAATTTGCTGTATCGTTACTCTTTTGGCCATCCTACTCACCCGTTTTTCCTAATTTTCCATTCAGTGTAGCATAAAAAACAAAAATCAACAAAACAAGGTTATGTTATTCTGTTTTTGTTAGGTAGTAGTTTATCTGTTTCACAAGGTGTGCGACATAACCAAAAAAGGCCCTCTCCCCACCTTCCATAGAAGATGACGAAAGGACCCTTTGTCCGCCAATTATACGCCTGGTGCTCCCTGATCCCCGAGTTCCGACTGTAAAACCGGGCGTTTTCTGCGCCAGAAGATAGGCTGTGGAAGTTTGATCTCTGTGATCAGAACACCAATCAACATCAGGGTTGCTCCCGCATACCCTTGCAACGTTAGCGATTCCCCTTGAAAGGTAAATGCAAAGGCTGCTGCAAACAGTGGTTCGAGTGAAAAAATCAGACTTGTTCTTGTGGGAGAGGCATGACGCTGCGCGAGTGTCTGCAGAATATACCCCAAGCCGCTACACAAAACACCTAAGCCAAGAATGGCTGCCCAGGATTCAGCCGTATCGGGCATACGTGGCGTTTCCAGCATAAATGTAGCTGCAATTCCCCACATCGCTGCAACACCCAATTGAACTGTTCCCAATGTTAACGGATCATGCTTCGGTGTGAACTTGCCAGCAATCATGATATAGATGGCATACACAAGTGCTGCTAGTATGCAGAGAATATCTCCCGTGTGCAGACTAAGCTGATGCTGAAGCGTCAGCAAGCCAAGCCCGGTAACGGCAACCAGGATACTGAGTGTCAATCGTTTATCCGGCATACGACGATGTTGGATAGTCGTCAGTATAGGTACAAAAATAACAGCCAAACTTATCAAGAATCCCGCTTGGGATGTCGTTGTTCGTTGCACACCATAGGTGATAAATACAAATGCAGCGAATAAAGCCGTTCCCATAATGGCTCCTGCCACAAGTGTTCTGCGATCCATCTTAAACAACCGCCGATGAAAAAGAAGTCCTGCCGCAATAAAGGCAATTCCAAAACGAAATGCGACCAGATTCAATTCTTGCATGGACTCCAGACCCGATTTCATAAACAGATAGGAAGATCCCCATATAACCGTTGCGAGCAGCATCTGTATGTCCGCTCTTCTTGTTGTCTGACCTTGATTAACCTGTACACCATTCATCTTGCTTCAACCTTCATTCTATGTATTCTGATCTGTGTGATCGTGCGTCAAACTAACTCGCCTTGGCAAGTATAAACGATCTCTTTGCATTATAAAAATGAATATTTATAATGGATTATATGAAATAAATTCATGCATAAAAAATGGGAAGGAACGGAACCATTCCATGTCACTGATCAAATACGAAATATTAAATACCGTTGTGGAATATGGCAGTCTCACCAAAGCGGCAGAAGCGTTGAACATCACCCAATCCGCAGTCAGCCATGCCATCGCCAGTCTGGAGACAGAATGTGGTTTTTCCCTGCTCCATCGCAGCCGCTCCGGTGTGCGGGTTACCGCTGAAGGGGAACGCATTCTGGGATACACACGTGAGATTCTGCGCTGGACGGAACTCATGAACCAGGAAATCTCCCTCATTCGCGGCGCTGAGATTGGTACGGTGCGTATTGGTACCTTCGCAAGTGTCTCCACACAATGGTTGCCGGGCATCCTGAAACAATTTCGCCTGCGTCATCCCGGAATTGAGATTAAGCTGTGGGAAGGCGATTATGCTGAGATTGAGGGCTGGCTAGCTGGAGGTGCCATCGATCTCGGATTTCTATCCCTCGGCGATTCATCACCTTTTGAGACGATCCCATTGCAAAAAGACAGGATGATGTGCATCCTGCCTCTGGATCATCCTCTCGCCTCAGAGGAGTCTGTTTCGTTTGATGTTTTACTGGAACAACCCTTTATTCTGCCCAAGTGGGGTGGAGATAACGAGATTGAACGACTGATCCGGCAGCATGCGGCCAAGCTCAATGTCGTCTATGAAGTAGCCGAGGATCAAGCCATTATGGCGATGGTCCGTAATGGCCTCGGTATCAGCTTGCTTCCGGAAATGGTTCTTCAAAATCATACCGATTCACTCGCGCTCGTGCCACTCTCTGGAGATCCTTATCGTACAATTGGCATGGCCTGCCCATCTTTGGGCAATCTGTCGCCAGCTACGCGGCGTTTCATTGAAGAGGTACAACAGTGGCTCGGCCAGGTAATGTAAATTTGGAGAACTCACTACCTGTCGTCATGATCGACTTTTTCTATCCATTACTCACGTTACTCACAAATTGGATAACACCAAGAGTCAGCAGCAGTACAGATATAATCGCAATCGTGATGCCAAAACCAATCAGGAAGCGCACGCCAGGTGAGCGTTTGTTCTGCTGACTGCCTCCCAGGTTATCCAGCTTTCGCTCAATTTGATCCAACCTCTCATTTACCTGTTTCAGATCTTGATTGGAGTTCATTCATCCATCTCTCCCTTTTCTGTGTATTCGATCTATTCCCACACCCGATCGAGCTGATCTGCGTAGTAACGGATTGCTCTGTTATAGTCATTGATTCTCTTGTCACTTGATGTGTCCGCAAGTTGCACGAGCAGTCGTTGCATCGCTTCTGCATGTTCACCCAGATTGTAGAGCACCATGGCATAGAAAACTTCAAATTCCCGGTACGCCGGGAATTCTTTCATCCCTTTTTCAAACCAAACCTTTGCCTGCTCATACTGTCCAAGCGTTCGATATGTGCTGCCCAGCCCGAGTATTGCCCCTGCTCTGTCCTCACCAGAAAGACCAAGACTTAGTGCCTTCTCATAATGCGGGACAGCTTCCCGCTCCAATCCAAGCGAATCATGTGCCCAAGCCAGCTGATACCAGACATTGGCATTCTCGGGTTCCTGGACTGTAATCTCTTGCAAAAGTTCAATCGCTTCCTGCACCTTGCCTTCCTGTCTCCATCGCACGCCCTGTTCCAAATTACTCATGCTGTCACTTCCCATCTTGCATTATAATTTCCACATATATAATTCAATTGTTTTATTATACCAAAAAAGCACCCTAGAGAATATGTTGTAACAACTCAAGGTTGTTCAAACGCTATTCCATAGTGTGCTTTTTCATTCGATGCAGCTTGTTATAAAAAATGGACTAAAGCATATTTCCACTGGACACTTCGATGACAGAACAACCTTCCGATCGCTGTTATCCCCGGATTTTTCGAATCATTTTAACAAAGGTGAAAATCCGGGGATAAAGGCGAACGCTTTCGCTTCTTCAGGTTCTTTCTGTCCTCTCCGTTTTGTGTAAATGTTTAGTCCAATTTATATAGCTTAAGCTGAAATCTCTCTGAAAATGATCTGTTCATCGTCTAATTATGACCATACCGTATTCGCTACCATAACAATAAATACGAGCATGAGATAATTAACCGAGATCAGAAAGTTCACTTTTGCCCATTTCTCATCATCCTGTGTCTTCAGTCCGCTAAGGGTATGCACAAACCAGATCAGTCCACCGACCAGAGATACAATCAGAAATACCAGACCTACGTAGTTGTAATAATACAACAGGAATACAGCAGGAAGCAGCAGAAAAACATAAGGAATCATCTGAAACTTGGTGCGTTTCACCCCTTTAACCACTGGCAACAACGGGAAGCCCGCAGCGCGATACTCCTCTACCCGGCGAATACCCAATGACCAGAAGTGTGGTGGTTGCCACAAGAATAATAGTGCAAACAGCAACCAGGCACCTGCATCAATCTCATTGGTTACAGAGGTATAACCGATGACAGGCGGCATCGCTCCCGCAATTCCACCCAGCGACGTGCTCCACGTTGAACTGCGTTTCAACCACATCGTGTAAATCACGATGTAAGCGAACCACCCAAGCAGTGCCATCCACCCTGATAACGGATTCACCAGGAAAAATAGTACTGCTAGTCCCACAACACCAAGGATAATGCCATAGCCAAGTACAAACCCTGGCTTCAGATGGTTAATGTAATCCATCCTTTTTTTGGTGCGCTCCATCTTTTGGTCCAATTCACGATCCCAATAATTGTTGAAAACACAAGCTGAAGCAATAACCAAAGTTGATCCAATCACGACCATGAGCAGAGATAACCAGTTGATATCCCATTTTGAAGCTACCCAGAATCCTACCGCCACCGCAAACACATTTAACCTTAGAAGTCCGGGCTTAGTTAATGCAATCATGTCTTTAAGCATGAGGCTCCTCCTGAACTATGTAAAAACGCCATTCCAATAATGATACATGTACCTACCATTAATTACAATCGCTTTCATGAATTTGTCATAACCAAAAAGCATCCCTCACCGTTCCAATGAACAGGAGGAATGCTTGATGATGAATTTCATCTTATTTTATGGGATGTATTGTTGCACAATTTTAGTAACTTTTCCGTCCTGCACCGTCAGATGATACGGGAATACGGATAGATCAAGAATACGGGTATTCTCATACAACGATTCGAACTTGGATAATGCCACAGGTTCATTCCACTGAATGTCTGCGCCCTGCATCGTACCATCCCGATCATACAACTGCATCAACACTTCAGCATTGGCACTAACCTCAACTTGTTCCTGCTCTTTGCTATCGTTGACAATATAGTAACCATCTGGAGCACCATCTATACCTGCTTCCGGATTGCGCTGTGCAAAAATCGCATCGGCCTCTTCACCCTGATACCAGCCAATCTTGTCCACTGTCATAAACAATTTGCCGTCTTCTATATGCATACCTTCAACATAGGCTGTAAACATCTCGGAGTTTGCAACTTGAGCTTCTTTCGCAGAAGTTTGATGAGCGTCCGTACTACCTTGAGCATTCGCAGGGGTAAGTAAATATGTAGTCAGCACAATCATACCAAGTAAAGCAACAACTGCACCGATCATTCCTAGTTTCCATTGTTTTGTCGCGTTCTTCATAGGTAACATCTCTCCTTAATATGAACGTTACTATTCCTTAACCGGAAGTCTTGCTTCTCAAACGCTCATGTGAACTATCGATTCCAACGTTCTTTCTTTTCCTATCATACTTCGAACAGGGATTATAAAAGTATCAGCCAGATTAAAAATAGTTACAATGTGCGTCATCACTCCTGTCTGTAGTCTCCGCAAACGGCAATAACCCCTGAAGGCATCGCCATTCAGGGGTTATTAACTGGGGTGTGTCTTTTAAACTCAGGCAAGTGATACGTTGAAGGATGTCTGTGTCCCAAACATCTGAAGTCCAAGCTGCCTAGTCCTGACGAATGGTCCAATCGACTAAAGAACCGAGGACGTCTTATTTGGCCATCTGGCGGTCCTTTTATTTTGTAAGGAACATGAGACACGTTATTTGCCAGAATTCCCTGAAAACACGCTAATAACGGCTGTTTATACCAATATAACGTGTGTCAGATTCCTTAGATTGCTGCGGGACTTTCAAACCCTTGAATAAGACGTCACAGGTTCGTTAGCGCACCCTCTATCTGCCCTGATCCAGATATGTTCAAGAGTTACGCTCCAGCTTTTGGCAGGTATTTGGCAGGTTTGAAGACCAGCTCAAAGTATTTCTTATGCTTACGCATAGATACTAATCTTAATGATTGGGTGTGGAGCTTTGCGCCAAACGAACGAGCATATGAGCCAACATGTGGCGTTCGTCTTCCTTGCCAACATTCCACAACTCCTGAAGCAGTTTTTCTTCACGATTACGGGGTTCCTCCCGAGCTGCCAGATAATCCGCTACTTTCTCGGCAATTTTGGCCATCTGCTCTTCGCTTAATCCGATCGACTCACCCATCGCAATTCGTTTACCCAGGTATTCTTTGAATGCATCAAAGTTCTGTAGAATCTGTTCTCTTTCTTCCGGCGCAATCTTCTCAATTGCATTGTCCACCTTGTCAGTTGAAACTTGGCCATCTTTATGGATTACATGATTTTCTTCATTCATCTGAATAACCTCCTGCATAATAGTTGTTTATTGGTTTCAAGCTTTAAACTTAATACTCATTGGTTATCTATAATATAAACGTATTGCAGAAGTTTAATCAGTGCGTTCAATTCTGTATATATCTTCTATATATGAGCAAGTACACGTTTCAAAAGAACTACAGCGGTTAATCGTTTACATATACGTAACGGTGTTTGGATATGTTAATGAACACCTTATACAATATCGAACCAGGAGGGATTTCCCATACGTGATAAAACCAAACACGAGAAGACAAATGATGAACTTGAACCAGGAGTGAATACCGTTATCCATCCAGACAAAAATAATCCCGGACCAACCGATATGATCGAAGGCGTGGTTGGTGATATCGTGAACAACATTCGCAAAGACTTCTCCCATGACTCGAAGGACAAGACGTCTTCCTCCAAGTCAACGGATTCATCGGATAAACAAGCGTAATCCTTTTCTCCCTAGCAAAAGATAGCTCAAAAAGTCCTCCTGCCACATGCATGGCTTGGGAGGACTTTTTGGTAATGAACAATTGAATAATCAACCTCATAGTTGGAGGTGAAATTCATCGTGAATCCTTGGTCATCTGCTGTAACGCCTTATGAATCCAGATCGCGGCAATGGAACCTTCACCCATCGCAACGGTTGCTTGTTCTGCGTGCAGGCCCAGATCCCCGGCAATCCACACATTAGTCGCTGCCTGCAAGCTGCGCGGATCGGCTTCCACATGTTTATTATCTGCGATTACAGCTCCAAGCTGCTCCGCCAGTTCATAGTGTACCCGGTTGCCTCCAAATGCGATAAATCCACGCTCCGACTCAAAAATCTGTCCATCTTCGGTCAGAACACCGGTGATATGGCCATCCTCAATCTGTTGTACTTCCTGAACAGCCGCTTCCAGATAACGAACTCCCGCCTCTTTCATGCTCCGATGCAGCTCTGCAGATATGGGAGCCTGCTCATGATTGATATATAACAGATCATTCGTACGCTGAATTAAAATCATCGCCATATTGGCACCTGGTTCGCCAGATCCCAATAGTACCGTACGTTGATCCTGAATCTCATAACCATCGCAATCAGGGCAGACATACACTGTTCGGCCCAGCGTAGGGGTTAGTCCCGGAATGTCCGGAACTCTATCCGTGAGCCCCGTTGCCAATAACACGGTTTTGCTCCTATATTCAGTTCCTGAAGTACCGAACAATTGGATCATCTCTCCATGACGTCCTGCTTTAACAATACGGTCTTTCTCAAAAGATACACCGGTCTGCTCTGCCTGCATCCTGCCTCGTTCTCTAAGCTCTTCACCGGATACCCCATCGGGGAAACCGAGGATATTATGATAAGTCCGGCACAACGTCGATCTGCCTTCTCCCGCGTCGATTACCAACACCTGATGAGCTGAATAACGTCCAAGCTGAATGGCTGCCTGAAGCCCTGCGAGCCCTCCACCTACAATTATGCAATCAACCTCTCGCATGCTCCTTCTCCTCCTGAACTTCCATTTATCTAATTTAATTAAACAGTTTGTCCTTATATACATTAAACCGTTCAGCCAAGCTTAAACGATTCCTGATATTGCTTATCTTATACCAAAACAAACAGACCCAAACCATCCGGCAGCATACCGGTTCGATTGAGTCTATCAGATTCATGAATATTTAGAAGTTATAAGATTCAAATCGCGATGCATTCGAGATGGCGTTCCATACATCGGCTGTTTCGCCGCCCATATACCAGTAAGCCAGTCCAGCAATTTGCCGTTGCTCACTCATTAACACTTTGGCTGATAACGAACGACTGTCCTCTGCCCATATATATCTTGGCTTACCATTACTGTTGTACCCGATAATATATTGAACCAGACTTGCATCCCATCGTCTTACAGATCCCGTAGCATGCGCACGCATTCCCTGGTCTGCCAATGTAATGTCCCAAGAGCTGGTTGCTGGATTCACGGAAGACCAGTCTCGTGTATACAATGGAAGGGCCAAAATTGTTTTGGCACGTACCACCTCGGAGAGCATGGTATCCAAAGCCTTTTCCACCCATGGAAGAGACGCCACTGATCCTGCTTTCGGATCACCGTTCCAGTGTTCCTCGTATCCCATCAGCACCATATAATCCGATACAGCGCCCAGTTTGGCATAATCAAATGCATCGGTCCAATCAGTACCCAGGTCGGGCGAAACGTCCACGGACACCACAGCACCGAGTGCGTGCAACGTAGCTGTCAAAGAGGTCACAAATGCCGTCAGCCCTTCACGATCCGCAGGATCAACATTCTCGAAGTCCACATTAATGCCGTCCAATTTATAGGTTTTGACATAAGCGGCTACCTGTGAGATCACTGCCGCTCGGTTGGCTGAGCTGGATAACATCTGATGGGTAAGTGCCGAATCGGAACGATTCCCAAGTAATGGCCATAGCTGCCTGTCGGTGGCTGATGCCCAGGAGATCAATGCAGGGTCCGCGTGATCTGTTACTTTCATACTGCTGTTCAGGAAAAACCAGCGTGGGACAAGTGTGTTGACCTCAGACTGTTCCACTTGTTTCTTGAATTCAGTTGTAGTGGAGTTATATTGCCAGCCCAGCTGAACGCCAAGTTCATCCCCACGTTGTAACTGCTCAGACCATGTTTTCTTTTGTAAAATGGCATCGAGCATTACGGCTGCTTCTTCTCGCGTTACCTGGTCATGTGGTCGAAACACGCCTCCACTTCCCCGCATTAGTCCAAGTTGATATACCGTTTGAACATAAGGACGTGCCCAGTCCGAGATATCCGCTGCGTCAAAATACGTTGAAGATAAGAGTGATGTCTCTACGGGTTGTTGTTTTAACATTCGAACAAGAAGGGCAGCCGCTTCTTCGCGCGTAATGGAAGCATTAGGCTGGAACGTTCCCTGACCCTTACCCTCCAAAATAAAAAGATTCGTCATGGCGGCAACGTTGCCGTAATACCAAGCATTCATGCTTATATCCTGATAGGGATTAATATTATTTTTAACGGGCTTCAAACCTAGTAATCTCACCGCAAACGTCGCAAATTCTGCACGAGTAACGGCTTTCTTCGGTTCAAACGTAGTCTCTGACGTACCGGCAGCAATGCCTTTTGCCACCAGATGTGTAATGGCATCCTTGGCGTAACTGGTGTGCGTATCCTGAAACTGTTGCTGCACGGTTGCGGCCTGAACGGTAGAGCTGTATCCAGCCACCGATCCAAGTGTTAATAACCCGCATAAAACCGTTTTCCATATCCGTTGGTTCGTTATGTCTTTTAATCTATTATTCACGTCAAAAAGCCTCGCTTCATTGGATTACGATCAACTATCATCGTATCAAATTGAAGCGAGGCCGTATGTGGTTAAATGTTGGGAAATGCGAAGCTTACTTGTGTACTTTAACGCGCTCTTCAATTGGTTGGAATTCTTTCTCACCCGGTGCTGCCGTTGGTTTACCAAATGGCATTTGAGCGATCAATCTCCAGTTCTCAGGAATGCTCCATTCTTGCTTCACTTTCTCGTCAATCAACGGGTTGTAGTGCTGCAAAGATGCACCCAGACCTTCTTGTTCCAGAGCAGTCCAGATTACTAGTTGCAACATACCGTTGGATTGGTTAGCCCAGATTGGGAAGTTATCAGCATAAGCTGCAAAATTTTGTTGAAGCTGTGCGATCGCATTGTTATCTTCGAAGAAGAGAACCGTACCATATCCGCTGCGGAATCCAGTCATTTTCTCTGCTGTGGATTTGAAGGCTTCTTCATTACCTACCACTTCACGCAAAATTTCTTCTGTGTGATTCCACAATTTATCATGTTGTTCACCGAGCAATACAACGGCACGGGATGTTTGTGAGTTAAAGGAAGTTGGTGTATATTTCACCGCTTCTTCTACGATTTCCTGGATTTTAGCATCCGAAATTGTAGATTCCTTGCTGATTCCATAATAAGATCTTCTGTTTTTCAACGCATCAAAAAAAGTTGTCATTCTTATTCGCCTCCCAAATTTTTTTTCAATTGCCAACATAGTAACTATAATATAGTAACATACATTAGTCAACAAACTAATGTATTTTCACTAAATATACATTCACCAAAAACAATTCAACAAGTTTGCCCAATACAGCAATTGAAATTATCCTTCGCCCGTCTTTTTACGATAATCCGCCCGGTATTTCTCTTCAGTAGACGAGTTACTTTTTGTCTGATCTTTATTCTTCTCTTCCTGAGCTTCCATATTCAGATCTTCCATCGGAATTGGATCTACAGTCTGTTCTTCTTCATGTCGGTCAAGCAGACTTTCGTGCTCTGTCTTATATTGTTCAGGATTGTCACGGGATTGTTCCTGTTGGGTATCGTTGTTATTCTGATCCGGTGTGCGCTGTTTCATTCATATTCGCCTCCTCTGGGTTCATTACCTTTCTTTACCTGTTCTGCGTGTCCTCTAAACACAGTGGTATGCATTCCTCAAACGAAAATCAACAAAAAAAGCCAACCAGACAAGCTGGTCAGCTCAAAGACGACTTCTATGATTGGCGATGCAATTGGGTACGGTACAGATCAGGCGAACATCCCACACTTTGTTTGAACATCCGACTAAAATGCGAAAGGCGTTTGAAACCGGACAATCGACTTGCTTCTGTCACGGTGATCTCAGGCTGAAACTGAAACAAAAGCTTCGCCTGATTGATACGGCGGTCATACAGGTATTTGAATATCGTCAAACCTGTCATTTCCTTAAACATGCCTGCCAGATATGGCTTGGACAGATGTAATTCCAGTGCCAGATCATCCAGACCAATGTCCTTCATATAATGGGTATCCACATAACGAATAATGTGTTGGACATGCCGCTCCCTTTCCGATGAGGGAAGTTGTTCCTGGACATCACCCTGGCAGATCTCTGCTACAAAATACAACAGATCACACAGTCTGACATTCATTCGCTCTTGCCTGAAATTGCTCTGACTTTGAGACAGACGATGAAGATCATGCAATAGAGCTTCGAATTCAGAGCGGTTATCTCCCTTCAGATTGACCCGGCAATTTCTGAGTTCTTCAAATGGTCTCAGGACCTCAGCCATACGGTCCGGATGCAGGCTGCTGCGGATTGCAGACGGATCAAAATGCAGTGTGCTTCGCTCATAAGCACTGCCTGGCTTCGGATGTGGTCGATGAAGAGTCAGGCCATGCATTAACACCAGATCACCCGGCTCCAGGTTATATACCCGGTCTCCTATGATATAGGTACATTCTCCATCATGAAAATAATAAATCTCATAATGTGGATGTGAGTGGAATCCATCTGACTTGCCTGGGTTAAACGTGCTGGTGGATCGGTAACTATACTCCAGCGAAGCGCTAAATTGCATCATGCTCGGCACATTCATGCACCTCCTGTTCGGAAGAGGGAAACGATTTGTATCATGCCCCTGTAGGATATATGAAAGTGAAATTATAGAAGCTGTTTAATACTCTCTTGAATCTCGTCGATGGAGTCGACAGGTTCGAAGCGTCTGACCACACGACCCTCTGCATCAATCAGGAATTTTGTGAAATTCCATTTGATTGCATCGCCGTGTAACCATTCTGGTGCCTTCTCAGCCACCATTAATTTCAATAATTTTGCCTGTATATCTGTTTCATCAAAGCCTGCAAAAGGCCCTGATCTTTTCAAAAAGTCGTAGAGCGGGTGCGCCGCTTCTCCATTCACATCCAGTTTGGAGAACATCGGAAATTTCACACCATAGTTAATCTGGCAAAACGATTCCGCTTCCGAACTGCTTCCAGGCTCTTGCTCTGCAAACTGGTTACACGGGAAACCAATAATCTGAAGTCCTTGATCCTTGTACTGGTCATACAGCTTCTGCATGTCATCGAACTGGTGCGTATATTTACATTTACTTGCCGTGTTTACGATGAGCACAGGTTTTCCTTCATATTGATAGAGCGGGAAACGCTCTCCACTGGTTCTGGTTACGGTAAAGTCGTAGATGGTTGGCATAAGTCTAGTGCACCTCGCGATAGTTATGTAGTCATACAGCATCATATGTCATTGTTAATTATATACGAAGTTTGAACTATTGTATTGGAGAAGATATTGATCGTTCAGATTAGACTTAGAGATATTTGAAAATATATCGATTACTCAACTGCTCTAATACTCATAACATATTTGGTTCTGGGCAGATACTTTATTTCCAGCGTTTTATCTCGATTTTCCCAGGCGATATCCCGAGTGTTAATCAATTCCATTTGATTTATTTCGATGGTTTGTTCCCTCCATTTCTTGCCCATGGATCCTATGTAGTTCGGTTTACCTGTTACTGTTTCGTAATCTTGGGAGAGATAAGGACCTATATCCTGGATACCCGACACTATCTTAGGAGCAAAAAGTAATATCAAGCCGATACCAAAAATGATGCAACAGCACTTGAAAGATATTCGTTTTACGATGTTTTTTATCTGCTTCATGCCATGAAACAACCCCATACCAAGTGTAAATACTGCCATGGCTGCTCCAATCAAATTTAAAAAGATCCAACTAGGAAAAAAGGTTAGAAAGAACGAAGAAACACCAACCAATATAAAAACAATAAATATGATTATACTCATCTTCAACAACATCCTCTTCCTTCATTTAAATATGTCCCATGAATCCCGATAAAGAATCGCCTCCAATGGATAAACTCAGATCATGAATTAATTCTCCCTTTCAACAGAAAACCCTTCTGCCGCGAAAATCTCTTCGTTCAGCAAAAGGGTTATTATATGGGATCACAGTGACAGCAGCTTCAGCCCTTCACGGCACTTCCGGCCACGCCCTGAATGATATAATGCTGACCCACGAGGAAAACGATGATCATCGGAATAATGCCTGCCGTGGCAGCGGCCATCATGCCGTTGTAATCCACATTATTCTCCAGAATAAAGTTCTGCAGTCCGAGCGGAACGGTGTACAAGTCTTTGTCGATCAGGAACACAAGCGCATTCTCATAGTCATTCCAGTGCCAGGAGAAATCAATAATGGCCAGTGTAGCCAGCGCTGGCTTCGCCAAGGGCAGAATCAGCCTGAAGAATATGCGCAGGTGACCGGCACCGTCGATGAACGCCGCTTCCGAGATCTCTGATGGCACGGACAGGAAAAATTGTCGTAGCATAAACACGCCAAAGATCGTGAACATTCCGGGCAGGATCAATGCCCAATGCGTATTATATATGCCTACCCATTCAAACATCAGGAACTTCGGTACAAAGAGTACCTGCGGTGGCACCATCATCATCGAGAGATAGATTAGGAACAATGTCTCCCGACCTTTGAATTGAATCCGTGCGAAGCCATAGGCTGCAAAAGCCGAGAGAAAAACAGCTCCGACCGTACTAATTAACGATATTTTCAACGAGTTCAGATAATACGTCGCAAAGGTGTCCGCTCCACTCCAAACCTTAATATGATGCTCCCAGTTCAGGCTGGAGGGTATCCACTGGATGGGATAGGTGAATACGTCCGCAGGAGATTTGAACGACGTGCTGATCATCCAGATAAACGGCATAATCATCAGCAAAGCAAACCCGGACATCAGAAGTGTCAATATGATTTTTCGAATCTGGCTCAAGGACTCCATGCGGACTTTAACTTTAGGTGAATGTGGAGCTGTGGGCTTCGCATTCGCGGCAATTTGTTTCTCCATAACGATCCCTCCCCTCCTTAATAGTGAACCCAACGTTTCTGACCGAGCCACTGCAAAACAGTGAATATCATGATGATGGCAAAGAGTGCCCAGCTTATGGCGGCAGCGTATCCCATCTCGTAATATCGGAAGGCATTCTGGTAGATAAAAAGTGACAGGACGGTTGTGCTGTTCCCCGGCCCACCCTGGGTAATCGCTTGAATGATACCAAAGTTTTTGATCGTCATAATCAGCCCCGTAATCAGTAGCAAAAAGGTCGTTGGACTCACAAGCGGCCAGATCACTTGGCGTATCGTCTGCCAAGGACGGGCTCCATCTATCCGTGCAGCCTCAACCAATTCCTCCGGAATTTCCTGCAAAGCGGCCAGATAAATAATCATGTTGTAACCCAACATGAACCAGATCCAGATGATATCAATCGCATACATGGACCATTCGGTTGTTGATAACCATCCGGGTGGATTCGTAATACCGATCCCCCGCAAGAAGCCATTAATGGGCCCCGATGTTGGCTGGAACAGCAGCATCCAGACAAAAGCGATGGCAACACCGCTGGTGATATAGGGCATAAAATAGAGGGCACGCAGCGTTTTTTGCCAATACACCGACTTGTTCAGCGCCACCGCCACGATAAAAGCCAACCCCATCGATACCGGAACCGCTAACAGAAATACAAATGTATTTCGCAGCGCCACGCCAAACAGATCATCATTCAACATCCGACGGATATTGTCCAGCCCTACGAAATTCGTCTCCGGGCTCATGAATTTGTAATCAGTAAACATGAGATAGAACGAATAAACAGCCGGTATAATAAAAAACAACAGCACGCCAATCATATTGGGCCCAATAAACAGATACCCGAGTCTGCTCTGCCGTTTCATCCAGGATTTATGCATATGCTCCCCACTCCTTAACATCTGTTCTGGAATTAAGCATAACAAGATGTCCTCTAACATTTAAGGAACATAACCCTGTACCTGATATCACAGATATATGTATTTCGGCAGTGCCTTTCGGGAGAGAAACAACATGGAATTGTTCTATTGCTTATATAGAAAAAACCGCCCCATTGGGACGGCCTTTGGACTCATTGCTTTTGCAACCTATTGATTCTGCTTCAGCCAGTCATTATGGCGTTTGACCATGTTCTGTACCGTAACTTCGGCAGTCTGGTTACCAAGGAAGAACTTTTCATACTCCTGTGCACGCAGATCAACCACTTCCTGCGCAATGCTGCGGACAAACGTAGGTGTCTCGTCACCATACAACACAAATTCCAGTGACTCCTTGTCATAAGAATCGGCATAATCGCCAAGCAAATGATCAATGGCAGTCTGCTGATCAACGGCATTGGATGAAGGCAAACGTCCACCCGCAGCCATCGGCATCATTCCCCCATCGGCGTACCATTTCAGGAACTCCCATGCGGCTTCTTTATTTTTCGACTTGGAATTGATCGCAATAAAGTCACCCAGTCCCCCACTCTTCACCATATCTGCTTCTTGTGCAGCCAGTCTCGGTACAGGGGCAAAGGCGATTTTCCAATCCCGCGGGAACTCGGTCATATTGTTTGATGTGCGGATCAGCCATTCGCCGATATTAATCATGGCAGACTCACCGCCAAGGAACATGTTTTCCACCGGCATTTTGGAAGTCAGCTGCTCTCCGAGCGGAGGGGTGGTTGCATCCTCCTTCATCATTCCGTTCAACGTCTCCAGCCATTTGGTAACGAGTGGATCATCGAGGTTGGAAGTACCGTCTGCCTTAACATAACCGTTCTTCACCAGAACGGAATCGAGCGGATCTACATAGGAAGCGGTATGCTGCACCAATCCGTACTTGAAGCCAGCAGCCTTCAGTTTGAGTGCATATTCACGGGCTTCATCCCATGTCCAGGCTTTTGGTACACTCAGTCCGGCCTGATCAAGCGCTTTCATATTTAAAGCGAAGAAGGCAGCGTTTTTCTTGGTTGGCATCCCGTAATATTTGCCGTCCACTTTCCAGGAAGCCGCATCTTCACCCATTTTCTCATCAATGTTGTAGTCGGTGAACTCGCCCAGATCCAGTGCTGTACCGCCCTTGATGCGTTTATCCAGATTTGTGAGGGTATAGTTGACATACAGGTCCACGTTCTGCCCGGTGGACAGCGCCGTATCCAGCTTCAGGTTGCCATCATCATCATTCACAAACCGCACATATTCCACCTGAATATCAGGATGCTCCGCATTCCAGGTATCCACCACTTCCTGTGGACCATTCTCGGGCGGCACCGCGCCCCACATGGTGAGCTTCACTTTTCCCCCTGCCGCTCCACCTCCGTTATCTCCACCGTTCGTCTCATTTTTACCTACACAGCCGGCAAGCAAGCCCAGCATCAGCGCACCTACGATTAATCCCGTTAATCCTTTTTTGATTCTCATCTGGTCACATGACCTCCCTGAATTGAAGTGTACCTTCCGTTACATCGTAGCAGGGACCTTGCTGGGTTCATAAGATACATATCCATGATTCGGATTGAACAAAAATACGGATTTACTTGTGCTTGCCTGAGCACTCGGTACACATATTCCTTCTACTCATCCTGTGAGTCACGAACGATGGCGATACTGGCTGGGCGTGCAACCGGTCCAACGCTTGAATATTTTAATGAAATAATTATCACTTCCGAACCCCACCCGGTAACCAATCTCCTGTACAGGAAGGTCCGTCTCGCGCAAGTATTCAGCCGCTTTCTCCATCCGTACCCCATGCAGGTAATGAATCAGGGTATGGCCGGTTTTCTTTTTAAACAAAGCACTCACATAATTCTCACCCATCATCACATATCGTGACATGGATTTGACGGTAATGTCCTGGTCGTAATGCTGTCCGATATACTGAATTATTTTGCTAATCTCCGGATGTTTCACAATCGGCTCACGAACAGGTGCAAATGGAAGATCCGTATCAGACGGGGGCGCAGAAGAGACCGTAAGAGAATCAGGCGAAACAGGCGTTGATGTGAGAACCGGTGTGGAAGGTGGCACTTGATGATGATCTGTCTCTGTCCGGGCTTCAGTCGAAGCTCCCAGTTCTGCACTTACTTTACGGAGTGTATCACGCAGTGAATTCACACTCATGGACAGTTTCAGAATATAATTGGAAGCCCCGTATTCCATTGCCCGGCGTACATATTCGAACTCCCCCATACAGGTGAGCATCACAAACTTGGTTTTTAACCCGGCCTGACGGGTCTGTTTGAGTAATTCCAGACCATCCATACCTGGCATGACAATATCGGTCAGTACCAGATCCGGTGTATCCTGTATAATCATCGCCAGCGCTTCGGTACCGTTACCAGACTCTCCGATGACCGTAAAGCCCAGCTCTTCCCAGGAAATAATCTCTCGCACCGACTCACGTACAAATACTTCATCTTCCACAAGTAATACCTTCCACATGCCAGATTCCCCTCTCCAGTCGTCTAGTGAGATCGCTTCTGTACGTACGGCGTCGACAATAAAAAAGGAATGCTGAACCTCACTAATGTCCCCGGCTTGGTATCAATCACTTCAAGTTCACTTTGGCCTTTGAACAATAATCGCAATCGTTCCTTAAGGTTAGACAGGCCGATCCCCGGACGTGTGCGGGTCATCTGCTGACGCCGGGATTCCTCCATTCCAATTCCGTTGTCTGCCACCTCCAGCATCAGCTTTCCTGTGTCTTTCCTGTAAATTCCGATGCGGATCTGACCAAGCTGCTCCAGTGGCCCGACACCGTGGTGAATGGCATTCTCCACCAGTGGCTGCAAGCTCAGCTTGGGCACGAGCGCATACTCAAGTTTTTCGTCAAATTCACAAGTCACCTCAAAGCTATCACGGTAACGAATCCGCTGGATATGAAGGTAGGCTTGAACCAACTCAATCTCGTCCTTCAGGTATACCAATTCGACCTGTGAATTCAGGCTGACCTCCAGTAATTTGCCCAAGGAAACACACATCTCGGAGATCTCTTCATTCCCGCTCCGGATCGCACTCCATTTCATTGTATTCAATGTATTCAGGAGAAAGTGCGGATTCATCTGGGCCAGGAGCATATGAAAATGTACCGCTTCCTTCTGGCGTTCCTCCGCCTTGAGTCTGTTGATCATCTGATTGGCATCATCCAGCATCGTATTAAACGTGCGTGTCAGTTCCAGCACTTCTCCGCGGCTGCGGCCTTCAGGGATACGGACCTTGAGGTTTTTGCGTACTACCTCCTTCATCTGGTTCTGCAGATGTGATAAAGGCCGAGTGAACGTCGCCGAGATCATAAAGGCCATGAGCACAAATGCTGCTGTGAAGCCAAAAAACGTTAAAAAATAGCGTTGCTTAAGCCCCGATATCTCCGTGAACAACACAGCTAGTGGAATACGATTTACCATGTACCAGTCCAGTGACTCGATGTATACGTAGTTAATCAGCGTATCTGAATCATTATCCGTCAGATAGGCCTCTGCCGGATGAAGTGCAATTTCCCGGGTCACGTCTGGGGAAAGTACCGCTTTTTCGGACGAGCGGGCAATCGTTTCCCCATTGCCAGTAATCAGGAAATACTCCTGATTGCTCTGCGAATCCTTCAGCATAGACTGAAACCAGTACGAATAATCGATGCTGATCCGTGCCATTCCGTACCTTTTGCCGCCACTGTCCTTCATATACGCATAGAGGGACAACAGATACGGGCTGGAGGATAGCTCCCGCAGGACATGGTTGGTATCCCGGGCATCCCAGCGGTAGAGCAACTCTTCTGATGGAAACGAGTTTGAATCAGTGTTGCCCTTGATGAAGGTCATTTCTCCAAGATGCTTGCGAAATTGTTCCCGATAAGGGCCATAGGCCAGAGCTTTTTTGGGCAAATACGAAGTGTAAACGTTATCATGAAAATCTAACAGTGTGAAGTACACGGAAGGATTATATAGAAAAAAGCTGTTGTTGATCATCTTGAACTTCTCTTCCACCAACGACTTATTCTCAAGCGGAGAACGATTGTCTGGAGAAGTCAGGACGTTTCTTACGGCTGAATCCTGTTCCAGAAAAATCAGGGTTTTGAATGCAATACTCATCTGGTCCTCTAGAGAACCATACATCTGCACCAGTTGCTCGTGGCTCTGTTCGCTGATTTTTTGCTCAACCAGAGATTCGATCTGTCCATAGTTGTAGACATTAAGTACGCTGAATGGCAGCAGAATCAGCACCACAAACGCACCAAACAGCCGATACCTGAGCTTATGCGGCAAAAAGGTCTTCCAGTCGGGCTTTGTCATCCTCTCAGCGCTCCCCCTGCAATTATTGAGATCATTATACCATCAGTTCCCCCGCTTCGGCCGGGGCCGGGCTCATTCGCATGGATATGTGATACCAGTTGCCAGGGAAGGGATAGAGATACACAGATTTGTTCTATTGCATTAAAAAAACCGGAGATCTGGGATCTCCGGCTAGGCTAGATATAACGACTTAGCAAATTAGGATATAGGCTCCACTCCCCAGACAAGCTCGCCGTTCCGGTAAAGAGTTACCTTGGTCCAATCGGCAAAAGAGGTCTGCAGCGGGTTAAAGGAATAATCATCCCCTTCGCTGTAATTGGACCAGTCTGCTTTGTGCAACCGGGTATGTATCTCCCCAGAGGTTCCTCCGACCGGGATTACGCCTGCTCCGGTGCCGAACTTCAGTTCCAGATAATGGTCCGCTCCAGAAACAGGTGCAGGCAGTTTCACAATGCTGCCGCTGATCTGACTGCCTCCAAGCTGTGCATAATCACAGAAAAAGGATTGTGGTTTCTCCCCGTCCACTGTATACCAGTAACGAATTGTCAGTTCATTCAGGCTAACTGCGGAGGTACCGTTGTTGTGAATGACAAACTGCGGTTTCATTTGGTTATCGAGCAGATTTGTATCCCCTGCACGATAGGCTAGAGTCAGATTGCCAGCAGGCTCTGGCGGCCCTCCACCCTGGACCTTTGCGGAAGCTTGAACGGAGTTCACACTCTTCCCAACGCTGTTAACCGCATTCACCACATAGTAGTAGGTGGTTCCAGCAGATACCGCCATATCCTTATAGCTTGTTCCCGATACAATGGCCACAGATGTATACGGTCCGGCTGCTGTCAGCGACCTGTTTACCGTATAGGAGGTCGCACTTGCAGATGCACTCCAGCTTAGATTGATGCTGTTGTCGCTAACCGCAGTGGCAGTCAGATTCTGCGGAGCGGCAGGTACTGCCTCGACCTGGACCGTCTCTAATACGGACCAATAGGCTGGCTTGGACTGGAGTCGCTCGTCGAAAAGCAGCGGCCAGTTGTTGCGGGCGACCGGGAAGGTTCGTAGCCAGGTATTGGCATCATCCTTGCCCCACAAGGTAACATTTTTGACTGTATCCGTATGCCTCAGGAAGATCTGGAACAGGGACTTGTACAGCGCCGCCTGCTGTGTCTTCAGTTCTTCCGGGAAGATATCATAAGATTGCGAATCATTGGAATATACACTTACATCAAGCTCAGTAATATGTGTTTCGAGGCCCAGCGCCTTAAATTTGACAATGGAACTCTCAATTTCCGAAAGGGTTGGATAAAAGAGGCTGATGTGTGTTTGATGGCCGACTCCGTCAATAGGCACACCCTTGGCTTGAAGGCGAGTGATCAAATTGTAGAGGGCCTGGCTTTTGGCCGGCTCATGGGTATTGTAATCATTAATGAACAGCTTCGCATCCGGGTCGGCTGCATGGGCGAATTCAAATGCTTTCTCAATATATTCTTCCCCGGCAATCTGGTACCACAGACTGCGCCGCAGGCCATCCGGTTCGGAGGCATCAATGACTTCATTCACAACGTCCCAAGCGTAGATCTGGCCTTGATAACGCTCCATTACCGTCTCAATATGCTGCTGCATCCGTTCATACAGCACCGTTTTGCTCACCAGATTGCCGTTGGCATCGTGGAATACCCAATCCGGAGTTTGTGTATGCCAAACGAGGGTATGCCCACGTATCTCTTGTCCGTTCGCTGCTGCAAAAGCGACTGCGGCATCCGACCCGCTGAAATTATACATACCCTCTTGCGGCTCGGTACTGTCCCATTTCAGAACATTGCCTGGTGTCAGACTATCAAAATGCTTCGTAAGCAGCTGCTTGTCAGGTTCGGTCAGCAGTTCATTGTTCGTGAAGGCCGTCCCAATTCGAAACTTGCCCGCAAAAACATCCTGTAGGGAAGGAATGTCTTCTTCGATCACAATGGGTCCGAGATCCGGCAACTTCTCCAATCGGAAATCATCCACATAAAAAGAAGCTGTGGCACGGTCTGGCACTTCAAAATAAACCGATAACTGATTCGCTGGTTCCAGCATTTTAAACTGTGCAGTAAGCTTGGTCCATCCGCCTGCGGATGCGGTACCAAATGTTAAATTTTCATAATGTGTTGTATCTGGCAGGGTACGCTGTAAAGACATATTGAGGTTTGTGCTGGACGCTCCCGCCGGAAGCTTCACCCAGCCAGTGAACACATACGCCTGTCCCACCTCCAAAAGTTCTGTCACATCCAGCGCTGGCCCATGCCATGTCATAGCACGCCCGCTCACTTCCAGTCCATAATCTCCGGTACGCGCTGCAACGGCGCTTGCATGAAGCGTTTCTACTTCACCGCGTCCGCTCCAGCTCTGGACCGTGCCATCTTCAAAATCATGACTCAGAATCAAGGTATTTTCCCCTTCTGCCGCATGGACAGATGAAGCCGCCCAATACAAAGGAACTAACAACGTTATCATCAAAACAAATTTAAGCGCTTTCAAAAATATCATTTTTCTCATCGCTTCCATTCTCCTTTATCGAATATTAGGATGAATTCCTTATTCCAAAGGCTAAGGCCATATCCACCTCCTTGGTTTTAGTTATAAAATCAGAGTCCTCATTCAAACGGATACGGGGGGGCATACGTTCGGATAAGGACTCTATATGGTAAATTATAGTATAAATTGTCTATGATCTACAACTGAAATGTACTTCCCCCTCTAATTTCGGTTAGAAATGCAGTTTACTTCATTCAGCTTACACCCTGTGTCTCCTGCGATACTCAGATGGACTTATGCCCAACGTTTTGGAGAACACTCTACTTAGATAAAAACCGTTCTCATATCCGCATCGCTCGGCAATTTGGTTAAGGGTCAGGCTGCTGTCAGCCAAGAGGTTCTGCGCTTTTTTCAGACGGACCCGTTTGAGATAGCCTGATGGCGTCTCCTGAAAAGCTTCCCGGAAACGCCTTGTCAACTGCACCGGACTCAAGGCCAGTCGCTGTGCCAATTCCTGAAGGCTGATCTCCTCTTCCGCCCGCTCCTCCAGCAGCGCTGCCGCTTCAGCCATTCGTGCATCTTCGGTAAATCTCCGCTCCTTTAAGCGATTCTGTCTGCGTTCCACCTGATACAACTGCCACAAATCCATCATAAAATGTGTCTTCCAACGGGCAACTTCCCCCTTATTCTCCTCACTGTCCTGGCGTAAATAAGCGTACGTCGAGGCTAACCGCTTCGTGTCATTAATCAGCGATTTTCCGGCTGGTGGCAGAAACTCCTCCTCCTCCAGGCTACTGCTAAACTGTAAATAGTGAAATGTCAGCGGGGTAATGACTGTCCGCCGAAAAGGAACCGCCGGGGGGCACAGCACCAGATCGCCAAAACTCGCTTCTCCGATCTGACCCCCAATCTCATAATGGAATATTCCCTCTTCGACGGCAAAAGCCACCCAAGTCGTATAGATATCTTCCGTAAGAGCAAATTCCCCTTTTTGCTTCCAGTAGATGTGGTTAAGCAGCTCCATGACTTGACCACCCTTTCTGTGAAATAAAGTATATGTTTGATGATAGTATAGTGCATTTAAAAAGTGAATATATAAATCTAAGATGAAATTATAGATATGTAGTTGGAGTCAAGGTGGATCTAACTTCAGTTAAGGAGGTCACAGATATGAAACAAGAGCATGTACAATACGACATCACCGTCATCGGCGGAGGACTTGCTGGTGTATGCGCCGCGATAGCCGCTGCCCGCATGGGGCAGCAGGTGGCGCTGGTGCAGAACCGCCCCGTGCTTGGCGGCAATTCCAGCAGCGAGGTTCGGGTCTGGGTGTGCGGTGCCACCGCCCACGGGATTAACCGTTATGCCCGGGAAACGGGTATTATGGGGGAATTGTTTGTAGAGAATCAGTACCGCAACCCGGAAGGCAACCCGTATCTCTGGGACTTAATCATTCTGGAAGCCGTTCGAGCTGAATCCAACATCAGCCTGTACCTGAACACGGATGTACATGAAGTCGAGGCTACTGGCGATGGGGATGAACGAAAGATCACCTCTGTCACTGGCTGGATGATGGGTTCTGAGCGCAAAATCCGATTCGAAAGTCAGATCTATCTGGACTGTACGGGTGATGGATTGGTCGGCTTTCTGGCTGGAGCCAAGTTTGCACTCGGCCGGGAAGCCCGCAGCGAGTATGGCGAAGAGTGGGCACCAGAGGTGGCTGATCAGATCACGCTGGGCAGTACACTCCTCTTTTATACCAAGGATGCTGGTGCGCCTGTCCGTTATATCCCGCCTTCTTTTGCCAAGGATATTACACAGACCAGCATTCCGATTCGCCGGGTCATTCGCAGCGGGGATTCCGGTTGTCATTATTGGTGGATTGAATGGGGCGGTGAACATGACACCGTTCATGACAATGAGCTGATCCGTGATGAACTGTGGTCCGTGATCTACGGGATCTGGGACTATATCAAGAACTCCGGCAAGTTTGATGCAGATCATATGACGCTGGAGTGGATTGGTTCTCTACCTGGCAAAAGGGAGTACCGCCGCTTCACGGGTGACTATGTGCTCACCCAGAACGATATTATCAGCCAGCGGGAGTTCCCGGATGCCGTTGCCTTTGGCGGCTGGTCCATTGACCTGCATCCCCCGCAGGGCATGTACGCCGAAGCGAGTGGCTCGAAGCATATGCATGCCGATGGCGTATATCACGTGCCGTTCCGCTCGCTGTATTCCGCAAATGTGCGGAATATGCTCATGGCCGGGCGCGACATCAGTGCATCACATGTCGCCTTCGGCACAACGCGCGTCATGGCAACATGCGCGGTCATCGGCGAAGCCGCGGGTACGGGCGCGGCGCTCTGCGCGGCCATGGGGGTGTCGCCGCGCGAGCTGCACGCGAGGCATCTGGCGGTCCTGCAGCAGACGTTGCTGCGGCAGGACGCTTCTATCATCGGGGTGCGCAGCCACGATGAGCTGGATCTGGCCCGGCGTGCCAAGGCTACAGCCTCCAGCACGCTGACGGGCATCGCCCTTGAGCAGCCTGGCGAGACGTACCCGCTGGGTACAGATGTCGCCCTGTTGCTGCCTGTGCATCCAGTGCTCAGCGGCCTGGAGCTACTGCTGGATGCATCCAGCGATACCGCACTGACGGTAGAGCTGTGGGATACGGGGCGTAAGGAGAACTACGTCCCGCATTCGTTACAAGTTACGGCGACTGTTAACGTTACAACAGGAAATGCGCAGTGGGTGAAGCTGCCGCTCGAATGGCGACCGGAAGAACCGCAGAATGCTTTTATAATCATCCGCTCCAATAAAGCCGTCTCACTCTACCATTCGACAGAAGCACACAGCGGAGTGCTGATCTTCTTCAAAACAGAAGAAAACCACGTGTCCAAAAATCTGGAGGATCATGCCACGAATCAGCCTGTCGTATTATGGTCCATGCAGGGGTTGGCGCGTCAGCCATTCTGCTGTCGTACCCTCTCTGAGACTTCGGCATATTCAGCGGACAACACGATTAACGGTTATCATCGCCCTTACGGTGGGCCGCAGCAATGGATGTCGCAGCCGATGCAGTCTGGGAAGCCAGAATGGGTACAACTGACATGGGAAGAGCCACAAACCTTGGCTGGATTGCACTTGACGTTTAATGATGATGTGAACGAGGATCTGGTTAATTTACATCACCATCAGACAACATTCCGTGTGATGCCTGAGCTGGTGCGTGATTATCACGTGGAGGTACTGACTCCTGCTGGCGAATGGACACAAGTCGCAAGTGTTCAAGAAAATCACAAAAGAAAAGTTATTCATCCCCTGGATGTCCCTGTGTCAGCTCAGGCTCTGAGAATTATAATTGATGCCACAAATGGCAGCAGATATGCCGAATTAATCGAGATTCGAGCTTACTAAAACAAAAAGGAGGATACAGGAAACTGTATCCCCTATCCTCCGTACAAGTCCGCCTGATTCTATTCGGCGGTTGGAGCCCGCAAGCCCTCAATCAGGATAAACAACGTAAGTGCTTGTCCATATCCCATCGGACTGATCGCTATATCTTTATAAAACTGAGCATCCTGCCCCACAGGTGTACCATAGGACACCTGCTGTACAACGCCGTTATCATCAATCTGTTTCAACACCGCTTCAAGCGCACTCAAGCCATTCTGGCGATAGGATTCATCCAGGTATCCATACCGGATTCCCTTAAGAATGCCGTATCCAATCGCTGCCGTTGCCGAGGTTTCTTTGTAAGAGGTTGGATCATCCAGCACAGTGTGCCACATGCCATCCTCACCTTGAAGCTTGCTCAGTGCTCTAACTTGAGCGGTTGCTGTATCCAACAGATAGGCCTTTAGCCCGTCTTCGATCGGAATGATATTCAGGAAATCCATAACTCCCGCCGTATACCATGCATTGCCTCTTCCCCAATGAACAGCACCATAGTTATGATTTTCATTGAAATCCCAGCCATGATAGAACAATCCGGTTTTCTTGTTATATAGATATTTGATATGCACAAGGAACTGTCGTTTGGCTTCTTCCACCATGTCGGGTTTCTTGAAGTATACCCCTGCCTTGGCCAAAAATAGCACCGTCATAAACAGGGTATCAATCAGAATTTGACCATCATTGGCATCTCCCGTGATCATATGTTGAAACGCACCATCTCCGGTTCGCAGCAGTCCATCCATGATCCAACTGCTCCACTCCTCACAGACCTGTTCGTACTCCTTGTTTCCGGTCAGCTCGCATAATGAGATCAAAGTAAGGAGCGGAGCGCAGGTGTTCACATTTTTTTCCGGTAACCCTTCCATCAGCCTTGCATTATACCATGATTCCAGAAATTCTAGCACTTTGGGATCTTTCGTTGCCTCATGGAGCTGGAGCAAGCCATACAGACCGACACCTTGCGGCCATTCCCATAGATGTATGTCGATTAGTCCGATGGGAAACTGTTCATTGATGCTTGTGTTTTTCATAGACTCCATCGCTTGGGATACCTTGCTTATTCTCTCCTGTAGCACCATTTGATTCAGCATGTTGGTTATCACTCCCTTGGTTTCTTACACACGATTCAGCGCTCCATGTCCAGTAACTTCAGTTGTCCCTTCACTCCATAACCTTCGTGTATAATTTCCTCTTCTTTAATAAGAAAAGGCTTGTTCATTCCCCATTGAATTGGACCATATACCGGGTCTGTTAGAGTGAGAGTTAAAGCTTGATTATCGAATTGCGGACTTGCAGAACGAACTTGGTTGATAAAAGCGTCAAATGACCCGAATTGCTGTTCGCTTCCTGCTCTTATAATCCAGGCGTTACGCAAGCCAGGTGAAATAAGCTCACGTTTTCTTGTCACCCCGCCGCTCTCCATACTCGACCCGTTGGCCGCATATATAGCTGCATAACCCTTATCCAAACGGGCAAAGTGCCAGTTCTCATGCCTTACCCATTCCGTGAAGGAGTGAGTAGGAAAATAAGCATGTGTCCAGTCAGAGTTGTTATCCGCAGGAATATCAAACATCATCAACGCGATCCCCTCATGCTGAACAACATCGGGCAATATCCCATTCCCAGCCCAGAAGCAAGGTCGACCATCCCCATGCTTGTATATTTCTGCCGGATGATTCACCCAGATTAGCGCCTCAGGTGACAGAGATAAATGCTGGACATGCTCCTGATAACCTGGCTTGCCTGGACGAAAGCGAATGATTGAGGATAAGGAGTATTCCCTGGTCCGACAATGATAGAGCTTGGCGTAACCTCCCTTGCCCTGCTGATTAGCGAACACCAACTGCTGATTGTCCCCAAGCAACAGATGCTCCTGATATGCTGCTGGAGGGCTGTAATCCGATAAACTCAAGGCAACATTGCTTATTGAATAATTGTTTACATTGCCAACGCCATAAGCGATCCAGCACATTGAAGTTGTTCCCGCTGCATAACCACCCAGCAGTTCCTTCTCATAGCTGCGCCCAAACGTTGTGGACAAGACTCCTTGATGCATCTGAACGGTAATATAATAGAATAACAAGTCCATTGCCTTTTTGGCTTGCTCTCTGAGCTGTTCATTATGGGCAAATTCATAGATATGCAATAGCCCAACCGCATCAATTGGAATGTATGCACTTGAATTCCATTCTGCCAATCCTTCATCCAAAAAGCGCTCAAACCATAATGCAAGCCTCTGCTCTGCTTTTTGACGGTGTACTTCACCGGATTCACCACTGTTGCTGAACGTTTCATCCCCAAACAGCTGTCCGGCTAACAGTTCATTGGTATGGAACAACAAGGCATGGTTCTCACTGAAGAACCACATCACATCATCGCCAGGTTCATCTATCCAATACCGATAGCCCAGAATGCTTGCTTTTACCCGATCCCAGAACGATTCACTGAACAGACCGCTATTTCGCTCATCTCTCCAAAGACGGAAAAGTCCCACCAGATAGAAGTCACTGCAATCCTTCCGTTGCTCAATCCCTTCCACACCCTCAAGCAAAATGTTCTCCGCTTCTTGCAGATTGCCTCCTGTTTTGAGCATGGCGATGGCCTTATGAATATTGGAACTGCCCTTCTCGGCAATGCATCGCAGAGCCAGGGATTTGCGAGCTTCAATATCCGCAGCTTGCTGAGCTGCCTCATCATAGCTCGTATCATAGGATTGGCAGCCAAACTTCTTGGTTAGTACAACATTTGAAACTGAAATAGCCAGCGTGAAATATACGTAATGATGACCGAGTTGATTCGTATGTGCCAGGACCAAGTCCGTTTCCTTTTCGGCGATGTGTATCGTCTTGTTTTCGGTACCGTCAAAAAAATTGCCATACTGAATATCAACCTCTCTAACGATATCCGGTAAGGGAAGAGGCAGCTTGAGCTTAATCTGCTCACCTCTGAAGAGATCCGAAGGAAAATAAGCCTGTTCGAGGGCTTGCTCTGCGGATTTTACAGACTCCGCCAAATGAGGAGCAATAGGCAGGGAAATCACCAATTCCTCGTCTCCCAGATATTCCACCGCAAAAGCATACATGGTATCCCGCTCAGCCAGATCCTCCCAGCAGGCATAGATCTCATTGATTCCAGCTACAAGTTCAGCTTTAATAACGATTTCCTGCTCCTTGTTACGCATGAGTGGCGCAAAATCCGTTACCATTTCCCCATTCACCCACAACGTCAGACTGCCATAGGTCTTAATCCGCAAAGAGGCGGTATGAGCAGTCGGAGAAATGAGTCTTGTCGCCGCGTAACTGCGCAGATGTGTCGGTACAAACCAAAATCCTGATTGCTCCACACGTGGATTATTCCAAGGAGAATACAGTGCCCAAGGCATTCCGTTCTCTTCTCCAACGAAGTCGTCTCCCGGGCTAGGAAACTCGCTCCATTGATCAAAAAATCGGTTCACAGGCTGCGTTCTCCTATGTTCTACAAATTCCTTTCTGCATGGATTCTCATGAATGGCAAAACCATCGATAAGCCAATCATTAATATCTCCCTCCATCGTTGTTGGAACAAAGGCAACAGGCTTTGTATATATGCCGCTGATCATCCAATGATTAATGACCTGATTGTGACCTAATTTCATAGGTTTATAATTCAAGGTATCCATCCCACTCCGGGTGGTATCTGACATTCAACTCATCCTTTCATTCCTGAAGTAATCATACCGCTGACAAAATACCGCTGGAAAACCATAAAAACAATGAGTACCGGAAGCATCGTGATGACGGACATCGCAAGCAAACTTCCCCAATCCACGTTGTATTCTCCAATAAAATTAGAGAGCGCAAGCTGAATCGTATATTTCGATGGATCACTAATCGCAATTAACGGCCATACAAAATCATCCCATCTCCACATGAAGGAGAAAATTGCGAGCACCGCAAGAATCGGCTTCGCTATCGGAAGAATAATGCTCCAGTAAATTTTCCATTCGCCAGCTCCATCCATCCGGGCAGCTTCCAGCAGCTCGTCCGGTACGGACAACAAATACTGCCGCATAAGGAACACACCTGTTGGGGTTGCTGCTGGCGGGATAATAATCGCGAGCAGACTGTTATAAAGCCCCAGTGCACTCAGCACCTTGAATATGGGGATCATAATTACCTCAATCGGAATCATGAGTGTTGAGACAAAAGCAAGTAATATGATCGCGCTTCCGCGGAAGCGATATTTCGCCAATGCAAAACCTGCCATGGAGTTAATCAATAACAGTAGCAGCGTTGAGCTTACAGTTACGATCGTACTATTCATAAAATACAAGCCAAAATCGCCTTTACTGAATGCCTCCTTGAAATGCTCAAAGGTGACGGGTTGCGGCCACAACTTGGGAGGGAAGCTGTACAGATCACTATTCGTTTTCAGAGAAGAAATCACGACCCACAGGACAGGCAGGAGCCACACCACTGCGGCAACACTTAACAGACTGTAGATGAAGATTTTGACCATAGGCTTCATTACCATTACGTAGCCCCTCCTTTCGATAGACGGAATTGCAGAGCCGAGAATCCACCAATAAGGATAAACAGTATCACCGACATGGCACTGGCTAGACCGAGCTCCTGTCTGTTAAAGCCAATCTCATAAATATATTGAACAATATAGGTGGTATCTTTGCCCGGCCCACCACCTGTAAGCGCAAACATAAGTGGGAATGCTTTGAACGCGTCAATCAGAGTCAGCATAACAACAAGTAAACTTGTGGGCTTCAACAACGGGAGCGTAATATATCGAAACACCTTTATTCCCGTTGCCCCGTCCAAGCGGGCAGCCTCATAATAATCCGTAGGTATAGCCTGCAAACCCGCGATAAAAATGACCATGAAAAAGCCTGCACGTGACCACACTGTCGCGATGATTACAGCCGTATTTGCCCAAAAGGAAGAAGTTAAAAAACCAACAGGTTCCACACCAACCACGGTTAACAGATGATTCAAGATGCCGAATGAATCTCCGAAAATCCACTTCCAGGTCAATCCAACGATAATGTAAGAAATCATGGTCGGCCAGTAAAATACGGCCCTGAAGAACCCGCGCATTCTAATCTCGCGCGCAAGCAGCAAAGCAATGCCTAACGCTGCTGCATATATTAGCGGGACAACAATCGCTGCATAAATCCCCGTTCGTCCGATGGTCGACCAAAATTCCCGATCCCCTATAATTTTGATATAATTATCCAGCCCGTTGAACTTCATTGGGTTCAATCCATCATAGACATGGAAGGAATAATAGAGGCCCAATAAAGAGGGAAATACGATAAAAGTTCCAAAGATCAGGAGGTTAGGTAGTATAAACAGATAAGGAGCAATAATGAGCTTCCTGTTCTGTTTTGCCAGCGTATTTTTGTTTAATCGTTGTCCTTCACTCATCTGCTTGCCCCTTCCTTATGCGTTATTCGAAAGGGAGGCTTTACAGGAATCGCTAAGCCCCCGTATACGAATTAACCACATGGCTTTACGTTTATTGACTGCCAATAGCCTCGTTAATCAGCTTGGCTGTTCGATCCAATGCCTCCTGCGGAGTTGCCTTATCGGATAAAACCTCAACAATATTATTTTTTAGGTCCGTTGAAATTTTGGATATAATGGTCTGTCTGGACCAGTCATTAGCTGCAAGAGGCGAACTGTTCTTCAGTTCATCTGCGAAAATTTCAAACATTTCCTTGCCGAATTCATAATTCAATACAGAGCTGTCCTTCCGTGGACTCATAAACAATGATTCTTGGTTATATTTTGAATTCACTTCTTTGGACGTTAAGTATTCAATAAATTCTGCCGCCTCCTGCTCATATCCGCTGCCTTTGAATGCCATCAGAAACTTCCCGCCTGGTACGGAAGAACGTTGTGTTCCTTTTGGCATGTAGGTGACTCCCCATTCAAAATCAGTGATATCCTTGTAATTGCTGATCATCCAGTTGCCAGCCCAGTGGGTAGCCACCGTCCCGGAACGGAACAGGTTGTTCGGATTTTCCCCTCCGAGCCATACGGATTCGGGCATGATTCCTTCTTGATGAAGCTGCTTGAACTGCTCCATGCTACGAATTCCGGCTTCACTGTTAATCGCTGCTGCAGTGCCATCCTCTGTTAAGATGCTTCCGCCATTCTGATACAAAAGAGTGGACCATCTATGCGGTGTGACATCCCATACCATGCCATAACGTGCTCCGCCTTTGTCCATAACCTCTTTTAACGCAGCTGTGTATTCATCCCACGTCCATACCTGGTCAGGAGAGGTCGGTACTTTGACGCCCGCTTTATCAAATAAGGTTTTGTTATAAATAAGCCCATTCGCTGTAACATCCATAGGCGCCGCTACCAGCTTATCATTAATAACATAATAAGGTTTAAGTGAGTCAATAAATTGATCCTCGAATTGGTCCGCATTGTCCACGTAAGGTGTCAGATCAACCGCCTGATTAGCAAATGATCCGGTATCCGTGACCCGGCTCAAGGCAGGTGGCTTTCCACCGGATAACATTGTTTTTAATTTGGTTTGGATATCCTTGAAGCCAACTTCAATCAGGTTGATTTTAACCTTGGTATTGGTCTGCTCATACTCTTTAATGATTTCCTTGATGACTTCTCCTTCTTTTCCGTCAGAGAACCACAGGAAATCCAGGGTTGTTTGTTTTGGATTAGCATTGGTACCTGAATTTCCGCAAGCAGTCAATACGATGAGTAACATGACCAATACCATGCTAGTGATGAGCTTAAACGTTGTTCTTCTTGTCATATCAACATCTCCTTGGAAGGTTCTAATGAATTTTGGCTTCGTTGAGCAATTCACTTTTACGGAATAACTGTGGTGATACACCCACATATTGTTTAAAGGCCCTGCTAAAATATACAGGTGTGTTAAAACCTAGCGTCTCAGATATGGACAAAATCGGTGCATCCGTAGACAGCAACAATTTTTTGGCCTCTGCAACTCTTTTCCGTATAACATAGTTGCTTATGGTATATCCCGTCGTCTCTTTGAAAGAATGACAAATGTAGTATTTATTCAAATGGAGTGTTTTGGACAGTTCATCCAATGAAACATTCTCCGTATAGTTCTGGTTTAAATAATGAAGAACCCGGCTTACGCTTGTCTGCTTCTGGGAAGAACATAAGATAGGATTGGCGGATTGCTCACTGGTTGTTTTCCGGTAAATCCGCAGTAGCAATTGGGTAAGACTCAATTTGACCATTGTTTTGTACCCTGTATTTCCTGCCCCCATCTCCTCCTTGATTCCCTTAAATATAGCTGTGATATACTCACGCTCCTCCGGAGGCCAATGCACCAATAACCCATTCGGATGACGGAATATGGACATCAGATTCTCCAACTGACTGACAGCAAGCATGTCCAAAAGCAATAATTCCGTGAAATTGACAAAACTTCGCTTGTACACCATTTCTCTTGAAGGATTGATTCGGTGGGGCACACCGCCTCTGAATATAAACATATCTCCAGGCAGCGGCTTATATATTCGGTCACCGATTAAAAAGGTTGCATCTCCTTGAATAAAATAATGTATCTCATACCCATTATGCGTATGAACAGGCCATTCATCCTGAAAATTATCTGCTTCTGATCGCACATAAACTTCATTTTCCTGCAAAGCAATATTCGTCGGGGTGTGTATGGTTAGCATCAGTAAGATCTCCCTTCCCAGAATATAAAAAGCAATATAGTTTAATAATTTACAATGATAGCGCTTTACAATGAATTGTATCACAGTTATTTCGATCTAATCTGAACTATATTGCTGTATTGTTGATCACAATTGTTGAAAATGATTAGAAAGGAATTTATAGGGATTTGAAAGATGAAAACAAAAAAAACCGCTGTCCAGCCCGTAGGCTATCACGCGGTCCATTAGCATTACCTTTCAAACCCATTCATCCCAATGGTTTTCAAGAAAAATGACTTCTTTCTCATAGTGGGCCAGATGCCCCTCTTCGACCATCTTCATAAAAGCGACATCTCCATCAGCCGCACGATCAGTCAGTGTTTTACACATGAAACGGATACGGGATATGACCCAATCCTTCAAATCTGCTGGAACACTCAGCCCGTACGTAGCCATGAATAAGGCAATCCGTTCTTTTCGAACAGTTCCGTGTGCCTGGCTGACGTATGGCATTACACCCTTTCCGTCCATCTCTGGTGAGAAATTTGCGAGTGGAACGGATGTATACAAGACATAGGCGATATCCCACATTCGCGGACCCGGACCCGCCATATCAAAATCAATAATGCCTTGAGGACGGCCATCCTTGTACACCACATTATACGGCGCAAAATCGTTATGACATACAACTTCCTCTTCTGTTATGCCTGGATATCTGTTCGTTGAAACTGATGTTGTTGTAAATCCAACGGTCGCATCATGGTAACTCCTCAACAGTTTTGCGACTTCAATCAAAGATTCGTCTGACCACATATACTCTTCTAGATCAGGGTAGTCATTGCCTGGAACGATGCCTTCAAGGTAAGAGAGCGTTTCTCTCCCCTGTTCATCTATTCCCAGAAATAGAGGGGCATGATCATAACCAACTTTTTCGAGATGTAAAAGCAGTTCAACCACATATGGATTTGGTTTCACATGCCGGCGAACCGTCTCACCTATTCTGACGACCTGATTCACATTACCTCCCGATAACACTTCCTCCTGTTGGGCCACTTTCATCCCTCCTCAAGCTAAACTTCCTTGTTATACCCATGATTACGATTTTTCTTATAACTCCCGGGGAATCCCGCCACCAATAGTATGAATCCAACAAAAAACATGAAGTATACGAGTAAACCTGTTGGATGCTCGTTCATCTGAGCAAACTGGGGTACGTTCGTCCCTCCTGACGCATATCCTGCTTCTACTATAGCGACAGAGACTCGGATTGAAATTCTCTCCATCGTTGAAATAAACACACTGCCAAGCATGAGGACTACACCCAAAATCTTGTTAATATTATTCATTTCATGCCTCCTTGATTAACCGTCCACTTTTTATGAGGTTATCTACTTAATGTCTTTCGATTCTCTAGTCCATATTCCTGCATGTTATATTAACGGTATAAGTTACGTAGCTACCACTTGGTGCAGATCCATACTATTTTCGAAAAAGGTTGACCGTTCAACATAATACAGATCATACATCTGTTCATTCATATTAATCCGTTGATATACATCTGGACACACATCATTGGCTAACTTCACATAAGGCAGTTTTTGTACCGCTTTTCTGGATCTTATATTCTGCTTGCGTATCTTCATAAATACCGTTTCAATCCCATGTTCCAGAAACAATTCAACAAAAAAGGCTGATTTGGCTCTTTGGCTATACCCATTTCCAAAAAACGGTGAACCAATCCATGTGGCTAAAAAACCGGTTTGATGCTCAATATGATATAGATCAATGGTACCAATAGGCTGCCCTGTTTCATTCAAAATCGTTCGGGAAATCACTGTCTTTTGCTCTTCTTCGACCATCAATTGTTTGGTCAGGAATAGATATTCTTCATACGATTGGCATTGATAACGAACGTAAGGAGAAACTGCGGGGTCCATCATTAAGCTGTACAGTGAAAGGCATTCCTGCAAATCACGTTTTTTTAACATTCTGTCTACCACCTAGTCCTTTTAGTTCGCTATATCAAGCAAATTAAGTATATAAAAGCTATTGTGGGATTTAATGAATTCTGTATGTGGCTTATGTAAAATGCATTGGTAAATGTTGTTCATCTTCATCTCCGGTAGCACAAAAAAACGGCATGTCCCTTTTACAGGAACACGCCGTTTACACGGATACAGCCAGACAGTAATTTATTGCATACCTTGCATGATGGCATTAATGATATTTTGCTGCGTCACGGTTTTGTTTGAACGGTTAAACAAGGCGAATCCATGTTGACCGTTATGCCCGTTATCCCAATAAACAGGAACCATTTTGTATTTCTTGGCTTTTGCTGTAACTGCTTTGGCGTAAGCAGCACGATATACATTGTTGCTGGAATCATAGGACGTTTTATCAATGGAACCGAACTCACCAATCACTACGGGATAGCCCTGAGTCACAAATTTGTCGTACATGGACTTGAACTGCGATTCAAGATAATCCTCTTGTCCCCAAGTAGACTTCTTGGCAGGATTCGTAGAAGTTGCACCCCACTGTGTGATATTACCGTTTTCCTCACCTGCAAAATCCCACGGAGAGTAATAATGTGCCGAGATCATGATTCTCTTCTGCGAACTAGGAATAGCCGAGGATCTGTAATTATCTGTCGGAAGAGCAAAGCCATAATTACCAACAGTGTAGTCAATATTGGTATTCCAGCCTGGAATCAGCAACCATCTGGCATTGTTGTTACCTCCAGTCTGACGAACCGTATCCACGAAGATTTGATTGTATGCGTTCAGATTGGCGTAATAGGCCGAGTTTGGATTGCCATAGGTACCATCGAATACTTCGTTCATGGATTCGAAAATAAGACGGTCATTGTAGTTGCTAAACTTGGTGGCAATCTGCTGCCACACCTTCTTATATTTTTCCTTAATGGCAGTCTGATTGCCACCATTCACGAGTAGCCATCCACCCTGTACGGAATTAAACCCATCACCATGAATATTGATGATCACATACAGACCTTCATTGTACGCATAATCCACGACTTGCTGAATTCGATTCAGCCATGCCGCATTGATTGTATGATTGGGAGCGCTTCCAATGTTACTCAAATAGGAAACGGGAATACGAATGGATTTGAAGCCTGCCGCTTTTACCTTTTTGATTAACTCTGGAGTTACCGTAGGATTGCCCCAAGCTGTCTCATTCGGTGTACCGTTCACCGCCGCTTCCAGCTGATTGCCGAGATTCCATCCTGCACCCATCTCAGACACTATTTGCGAAGCGTCCGCTGCTGATGCTTTAGCGCTCCATCCCGTAAAGGCTACCGCAGCCACTAATACCAGTGCCAAGCTGCTGATGCCAAATTTCTTCCATTTTTTGAACATAACCATACCTCCGCTTATTCTATTATTTTTAACAAGCAGTGCAGTTAATCTATGCATACAGATTGAATGATTCGAGAATACGTGCCTCCTCTCTCTATCGATCAAACAAATGAATTCTTCGTCCAACACCAACATAATAACACATTTATGGAAAATAAAGCGATATCTTTATTGTTTTTTGTGACTATTTACTACAAAATAATCCATCTATCCGTTTAAGTGGATTGCTTGGATTTGTTCTCTATCAAAATCAATAATCATAATGTGATCGCGCAAAATATGATCTCCGTAAGATATTGTTGCGCCGTAATCGGCTATACTGTTAAATGTGATATCCACACGATAGACTTCAATCTCATTAAACCAATTCTGATGTACTTTTTCCTGAAGTTCATTCTCATAATAATCTCGAAAGACAGTCTCACAAGTTGAAAACCACTTAATGTAGTCTTCTATATTATGAACAACTGAATCTAACGGTATATTAGTAGACACATATATTCGAACGTCATTTAAATCCTCATCCTGTATGCAATGTTTAAATATTTGCACAGTATTTTGCAGAGTGTAACACCGGTAACTCTCATCACTCTCTTCTTCAAGCTCAATGAATTCATTTAACAATATGATCTTGCTCCTCTCAATGCATATTAAAATAGCTCATTTAACCACTTTACGAATTTTTCTTTCTCTTCGAGCTGTGGGTAATGCGCCGACTCGTTGAATACAATGAAGTCTTTGATCGGTGCATCCAATACGTCAAAATAATCACGTGCTGCATTTGCAGTGGTCATATAATCATATTTACCCGTTACAAAATAGGTAGGAATCTCCAGATGATTAACAATATCAGGTAAATTTTGATCAAATGCTTCCCTCAGTAAGATGTCTTGTGAACTGAACATCCCTGAATAAAAGCGAATCATATCCAGCCCATTATATTCGGGATTTAAAAGGAATCCTGAAATATAATCTCTATTCTCGTTGATGAGTCTGGCTGCACCACCGTACTTTTGCAACAAAATTCTAGGCGTAAGTTCCTTTCCTTGCTCGATCGAGCTGCGGATTAGCTCCAGTTTTTTAACATCATCTTCATTACCGGCTTGTTTCGCTTGCTCGTACGTGTACTCCAAACTTTCCAGTTCGCTCTGAAGTGTATTAGCCATCTGTCCAATCCCTATATAAGCGTGAAACTGAGTAGGTGCTTTAGCCGCAGCTTTCATCCCGATGTATGTACCAAATGAATGACCGATTAATATAACCTTCTCTTGACCTAACTCCTTAGATACATAATCCCTTAACGCTAACAAATCATCTACTAATACATCTGTTGTGAGATTCGAGTAATCTTCAAAAAAGTGATAGGACTTTCCACTCCCACGTTGATCGTAATGCACCACCGTGAAGTGTTGCTCAAGCTCTTTCTGATACTTCCTTACGTATGGAATCTCCGAGCATCCTGGCCCACCATGCACAAAAATCAGGATAGGGTTAGTCCGATCAACACCCCTGATCATGACTTCATGTCCTGTACCGTTATTTTCGACCTGCTCTAACATGCTGATGCTGTTTTCACCTTTAATTTTGGGTGTCCATGTGGGAAATATCAGAGCTACTATAACTATTAAAATAATACTAGGTATGCTGTATTTGAGTGTTTTACGTATTTTTTTGCGCATGTAATGCTCCTTAAATATAAGTTTCATTTGTAATTCTACCAACGGTTCCTTTATCGTAACGGATACAACAATTCAACGGGTTCTATCATCAGCTCTTCTTGGAAGATGTAATTGTGATCGGCTCCAACGATACATATGAATGGTTCCGAGTATCCCAACCGTTGTCATGTGCCCAGCTCCTTTATCATATGTATATCGTTCGGCTCTTTGTCATAAAGTTCTTGATCAATCTCGCTTGCAATCTGACTGCCCTGACTTTTATAAAAGGATACCGCTGATTTCGTCTCTGTGGAGGAGATATACAGATACTGTGCACCACGTTTCTTAGCCTCTTCACCTAACTCGTTTAGAATACGTTTACCAATACCTTGTCTTCTGTACCCGCGTGAGACATACATCAAGTCAACTTGTAATTGATTTCGTTCTTTTCCTCTATATTGATGTGCCAGCACACCAAATCCGATGAATTGATCGTCAGCAAACGCACCATATGCCATGCCACCTTGTTCTAATTCGTACACATATCGATTTTGAATCTCCTTCAAAAGCATCTCATCCCAGTTTGAGCACTCATGATTTTGTTCAAGCTCAACCAATCGGTTCTCTCTCATTTCATAAATGAGATCAATATGTTCCGAACGATCTATTTCCTGCAGCTGATTCACATCATCAAGGGTCAACGTTCTATACGTTATCATGATTGTTGCATCTCTCCTTCCCCATGTTATTTCTAAGATCCTATGGCTTTATTGATCGAAGTCTATATTTATCAAAGACCCTTTTATCGTACAAAATAGTGTATTCCTTGTTCTCTTCAATTAGTTTTGACATATCCATTGGAACGGCTATTGTTCTTTCAAGATTATTAAAATTAATTACAGTCATTTCATTTTCACTAATCTTTTGAACAGTAACTGCTTCAAAAATTGAAGTTCGAAAGGAATTCCATAACAAAATTAAAATCAATAAAAGTAATAGTGACATGATGAGTCCCTTATTCTTATTCACTAGTTCTTTTCATCTCCTTTAGTTTCAAAACAGAGTTCCTCCAACTAAAACTAGCTTATTTTAATTTCAGGTAACTCATTCAAATGATTTATTTCGATAGTGTATTTCTTAAGCTTATGGTTCTCAAGTCCATCCCATCTGTCTGAGAAACGATAAAACATATCTCCGAAGTTCATCCCTTCAGGTAATACATCCACAAGCTTTATTTCATCAATTTCAGACTCCGGTAAGCTCTCCAGCGATTTAACCTCAGCATAAGAAACCATACCAAAGCTTCCATTCCATTCATATACACCATAAGGTATCAATTCGAAGCGTACTGCCCCTGTCTCTTCATAGAGTTCTCGACTTGCCGTGTGTAAAATGGTTTCCCCTATTTCTTTGTTGCCTCCTGGGATCTCCCAACCTCCTCTTTTCCTATTTTTTATAATGATGAATTTATTGTTGTATTTCGCGATCATAACTGCAAATTTGATTAACTCCGGATCAAGTTCATCTAGATCAAACCAGTGGCTCATGTTATCTCTCCCATAAACAACTATTCTTTCAATATATAATTGTTAAACCATTGAAATGGTAACAAGCTATCATCGGATATAATCGTTGTGAATACCGCAATCAATCCTCGCTTTTGGTTAACAAAGATATATTGCCCTCTGAAATATTGAGTCTATCACTTTATTTCCAACCTGTAGATCACTTCATCATCTGAATTGGTTCTGTTCTCACTAATGAAGGACATGCTCTTATACAAATGCTGTGCTATTTCGTTATCCCGTTCAACCGTTAATGAAATAACCTTGCACAACGGATGCTGTTTTGTAATGTAATCTAGAATGGCTCTTATAGCGCGCTTTCCCATTCCTTTTCCTTGATAGGATTTATCGATTTGAAAACCACCAATCCAGTAATTTTCTGTACTATCTGGCGTATAACTCAGATAAAAGAAACCAAATATCTTACCATCGATCTCAAGTACGTAAGGATCAAATGCTTCATCCCACGGTTTTATATAGGCGTAAGCGATCCCCTCAATAACAGATGGAACTAATGACAATTGGTGTTCATACAAAGAGATCTTCAGCGCCTCTTCCCAATTCTCTCGGGTGACTGGTTGTATTCTTATATTCACCACTGCATCTCCTCTTTCGACAATCCTTGTTTAATTCTAAAGTTCTTTTCAATTTCACTTACAACCACTTCCAAATGATGTTCAATCAACTGTATCGCTTGTTTTTTATTCTTCGTGATTGTTGCAGTCTTATGGTTTTTGTTAATTGTACATATAACTTCTTCTATATTATATTGATGGTTCCATTTCACAATCATCTTGCATAAGTTCTTGAATGACTGCTTGTAATTCCACAGTTGCAAACCCAGTCTGGACAATACAAACCTTTTTATAATCCGATAATCTCTAATGAAAACATTTGGAGCTAATACAAAAATCAAATCCGCTTCCTGGATGGACTTAATGGTCCAATCTTTGCACTGCACTCCTTCTATAATCCAAGCCTCTGAACTGATAATAGATTGGATCGAGTCATCCCTAACACTTTCAGGATATCTCAGATTTTCGGCGCTTCTGTCCCATATGAGATTGTCTAATTCATAGGAAGGAATACCGTATTTATCCGACAATTCTTTGGCTAATGTTGATTTCCCACTACCGCAAGATCCAATAATTCGTATTCTCATACATATTCTTTCTTCAAAAATGCATAGATGACATTATCAACAAATCGATTTTTCCAATAAAAATGTTCTTTCAATATGCCTTCTTCACTGAACCCAATTTTCTCAAGTAACTTTCTTGATCCCGCGTTCTCTGGCTCTACAAATGCTTCAATTTTGTTTAATTCAAGGTTTTTGAATCCATATTCAACGATTTTCTGAGTTACCTCGGTCATATAACCCTGCCGCCAGAACTCCGGTGCTAGCTCATATCCCATCACAGCTTTATGATGTTGTTTCATCCAACCATGAAATCCGCATGTTCCAATAATTCTGTTGTCCGATTTCAAAGCAATTCCCCAGCGAATAACCTGACCATTTTCGAATCGTTCTTTCCATCTTTGTATGAGTTCTTCAGCTTGTTTTATATTTGTGAAACTTTCTACATCGTAGAATCTTGTAACTTCATCTGACGAAAAATATTGAAATATGTCTTGGGAATCACTCTGTTTAATCTCTCTTAGCAGCAATCTTTTGGTTTCTAGCTCAGGAAATGGAGTCATATTCACTTCACCTCAATCGAGTATACTGCTACATTTTTCCCTATTATATCTACGTCCTTCTCGTGTTTCATGCCATTCTTTTGCGCGACTTTCATAGAACCCACATTGCCATGTTGAATTAGAGATATTAATCTTTTCTGCTTCAAGTGACCCATGCCATACTCTTTCCACGCTTTCGCTTGTTCATATCCGTAACCCATTCCCCAGTATTGCTCTATGACCCAGTAACCAACTTCAAGCTCATCAGTGCCTTCAATGATTTGAGGAATCAGTCCAGAGGTTCCAATTAACTTGTTATCCTCTTTATTAAATGCGAGGAACAGTCCTTTATCATCTTTATTCCAGTTGATGAACTTTTCCAGGCTTTGCATGGTTTCTTCCTTCGTCCAAGGTCCTCCATGTCTTATAAATTTCATCATATTTGGCTCACGTGTCATCTCAAAAAGTAAATCAAAATCATTTTTAGTATATTTCCGAAATTCAAGTCGTTCTGTCTCCATCTTTCTCTCAACTCCTTCTTCATTCATAAAGATGTAATCGTATTCATACACATTCAAATATCATGGGGGAAACGGACTAGAGTGTGTCTTCAAACTCAGGCAAGTAAACGGTGATGGGTGCCAGCTTACCGTCCGAAAATTGCTAAAGTTCAGGGTGACTGATGCTGGCGAATGGCCAGGTGATTTCTAAGGAACACAGGACATCTTATTCGGCCTTCAGGTCCTCTTTTAGAATTGTAAGGAACATGAGACATCTTATTTCTCAAAATCATCTGACAAAAATGCTACAAAAGGCTATTTTTTCTGGTATAGCGTGTCTCAGATTTCTTAGATTTCGGAGGGCGTTTCAAATTCCCGAATAAGACGTGTCAGGTTCGTTAGCGTTAACACCTAACACTAAACTCAACGCTATGCTAATGCATAACAACGAAAGCATGGGAAGTTCTATCAAACCTTAGCAGTTAATCCCAAGCTTCTTTATCACCAGACCGATAGTTTTGTCCTAGCATCATTCTCATCTGTTAAATATTCGAGAGATTCAAATCCCTGTCTATTTATATGATTATACAATTCCTCGACTTTCTCTAAATCTTTACAATAAACCGTGACGTAGGTACTATCGATCACAAGAAGAACCATCTGACAGTCACTCAAAATATAATCTTCATAGGTGATTACATCTGTTATTTGTGAGCCTTTTGGAAATGCTTTTAAATTCGCAAATATTAAATAATACTCGTTGTTATCAATAATCTTCTGTAATTCTTCTCCATTCATACCCATAATCATATCTGGAAAAAGATCATCCCCTAACGTATCATCAACAACGAAGTAGGACTCCTCCTCACCAATAAACCAATCGAAATTAGATACTTCCATTGGTTTTAAAATCTCCCCAAGAAAGCGACCATAGGCATTTGGTATTTCAAAACGTATTCCTCTGTTCATCTACTCACCCTCTTATCATTTACAATTCGAAGCATAATAACAGTACAGTTATTTCAATCGATACTTCTCATTATTTATAATTCCACTTACTATTTCAGGTAATTGTGCTTCTGTAAAATGATTCGTATACAGCTTGTTATCTACTCTCAGATCCGGATGATTTTCAAACTCATCCAGCAGAATTATACTTCTTTCTTTCATTTGATATTCTTCTGCTCTTAGACGGTCTCTACGAATAATGGTTTGACGATCAACCATTATTACAACATAGATTATGCCAACATGATAGTCTGCCAATTCTGTCATTAATCCATCAATGTCTTCCGGAAAGGCCACATAGTCCAGCACTACATCGTATTTATAATCCAATAAGTTCTTCACTAGACTAGATATATTTTTCCAAGTTAAGTCGTTTGTATCCTTATCAAGCCAGGGTTTACCTCGCCCTTTGACTGGAAAGTGACTAACCGCATCTCCAGAAATGTAGGCACTTTTATCTAAAGTCTGAACCAGCAGCTTGGAAGTTGTAGATTTCCCTACTCCAGGGGGGCCAGATATAATATATAGGTTTCTACTCATTCTCTATTCTCCTTACAATATCTTTTGGAAACTTCCAATATCCAGCTTTCTATCGAATTTATATCCAATCTCTTTAAAAAGAGCACATTGTTCATAACCATTTCTCTCAAATAATGATTTACTTCTTGTATTCTCCATGCAAATCGTCGCAATTAAGGTATGAAACCCTTGTTCTTTTGCAATCTTCTCAATAAAACGTAGTGCTTGTTTCCCTAAGCCTTTTCCCAAAATATCGGGCTTCAAATATATGGTGACTTCACCGCAAATGTCATATGCCTGTTTACTCTTATACTGGGTGATCAGAACATAGCCCATCATTTGATCGGTTTCAAGAATTACATAAGTTTTATACCGTGTATCCTTGTTCATGACAGAGGATTTAATCTGATCAAGATCTAATTCCTCCGTATGAAACGAAATCGTTGTATTCATTACATAATAGTTATAAATCACTCTAATTTCAGGGAGGTGTTGTTCGGTTACCTCTTCAAAAGTCACAGTCGTCAATTAGGTTCCATCCTCTTCTGTTCATTTCTTCATCATATGTATGAAATACCGCGTCTAGATTTAATTCACCGTAAATATGAGGATATTCCCTGCCTTCATTATACAGATCTTCCCATATAGCTTCTGACTTTATGTTAGAATTCCATTAATCAACGCGGCTTCCCACTCTTTTCTTAAGAGTACATGTACAATCATCATCCTAAAATCCTCCTTAATAAAAAATGATAATTATTTGGATAGGACCTTCCTCAATATGAGTTCTATGATTTCACTAGTCTCCAGATGATCGGTAATAATGCGAGTTTGAAATTTTTCATCTTTGAAAGCTTCAACACACTTTGGTGCTTGTTGATACTGCCAGCCTCCATACTCATCTCCACGTTTAGCCAAACGATGATAAATCGTCTCTTCTGTAGCCGTAAGGCAAAAATGATGAATGTCCTGATCGATCTCTTTCAACCCGTTATAGATGTAATTAAAGTTTTCCTCTTTATAGATGGTCATGGGGATAATTAAGTGTCTGTTGTATTTCTGCTTTACTTCTTTAGCCGTCTTTACGGTTAGAATTTTCCATAAATCGATATCTTGAAAATCATCCGTACGTTCCCTTTCCTCTCTACAATTCTCCGGAAGAAGTTTTCTGAGCATATAACCTATTTCTTCAGGATCGTAGATCATGCTGTTTGCAATTAAGGGCTGAAGTGCTTCAGCTGCAGAAGTTTTTCCCAAACCAAACGCTCCGTTAATCATTATAATCATTTGATCCTTTCACTCCCATTCAATGAAATTTTTCAATAGAAACAATCTTTCTCATATACAATTTCATCCATTATAAATGTTTTCCTTCCACTTTTGTGTTACAAAATGGCAAAAAACATGATGAAATCCCATTGGGTCAACCCAACGGGATTTCATTATAGTGCATTATGTTTCAATCAACCTAAGCTTGTTAATGTATTTCCAAGTAATCGATATATATGTCCCATGTCCCGTCATCGGCTGTTACAACCAACTCAATGACCTGATTTCCCGTCCCATGACTGATATTATTCAGGGTATAAACCGCTGGAGCGCTTCCGCCAAAGTAAAAGGTTCCCTTCGTCTGTCCGCCAATCTTCAAATCAACTCTAGCCATGTTGGCATTGTTTGAAGCTCCACGAAGCGAGAAATTATGAGTGCTCGTTGCAAAATTCTGAGTGTATTTAACCAAATCATTGTTGGCATAAAGGACCACACCATTGAAAGGAGAACTGATATTGCCGGTGTATTGTCCACCTTTGGTCATGTTCTCAGCTTCCACTTTTGTTCCGTTACTCGGGGGATTAGTAGTGCTATTATCGGGTGCGACTGCCCGACCGGTAGTTGATGAGATCATGCCGGAGCAAAGGCCGCGATTCTTCAGATTTTGTGCAATCTGCGGAATGGCCTGAAGTGTCGTCTGGTACTGATCATGCATTAGTATGACGTCACCACTTTTCATCGTATTCATAGCTGCTACAATCTGGGTTGCGCTGGCACCATTCCAGTCTTGGGAATCTACGTTCCACAGTACTTCCTTCAGACCGTTTTGGCTCACAACGGATTTCAAGGTCGCATTTGTCGCACCGTAAGGAGGTCTGAACAGTTTAGGTGAACTTCCGGTAATAGACTGGATCGTCTGTTGTGTCCGAGTAATCTCTGACGACATCTGAGAACTGTTCAATGTAGTCATGTTTGGATGTGTATAGGAATGATTGCCAATCCACATACCAGCTGCTACTTGTGCAGAAACCAGAGATTTATTATTTTGTGCATTTTGTCCAACATTGAACATCGTTGCCCGTAAGCCAGCCTGCTTCAACGCGTTAAGCATGTTTGTTGTATTTCCAGATGGGCCATCATCAAACGTCAGACCTACATAACCATTCGGACAACTTGCATCTGCAGCACGAGCATCAGGCACCCCCGGAATAGAAAACAAGGTACCGAAAAGTGCGAGAGATATTACCGCCTTTGCCAGCTTAACTTTGAACATAAAATTACCTCCCTCATAGTTATATTCACAGCATAATACCTTCTACACTCCCTCTCTTTATCGAACTCTCACCCCTCGAAAAAAGCGCTTTCAAAAGTATGTAATCCGCTACGTCCTTTCTCATAGAGAAGAGCTTTTAGTTCAAGGTGAGTTCAGTATAAACGATACCTCCATTTAAAGTAAATTGAATTTTATCCAAAATGTTCTAATTTTTCGCGAATTCTAGAATCGCCTGTTGTACATCTCCCGTCCAGCACTCTCCTTTGTAAAAATATCCTCCGGGGGCACCATGCGCTTCGGGAGTGTACGCCCTGCAATAATTTCTTTTGTAGCCTGCATAAGCTGAGGACCAAGCAGCGGGTTACATTCCACCACAGCGTTGATTTTCCCACTCGCCAGAATTTCAAGTGCTTTGCGGGAGCCGTCCACCGAGACAATGATAATGTCCTCTCCCGGCTTCAGCCCAACTTCTTCTATCGCTTGTATGGCGCCAAAAGCCATTTCATCATTATGGGCAAAAAGAACCTGCGGCCGTTTGTCTTCCGGGACCTGAAGGAATTCTTTCATGACTTGTTTGCCATTGTCCTCCGTAAAATCGGCAGGAGCACTTTGTGAGAAGATGATATCTGCTCTGGTGTCAAAAATGCTTCTAAAGCCCTCACCACGCTGGATGGAGGGTGTAGAACCACTTGTGCCTTGCAGTTCGGCAATCCGTATCAAACCCGGATGATTTCGCATCCGATCCTGAATGTACTTCCCGGCCTTCACACCTTCCTCATAAAAGTCCGATCCAATCGTTGTCACAAAAAGTGAAGTGTCTTTGACATCAACTGACCGGTCTACGATGATCACAGGTATGCCTGCATCCCTGGCCTCCTGAAGAATACCATCCCAGCCCGATTCCACGACCGGTGCAATGGCAATGACATCCACCTTTTGCCTGATGAACGACCGAACAGCCTCGAACTGTTTCGTCTGAGACTGTTCTGCATTTTTTATGACAAGGGAGATTCCCGATTCAGCCGCAGCATTGCGAATAGACGTGGAGTTTGCCAGACGCCAGGCACTCTCTCTGCCCAGTTGTGAAAAACCTAAGACAATCGGTTTCGTAGAGGTATCCCTTGCTACCGCTGATTCCATCCATTCCTCAACGGAGGGAAGAGTTTCTAAGTTGTTAGACGAGATGGGAGGAGGAACAGATTCAGACTCAGGGGCTGTGCAGCCGACAAGCAGCAGTAGAATGAACAAACACAACCAGTTCACATGTCTTCTCACTCACGTATCCCCCATCTCCATGTTACGCTCAGCATTCAGCAATGCAAAGCGCATATTGTTATAACATTGTGTCGGTATCCGTATTCAATATCATTTAATTCGATCAACTTAATGCAGTGATTTCGAGGATACTCGCCGCCCGCTAAGAAGTCGCTGGAACAAAATAAAAACAAACAGCATCAGACCAATCACAATCTTGGTCCACCATGAGCTGAGCGTACCTTCGAAGCTAATTATAGTTTGGATAGCCCCCTGGATCAATACACCAATAAAGGTTCCCGCCACATACCCTACACCACCTGTTAACAAGGTGCCTCCTATCACAACAGCCGCGATGGTATCGAGTTCAAGACCCATGGCGTGTAATCCATAACCGGATAACATATAGAAGGTGAAGACAACACCGGCAAGCGCGGAGCACAAACCGCTGAACGTGTACACCAGGATTTTGGTACGTGCAACCGGCAGCCCCATGAGTAGCGCAGATTGCTCGCTTCCGCCGATGGCGTAAACGTTGCGCCCAAACCGGGTGTAATGTGCCAGGTAGATCGCGAGCAGTACAATAACCAGTGCAATAATCACATTAATGGAGACAAAGCTGCCCCCTGGTAAGGAGATTTTCGCCTGCGCAACCTGTGTGTAAAATGGATTCGTAATGGTAATGGTGTCGAGACTGATGACATAACACAGCCCCCGCGCCAAAAACATGCCTGCCAGTGTCACGATGAAAGGCTGAATTTTAAAATAGTGGATGATAGCCCCCATGACTGTGCCAAACAACGCACCCAAGACAAGCACCATAGGTATAACGATCGCAGGCGACCACCCTTGCTTCTCGACCAGACTTGCACTAATGATGGTCGTTAACGCAATGACAGAACCTACCGACAGGTCGATTCCTCCCGATACAATCACAAAAGTCATGCCAATCGCCGTGATAATCAGAAATGCGTTATCAATGAGAAGATTAAGCAGTACCTGTGTGGAAAAGAACCCCGTATACCGGAAAGAGCCTATGGCAAACATCACGGCCAGTAAGCCGAAGGTGACAAAGACCGGGAGATACTTACGATTAAGAAACATGGCGGTTAACCCCCTGTTCGGCTGGAAACTTCCGTTTTTTCCAACGGATCACCATGGAATTGCGGAATGAATCGGATTGAATCAAACAAACGGCCAGTACAACAAAGGCTTTGACAACCAGCGTAACTTCTGGCGGGACTCCAATCATATAGATCGTCGTTGTTAAGGTTTGGATAATGAGTGCTCCAACGACGGTACCCATTAGATAGAAACGACCACCATTGAGCGAAGTACCCCCGATGACTACAGCAAGAATGGCATCAAGTTCATACCACAGACCTGCGTTATTGCCATCCGCGCTGGATACATTCGAGCTGAGAATAAGCCCGGCAATGCCGGCACACAGACCACAGAAGACATATACCGTGAGAATAACCGTTTTTGAACGAATACCTGCCAGTTGGCTCGCGTTTGCGTTACTTCCAACCGATTCGATAAACAGTCCCAGTGCCGTTTTTCTCGTCAACAATGAGGCAACTAGTAGCACAGTTAATACGATGAAGATGGAAAAAGGCAATGCTGCAAGCGAACCTGCACCGATATAGGCGTAGTTCGCGTTGGATACAGTAATAATCTGTCCACTCGTAATCAATTGCGCAATCCCACGTCCGGCTACCATCAGTATAAGCGTTGCAATAATGGGCTGGATTCGGGCAACCGAAACCAGCGCCCCGTTCCATATGCCCAAGATCAGTGAGAGACCTATAGATAATCCAAGTGCACCCAACACAAGCCAGAGCGAACTCTGATCCACTCCTCTGCTGATGCTCATACAAGCCACGGCACCGGAGATCGCTACAATAGAGCCCACGGACAAATCGATACCTCCGGTTGCAATCACCAGTGTCATGCCGATCGATACCAGAATTAAGGGCGCTCCAAAATTGAGAATATCAATCAAGCTGCCATACAGATTCCCTTCACGCATGACGAGGGAGAAGAAATCCGGAGAGTACAGCAAATTAAAGATTAAAAGTAAACCAAGCATACATAACGGCCAAAACAAATGATGTTTACGCATCTTGCCCGCCATCTCTTTAACCTCCTGCCATTGCTTTCATGATTTGCTGTTGATGGATCTGATCCCCGCTAAGTTCTTGCACTTTTTTGCGGTCCCGGATTACGGCAATCCGGTGGCTGACACGAATCACTTCTTCCAGCTCGGACGAAATGAACAGCACGGCCATTCCCTGCTTCGACAGAGAGAGCACCAGCTTCTGTATCTCAGTCTTTGCACCGATATCAATTCCACGCGTAGGTTCATCGAGAATCAACAGATCGGGGTTCATCAGCAACCACCGTGCAAGCAACACCTTTTGCTGATTACCGCCGCTCAGATTTTTAATTAAATGCTCCGGGTTTTTCGGATGGATATTTAACAGGTTGATGTACTTTTCGGCGATCTCATCCTGTTTCTTGCGTGAGATGGGTTTGGACCAGCCTCGTGTCGCTTGTAAAGCCAGAATAATGTTCTCCCGAATGGTCAAATCATCGATTATGCCTTCGGTTTTACGGTTCTCGGAGCAAAAAGCAATATTCTGATCAATTGCATGACGGGGAGACTTGACCGTACTTCCTGTATCTACAACGAGCAGCTTGCCTTCATCTGAACGATCTGCACCAAAGAAAAGGCGAGCAATCTCAGTACGACCAGACCCCAATAATCCAGCCAAGCCAACGACTTCTCCTTTGCGAATGTCCAGATCAAATGGCTCAATTGCTCCTTTGCGTCCAAGTGCCTTAGCGGTAATTAACATTTCTCCCGACTCCGCCTGGGCAGTATCCGCTTCCTTCGGAAGCTCCTCAAGCACCTCAAGCTCCTTGCCGATCATCTTGAGCACCAGTTCCATGCGTGGAAGTTCTGCGGCTATGTACTCTCCTTCCAATTCCCCGTTACGTAGCACCGTTAGACGATCCGACATTTCGTATACCTGATCAAGAAAATGAGTAACAAAAAGAATTGCGAGACCTTCACTCTTTAATTTGTGCATAATACGAAACAGTTGCTGAACCTCGTTTTTGTCCAGACTGGATGTGGGTTCATCCAATATGAGCACTTTTGCCGAGATGCTGAGTGCTCTTGCAATTGCAATCAGTTGTTGCATCGCGACCGAGTAAGTCTGTAAAGGAGCCTTAACGTCGATGGACAGATGTAATCTGTCTCGCAGAATGTTCTCCGCATCTTTGTTCATTTGCTTCCAATTGATTTTTCCAAATCGCATCGGCTCCCGCCCGATGAAAATATTCTCAGCGACCGTTAAGTTCGGACAAAGATTGACCTCTTGATAAACGGTACTGATTCCCGCCTTTTGCGCTTCAAGCGGACCGGAGATCGAAAGATGCCGGTTATCCATGGTTACCGTTCCTTCATCAATGGAATAAACGCCAGTCAGAACTTTAATAAGCGTCGACTTCCCCGCTCCATTCTCACCCATCAAGGCATGAATCTCGCCCGGAAACAAGCGAAAGCTGACGCTGGATAGTGCTTTAACCCCGGGAAATTGTTTGGTGATGCCTGTCATTTGCAAAATGGGTGCTTGCTCGGCCATATAACCCTCTCCTTTGTTATGGAAAAAAGTCATTTAGCGACAGCCTGGTCGAAAAATGACTTTTCGGTGTTATACGAATCTGCTTTTAATATTCACGTGTTGGCAATGCTTCTTTGGCTTGCTCCGATGTGAAGGTCGTCTCATCCGTAACGATTCGGGGTTCGATGTCTTTCCCGTCCACTACCGATTGAACCGCTTCCATTAATTGAGGTCCTAACAACGGATTACATTCAACGATAAAGTTGATTTTGCCATCAGCAGCAGCCTGCATCCCATCCTTCACGGCATCCACAGAGATAATGGTAATATCTACGCCTGGTTTCAATCCTGCCGCTTCAATGGCCTGGATTGCCCCAAGTGCCATATCGTCATTATGTGCATAGAGAACATCTATTTTTTTATGTGCTTTGAGGAAAGCTTGCATGACTTCTTTGCCTTTGGCACGTGTAAAGTCACCCGATTGTGAAGCAATCACTTTAAGCTTCGAATTGGAAGCAATCAATTCCATAAAGCCCTCTTGACGGTCATTCGCTGGTGCGGAGCCTGTTGTACCCTGCAGCTCAACAATGTTGATTTCGTCTTGTGTGTCTTTGTATTGGTCACTAAGCCACTGACCTGCTTTGCGTCCTTCTTCTACAAAGTCGGAACCAATAAAGGTTTTGTAGAGGGTTTTATCCGGCGAATCCACAGCACGGTCCGTCAAAATCACGGGAATTCCTGCATCCTTCGCTTCCTTCAATACGGTATCCCAACCGGATTCTACAACAGGGGAAAAAGCAATCACCGTCACCTTCTGTTGTATGAAGGATCGCAAAGCTTTAATTTGATTTTCCTGCTTCTGCTGCGCATCGGAGAATTTCAAATCATAACCCGCTTCTTTGGCTGAATCCTGAATCGACTTGGTATTCGCCGAACGCCAGCCACTCTCCGCACCAACCTGCGAAAAACCAAGCGTAATTGTTTTGGCGCTGGCAGGTGTACTGCCATTCCCACTCGTTGAAGTTTCATTATCGGAGCCTGCTCCTCCATTGGTACTGCTACATGCCGTGCTGACCAGCATCACCATAGCCAATGTTATGGCAAGTCCCCACTTTTTTTTGGTTCGCATGTTGTGATCCTCCCTTTTTTCGTTTCACCTTGTGGTGTGACCACATTATAGAACGCTTTCATTCCGAGCTTATATGGAGTCTCATACTTTATTTATGTAATAATTTAGTAATTTCAAAAAATGGAGTTTAAAAAGTGTAATTTTTTTGTTTAATTGTGTAGTATTTAGCGATTCTCTTACATATTAGAAAATCATGTTATACTAATGATACATTTTTGATCCCTTCAGATGGAGTGGAATACGTTGAAACTCATTCAATGGATTGCTTCAAGCCTCAGGCTTAAATTACTCAGCATGTTTATCATCCTCAGTTCAGTGCCACTGATCGTGGTTGGATTGATTTCTTACCACAAATCCTATACGGTCGTATCCAATCATAACAAGGCCTCAACACAGCTGGTTGCCGACCAGCTTGCCAGGAACATTGACATCTTGTTTGAGGATACGGAAAGGCTGCTCGAACTGGGCAAGAACCCGCAAGTGCTTCAATACTTGTATTCTCAATCGGAGTCCTACCCGGAAGCCAAAGCCATCCTTCAGACATACAATCTTTATCGGGAAACCTACAAGTATGACAAGGTACTTAATATCTCATTCGTGAATTTCTATGGAAAAGGCATAAGTGAACGAAAAGGCGTGTTCAAGCTGGAACGAAATCCGCTGCGTAACCCGTACTTCAAGTATCTGATACAGTATCCGGATGCCATTCTGCGCATCCCTCATTCTGCAGCCTATGCCGAATATAACAGGCTGGATGGGTTTGCTTACCCTAAACAGAATGCGCTTTCAATTATAACCACGGTCAAAGAGCGAATTACGCATGAGGTCATCGGGTTCATAGTGATTGATTTGAATGATTCATTCATTGATGATTTTTTGACGAATACCCCAATTAAGGATTCCGGTTTTTTCTATATTAGTGATCAATACGGAAATACACTCTTTAGGCCAGATGTCACCCCTGCATCCATAACCATGATGGATCAGATCCGATCGGTCCCTTTACATCTACAGCACGACAGCTTTATCCTGTCTGCAGGATCCAAGCCCCAGTTTGTTGTATACAGCACCTCAAAACAGACCGGATGGAAAATGATCGGGGTAGCTCCTTATCAGGAAATCATTGCAGAGGCCAATAGCATTCGCCAATTGATCATCATTACGGTTTTGTTAAGTGCTTTCTTTGCGATATCGTTATATTTTTTCCTGAATAACCGATTGATTCTTCCCATCCGAATTCTGATGAACAAGATGCGTAAAGCTGCAAACGGTTACTTGGAAGCCAAAGTCACACCACACGGCTCGGACGAAATTGCTGATCTGGGCAAAAGCTTCAATGTGATGCTGGATAAACTCAAAATGCTAATCGAAAAGAGCATTCGAGAGAATGAACAGGTGAAAATAGCTGAACTACGTACGTTGCAAGCTCAAATCAACCCTCATTTCCTGTATAACACGTTGGAATCCATCCTATGGATGGCTGAAGCTGAGAAAAAAGAAAATGTAATCAAACTTGTGCAGGCCCTCTCGAAGTTCTTTCGTTTGAGTCTGAACAAAGGATTCGACTGGGTATCCATTCAAACCGAGCTTGAACATGCGCGGAGTTACTTGGTTATTCAACAGATGAGGTACCACGATATTCTCACTTACGAGATCAGCGTTGATCGTGATCTTCAGGATTATCCCATTTTGAAAATGACGCTGCAGCCCCTGATTGAGAACGCGCTCTACCATGGGATCAAGAACAAACGCGGTCAAGGGCTGATATCCATACACGGATATGTAGAGGACAATAGCATCATTCTGACCGTACAGGATAACGGAATTGGCATGTCTGCGGATCGATTGACACAATTACGTGAAGAGCTGGAGAAGCCGGCCGGTTCCCGTTCACCCCAAGATGACGAGCAGGAGGGCGGATTTGGTCTGCTCAATGTACATCACCGGATTCGACTCTATTTCGGACCATCTTATGGCGTTGAAATGGAAAGTACGTATATGGAAGGCAGCACATTTATGATTCGTATCCCCAAAAGCAAGGAGGTTAACCGTTGAAAAAGGTGATGATCGTGGATGACGAAATTGGAATTCGGGAGAATATACGGAGCTGCATTGATTGGGAAAAGGAAGGTTTTCACTATTGCGGGGATGCACCCGACGGCGAGCTTGCGTTACCTTTAATTCATGAATGGGCTCCGGATATTCTGATTACAGATATCAAAATGCCATTTATGAACGGATTGGAACTGACCTCCATCGTTCGCACTCAACAACCTGATATCAAAATCATTATTATGAGCGGTCATGATGAATTCAGCTATGCCCAGGAGGCCATCCGGCTTGGTGTGACCGAGTACTGTCTAAAGCCCATTAGCGCAGCAGAGCTAATCCAAATGCTGCATAAGGTCAGCAAACAAATGGATGAAGAACATCAACGCATGACAAACCGGACGATCACCAAAGAAAAACTGCTGGCCGATCTGTGCGGAGGACTCATCGGTACAACCGATGCGATTGAATCAGCTAAACAACTCTCACTTCCTCTCTCGGCCAGGTATTATACAATTGTCATTATCGACGTTCGATTAACAGATGACTCCCGGGACCCGGAATCCCTGATGAAGAAGCTGCTTCCCATACTGGAGGAAACTCGTGATCCCCACGTTGAACTTCTTCCTTATATTCGAAGCCGGACCGAGTTGGTGCTTCTACTCAAGTATCACTCCGATGACAGCATATCCGTATATCTGGAGCAGCTTCGCGGGCGGGTTCGTATGGAACTTGAGCATACGTTCAAATGTAATATTATTCTGGGCATTGGCAGTCAACAGGAGCGGCTGCAAGGAATTCATGTCTCGTATCTGGAAGCGGAGGAGGACAAATATATTAATCGACTCACCCTTCAGAACAGAGCTTCTCTACATGAAATTAACCTGGATGAGCAAACGACTCTTTTTCTCGACAGGAATTCGTTTCTTGAATTTCTCAAAATCGGCAGCCCCAATCTGCGTGACCATTTTGTGCAAGAGTTTGCCGCTCCATTACAGTCCTTCGACTGGAAGTCCTCCTCGTATGGCTTCTATCTGTTGAATGATCTTACGCTGGAGTCGTTTCGGCTCGCGAATCAGTTGTTCCGCATGAGTGACCATTCGGATGAGAACATTACTTCCCTGCAACAGACGATTCGGAAGATTACGTGCTGGGAGGATTGTAACCAATATCTGTGTTCCCTGCTTAACCTGTTATGGCAGAGAAGAGCAGCGTGCTCTGGAAAATACAGTGATGTCATTGATCAGGTGAAAGCCTATGTATCCCGTGAATACAATAACGAACAGGTCTCGTTGAAGATGATTTCTGCACACGTTAGAATCAGTCCAAGTCATCTAAGCAAGATTTTCAGTCAGGAAACCGGTCAAACGATAACGGAGTATCTAACCCAGATTCGAATCGGTAAAGCCAAGGAGCTACTGAAAACAACCAACAACAAAACCTTTGAGATTGCTTATAAAGTTGGTTACAACGACTCTCACTATTTTTCCAATATATTCAAGAAAACAACAGGTTTTACACCAAGAGAATACCGAACTCAAGGAACCGAGGAATCGCAAGCCGGACCATCAGATATGAGAAAAGAGCCGATGTATGAATAAAGCCAGATTTGCACTTTTACTTACACTAATACTTCTGTTCCCGATGATCATTTCATCCGGTTCGGCACACAATCGTCCACAGCAAATGGCTGCAACACTTCCTGCAACTTCACCTGTAGAGAAATCTGCAGCGAGCAAAACTTTTGGTATTATTTATCCAATGACGTATCCAACCTATGAGATGATCACGAAGGATGCAACGGAGTATGCAGGGAAACACAATATCACGTTGATTGTAAACGCCCCTGATGAAGCCAACACCGAACAACAGATCCGTATCATGGAGAATATGATCAAACAGCATGTGGACGGGATCGCTATATCTCCTGTGGATGCTGCTGCACTTACCCCCGTTATTGATGCAGCCCAAGCTGCAGGTATTCCTGTCATTACATTTGAGTCAGATGTCCCATCGAGTCATCGAATCGCTTATGTGGGCGCCGATAACTACCGTACTGGCCAGCAGTTCGCAATGACGACTACACGACTCCTGCATAATCAAGGTATGATTCTTGTCGAGAATGGCTTGGAGGAGATGCAAGGTTTGCAGCAGCGGCTTAATGGATTCATTGATTATATCCGCAGTGAAACAGACATCGAAATCTTGGAAGTTCGTTATCATCAAGGGAATGAAGATCAGGCCATGTCCGATATGGAGAACATGATTCAAGCTCACCCTCACTTCAATGCGATTATCGGGCTCGATTTTGTTTCTGTCTCTGCCTCTACCCTGATCTGGAAAGCAAAAGGCCTTAATCGGCATTTAATCGCGTTCGGTGACAGCCCGACCAGTGAAAACGGGTTGCTCAACGGTCAATTGTCTGCCGTCATTTCTCAGAATGAAGGAGTCTGGGGTACCAAAATGATGGAGACCCTGTTACTTGCAAGCGAAGGTGTGCCTGTGAAGGAATTTATTGATACGGGGATCATTGAAATAAATCAGGAAGGAAGCAATTAAGGGGATGTCTGCCTGTCATTCTGATGACAGGCGGACATCCCCTTTTAAATTTCGCAAATGTAGTTATGACTTCCATTCAACGAAGGGTTTCTCAAGAAATATGAACCTCAAGTATATGATACCTTATGAGAAGTTATTTTTTCCATTCGTTTTCTAATATGCTCATCTCAATAAGATTCCAGAAGGTATCTTCATATCTTCTCGCATCACGAATAAGTCCTTCTTGTACAAAGCCCGCTTTTTCATAACATCGGATGGCTGCGACATTAAAATCAAATACGCCCAGACTGATCCGGTGTAACTTCTCCTCTTCAAATCCAATTCGAAGTGCCTCATCGATCATTTGCTTTCCATAGCCTTTACCCTGATATGGCTTGCCAAGGAGCACCTTACCAATGCGCCCTGAACGATTATATCGATCGATACCGCCAAGAGCAATATGGCCCACACTCTCCTGAGTCGACTCATCCATCACTTTATAAATGAACTTATTTGAAGTGTTCTTATCATTGGCACCATGCAAATAATCCGATAGCTGTTCTCTGGAAAGTGGATATTGGAACTGAGGACCGGCCCACTGGAGCAAAAATGCTTCATCCCCACTCCATTCGATCAGTAGATCAAAATCCTCCGGTTCAAAGTATTGGAATGTAATCATGTATATCCGCCCCTCTTTTTTACGTCATATCATATCCTATTTCAGTTCTCTTGTGTCGTCATAATTATGAGTTTCATCAAACGCTTTGTTTCTTATATTCAATTCACGAATGGAGTTCTGAACCCAATTCATTCTAGCTAATAAACAGATAACTCCACCTAAAATGCATATCGCGCCTATCCAATAATTCAGTACAAAATCCACTTGATAAGCACTCGAATCATAACTGCCAGCTGCTGCTGACTGGAATGCTGCATACCCTAGCTTGGGAATCACCTCTTCAATCATTTTCGAGATCGTAATAATCACAATTCCTAACATGATAAAGAGTAATGAGAAAATAATGTGTACATGCTTCAAAGACAAGCTACCTCCTTTACAATCCAAATCGCGTGTGATTTGGCACTACTTGCATCTTAGAAGCCGAACGACTTCGCCATCAATCAGCCCTTCACTTACGCTGTGAAAACCAAGTGATCCATAGAGATATCCGGCGATACCATTTTCCGGCCTGTGTCCAATCATGATGCGTTTACAATTCAGCGATTCTTTCATTAGATCAATTAACTTCCTCAACGCTTCTCTTCCATAACCTCTGCCCTGATATTTTGTATCTATCATTAGAGCAAGAAGCCAATAGTTATCCTCATGATCCGCCTTATCTGAGTACACGGCAAAACCAACCAGATCCGAATCAAAATAGATGGCCATGGGTTGAAAATCGGTCACAACCTTGGATTCAGCAATCCAATATACAACCGGCGCTGGAAAACTTTTTCTCTGCTCTTCAGTTACATCCAGTTGGGTGCAAGCATACCAATTATCCACCGACACACTTTTTAATTGAATCATAAATTGAAACTCCTCCTCGTGAAAATTACACAGAGGAATCCCTCGGAAACCTTCCTTTGGTCCTCTGTGCTAGACAAAAACACCTCTTGCAACTTCATTTCTTCTACTCAGATTTGTATTGTTTCTCATATCACATCACTCCTTTCACGTATATTTCAGCGTTTCAACGAAATTTCACGATTAAGCCTTGTTAAAGCTCGCTTGCAGTGTCCATTCTAATCTGCGGAGCCATTCCCTATGTACATCTGGATGAGCATTCTTAATTCGGTGCATGATCTGTATTACTTTGGATGTGGAATATGCCCGAATTAGATCATTTGTTACATCAATATTTGTACGTTCTGTATATGCATTTAAGAAGACTTCTGACAGATCCTTTGCCATGTGAGGGTAATGAAGATGCACAAACCAGACCACCCATGCGATATCAAACAACGGATTGCCCCATCCTGCCCACTCCCAGTCCAAAATGAACATTGAATCGTTGGATAACATGACATTATGTGGTCCGTAATCTCCGTGAATCAGAGTTTGCTCCCCATGATCGGAAATGTCCAACACTTCTTTTACCATGCTTTTGATTCCGGAGGGTACAAACTCAAGTTCCTCCACATCATTAGCGGACTTCGTTATGACTGGCAGCTCTGCTTCGCAGTCACCTCGTTTGATTGTGTGCACGTCTCTGGCGAGATATATACCAAGTTGCTCATAAATTTTCCTGCCTTGGTCACGTCCATCTTGATCCAGCAGCCTCTGTGCATTTATTCCTGGAACATAATCCATCATAACAAACAGCCAGTTTTCTTTTTCAAAGCAATCATGCACTCGCGGAGTCACGCCAGAATGATTTAACAACCTTAGCGCGCTTATTTCTGTCCTTGCATCTGTATTTTCTACATGATAGATTTTAGCAATCATCTGCGGATCAGTTCCCTCAAGTAAAAGGGTCGTATTGGTATAACCACCTGTTAGCTTAACAATGTTCACATTCGGAAATCTGTTTAACAAGATGTCATGGTTCACTTCATGCATTCCTTCTTTCTTAGTCCTTGAAGTTCAGTCCTCTTTTAGACAACCTAAAACCTAATCTTCGATCTCTGAAAGCATAGGGCTATGTTTAATCAGTTCAGCGATTTCAAAAGATTTATTGGCACCTAACACTTCCCTAACAGCTTCAACCCCCTCTGACTTCCAGACCGAACAGACATATTTAGAAAAAGCATACCCATTCAAAGCATATCCATTGTCCTGTAGCCGTCTGAATAACCCCACACTTTCCTCTACCTTTTCAATATCTGTCAAAATACATGCCAGATTGTTCATCGCGATGTGAACATCTCTCTGTGAGTTACTGGATGAATTCAATTGTCTCCAGCTACCTACAACTTCCTGATTTTTTATTTGATCTAATGCTGACCAGTCGATCTTGTTTATCAAATTCGGCGTTTCATCCAGAAGCAGATTTACTTCTCTAACCTCCCCAACATGATGCAGATAGGCCAAACGCTGTTTGTTGTATGTAATTCGGGCAAAAAGAATATTGGACCATGTCTCATCTTCTTGTATAAGCTGGTTCATATTTTCAAGCACACTGTCCATTTCACTGTATCTCTCCAAAACCCAAAGCGAACCACCCAAAGCCCGATGGCTCTCGAATCGAACACCTCGATTGGTATCCAACTTCGGAGCATTATCGCAAGCATATTGGTACCAGTCCATCCAATGATCAAAGTAGTTTCCCAGAGATAATGACAACGCTTGTGTTGAATCCGAAACAATCCAGTGTAACTGCTCCGGGGCGAGATTTTCTTTCCCCCATTTGAAGAATTCCCGGTGATTGGCATAAAGCGGTTCAGGCTCTCTTAACAAGGCATAACCATCTGAAATATTCCAGTAGACCCAGCCTTGTTCATGGACAGACAATTTCCTGGATTGTTCGAAGTTTTTCAGTAACTCAATCATACCCTGATGATCCCCTCGAACTAATAATTCCTGAAAAGAATGAACGATATTCATCCCCATCCTCCGTCCTTAATTAGTTTCAATTCAGCTATGTCAATGGCTTCGTGCCGCAAGCTGTAATGAAATTCATCATGGCATAGGCTTCCGGCGAATGATTTATCGCTTCAGAAGCTTGTTGCAGCTGAGCAAATTCCTCCGAACTGATCACACCTTTTTCAGCAAAATGTACAAAACGATTAAGATTAAACTGGTGCTTAAACCCTTCTATGCCTAACAGATCACTATGTTGAAGGACAGAATCAATGTCAACATCGATGTATCCGCTCTCAGAAAGGAGACGCGGCAGACTTCTGCCAATTAAGCGATTACCACCGTGTTGTGCTACATAGTCCGAAATTTTCATTAATACCGTATGCAAAGCAGGAACATCAGGATTCACTGCTCCAAAAACGCCGTCATCTACATCAATAATGGCAAGACGGCCGCCAGGCTTCAGTACACGATATATCTCTTGTGCAGCTTCGTCAGGATTGTTCAAGTGAAGAAAGATCAGTCTTGCCACGACAAAATCAAAAGAATCATCAGGCAGATCCATCTGGTAGATGGAAGACTCTACAAATTGTAATCGCGTGGAAGGAATATCTTTCAGCCGTTCTTTGGCTTGTGCTTGCAGTGAACGATCAATCTCAAGAGAGGTAAGCTCGCTCTCCGGCAGACTGTTCAAAAGTTGCTCTGTAATGTAACCTGGTCCGCTTCCGACCTCCAATACACGCATTCCATTTTTCAAACCATACCACTCTAGATTTCGGAATTCTTTGGACCACCCCATTATCGCCTGCATCTTTAACCTCTCTAATTCCTCTTGTAAACTTAACACTGCCGTTTGGATACTGTATGTTGAACGCGGATCACTCATATATTCTCTCCTGTTCTTAAGTAGAATAATAAAAACATATATTCTTAGACCTTTTTCTTCCCTAGAAAAAGCGCAACCTTATGTTGTTTCTCTATCGTTCCACCTGCAGCATCAATGGAATGTTTGATTCGCTCTAGAAGTGAACGCCGAACATCAATAGAAAGCTGCTGATGTTTGGAGTTGGTATTTAATAAAGCGACATATTCTTCGCTGGAGCAAGTCTGTATCCAGTTATACTCCTTAACCTCAATATCCGTGAACAAGCCGGATTTTTCTGTTATTTCTTTACGCTCTTGGATAACTTCATCTGGCGAAGGATAGTGCGAATCATCGAGATGAGGGGATAATGCTGTGTAGTGGGAACGAATTTCATTGTGCAGCTGGTCATAGACCGGTACATGAATCGTCCAGAAAAGTCCAATGCCGCCTGTATTCTCTAGCAATTCCCAAGCCCGGTGGTAACCGACCTCCGGATCAATGAAGTGAAAGGCCGTTCCTGACACAATCAATTGAAATAGCTTTCCTTCGTTATTCCACTCCTCAAAGGAAGTGTTGATTACTTGAATCGATGGATATGACTTGAATTTGTCTGCGGTGAACTGTGCCAAGTTGCTGCCTAATTCAATACACGTGATGTTTGTATAGTCCTTGCTCACCAATCCGCCAGTGGCCTGCCCCGTTCCGCAGCCAATCTCAAGAATGGAATCCTCTTTATTAAGATTCAGATATGTAAAAATATCATCAAACATTTCACTCGGATAGACGGGTCTATATCGTTCATATTCATCTGCTACGAGATTAAACGTTTCCTTATTTTCCAAGTTCGCATCCTCCGATTTCAATTGTGGTTTTCCTATAATACATTGACTAAACTTACCATATCTTATTATTCTTGATAGTAAGAGGATAAACCTTTCAATAGGAGAATGATGATAGTTTAAGTCCAAATTTTATATCCTAGAGGACTGAGGTGTTCTTGTGAAAAGTATATTTGATACGATGAATGCTGCTGAAATTACAGAGCGCATGGCTCAACTTAGTGAAAAATCCATCCCTGAATGGGGCACGATGCAGGTCTCTCAAATGCTGGCTCACTGTTCAGCATTTCATGATATCCCCTTAGGAAATGCTTTTCCACCTAGAGGATTACTTGGGAGACTTATAGGACGGTTCGCAAAACCAATGTTTTATAATGACAAGCCCTTGCCCCACAATATGTCTACGATCCCCACAATCATTATTGATGACCAACGACAGTTTATGGAAGAAAAAGAAAAGCTTGAGCAGCAGATTAATATCTTTCAACAAGGTGCTTCAGAAAAATTCTCCCGCCACCCCCATCCCTTCTTCGGAAAATTAACAGCCGAGCAATGGGGTAAAGGCATATATAAGCATTTAGATCATCATTTAAAGCAATTTGGAGTTTAGCGGTTATGCACGGTGTGCCAGTTATGCATGCTGTTCTATTACTCTCTTTCATTGACTGACGAGTTCAGCAGGTAATATCCGGAACTGATTGGTTTCTGGATTACATTCTAAATTAGCAATGACTCAACTTCATTAACCCAATCTCCTTCTTCGTCAGCCAGTAAAGTCTCCCAGCCAAGTAACTTAGCCGAATGTAAATTCTTCTCTTGATCATCTATAAATAGAACCTCTTCTCCAGCTGCCAGGAGGGTTTTGACCCGTTGGTATATCTCAATCTCAGGTTTGCATAAACCCACTTGATTAGAAATGGTTACACTTTTGGTAAATGAGCTTAAACGGCTCAGATTCGGCTCAATCCATTCCTTACAATGATTGCTGAGTAGATGGATATCTGCGAACTCACTCCATCGCTCAAGGTATTGAGCGGCTGGTAAGGGAACAATTGAATTGTATAAGATGTCCTTCGCTCGGCTTATCGATAATTCGGGATACATCTCCTTCAACGATTGCCAGAACTCTTCTTCCCTCATCATTCCTGTCCAGAGCTTTCGTTTGATTCCTGCAAAATGTACTTTCAAAGATTCTGCCGATAGGTTGGTTTCCTCACTCATATCTTTCCAGCACGTCAACGACATATTACTTAACAAAACCCCTGCGATATCTAAAACGATCTGTGGTCTGCCTTTCATTTTATCGACCCCCGAGTTCAACTAATACGACGTATAACAGACCCAAGTTACTTAAAAGCGTCATGCGGAAGGACAGCATGTACACCCTTAACGCCATTCACAATTTGGGTGATACGCAGGTCAATTACCGCGCTTCCAAGTGCAATCGCTTCCACTCGATCTAGTCCGTACAACTCACCCATCAGATTGAGCATCCCGTCTAATGCTTGAACCGTAGCCTCATTCAAATCTTCATGAAAACCGAAGGTAATCCAGCCGGATGGCGTATGTGCACGAGGATTGGTCAAAATCATATCATCAATCACATTAAGCGTGACATCCACCACTTCCATCGGACATTCAATGGCCTGACAGCTGACTTCACCGTCCCCCTGCCGTGCATGACCATCACCAATCGCGAGATAACCCCCGTCTACGGGGATAGGTAAATATAATTTACTTCCCTGCACCAGTTCCTTGCAGTCGATGTTTCCTCCACAATAGCGAGGTGGCCAAGTCGTATGAATCCCACCTGACTCTGGCGGCATGCCCACTACACCCATAAACGGCGAGAGAGATACAGTGAAGGACTTTCCTTTTATTTCACAGGTTCCATTCATCGTTTGGCGATCAAGTGTCCAGTTCAGCGACAGTTCTTCAACCTCTGTTAGATGTAACTTATGGTTCTGCCAGTTCGGATATCCGCCAGCGGAAGTAAACCCGTAACTCCCGGGTACGATCTCATTGAAAATAACTTCCAACGTCTGTCCTTGCTTCGCCTCATCGATATAGATCGGACCGATTAAGGCATGACCTCCATCTTTTTCACCTTGACGATCAAAAGGTTTCATGCGTTCCGCATAACTCACCCCCGTTCCCCAGCCCGCATCCAGCGTCTGAAAACGAATGGAATCACCAGATTTCACGCTCAAAATGGGAGTTACCTCATTGGTAAATGAACCAATCAGATTTTCCTGAGTTAATTCAATCGTATGTGTACTCACTACAATCCCTCCCTTGTTTGGGATACATATTATTTTCAAAGCAAGCCACATGCTGCATTCCGTGCCGCTTCCTACATGTTAAGTCCTTTACGCTTCAAGACTGGAGAAGATATACCTTCAACGGTTCCATATGATGCTGGTCATGCCATATAAAATCTTTAAGATATTGGGGAATATAAAATACGTTTCCCTCTGCGTCCAAATACGTCTGATGAAGCTGTTCCTCCGATAACCCTCGAATGTCATTCATAATTTTATGGCGATACGTGATCGCCTTGTTTACGATTTCGGACGTCTCTGTGCGGTTACCAAATTCAATAGCTTTGCGATTAAACTCTTCAAAATTCATATGTTTCAACGTAACTGGCTGCTTCAGAGCAATCTTCTCAATCGCTTCCTTGTAAAAATATCGGTCCCATAACATGATATGACTGACGATGGATTTAATCGTCCATTTCCCTTCTTCCATGCTGGAATTCCAGGTCTTCTCTTCAAGATGATTCATCGTCTTGACAAACAACGCCCATTCTTCAAAATTTTGAAGCAAATGTTCAATCTCTTTAGTCATGATTACATTTCCCCTTTCTTTCTTTTTGAAATGATTCACTGCTCTATAGGTTCTCTTCGATTCCGATTCATCCATCCCAAAGCATAATCAACCATCTCTCTTTGGGGTATTAGATAACTCACAGCTTCCCCTACCATTCCTTCGGTAACAGCGTTAGTTTGGATCTTAAACTCATTAAAAATCAATTCAAAATCATCTGATTCATTGTTAATATCATCGTATGTAGTCCATTGCTCAAGTCCATCCACCAGCATTTTTACTCCCCAAACTTTTGGCTTAACAAATGAATTCTGCTGTTTATATTCGGCCAGGTGCAAGGAGGTGTTACTATTTGTAGGCGCACCAAGTAACAGAATGTATCCACTCAAATCATAGATTTTTCCTAACGGAGATTTCTCATTTAATGCATAATGCAAGTTGTGATCTTCCATTATCCGTTTTGCCTCTTTCCCCCAGGCAGCAAAAGACATGTGCGGATGTGAGCTTCGAAACACACCATCTTGCTTCCGAAACACCTCAGGAATGATGCCCATATACGAGGTTGGGGTTAGATCAGGATAATAAATAGGCATATTGTCTTTGATGAACTCAATTTCCTCTGAGGACAGATTCGCGTCATGCTCTGAAGGTTCACAAAGATGTTCTGTTTGAGTGGGCATGACAATGGTTCCATTGGTTCCAACGGCTTCTTCCAGAGCTAAAATAACACTTACCGGGCCGCCTATAACCTTACCTATTGCTTTGAAGGAGGAATGAACGATTATCGTCATACCCTCCCTTATCCCCATTGACTTTAAATCATTAACTATACTTTTTCTTAATTGTAAATCCATTGAAATCCTCATTTAATCCTCCAGACCAAAGCAGACAAAGTTGTTACTAGATATCGATTCCACTACAGCTTCGTAATATAATCTTTACATATTTTTCAATGGTTCATGATTGGTCTTGAACAGCGCTGCAATAATCTTCTCCGCACATTCTTCCGGTGTGTTCATACTTGTATCAATGGAGTAGCTATAGTTGATGTTTTGGGCCATGATTTGATGCTGCTCATCCGATTGCTCTTCTCTTCGATCACCACGTTCAATGTTACGCTGACGACAGATATCGAGAGGACAGTGCAGTTCCACAATATCCAGTGGATACCCTTCAAAAATATGTTTGACTTGTTCATAATGAGGTGCGAGCTCCGGTCTTTCCACAAGTATGCCATCGATCAGAACATGCTTTCCATGGTCTGAAAATACTTTTGCCGTATGATACATCATTACAATCGCTTCACTCAGATACTTCCAGTAATTCGTCTGAAGGTGTTTATCACCGATCGTATTTTCAAATAAATCATTAGCCACAACATAGAAAAACGGATCATCGTATGATTGCATCGCTTCGACAATTGAAGTTTTACCAGAGCTGGTTACACCGTTCAAAAATATAATTTTGCCTTTTTCCATGATAGTCATCTTCCTTACTTAAGTATAATTTTATAAACGAAATACAGCATGTACTACGTTTGTTTCATTGATTTTTTGAGCAGCATGATCTGGCCAATATGATAGGCATTATGAATACATAGATTTGATACAACTCCCCACCATGGCGCGTTGAAATAGGAAGGGACTTCACGTGTCAATTTATGTTCTTCACTATCTTCAAGTGCCCTGTTCCAATCACTAAAGACGGTTTTTAGTCTATGTAATGTCTTGCCCCACTCCACATCATTCAGGTTAGACGTATCTATGTCAAATGTATCCTCATTATTCACTGAATTCTGCCCGTTGACCTGTTCGGCAATATATCTCTCAAGCCACTTCTCATTCCAGAAAATAAGATGATTGACGATCGCCCAAATGGAATGCTCTCCCTCATTCTTTACATAAGCGGCCTCCGCCGCATTGAGGTCTGTCAAAATATCATGAAGCGGAATAAACCAGCTCTTGTCATGATAACAGGCGTTTAATTGGTCTATGAGTATAGCTTTGTAACTCATCGTTGCACCTCACTCAGATTAATATCATCATTTATCAGTTCATTGACTTCGCAATCTTCATCACAAGATCTTCTGACATGTTTCCGCCAATGATCTCGTATTGCAGCGCCTTCCCATGCACATCCTCTTCGATCCATACCAATTGGGAAGTTTCGTTATTGAAAATATAAAATGCTTGGACGCCACGTATGGCTACCTGTTTAACCTTAGTACCATCATGATCAGGCAATGCGATCCGGCTCTTTGTTGTCCCGAAAATATTAAGTTTATAACCACCGTATTCTTTATATGTGATGCTGATGCCCACAACCTTCTTATTGGGCTTCAAGTCTCGTATCACTACATTTCTGCCTGACCTGTTACTTTCTTCAATCATTTCATCGATTTCTTGCGGAGTTAAATTATCAAATCCATAAAATACATGAATGGCATCTATATCAGAATCAATCGGAAATTTCGGCTGCCATGGAGAATAATGTTTCTGCAATTGTTCCAAACCGTCTTCCCATGAAATGGGTGCATAGTTGGTCTGTTGCGTGAATTGGTTCTCTATAACATCTGCGGTGTATATCGCCTTCCCCTCACCAGGCTTTAAGTCAATGACGATCCGGTCAATCGCATGATCATTGCGTAAGGATTCAATTTGAATCTTTCCAAGCACATCTCCGCTTTTGTTTTTGATATCCATTGGTCTTCACTCCTTTGTTTTCAAAAATACCTTTCTGATCTTCATACAATAGAAGCTGAGCCCTACAGAAGATAAAAAGATCTTGAGGACTCCAAATATGCAAATCGTCCGCAAGATATCCTCGTAACCATAACTTGTCGTTTATTCGTCTGAGATAAAAACCTTTTGGAAATTCATTATCCTCCGTAAGGGCTGCAGATGCTATCGTAATGGAGCCGGACGGAGCTTTGTTACCCTCTGAAATATTGGTAGAACATATCTCAGGCTGATCCAAATATTGCATTCTTAGATAAGGTCCTAACTCAACCGGACAACATTCTAACCCAAGATCATTTGCTCTTCGAAAGAGCTGAAAAGTCGTAGCACCATCCGAAAATCCAAGTTGTCTGACGGTCAACTCAACCGTTTGCAATCTTCGCTTTGTACTGGAAACTATAAATCTCTCATCATTTAACAACTGTTCTCCATATTTATTCAATGAAATAGAGTGTTGGTCCAGTTTCTGTATAAGCTGTGGTTTTGTTAAACCGCCAACGTCTACTATTCTGATTTCAACTGCGCAATCAGGGTATACTTTTCGTCTTCAATCAACATTTGTATCCCCCCTAAATCAAAATTACTTCTATTTGAATTTATATTTAAAGCGTAGTCACTCATCTAGTTCTGAATTCGTTTACATACAAATGCTCAGTAAATGATAGCAGCAAACCAAGGCTCCTCAGAAATTCAATTCACAATTTCCCATTATGTTACCTACACACCTGAGATAAGACCCTACCACCTCTGCGATGTTATACAAGATTTAATTTGAGCAATATGATGCTGCCCGTGCCATACAAATCTTTGAATCGCGATATCCAATGTAATTGTACCTAACACTTCTGTTCGGAGTGTTCGTCTAAACTGATCGGGATGTAAACCAAGCAGCAGAGTGAGAAATCGCTTGTGCAGTATCTCCATCAACAAAATTGAATCTTCGATGGGCGTATTCCTGTAATCATGTAATGATGCCCATAAATCCTCTAGATATGAGCTTGCCATCGGTTCATCTTCAGTCAAGGCTCTCTTAAATCTGATATAAGCGTTCATGTCATTATCCGCAAGATGGTGCACAATCTGTGTGATTGTCCAACCGCCATCACGATAAGGAGTACAAAGTTGTTCATCATTGAGATGTTGTGTAATCTCTCTTAAGGTTTTCGTAATTCCGAGAATTCGACCTATGATGTGGATTCGGTCCTCATTAGAGAATTTAAGACTTGGCTCAAAGTGTCCTATCGGAAAGCGTACATTTTCATCCAAAGTTGACCACCTCTCCATTTCTCTACTATAGAACCAAATCATATCCAATATAACCCACAATGTTCCATTTACGAAGTGTAAAAGCAAAAAAAAGAAGCAACCTGTATTCTCGGGCTGCTCCTTATATTACACTACTCTCATATCTGTATTTTGATTAGAAAACTAGCGCAATTAAACCTGAGTTACGAAGGTACAAGCATATAAAAAGCGCCCCTATCTTGGGTCGAATGGTGTTTGTCTAGAACATCACCAACCAAGATAGGAGCGGCTTTAAGGTGGAGTCTACCATAATGAGTGACCTTATTCTGAAAATTCAATCAAAAAAGGATGGCTTTTCTCATCTAATGCATTATGAATTCTTTCATAGAAATTCCCCCATGTTATCATTTGCCCAGCTTCTTCTAAAGTAAAGTAGCCCACCTCTTCACTTTCATCACTGGTAGTTAAAGCTCCACCAATCGGTTTTCCAGTAAATATATTGTTGCATACGCCTCGCGTTATGTTCTGATACAAACCACAAAATTTAATTAATTCAATGTCAATCCCTGTTTCCTCTTTCACTTCTCGAACCGCTGCCTGCCTAATAGTCTCTCCTTCTTCAACACAACCTTGAGGCATTTCCCAACCTCTTCGACCTTTCATGAGCAAAATCTCATTATGTTCATTGAGAACGATTACACTAGCAGAAACGATAAATTTCATTTTAATTCCTCCTATGGTGGTTTAAATAACCACTCTTCCTCGAATGGAATAGCTAAATGCCTAGAACTGAAACAAAATCTTGAGTTGTTAATTGCTTTTCAACCCATACAACAAACTCTATGATTAATTCACGAAGTCTCCGAACACTATTGAGAAAATCTTGTTGAAACTCATCTTTAGAACTGCCAAAGAAGAAATATACATGTTCATTTATTAATTCCATTGTTACTTTTTCATCAAGGAGATTAGCAAGCGTTTTCAAATCCTCAAGGATCACCTCCCACGTTTTTCGATGTATTTCATTAAATGCATAATGATCATATCCAGAAAATATATTTTCTATTGTTTTCTCTACAAAGCCGAATACTTCCTCATCAAAGTAAATTGAGTCCTCATTCCAACATTGCCCAAGGTACTTCCCGGGTAAAACTTCAATATAACCAGTTCCTTCAAGTTCTTCCCTATCTCTTATTATCTTCATCGTTCACCCTCATTAAATAGTTTCGTCGATTTCACATACTTATCTGTATATAAGACCCAGCGTAGGCTGGGTGTACTGCTTATTGGGCCCAAGGATCAATGTCCACCGTTTAATTGTTATATTACCTTCTGGTCCTCTACCAAAACTTCTGCTGACAGAGGGACGTATATCCCGATGTGTAAATACGGAGTTATGTGATTTCACTGCCTTCATTGAGTAAACTTATCATTTGCCTGTTGGTTTTTAAGATTATCACTTTGTCTTTATAAGGGGACAAGAAACTACAGATTTCTTTCCGATTTGTAATATTAAATTTATGATTCCAAATAAGCATTTCAATTAGTCCTCTTAATGTTTGCTTGTATATAGATCTTTCTGCGCCTATTCTTTGTTTAACAAATCTCATGATAATTCTAAAATGTCGAATCAATACATTAGTGTCTAGGTAATAAATTACATCTGCTCGTGAAAAGCTATCAGAAAGCCATTTATAATATACTCCCTCTACAATCCAACTATCATTATCAATTATTTTATGTAGTAATTTATCTCTCACGTCTGGAGAATTCTTTCCTGAAAACTCCACTTTACTGCTCCACATGACTGTATCTAGTTCGTGAATTTTTATATTTAACTTCTCTGACAAAACTTGACCAAGGTATGTTTTTCCGCTACCAGTTGAACCTATAATATGAATTCTTAAAGGTCTAGACATAATTAGCTTCTCCTCTTTAATTTATTGCAGTGATTTCTAATCACCTTCCTTTTTTTATGCAGTTCAACAAACTCTCGGAGGTGTCTGCCAAAATATCAACTTCGAAATCCATTTAGCAGACCAAGGCTCCGTTAGGAGCCGTTGCTTTATGTCATACGACGGAATCTCAATTTTGGTTAACAGCAGATGTTATCATCCCATCATTGATCTGCTATATGCTCCAATAGATCTCCAGGCTGGCATCCCAATGCCGTACATAATTTATCAATTACTTCTAAAGATACATACTCATTCGTATTGAGTTTTGCCATCGTTGCCGATGAGATCCCCGGGATTTTTAATAATTCCTGCTTCTTAATCTCCCTGTCAATCAATAATTTTTGAAATGGTTTATAACTTATCATCTGGTATCCCTTCATATCCGAATTGAAGCTTTATATAGGACCTTCTCAAAAACAAATTCATCTAATCAATTCTCATCTGATCGGAATCTTTACTTCAATGCTATACCATATCTGAAATAAACATGGCTTTAGTTCCTTCTTCTGGCTTAAATCCAAATATTCCATAGAATTTTTCTGCACTATCATAGGATATAAGTACTTTTGTTTTGACATTAGAATATCGACTAAGCATTTGTTCCATCATTCTCTTTCCAATTCCTAATGATTGATATTCTTTGTGTACTAACATGTAATGAAAATATACTGTCATCACGCCGTCAGACAATGCATTTATTAAACCAACTAATTTGTTATCATCCCATGCAGTAATAACCGTATGCGAGTTGTTTATTGCTTGTCTAAGATCTTCTGGGAAATCTCCTGATTTCCAGTCAACCGAGTGAAACAGTTCTTGAATTGCTTGTGTATCAATGTCTTTTACTTCTTTGAAAATGATTGTCATAATATTGCTCCTATGCTTGTTGTTTTGATTGGGAGTATTGGATAACGTTTCTGTATTCTTGAACCCAAAGGGGGAGCTGCTGAAATTCCTTCTCAAAATCTATCCACAGACCAAGGCTCCGGACCTTCACTATTTATTTTTCTCCTGGTACGTATTCGATCAAATCAGATAATTTACAATTAAATGTATCGCATAGCTTGAATAAAGTTTCCAGCTTTGTTGTTTCTATATTTGTTTCCCTATAGAGTTTATTGATCGAATTCCGGCTTAAGCCCGATTTTGCCATCAATTCTGTTATATCATCTATTCGATGTTCTGCCATGAGTTCTCGTATATTACACTTGATTATGTTCATCTTTTCCCCTCCGTAATTCTATCTTATCTTTCATATTAGCAATCATCAACTGAAAGCGAAGTTTTAACTCTACAAAGTCAAATATTCACCTTGCAATTAACTCTAAGAGGTCATATAATAACTTTATAGAGTTAATTAAAGGAGGAACTAAATATGATTAATACTGTAGAATCATTAACAGAACCACTGATAAGAATACGTTTAGATTTGCTCTATACTAAGCTTCTGGAGTGTCATAGAGAGTACACTCAGCTTTCTGCTGAGACAGATGAATATTTTAAAACACTTCGTGATGCTTTGCCCGATCAACTTCAACATACAGTTTTTCTTTACGAAGACGCACAAATCTCACTCCAATCCATCCTAGAAAGAAGTATCTACATACAAGGTTTCAAAGATGCCCTACAACTATTTAGTGAATTGCAGAATTCTAGTATTTAGAGGGTTTTATGACCCTCTTTTTCTAATTTCTTGTACTAAATTCTTGTATATATATTTTTCGATCTTGTGCATAGTGTTCAGTGTAGTTAGTTCCTTTAAAACTTTCTATTACACTTCTCCAAAATGTCCTTGCCGGAAGATTGCTCTCCATTTGCGAAATCTTCCAATTCGCTTTGTACATCTTAAATGCTTCTATTGCTGCTTTACGACCTATGCCCGATCTTCTGTATTTCTGTAAAACCATAAAATCGTATATCACATGCGTCGGATCTGGATCAGTATCCATATTCTCAAAAAGGACTACTATAAAACCAACGAGTTTACCTGCTACTTCTATAAAAAATGGATTCCATCTTTCGTCGCCTTCCCAATAATAATTTATGTTTACTTCGAATTTTCCGTTTCTATCTATATCTCGACCTGTATATTTACTGAAGTCATACTCGTACAATTCATATAAATTGATTAGTATACTTTTATCTTCAGAATTTACTCGGACAAGTTTTAATTCCATGTTTGCATCTAACTCCTTTTTTTCAATGCACTTCGCGGTTTCACCTAACGTATGTCCATTCCTGACTTTGATTCCCCTTAGATAGCTCTTATCTTAAGTAAAATTAAAGTGTCGTATGGATTCATTTCATCGAAACTTCGCAGGCGACCAAGGCGTGGTATCCCCCCAGCTTGAATACATTGTTATGTGCCGTTACTGCTTCGAGGCATCACCTAAAAACCTTTGATCCAGATTCCAACTTTATTTTTTACTTTGGTATAAAAACTCAACTTCACCATCTAGCAAATATCGATATTCAAATAATTGCATTGTTCTTTCCCTAATTCTCTCCCGTATAACCATGCCTAGGCTTACCGATCCTTGTGTTCCAAGGTAACCATTATTAATAAATGTCTTCTCTACAAATTTTGTTTCCTTTAAGTGATACTGTAACCATTCTTTCTGCGATTCGATTAGTGCTTCTCTTGGTTCTCTATCCAACTTAGAAAGAAGTTTTTTATATATTTGATTCAACTCTTTATCCCAAATCTCTGTATATTTGCTTTCCAACGCCCCCCATCCCATTGTTGTAATAATCTCTTTTGAATTTTGAGCCTCATTAAATTCCACTTCATAATCATGATCTATAGGATTTCGAAGCATTTCATCATAAAATTCTCCTTTCAATTCATAGTTCCCAATGCTCATGGATAACACTTCATTGTTAGAAGCATCTGATCGACCTTCAGTTATTTCTTTCGGTTCTGTTCCATTACCTGTACTCTCTTCATCAGGAGGCAGTTCAGAATTCATTTTTGATTTAGTTTCGCTGTTCAAGGTAGTCGATTGACTACTATTTTGGCAAGATGAAAACACTATTGTAATAAAAACTAATAAGAGTATCTTACCTTTCATAAATTATCTCCTTTAATGGCGCATAACGTTACTGTATCCACGACCCTCCCACCAACTTAAGCGACCAATTGGAGCGGGCGCGATGCGGTTAGTCGTACGGATGTGTCCGCTGAATTCTCTTCCCTGCCGATTGCTTCTCGCCGATCGAGGAACTGTCAGGCTCCCAAACGTGGATATAATGTTAGCTGAAGTCAGTTGCTTCTAGGTGTTAGCTCAATCCTTCTCTTACAATTTGCAATAGTTCTTCTTTGTGGTCTGGGTGACATGCAATTAAATAAGGTTCTTCTTTCATTCCATTAAACTTATTTCCTTCAAAATCTATAACAAGCCCCCCTGCTTCCTTAACCATTAAGATACCTGAATACAAGTCATCACCTTCAGAATTGTACAGAACAATTCCATCAATATCTTCTGGCCAACATACACCATTGAAGCGTTGGAGCCCACAATCTTAACATTCGTTTAAATCTATTATCAATGTATTGTCTTAGTTTTACTGCTTGTGGGTCGTTTTGTACTCTGTGACCTTGAATCCAACCTATATTTCCTTTGAAAATATTCGGGTTACTCTTAATTTGTATTTGTCGATTATTGCAGCTTGTCCCTTCACCAATAACAGATACAAATAAACGTTCTGTTAGAGGTTCATAGACCACTCCAAGCACAGGCTCTCTTTTGTACATTAAGGTAATTGATATCGTAAAAACAGGTAAACCAATCGCAAAATTATTAGTTCCGTCTAAAGGATCAATTAACCATAACCAATCGTGCTTAGTTCCGATAAGCCCTGCCTCTTCACTGTGTATCTGATGATTTGGAAATACGTCTTGTATTTGTTTGATGATGATTTCTTCACAGATATGATCTACTTCAGTAACCACATCCCCAAATTCATCTTTAGATCTCAGTTCAACAAAGTTATCAAACTTCTCTTTAGAGATTAAACCTGCTTTGCGAATAATTCTTATTGCAATCTCTTTTGCGGTTTGAATAATCTTACGATCCATTACGCACCTCATATTGATATTGATTTTAACTGATTTCATCTAACATTTTGTGTTCACGACGACCGGGGAATGCCTGATACGTCTGGCTAAATACATTCTTCTGCTTATAGCTTCTATCCGACCAAGGAGCAGTAGCGACGATGCTTGAACATCTGGTTAGGCGATGTCGTTGCCCTCCATGATTACCCTTACATACTGATCCCAATCCTTACCATCTGTATTGATTTCTATTGTTGGCACTCTTGAGATTTGAGCTTGATGTCTTAATACATTTTGGATTTTTAATAATTCACTTACCGACGATCTTACTTCTTCTTCTGTTTTATAGATCCATTCTTCTGGTTGTCTACTTTTAATTCTTTCTTCTACGACTTCGGACGAGATTGTAAGCAGAATACACCTGGCACCTAAAGACTCAAGCTGTTCTTCTATTTTATTTATCTCATCCAAATCCGAATCTACAAATGCAGCTCTATGATTTAAGTGAAACCTTTCCAGAACATAAAATAGTCCCCTAGATCCTCTAGATGCAGGACCAAGTTGAATTGCCCATTCGTTAAGTTTCTTTAGCATTTCAACCCGCTCTTTAAGTAACTCAATGTGTCCTTCTCGGGTTAGACTTACATATTCTCCATGTTTATTATTCAAAATTTGAGTATAATGTTCTCCAAGAATAACTACGCTCCGTTCTGAGGATTCTTCTTGTGATTGATAACGTTTAATTGCTTTTAATACTGAAGTCTTCCCGGCATTTGAGTATCCTTCAAGAATTATTCCTCTAATATGCATTTAAATCTCCTTCCACTAGCAATTATGTCGCTTAACGTTTCTATATTCATCGTCCAACGTAGTTCAATGTGTCTGCTGAAGCGCTTCCATCTACAAGACCAAGGCTCCATAGGAGCCGCAGCGTGAATATTATGTTATCTGATGCTGATACTTCTTTTAAATACCCCAATACATTCTTTAGTTTTTAGCTTTCAAAAGATCTTCCCATTCTTCGATTGATAATTTATTTGATATATTCTTTAAGTTTTCAGGGATACTTACAAAACACATTAATTCTAAACTATTTCCATCTGGATCATCTCAACTCTTATCTTTTTCAATCCAGAAGAAAGCTGTATCTTCATCTCTCCAGGCCAGCTCTAATCCTAATTTAGAATAAAATTCGATTGATTGATGTAAGTTACTCACTGGTAAATGTGCTTCATATAACCCAAGTATCATGTTTTCTCCTTTCAATCTTGCCAGTTTCAGATAACGTTTTGTATTGGCGATGTCCCGACGGGATTTGGGGCTGGATGTGGTCACTCGCTTCTCAAGGTGATTAAGATCGTTAATATATTGTTAGCCAAATGAATTTCTGGAAGCAGCCATTGTATTTAAAGCGTTCTCAAAATAGCGATATACTTCATCTGCATTTCTCAAAAACTCTTCAACAAGTACATTGCTACTATCCAAGTAACAAGCATATAGATACTCAACTAAAGCGGAGTTAATCTCACAATAGTTTAATATGGCATTCTTCATCTTAATGATTTCATCTTCCCATACCCCTGTATCTTCTAAAACCAAAGAGTATAATGCACGAATTAATCTCTTAGAGTAACCTTTAATATATCTAGTTTTCATTGAGTGATCACTAACATTAGAAAGTGAACGATGTACACGATCTACTTCCTCCTTGGTATCTGTATTTAAGTCTAAAATGAATTCTGGAGAAATTATGATCGGGGGTACTTTTTCACCAATGTCCTCCCCATGTATACAAACACAAATGATCTTAATCCAAAAACCCCAATCATTCGGTCTACTTAATACATCATCAATCGAGCAAATGATCGTATCCATCTTAGTGACGAATGGATATTCTTCCAAAAGCCTGTCTTTGATATTTGACAATCTTTCGTAATCAATATCTTCGGGATTTGCACATACAATAGTAAAGTCTGCATCTGACTTAAAAGGTTGAGCCGTTCCTTTTGGAATCGAGCCACACATATAAATGCTATGAATCTTATCTTTAAATTCGTTAAGTATATGATCTATATACTTATCAACCAAATCCTTATATTCACTTTGTATTGCAATTCTATTTATAACTTTTTCTAATATCATATAGACTCCTCCTAAAATAAGAACTTCTTTCGGCTAACGTTGTTGTATTCCTGACGTTCAAGCAGCTTACCGTAGGGAACGAGTTAATAGACTTAGCTGATTGAATGTGTTGCCTTAATCAACTTCTCAGATATCCTTCTTGGCGACCGAGGAGCAAGTGCGACGGTGTATGAATGTACTGTTAGATAAAGTAACCTTGAGTTACCCACAAAATCTTTCTAGACTTACAGCAACACCGTTTTCATCATTATTAACGGTTATTTCATAAGCGATTTCCTTCAATTCCCTAATCGCATTTCCCATAGCAATAGAATATCCCGCCATCTTAAAGAGGCCTACATCATTATGATCATCACCAAATACAATAACGGAATCCAATTCTACATTATATAATTCACAGATTTTAGTAATTGCCATTTCCTTAGATGCCAGAAGAGGCATGATTTGTACTAATTTATTATTATCCGTAATTAGTATATTCACTCTACCCTCGAATTTTTCAAACAATCCAGAATTGTGATTATTGCCAGTCAGAAGTATCTTCGTGGCATCATATTGCTTTATTTCTTTTAAGGGTTTTACTATGGGGTTTGATTGTGTGTTCATTGAGCTCATATAATCAAGCTCTCTTAAACTAAACCACTCATCCTTCACTTCCATAGTCAGTTCAATTTGAGGGTCACACTTCAAACAGTAATCAAGAATTTCTGTAGTTACATTAGCAGGGATTGATTCATTAATTTCTATCTTGGTTTCCTTACATATCACTTGAGCTCCGTTGTAATATACAAAAGCCCCGATATCTACTAATCCTTGTGGAAGCAAACAATTAACCGCCCTGGGCGGTCGAGCTGTTGCAAATATTATTCTCATTCCTTTCTGATAACAAGATAAGACCGCATCTACGTTTCTCTTAGATACTTCTTTTTTTGAATTTAATAATGTTCCATCCAAGTCAAGAACTACAGTTGAATACTTCAATGAATCAACTCCCAATATAAACTGCTTCGTTATTTTATTTACCGTTGTTTTATTTCCGAACCCGAGAGACTTAAAGGAGCGACTGGGTCGAAGACTTATCCTCACAAGAGTTGTCTGCTGGATACTACTTCCTCGAAACCCCACTGACAGCCCAAGGGGCTTAGCCCTCAGTGTGAATACGGTGTTGGCAAGATTTTTGGGGCTTCTTCGAGCTACTTTCAATGAATTTACGACTTTCAATGTGCTTGGTTCATTAAGATTGAGATATATTCTTCATCTTTAAGCCTTGTCACCTTACATTTCTCATTGCATTCAAATTCTACTATTCTCTCTTCAATTGTTTTATTAGTACTATCTTTAAATATGTCCTCTCGATCATAGTGAGGAAAAATAAGCTTGTCGGTTACACCTAATGCCTTAAAATCCGTTAAACTCATTGTGTTCATCTGTGGAGTAAAGAAATCGACGATGTTAATATTCGGCCCCAGTAATAACGTTCCTGCACTTACTCCAACTATAATTACATTCTGTGCGGCCAGTGTTCTGATAATTTCATCAGCACCACTTTTCTTAGCGTAATACAATAATGTAAATGGATTTCCACCATTGATATATATAACATCTCTATGTAAGAGAATTTGCGGGTCATCAAATTCAATATCTACAAAATTGATATGCTGAAATCCCATATCCTTAAACTCTTGCCTTGCTCTTTGTGCATATCTATTAGTTTCTTTTCTAGGGGATCCTGTTGTAATAATTGAGACTTTTAATGGAGAGATATCTCCATCAATAAATTCCAGAAATTGATTTTTAATATCTTCAGTATAAAAACCACAAGAGGTTAGTAACAAGCTACTCATTGAAATCACCGTCCTTAACTAATGATTTATCTAATCTTTATAATTTATTTAGGCTTTCTCTTGATTTCCTATAACGTTCTTGTATTCACGAACACTCACTGGCTTAAGCGCGACAGCACGGGTCCGACGGACTTAGTCAGTGCAGGATTGTCGCCTGACCCATCTCCCTCGATATCCCTCCCAGCGACCTAGGGCGAATACCAGATGCGTTAATATGATATTAGATGATTCACCTTATTTTTTCGAATTACTACATAGAAATCCTGCTTGCTTTATAAGATCAGTTTTGCCAAAATATCGCCGTCTTCATCTAACTCCCCTGTTTCTACAAAACCAAGAGAAGAATAAAGTTTCCTTGCTGCCTTATTCTCGGGCGAATAAAGAATCACGACTTCTGAGGCCTTTCCATGCGGCAAAGTTCGAAGTAACTCAATTGACTTTTCTATTGCTTTTTTGCCATATCCTTTGCGCTGATATCGTTTATCTATCATAAATCTATATATGTCATAATAATTTTCAGAATCTTCACTCTCAGAAATAACATATGACATTGCGATAAATCCAACCATCTTATCATTACAATAAATCGCATATGGCATTGGAATAAAACTGCTTTTATTTGTTATAACAACATACAATTCCGCAAGAGTATATATAATAGATGCTACAAATCTGCCTTGCTCTTCCTCAACTCTTAAGTCCAGACATTCTGAAAAATTATCAAATGTTATTTTCCTAAGTTCTATCATTTATGTTTCCCCCTTAAAAATGAAATGCACTCAAAAGTATTAGTCTTTATTGATTGGGGATTTCATCTAACGTTCCTGTATTCATGAACCCCAACGAGGTTGTCTATTCTTTGGTGATTATTATTTCTCTATTTTTTACGGATATCTCTCACTTCATTAATTAACACATCTAATCTTTAAATAATTCTTTTATCATTTTCAAGTTTCTTTTTTAATCTCCCATCTATAATTGCTACTCCCATAACAATAATTATAAGCAGGATCAAAATTAGCACCTTGATCACTTCCCCTCTAGCAACAGAACGTTGCAATTGAATTAACTCTATAATTAGATAATATATACTTTTTCTTTTTACAGTTTTAATCATTTTTCAATCTTACAGATAACGTTCTTGTATTCACAAACCCTCACTGGCTTAAGGGCTACAGCCGGGTCTGACGGACTTAGCCAGTGCAGGGTTGTCCGGCTGCCCCAATTCCCCTGCCTGACCCAGGGCCGAATGGCCTGAGGCGTGAATACATTGTTATTTGCAGCACCCTCTTCTGTGACCAAGCTATGGGCTATCTGTTGTTTAGCTTTTCCAATAATTCTAACTCCTCTTGCTCTGAAAGTTGTTCTTCCGCTCTTGTTTTTGTCTCATCTATCTTTCGTACTTTTAATCCTCTTTTTATGAGCCATTCTTCACCAGGTTTCATGGTAGTTGCTGGATGTGGATATACATCCTCACTTATAATTTCCTCATCAATTATGTAAATGTATCCACATAACTTACCATTATGAAATCTTGCGCCATTCTCATCAAAAGAAACAATAGATGGTTTCTGCGAAAAGATTCTTGCTAACTCTCGATCTTGAGTTATTGTGCTTCCGACTAGTAATTCATTTAGAAATAATGGCGAGCCATGAAACCAAGGCTTACTGTAGTCCCATTCTTTCATAATTATCACCTTCAATTAAGTTTTATTATGTTTCTTCTTTTATTGTTCTTTAGTTTCTTCTTAATTTTAGGGTATTGCGTATAACGTCGCGCATTTCTGACGTCCAAACGGCTTAAGGACCGGAGGTTCGGGTGGCTTTGCCACTTAGCCGGTTGGATGTGTCGCCTGATTCCACTTCTCCGAAATCCCTCTTGAAGACCGAGGAGCGTCAGCGACGAAGCAAAAATGCATTGTTATACGCTGCCCCTTTTTCTTCGATTCCACATCCTTATATGTCTTGTGTGTTTTATGTATTTAATATGTCTTTACGTGTTTTATCTTTTGGATTCTATCTTTTGCTCCTATCAAATCCGTTTCCGCATAGGAAAGATCCCCTCATTTACTCTCGTACGCCTTCAGCAGTATCAACTTTGGTTTGTGTAGTAACTTCATCCAATGAACGCTAGCCTTATAAGAGGCTCGTGTTCCTCGGACCGGAGATTTGCCGATGGCTTCATTCAGATTCCTGCTCACGTTGGACACCCCTGCCTTAAGCTATGGCTTACTTCTAACCTTACCATTCGGGACTTAATCCTTGATATAGAATAACATGCTGAACGCACAATCAAAATTTAAGAGAATTGTTGTCTTCCCTTTAATTCGCAATAGACAAATATGTATTAATGACATGCACAATACCAAAAAGTACTGTTGGTATAATAGCCAGATAATTTTGAAGCCAAATCTCAGCTAATATAAAATATACTACCGGGAGAACGGCCATCCCCAAAAAAATAATCGAGTTTGCGTTGCCTGTAAAATACAATATCCATAGCCCATAATAAAAAATCAACATTATTGCCATACCAATTATATAAGGACATCGCACTTCAGATGCTTGTTTTCTTACAACAAATATCAGAAGAAAGAAAAATATCGCCTGACTTCCGTGCTCCAAAACATCTAAAATCAAATGGCTATTTGCATTGTTTCCTGATATATCTGACGCAGGAATTAAAAAATAAAATATATTGGGTATCATTGGCAATAAAAAGATTATCAGACCCTTCCATGAAAAACCGAAATGATAATTCATTTGATCCTCTCTTTCGCATAATAGCAATATTCTTTAGTTTGCACTTTATTATGAATCCGCTTCTCTGGTATTCCTCTTGATGACCGAGGAGCATAACTAACGATGTGGAAATTTATTGTTATATGGTACACCTTCTAATATTCCGTTCATCCTGGTTTTCAACTGCTACGTTGTAAATATATTCTTTCACCTATATTTATTATTTGACGGATTGTCAAGTCAAGTGCGACAGTTCCTCTGTGAAAGCTTCGTGAGCTGTTCTCCACCCCAAGCATTTTCGGGGTCTGTTATTGATTAAATCCAGAGAGTGTGCGAGATCTTCATCCTCCACTTGAGCGAGATCGGTACCTTTAGGGAAAAACTCTCGAAGCAACCCGTTTGCATTCTCGTTGGAACCGCGTTGCCAAGACGAATACGGATCAGCAAAATAAACGTGCAGGTTGTGGGTCGTTTTCAGATTGGCATAGCATGCAAACTCCTTTCCTCGATCAGCCGTAGCTGTGAGGAAGGTCCCTGTAGGGTACTGTGAGATCGCTACACCGAGCGCAATCTCCATCGACAAAGCGGTACGGTCGGGCATGAGAACAGCGGTATATAGGCGTGTTTTTCGTTCAATCAACGTCGCTACGCAGCCTTTACTTTTCCCACGACCTGATACGACGGAATCCAGTTCCCAGTGTCCAAACGTTTCACGGGAACGAACCTCTTTGGGGCGATCTGAAATGGATTGACCAATAGCGAATTTACCGCGAGTTTCTGCGGGTTTCTGGCGCTTCCCCTTGTGTCGAAGAACCTGTAATACACCTTGAACCAAGCGCCCAGCGTAGATCCAGCGGTAGATGGTTTTGAAGGAGACTGCACGGCGGCCTTCGGTGCGGAAACGTTCAGTGATTTGTTCCGGAGACCACGTTGCCTCCAATTTTTCCTCCAGTGAAGCAGCCAAAGCATCTGACCAATTCCCTGGAGAGACCGAAGCCTTACGACGCTCCTCATAAGCGTGCTGAGCTTGTTCTGCCTGATACGGATGTGATGAAGCCACACGATCTAACTCACGACAAATTGTTGATGGATGCCTCCCCAGTTCTTTCGCAATGGCTCTTGAGCTTTTGCCTTGCTGGTGTAGGATTTCTAGCTTGCTACGTTCGATTATGTTAAGATGTCTGTAGCTCATGGTTGGATTCTCCTTGTGTGAATGGTGTTGTGGTGACTTCATTCTACACGAATCCGGCCATGGGCCCTTTTTTATTTATTTCCAGTAGGTGTCGCACTTCATATTACAATTCGTCATTTGTTATTAATTGGTTGCATGGTTTAACATTCTTAAGGGGTTGCGTATAACGTTCTGTATTCACGAACTTGCGCAGCAAGTTGTCACATGAATCAACTCCCCTGCCAAAAACATCATTGTGACCAAGGGGTAACCGCAGCTTAAATATGGTGTTATATGATTTCAGCGTCTTCTTCGATATAATTACAAAAGCATTCTATTTTCCCTGATGTTTAAATATATTTTTTAATTCAAGTAAGTCGTCAATAATAAAATCCGCTTGTGCAAGCTCCCCTTCTTGGGCAAAATCAAATCGACAACCAATAGCCTTCAACCCATTGTTTTTTGCGGCATTGAAATCAGAAATCCTGTCCCCAACTACAGTTGCATTGCTGATGTGATGTTTTTTAAGAATATGACCGACTAAGTCATCCTTATTTTGAGTTCCTATTTGTTGGATGCTATAAGTTTCTGCCACCCACTTATCTAATTTGTAGCAGTTAACGATGGCATTAAGGTATTCGTTTAGTCCATTACTTGCAATAAAAATGAAATAGCCTTCATGTTTCAAATAATTAAAAATTTCTTTGACATGCGGATACAGGGCGCCATTGCCATTATTAATATTTGCAATTAGCTTCTCTAGGAAGATCTCGTCCACAATTCGTCTGATTTCATTTGAATGGTTCGGCAATAACGTTTCCCAAACTACTGGTAGAGGAACACCCATTATTTCACGATATTTTTGAGTTGGAGTCTCACTCGACCATTCATTTAGAGACCTCAAGATAGTAAATGTTTCTTCTAACGATAGCTCTAAGATTTTGTTTGTTTGAAATAGTGTACCATCCATATCGAAAATAACCGCTTCCAGCATGATTTCACTCCTATTCAAAATAAAATAATGAATTGTTATACTGTTTTTACGCTGATCACCTATAAAGTTCTGTATTCACGACGTCCCACCGAATTAAGGCTCCGTCAAAAGACGGCCGCGATGCGGTTAGTCGGTGCGGATGTGTCCGCCAGATTCCACTTCCCTGCCAATTCCCTTCGGGCTGACCGAGGGAGCGTCAGGACCCAAAGCTTGGATATAATGTTACCTGACGTAAACCTCTACTGTGAATTAGCTATAATCTTCTTTGTTAAGTTAAACTCATGACGGCATTCATAGTAATAACTTTTGAGTTTATATCCCCCAGATTTAAATACAGGCTTATGTTGATACCACACTATAATTAGCGTTCCTTCAAAAAGGATTCTACGAAGGATATAAACTATTCTGTTAAAGAGAACGCTTCTATTTTGAGCAAATTTATGAAGTGTTTCAGATTGAAACTGAACATGTTTCTCCTCATCACTTAAAATCTGATTACATAAATCTATTAATACTTCTGACTTTGTAGATTTTTGCAAAGCTTTATAGTACAACTTAGCAATGATCTCAGCAGTTAATAGAACAATGACTGATTGTTCTAAACTCGCATATCGACGTAATCTTCTAAATACATTGTCCACCCAATGTCTACGAAGGAGTGGGATTCCCTGTACCTTCATAAATCTGCCTAGATCTCTAGCGTGCCTTTGTTCTTCTTTAATGAACTCTATAAGCGCTTCATAGTAATCCTGATCTTGTGTCTGATGTACATATTCTTGTGCACGTTTAATTAGATATTTACCTTCAGAGTTTTCTCCTAATTGAAACTGTTGAATTGACTTAATGATTATTTCTCTTTCATTAGTTGTTAATTTATAGTTGTCATCCCAATGAATATATTTGAGATTTTGATTATTTCTTCGATAATATTGCACCCATTTCGAGAAAGTGATATTCATTATTTGCTCCTAAAATGTAATAGGTTTATGTCAGATAACGTTTATGTATTCATGAACCCTGAAGGGGCCGGCTGCTGAAATCCCTCTTCGAAATCCACCTCGCAGACCAGGCTCCGAAGGGCCGCTGCTTGAATATTATGTTAGGCGATGCCAGCCTAAATTTCCCCTCACAATTAATTCCTTGTCCATGTTGCCCGGGTATATCCAATTCTCATACCCACTCTTTCCATATTCCGATGGCTTTGCGAGCCAAATGAGCACTGACTAACAACGAGATTACAATTGTTGTAGGTATCATGAATTCGTCTAAGTAATAAATTTGTTTGAAATCCTTTATTTCGATATTCAGATAGTGTTGTCGCAAATGTTAATGAAGCAACATTGTTCTCTATATACATTACAGCTACTGCAACTGGATAGCCCTGATCCAACCCCAAATAATAGTGCCATCCAGGACGGGAAAACAGTACTCGGTTATTTGCAGCTACGTGTTCTTTCCCATCAAGAGATAATCCTGTACCTAAACAATGAATTTCTGCATATGTATCGAACTCATCTTCAAGTAGTTCACGAATTTCCAGTTTATGATGATCAAACGAATTTAGATTTCCAGGTTCACAAAAAAGCGTTGTATGAAATCCTGATTGATAAAAGCCTTTATTATGGAGCGTTCTCATTACTTTTTGATCTATCTTACCGGGGATGACTTGAATCTCAAAATTCCTCTCCCGCTCATTATAAAAGTCTAAGATATCTTCAATGACATCTTCAGAAATTCTTCCCTTTACATTATTAAATAGACCCCAGGGCATGGTTTTGCTATAAAACGCCGTGCTCTCCCCGAATCGTTTTATTTCAATCCCCTCAGGGTTTCCTCCTCGTTCTCTAATTGCAGTCATTCGATCAACCATATAATTAATTTCAGATTTTTCTAAAATATCCGCTAGTTCCAAATTCAATATCATTCAATTTATCCCCTTCCTTGATCCGCATACAATTACTCCTGGGTGGTTGCGTATAACGTTGGTGCATTCCTGACGTTGATTTCCCTTAGATAGCTCTTATCTTAGGGAAATCAATGTGTCGCCTGAACCTCTTCCTCGAGACGCCTCTGGTGACCAAGGGGCGAATGCCCGCAGTAGGAATGTGATGTTAGGTGATGTTGTCAGATAGCATTGAATTAGCTCTCAAAAATTCTTTAGTTCTTTCATTATATTGCTCCCATAAATAATCTTTGTTTTCAATAATTAATTTTGGTATCTCCCATTCTTCAATCAATGACTTAATAAATTCTTGATTCGGTTTCCAATCTCTCTCAGCTTCATCTAATCCTTCTTGAGTATGTAAAGAAGCTATCCATTCTACACCTCTTATCTTACCAAGTATTTCCCAATTTCTTCTAACATTTAATTGATAGATATAAATGAGAATAGGATTCATGTTTCTTAATATATCTACTAATTTGCTAAATAGTTCTTCCATCTTTAGCCGGTTCATTCCCATGTTATATGCAAAACTTAATGTATCTTGAAATAATACACTTTCGATTATAATAACTTCCGATTTATTCTTATGGGATTCTACAAAACTATTAAACAATTCAACTACTCGATTAAAATAATACTCTGCTTCCTCTTGATCTTTTAAGGTCGTAAATTTACGCTCATATATAAATAGTGGGTGATTTTCAGTTAATTCATGATAAAATATATTGTTTATTTCTTGTTTATCCAACTCTTTAGATATCATTTCCGAAAGCGTCGACTTCCCAGATCCCGGTATTCCATCTACTATGATTAGTTTATGAGTCATTATATATTTCTCCTTCTTTCTGATAAATTTACCTAACATCAGTTCTACGAACTTCGTAAACACCTCTCTTTTTAACGAATATCAGAACTACATATAATATAACCCAAATTAATCCATATGCGAAGTCACGAACATACTCAAAAAAAGCAGCCCCAGTGCAAACTGCTCCATTCGTTAGAAAAGACTAACCTGTTGGATGCAGTTTAACATTTGGGCTGCTCTTTCTTCACTCAACTTTACTAATAACCTTTAGTGATCAACCTTTGCTCTCCTTCACCTAAAACATTTACTTCGCCCCGCTACTCCACACCACGCGCTCGCTCATGGCTTTGTGCTGTGCAATCAGACAGAGTTCTGCCGCTTTGAATGCATGTTCTTGTGTCATGGCTGTCTCGGTCCGGTCCAGGCAATCGCGGATGAGCTGACCGAAGAACGGGTAGCCGACCTTGCCTTTTACATTGTAACGGTACTCCCCTTCATGATTGACCAGGTACACCTGATCCCCCTGAGGTTCCCTTGCGATGTCGATATACTTCCGCAGTTCGATATAACCGTCCGTTCCCAGAATAACTGTACGCCCATCGCCCCATGTGCCCAGACCATCGGGTGTGAACCAATCCACTCGGAAGTAACCGGACGCTCCGTTGTCCCCGATCAGAGAAGCTTCGCCGAAGTCTTCCAGTTCCGGGAACTGTGGGTGATTGAAGTTATGCACACGACTGAAACCTACCTCAGCGTCCGTACATGATGCAAACGTCAGGAATTGTTCGATCTGGTGACTCCCGATATCACAGAGAATACCGCCATACTGCTCATGCTTGAAGAACCAGTCGGGTCTTCCTCCAGCATTCAGGCGATGCGGGCCTGTACCCATAACTTGCACTACTTTGCCGATTGCCCCTTGTTCAATGAGTTGCCCCGCATAGATCGCACTTTCTACATGCAGTCGTTCACTGTAATACACCATGTACTTCTTGCCCGTTCGCTTCACTTCTTCTCGTGCAAACTTTAATTGCTCCAGTGTGGTAAATGGGGCTTTGTCTGTAAAATAATCCTTGCCTGCGGCCAGAACTCTCATGCCAAGCGGTGCACGATCTGAAGTGATCGCTGCACTTGCCACCAATAACACCTCATCATCTGCAAGCACTTCGGCTTCAGATCCAGCAACTTGAGCCTGTGGGAACTGCTTCTGAAATGCCGCTACCTTCGCCGGGTCCGGATCATACACCCACTTGAGGGTAGCTCCAGCATCCAACAATCCCCCAACCATGCCGTAGATGTGTCCATGATCCAGCGCAACAGCAGCAATCGTGAACTCACCCGGACCACAAACGACCTCTTTTGTAACACTTTTTGGTGCATAAAACATTCCGTCTTTAGCCATGTCATCCCATCCTTATTATAAAATGTTGATTACAATGAATTCGTCTATATAAGAAATTGTCTTCATTTAAACGTCTGACTCAAATCAGCAGGTTGACTGCCACTGAATGCCTTGTCTTTCTTCGTCGTTGAACCAGCAATGCGTTCCTGCAGATGCTCGTAGAACAGATCCTCATCGATCGGCAGATCCACCCAGTTATCCGTCCAGGTAGACAGCAACATAGCGTTCGATAACGTCAATCCGTGTATACCATCCTCACCGGGAGCAATAAGTGGTGCGCCTGTACGAATCGCATCTACCCAGTTACGAATCAGGCCCGGGTGACCCGTTTCCACACCTGTAATCGGAACCTCGCATTTCCAGCATTCTGGCTGTCCAAAACCTCCGGTAAACCGCTGATTGAATTCAGGCTCAGATTCCCGAAGTCGCCAGAACGTAAGTTTTCCATCTTCGATCACGATTTTACCCCGGTCTCCGTTGACCTCGAATCGATTGGTACCCGGTGCTTCTCCAGTAGTCGTTACGAAGACACCCGTTGCTCCATTTTCATACTCCACATAAGCTGTTACATCATCTTCCACTTCAATGTTCCGATACTTGCCAAACGAACAGAAAGCACGCATTCGCACCGGCATCATGCCGATGGTCCACTGCCACAGATCCAGTTGATGCGGGTCCTGGTTAATCAGTACACCGCCCCCTTCACCTGCCCATGTTGCCCGCCAGCCGCCGGAATCATAGTAACTTTGGGATCGATACCAGTTCGTAATAATCCAGTTGGTACGCCGTACCTCTCCCAGTTCCCCTGAAGCAATCAAGTCTCTCAGTTTAATATAGAGTGGATTGGTCCGCTGGTTGTACATCATGGAAAAGACTTTACCGCTGGCTGCGGCCGCTTCATTCATCTTGCGTACCTGTTTCGTATATACACCGGCCGGCTTCTCGATCATGACATGCAAGCCATGCTGGAAAGCCTGAATGGCCTGTTCCGGATGATCATAATGCGGCGTTGCAATAATGACTGCATCAATCGTACCCGAAGCCATCATCTGCTCTGCATCCTGCCAATAGGTGACCGTTGCCGGAAGGTGACTGGATACCCAACTCTCCATCTCTCTTCTTACATCACATACGGCGACCAGCTCTGCACCGGGTACTTCTCCAGCCACCAACGTTCTGGCATGTGCTGCTCCCATGTTTCCTATACCAATCACCGCTACTCGTACGATACTCATGACTGCTCCTCCTCGTCCACACGTCGCTCAATTTCGGCAAAAACGTCTGCAAAATGCTGTAACATCGCCTTGGATTCCAAGGCACCACTAAAATCCTCTATTCCGTAATATCCGTCATACCCGACGGCACGAAGATCCCGCACCATCTGTACCCAATCGACCATGCCTTCAGTCAGCGGCGTCCAGTGACATTTCCAGTCTGTATTCAGAGCCACTCCGTTGCTCTTCCCAGTCACATTAGCCTTTTGCAAATCTTTCCCTTCTGCTTCAAACCAACCGGCATTTTTTACATGTACATGAGCCAGATAAGGGCCCAGCAACTCAAGTCCCATTCGATGATTCTCATATCCTTCATGCACCATATTGCCTGGATCGTACAATACACCCACATGCTGCGGGTCCAGCGATTGCACAAGCCGATAGGCCAGTGATGCCGTCGGTGCTATCGTCTGATGATGCGTCTCTACAATCGCCTTGATGTTGTACTGTTTGGCCAGATCTTGTACTTCACTCAGATATTCAACGGCTTTACGATACAACTCAGGATAACTGGTCTTGCGATCATATCCAGGGACACCCACACGCATCATAGATGCTCCTAAACCAGCAGCAGCCTGAAACGCTTGCTTGGTGGCAGACAGATCATCACAGTTCAGATACGGTACAAGTGCAATGGATTTTCTACCTTGCCCTAACGCTGCTTCACGAAAAACAGGAACCTGTTCCTCCCAGCGACTCGGATCTACCGAGCATCGATTATTTCTCCAGTAAGAAGGCTCTTCAGATATAGCATCTTCAGGAATTCCACGGAATCTCCACTCAATTCCATCAATTCCCGCTGCTGCCGCAGCCGATGCCAGTTCTTCTGCATTCAGATCAGGGGTAGCCACCGTGAATACAGACAGTTTCATCATGATCCATCTCCTTATGTAAACGTATTCATTTCATGTCGTAAAGGCATTGTATCACTCCACTGAACGTCACCATAGGGGAAAACGCCAACAGATGAATGACAGATAACGAACAGAGCACATTCCCCATTCAGAGATAACTTCTCAAGAGAATGATGTGATCAAAAATCAAAAAAGACATCTCTGGAACAGATTTGAATTCTGCTCAAAGATGCCTTGTACAATAATTTTATATACAGCGGAAAAGGATCAAGTCAAAGAGCATCAACAAGTACTTGTTGATGCATCGAAGTGTGAGAGCGAAGAAAAAGAGTTAGTAAAGTTATTAAATTTATCTCCTAAATTCAGAAATGATAACGTGAAACAGCTGATATGGATCCAACCGGCCACTAGAATTCAATTAAAACATGGTTGCATCTTTTAGCCGACCAAGCGCATAAATGTCATTCAAAACTTTTTGAAAGAACAACAAGAAAAAATAGTTATTTATGGAAGTTAAATCGTTGTTTTATTCCAAAATATGATCGGGATTATGATGTGGCTAGCTAGAGTATCAAGACACGTCTCAATTCCATATAAAAACAAAATTAAAATGTTTTGTAATGTTGCATTGTATCATACAATATATTTAAGTTTTACGTAAGTTAGAATATACATTTAAATTTTGGAGTTCAAATGATTCTTACTTTCGACATCCACTGAAACACCATATGCTTAAGCAATTTCTACCAGTTTAATATAAACTAAAACTATTGTTCATAAAAGTTCTGAGGTCATTAGAATGCAGACCATAAAAGAAAGATACAGTTCAGAATTAAAAAGTTTAGCATGGAGGCTAAAATATAGATACAATGTTGCATCTAACAAGGATTTAATTTTACTTTATGATTATAACTCCATTGAATCATTCGAAAGCCATTTAATATCTAAATTTTATGTACAGGATATTTTCAATCTCATTCCAACAGATGTCGGCAGGAAAATTATATGTTCCATTTATATTGAAGGGAAATCAGAGAAAGAAAACGCATTTGAGTCAACAGGAGGTAAACAAATAGAAGCGAAAAACGTTAAAATTGATGCAACGTACTAAAGAAAGGGACCAAACTACTATTATAAATTAGCCTAAATTAAAGTGCTAAAAGGGAAAGCACCTCCGGTTACGCGTAGTTTGCATAATTCAAGGTGCTTTTTATCTTGGATATCTAACCTCATTTTCAAGGAAAGGAACTCTGATCATAAAATATATATTCAACTCATCCATTGCAGTGTTCTCACTAATTCTTCTATTCACCTATCTATGTCTCCAGTTCTACGTTTGCATTGGCTAATAGACCAGAAACAAACTTTATAATAACCGTAATATCTACAATTTAGATTGAATATATTAGTAAAAATATGTAACAATCACACATGCCAGAAACGCAGTTCGGTATATTCAAGCCGATCTGAACACAATCAAAGTTGAATCCATCTAATGAAAGCCCACACGATATTCTCTAGGCTATCGGGAGATACGTTTTACATCCATCCAAAAGTTATGCAAATTAATATGCTAATCAAGCTGACATTAACGGAGCAGGTACTCCTACCAAACAACCGACATCTAATTCGGAGCATAGGTTTTGTATATGACAATCGCTCTACATATTCAATATACACAAAACGGCAGAGTAGTGCATGCAATTAAAGCAGATCTGGGGGCCATAGTACTCGCAATATCGGTGCTACAGCTGTTGTTAACCATCCACAGATCGAAGTCAACGGAATATTCTTCAACCTTACAAACGGTCAATTGACTAGTATCGCTATACACAATGGAGCAAGAGTACATTAATAAACTCTCAATCAAGGACCATGCGGTGCTGCTACCAAACGAGGTACCATATATTATGCCATTAGTACAGGCGTTGTCGGAGCATACACTGAACTAGCTTGAGCAACATCAAGTGAGCCATCGGCCAGTACAGTCTGTATCATACGCTAGTGCTGCAGCAGTCTATACTGCCACTAATGGTACTGGTGATGCTAAAGCATGTCCTGACGCTAAAGACAATACTCAAAATGCTTATCGCTTCAGTCCACGCACAGCAATTGGTTTGGATAGATCAAAAATCTTGTTAGTGGTGTTCCAGTCAGACTATGAAGTACGTCGGTTCATGATTAGCCGCGGCTGCAGCCTGGCTATTATGCTCGACGATGGAGACTCATGACAGATGAAGTATGCCGTTGTTCGTTACGGTAATCCAACACCCGCATCTTTTGATCCAAGTAATATTCTACGTTATGTTTACACGATGTTCGCCGTAGAAGCAACTAAATGGGTATAAGGCTCGATACAAACAAAGCCATTCCAGGCTCTTGTTTAGTATCACAATTTATTGTAGTTTCGACACTTTCAACGTTTTCAGACATGAAGTTAATTAACTCAAGTTGAATACTTTCGACTTTCATCGGAGTTAACGTCTTCATATGATTCGGGTTTTAGAGCTTCAGGAATTCCTCTTCGTTCCATTCATTTCTATACTTTGTTGAAAGATTTACTACTTTAATCATCTCTAGCTCTTCACCCTCATAATCAGCTTCATCAATGTATACACTTTGTTAATCATTTAACTTGATCTTTTTCCTTTGTTTGGGCAGGTTCTTGCACTGTTGATTGAACAGGATCTGGTGCCTGCGCCTCATCGGATTCACAAACAGCTACTCAGAGTACACTCAACACAAGACAGCTAGCAATAATACTTCTTTTATATTCATCCCATAGTCCCTCTATCTAAGACCACCCTCATTACAATAGATGCAAATAAATCCAATAAGTTATATTTTAATTTCTTTAGACCACCAAGTATAGAACATTACTGGATATTCAATTAATTAAAGTATGTTTGGATAAAAATAAGAACCTCCTTCTCTTCAAAGAAGAGTTGGAGACCATAAAATGCCCCCAACAAAAATCCTCATCCGGCCAATAAACATTAAAATATAGAATTACCAGCGCTGATTTACCGTAATGTTGCCCGCAGTGTGGGCACATAAAAGCCTCCGCAGAAATCACACTTCTGCAAGTTTCGCAGTGTATTAAGTTGTTAGCGTTAGGTTTGAACTTTCTTTTTACATTTCTAAACATTGCTTTAAAAGCTAGCACTGCAATTACAAACATTGCGATAATGATCCCTATACCGAATAAATTACCCATTATTTTGTTTGTGCGGTTAAATGAATGTAGGTATTTCCATATATTTCTGTATAAAAAAGAGTGTCCCCCTAGGGTGCTAACTCCCGTTTAACTCATAATTTACTTCCTTCAATAATTCCTCACATTCCCTAATTCTTTGGAACAAATAACCGCATCTCAGATGATTGAAATGGTTTTAGTATTCCGAGCAACGATTGAACATCACTGTTTCGGCCAAGCTACTTATCATCATCTTCAGGTCGCAAAATAACCGGCATACGATTGTGGATATCTTCCATTAGACTATTCGGTTCTGTAGTGATGATGGTACACGTACTCAGTTTGTTTCTGTCCGGGTCTGTCTAGGTATCATAAAGACCGGCAAGCAAAAATATTCTGTCATCCTTCATCAGTATACGCTTTGGCTGCTTTGCCATACCTTCCTTACACCAATCATAGAAACTGTAAGATTAATATGCCCAAGAGGTAAAGGTACTACAGCATACAGTATATCTTAATAAGATGTATAACATCTTATTAAAACAGGTCGATAGTATAAATGTGTAGGATGATTTAAAGGGAGAGAGGGAAAAGGTAAATAAATATTGTTTTTTTGATGTCCTCCAAATACAAAGAGCAAGTGTAGTTTAATCGCATTTGATTTTAATGGGACACCCTTCATTCCATTCACAGCGTATTATCACGATGAACGGTTACATAAGCATCTAAATAACCTAAAAAATGGTTGACAACCACCAAGTGCAACGTTACAATAATTTGAAATTGAGTAATTTAATAGAGTTACTACAATTGGGGGGAGTTAAAGTAAAAAAGTATAATAGAGGAGATGAGTATATGTTGCTTAAACGTATCAAATTCTTAAGCATTTTCTTAATTGCAGGTATTATTTTCGGTTCTTTAACACCATCCGTATTTGCAGCGTATACATCTAGTAACTGGTCTTCCGGCTACGGTACTAAGGGCTTCGCCTCCCTTGATGATTCAAGCCCTATGACAGCAGGTGCTTTGGTTCAAACCACTAATGGTAGTTCACTTGATGTAGGGTATTTAGGAGCGAAGCCAATATTGTATAAAAATGGTGTCGTGGTAAGGCAAGGCAGCTACACTTATAATAAATCTGTATCTTCATATGCAAATGCCTCCATGACTATAAATTCCGGATCAGGGGATTACCAAACTGAAGCAATATTTGCCGTTTGGCAGTCTGGTACTAGTAAATATGAATATTACGGTAGTTCTAAAACACCAATCATTCAACATTAGGAGGATTTTCTAATGAAAACAATATCACTAAAATTAATTACAGTTGGTGTGACTTTTGCTTTAGGAGTTGGAATAGGTGTCTATGGCTGGGGAGCTGCATCTGCTGATACTAGTCCCTCAAAAGATCAAATGGAAATAAAAATCAATGATAAAGGTGAATCATATGGTTCACTTCTTTATCATGATGAAACAGAATTAGATCTAGTTAAGGCTTTTGGTGTAGACGGAACTGAAGGTTACATCAAGACTTCAGATATGAATCAAGATTTGCCACGAACTCCCGAAGAAGCAATTCAGAGTATGAATGAACCAAAAGTCGATAAGTATATAAACTTGTACGATAGCAACGAGAATATTATCGGAAAATTTCTACTCGTTAGTTCTGAAGATTAACACTAATCTCACTACTCCCCCAAAAAAAAATTCTAATAATGATTGAAAGCACTTTAAAATCTCAACACCTATAAACAGGATATCCCTCCTCATTTTTTTGAGAAGGGGTATCCTGTTTTCTCTAGCTCCTTGTTATGCTTTGTACACCTTGTAAGCTGATATGTGAGAACCCCTTACAAATTAGTCAAACAAATCAAAGTACGAATGCTTAAGATTAACTTCAAAAATTAAAATGATCCATTTTTTTAATTTTTACAATATATAAATATTATCCAAAATTAAGCACTCTGAAAATTATCTTTACTTTATCAGGAATAATAATGTAATAACTTCTCTGGTAAACGGTGGTTTGTGTATCAAAGAAGTTATTTATTAGGATTTATTCAATTCAAACAAATAGCACTGCTCCACGATAAGTAATTTTCGCTTTGAAACTTCTAACACATTATAAAAAAACTTAAGCCATGTTTAGAAAATAAGTTCTTATTTGTTTGACTTATTATAAATGTTACAAAACTGACATTTCCTTTTTGTGAGATTATATGGTATATTATGTATATCCTCTTTATTTACATATATAAGTTAAATAGTAAATATAAAGGATTATATTATCATTTTTACATATCAAAAACCAACTAAAAAGGAGATTTAAAAATGTTAAAAAAATTAATTGCTGTTTCTTTAGTCGCCGCAATGGCACTTCCAGTAACTGGAGCTTTTGCATCGGATAATCCAACGGATAGGATCAGACCTAATACACCAAATGTTATTGACTCAACAATCACAGTTGAGCCAGGAAAAGATGAAATTACCATTATGGCTTATACATGGACTGTCAGAACTGTAGCAAATATTAGAAAAACTCCATCGCCAACTGGGGCACATGTACTCACAGTATATCCAGGATATACTTTAACCGGTCAGCATGGCGGTGAAGTTTTTGTTGTGAACGGACAAGAATGGGTTTATGTCTGGAACAATTCAGGTGTAGAGGGCTATATTTTGCTCTCAGCTCTTGAAGAGACTGGTTAATAATCACTGGGATTATATCAAAATTTGGACGTGAAATTTCAATTACTAAATAAAATATTTACTAAAAAGATCCTTCGCGATGTAACTAAGCGATTGGATCTTTTTTTAGTGAAAATATATCTGCGAATAAAAACTTGAAATAACGCGGTATAAGCTAAATTCTAATCAATTAAAGTAACCCAGTCAGAATTTTATTATAAATTTCTATCGCTCTGTCTTTCGAAAACTCTTATGAGCTACTTAGAAGTGAATTCAATAAATACGTATTAGATCTAATGGAGCTATTTTATAGACTCCAGCTATGTCGGCCATAGCTACAATTGGAGAATTTTTAATATTTAACTTTTTCAGAGCGGATTCCAAGCCATCAGTTTTCTAGCAGGCTACTTTTTAACAAAGGTTTATTGTTTTTCTAAAACACCAAAAGAGCAATTAAGCCTTTAGCTTGATTCATCTTTTCCACTAGCTCAATTCACTGTAAATGTACTTAGCGGAAGCGTTACAGCAGGACACGCTTTCTTTATCAGTAGGGTCAAAGCTGTTTTAACCTTGTGCTCTATCCAGCACACCGTTCATCTTGCCGTGTCCTCCTCTTTAAAGCCGTCAGACTCTCTCTCAGCTATCGGATTTCATCCACATAGTATATCGACTCTGAACATGGGTTGAGTAGTATACACTTAGTGGATCCGACAAAGCGTTAATTTTATCATCAGCTCCATCAATGACTATCGTATTTTTTTGCATCTGTGTCGCTACACATATTGGTGTAGTTAAATGTCGAGCTAACTACCTACAATCGATCAACAATATCTTAGACATTTTCTTAGAATCAGTTTCTAAGCTTCTCGAGGTCTCACCCATAATGGTGCCTAAATCCATCCATTATAATCATCCGAGAGCGTAATCTTCTGAACTACTGAAAGACAAAATATATTCACGTAATTCATTATCATTGTTCTTATCACAGTTTACGAAAACATTATTAACAGCAATGAATTGGGTAATTCCCTATTCAGTCCAACTATATTTAACACTATGCAGAAATTTTGTTATACCTAGTGCAGCTTGTTTATAGTTATAAGCATCTCTAAAAAAGAAATAAAAAAAGAAACATTTTACATTTGGATTGCGTTTATATTATGCAGATAACGATCTGGAGGAACCACATCACGTATCCGCCTCCCCAACCGAAGGAGAAATTATAATGAAATACACAATGTTTTATTGTCAAGCGTCATTGTCTTAGGAAGCATAGGCACATTATCATCAACTTCCTTCCATACTCTTGATAAGTCAGTAGCTCCAATTACTGCTAAATCAACTTCTGTGAACTCTTCAACATACCAGAGTATAACTAAGTTAAAAAAACGATAGGTTCAAACAAAATTGTTTGGAAAGGTAACAACATCACACTAACCGCGAAAACTTTAAAGCAAGATGTTGCTGCAGATTTCGAACAAAACATCATTGACACCATTGTAGTTACTCATGGTAAAGAAAAGCACACTCTACAAACGGGAGATTTTGAAGTTAAATTACTTGATATCACTAGTGTAGTTGGATCCCCATCTAACGGGTGGATTGCTATTCAAGCAGAACAAAGTGCAGGTAGCAACCTCATTCTCGTGAACCTTACAACAGGAGAGTACACTATTTTAAACGAACGTCTTGAAAAAGCAGGTAAACAAGGTGTCGAAACAATTGCGTCATATAATTGGTCACCAAAAGAAGACATCATTGCATTTTCTTATGGAAATACGGAGAAAAGCACTTTAGCAATATACGATACTAAAAAAGAGCGTATTGTTTATCTCCTTCGGGCAACCAACTATATTAGAACAAGTTTAATTTTATGGCATAAGAACGGAAAAAGTATTGATTTCATTAGTGAGTATCCTTCAGATCAATGGATTCTTTTCAGATATAATACAGAGAGCAAAAAAGTTAAGCCTGTTAAAAAAATTACTTCCGTGTCTTACTAAGATATCAATCAATGCTTTTTGATCCGCATTAGAAAGTCTGATACAACCGTAAGTTGGACGAAGTGGGTACCAAGAAAGTGATAAGTGGGTGGCAGGAGAACCTCCGTGAATCATAATTTCGCTGCGACCATTCTTTTCTGCGATGAGGAAATTACCGCTAAAGCTTGATTTAACCATACACGCTTATGAGGCCCATAAGACGATTCAGCCCCCCCTTGTCATATACGACAGTTTTAGCCACACCCGTAGGAATATCTGCATTTTGTAGCTTCCAGTTTAAGGTCGTTACCATTTTTCGGATCATTTTAACCTCTGACTAGAGCATCCTTTGGACCAAAAACCAAATCACCATTATTAGAATACACTTTCAACGTACCTTTTTTTGTCACAATTAGCTTGAAAATTTGCTATAATATGATACCCCATTGTTAATGGTCATACCCCGGTCAAGTAGACAGATGAAAAAAGCTATGCTGCCAGCGCGCATCGATATTCAATCGGTGCGCGCTGTTTGAGTTTGGCTTGAAAGCGTCGGTAGTTGTAATTGTACACGTAATCTTCCACGGCTTGTCGAATCTCGGCTTCTGAATTACACTGGATAAGGTACAGCTTCTCTGTTTTGAGATGCGAAAAGAAAGATTCGATGCATGCGTTATCCAGGCAGGTTGCTTTGCGAGAGTGGCTGCCTTTGACGCCGAATGCTTCTAATCGTGAGTTGTACACCTGAGACGTGTATAGGAAGCCCTGATCCGAATGGAGCACGGCTTCCGAAACGTCTCTTTTTTGTGTCCATTGTTCCACCGTATCCAATACGAAATGAACATCGTTCCGTTTAGATAATTGCCAAGCGACAATTTCGTTGTTGAACAAGTCTTGAATCACAGACAGGTAAACGAATGTGTTTCCATCCGAAATATAAGTTATATCCGTCACCATTTTTTGCTGAGGTGCTGTGGCATGAAATTTGCGCTTTAGGCGATTCGGATAAATCACAGATGGCGTATAGCTGGACTTCTTCCGCTTCTTGCGAATTACCGATTGGATCGATAGTTCCCGCATGATTCGCCATACTTTCTTGTGATTAACGTTCAGACCAGACTCCCAGAGCGCCGTTGTCATGCGAGGATAACCAAACTCTCGATTTGCAAAATGAATAGCCATCATGTGCTCTTTGATCTCACGCTCACGGTCTTGTCTTGCGTCTCGCTGTGGCTGTGTTGCTCGCCATTTGTAGTAACTGGAACGGGGTATTCCTGTAATCGATAATAGGCGTGTAATGCCATGCGAGCAACGCAATTCGTCTATGATATCGTAGTTCTCCCGTTGGCTTAGTGCTTCTCCTTTACTAGATTTGGATACCGCTTTTTTAAATAATCTACCTGTGCTTGAAGGTAGTCCCGTTCCTCTTCTACACTGCTAAAGGCAGTACGAGGCCGTCCTTTCAGTGGATTCGGAACATTGTTTTTTCGCTCATCGAATGCTTCCCCGTTTTTCCATTTTTTTACCCACACCTTCAGTTGTGAACAGTTTCGAATTCCTTCGCGATCAGCGACCACCTTGTAACTTGAAGAACCTTCGACATAGGATCTAACCGCATTCAATTTAAATTCTTCGGTATACGTGTGAAATGTTTGTCCTTTTTTGGCCATAAAAATATCCCCTCCAAGTGTCACTTGAACCCTCATGATAACATGAAGGTTTTTTCAAATGTCTACTTAAAGGGGATAATACCATAAACGCCTCCATAAGTAGTTTTTAAGCGAACAAGATGGAGTTTACAAACACCTGAATGGCTCCACATTCTTACTGTGTATGTATCATTTTTCTCTCACTTATAAGGTGTTTTCAAACATCAAATAACAACCATTTGCTGAGTTTGCTTTAAATAATTTATTAAGAATTTTTTATAAAGTAAGTTCTGGTCCATTGTTTGAAACAAGCATGACTTCAAAACAACACAGTAAAGAAGAGATAATAACTAATTATTGAAGGCAAGTTATAAGAAAATATTAAAAAGAACTAGCTAAGTTACCTTATTTTTTGTACTCAGCCCACCGTCCCTTTTAAGGAACAAATTTTTTCGTGTATTATAAGTAAAGTTTCGCTTATACCCTTTGTTCAACTTGTTTTTTTCAGAAACCAAAATTATTCAAATTCATAACAATATTCAAATTAAGTAAAACTGTTTCTACAATATGAGATTATATGGTATATTGTGTATATATCTTATATGGAATATACAAGGATATAAGTAAGGTGATAGTTATATATTATTTTTTTTACAATTTTTCTTGTTATACTTCTATATAAGTTAACTACAATCATGAACAAGGAGTGTTGTGAAGATGTTGAAAAAATTTATTGCTGTTTCACTAGTGTCAGCAACAGTGCTTCTCCCTGCAACAGGCGCATTTGCATCTGAAGGAATAACTGATCGTGTCGTTTCTTCTAGTCCAGATGTTCAAATTACTACACAACCCGGATCTGATGTTGTTACAATTATGTCGACAACATGGCAGGTTAATGCATCTTCCAATTTTAGAAAAACACCTTCCCCTACTGGTGAGTATATCGGCTCTCACTACGCTGGAGACTTGGTGAACGGTAATGAAACACGAGTTGTGAACGGAGTTACTTGGGTAAATGTATACAGCTACAAATTTCAACAATGGGGTTGGATCCAAGCATCCTATTTGGTAGAATACGGTTGATTAAATCTAATGTCTAATTCCTACTAATATGGTTTAAAGCACCCCAAACTCTTCAGGTGGAGAATTTGGGGTGTATATTTCTTCCTAACTTAAATCCCTCCTAAAAACCTTATATAATCTTCCTTCACTTATAGCTGTCGGCTAACTAAGTCCAACATCCCCATGAGGCTCTGCGACCCATAATTTGAATAATTTTGTATCAAAACCAATTTCTGCGCAACTTTTGTACGGGTTATAGCGTTCTTATTAATGTGCAGAAAATTTCAGGAATTTTTTCTCCCAAAATTACATCTCGAGGAAACTATAGTAAACATAACATTAAATATTGGGATAGTTACATATCTTTTCATTTTTTTGTACGGATTCGCAGGATAAATATGTATAACTGTAAGATGATGTAATAATTAAGAATAGTTAGTATTTCAATTTCTAAACTAACTTGCGGGTTGTAGGAGGTGATTGGTTTTCCCGTTATTTTGATTCCTTTCAGTTTCATAGTATCAGTTCAACTTTCTCTGGGTTGATCACTTCAAATAATAGGTTATTTTCCTGTGATTCCTTTTTATAGATGAAGACCTTATTGTAACCTTGTCATTCAGCTTTAAGTTTAATACTACGTAAATTTAAACCGAGGTGTAAAATGAAGAAATCTATAATCATGTTACTGTTTAGTGCGTTGCTACTCTTTCTGATTCCTATGCATACTCAAGCAGCTACAAATCAGACCAAAATTATTTTAGATGGTCAAGAACTAATTTTACCTAATGATGTTGAAGTAGTTAATGTCCGAAACAATATTATGATTCCAATCCGAGTAGTTGCAGAGAATTTAAAATTCAATGTGAACTGGGACCAAAAAACACAAAACGTGAATATCCAACAAGGTTCTAATGCAGTTTCATTAACCGTTGGAAAAGATCAAGCAAATGTTCAAAATAACACCGTATCTCTTAACATTGCTCCGCAAATGATCAAAAATACAGTTGTCGTTCCCATACGTTTTGTTAGTGAAGAGATGGGTCTGAGAGTTGGCTGGAATAACAAAGCCAAGATCGTTACTCTAACTAGCAATAATACATCAATCCCATCTCCTCCCTCTAATGGGAATGGAAATGAAACAACCACTAACCTGATTCATGATATAAATTATACTAATAATCAATTGGTCGTTTCATTAGAACGTGAAGTTACTCCAGTCATATCAACACTAAAAAATCCAGAACGAATTATTGTGGATTTCCCATCTACCAACTTTGGTAATATGGAACAAGTACCCTCTGGAGGATCCATGGGAAGGTTGGATACTAGCGACTATCCAGGTGTTACTGAAGTACGATATTCGCTTTTCAAAAATGATCCTGCTCAGGTTCGAATCGTCGTTGAATTAAACAATGTAAGTTCGGTTAATTATACGCAAGAGACTACATCTGGAAAATTCATCTTAGACTTCAGTATGGTAAATCAACCTGCACCTGCCACTCCTGTCAGCAGTGGCAAAAAAATAGTCGTTATTGATCCAGGACATGGAGGAAGTGATCCAGGTACAATAAGTTTCACCAAAAAACCTGAGAAGATTTTTGCCCTTGCTTTAGGCCTAAAAGTGCAGGCTCTTCTAGAAAAAGAACCTGATATAGAGTTAATTATGACTCGTGAAACGGATATCTACCCTACACGTTCGGAACGTGTGAAGCTTGCAAACGATCTTAAGGCAGATGTGTTTGTATCTATACACGGCAACAGCGTAACCGCTGCCCCTCAAGTATCGGGAACCGAAACTTATTATTACCAACGTGAAAGTAGTAAAGAACTCGCGACTATTATTCATAAAAATTTAATTAAGGCCTTGGGATTTAAAGATCGTGGCGTTAAGAACGGAAACTATCAGGTCATCCGCGAAACTACAATGTCGGCTGTTCTCTTAGAAATCGGATTCTTAAGTAACAAGTCTGAGGAAGAGGCCATGATGTCAGAAACCAATCTAAATAAAGCGGCCCAAGCCATTGTGGATGGAATAAAAGAGTATCTAAAGTTATAGGTAAGCGAATACTTTAAGAGGATGTGCTTCTATGAAAAAACTAATCTATGTTGCTATCGCAATTTGTGCCATAAGCTTACTAGCGGTGGGTTGTGGTAGTAAACCTACTTCTTCAAGTCCAGTGCAGGGTTCTGATCCTACCAGTACTACACCAGGCTCCAATAGCTAATCAGGACGAAAATAGCGAGGAATCTCAAGAAATTAATGTTTATTACGCTGATGATCAACTATTACAACTCGATCAACGAAAGAAGGAAATTACATTCGAAGATGAATCCGATAAATATAGCAAAACTTACGCATCCCTTCAAAGTAGCGATCAACTGGAACTAATCCCTCTGTGGAAAAATATTGATTTACTTTCAGCAACTTTTGATCAAGGAAAATTGATATTAGATGTAAATATTCCGGATGAAGCAAGATTAGGATCTGGTGGAGAACTTTTAGCAATTGATGCACTAAGAAAGACATTTTTTCAGTTTGATGAAGTAACAAGCATTGAACTGCTTGTTAACGGAAATGCAACTGAAAGTTTAATGGGCCATGTGGAATTAGAAAACCCACTAACCCGTGAATAACTTTTGATGAATGAAAAACAGCCGAATCTCTATTAGAAACGGCTGTTTTTCTTCACACAGAATATTATTTTGCTTAAAATATCGTCGACTATCGTATATTTTGGTACTCAATATCCAAGTAATATTTATCCTTTAGCCCGATATTTAGGGATTTCACGAATGAAAACAGCGATGATCTGCTCATTATCACTAGCAGAAACTAATCTACTTTTTGGAATTGTATATTAAGACTGTCAACTGACTCGTTTATGAATCCATTCTTATATCTGTTGAGGTAATTACACTAATGCCTTCAAACACATCTTCGTTATTGCACTGCTTAAAGAGGTCACTTAACTCCACAACAGTTTACTCTATTACCTCTATAGTTAACAAAAATTAAAGTCGTTAGAAGATAAAAAATATTGTAGCTATGATTTGACTATAACCATAAAAGTCTGGTTTTTACTTATATTATACCCAAATTACATACTATAGATAGGAAGTACTTTTGCTCTTTACAAGCTATACGAACACTAATTATCAAAGTTTAATTTTTAGGGGCATATGTGTTGAATAATTTCTCAACTCCCTCAGGTGTTAGGTGGTTACAGTATAAAAATTTAGTATTGGTCATTTATAATGCCTTGCCAAAACGGGTCGGTCTCAATGATTCCCTCGGCATAATCTACGAAGACACGCTCTCTCCACAATATTTACAACGTGTAAATCTAATTGTCTTTTTAAAGGGGGCAGGATATGTAGCAGAACATTTACATTGAATTTTGAAAGAGATTCGTAGTTCTTGGGTTTTCGCCAATGAACAGCCCAACCCTTTGGACCTATCTCAGCCCCAGGATGCGATGAGCAGACATCGAGGTGCCAATTCACCCCGTCAATGTGACTCTTAGGGGAGACAAAAGCCTGTTATCCTCAGGGTAGCTTCTATCCGTTGGCGATGCCCCTTCATATAGTCAATTATAGGTGCAACGTTCGATAGTAAGATCAGGATGTTTAATCAGAGCATACAAAAATGAAAGTGCAAGTGATTGGTGTGAATAATTATAATTATATTAGTAGCTTATCTACTAGGGTATTCAAAAGAAATGGCCCTGATTGCTTTCATGATTCTCTTCTTAAAGTGTTGATAATAGTTACTCCTGAAGAATTGGTGAGGCAATAAACCGTGCTATTTCTTCATGACGAACTTCTAGTGCTCTGCGAGAAAATAGAACTGGAAGTTCCCATATTTGTGTAAAACAGCAAGAGGAAGATTATATATCATTGTTTGTGGGATGAAAGAAATCCAAGTCTATTCCACTACTCTCTTTTATATTCCATCCACCCTCGCTTCAAATGTTACATTACCTAAAAAGATCCTTGAACGCATTCTTCACTTGGTATAAAAACAATTAGATCAATTTCTCTTATTATGCGCTAACTGACCTAATTCAATTTATTTTTGCTCCTCGATATAAAATTATTTATTCCATTGGATTAGCTTATAGATAATCATTGCTGCTTCTTCGCGAGTTAGATCTCTTTTCGTCATAAACTTTTGATTAGGATATCCCTTCATAATCGATTCTTGAGATACCAAATCCACACCTGCACATGCCCAAAGAGAAACCTCATTATTATCTTGGTAAGGAGTATAGGAGGATATTACAGCACCATTTTTCAAAAAATATAAAAAAGTCTCTTTGTTAAAAAATAGACCGTTTCTCGGAAAAATGGGAGTGCGACCATCATTTTAAAGGAGGCGGTTTCTTTGTATATTCAATACTTCATGTAATGAATCCGGAGACAAACATCCCCGAAAATCACCTCATTCATGTTTAAACTAAATCGTGATGTCTGAGCGGAGATTTTCGACGCTACATCTCCTAGCCTTATCGCCATAGTCATTATGCTTAAGTGCTCATCTAAATAATCATTTGTGGCTCTTTGCAAGAAAATTCAGTATATATGACGTTTCTTAGTAGAAACAGAACTTCTCTCCACTAAACTGTGACTGCTTCTTCCTAAACCCATTCTTCATATGTTCCGGATTAAACAGCCTTAATTATTCCTCTTCGTTTCCTTCATTTCTGTACTTTGTTAATAGATTACTACTTCAATCATCTCTAGCTCGTCACCGTCATAACCTTTTTCATTAATATATACATTTTTCTCTTGTAGATTTTAAGCACCCTCTTCTCAAGTATAATACTAGAGAAGACTCACATGTTGTTTCAAAGGAATTATAAACTTCTTAATCCTTCCCTTAATTAGATAAAAATATAAGATGAAATTTAAGGAAAAGGTTCCCTATCAGTTATCAAGTCGCCACTTCAGTAGCTGGTTCTGGTTCTGGTTCTTGCACTCGTCCAACTTGCAACCAGCGCATATCTCTCTAATCCCGATCAAAGAAAACGTGTTCAGCCTGTATTTTCCCCTGTTCTATTGTCATGATGCCAAATGAGTATTGTTTCTGAAAACGCCGATCCGTAGGCGACCCCGGATTAAATACCAGTGTGTTGTCCACGGTATGCATCACCGGGATGTGTGAGTGTCCGTAGATCACAGCATCCACATGCTGGCCTGCAAAGGTATGAATTGCATTCTGCTCCGTACCCTTTGATCCCAGATGACCGTGTACAAGACCCAAACGAAGTCCTTCCACTTCAACAATACGGGAATACCCCAATTTTTCAGCGATTTCGGACGGGTCCGTATTACCCGCTACCCCTTCAACTGGTGCATACTCACTAAGCAATGGGTATACACTCCAATCCGACCAGTCACCGGCATGAAGAATAAGATCTGCACTCGGCAATACATCCAGGAGCTAGTCGGTAACTTCCGTGATTTACGTGAACAATGCGTGTCAGAGATGACTACAATTTTCATATAACAACCCACCTTTCCTTTACCTCTGATTACAATTACTCTGTCTGTGATGGAACAGCTTGCATCTGGGCACAGGAACGTTCCATATCTTCAAGTGTAATGGATGCAAAGAACTGCTCCACCTTCGCCTCGGCAACCTGATACAGATTGGTCAGCAAGCCGTCTATATGCAAGCCCACTTCACAATCCGGGTTACAATTGCCGTGAATCGGGAACAATGGACCTTCGTCCTTGGCAGCCTGATAGATCATGGCTAATGTGATTTCACTTGATGGCTTCGCTAAGTAGAAGCCTCTTGTTCCAGGAGAGGAGTTCACCAATCCTGCCTTTTTCAGCCCGCCCAGAATACGTCTGACGACGACAGGGTTGGTATTCACGCTACCTGCAATATGTGCAGACGTGATTCGTTCAGGCGCGCTGAGTGACAATAACAACAAACAATGCACACTGACCGAAAAATGAGTACTCATGATTAACCACCTTTATTTAATATAATCCAGGACATGCTGACCTTATTCAGAGAACAGATCCTTTTCGGGACGTGCTCTGATCTTGAGCCTGTCGCACACTGTATTCCAGTTGTTTCACAATATCATCCAGTTGTTTGCGATCAATCTTGGTCGGATCTTCCACCGGTTTTGCGGACGACTTGAGATCACGGATCGTTAACTGCTGTTCTTGCCATTTGTCCATCAGATCTGCAATATTGGCATAGAAACGTTCGTAATCTTTGATGACCAGGTCAAGATAAGCATCTACCTCATCCGGATCATAACCACGAAGTTTATAATTAAATTGTTTTTCATGAATCGATAACGCATCTAGCTGCACACCCAATTGTTTGAACAACTGTCTCTGTTTATCCAATCTTCGTTTCATATGTTCATCCATATTGACAACCTCCATTATAAGCCAAGCCGTGTTTCTATTTCCTGTAAAGATCATACGGCATTTTCTCTCTCTATTTTTTATAACACATAATCCGTCAGATATAAAACGATACAGCCCTATTCCTCACGAAAATGATTGCTTTTCATCCAATTCGGGTAAAGACACACTACACCCCACAACGGGAAAGGAGCATGTCCTTATGAGTACATTAACTAAAGATCAACATCAAATACTGAAAAACGCCCTTTTGGAGCAACGTGAAAACTTACAGCGTCATTTTGAATCTAGCATGGAAGACGGTGCTCCAGTCGAGTCGCTGAAAGATTCAACCGGTGAGCCTGTCCTCCTACGATAATCATCCGGCAGATGCCGGTACGGAAACATTTGAACGTAGCCGTGATCTGGCGATTGACGATACATTAACAGACGAATTCAATCAAGTGAACGATGCATTGGAACGTATGGAGCAAGGTACATATGGAACCTGTGTAACGTGCGGCGAAGATATTCCCTCGAACGACTTGAGGCTATCCCCTACACCGCTTACTGTATTGACGACACACCTAATCGGGAGATCAGCAACGATCGGCCCGTTGAAGAAGAAGTAATGACCATGCCTCCGAGTGGTGCTGGAGAAGGAAGACAGCAACGGGCTGGCAAGTTCGATAACGCAGATGCCTGGGAAGCGGTCGAAGAATATGGTACATCCAACTCCCCCGCAACCGCAGCCAAACGTGATGTGAAGGGCTACGATGAGAACATGTAACTTTGTTATGAACTGAAATGGTAAGCGTCAAAATTGATTGATTCCATAGACTGCTCCACCATTAGCCTTCCTTATCACGCATTAAAAAGCCGCCATTGGGCGGCTTTTTCTAGTTTTCTCCATAGCAGTCTCTCACGTTTGCGGTTACTTGCTTCCATCAATAAGGCTGAACCCATGTATTCCATCCGTTTATTCTTCCGACTCACTACCAGATGATGCAGATTCCTGCCGCTTAGACACAGATCGAGACGTTTTCGGAGTTGCTTTACCCTTACTGGACGTAGCTTTCTTTTTCTCTTTTGCATTTGTCTTAGAAGCAGGTATTTTCACTATAGGTTTAGAGAGAGCAGAGAATAACTGAAAGACCTCATGTTCCCCTTGTCGATTCTCTTTTGTAGTATAGGGTTCACAGAGTTTTATGATGTTTTTATACAAACCTGCTCTACTTCCTCACGGGTTGCATACAGCGTGATGTCCGAGAGAAACATCCGATCTTCGTTTTCCGCCTGATGCATGAATCGCTGACGACTTTGTTCGAACATCTCATTTAATAATTTGAGTGTCTCGGACCGAAACACCTGTTTCAATGGAGAGTTTTCCTTGTCTTCATCTTCGTGACGGAGATGGATCTCTCCGGTGAATGGTTCGTAGTATTTTGCGATAATCCCATTAATCTCACGTGTGGAAACGATGGTTAGCAGACCAATTTTCTCCAACTTTTTTACATGATAGTGAACTTTGGCTGGCACCTCACCCATCTGGTCGGCGATCTCTTTGACAGTGGATGGTCTGCCCTGCTTGTTAAACATATTCATGATCTGTATCCGATACGGATCGGAGTAGATTTTAATTTCTTCAATTGTTGAAAGAACCTTGTGCGCCATCCCTGTATCCTCATTTCCGGGGTACCTGTTGTCCATCGATATCTCTATTATACCGTTGCGTCAGGACTTCGGTCAAAACGAGCGAGAAATGACTTGATACGGAAAATCGGCTAATGATCACTTCTGAATATCTTCACAGGGCACTTCGAAAACTTTTGCTAAATAACAGCATACCTGCTGACATGGCAAGCATAATACCAAAAACGATAAAAAGAACAGGCATGGTCATCCAATCTGCAAGTGCTCCCGAAACCAGACTGCCAAGTGGTGCAACACTCAAGACGAGCATACTCTGAAGGGCATACACTCTACCCAGCATCTCCGAAGGGGTAACTTCCATAAGATAGGTGGCCAGCGGTGTTGTAGCCAGCGGAATCCCCATACCCATCATTAGACAAAAGGCCGCTGCAACCGGCAGTTGGAAGGAAGTCATGTAAGCGGGTAGTGCCGTCATCGCATAACTGAGACCCAACATGACAATACCGCTGATGACCAGCACACTTTTACGATAATTCGCTCCCCTTTGTGTCAACCATACACCGCTAAGCAACATACCTCCCACCATCAGCCCACTAAGCAGACTTAATCCCCCAGCGCCAGCATGCAACGTTTCAATGACATAGGGTGTACGAAGAACATTAAACGGCATCAGGCAGAAATTAACGAAAGCAAACAGGATGGAGACAATTAACAATAAGGCATGTTTACGGAGAAAATGAAAAGCTTCCGCCATTTCGGAGAATATACTACTTTTGTCGGATGGAAGAGAATCCATTTCAATTGATGTTTTATATCCCTTGTTAGCAGCTGTTAAGGCTTCAGGGTAGCCTACTCGGCTCATAATTAAAGCACTTAGCGCAAACAACCCCGCATCAATCAAGATCGTCCAGGCAATCCCTATTGTAGCAATAAGGGCACCCGCCACTGCAAGTCCTGCGAGTTCGGCCACTCTGGTTGCGGAAGAGGACATGGCATTACCCGAAAGCAGCATTGATGGGGGAAGCAATCGGGGGACACTGGACACTTCTGCAGGACTAGTGAAGCATTCCAGCAAAGAATTCAGAATTGTAATGACAAACAGATGCCAGACTTCAAGTTGGCCCAATCCAAACAGCAGAGCCTGTAATACCCACCAACAACCCGCGACCGGTATTCGTAATCACAATCACTTTTTTGGGAGACATGCGATCAACCAAAGCCCCGGCGAACAGACCCAGAAGGATATTGGGCAAAAAATTCACCGCCAGCAACGTACCCATCAACACTTTCGAACCGGTTAGAATGTAAACCATCCAACTGTAGGCAATCGAGTCAATCGAATCACCAAATCTGGATACAACTTTACTAAGCATAAATTGCATGTACGGTCTGATTCGTATTAACTCACCCATACCTTGCTTGCCAACTGCTGTGTTATCGCTCATCCCTTTTCACTCCTCAACGTTAAAATATTTTTCATGTTAATTTTATTTTAACGTAAGTTATGCAGAAATCAATACCTCCGTGAAAATAATTTTAACGATAAATAAGCAAAGTTATAGCTCGCTATTCTTTCAGAGAATTCGTAATCAACACAGGGACTTTTGGGACAACCTTTTTGAACAACCTCCTATAACACAAAAAAAACAGACCACATGTGGTCTGCTCGGCTGGACGTATTGTATTTGAACTGTCTTTATTTGCTGCCTACTTCTCAACAAGCAATTGAAATCCAGCCTGTTCAGCCTGTACCTCCAACATCAAATCACGTACCCGGTTTGCTTCATTCCCCAGGCGTTCTTCGCTGATTTGGTAGTTGGTCCATTTTAGCTCAAGTGGAAGTTCAATCGTACCCGTCAAACAATCCCACAATGCATCAAGATTACCGCCATAAAAATCCGGTAGCTTCAGCTTGTCCTTTAATTGTTGATGAAGTTCAGCGCTACTCGTAAAGCCTTCTCCATCCAGAATCACGGTATTCATGGCTGCTCCTTCCTCTACTTCAAACGTGTAAATGATGCATAGTGATCTGTCGTTTTGTAGATGAGTCCATCATTGGAGTACACAATTCGATCCGAATTACGGAAGCCGGAAGTATAGTTAATATCCGCTTCGCGCCATGTACGTCCGCTGGCCGAAGGCAGAAGCCCCTCCCGATTGCCAAATGTATCCCCACCGATGCTTTTCCCAGGAGCAACTACAGCCAAGTTTCCTTTTGACGCTACCCAGCCAAGTCCTGTTGCCTGTGATTTGGTAATAAAGTTACATGGCAACGTTCCATTTGCACTCAAATAATTTGCTACACCTGTAAACGTATTGATGATGGTACATGTTGCAGCAGATGCCTTCTGCTGTGCGACTGGAGTGAACTGTGAACCTGTGAGGAAAACAAACGTTAACAACAATGCCAGTAATGCGGTGGATATCAATTTTTTCATCAATCCGGCCTCCCGATCCCTCAAAGTAGATGAACGTTGTCACGATATGCGTTCTGCAAGCTGTAATGGTCTAGTTGTATGTTCTGCTAGATTATAGTAAACAAGTCATCTCATGACTATTTATATCACATCATTTTGGTAGAAATATCAAATAAAGACGTTGAATTTGTAAAATATTATAATGGTAACATTTTAAGACAGAAAACAAGACTCTCATCCCTGAAGATGGAGTCTACTTTTCTAGTATGTTTAAACTGACCTGACCTAATCTAACCGATCAATTGCACACGTTGACGAGTTCGAGCCGATTCCAGGCACGCATCAATAACGCGCATGTTTTGAATGGTATTTTCCGGACTGAAAGGTAAGGCCTCTCCTTCAAGCACAGCCGTTGCAAACGTCTCCACCTGAAGCACATAGGAATTCGACACGGATACACGTTCCTCACGGCTGACCGAATCGGTGTGCACAATAATCTGAGGTGGAATATCGCTGTTCTCCCAGCCAAATACTTTTGGCAGTTCAATCCGCCCTTCCGTCCCGAGAATCTCCATCTCCGCTCGACCTGAAGCCCACATGCCACAGTCAAAAGTTAAAGCTACCGAATTCGGAAACTCTACCAGTCCCGACGCCATCATATCCACGCCATCATGCTCGTCCGAGAATAGAGCGTGAACTGTCACCGCTTCCGGTTCCTGTCCCAGATACATCCGGGCCGCCGAGATCGGATACACGCCAAGATCGAATAATGATCCGCCGCCCATCTCTCTTTTGAACCTTACATTCTCCTTGTCATCAGCGGTATTACAGGTAAAATTACCATGGATGGCTCTGACGATGCCAATCTCTCCACTAGCTATAATCTCTTGCACACGTCTGTGCTTGGGATGATATCGATACATAATCGCTTCTGCAAAAAGAACACCATGCTGATGACATACCTCGATCATTTCTGCCGATTCATCTGCATTCAAGGCAGCCGGTTTCTCACACAACACGTGTTTGCCAGCCTGTGCCGCTTTGATGGTCCATTCTTTGTGCATATGGTTAGGCAAAGGAATATAGACGGCTTCAATGTCCGGATCAGCGATGAGCCTCTTCATAACTGCCATACGATCTGGCAATACCGAGTTCTTCGGCAAGGGTTTCCGCTTTTTCTTTGCTGCGGCTGGCAATCGCCAACACCTCACCACGTTCAGACTGCTGAATCGCCGGAATGACTGCATTTTTGGCAATGGTTGACGTACCAAGTACCCCCCACTGTAACTGTCTATTCATGCTCATCTTCCTTTCGTACCGTAATTGTCCTCTTCTGCCTTGTGTAACATGCCGAGACAACGATCCAGGTCCGTTTTGACCTGTTTCTTGTATAACTCAGCTTTTTCCGCACCATCATCCGTGAAATGATATAAAACGATTTCCTGAAAATCGACCTTTGGATCATTACCTTTAAGCTTTTTCGTGCGATAAAAAACACCTTGCTGTACCAATTCATGCAGTGCCCGATATACCTCGCTCTGGGTGGTACATAACCGTAGTCTTTGAATTCCTGCTTCATCGCCTCCAGCATCTCGTAACCATACCCCCTGTGCTGTTCAACCATCGTAATCAGATACAGCTTGATAAATGCCCGCTGTGCAATCATAAAAGCCACGTTCATTCCCCTCCTGTCAGAACCTATATATCTAGTATTATAAAACTTATGTTCGGGTTCTGCCATCTTTCTCCGCTTTGCCTCCCTTTTATCCATCTTCAAGGAGGGAGAGCAAGAAATCGTGTGAATACGCGTTAGCCTGGGGGAAGCACGGAAAAAGGTTTTCTGTTGTGAATTTTTCATGTAATGAAATTTTAATTTATATTCAAAAGAATCAATTTCATAATACCTTTAGCTGCTTCAATCAAGGCTGGATATAGATCGAAACGGTTCAATTTGTCTATATCCAGTTACAGAAATCCATTTTTAGTGAGTTATGAAATTGATTCGAAAGTTTGTTTATTTCAGGGCTCAGGGAGTCGTGAGATCGAATTTTAATGACAAGAAAGTCTGTGCAAAAGCTGTAATACCTGTGCTCCTGTATCTTGTGTCCGTATACTCTACTCCCTTATACTCCTGTACAGCCTGTGATGATCTATTATGAATTTTTCATATGTTGATGTTTTCATTTATTGCGGACAGATTTCGGTACGGCTCCCACAATCCATTTGCCCCAGCTTACACGCGAGATAAGCCATGTCACTACACAGGATAATGTAAGAGCCAACAACCAGGTGATGATCATTCGGACGACAGGGTTCCAACCCATAGCAACGTAAAACAACTCATCCGGAATGTAGCTATACCGCAGCATCAACATATGCATCAGATAACCGCCATACGATACACCACCAATCCATCCCAGCAATCGTGTAGCCCTGAGGTTGTGAAGTTTTCCGGCCAGGCTGGTACATGACCATAATGGAAGCGATCAGAAAGAGTGCCATATCAGGGCGGATCAAGCTGACTGTGTAGAACGTAATTTTGATTCCCTCCGGCTTTTGAAACTCCAGCATTAATAAATAAGTAAACCGCAGACCCAGAACAATAAACACTGTCCAGTATATCCAGCGCAATCGATGAATCCATTCATTCCAGTGCTGGACGGATAACCCCGCTGCTGCACCAAGTACAAAATAAATAAAGAAATAAAGGAAATTACGGTCTGCATACGTTGTAAAAGCATCTGTCAGCACCGGGATATTCACCCGTTCCATGAACTTGGCGATGTTTCTTAATTGATCCGCAAGTACAAGATACACCACACCAGAAATCAATAATGCGATCAAGCGCCCCTTGGCCTCATATCGGTTATATACATAACGAATGGCTCGCAAGAAGAGCGGAAATAACAGATAAAACTGAATTAACATAATGATGTACCAAAAGTGTGAAGTCGTTTTGCCCGTAAGCAACTTCAGGCCTAGGTCTGGGATGTCATTCCATCCAAATCCGGTCCAGCCCCGCGGTGTAAGTGTAAAATAAATGAGTGACCAGATCAGGTAAGGCACGATCACGTCGGTTACTCTTTTTCTCATAAACTTGCCGTAATGCAGCTTGTCTCCCGTGTTATAGAAGAGCACCATACCTGTTATGAATATGAATAAAGGAACTGCAAATTTGGAGAGCATCAGCAGTATGGCCAGTAACACGCCATCCTCCAGTCTCGTTTCCGGGACTAATGAGTAATGTGCGATGGAATGCTGGAGAACCACCGCTCCAAAGGCGATTCCCCTTAAGCTCTCTATTTCTGTAATTCGTTCTTTGCGAGGCATACATTCAGCCATCCTTTCTTGGTTTTACGATAAGAGATATAATGAAAATGAAGCCGTAGATTTAATGAACGGAGTTGATTCACATTTCTTTAACAGACAAAGACGTAACCACTACCGATTCCAAGTATGTCCAGCAACATCTGGCTAACGAGCGAACTTTTCTGGCCTGGGTACGCACCGGTATTGCCATGGCGGGCATCGGATTTCTTGCTGCCGGATTTGGTTTCAACTCGTCGGCGTATGATCGGCTTGCACATATTGCGGCGATTATTACGGGTATCACTTCTCTGATTGCCGGCATATCCATCATTGTGTATTCGGCAGCAGCGTATCATCGGAAGCGTACACAAATCAATGAACAGACGTTTCAGGCATCGACCGGATTAATCCGGTTTCTTACCATGATGCTACTGGTGATTGGACTCGCTTTGGCTGTACTGTTATATGTATTGTTATTCCCTGCTTGACTGGGTAAAAACACCATCCGACATTATTGACACCCACCCATATGCAACACAGGGACAAAAGCCGGCTTCCCTTAAGGAAACCGGCTAATGACCATCTGGTGGATCATATATGTCATTCCATTTTACAGATAATAAGTCATTGGGTTTTATTTCATATCGATTAAATTCGCGGCAAGTTTACAGGAATGTATTGTTACCGAATCGCGCTGCCTTGTTTTGGGCTTCCAATCTGCGTTCTTCCATATCCAGATCCGGACGTTCGGCTGGCACATCTCCGCGATGAGCCTGCTTCGGCTCTGTCTCGGTTAAGCTGGCTGTTGCCACTGAACACATCGTACACATCGGAGTCCCGATCCGTAGAATCTACGAGCAACAGGATTTTACCATTCTGTACATACTCCTCATACTGTTTAGCGTCCTCTTCCGGAATACCAAGACCCACAAGTCCACCCACCAATCCGCCAGGCTCCTGCGCCCACAGTGCCCGCACCGGTAAATGCTGCTGCGATAGGGCCTGCGGCCAGAATCGGTCCTATGCCGGGTATGGCTAGTGCACCGATACCTGCGAGCAGACCGGCTACACCACCAAGTACACCACCTGTTGCTGCACCAGCAGCCACGCCTTCAGGGGCTTTGGTACCTGTCTCTTCCCGAATTGCCTTCAGTTCATCCCGATCCTGTGTAACAACGGAGATTTCGTCTGAAGTGAATCCTTGTGCTTTCAAACCCTCGATAGCCTGCGATGCTTCACGTTCTGTATTAAACACACCTACGATTTTCTTCTGCATAGTGAATCCCTCCTCATATTATTGAGTGGTTCGCTATGTTATTACCCGCCTAAGTTTCTTTTAAACGTTTGCAAGTCAATATACTATGTGTTGATAGTAAAAAATTGCTGAAGTTCATTCCTTATTAATCCTCATCAAGGTGTGCCTTCAAACTCAGGTATGTGATACGTTGTCAGGCATACTCTTACGTGGAAGGACGTCGGCGTCCAGAATATCTTGAAGTCCAGACTGGCTGATCCTGGCGGATTGTCCCAGACGATTTTCTAAGGAACCGAGGACGTCTTATTTAGCCTTCGGGTCTTCATTTTATTTTGTAAGGAACATGAGACACGTTATTTACCAAAATCACCTGACAAACCCGTTGTAAACGGCTGGTTATTCAAATATAGCGTGTTTCAGATTCCTTAGATTACTGCGGGCGCTTCAAATCGCTGAATAAGACGTCACAGGTTCGTTGCTATGAACGTTTTTGTCAAGTCCATCACAAAAAGCTGCTTTTCCCCGAAGCCCTAAGCGCGGGAGTCCATATGCGAGCGACGGTTGGCACGCTGCTATCCGTGGGTTGGTTACCACATGGTATGCCTTCGTCAAGGAGAGCTTTTACAAGCTAGCCACGCACGTTCAGCCCATTAAAAGCCTAGTGCAAACGAACCTCGTACATTCTCTCCTGAACCTTCCATGAACTCCCGGGCCTAAGGCTCCGGAGTTTTCCCCTTTTTCCTTTTAAACCATCCGTCTCTTCAAGATGAATAACAGATTACTGAGCGTTCGGTAGCTCCAACGTTCGGGCGACCGCCCAAATGAACCCGGTCAGTTCCCTGGCCACCGCGGTGACCGCGACATTTTTGTGTTTGTTTAATCCATAAACTAAACGGCGGAATTTTCGGTGCAGCCGTTCCTGGGCTTTCCATGAAATGAGCCTTTATGTCCGCAGGCAGACCTTCCAAACGGCGGGCCAAGTCCCCTTTAATCGCAGGCCGATGGCGGTAACTCCATGCCGATTCAATCAAGGTGCGACGCAATCGTCCATTTCCCGCTTTGGTGAGCGAGCCTCGTTGGGTACGGACTCCAGACGAATGCTCACGCGGAACCAGGCCCAAGTAAGCCATGAGCCTGAGCAGGAGAACGGAACCGGGCAAAGGAACCGATCTCCGCAGCAAGCGTGACGGCCGTGAGAAATCCAATGCCACGCAGAGACTGTAAAATCTGAATCAAATCGGCTTTGGAACTGGTCGCTGCCTCTTCAATCAAGGCTTTTTCCAGTCGACCGATGCGTTGCTCGATCTCGTCCATGGCATGAAGGTACTCCGTAAACGCAATCTGCATAGGCGCATTCGGGAAGGTCAGTTGTCCAAGCCATACGCGATATTTTTTCGTCCAGCGACGTTTGATTTGTTCAGGCGGATGGATCTGGTGACGCAATAAAAATTTGAGCACGCGTTGACGAGCCCGGTGAGCATCTTCTTTTGCCGATTCGCGTGCCCGAACCAATTCACGAAGCGCCTCATCTTCACGTGCTGGAACGTAAATCGGCGTAAGCTCGCCTGCACGGAACAGACGTGCCAGTTGCTCGGCATCCCGTCGATCGGTTTTCACGTGATCGCCGGAGCGTTTGGGGATGAGTGAAGGGGCAATGACGACACAATGGGCCCCCATGGATTCGATCCAGCGGTAGGTTTCGTATCCTGTAGGACCGGCCTCATAACAAAACGAGAGGGAGCTTGCCGGACCCAACTCTTTGATGAGTTTGCGTAAGGCAGCAGGCGCATGAGCAATGGTACCGTAATACCGCGGCTTGTCTTTACCCTCGTCAGCAATAGCGACAGAAATTTTTTCTTTGGATACATCTAAACCAATGAATTTTGTGGTAGACTTCATAGGGATAGCTCTCCTTTGCTGTGTAGCTCTGAAATGGTGGTCTTCTTACTGTCCATTTTAACCTACGATGTGCAGCAATATGGAGGGCTATTTTTTGCGGTTACGTTCATCATAGCTAGCGCTCTGCTCCATGTTCAGCCCCATTTTCTGCTCCAGGCACGTTCCAGTTACGCTTTGGCTTCGGCAGGTTGAAGATACGCTCTGGGTTGTGCCTTCAACCTCTAAAGAAGCAGATTTTGCCGAATTCTCCTTCCATGCCGGAAGTTTTTAGCAGACGTGCCGGGGCACGTCAAGGGAAAGTGACGCAGCATGGGACGAAAAGGCAAAGTGACGTAACATGGAGCGAAAAGATAGTAGAAGATGCACGTTAGCGAGTTTGGAGACAAGTCCTGGTTAAAGGGTGATTCTTTAAGACAGAGAATGATTCGATCAGCTACAAAACTGACTGTTGTTCAGCAGAGTCTAACCCTGATACGCGCCCTTTGGGAACCAAATCGTTGATATTTGAAAAACGAAATAATTCATCTATTTGCCCCGTGGTTTGGCTCGATTTGTGGCGACCGCTTCAAGTGGATTATCCGGCCAGTAGTGCTTCGGATAACGACCTTTCAGATCTTTTTTGACGTCAAAGTACGTCTCTCGCCAGAAATTGGCCAAGTCTCGTGTAACCTGTACAGGTCGCTGAGCCTGGCGATAACAAGTGGATGGTCAACGGGACTCGCCCACCCGCTATACGCGGTGTCTCCTGTTGTCCAAACATCTCCTGTAATCTTACTGCCAGCGCCGGGTCCTCTGGACGACTGTAGTCCACAGGAATACGTGAGCCACTGGGCACCTGTATATGCGTCGGCGCTTCATCGTCCAGTTGTTGTCGTTGCGCCCAGGCTCAATCCACCCAGTAATACATCCTGCATTGACAATCTCTTCAGGTCGGCTGCCGATCGCATGCCTGTCAGATAAGGGGTAAGATGTTCTGCCAACTCTTCGGTCAGATCATCTTCGATCAGGTCAGGCCACTCAGGTAAATGGAGATGCAGGAACCGTAGCCTGTCCGCAAGTTGTCTGGACGTTTTTGTCCAGGGCAGACAATCCAGCCCTTCCATCCGTATCCCGTTTAACAGTGCTTCCAGCACCTGATCTTCAGGTGGCTGTGCAATACTGCTCTCTTTAATCACAAGGGCTCCAATACGAAGTCTCTTATGTGCGCGCACGCTGCGAGTGTTGGAATCCCAGGCCACTTGCACTTCATTGTGCAGCAAGTGCTGACCTGCCTGCACCAATGTCTGCTCCTGCAACGGCGCAGCCAGCAGGATGCGCGCATCTGCGCCCTGGTCGTCTGCCTCGGCTGCGACCAGATACGCTGCACGGCTCAGCGATTCTGTCGCTGCGAGCCGTACGCCGCGGCCGCTGCTCAGCAGATAGCGGCCGTCCTCCCGGCGTTGCCCGATCCGGTCCGGATAGGCGAAGGACAGCAGCAATCCGCAGGCTGTCCTCATCCGGCCTTACCGGATCGGCCGCCGGGCCGAGCGCCGAGCGCCCAGTGGCGGCTCTCCTGGAGCATGCGCCGCACGGCCGGGCCGTCTGCGACAGCCGCTGCCGCTTGCGGCATGCCGCTGCTGTCAGCGGTCAGCAGCGCCTCTACGCGCGGGCGGAGGTCCGTGCCCGCGCCTGCACTGCCACTGCTGCGGAGGCCGGCAGGCTCCTGCAGCAGTGCCGCCAGCATGCTGGCGTAGCTGGCCAGCCCAAGCTCCGCTGCGCGGAGCAGCATGCTGGCCAGTCGCGGATGCACGCCAAGCGTGTTCATCCGCCGCCCGAAGGGCGTGATGCGGCCTGCGTCGTCCAGGCCGCCCAGCTGGCGCAGCAGCGCCTGTGCCTGGCCGTAGGCGGCGTCAGGCGGGGTGTCCAGCCATTGCAGCTCTGCTGGGGACTGGACACCCCAGACGGCAAGCTCCAGCGCCAGCGGCGCAAGATCCGCGGAGGTGATCTCCGGGCGAGCTGCCTCAGGCAGTCCCCCATGAACCTCTTCGCTCCATAGCCGGTAACACACCCCCGGGGCAATTCGCCCTGCACGACCCCGCCGTTGATCGGCTGACGCCTTGGACACCGGCAGGGTGACAAGCCGGCTCATACCCGTGCGCGGCGAAAATGCCGATGCACGACTCAGCCCTGCGTCCACCACAACTTTAACGCCAGCCAGCGTAAGACTGGATTCCGCAATGGACGTGGACAATACGACCTTGCGCCAACCCTCAGCCGCCGGGCGTATGACCTCATCCTGTTGTTCCATCGACATACTGCCATACAGAGAATGAACTTTCACATGTCCAGGAAGAGAACCGTTTAATAACTCTCGCTCTGTACGGTGTATCTCTCTTGCACCAGGAAGAAAAACAAGCACGTCTCCCTCCTGTTCAACTAATGCCTTGGTCACCGTCTGAGCCGTGAATTGTTCCAGCTGCATAGCTGCCGGTCTTGGCACATATCGTGTTTCCACCGGAAACGTGCGGCCCGGACAGTGAATTGATCTCGTTCCTTCTCCCAACAGTGTACACACTGGAACAGGATCAAGGGTTGCCGACATCACCAGCAGTTTCAGATCCGGGCGTAACATCGCTCGCGATTCCAATGCCAGAGCCAAGCCTAAGTCTCCGTGTAAGTGACGCTCATGGAATTCATCAAATATAATCATCGCCGTATCCTCAAGACCCTGGTCCTGCTGCAACATCCGGGTCAATACACCTTCCGTCACAACTTCAATACGTGTCGCCTGACTCACCCGGGTATCCATGCGTACACGATATCCTACAGTCTGGCCCGCCTTTTCCCCTAGCGTAGCCGCCAGTCTCGATGCAGCCGAACGCGCAGCCAGCCTTCGGGGTTCCAGCATAATGATTTTCCGTCCCGCAACCCACGGCTCCTCCATCAAAGCCAGCGGTACAACAGTCGTTTTTCCCGCTCCTGGCTCTGCAATTAACACACCTGTATCTTGATCCCGAAATAACTGTCTTAACTCAGGAATAACCTCTTGTATCGGTAACTCTATATGCATATAATCGCTCCTAATGAATGTACCCTACTGCTCTTCAGTATCTCTATTCGAATGTTAGCATTATAACAAAAAAAGCCGTTCCAGAGGAACGACTATCGCAGACACACCCTAAGACACGCCTTAGTAAAAATGAAATTTATCCAGAATGCTCCCTTAGCTGAGCAATGACTCGGCACCATCAATGACGATTTCTGCTCCGGTAATATGTCTGGATTCGGACGATGCGAGGAAACTTACCAGATCGGCAACATGTTCCGGTTGACCCGGCCCGTCCGCAAGTGGTTGCTGTCCTTCCGGGAACTCCATCGGAATAATGATCTGCTGTAGATCATCCGTTTTAACCGTACTTTGATCGATATTTGTCGCAATCGCTCCTGGGCAGATCACGTTTACACGTATCTTGAACTTCGCCAGCTCAAGCGCAGCCATCTTGGCAAAAGCAACCTGTCCTGCCTTGGACGTGCTGTATGCCGACATGCCAAAGCTTGAGAAGCGTTGATTGCCATTAATCGAACTCGTGATGATAATACTGCCGCCACCCCGTTTTTTCACGTGAGGCAATGCATATTTAATTGTGAAAAACGTACCATTCAGGTTGGTTGTAATAATCTGTTGCCAATCTTCAACCTGAATTTCCTCAATCGGTGCCGATACACCGTTAATGCCCGCATTGGCAAAAACAATATCCAAACCGCCGAATAACTCAACGGTTTCCAGTACAGCCTTTTCCACACGTGCCGGGTCGGAAATGTCTACATCAAATGCTCTTGCCGCACCGGGGTGCAGCGCATTAATCTCTGCTTCCGTTTCCGAGATCCGATCATTCACCAGATCAAACAATGCAACATGTGCACCCTCTTTAGCCAGCTTGACCGCAGTGGCTTTCCCAATCCCGGACCCTGCTCCGGTAATAATCGCAACCTTACCCTGGAACCGTGACTTGCCGTTATGTTGTGTCATTATCCATTCCACTCCTTTGATTTAGCAATTATGTAAGAATGTACGTTCAAGCTCATCGTTAAAGAGGTTGTTCAAAAAGTCCGCTTTTGAACACGTACTTAAAATCAATTCTTCACAAGATTACCCAAAAAGAGTGTCTTTTAAATCAACACCAACAAGTTTTTTCACAGTTGATCTTCGCCGCTGTCACAGCTTCATCAGGATCGATCCACAACTTGATATCCCGCACTCACCATTCCAGCTCAATGAAAGCGGCATCATCTTCAAGACCGCCGGTATGTGTCGCATCCAGCAATACCTGAATGTGTTCATCCGGGACATAGGCTTGAATGGCATCCAGGTCGTTCAGTCCATCCGTATATAACTGAAGACGCAGTGAATCTCCTGCGGACCCTTTCATCTCGCAGATGTGCGGCTTACCACCAACAGGTCCTTCAAGGGTAGACCAACGCTCATTTGTCTTGCAGTGAGTCTGAAATAATTCAGACTGTTCCTGACCATTACGCCACAGGCGAATACGGGAATCTCCTTGCCACGCAAGCCACACCCGACTTTTGCGGCCGCCTCCCGTGAGCTCAATCCGCCCACAGACATACATGGCCTGACTGCCCCGACTTCGCTTTTCCATCAATACTTCACGCAGCAACAAAGGGGAACTTTCCAGTGGCTGTAATTTCTCCAATTGCTCCGATGCGGGAAGGGTAAGATCATGGAGAAGACGCTCAACACCCTCTACCGTTGTGTGTTGCGTCGTTTCCAACCAATCCAGCAAAGCATTCCCTAGAAAACGCGCTGCAAAATCGCCCAGGTAACTCATGCCTACGCCATCACACAAAACAAAATTGCAGATATTCCCTTTCATACGTACCGCAGCAAAGTCCTGTCCGGTATCTCCCTGATGTACCGTCTCAGCCGCTCTGCCATAACCATATCTGCACTTGAATGTGCCTTGATAGCGAGTTAGCGGCTGTTCCCCGGTCTGTACACTCACATAGCGAAAGTTGCCATGCCGTTGCTCGGCATGGCCCCCCTTATCTCCAGCAGACAATGTTGCCAAACGCATCGCTCTCATGATTCCCCTCCTATCTCACAGGCGTAGCAGCGGACATCTGGAACCCGATTGATACCAATTCTGCACATGTACCTGGCAGCATCATGAGTGCACCGGGTGCAAGCAAATAATCAGCTTCAACAAGCATTTCCCGATAACTTTCGGGCAGGATGGATGACATATTCCGCAGCTTCTCTCCATGCTCATCCTGTAGATTCGTTTCCGAAGAGATTCCCTTCCATCTTCTAGGTTCAGCAATTGGTCCTTCAAGCAAATGATCCGATATAAAAATATTCTCCACCAGCACATTGCCGTCAGGTACACTCATACCCATGATTCTTTTCGCGATAGGCTCGGGATCTTCACCTGTGGCTACCCCATCGGTCATGTGGCATACAAGTGGCGCAGGACAGTCCTGCATATTTGGAATTTCGGCCTGTAGAATCTTTTCCGCCTGCAGGAAAGCCTTCGCAGAATCTGAAAACCGTCTCGGAGTCAGGTCAGGCAAAGAACCAACGGCAGCGATCTCATCAATTCCTTTGATTCCGTTCAACAAGTCATATACATCATCGCTGTAAGCCAATATGGCTATACGATAGCGAGGTGTCAGACGATTTCCCTTGGTAGACCGAAACACCATTTGGCGAATCGCGAGAGATAAGGCATCATAGACGACGTCAATCCGTCGACGATTTTCCAGAACCATGTTCATGGAGGCGCTAATATCAATTAAATATATAATAAGTGCAGGTGTACGCTGTGATGCTTGAATCGTGTAGTTCATCTAGGGTGAGTCACCTCCATCATTCACATTAATTTATAAGTTGGGCAACTTGTAACTGTTGTTGCTCAGAAATTTGTTAATGGCACTCATTCGAGCGGCTACTTTGCCAACACCTTTGAAATAGGAAGCATCGGTATTGTAAAGATTTTTGAAATCACGGGCATACGATTCCGCATTTTCAATTTTTCTGCCTTTTTGCGCGTTATACGTTTTATTGTAATGAGCAATCAGCGTGACCACATTCTGGGCACGTTTTTTCTTCAGAGCTGCTTTCTGAGCAATCTCCTGTTGACGTTTAACTTCAGCTGCCGCTTTACGCTCCGCTTCCTGTTTTGCAAGCTTGGCATCATTCTCTTTTTTCCAGACCAGATAAGCTTCATATTTCGCCTGTTTATCGTATTTTTCCTGCTCCGCTCTCTTAGCCGCTTCTTTCTTCTGCTGTTCCTGCTTCACCAGAAAGGCCTCATATTTCGCCTGTTTGTCGTACTTGGCCTGTAACGCCTTACGTTCTTCTTCTTTTTTCTTTGCTTCAGCTGCCTTCTGCTTGGCTTCAGCAAGTTTTTTCTTTTCCTCCGCGTCCAGTTTTGCAGCATCTGCGGCCTTTTGTTTCTCTTGTTCTTCCTGCTGTTTGAGCGCAGCTGCCTTTGCTGCTTCAGCCTCTTCCGCAGCTTTGATATCTGCCAGTCGTGTGGCTTCCTGCTGTTCTTTCTGTTTCACCTCTGCCTGATCGGCGAGTATTTTGACCGTTGGCACGCCACCTGCCAGCAATACAATAAGCACAGCGGAGGAAATCATGAACTTTTTGGATCTGTAGAATGGCACAGGTACAGGTTTGTCTGTGTCTTCTTTTGGATTAAGCTTTGCATCCAGTTCCTTAATTGCAGCCTCGACTTCCATCTGCATCGCGCTGTTATGAGGAATAAAATGATAAAGCGAGCGGTACACTTCCAGTGCTGCAGCCGGTTTATCTTCATCCTCCAGGGCTCTTGCTTGCAGGAACAGACGGTTCACAACCGCTTCCTGATCGGGAGAGTGCGGCGTTTGAGGACGGTTCCCGTCTTGCGTATTCACCGGTTCACTTACTGGTTCTGAGCTCTTTTTCAGATTCACATCAGCTTCGGACGAATTGGCAGCTTCTTCTTCCGCTGTCACAGCAGCCGCTGCATTGGCCTGATCCACGTCTACCGCAGCCAATGCAACATACCACTCACCAAACGTCGGACAACTGCTCAGATCGTGACTTTCCCAAGCTCGAATGAACAGATCGGACAGTTTGGAACCCCAACGCTTCTCAAGGGACTCCCGCATGGCATAATACCGTTCACTCACCGTTTGCATTTCATGCTGGTCAAAATAACTTTCGCCCCACGCTTTCTCTACAATCACTGGGTCGGACCAGCTTAACATTTCAGCAATGATAACCGCTCCGGCAAATCGGTCAGCATATGAACTCCACAAACCACTGTGCACTGTTCGATGGGCTGCATAACCGGGTGACCCGGCAAGCAGGGCATCCGGACGATCCATCTTGGAACCGTACATCTGCTCGACATCCACAAGTTCTACCGCAGACGTCTTCCCCAGGTTCTCCACTTCGGAAAAAAACGGAATCATTACATTGGGAGCGGACATATCGCAATGAGCCAGTCCACGTTGTTCCATAGCCGAACCAGTTCCAGCAAGCGCTCTGGCCAGCTTCAGGCTCTCCTCAGCCGTCAACTGTCTCTGATCACTGATCACATCGAACCAGGTCTGACCTTGCACCCATGGCATCAACACCGCATATAACAGATCGGGATGTTTTCCAATGAGCGCTCCGTTTCTTTCCGGAGTGAGCACATCACGCTTGCATACCTGCAAACCTGGCAGTTCACTATAAGACTCCATATGTTCAGACTGATATACCATAGCCGGAATACGGAATTTAGGAAAAAATACTTTTAGTGCTTTAGCCCCATGAATGGAACCATTTCGGGGTAACAACTGATAAACAATCCCCTGCCTTCCGGCTTGGGCATAAGCCAGACCCGGCGCAGCCGGATGTTGCCCAATCGTATAGGCAATGTCGTTAATCACCACTTCATCCCCGGGATTTGGTTGAAAAGACATGCTTATCCCTCTCTCTGTCCTAGTGTCATAGTTGCAACAAAAACCGGGTGTTGTGAAAACGCCCGGTTTTTGCTGTAGTTGTACATCTTCAGCTTGCTATCCACCTATAATTCAGGACGAATTCAGACTTCACATCGGCCTGATCTATGTAAAGCAGATTAACGAGCTTGGTCAGCTGTACGGAATTTGTTAGCAATAGCTGTAAGTTCAGCGCTGATGCTGTTCAGCGTTTGAACGAATGATTGCATTTGTTTGCTAGCTTCTTGGAACTCTTGGAAGAAGCGTTGCTTTGTCATACCTTCCCATTGTCCTTCCATGCTTGTGATGGATTGAGTCAATGTAGATACGATTTGCTGACTTTGCTCACCGCTTTGTTTAAATTGGTTGGAAACCTGATCAAGCTGCTCTGGGGTAACTAAAATACGTCCTGCCATTTGTAAATTCCTCCTTGGTTTGTGCAATTAAATTTTTACTTGTTCAAATTGTACTATACCAGGATCGATCGGACAAAAGCCGAAGGACCTAATCCTATTTACCCCATTTTCAGCACTTGAAACTTCTCCTAACAGCCTATTTACAAAAAAATATTCACTTTCTGCTGTTACTTTTATTCACCCTGTTCAGGAAACAACAGGCTCGGTCCCTCTTCTTCCCCGAAAGGAAGGATCTGTGAATCTCCATGCTACAGGCTCAGGCTGCATAGCCTGCACCAGTGTAGCCGGGGAGCCATCAGGCGGAGCGGCATCCTGTACACGATATACGGCCGCCATTGCGGAAAGGGGATCGGATACTACAGCTACAGTTGCAGAATGTGCAGGCATGATTTCTCCTGTACGATTGTTCTGAAGAACATTCAGCATATTGACCGCATTACCATAGGCTGTGTTCACATGACTCAGCACGGAACGATACTCCATGTCTGCCTGCTGGAATAACAACGCTTTGCGTCCCAGCTGTACGCTTAAGTCCATTAATCGACGCAGCGCATCCTCGCCCAGTCGTTTACTGTGATTCCATTCATTCATCACCGCTGCGCGGGATTCAACCTCCCACTCCAGCGAATGAATCGCCTGATCCAACACTGTCATCTTTTGCTGTATTTGCTCCGCTGCATACTGAATCTGCTTGCTCAGTGCCCGAAGCACATCCGGTTCCACACGAATGCGCATTTACCATCACCTTTCCTCTTCCCCTGCAGGCTGTTTAAGCCAGTCCAGCAGCATCTCGTGAAACTGTTCTCTAGTCGTTAGTGCTGCAACAAGCCAATCATCTGAAGCCGCAGTGCTCATCCGGAACAACCAGTTGGATACCGCACTTGCAGCAAATGCTGCCGACTGCGACTTCCACCCGTCTTCATTCCATACAAGCAACCTAAGCTCCCCGTCTGACTCCTTACCCACCAGACAGCGTGCCAGTGCAAGTGAGCCCTCAGGATCACTTGTCTCCTGTTCGAGTTCCGCTGCTACGGTCTGTACTCCGCTGTTTTCGAGCTCATTCATGACATCATAAAATTTTTTCTTGGAGCACATTAGGGCCGGTTTCTCCGCAGGAGAATGGCCGCTCCATTTCATCCGCTCTATCAGAACATCAATGGCTTCACGAACACTTCCCAGATCGCTGAGCCGGAACGAGTCCGGTACGTCGTCAACACGGGAAACTTCAACGACCCGCTCATCCGTGCAATGGATATAACTCTCATACGACTTGCCGTTGATCGTGTAGCGAATCCAACAAGCTCTGTCGGACAATCCGGCAATGGCTACCCTGGAGAAAACGGTCGGTGTCATGATCAGCTCATCGGTATCCTGATCCCGAATCAGATATCCTTTGTCAAGCAGAGAGGTTTTGACACGCTCCCACTCCATCGCGATATCCTCCGCCATATAGCCGCGAAACGGATCTTCCACACCAAGCAGTCGGTCTGAACCGAGAATACCAGCCAGGAAAAAAAGTTCCTTTGTTTGCAACGTGACTACCTTTTGCTTAGAATCATGAACCGTCAACATTATGAGCCACCTCCCCTCAAACTACAACATGCCATCGGTCACGAATTTCAGAAATCCAATCGGTCATTTTCCAGCTGTCATCACATGGAACTGCACCTTTAACCCTGGAATATTTACGTTTTACATAATAACCTTGACCCGGAGGCAGTACCTTCAGCCCACCTGAACTACCTCCAGATTCGGAATAAGGTATACGGAAGAACGAGAGATCGTTAGGGTCTAAAGTCCCGAACAGCATTCCACTCTGGGAAGCCTTCACATCCGTTACCCAGTCAGAACCAAAGGTTGGGAAGTCTGCCGGAACTCCGGATAGAATCACGTGTACACCGCGATCCCTTCCTTGACGAACAATCGCTCCCAATTGATCTTTCACATTAAAATCGTTTAGCTGCTTGGACAAGGTGTCCGCATCGTCGATGACGAGCACAAGTTCCGGTCCACCGGAAATCTCGCCTCTTTTCAGAACTTCATCGTACAACTGTTGAATGACAGGTACAAGCTGTTCTTCTCGCGATACATGTCCACGGACATGGGGCAAACTGCTGATTTCCCCCAGCCCACCTGAGCCATAACGCATATCTACTGTGTATATTTGCACATCTTCCGGAGAAGCATGATAAGCCAGTGATAACATCCATGTCAATAAAAATGTCGTTTTGCCGCCTTCCATCGGACTCGTTACCATGAAATGCGGACCTTCACGCAGATTAAGCTCGAATGGTTCCAGATCATCCGTAAGCAATCCCACAGGGACAGTTACAGACGATGTATCCCAAGCCTGACCATATGATCCTGTCCGAATGAGCAGATCCTTCAGTTTGATCTCTTCCGGAAGTGGAGCAATCTGCGGCGCTTCTTCCCCTGTCCAGCCTTGGCGAATCTCAGCAATCGTACGGCGCAGTGCCGATGAACGCTTGCCCTCATCTGCCCCTGAAGAAGGTAATGCCGCCTGGAACATTAATGGAGGCACTTGCCCTTTGACCAGGCCTCTTCCTGGCGGAAGTTGGCTTGGTGCCTTGGAAGGTCTCCCCACGGCATAATAATAATCGCTTGGATCGGATAACTCAAATGAAACCGCATTGGGAATATTGCTTCTGAATTTTTCAAATACATCTGTTACCCGATTGGCGGTGAGCACAAAGGTGATGCCCAGACTTCCGCCTTCACGCAGGATCGTCTCCAGAAGTTCATTTTCTTCCGGATAGGCATTGCGGAATGAAAGATAACCATCGATAACGACCACAACCTGCGGGACAGCCGCGTGAGCTGTCCGGCGGTACGCCGAAATCGTTTTAACCCCCGCCTCCGAGATGATATCTTTGCGTTGTGCTGACAGCTTGAGAATATAGCGGAATAACCGCTTGATCCGGTCTTCCTCTTCAGCCATCATCACGCCACCGATCTGAGGTAGTGTTGCAAAGTCCTTCATCATGCGACCCATATCGATAATGTAACCATGCCAGGGCTCAGTTCTGTGGGAACGGGCCAGAGACATAAGCAAGGTCTGAACAAATGTTGTTTTGCCCAGTCCTGGCATACCGTACACGACCAGATGGCCTTGATCCACAGGCAATGCGAGCGGTTGTTGGCGCTGATTAGGGAGATCATCCAGCAAACCAACCAGTGGTTTCAGACCACTCGCTCCGCCATCAAGCAGCAGATCCCGATTCTCTTCTTCCTGCCATTCCTGAAGACCTTCCCATTCCAGTGTCTCTGGTAAAGGTGGCAACCACGGTCCTGGCAAACGACGGATACCCGCATCCGCTGCAGACTGCGCAACATAATCAATAAATACCTGAAGCTGTTTCGGAACATCTTCACCTTTGAGAACGGCTCTGCGCTCTCCAGTTAACAGAGGCTCCCGCTTACCGTTCAGGCGCACTTCCATAACAGGTAATACCGTTGTTGAATCCTCCTGCTGGTTATACGGTGCACCACTCCAGGCGAATTGCATTTCTTCAAACACTTCATCACTACCAACCTGGAAATATCCACGACCAGGCTTTGTAATCCAGGCAGCATTTGGAATCTTGATCATATCCCTGCTATCTCCCTCACTCTGTACGCGAAGGCAGATCCGGAAGCGCGAATTACTCCATATTTTATCGTCCACAACACCAGCTGGCTTTTGGGTTGCCAGAATTAGATGAACCCCAAGTGTCCGGCCAATGGCCGCGATACTGATCAATTCATCCATGAACTCCGGCTGGTCCCGCTTCAATTGAGCAAACTCGTCAATGATAATAACCAGATGTGGCAGTGGCTGTTCATGTCTGGAACGCAGAATCTTGTAATATTCATCAATATGCTGGAGGTTTCCCGCATCATTTAATATTTTTTGCCTTCTGACCAGTTCGGCACGAAGTGAAATATTCGCCCGCTCGATCAGATTCCCATCCAGATTGGTGATCGTCCCTACCACATGAGGCAGATCAACAAATGTATTGGACATACCGCCACCTTTATAGTCAATCAGCATGAAGGCCAGATCATGTGGATGGAATTCTGCAGCGAGTGAAGCTACGATGGACTGGATAACTTCACTTTTACCTGAACCAGTTGTACCTGCAATCAGACCATGGGGACCATGACCCTGACGTTCAATCTTGTCATGCAGGTTTATCGCAATTTTTTTGCCGCCAGCGCGTACACCCATTGGTACAGGCAGCGTATCAGGATATCTCGTCTGTCCCCACCTGGACACCACATCCAGATCTTCCACGCGTGATGTGCTCAGCATATCGAATAACGGAAGCACTTGCGGGATATCTGAAGCAGATGACCGCTTTAAGCGGATCGGTGACATATAACGGGAAAGCGCCTCTGCCATCTCCTTCGAGATCACATCAGGCTTGTACGTTTGTTGAATAACATCTGCATCTTCCGTTTTTTTGATATACACCCCTTTGCCTTTGGAGGCATCCATAATCAACTGACAATGCATCGGGAGAGACTCCTTGCGATTAGCCAGTATGATGGTGCATACATCAATCTCGTGAGCCGACTCCAGCAGCAACGGAAGCAACGGTTCTTCTTCAATTAATTGCGTATCGGAGAGAATCACAACGTAACATGGCGTTTGTACGCTTTTCTTGTAGCGGTCTTCCTTATTGTTACGACGCCGGTTCAACACGGAAAACAAGCTGTCCGCCAATTGATGCGCACCGCTGTGCCTGTCGGCCATATAGCGTTGTCCTTGGTCTTCATCCCAGATGTGGGGCATCCAGCGAAGCCAGTCCCATTCTTTGCTGTCCTTTTCTTCATAGAAAGCAGCAAGCTTCAGTTCATCCGGGGAATGGCGTACCGTCAGTTGTGAGATGATGACTCGCAGGGAAGCAAGCACTTCCTCCCGATCACCGACAAGTCCCATAACCTTCGATTGGAACAAAGGCAATGTAATGGAAGCATCCGGTACCGTCTGGAATTCAGCCGCAAGTTCATGGGCCGCTTCAATCAGCTCATCCTTCTCGTAACCATCAATTCGCGGAACCTGAAGTTTGATGCGGAATGGAATCTCTCCCGTACCAATGCGCACCTGAAGGAAATCATCATCCTCTGGTGAACGCTCCCACAAGGAACTGTTCCGGTTCTTCACCACTTGAAGACACACACCCGGATCACCATGAATTTCGTATAGGCTCTTCACTTGCTCCGCCTGAGCTTCTTTCAGTTCTTCCCGGTGTTTGTCCAGTTGGGCAAGATACATTATTTTTCGTTCTTCCAATTTTTTGCGATATGATTTCTTGTTGCTCAGATACACGAAGAATGGAATGGTGTAAGAAGTAAGCATCATCATGACCGTCATCATCTGAAACATCATATAACTGCTGTTATTCATTTTGCCGGTCATATTGATATATACGTAGAAACCAATGCTGACCATAGTCATCATGATCGGCACAATAATGGATATCATGGAAAACGTGGGTTTGCTCGGTTCTGTTGGAGGCCTGAGTATTTCGAGTCTCTCTTCCTTGAGAACCGGTGTCATTCTTGGAGAACGCTGATATAACACATTCACGAAGAGAAGACCTCCTTTAGTTCGTTCAATAATGAATGTATACGTTCAAAAGCCCTATTCGTTGCTGTCCTGCTGAAACAATGAACGTCTTCCATATACAGGCGCTTCTTCCGAAGTTGTTGAAAAAGCCCGCTGGACACGTACGCAACTGCCTTGTCTCAGTCCCGTTTCCATTAACTGCTGTGCGTTCTGCGGAGAGAACCACAGACCTTCCGGAAACTTGGCTTCAAGGATGTACTGAATGCCGTCTCCCGGTGCCTGTCCAAAAATGCGAACGCCGAGTAATGTCTTCAAATGTTCAATGGTACATTCGTCCGGAACATCGATGTCGAACCATTCTCCTTCCTCGCGGCCGGAATACACGGTTAGAATCATCCGAATCCCTCCCATGGTCTCATATGTAAATTGTCCTAATGTCAGATTAAATCAAAAAAAAAGAGAATGAATCGTTATATCAACCCTATTTTCTTACATAAACACCCTGTTTGCAATGTACCACCTGTAATTTTGTTACATATGACCCACGTATATATTAAAATATCGTACATTCGACTCAGAACTTTTGTGGCAGTTATGCAATTTAATATTGCGAGGATACGAAAATTATCGTTTTTTGTTCCATTTAAATGGTAATTAAGTTACGTTTTTCAGGACTTTTATTCCTTCGCTCACAATTGAATTGTGAACACTTTTCAAACATTACCCACCTTTATGTTTTCATAAGCTGATTTTAAGGTAATTTTAAGCATTGGAATTTAATATTAGCTGTATGAAATAACAACCGTGAGGTGATTTCAAGTGAGAACCCTAATAACCTTTCAAAACAAATCAATCCCTGTATATTTTAATCAAGAAAACAAACAACCTATGCAGAAGACATTAAGATTGCTTAGCAGTGCTCTTGAGCATAAAATTAGCAACGGTAAACGCGCCATTCAAAAATGTCTGCATTCTTTAATTAGTATTGAGATTGTTAATGGAGAAGCCATTCTCCACAGTCGAAGTGAAAACGACTCCCTTGCCTTATCGTTATATTAAAAGGATTCAACCAAGACACAGTCATTACAAGACATGAAAAAGGAAGCTGTCGTTATAGACAAGCTTCCTTTTTTGAGTTGTATACACGTTAACAGCGGATCGCAATTATTATCAGCCATCGCTCAGTGCAGTTTGCTCAGGACATAGGCGGCATCATGTTCTTCCGCAATCTCGGCTTTACGAATACGAATGACAAACAGCCGAACCAAATTGGCACGTGTATGTTCTTCCTGACAGGTATTCAGTTTCCTCAGAATAAAGCGGTCAATGGACATGAATTTAAAGCCCCTTTGCCATTGGATTTACGGATCGATTCTTCCGTGTATCCATAAATAACCAGATAGCGTCAGCCCCAAACAGCTTTTCCACTCTTATATTAAGCCGTATTTTGCCAAGGTGTAATATTGTGCAAAAAGCCCGTCCCACCAAGCTGGAGACGGACTTTCGCATGATTTGTCGATCTTTTTGTAACCCACTCTAATCATTCATAAATGCCGCTGCTAATTTACTCTTTTTCGACTTATTTCACTCCCGGATATTCCCGATATTGGTGCTGAATGCTGATCCAACGAGTACGTGTAAACTTCTCAATCGCCCAATCCCCACCGAAACGTCCAATCCCTGAAGCTTTTTCACCGCCAAACATCACATGCGCTTCATCGTTCACAGACTGATCATTTACATGCACCATACCCGATTCAATGCGCTGGGCAACCTGATATCCTCGATTCAGATCTTGGGTGAATACGGAACCACTAAGTCCATAAGGAGTATCATTCGCCAAACGTACAGCTTCCTGCTCATCATGAGCTTTCATGATCACTGCCACTGGGCCAAACAATTCCTGCTGCACGATATCTTGTTCAGGTTTAACATCGGCAAGTACAGTAGGAGACAGCACACTGCCTTTACTGGTCCCTCCGAGCAATAACCGTGCACCTTCGGCCTTGGTTTTGTCCACAAGCTCCAGCAATCGTTCTACCTCTTTTTCCCGAATGAGAGGACCCACGAGTGTGTTAGCATCCGCCGGATCACCTGCCTGAACATTCTTCGTTTTGGCAACAAATGATTCGACGAATTGGTCGTAAATATCGGCATGCACAATAATACGATTCAGAGCCATGCAGATCTGTCCCTGATGCAGAAACTTGCCAAAGACCGCCGCTTCGGCAACACGTTCAATGTCAGCATCTTCCAGCACAACCATCGCGTTGTTGCCGCCAAGTTCCAGTGCCGTTTCTTTTAAATGTTCCCCCGCCAGTTTACCGATCCCTTGTCCAACTTCTGTGGAACCCGTGAATGAAATTACTTTGGGAACCGGATGAGCGACAAAGTAATCCCCGATTTCACTGCCACTTCCCGCAACGACATTCAGCACGCCCTCAGGCAGACCGGCTTGTTCAAACAAATCGGCAATGAGCCAACCTGCCGTAATCGGAGTGTCTGATGCTGGTTTAATCACCACACCATTACCAAGGGCAATCGCTGGAGCTACAGATCGCAGGCATAGATGCAAAGGGAAGTTCCATGGCCCGATAACACCAATCACTCCCTTAGGCTCACGAACCACACGGTTCTCTTTGCCAGGGGTATTGGACGGGATGATCTCACCCTTCATACGATAAGGAAAAGATGCTGCTTCATCCACAATGCGTTTAGCCGCTGCAAACTCCGCCTCCGATTTGATCCGGGTACTCCCGGATTCCGTGATCAACAGTTGAATGATCTCCTCTTTGCGCTCCGCCATCAGGGATGAAACTTTACGCAACACCTCTTCTTTCGCAGCGGGCAAAGACTTCGCCCATTCAATCGAATTTTTCTGAGCTGACTCATAAGCCTTATCTATGTCTTTCTTATTGGAAGAGCGCCATGTGGCAATAACTTCTCCCGTATAAGGATTGATATTCTCCATTGTTTTCTCACCGGAGCCATCTACCCAGCTGCCATTAATATATTGTTTCGTCCATGTTGTATGTTCAGTGTCCATTAAAGTCATGTGAATACGCCTCCTGATCAAGATTAAATGTCACACCTGCACAACGGTGTAATACATCATTAACCTTGTTCAGAATTACGCAAACGTGAAGACCTGAATTAGCTCTTCCATTATTTAAGCTTAAGGGAAACAATACAACCCCCACTATTCTCTCAGCATCTGGACGTCTTTCAACAGTCGGGCAGGCTCTTCTCTCCAAAGAGGCTCAAGTCCTCCCATCCGTAGCCAACTTCGATCAGATCTTGACCACCAATGTGGAGGGACTGTGTCTGGACTGGAGTGCCTCCCATCTTTTCATAGAAGCGACAAGCTGAATTACGCTCCAAAGCCCATATGATCAAACGTTTCATATTGTGGGTCTGCAGATGATGAACGACATGTGTCGCGAGTTGCTGACCTATCCCCGTTTGTTGCACTTCCTTCAGCAAATATATAGCATACAACTCTCCATCATAAGGTAATTTGCCTTCACGCTCCTTACCCCCACAAGCAAATCCGACAATGTTCCCATCATCCTGTTCAGCTACCACCAGGATCTGATCCTTTTCGCCAGAACGAATAGTCTTCTCCCACTGAGACAATCTTGATTCTATAGTCAAATGATCCAAAAAATCGTCAGGCACAATTCCCCGATACGTAGTTTTCCAACTCTCAGTATGTACATAAGCTATCCCCTGCGCATCCCCTTCACGCGCTGGCCTGATCAGCATAGCTATCCCTCACTTTCTCTCGTAACTGCCGTAGCTTTACCATATTATATGTTCTTCTTTCTATAATTCCAAATTCATCCACTTCAGTCCTGATGCCGCTAGGCAGGATTCGTAATCAAAAGTGGACTTTTTGAACTGCCTCTTATAAAAGTAAAATCCGGCCCTACGGCCGGATCGTTACCCTAGTGCCTACAGATACCTTGGAAGACAGATCCAGTACATCCGAGTTGTACATGCGTATACAACCATGGGAGACGGATTTGCCAATAGACCAGGGCTCATTGGTTCCGTGTATGCCATAATGGGGAGCAGACAGCCCCATCCAGAGCACGCCAAATGGCCCACCTGGATTCGATTGTTTGTTAATAATAGTGAACTCCCCGTTTGGAGTTTGCGTGAGCATCTTGCCGGTGGCCACAGGATAACCCTTAATCACCTGATTGCCATCCAGAAGATATAACATGTGGTCAGACAGAGCTACAATAATCCTGTAATCTGGCATAATGACATCCCTCCTGACCTATCTTATGCAAGATACCGGATGATGCCCGCCTGATTTCAGGCTTCCTCCCACTCTTTCACACTACGGGAGTGCTTGGGTTTGCGACTATTGGCCGGTTTGCTGGAAGCGGTACGCCTTCTGGATGCCACTTCTTCCTTGCGTTGCTGATATTGCAATTCCTTCTGCATTTTCAGATAATTATTCAGTCTTTTTTCATCCAATGAACCATCCTGTATGGCCTCTTTCACTGTACATCCAGCTTCCCGTGTATGACTGCAATCCAGAAATCGGCACGTGGCGGCAAGTTCTTCAATTTCTCCAAACGCATGCGACAGCCCATCATTGCCCTCATCCCAGAGATTAAGCTCGCGCATTCCTGGAGTATCGATCAATACGGCTCCCTGTGGAAGTACAAACATCTCCCGGTGTGTTGTCGTATGTCTCCCACGACTATCTCCCTCGCGGACGGATTGCGTAAGCTGCACATCCTCACCCATCATCCAGTTCACCAGCGTAGACTTGCCACTGCCAGAAGATCCTGTGAGCGCAACAGTCAGCCCTGGCTGCAAATATCGTTCCAGTAAGGATTTACCTTGACCCTCCACTGCAGATATCGCAAGCACTTCAACGCCTGGAGCAATCCCTTCTACACTTCGGATCTGTTCTTCCACATTGTTGCACAGATCACTTTTGCTCAAGACAATGACTGGCCTTACGCCACCATTCCAAGCCATCATCACGTACCTTTCGAGTCGTCTAAGGTTGAAATCATGATTAAGTGCAGCCACGATTAACAGTGTATCTACGTTTGCGGCGATTAATTGTTCCTTGGTCACTGGACCTGCCGCCTGTCTTGATACCCTGCTCCGACGGGGCACCAGATTGTGAATAATTGCTTCTTCACCTGCCTGACCTGTAATGGCCACCCAATCTCCAACCGCTGGTGCCAAGCTGGTCTCCAGACTATCATGACGCATTCGGCCCGAAATTCTTCCCCAGCATTCGCCCTCTTCTGTAATCAAACGTTGCAGATGTCCATGGTCTGCGATAATTCTGGCTGGCTTTTTCTCCTGCTCTTCCATCCCTGTCTCTTGCCACAGTTCCTGCCACTTTGCTGACCAGCCGTACTTCTCAATATGGTTATCTAGAATAAAAATTCCTCCCAAAATAAGTTGTTTACTTCGTTCAAGCCGAGTGAACAATCATCTCCGGTTCAGATCAAAACAAAAAAACCACGAGTAGAAATACACCCGTGGCAATAAGTAGTTAGCCGAATCAAAGATCATCCCTTCTTGTAGATCTACCGGATAGAATACTTAACCCTCCGATATAAACAATTCAGGAACACCCTTTATCGGCAAACAAAAAAGCCACGGGTGCGTCACCCGTGGCTTCATCTGAGCATGCGATACTTCACGTTACAATGGATACTGCTATCCAGCTAACGCAAAATTACATGCTTTGATCCGTTCCGGAGACGCTGTTCATATTCAAATTAACGTATACTGCATTTAAATTTGTCATAAACAATCGCCTCCCTTGTAGAATTATCCATTATGTTACACACTTAGCTTTACAGTTGTCAAGCCCAAACTTTTTTTTACCACCAGCTACTCTATTTAACCTGATCCCAGCGTGTCCACATTTCCTTCGGATTCAATTCATAGATATCCTCTTCCCGATACATGAACTGATGCATGATAAATTCCCGACGAATCGTGGCAAAGTCTTCATGGTATTGCTTTATAAATGTATTGATTTCTTTTTCCGTATACTTCCGACCAAATTCAAGCTGCTCGACCAGATGACCAAGTACAATCAGTTTTTTCTTGTATTGAGCCGGAATCTGACGCAGTCGTCCATCTTTGGAGAAAAAATTCCTCATGACCGACGCTTTCAATGTTTCGTTCACATCACTCATATCCTCAACCTCCTCTCGATTAAAGATAAAATCAACCGAAGCCTGTGCATTCTCGCGGATAAACGAAGGATTGAGTGTGAAATACACTGTATTTTTCTCCCGTCGTTCCTTAATCAGCGCCGCCTCTCTCAGCTTGGATGCATGATGTGTCACGGTTGGCTGTGACAGATTCAGCCGCTCGGCAAGTGCCTGTCCGTGCAGTTCACCCTGTGCCAACAACAGCAGCATGCGAAGCCGGGTCGGGTCAGCCAACGCTTTATGATAAGCCACAATTTTCTCCAGCTGCATCATCGTTCATCTCGCTTTCAATTAGATATATATCTAATTCGATATTAGTCTTTTCTTCTCTACACGTCAACTCCTTTGGTTTCAAGTAAGCTTGTCTAATTAAACTCCACGCTTGAACTGGCATTGGCTCGTTATTTACGGTAGGATTATATTGCTTGAAATAAGGAGGATTAAGAACATGGAAGATGTCATTATTATCGGCGGAGGCCCATGCGGTCTGTCTGCTGCCATTGAATGTGAGCGGCTGGGACTGTCCGCTGTGATCGTTGAGAAATACAATATCGTTCAATCTATTTATCTGTATCCAACCCATATGCAGTTTTTCAGCACAGCCCCGCTGCTTGAGATCGGAAACGTTCCGTTCAGCACACCTAATGATAAACCGTTTCGTTATGAAGCACTTGCCTATTATCGCAGGGTAGCCGAACATTTTGGTCTGCGTGTTCATAACTATGAGGAAGCCCGTGAAATTAAACGCAAGGATGATGGTACGTTTGAGGTACATACGCTCAATCGCCGCGGGGAGGCCATCGTACATGTTGGACGCAATGTAGTTGTAGCTACCGGTTATTTTGACCATCCTAACTATCTGGGCATTCCTGGAGAAGATAAAGATAAGGTAACCCACTACTTCCGGGAAGCCCACCCTTATACCCGTACACGTGTCGCCATTATTGGCGGAAGCAACTCAGCCGTGGATGCAGCCATGGAACTGGTTCGGGTCGGAGCACATATTGATATGGTTTATCGCGGCAGTGGTCTGTCCCAGCATATTAAACCATGGGTACGTCCGCTATTCGAGAGCATGGTGACAAAAGGTCATATCACACTCCACCTGGAATCACGCGTGAATGAAATACTCGATGATTCGATTCGTCTGATACACACGGATGGTTCCACTCGGGAACTGGATAATGACTTCGTACTGGCAATGACCGGTTTCCGTCCAGATCGTCAACTACTCACGTCGGTAGGTGTGGAGATGTCTGATGATATGGATAAACCTCTATATGATGCACAAACGATGGAAAGCAGCGTACCTGGTGTATATGTGGGCGGAGTCATCGCTTCGGGTCGTAATGCCAATGAAGTCTTTATTGAATCCGGGCGCTGGCATGGACGTTACATTGCGGAACATATCGTTAGCAAACAACGTGGACAGACTGAAGGGAAATGAAAACAATGGATATGACTTCCCTGCTGTTGCTCGTATTTGCGGCTCTCGGGATTATCAGCAGCAACACACCTGTGACCGTAGCGATGGTATTTCTGTTGTTGCTACGAGTCCTGAACCTGAATCAGGCATTTCCATGGCTTGAAAAATACGGACTTACACTGGGCATTATCATTCTGACCATTGGCGTGATGGCACCTCTTGCCAGTGGCAAGATGAGTCTGCAGACGATCGGTGAGTCTTTCCTGCACTGGAAATCACTGCTCGCCATTGGCGTAGGATTACTGGTGGCATATCTCGGAGGACGTGGCGCTACGTTGATGGGTACACAGCCAACTGTCGTTGCAGGGCTGTTAATCGGAACGGTACTTGGGGTTGCCCTATTCAAGGGTGTGCCTGTGGGTCCATTGATTGCGGCGGGAATTTTATCATTGCTGCTGGGCAAATCCTGAATCAAATTGTGAAGCTTGTGACCTTACATGCTATGCAGATTGGCTGTATTTCCCACCGTTGTGTGATATACTTCTATTCATGCAAATTATGTACACGAGTCTACAGCAGAATAATGCATATTAGAGGTTATGCTGTTGCATGAAAATATAGATTCACTTTGCAACTATTAATGGCGCAGGAGGATTCAGGAACCATGTCACGTCAGTTTATTACAGAAGCCGTGATGGTGGCCATTTACGGTCAATTGTTAGCGCCGCCCGCGCCTGTTGAATATATTGTTCCTTATACCACCATCCTTGAGCTATATGAATTCCAGACCAGTCCTGATCCCATGATGGATAACCCGGCAGATGATCAGCATGTGAAATCCAAAATCAATGAAATGATTTCTTATTTCGAGGAACCGCTGAATAAGAAAAAAATAGAGCGTGCGTTACTTGTTCCATGGGCCAAAAGCCCCTCCATTTTATTTGGTGACCAAGTATCCATTGCCATTATCAATGCAATAGATACGGCACAGTACGGGGAGTATTTCGATCCCATTGAGACCGAACTGCTGCTGACATCTCAGCGCCTGAGTATCCCGATTCTCACCGATCAGGTTGAACTGATTGCACGCATAATTGAGTCTGAATCGCCTGTACAGGTATTCGATATTGATGATTTTGATTTTGCGATGGATGATGAACCACTGGATCAGGTGTAATTCATGCTCTGAGCACCATAATCGGATTTTTAAAAAAATGACCTTGGCATCCACTTTATCGTGCATGCCAAGGTCATTTTTTTGCGGTCAACACTTAATTTATTCTGCAATATCCCGCGTTAACAGGATTCGGCTAATCTGATTCAGAGGTGGTAACGACTCCAGGGCAAAAAACTTCAGACCTGCATCACTATTTACACGCGACTCCACAAGGTCATCCTGAATGATCACTGTCCGAAACAGGGCAATGACATAATACTCTTCATCTCCGCTTGAATGCAGATGCCGAAGGTCAGGCCCCGAATAGAGACCTTCCAGTGTCATGGTATCAGCAGTCCAACCTGTCTCTTCCCATAACTCCCGATGTGCAGCACCTTCAATGGCTTCACCCGGGCGCATCTCACCTGCTGGCAACCGCCAGTGACCATGTTCAGCATGCTGAATCAGCAGTAATTCACCTTGTTCGTTCTCAGCCCGCACCGCCGCTTTTACAACAATATGAGAGCGTTTTGCGATATACTGGGCCAAATCTCGTGGTGGCAGATTCACTGCTTATCCCCTCCTCCTACTCGGAAGCCGGTGGCGACCTGTAATCCATCTATTGCTTAGACTTCCGTGTAACGATATTCGATATCCTGACCTTCATCAACGATGTCCACATGCAGTTGGTGCCCTTTCAGATACCAATAATCGTGATCTTCCATAAAGAATTGAATCCCCGAAACTTCGGTTTGATCCGCAGGATGTCTTGGTTTCTCTACAGCAATACCTAGCGAAAATCCAGGGTGAAGACCTCCGCCAGAGCTATAACGTGCAAAAAATCGAATGCTGTCTCCCTCGTTCAAATTCAGCTCTTCCTTGTACCAGCGAGCAGCTTGATCGGATACATGTATGGTACTCATTTGGTGTCAGCTCCTTCTGTATATATATGTTCCATCATATCTCGACAGGGACTTGAATACAAACCCGAGTGACCACATAAAGACAAAATAAGTTGTGAAAAATGTTTGACAGATTGTAAAAGCCGGTGTTAAGATGCAAACATACGAGGTCTACATTGTATTTATTTCCAAAAAAAGAAAGGGTGATTACGGTGTTTAACAAACATATGATAGGTCAATTCAGCACACAACTAAATACCGGAGCACACCCGAAATCATTATTCCGTTCATAAGTCGGCATGACAGGCGATCTTTCATTAGAACCTCTGTGATGTATACTCACAATCGAACTTATATATGGTGACGGCTCTGTTCTCTGAGCCATGCTGCCGTATGATTATATGAAGACATACCGCCTGCGTGCGGTATGTCTTTTTTTGTGGGTACATTTCGGCATTCATGAACGGAATTTGCATTTCTCGGACATCGAAAGGAAGGGATAACACTTGTTCTCTGTACTTAAAAACCTGGCCTGGTTCTTCCGGCTGGAACGCAAACGATACCTAACCGGTGTCATTTTGCTTATTCTGGTGGGCATTGCCGAACTGCTGCCTCCTCGTCTTCTTGGTAATGCCATCGACGAGATTGTGCGCGGTTCCATTACCGGCACCTCACTTACGCGTTATATTTTGCTTATTCTGGGAACGGTCATCATTATCTATCTGGTTACATACGTTTGGATGCACAAACTGTTTGGTGGTGCCAACCTAGTGGAGCGGCTGCTTCGTTCCCGCTTTATGGACCACTTGTTACGGATGACTCCTCCCTTTTTTGAGAAAAACAGAACAGGAGATCTGATGGCTCGGGCCACCAATGATCTTCGTGCCATTGCCACTACAGCAGGCTTCGGCATGCTGACCTTAACAGACTCTACAGCCTTTCTGGCCACCGTATTGTTCGCCATGGGTTTCCTGGTTAGTTGGAAACTGACCTTGGCGGCAATCCTGCCATTACCTTTTATCGCCATTGCCATGATGATCTATGGTAAAGCTGTACATCAACGTTACACCCTGGCACAGGATGCATTCGGAGATATGAACGACCAGGTGCTGGAATCCATCGCCGGGATTCGTGTCGTGCGTGCTTATGTGCAGGAACGTCTGGACGAGAAACGGTTCGCCGACGTGACCGAAGATGTGTATCGCAAAAACCTGGCTGTTGCCAGAATGGATGCCCTATTTGAACCCACCATCCGCCTCTTCGTTGGACTCAGTTATGTGATTGCACTTGCCTACGGCATATATCTTGTATTTCATAATGAAATTACCCTGGGGGATCTCGTATCGTTTAATATGTACCTGGGGATGATGATCTGGCCCATGTTTGCCATCGGCGAATTGATTAACCTGATGCAACGTGGTAGCGCTTCGCTTGATCGGGTCAACGAGACTTTATCGGTAGAACCTGCCGTACAAGATGTGGAGCAACCTGCCCACGTTACGAATCCGGAAGAAATTGCGATGCAGGATGTTACATTCCGTTACCCAAGTTCCACTGTCGACAATCTCAGTCATATCAGCTTTTCGCTGCGACGGGGTCAAACATTGGGTGTTGTGGGTCGTACGGGTAGCGGTAAGTCTACTTTGCTCAAACAACTGCTTCATGAATACCCTGCCGGTTCGGGCACATTAAGCATCTCGGGTCATCCGATTCAGGATATCGCCAAAGATGACTTGCACAGCTGGATTGGGTACGTACCACAGGAACAAGTTCTGTTCTCCAAATCAGTTCGTCAAAACATTCAATTCGGTCAACCTGGGGCCAGTGATGAAGTCATCATGGAAGCCATTCGTACCGCCGCTTTTGACGGGGATCTGGGAACCTTATCCGATGGACTGGATACACTCGTTGGTGAAAAAGGAATCTCTCTGTCCGGTGGACAGAAACAGCGGGTATCGCTGGCGCGTGCCTTTATTGCTAACCCTGATATTCTGATCCTGGATGATGCCTTATCTGCTGTCGATGCACGTACCGAAGCCAAAATCATTGAAAATATACGCAACAAACGCTCGGGCAAAACCACGCTGATCTCGACTCATCGCCTGTCTGCTATTGAACACGCTGACCGAATCATCGTACTGGAGCACGGGAAAATTACGGAAGAAGGCACTCACCAGGAATTGTTAGCCATGAACGGCTGGTACCGTGAACAGTATGAACGGCAACAGGTCGAGTCCAATCTGTCCACGTAGGAGGTCAATTCATTGAAGTCTAATACAGGCAAAAGGCTGCTTGATTACGCCTTGAAAGCCAAAGGAACATTTATCGCTGCATTAATTATGCTTACTATTGGTGTTGCGGCCGAGCTTGCCGGGCCGTTCATCGCCAAATCCATGATCGACAATCACTTGCTCGCGATTGAGCAGCCTTTCTATGAGACAACAGCTTCTGATGAATCCGCAGTCTACAACGGTAAGAACTACAAACGCGAAGGCTTGTTCGAACCGGATGAAAACAAAGGTTCCGAAGTGCGGGTATTACAAGCCGGCAGAAGTTTTTATTTTGTAAACGAACCGGTAAGCGCACCTGACGGGGACCGCACATATACGGATGGAACCCTCACGGTTACACGCGCAGGTGAGGTAACAGGCCAATATGCGGCAACCCCCCTGTCCGCTGGTGAACTGTTTGCTTTTTACAAACCGGAGATGCCCAGCATCTATCAATTAATTGTGTATTACATGATCTTCCTCGTGATCTCGGTCATTATGGAGTTTGGTAAAACTTTCTGGCTGCAATCCTCGGCCAACAAGGTCATTCAAAGACTGCGTAACGATGTGTATGCCCATATTCAGCGACTGCCGGTGCACTTTTTTGATAACCTGCCCGCAGGTAAAGTTGTATCTCGAGTCACAAACGATACAGAAGCCGTCAAGGATCTGTTCGTTGCTGTTCTTTCGAACTTTTTCTCAGGAATCATCACAATTACAGGTGTGTATGTCGCACTCTTCCTTCTTGATGTTCGCCTGGGTCTAATCTCATTATTCGTTGTGCCGATGCTCATTACATGGATTGTGCTCTATCGCAAATTCGCCACTCGCTACAACACGATCATTCGATCCCGACTGAGTGAAATCAATGCAATCATTAACGAGTCCATTCAGGGGATGTCCATTATCCGCGTATTCCGCCATCAGAAACAAACCAAACAGGAATTCGAAGATCTGAATGATGACTATATGAAACACCAGAACAAAATGCTGAACCTGAATGCCTTCACCTCACACAACCTGGTTAACGTATTACGTAATATCGCATTTGCGGTGGTCCTGTGGTATTTTGGTTCCAGTGTGCTGGATGGCACAAGTATTATCTCATTAGGTGTTCTGTATGCCTTCGTTGATGTTCTGGGTCGCTTGTTCCAGCCAATCACCGGTATGGTGAATCAACTCGCCAACCTGGACTCCTCCCTCGTATCCGCTGGTCGCGTCTTTGAGCTGATGGATGAAAAGGGAGAAGCTGTAACCGATGGCTCTATGCCAAGATACAAAGGGAATGTTGTCTTCGATGATGTATCCTTTGCCTATAAAAAAGATTACGTGCTTCACAATATCTCGTTTAAAGCATCCCAAGGTCAGACGGTCGCTCTGGTCGGTCACACCGGTTCAGGTAAAAGCTCAATCATCAACCTGCTGTTCCGGTTCTATGATCCGCAAAAAGGCAAGATCACGATTGACGGTCAGAACGTCAAAGATCTGCCTAAACAGTGGATTCGCGAGCATATGGGGATTGTATTGCAGGACCCGTATCTGTTCACAGGCACCATTGCTTCCAACGTCAGTCTCGGCGATGAGAAGATCTCCCGTGAACGAATTGAACAGGCGCTGCGTGATGTAGGCGCTGAACGTATACTGGCTCATTTGCCTCAAGGCTTTGACGAACCTGTCATCGAAAAAGGAAGCACATTGTCTGCTGGACAGCGTCAGTTGATCTCCTTTGCTCGTGCACTGGCGTTTGATCCGGCCATCCTCATTTTGGATGAAGCGACAGCCAATATTGATACGGAAACGGAAGCATTAATTCAGAACGCACTCGAAGTCCTCAAAAAAGGACGTACCACCTTCATCATTGCTCACCGTCTGTCCACTATTCGTTCGGCAGATCAGATTCTGGTTTTGCATCGTGGACGTATCGTTGAGCAAGGTGCACATGATGAACTGATGGAGCTTAAAGGCCGCTATTATAAGATGTATCAGCTTCAGCAAGGTGCGCAAGCAGCAGCGAGTGCAACCAGTGGGAATCCGTCGGGTGAGATCATTCCAACCTCAACCTCCTTTGCCGGAGGCAATGCATAACAGAGTAAAACAGAAAGCTCTTTAAGTAACCAATCAAAATGATGTACTCGACGGCAACACAAAAACCGATCTACACAGCTACCTCAGGGTTTGCGGTGTAGATCGGTTTTTTGTATTTTCATCGGGATTCAAATTCCGTTACTGTTTATTTCGGCCAGACAAAAAAACAATCCGCGCGCAACCTCACGGCTGCTGCGGATTATCTATCCATCCTTTGATCGTATATCCCATGTACATCACGGTCTCTCTTGCGAGAAAAGGAAACTTGCTGCGCCAGGTTCGATACGCCGTAGTTCGTGTCGGAGAAGGTACGGCATCCATACCCAGTCCGGCAGCCAGCTTCATGGCCCGTTTCATATGTAAAGGATCACTCACAATCGTATAGGTTTGATAACCGGCCTGTTCACCAATTGGAATTGAATTGACCAGATTCTCCTCGGTAATTCTGGATTTGGTCTCTATGCGAATGTCCGCAGGATCTACTCCATGTGCGATGGCATACTTCTGACCCACTTCAGCTTCCGTATGTTCTCCATCATCACCTGACCCGCCTGTGAAAAGCAGATTACGAACGGTACCCTGACGGTATAATTCAATCCCGTGTTCAATACGTTCGCGAAATACAGGTGAAGGGTTATCCCCCGCCACGGCTGCGCCTAGAATGATCGCTGCATCCGATATTCTGGATGAATCCTCATCCGTATATGCTGATATACGTATTGCGGTAATCCCAATCCACAAGATTCCAATCAATACTACAGCCAGAGCCGTCATTAATATCCAGCGTTTCGTTATCCGTTTGCTTGTCATTCATCCTCTTCCAAAGCCCTTGCTTGCATACTCTCGGTATGCATACGCTCCAGTGTCTGCAGAGCTGCTGCGGATTCAGCATCCAGACCAAGCTCTGCGATCCAGGCACCCGTATATTGCTGAAGACGGATCTCCAACTCCTGTGCACGGTCTTTGAAATCCTCCAATTCCTTAATCATGCGTGATCGTCCTTCCGGACTGAATGTCTCATGAATTCGTTCCTTGAAATAATGATGTACAATACGGTTACGTTGCTGCCATAACTCATTCAACTGGCGAGTCTCTTCCTCAGAGAATGTAAAATGATGGCGCACTTCGTGAATGAGCTGCCCCAGTGAACTGCTCATCTTTCGTTCGTACAGATCTTCCAGATCCTCTTCAGACACGGCTTTGCCCTGAGACATTTTCATTAATAAAATCAGATTGACCAGCTGCTGTTCAAGCGCCTGCCCGTAGTACACTGCCAATCCGTAATAGGCAAACAATTCCCTGGAGTGTTCGCTGTCCAGCATGTCACCATTCTGGATATCTGTATTTTGCATATGCGAGCGCCCCCTTCAACCGTACAATGTTAACCATTCCATGTCCCTCTATCCTAACCAAACCAAGAGCAACATTCAAGTTATCGGGAAGCGCGTCTTCTAACTCCGCAGATCTCTTCTTCCGGACAGCCACACATGGATGATTAGTAACCCTAATGCATAGAGCACAGTCCACAGCATAACCGAAACAAAAGAATCCATCTTTGATTCATCAAATAACATCATCTCACGAACCAGATAAAAGGCTGGTGGAAGAATGCGGCCAAGCCATTCTAACGATCCAGGCAAACGTTCACTTAAGGAACCTTGGATAAACGATAGTAATAATACAATAATGAGAGCAGGCATACTGCGACTAAGCAAGGGAATGTACGATTTTTGAAAGAATACACTGATGCCTAATCCCAGCAGTGATAACCCCAGATGGCCTAACCAAGTCATCATCCACTCCTCACTTGTGGGTTGTCTCTCGAACATTCCCGCGAACACGGGATACAGCACAGTGATTGCGGTGAGCATGAATTGCATTATCCAGGCACAGATGAGTTGACTTGTTACAACCTTACGCCTGCTTCTTGCATGAAGGACAAGTAATTGATACTGCTTTGCAGGTTCGGTATTCATCACCATTACTCCGAGCCAAGCAGCTGCCAGAAATAACAGCATAGCCGTGACACTGTAACTGTCCGCAATAGGGTTGGGTTTGTAGGAATAGATCAGCAGCATGGCGATGATATAAAAGATAACCGGTGCAAAATATTTCTGTGAGCGAATGTGATGCCTTAACAAATATCGGGTCAGATAGATCATTTGGCTTCTCCCCCCACATCATCCATGGAAGAGCTTAAGTCAACAGATTCTGTGACACCTCTACGACTCGCATGTACAGCTGGATGTTGTCCTTCCAGCAGACTTTCCATATGTAATTGACTTTCCTCCTGTTGTACAGACACAACCGAACCTCCGGATGCCAGAATCATTCTGAGGACATCATCTGTTGATTGTTGAACCACTTTCCAATCCCACAACCAAACATTGGATATCCCTGAGCTTGTATTACGAACTAAAGACAGCACTCCCGGTTGTTGTATGATAGATAGATCGTTAACCAGATCCTCTCCAGCTTTCGTCAGACTTTGAATACGTACAACGGGTTCGCCAGCTTGAAGTATATCTTCACGACTCCAGTAACGGAGCACGCTGCCTTTCTTCAACACAATCACATGGTCTGCCAAACGTTCAATTAGCAACGGTTCATGACAAGCTGTAACGATAGATGTACCTTCATCCTTCCATTGCCCCAATAAAGATACAATGCCCTCTTGAGCTGCAATATCCAAGCCTGACAACGGTTCATCCAGTAACAAAAGACCACCCGGTCCAGGTAACAGGGCCTGAATCAAATTCACTTTTTGCAATGTGCCCTTCGATAATAGGGGTAACTTCTGATCGATCGCGGTATCGAGATATAAAAGTTCACTAAGTTCTCTAATCCGCTCACGCAGTACTTCGGGGCGAATGCCCCGAATCCGACCCATGTCCCACAAATACTCTCCAGAGGTAAAGGGCAAACGAGGCAGGCCATCTACTGCATACCCATCAGAACCCTTCATTGTGCGCTGGATCGATCCTGTATCGGGTAACAAAATACCTGCCAACATACGTAGCAACGTGCTTTTGCCCGAGCCGTTTCTGCCAACAAGTACAGCACATTCGCCCTGCTTCACTTCCAGATTAATTTCATCAAGTACTTGAGCATTACCTAATCGCTTGCTCACTTGTTGAAGCAACATACCTCGACCTGATGAGTCTGGTACATCTTGATTGGCTTTCTTGAAAAGTCCACGTTTACTCCATATCACCTGGGATCACATCCGCTCTGGAGCTTGCACACCTAGCAAATGTAAACTGTACGCGAGGCGTTCGGCAGTCCGTTTGGCCAATGCCACCCTGAAGGATCTTACATCAGATGACGCATCTGCAATCCGTTCGGCGTGATAGAAACGGTTGAATGCTTGAGCGACATCTATAGTATATTTGGCAATGACCGAAGGCTCATTCCGATGAATCGCTTTTTCCAGATACTCGGGATATTCACCAAGCAGTTTCAGCAATGCCCATGAGGTATCTCCGACACTGGATGGAGTGGCCCCTGTGTCATTCTCACCATCCGCAAGGCTGGGGTTAGTCAGAGTGTTTTCATTTTCCACGCGGATCGCCTCTTCTGCCTTGGCAAGCACACTTTGAATCCGGGCATGGGTATACTGCACATAAGGTCCGGTCTCTCCTTCAAAACTCACCGCATCCTCCAAGGAGAAGTCTACATCGTTTAACCGATTATTACGCAGATCACCGAAGACAATGGCCCCTACACCGACCGCCTCAGCCACCTTCTGAGGGTTCTCCAGATTCGGGTTTTTCTCCTGAATAATTTGCAAAGCACGAGCAACTGCCTCATCCAACACTTCCTGCAAAAAGACGACTTTACCGCGGCGGGTAGACATTTTCCGTCCCTCAAAACGCATTAATCCAAACGGGATATGTTCACAATTCGCAGACCATTCATGACCCATCCGGGATAGGACCGCAAATACCTGCCGGAAATGTAACTTCTGCTCGCCTCCGACCACGTATAACAACCGATCTGCCTTCATCACCTCATGACGATAGACTGCCGTAGCCAAATCCCGAGTAGGATAGATTGTTGTTCCATCTTTTTTGATAATCAGGCACGGGGGCATGTTCTCATCTTCCAGACGTACCACGAGTGCTCCATCACTCTCTTCAAGTAAACCTTTTGCCTTCAGTTCTTCAACCACTGCACCCATCTTGTCATTGTAAAAGCTCTCCCCCAGCGTATGGTCGAACTGCACATTCAGACGTTCATACATCCGGTTGAATTCCTTCATGCTCACTTCCACAAAGAACGCCCATAACCGCTGTGCTTCATCATCCCCTTGCTCCAGCTTGCGGAACCAGTCGCGTGCCTCAATCTCCAGTGAAGGATCGTTCTCCGCCTCATCGTGGAAGCGCACATACAGTTCCAGTGACGTACGGATCGGGTCTGCCTGCAACGCTTCATCATTGCCCCACCGTTTATACGCTGCGATCTGCTTGCCAAACTGGGTTCCCCAGTCTCCCAGATGATTCACACTTACAGAGGTATAACCCGCTTCGTTATACAACCGATACAGTGCTGCACCGATTACAGTAGAACGCAAATGTCCGATTCCGAAGGGTTTTGCGATGTTAGGGGAAGACATATCAATCACAACACGTGAACCTTGACCAAGCTGAAGCTTACCAAATGCCGCATTCCCCAGTTCTTTCAGCAGATTCGGCGCGAGCTTCTCCCGATTAAAACGGATATTTACATACGGCCCGGCGGGAGTCGCTTCAATTCCAGATGCCTGCAATCCCGTTGCGAGCTCGGTCGCAATGACTGCCGGTGCTTTCTTTAATGACTTCGCTAATGCAAAACAAGGGAATGCTGCATCACCCATCTCCGCCTGTGGTGGGACTTCCAGTAATCTCAGAACCTCTTGTTTATTCAATCCCGTTAAAGGGGCAATATCGGCCGCAGCCAGCTTCATCAACATGCCAAACACTCCTTATCCATTCATTATTGGCTGAAAATAAACACAAAAAAGCTCTCGTCTCTAAATAAGAGACGAGAGCTGAATTAACAGTTCCCGCGGTACCACTCTAGGTGAACAGCTACTCCTAATATGATTCAACATGCATACCAGTAGAACCTGTTCCGCTCGATGCGTATAACGGTCGCAAGCCGGATTACCCTCAGACAGATATGGCCTATCCCCGGTCGGGATACGCACATCTTTTCGGATAACCATCTCACGGGTGCGGTTCACTCAGGTCATGTCATACCGGCTTCCACCTCTCCCGGCTCGCTGTCATGTATGGATCTGGCTACTCTCCCGATCATTGATATTCTTCGTTTCAATTCATTGCCATCATTATACATACCACGATCAGACTTGGCAACCTACATTAAAATCCCCTACTGAAAGGCAACACATAGGCACATCGTCTCAGATGCTTGTGTTCACTGCCTTTCCTTAGGGGAAAACGGTCATTATAGGTTTTAATTATATATTCCAGTGAAATAATATTTACGCTACTGCTGCCATCAACCGGCAAGCTTCTGCACATCTGCGGCAAGCCTCTGCACATGCTTGGCAGTGATCATGGTGGTGTTTGCCACACTCAGCGGCGCAAGCTTCACAAGCTTTCACACACAATTCACATATTTCAGCAATGAAATCACTTCCACGTGTCATCGCTTGTGCAGCAAAACTGCAGATCTCTGCACATTCCCGATTCAAACGAATGCAATCACGCAACATCGCCAGATCATATTCTTTCAGACTCGATATGTAACATACGTTGCATGCATTCATGCACTCCAGGCAAGCATCGATACATTGTTGATATTGTTGTTGTGTCATTTAAAGTTACCCCCCAGGCAAAGTTTGCTATGCATCTTAATACCCAGTTCGGAGGAATATTGAATCATCTAACCTACTTTATCGCTTCCAATTCCAGTAATTGGTCACGAATGACAGTTTGGTCAAAATGTTCACCTATAAACACAGCAACATTAGGGACCTCTCCCTGAGGTGTGATCTTCATGTAATCCGATTCACGGTAGGCATACTGGAACCAGAAACGGCTCGCCGTGTCACTAAACGATAAGATGCCTTTTGCTCGATACACATCCCGTGGCAAAGCAGATACAAATTGTTCAAACGCCTCACTGTTCACCGGATGACTGAAATAATGTGTATACACCATAACATGTTCGTGTGAGGCATGAGGAGCAGAATGCTCGTGACCGTGGTCATGACTATGGCTATGAGATGCGTCAGTATTCGTAGCATCGCCTTGGACTGTATGATCTGTATGCTCATGTCCATGATTGCAGCCATGTGTACCACAGGTTTCCGTATGCACATGATGCTCTTTGTGAGCCGGCTTGCCTGCTTCAGAAGCTGAATCACGTACGTGCACGTCTGCCCCGCTGCGAAGCAACAGATCCATCTCCACCTCACATTTGACCGTAGGGATTACAGGTGCGAAACCATTCCATTTTGCCAAAAGCTGCTCCAGATCCTTCAGTTCCTGTGCACTCACCCGATCCGTTTTATTCAAGAGAAGCACAGACGCACAACGAATCTGCTCCTGCATTAACTTGAAGGTCTGCCCCTTCTGCTCCTGATACAGACCAGATAGATGTGCTGCATCCACAACCGTAATGAGACTTTTCAGTTCCAATCGCATGTAAAGTGAAGTCTCAGTTACTGCATCCAGAATCTCCATTGGATTCGCCGCACCGGTTGCTTCAATGATGATCACATCAGGTGATTCCTCCTGAACGAGATCAGCAAGTTGCAATCCCAAGTCACCACGTACGGTACAACAGATACATCCACCTAACATCTCTGTCATTGGAACGGTGGAATCCACAATCTGACCATCCAGATTGACTTCGCCCAACTCATTCATAACCACTGCGGGACGCAAACCCTGCTGTTGCCAATGTTCAATCAACTGAACAAGCAGTGTTGTTTTGCCACTCCCCAAAAAACCTGACAGTATATATACAGGTATGGATTGTTCTTTTATAATCGTTTCATTCATGCGTATACACCTCTCTGATTGTCCTTCTTGTAACCTGATCTATCTATATCTAGCGAGTGTACACCATCCCGCATTCGTTGTGCAATAACGTTCAACTCTTCCCCAGTACATTGCCTGATTCTAACGGATGGTCTATGCTATGAGGACATGTTGATTGAAGGAGGAAGTTTCATGACTAATTCAGTGGAACAACATCGCCAGGAAGCCCCTGACACGGTATCGTGCATGATTGTTACAGTGTCTGACACACGAACCAAAGACACCGATACCAGTGGCCAGCTCATGCACCAGCTTTTGAATGAAGCGGGTTATCAGATTGTTGAATACATCATCACACCAGATGAAACGGAGAACATTCGAAGCATCCTGCAAGATGCAGCTGTTCGTGATGATATTGAAGCCGTGCTGCTTAGCGGCGGGACGGGGATTGCACCCCGAGATACAACCTACGAAGCAGTATCCTCACTACTGGACAAGGAACTACCGGGCTTTGGTGAGATCTTCCGTTTTCTCAGTTACACCGAAGATATCGGTTCCGCTGCCATCCTGAGCAGAGCCGTCGCTGGAACGATTGGACGCACAGCCGTATTCTCCATGCCGGGTTCCAAAGGAGCCGTCAAATTGGCCATGGAAAAACTCATTTTGCCCGAGCTGCGGCATGTCATGCGTGAAATATATAAACCCGTCTGAAAGATCAGACGGGTTTTCGGGTTTATTTTCAGCTGTACGGTAAGGATTGAAAGTTTTCTGTGCTCCCATCTTCTCTTACCTTAGCTGCCCCAACACATGTTGGAACACCTGCATAACATCCTGTTCATACTTGTCCTTTTCCCCACCAGAAGCTGTATAAACGAGTGAGACGTACCCTTTGCTGCGAATCGTTGTTCGGCCAAGCCCATTCTCCAAGACAGCCTTATCACGATCCTCACTATACATTTGTTTCATGCTAGCAGCTCGGGTTGTCGCATCACTGAAAATATGGACTTTCACGATGTGTCTGCCACTTCCATTCAACAAATACATATAAGAGATCCCACCATGGCCGTCATCGGCAGACATATTATTCATCAGTTGAATGCCTTTTGCTTCAAAACTCTTACTGATCTCACTCACCAATTCACCGTTTAATCCGTGTCCTTGACTCTGTGCCCGCACATTTCCTTCATCTGTCGCTTCACGGGTGTAGACCTTCCGCTCCTGCTCAATGGATGATGCCGAACAAGCCGCCAGGGACCAGACACTCGTGATCAACACACCACTTACAAGTACCGACTTCATTGTTTTTCCAACCAGACTTCGCCCTTTTCTAGCAAACCACATGCCAATCCTTCCTTTCCAGCCACGTGTGCTGTGACCCAATCAGGTAGAATTAGCATGTCTAAGGACTTAGAATCTTATGCGGATGGCAGATCTGATATTGTATTGACCACCGTACGACCCACTGCACCACCTTGGAGTATCGTCTCCAGCGTAAGAGGCAATTGATCCAAGGAAATTTCCCGAATTCCCAGTTCCAGCGCGCGCTCCGGTTTCCATTCTCCGCCGAGAAGTTTCCACAATCGTTCCCGACGTTCCATCGGACAATATACAGAGTCTATACCAATAAGCTGGATGCCACGCAAAATAAACGGAAGTACCGTGGATTCAAAAGCTGTGCCTCCAGTTAACCCGGATACCGCTACCGCACCTCCGTATTGAATCTGTTTCAATCGCTCCGCAAGAGCCGGTCCTCCTGTTGGATCAACAACTCCCGCCCATAGCTGTTTCCCCATCGCTCCTTTAGCTGGAGCATCAGCTTCTTCACGAGTAATAACCTCTGAGGCGCCCAAGTTTCGGAGCAATGACTCCTCCTGATCCTTCTTGCCTGTGCTGGCTGTTACTTCAAAACCAAGTTTCGCCAGAATCGCTACTGCCATACTGCCAACACCACCCGTTGCACCCGTAACCAGAACCTTGCCCATCTCCGGTGTCACTCCAGCCTGTAACAGCGCATCTACCGAAAGTGCAGCCGTAAATCCTGCGGTTCCAATTGCCATGGCTTCTTTCTCACTGAGACCCGGTGGCAGAGGCACCAGCCATTCACTGCGCAGACGAGCATACTCGCTATAGCCTCCATAATGGGATACGCCAGGTTCAAATCCTGTACTGATCACCCGATCTCCTGGTGCAAAACGTCCACTGACCGACTCCTCTACCGTTCCGGCCAGATCAATCCCCGGGACCATCGGGTACTCACGAACGACACCGCCTTTCTCAAGGGTAGCGAGTCCGTCTTTATAATTGACACTGGAGTACTGCACCTGTACCGTTACATCTCCATTTGGCAGATCTTCCTTCTTCAGTTGCTCTATAGCAGCTTTCACTCCGCCCTGTTCTTCTTTACGGACAACATATGCGTTAAAATGATTTTTCATCGATAGCCACTCCTTCTTTGGATTTTATATATTTTTCCATTAAGCACATGAATTGTTCGCATTCAGCTTAACGGCTCCTTTTACCTGTGGAATTCTTCAAATATTGATGATCAAACTCTGTCTCTCCTGAGCGTCAACAGATAGATTAGTGGACCCACAATAGGGATGATGCCTGCCGCGGTCCAAGCTGCTGAACGTCGACTCACTTTAGTATCCCTGTATATCGCAATCATGGAAAGTAAGGTCAGCAGTACAAAATCAATTGTCATGATATGTACAAAGGCAGATTGCTTGAATGCTTCCATATATACATCCGGATGACCTTGCGTCACGGCATAGAAAGCTGTCCCCAGCGTCAACAGCAGAAGGACTACATGCGTCAGCTTGTGGGTTGCTACCCGTCCAATTCCCGACTCACGCTGACGACCAAAATGTAAGCTTCCGTAACCCGAAGCTCTATTTGCGGATGATGACCATGCATAATAGGGAAGCAGGGCAAAAGCACCCAATCCAAAAGAAAGTATGACAAAAGGCCAAGCCGGTACACGGCCACCTCGTTCTTTCACAGATGTTCTTAACAGCATACAGGCATAAACTGCCGGGAAAATACCTAACCACGAAAACACCGTAAGTAACCAAGGTTCTTTGCTTTGCAGGGTGATCAGTTCTTTGAATATCGGATCACTTCCAGGTGACTGCCCCGGTGCCAACAACAATGCATAGGCAATAAAAGCGATCCAGACCAGTCCTAATATCCATCTCATGTCTGCACCTCCTCTTACTTTCATCCCCTACAGCTACGGGATTGAAACAATGCGATGCAGAATTTGGCGGCTCCTGCGCTTTCCCGAGAAATAATTACTGCTTTCCCCCTACAACCTCTTGAATTGGGGATGACTATTATCCAGTATAGCCTGCTACCTTGGCAGTCTGTCCATGAGATTTCTTACATCACTGGTCCATCCCATAAGGATCATATAAGAATAACGTCTATCAACTATCGACGTACTTTCACAGAAGACAGAACCCGTATAGCTGAAATTACTTCTTGCGATCATCGAATCGTTCAACTCCGCTAAGAACGTATACATTTTATAGGCAGCAAAAAGGCATAAGCCAGTATCCCTCACTGGTTATGCCTCTCTGTAATTCTTATGTGTGAACTATTCCTCTGTGGATTTCACATGTTCCGCAATGAGCTTCTGCTTCATATTCCATGCCGCAGGGCTGATGTTCACACGGTAGATCTCCGGGTTGAGCTTCCGTTGGTATTCAGGCCAGAAGAGGTTCATCTGTTCCCTGTGATACGCCCGAATCTCATCCAGATTAGGCAGTTCATACACTTTACGTCCATTCACAAAGATTGGCTCCAGCATATTGACCGCTTCGTAGCGGGTAACCGTCTTTTTCAGGTAAGGGTGTAGCGGGTTGAACAGCTTGAGCGGTCCGCCCTGTAGCGGCTGCTCTTCATCTGGATAGCAGATATAATCTGCAATCGCTTTGCCATGTTTCGGATCAATGATCCGGAACACTTCCTTTTTACCTGGAGTGGACACCTTTTCAGGATTGGCAGATATTTTGATCGTAGGCAGCATGGCACCGTCCACTTCACGCTCCACCAATTTGTACACTCCACCCAAAGATGGCTGGTCAGAAGCGGTAATCAACTGTGTACCAACACCCCATGTATCAATCCGTGCTCCTTGAGCCTTTAGGTTGAAAATCGTGTTTTCATCCAAATCATTAGATGCAACAATTTTCACATAATCCAAGCCAGCCTCATCCAACATCTGACGTGCCTGAATCGACAAGTACGCTAGGTCACCACTGTCGAGACGAATCGCATTCATCTTTTTGCCTTGGCTCTCCAACTTCTTGGCTGTCTTGATGGCGTGAGGTACTCCACTGTTCAACGTGTCAAAAGTATCAACCAACAGTGTAACCTGATCAGGCAACACTTTGGCATACACGTCAAACGCCTCCTGTTCGCTCATAAAGCTCTGTACCCAGGAATGGGCATGTGTACCTGCTGTTGGGATTCCGAAGCGCTCTCCGGCCAGCATATTAGACGTTGCATCGAAGCCTGCTACATACGAGGCACGTGCGCCCCAGATGGCAGCATCCGCTTCCTGCGCACGCCGTGTGCCGAATTCGAGCAACGTATCCTGCTGCGCTACTTGTTTGATCCGCGAAGCCTTGGTTGCAATCAACGTCTGATAATTCATGAAGTTAAGTATCGCCGTCTCCACCAATTGAGTCTCCATAATGGAGCCTTCTACCCGAATGAGCGGTTCGTCAGGGAAAACAATTGCGCCCTCCTTCATGGAATGAATCGTCCCCTGAAATGAAAACTGGAGCAACTCTTCCAGAAAGACCGGATCGTAATTTTCCTCTTGTTTGGATAAAAATTTGATGTCGTCCATCGTAAACCGAAGCTGGCTGATATAGTTCACAATACGTTCCAATCCGGCAAATACCGCATATCCGTTGCCAAAAGGAAGCTTACGGAAATAGGCTTCAAATACCGCCTTCCGCTTGTGAGTACCATTCACCCAATGGGCGTACATCATATTGATCTGATATTTATCCGTATGTAAAGCCAGGCTAGTTGTCTGCATTTGTCTCATCCTCTCTGACTTCCGCTCGTGCTCCCAGATTTCATCTGTGAACACGGGTTAACATATGGAGACTCATTCTTCATGATTCTGTTCATCCGTATTAAACAAACAAGTCTCCCGTAAAAAACTCTATACACCATTCACCACATTCATCCGGTTCCTAACATGAGGTCAACCAAACATGACTATGGAGTAAATTAAGCCAAGACTGTCTCGCTCGCCTTAACCACCGAAGCACCAAGGCTGGAACGAAAATGTCCAAGTGCCCACTCATGCCCTGCCGGATTGAAGCTGGCAACGGCATCTTCGTATACCGTAATATGAAACCCTTTATTGTAAGCGTCCACTGCGGTATGCAATATGCAAATATCCGTGCATACCCCAATCAGTGCAATATCCGTAATACCACGTGCACGCAGTCTGAGTTCCAGATCGGTCCCACAGAATGCACTATATCTCGTCTTATCCATCCACTGTATATCTGTTTTCCGTTCTTCCATCACTTGGGCAAGACGACCATATAACTGTCTTCCCTCCGTATTTCTGATGTTATGAGGTGGGAAAAGTACAGTCTCCGGGTGATACGGATCATTTTCTTCATGCAGATCCACAGCCATGATTACCTCATGTTTGTTCTTACAATAGGCCTCGGTTACAGCTGCAATCGTCTCCTCGATCTCTACTGCTGGCTGACCTACAGGCAAAGAACCTGTCACAAAATCCTTCGTAAAATCAATGACAATCAGTGCTTTCATCGTCAACACTCCCTTAGCCTAGAAATGGTTGATCCTGATTCAATCAGATTGACACATCTACACCTTATTACGTGTAGATGGACAGGCGTGGTACGAGTTCTGTAAAACGATATAACTGCGCCGGACGCTGCGAGTACTGGTTGGAACTCACCAGGTTCCCCTCTTCATCTCTTACTTCTTCCACAATGCCTTTACGGCTGCGGGTAGACGTAATCTTGCGAATGAAGTTTGGTTCTTCAAAATCCGGTACAACACTTTGAATAACCTGATATAATTCACTTAATGTAAAATCACGTGGCAGGAACTGACGAGCAATCGTCGTTTCCAGCATCTGCTGTTGAATACGTCGATAAGCGTCTTCGATAATTGTTCTGTGATCAAAGGCCAGTTCCAGTTCTTGCAGCGCCTCCTGGATGGTGAACAATCCAACATCCTCAGCATCATCTGCCGCTTGGCGTTGATCCAGCATCCATTCTTCCACAAGCGCGAAAAATGCGTGAGAGATAATCCAGCCCCTCGGGTCACGACCCGGCTGACTGTATACATTCAAGTACTCCAGATGTCCACCATCTACACCTGTCTCTTCCATCAGTTCACGCTTCGCTGCACCGTAGATGGATTCATTCTCCTGACAAAATCCACCGGGTAATGCCCATCTGCCTGCAAAAGGCCAGCCTTTGCGCTTGATCAGCATCACTTTCAGTTCCCGAATGGGAAGTGTCTTCGTCACTGTCTTGCGTTCCCGCTTGGTCAAGGTGAACATAACGATATCCGCAGGAACACCATCGGGGGTACGATATTTTTGGGAACTATAAGCACGTGCTGCTTGTTCGTCGCTCTCTGCATTGAAGTGTTCGTAGTTTTCGCTCATGGGCACCACCGACTATTTTCATTTTGATAATTTCATTATGACATAATAATATCTTTTGTCAACCGCAGGATTCGTGCGTTACGTTCTAGGGCGTGCTATGCGGAATGTCGCCGTAGCCATACATCCCAATGTGCCCGATGCATCACGAACCTCCGATTGAGTCGTAACACTGCGTCCTGCTTGATGCAGTACCGTAGCTGTCACCGTTAATTCCCCTTGTTTCATTGGTGCAAGAAAATGTACGTTCAGATTTGTTGTCACACAGCCATCCACTTCCATTGCTGCTGTTGCAACCATACCCATTGCCTGGTCCATCAGTGAAGTCAATACACCCCCATGAATAATCCCCATGGAGTTGGTATGATGTTCGCCTGCTGTCAACGCAATCTGTACTTCTTTTCCGTCTCCTTTAATATAACGACAGCCGAGAAATCCCCAGAATCGTCCGTCTCCGTCTTCCACCATTTTGTCCAAAATACTCATTATTCATTTCTCCTTTATTCACTGTACGTATCAAGCTCTCTTGATGTCATGTGCCTTTATCATTAAAAATCAGCCGCGCCACACAAAATAACCCCACAGCGTGGAGCTTTGCTTGGAATTATATTCCGAGTACTTGGCGATAGCCACTCCACATTAACGGTTATGTAATGTCAAAAAAGGCGCGGACAGCGTCCGCACCCTTCCGTCATTTAACCGCAACTGGTCGGAGGTGAATCCGTTCCAGCCTCCACGTTTACTTTTTCAGAAACCGTATCCCGGATTACAGAGATCACTAGTTGAAGCAAGTAGTTGATGTCGCTCTGGCTCTGCTGGAATTCCGTAACCAATGGAATACTGTCCAGTTCGCTTTGCAGATCTTCAATTTCCTGTTCAATTTTGCTGACCATCTCCACATTTTTGAAGCTTTCAAAAGCAACAATCTCTTTTTGTTTTTTCTTGATCGTTGCAATCAACTGCTGGATGCGCTCATGATCCCGAATTTTGGTTTCAGCCTGTTGAAACTGTCTAACTTCCTCACTCGTTCCGAGCATATCAGCCAATTCTTTGGCTTTTCCCATAATGTCGTCGCGTATGACCAGATTGCGCGTATCGTAGGTTGGCATTCCATAATGGTTGTACTGCACTTCTTCCTGCGCCACTGAAATCGCTCCATTCTATGAGATGATATAAGATGAAACTCACTGTTGCACTAAGTTCAGCTGACTGCTGAGTGACCGCTGCGGTGTCGGATCGTTCTTTTGATCGCTGTTGTCTCCGAATTTTTTCGATTGAGATTGTTCAAGGTTAAAATTCGGAGACAAAGGCGAACGCTTCGCTTCTACAGAATCGATTCCGTCACCTTCGCTACGCTCGGCGTAACCCCGCTAAGTGCAAAAAATCATTCATCTTATTTGTGTGTGTGTATTACTGATTGGCAGCTACCGGCTCGGAGAGCAGGTTGCCCCGAATATAAAAAGTCATCGGATCGGTGATTTCCACTTGTACGAAAGTACCGATCAAATCTTTAGGTCCTTCAAAATGCACCAGCTTGTTGCTGCGTGTACGTCCTGCCAGAACTTCGGAATTCCGTTTGCTCTCGCCTTCAACGAGCACTTCAACGATTTTGCCGCGTTGCTCTTCATTGCTTCGGTGGCTGTATTCGTTGATCGTTTCGTTCAAGCGCTTCAAACGTTCCTTCTTCACTTCCATCGGTACGTTGTCTTCCATCACTGCAGCCGGTGTACCTTCACGCGGGGAATAAATAAAGGTATAGGCAAAATCATACCCTACTTCACGGACAAGGGAAAGTGTATCTTCAAACTGTTCTTCCGTTTCCCCCGGAAAACCAACAATAATATCCGTTGTTAACACAACATCCGGGATGGCCTTTTTAATTTTGTCAGCCAGCTTCAGATAGTGTTCCCGGTTATACTTGCGGCTCATACGTTTGAGTACTTCCGAACTGCCAGATTGCACCGGAAGATGAATGTGCTCCACCAGATTTCCGCCCTTGGCCAGCACTTCAATCAAGTGGTCATCAAAGTCACGTGGGTGACTGGTTGTAAAACGTACTCTTGGAATATCAATTTGGCGAATGGCATCCATCAAGTCACCAAAACTGTAGTTCAGGTCGGTGAAGTCCTTGCCGTACGCATTCACATTTTGACCAAGCAGCGTGATCTCCTTAAAGCCTTGTCGTGCCAAATCCCTAACTTCGGCAATGACATCTTCAGGACGACGGCTGCGTTCTTTGCCCCGCGTAAACGGAACGATGCAATATGTACAGAACTTGTCGCAGCCATACATAATATTCACCCAGCCGCGCATAGCCTCGCGTTTCTTCGGCAGGTTCTCAATAATGTCGCCTTCCTTGGACCATACCTCAACAACCATTTCTTTGCTGAACAACGCTTCCTGGATTAGATGTGGCAGTCGATGCACGTTATGTGTACCAAAGATCATATCCACAAAGCCATGCTTCTGCATGATTCGGTTGACGACGCCTTCTTCTTGGGACATACAACCGCATACGCCAAGTAACAATCCCGGACGTTCGAGTTTTAGCGTTTTCAGGTGACCGAGCTCACCAAATACTTTATCTTCCGCATTTTCCCGTATGGCACACGTATTGAGCAGAATAATATCAGCTTCTTTGCGATTCTCTGTAGCCTGATATCCCATAGACTCAAGGAGTCCTTTGATGGTCTCCGAGTCATGCTCGTTCATCTGACATCCATACGTATATACAATATAGTGTTTACCTTTCCCTATGTTTTTCAGTTCATCGGGAACGGCATTTTCGTAAAGCACCTGGACGTCTTCCTTGCCCCGCTGTTTCTCCTGACGATGATTGGGTTCCGATTTGATGTTAATCTCACGGCCCCGGATTCTTATCTTTTTGCTGAATTCATCTTGCGAAATTACTTTGGCATCGGAAAAATCAAAATATTGGGAGTAATCCTTTTTTGAGTCTTTAGCCATTTCCTTCGGTCACTCCTTACAGCCTCTATTAATAAAAAATCGTTCATTCATCCCTGTTCCACATGAATATCTTGCTTGGAACATTAAAAGAGCATTACAGCAAATTATAGCATGAATTGGGCTGTAGTTCCACATCCAAAGCGCATCTCCCTTCGTCTAATCCGAAACATGCCATGCTCAGAAGAGCACTCAGAAAACACAAAAACCTGAGCCTTGCCGTCAGGGCTGGAATTAACCGGCCCCTGTTGGCTGTGCTCAGGTTTATATGTTATTCAGTCCGCCATAATTGGGGGCTGAAGCTATTACATGTTATTAATCGATGATTTCAGCAGTGTCGCCATTACGAGCGCCAGCAGCGTTAGCTTCATCTGTATCAATATGCATGTCCAGTGCAAAAGAATCGGATACACGAGCCAGTACATTTTCCAGTACCAGACCACGATCTCCACCCAGACGAACTTTCAACATTTGTTTGTCCTCGATACCCCATTTAGCAGCATCAGAAGTATGGAAGTGAATGTGACGAGCAGCAACGATAACACCTTTATCAATCGTTACTTCGCCAGCAGGACCTTTAATTGTGATTCCTGGTGTACCTTCAATGCTTCCAGATTCACGTACAGGTGCTTTAACACCAATCGCAAATGAATCTGTCATGGAGATCTCCAGTTGCGTTTCAGGGCGAACAGGTCCAAGGATACGCACTTTATCAAACTGTCCTTTCGAACCAATTACCGCTACAGTTTCGTTAGCAGCGTATTGGCCAGGCTGGGACAGAGGTTTAAATTCAGTCAGTTCATAACCTTTGCCAAACAAAATTTCAACGTGCTCTTGGGATACATGAATGTGACGGGCAGATACGCCCACAGGTACTGTTTTACTCATTGTAAATTCACTCCTTGTTTATCTATGGCCTGTACTCAGGCTCTTAACAATCCAATGGTATTATACCCCTTTTTGGAGTGAAATGAAAACGAACTGGTGAAAATTCATGAAATACACTTATTTCACCATCATTCCCCTCCTTTATTTGGAAAACAAGTTTCAATTCAACACATTCAATGCACACACCAGTTCACTATTTCATGGAATTCCCCTTCATCTGCATCTTCGGATTGCTCTCTGGCAAGTGTTCCCCCAGATAACTCATCGCATTCCCCCACAACCAGCCACGAACCAGATGTTCATCATAATGCTTGAGCAGGATTTCCGTCAGTCTCGGATAATGTCCTGAATGTTCAAGTCTCTGAATATACGTTGATATCCCATCAAAATCAGACCCCATCATCAGGTGATGCTGCCCGCCGAGAGAACAGAATTGCTCAATATGAGGCAGCAGATCTTCTATACGTACCTCACCCTCCTGCTTTACAAACCAGGGTACAAACGTCAGTCCAATCCGCCCTTCCCGGGCAATGATAGCCTGAATCTGATCGTCTTTCAGATTACGCACATGGGGACATACGCTGTAGCTGTTGGAGTGGGAGGCGATAAAAGGACGTTTACTCAAGTCAGCCAGTTCCCAAAACCCTTTCTCCGTCAGATGTGACACGTCGAGCAGCATTCCGATTTCATTACACTGGCGCACCAGTTCCTTCCCCTTCTCGGTCAGACCTGCTCCACGCTTCTCCATTACTCCGTCAGCCGCCCAATTGGCATAATTCCACGTTAGTCCAATAATTCGAACGCCCATCTGATAACATAACTCCAGATAGAACAGGTTGCCCTCCAGGCCATCCACACCCTCCAGTGTGATTAATCCCCACAGACCCTCTGTTTGCCCCACCTGAGCCACCTGTTCACGCCATAACAACGTCTGTGTGCCGCCAGGCCGCTCCTGACTTCTCTCCACACGTCTACGATAAATCTCCAACTGCCCCATCACATGTTCAAACTTGCCTCTGCCAAGTACTTCGGGTAAATAGATCGCGAACGCCTGCAACCCTACATTCCCCTCTTTCAAACGTTGCAAGTTCACATCCAGTTGTGGAGCACCTTGGAATGAAAGAGCAGGCTGCATCAAAATTTTGCTCAGTGCATCACAGTGAAAATCAGCTACACGCCAATCAGACATGGACATCTTAAACCCTCCTCAATATGTGATTGCAAAAAAACGCAAAAAAACCTGTCTACATCGTAAACAGGTTCAATGCATACTGCATGTATTATCTGGGCTCCACAATCAGCTTAATGGCCGTTCGGTCCTCGCCGTCGATCACAATGTCTGTAAAAGCTGGAATACAAATCAGGTCAACTCCGCTTGGTGCTACAAATCCCCGGGCTATCGCTACCGCTTTAATGGCTTGGTTCAGTGCTCCCGCTCCAATTGCCTGCAGTTCAGCATTTCCACGTTCACGAAGAACCCCTGCAAGAGCGCCGGCTACAGAATTAGGATTGGACTTTGCTGAAACTTTTAATACATCCATGGTAAGTACCTCCCTGGGAATGTTGAAAGTTTGTTTCCACTTACTAGATGTTATTCGCGGGAGGCAAAAAAATTCCTTCTTTTTAGACGGGTTTCCCTGCAAATTGGGACAATACCCCTATTCCATGCGCCACTCGTCCTCCGTCAGACGAATTTTTTCGATGCGTGTTGCCGCACCTGTGGCTTCATCAATTTCAACAAAAACACCATGGAAGTGCCATTTGCCATCATCCACAACAAAACGTACGGGTAGCTGGGTGTAGAACTTACGCAGCACGGCCTCACGCTCCATACCCAATATACCGTCACGAGGACCTACCATGCCTGCATCCGTCAAGTAAGCCGTTCCTCCAGGCAAAATCCGATCATCATTACTCTGTACATGCGTATGTGTACCTACAACGAGAGACGCACGGCCATCCAGATGCCATCCCATGGCAATCTTTTCTGACGTCGCTTCAGCATGCATATCGACCAAAATACATTTATGGTCTTGGCGCAGCTCATCTACAATTTCATCAGCTACACGGAATGGACAATCCAGAGCAGGCAGGAACGTTCTTCCTTGAAGATTGACAATCGCTAGCTCTTTCCCTTCGCCTTTGACAACCGTGTACCCTCGTCCTGGTGTGCCTGGTGGAAAGTTTGCTGGACGAATCATGCGGGGCTCATCATCTATAAAATCAAAAATATCCTTATTGTCCCAAGTATGATTACCAAGTGTAATACCATGTACACCCCAGTTGAAAAACTCATTTGCGATTGCACCGGTAATGCCACGACCTGCTGCCGCATTTTCACCATTCACAATCACTACATGTGGCTTATACTTCGATTTCAGATACGGTAAATTTTCCTTTAATGCCTTACGTCCCACGTTGCCTACAATGTCACCAATAAACAAAACTTTCATTGATTACTGCCTCCTCAATTCCTGCAAAGTCCTCTTACTTCAAATGTTGAACCTTTGCAGGACTCTATCTCATGCTCCATGATGTGTAGTTGCCTTTTAACAGGCTATCAACAGGAAAAGTGGCCCACTACTGCGGCCACTTTTCCGTAATGCTCTATTTTGCGTATTCAACCGCACGGGTTTCCCGGATGACGGTGACTTTGATGTGACCCGGATAGTCGAGTTCATTCTCAATCATCTTCGTGATGTCACGGGCTAAGCGGAAGGCTTCAGCATCATCGATCTTCTCAGGCTGTACCATAACGCGAACTTCGCGTCCGGCCTGAATGGCGTACGATTTCTCGACACCTTCGAAGGACTCTGAGATTTCTTCCAGCTTCTCCAGTCGTTTGATATACGTTTCCAGCGTTTCGCGGCGTGCGCCTGGTCTTGCTGCGGAGAGCGCATCTGCTGCGCCAACCAACATGGCAATGACCGAAGTCGCTTCGCAATCTCCGTGATGGGACGCGATACTGTTGATTACAACCGGATGTTCTTTGTATTTCTTCGCCAGTTCCACGCCAATTTCGACGTGTGATCCTTCCACTTCGTGATCCAGCGCTTTACCGATGTCATGCAATAGACCTGCACGTCTTGCCAGAGTTACGTCTTCTCCCAGTTCGCCAGCCATCAGTCCAGCCAGATAAGCGACTTCCATGGAATGTTTCAAGACGTTCTGACCGTAACTTGTACGGAACTTCAACCGGCCCAAAATTTTGATCAGATCCGGATGCAGACCATGCACGCCCACTTCAAAGGTAGCTTGCTCACCGTATTCACGGATGCGCTCATCCACTTCTTTGCGGGATTTCTCAACCATCTCTTCAATCCGTGCCGGGTGAATACGTCCATCAGCCACCAGTTTCTCCAGCGCAGTACGGGCGATCTCACGGCGAATCGGGTCAAAGCCCGACAGAATAACAGCTTCTGGCGTATCATCGATAATGAGGTCAATCCCTGTAAGGGTTTCAAGCGCACGGATGTTACGTCCTTCACGACCGATAATCCGGCCTTTCATTTCTTCATTTGGCAGGGTAACAACAGAAACCGTTGTTTCCGCTACATGGTCAGCCGCACAACGTTGGATAGCGAGTGTAATAATCTCGCGGGACTTTTTGTCCGCTTCTTCCTTCGCTTGTTGTTCAATGTCCTTGATCATTTGAGCCGTCTCATGACGAACTTCCTGTTCTACGTTGGACAGTATGATACTGCGTGCGTCTTCCATGGTGAGGTTGGATATACGTTCCAACTCTGTCACCTGGTTTTTGTAAATCATTTCGATCTGCTGCTGAGTCTCATCAATTCGTTTCTCTTTGTTAGCCACTTGCTCTTCTTTACGTTCGAGTGATTCCAATTTTTTATCCAGCGACTCTTCTTTTTGCAACAATCGTCTTTCTTGTCGTTGAATTTCATTCCGACGTTCACGAGTGTCTTTTTCAGCTTCAGCACGAATGCGATGGATTTCATCCTTCGCTTCCAGCACCGTTTCTTTCTTCAGTGCCTCTGCCTCTTTCTTCGCGTTCTCCACGATTTGTACGGCAGCTTGTTCCGCACTAGAGATTTTAGCCTCTGCAAGAGATTTGCGAATAAAATACCCTACTCCGAACCCAATGATTAGCGCGGCCACAACGAGAGCGATCGTGATTGCAGGATTCATACTGTTCACCTCCTCGTTGGTTCCTCCAAGGCATTCCTTGGGTCAATTTGCAGTTTTCAAACCTTACATATGTTTGGGAATAACGAATACTCACGGCGATCCCCCGCCGATTTTCATTTCACATGTACATGTTTCCACGTACTATTCACTGTTTCCAGCGAACCCATAATTAAGAATGGTATAAATCTTAAGAAACCGAAACCGCTTTTTTGGAAGGAAAAAGGGTTGTCCATTTCTTACAGACTCATGTCCATTTTAGTATTTGACGAAAGAAATTGTCAAGAGAATGCAGTATAGAGACTCTAGTCTGCTAATCCCATAACAACGCTTCGTCATCTTCAGGGTCCCCAGCCTCATCTTCTTCAATTAAACAATTCACGACCTTGCGCACCATATCCATTGAAAAACCACGTCTCATTAGGAAGGGAAGCGTTTTATTTTTCTTCTCTTTGACGTCCCCTTTGACCTGATTCCATTTTTTTCGTCCGGCACTCAAAGCAGTCTCAAATTCCGCATCTGTACTTATCCTTTCTAGTGCCTCAACAATGAGATCATTGGCAATGCCCTTTTGACGCAGCTCTTGCCTTATCCACAGTTTTCCCTTCCGCTTGCCCTCCATACGCTGTCTTGTCCATTCCTTCGCAAATAGATCGTCATCCACCAGGTTCTCCCGCTCAAGCCGATCCAGCGCCTCTTCAATCAAAGGTGCAGCAAACTCCTTCTGACGAAGTTTCTGACTTAATTCATGGCGCGTACGTGGCTTATGCTCCAAAAAACGCAGAGACTGTGCATACGTCCGCTGTCGCTCGTCAGCTAGAATGATATCTTCCAGATCCTTCTTCATAAACGTATTACCTTGAGTCATCCTGTATTTAATCATCACATCTTCAAGAACCGTAATGGAGTGGATGCCAAAAGTGATTCGATAACGAGCTTGCCTGCTCTTCGTTCGTTCTACACGTGTAATAATAAGTTCTTCGTTGTCCGGAAATTGGGATAGGCCATCCTGTTCTGCTTCTTCATATAAATCCTCGTCATGTTGATCCATTCTGGTCTCCCCTTTCATAACATTTTCATTCTGACTACGCCAAACACACCTTCAGATAAGACAAAGAACACCAATAATACAAAAGACCGGGAACTCTGCCCGGCCTTTACTCCACAGTTAGCGTGCTAACAGCCCCTGTCCATTGGGACAGGGGCTGTTAGACAGCACGAGTACTCCCACTACAATCCATTATCCAGATTGATCCAAGCTCAATCAGATAAGTTTACGGAGTCCAATGGGGAACACCCTCAGGGTCCTCCCTACAAGGGAGGTTTTGAGAGATTACTCGTTGATTTCAAACAATTCTTGTTCTTCTGCTGCTTCTTTTTGTTGCTCTTCACTCGTTGGCGCAGGAACTGCAGTAACCAAGTTACTGGCTACACGAATTTTTTGTTCAATGATGTCAGCAATATCTTTATGCTCTTTCATGAACTGCTTTGCGTTCTCACGACCTTGTCCTAAACGCTCGCCTTCGTAGGAATACCATGCACCACTTTTATTAACGATGTCCAGCTCTGTACCAATGTCAATGATACTGCCTTCTCTCGAGATACCCTCGCCATACATGATATCCACTTCCGCTTGTTTAAACGGAGGTGCCACTTTGTTTTTCACAACTTTAATACGAGTACGGTTACCAATCATGTCATTGCCTGATTTGATACTCTCAATACGACGCACATCCAGACGTACTGTGGAATAAAACTTCAGAGCACGACCACCAGGTGTTGTTTCCGGGTTACCAAACATAACACCGACTTTCTCACGAAGCTGGTTAATGAAGATTGCGATTGTTTTGGATTTGCTGATTGCACCAGACAGTTTACGCAGCGCCTGAGACATCAAACGCGCTTGCAAACCAACGTGTGAATCGCCCATTTCGCCTTCAATCTCTGCTTTTGGAACCAATGCGGCTACAGAGTCAATAACGACGATATCTACTGCACCACTGCGTACAAGAGCTTCTGCAATTTCCAACCCTTGCTCACCCGTATCTGGCTGAGACAGAAGCAATTCATCAATATTAACACCAAGTTTGCTTGCGTATTGCGGGTCAAGAGCATGCTCGGCATCGATAAATGCAGCTTGTCCACCCGCTCTTTGTACTTCAGCGATAGCATGCAATGCTACGGTTGTTTTACCAGAGGATTCAGGTCCATATATTTCAACAATACGGCCTTTAGGCAAGCCGCCTGTTCCTAATGCAATATCCAAAGCCAAGGAACCACTGGGAATAATTTCCACATTCATATGAGTGGACTCACCCAGTTTCATGATGGATCCTTTACCAAATTGCTTCTCTATTTGACGGAGCGCCATATCAAGCGCGGCACGACGGTCTGACAATAAGCTCACACCCTTTACTGTTTATAAGATAATGATACCTTGTTTTAACACGTTTGCCAAGCTTTTTTTCGAACATACATTCGTTTTTTTTGTAAAGGCCGAGGCGCCTCTTCCTCAAGGAAACTTTCCATTAAACAGAAAAAAGAACCGTAAACAAGGCTGTAAAGCCTAATTCTACGGTTCTTCCGTCTTCCTTAATTATACTTGCTTGGAACTGTAAATGCAATCGAAGCTATTAACTAATCAATCCATCGCCACAAGTTTTTGCCATAAGCGATAGAGAATCGCTTTGGCTGAACGAATGCGAACCGTCTCGCGATTACCATTAATACGCAGCTCATGAATTTCCGTCTCTTTTCCACGTTCAGCAAGAGCGATGAAGACAAGTCCGGGTGGTTTGCGTTCCGAATATCCCGGTCCAGCTACACCGGTAACAGCCAAGCCAAAATCAGCATCGCCAATCATGCGAATCTGCTCAGCAAGCACTTTTGCAACCTCAGGACTTACCGCCCCAGGTGCATCTTCACCTTCCAGATAATCATGAGGCACATTCAGCAGCTTTTCTTTAATTTCATTGGAGTAACAAACAATTCCACCTTTGAGCATTGACGCACTTCCGGGTATAGAGGTCAGACTTTGCATGACAAGCCCTCCTGTACAGCTCTCAGCAGCGCTGAGCGTCAGCCCCATGTCAGACATCATGGTTACAATCGTGTACTCTATAGGCACATCCTCGTTCGCGTAGAGATGTTCTGTCAAACGCTCCCGAATCTGAACCTCCATCGCATCCAGCTTCAGCTTCGCCTCTCCCTCACTCGCAGCCTTTGTGGAGACGCGTACCGTAACTTCGCCTTCGCTCGCGTAAGGAGCAATCGTAGGGTCTGTCTGCGCGTCAATCAGATCCAGAAGTCGATCTTCCAGAGCAGATTCACCAATACCTGCGAATTTGAGCATTCGGGAATAGATCGGCATCTCTTCTGTGAGTACATGCTGGAACAGCCAAGGTTTGACTTCCTGTTCAAACATTGGAATCAACTCTTTAGGTGGTCCAGGCATCACAACATAATATTTGTCATTGTCAGAAATCGCATTTCCTGCCGCAAGGCCCGTTTCATTGGCCAGAGGTGTTCCGCCATCAATAACGATCGCCTGACGTCGGTTATTCTCTGTCATATCCACATTACGATCTCTGAAAAAGCTCTCAATTTTGTCCATTGCCATTCGATCTGTATGCAGTTTCCGGTTAAGAACAGCTGCGAGCGCATCCTTGGTCAGATCATCTTGGGTAGGTCCGATGCCACCGGAAAATAAAATAACGTCTGCACGGCTCTGCGCAATGCGAATAGCTTCACTAAGTCGGTTCAGGTTATCCCCAACCACCGTTTGGAAATATACATCGATCCCCATCGCAGCCAATTCACGGGATAGGTATCTGGCATTGGTATTGACGATTTGTCCAAGCAGTAGCTCTGTGCCAACTGCAATGATTTCTGCCTTCATTGAGCATCCTCCTGTACACGTGGTGAGTGATCAAAGGGCAATAGGATAATTTCCTATTGCCCCTGACCCAATGCTTCCTTCATGATTACCCATTTAAGAACAAACCATTATGCTTTTGTTAAATGAAGCAAATTTTTGTTTTTGATAAAGTAATCGATACCCGACCAGATGGTAATAAGCGCTGCTGCCCATACCGCGATAATATCGACGTGAATACCCGTGTATGAAAACGGGAAATTGTTCAACAGCAACAGCACAATCGCCACAATCTGCACTACAGTCTTCAGCTTGCCCCAAGCACTAGCGGCAACAACCGAACCATCCAGCAATGCAATTTGACGCAAGCCGGTAACTGCGAATTCACGACTAATAATCACAACTGCAATCCAGGAATCCAGCTTGCCCATCTCCACAAGCGAGATCAAAACTGCAGTAACCAGCAACTTGTCTGCGAGTGGATCGAGCAGTTTCCCCAGATTGGTAACCATGTTATTTTTCCGCGCAAGGTATCCGTCAATTCCATCTGTGCTTGCGGCGATGATAAAAATAACAGCAGCAATCAGTTGATTATACGGAAGCGACAAGCTTCCAAGCTGCAACGGCTCTGGATAAAATGGAAAATCCACGAGCAGGAACACCATCAAAAAAGGGATTAAGCAAATTCGTGCAAGCGTAATCCGGTTGGGTAAATTCACAAGACGCCCTCCCTCATATCCTCCATTACTCCAAACAATCATCATAATCCCGTTATCATCATCCGGAACATGAAATGTACAGTTTCAATGTCAATCCATATTAACATGATCCCACTATGTAGAAACGCAAAAAATAAAGTCAACCGCTCAAAAGCAAAACGCTTTAAACGTTCCGGTGACTTCCAGAAGATGTACTGCTTTTCACAAAGTCAGCAAACGATGAGGACTGGACTTGATGCTTGACTGCCAGCAATGCACACTTAGTATAATATACGCCCAATACCGTGTCAAAAAACACTTTTGCTACAAAAAGGCCTTATTACTTGAAATTTGTATATTGCAAATCCAGAGGCAGGTTAGCACCATTTAGCAGCTGCATGACAGCTTGCAAATCATTTTTACTCTTACCAGTTACCCGAAGTTGATCTCCCTGAATCTGACTCTTCACCTTCATCTTGGAGTCCCGAATCAGGATATTGATTTTCTTGGCGATGTCCTGATCAATCCCCTGTTTAAAATTCAAACGCTGGCGGACTGTACCAGAAGACGCTGGCTCTACCTTTGCGTAATCAATGTTTTTCAATGGTAGACCACGCTTCGCCATTTTGGATTGCAGCACTTCAATGACAGCCTTGAGTTTGGTCTCATCATCAGATACGATCGTTAACGCATCCTTATCCAGCTTCAGGCTGCTCTTGCTGCCCTTGAAGTCATAACGAGCGCCAATTTCTTTCTCGGTTTGTGTAACGGCATTTGTCAGTTCTTGCAAGTCCATTTTGGACACGATATCAAATGAATTTTCTGAGCTCAAACCAGTCACCCTTTCAGTTAATCGTATGTTCTGTAACATTATAGAGGATACCTTAAGCAAAAGTCTAATTTCAAGCTGTTTTACACAAAGAAAAAAGCATTTTTGGCTTCCACTTCAAGTGGCTGCCAAAAATGCTTGCTGGTCCAGCTTCCAACCTAATAGCGGCTGCGGTTGGGCTGTCTGAACATATCGAGCACACCCAAAAGTACATGTGCAAGTCCAAAACCCAATATTCCGTAACCCCAAGCACTTGGAGTCAGGTAATAACCCAGGAGGCTGACAATGATCCCTAAACCTGTTACGATCCAGCTGACTGTCACAGCCATCCACCTCACTTCACCAAAAGTTAACTGCAAGTTAAGACACGATTATTGTCTCCTGCAGTTGACCCGGTTATTCGCTACCCGTGGTACCCCCTGTACCGTCCGTTGATCCATTTTCAACACCTGTGGAAGAAGTAGTGTCACTACTATCTTCACCAAGCTTCAAACGGATCCGATTGGTCGCCTTGCCATCCGTTACAACCTGCCCGCCAACCTCAATCGTGGTCGCTGCAGCGTAACCGGACTTAATATACATGCCTGTACTATCAAGCTCAAAGGTATAGCTGTCACCTTCGGCTGTGTTACCATACTCCAACTTCTCTCCACTGGAGTTTTCGCCTTTATACACTTCCAGCCAGCTATGACCTGTTGCTTTGATCGTAACCGTTACAGGTTGCCCTGCACTACCGTTAACTTTAAAATTCGTAATATTCCCTGATTTCCCATCTTCTGCAACAGTCACATTAGACGGTGAATTGTCAGTTGGTTTTTCCTCAGTTTCATCCGTCTGTCCGTCCGTTTGGCCATCAGTTTGACCGTCCGTCTGTCCTTCAGTGTCTGTACCGCCACCATTACCCCCAGCGTCGCCCTCACCAGTACCGTCAGTACCTGAATCTGTCGCAGGCGGATTAGATGCCTGTCCGTTGTCGGCAGGTGGATCTGGTTTATCCTCAGGCTGTTGTTGACTGTCTGTAATTTTGACCTGATCAAGACCCGGATTATCTGATTCATCACCATTGTTATACACCACGTATACATACAACAGTACTACGATCAATACAGGGAATGTCCACATCAACGCGACAGACATCCACCGATTACTACGCTCAACCGGACGGCTGGAACGCTTCTGAATAACCGGTTCCATCGTTGCTTCCGTCTCTTCTTCGGGTACGTCTTTTTTGTGTCCCTCCAGCAGCTCATCAGGGTTCAGTCCCACGGTCTCCGCATAGGTTTTGATGAAAGCACGCACATAGAAGCTACCCGGCAGCACTTTATAGTCTCCTGCTTCTATGGCCTCCAGATACCTCTTGCGAATTTTTGTCATTTCCTGTACATCGTCAAGACTCATCCCTTTTTGTAGCCGGGCCTCCCTTAACTGCTGACCCAGTTCAGACATGCCATCTCCTCCTTATGTTTATCTCTTGAGTTGTTGCTAATCTATTCCATGATTCCGTACGGTTCCTTACAATTCATCGGTGTAGCTAGCCGTAAACGTATCATAAATAATCTCTTCATTGGGAATGTTACGCAATTCAATAATAATATCAAAATCATTAAAATCATATTCGGATTCCTGTACAAAAATATCCGGATGTTCAATAACTTTGGTGCTAGGCATGGACATAATATCCTGCAACAAATTGTAATGCCGCTCACTGGAACGAATTGTACTTACAATTCCGTCAATGATGAAGACATTGTTCGGGTTCAATTCGTCTTCGGACATTTGACTCCTTATCGTCTGACGAAGAAGTGTGGAGGAAACAAACGTCCATCGCTTCATTGCACATACGCTGCCCGCAATAATAGACTCCGTTTTGCCAACACGAGGCATTCCGCGCAAACCGATGACCTGATTGCCTTCCCTCTTAAATACTTCACCCAAAAAGTCCACAAGTAACCCAAGTTCATCTCGTGTGAAACGAAATGTCTTGCGATCATCCGAGTCACGGTCAATGTATCTGCCATGACGTACGGCCAAAATATCCACCAATTTAGGTTGCCGCAAAGCCGATACGGTGATGCTGTTTACTTTGCCAAGCATTTCACCAAGCAAACGGATTTTTTCATCATCATCCGATTCAAGCAGCATGCCTCGAGTTTTGCCTTCAACACCGTTAATGGTCAATATATTCACTTCAAGCATCCCCAGCATAGAGGCAATATCGCCTAACAAACCGGGTCTGTTCTTATGTATTTTATATTCCATGTACCATTGTTTAGATTCCATTTCAACACCCCGTAATGCATTATTCCCCATTATTCGACAGCAACAGAACATATCCACTGGACAACAATCTGAGACATCTTCTACAAATGGGTCACGTTAATGATATATAAAATGAAAATGAATTACAAGAACAGCTCTGTAATCCGTTTGTAATCATTAGAGAAAAGCCCCCTTGCGGGAGCTCTTCATCTGTAATCTTATGCGTTTTGTTTGGCCAATTTGACCATCAGGCACGCAATCGTACGACGCTCATCAGCATCGCCGACATCCCATAACTCTTTCAATGCCCGGTTGGAATGGTTCGCCGGATCGACTTTCTCATCAAGGAAGTCGCCGATTTCATACGCAAGTTTGTTGATGGTTTCTTCACTCATCCCCATCTTCTCTGCTTGCAGTACGCGGTCACCCAGGAACTTCTTCCATGTGTCAAAACTGGAGAGCACTGTTTTTTCTGTTGACATGATAAATCCTCCTTAGATGACGCATGAGATTTAAAATCAACAGTTGTAATATGTGCTTTCGAAGCATTTTATATACGAGCATTTTGAAAATAATCCGGAAGACGACTGCTTCTCAGCAACCTTCACCCGGTTCGTTCACAGCCAGTCAAGTTTTCTTGCTTTTTTTACGTTAACCAACCGCCATTTGGACTGATGATCTGCCCATTGATATAACCCGATTCAGGGAGAGCCAAAAAATAAACCAATGATGAGATTTCATCAGGTTGAGCAAGTCTTCCTGCCGGAATTTCCTCTTCCAGCATCTTCAGTTCACTCTGATCCAGATGGCTCAGCATGGATGTCTGAACGGCACCAGGAGCAACGGCATTTACGGTTACTCCGGAAGGCGCGAGTTCTTTCGCAAGCGCTTTGGTGAATGCATTCACCCCACCCTTGGTTGTGGAATACAGCACCTCACAAGAAGCACCAGACAGCCCCCAGATCGACGATACATTAATGATCCGGCCGTACCTTTGGGAGATCATGTGAGGCATCATTTCCTGTGTACACATAAACGTGCCTTTGAGGTTAATCGCCATCACTTCATCCCAGATCTCCTCTGTAACATCAGCCAACATCCCATAGTGCGAGATTCCTGCATTGTTCACAAGGATATCTGGCATGAGATTGTGCGACTCCAGCTTCTCACGCATACGCTCAATCTGTTCCCGGCTGCGAAGATCCGCAGACACGGTCATGATTTTTCCGCTGCCTTGTTCCATGCACCGTCTGGCGGCTTCATTCGCTGCTTCATGCGATTTCATATAGTGTATAACAACATTCATTCCCACTCTGGCAAAGCGTTCTGCGATAGCCGCTCCGATGCCACCGCTTGCGCCAGTTACCAGTACAGTCATTTCCCCGATTGCCTTCAATTGTCCCGTTCCCCTCTCCATATCAAGGACTCACGACTAGCGATACAGCCAGATGATCCCACCGAATATGCTCTCTCAGTCTGAGATTTACATCTTCCAGTGTAATCGATTCATAGAGCGGCAGCATATTGAAAAAATCACCGCCACGGAATTGCTGACGTGTAAATTCATGCGCAATGTTCTCCGGAGAATTGAGCATACGCAAATATCCGCCTATTTTCTTTTTGCGTGCACGTTCAAAATCCGTGGAATCGAACCCTTTTTCTACAATGGCATCCACTTCTTCACGTATACGCGCGAGCAGTTGATCCGGGTCTTTTGTATCACCACCAATGGCTGAAAACGCATATTGCGGCGAACTGTTATACTCATGTCCAAAGCTGTCCGAGATCAGATCTTCATCGTAGAGCTTCTGAAATAATCGTGTGCTTGAGCCAAACAAAAGGTCCATCATAAGCTGCGTTGTCATATCTCGCCGTAACAATTGTTCCCCGGTAAGTCCAACGTCCGTCTCCTTGAATCCAAACAGACATTTGGGCAGTGAAACAGCCAGTTTCGCTTCCCGTCTGGCTTCTCCTACCTGCTCAGGCTCCGGTTCGAAGAAACGCTGAATGCTCCCCTGTGGCTTATAATCCTTCTGCTCCTGGTTCGATCGAACCATATCAATGACTTCCTGTGGATCTACACCACCCACCACAAACAAGAGCATATTACTCGGGTGATAGAAGGTGTTATAACACTCATACAACATCTCTTTGGTAATCGTACGGATGGATTCCACCGTTCCTGCAATATCGATATGCACCGGATGTTTCTGATACATGGCTTCGATCAATCCAAAATAAACACGCCAATCCGGATTATCAGCATACATGTCAATTTCCTGTCCAATAATGCCTTTTTCCTTTTCCACATTTTGATCCGTGAAGTAAGGATTTTGCACAAAGTTGACTAATGTTTGTATATTTTCATTCACATATTCAGTCGCTGAAAACAAATAAACCGTCTGATCAAAGCTCGTAAACGCATTAGCTGAGGCACCGTGAGACGCAAATGTTGCAAAAATATCGCCTGTTGGTTCTTCAAACATTTTATGCTCCAGGAAATGAGCAATCCCATCCGGGACCTTCACTTCTTCCTGCCCCTCAACCTGAAAATGATTATCCACCGATCCATACTTGGTTGCAAACGTAGCATACGTTTTCTGGAACCCCGGTTTAGGCAAAATATAGACATGCAGTCCGTTATCCATTACTTCGTAATATAGTGTCTCCTGCAAATGCTCATACCGAATGCTCTCCACCGATTATTCCTCCTTCTCATCCCGCAAGAAATAAATCGTATCCAGACGGAATTGTTTTGCCGCCTCACGTACATCTTCCTTGCTAATATGTTCTACCTGAGCCAAAAGTTCTTCAGCCGTTCTCTCTTTGCCAGACAACTGTCGATTGAAGTCATAAGCGATCATCTCAAAAGCAGAATCCTGCATTTCCTTGAGCAGGTTACGGATCATTGCTTTGGTCTGAGACATTTCCAGATCACTGATTGTACCGCTTTTCATTTCTTCCAGCTGCTGCTTGATGATGGTGACAGCCTTCTCATAATTAGGGATTTCAATCCCGGATTGAATCGTTGCAATGCCCTTATGTCCGTCATATCGCGAAGACGCGTAATACGCCAGGCTTTCTTTTTCACGAACATTGACAAACAGTTTGGAATGAGGATAACCACCGAGAATCCCGTTGTACATTAGTGCTGCGGCATACTGAGGATCTTCATAAGTGATAGATGTACGGAGTCCCATATTGAGTTTTCCTTGACTCACATTCAGTCGCTCAACAACGGTCTCCACTTCCTTATTTCCTCGAACCGCTGCCTGTGTCTGGTAATCAGAGGAGGACGTTCGATCTACATTGAAATGACGCTGAACAAGGTTCTCGACCTCCTCCAGTGTCGTATCCCCTACCACGTACAGATCCATACTCGCCTGCTGCAGCCACTCCTGATAAGACGCAGTAAGTGTGTCAGGCTCAATCCCGGGCAGATCCTTTCGCTCACCCAGTGGATGAAGACGGTACGGCTCGTTCTTGCACATTTCCTCGATACTGCGTTCAGCCGCATAGCGCATTTTATCGTTCACGATGGACTCCAGCTTTTTACGAACAGTCTCTCGCTCTGCTTGTACATAAGACGTCCTGAAATGTCCATTCTCCTGTGCAGGTCGGGTAAGAACCTCTCCTAGGAAAGCAAATGAACGATCCAGTAGCTGTTCATCCCCTCCAACAAAGGAATCATTAATGGTATCCATTCGGAACTGTACAATCTGGTAATCCCCGCGTTTATAGACGTCAAAACCAAAACCTGCTCCATACAGATGCTCCAGTTGCTCACGGAATTGCGTTGTTTCCGGATAGGTCTCCGTGCCGCGTCGCAGAACAAAAGGTGTCAGTGCTACTTTGGTTACTGTATCTTCCCGTAAGGGAACTCCTGCATATAACGATATAGCAAACGTTTTAAAACGTTTAGTGGGAAGCACATGTATACGAAACTGTCTCTTGCTACCTCGTTCGAATCCTGATGTATTCAAATGTCAAAACCCCTTTACGGCGTCATTTATCATGCAATCGTATTAAGCTAAACGTAACAACCATTTTAACCCATTCAAAAGGCAAGAAGCAACCGAAGTCACGCCTTCTGGTTGCTTCCAACATCATCACATACAAAAGATATGCTGTCCGATTGTTTTCACTTGTGGGCGGGTCCAGATCCATTTGGATGTTGCTGTCTTCGGGTTAAAATAATAGAGACATCCACCGGACGGATCCCATCCATTCAGGGCCTGCTCAACTGCCTTTTTGGCTTGTGCGTTTGGTTCCAAATAGATCTGTCCGTCCGCTACAGCCGTAAATGCACCTGGCTGAAAGATCACGCCAGAAGGCGTATTTGGAAAGCTTGGTGATTTCACGCGATTCATAATTACTGCTGCTACTGCGACTTGACCTTCAAACGGTTCACCCCGGGCTTCACCATATACAGCGTTAGCCATAATCTTGAGTTCATTCTCTGAGAGACCAAGGGCATTGGCAGATCCCATATTGTCTTGCTCTTTATCTGCCGTATTGTTGCTACCTCCACCTCCACCTGAGGATTCCTTGTGTAGCGGCGGCTCTGTTGGCGACCATTTGGTTGACGCATTGTACAGCTTGAGCTTGGTCTCAGCTCCAACCACACCATCTGCCTTCATGCCAAACTCGGATTGAAACCATTTGACGGATTTCAGTGTGCTGCTGCCAAAATTACTGTCGATTTTACCATTGTAAAATCCCAGGTACTTCAGACGCCCCTGAAGCTCATATACATCCTGACCGTAACTTCCATATTTCACAGCGTTGCTGCTGAAAGTAGGCAAGGCTTTCTCTTCAACTTGTGATGTGCTTTGATTCGAACTTTCGGTTGCTGCATTCTCAGGAAGCAAATAACGGATTCCCAATGCGGACATCAGCAAAATAGCAGTGAAAAGCCATATGTTCATTTTTCGCATCGACTGTGCTCTACCTTTCTCTTGTGGGATTAACAGAATCGCTAAGGTTATTATGACAAGCCTGCTTGCTTCCTATGCACCAAATCATCCGATCATTGGACATCATGGTAAAACTTCAGTCAAATTGTATGAAAAAAGCCCCCAACCATTAAGGTTGAGGGCTCGAATCGCCTGAATATTCATGTGCATTACAAGCTACGAGCTTATTTTGTTTTGTTGGTACTCTTCAAGCGAGACCAACACTTCCCGTGGTTTGCTACCCTCGTAAGGACCAATCACGCCCCGGGATTCCATGGAGTCAATCAAACGTGCGGCACGGGTGTATCCTACTCGCATTCGACGTTGTAGCAGAGAAACAGACGCTTGCTTGGCCTCCAGAATAATCTGCACTGCCTTTTCGTATAACTCGTCCTGTACTTCATCTTCAGCCTGGATAGAGTCGTCCACCTCAGGTACAAGGGACTCATCATACTGTGCTTCACCTTGACCACGTACATAATTCACAATATTTTCCACTTCTTCATCACTCATAAAAGCACCTTGTACACGAACCGGTTTCGATGCGCCCATTGGCATGAATAACATGTCTCCGCGACCCAACAGTTTCTCGGCCCCACCCATATCCAGAATGGTTCGAGAATCCACCTGTGAGGATACACCGAAGGCGATACGAGAAGGTATGTTGGCTTTGATTACGCCAGTAATAACATCCACAGAAGGCCGCTGTGTAGCAATAATCAGATGGATACCGGCTGCACGAGCCATCTGAGCGAGTCGTGCAATGGCATCCTCCACATCTCCGGCAGCAACCATCATGAGATCTGCAAGCTCATCCACTATGACAACAATATAAGGCAGAACAGCCGCAGGATTATCTTTCATCAGATTATTGTAACCTTCAACGTTACGAGTGCCTGATTTGGAGAACAGTTCATATCGTTTCTCCATCTCAACCACAATCTTTTTGAGAGCAAGTGACGCTCTCTTAGGATCAGTTACTACCGGTGCCAGCAAATGGGGAATCCCGTTATATACGTTCAACTCAACCATCTTAGGATCGACCATCAGGAACTTCACTTCATCCGGCTTGGCTTTGTACAATATGCTGGTAATAATTCCGTTAATACACACCGACTTACCGGAACCTGTAGCACCCGCAACCAACAAATGGGGCATACGAGCCAAGTTACCAATAATCGTCTGTCCCGAGATATCTCGGCCAAATGCAATGGTCACTTTGGATTCTGCCTCCTGGAACGTTGCTGTCTCCATTACTTCACGCATCGTTACAACCGATACTTCACCATTAGGTACTTCGATACCAATAGCAGACTTTCCGGGAATCGGTGCTTCCATCCGAATATCTTTTGCCGCCAGAGCCAACGCGATATCATCAGTTAGGCTGACAATTCTGCTGACCTTGACACCAATGTCAGGTTGAATTTCATATCTTGTAACGGCAGGACCACGAACCACTTCAAGTACTTTGGCGCGAACACCGAAGCTTTCCAGTGTGGCTTCCAGCTTACGTGCTGTTTGCATATAATCCTTCTGGTCACCCGCCTTGCCCCCATTGTTTGGCTTGGCAAGTAGACGGAATGATGGTAGCTTGTACGGCTTAGGAGGTGGCAGTGGTGGTTTCACCGGTTGTGTGTCCTGCCCTTCAGGAGTTGGAGTATCTGTTCCCTGCATTGCATCATTAGGTACTTCTTCTCCACTCTGAATCTCATCCACAGCATTCATCCCGTTTGTACCTGCATCGGATGCAGACCACTCTGTCTCTACCAGTTCATCCGTTATTTTAATGGTATGCTCGCCCTGTTGTACTACGTTTGGATCGGCCAGATTATCCGGGAAAGGATAAGCATCGTCCAGATCATCTTCAATGCTTGCCTCTTCTGTTCTGACATGCTCAAAAAAGTCTCGAATGATCGGCGCTGAGTTAGGTTTAGCCTGAACAGGAACACGTGATGAAGCTGATTTGTTAGTTACGTCTTCGGTTGCATCCTGCCACGCCTCTAGATTGTGATCTTGTTCGGCGCGGTACACAATCTGTTCTGTTTCTGCCGAATCGACCTCATCCATTTCACGTCCTGATGTCGCCTGTTCCCGTTTAGCTCCCCATTTCCCAAAAAGTTGGAAGAATATGGGCGAGTTTCGTTTTGGTAGATGCTGTTCCTCTAATTCATCCTCATACTCGTCTTCGTCATCTTCAACAGGAACAGGTACCACTTTACGGGCGTTACCTTTCTTTCTGGCATCAGAAGTTGAAGCAGAACGTGCAGAGGGTCTCGACTCCAGCTTTTTGTACATCGAACTCCCGGCATCCCAAATCTTTGTTCGGAATATTCGTATCAAATCCACATAAGATAGACTCGTAATCAGCATAAAACTGATGATAAACATGACAATCATGATGAGTCTCGCCCCAAGACTGCCGAACAGCCACAGGAAAAGAGCAAATTGCCCAGCTCCGAGATAACCACCGCTGATGTCCTTGTTAAGCATGGAGTCCCTCTCACCTGGCACAGCAGGGGTTAGCAACTCGGTTTGCATATCATTATGTACCTGCGTAATCACAGCACCAGGCTCAAGCGCACCAACCGGAATGAGCTTCTGGTGCATTGCAGAGACAGTACTCATCAAGGTTAAGGCAAAGACCAGCAAAACAAGTCCTGTCTTGCGTGTGGTCCAACCACTCGGCCATTTCCGGTGAATCATCACCATGAGACCATAATAAATACCAACAAGTGGAATCGCAAAATAAAACTTACCAAGCATCAGTCCGAACATCTTGGAAAGCGAACGTCCAACGGTGGCTTCACCCGATAATGCTATGACAGCAAGGGTAATAAGCACAATCCCGTAAATTTCATATTTTAAAACGCCACTAAAACCAGCGCCCTTTTTTTTCCTCTTTTTTCTTCTGGCCAAAATCAGGTCACCCCCAGAAGAATATTATACCATACAAATATAATCCGTACATATGTTCTTTTTCTGCTCAATTTGTCTGAATTCGTCGCGTTATGCTGATCCCAAGTTACCCGAAATCGGAATGGTCGAACCCGGCATATTGGCAGGATTGAGATAGGCTTCAAGTGGACAATCCAGCAAACGAACAATAACGGCTTCATTGTCATTAACAGGTCTTACCTGCATTAACAAACCATTCATTTTGATCTCCCTCGTATCTTCGCCCTCTTTCCACATTCCCGACCAGAGTTGTTCCGGGGGCATCACTGTATATAATGTCATTGGGTATAACCTCCCGCTTGCAGAGTCTGTCTCTTGTCTCCTATGAGCTGATTTAACTGAGCAATAGCCTGTCCAATCCCGCCCACTGCATCCATTAATCCATGTTTCACTGCATCTGCGCTTCCTACAGCTGTACCAATATCCCGATTCAACTCACCAGTCTTAAACATTAGTTCTTTGAACATCTCTTCAGAGATATTCGAATGAGAAGTCACGAACCGAACAACCCTTTCCTGCATTTTCTCCATATACTCAAACGTTTGAGGTACACCAATGACAAGGCCGTTCATCCGAATCGGATGGATCGTCATCGTTGCACTTCCGGCAATCAGGGAATATGTTGAAGCTACAGCAATCGGTACTCCAATGCTATGCCCGCCTCCAATGACCACAGTCACCGTAGGTTTGCTTAGAGAAGCAATCATCTCTGCAATGGCTAGACCCGCCTCTACATCTCCACCTACCGTGTTCAAAATGATCAGTATACCTTCAATACGCTGATTTTGTTCTGCGGCCACCAGCTGTGGAATGATATGTTCATACTTTGTTGTTTTGTTTTGTGGCGGCAAAATCAAATGCCCTTCGACCTGTCCAATAATGGTCATGCAGAAAATATTCGACTCACCTGCAGGAGACTGTGTCTGCCCAAATTGCTGAATAGTCTCTGTCACGGGAGAGATGGCCTTTTCCTCCTGAATCGGAATTTCCGGCGCTTCAACTTCCGGTTGATTGGATCTTGACGCCTGCTTGTCATTCATACGTTCATTCATTTCAATAATCCCCTTCTCCAGAAACATTTAATGTATTTCCTTAGTATGGGGACTTTTCCAACCGCCTTATACCCGCTACATCAAATTGCTTCACATATTGACTTATCGCAGATCTTCCTGAAAACGCAAAAAAAGCCCCTTCTCTACGAGGAACCGTCCAATATTACTCGTAGAGAAGGGGCGACTGTGTGCCTGAATATATGTTTTTGTTTAGCCTATTTTAAACTTCCATAATGATTGGCAAAATCATCGGTCTACGACGAGTTTGCTCATACAGGAAGCGTCCCAGTGCATCTTTAACATTTGTTTTGAGTGAAGCCCACTCGTTAACGTTCTCACTCATCAACTTCTGCAATGTGCTGCTAACGATCCGGTTGGCCTCATCCAATAGTCCTTCCGATTCACGAACATACACAAATCCGCGAGAGATGATGTCAGGACCGGAAACAATTTTTCCATCCTGTTTGCTGAGTGTTACCACAACAACAAGGATACCATCTTGTGACAACAATTTGCGGTCACGAAGTACAATGTTACCCACATCGCCTACACCCAAGCCATCGATCAACACATTACCTGCAGTAACTTTACCTGCTCTACGTGCTGCTCCACCTTGAATTTCAATCACTTCACCGATATCCGTGATGAAAATGTTCTCAGGTTCTACCCCTACAGATTCAGCAAGAACCGCGTGGCGACGCTGCATACGGAATTCACCGTGAATCGGCAAGAAGAATTTCGGTTTCATCAGGTTGAGCATCAGTTTCAGCTCTTCCTGGCTACCGTGACCAGATACGTGGACGCCACTGTTAGCACCGCTGTAATGCACGTTAGCACCCAGACGGAACAGTTCATCAATCGTACGGCCTACATATTTCTCATTACCTGGAACCGGAGTTGCTGCGATAATGACGGTGTCACCTGGCAGGATGTCCACTTTACGGTGCGTGGAACGAGCCATACGTGTCAGTGCTGACATTGGCTCTCCTTGACTTCCTGTGCAGAGAATCACGACACGATCAGCTGCCATCTTGCCTACTTCTTCAGGTTCAATGATCATGCCATCCGGAATCTCAAGATAACCCAGTTCTGATGCAATACCAACCACGTTCACCATGCTGCGTCCGATAACTGCAACTTTACGTCCAGTCACTTCTGCTGCATTGATCACCTGTTGGATACGGTGTACGTTGGAAGCAAATGTCGCCACAACAACACGTTGACTAGCTTTACGGAAGATATCTTCCAGAACGATACCCACATTTTTCTCCGATGGTGTGAATCCAGGTTTCTCAGCGTTCGTACTGTCGGACAACAGCGCTAACACGCCATTTGTTCCAATCTGTGCCATACGCTGAAGATCTGCATATTGACCATTGACTGGAGTATGGTCGAATTTGAAGTCACCTGTGTGAACAACTGCACCTTCCGGTGTTTCGACACATACACCAACAGAATCCGGAATACTATGGTTAGTAGCGAAGAACGATGCTTTCAGAACAGATCCAAGTTGGATCTCGGAATCAGCATCAATCAGAATACGTTTTGTATCACCCAGCAAATTCGCTTCTTTCAACTTGTTTTCTACAAGTCCAAGCGTAAGTCTTGTTCCGTATACAGGAACATTCAGATGTTTGAGAACATATGGCAGACCACCAATGTGATCCTCATGTCCGTGAGTAAGGATGATTCCTCTTACTTTGTCACGGTTCTCAGTCAGGTAAGAAATGTCAGGGATGACAATATCAATACCAAGCATATCTTCTTCCGGGAATTTAAGACCAGCATCTACGACTACAATGTCGTTGGCGTATTGGATGACGTACATATTTTTACCAATCTCGCCTACGCCGCCCAAAGCAAAAATCATCAGTTTATCGTTATTATTTTTCTTAGACAAATGAATCTAAACCTCCTATGGTAGTTGGACGTCGTACCTTATTATTTATTGTAAGTTAAGAAAAGTAGTCCATACATCACATACCCACCTATCGGGATGAATGCAAAAGAACACCTTTATTCACGATATTTGGAAGAAGTTCTTCGAAGTTATTCCCTTTGACCAACAAGTTGGAGTTGAAATTCCCTCTTAGCCGTTCCTTCCTTTTTCACCGCAAAGCTACACCACGAAGCGATGTCGCTTTCAATTTCAAAAAAATACCGCACCCAGTCACTTGACATCATTATACATGATTAAAAACAAAAAAAACAAGTCACTCTCTCGTTAACCTGTAGGTTTCCCCTTAGCAGTGGAAAAGAAACCTCACATTACTCGTAAAAAAAAGAACCGCAGCCTCTACGAAGAGGAGCGGTTCTTTTGCTGATCTGAAGGATATTCCCATGATTAATAAAATAGTCCATATACAACCAAAATGATTACAAATTAAGCAAACCTTTGATATAAACCTGCTCCTCTTCCGTTGGCGGAATAAGTGGCAACCGTACGGAACCAACGTCTAGACCACGCAATGTCAGCGCATATTTCACCGCTACGGGGTTTGGTAGAGGCTGTGGACACTCAAACAGGCCTTTGAACACCGGGAACAACTGCTGATGAATCTGAGCAGCCTGAAGAGGTGCTCCGCCATAGAAGGCGTCAATCATTTTCTTCATTTCTGCCCCTACGACATGACTGGCCACGCTGACAATTCCATGTGCTCCAACCGCAATCGCTGGTAAGCCTGAAGCATCATCACCGGAATAAACTCTGAAATTTTCTGGAGCACTTGCTGCAATCAGCGTAACCTGCTCCATAGACGCACATTCCTTCGTAGCGACGATGTTAGGAATCTGTGCAAGACGAAGCGTTGTCTCTGCTGACAGGCTGGTTACTGTACGCCCAGGCACGTTGTAGAGCATAATTGGCAGCTTGGTGGAGCCTGCAATCGCTTCAAAATGTTTGAACAAACCTTCTTGGCTAGGTTTATTGTAATACGGAACAACCAACAAAATGCCATCCACTCCGGCACGTTCAGCTTCCTGTGTCAAATGGATGGAATGTGCCGTGTTATTGCTTCCCGTTCCGGCTATAATTTTGCACCGACCGGCCGCATGTTTCACTGCAAATTCGAATAATTGAACTTTCTCAGTATCACTAAGTGTTGGAGACTCCCCTGTTGTTCCAGAAACCACAAGCGTCTCCGACTTTTGATCTACAATTAGATAGTCGATTAGACGTGCCGTTTCCTCCCAATGAATCTCTCCTTGTTCATTGAACGGAGTGACCATTGCTGTAATCAATCTTCCAAAGTCCAATTCGATTCCTCCTTCAAAACAGGTTTGGCTCCTCTAACTTCAGTTATTTACAAATGAAGTTCGAATGAGGCGTGAAGTGCCCTCAGGGCCTGAACCATATCTTCTTTTTTTACGAGTACCCAGATCGTTGTATTCGAATCTGCCGATTGCAGGATCTGAATGTCTGCCAGTGTCAAGGACTCCACGATTCGAGCCATGATTCCAGGTACACCATTAATGCCTCCGCCAATGACGGACACTTTGGCACAACCGGACAGGCTTTGTGGCTTGAGACCTATCTCCTGCAATACCTGTATGGCTTTCTCGGAATCACTGTCAAAAACCGTATAGACAACTCCCGAGGGGGTAACATTAATAAAATCAACGCTGATTGAATTCTCAGCCATGGTTTTGAACACTTTGAGTTGCAATCGATCTGCACCACCACCAGGCACATCCACCGTAATTTGCGTTACATTGCTCACGTAGGCGATGCCTGTTACATAACGGTCAACAATGCCTGTCTGCACATCCTGGAATCCTTCCGGATGCGTAACCAGCGTTCCTTCCGTGTCTGCAAAAGTAGATCTTACCCGCACTGGAATCTGGGATTGCATCGCAATCTCAACCGCACGTGGATGGATTACCTTGGCCCCGTGGTGGGCCATGTTACAGATCTCTGCATAACTCACAACAGTCAGTGGACGTGCATCCTCAACAATTCGCGGATCAGCGGTGAGTATTCCGTTCACATCTGTGTAGATATCCACCATTTCAGCACGTAATGCTGCACCGAGAGCTGTAGCAGACGTATCGCTTCCCCCACGACCCAATGTCGTGAAGTCTCCGTTCTCTGTCTGCCCCTGGAATCCGGTTACAACAACGACACGGCCAAGCTGAAGCTGCTCCAACACACGAACAGGACGGACATCCAATATCCGGGCATTCCCGAAATTGTCGTCCGTCACAAAACCTGCTTGTGCACCGGTCAGCACTGTAGTTGGAATGCCTTCATGTTCGAGTAAACTGCTCAACGTTGTCGCCGATATGATTTCACCACAGCACAGCAGTAAATCCTTTTCGCGTGCGGATAGTGCGTTTCCGTTCTGTGCAGCCCAGTCCAGCAACGTATCGGTCGCATATGGCTCGCCGCGGCGCCCCATCGCAGACACAACGATGACCAGACTCAATCCTGCTTCAAGTTCACGTTTAACATGACGGAGCACATGCTCTCTCGCCTGAACAGTGGAGAGAGACGTGCCTCCGAATTTCTGTACCATGATACGCATCTTTATTCCTCCATTTGTGTACGCAAGAAGACTGGACACGGGTCAAATCAACAAATGGATCACTCTAGGGAGCGTTCTGATGCGATAATTTCAGCATTTTATACGGCATTCCATGCCGCTCCTTATTTTCTGTAATTGTCTGGGACAATCGCAAATCAAAGGTCGCGGTTGTTATCGAGGTCATGATGCATACATTCACAATAGACCTCTCCCGCTTGCTTAACCTGTACTGCCCGCAAGCAGGAATGCCTTATCGACAGGAACGTGGACATAGTAGCTGTTCAATCCAGCATATTGTCCCCCATGATTTTCTTTGTCTCTCGAACCCTTCTTCATTTCTCCAAGCGTATAAACGTTGTCACCGAATCATTGTTCCATCAAGCCTGTGAAGAACGCTCCACAATCATCGGCTGCAACTGTTTGCCCTCAAGAGCACTCCAGCAAGCCTCTGGAATCAATTCCATTTTGGCGACTAACGAGTTTGGTTTTTTCACTGGATCGTCTTGCCCAAATGGCACAAAATACAAGTATTTAGCCACAAGCAATTTGGCGATATTCGCAGCATTCAAGCCCAGACCGTCATTCGTGGAAATCGCGAGCACAAGTGGACGCTGATTGCGCATCTGCGCTTTGGCTGCCATTAGCACTGGACTGTCGGTCATCGCATTAGCCAGCTTGCTTGTTGTATTCCCTGTGCATGGAGCAATAACCAGCACATCAAGCAGCTTGGAAGGCCCTAATGGCTCCGCTTCAACAATTGTAGAAATGATATCATTACCTGTTATATCTTTCAACTGTTTTTGCCAATTTTGCGCCGTACCAAAGCGTGTATCCGTCGTCAGAACCGAATTCGAAATAATCGGAACGACGTTGGCACCTTCAGCTACGAAGCGGCTAATTACCGGCATAACCTCTTCAAACGTACAATGAGAACCCGTAATTGCATAACCTACCGTTTTTCCCTGCCAGTTCATGATTTAACCTCCCGTGCGTTCTGTTCTTCCAAAAGCAAACGGATCAACGCGTCGGCAATAATGCCGCCAGCCGTTTTGGGAGCAACAATGCCGGGGAGGCCTGGCGCAAGTAGCGCTTTGATACCGCGTTTCTCGGCATACCTGAAATCACAGCCGCCAGGAGCGGATGCGAGGTCGATAATGACAGCCTTTTGCGGCATTCTGGACAGGATTTGTGCTGTGATTATCATAGTCGGTATCGTATTAAAAAGCAAGTCAACTTCCCCGGTCTGAGCGGCCAAATCCGTTGTCATGAAAGGCTTCCAGCCCATTATTGTAGCGCGGGCAGCATCCTCTTCCCGCCTGATTCCCACCCGTACATTTGCTCCAAGTCCCTGCAGTGTTTTGGCCATTGTGAATCCTGTTCGACCAATGCCAAGCACAATGCATTCCGAACCATGGATTGTGAAGTCCGTCTCCCGAATTGCTATGGCGATGGCTCCCTCAGCTGTTGGAATAGAGTTATAAAGTGCAATATCATCACGATCAAGTACTTCAACAAGTCGCAGCCCATTTTCAAGACTAAGTTCGCGCAAGAACGGCTTTGCCATACCTGTGAACACAATACAATGCTCTGGTAATGCTGCAATATGTTCCTTTTTCAAATAGATCGGTGTGTCACTGAATGAAGTACTTACTTTTCCCTGCTCATCGCAACCGACAACAGGCAGTACGAGTACATCTGCGGAAGCAAACACTTCATCCTCCAGTTCCTGGTGCTCGATCCCTGGAATGGAACGCTCTATTTTATCGAAACCCACCACACTTACCGTTGCATCCAGCTCAGCGCACTTTTGAATGACTTCAAGCTGCCGCGCATCTCCGCCCAGGACTACAATCCGGACTCCGGTCAGCATCGGGACGTCACTCCTTTCACCACATGTATGCCTTATCGTATGCAGGGGCCCACAGGGGGGTGAAAACAATAATTGCATTCCACCGTCCGTTTCTCAAATGTAAAAAAGAGCCGCCCCTGTCAGGGACGACTCTAAAGAATAGGTATATTTACGCTGCTTATTTCCCGGTATGACCGAATCCACCTTCGCCACGTACCGTTTCCGAAAGTTCATTCACTTCAGTCAATTCAACCGCAGGCACGGTCTGGAAGACGATCTGTGCGATGCGCTCTCCCCGTACAATTGTGAACGGTTCCTGACCCAAATTAATCAACAGAACTTTAACTTCTCCGCGATAATCCGCATCAATGGTCCCCGGTGTGTTGAGGCAAGTAATACCATGTTTGAAAGCCAGTCCGCTCCGAGGACGAATCTGTGCTTCCAATCCAGCTGGCATTGCCATCGCAAGTCCGGTAGGAATCAGCGTACGCTGACCCGGCTGCAATACAACATCTTCCTGAAGTGCAGCTACTACATCAAAGCCGGATGCCAGCTCCGACATTTTTTGAGGCAGTTTAATATCTTCATTGCCCGGCAGTTTCTGTATTTGAACGTAATGCAACAAAATCATCCCTTCTCAATCCAGCGATCGTCTTATCTGAAGCGCCAACCATAGCAAGTGCAAAAGGTTCAGCAAACATCAGATCAAGTACCGCGTTAATATCGTCTATGGTAACTTGCTCAATTTTGGCAATCATCTCATCCAGTGTATGGTGTCTGCCCAGCATGAGCTCGTTTTTACCCAGACGATTCATGCGACTGCCTGTGCTTTCCAAGCTCAGAATCAAGCTACCTTTCAGCTGTTCTTTTCCTTTACGAAGTTCATCTTCGGACAAGCCGTTAACAGCCAAGTCGCGTAGAACCTCTTTGGTCAGATCGAGCACTTCTTTGGTCTGTTTCGGTGCTGTACCCGCGTATATCGTGAAAAGTCCGCTGTCCGCATGAGAGCTATGATAGGAATACACGGAGTACGCAAGACCCCGTTTCTCACGAATTTCCTGGAACAGTCTGGAGCTCATGCCTCCACCAATGGCGTTATTCAGAACAACCATAGCGAATTGCAGCGGATCTCCGATTTTACAGCCCGGGAACGAGATACAGATATGATTCTGTTCCGTTTTCTTTTTGTGAAAGAGCTGTCCGCTTTGGAAGGCTGGCATCGTGACTGCTTCCGATACTCCATTTACATCAAAAGCACCAAAATGCTTCTCCATCAGATCGATTACACTGTCATCAATATTACCCGCGATACTAATGACCGTGTTCTCAATCGTGTAGTGCTCCTTCATATATGCACGCAGATGGCTGGAATCCATCACTTTGAGACGTTCTTCCGTACCCAGGATTGGGTATGCGAGTGGATGCTCACCATAAGCGGCCAAGGCCATCAGATCATGAACCATATCATCAGGCGTATCTTCATACATCGAGATTTCTTCCAGAATGACGTTTTTCTCCTTGATCAATTCACCATCATCCATTTTGGAGCGGAAAAACATATCAGACAATACATCAACCGCAATCGGCAAATGTTCATCCAACACTTTAGCATAATAACACGTATATTCTTTGGAAGTGAATGCATTCACGTTACCGCCAATCGCATCGAACTGCTCCGCAATCGCCTTGGCATCATAACGATCTGTTCCCTTGAATAACATGTGTTCAATAAAATGTGATACTCCGTTACTTGCAGGTTGCTCATTACGCGAACCTGTCTTGACCCATATTCCGAAAGACACAGAACGGCAGGTCGGTATCTGTTCCATGACAACTCTGAGGCCATTGCCCAGCTGAATTTTTTTCATGGTTGGCCCTCCTACATCTCTATAATTGCCTTGATCTCAACCTTGAAATTGAAATCGACATTTGGTTCCAACTGTTTGATATTAACAAAAAAACAACGTTCACTCAACCGTAGAGGTATTTACACGTTCCGAAGACAGCGTCTCACTTACTGTTCCGAGCACCAGACCTTTGGCCCGTATGGATTGAATCATGCCCTTTAAAGCTCCCGAAGAAGCAGCTGTAGGGTGCATTAGAATTAACGTTCCAGCCTCAGTATTTTTAGCAATTTTGGCAACAACGGCATCCGGGCTTGGCTTACGCCAATCCACAGTATCTACTGTCCATAACACGGTTTTCAGTCCCATGGATGAAGCAATGTCAACGGTCTTCTGATTAAAGTCACCGGATGGCGGAGCAAACCAACGATTCTCTACGCCCAGTGTTTTATGGAGCAGATCCTGGGTTTTGCTAATTTCCAGCTTGGCCCGTTCTGCGCTCAATCGACTCATATTAGGGTGAGAATATGCATGGTTGGACATCTCATGCCCACGTTTCTGAATTTCTTTGGCCAGTTCAACATTTTTGCTTAACCAACTTCCATCCAGAAAAAAAGTAGCCTTCACTTTCTCGGCATCGAGCGTATCCAGCATCGGTTTAATGTATTCGTTCCCCCAGGCCACATTAATCATAAAAGAAACCATCGGTTTGTTTGCATTCCCCCGATAGATCGGATGTGCACCCAAATCCTTAAGCTGGATCTCCGGTTCAATCTGACGGTAGACATACGCTATTTTGGTATTCAACGTTCCACTCAGCGCCTTACGGTATGTCGCTTCCACATCAATCTCCATGCCATTATAACCAGGAATCGCTTTCCATACCCGATCCACTCTGGCATTTACCGGAGCAATTTTCGTTTCAGCCGCTTTATCCCGAATCGCAGACAACAGCGCATCTTCTCCAGTTGCCTCCTTAAACATGTCAAAAGCATTTTGCGTACCTGGCCCATCACGGATCTCCGTAATGTATGTACGTACACTGCCAACTTGTCCGATCAATATGACCGCAGTCACACCCGCCAGAACAGCCGCCAGCTTTTTGGATTGGTTTCCCACAGCTCCATCCTCCCGCCGTCTTTGTCCCCATCATATGAGGACAAGGGCAAAAATATGAATGCTAAGCCATGGTTTCATCCTTGCTTTACGTATTTAAACGTTAAAAAAAGAGCCAGAAATTCACATTCTGTCTCTTCATTCAATCTATCCATTTATAACCTGTCGCTTCGGTATCCTAGGATTGAGCCGGAGCTTCAGCAGTCAAAACTGCTTTACGGGACAAGTTGATTCGACCTTGTGGGTCAATTTCCGTTACTTTTACCGTAATGGAATCACCGATAGCTACAACATCTTCCACTTTGGCAACACGTTCAGTTGACAGTTGCGAGATGTGTACCAGACCTTCTTTGTTAGGAAGTACTTCAACAAATGCACCGAATTTTTCTACGCGTTTTACTTTACCGACATAAATCTCGCCGACCAATACTTCGCGCACAATACCTTCGATGATCGCTTTGGCTTTATCATTCATCTCCTGGTTGGAAGAAGCGATAAAGACACGTCCATCCTGTTCAATATCAATTTTAACACCGGTTTCTTCGATGATTTTATTGATAATTTTACCACCTGCACCGATCACATCACGGATTTTGTCCGGATTGATATGCATCGTTGTAATTTTTGGCGCATATTGTGATAACTGCTCACGTGGAGTTTTCAAAATTTCGTTCATTTTGCCCAAAATGTGCATACGGCCTTCTTTGGCTTGCGCCAATGCATCAGACAAAATTTGACGATTAATACCAGCAATTTTGATGTCCATTTGGATTGCAGTTACACCTTCAGGTGTTCCAGCTACTTTAAAGTCCATGTCACCGAGGTGATCTTCCATACCTTGAATATCACTCAGAATGGATACATGATCTCCGTCTTTGATCAGACCCATAGCTACACCCGCAACTGGAGCTTTGATTGGTACACCTGCATCCATCATAGCTAAAGTGCTGGCACAGATACTTGCCTGAGATGATGAGCCGTTGGATTCAAGAACTTCAGATACCAAACGAATCGTGTATGGGAAATCCGTTTCGGAAGGAATCACTTTGGAAAGCGCGCGCTCACCCAGAGCACCATGTCCGATTTCGCGACGGCCTGGAGCACGCAATGGACGCGCTTCGCCTACGCTGAATGGTGGGAAGTTATAGTGATGCATGAATCGTTTCGTTTCTTCAAGACTGATTCCGTCCAAAATCTGAACATCACCCAGTGCACCAAGTGTACAAACGCTAAGTGCTTGCGTTTGCCCACGCGTAAACAGTCCTGTACCATGTGCACGTGGCAGCAGAGATGTATCACATTCAATTGGGCGAATTTCAGCAAGTCCACGTCCATCTGGACGAACCTTATCATGCGTGATCAGACGACGCACTTCTTCTTTGACGATATCGTGCAGAACTTCCTTCACGTCTTTGAACAATTCCGGACTTTCAATATATTTCTCTTCAAAGTGAGCAACGGTTTCGTCATTCACTACATCGATTGCATCTTGACGAGCATGCTTCTCGGCGATTTTAACCGCTTCGACCAGACGAGCGCTGGCGAATTCACGCACACTGTTGTTAACTTCAGCATTAACGGTACGCAACTTAACAGCCATTTTTTCTTTTCCAGCAACTTGCACAAGTTGTTCGATTACAGCAATAATGTTTTGGATCTCATCATGTCCAAACATGATTGCTTCGAGCATCACTTCTTCCGCCACTTCGTTTGCTTCGGCCTCAACCATCATGATGGCATCCTTGGTTCCTGCAACAACCAGTTCAATATCACTAACTTCAAGCTGTGCAATCGTTGGGTTAATGATGAACTCGCCATCAATACGTCCAACTTTCACGCCACCAATCGGTCCGCTGAATGGAACATCCGAAATGCTCAATGCTGCTGATGTACCAATCATTGCAGCGATTTGCGGTTCGCAGTCCTGATCCACACTCATAACGATATTCAGAACTTGTACATCATTCCGGAAGCCTTCCGGGAACAAAGGACGAATTGGACGGTCTGTCAGACGGCTTGAAAGAATCGCTTTCTCACTCGGTCTGCCTTCACGTTTAATAAATCCTCCCGGGATTTTACCTACGGCGTACAATCTTTCTTCATAGTTCACCGTTAATGGGAAAAAGTCCAGATCTTTCGGCTCACTTGATGCTGTCACGGTACACAATACCACGGTATCCCCGTATGTTACCTTAACGGCAGCATTAGCCTGCTTGGCCAAACGCCCGGTCTCAAGCGTAAGTTTTCTTCCACCAAGCTGCATTTCAACACGCTGTTCCATGAAACCCCTCCTTTTATTCGTTCCTAATTCAATGGATTCTGCATATTCACAGTATTTCCTGCTTGTCCTGCATTCATTAGCTATGTATGGAACTTTCAACATGCTAACCTGCACAACAAAAGCTCCTCACGGAGCCCCATCTACAAATATATGGCAACATGTTCATCTACAAAACAACCCGGCTGTAAGTTCCGCTTGTCCTTTTAGACAAAAGAATGACGGATAACAGCCAGGTTGATTTTGAAAACATGTACGATAATTAACGACGCAATCCGAGTTTTTCGATCAGTGCGCTGTAACGTTTAACATCTTTGTTTTTCACATAAGCCAAAAGCTTACGACGTTGACCTACCATTTTCAAAAGTCCACGACGTGAGTGGTGGTCTTTCTTATGCGTACGCAAGTGGTCTGTCAAACTTGTGATGTTTTCCGTAAGGATAGCAACTTGCACCTCTGGAGATCCTGTATCGGACTCGTGAGTTTTGTGCTCGTCGATCAGTTGTTGTTTACGTTCTTGAGTCAATGCCATCCTGTTCACCTCCTTCAATATAATCGCCATTAGCCTCGTCACCGCCGGTGAGAGCAAGCAACCAAGCCAAGGTTAATGTTGTCTCAATCGACAACGTAGTACAGTATATCATAATTGCCTAGTTAAAGTAAATGTAAACATGCATTTAATCCTGAACCTTTAAGATAACAGGCGGCCGGCAGTTAATGCATCTTCACGAATCTGGCTAATTAATGCATCAATGGAGTCAAACTTTCGTTCTGCACGAATATAGTGAACGAGCTCAACCTTTAGTTCCTGGTCATATAAGTGTCCATCAAAATCAAGCAGGTGCACTTCAAACGTAGGTTTCATCCCGCTTTCGTGAAACGTAGGTTTCACACCGAGATTCATTACCCCACGCAGTTCCTGTTCGCCATACTGCACACGAACAGCGTAAACACCCTTCGACGGGGTAACGTAATGATCCGTGAGTTCAAGGTTGGCTGTAGGAAATCCAATCGTTCGTCCACGCTTCTCCCCGTGAATGACGGTTCCTCTGATGCTGTAAGGTCGGCCAAGCCAATGACTGGCCTCATCCATCTCCCCACGCTTCAACAGGCCACGAATGAGAGAACTGCTTACTTTTTCACCATTTAACAAGAAAGGAGGAACGGTTTCCACCGTCATCTCTCCTTCTCCCAAAGTACGAAGAAGTTGTTCATCCCCTGCACCCTTGTGACCAAAACGGAAGTCAAAACCCACCACCGCTGTTCGTGTCTGAAGAGGAATCAACAAGTCGTGTACGAATTGTTGCGGCGTCAACCGTGAGAAATCCTCATTGAACTCCACCACATAGAGTACATCAACGCCCATTCCTGCCAAGATCTCTTCTTTATCTCTCAAGGGAGTTAAATAACCCTCGTAATCCCCTTTGCGCATAACTTCCTTCGGATGTGGATGAAAGGTCATGACCGCTGCCTGCATGCCCGTTTCCCGCGCAATGCGGACAGCTGATAAAATGACACTTGCATGTCCGAGATGCAGTCCGTCGAATTGACCAATCGCAAGCACTTGGGGCAGTGTGCTCAGCTCAGTCGAATGTAACGTCTGCGGATAGGTTAGCATTACGGTTTTCACAATCATTCACCTGCATTTCACTAGATAGGCCAAGCTAGAGCATCACCACAACTCCAAGCCCGAAACCTCTTTATTCCGGCAAAAAGACTTTAACTGCCCTCACCGTTGGTTTTAGTTCATCCCGCTCAAATATCCCCAGAAACGTACCATCCTGAGCATACAACCGCAGCAAACCAGGTTGCTCCACAGGCGGTTCCAGAAGACGCGCAGACAGTTTCTGACCTTGCAGTGCTCCTTTGGTCAGTTCTTCTCCAACCTTGTGGGCCGGAATTGAAGCAATAGCCTCGTCAACAGGAATCAGCGCCTCCGCCAAAGTCCCGTCAGCCATAAGTTGTTCCACTTCTTCAATACGAAGACAACGATCTGCAGAGATACCTGCCGATATCGTACGTTCCAGTTGAACCATGGTCGATGGATATCCGAGTTGCCGGCCAATGTCTACACACAATGTCCGAATATAAGTACCTTTTGAACATAAGGCCCGGAAGGATATATCGGTGGTCTCACCCTGAGTCTCAATCCCAGTAAGTTCGAGCTCATAGATTGTGACCTCACGGCTCTTACGCTCTACCGTCTTACCTTCACGAGCAAGCTCATAAAGACGTTTGCCGTCTACCTTTACCGCAGAATACATAGGTGGTACCTGTGAAATCGTTCCCAGAAACTGCTCAAGCACCTGTTGAACCTGTTCCTGTGTTACTTCCACAGTCGTTTCAGCCCGCTCAATGACTTCCCCTGTCATATCCTCTGTGTCAGTAGACAGTCCCAGTCTGAGCGTAGCCAGATATTCCTTCGGAAGCTCCTGCATGTACTCTACCACACGTGTCGCCCGTCCAAGACAGAGCGGCAGAACGCCTGTAACTTGTGGGTCAAGTGTGCCCGTATGCCCAATGCGCTTCATTTTGAGAATGCGACGCATTTTGGCTACAACATCATGAGAAGTAAATCCCGCCGGTTTATATACCGGAAGTACACCTTCAAATGGCTTTACCATTGTGAATTCACCTGCTTCAGTACTTTTGCGATAATATCATCAAGTCTGCCTTCCAGACGACATCCGGCTGCGAGCACATGCCCGCCTCCGCCAAAGGTCTGTGCTAGTGCAGCAACATCAATTTTACCAGCTGAACGCAAAGAAACCTTGACTGCATTCTCGTTGATGACTTTGAAAAAGATACCAACTTCCACGCCCTGAATGTTGCGCGGATAGTTCACTACCCCTTCAAGATCTTCATTAGCTGCTCCACAAGCCACCATATCATCTGGTGTAATAACAACCCAGGCTATCTTTCCATCATCTGTCATCTGCAGGCTTGATAGTGCCTGATTCAAAATCCGAACTTGCGGAAGAGTCACCTGCTCCAACAAGGTCTGGGCGAGATAGGGTCCATTCACGCCATGTTCAAGCAGTCTGGAGGCCGTTTTCATTACATTTGGGCTGGTGTTGGCATAGCGGAATCCACCTGTATCGGTAAGCAATCCTGTATAAACTGCCGTCGCAACATCTTGATCCCATGTTACTTGGAACAGGTTAAGAAAATCGAACAAGATTTCAGCCGTAGCAGCAGCATCTGACTTAATGATGTTGACTGTACCATAACCGTCATTTGTAGGGTGATGATCAATATTCAAGATAACAGCATCATCTTCGAAATAATGACGTGTCAAACCTACTCTGGCAAAGTCTGCACAATCCACACAGATAACAGCTTTATATTTTCGCTGCGGTGGTTGTTCGGTCATGTTCACAATGTTGCCTGCTTCCCACAAAAATTGCATGCGCCCGGGGATTTCACCTTCATTAATCATCGTGAATGTCTTACCCAGACATGACAGCAGCCAGCCCACCGTTACCGTCGAGCTGACTGCGTCACCGTCCGGCTGTACATGCGACACGACCAGGTAATCATCATGCTCCAGCAGAAATTGCTTTCCGGCCTGGAGCGCCTGTTCATAAGTGTGCATTGCCGTCTCCTCTATTCTGTTACTGGGATTCGTTCTTGTCGGAACCAATATCGCCAAGCAGCTTCTCAATTCGGCTGCCATAAGCGATGGATTCGTCAATCTTAAATATCAACTCGGGAACATGCCGGAACCGGATACGTTTGCCCAGCTCCGAACGCAAAAATCCATTTGCTTTTGCCAGAGCTTTCAGCGTGTTATCTTTTTGTTCCTGTTCACCGAAGACACTCAGATAAACTTTGGCTTGCGACAAGTCTCCTGTCACTTCGACTCCCGTTACCGTAATAAAGCCGATACGTGGATCTTTCAGTTCAGACTGGATGAGCAGACTTATTTCTTTCTTGATCTGCTCGCCCACTCTACCTGTACGAATCTTAGCCATTGTTGTTCACCTCATGCTTCCTTGCTTATCGTTGTACTGTCTCCATAATGAAAGCTTCGATAACGTCGCCTTCTTTGAGATCATTATATTTATCAAGTGTGATACCGCACTCGTAACCTTGTGCTACTTCTTTGGCATCATCTTTATAACGTTTCAGGGAATCCAGCTTACCTTCGTAAAGGACAATGCCATCACGAATCAGGCGTGCTTCCGCAGAACGCGTAATTTTACCCGAGGTAACCATACAACCAGCGATGGTACCCACTTTACTGATGGAGAACGTGCTCCGAACTTCAGCATGACCGATAACTTTTTCTTTGTAGATCGGATCGAGCATACCTTTCATCGCTTGTTCAATTTCTTCGATAACACTGTAGATCACGCGATGCAGACGAATGTCTACTTGCTCTTGATCTGCAGTTGATTTCGCCTGGTTATCAGGACGAACGTTGAAACCGATCACGATAGCATTGGATGCTGCAGCTAAAATGATGTCGGATTCTGTGATTGCACCAGCGCCGCTATGAATAATTTTCACGCGTACACCTTCAACTTCGATCTTCGCAAGGGAACCTTTCAATGCTTCAACCGAACCTTGTACATCACCTTTGATGATTACGTTCAGATCTTTGATCTCGCCATCTTTGATGTGCTGGAACAGATCATCCAACGTCACACGAGTATGCGTACCCAGATCGGATTCACGTTGCGTGATCGAACGTTTGTCAGCGATGGAACGCGCTTTGCGCTCATCTTCAAACACCATGAATGGATCTCCCGCACCTGGAACTTCAGTCAGACCTGTGATTTCTACAGGTGTTGAAGGTCCAGCTTCTTTCAATTTGCGACCTTTGTCATTGACCATCGCACGAACACGACCGAAGCAGTTACCTGCAACGAAAGCATCGCCGACTTTCAATGTACCGTGCTGTACGAGGATACGTGCAACTGGGCCACGTCCTTTATCCAGCTCGGCTTCAATCACTGTACCACGGGCACGTTTGTCCGGGTTCGCTTTGTATTCGTTCACTTCTGCAACGAGCAGAATCATTTCAAGCAGACCTTCCAGACCCATTCTTTGTTTCGCTGACACGTTAACAAAGATGGTATCTCCGCCCCACTCTTCCGGAACGAGTTCATAGCTGGTTAATTCTTGTTTCACTTTATCTGGATCAGCGCCCGGCTTGTCAATTTTGTTGACAGCAACGATGATTGGTAGCCCAGCAGCTTTGGCATGGTTAATCGCCTCAATGGTCTGTGGCATAACACCGTCATCCGCAGCTACGACAATAATCGTCATATCCGTAACTTGTGCGCCACGTGCACGCATCGCTGTAAACGCTTCGTGACCCGGAGTATCCAGGAACGTGATTTTTTTGTTGTTAATTTCAACTTGATAAGCACCGATATGTTGCGTGATTCCGCCTGCTTCGCCATCGGATACATTCGTAGAACGAATCGCATCCAGCAAAGTAGTTTTACCATGGTCAACGTGACCCATGATCGTAACTACTGGTGGACGAGCCTGCAAGTCAGCAGCATCATCATTCTCTTCCAGTGTTTCGAAACGGTCATCTTCAAGCACAATCTTCACTTCAACCTCAACACCGAATTCACCTGAAAGCAGAAGGATCGTTTCGATATCAAGCTCTTGGTTGATTGTTGCCATAACACCCATAGCGATGAGCTTTTTGATAACTTCGGAAGCATCCTTATGGAGCAACTTCGCTGTTTCACCAACGGTCATATCACCACGAACGATGATTTTCTTAGGTGTGTTATCAATTTTCTCACGTTGTTGGTACTGTTGTTGATTTCTGTTGCGGTTGTTCTTGCCACCACGGTTACCACGGAAGTTACCGCCACGGTTGTCATCATAACGACGTCCACCGCCACCGCTGTTCGAACGGTTACCACTATTGTTGTTGCTGCCAGTAGTACCACCTGGGCCGCTTCTACGTTGGCCTTGTCCTTGGCTCTGACCTTGGCCACCGCTACGGTTGCCAGCAGTACCTGTATTACCACCGCTGTTAGGGCCTGAAGTTCTTACTTGACCGCCACCGCTGTTATTCGGACGTTGACCACCCGTTCCTTGCGGACGGGATGCAGTACTGCTTTGTCCACCTTGAGCTGGTCTTGGACGGTTAGTTGATTGTCCTCCTTGGCTTGAGCCTTGGGAAGAGTTCGTTCTGTTGCGACTGTCTTGGCCGCTGGGTCTTTGAGTGCCATTGTTATTGTTGGAATTTGGTCTATTGTTCATACCTACCTGCTTTTCCTGTTGTATTTTTGTTTGTACGGGACTACCGGATGGGTTGCTGCTAATCGGCGTGTTCACTCCGCCGGCCGGCTTGTTGCTGTCCACTGGTTTGTCACTACGTACTGCCGAAGTTGCAACTGGTTTTGCATCGTTGCCTTGTTTCGAAGCAGCAGTGGATTTTATATCTTTAAAAAATTGTTCCACCTTACCGACTGAACCATTCTCCATGACACTCATATGATTGTTTACGGGAATTTCCAGCTTTTTAAGAATGGTTATAATTTCTTTACTACTCATATTAAGGGACTTCGCATATTCATAAACCCGCAATTTATCCTTGTTTTCCTGTTTACTCAATATACTCCACCTCCGACATTATACCGACTTGCTTGGAGATCATTTTTGCAAACCCTCGATCCGTTACTGCAAGAACAACACGCGTGTCTTTACCGATACTTGAACCCAGACTATCCCGGTCAAATCCGATCAACAGAGGAACCTTATAAGTTCCGCATTTATCGCGAAATTTCTTTTGTGTATTGGCTGAGGCGTCACCCGCAACAATAACCATTTTAGCTTCGGAAGAACGGATCGCTTTAAGTACAATTTCTTCACCTGTTACAAGTTTACCTGCACGCATAGAGAGTCCCAAATAAGACAGCGTTTTAATATTAGTCATGTTCACGCTCCTGTGCTGCTATGAATTCATCCTCAACCGCGATGAAGTCAGCTGCTAATTGCTCGTAAATTTCAGGTGAGACTTTGCCTTTTAACGCCCGATCCAAAGCCCGGTTTTTGAGTGCGAGCTTAAAACAGGACTCTTTGCCGCATAAATAGGCACCACGTCCGGATTTTTTGCCAGTCAAATCGATCAGCACTTCATCCTCTGGCGTTTTAACAATGCGAATCAGCTGCTTTTTGGGCATCATTTCTTGGCATGCCACACATTTGCGCAGCGGCACTTTTTTTGGTTTCATACGTCAGCGCCCCCCGTACTTTACTTTAGTCGACGGAGACGGAATCCTGATGCATTTCAGAAGAAGAATCTTTTTCTCTGCCGAATTCCTGTTCCGCCTGGCTCTCGCTCTTAATGTCGATTTTCCAGCCGGTTAATTTGGCTGCCAATCTGGCATTTTGGCCTTTGATACCAATTGCGAGGGACAGTTGATAGTCCGGAACGATAACCCGAGCCATCTTTTCTTCCTCAAATACATGAACTTCCAATACTTTGGAAGGACTCAGTGCATTAGCAACATATTCGTCTACCTGATCGGAGAAACGAACGATGTCGATTTTTTCACCGCGCAGCTCACCCACAATGGTCTGCACGCGCATTCCCCTAGGACCTACACAAGATCCAACTGGATCAACTTCCTCGTTGCGGGAATGAACGGCAATCTTGGAGCGGAACCCTGCTTCGCGAGCGACGGAGCGAATTTCAACTACACCGTCAAAGATCTCAGGCACTTCCAGTTCAAAGAGACGTTTCAAGAGGCCCGGATGGGTACGGGACAAAATGATTTGCGGCCCTTTCGTCGTATTCTCGACCTTGGTGATATACGCCTTAATACGGTCACCATGAACAAACTTCTCGTTCGGCATCAATTCGGTCAGCGGTAAAGCCGCTTCGATTTTGCCCAGATCGATGTAGATATTGCGCAAATCCTGACGCTGCACCACTCCCGTAACGATATCTTCTTCCTTATCTACGAAAGCGTTGTAGATCAGGCCGCGTTCGGCTTCACGAATCCGCTGGGTCACTACCTGTTTGGCAGTTTGTGCCGCGATACGTCCGAAATCACGCGGCGTAACTTCAATCTCCGCAATATCTTCCAGCTGGAAGTGTGGGTTGATTTCTCGTGCAGCAGGCAATGAAATTTCGGTACGTGAATCCAGGACTTCTTCCACGATCAATTTACGGGCATACACCCGAATAACTCCCGTATTACGGTTCATGTCAACACGCACATTCTGGGCCGTGTTGAAATTCCGCTTGTAGCTGGAAATTAGTGCAGCCTCGATCGCTTCAAACAGCACATCCTTGCTGATCCCTTTTTCCCGTTCCAATTCATTCATTGCTTCAATAAAATCCGTACTCATGAATGTTGATCCCCCTTTCAAACATGGCATCTCATACGTAAAACGGCGAAAGGCTCTGAACTCATGAGCACCTTGCCGTTATCGTGAGATGTGTCTTTTTCATTAATAAAGTGAACAAGGCACTTAAAACAAAATAGCTAGGCGCGCACTGGCAACCTTATCATAAGAAATGGCATGCTGTTTTTTGCCTGCTTCGATCACGAGTTCATCGTCATCAAAGGAAAGCAGCTTGCCTTCAAATTCCTTCAATCCGTTCACCGGCTCGTAGGTTGTAACAAAAACATTTTTGCCTACAGCTTTGGTAACGTCCTCAGGTTTTTTCAGTGGACGCTCCGCACCGGGAGAAGACACTTCAAGGAAATAGATGGTTGGAATCGGATCGTTCTCATCCAGCTTGGCGCTCAGCTTTTCGCTGATCAAGACACAATCGTCGATGTCGATGCCACCCTCTTTGTCGACATACACCCGTAAAAACCAGTTGCTGCCTTCTTTGACGTATTCGATGTCAACCAGCTCGAAGCCTTGTTCGTTCAAGTAGGGTTGGATCATTTCTTCCACGGTAGATTTAATGTTCGTTGTGCTCAAAACCAATAACCTCCAACTTAGGTTACACCAGCAAAAAAGCACTGGCAGATTATTCAATACCCAAGATTCTTGTATACCAAAGACTAAAGAGTGGGTTTCCCCACTCTTTAGAAATTCGTACTATCTCGTTCACTTCAAAAATTATAACATAGTCTGGTAATAGTGACAAGTAAGCGATGCTTCAGGCAGTTTACTTACTAATGAAGGAAAAATTACGTTCCCCCAACAATCGCTATGGTTAGATCCAAATTCAATCCTAGAAAAGGGAAAGCTGATTGCTCTCTGGCAAGCCACGGAAACATCCCATATTCGACAGGAGTTCAACAATAGTCTTACTTGCTTTCGACTTCTGCTGGAAGTCTTCCACTGACAGGAATTCACCATGATCTCTTGCCGCAGCGATATTGCGAGCTGCATTATCCCCGATTCCTGCCAAAGCTGAAAATGGAGGGATTAGTGTTTTTCCGTCAACGATGAACTTTGTCGCTTCTGAACGGTATAAGTCAATGGATTTCAGCGAGAATCCGCGTGCTGCCATTTCCAGACCCATTTCCAGGACAGGTAACATGTTTTTCTCTTTTGGAGGTGCCTGGAAACCTAATTGCTCAATTTCCGTAATTTTGCGATAGATCGCGTCATATCCCTGACACATCAGTTCGATATCAATCTCATCAGCTCGAACAGTAAAGTAAGTTGCGTAATATTCAATCGGATGATACAGCTTGAAAAACGCCGTACGTACTGCCGAAATAACATAAGCGGCCGCGTGAGCCTTCGGGAACATGTACTGGATTTTGAGACACGAATCAATGTACCATTGAGGCACTTTACAATTCTTCATCTCGTCAATCCATTCCTGTGGTAGGCCCCGTCCCTTACGAACACTCTCGGTAATCTTAAATGCCAGACTTGCGTCCATTCCCGTTTTATAGATCAGAAATAACATGATATCATCCCGACAACCAATTACCGTCTTAATGTTACACGTTCCGTTCTTAATCAGATCCTGAGCGTTTCCAAGCCATACCCCTGTACCATGGGACAATCCGGAAATCTGCAGCAAATCGGCAAAAGACGTCGGCTGGGATTCAACAAGCATCTGACGTACAAACTTCGTTCCCATCTCCGGCACGCCAAACGTCGCGACTGGCGACCTAATCTGTTCCGGTGTAACACCCAAAGCTTCGGTTGAGTTAAACATGCTCATGACTTTCGGATCATTCATCGGAATGGTCGTTGGATCAACCCCTGTCAAATCCTGCAACATCCGCATCATAGTTGGATCATCGTGCCCCAGAATATCAAGTTTCAGCAAGTTTTCTTCAAAAGCATGATAATCAAAGTGTGTCGTTTTCCACTCCGCATTAACGTCGTCAGCCGGAAACTGAACAGGTGTAACGTCTTCGACCTCAATATAATCAGGTACTACGACAATACCACCGGGATGCTGACCAGTACTCCGTTTCACCCCAGTACAGCCAGAGGCCAAACGATTCAATTCAGCTCCACGCCATTTCTTCTGATGATGTTCCTCGTACTTCTTGGCAAAACCAAATGCTGTTTTCTCAGCCACCGTACCGATGGTCCCCGCACGGAAAACACTCTTCTCACTAAATAGCACTTTCGTATAGTTATGAGCATGAGGCTGATAATCACCAGAGAAGTTCAAGTCAATATCGGGAACTTTATCTCCTTTAAATCCAAGGAAGGTCTCAAACGGAATATCCTGGCCTTCTCCTTTAAGTGTGCCACCACAATCCGGACACTCTTTCTCTGGAAGGTCAAATCCACTTCGAACACTGCCGTCCAGGAACCACTCGCTGTGTTTGCATTGTGAATTCACACAAATATAATGAGCAGGTAGTGGATTAACCTCGGATATACCCAGGAATGTAGCAACAACAGAGGAGCCAACCGATCCCCGCGAACCTACGAGGTAACCATCCTGATTCGATTTTTTAACCAAGCGTTCCGAGATCAGATAGTTGGCAGAAAAACCGTATTTAATAATTGGAATGAGCTCTTTCTCTAGTCGTGCAACGATTACTTCTGGTAATTCCTCGCCATAGATAGACTTGGCAGTGTCATAGCAGGTATTACGGATTTCTTCGTCCGCACCTTCCAGAATTGGAGTAAACAGTTTGTCCGGGAATAACTTAATCTCCTCAAAACGATCAGATAACTCTACCGTATTTGTAACAACGACTTCGTAAGCTTTATCTTGGCCCAGGAACTGGAACTCTTCCAGCATTTCCTCCGTCGTTCTAAAATGTGCATCCGGTTTACGTTGATCTTTGAGTGGACTAAAACCTGTAATTCCGTGAATGGTGATATCCCGATATAACTTGTCACGAGGTTCCAAGTAATGAACATTACCTGTGGCTATGACCGGTTTATTAAATTTTGCGCCTATATCAATGACTTTACGGATCGCTGTTTTGATTTCTTCGGGTGTAGCCACCAACCCTTTATCCACCAAATGCATATACATGGTAAGTGGTTGGATCTCCAGTATGTCATAGAACTCAGCGATCTCTTCCGCTTCTTCGAGCGATTTGTTAAGCACCGCTTCGAAAAACTCCCCTTTTTCACAGCCCGATATAATAACAAGCCCTTCACGCAAATTAATCAGTTTTGATTTGGGAATGCACGGTACCCGCTTGAAATGTTCCGTATGAGAGAGAGATACCAGCTTGTATAGATTTTTCTTACCGACATCATTCAATGCATAGATTCCACAATGGAAAGGTCTTGTATTCGACAAGTCGACACCTACATAATCGTTCAAGCGATCAAGCCTCGTTAAACCTTTCATCTGAGCAGCATCATTTAATAATCCGATCAGTATACCCGCGAGTGCAATCGTATCATCAATGGCACGGTGATGACTTTCAAGTCCAACCTTATATTTATCTGCCATCGTATTCAGACGGTGGTTCTTATTTTTTGGAAATAACAATCGCGCCAGTTCCAACGTGTCAAGGACAGGGTTAGGAAGCTCTGGCATTCCAATTTGCTTCAGCGAAGCCTGGATAAAGCCCATATCAAAACGTGCATTATGCGCAACAAGCACACCATCACCAGCAAACTGCACAAACTCACGAATGACAGGCTCCAGCTCAGGTGCGTCTTTTACCATGTCATCATTAATATTGGTCAACTGCTGAATGTTGTAGGGAATGCGTTCATGCGGATTCACAAACGTTGCAAACCGGTCGATTTCTTTACCATCTTGCATCTTCACTGCTGCAATCTCAATGATTTTGTTCTGTGTTACCGACAAACCTGTGGTCTCGATATCAAATACGATGTATGTTGCTGTTTGGAGATCCAATGGCTGAGGAGCCATTACAACGGCAACAGAGTCATTCACAACATTGGCCTCGAGGCCGTAGATCATTTTAATCCCGTTTTTCTTAGCAGCCTTGGAAGCCTCGGGATATACCTGCACCCCACCATGATCAGTGACTGCAATCGCCTTATGTCCCCACTCTGCTGCCATTTTCACGTATTTGTCGATTGAAGTTACAGCATCCATCGTACTCATCGTAGAGTGCAAATGGAACTCCACCCGCTTCTCTGGTGCATTATCTTTGCGAGACGGCGGTGCTTTAACTTCAATCAGGTCCGATGGAATCATGGCGAGTTCAGGAATTTGCATAAACCGGTCATATTCTACACGACCACGCACTTTCACCCATTTACCATTAGCCAACAAACTGAGAATTTTTACATCTTCTTTTGTTTTGGCAAACATCTTCATTTGCATGGAGTCCGTGAAGTCGGTCAGGTAGAAGGTAAACAACGTATTTCCGTTTCGCAGTTCTTTACGATCCAGACCAAACACCGAACCTTGAAGCGTGACCTTTTTCTCTTCATCCTGGATTTCCTGCATAGGTACTGCAGGTTCCTTGATGTCATAACCCATTTGCAAACGCAGATCACCCTGCTCCTCATCCACCGGGATTTCTGTGTCCACTTCACTCATCATCTTCTCGATGACCTCAAGTTCTTCTACACGTTTTTGGGCCTGGAACTGTTCCATGGCCTCTTTATTACTTCCCACTTCACCCACTTGCATCTTGATGCGAAGAGGTAGATGAAAGTATTTGTCATAGAATTTTGTAATAGCCTGATCAATCTGTTTCTTACGAGCCAATTCCATCGACGTTGCATCACTCATTGTCAGTTGTAGAAGATCCTCTTCACATTCAAAGGTTGTCCGGTTCATCCAACCATTTACAGATGGAATCTCACGGGTAACCCACTCCAGAAACAGATTCCAATATTCACTGACGATATCACCATTTTGTAATTGGTCCGTGTATTTGAAGCCAAATGAAATTTTGGCGATATGATTCATTTTCTCTTGGATATGCAGGCAAAATGTGCGATAGATTGGAGCGGGTACCAACGTATCCTTTGCAATCAGAATATTCCATTCCCGATTACTTCGATTGGTCTCTACTTGTTCAATCCATCCATCCAAAAAATAGGGCTCTAACAGACCAGCCGGAAGCTCTGCCTGTTTCATCAACAACTCAAACCGTTTTCTTTTCTCCTCGAATCCGCTCATCGTGTTCCTCCTTGTACCCCCTTAAAGCATGAAAAGCCCCTGCATTCAAAAATGTCACCGATCCGAACTCGCACCGACTCATTTTATCCGACAGAAGCTCTCCATTCATTACTCTTACAGTCCGTACGTGCCGTTATATACATTGAACAAAAAGATATTTACACTTACCACTCCGATAACAGAACACCCTTCAGATCGCTGTTACCCCCAGATTTTTTGATTCCCATTTACAAAGGGGAAAATCCGGGGATAAAGGCGCAGTGTATGCTTCCGATGTAGCTTTCTTTCAGAAAGCTTTTAGCTCCGCTTCTTCAGGTTATTTCTGTTCTCTACGTTCTCATGTAAGTGTTTAGTTCAATGTATATAGTCAGGTTATCCTGACTTAATACGCTCTTGCAAACACAACCGTGTGTTCTGCCTGTTCACCACAAGCCAGGCACGTATGTTTTTCTTCCGCAGGCTGGAACGGAATGTTCCGGCTTGTTGCACCTGTGACTTCTCTTACTTTATCTTCGCAAGCTTCTGAACCGCACCATCCGGCCAGTGTAAACCCGCGTTTATTTTCCATCAGTTCTTTCATCTCATCGAGTGTATCCACGGAGTAGAAGTTATCCGACATAAATGTGCGAGCACGCTCTAACATATCTACCTGGATCTGTGTCAGCATAGCCTGGATCTCTTCTACCAGGTTTGCTTGTTCTACCACTTTCTTCTCACCTGTGATCCGTGATACGAGTACACAAACGCCATTTTCCATATCACGTGGACCAATCTCTAGACGAATCGGAACACCGCGCATCTCGTATTCATTGAATTTCCAACCTGGGCGAACATCGCTGCGATCATCCATTTTCACACGGACTCCAGCTTTTTTCAACTCAGTGAACAACTCATCTGCACGCCCAACAACAGCATCACGTGTTTTCGGAGGTCCAATTGGAATCATGACCACTTGAGTCGGTGCGACTTTAGGAGGAAGTACGAGACCACGGTCATCTCCATGAACCATAATTAATGCACCGATCAAACGTGTGCTTACTCCCCATGAAGTAGTGTAAGCCAGCTCCAGCACATTATTCCGGCTAAGATACTGGATTTCAAATGCTTTTGCAAAGTTCGTCCCCATGTAGTGAGATGTACCTGCTTGTACTGCACGTCCATCCTTCATCATGGCTTCGATCGAGTAGGTATCCACCGCACCCGCAAACTTCTCGGACTTGGTTTTCTGACCCACAATTACAGGAATAGCCAAGTATTCCTCAACCACTTCACGATAAATCTGAAGCATTTTCATCGTTTCTTCACGTGCTTCTTCTTCCGTCTCATGCGCTGTATGACCTTCCTGCCACAGGAACTCACTTGTGCGAAGGAAAGGCAACGTTCTTTTTTCCCAACGAACTACGTTAGCCCACTGGTTGATCAGTACCGGAAGATCCCGATAAGACTGAATCCACTTGGAATACATGTGACCAATAATCGTTTCGGATGTAGGACGGATTGCCAGACGTTCTTCCAGCTTCTCTCCGCCAGCTTCCGTAACCCATGGTAATTCAGGGTTAAAACCTTCCACGTGCTCTTTTTCCTTTTGAAAGAAGCTCTCAGGAATGAACATCGGGAAGTACGCATTGCGATGACCCGTTTCCCGGAAACGACGATCCAACTCATCCTTAATATGTTCCCAGATTTCAAATCCGTCTGGTTTGAACACAATACAACCGCGTACGGGTGCATAGTCCATGAGATCAGCTTTTTTGATAACATCAATGTACCAGCGTGAGAAATCCTCACCCTGTGGTGTGATTTCAGTCACGAACTGTTTATCATTTTCCTTTGACATAAGACTCCAGCGTCCTCCCATAACGACTATCTCTGAATGTCCAGAGCGTAGTCCAACCGTAATTATCCGTTAATTAAACGTAATATATCATTGTAAGTTACTGCCAGCATCAACACAAACAACATCGCAAATCCGACGAAATGCACCATGCCTTCGCGATTGGGATCAACAGGTCTGCCGCGCAGCGCTTCAATTCCCAAAAATACCAGACGGCTGCCGTCCAGTGCAGGTATTGGTAGCAGGTTGAAAATCCCAAGGTACAGACTCAAAATCGCTGCCCATCTCGTTAACTGTTCAATCCCTTGTTTAGCAATTTGTCCTGTCACTTCAAATGTGCGAACTGGACCACCGATATCATCCATGTTGAACTGATTGATCAGATGTTTAAAACCTTCAAATATTATTTTGGTTGTATCAACCATGGCCACGCCTGAGACTTTAAATGTCTCTACAAATCCAACAGATCGGGTTGGTAACGTAGGTACAATTCCCACTTTACCGCCTTCTTGTCCTTCTACAGCACGTGGAGTAATCGTTATATTAAACGTATCCGAACCCCGGCGCAGCGTCCATTCCATCGGCTTGTCTTTGGAATCGGCAATCATCGACACCATTTTTTGTGAATCCGTACCAATTGCAGTACCATTGATGGTTTCGATAATATCGCCCTTTTGCAGGTTCGCCTCATCGGCTGCCCCACCTTCAAGCACTTCACCAATTACAAGATTTTTTGGATTTTCCACTGGAACTCCTGCCATCTGGGCATATACAGCAAACAGCACAAAGGCCAAGATAAAGTTCATGAGTGGGCCCGCAAAAATAGCCAATGCACGCTGTCCAACAGTTTTGCTGCCGAATTGACGATCTTTCGGTGCAATCTGCGTTTGTTTACCACGACTTACCAACATTGCTTGAGGATGAATACGATACTCCTGAATCTCTCCATCTACATCGAGTTGAAGCTTCAGCGCTCTCTCCATATCAATGGAGATGACTTCACCACGTATTACATTTTTACGGTTATCCAGCTGATCCAGATAGATCATCTTCACCTGGTCATCCGCTGATCTTACCGCAATGGTCTGTCCTTCCTGGATCTCTACCAGTTCCGGATCTTCCCCTGCCATCCGTGCATATCCACCAAAAGGCAACAAACGCAATGTAAACTGGGTCTCGTTTCTTTTATATGAGAACAATTTGGGACCAAAACCGATCGCAAACTCCCGTACAAGAATACCGGCGCGTTTGGCAAAATAATAATGCCCCCATTCATGAACCGTCACGATGACAAAGAACATGAGCACCGTTAGAAATACCACTTGTATGGTTTCCAATCCCTATCCATCCTCCTTCACGGCACACACCGCAGTCTGTCCCTCTAGATTATCATTATTCTCTGATGCCGCACAAGAGAATCACTTCTTCCAATTTGTTATGAAAAAAGAGATTACAGACTAGCCGCAAGCTTACGGCTCTCCTGATCACAACGCGCGATCTCCTGCAGATCAGGCTCGTCCACATTGTGGTGTGCTTCCAGCACAGAAGCAATAATATCTTCTATTTTAAGGAATGAAATCTCTTTACGCAAGAAACGGGCTACAGCAACCTCGTTGGCTGCATTAAACGCCGTTGTTGCGGTTCCTCCCATTTTACCACACTCATACGCCATTCTTAAACACGGGAACCGTTCCATATCCATATCACGGAAATGTAATTTCCCAGCTTGAGCAAGAGACAGACGCTGTGCCGGTGATGGCAAGCGGTCAGGGTAAGTCAGTGCATATTGAATGGGCACACGCATATCTGGATTCCCCAGTTGTGCGATGATGCTTGTGTCATCAAATTCCACATAGGAATGAATAACACTCTCTGGGTGAAGCAATACATTAATCTGATCATATCGAAGACCAAATAACCAATGTGCTTCAATGACCTCGAGACCCTTGTTTACCATCGTTGCCGAGTCTATCGTGATTTTGGAGCCCATTGACCAATTTGGATGTTTAAGCGCATCCTCTATAGTCACGTTCTTCAACTGTTCACGGGTAAGATCACGGAATGATCCACCTGAAGCGGTGAGCGTGATGCCTGTCAGGCGTTCTCTGTTTTCACCATTTAAACATTGGAATATAGCAGAGTGCTCACTATCAACGGGCAGTAAAGAAACTCCTTTGGCAGCCGCTCTTGTCGTAACGATATGCCCCGCTGTAACCAATGTCTCCTTATTGGCCAGTCCGATCTGTTTGCCTGCATCTATGGCAGCAAGCGTTGACTCCAATCCAACACTGCCCACCACCGCTGTAACAACCGTATGCGCATCGGTTCCTGCCGCAACTTCTACGAGTCCTTCGTTGCCATAAAATAGTTGCGTTCCTGCTGGAAAATGTGGAGCTATCTTCTCCGCCAGTTCTTTGGACCCCACTGATACTTTCTTCGGCCGGTAACGTTTGGTTTGTTCGATCAGCAGGTCTGTATTGCCTCCGGCAGCCAGTCCCTCCACTTGAAAGAGTTCTGGATGCATGTCAACTACATCCAGTGTCTGGGTTCCAATGGAACCGGTTGACCCAAGAATCGCAATTTTTTTCATGCTGCACCTCATCTTTAATTATCCAATGCCTACGGCGAACAATGCTGTTATCTCAGACTCATGTTCTTCTTTAGTAGGGCAGTAGCATTAGTATATGTACGAATGGAAAAACAACAATCCAGCTGTCGCACCGATCAAGAATGCCTCCATGCCCTGGGAGAAGACTGCCTGAATCCTTGATATTATATACACGTTTGTATGCAGACTGGATCAAGTCACCCATCTGACCTACAACTGCACAGGCAATTCCGATCACAATCGCTCTCTGCCAGGAAAGCAAACCATCTGATACTAATGCAAAAATAACAGAAGTAACAATTGCAATTACGATGCCACCCAGTGCACCCTCTATAGTTTTGTTTGGACTGATAGAAGGCCACAGTTTGTTTTTACCAATGAGTTTCCCTACAAAATAAGCTCCTGCATCACTGGCCCATATGGAGCCCAGCAACAGGAACGTCCAGAACAACCCATGATGCAGATGTCTGGATTCTGCAATGTAATAGAAACCGATCCCTATATACAACACGCCGAGGAAAAGCATGGCCACTGTATTCACGGGAACCTTATTTTTGGTGACAACCGAAGCTGTCATCAGTACAAGCATTACTATCCAGATGACCTGAAATAAGGATAGCGGTCTTGCCTCCCAAAACATTTCCCAAGGAAACACAATGGCAAACACACCAGCATATCCAATCAGGGCCACACCTGAAAAAGGCATCACCCCGGTCATTTTAACAAATTCATAATAACCGATGAGAGCCATAAGCAATACCAAACCATGGTACCAGGGTCCGCCCAGCATGCAAAAACCTAAAAACAACACACCTGCTATGATTCCTGTCGTTAGTCGCTGTTTCAACGGCTTCATCCTCCATCTATTTCAAACCGCCGTAACGCCTTGTTCTGCGCTGATATTCGGCTACTGCTTCAAGCAAATGCTTTTTGCCAAATTCGGGCCAGTATATATCCGTAAACCATAATTCACTATATGCAAGCTGCCAAAGCATAAAGTTGCTTAATCTCAACTCTCCGCTCGTCCGGATCAACAGATCCGGATCAGGCATGTCAACCGTCAGCATATGTCTATCAATGAGTTCAGGTGTTATATCCTCTGCCGATAGTTCCCCCGATTTCACCTGCAGAGCGATCTGTTTAACACAGTCCGTCATTTCACGACGACTTCCATAGTTCATTGCAAAATTCAAAACGAGACCTGTATTATGTTCCGTAAGACGAATGGCTTCCCGCAAGGCATTAATGGTATGAGAAGGTAAATGTTCCTCTTGACCCATCATGCGAATGCGCACATTTTTTTCTATAAGTTCATCCAGCTCTATAGCTAGAAATTCTTGCGGAAGTCGCATCAGAAAATCCACTTCTTCTTTTGGACGCGTCCAGTTTTCTGTCGAAAAAGCGTACATCGTCAGATATTTGATGCCCAGTTCATCCGCCGCGATGGTCGCACGTTTGACCGCCTTCATGCCATTTTGGTGCCCGGCTATACGCGGCAGCCCCAAACGTTTGGCCCATCGTCCATTGCCGTCCATGATGATGGCGACGTGCTGCGGGATATTGTCCTCGGATATAGTCAGCGTTTCCTGCTTGTCAGCCCCATTCCACCACGACCGAACCCGTTTGATCATTCCTGTTCCTCCAAAATCCCTGAAGTTTCTTTATCTGAAGCTTGGAAAAAGAGACAAAACCCCACCGTATTGGAGGGGCTGCGCTTGTCTTACACTTCCATGATTTCTTTTTCTTTGGCAGCGAGTACCTTATCGACTTCAGCAATAAACTTGTCGGTCGATTTTTGGATATCATCTTGATGTCTCCGGGATTCATCCTCGGAAATATCTGACTTTTCCAGTTTCTTGATGTCATCATTCGCATCACGGCGAATGTTACGAATCGCTACTTTACCTTCTTCACCAAACTTCTTCGTCAGCTTAACAAGTTCCGCTCTGCGTTCTTCCGTCAATGCCGGAATAGACAAACGGATCATGCTACCATCATTGGCTGGAGTAAGACCCAGATCCGATTTCATGATGGCACGCTCGATGTCACTCATGGAGGATTTGTCCCAAGGCTGAATCATCAGTGTACGGGAATCCGGAGTACTGATATTAGCGAGTTGATTCAATGGCGTCATTGCTCCATAATACTCTACCTGAATTCGGTCCAGAAGAGCTGGAGTTGCGCGGCCTGCACGCAAAGTAGCCAGGTCACGACGCAATGCTTGAATTGCTTTTTCCATACGCTCTTCGGCATGTTGTTTAACCGCTTGTGGCATTAATCTACACTCCCTTTAACGATTGTTCCGATACGTTCGCCCAGAACAACACGTTTGATGTTACCTTGTTCCGTAATGGCAAATACGATCAACGGGATGTTGTTGTCCTTACAAAGCGAGGATGCCGTTGAATCCATTACACCAAGGTCTTTGTTAAGAATATCCATGTAAGTCAACTGATCAAATTTCACAGCTGTACTGTCCTTAAACGGATCTGCTGAGTATACACCATCAACTTTATTTTTGGCCATCAAGATAACTTCTGCTTCAATCTCCGCTGCGCGCAGTGCTGCTGTTGTATCCGTGGAAAAGAACGGGTTACCTGTACCTGCTGCAAAAATAACGACCCGGCCTTTCTCCAGATGGCGAATAGCTCTACGACGAATATAAGGCTCTGCAATCTGTTGCATTGCAATAGATGTCTGTACACGCGTAGGCACTTCAATCTGTTCCAAAGCATCCTGCAGTGCCAGCGAGTTCATTACTGTCGCCAGCATACCCATATAATCGGCAGTTGCACGATCGATGCCGTTTTCGCTACCGGCAATTCCACGCCAGATGTTTCCGCCGCCACATACAATAGCAACCTGTACACCAAGTGCAACAACCTCTTTTACCTGTTGGGCAATCGACGAGATCGTATCTGCATCAATACCGTAGCCGTTTTGACCGGAAAGAGACTCTCCGCTGACCTTTAAGACAACACGTTTAAATACTGGCTGTTCCAATTATTCACCCTCCACTTTGAATCGAACACGCTTGGTGTTCAACCAACAAAACTTCTCGCGCATGGCCTCCTGCTTAAAAAGAAAGGAACACAGTTGTGTTCCGCTCTTTTAGGAAAAACGTTTAACCGGTAAGGCACTGTTTTCCTGAGATATAAGGGAGTTTACGCTTCGAAGTTTCATCATTCTTATATCTTCGAAAATCAATTCTGCTCGCCGGTTTATAGAAACCGTCTTATTTGTTTACTTGGGACATTACTTCTTCTACGAAGTTGTCTACTTTTTTCTCAAGACCTTCACCCAGTTCGTAACGAACGAAACGACGGATGGAGATGTTTTCACCAATTTGGCTGATTTTTTCGTTCAGCAATTGAGAGATCGTTTTGTCTGGATCTTTAACGAAAGTTTGTTCCAGCAGGCAGTACTCTTCGTAGTATTTACCGATACGGCCTTCAACCATTTTTTCAATGATTTTTTCTGGTTTGCCTTCGTTAAGAGCTTGAGCTTTCAGAATTTCTTTTTCTTTTTCCAGCTCATCTGCAGGAACTTCTTCACGTGTGACGAATTTAGGATTAGCTGCAGCGATTTGCATAGCTACATCTTTAACGAAATCCTTAAATTGATCCGTTTTACCAACGAAGTCTGTTTCACAGTTAACTTCAACCAAGACACCAATACGTCCACCAGCGTGGATGTAAGATTCAACAACGCCTTCAGTTGCTGCACGGCCTGCTTTGCTTGCTGCTGCAGAAAGACCTTTCTCACGCAACAATTCAGCTGCTTTTGTTACATCACCGTTTGCTTCTTCCAGTGCTTTTTTGCAATCGAGCATACCAGCGCCCGTTCTTTCGCGAAGTTCTTTTACTGCACTCGCATTAACTGCCATTATAAATTCCCTCCAACATTAAGTATTGTACGTACACTCTAAAAAAAGGGCAGTGAGAGGTTATCCACCTGCCAACCACCCTTTTCATTTAGTTTATAACATATGTTCGAATCTATTAAGCGGAAGTTTCTTCGCCTTGGTTAGCTTCGATTACAGCATCAGCCATTTTACCTGTCAGCAATTTAACAGCTCGGATCGCGTCGTCATTACCTGGAATAACATAATCGATCTCATCCGGATCGCAGTTAGTATCAACGATACCAACAATTGGGATACCCAATTTGCGAGCTTCCGCAACAGCGATACGCTCTTTGCGTGGATCGATGATGAACAGGGCGCTTGGCAGGCCTTTCATATTTTTAATACCGCCCAAGAATTTCTCCAGACGATCTTTTTCTTTGCGAAGCAAGATAACTTCTTTTTTAGGCAATACAGCGAATGTACCGTCTTCTTCCCAAGCTTCCAACTGTTTCAAACGATCAATACGTTTTTGAATAGTTTGGAAGTTAGTCAGGGTACCGCCGAGCCAGCGTTGGTTAATGTAGAATTGACCAGCACGTTCAGCTTCTTCTTTAACAGAATCTTGAGCTTGTTTCTTAGTGCCCACGAAAAGAATTTTACCATTCTCTCCTGCGATTCCTTTAACGAAATTGTAAGCCTCTTCGACTTTTTTCACCGTTTTTTGCAAATCGATGATGTAAATTCCGTTTCTTTCAGTGAAGATATAACGATCCATTTTTGGGTTCCAACGACGAGTTTGGTGACCGAAGTGTACCCCAGCTTCGAGAAGCTGCTTCATGGAGATTACTGCCATCTTCACACACCTCCTAATATGGTTTTTATTGTGTCCTCCGCCGGCATCATTTTTCGCCAAGACTCTCCATAAGGAAAGCACCCTCAACAAAATTAGCACATGCGTGTGTTTTAACACCGTTATCTAATATAGCATAACTGACTGTCCGATGCAACAGTCTTTGAAGCTAAAATCTACTTTTCGTTTTTTGCTAGTATCGAATCATTTTAAACTTGATATGTAACTCAGGCGCTAATTATTATCAAGCTTTGAAAATGTACCGTTTAATACGCAAAAACCGTCCTGTCCGAGCATGCTCAGTTTGACGGTTCTTTCGTGATTTTTGCGATAATGGATTTGAAACTTTCGCCTTTTTCAAGCGCATAGGTACCCACCTGGATTTTGGTATTGATTCGCTCAGCCTTGCCAGCCTTTATGAATGCTTGAGCATCATCTACGATTCCCGCAGTTTTTAGGTTTGCTGCAACGATCGCCAGACTGTTGCCTGAACGTACTTTAAATGATACTGTTGCGCCTTTCGGATTGCTTGGCGTTACAGGTTCTGTTGTCTTCGGCTCAGTTATCTCTTTCTGCCCTTCACCTTCACTTGCAGCAGGCTCTTGTGGCTTCTCAGGCTCGGTAGGTGTTTCCGTAGAGGTTGCTGTCTCTGGCGGTGTTGCTGTACTCCCCTGCAACTCACTGCTCTCCTGCTTTTTCTTTGCCACCCACTCTGCTTCTGTGTATAGTTCCTCTTCAGAACCGACCAACTTCATATCCAAGGTTTTCGCGGCCGTTTCAAGCTGTTCTTTGGTCATATTGGCAGTCTGCTCGGGGTCCAGATTACTATCCGACAATGCATTTTGTCCAACTGTGGCCAGTTGAAGCAAAACCGCACCAATAATCATGCCGCTCCCCAGACCAATCCATAAGGATCGCTTGTCCATGACTTAGCTTTCCTCCCGTTCTGCCAGTTGCAGTATTAACTGTACCTCACCTCGCTGAATGCCTGTCTGCTTGGATATGGCATCCATCGACTTACCTTCAGCATGTAGATTAAAGAGTTCTGCATATCGATCTTTAATCGATTCACGCCCAGGCAAAGATTCGACTTCACTGGTCTGTTGGTCTGCTTCTAACGCCTGCTGGGCCGCCTCTGCTTGTACACTTTTCACGAGCGCTTGTGCTTGCAAACCTTCGGAAGATTGTACGGATACATTACCGGAGTGTGGAACAGGTGATGCGACAGCTTCATTCTTTTTGCTCTGTTCCAGCTGATCCAACCGCTGCTGTAATTCCTGAAGTTGCAATTGCATACGTTGATCGGCTGCTGTCGCTTCTCCCTTCATTTCAGCCACACGTTGAATAAGAGCATCATTATCATTTTCGATCTCGGTCATGTAGTGTTCAAGCGTAGATTCCATCTCCTGCACCAGTTGATGCCCAGGCTCTTGCGCCTTGTTTTTCCGAGGCATAATACAAGCGTAGGCGATGGCGCAGGCCCCTAATATGACAATAATGATCCATGGTGACAAATTGGGTTCTCTCCTTCTGATTCAACCATCGGTGCGCAAGACTGCATGTCCATAACAACCATTTATTATAAAGACAGATCTATGTGTTTTCCCTTGTAAGGGTGCTCTGCAGGTTTCACAGTTTCTTGAGCTTGAGCCTGAACCGTCTCCTGTCCATCGGAACCACTCTGCTGATCTCCATCATGGTTATGCCCATCACGCACCGAAGTCTGTGAAGTTTCGTCCATTCCTTCACTTCGTTGCCTTGCTTCATTTGCTTCTTTCGACGTTTGCTCTGCCAAAAGATTCTGATCCGTAATCGGTCGCTGCTGGGCTTCACTTTGATAACGTCCCGCTTCACTTGTTCGTGGTACCGCAATCTGCAACTCCACTGCTTTGAAACTCATACGCTCACCTCACGGTTTCGAATGGATTTCTTCCTGTGCCTGAATGCTGTACTTAAACGTATGGAACCATCGTAATATCACCATCGTGATAATAAAATGAAATTCGACTCACTGGATCTTTAATAAATTTCGTGTATCTGCCGATAACTATTTTAGAGCCTCCATAAATCATCTTCAGAATATCAACACGAGCATTACTTGTATCTTCAAGTGCCTTTTCAATTTCAAAGATACGCATTTTCGTTTCTTCACTTATACGAAGAGCAGATTTCTGCGTAGCATTCAGCTTGATTCGCATCGACATTTTATCTGGAGTTAGTTGTCCAGCGGCAGCTAATTGATCCAGCAATGTCAAAGCTTTCTTCGTTTTGTCCAAGGAATCCATCTGTTCTCTGACTTCCTTACGCAAATCATTGAGTTCGTTACGCAGCTTTGGTAGCACACCAACTTCAATGGAAGTGACCGTGGACATGCTGTTGCCCACAATACGCGCTGAGACGTTCTGACCAGCCTGGATCGAGCCACCAACAATAAGACCTTTGGTTCCCGCACAGATGACACCGTGGCCAGCACGAATATTGGAATGCATAATACTTTGGGAAACCAGAACATCTTCACCGGCATCTACGTTGCCTTCTTGAATGAAAGTACATTTAACATTATGGCCTGCTTGTACCAGTCCTTTGTTATAACCAATAATACCACCGGTAATTTCGATTGAGCCGCCTGCTTCCAGTTCAGCTCCTTCGACACCTCCGACGACACGAATGTCCCCTGCTGCTTTTACTTTAAATCCGGTAAGTACATTGCCTCGTATGACAACTGTGCCTACAAAGTCGATATTACCGTTATTGTAGTCAACGTCACCATTGACTTCATAAACCGGAAACACATTCAGTTTGTTACCGTCCGTTTTGGTAACCAGCCCATCCAGTGCAGCATACATCGCAGAACCATCCGGGTTAATCACAACGTTTTTCCCAACTTTAAACCGAGCTTCTTTTCCCGGACGATAAGGAATTTCCTCACCCGTTACTGCCCTGCCTGGTATGCCATCGCTAGGAGCGATCCGCTCTGCAATGATCTGGCCACTACGGACATTGTTTAACCGGGTCACTTCTTTGTAATCGACAGTTCCATCTTCCGATTCCAGTGGTCGTCGTTCATTCGTATCGTCCATTCCAACCAGAACCTTGATGAATCCATCTGTTCCTTGAATGGGAGCGACACCTTCTGCAATCTTGTATTTATCTTTCAAATAGGTTTCAGGGTTGCTCACAAAAAGTAATAATGCCTCTCGCGATACACCTTGTTTGATGCCCTTGTTTGCCACAAATTGTTCAAGTTCATCGATCGTGCAGGCAAAGCCTTCTTCCTCTTTGGAAAATTCAAGGTAGGCTGTGCATTTGTCGTCCGATAAAACAATGTTTAAACATTGTTCCAAAGCAGTCCGCTGTGTCACCGCAATTCTTCCCCCTTTTAGACTTTCCACTCCCCAAACTCCAATGATATTACTTCTCTCTATTAATCTTTACGCATCAACAAATCTTTCTGTTTGTCCAACGTGCCGCGTAATCGTAATATTGCCTTGGAATGTAACTGGGATATACGAGACGGAGAAAGAGACATAACCTCAGCAATTTCACTAAGAGAAAGATCTTCGTAATACAAGAGTGAAACAACCGTTCTCTCTTTTACCGTCAACTTGTCAAGCCCTTGCACCAAAGCTTCCTTCAAATAAAACTCATTCACTTTATAATCCGGATTTTTGGCTTTCTCATCCACCATCAAAGACAGACGAGTCTCAGACTCTTCCTCACGAATTGGGTCCTCCAACGAGCAAAGTGACATGACTGCCACTTCCTGAAGCATATGTTGAAAATCTTTAGTGGATACGTCCAAGTACTCGCTCATTTCCTCATCACTAACAGACCTGAGATAACTTTGTTCCAGCTGTTGGTAGGCGTCTTCAATTCGCTTGGCCTTCTCACGCACAGAACGCGGAACCCAATCACCTTGACGCAGACCGTCAAGAATGGCTCCGCGGACCCTCCATGATGCATAAGTTTCAAATTGCAGACCACGTTCATAGTCGAACTTCTCCAATGCATCAATTAACCCCATAACGCCATTGCTCTCCAAGTCATCCTTGGGAACATTTTTGGGTAAACCAACAGCCAGTCGACCGGATACATAATTTACAATATGAAGATACTTTTCAATCAACGTTTTCTTGGCTTCAAGATCTCCATGTTCTTTCCACTTTTCCCACAGATCAGAATGGTTCAAATGTGAAGCTTTACGCTCGTTCAATTACTTTCACCCTCCTTATTTGTCTGTCAGGTGACGAACGGCCTGCGCCAATTCCTCCGGATCCTTGGTCCGGACAAGTTTAGGCGGATCCAAAGGGGCGAATCCCGTTGGAGCTTTCGTCTCAGATGGCGGAAGATCGTCCCCAGATGAAGCGTTCTGTCCACTCTTGAGCAAATCATTCAGCTCTTGTCCATCGTCTTCGATTTTAATGTCCACCTGTGAACCTCTTTGATCTTGAGCACTTGATGAATCATAACCATACCCATTTCCCTCGATCTGAGGGTTCAGCAGCAATCCCAATCCCCAGCGTAAACCATATGCAAGGACAAACCAGGCTACGAATCCGATCAATCCGCGAATTAAACTGGTCATCAGCACATTGCTGCTGTATGCTACAAAAAAAGTAAGAATAAACCCAACGATGCCTGCTCCAAGATTAATGCGGTAGTTTCCTATCATAGTCTTATAGTTCCTTTACACCCATTTGTACGCTTCGAATAGTCAAAAGTCCAGTTTCACAATCCATCTCAATCGTTCGTCCATAATTCCCACCCGTATCTTCTGCTAGAAGAGGGATATTGAGTTTTTGAAGCCACTCTCGACAAGAATCTGCATTCCTTGGTCCAATACGCATTGTATCTCCAGCGCCAGCAAAGGCAAACATCTGAGAGCCTCCGGCCATTTTAGACACAATACGTGAGCGAGAAGCGCCTAGTTTAATCATCTTTTCCAAAAGCTCAGGCAACGCCGTGTCCGCATATTTCGCAGTGTTCAGTTTCCCTTCACGGGCGATCTCTGAAGTAGGAAGCATGACATGCGCCATTCCAGCCAGCTTCAAATGTGGGTCATACATTGTTAATCCCACACACGAACCCAAGCCAGTCGTACGGATTACACCAGGAAGATGAGCGATGTTTAAATCCGCCATACCGACTTTAACGACGCTTTTGTCCTCAATCATAGCTCAGTGGCACCCCTAGCGATTCAAATATCTTTGCAAAGGATGGTGGATCCGGAATGAGGAAAAACTGACCCTCAACTTGATCTTCACCTTCAAAGAAAGATGTGTCAATCAACAATGCAGCGTCACCCATCTCGCCAAATTGCAGCAAGCCATAACTTAGAATGGCACCTGCCATGTCGATGGCAAGTCCAGGGACAGTTGGATACATAGACAACTTCGTGAAATCTGCCAGAGAAGAAAGATAGGATCCAGCCAAAATATTTCCAATCTCGGAAAGCGCTGATTGTTCCATATCTGTAAAATCAAGTCCTTCTTTCAGATCAAACCCGGCAAGTCTATTTAACAACATTTTAGCAGCCTCTGGTGTCATCATAAAGAAAAGATTTCCCGGTGCCTCGCCTTCTACACGAAGAAACACGGTAACCACGATGCGTTCATCTCCGCCCACTTTTTCGGCAACTTCTTCAAAAGGGAGCATTTGTACTGTAGGTACACCCATGTCAATCGGTCTGTTGAGGAGTTGAGACAACGCCGTTGCGGCGTTGCCTGCTCCAATGTTACCGACCTCTTTGAGCACATCCATCTGGAATACCTCAAATCGGTTGAACATCTCCACGGTACTAGCCCTCAACACTTTCCAGCTGTACAATCTCGCTTTTATTTAATACTTCGTTTAGGTTGAGCATGATCAACAAGCGTGAATCTTCCAATTTAGCAACACCTCGCAGGTATCTCGCTTTGACGCCGCCAACCACTTCTGGTGGGCTATCGATCGCACTGCTCTTGATATCAATAACATCATTGGCAGAATCTACGATAAAGCCAACTTGCATGTCGTCTACACCTACGATAACAATACGAGTCTGATCCGTGTATTCCGTTTCCGGAAGGGAGAAACGACCGCGTAGATCAATGACCGGAATTACAACACCGCGTAGATTAATAACTCCTTTTACAAAGGAAAGTGTCTTGGGAACACGGGTAATTGGCATCATGCGCTCAATCGTCTGAACCTTGTCTACCTCAATACCATACTCTTCGGAACCCAATTTAAAGACGATGACTTTCAACTCTTCTTCCATGTAAAAAACCTCCCTATTAAATGTAAGACTTAGCTCTATGCTTATTTAATAAATGCATTAGGATCAAGAATCAGGGCTACTTGTCCATCTCCGAGAATGGTTGCTCCAGAGATTCCTTCAATAGCAGGAAGATAGGTTCCCATTGATTTGAGAACAATCTCACTTTGTCCAATAAATTCTTCAACAGCTACGGCTGCAAGACGGTCGCCTTTGCGAATCACGACAATTTCTGTTTCTTGCTCATCAGCATCATTGAAATCCGGTACAGAGAATACTTCGCTCAAAGACAAGTACGGAATCAGTGACTCACGGAATGTGATCATTTTATTGCCGTGAATATTACGAACTTGCTCACGTTGTACAATGGCCGTCTCTACAATGGAGGACAACGGAACAGCATATTTCTCAGAACCAAGTCGTACAAGCATTGCAGCAATAATGGATAGTGTCAACGGAAGCTGAACAGAGAAGTTCGTGCCTTTGCCTGGAGTTGAATGAATCGTTACATTACCGCCAAGCGAAGTAATCTTCGATTTTACTACATCCAAGCCAACGCCCCGGCCAGAGATATCCGAGATAATATCAGCAGTACTAAAACCAGGTGCGAACAACAGTTGATTCACTTCATCGTCACTCATCTTGGCACCTTGTTCTTCGGTTACAACACCACGTTTGATCGCGGTTTTCAAAAGCTTGTCGCGATAGATACCTTTACCATCATCTTCAATCTCGATAAATACGTGATTTCCACTGTGGAAGGCACGCAGGTTTACTGTACCCATCTCTGGTTTACCTGCAGCTACACGCTCTGCAATGGATTCCACACCATGGTCAACCGCGTTACGCAGTAAATGCACAAGCGGATCACCAATCTCATCAATTACCGTACGATCCAGTTCCGTCTCAGCACCTGTAATCACCAGATCGATTTTTTTATCAAGTGTCTTAGCCAGATCACGGATCATGCGCGGGAATCGATTAAATACGGTATCTACCGGAACCATCCGCAATTTCAGTACAATATTTTGCAAATCTGTGCTAACTCGACTTAAATGAGCTACTGTATCGGATAAATCATTGTTGCCTGTTTCACTGGCCAGTTGCTCCAGACGTGAACGGTCAATCAACAATTCACTGAACAGGTTCATCAATACGTCGAGACGTTCAATATCCACACGAATGGTACGTGAAGGTGCAGCAGCTTGCTTCGGTGCAGCTGTTTTAGCTGGTGCCGTTGTGGCTTCTTCTTTGGGTACAGAATTCTTATCTGGCGAAGGAACCTCAGCTACAGCTGTTGGTGCGGGTGGCGCTTCAACTGTAGCTGCTACCTGATTGGCCATCTGCTGGAGAGTCTCCTGATCCAGTTGAATGAGCTTTGCACTTTCAATTTCAGAGATACTCATGATGCCTTCTTCCAGTTCGTGCGCTTCTTTAGTTGTTATGTAATACAACGAGAAACTGCGCTCAAACTTCTCCTGCTCAATATCCTGAACGGATGGGTAAGCTTTAACGACTTCACCTGAACGTTCCAGCATATCAAAGACCATATAAGCCCGTACACCTTTTAACTGGCTATGCTCGCTAACAAGCACATCCACGTAGAACACACGATGACCTTCGGCGATCGACTGATCCAGCACTGAATATTGGAATTCATCCAGCTCCACAGCCGAAGAGATTGAAGCGTTAGCCGGCTTGTTTGTTTCTGTAGCAGGTCCATTTCCGTTTGTCATTTCACCATTTTCAATGGCTTGAAGTGAAGCTACGATTGACGACACATCTGCTTTACCTTGTCCACCTTCGGTAATATCCTGAACCATAGTTTCCAAAGCGTCCAGACTCTTGAACATGGTATCAAAAATGTAATCCTGCATTTTCAACTTCTCATTACGAACCAGATCCAACACATTTTCCATTTTATGTGTCAGTGATGCCAAATCTTCAAAGCCCATAGTTGCTGCCATACCCTTCAAGGTATGAGCAGAGCGGAATATAACCTGAACTATGCCCAGGTCTTCCGGATTGCCTTCAAGTTGAAGCATGTTTTCGTTAAGCGATTGCAGATGATCATTAGACTCATCAATAAACATGGATAAATATTGGTTCATGTCCATTGTGAGGCACCTCCTCCGTGAGTTACACTCCGTTATTTCACTGCTTGAACAAGTTTAGAAGCAATCTCCTGCAATGGCAGAAGATGACGAACGCATTGCAGCTCTACAGCAGAACGCGGCATACCATATACAACACATGTTTCTTCATTCTCGGCAAAGGTTGATGTAACTCCAGCTTCGTATAATCGCTTCATCATACGTGCTCCATCACTTCCCATTCCCGTTAGCAAAACAAGATGCCTTTGTAAAGATGTAAACGGTAGAAGTGACTCAAACATCGTATCCACTGAAGGTCTATGTCCATTCACTGGTTGATCTTCAGTCAACTTCACGATAAACTTCCCGTCTGCTGTTTTGTTAACTTTCACATGGAATCCGCCGGGTGCTATATAGGCGGTTCCTTTTTTCAGAACCATGCCCTCTTCAGCTTCAACCACATGCAGTGGACTGAATGTATTCAATCGTTGAGCCAGAGAACGTGTGAAATTGGGCGGCATATGCTGCACAATAATGACCGGTGCAGGCAAATCAGCAGGCAACTGCTCGAGCAATGTCTTGAGAGCCCTCGGTCCACCCGTAGAACAACCTATTGCCACAAGTTTGTTGAATGGTCCTTCCAGCCCTCCTCCACCTTTGGGAACAGGATTAGGCTTGATTACATCCTTGGCTTTTGCAGAGGCAGAAGTTGCCGCTATTTGATCAGCTGCCACTCTAGCTGCATTAGGTAGTCGAACTTCCTTTGGAGTCTGTACTGGATTAGCTGACCTCACTGCTTTTTCTGCCTTCGTCCCCAAATTACGCTCAGCCTTTGGCAAAGGCTCCGGTTTATTCTCTACGCGACCTGGTTTTGAAGGTGACAATGGTTCAATTGGTTTCTTGGCTTTGGCCTGAAAGGCTTCAGTGCGCTCTCGAAGAGAGCGTTGAATCGTCTCGACAGGTTCGATCGTTTTTTTCACAGGCTCCGCTCGATCCCTAGCCGGCAGTTCTTTCTGTACTGGCTGAGTTGGGGGAGCAACTGCTCCTCGCAACATGTCTCTATTTTTCATGGATAACTCACGATCAGCTTTTCTTTTGATCTCATTCATCGCAGCACGCATGCGCTCAACCAAGGCTTTACCAACTTGAGCAATATCCTGGTCATGTGAAATAGATGGTTTGCGAATGAAGTCAAATGCCCCGGCTTCAAGCGCCATAATGGTTTCTTTCATGCCTTGTTCATTGATACCAGAGAGCATAATCACAGGAACGAAAGATTCCTTCATAATTGATTTTAATGCATCCAACCCATTCATTTCGGGCATCTCAACGTCCATTGTAATAATATCGGGTTTCAATTCTAGTGATTTTTGAATCGCTTCTCTACCGTTTGATGCCGTTGCCGTAACCTTGAATTCCGGATCCGCTTGGATCAAATCCGTAACAATCTTACGCATAAAAGCGGAATCATCGACAACCAATACTTGATACGCCGCCATGTTGTGTCACCCCTGTTTCCTTTATTCAGAAATCATGTTGTTCGTTTAAGCCACTTATTCATAAATCCCCTGATTCCTGTCAAGGTTCCGGATCCCGGAGTTGCAGGTACAGCCAGATAACGAAGAGCAAGTTTCTCTATATCTTTAGAGGCTTTGGCATTCGGATAAGCCAGACTATAGGGCATTTGCCTTTTAACCGCCTTGACTACCTGGGCGTCTTCTGAAATATACCCAAGCAGCGGAATATCCGTCTGCAAAAACCGCCTCGCCACTCCAGCTATTTTTTCTGCCACCCGTTCCGCTTCTCGTTCGTCTTCCACCCGGTTAACGATCATCCGAAAGGGTGTAGCATTTTCCTGGCCGTGCATAACTTTGACTAAAGCATAAGCATCGGTTATTGAAGTCGGTTCAGGTGTAGTTATAATCAGGCATTCATCAGCAGCACCGATGAACTTCATATTCTCTCTGGAGAGTCCTGCCCCAGTGTCAAAGATGACATAATCCATTTCCTGGGCAATATCCTCGACTTGACTGGCGAAAAACTCCAGATCACGATCAGACAATGAGAACAACTCTTTCATGCCCGATCCTCCAGCAATGTAAGGCAAGCCACTGGCACCCAGTTGTATGATTTCCCTTATGGATTTTTGTCGGTACAACAGGTGGTAAAGATTATAGGAAGAAGACGTACCCATAAGAACATCAATATTAGCCATTCCAATATCGGCATCAAATACAAGTACCTTTTGCCCCAAAGCCTGCAATGCCAAGGCAAAGTTCAGTGTGAAATTGGATTTGCCAACACCTCCCTTACCACTGGCCACAGTAATGATTTTCGAGGATCGAATATCTCGCTCAATGCCTTCCATTTCCAATGGCGCGGAGACCATACTTCGAAGTGTAGCTGCCTGATCCTTCATTGTGACCATTCTCCCAGCAACTGTTTGGACAACGAATCTGCATCTGGTTTCAACAAATCATCCGGAACATTTTGTCCATTTGCCACATATGCGAGCTTGAGTGGAAAACGGTGTAACAAGTTAAATAGCGGACCGCAGCTCCCAGTCTCATCCATTTTGGTGAAAATCACCTTATCCAGTCCATATTTACTGAAATGTTCCGTGATCTGCACCATATCAGCACTTTTGGAAGTCATACTCATGACCAGAAAGGTTTCGCTATTCTCTACAGGAGCAAGCAAACTTTGCAGTTCTGAAACAAGTAATTCATTTCTGTAGTTTCTACCCGCTGTATCCATAAAGATCAAATCACAATTCTCTAATCGAGAAATGGCACGTTGTGTATCACCAGGCGATTGCACCACCTCAAGTGGAACATTCAGTATAGATGCATACGTTCTAAGCTGTTCTACCGCCGAGATCCGATACGTATCTGATGTAATGAATCCAACTTTACGCTGTTTTTTGAACATTTGTTCAGCAGCCAATTTTGCAATTGTCGTAGTTTTCCCTACACCGGTTGGTCCAGCTACATAGACGATTCGCGTGGTAGGAAGAATGCCTTCTTCAATACGTTGCTCCAAAAAGTGCATAACCTCAAGCTTCACTATTTGCTCTACATCTTGTTCTTTTAATCCATTCTCAGACCATTTTGCTTGAATTGAATCAAACCAGGATTCCCATACTTCAGGCCAAACATCTTGTTCTGTCAAACGTTCTCGGATCGTATGCAGTTCCTCTGGCACAGGGTCCGCAGAAGTACCTTGCTTTGAAAGCCTGGTCACCATCTGTTTAAGATCCTGCAATTCAGTCATTAACTTATCCTGCTGCAGGTCTGAACCTGTTGGCTTCGGAGCAGTTGTTGAACCCGAAAAATCCGCCCCTTGCGGTCGCGGTTTATGATCCGTGCTCGAAGAACCTGAGCCGCTGTCTATGTTTGAACCGATATTACGCGATTCAAACACAGACGGTGCAGCCGCAGATTGGTCCTGTACACTTTGATCAGCTGTATTCGTTGTCACCGACTCATCAGAAGCCGCAACAAACGAACGAGCTGTTTGCCGATAAGCCTCAGGTACAAATGCACGAGGTACAGGCGTGAATTGATTTTGTACTGGCTTTGTTGTTTGCTTGTTTTCTTCCTTATCCACTGCAGCTACAACTTCGATCCGTTTTTTGCGAAACATTCCCATTACACCGCCCACCTTAATCTCTTTGGTGGACAGAATAACGGCATCACTTCCCAGGTCTTTGCGAATTTGAAGCATAGCTTCGGGCATGGTCTCAACAACGTATTGTTTTACTCTCATAAGTTCACCACCCCGATACTTTGAATTTCAACATTCGGCTCCAACTCGCTGTAGGAAAGCACAGGAATGTCCTGCATAGTACGTTCAATAACCTGACGCAGATACATCCGAATGGTTGGAGAAGTTAATACAACAGGTTGTTGACCTGATTGAATCAAACGGTTCACTTGTTCACTGAGCTTCTGATATACACTTTGTGTAGATACAGGGTCTAGCGCAAGATAACTGCCTTGATCCGATTGTTGCACACTTTCAGCAATTTTCTTCTCAAGACCAGGTCCAACCGTGATCACTCGAAGTGTCTCACCTTTCTGTGAGAACTGCTGAGTAATCTGACGTGAGAGGGATTGTCTGACGTATTCAGTCAGCACATCAGGATCTTTCGTATACGTACCATAGTCAGCCAGTGTCTCGAAGATGGTAACCATATCTCGAATAGATATTTTCTCACGCAATAACTTGGCAAGCACTTTCTGTACATCACCAATGGAAAGTAGAGAAGGGATCAGTTCATCCACAAGGGCAGAATAGTTCTCTCTGAGATTATCCACAAGTGCTTTTGTTTCTTGTCTTCCAAGTAACTCATGCGCATGTTTCTTAATCAGTTCCGTCAGATGTGTAGCCACAACGGAAGGCGGATCAACGACCGTATATCCTGCAAGTTCGGCTATGTCTTTGGTTACTTCATCAATCCATAGTGCCGGAAGTCCAAAAGCAGGTTCCGTCGTTTCAATACCTGTCACAGACTCCTCATCATAGCCAGGACTCATGGCAAGGTAATGATTCAACAACAGTTCTCCGCCACCTACCACATTACCCTTGATTTTGATAACATACTCATTGGGTCTGAGCTGGATATTATCTCGAATCCGTATAACCGGAACGACCAACCCCAGTTCAAGAGCACACTGCCTCCGAATCATGATGATCCGATCCAATAAGTCCCCACCCTGCTGATTATCAGCAAGCGGGATTAAACCATAACCAAATTCAAACTCAATAGGGTCCACCTGAAGCAGGTTAATTACACTTTCAGGACTTCTAACCTCTTCAATCTGCTGTTCTTCTTCCAACTGTTCTTCCGCTACTTGTTTCAAATTCAGATTATTCTGCATACGCCACGCGGCATATGCCAACACACCTGCCAACGGAAGCGTAGTAATAACATGAATTGGTGTGAAGAAACCGAGCATGGCAATAACGAAAGCTACGATATAAATTAGTATTGGATATGTAAACAGTTGCCCCGTAATATCATCTGCCAGGTTTCCTTCTGATGACGCTCTGGTGACGATAAGTCCTGCTGCTGTGGAAATAAGCAGAGCCGGGATTTGGCTTACCAATCCATCTCCGATAGTCAGTACAGAGTACGTTGCCATCGCATCTGCGAAAGCCATCCCATGCACAGTCATACCGATAATAAATCCACCAATGAGATTGATCAGGAGGATGATAATACTTGCAATTGCGTCACCTTTTACGAATTTACTTGCTCCATCCATCGCTCCATAGAAATCGGCTTCACGTTCAATTTTGGAACGACGCTCACGAGCTTGTTGCTCGTTGATCAGACCCGCATTCAGATCCGCATCAATACTCATTTGTTTACCAGGCATCGCATCAAGGGTGAATCGGGCAGCAACTTCAGCTACGCGCTCAGACCCCTTTGTAATAACGATAAACTGAACGACAACGAGGATCAAAAACACGATAAATCCAATTGCAATTTGCCCTCCAGCAATCCAGCTACCAAAGGTAGCAACTACAGCTCCAGCATCCCCTTCACCAAGAATTAGCTTGGTAGTCGAAATGTTCAGAGCCAGTCGGAATAGTGTAGTGATCAACAGCAAAGCTGGAAAAATAGAAAACTGTAACGCTTCTTTGCTGTTCATTGCAACAAGGAGTATCATCAGTGCAATTGAAATATTGACGACCAGCAACAAGTCCAACAGCCAGGTTGGGATCGGAAGAATCATCATCAACACAATGCCAATGATACCCGCAAGGACAGCTATATCTTTAATCTTCAATGAATGTACGGCCTCCGATCCCCTTTTATTTCGTTCTGCCCTTTAGTTTATATACATAAGCCAGCACTTCAGCTACCGCTTGAAACAAATCGGCCGGTATAGCGTCACCAATCTCGGCTCTCTGGAACAATGCCCGTGCCAGCGGCTTGTTTTCCATCGTAATAACACCGTTTTCTTTGGCTATTTCCTTAATACGCAAGGCGACATAATCCTGACCTTTGGCAATAATCTGTGGTGCCTCCATCTCGGAACCTTCATACTTTAGCGCAACCGCAAAGTGGGTCGGGTTCGTGATGATCACATCCGCATTTGGCACTTCCTGCATCATGCGCTGCATAGCCATACGACGCTGGCGTTCCCGGATTTTACCTTTGATCAGCGGATCACCTTCCATTTTCTTGTACTCGTCTTTGATGTCTTGCTTGGACATACGAATCTTCTTCTCATGGTCATACTTTTGATACATGTAATCAAATATCGCAAGTATCATTAATGCCACTGCAATCTTGATACCAAGACTTAAAGTAATCGACGCAGCGAAATGTAAAATAGCATCCAATGAAAAATGAGAAAGTGAAGCAATATCTGACTGGTAGCCTTTAATTGTACTGTAAACGAGATAACCGATAAGCGACATTTTCAAAATGGATTTAGCAAATTCCACTAATGAGCGGAGAGAGAATATATTTTTGAAACCTTTAATCGGGTCCAGTTTCTCAAGTTTTGGCTTCAAACCTTCCCCTACAAGAAGAAAACCAACTTGCATGTAGTTAACGATCAAAGCAACCAGGAACGCACCCAGCAAAACGGGAGCGATCAATAACAAAACTTCAATGCCATAGCGCATCATAAGCGCCATCACATTCTCTCCGGTGATATCCATACTCAATCGATTGATGAAGATATCTGTAAACAGACGAACTATACGTTCTTTATAGAAATTGCTGAATACCATCATGATCAAAAACACGATTAGGAGAATGGATGCGCCAGATAGTTCAGCGCTTTTTACAACCTGTCCTTTTTTTCGTGTATCCTGTCTCTTTTTCGGGGTAGCTTTCTCCGTCTTCTCCCCTGAAAACAACTGGAGGTCGAGTTGAAGTTTCATCCGTGTCTTTTCCTCCGTTTCACTCAGCCGGGCCTTTGTCCAATGGTTCCAAGCAATTTTTCCATCGATCTGAATATCGCTTCGAACAATTGACTAAATACAAAGGAGAAACTGGGAACCAGCAAAAGCAAAATAGCAAGACCAACGAGTAACTTAAGCGGCAACCCAACTGCAAATACATTAAATTGAGGAGCAGTTTTGGCCAAAAAACCCAATCCAACATCCGTCAAAAACAACGCAACTACAATCGGAGCCGACATCTGAAAAGCCAGCATAAATGATTGACCTAAGGTCTGAATCAAAAATTCAGCAATACTTCCATCTGCCAACCGTAGGAAAAACACATTAGATAATGGTACCCACCGGTAACTGTAAACTATCGCATCCAGCAAATAATGGTGACCATTCATCGTTAGAAACAGAAGCATAGCAAATGCATACTTCAAGTTACCCGTAAGTGGAGCGGAAGCACCTGTCATTGGATCGTATACATTGGCCATACCAAAACCGATCTGTAGATCGATAAAGGTCCCCGCAGTCTGAACAGCCGTCATCAACAGATAAGCCACAAAACCTAAAAGCAGGCCAATTAGAATCTCTCTGATGATCAATAAGACATAACTCAGGTCTGTGGGTACGGTCTGGTCTATTCCGTAAATCAGATAGACAGATAATGTGACAAATGCAGAGATACCTATTTTAACTGAAGCCGGCACATTTCGAGCCGAAAAAACTGGCGCAGTTACAAAAAATGATGTGATTCGACAAAACATAAGCAGAGCGACAGGGAAACTTTGCAACAATGTCTCCATCTGCTAAAGCCTACCCTATGTATCTGTATAGATTATCGAGAATGTTAAACGTGAAATCGACCAAGATATTTAAGATCCAAGGTCCAAACAAAAGTACTGACAGAAGTACGGCAACAATCTTGGGCACAAAAGCTAATGTTTGTTCCTGAATTTGAGTTGTCGCTTGAAAAATACTGATTGCAAGTCCTACAACCAGAGCTAGTATAAGCATAGGTGCGCTGGCCAGCAATGACGTGTATACCGCTTTCCCGGCCAGACCGATAATAAATTCCGAAGTCATGACCGTCCTCCTTTAACTTTCCGGATCAAGTGTTAAAACTCAGTAACAGTGACTTGACAACCAGATACCACCCGTCCACAAGGACAAAGAGCAGTATTTTGAAAGGTAATGAGATCATGACCGGCGGAAGCATCATCATCCCCATTGCCATGAGTGTACTCGCGACAACAATGTCTATAACCAGAAACGGAATAAAAATCATAAACCCCATCTGGAATGCTGTCTTCAACTCACTGATTACATATGCCGGCACCATAACAGTAATTGGGATATCCTGATAGGTCTTTGGTTGTTCAGTCTGATTGTACTTCATAAACAGCAGAAGATCTTTTTCTCTGGTGTGACTAAACATAAATTTCTTCATGGGATCCGCTGCTTTTTCAAGTGCCTCGGTTTGCGTAAGCTCTCCCTGGAGATAGGGCTGAAGCGCTACCTGATTTATGGAAGACAACGTCGGCGACATAATGAAAAGTGTCAGAAATAGCGCCAAACCGACCAGCACCTGATTGGGTGGCATTTGTTGTGTACCCAAAGATGTACGTATAAAACCGAGCACAATTACAATCCGGGTAAAACTGGTCATCAGTACAAGCATTGCTGGAGCAATACTAAGCACTGTAATTAACAGAATGATGGACAGTGAACTCGTGCTTGGTGTCCCTCCATCACCGTTTCCAATCTGAATATCAATATTCGGAATGGGTTCGGCAAAGGCAACCGTTACAGATGCCAGACTGATAAGTCCTAATAAACAACACGCTAACCAAATCTTTTTCTTCATGAATCCCTCGACCGATCTGTAGTATTGTCTTTATCCAGGAGCTTTTCCATCTTCTCTTTACGGTTAGGCATCTGCCGAAGTTTGGATTCAAACATTTCGTGAAAAGAAGTTGTGTCCTCTAGTTCCATTTCCCGCGGCGGTTCTTCTTTACGGAAACGTTTTGTGAGCTTGGCAATGAGAGGTGAGAGATTTCCTTGTTGTGCAGCAGCATCTCGTTCGAAGGAATCAATGATTCTTTGGGCCTCTTCCAAATCCGAAACCTTATCTATCAACTGGATGTCTTCACCTACACCAAGCAGATATACACACCCACCAATTTCCATAATTTGCAACGACTTGTTTTGCCCCAGTCCAACTCCGCCCAGGGTACGAATTGTGCCGTGCCGGAACATTTGCTGATTCCTTTTGTTTAGAAAACGGATCAGATAAACAATAAGGGCCAGGATGACGGCCAGGACAACAATCACCCATACAAGCTGTAAATAATAATTACTTCCCACGCCAGCTCCTCCTGGAATATCACCCTGAGCCATCATCATGTCTCTTAAACGCCCAGTGTCTTGCTGATCGCTTCGATAACCCGGTCAGATTGGAACGGTTTAACGATAAAGTCTTTAGCACCTGCTTGAATAGCGTCGATTACCATCGCTTGTTGACCCATCGCGGAGCACATAATTACTTTAGCGTTAGCATCAATCTTCTTGATTTCTTTCAAAGCTGCAATGCCGTCCATCTCAGGCATCGTAATATCCATTGTGATTAGATCCGGACGAAGCTCTTTAAATTTCTCAATTGCTTGTGAGCCATCCTGTGCCTCACCAACAACCTCATATCCATTTTTGGACAAAATGTCCCGGATCATCATTCTCATAAATGCAGCGTCGTCTACGACTAAAATTCGGTTTGCCATCTTGATTCAAGTCCTCCCTAAATTGTGCTTATTGTAATTTCTGAATTCGGTCCCATTGGCTAACGATATCTATAACACGAACACCAAAGTTTTCGTCAATAACGACAACTTCTCCCTTGGCGATCAGTTTGTTATTCACCAAAATATCGACAGGTTCCCCGGCTAACTTATCCAGTTCGACAATCGAACCCTGTGACAGTTCCAAAATATCTTTAATTTGCTTCTGGGTCCTTCCTAATTCTACGGTGACCTTAAGGGGAATGTCCATCAATAAATTCAAATTGTTTTCGTCTACCTGACCATACGCCCCATTTTGCAAATTGGCGAATTGAACTGGTTGTACGTTAACATTCCTATTTGGCATTCCACCGTAATGTTGAGGTGCACCATAAGGTTGCTGCGGTGGCATGCCATACGGCTGCTGTGGCGGCATTCCTTGAGGCATACCCATCGGGGCCTGTCCATATCCGTTATAGTCCTGAGCAGGCTGTTGTGGAGCCTGTGGAGCCTGTTGGTGCTGAACGGGCGGCTGCTCCGCAACCGGTGGTGGCGTTGCTGGTACAGCTGCTGGCGCAGGTTCAGGTGTTGATGCCACTGGTGCGCTGGCAGTTGACTCCTGAGCGCCTCCAATCAGCATATCTACCATGCTTTTGGCAAAATGTACTGGAAGCAACTGCATCAGATTGGAATCGATCAGATCCCCGATTAACAAACGAAATGAAACTTGGATAAGTGTCTCATCTGCTGGAAGATTACTTACACCCTCTCCACTCTCCAGATTGAGAATATCGATTCCCGGAGGGGAAATATTCACAAAACGATTAAAAATCGTGGACATTGAGGTTGCAGAGGAACCCATCATCTGGTTCATCGCTTCCTGTACTGCACTAATATGGATTTCATTCAGTTCTTCATCGACCGGATTTCCTTCTCCACCCAACATCAAATCAGCGATGACTTGGGCATCTCTCTTCTTGATAACAAGTGAGTTAATACCTTCGAATCCATCCACGTAATTCACATGAACGGCAACATGTGGCTTAGGAAAAGCTTCTTCAAACTGCGTTCGACTAATGATAGAAACTTTAGGTGTTGTAATATCTACTTTGAGGCCTAATAGCGTGGATAAGGCTGTTGCCGCGCTACCAAATGTAATGTTACCAATCTCCCCCAAGGCATCCTGCTCCAGCTCGGTCAAAAAATCATCAACCGTCTTTTCAGCGGGTTCCGAGCTGTTTATCGATTCCGATTGCCTGAGCAAAGCATCGATTTCTTCTTGGGATAAATAATCCTTACTCGTCAAATTCTTCAACTCCTTCGGTGACAATCTTGTCTATTTGCACAGCCACACGGTCTTTGATTGTCCCCGGACTGCCCATGTATTTCAGTTTGTCACCCACTTTTATGGAAAGTCCCTCATCAACTGGTTTGTTCAACGTAATGACATCGCCAACGGACAGACCCAGAAATTCTGCAATTGAAATTCTCGATTCTCCCAATTCCGCAACGATTGGTAACTTGGCTTTGTTTACACGCTCTTTTAGAGCATCATACTCCTCCGGAGCTCTCGTTTTCTTCTCCGAAACAAACCACTGATGAGTTGACAACCGTGACATAATAGGTTCAAGAACGACATGCGGTATACATAGATTGATCATGCCTGTCGTGTCACCAATTTTGGTACTGAGCGAGATCAGAGCAATGGTCTCATTGGGAGATACAATCTGCATAAATTGCGGATTGGTCTCGAGCGCTTCCATCCTTGGGGAAATATCCAACACAGTTTTCCATGCTTCCTGCAAACTTTCAAATGCTCGGCTGAATATCCGCTCCATGATGGTCGTCTCAATCTCCGTCATGGATGCGATCTTGGTTGGAGCAATTCCGGTTCCACCAAGCAGGCGATCCAACATCGCATATCCCACGTTTGGATGGACTTCCATCACCATTCGTCCCTGTAGTGGCTCCGCTTCAAAAATGTTCAATATCGTCATCTTAGGAATAGAACGGATAAACTCATCATAAGGCAACTGTTCGACCTGAACGACATTGATTTGAACGAACGTCCGCAGTTGGGCTGAAAAATAAGTGGTGAGAAAGCGTGCAAAGTTTTCGTGAATACGAGTCAAGCTTCTGATATGGTCTTTGGAAAAACGCACTGCCCGCTTAAAATCGTACGATCTGATTTTCTTCTGAGTTTCTTCCTTCTTCAATTCTTCTGCGTCCATTTCACCAGAAGAAAGGGCTGCTAATAGGGCGTCAATCTCATTTTGTGATAATACATCCACCATGTTCTCACCCCCTTACAGGTCTACAGCGTGTTCTGTTCATTTACATTGGCGCCATTACAAAAGCTGAAAAACTGGTGCTGCTCAACTTACCTTCAGGTAAAGCTTCATTAATTAGTCCCGTCAATCTCTCATTAAATTGTACGCGGCCCTTCGCTGTAGCCAGCTCCTCAGACTTTGTATCCGCAAACGTCTGAATGATAATAGGCTTCACTGTAATTTCTTTGATTTTCTCGAAATCTTCTTTGGCTGTTTTGTCTGACAACTTGAATGAGAAGCTGACAACTACAACATGATCCGTATCAGCCAAATTGGTTTTAATTTCTCCAAGCTCAGAGGAAACCTCTACAATCTCATCCGCAGTCATCTTCTTAGCTTCTGAGGCTGCCGCCGTATGTGTGTCGTCCTTATTCCCGTTCTGTCCTTGCATAAATACAAACACAACCACCACAATGAGTGTTATCGCCAGCAACATTGTTGCAAGCCAGGGCATCATTTTTTTCATCAGGATTCCTCCGTTTGCTGCACTTTAATAGTGGCTGCCTGAACCCCGATTTCACGGTTGTAATCTTTAATCTTGGAAATAACGTCAGCGGCTTTTTCAAGCACAATCAGTCTCTTTCCAGTTACCAGAGTAATATACGTATCCGGCGTCTCTTCCACAATTTCAACCATCAGCGCATTTAACCACATGGGAGAACCATTTAACCGCGTAACCGAAATCATGCTAAGCCCCCTTAATCAGAGTGGGAGGAGCAAGCTCCCCCACGTTTTAAAAATTCATTAATCAGTTATTAACGTTTCAGGTTAACAACTTCCTGAAGTATTTCATCCGACGTTGTAATGATTCGGGAGTTTGCCTGGAATCCACGTTGAGCTACGATCATCTCAGTAAACTCTCCTGTCAGATCCACGTTAGACATCTCGAGCTGTCCAGCAATGATTGCTCCTGTTCCGTCCTCAGCACTGTTCGCTGTTAATGGTTCCAGCGCCCCATCCGGATTCGCGTTTGCTGTCATACGGTACAAGTTGCCCCCAATTTTCTCAAGGCCTTCTGGATTGACAACTTTACCTATTCCAATCTGTGGACCCGCTTCGATGGTTCCGTCTGCCATGGTTTGGTTAATTGTTCCATCCTGACCTATCGTGAAGGAAACAACATCATCCGGTATCGTAATATTTCCACCACCGTTATCCAGAACAAACAATCCATCCGAAGTCAAAAGGTTACGTGCAGCATCCACATGGAAATCCCCTGCACGAGTCAGGTAAGGTACTTCCTGATCTTCACTCAAACGTACCAAGAAGAATCCATCTCCATTAATCCGAAGATCTGTTGGATTATTCGTTGTCATTGGGCTACCTGCCAGATGCAGCGTATCAATTGAACCTACCGTTACACCAAGACCGATTTGTTTCGCATTGACACCACCACTTGCATCGCCAGGAGCAGTTACCCCTGCCGTTGTTTGGCTCATAATATCTTTGAACATAACCCGACTGCCTTTGAAGCCAACCGTGTTTACGTTCGCAATATTGTTACCAATTACGTCGAGTTTTGTTTGGAAACCCCGCATCCCGGAAACGCCTGAGTACATTGATTTTATCATTTTTAAAAATCCTCCCAGTCTTCATTTGGTTACCGCATCAGTCGGTCAGCGGCATTCCGGCTCCCGAGAAGGGCCAGCCGGTTAAGAAATGATTACGGCACTATCAATCTGAGTGAACACATTATCCTTCATGCTCTCACTATCCATAGCTGTAACCACAGTACGATTTTTGACATTGACGATAAAAGCCATATCCTGCATTAAAATCAATGACTCTTTGGCTCCTTTGGCAGCAGCTTTGTCCAAAGCAGAACCAATCTGTTCCATTTGCTCAGTCTTGAGTTCAATACCACGCTGTTCCAATCGTTTGGCAGCATGATTGCTCAATTTCAGAAGGTTATCTTCCAGCACTTTTGCAAAAGGTTTTTCGGGTATAGCCAAAGCTTCTCCCGTTTTGGGTCTTTGAAGCATATTCGGTGTAATCGGGCCTGCGTATAATTGTCCAACCGTTATGCGATCACTCATATCGTTTTCCCGCTATCTTCCGTATCACCCGTTTCAGCGGATGATTCAACTTCCTGGCTCTCGTTCGTTTCAGGAGTTACATCCTGAACGTTCTGTACCGGAGTTTGACTCTCTTCTGCCTGTTTTGGATAATTCACCTGAATGATCTCATCCAGCTTAATCTCGTCGTTGCCCACTTTTGCGTATTGAACGCTATCTCTTACAATGATGGAATCTACAATACCCTGACGAAGAGTTCCGTTATCATCTTTATTAGAAGAAAGCCAACTTACCTCCATGCCAATCATACCGGATACAGCACCAAGGGACTGGTTCAATGTTTTAAGCTGCGTAGAAATATTGACCAGTTGTTCCACTGAGCTGAACTGTGCCATTTGAGCGATAAATTCCTTATCCTCCATCGGCTGCATCGGGTCTTGATTTTGCAGCTGGGTAATCAGGATTTTTAGAAACTGATCTTTACCCAATTCCTTTGTTGCGGCACTTGTGGTTGCTTTATTGGCTGCCGAATAGTTCGGCCAGGTATTATTCGTTGAAACAATTTCATTAGCCATATGCTCACCTCATTTCTGTTTAAGCCTCAGCACTAAACGTATCTCTCTGTAATTCATTTCCTTCGACTTGCTCGCTACGCCAGTTACGCAATTCTTCTTGAATCCCTGCTGTAGCTATAGCATCATCCGATTGTTCCTCACGCTCACGCGAACGGCGTTGTTGTTGAGAGTTACTTCCCGGCTGACGGCCTCCGTCCTGATACATCTGTGATCCGATTGAACTGTTCTGGGTAACCTCAAGTCGTTCCACTTGAATTCCCTGGGCTTGAAGTGAAGAACGCAGCTGCGTCATTTGTTGTTCAAGCATGTCTTTAGCCATCGTATGCTCAGTCATAAACCGTGCAACCAACTGCCCGTTCTGTAAGGTAATTTGAACATCCAACTTACCTAGATGCTCAGGCCGAAGTGAGATGGTCGCCTCGGAAAATCCTTTTTGCTGGACAATATCCAGCTTGTTAACAACAAACTGTGTCATTTCCTTCGCAAACTGTGATGTTTGCATTACAGGTTCAGCCGGTTTTCCTGCTGTTGTACCTGATGAACGCAAGGACAGCTCTCCTGCAGTAATGATGGTTGAGTGTTCCACTTCTCCACCTGCATTTGAAGCAGATGTTGTCTCAGCTTCAGCTTTCACCTGGGTTCCAGAATTCGCCACTGCCGCAACAAGAACTTGTGGTACGACCGAATCCTGTTTGGATGTTTGAAGCGAAGTACTTGGAGCAACTTGTGCAGTCTGATCCTTAACTGCAGTCAATGTATCCAGTATGGATTTCAGTTCAGTCCATCCTTTGTTACTAGTGGTATCCACTCCAGACTCTTGAAGCTGACTCTGCAGAGATTGTAACAAATGTTTGAATTCAGGAGCGTTCTTCGCAACGTTACTCTCAGGATCATTCATTCCAGCTACTAATTGTGTAAGCATATCTTGCAGAACAAAACGTACTGCTGCAGGATGCTGCGACAGTTCAATTGCGGGTACTATTTTTACACTTTCCGCTCCGTTCGAAGACTCGTCGGAACCTTCTGCATTAGTACCTGAAGGATCACTTAATTGTGTATACATCTGTTGAATCAGAGTTTGCAAACCTGCAAGTAGAGCTGGGTCATTTTCCAAAGCTTCGTCAAGTGAATCCAAGTCCGTGAACAACGAATTCAGTATAGCCGTGATTGATGCCGCTTCTCCTTCTTCACTTGTAGCAAAGGAAAACACCAACGGATTGGCAGTTAAACTTCCAGTAGCGCTTGAACTATCACCTTCTGTGTTTCCTCCAGATAGCGATTGTGTAAGAGTTTGGAGAAATTCATCGCTAGCACCTACAGCTGAACCTTTCGATTGTGCTCCGGTTGTCTGACCTGTCCCCGTTGCTTTTGCAGATGCTGTGGATGCCATTTGATATACAATCGACATTTATTTTCACCTCCTCTCGGTTATACAGAGTAATCAGTTCTACTTGTTACCCATTAATCTGTTCAAAATTTTTGCAGTTTCAACCGAATCCTCTGAAGACATGTTCTCAAGCAATTGAGAGCGTGTTGCATCATCTACTGAATTCAGGATGGTCAATGTTTTGTCAGGACTTAACTTGTATGTTTCCAATAATAGCTTGGCACCACTTGAAGCAGACATCGAAGCAAATGTTTGACTAAGCTGGTTTTTATCCAGGTTTTTGCTTGTGGTTGTGGATGCAGTTGAAGTTGCTGTGGTTTCTTTCTTCAATCTGGATTGCAGCGCATCCAGCGCCAGATCCCCGGACGGTTTGGCATCCTTCATCATCATGGTGACATCGGCTGCCGTTTTCGGGTCCATCTTTTCAAGCACCTTGGTCCGAGCAGATGACTGCATGGCATTCAACAACAATACCATTTCCTCATTCGTCATATTTTGCAAAATCGGTGCAGCTTTGCTTGGGCTCATGTCAGCATACATTTTAGCCAAATCTTTGATTTGTTTCTGATAATCAGATTCCGTTTCGGGCGTTGCTGCTGTAGCCGTTTCATCCGCTTTTTCCGCATCATCCAACTTCTTCTGAAGGTCCGTGGCCTTCTTTGCTTCAGTTGTTGTCGCTTCCTGTGCTGCCTTGAGCTCTGTTTCTTTGGCAGTTACTTGGGATTTCAGCTTTTCGATTGTGGCTTCAGCACTTTCAACCTGCTGCTCACTCTTCTCCAGCTTCTCCTTCTCCGGATCCAGTACAGGATCAGGTACCCATTCCTTAACTACCGGTATCTTGTTGGCAAATTCAAACAAATTATTACGAATATCTACATTAAATAGCGTAAGTAGTACACCTAGCAATACCACGGTGAATACAATCGGGATAGAAATCATGAGAAACTTTTCCCAACCGCCTCCCGACTCTTTTTCCATGTCGCTATCATCTTTAACAGCCATCGTTTATTCCTCCTTCACGAGACAACTTCGCGTCCGGCTCACATCAATTCGCGCGTCCGGCTTTGGCAGCGAAGCGTACAGTAGCCATCTCGTCCAGATCGTTCTGTTCCCGGAGGAGCATCTCCTGCTGAAATTTGATTTTTGCCTTGTCTCTCGCTCCAAGCCATACTTTTTCATCAACCATCTTACCGTTCAGAAACGTCTGATTCCGTTGCACATTGACCTGAGCATGTTTAACATCACTGTTTTTGCGTGAAATGCACTCGTCAAGGTGATATACATAACGCTGCATCTCCTGCAGACTGTTTACAGACGCTGTATTTTCCGTAGCAGATTGGATAATGCCGATCAGATTACTTCTATCATTAAGAAGTTGTATCAGATGATCTTCCTCCGTCTGAAGTTTACCGATCGCTGTGGATAACATCCACTCTGCCTGTGTTTTTTCATTACTCTTCAGGTCAACAACTTTCTGGAAATGATATCGAAATTTCATCGTTTACCCATTCATCTCCTTGCAAATTCAAGAATCAAACGTTCCTGTACTTCACTTAAAGTGACTTTCTCGTCGACTTTCTGCTTGGTAAAGTTCCATATACTATCAATCTGGTCTATCGATTCATCTATGGCTGCATTTGATCCCCGCTGGTAAGCTCCAATATTGATCAAATCTTCCGATTCTTTGTACACAGCCATCAAACGTTTCATATTATTAACGGCTTCCAACTGCTCTTCTGGAGCAATATCCTTCATAACACGGCTTATGCTGGCTAACACATCAATCGCTGGAAAATGACCTTTATTTGCAATGGATCGATTTAACACAATGTGTCCATCCAGAATACCCCTTACCGCATCCGCGATCGGTTCATTCATGTCATCCCCATCGACCAGAACGGTGTAAAAGGCTGTAATCGAACCGGTAGGTCCTGTACCCGCCCGTTCAAGCAGTTTGGGCAAACTTGCAAAAACCGATGGCGTATATCCTCTCATTGCCGGAGGTTCGCCTACAGCCAGACCCACTTCCCTTTGTGCCATCGCATATCGGGTTACCGAATCCATCATGAGCATCACGTTCATTCCACGATCTCGGAAATACTCTGCAATAGTGGTCGCAATAACTGCTCCCTTAATCCGAATCAGGGCAGGCTGATCTGATGTTGCAACAATGACTACGGAACGTTCCAGTCCTTCCGGACCCAGATCCCGTTCAATAAAGTCGCGTACCTCACGTCCACGCTCACCCACAAGCGCGATGACATTGACATCTGCTGCTGTATTACGAGCAATCATGCCCATCAATGTACTCTTACCAACACCAGAACCGGCAAAAATACCTACACGCTGTCCCTTACCTACGGTCAACAATCCGTCGATAGCTCTTACACCAACACCCATCGTTTCAAGTACACGTGGACGATCCATTGGATTAACCGGTGTATTGGAGGTAGAGTACATCGGCATTCTGGATGGAAGGAGGGAACCGTCCAGCGGTTGGCCAAGTCCGTCCAATACTTTACCGAGCAATTCGGAGCCTACCTGAACGCCGAGTGGTTTACCCGTACCTACTACATCGCAGCCAGGACCGATGGATTGAAGTTCACCCAGTGGCATAAGCAGCACTTTGTTATCTCGAAACCCAACAACTTCGGCCTGAAGAGGCTTGGCCGATTTACCAGGATAGATATAACATACGTCACCGATACTTGCATCTGGCCCTTCTGACTCCACCATAAGACCAATGACCTGAGTAACTTTGCCGTTAATACGAACAGGATCGAATTGGCGCAAATGTTCCATATATCGCTGTGAACTAAGAACCTTCATGTTGATTTTTTCGCTCCTCATCCTCAAGTGCTATGCGGACCAGTTCTTTTTTAATCTCAGCAAGCTGTGTATCAATTCTCGCATCTACACTTCCGAACGAAGAACGAATGACACATCCCTTATCTTTGACCGTTGAATCAGGCAAAATCTGCAATTCTGCCTGAGAGTCAATAGATAGAGACAATTCTTCACGAGCTGCCTGTACAAATGTAAACTGATCAGGTGCCACACAGAGTGTGATCAAACCCTGCTCCCGTTTACGTGACAAACTCTGACGAATCAGTTCCAATGTATGATCGGGTTCAATGGTAAGTTGCTTATCAATGACTTTCTCAGCGATCCCGCAAGCGAGCTCCACGAGGAACGGTTCGGCTTCCTGAATGATCTGATCTTTAGCTACATAAGCTTCCCTGAGCACTTCCTGGGCTTCAATCATCATCTTTTCGATCTGCACCTGGAGATCCAGTTCAGCTTGTACTTTGCCTTCCTCAAAACCCTGTTGGAAACCTTGTGAACGAAGCGCTTCGGTCAGATGTTCATCCTGTTGTCGTTGTTCCTGCCACCAGCTGTCGATCTGTTCACGGGCCTCTTGAAGCATGCGCTCTGCCTCTTCTGAAGCTTCACGTACTTGCTTTTCTGCAAACTCCTTGGCATCTTCCAGCATTTCTGCGGTAAGACGTTGTGTTTCTTCGTCCACGCGTGCTTGAAGTGTTTCAACTTCAGAACCTTCAGCACTCACACCACTTAATTCCGTTTCAGACTCCTCAGAACCACCATAATGATGATGATTTTCAAGTTTTTTACGGTCATCAACCGGTACATACTGGAAAGATTTAATCAAATTAGACAATGATATCATCTCCTCCACCGCGTGCGATAATGATCTCACCGGCTTCTTCCAATCTGCGTATCGTTCCTACGATACGTGTCTGAGCTTCCTCAACATCACGCAATCGCACAGGTCCCATGAATTCCATCTCTTCTTTGAATGTCTCGGACATCCGTTTCGACATATTCCGGAACACGGCATCCCGAACTTCTTCGCTTGCCACTTTGAGTGCCAACTGCAAATCTGCGTTGTCGATATCCCGAATAATGCGCTGAATCGAACGATCATCCACATTGACGATATCTTCGAATACAAACATGCGTTTTTTGATTTCCTCTGCAAGCTCTGGATCCTGAATCTCGAGCGAGTCCAAAATGGTACGTTCTGTCCCCCGATCGACTCCGTTCAGAATCTGAACGATCGATTCGATACCACCTGCATTGGTGTAATCCTGCGTTACGGTAGAGGATAACTTCTGTTCCAGAACCCGCTCCACTTGAGAGATAACTTCTGGCGAAGTACTATCCATAACAGCCACCCGGCGAGCGACATCTGCCTGTTTCTCTTGTGGCAAGGATGATAGAATCGCTGCTGCCTGTTCGAATTGCAGGTAAGACAGAACCAGGGCAATCGTTTGCGGGCTTTCATTCTGAATAAAGTTCAAAATTTGATTCGGATCTGCTTTGCGCGCAAAGTCAAATGGTCTGACTTGCAGCGTAGCTGTCAAACGATTAATGACTTCAAGTGCTTTTGATGAACCCAGAGCTTTTTCCAGGATTTCTCTGGCGTAATTGATACCGCCCTGAGAGATATATTCCTGCGCCAGACAGATCTGGTGAAACTCGGCCATGATCATATCCTTTTCGGAAGAATCAACCTTGCGAACGTTGGCAATCTCCAACGTAAGTTGCTCGATCTCTTCGTCACGCAGATGTTTGAAAATCTGAGCCGATACTTCCGGACCTAATGTAATCAACAATATTGCTGCTTTTTGTTTGCCAGTCAAACCTTGACTGCTTGCCTTTGCCAATGCGCTCACCTCTATTCGTCAGCCAGCCATGTACGCAGCAGATTGACGAATTCGTCTGGCTTTTTCTTGGCCAAACTCTCCAATTGTTTGCGCACCTGACTTTCGTTCGTTACACTGTCCAGCGTAATGGACGGGAACTCTGTTGCTATTGGAAGAGGAATCTCTTCTTCTTCGACTTCGTTTTGTTTGCGGCGACGGCGTACTAACAAAATAACTACCGCTGCGATCAATGCCGCTATGAGTGCGCCTCCACCCCACATCATCGTTGAGGAAAGCTGGAAACCTGTATTGTCTGCAGAGGCAGTCTGGAAGCCTTGTGACATAACTGAAACTTTCTTTGTCAGATCGGCGTCACTTATTATAGTGCCTGAGTCTGCCAGTGAAGCACGAACAATGTTAACCAAAATATTCTCAATTGCGTCCTGAACCGGTCCCTGTAATTCTGTTTCTCCATTCGGTGGTTCAACTGCAACGTTAATGGTTAAGTCTTTTACAGTATACGGACTGGAAATAATATCCTTGGCGATTCGATTAACATCGTAGTTTATAGTGCTTGATGATTCTTCGGAGGTAGAGTTACCGGTTGCATCAGATGATGGGTAACCCGGAACTTCCTCTTGCCCTGTGCCAGCAACACCACCTGTTGGATTGCTTGCGCCAGTGTAGCTCTTTTGAATCTCCTGCACACTGATCTCGATGCCTTTCATATTATCTACATCAACAGGTGTAACCAGATTTTCCTTACGTGTTTCTTTGTCAAAATTAAGTTTGGAGGCTACCAAAACATTAACTTTGTCTTCGCCTACAATCTGGGAAAGGAACTGCTTTACGTTATTACGGACATCGTTTTCAAACTTTTTCTGTAGTGCCATGTTCTCTTGAACTTCGGAAGACAACCCGCCACTGCCACCTCGGGCAGTTGGAATCAATTCTGCTTCATCTGTGTTTGTAATCGTGATGTTCTCAACAGGCAGATTAGGAATTGCAGTCTTAACCAAGTTAAAGTAGCCATCTACCGCTGCCTGATTTGGGTGATAACCCGGTTTGAATTGGAGAGCTACCGATGCTGATGCTTTGTCTTGTTCTTCCAAACCAGCAAAGATGTTATCTTTCGGCATATTAACCAGTACTTTAGCATCCTGTATCCCTTGCATCCGCTGAAGTAACTGTTCAACTTCTCCGTTTATAGCGTTGTTGTACTTTACATCAAACTCTTTATCCGTCATCCCGATGGGGGATGATGACTCCTCGAATGACTTATACCCTAATGAACCATTCTGAATAATCCCTTGAGATCCAACATTCACCTTTGCAATTGCAACACTTGTACTCGGTACGGATATGGTCTTGCCATCTGAACTTAATTTGTATGGAATGCTAGATGAATCGAGATAACTGATCACGCCCGCTGAATCACTTGCATTCAAATCTGTAAAAGCAACTTCATATTCCGTTTTGGACAATTGCATCGTGAGTACAACTGCAGCCAAAATCAGGAACAGGAAGGTGGATATAAATAATACTTTTTGCTTTTTGCTAAAACTATTCCAATACTGGGATGCCTTATCCCTGTACTGGGCGATTCTCTCATTCACTCTGTCACCCCATCCGAAACTTTGCTTAGTCTGTCCTTACTCAACCCTAGCCGTTTCATAGGTTGACGATCAGGAGCAGCATCGCAGCTGCTTTGTTGTAATGATCAGCGCTATTATCGAAGCGCAAGTAGGTTATTTTATAACTGCGTTCGCATAACTTCTTGGTATGCTTCGACCACTTTGTTTCGGACTTGAGTTGTGAGTTGTAGGCTTAACAAGGCCTGTTCTGAAGCAATCATCACTTGATCCACATTCGCTTTGCCGACCAAAAATTGATTCGACATTTCATGCGATTGAGCCTCCTGTGCTGCAACGGACCCTAATGCATTCTGTAAGTATGTACCGAAGCTCTGAATGGTTTCGGCTGGTGTAGAAGGCTTACTTTCGGTTGCACTCTTCATCTGTAGCGGTTGTATCCCCTGTATGCTAAACATGTTGTTCTGAATCATTAATGTCCCTCCCCTTCATCCCTGGTTTGTATTTTTCTTATTTTCATTTTTAAGCAGATTATCTTCCAATCTCCAAAGCTTTGGAGATCATCGCTTTGGTTGAATTCAGTGCTGTTACGTTTGCTTCATATGAACGCGAAGCAGAGATCATGTCGACCATTTCTTTCGCAATATCCACATTAGGCATAAATACATATCCTTCTGCGTTTGCATCCGGATGAGAAGGGTCATACACAGGCTTCAGAGGTGACTGATCCTCGCGAATCTCCGTTACTCTTACGCCATCTCCTGAACCGCTACCTCTCATCTGATTTTGCAGCATCGTACCAAATGACGTTTTATTCGGCTCAAGCACAACCATTTTACGTTTGTAAGGGACCGCTTCACCATTGGATACGCTCGCGCGCGTAGTCTCTGCGTTGGCAATGTTGGAAGATATTACGTCCATCCGCAACCGTTGGGCTGTCAGAGCTGAGCTACTGATACTAAAACTATTACTAATGTTCAATTTAGGTTATCTCCCTTCCACGCCAACACGCATGATTTTAATTTGTTCGTTCACTTGCTGAATATAAGCGTTATAACGTAACTGATTCTCCGCCAGAAGACTCATTTCTCTGTCTATATCGACATTGTTTTCGTTGTTATTCATGGAGGTTGACTGGTCCATATTAACTACTGGCGTGGGTACGGAAGAGGAAGGACCTATGACAAAATGCCTTGCATCAGTTACTTTACCCTTAAGAACAGGCATATCTCCATTCATTTGCCCTTGCAACATTTCTTCAAAAGAAACGTCCGAGCGCTTGAAATACGGGGTGTCGGCGTTCGCGATGTTGTCAGCAATTGTTCGTTGTCTGATATTGGACGCATCGAGTGCACCTTGTAATCTTTTAAAGCTGATATCGTTTAAAAGATTCACAATCTCCCTCCTCTCTTTAGAAGTTATGGAAAAAGATTGTATCTTTTCCCTTAAAAATTCTTATGTTTTTTTCGACAAAAACATTCGTCTTTACACGGTTTTCTAGGACTTAAGTAGAATTAACTCTGATGTTGTCGTATAACATAAGTTTCTTCGAGTTTGGGATTTATTACAATAAGAAAAAAGCCCTATCTTTTCTGAAAGACGGGGCTTTTTGTGTATTTTCTGCAAATTATGAATTTTTTCGTAAATGTTCGGGCCCAAAACAAAAGTATGTTAATACTCTCCCTTATTGTTCTTTAACATTCTTAAAATAAAAAAAAAAATTCGAGTCTCAGCATGAGCTTATAACGCCCGTAATTATGTATATTTCCGAATATTTCATAGTTGATAATGTTAGAATTTTTTGCTGTTATACTAAGGGTTTAAGGACAATATGATAGGTATACATACAAAGCTGTATATTAATCAATTGACAAATTATCTTTCAAGACTAAAGAAAACTCGTCTTGCCCACACAACACTTTCTTAACAATTAAGTGGGGTCTATATATTTTAATTTTAAGAAAACAATTAGTGGCTTCAAACTTTTCAACAATTCATCATTTTGCGCATTTACGCAACATTTACCAATCTGTCGACTAAACCGATGACCAGACTTGGAATAAGGAAAATTCATTTAATGGGAATCATTGGGTTTGGAATGGAAGAATAACTACCACTCCGATAGGTTTTAACTCCGGATACATGCGGCACAAGTCCTAGGTTTTGTCGATCCGTATAACAACCACACATCTTTTATCGGTTGTAACATCAAAATCCTTTAGATAGAAACAAAAATAAACGATATGCGTTAAGTAAGAGGGCCTTTGTGATTCGTTAAAGGATCGCTTCCCTTTGTCGATCACACAAATGTTCTCTACTCTCTTGCATACCGTTCATTTATAGCATCATCTTAACAACTACATTACTAGCCGCATGTTACAGGATATACTGGCTCAAATCACGATCAAGCGCAATATCATTTAATTTCTCCCGGACATACTCCGGAGTGATCACCATACGCTCCAGTGTAAGCTCAGGTGCCTCAAAGGATAAATCCTCCAAAAGCTTTTCAAGAATCGTATGCAATCGACGAGCACCTATATTTTCTGTATTTTGATTGACGGATTCAGCCAATTTGGCAATCTCGCGAATAGCCTCATCCGAGAACTCAATCTCAATATTCTCTGTGCGCAACAGATCAACATACTGCTTGGTCAGTGCATTTTGGGGTTCAGTCAGAATGGATACAAACTCCTCCAGTGTTAGACTGCTTAGTTCCACACGAATTGGGAAGCGTCCCTGAAGCTCAGGAATCAAATCAGAGGGTTTGGCGACATGGAATGCGCCAGCTGCCATAAACAGAATATAATCCGTTTTGACAGGACCATATTTCGTCATTACTGTAGAGCCCTCTACGATAGGCAGTATGTCACGTTGCACACCCTCACGGGATACATCAGGACCACTACCGCGCCCTTGACTGGCGACCTTGTCAATTTCATCTATGAAAATGATACCTGTCTGCTCTGCTCGACGAATGGATTCTTGTGTAACATCATCCATATCGATCAATTTGCCTGCTTCTTCCTGGGTCAACACTTTGCGCGCTTCTTTGATGGCGAGCTTGCGCTTTTTCGTACGACGAGGTAAGAGGCTTCCAAACATCTCCTGCATATTCATGCCCATCTGATCATTACCTTGTCCAGCAAACATGTCCATCATGTTAGGCGCAGTGTCTTCGACATCAATCTCAATGATGTCATCCTCCAGCTTGCCGGACAACAGATCAAACTTGATCTTACGGCGGCGTTCGGCAACCCCGGTATCCGGTTCTGGCTCATCCTGTTCCTGAACGTTGTTGCCATTATTACCAAAAATCATCTCAAAGGGATTACGCTGACTCTTGGACTTGGACTGTGAAGGAGCCAAAATATGTACAATTCGCTCATTGGCAGCTTCTTCAGCTTTGTCCTTCACTTTTTCAGTCCGCTCCAACTTCACCATCCGCAGTGATGTCTCAATCAGATCACGCACCATCGATTCAACGTCACGGCCAACGTAACCTACTTCAGTGAACTTGGTAGCTTCCACTTTCACAAATGGCGCACCTACCAGTTTAGCAAGGCGACGGGCGATTTCCGTTTTACCCACACCGGTAGGTCCAATCATCAAGATATTTTTAGGCACAATGTCGTCCTGAGTGTGCTCAGGCAAAAGGCTACGCCGATATCGATTACGAAGGGCTACAGCTACCGATTTTTTAGCTTTCTTTTGACCTACAATATACTTGTCAAGCTCTGCAACAATCTGTCTCGGTGTTAACGCTTGAGTATTCATATTGCTTCCCTCCTACCAGTATGTTGAATTTATTTTTCCTAACAAGGACAAAGAATCCCCTAGACGTCCTGGAGCAGATTACAGAATCATGCTCCACTACGGGAGATTTCTTTGGCTTATAACTCTTCTACAATAATATTATTATTGGTATATACACATAGCTCTGAGGCAATCTGAAGTGATTCACGCGCAATATCTTTCGCTTCCAGGTTTACTGCATGACGTTTCAACGCACGCGCAGCAGATAAGGCAAAGTTTCCACCTGATCCGATAGCAATAACGTCATCATCCGGTTCGATAATCTCCCCGCCGCCTGAAATGAGCAACATACCTGATTTGTCCATCACAATCAAGAGCGCCTCAAGCTTACGCAAAATCCGATCCTGACGCCAATCCTTGGCAAGCTCTACAGCAGCACGTTGCAAGTTACCATGGTGCTCCTCCAGCTTACCTTCGAATTTCTCAAACAGGGTGATCGCATCCGCCACAGAACCAGCAAAGCCAGCAACAACCTGTCCGCGGTACAAACGTCTTACCTTCTTGGCTGTATTCTTCATCACAACACTTTGGCCCATGGTCACCTGACCATCTCCTGCGATTGCAGCCTTACCATTATGACGAACAGCACAGATCGTTGTAGCATGAAATGACATATCCATGATATCAGCATCCTCCCACGAATAATTTATACGCGTTCCGGAACAGTTAGACCTTCTGCCGCAGCAAAACTGGTGATGCCATCCAGGGCACGCTGTGCAAGAGCTTCATTTTTTTCCTTTTTGTTACGAATCTTCGTTTCAAGCTTCGGCAACAAACCAAAGTTTGCATTCATTGGTTGGAAGTGCTTGAAGTCAGCCGTTGTAATATACTGAGCCATACTGCCAAGTGTTGTTTCTACCGGCAATACCACCAGTTCCTGCCCAAGTGCTGCTTTGGCTGCGTTCATGCCGGCAATAAGCCCTGATGCAGCAGATTCCACATATCCTTCTACACCCGTCATCTGACCTGCAAAGAACAGGTTTGGACGCTCTTTAAACTGATACGTCGGAAGAAGCAGTTTAGGAGAGTTAATAAATGTATTACGGTGCATTACGCCATAACGAACGAACTCTGCATTTTCAAGTCCAGGAATAAGGGAGAAGACACGTTTCTGTTCTCCCCATTTCAGATGCGTCTGGAAGCCCACCAAGTTATACAGGGTTCCAGCTGCATTGTCCTGTCTAAGCTGAACAACCGCATGTGGCAACTCTCCTGTATGAGGGTTAACCAGACCTACCGGTTTCATCGGACCAAACAGAGCCGTCTGTTTTCCGCGTTTCATCATCACTTCGATTGGCATACAGCCTTCAAAGTAGATTTCTTTCTCGAACTCTTTCAATTGAGCGACTTCAGCAGTAATGAGAGCTTCATAGAAGACATCAAACTCTTCTTCTGTCATCGGACAGTTCAGATATGCCGCTTCACCCTTATCATAACGGGAAGCCAGATACACTTTATTCATATCAATTGAATCTTTTTCGATGATCGGTGCAGCTGCATCATAGAAGTAGAAATACTCTTCCCCCATTAGTGCCTTGATTTGCTCAGACAAGGCAGGTGAGGTCAGCGGCCCCGTTGCAACAACAACGATGCCATCTTCCGGCAGAGAAGTTAATTCCTCATTCACCACTTCGATGAGCGGATGCTGGTGCAACGTGGATGTAATCTCACCTGAAAATCCATCACGGTCCACAGCAAGCGCCCCACCTGCGGGAACTGCATGTTTGTCTGCTGCTGACAATACGAGAGAATTGAGCATCCTCATTTCTTCTTTTAACACACCCACTGCATTGGTCAATCCATTCGCACGAAGCGAGTTGCTACATACCAGTTCTGCAAATTTATCCGTATGATGGGCTGGCGTTTTCACAACAGGTCTCATCTCGTATAATTTCACGCGTACGCCGCGACTTGCAATCTGCCAGGCCGCTTCTGTTCCTGCCAGCCCGGCACCAATAACGGTTACTTGTTGTTCATTCGTCAAAATCATTTACCCCCATAAAACAATTTCAAAATTCACTAAATTTGATTCGCATATATATTAATCCGCTGATTCGTCATCCGGTTCATCCACCGGCTCCTGATGATCACATGAAGTACACTGCAATCGTGCTCCCTTTTTGTTCCGCTTTTCAATCATTAGCGATCCGCAACTTGGACATGGTTTGGCTGAAGGTCTGTCCCATGAGACAAAATCACATTCAGGATATTTGTCACAACCGTAGAAAATACGTCCTTTTTTGCTACGACGCTCAACAACATGACCTTCCTTACACTTCGGACAAGTCACGCCGATATCCTTGATAATCGGTTTGGTATTCCGGCAATCAGGGAAGCCCGAGCACGCAAGAAACTTGCCAAAACGTCCGAGTTTATAAACCAGCGGTTTGCCGCACTTCTCACAGATCTCATCGGATACTTCGTCTTCAATCTCGATTTCTTTCATTTCTTCTTCCGCAAACTCAAGGCGTTTCTCAAAAGATTCATAGAATTCTGCGAGTACTTTGACCCAATCCTCGGAACCTTCCTCCACATGGTCAAGGTCACCTTCCATGTTCGCGGTAAACTCTACATTCAGGATTTCAGGGAAAAACTCTTCCATCTGTTCGATGACCAGTTCACCCAGCTCGGTCGGCATGAATTTCTTTTCCTCAATTGCAACATATCCGCGCTTCTGAATGGTCTCCAGTGTTGGCGCATATGTACTCGGACGCCCTATACCCAATTCCTCAAGCGTCTTAACCAACCTTGCCTCCGTATATCGTGGTGGCGGTTGTGTAAAATGCTGTTTTGGCTCAATCTCCTGCTTCTCAAGCACATCTCCACTTTTCAACGGAGGCAGCAGACGATCTTCATCGGTTGTACCATCGTCGTTTCCTTCAACATATACCTTCATGAAACCTTGGAATCGTACCTTCGAACCTGCTGCACGGAAAATGGTGTCCCCCGCAGCAATATCTACAGAGAGTGTATCCAGGATAGCCGAAGACATCTGGCTCGCAACAAAACGTTCCCATACCAGTTTGTACAACCGGAACTGATCGCGACTCATGAATGACTTGATTGAGTCAGGGTCACGCAGAATTGAAGTTGGACGAATCGCTTCATGCGCATCCTGAGCATTAGCTGCTTTTTTGGAATAGTTTCGTGGAGTCTCAGGTGCAAATGGCTCACCATACTTACCAACGATATATTCTTTGGCTTCTTCTTGTGCAGATGCCGCAATTCGTGTGGAGTCCGTACGCATATACGTGATGAGACCTACTGTGCCTTCTTTTCCAAGGTCTACACCTTCATATAGTTGTTGGGCGACCGACATCGTCTTGGAAGCTCTGAAATTCAATTTACGCGCCGCTTCCTGTTGCAGAGAACTTGTCGTAAACGGGGCGGAGGGGTTACGGCTCCGTTCTTTCTCTTTAACTTCCTTGATCGTAAAGTCTGCACCTTCGATCTGTTTCAGGATCGCTTGCACTTCATCTTCACTGCCCAGCTCTGTTTTGGCCCCGTTCAGTTTATGAAACTTGGCTTCAAACGGATTGCCGTTTGCTGTCAGCTTGGCGGTAATGCTCCAGTATTCTTCCGGCTCAAAATCATCAATTTCATTTTCACGATCTAAAATGATTTTAACAGCCACGGACTGAACCCGGCCTGCAGACAAACCTTTTTTCACTTTCTTCCATAATAACGGACTAATTTTATATCCAACGAGCCGATCCAGAATACGTCTTGCCTGCTGCGCGTTAACCAAATCCATATTGATTTTCCGCGGCGTTTTGAACGCATCTTTGACCGCCTGTTTTGTAATTTCATTAAATACTACCCGGCAATCTGCCGTATCGTCCAGTTCAAGGGCATGGGCCAAATGCCATGCGATAGCCTCACCTTCGCGATCCGGGTCAGCTGCGAGATACACTTTTTTCACTTTCTTCCGTGCATCCTTCAGTTCTTTCAAAATTGAACCTTTGCCGCGGATCGTAATATATTTCGGATTAAAATCATTCTCTACCTCAACGCCGATCTGACTCTTTGGCAAATCGCGAATATGCCCCATCGAAGCTTTTACGATGAACTTGCTGCCTAAATATTTGCCTATCGTCTTCGCCTTTGAGGGCGACTCCACGATTACGAGTGCATCCGCCATAGGTTCATCCTCCTCTCAGTCATGAAACTGTCATTAAACTGTTTCTGTAAGCTTATGCATAGTTAATAACTTCTGCTAATTATATATTTCCACGCACTACGTAGGTTGTAGCTTCGTCATACCCTCGCGTATTTAGTGCCTGGTAATTGGCTAATCTGCTTTTTTATGATTAAAGATAACAGAACTGAATGCAAATGTCCAAAATCCCAACCAAGCAGCTCAACCAGTTGATCCAATGATTGTTCTCCCTGTTCCAACAGATAAATCACACGTTGTTCATCTGGAGAGAGCTTAACCTCAGCGAATATCCCTCGCCCGGAAGGCTCGGTTGTTTCGGTCGAACGTCCTCTATTGTAAGGAAGTTGTTCTGCATTTGGCAAGCCCAATCGATACTCTTCCAACACATCTGCTGCACAAGTGACCAATTTGGCCCCTTGACGGATAAGATTGTGTGCTCCCCGACTTTTCGGCGATGTAATAGGTCCAGGGACTGCAAATACATCCCTGCCTGCTTCAAGCGCAGCATCTGCTGTAATGAGTGAACCACTGCGAATGTCAGCCTCAACAACCAATGTTCCCAATGTCAGACCCGCAATGATTCGATTCCGTTCCGGAAATAATCCCTGGCGCGCTCTCGTACCTGGTGGATATTCCGACAAAAGCAGCCCCGTCTCCGCGATTCGTTCAGCGAGACTTGTATTTTCGGGTGGGTATATATTATCAATCCCTGTTCCGAATACTGCAATCGTTTTTCCTTTTGCACGTAGTACTGCCTCATGACATACGCTATCAATACCGCGGGCAAGCCCGCTTACAATCGTCAGTCCTGCATTGCATAATTGCTCTGCCAGCTTTTCTCCAACTTTGCGCCCATACACGGTTGGCATACGAGTTCCCACCATGGCAATAGACGAATTGTGTAGCAAACTAACATCCCCTCGAGCATACATTACCCAGGGAGGCTGAACGGTTTCCTTCATTAATATGGGATAATTCTGATCCAGATAAGTAATAACCTCTATCCCCTGATTGTAAACGTGTTCTCTTTTACTCTCAATCCAGTCGATAGTAAATTGGCAAGCCAAACGGGCAGCCTGATCTTTGCGCAAGCCTGCTGCGACCCAGTCGCTTTCACCATAATTCAATAGTTCGGGTAATTCATGTTGTCCCAGAATCAGTTTCGAGATTGTTTTCTTGCCAATGCCCTCCATCTCATGTAACCCAAACAAGATCCATCTTTCTTCCATACCATAAACCTCCCAAAGCGGGAAGAGATCTTCCCTCATATTGTGTGTTAAGTGACCACGGAATGCAAGCGTTTACGCAGATGAGAGACAATTCCTCCCCCTTTTCCCGTAAAAAAAAACGCAAAAAAGCAACCCTTCGCCCTGTTCAAGGACAAAAGGTTGCTTACCTTTTCCGTAACCATAATAGTCGGTCTACCAGAAATAAATCATTTCCGAGCCGTTTCTTCTATTATAACGAAAAAGAATTAATGTGTCGTGCACAAATTCAAAATACCGCGTTCCTCAAGTACACTCACCAAAGTCGAACCCATCTCAGCAGGAGTTGGTGCTACTTTGATTCCACATGATTCCAGCTTAGCAATTTTCTCTTTGGCTGTACCTTTACCGCCAGAGATAATAGCGCCAGCATGGCCCATCCGTTTGCCTGGAGGCGCTGTTACGCCACCGATAAAGCCAACAACCGGTTTGGTCATGTTTTCACGTACCCAATCTGCAGCATCCTCTTCAGCTGTACCACCAATCTCACCAATCATGATGACCGCATGAGTCTGTGGATCTTCATTGAACCGTTTGAGGATATCAATGAACTCCGAGCCTTTTACAGGGTCTCCCCCGATTCCTACAGCTGAAGATTGTCCAATACCACGTGTCGTCAGTTGATGAACGGCTTCATAGGTAAGTGTTCCACTACGGGAAACAACGCCTACGTGCCCTGCCATATGGATGTAACCAGGCATGATACCAATTTTACATTCTCCTGGTGTAATGACACCTGGACAGTTTGGTCCGATCAGGACAGTATCTTTACCTTCCATGAAGCGGTCAACCTTGATCATGTCAAGAACCGGAATACCTTCTGTAATACAGATCACGAGGTCCAGCTCAGCATCAACAGCTTCCATAATGGAATCTGCTGCAAATGCAGGAGGAACGTAAATGACGCTCGCTGTTGCGCCTGTAGCTTCTTTCGCTTCCTGCACAGTGTTGAACACCGGCAGACTAGCTACTGTACCGTCTTCCAACGTGATATCCACATTAGTTCCGCCTTTACCCGGTGTAACTCCGCCTACCATCTGGGTTCCGTAGTCCAATGCGCCCTTCGTGTGGAACATTCCCGTTGAACCCGTAATGCCTTGCGTAATGACTTTTGTATTTTTATCGATCAAAATACTCACGTTGCTTCACATCCTTACGGTTATTTTTCAATTCCCGGACAGCTCCGGTACTAAGGAATGAACTTATTTTACGAGGGCAACAATTTTCTGTGCACCATCGGCCATGGAATCAGCAGGAACGATATTCAGGCCAGATTCACCCAGAATACGTTTGCCAAGCTCCACGTTAGTTCCTTCAAGACGAACAACCAGCGGTTTGGTCAGGCCAAGCTGCTTCGCGGCTTCAACAACACCATTGGCGATAACATCACAGCGCATGATGCCACCAAAGATGTTAACAAAGATCCCAGCTACTTTGGCATCGGATAAGATGATCTTAAATGCTTCAGTCACCTTCTCTGTTGTTGCACCGCCCCCAACGTCAAGGAAGTTGGCCGGGTCTCCACCGTAGTATTTAATAATATCCATCGTTGCCATCGCAAGTCCCGCACCATTGACCATACAGCCGATGTTGCCATCAAGTGCTATGTAGCTGAGGTCGTATTTGGAAGCTTCGATTTCTTTTTCATCCTCTTCATCCAGGTCACGCAGTTCCAAAATGTCTTTGTGACGGAACAGGGCGTTGGAGTCAAAGTTTAATTTCGCATCTAGCGCGATAACGTTTCCATCTCCGGTAACAACGAGAGGATTGATCTCGGCAATAGAGCAATCTTTTTCGACAAATGCAGTGTACAGCGCGAGCATGAACTTAACAGCTTTGTTCACCAGTTCATTTGGAATCTTAATGCTGTAGGCCAGTTTACGGGCCTGGAACACTTGCAATCCAATGGCAGGGTCAATGATTTCTTTGAAAATTTTCTCAGGTGTAGCTTCAGCTACTTCTTCAATCTCAGTACCGCCTTCTTCGGAAGCCATCATAACTACACGGCCTGTGGCACGGTCCACAACAACACCCACATAATACTCTTTGCGGATATCGCATCCTTCTTCAATCAGAAGACGTTTCACTTCTTTACCTTCTGGTCCAGTCTGGTGTGTTACCAATACTTTGCCCAGAATTTCAGAAGCATAGGCACGAACTTCATCCGTACTCTTTGCCACTTTTACGCCGCCGGCTTTACCCCGGCCACCTGCGTGAATCTGTGCTTTGACAACAGTCACTGGACTGCCCAATGCCTCAGCGGCCGCGACCGCTTCATCGACTGTATAAGCAACCTTTCCGTTTGGAACGGTAACTCCATACTGTTTCAGTACTTCTTTTCCTTGATATTCATGGATATTCATTCTCGAATCCTCCTATCAACATGACTGCAACAAGGCGGGTTGGTAGACTAACAAAAGACAAATGTTGACTATTTTCACTCAAGCCCAATTCATTGTAACACGTTTTTAAAACGCTTTCCTTAAAAAACTAATGGTTAATAGACAGTATTTTGATATGAGTATGATCCCATATTGTGAATGCTTGGGTATATATGGAAAAAAACCTCAGCTAAAAGCTAAGGTTTCCTTGATGTAAAACTACATTTTATTTTTTGGCTGCGTTAGTGTTGGTTTCGTGAACTTTCTCCAGCAATCCTTTGAACTGACCCAGTAATGTTTCAAACTCTGTACTGTTCAAACACGCATCTCCCTGAATGGATTCAGGTATGGATAATGCCTTGTTCCGCAATTCACGGCCCGAGTCGGTTAGTGTAATTAATACTTTTCGTTCGTCCTGAGCTGAGCGTTCGCGATTAATAAGTCCTGCTGACTGCAAACGTTTGAGAAGTGGTGTCAACGTTCCCGAATCGAGATAGAGAGCCTCCCCGATCTCCTTAACCGTACATTCTTCACGTTCCCACAACACCATCAACACTAAATACTGGGAATACGTTACGCCAAGTACCTCCAGATAAGGCTGGTACATCTTCGTAATCTCACGTGAACAAGCATATATGGCAAAGCATAATTGGTTATCCAGCTTCAAACTGTCAGTCTGCATATGTCTTTCTCACCTGCCTATTGTGCAATCTATTCCTAATAATACGGGAACTATAGATCTATACTATCACAAAATAGAAAAAAAACAGAATAATTGAGCACAAATGATTTTACTATTCAATTTAATTATGATAAATTAGATTGTGTAAAACAGAAATATAATTAGATAATCAGCAGTTCATCCCCATGATTTAACAACAATAATAGATAAGTCCATCGAACAGATTCACGCTTTCTCGGGCTAAATTTAATAAACATAATGAAAGTTTATACGTAACCATGTTCGCAAAGCTATTTAATGATTTCCTTCCAGAAATAAAATTCAGGGATCAGGAAAGATGACTACAGCAATGATAATGACAGGTTGACTCCATGATTCCTTTTATATAAAATGCTTAATAGAAGCTGAGGAAGCACCTTAATTCGTAGACTGGCCCGTATTATGCGGAGTCAAGAATCGAGTGAGGTGTTTCTTTGTTATGTACGGAAAATTGCATAGTGCGTGTTTGTACGGAATTGATGGTGTTCTGATCGAGGTGGAAACTGATTTATCCAATGGTCTGCCACAGACGTCCATCATCGGTTTACCGGATTCAGCCATTCGTGAGGCCGTTGAACGTGTTCGTGCAGCGATTAAAAACTGCGGATATCAGTATCCTTTACAGCGGATCACAATCAATCTGGCCCCCGCTGATCTACGCAAGGAAGGATCTTCCTTTGATCTAGCCATTGCTATTGGTTTACTTATGACAAGCGGCCAGCTTGTACTTCCTCCCCAGGAACGGACACTCGTGGTTGGCGAACTGGCGTTGGACGGTTCGATCAGGTCCGTGCCGGGCATTTTATCCATGGTGGATCTGGCCAAACGGCAAGGCTTTACGTCCGTGCTCCTACCTTTGGATAACGTGGAGGAAGCGTCACTGATTCGAGGTATCCAGGTTTTTGGCATTCGTCATTTACAGGATATTGCTCCGGAAAATTTAGATCAACCCTCTAATTCAGTGGGAATACCAAATAATTCGAATGCAGGACCAGTCGTGTTGAAAAATTATGCACACCTCGCTGCTCCTATAACTGATAAGACTCATAAGATGGCGGATAGGAAGACGAGACAAACACCATTATTTGCAGACGACTATAGTGATGTTCTAGGGCAGCATCATGTAAAACGCGCGCTTATGATTGCTGCAGCCGGCATGCATAATATACTGCTCGTTGGACCGCCAGGCACGGGCAAAACGATGTTAATCAAACGTCTACCCTCCATCCTTCCTCCTTTGTCAGAAGATGAAGCGTTGGAAGTCACCAAAGTATTAAGTGCCGCAGGCAAGTTGAAAGAAGCGCCTCAAGGCCTGATTGCAGACAGACCTTTTCGCTCCCCTCACCACACGATATCCACCTCTGGTCTGATTGGAGGCGGTGGTATCCCAAAACCGGGTGAAGTGAGCCTTGCCCACCGGGGCATATTGTTTCTGGATGAATTACCTGAATTCCAGCGCCAAGTGCTGGAGGTATTAAGGCAGCCGTTAGAGGATCGCACAGTGACAATTAGTCGGGCACGGGCTGCATTCACCTTTCCGGCGCAGTTCATGCTTGCATGTTCCATGAATCCCTGTCCCTGCGGATATTTGTCCGCTCATTCGGAGGAGCAACGCTGCATATGTAGTCCAGCCCGTGTTGCCGCGTACCGAGCCAAAATTTCAGGACCACTGCTGGACCGCATTGATCTTCAGGTTGAAGTTCCTCCACCAGGCGAGTGGCGCAAGTCTGCTGCTTCCCCTTCCTCTGAAGAAATGCAGGCAAAAGTGATCCACGCTCATCAAATTCAGGCTACACGTTATGCCCAAAGTTCAGTTCGTTGGAATAGCCAGCTTTCGGGCACGCTTTTGCGACGAACGATCCATCTCCCCCAAGAGGCAGAGCAACTGTTAGAGCAAACGCTGCAAACGTTAAACCTGAGCATGCGTGCACATGATCGAATTATCAAGATGGCACAGACAATTGCCGATCTGGACCATGAAGGTGAAATTGTGACAGCTCATGTGGCTGAAGCCATCCAGTATCGTCAATTGGATCTTAATTTATTTTGAAGCTATTTTAGAAGCATATAGAGGGAAGAACAGGCCGATTTACCCAAAGGCAGTGAAATGGGCATGAAACTGTAGACATCAAAGGAAAATCGAGAAGGATTCCTTATGCAGATTCTACAATGCGGATACACCAACATGACAAAAAACGTACAAGCCCTTCTCTTCTGTGAAGAAAGGTACTTGTACGTGGATTTCCCTGAAACATAAGGGATCGTTGCTAGCTAAGGTTTTTAATAATTTATTATTCGAAAAGAGTGAGTTTCTCCTTAGCTGGTGTGCGTTCTTTGGCAGAAGGAATAACATCAGGATATCCCATATAAATCATACCTACAATCTTCTCTCCCGCCTCTATTCCAAGCGATTTGCGGAATTTGGGAGCGTACAAGAATGGCTTGGTCACCCAGAACGTTCCAATGTCTTCACTCCAGGCTGCAAGCAAAAAGTTTTGAACCAATGCACTAACCGCAGCGAAGTCTTCGTCCCAAATATTCTGTCTTGGATCTTCTTCCAGCACGACAAGCATAACGGATGGAACTTGCATAATATTGGGTGAGAATTTGTTGTCCTCTCCCATTTCTGCATCAATAGCCTCCGCCAGTTTCTTCCGTCCATTTCCGGTAAACAACAAAAATCTCCAAGGTTCACGCAGTTTATGGTTAGGAGCCCAGACTGCCGTATCCAGCAATTCTATAATCTGCTGTGTAGGAACAGCTTCTTTTTTGAATTTTTTCACCGTACGACGGTTTTGAATCGCATTTCTGACTTCATTTGTTGTTTTCGTAGCTTTACTCATCGGCCGTACCTCCTGTTTATAAAATCATTTGCAACCGCAATAGTGATTCGCGGCCTTGTACATTCAATATAATTTCTTTATGACATAATAAAATACCAGTTTACCTTCTTGATTATACACCCATCTGATCACGAGATTCAAAGGGGCGGCAGAGGTCATTACCGTTAAGGTCATTACGAACAGAAAAGACGACTCTGAATGTTGATTCACCACGAGGAATCATAAAGTCAGAACCGTCTTTTATTCTCATGTTATTGATTCACATATCATATCAACGAGTAATCAATCGTCGTAACTCGCCCCTTCAAACGTGCCATTCCCTTCAAATGTGCCATTAACAAAATCCATTTTGTTGTACTTCTCCTGGTTACCTGCAATATCTGTACTATAGTACTCTACCACCTTGACATCAGGGGCATAAAACTTGACGGGTCCTTCATAGTTCTTCCATTCTCCCCCATTGATTCGATATTGCGTTGTTTTTACGCCCGAGCCTTTGACTTCGTCTGTTGCCTGAAGTCTGAATGTAAATCCTTTGATGTATATTTTCCCGTTCACAGTATCTGTAATAGGAACTAATCTGTACTTGGTTACTGGAGGTGTAATATCTGCATCCTTCTTAAGTACGATATTAAACGTATTATGATCTCCTTTTACAAGAGTAACGCTCAGGCTCGTTTTTAGATATCCTGCTGCTTCTCCCGTTATCGTTCTAGCCCCTGTTGGTACGCGCTTTATTAAATAGTTGCCTTGAGCATCTGTTGTTGCCGAACCTCCAGCATTAACTTTAGCCCCACTTACTGGATTGCCCGACTCATCTACAACTTTTCCCCGCACGTGTGCCGCCTCTGCCAAAACAACATCCATTCTCAAGGTTCCTCCCTCCCGGACACCCAAGCGATCCTGTTCATATAACATATAATCATCGGCATCTACCCATATTGCAATGTTCGGATTATAGGCGTAATCAATTCCTGTAACCGCATATCGACCTTGCTGATCAGTTTTCACTATACGATCAAAGACACTTGTTACTTTTATACGAGCATCTGGAACCGGTCTGCCTGCCTGATCTTTGACTGTTCCTACAATCGTGGATGGCTCATAAATACGAAAATCAAGTTGTATTTGCTCTCCACCGGACAATCCGTAGGAGCTATAGTGTCTGTACGTCACATAACCCTCTGCTTCAACTACAAAAGTAATGTCCGTATTGTCTTCAACGGACTCTATAATATGATACCGTCCATTCCCATCCGTCTTCACGCTTTTCTCTGACGTATCCCCACGATAATTAAGCCAATACTTGACAGTAGCGTTCTGGACAGGTAATCCCTGACGATCAATAACTTTACCTGATACACTTGCCTGTGTAGACGGATCGGCTGCATAAGAAACTCCGGAATACATGATTCCAAACAAAATGAAACATAAAGATAGTGTACTTAGTCGAATGATCCATTTGATACTTGTCTGCATCTTCTCACTACACCTCACCATTTATTTTATTGATCAAACATTCCTCTTTAACTTCTTAAATTAACTGACCATAAGCTCAAGCTTCCAGAATTCTCCGTCCCAAACATATTGCCAAATCCCCTGTCCACCGTTCATGGTCTCGCTGATATCCAGCACTTCCATCCGAGGGCACTCCCATACTTGTTTTACTGTGTTGTTCGAAGTATTCTGAAACTCTTTCATACATCCCACCAACCTCTCTTTAAATTTCAACTTTCTTATTTTATTACAAATGATACATTTTGTATCTATAAATTTCTGAAATACAATGATTTTATTTTCAACGCTCTATCCTCTGTTTTCTGATTTCATAGTTAAATCAAAAAAAGCCGCAGCTCCTGTATAAATAGGAACTACGGCTTTAGTATATTAACTAATTTTAAAACTAAAACGAATGCAAAGATAAGACATAATTAAACTTGTACTTCGAAATTACTGACCGACTCACATTGAAAAGATACATTTCGTATCACATAATACAATAATAACTTCTAGTGTAATTCTTAAAAAGCATTAACAATATGATTCACAGAGACAGTTTTCCCTGCTTGATCAAGCATTACGGCAATTACATCAAAACGGATCTGAAGTTCCGTCTCTCCCGTCATTTGCAAATACACGGATGCTGTTGAACGCACCTGCTGCATTTTACGCATATCAACCGATTCCTGAGGTGTACCGTACTGAGCGGCTCCACTCCTGCTTCTTACTTCCACAAAGACAATCAGGCCCTCGCAGGAAGCAATGATGTCAATCTCACCGCTACGGCAACGCCAATTCTGTCTAATGATCCGATAATCGTGCTCTCGCAACCATTGACAGGCAGCCTCTTCACCTAACCGGCCTTTCTGCTGTCGTGTGAGCTTTAATCCTGGCTCCTGACCCAATCTACGTTCTACCATGACTCATTTTCCTCACGTCCTGAGGCCATGCGATCTGCACGGTAGACGTACGTTAGCACCTCTGCGACCAGTTGATACAGTTCTGCCGGAATCTGTTCATCCAGATCCAACTTGGAGAGCACCTCCACAAGTGCTGCATCCTCCTGAACAGCCACGCCGTTTTCTCTGGCTTTATCCAGAATGGCTTCTGCCACTTTGCCGCGCCCCTTAGCTACAACAACAGGTGCTTCACTCTCTCCAGGGACATACTTTAGGGCAACCGCCTTTTTGGAAAGCAGGTCCGGTTGTGACGACTCGTCTTTCATACCTTCAAGTCCACCCCTTTGTATCGTTCAGGACTATAGTCCGAAGCCCGCGTTTTTCGTTCCGCGCCCGGCTCCTGGCCCGCAGGCCACGGTTCCGCCTTGAAGGTCAGCAGTTGATAGCCCAGCTTGTCCAATGCCTGATGGATCACCTCTCGTCCGCTCTCCAGAAGCGGTCCCATTCCTTCGCGATCATTTAATACACGCAGACTGACAATGTTATTAACCACATGGACATCTACCAGAGTAGGCCCAAGACTTTTCATGTCCAGATCAAACCATAGACGGCAGTTGGACGCATCCAGCTCTCCACGAGATCCACGACGTGATTGAATCTGAACAGACGCCGTTTCTTCCCCGTCCGGTCCAGTGATCGGAATAAACCAGTGCATCTGTGCAAATGTAGCACTGCGATCTGTTGTCAGCAATAACTGCTGACCTGTCAGATACTGCACGGCCTGTCCGGCGGCATCCTTAAGCGCCGCTGGTGCACCTTCGCTGCTGGCAAGCTGCAGCAGCAAGCCCTTCAGCGTGTCCGCATTTGCCGGACTCGCCGCATCCCCCACGCGCGGCTGCACTGCCGCGCCGTGAACGGCCTGCTGCTCGTGCTCCGCACCGAGCAGCTTCAGCACGCGCCCCACCCACGGGTCCCCCTCGTGGGTGACAGGCGCGTGCACTGCCGCAGCCTCCCGCAGGTGCTGCGGCACTACCGCCAGCCGGCGGCGCATCAGCGCCGGCTGGCAACGGCTGCGGCACGCCTCCGGCAGCCGCAGCCGCCTGGCCGCCCTGCGATGCAGGGGCGGCCTGTGCTGCCGCACCAGGCTGTGCCGGTGCGGCAGTGGACGCGCTGCGCAGGGCGTCCAGCAGCGCCAGCAGCTTGGGCGCCAGGCGCGCTGCCGTAGGCGCTGCTGGCGCCGCCTGGCCTGCTGCGGACGGCGTCCCCGCAGCAGCAGGCGTTTCAGCGCGACCGTCAGTCCGACCGGCCGCGCCTGCTTCAGGCTGGCCTGCACTTGCACGGCCAGCCACAGATTCTGCTGCCGCCCCCGGTGTACCCGGGCGGCTCCCGACTTGGCCCGCGTCAGCCCCGCGCGGGCTCTCGCCAGGTATTCCGGTTCCAGACGGAATACCTGCGCCTCCTTTGCCAGCCGTTTCAACGTTGCTGGCAACTGCCTTGGCCCCGGCTTCAGCATTTCCTGTGCCTCCGCCGGTCTGCACGTTTCCTTTCACCGCAGTACCTGCATCGTCTGCCCCGCCATCCGTCATGGATATAGAACCTGCCAACGCCGCTTGTCCTTGTTGCGTTGACAAAGCAGGTGTTCCCGTTCCAGTCACCTGACGACCATTGCCTGATGCAACCAATCCTTCTTCCGTCTGTGAAGCATTCGGTACAACAGGTGCACCAGCCACGACTGCTGGTTTCAACGTAGCAGATTGTTCTCCAGGCAATAGTGGTTTACCTGTTGTTTGAGTAAGCATCGTTTCCAACTGGTCAGCCAGCCCACTTAACAACTGGTGCAGAGGGGGGCCAAACACCGTCTGGTGTAATCCTTTTACTGTTTCCGCCGTAACCGGAAGACCACGCTGAAAAGCAATTCCTGTCGCCTGCACCCATTCTTCCACAGGGACCTGTGCGGGTTTGGCAGTCATCATATTCTGGACCATAGCCACATTATCCTTCGTTAGCGGCAATCCGCTACGCTGCATGGCAAGTAACAGTTCCCGGTTCCCTTTTGTATCCGGCAGTCCTACATCCTTAAGCAGGTTGTTCAGCGAAGCTTGTGGCAGCTCAGCAAGTGTACCCGTCATAGGTTTCATTACCGTTATGCCATTTTCACCTGGAGGCTGCACTTGAAGCAACGTGGTCTCACCCGGACGGAGTGGAGTCTCCAACTTGGCGCGCACCTGCACACCTTGAATCTGCAGAACTGCTTCTCCCCCATCATCGGATACACTAACGACGGAGCCACGAACCACCTGACCTTCCTTTAATTCAAGCGGTTTGGCATTGCCAGGCTTACTGTCTCCCATTAACCCCTTTATCATGGAACCGATATTCAAATCTCTCCCCCTCCTTTCTTCAAACCCGTGTTTAAAACAAAGATTGCTGCTCTCCAAGCAGGTTGCCCAGAAAACTGCGCCGATGCATCGGGGTTGCCCCCAATGCCATAATTTGCTCCCGATGAACTTTTGTTGCATATCCTTTATGTATCGACAAACCATATTCCGGATATAACGTATCCCATTCTTCCTTACACAGCCGATCTCGCGTTACCTTGGCAATAATAGATGCCGCTGCGATCGATTGACTGTTAGCATCACCTTTAATAATGGACAGTTGAGGTACATTCACATCCACTTTCTCAGCATCCACCAGCATATAATCAGGAGTTTCTCCCAATGCTTCAACCGCACGTTTCATCGCAAGTCTCGCAGCCTGTTTGATATTAAGCCGATCAATTGTCTCTGCATCCGCGTACCCGATACCTACCGCCAGCGCTTTTTCCATAATGATGTCATATAATGCATCCCGTTTTTTCTCCGTTAATTTCTTGGAGTCATTCACTCCTTCCAGGATGAGATCCTTCGGTAAAATAACCGCCGCTGCCACAACATCCCCAAACAAACAGCCCCGCCCCACCTCATCAATACCAGCAATACGTTCAAATCCACTGTCCCAATACTCCCGCTCATAGAGCAACAGATCTCGAGGTTCACTGACTTCTTTTTTCTTCTTTGGTCCAATCGGAGTATCCAGTAGATTCAACCCGATCTCTTCATTATTTTCAACCATAACGCTCATCTCCTCTACCCACGCTTTTTCAGCATACGTATCACTTACAACTTTTTATAATATAGACGTAGATCCTCTGTCTTTTGTTCTGTACAACCTGTCTCTCTCAGTAAAACTTTTCCTTGAGATTTACAATATAAAGATAGTGATGTCTTCATTTATCGGTATTTGATGGTATAAATTGAATATATCAGACCTCGTCTAATTTAAATTGCACCACCATTTATCATAGCACGATTTAGATGCACCTGATATATAGGTCAGCCAATTCCATAAAGCGTACTGTTCTTCAATCCTCTTCCATTTTATCGTTTTCGACGTATGTTCCAGCTCTACTTCCGCGTTTGTATACACAAAAAAACGACCGCTCCCGGTAATCCGGTAACGGCCGCTTCTTTCGGCACTTGTATATATGAAATGAACCAATGAAGACAATGATCTCCATCATGTAGAGTCCATTTTTTTAATAGGGAGCTTCCATAGAGAAACGTCCCATTTTACCCGCTCGCAGTTCACGCAGAAATGCTCGTGATGCCTTTTCCAGATCAATACGTCCACCGCTTACAATGCAACCACGTATACGGCCAACTTGTTCCATAATCGCAATAACACTGTCTGAATCATCTGCATCCTTGGAGAACTCCTGAAGTCCGTATCTCTCTTCAAGGGCGTCCCAGTAATAACGCATCAGGTAACTGATTCCAAAAAAGGCGATATCCTCTGCATTCAAAATTTCCTCTTTGATCGCACCAGTTACAGCAAGACGATAACCTACATTTTGATCTTCGAACTTAGGCCAAAGAATACCTGGAGTATCCAATAATTCCATTTCTTTGCCTACCTTGATCCACTGTTGCCCCTTCGTCACACCAGGACGATCTCCTGTTAACGCAATACTCCGTCCAGCCAGTCGGTTAATCAGTGTTGATTTACCTACATTGGGAATCCCTACGATCAACCCGCGAACCGCACGAGGATTAATCCCTTTAGCAATTTGACGGTCAATTTTTTCTTTAAGAAGAAGCTTGGCCTGCACGGGAATATCTTTAACATTGGTTCCCGTCGAAGCATCTACAGGAAAAGCGGTAATTCCTTCTTTTTTGAAATATTCAATCCATTCTTGCGTCACTTTTGCATCTGCCAAATCCGATTTGTTCAACAAAATCATCCGGGGTTTATCCAGCAATATTTCGTCAATCATTGGATTACGGCTGGAGACAGGCAGACGGGCATCCAATAGTTCGATGACCACGTCGATGAGCTTTAACTTATCCTGAATCTGGCGTCTGGCTCGAGTCATATGACCTGGAAACCATTGTATCGTCAACTTGTCTTCACCTCATTATTTACTTCAAATTCAGTGGTTGATCCACTTAATCTCACCGATCGGCCAGAAAATCACATCTGCACGACCAATAATATCTTTTAAAGAAACATAACCAATCATACGGCTGTCTGTACTATTCGGACGGTTATCTCCCATGACAAACACATGACCTGCCGGCACTTTGCCATCAGGGAACTGTTCATTCGGGAAATCCTTCACGTTATAGGTTCCACCATTTGCTTCAGCTGCATCAATGGCTCCTTGAATATACGTTTCATCAACCTTTTTACCGTTAACCATCACGGTATCGTCTTGAACCTCAACGGTATCACCTTCTACAGCAATAACACGTTTAATGAAATCTCGACCTTCGGATGGTACATGGAAGACGATAACTTCACCGCGCTTCGGTTCTCTGATATCATATAAGATTTCGTTGACGATCACACGTTCACCCGTTTCAAAGTTCGGCTGCATGGACGGACCGTCCACAACAAACGGTTTGAAGAGCAACCACCGAATGAGAATGACGAGAACTAATGCGATAACAATGGCTTTAAGCCATTCAACAATTTCATTTTTGGCTTTTTTGGATCGACTGTCTTTCTCTTCGGCAGGATTGCCCCGGTCATGTTGAACTTCTTGTTCCATTCAAGATCTTCCTCTCTTCACAGTACATGTTTATAGCAGTACACACATCCAGCATTCTGTATCGTTCCAATAACTCAATGGATGGATACAAAAACATTCACATCAGTTATGTAATCTTACACCAAGCATTACAGTACATTTAATCCACAATTCAAATGTTATCAATAACTGATTTTACAAGCCTCCCGGACTATTCCCCGCATGTGTTGCCATACCATTTTACTCGGAAGTGTACCTCCGGTTCAACTTTTCCCGGACAAAAACGAAAAGGGCTTGTCTCCAAGCCCTTCCCGGTATCCGTTATATTAACGAATTTCTTTAATTCTCGCTGCTTTACCGCGTAGTTCACGAAGATAATAAAGCTTCGCACGACGAACTTTACCACGGCGAGCCACTTCGATTCTATCGATTTTAGGGGAATGAAGCGGGAAAGCTCTTTCCACACCTACACCGTAAGAAATTTTACGAACTGTAAAAGTCTCACTGATTCCACCACCACGGCGTTTAATCACAACACCTTCGAACAATTGGATACGCTCGCGAGTTCCCTCGATTACCTTAACGTGCACTTTCAAAGTGTCACCAGGACGAAAACTCGGAAGATCCTTGCGAAGTTGTTCTTGTGTAATCGCTTGAACGATATTCATCTATGACTCCCTCCTTCCATACAGGCGTTCATACTTCTTCCAGAGATCACCTTGTCTCCTTCATCATCCATAGAGGACCGCCGTATTCCACATAACAGAATTATTGTACCACGCAGCATATCAAAACACAAGAGAAATTAAACAAATGCCTATTGATTAATCTGCCACTCTGAAACTCATCCATCACATGTTAACTTCATTCTAAAATACATTCTCCCATATGGAAAGTGAATCAACGCTCTCATCTGCAAGTCAACCTGATACAGGAAAAAATACTGTAACTTCCAGTGTAGTAATATCGTCTATGATATAACTTATTGACCACTTTAAAAGGAGAATCCCAAGACTTATGAAATATTGGAAAAAGATCACACTTGCCCTACTCGCCATGCTCACATGCTCCATTACACTATATTCATATGCCGTAACTCACCCAACGAATGCACTGTCACACAAAGCCTGCACATCCTGGGACATAGTCAAACGCAAAGCATTCGAGCTGTCACACACTGACTTCTCTAACCAATCTGCGCTGGATCGTTCTACCTTCAGGATTGAACAAGGTACTGCTACAGAAGTACCTGTACTGATGTATCATTACATAGAGCCCAAATTGAATAATCACGAGACAGATAATAAATCCATCATTAATCTGGAGGATTTTGAGCAAAATATGAAATACCTGCATGATGAAGGTTACCGCACGATTACACTGGATCAGCTTGAGCAATATGTTAGCGGGAAGATTTCCCTGCCACAGAAGTCCATTGTGATTACCTTTGATGATGGATACCAGAACAACTATACATTAGCTTACCCTGTGCTTCAGAAATATAATTTTCATGCCTCACTGTTTGTCATAGGCAGTAAAATTCAGGATAAACCTTCGGTATTTGAGCCCGCCATCAACAGTTTCATCTCCAAACCAGAGATGCAGGCAGCAACCGACGTATTTGAGTTCAACAGCCATACCTATAACCTGCATCATAAGGGATTTATGCGCTGTGGGAACAGTGTACCTGTCGGTCTGGACACCAGTCTTCTGGATGATGATATCCAGCAAATGAAGGAAACCGGAATAGACACACCCTATCTGGCCTATCCTTTTGGTTATACCAGTACACAGATGATCTACAAGTTACAGCAACATGGATATCGCATGGCCTTTACCGTAAAGTCTGGATTTGTGCATCCAGGAGATCATCCCATGAAGCTGCCTCGCTTGACGGTCACGACAGGTACTGATTTGGCGACCTTGCTTCAACCCGAATCCAGTCCGCAGAACGAATCATCTGCATCGGAGAATGACCAGTAAAACCTAGATTTTAACTTCACCGCCCGGATACAGAGTCGAGTTATACAGCCTTTTAAGCTGTGGCTTGGCTCTTTTTGCATCGGTAAGTGATAATGTCATCGGAGAGCTGGAATAAATCACTGCTTCCTCTGCGTCATAGATGATGATCTGTTCTTTCCCCGTCTGAACCAGGTCTGCATGTACCGCATATCCCTCTTTCGGGAATTCAGTAACCGTTTTCATATCTCCATCTACCAAAGAAGGCAACACATCTCCACCTCTGCGATACGCCAAAATATAATCGAGTCCACCTTCATCCCAGTTACATACAGGCTCTATAATGGTTAACCAGCCACGAGTCGTGCGGTTTTCTTTCCATATTTCTTGCCCTGCGCTATCCAGCATGAACATTCCATCCTTACCATTCTCATCCCCCCGGACAATCCGGTCCAGACCTGCAATCTGTAAACCTTCCATTCCAGTACAAAAATGGACTAACGCAATATGCTGTGATTCAATTGAATCTTCATAACGCCATTTCTCATTACCGTAACGGTCCATCATGACCGTAACACTGCCACCAATGACAACCTCGACTTGCCCATCACCGTCAACGTCTCCAAACCATATACAGTCAGCATGATCATCGAGATTCTGACAAGACCATAATAATGTCCCATCATGATTCAGCATGTCATATCCGGCCATCACTTCATCTTTCCCATCTCCATCGATATCGTATACCCATGGAAAATGTCCCGGATTCCCTTCATGCTTCCATAACAAATTAAAATCATGGTCGAGTGCCCATAACGTCTTATAGCGGTCTTTCAGTATAATGTCCATTTTCTGCTGGTTACCCGTCAGGTTGGTGAGAATAATGCAGTCATGTGCTTCATCACCTGGCAGATCACGTGTTTCTTTAATCTCTCCGGTCCGGCCATCCAACACCAGAAATTGTTTGTCCATGACACACAATACTTCATTATTTCCATCTCCATCCCAATCTGCTACCTGAGCGGGATAGTCTGAACCCGGACCCCCTGCATCGGGATCAGGAGTTCCGACCTGCCATAGTAATGTTCCTTCCAGATCAAATGCAGTCAAACAACATACCTGATGCGGGACATACCGATCGTCTATACCCCCATCTGCCTGTACCAGCAACATTTCAAGTCTGCCATTCCCGTTTAGATCTCCTAAAAGCATTTTGCAGCGTTCTCCGGCTTGGCTAATATTTAGTCTGGCGATTTCATTAGGCTGATTGCTCATCATCTTCCTCCTCAGCTTTTCGTTGTTATTCAAATCCAGCTGAGTTCACCATAAAGAAAACCCCTTATTTTTACAACCCTATTATGTGGTCATGCAAAAATGTTCAAAGCTGCAAAAAAGTGCCTACGTAATTAAACGATTTAAACGAATGATTTTAACCCCACTCTAAAAACTCAAGACGATTGCCAAAAGGATCATTTATATAAAAACGTCTTACACCTTCATCTGCCCTTGCTTCGTCATCGACAATATGAATTTGGTTATGAATGAGATGATCACACAACTGATCCAAATGTTGTACATGAAATGCCGGATGAGCTTTTGTGGCGGGAATAAAATCTTTTTGTACCCCAATATGAACTTGGTGTCTACCACACTCGAACCATACACCACCCCGTTTTCTCAGAATTTCAGGTTTGGGAATCTCCGTCCAGCCCAGAACTTTATTGAAAAAATGACGTGCCTCCTCTTCACAGCCTTCTGGTGCTGCGAGCTGAATATGATCAAGACCAATAATATTGTAAGTCATTCATACACCGCCTTTGGTTTCATTTAGTGAAACTGAGTTTTAAAATATACCTCCATTTTATAGAATAACCCATTGAATATCCAGCTTTCTTTACAAAACACATAAGAAAAGCCAACCTTTGGTATCAAGGTTGGCTTTTTCAAACTCTATAAAAAGATATATTTACGTGTTTATACGTTGCATATATTTACTCTGTACTATTTTTACGGTTTGAGCGTATCTTTTTCAACCAAATGCGTTCTTTGTCCGTCAAGTCCGCCGTTTCCAACATCTCCGGTCTACGTTCTAACGTACGAAGCAAAGACTGCTCTCTGCGCCATGCCTCAATGTTCAGGTGATGTCCTGACAACAGCATATCCGGTACTTTCATGCCCCTAAACTCGGGTGGACGTGTGTAGTGTGGATATTCGAGGAGTCCAGTACTGAATGAATCGGTTACTGCGCTTGTCTCATTACCAAGCACACCGGGAATAAGGCGTACGATGCTGTCGATCGCAACCATAGCAGGCAATTCCCCACCCGTGAGTACGTAATCACCTATAGATAGTTCATCCGTCACGAGAAATTCGCGGATGCGCTCATCGTAACCTTCATAATGTCCACATATAAAAATCAGATGATCTTCTTGAACAAGTTCTTCTGCTTTTTTCTGTGTAAACGTCTCACCTTGCGGACACATTAAAATGATACGTGGAGCTTTCATGGTTGCCGCGGCTTCTCCGCGTTGCTGCAGTACATCTTCAACAGCAGCAAAGATCGGATCTGGTTTCAGCACCATGCCTCCACCCCCACCGTAAGGAGCATCATCGACCGTATTGTGCTTATTTGTCGCATAATTACGGAAGTTGGTTGCACCGAGGGATACCAGCCCCTTCGTTTGGGCTTTACCCAGAATGCTTGCTCCGAATACGCCATCAAACATCTCCGGGAATAGTGTTAATACATCCACTTTCATGTTACAGCAGCCCTTCCATCAGGTGAATCTTCACTTGCTGCTGTTCGATGTCCACATCAAGTACTACATCATCAATAACGGGAATCAGCACTTCTTTACCTGCTGGCGTTTTGACAACCCATACATCATTGGCACCCGGAGTCAAAATTTCAGAGATGGTTCCAAGCGTTTCACCCTCTTCGGTGATAACCGAACACCCAACGATTTGATGGAAGTAGTATTCACCTTCCTCCAATTCAGCCAGGTTCTCTTTTAACACTTTGGCCATGCCGCCTTTAAACTTTTCTACTTCATTAATATTGCCGTACTCTTTCAGACGAAGAATATACATATTTTTATGCAAACGTGCAGATTCCACGTTAACCATGACTGGATGATTATCTGGTGTAAAGAAAAACAACTCTGCATTTTTTGCGAAACGCACTTCCGGGAAATCGGTTATAGGCATGATTCTCACCTCACCGCGAATTCCATGCGTATTAACGATTTTACCTACATTCATAAACTCTGCCATAATTCCTCCTAAGATCCATTCATGTGGTACTCATATTTGATGATCTCCATGCGACCGTTCCGGTTACGGATCGTTCTTCGGATCGCTGTTATCCCCTAATTTTTTTAATTATTTTTAAAGGTGAAAATCCGGTGATAAAGGCGAGCGCTAACGCTTCTTCAGAATCGATTCCGTACCCTTCACTACTTCCGCAAATAATCATACTTGACGAGCTATCTCAATCATATTATTTAAGTTTCAGCATGCACGAAAAGGGGCTAGGACATGCATCCTAACCCCCTTTCGTATATCTTTAAGATATGATATCAACGGTAACCCGTTTATCCATCTTAACTGCTGCTGATGTGACGACCGTACGAAGTGATTTCGCGATTCGTCCCTGTTTACCAATTACCTTCCCGACATCGTCAGGATGAACGGTTAACTCATAAACGACAAGCCGGTCTTTCTCAACCGTCCGAACCGTCACATCTTCCGGATGATCGACTAAAGCCTTAGCAATTATGCTTACTAATTCTTCCATAGATGACCCTCCGAATCAGCACTTTATTTAGATAATTTAGACTCGTGGAACTTCTTCATCACGCCCGCTTTGCTAAGCAAGTTGCGGACAGTGTCAGATGCTTGTGCACCGTTTTGAAGCCATGCCAATGCTTTATCTTCATCGATCTTAACAACAGCCGGTTGTTCAACCGGGTTGTAGTAACCGATCTCCTCGATAAAACGACCGTCACGTGGGGAACGGGAATCCGATACCACTACGCGGTAGAAAGGAGCTTTGTGAGCACCCATACGTTTCAGACGAATACGAACTGCCATTTGAAAATTCACCTCCTTCAATGAAATCTGTATATGATCCAGCTTCGCTTAAATCAACGGAAAGGAAACTTCATTCCTTTACCCATACCTTTAAGCTGCTTCATCGCTTTATTTTTACCGCCGCCTTTAGGTCCCATCATATCCGAGAACTGTTTCATCATGCGGCGCATCTCATCAAATTGCTTGATCAGACGATTTACTTCAGCCAGAGATGTTCCGCTTCCGGTAGCAATACGCTTCCGGCGGCTATGGTTGATCATGTCCGGGTTACGTTTCTCTTCGGTCGTCATTGAGTAAACGATCGCTTCGATCCGGCCCATCTGTTTATCATCAACCTTCAGATCCTTGGCTTGTTTCATCTTGCCCATGCCGGGGATCATATCCATGATCTGATCGATTGGTCCCAGCTTTTTCACTTGATCCATCTGCTCCAGGAAATCTTCAAACGTGAATTCTGCATTACGCATCTTCCGTTCCATTTCCTTGGCTTTATCGGTATCAATGTTTAATTGTGCTTTCTCAATCAGAGATAACATATCACCCATACCGAGGATCCGTGAAGCCATACGTTCCGGGTGGAACGGCTCCAAAGCGTCAAGTTTCTCTCCAAGGGAAGCAAACTTGATTGGACAACCCGTAACTGCTTTGACGGAAAGCGCAGCACCACCACGAGTATCTCCATCCAGCTTTGTCAGGACAACCCCGGTCAGATTAAGCTGCTGGTTAAAGTGTTCTGCTACGTTAACCGCATCCTGACCTGTCATGCTGTCTACGACAAGCAGTACTTCATCCGGATTCACTACGCTGTGAATCTGGCGAAGTTCTTCCATCAGTTCTTCATCAACATGCAGACGTCCAGCTGTATCGATAATAACATAGTCATTACCGTTATCCTTCGCATGTTGAAGACCTTGACGTGCGATCTCAACAGGGCTTGTCTGATCTCCCAGTGTGAATACCGGCGCTTTGATCTGCTCGCCAAGTACTTGCAACTGTTTGATCGCTGCGGGACGATAAATATCTCCTGCAACAAGCAATGGTCTGCTGTTTTGCTTTTGCAGCATTTTAGCCAGTTTACCCGATGTGGTTGTTTTACCAGCACCCTGCAAACCAACCATCATCAGCACCGTAGGCGGTTTGTTCGCTTTAGCCAGTTTCGCTTGGCTTCCACCCATCAAATCCGTTAGTTCCTTGTTAACGATGTCGATGATGACCATTCCTGGCGTGAAGCTCTCCATCACTTCTTTGCCAACAGCCTTCTCTTTCACCTTGGCGATGAATTCCTTGACCACTTTGAAGTTTACATCCGCTTCGAGCAATGCCAGACGTACCTCGCGCATAGCCTCGGCTACATCTTCATCAGACACCTTGCCTTTGCCGCGCAGCTTGCTGAACACATTCTGTAATCGGGTCGTTAATCCTTCAAATGCCATGATCCCACCTCCTTAAGCTTTAATACTGTTTTCAAGACCGATACGTTCCGCTCAGCCAATATTTCATTCACTAAGCTGAGCAACGATATCGTGTATTTGTTTGTTGTTATCAATGGAGACGCCTGCGCGTTCCAATGCATTTTGCAAATCTTCAAGATTGCGATTACGCCGTTCATGCTTTTCCAGCAAGCCCAGCTTGCTTTCGTAATTTTCCAGCACTTGTTCGGCACGCTTGATATGCTCGTATACCGCCTGGCGGCTGATCTCAAACTCGGCTGCAATTTCACCAAGTGAGAAATCGTCATGAAAGTAATACTTTAGAAAAGTCTGCTGTTTCTCGGTAAGTAACAATTCATAAAAAGCAAACAGCAAGTTAATCCGGTTTGTCTTCTCAAGCCGATTTTCTTGACTCACATCGGGGCACTCCCTTCGTCAAGGAAAAACACTTTACACTCTTGCAACGTTCCTAATAATACCTAAAACAAATCAGGTTGTCAAGCAAAAATACTTGTCACAATAAAAACAGCTCTGATGATACGTTATTTCGATGTTTAACGGGTGGTTTATGCCCTTCTTCACTACAAGCAAATTCTATCTGTGTCCCTGCGACCCACCTCTATGTAGAAGAAAAAACGAATGCGTCTCAGTCCGTGGAGATGCATCCGTCTATGGTGTTCTAACGAAGTGGTGTCAGGTACAGCAGTACCATAAAGAAATGAAGAATACTGCCTGCTAACACAAAGAGATGCCAAATCGCATGGTGGTACGGAAATCCACGCCATACATAAAAGAGCGTACCAAGTGTATACATCAGGCCTCCAGCAACCAGCAACACAATGCCACCTGTAGGAATGGCCGCCATAAGAGGTTGCCAGGCAATAACGATCAGCCAGCCCATCGCAATATAGAAAATCGTGGACATGAATAGAAACTTTTTCGTAAAAAATGCCTTAAAGATCACGCCGAATAATGCGATACCCCAGATTATACCAAACAGGGTCCATCCAAGTGTACCGCGAACAGCAATAAACAAAAGCGGAGTGTAAGATCCCGCAATAAATAAATAAATGGAAGAATGGTCGAAAATCTCAAATAAATCTTTCACTTTTCCATCTTTCCATGCATGCACGAGTGTAGAACTTGTATAGAGCAACAGCATGGTGATTCCGTAGATCGTAAAACTGACCACATGCCAAGCCGTGCCTTTCATACTTGAAAATACAATCAATATCACCAGTGCAGCTACACTGAGTGCAGCGCCGATTCCATGTGTCACCGCATTGGCGACTTCTTCACGGCGAGAATAGGTATACGTATTGGCCATTTTCAACCGTCCTTTCTAACCCTTTGACATTGCCTGCTTCATTCCTCCATTATACACGTATTGCCAGTGACATTACACGTGACACTTATCACGTATATCACTGGCAATACGGTTAACATTATTAATTCATCCTATTATTAATGATTCTAGGAATTAGCTTCCTCTTCTTCAGCACTTTCCGCTGGCTGTTCCTGGATCAATCCGGCGAACAAAGCATGCACAAATTGCTCCGAATCAAACGGCTGCAGATCATCAATTTTTTCACCAAGTCCTACGAGCTTCACAGGCAAGTCCAGCTCCTGACGGATCGCAACAACGATCCCCCCTTTGGCTGTTCCATCCAGTTTCGTCAGTACGAGGCCAGTTACACCGCTTTTCTCACCGAAAAGTTTGGCTTGGTTCAAAGCATTCTGACCTGTTGTTGCATCTAGTACCATCAGTACTTCATGCGGAGCATCCGGAATTTCACGCTGAATGACACGATAGATCTTGTTAAGCTCGTCCATCAGGTTCGATTTATTTTGCAGACGACCTGCTGTATCACAGAGGAGAACATCCGCACCCCGTTGTTTCGCTGCTTGCACCGCGTCATACATAACCGCTGCTGGATCAGAACCAGATTGCTGTTTGATCACATCGACACCGGCACGTTGCCCCCATACTTCCAGCTGTTCAATGGCTCCGGCACGGAACGTATCTCCAGCTGCCATGATGACTTTTTTACCTTGTTGTTTAAATCGATGTGCCAGCTTGCCAATCGTTGTTGTTTTACCAACACCGTTAACACCAACGAACAAAATGACGGTAATGCCATCCGGGTTCATTTTCAATTCGTTATTCTGTTCACCGCGAAGAAGACCCGTCAGTTTCTCGGACAATACAGGCTGCAACTCAGCCGCATCCTCAATTTTGCGTTTTTTCACCTCAACGCGCAGGTCTTCGATCAGATTCATGACTGTATTCACACCAACGTCTGCTCCGATCAAAATCTCTTCCAGTTCTTCATAGAACTCTTCATCGATTTTTTTGCGACGGATTACGAGATCCGACACTTTTTCCACTAACCCTTTACGTGTCTTTTCCAATCCATCCTTAAACTGTTTGGTGACCGACTCCGTTTTGCTTGCAATGCTGTCTCTAAGCTTTTTAAAAAAACTCATAAAGCCCCTCCATCGTGTACATAATCTAAGCGGTTTTGCAAAAATGCTCAATCTGAATGATTTTCAATGATTACAATGAGTTCGTTTGTCTCGCAGGTTTGGATCAGATCAGGCAATTACTGCTTCCTCATCTTCCAGTTTAACCGAAACGAGCTTGGATACTCCGCCCTCTTCCATTGTAACACCGTACAGCACATCTGCCTCTTCCATCGTACCTTTACGATGGGTAACAACGATAAACTGTGTCTGTTCGGAGAATTCACGCAAGTACTGGGCAAAACGTACCACGTTAGCTTCGTCCAGTGCTGCCTCTACTTCATCCAACACGCAGAATGGTACCGGTTTGACATGCAGAATAGCAAATAATAAAGCCATCGCCGTCAAAGCCCGCTCCCCACCGGATAACAGTTGCAGGTTTTGCAGTTTCTTGCCTGGTGGCTGAGCCACGATATCTATTCCCGTTTCAAGCAAGCGCTCCGGGTCCATCAGAACAAGGTCAGCACGTCCCCCGCCAAACAGCTTGCTAAACACGGTACCAAACTCACGGCGGATGGCATCAAACGTGATCTTGAATCGCTTCGCCATCTCGTCTTCCATTTCCCGAATAACCTGATACAACGTTGTTTTAGCTTCAACCAGGTCATTCTTCTGTTCACTCAGGAACTCGTATCGCTCATTGACTCGCTGGAACTCCTCAATCGCTCCCAGGTTCACATCACCCAGGGCGGATATACTGCGCTTCAGCTTCTGTACCTCTGCCTGTGTATGCTCCACGTCTTCCGGCACAGGATAACGCTCTTTGGCCAGTTCATAGCCTAGTTCGTATTCATCCGTCAGTTTTCGCAGTATATTTTCCAGCTCAACATCCAGCCGGTTCACGGAAATTTCCGTCTGTCGCATCTGCTCTTCCACAGCTTTTAACTGCGTGCGCTGTTCCTTCGTTTCGCTCTCTGCAAGCTCAAGCTTTTTCGACAACTCACTTCGGGCAGCACGTTTGAAGTCCAGCTCCTGGGAAGCTTCCGCTTTTTTCAGCTTGTACTGGTTCAGATCTTCAATCTGTTTAACACTCTCGGTCTGTGTTTTCTTGAGATCTGCTTCCATCGAAGCCAGCAACGTGCGATTCTGACGAAGATCTTTCACCAGCGACTCTACTTCCCTCTCCAGACGTCGCAATTGTTCTCCATTGGAGAATCGCTCCTGATCAAGCTTGCCTTCACGCACTTTCAATTCGGTGAGTTGGCTCTGCAATTCTTCCTTCGCAGATTCATTGGCTTTCCGAGCAAACTCGGCTGCATGAATGGCACGATGAGTCGCTTTTTCTTCCTCTTCAAGCTGCTCCAGCTTCTTCACAGCGACGATCCGAGCCGTATCCAGCTCTTTGATCTCTTCGGTAAAGCCACTCTTCTCCTGCCCGGCAACGGCAACCTGTTCAAGCACATGGCGAAGCTCATGCTCTACCTGTTTCATTTCCATCGAAGCCTGCTGTTCTGCATTTCGGGTATCATCACCGGACTGACGAAGTTCATCCAGTTTGTCCTGACACTGTTCCAGTTGAACTTTTACATCATCCACACTGCGATGCAGTTTCACGATTTGATTTTCCGTATCCAAAATATCCTGGTCGAGCTGGTCCAGCTGCCGTTTCCGGCTGAGCAGACTCACATTTTTCTTGTGCTGGCTACCACCTGTCATGGAACCACCCGCATTGACCACGTCACCTTCAAGCGTCACAACCCGGAAACGATACTGACAGCGAGCCGCAATTTTATTGGCGACCTCCAACGTTTCGGCAATAATAACATTACCGAGCAAGCTGCCAATGATTGAAGCATATTTGGATTCGAATTGTACAAGATCAGCACCGATCCCCACAAAACCCTCCATACCTTCAATCATAGAACGTTCAGCCGCTCCAATGGCACGAGGACGAATGACATCCAGAGGCAGGAACGTTGCACGCCCCAACTGGCGTTGCTTCAGAAAAGCAATTGCCTGTCTGGAAACTGATTCATTTTCCATGACCACATGCTGCAAGGATGCTCCCATTGCTGTTTCTACCGCAAGTTCGATCTTCTCGGGAACTTTTACGAGTTCAGCCACAGCTCCATGAACACCGCTCAGCGTACCTTTACGTGAAGCCTTCAGAACCTCCTTGACACCCAGCATGAATCCGTCAAAATCATCCTGCATCTCTTTCATCGTATCGCGGCGGGAAACTTGAGCTTCACGCTTCTGTTCCCATTTACGGACCGTACCCCGACTTTCTTCGAGCAGCTTCTGCAGCGACTGAAGTCGTTCACTTTCCGTAATGTAACCACCACGTAGATCGCTGATTTCTTTGCCCAAGCGAACAACTTTTTTCTCAATGTCCGTTTTGCGACTCTCCAGTGTCTCTTTCTGCTCTTCCCATTTGCCTGATTCTTCAGCCGCGCGATTCATTCTGCGCTCCAGCGTTTCTTTCTGCTGATCCACATAACGAATTTCATTGCGTGTCTGAGCCATCTGATTCATCAGTTCCAGCAAATTGCCTTTGAGGCTTTCCTCTTGCTGCTGACTAATGCCACCTGTGACACCGATGAGTTTGGCTTCTTCCTGAGACAGCTGATTTCTCACATCATTCAGTTCATGCTCAAGCTTGCCAAACTTCTCACGCAGTGCAAGCAGCTCGGTTTCCCGTTCGCGATGTCTCTCTTCACTGGCGGCAAGCGTTACTTTGAGCTGCTCCTGATTTGTTTGCAGATGGTGCGAGCGCTCCTTGAGCAATTCTCCAAGTCCTTCACTTTTCTCTGTCGCTTCACTGAATTGCAATAAAGCGGCTTGCAGTTGCTCTGTCTCTGTTTCCAGGATACGCAACGCATTCCGATCATTTTCCAGCTTGGCATCATGCGTAGAGACAATCGCCGCCAGTCCAACCTCTTCCTGTCTTAGCGATTGCAGGCGCTCATTTGCCTTACTCCAGGACGCATGAATCTGTTCGATCTGGTACACATACATGGAAATTTCCTGCGATTTGAGCTGAGAACGAAGTTCCTTATAGTGGATCGCTTTCTCCGATTGTTCCTTTAGCGGGCCAATCTGATCTTCCAGTTCAGTCACCAGATCATGAATACGTAGCAAATTTTGCTCTGTCTCATCCAGTTTGCGCGTCGCATCCCGCTTGCGGGATTTATATTTAACGATACCTGAAGCTTCTTCAAAGATACCTCTGCGATCCTCTGAACGGGTACTCAGAATCTCTTCGATTCGCCCCTGTCCAATAATCGAGTAGGCCTCCTTACCGATGCCGGTATCCATAAACAACTCCGTGATATCCTTCAAACGACAAGATTGTTTGTTAATAAAATATTCACTATCTCCGCTGCGATGTACACGACGAGTCACCGTCACCTCACCAAAATCCAATGCAAGTGCGTGATCTTCGTTATCAAGTGTTAGCGACACCTCACCGAAATTAACGGCTTTCCGTGCGTCACTGCCTGCAAAGATGATATCTTCCATCTTGCCACCACGCAGCGACTTGGCACTTTGTTCCCCCAGAACCCAGCGGATTCCGTCCGATATATTACTCTTTCCACTTCCGTTCGGACCTACAACAGCCGTAATGCCACGAACGAACTCCATCTCCGTTTTGTCGGCGAATGACTTGAATCCACCCAATTCAATCCGTTTTAAAAACATAGGGTTTCTCGTCACCTCCTCTTGCAAATTTCAAGTATTGCATTCAAGCGCCTAAATAAAATGAACTATTGTCATTACACATGACTACTTCGATTGCAGTACCATCCTCCGATCGCCCTTATCCCCAGATTTTCTTGATTCCCTTATCCAAGGGAAAAATCCGTTGATAAATGCGCACGCTTCGCTTCTTCAGATTGGTTCTGCACTCTTCGTTTTGTGTAAAATAACGTTCACTTATTTAGTTAACGATCAGGTAACCTTCTCCTGAACCTCTTTACAAAAAAAAGAGCAAAAAGCAGTCCGGCCGATTACTTCCGCCGGGGCGGACCCGCGGGCTGCTCTTTGCTCTTCGTTTGTCTATGCGCTATCGGTTAAGCTCCGGCTTCCGGAAGCTTCAGTCGATCAAGTGCTGCAGATGCAGCCTGTTGTTCCGCTTCCTTTTTGGAACGTCCTGTACCTCTGCCAAGTCGTTCTTGACCCATATGGACCTCCGAGACAAACTCACGTTCATGGGCAGGTCCCCGTTCCTCAACGATACGGTATTCCAAAGCTCCCATATTGTGATGCTGAGTAAGTTCCTGCAGTTCCGTTTTGTAATCACTCATTTGCAGCTTGCTGCCCAATACAATTAATGGGAAGACATGCTGATCAAGAAATGTCCGAACAGGCGCAAGCCCCTGATCCAGATACAATGCACCAATGAAAGATTCAAACACATCTGCAAGCAGAGCCGGCCGTGTCCGTCCTCCAGTTAGTTCCTCACCTTTACCAAGAAGTACATACTGCCCAAAACCCAACGCTTCAGCAAATTTGACGAGGGAAGGCTCACAGACAATGGATGCCCGCAGCTTAGTTAATTCACCTTCCGGACGGTTAGGATACAAATGATACAAGTACTCCGATACAGTCAGTTCCAGCACGGCATCGCCCAGAAACTCCAGACGCTCATTGTCCTGATGCTGACTGAACCGGTGTTCGTTTACATAAGAAGCATGGGTAAACGCTTGTTTTAAAAGCTGCCTGTTGTCAAATTTGATTTGAAGTTTATGTTGTAACTGCTTCAGATCTTCACTCAAACGAACTAGCCCCTTATGCTTCAAATTTTTTGAGAATAATGGTGGCATTGTGACCGCCGAATCCAAATGAATTGGACATGGCAATATTAACTTTGGTTTGACGTGGAACATTTGGTACATAATCCAGATCACATTCCGGGTCCTGATTTTCCAGGTTAATCGTTGGAGCCAGTGTCTGATGTGTCAGTGACAATCCGCAGATAACCGCTTCTACACCACCAGCAGCACCAAGCATGTGGCCCGTCATGGATTTAGTGGAACTCACAGCGAGCTTGTACGCATGATCACCAAACGCCTTTTTGATCGCAAGCGTTTCGGATCTGTCGCCTACAGGCGTCGAAGTTCCGTGTGCATTAATGTAGTCCACTTCTTCAGGCTCAATGCCCGCATTACGAAGTGCCATCTTCATGCAACGTGCTGCTCCGTCCGGATCTGGTTCTGTCATGTGATGTGCATCGCCTGTCAGACCGTAACCGATCACTTCACCATAAATGCGTGCACCACGTTTTTGAGCATGTTCCAGGGATTCCAGAATCATAACACCAGCGCCTTCGCCCATAACAAAACCATCACGTTCTGTATCAAAAGGACGGCTTGACTTCGCAGGATCATCATTACGTGTAGACATTGCGCGCATCGCACAGAACCCTGCAAGACCCGTTGGTCTGATTGTTGCTTCCGCACCACCACAGATCATGGCATCTGCATCACCATTGGCAATCAGCTTGAAGGAATCTCCGATGGAGTGTGTACCTGTTGCACAAGCGGTAACAACGTTAATGTTAGGACCTTTGGCACCAAGAGAAATGGACATTTGGCCTGAAGCCATGTTGGAGATCATCATGGGAATAAAGAATGGGCTTACCCGTTTTGGACCTTTTTGCAACAATGCATTATGTTGGTCCTCCCACGTACCCAATCCACCAATACCTGATCCGATGGATACACCGAAACGCTCTGCATCAATATTCTCGTTAATTTTCAGACCACTGTCTTCAACGGCTTTGAAGCCGGCTGCCACAGCGAACTGTACAAAACGATCCATTTTGCGAGCATCCTTGCGATCCATATATTCTTCCGGGTTGAAATCCTTGATCTCGGCTGCAATCTGTGTCGTGTATTCACTAACATCAAACGCCTCAATCTGAGAAATTCCGGACTTTCCTGCCATTAAACTGCCCCAGAACGTTTCCAAATCTTTTCCGAGCGATGTCATTACGCCCATTCCGGTAATTACTACTCTTTGTTTCAAACCGAGTCACCTCTATATCGACTGCATTACGCAAGTATTTTGTGGGAATATCCGCAAACAGACATCTACTCAACCAAGATAGGCTTGCTTGAGTAGAGCTGCTTGCGGAATGAGAAAAACCAATGAATGATGAGAAGTCCCGCCTGTTCGAAAACATGTGCGGGACTAAAAATGACTTTAGGTATGAGATTGTATGTAGTTTACAACTTCACCTACGGTCGTGATTTTTTCTGCATCTTCATCAGAGATTTCCAAATCAAATTCATCTTCCAATTCCATGACCAATTCCACTACATCCAAAGAATCAGCACCCAAATCTTCTTTGAAAGATGCTTCAAGTGTAACTTCAGCTTCGTCTGCGCCCAAGCGGTCGACGACGATGCGTTTTACACGCTCCAATACATCGGACATCCGGTTCACCTCCTTCTTTGGTATTATACGAGAATCGCAGGCAAAATGCCATAGAAGACATATGCGGCTCCCGGCCGGGGAACCCGGCCTTTTTCCGGCATTTCGGATCGTCCAGCGCCTGTTCCCCGACTACTGTTTAAGTCCGGGAAGAATTACATGTACATGCCACCATCGACATGTAGCGTCTGCCCTGTCATATAAGATGAAGCCTGTGAAGCCAGGAAAGTGACTACACCGGCGATTTCATCCGGCTGACCCAAACGGGACAACGGAATACCACTTAGCATACCGTCCACCAGCTCCTGGGACAACTCTTTTGTCATATCTGTCTCAATGAATCCTGGTGCAACACAGTTAACTGTGATTCCACGAGAAGCCAGTTCACGAGCAGATGCCTTTGTCAGGCCAATGACACCTGCCTTGGCAGCAACATAGTTCGCTTGTCCAGCATTACCGAGCACACCTACAACCGAGGAGATATTGATAATTCTTCCCGACCGTTGTTTCATCATTGGACGTGTAACCGCCTTAAGGCAGTTAAACACACCTTTGAGATTGGTTTCAATAACCTGATCGAATTCTTCCTCTTTCATACGCATGATCAGATTATCACGGGTAATTCCAGCATTGTTCACCAGAATATCAACGTTGCCCCATGCTTCGAGTGTAGCTTTGACCATTTGTTCAGCTTCATCCATCAGGCCAACATTGGCTTGAAGTGTAATCGCCTTGACTCCTTTGGCACGAATCGCTTCTGCCACTTCCTCAGCTGCCGCTTGGCTACCCGCATAATTCACGGCTACGTTCGCTCCAGCTTCTGCAAGTGCCAGTGCAATACTGCGCCCAATGCCCCGGGATGCCCCGGTAACGAGTGCATTTTTACCTTCTAATGGTTTAGACATAATAATTCCTCCTTTCCCCAAATCTATATCAGTTCAACCAAAGAATGTTTACACTTGCCACTCCGATGACAGAATAACCTTCCGATCGCTGTTATCCCCAGATTTTTTGATTCCCTTTTCTAAAGTATCCGGTGATAGCGTATGCTTCCGATGTAGCTTTCTTTCAGAAAGCTTTTAGGCGAACACTCCGCTTCTTCAGGTTTTTTCTGTCCTCTCCGTTCTCGTGTAAAAAGTTTAGTTTAACTCATATAATTCCTTCTAATTCACTTGCCGTTGCTTCGAGCGTTTCAAGACTGTTCACATTGTACAGTTTTACGGTTTTATCTGTTTTTTTAATCAAACCGGTCAATACACTGCCAGATCCAATCTCGATGAACGTATCCACACCTTGCTCAATAAGCCATGTCACACTGTCTTCCCATAATACAGGAGAATAGACCTGAGCTGTCAACAAATCCTGAACCTGTCCATCCTCTGCAGGTCTTGCAGTCACATTAGCGACTACAGGGACCGATGCCGGTGAGAACGTAACGGTTTTCAGTTTCTCTGCCAGCTTCTCAGCCGCACCCTTCATCAATGAAGAGTGGAACGGACCACTTACTTCCAATGCAATGGCGCGTTTACCGCCTGCTTCTTTCACTCGTTCCGCAACAGCAGCTACGCCTTCCTTCACACCAGAAATGACGATTTGTCCCGGACAATTAATGTTGGCAAGTTCAACCGCATGACCACTTTCAGATACGTCACGGCAAAGCACCCCCAGCGCTTCCCGATCCGCACCCAACACAGCAGCCATCGCTCCTTGTCCACCCGGTACTGCCTGTTCCATATACTGACCACGTGCCCGCACAGTGCTCACTGCGTCAGCAAACGAAAGAACGCCCGCTGCCACCAGTGCACTATATTCTCCCAGACTGTGTCCAGCCGTATAGTCAGGCTGAATTCCTTTTTCTTTGAAAGCTTCTAGCAAGGCAATACTTGCTGTCAACAGAGCCGGTTGTGTATTTGATGTCTGTTTCAACTCGGTCTCCGGTCCTTCAAATACAAGGTTGCTCAGCGAGAAACCCAATGTTTCATCTGCTGTGCGAAAAATTTCGGTTGCCGCAGGCACGGACTCATACGCGTCCTTGGCCATGCCTACAGCCTGTGATCCCTGTCCGGGAAATACAAATGCTATTTTACCCATCTCATTCATCTCCCAGATGTCTATTTTACCAAACGAGTACCGATGCACCCCATGTCAAACCGCCACCGAATCCAACCATCAGAACGGTATCTCCGGCTTTCATGCGACCTTCCTCCGCTGCTTCTACCAGAGCAAGCGGTATGGAAGCAGCAGAGGTGTTTGCATACTTATCCACGTTGACTACAACCTTTTCTTCAGGAAGTTCAAGTCGTTGCATCGCAGATTGGATAATTCGAATATTCGCTTGGTGAGGAACAAACAGATCCACATCCGTACGCTCCATACCAGCCTTGCGTAATACCTCAATGGTAGCCGTCCCCATGACACGTACCGCAAACTTAAACACTTCACGACCGTTCATGTTGATGTAATGTTTTTTATTTTCAACGGTCTCTGCAGTAGCAGGCAGACGGGAACCGCCGCCTTCCATCTGAAGAAGACTACCGCCAGCACCTTCAGCACCGAGATCGAACGCTTTGAATCCGCGACCTTCCGGAACTTCACCAACAACTACCGCGCCTGCTCCATCACCAAAGAGGACACATGTGTTACGGTCTGTATAATCCGTAATACGAGACAAGCAGTCCGCACCAATGACAAGTGCATTGTTGTACATACCGCTTTGGATGAAGCTCGTAGCACTAGCCAAACCGTATACAAATCCGGAACAAGCAGCCGACAGATCAAATGCCGCGGCACCTTTTGCACCCAATTTGTCCTGCAAGATGCAGGCTGTCGATGGGAACGAAGAATCCGGAGTAATGGTTGCAACAATAATCAGATCAAGATCACTGCCTGTCATGCCTGCAGATTCAAGGGCTTTAATAGCCGCCTCATATGCCAGATCAGAAGTTGCCTGATCGGGTGCAGCGATGTGACGCTCTTTGATTCCTGTACGACTGACGATCCACTCGTCATTGGTATCGACCATTTTCTCCAGATCGCTATTTGTCAAAATTTTCTCAGGCACATATTTCCCTGTACCAATAATCCCTACTGGGCGCAAATTATTCATATCGTCACTCACTTCCCGCTAATTTCCTTAGATATGCTCTCTACCAGCTGATTCTGCACTGCAATCCGAGCTTGGCGCACAGCATTTTTGATGGCATTGCCATCAGCAGATCCATGACTTTTCACAACCAGTCTGCTCAAACCGAGGAGTGGCGCTCCGCCATGCTCCGTATAATCCAGCTTTCGTTTCAACCCACGCAGCTCAGGCATTAGTACAGCTGCAGCCAGTTTACTTTTGAGAGAAGATGAAAATTGTTCCTTAAGCAAGGCGAAAATGGCACCTGCTGTGCCTTCCAGCGACTTCAGCAGGATATTCCCTGCAAAACCGTCACATACAAGCACATCACAAGCGCCAGTCAGCACATCACGTGCCTCAACATTACCGACAAAACGAATTGGGAGTTGTTCCAGTAAAGGGTATGCATGTTTGGTCAACTCATTTCCTTTGCCTGGCTCTGTTCCTACATTGAGCAAGCCCACTCGTGGGGACTCAATGCCCTGTACTTTTTGCCGATACAAACTGCCCATCAAGCCATATTGTGCAAGGTGCTCCGGTTTGGCATCCATATTCGCTCCTAGATCCAGCGCAAGCACACCTACATCATCAATCGTTGGAATCATAGGCGCAAGCGCCGGACGTTCAATGCCTTCCATGCGACCTACAACAAGCAAACCCGCTGTCATGAGCGCTCCAGTATTGCCCGCCGAGATCATCGCGTCCGCTTCGCCCTCTTTCAGCATACGGCCTGCGACCACCATGGAGGCATCCTTTTTGCGACGCACTGCTTTGACGGGTTCATCATCCGAACCAATAACTTCGGAAGCATGCCGGACCGTAAGATTGGCAGGTCTCACACCTGACTGACTCAAAAGAGGTTCCAGCTTGGCTTCATCGCCGATCAGTACGATCTGTGTATCCGCCCATTCCGTGGCTGCGGCAATCGCACCTTCTACCGTTGATGCAGGTGCATTGTCGCCTCCCATGGCATCAATGACGATTTTCATTCCAAATGACCTCCTTCTCCGCTGTCTTCTCCACCTGAATGGTAGATTACAAAGTTGCCTTGAAACACCATTTCTTCACCTACATAAGTGAATACTTCCACTTTGGCTTTGCCCTTTTGACCCGGAATCGATCTCACATAAGCCTTTGCAATACATTTCTCTCCCAAATGAACCGAACGGACAAAGCGAATGTCTGCTGATGCAGTCAACGCGATCTCGTCATTAATAATCGCTACAGCCAAGGAGTTGGCCTGTGCAAAGACATAGTGTCCGCGTGCAATCCCTGTTCTGGAAAACACGTGTTCTTCCTTAATCTCAAACAGGGAAATCCCGCTCTTATCCAGTTGCAGATCCACAATATCACCGATAATCTCATGCAAGGGCAACGAGCGTACCTGATCATACGAGAGCTCTGCCATCAGTTTCATCCGCTCCCGAAGTTCGGGTATTCCAAGTTCCAGCCTGTCAAGACGAATCGTCTGAATACTCACCTTCAATTGGCGTGTAAGTTCCTGATCCGTCACAAACGGGTTCTCTTCTATCATTCTGGTTAACTGCTGTTGCCTCTGTCTCTTCGGTACACGTTCGATGCCTGACACCCCCCGCTGTATCGTTTACGGAACCGTCCCGTCCGGCCAGTTCAACCATTCTTTCGTGTTGCTTCTATAGTTGCATCCCTGGTCACCAGGGTCGTTCTCAAACGGATTATGGTTCATCTATATGTAACGTCAAATCTTAGAACCTGGTACTAAACTATAGTATATCTCATCCCGTGTCAAAAAGAAAGACTGGCCTAACAAAAACAATTCACCCTTCTGGTGCAAGGATTTCATGCTTGTTAGCTCACTCTACCTACACTCTCTAATCCAAAAAAAGTAGCACCTCATCGAAATGAAGTGCTACTTAATGTCCAACTATTATTGAGAGATGATCTCTCTTGCTTTGTACGTTCCGCACACTTTGCACACGTGGTGACTAAGTTTAAGTTCGCCACATTGTTCACATTTCACCATGCCCGGTACAGCCAATTTAAAGTGAGTGCGACGTTTGTCGCGACGCGTCTTGGACGTTCTCCGTTGAGGTACTGCCATTATTCCCACCTCCTTATCAAAATCAACCTTTGCAGGTAGTCTTAAAATGTTCGATTTTCAATCATGCTCATTTAAAAAAATCCTTGAGCCCTGCAAGCCGCGGATCAATAACCTCGTTATCACAACCGCAGTCACCTTCGTTCAGCTCATGGCCACACTTGGGGCATAACCCTTTGCATGTATCGCTACATAGCGGTATAAACGGAAGATCCAGCAGAAAAGCTTCCTCGGCATAACCCTTCAGATCAACGCTATCTCCATCCACATAGAGCGTATCATCGTCTTCGTGTAATTCCTTTGGCTGTTTTCCCTGCTTGAATTGCTCATGAAAATCAATATGAAAATGTTCATTGATCGGCTTAAGACAACGGGAGCACAACATGTCCACTCCTACAGTCAGCTTGCCATGAACATCCACAACGTCACCTTCTCTGAATTCTGCAGATAAGTCCGCAGTCAGCGGGGTAACGGCTGTGATATCTTGTCGGTTAGAAACCAGTTCCTTGATCTCCCACTGTTCGTTAAACTTCAGGGGACCATCACTGGTAGCCACTTTGCGAAATGGCATTAACATTTCCATCACTCCAAACGAAACCAATTTCATAATTCGTATCAAACGTATCACGACAGTTATACAGGTCAAGCCTGCTTTTGTAAAGCAATAAATCCTGACTGTATGTATTCTGACGAATCTTCGTTAAAAGTATTATGAAATTGACTTAACAAACAAAAATCATTATACCGATTTTTCAAGACGTTTGTCAACACTTTTAACTTTACACCCTATTTTAAAACCAATGGCCCAGAACCGTTTACTCCATCTGGTCTATTATAGACTCACTTTAAGATAAACTACAAGTCGTCATTTTAATTGTAGTTCCTTGCAAATAGCGGTCACATTTCGTTAACGTTTAGTGTGATCTATGTCACACAGACCCGCTTGCTCCCTATCTATACTTGCTATAAACCGAAGCATGATCAGCTCCATGACCGATTTATTATCCAACTATTTCATATTATATCGGGAGGGAAAATGTATGTTAAGCGAGCACACCATTAGAGTCATTAAATCTACAGTACCCGTACTTGAAGTCCACGGCGAAGCGATCACACGCCATTTCTATGAAACGATGTTCACAGCTCATCCGGAACTACTGAATATTTTCAATCACGCAAATCAGAAACAGGGACGACAGCAAGCCGCCCTCGCCAATATGGTATACACCGCTGCCCTGCATATCGATAATCTGTCCTCCATCCTGCCTGCCGTCCGGCAAGTTGCACATAAACATCGCAGCCTGGGTATCGTTCCCGAGCAATATGTGATTGTTGGCACCTATCTGCTTCAAGCCATCAAAGATGTACTTGGAGACGCGGCAACGGATGAAATTATCACGGCGTGGGGCGAAGCCTATAATGTCATTGCAGACGCCTTTATCGGGATTGAACAGGATATGTATACGGAAGCGGAAAACCAAACGGGTGGCTGGGAAGGGTTCCGTACCTTCAAGGTTGCCAAGAAAGTGCAGGAAAGTGAAATCATCACGTCCTTTTACCTCGTTCCAGACGATGGCCAGCCCATTGCTAGTTATGAACCGGGACAATACATCAGTATCAAAATCAAACCAGAGGCACAGTCATTTACCCAGATTCGTCAGTATAGCCTTTCAGATACCCCGGGTAAACCCCACTATCGCATTTCCGTTAAGCGTGAGCGAGGTGTATTAGAGCGTCCTGACGGAGTTATCTCAACGTATCTCCACGATCACATTGAAGAAGGTAGTCTGGTGGAGCTATCTGCTCCTGCTGGGGACTTCACGCTGATTGCAGACGATAAGCAGCCTGTTGTTCTCCTGAGTGGTGGTGTTGGCTTAACGCCCATGATCAGTATGTTAAATACGCTGGTTAACTTGAATGAAAATCGAACCATTACATTTTTGCACGCAAGTCCCAATGGTCAATCTCACGCGTTCCGTGATTATGTGGACAGTCTGGCCAAACGTAATCAGGGCGTTAAAGCTTATTATTGTTATACTCAACCTGAGGATGCTGATCGTGAAAATGAGTATTTTCATAAGGAAGGTTATATAGATGCGATCTGGCTTCGTCAAGTGATCGATGAACTGGATTCCACGTATTATCTGTGTGGACCGGTTTCGTTCATGCGGGCAGTGTATACGGAACTTCAGGCGCTTGGTGTTGCCGCGGACAACATTCATTATGAATTTTTTGGGCCCAAAGCAAGTCTATCTCCCACGCCGGAAAGTGTCTAAAGCGTGCTGATTTATTAAGTTGAAGAAGCCGTTCTCCGATTATCGAAAATCTGTAATATACAATAGATTTGCAGGCACAGTCTGACATCTGCTGATGTTGGATTTGTGCCTTTTTCTTGTCTGAATTGGTGCATGATTTGATCTAATACATGACATCCCCTATGATGGAATGGATGTTATACATACTCGGTTATCCAATCGAAAGGAGTACGTCTAATCATGAAAGCCGTAGGCGTTATTGTTGAATATAACCCCTTGCACAATGGGCATGTCTATCATTTGCAGGAAGCACGGCGGCTAAGCGGAGCAGACGCCGTTGTCGCAGTTATGAGCGGCCCTTTTCTCCAGCGTGGCGAACCCGCCATCGTGGGTAAAAGGGCACGCACCGAGATGGCGCTGCACGCAGGCGCGGATCTCGTGCTTGAACTGCCGGTTGCGTACGCGGTCCAACCGGCCGAGTGGTTTGCCTTCGGTGCGGTATCGCTGTTGCACCGCACCGGCGTTGTGGACTCGCTCTGCTTTGGCAGCGAGTCCGGCGACCTGGACAGCCTGCAGCGCATTGCGCGCGTGCTGGCTGTGGAGCCCGCAGGGATGCGCGAGGACATCGCGCGCCGCCTGCGGGAAGGCGCCAGCTACCCCGCCGCGTACGCAGGCGCGGCGGCAGCGCTGGCGCCCGGCGGCGTCGATGTTCACGACGCCGCTGCACTGCTGGAGCAGCCCAACAATTCGCTTGGGCTGCACTACCTGATCGCGCTGCAAAGACTTGGCAGCGCGATCCAGCCCTTTACGGTGGCGCGTACCGGTGCCGCGTATCATGAGGCGACGCCCGGGCCGGGGGCGATCGCCAGTGCCACAGCCGTCCGCCGCCTGCTAATCGCGGACGGACCCAACGCCGCCGCGCCATACGTGCCGGCGGCAACTCTTGCCATTCTGCATCGCGAATGGCAGGAAGGGCGCGCTCCCATACACTGGGAGCGCTTTGCACAGCCGCTGTTGCACCTTGCGGCCACCCGCCGTGCCTCCGAGCTGGAACGCATCGCCGAAGTCACGGAAGGCCTGGAACACCGGCTGAGCCGTGCACTCGCTCAGCTCCCGGAGCCTTCAGTCGAAGCACTCCTGAATGCAATGAAGACCAAACGATACACACGCACCAAGCTCCAGCGTATGCTCGCACACCTGCTCCTGAATCACACCAAAGCCGAGTGTTCACCAGAGCAATTGGCTGCCGGACCCGGATATCTCCGAGTCCTCGGATTTAATGCTCAAGGGCAGAGCCTGCTTAAACAAATGAAGAAGACTGCATCGCTTCCTGTTGTACTGAAACCGTCGACGTTCACACACAATCAGCTGGAACTGGATATACAAGCTCAGGTTGCGTATGGGCTCGCTTGCGAGCATAAGGACACACGCAAGATGTTTAGTGACTACTATGAGTCGCCTGTGAGACTGTAATCCGCTTTTGACCATAAGCTTCATCTCTATAGAGCTTTTTATTCCATCATCAAACAGATCATTGATATCCACTATTCGACACTCAACTATATAATTAAAAAATCCCCTTGCTGCGCGCCGCTCAGGGCACCTCGCAACAAGGGGATTTCCTTATTCACTTCTCTTGTTCTCTTAATTCTTTTTCTCTTAAATCTTTTGGGTATCTCTACCCCTTTGGGTCTAGTGAGTCTGTTGATCTTCTCAAAACTCTTGATCACACTTCATTCCACTGTAATCAATTATTCCGATTTTATCCGTTCTTTATCCATCCGCTTCAACGTTGGCTCGATCTCTTCCCGCCCGTTTAAAATCCTATGATTTTACGGACAAGGATTTCAAATAAGCCAACGCATCATCCACCGTGCTTACAGGCACAAGTTTCATTTTGGTGCCGATCTGTTCAGCCTTGGCTGCTGCTTCTTTATAGTTATCCTTCGGTACAAAGAAGATCTCCGCTTCTTTTCGATCAGCGGCTACAATCTTGTGTACTACACCACCAATGGCACCCACCACACCCTCCTTGGTAATGGTACCTGTACCCGCAATTCGATGCCCCTTGGTCAGATCTCCAGGTGTTAACTGGTTATAGATCTCCAACGTAAACATCAAGCCGGCAGACGGACCACCAACCTGAGTATCGGTGAAGGAGATCTGTTTGTCTGGCTCTTCAGCTTTCACCTTCTGAACCGTACCAATCATTACTCCGAGTCCCGGGCGGGTTTCACCCGTTTTACTGTCTTTTACCTGAATCAGTTTCACGTCCCGGCTAATGGTCTCTCCACCACGTTCCAGTTGCATTTCAACCGTATCTCCGACCTTTTTATCTTTTAACTCGGCAGAAAGCACGGTATTATCCGGCGTAGCTGTTCCGTTCACTCCCAGAATGATATCTCCCGGAGCAATGTCTCCTTCCGGTTTTGGATCTTCGGACAGTCCAAATACAAAGATATGTTCAGGTACAATAGAGTAAGTCACACCAGCCTGCTCATATGCAGCCTCCATTGCGGAGGATTGTGAGTCACTCATGAACCACACCTGTTCGGCAGAGTATTCCGCTTCGCTTTTGCCGCGCAGTCGGTCTTCCTTTTTATCCACTTGAGCATTTTTATTGAACAGAGAGGTTCCTAGCAAAAACACATTGGCATATGTTGCCGACACGGTTGTCATCATAAACACACCGTGTTCTTCCTGGTCTCCACCCTTAACTGTTACCATTGGTTTTACTTCATCTGCACTGCCAGGCATATATATGATATACGGCGTTGGCATGTACACGGCAACATAGACGACCAGAGCCACCACGATCACAAAGATCGAAGCTCTGAATCCGCCAGATTTCCGAATCCGATTCATCGCATGAGCCTCCGTTCTTTGTATCTCTATATAAGCTGAACTCTACACTAATCAGCGATCGTAATTCCATCTTGTTTAATCATTTTTTCAAGTCTAACACTCTGGTCCTTGTGCATACAATGGTACAGGCCGGATAGGCCGCTGTATACAATAGCCTGTCCGGTCAAGGCCGAACCGCCCTTCGGGCGTCATTCGGCCGTCCATAACGATTCAGATGCCAAATCGGCGTTATCTGATATGAGGTGAAACGATGACATTACAGAGCGAGGTTAGAGATTCTGGCCCGTTACGAACGATAATCCTAAGTACCGGCGCTTTAATGTTGGTCATTGCGGTAGTTGCGTCCCCCAAACAAGCGTTTGATGCCTCTATTCAAGGTCTGGATATATGGTGGAAAATCATCTTCCCTGCCATGCTCCCGTTCCTCATGTTATCCCAAATGCTCACTGCGTTTGGCTTCACCCACGCGATCGGCGCCTTGCTTGGACCGTTAATGCAACGCTGGTTCAGACTCCCAGGCAACGCAGGTCTGGCGATTGCCGTTGGCATGTGCGGCGGATTCCCCGCAGGAGCAGATGCGGTATCCCGTTTATTTCAGGATAGACAAATTACCGCCAAGCAGGCGGTTGTCCTTGCGGCGGCATCTCATTTTGCCAATCCAATGATGATCATACTGGTCGTCGGTGCTGCTTTTCTCCACCAGCCAGCGGCCGGATATTTTCTACTCGTGGTCCACTGGATCAGCGGTTGGATTGCTGCCATTCTTGCCACACGTCTCCTGCCTGCACCGGGTAACCAGAAAGACAGAGTTAGCTCGACAGCAGTACAAGCAGATAACAGCTCTCTTGATTCTCAGCCTGCAAGTTCCACAAGTCGCTCATCTGCACCGAACCACGCAACGTTCAAACGACGCAGTATATGGTCCGATATGATGATTGCAGCCAGGGAAGCCCATCGTCGTGATGGAAGGGGATTTGGCAAACTGTTAGGTGACACCGTATCCCAAGCTGTGCAGACCTTAATGATGACTGGAGGATACATGATCGGTTTTGCCGTGTTTATCCGGTTGGTCTCCCTTTATCTGACTCCCGGGTCCTCTGCTGCGCTGTGGCCAGCCTTCTTCGAGCTTCACCTCGGCACCTATCATTTGAGCCAGACTTCATTAACACCCATGCTGCTCATGTCTCTACTTGCAGCCGTTCTGGGATGGGGTGGTTTATGCTCCCATCTGCAAGTCTCTGCTGTCTTGAAAACAACTGGTCCGGGCAGCAAATCGATGTTGTACTTTGCCGGAGTTCGTCTGACTCATGGATTAATCGCCTTTTTCATCAGTCTATTCCTATGGATGCCGTTCAGCCGTTATAGCACAGAAGTCTGGACCACATTACAGACGAATGCAGAGCAAGACCTCTCAACACCATTTGGTTGGCTACTCATACATAGTCCAGGTAACACATACACGATCAACACCATTTGGAGCATCTTCCCTGCTGCATGCATGGGACTTGCGTTACTTCTTGCAGTCATGGTTAGTCTATCAGGTCTTACCTTCTGGTTTAACCGCCGGTTTTCTCGCTGATTTTCTGACGGAGCGCAGCTTCCACTTCAGGTGAGACAAGATCTGTAACATCTCCATGATAATGAGCGATTTCTTTGACGATGCTGGAACTTAAATAGGAATACTTCGGATTTGTCATCATAAATATGGTTTCCGCATCCGGGTTCAACTTGCTATTGGTCGACGCCAATTGCAACTCGTATTCAAAATCAGTTACCGAGCGTATACCACGAACGATGACCTGAGCTTCCTTTTGCCGGACGTAATTGGCTGTCAGATCGCGGAAACTGTCCACTTCGACATTCGGTAGATGGCGGGTTACTTCCGTAATCAGTTCCTTGCGTTCCTCCACCGTAAACAGCGGATTTTTGCTCATATTGTTCAACACAGCCACAATGACGCGATCAAATTGCTTCGACGCTCTGGCGATAATATCCAGATGCCCCATCGTTACGGGATCAAAACTTCCAGGATATACGGCGATCCGTTCCTGTCGATGTATCATTTCAGTCATGAGGAGCCTCCTCTTCCGGTGTAATGGATTCTCCATCTTCAACTGCTTCAGGCGCATAATAATAGATGGATACTGCCGTCTCCCCATACAAAGCCTTGCGCGTTTGTTCAAACGGGCCGAATTGCTCAGGGTAATCATGTTTGGATTCATATTCAAGCACGATGGTTGCTTCGGGTTCCAAAAGTTCCAGTTCGTGCATGGTCAGCATTAACTCGTGCCCGTTCTTCATGCGATATGGCGGGTCGAGAAACACCAGATCAAACGTTGTGCCTCGCTTGGCGAGTGCCTTCAATGCTCGACCTGCATCATTACGATATACGGCCGCCTGGTCTTCCAGCTTGGTTGCCTTCAGATTCATGCGGATGACTTCAATACTTTTCGATTCCAAATCAACAAAAACAGCCTTGTCCATGCCGCGGCTCAGCGCCTCAATACCGAGACCTCCACTGCCTGCAAACAGATCCAATGCTGTGCCGCCCTCAAAATAAGGACCAACCATGCTAAATAACGCTTCCTTCACCTTGTCGGTGGTTGGCCGCGTACCCGTGCCAGGAACAGCCTTCAGCGGCCTGCCTTTTGCACTCCCAGATACCACTCTCACTTGACGAGTCACCTTTTCTCTATGTAAGTTTATTGATACGACTATCGTACCACATTCGGGTTCGGTTTGAAAAATGTGCGGTCTTCATTTCCCTTGGAAAATTGTTGACGAATTGTTGACGCATATGTATAAAAAGGAAACAATCGGGCGATTCTATAATTATCGACATCACAAGTGTCGTAGACAACCGCGGAGAAGACTTACGTTTCCCCATAAGCTCTTCGTCCGGTTTCTCCTCTCCCATGAAAAAGAAGCTCTCGAAAGAGGGCTTCTTTTTGTTGCTTATGTTTTAATTTATTTTGCTAGTTATACTTTTCTTCAAATTCACTTATTTCGGCTTCCTCTTCGGTCTGCAACCATCCAATCTCCCTCAGCCACATGCCCATATCTGCAATAAACTCATTCACTTTTAAATGTTCAATCTTGTATTTCTGGATCTTTTCACTTAAAAAAGCATAAAACTCATGGCTTAACGCATACCGTTGTTTGCTTTTGCTTAATGCCTTATAACGATCCTCGCTGACCACCAGATCAAAATAGATGACATTCTCCTTCTTCACATGCCTGACCGTGGACCTTCTCTCGTATTCCTCAGGAAGACACCTGAAAACAAAGAAGAGTTCAATATCGACTATTTGATATTTGCTTTCTGCTTGATCAAAAACAGACTGCAACTCATCCGAAAGATTGGCAACTTGCGTTACACCTGAAGTATCCGTTGATTTTCCGAAGATCATTATTGAAATCCTCCCGTTCATTTTCACCATTCATAATCATACAACTAGAAAAGGTTGACTAGTGATGTAATCTCCGTCAACCTTTCCTATGTTCATCCTTCTTGTGCCTTACCCCAACGTAGCAAGACCTTACGAGTTCAGCTCTCGATGTTTTCGATTGGAAAGTCGTAAATTGATCAATGGAATGATGAGTGCAACAACCGGTAAGAGAAGATTTATTGAACCATTCTTAATCATCATGAAGGTAATAAACAACACGGCGAGCCAAGTCATAATCTCCATCATTTCATATTTGGTTAACGTCAGCTTGAAAGCTTTTTTCGAAATGAAACGAATCAAGAAATAAGCGATCAAGCTATAGAACAGGATCATTCCCAAGATAGCAACTAGGATTATGAGGTACATATCCACCATAAAAATCTCACCCGACCCTTATATCATTTCCTTAATTTTGCTTTACTTCTCTTCAACAACAATCGTTGCATTATAGATCACAACACGTTTCCCATTGAGATCAAATAATACTTTATTGCCGTATTCCGTATCTTCCACGTCAATCTTGCCATCATAGGTCTGAATCAATTCACCGTTATTGCTGTACACTTTAACAACCCTCTCCAGGCCACCCGAGTTATTGGACCTCATTGTTTTGAGTGCACGTTCACCTGAAGCGGTATTGAAATACCATATGAAACATCCAACTATGATGCCCAAGAAGACCAACACCGTCACCCATATACCTGTCTTTGCTTTTTTACTCATCTTGAACCCCCCTCTTATGTTTCCTGTCTCGTACATTACGAGGTTGGAGAGAGAACGGTTTCATACCAAGCCTCTCAAGCTGTTCGTTGACATAACAAAACAGAGGCCTCCGATAGCGAAGACCTCTGTTCTTTATAGAATACATTCTTTTATTCTGTATGATCCTTTTACTTACAGTGCACGAATGACAAATTCAAATGTCAGTTCGCCGTCCGAAGGGATCAGGTATTCCGGATGAACTGGAGCACCCCAGCTGTCATCACCACCAACACCCATTTGTTTACCCGCTACAGTCACGACCGTATAGTGTACAGGAGGCAATTCGTACGCATGTTGTGCATTCTCCAGCTCAAATGCCGTATATGGTGAAACATTCAGCTCAACCGGAGTTCCGGATGCTTCAATTTTGAAGCCACGTCCCGCGTTGTCTGTCAATTTGGCCCAACGTACGCCCGTACGGTTGCCTGATTCCTGTGGTACCAGATATGGAGCCATAGTATCAGCTACCTTGCTGCCATGGATACCCAGACGTGCGCCAAATGCGCGGTCTGCATAATTTTCTTCGGGTCCCATCGCAAGCCATTCCACGTTTTCGAAGTCAGGTGATGTTCTGAAGGACAATGCATGAATTGGCAGGTTTGGCAATCCGGCTGTACCTTTGTACGTATTATGCACACGCACGCTTCCATCTGCATGAACGGTATATACCACTTTAACTTGTACATCCTCCGAAATGTTGAGCTTGTACGTGAACTCGATCCGGTATTGATCCGGTTTCTGTTCCGCTTTCCACTCTACAGAACGTGGCATCAGGCTCGCTGCATACCAGGCACCCAGTTCGAAGCCCATCGCCATACCTTTGTCATTATCCGTCATTGCACGCCAGAAGAGCGGTGCAGGTGGTACAGCAATCGTCTCACGACCGGACAATTTCAGGGAAACCAGTGTCCCAAACTGTTTGGAGAACAGCGCATGTGTCTTGCCGGCACGAACACCGATGTTAACGTCACCTTCGATAACTTGTACATCACTTACAAGATTCAAGTCGACTTCAACTGCATCATTGACCTGATCCTGTGTGAAAATAAACTGTCCAAATGCCACTTCTTCGCCTTTGTCAGCCCACATTGTAGCTTCTTTTAACACAAATGCAGTGTTCACAGCGTACTCACCGCCAGCCAGGGCTTCTGCACCAAGCGGAAGTTTCACTACCGTCTCGCTTTGGGCATCCACGTTGACTTCCAATGTTCCACGCAGCACTTCATGTCCCTCGCGCTCCAGGCTGTATACCAGTTCTAGCGCAGATGTATCTGCGAACAGATTACCGTTCACAATTTTAACACCTTCACGATCCGGGAACAGCTTGATGTTCTGGTAAAGGAATTTAACCTCCTGCATTTTCGCAGTTACTTTACGGTCAGCATGGACGATCCCGTTACCACAGAACGAATAGTCTGATGGACGATCACCAAAATCTCCGCCATAAGCGAGGAATTCTTTGCCGTAACGATCTTTTTTATAAATGGATTGGTCGATGTAATCCCAGATGAATCCACCTTGATACATCGGATATTTGTCTTCCAACTCCGTATATTTGTGCATACCGCCAATAGAGTTACCCATGGCATGCATGTACTCACAGCTAATATAAGGTTTCGTCGGGTTTGCATTCAGGAATTCCTCGATGTCCGCCGGTTTGGCATACATGCGAGTCTCCATATCACTTGTTTCATCGAAACGGCGATCATGGAATACACCTTCGTAATGTACCAGACGTGTTGGATCAGCTGATTTGAAGTATTGGGATACTTTGTAGATGACTTCACCACCGTGTGATTCATTACCACAAGACCAGATCAGAATGGACGGATGGTTTTTGTCACGCTCCACCATGGATACAGCGCGGTCCATAACGATATCATGCCATTCCGGTTTGTCACCTGGAATAACCCATGAAGGCTCAACAGCACCAAGTTTCTGCCAAGATCCGTGTGTCTCCAGGTTCATCTCGTCAATAACATACAATCCATATTCATCACACAGCTCATACCACAGACTTTGGTTTGGATAGTGTGACGTACGTACAGCATTCATATTATTCTGTTTGATCGTACGAACATCCCACAGCATATCTTCCTTCGTAACTGCACGTCCACGACGCGGGTTGAACTCATGACGATTCACACCTTTGAATACGATACGTTTACCGTTGATGTGCATCACTTTATCGATCATTTCAAATGTACGGAAACCAACGGCTTGAGGAACAACCTCAACCAGTGTACCCGCAGCATCATATACACGAATATAGAGACGGTACAAGTATGGAATCTCTGCGCTCCACAGGTTCACTGTACCAATGTCTTCACGAAGACTTACTTGCCCATCGTTAACTTTGGACTCAAACGTTTTAACGGTATTGCCTTCACGATCACGAAGTTCAGCCTCTACACGTGCTCCTGCAACCGCTTTTCCTTCCAGCTTCAGATCCACTTGCAACGTACCGTTGGTATAGGACTTGTCCAGATCTGTGCGAACATGAACATCACGTACGTGTGCAGTTGGGACCGTATACAGATACACATCTCTGAAAATGCCGGAGAAACGCCAGAAATCCTGGTCTTCCAGCCAGCTGCCTGTGCTGCGTTGATACACCTCAACTGCGAGTTTGTTCTCTCCATCCTGAAGGAATGGCGTCAGGTCAAAATCAGATGGCGTGAAGCTGTCTTCCCCGTATCCTACGAATTGTCCGTTAAGCCATACATAGAATGCAGACTCTACACCTTGGAAAGAAATATATACCGGATTCGACTCCCAACCTGTCGGCAGGTGGAATGTGCGAATGTAACTTCCAACCGGATTTTTATCCTGTGGTAATGCCGGCGGACGAATGTCGTTCAGGCCATCCCAAGGATATTGTGTATTTACATATTGAATCTGTCCGTATCCTTGAAGTTGGATATGCCCCGGAACTTCAATATCATCCCAGCCTTCACTGGAAAAATCGGATGTATAGAAAAACTCAGAACGGCTGTCTGGACGAATCGCATAGTTGAATTTCCACGTACCATTCAGATCATAACGCATGGACATCTCGCCTGAAACTACAGCTTCATCCATTGTTTGGTAATAACGGTGATCGGAATAGGCATGAAGACGGTTTACCTCAAATACACTTACGTCCCCCAACCAGTTGATATCTGCCTTTGTTGCTTTCATCGGCTCTCTCTCCCTTTAAAACGTTATAGTTTGACTTATTCAAGGTTTACGCTGGATTTCCTTTTGCTTTACATAAACAAACAAAAAAGACAGAGGTACGCCATAACTGGCGTCCTCTCTTCTTTCCTGAACCCGTCATTTACACGGATTATGCTGTTTTCATTACTTCACGGAACCTACCATACCTGCCACAAAGTGTTTTTGCATAATGAAGAACACAATTGCTGTTGGCAATGTTGCAATCACGATTGCTGTCATGATTACTCCGTAATCCGGAGAATAACCAGCACCCAGATTTGAGATCAACAGTGGAATCGTTTGTTGGTCAGGTGTTTGCAATACAATGAGTGGCCACAGATAGTTGTTCCAGCTACTCATGAATGTAATGATTGCTGCCGCTGCATATGTTGTTTTCATGGTTGGCATATAGATCTTCAAGAAGATGCCGAGTTCACTCAAACCATCAATACGTCCAGCTTCCAGCAAATCTTTCGGGAACATTTTGGTGTTCTGACGGAAGAAAAAGATCAGGAACGCTGTTGCGATGGTTGGCAGGATCACTGCTGCCATCGTGTTGATTCCGATAACCGGTGCAACTCCCGAGATTGTTGCGAACATACGATACAGTGGTACCATGATCGCTGCAAACGGGATCATCATGGATAACAACAGGATATTAAACACAATGTCACGAGACTTCGTGCGATATACCTCGAAACCATAACCTGCCATGGAACCAATAAACAGTGCCAAGAGAGTGGAGACTACAGAGATAATCGCCGAGTTTCCGAGAGCCTGTACCAGATTTGTCGAATCAATCAGTTTGTTGAAGTTATCAATGAAAGCTGAACCCGGTAACAATCTGCCTTTCGTTACATCGACAGATGCATTTGTTGAACTGACCAGCATCCAGAAGAAAGGGAAAATGGATACAAAGGCGACGATGGATAGGAACACATACGTGAAAATCCGTTTTGCTTTAGCTTTAGCCATTTTTATTATCACCTGCCACTTTAAACTGGATGATGGACAATACAATAATCAAGATTACGATGGAATACGACACTGTTGCTGCATAACCGAAGTCCGGTGAATATTTGAACGAAAGGTTGTAGATGTATTGTGAAATCGACATGGTCGCATTACCTGGACCACCTTTGGTAATATTCATGATCTCATCGAAGATTTGCAATGTACCAATCGTTGATGTGATGGACGTGAAAAGGATAATCGGTTTAAGCAAAGGTACAGTGATTTTGAAGAATTGTGTAAAAGCATTCGCTCCGTCAATTCTTGCAGCTTCATAGATCGATTGATCGATGTTTTGCAGGGATGACAGATAGAAAATCATGTTATATCCGGTCCAACGCCAAGTAACGGCGATTATGATCGTAATTTTAGCCCAGAACGGGTCTGTGATCCATTGAATTGGATCGCCAATAATGTGCAAGCCCATCAGGAATTGATTCACCATTCCATCTGGTGCGAACAGATATTTGAATACAACAGAGTACGCTACCAATGAAGTTACACAAGGCAAGAAAATCGCTGTACGGAAGAAACTCCGGAAACGTAGTGTGCTGTCATTCAGCAATACGGAAATAAACAAACCAAGGATAATCATTACAGGCACTTGAATAATCAAGTAGATAAATGTATTCGATAATGCTGTACGGAACGTTGTATCAACTAACAATCTTTTGTAGTTAGAAAGGCCCGAAAATTCAAGATTGGCTCCTACACCAGACTTGAACGATAAGAGCAGCGCTTGAATCATCGGGTAGAAGTAAAATGCAACAATCCCGACAACAGCCAGCAAAACAAAAGCCCATCCAGTCAAATTATTTTTCTTTTGGAGACTGTCTCCTGTATTCATGGCTTTCACAGTATGGCTCCTCTCTCTCCATGGAACATGGGTAGAACCCACGGAGCCTCTCGCCATATCCGGTTCGACTTGCGCCGGACGTGGGAGACGGCTCCGATGTTTCCTAGGGTTCTATAAGTTACCTTGGGTATCTTAGTTTAATTGTGCTTCAGCTTGTTTTTGTGCATCAGCCAGAACGTCATCGATTGATTTACCGTTCAGGAATGCTTGCATTTCTACAACCAGAATATCTTCAATGGCATATGTGTTGATACCATAGTTTACGCTTGGAATTTCTTTCGTCCAATTTGCAAAGTCTGTGAAGATTTTTTGTCCGCCGAAGTACTCGTCTGCTTTGGCATACGCGTCACCATCAACTGCTGGTTTGTACGTACCAATTGCGCCGATGTTGTTCAACAGATCTTGATACAATTGTTTGTCAGAACCAAATGTTTTTGCTACAAAATCAGCTGCTTGATCTGCGCCAGGAACGTTGTTCATAACATACCAAGAGCTACCACCCAAGTTGGATGCGTGAACAGAGTTTGCTTGACCAGCCATTTTCGGTATTGGAGCTACAGCCCATTTACCGGATTGGGAAGCTTCTTGACGTACAGATGGTGAGAACCAGTTACCTGTAGGAATTGTTGCTACGCTACCGTTATTGGCGTTGGCAACGAATTGACTCCAGTCAGAGTGCAATTTAACAATGTTGGCATCCATCATTGCTTTGTAAGTAATAAACGCTTCTTTCAGAGCAGCATTATTAGCAATGTCAGGTGTTTTACCATCTTCTGCGGAATACCATTTACCTGCAGTTTGAATCATCATACGAATCAAACCAAGGTCATTCGGGTCAAGAGAAAGAAGCTCTTTACCTGTTTTAGCTTTTACGTCTTTACCAATTTGGATGTAGTCATCCCAAGTGATGTCTTGCAGGTCAGCTGCTTTGTAGCCAGCTTGCTCCAGCAGATCTGTTCTGTAGTACAAACCAGCAACGCCGGAGTCAAATGGTACTCCGTATTGTTTGCCATCAAACGCTGTTGGTCCGAGTTTGTAATCTGCAAAATCGGAAGCCGTGATACTGGAAGACAGATCTTTGAACGCATCAGGATATGCATTCAGGAAGCTTTGTGAACGATAGTCTTCAATCAGAACTACGTTTGGAAGACCACTCGCAGTTCCGGAGTTAAGACCTGTGTTCAGTTTCTGAATGATATCAGCTTGAGCGTATTCAATGATGTTAATTTTCACATCAGGATTTGCTTTTTGATATGCTTCTTTTGCTGTTTCCATTGCAGCTACGTTAAAAGCTTTGTCCCAAGCCCAGACCGTGATTTCGTTTGTTTTTTCGTCACCACCACTAGCGGATTTACCTCCGCCACCGGATGAACATGCGGACAACAGCAGTACTGTAACGAGCATCAATACCCACATTTTTTTCAAAACATTCAACTCCCCTTCGACCTCTTTGTGTGTAATTTGTTTGCGTTTTCTGAAAGCGGTTGCTTTCGATGTATTCATCTTATCATTCCCATATCTCCATTCGTTAGTAATAATTTTGTACGGATTTGTCATCTTATTGCCATAATGAAAACCTTTACAGAAACCGTTTGCATTAAATTTGGTTTTTTGTAATTTCTTTTGATTTTGTAATTTCTTGATCTTGGAATAGTACAAAAATGATTTCACCCGCTTTACCTCTGACACGTGAAAATCCCCCGACTCTGTATATAACAGAAGCGAGGGATCTCGATTTTAAGTGTATTTAATGGAATCGGGTTTCGATTCAACTCGTGATTAAAGGTAGTGTAACGGTGACTCTCGTTCCTTCCCCAACCGTACTCATAATGGTGACCCCATAAGGTGAACCATATAATAACTCAATACGGTCATGTACATTGCGAATACCGATACCGCTGAATAGTTGACGATTGTTCTTTGGATTGGGCAACGTTTCTCCCATGACAAGTCCTTCAATTCCATCCCCATTGTCCATAATCTCACAGATGAGTGATTCTCCCGCTCTGGAAACCATGACATGAATCGTACCCGTTTCTTTCTTGATGAATCCATGGAAAAATGCATTTTCGATAAACGGCTGGATCACCAGTTTGGGTACATGATAGTGTGTACAATCCGGAGCCACGTAGAAAGCTGCTTTAATCCGGCCACCATATCTGACGTGATTAATGAAGACATAATTTTTCAAATTCTCGACTTCTTGTTCCACGGTAACCGTCTGACTCACATCACTGATCGTATTTTGCAACAATCCAATTAATGCATTAATCGTCTCCGCTGCCCTGTCTTTGTTGCCTTGTTGCACCAGAACTTTGACAGATGCAAGTGTATTATACAAGAAGTGAGGATTAATCTGACTCTGTAATGCCGCAAGCTCTGCGTTACGTTGTTCATGCTGTGTCTGTACTAACTGATCCACATAATCATGCAGTTCATCAAGCATGTAATTGTAAGCATGACCAAGCTGCCTGCTCTCGTAGCTTCCGCTCACCGGAATGTAGTTGTCCAGATCACTTTTCGTAATGTTGGACATCTGCTTCACAAGTCTGCGCAGTGACTTGGTAATCTGGCTGGTGATGAGAAACACGAGGATGAGTGCCCCCACAACGATAGCAGCACAGATCAGGGCAACCGTCTTCATGTCGATAAGTTGACCCATCGCCAGATCCTTATCCACTACATTGACAATATAAAACCGATAGAACGGTAAATACTCGGATAACACAACGCTATCCTGATCCATCACACGAGCATTAATACTTCTCGGAGAGTTGTTGTTCATATCCCGGGCATACGATAGCAAATCCAGCTGAGTTGTTCCGATCCAGTCTTCACGATTCGATGATACAATCTCACCTTTTTCATTCATAATGACCACATCATTGCCACGACTTGTAAAACTGCTGTAAAATTGCCGGAATATGTCTTCTCTCATCGTGACATAGAGCGTACCGTATATCCGGCTGCGTGTTCGGTCCGTCAACGCTTTCGTCGCAGAGATCATCTGCTGACTCCCAAGCGTTGCCTCGTTTTGGTAAACATCAAAGATAAGACGACTCGGCGTCTCAGCGGCTTCCATCGTAATTGGCTCCTGCTTCAATTCATCCACGGACAACTGAAGGTGAGCACGATTCGTGGAATAGCTCCGTCCATTAATCCCGATAATTGTTATCCCAACTTCGTAGGATTCTGTGATGGATTGAATTCGATCCATCGTTTCCCTCATATTATAGAAGGATTTGGCCATCGTGAGGGAATCGGCATCTCCTTCGGACAGGAATCCTCGGATCGATCCACTCTGCGTCACATTATTCGATACGGCAGCAATGGCCTCATTAAAGGATTCAAAATTTGTTTTGATCTGATTAAGCACCTTGGAGTTGGTGATACTGAACGTCTCAGTAAACAGATTGGTTGACATGTGAATGGTCGTCCATAAGATGAGTACAGAAACGAGGACAATACTGACCACCATAACCAGAAACAACTTGGGAAACAATCCGAGACGAGATAATTGGTTCATCCATTTCTTCATGATCTTATCCTTCTGACTTTATGCCCAGAATTTGCGCCGGTATCGGCTTGGTGATAATCCGGTGAATTTTTTGAATACTTTGCAAAAGTAACTATGATCGGAATAGCCTACCATACTGCTAATCTCAGAGATCGTTACATCATCGGATCGGAGCAATTCCTCGGCTTTTTCAATCCGAATTTTATTTAAGTATTCATTAAATCCTTCTTTTTTGTGAGATGAGAAATAACTGGATAAATACGATGGATTAAAATGAAAGTGCTTGGCTACTTCAGCAAGCCCGAGCGGCTGATCAAAGTGATCATGCATGTAATCCAGCAGCATCTTCATGTTGGGATCACTTCGTTTTCCACCCGCACCAACGGTACACTCCTGAACTTCCGTCATGAATTGGTCAAGCACAGTCATGACTTCGTCCAGACTCGAAGCGCCGTCCACATTTTTAAAATACGTATATTTGCTCTCTTCCAGCCCGGCAGACTGAACATCCATATCCGCGAGGGTAATGGTCACGTTGAAGATCAAGTTACCGAGAAATGATTTGATCTCAAACACGTCGGCAATATAATCCCGTCCAAGTGTTTTTGCATGATCCTGTAAATACTCCCTTGCCGCTTCGACCCGGTTACGCTTCACATGCTGCAAAAACATATTCACATTAAACTGGTAACCTGCGGGATGCATTGGAGGCAGTTCACCATACACCAGGATTGGTCGATCCTTATAATAGAAACGATATTCAATCAGCTTAATCAGGCGTTCCCGGTAAACAACACCCATCTGTTCAAATGAAGTAAAGCTTTCACTAAGCACCCAACCAGGACTGTCTTCTCCTGCTGCATTTTCACTGGCCAACTGTCTGATCCGTTCAAGCATCCATTCATCTCTCACAGGATCGACATTAAGAAGCATCACAGGTAATGTACCCTCTGCGGGAACCATTGCACATTCTACTTCAGGCAGATCACTGCGGAGCTTGGATTCAATCTGTTCCTGATCCATCTTTAGTGGATTCCCTCCAGCACCCACGGGTTTATACACAAGCAAGCGAAAGGATTCATACGGAAAGGTATCTCGAATGATCGGCATTTCGCTATCTTCATCCAGTGTAAATCCGGACAGCATCTTCTCCATCAGTTGTCCAAGTCTCCAGCCATCGTGCGACGGCTCGAACTGTAGCTCCGGAATTTTACCCGCTGTGCGTTGAAGGACTTGCAATAATTCATTTGTATCCAGCTTGGGTTTCAGTATATAATCGGCTGCCCCGTGCTGAAGCGTTGAACGTACATACTCGAATTCACTGAAGCTGCTAAGTACAATAACTTCAATCTGCGGATTACTGGCTTTTAGTGTACGGACAAACGTTTCGCCATCCATGACAGGCATGACAATGTCGGTGATCACAATATCCGGTTTTAACAGGTTCACCTGCTGTAATCCTTCTTCACCGTTGGAAGCTTCACCCACAATGATAAATCCTTCCGCTTCCCAGTTCATATGGTGCTTTATGCCCTGTCTTACCAGAAACTCATCGTCAACAATCAGCACCTTGCACAACCGGTTCATGATCGCGACCCCCTTGTCTAATCTTTCCTCTATATCTGTACAGGCTATACCAACTATTATATATCGGTTATAAACACTTTCCAGTGTTAGCGGTTACATTAATTCTAAATTAATTGTACATCTTTTTATATCCTAAAACGATCCTTTAAGCAATGGTAACTATCTATAGTTTACACTATATTTCGACAAAATAAGAAGCCCCGACTCGCCATTTGATCATCTGGCGAATCAGGACCCTTATTTCAATCCTTTATTTCGTTAATCACTCACTTATGGTTCAATTCCCCATTGGAGATTTCCCGCGATATAACCAGTGACTTTGGACCAGTCCGTATAGGAAGTCTGACTACCTGCAAAAGAATAATCATCCGTTTGCGTATAGTTGGTCCAATTGTTCTTGGAGATGCGCGTATGGATTTCCGTGCTTTGTCCTGCATTTAGAGTTCCAGCAGAAGCTGTGAATCCAATCTCAAGCACGTGGTCAGCACCTGTCCGTACCGGATTGAGTGCACTGAACGTGCCTGTTACATTTGCACTGCCAGCAGTCGCCCAGTCAGCGAAGAAGTTCTGAGGCTGTTCACCGTTTATCGTGTAATAATATCTGATTTTCACATCAGACAGATTCAAGGCTGTAGTACCTGTGTTTGTCAGTTTGAATTTGGGACTAATCGAGCTGCCCGTCGCTGAAGTGTTGCTGTTAAACATCTCAATGCGTATAGTTCCAACAGGTGCAGCTGTCGTGTCTTTAATGAGCAGATTCAAGGTCGCAGGAGCGCCTGCGCTGAATTGAAAGGTTAGCGCCGCTGCGCCATTTGGCAGTGAAGCCAGGTAGTTTTCACTTAATACGACCTCATTGCCTGTCAACGTGTAATCTGTACCTGAAACCAGCGTTGCATTCCCGTTGCGAATGGATGCAAGTGTATTGCCGTTAAGTGTTAACGTGACTGGAATATTAACCTGATTGCCTGCTTTGCGATCAAATTCGGCTGTAACCGGTGTAATCGCAGAGTTAGTCACTGGTGTACCTCCGCCATTGTTACCTCCAACACGGTCAGCATACAAAATTCCGCGGCCATTTGTTCCGAGATATACTCTTCCATACAGACGCGGATCACCCGTAATTGTGGTTACACGAGCATACTGATGCTGATCATCATTGATACGAACCCAATTGGCACCACCGTCATCGGAGCGGAAGAATCCACGTGTTCCATCGATTTGTGCAACCGTGTATAACGCAACAACGCTCTGCCCAGGGGCCGCTTTACCAAATCCGATACTGTCTGCTTCCTCTACATTGGCAAGCTTCGTGAATGTTGCGCCTGAATCCGTAGAATGCCATAATCCGTAAGGACCTTCTTCCTCACTACCACCTGCAAACCAGAGTTCACCTTCAACACCTGGAACGGCATCCAGATCGGCATTTCCTTCCATCGGAAGTCCGGTCGCAGATGTTGCCGTGAAAGTAGCACCACCATTCACACTCACATAGATTTTACCCGCTGCAAATCCATAAAATTTGTTTGGATTGACACGATCCGAAATCACTTTTGCCTGTGCAGGTATGCCCGTACTTGCCGTCCATGAATTGCCGTCAGTCGAATAATGTACGCCTTTATCTGATGTGCTCCATACGAGTCGGTTACCATTCGCAGAGATGGCTACGGTCCCTCCTCCGGTTGTGCCGGCAGGTTCTGCATTGGCCTTATACCACGTAGTACCTCCGTCACTGGACAAACCAATGGATTTTGCATTGGGATCAGCAGCATAATCTGCTTTACCTACGCGAACCATCGTATTTGGACTTAACTCTGCAAAATCCAGACTTTCTGTGGAAGGATAGTTCGGGCTCGTAAATATGGTAGCTGGAGCCTGGTCCAGATTGTTATGACGGAATCCGGAGACATCTCCCAATCCGCTTATCAAATGTGCACCACTTGGCGGGCTGACCAGATCCAGCACGGCAATCTCCTCAACCCCCTTGGCCATCACTGAAATATTGATTTTTTCATCATCATCCCAGTCTGTCAGGTTCTTCGTTCCATAGATCGTAGCACCCGTTCCATACATCATGCGATCCGAATCAAACGGATCAATCTCCAGATCACCGATCATCCAGCCCAGTTTTGGGGTTGTTTCAGGTGGGGCAGGATTGGTGCCAAATGTGAGCCATGGCGCTGCCGAAATATCCTGTGTATAACGTAACTTCCGATTCGGATATCCTTCAAATTCCCATATGCGTGTCCACGTCGCTCCGCCATCTGTACTCCGGAACAAGGTGGCATCCGGCCACCAGGAATTTAATGTCGCAACCATCAATGTACCGGGATTCTGTGCATCAACAGCCAATCCGCCATATCCAAAATAATTATCCGTGCTGCTGCTTGGAACAGGGCTGATATTGTTCCAGACACCTGTCGATGTATTCAGTTTCCACACGTCACCTTTTGCCCCATCATAGGGTCCAACACCATCGCTGTACGTAATATAGAGGCTTCCGTCTGGATCAAACACACCATGATGCGGGATATAACCTGTAGGTTGACCAGCAACAGCTGACCAGGTCAGGCCGCCATTTGTGCTGCGATATACGCTTTGATCTTTATCCGCAACACCCACATAGATTGTCTGGGTTGCTTGCCCTGCCGAACCTGTTGTTTTGTCAAATGTAATCCATGCCAGACCTACGATGTCACTGGTATATTCATTCGAAGGATCTTGCACATAATTTCCCGGATTCGGGAAGCTTGTGACTTCGTTCCAAGTCACACCGTAATCGGTACTTTTCCATAACCCATGACCACTTCGTGCACCGAAATACAGAATACTGTTATCATTTGGGTCCACGGTCAGGCGTTCTCCCATTGAACGTCCCGGCATGTTGCCGCCCACTTTGAACGGAAGTGTTGTGGTCTGCCATGTATCTCCCCGGTCCGTAGAGCGCAAGATGGAGCCATTATTTTGGTCCCACGAATTCGTATACGTCCCAACTGCCATATACACCCGATCGGGATCAACCGGGTCCGTAGCCAGTGCGTCCACACCATTCTTGTTCCAGTCATCCCAGCCGACAAAATCCGTTAAGGGTATCCACCTCTCGTCAGCCGCATTCCAGCGATAGGCTCCCCCGATATCTGTACGGGCATAGATCAGATCCTTTTCCGACTCGTTGAAAATAATGCCCGGCACAAACCCGCCACCTGCACCAGTCACCACATTTTTCCACTCATAGGCTTCACTTGGTGCCGCCGCTGTTGTTCCAGCAAGTCCTCCCAGCGAGGCGGTTACTACAGCAACCGTCAGGCTCATCATTCGCAATTTCCCCATAAACGTTCTCATATTAACTTATCCTCCTCTTCTACTTCGTTACTGCATTTCGGTCTATCCCCGCTGTCTCATCGTGCTGATGATGGCGTGCCAGACGAATCAATGCATCCCTTGATACAAGAAGCCTCACCCCCTTCCAGTCATATTATTAAGCGCTTACATAATCATTCTTGATTCGCGGTTATCTGGATAATACTTTCAATAAATAACATTCGCTGGCAATCCACAAACCCCTCTGTCGAAATTCCGATTTTTGTAAAATATTTTCAGTGTTTAAACTGGTTTATACAACAAAAAAAGATGCTGTTAGAACAGCACCTTTCGACATTTTATATAAGAGTAAAGAATGAATCGTTTCTTAGCTGGCAACCCAGGCAGAGGTTCACTAAGGTTCACTGTATAATTGGCACCTGTTTATTGCTGGCTACCATAAGCGTGAGTCTCCTGCCCTTTAACGCCCGGTCTGATGACAAAAAGTGAGCCCGCATCCGGTGTCTCTTTCAAACGTTCTTCCTTAATCCCTATACGTGCTGTTGTAATGTATAACTCTTCGAGATCCGGTCCACCAAAACAGCAGGATGTTATCTGATCTGCCGGCACCTCGATCTGTTGCAACAGTTCTGATGTATGCGGGTTCCAACGAGTGACTCTTCCTCCGCCCCAGTGCGCAACCCACAGCATGCCCTCACCATCAACCGTCATCCCATCCGGAAAACCGAATTCCTCCGGTATGTGAATGACACTTGTCCGATTTTGAATCGTACCTGCCGTCAAATCAAAATCAAACCGGTCAATAGAACGTGTCGGGGTATCAATGTAATACATGGTCTGCCGATCCGCACTCCAGCCCAGACCGTTGGATGTAGACACACCTTGTACCATTGTGCGAACGGGTTGCCCTTGCTCCAAACAATACAATGATCCGGCTTTGCTCTCATTATTCATGCTCATCGTGCCTGCCCAGAAGCGACCCTTCGCATCACATTTTCCATCATTAAAACGATTGGTATCCTTATCTTGTTCAGGGTCTTCAATAGCCTGCAGCTCACCCGTAAGCAAGTGATACGTATGGAATCCACTGCGTAAAGCAACCACAACTTCGTCACCACGATAGGGAACAACAGCCCCGACATGTTCACCGACATCATAAGCCTGATCCTGCCCTGTAGCTGGATCATACACATGCACCTTGAAGCTTTCAATATCTACCCACAACAATCGATTGTTCTCTGCATCCCAGCTTGGACCTTCCCCCAGTAATGCCGGGGTTTGTACTGCTACAGTTACGTCGCTCATGCCCTCACGTCCTTATTCAGATTTGACGCTGCCTGACCATTCGAATCCGATGGCATCCAAGAATGCTTTGGACAGTACCATATGGCCCGTTGCATCCGGATGTACCCGGTCATAAGTCAGCACAGACGTATAGAAATGATCCCAAAATGGAGCAAATGCAGCCTGTGTATCCACATACACCGCATCATACTCATTCGCTACCCTGCGTACCGCTTCTCCGTAGATATCCATCGTTGCCCGCATCGGGTCTTCCGGATTGGCCTCAAGATAATAAGGCGTCATTAGCACCAGACCTTTCAGGTTGGGACGAACCGAAGCCACCAGTTCACGCAATGTGGATTCATATTCTTCAAGAAACACATGTGAGTCTGTTGACAATGGGTTGTCGAACTGACGCCATACATCATTAATGCCAATCATGATCGTCAGCCAGTCCGGTTTAAGGTCAAGCACATCACGATCCCAACGCTGTTTCAGATCACGAATCGTATTTCCACCATTACCCACATTCTGGACACGCAACATCAATTCCGGATAGATGGACCGCAAGAGGGCATAGACTTGCGCTACGTAACCATGGCCCAGACCTGAACTGCCTTCGCCTACTGGATGTTCCCGACCACAATCTGTAATCGAATCCCCGATAAACAGAAGCTTGTCATTTTTTTGCAATTTCATCGTTATTTTCTCCTTCGCTCCAAGGCGCTAATATAAGAATAATTGATTAATCAGACCGTTAAGTTGTTATCCAATCAGTGATTACCAACCTTGATTCTTGAGCCATGTGAGACACAGATCTGACCATACCCGAACCGCGTGGTTGTCCTCAGCCAATCCAAGTCCATGTGAGCCTTTCTCAAAAACGTGCAAGTCATAGGGGATGCCATGCGCACCCAATGCAAGTGCGTAACGCAAGCTATTCTCTACAGGCACTGCCTGGTCATCGCTGGTGTGCCAGATGAACGCTTCAGGAGCATCCACTCTTACCTGCTGCTCCGCACTGAAAGCCTTGATCTGCTCGGCAGACGCATCAGACCCAAGCAAATTCTCACGGGAACCGGCATGTCCATACGACTCCATCGTAATGACCGGATAACAGAGAATAACTCGGTCCGGGCGTGAACTCTGGCGTTCGATGAGGTCCTCATGATCCGGTTGTCCCTCGTCATACAGTGTTCCCAGTGTTGCTGTGAGATGTCCGCCTGCGGAGAAACCAAGTACTGCAATCTTGGCAGGGTTGATGCCATACTGCTCAGCATGAGCACGAACATAACGTATGGCACGCTGACCATCTGTTATCGGTGCAGGATGCTGGTGAGGCGCCACCCGATAATTCAGGACAAATGCACTTATACCTGCACGGTTCAACAATTCGGCTATTGGAGCACCTTCATGATCAGCCAAAAATCCATAGCCGCCCCCTGGACATACAATGACAGCGCTCTCGGAACCGGGCTGAATAAATGGAATCAAATGTGGCATCTCGTCTTCATGACCCTGGGCTGCATAAGGTGCAGCATGATCCCATAAGGGTATAGTTGTTGTCATCTTCAATCATCCTCTCCAAGTAGAACGGATACATGGGTCCGTTTAAACGTTTTCGAATCTCAGGAATCGATACCATCATAACGGTAATGACCCTAACGCATCAATACCTTCCTGGCATCACTTTTTGATCATTTGGGTACATGTTAGTACAAATTACGGAACTGTTCAGGAGTCACCCCCTCAATCCTGCGAAAAGTTGCTACAAAATGGCTTGCATCGCGAAACCCTACCCTAACTGCAGTTTCCCTAATCGTGGGTCTATAGTCTGCGGTCATGATTTCCTTGGCTTTGCGAATGCGCAGCAAAATGAAATAACTGTAGGCTGTCATGCCAAAGGACTGCTTGAACAAGGTGTTCAGATGTCTGGATGAGATCCCCGTGACGTCAGCCATATGTTCGAGACCAATCTCAGGATTCGCATAATGCTGTTCCATGAATGCAATGAGCGGAGCGAGTCTCTCCACGGCATGAGAGATCGAAGACCGATTGCCGGTCATGCCATGTTTTTTGAGCAAAATCAAAAATCGGTATATATCCGCTGACGCCTCGAGTCCCGACAAATCCTGATCACTTCTGATCGAATCCAGCACTTCCTGGCCGTAATCATTGAACGGACTGCTCTGCTCCCACTGATGCAACGCTGCTTCACCCAGACTAAGTGACTCCAAGATTGCCGGACACTGGGAACCGCCAAATGTAATGTAGAATGTCTCCCACTCTCCTTGGGCGCGCACATATTCATGCGGTTCATTTGGCGGCAGCAAAATACCTGATGCTTCCCCCAGTACGACCGTGGACCCGGAAAACTTGAATTCTCCGGCTCCCTTCACGGTCTGAAGCCAATGGTAACAGGGATACCCGACAGGTCTGGACACCTTCTCCTGATTGCCGTTATAACCTAGGCTCTCAATATAAAGGGGTAACGGCTGATCACGTGATGTCATGAAATATCGTTGATGTCGGGGGGAGATAAACATGGGATGCCTCCTTGGGTATAAGCTGAAATAAACTTCCGTATTCTTATATGAGTCATTACTTTTATTATATTTTAAAAGTCATATGTATCATATAGTATAGGATTATTCTTATACAAGAGGTGAACACATTGATTAGTAACAAACTGCCCAAAATGTTCTACGGGGGCGATTACAACCCGGAACAGTGGGATCACGAAACCCACCTTGAAGACCTGCGCATGTTCCAATTGGCAGGCATTGATATTGCCACAATCAACGTATTTTCATGGGCACTGATTCAGCCTGATGAAGTTACTTACCGTTTTGAAGAACTCGACCAACTGATTAATCGTTTACATGAAAACGGTGTCTATATATGCCTTGCAACAAGCACTGCTGCCCATCCGGCCTGGATGGCAAAGAAATATCCAGACGTGCTTCGTGTAGATGCCGATGGACGCAAACGCAAATTCGGTGGGCGCCATAATTCCTGTCCCAACAGCCCGACCTATCGCAAATACGCTGAGAAGATTGCGGATAAACTTGCCGAACGATACAAGGATCACCCCGCGGTTCTCGTATGGCACATCTCCAACGAATATGGCGGTGAGTGCTACTGTGACAACTGTGAGAAAGCGTTCCGCGTGTATCTGAAAGAACGCTATCAGACTCTGGAACAGGTCAACAAAGCATGGAATACGAATTTCTGGGGGCATACCTTCTACGATTGGGACGAGATTGTATTACCGAGTAACCTGAGCGAACATTGGGGTAACAACAATTCAACGTTCCAGGGAATCTCGCTGGACTACTCTCGCTTCAACTCCGACAGCATGCTGGATTGTTATCTATTGGAATACAATACGATCAAAAAACATATTCCGGACTCCGTTGTTACTACCAATCTGATGGGATTCTTCAAGCAATTAGACTATTTCAAATGGGCAAAATATTTGGATATCGTCTCTTGGGACAGTTATCCTGGTCTCGCAACACCCGTCAGCTTCACGGCAATGGCTCATGACCTTATGCGCGGATTGAAGGATGGTCAACCGTTCATGCTGATGGAGCAAACACCAAGTCAGCAGAACTGGCAGCCGTATAACTCACTGAAACGTCCAGGTGTCATGCGTCTGTGGAGTTATCAATCTGTTGCGCACGGGGCCGATACCATCATGTTCTTCCAGCTTCGCCGCTCCATTGGTGCCTGTGAGAAGTATCACGGTGCAGTTATTGAGCATGCTGGGCATGAGAATACACGTGTATTCCGCGAAGTCGCTGAGCTGGGCAAGGAATTGCAGATCCTTGGAGATACCACGCTGGATGCATCTGTTGAATCCAAAGTAGCGATTGTGTTCGACTGGGATAACTGGTGGGCCATCGAAAAATCAAGCGGACCAACGGTTGCCCTGAACTATGTGGATCAGATCCATAAATACTACGCAACCTTCTTCCGTCGCAACATACAGGTAGATATCGTCAGTGTGGATACGGATTTGAGCAAATACGACATTGTCCTTGCCCCTGTTCTTTACATGGTTAAACCAGGGTTTGCCGCCAAACTGGAGAAGTATGTTGAAGCAGGTGGAACATTCCTGACGACCTTCTTCAGCGGCATTGTCAACGAGAACGACCTCGTGACTACAGGTGGATATCCGGGAGAACTCCGTAAACTGCTCGGAATCTGGGTGGAAGAGATTGATGCTCTGCTACCTGAGCAAAAGAACCGCATTGTCCTCAAAGAAACCTACGGTGATCTTCAAGGAGAGTATGGCTGCGGCATGCTGTGTGACCTGCTGCACAGTGAAGGAGCCGAAGTCATCGCGGAGTATGGAGACGACTTTTATAAAGGCATGCCTGTTGTGACACGTAATACCTTTGGCCAAGGTGAAGCCTGGTACGTTGCATCCGACCCGGATGAGCGCTTCCTGGATGGTTTGCTGGGACAGCTTGCAGCAGCCAAGAACGTAGAATCCTTGCTTGAGACACCAGAAGGTGTTGAAGTAAGCGCACGAACCAAAGACGGCAGACCCTACCTGTTTGTCATGAACCATAACGCAACCACACAATCCTATGATCTGGGAACAACTAAGGCACATGATCTGCTCACCAATCGTGAGCTTTCGGGAAGTGTTGAGATTGAAGCCCGTGGAGTGCAATTGCTCGAAATGAAATAAGCGATTTCGCTTAATTGAAATCATTCGGAATAATATAATGTGATAGAAATTCCCGCGATACAAAGTGTCACATATTCATTCCTTTTATACTTCTTATTGTCTTCAGCGAGGATATTGGTATAGATTTCAGACCTTTATCGTCTTCTGTAAGCCAAAAGCTGCTACTTCCCGTATCCGTCTACACCGGATACGGGTTTTTGGCATGATCTGTGGTCTTTTTGATAGAAGGAAATATCAGTATGCAAAGCGAATTGGACGAGAAACACATTTTAACAAAGCCTGCCGGAACATGCTTGTGAATCCTGATGCTGATCCATTATAAAATAATGAACAGTTGAAAAATTGGTGACACTCATGATGTCACTTATTCGTTGTTACAATAGAAATATAACTACGACATCACTTTCCGGCGGCGCAGATCGAAACGGAGTGGCTGACATGAACAGAACAAATCGGCTTGCTGCCATTGTAATGGCATTACAGCATGGTCACGAAACGGCACACTCATTAGGTGAGAAATTTGAGGTTTCCCGTCGCACGATTCTTCGGGATATTCAATCCCTCTCCGAGATGAATGTGCCCATTATTGCCATTTCCGGTCCGGGAGGCGGTTTCAGTCTTATGGAGGGTTACGTATTACCCCCATTACAGCTGGACCCGGTAGAAGCAGCGACGCTCTTATTCGCTCTTGAAGGTCTAAGTCGCTACGCCGACACACCCTTTCATGAGAAACGCTGGACCCTGATGAACAAAGTTAAGGCTATCATTCCGGATGATATTATGTCGCGAATTGATCCCATGCTCAAACAACTGCATCATCATATTCCAGACCGCAATTACATTCTTCCTCATCTGGACGCACTGCTGGCATGTATACCCGAACACGGGTGGCTTAGTGTGCTGTATCGCTCCGCATCACGTCAGCGTTGGTTGCATATCTGTCCCACACGGGTATATGCTTCCTCTGGCTTCTGGTACTGTGAAGCATATTCCCTCGAACATGGTGAACAGCGTCTGTTCCGGGTTGACCGAATTATCGATGTCAAAGCGATCGAACCACAGGATGCACTGGTGCTTCACGAACAGGCGGAGCAACAGCAGAGCAAGCCGATCCCTCCAGAACAGCCGCCAACCCTGGTTAAGGTACAACTGAGCTATAGGGGAATGATTGAAGCTGAACAGGACGAGCATATTGGTGAAAAGATGACTGAAATTGCCCCGGATCTCTGGGAATTATCATTCCTTTGTCCACCAGGGGAATGGGACTGGGCCGTACGATTCTTTTACCGATTAGGACGTGAAGCTGAAGTGATTGAACCTCTCCAACTTCGCAGTGAGATTCGTCAGCATGCCGAGGAAGTGAGCCGGAGATACCTTGCTTCAACCAAGTCGTAGCTTGACTACACACAAAAAGGAGCCTACTGATATCATGACATATGAAGCCGTTATAACGTACGAAGAAGCAGTACAGCGTATCCAGTCTATAGGGCTGCTGCCTCTGGCACCACTATTTACCGATTATCCTTCTCTGTCATCGCTAACCCCCAAAGAACATTGGCACAAGGATGATGAATTCGATCCTTGGTTATGGCGTTCACGCCTGGCTGAAGAGGGCATTGCTGCATATGGAAAATTTGTCAAAAAGAAAGCGCTTCTTGTCTCATCTGAATACTTCCCTTGGGTACACCGACTGCTTGCCGATCCCAGAACTATCAAGGAACAGTATGAAGCGGGTCTACTCTCCCGTGAAGCGTTCAAACTTCATGCGTTAGTTGCAGAACAAGAAGGCATCGATGGACGTGCCTTGCGATCACAAGCCGGTTTCGGGGCAAAAGAGGACAAAAAAACATTTGACCGTGGACTTCTGGACCTTCAGGGCTGTGTAGCCATTGTGATCAGTGGCACCAAAGAAAAAGAAGGGCTCGCAGAAGGCAAAGTCGCCTGGAACAGCTCCGCATACGAGACTGCTGGTCACTGGATGGAACGTCACGGCATTAAGCCGTTTGAAGGTAGCGTTGCAGAGGCGCGTGAACTGCTGGTTGCTCAACTGCAACAACATGCCTCACCAGCCGCATTATCAAGCATCGCCAAAGCGCTTGGCATCCGTGGAATCTAAATAAAGCCAATCCCGGTTGTAGTGCAAATTTCAACCGGAATTGGCTGTGGTTCACCATATAATGTAACCCAGACGATCAACAGCCCCCATCGACAATGGATTTAGAGAATTACGCCATCCTTGAATATGGCAATCTCCCGGAATCCATGCTGCTCACTGAGTGTGTGTGACCGTCCTGAAGCAATGTCAATCAGCTGGCTGAACAGCTGCACTTTCACCTCATCCATCGTCTGCCCCTCCAACAGCTGGCCTGCGTTGAAGTCAATCCAGTGTTTTTTGCGATTCGCCAGATCGGATTGGGTCGCAATCTTGACGGTAGGTACCGGACCTCCGAAGGGAGTCCCCCGCCCTGTTGTGAAGAGCACAATATGTGCACCCGCCGCAGACAGTGCCGTTACAGACACCAGGTCATTACCCGGTGCTTCTACAATGTTCAGACCGGTTTGAGTTACACGTTTGCCATAACGTAGAACGTCGACTACGGAAGAACGTCCTCCCTTTTGCGTACATCCAAGTGACTTTTCCTCTAGCGTTGTGATGCCACCAGCCTTATTCCCAGGTGAAGGATTCTCATAGATGTTCTGGCCATGGTTCACAAAATATTGCTTGAAGCCGTTCACGAGGTCCACCAAATCGTGAAATACCTGCTCATTGGCAGCCCGGTTCATTAAGATCGTCTCCGCACCAAACATCTCCGGAACTTCCGTCAGAATAGCCGTACCCCCGGCAGCAACCAACATATCAGCAACTGCACCGACCAGCGGATTGGCTGTAATGCCAGATAAACCATCGGAACCGCCACACTTCAAACCAATTTTAAGTTTACTGAGCGGAAGCGGCTGCCGTTGTTCATGTTCAGCGATCTCCACAAGTTCTTCCATCAGTCGAAGCCCTTCCTCAAGCTCGTCATCCGTTTCCTGTGCTTTGAGAAACCGTACTTTACCGCGGTATTCCGGAGCAATACACTCACGGAATTCATCGACCTGATTGTTCTCACAGCCCAGACCGATGACGAGCACGCCTCCTGCATTCGGATGCTCCACCAAGGAGGCCAGCAACTGTTGTGTATACTTCAGATCATCACCAAGCTGTGAACACCCGAATGGATGCGGAAAGTGAAATACACCATCTACCCGGCTTCCAAACTGGGACTGCCCCATACGTGCCAAAGCTTCACAAACTTTATTGATACATCCAACCGTATTCACAATCCAGATCTCATTACGAATACCTGCGTCACCATTGGGGCGCAAATATCCATCAAATGAGCGCAGATGTTCCGGAGGCATGTCCGTCTGAACCTGCGCGCCCGGCTGATACTCATATTCAAGCAATCCGTGCAGACCCGTCTTCAGGTTGTGACTATGAATCCAGCTTCCCTGCTCAATCTGCTCTTGGGCAATCCCGATGGAGAAACCATACTTCATCACATCATCACCCGGTGCCAGGGTATGAACAGCAATCTTATGCCCTTTGGGCACGTCATCCAGCAAGGTAAAAGAAACACCGTCTGGCAGGGTAATGCATTCTCCTTTCGCATAATCCCGAAGCGCTATAATGACATCATCCTGTGGTTGAATGGCAATCCAGTCATTGATTGTACTTGTTGTGTTCATTTCCCTTCACCTTCCAACAATCCGATTTCACGAACAAGTGCTGCACGCAGCCCTTCTCTTGCATCCAGATTTTCGCCCCAGATCAGGGTATCTGACAACACAGCCGCTACCCGGTTATCCAGTTGGTTCTGATCCCTGTTAAGCGTGTCATAACCGTCCCAGTGTGCAGCCAAAGTAGCCAGGACATCCGGGTCATCCCGCAGCAGAATGTCCTCTCCATTCAGTCTTTGTGCCTTGTAACCTTCTGGCGTATTTACCGGACGATAGAGACACAATAATCCAGCAAACCCTTGAATTAAACGTTCTGGCCAACTTCCCTGATTTTGCTCGTAAGACAATAGTGTTGGCAGCACACGCACCTTGAATTTTCCGATCGTATTCAAAGCAATATCTTGCAATTTGTGATCAATATATGGGTTAAGGAACCGTTCGAACACTTCTTCTGCATACTGGTCCAGCTGATGATCGGGCATATCCAGAGCAGGCACGATCTCCTGATGCACAGCTTCCCTGATCCATGAGCCAAAATACGGATCTTCCATCGTTTCTCTCACATGCTGCTTACCTTGCAGAATGCCGAGGGATGACATTAAGGTATGTGACCCATTCAAAATACGAACTTTGCGTACCTGAAAAGGCTTCAGATCTTTCACCCAATGTACATTGAGACCTGCCTGCTTGAGAGGAAGTTTTTTGTCCAATGATTCATCACCCTGAATGGCCCAGAAATGATATGGCTCTGCCGTATTAATCAACTGGTCCTCATACCCCCAGCGATTCGTCAGGGAATCGGCTTCCTCCTGGGTCGGCGCACCTGTTACGATTCGATCTACCAGATTGTTCAAGAAGTGATTATGGTTCTCGATCCATGAGCGGAAGCCTTCCGAATACCCATAATCCTCACTATGACGGAGAACACAACTGCGAAGCACGTCACCATTGCCTTCAAGCAGCTCGCATGGCAGATGAATCAAACCTCTGGATGGATCACCATCAAATTTCAAATATCGCTGATGCAGGAAAACTGTTAATTTCCCCGGAAATGATTGGACGGGTTCACCCTCGATATAGTCCGCATACGTATATTTCAATCCTGATTCGGTTGTATTGGAAATAACGAACTCAAGTGAAGGCAGTTCCGCCAAGTTCAGAAAGGCATCCCATTCCTCATACGGATTGATACACTGTGAGAAAATGGAGATCAACTCTGTCCGCTCAACCGGCTTTCCTTGAGACAGCCCACGCGTAATCATCGTATATAATCCATCCTGATCACGAATCTGCTCCAGCTTGGCTTTGCCTCCCGGTCGTGGTTGGGTAACAGCTACACTTCCATGGAATTTGCCTTGTCTGGCACTCTCATGAAGCATCCAGTCTGCAAATCCCCGCAAGAAATTACCTTCTCCAATCTGCAAAACCTTCACGGGACGCTCCATAATCTCCTTGCACTTGCGCTGACCATCGCTCCCCAGTAAATTCAGCTTCAACCTTGGCCGTTTCGTGCTTGCCGACATGGACACTCACCTCATCGATTATTTGTACTGTCGGAATGCAGCTCGAAGGCTCTGCACCCTTTTATTGTAAACGCTTTAAATTCATTGTATCATCAATAAAAGGAAATTAAATTGCTTATATTGCGGTAAATATACTCTCTCATGACCAGGTATAACATCTCGTTGAAGACGATCGTCTGGAAAGGAGTCTTTATGGAACGTTCACCTGTTCGTACGACTATTCAAGCAGAATCCGGTATTCCGTTCCGCCTGGTGTACAGCGATACCAAATCCCCTCAGAACGAATTGCCAGATCACCTTCACGACTGGCATGAAATTATCTATGTATATCGGGGTCAGGGAAGCATCTTTATTGATACGGGACTTGAGAATATGCAAGAAGGAGATCTGTTCATTATACCGGGCAGCACGGTTCACCGAGCCTTGCCGGATGCAGGCAATCCTGTCACATCTTCCGCATTGTTCTTCAGCCCGGGCTTGCTGGCATCGACCGCTGGAGGCGCTGCTTCTTCCTTGCTAAGCCTGTTTGAACGTTGTCGTAAACAACGCGTGTATAAGAGGCATCTGAACACAGAGGAGCAATCACAGGTGGCCGCCCTCATTGATAATATTCAGACCGAATTCCAGCTCGGTCATCATCTAAGCGCACATGCGGCCCTGTTAAGGCTGCAACTGTTGCTCATTTTTCTGGAACGTCTGGAAGCTGCGGGACCTGCGAATCCGGGTAAATCCGCTCCAGGTCCCTCATGGCTCTCTTCTACGATCTCTCATATTGACGATAACCTTCGGAATGGCCTGTCCCTCCCTGAACTGGCGCAGCACGCCTCTGTATCCCCTGCCCATTTCAGTCGTGCCTTCAAACGATACACGGGAATGACTCTAACGGATTACGCATTAGCACGAAGGGTCATTATGGCGAAAGAGCATCTGGTGCAAGGTGATGAGACGATGGCAGCCGTTGCCGATGCTTGCGGGTTCGACAGCCTGCCCCACTTTTACCGTCAATTCAAAAAATTAACCGGTACAACACCCGCAGCATACCGCAGAACCATGAACAGTTCTCGTTAAAATAGAACCAGACTGGAACATAGGTGCCTGGGCCTAATCATATATATCCACATATTCTTCCATATGGAAGATGTGGTATGATAATCTGGATTATTACTTGTCGGAAACATTGCATTCCGTTGTCAGAGGAGCTTAGCATTCCATGTTAAACGAATTGAATCGCAGGAATATTGGTATCTTCGCCCATGTGGATGCGGGGAAAACAACCACCACCGAGCATATGTTATTTGAGAGTGGTGTCGTCCGCAGTCCGGGACGTGTAGATGACGGAACAACAGCCACAGACTCCCTGGACATTGAGAAAGAACGTGGCATATCCGTTCAGGCAGCCATGACCTCTCTGATCTGGAAGAACACCATCATTGACCTCATTGATACGCCTGGTCACATTGATTTTAGCTCCGAAGTAGAGCGAACGCTAAGGGTAATGGATGGCGCTATTCTCATTCTGTCGGCAGTTGAAGGCATTCAGTCCCAGAGTGAAGCCATCTGGCATGCCCTTCGTTCACTTCGCATCCCAACCATCATTTATATTAATAAAATGGATCGGATTGGCGCGTCTGCCCCAGCGGTAATGGAGCAGATTCGTTCCACCCTGTCCCCTTTCGCATGCGAAATCCAAGCGTATCAGCTCCATGAAGATTCATTTCATGGCATCGACTCCCTCTGGAACCCGAATCAAGATTCTCTGTCAGATGGCACACCTTCCATTCCAGGTCTGGTAGAGATACTTGCCGAGCTGGACGAAGAGGTCATGGAAGCCTACATCCAGGAGACTCCGTTATCGCAAAGGGATCTGAATGAAGCATTCCTGCGGTATGTGCATCAGGGTGAGATATTCCCTGTGTGTTATGGGGCTTCCGGCAAAGGAATTGGCGTCACGGCATTGCTGGACACGGTTCTTGCATTTCTTCCTCCACCTGCACAACCAGTGGACTCTCCCGTATCCGGTGTTGTGTTCAAGATTGAACGTGACCGTACGATGGGACGCACGGCTTACGTCCGTATGTATGCTGGCAGCTTACACAATCGGGATACCATCCATAATTCGACGCGGGAGCTTGAAGAGAAAGTGACGCAGATTCGCCGCATGGATGGACGGAAATGGGCGGATACCGGTGCCGTTCACGCGGGGCAGATTGCTGCGCTGTACGGACTGAGTGATACACATGTGGGTGACATTATCGGCAATCCTGAGGGTGTACCTCCTCTGCCACAGATGGCTGTACCTTTGCTGACCGTACAAGTACATGGCAAGGACCCGGCACGTTACCCCGATCTTGTTGCAGCATTGCAAGAGTTGACGGATGAAGACCCCTTACTCGACCTGCAATGGTTGCCGGAGGAACGAGAACTGCATCTCAAGGTCATGGGAACCATTCAGCTTGAGATTTTATCCAGCCTGTTGCTGAGTCGTTTCGGATTGGATGTCGTGTTTGATCCGCCATCCGTCATCTATAAGGAGACACCCCGTACAGCCGGAGAAGGTTACATTGCCTATACGATGCCTAAGCCCTGCTGGGCCATCCTCCGCTTCAAGATTGAACCTTTGCCTCGCGAAAGCGGTCTGATCTATGCCTCAACCGTAAGGACAGAAGATCTGCTGTTACGTTATCAGAATGAAGTTGAACGACGAATTCCGGAAGCCTTGTCTCAAGGTATGCTCGGTTGGGAAGTAACCGATCTGCGCATCACGCTGGTGGAAGGGGAACATCATGTCTGGCATACACATCCGCTGGATTTTGTTGTAGCCACGCCTATGGGAATCATGGATGGATTGTCGAGAACAGGTACCACGTTGCTGGAACCCCTTCTTCAGTTCCGGCTGACGGTCCCGGAGGAATACGGCGGTAAGGCCCTTAGTGATCTGGTACATATGCGGGCAACCTTCGAAGCCCCCGTCATCGGTAGCGGACGTTGTATTATTGAAGGAGTTATGCCTCTTGCCACCTCAATGGATTATCCGGTGAAACTGCGTTCCGAGACCAGCGGCCGCGGAGTGCTTACGACTTCGTTTGCCGGATACCAAGATTGTCCTGCGGATGTGAATCATACGCGCAAACGCAGAGGAGTTAACCCGCTGGATCAGTCGAAATATATTTTAAGTGTACGAAACGCGATTACATCATAAATGGAGTTGAACCTGTGCTTATTAAATTTCTTATCTTTGGCCTTTTATGGCGGATTGTAGGTAATCCGTTCATAGCCATCCTGATTTTACTCGTTATACTGTATTTCCTGGATCGTCGTTACGTTGGGGTGTTCCCAAGCTTCACGAAACCTCTCAAACGTATGCGTAACATCTCACGGCTTCGGCAACAGCTTGCCATGAGTCCTAATGAAGTTTCTTCCAAGCTGGAACTGGCTCGCCTGTTAATTGAGCGCAAGCGTTACAGTGAGGCACATGCGTTATTGCTTGAACTGGAACGCCCATACGAGCAATCGGCTGAGTACTGGGAGGCATTAGGAACAACTGAGCTTCATTTGGGCAACATCGAAAAAGGCGAACGTCATATTTTGCAAGCCCTCGAGATCAACCCCAGAGTCAAGTACGGACGCCCGTACCTAACCCTTGCTGGAGCCTTCAAAGATACGCATGAGGACAAAGCGCTGGATTATGTGCATCAGTTTCAGGAGATTCATTCCTCTTCCAGTGAAGCCTATTATCTGCTCGGTTCGGTTCACCGTTCCCTTGGGCGCAATGCAGACGCGAAGCAGGCATACGAGCAATCGTTGAACGTTTATCGTTCGTTGCCCAAATACAAAAAACGTCAGGAGCGCCGCTGGGCTGTCCGCAGTTGGTTCCGCAAACGTGGATTGTAATGTCATTCGCTATACGCTGTAATCTTCATATATCACTTTTCTAACCAATAAAAGTGCACTGATCTCTGCCCTCGTATGAGCAGTACCAGTGCACTTTATTTTTAATAACGATATTAATACACCAATATCTCACGCAGTCGTTCTTCATGAAGACGCATCCAGTCGATCCGCTGTTTCAGCTTCACAATCTGCTCCACAGCCACTTCCGGCTCATCTGTACCCTCGAACATCCGACTGATGAAATGCATGACCACATCCAGACTACGCAGTAAAATCAATCGAGGTATAGCCAGCAACTCTTCCGGTTTCAGGCTGACCTGTTCCCGAAATCCCCTGATCAGTCCCTCCTGTGCCTGCCACATCCAATCTTCACTCTTGTCCATGGTAAGGAGGTCAGACATCGGAACAGCCAGCTCCATTACCCGCAAATCCCATGTCGCAAATTCAAAATCCAAAATGGCACAGATTCCACCATCCTGCTGATCTACCAATACATTCGAGGCATTCACGTCCCCATGAACCAATTGATGCGGCAGATGTTCCATACCCCGCAGGGCTTCAAACAGATCTGGCAGCGCCTCTCTCAGTTGCTTCAACTCATTTGTACATGCGGCCAATTGCTCCGGCGGCGATGTGCATAACTGTAATAATCGTTCTTGTGAACAGAGCGGATACGCATCCTGAATTCGATAGTATGGTGGATACACAGGTTCAAGTGGTATATCCAGCGTAGCCATAACAGAAGACAGGGCCCCCGCCGCTTTACCGAGCCCTATCAATTGATCTGGTGTGTGCCAGATGGGATTGACGCCTTCCCTATAATGAAACAGAGTCACGATTTTGGTATGACCAGTGAGGGTATCTTTTACACGAAGGAATGTACCTCCCTCACCAGATAACCGCCTTACAGGTGAAGGTGTATCAAGCTTAAAGTTCGATCGTTGAAGGGCTGCCAGCACCTCGTGTTCAAAGGTAATTTTCATCGGATCATTATGTGTTTCATATTGTCTCATGACGTAATTAGTCCCGTCTACATGGAGCATGTAAGTAGAATTATTCATCCCACCCTTTCCACGCTCGCCTTTCCAATCCGATGTAAAACCATATAAGGCCAACACTTCGGATATACGCTGCTGGTCTGAAGGATGGAGGGAACCGGAATCGATGTTTTGCACCAAAAATTAACCCCTTTATCTCACAAAATGGAACTGTCTTTTATTTATCTTAAAGGAAGTCCATCGCTTGGTCTAGTTCTGTTCCAAAGTGATCAAGAGAACGGATAATATCCCGTCCGATTAAGCTGCTCCGCAATGACACGATACCCTCTTGCATTGGGATGCACTCTGTCCCAGAACAACAGTTCACGTTCACGACCTTCAAACCTGTCATACACCTGAGCACACGCATAGTTGCCTGATCCCGCTCCATTCAAAAACGAATTATATTGGCGCACCCAGTACGCAGCTTCCGTCGCTTGTGGATACGGGTTGTACAATCCGATGGATCGGACCATATACTCATGGTTGCCCTTTAACTGCCGAATGTGCCGCATGATCTGGGATACATTACTGCGGGTTTCTCCGAGCACCTGTGTCATTTTGCTGGCATTTGGAATACCATTACTTGCTTTAAACGTACGAATCAGATCATTCCCGCCAATGGATATGGTAATGATATCCGCTTCACGGAGCGATTGCCGCACTCGGGGATGCGAAGAGATCATCTGCAACATTTCCCCCGACGTCAGTCCATTCACGCCCATATTTTCCATGGATACAAACGTACGAACATTCATTTCTGCCATTCGCCGATATAAAGGAACAAAGCCGGTGCCCAGCAACGCTCCTGTACCTACCGTTAATGAATCTCCTATAGCCACATATCGATATACCATCCCGTCGCCCCTCTCTGCTGTGATTTCTCTGAACAATAATGAACTGCTCTATATCTTATGATGAGTGGCAAGACAAGGCGCGGGATGGTGTCCTTAGGCATGCACCTTTCTTTTGCATAAAACTATTTTTCTTCTCTGTAGAGGTAAAAAAAGAAAAAAGCCCTGCCGCATAACGCGGCAGAGCCTGATCCATTGCAATGCATTACATGCCTATGGTCCGATCCGAATCAACGGAATCTGATTGTTCCTTGTTCGGGAACGGCCACCAGTTGGCCCGGCCAAACATCTTCACCATCACTGGGACGAAGAATGGCAGGAACAGCAGAGAGTACAAGATCAGTCCGCTAAGGACTACTGTGGCAATCTGCATCATCGAGAGAACACCGGATGGATACATCGCAGCAAATGTACCGCTCAGAATGACTGCGGCAGATAGAATAACGGTGCCCATGTTCTTCATCGCGTACAACATCGCATCCTGTACTTTCATACCTTTGTTCTCATTGAAACGGTCCATCAGGAAGATGCTATAATCCACACCAAGTGCAATCAGCATAACAAATCCGAAGAACGGAGTAACCCAGCTAATGCCTGCGAATCCGAGGATATTAACAAAGATCACTTCGGTTAACGCCATCGATGTGAAATAAGCCAGTAATAAGGAAACAATCAGATACAATGGCATAATGACCGAGCGAAGCAGCACGACCAGAATAATGAATGTACCTGCCAGCATCAACATTACAGTACGTGTATAGTCGTTATTCGAGATCTCCTGCAAATCTGCGAACGTGCTGGTAACGCCACCTATGGCTATGTCTGCTTTTTCAAGCGTACTGCCTTGTACCGCGCGATGTACTGCCGCCTCAATGTCAGGAACACGATCAATGGCTTCTGTTCCGTATGGATTTTCGGCGAAAATAACATCAATCGTCATCGTTTTCCGATCTTCAGACAGATACGTATCAAATACCTGTGTGAAGTCTTTGCTGTTCAGTGCTTCATCAGGAACGTACCAGCCTGCCAGATCGGAATCTGGTGAATTTTGCAATTGCGTCAGGTAGTCCTGCGCTGAATCCAGTCCACCGGATACCTGTTTAATACCATCGACACTTTGATTCAGTCCATCTGTCAGTTGTGTCAGCTGACCACTCAGATCCGAGAAGCCTTGTTGGATTTTCTCCTGACCACCCTGAAGCTGGCCAAGTCCATCCTGAATGGAAGGAATTTCACTAATCACTTTACCCTGACCATCTGCAGCCTGTTTGAGACCGGATTGCAACTGACCGATTCCCGTTACAATCTGGCCCAGGCCATCGGCAAGCGCCTTTTGTCCGGCTGCTGCGGAGGCAAACCCTTCATTGGCCTGATTAATTCCAGCAGCGGCTTCCCCAAGTTTGGTCTTAATCTGACCCAAACCTTGCGCAAGCTGCGCTGTGCCAGAACCTGTTTCTCCAATCGTACCTTTGATACGCTGGTAATCAGCATCTTGCTGCAATTCAGGATAACGCTCTTCAAGTGCTGTGAAGGATTCGGACAGACTGGTTAGAGCTGTTGAAACCCCGTTCAGCTGTTGTTCCAGTTCTCGGGTTCCATCCCCCAGTGCAGCGACCCCTGCTCCCGCCTGACGATAGGCTTCAAGCAACTGATTGTTCGCCTGCGCAAGCTGATCTGCACTCGTTTTGGCTTGCTGAAGTCCGGCTTTCAGATCACCCGCACCTGCGGAACCGTCACGAATACCTTTTTCAATCTGCCCTAGTCCCTCACTGAGTTGCGTGATACCCGATTGCAACTGGGAGGTTCCTTTGGTAAGTTCACCTGCTCCATCAGCAGCTTCTTTTAACTGTGGTTCATTTTTACTTAGCTGACTGCTGGCTTCACTCAGTCCATCACGGATTTTGTCCAGACCCGTCTTGCCTTCACCCAGTCCATCCGATAATGTTCCCACTTGCTGTGTAACTTCAAAATCTTTAATCTCATCACCCGTAGGTCGTGTCATACTACGGACACCAGAGACTCCGGCTACTTTCTCTACTTCCCGGCTAATTTTCTCGGCAACGGCCATATACTTTGCATTATCCATCTCTTCATCGTTCTGGATGACGATCTGACCCGGCAGCGATTCACCCGGACCAAAGCTGTCAGAGATAATGTTAAATGCTTTTACGGAATCATATTTCTCGCCAATCTCATCGAGACTGTTGAACGACAGTTTGCCATCGTAGGTTGCCAGAAGAGGCACACAGACAGCTGCAACGATGAGCAGCGCAGCCCATGGACGTTTAAGTGAAAAGCGACCAGCTGCACCATAGATCTTGCTCTCGGCATGTTCAAGTGAACCCTTCGACGGCCAGAATAACTTCTTGCCTAACACCGCCATAAAGAATGGCACGATGGTCACCAAGGCAAGCATCATCACAGCAATACCTACAGCTACGGCAACCGCAGAGCGGTACAACATAAACTGGGCAAATCCGATCGCAATGAATCCAACCAGCACAGCTAGTGCTGAGAAGAGTACCGTTTTACCGGCAGTACGATAGGTGGCAATGATGGCATCCCACGTATTCTCATGATGAGCCAGTTCTTCCTTGAACCGACTGATCAACAGGATGCAGTAATCCGTACCAATCCCAAACATGACGGCGACCATAAAGATCTGTGTAAATGTGGATATCGGGAAGTCCATCCCATCCACCAGAAATGCAACAATCTGTTGCGATACAATGTAACTGATCCCCACCGTCAGTAGCGGGACAAACGGAGCTACAAACGAACGGAAGACCAGGAACAGAATGAGTAAAATAAAGACAACGGTAATATATTCCGATTTCTTAAGCCCCTCTTGGGAACTTTCAATGGTGTCCTCATCAATCAGACCTTTACCGGTTATGTAGTGCTCCACATTGACGGACTTCAATGCTTCATTCAGGTCTTCCCGCATTTCCTTGACCGTACGATCTCCCTGATCAATGGATAGCGATGTTAGAATCGTTTTTCCGTCAGCTGAGATCATCTTCTCGGACAGTTCAGGCTGAGAGAAAGGTTCCAGAATGGACAGAATACCGAGCTTCTCCTTGTCGGCCTCCAATTGCTTAACGGCCTTCTCTGCCTCTTGTTTCCCCGTGGTGCCCAGCCCATCGGGATTATAGAATACAAGGGCGATCTGGCTCCCCTGTTGTTCTCCTTTTTGTGCTGCAGCTTCATTCAGAATCGCTGCTGCCTGGGTGGAAGAGTACCCTTCCGGAACCGAAAACTGTCCCTTTTCCCGAATCAGTTCACTCATGTTAGGGGCGGTAAACATCAACACGGCAGCTACAACAACCCATAGCCCCATTAACCACCATCTTGCTTTTAGTATCGTTCTCATTCGTTCTCCCGTCCTCCTTCATGCGATAGCAAAGCTGCAAGCTTCTCAAAAGATTCAATGAAAATCCGGACTTCTTCCGGTTTAAAATGAACCAGATACGGCTCCAGAATCTGCTGTATTTCCTGTTCTGTTTCCTTGTATACCTGTCGTCCGGTATCCGTCAGTGTCAGATATACAACGCGGCGGTCACGTTCATCCCCGGCCCGATGGACCAGATCGCGATCCACCAGCTTGTTGACCAAAGCGGTAATGCTGCTCTTACCTATACACAAAAGCTCTGCAAGATCAGAGGGCGTGCAGAAAGGTTTCTCTTCAATCAGACGAAGTGCGCAGAACTGATCGGTCGTTATGGTCTGCCCCACTTGTTCACGTATCCGCGTATCAAACCGCTTATTGACCATAAAGGAAGCATCCAAATAGCGGTTCACCAAACTTTTTGCATCCGGTGTACTCATTCTTCATTCTCCTTTCCCAAATCTATATAGTTCACTTGACGAACTATTCTTCTGTGAAACTATTCTATAATGAAACAATCTTACAAAGCAATACTTTTTTCCTGCTTTTTTGATGAAAACGACAAAAAAACAGGACGTCCGACTCAGCTCATTGCCAAATCCAACATCCTGTACTGATGATAATCCATATATTCCTTAAAGTAATAAAAGGCCTCTGTGCTACTCTTCGTCTGTATCTTCCTCTTTTTCAAGCACACAACGGAATCGCTCCACACCTGGGTATAATTCACCCAGACTATATACCACGAACCCCGTATTCCGATAAAACTCGACGGCTTCCAGTTCGGTCTCCGCAATCAGTCTATCAGGATTGTATGTTGCCAACAGTTGTGAGATCATACCACGTCCATAATTTTTAAAGCGGTTTTCAGGCAAAACCGAGATATGATGAATGGTAACCTCACTTGTTCCTGTCTTCTCATATCCAATCAGACCGATCAATTGTCCCTCATCTTCGTAACCGCCCATTTGCAATTCGTCTTTCTCTACATATTGTTGCAACGCACGGTTCAAGTGATCCGGATCAGGAAAAACCGAGTAGGACAACAGCTCCTGTACTTCCGGCTCCTGTATGCGTGATTTCAGATTAATTAACACCTTAATTCCTCCTATACCTTGCTTGTTTCCGTTATCGTATTGTAGTCGTTAGCCTCTAAAAGTTCAAGTCGTGTGCCGATTCAGCTCCGATACCCTCCAGCACATTTTGCTCAGCATTGGTATCGTGATAACGATTGCAACCATTCTTTTGTACATAGGATAAAATCTTCCCGTTCTGATCTGCGACAGCCACACGCGTGTGACTCCCTCCTCCATCCATCCCTATTACATATGTATTCATCCTTAACGATCTCCCTTCAGACCACACATTAAGAGGGCCGGGTCCATTGTCAGGTCCCGGCAGAGAATTTATTGCTTTTGCACAGCGAAACGAAGCAGTTCACAACGAAATTGTGTCGGTTCATCATACTTTTCCTCTTCAATCGTCTGTGTAACATGTTCCTGAAGCAGAATATTCCAGCCTTTGTAGGCATCCTCCAGTATAGCAATCGCCTCGGCTGTGGGCAGGTTCAACTCAATTAATGGTTCAATCTCCTTGCCTGTATTGATTTCTTTCTCCTCCACATTGGTACTCATCGTAATACAATGAATGCCCCCTGTACGAGTTCCGGCCTGTAACCGGTCTATCGCTTCCATGAAGGCTTGCTTATTTGAGACATGTTCCAGACAAGAACATGCAGCAATATAATCAAAATAGTTTGGCTCCACAGCATAATGTTCAACATCTGCTTTCACTGCCTGCACGATATGATCAACCTGATATTCTTTCGCATACTTGCGAAGTCCGTCTACGGCCTCATCCAGCAAATCCACACCGATGACTTCACTCTTCGTTTTTGCAAGGCGCTGTGCAATCGGTATCGTATGCCTTCCCACTCCGCATCCCAGATCGAGGACACGCAATTCCTCCTTGTGAGCAAGTAGACGTTCCAGCATATCCATCACCATAGGCATGGGCCTCGACATCCAGGTACCGGAGGCGAATAATTCATTATTCTGATAGAAATTGGAATGATAACCTGCCTCTGCTTTTCGCGCAGCCTCAAATTGTTCGTTTCCCATCAAGATACCCCCATCGTTTAGTAAATGATTTGCATCTTCTACTTAATACCCAGATTGTCACAAAAAAATCAATTAAAAGCAGGCGACAGATTTTTCTTCATAAAGGATTCCAGTGCCGCCTCATATCCGGTGCGATCGACTTGAAACGCTGTACCATGACCCGCACGGGGGACGGTCAGCAATTCCTTTTCGGTTGGGCAGGCTTCATACAACCTGTACACCATTTCCGTTGGTACAAACGTATCAGCCTCTCCGTGGATGAATAACACGGGAACGTTAACTTTGGCAAGCTGCTTGAGAGCCGAAGCCTCTCTAAAGGAATACCCTGCTTTCCACCGGGAGATCAGACTTGTGACAGGTATAAACGGAAATGCAGGTAGCTTGTATAATTGCTTTAACTGGAACGTTAGTTCTTCTTCCACAGATGTATACGCACAATCAGATACAATGGCTTTAACCTGAATCGGCAGGACTTCACCACCTGTCATCAGTACGGTTGCTCCTCCCATGGATATGCCGTGCAATATGATTTCCCCTTGTGTACCCACTTTTTCAAGCACCCAGTTCGTCCATTGGACATAATCCTTACGATCTAACCAACCAAAACCGATGATATCACCTTCACTCTGTCCATGACCTCGATCATCTGGCATGAGTACGTTATAACCATGCTTTTCCGCATAAAACCGGGCGAATCCAGCCATTTCTCTGCCTCTCCCCGAATAACCATGTGCCAGAATAACCGTCTGGTTCGACCCTTTATTGGAACCGAGCCATGTACCATACAGTTTTAATCCATCATGTGATTGAAGAGATATCTCTTCTGTAGGCTGAGCATCCAGCCACTTCAGGTCAGAAGCACTGCTAATGATTTCATTGTCCGGTTCAGGCATCAGATTTGGATTATCTACCAAAAACGTTTTTGGTGTACGGCGAATGGCCGTTTTGAAAAAATAAAGCCCTCCTGCCCACAGAAGAGCAAGAAAGATCAGTACCAGTGCTGCAAGTACGTAGAATAACATGAACGAGCCCTACCCTCTTTCCTCATTAAGATATGTTCAATCTTTACTTACTCGTTGCAGTGATGCACATGCGGCTTGATAGGCGGGTAACAAAGCATCCAGCAAAGGTTCTGCTTTCCGTGATTGACCTTCCTTCGCGAACTGCTCTATCTGAGCAAACAAAGTTGATAAATAACGAATCCCCAGGCTCAAACTCCCTGATTTCAGATCATGGGCTACCTCGGTTGCAGCAACATGGTCACCGGACACAATATGTCTGCGTAGCACCTCAATTTTGCCAGGTGTATCGGTACGATACATGTCCAACAACATACCAAGGAGTGTACGATCGCCATCGGTGTTTAATTCCGCAATTTCATGTACGATGCTCATATTTAGTACCTCGGTCGGTTCGGAAGATTGCTGCCACTTCTCGATCATCTTACTCAAAATTTCCAGCGTGAAGGGTTTGCCAATAAAGTCATTCATCCCGGCTTCCATACACTTGTCTTTCTCTCCCTGCATGACATTACCTGTCATTGCAATGATTGGTGTGGTATGGCGCATTTCATCCATTTCTATCGAGCGGATTTTGCGTGTTGCCTCCAAACCGTCCATCACTGGCATCATATAATCCATGAGAATCAAACTGTATTTTTTGCTGAGAAAAGCAGCTATTGCCTCTTCCCCATTCACTACAGCATCCACTTGGTTTATTCCCAGTTTTTTGAGCTGCAACATAACAAGCTGCCGGTTGATGACATTATCATCGGCCAGCAATACAGATACAGGAGGAGCTTCATCATCCATATCCTGCCCCTGATGCTCTTGAGCGGAAGCAACAGACTGGTTACCGTCTTTCTTACCAAGTGTAAGTTCGAACCAGAATGTTGATCCTTCACCCTCCTGACTGTCTACTCCAATCTGACCTTCCATCAGTGTAACGAGCGACTTGCAGATCGATAATCCAAGGCCCGTTCCTCCATACTCACTTGAGCGTCCTCGTTCAGTCTGCACGTAGGGTTGAAATAACTGTTTCTGATCTTCTTCCGAGATACCAATCCCCGTGTCTTCGACTTCAAATCGGATCATTTGTGTAATCTCATCATCTTTCATAAGGGTGACTCGTACCCGCACTGTACCTTCTGATGTGAATTTGTTCGCATTCTGAATTAGATTGATCAGTATCTGTGTAATCCTCGTTGAATCCCCTTCAAGAAGAGTAGAGATTCTGGGGTCACAGTCTATCGATAACTGATTTCCGTTCTTTCTGACTTGGGGTTCGAGCAAACGAACAATATAGTTTATCGTCTCTTGAAGATCCACTTCTCCCAGTTCAAGTCGCATCTGCCCCGCCTCAAGTTTGGACAGATCCAGAAGATCCTGAATCAGCTTAAGCAGCAGTTTGGCAGCATCCTGTATAACGGAAACGGAATTTTCCTGTTCTTCAGACAATGGAGACAACTTGAGCATCTCAGCCATCCCCAATATGCCATTTAATGGCGTACGAAAATCATGACTGATGCCTGCAATAAATGCGATTTTTGAATCACCTGCATCTACTGCTTGCTGACGTGCAGCTTCAAGACTGTTATTGTTCTTCGCAAGCAGACGCTGGAGTGTCACCAGTTCATTATTCATATCCGAGAATTCCGTAAGTGTCCGTTCCTCTTGCTCTTTACTCCGGATCATCTGATCTGATAACTGCTCAATCGTTCTGCGTAGCCTCTGTATCTCTCCGCTCTCATTAGACATCACAACATCCCTCTCCTAATCCCTAACCATATCAAGATAATTACATGTAGCTGGCTGAGACAGTAATTGTTCTGCAACCGCTACCGCTTCATCGGCTCCTGGAGCATAACCGTCAGCTCCTATCGTTTTCCACAACTCCTGATCAATATTAAAGGGATATCCCCCCACCATAATCTTCACATGTGCCGTTGCCGGATGATGACGGATCAGATGAATCAACTCTTTGGCCAGATGAAGGTGATACGTCATCGTAACTGAAATCGCAACAACATCGCCCTGATGCCGCTCTATAGCCTCTATTACACTTCCATTGGGAACATTGGCTCCCAGATAGTGCGTATCCCAACCTTCCATCTCGAACACATCTGTGAGCATACGCAGTCCGATCTCATGTCGTTCACTGCCTACACAGGTAGCCACTAGTTTTTTATCCTGACCCGTATGAATCAGCCAGCGAGAATAAAGACGTGATATGAATGACTGGGTCGCTGCCGTACAAAAGTGTTCCTGCCCCACACTGATACGATGGCATTGCCACAATCGTCCAATTTCATATTGGGTAGGCTGAAAGATATATCGATAAATATCACGAATCGTCACCCCGGCTTCTAACTGGGCTTCAATGATCTCAAAGGCTTCTTTCCGTTTATTCTCAAGCAAACACTGTAAGTACGATTGCGCGGCATCTCCATGTGGCATGGCTTCGTTGATGTAACCCGCCTGTGACTCCATATGTGTTGTTCTATATATTCCCATCTCCAGATACTCGAGCAGAAGTGCCTTTGACGGATGGTCAAATTCTTCTTCCAATGTCTCTTTGATCAGATTGAGATTAATCGCCAGGTCTTCTGGTGATACCTTATACTTGATCCAATCCATCCATTCCGCTCTTAATCGTTATGTTCCATTATACATGAACTTTCGATAATCATGTTTTACACACGATGAATGTATAGAACAATCTTCCTATATTATGGAGGGCCTTGCAAGTCAGTCAGCCAGTATATACCTGTACTTTTCGAGATCCACAAAAAAACTGACCTGCGTTATGAACGCAAGTCAGTTTTCCCTTCTGCCGCCAGTCCCAGCTTCTTCAACATCTTAATCGCAGCTACTTTCTCGGAAGGGTCAAGTCCTTCCAAAGCATCAATGATGACCTGATGGTGTTGAGGAAATATCTGTGTGAACAATTCTCTTCCTTCCTCGGTTAACTCAGCGTAAATGACACGCCGATCTTCCTTGGAAGGTCGACGAAACAGCAGATTTTTATTTTGCAACTTATCTACAACATACGTAATATTACCACTGGACATTAACACCTTTTCACCAATCTTTTGCAATGCCTGTGGTCCCTTATGATATAACAAATCAAGCACACCAAATTCTGTCGTATTCAGTCCGTGACTCTGGATGTCCCGATTGGAACGTGAGGTCACAGAATTGTAGGCCCGAACAAGAACCACGAATAATTGTAAAGACAGTTCCCGGTTGTCCTCCGTGTTCAGCATTTCAATAATCCTCCATCAGTTGTTTACATTTCGGCTCGTATGAGGGGCCAGCTTCTGCTCCCACTCCTCACGGAGCATCCCCATACGAATTGAATCATAGTACTGCCCCCGAACGATACGACACTTCCGCATTCGCCCCTCTACCTGTAATCCGGCTTTCACAGCCGCACGCATCATACGTTCATTACCAGACCAAGTAGTCAATCCAACCCGAACCAAAGGCATCTGTTCGAACAAATGACTTGACCACATGACAAGTGAGCGTGTGCCAACCCCGCGTCCCCACTGGACAGATCTGTATATTACAATCCCCATTTCCAGCCACATGGATAACTCATCTTCTATGTAATAGCTGATTGTACCCACAATTTGTCTGTCGGATTCAATAATACGGATTGATACGGGTTTGGAATCGCCTGGATCTACGTCCATACGTTTGAGCATACCTTGTTCAAAACTTTCATAACTTTCGTGTTTAAGTGGGTAATAGGGTGCATCCCATTGCTTCCATTCAGGTACATCATCACTGTAGATCAATTCATAGAGTTCTTCCAGATCCTGTTTCTCCACACACCTGAGTACAAGTTCACCATCAACGATTGGCAGTTCTTTCATACGATGAAAAGCACCCTCTTCCATATTAAGAACGATGAAGCTCTTCGATACTTCCGTCCGCATTGGCAAGAATGACTGTACTAGCCATATCCACAAATAGTCCGTTATCAACAACACCTGGTAACATGTTCAATTGAACATTAAGGTCCGCAGCGTGATCAATCGCCTCCAAGTGGCAATCTGCTATCAGGTTTCCGTTGTCTGTCAGATAACGTTGCTGTCCATCCATCCGCCACTGTGGTTGACACCCCAATTTTTCGAGCGCCTGGAAGGTCCACTCAGAAGCAAATGGAACCACCTCAACTGGAAGCGGGAATTTCCCCAACTTTTGCACGGCTTTGCTGCCATCCGCTACAATAATCAATTTGTCACTATTGGCCGCCACGATTTTCTCACGCAAAAGAGCCCCGCCCCCCCCTTTAATCAGGTTAAATTCGGGATCTACTTCATCAGCGCCATCAATGGTCAGATCCAGACGTCCAATCTGGTCAAATGGGACGATGGGAATCCCCCATTCACGGGCAAGCTTGTCCGAAGCCTCTGAAGTGGCTACCGCTTGAATGTTCAATCCATCACGTACCCGCTCACCGATCCGGCAGATGGCATAATAAGCTGTTGAACCTGTACCCAATCCAACCTTCATTCCATCTTCAACATATTCTGCCGCACGCTCTGCTGCTATCTGTTTAAGATTCATCTATAAACCCCCGCTGCTCATAATTTGAGAAATGCATATGTAGTTATTATAGATAAAACCGCTTCCGATGTATATCCGTGCCTTCTGTTGCATCTCTGCCATCATATTTTTGTTTGTTGAAGGATGTATTTTTACCCACCATGTTATAGAATACAGAATGAAGCTAAAAAATGGGAAATTTTAAAATAAACAGTTCTAAATACCTATAAACCATCTGATATGTCCATAAATACGTAAAATATTAAAAAAAATTTAACGATACTATTCAATTTAACGACATTTTATACGACATATTAATTATAGATGTGTTTTAATAATTAGACACCTATGGTTCATACGGTACATAAGTCTCTACGAAAGCGACTGATAAACCAAGACCATGGTCGCATAAATTTCCTTTGGAGGGGATCACGGAATGATCTAGTTCACTGTACCAATGCAACCCTAAAGTTTCTTAATTTAAAGAAGATCAGGAGTGGAGTTTAGTGAAATCATTAAGTTGGAAAAGCATGTCGTTTTTCTCCAAAAATTTGTTACTCTCATTTACTAATATCGTTATCATCGGGGTAGCACTTATCGCAAGCAGTTACTATTTTCAAAAAACAGTTCTTGTTGAACAGCTGCATGGACAGGTGGAACAAATTACCAAAAAATGGGCTGAAGATATCAATCCTACCGAGGTACAAGCTGCTATTGCGGAAGGTAGCTATGATGGAGCAACACAAACGAAATTACGAGCGTATTTCGATGAGATGCAAGAATATTATCCTAACATTGCACAAGCCTACATCTTCGGTGTTGAGCTCGGTGGCGATAACAAGAGATTAACTTCCCTTGTAGCGATGCCGACCAACCTAAGAGAGGCTTTTCAAAGTGAGAACGTAAATATTGGTGACATGTATGAGCAGCCGGTCGTTGTAGCCAATGCACTGAAAGAAATGCTTAATACGGATCGCCCAACATTCACAACATTTTATTCCGATGATTTCGGAACATGGACAACCATTGCATATCCAATCAAAGACAGCAACGGAAAGATTTTCTCATATTTTGCCGTTGATGCAGATGCATCAGCCGTACCCGCGGGACTAAACTCCTTGCTCAAAAACGGAATTATCATCCTTGTGGCCTTCTTGCTGTTATTCCTGATTATCCAATACCTTGTAGTTAAAAACACACTTTCCCCTATCCGTCACTTGATCAAAGGAATTGATGACGTAAGTCGGGGTAATTTGAATGTCAACATTCCGACAGGCAAAGACGATCTGGGACTCGTTAACGAGAAGTTCAACACCATGGTTCGCAAAATCAACGATACTATCGTTAAAGTGCAAATCACATCACAAGAAGTAAATCAGTCTGCCAAAGAGCTATATGAAGTTTCCGAGCGCAACAGTGAGAATGCAGATTCTATCAATAATAATGTGACTCAAATCACTTCCAACATTCGTTCACAAGAACAGGCAACCCGGGATAGTGCACGTGCCATGTCCGAGATGGCTACCGTAATCCAGACGATTGCCAGCAGCTCGGCAAGTGTAGCGGATGAAGCCTATGAGATGGAACGTCGTTCGCAACAAGGTAACAGTGTTGTCCGTCAGGTATCTGAACAGATGAATCTGATTACGGAATCGGTTAAGAATACCGCTTCTGCCATTGAGGTTCTGGAGAGTCGTTCACAGGAAATCGGCGATATTCTCAATATCATCTCGGGTATCTCCAGCCAGACCAACTTGCTTGCTCTTAATGCTTCCATTGAAGCAGCTCGTGTTGGTGAAGAAGGAAGAGGATTTGCAGTTGTTGCAGGTGAAGTACGCAAACTTGCCGAGCAGTCTGAACAAGCAACCAGCCAGGTTGGCGTATTGATCCAAGAGATTCAAGCTGGAATTAAACAAGCTGTACGTGCAATGGAACAAGGTACGTCAGAAGTAGATACAGGACTCAGCGTAGCCGATCAAACAGGACAACTGTTCGAAGATATTTTAGAAGCAGCGAAAAAAGTATCTAATCAGATTCAGGAAGTATCAAGCGCGACGGAAGAAATCTCTGCGGGTACGGAGGAAATGACCGCTACAGCGGACGACTTGTCTTCAAGCGTAAGCAAGACAGCAAACAGCAGTGAACAAATTTCCTCATCTGTTGATGAGCAAAAAGCATCTTTGATTACACTGGTAGACTCCTCCACACGCCTTAACAGCATGTCTGAGGAACTCCAAGAATTGATCTCTCATTTCAATGTAAGCAAACAATAATTCAAATCCACAAACATTCGGTTTGAACCAAGGAGGAATAACTGAAGTGATTGAAAACCAACCATCTTCTTCCCATTCCATGGAATCTAGCTTGCCAGTTCTGCAGATTCCACTGGATTTTGGGCGACGTCAACAATCATTCTCTTATCAGTCTGCTCAAATCACATTACATGCTTCTCTGAGCCGTGAACTTAAACAGAAGTATGGAGAACAGATGGTGTACCCGGTACTCCTCTCAGCTTATGCAGCCTTGTTATTCCGATTGTCAGCTGAACAGGAACTTGCCATAGGTATACTTTCCCCCGATCAGGCAGCTTCCTATCTTTCATTACAGATTCAGGGGAAATTGACCTTCAGCCAACTATGTCATCAGGTTTCAGAGCAACTCAAGATTGAATACACGTTGCAAAACGCTGGATACCCTGAATCGTTTTTTATGCTGAATAGTGTACAGTTGCCTCAAGCTCCTCAAATATTAAACTGGAACGTTCGAGATGATCAGAACATGCTCATCCTCGATCTGTTCTATGATAGTTCACTGTTAAAAGAGTCTACGGTGCTGAGATATGCAGAATATTATCAGACTCTTCTACTCGCCCTTGTGCGTGACGGTGAGAAAGCAATCGGTACGGTAGATATTCTTTCCGCCTCAGATCGATTGCTTTACCGTGAAATGAATGATACTTCTGTTCTCGAACCAGAGAATCAAACGGTTCATGGCTGGTTCGAAGCAACGGCAGCGGCATATCCAGATTTACCAGCGATAACATCTCCATCCAAAAGTTATACGTACAGGGAATTGAATGAACGAGCTAATCAGGTTGCACGTGTTCTGTTATCCAATGGATTGCAGAAAGGTGAATTCGTCAGTATCTTTATGGATCGAAGTCTGGAGACGATCATCTCCCTGCTTGGTATTCTGAAGGCAGGTGGTGCATATGTTCCGATCGATCCTGAGCATCCACAAGAACGTAACAGTTATATCGTGGAAGATACGGCGTCCTCCTTCGTGCTGACAACGGAAGCTTCTTATGCCCAAGCTTCCAGCTTGTTCTCCAGTATAGCTACGGTCCGTCAGATTCTCTCTGTGGATGGTCGTTTAGCCGGATTTGCAGCAAGTAACCCCAATCTGGATATTCAACCGGATGATCTTGCGTATATTATCTACACGTCAGGGTCGACCGGTAAACCCAAAGGTGCACTGATTGCCCACCGGGGTGTAATCAATCTTGGCAGTGTGGTTCAGCGTGATTGTGACATTCAACCAGGTGATGTATTAACTCAGTTTGCTACATACAGCTTTGATGCATCCGTGTGGGATACCATTGGCGCCTTGTTCTATGGAGCAGAATTATATCTGTTGTCTGCGGAAGAACGTGTATCCGTTGAAGAATTCGCAAGTGCAATTGAACGGACAGGAACAACCATCATTACGATACTGCCTACGATTTTCTTCAATCAGCTTGCTTCCTACTTATCCGATGAAGGTTTCCACAAGCTGGCCAAAGTCAGAATCATTACTGTAGCCGGAGAAGCGTTATATGGTGAACAGGTTCGTGCCTTCCAGCGCAAATTTGGAAACCAGATTGATATTGTTAATGTGTACGGACCTACCGAATGTACAGTAGCCACAACTACTCACCGCATCAGTGAGCAGGTTCCTGAACATGTGGTGAACATCCCTATCGGTAAACCGATTCATAACTACAAAGTATACATTGTAAATGAAGAACAACAGCTCTGTCCGGCAGGTGTACCTGGTGAGGTATATATTGCTACCCCTGCATTGGCCAAAGGTTATCTGAATCAGCCAGAACGTACAGCGCAAGCATTCATTGAGAACCCGTTTGCGATAGGTGAGAAAATCTACAAGTCTGGCGATATTGCCAAATTGCTGGATACTGGGTTGCTCGAATATGTTGGTCGCAGTGACTCACAGCTAAAAATTCGCGGTCACCGGATTGAGATCGGGGAGATTGAAGATCACTTTGCACGGCTTGATCAGATCCAGAACGTTGCCGTCATTCCGAAGAAAGAATCCGATGGACAAAATATGCTGGTTGGTTACTTTACATCGAAAGATGGCAGTACCCTCTCTGTTTCGGACATCAAGGCAGAACTGACGGAGAAACTTCCATCTTATTTTGTACCAAAGTGGATATGTCAGCTGGATGAAATGCCGATTGCACCAACTGGAAAAATCAATCGCAAAGCGATGGTATCCCTGCCTCATGTGGAACGACATGAAGATCGCCCTGACCGGGTCATGCCTGAGACGGAGACGGAATCCATTATCCTGGACGCATGGAAAGAAATCCTTCAGCACGATGACTTCGGTGTCGGAGACAGCTTCTTCAATATCGGTGGGGATTCACTCCGGGTCATTCATGTACTGGTCATTCTGAAGCCACATTATCCACAGCTGAAAATCGCCGACTTCTTTGCCGAGAAAACAATCCGTGCTCTCGCTCGTCGTGTGGAAGCATTGTCTCTCAGTGCTGCAGAAGTTACGGATTCAGTGGTGACCGAAGGTATGATTACACAACTATCCGAACACCCTGTGGAGCTAACGCCCCAGTTGGGGTATCCGCTCATTCGTGAACCTGAGCATGTGTTACTGACCGGAGCGACTGGTTATCTGGGCTCTCATGTGCTGCAACAGTTAATTCTGAATTCCAGTACACGAATCTACACCCTTGTTCGTCGACCATCCAATGGAATAACTGCAATGGAACGTTTGACTAACGTGCTGGAAGGTTATTTCGGCAAACAACTGACTGACCAACTCTCCACTCGCGTGGAGATTATTGAAGGGGATCTCGAACAACCTAATCTCGGTCTGTCCGCTGAACAAAGGGCTTATGTTCAGGATCGAATTGACCGTGTCATCCACTGCGCTGCAGACGTACGTCATTTCGGCGATGCCGATCAGTTCGCCAAAACAAACGTGGAAGGAACGGTCGCATTGCTAGACTTGATTCGCAGCAAACCAGGTGCTTCCTTCCACCATGTATCCACGATGGGTATTCCGGAAGATCTGGCACTCAGCGGACAATGGGAATCTTCCCTGCAATATGATCGGTTCCCGGCTGACTTGCATGTGGACAACCTGTATTCGGACAGCAAGCTTGAAGCCGAGAAAGTGCTCATGATTGCGGCAGAGGAAGGTGTACCTGTCAGCATCTATCGTGCAGGTAATCTCACTTGCCACTCCGAAACTGGACGCTTCCAGTCCAATATTGATAGCAACGCCTTTTATCGTATGATCAAAGCAATGTTATTGCTCGGCAAGGCTCCTGCGGCTGACTGGATGGTTGATTTTACACCGATAAACTATGCAAGTGAAGCTATCGTTCATCTGGCCTTACGTCAGGATACCGCCGGTCGTGTATTCCACATCTGTAATCCGGAGCCCATCCGTTATGATGAGCTGATCCGTTCTGTGAATCGGGCTGGTTACGAAGTCGAAACGCTACCTTTCGCCGATTACACACGTTGGTTGTTCGATGCGAGCATCAGCAAAGAGCCGGAAGCTCTTCAGTTGGCTATTGCACAGCTTGAAGGCGACGGTGCGAAGGATTCAGCATATGTCTATGCTTGCCCTGTCACAACGGCTTATGTGGAACCTGCTGGCATCTCATGTGCAAAAACAGATGATCGCTTCATCTCCGCCATGTTAGACTACGCCGTTCAGATTGGATATTTCCCGTCTGCAATCCGGCGCCATAACGGCACTTCTACAGCAATGGAGTAAGTTCACTTTATCATTAGCATTTAATTAATAAATAAAGTCACACAAAGAGAAGCCATCTATCGTCATTCACTGACGATAAGATGGCTTCTTTTCTTCGCATTTTCGGATCATTTTTTAGACCCATCGAATAATTGCAATGATGGCAAGATGAGCTGGATAGAAATAACGCCAGACCCAACGTGGCCCCTTCATACGGAATCCCGCTTGGTAATACTGAGCAATAGCAATGCCGGCTGTTGCGAGCACACTATACATTTGCACAGAGCTGTTATGCAGCAGAAGATATAGTCCATTTAACACGACATGTGCTACGACAAGTACAGGACCCTGGAAATAGCGGAATAACAGAACCAATAACAACCCGTACATCCCGTAATCCATTTGGCTAATTTCCATGAACCAACCTGCTCCAATTACAATCGGAATCGCCAGTAGTTTGGATGGCAATTTATCAATAACGAATAATACCAACAGGGCTGACCACAATGTCCATACCACGTTCAGAGAATAATGATTAAACGCAGCCATGAACGGCACCTGTGATATGATCGCGATCCAGAACAGCCGCCATATGTATTTTTGTACGTCTCGTGTATGTTTATAACCGACATACACTGCAAACGCATAGATTGGAAAAGCGATACGGCCTATGATCCTCAACTCTATAATATGTGGAAAAAAGACAGCCCCTATATGATCAATTAACATCGTGATCATGGCAATCCACTGCATCATGTTGCGACTCCCCTCCCTTGTTGCCGACGACACAAGTGTGCCATTCATTCATATAGTGCGTCTTTTTGAGCAACCTCTTATACGTTAAGTTCATAATACATGAATTTGGTATCCTGTGCATATCCTTCGGATTCATATAAAGCTTGCGCTTGTTTGTTACTTAACTCAGTTGAGAGTGATATACGAAGAACTCCTCGCTCAGATGCCAATTGCTTGGCTGCTTGCAAGAGCTTCCTGGCAATGCCTTGCTGACGATAATCCGGATGCACATATAGATCATTAAGCACCCAGACAGGCCCCATCGATACCGAACTGAAACTGGGATATAGCTGAACGAATCCAGTACAAATAAAGCCATTCGAGAGTGACATACCGTTACTTTCATCTGTCCCATGATCACTTTCCGCATCTGTTTCTGCTACCAAAATCACCGATTCATGGCCTTCCATTCGTTCTCTAATATACTGACGTGCTGCCTCAATATCAGCATTTTGGTTGTAGAACATCCTGTACTCATTGAACAAACGTCCCACTTCGTTACTATCAAGAAGACCCGCTTGTCTGATTCGGTGCTGCATTTCACTCAACTCCTCTGGGATGGAGAGCATCGTCTCCCCCTTTGTATTTCTTTCAATTGTAAAACAGTCCTTTCCTTTTCCCCATTCATCATCTGCATCAAAGTTTGTAGTATCCAGGAACTTTTCTCTGGAGATACCGAACATTCATCGTTCGGAGTATATTTCAGTCGAAGCGTTGCACACTATAGTATCGCTCATAATGGACAGGGGACCGAACCATTCATTGATTTAGGAGGAAGGGATCTATGAAAGAAAGCATTCTGATACAGGTGCAATCACGTCTAGTCGGCGTGGCAGATATGATCTATCAGCCCCTTCAGATCGGGCCGCTCCATTGCACTTTGCTCTATATTCAATCCATTGTTGATACACAGATCATGCGCGAAGCTATTGTTAAGCCCTTGCTTGAGGAGGCTGCACGGAACGAGGTCGGTCCCGATTTCATAACGCAAGTTGTGAGTGGAACCTTTTTTTCTCTCGAAAATCAGCACAGGGACTCAGCGGAAACATTGGTAGATGATATCGTAACCGGTAATGCAGCACTCTATATCGAAGGCATGTCTGGCATGATCATTTTTTCAATTCAAAATTATCAGAAACGCTCCGTACCTGAATCAACAAATGAAGTCGTCGTTGTTGGCCCCCAGGAAGCGTTTATCGAAGATATTAATGTAAATATGTCTCTACTGCGACACAAAATCAAACATCCTGATTTTAAAATGATCAAATTCACCATCGGCAAATATACCAAAACTGAAGTTTTTGTCATTTATATTCAAGGATTATGCAAACCTGAGATTTTGGAAAATGTGTTAATCAGCCTGGGTGAGATTGATATGGACAGCAGTCTGGGTGTCAGCTATCTATCAGAATTTCTGGAAGATCATCCGCTCTCTCCTTTTCCACAGTATCAATATACCGAAAGACCAGATACCGTTGCAGCTGCTCTCGTAGAAGGACGGATCGGGGTCATGCAGGATGGAACGCCCTTCTCACTGCTTATTCCAGTCACATTTTTCTCTTTGATGCAGTCGTCCGAGGACTATTATCAGCGGTTCCATTCGGCTTCATTTATCCGGATTATCCGTTTGCTGTTTGCCGTCATTGCTTTCCTGCTGCCCTCCGTATATGTAGCAGTCACTACATTTCATCCCGAGATCATTCCAACCAATCTGCTCATAACAATTGCCTCCGCAAGAGAGAACATTCCTTTTCCGGCATTAATTGAAGCCTTCATCATGGAGATTACCTTTGAAGGATTACGTGAAGCTGGAATACGTATTCCAAAGCCGCTTGGACAGACGGTTTCTATTATTGGCGGTATTGTCATTGGACAAGCCGCTGTACAGGCAGGTATTGTCTCTGCTCCATTGGTTATTGTGGTGTCCATTACAGGCATTGCAGCCTTTATTATTCCGCATTTCGAGTTAGGTCTGGCCTTCCGACTGCTCCGCTTTCCTGTTCTGCTAATGGGTGGAACTCTGGGTCTATTCGGTGTAGTCATTTCTATCTACCTGTTGTACTGGTATATGGTCAGCATGCGTTCATTTGGTGTTCCGTACATGCAGCCTTTTGCCCCACTCGTCCTGCGTGATTTTAAGGATACGTTTATTCGGGTACCTTGGTTCATGATGAAAAAACGAACCAAAGCCTATGCGACCGATAATGAAAGGAGGCAGGATACACCATGATATTTCGACGGCCTCCCCTTCCAATTATGGTCGTCATTATTTGCTGTCTGTTATGTACCGGATGCTGGTCGAAAGTCGAAATTAATGAGCGTACCTTTATTACGGCCATGTACGTTGACAAAGCGGATACCCCTGGAGAGATCGAGGTCACCCTTAGCATGCCGCTACCCAATCGTCTCTCTCCCGAAGGTGGGGGTACAGGCAAAGATCCTTATGCAGCAGTTTCAGCAACGGCACCGACAATTGCAGATGCAATAGAGCGTATACAGACAGACCTGACACGTAAAATATCCTGGGGACATACGCGAGTGATTGTCTTTGGCCAAGCCTACGCACGTGAGGGAATTGAAGACACGATGGAATGGATTTCACGTCAACCTCTTTTCCACCTGAGCAGCTACGTGATGGTTGCGAATGGCAGGGCCAAGGACGTTTCTGATCTGACTCCTGTATTTGAAGAAACGCCAAGTGACGTGCTGCGGGAATTCTCCACAGAGGAAAACCTGCTAAAAACCCAGGTGTTAAGCGTATTTACATCCGATAAAATGAATCAGGGATTTGCCTCATCGATGTTAGGCAGCAAAAAAACCAACATGGTCAGTGAAGAGGGAGAATCCAAAAAGTGGGTCAGTCAAATCGGTGGAACGATCTTCAGACAGATGCGAATGGTTGGGACTCTCTCGGCCGATGAAGCACGTGCTGTTGCCTGGGCAGGGCAAAACCTCGATTCAATGATCATTTCCGTTAAAACCAAAAAACAAAAAGCAAGCATGAAGTTATACCGTATGCACTCGGATATACATGTAAAGCTCCAGAATGGTGAACCACATTTTGTTATCAACCTGACCGGAAGAACTGAGTTGAATTCGGTCATTCCTGTTCTGAAAGCTGAAGATATCGTTGGTATTAAGGACATTGAACAAGCAGCCAATGAAAAAGTGAGTGCTCATCTTACTCAGGCCATCCAAACCGCGAAACACCAAGGATCCGATATACTCATGCTTGGATACAGGCTCGAATGGAGATACCCTCAGGTCTGGAAGAAGCTGCGGCCTACATGGATCAACTATGTAAAGAATGATCTTCAGTATACCGTCAACACAAATATCAACATTCAATTTGTCGGCTCGGAGTCAAGCTTCTAACATGCACGGGAATGGCTTTTTTAAGGAGGTTACATATGTGTTAGCCGTTTTAGTATTTGCGGGACTTTATTTACTGGATTGGTCATCTGTAAAAACAAGCAAAAAAGCAATCAGACGTGCCTATTTCATACTGCTCGGCCTTTTTCTCGTATGGAATACACTTGCAGTAAGCTGGTCAGCATGGCCTAATCCCAATGATGTAATTCAATTGGTCTTTGGCTGGGCTGATCACTTGATTAAATAAGAAAGGAGATTAACGATGAACCATCTGACTGCCGGGCAGGCTTACCGCTTCATGTTTGTTTACCTGTATTCCGAACCTGTTGCCTTTCTTCTGCAACGTTTGTTCAAAATGAGTGGTTATCAGGGATGGTTATCCACCATCGGCGGCTTTCTGATCAGTCTGATTTTTCTGTTCTTTACATACCGTTTGGGTTCCATTAACCCCGACAAACCCTGGATCTCCTATGGAGAGGATATCGTGGGCAAGGTTGTGCATCGCTTTTATATCGGGTTAATTGTAATGTTATGTATCTACTTGTTGTCCATTGATGTGGAGAATTTTATTATCTTCCTGCAATCGATGTATCTGCCACAGACTCCGATTTGGTTAACATCAACCCTGACTTTGCTGTGCATCTGCCTGACTGCGCGTTCAGGATTGGTTACGATTGTATTTATGTCGGAAGGTATTTTTCTGGTACAGCTTTTCACTTCCACCTTACTTATTCCGGCGGTTGGGGGCGGAGGTAATCCCGGCATACTGCTTGCAATGGCAACCCATCATGATCTGGGTGAGATCATGATGGGTTCTTTGTCCACCATGCCATGGTTCTCCGAATGGATGTTTTTCCTCTTCCTCGCACCGGTCGTTGCTTTTAGGCGTCCTATGCTGAAAAGCATGTTATTTGCCGGCATCACCGTTGTTATATTCATCGTTGTGTTCTGGATGTTCACGCTGATGAACTTTGGTCCGTATGTTGCCGCCGGACTTCGCTATCCTTTACTTGAAATGGTGCGCTTTGCGCGATACGGAGATTTCCTGGATAATCTGGACCCTGTTCTGATCGCAATTTGGTCAACAACGATGTTCACTCGCAGCTCATTTTTGTTGTATGTCGCTTCCGTCTGTCTCTCCAAACTCAGCGGGATCAGGCAGCAAAAATCTGTTGTGTATCTAATTGGGGGGACGGCTTCCGCCATCGTGCTTCAATATGCCAGAGATGCCGCCTCTTACGAGTTGGCTATCCGCTCTTACGCTGTACCTTTGTACACGGTACTTATTGAATCCATGCCCATTCTGTACGTTCTGGTATACTGGCTCCGCAATGGCAAAAATAAAAAGGCGACCAGAGCATCCACTGCTCCGTCGCCGTAATTATTCAGTTCGATTCAGCATTCTGCTGTTCCTGACCAGGATCAGCATCGGGGAAAATGACACCTTTCTTCAAAATCAGATTGGCGTATTGCGCTCGCTCACCAGTTGCAACAATCACATAGGCATTCGAAGCGCGTTTATAAAAATCAAATCGTTCTTCATGATCAAAAGCATCCGTAATGCCTTCGTATTCTTCAATCAACCGGCGGTAGTCTTCCCATATGATCGGGATCACCTGATCCCCTTTCACAACCTGCATGACAGCAGCGGGACGCTCAGCATAGGTATCCAGTGGATATAATTGCAGGATGGCATCCAGCAGTTCAACAACTCCCAGTGCATCACAACGTACTAGTCGCTTGGCATGACTGGCTGCGGGGAAATTGCCATCCGCCAGAACCAACTCGTCTCCATGACCCATTTCGGACATGATTTTGAGTAACTCTGGAGGTATTATTGCGGGTATATTCTTTAGCATACACAGCTCTCCTTGTTCATCTCCAACATCAGTTAGAGCAAATTGGTTTTCTCCATTCTTCAAGCACGCTAGACATCCATCCTATAAAAGCGGTTTCATCCCTATTCTAACAGTATTTTCGGATCATTGCACAGCGCACACGTAAGTTCGATATGAGAATATTTCATTTTGACAAAAATACTTGTTTGACATATAGTTGTTGTAACAACTAATTAATTGGGACATTTTATTATGGAAGTGAGGTCTAGCAATCACATGGACTATACACTGGAACAATCTGTTGGATTCATGCTGGGTTTCACACATCGTAAAGCTGTAGCTTTACTTGCGACGCGATTCAAACCTTATGATATTACGACAGAGCAATTTTCTGTTCTCTTTAATGTTGACCGCGGTGAAGGTGTGAATCAGAAGGAGCTCGCTGCACGTGTCTTCAAAGACCAACCCACCACTGCGCGGATTATTGATTTGCTTGAGAAAAAAGGCTGGGTAGAACGCCGGACCAGCGAACAGGATCGCAGAGCCTATCTGTTATATCTCACCACGGAAGGCAAAGCGTTAATTGATATCCTCGTTCCGATTGAAAGAGAAATGAATAAAGAACTTGCTGAAGGTATATCCGAAGACCAGATGGAAGCATTTAAACATACTCTTTCCCTCATTAACCGCAACTTGTAATGAATCACAACTCAGGGGGAATACATCATCATGAAAGAACAATCTACACAACAAGTTAGACTATGGACTACCGATTTTATACTGCTGATGCTGTGCAACTTCTTGTTGTTCTTGCAACTGCACATGATTGTCTCTCCGCTTCCGTCCTACGTTCAGGAGCGATTTCACGCCAATGCATTTGAAGTAAGTTTATTCACCTGTCTTTTTGCACTAAGTGCCATAGCAGCCCGTCTCTATTCCGCGAAAGCACTGGAGAAGGGTCTTCGTAACGCCATGATCTATATAGGCCTGTCCGTAGCCCTGCTGGCAACGCTCGGCTATTATTTTGCTGCAGGCATAGCTGTGCTCTTGTTGCTCAGAATGTTGTTTGGTATCGGGTTTGGTATGAGCAGTACCGCTTTTCCAACGATGGCCTCGGACATTGTGCCCGTCAAACGAATGGGTGAAGGTATGGGTTACTTTGGTCTATCAACTAGCCTGGCTATGTCTATGGGGCCAATCATTGGGGTCACTCTGCTCCAGGGAGCAGGTTTTGTAACCCTGATGTTATGTACTGCGGGTGTGCTCGCTGTGATCTATCCACTGAGTTATTCGCTGACACGCAAAAAAGCAGTCAGAACCGATAACAGTACAACCATCATGCCACAAGCCACAACAAGTGCTTCAGGGTCCAACCCAAAACAGAAGGCACCTTTCAACCGCAAGCTGATTCTGCCCAGTGTGCTGAATTGCCTATTATCCATCACCTATGGTGGGCTTGTCGGATTCATCGTTTTGTATGGTAAGGAAGCCAATCTGGCCAATCCTGCGCTATTCTTTTTGTTCAATGCACTCGCCGTGTTATTGGTTAGACCATTTGCAGGACGGATCTATGACAATAAAGGTCCAAAAGCACTGCTCATTCCAGGGGCAATATTCGTTGCTGCTGGCCTCATTCTGCTCTCGTATGCAACCTCCATGTCCCTCCTGTTCATTGCTGCCTTTGTCTACGGAATCGGTTATGGTTCCATGCAGTCGTCTCTCCAGACCTGGATGATTCAAGTTGTATCTCCTACTCAACGGGGTATGGCTAATGGTATGTTTTTAAACTCGCTGGATCTGGGTATTGCGACCGGTGCCCTTCTTCTTGGTGCCATTGCGGCCATAACCAGTTATACCGATATGTATCGATATTCCGTGATGTTTATGATTCTGTTCTTGCTTATATATCTGATTCAGGGAAAACGAAGCGGCAGCTTCTCCATTGAACCTCATGCTCTGCTCGCTCATACTCATATTACCGCAACGGAACCACCTCAAGATCAATCCAAGAATTCAGAATCTGGAGCCGGCAACACCGAAACAAGCCAGTCAAATAAAAGCAAACACGAATGATTGGTTAAGGTCATTCTGCTCATAGAAACGAGAAACACGTTTACACCGAGAAAGCAAATTCATCCGCTTTCTTAGGCGTAAACGCGTTTTTTATTGGAACAGCTCTGAATGTTAAACTTAAGACAGCATGGATATGAACGCAGCATTCAGCACCGTCTATCTAAAATGGACTTTTCTTGCGACCTATGGGAGCATACCCTCTACTCGTCTCAATCACATCATTAAATGTTTCATCCTGTTTCTGCTTGCTTCCTGAAGTAGGTTGATCTCCCTTATCCGGTTTAACTGCAAATAAGGTTAGCAATCCGCCCACTGCGCCAGACGCAGCGAGCACACCAAAAAGCAGGAAATGATGAGAACCGATCAGCAAAGAAACTACAGGCGGACCGAGAGATACCCCAATGAATCGCATGCTGCTGAACAGAGCCGTGATTGTGCCCCGCTGTTTTTTATCCACGCCTTCTGTAATCAATGCATCCAGACATGGTAACGTTGCACCTATTCCGGCACTTCCCAATGTGAAAAGACCTACTACAACATAGATATTATCGAATAAACCTATAACGCCAAGGGATACCGTCAGAAGCGCAAGTCCTGTGAAGCCAAGCCATTTCATTCGCGTTTTGTTCTTCCCAATCCACTTCCCTGCCAGGAAAGAAGAAAGACATAACGCTGCCAGCGGAATCGCAAGGACAAGTCCTTTAAGTACACCTTTCAGGGCAAATTCGCTCTCCAGCGTCTCGGATAGATAATATAACACACCAAAGATGACAAACATGCAAATACCACCGATTGCAAACAACGCATACAACCAGCGTCCCTTTTCTTTTAATACGTCACGAATGGATGCCACAAATTCCGTAAAGGTGGGAGGCTTTTCTTTTTTCCTAGGAGTCTTCACCAGGAAAATAACAAGAACCAGCGAAAGCACACAAAGTATAGGAATAGCCATGAATGGCGCATACCAGAACCAGACTGCCAGCGCTGCACCCAGAATCGGACTTATGACTTTACCAAACGTATTCGAGGTCTCAATGATACCCAGACTTTTGCTTACTTCATTCTCATCATTAAACATGTCCCCAACCAACGGGATAACAATAGGAAATGCGCCCGCAGCACCTATTCCCTGCAATAACCTGCCACCCAGAATGGTCCAGTAGGCTATGTTTCCGTTCAGCATCCATGCTGCCACACCAGCGACAGCACCTCCGACGGCTGCAATAACGAGGCTGGGAATGATAACTGCTTTTCTGCCAAAACGATCCGACAAGTACCCTGCAAGAGGAATAAGCAGGATGGCAACTACAGCGTAGACTGTAATGAGCATACTGACCTTAAATGCAGATACCTTCAACTCACGTTCAATCTGTGGCAGGATCGGTATAAGCATGGAATTACCCAAGGTCATAATTAAAGGGATGGAAGCAAGTGCGACGAGGTCCCACTTTTTATCGTTCATACCACAACCACCTTTACAGATTCTACACACAATAGCATTATTGTGCTTGTTTCGGAGGTTGATTATTCAGGACACGCTACAACTACAACAATCTAAAGTGCCGTAACGCTGCTCCACCTTTGAAGACAATATATAGCTCATTCACCTTATGTGGGGCCTCTAGCGAACACTGAACTGTTGTCCACTTGATATCTTTCCCATTCACACTGCCTCCAGGTCCAGAAACTTCACACACACCGAGCAGTTCGCCTTTCAGTCCTCCGGAACGAATCTCCAGTCTTCCCTCTTCTCCAAAAGCTGCCACTCTGGCTTCAAATCCTTGTACTTCTTGAACAGCATTATGGTTGAAAGAGATCCAAGACGACTGACCCTCTCGATATAAAGATTCATCCGGAGTGATTGCCCGAACTGCCGAACGTCCTTCCAGACATTCATCCAGTAGAACACCTGCACAAGCATCGTAATTCTCCGCAAAGGTAAGCAAGTGCAGCGGACGATCAGGAATCGTCTCACCTTCAATTTTAATATCAGCCGACTGACGTATATCTGCGGAAGAACGCCCTGCCAGGATAGCCCAGGTCGCTGTCTCCAGGCAGTATCGATCTCGGGTAACATCCCATAGCGCAAGCTTCTGAACAGGAACCTCGAAACTTATCGTAACACGCGTCCCTGCTTTGACATGAACACGACGGAAAGCAAGCAGTTGCTTCTGAGCACGTTTCACTCGGGAGGTATATGAAGATCCATAGATCTGAACAACTTCATCACTGTCACGTTCACCCTTATTGTGTACCTCCACCTCAATCTTCAATTGATCTGTGGTGGTGGATTCCGCCGAAGCACTGCGACTTACACGAATCGCTTCGTATTCGAATTCGGAATACGTCAGGCCATGACCAAATGCATATTGAACCGGTCCTTCATGATACATATAAGTCATGCCATTCTGAATGATGTCATAATCCATCATGTCAGGAAGCTGTGATTCGTCTTCATACCATGTCATATTCAATCTGCCTGCCGGGGCATAATAATCTAACAGCACGTCTGCAAGCGCGTTCCCCAATTCCTGACCTGCATGTGTCATATAAACGATTGCGCGGGCAATACCTTTCAACTCCTGCAAGGCAAATGGATAACTGCCCATAATGACAACCACTGTATTGGGATTGGCTTCACACACGGCTTTGACAAGCTCGACCTGACTCGGCGGAAGCAGCAGACTTGGGCGGTCAATTTCTTCTTTGCCGTTGATATATGGGCTGTTGCCAACAACAACGACAGATGCCTGACTGCCACGTGCAGCTTCTACGGCTTGTTGTATTCCGCGTTTCACAATATCAATATTGAATGCAGAAGGTCTCTGTGTATTACCTGGTGATTGAATTGCGTGTCCAGAGTCACCAACATCATTCGGATTTGTACCTGTAGCTGTAGTTTGTTCTCCTTGTGGCCGGAGTGGTGATACAGCAGACTGTCCCTGATATTCGCTCAGTCCAACAGGAATACCGTTCCACGTCCGTAAGGTGTTACTTCCATCCGTTAGAGGATCTATTCGAACAACTTCCTTCACAAACCAGCCACCAATCTCCGGTGCGTTTGCCTGATATATGCCTTGCTCGGTTAAACTAACGTATCGATTATTGTTTACACTTCTCAGCGTATGACTTCCCCAACCCCAATCCTGATGTTCAAATTCGGCGGCAGTAGGTGCACTGACTTCCGGTATAGCGACGAGTGTACCTTCCACACCCAAGGTTATAACCTGACCGTTTGTTGTCTTCAGCTGAATACGGTCATTCCCATCCATATAGGTCACGTCTGCTTCAGGTAGCCGATTGCGCAATCCATCGAGGACGGATACTCGATAAGGCAATGTGCCACTGTACCAATCGGTATAGACAACATCCGCAAGTGGTCCAATCACACTGATTTTCTGCAACACTTCTGGCTGCAACGGAAGCAATCCATCATTTTGGAGCAAAACAATCGATTCGGCAGCGGCACGATAACTAAGTTTGGCATGTTCCGGTGCACATAATACCGACTCGGGAATAGACGCATATGGATTGAGCCCGGACTGATCGAGTTGTCCAAGTCGCATTCGCACACCAAAGATGTTCCGGATCGCTCTGTCCAAATCAACTATTTCCAACAGATTCCGGTCAAGAGCCTCTTCCAGAGCAGATACAACAAGATCAACTTCATCTGTAAGACAATCCACTCCTGCCTTCAACGCACCTGCTGCTGATTCGGCATGACTGGTATGATAACCATGATAATTCACCGTCTGTGACAGGTCTCCACCATCACATACAATGAAACCTGGCATCGCCCACTCACCCTTAACCACATCATTCACAAATGGACTCTCAATGGCAGGTGTACCATTGATGGAATTGTAAGCTGTCATCATGGACAAAGCTCCGCCTTCCACAAATGGTGTCTCAAATGCTTTTAAATAATATTCCCGCAGATTGCGCGGATCAATGCTGGGTGAACAATTCAGCCGATCTTTCTCATTATTATTGGCAAAAAAATGTTTCAATGTCGCGACCATTTTCAGATAAAAAGGATCATTCCCCTGCATACCTTTGACGAGAGCCGCCGACATTTCTCCCGTGAGGACCGGGTCCTCGCCATATCCCTCTTCCGTTCTGCCCCAACGTGGGTCACGTTCCAGATCAACCGTTGGTGCCCACAATGTTAACCCGTGAACTTCAGGATTACGGTGATGGTATGCCCTCGCTTCATCGCCAATGACTGAACCAATCTCCCGCATGAGCCTTGTATTCCAGGTACTTGATAGACCGAGTGGTTGCGGAAATACCGTTGCCTCCCCTTTCCATGCAACTCCGTGAGCAGCTTCGCCCCCAACGTTGTAGGCTGGAATGCCCAGTCTTGGTACAGCTGCTTCGCGTGTAGGAATTAGTCTGATCTTCTCCTCGGTGGTCAATCGTGCAATCAGGTCATCCAACCTTTCCTCAAGTGAAAGTGACGCATCCCACATCGGGTATTGATGATACTCCTTCATCCTTCATTCCCCCTGCGAATTAGTTAAGTCCAAGTTGCTTCCATTGCTCCAGTAAATCCAGCGTGCGCTGGTGATACTTCTGACCATCTTCAGGTTGATTGACCTGATGTTCATGAACGTAGGCATTAAAATACGAAGACAGTATTCGATAGGCAAGCCTGCGTGCCTGTCCTTCAGCGGATGAGTCCAATGGACGATCATATCCTTCATGAAAAGCCACCGATTCTGACGACAATATGGCTTCAAACTCCCTGTCGGCAAACATGGAACGATCTCCGTCAATGATGGCCGCAATGTTCAGCTCACCGTTTTCCTGATGAACAAGTACATTTGCTTCCCACAGGTCATTATGAACGAGTACCGGGCGGGTCACTTGATCAAATAAGTCTTTATTTTTGATGAAAATAGCAGCGATATCTTCTCCCACACCTGACATATAATCGGCTCGTGCCGCTTTAAGTGCTGTTTCTTCTGCAAAAGAGTGCAGCACCTCGGACCATTGATCCGAGCCTTTAATCGTCCCATCCCCCTGCGGCCAGCCAAACGATGTACCCTCGATCTGATGCATGATGGCGGTATAGGCGCCAAGCTGATGGTACAATCGCTCTTTGTTTATATCTGAAATTGATGCGTGATCCAGCTGCTTACTCGGGATAAACTCCATAAACATGTACGTTCTTGGGATGATTGATCCGCTGTCATCACAGGCGATAATGTTGGGAGCAGGAATGCCTGCGTTACGGTAATATTCATACACAATCGGTTCAGCCGCCATCATCGTGCGTTCAAAAGAAAAAAGTGGATCAGCCGCAGAACCAGCCTCCATCTCTCCCCGCTCTGGTGCCAAACGTAAAATCACATCCGTATAGGATGTATGTTCAAGGTGAATCCGATACGTTGTATTAAAAAGTCCACCTTGCAGGAGACCAAACTCCTTCACTTTGGTATCGCTTCCAAAATGAATTTCTACCAGTTGATGCAGCATCTCTGCTGATATCGTACAGTGCAAACCCGAATTCATTGTACTCATTTCATTCAATCTCCTATCATCGTAGACAAACAGACGGCACCTTTCGGCACCGTCCTTTTCTTTTACTATATCATTTTACAGTTGGATTGTAAGCGCGCTTGCGCCTGTTGCTGCTGTAACAACAACACCATTTGCACCAGACACTTGGGAACCACCTTCAACGCTGGATACACTCTCAATGCCGCGAAGTACCAAGCTCCATGGTTTGCCCGCACCTTCAGCACGAACATCCAGCACTGATCCATTACGTGTAACGTTAACTGTCAGCTCCTGTTCAGCTGCTTGGTTCACAACAACAGCTTGAGCCGTTTGACCATCAGCCAGTTCGAACAAGTGCAAGGACACATCATTTGCAAAGTCATAATCCGGTTTACTATCCACAGCACCGACAGCGATCAGGCTGTTTGGTTTAACCATCATTGGCAGTGTTTTGAAGTCATGGTTTTCACTGATCCAGCGTCCACCTTGTACTTTCGCTCCAGTCAGATAGTTCGTCCAAGTTCCTTCAGGCAGGTAGTAACGCACATCACCCTCTTTGTTGAAGATCGGAGCCACCAGAATTGAATCGCCAAACATATATTGCGTATCCAGGCTGTATGTTGTTGGGTCCTCTGGGAAATCCAGCAGCATAGCGCGCATCATCGGAATCCCTTTTACCGTTGACTCCACCGCAGAATTGTACAGGTACGGCATCAGGCTGATTTTGAGTTTGGTAAAGTCACGAACAACGTCCACGGATTCCTCATCAAACAACCAAGGCACACGATACGAAGTGCTTCCGTGCAGGCGACTGTGTGAAGATAACAGTCCGAATTGTACCCAACGTTTGTAGACATCAGGGCTCGCTGTGCTTTCAAAACCACTGATATCATGGCTCCAGAATCCGAAACCGGAAAGTCCGAGCGACAAGCCGCCCCGAAGGGATTCAGCCATGGATTCATACGTTGAAGAGCAGTCTCCGCCCCAGTGAACCGGGAATTGTTGACCACCTGCTGTTGCAGAGCGTGCAAACAAGGCAGCTTCGTTTTTGCCAATCTTCTCTTCGAGCAATTCAAATACAGCTTTGTTATAGAGCTGTGTATAATAGTTGTGCATTTTAACCGGATCAGAACCATCGAAGTACACAACATCTGTCGGAATTCTTTCACCAAAGTCAGTCTTGAAGGAATCTACACCTTGATCCAGCAGGACTTCCAGCTTACTCTTATACCAGTTCACAGCATCCGGATTCGTGAAGTCAACCAGAGCCATACCTGCTTGCCACATATCCCATTGCCATACGCTGCCATCGGCTGTTTTCACCAGATAACCGTTCTCCATACCTTCATCGAACAAGTAGGATTTTTCTGCAATATATGGATTGATCCAAGCACAGATTTTAAGGCCCTTCTCTTTTAGACGTGCAAGCATGCCTTCCGGATCCGGGAACATCGCTTCATCCCATACGAAATCAGACCATTGGTATTCCTTCATCCAGAAGCAGTCAAAATGGAATACAGAAAGTGGAAGATCACGTTCAGCCATACCATCTACGAAATGATTAACCGTTGCTTCATCATAATCCGTTGTGAATGACGTTGTCAGCCACAGACCAAAAGTCCATGCCGGTGGAAGCGCTGGTTTACCTGTTAATTTCGTATAATTATCAAGTACATCCTTAGGATTGTCACCGCCGATAATGAAGTACTCCAACGTCTCGCCTTCTACGCTGAACTGAACTTTAGATACATTCTCGGATGCAATCTCATACGATACGCGTTCCGGATGGTTTACAAATACGCCATATCCTTTATTGGACAAATAAAACGGAATGTTTTTATAGGACTGCTCACTGCTTGTACCGCCGTCCTCATTCCAGGTATCTACGATTTGGCCATTCTTAACAAACGGTGTGAAGCGCTCACCAAGTCCGTAAACGTATTCACCAATACCGAGATCAAGCTGCTCGCGGAAGTACGCTTCCTTGCTTGGACCTGTAATATAACCAGCCGCTCTTTGACCGCTACCAGTAATCCGTTTTCCTCCATATAGGAAGCTAATATCCCAACCGTTTGTTTTGTCGATTTGAACTTCCAGGTTGCCACTTTTCAAAACAGCACCTTGTTCATTTTTTGAGATCTCAACGTTGGCTTCTTGTGTGTTAAGCTCAAATACAGGCCCTTTTTTCACGCCGCCTTTATGATGATTCAAGGTTACACGAATAACGTTTGGCATAGGTGAGCTGTATGTTGCTTTAAGCAATGTACCATTCAACGTGTCACCTTTGGAACGAATATATTTAGTTGCCGCATATACGGTCACAGAATTATCTTTTTGCACAATATCACGAATGTCAGTCGGGTTTTGAATCTGGTACCCTTCACGAGTCATCCAGAATCCATCAGTAAATTTCATGTTTTGTTTCCCCCTTTGGTTATATTATAATAATATTGATATTAATAACGAATTTCTTCTCTTATTTTGACCAAATATATCACGATTTTGATAATAAACATCCGATTCTTGAACATCACCACCAATCTATGGAAACGATTACATTAATAATGATACAAAAGGAGAATCTGATATGGAACGTGAACGATTACGGGAAGACCGGATTCACGGCAATGCCATGTATCCCGTCAGTGTGTACCCGGATATTCAACAACTGAACGGGGATAGCATTCTGGATTGCCATTGGCATGATGAGATGGAGTTCACCATGGTGACCCAGGGCTGCGCCGTCTTTCAAATTGATATGAACACCATTGAGGTTCAAGCTGGAGAAGCCATTTTCATCAATCGAGGTGAGATTCATGCGGGGTATCTGAAGGGCGATGTGCCCTGCGTATTCTCTTCCATTGTATTTAATCCCGAACTGCTTGGCAGCCGTGCCTTCGATACGGTCCAAGAGAAATTCATCGGTCCACTGGTACGCAAAACGGTGATTCCCCCCAGTCATATCAAGGCAGATGAGAACTGGGGACAAGAAATTCTGGATCTCCTGAAACGCATATTTGCAGACCATGCTACCCGAACCGAAACGTGTGAAATGTCAACAAAAGCGTACCTGTACCTCATATTTGCCCGAATGTTCGAACATATGAGACCTGCTCCGCTCAAAGGCACTGTGGCTACAGGGAGTCATGACAAGGTAGAGCGCCTGAAATCCGTGCTCAGTTATATTCACAAACGGTATCCTGAACCATTAAAGCTGAAAGAACTGGCCGATGAGGCCAATATGAGTGAAGGACACTTCTGTCGTTTCTTCAAACAAATGGTGCAGAAAACACCTGTTGATTACATTAACTATTACCGTGTTCAGCAGGCCTGCGTTCAGCTTGAGAATACGGATCACAAAATTGTTGATATCGCCATGGATGTGGGTTTCGAGCATCTAAGCTACTTCATCACTACATTTAAAAAGCATAAAGCCACTACACCTTCACAGTATCGCAAAATGTTCTATGAGAACGTAGGAGTGGAGTCTGCCCTGGTACAGGTGTAAAAGGGTGTAAAAGAAGAAGGTGCTCACAGCTATTCAGCTGCAAGCACCTTCTTTATCTACTTTATCAACTTTCCTGGGAACGAGTGAGGTAACGATCTGATCTGAGCCACACTGGCTCAGTTAGAACTCATCTCATTCGCTGCTATCAGCCTTACGCTTTGAAGCTTAACAGTTTCTCACTTTTTCAGTGTCTTCCATGAAGTGTACTCATGTACGGAGAAACCGTTAAAGGACGCATGTACTGAAGCCATTTTTTCGACCAATTTTAATTGTGCTTCCATATAAGCAGATCCCTCTTCATAAAAAGTAATGAAGTCACCTTCCTTACTTTGCTTTGTTTCCACGGCGATTGAGATCGTCTTGCCAAGCAGAGCTGCTTCCGCAAGTTCATCCTTCGCTACACTATAGATTGCAGCAGCTGTATCGCGGTAAGCCATAATGGTGATGGAATCAAACTTGCGAATCATCCAACTGCTTACGGCCATCGTGGAACCCGGAATCTTGTAGTTATCAAGCCAGAAAGGCAGATCAGCCGCTACTGGCATCTTCATCCGTGAAGCTCGCTCAACAATGTACTCCACATTGCCTTGCCACTGCGTAATCACACTGGCTTGATTGATTTTCCATTGCGGGTGCACATGTGGCTCAATATCCAGATGAATACCAGCAAATTTCTCATTGGACAACGCCTGCGCCTGATATGCCTCGATCCAGTCCAGGAAAGATGCAATCTGTTCCCGACTTTCCGTCAATCCCCACGCTGATCTTCCATCCATGACGTCAACCGCAATGTTCTTGGCTCTGGCCTGACGGATAAAACTTTTATAATCAGGAATTTTTACATCCCGGTTCATCTGCAGATAGATCGTATTGATCTTATTCGCTGTAGCGTAATTTAAAACCTCTTGAGGATTGCTTCGAATCTGGGTTGTGTCCCACACCCACGTCGCTCTTACCGGCACATCAAGGTTACCATGAATCGTTTCATAACTATCCACAGAACCAATGGCAACGGCTTTCGAAGAACAGGCTGTACTCGCACACAAGATCAAACAACTCAGTAATAAGATAAAACGGTAACCCCTTTTGCTTTTCATATTTGTACACTCCCTCTGAAGTTATCAGCTCTGACGTGCAAATCTGGATGAAATTGTGTCGTTTCATATTCATTTAATGGATACTTATTAGGTACGACGAATTCGGATTGCTTTTATATGCAATATCATCTTTAAGACTTACGACGAAAGAATCATATAACTATATTTCGGGAATTCGTAGTTCTGTATGTATAGTTCAAAAGTCACAATTATTTATTATTTTCAAATTCAATCCTTATTCCAGCATGACTTCAGTCATTATTGCCATATGTACACCAAGCTCCAGAAGACCTAGAAAGCGTTTTCTCTCAAAATAAACCAAAAAACCGCCCTAAGGCGGCTTTATATGGAACCCTATTTAATGATGCCTCGTCGACATTTCCGTTCATTCATTACCCGATGGAGCTACCGGTGTATTGTCAACCACTTCATCGAAAAGAGACACCAGTTCAATACCTTCTGCCGAGATCCGCACAAGCCCCTTGTCGGACAAACGTAATTCTGGAATCACAACCAGCGCGAGCAACGAAAGCGTCATGAACGCATTATTCAACGTACATCCTGCGGACTGTAAAGCTTCACTGACTGCTGCCGATTGGGCTGCAACGACTTCAAAAGACTCAGTTGACATCAAACCTGCAATCCGTAGCGGGAGTTCGGTTACCCCTGCTGCCGTTACCACGGCCACCCCGCCCTGCATACGAATGACGCGATTGCCGGCTTCAGCCATTAATGCATCATCATTACCGATAATCAACAGGTTGTGACTATCATGAGCAACTGTCATCGCAATCGCTGCAGGTGATGTGAAGCCGATGCCTCCAACAAGCGCTACCGCTCGATTCCCGGTTTGTTTGTGACGTTCCAATACCGCAATTTTGCATACTTCCCCTGAAGTTGAAACCACAACCTTGCCGTTCTCTACGGTAACAGGCAGGTGTTTTTCCTTCGTATCCACATGATTCTCTGTCACATGAATGATTTTGGCACCAATCGTTCCCTCTGCAATCGGTGCAGCCAATTCCAGATCTTCTGGCTGAATATTAGCTTCTAACTTCACCGTGTTCAGCGCTTCCTCAGGGTACGTGAAGCTGTCCCAGACCGCCGTCATTTTCCCGTTCTCGGCTACAACTTGCCCGGCAGCAATCGTCATGCCCACACGTACATCCGCCAACCGGCCGTCTAGCAGAATAATATCAGCTATATTGCCCGGAATAACCGCACCAATGTCGCGCGCAACTCCGAAACGCTCAGCCGTGTTAATGGTAGCCATCTGGAAAGCCGTAACCGGCTTCACCCCTTGGGAGATTGCGAGACGAACAACAAAATCCATATGCCCTTCTTTGAGCAAGGATTCAGAACTTCGGTCATCGGTCACCAGCATCATCCGGCGTGTATCCAGTCCAAGCTCAGTGCAGGCTTTGATCGTCTCAGCCACATCATGCCATGCCGAACCTTGGCGCATCTTCGCGTACATCCCGAGTCGCAGACGTTCAACCACATCTTCCTTGGTCACACATTCATGATCCCCTGTAACACCACTCGCTGCGTAGGCTGGCAGACGCCAGTCATCTGCAGCCCAGGTGAAATGACCGTCTGCCACTTTACCTGCCCGGAGCGTTGCCTGTATCTCACCGATCATCGTCTCATCCCCATAGACCACTCCAGGGAAGTTCATCACTTCACCAAGACCAATCATGTCCGGCCCCCAGGAAAGAGCCTCAGCTACCTCTTCAGGCCCGATATAAGCACCTGTTGTCTCCAATCCTGGATGCGTGGAAGGCACACAGGAAGCCACCTGCATATAAGCTGCCATCGGTGTGGTCCGTGCTTCATCCAGCATCAGTCTCAGACCTTTAAGGCCAAGCACGTTAGAGATCTCATGAGGGTCAAAGAAACCTCCGGTCGTGCCTGAAGGCAACACCGCTCTCGCAAACTCGGTTACTTTCATCTGTGTACTTTCGATATGGCAGTGTCCATCCAGCAGACCAGGAGCGATATACTTACCGTTTGCTTCAATAATCCGCGTATGTTCTCCGATAGTGTGGCTTACATCTTTACCGACATAAGCGATTCGAGCTCCCTGTACAGCTATGGACATCTCAGGTAAAATCTCACCCGATATCACGTTTACCAGCGTACCTCCCCGAATGACCAAAGTCGCTGGCAAATCTCCCCGTGCTGTAGCGACCAGATCCGGTACACAATCGGCCATAAGTGGCCGTTCAAAAGATGGTTTGTTCATTTTGTTGCCTCCTTTAATAAACGATCCAAAAAAATATATTGTTACGATTATATGAGTCTGGACCTCATGTGTAAAGAAAAATCACATCGATTGTGCTTGAATACAAATTATCAAGTCATATTTATCCATGAAACCCAATCCTTACGGATTCACGTTAGGTATTTTTATCAATACCATCATCTAAATGGCTGTAGCCTCATCACGTATACTTCCCTCGCTAAGCTAGCTTTTTCCTGATCTATGTATCATATACAAAAAGACTCCCGTTCCATTGAACGGAAGCCTTCCTCATGCATATGAAGTGTTATGTCAGTCCACTTGCGCAGTAGACACCTTGCCAAGATCATACTTTTCTTCCGACTGGGCGGTAATGAACGGACTAGGTGTGCCCACGCAGTAAACGTGCAGCAGATGCATCGCTCGTGTGCAAGCCGTATAGAACAACTTGCGTTCATGCTCCTGAGCATACTGCTCCGCAGAGCCGTCATAGATCAGGACTGCATCGAATTCCACACCTTTGGCCAGATACGCTGGGATGACATGAACACCCTGCTCAAAAGCCAGCGTCGTTTTCTTGATTAACTTCGGTGCTGTGGGCAGCGCCTTACTCAATGCAGCATGTACGTCTCTGCTCTCTTCGGCGGTTTTGCAGATAACTGCAACCGATTCGTACCCTTCCTTAATCAAGTGCTTGAGGTCTGTTGTGATGACATTCATATGACGCTCTGAATCAGAAGAAACGATCACTTTAGGTTTCTCACCGCTGCGGTTAAATGGAATAATCTCTTCCCCACCAGGCACCATGCCCCGTGTAAACTCCACGATCTCCCGGGTAGATCGATAACTTCTGGTCAGCTCAATGACTTCCGTGTTGTCTGGTCCGTACAGGTTAGTCAAGGGTCCTGTTCCACTAAGTACTGAAGAGTGGGCATAGATTGCCTGATTAAAGTCACCAAGTGCTGTTATTTTCGCCCGTGGGAACAATCTCTTCATGAATGCCAACTGAAACGCAGAATAATCCTGGGCTTCATCAATAATGACATGACGAATATTCGAGTTAATATGGAATCCAAGCATAAGCTCACGCAAGTACAAGTATGGCGTAATATCTTCATATGCCAACTCCTGAAGCTTCAATCTGCGTAAAGTCATCTTACAGATTTCATCCCATTGAGCAGGCAGCGCTTCGTCACCCAGCAATCGCTCCATCTGAGCCTGATCGTTGAATAGATATGCATATAATTGTCTTATATCAACGAATCGTAAGGACTTAATCCATTTTCGCAACGGTTTGAGTCGGTCACTGACCACCATACGTGCCAGAATCCCTCTTTCCTGCTCGAAGTCATTAAACGTATGGGTCTTTCCTTTTTGCTTGCGCTTCAACCGTTGATACGCGCGTTGCAGATCCTCCGGCTCCATCAGATCAAGCTGCTGATCAACCCAAGGCGCATCCAGTTCACCTTTACCAAAGGCAGACAGTTCTTTCAGCATCCAGTCCCGTAACATCTCCAGTCGACTCACCAGCTTAACGGATGACTCGAAACTGTAGAATTTCTCAGCCATAGCCTCTGACGTAACAATCGCTCGGCCCTGGAAGCGAACCGGCTTGAATTTCATACCACCTGACAACATACTTTCCTTATAACGTGTAATCACCTTGAGGAACGTTTCGGACGACTTGAAGCGAATGCTGGACATGCGAACATCGTAATCGGGATCTTCCGTCCCCGTAAGTACATATTCAAGCTGAATAAACGGATCTTCCAGTTGATATTCACGACCCAAACGGCGCTCCAGATACTCCTGGAAGGTCGTTTGCAACATGTTTTCCTCCCCAAGCTCAGGCAGTACCGTGGAGACATAACTGTTGAACATTGGATTTGGTGAAAAAAGAACCATCTGATCTGCTTGCAGATGCTCGCGGTATTTATAGAGAAGATATGCCACACGCTGGAGCGCCGCGGATGTTTTGCCACTGCCGGCTGCGCCTTGCACAATGAGCATACGTGTCCGGTCATTACGGATAATCCGGTTTTGCTCCTTCTGAATGGTCGCTACAATACTCTTCATCTGTGCATCCGAAGTTCGACTGAGCACGGCCTGCAACAACTCATCACCAATCGTGACCCCTGTGTCAAACATAAACCGGATACGACCATCCCGAATGACAAACTGTCGCTTCATCTCTATATCACCGCTGATCTCCCCACTGGGTGTATGATACGTGATTGGACCCGGTGCTCCGTCATAATACAGGTTGGAGATTGGCGCACGCCAGTCGTAGACCAGAAAAGATTCTTCCTTCTCATCCAGCAACGATGCAATGCCGAGATAAATGCGTTCTGCATTTGGATATCCGTCTTCCTTAAAATCAATGCGCCCAAAATACGGTGAATGATGCAGTCGTTTCATTTTATCCAACGCAGCTGCTGTATTGAGATGGCTGCGCTCCCGATCGGACAGTACCTGTGACTGCTGCCGCATGCTGGTTGAAGTCTCCCCAACATCATCCGCTTCGCTAAAGTTCATCGTGACTTCGTCCCAGAAATCTTTTCTCATGCCAACCACTTCGTCACGGAAGGAACCAACTTCATCTTCCAGCGTTGTGATCTTGCGTTCGATCTGATCGGTCACGGTGTTGACCCGTTGTTGTTCCTTAATCCATTGCTGATCTGTACTCATATGTTAATAGCCCCTCTTTCCCCGGATTGTGTCCTCAAAATCCCATTTGACAAGCCCGAAAAGGCAATGGTATAATTATTAGAAAGTAAACATTTTAATTATATGTTAATTAGTTCTAATTTTCTGAAAACCATTTTTTATTGTACCAGTGACAACGTCCCGATGCAAGCGGAGGCGTTTTTTGTTGTTTTCTTCTTCATTATTACCCAATCACCGGGTACTCAACTGACTTAGCTACTCTTGCCTACTTTCGTAATTCTTCAATTGTCTCTTTCCAGCGTGTAATTGCTCCAAGTTCATCTTTTAATTGAAAGGTTATTCCTGAAGTGATCTCCGCATATGGCGCGTGATCCACACGTACCTGAAGCACTTGTGCTCCAAAACGATCTCTCGGATGAACAGCCCCCTTCATCTCAGGCAGCCGTTCTACTTCTATACGGATATGCAGCAATCGATGTCCTTGAACCGCAATCAAGGTAGCCTTGCCTGTTTTGCTCATGTTCATACTGGTCTGTGTACCTGGCCATAGAGCCAGTCTAAGCTGATGCGAATTTATCGCAATCACTTCCCCCATACTGATCATCGCCTGATGCGGCCATTGATCCTCAGATACGGTCAGCAGTTGTATGGCTTCATGCTGTTTATGCTCCAGATTTGTCCCACTCAACCACTCCATTAGTTCAGCGTCCAATTCCTCTATAATCATGTCTCTATCCCTCAGTTCGTTAATATTCATTCATGCCCTTCAGCCCTATGTATGACAAAACAACCCGGACACGATTGTCCGGGCTATGTTGTAACTACATTGTATATGATCCCCAAGCAGGTACGCAATTCGCACGTAGAGAGGTTGTTCAAAAAGTCTACTTTTGATTACGAATCATGCCTAAGGCCACTTAAGCCAATTCAAAATTTTGTCCTGTGATTCTTTGTCTTCACTGGCGCTATGCACATGTTCGGCTAGTCGATTCAGACGTTCCAACTGATATCCGTAATCATAAATGGCAGCTGCCACGATGGACAATCGTAACATCCCTTCCTTGTCGATATCAAACTGGGTGATCGCCTGCTCCATGAAACGGTCATTATCCAATACAAACTGTGCGGCCTCTTCCCCATTAGGTTTCAGCTTATCCTCGAACTTGAGCAGTGCATGCTCATGGAATTTGATAACCAGTTCAAGATGTGAGTCAAAAAACTGATCCATGGCCGTTGTCCGCGGTGCCTGGAAATAGTGGCGTTCCACCGAATCCAGCACCTCGTACCCTTTTTGCAAACTCAGCAGCATTTGTTTGTAGACCACCATCTGACGAGTTTCGCTGAATTTCGAACGTTTCATCTTTTTCTGTTCCTCTTCGAACAAGTTATACTTGTCGGACAAAGACTTAATGGAACCGCCCAGGTTGCTTTTCTCCTCCCGGAATACAACTTCCTTGATCTCATCCGAGATCGAAGTTCGCAGAAGCAACGACATACCGCTGAATACACTATGGATCTGCTTCACGAACTGAACCTTCGGTTTCGGAGGAAATACCGTAATATTGATGAGAAACGCCGATACAATACCAACCAGTGTCAACAGAAAACGATTGAGTGCAAAATGCCAGTCACCCGAGGCTTCCATAATGGATACAACCGTGACCAGTGTCAGGCCAACCGTCTCACCCATATTCAATTTAAGACAGATCATGATGACAAGTACAATAATTAATCCAACGGCGATTGGCTCATTGGACAACACCATGCCCCCCACCAGGGCGACAATAGCTCCCAGCGTGGTCGTTTGCAATTGATCCAGGAAGTATTTCCAAGAACGATAGATGGAAGGCTGCATGGCGAATATAGCCGCGATTGCGGCAGGCACGGGAGATTGCGGGTTCAAGAACAGGCTGCTTAGGTACAAGGCAAGCGTGACCGCGATCCCCGTCTTAAGTACACGCGCACCAAACGACATGGTGATGACCCCTCCTCTTTACCGAACCTGAAATTTTACATTTGATAATCATGTTCATTATTACCCCATATTTCTTTTTTTGCCTGAATTCATTCAGGAGAACGATTTATTGTACCATGTAAGGTCTTCCGTTGCCATGTCATAAGTCAGAGGTATTGTGAAATTGATTCCTTTATGTATGTTAATACACATTATTAACCCAAAAAGAAGCAAATCTTCAAAATGGATTTTCGCCACTTCAAAGATTCGCCTCTGTTACTAATTATACCTCTGTGGAATACTCATGCTTATTATGCCTGCCTAACGGTCCGTGCCCTCCCATTCCCTTTTGAACTGGTCCACAAACTGCACCATATAATCATGACGCTGTTCCGCCAGCTCCTTGCCATAGGAGGTATTCATCAGATCCTTGAGCTTGAACAACTTCTCGTAAAAGTGATTTATCGTTGTGCTGCGCCCATTGCGATATTCCTCACGGGTCATCTGCTCCCGTGGGGGAAGGGAAGGATCGTACATCTCGCGCCCTCTGGCACCTGAAAAGGCAAAGGTTCGCGCGATCCCAATCGCACCCAATGCATCCAGTCGATCCGCATCCTGTACAACCTGTGCTTCAAGCGAGCTGACCGCAGGACGCTGTCCTCCCGCATATGAGATGGTGCTAATAATACCCACAACCTTATTACGTATATCCGGGTCAAGAGGCTGGGTATCCAGCCAGTCATTCAGTTTGGCCATCCCGGCTTCCAAGCTCTCATTCAGCTTCTCATCCGGTACATCATGTAATAATGCAGCCAGTTCGCAGACAAATGGATCTGCACCCATACGGTGAGCGAGTTCAACCGCAAGTGCGGTTACCCGTTCAATGTGCGGCCAGTCATGGCCATCACTATGCTTGGATGAGTCCCCTTGAACAAAGGATCGGGCGGCGCGCAGAACAGCCTCTCCTGCCGTTATTCCATCTATATTATGCATGTGCCCTAATTCTTGCAGATTCCCACCAGGTTGAAGAGGGTTCTCTGACATCTTACGATTCCCCGCCTTCACGGGCCTGTTCACGAGGAATACGTCGAGCTACACCCGTCTTAACAGCCGCTTCAATTACGCGACTGCGCATCGATTTGACCACTTTATCATTGAACACACTCGGAATAATGTAATAACGTGTACGCTCTTCGTCCGTAATGGCCGAAGCAATCGCTTGCGCGGCTGCCAGCTTCATTTCTTCATTAATTTCAGTAGCACGGCAATCCAGAACTGCCCTGAAGATACCCGGGAAACATAACACATTGTTAATCTGATTCGGATAATCGGATCGTCCTGTTGCCATTACAGCCACAATGTCTTCCACCAAGGCAGGCATAATCTCAGGCACCGGGTTTGCCATTGCAAACACGATTGGATCTTCTGCCATGGTCTGTACATCTTCGCGAGTTAACAGATTCCCGCGGGACAGGCCAATGAATACATCGGCTCCACGAATGACATCACGCAGCGAGCCAGTCTCCAGTTCGGGATTAGTACGAGCTGCATAATCACTCCAGACTTCATTCTCATAGGTTTGTGTCCGTACAATCGCACCCTCACGATCGACACCTATAAGCCGGCTGGCTCCCGCGGACAATAATATATTGCTGCATGCTACACCTGCTGCACCGATGCCACAGACCACAATCTTCACATCTTCAATGGACTTGCCCACCAGTTTGAGCGCATTGATCAGACCAGCATATAACACAACCGCTGTGCCATGCTGGTCATCATGAAATACAGGAATGTCCAATTCCTCATTCAGACGACGCTCAATTTCGAAACAACGCGGTGACGAGATATCCTCCAGATTAATGCCGCCAAAACCAGGTGATATCGCTTTCACAGTACGTATGATTTCCTCGGTATCCTGTGTGTCCAGGCAGATTGGGAAAGCATCCACACCAGCAAACTGTTTGAATAACATCGCTTTACCTTCCATGACAGGCATCGCTGCACGGGGACCAATGTTGCCCAGTCCAAGTACCGCACTGCCATCAGATACGACGGCCACTGTATTCCGTTTAATTGTTAATGAGAAGGCTTTGCCGGGTTCTTCTGAAATGGCTGAACATACACGAGCCACATCCGGAGTGTACACACGTGACAGATCTTCCCGGTTTTGAATCGGGGTCTTTGGTGTTACTTCGATCTTACCGCCCAGATGAAGCAGGAACGTCCGATCCGATACGTTAATAATGGACACACCTTTGAGCTGGCGCACCCCTTCTATAATTTTACTGTTATCTTGTGCATCTGTAACTGCGACCGTCAAGTCGCGCACGCTTACATCCTGATTGGTGGAAATCACGTCGATGGCAATGATGTCTCCCCCAGCTTCCGAGATGACCGAAGCCACTTCGCCAAACTTGATATCCTTAGTTGTCATTTCCAGTCGAATAATAATGCTGTTACCATCCAGATTTCTTTGATTCATTTCCATTCCTCCCAGACTGAAAGTCTTGAGTTACATGTTACGTGTTTGTCTTCGCTACGCGGACACGTTTATCCTTTATCTTGTCCAGAAAAAGTGGTTCAACAGCCAAATGCATAAATTAAAAAAGATGCCCTGAACACCAATTCAGGCGTTCAGGGCACTCTTTGTCTATCCTAACTCCGTTTATAAAGTAAGGATGAACCTATATTATTTTCGAGCAGCCGGTCTGCGCAGAACACAAATGTCATATGGCTTCAAGCTGAGACTTGCTTCCACAGCATCACCACTGAGCAGATCGGTATAGGACTGTCCATCTAGTTTAACCAGCTTCTCATCTGGCGTGTAGTTCTGTACAAACACATAATCTGCTGTACCATCTGTACGCGTATGTGCCGTTGTTCCGGCAGGCAGCTCAGTTTCAAGTCCACGCTCAATGTTCAGGTCAGCGATTAGCTTCGCATAGAAATCATCATAGAATGGTGCTTTCAGACGTGTCGCTACGTAATATGCTTTTCCTGAACCCAGCTGGTTAACCGTCAATGCCGGACGTCCGGCATAAAAGTCAGAACGGTACGTAGCCAGGGACTTCGCGCCTTCGAGATGAATCAGATCACACAGTTCAATTGCATCATACGCTGTATTGAGCTGAAGTTCATTGCCCTTCTCAGGGATAATTCCGTTCAGATCACGATCATGCAGTCCGTCAATTTCCTCGGACCAGATGCCAAGTGTCTTACGCAGCGGGCCTGGGAATCCACCCAGGAAACACAGATCGTTTTCGTTAACAATACCAGACCAGTAAGTTGCTACAAACGTACCACCTTGTTCTACAAACTTCTCAATACGTTCCCCGACACCTTCACGTACCAGATAGAGCATTGGCGCAATCAGCAACTTATACTTGGACAGATCTGCATCCATATCAATAACGTCTACAGCGACTCCCTTTTTCCAAAACGCTTCGTAATGCTCTTCCACGGTCTGCTCATACTTCACACCGATATTACGCGGACCCTGGGAATCATTAACGGCCCAGCGGTTTTCCCAATCAAAAATGATTGCAACTTCTGCCGGAACCGCTGTTCCTACAATAGCTTCCATACCTTCAAGAGCCGTTCCAACGTCGGTAACATCTTGGAACACTCGAGTGTGTTCCGTTCCTACGTGGTCTACTACCGCACCATGAAGTTTCTCACTGGACCCCCGGCTCTTTCTCCACTGGAAGTACTGAACACTATCGGAGCCGTGTGCCACAGCCTGGAGAGAAGAGAGCAAATGCATGCCAGGTTTTTTCAGTTTGCTGACATCTTGCCAATTCGTTGAACTTGGAGTACTCTCCATCAGCAAGAACGGCTGACCGCCTTTGATGGAACGAACGATATCATGCATCATCGCGATACGTGATGCCTGTTTCGCGTCGTCATATGCATCATGCCAAGTCGGATAACTGTCCCAAGAGAGGAAATCCAGAATATCAGCGAACTTCCAATAGTTCAGACCGCCATAGAATTCCATCAGGTTGGTTGTGACTGGCAGATCAGGATTCTGAGCTTTTAATGGTTTCGTTTCATGCACGATAAAATCAGCTGTCTGATCCGTAACGAAACGGCGCCAGTCCAGATTCATTGCGTGCACCTGTGTCTCACCGTGTGGCGCCGGAGATTCCACTTGACTCCAGTCTGTAACCGTATGGCTCCAGAATGTGGTCCACCACGAATGATTCAGTTCATCGAGTGTTTTATACTTCTTCTGAACCCAACCACGGAATGCTTCCTGACAATAATCACAATGACAGTCTCCGCCGAACTCGTTTGAGATATGCCAGCCAATTACAGCCGGATGATCCGAATAACGTTCTGCCAGTTTTGTGTTGATCGCAGTAACCTTCTCACGGTATACCGGGGAAGTATAACAGTGGTTGTGACGGAAACCATGCAGATTGCGGACACGCTTCTCGGATACACGGAGCACTTCCGGGTACTTCGCGGACATCCAAGCAGGTCTGGCACCACTTGGTGTAGCGAGGAATGCATAGATACCGTTTGCTGCAAAACGATCCAACACCTGATCCAGCCATTCAAACGTGTATACGCCCTCTTCCGGCTCAAGGGATACCCACGAGAAGATACCAATGGACATCACGTTACACTTGGCAAGCTTCATCAAGCGAATATCTTCTTCCAGAACTTCAGGATAGCGGAGCCATTGCTCCGGGTTATAGTCTGCGCCATGCAACATGTGCGGGGCTTTGGAACTTACAGGTGGAAATTTGTATGTCATAAGGACAACTCCCTTGCTTTAATTACTGTTTTTTTAGTTTATATATGATAACGATAACGATAACAACGACTTCACAGACGATACATATTACGCTAGATTACACGTATGTCACGACATCTGATTCTTCAACAGTAGCAAGTGCTGTAAACGATTCCAACTTGCGACCTTTAAAATCAAACATAGTGAGGTTGCCCCAGTTATTCGGATGACCGACGGACCATTCTTCTTTACTTGGTATCCAGGCAGGTTCCCAATAATAGAATCCGTGCCCCAAACCACCAGGAACTTCGCGAATAATCTGCAAAAGATCCTTCAGATATTTGGTCTGTCCCTCGACACTTGCAGGGTATCCTGGTAACAACATATCTTCCTGATTCAAAATCCATTCAATGCCTTCCGGCTGCTCCAGCGTCCAGGGATAAGCGGTTTCAACTACATTGATCGGTTTGCCATAACGCTCAGCCAGATCATGCAGATTGTCACGTAATGCGTCGAGTGTGCCATGCCACCAAGGGTAATACGAGAGACCAATGATATCAAACTCCACACCCAGTGCTTCAAAGCGATCGTAAAACTTGCGGCTCTCGGCGTTATCTCCACCACGATCAATATGTATCATAATCTGAATATCCGCGTCAACGGATTTGACCGCAGCAATTCCGTACTTCACAAGGCCTGCAAAACGCTCCCACTGTTCATCCGTATCATGCTCTTCTCCACCGACACGTCCCTCATTCCATAACATGCCTGGTGTAATCTCGTTGCCCACCTGCACCATGTCCGGAAGCGCATCGTGTTCCTTCAACGTTCTCAGAACGTCTGCCGTATACATGCATACCGCACGTTGAAGCTCTTCATAGGACAGGTGCTCCCATGCTTTCGGCTTCCATTGATTGGCTGGATCAGCCCAGCGATCAGAATAATGGAAATCAAGCAAAAATTTCAAGCCCTGTTCCTTGATCCGTTTGGCTACCTCCACCGTCCGCTCCAGATTGCAGAATCCACCAACAGGATCATTCCAGATTCGAAGTCGTATCGCGTTAGCGTCATTAATCTTCAGGATGGACAGCAAGTCTTGTTCCTTGCCATCCACATCACTATAACTCCCGCCATGCTGTTCGATTTCATCCATAAAGGACACATCCATTCCCAGAATGAATGTCTTTTCCGTCAAGTTGCTCACTGTATCAACCTCCATTAATTTGGGGTACAGGCTCAGCCTTTAACTGAGCCCAACGTCATACCTTTGACAAAGAAACGTTGCAGGAAAGGATACACAATCAAGATCGGTGCACTTCCGATGAAGATCTGAGCTGCCCTTACCGTGGTTTGAGAAAGAGCTTCCATTTCTTTTGGATTCATGCTCATGCTACTCATATCACGTCCAATAATGACCGTTTGCATAAATGTAGCAAGTGGGTAATCCTTAGCGTTATTCATGTAGAGCAATCCATCAAACCAGGAATTCCAGTGGAACACCATACTGAACAATGCAATTGTTGCAATGGACGGCATCGAAATGGGAAGGAATATCCTGAACAATGTTCTGAAATGGTTAGCTCCATCCATCAGCGCCGCTTCCTCCAGCTCTTTTGGAATACCGCGGAAGAAGTTCAGCATCAGAATGACAAGGAATGTGTTAACTGCTCCTGGGAGTACCAGTACCCAGAAGGAATCCATCAACCCGATCTTCTGGATAACCATGTAGAACGGCACCAGTCCCCCGTTGAAAATCATACTGAATACAAAAATCCAGGAGTAGATCGTTCTGCCTTTGAATTCACTATTCTCTTTGGACAACGGATACGCCGCCAGGAACGTAATCAGCAAGGTAATAGCTGTACCGATCACTGTACGTAGAAGTGAAATCCAGAGCGAGTTCAAGAAAATTGGATTGTTCATCGTTTTTTTGTAAGCCTCAAGTGAAAAACCTACGGGCCAGAGATTGACCAGATTGGCATCGGCAGCAGCCTTCGTACTAAAGGATACTGCCAGTACATGAATCATTGGTACGATACACATAATGGCGACCAAAATCAGAAAGCAGGTATTGACTATATTAAACACGCGATAAGGCAATGATTTATGATACATCGTGGTCCCTTCTTTCTCTGTTCATTCGTTTAGAATATGCGATATCCAGCGTATTTTTTGGCTAAGCTGTACGATACAAGAATCAAGATCATACTAATAACCGATTTGAACAATCCGATCGCGGTTGCAAAGCCCATCTCACCATTCTGCATTGCGGAACGATATACAAATGTATCAATGATGTCACCCGTTTGATATACGAGCGGGTTATACAAGTTGAATATCTGGTCAAATCCGGCATTCAGTACGTTACCAAGCGCCAGTGTTCCTACAACCATCAACATCGGCACAAGCGAAGGGATTGTAATGTGCAGTGTCTGTTTCCAGCGTCCTGCTCCGTCAATCTCCGCTGCTTCGTACAACGCTGGATTAATTCCGGCAAGGGCAGCCAGAAAGACAATCATGTTATAGCCAAATTCTTTCCACACATCTGTCAGAATGACCGTAGATCGGAACCAACTGTTGTCTCCCAGGAAGAAATATGGCCCAAGTCCAAAGGTTCCCAGAACCCGGTTAACCAAGCCGCCTGTTGACAACAGATCTATCAAAATCCCGCCCAGAATGACCCAGGACAAGAAGTGAGGTAAATATACGAGTGTTTGAATCGTTCGCTGTACAGCCATCTTGCGAACCTCATTCAAAAGAATGGCAAAAACAAATGGAACAAATAAATTGAAAATCAGTTTAAGTACAGCAATAATTAATGTGTTCCAGATGACCTGTAAGCTGTCTTCACGTTCAAACAAATATCTAAAGTTGTCCAGCCCAACCCATTCAGAACCGCTAATCCCAAGCCATGGCTTGTAGTTCTGGAACGCCATAATGATTCCGCCCATAGGCACATAACTGAAGATAATCAGAAAGATAATGGCTGGCAACAGCATAACGTGGAATGGCCAAGTGCGTTTCAAAGTTCTCATGATTGCTCCCCCTGTATTTCTTCCTACTCAAGTACTCCCTGAGTGGCTTATAATGCGATTATATCAACCTTTTACGGGGTCCAAACAGCACATAAAAGCAATATAAATGGCACAAATTCAACCACTTTGCCTCAGCTCTAATAAACAAAAAAAGCGCCCAGACGTTAGTCGTCTGGGCGCTCCTTGTAATTATTTTTTCACACTGTCATACCATTCGTTAACCTCTTGCGTAATTTGGTCACCGCCACCGGATTTCCACGTTTGTACAAAGGTATCAAACGCATCAACCGGATTTTTGCCATAGATAATTTCGTTAAATGCTTGATTCTCGATTTTGTTCAAATAGTCAAGCTTGGATTTCATCGTCTTTGTTGTCGGGCCTGTGAACATGTTCTTGAAGGAAATTTCTTCTTGGCTCAGCAACACTTTCGCTGCTGCTGGAGTCTCTTTACCGTAGTTGACAGCAACATCTTTTTCAAGCTTGGTTTCCGGCTCTTTGCCATTGGCCAAATTCATCAGAGCTTTCATCTGTGCATCTGGAATACGAGCACCGTCACGAACAAGCAAATAACGTACAACGTTCACGTATCCGCCTTCGATCTCGTCAATCGGCATTTGTTTCCCATCTGCATCCAATTGATAGTCATAGCCTGCAAACAGACCGTTGTCATACTGGCTACCCGGAGCCGGGTCAGCATAATTGTCGAACAGGTAGTTCTGGTACGTAAAGAATGCTTCTGGGTGCGCCATATCTTTTTTGATCAACGTAACACCATTAACGAACTGTGTCCCGTGACGCATCGCTTTGCCTTCAGGACCGGTAGGAATTTCAATCGGTTTCCACACGGCACTCGGTACATTTTTCACTGTATCAAGAAGTGGCCATCCACTCATCCAGTAAGGTCCTGGAATAATACCGGCAGTTCCTGCAACTGCTGGCTCTGCTGTTTTGTTCTCATCCCATAGAGCTGCTTCCTGCGGGATATATCCTTTTTTGAGCCATTCGCTCAATTTGGTCAGACCTTGCTTCATACCCGGATTGATGGAGCCATACTCCAGCTTGCCGTCTTCCCCCAGATTCCATTGGAACGGCAATGTTCCATATGCTCCGAAGATCCAAGATGGGTCTCCCATCCATGTATTCATGGAAGTTTTGAAACCAATGCTGAGCGGAGTGACTTTATCAGGAGCCAAGCCGTCAGGGTTATTGTTTTTGAATGCTTCCATAACAGCTTCTAGTTCGTCGATGGTTTTTGGTGCCTTCATGTTCAGCTTATCCAGCCAATCCTGACGAATCCAGAGCAAGTAATCATTGTTGTAGGCATAGTCCAGAACAGGGATACCCATTCTTTTTCCATCACGACTATACTGGTTCCATACGTTTGGATCTTGTTCAATTGCTTTTTTCCATGTGTCCGAAGCATATTTATCGAACAGTGGACCTACTTCTTGATACATTCCAGAATCAATCAGATCCTGAGCAAGCAGATTATCACCTACGTTTACAATATCAGGCATTTCCTGTCCTGATGACATCGCAAGACGAAGCTTGGTTGCAAATGCTCCATTTGTGTCTGTTACTGACCACAACGATTTGATTTCAATCCCGAATTGATCTTTGGCCCACTTGGTTGCCACGTTATTTTCCATGGATTCGCCATTTTTAAATTTCAGCTCTGGATCGATTCCCCATGCTGTAGTAATAGTAACTGCCGGATCATATTTCTCTTTGTATTCGTTTTGGGTTCCAGATGTACTTGGTGTTGCACTATCTCCGCCCCCACTGCCTCCTGAACATCCTGCAAGAACGACAGTTAGACTCAGCGTTGTAGCGAGAAGCGTCAAGAATCTCTTTTTCGTTGATTGCGCTCTCATGTTGTTCCCCCTTAAATCGTTTTGGTTACCCTTTCATTATAGGCTGACCAGGCCTTTGAGCCTATGATACGAAATCAAGATTTCTGCACCTTTGCCAACCTATATTCTGGAATGTTGTTGAAATTATGCCTGATCCCGAAATTCATTTGGTGTCATACCATAATGTTTTTTGAACATTTTGCTGAAATATTGCGGATTTTGATAGCCAAGTTCACTCGTAATCTCGTATATTTTTTTGTTGCTATTCTTAAGCAGATACAGAGCACGCTCCATGCGCATACGAATCATGTAGTCCCCAAGACCTTCCCCTGTCTCTGCCTTGTAAATTTTCGATAGATATACGGGGTGTAAATATACCTTGTCCGCAATCATCTTCACTGACAGATCCTGTCCTGTATCTCTTGTTACCAGCTCCTGAACCTGCTTGATTACATGCCTGCGGCTCTGCACACCTTCCTGATCGGACAACTCTTCCTGAAGCTTCGCCAGCATCTCGGTGGCCCAACGCCGCAGCTTCTCGGGGGATTGAATCAACTGATGAGCAAGGAGCAGATCGAATCCCGCATGATCAATCTCATGGACCAGATGCCCCTGTTTATGGGCGATATACATAAATGCATTAGTTACCGAAAGATACATCTCATACACATGTTCTCTGGACAATCGTACCTGTTCTGCCGCGTCAAAGACCGTGTTCAGCTTACGCGCTGCCGCTTCCCATTGCTTGGTCTCAAGCAATTGCGGAAGTACAGGTGGTTTGTACAGCTCTTCGAGCGCCTGCGTTGCATCATTCTCCGGTCTTTTGCTGAGTGCCTGATCCATGTCCATATATATAATCTTGTGTTCTTCCGGTCCTGAAAGGACAAGCGAACCCAGACTTTTTCGATAAGCTGCTGTCAACTCGTTAAAGGGAAATGACGGTGTAACTACCATGGACAGATCTCCCTGTAAATATCGAATGACATGCTCACGGAAAGTTTCAGCTGAGATTCTCAACGTCTCCAAGTCCATCTGCGGAGCTTCGATCTGATCTTGATTCTGCAAGAACATAACCAGACACTCATGGGGTCCACGACCAAACCACACGTTAAATTGCTCTCCAAGTACTTCCTCTGCAATATTACCTACCGCAAAATCCATCAGATCCAGAGACTGCTGGTCCATTGATGAGAAACGTCCTGTAAGGCGAATCAGCATCATCACAGCCGATTGTTCTGGATCGATATGAATCTCATATTGTTGCAGTTGTTCCCGAAGTGCCCGCGCCGTGATCTCACGCCCCAGCAGCAGATCATGCATGAGATTTTCCCGCAAAATTTTATAGTCAGACTTCCGACTGTATAACAGCCGGTGATATTTATCGAATTCATCCCACTCATCGCGAAGAGACGTGATAGCTGCCGACACCGATCCCATAAACTCATCATCGTTTACGGGTTTCAGGATATAATCCGCTGCCTGTAATTGAATGGCTTTTTTAGCATAATCAAAATCACTGTGACCCGTTAGTAAAATACAGCGGATATGAGACCAGCGCTTGCTTACCTCTGCAATGAGATCCAGTCCTGACATGCCAGGCATGCGAATATCGGTAACTACGATGTCTACTGCATTTTCCTCCATAATCTCCAACGCTTCCTTACCGGATGCGGCACGCAGCACGGTCGTTACTCCAAGCTCTCCCCAGGGGATCGTAAGTTCCAGACTTTCTGTTACGTATGTCTCATCATCTACCAGTAATATATCAATCAAATGATTCACTCCCTATTTCGTTCATTCTACAAATGGATTCCATCGTTCATCTTGCGCTACACATTCCAAGTGCTTATCCTTCATTCTCCAGAAGAAACTCCTGTTCGGCAGGCCATGACAGCGTAACGCGTAATCCACCAAGTTCCGATTCCGTTACATCCAGTCCTGCCTGCTCCCCATATCGAAGCTGGAGTCTCTGATTCACATTCCACAGGCCACAGCCCATCTCCTGATCCATCGTTCCCCTGAGCTTATTCAGAAGCGCCTCACGTGCCTCCTGCGTCATGCCTTGCCCATCATCTTCAACGACAAGAACCATGACACCACCCTGTTTTTCCCCGGATACTCTTATTTCTCCGGCCTCCGCGTCCGCTTCGATACCGTGAATTACCGCATTCTCCACTAGGGGTTGCACGATGAGTGGCGGTACCTCCTGTCTTAACATCTCATCAGACAGATCAATCTTGTAATGAATGCGGTCCATACGCATCCGTTGGATCTCCAGATAACAGCTGACAAATTCAATCTCTTCTGTCAACGGTACCACGTCCCGCTCCTGTCTTGTTGTATACCGATAATATCGTGATAGATTATGCGACATCGCTACAACAGCGTCCATACGCTTGAGTTTCGCCATACTTGTAATGAAGGAGAAACAATTATAGAAAAAGTGCGGGTTAATCTGCGATTGCAGCTGCTTCAACCGAGCTTCACGTACATGAATCTGTTCCAGGTAAACGTGTTCAAATAACTGCTGGATCTGCTCCACCATCAAGTTGAAACGTTCGGACAGGAAACTGAATTCATTGCGGCCCTTCGGCTTAATCCTCACGGAATAATCCTCCTGCTTCAACCGCTGGAACCCGCGAATGAGTTGTTTCACTGGCACCTGCACCTGTACATAGAACAAGTACGCCACACCAAAACTCATTAACAACAAACAAATCATGGAAGAATAGAACAGCATATTGGATTGATGAATGGGCTTCAGAATATCTGATAGCGGCATATAGTCCACCAAATACCAGCCTGTTGTACTGGATTTCACAGTGTTGACCATATATGGCTCGTTCCCGATCACTACTGTACGATTATCAACGTCCTGAAGTTTATGGATGGACAGTTCTTCCATCAACTGATTCGTTAATGAACGATCTGAAGTCCGGTTATAGATAACACCCGATTCTTCACGGAAATAGAAGGGGTCATGCCTGCCATCGTCTTTGAATTTGTCGAGCATATCCCGGATGTTGTCACTATCAAACTCCAGTTTAATAATCGTTTCTGCATTATTAGCCGGGTCTTTAATACCGTATGGAGATACCGTAATCCAGCTAAACATGAACCGATCATCTTCCCCATCCTGAATTTTGCGTACATCCCAGCCGGAAATAATATTTTCCCTTAGCGCTTCTTTATCGTAAGAACGTGCGTCCCTTTCGGAAACCACCCTGCCCAGCGAAGGAGAATACAGATATAATTTCGTGGCCCAATTGGATGAGCTTTCCTGAATACTCAGCTTATTCTGAATACGTTTGACCAGGTTGATCGCATCCAGATCAAAGTAGTTACTGTCCGCATAGATTCGCCGGAAGCTGCCAATATCAGGATCATGTATGAGCAGATTCGGCCATGAGGATAACAGTTCGATGTGTGTGTTCACTTGATTTTGGAAAAATTCAAGCTGGTTACTATTGGATCGATTCAACTCATCTCTGAGAACAGCTGTTGTTTTGTGATTGGAGTACCAGTACAAAAGCACTACAGGAATCAGCATAATCAGAATAAGAATGACCATTTTGGAAAACAGGTTTGTCCGATATGACATCTTTTCATCTCACCTTGTCTTAATTTGTCGTGACATTAATTGTAATGATGTAAGCGCTAAAGACAAACAATTTTTTTGAGACAAACCGATTCATTATCTAGCGTAAGCGTTACCAATTCAAGGGGAAAGGAGATAAAACCAATATTTCTGCACTAAATGCAACTTCCACGCACAAAAAGAGCCAGCGATTAGCCAGCTCTCTATCTAATTTCAGTATATATCTTTAATCGTTCTATTCAACTCAAACTTTATTCCACTTCTGTTTATGTAATTATTCTTTTTTTCTATGAAAATATCAACTATGGAATATCATAATCAAATACCGTATTCGCTCCATCCACGCCTACATCCAGCACAATATCCATAAGTTTCCCATTGACGAACAGAGGGGATTCCGCTTTCCCGTAAAACTCCAACTTACCTGTAAACGTTCCATGGCGTTCAATCTCAACATGTACGGGCCTTAATTGGACAGACTGCAAGGCTTCCAATAGGGGATCGTCCTTTAACTTATAACTACGTGCGAGATCAGGCAATATCACGGCGGATACGGAATCTCTGCCGTAATTTTTGAGTGTCAGATCACAGGTTGCTCGGGTCTCACCCGTTTTCAGCACGTTAAAGGTACAAGAGCTTGCATTCTGTACATAGGATACCGCATTAATGCCTGAAGCTCCCCACTTGGCTACATACATGAATTTATCCGTCATGTACGAATAACTGAGAACGATAGCGATAACTACGATCCATAACCCTTTTGCAAGACCGGGGAATGATTTCCCAATCTCTTTGCGAGTAAGGTAGAATCCACACGCGAATATCCCCAATCCGAGGAAAAGTGTGATATGAACTCCACTCAAGTAAGATGTAGTATACGGTGATATACCTATTGCTGACAGCATGGTATCTCCAACAGAAAAACCAAGATGATGGTTACATGTAAAGATGATAGCAAATAGCAATAAAGCCCCTGAGAACACAAGTCTGGTTCTCGACACACGAACACCCCCTAATCAACCACCTTATTATATCATATTTTTCCTATTTATGATTAACAATCCAAAAACAACAATAAAAAGAACGTCTTCGGTTGTTCACCGAAAACGTCCTCCATTTTCACCGCTGACAAGAGCTTGTAATAACACAGGTCTCTCTGTCATGGCTGACGATCATTTATTGCTTAGACAAGAATGCATCGAGTTGTTCCTGTTTGGCTGCAATAATTTTATCAATTCCCGCTGCTTTCAATTTCTCCAGATATTTCGGAATCATCTCATTTGGATCAACGGCGCCCGATGTCATACCCGGCTTGAACTGTTTGTTCACGTTGTTGACCGCAGCAATTTCATTTTTGACAGATTGGCTGTTGAACGTAAAGCCCAGTGCAGGCGACTTCACACCTTTGGCGTTAAACTCTTTGAACTTCTCCCATTTCTGTGGATCTTCATTATCCCAGAGGAAGTTCAGGAATTGGTTACCCAGTTGCCATTGTGCACCTGGATTGTAGGTACGACTGTTAGCATCTACGCCATCAGGGAGAGCAATGATATTATCCTGTCCGTCTTTTTTCACATAATGTGTACCTTCAATTCCGAAGTTTAACAAGTTGTTAATTTCCTTGTCGGAATGCAGCAGGTTAATGACCTGCATCGCTTTCTCCGGTTGCTCTGAAGAACGGGAGATTGCAAGCATCGCTCCAGATGCATCACCCGTCGTGATTGTTGGCTGTGTCATCTCAATCTGAGTGAGTGGGAAACCCACATACCCTTCTTCTTCTTTATCCTTGCCTGGCTTCATGCCATCTGTCCAGAGAAACGCTTTTCCAGCCTTCGCCTGGTCTTTCGGGAACACATTAGAAGTAGCAGCATCACTGTTGATATATCCCGCTTGATACCACTTGCGAGCGAGTTCAGCCGCTTCTTTGAATTCTGGGGTCTCCACTTCATTCAGCACCGTTGTTCCGCCTGCTGTTTTGGAGATGACTCCAGGTACGGAAGCATCACCGAGATAATCCCAATCCAGATTCTCTAACAGCCCGTTACCGTTGGTATTGGACATATAGAATGGTGTAATGGCTGGCTCGTTTTCCTTGATTGTTTTGAGAAGTGGCTCCAGATCAGCCCAAGTTTTTACAGCTGTCAGGTCCAGCTTATACTTGTCAGCCAGATCTTTACGTACCAACACACCACGTGTGGCAGCAAGTTCCTTATTCGTAGGAACGCCGTAATTCACGCCGTCCACCTGGGAACCTTCCAGAAAGGCAGGGTCCAGGTTTTTCTTAATATCCTGACCATGTGCATCAAGCAGATCATTCAAGGGCAAGAATGCGCCTTTAGCTACATTCACCGTGTAGTTCTGCCAAGCTGCTGTGAAGATAATGTCTGATTTTTCACCTGAGGAAATCATGAGATTCAGCTTGTTATCCCACTGTCCCCAGTCAATTGCATTGATCTTAAGCGTGGCTCCGATCTTTGGTTCCATCTTTTTGTTAATCTCGGCTTCCACCAGAGCGACATCCTTCTGTGGTGTACCTGGGTAGAACAGTGTCACTTCATAGGGTTTGCCCCCACCTTCACTTGCTCCTCCGCCTTCTGCGCCAGGTGTTGTTGTTCCACCCTTGTCTGATGAGCAAGCAGCCAGCACCAGACTCAGCGCCATAACCGTTGCCATCATGCGTGACCATACCTTTAATGATCTAACCAATTGAACCCCTCCTGTCATGTGTTGAACCATACAACCGAATTCCCCAATTCACAATTAAACCGATAACTACTTCTGTATATGCCCTTTCAGTCCATCTTCATTTACCTTGCCCACTCCGCTAACCGGTTCAGAGTTATCCCTTCACAGCGCCAACCGTAAGACCTTTGATGAAATAACGCTGGAAGAACGGATATGCCAGTACAATTGGACCAATACCGACCACAGCCATCGCCATTTGCAGAGTTTTGTTAGGCAGATTGAGCAATCCACCCTGCGACGAAATCTGTGAAGAGACGTTGGAGTTGGTTGTTAAATATTGAATATCGAGCAGCGTCCGGTACATAAGGTACTGAAGGCTGATCGTCCGGTTATCTGATATAAAAATCATGCTAAGGTACCAGTCATTCCAGTAATTCAATGTACTGAACAACGCAACGGTTGCCATTACGGGAAGAGAGAGCGGAAGCACGATACGTGCAAACGTTCTCAATTCTCCCGCACCATCAATCCGAGCCGATTCCAGAATAGACACCGGAATGGAGTTCGCGAAAAATGTACGCATGACCAGTACAAAGAATGGCGATAGCAGTAGCGGCATAATGAGTGCCAGTAGGGAGTTTTTCAGATCCAATACGTTGACATAGACCAGGTACCAAGGTACCAGACCCCCATTGAACAACATTGTGAAGAAGATGAAAAAGGCGAACCAGCCCCGGTAAGGCAGATCTCTCCGTGAGAGCGGATACGCATACAATGCGGTCAGCGCAACACTTGTAATGGTACCTACAACGGTAACGATAAAGGATATACCATACGAGTGAATGATCTGATCCATATCTCTGAACAGAAACTCATAAGCCGTCAGGCTGAATTTCTCTGGAATAAGCTTATATCCATTGGCAATTACTGTTGTCTCGTCCGAAAATGAGATGGCGAAGACAAGCAGGATCGGCACGATACAGGCAATGGCATAGAATAGAAACATCGCATGAATAACGGATGCGGAACGCTTCGATACGGCTAGTGGATCACGTGATTTCACAGCTGACTTGCCTCCTCTCAAAATAATGCATTATCTTTATCTATTCGCCTTACGATGGTATTGGATACAAGAACCAGCACAAATCCAACGATTGCTTGGTATAGACCAGCTGCTGATGACATCCCGATATCTCCACCGATAAGGAACGTACGATATACGTAGGTATCCAGTACATTCGTTACAGGGAACAGCGCCCCCGATTCCAATGGAACCTGGTAGAACAGACTGAAGTCTGCATAGAATATACGGCCAATTTGCAATAACGTCATAATGACGATTAATGGGATGAGAAACGGAATGGTAATGAAACGTATCTGATGCCATTTGGTTGCGCCATCGAGCACAGCTGCTTCATAATATTCTTCATCGATACCCACGACAGCTGCCAGATAAATGACGGCATAATATCCAATATTTTTCCATGTGTTCACCAGTGGCAAAATATACGGCCAATACTTCGGCTCTGAATACCAGTCGATCGGCTGACCGCCGAACATCTGCAGAACCGTTGAGTTCATGAAGCCTGAATCCTTGCCCAGGAAAGCCAGTACCAGATAACTGACCACAATCATGGACAAGAAATACGGTAATAACATAAGTGATTGATATAACTTGGACATTGCCTTGTTCTTCACTTCATTGAGCAGAATAGCAAGCCCGACACCTACTAAGAGATTCAGTGCAATAAACACCGTGTTATACGCGAGTGTATTTCGGGTAATTTCCCATGCATCACTGGTTGAGAACAAATATTTAAAATTGTCCCATCCACTCCATGGGCTACCCCAAATACCATCAGCATAGTTTACATTTTTGAATGCGATCAGAACGCCGAACATCGGCATATAGTTGTTCACCAGTAGAAACAGGACACCTGGCAAGAACATGAGATACAGCACCTTGAATTTGCCAAGATTGTGCCACACAGACTTGCGCTTTCGGACTGTTTCTCCCGGTATTTCCGATATCCGTACTCCCTTACCCGCCTGGGGTTGTGTCTTCATAACTTGTTCTCCCTCACTCCTCTTGAATTCTTCCTCAGGATGAAGCTCCGTTGCGGCTCCTGTGGTTCAAGTATACGGCGGGGCGAGTAAGACCTCTATCTGCTGTGGTGACCTGTTGACTTATCAAATTATGACTTTAGTACCAAAAAAAACAAAAGACGCAGCATGCTGCGCCCTGAACTATACGGTACGTGACTGTTTTCGAAACTCCTGTGGCGTTATACCCGTGCACTTTTTGAACATTTTGGTGAAATGCGAGTAATTGTAGTACCCCACCTTGCCAGCGATATCCGTCACTTTGACGGTGGACTGGGACAACAATGTCTTCGCTTTGGCTACTCTGCCCTGCAGAATAAACTCAGATAGGGACATCCCCTTCTCTTTCCGAAACAGACGTGATAGATAAGCGGGATTGAATCCGGCAAAAGCTGCAAGTTCCTCTCGCATAAGTTCTTCACCAATATGAGTTTCAATATAAACGCACAACTGATCCACAATGGTCATAGGGCTATGATCGTCCGGGTACAACACCGGGATAACACGATCAATCAGATCAGCCGTCCACTGCTTCAACTGCGGCAACGACCTTGTCACCATACTCTCCTCCGGCTCCCGTTCACCCGGATACAGACTGCGTATTGACACGTTTTTCTGATGAAGCAGCGGATAGACCACATGCAGCATGGCATGATAGTAGAGATGCAGCATTTCAGGAGATAAACCCTCTTGGGCAGCAAGCAACTCAAAAATCTCATCCACACGTTCTCGCAAATCCCCTACTTTACCTGTCTCAAAAAGAATAGATAATTCCGAAAACCATGGAATAGGCAAAAAGCGATCTTCCTGATCTCTTCCCCGCTCATCATAGACAAAAACTTCTTCAAGCTCCTTAATATTTCGCCGCTCCATATCCATCAGTTCATTTAACATGCCTTGCAGCTCAGTCACAGCAACCGGGGCACCAACATAACAGGACAACCGACAGTAGAAATACGTACCACATTCCTGAATATATCCCTGACAACGTTGTGCCACTTCGCTCGCACTCGGAATGATGCCATCTTGCTCATAAGCAAGCACAATATTTAATCCACTTTGATCCTGAAACACCTCACCGGGCTTGTCGCTAAGCAGCATCTCTTTGGCTGCATTACGAAGGGCATATTCCAATACCTCTTCGTCACGCAAATCAAAATCACGCACCCATTCCTCTACTGAGATCACAATAGGTAACACACGAGCATGCGGATCAATCTCGGCACCATACAGTTCTGCGAGCTCTTGCAACCGTTGTTCGGTTAACGTGATACGCTGAGAGATGGCATCTTTCCAGAAGCGTTCCGTCAGTAGCGGTTTATGGGTTTTCCAGCGTTTGTATACGGTCTCATAAACTTCGTTGGTACGGGTACGCTGCTCTCCATCCTTGATCTTCTCCACCGCCTGGGTTACTACCTTAATCAATTGATCCGCTGGAGCCGGCTTCAACACATAATCAAAGCTGTTTAGCTTAATGGCTGTCTGAGCATAATCGAATAAAGCATGCCCTGTCAGGAAAATGGTCATTATACCTGGATCATGTTTTAACACCCAACTTTGCAGGTCAAGCCCTGTTTCACCAGGCATCTCGATATCACAGATCATGATATCAATAGCATTAGCCTTTAAAATCTTTCTTGCCTCTTCGGCATCACCAGCACTGTATACCTGGTCAATGCCTGCTGCTTGCCAATCGACTCCTTCCACCATCGCTTGTAATGCATACACTTCATCATCCACGATCAACAGGTTCCGCATAGGCTCCCCCTTCTTCCTCTTCGGTCTGAGCGGGTAAATCAATGATGACTTTGGCGCCATGATCCACCTCATTGCCAAACTGCAAACTGGCTTGATCACCATACTTCACTAAAAGCCGATGAGCCACGTTCCATATACCGATATGCTGTCCACTCGGGTCTTCAGCGTATTGTCCATGTTGCAGACGCCCCAACAATTCCTCTTCAAATCCAACACCATTGTCCACAATCATCAGTTGAAGCACCGTCCCATCTACCTGACCGGACGACTTCTGACCGAGGCGCGCCACGATCCGAATGACAAATGCTTGTGTCCGGCGCTGAAATCCATGAATAATGGCATTCTCCACAAAAGGCTGAATGGTTAATGGCGGAATCACATAATGTCCCAGATTCGGTTCGATATCCAGTTCAAAATCGAATCTGCTTGGAAACCTCAGCTTTTGAATTTCTAAGTAATGACGAATGTGCTCGAGCTCTTCATCCAGACGAATAACACGTTTGCCTGCACGCAGACTGAATCGAAAATAATCGGCCAGATGACCAGCCATCTGCTGCACCAACTCATGTTTTTGCAAGGAAGCCAGACTATGAATAATATTGAGTGAATTCAGGTAAAAGTGAGGATTGATCTGCATCTGCAGTTGTTTGAACTCTGCCTCCCGCGTCCGCAACTGTTCCTCATACACATCAATCTTCAGATGCCTGATCTCACTGGTCATTTGATTGAAACTTCGTGTCATAAATTCAAGCTCCGACGAAGATGGCGGGTCCAGCTTCACATCGAGATCTCCACGGCTGACCCTTCTCATGCCTCGGATTAACGCATTCATCGGGCGGAATAACAGATGCCGCAAAAAGATCAGTGCAGTAACCAGAATTACTGCCGCACCAATGGGAAGCAGACGAATGATCTGCTGGAAAAACGGGAGGTTACGCATCATGTCTTCCTCAGGCAGCAGCACGATATAATTCATCTGGGACATGGCCGATGCAGTACCCAACATCAAATATTGACGTGCTTCTCCCTTGTTCACAACTTCAGAGATCACCTGATACGGATTCTTCAGGCCGGGAAGATGCGCTGCAGCCAGCTGAATCTGTGCAGTATTCAATGTGGAATCCGAGAGTGCCCCACCGTCTGTTCCAACAATGACTGCACCTCCCCGATCTCCGGATTCAGTGAATTGTTGTGTATGATTCAGTGCATTCATATCAACAAGTGCACCTGCATAGAACTGCTGGTTGATTCGCACCGTTTTCACCAGCGCATTCCACGTCCCGCCACGCACGATGCTCCATTCCGGCTTCTGGATATCCCCTTCCAATTGCTGCATCTGGACTGGCATACTCTCCTGCACAACCGACTTTTTGACATCATAATTGCCTGAAGTCGCGAGCAGCAGATCATCATTCACAGCATCATATAGAAAAAAAGAATCGATTAGATTATAAAAACCGATATCTGTCATGAATTTGTTCATAATCCGTTGCTTTGCAATGATATAATCGCCGCTGCCGTATTTCAGAAAAAACAGAGAGATAATATCCGGGTCCCGCTCGCCCAGACTATATAAATACCGATTCGTCTCCTGTAACACACGTTCATTCTGCTCCACACTCTTGGCGAGATGATTCATATTGGTGAGGGATACTTTGTCACGTACAACTTTCATGGCGTAGACGTTGTTGTAATAAAGCAGCATGAATAATGGCAGCATGATCAATGTAAGACCCACTATAAATTTAAAACGAAGTGAACGGATCAAATTCATGGATTATGGATTCCCGCCCTTTTAGAGGTAGTTCAAAAAGTCCGCTGTACTGAAACCAGACTTATTGAACACACACTTTATTTCAACATAGTTTTTTTCTATTTTCTTCCTTATGATGGCATGTTTATTGTAATCACCCCTGCTTGCCACTGTCTATGGGGTCCTGTGACCTTCACATATCAATTCTGGTGACTTCCATCCGCTCCAATTTCAAGAGTAACAAGCTTCATGTAGTAATAAATTCTCCAGTTGTAAAAAAAATCCTTCATTATTACTCAGAAGCTTCTCCCTAAAAATAAATGCTGCGGCAAGCCCCGGACTCCACGAACGCCCGATCTTGACATGCATACGATATATCACTCCTCGGGTTAGTCACCAGGATGTAGGGAGGCCTGTTCGATGAATATTCAACTCACTGCGTTACACTATGTCTATCTGGCATTTATCGTCTTGATTATTGCGGTAATGATCCGGCGCAGGGATACTACCATCATCTGTGTCGCGGGTATTATGACCATTGGACTTCTGGCAACCGAAACCTTAAGCGGGTCAGTTGCCGGGATCTTCAGCAGTTTTATCTATGCAACAAAAGAATTGCTGAGTACGATCTTTATCATCTCGATTATTGTGGCGATGAGCCGTGTTCTAATCAGAACCGGCATTAATGAGGTCATGGTAACACCTGTCACCCGGTTTATCCGTTCTCCTCAGGTCGCGTATTGGGGTATCGGATTGATTATGATGGTAGTATCGCTATTTTTCTGGCCATCCCCGGCCGTAGCACTCGTTGGTGCAGTACTGCTTCCTGTAGCCGTGCGTGTAGGTCTTCCTCCGATTGGAGCTGCTATTGCCATGAACCTGTTTGGACATGGGATTGCACTGTCGGGAGATTACATTATTCAGGGGGCTCCCAAACTTACAGCCGATGCGGCGGGTATACCGGTTACTTCCGTCATGACGGCCAGCATTCCTTTGGTCATTGTCATGGGCACCGTATCTACACTTACAGCCTTCTGGATGCTGCGCAAAGAAATGAAATCAGGTTCACCTGTTCATTCCCCAAACGTTACATCAGGTACCGTGAGCACGGAACCTTCTTCTTCATCAGAGGCTGTGTCCACTTCTCAACCTGGCAATCTGCCTATTGAACGTCAAGTCATGTCGCCCCGTCTGAAAAAGGTGTTCGCTCTGCTTATCCCTCTGTTATTCGCAGTTGATGTGATTCTGATGTTTATATTGAAGTTGCAAGGCGGTGACGCAACAGCTCTAATTGGCGGAACCACTGTGGTTATACTGATAGGTGTCACCCTTGCCGCACATCGACATGCGGGACCAGAGGAAACGACCAACTATTTAATAGAAGGATTTCAGTTTGGTTTCAAGGTGTTTGGACCGGTTATTCCCATAGCCGCATTTTTTTATCTGGGAGATGCTGCGATTACGGAGTTGTTCATCAACCCTCTTCCTGAAGGTTCACACGGGATTGTGAATGATCTCGGGGTCGCACTTGCTGGGCTGGTGCCATTAAATGATACGGTGGGCGCGATTACAATGACGGTAACCGGAGCAGTGACCGGAATGGATGGTTCGGGGTTCTCGGGGATATCCCTGGTTGGCTCGATTGCGTCCATGTTTGCAGGTTCAGCAGATTCCGCACCTGTACTGACAGCATTAGGTCAGGTTGCAGCCATATGGGTAGGTGGCGGAACCTTGATTCCATGGGCATTGATTCCTGCGGCTGCAATCTGCGGAGTCAGTCCTTTTGAACTTGCAAGACGCAACCTGAAACCTGTCATGCTGGGACTCACAGTAACAACAATTGTAGCCATCTTTCTAATCTGACCAAAGGGTTATGCTAAACCGTTCAAAAAGACGTGCGTGAACGCGCCCAGTTCCAGAGATCTTCACGTTTCATCTCTGCCAGATACAGCATGTCCACATATGGATCTCCCTGTAATCCAAGTACAGAAGCAAATGCAGGCTCCGTCTTCCACCCTGCCTGTTTTAGTCTGCGGATCTCACGGTGTCCCGCGTCTCCCCACAGTTGCAACAATCTCCACTCTACGATCATATGTAAGTATGCATTCTGCCTGTAAACTGGCACGGGTTGGGCAAAAATCTCCACAGGCCAATGTCCCACTTGCAAATTACAAGTCACATAAGGACGTTGGTCTGGAAGATCCCCACCACGTACACATTGAAATTCAGCAACGGCTCCGATTCGATTGTATACCTCGGCTTCAAACACATCCAGATCCTCTGCATAACACAGCAGATCCAGATCACTGCCCGGAATATCAATATCAATTGGCACCGTTCCTGCTGGATATGGGTGATAGTCAGCTAATATATCGAGCAATCCACTGCTCTGTAACACATGATAGGCGTCCTGCTGACGTGTATTACCCGAAGCCAGATGTGCCATTACTTCTGCGGTATTACTCATCTCCCCGTCTTGGGCCACAGTTAGTTCGAGCCTCCTGTAATGACCTGTTTCACACGTCCCACATGACCACTCGTCAGTCGTACTTTGATTCCGTGTGGATGCGTAGGTGACTTGGTTAACATATCCTTCACAATGCCACGTGTCAGCTTACCTGTAGCTTGATCCTGCTTCAGCACAATGTCCACTTCCAGACCTGGCTTAATATTTACACGTTGTTGTCCATTCATTATGTTCACTCTCCTCTATGTCATAATTCATATCTTGTATACTATATAACCCTTAAACACAAAGCTCCATCTATTGTAGACGTTTTGGTTTCAAAACAAAAGGGACACGGCAATAACCTCCTAAGGCTGGTTCCATGGTTGATATGAAGACCAAGATAAAGAAACCGCAGGTCTCTTCAACTGAGACCTACGGTTTCTAATTGGATTACCATGTTCAGGGCTGCACATGCTTCAACAAAGACGAAGGTGAAGTTCCATTCTTCGCAGCTTCGCGTGCCTTTACAGCAAGTAGCTCAGACACCGTAACGAATTGGTACCCCTGCTGCTGTAACTTCGGCAGGATCGTTTTGAGTGCTGCTACCGTATGCGACTTGCCTTCCACCTTATCGTGAAAAAGTACAATATCCCCATTACGTGCGTTCTTCAACACTTTGTTAACGATAGCCGATACACCTGGAGAAGCCCAGTCCCGTGTATCCTGATGCCAAGACCAGAGTACAATGGTATACCCTTTTTGTTTGGCAGCCTGGATGACCATGTCATTGTAATAGCCGCCCGGTGGTCTGAACAACAGGGGACGCTCCGCGCCAGCTTTAATGATGGAACTTTCCGCTTCGTTCATATCCTTCATGTACTTGTCCGCACTAGTTGATCGAACTGCATACGTGTGCGCATACGTATGGTTGGCGATTTCATGCCCTTCGAGCTGTTCCTGTTTAATCAGTTTAGGAAATTTATCTGCCCATTTGCCAAGTACAAAAAAAGTTCCTTTAGCATGATACTGCTGTAACAAAGCCAGGATCTGCGGAGTCTGAATCGGATCTGGTCCATCATCAAAGGTAAGGGCGATGAGTTTATCCTGTGTGGGAACTTCCCACACAATCTCTCCTCGTTCCTCATAATACTGACGGTTCTTCTGTACAGGCTTCGCATAGGCAGAACTGCTACCCAGCAAAATAATTAGCGTGAACATTCCGATGACTCGGGCTGCCTTCAGGTTCATGTGGTGTCCTCACTTTGTCTTCATACGTAAACTCCCTGTTAGCATTTCCCGATTCACCCGAACTCATTAACGAAAGATCTGATCCACGACTGCAATTTCCTCAGCAGTTAATTCCACATTTAATGTTTGCAGATTGTTAGTGACCTGCTCTGGTCGCTTGGCACCCGGAATCAATGCATCAATAGAAGGCTGAGTCAGGTACCAGGCCAGAACCAGATGAGCGACCTCAACATCCTTGGATTGTGCTATGCTGCGCAGTTGCTCAACTTTATCGAGATTTTCAATGAAAGCTTCACCTGTGAACAGCGGGTTCTTTGCCCGTCCATCCTGAAAGGTTGTATCACGATTATATTTCCCGCCCAGCAGTCCCGCTGCCAGAGGGAAGTAAGGAACAAAAGAAATGTTATGCTCAGCCGTATACGGCAACAGCTCTTTCTCCGCATCTCTTTTGAACAGATTATATTCAGATTGCAGTACGTCTACATGCCCGTCCTTGTTGGCTTCACGCAACTGATCAATGGAGAAATTAGATACGCCAATGGCACGAATTTTGCCAGCATCTTTTAATTGTTTTAACGTATCTACCGCTTCATCCTTAGGCGTATGTTCATCCGGAAAGTGGATGTAGAACAGATCAATGTAATCGGTTTGCAGACGTTTCAACGCCTCATCCACGGCTGTTTTCAGAAAAGCAGGTGAGTTATCTATGACAATCTTGCCATCCACAAATTTATGAGCTGCCTTGGTTGCAATGATGGTATTCTGCCGCTGACCAGTTTCCTTCAGTACTTCACCAATCAGTCGTTCGGAATGCTCCGGTCCATAGATGTATGCCGTATCCAGAAAGTTAATACCTTGTTTCAAAGCTGTACGAACCACTTCCTTACCCGTCTCATCATTCAGCATGTCCGGATAGATATTATGTCCGCCTACTGCATTCGCACCCAGTCCAATGGGATTCACGATCAGATCCGTCTTGCCCAACCGAATTTGTTGTTCTGCCATGTCTCATCTCTCCTTCACTGATCGATATAAGTACATTTCTGTAATGATGCGTGTTTCTTGTTACATATTATATCAAACCATTTAGCATATTTAAAATATCGGGTTTATCGGATTAAGTGTTTTTCAACGCAGTCGCTTCCACATCGTTAATAAACCGGCGCAGTTTCGCAGCCACATCACGGGTGATTTCACCGTTTTCATACAGTTGTTGCACTGTATTACGCTGTTCCTGAATCGCCACCATCTGCAACTCCAATTTCTCCTGATTAAATGGATCTTCCGTTTTACCTTGGTTCCAGGTGCGCAATTTGGCAACTACACGCTCATACTTGGCAATGACCGACAGTGCGACAACTCGATTCCCATCGTTCATATGGGCACGAATAGCCTTAATTGCCGCTTCAGAGGTGCGCAACTTCACCTGACGGAACAGTTCTGCATTTTCAAGCATAAATGGTTGATTCGGCTTCTGGGACCGGTTGGTGAAGAGATGTCCTAACACACGCCCGATCTCGCTGATCGAGGTCATGAACTGAGTGTTTGCACGATTCGCCAGCATCATTTCCTTGCGATCCAGCCAGCTGTCACATTTGAAGGCCGCATCAGAAGCAATTGCATTTTCGTCTAACATTACTTCAACTTCTTTACGCTCCGCCCGGGTGGCAATCAGGTTAATCGCCGTTTCTTGTTTCTGAATATCTTTGCGTTTATCGGCGGTAAGCTGACCTGCGGCCTGTCTGATGTACTTGGACAAGTCGGAGACAACCGCGAGTGCCGCAGCTTTGTTCTCATCGTTCATTTCGGATTTGACAGCTCGTATTGCCGCATTCAGCATAATGTCATGTGCTTTTCGTTCTGACTTCTGCGGTGTTTCTTCTGTGGATTTCCCATCGTCCTTGGCCAGAACTGGAAGAAACACGCTCGCCGCAATCAGGGAGAAGAGGATAACCCCTGCCGCGAGGAAAATAATCAGATCCCGTTCAGGGAAAGGTGATCCATCCTGAAGCACATAAGGAATGGAGAACGCACCCGCCAATGTTACAGCCCCCCGCACCCCAGAGAGGGAAATGATCGTAATATCCTTGAATCTGGGCCGGCCAATAGAGGATTTGGTACGCAGCAATTCATTCCCTTGCCAGAACAGATAGATCCAGAGAAAACGCAGAACCAGCAGTAGCACCGAGATCAAGCCCACATATCCCAACACCTGCAGATTATTAAACGAAACATTTTCAAATATGGTACTCAACACATCCGGGACCTGTACACCCAGAATAACAAACACCAGACCATTTAGTATAAATAAAATGACTGACCATGTGCTCGCAGATACCACCTGCATTTTCAACTGAACCGATTCAGCACGGTCACGCTCAATGGCGTGGATAATACCGCCTGCCACTACCGCAAGAATACCTGATACCCCAATTTCTTCACTCACCAGATAGATGATAAATGGCGTCAGGATTTGCAGCAGCATGTGAATGGTCACATCTTCCATGCCCAGTCTACGGATCCATAACCCTAGTCTGATTAACAGAAAAGATAACAAGGCCCCGACGAGAAGTCCGCCAATCGCAATCAGAATAAAACTGAAGGTTGCATTCGCCAGGGAAAATACACCTGTAACTGTGGCTGCAATTGCGAATTTGAAGGCCACGAGGCCAGATGCATCATTCATTAATGCTTCACCTTCAAGAAGCCTATGTATGCCTTTGGGCAAATGTACCCGGCCCGCCATGGCGCCAACGGCCACAGCATCTGTCGGGGACAGTATGGCTGCAAGAGCAAAAGCAGCAGGTAACGGAATCGAAGGAATCAGCCAGTGAATGGCATATCCCGCCACGACCACCGTCACGAATACAAGCCCTAGTGCAAGCAGAAGTATCGGTGCACGCAGATTCCATAATTCATTCCTTGGCGTTCGCTTACCATCGTTGTATAACAAAGGAGCGATGAACAGTACAAAGAACAATTCCGGATTCAACGGCAGGTGAACACCTGCGGGAAGCAAAGCTATAGCTACACCAAGCACGATTTGAATGAGCGGAATGGGAATAAAGGGTACAAACCGGTTTAAAATATTGGATAAACCAATCAGTACCAGTAACACAAGTACGGCAATAAATATTTCCATGATGACAATCCCTTTCCGCTATAGAAGTGGTGAAACCTTTGTTGTATAGGTTTATTTTAACATAATCCAACCTTTATTATAAAAATGTTGTCATATTCATATACCCAATCAACTCGCCTCAGACTAGTCTGAATGAAAGAATTCTGATGGATTCTGTATATAAGATGTTACAATATGCTCAGGACAATACCCGTTTGGAAAGGAACTTGCATCTATGGCATTTGGAATTAAACGACAAGAGCTTGCTGCTTGGAAGGAACAAGTGGCTCGGGGTGAGATTGCGTACCTCACTCATTTCTGGATTGACAACCGATTTCCCGGTATCACCAGTGTCACCAAAGTTGGCTGTGCAGATCTGGAACGTCTCGAACGTTGGTGCAACGATCATGGGTTGGACCCGCGATACATTCATCGGCGCCAGCCCTTTCCCCACTTTGACCTGATGGGCAGCAAGCAAAAAGAAATTCTGATCCAAGAAGGCATGACAGATCATGTGGTTCGCTTTCATTTGTAAACCAACTCAAAAACGCCAGTCTTCAAGGTTCATCCCCCCGCAATTAGGGCGAACTCATGAGGACTGACGTCTTCAAGGATCAAGTCATATTATGGACTACCGGTGGATCTGCTCAAACGACTTCATGTTCTCCAGCAGTTTCAGTTCAATTTTCTTCAGCATGCCAAACATCTGCTGTTGCTCCTCTTCGGAAAGTGCTTGCAACAATTCCCACGTCATTCGGCCGCGATTCGCATTAAGTGTCTTGGCAAGCTGCGCGCCTTCATCCGTTAAGGACAGCCACACAATTCTCCGGTCTTCTTCACTGCGCACCCGCTGGATCAACCCTTCCGTCTCCAGTTGATTCAGTACAATGGTGGTTGCGCCGGAAGACAAACTGAGTTGTCTGGCCACATCAACCGCCATGCAGCGTTTTTCACGTAAAATCATGCCCAATATATGACTTTTTGTCGGATTCAGTTTACAGTTGGTTTCGGTCTTCTGCTGCTGATCCAATACTTTATTTTTATATCTGAAGAAGGCCTCCAACAATTGATCTACGTTTGCCAATTGAGAGTTTCGCTCCGTATCCGGGCTCATAAACGTTCCTCCGCCTTTCATCATAACCTACCTTATATTGTAACATATTTACACTATGATGTTTGTGAAAAATGCGCTTGTATCCGACACCTTATCGTTGACTGCAAGACTCTTGTTTTATTTTGGGTTTCGCCTATTGCATTATGGCAACGGGTTTGTTTATAATAACCTATATCTTTAAAGTTACTTTTAGTTACTTAATGATTTTAATAAATCTGTTGTTATAAAGTAAATAAAGCGTCACCATTATAATGCAAGGGACTTATGCACATGAATCAGAATACACAATCACAACTCAAAACGGATGTTTGCATCGTGGGCGCTGGACCTGGCGGTGCTTTGCTTTCTTATTTACTGAATCAAAAAGGAATCTCCACGATGCTCATTGAGCGGCAGCCCCACCTGCACAAGTCGTTTCGCGGGGAGTTGCTTAATGTGGACGGCGAAGCCATTTTAAATAAACACGGCCTCTATTCCCTCATTCAGCAACGCGGAGCGCTGCTCTTGGAACAGATTCAGTATTGGGAAAATGGGCAGATTATTCATACGGTATCACCAGGCAATGGAGAATCTCATGTTGGTATTCATATACCCCAAGATCATCTCCTGGAAGCCATCGTGTCGCATGCTCAGCAGCACAATTCAAACGAACAAGTACTATTCAATACGATTATGACCGGTTTGTTACGAGACAAGAACGGCCAGGTCGTGGGTATTAACATTCGGCAGAAGGGTGTTCCTGCCTCCATTGAAGCATCTGTAATTGTGGGTGCTGATGGCAGATACTCTGCTGTACGCAAACATTCCGGTATGACCCCGGAGATTCGTAAGCATGGGTATGATCTGCTCTGGGCACGCATTCCGGCACCCGTAGGTTGGGAACCCGCTGTTCGAATGGCCAGCATGGATGGTCAACAGCTCGCACTGTTCTCACAGTTCGGCGGTTATGTTCAGATTGGATGGAACATTCCCGAAGGAGCTTACTCCAAGCTGCGAGAGCAGCCGATTGCTCCTTTTGTAGATAAACTTGTATCTGCTTTTCCTTGCCTATCTGATTCTGTAGCTGCCAACATTCAGAGCTGGAGTGATTTTGTTCTGTTATCTGTTGAAAGCAGCTATTGCCCGTCGTGGGCACAGGACAATGTTGTACTCATCGGTGATGCCGCTCATACCATGACCCCAACCGGTGCATTTGGACTTAATGCCGCGCTCGAAGATGCGGATGTGCTCTCCGAATTACTTGTCCAAATGGCTGCAGATCAATTCCGTTCCACTGCACAACTTCAGGAACTTCAGACGATTCGCGGTGCAAAGGTACAGCAGCAACTTGCTCGACAAGTGGAGATGGAATCCTCTTTCCAACAGCGTTATGAATCCTTTCTCTAAACCCAGTTAATACGGATAAAATGCCTATATGCCCAAACAGCCGATCACTTCCTCATAGAGAAGAATCGGCTGTTTGGCTTGTTGGTTTATCTTTTTTATGTAATTCCGTATCCTTCTTCATTTTCGTTTGCGTGGAGCAAACGTGTCTTCTCTGGGTGCTCCTTCTTGTACAGTATCAACGTCCTTCGGATAGGATGAGATGTTATCTTTTTCATATACTGCTTTCTCCAGATTGCTTAAGCGGCGCAATACTTGTTTGCTTTTACGAACGATATATACGATACCAATAATCAGCAGGATCAACATCAGAATGAATATAACCATCTCCGGGTAAAAGACAAATGACATGAATCCACCTCCTTTGAAAACGATTTCTCTATATCATTCTAACCTTAATGATTCAAGATGTGAACCCGATTGGAAGTTTTGCTTGTGGAATAAGGACTAAACCACCTGACACAACGACATGAACTCACCCTGCTGCAAAAGTAAAAAAGGTGGCATCCCTGATCAGGATTACCACCTTGAACCTCGAATAAGATTCGAAGTCTGTGATTATTATTTTATCCTTCTCTGCCGTTCATGGCACTAACTCGAAGTTCTGTCAGTGGCAGAGACGTTTGCTCTGGATGACGTAGTCTCACTGTTCGGCTCTCACCGGGGAGCAGATCGAAATAATTGTCACTGAATCGGACACGCCCAAGGGGAAGCTCCAGCTTCACCAATCGTGCAATCCCACCACTGGCCGTAACCGTAACAGACTGCTCCTCCTCGTTCACATGTACGCTCAATTGCGACTCTGGCAACGTCACATCCTTAGGATCGCGCAAGAAGTATCGATTACTCGGTGCCGCAAATCCTTCGGATACCAACTCAACCATTACTTCCTCCGCGCGTCTACCCTGTAACACCTCTACTTCAGTTAATTCAACAATACACCGTGAGGATTGGGATGTTACTTCAACAGCATATGAGCTGGAGTAGATCTTCTCTCCATTCAATGCATAGACATTGAGTCGAAGCTCCCCTTTCAAGACGTCACGTGTATCGTTCACAACCCACAACGCAAGCGGTTCACCCGGCTCATGCTCCAGTGACAACAGGACAGGATGAAAGAATATTTTCCCATAATAAAAGGATGCCTTCGGCAGCAGTTCATAATCAATCATGGACCAGCTTGTTCCTGGCCAACTATCGTTCAATTGCCATACAAGCGCTCCGCTGTTGCGGTGATTGATGCGCCGGAAATGTTCAATTCCATATCGTAGCCCTTCTGCTTGAGTAAGCATGGAGTAGTTCATATACTCTTCTATATCTTGCGGAATCCCTGTGTAACCCTCCATCAGCAAAATACCTTTTTGATGATTGGTATCTTTGTTACGATAGGCCATCTCCGGACTGCCCCAGTAAAACTGACCTGCGGGCATATTTTTCTCCAGTGTGTAACGATTGGCCGAGGCGTGCATACCAAATTCACTGCTGAACAATGCATGATCGTTTTTGTAATTTTTGAACGTTACACCTTCAATACTGTAGTCCAGCAGTGGTGGCTCTCCATGCTTCCTTGGATAGACCGAACCATGCCATACCTGCCAGTTGTGGCGATCCCCCACATCCGGGTCATTCGCATCCTGACCGTTGCTGTCTCCGAACGGCGAAGAAGGCCAGTACGGACGAGACAGATCCAAGCGCTCCAGCACTTCAGGGATTAGCTCATGATATATCTGTTCGCCGTAGAACGGACTGGTAATATCTCCACTTGCCGACTTCATATCATAGAGCCAGTCTATCTCGTTATTACCACACCAGAGAGCAAGCGAGGCACGGTTACGCAGGCGCAGGACATTGTTTTCTACCTCTTGCCGTACATTATCCATGAAATCACGATTGAAATCCGGGAACAATGCGTTTGCAAATGCAAAATCCTGCCACACCAACACCCCTTGCCGATCACACTCATCGTAGAAGACATCCTTCTCATATATACCACCAGCCCAGACACGCAGCATGTTCATATGCCCTTCCACCGACAGCTCGACAAGCTCACGATATCGAGAGTTCGGGATGGCGCCAATCAGATGATCAGCCGGAATCCAGTTGGCACCCTTGGCATATACTTTGACTCCGTTCAGAATAAAAGTAAATGCATCTTCACCCCGTTCATTGTGAAGAGCCAGCTCAATCGTTCGTAACCCATAAGGCTCGCTATAACGATCCACCTCAACGCCATCGGCGAATAATGTAACCTCCAGCGTATACAGATACGGCTCACCCAGATCATGAGTCCACCATAACTGAGGTGACGTAACGTTTAATGTGGTATCTGCTACACCACCCTCTACGGGTAGTTCAGTGACACCTGCCACCTCGTGTCCACTGCGATCCAACAGACGAACATTACAGGTCGCAACCACAGCCTGCTCACGTTTCTGTCTGTTACGGTAAGACAAGACCGACTTCACATCCGCTGTGACATGTAAGACTGCCAACTCTGAACTGACTGATTCCGTACGAGCATACATATTTTCCAGCTTGGCGATTGTTCGTTTTTCCAGCCTTACCGCACCCCAGATCCCCACCGTAACCATGCGTGGACCCCAGTCCCAGCCAAAGTTCATCGCTGCTTTGCGCAACCATGGCCGTTCCTTCGTATACGAGGACCAGTCAAAGGTTTCTTTGTCCCGGTGATGCATGTGAAGCGGATCAAACTTGACAGCAATCGCATTCCAGCCGCTGCGTACCAGAGACGTTACATCAAATGCATGTGACATAAGCATATTGGCCGTTTTCCCGACTTCATGGCCGTTGACATATACCGTTGCAAACGTATCCAATCCTTCGAACACCAATTCAAAGTGCTCCTCCGTCTCTGCATCTCTCACCAGATTGAAGGTTGTGCGATACCACCATTCCTTTTGCTCAATCCAGCGACTTTTGGCATCATTATGTCCGTAATAGGGCGGATCAATGATACTGCGCTCAACCAATGCAGCATGTACATCGCCAGGCACTTCAGCCCCGATCCAGAAACGGTCATCCAGTGCAGCTGCTGCCACATCCATTGCCCGCTTCTCTCCAACTTCAAAATGCTGTATCTTCCATTGTCCCGATAAATCCTGACTTGAACTATAGGTCTTCATCAGTATGCCCTCACTCTCCAATAACCCTGAGTAATACCATATCGAAAACGTTTGCAGAAAGGCAAGACATGTTTCCTAATCTGCTCATTTCTAACTTCCCGAAGGCTTGAACGACAACGCCTCTTCGCGATATTCACTCGGGGTCTTGCCGGTATGTTTTTTGAACAGTCTGCTAAAATATTTCACGTCCTCGTAGCCGCTGATTGCAGCGACTTCACTGACCTTCGCTGGAGACACCGCGAGCATATCCATCGCTCTTCGTATACGCATATCGGTGACAAAATCTACGAAGGTCACACCCATTTCTTTTTTAAACAGTTCACTGAGGTGACCCGGATGCAAATGAACATGTCCAGCTACCTGCTGCAGATTAATATCCTGTGCCAATGATGATTCAATATAACCGATAGCCTTCTGCACATGGGCAGCCTGTCCCTGACCCATTCGGCTATGATAGACATGCATCAGACCATACAGATGATGGAACAGCATATCCCCGAGTTCCGCAGCTTCGGCATCCGGTTCCGGCAACCAGGGCTCGAGCCTTGCGGGTTCTTCACGCCCTGTGGCTCGCATTGTGCGAGTCAGCCAGCGATGACCTGCAATGACGGCCGAGTGTAGACAAGCATTGAACGATTCTGGTGTGACCTCCGGTTCTGTAATCAGATTAGCCACAAGTTCCCGCGTCCAAGTCGTTAACGTGACTGAATCATTATCCAGCAATATTGTACCAAGTCTGGTCTCCTCTTCGTGCGTAAGTACAGTTTTACCACCTTGGCGATTCTGAACGTGCTCATAATGCCATACTTTATAATCCATCAAACCCCGATATCGGAAGGCAGCTGAAGCAGTTCTATAGCTTTCGTGCAGATCTGCATATCCACGCATAGGCAGACCTACCGCTGCTCGCAGGGTGCACTTCAGTAATTGCTCCACCCGACGTAATGCACTCTCCAGCCTGAACGTAGTTTCATGTTCTACAGGCGGCCATGAAACTACACAGATAATTTGCTGTTTCTCTACATGAGCAATGGCACCAGGTAACATATCCTCCAGGGTATTCTGCACCGCAAATCGTAATAGCGCATCCGAGGATCGATCCCAACCCTCTGCTCGAAGAATAATGACTTGTCTGAGAATCTGTTCATCATCAAGGCCAACAACCCATGCCTCTTTTCCAGCATCAGATCGCAAAAATGAAGGAAAATGACCCGAAGCGGTGTCACCATCAATGATCCATCCAGCAAATAACCGCTCTCGATTCTCCCGCATAAGCTGGCCCTCTTTGGACTTCTCTGCCCAACGTTCCGTGATTCGCTGTTTGGCCTGTAATACGGTTTTGATGATCTCTTCCGGTTTGCTTGTTTTGAGCAGATAATCTGTAACGCCTTGGCGAATCGCCTGTTGGGCATAAGAAAAGTCATCGTATCCGGACAAAATAATGACCTCCAGCTCAGGTAACAATCGCAGGCCCTCTTCTGCCAGTTCCAGTCCCGATCTGCCTGTCATCCGAATATCCGTCATCAGGATATGCGGACGTTCCTCAGCCAAACGTGTTAACGCCTCCTCTGCGGAGGCAGCAGGTTGAAGAAGCTCAATTCCGAGTTCATGCCACGCGATAACGTTGGCAAGCCCTGTACGGATAATCACTTCATCATCAACAATTAATAGTCTCATGGCGAACCCTCCAAGATTGGAATGGAAAACGAAATCCGGGTACCTCCCCCAACCCTGCTGTCTACTTCAAGCTGTGCATCCGCTCCATAATGGAGCAGCAGTCTCTCATTCACATTGCAGAGCCCATAACCGCCTTGGTTTAGCTGTTTTTCCGGCTGTTTTCCCTTCCATTCCCTAATGCTTATCCTTAATTGCTCCAGTCTGTCCGGCTCCATGCCTACACCATCATCCAGCACCAACACATTTATCTGTTCATTATCCGGGTCCTTGCGAATCATTATGGTGATGGTACCCACACCTGCTTTGGGCTGAATGCCATGAATCATTGCGTTCTCAACAAGCGGTTGCAGCAATAGCTTCAGCATCATTCGCTTCTCAAGTGCTGGATCTACGATATAATGCAACACAAATTGATCAGGGAAACGAATCGACTGCACACGCACATAATGGCGAATATGAGCAATTTCCTGTTCCACAGGGCAGTAATCCTGACCATTATTCAAGCTGATACGTAGAAAATCACTCAGGCCCTCAACCATATCCGCAATTCTCTTCTCTTCAGACATTAAGGCAATCCAGTGAATCGAAGAGAGTGTGTTATACAGAAAGTGCGGATTAATCTGCGCCTGTAGCACCCGAAGATCCGCTTCTTTTTTGCGAGCTTCACCTCGAATAACCTCTTCCTTTAATAACTGAATATGTGCACCGAGCAGATTGTAACTCTCCCCAAGCCTGCCAATCTCGTCATCACTTTCAGATCGAAACAGAGGAAGCGGGCGTTCCGGATCAATTCGGGACAGATGCCGGGTAAGCACACGAAGCGGCCTCGTCACACGCCGCACCGTAAACCAGACCAAGCCAGCACTGATCACAGCAGACATGGCAACGGCGCAGCCGGTTAGAATAAGGATATACCGATTCTCGGACTTGTACTGGTCGTATGGGACTGTTCCAACCAACGTCCACCCCGTCAATTCTTCCGGATAATAGAGCAACGTCCGTTTATCGTCACCACTGCCATACGTGGTGGTTCCGCTACCGCCATCCTGAATTAACGTCGAAATCCCTGGTTCGACACCTTCCAGCTTAAGTCCAAGCCGGGATTTGTCCATCGAAGACAGAATCTCTCCAGAACTGCCGATGAGCTCCAGTCTGCCTTGCCCTCTGCCTAATCCCAGAGCGGCCCATCCCTTGGATATGGCCTTCTCATCCAGACTAATGGCTAACCAGCCGATGGGTCGATAATCATGGATACTACGGATTGGCCTAACCAATGTGATCACATTTTGTATACCCGCATAATTCTGGACCGGATATACCCCCGTCCATTTTTTCACTGCTTCTCCGCTCGGCACTGGTGGATAAGATAAGCTTGAATTATTGGATTCATACCAGGTAGCCGTAGACAATGTGGCATCGAATCGGCTTGGATATATGGCGATGTTGGCGATATATTTCTTGGAAGCCGCCAGATTGGTCATCCTGCCCAGGATATCCACCCGGTCCAGCTCATGATCTTCATTGTGGCTAAGATACTGCTGGATGTCCCGTTCTCCAATCAGGAAAATCGATAGGTTCTCGGCATCTTGCAGCATATAACGAAGATTTGCTTCCACCTGTTTCAGCGTATCCATGCCAGACAGTTTTGTTTTTTGCTCTGTAATGCGGGAAGAGATCAGAAAGGCGAACAGACCCAAGGCCAGCAATGGCACAATCATTGAAGCCGTCACGACGACCGATAGCTTCCTTTGTAACGAAGATGTGAGCCAGCGTGCCAAACGTTTCTCCTCCTCTGGATGCGCTTTCGCTTATCCTTTGACAGCTCCTGCTGTCATGCCTTTCATAACTTGTTCCTGGAATATGAGATACAAGATAATGGTTGGAATGACCGATAGGGTCATGGCAGCAAGCGTTAATCCGTAATCGGTTTGATACCCATCCGCAAAGTTCGCAATGGCCAGCGGTAACGTTTTCAATCCGGTTTTGTTGATGAATACAAGCGCAAATGAAAAGTCATTCCACGCATGCAGGAAACTCAGGATCGTAACCGTCGACAACGCAGGCACAGACATGGGTAGCATGATTCGGGTAAACAGCCCCCAAAGTCCTGTTCCATCAATAAAAGCTGCCTCTTCAATATCACGTGGAACACTTGTCAGATAAGCCGTAAGCACAAAAATGGCCGTAGGCAATGCAAAAGCCGTATAAGGTAATATTAAGGCCCAGTACGTATTTAGCAAGGACATCTGTTTCATTAGAATAAATAAGGGGACAAGCGTACTATGGATCGGAATGAGCATACCAACAACAAAGAAGGTCATGATCAACCCTTTCCAGCGAAACTGGAAACGAGCCAGGATGAATGAAGCCAGCGCTGCAATAAACAGCGTCAGAATAAGTGAACCCACCGATACGATTAGTGAATTGCCAAAAGCAGTCCCTAGCCTGGAGCTTTCCCATGCATTGCTGAAATTGGCAACATTCCAGTTTTCCGGCAGACCAAAGGGCCTGCTATAGAAATCTTCATTTGTTTTGAATGCACTAATCACGAGCCAGTAGAACGGATACAATGTTAAAATACCATAGACCGTTAGCAGCGTCCAAACAATTCCGCTACGTAAGCGACGAATCGGATGGCCCGAGCTGCTTCGAGGTGATGGCATGGATACAGGTGTCACGCGCATGATAGCTCCTCCTCTCTATTGATTCTCTTTTCGTTTGCGACTAGTTAGCCACTGGCTTGTTCCGATCAGCAGCAGGGAGATCAGTACGATGGTTGTGGAGATCGCACTACCAAAACCATATCGGTATGTTGTAAAGGTTGAATTGTACATATACGTTGCAAGCAGTTCCGTCGCATGTGCCGGACCACCCTTGGTCATGATGTAGACCAGATCAAATGATTTCAGACTACCCGAAATACATAGAATGATCGCTACCTGAACCGTACCCCAGATTATGGGCAAAGAGACCGACACCAGTTTCCGGATTCCTGAAGCACCGTCTATTTTGGCAGCATCATGAATCTCGCCTGGAATATTCTGCAACGCCGAGATGAAGATAATCAGATACAACCCGACAAAGCTCCAGAGCAGCGGCGGTACCAATGAGAAAATGGCAATCTTGTCATCGGAAAGCCATTGCAGCTTCCAACTTTCCAGCCCCAGTGCGTCCAGCAGAAAGTTCAATATCCCGATCTGCGGATGATAGATATACTGCCAGATCATACCGATAACGACAGTGGATAACACCATCGGCAGAAATACGGCTGAGCGCAGAAACCGCTGTAACGGATTACTTTTGTGTAAGATGACCGCCAACATCAGCGCTAACGGAATTTGTCCAAATACCGATGCCAACACAAAAATAACGTTATTTTTCAGTGCCCGCCAGAACACAGGATCATGCCAGATCTCCACGTAATTATCCATACCAATATATTTGGATGCGCCGATGCCGGACCAGTTGAAGAAACCGTAGTATGCCGACCACACGACCGGTACAAATACAAACAATGCATAAATGATGACTGCCGGGGCAAGCCCCAGCATAATAAAACGCCGACTGCGCAGTGCGTTCATCTGTTCACTTCCCTTCCATAAATGCCTTTACCAACTTGCAACTGACTATCTCATCCATACTTAAGACCCCTCCCCTACCGGGAAGGGGTTTTAACGAATGGTTACTGACTAACTGCATTGGCTTGAGCCGCCTGAATTTTAGCCGCAATGTCTTCGGCCTTGCCGCCCATAAGCAACTCTTGCAATGCATTATTAATAACCTCAACCGTTGCCGATCCCAGCTTGGAATCGTATACTGGCGTGATCTTCACTTCCTGCATCAGATCATATAATTCAACGAACAATGGATGTGCTTTGGTTTTGTCCAGATCAATCTTGTAACTCACCAATGTACTGCTATCCAATGTGGCCTTCTGACCATCAGGTCCTGCCAGCGCGTAGAACAGCTCCATCGCTGCCTCTTTTTGCGCACCGCTCAGCTTTTTACTTACACCCAACCCGGTTCCTACTACACCGGATGTTGTTCTTGGTTCACCCTGACCTCCGTCCACTGGAGGAAGAATCGTAATATGTGTGTTGTTCAACACCTCTTCAGGTGCATTGTTCACCAGATTTGCCAAGGCCCATCCGCCGTTCATGACCATCGCTGCCTTACCTTGGAAATAAAGTTGCATCATCTGTGTCTCATCGATACTGTTGAATCCATCTTGGAATGCTTTGGTGTTGCCAAGCTCCTGCATCTTGTTCAAGGCTTCAATAAATTGTGGATCGGTAAAGCTAGCACCCTCTTGTGCTGCCGCTTTCAAGAACCAGTCTGTGCCGGTAATCCGATCAGCCAGTGTACTGAATATCGTTGATTGAGCTACCCAGTTGGCCTTGTTGCCAAGTGCCATGGGAATAACTTTATTTTGATTAAAAGTAGCAATCGCTTGTTCCAGTTCCGCCCACGTCTCAGGTACTTTTACGTTGTACTGTTTGAAAAGAGCTTCATTGTAATAAATGAAGGAACTCGGCGCCAGATTCATCGGCACGGAGTAGATATTCCCGTCTACGGTGTATCCGTCCAATGCATTCGGGATAAAGTTATCTTTCCACTCCGGCTTTGCGTCCAGCTCTGCATTAATGGGCTGTAACAGGTCACCTTTTACAAATTCCTTAGTCATGGCATCTGGCCACATCACGAACAGGTCTGGCATCTCGTTGGCAGCGGCCACCGTGCGAAGCCGGGTTTTGAGACCATCTGTGGGCAGGCCTTCATCCACAACTTCAATATCTGGATGCGCCGCGCGAAAATCTTCAATTATTTTGCGCATCGCAACCGCCTTTGCATCCTGTCCGGTCCAGTTGTGCCAGAGTGTGACGGTTACTTTGTCATTGCCGCTGCCTCCTTCTGAAGTGTCCCCGCCAGCACAGCCAGCCAGAATAATGGAGAACAATGTTATTGCCAGGAAACCCGAAAGCCATTTTTTCAACATCTCTATAATCCCCCTCGGCGATTTGAATACACTTATTGTAAATGTTAACGCTATCATACCGTAAGGTGACGATCCACGGATGCAGGGGTGAAAAATATCGGTTCCCCTGTTTGGAATTTACTTTGCTGGCTTATTTGTTCATAACAACTAAAAAGAGCCCTCACAATGAGAGCTCTTTCTTGTTGCAGCCGTCGGTAGCTTCACCCCAGGCTATATATAATGAATAAGTGCTAAATCGTATTAAATATGGATTGCGTATTATTGGATACTGTTCTTCACCAGTTCTGCAAAAGCTTCGGACCCTTGCGTAGTGAGATGTACGCCATCTTTTTCAAAATATTCGTCATGTCCCTCACTTGCACTGTTCCAGTCAATTAACGAGACATTGCTGTATTTGGATGCTGCTTCATTCAACGCCCTGTTCACCGTTCGTTCCCATGGACGAGGTACGCGCACAGTAACCAGATATACCCGATCCTCATCCTTCAGATAATCAAGCACAGCATTCAAGTTTTTGGAGTTAAAAGAACCATTCGTCCCGAGCTCCAGCACCACTTTGCTGCCCATTTGGTTGTTTTGCTTCAGACCTTCCAATACATCGCCTGCCTGCCACATCTGACGACCAACATGTCCGTCCACATACACTCCTGATATACTTTGCTCCAGATACGGTTTTGCATCCAAAATCACCGAATCTCCAATGACAGTATAATGAACCTTACCATCCTGGGCTGGAGGAGCCGTTTCTTCATTGTCCTGAGATGAATCAGGTGTATCATCCGTATGATCCGTATTATCGGATTGATTCGCTCCGGCGTCATCCGATGTATCATTCTCGTTCGTCACGGAGTCATCAGCCGGCTTATCTTCAGACTGACCGTCCTTGCCAGGATTCACTGAATTGTCCTGTTCGTCAGGTTTTGAATCTGGAGAAGACTCTCCTGTTGGCTTCTCATTTTTCCCCGGATCATCTTTCGTTCCTGCTTCCGGTTTATGGGTATGAGCATCGTTCTTTTGGCCAGAGCCTGACGTTCCTGTAATAGCTGGCAACACATCCTGTCCCTGTTCCTCCGCTACGGAATTCTCTCCATTTAATGTGTTGGACATCGATACCGAATGGGAATCGGAGTTCGCTGCATGGGAGACCATCATCTGAGATACCGTATAGGACAACAGCAGAATCGTCATCAACAGACCTGCCCGCTTCCACCATACGTTACGTATACCGATTGATGACCGCCCTCTTCCCCATAATCGGGACCAAGAATCACGGAATCCATTGTACCGAATCGGATTTTCAATATATTTAAGGGACAATGAGGCCAGTACAACCGTTGCAGCAACCTGTAAAATGATGCGTACAGGATGTGCTCCTCCCGTATCCACCGCGGGATTGGTTAAAATAATGACTGGATAATGCCACAGATATAATCCGTAGGATCGCTCTCCGATCCAGCGTAATGGCTTCGCGCCAATGATACGTGCCAGGAAAGACGATGGGTGAGCCAACACCGCTACCAGCAACGTTGTTGCGATAGCTTGAAGCACCATGCCCCCTTGATACAGAAACGGATCATATTCACTGCTGTTCAGCATCATGTAGATTAACAAAGCGAGCGCAGCAAGTCCCGACACATCGAGCACAAGCCGGTTCATGCCAGACAGAGAGTTCGATAACTTGCGACTAGGCCACACCACGGCAAGAGCAGCACCAGCAAGCAGTGCAAATGCCCGCGTGTCTGTTCCATAATATACACGGCTCGGGTCCAAATCCGGATTATACATGATGGCCATTGCGCCAGCAGATAATTCCGCTGCGACGACAATGAAGACGACCAGCCATCCCTTTCTTTTGAACACTACAATTGCTGCCATCAGTAGAAGAGGCCATATAAGATAAAATTGCTCTTCCACAGCCAGCGACCAGAAATGTCCAAACGGTGATGGAGGGCCAAAACTTTCGAAATAGGAAACGTTGTGAAAGATATACCACCAATTGCTTATGTATAATACACCCGAAACGATATCACCACGAAGCGCAGCAAGCCGGGATGGGTCTGTACAGGCCAACCAGATCATCACCACAGCTGTCATGGTCAGCATGCCTGGAAGCAAACGCCTTACCCGTCTTACCCAGAAATCACCGAGTGAAATGCGTCCATGTTCCTGCCACTGTGACACGAGAATATCTGTAATTAAATATCCCGAGAGAACAAAGAATATACCTACACCGAGCAGTCCGCCCGGAATAAAATCCAAATTCAGATGATACGCGATTACCGCAAGTACAGCGATGGCTCGCAAGCCGTCAAGTCCGTTCATATGTCTCTTACGATTTAACGATTGTGACATGCATGCCCCTCCTTGTTACTGTGAGTCAACAACATCGGTGTTGGGGGCATAAAGGAACTCCTGATCGTTCTGGTTGTCATTAACATACGTATTGCACCTTCCATCTTTCATTTACAGCATAAGAAAAGCTTCTGTTCGAAGCACGATCCGATGATGCGACATTCTGTGTGAATTCTATAATCTTAAAGAAGACGAGTTGCCTGTCCATTAAGTTTAATTATTAAAATATTCTTTATATTCATTCGTGAGTTCACGTTTAGCATTATACGCCCGTATTAAGCCTTATACTTTACAGGAATAGTTACAAACGATTAAACCGATGTAACCTTTCCTGCCAGCTCATATAGCTGTAAAATCATACTCTAATTTTGTCGTTAAATATAGTACTTTTCATCGAGTGGCTAAAATTACCTGTCCCGCTTGCGCAAACCAGCATACCCACGCACACATCGATTGAAACAATTAAATTCATAACAAAAGGCTGCCGACTTGCTCAGCAGCCAATATCCATTATAAACCTATGTCAGACCGGATTGAAAGTTTTGCTCATAATTGCTTCTTCTTGCCTAGGACCCTAGAGGTGGAACGGGTGAATCTTTTCTTCTGTCCTCGCATCCATGATCCGGTATGCTGAACGCCCTGTGTACATTGGGATTTGCAACTTCTCCAGATCAACCATTCCATTCTCCAGAAAGTACTTCTGATCCTGATATCGCTGCAATACTTCGCCTGCAATCCATTCATGGTCACCATATGTCGTAATCTCCATAACCTTGCATTCATAAGCAAAATAAGCGTCTGTCAAAATGGGTACACTTACCTTGATTCCTTCCTCATACGGAATGCCGAATCTTGTGAATTTATCCGTATCTCTCCCACTGAACGTTCCTGCAGCTTGAATCCACTCTGATCGATGACCTGGTAGGATATGAACACCGAATACGCCACTCTTCTCAATGAGTTCATAGGAGTATGTTTCCTTACGAAGCGAGATGCCATATACGCCTGGTGATGATCCGATGTATGTATGCCATCCGGACGCCATCACATTCTGGACTCCCTCATGACGTGAAGTCACCACCGCTACCATTCCAGGATAAGAATAAAATATAGGTTCTTCTATCGGCTGACGCATCTAATCCCCTCTCTTCTTCGTTATAAAGACAATTTTAATTATAAAGGAAAGAAACAGGTTGAAAAAGCGTTTTGCAGACGATTTCGCTATAAGCGACATATTCACTATCATGGTATACTGAAATGGTCAATTTCTAAAAATATGATACTGGGAATGTGATAGGATATGGTCAAATCAGTCAAATATACCTCCTAAATAAATCCATTATTCAAATTTAGGAGGTTATAACTTATGTTTAATTCAATCGTGTTAGATCAGTGGGATCGAAAGCCATACTTTGACCACTACTTGAATCAGGTCAGATGTACCTACAGCATAACTGCTAATCTGGATATCACTCTATTGATCAACGAACTGAAGCTTAAAGGATTGAAGTTCTATCCGGCTCTTATTCATATGATCTCTACGGTCGTCAATGCACACAGGGAATTTCGAACTTGTTTTGATGCCGAGGGGAGATTGGGCTATTGGGATGAATTGTCTCCGAGTTATACGATTTTTCATGAGGACAACAAAAGTTTCTCAACGATCTGGACAGCATTCCATGAAGATTTTGAGACGTTCCACATTCGTTATCTGGAAGATATGAAGAATTACAAAGATCACAAACAATTTGTTGCCAAACCCAATGAACCGCCAAATACTTTTCCCGTTTCCAGTATTCCTTGGGTGAACTTTACGGGATTTAATCTGAATATTTACAATGAGGGAACCTACTTGTTGCCTATTTTCACGATGGGGAAATATGTTCAACAGAACGATAAAGTATATCTTCCCTTATCCGTTCAGTTACATCACGCCGTGTGCGACGGCTACCATGCTGGTGTTGTATTTAATGAATTGCAATCACTTGCAGATCGATGCCAGGATTGGTGTTAGTTAGCTAAATGACAAAAAGGCATTCCTGACTTCGTAATGGAGTCAGGAGTGCCTTTCTTTTTCTCTTTTTTTCAAAAGATATTTAATTGCATTTACTGTACCCACAGTTGCTGCATGTTCTGCAACCTTCCACATTCATCAGGGATGCCGAGCCGCATGAAGGACATAAATCTCTCGATTCGATAAAGGTTTTCTGATCCTCTACTTTTGGATACGTGCTCTCCACTTGATTCTGTTTTTGTAATGCTCCAGGTTCGTTCTCCTGCACATCGCTCTGTACATGACTTTCCAATGCTTTGGCGACTGCATCAGCAATCGATTCAACCCTATTGGCTCCGAAGCCAATCGCTCCCGAACCACCGATTCCCTTGAGATGTTTGATCAACAGTTCAACCTTGTGCCCATGATCTCCGTATCGAAGGAATAGAGAGCATACTCGACCGAGTGCCTCAGCCATGGCAAACACATCCGATCCCGCTTTGCCCACGTTCAGGAAGATCTCACCCGGCGTTCCCTCCAGATCATTGATCGTAATGTAAGCCATCCCAAATGGCGTATTGATTTTGTATGTCGCACCGCGCAGTACTTGAGGACGGCTTCTGTATTGTTTATCCAGCACTGTAGAAGAGGAAGGGGCTTGATCAGAAGAATGCGTTCTAACACCAACCTGGCTATTGGAAGTTCCATCACTTGCCTGTACTTCAGCATTATTCGGGTTTTCTATAGCAGATACGACTGTCTTCTCTTCAGCTTCCGCCGTGTTCTGATCTTCACCTTGGGTCTCTTCCTTCTTCGACGTGGACAACACCTGCACATCCCTGCTGCCGTCGCGGTATATCGTTACTCCCTTGCAGCCAAGGTCGAAGGCCAGTTCGTACAGCTCAGCCGTATCCTCCACTGTAAAATCAGCCGGACAGTTGGCCGTCTTCGAGATCGAACTATCCACCCATTGCTGGATCGCAGCCTGCACCCGTATGTGATTCTCAGCCGACAAATCCATTGCCGTCACATAATAGTCTGGTAAAGCTTCACCCGGATGTTCATCCAGCCAGTCTTGTGCAATCGGTACGAACTGTTCATCATAACCTAGACGGCTTTGACGGAAATACTTGAAGGCGAAATACGGCTCAATACCTGTTGATGTGCCCACCATCGTACCTGTACTTCCCGTTGGCGCTTGTGTGATCAGTGTGACATTTCGAATGCCCTGTTTACGAATGGCCTCTCCCACTTCAGGGTACGTCGCAACCATGTTTTTCATGAATCCACTCTGTAAATACGGTTCAGCTTCGAAAGCTGGAAAAGCTCCCTTCTCTGTTGCAATCTCTGCCGATGCCAGATAGGCCTCCTTCGCCATGAATCCATACAGTTTATCCAGAAAAACAAGAGATTCAGGACTGCCGTATCGAATACGCAGCTTAATCATCAGCTCTGCCAGTCCCATTGTGCCAAGCCCAACCCGGCGTTCACGCTGCTGATTCAGTCTATTTTCCTCAAAATGATATGGTGTTGCATCGATGACATTATCCAAAAATCTAGCCGAGATACGAGTGGTTTCCGCCAGTTCATCCCATGCCACATCATGATTTGTTTCATCGTAGAATTTGGACAGATTGATCGCAGACAGATTACATACACCCCAGCCAGGCAGGCCTTGTTCCCCGCACGGATTAGTACAGATAATCGGATTGAAATACCAGCTGTTGGACATCTGGTTGTAGTACTCCATGAATACCACACCAGGCTCTGCCGATTTCCAGGCTGATTCAATAATGGTATGCCAGATTTTGCGAGCCTTCAGTGTACGATAGTGCACCACCGAATGACCTGCGGCTTTCCAATGCTGCATATCCCCGTTCCACTCGGTATCATAATCTGGATCGTTCGTATCGGGAAAAACCAAATCCCAATCTCCGTCCTGCTTGACAGCCTCCATAAATGCGTTGCTCACACATACAGACAGATTGGCATTGGTCACCTGCCCCATCGTTTGTTTCACGGTAATAAAATCAAGCACATCCGGATGCCAGTCATTCATCATCAGCATGAGCGCACCCCGGCGGCTTCCGCCCTGTTCAATCAGTCCAGTCGTATAACTGAACAATCCGCCCCACGATACGGAACCGCTGGATGATCCGTTGACACCTTTCACCACCGCTCGGCGAGGACGCAAAGAGGACAAATTAATGCCAACACCTCCCCCACGTGCCATAATCTCCGTCATCTCGGTCAAAGTCTTCATGATTCCACCCCGACTGTCTTGCGGAGACGGAATGACATAACAATTGAAGAGTGTCAACTCGTCGCTTGCCCCCGCACCCGCAGCAATGCGGCCTCCGGGTACTAACTTCCAATCTTCCAACACAGAGCGGAACTTGGACTCCCACGTTGCCCGCTGATCGGCTGTGGATTCGACAGAAGCCATCGCTTTGGCAAGACGGTCCCACATCTCTTCCGGTGTTTTCTCTATGTTGAGTGTCAATTTCTCCACACTTGTCTCGATCATCTCTCCGCTTCGAGTTCTTACCTGTACAAGCTGACCCTGACGTTCTATGATTTCGCCCACTTCCTTGGTTGGGAACTTCGGATCATCCTTCGTTAATACCAATACCACATCTCCAACCTTGGCATGATTCGAATCAGCGTCCTTCCAGGCGTATCGGTCCAGAAATATTTTTTCGCTGAGTCCTTCTAATTGGTACGATCGTTGGTTCGATTTCATCGCTACATTCAACCTCCCCGATATAAAGCTCCATTTTCACTATAAGAGTAAATTATGATGAAACACCACATATAGTGATATAAAAACAGTATATTACACCATATATTGATTTTCCACATGACTTTTATCACAGACCTTATTTTGTAGACTCCCCTGTTCGGACAAACTTCTTCACACACCCTCATACGCATGAATACGACATCAGTGAATTTTTTGGCACAGAAAAAACATGTGCCTTTACTAAATTTCTGGGTTCAATATAAGTTAAACTAATCATTTGCACGTCAACGGAGAGGACAGAAAAAACCTGAAAAAGCGAAGCGTTCGCCTAAAAGCTTTCTGAAAGAAAGCTGCATCGAAAGCATACGCTATCCCCGGATTTCCCCCTCCAGAAAAGGGAATCAAAGAAATCTGGGGATAACAGCGATTGGAAGGTTGTTCTGTCATCGTAGTGTTCGTGCAAATAAAATGTAGTTCAACTTATATAGTTATGAACTGACTCTCATTCGTCCATACTATTACCTACGAATAAAACGTCATCACGTATGGCAGGGGAGGAAACACCATGAATCGGAAAAACCCGCACCACATGAATCAACCTGTAGCCGAGCTACCCGTTCCGTTGGAATTTGATCGGACCTGGATTAATCAATTGGAATCACGACTGGATAAAGGAGGTCCTTGGGGGGATTATCGACTCTTCCAACTCGGCATTCAAGCCGAAGAGACCAACCTGATTCCCAATTTTGACGAGATCCAATGTCTCAAGCATCTACAAGGTCTCACTCCACTCCCTCACCAGATGGACACTGCACGCAGAGTATTATTTGAAATGTCAGGCCGGGCCATTCTCGCCGATGAGGTGGGTCTTGGCAAAACCATTGAAGCCGGTCTCATTCTGAAAGAATATATGGTTCGGGGTCTCGTATCCAAGGTACTCATTCTCGTGCCAGCCTCTCTTGTACTGCAATGGGTACGGGAGTTGAATTCAAAATTTGGCATCCCTGCTATTGCCCAGAAAAAGGCCTATTCCTGGCAGAATGAAGTGGTTGTTGCTTCCATGGATACAGCCAAACGTGACCCGCATAAAGATATGCTGCTGAATACCGACTACGACATGATTATTATTGACGAGGCTCATAAACTCAAAAACAAGAAAACAACCAACTATCAATTCATGCTCAAATTGCGCAAAAAGTATTGTCTGCTGCTCACAGCTACACCTGTGCAGAACGATATGAGTGAATTGTTCAATCTGATCAACCTGCTGAAGCCCGGTCAACTGGGTCGTCAGGGTGACTTTGCGGCCAACTTTGTTGTAGACAAACGGGTTCCGAAAAATCAGGAACAGCTTAAGAACGAGTTATCCAAAGTCATGATTCGTAACCGCCGCGGCGAAGGCCCTGTTCAATTTACCAAACGGAATGTCTCCAACGTGAATCTGCAACTATCGCCCGAAGAACAAGCGCTTTATGATGGCGTGACTTCCTTTGTTAAAGACCAGTACCAGGAAGCTGGCGGCAACCTGAGCAGCATGCTCTCCCTTGTTACATTGCAGCGTGAAGTGTGCAGCAGTCGGGATGCTGTATTCGTGACGCTGGTTAATCTGTCGAAGAAACTTCCGCTGGACTCTCCCCTTCGGGACAAGATTTGGGAACTCGTTGCCCATATTAAAGCGATCAAGGAGAATACCAAAGCGGAGAAAACGATGGAACTGATTTGGAACATGAATGAAAAAGTAATTATCTTCACCGAATACCGGGCCACGCAGGAGTATCTGCTAAACTATTTCCGCAACAATGGGCTTACGGCTGTACCCTATCGGGGTGGTATGAATCGAGGCAAAAAAGACTGGATGATGGATCTCTTCCGCGGGCGTGTACAGGCCATGATTGCAACCGAAGCGGGTGGTGAGGGCATCAATTTGCAATTTTGCCATCATATGATCAACTTTGATCTGCCTTGGAACCCTATGCGGGTAGAGCAGCGAATCGGTCGGGTACACCGGCTGGGGCAGCAAAATGACGTGAACATCTTCAATTTATCCACGACTGGAACCATTGAGGAACATATTCTGAATCTGCTGCATGAGAAGATCAATATGTTTGAGATGGTGATCGGCGGGCTGGATGTCATTCTGGAACGGTTAGAGAAGAAGGAGTCTATTGAGAAAAGTTTGTACAAAATCATGCTGGAATCACAAACTGATGAAGATATTCGCCGAAAAATGGATTCACTTGGACAATCGTTGAACTCTATTCAACGTGAGGTTTCAGATGAAGGGCCTGCCGTATCCGGGTTGTTAGATCTTCGTAAAGGAGGTAGCTAACTCATGACCATGTCTCCCCATGAAGTGCAGGCTTATGTTCTCACCTATCTGGAAGCACTGGATTGTCAGATTATGGAGCGTTCCCCTGCCCATGTTACAGTCAAACTCTCGCCTGAGGCGGACAAAGCGTTGACCAATCGCCCCTATTATTGGGGGTTCGTGGAACGAACCGGAGCACCCGCTGAGACGATGTCCTTTACATTTATATTTGATCCTGACAGTTATCAGCAGGCCATTGAAGCAGCAGAAGCCAAAGCTGCGCAAGCATCACCTCCTGCTGTTCCTAACCCTGATGGAACGAATGGCGTAACCAACGGCAGTCCTCAAGGCGAGCCACCAAAAGAAACTATTTTAGGCCGTTACTTCGGTATTACGCCATCGTTGCCACAGCTGGGGCCAGGACGAATATTGCGTGAAGAAGTGGTGTATGGCAGTCGCAGACTGCAGCAGATTTTCGGCGCTGCCCGTGAAGGCGGTGCCTTCGTGAACCTGTTCGAACAGGCTGCCAAACGGCAATTGCGGGCTACAGCGCCAGCCGTATATGAGCCTTGGCTTGGTGTCTGTTTCAAGGTGGAATTCGCCTGTGATTTGAAACGGGAGGAATTGCATTTTCTCGGCATTTCCCTTCGCTCGGGTGAAATTATAGAAAAATTCGGCACCAAGCTGAACCGACGAGATCTTAGTCCGAGGCTTGCGGAGAACATGCATGTACAGACAGCTAAAGTTTCGTTATTTGATGCCGGAGCTGCTCTGGAATCTCATTTGACGAACCGCTTGCTGGAACTCGATTACAGCTGGGCAGAGAAAGCCCAAGAGCGGCTTGATCTGGAGCTCGACGTGTTGGACACCTACTATGAGGCGGTACTCCGAGAAGATATGCCTGAAGTAGAATCACCAGGTAACATAACCTCAGACACGGAAAATGTCCCTTCTAACCGCACGCCACCTGTACCACTGATAAAAGTTGTGGATATAACTAACGCTAAACCCATTGGAGCAGATGTAGAACTGGCGGCAGAGGCAGCAGTACCGATCGACTCCGAGACAGATGCCGAAGAAGAGAAAGCAAAACAGGCGGTAATCGATCGCGAAGCTATGAAACTGCAGTATGAGACACGCCGGACCGAGATGATCTGGCAATATGAACCCAAAGTGAAAGTGACTGCCATTAGCAGCGGCATGTTTCACTTAAGATAGACGAAGACACTACTTTTCCTGCAAATGCTGGCAAAAGTAGTGTTTATTCATGATCAGCCGCCCGACAGGTTGCGGCAACCTTTGCATAGCCTGTCCCCTAGAATGAAACTAGGACCCGCTCAGGTAACGGATAAATGAAAAAGTAGGTGTAAATTTGAAACGATTCTTTCATACGTGTTGGAACAACGCTCGGAAAACAACCTGTATAACCTTGGGCTTGCTCAGTTGTCTTGCCCTATTCTCTTTTTGGTCGATAGCCAATGCAGAGGAACAAAAAACCTCTTCGCTATCCCCCGCATCATCAACAGAGTATAGCCCCGAACATCATGCCATTCAGAATGAAAAGCTAGCTCCCGCTGCTGTACAACGGTTTGCAGAGCAACAAGCTGTTACACTTGGTACAGCTAACGGCGAAGTGCATTGGAAGAACGCCGACCTGAACTTCTACCCTCTGGGGCCGGGTTTACATAGCTGGTTCGTACAAGCTGAGTTTGAAGGCAAACCGATCGGATATATGATTATTACGGCCACAGAGCAGGGTCAGTTGATGCTTAGTGAATATGGTCATGGAGAACAGTCACCATACAACAATGAACTTCTTGGACAAACCTTGGATCGACAACATGTGAACCTTGAGGCATTACTTGCTGGAGGAGAGCTTCATCTTGGTTATGCTCTTCCCCTGCTGGCTTATTGGAAAGTGGAGCAACCTAATCATCCTGCACTTTATATTGATGCTACGAACGGAGATGTACTACCGTCAGAGTTCCTGAACCTGCTGGAGGCTGATTCCAAACAGAACTCTGCCAGCTTAACTGATTTATCCACAACGCCATCTTTATCAGTCGATCCACTTCATCTGCGACCCGTCTTCAATCCGGCTGACAATCTGCTGTGGATTACCTCCAAACCTGTTGCTGCCGACCGGGCACAAGATGTGTTACAACACGGGGAGAATCAAGAGATTGTTTTCTCAGCGGGTGATCGTAACGTTGTATACGGCGGTCCTCTACCCGTTAGCGGTTATCAGCTGTGGCATACAGATCAGGAAGCAGAGTCCATTCTATATGTATCGCTAGGTGGAAAATCATCCATTCAACGCTTTGTCCCTTTGAACACATTGCAGCAAGATGGCCATTTTTACCTCGTAAATCCTTGATCATCAGCAAATTCTCAAAGATACATTCAGATAACCTGTAAAACAACAAATAAGACGCCTTCCCATTTTATTAAGGGATTGCGTCTTTTGGTTTACCATTAGTGAAATAGGTAAGCGATAGTCACCCTTTTCCCGAAGAACTTCGTTTATGAGACTGTGTATCGAATTCTTTTTCCTTTTTCCCCACCCACAGGGATACAGCGAAAGGGATCATACCAAACCACTTCATCGCCCACGGCTCTTTCCTTTTGGTGCGACCTTTCCGCTCATCCTTCGGCGTATCGATATAATGTACTACACGTTGCGTAATGTATTTTACCAACTCATCACTTTTGGCCATAACCTCTGCCTCCTTCGCTCCTGCACTTTCACGGAGCTTACGATAGTTCTATTGTGTGCAGGATGTGCAATGGTTAAACATTTTTTTATTGAAAGGAGTATGAAAACCCTCAAAATGCACAGTCTAATGCCAAAGGTATCCATACAGTCTTTAATCTGCGTCCGGTACCTATTTCATGAAGGAGTGTGTATTCCCATGTATAAGCTGCTGACCGCTTCGGTGGCCTTGCTCATTAGCTTCCATTGTCTTCCCATCCTGCCCCATGTCGCTTATGGAAAAGCAGCCCCGTCCCAGAACAGTCCATCCATGCTGCCAGTGACCGATGGAGATGCTTATCGCTCAAGTCATCATGCCTTTGCAGCACCTGTTATCCTGCTCGACGTAGGCCATGGGGGTATTGACGGTGGTACGTCAGCCCAAGGTGTGCTGGAAAAAGATATCAACCTGGCCATTAGCCAAAAGGTCTATCTCCTGCTTCGCAGCAAAGGTTATGCCGTTATCATCAATCGACTTGGTGATTATGCACTTAGTGATGAGAACCGCTGGCTGAACAGCCGCTCCCGTCATACCAGAGATCTTGCCCAACGTAAAAGCCTTAGCGAAGAAGTAAGTACAGATATCGTGGTCAGCATTCATGCAAACTGGAGTCCCCGATCGACAGCACACGGCCCGGTGGTACTGCACCAAAAAGAAGGCAGGAGTTATTTGCTGGCCCAATCCATTCAGGATGCCATGAACAAGTTGTACGGAACGGAGCACGGGGTTGTATGGGGCAAGCCCTTTTATATATTGAATTACGTGAAGCAACCTGCCGTCATCGTCGAAACCGGATTTTTGAGCAATGCGGCAGATCGAGCTAGAATGAATGACCCCGCTGAGCAAAAACGAATCGCCCAGTCCATTGCCAATGGCATTATTTATTATCTGTCGGTAGTGTAGGAGCAGACTGCCATTGCCACACATCTCGAACCAGATCACCAATCCCTACAAATTGGACCTGATTTTGCAGACGGGAGACGGATTCACGAATTACTGCGGATGTGTTCATCCCCGAATGACCGACATGACCAATGACAACACAGATATCCTTGTCAATCGCACGCTGAGCAGCCAGATCCAGTTGCTTGCGAATGTGTTGCTTGGAATTTTGATCATCCAGGAAAATGTCATTACCTACAGGTGGCATATTTTTGGATACGGCCAGTTCCCCCACCACAGAGCGAAAGTTCGTACGGCTGTCTACAAAGAAGAGGCCCCGCTCCTTGCATACATCGAGCACAATGGACATGATGCGTTTGTCCGAAGTAATTTTGGAACCCATATGATTGTTCATGCCAATGGCGTGGGGCACATCATCAATCGCTTTCTCCACGCGTGAGCGGACTTCTTCATCTGTTAGATTGGATGTGATTGCACCCGGGCCCAGCCATTCAGGTCGTCCTTTCTTGGGTTCCATGGGCATGTGCACAATCACATCCATTCCCTTTTCATGTGCAGCCATCGCATCTTTCTTCGTTGTTGGTAAAAAAGGCATAACCGCTACCGTCAGTTTGACTGGCATCGCCAGGATCTCTGCCGTACCCTTCATGTCATTACCAACATCATCGATGATAATCGCTAACCGTTTGTGATTCGATGTGGACTCTGAAGCTGCCGCTGTAGGCCCTCCTGCCGATATGCCTGCGTAAAACACAATCAATAATGCCATGATACCTGCAATGAATCGATAATTCTTTCTCTGTACCTTCATCATGATTCCCTCCCCGTAACTTCTGTGATCTCATTGTTTGATAATGAAGGGAGGAATATGTAAGCCAAAGCCTTCCTTAATGATCATACCCCCGCCCATTGAAGACCTCTATCTCAAGCGAATCCCCCATCATTCCAGTTTTCCCTTTTGCATTCAGACAAGAACTGTCATTGAATAGTTAGAAAATAGAGATTAATTAGAAAAAATACTGTAATTTGTCAGGTTTTCAGTTTAGGAATTTTTTAGTAGAATCAACAAATGAAAGAGGTTCTATGCTTCAATTCTATCCTATGATTTATGGAAGGAGGTTTTGAAAGGGTTTACATAAAATAAATGCCAGACAATCCGCTATTCTTGTTTGTTATTCCTGGTTGCGGTTTCTCTATGTAACTTACTATTATCGAGGAGGATGAAAGTAGTGAAATTCAAACTAAAAAAGACGATTAATGTTCTTTTGGCCTGTTTAACAGCCCTGCCTTTGATGTTAACCCCGACAAATGTGTCAGCAGCCAGCGATGCCAACATTAATTTGTCCTCGGAAAAACAGCTGATCAAGGGCTTTGGGGGCATTAACCTTCCTGCCTGGATTGGTGATCTGACTCCCGCTCAACGTGAAACTGCTTTTGGTAATGACCAGAATCAATTAGGCTTCTCCATTCTCAGAATCTACGTTGATCCAGATTCCAATAACTGGTATCGTGAAGTTGCCACAGCCAAACGGGCTATCGAAAAGGGTGCTATTGTATTTGCATCCCCATGGAATCCTCCAAGCAGCATGGTTGAAACATTCAACCGCAATGGGGACACAAATGCCAAACGTCTGAAATACGACAAATATACCGCATATGCGCAACATCTGAACGACTTTGTAACCTACATGAAAAATAACGGCGTAGATCTGTATGCCATTTCTGTACAAAACGAACCGGATTATGCTCATGACTGGACTTGGTGGACTCCACAAGAGATCCTTCGATTCATGAAAGAAAATGCCGGGTCCATCCAAGGTACCAAAGTCATGGCGCCTGAATCCTTCCAGTACTTAAAGAACATATCCGACCCAATCCTGAATGATCCGCAGGCACTTGCCAACATGGACATTCTGGGAGCACATACGTATGGAACCCAGATTTCGAATTTTGCCTACCCTCTCTTTAAGCAAAAAGGAGCCGGTAAAGAACTGTGGATGACTGAAGTGTATGTTCCAAACAGTGACAACAACTCAGCAGACCGCTGGCCTGAAGCATTAGACGTTTCCTATCACATGCACAATGCCATGGTAGAAGGTGATTTCCAGGCCTACGTGTGGTGGTACATCCGCAGACAGTATGGTCCGATGAAAGAGGACGGTACCATAAGCAAACGCGGGTATAATATGGCTCATTTCTCTAAATTCGTGCGTCCAGGCTACCTGCGAGTCGATGCAACGAAAAATCCGGATACGAACACATTTGTCTCAGCCTATAAAGGTGATAACAAAGTCGTCGTCGTGGCAATTAACCGTGGAACTTCAGCCACAAGCCAAAAATTCGTTCTGCAGAATGGTAATGCCTCTACTGTGTCCTCATGGATTACGGACAGCAGTCGAAATCTGGCAAGCGGAACCTCGCTTAACGTATCCAATGGAGCCTTCACGGCACAGCTCCCGCCTCAGAGCGTAACAACGTTTGTTGCCAACGTTACTGGCGGAAATAGCGGCGGGAATACAGGCAGTGGCACTACGTATGAAGCCGAGACCGGAACGTCACTTACGGAAGCTGCCATTGAAACAATCTACACCGGTTACACTGGGTCCGGGTATGTTAACTTCAATGCGATGACTGGTTCGGCCATTCAATGGAACGGCATTAATAACACGACAACAGGTACCAAAAACGTAAAGTTTCGTTATGCGCTGGAAAGCGGCACTCGGAACCTCGACATTTTTGTGAACGGAACCAAAGTCATTAGCAACGAGCCCTTTCCGGCTACGGGAAGCTGGTCCACTTGGGTTGAAAAAACAATACAGGTCCCCATGAACACGGGGACCAATACATTGAAAGTGGTTACCACCGGATCGGAAGGACCGAATATTGACAGCGTTAATGTTACCGCAGCACAATAAACGTTCCGTATGGCTGATGGAAGACATTTACTGTACGTGCAGCTAAGCACTAACCTCTTGAATACTCATCACTAAAGTTAGTGTTATATCAAAAAATGCAAAAAAAGACTCCTTAAGCGTTAGCTTAAGGAGTCTTTTTATTAGATGCGGTCGAGAGGACTCGAACCTCCACGGGGGTTAGCCCACACGGACCTGAACCGTGCGCGTCTGCCAATTCCGCCACGACCGCATATTGTATCTCCGTCATCAATATCGGCGACAAGAAATAATATATCATGCGTAATCTATCATGTCAACACTGAAAATAATAACAATAAAGCCCGAATCAGACGTCCATGTCGATTCGGGCTTTACCTTTAACTGCTACTAATAGTTTGGTTCATTAAAACGGAAGCATACTACAAATTACAGCTTGGAAGGCCAGTTGCCATACCATGCATAACCGCCTCTTCTTTCTTTATCAATATCACTTAATTTGTATTTAACTACCCCGTCACGACCAATAAAGATTGGTTTATCCGTTCCGATCTCATAGAAGCGTGCCCAAATTGGTGCAGCTTTGGAATCAGCGATAATTTTACTATCTCCATTAGCTCTTTCATACTTGTAACCCGTAATTTTCACTTTGTTAAACCAAGCCTCCGCTCCTTTAATGGATGCGGTAATTTTAGCGTTAGCAGGTCTGGTTTTTAGAAATTTAACAATCGTTACACTCTCTCCAGCTGTCAGAGATGGCACTTCGTAGATTCTTGCGCTCGCTGGTTTAAGAGAGTTGGAATCATGTTGTTGTCCCCATGCTGTCAGCTTACCACCTGAAACGACCTGTGTATTCAGAATCGCCTCCACACCTTTGGCAACTGAATTTTTACTGCGGTTAGCAAGTGTGCTGTCGATAAATGAGAAATCACCTTTGCGTGCTGCTACTTCATCCAGCATAATCATTACATTAATCATGGCATCATCATTGTAAGTGATGTGCTTGTGGTATCCGGAGCTTTGGTAAACTTGTGGCCACCCGCCGTTTGAATACTGCATGTTGATCAAAAAGTTAATTCCTTTGATTGCAGCTGTGGAGTAACGCGGATCATTCGTCTTTTTAAATTCCTTCGCCAATCTTCTAATTTCTGAGTATGTAGCCTTGTTGTCTATCGTGGACTTTGCCCACTCTCCACTTGTCTGTTTATAATCTTTTCTCCAACCTCCATCCGGCAGCTGGTTCTTCAAAATATCAGAAATACTCGCTGTAGTACCCGACGCATCTGCAGCAGATACCGTCCCTACAGGGAGAACTGCCATTCCAACTACTGAGAACACCATCGTACATGCCAGGACAAAAGTAATTATTTTCTTCGCTTTCAAATGTAACACTCTCCTATGTTCGTTTTTATAAATCTTCCACTTCTACTTTACGTATGATATACGCCCCGAACCTCCTTTATTTGTATTTATTGCATAATAAAATCAATTTTCATCCAATATGTGGATTGGATAATCAGATAATATGCAAAAAATCGATTTTTGTCAATATATGCAACTTAATGAATATAATCTCTCTAATTCTACATAACGGAATAGTTCTTTTAACTCATGACAAACCTATCTATTTATCCAAATTCGTCTTACACGAATCAATAATGACGTTTTTGTCATGAATGATACCCAAACTCGATCCCTTCTTTCATATAAAAACCTTAATTCCGCTAACATTGAGGTATTACGAAGGGTTTTAAATGGGTTTGACAATTACGCATTTATGCAATATAGTTTCAAATAGTTACAAAAACTTAATTATTCATTGCCGAGTTTCATGTTTGAAAACGGGGGAACCAATTTGGGTGAATTATTCTTATACATAGGAAATATAGGGAACCTTCTACCGAACCCTTAGCTAACTCCGTAGGCATCGAAGGGAGAACATTGATTTTGAAAAAACTGATTATCTCCATTTTTGGAGCAGCTGTATTATTTACATCCGGGGCAACAAGCACAGAGGCAAGCAGTATCAACTCCGTAGTGAACAACATGACAGGTATTCCTTACAAATGGGGTGGCACAACTGTAGCCGGCTTCGACTGTTCTGGTTTTATGAGATATCTTTTCAACAAATACAGCATTGAATTACCACGTACTTCGCAGCAGCAAGCCAAAGCAGGTACTCCCGTATCCAAGAGCAATGTTCGGACAGGTGATCTGGTGTTCTTTAATACAACAGGCAAAGGCATTTCACATACAGGTGTATATATCGGCGGCGGACAATTCGCTCATGCCTCCAGCAGTAAAGGTGTAAGCATCACGAAGTTATCGAATCCATACTTCAATGATCGTTATGTAACAGCACGTCGGGTAACTGGACAGTTTATGTATGATAAAATGTTAGGTAAAATGTGATTCACATACAAAAAGGCATCGGTTATTAACCGGATGCCTTTTTTGCACTTAAAAATGTATGTTGCATTGCTTACTAATGCAGCGCCTTCTGCACTCGCATCGCACCCTGAGACAGGGCATGTCCTCCACCAACAGCTCCAGCCACGGCTACGGTCTCCATAATCTCCTGATCTGTTGCGCCCTTAGCACGGGCTTCTTCTACATGGTAGAAGGTACATACCTCATTGTTGGCGAATAATCCAATGCCAAGCGCAATTAGCTGTTTTGTCTTCGCATCAATCACACCAGGTTGGAAACATTCTCCGGTAAACTCATGATACGACTTCACCACACCTGGCAGCACATCGCTTAATGCTCCAATCTGATCCTTGTAGGCATGAACTTTATCATTCATCAATGTCATGGCTTGTAGCACACCCTCTCGGCTATAGTTACAGATCTTCCTCACTGTACCTATCTTCTCTCCCGAGTGAGCCAATTATGCCAAGAAATCATGGTAATTCCAAACATTTAACGCTCATGGCCCTGCCATAATTACAAGCTGTTACTCACTAAGTGGACTCTGGCGAGGCTCGCTGAACAGCTGATAGCTGTAACCTCGGTCCAGCTTAACGACACGTCGATTCTGACGACGGATAAGTACTTGCTCGCCATCCCAGGCAACCACAATCCCCTTCACGTCGTTCGATTCCAGCTCGTCCCGTACGACTCTAACTTTCTCACCTGACAGACGCAGGGCGTCCAATTCTGTATCACTAATCATCTTCATGGCTCCTATATTTCAAATTTATTTACAAAAAGAGACCTAAATGAAAAGTCATTTAGGTCTCACGTGACTGTATTGGACTGTCATGTCATTCGAAATTATGTCCCGACTGAAAGTTACCGCTGCGCGTGCTCTTTGCTGTCGTTCTTCTCGAACCAAAAATCAAGCACTTTGGCGGACATCACACGTTCTTCAAGGTACTCCACTTGATGCGGTGTAAATTGTTCTTTCCAAGAGAAGGACAACTCTTCGCACAAGCCTACAATCGTCAGTAATTCTGACCAGGCAACATAGCGTTTGTACCAGAAAAATTGAGGATGTTCAATCATATAGGGATAAAGGTCATCGAATTCCGTATGTTTACAATCCAGGGCACGTTCAAAATGAACTTTCGATTCCGCCAGCTTATCATTAAAAAATTGTTCTGTTGCCGGTTGGTTCCCCATGGTGTTGCCTCCTCTCCCTAACATAACCCCATTATAAATGAAATCGGCGGTCATGCAAAGGCATAGTTCAAAAAATAGGCCCTATTCCTTTAAAATGTCACATTTCGTTATCGTCAAATTGTACCGTACCATCGTTCAGGGAACGAATGCGTACCAAGGCTTCCACCGGAATACCCTGTTCACGAATCGTGCGTGCCCCTGCCTGGAAACTTTTCTCGACCACAACGCCGAATCCGACAAGTTCCGCACCGGAACGCTCGATAATTTTGATGACGCCACGAGCGGCATCTCCATTGGCAATAATATCATCAATGAACAAAATGCGGTCATTCTCATGAATGAACTCGCGGGATACCATAATATCAGTTACAATTCCTTTGGTAAAGGACGGTACACGTTCACAGTAAGCATCAGGATCAGCCAGAAGTGTTTTTTTGCGACGGGCGAATACAAGTGGCACCCCCAGTTCATAGGCTGCGGCAAACGCAACCGGAATCCCTGAGGATTCTACCGTGATTACCCGAGTTACTCCACTTTCACGAAAACGGGCAGCGAACTCACGTCCCATCTCCATCGTTAATGCAGGATCAATCTGGTGGTTCAACAGACCATCCAGCTTTAATACTTGATCCGAGATAACCACACCTTCTTGTAAAATTCGTTGTTTCAATAATTCCATGATTTGACCTCCCAAGCCTATCCTATGAGGTAAAAGTATCATATATCTATCTATAAGTTCAAGCGAAATTGCCTGGGAGCTGTCCTTGAGACGCATTTCAAGCCAAAGCTCATTATCGATTGTCATGACTTTCGTGGGTCAAGCATACCTTGTACCATGGTACCCGCATGTCCAAACTATACAGGGGCCTGAGAGGGGAAACACATGAAACAGGCATTTCGGGTGCTGCAGATCGCATTTACATACATCGGAACGGTTGTCGGAGCCGGCTTCGCTACAGGGCAGGAAATTTTGCAGTTTTTTACCCAGTATGGCAAATGGGCCACCATCACCATAGGCTTATCCACCATGCTCTTTGTCTGGTTAGGTACCAAAATGATGCTGATCGCTCACGATACCGGGTCCCGCTCTTATGAGGATCTGAACAAACATTTATTCGGCCATAAGGCGGGCAAATGGATCACCTGGGTGACCCTTCTCATTCTCATTGGCGTGAACAGTGTCATGCTTGCCGGAGCAGGCTCCGTTTTTGTCGAGCATCTGGGTTTGCATTATCAGACAGGTCTGATCGTCACACTTGTAGGGACATATCTGCTTCTCGGTCGAGGCATTCAAGCCATCCTACAAATGAATAGCATCGTCGTGCCCATGATGCTCCTGTTATCTCTGCTCATGATCACCAGTACGATCCATCATCCAGGTGCTTCCCGATTCATCACACTGACGACAGACTCAAACCCTATTCAAGTGTGGCTGTCTCCACTATTGTATACTTCATTCAATCTGGTGTTGGCTCAAGCTGTTCTTGTGCCTGTAGGTAACCAGATTCGTAGTCGGAATGTGCTGAAGTGGGGTGGAGTATTGGGTGGAATTGGCGTTGGTTTCATGCTGATGGCAGCTCATTTTGCCATGTCAGCTCAGATGCCCGGCATCATCCAATTCGAAATCCCGATGGGCAGCATTGCCTTTCAACTTGGATGGGCAGTGCAATCTGTATATGTATCCCTTATTTTCATGGAAATATTCACTACCTTTGTAGCCGATATCTATGGAATGACCTTGCAACTGAGACAACATATACGTGTCCATCCCCGTTTCATTACATTAACCATTATGCTATTGTGTTACTCACTCAGCCAGTTTGGATTCAGTTCCCTGCTGTCCATCCTTTACCCCATCTTTGGAAGTATGGCATTAATCTGGGCTGCCAAATTGGTACTGAACCGCTGGGGCACCTTTCGTAAACGCAACAATATATAAATCTCACGGTCCATGTATTTCATGAATATGAGCATCCGTTTGCCTTCCAACCACAATTCACCGAGGGTACTCTTTCCTTAAACATGATAAAAAGCCGCTGTTTATCACAGCGGCTCGCACTTTTTGCACTACGTTTTAGGCTTGGCTAGGAAACTGTAGATACATCTTTTTCAACTCATTGACCGATCTGCCGAGCGAGTAATGTGTTTTGGCTTTTTCACACGCTGAACGGGCAAGTTCATAACGATAAGCGGGGTCCAGCATCACCTTTTCAAGCGCTTCAGCTAATGCAGAAGGATCTTCTGCCGGTACAAGCAACCCATTACTACCGTTCTCGATCTGTTCCGGTATCCCACCTACATCCGTACCCACAAGGGCAAGACAACTCAGCGCCGCTTCAGCGAAGACGGAACCAAATGCTTCTGCCCGTGAAGGAAGTACAAAAATATCAAAGAATGGCATGAATTCCTCAGGGTGCAGTGTGTAACCATAGAAGATGGTCTCATTATAGATCCCCAATCGCTGCGCCAATTCTTCCAGGTCAGGACGAATCGGTCCATCTCCAATAATATGTAACACATAATCATGACCTCGGCCCTTCAGTTCCGCACAGGCTTTGAAAAGAATATCCAACCCTTTTGCCGGAACAAGTCGACATACCGTGACCAGCTGTGGTATCGCATTATCATGAGGGATCGGCTTAAAGCGCTTCTCATCAAATCCATTGGGAATCACACCGATGACATCAGGTTCCTTCACGTAGGGAGCGAGATAACGACGGAACGAATCCGACACCGTCAAGAGGCGCTCTGCCTGGTGTTCCAGCTCACCATATATCGCAAGCAGGAATCGATGCTCCGGTCCATCCGTTTCAATGCGTCCATTAAGGATTAATTCTCGTTCATAACTGGAGTGAATCGTCTGAATGAGGGGTGTATCCGGGAAAACTGTTTTCATCGCAAGTCCTGCAATTGGGTGGTGGGCATGGATCAGATCATAGGGCTTCTGAATTCGCAGTTTGGTCCACCAAAGATAATCACGATATGTTTGAATATATTTTTGGACAACAGGACTATCCTGATATTCAGTCCAGTCAAACGTTTCGAACTGAACTTCCTCTCTGCCCTTATTGCGAATTCGCTTTGGCAACGAGAACAGATCCATTTCCCACCTCGGGGTTGTAAATCTCTCTTGCATATACGGAATCATAGAGGATACACCTCCGGGCTGCTCCGGAGGAAAGAAAAGCGCCTGCAGCAATTTCACCGTTAGTTTCCCCCTTTCTAACTTACGTACTGCTCTACTATCCATTATGACATAGGGAAGCCGGAACATCTATATTACGATAACTCGTATATACAACATATTCATGAAACGTTCCCCTCAGAAGCAAAAGCTTTAATTCAGCAGTCCATCGCTTGCGGTTGTCGTCAACATATTCATAGGATAGTCAGAATTCTCAGCTCAGTGGCTCCACGGGCTTCTCATATGTACTGTAACCATCGGTCACTCCCAAAAAAGTATACCCGTTCCTCGCGTAAAAGGCGTTCAACGTAGCATTGCTCGCTCCGCAATCTAACCGAAGATTATGTTTGCCTTCAAAATGTATGCCGCTGCTGGACCATTGCAAAATGGACCGTCCTAAACCGCTCTGAGCATATTTTCTTCGAATCGCTAACCGATGCAGATAAATTGCGCCATCCTCGGCATGAGCTTTTGAACCCCAAAGATGAATATCCCAAGGACTTGGCTGAACCAAAAGGATGACCATCCCCGCTACGTCCGCCCCTTTTTTGAATACAAACACATCCCCACGGCGAATCGCCCCTGCCGTATCATGTGAATCTTCACCTTTAAGCAAAGCGTTCCATTGGGAAGAACCTTGGCTCTGTAACCATTCGGCTGTCTCCACCAGCAGCGACATCACATCCTCCGTATCTTCCGGCTTCGCCTGAACCGCTTGAAAACCATCGTTAATATATTCGCTACTGATCCTGAATGAGTGCCTCATTGTTCTCCTCCGCTTCCTGATCTCTTTTAAACTAATGGTACTATACCGGGAAATGGATTTTTCGTCAAAATGAATGAGAACAAAAAAAGGTAAAAGGCAGCTGCCTTTTACCCATCTATTCTGGCTTCATCAATAATCTGATTTCGATACAACATCGTAAGGTGCAGGGTATCAAACTCCATTTCCTTGTCCAACTCCTGCATCAACACTTCGACCAGGCTCTTTCGCTGAATACTGGTACCAGGAACCTCGTAATCAATGTATCCCGTCAGATCGGAATGAGAAGTGTCTATTGTTGCTGTTCCCACAGGCAATCCACCTCGTTCCTGAAGAAACAGCTCATATACCCGGAACTCCCGATCCTTACGCTTCAACATGACATAACATGTTTCTTCAGCAGCTTCCAATTCATCCAGATCCGATTCATCGGTATCCTCAAATTCCTCGGAGAAATCGCGATGTACCCACTCTAGCGTTTCGAGTTCGTTGCCCTGATGCCACATGCGAATCGTAATCGTATCGATGATATCTTCATCCAGCTCTCTGACCAGCAACTCTGCCGCAGCTTCCAATTGATTCTCTTCCGGCTCGTCATACCAGTGTATTTCACCTTGTACATCAGCGCCATATTGTTTTAAGGAAGCTTCTGCAAGTTCCTGCCCTTCGACATCATTGAATATATACGTCGATATGCTGCGTCCTGCGCTTACCATTTCCATCTCCAGAACCTGATCCCGATCTTCATATGTAAACGATTCGGCTTGTGAAACAGGAATTACCTTACTTCCACTGCTACCTATATCGTCATAGCTGCCTTCGTCATGATTCCTCTCTTCAGACGGCCACACTGTCTCTGACTCAGGCTGATGCAGAACCGAATGTAATGAGCCACAACTAACCAACACTTCATAATATGCAGCTTCCAACGCATCTGCAAGAGATCGAACATAGGCATGCACTTTTTCCACGATACGTTGCTCTGTATCATCTGGCAGAGACTCCTGCTCGATCTGAAGACTACCTGATAAACGATCTCCTTCTCTGTACACAAGGAAAAGTGAGCCTGCATATTGACCATTGACCATCACGTCCTGTACTTCTCCACCTGATGTCCGCAGGTCTGCAACCAATTCCACATCATATTTCATCACGCGTCCTCCTCCATTCCTAACGTTATTCTCTTAGGATGCCCCTGAGGACGGTAGATTATGAGGGAAGCGTGCATTTCAAATATTAGATGTAAGGTTAGACGGATAACACATATTTTTGGATCGCGTGTGCCACTCCCTGCTCGTTATTCGAGAGTGTAACCTCGTCCGCAGCAGCTTTCACCTCGTCCGGTGAGTTATCCATGGCAATGCCTTTGCCCGCAAAGGTCAGCATCGTAATATCATTGAAGTAGTTACCAATCGCCATGATCTCCGAAGGCAAGATTCCCTTCGATTCGGCAAGCCTTTTAAGTGCAGCGCCTTTGGACGCTTCGGGATGCATCAGATCAATAAAAAAGTCACCACTCCGTGTCATATAATAAGGCAGATTCCAGGTAGACCATTCCTGAAGTACTGCATCCATCTGTTCAATCGGACCAAATGCAGTGAACTTCGCCAGCGGTTCTGTCATGTCAACCCACTTGGGTAACTTCAATGGCTCGGCCATAAAGTTGTAATACATCTCACGCACCTGCAAACCCAAACCTTCCGGTTGATCCACATATAGACCAAATGCCGTATTGATGTCAAAATGTACTCCATTGGCTCGACAGTACGATATGATCGGCTCTAGTCCTTGTCCATCTAATGCAAAATGATGAACCACCTCACGGGTATCCACTTGCGCCGTTACGGCACCATTATGTGTAATCACATATCCATCCAGTCCCATCTGCTCCATAAAAGGAATCGTGTTGGCAGGACCTCTACCTGAACACAGAACGATCTCTGCTCCCTGACGGGAAGCTTGGATCAAGGTCTCCTGAGTCCATTCGGTTAGTTCATGATGATCATTCAGCAGTGTTCCATCTACATCAAGTGCAATTAATTTATAGGTCATTCTAGCTTCATCCTCATCTGTTAGTAGTCGCACCCACCCAAACCCTCCCTTCCGAGGGAGGGCCCCAGAGGGCTCTGCCCTCTGGACTCCCGTCTTGCGCAACGGTGTTAGGTCGGGTCTTGCTATGTCACGGTTGGCGTAGGAACGCTTGTTGCCGGGCACACCGCTGGTTAGCGGCGCTCCCGCCCAAGCTTAACCGGGACCATTACGGGCAGGGCTTCGCTCTCTGCCCGGCTCCCTGCTTCACTTCGTGAAGAGCGGGAGCTTTTTCGCCTTCGGCGGTTAGTATCGGGGCTTTGCTTCCCTCCACGACTCCCTGCTCCGCTTCGCGAAGGACGGGAGCTTTCTCGCCTTCGGCGTTAGTATCGGGGCTTCGCTTCCCTCCACCACTCCCTGCTCTGCTTCGCGAAGGTCGGGAGCTTTTACTTCCGCAGAAGGCTCAACTCATCTGCGGTTAGTTCACGATAGCTTCCGATAGCAAGATCGGAAGCTAGTTCCAGCTCACCCATGGCTACGCGTTTCAGATAGACCACACGCTTGCCTACCGCCTGAAACATACGTTTCACTTGGTGAAACTTCCCTTCGTGAATAATAAGCGAGATCGACGAGATCGTACCTTCTTCCGTCTCTTCCTGACCAAGTATAGTCAGTTCGGCCGGCAGCGTCTCGTATCCGTCATCCAATTGAATGCCCGCCTTGAAACGTTGCACATCCGCTTCATCCACGTTTCCCAGCACACGGGCTTCATAGGTTTTGGGCACATGCTTGCGTGGAGATAACAGATCATGGGCAAGTGGACCGTCATTCGTAAGAATGAGCAGTCCCTCCGTATCCTTATCCAGTCGTCCCACAGGAAAAGGATTGAACACCCGATCCTCTTTGCGCAGCAGATCCAGTACCGTCTTATCTCTGTTGTCCTCGGTAGCAGACACGACACCCGGAGGTTTATGCAGCATCAGATAGATCATCTCCCGATACACAATCCGCTCTCCATCGGCTTCAATGACGTTGACCTCGGGGTTCACCTGTACCCCGCTGTCTTTCACCGCTTTGCCGTCCACGTGGATTCTGCCTTGTTTCACCATCTTTTTAAGTTCACTTCGTGTTCCCACACCCATATGGCTTAATATTTTGTCCAGACGCAACGTTTGTTTTCCTTTTCCACTCATACCGATGTCCACCTCCAACCTGCCGGATATTCATTCTTCAGTACACCATCCAGCCATTTTCCCCAGCCAGCGGCATAACCATCTACACATACAAGAACATACCCTTTGGCAAACGTATCCGCCTTGAGCACCACTCGTTCTTCTTCAATATTTAACGTTTCACCCTTGAGGTATCTCACGGCTTCGCCATCAGCGGATGACAGATTTACGCTTCGCCGTGCTTCAGATGTATTCAAAGCACACACAAGCGGGTGGGACGGAACAAATCGTCCATTCTTAATCGTGCCCATAAACCAGCCTGGACGAATGACTTTCAGTCCCTCCAACCGAGCTGCACCAACTGATGATTGATACACCCGATCTCCGTAACATACCGTCTCTCCAGTTAACTCAATCTCCAATTGTTCTTTCATAAACTGACTGTATATCGCAACCGGATCAATACTTGCCGGATCAGCTCCGCGTCCCTGACCTCGTTCCGATTTACGTCCACCGTGATCTTTACCTTTTTTACTCTGTCTACCCGAATTCTTGCCGCCACCAGCCTGTCTGTCATGGGACTCTCGGGATTCGATTCGCAATAAACGTTCCTTTTTACGATCAGCCTTGGTCATAGCAATTGAAGAAGCAGCAATAGAGTGATCCTTGTTCCCCTCTGCTTCAATCCTGGACACATCCACGACCTGTCCATACTCCATTGCTCCTTCTTTAACTACTCCAGGTTGATCTGTTTCTATTTCTTGCCCTGCACGATGCTGCAACACAGCGACATAATGCCCCTCTCCTTCCAAAAGGTGAGGCCACAATCTTGCGGTGCCACGCGTTTGATCCAGTACAGCTTCCGTCTCCTCTGCCTTCTCTGGCATCATCTTACGTACCCATTCCGGACGTCCTGGAGCAAATCCTTTTTCTTCAGGAATGTCCCTGACAACGAAATCATGGTTTACATTCAGAAACTCCGCAATCATTGCTTCGTTTTCCTCCGGCGCAAAGGTACATGTCGAGTACACGATAGTTCCGCCCGGGGCTAACAATCGTGCCGCAGTCTCCAAGATATCTCGCTGCATGAGCACACATTTTTCCACCGAATGATGTTCCCATGATTTCACCATGTCCTCATCCTTGCGGAACATGCCTTCACCTGAGCAAGGCGCATCTATTAATACTTTGTCAAAATAATGAGGAAATGCATTTGCGATCCGCTCTGGCGACTCATTCAAAACAACCGCGTTACGCACCCCGTACAGTTCCACGTTCTTGGCCAGCGCTTTGGTGCGTTCAGCATGGATATCGTTCGTCACAAGTACACCCTTGCCTTGCAGCTTTGCAGCAATCTGTGTTGTTTTTCCTCCCGGAGCAGCACACAGATCAAGCACGCGATCTCCAGGCTCCACCTGCAATAATTCAACTGGAGCCATTGCACTTGGTTCCTGTATATAATACAGGCCTGCATGATAATAAGGGTGCAGCCCCGGTTTAACACCATGAGGTACATAGAATCCTGTCTCACACCACGGAATAGGTCTTAGATCAAACGGAGCAATCTCATCGAATTGTTCCATCGATATTTTTAGCGTATTCACTCTCAGTCCCGCATGAGGAGACTGTTCATAAGATTTCATGAATTGTTCAAACTCATCACCAAGCAAACTTTTCATTCGCTCAGCAAATATCAAAGGTAACTTTACACCCATATTCCCACTCATCCTGTCTTGGTAAGATTGCAATATCGTTTTATTTTATCATATCCAAGCTTTGCTTTCCTATCATATCGTATCTATTCCACTACAGCGTGTAATGTAGTATAATGGCAAGTAGATTGATTCCTGAGCAAAAATTCGGGTGTTTATGCATATTATCCCAACCTTTATTTTTGCCCAAACTATATTTCGATATGATCGATGGGGGATGTCCAATGAAATCCAAGAAGAAAAAGAAAAGTGCTGCGATCCTTATTTTCCTGGGTATTTTAATCATTATGATTGCAGCACTGGTTGTCGTAGACCAGCAATCCAAGAAACAGATGGATTCAGTGGAAAATGCTTATGGCATCGCTGCTTCCAAGCTTAATCCAGCTACACGGGAGCTACTTAGTGATCCCAACTATCAACAAATTATTGTTCCCACTGATCTCAAAGCCAAAATCGATAACAAAGACAGCTTTTTTGTTTATTTCTTTGCTTCCGACTGCTCGCACTGCCGTGCAACAACACCTCAGTTGATGCCACTGGTTGACAGTGAAGGTATTGAGCTTCCGCAGTTCAATCTGCGTGAATTCGAAGCAGGATGGACCGATTACAATATCGAGTTCACGCCTACACTCGTCTATTATGAGGCTGGTGTCGAGAAAGACCGTATGGTTGGCGGACTGAAAGAGAATGGCAGTGACCAAGGCTACACACTGGATGATTACAAACAATTTTTCCAAAAATATAAAGGCAGTGCCGCTCCTTCGGCAAGCTAACTGATAGATCCGTTTCCACAAGTATCTACAATCAGGCACTTGTATCACCAGACACTGTTCTGTTGAAGGACAGGCTGCGCCACCTGCAATCATCTGAATATGACGCAACATTCAAAAACACCCCGATCGTTCCCTTTACAGGAATCGTCGGGGTGTTTCATATACATGGAACTTCATATCCATGGGATGCTCATTTGAATGTTAACGCTGATTACGGTTCAACTTTTACTCTGATCCATCGCCTTCATCTTCTCTTCGTATATTCGCCCTCTGGTAGGACTCCGGCGTTGCGGAATATTTGGTTTTAGCTCAAGCGATCTTCTAGATATCTCTTGTTCTAAGACCTCATCAACAATTCGTATGGACAAATCCCTATAAGTCACAGACTGAGCGTCAGGCTCAGACAGTTGCTTCACGATTGCCTTTACTTCCTGTACCAAAATCCCAAGCTCAATGCCCAGAGTCGTAGCAGGATAAGGTTCCAGAAGATCAAGTGAGCTCTGTAACATCATCGTTCCTCCGCGGAGATTGCCATTCCTGAAGTGGTATAAACCAACTGCAATTTGCAACAACCCTTTATAGAGAGAATCCCGGTTACGTTCCAGCCACAATTCTTCCAACACCTCATGACACTCGAAATAATCCTGATCCCGATTGAAGTAGATTAAGTAGTCAACGTACAGTGGCTCATAGATGCTCATCCGGGTTTTCGCCCTTTCTGGCGTTGTTCAGAAGTTTCTTCACGTCATCCAGCAAGTCTTTGAGCCCTTCCATATCATGCCGTTCCCAGTAATCGTTAAATCGCTTCTGTGCTTCAATTGCTTCACTGACAAGGTGGTAGAAGTATAATTGATGAATGATATTCAATGTTCTTGACACGATATTGGAATCATCCTCAAATGCCTTCTGCGCCTCCAAAATCTGTAGACGAATAGCAGACATCTCGTTGTCCAGTATAAACGCGGCCTCAGCCGTTTTTTTCAGCCTAGTTCTCATCTCATCAGGTAACCCTTCGCGAAACTTGTAACTCAGCGAATGTTCAATGGTAGCCCAGAAGTTCATGGCAAGTGTCCGGATCTGTATCTCGGCCAAAACTTTCTTTTGTCCCAGAGCCGTCTGAACGGGATACTCAATAATCATATGGAAGCTACGATAGCCGCTCTCTTTGAAATTCGTAATGTAATCTTTCTCAATGAGTACCGTGAGATCCTTACGACCTCGAATATACTCGGCAACCCGACGGATATCATCCACGAACTGGCACATAATGCGGATACCTGCAATATCCTCAATGCCTGTTTCCACGTCATCAAGCGACACATTCAGTCGTCTGGATTTCTCCAGAATACTGGATATTTTTTTGACACGACCGGTAACGAATTCAATCGGGGCATACTCTTCCCGTTTCTTCAGTTCCGCTCGCATTGTCTTAAACTTGACTTTCAATTCCTCTACCGCTTGTTCATAAGGAAGTAAAAATGTACCCCAGTCTCTACCGTCCATGCTTATGCCTCCTGTCTCTATAGCGTCCCCTGTTCTATTCCATTATACATGATGTTTGGTGGGGGGAAGAGTCCCGAACCATTTTACGCTCTTCCCATGCTTCTATATTTCATTCCGGGGATTCACATTCCTTCTTAACGATGCTCCGCACCAACCGCTTCGGAGATATGACGATAACCGTCCTTGCGCAGCAACTCACGCAGTCCGGCATGAATGCGCCGATTCACCTCAGGTCCTTCATAGATCAATGCTGTATATATTTCGACCAAGCTTGCTCCGGCTTTAATTTTCTCGTATGCATCCTCACTTGTGAAAATGCCACCTGAACCGATAATCGGAAGTTTGCCTTCGGTCTGGCGATAGATCTGGCGAATAATCTCCGTTGAACGATCACGTAGAGGTTTACCGCTCAGACCGCCTGTTTCCTTCGCATGTTGGTGGGAAAGTCCTGTACGACTGATGGTTGTGTTCGTTGCAATAATGCCAGCAACACCGCTGTCTGCAATTGTGCGAACCATATATTCAAGTTCCTGATCATTCACATCCGGTGCAATTTTCACCAGAACGGATTTGGTCGCTCCGCCCGCTCGTGCATGCTGCACGTTCATCTCGTTCATAACCGCAGCGAGCAGTTCCTTCAATTCATTCCCATGTTGCAGATTACGCAAATCCGGTGTATTTGGTGAACTGATATTAACCACGAACAGATCAGCATAATCGTATAGTGCCTGAATGCACTTCGAATAGTCCAGGTGAGCTTCCTCATTAGAAGTTGCCTTATTCTTGCCGATGTTAACAGCCACTGGAATACGCCGATCCTGTAGACGTGCCAATTCACCTGCCATGGCTTCCGCACCAAGATTGTTGAAGCCCATTCGGTTCACCAACGCCTCATCTGGAGGCAAACGGAACAGCCGTGGTTGATCGTTACCTGGTTGTGCAAGTGGTGTCACGGTTCCCACTTCCATGAATCCAAATCCGATGGAAGAAAAGCCCGTTACGGCCTGCCCATTTTTGTCCAGACCCGCAGCCAGACCAACAGGTGTAGGGAAATGACACCCAAACATGTCAACAGCCAGATCAGACGTTTCACGAACGCCGTACATCACACGCAGTCCGGAAGGAACTGGACGGATGCTACCCACGCCACTAAGGCCGCCAATAATCAGATGATGGGCCTGTTCAGGGTCCATTTTGAACAACAAAGGTTTAGCAAGACTTCTGTATAACAAATCACTCACTCCGTTCTGGTCCGGTACGCCAAAAAGCCGTTGTCCGTCTTTTCATATGTAAAAAAACACTCTACTCACAAGTTTATCTGTTTCTTATTAAAAAGGAAAGTAGTTTGCGCATAGACAGCACAAATCGAATAATACAAAATGCTCACAAGAAATCCACCCGCCCACTGGAAATGACGAGTTGAATTCTTTACAATGAGAGCATGGTTACTCTACACCAGTTCTATTCCAAATAAGGAGGAATAACTCATGGCTCCCAAACGTAAACCACCTGCATTACAGCAAAAGAAAGAAGAAGTGAATCGCAAAGCCATTGCATGGACAGCAGCCAGTGTAGGCGGCTTGATCATCATCATTGGTGCTCTTATCATTATTGCCAACATGTAGATGATTCAGGCTGAATCCATCTGATTCTACATATCAAACAGATCAATTCAGCCAGTGATACGTTTTGTTCGGATTATTTTGCTTTGGAACAAGTGTATGCTGATAACGCTGCTTTGCTTCTGGAACAAGCGTCAGATCTGGCAGTACATCTTCTCCAATGCGTACCGGAGTGCCTTGCGGAGCAAGAGCGAATAACTCTTCTACATCTCCTGTACGCATTCTCACACATCCAAGGGACTCATCCAGTCCGATACTGTTTGGCTCGTTGGTCCCATGGATGGCATAATTTGTATTCGAGAGTTGCATACCTCTGCTTCCGAACTCCCCGTTCGAGCGTCCATTCGGATTGACCACTTTATCTGTAATGACAAATGACCCCTCCGGTGTTCGATCACCGCCAAGTCCCACATCATACATACGAACAATGGTATCCCCACTAATTAATGCAAGTTTATGTTTATTCTTATCAATGACAATCTCCAGCGGTTCCTGCAAAAAAGGCTGACCTCCCAGCGTATCTGCAAAAGCGGCATTTTTGCCTTGAGACAAATTCGAAGATGTTGAACCATTCTCTTTACCACTCGAATCATTCTTTCCTTCCTGTGCCTTTCCTTGATGCAAAGCTAACAGCTTCGGAAACATCTCGGGCATCCCTGACGCAGTCTCTCCCAGAATATTGTTCGGAAATGGCTGAGCCATTTGCGTTACACTCTTAGGCCAAGCGTCATTTTTTTTGCGATAGGCAACGATTGCACTTGATAATGATGCAGCTGCTTCCTGCTTGGCGGTCCACGCCAAGGCCATCTTTTTGATTTTCGGTGTAATTTCAGGAGGTTCACAGTTACATTGCTTGGCATCATAACTCTGTGCAGTTAATTTCCCGCTTGTATTGGTTTGTACTATGTATTTCACAGGCATATTTCGCTTCCATAAAGACCAGTCATCCGAGGTTTGCATACCCAGTACAGCAGAGGTCTCTACTTTTGGGTCAGACCCGGACCAGGCAGCTGCGAGCGCAGCCTCGCCATGATTACCTCCACCAAATGCCGCAGCAGTGAACACATTGCTTGGCGCAATGGATGCAGTTCCAACCTGTTTATCCGCTTCTACAGGCGCTTCGATGTCATCTGTGGATTCCAGTGCTGCTGACAGTGCGTCGGCCGCTTCCCGACTGAAACCCGGAGCGTCCGCAGGTGGCAGACCTGCCAGCACAAGCAGCATGAGCAACGTGAGCCACATTTTGCGTCTACGTTGTTTTTTCTCCTTTTGCTCAGACATTTCCACCAGTTTATCCTGATAGTCTACCCAGATGTCAGCAGGAGCTTTACTGCGTTCAAATGCCTCATAAACCTCGCCCGCTTGCTGAAAACAATAGTTGGCTTTGGCCTCCTGTCCTTCGCCCAAATATTCCTTTCCGAGCAAGTACCAAGCCATTTTATTGTCGGGATGTTTCTTGACATATGTTCTTAGATGAGTATTTTGCATCCGATCCTCCACTATTTCGCCTTTTTCCGTATATCATTATATATCGGCATAACCAGGCGTTGAATCCATAGGACTTGAGTACCCGGTGGAAAAAAGGGGGTTCGACAATGTTCGTCCTTGATCCATAGTCAGATAATCACAGTTAAATGAATGCAAAAAAGCACCTTCCCTTGTCGTTAAGACAAAAGAAAGTGCTCTATGTTCATGTGAGAAATAATTAGCCTTCTTTATTGAAAGGCTCGTCCGCTACTTTGATTGAATCTGTAGGGCAGCCATCGCATGCATCCTGCATATCGTCAAACAAGTCGTCTGGAATAGCTTTGACACCATGGTTAGCATCGCCGTCAAAGATAACTTCAGCCAAACCTTCATCATCATAATCGTAGATGTCTGGAGCTGTTGCTCCACAAGCGCCACATGCGATGCATGTGTCTTTTTCAACCCAAGTATATTTACTCATTACATTCTCTCCTCCTAAAATTCAAAACGTACAGTGTTTTTATCTAGAAACATATTAATACAAAGTAAGGATAATTACAAATCAATTTGCAACCACAAGTCTCTATTATCCCTTATTTAATCAAGACTTTGCAAGTTATCTTTTTGCAGGGAAGTACCGCGCACTTTATGATTACGAAGCAGCACGGAAGGATCGTCTCCAAGCATGCCGGCGGTCACAACAGCATTCTCACCAAATTTATCACGTAACTGATCCATAATCCGAATCAGATTGTCCTTCTTGGGCTTCTGCTCATATTCGAACAAGTCCATCTGCACAGCGGATTCTTCTCTTGGAATCAGGTTCTGAAGTGTCACACCCAGCATGCGTACAGGCTTGCCACTACCCCAATGCTTCTCAAATAGTTTACAGGCCTCACGGTAAATGACCGTTGCATCCTCCGTAGGAACTTCCATTAGACGTGATCGGGTGATTGTCTTCATATCCGGTGTCCGGATTGTAATCTGAATACCCTGACTGAACATTTCGTGCTTGCGCAACCTTCTGGCTACCTGGTCACTTATATTGAGGAACACCCGATGAATCTCATTCATATCCGATACATCCGCCGGTAAAGTGGTTGTATGCCCAATGGATTTATTGGCCTCCCGTTCCGCGTGAACTGCGGAATGGTTAATGCCATTCGCAGAATTTTTGAGCCATGCTCCATTAACTCCAAATAGTTCGGTCAACATGTTCTCATCCGACTTGGCCAATTGACCAATCGTTTCAATGCCCAATTTTTTCAGCTTTTCAGCCGTTTTTTTGCCAATGCCAAACATCTCGTTGCATGGTCTGTGCCAAAGAATCCGGGGTACGTCTCTCATGCGTAAAATGGAAATACCGTTCGGTTTTTTCAGATCCGAAGCCATTTTCGCCAATAATTTGTTGGGTGCAATGCCAATGGAACATGGCAGCCCCAATTCATCCTTGATTCTCCGCTGAATGCTCTCCGCAATCTCCATTGGATTCCCGAATTGCCTTGAACCCGTAATATCAAGATAACATTCATCAATGGATGTAGCCTCAAGTTGAGGCGTATAACTATACGCAATCTGCATGAACGCTCTTGAATATTGACGATATAAATGGAAATCAGGACGAATCACAATGAGATCAGGGCACTTTTTCATGGCTTGGTGAACAACCATACCTGTTGAGATGCCTCGATTACGAGCGGCATATGAGCAGGTTACAATTACACCCTTTCGCAGTTCACTGCTGCCCGCAACGGCCGTTGCTTTTCCTCTATATAAATCTGGTTCCTCGGCTTCATGTACAGAGCAGTAGAAAGCATTCATATCGACATGTAGAATCACCCGTCCGGCTGTAGGGTAGTATTGATCCACATTTGCTGGAGGATTGCCGTCTGAAGACATCATGAACCCCCGCCCTTTCTTGCACACTAATTAATGAAACGAATTTCTTTCTTCTATAGTATATCAAACCCGTTATGTTAATTCAGTCATGAGCATTTATTTTCTGCGAGATCTGATCAGAGACCGAATAATTAACCAGCCTACACTCACAAAAAATATCAAAGTGATCAGAGCAATAATCGTATTTTCCCATAAAAAAGTCAAAATCACCCCTCCTTTTCTTCCATATATTACAATTAAAACTCAATAATAGATTATAACATACATCCGGATTATGATTAACATCCTTCTTTTTTCTCTAAAATACGTTAATTGTTACATGAAACTGCGATTTCCATGTAGCATTTGGCTATAATGGTGCTATAATAATTAATTATACAAATTGACGACTTTAGGACAAATCAGCGCATTGAGTTTAACACAGTGTAGCGTTGCCGAATCGAAGGATTCGTCCACTAACGTACTTAACAGCTTTTCCTAACTTAAAATCCAAACTTTTAAAAGAGCGCTTTATCTCAAAGGAGGATCTTCATGTCAAAGGCCATTTCCATCTTCGATACGACTTTACGTGACGGCACACAAGGGGAGGGTGTCAGCTTATCGGCAGACGACAAACTCAAAATTGCCAAGAAGCTTGATGACCTGGGTGTCCATTATATTGAAGGCGGAATTCCCGGCAGCAATACCAAGGACATTGAGTTTTTCAAAAGAGTCAAGGAATTAAACCTGAACGCAAAGGTTGTTGCTTTTGGCAGTACCCGCCGTAAAGGCAGTGTTGCTAGTGAAGACGCCAACCTGAAGCGCATGATCGAATCTGGTGCTCAGGCTGCAACCCTGGTCGGTAAATCATGGGACTTCCATGTGCACACCGCTTTGCAGACTACATTGGAAGAAAACTTGTCCATGATCTATGATTCCATCGCCTATCTGAAACAGAATGGAATGGAAGTGATCTTTGATGCAGAACACTTCTTTGACGGATTCAAACATAACCCGGAGTATGCTCAAGCGGTCTTGACCAAGGCCCATGAAGCTGGAGCGGACTGGCTCGTTATGTGTGATACCAACGGCGGGACGATGCCAAACGAGGTGCACGAGATCGTATCCACATTGCATAGAAGCCTGCCTCATGCACATCTCGGGATCCATACACATAATGATTGTGAACTGGCTGTGGCCAACACACTCAGCGCTGTACAAGCCGGAGCCCGTCAGGTGCAAGGAACGATGAACGGTTATGGAGAGCGTTGCGGTAACGCCAATCTTGCATCCATTATCCCGAACCTGCAACTGAAACTTGGTTATGAATGTGTTACTGAAGATTCCATGAGACAACTTACAAACGTGGCTCGTTATGTTAGCGAGATTGCCAATGTGAATATGCCGATAAATCAGCCTTATGTCGGCAATGCTGCTTTTGCTCACAAAGGTGGAATTCACGTCTCTGCCATCCTGCGGGATTCACGTACCTATGAACACATCGTGCCTGAACTGGTTGGTAACAAACAACGCGTGCTGGTCTCTGAACTTGCCGGACAAAGTAACATTGTATCCAAAGCACAGGAACTGGGGCTTGAGTTCGATCCAAGCAGTGCCAATTCACGTCAGATTATTGAGAAAATCAAAGATCTGGAACATCAGGGTTACCAGTTCGAAGGTGCGGATGCTTCGCTTGAATTGTTAATTCGTGAAGCGAACGGTGACATGAAAGAATTGTTCACGTTTGAATCATTCAAAATGCTTGTAGAGAAAACGGCGGGCAAATCCGTTGTTTCAGAAGCTTTTGTCAAGGTGAATATCGCTGGAACAAGCGCTTATACCGCTGCTGAGGGCAATGGTCCGGTTAACGCACTCGATAACGCCCTTCGGAAAGCGCTGGTGCAATACTTCCCTTCCCTTGCCAACATGCATCTGTCAGACTACAAAGTGCGTGTACTCGATGAGAAGGATGCTACAGCTGCCAAAGTTCGTGTATTGATCGAATCCAAAAATACGGAAAACACATGGAACACTGTCGGTGTATCCGAGAACGTAATTGAAGCAAGTTGGGAAGCTCTCGTTCACAGTTTCCGCTATGCGTTGCTTCAAGAAAAATTGCAGGATGAGCCGGGTACACTCCCTATTCCTGCTCATGGGATAAGCAACCACTAAAGTGCATGTTCAAAAAAGCGTTTTTTGAACAACCTCTTAACGCTTATTTCCCGGAAAATATAAAGAAGCCTCTGTACCCATGAATCATGGATGCAAAGGCTTCTTTGTTTACATGAAAATTAATTCGCAATTAACTTTTTAATCTTACGTTCCAACTCTTTCTCGGGCAATATGCCCAGAACAATCTCCTGTATAACTCCTCTGGAGTCAATCAGAACATTCGTTGGAAAAGCCACCCCATTGTATTGAGCATACACAGTCCCCTTCTCATCCAAGGGAATAGGGAATGTCAGTTGGTACTCATCTACAAAAGCTTTGGCATCCTTGAGTTTATCATATGACGTTACATTAACCCCATACATGTCAAGCTTATCCTTGTATTTCGCAGCCATTCTGTTCAGCTCCGGAGCTTCCTGCTTACACGGCTCACACCAAGATGCCCAGAAACTGACGAATGTGGCCTTATCTTTGGCACCGCCCACACTGTACGTCTCTCCATCCATTGCTGTCAGAGAAAAAGCAGGTGCCAGAAGACCCGCACGTGGTCCCGTCTCAGTAGGCATCGGTTCTTCCTGCTTAAAGACGGCTGCAATGCCGTCACCCGCATTCTGGGCCAGTGCAATACCAACCAGCAAGACAGCACCAAGGAGTATGTATATGTTTCGTTTCATAACCCGCCACCCTTTTATATAATTAGCACATTGAAACTGAAACCGTAATTTCTGCACATGCTAAGTGTTTATCACGCTCTATCATAGTTCACCAGAACATGATTCCCAAATGTTCTCTTTATTATTGTACCCTTTTCCTTTAAAATTTTACAATCCGCATCACAGAAAATAAAATGAAAAAGGACTCCTGCCGTAGCAGGAGCCAAAGAGAGAGGGGTGAATACAAATGGCAGCACTTCACGGGCAGCAAAACGCCTTCTACATCCCTTCTTCCGTAGAACAAGAGATGTCAAAGCACATGTTCCTTTCGCTGCCACAAGAAGCCTGCGGGGTTATGCTGGGTGAAACCGCAGCGGGCGGTATACGAATCAGTCGGTTTCAGCCCATTCGTAACGTAGCACCTGACCCGCTGCACCATTTTACTCTGGACGATGCCGAATGGATTCGGTGCGTATTCTCCGAGCCCAAGCTCATCGGTATCTTCCATTCTCATCCCCAGACCAGGCCTGTTCCTTCCTTAGAGGACTTGCAAGCTCTTCCGGCCTTCGCCGGTTTGCTTCAGATGTACCTCATCGGCTCACCCGACCTTACAAGCGGGTTGCGATCTCATATGCATCTGAACAGTTATCTGATTGAATCCTCGAAGGAATCGCAGGATCCGACACAACACGTTGTGCCTTCATACAATCTGCTTCCCGTTCCGTTATGCGTGACTTAGCTGGGTATACAGATCACCCAAGGTCTCCACATTTTTACGAGTCATGTCCTCCAAGTAGCAGGACCATAACTGTGCAGTCATTTTTGAATCTTCCAGTGCATGGTGACGTCCATATATCGGAATCCCTCTGGATTCCAGCAATTCATCCAAACCATACCCCGGCCTGCTCGGTTCAAGCCAGCGGGCCAACATCATCGTATCAATTAAACGGTGCGTCAGCCTTACCTTTGAAGTCCGCCACAGAGCTGCATTCAGAAAAGCTCGGTCATGCGCACTTGCGTGTGCAATCAGAACATTTCCACCTACAAAAGACATGAAATCATGCAGCCCTTCCAGCAAAGTCGGTGCGTCCAACGTCATCTCCTGTGTAATACCTGTAAGTTCAGTAATATGTTCCGGAACTGCGGTCTTGGACTGCACCACCGTATAAAACTGTTCTCCTTCCAGTACCACACCTCCATGTATACGGACCGCACCAAATGAGATAATCTCATCCCCGTGCTGTGGCGAAAATCCCGTCGTTTCCAGATCAAATACAACTGCGTCCAGCTCATTTAGAGGTGTATGCAGAACCTCAGGTCTGCGCTGTTCTCTCATCATAGAGCGGATAAACGCCATGTGTTGCGCCGTAGGGGCTCCCATAATGGAAGCGATGGCGGAAGGAACCCCTCCCTGACGCAGCGAATTCCAGAATCCTGTATTGCCCCTTGCCGGCTCTCTCATGGACGTCTCCTTTCTGCAAAACGCAACTGTCTTTGCAAAGCACGATGCACTCGTCGTACCAACCCGAGCGTATCCCTGAGCTCATAATGAATCTGTTTTTGTTTCATCTGTTTCTCATCCAGGAACCCACTGCTATGTTGCAAATCCCCTTGGATGACAATCGGTGTACTTCTGCGAAATTTCAAAGCGGCAAAGAAGGCCCGCTGGCATGCATCCAGTAATGTAAATGGAACAGCTTCAAGTGAAGTCAGTCTCTCCATTCTTTTTAACGTAGATGACTCCTTGATCCCATGTTGCAAAGCCAAATAACGTGCACTGTTCACCAGCGGAATGTACAAGCCATACTTGACATCAAATCCGCCTGCATGTTCACCAAATCGTTCTGTGACCACACGTCCGAGTACATTTAATGTAGCTTTATGTTTAACCGTATTGCGAAGAACTGCATCCGAAAGTTCAGGAACCAGTCTGAACTGTTCATAAAAACTCGTGATCCATTCCTCCGCCAGACTTTGTTCACCTGCAACAAAACGCATGTCTGAAGCAATTATCAGATTACGAACGGGCTCCCAATTCAGATCCGAGCTCCAATCTGCTAATTGTTGCTTCCATGACGCCAGCGTTTTTCTCCAGAGTGGCTCAGAGCACATGACTTTGCCTTCGCACTTGGCGTAACCAAGCTCTTCTAACATATCCGTCATTCGCAGTCCGAGCTGAGCAAAATATTCCTCTTTACCTTCTTGTGGAGTATCGCTAATGATCATGCCATTATCCTGATCACTCCATAACGTTGCTTCTTCCCTGCCGGAACTGCCAAATACGATAAAGGCATAGGGGACGGGAGGTTGGCCGAAGCCTTCCTCAACCATCCCCTGAATGCATAACTCTACTGCTTTCCGTGCAATCCGGTCATGCAGTTCATTTACCGTTTGGTACCACTCGATCGGCGACAAGGAAGCGGACAACAATTCCTGGAGCTCGTTCTGTAATATTACACGTGCCTGGCGCAGTTCTTGAGAAGACACCGCACCATCGATTCCCTGATAAGACCAGGAATAGTTTGTATACGAGATGGGTTCCATCATGTCCAGCCTCCTTGAAGCATGATTCAGCATCATTCACCTCAGGAGCTGAACGTACCACCATTGGATTTAGAATCTACATTTTTCATTTGTTCAGGGTATCCGTAAGTACCGTGCTCACTGATATCCAGACCCATTGTTTCTTCTTCTTCAGTAACACGGATGCCCATGATCGCTTTCATTCCGCCCAGAATAATGAAGGACATTACCAGTACGAAGGCAAAAGCACCTGCCAGACCGAGAAGCTGTACGCCCAATTGGTGGAATCCACCGCCATAGAACAGACCCGCTTGACCTACACCAGCATTCTCGGCAAGTTCAGGAGTAGCGAACAAACCTGTGGAGATTGCACCCCACATACCAGCAATACCATGTACGGAGAAAGCGTAGATTGGATCGTCAATTCCTTTACGATCGAAGTACTGTGCTGTGAAGAATGTGATGATACCCGCCAGAGCACCGATAACCAGGGCTGCCCAAGGTTCAACGAATGCACATGCTCCTGTAATCGCAACGAGTGCCGCAAGCACACCGTTTAACATGCTAGGAATATCAGACTTCCCAAGTACTGCCCATGAGATCAACAGCGCAGCAACACCACCGGCTGCAGCAGCTACGTTAGTAGTTAATGCAACATAACCGAAGAATCCATCTCCCATGGCAGACAATGTACTACCTGGGTTGAATCCGAACCAACCGATCCAGAGGATAATAACCCCGAGTACGGAATACACTTGGTTGTGACCAGGAATGATGTTAGGTTTGCCGTCTTTGTTGTATTTACCAATACGTGGTTTCAACAAGATCGTCGCTACCAATGCTGCAGTCGCACCAGTCAAGTGAACAACCGTCGATCCTGCAAAGTCTTGCATACCCAGCTCAGCCAACCAGCCGCCGCCCCATACCCAGTGAGCAACAACCGGATACATGATAATGGTATAAAGTGTACCGAATACAATATATACGCTCATTTTTGCACGTTCAGCCATACCACCGCAGGCAATGGCCAGAGATACCGCCGCAAAAGCGAGGTGGAAAACGAATTTAATAGTCAGTGGAACATCGGAGAAAGCCAGTGATTCGAAGGAAGCAGCCATCTTGTCACCGCTCAGGAAAAATCCTGTTGTTCCAAAGAAGCTGTTACCATTACCGAAACCAAGACCGAAACCCAAAGCCCAGAAGGCAATAACTGAAATTCCCAATGTCAGGATGGTCTTACCCGCAATGTGTCCTGCATTCTTCATTCGTGTTGAACCCGCTTCAAGTAAAGCAAATCCCCCTTGCATCAAGAACACGAGTACAACAGCCAAAAACGTAAAGGCTGAGTTCAAACCACTTTGAAGTTCAATGTTAGTCGGACCCTCCGCAGCCGCAAATGCGCTAACCGGAAAAGCGAACAAAGTAAGCATTACTAACATGGAAACCAACCATTTCTTTCTCATATACCCCACTCCCTCTTATGTTAAGTTTCTTCACATAACGTGAAACTCTTAATGTCATTATAAGCAGAAGAGAGGAAAGTTGACAAGAGTATTTTCATCAAAATTGAAAATTATTTCTGGGAATAAAGTCATACGTCTTTTTCTTGCACTTAAGTACATAATCACATTCTATGAGTACATAGATATAGAAATGCAGTATGCTGATTGCCAAAGCATAACGTTTGACTGTACGGTTAAAGATCATGTATCATACTTATTAGTAAGAAAATTGGGCGTAGTCTAGAAATTCACAAGTGGAAACTACAATTCCCTACATTTGAACTTGCAAGCGAGGTGAATATCATTGGGGATATGAAACTTTTTCGGATTGGCGAACTCGCCAAGACCGCTGGTGTTAGTGAACGGACGATTGATTATTACACAAAGCTTGGACTAATCGCTCCCGAAGAACGTACACAAAAAAATTATCGTCTCTATAGTAATGAAACTTTAACGAGGCTTGAACGTATTGTACAGATGAAACAAGAGAAGTATAGTCTCGACGAGATTAAGCAGTCTCTTGAGAAGTGGCGTCTGGTTAGTACAGAAGAACAAGTTGCCAGCAAATTGACAACATTGGAACTTCACGTACAACAACTTGAGCGAGAGGTTAACGAACTCAAACCGCTACTTGGAGAGATGAAACCTGTACAAGCACGTAAAATGATGGCAGGACTCCTCACCAAAAGTGCCGGTACAATGGAGGCACTAAAAATCTTGCTTGAGAACACCATGATGTAGCTTATTCTTAGAAAGCGGAGGAATGAATATGAGTTTTAATAACGGTATGTTCGTATTGATCATTATCGCCTTTTTGCTCTCTTTATGGGCGCAATTTCGCGTTAAAGGTACGTTTAGACGTTGGTCGGAGGTACCGAACCAGAACGGAATGACTGGTTACGATGCCGCTCGCCAGATGCTTGATGCTAACGGCCTGCATGATGTTCCAATTGAACCTGTACGCGGTACACTCTCTGATCACTATGATCCGATCAATCGGGTTGTACGTTTATCAGAACCAGTATATTACGAAAACTCAATCTCAGCTGTTTCGGTAGCGTGTCACGAAGTTGGCCACGCCATTCAGCATAAAGAAAGTTATCCGATGCTGGCACTGCGTCACCGGATCTTCCCAATTGTGAACTTTGCATCCGGATTAGCTCCATTCCTGTTGATTGCAGGATTCATCTTCAATGCCATGAACCTTGTAGGTATCGGCATCATCTTCTTCTCCGTAACTGTAGCATTCCAACTCATCACTTTACCGGTTGAGTTCAATGCAAGTAATCGCGCTAGAGAGATTATGGTATCCGAAGGGTACATCCGTAATGAAGAAGAAAAAGGTGTTGCAAAAGTTCTGAATGCCGCAGCCTTGACTTACGTTGCTGCAGCATTGATCTCACTGCTTGAGTTGATTCGTTACATCGGAATCTTCAACAGCCGTGATTAATTGGATACTTAATACAACAAAAACAAAAACAAAAAACAATACCCCACCGTTAATCGGATGGGGTATTGTTTTGTTGTAAACCGAAATAATCAAGCAAGAATGAACGAAAGGACTGAGCAACCAGCGGCAGTTTATCATGCGCACGATGAATTAACCCGATAGTTCGCGTTACTTTTGGATGGGAGATAGCCACATGTGCCGGTTGCAAAGGGTTCGTCTGGAATAACGCCATCTCAGGCAGAAGACTGACCCCCATGCCCGCAGCGACCAATCCGCGGATGGTGTCGGTCTCTTCCCCTTCAAAAGCGATCTTGGGTGTAAAACCAGCTTCCAGACAGGCATGCCACACAATAGGACGAAGAGAATAACCTTTGCTAAACAATACAAATTTATCATCCTTGAGCTGTTCAAGCGCAATTGTCTCTTCACCAGCTAACGGGTGATTAGGAGGAAGGATCGCATGTAATTCTTCCGTGAGTACAATATCGCCATCTACTTGATCATGCTTCTCTGGAAAAGGAGAAATGAATGCCAAGTCTACCTCTCCGGATAACACATCACGAATCAGCGTAGGAAACATCCCCTGCTTGAATCTGAATTTCACGTTGGGGTAGCGCTGACGGAAAGCAGCCACCACGGAAGGAATGAGATGAATCCCCAGGCTATGCGGAAATCCAATTCGAATTTCTCCATGCTCCGGGTCCAGAAACTCATGAACTTCCCCAACTGCCTTGTCCAAATCTTTCAAGATACCTTCAATTCGTTTGCAAAAAAGCTGCCCTACTGCAGTCAACTGCAGGTTTCGTCCCTTTTGCATAAAAAGGTCCACGCCCAGTTCTTCTTCCAGCTGATGAATCTGACGACTCACCGCCGACTGTGCCACATGCAACTCTTCAGCAGCCTGTGTTACATGTTCCTTCTGTGCCACTTTCAAAAAGTAATGCAACTGTCTTAATTCCACTCGCCTGATCGCTCCAATCTGTTATACCCTACTTATCCTTGACTGTATTCCATCTTGAGAACGTTCTGACTACCGCTTTAAGCTGCGGGGTTTCCACAATCTGATCAACAGTCCGTAAATAAAGAATCCACCCAACAATCCACCAAGGTGAGCCATCCAGTTGATGCCTGACATGGCAAAGGAGAATATGATCCCGAACAAAAGCAATGTGTACATCGTTTTGCGCGAAGCCTCGTCCATCATCGTTCGCTGGAACAGCGCTACATACAGGAATGCACCATAGACGGCATAGATCGCTCCTGAAGCACCTACCGAGATGGTAATACTCCCAACCGAGTTGTACCACGCAACAGCAAGAATATTACCCAATACACCACCACCCAGGTACAATACACCATACCTTACCGACCCGAGCAAACGCTCCATCGGTGGAGCAAATACAATTAACGCAAAGCTGTTAAACAATAAATGACCGAAGCCCGCATGCAGGAACATGGATGTAATGTAACGCCACCATTCATGCGCGAACAGTTCATGATTCGTAAGTGCCCCGAATTTCAGCAGCACCATATTGTTCGTTGATCCACCGTTCACCGTTAACACAATAAACATGACTACATTGGCAATTAAAAAAAGCGACGTCAAAGGGAAATACTTCAAATAACCTTTCCAGTTCTCATAGCGAATAAATATCATAAATTTCTTCTTTCACTCCACCCTGTTCAGATCGGACTCACATCTCTGATCCATCGTAATGGTACATGCCCGAATTGGACAATGCCTTTCATAAAAGATTATAATGGATTTTGGCACGGATCACCAATTTATAAGGAGGAACATTATTATGACACAAGAACGTACAGGCGCAGCCACATTTAAAGGCAACCCTATTACATTGATCGGACCCGAACTGAAAGTGGGCGATCAAGCACCTGATTTTACACTGAGCAAGAACCTGGTTGAGGACGCTTCTCTGAAAGACTTCGCAGGCAAAATCAAATTAATCAGCGTTGTTCCTTCCCTGGATACTGGCGTATGCGATGCGCAAACTCGTCGTTTCAACGTGGAAGCTGGAGAACTCGGAGACAATGTTGTTGTCTTGACAGTAAGCGTTGACCTTCCGTTCGCTCAGGCCCGTTGGTGTGGAGCAGCTGGTGTTGACCGCGTAGTTACATTGTCAGACTACAAAACACGTTCTTTCGGTGAAGACTACGGCGTTCTGATCAAAGAATTCCAACTCGACATGCGCTCCATTTTTGTTTTGGATGCCGAAGACCGGATTACATATGTGGAGTATTTGCCTGAAATGACAGACTCCCCTAACTTCGAACAAGCGATTGCTGCTGTAAAAGCTTTGCTGTAGAAGTTATCATACGTTCAGAACAAAAGCGAGGAAGGTTAACCTTCACTCGCTTTTTGTTATTTATCATCTATTTCAATCATTTGCTTTATACTTGCTTAGCTTTTTATCCAGTACAGAGAATAAGTTCATAATCGTGCGATAATTGGAACCCAAGTCTCCAAGTGAACCACGTGAAGCTGAATACATATCCACCGCACTGCGAACAGGACTTACTGAGATAATGGAAACTGTAATATCCATCGTCCGTCCAAAAGTAGTCCGCTTCTCCAGAATAACTTCTCCAACAGAAGGCACTTCATGCAGCACTTTATAACCCGGAATCTTTTTGAGTGTCGAAGAGACCTCTTCCCAGGCTCTGTCTTTGGATAAGTTATAATACCGTGTTTTTAATTTGGGATCCTTGGCTCGATCGCTGGTCCCCTCCATGCTGCGGATGATACCGACGAGCGTTCTCTTTAAGGTCAAGACCCTTCCTCCTTTGATTGTAACCGTTCCATTTATGTATCTTAGTGTAACATTGTTCAAGTAGTAACAAAAGGGCAAGCATCATATTTATCATAAAACCAATCAAAAACATTCATCACAACTTAAAAACACCCTGAAATTCCTTTTGTAGAGGAAAAGTCAGGGTGCTGTACATGAAGATTTAGGAACCCGCCTATGCCGTCCGGCTACATTGTCTTATGAACCTGCTTGGCAGGTGGGTGACCGCAAAAATGCTTTTTGAAGTCCCCATGTCGTATAGACAGGGCTTTTCAGCAACATTCTGTGTTGATCTCCCGAAGACATCATCATTGGTTCAAAACAACGAATAACCGAAACGTACATCGCAGGATGTACAATTATTATATCCCTAACTGTGTAAAAAGTAAATGGCGATTCATCATGTTTTATTTTTGCAATGTAATGTTTTTGTCGTCTGATGGCTCAGGTGTTTCACCATTCTCTGCTGATTGTTCAGCCAGCGCAGCAGCTTCCTCTTCTTCCTTCTTGAGTTGCATCTTCTCCATCTGCTCCTGCATCTTGTTGAAGGTTGCGTAGAAGTTAAAGAAAGCGAACCAAGCAATGATGCTGATAATGAAGAAAACAAACAAGACCGGATAACGGAAACCGATGTAGAACAGCAATCCACTTCCCAGCAATGTGGAAAATACACGGAATGGTCTGATCAGCGTAAGCAATACCGCGTTTTTGATAATGAGTCCGATGGACATATGATAATGTACAACCATCGAGAAAAAGTTAAACAGTGATACAAATAACAAGAGAAGCAGTACTAACATGATGATTCCCACGAGCTGCATATTGCGGAACTGCGTCATGTACACTGTATAATCCAGATACATAATCGCGAACAGCAGTGTGTAAAAAATACCCCCAATTAAACTTTGCTTGTAGTTTTCCTTGTAACCTACAAAGAAAGTACGGAAGATCGGTACATCCGTATCGCCCATATTCCATTTACGAACAACCGTAAACAGCGCCGAAGTCGCCGGGAACAGTGTAAGCGGTGCCACAATAGCAATAGCCCAGTTCATTTGCAATGATTCGTTTGCGAGGTTCTGCTGCATCACGAGCAGTTTCATAATCAAGAAAAACAAGAACGGAGACGAACAAATAGCCCACAACAGATTGGTTGCGGCCAGTCTCGTAATCCACTCTGTAAGCCGGTAGATCCCACCCATAGCTCCTTTAAATTCCAAACATTTCTCCTCCTCTGCAGCCTTGCGAATTACCTGAAGTCTAATATTAATATACCTTATTATAGATAGGAAAAGCCAGTACTTCCCGAAAAGAGATCGTCATTGTCCTTAGCTAGCGCTTCTGGCCGCTTATGATAGTAAAATAAAATGATGCAGTCACTTTGAAAATAAAAAAATGGAGCAGTTGCCCGCTCCATTTTTCAGATCATACGTTTATATTACTCGAAAGAAGAATCTTTCGCTGGACGACGTCCTTCGTTACTGCTTGGACGCGGTTTGCGGTCACGGTTGTAACCACCTTCTCTGCTTCCACCGCCAGTGCCAGTGCTGCTGCCGCTGTTACGATCACGGTTGTAACCGCCACGTCCGCCGCCACTGCTGTTGCGATCGCGGTTGTAACCACCACCACTGCCGCCGCTACCACTTGTGCGGTTACCGCTGTAACCCGATGGTTTACGTCCGCCAGAGCGAACATCCGGTTTACGACGTTTTGCACGGATTGGATCTTCAGGAGTCAGATCAACTTGAGCATCTTTCTTGTCACCTGTCAGGAGCTTCAGTGCAGCCGACAACAGTTGAACAGAATCATATTGCTCAAGCATTTGAATCGCAATACCTTTGTATTCGTTCAGTTCGCCTGATTGTACGATTTCCAGCAAGCGCTCTGCTGTCAAACGTTGTTTACCTTCAACCGCTTCTGCCATTGTTGGCAGTGGTTTACGTGGAATACGGTGACGTGTTACACGCTCGATGAAGTGCAAGTGATCAATCTCACGCGGTGTAACGAAGGACCAAGCAGCACCCTCTTTACCCGCACGACCTGTACGACCGATACGGTGAACATAGCTCTCCGGATCTTGCGGAAGGTCAAAGTTAACAACGTGAGTTACACCAGATACGTCGAGACCACGTGCAGCCACGTCTGTTGCAACGAGTACGTCAATGCTACCGTCACGGAACTTACGCATTACCGCATCACGTTGATTCTGGGACAAGTCACCATGAAGACCGTCTGCAGAATATCCACGTTTTTGCAAAGCTTCAGCCAATTCGTCAACACGACGTTTTGTACGTCCGAATACGATCGCCAGTTCAGGAGATTCCATATCCAACAAACGGCTCAATGCTTCGAATTTTTGACGCTCAGGTACTTCGATATAGGATTGGTCAATCAATGGTGCACTAACATGTTTCGGAATCACAGAAATGTGTTCAGGATTGTTCAAGAATTGTTGTGCCAATTTTTGAATGTTAGGAGGCATTGTTGCTGAGAACAGCATCGTTTGGCGCTCGTCTGGAACTTGTTTCAGGATGGATTGGATATCCTCCATGAAACCCATGTCGAGCATTTCATCTGCTTCATCCAGTACAACAGTTTGTACATCATCTAGTTTGATTGTTTTGCGGTTGATGTGGTCAAGGAGACGTCCAGGTGTACCAATGATGATCTGTGGTTTTCTTTTCAGTGCACGGATTTGACGCACGATATCTTGTCCGCCGTAGATTGGCAGGGAGCGCAGACCTTTGAAGCGAGTGAGTTTTTCGATCTCTTCAGCAACTTGAATTGCAAGTTCACGTGTAGGTGCCATAATAAGGGCGCGGATTTTCTCGTCACTTTTTGAGATTTTGCTGATCAACGGAATACCGAATGCAGCTGTTTTACCCGTACCTGTTTGAGCTTGACCAATCAAGTCTCTGCCTTCGAGTGCCAAAGGAATCGCTTTGGATTGGATCGGTGTTGCTTCTTCAAACCCGAGCTCAGTGATGGCTTGCAGCACCAGTGGTTCAAGATTGAAATCTGTAAAGTTTAAATTTGTCAAAATTATTCATGCTCCTTTTATATGGTGGACATGGTGGACAATCCACTTTGTTGTCTGTATTCTTAAGTAGCGTTAATATTTATAGGGTATCCCAACGGGACGAATTATTTTCACTAACGAATATAATTCCATGAATGGGTCCCCAACATAAGACTAAAACTACATACATGTGTTTGAAACATTTCAAAATTTTATTGCTCCATTTAGGAAAAGTTTCCTACTCAAGAATATCCACAAATTATTATATCACAAAACAATTCAAGATTACCAGCAATCTGGTTTTAAATATAAATGAGGTGATTAAATTGCCCAAAATAATTTGGCACTCTTTAGTGATCATTTTGGGTGCTGCAGCTATTGCCTGCGGCTTCAACTGGTTTTTGGTCCCCCATCAGCTTTTAAGCGGCGGGGTGTCCGGTATTTCAATGCTTCTGGGTTATTTTACAACGTTGAATCTTAGTATAATGTATTTTGTTCTTAACATTCCCCTGCTCATTGCAGGTTGGTTTATTCTTGGACGACGCTTCATTACATTAAGTATTCTTTCGGTAGCAGCCACTTCCTGGTTCATTGCGCTTCTGCCTGTTTTTGCTGTGGCTACAGATCCTTTACTTAGTTCTGTATTTGGCGGTGTGCTTATTGGAATGGGTACTGGCGTTTCCTTCCGAGTCGGCGGCTCCACAGGAGGACTCGACATTGTTGGGTCCATTTTCACGCGTAAACGAGACTTTCCGATTGGTACAGTGATGGCCGGTATGAACGGTACGATCATTATGCTTGCAGGTTACCTGAGTGACAATTGGAATACAGCCTTGGCCTCGATGGTATCCATCTACATTACAGGCAAAGTGCTTGATCTGATCCATATCAGTCACGTCAAAGTAACACTGTACATTATTACAAACGAAACCGAAGCCATGTTAAAAAAATTACTTGTTCGGCCTCGTGGAGTTACCAAAATTAAGACTCAGGGAGCATACACGGATATTGAGAAGGACATGCTCATGACCGTTACCACCCGCTACGAGTTGGTTGAAATTAAACGTATTATCAAGGATACAGATCCAAACGCTTTTGTTAACATTGTGGAAACGGTTGGTGTTATGGGTTCATTTCGCAGAAGTTGAGACACCTGTACGGTTAACAATTCACAACATTGTGGTATAATAACGGTGTACGGCTCCTAAATATGTTGTATAGCAGGTTCAACCCTTCAATTTCACAGGCCATATGCTTTCCCGAATCGCGCCGAATGACTTACCATTTTGGAATTCGAGTAGGAAAGGGTGATTATTGTGGATATGGAAACGGTAAAACTGTTTGAGATTGTCAACAGATGGTGCCCGGAAATGCTCCCTTTCTTGAAACCGAATGAACTCGACTCACTGATTGTCCTCCGGGATGGGCTGGGCATCCTGGAACAGGGAGACGCAATGGAAATCATTCAGTACAGTATTTGTGAGCATCAAAATGAGATTTACATTCAATAATTTTTTTCAGATTGATCACGCCGCTTCTTGCAGGGGATTTCCTCAGCAGGAAGCGGTTTTCATTTTTTCCATGTGTTTCATTACTTGATTAATATGGTTAAAAGCCCAGAGGCTTTAATGTATAATTCATACATGGAATGCACACATAAGGGAGTGGAAATGAATGAACATGTTTTGGGCTTTAATGGCTATGGCCTTTGGAAGCTTTGGTGGTGCCCCCGCAGTGGCGGACCAGGGAACCCCTCAATTCCAATCGTTAACCAACAGTTTTAACACCGCAATTATCCAATCTCAAAAAGATCAGGTTGTTATTGATGCCGATAACCCACCTGCCAAAATTGATCCTCAACCTGATGCACCTGTGGTCAAAGGTATTTATGTAACGGCCTACAGCGCAGGCGGCGCACGTATGAAAGAATTGTTGGAGCTGACAGACAGTACAGAACTGAATGCCATGGTCATTGATATCAAAGACGATCTCGGATACATAACTTATCCCACAGAAAACAAAGCGCTTCAGAAAATGGGTAAATCCCAACCTTTTATCCGGGATATCGATGCCTTGATGAAACGATTGCAAAAACATGAGGTCTACCCGATTGCACGTGTCGTTGTATTTAAAGATACGATTCTTGCCAAGAAAAATCCGGAGCTCTCCTTCCGCAACAAGGATGGATCTGTATGGGCAAATGGCAAAGGCGACAGCTTTGTGAATCCTTATAGCAAGGAAGTATGGGACTACAACATTGAGATTGCCAAGGAAGCTGCCAAGCTTGGATTTAAAGAGATTCAATTTGACTACGTTCGTTTCCCGGAAGGTTTCGAAACTCGAGCCGATGTACTCAAATACACCAAATCTGACAAGTCACGCGTGGATGTTGTGGCTGAATTCGTGCAATATGCACGCAAGGAGTTGGCCCCGCTAGGTGTTCGTGTCTCGGTTGATATTTTCGGTTATGCCGCTTCTGTACCTGCGGCTGAAGGCATTGGACAGGATTTTGTTAAAATATCCGAAAATGTGGATGTCATTTCACCGATGGTATATCCGAGTCACTATTCAACTGGCTGGTATGGGGTCAAGGATCCTGACAAAGATCCTTACACAACCATCAAGGGTTCAATGGAAGATGCACACAAGAAACTAGACCCTACCAAAGAACTCAAACCCGTCATTCGTCCGTGGATCCAGGACTTCACAGCAAGCTGGCTGGGCAGTGGACACTATGTCAAGTATGGCAAGAAACAAGTGGAAGACCAGATTAGAGCAATGAAAGACATGGATGTACATGAATATCTGCTCTGGAATGCGTCCAACCGTTATACATCAGGTGTACAATATAAGTAATCCGCACTCTTTCATACTTCTCATTTCATCCAACCTCGTTCTGCTTGAAGCGGAGCGAGGTTTTTTGGTGTTCATTTTTCTCTGCCCCCTACTCTGCTTCTGTCCCTATTCAAATTGAACAAAATCCACTACAATAAATAGCTGTCCAGATATGACACTCGGATGACATCTCTATAGAATAGTGAGGCACTGCCAGTGAACATGAACACAACAAGTTTTTCCCAAAAAGTGAAGCAATTCCTGATTATATTTTTGCCCATCTTCACCACTCAAATCGCCCTCTCTGCCATGTCGTTCTTCGACACCAATATGTCAGGCAAGTTTTCCCCAGCCGACCTTGCAGGAGTTGCAATCGGCACAAGTCTGTGGATGCCAGTTCAAACTGGACTAAGCGGGATTCTGATCGGTATTACACCTGTCGTTTCCCATCTGTTAGGTTCCAAACGTAATGATCAGATTGGGTATAACGTCATCCAGGCGCTGTATCTCGGGATTGCAGTCAGTCTCGTCGTTATCGGAGCCGGGGCGTTGTTACTTGGCCCTATACTGAACGGAATGCCTCTGGAGCCCAGGGTTGCCCAAGTCGCCTTCTATTTTTTGTGCGCACTCGCTTTTGGCATTATTCCGCTCTTCGGATATACAGTGCTGCGCAGCTTCATGGATGCACTTGGCCAGACACGGACTACGATGTTCATTACGTTGGTTTCCCTGCCCGTTAACATCTTTCTAAATTATCTGCTGATATTCGGCCGCTGGGGCTTTCCACAATTGGGCGGTGTTGGTGCTGGTGTTGCTACAGCATGTACATACTGGCTGATCTTTCTTATTAGTCTCTTTTTTGTCCATCGGGTCGAACCTTTCGCCCAGTATGGCATTTTCCGTCAATGGACCCGTGTCTCATTCTCCAAATGGAAAGAGTTACTCAAGATTGGAGTGCCCATCGGATTTGCGACTTTTTTCGAAACGTCCATCTTCGCTGCTGTGACTTTAATGATGAGCCGTTTCGATACCACAACAATTGCTGCACACCAGGCGGCGCTGAATTTCGCTTCTACGCTCTACATGCTGCCTGTGAGCATATGTATGGCTCTTACGATCCTTGTGGGCTATGAGGCAGGTGCGGGGCGTCTGAGAGATGCCAGACAATACAGTCTGCTTGGAATTGGTGGAGCCATCGGGCTCTCACTGCTGACAGCGATCGTGTTGATTGTGTTCGGCGAACAGATTGCAGGCGTGTATTCGAATGATCGAGAGGTCATTGCACTTACGCAGCATTTCCTCATCTACGCCATTTTCTTTCAGATCTCGGATGCGATTGCTACACCGACCCAAGGAGCATTGCGTGGCTACAAAGATGTTAATCCGGCACTGATCATTACGTTCATAGCGTATTGGATTATTGGGTTACCTGTAGGTTATCTAACTGCTACGTATACTTCACTCGGTGCCTTCGGATACTGGATCGGCCTCATTGCCGGCCTTGCTGTAGGAGCAACAGCGCTTCTCTGGAGACTCTTCCTAGTACAAAAACAAGCCGCACTCCGCAAGGGGTAGCATCAGAACACTCACTTACTTTGGAAACAACAAAAAGAGCACAATCCACGTTAAAGCGGGATTGTGCTCTTTGCGTATGAATCGAATTATTGGGACAAACGTTGTGCAAGCTCGTAAGTCACCATATCGAAATCTTTTTTTGTGTTAACCACTTTATCAATATCCGTCAGGGTAAGTTCACCCTTGATAATGCCACAACCTTTGTCTGTCTCGCCTGCAATCAGACTGCGAACAGCGAAGTCGCCAAGACGGCTTGCCAGGTTACGGTCGAAAGGTGTTGGCGTACCCCCACGCTGAATGTGACCCAGAACGGTTACACGTGGCTCATACGTTGGGCAACGTTCCATCAGTTCTTTTGCTACATCCTCACCTTTGCCTACGCCTTCTGCAACGATGATAATACTATGACGTTTGCCATGTGCAAAGTTAGCTTTCATCCGATCTGCTACTTCGTCCATATCAAATGGAACTTCTGGGACAAGAATCGTTTCAGCACCCGAAGCAAGTCCGGCATGCAGAGCGATATCCCCACAGTGACGACCCATAACTTCAACGATGGAAGAACGTTCGTGTGAAGACATCGTATCACGTAATTTGTTTACTGCATCAACTACTATGCTTACAGCTGTATCAAATCCGATGGTATAGTCGGTGAATGAAACATCGTTATCAATCGTTCCTGGCAGACCCATGGTGTTAATGCCCAGCTTGCTCAGTTTGTTTGCTCCGTTGTAGGAACCATCCCCACCGATAACAACCAGACCGTCAATGCCACGCGCACGCAGAATGTCCGCACCTTTTTGCTGACCTTCAGCGGTATAGAACTCCTTGCAACGTGCCGATTGAAGAACCGTTCCCCCACGTTGGATGATATCTCCTACACTCCGCAAATCCATTGGGAAAATGTCATTATTCAAAAGACCCTGGTATCCACGTTGAACTCCAAATACTTCGAGACCGTGAAACAGTCCGCTGCGAACAACCGCACGAACAGCCGCGTTCATCCCCTGTGAATCACCACCGCTCGTTAATACTGCGATTTTCTTTACTGCTGTCATGATGTTTCTTCCTCCTCTAGTTTCACTTCAGGCTCCGCAATATCACACCTGACTTACATATTTTTCCGTATCCAGCGACTGAAAATGAAGAAAAATATTCTTGTGATCGGACTATTTTTCAGCAGACGTTTGGATACAACGCGAACTTCCTGTTGTTCGCTGACTTTGGGATCAGACAGGTAAATGGCAATCAGTCCTTCGATGATCATCCGGTGAAAGGAGCTTCCCGGAATCTTCTGTACATCGCTGCGTGCCATCTCCACAATAAAAGCAATTCGGTCCAGCATTGTCTCCACATTCTCATAATAGTTGCAGAAGTTGAGATCTCCCCCGATGCGGTCCTCATCCTGATCAATTAAATAATCGAGCATAATGTGCAATGCGCATACATGTGGGAAATAGGCCGTGTGGATCGAGGCCGCTTGCTCTTCAGTCAACTGATCGTCACTCGCAGCCAGAAACAGCATGAAAACGCCCAGTGTAGAGCCAGTTGCAGCAGCAAATTCGTTCCAACGAAACTGAGGTGTGCGATGACGATGCTCCGACCACCATTCGAGCAGTGCCGTTTCTCTCAGTTCCGGCTTGATATGCTTATATACCTGCAGGTCCGTGTATAGGCCTGCCAGATCCTGAATTTGGGGCTTGGCGGACGTATAGCCTGGTAACTGACGGGTCAGTTCCTGACATGTGGTCACCAGATTCCGCAGATATCCACCGTCATCCTGCTCCTCACGGAGGGCATAATAATTGACGGGAATTGCTTCGGGATCTACCGCATCAAGCATGGATTGATGGAGAAGACGAAAGTCATCCGGGTCCATCGACGTGCTGCGGTCGCACAGATTGTCCAAATAATCACTAATAGTTTGATATGAAACGATCAGCGGAATCAGAATGTGTCTGTTGGGCAAATCAGCCAATGCGTAGACGGTTCCGCCTTCACAGTGAAACTGTTTATCCTTCAGACTGGCAAGTGCCTGTGTACGCAACTCCTCATTCGGAATCGCCTCAGCTTGAGCACGCCATCCATTCAGTGCCTTCCGTGTTTCCGGAATGGTGTATTTGTACACCCCTCTCATCAATGCCAGCGGTCCACGCGGATATTGATGACGTTTTCGATTTGATTGGCTCAAAATAAATGTGCCTCCACTTGGTTGAATACGTATTAGAGCGATTTTTAACCATTCCTATTATAATATGATCCCCTTAATTGTACAAATGATCTGCCGCATATTCCGCATAAAAAATCGCATCCGCGCCCAAAGCTTTGTGATATACTAGGCATATTTCATCCATCAAAGGAGTCGTTGACATGTCGTCAAGTGAATCACTTTCGTGGAGACGGTTATTTTCTTTTTTTGTGCCACTTGGCATTTCCGCCTCTCTCGTCACCATTTCTCACGTCATCATAAACAGCACATTAGCACGTTCCGCTCATCCCGAGACGGTTATTGCCAGCTATGCCATCGCCGGTAGCTTGTTAACCCTCACGGAACGCCCCTCCACCCTGCTGCGGCAAACCTGTTCCGCACTGGTTCGCGATCGCCTTTCCTTTCAGGCCCTCACGTTTGTGACCAAAATATTTCTTGCCTGTGTGCTTCTCATTGGGTTTCTTATCGTATACTCTCCCGTTGGTACCGGGGTGTTCAAATACTTGTTTGGTGTAAGTCCGGATCTGCTGAACAAAGTCATCGACGTATATGAAATTCTCATGTATGTGAGTATCTTTTCAGTGATCCGAAACATCTATCAGGGGATCATCATTACGAATAACCGCACCAAGTGGTTAACCATCGGGATGGTATTCCGTTTAGCCGGTATGTACGGCCTATCCCTCTATTTCATATACACAGACAGCATTGACAGTGGACGTGTAGGCGCTATCATTTTTGCTACTGGCATGATGATTGAAGCGCTTGTCAGCTTTCTGGAGGGTAACAGCATCAAGCGCAAGATGCCAGCCAAGCTTGAGGATCATCCCGTCGAGAGCAAGGGAGACGTATTTCGCTTTTATAAGCCGCTTCTGTTATCCAGCTTTGTAGCGCTGTTCATAGGACCGGTTATTAACATCGTACTTGGCAAAACGACCGGGATCGCACTAGCCATTTCATCCTTTGCCATAGCAAGCAGTCTGATGCAGTTGATGCTAAGCTTCTTTACATACATCCATCAGATCGTGCTGAATTTCTACCTTGTAGACGCCAAACTGGTACGAAAATTCGCACTTGTCACCGGATTTATTCCGTTTGCGATGATGGTGTCGATTGCCTATACCCCCTTGGGACCATGGGTACTCGAAAATGTCATGAGCGTTCAGGGCGAACTTTTGCAACAAAGTCTGTGGACACTGCGTGCGTTCGTCTTATTTCCGCTGATCTTCCCTTTTCTGGATTTCAGCAATGGCCTCATTCTGCTTCGTGGTCAGACAAAAACGATGTTTCGTTCACAAACGGCGAATGCAATCTGCACGGTAATTGTGCTGCTTATACTGGTTAGTATTTTTCCTGCGTGGAACGGCATGATTGGCGCTGTTGCCCAATCCCTTGGCCTGCTCGCCGAACTCATCATTGTCTGGCTTGTCATCCGGCGCACGAAGCAAGAACCTACGATGTCCGTGCCCAAAGACCGTAAATCAACATCCCTGAAAGGGTAATAAAATCATTGAATTGTTATCAGGATTGGAGTCTCTCATCATGAAATTAAGTCACAACGCCCGCCCGGATCAGAACTGGCTGCGGGCTCTCATGTTCACCATCTTTGGTTCCACCGTCCTGGTGGTATCCTACTTCCAGCTTTACTTCAGTCATCTGGGCTTCAGTCGGGCTGAGATTGGATATCTCTACGGAATTGGCCCCCTCATCTCTGTGTTCTCCAATATGTTCTGGAGCATGGCCAGCGACCGCTACCAAACGGTACGCAAAGTGATGATCATTCTGCTTGGTGGTCAATTGATCACAGGGATCATGCTCGCCAATGCAACAACTTTCGGTCAGGTATTTGTACTCGTGACCCTGTTTTACTTTTTCTATTATCCGGTCTATCCACTCTCCGATACGATGGCTATTACAACGGCCAGCAAGTACGGCCGAAATTTCACTTCCATTCGAGTCTTCGGATCGATCGGTTATGCCTTCTTTGCATTAAGTATCGGGTATTTCCTTGGATCTTTTGGTCCAGCATGGACGATTTGGGTCTGCGTTGGTCTTGCTGCAACTACACTATTGATCAGTTTTCAATTGAAGGATCAACCTTCGGGAAGCAGTAGCAAAATGGATCTATCGGGGTTATGGGCTATTTTGAAACGCAGAGATGTGCTAACCTTTTTTGGCTGTGTATTTTTGCTTGCCATGGGACATCGCATGAACGAAGCATTTCTTACCATCACGCTAAAAGATCTGGGTGCCAGCGAGGGGCTGATCGGCTGGTCTTTGCTGATCTCTTCCGTAAGTGAAATCCCCATATTTCTACTGCTCAGCAAGTATGGAAACCGTTATAAAGAACTGCCGCTAATTGCTTTTGCTGCACTGATGTATACGGTTCGTTTGCTTCTCATGTCCATATCCGATACACCTGCAGCCGTTGTTGCAATTCAGACGATGCACAGTGTTACCTTCGGTATTTTTTACGTTACGGCGGTCCGCTACATCATTCGCCTAGTTCCGGACGGCTACAGAGCTACAGGTATGGCCTTGTTCACCATTGTCTGGTCCAGTGCTTCGGGACTTCTTAGTGGAACGTTGGGCGGACTGCTGCTGGAACATGCAGGCAGACAAACCTTCTATCTCACCGCTATGGCTTTCTCCCTGGCTGCACTAATCGGTTTCGGATTAAAGTTATGGTCCAGCATGACCAATCGTGTCTCCTGAACACACAGGGAAACTTACATCGTATTCTACCGTTATTTACACTGAAAATTTTAGAATCAAAAAAAGCACAGCCTCCCATGGGGGACTGTGCTTAGGTTCTTAATATTCAGCTATAAATTTATAATATATAAGAAGTCCGTTAACCGGATAAATTCTTACAGTTTGTTTACGTTAGCTGCTTGAGGACCACGGTTTCCATCAGTGATTTCGAATTCTACCGCTTGACCTTCTTCCAATGTTTTGAAGCCATCTCCTTGGATTGCGGAGAAATGTACGAATACGTCCTCGCCGCCTTCAACTGAAATAAAGCCATAGCCTTTTTCTGCGTTAAACCATTTAACTGTACCTTTCAAATGAAAAACCTCCTAAAAATATCGCCATCTATGGCGAATACCCTTATTATACTGTATGGGCTTCCATTTTGCAATTTATCTTTCCATAAATGTCGAAAAAATTTGCTTTGAATCGTAGGGTACGGTATCATTTTACCAAAACCGTTAGTTTGGAGACTACCTATGATAAAAAAACATGAAATATACAAAACAGACAAGTGGAATATGATGACCGTAGAAGTTCAAGGCAAATATCTCGTACTGCGAGAAATTTCGGAAGAGTGGGGCGAAGAATGCCATACATTCCTTAGCCGTCCTGCATTAATGCACTGGGCTGAACGCCGTTTCCCAAAAGCAGATTTTGAGAACCGTGAGGATGAATGGCGTCAATTGATGGCTGCCTTCAAAGGGGTCTAACCCATGCAGCTTGACTCAAGCAATGTCGTCATCTTTATTATCCTTGCCTTCTCCCTTGGTATTGTGCTTATTCTGGGACGCAATTCCATCCCGGATCGACTGAGACGGGGAATGGCGCTTATTGCTACCCTGCTCATTTGTTTCGCCTTTTTCCTGATCGTTTATTTTCTGTATAACATGGGAGCCTAATCACGGGGACCCAGATGCTCAAATATTTCAACGTGCCTAAGGTCATACTATACGAGATTATTCGTATCGTAAGGAGGAAGGCCGTTGAAATACCAGAAATCGCTATCTGTTATCCTGGTACTTAGTCTGATTCCTTCGTCTCTCTCCGCACAGGCAAGCGAGACGAAGGCAGCTTCGTCCAACCATTCATTAGATCATCAAAGGAGGATTTCCATGAGTCAATTATTGAAACGTTCCGAGGTGCCGGCTGAACATAGCTGGAAACTGGAAGATTTATTTGCCGATCAGAAAGCCTGGGATCAAGAATATGAAGAAGTATCGTCTTTGACCAAGAAGGCCTCCGAATTCCAAGGCAAACTGAATCAACCTGATGTACTCAAATCTTGCTTCGAATTCGAAGATGAGATCAGCCTCAAAATAGAACGCCTCTTTGTGTACGCACGTATGCATCAAGATGAAGACACAGCGAATCCTACATATCAAAACCTGTCCCAAAAAGCCCAGAAATTAGGCGTACGGGTTGGTGAAGCACTTTCTTTTGTCACACCGGAGATTCTTTCCCTGCCGGATGATCAGTTGGACGCATTTATTGCGAACGAAAAACTTTCTGCTTATACATTTACGCTGGAAGAGATGAAACGCGAAAAAGCCCACGTTCTTAGCCAAGCAGAAGAGGCTTTGCTTGCACAGGTAGGCAACCTTTCACAAGCACCACAGACAATATTCAGCATGCTGAATAACGCCGATCTCAAGTTCCCAAGAATCAAGGATGAACATGGTAACGAAGTTGAGCTGACACACGGCAGCTACATTCAGTTCTTGGAGAATCCTAATCGCGAAGTTCGCGAACGTGCCTTCAAAGCGGTATACGAAACCTATGCCAAACAGAAGAATACAATTGCGGCTGCCTTGAATGCAAATGTAACCAAAAATATGTTCTACGCTAATGTACGGAAGTACCCTTCCGTAATGGAAATGTCCCTCTACGGAGATAACATTCCAACGGATGTGTATACGAATCTGGTAGATACCATTCACGAGAGCCTTCCGTTATTGCATCGTTATATGGACCTGCGCAAAAAGTTGCTGGGTGTGGATCAATTGCACATGTACGATCTGTTCGCTCCACTCGTAGACGAATACAAAATGGATATTACCTATGAGGAAGCGAAACAAACGGTTAAAGACGGTCTGAAACCACTCGGCAAGGACTATGCTGACGCATTGCAGACTGGATATGATAACCGTTGGATCGATATATATGAGAATGAAAATAAACGTTCAGGCGCATATGCTTGGGGCGCTTACGGCACTCACCCGTATGTCTTGTTGAATCACAAAGATAACCTGAACAGCATGTTCACACTCGCACATGAAATGGGTCACGCTCTGCATTCACATTACTCTGATACAACACTTCCGTATCGTGATGCCCAGTACACCATCTTCCTGGCTGAGGTTGCATCCACAACCAACGAAGCGTTGCTGATGGATTATCTGCTTAACAAATCAACAGATCCAAAGGAAAAATTGTATCTGTTGACCTATTATGCCGACCAATTCCGTACAACGGTATTCCGTCAGACCATGTTTGCTGAATTCGAGAAAATCATTCATGAACGTGCGGAACAAGGTGACGCATTAACACCACAATTGTTATCCGAGATCTATTATGATCTGAACGTTAAATATCACGGAGAAGGCATGGCTGTCGACAAAGAAATTGAAATGGAATGGGCTCGTATTCCCCACTTCTATAACAGCTTTTACGTTTACAAATATGCTACAGGCTTCTCCGCAGCAACAAGCTTTTCCAAGCAAATCCTGGAAGAAGGCCAACCGGCTGTTGACCGTTATCTTGGCTTCCTGAAGAGTGGTGGCAGTGATTACTCCATCAACATTCTGAAAAAAGCAGGTGTGGATATGTCTACACCACAGCCAATTCGTGAAGCTATGAGTGTCTTCAAGGAACTGATTGAACAGATGGAGCAACTAACCAAATAAGGTTGTCTTTCCATGTGACCTGCATCCCTTGCCCGTTTGGGCAGGGGATTTTATCATCATTGCAAGATGCAACATACCCGAATATGGGTAATGCATATCTAGTTCTCAATTGTTCAACAAGGAGGCAACACCATGAAAATGCAATGGGCACTCATAGCAGGTCTTGTTTTTGCACTGCTCACGGGAATCTTTGCGGTTATTAATGTGGATTCCGTACAAGTCAACCTGTTATTTAACACGGTACAAATCCCGCTGATCTTGCTGATTCTCGGCTGTACCCTGATCGGTGGAATTATTGTAGGGTCATATGGCATCTATCGCCAATACAGACTGCAACGCGAGAACAAACAATTGAAATTGCGTGTATCTGAATTGGAAAGTTCCGCGACAAGCAAATCTACGTTGGATTCTTTCAAATCGATGGATTCGCTTGACTCAAATGAATCCGACAGCCTATTGGAGAATGATTCGATCCAGAGTCAGCGCAAAGGAAACCCTACGGGAACACTGTAACCAATCAGAGACAGCCTGCTGGCGAGTCAGGAATGGTAGTATCACATTCTCTCCCCCAGACAGGCTGTATTTTGTTTCACACCATACCCATGATCCGAGGAGGAAATTACACAATGAGTTTTACAATTGATGAATCATACGTTCTGTCTTTTCTGAAAAAATTGCTGGATACACCAAGCCCAAGTGGTTACACACATCATATTATCGAGATGATCCGGAAGGAAGCAGCCGCACTGGGCATCGCCTGTGAGCTGAATAACAAGGGCGGTGCGGTGCTTACATTGCCCGGACAGGACTCTTCCAAGACAATCGCTTTAAGCGCTCACGTGGATACGCTAGGGGCCATGGTACGCTCGGTTACATCCTATGGCACATTGAAGCTTACCTCTGTCGGTGGCTTTTCGATGCAAAGTATTGAAAACGAATATTGCAGCATCCATACTCGGGATGGAAAGACATACACAGGCACCATTCTCTCCCTTCATCCATCTGTCCACGTTTATCCGGATGCACGTACCTTTGAACGGTCCGAGAGCCATATGGAAGTTCGAATCGATGAGGTCGTCTCCTCCAAGGAAGATGTGTTGAAACTCGGGATCTCTGTCGGCGACTTTATCTCCTTTGATGCTCGCGCAGTCATCACGCCGAGTGGTTATATCAAATCACGTCATCTGGACGACAAAGCCAGCGTGGCTGCCCTCTTTGGCATCCTTGAGTCTGCACATCGTGAAGGCTGGAAACCATTACATAACGTCTCTCTGCTTATCTCGAACTATGAAGAAGTTGGACATGGCGCATCATATATCCCTGCGGAAATCAGTGAAATGATCGCTGTAGACATGGGAGCTATGGGTGATGACCTGAGCTGTAAAGAAACCGACGTTTCCATATGTGCCAAAGATTCTTCTGGCCCGTATGACTATGATATGACTAGCCGTCTCATTGAACTGGCCAAACAAGATGGAATGGATTACGTCGTGGACATTTATCCCCACTATGGCTCAGATGGCAGTGCAGCATTACGAGGAGGAAACAATATCCGTGCAGCACTGATCGGTCCTGGAGTTCATGCATCTCATTCCATGGAGCGTACACATAAGGATGCTGTCCTGAATACGGCACGATTGCTCGCAGCCTACATTACAACCAAGTAAAACAGAATCATTGATCGACGAAATTGTCATGAATAATATCCACATGTTCGTCTAAGCAGAAGGCCCCTTCCAAGCACACAATTCGGTGTGCTTGGAAGGGGCCTTTGTTGTCATGTCTTTTAATCTGCCTGTTCGACATATGCATGATACTTACGATCCAATATCTCTAACTCTGCCTTATGGTCACGTATTTCATTTCTTAACACATGCATGGTTTTCCGAACCGCACTCAGTCCATCCTTCACCTGACGTTCGGCTTTGCGAATTTTGTCCTGAACCATCCAGTCCACGAAGAGGTTATCGAAGAAATAGTCTGCGAATGAAAGCAGACCTCCCAGATGCAGATCCGCGTGTACAGCCATCTCTACATCCTCCAGTTCCTTCTGAAAACGTCGTAGACGCTTACCTGCATCCATGATGGCGACCTGAGCGTCATCCATTCTTCCTCGCTTGATATGCGTGGAGATGACTCCACCGCCCATCATGTCATATATCCCCCAATTACCTGCCGAAGACAAAGCCTTCTCGGCACGTTCAAGAGCATAGAGCAGATATTCTCCCTCCCGGAAAGCTTCATCCAGTTCTTGTAGCTCGCTCGCCAGATGTTCCCGATTCTCAGCCATCTGTTGCAATTCCGCATCCTGGTCCAGCAGACGACCTTCCTTCTTCCCCCACAGAGCGTTGTAGTCACTCTGCCAGTACTGATACTGCCGTTGGCCCTCCAACTCCTGCTCCACATGAATTCGTTGCTCCTGTACGTCTTGTAACATGCGACAAGCGGTGTCGTATGCAGCCTTGCTCTCCATGAATTCCAGTTCTTCCTTCTCCAGCCGTTCTGTCTTTTTGCCAATCAATTGATAGAAAAATGCTGACAATGTCATACTGTTCAGTCGATCAACGTCCTTCTGCTCCTTCTGGAGATGCTCCAGACGACGTTTTACCTTTGCTTCCCATTCGCTTTCCTCCGTTTGAAGCTTCTCCAGACGTTTGGTCCATTTCTCGTAAATTCTCCCCTTTTCCTTGAGCACTGCCAATTGTTCATTAATTTCCTTATACATAAGTGTGGTGTTCTCTCCCTTCTATGGAATTCTTTACTTATAAAACGTTATGAACATACAGAACGTTTCACTTTAATCCGCAAATTTGCAGACAAAAAACGCCCTCTCCTCCTATGCGACATAATGTCACGAAGGAAAAAGGGCGATGGTTAACCATAAATCAAGACTTGCTCTGTTCAATCTGCTCTGCAAGTTCATTCAGAACGGTCCAGCGTTCCATCAATTCATCCAGATGACGCTCAGCCTCAACCTGCTCCGCCATCAACTCCTGCAGACGGGCAGAATCACTAAATGACTCTTCCATCTCTTTGTTAATCCGGACAAGATTGGCTTCAGCCTTCTCAATATTTTCATCAATCTGGTCGTATTCACGTTGCTCCTTAAAGCTGAATTTCAACTTCGGTTTAGCCGCTGACACAGCAGGCGTCGTTTTCTCCGATGACTGCTTCACCTTCGCTACTCCTGTATCACTCTCTTGATTAGTTCCAGGCGCATTTTTCAGCATCCATTCCGCATATTCACTGTAGTCGCCGACGTGTACACGTACAGCACCGTTGCCCTCAAAAGACAAAACTTTATCCACAGTACGATCAAGGAAATAGCGATCATGGGATACGACAAAAACAACACCAGGAAAATCGTCCAGATAGTCTTCAAGTACAGCGAGTGTCTGGATGTCCAGATCATTCGTCGGCTCATCCAGCAGCAATACATTTGGAGCAGCCATCAGCACACGCAGCAGATACAGGCGACGCTTCTCTCCACCAGACAGACGTGAGATTGGCGTCCACTGGGATGCCGGGGTAAACAAGAACCGCTCCAGCATCTGGGATGCTGTAATCAGAGAGCCATCGGCCGTTTTCACATTCTCGGCCACTTCTTTAATATACTCAATCACACGAAGAGATTCGTCCATCTCCTGATGTTCCTGTGTGAAATAACCCAGATTGACCGTAGGACCAACGTCAACCACACCTGCATCGGGTTCCAGCTTGCCAGATATCATCTGAAGCAACGTGGACTTACCACTACCGTTCGGTCCGACAATCCCTACCCGATCTCCAGGTACAGCAATATAACTCAGATCTTCGATCAGCGTGCGGCCACCCACGGATTTGGAAAGATGCTCGATCTCCAGAATCTTTTTACCCAAACGAGTGGAGCCAACGGATACTTCCAATGAACCCGAGCGCTGGACTCCTTGTTGGTCTTTGAGTTGTTCGAAGCGATCAATTCTCGCTTTTTGTTTCGTCGTCCGAGCCTTGGCACCACGACGAATCCATGCAAGCTCCGTCCGAAGCAAATTCTTACGCTTCTGTTCCGAAGAAGCTTCCCGTTCTTCGCGCTCCGCCTTCAGTTCCAGGAAACGTGTATAGTTCGCTTCGTATCGGAACAAACGTCCATGATCCAATTCCAGCATGACATTCGCCACACGATCCAGGAAATACCGATCATGCGTAATCATAAGCAGTGCGCCGCGGCGCTTCTGCAAGTACTGCTCCAACCAAACGACCGAATCATTATCAATATGGTTCGTAGGCTCATCCAGAATGAGCAGTTCACAAGGATGAATCAGTGCAGCAGCAAGTGCTACCCTTTTGCGTTGTCCACCAGACAATGTGCCCATCAGTGCATCGAATTGACGAATACCCAATTTGGACAAAATGCTCTTCGCTTCACTCTCCATCTGCCAGAGCTGAAGCTGCTCCATTTGCTGATTCAAACGTAATAACCGCTCTTGCAACGCTGGATCGGACGAATTCAGTTCCAATAATTCCATCGTTTCCGTATATTCGCGCACGGTTTTCATTTCCATGCTGTCACCTTCGAATACTTGTTGCAGTACCGTATTATCCGGATTGATATCCGGATTTTGCGCCAGGAACTGAATACGTACGTCATTACCGATCGAGATCTGTCCCGCGTCTGCAGGTTCCATACCAGATATCACACGCAAAAACGTGGATTTACCGGTTCCATTTACCCCAACGACACCAATCTTGTCCTGATCAGCCATACCAAATGAAGCATCCTTGAACAATATTTTTTCGCCATAACTTTTTGCAATTTGCTCTACCGTCATTATGTTCATTGCTCGTACCCACTTCTCTGTGAATTAAAATTCAATATTACGTACATCCGCGCACTTACTTTAAACTTGTAAAAAAGAACGGCATCCGTCCAGAAACAATGCTGCTGCAAAAGCAATTCGTTTGTTCAGATGTTCCTCATTAAACTCCGGATTCAACATGATATCCATCTTCAGCCGGTCCAGAATTCCAATGTAGGCTTCAGCGAGCAATACAGGCTCAGGTACACTTGCACTTTCCAATACCTCACACACCATACTCATGTATTGATTCATAAATGCCTTCATGAATTTCATCAGATCCGGATCATTATTGGGTGCCATAAAAAAGAGCTTGGTATGATTGCGGCGCTCATAATAATACGTAAGGTGGGTCTTGGCTATTGCTCCAAGTTTATCACCTGTGTTCTCATACGAGTTCAAAGCATATTCAAGACGGCTGATAAAACTGTTACAGTCCCGCTTGGATACTGCGATAAATAATTGTTCCTTGCTTTTGAAATATAAATAAATGGTGCCTTTTGCGATGCCGGCTTCGTCTGCAATATCAGACATTTTGGTCTCATAAAAACCTTTCGAGCCAAAAATACCATAGGCCGCATCCAAAATAGCCTCCGATTTGTCTCCCTGTACAGTGCTCAAATGTACTCCCCCTTACAACGCCAAAATGTTACCTAAACCAATCGCCACACATCCGCCGATCACCGAGCTAAGCACGTTCACCAGGTCGTTACTCATCCATGCCCAGCCACGAGCCCGAACCGTTGGATGCCCGCAATGTTCATGTACCTCAACTTCACGGCCACACACAGTACAACGATACATCATCTGCACCGTTGCGCCCAGATAGGAATCGGCAAAAGCCCCTGCCAACCCGCCTGCAAGACCGACAAAAGTCCAACTAAACAGACTAAGCCCTTCTATCCCGGCGATCCAGGAAAACAAGAATGCTCCCGCACCAATCAGACCCCCGCCTACGGCTGCAGCCACGGTGCCAAGAAGTGAGACACCTCCTGAAGCACCTGGCGTAAGTACCTTCCACGTGAGAACAGAGCGCGGCGGCTTGCGACTGAGACTCCCAATTTCGGTTGCCCATGTATCCGATGTAACGGTAGCCATTACACCAATGAAAGCATACACCCATGCCGGATGTGGAAATATCCAGTATCCCAGACATAGGAACATACCCATTCCACCATTAGCCATCACTTGTCCGGCATCCCGATTTCCTGACTTGGCATAGGATTTCTCCAGCTCCTGCTTCCGATCTTTACGAAACCTGGAGAGCAACGTTGAAGTAATGAAAAACAACAATAACGTGCCAAACCAGAACAGGTTACCCGCTCCGTAATATATCGTTCCCATCATGATGGCTGCCAGGCAGCCAGACAAGGTTAGCGACTTTTTCGCATAGGCAGCACCTGCCACCATAGAAGCGCATACGGCGCCAATAATCCAATCCATAATGTCTCCTGCATGCAGCGTATGTACAGCCCGCATGACGTTTATTGTATTTTTGAAATTCAATTATACCACGGTTTGATCCCAATGCCGAAACTCCTTACGCCAGCACACAAAAAACCTGTTTTGGCCTCGTGTAGAAGTGCCAAAACAGGTTTTTGATCAAACGTTAAAACAAGATACCCTCCCTCTTCAAGTAACGTCTGGAATTCGGTGTTCCCAGGTTCTGTTTCAGACCCGCTTCGCTCCTCCAATGACCCCATATCGGTAGAGTACTCTGCGACCAAACCAGTTGAACAATCGATCCGTCAGGAATCCCATAAAACCCAGGGAAATCAGCCCGACAAAGATCCAATCTGTTCGGAAAAAGAGTCTGGAATTCCAGATTAAGTAACCCACTCCCTCATTCGAGGCAATCATCTCAGCACCGATTATGGCCATATACGAGGTTCCCATCGCCAGTCGCACACCCGTGAAGATATACGGGGTTGTCGCCGGAACAATCACATGCAGCAGAATCTGCCGTTCATTGGCTCCCATACTGCGGGCCAACCGGATTTTGTCCTCTTCGACGGAGAGTACACCTGTCAGTGTATTCAATACAACAATGAAGAAGGTTGCGTACATAATAAGCGCGATCTTGGATTGTTCTCCAATACCGAACCACACCAGAAATAAGGTAATAAAGGCGATCGGCGGGATAAAACGTATAAAGTTAAGGAACGGTTCCGCGAACAGCCGGATGAGATGAACTTTACCAATAATCAGCCCTACCGGGATAGCAATGATGCTTCCGAGTACCCAGCCCGCCAGTACACGAGTGAAGCTGATTCCGATATACTCCATCAGCGTACCGTCAGCAATCAGTTCGCGTGCTCCCAGGATCGTCTGCCACGGACCAGGGATTACGTCAGGCCCATAGATGAGGGCACCGAGCTGCCAGATTAAGATGACCGTTACCCATAGAAGCGGGATAGACACCCATTTTTTCTCCAACCATTTCATCTTGTATATCACCTCAATTATTCTTCAAAGTGGCCTTGAATCCGGTCGTACAGGGTGTTGAACTCAGACGAGGCGATGTTCCTCGGGTAAGGTAAGTTGTTGTGGTAAATATCCGTTATATTCGAAGCCGGACCTACAGACATAATGCCTATGCGCTCACCAAGCAATAACGCCTCCTGAATATCGTGTGTGACAAAGATAACGGTTTTATGGGTTTCTTTCCAAATATTAACCAGTTCTTTCTGCATGGTCCGCCGCGTCATGGCGTCCAGCGCACCGAATGGCTCATCCATCAGCAAGATCGCCGAGTCATTCGCAAGTACGCGGGCCAATTGAACACGCTGCTTCATACCACCTGATAGTTCTTTTGGAAATTTCCCCTCATGAGCACTCAGTCCCACAAGCTGGATGTAACGATCAGAGATCTCACGTCGTTGTGTCTTAGGCACCTTGGACATTCGAAGTCCGAATTCAACATTTTCCCTCACAGTTAGCCATGGAAAGAGAGAAGAATCCGCCTGCTGGAATACCATTGCCCGATCCCTGCCCGGTCTGTCGATCTCCTTGTTATCCACCTTGAGCTGTCCGCCCGACTTGGAGATAAAACCCGCAATCATATTCAGCAGCGTTGACTTGCCACACCCACTGGGACCAAGCAGGACAAAGAACTCTCCTCCCTTGATAACCAGATCGACATCCTTAATGATATAATGCACATCCCCATTGGTCGGGGCATGATACGTTTTCCGAAGCTGTTCAATATGAATGGTATGCTGAGTTGCAGGTAAGGACATAACGGACACCTCCCATTTCAATATAAATTATTTACTATATGTCACTTTATCCGGCAGAGCCTGCTGGAGAGAAGTCAGATCGAGTTTGGAGTCGAGATCAAAATCCTGTTCGATGATTCCAGTGTCCACCATATATTGCTTCTGACCTGCCAAACTATCATAAGCAGCCTGCGTAAATCCAACTTCCCATGGATTGATCGGAAGGTCTTTCAACGTGGCATCTTTAGGCTGTTTGGTCTCTTGATACATCAGATCCGCAACTTCTTCAGGATGCGCTTGAGCATACGTGGATGCTTCATCCAGCGCCGCAAGGAAGTCACTGATCTTTTCAGGGTTTGCCTGGATGAATTCATCACTCGATACCACTCCCATACCAAGGCGTATAGGGGTCTGAGACATATCCGTCAGCTGATGTACTCCTTCGAGTGCATCGAATTTATCGGTTAACGCGGAACCTATAACCCAAGCGGCATCAAGGTCTCCCTGTTTCAGTGCGATGTAGGCTTCATCAAAAGCCCCCTGACCAATTTGCGTCACATCACTCAGCGCCACCCCCTGATCTTTCAAATATTCATCCCATAGATACGGAATAAATGTGCCTCGAATGAAACTCACTTTCTTGCCCTTCAAATCCGCTCCACTCTGAATATCCTCCCTTGCATACAGCTTCCAGGCGGCTGCCGCTTCATCCGTAGTCTGGCCTGCAGAAGCGATGACTGAATATTCCCCTTTAGACAAAGCATTTAATACAGGGAAGTCCGCCCCGTACGCAATATCTACCTGTTTGATAAATAGTGCATTTACACCTTCAGCCGGTGAGCCAAACGTAATACTCTCTGCATCAATGCCCCGGTTTTCAAAAAAACCTTTGGCAATGGCTACCCTGAACGTTGGATTCGTACTTGTATCTGCGATTCGAATTTTTACATTATCGGTATTCTTGCCGGTAGCATCTTTTGCTCCAGATCCTGCTGCGTTTGAACTGCATCCGGATAATAGGAGTGCCGTTGCCAGAAATAATATCAATATGCCAGTTACTATGGATGGTTTTCTCACAATATACACCCCATTCGATCTAGTCATGATTCTTGACGCTTAACCGTCCGACTTGCCTTCATCCGACGTTGCCACACAGGCTGCACCCTCCACAAATGGAAGAGTTATCTCTACGCTCACGATGGATGCAGAACCTTTGGGTGCTGCTCCCGGGACCCTGTAGGTGGAGACATCAATGACTTCGATGGCAACTTCCTGCGGTTTCTCCAACTGCGGAACCCACTGATAAGGAACTCGATATGAGCGATAGACCATATTGGTATTCCGCCCATCTGTGTACGGGGAGACATACTCCCAGACCAGCTCATGCTCCGCTGTGACTTCAAACAATCTGCCATTGGAACCCTCGGTTATTAGGGTGTTGCCGTTAGGTAAACGCTGGGCGGAACTGATGTATGGGCTATAAAATTTATAAGAATCCGTCGGAACCGAGAAACCTGCTTCTGCCGAGGTATATTGCCAGACAATCTCCAGGGTGACCGGGTTAATCTCCAGTACACGGGAGTGATCACGAATCGCATGTTTCAATCCAAATGGAGAAGCCGGATTTGGAAGGCCGTAACCTGCCCACCCGCCATTGTCGAATACGAGCAAATTCCCTTCACCCGGTAGACCTTGGGGAATAATATGTGCATGATGCTGCCCGATAATTGTGCCGATGTTTTTCACTTCAGGTGAAGTATAGTCTGGCCCTAATCTCCACACGATCTTTCCACTCTGTCTGTCTGTAATGGCGATAATGTTGGCCTCCCTGGCATCCCAGATAATATTGTCGGGGTGGAACCGTTCGTCTCCTTCCTCATAGAAACGGTTGGGTCCGACATAAGAAGCAGAATTAATATGTAACCAGTCACCAACACCACCACCCAGATGACCGAAAGAACGTGTATTCGGATCACGGAACAGGACATTTCGAGCAGCTTCATCAAAACCTAATTCTTCAAAATGTTCGTTAGGCAGCCACTCCCAGAGTACCTTCCCTTCCCAATCCACTTCGATAATGGCATCATCAAGCAATGGCTTATCTGAAATTTGAGGGTTACTCACATTTTTGTGAGCCAGAATAAGTGTTTTACCACTCTTCGTCTTTGGCGCAAGGCCAGGTGCATAATAACCTACCGGATTCCCCTCACGCTGATAATCATGATGCTGGCGGGCATACCATAGTGGCTCATACCCCGGATCTTCGATGTGTTCGTAGCTATTGTATTTCCATACAATGTTGCCGTCCCAATCCACCTGAACCAGATCGACATTATCCTGAATACCGAACTTCGGATCTCTCCGACCCGTGCTGCCCAGCACGTAGCCGCCAGGTAATATTTTGGCCGGAAAACCTAACAATCCTTTCCACAGGTGAACCTCCTTGCCATTCATATCGATCAATACTACGCCTTCCTCACCTGCCTGATAAACGGTATAACCGCCCCAAGCCTTATCCGGATTGTATAACGTCGCTCCAGTTGGATATATTGTTGAGTGTCCCATTGATCATCTCTCCCCTAGAATGTTTGTGGTATATCAAATGTCGTTACTTTGACCCAACCTCAATAACTGAGATAGTTCCTCTTCCCGGTATTTTCCCGTTGCTTCTGCTCAAGGTCACTTGCGGAGGACCGATCATGTTCTTGTATCCCGTTGCTCTCCGCCAATTCCAGCACCGTATCCGAGAACCCCTCCAGATTCGCTACTACCCGCTCGTAGAATTGACTTTGCTGCTCCAGTTCCTCACTCGTAAAACCCTCAAACAGAAGCGTGATACATCGGGCACCTATATTGCTGTTTCTCGCATACATCTCCCGACCGCTGGATGTGATGTCCAGTAAAACCGTCCGGCGATCGTCTTCCTTTCGTCTGCGGATGGTGAGTCCCTTTTTTTCCAACTTATCGGTTAGAGCAGTAATGGCACCGGATGTAAAGTCCAACTGTTCTGCCAGATCTCCAAGCCGCTGTTCTCCCTCACGAATGATTTTGTGCAGGATAAGCATGCCTGGCAGGCTGATACCTTCTACAGAGATGCGATCCCGCTCTTTGACAAATCGTCTGACCATTTTGCGAAATAACCAATCCGTCCGCTCCAACGCTTCCCAGTCTCTATCACTCATTTCATAACCTCCCTGATCGTTTGAAGCTTCAATAAAGATACGAAAAAAGGCCCCCGAGGACATTCCTTAGAGGAGTAGTCCCGGGAGCCTTTGGTGGTCCAATCAGCTCAATGCAGTTTTCAGTTCAAATTAGTTCACTGTTCATTTAATGAGTATTAAAATAATTGAGATTATCATATAACCAACTAACCCAACCTGTCAAGTGAGAATTAAAATATAGATCTACTTTTACCGTCATTACCCGCTGGTTTGAAATTACTTATCCTGTTTTAAGTTTCACTTCAGGTTTCCCGTTTACACTATTCTCAGATCGAAACATCAACAACTACATCTACGACAAGCTACGATTCAGTTCGTACTCAACTACAGAAATGAGGATTATCCATATGAATATGAAAAGAGTCATTATTATAGGCACAATGATTGTCACTATGTCCTTCGCTGGAACAGCATGGGGCCAATCCGCCATCTCTCCCATACCTACTGCTAAATGGTCCATCGTTGACTTGGACACTCGTGAGGGAAGCAGTGATGAGCTGCTCGACGCTCTGAATCAGGCTTCAGAAGCGGATCTGTACCAGGAACTGTACAACGGCAAGTCACTGAGGACGATTACGGAAGAAAACAACGGGAATTTGGATGAGGTCATCGCTATACAAGTAAGACAGCTCAGAGAGCAGTTGGATGAACGGCTCGCAAATGGAAGTATCAGCTCGGAGCAACATGCTGCACAACAAGCTGAACTGGAAGAGTTGGTCACACAGAGCGCAAATACAGCATACAGCTTGGCGTAAATTAGTAGCGTATCCGTACGATGAAGGTATAAACATATATCCACGATAACACAGCAAAAAGGAGCGTATTCACGCCCCTTTCTTGTACCCTACTCACCTCAAGCAGGTATGATGTGTAATCCTTATTGTGCTACCCCAATCGTGCAGGCACCCAAGGATTCGCCGTCCCATGCCAGTTCGAGCACATCTCCTGCTTGTGTTGGTCCAACACCTTCAGGTGTTCCTGTAAAAATGACATCGCCCGGCCCCAGGCCGTAATGGTGACCTACATAATCCACAATATCTTGTAAACTGAAGATCATGTTACGAATGTTACCACGCTGGACTTCCTCACCATTTTTGGTCAATGTAAAGTCTTTCTCAAGTAAAGCTGCCGCACCCGGGAATGCCTGAAATGCAGTAACCGGAGCGGAATTTCTGAACCCTTTGGCCGCTGTCCATGGGTGGCCTTTTTTCTTAATCACGCTCTGTACGTCACGTAACGTAAAATCAACACCAAATGCATACGCCTCCACCAGCTCATCTACCGCCATACCTGGCTCATAACTCCGGCCGATTTGCACGACCAGTTCAGCTTCATAGTGAACTTCACCCTTGCTAGCAGGCAATTCAAGCGTTTCACCATTCAGGGGCACGACTGCATGAGAAGGTTTCATAAAGATCATTGGCTCATCCGGAACCGCGTTACCCAATTCTTCCGCATGAAGTTTATAATTGCGTCCTACACAGTATACATTGCGAATGTTAGTCAACATGGGTATATTACCACCTTTATCGGATTCATTAGTGCATATAGTAAAGTTAAGGTCTGAAAAATCGGCTGCTCGTCTCCTGAAATGCCAGCTCCCATACGTCAGGACGGTTCGTACATAACATGAGTTCTGGATCAACCGCCGCCAGTTTCTTCATAATGGTCTTGTCATCCACTGTCCAAGCCATCACCCGAATGCCTGCACTCCGCATCTCGTTCATTAAGGATTTGTCTACATTGGTGTATCCAATCGAGAGGAATGTACAATTCATCTGCCGCAGGGCGGTTAACAGATCGCCTGGTCGTGCATCGATAATCAGCCCTGTCTGGATCTCCGGTGCAAGTTTCTTCACTTCGATCAGAGCGGCTGGTTCAAATGAGGTGATCACAACATCATTTTGCATATGTCTTTTTCTCACTTCATGTATAACAGCCGCAGGCAGACCCGGGTACATGTCTCCCTGCGTTTTCAGTTCAATGTTCAAACGTACTCTGCCGCACGAGCGATCTAACAATTCACTCAGCGCCGGAATCCGTTCGCCTTTGTAAGACTTGTTTTTCCATGCTCCGGCATCCAGACGTTGCAGATCAGCCCAATCAGTTTCCCGAACCAGACCCTTGCCATTTGTCGTGCGATCCACTGTAAAATCATGAATGACCACTGGTACACCATCACGCGACAACTGCACATCCAGCTCCATCCACTGAACTTCAGGCCGCTCCATGGCCATCAGGAATGCAGCCATCGTATTCTCTGGTGCAATAGAAGAAAATCCACGGTGTGCTACACAAAGGTTGTTCATTCGATTCCCTCCTCAAAAAGGTTTTTAATTAGGCGAAGCGACTCCATTCCCATCATATCGAATACCCGGGGAGAGCTTTGCCATCTGTTCCAACAGCAGTTTGTTCGCCTCATCAATCATTGGAATGGCCTGACCTAGCCCGGCCTCATAAGGGATAACTTTCATGCTGCAAGCTGCATCTTGACTACAGCGAGCCTGAAATACCGCCGTTTTCCAAGTCTCTTCGGTTGTTGATCTGGAGAAAATGAAATTTCCCGTACTGTATGCAATCCACTTCCCCTTATAGTACTCCAACCCTTGCAACACATGAGGATGACCACCTATGACCAGATCAGCGCCAGCATCTACAAACTCATGAGCCAATCGGGTCTGGTCACTATTCGGAGTACTTACACGTTCTTCTCCCCAATGTGCAACCACGATCACCAGATCAGCCTTCTTACGGGCCTCCTGGATCGCTTTGACTGCTCCTGTAGAATCATAGGCTTCAGCCACGCCAGCCCGATTGCCTTCCGCCTTCCAACTCGTTTCCGGTACAACTCGGGAGAACCCAAGCAATGCAATTTTCATGCCTTTGCGTTCCAGATATGCTGGTGCATAGGCCTCATCCCTGTTCATACCTGCCCCGGTGTGAGCTATGCCATATTCCTTGAGATAAGTTAACGTATCCACCAAGCCCTCTACGCCCTGATCCAAAATATGATTGTTAGCCAAATTGACAGCATCAAAACCCGCAGAGGCCATTGCCGCCAATGCTTTGGGCGAAGATTTGTACACATAGGTTTTGTCAGCTGCACTGGTACCACCATGAGTTATTGGTGTCTCCAGGTTACCGATGGTAAGATCATCATCCTTGAATAATCTGCCGAGTTTGGCAAAGGGATAATCATAACCGTTCTTATCCAGCAGTTCAGCAACTTTGCCCGAGAATTGAATATCACCAACAAAGTTAATCGTGACATCCTTCGCTGAATTGGAAGGTTTCGACGTCCCTGATTGCTGATCCGCACCTGCATTTCCCTTTGTGCCGGACGGTGTCGAATCTGCCGTAGGTTTTTTCGTTCCGGATTCTACTTTCTCACTATTGGTATTGCTTGAAGTGTCAGGTGTCGCTACTCCAGATGTCTTATCTGCATCCGCTGTTGTCTCTTCATCCGTAGCTTCGTGTTCTTCTTCCGAAGTCTCATCAGATTCCGAGTCTGGAGAAGTTACTTGATCGCCGCCTTTGGCATCGTCTCCAATGGAAGGCTGATCCTGATCGACGATTTCTTGTTTCACCGGCTGGTCTGCCTGTTGCTGACGTGTATTAATGACATAAAAAATGCCCACCAGACCAATTGCAATGATCAATACAATATTAACTGTCCAGATGATTGTGATTGTATTGCGGGTGCGTTTACTACCTTTTTTCTTCTTTACACTTCGCTCTGATCTTGGGGGATACATAAGCAACTCCTCTTCTTCACAGCCATACATACCATTATATCAGGCATATTCTGGATTTCCATCATTCCTTGGAACTGTATCGATTGAAAGGGTATGAACTCAGTTAGCTTCCAGATCTTCACATAAAAAAGCCATCTCTCCAGTAGATAATTCTACGTTTGAGACAGCTCTCTTGCTGTACTTAATCTGCTGCAAGCTCTTGTGTAGCCTGAACAGACATTTCCTTCGCTTGTCTGATGCAATCAGGCAAACCTACGCCCTCATAACCTGCACCTGCAATGTACACACCCGGTAATTTGCTGCCAAGCTCCTCACGGAGGGCAGCAATATGTTGGAGGTGTCCCACCGGATACTGTGGCATGGATTTACGTAGCCTTGTAATCTCGGAGAAGATCGGCACTGCTTCAATACCCATCGTCTCTCTCAGATCCTTGAGAACGAGATTCGTCAGCGCTTCATCCGGAAGCTCTACGTTCTGTTCGTCACCGGAGCGACCAACATAACAGCGAAGCAGTACTTTATCATCGGGACTGGTATGCAGCCATTTCGTCGATGTCCACGTGCAAGCCGTAATATTACGGCCCTCTTTCCGCGGAACAAGGAAACCCGATCCATCGAATACATGCTCGACCTCTTTTTTCTCAAAAGCAAGCACCACATTGGCTACAGATACATAGTTAATCGCATCCAGTGCCGCTGTATCGACGTGAGGCTTCAGCAGCCCCGACGCAACATATGTTGGCACAGTAACCACTACATCATCGGCTTCAAGCATTTCGCCATTATCCAGTTCAACACGGTATCTGGTTTGTGCTGCATCAAGACGTTGCAGTGACTTCACCGCGGTGTTCAGACGTTGATCCACATCCTGCAGTTCATGTACGAGGGCGTGAACAAGGCTCTGCAACCCCTGGCGAAAGTTCAGAAAGGCACTTCGTTTTGTTCCGGTATGCGTCTCAGCCGGTTTGCGACCCGTCATCATGCCCCGGATCAAGCTGCCGTAATCGCGCTCTACTTCTCCGAACTGCGGGAAGGTAGCCTGGAGGCTCAATCGCCGCATATCACCTGCATAGATTCCCGCGAGCAGTGGTTCCGTCAAGTTCTCCAGCACTTCTGCTCCAAGACGGCGTTCAATCATATAACCGAGCGATTCATCCTCTGTTGTACGACGCGGCGGGATGACAAAATCCATCAACGCCCGCAGTTTGCCTGCCGGAGAGACCAGTCCACTTCTCAAGAATGGTCTTAGTTCTGTCGGGATACCGAGCACAAGTCCTGCTGGCATAGGATGAAGCTTGCCACGCTGCATGATATACGTTTTCTTCGACTCCGGATTCTGACTTACCAATTCATGATCAATCTCCAATTCTTTGGCAAGATCAATCATTGCTGTTTTGCGAGCCAGGAAAGAATCCGGCCCTTTTTCAATCACAAATCCATCCCGGTGCAGTGTCTCAATCATGCCTCCCATGGACGAGCTTTTCTCGACCAAAGTAATCACGGGTTCAACGCCCGCTTCCCGGTAATGCTTGCGGATATAAAATGCCGCGCTGAGGCCGGTAAGGCCACCGCCGACAACAACAACACGGCGTTTCTTATCACCCATTACTCATCCGACCCTTGCTGCCATTGGCTTATAATAACGTCGCTTAACGTCTCCATGTATAGAGGATCGCTATTGAGAGAGTCAATACGCATCAGGCGCATGTCGATCTCTTTGGCAATCGATTTGGCCTCGATATCGAGATCATAGAGCACTTCGAGATGATCCGAGACAAACCCGATTGGTGCCACCAGCACATCCTCTACCTGTTCACGAGAAAGCTCCTGTAACGTATCCAGAATATCCGGTCCAAGCCAAGGCTCAGCTGTTCGTCCGGCACTCTGCCACGTAAATTGCCAATTGGTTATGCCTACACGTGAGGCAATCACTTCTGAAGTCTCCAGCAATTGTTGCGGGTATGGATCACCCATCTCCACAATACGCGCCGGCAGACTGTGCGCACTAAACAACACCTTCACATCTCCGCGTTTTGCTCCAGCTTCTTCGAACGCATCCAGCTTGGCACTGACACGTGTGGACAACGCCTGAATTAACTTTGGATGCAGATGATAACTCTCAATAAAGGACATATGAACGCCCAGCTCTTCTGCTTTTTCACGCGCACGTTTGATATAACTGCCTACACTCATCGTGGAAAAATGAGGAGCCAGTACAATACCAATCGCTGTCTGAATTCCATCCTTCGCCATCTGCTCCACGCCATCCTCAATAAACGGATAGGCATGCTTCAGTCCTTGATAACAACGGAATTCCACCTCAGTGCCACGCTCATCGCGGTTTAATGTCTCTTGAAGGGCCTTGACCTGATTGTCTGTGTTCTCCCGAAGTGGGAAAACACCGCCAACAATGGCTTCATAACGATCCGTCAGTTCTTTCAATTGCTCTGGTTCAGGCGGACGTCCTCTGCGGATATGTGTGTAATACGCTTCAACACTCTCCATATTTTCCGGTGTGCCATACGACATCACCAGTACACCTACAGTATTAGTCATTGGTTACCGTCACCCCACTCTTCATTGCTTCGGCAGAATATTCATGAATATACGCCGTTAGTTCTCTGAGCTTCTCTAGCGATGCTTCAGGAAATAATCCGTGTCCGAGGTTGAAAATATAACCCGGCTCCTTGATTCCTTCGTCAATAATCACTTTGGCTTGCTCCTTGATCAGTTCCATCGGGGCAGTCAGCAAATATGGGTCCAGGTTACCCTGTACTGCAAATTTGCCACCAAGACGTTGACGCCCTTCCGAAATGGATACTCTCCAGTCGAGTCCAATCACATCGGCTTGCAGATTATGCAGTGCTGGCAACAACTCACCGGATGCAACACCAGGGAAATAAATCTTCGGTACATTCAAATCCGATAATTCGGTAAAGATACGGGTAATCGTAGGCAACACATATGTTCTGAAGTCTTTGGGAGAAAGTGCTCCAACCCAGCTGTCAAACAACTGGAATGCCTTACCGCCATTTGCAATATGCGCACGGACATATGTAATAACCATATCACCAAGCTTCTGCATCAGCTTATGCCACACCTCAGGCTCGCTGTACATCATCGTTTTGGTGCGGATATAACCTTTCGAAGGTCGTCCTTCAATCAGATAACTCGCAATCGTGAATGGTGCGCCCGCAAACGTAATAAGAGGCACATCAAGCTCCTTATCCAGAATTCGAATGGTTTCCAGAATATGTGACAGATCTCCTTCTACGTCGATGGGACGCAGCCGATCCACATCTGCAGCGGACCGAATAGGATTATCGATAACTGGACCAATATTTTTTACAATGTCAAAATCAATGCCCAGAGAGGCAACCGGATTCATAATATCGGAATACAAAATAGCCGCATCTACACCAAGTTTGCGTACCGGCATGAGTGTAACTTCAGCCGCCAGCTCGGGTTGTTTGCAGATTTCTAGCAAGGAGTACTTTTCTTTAATTTTGCGATATTCAGGATCGTAACGTCCAGCTTGACGCATGTACCATACCGGGACACGGTCTACCTGTTGTTTAAAACTTGCCCGAATCAGTCGATCATTATAGCTCATGTAAGAAGCCTCCAATAGTTTTTGGACTCATAATTACCATTATGCCCTTTTTAAACAGCCGTAACAACCACATGCAGATGCGTTCTACGTGACAATACTATGACATTCCTTACACCCATCCCTCATATGCCAATTATGTTATAATGAAAGAATGGTGTTTTTTTGAGAATTACAGAAATATCTTTGAAAGGAAGTGAAAGCACTTTGAAAACGTGGAAAGTAAACCTCATTGTGCTTTGGTTCGGACAATTTTTGGTCAATTCGGGCATGACCATGATTACCCCATTTTTGTCTCTTTATCTCGCAAGAGATCTGGGTGTTGTTGGCGAACATGAAATTGGCATATGGGCGGGGTTTATTTTTGCAGCCAATTTCCTCACCTCATTTTTGTTCCAACCGCTCTGGGGCAAGTTATCGGACAAGTATGGCCGAAAAGTAATGCTACTGCGTTCGGGATTCGGGATGGCCATCGTAATTGCCCTTATGGGTCTGGCACAGAATCCTTGGCAGCTTCTCTTATTGCGTTTGCTTAACGGTACCATCTCCGGTTTCAATCCTGCAGCTGTTGCACTGATATCGGGTACCACTCCGAAAGACCGCATGGGTTTTGCCATGGGAATCAGTCAGTCCGGGCAGGTTGCCGGCACCATCCTGGGTCCACTCATTGGTGGATTGTTAGCGGATGCGGTAGGCTTCCGCCCCATTTTCTACATTACAGGTGGACTGATCTTTGTTGCTTCCATGCTTGCCATGTTCCTGGTGAGAGAGAAGTTTGACCGTCAAGAAGCAGCCAAACTACCGGCACAATCCGTATTATCCGGTCTGAAGGAATTGAACAAGTCACCTCAACTGCCCGCACTGTTTGCTGTGACGTTTCTGTTGCAGTTTGCGATGATTAGCCCCATGTCACTCTTGCCGCTGTATGTGCAAAAATTGCATGCTTCGGATGTAAATGTGGCCTTCTGGGCAGGACTTGTCGGTGCAGTTACGGGACTATCCAATATGGCCATGTCTCCGATTCTCGGGAAGCTGAGTGACCGGATTGGTCCTCACAAGGTGCTGACGTTCTCTCTCATAGGAACAGGACTCATGCTTATTCCGCAGGCATTTGTTCAGACCGTGTGGCAGCTCATTCTTGTTCGTTTCATGATGGGTGTGTTCATGGGTGGCTTGCTTCCGAGCGTTAATGCCCTGATCCGTTCCTATACATCCGATAGCATGATCAGCCGTGCATTCAGTTTTAATACGAGTACTCTGGCGCTGGGCAACATGCTTGGAGCGATCATTGGAGGATTTATGGCAGGTTTCATCGGGATCGAAGGTCTGTTTATCGTCTCTGGCGGACTGTTACTACTCAATATGGTTTGGGTCCGATTCAAATTGTATAACAAACCTGCTTCTATTCCGGAATCCTGATTCCCTATCATTTCTTAACTAGTCGATATAAACGTTTTATCAGAAAAAGCCGCTTCCAGCGCCTAATGGGCCTGAAAGCGGCTTTTGTCATTCATGTGCCATTCATTTAATTATTTATTTATTAGATTGTATTGTATCGGATAATGTTTCACACCAAACACAAAGGCACTTTGTATCGGTTGCAGAGCCGTTCCCGGCATAAGTTGAATGTTTCCCATGTGCTGAAGCAATGTATGAAGAACTACCCTTGCCTCCAATCGAGCGAGTGGTGCACCCAAACAAAAATGAATGCCAAAACCAAAGCCCATATGCCTGTTAGGTTTGCGATCAGAGATGAAGTCTTCCGGGTTTTCAAATTGGGCACTGTCCCGATTGGCTGCTCCAACCCAGGAAATCACCTGCTCTCCAGCTTGAATCGTCTGACCATTCAACTCTACAGTTTCCTTGGCGACCCGCCCAATCGCCACAATTGGCGGATAATATCTCAACGTCTCTTCAATCGCAGAAGTAATCCGCTCAGGATGTTCGCGCAACTCCTGTTGTAGCTCGGGTTGTTCAGACAGAATACGAACCGCATTGGTAATCAGGTTGGTTGTTGTTTCATTACCGGCAGCAAGTAAGAGAATACAGAAGCCTACCACTTCATCTGAAGTCAATTTCTGACCATCAATCTCCGCAGCAAGCAGTAATGAGATCAGATCATCTTTTGGCTGCAACCGACGTTCTTCCATAATGCCAGTGAAATAGATATGCAACTCCTGCATATTTCTTTTTTTCTCCTCCAATAACTCCTGGAAGGCCTGCTCACTATCATCACGCGCGCCTTTCACCAATACATCAGACCAGTCTTTGAACTTTTGACGATCCGTCGCAGGGACTCCGATCAATTCCGCAATGACAATGACGGGCAATGGTGTTGCAAGGTCATCGATAAGTTCCATATGTCCTTCTGACAGGTGTGGAGCAATTAACTCATCTGTGATTTCCTGAATACGCGGAGCCAATGCTTCAATTGCCTTGGGTGTAAACGCCTGGTTCACCAGATCACGCAGCTGTTTGTGTTTGGGAGGGTCTGTCGTCAACATGCTCGTATTGGCACGATCACGTGCAGAAGAGAATAGTTTCGGATTTTTCAGAACATACTTCACATCTTCATAACCAAAAACATCCCAACATTCTCGATGCTCATCATAGCGGACTGGAGTGTTATCACGAAGTTCTGCATACACCTTGAAGGGAGATAACCTCTCTTCCAAAGTCTCCAGTTCCCGAATCGGAATGTAATTTGCATACTTTCTCGGTGCCTGTTTCATCGTTTCTCCTCCAATCAATATTATATATTTATTTACATATGGTGATCACCCCTATTATAAACATAACTCTATTACGAAACCACTCTTTAGACCGTAATTGATCCCCATTACCTAATATGCGTTACTATCATCCTCTCATTCTGTTACCTACTTCTGATATGAGTCCCAATTCGACATTCTTTTATTGAAATTCTTCATTTTATCAGGACAAAAGACTCATTATGTAATGTTAACTAACATTAAAAGGGTTTATTTTCCTTCAAAATTACTAAAACCAGCTCTTATATATCTCTAGCAAAATGAATATTCTTTCGTAATTCCTCATAAATAATCATTTTACTCTCATTATCTACGAATGTAATCGATTACTCTACCATTATCTATGCTTGTCATATTATTTAACATGAAATACAATCAATTTGAAATGGTATACATATTCTTCTTAACAAACTTAACATCACACTTACTTGAAGGAGAGTGCTATTCATGAGTAAAACATCCAATCTTCGTCCCTGGGCCGTATGGAGTACCGCAGCTTTAACAGCATTGACCATCTCGTTGTCCCCCATTGGAACCTACGCCGCGCACGCAGCTACGGTAGAGGTGAAAGGCACAACAGGTGCTGTTCAGACAGCAACTACTACTCCAGCTCGCAATACTTCCATCCCTGCAATACCAGACTCTTCCAAACAATCTGCACTTCCTAATGTATTGGTGATCGGAACTGGCGGAACGATTGCTGGTCAATCCGAGGATGCCACCAGCTTCCAGAATTACAAGGCAGGCACACTTCCCATTGGAGAGATGGTAGATGCCTTACCGGATAAACAGAAGATTGCTGATGTTAGCACACTCCAATTCGGAAACTCAGGTTCAGGTTCCTATAGCATGACCGACCTCTATGACTTGTCGCAGACGGTAGACAAAGCTCTGGCAACGTATGACAGTGTTGTCGTTACCACGGGTACAGATACAATGGAAGAAATCGCTTATTTCCTCGATATGACGGTTCAGAGTGACAAACCTGTCGTGATCACAGGCTCCATGCGCCCATGGACCGTCATCGGTTCTGACGCTCAAGCCAATCTGTACAACGCCATCAAACTTGCAGGTAGTGGTCGTACCACCTCATTTGGCACAGTACTCATGTTGAATGACACAATCCAGCTTGCTCGCGGTGTAACCAAGACAAATGATTATCGAACAGATACGTTTGAAACGCCGATGCTCGGCGCTGTAGGATATATTGATGAAGAAAATATCCGAATCTACCGTGCTCCTGCACGTGCCTTGAAACCTGAAGGCACAGCAAAGCCCGTATTTGATCTAAGTAAAATCACAAAGGCAGATCTGGCCAAAGTAGAAATCGCGATCTCGTATCAAGAAGCTGGCGGCGGAGCCATTGAAGGATTCGTGAGCAGCGGTGCCAAAGGAATTGTGACTTCCGGTACCGGAGCTGGCGGTATCTCCAGAGCTATGGGACAAGCTCGTACCAAAGCCATTGAAGAAGGTGTCATCTTTGTGACCACCACTCGGACGGGTTCAGGAAGTGTGTACGGTGGCAGCAAAGGTATCATTGCAGGCGACAACCTGAGTCCACAACAAGCTCGTGTATTATTGATGCTGGGCTTGTCCTTCAGTGATGATTTTGACACCATCAAAAAATGGTTTGAAACGTACGGAACACCTGAAGTATAAATAAAACTACTACAACAATATCTGTAAATACAAAGAAAGAGACGATACTCCCTGTGATTCAAGGTGTGTCGTCTCTTCTTTGTGTGTTTTTAGAAAACTCCGTACAGCATCACGATCCACCTCACAAGCATAAAAGCGTGAGATCGTGTTCCATCGGAGTTTTATCTTTAGGAAATATCCACTTTTACTTCACCCAGGCAAGTACCAGCCCATCGTAATCCGGCAACATGGTCGTCACCAGGCGCGGGTCACTTGCCATCTGTTCATTGAAGCGACGAACAGCCAGCACGGCCGGGCCCTGCTTGTCCGGATTCAGCGTACGACCACGCAGGAAACAATTATCACCTACGATGACAGCACCTGGCCTAGCCAGCTTGATGGCATAATCAAGATATACCGGATAATTCTCCTTATCTGCGTCAATAAAGAAAAAATCAAATGTGCGACCTTCCTGCTCCAATTGCTCCAGGCTGTCTGCCGCCGGGCCAATACGGTACTCCACCGTTTCGCCAAAACCGCCTTCTTCCAGATGACCACGCGCCATTGCTGCATATTCCTCTTTCAGTTCCAGAGACGTCAGGGTTCCACTCTCACGCAATCCGCGTGCAATGCAGATCCCACTGTAACCGCCCAGCACGCCGATTTCGAGCGCAGCTTCTGCTTTGGATGTCTTCGCTAGAAACGTGAGCAGACGTCCATATGCCGCCGCAACCGAAACTTCCGGCATACCGTTCGAACGGATGGCCTCTTTCACTTTCAGCAAAAGGTCATCCTCTTGAAATAATTGATTTACATATTCATCAGGGGTCAGATTCACCACTAAAATCCTCCTTGGACACTTGGACTGCTTTCCATATGGATGCCAATGTTCTATAATAAATGTTTGTTATCAACACAGGCGGTTGACTGGTGCATCACCTCGAAAGAGGAGTGCATACGTTCACCGCATTTCTCATTGTAAGTTTTTTCACGGAAAGCGGCAAGGCCGCACCGTTACTATACAGCAGAGAGAAGGATATTCCTTCTCCAGCTTGAAATGGAGTTGAAATGAATCACATGGCTCAATTGCAATTGATTGCAACCTCGGCGATGGGACTCGAGGCTGTTGTTGCCCGGGAACTGAAGCAACTGGGGTATGAAGATGTTACGATCGACAATGGCCGGGTTTTCTTTACAGGAGATTATATTGATATTTGCCGTTGTAACCTGTGGCTGAGAAGTTCGGATCGCGTATTGGTGAAAATGGGTGAATTCCCTGCCACGACTTTCGACGAATTGTTTGAAGGCACCAAAGCGTTGCCTTGGGAAGAGTGGATTCCTGCCGACGGCGAATTCCCTGTAGAGGGTCGTTCTCAAAAATCCCAGTTAAGCAGTGTGCCTGCATCACAAGGGATCGTGAAAAAAGCAATCGTAGAGAAACTGAAGCTGACTTATGACACAGAGTGGTTCCCAGAGGATGGGTCTCGTTATGTGATTGAGGTCATTCTGCTGAACGATCGTGCCCTGCTTACTTTAGATACAACGGGACCAGGTCTGCATAAACGGGGTTATCGTAAACTCGTCACCGAAGCGCCACTGAAAGAAACACTTGCTGCCGCTCTTATTCAGCTCAGTCGCTGGAATGTATCCCGTCCATTCTATGACCCATGCTGTGGATCAGGCACAATGCTGATCGAAGCCGCTATGATCGGCTGGAACATTGCACCAGGTCTTCGTCGGACCTTCAACTCTGAGGATTGGGCTGTCATTCCTGAAGAATTATGGGAACAGGCGCGCGAAGAAGCATTTGATGCTGTACGTGACGATGTCCCGTTACAAATTTCAGGTAGCGATATTGATCCTGAAGCGATTGAAGTTGCTATGGCAGCGATCAAAAGTGCTGGGTTCGCCAAAGATATTGAAGTCAGCGTCCTGCCCGCTCATCGCGCTAGACCACAGGGTGAATATGGTGTCATCATTACCAATCCCCCATATGGTGAACGTTTGAGTGAAGAAAAAGAAGTTCAGAAGTTGCTCCGCTCATTAGGGCGCAGTTACCTCGACATGCCAACATGGTCCTTTTTTGCAATCACGTCAACCAAAGCTTTTGAGGAGTATTTCGGTCATAAGGCAGACAAACGTCGCAAGTTGTTCAACGGACGAATTGAAACCCAGTACTATCAGTATTTGGGCCCACTGCCCCCACGAAATAAAACACCACAATCTTCATAATTATTTCGAATCTAAAGTGCTCCTGCCATCTATGGCCGGGGCGTTTTTTTTGTGCGCTTTTCTGGTCATAAGAATTCACCGACTTCGGTCTTCGGCTGGACAAGATTCAATTCTCCCTGAGGCATAGTTGAAAACACATGAGGCCACGCTATAATGGATGGAGCCCTATTTTACATTCCGATAACAAAACAACAAAAGCAAGGGGGACATACATATGGTTGTCACTCGGCCTACGCGCAGCTCCATGCCACGCGGGCTTTTAAATCATCCATTAACGTTATATCTTATTTTTCTTGTGCTCATGCTGCTCAAACTCATGTGGATCCATCACAATCTTCACGCTTATAACATTACGATGGGACTGCTGGATAAAGTCATTGCTATTGGATCTTTACTACTCTTGTCCTTCTGGACCTGGTTGCTACCACGTAGAGGAATGATCGTGTCTCTCGTGGTGCTTAACCTGCTGCTTACCGCACTAATCTACGCCGATATGGTGTATTATCGCTATTTCCAGGATTTCTTGACCATCCCGGTATTGTTGCAGGCGAGACAAGTTGACGCATTGGGTGACAGCATCGCTACACTGATCTACACAAGTGATCTCTGGTTCTTTGCCGACTGGCTTGTCGTTATTCCGTTCGCAGCTATCGTACTATTCAACAGACGTTACCGTTCGAAGCACACCAGTCCGTCTGTTCATGGCTATGGGAGGTATTCGTACAACGATGGCAAGGCACGGTTGCGCCGCCGTCTCACGGCTGGCAGCATCGCCCTTGTGCTGGGACTTGGCCTCGCGGTTGGCCCGATTTATTTCTACAGCAAAACATGGGCCAAAGGCCTGTTCGATAACAACTGGTGGAATGTATCCATGTATAATGTGACCGGACTGCTCGCTTTTCACGGTTATGATCTGTACAACTTTGCCAAAGACCACATCGGCTCCGGGCCGCAGGCTGATCCCGCTGATGTTGAGCAAGCAAAAGCGTTCTTTGCTGAAAGGCGAGGAACTGCCCCGCAGAATGATGCCTTGTTTGGCAAATATAAAGACAGCAATGTCATCATTGTTCAGGGTGAGGCTTTTATGAACTTCATGATTGGTCAGAGCATTGGCGGTCAGGAGATCACACCGCATTTTAATGAACTGATGAAGGAAAGTCAGTATTATAGTCACTTTTACCACCAGACCGGTCAGGGCAGAACGTCAGATGCCGATTTTGGTGCAAACATTTCCCTACATCCACTTCCGGTTGGATCAGCGTTTGTACGTTATGCAGACCATACGTATGATTCACTTCCTTCCATTCTGAAGGATAACGGGTATAGCACCAACGTATTTCACGCTTATGAGAGCGGCTTCTGGAATCGGTATACAATGTATCAGAACATGAAGTACGACAAGTTTTATAGTAAAAATGATTTTGCACAGGATGACCCGCTTGGCTGGTCCCTGTCTGATGAATCCTTTTTCCGGCAATCCGTTGAGAAAATGAGTAGTGAGGTGACCGAACCATTTTATTCCTTCCTAATCACTCTTACCAGTCACCATCCGTATGCCTTGCCAAAAGAGAAGCAGCAACTGGATGTAGGCGAGTTCCAGGGAACCATGTTTGGTAACTATCTGCAGTCCGTTCATTACGTGGATTCGGCACTGGGTAAGATGGTCGAGGATCTGAAAAATCGGGGCTTATGGGAAAATACCATCTTTATGTTCTACGGGGATCACGACAACTCGATTAAGGAACAATCACAATACGAACAGTTCCTGGGACGTTCACTGAACGAACTGGATATGGCACAGATCATGAACGAGGTCCCCCTGCTCGTGCATTTACCGGACGGAGCAGCTGCCGGAACCATCAACGAACCTTCGGGACAACTGGACATCACGCCTTCCGTACTGCATTTGCTAGGCTTATCCGACCAGTCCTATTATCACATGGGTAACGACGTATATGACGAGTCTGGGCGTACGGTTGTGCTGCGTAATGGCACATTCTCGGATGGTTCTGTATTCTATATTCCATCGGATGATTATATCTATGAGAGCGGTGCTTGTTATGACCTGTCCACACGCGACAAAACGGACATCAATGCTTGCCGCCCCAGTCATGATGAAGCAACCAAACGATTGCATGTCTCGGACACGGTCATTACTTATGATTTGATTCAGCGCTTTCGAGAGGAAGACAGTTCAACAGCAACATCGCAATGAACAATATCGTAATGACAAGCTAAACAAATACACGAAATGAATTGAATTGGATTTAAAAAGGAGAACTTGCATTACATGACATCACACACTGAACCACTCAATATTGAACAGCAATTGTTCAATGCAGCCGCAAAATTTGTGAAGCAACGTTATCCTCAGGGATGGGGCGGCGCGGGTGCCGTCTATACCGAAGCTGGATCGCTGCTGATTAGTGTAGCTCCAGAGGTCATCAACGATGCGACGCATCTATGTATGGAAACAGGAGCTTATCTGGAAGCCCACAAATTGAACGAACGTGTCACCCACTCCCTCTGTATCACTCGTGATGACGAGCATTCAGAATTCAAGGTCCTTACACCTTGTGGTGTATGCCAGGAACGATTATTTTACTGGGGCGAAGAAGTCAAAGCTGCCGTATACGACCCTTCTGGTCAGCTGGTCTTCAAGAGACTGGATGAGATTCAACCTTATCATTGGTCCAAAGCATATCGGGATAAAAAGTAATCTCCTTGCGAATTATAGAAAGTGGCTTTATAATTGTAACTATATCAGTTTCAACTATATGGATGATGGAGGTTTTCACATAATGAATATTGAGATATGGTCTGATTTTCTGTGCCCTTTCTGTTATATCGGCAAGCGCCGCCTGGAGAATGTACTACAACAGTTTCCACACCGCGATGAAGTGAAGCTGCAATTCAAAAGCTTCGAGCTTGATCCAAATGCTGCATTGAACCCAGGCAAAACCAATACGGAATATCTGGCTTCCAAATATAATATTAGCGTGGAACAGGCCAAAGGTATGAATGCTCAGATGAATGCCAATGCTCGCACGGCAGGACTGGAATACAATATCGATGCCATGATCCCTACGAACTCCTTCTCCGCTCACCGATTAACGCACTGGGCAGATACACAAGGTAAAGCGCTTGAACTGAGTGAACGGATATTCCAAGCTGTGTTTATTGAAGGTAAACACTCCGGCGACACTGAAGTGTTGGCTCAGTTAGCAGAGGAAGTCGGCTTGGATCGAGATGCAGCTACGGCAGTGCTGTCCAGTGATCAATTCACCGACAATGTCCGTGCTGACCAAGCAGAAGGCGAGCAACTTGGTATCCGCGGTGTACCGTTCTTTGTATTCGACCGTAAGTTCGCCGTATCGGGCGCTCAACCTGACGAGGTGTTTCTGGATGCCATTCAAAAAGCATGGGACGAGCGTTCCCCATTCACCATGGTTGAATCCAACACAACAGAAACAGACGACAGTGGCATCTGCACAGATGACGGATGCGAAGTCCCGAAAAAAAATTAAGCCAATTCAAACACAAAAAGCAGCAGGATCAGGGATATTTCCCGATCCTGCTGCTTTTTTTATATGCTACACACCACTCAAGCTCATTGTATATATTTGTGTTTGATGAACAGTTACTGTGGAGGGGACGGAATCGATTCTGAAGAAGCGAAGCGTGCGCCTTTGTATCCAAATTTTATCCTCTGAAAAGAGGAATCAAAAAAATTTGGAGACAACAGCGATCAAAAGAACGATTCCGTAACCGGAACAACCACAAGTAGTGCATCAAACACTTATATTCAATTAGCGTTCACCCACTTAATCCCAGAACAGTTGATCCGGATGTGGACCCGTCCGCTTATCGGAATCAAGTGCATCAATCTGTCTCAACTCATCCGGTGTCAATTCAAAGTCAAAGATGTCCGCATTCTCACGAATACGCTCCGGGGTAACCGACTTCGGAATCGTCACAATCTGATTCTGAATGTCCCAGCGCAGTATAATCTGTGCTGGCGTTTTCCCATATTTCTGGGCCAGCGCTTTGAGGGTAGACTCTTGGTTCAGCTTGCCTTTCATGATCGGGCTCCAAGCCTCTAACTGAATTCCCTGCGCCCCGCAGAAATCCTGAAGTTCCTGCTGGATCAGACCCGGATGCAGCTCTACCTGATTAACCGCAGGCACCGTTCCGCCCTCATCTATAATATCTTGCAAATGGTGTACTTGAAAATTACTCACACCAATCGCACGAATGCTTCCTTCGCTATATAGACGTTCGAATGCTCTCCACGTCTCCTTATACTGGTCTCTGCCAGGCCAGTGAATTAAGTAAAGATCAATCACATTCAGTCCAAGTGCCTTTTGACTGGCTTCAAATGCTCTCAACGTTGAATCAAATCCCTGATCCTCGTTCCAGAGTTTGGTCGTCACAAACAGTTCGTTACGGGCAACACCACTGCTTACAATAGCTTGTCCCACTTCTTCCTCATTGCCATAGATGGACGCGGTATCAATACTGCGATATCCAACCTCCAAAGCGGTCTCAACCGCCTGTTGTACTTCCTTACCTTTTGCTTTATATGTTCCAAATCCTAGCCATGGCATCGTTACTCCGTTGTTCAGAATCGTACAATCTGTAATATGTTTTGTCATTCTGTACCTCCCGTATGGAATTTTGCCTGCTCTTGTTCTATTAACCTTCTCACAGAATTTTAAGCGGCCATTCGACATACTGTCGGAGTAAACCCATGATCGAGAGTCTTTGCAAAAGATATGAAAAACCCGCAAAGCATTACTGCCCTGCGGGTTCTGATGTGACAGGAACGTTATATATTCCCTTGACCGTGCTGACTCTGGATAGAATTCAATCTTCTCTTCTCCTCGATGAACATTTCCTCTGCCAACTCAACACCTTGCCCTCCGAGTGAAAGCTCTGCTTGTCGCATCGCCTGCTCCGTGTGTGCCAGACGTCGTTCCGCCTGTACAATGGTCTGTGCCGTCGGATGAGACATGGCCTGAGATACAGCATAATGAAGCTTGTTCACCGCATTTTGCGCCTGAGATACGGTGGTATCGGCTTGCAAACTGGAATCATAACGCTTCGGCATGAGTATTCCTCCTTGGGATTATCATGTTCCTGTTACCCCTTTAGGATGGATAACACAAGCATTCCTTATTCTTCTTTTGTATTTTTATCGTAACTTTAGTTGATTACGCTACGTTTATTAAATAATCATGTGAGTCGGGAGGAATTCATTTGAAGAAAATATTAATGACACTCTGTATGTTGCCCTTCCTCATTTGGGTACAAGGCTGCACTCCTGCAACATACGAGATAGAAGGATATACAGCCTCATCCATGAACCCAGACATCCCAGTCCCAACCAATGCAAAACTTATTGAAAACATAGCTTATTCCGATCATCCCACCCTTAAAAAAGGCGCTAATTACGAACTGAAACATATTGGGGGTGAGCAAGGACTTTACCCGCCAATGGATTATTTTCAGAAGTTAGCGGATACAGGATGGGTGGAATTAGAGGAAGAACGGCTGGGACATGTACATTTTCTGAAAAAGGATACTACCGTCATTGCCATTGAAATTCGAGAAGATACCTTCCAAATTACTGAGTTGGTCAAAGGTGCTATGGAGTAACACACCCTTTCACCGCTACCCAAACGCAAAAAAGGAGAGGCACGTAGCCTCTCCTTTCTGATGTGTGGACAGTTTTCTCCACTCACCTTGTTATATCCTACTACTTCACAAACTTTGCGACTTTGGCGAGCACTTCTTCTTCTGTCGGCGCACTGATATACCGACCATTAATAAAGACAAATGCACGTTTCGCGCAAGGACCACAATAGGATTTGCACCCAATCTTGATCTCCGTGTCTGGAGCCATTTTCTGCAACTTGGGCACAATCGATTTCAGTCGGACATGATTACACTTTTCGCATACGCGGATATCGTTAGCCATGAGTTCCCCTTCTTCGCGCCCTTAGTGGTCGCCGTGATTACCCTGGGACGGATTCGTAATAACAAATCCCTCTTCCGGGAAGTAGAGGTAGTCAATTTTAACACCGTTCAACAAAGGCTGGTCATTCGCGAGAATGACATCAATCTCTTTATCGGTAGATACAACCGTATCATTTTCTTTTGGTGTGTCGATATCCAGGCCGTAGTGAGCATGGTCACCATGTGCATGTGTGATGACAACGCGCAGGTTTTTCCCTTCGTTCTCTGGCTTGTCCAATTCAAGCTTCAATACTTTAGCAGCATTACGCGTAATTTTGCAGTTCATTCTCTTCATCTCCTATATTGTAATTGCAGGTTTCAACAATTTCAGCATTCTTAAACTACAGCATCTATTGTAAAGAAAGTTACCGCTCTTCGCAATAACATTGATGCGAATTCAATGTTAAAATGATCCATCGGGCCGCAAATTAAGAAGGTGTCCCCTCCTGAAGCACAGGATATTTACGTTCTGCCCGGCTTACAAACCAGTTCATCAGAATCAAAGTGACCCCGATATCATCGATGGGCATAAACGGCATTACGTCAGGAAGTACCCAGTACAACAGCGCTGGAATAATAAACAACAGCTTTTCTCCCAAAGGAATCTGCGGAGCCCGGAGCAGCCGGGGGAGCCTTTTGAAAACTTGTGTCCATCGTTTGAACGACAGTAGTCTTCTCCACTTCATTTGAATCCCTCCGTATAATTATATATGTCGCCGAAAAGGCACATCCATCATTACCCGTTCGAAAACCATTCAGAACGAATGACGTAACATGCCATTATCAAAAATAATAAAAACGGAACGTCGCTCATGGCGTCCGTTCCTGTTATACGAATGATCTACTGTTAAGTTTCACACCATCATAATTCAGGGTCTTGCCTCATTGTCCATTGGATAACAGTTCAGCCAGCAACATTCCCACTTCTATACAGATATCATCAAACTGTTCTACGGGAAGCGGATTAACACCCAATCCAACTTCTACCGTGAAGCCCGGTCTACCGAAATCTTGAATAAACCAGTCCTTGTATCCGGCATCACTGCCACCGAGCTTCACCGCCTTGTAGCCGGAAGCTTTGGCGAGTCTACGCGACAGCGGTCCACTCTCTCTGGGTTCCAGATCACGGTAGTTCCAATAGATCTCCTGTCCCTGACTATGCAGGGAGACAACCGCATCAAATGTATGTTGCTGCGTCCACTGCGCAAGCGCCTGTGCCTCCGGTTCTGTCAATGGCGCTGCCCCCGCATAATCCCTGGGGCCAGGTGAGGTTATACCTCTTCTCGCTGCTTCTTCATCCCAATGGGCTGGAAATTGATCATTCAGATCCACCCCTCTGATGTTGGCCTTCCAATGGGTAAAATGTGATCTGTCCGCATTCCAGGCTAACAACTGCTGTGCGTGTGGATGCTGATTGACCACACCTTCCTGAACCAGTTCGACCCCGTCCGGATTAACCATCGGCACGGCCCAGAGTGTCGTCTCTTGCATCCAGCGTTCTGTCTGATATTGATGCCATGTCCTATGCGCACTATACGCCTCGGCATACTCTTCGATAAACTTCATCAAAACTGCTGTTGTCAACCACTCATTCGCATGAACGGAAGCATTAACATGGATATGTCTCGACCCTTGCCCAATACGCAAATAAGGCAACGACTTCCCCATGACACTTGTTCCAATGGACCCCGTTTCAATAAACGGGTATTGATTCTCCAGCTTGTCTATATCCCTGATTAATTCTCGATAACCATACTCTCCCTGAATCTTTACAATAGTTTTTCCATTCGAAGCCGGAATATGAATACAGCGACCAACCCAGTCGGTTATATTGGTGATTTCGGGATTGGCCTGGCGCAACACCTCTTCGTCCAGACCAAATCTCCCTGCAATCTCCCCTACACGTTCTCCAGGCGGTACAGCGTATCTGCGACCTGTCCCGGGGGCAATACGCAGCATCTGACCTGCCAGCAAGTACGGCTGGGAAGCCACTTCCGGGTTTAGTGCAGCAAGGAACTCTTTGGTCATATGGTGTGCTGACGCAATTCGCGGCAACGTATCTCCCCGCTGAACAATAATCCACTGTAGATCCATGTTGTTCTCCTTTCCACAGGAAAAGACAGGTCTCCTGTCCGTTCTGACCGATTTCGTGTCTGTACCATATGTATGCAGGTCAGGTTGTCCGTCATGTGACAAGAATCATGTTTATCTCCGGTTAATGCATAATGACGACAAAAAATCCCGGAACTTCACAGTTCCGGGATAGTCCACAACCAAAATACATTAATTAAAAGTCTTATTCATGCATAATTTGAGTATAACTATGATAATTGCGTAACTTGCCAGACAACAGGGGTCTTGGAGATCTGCTCCCCCAACCATCGGCGGGTGATATTCTGGAACATACGCGGGTCACCCGTGCAGAAAAATTGATGCACCGGAGTCTCATCCCCACTGGCCAGCTTTCGTTTGTCATATAAAATCGTACTGATTTCACGTGCCGTTTCATCTGCTGAACTGATTAACTTCACTTCCTGTCCCATAACTTCCTGAATCGTGTCCATGAGAAAGGGATAATGCGTACAACCCAGAATAAGACAATCGATTGGCTGTTGTTTGATCTCGCCCAATGATTGTTCCACCGTATGTGTCGTGTGCTCGGAACGAAATTCACCTTGTTCCACCAACGGCACCAGCGCCGGACAAGCCTGACTGACCACATCAATATAGGGGGACAACTGCTTGAGTGCCGATGTATAAGCCCCACTACCTATTGTACCCGTGGTACCAATCACACCAATACGTCCTGTACGTGTCGCTGTGATTGCGGCCCGCGCACCCGGATGTATAACACCAATGACAGGCATATTCACCTTGGCACGGATATACTCCAACGCGGCTGCTGTTGCTGTGTTACAGGCGATAACGATAACCTTCGGATCGAATTGGATCAAGAAATCAACGATTTGTTCCGTAAATTGTTTTACTTGTTCGGACGAACGGGGTCCGTACGGTGTCCGGGCAGTATCCCCAAAATAAATGATCTTTTCCCGCGGGAGCTGACGCATCACTTCCTTGGCGACGGTCAATCCCCCCACACCGGAGTCTAATATAGCGATTGCTTGCTGCACGAACACACCGCTTCCTTCTTCATTGAATTGGTTCTCAAAACGATTGTTTCTCAGAGCTTTCTTCCTACCGTATGAACATTCCGGCAAAAAGGTACCTACATCTTACCCGATTTCATCGCAGGGTTCAAATTAAATCCACGCGCTACGTCATCTATGTGTGGACACGCAACAAAGCAGGCTCTCCTCTAAATAGAGGAAAGCCTGCTTATCCCAAGCTTTGCTTAGTTGTCGTCCTTGGACTCATCCGCAGGAAGCTTCGCTACGATGTCAATTCCAGGTTCATCCACTGTTTTATCGATATCATTATCCACAATGGCTGCCGATATGCGAATTTCTTTCCCTTCAGCGCAATTGCGCCAGGATTGAATATCCTGAATTACAACATCTGCGGTCTCTTTAACTTTGGATACGATCTGCGAACTTTGTTCTCCCACGATACCAGCCAGTTCCTGACCTTTCTCCGATACCTGACGAGCACCTTCTGTAATATCCTGACGAAGTTCACGTCCCGATTTTGGCGCCAGCAATAATGCCGTTACTGAACCAACCACGGAGCCAATAAGAGCTCCCCACAACAAACTTTTGTTAGAATCCTTCACGTCACATCTCTCCCTTTACTATTGTTTAAGTACCGGATCAGAAGCAACGGTCTGTCGCTCAGCCATCCGGGCGAATGCCTACTCTGTTGATGCATTATAAGCAGCACAGGCTTGACTTGACACTCCAGATGTTAAAAATAATCTGAACGCCCTTTTTGAATGGATGCAAATGACGGCTTAAACTCAGTTCTGACGAGCCGGCTCGAGATCAGCCGCGGCATGCTCATCCCCCGGGTCCAAATCAATCACATATCGTCCAGGTGCAATCAATGCCGCCTGATGTTCACAACGCCAGCGACGTCCACCTGAAGAACCCAGCGTCTGTCCATCTTGCAGAACATCCCCCTGATCAAATATGTAATACGCTGCACCCAGTAAGGTCTGAGCCACCGTATCGGGATCAAGACCGACGAAGTGACACTGGACATCAGGTACACCCAGCGCAGATAATCCCACGGTATCCATGACCAACCCGCGCTGTTCCTCTGTACCTCCGGCTTGATACATTCGAACATTCATGGCTGCATACAGATGTTCCTCACGTTCCTGAGCTTGCGTATATGCTTCCGGTTCAACCAGCTTATCACTGCCATACCAATACAGCGCGTCACAGGTCACACTCTCCATAATTGCCAGTACAGTCTTCTGAAACAGCTCCAGGCGCTGTTTACGAGGCATGGCAGCCGTGAACATATCATGTATCCGAATGGAGTAACGCGCAGCTTCCACAGCTTGTCCTGCATCCGGCCAATGCCATGCTTGTTGCAGAGCACCGCCAAAGCGAGCACGATCTGCGATTTCATTCACAGGAAGCATGCAAGTCTGAGCAGGGATATCCCCTTCCTGGAAGGATACCTTGTGGTCCAGATGATAGAAGACAAGCATCTCATGCTTTTGCCCTCCGCTCTCTTGTTTCACATCCAGTCGGACTTGTCCTGTATGACGGATCATAGCTTCCTGCAAACGCAGGCGATCCACCTCTGGACGTTCCCGGAACAAAAGTTCAACCATATACACCGGATGGAACCCGGAAGGTGTTTCATTTGTTTCGTTACTTTCAGTATTTACTTCATTGAATTCTTTTGATTCATTTGTCATGCGATTTCCCTCATTCCTTACGCTGTCCCTCGGCCTGTGCCGTATTGAAAGGACCAAGTTCTTTTTCCACGTAGGCGCTAACCTGAGTAGTAAAATGTTCAAGTATACTCGGCAACTCTACGCTAAGTGGATGGAGCTCAGACCGCTCCCAAGTGTAATAATCCTGCACCAGTGGCTTGCGTAACGTGACAAGCTGACGCAATATCTCATAGGTCGGATTATCAAAAACCTTTTCTTCATAATTAATCTGAATAATATCATCATAGCTGCTTGCATCTCTCATGATAAAGCCGTCTATCAGATAACTTCCCACATCGGTAACAATCTCGATCGCCAGGTGAAGACAACGTTCCTGTACCATACCCAGCATGAGACTCCCATCCCAAGCTTCTGCTGCCCCGCGAAGCCCTTCAGCTACTTCTGGTACAGCAGCAAGCCGGCGGGCAATCTGTTCTCTGTTCACATAATACATTCGTTCACTTCCCGTTCAGTGAGTTATCGGTTCCGTTTCCCTCTTCGCTTAAGCCAGAATATCATCACAGGACAAGCGATTAGAAACACAACAAAAATATATAGAAATTCCATAACGTCTCTTAAATCGCTCATGCAGAGTCCCCTTTATCTCAACGTAGTTTGAATGAAAGATCAGATTTCGTAGTCCACTGCAATTGACTGTTCTCTGACTTCGTTCATGTACTTGATAACTTCCTGATGAAGCGGGTGTACCTGATACGCCTGGAGATCCTCCAGTGACGCAAACTCCGCTGTGAGTGAAATGTCGAACGATCTCTCCGAGCGAAGCACATCAATCCCGATTTCAAGTGAAACCAGGACATCAATTTTACCTTCCAGATTGCGAAGCACCTGAGCTGCAGCTTCAATGCTTTCTGCTGAGCGATCTTTCATTTTGAACAGGACAATATGTTTTATCATCTGGGCAAACACCTCGTTTAATATAATAGTAGAAATGAATGAATTTTCATGTATCCAAAATATATCATAACGTTCTCTATTACGAAAGGATACTTGGAAACGTTCTCTTGATAAGAAAAACTAATCCGAACCGTTTCCTTTCGATTCGGATTTCTTTTGAGATCCATCCTCTGTCTGTTTCACGGAGTCATCCTGCAAAGTTTGTCCTGTTTCAGCCTGCTGTTTGATGTTGTCCGGGGTTTGCTGCGGTTTGGACCATTCACGATTCGTCAGATACTCCTGATCCTCCTGTTTCTTCAACACTGCAATGGCCTGTCTGAGCTTTGCAGGCAATGGAAGACCGATTTTGGCATAATTCTCGGTAATTGAAATGAGTTCATTCACCAGATAGAAATAAATAGCTCCGCCTTTGATAAAATCGGTTCCCATGATCAGATCAATTCGATGAGCAAGCAAAACAACTGTCAGCATGAGCCCTTTGCGAGCAATCCCCCAGAATCCAATGTTGCTATTCAACCCGGTACCTGTTCTTACCGCCGCTGCCAAACCTGTTATATAATCCACAGCCATCGCGACCGCGAGCAGGCTCAGCAATTGATCCCATCCGCCAAAAGCAAACGTAACAAATGCTCCCGAGATGACAGCAAAGGTATTCACAGATAGATGCACGTTCCTCACCTCTCCTTTACACTTGAGTATCATACAATATATGTAAAAGTAAGAGATTTGACAGGTCACATGTCATGCTGAACATGCGGATTTATCATTTCAGATTTGTGCACATCCTCTTCGCAACAGGGGAACGAAAATCACATGATTTTGGGGAATTCAGGGAAATAAACCGCATCATATCAACAAAAAACAGATAAAAGTTCTTTAGACCTAGTAATAAGTAATTAGAACTATATTATTTTTATTCCTGTCCAATTTCTCCCCACATTTTTAGTGAAACATTGTAATCTAGGAATATACTAGGATGTGAATTGCGCATGGTCTAGTTCGTAGTTCCCTCTTTATCGTGAATTGACGCATTGACGCATTTGTAACCGGTAATCCCGGCACTTGAAAGTACCCCGTTGTTTATTGTAGTATTTGGTTAAAAAAAATCGGAGGAAATATGCCTAATCAACCAGAACAACATTCCATCCAGGCGTGGTCTCTGATCAACCGTAAATACTTGGGAAAAGGCGTCCGTGTTAAACGATTCCGAAAACCGACACGCTGTCAAATCCGCAATCGTGTTCTTCTTGCCGTGCTGATGGCCAATGATATCAAGTTGTCCCAGCTTGCTGAAGACCTCTCCATCTCTTCACGCAGTGTCAGTGCGTGGGTATATGAAGGACGGATACCCGGCAGTACCAATTTGGACAAGACTTGCCAATTACTCGGCTACCCGCGTCATATTCTCTTCAATGAAGAAGTTGTGCGCAATAGCCCTGTCATATGTCAACCCGAGTCATCTCGCTTCATGAAGCGTACGGTGACCCGTTCTCCGGTTAGTAACCGTATTTTGACAGGCTTGTGTATGGTCCATGATCTGTCGGTGACAGATGTCAGCCACTGGATCGGGGTTCATCCCGGCACTTTCCGCAAATGGCTGCATCAGGGAACACTGCCTTCTGCTGCATTTCAGGAACAAGCGGAGCAATTTTTCCGTATCCCGAAAACTATTTTGTTCGCAGATGTCATCTTGAAAGATCGTCGCAACAACTAAATAAGCGAACAGCCAAAAGGCTCTGATCTCCCTATAGGGAGGCCAGAGCCTTTTTTAAAATAAATGCATGCCCTCTCTCTCGGACTTGAAGCACTGTTCTGGCTATTCCATCTGAAATGTCAGATAACCTACCCTTTTTCGTCTTTTGCTCCCAAGGAGAGCCATCACAGCCCGCTACAAGTGAAGTTAATGCATTTCATCATGATCATTCTCTCTAAAAGGTCATCCTAATCTCGTGTTTAACACTTCATTGATATATCTCAATCCGGTATATCGAGGACGAAGCGTATGCGCTGTGTTGAATGCATGTTCCACCATCTCCGGGGTTACACCGAGTTGCTCAGTAGTCACAGGTCCACCTACTTGTTCCAACCATGCGATGAGCTGAGAAGCCTCCGGCAATTGATCATATATCCCAAACACTGGTTCATCCGATGTCTGTGCAAGTTCTTTATATTTCACTGTAAGCAATGCACATGCTACGCCAACTTTGGCACCATGCAGAACCGGTCTTTCTCCCGCTTGCATCAGATCCATCTCCAAAATATGGGACAGATGATGCTCACCTCCGGATGCCGGACGGGAATGGTCAATGATCAGCATGGAGATACCGGAAACAATTAATGCGTCCATTAATACAGCTACTCCCTCTGCTCGCCCCTCCGCAATCGCTTGTACATGATCTATGCAGGTATTCAGCGCTTCTTCTGTCATCCGATAAGCAACCGGACAGAACGGTTCCCCGCCCAGATCACGAGAAACAATCCAATCTGCAAGGGAAGTATATTTGCCAAGCATATCTCCGAATCCGGCAGCCGTCATCACTTGGGGAGCTTGCTCCAGGATATTCATATCAGCAAAAATGGCTTCAGGCGGAACAGCCTGAAATGTCTGTTTGATTCCGCTTACAATTAAGGGTGCACCCGCAGAGGTAAAGCCATCTACTGAAGCCGCTGTCGGTATCGACAGAAAGGGCTTATTCATTTTGGAACAAACAAATCTCACCAGATCATGAATGGTACCTGAACCCACCGCAATTACAGCCTGACTTTCGAGTCTCACACCCAACATGACCTGTACAATAGCTGCTTCATCCGCAATGATATCCCCCGTGCGATTCTCCGGTAGAGCGATCTCATCCACATGCATTCCCGCTTCGCGAATACTACTCAGCACATCAGATCCGGCGGCCCGAAACGTATGTCGATCATAAACAACCGTCACCTGACGATATCCTTGCTCAGACAAATAACCCGGTAACCTCTGAATGGCACCAGCTTCCAGATGTATCAGCATATCCACCACTCTGTGTTGATGACCGCAAGCACACTGCTGTGCTTCCTCATTCCATGCTGCAATTCGTTCGTTCATATTCATTCGCTCTTACCCTCCCATATGAGATATCATGCATAATTAACGGGTTAAAACCACAAGATAAAAAAGGAAATAAAATGTGATGATTTTCCTGATCACACTTTACTGCCTGTACCCAATATTTGCAAATCCATATCTCACATTTCCAAGTAGGTGAAGCAATGAAATTAACGAAAGAATTAGGAATTTCGCTCGGATTTCTCGCCGGAACCACTTTTGGCAGCGGTATCGCTTTTTTGTTTCGTCTCCAGTCGGTTGAAGTGGTTGCCAGTGTAACGCTATTTGGTATTGCAGGAGCCATTGCCGGGATCATCACGGCAGTCATTCTGCGCCAGCGGCAACATTAGCATTAGCATGCTGGTAGCAAAATGCAGGCTTCACACGAACGATCCACAAAATAAAAAAAGGTTCGTGAATTGCCCTAGAGCAACTCACGAACCTTTTTTGTTAGATGCGGTCGAGAGGACTCGAACCTCCACGGGGGTTAGCCCACACGGACCTGAACCGTGCGCGTCTGCCAATTCCGCCACGACCGCATAATATGTATCTCCTCATCCATCGATGAAAAGCGTTCCGGTGAAACAATTCCTTGTTTTACCGTAATTCAGAGTATACATGCTCCAAAATAAAAATGCAACTTCTTTTTTATTCATTCAAGAAAAGGACATATGTCCTTTTTTCTCAACTTCAAACACCCTATCGTAGCATTAAACAACAAATATACCATCCATAAGAATGCAAAAATGAAGGAGAGATCCACCTTGAAAACAACCCATCTGTGCTTTATCGGTGCCGGGTTTCATGCGTCCACGAATATTTACCCTTCTGTTGTTGAAGCCGGAGCGCAGATCCAGGCCATTGCCACACGCAGTATGGAACGCTCTGAAGCAGCTCTGCTGCGATTTGGTAGCAACGGACAAGCGTATGATAATGCTCAGCTTATGTTGCAGCAGGAAATCTGTGACGGAGTCGTTGTGGTCGCCCAGCCTGTAGATCAGACCGCTCTTGTTCTCGAATGCATTCGGGCTGGCAAGAAGGTATACGTGGATAAGCCGCTCGGATGGAACGCAGCGGAAGCCGCCACTGTAGCAGAAGCTGCCGAGCAGGCTGGCGTCGTTGTCATGGTTGGTTTTATGAAACGTTATGCCCCCGTATACATGAAGCTGAGGGAGCTAATTGATAGTGGTTCGCTAGGTAAGGTACGTTCATTCCAGATGAAATTCGCTGTAGACAGTACCCCATTTTGCAAGGATGAGGAACAGTTCATGAAGCTCGCTGCCATTCATCTGGTCGATCTGATGCGTTACTTATTCGGAGAAGTAATACGAGTTACAGGCACAACCGTGAAGGACGGGGAACACATTAATCAAAGTATTTCCCTTGTATTTGAGAATAACGTAGTAGGCAGCGCTTATTTTACCGGCATGAGTGCTTGGTCACGTGAGAGTGAAAGTGTACTCGTCACCTTTGACAACGGATTTGCGTCAGCTGAAGAGATCAACACACTTACTGTTCATCAATCCCGAAGCTCGACCAGCCTTCCCTGGAAATCTCTCGAGGAGCAAGATACCGTATATACACCTTCTGAATCTCCCATGTCAGGAGCTTATCGTGACCTTTATCTACGCGGGTTTGTTGGTGAAATGGCGCACTTTATCGCGTGTTGCCAGAATCAGACTGTCCCACATTCCAGCGCCAAGGATAATATTGCAACGATGGCTCTATGTGACTCCATTCTATCGTCACTGAAGTAGCGTATTTACGCTTATCATCATATTTTATACATCCAGAGAAGAGCCTGAAACCGGGGCTCTTTTTTATATTATAGACATCAGCACATCTTCCTTCGCCTAGAGTTAGGGTTTATAATCCGCATCATAAGTGATATGCTCTTTCATGAACTATACGTACGTTATGTAATATAACCACCCAAATAGATACTATAGAAAATCACTGTAAAGTGGAGGTGTACTTATAATGAAAAAGGACGCAACCAAGCTATGTCCCGCGCCATACGGCTGTTCCGTGGAAGTTACCCTCAGTGTAATCGGAGGCAAATGGAAAGGTGCCATTTTGTATCATTTATTCTCCGGTCCTTTGAGATTTAACGAGATCCGAAAATTGTTTCCTGACATTACCCAGCGTATGCTCACCCTGCAACTTCGAGAGTTGGAAAGCAGCGGAATTGTTCATCGTGAAATATACCCCCAGATCCCACCTAAAGTGGAGTATTCCCTCACACCATTTGGTGAAACGTTAAGGCCGATTATCTTCAGCATGCGAGATTGGGGAGAAACGTATACAAATGAGGTTCTGGCCAGATCCTCACAAGAGGTATAAAACACAAAAGAAGCTGTCCCTGGTTTTTAGGGAACAGCTTCTTTGCTCGCTTATTTAATAACCGATTGGATCGTAACCGTACGGTTACGTCCCTCTTCCTTCGCTTGATACAATGCATTATCCGCCAAGTGAAACAGTTCTGTGGATGTTGTGGAGTGCTTCGGATATTCAGCAATTCCAGCCGAGATGGTCACGGAACGATCTATGGGCAATACGCTTTCTTCGACCGTTATTCGGATACGTTCAGCAATCTCAAAAGCGACGTTAGACTCGGAATTTCTTAACAAGACTACAAATTCCTCTCCACCAAACCGGGCGCAGACATCTTCTGGTCGAACAGACAATTGAATGATATTGGCAATGTGTTTTAATACTTCATCCCCAGCATGATGCCCGAATGTATCATTAATGGACTTGAAGCGGTCGATATCCAGAACAATAATGGAGAATGGCACCTCATCCTGAATCCATTCCTGAATGACTTCTTCGAAGGTTCTGCGATTGTTCATGCCTGTTAAAACATCTGTTCTGGCATCATAGACAAGCTGGTTTGTCTGTTTCCTAAAGTTCGCCAATGCGCCAACAACTGCTCTTGTTAGAAGATCTGCCTCTCTATTCCAGTGAGGTTTCATCACAGGCAGTTCTACTTGTCCCTTATCGACCTGATTCACCAAATCAGCAAGCATAGCAAAAGGACTGGCCAGCTTGCGTGCAACCCGAACCACAATAAGGGTCAGGATCAGGAAAGGCACTGAAGTGTACAGCAACAACATACGGATATGATGATTCAACTGATCGTACACCGTTTGGGTTGGAGACACGATTACGACGCCCCAACCTGTTGATGGAACTTTGTAATAACCTGCAAGCGAATCCACACCTGCGAGGTTTTTGTATTGTTCTTTACCGTTCTTGTTTGCTAACAGCTTTTGCACCACTTCATTTTTACTGACATTTTCACCAATTCGGTTGGTGTTAGGGTGAAATAACAAAGTGCCCTTCTTATCCACAATAAAAAAGTAGGACCCATTACTTGTCTTGAGCTGACTGCCAAAAGACAGACTCAATATATTATTTTCCTGTAAAAAGATATTTCCACCAATCGTTCCTTGGTACTCCCCTGCCGAATCAAAGATCGGTTCACTGACAAATACAATTCTGCGTTTGGTTCTGGGTGTCTGGTACGCTTCGGAGATATACGAAGTCCTCAAGCTAACCGCTTCTTTTGCTGCATTGGAACTAACATGGTGACCTACGCTAGCCTGTGAGTAAGGTGAGGTAGACCTAACTACTCCCGCTTTATCTACCAAAGAAACGGAATTGAAAAAATTACTGCTATTGCGAACCAAATCCAATGTGGAATTCAACTCTTTTGTATTGGAGTGATCCATATCCGGGAAATAATTGGCTGCATATTTCAAGCTCTCCTGCATGGAATAAAAAAGCGAATCCAGCGTTTGGCTCATTTGCACAGCGCTTGCATAGTTTAGGGACAGGGTGTTATCAATGAGTGACTGTTTCTGAGATGTATAAGATGAGATGACCATGAGGGTCAATGTCATTATAACTGAAATAGTGACCAACCCGCCGAGTAAAGCCGTGAGGCTGATCTTCTTGATGTTTTTTATTTTTCTTCGTAATCTTCTAGATCTCTTGATCTGTGCAATCATCGTTTACTTCCCCCGGATTTTCATGAAAAAGCATATTCCTTCTATCTTATACGAAAGTTGTTAAGATCAAATAAAGAGACTGAGAAATCTTAACAATTACATCGTAAGATTGACGATTTAATGACATTTTACTTTCCCTGGAAGAATCACTGTTCAGGATCGCCCTAATCGACAATGATATATCCTTCTTCTGGCTCTTGTTCAACAAACCCTGCCATCTGACGAACCTGAAATTCGATCGGGTGATGACTACCCATTAAAATGCGATTTTGAACTTCATCCGCTGTTTCTGTAGGTAATGCGAATGCACGTGTATAGGCAAACTGTGCCTGAAGTGTCGTATAGATCGCATTGACAAGCCGATCGTCGCCCGCACGCCCGAACACATTAAGGATCACAGCTCCGTCCGAGTCCAGCTTGTCCTTGACCATGGCAAAAAAATCACTGGATATAAACTGCTCGGGTGTACCCGTTGCCGTAAAGGCATCAATAATAATATAATCATATGTCGCAGCGGGTTCCTGACCTAATAATTCACGACCATCCCCAATGAGCACAGGGCTTCCCTCATATCCAAAAAAGGTCTGGCTCAACTCCACGACCTCTGCGTCAAGCTCAGCCACCTTTACCTGACGATCAGACAAGTAGGTTGGCAATGTGCCAATACCATGTCCCACCACAAATACGGTATCAAACTCAGGATCATTCCGTTCCATTAGATGCACCATCGCTCTTGGATACTCCAACACCATCCGGTTAGGCTCATCCAGATCCATGGCTCCCTGCACGGCTGCGTTGGAGAATTCTAATACACGAAACTGGCCCTTCTCTCCATAAAGCTTTTTGGTATCATATACCGTCAGCTCATGCTGTTCACTTTTATTCCGATACAGAACTCTCACTAACCGTTCTCCCTTCGATCTCTTGCACACATTCGACATATACCTTCATTCTATTACACCGGATGACAACATACCACCCTATACTTGAAAGATCATAGTACAACAAAAAAACCGTTCCGACTCATACGGAAACGGCCTTTTGATGAACGTTTTAACACTTCTAAGACCCTATGGCCTCATGCAGAGCCTGGACATATGCTACACCCAGATTAGAGAGAGAAGTGCTCTTGTGGCTTATCCACCCTACATTAATGGACTCCTCACATTCCAGCGGAACAGGAATGATCTCGTCTCCGTTCAGATCAGCGCTAAGTACACCTGTAGAAATCGTATAACCATTCAGACCAATCAACAGGTTAAACAATGTTGCGCGGTCATTGACCTGTATGCTTTTGGGGTGAGATAACGTGCTCAGGATCTCTTCGGAAAAATGAAAGGAATTGTACTCTCCCTGATCAAATGACAAGTACGGATAATCCTGCAGTTGCTCGATTGCAACCGACTCCTGCTTCGCCAGCGGGTTCTTCACACTGATAAAGATATGGGGCTTGGCTGTGAACAAACTCGTGAAAACCAATCCCGCATCTTTTAACAATTTGTTAATCACCTTGGCATTGAACTCATTCAAATACAGGATGCCAATTTCACTGCGCAGGCTTTTCACGTCCTGAATAATCTCGTAGGTCTTTGTCTCCCGAAGCGCCAACTCGTATTCATCCTGACCATACTGCTGTACCAGACGAACAAAGGCATTCACTGCAAACGCATAATGCTGCGTCGATACAGAGAAGTGCTGCGGGGATGGCTTGGCGTTCAGATAACGATTCTCCAGCAATTCAGCTTGTTCTACCACCTGACGTGCATAACTCAGAAACTCAACGCCTTCTTTAGACAGAGATATTCCCTTATTGGTACGTTCAAAAATAGTAATTCGCAACTCCTGCTCCAGATCCCGAATGGCATTCGAAAGGCTGGGTTGCGAGATAAACAACCTTTTGGCTGCTTCATTCATGGAACCGCGCGTGGCAACTTCGATCACATATTTTAGTTGTTGTAATGTCACTGCACTATTCCTCTTTTCGTATCAATTGAATCTATTATATACCAAAAGAGGATCCGAACTTAAGCCATGCTTGCTGTCGGTCTCACTACAATCTCATTTACGTCCACCTCTGCCGGCTGGCTAATGGCGAACAAGATACTTTGCGCAATCGCCGAGGCGGAAATCGATATGCGCCGATACTCTTTCATGAGATCACGTGCTTCTTCATCAGAAATCGTATCCGCGAGTTCCGATTCCGTCACGCCCGGTGATACAAGGGTTACACGGATATCTCCGCCTACTTCCTGTCGCAACCCCTCCGAGATGGCGCGGACCGCGTATTTGGTTGCACAATACACCGCTGCCGTTGGTGACACGGCATAGGCTCCAATAGAGGCGATATTAATAAACTGGCCGAAACCCTGCTTTTTCATGACGGGTAGTCCAGCTGCAATGCCATGCAGAACCCCACGAATGTTAACATCTATCATGCGATTCCACTCATCTACTTTTAACGATTCAAGGGGAGATAGCGGCATAACTCCAGCGTTATTTAAAATAACATCGATACGTCCATAGCGAGTTTGAGCGAGGTCAACGATGGTTTGCATCTCTTCCAATCTGGTAACATCCAGCGAATGATACTCCACCGATCCGCCCTCCAAACGAATGGAGGAGGCCAATGCCTCCAAACGTTCCATACGTCTAGCTCCAATAACTACATGTGCTCCATGCTGTGCAAGCAATCGAGCTGTTGACTCGCCAATTCCACTACTCGCACCGGTAATGACAACCACTTTCCCTTTTACATTGGACATATTTTAATCGCTCCTTATTTAGTTGTTATTGTACATTTTCTCTATACAAAACCATGCCTGCATGGTACAAAACGCCGTCCCTGAAGTCTCCATCCGCTGTAAATCCCGTATCATCCACGTACTCTATATGTTTCCCACATACGGGTGTTTTGGTTCTTGTTGGTCGCCCATTGAATTGCGCTCCATTGTCTCTCACTCCTTTCTGCTTCAAAAGATTCCGTTGCTTATCTCCATTATGTAGAGGATCAGTCGTTGTACGATAGAAAAATCCCGCAGTATTCTTGCCTATTCCTCCAGCGCGTTTTAAAATAATAGTAATCGTGGTTTACAAGGGGGCTGCAATTCATGTTTATCAAAACAAATGAAACGGATACGGGCATCACGGAGCAGCAGCAACAATTGGCTCAACTTATTGAGCATTTCACCCCAAATGACGGGATACATCCAACAGCAATTCCATCCCTTGCCTTAATCCGTGCCTCCGAGATCTCACAACCCATATATTCCGTTTATCAGCCTTCCCTCTGCATTGTCGCCCAAGGTTCCAAATTAGTTATACTCGGCCGAGAGAGCTACACCTACAACCTGTCACAATATTTGGTAGCTTCCGTAAACTTGCCTATTTCAGGGCAGGTTGTACAGGCTACAACCGAACATCCCTATCTATGTATTCGACTGGATTTTGATTCAGGGCAGATTTTCGATCTGATTCAGGAGACGCCTTCTGTACAACCCAAACCTGACCATTCAACACGGAGAGGATTGTTTGTTAGCTCAACCAAACCTTCCCTTCTTGAAGCCGTGATCCGATTGGTTCGGCTGCTGGATACACCTGAAGACATTCCCGTCCTTGCCCCTCTGTTTATCCGCGAAATTCTATATCGTATTATCCAGGATGAACATGGACATTCCATCAAGCAGTTTGCTATTCAGGACAGTCATGCACAGCACATCGCCGAGGTGATCGAAGTCATCCAATCTGATTACGCTAAGCCACTTCGGATTGAACAACTTGCTGCCATGATCAACATGAGTTCTTCCTCATTACATCATCATTTCAAAGCTATTACTGCCATGAGCCCTTTGCAATTCCAGAAACAAATTCGATTGCATGAAGCCCGGCGAATGCTGCTAGCAGGTTCAACCGATGCCGCCGACGCTGCGTTCCAGGTTGGCTATGAAAGTCCGTCTCAATTCAGCCGGGAGTATGCACGCATGTATGGTCTCCCTCCCAAAAGCGATATCAAACGACTTCGTCTTACACTCGATATTAAAAACTAGAAACAACAAAAAGACCCGCGTCATCATGACGTGGGTTTTCGGATTCATATAGGCAGCAGTGCCATCAAGAGAATAGGTTCTGTTTTTCAAAAACAGACATCTGGTTCTCCCCGGTAATAGGACATTCATCAGGATACATACTTCGTTTCTCCAACTTCTCGTCGATAAAATCAACCACCTGCTGTAGCGAAGCAATCTGTGCTTCAACTTTCTTCCGGTGATTCACCAGCATCTCCCGTTCCTCCGGGAAATCTGCGAGATCGGAATCCATGGACATTTGTAAATAAGGCTTCATTTCCTCCAGAGACATTCCTGTTTTTTTCAGGCAAGTGATCAACTTCATTGTATGGATATCCTCCGAGCGATATACCCGATGGCGATTGGCCTTGCGTTCCGCTCGGGGAAGCAGCCCAATCTTCTCATAATAACGAATTGTATCTTCTGATAATCCGGCCTGTTCTGACGTTTCTTTAATGGAGAACACTTCATTCTCACTCATCATATGGGCCTCCTCCACATTCATTTCTCTCCATATTACAACTTGGAGCTGACTCCAAGTCAAGCATGATCCGTTCCATCCCAACACCCCTTGACTTGGAGTCGACTCCAAGTTATAGAATGAGCGCAGCATACAGATTCGTTCTGTAATCCCATTCTTCTGGAGGTATATATGAATATACAAAATCAACTTCGCACAGCTCTCATCACAGGGTCAACGTCAGGAATTGGTCTTGAACTGACACGAAAGTTACTGGCTGAAGGATGGCAGCTAATCGGTCTCAACCGTTCTGCTTTCCCATCCGAGGATACCGATATTGAGAACGCCTTACGTACAGGCCAGCTCCGTTGGGTTCAGGCTAATCTGACCAACTACGACAGTCTGAGAACTGCACTAGATCAGATTAAATCCGATACCGATTCGATCGATGTCTTGTTTAACAATGCCGGAGGCAGCGCTGCTGAACTTCGTTTCTCTGATCAGGGGCATGAACTACACTTTGAACTTCAGACGGTAGTCCCTTACATCATCTACATGGAATTAGTTGAGCTATTACTCAAAGGACAGATGAAAACAGTTATTAATACTTCCACCACCTCGTTCAATATGGTCAGACAATTTGATCTGAACATCCTGGAACGTCCAGCCGAATTCAAAAAACTGTTTGGTCCTTATGCCACCTCGAAGCTCGGCTTATCTCTATGGACACGCGAGGTTGCCAAGTCCGCCAGTGCGGATGGCATACAACTACTAAGCGTAGATCCCGGTGGAAATAACACGCTAAGGGGCAACAAAACATCCGGCCTGCCCTTCTATATCAAACCTATCATGAAATGGTTCTTTCCTCATCCAAGCCATGGCGCTTCGCTGCTCTATAATGCGGCCTTATCCCCAACCGGACACGAATCCGGTGCGTTCCTGGTTAAAAATAAAGCGACAGCGCTTCGTTTCACAGAGCAAGGCCCTGCTGTTTTAAAGCGGGTAAACGAGATCTACGAGCAGCGTTTTCGTACAACGCAGTCTGGAAAGACCACAATCACCCCATCTTAATCATGATGGATGGTGAGCAGTAAACATAACCTAAAAACACGCCATAGCGGCGTGTTTTTAGGTTTATAGGCTTTATGGTTTTTTTTCCTTGTTAGATAAAGACACTCAACAATAACACCATGCCAAAGGCGGCAAATCCGAGAATGGTCTCCATGACCGTCCATGTCTTAAGTGTCTGCGGCACAGACAGATTCAAATACTCTTTGACAATCCAGAATCCCGAATCATTCACATGGGACAAAATAATTGAACCTGCTCCCGTTGCGAGCACCAGCAACTCCGGACTTACCCCCGGCATCGTCATAGCGATTGGAGCCACAATGCCCGCCGCTGTTGTCATAGCAACCGTAGCTGAACCTACCGCCGCACGAATCAATCCGGCAATAACAAAGGCCAGCACGAGTGGCGACAGATGCGCACTTTGGGCAAAACCCGCTATCGCGTCACCTACACCGCTGTCTGTCAGGATACGGTTGAATCCGCCTCCTGCACCGATCAGCAAGATAATGGAAGCAACTGGGCCCAAGCAATCATTTGTATATTTCAATATCTGCTGTTTGCTGAAACCACGTGCATATCCAAAAGAATAAAAGGAAAAGAGCAAAGCGAGCAGCAGTGCAATAATCGGACTACCGATGAAATCAACGACCTGACGGAATCCGTTTGTCTCTGGTAAAATCAGATCCACAATCGTAGCGAGCAACATCAGAATCACCGGAAGCAAGATCGTAAAGAGGGTGATGCCGAAACCAGGCAGTTCCCGATCTTTGGTCTCAGTGAACTGTTCCATTAGCTCACTTGAAGTCTCGACTTTGATCCGCTTGGAAATCCATGTTCCATAGAGCGGACCTGCAATTGCTGCGGCTGGAAGGGATACAATCAGAGCCAGGAATATTGTTTTACCAACATCGGCATTGAAGATTCCTACCGCGAGCATCGCCGCCGGATGAGGCGGAATCAGACTGTGTACCACGGCAAGACCCGCGACAAGTGAAAGTCCGATTTTGATCAGCGACGTCCCTGTATGCTTCGCAATAACAAATACCAGCGGGAAGAGTAGCACGATTCCAACCTGGATAAATACCGGAATACCACAGATCAGCGCAACAACCATCATCGCCCAGTGTACGTTCTTCTCACCGAAGACACGAACGAGTGTCTGGGCTATTCGTTCGGCCCCACCAGACTCGGCCATGAGTTTCCCGAGCATCGTTCCAAGTCCCAGAACAATCGCGATGAATCCGAGAACGCTTGCAACACCTTCCTGATAGGATTTCACGATATCCGTGAACGGCATCCCCGAGATCAATCCCATAAAGACAGCGCCCACGATCAGGGCAACAAACGGATTCATTTTAAATTTGGCAATCAACAGAATCAATCCAAGAATGGATATCAGTGCGTAGAGCAGCAGACTTGCATCATGACTAAGACCGAATACGGAATACATCCGAATAGCCTCCCCCAAGTTGTTATGTTGTGTCAGCACGCAGTATTACGCTGGCCCAAACGACCTGAACACCGCGCGCCTTCGTATTAAGCTTAAGCTTCGATCTTCTCTACCGTCTCCAGTAGCGCACGTTCCCCGCCAACATTCCCTGGAAACACGATATATGGGATACCACTGAATTTGGCTTCTTCCCCTGTCAACCATACCGGAATGCCCGCAGCCACTTGACCGAGCACCCTTGCTTTGCGTATGGCCAGACCTTTTGTTGCCACATCACTGGATGTAATGCCACCTTTGGCAATAATGAACTTCGGTACGACTTCAAGAGATTGCACAATCTCGACCAACGCGGATGATACCGTCTGACTAATCTTGAAATTGCCCTCATGTCCTTCTACGGTGATGAGCTTACGGCTGCTGTATACAACAACATTGTTGCCCTCCGCAAGCTGTCTGTTCGCTTCACCAATCACACGTCGAATTTCTTCCGTATATCCATCCGGCGTTAATACACGCTCCACATCGATCTCCAGACTGATGATGCCCGGAAACGTAAGCAGTTGTTCCAGTTGACGAGTCGTCTTCTGCACATAGGAACCAACAACAACGATTCCGCCATGTTGTTCCTGTCCGCTTGCGATCAGCTGCTCTTTCGGCAGAAATGCCTGATCCGAGATGCCTGCATACGATTTGACAAAGGAGGCCGCCGTCCGAAAAATAAAAGCTTTCCCCTCATCCTCTGCTTGAAGCAAAGCCAGAGAAAGTACATCCATGTCTGCATAAGAGAGCGCATTCACGATAATCGGTACATTGCTTTCGGCTTTTAGCAAAATCGCTTTGACTATATCGACTCCTTGACGGATTTCCTCCAGTGAAATGGTGAGGCAGCGACTAGCCTTAATACGGCCTGAAGTCTTCTCCTCTACCCAGGATGGCAGATCTCCATGCTCATACCCAAATACTTTATCCTTGGCAAATTCCGTCTCATGAACTGAAATCAACTGTTCGCCTTCAACCATATAATGCGTGTTGCCTATCGTAACCCGTCCTGCCTCGAAAAAGGCCGGAATGATCAGTTGTCCGTCATATGCACGTCCGCTGACACGCGCCACTTCTTCGGCTAGCACATCCGTCTCCAGCGGATAATAACCACGTAGCATGGAGTCACTACGACTCACAAAGGTGAAACTCGTTCCTTCCTCTGCTGCAACCTCTTGCACATTGCGGGCAATCTCCCGATTAATACGTTCCGCTGTATCTGCATCCAGCCCTCGTGTATTGGTCAGAATATAGAATAACGATTCAGAGGATCGAAACGCCTCCTGCAACAGTGGCTTGTCCCACTGTGTCAACACATCAATATCATGAACCGTCTGTACACCGGTTGGGTCATCATCCAGCACGATAATTTTGCGAGCCCTCGCATCCTGCAATTGCCTAATCTGTCCTCGCACTCCTTCAGAAGAGTTGTCCGTCCGAAGAGCTGCGGGGATATCCGATAACGTCTGATAGGTCATGTCTCTCCACCTCATATCTATATCTATTAACATTCTTTTTTTAATTTTTTATTAGACCCGATTCACTTCTACACCTGCGAGTTTCTCAAAATACTGAACGATTCCGCCATGGTCATCTGCGGCTTTACCATCAATCTTCAGTGCATGGAAAATCTCCAGCAACTGACTGCTGAGCGGTAAAGGAACACCGATATCATGCGCCGTTTCCATCACATTGGTCATGTCTTTGAGATTAATATCAATGCGTCCCCCAGCGACAAAGTTACGATCCAGAATGAGTGGAACTTTTGCATCCAGTACCGCACTTCCAGCAAGGCCACTACGGATTGCCTGATACATCTTCTCTACATCAATGCCAGCCTTGGCTGCAAATACAAGCGCTTCGGACATGGCGGCAATATTCAGGTTCACGATAATCTGATTCGCCAGCTTGGCTGTTGCACCTGAACCATTATCCCCCACTCGCGTTACATCCTGTCCGACCACTTGCAGAACCTCTTTCACAGATTCGAAAATCATTTCATTGCCACCCACCATGATGGCGAGTGTACCATCTATAGCTTTGGGTTCCCCACCACTTACGGGCGCATCCAACATATGCAAGCCTGATTTGGATACAAGCTCAGCCAGCTCTTTGGAAACGACCGGCGAGATTGAGCTCATGTCGATAATGATACTTCCCGTATTGGCTCCTGCCAGCACACCTTGTTCGCCCGTTATAACGGTGCGGACATGCTCTGAGTTGGGCAGCATCGTGAAGATGACATCACTATGCTCAGCCACCTCTTTCGGAGATGCTGCGCCTCGCGCTCCTGCATCAGCCAATGACATCACAGCCGTTTGATTAATATCGTATACGCTTACATCATATCCCGCCCGGATCAGGTTCAATGACATAGGACGTCCCATAATACCGAGTCCAATAAATCCAATTCGTTTCTTCATCTTGCAATCCCTCCAGCCTAAATTCTTCGCTTTTCACTCTTGTAATCGCTATCATTCCTGTTCACATTCGTTATTGTACACAACATTTTAATTTTTGTATACAATTTTATTATTTATGTATCCGAAAATTAAAATTCGGTTTTTAATCTTGTTGTTTATTGCCTTCTTTTTCGCTAAAGTAAAGGGAGAGGTGAAATACAATGCAACCAAGTACGGACAAGTCCCGTCCAGCTTATCAGCAGGCCTATGAAGTTCTGCGGGACATGATTTTGCAAGGCACCCTTTCTCCGGGAACCAAACTTGTGGAAGAGAAGCTGGCGACCGATCTGAATGTCAGCCGGACTCCGATCCGAGAATCCATCCGCCGCCTGGAACAGGAAGGATTAGTCGTGAACAAACGGGTCGTCAAGCTAACCGAGACCGATCTAAGAAATACGTTTGAATTACGGAAGTTACTGGAGGGACATGCGGCTCAATCTGCAGCTGCCTTCTTATCCGCCCAGGAAGTGGCGGCTCTTGAGCATTGCGTCCAAGTGGGACATACCGGAAGCAAAGAAGAGATTATGGAAGCCAATAAAGAGTTTCACGAAATCATCATGCGCGCGAGTAATAACGCATTGATGATTGATCTCTTCGACAAAATGCAATCCGTCATTTATCTATTCCGTCAGACGGTTGTGTATTATCAGCGCCCCTTCCTCATTGAAGAGCATCATCAGATCTGTGAAGCGATCAAGGCACATGACGGGCAGACTGCCGAACGACTGATGAAAGAGCATCTGCAATCCGATCTGGAATTCTGCCTTCATTTGATTCGATAACCGGATTCATGGATTGTTCGACTTTCTCACATCCGTATAAAGACGTGACCGCATGCGGTCACGTCTTTTTTGTCGTTTGTCCCTCATATTATCCAGGCTCTGATTCATAGGTGTAAACATAACGATACAATGTCGCGTGTGACATGTTATTGAATCTGGAGGGATCACTCAATGACCAAAGGACAGCAACCTAACGAAAAATCATTTATTATCCCGCAACCCATTCGCAGTGATGGCGCTGGTGGACCTGATCTGGGACCCAGAGACGTCATGAGAGATATACAAAACCCCGATATGCTGGTACCTCCGGCAACCGATAACGGGTTATTGCCCAATCTGAGAATGTCTTTTTCCGATACCCATATGCAATTGAACCATGGGGGTTGGTCACGTGAAATCACCGTACGGGATCTCCCTATTGCCACTACACTGGCAGGTGTGAACATGAGCCTGACACCGGGAGGTGTAAGGGAATTGCACTGGCATCAGCAATCCGAGTGGGCCTATATGATCTGGGGAACGGCAAGAATCACTTCGGTAGATCAGAACGGACGTAATTTTATTGCGGATGTCGGGCCTGGCGATCTCTGGTTTTTCCCCAAGGGTCTACCCCATTCCATTCAGGGACTGGAGGATGGTTGTGAATTTCTGCTTGTGTTTGATGACGGGTCCTTCTCCGATCTGAATACGTTATCCATATCCGATTGGTTTGCCCATACCCCACCAGAGGTATTGTCTGTCAATTTCGGCGTGCCCGAATCCGCTTTTCATTCAATGCCGAAGGAACAGGTCTACATTTTCCAAGATACTGTCCCAGGTTCCATCGAGAGCCAGGAAGTTCAGTCGCCATACGGCACCGTCCCTCTCACATTTAAACACCGATTGCTGGCCCAGGAACCACTCATTACACCCGGTGGAAGCGTGCGGATCGTAGACTCCACCAACTTCCCCATCTCAACTACCGTTGCTGCCGCACTCGTTGAGATCCGACCTGGCGCCATGCGTGAACTGCACTGGCATCCCAATGCAGATGAATGGCAATACTATCTGACAGGACAAGGGAGAATGACTGTCTTTGGAGGCAATGGCATTGCTCGCACATTTGACTATCGGGCTGGAGATGTCGGATATGTTCCTGTCGCAATGGGACACTATATACAAAATACCGGCACAGACACTTTATGGTTTTTGGAGATATTCCGAAGTGATCGATTCGAGGATGTATCGCTGAATCAGTGGATGGCGTTAACCCCGCGGGATCTGGTCCGTGACAATCTGAATGCGCCGCCTGAGTTGCTCGATGCCTTGCGTAAAGTAAAATGGCCTGTCGTTTAATTTAGTATGTATATCTATCATTTAAGCTGAAATGGGGTAATTGTCAGAGAATCCCACTATATAAGGAGGAATATGAAAGATGAGAGCCGTTACGTTTCAGGGAATCAAGGACATTCAAGTCAAAGAGGTTGAAGATCCCAAACTGCAACAGAAGGATGACATTATCGTTCGTATTACTTCCACAGCTATATGTGGATCGGATCTGCATATTTATCAGGGAGCCTTGCCTGCTGCCAAAGATTACGTTATCGGTCATGAACCGATGGGCATTGTAGAAGAAGTAGGTCCAGAAGTGACACGTGTGAAGAAGGGGGACCGTGTGGTCCTGCCTTTTAACATCGCTTGTGGTGAATGCTTCTATTGCAATCATGACATGGAGAGCCAGTGCGATAATTCCAATGGCAATCCGGATATTCATACAGGTGGATATTTTGGATTCACCGAACGTTACGGAAACCACCCCGGAGGTCAGGCAGAATTATTGCGTGTTCCCTACGGGAACTTCACTCCGTTTGTGATTCCTGAATCCTGTGAACTGGAAGATGAGGCTTTATTATTCCTGTCCGATGTTCTTCCAACCGCATATTGGAGCGTGGAGAATGCCGGAGTTAAACCGGGAGATACGGTTACTGTACTCGGTAGTGGACCCATTGGGCTGATGACGCAGAAGTTCGCCTGGATGAAAGGTGCCAAACGTGTTATTGCTGTGGATCGCCTGCCCTATCGACTGGAGAAAGCCAAACGTTTGAACGATGCAGAGATCTTTAATTTCGAAGATTACGATGATATGGGTGAGCACATTCGTGAGATTACACAAGGCGGAACCGACGTTGTTATCGACTGTGTAGGTATGGATGGTAAAAAAACCACGCTGGAGGAGATCGGACAGAAGCTGAAACTTCATGGCGGTTCACTGAGTGCGATTGAAATCGGCATGAAAGCTATCCGCAAATTCGGTACACTCCAACTTACGGGTGTATATGGCTCTTCCTACAACATGTTTCCGTTAGGCAATCTGTTTGAACGCAATATCAATCTTAAAATGGGACAAGCTCCTGTTATACATTACATGCCTGAATTGTTCCGCAAAATCACTGCTGGTGAATTTGATCCAACGGAGATCATCTCCCATCGGATTTCACTGGAAAATGCAAGCGATGCATACCGCATTTTCAACGATCATGAAGACGAATGTACCAAAGTTATACTAAAACCCTGAACCGTCGCTTTGATTATAAATATGCAAAATAAAACAAGCAGAACTACCTGTTCAAGGTACTCTGCTTGTTTTATTTTATCAACATTCATCCTGTTACCGTTGCATAAACTGCTCAGCCAGCTAAATGGTCTGTACCTAATTAGACATGAGTCGGTTTAGTCGCTTGGATATACACACTTTCTCCTTGGAAGCTGTCGAGCTTTCCGTTCGTTGTCACTTCAAAATTGAAAAAATTTCTGATGATGGACGGTGCACTCAACATGCTTGCTTCAAGTTCCCTTCTCTCCCGTTCCGGCAGTGCCGCACGGTTACACCACTCTTCAAACTTAAAGCGCTTCTGGAAGGAAACCATCGTTTCCATTCGGAAGCCCGCATACTCCAGCATATGAATCCATTCCGTCTTGCGCCATGCTCGAACATGGCTTGCATCCCGGCACTTCTCCACTTCATTGTAAAACTGGTCATTCTCATCACGTTCAGGTGCCACGTTGTCAATGAATAACAACCTTCCACCGGGCTTCATAACTCGTAATGCCTCATGAACGAACGAAGAAACGTCCGGAAAATGGTGAGCAGCGATTCGGCAGGTTACAAGGTCATAGATATCATCATCGAAAGGTAGCTTCTCTGCATCCCCGGCAACAAAATCTACATTACAGTGTCCATTGCCCTGGATAAATTGTTCAGCCACCTGTAGCATTTCCTCTGTTAGATCGAGAGCTGTCACCCGCTGAACAAGTGGAGCCAGAGCGTTCGCGACATGCCCTCCCCCAGTGGCGATATCCAGCACATTCATATCTGGAGTGGCTTGAGATAAAGCCACGAGCAACGCGAGATCCTCACCTTTGGCATGCCCCGAACTCGTCACGTATTTACCAGCATTTTTCGCAAACTGCTTCTGCACCTGACTTTTAATTACATCAGACATTCCAATTCCTCCTGCATAAGTTTCATTAGACGAAACATAGTTTCAAAATATAATTATATTTATTTTACCATAGATGAATGTAAAAGCTAAAATAAAAAACATCCCCCAAGTGAATTTCACCCAGGAGATGTTTCTTATATTTGTTACTTCACAAGCGTTGGTGACTTCTTCCACAGTCCCAGAATCAGACCGGAGATCACAGAACCAATCGCAACAGCGAGCAGGAACAATAATGCGTGGTTCGCCAGTGCTGCAACAAAGATCCCGCCATGCGGAGCTGGTACATTAATGTGCCACAGTTGTGTCAATCCGCCAGCAACAGCGGAACCCAGAATACAAGAGGTCAATACACGTAATGGATCAGCCGCAGCAAATGGAATTGCACCTTCTGTAATGAAGGAGAATCCAAGTACATAGTTAGTCAGACCTGATTTACGTTCTTGCTCTGTAAATTTGGATTTGAAGAATGTTGTTGCAAGTGCAATCGCCAGAGGAGGCACCATACCGCCTGCCATAACCGCTGCCATCCATGCACCGTCTGTGTTACCACTGGATGTGAATACACCAATAGCGAATGTGTAAGCCGCTTTGTTGAACGGTCCACCCATATCGATGGACATCATACCGCCAAGCAGCAAGCCCAACAATACCGCATTACCTGTACCCAGATTACCCAGTGCATCTACAAGCCATGTGTTCAGGGAACCAAAGATTGGATCAAAGACATAGAAACTGATGGCACCTACGATCAGCAAACCAAATACCGGATACAGCAAGATTGGTTTCAAGCCATCAATCGCTTTTGGCAATCCTTTGAACAACTTACGGAGACCAATAACTACATAACCCGCCAGGAAACCGGCAGCCAAACCACCAAGGAAACCAGCGTTTGAGTTAACCGCCATCAATCCACCGACCATACCAGGCATCAGGGCCGGGCGATCACCAATACTCATCGCGATAAATCCGGCAAGTACCGGAATCAGGAAGTGGAACGCACCTGTTCCGCCACCGATCGTTTGAAGCAGTTGCACAATCGGATTCTCAGGGCTAGCAAGCTGTTCGAACAAGAAGGAGATTGCTAGCAGGATACCGCCACCTACAACAAATGGTAGCATATGCGAGATACCATTCATCAGATCTTTATAGATTTTGCTACCTACACTGATTTTGCCAGCGCTTGCGCCCTCTTCCTTGGTATTTCCGCCTTGGCTGCGATAGATCGGTGCATCACCGTTAACGGCCTTGCGAATCAGCTCTTCGGATTTACGGATTCCATCACTCACCGGTCTTTGCAATACCGGTTTGCCATCGAAACGTGCCATCTCCACATTTTTGTCTGCGGCAACGATAACCCCTTTAGCACGAGCGATCTCATCAGCAGTGAGAACATTCTGCGCTCCTTCAGAGCCGTTTGTTTCTACGCGAATATTGATGCCCATTTCCTGAGCTTTCTTTTTAAGTGCATCTTCAGCCATAAACGTATGAGCTATACCGGTTGGACAGGCTGTAACCGCAACAACAAAATCTTCCGAATTGGCATTACCTACAATCACACCAGAAGTATTTTGTTGCTGACCAGTAGTAGAAGTGGATGCGGCATTTGCTGCTTTTTCAGCTTTTGCTTTTTCTTTGGCTGCTTCCTTCTCAGCTGCTTCTGCCTGTTTGGCATCAAACAATGCACTAACTTCGGCAGGTGTATCTGTACTCATCAATTGTGAGATGAAATCGCTATCAATCAACAACCTGGAAAGAGCTGCAAGCGTACGCAGATGGGTATTACCTGCGCCTTCTGGAGCCGCAATCATGAAGAACACATGAGCTGGCTGATCATCCAACGCTTCAAAATCAAGTCCTTTTCTACTCTTGGCAAATACAACTGTTGGTTCGTTCACCGCTGTTGTTTTGGCATGTGGCATTGCAATTCCGCCACCGATACCTGTGCTGGATTCAGCTTCTCTTTTATAGATCATTTCCTTGAACAGGACCGGATCATTGATTCGTCCGCTTCGGTTCAGGCTTGCAATTAGTTCATCAATAGCCTCATCTTTGGTTGTGGCTTGCAGGTCCATGATCATCGTTTCTTGGATCATCAAGTCTGTTATTCTCATCTTGGTACACTCCCTTAAGTTCAGTCGGCCTGCATAGGCAGGCCTCACTACATTACAATTACAATGAAGACCTTCTATAAGACCGTTAGACTAAATCGTCGTAATGGTTACTTGATTACGCAATTCATCAATCAATTCTCGTGTTGCCAGATCATCCGAGAACGCAGTTGCGCTTCCAGATGCAACCCCTGTACGGAAAGCTTCCAGCAAATCTCCGCTCTGTACATAGGTACCTACGAATCCGCCAATCATGGAGTCACCCGCACCAACCGAGTTTTTCACAGTGCCTTTTGGCACATTCGCATGATGAACTTCCGATTTGGTAATGAATAATGCACCCTCGCCTGCCATGGAGATCAACACATGTTTGGCACCGGCTTCCAGCAACTTACGCCCGTATAACACCAGTTCCTCGCGAGTATTAATCGTTACACCGAACAGTTCGGCCAGTTCATGATGATTTGGCTTCACCAGCAATGGTGCATGTTCAAGAGCTTCCATTAACGCAGGGCCAGTTGTATCAATCACAAATTCGGCACCCGTTTGCTTGCACACTTTAATGAGACGATCATAAAAATCCGTTCCAAGTGAAGGAGGTACACTTCCGGAGAGAATGACAATATCTCCTTTTTGCAATGAGGACAATTTGTGAAGCAACTGCTCCGCCTCTTCGGCACTTATTGCAGGTCCAAGACCATTAATCTCTGTCTCTTCTCCATGCTTCAGCTTGATGTTAATGCGAGTATCGTCTGCAATCGTAACAAAGTCTGTCCGAATGTTATCTTCTTGCAACTTGTCATTAATGAAACGTCCCGTGAATCCACCAAGGAAACCAATAGCCGTGTTATCTGCTCCAAGTTGATTCAGTATGCGAGAGACATTAATGCCTTTGCCGCCAGGGAGCTTCAAATCCCGATTCATTCGATTCAATCCGCCAAGCTTCAGCTCATCCACTTCCACGATGTAATCAATGGACGGGTTAAGTGTTATCGTATATATCATCGTTATCCCTCAATTATTTTAGTTTTCTGGGCGATTCCAGGCCGCCAATGTTCTGGCATCTGCTCGGTAATCAAATCGGCCTCCTCCAAATCAAACAATTTGGCAAAAGTAATTTCCCCTATTTTGCTGGAATCAGCCAGCACATAAGATTTTCCCGACAATTGATGTGCACGCCTTTTAATCAAGGCTTCCTCCGGATCCGGTGTTGTATACCCCATTTCGGGATCAACTCCGTTGCTTCCAAGAAAACATTTATCAAAACGGAAATTATCCATGTTCTGTAATGCGATACTGCCAATGACTGCTTTTGTATGAATTTTCATCATACCTCCGAGCAAATAACTGCGAATACGCTTGCTTACCAAAGCCTCAACATGTGAAAGTCCATTGGTAACAACCGTTACGTCTTTAGCTTCAATAAAAGGAATCATGGCTAACGTTGTCGTTCCTGCATCCAGATAAATGCATTCGCCATTTTCGATCTCCTGTGCAGCCAAACGGGCAATCGTCGTTTTTTGTTGGATGTTTTTGAACGTTTTTTCTTCCATGCCCGGTTCCAGCGTTTTTTCATTCACCAGTGCGGCACCGCCGTGGATGCGTTTGAGCATCTGACGACTCTCCAGATCGATCAAGTCACGCCTAATCGTTGATTCAGAAGCACCCAACACATCAACAAGCTCTTGCAATTTCACAATTCCCTGTAAATGTAAGCGCTCTATAATTGCAGCATATCGTTCTTCAGTCAGCATCTTCATTCCTCCAACTGCTTCTATAGTATCATAATTCACTCAAAAAACAACCACTTTCATTCAAAATAATTTAAAAACATTCAAAAACCCGCATCTTTCGACTTATTTTCTTGTCCAATTGTCCCTTTCTTACTTCATGTTCTTAAAGTTGGAATTCCGTGCCCTTCAAATCATCATTAAAAATCCTGCAGCCTCCAGCGCTGGATGCGCGGCGTTGCAGGATTTTTCTGTTCATGGGAACTTTATGACGTTTATGACTCTACAAGCATTACATCCGGTTTAGGTTTAAGCCATTTGCCATCCTCATTAATAAATGCCCCCTTGAAGCGGCCCATCTCCAATTGTTCAATCAGCCTCTCCTCATCCATGACCAGAATCTCAGCGAGTTGCCCCGAGGTGTAATAATGAGCGGGATTGTAATCGAGCAGTACAGGAACAGACGTATCATATAGTTCTTTGATCAGATTTTCAAAGGAATGCCGACCCAGATTCTCCATATCTCTATAAAACTGCAAATGTTGGGACACCATATTACGGAAAGATTTATTCTCCAGATGCATCCACAACGTATTGCAGGCCCGAACACTCATATGATTTTGTTCCACATCGTAAAATTGAACTTCTTCAATCTTCATGTATTTCTCTTGAAATGCAACGATCTTAATCAAAGGTACATTTCGTTTACGCGACGCTTTCTTCAAATGGGCTCTAAATTGTTCATAGTTCATTTCATTCATCTATTATCCCTGCCTTTAACATGTTCCAACCGACATTTTACAACAAATTAAAGGCAAGTGTAACCTCCATCATATGAAAAACAAAAAAACGTGCAGCATCAGATGCCACACGTTCACAATATTATAGAATGCGATTCTCAGCGAGGGCACCACTTTTCGCCCACGTAGCCGTAAATTCCTGTTCTTCATACGCATAGAATTGTTGTAAAATAACCTCCCGATCATCGAGGAACAACTGATCCGCTATGGCAGTGACCAGTTTGGGCACCGCGCTCTTGGTTCCCGATATGGCCGATGCCGACAGACCACAGCTGGCAAGTGCAGAGTAGTTGAATACAAACAGTCCATGCAACGGTCTCTCACTCTGTTCACTCCTGCTTGTCATTGCAAACCCGGAACTCAGGTATGGATGTGCGTCCAGCAACGCATTGCGAAGCTCTGGCGGAGCCTGGTAACAGTCCTCCCAGCGTGCGATGTATGGCTCCACAAGCTTCAGTTCAGGACGGAGTGCCGGATCACTGAGAAGACCTGTGCTAATAATCAGAAAATCAAACTCATATGCACCCTGTGCGGTATGCACAATCGCGCCTTGGTCTGTTGCTTCTACACTCAGCCAAGGCGAATTCAAATGCAGTTCGAATCCAGGCCAGGCTGCCGCACGATTAAACGTATCATTGGTTGGGGGTTGATTGAATTTGAAGAAATGAGAGATCACTTCATATTTATCAGCAACCGGAAGAGCGTGGTATCGCTCGATCATACCGGATTGTTCCATCTGACGAATGGGATTAACACTAGGCAGTTGTTCCCGCCGTACAAATACATGAGCTTCCGCCACACCTGTGGCAAGCGCATAGCTCGCATTATCGAATGCAGAAGCGCCGCCGCCAAGCACAGCAACCCTTTTACCTTTTAATTGATCAAAATCAATCGCTTCCGACGTATGTGCATACCGATCCCGAGGTAATCTATCCGCAATCATGGATGGCACATGCCACTCTCCACCACCTTGTATTCCCGTAGCAAACACTACTTTGCGAGCAAGTATAACATCCATCTGAGATCCAGCCTTGTTCACATGAAGTCGATGTATTCCGTTCTCCATAGGCTCAACCAGCGTCAATTCTACCTCATTAAGCACAGGCAGATTCAGCACTTTCCGATACCAGCGTAAATAATTCATCCAGTCTCCACGCGGGATTTTATCTACTTGTTCCCAACCTTCGGGCCCTACCTGTGCTTCCCACCATGAGCGAAAGGTTAACGAGGGGATACCCAGATCGATGGAAGTCAGATGCTTGGGTGTGCGCAAAGTAACCATACGTGCATAAGTCTCCCAAGGTCCTTCAAGCCCCGATGCATTCTCGTCAATGACCACAATATTGGAGATCCGTTCCCGAAGAAGTCCAAATGCCGCTCCTAATCCACTCTGGCCTCCACCCACAATGACGACATCATAGACATGACCATCCGCATGTTCTCTTGGACGTACCCAATTCGCGCCACCAAATGACAAATACACCAGATCATTCTTCACACGTTCATTCAAAGCTTCCAGGCTCATGATTCATCAACCCTTTCGAGATACATATATGAACTAGTCTTTCTTTGATTATTTGATGTAAGTTTGTTGTCAGTTATATTGAGAGTAATTGTGCTTTCTCTTTGTTTTTCTGAAATATATTACCTTTATTATATGAGTTATCAGAGATCATTTGAAGTTCGCGGTAGCTTTATTGTCATCAATGCTAAAAATATCTAACATGCTTGTTAATTCCTACGAAACTCTAACTGGATTATTAATGCAGTTCCTGCTGAACGGATGATTTGCAGAAAAAAAAAAAGACAGACCAAGATGTAACCTTGGTCTGTCTTATTAAAGGAATGCTATTGGCCGGCTTGTTCACGGCGTTGCAATTTTTCGTTGGTTAATTTCTCAGGGGTCACATCATGACCCAGTGGGTCCACAACGGATACTGCCAGCATGGTTGTCAGCACCTGACCTCGAATAGCCTGCAAATATTGTTTTCTAAGCTCCTGCTGCTCGCTTTGTTCTGCTTTTGTCAAACCGACGCTACTGCGTTGTTTTCGACTTAATTCGTTAATGCGTCCCAAAATAGGAATCATGAAATCCACCTCACTTGTTAGTCCACTTGCCAAAAGATATTTCGAATATCTTCAAACTAACTTATTACAACTTTACGAATTTGTCCATAGGCGCAATCCGTTGAGAAGTGTTTAGGTGATCTCATGCACAGACCACACAATGCCATTTGTAGCACCACTGCCCAGGTTCAATGTAATCGTCAACCCGTTTGCAGCATAGAACAGTCCAATCACATCTCCCGCATTCAACGCGACTTCTACTGCCAAAGTCACTGAACCACTTCCCAGCACTGCCCGCAGTGTGAGTAGCGTAATCGCGACATTTAGGACGGGCAACAAACCACTGACAAGTGTCGTTACCGTAGGGGATGTTCTCTGTACGAGAAAGGCTGGGTTAACGCCTGCACCCAGAGATAGAGCAATCGCTGCAGTCGTTGCATAATTGATCGTGGCCACAATAGAGTATCTTCCGGTTACCGGGACGGTATAGTTTCCTGTGGTTGCATTGAAGTTGGCATTACCGTAATAGGGAGCCGTAGTCGTCCAGTTGGTTAACTGAGTGCTGGTTGCTGTCGAAAGTGTAGCCAGGAATGCCGAGAACCCTTGTGTTGCAAAATTGGGGCCGGTTGGGCCCGTGGCTCCTGTCAGCCCCGTTGCCCCAGTCGCACCGGTAGTTCCTGTTATGCCTGTTGCTCCAGTGGCACCCGTAGCTCCGGTTGCACTCGTTACACCGGTTGCCCCCGTAATTCCATTAGCCCCAGTTGGTCCAGTCGGGCCGGTGGCTCCTGTGATGCCTGTAACCCCAGTAGTTCCCGTAACTCCGGCAACCCCAGTTGCACCTGTAGTTCCTGTTGTCCCAGTTACACCAGTTAGTCCTGTAGCTCCCGTTATTCCTGTTTCTCCAGTTGTTCCGGTCGCGCCAGTTATACCTGTAACTCCTGTTGAACCAGTACTTCCGGTGGCACCTGTTACACCCGTTGTACCTGTTGTACCCGTAACACCAGTTACGCCAGTTGTGCCAGTGGCACCAGTCGCACCCGTAGTTCCTGTCACTCCGGTTACGCCTGTAACTCCCGTAGTTCCCGTTGCTCCAGTAGCCCCGGTTGGTCCAGTAGCCCCGGTTGGTCCCGTCACACCAGTCGTACCTGTGCCCCCTGTTAGACCCGTCTCTCCAGTTTGACCAGTTGTGCCGGTGGCACCTGTAATTCCAGTAGCTCCAGTCACACCCGTAATGCCAGTTACGCCGGTCGTGCCGGTTGCTCCTGTTTCACCAGTAATACCCGTTGGACCGGTTGCCCCTGTAGCACCAGTCGTACCTGTGACTCCGGTTATGCCAGTCGCACCAGTAGCTCCGGTTGGTCCTGTTGTACCTGTCGTGCCGGTAACGCCTGTTGCACCCGTCTCTCCAGTCGTGCCGGTTACGCCAGTAACTCCCGTAGTTCCGGTTGCCCCAGTGGCTCCTGTAACACCGGTTGGTCCCGTTACACCTGTTGTACCGGTGGCGCCTGTTACGCCCGTCTCTCCTGTAATGCCCGTGGTTCCTGTTGCTCCAGTAGCCCCGGTGGGCCCCGTCACACCAGTCGTACCTGTGACCCCTGTTAGACCCGTCTCTCCAGTGGCACCAGTGCCTCCTGTAACACCTGTAAATCCAGTTACCCCAGTAATTCCAGTAGCACCAGTCGCACCTGTAATCCCGGTTAGACCCGTCTCACCTGTCGTTCCTGTGACCCCTGTTGGACCTGTAGCACCAGTAATTCCTGTGGCTCCTGTGCTCCCAGTTAGACCCGTCTCTCCAGTGACGCCTGTTGCTCCGGTCGCACCAATTGTGCCCGTAACACCAGTTAAGCCAGTCGTGCCGGTTGGCCCTGTTTCACCAGTAATACCCGTTGGACCGGTTGTACCTGTCGTGCCGGTAACGCCTGTTGCACCCGTCTCTCCCGTAATACCCGTGGTTCCTGTTGCTCCAGTCACACCTGTGATACCCGTAGTTCCCGTTGCTCCAGTAGCCCCGGTGGGTCCCGTCACACCAGTCGTACCTGTGAACCCTGTTACACCCGTCTCTCCAGTTTGGCCAGTTATGCCGGTGGCGCCGGTAATTCCAGTAGCTCCAGTCACACCCGTAATGCCAGTTACGCCGGTCGTGCCGGTTGCTCCTGTTTCACCAGTAATACCCGTTGGACCGATTGCCCCTGTAGTACCAGTCGTACCTGTAACTCCGGTTATGCCAATCGCACCAGTGGCTCCGGTTGGTCCTGTTGTACCTGTCGTGCCGGTAACGCCTGTTGCACCCGTCTCTCCAGTCGAGCCGGTTACGCCAGTAACTCCCGTAGTTCCGGTTGCCCCAGTCGTTCCTGCAACCCCTGTTGTACCTGTTTCCCCAGTGGCTCCGGTCGCACCTGTTGGTCCTGCCGTGCCGGTTATGCCAGTGGCACCGGTTGGTCCCGTTACACCTGTCGTACCGGTAGCGCCTGTTACACCCGTCTCTCCTGTAATGCCCGTGGTTCCTGTTGCTCCAGTAGTCCCGGTGGGCCCCGTCACACCAGTCGTACCTGTGACCCCAGTTAGACCCGTCTCTCCAGTGGCTCCAGTTGCTCCCGTCGTTCCAGAAATTCCAGTATTACCTGTAACCCCAGTAAGTCCAGTAAGTCCAGTTACTCCCGTCTCACCAGTTTGGCCAGTTGTGCCGGTGGCGCCAGTAATTCCAGTAGCACCAGTCGCACCTGTAATCCCGGTTAGACCCGTCTCCCCAGTTAATCCAGTAAGTCCAGTTACTCCCGTAACTCCGGTTGATCCTGTCACACCAGTTTGGCCAGTAATTCCAGTAGCACCAGTCGGCCCGGATACGCCAGTTATTCCTGTGGAACCCGTACTCCCCGTTGCTCCTGTAACTCCAGTCGTACCTGTGACTCCGGTTATGCCAGTCACACCAGTGGCTCCGGTTGGTCCTGTAATACCAGTTGCACCCGTTGTGCCTGTTGGTCCTGTTTCACCAGTTTGGCCAGTCGAACCGGTAGGGCCCGTTACACCTGTGTTTCCTGTTAGACCGGTCTCCCCAGTAACACCAGTGGCCCCGGTCACTCCCGTCAGTCCTGTGAACCCTGTTTCTCCAGTAACACCTGTCGTTCCGGTTACGCCAGTCACTCCCGAGATACCTCTAATTCCGGTTGCTCCTGTCGCCCCAGTCGATCCCGTCGGTCCCGTCGCGCCTGTGAATCCTGTTAGACCCGTTTCCCCAGTGACACCAGTCAGTCCGGTAACTCCGGTCACGCCTGTGATACCCGTGGTTCCAGTAATGCCAGTTAGTCCAGTTGTACCTGTAATTCCAGTTTCTCCAGTTGCACCGTTCAGTCCCGTCACACCAGTCGGACCTGTGACCCCGGTTAACCCCGTCTCTCCTGTAGGGCCAGTCGATCCGGTAGGGCCCGTTACACCTGTGGCCCCAGTTATACCCGTTTCCCCGGTGACACCAGTGACTCCTGTTAGACCCGACTCTCCAGTTACACCAGTTGTTCCGGTTACTCCCGTGGCACCTATACTTCCTGTTGCTCCAGTGGCACCTGTTGGGCCCGTTACCCCAGCTGTACCCGTGGTTCCGGTAATACCAGTTAGTCCAGTCGCACCCATAGCACCTGTAATACCAGTTGCACCTGTACCTCCTGTTAGACCCGTCTCTCCAGTGACACCTGTTGCTCCGGTTACTCCCGTAATACCAGTTGTTCCCGTTATGCCACTAGTGCCAGTAGTTCCGGTCACACCAGTAAGTCCCGTTACACCTGTGTTCCCTGTTAGACCAGTCTCCCCAGTAACGCCCGTGGTTCCGGTCGCTCCCGTAATTCCTGTAGCTCCGGTACCTCCTGTGACACCAGTGGTTCCGGTAATGCCAGTTAGTCCAGCCGCACCTGTAATTCCCGTTTCTCCAGTTGCACCGGTCGGTCCCGTCACACCAGTCGTACCTGTGACCCCTGTTGAACCTGTATCTCCAGTAGTTCCGATTGAGCCAGTTGCTCCAGTAGGGCCTGTAACTCCAGTTATTCCTGTTTCACCTGTTGGACCCGTAAATCCGGTGTCACCCGTTGGTCCTGTATTTCCCGTCAGACCTGTAGCTCCGGTCTCTCCAGTGACGCCTGTTGCTCCAGTCGCACCTGTTGGGCCAGTTACACCAGCTGTACCCGTGATTCCTGTGATCCCAGTCGCACCCGTAAGACCTGTAATACCAGTTGCACCTGTACCTCCTGTTAGACCCGTCTCTCCAGTGACACCAGTGGCCCCGGTCGCTCCCGTAATTCCCGTCATTCCGGTTACGCCAGTCACTCCCGAGATACCTGTAATTCCGGTTGCTCCAGTCGCCCCAGTCGGTCCCGTCGCTCCTGTCGTGCCTGTGAATCCTGTTAGACCCGTTTCCCCAGTGACACCAGTCAGTCCGGTAACTCCGGTCACGCCTGTGATACCCGTGGTTCCAGTAATGCCAGTTAGTCCAGTTGTACCTGTAATCCCTGTGGCTCCAGTCTCACCGGTGATTCCGGTTACCCCTGTTTGACCTGTATCTCCAGTAGTTCCAGTTGCTCCAGTAGTTCCAGTTGCTCCAGTAATTCCTGTGGCTCCAGTAATTCCTGTGGCTCCTGTTACACCAGTATTGCCGGTTATGCCTGTAACGCCGGTTGTACCTGTACTTCCCGTTGCCCCTATCGCCCCAGCAGATCCTGTAGCACCTGTAACTCCGGTGGTACCCGTTTCTCCAGTAGTGCCGGTGTTCCCAGTTAGACCCGTCTCTCCAGTGGCGCCAGTTGCTCCGGTAACGCCAGTTATTCCTGTGGTACCGGTAGTTCCCGTTACTCCTGTATCCCCGGTGGGTCCTGACACACCAGTCGTACCTGTGACTCCGGTTGTGCCAGTGGCACCAGTTGCTCCGATCGCACCTGTACTGCCTGTAAATCCAGTAATACCTGTTGCACCTGTTATTCCAGTCGTTCCTGTTGTGCCCGCAATTCCAGTAACGCCAGTTACTCCGGTTGTACCTGTTGGTCCTGTTTCACCAGTGACACCACTTATACCAGTGGCCCCAGTGAGTCCTGTCACACCAGTCGTACCTGTGACACCGGTAGTGCCAGTAGCACCAGTTGCTCCAGTAATTCCCGTGAGGCCTGTAATTCCAGTAGAACCGGTTACACCCGTGGTACCCGTAACGCCAGGTAATCCGGTAGTACCTGTTGATCCTGTTTCACCAGTATTACCTGTTATTCCAGTACTTCCTGTAGTTCCGGTTGTTCCGGTTGTTCCGGTAGTTCCTGTTTCGCCAGTGACCCCGGTGGGTCCCGTTAGACCAGTCGTGCCTGTAACTCCTCTTAGCCCCGCCTCACCAGTACTTCCTGTCGCTCCGGTGAATCCTGTCAAACCAGTCGTGCCGGTCGCACCTGTACTGCCCGTAAATCCAGTTGCCCCCGTAGTGCCTGTTGTTCCAGAAGTACCAGTGCTTCCTGTAACTCCAGTCTCACCCGTAATACCTGTTAGACCCGTCTCTCCAGTGACGCCAGTCGCTCCGGTCGCACCAGTACTTCCTGTAGTTCCTGTGTTGCCTGTTTCTCCAGTAGTACCAGTTGCTCCAGTTAGTCCAGTCGTACCTGCTGTACCCGTAACACCAGTAACTCCCGTAGACCCGATCCCCCCAGTTGCACCAGTTGCGCCGATCGCACCTGTTATCCCTGTCGTGCCGGTTATGCCAGTATTTCCAGTTGGACCCGTACTTCCCGTTGCTCCTATCGCCCCAGTAAATCCTGTAGCGCCTGTAACTCCGGTGATACCTGTCTCACCGGTTGGGCCGGTCGCACCCGTAGTACCTGTCGTTCCAGTTACGCCACTGACTCCTGTGATACCTGTGGTTCCAGTAATACCAGTTGTTCCTGTTGCTCCGGACGGGCCTGTGATTCCAATTTCGCCAGTACTTCCCGTTAATCCAGTCGCACCCGTAATACCTATTAGACCCGTCGCTCCGGTTGGGCCAATCGAACCTGTAACTCCCGTGAATCCTGTTTCACCAGTAGATCCTGTTAGTCCCATCGCACCAATTCCAGTTGGACCTGTAAAGCCGGTTATACCGGTATTTCCTGTAGCACCGGTCACGCCTGTCACACCAAATCCGGTAATTCCAGTTGCGCCGGTTGTTCCTGTGACTCCAGTTGATCCAGTGCCAGTTGCACCTGTAGCTCCTGTAGTTCCATCCACACCTGTGGTGCCCATCAGTCCGGTAGCTCCTGTTGCACCTGTGACTCCAGTTATTCCGGTACTTCCCGTGGTTCCGGTTACTCCGGTCCGTCCTGTTAAAATGGTTGCTCCCCATATGCCGGGATACCCAGGGTCTCCAGTTAACCCAGTAGCACCTGTTGCTCCAGTGAATCCTCTCATTCCCTGATAACCCCGTGGGCCGCGAAGGAAAGGAATCCTGTGACTTTTCTTTTTTTTGCATTTACGTCTGCTTTTCTTACAAGACTTACTCTTCTTCTTTGGGATAGAGTGTTTTTTTGATTTTTTTGCTTTCCGTTTACCTGTACTGATTGAGGAAATTTTGCGTTTCCTTTTGGATATACCGCTCACAAGAGAATCCCCCCTCCTTGTACACCACGTCAAATCCCCGCATTTTACAATAGTACACTCTATGCCCGGGACTAGCTTTGTGCGCCCCCTATTCAATATACCTATAAAACCTTCGAAGTTAGTGATCAATCAATTACTTTTCTCCAAAAAATATATTCCCCTCTACTCCCCCTGCAACTCCAACTCCTTAATCGTCAACGCAATTCCTTCCTCAAAAGATGTTGCCACAACCGGGCCAATCCGTTCCTCATACTTCTATCTACTCAGGATCAGGGGTTCCTCAGTCAGATATAACATTTCTACAATTTCTTTCATAACGGGTACACCTAGTCCAATCACCGACAATCCTACTTTTCCTAGCGCCGGCACAGGTTTGCTTCTTCCCGCAGCCTTCTGTGCCAATCGCACGATGTCATGACCCGAGATGATCCCCGATCCAGGAATGTTCCAGTTCTGTCCATACGTCGTCTCTCTGCTTGCCAGCTCCACCACCATGACCGCAGCATCCGGCAAATAAATATACTCTCTCGGCACGTTCATATTTCCGATAAAAAAAGCCATCTTACCTTTTGCTATCGCTTCAAGGGTTGAACCCAGATAGGAAGCTTGATTAGCCGATGGGCCATAATAATCTGGCAAACGAACGATCATCACCTGAGCTCTACTCCATCTTGTGCTGAATGACATCTGTTCATAGGCAAGTCGTGTCTTGCCTTTTCGGGTATGTGGCTGCTTCGGATGTTCTTCCGTTACCTCGTTCATTTGTCTTCTGCCATAGGGGTAGATTCCGTCTATTACAACCACGTTCAGACCCAAGTGTTCTGCCGCCGCCATCACGGATTTGCCCAGCGGAATTAGCCTGCTTTCCATCTCGTTATACGGGACATTCGCACAATGAAATATGACATCGGCACCCTGGGAAGCAGCAATAATATCCTCCGACCGAAATGCATCTCCAACTGCAATTAGCAGGTGATCCGGATATCCCAATTTTACCGCAAGTTGCTCCAACTCTTGACGGGATCGCCCAAATGCAATCGTAAAAATACCCCATCTAATCAATTCTTCCGTAATTGCTGCACCTGTTCCACCTGTGGCTCCAATCACAATAGCTCTTTTCATCGTGGATCGACCTCTTTCATCCATTTAGTGATTGATCAATAACTAAAATATAAAAAGGGACTTTACCTCCCTCTCTATCGTTCCTTCAACTCTGGCATATCCAGTGCATTAGATACATTACACAACATCCCAATTGCCAGAAAAATCATAGTTCTTTTTAGCGGTTCAGCAATTCCTGCAACGGTGAAAGCTTCCAGTACCATGGCTCTTACATCACTAATGCCTTTTTGCATAGCCTGACGAATGACTTCCTCCCGGATCGTTTGCGCCTGCATCTGAAGCAAGATCTCGCTCTTGTGCGATTCCAGAATCTTATCATAGGCTTCAATGAGATCATTCTCTAACTGATCTGGTGTCGCCGTCTCCATCACAATTCGAAACGAATCAATCACCCGTGTCCATGAGACCTCAATTGCAGTTAATAATAAAGCTTCTTTTGTTTTGAAAAAACGAAATATATACGGCTGTGAGATCTGTGCCCGTTCAGCCACCTGGGCTGTAGTTGCACGATAATAGCCAATTTCCGCGAAGACATCAATTGCTGCAGAGATAATATCATTTCGCCGGTTAACCGACGCTGCTGTATCCTTTGCCATGATAATCCGCCCTCCAATAATTAGTGATTAATTGATCAATAGCTTGAAGTATAACGAATACTATCCCTCGATGCAAAGGTATCGTGACCTTGTACAAAGCCAACAAACCCGCAGACGCTGGCTCAAGCCGCTGCAGGTTGTGTAACTTGTCGATCATAGATTCTATCCACTGGAAACCGAAGAGAACATGGTTTGTCTGAAACAGATTCGTACCATGCGGTACAAGAGTGTCTGTTCACTGCTGAAGAAGTTTACGCAATCGGGATTCCGAATCCAGCTTCGGACAACTGTCACAATACCCATGTGTATGACTTCCGTCTCCAACCAGATAAGCCAAACAACAATATCGGCGTAGCAGGAACGGAGGTCCCTGCCACCCGGAATGTTCGAAGCGCTGCAGCTCATTGGCAAATGTACATGCATTATCGTTTTGCCGATCCAGCCAGAGGCTTTGATCTTCTTGAATCTTTGCAAGCCGTTCATCTGTCTTCCAAATGCTCTGATCATTGATCATACGTGCATACAATTGTTGCACATTATGGGCAACCAGAGACCACATGACCTTATCGCTCGCTCTTGTAGCGACGGCTACCGCTCGCAGGACAGGTTCCAGATGTAGCAGCACTCTTTTCTTGAGCAAGCCACTCTCTGACCTGCGCTGAACAGGATCTTCACCCTCCAGAGAGGTTCTCTCCAGCAGAGTCTCATATCGCATGCCACCTGCACCATTCAATTCAAACCGCACATCATCGTCTGCAACGCTAAGTATAGTATCGTATAGACTGAATGCTGAAATTACGGACATCACGAATACGGAGTAACGTTTGGCAAAAAGTGTACCGACGGCCGCACTTCCTCTTCCGCCCAATTGAAGCCCTTGCTGCATAGCCTGTTCACGCAATATCAAGTTTCGTTTCTCTTCATTCAGCAGATCCTTCACACGGAAAGGATACTTGGAATCATCGCAGTCCACTTGGATCGTCGTCACAAAAAATTGCTGTAACACTTCCGACATCTCTGAATAATCATGTCTTGGATAATGTCTCATCTATTGAATCATCTCTTCAACTTCGTTGATAATCTCGCTTCGCCCAATCGCTCCCCAGCCCTTAAACAACCAGAACGAGTCTGTCGTATAGACCTGATCTGCACCGACAGCCGGCACTGCCTTCCAGAGTGAGCTTGCGTTGATGTTGTTTACATACTCATCGGCATTCGGGTCAATCTCCAGAACTACGAAATCAGCATCCACATCTGCAATTTTCTCCATGGACAGGTCCTCACGTTGTTCGGCAGGTGTCACAGTCGTTGGCACAAATCCAAGATCATGATACAAAAGTGTGTTGGTTGGATGTCCTTTTGCCGCGTAAATTTGTAAGGTCTTCTCTCTTACACGCAGATAAGCCAACTTTTTTTGATCCAGTTGTTCGATCTTCGCTTTTAATTGCTTCGCCTGCTGCTCTACCTCGGCTATCTTTTCTTTTGCCAGATCCACTTTGTTGTACATCCCGGCAATGGTCAACAGATCCTGTGTCCAATATGTTGAATCATCAACAAAATCCAGCCATTCAGTACCCAGTACAATCGTCGGAGCGATTTTCTCCAACTGATCATACGTACTCTCCGCAGTTCGACTCTCAATAACGATGACATCCGGATCAATCTGAAGGATAGCCTCCAGGTTAGGACTGTCTGCAGACCCTACCGTTGGAATGCCGGCAAGCTGATCTGCAAAGTAAGGCAAATAATCTCCTCCGTAACGAACTTCTACATTAACGCCTGCTGGTTTCTCACCAATCGTCAACATGTGATCGATGTAAGCAGCAGATAATACCACCATACGCTCTATTTTTTGCGGTACAACCGTTGTTCCTTTAAGATGCTCAATCGTTTGCGTACCACTCTCTTCCACAGGCGTATCCTGTTGCGGAGGCGTTGCTTCTGTTACTTCTGATGCCTTGCTACATGCCGTCAGAACGAGCACAAGCAGGGCCAACAGTATCATCGTTGTTGCTCTCTGTCTTACCATTTGTAGTAAATCCCCTCTACTATTTAATAATAATAATCATTATCACTATAGTAGGGAAAAGCATACAGGCTTACCATGGATTATTCCACTCTCTTCTCTTGCACAATATCACCGTAAGGTAACCCCAAGTTGCTCTGCCACATATCGCATGGCCCACATGCGTCCGGTGGGACCCAGCGTTTTGAAAAAAATATCTCCTGCATTATATACATGGCCTTCTTGAACAGCCTTTAATGCCAACCATGCACTGGATTGCTGTAATTGCCTCAGTTGAGCACGTGCGTCTTCTGTGGGATCGACCATTACAAACACATGATCCGCGTCGTATAACTGCAAATCGCAAACTTTGCTCTCTACAGCCCACTGTTGTTCCGGAAAATCACGAGGCAAATAAAATCCCAGATCATCATACAATAGCGCCCCTGTCTGGTTGTTCAATCCATACATTCGGTAGAAATGAGAAGTCACCCGGATGAACATGGCACTCTGTTTCCCCCACCTCGATTGAATGCGTCCTCGAAGAACCCGGCTCAGTTCAGCATGTTGTTCTATCCACTGTACGGCCTGTTCGGTGCGACCCATAATGTCCGCCATATACAGAAGCCTCTCGCCAAAATGGTTGGTATGCTCCAGCATGGTGGTAGGCGCGATACGATTCAGGGAGTCATTTGGCTCCAAACGATCACTTGTAATGATCAGGTCCGGTTGGACTCGCCTCAAATCATCATAGTTCTGATTGAAGCTATCCAGAATAAGTCCCTGATGATTGTGTGCTTGAAGCGCAGGTATGGCAACATGACGAGCCACCCTCTGACCATAGGATAAAGCGGATACTGGCCTCAAACCGAGCGTTATCACATAATCGTCCAACCCGTAATACAAGGTGGCAATGCGATTCACTTTATTTTTCATATACAACGTTGGGGCGATTCCTTCGTTTTTCTTGAAAACTCTGCTGAAATAGTGCTCGTCCTTATAACCCACTTGCTCCGCAATTTCCTTGATTTTATCTGAAGAAAATAACAGCTGCTTGGCCTTTGCCATACGTAGTTTCAGGATATATTCAATCGGGGTCATATTTAATTGTCGTTTGAATGTTCTTATAAAATGATTCACACTGAGCCCTGCCATGCGGGCCATCTGATCAATTCGAATGTCTTCCCTATACTGATGCGTCATATAATCAAGTGCCAAATCCATCCCCGCTACAGGGGGTGTTGCTTCATTCACGTGCATCATTAACTGAATCAACAACTGATGCAAAAGATGTTTCCTGCGCGTCTTTTCCAGACTCGTAAACGAGTGTTTTCCACTCATCAGGGTATCCATCATCTCCTGAATATCACGTGTATTGGAAGGAACATTAAGCTTGCCCGTCACAGGGAGATCAAATGCCTCGGTATGCCAAGCATTCCGACGCCGGGTAAGTGTAACACAGGAAAATAAAATGATCTGATATCGGACAGGTGCTTCCATATCCGTCTGAAACTCCACATGCATTCCTGGCTTCAACAAAAACCACTCGTCTTGAGATACCGTATGTACAATGTTATCCATAGACAAAGATCCTTTGCCAGCGATGACCCTGCAAATGGCGAACCTTTTCCAGATCCGACGCTGAACAGCCCCCGGATTGCTAGAGTAATGGCAGACGTGGACAGCAGAGAAATGTAGTTGCTCCAGTTGTTTGATCCAATCATTTTCCTTCATGCTCACGTCCCCTCCCTGTTCTGATCCGATTCTATGTGAACTGATTACACTCTATTTTTCAGCTCCCAATAGTAAATTCTTTATACTATCCAACTGCAACTCCAGTGAATAGGGATCTTCCATGACGAACTCATCCTCTGTACCATCCAAGGAACCATAGGTGTAGACTTGTCCTTTCTGCACAGCAGGCAGACGTTTCCAAACCTCGCTGTTCAGGATCTCTTTGGCGTCCTCACTACCCGAACCATATAAGAAGATATGATCTCCCATATACTCAGGCAGTACTTCAAGGGAGATCGTCTCGAATCCATCCTTCATTTCGAGTGCTTGCTGAGTTGGAGGCAGTTTCAGCATCTCATAGATCGTGGAACTACCATAGTTCCCGCCTTCTGCACCAAGTACATACAACGCTTTGTACCCTATTTGTATGATGGATACAGTCTCGCCTTCTTTAATTACACCATCAATCTGCTTCTTAGTCTCTTCGATATTCTCTTCATATGTCGTGATCCATTGCTCTGCTTCCTTCTCTTTTCCAAAAACACCAGCAATCCGGCGCAGCTTTTCCAGTGGGCCAGAAGTTTTATCGCCTTCCCAATAAGGTAAAAAGACGGTCGTTGCAATTTTTTCGTAATCCTCAATATTTTTATCAATGGAACCGATGATGAGATCCGGCTCAAGTGACACTAACTTCTCCAGATTCATTGGGAACTCTCCTCCCAAATCCTCAATACCCGCTATAAGATCAGCAGCAATGCCAGACTTTTCAATCCATCCTTCGTTCAGCATAAATGTTCTTACACCAACCGGTACAATGCCCAGTTTCAGCAAATACCCCATATATTGATCTGAAGCAACACGCTGCGGATTGGCCGGGATTACCACATCTCCCCTCATTGTAGAGACGGTACGCGTCTCCGGCTGTGCAGTCGATTTCCCTGCCTCCGTTGCCTGGTTACCCGATTGTGTAGTAGTCGCATTGGTCTCTGTTTGCGTACCACTTGCAGACGGTGCTGGACTGGAACAGGCCGTGAGCAATAGCGTGAAACACAACAACATGCTTAGTGCTGTCATTTTGAATTTTCCTTGCATTATTAATTCCCCTCCAACATTCTTTTGATATTGATAATCAATATCATTATATAGATGGGAATGTAACGAATGAAGGGCATTTTCTTGCATTACACTGGGCAAATCTTGCTTGTTGTTCAATACCAATGGGTGTTTCGACTTGTTTAACCGTTGGCTTACTCCTGTTTTGTAGCGAATTGGAGAAAGCCCTTTTATTTTTTTGAAGCTGCGGCTCAGTGAATGTGCATCCGGATAGCCGATCTGTTCTGCAATCTGTTGCAGCGTTGCACTGGTATGCACCAGAAGATGTGCCGCCCTCTCCATTCGAATCTGTCCAAGATACTGGATGGGACTGATGTTTAACTTTTGTTTGAACAGCCTCGACAAGTGCCCCACACTGCATTCCATTGCTTCTGCCATTACGTCAAGAGCTATGGGCTCATGGAGATGAGCATTCATATATTCAATAGCCTGTGTGACCGTATCCGGTTTATGTGGCAGAATGGATTGTTCGTGTAAGTCTGTCAATAAAAGATATACCCATTGATGAAATAAGGTTTTGGCATGTAACTTTGCAAGCTTAGTAGACTGCTCCCACTCCTGCTTCAATTCCTCCATACACTGATACATGTGTAGCGGACGGGTTGGTACAAGTGCATATTGGTCCTGAAACGGACGTTCATGGTCCATCAGATACTGAATTTCCATCCCACAGGGCAAGGCTAGGATGGCTTTGTACAAAATCATATAATACGCCACGCCCGAATCCGTCTCCATATTTAAATACGCCTGCTTGCCTCCATGAATGATGTGGAATCCCTCCACGATGTATCTGTGTTGATCCATTCGTATCCGTGCACTTCCGTCGGTGATATATAGATAGGTACTTGCTGGTAGTTGATAATTCTTCAACTTCTCCCCAGGATGCAAAGCGTTTTGGCGTACATCCAGTATTTTGACAAAAACATGATTCCACAACCTGATGTGATCATTCAAATTCATATCCGCTGTACTTTCCCTCCCGCCATATTACATCGACATACCTTCTTGCTACTCTTTATGAAGAGCCTGTAATTTTCGCTCAGTATGTATATTTCATTTCATTATAAATCAATTGATAACAATTCTCAATAACATGCACAATCAATATTAACTTACCCATTTGGACAACATATATGGACTGCAATGTATACGTAGCGGGATAATAACGCTAGAATCAGCAACATTTTCTAACCTGTTGCAAAATCATAAAAGGCATGATATATTAATTGAGCCATCAATGATTGACGCATCAAATATTGATACATCAATGATTCGAGAGCATCCAAATAATCATTAGGCAATGGCATTGTATACTGCAACATTAATCATTGGTTAACATACGCCGTTGTTCATGATTCAGATTCACCCGGGAGGTCTAGTCATGACACGTATTGTTTCCAAAGAAGAACAAATCATCAATCTGTTGAACGTGTTGGGTAACAAACTCAGTCCCAAGTTCGAACGCTGTACAGGTATCAGTTCCTCTCGCTTTGAAATTCTGCATGAGCTGGATCAGGTCGATGAGATTAATCAATCCATGCTGCAGAAAATCATTAACATTGATAGTGCTGCGATTACACGCCACTTGAAACAGCTTGAGGCGGACCTGATGGTTACAAGACGTAAGAATCCCGATGATAATCGGGTCACTTTTGTTCGTTTGACGGACCACGGTCGGAAGCAGATTGAAGGCTACAAAGCTGAGAAGACCAATTTTATCAACCAGATTTTACAGGATTTCAGTGAAGACGAAGTTCAATCACTCGCCGATTTCCTGGAACGTATGCAGAACAATTTCTAAACCCATATATAGAGGAGAGATCCATGCATGAGTACAATTCAAAGCAAATTCCAAAAAACCAATGATTTTAACGAAATCACCTACGGTCGTCGTTCTGTTAAACTTTACGATCCTGAAGTGAAAATTAGCCGTGAAGAAATGACTGAAATTCTGTCAGAAGCTTCCCGTGCACCATCTTCGATCAATTTGCAGCCTTGGCGTTTTCTGGTTGTAGATACGACTGAAGGTAAAGAAAAGCTTGCTCCACTTGCGAGATTTAATCAAAATCAAGTGTTGACTTCCTCCGCAGTCATTGGCGTATTCATTGACATGAAAAACGCGGAACATATGGAAGAAATTTTTGGAAAAGCTGTAGAACTCGGTTATATGCCACAAGAAGTTAAAGATATGCAACTATCAAAAGTATTACCTTATTATGAAAATATGCCTGCTTCCGCTATTCGCGAAGTTAATATGATCGACGCTGGACTTGCTTCCATGCAATTAATGCTTGTAGCACGTGCTCACGGTTATGATACTAACCCAATCGGTGGTTACGAAAAAGACCAAATCGCAGAAGCATTTGGCATGGACAAAGAGCGTTATCAAGCGGTTATGTTGATCTCGATCGGTAAATCGGCCAAAGAAGGTCACCCATCCTACCGCCTGCCTGTAGAAACCATCACAACTTGGGCATAATATCAGGGACGGTTTCCCCTTTCTTAACACATTCCAAACAAACACAATATGGAGGTTATACATTATGATTATCATTCACGCTCATCTGCAAGTTAAACCGGACCAAGAGCAAGCATTCCTCGCAGCTGCGAAAGAACTGATGGCTGCTACACGTCAAGAAGAAGGTAACATCAGCTACGATTTGGCGAAAAGCACAGAACGCGAACAACAATACACGATGATCGAGCTGTGGAAAGATGAAGCTGCTACAGCTTCCCACAACACAAGCGCGCATTTCCAAGCTTTTGTTCAACAAGCAGCAGCATTCATGGCCGCTCCAATGAACGTTGAAGTATTTGCTGGAGAACAAGTTAAAGCTTAATAGCGCTTTAACTGCCGTGCGTATTTAACATGTGAAGAAGCCGCTCTTGGTCATATGACCGAGGGCGGCTTTTTAGTTTCCTTTTGAAAATAAGTTCACTTCAACAAAAAACACGCCAATTAAGGCGTGTTTTCTTCACTCATTGAAGAGGTATTAAACAAGTGAACATGGACTACACTATCCGAGCCGGAGTAATGCTTTGCGGATTGTTAAACACATTTTTCGGGTCATACTTGGCTTTGACTCTCCGCAGTCTGGCATAGTTGGCTCCATAGTACACTGGACCGGAATTCTTGATCCCTTGGTCTGGAACGTTGATGTAGGAACCCACAATGTATGGTTGCAATTTCTTGCGAGTATTACGAGCGAGTGCGATATTTTTGGCGGCATGGGATGGTTTGAGCCACGTACTGGTCCATTCCACATAGAACTTCTCTTTACGCCAGAAGAAGGCGGTTGATCTAGGTGATTTGCGACTTACTGCTCCGCCCCAGTTGAGGAAATAGAATCCGCCTGGCCCCTCTTCCAGGTTCTCCAAGAATGTTCGCATCGATTTAATGGCTTTGTCGGGGAATGGTTTTCGTCCAAAACCGGACGAGAACTGGTTGCTATACCGTTGAGTCTCGGTTGGATCAGGTTGTAATAAAAACTTCACAACTTCCGTGTAAGGTAACAAACGAACAATGGAACTTGTCGGTGTGCCAACACTCGTAATCGGCTGCAATAGACGGAGAGCCTCTGTTTTTGACCCTAGGAAAAGCCCCTCCATGACGACATTGCCACCCTTTTTCGGTCCGATGGACAACTCGCTACCCAGTCTTGTATCCACAGAGGGAGCCCACCTCTGCCATACTTTGAGCACCTTTTCGAATTGAGCCCATGGCCAGGTGATTTTAAATACAGTCGCCTTCGCTGGAGCACGGCGCACTTTGAATTTGTAACGGGTGTATACTCCGAAGTTACCGCCGCCTCCTCCCCGCGAGGCCCAAAAGAGATCCGAATTACGATTTTTATTAGCCCGAATCACTTTTCCTTTGGCGTCCACCATCTCTACCTCAAGCAGGTTATCACTGATGAGACCGATGGTACGCTGGAGAGGCCCAATTCCCCCACCTAACGTAATTCCACCGATCCCTACAGTAGGGCTGTCACCAAAAGGAGCTATGAAACCTTGCTTGGCAAGGGTATTTGCAATTCTTCCCACTCGGTTTCCTGTTCCAACAACAACCGTTCCATTTTTTTTATCAAGCTTGATGGAATTCAGATCACTCACATCAATCACGATACCGCCATTCACCTGTGAAAGATTCACTTCAAGCGCATGTCTGCCGCTCCGCGGCCTGATCGGTACATTGTTTTCACGAGCCCATCGGATAGCATTGGATACATCCTTCGTCCGTTGGGCAAATACAAACACTTTGGGAAATTTGTCCGTATGCGGGTCCCAGTTCTTGCGCGCCGCTTCATATCCCGGATCTCCTTTATAAATAACCCGTCCGGTAAGCTTTGTTGATGATTTCACACGTCCCACTCCCTGCTGAATAATTGTCCTACAGCCTCTGCTGCATCAAGCACTTTATACTGTATGACGGACATTCGCGGAGGGAATGGGCTGTTGCCCTTAATTTCAAGGTTCATGTTTCAGAGGAATCAATTCTGATTAACTTGCGCGCTTCCTCTTCTTTTTCACCATACCAGACGAGCACGTCAGCAAACAAATCCATGATGCGAATAAAGTTCTGCTTATCCGCCTCTGAAATCTGATCTGCATACTTGAAAATCTCATCAAAGCAAAGCTCCCTTACAAATTCAGTGTACTTCGCATATACCTCGCGACCTTTCGTCGAAGGTTTGACGTATATGTCTTTGCGGTTGCCGCTTAAATGAAATTTTTCGAGTAGACCTTTTTCCGTCAGATTCTTCACGTTCTTGGAAAATGTACTGCGGCTTACGCCCAGGCGTGCGGCCATCTCCGACATCTTCTCTTCCTTGTCCTCGGCTTCCAGGATGTATTCCAGCGTCTGAATCTGTGAAGCCGAGAACATCATGTCTGTACCATAACTTCGCTGCAGCTTATAGGTGTTCGAGTACGCATTACCGTATTTGATAATTTTCTCAATCAGTTCCCGATGGTCACCCATCCAATCTAATTTCATGCGTAATCCCTTTCATATTCAGATTCTCTCTCTTACTCTACTGAAATCAGATCCGTTTTTCAATCCATGTAATCGCTTCTTCAATAACGTCATCACGAGTCGGTTCATTAAATATCTCATGCATCAGATGAGCATAAATTTTGAGTGTTTTATCCGTTGAAGCGATATCGCCGTAAAAGTCACGGGAATCCTTTTCGCTGACCAGTCCATCATTTGCTCCATGCAGAACAAGTACGGGATCTGTAAATTGCTTGGCGTTCTCCTTGAGCCATGTTATTCCATTTCCCAGACAGTTAAATAAATCTACAGAGATCTGCTTTTCAACCAGTGGGTCATTTGCGTAAGCGGATACAACTGCGGGATCACTGCATACGCCGCTGCCCAGCTCATTCGGGAAATACGTGCCTGTAGGAAGTTCCATCGGCAGTTCTCCGGCAACTTTTGTATTGTAACGAGTGAGCGCTCCGGATAGTACGATGCCTTTGACCTTGCCTGGATATTTCGTTCCAAAGGACGAGGTTGCAAAACCGCCCATACTATGTCCGATGACAAACAGCGGAAGATCACCGCTCTCTTGCAATGCCGCCTCGACAATGACATGGACATCTTCAATAAGATGATCAAACTTTTTATAGAACGTACGCTGTCCCTCGGATCTGGCATGACCCCGATGGTCGAAGCGATACACGCTAAACCCACGCTGATTCAGCTTCTCTGTCAAATAGTCGTAGCGCCCTGCATGCTCAGCTAGTCCGTGAACAATAACTACAGCTGCTTTTGCATCACTAACTAAATTTTTACTAGAATACAGCCTAGTACCGTCAAAAGATTCGATTGTTGTTTCAATTATACTCATAATATTTCCCATCCCTCTCGTTACGCTCAAGCACCAAACAATTAAAATTCTTTAGCACAGGGCGTTATTCGTATACTTAAGAATGAAGTCCTTATAATTATATTTGATAAGAACAATATTGTTTCTTATAGAAACAATATTATCACCGTCGGCATCCCTTGTCTATATTTAATTAAAGCGTTTACACAAAGAGCATGTCATACCTTTGGCATCATCCCTGATCTGCTGTATCGAGTCGATTTACAGCTACTTGCACGCACGCAAATTAAGCTACGCATTCGTTACCTGAACAATCCATAACGAAAAAAACGCCATAATATATTTCGTAATGACGTCTTTTTCGTTATGGTACCTAGGGGATCGAACCCCTGACCTTATCGCTGCCAGCGGATCGATCCTCTTCTGATCGTTAACAGAAATGCGGAGAAAAGCCATCTGTGTCATCAGGCAATAATTTTATGCTCTACCACCCTGTAAACAATGGCTTCGGACTAACATGCGTAGGAAAGAGAGGCAATACTTCCTCTGCCAACTCCTGAATCACCTCAGCAGGAGGCCGACTCGAAAAATGAATGCCTAGTGCAGCATGATTAACTCCCACCGCTCGCCATTCCTCCAAAAGCTGAATCAAACCTGCCCGACCTGTACGTAATATGTACCCGCCACGAAGCGGTGTTCGAGGATAATTGACATCTTCCACAAGATCAATCCATTCGTTGGTCATATGCGGCTTGAACATGCCATTAGGTATTTTTTCACGCCAGGCACTAATCTTATGGCCAAGCATCTGAGGACCGGATTCGTTTGCCGTTGCTTCGGGATACGTGAGCCAGCCGTCACTGTTCTCCGCAATCCAATCTAAAGACTGCCTGCTTGAGCCCGTCACAACGAGCGGAATACCACCAGCTGCTGGTTTCGGGAGCAATTCAAGTCCTTTCAATTGACCAAGAGAAGATTGAATTGCGTCAGTTCTATCCTGTATAAGCTCACGAAAAAACTCCACCGTCTCCCGGAATCGCACATCACGATGCTCCCCATCTATCCCATAAGCCGGAAACTCGGCAGGTCGGTCGCCTGAAGCAATCCCTAACACAAGTCGTCCGCCCGAAAGTACATCAATGGATGCAGCTGCCTTGGCTAAATCAATCGGATGGCGAAGCGTGAAGATCGCGCTTCCTGTTACTAGGGAGACGTTTTGGGTTCTTGCAGCAAGATAGGCTAGATAGACAAATGGATCAAATACTTGTCCAGCATCTCCAAAGCCAGGATCAAATAAAGGGACATCTCGCACCCATACGGCTGCAAAGTTTCGTTGATCAATGCTTTCCACGAGGTCAGCTTGACCTTTTAGAACATCCATGTGTCCTTTATAGAATTTAAGTGGTAAAAACAGCCCTATTGTTAATTGGTCTGGGGCAAACATACGGCGGAAACCAGGGTGTTGATTGAACTTTTCCTCCGCTTGTGTTGACGGATTTTCTATTCGTTCCATAACATCTATAGGTTTGTTCATTCCTTCTCCTCCTACAACAAAGTAATCCAGTGTACTGGTATCTTTTCAATTCGACTGGAACTGATATAATTGTAACCATCGATTGACCCCATAAGTAGTGACAACTCTCAACAAAATAACAGGGTCAGTTCTGGCAACGAGGAGGGTTCGCATGATTGATTTAACATTATTGTTGAACAGAGAGTCTGGAGAACCGTTATACGCTCAGCTTTATCACTATATTAAGAAAGAGATTTTGAACGGAAAGTTACCAGCCGATTCTCGACTTCCCTCTATTCGCTCACTATCCAGCCACCTCCACATTAGCCGTAATACAGTGGATATGGCGTATCAACAGTTATTAGCCGAAGGTTATGTCCTGAGCAGACCTAGAAGTGGCTTATACATAATGGATTTGAAGCTGGAAGCATTGCCCCTGTCCAATGTAGTCAGTAAGGATTGGTTGGAAAACAGTATTCAGGATAGCCCAGAGATTCGATACAATTTTCGTTATGGTGACGTAGATGCTGAGCATTTTCCATTTGCCACTTGGCGCAAGTTATCCAATCAGAGCTTGCTCCAAAACCAAATGAAGTTGTTCTCTTATGGCGATCCTCTTGGAGAACCGGGACTTCGATCTGAAATTGCAAATTACCTGCACAGTTCTAGGGGAGTAAATTGTTCACCTGATCAAATTATAATTGGAGCTGGTGTTCAATACCTACTCGGTGTGTTATCTGGATTACTAGGTGATGTTAGTCATGGTATCGCGATGGAAGACCCGGGATATGACGGTGTTCGGACGGTTTTTCAACATAAAGGTCTAAACATTCACCCGATTCCGCTAGAAGCAGATGGACTTCATATCCATAAGTTATACAAAAGCAATTCCCGCATCGTCTACATTACACCGTCACATCAGTTCCCCTATGGAATGGTCATGCCGCTCGCCAAGAGAATGCAATTACTGAAATGGGCAACAGACCAGAATGGGATCATTATTGAGGACGATTATGATAGTGAGTTCAGATATGTCGGCAAACCGATACCTTCCTTGCAAAGCCTGGATACTCAACAGCGAACCGTTTACCTGGGGACATTTTCAAAGTGCCTTCTTCCTTCATTACGAATTGCGTATATGGTTCTACCACAGGCCATGGTAGAGCTACACCGTAAACAAGACTACCGATTATATGATCAAACGGTCTCTCATTTTCAGCAGAACACCCTAGAGCTGTTTATGAGTAATGGACATTGGGAAGCCCATATTCGCAAGATGAGGAAGGTATATCGACAGAAGCAATTCACACTCATTTCAATAATTCAAAAGATGATGGGTACTCAAGTTACCATCATTGGTGAGGATGCAGGACTTCATATTTTATTGCGTGTACATAACGGAATGGATGAACACAAGCTGATTGCTACTGCTGAGAAGGAAGGTGTCCAGGTCTACCCGGTATCCCCCTTTTGGGCACAACCAGCTCAAGCGGAGCAATCCATGGTTCAGATTGGATTTGGTGGATTGAGTATTGAGGATATTACAGAAGGCGTATCCGCCCTTCACCGGGCTTGGTTTGGGGTCTGAGAACATTCGTGTGACCACGACCACAAAACCAAACCATTTCCACATCGAAAAAACCCGCTGTACACTCGAAAATCCTTGTGTTAAGCGGGTTCTTTACTATGGAACTTGGAGTGATCCATATTTCTTATTTTACATTCTCTACATCATTCATTTCATCAACAGCAGTCTTACCTGCGATTCGTCCAAATGTAAAGATATCCGTCAAGGCATTACCGCCTAAACGGTTGCCTGCATGTATACCTCCTGCAACTTCCCCAGCGGCATACAGATGTGCAATCGGCTGACCGTTTTCATCCAATACGCGGGTTTGGGTGTCGATCTTAATTCCGCCCATGGTATGGTGAACCGCCGGTTTTCTAGGTGTGGCATAAAATGGAGCTTGTTCGACTTTTAAGCTAAACGTATCCTTATGGAACTCCGGATCAAAGCCCGCATCCACATATAAGTTATACTTATCAATCGTATTTCTAAGAACTTCAGGGTCCATATTGATTTTCACTGCCAATTCTTCTATGGTGTCGGCTCTGAACAAGGTACCTGCTTCGACTTGACGGTCTATCTTTTCCTGGCTTGTGTTCGCTGCGGTTTTCTTGATCTCGTCATCCGCGATCAGGTAAAATAAACTTCCCTGCTCGATAGCAGCTTTGGTTAAGACATCTCTTCCAGAGAATTCATTAACAAATCGTTCTCCCTTTTTGTTAACAATGACAAAGTTTTCAGGAGGTACTTGCAGTCCACTGAAGAGTTCGCCCGTATCCGGATCGGCTACCGGCATCATTTGAGTGAAGCCCATGCCTGTCAGTGCTGCTCCTGCACTCTTACCAAGCGATATTCCATCACCAGTCATCGCATAGGAATTTGTTGTTTTGATATCATCGTCAATATGGCTCCAGTATGTGTTATATTCCTTGAGCATCTGAGTATTTGCACCAAAACCGCCACTAGCAAGAACAACCGCTTTTGCATGAATAGTAATTTTCTGTCCGTTAACTCCGGTTGCGATGACACCTGTTATTTCTCCATCTTCGATGATCAGTTGTTTGACCGGGCTATCTGTAATAATTTTCCCCTTATTCTCTTCTACATATTTGCTAAGTGCAATGATAAATGCAGAGCCATAACTTTTCACAGGTTTATGACCACGGCGCCAAAGGGCACCCACTGGAGCAAACACGATGCTTTTATCGTATTCAACACCGATTTCCTCAAGCCATTGCACACTTTCCAAGGCACGGTCTGTAAGTACTTTGACCAGATCGTATTGTCCATAGATCATGCTCCCATTCAGGTCTGCACGTTTGCCCCCAAAATACGTTTGCATTCTGTGAAGAAGTGGGGAGTCGAATAAATAAGCCTTTTCTGTGCCGAACTTATCCTGATACGCAGTAAACTCTTCTTTGAGTGCATGAAAATCATCTACATATTCTGGATGGATCAAGCTCTCATCGGTATTTAATAAATTCTCAATCGTCTGTCTTTCCCCTGGATTCTCAGTGAACTGTTGTTGCCATACAGGATCTGCAGCATTGACAGGACCACCTGAGCGGATCGTATTTCCCCCAACAGCAGGATATTTCTCAAGTACAATCACACTTGCTCCTTGTTGTAAAGCTGTAGCAGCAGCACTGAGTCCTGCGCCACCTCCACCTACAACGACCACATCGCAAGTGTATTCTTCGTCATCTTTCATCTGGCTGCTAGCAGGTTTTGGACGTCTTTTCAGAATATCCGGGTTAACTCCGGCAAGCTTAACCGCTTTGGCTACACCATTGATGACAGCATTACTGGTTTCAGAAGCACCTGAGAGAGCATCTACATTCAGCGTCTGTCCCTCAATAATTTTATTCGGAATTCTTATAAAAACAACATCCGCGATGCCTTCGGTTTCACCCTTCGAATCGATATCGATACTTTCAATTCTATTTTCACTAAAGGAAACCTTCATCGGCAGATTGCCACTGTGACCTATGGCATTGATCTTATACACACCGGGTCTATAGGTAAACTCCTCTTCTTCGTTGAGCTGATTTGAAATTTTGGCAAACCGAAGGAACCGCAGGAAACATGTTTCCAGGAAATCGATCGTTCCTTCATTGTTCAGGTTACCTGATTCGTCAAATGCTTTATGTGCACTTCCAAGCAAAAACTCATACCCTGGCATCACGTTAGCTTCGACACCTGGTGCATCCAGGATTTGACGAAGATGCAGCTGTGCACGCGAGGAACCTTGTGTTCCCTGTGACGCACCTATGATCATCACGGGTTTTCCAGCCAGCGGATGGATTTCAAAGCTCAACCATTCCAGCAGGCTTTTAAGGGATGAAGGGATGGAATGGTTATATTCTGGAGTCGCAATAATGACACCATCACTTGCCATAATTTTTTCATTAAACGATTGTATAATTGCACTGTTTGTTTGGTTATCGGACTGATTAAACATCGGAACATCTGTAATATCGAGGATTTCAATGGCTGCTCTGGACTCAAAATGCTTTTGTATGAATTGAAGCAGCTTGCGATTATACGATTTCTTTGCATTTGTGCCAACGATCGCTATGATTTTCATTGTGATTGGCCCCCTACTCTTGCCAGGAAAATTTTTTCGTTTTTTTCTTCAACGTCCTTTTTGATAACAGTTCCGTAGTGATCTCAGTAAACAAAATAAACTCATTGAAGATTTCGTCAAGCTCCGCTACTTTGTCAGCGTCAATGAGATTACCACTGCTATCAAATGCACTCTGGGATTTTCCCAAAAGAAACTCGCTACTAGGCATCATTCTCGCACCAAGCTCAGGTGAGTCCAGGATTTGTCTAAGATGCGCTTGTGCCCTGGAAGAACCGAGTGCACCATGTGAAGCACCTACAATTAGAACAGGTTTGTCTTTCAAGGTTTGAGTCGTGTAGCTGATCCATTCCAGAGCACTTTTCAACACGGCAGGGATCGCATGGTCATACTCGGGAGTAGCGATAATGACACCTTTCGCTTTAGAGATTTGATCTAATAAGTCTTGTACCTTCACAGGAATATCAACTTCAGCATCCTCTAATTCATCTTTTTCAATAAAGGCAGGCAAATCCTTAATTTCAAACAAGTCAATCTTGGCTTCACTAGCAAAATGCTTTTGCATAAATTGAAGCAGCATGCGGTTAGTTGACACATCCGAATTCGTGCCCACGATAGCTAAATAGTTCATCGTAATCCCCTCTCTGTCATTCGAGATGATGTTCGTAACTGTCAGGCTCAATCTTTCGGCCTAACTCTAACATATCAAAGCTCAAATGATCTAATAGTTATTCATTGCAGTTTGATAACTAATTTGTTATAATCACCTCAAATTCAAAGTTTGTTACTTTTTTCACAAGGGGTGAGGAACATGTCTAAGTTAGAATCTCAAGATATCTTGTGTTACATTGACAGCCTATTAAAATACAGCAACTATAGCAGGGCCGCACAATCCCTTTTCATATCTCAGCCCTACCTCACAAAGGTTATCAAAAAAATCGAAATTGAGTTGGGCTGTGAGCTAATCACTCGCAACAAACTTCCGTACCGATTAACCGAGCAGGGGAAAATATATTATCAATACTTAACTTCACTCGAAAACAGCTACGCCAAGCTTATTAGGGAAATCTCATATGTATCGGATATTGGCAATAAGGTGATACGGATCGGCATTCTTCCGAGCCTCGGTGTGTACTTAACGCCCCTTTTTTTACCAGATTTTCTCGAGCTTCATCCTGCTTATAAAATTAATCTTGTCGAGGATTTACCTGAAAAAAATGAGAAACGTCTCCAAAATAATGAGCTGGACTTCTGGATCGGGCAAAATTCAAGCAGTATCTCCCCTAACTTGAACTCGTTTAACTGGGGCAGGCATAGTTACCAGGCCATCATTCCGCGTTGCTGCGAATTATATCAAGAGAATGTTGCAGTCATCCCGGAGGGCACAATTGAGATCAGCACCATTTTGAATCAAAAGCTTATTCTAACGTCCAAGGGTTCGGCAATCCGAAAACAGATTGATCAATTGCTCAGTGTCTACAAGGTACAGCCTAATATCGTTATGGAAAGTAATGAAATCTACACTGTACTCAAGCTTGCAAAGCATAATTTAGGTCTGACTTTTGTGCCTGAAAGCATCCATATCAAGGAGTGCCCTTCGGAATATAACATCTATCCAATCCCTCTAGAGAAGATGAGTCTGGATTATTTTATAGCCCATCATGGAGCAAAAAAGCTGAATAGCGTGGATCATGACCTCATCCATACTTTTCTCAATCACGGACAACAATGTGCAATATAGGAGGCTATCATGAAACCTTTTACGAGAACGATACCGCTTATGGGAACTAACATATCCCTCTATATCAAGGGGACAGATGCTGAAGAGCTTGCCGAGGAAGCCGTGAATATGCTTGTCCATTATGAACAAGTGTTTAGTGCCAACAGTGAGCAATCGCAGCTTGCCATGCTAAAAAAAGAAGCCGCATCACATCCGCTTAGAGTAGACAAGGAACTGTATGATCTTATTAAGATAGGCAAAGAACACAGCCTGAATAAAGATTCATTTTTAAATATTGCGATAGGGCCTTTGATCAAATTGTGGAGAATTGGTTTCCGCGAGGCACATGTGCCGGAGGATACAGAGATTAAAGCGGTGCTGGAACTCTTGAATCCGGAGCATATACAGCTTGACGATGAGCAGCATACAGTTCATTTATTCAAAAAAGGCATGGAAATCGACCTTGGAGCGATCGCTAAAGGTTATTTTGCTGATCAAGTTATGTCATTTTTCAAGAAAAACGGAGTTGCATCAGCTATGGTCGATATGGGCGGCAATGTTCTGGTTCATGGCGATTCTCCCACCGGGTCCAGTCACTGGAAAGTTGGAATTCAAAATCCCTTTTTACCTAGAGAGAATGCAGCAGCACTCGTTAGTATACGGGAGCAATCCGTTGTTACATCAGGAATATACGAGAGAGTTTTAGAGAAGGAAGGGAGTCATTACCATCATATATTTAACAGCAGAACAGGCTATCCAATCGAAAGTAATATCGCTTCTTTAACGATTATTGCGGAGCGATCGCTCGACTGTGATATATATACTACAGAATTATTTGGGTTAGATGCGGTCTCCATTATTCATAAAGTTAATAAAATGAAGGATATCGAGGCTGCCGTAATCACGACGGATGGAAATCTGGCCTATACAGATAATCTTAGAGGAAGAATTGAGCCCGTATTAAGGTAAAGTTAACAACTACTTCATTAAGCCAGGATCTAACGGCTTTTCCTGCTCACTGATTAAACAGATAATAAAGTGGACGGAACAAGTTCTTCCGCCCAACTTTATTATCTGAGTGAATCAATAGCAACTGCCTTATAATTAACGTGTCTACATCAAACCCAACAAATTATAGATCATCACTGCTGCTTCTGCACGGCTAGCATTCTTCTTCGGTGCAAACTCATCGTTACCTACACCGTTTATTATGCCTGCTCCCTGTATTGCCTCTACCGCTTGCTTCGCATAACTTGCGATGTTTGCTTCATCCTTGAAGGCTGTAGCTTCACCACTTGTTAATGCTAGTTGCTTAATTTGGACAGCCTTGTATACCATAACCGCCATATCTTCTCGCGTAATGTTCTCATGAACTCCGAATCGTCCATTTGGTTTCCCGTTCACAATCCCCAACTTCTGCGCGGTTGCGATATTTCCATGGTACCATTCTCCTTGCTTCACATCACTAAAACTTGTCGTTGCGCTTTCATCCGATAGCTCAAACAACTTCATCAGCATGGTGATGAATTCTGCTCTTGTCACTTGACCATTCGGATTAAACTCGCCGTCACCTACACCCTTCACAATGCCTCTTGCTCCCAATGCTGAGATCGCATCCTTCGCCCAGTCTTGGGTCACATCCTTAAAACTCGTTGCAACATACGCTACCGTATACTTGCTTAGATACGTTGGCTTGAACTCTACTTTTCCTGTCGCTGCATTGTATTTACCATTCGTCACCACTCTTAGCTCTCCGTTGTCCTTCACATCGTATACAACGACGTTGTTTGGATTTTCGCCAGCCTTTAGTGTGTATGGCAATTCAATCACGAGATCATCTCTGCCATCAAACTGTGTAAGTTTCTTACCATCAATCGTTAGCTCGATATCGTATACGACCTCACCGTTCAGCTGAGCTTGTGCGCCAGCTGGCAGTTGATTAGCTGCAATTTTCTTAATCGACAATCCTAACGTTTTCCCTGCACTTGTTCCTGTTCCAAGCAGTTCGGTTGCCACGGTTACGACTGCAGAGCCTGTGTTGATCTCGATGCGATCTACCATAGAAGCTCCACTTGTTAAACGCGCATCTACTGCTAGCTCAATCGTTAGCCCATTCAAGCTTGCATCAGCTTCAACTTGCATGTGTAACTTACCGCCTGTCGTTTGATCAAGCGCACGCTTCATTGTATCCGCACTTAACTTCACTTTAGAAGCACCGCTCTCATTTACAACTGGTTTAATGTTTATTTGGCCGTTGTCCATGACCACTGGCTCATTTCCACCTGGAGCTGTTGGTACTGTAGGTGCAGGAATGTTACCGTCACCGCCACCATTTCCATTACCACTGCTTGGTGCTTGTGGTGTTCCATCAACCGATGGTGTTACCGTTACCGTAGCGCTAGATGAAAAACCACCATCCACTGTAGTTACTGTAATCCTTGCTGTTCCTGGTGCCACCGCTGTTACTTGACCTGTCGCACTTACAGTCGCTACAGCTGTATTGCTAGAGCTCCATGTTACTGCTTTTTTCGTTGCATTAGCTGGTGTTACCGTAGCTGTCAATTGCCCTGATTGACCTTCTACGATTGACAACGTCGTTTTGTCCAAGCTAATTCCGCTAACGGGTACGTTCTTCCCGTTGAGTGCATCATACTCACTTTGTGTAATTGGAATTACCGTTCCGTGACGCGGACTAGCTGGTAAGTTGTAGTTAGAAGATAATGTCCAGACACCTGATGCAAGATTTGTTGTCTCGAATGGAACATAACCTCTTCCACCAAACTCATCTACGAATAAATACCATTTTTCATCTGTATTCGATTTGAAGATCGTTGGACCCTCAATCCATTTGATGTTACCAACGCCTTGATTACTCATCTTGAAGGTTGGATCTAAGATCGAGTCACCCACCTCTTGGAAGATCATCTTGCCAAATGGAGCAGAAGCTCCGTTGTTTTGCTCATCTTTCGTAAAGCGATACACTTTTCCTTCATGCTCAATCATCGTTGTGTCAATGATTGAATATCCATAATCCAAATATACTTGCGGTTCAGTAAACGTATAGAAATCTCTTGTCTTGCTATACATCATTTTTTGATAAGCATCGCCTGTATGGGATGCGTCATCAAACATTCTTGATGCCCAAAATACGATATATTCACCTGTTGTGTTGTCGTACATAATTTCTGGTGCCCATGTATTACCCGCTTCTTCCGGTGCAACCTCTACCATGCGTTGATCTGTCCAATTGACTAGATCATTCGATTCCCAAACCATAATGGAACGACTGCCCCATGTGTGTGCTCTGCCCCAGTTACCATTGCCGTTAATTTTCAGATCGGTAGCGATCATGTAGAACTTATCACCTTCAGGCGAACGAATAATGAACGGATCACGTACACCCTTCTCCCCTAAGGTAGAGGTCAATACAGGTTTACCATTATTCAATTCTCGCCAGTTCAACGGATCATTACCGTTACTTAGTGCAAAGTAAACTTGCTCCCCTGTTGCGGTACCTTCTCCAGTGAAATATGTGAAAAAGTATCCCGCATATTTTTCATCAGCAGGCAATTCCTTCACCTTCGCAATGAATTCCTTCGTAGTGGATGCTGAATTTAATGTAATCGTAGCTGTAAGCTTCACGTCTACATTTCCACTACCGTGTGCCGGACGTTTTACTTCTCCAGTAACTGAAACGACGTTTGGTTGTACAGAAGCCCAAGTAATCGTTGCTCCATATAGTCCAGATGTTGGTAATGCCATATGACCTCTTACATCATTAATGTTATGAACGACTAGTGCTGCTTTTGCTTCATCTACAGAAGTGACATCGTTTGGCAATGCCTTAACCGTCAACTGAAAAGTTTTGTTAACTGTCTCTGTACCATCTGTAAATACTGCTGTTAACGTTACAACTTGATCACCTGTTGCGTTAGCTGGTCTGGTTACGGCACCTGTAGTTGAGATGACATTCCCCTTATCTGAAGTCCAGCTTATTGTTGTGCCATAAACACCTGATGTTGGCAATGTTACATTGCTTATAATCGCATCTTTTGATGCATTAGAAGCAAGAAGATCATGAATCGTTAATTTCTCTGTCGCAGCCGATACAAGCATGCCCTCCATCAAAGCAATCTTCTGATCTGCATGGGCCTTAAGTGATGTAATATCTGCCGCAGTCATCGCACCATCATAGATTTGGAAGTCTGCAATCATACCGCCGAAGTATGGATCAGCTGTATAGAATGACTTACCGATGGTTCCACTACTGCCTGAAGTATTTTTTATTTGTTCTAGTGTCATTCCATTCGTTGAGCCTGATGCAACAGCAACACCATCGATATAAAGCGTTAGTGTACCATCCGTGCCTGAAACAACAGTCGTAACTACTTTCCATTCATTATTCTTTAAGCCCGTGGTAGAAGTTGAAGACTCATTATTCCAAGCATTCGTCGCGATACCTAAACGAGCTAGACCGTTAGCGTTATAACGTGGTGTGAAATACGTATAGTGCGTATTATTGTTTGGTCTTCCTAATGCATATAACCACTCGGCAGCGTTTTTACCGCTCCAGTTCACAATGGATGAAACGGTCATATCCGTTAATCCATCGAGAACTCCTTGTGGCAGTTCTACATAAGAGTTAGTTGTGCCACCAGTAAAGCTTAGTACACCAGCATCTTGTGTACGAATCCATTCTGCTTTAGACGGATTCATCCATTTTCCATTGAAGTTTCCTGTTTGGTCAATAACCGTTGCACCATCGATATCATTCATATCGTAGTGAAGAATGAGCTCTGCCCCAGATGGCTGCTCTACTGGAGGAGTAACGTCTTCATCAGCTAATGTTGCAATCTCTTCAACGGATAATGCACGATTATAAATACGGAAATCATCAAATTTACCATCAAATAAACTATGAGAGCTGTTTCTCGATTTACCAATATAATTCATCGTTGTTTCCAGTAACATTCTCGGCTCAACGTTAAATGTCGAGCTACGTTTAACCTCTTGACCATTCACATACAATACGGCATCAAATTCATCCATTGTAATTGCAACATGCTGCCAAGTCTTCGTTGGTAATAACCCGGAATTTCTCACCGCATATTTATATTCTGATCCCAGTCGCGTGCTGTCATTGCTAAATTTCTCTGTAAAAGGTGTTACGACAGCAAACTCTAGACTACCTGTATCACCTTGTGTGCTCAAGTACATGGTGTTGCGGTTAACCTGTCTGCCTGTTTCGGAAGCAAAATCAAATATTCTTTGATTCGCTTGATTTCTGTCCATTTGAACCCATGTAGAGAACGTAGCCTTCTCAAGATTCAAGGATTGAATCAAGTTATCTGGCAGCTTCACATATCCTGTTGATCCATTAAGCTCTAGTGCACCACCCGTTTTACCGATGCGATCCTCTTCATTAATCGTTGCTCCACCTACTAGTGTTGCGTGATGACCGTTGCCAGAAATGTCATTCACCGTTGTACCATTCACTGTATTTGCATCGAATGAGTAATGTACAACCGGGTCTGTTGATGGTGCCGGACCTTTCCATGCATACTTCTCTTGCAAAGCATCATACTCTGCACGTGAGATTGGAATTACCGTCCCGTGTCGTGGTCCTGGCGGCAGTGCATATTTATCACTACTTAATACATTGTTCATATATTGCGTGCTACTATCCAGATCTGTTGTATATCGAACATGATATGGCCATGAATCAAGGAACAGATACCATTTGTCTTTATTGTTATCTTTAAAAATCGTTTGCCCTTCGTTGTTTCCATTATTTCCGATCAAGCCAAGTTTATTATCACGTGTACCCGGAACAGCATCGTATTGAAGGCCGTTGGCTGCAATACCGTCCTTGTCATAATAAAAAGTTGGTGCTTTCTCCACATACACTTTAGTATTCACTTCTGATTTGGTGAATCGGTACAACATATCATTATGCTCAATAAACGTCGTATCAATTGTTGGAAGTGACTCATCAATCATGACCTTTGGCTCAGAGAAGTTGTAGAAGTCTCTTGTTGTTGCGTAGTACATCACATTGTACTGACCTGCCGGTCTTCCGTTATAATCACCATATGTCTCTGTGTTTTTCATCGATGATGCCCAAAATACGATATACTCTCCAGTTACTGGATCATAGATAGCTTCTGGTGCCCACGTATTTCCTCCAGTCTTAGGAGCAACCTCGATCATACGCTGCTCGCTCCAATGAACGAGATCCTCCGACTCCCAAATCATCATGTAATGACTACCTGTAATTTGAGCTTGGTCGAAATTTGTACTTTCGCCCATTTTCAAATCGGTTGCCAGCATATAGAATTTATCCCCTTCTGGTGACCGAATAACAAATGGATCTCGAAGTCCTTTTTCACCCATATCAGATTGAAGGATCGACTTACCGTTATTCAAGCCTTTCCAGAACAATGGATCTTCTGCTGTAGCAAAGGATATCTCTTCACCACCCTCATATTCACCTGTAAAATACGCAAAGAAGTAAGCATCATGCTGCACTGGCGCAATTGCTTGTTTAATCGTAACGTTAAACGTAAGCTGTTTAGAAGCTGCACCATTCGTAATTGTAGCTATTAGAGTAACGGGCGTATCCGTAGCTTGACGGCTTACCCAGCCTAGCTGTGTAGCGTCACCAGCCGCTTCAGCCGTTCCTTTCACAACCGCCGGTCTGCTAGATACCCATGTAATTGTGGAGCCTTGTTCACCTGTAGCAACAAGACGTAAGTTACCTTTAACGTTGTCAGCATTGTAGATCTCTATTTGTTCAGCGTCCAGATCAACCTTCTGCTGATCATCGAATTGCTTCAAGATCGTAACAGGGAATACAGCTGTAGTTGATACGCCTTGATACGTTAAAGTAGCCGTAAGCTCTGCCTGAACATTACCTGCTTGAACAACTGGACGTTGTACAGTGCCATGGTTAGAAATGACAGTAGGATGACTAGAACTCCAAGTAATACTCACGCCGTTTTTACCGCTTGTTGGTAATGCAACGTTTCTCGTTATCTTATCGGTACTCTTATCGCCTTCACCTAAGTAACGACTGATGTCAAGTTGATTCGCTGCATCATCAACAGTGAGCTGACGTATTTTGGAGATGTGAGTTGCTGCTTCTTGTTGATATAACTCTCCTACTTCTTGCTCTGTCAACGCGCGATCATATACTCGAAAATCAGCTACGCTACCTTGAAGGTATGGATCGTTTGAGAAGATTGATTTACCGATAAAGCCAGAGAAAGTAGCATCCGGATTAATAATTTCTGACAGCTTTAGTCCCTTTGCATTACCCGAAGCAACCTTAACTCCATCCACGAATAACGTTATCCTATTGCTAGCTTCGGACAAGGACACCGTTACATGCTTCCACTGCCCACCGATAAGGTTTGAGTTTGCGCTACCTGTAACTAATGCTTCGTTCGGCCAGCCATTTTTAGAGATACCTGTGGCAATCATATTACCTGATCCACTACCGTGACGTGGTGTTACGAAGAAATATTTGTTCGTTTCTGGTGTTAATACAGTACCCAAACCGAAGATCCAGCGATTCGTCCCATCATTCGTCCAGTTCACGATTGAAGATACTGTAATCTCATTCAGACCGTGTAGTAGATCTAGTCCATTTGAGCCCTTAGGAATCTCAACATGCCCACTATTAGATGTAGAGCTTCCACCATTGAAGGAAACAAAGCCAACCTCACTGTTTGAAATGAATTGTCCATTGTTTGGATTTCTAAATATTCCGTCAAATGTAACTGCCTTATTGGCAACATCCTTCAGTACGAGTTGACCGTCTACTTCTTCAGTCGTCTTCATGTTGTAATGAAGAATAAGATCATCTTTTAGCGATTTTCCCTTAACGGTAAGGGCTGATGTAGCTGTAAACTCTCCATCTTCCGTCTGTACCGTAATTGTGGCTGTACCTTCACTAACAGCTGTAACTTTACCCGTTGAATTGACAATCGCTACACTGGAGTCACTAGATGTCCAGATAACTCTTTTATTCGTTGCATTTGAAGGTGAAATAGTAGCTACTAATGTCTCGCTGTCCCCCACTGATAAAATAAATGTAGATTCATTAAGCAAGACACTCTTAACGGCAATCTGCTCAATAGAGTCATCCTTAGGTAGTAAGGTAACAATAAACTCTTTCGTTGCCTGGCTTCCACCTAAAGAAATGGTTGCAGTTAACGTCACTTGTTGCTCCATTTCTCGTAAGAACACTTCCCCGGTTGGACTAATCGCACTCTCATCACTAGAAGTCCATGAGATCATTGCGCCATTCTTATCTTGAGTAGGCAGTTCAAGAGATTCTGTAACTGCCGATATATCACCTAACGTTAGCTCTATTTTGCCTTGTTGTACTTGTTTTTCATTAAACGATTGTTCAAATACTACAGCGATATCTTCATTATTTAGTGCCTCTCCGTAAATTCTTAAATCTTGAAAGCTGCCTGCAAAAGTAGCATCCCCTAAATAATTGGAGCGACCGATGTAAGCATGCAAATCAGTACCAAAACTTGCTGTTGTTTTCTCTTTGGCGGTCGTGCCTATACTTACACCGTTAATGTAACCTGTAATAGAGCGTTCTGTAATGACCGTCGTATAGTGCACCCATTGACCTTCGTACGGTGTCGTAGAAGTGCCTGATACCCCTACCTCAGTCGTCCAAGGCTGGTCAACATTATTGTTATTCGTAAATACTGACTTAAAATCACCACTTGGATTCGATGGATTAAACATCCAGTAATTCGTTGGCAAGTTATTGCCAGCTGCTGGAGTACCGTAGAATAATGCTGAGTAGTTCCCACTTCCAGTGTTGCTCTTGATCCATACAGATATCGTTGTATTTTCTTGATTATCAAACAAACCCGTAGGAAGCTGAACGTAGTTTGTATTACTATCTGTTCCCCCAGGCAGAGTGAGACCATCGGTGTACGTAATGTCTCCTACGGCCGTTCCATGCTTTTCATTACCTGATATATCCTGTACATCCTCAAGCAATGGATAATGCGCCAACATCATTGGTGTTATTGTGTCCGCTGAAGCTTGATTGCTAAATGGCAGAACAAGATTAAACCAGTTACTGAAGGTCATAAGTAAAACTAACATTAGGATAGTAATTTGCTTCCGCATAGCATTCTTCCCTTCGATTAATTTTCAGAAGCATACAACCCATATCTCTCACCTTTAAAACCAGACCACCTCGCTCAAGGAAAAGAGATACTCCTTAAAAAGAATGCGCTTACATTTCTTCTCATATTACGTCTTCAACACTTCCAATTCAATGTAGTATCTTGTTAATAAGGTGGATTTTTTTATTGATTCACGCAAACTTCAACACTATCCCTATACTTCGAAGTAATCGTTTTCATTCTAAATATACTCTATGGGTAAATTAAAGGATTGAACGCCTGATAAACATAATATATATAGTTGGGCGCTTGTCATATGGACAACGTGTCCGAATACGATGCGGTAAGCCATGGGCGCACCGGATCGAAAAATAAGGAGGATTTTCATTTATGCCAAAACGATTTAGCAGAATGCTCGCGTTCCTCTGTTGCTTGGTAATGGTTGCGTCGCTAATGCCTACCAGCTATGCCGCCGCCACTGACAACATCGAGAACGCAGAAGCGAATGAAACACCCACCGCCATTTTTGGAACTCCCGAACTCGGGTCAAACGACCCACTCTGGGACCAGACCATGGAGCACCACATCAACAAAAGCACTGTGCCCGCCGATCCCAGACCCCATGCCACGGGCATAGCCAGAATCCTTTGGGACCATGACTACCTGTATTCCAGAGTAGTTGTGAATGACAGTAATCTATATCAGGGAGCTGGCGGAGATCACCAGTACGACAGCCTGGAGTTTTATGTCGGCACCGGAACCGGAGGCTCAAACCAATGGCGCGTCAGCGCGACGGGCGTGTTCTCAGGGCAGGCCGCTCCGGGCAGAGCTGCATGGACCCAGATCACGGAAACAGGATATATCGTGGAGATGAGAATACCCAAAAGAACCTTGACCTTGGAGGAGGGCAAGCTTACCTTTGAGGTTTATATTAATAACTCAACGGAAAAGGGCGGTGACCGCTATGAAGTCGTTTCCAGTTTCGGAGATCCGGACGCGGCTTACACCAGCGCTGCTTCTTTTACAGACAGCCTGCAGCTCTCTCTAGCCAATGAAGTGGACACCAGATTCTCAATCACCGCCACTGCGGGACCGGGCGGCCGAATAACGCCGAACCCACCCGGCGATGTTCTGAGAGTAGATCGGGACTCTAACAAAGAATTTACGTTTACCCCCGATTCCGGCAAAATGGTGGATACCGTAACGGTAGACGGCGAGACCGTGACTCTATCTGCTGGCACTTATACCTTTTCGAATATTGAGGCTGACCATACAATTCACGTAACATTCAAAAACGACCCGGACGCGGGGCTACTTCCCTTTGTTGTATGGAATGACAACTTCGCCAGTGGCGAGTACACAACGGCTGTCATCATTGACTTAGGCGAGGGGAAGGCAGCGTTAGGCTCCGAGCTTAATTCGGGCTTGTTTACCTTGTCAGCCAGGAACACAACCCTGAACGGCGAAGCGGTGACCTTTGAAGGAACGCGCAAGATCACAAGGGTATACGCTAATGACGAACCGAAGGTACGCGGCTATCTGGGGCCGGTAAGCAATTCACCGGATTATCAGGACGGACTGGCAAGTGGCCGTTACATCGTAGTTGAGTCTGAGTTTTATTCAGCGAGCGGCGGCAAAACAACGCTGGATGGCAGCAGTAACTCGACAAAGCAGGTTTACAACATCGTCCCAAACGGAGAGATCGTACTGACAGAAGGGAGTCCACTTCGCAACGTGGTTTTTGAACAGGAAAAAGTTGTGAATCCGATCCTTGACAAGTTTACAACATTCACGGACAATTCGGTCAATCGCTCGCTCTACCTTCACAAGGATGAAGACGGTAAAGTGATCAAAGGATTGCCGCTGTATGTTTATACCCACGGCATGTCACGCGGCGGCACAAACGCTGCGACAGACCAAAAAGCGGCCATGAAATCCGCCAACGGCTCGGTCGCTCTAATGAAAAAGATGGAACAAAATCCCGATAAGTACGCCAGCCATGTACTGAACATTTCCTATAATGGCGTATCTGTTCCCTCAACAGAGAATGTTAAGAAGGTCATAGACGCCCTGATTGCCAGCGGCGAAGTAGACCCTAATCGTGTTTACGCGGCGGGCTTCTCATGGGGCGGCCAGTATACAAACAACTTAGTTAACAGCCACCCGGGCTTCTTCGCCGCCGCCGCACCTATGGCCCCGGTAAGCGGTTCACCGAATGCTAAGGACAATGACGCTCACAACACCTTGGCCTATTGGATGTTTTTAAATACTCATAATGTTGGAGGCTACCAGACTAACCTCAATAACTTCATCAATAACAATATGCCGAAAATGATCAACGCGAGGGCTTCGCGCTTTGAGAGTAATGAGGTCCTTACGTGGCCCTACAATCAATTTGATCAGCCGAACCTGAGGCCGAATCCGGCCAACACACCTGTTCTGGCTGATTACATAGCGCACGAAGTTGAAGCGGCGGTTCTTTACAACCAGATAACTATGGGGAATTGGAGCATAGCTCCCACGGCGCAGTCCTCTAACTTGCCGGCTTGGAACAATGACTACACAGACGTCTTTGATTGGATGTTCGCGCAGAGAAAACCGGTCGTGCCAGGTGCTCCGAGCAGCTTCAAGGCGACAGCGGGTGACGGACAGGTCACATTGAGCTGGACCGCCCCTGCTGACGACGGTGGCAGTGCGATATTGGGCTACAAGGTATGGTATGGCAACGTGACGCCGGTCACACTGGATGCGACGGAGACCAAATATACCTTTAAGAACCTGACAAACGGCCAAGGCTACAACTTCACCATCATCGCGGTGAACGCGAAGGGCGACGGCGCGGAGATCAGTGCAACGACGACGCCGATGAAGACGACGACTCCCACTGTGCCTGATTCTGGCGGCAATACGGGCAACACCGGAAATACCGGCAACATCGGTAATACGGGCAACACCGACAATACGGGCACCGGGACAGACGCTGGAACGTTGAAGTCGACCTACACAGTGAATACACCGAAGGATAAGCCCGCGGTCACAGACAAAAACGGCAACACCACCCTCCCCGGTGGCGGCGAGATTGCGACCAAAGGCGGGACGAAGATTAAGGTACCTGAAGGCACAACGATAGACTCAAACGGTAAGGTAGCCATTCCGGCAGACAAGAGCGCCGAAGTGACACTACCCGGCGGCAACAGCACAGTGACCATTTCGGGAGGCTCGACGATCGCGAGCGACGGTACGGTTACAGTAGGCGGCAAAGACGCGCATGTGAACCTGCCAAACGGCAACCGTGTGGATATCCATGGCGGATCGAAGATACGGAGCGGCGGAGCGGTTGTGATAGGACCGAGCGGCGCAAAAGTTAGCTTAGATAACGGCATGTCGCTGAACATCCGTGAGGGTACGGAGCTGGCGGTTGATGACGCCACCCCACTGGGCTTCCTCGTGATATCAGGCAATTCTTTCAGGGATGCCAACATGGACGACTGGTTCTACAACGATATAAATTTCGCCTACACATACGATCTTTTCAACGGCACGACATCCACGACGTTCTCACCTAGAACCGCAATGACGCGTGCAATGTTCGTGCAGGTACTGTCTAATCTTGAGAACGTAAACCTGTCCAGCTATACGAGTTCACGCTTTAACGACGTGACGGACGGACAATGGTACACCGCGGCAGCCGAGTGGGCAGCCGAAAAAGGCATAGTTAAAGGTACAAACGCAGACCTGTTTAATCCCAATTCACCGATGACGCGTGAGCAGATGCTGGTGATACTGTACAACTACATGAAGTACAAGGGCTATGAGCTCCCTGAAAGCCATTCTAAGTCCTTCACGGACGAGGGTGAGATCAGCTCCTGGGCATTGGAGGCCGTTCAGGCACTGCGGGACGTCGGCATTGTATTAGGCAAGCCGGACAACTTTTTTGCTCCCAAAGCCACCGCCACCCGCGCCGAAGTAGCCACGATCTTTGTAAGATTCGTCGAATATCCGGTTAACTGAAAGCGTATACAGATAAATGCAGACCCTTCCGGTTGGACAATATCCTGCCGGAAGGGGCTCCTTGGTTTCAAACTGCACTTTTTTTGAAAACTCCACGGTCAGGAACTAAACCCTCGATTTTTGCATCTAGAATATTAGTCCCCAAGTCCAAAAATTCTAATTAATTAATGCATGTTCTGACTTATTTCACCACAAAAGAACGCCATCACAATAATGTGATGGCGTTCTTGATTATGGAGCCTAGGGGGATCGAACCCCTGACCTCATCGCTGCCAGCTCGCAATTGTCTCCGCTCTGTCCAACGTTCAGTCAACGCTAGACTAAAAACCCCGCAAAATAGCGTGTTATCCATCGTACAGACTACGAACTCCCGCGCTATTCCCTTACCGATACCTTTATTATACCGATTAGGAGCGTATATCTGCAAATTGTAGAGCGTATATCTGCGCAATTTGGTCGACGTCGACTAATCATAAACCCCCGGAGTTATTTTTGCTGCGCGGATTGTTCGGGCACCTGATGCGGCCGCCCGCGACGGGGGCCTTGGGGGTCGCATACTTTACCGAATTAACGCGTAGACTTTTACACAAAATGCTCATATGGCGAATATCTCTGGCGCAGTTACAACTCGCCCTGAACGCAGTTCTGGCGCGGTGTTGCGGCTCCCGTGCGCCTATATCGCCTGTCGTCCGCCGACCTACGTTTGCACTATTCCGCATATTCACCGGTATAATAGCGCGGATTTAGACGTAAGTATCCGCCTACCCCGTGAGTTTTCGTAGAGGCCGTCCGCCAGGCGCGCCGTGCAGGTAATGTCGCCCTTTGTCCAGCAATAGGACGTTAAGTACTCCGCCACAAACGCAGAAAAGGCCGCGCCACCGTAGCGTTTAACCACGATGACACGGCCAATTCGTTAATTGCACGTAAGTTTACACTCGTCCGACTGCGTCAAAGAACCACGTCATATCATGCGCGGATCTCAGGCGTAGTCGATCACGCGTTGTCCTCCTCCACTCCCGTTCATTCCGCGTCATCACCTTACGCAGCTCCCGATCGAAGTCCTTACGTATACGCCAACGGTGTAGCGTACGACGGTCTATCCCGACGCTATCCGCAATCTCACCGTAGCTTAAACGGCCATCCGTAAGCAACGTAATTGCCCGGTAATGGCGCGCATCAAGCTCAGCGACGGGCCGCCCTTTCCGCTTAGTCCTTCTCATGCTGGCGCGCCTTCATCGCTTCGATACGTAGTCTCAACGCCTCGACGTCGGTAGTCTGCGGACTTGCCTGCGTCTGTACTTCGACTTTATCCGTTAACATGCCGTGTACCTGCAGCGCTAACTTCGCCATGGCCGCGGACTTGTCCTCGAGCGCCATCCGTGTAAGCGCGCCAACGAGCTCCGGCAGCTCTCCGACATTGTTGCGCACGATCTGCGCCTTGAGTTCAGCGATGAAGTCCGGATCTTTCTGCCACGCATAGATAGTACTGCGGCTTACGCCTACCTCTTCGGCAATTTGGTCAACGGAAGGACGCTCCGCTTTCGGAAGTGATAAGTGTTGAATGACTGTGATCTGGCCTGCTGTTAGTGCTCTCATATGTCTTTCTTCCCCTTTCTCTTCATAAAGTACACAACAAAAAGACGAGCCGAAGCCCGCCTGGTGTATTACATCGCCAAATCACGCGCTAATCTGCCAACGAATGTATCGTAGTCCATTCCGTTCGAGATAGTGACGTTCTGTATAACGATACTTGGTGGAGTTTTACCACCTGCGCCACTATTACGGTAGTCACGCGCCTCTTGAGAATTGAGGACCATCTCGTCCTGGTGCAAACGCGCGGGATAATTGTTGTAAGGAACGCGATCAAGTCCAGATGAGAATCCAAGGGCGTTCGTGGCTTTGTCCCACAGGCTATCCGGCTTCGCAGGCGCTCCAATTGAACCACCCTCTACCTTCGGCTTACCTGGATTATCCTTACTCCAAGAGTCGAGTTCTTTCTTTAGCTTTTCGGCAGAGTTATATTGACGATTAAACTCTTCCATCTGCTGCTTAGCTGGATTAAGGAGAGAGGCGACATTGAGATGGTCCCTGATCCCCTGCATAATACCCTCAGCGATTCCTTTCCCCAACTTTACGCCAATTGATGTAAGCTGCTTGCCGGACCCTTCTATTGCATCGGTCAAGTACCCTATTAAGTCGGAAGTAACCTTTGTTGTTTGGTCCTTCCCTCCCGCGTCCCACCACTTATTGAATGACTCTCCGATTGAGTCAAATATGAAAGCAACTTTTTGCTCAAATGTGGGAAGTTGATTAAACACAGGGTTGTTTATGAAATTCTTCTGAACGAATGAAGTAGCGTTACGAACCGCATTCACCGCGCCCTTTACCAGTCCACCGAAAGCATCCACGCCCCATGCTTTAAGCGCGGCAAATTGAGGCCCCTTCAACCATGCGTTGAAATCCGCTAGAACCGGCTTAAGGCTCGTTAACGCGTCTGTACCCATTTGACGTAATGCCCGGTTAACTCCGCCGACCGCTGTCCGCCACTGCCCCATTGTGGTTCCGGCCTGCGCATCGATCAATTCGTTTGTTGCGCCGATCTTGTTAAGGAATTTATCGAGTTGAACAAGCTGTTCCTTTAACGGAAGCTTCTTGATTTCGTTGATCGCCGACCTTGGTAGCTCGAACCGTTCCACGAGTGAGACTCCGTCGCCGGAAAACATCTCTTTCAACGCGTACGCAGCTCCTGTGATCCCCTGCTCAGGGTCAATCGCTCCCAAACGCTCCGCAAGGTTAATCATCTTCTCTAACTGCTTGTTATCCTTCGTTGTTGGTATAAATGATTTCCCTGCGTCCATAAAATCGTCCATTGAAAATTGACTTACGTCTGCGCGCGAACCGATGTAGTCCATAAATTTATCGACGTTCTTTTCCGCGCTCTTACCAAACATTGCGTTGACGGTGATCTCCCGCATCTCGAACTGAGCAGCCGCTCCAATCGTTTTTGAGAGGATTTTGTCTGCGGTGTTTATTGCTGCAATCGCGGCTCCAATGCCGGTAACTGCCCCCGCAGCCTTTGCTGCAGATGCTCCGAAACTCAAAAGGCCCGAGCTCATGTTCCGCAGGGGCCGCGTAGCATTGTCGATAATACGCATATGACCAACTATGTCAAAGCTCATGTTGAACCTCCTTCATCGCCACAACTACGCGCGCTCCTGTCTCCGCGGCCTTAGCGGCCTTTGCTTGCGTAAATCCCTTGTCGAAGTCGGCCAGGCACCGGTTATACGCAAGCAGTGCGCGGCCATAGGCTTTAACTTTACGGTCTTTGGAGCGCGAGAGTCTGCCGGCGGCTAGGCGGAATTCTTTGAATTGTCCGGGGAAACGCGCAGTGAACGTCCAGTCATGCGGCTTTATATACGTGAGTATTTGTTCAATGAGCGCGAGGGTCTTATTAACCGTCTCTAAATCAGATTGATGCGTATTCACCGAATCTCCTCCTTTATAATAGAAAAAGACCCCGAAGGGTCTCGAATTATGGATTCCGACGGGGCCATCCGTGATAACTGACGTCAGTCGTACTAACTGAGTCAACCGTTACCAGTAGTTCCGTAAATGGGTCAAGTGCTTCGTCAAACGCGTATCCAGGTGGGAGTACGAACTCGTTAAAATAACGGCCATCGATTCCGGGCTTAATCTTGAGCGTGTATTTACTGTCGTTTGAGATGTAAAGTTGAGAAGCCGTTCTCCCAAACTTGAAAATATCAGGCTTGTCACTCTTAAATGGTGAAAATGCAATCGGGTATTTGTTCATTCTGTTTCCTCCTAATATTAGTTGTCTAAATACTGAGCATCCCAAAACACGTCTTTCCCTCGTCTTACATATCCACTGTACGGACCTTTCGCGGTAACTTTGATCTTGCAGAACCGCTGTACCCGCTCATCCAGTGCTCCGCCAGGAGGTAAGTGAAACGTATCAAGCTCCCTTTTTTGAGTGCATACAGTAACAGTCAAAGGCTCCTGTCCGCTATTAAAAACCGCCAACTCATGCAAAATCATCGGATACTCGTACGTGTCAGACGTTACGCCGTTGAATGACCTTACTGTTACTGATGTCACTCGGAGTCGCCTCCTGTTGCTGCCTCTGCCGCTTCTCTTGCCTGTCTTTCTCGCATCTCCCGGTTTAACCTTCCGATAAGAGCTCTTCCTTCTGCCTCTTCCTCATCAAATAGAGACGACTTCTTTTTCGGCTCTTGAGGTTTCTCTATTACTGGACGTTCATCCTCATGATAGGAATAGTAACTTTCAGTATTGTTAATAAACGAGCTGTATTTTACGCCTAATCCCTCACGGGCAGAGTCTTCAACTACCTTAAGGAAGAATTGCGACTGATCCATATCGTTGGCTGTGTCCAGTGAAGTACGAGCAGCCGCCGCATCTGGAGACTCGTAGCTTGCGTTTAAGTTATCGTATTGCTGTGATAAGGCTAATCGCATGCCCGAGTTATTATCCAAGGCAAGGACTGACGAAGATAACTCCGCGTATGCCTCTGAGATTTTGTGATGGAAATAACGTTCGTCCACCCCTTCAATGAATTGAGTAAGTTTCTGCGCGGCTGATTTGCCATCTCGCGCGAGCATTAATTCGGTTTTTAACTTCCGGAATGACTCGTCGAATCTATCAATTTTCGTTTGGTCAGGCTTCGGGATGTCGGAGTAGATTACTGCTTCCGCGTTTTTGCGAGCGTCCGCTAATAGCGACTTAAACTCACTGTGACGTCTGTATGCCATTTCAAGCAATTCTTTACCACGTGTCTCACGAACTTGGGCAAGTCGCTTAGCGCGTCCCTCTTCCGATAGATCACGATCCTCTTTAATTGCATTGATTTCCTCTCGGAGTTTGTCATTAAACTGTCGATAGACACCCGTGTTTGCATGTTTCAATTCGTGTGCTTTCAAAATACTTTCCTTCGCTTTTTGCTGACTCATTTTTCATTTCCCCTTTTTGTATTAGTTTTATAGAACAAGAAGAAGCCAACTAAACTCCGTCGACCGCAACTTGATATCCATCTTGAATTAGAGCTTGCTCAAACTCATATAAACGACTGGTCATCGCCACTCGCGAGGATACAGTAGGAAGTCTAAAGGACTCCGCACGAATAACGTTTCCACTGGCGTTTACTGCTTCTACTGTGACCGAAGAAGTTACCCCACTATAGGAAGTAGTTACCTTGTGCTTAACCCTGACTGCCTCTGACTTTTCGTCACTTGGCGATAGCACATCTTCCCTGTGTGGTGTGGCGCTACCATCCGGACTCTCATCCTGCGGCGACCTATCCGAGATGTCGTATGAGGTAATCATCGCGACATCTCCAACATCACGCTAACAGCACAAGGTCTTCCTGATTTGTCCGTACTCTCTTCGAAGGTAACACGCGTTCCGGCCGGAATAATTGCTGTATCCATATCGTCATGAAGGTTGCTAATGTGAAAGAAGATTCGCGATGATCCGAACCGGATAAATCCAAAACCGCGCTCGTCATTAAAGTGAGTCACTACGCCGGAACTTCGCTTAACTTTCGGTTGCTTAGGCGCTTTGGTAGGCGATTTCCCCAGGCTAACACCGATCAGGGCGTTCACCTCTTCCTGCTCTTCTCCAAAAAGACCGTCCCAAACCCTATTTGCGTATCCCATTACTCAACACTCTCCTCTAAATTTTCTTCCGCAGGTTCTACCCACGAGACTTTTTTGTCTGATTTCTTACCAGTCAATCTACTTTCAAGTAACTGCCGCGCATAGCCGCGTTCCTGCTTCGTAAGTTGGTAACGGCCGAGTACGTTGCAGTGGTAATCGATTGTGTCCGCGTCAAAACAGCGGCGTAGCACCTTCGTAACGTGTTCAAAAGCTTCCCGCGCTACCTTGGCGAGTGGGTACGCATCGTACGTAAAGAAGTGGCGATCGATAACGCTGCCCTCTCCGTCGACTAAGATGACGAGAACCTTCGTCTTATCTGCGCTTACATACACTTGCTGGTACACGGTCATATTCATTCTGCAGCCTCCTCCGGGGTCTCATGAAGTTCGTTAAAAAACATATCCACCGCGCCAGGCACTGTCGACACAAGCGCTAATGGGAATCCGCCTAACTCGCGGCTTTTATCCGTAGCGTGAAAGTATCCGCTCCACAACGAAGACACCGCGCTTTCGAACGGAGTCATATCGGTGATAATCGGTTCTTTAGCCGTGTAGGTAACCCATCCGTCACCCGCCGTAATGACAACGATATCTATTCCGTCCTCTTGCGTATGTTTAATTTGGGTGTATAACTCGCGCTTAGTCTCTTCACTCATTCCGTTCCCCTACCTCCCGTTAAATACGTGCATAATCGGTACGCTACTACGTGACTTTCGCATGATTTAAGCGCACCAAAAAGGCGCTGAGGGTGCTAGTTCCTCCGCCTGTTCCATGCGCTAATTCCGCGCTATTCTCACGTATTGTGTACCACTACTATTCGCTGACATTTACGCCGAGCAGGCGCCTGATTGACCGTTTCCTAGCGGATGGTACGCGATACTGAATACCGGTTACTTTGCCCTCGCGCTGATACGTTGCCATGACGATAAAGTCCGGAAAGCTGCGGCCGATCTTACGTATGACTTCGCGATCTTCCGTGTAAGCTGCGAGATTGTCGGCATTCAAGCGCCATATTGCGTTGGACAATTCGTTTCGCTCCTTAGAATTAATGTTTTAAAGCATGAAAGTGAAAGTGCAAAATAAAAGACGCCTATTACAGCGCCAACTTTCCCGAATCCTTTGCCCGTTGAATCGCGGTTAATACGTCGTCACCCGTTCCGAACACTTGAGCAATCCGGATACGAAGATTATGGGATACCGGACGATGTCCACCTTCTACCGCAGCTATACAGGAACGTGAAACAGACAATGCTTCAGCGAAATCCGTCTGGCGCATATTCCGTGATATTCGGATCGCTCTAACTGATTGTGCATCCATCGTTACAAACCTCCCTTCAATATTCTTCTTGTTACTTTTGCTTCAAATAAAATAACCCGTTGGCGGAATACCGCCTATACATACTACTGGAATAAAGTTCGATTACACTAGGCCGTTTTCGCCTTAACTCTTCGTATTTTAGCCAGTAATCTGTCGCGCTCTACCTGGCAAATAGACTTCGGCTTTTGCTTATGGTGAGGAAGGATATCGCACACCTTAACCCGTCCTGGCTGCGCGCTATGAGAATAGAACGCGTTCCCACATACTTTGCAAACTCGGACTCTCCGCATGTCGATCCGCGCTAGGGCTTCACCAATGTTCTCCGCTGACCTGCGCTTATCAACCGTTTCCCTGTTCCACGGGCTACCGTCTGCATACTGACCGATAAACTCACGCGGATGCTGCTTAACGGATGTCAAAATGCCGGCCAACTCTTCCTCCGACATGTCCGTACGCTCTCCGTATAACGCTTCCTCTACCGAGTTCGTATGCGGGATTGCGTCTTCAAATACGGTGCCGCGCGGTTGAAAATCGGGGTTAAGCTCAGAACGTTCAAACCGCAACACAACCTCGTGCTCGTTACTACGGACCTCCTCCCGATATGTCTTCTCCGCGCCGCGTACGGGATATTCCTCCCCTCTTTCCGCTACTTCTCCGATATTCATAATGAAGTCCGCGAGGATATCGCCGATCGTCTGATAGGCTGCGCTTTTTTTGAGAAGCGATGGATGGCGCATTTTCCACATCCAATATAGCCGCTGCTCAACGCCACCCTGTTGAAGTTCATCCGTAAGCTGACGTACCAGTTCGGGGCGCCAGGCGGTGGGTGCGTCCTTGTGTTCAATTACAAACTCTTGGATCTTCTTGAGAACGTCGGTTTTGCTCATCATGGTCGTTTCCCCCTTTATGGATGTTGAATAATTAAGCTTCCGGGTATCGTATGTTCTTTCTGTAAAGTCCTTCCGCGCTCTCATATCCCTCCATACCTTTCTGCGCGATACAATTTATCCGTTAGGAACGAAGTGACGACACGTGAGGAATAGTGTTCTTCTATTCCGAAAGCCTTGCTTCTCAACTCCGGTAATGTTTTATTTTTCTTTCTCGTTATTCTTTCTCTTTATTCTTTCTCTGGTTAAATGAGTCAACATCGGAAAGTGAATGATTAAGTAACGGATATTAATGTATTTAACTACCGGTTATGAAGCCTGAGAACCCCGTGCAAATCCCGCCTGTTTTTCCCGAAGCCGTTCCTGATCCTCCTCAATTTCGCGAGCTGCTTCGTCGACTCTCTCAACAAATGCGCTTATCTCAAGGGGGTATAAGGCTTGAAACTCAGCTTCGGTAAGCGGATCGAGCGGCTCATATATCCGTTTATTAGGAATCATCCTCGATTTAGTGGCTTTCAATAGGCCGTATTTTTCGAGAATACCGATATGAGCTCGTATTTTGTGCGCGGACAGCCCGGTTTGAGCGGTTATATCCGACTGATTGAGCCACACTTTACCGTACATCGCGTGGCCCGACTTATTCTGGCGCCAGGACAGAAGATACCCGTATAGGCCCACCGTTTCCAGAGAGAACCCGTCAAGTAACGGGTACATCCGGAATAAGATATTCGGCATGCGCGCAAATCCGTCATCGTGGGCGAGCGGTTTTGATACGTCGATTGTCATTGCGATGCTCCTTTCGTGTGATTAAATCTCCGTAGACCAGTCTTGTTTAAAGTAATAGAACCCATCGCCTAACGGGTGTATCTCTGCTAGGCTTCCTGATGTGGTCATAAAATGCGCCACTCCATAATAATCAAGTGCTTTTTTGGAGAAATCGTACATCCCTACAGTAGCTTTGATTATTGATCTAAGTGCCAAATCATCCTGATTTTCTATTAAATGAGAAAAGACACTCTCCTCGATTCCTGTTACACTGGCTAGGAATTCTGACCCGATGCCATTTGATTGTTCACATAGATGGATTTCCTCTATTTGCCGCATCACTACTCTTAAAAATTCTGATTCGTGCAAAACTTCTCCGTGGGGCAAATAGAATTCTCCGTCAAGTTCGGCCTCATCTTCCCCAATCCAGCTTAAATATTTACTCATTTTAATCTCGCCGATACTTTTTTGCTTACGCGTCATCAATTGGTTTGTCATAGTAAATCGCTCCCTTTTCGTTTTGGTTTTATTAGATGCGGAATGATCCGCGGAAAGCATATACTTCCTTGTTGCCGGCCAATGACGTTTGGCACACTTTCGCTTAATCTTTTATCTACAGTGAAAAGTACATTCACACAGTCAACCGTGAAATTTCGTAATATTACTTTGCTGCCGGTCGACGGGTCCTCGCACACCCGCTCTACTACTTTGTTCCCGATCGGATGAAGTTTCGGGTAGTTAACGTTATACTTATATTGACAACTACCGATCGTCCTTCGCACACTTTACGAAAAAATTTCTCTATAAACGTATTAACTCCGCTCACCTCCAATCTCGGGTATACGACGCGCAGCCTATACTTGATTTAACGATTCCCAATCTCTTCTGACACGCTCTATGAAAAATATCCGTTACTTTATAAATGCCGGCCGTTTGATATCTCGGGCACATTCCGAAAAAATATGCTCTTATGAGTTTTGACGACGACCGAGAGAATGTCGTACACCTCCATTCGTAAAATCCTTCTATATTTTATAAGGACGTTATTTTGAATAGTTGGGGCATGCTTTTTACGAAATATGTGTCTAAATTGTGAATTTTATTTTATCTGCGCCCTTTCCGACTCACTTTTTCTGGAAGCTGTCTATACTTAATAAAGGCACATTTTTTCTGCAAAAGTGGGACATCACAATTAAATCTTTTTCTGAAAAATTGAAACCTTGTCCATTATCTTGCGTATTACTGGATATAACAACGGAAAAGAGCGCGCCATGCAATAGCCAATCGCCGCTCCCTCCGCTTACACTCGATATATGTGAACGCGCCTGCCTGAACGAGGTTGCCGCCTCGTGACGCGGAATGTTCAAAGGAAAGCCGGAATAGTTGGCGCTAGACCGGCGTAATGTACCGAGCAATTGGCGTTACTCAGCGTTGAAATGTAGCTTTCCGATTGGCGTCAGAAAGTTCAGACTATCCGCATAGCGATCCGTCAGTTAGCGCTGATGGTACGGACACAACAAATTAAGCGATTAGCAGTCGTATATCAATCCAATTACCGCCCGCTGTACGGACGTAGAGACGTTTGTCGATGCCGTTTACCACAGATATAGCGCGTCATTAGGCCACCGCAGAAGGTGACGGCATAACGGGCGGGACATCGCGTGAGGTATAGAATACATAGGTCATATAGTCGAAGGCGCTCATATTGCGGATTTTATCAACAAATTCGGCAAGAGTTCCCGTCCATTCAAATGTGACCGTAGCGTCGTTGCAAAGATATACGTTTGGTGCCTGCGTTGGCTTGACGCGGGCTATTTCTACGAAACCGGGTCTTTCAGGGTCAAAAAGAACGGCAGTGTCAGGAGTGGCGAGAATTGCGGGAAACGTGTAAGGATCTTCGGGGATAATGATGTGGTTTACCGTGCAAGTTGGATACGGCGTCGTTTGTGCCATGAATAACCTCCTAGCGTTTTAAGCCCGCGCGGCTATAATTTGGTTGTTTCACCGTTACAGTACGTTGTTACGTGATACATGCGGATGACCGCGACCGTCCGGACATAGTCCGTAGGTTTCGTCTGGCTCCGCGCACAGACTCGTCAGGCGGTATGTTAACGTAATCGTTCAAGCTTCAAATTAATATCGCCTAGGTCTGCCGTCCAAAGCAACGTGTTCAATAGAAAATCCAACGCCGACATACCCTGCAGCCGCTCTATGATAACGTCTAAAAGTTCGCGGCCATCACCTTCAACATTCGCGATAACCATCCCTCCTGACTGACCATCGACGTATAAGTGATCCATGTTAGTTTTATGTACATGTCTAAGCCATAGTTGAGAGTCGTCCACGATAAAGATGAATCTTCCATTGAGAACGTAACCTGTGTACAGAGCAAATTCCCACTCATTATCAAATGGACCAAGGACCATAGAAGCTAATTCCAAATCCGCCCGGCCGCTCATGCTACGATTTCCTTCGTTATAATAATTAGGCAATATACTGCGCGAAGTAGTTTCAGGAACCTCCGACCATATGCGTTTGATTTAATGTTGTTAGACGTAGTTTGAGTATTATTAACGGTTAGTTGCATGTTGCGTATCCCCTTTACGGATAAATTTAGATAGTAGTTCGATCGCGCTCATATTGTGGATGTTATCAATGAAGCCTAGGTCCTCAACCGTCAGGTCGAAAATAGTAGGCTCGCCATATGAAGTAACGTACTCGGTACCGTCGAAATCAACCCGTTCCATAACAGCGATATTGTAATCAGGGTCAATGTAAATCGCGTGATTATCATCTATAAGTGTGCCGGCGTACTCAATACGGAATGGTCCGTCAAAGTCGTCGACCTTTGTGACTACGGTAATGTTAGACATAATTGCGTTCCTCCTTGCGTGATTTAATGCGGACCAATACGATGTATCTGCGTAAAATCTTGAAACTGTTAGTACGTTATTGCGTATTAAATGTTCGACTTGTTATACATAGATTACGATAAAGCAGATGTGGTGTCAACAATTAATTATACAAAATGTTCGACTTCTTGTATTTCCGCTACTTATTCAATAAAATATACTTATATACATACTCTGCCTGGGGGCTTAATTATGAAATTAAAACCTAGTTACAAACCAATGGAGATCACTTTAATTAAACGAGATAAATCCAAAACGTACCTTCGTACACAGCTCGGCATTTCACCATCCACTATTGCCAAGATGTCAAACGGTGAGTTTGTAGCATTGAGTGTAATTGCGCGTATCTGCGAGGATCTTGATTGTCGTATTGAGGATGTTATTGAGTTCATTGAGGATACTAATATCTAAAAAGCTTATATTTTCTGAGGGAGGAAAGATAATGGCTGAGTATCCACACGAGATATTAACTAGAGTTAAGGATGGTTTAAAAAAGTGTGTAGGGAATCATGACAGGCTAGATGAAATTTCGACTGAGGATTTCGATAAGAGTAGATCTATCATCACAAAGTTATGCAATGAGGATGGGCTCAATGTACCCGATGTATTGGAAAGCTGTCTGGACCCAGACGAATTTTTAACATATGCTTACGATGGGATAAGAGAAAACTCAGAAGCGTTACTTTTTATCCAGGCTACGTTTAACCCATTTATAAATATTTTAAAAAGTAAATCAGTCATGGTTCAATTTATTCCTGTAGAATTTGACCCTCCTGAAAATTTAACTTACAGGCACATTTACGAAGAGATTGAGAAATGCGATCGAAAAATTGTTGAACAAGATTTTGCAGGAGCCATTACTAATGCAAGAAGTCTTCTTGAAGGTGTACTGAAAGAAATTGTATATCAAGTCAGTGGGAATCATCCGGACCCCAAGAATGATTTAGTAAAACTTCACAATGAGGCTCGCAATCTATTAAATCTAGACCCCTCAAAACCAGAAATTATTCTTCCTTTAAAACAAATAATAACCGGACTAGCAAGTGTCGTCCAAGGTTTAGGCTCACTGCGAAATGCTGTAGGAGACTCCCACTCCAGAGTTTACGAACCAAGCGCGCATCATGCTATTTTAGCAGTGAATTCTGCCAAAACTCTCTCCTCTTTTTTATTTAGTACCTATGAATACCAAAAAACTAGAGGACGGATTATAGAAAATAAAGTTACATAGAAATATTCTTTAGACGCAGCAATTGATACTGCGTCTTTTTTTGCGTAGTTTTACCGTGGAATCAGCGCATTATGGCTTCGGTAAGGGAAACGTACCCGGGCGGGCCAGGCGCACTATATGTACGGCGATTTGACGGAGAGAACGTGAAAAAACCGCTAACCCTGCGTATGGGCTGCGGTTCAAATTATATGGAAAAATTGTTTCGTGTTAATTTAGTCAGTAACACATGACTTAATAAAATTTAAGCCCAACATAGTAAAACTCCAAGAACATTTTTTTAGTGTAACTACTGAGAGAGGGTAATCCGGAAGAAGTCTCTCTTTGTGGTATGTGACTATGTCATCAAGAACGTCAAGAGAACTATACATTCTCTCGTCATAAAATTCTTCTTCAAAAAACTGTATTAATCCTAACCTGATCAGATTATCAATAGAGGACAAATACGCGGTCATATTTCCTACATTTATATCATTGAATGGAAATAAATACTTAATCTCATTGTAACCACGGCCCCCACCATAAACAATATGTATAATGCCACATCCTACAAGTAATTGTTTATCCGCTAGAAAATTTATACACATAGCATCAAAAGGTGCTAGTTGCTTAATAATCTCAACAAAAGAAGGGTGTACTCGTCCGAGTTTGTCTACATTCGAAGCGGAGGAAATTAAGTTAACAAATAGACTCCGTACGTTGTCATCCTCAATGTGATACTTACTCCCTTCTATTGCAGGTCCTACAATGTTTAAGGCAGGCTCAACTAATTTGTTTGTTGGGATGTTACTAATTGAAATATCTAGCTCCGCTTTCATCTTCTTGACACTGTGCTCGATTCGTACTCTAGATTTCAAAATAGGGCTGAAAACTACATACATCAAATTACTAAGACCTGTACCAATTTCTTGGGCTGGCCCACGCATGACATCATTTTTAACTTCCTCAGGTAGATTCTTTACTACATCTCCTGCGCTATTTAAAGCTTCCGAAAATAAACTTGGCTCGTCCATGCTAACCTTCCCTCTCATCCCGCATATTTAAACGTACAGACTCCGCGCATATAACGTTCGCCCTTCACCGCAACGCTCAGTTCCGATATACCTCGATCACACCGCTGCCAACGAGCTCCGCGCCGATAAATATCACGATGGGCGTCCGGTTCAGTTGCGCGGTATAAAGTTGGATATCGGAAGTCAGCGGTTTCATAAAGCGTTTGTTAGTGCGCATATAGACGTAGTCCTTTCGTTGTGGGTTACGTTAATACTTCGACAAATTGGCGCAATTTTCCTGCACTTTCACAGCGAACGAAACATAGCTTTAATTATTGATACGATGGCAATACGAAAAAGTGAGATAGATGTGCGAAATAGTGAGAAAACAGAAGTTTATGTATTTGGTGCTTAATAAATTTCCACTTAAATTGCGATAGCTATCAGTTACATAAAATAAATTATATACCTGATAGAGACCCTACTTCAGGATTTAATACTATTTTATTCCATTTACTGCAAATCGCTAAATGCTTAAATATCGGACTTGTCCAATTTTGCTGAACTAGACATATTGATTATAATTTCAATATAAGCAAACAGGTAGGGGCAAAACCAAAAGGAGGTAATAGAATTAGTACATATGAAACACTAGACATCATGCTAAACTTCGGAATTTTAATTTTCACAATGTTAGCCTTTATTACATCATTAATTTTCTTTTTGAACGCAAAAAAGCGATAGCCTCCCCGCCAAGAGCTGCTACCGCAATCTACTTTATGTAATTATCATAAACCTTACCGCCAACACACGCAATACCCAGGACGTAGCTTTGGAATAGGCTGCGTCTTTTCTCTGTTTACTTCGGAGGCACCGTTGCAACCGGTCGCGCTTCTGTATTCAGCCCGAGATATTTCCGCATAGCTACGCTCGCATCCGCAGCCATCATCGTCCACCTAATCCGCATCTGCGACTCGTAGCCGCGGCATTTGTAGCGCGCTGTAACGCCGTCATTATCCGTTACCTCTTCGTGGACCTTGATGCCGCGCTGACGGAACCCTTTGCGTACTTCGTAGAGGTCTGCGGTGAGTTTGCGTTGGGCCTCCGCTATTACGTCGACATACGGGCCCGGCGTCTTTAATGTAGCGTTGATTAGCGCGATGTCACGTTCGAATGCGGTGAGGACGCGCGGCAGTATGATATGCGATTTGATAAGCGTGTGGTCTTCCGAGGTGATATCGATCATTTGCGTGATGCCTCCGTTTACAGAACGTTTGTTCTTAGTATAGCGCGGGAGTGGCGGATTATACAAGCGCGTTGATAACGAGATTCCACGATGTCGTGGAATTTGGAGAATCAGCAATCATGCGCAGCTATCCGAAATAAATAGTTGCAGCGATGCGCACCCGTAACGACAAACAAGCCCGCGAACGGAGAGCTGATCCGCTGCGGGCCTGTGTGTACAGATTGCCTATTACTTTGTCTCACCTACGAGCTTAAATGCCCCGCCCGTCGACTCACCAATGTTATAATTTTGAACCGTGAGCTGTACGAAAGTGGAATCGTTCCAGGCTGGCGCGTTAGGGGATTTAGTATAGTAATCGCTCACTGCTTTGATAATTGCGTCAGACTTAGCGCGCAATTCACGATCAGACAGTTCGTAGGCTCCCTTACTTTTGTACGATAATGCGAGGGAAGGCTGGTTCTCGACGTCAATAACAACATCGCTTAAATTACCGTCATCTCCCCAACTGAACCTAACTTTATTTACAACGAAATCATCCGTAACAATTCCGTCCTCGATATCATGGGCCATCGCCGTTAAGTAAGTTAGTTTTCGATACGTCTCTTGTTCCCCATTAATAACTGCTTGCGCGTCTGCAGTTTTTTGTAATTCATCATTCTTTTTCGAGAGTGACACAATCTGTTCGGAAAGATTATCAGTCTTGCTTGATAGTTCTGAATTCTGAGCAAATAGATAAATGGATGCAGAGACGGCTATAACCGATATTCCTAATGCTATCGCAGCTAATACGTTAAGCCGCGGCTTGGGTTTGCTTTCTGATAAAGTTAATTCGTCCATTATGTACCTTCTTCCCTGTATTTTCGTAGTTCTATTCTACTATGTACAGGAAAATATTACTATATAGAAACGACAAAAAAACGCAGCCCTCAACGGAACTTTTACCCGCGAGAACTGCGCCTCTTTTATTCTTCACTTGCTCGCCTGGTGGGTCACTTAGACTGTCGGTTCGTCTTGCGGGGCTTTTCAAGTTTCCCAATAACAGCGTTCAGCGGGGAAAACTCATCGTGATTCTTCTTCACGTTCTTATCGGATAGATGCGTATAATGAGCGGTCATACGACCGTCCGCGTGACCAAGAATCACTTGCAAATGACGTTGTGAGCCGCCTTCCTCTAAGAAGAGCGTTGCCCCCGAATGTCTCAGCAAATGCGGATATACGCGTTTCTCAATTCCGGCCCTATCGGCATATTTCTTTAATTGGTGACGGAAGTGATTCGGAACCAAACGTTCCCCGTAATTATTAAGGAATATATATTCACTTCCGAACTCCGTTGATTCGCGGATTAACTCTTGCATCAGCTTAGCAGTTCGTTTTGTGATCGGTACAATTCGAGGCTTACGCGTTTTGGTCACTTCCCGTCGTAAAGTTGCACAACATGCGGTAAAGTCTACGTCAGTCTTACGTAATGTTAACGCCTCGTCTACGCGTAACATCCCGTCAATTAGGAGATTTATTACAACGAAATCTCGAAAGTCGCTGTACTTGCGTTGATTTGGCGCTTTGAGAAGGTCGCTCATCTCTTCCGCGGTCAGCACGTCAATATCCTGCCCGATATCCTGCACGTTCTTTAAATACGTAAACGGATCTGCCTCAATAACGTCCTCCTCTTTAAGGAACTTAAACATCGTCTTCATATTCTTTATCCGCGTGTTAATGGACTTAGGCAGTAGTCCTACAGTGCGAACAGATTCCGGAACGTTACAGTTATCACTAAATCTCCGCTTTTCATCGCGTAACCAAATTATGTAATCACGCCCTACTTCAACGTTGATATTCCGGATGTCACGAATGATCGTACGCTCGTCCAGAAATTCGCAGAAGTAATTGTAATTTTGTACGTATGTCTTTAGCGTATTCTCCGCTCGACCTTCCGACTTCTTCGCCTGGTAGTAATAATCGAACAAATAGTCTAACGAATGTTGTAAGCGTGTTGATGTGCGCTCACTCTTAATTGTTCTTCCTTTACGTTTATCCATTCCACACCGTCTCCTTCGATAATAAGTACGGTAAGAAAACGAGGGATTAGGCGCGTATATCTGCAATGCGTGGAGCGCATATCTGCGAGTTGTCCACGTTAACAGTCAACGTCTAGACAAACGAAAAAACCCGCTATATTAGCGGATTCTCTACGAGTATGGAGCCTAGGGGGATCGAACCCCTGACCTCATCGCTGCCAGCGATGCGCTCTCCCAGCTGAGCTAAGGCCCCAGGATATGAAATAGATAACTTGTCCAACACTGCTACGTTCCACAGGCGACTCCTATATCATATAAAATCCAGCTTTCGCTGTCAATCACTTTTTAAGATCCAAAGTGATTGGAGAAGAACAACCGATTTCTCTGGTACACACGGACTGAACTCCAGACTGCTCTTCTCCCTTTACCAACTTCACTAATCCTCCAGATCGTCTTTGGACAACAGGGATTTCAGTTCTTTCATGAACATATTGATATCTTTGAACTGGCGATATACCGACGCAAAACGGACATACGCCACTTCATCGACCGGAAACAACTGTTCCATCAATAACTCACCAATCTGGCGACTCTCCACTTCAGCATCAGCTGTATTACGCAGAGATTTCTCCACTTCAGATACCATCATCTCCAGGGTCTCTACGGAGACTGGACGTTTCTCACAGGCACGAATAAGCCCGCGGAGAATTTTGTCCCGGCTGAACTCTTCCCGGCTGCCATCTTTCTTAATGACAATCAGTGGAGTCTCCTCAATCATCTCAAACGTTGTAAATCTTCGGGCACACTGCTCACACTCACGGCGACGACGAATGGATTTTGCTTCGTTGGCCGGACGCGAATCAAGCACTTTGGTACCCATATAACCGCAATAAGGACACTTCAAAACAGATCACTTCCCACGTTTTACTTTTTACCACATATTCCCTGTACTGATTTTGTAATGAAAAACGCATTGCCGACACATAATACTTTTACCAACCCGCGAGGAGGTGAACAGCAATGGCACAAAGCAATGGTAACTCCAACAACTTGGTGGTAACTAAAGCTTCCGCAGCACTCGAGCAAATGAAATATGAAGTTGCTCAAGAACTCGGAATCAGCATCCCACAAGACGGATACCAAGGTAACATGACTTCTTACGAGAACGGTTCGATCGGTGGATACATCACGAAGCGTCTGGTAACAATTGCAGAACAGCAATTGGCAGGTCAATACCAATAATATCTGCATCGTAATACGCTACACAGAGGAGCATGGAGCGGCCGGTGAATAACCGGCCTGCTCTGTGCTTCTACTTATATACTTAGAACGTATTATAGATCTTTACATACTGATTATAATAGTAAATGACTCTTTGTACATAGTGACGCGTCTCACCAAACGGAATATCTTTCACTGTATCGAACGAGCCATCCCATACACCATCTCTAAGCCAACTGTTTACTTTGCCTGGTCCCGCATTATAGGCAGCGATCATAACTGCTTCATTGCCATCGAATTGATCGGATAGATTCCGCAGATACCATGTGCCTAATTGAATATTTCGTTCAGGCTCGTGCTTCAATTCCTCCAGCGAAGTGTCGGGAATTTTGGCTTGTTCCAGTATCCAATTCGCCGTGTCCGGCATCAGTTGCATGAGCCCAATGGCACCTCGTTTGGATTCCTTGCTTGTCTTAAAATTGGTCTCCACCTTGATAATGGAAGCAATTAGAAACGGATCAACCTCATAGCTCTGAGATTGGGCACGGATCTCTTCCTTATAATGTATGGGATAGAACCATGCCATCCAGTTTGTATTCAGAAATAACACCAGTACAAAGGAAACAAACATCAACAGCAATACACGTTTCTTACGCAATATTCTCATAACAAACCCTTACGCTGTAGATATGAGTCAATTTGCTGTTCCGTCGCAGGCCATAAGCCGCTGTTATCGATGACAATGTCTGCCAGCTGTTTTTTGCGCTCAATATCCATCTGTACATCCATTCGAGCCTCAGCCTGTGCTGCAGTCATTCCATCCCGACTCATCAAGCGATCTCGTTGCACCGATCTCGGGACATATACAACCATGACTTCCTCGAAACCGTCCTCCAGACCTGATTCGTAGAGCAAAGGAATATCAGATACCACAAGTTTATCCGGATGTTGCAACGCGTATGCAGCAGCCCGTTCGCGCATCTCTCTTCGGATCGCCGGATGTGTGATAGCCTCCAATGCCTTTCGTTCCTCTGGTTGTTGAAAAACAATACTCCCAAGCTTTTTTCGATCCAGTGTTCCATCTTCGTTCAGTATGGCTTGTCCAAACCGCTTAACAGCGGCGGCCAACACGGGATGCCCGGGCATCATAACTTCCCGGGCAATAACGTCTGCATCGATGAGCAACGCTCCCTTACTGGCGAGATAGGCGGAAACACTGCTTTTGCCTGTCGCGATCCCGCCGGTTAAGCCTATATTCATCGTTTCACCTCATAACAACTTCATTATTCCCATAATCATTAACAATAGCGCTGGCAATACAGACAGTCTTCGCATCCAGCGCAGAGCTGAGAATCGTAGGCCAACCTTCATGCCGAGTGACAGAAAAGCCCCACTAAACAGTGCAATAATGAGTGCTGTCCATAGTGTAGGGAATCCCAGAAGTGCCGCTCCCAAACCTGCTCCAAACGCATCCAGAGACAGGGCAATACCCAGCCACATCGCTTCTTGAGCAGATATACTCCCCGAGTTATCCATATCCGCCTTGGAGGGACTGCGAAGGATCTGAATGACAACGCCCAGCTTGCGCAGCTCCAGTGTAAATACCATTCGTTCCAGTGATCCATTTGAAGCCGACTGCTCCAGATCCAGTGCGAGCACCTGATTCCTGCCCTTTGAAGCCGACAGTCTCTCTTGTGCTTCTCCCACTCCAGTTACCTTTGCTTCTGTTCCCTCACCCATTCCAGTATCTGTCTCCAGCTGTTCTTTGCCTTGCTTTCGAATTAGTTGCAACAGTGACCACGCACCAATACCTATCAATATAACGGCTCCCACGATCGAAGCGATATCCGGTGACACCACATGGGACAACAACACACCTACTTGCATCGACAAGGCAATAACCAATCCCGAACAGATCGAAATAACAGCGATAGATAACAGGGGAATCTTAGTCCTCCGTAACCCATATGTAATCCCGACTCCAAAACCATCTAAACTAAGCGCCAAAGCAAGCGCCAGCAATGAAATAAAATGATGCAGCACCCCGGACTCCTCCTCTGTGCGGTACTCGTGCCAACTGAAGATGCCAGTATGGGTATACGCCCGCTTATTTCTGCCATATCAGTATATGGAGGGAGGAATCCAAGGGTGCTATGATTTCATCATTTCGTTCATTCAGTTCATGTTACAACAGCTGACAGTTCGGACAAAAATGCGTTCCACGGCCACCAACCACCGTTTTTTCAATTAACGTACCACAAGTTGTACAAGGTTCTGATTTGCGTCCATAGATTTTCAGTTGATGCTGGAACATCCCCATCTCACCCTGTCCATTCACATAGGACTTGATGGAAGATCCACCTGCATTCACTGCATCTTGCAACGTAGCCACAATCGCTTCATGAAGCACCGTTAACTGAGCTTCGGTCAGTGTCTTGGCGATGGTCTCGGGATGGATACCTGCCCGAAATAGAGCCTCGTCCACATAAATATTCCCGATACCAACCACATATGCCTGATTTAAAAGTACAGCCTTGATTTTGGTTGTACGCTTGCCAACCGCCTCGCGGAATGCAGTTACCGTAAAGGCGGGATCAAGCGGCTCCAGTCCCAGCTTCAGCAGAGGTTTGGACACCAGTTCCTCACCTGCATTGAACAGATGCATCGTACCAAATTGACGCACATCCTTATAACGCAATTCCGTACCATCATTAAAATGGAAGATCACATGTGTATGTTTCTCCACATCTTCATGCTGCTCGTACACACCGTACCTTCCTTCCATCCGCAGATGGGAGACAAGCACCAGCCCGTCCAGCAAAATACGCAAAAACTTGCCGCGGCGCTCCACGCCAATGACGGTATGTCCCGCGAGTTCCATTGCAAATGCATCTATGTCGTCCGGCCGCTGAATAATCCGCGGCAAGCTAACGGTAACATGATCAATCGTTTTGCCCACAATAAGTTGATTCAATGTTCTTCTGACTGTTTCGACTTCCGGTAATTCCGGCATGATGTTCTCACCTCCCCTATAGTATAACGGAAGATGGCGTTCAGCGGGACCCTTTTCTTATATCTCGGACATGGAAGGGCCTATTGTAAAATACCGGAAAAACCGCGTAGCGCTTGAATTATTTCGCTTCGTACCAGTTATCACCAAAGCTGACTTCAGCTTTCAGCGGAACCGACAGTTCCAATGCTTTTTCCATAACAGAAGGTACTAACTCTTTCATCAGTTCCAATTCATCCGAAGGCACTTCGAATACAAGTTCATCGTGCACCTGAAGCAACATGCGGCTCTTCAACTTGCGTTCCCGCAACGCTTCATCCATCTGTACCATGGCCAGCTTGATGATATCTGCCGCTGTTCCCTGAATCGGTGTATTCATCGCCGTACGCTCTGCGAAGGAACGCAGATTGAAGTTGCTGGCATTAATCTCTGGCAGGTAGCGACGACGTTCCAACAGCGTTTTGACGTAACCATCCTGGCGAGCTTCCTTCACAATATCATCCATATATCGGCGCACACCCTGGAATACTTCAAAATACTGATCTATAAACTGCGCGGCCTCTTTACGTGTAATGTGCAGGTTCTGTGATAAGCCATAATCACTTATGCCATACACGATACCAAAGTTAACTGCCTTCGCGGAACGACGCATATCCCCATCCACATCCTCAGGCTTCACACCGAATACATCCGAAGCTGTCTTTGTATGAATATCCATATCGTTGACAAACGCTTCCTTCAAGCGCTCATCGTCCGAAATGTGGGCCAGTACACGCAGTTCAATCTGGGAATAGTCTGCTGCCAAAATGGACCATCCAGGTTCGGAAGGAACAAATACCTTCCGGATTTTGCGACCTTCTTCCATCCGAATCGGAATGTTCTGCAAGTTCGGGAATTGACTGCTAAGTCGTCCCGTTGCAGCAATGGTCTGACGATAATACGTATGCACCTTGCCATCCCGATTGGATATCTCTTTGAGCAATCCTTCCACATAAGTGGATTGCAGCTTGGCAAGCTGACGATATTGCAGAATATGCTTGACCACATCATTATAAGGAGCCAATTTCTCCAATACTTCCGCATCTGTGGAATAACCCGTTTTTGTTTTCTTCACCACTGGCAAGCCCAGTCTATCAAATAAAATCTCACCCAGTTGCTTCGGTGAATTCAGATTAAATTCCGTTCCTGACAGCTTGTAGATCTCAGCCATCAACCTGCTGATCTGTTCTTCAAACTCACTGCCCAAAGCCTGTAGATCGGCTGTATTGGCCTTGATGCCCTGTTTCTCCATGTCCGCCAATATACGTGACAACGGCATCTCCAGTTCATGGAACAGTGAATTCATCTCATCGGTTTCCAGCACCTGCTCCTGAAGTGGAATAATGGCTGCTACTGCAGCAGCCTTCCGACATAGGAAATCACCCAAGATCTCCACTTCCGGTACCTTGTACTTGGCCCCTTTGCCCATAACCGTGTCATCCTCTACGAGCGACGGCAGACCATACTTGGTCGTGAGTCCACTAATCGTCTGATTGGATTCCGTTGGATCAAGCAAATACGCTGCCAGTTGTACATCAAATGACGCACCAGCGAATTCAATGTCATGCGCATGCAGGGCCAGGTCCACACGATGAAGATCATAACCGCGCTTCGGCTGCTCTGAATCACCAAGCCATGCCCGCACTGGAGCCGCAGCCTCGGAATGAAGCAATTCGGGAGATATGAACGTATACGTTCCAGCGGAACCTACAGCAAGTCCAATCAATTTCGCTTGGTGCGGGTTATCCCCATGTGTCTCCACGTGGAGGACATCAATGGAATCCAGTGAACTGAACAGCTCACTGATGTTGTCCTCTGTTGCAATGGAAGACTCCACCTCGGCAGCAGGGACCGCTTCCTGTTCAGAACCGATGCTGCCACTGAACGACAGGCGTTCGAGCAGAGATTTGAATTCCAGCTTAGCAAGTGCAGGGCCAGCATGTTCTTCTTTTAATCCAGCGAATTGCATATCCTCCCACGTCTGCTCCAGCGGAACTTCCCGGTGAATCGTTGCGAGTTGTTTGCTCATCCGGGCATCTTCGGCATGGGCCTCGATCTTTTCTTTCATCTTGCCTTTCAGTTCACTTGTGCCGTTCAGCACATCCTCTACCGATCCGAACTGGTGCAGCAGTTTCAACGCTGTTTTCTCTCCAACCCCGGGAATGCCTGGAATGTTATCGGACGCATCGCCCATCAGACCCTTGAGATCAATGATTTGCAGCGGCGTCAGACCATAACGCTCTTTAATCTGAGCAGGATCATACAGCTCAATATCGGTTACCCCTTTACGTGTCAGCCCGATATGTACATGTTCGGAAGCAAGCTGCAGCATATCTTTGTCACCCGATACAACAAGCACCTGTCTGCCCGCTTCATCTGCGCGTTTGGTTAACGTTCCGATGATGTCATCCGCTTCGAATCCAGCCAGCTCAAACTGAGCAATGCCAAGTCCTTTCAGCAGTTCTTTGAGCAAAGGAAATTGCTCTGACAACTCTGGTGGTGTTTTCTCCCGTCCGCCCTTGTATTCCTGGTACCCTTCATGGCGGAACGTGATTTTGCCTGCATCAAATGCAACCATGACATGTGTAGGCTTATGCTCTTCAAGCAATCTCAGCAGCATCGTAGTGAAGCCATATACCGCATTGGTATGCAGACCTTTCGAGTTGGTCAGAGGCGGCATTGCAAAAAACGCCCTGTAAATAATGCTATTTCCATCTATGAGAATAAACTTGTCCATTCCAGCACCTCGCGTATTATATGGTCAACCTCTTCAAATTACATCTACTCTCATGATACCATACCCACCTGTCACATCAAAAAGAATAGCCTCTTTCACTTCACATTTAATCGCAAAAAAGAACCTTCTCCACAGACAGCTGTACACAGCCTACCTGAGAGAAAGTCCTTTTCCATTCATATGATTGCATTACTTAATCAGTACTGATTCCCCAATTCCAAAGTAATGCTCTTCTATTGATTCAGATCCGGACGTTTACCTGTCACCAGGTACACCGTGCTCTCACCAATGTTGGTTGCATGATCGCCAATACGTTCAATGTAACGCCCAACCATCATCAGCAGCATAGCCTGTGAAGCCTGATTAGGATGCTCCGTCATTAACGTGTAGAGATCACTGATCATGTGGCTATACAGTTGGTCCACCTGATCGTCTGTCTGAGCCATTTTATAGGCCAGGTCTGTGTTTTCTTTCAGGAAAGATTCGATGGATTCATCGACCATAGATTTCACGATTTCTGCCATTTGCGGGATATCCACCAGAGGTTTAATCAGCTTCTGTCCATCCATCCGGAGTGTTACCTTCGCCACATCGAGCGCAAGATCTCCCATACGCTCCAGATCACTGGAGATTTTGAATGCCACGATAATACGTCTGAGATCCTTTGCCACCGGCTGTTGTGTGATGATCAGTTTGGAGCCAAGTTCCATAATTTTGTCTTCAAGGGCATTCAGATTCGCATCATTCTTGATGATGACCTGAGCTTTCTCCGCGTTCATCGTTTGTAAACTCTCAATAGCACCATCCAATGCTGCTCCTACATGTTCACCCATTTGTTTGAGCAAGGTACGCAGCTCTTCAAGCTCCTGATCAAATTCTTTTCTGCGAATCATAGATTTCATGTCCTCCTTATCCATCATCTCCGGGTATGCCGGGATCATTCCAATTCAGCTCGCTTAACCGAACCTTCCAGATATATAATCCTCGGTCCGGGAATCTTGCGGTGTGGAGAATAACGTCTCCGTATCAGCTGCCTCCACCACTTCACCATTCAGGAAAAATACCGTGCGTCCAGATACCCGTGCCGCTTGGTGCATATTGTGGGTAACCATAACGATCGTGTACTTGTGATGCAATTCTTTCACCAGTTCCTCAATCTTCAATGTGGAGATCGGGTCGAGTGCAGACGTTGCTTCATCCATCAGCAGAACGTCAGGCTGTACAGCCAGCGCCCGTGCAATACAGAGACGCTGTTGTTGTCCCCCAGACAAACTAAGTGCCGACTTTTTCAATACATCCTTCACTTCATCCCATAGGGCAGCATGGACAAGACTTTGTTCCACCAACTGATCCAGTTCAGCCTTTTGGGTTACCCCGTGCAAGCGCGGTCCATAAGCCACGTTATCGTATATGGATTTTGGAAAAGGGTTCGGTTGTTGAAACACCATGCCAACTCGTTTGCGCAGTGTCTCCACTTCAATCTCATTACTGTAAATGTCAGAGCCATTCAGCATAACCTGTCCTTCCACACGAACACCCGGAATCATGTCATTCATCCGGTTTAACGTGCGAAGCAATGTCGATTTACCACAACCTGACGGCCCGATGAACGCAGTAACGGTTTTTTCCGGCAGATCCATCGATATATTTTTAAGCGCGTGATGCGTATCATAATATAAATTAAGATTTTCAATGTGAATGAGGTCCTTCATGGATGTTCACTTCTCCTTCGCTGCAGGGACACGGAAACTCCCTTTACATTGAGACCGATACTGATAATCTTTCATCGCTGCTCGGCCATCTTTAATATCCTACCCTTTCATTGTAAAAACAGTATCACTTTCATGTTAACGGAATGTAAAAAAGACATCCTTAACCTTCATGATCTGCTTGATGGATCAATCTGTTGCTGATGCCTGCCTTATTGACTACTTTATATTACTCACTATTCGTAACCATCTCATCCAGCTTCGTACGAATGTGCTCTGCGACTTCTCCAGCTTTCCCGCCTTCCATGGCGATCTCCTCTGCTATACGAGACAAATCTCTCACCGCACTGTTCAGTTGTCGGAACGTTGCTCCCCCTGCGGTGACATGCACCGAACTGTCGTCAATCTCCGCTCCGCTTGCCTTAACCAGTTCAACAGTCTGAAGGGTCAATCCACCAATATTCTCTAACAATGAAGACATGTTCCCCGCAACCTCACGGGTCTGTTTTGCGAGCGCTCGAATCTCGCCTGCAACAATCTGAAAACCTCGTCCATATTCACCGGCATGAGCTGCTTCGATGGAAGCATTCAGGGCGAGGAGACCACTCTGATCTGCCAGGGAGCGAATGGATTGTGCCATCCCTGAGCCTGTTTTGATCGAATTCAGCATGTGATCCGCATGTTGTCCTTGACTCTCCATATGCTGATGTACCCGGTTATAGGAAGCATCAACGTGTTTCAAACTCTCTTCGCCCTGCTTGGACAATGCCATGATCTCACGGGCCTCATGAACGGTCTGATTCGCTGCATTCACCAGCTTGGTGACCGCATTGTTGATTCTGGATATCTCCTGTCTGCTCTCGGTTACTGTACGTATGCGCTCTTCCGTAACAGCCTGTTGCAATCTGCGAGATAGCGACATTACGTCCCGCATGGTCAACACACCAAGCAGTCTGCCTTGGTCCGTAACCAACAGACAATCGTAGAAATGCTGTTCATTCCGTCCAAGTGCGATATCAATAATCGTTGCGGCTTCCATATGAATATCTGCAATAACGGGAGATGTATTCACTACTTGTATGACCGGCTTACGGTAGAATAGATCTGCGGCAAAACGGCCATTTAACATCCGATATAACGTCTCTCGCATTAACAATCCAGTAGGTTTCATCTGCTCATCACACAATACAATACATGGGTGCTCCTGATCCTGATTCATCATCGTCGCTGCTTCTCCACAGGTGGTATGGACTCCGGCGACAGGTACTTGACGGTAATAGTCATGCAAATGGATCACAGATTCTTCAGCAACTAGTGCTACTTCAGTTTGCTCCATTATGAGTGTAGTTAATTCTTCATTATGTAAAACAACATGAGGCTGGTCAGGTTTCACTTCGAGCAACATGGGCATAAATGCGCAATCTCCTTTACGTAATACCTCCGTCTTGAGGTGGGTTGTGTAGGTACAAAGTATCACTCAGATAAGTCCATGCTACTCCCTCTACGTAAAGAAAAATCTTCCTTTATGTTAAATGAACGTAAAATAAAACTCCCCGATCATTGCTAACTTGAATGATGGGGAGTTTTTCTTTTGACAACCAATTTATAACCTACACCACGAATCGAATCAATGTGAACCGATTCCGGGTCCAGCTCCAGCTTTTTACGTAATGAACTGACGTGAACATCCACGGTTCGTTGACCTCCAATATAATCGAAGCCCCACACAGCGTTCATCAGATCATCCCTTGTCAGTACCACACCCGGCTTTTTGGCCAAATATAGAAGTACTTCGAACTCTTTCGGACGCAGACTGATGGATTGTCCACCCAGTGTCACTTCATATTTCAAAGGATAAATCTCCAGCTCTCCCAGAATAATTCGTGAGCCATCCTTGTCCTCAAGCTGTGGTAAATCTTCACCATTGGAATAACGTCTTAATACCGCATCCACTCGGGCTAATAACTCAGATACACCAAACGGTTTGGTAATATAATCATCGGCACCTGATTTCAGTCCCTGTACAACCTCGGCTTCACCGTTCTTGGCCGTCAGAATGATAACCGGTGTACTGACACCCTGTATTCTTAACTTGTTCAGAATGTCCAGACCATTCATGCCCGGAAGCATCAGATCCAGCAAAATGAGATCAAATTCCTGGGACAAGGCCCGATCATATCCTGCAGATCCGTGATCCTCTGCTGTAACGTCGTAACCTTCCTGTGTCAGGTTATACGTGAGTAATCTTGATAATGTAGGTTCATCTTCAATAACTAGTAAACGCTGTGCCATGATACCCCTTCTCTCTTCATAGGTTGTCTGTTGCCACAACACTTTTTCTATCATAGCACTAATTTGTTAACGCGGTGTAAAACAATACACACTTTTTACATTTTGATAGGGCGTGTCTGAAAATTCTGAAGGAAGCAGATTTTTCCGAATTTTCGTTCCAAGCCAGGAAGTTTTCCGCAGGCGTGCCGGGGCACGTCAAGGGAAAGTGACGCAGCAGGGGGCGAAAAGGCGGTAAAAGATGCACTTCAGCGAATTTTGAGACACGCCCTAACCAGACGCCTACATCTCTTCTTCCTGAATGAATGGAAGGATCACACGGAACGTTGTCCCCATGCCCAGTTCACTCTCTACAGACAATTTGCCATGATGCAATTCCACCAGATGTTTAACGATGGATAGTCCAAGGCCTGTGCCCCCTGAATTACGGGATCTGCCTTTATCAACACGATAGAACCGCTCGAAGATTCGCGGCAAATCTTTTTTCGGTATGCCAATTCCTGTATCTGACACCGCAAAGACAACTTCATCATCATTATCCATCGTCACCTGTAACTTCACTCGTCCACCATCGGGGGTATAGTTGATGCCGTTGGATAACAGATTGATGAAAATCTGCTTCATCTTGTCCTCATCCGCTTCAATGTACAGTTCCTCCGGAACATGCATTTCCAGACGAATTTGCTTTTTCTCCGCCACCTTGGACAAGGTGCCCAGCACCATTTCGAAGAAAGAGTGTACATGCACAGGTGAGCATTGCAACGGTGCGCGTTTCGATTCAATTTTGGATAACTCCAGAATATCCCCGATTAATCGGTTAAGTCGATCTCCTTCATCATAGATGATTTTCAGGAATGATCGCTCTGTCTCCTTATCCTGTACCCCGCCACTGAGCAACGTTTCGGCAAACCCTTTGACCGCAGCAACTGGTGTCTTGAGCTCATGAGAGACATTTGCAACAAACTCACTGCGCATGGACTCCAATCGGCGAATCGCCGTCACGTCCTGCAACAGGAACAACATGCCTCGATACCCACCATCATCTTCGGACATCGGTACTCCATCAATACGGATCAGTTTTTCCTCCGGGTTGAACACACTCACTTCTTCATGCATCCGTTCTTTCAGTGCAACACTCTCTTCAATGGTGCGAGTTAATTCGTAGTGTCTTTTCAATTCAGTATAAGGCTTACCCGTAACCTTTCCTGCTTGAATACCAAGCATACGCTCCGCTTCCCGATTGACCAGTGCAATAGATTGCCCTGCGTCGATCATGACAATACCTCCGGTCATGTTCGCGAGGACACTCTGTAACAACGCTTCATTGTCACGAATCGTCTTCAGTTGGGACTGCAAGCTGTCTGCCATTCCGTTTATGGCAAGCCCCAGCTGTCCGATCTCATCTCTACGCGTTACATCAACTCTGGCATCGTATTCCAGCTTGGTGATCCGATGGGCCACTTTTGTAATATGCTCAATCGGGGAGGTTAATCCACGTGCAACCCGATAACTGACAAACGCGACAATTAAGAACAATAGCCCAAGTGCAGCAAACATAATCATCCAACCACGCTGAAGCCCTTGATCCACAGCCTGTAGACTCATGGATAGACGAATGTAGCCATCAAATTTGCCGCTAGGTATTTCAATCATGTCACTTTGATCCGAATTCACAGGTAGTGCTACATACAGCATGTCTTGTCCCAATGTCTCACTGTAACGTATGGATTGCCCGTATCCATCTCCGACGGCACCCTTAATCTCCTCACGGTTCAAGTGATTATCCATGGATGCCGGATCACTCTCGGAATCTCCAATGACCATGCCGTCTTTATTGATGAAGGTTACCCGGGAATCCGTCAGACGATCCAGTTCCAACGCCCGATCTGAATAATACTTTCGTGTGGCTTCCGAGGTTGGATCACTTGCATCATGGAATGGAAAAGTTGCTTTGAGCAAATTAATTTCACGCACCATGGTTTGCTCCAATGCGGCTATATGCGTAGTCTTAAACACTCTGCCCATCGTATATCCAGCCACAATGACGGATACGCCGATCAGCACCATCATAATGATGGCAAGGCGAATTCGGAACGGTCTCATCTATCTCTTCCTTTATGATCAGATTAATATCTTATGAATTGCTCTACATTGAATCCAGTTCAATTCGGTCCCCACGGGTACCCGGATTGGAAATCACAAGAAACTCCACTTCTTCGTCGCTCCGATTCTTCATCTGATGCGGCATTCCGGGTGCAATCTCTATTCCTTCATGGGTTTCCAGCACAAACGTCTCTCCATTAAGTTCCATACATGCTTCACCGCTGAGGATGAAAAAAAACTGACGGCTTACCGAATGATAATGTCGTATTTCAGCCGTTCCTGCGGGCATTCGTTCATGAATAATGCTCAGTGTTTCATTTTGAACGAGATGCCAACCATCGCACTGTGCACCCCATATATAATGTGTTGCATTCTGTTTGCTCATTTTCATATGACTTGTCCCTCCGAGTATAATTGCTCGATCTATCATATCACAGATTAGGGGACTCCCAATCTTTTCAGTCAGTACTTTGCAATACGTTATCAACTGCAGTGAGACAAGGCTAATAATAAAATATCATAGTTGTATCAACAGAGATGCCGACTTTTGTAAACAGGTGCTATCCGCATCTTTGACATACATATTCACCTGGTATAAAAAAGACGCACCGCTCAGCCATGCTGAAAGCGATACGCCTCTCTATATAATCAATCCTATCCTGAATCTAAACGTTCTTAACGTATTATCCGTTCACCACTTCGCCACCATTCACATGCATCACCTGTCCGCTTACATACGAAGAGTCATCCGAAGCAAGGTATACGTAAGCGGGAGCCAGTTCATCCGGTTGTCCTGGCCGCTTCATTGGCTGCGTTGCGCCGAACTCACTTACTTTTTTCTCATCAAATGTGGATGGAATGAGTGGTGTCCAGATCGGCCCTGGTGCAACGGCATTGACACGAATTCCCTTCTCAATCACATTCATCGATAACGAACGAGTGAACGAAGTGATTGCTCCTTTGGTAGATGAATAGTCAAGCAGGGTCGGGCTTCCGCGATAGGCTGTGATAGAGGTTGTATTAATAATCGTGCTGCCCTTCTTCAGATGTGGCAGGGCTGCCTGTGTCACATAGAACATGCCAAAGATATTGGTACGGAATGTACGCTCCAGCTGTTCTGGCGTAATATCCTCCAGATTCTGCTGTGGATGCTGTTCTGCTGCGTTATTCACGACAATGTCCAGTTTGCCCAGTTCATCTACTGTCTGCTTAACCGATTTCTTCGCAAAGGCATCATCACCAATGTCCCCTGCAATCAAGATACACTTGCGTCCTTCTTGTTCGACCTGACGTTTCGTTTCCTTGGCATCTTCGTGCTCGCTCAGGTATACAATGGCTACATCCGCGCCTTCCTTGGCATACGTAACAGCAACAGCACGTCCAATTCCGCTGTCACCCCCTGTAATAAGGGCCACCTTACCCGTCAGTTTACCTGCTGCCTTGTATTCAGGCTTCTCAAATTCCGGTCTGGGATGCATCTCCGATTCAATACCGGGGCGTTGATCCTGATGCTGTGCTGGCATTGTTTTTTGATTTTGTTGTGTGTTGGTTGACATCTAACATTCTCCTCTCAAAATGTGAACATGATTGGATTACAGAAGACATGGACCCTAACTGTATACTTCCTTGTCTTTCGTTCTCTGAAAAAGTCTCATTCTGTAGGATGGCATGAACAGTTCAGATTATTCTTCTGCGATGAACAGCAACTTAAGCCTCAGCGTGCTGTCTATAATCGTTATTTACCACTCTCTTTAGATATCAAACAACCAATTTGCTTCAATGCCTGTTTGGCCAAAATTCGAAATTTATTCGAAATTAGACTGTTTCATGATACAAAGTGTATTCCTATGCTGCTTGGGCTGATGTACAATGTACAGTATACTGATGTGCTTTAACTCTCATCTTTATTGGTTTAATCATTCTAACCTAACATGGAGACCTGACAATGGAATCGCATATTAATTCATATATAACACTCGTCGCTACTTCAGCCGTGCTGAATGTCTTTTTGTGTTTATATACCTATTTCAGAAGATCCGAGATTCCAAGTTCCAAAATATTCATTCTCTACACAGCAGCACTCTCCATATATACTTTTGGTTATGCGATTGAGCTGACCAGCAACACGCTGGAGCAGATGATGTTTTGGACCACCGTGGAGTATATAGGCATGCCCTTCTCCGCATCTCTTGGCCTCATGTTGATGATAAAGTACACTGGAAAAACGTTATCCAAAAAGGTAACTGCCGCGCTGTTTGTAATCCCTTCCATTACACTAGGTATGGTTGCAACCAATGACTTTCATCATCTATTTTATAAAAAAGTATGGCTAAGAGAAGATAGTCCCGTCCCTCTGATGGATATCGCAGTGGGTCAATGGTATGTTGTACATGGTGCATTCACCTTCTCCTGTCTGTTATGTGCCTGCCTTATTCTGATTGGACAATGGAGACACACCAAGAAGATGTATCGTCGTCAATTACTTACTCTCATTACTTCACAGATTATTCCTATGGTCGCAGCTTTTCTGTATTTGCTTGGTTTGACCCCCGGCGGGATGGACCCCGTACCCGTACTCATGTGTATCACATCTGCCATGTATATCTGGGCGATTCTATCCTCACGTCTACTGACCATCGTACCCATCGCCAAAGACAGTATTTTCGAGAGTATGCGTGAAGGTGTAATTGTACTGGATAGTTTCAATCGACTGGTCGATTACAACAGATCTCTGCGTGACATGTTGCCAGAGCTTAATACAACCATGATTGGCCAACCCTTGGATGATATCTGGCTTAATCTTGCTGGAAAGACATTTCCCGTTGAATACGGAAGAGAAGGATTGCAAACCGATCTGTACTGGCAGTTAAACGGAGAGACCGTCTGTTATCAGGTCAGGACATCTTACGTGTATAACAAGGATGCACAGACTGTGGGCAGTCTAATTATGTTAATCGATATAACGGAACAACGCTTCTTGCAAGAACAGCTGAAACAACTGGCTTATTTCGATGGTTTGACCAAAATCTATAATCGCACTCAATTTTTGCATAGAGGACGGGAGATTTTGAGTGAAGCTCAGCTTAATCCGCAACCTGTTTCATTTATTTTATTTGATATTGATTACTTCAAACGTATCAACGATACGTACGGGCATGATGTTGGCGATCAGGCCATCATTCATGTGGTCTCTGTCTGTAATCGATATTTAAGCCCTGAGATGTTATTTGCCCGTTATGGAGGAGAAGAGTTTGTCATCGCTCTTCCGAATACCTCGCTTCAAGAAGCCGAGAAACTTGCCGAACAACTGAGAGTTGCCTTGTTGAATGACCCCCTGGATGTTAAGGGAGTGCCTATTACGCTCACCTCAAGCTTTGGTATTGCCCAGTACAATGGAGGGTCAGATTCGCTGGAGTCCTTGTTACGCGATGCTGATACTGCCTTGTACGAATCCAAGCGTAATGGTCGAAATGCAGTGCGGGCGTATACTGTGAGTACAACCTAATCAATGTAGATCGCGTCTGATGGAATATGCATGCTGTTATGTGTATGGTAGTGATTCCCTCTAGTTTCAGTTCAAATAAACCGAGGACTACTGATTTTATCTTGATAATAACAAAAAATAGACAGCCAATGAGGCTGTCTATTTTTTGTTTGTTCCAACGAAACACCATCTTACATCTCATCCCGCTTGTCCTAAGTACGTCTGCAAACGCTTAACCAACGACTAACAATACATCTTCGTAAGGTGGATTAACCGTCCGCAACGCATTTAGATCACCTGATTATTCACCATCAGGTACACCATGATTAGCAAGAATACAGCCAGAAGTGTACTGAACATACGGATCTTGCTTTGCTCAGGACCCACATCACGTTTGTTTTTCACACCTTCTGCAGCGAGTCGCAGCGGTTTACCCATGATTCCTCCAATAGCCGCAATAGCCAAGAGCAGAACAACAACGACAGCCATCCAGACATGAGAATACTCACCTTTGGTCATCAGGTAACCACCAGTAAGAAGTTGGATTACAAGTCCATACTGCGCGACTTTGTTCAAAGAACGAAGTGATGCAAAGGCTCCCTCTTGTGCTGCGGCATTCAAAGTACGGATTTTACCGACCACAAATGGCAGAATCAAATAGAATCCCATCGCCAGTGCTCCAACAATATGGAGCAAATACATAATCATTGTCAAAATTTTCATCCTCCTCAACATTTTCGGTGTGCTATACATCACATCCCATTATACTGGGGAACTTATCCAAAGAAAAGAAAACCTCCGGGTTTACCGGAGGTTTTCTTTTAGCTTCTGTTCAAAAAGTTTTCAAACTTACAGGTTTACTACCGAAATGACGTTGCGAACCGAATCAGCAGATTTATCCAATCCTGCTTTTTCTTCCGCTGTCAGGTCAAGTTCGAATATTTTCTCAATGCCATTACCACCCAAAATGGTTGGTACACCGAGGAACAGATCATTATAGCCATATTCACCTTCAAGATAAGCGATCACTGGAATGATACGTTTCTTGTCCTTCAAAATGGCTTCGGTCATCTGAACAAGTGAAGCCGCCGGTGCGTAATATGCACTGCCGTTACCGAGCAGATTCACAATCTCACCACCGCCAACACGTGTACGCTGAACGATGGATTCGATCCGGTCAGCCGGAATCAGCGTATCGATCGGAATGCCTCCCACGCTCGAATAACGAACGAGGGGCACCATATCGTCTCCGTGACCACCAAGAACGAATCCACGAACATCTTCAACAGATACGTTCAACTCTTGCGCAATGAAGGTACAATAACGTGCTGTATCCAGAACACCTGACTGACCGATAACACGGTTTTTAGGAAAACCAAGGGTCTGATAAGCTGCATAAGTCATCGCATCCACCGGGTTGCTTAGAATAATGACGATGGAATCAGGGCAATATTTTTTCACATTTTCACAAACGGACTTCACGATACCCGCATTCGTATTGACCAGATCGTCGCGGCTCATACCCGGTTTACGGGCGATACCAGCGGTGATGATTACAATCTCAGAACCTGCAGTATCTTCGTAGTTGGAAGTGCCGACGATATGACTGTCAAATCCTTGAACAGGACTTGCTTCCATCATATCGAGTGCTTTCCCCTTCGTCGGGTTCTCCAGTTGAGGAATATCAACCAGCACAACATCCCCGAGTTCTTTTTGGGCAAGCATTAATGCGGTCGTAGCACCGGTAAAACCGGCGCCGACTACTGTGATTTTTTTGCGCTGAATAGTCAAGATTCACATCTCCCCTTACAGGTTTTTAATGATTTGATCCGCGAATTCAGAACATTTCACTTCAGTAGCGCCGTCCATCAGACGTGCAAAGTCATACGTTACTGTTTTATTGTTAATGGATGTTTCCATACCTTTGTAGATCAGGTTAGCTGCTTCTTGCCATCCCAAGTGCTCAAGCAACATTACTCCGGACAGAATAACGGAACCAGGGTTCACGACATCTTTGTCCGCGTATTTAGGTGCAGTACCGTGAGTTGCTTCGAAGATAGCATGTCCTGTTACGTAGTTGATGTTCGCTCCAGGAGCGATACCAATTCCGCCAACTTGCGCTGCAAGTGCATCGGACAGATAGTCACCGTTCAGGTTCAATGTTGCGATAACATCAAATTCGCCTGGACGAGTCAATACTTGTTGCAGAGCGATATCGGCAATCGCATCTTTTACGATGATTTTACCAGCATCTTCAGCAGCTTTTTGTGCCGCATTCGCTGCATCTGTACCTTCGTTTTCTTTGATGATGTCGTATTGTGCCCATGTGAATACTTTGTCAGCAAACTCTTCTTCAGCCACTTCATATCCCCAGTTTTTGAAGGCACCTTCTGTGAATTTCATGATATTACCTTTGTGTACCAATGTAACCGTCTTACGGTTATGGTCAATTGCGTACTGCACTGCTGCACGTACCAGACGTTTCGAACCTTCGGAAGAAACTGGTTTGATACCAATACCGGAAGTCTCAGGGAAACGGATTTTGTTAGCACCCATCTCCTGTTGCAGGAACTGGATCACTTTTTTCACTTCTTCAGAACCTTCAGCATACTCGATTCCTGCATAGATATCTTCCGTGTTCTCACGGAAAATGACCATGTCTACCAACTCAGGACGTTTAACCGGAGAAGGTACACCGTCGAAATAACGAACAGGACGTAAGCATGTGTACAGGTCAAGCTCTTGACGCAGGGCTACGTTCAGGGAACGAATACCGCCACCAATTGGCGTAGTCAATGGTCCTTTGATCGCTACGATATACTCACGAATGGCTTCCAGTGTATCATTCGGCAACCACTCACCGTATGTATCGAATGCTTTTTGTCCAGCAAACACTTCATACCATGCGATTTTTTTGTTGCCATCATAAGCTTTTTCAACAGCTGCATCCAATACACGTTTGGAAGCTTTCCAGATATCACGGCCTGTACCGTCACCTTCGATAAATGGAATGATTGGATTACTAGGTACTTGAAGTGTACCGTTATCAATTTGGATTTTTTCGCCTTCAGTTGGGTGAGCAAATTTTTCTAATTTCATAGTTAAAATTCCTCCTAAGTTTCGTATATGCAGTATTCATCATACCACTAGTCTTGTTGAGAGAAGGGTCCTGAGAGCTTAAGCCAGTAAAGCCTCTGCTTTCCAACCCTTCACCTCGTCCATATTATTATACTGTTTTTGCGGCTATTAGCGAAGTTCAATAGAAACGTATTTCTGTTCTGTAGGGCCAGTGTACTCCGCACGTGGACGAATGATGCGATTGTCCGCAAGCTGTTCCAGAATATGCGCTGTCCATCCAGACACCCGGCTGATGGCAAAGATCGGAGTGAACAATTCCTGTTCGATCTCCAGTTGGGTATATACAGAAGCAGAATAGAAGTCTACGTTAGGCTTCAGTCCTTTTTGTCCTGTTACCAGTTCCTCGATCTTCACAGACATATCATACAAACGCGTATCATTGTTCATCTCGCCAAGTTCCTTGGACATCTTCTGTAGATGTTTGGCGCGTGGATCACCGTTTTTGTACACCCGATGTCCAAAACCCATGATTTTTTCACGATTATTCAGTTTTTCCTGAATTGCCGCTTCAAGACGATCTGGCGTACCGATCTCATTCAACATTTTCATAACGGCTTCATTAGCACCGCCATGCAGTGGTCCCTTCAGTGCGCCAATGGCGGAAGTTACACCGGAATAGATATCTGACAGCGTAGCAACCGTTACACGGGCTGCAAATGTCGAAGCGTTTAACTCGTGATCCGCATGCAGGACAAGGGCTTGATCCAATGCTTTCACTGCGGTCTCGGATGGTTGTTCCCCAGTCATCATATATAAAAAGTTCTCTGCGATGGAAGCGCCTTCTTTTGGAGCCACAGGTTCTTTGCCCTGACGGATACGGGCGATGGCTGCCACAATCGTTGGCAACTGTGCTTGCAACTTAACCGCTTTGTTCTCATTCGCTTCCGTTGTCATCTCATCTGCTTGCTCGTCGTACAGTGCAAGTGCAGAGACAGCGGAACGAAGTGCTGCCATGGTACTGACGTTTTTCGGATACAATTGGATTTGTGCAATCAACTCGCTCGGAATCGGCGCGTAATCGCTCAGGCTTTTACGAAGGGATTTCAGTTCATCCGTTGTTGGCAATTTACCAAACCACAACAAATAGGCAACTTCTTCAAAGCTGGCATGTTCAGCCAAATCGTCGATATCGTAACCACGGTATGTGAGCACACCGTCTACAATAGAACTGATCGAAGAGGTTGTCGCAACGATGCCTTCCAGACCTTTGGTAGCTGTCATATTACATCTCTCCTTTAATAAGCGAAATCAGGAACCATTCCAGAGTGTCATATAAGTGCCAAAATGCACCTATTCTCTTTTTGTAAACATTTTCATTTTAAAATTAACAAATATTTCAAACTAAGGTTTTCCTATCTGTCAATCGGTATTTACTTATAACATCATACTGGATTTTGTCGTTTATGTGAACATGATGAGAGTTCATTCGCACATCAAACTTCTTTATCGGTCCGATAAAGCATTTTTGAAAGCCTTTACAAAAACAAGGTTGACATTTAATGTTTTTTAACCAATCCTGTCGTATGAGAACTTTCTATTGCTATATTCTGTAATACTAAGGCATACTCTAGGCAAAAGAAAGAATCCCCATACATCTTGTTCAAAAGTCCACTCTTGAACAAGATCTGGTAACATCCCGGCGTTTCAAAACCTTGTAAATGCTCTATATTAATTAAGATAGCCATCTATTTTTAATACTGCTTCATGGATCATACATAGGTCGGCTTAATTGAAATAAGGAGAGTTGATGCTTGGATAGAATAATAATGAAACGCCTGCTCCGTGGCTTATGGGTTATCATTGCGGCCGTTCTGATCGCCGTTGCCATATACTTGTTGTTCCCGCTTTTGTACCCTTTTGCGATTGCTTGGATTATCGCCTATGCCATGAATCCTTTAGTGAAACTGCTTCAGCATCGAGCACGATTCCCGCGCTGGCTGGCTGTGACTCTTTCATTGATCCTTTATTTTGGAGCCATTGCGGTGGTGCTGTCTGCGGCGATTACCCGCATGGTAAAAGAAGTCATTTCACTTACGACAAGCTTTGATCTTCATGTTGATGAGATCAAGGACACGTTTGTGCGCTGGACCCAGAATGACACCATTCAAAGTTTGACTGCGCAGATCAATGAATTTTACAAGGAAAATCCCAACTACCAGGAAACCATCAACAGCAATATTAGTAAAACAACTGAAACGGTGGGTACAGCCGTCACAGATCTGGTCACCGGATTTTTCAACATGATTCTGAGTCTGCTGACTTCCCTGCCGAACATGGGCGCGGTATTAATCGTTGTTCTGTTGTCTACATTCTTCATTAGCAAAAGCTGGACCAGGCACAACATCACCGTATCGGGATGGGTACCCTCTTCCATTCGCAAGCCGATATCCGACATCTGGACCGACCTTAAGAAGGCACTGTTCGGATACGCAAGAGCACAATTGATCATGATCTCGATTACAGCACTATTCGTCATGATTGGACTGCTTATATTGCAAGTCAATTCAGCCTTCACCATCGCTCTGATGATTGGTTTGGTCGATCTGCTTCCTTATCTGGGTGTTGGCCTTATCATGGTGCCTTGGGCAGCGTACCTCTTTATGAATGGGGATCTGTATCTGGGTATTGGCATTAGTATTATCTATCTGATCTTATTGATCGCCCGTCAGATTATTGAACCGAAGGTACTTGCAAGCAGTGTAGGGCTCGACCCACTCGCCACGCTGGTTGGCATGTTTGTGGGTTTGAAGTTGTTTGGTGTTCTGGGCTTGATTATTGGCCCTGTCAGTCTCGTGATTCTCGATGCGTTCAATCGGGCTAACGTATTACGCGACCTCAGAACGTATATCATCAACGGACGTGTCCGATGAGGCATGACCTTATGAGCACGCAGGAAAAATAGAAAAAGGCTTCGTTCAACAGAAATCATCTGTTGAGCGGAGCCTTTTCCATTATGCAAAACAACTGGTGTTTCATTTCGGACGACGATAAAACGTAATTTTGCCACTTTTCATTTTTTTCTCCAGCCACCCCAGGAAGAACAGACGGTACACCGGACGTGTTAATGGAAATACCAGTGTAAAGCCGATCAGATCCGTTACAAAGCCTGGAATCAAAAGCAAGAAACCACCGACAAAAATAAAAAGACCATCGACCATTTTTCTTCCAGGTACCTTGCCACGCTCCATCTCGGATTTGGCGTCCACAAGTACTTTTCGCCCTTCAAACTGCAACATTGCTATACCAATCAAGGACGTGAGAATCATGAGAAGCAATGTCTTTCCGGCTCCGATCCAGTCACTCATCAGAACAAAACCAAATAATTCAATCACCGGAATGATTAAGAGTAAAGCCCACATCCATTTTCGCATTGACGTATTACCCCTTTCCCGAAAGCCACACCTTTTCAAGCGCGCTGTATAACTCAGAGGCTGCCTTATCCAGCCGAACTGGCTTCCAGTCCCCATTCACCCATACATGCTGGGTAGAACCTGTAACTAGCCGTTCACCGGGGAGTGATTCATCAGTTGACCATACCCGTTCTCCAATCGCCATATGCTCATCAGGTTCTTCAGACATGCGTCTTACGTCATACTCATAATTCAGTCGCAGACCACTAAATGCAGCAATACGGGTGAAAATGATAATCTCATCATCATATCGGGCAGGCTTGTGATACTTCACATCCAGTCCGGTTACGGGAAGCAGTAACCCCTGTTCCTCCATTTTACGATATGTATACCCCATTTGGCGAATCATCTCAGTTCGACCGATTTCAAACCAATTCAAATAGTTCGCGTGGTAGACCACGCCCATCTGGTCACTTTCTTGATAGCGTACACGAAGACGTGCCGCATACCAGTTACCATTGCTCTGTTCACGCACGTTATCGGCCTCCTTCGCTCTATCATTCATACGTGTTACCTCGTTGTAAAGTGTCAATAAGATGGAAAAAAAGCAACGGGACAATAAAGCCCCATTGCTTCTTTCCTGTTGCTTCTCCATCCAAGACGCTATTAAGCGTTGTTTGGAATTTGGCTTACTTTAATCAGGTTGGTAGAACCGGAACGACCCAAAGGTACACCTGCTGTGATCACAACCAGGTCTCCTTCTTTAACAAGTCCGGATTTTACGCCGCCTTCAATTGCATTTTCGAACAAAGCATCCGTGGAATCAACCAGTCTTCCTTTGACAGGAGTTACACCCCAAGCCAGAGCCAAACGACGGGAAGTTCTGTCTTCCGTTGTCACAGCGATGATTGGAGATTCTGGACGATACTTGGAAATCATGCGTGCAGTATGTCCTGATTCAGTCGAAGTAATGATCGCTTTTGCGTTCAAATCTTGAGCTTGGAGAGCAACCGATTGGCTGATTGCTTCTGTAACTGTTGTTTGTTGAGCAACACGTTGTTTCAGGTACAACTCTTGGTATGGCAGAGCAGATTCTGCTTTTTCAGCAATACGGGACATGGTCAGAACAGATTCAACTGGGTATTTACCCGCAGCTGTCTCACCGGACAACATGATTGCATCCGTACCGTCGAAGATCGCATTCGCCACGTCACTTGCTTCCGCACGTGTTGGACGCGGGTTACGCTGCATGGAATCCAGCATTTGTGTAGCTGTGATAACCGGTTTACCTGCAACGTTACATTTTTGGATCATGCGTTTTTGTACCAATGGTACTTCTTCCGCAGGAATCTCAACACCCAGGTCTCCACGAGCAACCATCAGGCCGTCAGACACTTCAAGGATTTCGTCGAGGTTATCGACACCTTGTTGGTTTTCGATTTTGGAGATGATTTGGATATGTCCAGCATTGTGTTTTTCAAGCAATTCACGAATCTCAAGTACGTCACTTGCTTTACGTACAAAAGAAGCCGCGATGAAATCGACACCTTGTTCGATACCAAATACGATATCGTTAGCGTCTTTTTCGGTGATACCCGGTAGAGAAATGGCAACGCCCGGAACGTTAACACCTTTTTTGCTTTTGATCGATCCGCCGTTAACGATACGGCATTTGATCTCGGTGCCTTGCACTTCCACCACAGTCAGTCCGATCAGACCGTCGTCGATCAGAATTGTAGATCCCGGTTCAACATCATTCGGAAGATCTGTATACGTAATGGAAAGACGTTCTTTGGTTCCCAGAATTTCTTCTGTTGTCAAAGTGATGTACTCGTCTTGAACCAATTCGATCGGTTCAACTTCGAGTTTACCTGTCCGAATTTCCGGTCCTTTGGTGTCCAGCAGGATTGCTACTGTTTTGTTCAACTCTTCGCATGCTTGGCGAATCGCAATGATCCGTCCGCCGTGCTCATCGAAATCACCGTGGGAGAAGTTCAGACGGGCCACATTCATACCGGCCATAATCAATTTTTTGGTGTTCTCCAGAGATTCACTGGATGGACCAATGGTACATACAATTTTCGTTTTACGCATTTTGGGTTTCCTCCGATTTTAAAGGTATTACTCTTTATCTATTTTTCTTTTTCCAACTATTAAATTTACTATACTTTTGCTCATTTGTATAGGAAATTCGTCACATTATTCAGCATTTCCCGACAAATTACTCGCAACATCGACTTTTACAAGCTCTTGAGGGGCTTCATTGGATGCTTGAGGTTCAAACGTGACCGATCCAATTTTACGGAATTTCTCATAACGATCCTGTTTCAGTTGATCCCCGCTCCAACCCTTCATATCGTCGAGATGACGGACCAAAGCTTCACTGATGAAAGCAGCAGATGCTTCATAATCCCGATGAGCACCGCCGCGTGGCTCAGGGACAATCTCTTCAATGACTTCCATCTCCAACAGGTCTTTGGCTGTTATTTTCATTGCTTCAGCCGCCTGATCTGCCTTGGATGCATCCTTCCAGAGAATCGAAGCAGCGCCGTTCGGAGAGATTGCAGAATAGATCGCATGTTCCAGCATCAACACACGATTACCCACAGCCATAGCGAGGGCACCGCCGCTTCCACCTTCGCCGATGACCACAACAATAACAGGAACCGATAGCTTCGCCATTTCCATCAGGTTGCGAGCAATCGCTTCCGATTGACCTCTCTCTTCTGCAGTATTACCCGGATACGCCCCTTTAGTATCAATAAACGTAATAATAGGACGGCCAAATTTGTTCGCTTGTTTCATCAGACGAAGTCCTTTTCGGAAACCTTCTGGATGAGCGCTGCCGAAAAAGCGGGCGATATTATCCTTCGTGTCTTTCCCCCGCTGTTGTCCGATTACCGTTACTGTCTTTCCATTCAACTTGGCAAGTCCGCCAACAACCGCAAGATCGTCTCCGAACATGCGATCACCGTGCAGCTCAATGAAGTCCGTAAATATCAGCTGGATCAGGTCCAGCGCCGTTGGGCGCTGCTGATGACGGGCCAGATGCATCTTCTGAGCTGCTGTTATGCCAGTGTAGATCTCTTCTTCAAGTCTATGGTAACGTTCTTCCAGGCGGGCAATCTCGTCCGTGAAGTCGATCCCTTTTTCCTGTCCAAACTGTACGAGTTCATCAATCTTTTTGCGCATCTCAACCAGAGGCGCTTCATATGGCAACTCACCCGCCATTTAGACCCCTCCTTTTTCACTATGCATATCCAAAAGCTTGCCAAGAGTGGCCCGAAGCTCTTTCCGGTGCACAACCATGTCCAACTGACCGTGTTGCATATTAAATTCAGCCGTTTGGAAATCATCAGGTAACTTCTGACGGATCGTCTGTTCGATAACGATTCTGCCGGCAAAACCAAATACAGCGCCAGGTTCGGCAATGTTAATATCGCCCAGGCTCGCAAAACTTGCCGAGACTCCACCTGTTGTTGGGTCCGTAATGACCGAAATGTACAACCCGCCCTGTTCATCTAAACGGGATAAAGCTGCGCTTGTTTTGGCCATTTGCATGAGGCTGAGAATACTCTCTTGCATCCGGGCACCACCTGATGTTGAGAAAATAATCAATGGTAACCGTTTCTCTGTGGCATGCTCAATGGCACGGGTAATTTTCTCCCCTACAACAGAACCCATGCTGCCTGTGAAGAAATCAAAGCTCATGACAGCAACAACTACAGGCAGGCCATCAATGGTTCCTTCCCCTGTAATTACCGCTTCCTTCAGGCCCGATTTCAGACGCTGTTGTTCCAATTTGTTGCTATATCCAGGAAAGCCAAGTGGATCAACCGATATCATATCAGCATCAAACTCAACAAATCCTTGATCATCAAGTACCATAGCAATGCGCTCCATAGCGTTAAGACGCATATGATAACCGCAGGCAGGACATACTTTCAGATTTTTCTCCAATTCCTTGCTATATTGAATCGTGCCGCATTTGCTGCACTTGTTCATAAGCCCTTCAGGTATTTCACGTTTTGGGCGTTCTAGGACTTCCTGGCCTTCGCCGGGAAGTGCACGCTCGGAAGGTATGGTAGCGTACTTCCGTTTCTTCTGGAATATATCTTTGAACACAACTACACCTCTCCAGCCGTTGATTTGATGGCCGCAACCTGCAAAGCGCTGCTTGTGGCAGCTTCATCCGCGTGTTACGGTAAACCGCTTACGACCCACACGCTGCCATGGGCCTTGTCCAGCATTCACAACAAAAAAATCCGCCGGTACAGGGCAAGGATCACCGGCTTCTGTCAGCACGATTGATGTTACCTGCAAAAACCGAAAGATTGTTGCGCCGATGTTTGAATCTATCTTGGTAGGGTCTCCGGGAGCAACCAGGTCGGTCCTTGTCCTAACAAAAAAAGAAGGAAGGACAGCAGCATACAATACATGCAAGTCGATTCCTCTCTCCGCTTACGCGATTAGTCCCTTATGTACCGATGGTACTTCTTCATCTGCCAAGGCACGTTGATGTCGAACAAATCAGGAATGCAGAATGGAATTCAGCACTTCCTGGACCTCTTCCAATTCCCCAGAAGGGACGCGAATCTCAAATTGCTGCTTGGATAAACTGATGGGACGGGTCTGTACCAGAAAACCTTCTTCCGAAAGCTTGGTCTTGATCTTGTCCGCAACCTTTGCTGTCGGTGCAATGTAAATCACCGTCCACATGCCTTGTCCGCCCCCTAAGCTAATGTTCAGAGCCCGTATATTGGACTAATGATAACATACCTCACTTTTTTTCTGCAAGAAAGGGTTCGGGACCTTTGGGGAGAATTTGGGATCATGAGGGACATTAGTCCCCCACGAATAACTCATATGGTTGACGAAATCTTCTTGTTCATACCTCTTCCATAAGTAGCCGCAAGCTTATCAGGGCAGCGTCAGCCGCCCTTGAAGACCTTCATATGAGCCATTAGATTGACCATAACAGACAAGCATGGAAATACAGGGGGTTAAAGGTCTGAGGGGTATTTTTTGGCTTTAATATTTTTGTGTGCAATCCGGGCAGAAGCCGCAGCAGCCACCCCTGCGACCAGATCATCCAAAAAGACATGAATGGCTGTTGTGTGTTCGTTCAAATCATGAATTACACCTATTTTTTCTTTATCCAGGTAACCAAAGCTGGTTAAACCAATCATACCATACACATGAGTAATGCCGAGGGCCAGAGTCTCGTCCACTCCATACAGGGATTCATCCGCTTCCATAATAGCCTGTAACGGTTGGGGCAAGAGTTTTTTCTCCGCAAGTTCGTCGAGAGCAATACCCGTATAGAGCGTATATTGCACCTCTCGTTTCTGCAGAACGGATTTCACGCTGGTTACACAGTCGTCCAAGGTCAGTTCGGGGTGGTACCCTTTTTGCAGACGGTATACAATTGCTGCGATTGCATCAATCCGTACACCCCGCCGGGCCAGCATGGCTTCTACGATTTCATATGACATATCTCGACCTCCCGCATCAATCCCCCGAGGACCACGAGGTCCTTCGGTGTTCTCAAGTGTATGCAGCAACCTGTTAAAATGTTCATAAAATGTGCGGATGGTTAAGACCAGTCGCACCCTGGACCTGTTGCAGGATTGTACATTCCGCTCTGGTCTGTAGCTGGCCTATGACAAGTCTGCAATTTGTTTGTTTAAACCCTGTCGTCAGGGAACCGAGCTCGCACTAAAATAATCAAAAAAAAACCTGTTCAGCATTGAGCCAAACAGGTTTCATACTATGGATAAGTGCTATCACTTACGGGACAGCCTCTTATTTAATTTTGACCGTGCCTTCACCCAGCATTTTCTCCATCTCGGAGAACAAGGTTGGTGATGGCTTAATCCGGTAGGCATCACTCAGCGCAAGCAGCTTCTGCTGCTGCTCATAGAAGAGCACTGTCGCCACAGGTCCGGGATGCTCCTGAAGCAGCTGCTTCAGACGTGCCAGAAGCTCAGGCTTCTCCGCATGCGGGGCAATCTTCACGAACACCCGTTGCTCCACGGCCCGCGGTTCGCGGCTCTGCGCCGGGCTGCCTGCCGCCTCTGCGGCACCGCCAGGCCGGGAAGCCGCCGCCGTGGCTGCGCCCGTACCCGCCGCATCGCTGCGCGTCGCTGCTGAGCCTTGGCTCCCGCTGCTACGCGCAGCGGAAACATCCCCGCCTGCGCTGCTGCGCTGCGCTTCGGCTCCTGCGCCCGCTGGTCGCCGCGGCGAAGCCGCCTGCGCCGGGCGCGAAGAGCCTGCCGCTGCCGGGCTTGACGCGCCGGTCACGGCTGCGCAGCTGCTGCTCCAGTGCCGCCGGTGACAACGGCACCACTTCCTCAGCCAGCAGCTTAAACCCTTCGTCCTGCTGCTGCACTTTGGCACGCACGACGAGCAGTTCACCTTTCCCGACATGTTGCTGGCTACGCCGCCATACCTCGGGAAAGAGAACCACTTCACAGCGTTCAATCTGGTCTTCCAGCTCCATGAACGCCATAGCCTTGCCCTGTTTCGTCGTAATCGACTTCACAGACACAACCATACCCGCGGCGACGGTCATCGTGTCGTCTGCCGCCTCGGTCAACTCCATGATCCGGTCAGCCCCACTCGATTCCAGCACATCTTCATAGTCATCCAGCGGATGCCCGGAGAGATACAAACCTAACAACTCACGCTCCAGCTCCAGTTGTTGCCCTGAGGAATAAGGAGGAATTTCCGGATATTCAATCTCCCAGTTTGGCGTCTCAACAAAGTCGAACAATTGAATCTGCAGATCCTCACGTTCCTTGCGCCATTTCAACGCTGCTTCAACAGTCTCATCCAGCATCGCCAGCAATTGGGCCCGGTGCCCAGGTAATGTGTCAAAAGCTCCGGCCTGGATCAGCGATTCAATCACACGTTTGTTGCATACACGCAAATCCACACGACGACAAAAATCGAGCAAACTGTCGAACGGTCTCTCCTGCCTTACGATCATAATGCTTTCCATTGCCTGGGTACCGACATTTTTCACAGCGGCCAGACCAAATCGTATTGCACCCGTTAATTTTTCCTCATCCGAATTATCATCAGACACTGCAACGTTCTTCTCCACAGAGGACAGTTCCCCTTGCTCCGCGCGCGAGGAAGAGGCCTCTTGTCCCTCGTCATTACCATTTTCCATTGAAGAAGCCGTCACCAATCCCGGTTCCTTCCGGTTGTCGGATGCCTCAGGCATGGATGTCGCTGCCTGCCACTCATATCCACCACCGTCCTCTTCCGGTCCAGGACCGGGATCATCCGGTAGAGGTGCTTCACCATATTCGGTTTGTCCCGAATGCCCATCATGCTCATGAACGCGATCTTCCCTGAAGGAACCCACGTTAACATTCGTGGCATGTTCTTCGGCAGGGCTTCCAGCGTCATTCTCTGCATCTGCTCCCGCAGTCTGCTGCGATGCATTGCTCTGATCCCCGGTTCCTGCGCTGCCGGACGGCACAAATACAGGTGTAAACAGAATACCGCTCTCATTCACATCCGGCGGAAGCACCTCCATGTCCATACGCCGACATTCCACCACGTACTCTGCCACTTTCCGATGACTGCCCATTACGGCTGTTAACATGGATGCCATAAAATGAACCGGATAATGCGCCTTCAGATACGCCGTCTGGAACGCAAGCACACCATATGCCGCGGCATGAGCACGCGGGAAGCCATAGTTGGCAAACTTGACGATCATATCATAGACCAGGTCTGCCTCTTCTTCGCTATACCCTTGTTTCAGGCTGCCTTGTACAAAGTGTCCACGCTCCAGATCCAGCACTTCCCGTTTCTTCTTGGAGACCGCTCTGCGGAGCAAATCTGCCTCACCCAGCGAGAAACCCGCCATCCGGGAGGCTATCTGCATGATCTGTTCCTGATACACGATGATCCCGTACGTATCTTTCAGGATAGGCTCCAGATCCACATGGGGGTAATCCACTTCAATCTGTCCATGCTTGCCCTGAATGTATTTGGATATGAACTCCATCGGACCCGGACGGTACAAGGCAAGTACAGAGATTACATCTTCAAAACTACTTGGCTTCATCTCTTTCAGCACACGGCGTACCCCGGCAGATTCCAGTTGGAATATGCCCATCGTGTCCCCTCGCCCAAGCATCTCGTACGTTAACGGATCATCATCGGGGATAAGGCGGAAATCCGGAATTTCTCCATGTTCCCCAATCCAGCGTACACACCGCTCAATGATTGAGAGGGTACGCAAACCAAGAAAGTCCATCTTAAGCAGCCCAATAGACTCCAGGTTTTCCATGGAATACTGGGTTAACGCTGTCCCTTCACTGCCCTCCTGAAGTGGCACTGCATCGGTCAGCGGGTCACGGGAGATAACCACTCCCGCAGCATGGGTCGAAGCATGACGTGGCATGCCCTCGACCTTCATCGCCATATCCAACAGCTCACGTGTCTTAGGCTTGGTTTCATAGAGCGCCTTCAGCTCAGGTGTAGCTTCCATGGCCCGCTCGATGTTAATACCAAGTTGAGCCGGAATCAGCTTTGCAGCCTTGTCCACTTCGCCATAAGGCACATTCAGGGCCCGCCCAACATCACGTACGGCTGCACGGGCAGCCATCGTTCCAAACGTAATGATCTGGGCGACATGGGCTTTGCCATATTTATGCGCGACATAATCAATGACCTCATCCCGCCGCTCATCGCTGAAGTCAATATCAATATCCGGCATAGAGATCCGCTCGGGATTCAGGAATCGTTCGAAGAGCAGGTTGTATTTCATCGGATCAACATCGGTAATATGCAAAGTGTACGCTACCAGACTACCTGCCGAGGAGCCCCGGCCCGGTCCAGTAACAATGCCTTGTTTATGCGCATAGGCGATAAAATCCCAAACAATCAAAAAATAATCCGAGAATCCCATGCTGTCGATTATACCCAGCTCATACGCCAATCGTTGTTCGAGTTCGGATCGAAGCTCTGCATCTGTCCAACGTGTGGACTGCGCATAACGCTCCTCCATTCCTTCTTCGCACAGCTGACGCAGATACACCGAAGGGCTGAGTCCATCAGGAAGCGGTCTGTATTCCGGCAAAATCGATTTGCCAAATTCCAGCTTCAACTCACAGGAATCCGCAATGCGGACGGTGTTTGCCAGAGCTTCCTGTACATGAGGAAACAAACGAGCCATCTCTTCTTCACTTTTCAAATAGAGCTGATTGGTTCCAATTCGGAGCCGATTCTCATCATCCACGGTCTTGCCCGTTCCGATACAGATCAATACATCCTGAAGCTCCGCATCCTCTTCGGACAGATAATGAGCATCATTGGTGGCTACAAGCGGAATCTCCAGCTCGGCAGCCAGTTTGATCAAATGTGGATTTACCCTTTTTTGCTCCGACAGCCCGTGATCCTGAAGTTCCAGATAGAAGTCGTCACCAAAAATATTTTTGTAGCGTAACGCCGCACGTCTCGCCTCTTCTTCTCGTCCATGCAGTAAATGTTGTGGTACTTCACCACCAAGACACGCACTTAGACAGATAATGCCCTCGTGATGGGCAGCCAGACTTTCCATATCTACACGGGGTTTGTAATGAAAACCTTCGAGATGTCCAATCGAGCACAATTTCATCAGATTTCGGTAACCCGTCATATTTTTGGCTAACAAAATCAAATGATGAATCGGTTGATCCTTGCGGCTTCCCCGCTCTTTGCGGGACCCTGCTGTCATGTATGCCTCGCACCCTATAATCGGCTTGATGCCTCGTTCAACGCAGGCTTTATAGAAAGGAATAGCACCATACATCACGCCATGGTCGGTCAGCGCCAGTGTTGTCATTCCGAGATCTGCGGCTTTGCCCACGAGATCCGGAATACGCGCAGCGCCGTCCAGCAAACTGTATTCGCTGTGAACGTGCAAATGCACAAAAGAACTCATGTTTTTTTCTTCCTTTCCCCACTAAAGACATTCCATTAAAAATCTATAAATAAAAGACGTATGCTAAACTTTGCAAAAACGTGTGACTGGGAACAAAAAAAGAGAGGTAACAGATATATCATAATATCTGTACATCTCTTTTTACAAGTCTGTGTAACCTTCTTATCCCTCTTCATGACGAATCCAGGTAATGAGTTGCTCTGCCGGTTTTCTGCTTACAGGTCGTGAAACAGCATCTTCTCGAAGGTACCCAAGATGAAGTGTCCCCACCAACCGTTCGCCGGAATTCAGGCCTATTTTCGCGGCAAACGTATCCTCCCGGTTGTATTCGTTTGTTTTCCATACCAGTCCGATGCGTTCTTCCCAGGCGAGCAATTGCAAATTCTGAATCAGCCCAGCAGCTGCGAGCAAAGCCTCTTCATTTTTCCAACGATCCGTACCCTGTCGAACCACAACGCACACATGCACTGGCGTGTCTTCACAATAGTCCTTCGCTGCACTCTGCCCAAACTGTTCGAGTTCTTGTGGTGTATATGTCGATAGCACAGCATTGCTGAACATTTTACGACCCTCGTTCATAAAAACGATAAAGCGCCATGGTTCTTGTTTGGAATGATACGGAGCCCACACCGCAGCCTCAAGCAATTCAAGTAGCTTATCCTCAGATACGGGTCTGTTGCTGAATGACCGTACTGTTCTTCGCTCACGAATAACGCGCTCCACCGAATTAGATTGTGTATTCTTCATCTTAGTGATTTCTCTCCCTAATTACAGAAACAATATCCTCGACTGCATTCAAAGTAGCGACGGATGAGTACCCAAAGTTCATCCACTCCTTGTCCCCAACCAGATATACCTGATCTTCCTTGACTGCCTTCATTCCTTTCCAGATGTTACTTTCTTTCATTTCATCGTATAATTTCTGGGCATTCGTGTTGTCATCGCCACCATCAATTTGGAGAATGATGTGATCAGCCTGATATTCGGTAAGCAGTTCCAGCGAGACCGGCACACTCCCTTCATTTTTAGGATAGGCTGCTACCGTTTTCAATCCAAGCTCTTTATGAATCACCATACCTCTGTTGGACAGTTCACCCATAACATAGCTTTCTTTGGGCATGATTCTTAAGTAAATAAACGTCTCGTCTCCTACAAGAGCTTTTAGCTCATCGCGAGCAGTCGCAATTTTCTTATCATAATCCTGTATAGCCTGCTCCGCTTCCTTCTGCTTGCCCAGCGCCTCACCCATATCCTTCAATTCATCCCGCCAATTGTCCCTATCGGGAAGAAGAACTGTTTTGGCAATCTTGGCGTACTGGTCATATAATTTCTCATCCCGCCATTTCGGCGCGATAATGATATCCGGATCGGTTGCGAGAATGCCCTCCATGTTGGAACCATTACCTAACTTAGGCACGCTGTCGAATTTGCCTTCCAAATAATCCGGATAATCCGAATGATAGTTCTCTGCAGCCACAGGAGTCACACCAAGAACATACAAAAAATCAGGATATGTCACCGAAGTCGCAACCACGCGCTGTGCTTGTGTCTGAGGTTCGGTTCCCGCATTGGGTTCCGCCTTCTCTCCATTCGTCCCCGCGCAAGCTGTAGCCAGTAGCAAGGTAAGGATCATTCCTAATCCAAACCATTTGTTCGAATGTTTCATCTGTTTATCCCCTTCGGTGTTTAAATAATAACGATTCTCATTCTCATTATATACACACCCAGATATTAATGAATGGATATTTGGGCGTCCCAATTTGGATTTTTGCGAAGTCGGCAAGTTCAGGTCATACGTCTTATCAGTCTCTTCCTCTTCAAAAGATCTAACATCTCATGAATGGCATATTGAGTGGCAAGTGGGGAAAACGAGAAATTATACCACTCCGTATTGCTAAGCACATACACCCGATGATTCTGCACAGCCAGAAGCCGATCCCACATCGGGTGATCATAAAGATGAAGCCGGGCATCTACCCCATCCTCCATCTGAAGCAGAATATGATCAGGCTGAATTTCAGCGAGATGTTCAACGGCAACCAGCGTTCCCTCCCCAGAAAAAAGAGATGCCTTGGGCATGTTCAAATCCAGCTCCCGGTACAGCATACTCCCCCTTGAAGACTGTTCCCCATAAAGCGTTATTCCCTCACGGGTCAGACGAATGTAGACGATAGTCTCACCAGGAATAAGCGTCTGTAACTGTTCTCTTGCCTGGTACAGCCCCTCATCAAAATTGCTGATCACTTGCAGCGCCTGTTTGCTTTTTCCTAATAATTCTCCCAGATCTCTTAGTTCCTCTCTCCAGTTGCTGCGCTCAGGTAGAAGCACCGTTGTTGCAATTCGGTTAAGTTGCTCATAATTCATGCTGTCCTGCCATGCGGACGCAATGATCAGATCGGGTTTCATCCTCCGAATTTCTTCCAGGTTGAGTACATGACTTCTCTCCCACTTGCGAACTTGCTTGAACGATTCTTTCAGGTAATGCGGAAATTCACAAAACGGCGCTTGGGCAGCTATTGGAGTCATCCCAAGTGTATATAACAGCTCAGGTGCAGTCATCGTGGTTCCTAAATATCGACGATTATGCAGATACAGACGGGGGGAACGTCCTACTTTTTGCTTGAATCTTCGGCTGAAATAATGCTCATCTTCATAACCGACCTTACGGGCAATCTCATAGACACTGTCTCCAGTAAGATTCAATAACTCCTTGGCCCGTTTCATGCGTAATTCGGTGATATAATCACTTGGATTTTGATTCGTGATTTCCCTGAACCTTACGGTGTACCATTTGCGGCTGACATTAGCCATCTGCGCCAGTTGCTGGACCGTGACAGGTTCGTCGTAATGTTCATCTAGGTAGTCAATCGTTCTTTGTACAGCCTGATCGGGCTGTTGCGAGTGAACTTCGGGTTCAGCTTCCCTTCTTATATGCTCGACCAATTTACATATCCATTGTTGAAAAAGAAGATGACACCACATCGGATCATGCAAGTCAGTATGTTGAAATGCCTCCACGATCTTCTTAATATCCTCCACAGCAGCATGTTGAAGAGCAACGAAGCTGCTTGGCTCAAGCTCGTGATCGTCCTCATCATTCTGCTTGTCCCATGGGTCTTCCGTGGGCGCCAGCTCCTGCGTCAGCCGAACCCTATGACATTGAATGATATAACAGACCAGTGGAGTTGAACCCCGGTTGACCAGAAAGGGCGACTGCCCTTTTTCGATTAGAAACAAGTCATGGGGACGAATGGATTGGATGCCCTCTTCCAGTTCAACCTCTCCATCGCCGCTAACTCCAAGAACCAACTCCACGCCAGATACGGCAGCAGACCTCACAGCTACACCTGTGCCGAAGTTATACTTTTCCCCTGCGAGCAAGCTGACCTGCACGGCATCTTTCAGCACCATGGTCCAGTCTCTGAATAACAATCCGTATTTCGTCTCCAAGTTCATATCTTTATCTCCCCTGCCAGACTGTGAGTAACTTTAATCGCTCGATACATTTTTATCGACATTCTATCATAACGTTTGGGGGCACGCCCATACAATAGAAGTACAAGCCGCTCCCCCTGTGACAGACCGAAGACAGGAGGTGTGCTGCTAGGTCTGAAAGGGGTGTTGCCAGTGAGCACATTTTTGTCCAAAGCCATTCTTGATTTCTTTATTGCGTTTGGAATCGTGCTGGGCGGCGCGATGATCGGAGGTATTGGAGCCGTGATCTCTCTTCAGCCTCCGACACAGACGATGCTCGATATTTCTGGAAAAATAAAGATATGGGCACTCGCAGCCGCTGTTGGCGGCACAATAGATCCCATGCGTGTCATCGAGAGCAATTTCCTGGATGGTAACCTGTCTCCGGCAGTCAAACAAATCCTGTATTTGATCTCTGCTTTTATGGGCGCGCATATGGGAACCGAGCTGGTGAAATGGGTGTGCGGCGGAGGCCGGAGCTAATATGAGACAGGAACAGCGTTCATGAGAGTTCCGCCATTTTCTCGTTACCGCCCGCTGATGCGATTGACCGCTGTGTTTGTTCTGGGAATGATCGCTGGATGTGTCGTCTACAACGGCGTATTTCACCTGAGTTACAATGCGTTGTGGCTGAACAATCAGGAGCTGCAGCTTCAGCTGCATCAGAATGAGGAGGATATCAAAACGCTGAAAAAATACAGTAAACGCCAAACCGTTATCAAGGAAATCAAAGTCCGTGCAGAAGAATCGGATAAGGGGCCAGACGAGGCTTCTCTGAAAGTGATGTTACAAAAGCTCGGAGACGAACTTGAGGTACTTCGGGGCAGAGATGTATTCAACATCGATGAGTATAGCAAAATGACGCGAATCATGCTGAATCAGAAAGTTTACTCAGTCAGGGAAAAGGAATACACCGTTCAGGTCAAAACGATGCTGGTTATGGAAGGCGTACTGCAAGTTTGGGTACAGATTCGCATGCACGTTCCTGCGTAACAGCAAAAACTGCCCTTGTCTGCATCTCTGCATGGTACAATAAGGGCAGTAAATGCTTTCCAGAAAAGGAGCTGCGTCTTTGTGTTCATTGATGTACTCAAATATGCACTAATCGCGATCTTTGCTGTTGCCATGGTTTTTGCAGCGTTGAACAGTATTCGTTCACACAGAAGTTCGGATGCTACCAGCGCCGGTCTGTACCGTTCGTGGACAAATATCTGGATGGGTGGCATGCTTGTTGATCTTGCACTGATTCTGATGTTTGTCTTCACGGGCTCCACTTTATCTGTGATTGTGGAAGCGCTATTTCTGATTATGGGTGCGTATAATGTATTTGCCGGAATACGTAACCGCAGTTATTATGCGCGGCTTCAACAACGGTCCAGTAATGGATCAGGTAAAACCTCCGGACAATCTGCATGATTCATTGAAGCGCTATCGTTGTCTGCAAAAAGAGAGTACTTCCCCTTCGTTAAGCGAAGCCAGAACCGCGCGACAGCGCAACCCGGCAGAGCTTCTTGATCAGGGAGTACTCTCTTTGTCTATGCCCGAGGCAACGTAGCCTGCTAGGCATGGTCAATCGACTGCAATGTCATTACTGCTTTGCATACCACACTGCCTTCACGGGTAACCACAATGTCCATTTTGCACGTTCGACGACTGGTTTCCAGAATTAACGGGCGAACCAGGATCTGATCCTCAATCTGTACCGGTCGAACAAAATAAGTTGTTACATTATCTACCACATGGTCGTTCCCTGTAACATCCCACGCTGCCCGCCGGCCAGCCTGTGTCATCACATTCAACAGAACACCTTCGGAGATCGTACCCAGATCCGTTGCCATCTGAGGAATGATGAATCCGTGAAATAACAATTCGTTCTGTTCACCGCGCTCCTCTGCAAACCCGTTCCAGATCAGATGATCAAACGTCTCTCCCAGTTGTGGCTGCTTCTGTGCATCCCGCATGGCCTGAAGTACTTCCTTGCGTGTGACGGACGCAATCAGTTTGCGATTCCGATCCACGATTGGCAGAAAATCGATACCTTCCCAGGTCATAATCTGGGCAGCAGAAGCAAGAGATGTCTGCAATGAGGCCGTAATCGGGCGGCGTATCACACATTTCTCAATACTTTGATCTTCTTTCAGCTCACTGACATCCTTCAGACTCACAATCCCGATGACCCGGTTCCATTCATCCACCACCGGGAAGCGATGTTCACCCGTCTCTGAAACCAACATATGAAAATCTGCGGCTGAACTGGTCACCTTCAATACCTGCAAGCGAGGTTTCTGACCAATGATATCCTCAACAAGCATAATTTTTTTCTTAATCAGCCGGTCGAAGATCGCACGGTTAATCATCGAAGCCACCGTGAATGTATCATGTCTGGATGAAATAATTGGTAGCCCAAGCTCGTCAGCCATAATTCTTACTTCACGACTTGTCCCAAAACCTCCCGTAATCAACACGCCCGCTCCCTGTTCGAGGGCAAGCGAGTGAGCATCTTCACGGTTACCTACAATCAGTAGACTCCCAGCGTCAATATAACGGGCCATTGCCTGTTCTTTCATCGCACCAATCACATACTTGTGCAGCGGTTTGGCGAGACCTTCGTTCCCCCCCAGCACATGGCCTTCCACAATGGTCACAACATCAGCAAAGGTCAACTGTTCCGACATGCCCCGAGGTCTCTTCTCGATCCGCACCGTTCCAATTCGTTCCTTGGTCACGACCAGCCCGAAGTTCTCCGCCTCTTTCACCGCACGATACGCTGTCCCTTCACTTACACCCAGCTCCCGCGCAAGTCCACGTACTGATATTTTGCTACCAACCTTCAGTTGTTCAATATGTTGAAGTAACTGTTCATGCTTCGTGACGTTCTCTTCCTGTCCGTCCAACTGTACCACCCCCGAAGATGCATCTGTACTATACTGTATCTATTATAACACGGCTTTAGGAAAATAACCCCACCCCTACCCATTCTCACAGGCAAGTTCGCCATCTGAATTTAATCATCCCATTAACCTCTAATTCTGTATGTACCAAAAAAGACCGGGGCCCCTTTGTACCAAGGGATTCCGGTCTTCCATGTTGGATCTCATTCTGTACCTTATACAGACTCGCTCCGCTCCTGCTTGTCCAGCAGTTTCATCTCCCACTGCCGCAACTTCGCCCGGCGAACGGCTTCCAGTGCACGCTTCTTCTCTTCATCTACACCGAGAATAAAATGCAGATGTGCACCAACGATTAATAAGGAGAACAGCACCCATACGATGCCAAAAATATTAACCCAGTCCATTCCTCCAGCAAAGGAAATCCGCGGCAGTGCAATGACCAGCATCGACAACGCAATAAGCAGATAGATCACATGTTTTGCTTTTTTCAACCTCTTCACCATTCACAGCTCCTTCGTTCTTGATCGACTCTATATGTCTAGTCTATGAACGATAAGGAGCTAATATGAAAGGTTCAGGTAAAAAAACAAGACAAGCGTTTAGTACGTGTTCAAAAAGATCAGTTTTCAGTACCGAGAAGATGGAATGAAGCTAGGCATCCTTCGTAATCAAAAGTGGACTTTTTGAACTACCTTTTTACGCTTCAGCGCCACCGTACAGATGACCCAGGCTGTCAGCAATAATTTTATTCACGTCTTCAATGATGACACTGAGGCGACGCTCCGCATCAAACAAACGACGGATGTTCAGATTCAAACTCAGTACTTCAAACAGCTTCTCCATTTTCTCCATCTCATCCGGAGCTGGCATATCCCCGCTCATCATACGTTGTTGCAATTCCATTTGTTGATCACGGAAGTTATCCAGCATTGCTTTTGCATCCGGATCAGCTTCAATCAGCTTCATCGCGGAAGTAATCTCTTCCACCTCGCTGCTTTCTCTCAGTGCTTTGGCCAAATCATTGGCTTTGTCATAAATGTTCACTATTATTCCTCCTCAGATTGGTTTGTTCATCCGTGTTAATACACGCTTTTCTCTCCTGTCAAACAAGGGCGCTCTGAAACAGGCCATCCATAACCTGCCTCGAAATCAAATGCATTTAATCCATATGGGTCAATCACCAAGGGTTATATGTCCTCATATGATGAAGCACATGCCATGTTCAGATGCCGTTCAACTTCGAGATCAGACATCAAGTTGCCGCCCGGAAGGAGATCCGTGATGTCCACTAAAAAAGTAACGATTCAGGTTACCGGCTCGGGCATCCTGCAGGACGACGTCATCATGCTGGGCGAAGGGGTGCTTAAGGCGCTTAAAATCCCTTCAGGAAGGCCGCTTCAGCTGCAATTTGGCTCTTTCCGCCGCGAAGTCACTGTTATTCCGGTACCAAGGTATGACGGGCTGCGCATCAATCAGACAGTTGCCAGCAAGACCGGTCTCGTTCCACGTTCGGTCCTGAGGGTATCCTATCGTTCAGCCAGCCGTACGCTTCGCCTTGGACCCTACATCAGTGTACTGGTTAGCCAGGATTATCCCGATCAGCCAGATCGGCCCTTTGGCTCCATCACGATGTTCTGTCAAGAACTGGTGAACGCCTGCCGTAAGCAAGGCGCCTATGTATCCTTTTTCACACCGGAGGATATTGGAGCGGTAACGGGTTATATGAAAGGCTGGGTGTATGATGACGGCTGGAAAAAGACTGTTCTGCCTGTAGCAGACGTCGTCAATAACCGGCTAACGTCCCGCAAGCTTGAGAACAAACCTAGCGTACAGCATTTTATGAAAGAAGTAAAATCGCTCTACGGCACGCAAACCTTCAATGAAAAGTTTCTGGACAAAAACGAAGTGTTTGACGCACTCAAGTCCATTTCAACGCTTAAACGAGTTCTTCCCGAGTCTCATTTGCTCAAGACGTCCGCCATGCTCAAGACGATGTGCAACCGACATCCGGTTGTATTTCTGAAGCCCGTCCGCGGTTCTTTGGGCAAAGGGATCATCCGGGTCTCACGTCAGATTGACGGAAGCTTCCTGACTCTGGCGACTGGCGTCGGGGGTACCCGGAAACAAACGTATACTTCTCTGGATAAACTGTATGCCAGTATGTCTGGGAAAATGAAAACAACGCGTTATCAGATCCAACAAGGGCTGACTCTCATTGACAACAGTGGCAGACCCGTGGATTTCCGTGCGCTCGTGCAAAAGAACCGTACAGGTAAATGGAGTGTAACCTCCATCGTCGCCCGGATTGCGGGCGGGAGTCACTACGTATCCAATCTGGCACGGGGTGGAAGTCTCAGCACCGTCAAGGATGCTGTTGCCAAAACACAGTTGACTGGATCAGCCAAAGCTTCCGCGTATGCAGGATTGCACACCGCAGCACTGGATATCGCCAAAGGGATCGAGAGTGCCATCCCTGCTCATTTTGGTGAACTTGGTATTGATCTGGCCTTGGACACCACTGGGCGCGTATGGCTGCTCGAAGTCAACTCCAAACCATCCAAGAATGATAATACACCACTGAGTGAGAGCAAGATCCGCCCTTCCGTCAAAGCCATGCTCGAATATTCTACGTACCTGGCGGGTTTTTGAAAAGTTATTCCCTATGGGAAACAAATCTGATAGAGGAGAGGTGCAGCGTAATGTTTCCATCATCTCAGACCAAGACACTGGCCATTCTGGTACGTGCAACCGAAGGCTCACCTCCCTTTACAGATGAACTTTTCTGCCGTCGTCTCAGTTTGGGGAGCATGAAATACGCCCTTCAGATTATTGTGATCCCGATATCAAATGATGCAGTCCATCTCCCTCTTCAATGGGGATATGTCTATCATCAAGGGAAGTGGAATTCGGTACCTGTTCCTGCAGTCGATCTCATTATGGATCGTTGTCTTCGCCCTATCTCCAGGTACGCCAGACAACAGCTTAAGGAATGGATACCAACCAACGGCACAGATCAACACCGTTATTGGTCTGCTTCCCTTCCAGGAAAATGGGAGGTACATCGTGTGTTGTCCCGAAATCCTGAATTGAGGTCACAACTTGCTCCCACAACCCGGATCGGATCGCATATTCCTTGGGAAACATGGCTGGACCGTTGGCCCAAAGGACTGTTCTTCAAACCGGTATCCGGGACTCATGGCAAAAATACCTTTCGCCTGTCTCGGGGAACGACTCCATCAACATGGATCGTGGAGGGGCGTAACGAGGACAATGAAACCTTTTTTCTTACATTCAACCATACCCAGGCTGTATCTTCCTGGCTAGCATTACATCAGGCTGAGCGTAAGATGATCGTGCAGCCATATCTGGATCTTAGCCATCATGGAAGAGCATTCGACATACGGGCTCTAATGCAAAAGAATGGGCAAGGTCGCTGGACACTTACCGGATGTATGGTACGGGAAGGACCCGAAGGTTCACTCACGTCCAATCTTCACGGTGGGGGTAAAGCATATCCTGCCCACGCATATCTGCTCCAGCGATATGGAACGATCCGCACGGAAACTCTGCTGAAGAGCATCCGGCAGACTGCTACTCTTATCCCCACCCTGCTGGAAAGCCGTTTTGGCAGGTTAGCCGAATTGGGGCTTGATTTCGGAGCAGATGCAGAGGGCCAACTCTGGCTAATTGAAGTCAACTCCAAACCAGGCCGCACCTCATTTGCAGAAGCGGGCGACCGACGCATGCATACCCTGACTTATACCCGGCCGCTTGCCTATGCCCGTTATCTGTTGCAACAACATGTTCTCACGGACGTCTTTCGTCCAATGAAATTGCCGAATACATCCAGCAAAGCTGGCCTGAAACCCATCCCGATTCACGGCGGCTGAGGCCCGCAGCGCCCGCTTGCCATGGAGCCCAAGGATCTTTTCAGGATAGGAGGATAAATCATGAGTTTGACCTTTTGCAATCTGCATTTCACCAAGCAACCGGATAAAGTGGTTTATGTATCCAACGCTTTAATGAAGAGCCTCAACCTGTCCGGCAAAAAAACGGTGCACCTTCGCTTCGGGCGTGACCGGGTACCTGCAACGATCAAACCAATTAAAAAAGCAGGTAAACATCTGTATCTCGCTTCAGGTATCCGTAATATGATGAACGTTCCCAAACGGGGCAGTATTTATCTCCGGAATTTGCAAAATGATGAGGTCCAGTTAGGTCCACTGATCGGCGTACTCTCTGATGGGCCTGCGACGAGCACGAATCCATTCGGTTCCCGTACTGGTTTCATCAAACAGTTACTCCGTGAAGGCAGCCGTAAATCCTACATTTACGCATTTACTCCTCGGGATATCAATTGGCAGAACGAGACGGTATCGGGTTTTTTCCTGAATGATAACGGAAGCTTTACCCGCAGAACGGTACCTCTGCCCGATGTTGTCTACAACCGGTTACCAAGCCGTCGTTCAGACTTTTCACCAGCCATCAACCAGCTGCGGGAACGATTTGTTCGCCGAAAAATTCCGTTCTTCAACTGGAGCTTCTTCAACAAATCGGATATCTATACGTTGCTGGAGAACGAGCCGGCAGCAGGACGGTATATCCCTGAATCGATTACCAATCCTTCTGTTGAACAGATGAAGGAAATGTTGGAACGCCATCAGTTCGTCTACTATAAGCCTACTGCAGGAAGTCTGGGGAACGGGATCTACCGCCTGACTTATTCGCCCAAACGTGGATATTTCGCACGTTATCGCAAAAAAGGCGGTAATGCACTCCTGCGTTTTGGGTCCTTCAATAGTCTGATGCGCATGCTTCAGGGAAGACATGGTAAACAGTTACGCGGATATGTAGTTCAGCAGGGAATACGCCTAATTGAGATTGATGAATGTCCAATTGATTTCCGTTTTCACATGCACAAAAATGGTAACAATCAATGGGTTGTTGTCGGAATTGGAGCCAAAAAGGCAGGACGTGGCAGCGTCACAACACACATCAAAAATGGCGGCTCCCTAATGACTCCTGAGCAGGCGCTCAGTCGCAACTTCGGCGATCGTGCGGGAGAAGTTCTTCAGCATGCCAAATCCGTCGCTATTACACTGGCCCAGGCGATTGAAACCCAGCACCAGCATCTGATTGGTGAGATTGGCTTTGATCTGGGCATTGATCAGGAGGAACATGTATGGATGTTCGAAGCGAACGCCAAACCCGGGCGCTCCATTTTCCGTCACCCTTCACTCCGGGTGGAGGGCAAATCGTCGGTGGAGCACATCTTGGAACACTGCCTGTATTTGAGCAAGTTCCGGAAGAAGGAAGAGATTTGATGACCCTTCATGATGATTTCAAACCTGTTATTGCTGTTTTGACCATGCATGATAAACAGCGTATGTTCAGGGGAAATCATCAAAATTTTCAAGATATCTTACAGACAGGCGAGAGCATGGGATACGTGGTGTACATTGTAACTGTACGGGATCTGAACGTGAGTGGCCCCACCGTGAAAGGATATACGTACAACAAGGGGAGTGGAAAGTGGGTTTCACAACCTTTCCCCCTTCCCCATGTTCTGTACAATCGTATTCCCAACCGGGAAGACGAAGGAAAACCTTCCGTGCAGCGTAAAATTGACGAATGCATGCAATCAGGAATCGAACTGTATAACCCATTCTTTTTCAACAAATGGGATCTGTTCGAATGGCTCAGGAAATCCAAATCGACTCAGCAACTGATCCCTTATACTCGGCGGATGAGAAGTGCTTCTTCTCTGGGTGCCGTTCTACGGGCGTATCCCTATCTGTACCTTAAGCCCGAGAGCGGCAAAGCTGGCAAAGGAATCATGATGCTTAAATTTCAGGAAAAAGAACGGCTTCCCTATCGTCTCAAAATACAAACCACACGTAGAAGCACGACCTATAAAGCATCTACACTTGCCAAGTTATGGGCACGAATTCGCAAAGAAACCGGACATACGCCTTATATCATGCAACAAGGCATTGAACTGGCATCCTCTCGTAAACGCCCCTTCGATTTGCGTGTTCTTGTACAAAAGAACACCAAGGGCCAATGGAGCGTAACCGGTGTAGGAGCGAGACTTGCTGGCTCCCGCAGCATTACAACTCATGTGCCGCGCGGCGGGAGCGTAGAAGACCCTGAGAAGCTGCTAACCGATCTTTTTGGCGAAGAAATGTCAACAACCCTGATGAAACGTGTGAAATCCACTTCATTAATGATCGCAAGACAGGTAGAACGGGGATCAGGTTACACGCTCGGAGAAATGTCCATGGATCTGGGCATTGATGACCTGGGGGAACTCTGGTTCTTCGAAGCCAATGCAAAGCCCATGAAGTTTGATGAACCACAGATCAGACGGCGGTCATTGGAACGTATATTTCACTACAGCGCTTATCTTGCCCGTCAGTCCAAACGATGATAGACAGGAATACTGCAAAAAGAAGGTGATTGTTTGTGTCCTCACCTGTTCTGGGCATTATGACGTTGTACTTAAATGAACATCGCGCTCTTGAAGAACGAAGCGTTTATCGCAGAATGATTCTTGAAGGGCGCAAGCGGGGACTCGATATCTATGTATTCACACCAGCCGACGTACACCCCGGCGGCAAACAAATTGAAGCCATGGTTTTTCATGAAGGAAAAGGCTGGTCCAGGGAGTGGCGATCATTCCCGGACCTGATCTTTGATCGCTGCCGGATACAGCGTAACCGAAGGTTTCAGCAATTGCTTGCTTTTCGTGAGAAATATGGGCATCTGCTCTTTCTGAACAGGCCACTGCGCAATAAATGGACCATCCACCAGACCCTTTTGCAAAAAGCTAACTTTCGTGAACACCTGCCGGAAACCGCTCTATTTCAGGATATGTCCGATGTAAACCGGATGCTTAAAGTTTCTTCTCTGGTCTATCTCAAACCCATTAATGGAACAGGCGGACGTGGTATTCTGCGCATTGAACGCAGCAGTAGCGAGGCTAATACAGTGCTTGTTCAAGGGCGGGATCAGAAGCGTCGTATCATCACTCCACGTAAAGTTCATTTATCACGACTTGGCGCGTTGCTCCAGCACTGGAACATGAAAGACAAGTATCTTGTACAAAAGGGCATTCAACTTCAGCTTCCGAATGGACGTGTGCATGATTATCGCATGCTCGTTCAGAAGAACGGAGAAGGACAATGGGAGCTTACTGGATGTGCTGGACGCATGGGTGCAGAAAAAAGCGTAACCTCCAATCTGCATGGCGGCGGTCAGGCAATAGCGATGGACCGACTCATGAAGCAATGGATCGAAGATGACGACCTCCGGGCAGAAATTAACACAACTGCAGAGAAATTCGGCATTGATGTTGCTTCGTTTCTGGAAGATACGTATGGGGACCTATGTGAGTTGGCACTGGATTTGGCGATTGACAGAAGCGGGCGTATCTACCTGCTTGAAGTTAACCCCAAACCTGCACGTGAAGTATTCGCTCGCATCGGGGAGCGGGAAATCTATTATAAAGCCATCACTCAGCCGCTGGAGTATGCCTTATGGGTATATCGCAACAGACCTCCCGGAACGGCCAGAAAGCCAGCCAGTCCCAAGCCCGTTACGCAAAAATCACCCAGAGTAAAAAGAAAAAATAAAGCCAAGTGAGTGAAGAAAAAGCAGGAGTCTATGTTCGCCAAGTGCGAGCATCTGCTCCTGCTTCACTGTTTTTATTTCTGTTCTTTCGACCATTGCAGCGTGTCGTTGTCAATCACAATATACCTTTTTTCCTCACCTTGCACATAAGATAATGCCAATCTCATCAGGTCAGGTTCCAGTTGGCATGTGGTTACACGTGTAACCTGGTCTGTATGATCCGCGGGGAGGCACAACGTCAGAATACCCACTTTACCCGAGAAATCAGTCTTGCCCTGGATGACCGATGTTTCCGACTTGGAACCATACACCTCAGATACCCAGCCGGGCTGCTCCGTCAACGCGAAGGCTCCCTTCCCGATGCCTGCCGTAACCCATTGCATCGTCAGCGTTATGGAAGATGCCTCATAGCTCATATCCGCCGTCATTTCTCCAGCTTCATTCATTCTCAACGCAATATCCGCTTGCGGATGCAGGTGAAAACGTTGCTCCAGAGTATGCTCTGCTTCTGCCTCCAGCCAATCCACAATTAATAGTATAGGGATCTCCACCCCTGCCAGCATCCACCGACGATGTGTAACTGGATCTGGCAAATGTGTATATCCATCCTGTGAAGCATCAATGAAGTGATAGCTGTCATTGCTCTCCCAACGTAGCGTTGTGGCCTGAGCCTCCGGTTCACCCCATTGCTGTGTGGAGAGATAAGGTGTCTGATCCAGACCATCCACCGTGACGGTATTGTGCGCCCGCGTACTTTTGAAATACCGACGCCATTTCCCTTCTTCATACGTATAACGTCCGGTGTCCGTGAAGAAAAGCTGGTTCTTCCACATCCACTCCACATTCAGCGCATCCGCATGTCCGTGTGCTCCGCCCATGGCAGCCGCATCAAAAAAAAGATATTGATACTTGTCCCTCATGACATAATATCCTGTCTGCGGAAAGGCTCGGCTCGACAACACCGGAGAAGAAGAAGCCTGTAGTCTGAGGCAGCGCTCATATTTTTCCACACCCAGCAACCAGAGACACTCCGAGCTATCCGTTCCGCGAGCCATCAAATCATCATCGTCCAGGATCGCACCAAGCAGGGTCAGTCGTTGTCGTCCATCTCCAACCCAATCCGAATCACCAATACCGGTAGACTGATGATCTGGTCGGATCAGCGCCTCAGTAAATGCGGCCATTTGGCGTAGACAGCGGGCATACCATGCCGAGAAAGGATGTCCTGAAATCTCACCCAACCGATAAGGGGTGCCAAACATTTCGATGCTGGCATTGTGGTAATGTGTTGTCAGTTCAACCTGTATTCCCTCTTCACCCAACTGATGCAGCAAACACAGCTCAAGACGTTCCATCGCCACTTGACGCCAGTGTGGACTTCGCGGGTGCTGGTGGTAGAACGTAGCAATCATGAACAACCCTTGCATATGCATAATGGCATGATTGATTTCCGTGCTGCCGAGGTAACGGGTCAAAAACTCGGCGTGCTCGTCCAGACCTTGTCGAAACTCCGCCTGAAAGCCTTCGTCTATCAGTGAACTCGCTTCCATATATTTATATGCCGATATCCAGGACTGCACACGTAGTCCCGTCTCCAGCAGGCGCCACGGACCGGGTTTTTGAAAGAACACAGCCTCGTCGTAAACCAGATTTACAGGTACCGGGTTTTGCTGTCTCCAGCTACGGAAGTGGTCAATAAATGCTGTTACATATAGCGGATTGCCCTTCATCAGATACGCCTTGCCCAGATCGAGCATATGCCAGTGTCGATTGATGCCCCATGTGAACTCCAGATCATTTGTCGGGTTGTGAAGCCAGTCCACAGGTGTCCCCATCGGAATCCAGCGATTCAGATCGTTGGTATAAGGAACGATAAATTCATTCAGGATGGCACGATTGGCAATCGCGAGCGAATTTCGGGCTTCTTCCGGAAAATGTTTTTCATAATATTGGGCAGCCCGTTGCATATCCGTTGCCGAAAGGTAAAAATCGCTCATTGGGATGCCTCAAGAAAATCCTGACGGAACGGGGTAAACACATCCAGAATGACGGAGTCCTCCAGTGCCTTGACCCCATGCGGGACGTTAAAACCGGCATAAAAGCTGTCCCCTGCTTTTAAGATGCGAGTTTCTTCACCGACCTGTACCTCAAAGCTGCCTTTGACGATATAGCTGACCTGCTCGTGCGCATCATGGGAGTGAACTTCTCCAATACCACCTTTAGCAAAGGTAACCTCCACCATCATTAATGTACCGCCCATACCCAAGATCTTCCGGGAACTCGTTTCGTTCACGATATGTGCATCGATAGACGCATGATTAATAATCATTTTGCTTTTCCCCTTTCCTTGTGAATAAGCGACCGAAGTAGTTAAACCACGGCCGCTATGAACGTTTATTAGTCTTCTGTGGACAATTTACCCTGAAGTTTGGAAGAATCAAACGAAGGATCAGCAGTTATGTTGGTCAGCCCTGCCGCTTTGGTTTTCTCCAGAGCTGCATTATACCTTGTATCCAGATCCTTGATCACAGCATCGAGATCGCCACCCGTGAATACAAAGATTGAAAAAGCCTCACCCCATTTGGTGCCTTCCAGTGAACTCTCGGTCACCACACTTGGATTTGCCGGGAAAATGGCATCATATCGTTTGGGCAGGAAACCTTCAATGCCCGGAATGCTTGGTTTTTTGTCAGAGCTTAGTACAGCAGGAATCAGTGAGATTCCGTATCCTTTTTCGTAATACTCACTCTGAAGATCTGTGCTGTACACATACTCCATAAACTTCCATGCCGCTTCCTTGTTGGCAGAATCTGCATTGATGCCGATGTAGGAGCCCCCGATGACTTGTGAAGCGCCCTTGATCGTTCCATCATTAGTTGGTACAGGAGCGGCTGCCCAATTTTCTTTTGTAGGAAACTGATCTTTATATACACCTGGTTCACCGGAGTGGTTAATGTACATTCCGATTTTGCCTTGAGCAAACTGGGCTCTGAGTGGATCGATGTCCAGACTTTCAACCCCTGGCAGCATGCTGCCATCCTGATTCATCTGACGAAGCGCCATTGCGATATCCTTGTACATCCCAAAATCAAATTGACCAGTCTTGTAGTTGTAACCATCAATACCCACATTATTGCTTGCACCTGCAATCGTATTGGCTGCTCTCCAGAAGCCGCTGCTGCTCTTGAATGGGCTGGCAAAGCCATAGATGCCTTCACTTTTACCAACTTCGGTAATTTTTTTGGCATCCGCAACCATCTCAGCCAACGTTTTTGGCGGACTCTCGATCCCTGCCTTTTTGAAAATATCTTTGTTATACACAAGCCGCCAGACCTGCCCTGTATTGGGGAGGGAATATATTTTTCCATCAATCGTGTTTTTATTTTCAATCAAGCTGTCTTTAAATACGGCCTTCATCTCATCACTCATGTATCCATCGATCGGGGCGAGATACCCCTTCTGATAATACGTCTGAAAATCATTAACTTGCAGCACATCGGGTGCCTGCTTGCTGGCAAAAGCAATATCGACCGCCTGTGGATAGTTGTCCCCCATCACGGTCATCTCCACTTCAATGTTGTCCTTGTTCGTCCGGTTGAACTCATCGATCTTGGATTTCATAAAATCAGCATCATGGCGGTCCGGTGTCCAATATATGATTTTGGTTTTCCCTCCGGCATTCTCCCCGCTGGTCCCCGATTCGCTATTTGCCGAAGTACCACTGTCAGCAGAACAACCTGCTAAACTTAGCGCCAGCAATGCACTTAGCGTAGTCACCATCCACTTTTTAACCATTGATATGCCCCCTTATGCTTGTCTGGACAACCCGTTTGGTTATCCGTTAACGTAATGATAATCGCTACGCTTTCATGGAGGTGAGGGACATTCTGACTTTGCATGGTGGGAAAAATGACGATCCGTATCGGTTTCAATTCTCATACATTTGCCTGAAGCAGGTTGGCGTCATGCCGCAATATTTCTTGAACAAACCGCTGAAATAAGGCCTGTCCTCATAACCCAGCCTCTGGCAGATCTCTTGCACCTGTACACCTGCAACCAGCAACTCTTTGGCTTTTTCCATCCTCATCTTAGTAATATATTGAATCGGCGTTATGCCCGTTTCCTTTTTGAAGGCATTGGCAAAGTAACTCGGACTTAAATGCACGGATTGGGCACAGGCATGCAGCGTGAGATTTTCTGCAAGATTCAGACTGATATATTCCTGCGCTTTGCTAATCGCCTGTTTGACATCAGTGAGTCGTTTTTTGTCCATAATCTCGCAACCCATACTGCTAAAATGTTTGATATATCCCCTCCAGCCCTCAAACGTCAAGGAACGCATCGCCTCAAGCACTGTCAGGTCGGCCTCCAGACGCAAGCGTTCCTCTGCTGTAATCTCATCACAAAAGGCACGGTAGATGGCAAAAGCCAGTCCAGACAGTAAACGAATCATCGTGAGTGGCTCGGGAAAACCTTCGGAGACCTGCCATTCTTCGAGAATTTCATCAATGATGCGGTGACAGGTGCTCTCATTACCACATTTCAGGGCATAAAAAAGCTCTTTCTCCTTCTCCAGAGGATATATCGGAGCCACACATGCCTGATTCTCCAGTTCAGCATACTGGAGAATGCAATTGCCTTCACTGTAAAAGCGATAGGAAATCGCCTGATCTGCATGTGCGTAGGACGTCCAGATTTCCTGTGGTCTGCGTGCAATCGTACCGACACCAATCGAGACTGTTTTTTTGCTGAATCGCTCCACATTTTGGCGGCATTGCTCCAGTAGCTCGGAGACGTCGATCTGGCTTGGTGTGTTCAATATGGCTGCGAGCCGGTATCGGTTTTCCCGTAAAACAACGCCTTTGGTATAGCGGTTTATGGTTTCTCCAACAATATTTTGAACCGCAAAAGGAACGATTTCGGCATCCAGATGCATCGTGTATCCATATCGCGTATAACCATCCACCTCGATAACCATGACGAGAAGATTGGAGGAATCGAGATCAATATGCAGTTCGTTCCAGCGACTTTCATTCAGGAAACCCCCGATTTCATGACGCAACAAGCCCAGTAGATAGCTGTGACGCTCATACTGGCTGCTGCTCTCCACCTTCTGCTCCAACTGTTCCAACTGCTTGCACTGTGCCTGCTCTTCCGTAATTACCTGTCTTACCTTCAACACCGCACCGAGTATTTCTTCAGGGGTAAACGGTTTGAGTAAATAATCGGATGCACCAAGCTTAATGGCCTCCTGTGCATATTGGAAATCCGAATAACCACTGATGAAAATAAATTTGGCTCGCAGTCCGGCATCCAATGCCCGCTTCATTAGCTCCAGCCCGCTCAGCTTGGGCATCCTGATATCACTAATCACGATGTCGGGTTGCTGCTCCAGCAACAAGGACCAACCGCGCTCTCCATTGCCCGCCGTGCCTACAATCCGAACCTGATGATCTTCCCACGGAATAGTCGAAGATATGCCCTTTACAACTGCCTGGATATCATCCATAACACACATCGTCAATTGGCCCATACTGCCCCTCCTCAGGTGATCGGAATCGTGATAACAACCGTTGTTCCCACATCTGTACTGCTATGAAATACAATTGAGGCCACATCCCCATAGTGCAGGCTTAATCTGCCATGGAGATTGGATAGGGCATAACCTTTGCGTCCCCCGTCAGGAACATCCTCAGCATAGATGCTGGCTACATCCATACCACATCCATTGTCAGCCACCTCCAGCCGTAGTGTGTCACCCTGACGATCAATGCGGATCAGGATAACACCCAAATCTTCTTTGTCATTGAATCCATGCAGGATGGAATTCTCGACCAAGGGCTGGAGCAATATTTTTAAAATATCAACAGCGTAACAAGACGGGTCCCCCACTTCAATCCGATAAACGAACAGATCCTCGTAACATTTTTGCTGAAGCTGCATGTATTGTTCGACATGTTTGATCTCCTGCTCCACACTGGTGATGTCTTTCCCATCATTCAGGCCCAGACGGAATAACAAGGATAAGGAGACGATCATCTCACTTACATCCTTCTTCTCTCCGCTCTCACTTTTCCAGAACATCGTATTAAGCGTATTGTAGAGGAAATGAGGATCAACCTGCGCCTGAAGCGCCTTGACTTCAAACCGCCGTTTGTCTTGCTCCGTTGTCCGTACTTCTCCAAACAGAATCTGAATCTGGTCCAACATCCGATTGAAACGATGCCCTACAGCGCTGACTTCATCGTCATACTTGCTGCGAAACCGTACATCCAGATCATTGGACTCCACCTCAACCATCAAGCGTCGCAGTTTGTTCAGTGGCTTCAACAGAGCGGAGGCCAGCAGCTTGGACAACCCGAGTGCGAGCAAAATGCAAAACAACATGATCAGGATGATCAGCCAGCGTATCTTTTGGAGGGGGGACAACAAGTCAGCCTTGGACTGTACACTTACCATGACCCAATCCTCGTTCATCGACAATGCCGAATAGTTAACAAGCATGTCCTCCCCCTGAGCGTTCCTGTAGGTAAAATCCCCAGCATCGCCACGGCTAAACTGTTGGGTAAAGTCAGGCTCCATAATGAAATCGTAATTTCGGGACCTGGGCCGAATGACTTCATTTCCGTTTTTGTGCAGCAAAAACAGTTGAATCTGGTTATTCATGAGATCCTGCGTGAGAATGTCTCGCATCGCCTCTTCCTTCATATTGACGACCATATATACATTCGAATAGGTATGATTATCGATCACAATAGGTTTGAGCAACAGAGATAACACATTTCCTTGGGATTGGAACAATTCACTCTGATGTGAACCAAACCACATCGTATTCCAGCCTTGCAGCTTCACGTAGCGTCCGTATTCCTTGTTGAATGAGTTATTGTGATTCGGAAAATCTTTGGTCGAGAAAAAATCACCGATGGGTGTTGTCAGATATGCGGTATCAATCAGTGGCTCTACGAGCTTCAATTGAGCAAACGATGTTTGCAGCAGCGAGAGATTCTGATAATAATGAGATGTGTTATTTTTTCCCACGTCCTTCATGACCTGGGTGAACGTTTCATTGAGCATAAAAGAAAAAGAGGATACAACAATGTGCCTCAGATGTTCATCCATAACCTGCACTGATTTGTTCAGAATGCTTTGTTTCAGTTCAAGTGCATTCTGCTCAATGCTTCGTGCAGCAAAGAGATAAGAGCATATCCCGGTCACACTGATGCACAAGACAACGAGAAAAATGTACAGCAGCTGTATTCTTTTTTTCAGGGACATTTTATAAAAGTTGAATATCATCGGCGCTCGCTCCTTGAACACGGCTTGGCCCATCCGCTGTGAATTAAAATGAGTATAGCACAGTGGAATAACCCGTAAAACCGTTTCCATGATTGTGCTCACGCCTATCCTTTCACAGCTCCCAAGGTCACCTGCATGAATGATTTGTTGGCAAAAATATAAACGATGAGCAGCGGCAAAATGGACAGACAGGCTCCGGCCATCATCAGTTGGACCTCAGCAGCAGCTCCGATGCCATATCGCAGATTAGCCAACCCAACCGGCAAAGTCTGCAAGTCCGGATTGCTCATGGTGAACACAAAAGGAAGAATATATTCATTCCATGAACTCTGGAATACACCCAGACCTGCAACGGCGAGTCCAGGCCGCAGGAGCGGAAGAATAATTCGCCAGTAGGTGGTGAAGAAATTACAGCCATCAATCATCGCCGCTTCATCCAGTTCGCGCGGGATGCTCTTGAAGAAACCAATCAGAATAAAGTATGTGGCAGCGTGTGCGCTGATCAATATAATAATAACGCCCCACAACGTGGTATTCAGCCCCAGCTTGACCATGAGGTCAAATTGCGGACGCAGCACAACCGCGCCTATGGAAATAAACAGAGTAGATGCCATGAGCAGGGTGTACCCCTTTTTCCCTTTGAAATTCACTCGATCCACAGCGTAGGCTGACATCGAAGCTACCAGCAGTGTGCCAACTGTTGTACTGATGCTAACAAACACGCTGTTAATGGTAAAACCCGAAAAATTGGCGGTTTTCCAAGCCTGAGCATAGTTGGAGAACTGCCAAATCTTCGGCCAGATGGTAGCTCCTCCGGTCAATTCCTGGTTTGTTTTGAAGGAACCGAGCAATACAAGTATGATGGGGAACAGCGACAGCAGAGCGATTGCGATCAAAAACAACCAAAGTACCGTTCGTTTGGTCCAGCGAATGAGTTGGGGAGACCCTGAGGGCGCAAGCACGTTTTGAGTCATCATCGTTTCCTCCTGATAGGGATTAATAGACATCATTGAGCTTTTTGGATATACGGAAGTAAATGAGCGTCACAGCCCCTACGATGAGAGCCGTTGTGAAACCGACTGCACTGCCATAACCGAGCTGCTGGAGTGATTGGGTGTCAGCCGACACGGGAAACAACAGTTTGAACAAATACAGATACATCACCTCTGTTTTGCCATACGGCCCCCCTTCGGTCAGCACCATAATACTCTCGTAACCTTTCAGCGCCGTGGTAATTGCCAGCATGATGATCATCTGCAAGACAGGACCCAGCAACGGAATCGTTACATTTCGCAGTTTCTGAAACTCACTCGCTCCATCCAGCGATGCCGCCTCATATAACTCTTCAGGAATGCTCTGTAGACCTGCAATGAACAACAACATATAGTTGCCCACAGCCCCCCAGATGGCGATGATGATGGTTGTTAACATGGCATGTTCAGCCCCCAGCCAGCTAATGGATTCGGAGATCACATGATACTTAAGCAGCAATTGATTCAATATTCCGTTATAGGAGTTGAAAATAATAAAAAATACAATCGCCATGACCGAAGCGCTAAAAATAGTGGGAAGATAATAGATCGCCCTAAAGAGGGATCGCCCTCTCCATTTACGATTCAGAATAATCGCCAGAGTTAACGATAATGGAATTGTAACGACGAGTTTGCCCAGGGCATACACACCCGTGTTGCCTACAGAATCCCAGAATTGGCCGTCACGCAAAATGCGTCCAAAATTATCAAGCCCGATAAAGACCGGCGTCCCAATGCCTTGATAATCATAGAACATGTAACGCAGCGCCCATAACAGCGGATAGATCCCGAATACAACAGTTAAAAAAAGACTTGGAAAGATGAATATATAGGCATGTATTTTGGATGGTTTCACCAGAATCGGACCCCCTATAGCTTTTGAATGAAGTATAGAGGGAATATGGAGGAAGGCGGGATAGGGAAATCAACTTTCTACAGGGGAGAATGTGACTGCATGACCATACAAAAAAAACTGTATTCAACGAATTTCCGTTGAATACAGGTTCATTTCATGTGGTTCGTAATCTTAAATCTCAGGATACGTATGCAACGTAGAAGCTACTCTGCTTCATCATACAGACGCAGCAGTTCTGTAAAATCAGAGATGAGCACATCTGAGCCTGCAAGCTCCTCATCACGACCAAACCCGGCATAGGCACAGCCGATGACCGCCTGACCGTTCATTTTACCCGCTTCCACATCAGAAGAGCGATCCCCTACCATCCATGCGTCCTGAATACGATGTTTCTCAAGCAGGATCTGCACCAGATTAATTTTGGAAGGAGTCTTGTACTGGCCTGCACTGTATACCCCTTCAAAGAAAGGCATAATCTCGTGTGCAAACGCCACACCCTTCACATAGTCCTCCAGCCCGTTACTTGCAACAAAAAGACGCACTCCTTGTTGTTTTAATGCTTGCAGCGTTTCTTTCACCCCAGGATACAATTGGGAACCTCCTTGATCAAGCCCCTCAATCTCCAGTTGAAGCAACAGTTCGTCTGCACGGCGATGTGCCGCTTCCGACGCCTCAGGCATAACCACTTTCCATATATCTTCGAGCAACATGCCCAAACTTCCCAGCATCCGTTCCTCGGGTGGAGTTTCTCCTTCAAAGTGCCCTTCGGCACGCAATGTATCAAATAGTTGCTGGTAAGCTGGCAACAACAGGGTCTCTGTCTGGAACAGCGTACCATCCATGTCAAAAATCATCGCTTCCGGTTTGAGCAATACCTTCTCTTTATTCATGTCCAATGTTCCTTTCGGATTGGGATATTGTATATGTAATTGGAATCGTTCCCTTCCCATGATAAACATAACGTTTGAACGTGTAAACCAACGATTGTAAAACATCATCAACCCCAACCTTATACAGCATTAACCAAACGTTATATTATAGTTAAACAAACTATATACAAAAGAAGTTTATTTACGTATAATACTAAAAAATAGTGCTTTAGACACCTAATCTAAAGACCTACAATTATCAAATTTCCGGTTTTTTCGACAACTACATATACCCCATAGAGAGGAATAACAAACATGAAAAAGCGAAAGACCTTTAAGATTTTTTATAAGATCGGATTAGGATATTTACTCGTACTGGCTGTACTGGCTGGTTGCATCCTGCTGATTCAGAACAGCACAAGTCAGCTCCAACGGGAACTGGATTTTCTGGTCGATCACGATATGAGGGTACACGCCCTCACCTATGAACTCGAAAGAAACATGGTAGATATGGAAACAGGTCAACGCGGATACATCATCACGGGTCAGGACAACTATCTCGATCCCTACACCCAAGGAAAAGAGCAACTTATTACACTCAGAGATGAACTTGCTGCTTTAATTTCGGATAATCCGGCTCAACTTGCACTTTTGGAAGACATACATACTAATATGGAGAACTGGGTCCAGGTCGCTGGTGAACCTATGGTCGCCCTTCGCCAAGCCAATAATACACAGGCCATTCGAGATTTTTTCGCAGATGATCCAGGTAAAAGAGACATGGACCAGATTCGGACTGCTCTCGATACGTTTCGAACCAACGAGCATACGTTAACCGATAACCGTACAGAAGCACTGAAGCAAAAAAACACACTACTGAACTTGGAACTGTATGGGGCACTTATCGTTGTGGCCATTATCTCGTTCATCACTGCTTTGGTCCTGTCACGTGCCATTGTTAGAAACATTCGTACCGTAAAGCAGGCATTAAATGACATCGGTTCTTCCAATGGTGACCTGACACTGAGAATCGCTACGCCAATGAAAGACGAAACTCGTGAACTCGCGGAGGCAGCCAATACAATGCTCACTGGTTTGCAGCAAATGATGCTGGACGTACAAAGCAATGCCATGATTCTGAGCACAGCTTCGGATCGATTGGATAAAGGGGTTGCTGATAGCCATCTTGCAGGAAAAGAAGTTGCCACTGCCATGGAACGTGTCGCTGAAGGCGCTGATGAACAGGTTGCTCTTACGCAAACCATGGTAGCTGCGATGCAGCAATCCCTCAACGGGCTTAATCGTGTCGCCTCCTCGGCAAGTGATGTGGCAGGCCGTGCAGTTCGTACCGAATCCATTGCTGTGGATGGGCAACAGCGCATTGATAATGCTGTAGGTAAAATGAGTTCCATTGAGCAATCCTTCCTCTCTGTACAGGAAGCCATTAATGAAATTTCGAAGATGTCTGATCAAGTGATCAACATTGCAGATTCAATGTCAGGTATTGCGAGACAAACCAATCTGCTTGCACTTAACGCCGGAATCGAAGCTGCCCGCGCTGGGGAAAATGGACGTGGCTTCGCTGTCGTTGCCGCGGAAATCCGTAATCTTGCAGACCAAAGTGCAACATCAGCCAAAGAGATTACAAGTATATTGGAAACCGTGGTAGCAGGTGTTCAAAGTACAGTGCAGGTGGTTGATGAGAGCACTCTACATGTGAATGAAGGGTTGCGGACCATTGAGGATGCAGGTAATGCTTTTTCAACCATTACTCAGCATATTCATAACCTCAGTGGTGAAGTTCTGGAGGTATCTGCTGTTGTCGAGGAGTTAACTTCCGGTAGTGAGGCTGTGATGAAGTCCATTAATGAAGTATCGGCTGTTGTGGAAGATACTGCATCAGCTACAGAAGAAGTATCTGCGATGACGGAGGAACAACTTGCTTCTCTGCAGGAAATGTCTGACACGTCCAAGCAGTTGAATGAAATGTCTGATGCACTTGATCAGCTGGTTAAGCAATTCAAGCTGGCTTGAACTGAATCAACATACTGATCGAGTATCTAAATAGCTGTATCATGAGCATATATCAAAGGAAAAAAGCATCGCAGACAGACTCACCCGAGCCTCTGCGATGCTTCTTTGTGTTAAGGAGAGCTGAATCAGGAAAAGGTGCACCGGGCACCTCATATGAAAAAACCTAAGCACTCCTTTTCTTATCTCGATTGTTCTGTGTTCCGTAGTGCTTCCAGTACCAATTGTGCCTGATACCCATCGTTAAAATCATATATCTTAGCTGGTTTGCCTTGTATACGGGCAATGACATGTTTAAGAACCGGCAATTCACTGGCGGATTCAAGCACTTCCACTGGAGAAAGTGGCTGTCCCACCAGGCCCGTCTTCAATTCTTCCCAATTTTCCAAGGCAATCGTGCCCTTCGCACCGTACACCACCATGGATACACGTTCTTCCCCGGCAAATTGAGAGATGCCGTTTAGCTGAATTCGGGTTCCGTCTTCCAGTTCCATTGCAGCCTGTACTTCTAGTTCACAGTCACCATTCTCAGGATATTGAACCTGAGTGCTAACAACCTGGATGGCACCAAACACCTTTTGAATCATATGAATCCAGTGAATCCCCACTTCAAGAATAAATCCACCCTGTTCCCGACTCGTAATCCATGCATTCTGTTGCCATGATCGTGGCCACTGCGGGAATTGCAAAATGAGATCTATTTTGCGAATGGCCCCCACATTACCCTGCTCAATCATCTCTTGCAACTTCAGCACGGAAGGTTCATGCGGCATAGAGAAGTGGATGGCATGAACAACGCCCGCCTGCTCTGCTGCCTCCAGCATCTTTTTGGCTTCTTCTACACTATTGGCAAGCGGTTTCTCACAGAACACATGAATTTTGCGCTCCAGTGCTTCCATGACAACCGGATAATGAAATTTCGGCGGAACTGCAATATACAACAGATCAATCTGATGTTCATTCATCAATTGCTTGTAATCCGTATACGTCCTAACTCCCCGATGAGAAGCTGCAAAAGACGACAAACCGTCCTCATTCGCATCACACACCGCTACAATCTCAATCTCCGTGTCCATCTTGGTATTCTCGATTAGATGAACCATATGTAATCCCATTTTACCCAGCCCAATCAGAGCCATCTTGATGACTGTCATTCCATCCCCTCCCAATTCCTTTCCAGTATAGCAGAAAGCAAAGAATTGCGAATGCGATGCATTGATACGAAAAAAAATAAACCTCTAGCTTTCAAGTCGCTATTAGAGGCTGAAATTCATCATTTACAGTCATTTTTTTACATTATTTGTAACTTCGTTGTGATTGGGTAATTTGTTGCAGGGATATATAACCAATTATTTTTACTTTATCCAGCAATACTTAAAGCGTTACCAACTTAAGAATCAGGAATTTAGACTCACAAAAACAGGTTGACAAAAAACCACAAAAAAAGATACTCTTCCTAATAACAATGAATATTTCCTATTACAACCTTAGACAGTAACTTGCATTCAATAAATGGAATATGCGTATGGTTCTAATAACCTATTTCATGAAGCGAGGTGTCCCGCATGAGAACAGTTGCGGACTATTTGGCAGAAACTCTGCGTAATCTAGGCGTTACTCATGTCTTTGGTATTATTGGTAAATCCATCTGTCCTGCTGTACTGAAAATGGTGGATTACGGATTAGAGTTCATTCCAGGCCGTCATGAATCCAGCTCAGGTTTTGCCGCATCCGGTTATGCATTACAGACAGGTAAACTCGGCGTTGCCTTTGCCACATCCGGCCCAGGCGGAACCAATCTGCTTACTGCAGCAGCTCATGCAAAGGCCAACAATCTGCCTGTACTGTTTATTACGGGTCATCAATCCATTCAGGAACTGGGGCTCCCCCAGTGTCAGGATTCTACTTCTTATCTGGCTGATCTGGCCGAAATGTTCAGGCCTGCTACGCTATTCAGCAAACTGGTTGAGCGTGGAGATCACTTCGGCACACTGCTGAATCATGCCCTTTCCATTGCACTCGGCCCTAATAAAGGCCCTGTTCACCTCTGTATTCCTTTTGACGTACAGACCGAATTGTTATCCCAATGCCGGATTGTCATTCCCGAACCGGAACCTCTGCTTAGCGTATCTAATCTGAATCGCATTTTTCCTCTCATTCAACAATCCAACCGCCCTTTAATTATTGCTGGTAAAGGTGTAAGTCGCGCCAGAGCCCATGATGAATTGCTTCAATTGGCCGAATCGTTCAACATTCCCGTCATTACTACTCCTGGTGGAAAAGGAGCGATTGCGTGGGACCATCCCTTGTACCATGGACCTTGTGGTGTTGGAGGTTTCCCGCATGCAGACGACATGTTGAACCAAAGTGACCTTTATATCGTACTCGGTTCACGTCTAAGTGACATGACCCTCTGCAATCTGAAGCCTGAACATCACCCGGCACACCTCATTCAATTTGACGCTGATCCTACATTTGTAGGCAAGATTCTGAGCGCTCAAACCTTACATATCACCGGTGATTTGAAGGACAACCTGCAATATTGGCTGGGCACATTAGAAGACCTCCCTACTCCTGTGAGAACCACGGCACCCATGGATTACACTGTCCCTTTACCAGATATCCCCCAACTGTCTCTGGCTTCTGTGCTAGATGGAATGAGCGATCTGCTTCCGTACGATCATAAGCTGTTTGTTGATGATGGCAGCCATGGATTTCATGCAGTTCAGCGATATAAAGTCAAGAAACCAGGCAGCTTTGTGTTTGACGCTTACTTTGCCTGCATGGGGAACGCCATTGGTATGGCGATAGGTGCAAAGGCAGCTTCACCTGAAGAGACCGTTATATGTATCACCGGGGATGGATGTTTCATGATGCTGGGGACGGAGATCAATACCGCGGTATGCAACAATCTGAACGTCATTTTCATTGTCGTTAACAACAAACAACTGGACATGGCACTCAAAGGAATGGAAAAAACAACAGGCAGAATTGATGGCACATTATATGAAGTTCCTATGGATGCTGCCAAATTTGCCGAATCTCTCGGTGCGGTTGCGTTTCGAGCAGAAACTCTTGCTGAATTCTCATCTGCGTTGAACACAGCCCAGACGTTGAATCGGGTAACTGTTATTGAGCTTCTGACCGATCGAGATGAAATTCCACCCACAGCTCACCGCACCGTAAATTTGAATTAGGAGGAGCATATCATGAGTGAACATGTAGCTCAGGGACTAGACCGTTTCGCGAAACTATCTGGTGAGTACGGTGCAAGAGCCCTCGCCCCCATCAAAGAACATTTTCCCGAATTGTCGGAATTTATTATGGGGACGGCGTACGGGGATATTTTTCAGCGCACCACGATTACAGATCAATGGAAGGAAGTTGCTATCATCTCTTCGTTGATCACCCAAGGACAGTATGAACAACTGGGAGTTCATTACACAATGGCGCTGAGCGTGGGAGTGACGGTGGATCAGCTCAAGGGAATATTGCTACATCTGGCACCCTGTGTGGGTGCTCCACGCATTATAAGTGCATTTAATATTTTGCTTGCCACCTTGGACGAAATACAGTAATTCACTTTTCTACATTTTTATACACGATTCGACTTTTTTATTGATCTTTTTACATTCCTACCTTTATAATATGGTTAAATTATCCTTCGAACCAGCTCGCATCTTAGAAGCTTTCGGCAGAGGCCCAATGGGCTGTGTATCCACTAACAGGATAGCCTTAACTCATTTAAAGGAGAGAGATCAAGCATGGGAAATTTCATTCTGAAGACTGACGTTCCAAACAAGGTGTTAAACATTGAACTGGAGGGTTCTTTCTCTCAAGAAGACGGTTTGCGTTCCATCTCGGCCTATCAGGATACGATCGCTTCTATTAACACGAAGGAGTATGACCTGAACATCGATTGCAAAAAGTTGAATGTTACTGCTCCGGAGATTGTTCCTCTTCTGGAAGGCTGCCTTCAATTGTTCAAAAAAGATGAATATAAAAAAGTTGTGTTGACCCTCGAGAACAACGCGATTCTAAAAATGCAATTGTCCCGGCTCGGCCGGTCAGTCGGTCTGGACAATCTCGAAATCATATCTATCGTTACCACTTAATAAACCAGGCGGACAAGCTGTGAATTCACCCTTCCGCTCAAGAGGAGAATGAAGATGGCCGGAATTCGTATTGTAGATATCGATATCTATCATCCAGCAACCAAGGTGCACAATGATTTTTATATTGAACATTTTGATGCAAGAGGTGTCGATATTCGTGGATTGTTACAGGCACTTGGTCGTGATACACGTTATAAAATTGACAACGATGACGAAAATTCACTAAGCATGGCCTTTGAGGCAGCCAGTAACTTACTGGAGAAAACCGGACTCACCGGTGCAGATATTGATCTGATTGCTTATGCAAGCCAAACGCCAGAATACATCTTTCCTACGAATTCCCTGATGATTCATCGCCTGATTAACGGAGCTTCTCACACGATCTGTATTGACAGTAACGCGAACTGTGCAGGCATGACCGCTGCTTTCGAACAGGTTAGCCGGCAGATGCTGGGCAATCCTCGAATTCGCCGGGCATTAATCATCGGCTCAGATTACGTAGCTCCTCACGCCAGTCCCGATGATCCCGTATACTTCGCCAATTTCGGTGATGCAGCAGCGGCGGTTATTGTAGAGCGGGATGAACATGCTGTCGGTTTCATTGATTCCATCTATCAGACGGATACCTGTGTGTATGGTAATTCTCTTTTTCCTGCAGAAGGCTTGGCGAAATTGGGCAAAACGGGTGTAGATGCGGGTGCCTTTCATGTGAAATTCATCCCATTTGATGATTCCATCTGTGTGGATGCCGCTTCCGAGTCCATTCGTACGTTGTTGGCACGTAACGAAATTGGACCAGACGAGATCAAAGCCGCCTGCTTCTCCCAACTATCCATTAGTAACATTCGGGCTGTATCCGAGAACGTCGGCATTGGTGACGATATTGCCGTCTATATCGGAGATGAGTTCGGATACACCTCAACCAGCAGTCCATTCATCGCATTACACCGAGCGGTTACAACCGGTCAGATTCAGCGTGGTGACAAAGTTCTGTTCTGGACCGTTGGAGCCGGATGGCAAAATGTTGCCATGGTGGTTGAATATTAGGTATACACTTCAAAATCCAATAAAACCATCTCTGGTACCACTACTGGAGATGGTTTTTTGTTTCTACATTTTCCACCTATAACGTTCATTGAAAATTTATTACCTTTCATTGTGAAAATAGTCACTTACATATTATTACACAAAAACTATGATTTAGAAGTAATTAAAACCCATAAAAGGAGATGTTTATGTTCAAATGCTATCTATTATCATGAGTTGCTGCTGCATTAAACGGAGTTAGACATTGCATTGGTAATTATTCAACACACATTCCATTTAAGAGAGGGAGTTTTTAGATTGAAGATAAGAAAATCGCTAACTTCTTTATTATCCTTAGCTTTGTTATTAACTCCATTAAATCTTGTATTCGCAGATGGTAATATGGACACGATCACCATGAACAATGAACTTAAAAAAAGGATCGAAGTCAACATCGATTCATCAATCACGGGAAATGAGCGAGAAGTAATTGCTGACGTGATGGCCCGGCTTGACGAAGAAGATCGAGGAAATGTCATCTATGTCGCAGAAGACGGTGCCATTTACTCTAACAAGACGGAACTCAAAGAGACGACAGAAGTATATGATCTGGTTGAGAACAACATCTATCAAAGTGCATCCGGAAAAGAACTTATCGGTCCTGGAATATCCACGAATGATTTTTCAGCATCTGCCGTTAAAGATGATACACAAATTTCGCCCACTGCCGAAGTGCCTAATCCAAGCGGAGGTTCCGGTCCTTATCGAAGAGTTTTCTCAAATAATGGATATAACTGGTTAAGTACTTATGTAACCATTCCAGGTGCCCCATACGTAAAAGGTAATGTTTCGACGGATGTTCCTTATGTATACCTGGGAGGCTGGGGATCTAACGGAAATGGGATAGATGCAGGTTTGCAATACAGCACAGCGTTTGATAACTGGTCACCTACGACGTTGGCCAACGGAGCCATGGTACCTAGCAATACGCGCTATCGATCAGGTCAGGATATTTATATGAAATTTTATGTGACGAATCCCAATGAATGTACGTTGGCTGTATCAGGAATCACGACAACTGGCGAACAACTAACAACGACGATTGTAAGAAGCGGAGTAAGCGGCTGGGATAAAAGTGGCACTGGGATGAGAGTAAAAAGTTGACCACTATCGGCCAAAAACCCGAGAACATGAATACAGGATCAACCATTAAAAATGTGCGCTGGCACGATATTACTATAGGATATTATTCAGGAAGCAATCTCATCTATAATAACTGGGGCAGTGGACAAACCGGAGGGTATCACTCTGTACCTTCCAGTAAAGTAAGTGTAAATTATATTAGCCCTGGTGAAGAAACAGTCAGCATACAACTTTAGTTATCCATTGAATTCGGGGAAAATCTAAAGAGAAAAGTAGCAGTTCCAAGATTATTCAATCTTCGGAACTGCTACTTTTTTTAAATAAAAATTTTAAAACGTTGTTATACGAACTTTACCTGTAAGTTTAATCTACGATTTCTGATTATCTATAAACGGTCCCTTCGTATCTTGCAGCAACTGTTCCATTCACAGTATTATAACTAACCAACACCAAGGTTCCAACATAACCGTCACTCGTCTGATAATTCGTAAGATATTGCGGTACTCCAGAACCTACAGCGTAATAATTCACTACAGATACAAATCTGCTTTCAAGCTTAGCAGCTACTACGTTTGATACACTTGCACTAGTATTCGGTTGAATATTTGCCGCAGACACGCCTGCACTTGAAATGGAAGTGGTCAGAATAAAGGAACATGCAGTCAACATAAGAACTTTACTAAGTCTCAAAATGATCATCTCCTAAATAGAATTTTTAACTACTATTTCATTGTATAGTATTCGAGTGTATTTTACAACAATATTTGTAAATTATATAATTATATGTAATTTTATTTTAAAATTAATCCTTTCATAATATGATCCTTTCATACAAAAAGGCAGCCCTTATGGACTGCCAGACTTCTGCCTTATACCAAACGTTCAAAATATCTTCTTCGTATCCCGATCGTCTTTCAGAATCTCCACGGCCTCCCGGAAACGTAAGGAATGCACAATCTCCCGTTCCCGCAGAAACTTCAGACTATCCTGCAGATCCACGTCATCGGTCAGGTCAATCAACCATTGATATGTAGCCCTGGCTTTCTCTTCTGCTGCAATGTCCTCGTACAAATCTGCGATCGGGTCACCCTTTGAAGCGATATAAGCTGCTGTAAATGGTACTCCTGATGAATTCGTATAAAACAAGGCAGAGTCACGCTGCGCATAGTTCGGCCCAAGTCCCGCTTCTTGCAACTGTTCTACCGAAGCGTCCTTTGTCAGCTTATAGATCATGGTGGCAATCATTTCGAGATGAGCGAATTCCTCAGTTCCTATATCTGTCAATAGCCCGATAATTTTGTCCGGAATCGTATATCGCTGGTTCAAATACCGCAGTGCCGCCGCGAGTTCCCCATCCGCTCCTCCGTATTGCTCCGCCAGCAATTTCGCCATATGAGGATCACATTTACTAACCCTTACGGGGTATTGCAGTTTTTTCTCATACACCCACATGCCAGACGCCTCCCTCTATGTTATCAAAAAATGCCCCTTCTTCAGCCCCCGAGCTTCCCGAACTTTATAGTCTTGCAAGGAAACCCGAGGCTGCTGCTGTTGTCACACTTGCCATGGCCAAGGTGTCTGAGACCATTCCCACGGATACTTGGAGAAGGCATGCCCAAAGTTCATCAACGGTCCGTACAACTGCTGAAATTCATGGGCTACCCGCATTCGCTCCTGGCTGAACTTGTTGTACTGCTCAATGCTTTGGAAGTCTCCCGGATGGGTGTCCAGGTACAGATTCAGTTCCACTAACACGAAATCCAGCGCCTGAAGTTCTTCAAGCAATTCGTAGTATTTAGCGTCACAGGGTTTCGGCACTTCAGGTTCCATCCACTTCCACCTTCCTTCCCTTTGATCTAGCTGGTGTATAAGGGCTGTATAATGCAGGCCATAAGGTTCCCAATCTCAACGCTTCTGCCGGGCTGTACTGCGGCCAGCCCATGGGCTGAAATGGAATAAATAACTGCGGAGGTACCAGATACGTCCGAATCGCTACCGGCGGACAAGGATCAAACGGCCCCACAAAAGGGGCGTAAGCACGAAGCTGCGGATCTTTCACAAAACAACGCCTCCTTATTACATCGTTGGTGCATATTGAATAACACTGAGTTCTTTCCCGCTTCCCGTCTCTATATCCATATGACGCTGTCCCCGAAGTTAATCCGAAATTCGTTTCAACTATGTGCAGAATTTCTCCAAATTCTTCTTTAAAATAAAAAAAGACCTTCGGTTCGTTCCCCTTTCAGGTAACGTCCAAAGGTCTTACATCCTGGCAGATCTTCGTAATCTGCATCATTTCATACTTTTGCTCGTCTTATCTTACTCCTGCAACGAGTTCTATTCTGCTGGATTTTCTTCCGAATTCATGTCTTGAGGGACAGATTTCTTGTACACTCGAACCCGGGTAATTCGCAAACGAGTGGACTCCTCCACTTCAAAGACGTATCCATTCAGCTCCCGAGTTTTGCCCTTGGCTGGACTACCTCCAAGCTCTTTAAACAGCCATCCGCCAATGGTATCCACTTCTTCATCCTCAATGATGGCTCCGGTCCACTTATGAACTTCTTCAATAAGCGAACGACCATCAACGGAAAATGAATCTCCACTCCGTTCCATATGCGGACGCTCGTCCTCAAACTCGTCATACAAGTCTCCAACGATCTCTTCCAGAATTTCTTCCGCAGTTAACAATCCAGCTGTGCCACCATATTCATCCACAACCAGCGTCATCTGTGAATGTTTCTTCTGCATGAGACGCAGCACATGGCTGATTTCCATCGATTCAGGAACGTTTAAGATTGGACGGACAAGTGAAGCCAGATCATGTTGTTGCTCCGGTTTAGCCAGCAACAGATCGGTGATGTGTATAAATCCAATGATCTCATCCTTGTCTTCTACTGCTACGGGATACCGGGAATGTTTGGTTGCATTAATAATCTCCAGGTTCTCTTCCAAAGACATATGTGTGTACAGACAATCCATGTCTGTACGTGGCAGCATCACTTCACGTGCCAGCATATCGGAGAAATCAAAGATGTTGTCCATCAGTTTGATCTCATCTTTATCGATGACACCACTTTTGGCACTCTGCTTCATCAGAATACGAAGTTCATCTTCCGAGTGAGCTTCGCCTTCACTGGCAGGTTCGATACCCGCCAGACGCAGCAATGCATTGGCCGATACATTCAGTACCCAGATGAACGGGAAAAAGATTTTGTAGAACAACAGCAAGGGCGCAGATAAAAACAATGCCACTCCGTCTGTTTTTTGAATTGCCAACGATTTAGGTGCAAGCTCACCCAGCACAATATGCAGAAACGTAATGATACAAAAACCGATAATGACCGACACGGTCGAAATAAGCCCTGTATCTCCTACACCAAGTTTAAACATGAGTGGCTCAACGAGCAATTCGGAGATGGCCGGTTCTCCCAGCCACCCGAGTCCAAGCGATGTCAGCGTAATCCCGAACTGAGTTGCCGATAGATAGGAATCCAGTTTACTATTCACCTTCAGTGCATAACCCGCCATACGATTTCCTTCACTCTGCAATTGAGTTAAGCGTGTCTGCCTTACTTTCACAAGCGAAAATTCCGCTGCGACAAATACGCCATTCAAAAATACGAGCAAAAAGACACAGACCAGATTAAATACCAGCTGCCCAAGATGAAATTCGGTATGAATATCCAAGTTGAAACTCCCCTTTTCTATCTATTTCAGGAATACACCTGGAATATCAACGTGTGATTGCCTTTCTCGATTTGAAATCCACACCCTTGTAATACATATCTGCCACCAGCAGGTTTGGTCCGCAACAGGATGCGATATCGCAATGGCAATTGACCGTTTGATTCAACGGATGTTCAGCTGACCATTCATGGAACACATCATCCAGTTTACGATCACGAATGTTGCCAAACGCCGGGATGTCCGCAAAATCCGTCACATATACATTGCCCGTAAACATGTTGACGTTAACGCGATTGCGTCCGTCCGGATCATTACGCACCGTCACATTTGGTTCGCTGTATAGTCGATTGATCAGTTCTCGATCCTGCTCTGCAGCACTGCACGCGAAGAATGGAAGAGTACCAAAGAGCATCCACATATCTTTGTCACGTGCATCAAGCAAACGATGTATCGCTGCTCTCATATGGTCCAGTGATAACACGGGCAACGACGAAGCAAAGTTCGAATTATACATTGGATGCACTTCGTGACGAACACAGCCCATCTCACGAATCAATTGATGAATACCATCCAGCTTGTCGTGTGTACGGAAGTTAATCATGGACTCGGCAGAGATAAACATGCCTGCTTCACTTAATTTGCGGGAATTTTCAATCATTTTCTCATACATCTTCACCGCGACTTCACGTTTCACAGTTCTGCCACTATTCGCAAATCCGACTTGATGGAAATCGTCAGCATTCAGGTAGTTGAATGAGATATGCATAACGTCCAGATACGGCAAAAGTTGCTCATATCGGCTGATATCCAGCGTTAAATTCGAATTGATCTGGGAACGAATTCCACGTTCCTTGGCATATTTGAGCAGCGGGATGATCATCTCATCTACTGTTTTCTGGCTAAAGCTTGGCTCGCCACCCGTCAGACTAATCGTCTGCAGATGCTCCACTTCATCCAATCGTTTCAGCATCAGCGGTAATGGAAGAGCCGGCGCTTCACGCATCGTAAGCATATCTCCTACGGCACAGTGCTCACACCGCATGTTGCACAGATGTGTCACAGTCATTTCTACACTGGTCAACACATGGCGTCCATATGTACGCAGAGAGCCAATCGGATCCCACGGATCATTCGTCGGAGATAAAGGCATCGGTTGTACCGATCCTGAGTTTAGCATGGTCATTGTTCTTCACCTTATTCCTTTTATTAACCTAAAAAGTTTTATTTACATCATACCTTGTGTTTCTCTTTTTGGAGTTATCTTTTATCATAGCACAATTTTGAATGCTCCGGCATACGTAGACCCTGTCCATTACATGACAAAAAACACTCAGGTAACTCCGGGCCGAATCACGAAACGGCCCCGATATTACGACATGAGCGCTAATCATTTCTAAGCTTGTTCAGCTTTCCAACCGTTCACTTTGGGCAGATGAAGGTGTATCCTCCAGACCCTCTACACCTGTGATCATCACAGACAGTGCTGTAGACAGGTTAATTTCGTAGGGCGAAGATAAGGTCTGGCCGTCGGCATCCTTGAGCACCCGGATAAGTGGACGTTGAGGAACACGTGGATGAATCGCTGCGACCACCCCAACCTCTCCCGTACTGAGCGTGACCGATAGACCCACGGGGTAGATCGCTACACAATCCCTGAATCTCTCCAGCATTCGTTGTTCATAAAGTGTTCCTGAGCCCGTATACAGCACCTCTACGGCCTGATGTGGCAGCAAGGCTTGCTTGTAGACTCGATTCGTTGTCATGGCATCATACGAATCAGCAAGCGCAATCCACTTGGCATACTCATGAATCTCTTTATCCTTCAGCCCAAAGGGATATCCGCTGCCATCAATTCGCTCATGGTGCTGCAATGCACAATGTGCAGATAGAAGCGGTATACCTGGTTCGTCTTTGAGAATACGATGTCCATATGTAGTGTGCTGCTGAATGATTTTAAATTCCTCGTCACTTAATCTGGAAGGCTTATGCAGAATTTCTGGTGCAATCTGTGTCTTGCCAATATCATGCAATAAGGCACCCAGACCAATCTCCATTAATTGCTGGCGTGTGTAACCCGAAGCGACACCAAGAACCAGTGTATACACACATACATTCAGCGAATGATTATACAGGTCAAAATCACTGGAGTTCATGTCCATCAGCATAATCATGGCTTCCTTCTGACTGCCGATGTCTTCCAGAATCGCATTCATCACACCACTAAGCGCTTTACCGAAATGAGGAATCCGATTCTTCGTTTTCATTCCCGACATGCTCTGAAATTGCTGTTTGATCTCTACCAGTGCCTTCCTTCGGGTCTCTTCCTGCAACATTTCAGGAACAATGATGTCCTCTGTCGCAGCATCTTTAATATACACATAACCGACTCCGAGATCCTTAAGGCGTCCAATCAATCGACTGGTTAGCTCTACATCCTCACTAAGTAATACAAGGCCTTCTTCACTATAAATACGTTTCCCCAGCTTCATGCCAGGCTGCAATAAGTTTATATGTACTAAACGCACAGCCTATCCTCTCCCGCTCCGTAGATGTAATTACCACTAGCCGCCGCTTCAGCAGAAGGCGAGCACTTTAAATTTAGCTTTGATGCCAGCGGGCTCGCAGGCTGTCGTCCAGAGCCCCTGGTCGTTTTATTTCCGTTTCCAGCAAATCTCGTATGAATTCCGGAAGATGATAGAGCGTACGGGTTCCATGAGCAAGAGGAGGATACCCCACATTGAACGTAAACATGTCCAGTGTTCCAACGATATACTCACATTGTTCGTCCATAGGCTCTCCATTGATGGATATGGCCTGGATCTTCTCATAGGCTGGCGCATCTGGATTGTATTGAACTTCCATTCCGTCCATACATAACGTGCCTAGAATATGACCACGAAAACCAAATCCCACAATGGGCTTACCTGAAAACTCGTCCAACAAGGACTGCTCAAGTGCTTCACGAATATGACTTCCACTCAAGCATATTGTACAAGCATTTATAGGAGATGGACATAGGGAATGCAACATTCCTTTTGTAATATTACCTTGTGGAAGCTCTCCGAGAAGCTGACCAGCATTCACCAGAGACAGCTGTGCCCCCGTGAAATGACGAACAGCTTGTGCAAGCAAGGTAGCAAACGAGGATTCCCGGTCATACGCGATGGGCAGCACCCGATCCGTTATCACTGCCGTCTGATTGAGTGTCCTTTCAGCCTCCGTACGATTCGTAGCGATTGCCAGTGCGACCTGATCATCCAGTAATATACTCTTGGCAGCCATACAACCGCTACTTACCAGTTGGAGAGGTTCTCCCACACTTGTTCGTTCCAGAATCACTTTCCCAAGCCATTGGCCAAATTTCCCAGCTGCACCCAGCACGGTCTGACCAATGACTAAAGGTTCTTCGAGAACATGATGGGTATGTCCACCGAGAATAACATCAATTCCAGTAATCTGCTCTGCCAGTCTCCGATCTGTCGAAAGCCCCAGATGTGAAAGAATAACCACCACATCCACTTCATCACGTAATGCTTCCACTTGAGCTCTTAATGACTCCACAGGGTCCAGAACATCCCACCCGAGCAATTCGTAGAACGTGGTAAAAGGGGCCGTTGCCCCCAGCAGACCAACGCGAAATGGACCTTTCTCCACAATCAGAGAAGGTTTCATCCACACTGGCGCAAGTCCAGTATCTTGCTCCACAACATTGCTGCATACCACAGGACACAGAAGTCCAGCGTAGGACTGTGAGAGCTGATCTGGCGTAAAGGTTAGTCCTTCGTTGTTACCGATTGTAATGGCATCGTAGCCCGTCAGGTTAATAACATCAACATTAGCCGTCCCCAGCGTCCCTTCTGTCTCAACGGCCATCCGGTCCATATGATCGCCGATATCCAATACAAGGAAGTTGCCACCTTGGTCACGTTCCTCATTGATCATAGCGGCGATGGTGCTCATGGAGCCGAAGTGGCTATGAATGTCGTTGGTGTGCAGAATCGTTAACGTTTGCTTCTCCCTGGTGCTCATCACACCGCCTCCCCTGCTCTTCAATAAACGTTCATTCTTCTAATGGATAAGCATAACATTTTCCGCGTCGTTATGATATATTTATAGGGTTTAGAGATCAAAAAGAGGTGAGTCATATCTATGAAATTGACAATTCAACTATTTGCAGGCATTGCAGAACGTTTAAATACATCCCTTCTGGAGTTTGAGTACATTGGAGACATTCCAACCGCTGCCGATTTAAAAGAAAAATTGGGACTGGCCTACCCGGAGGCAGCTTCTCAGATAAGGACATCTTTTTTGGCAGTTAACCAGCAGTACGCTCCTGCCGATACTATACTTAGCTCAGAAGATGAACTTGCGTTGATCCCTCCCGTCTCTGGAGGTGATGGTACGGATATTTCCGATGAACAGCTTCGCTCTACCGTTCCAGAGCATCGGACTGAAGATGGCTTATTTCTAATTACAGAATCCACTTTGTCCGTGGAAGCAACAACGGAGCTAGTGATTACCCCGAATCACGGGGCAGCTCTTACTTTTGTAGGTACGACTCGTGAAATGACCGGTGAACAGCGCACCGTTCATCTTGAATACGAGGCCTATGTGCCGATGGCTCTTTCTCAGATGGCAGCCATTGGTGTGGAAATCTCGGATCGCTGGCCTGGTGTGTTATGTGCAATCAGTCACCGAATCGGCAAAGTAGATGTGGCAGAGATTAGTGTAGTCATTGCTGTTTCCTCGCCTCATCGCAACGACTGTTATGATGCAAGCCGTTACGCCATAGAGAGACTGAAACAGACCGTTCCGATCTGGAAAAAGGAAATTTGGGAAGATGGATCTGAATGGAAGGGACATCAATTAGGACCATGGAACCCCATGGAGAACTAAATAATGAGCCTTTACACCTTTTAGATAGAGTGGGTTAATAGTAAATAAGTCGTTGTCAACCCATTTTTTTCTTGTTATTATAATTATATGTGTCGATATTAGTCGAGAAAAGGTGGTTTATACGTGAGAGTGCATGTTACTGATCTTAAACCGGGTGACCTGTTAAAAAATGATGTATACAACAGTTCGGGTCTCCACATGCTGATGAAAGGTTCCACCCTCAGTGAAGATGACCTATCCAAACTGTTGCAACATGGAATCGAGTACGCAGATGTAGAACACACAACATCCGACCTACACTCTGATGCACAAACCTTACCTTCCGATCAATCCCGTCTGTTAACTAACTTGTTTAACGATACGATCAAAGGTACTGAATCTCTATTTCAACAAGCGATGGAGAAGGGTTTTATTGATGAGACACAGGTCGATGAGATTTTGTTTACCCTAACAGAACAGTTGGAAAAACAAAAAGATGTTGTCTCCTTGTTGCTTATGCTTGACGGGGATAGCGATTATACGTACAACCATTCATTGCAAGTCGGAATGCTCGCTTTTTATATCGCCGGCTGGATGGGTTACAACCCCGAGGAATGTCTAACTGTAGCCAAAGCAGGATATCTTCATGATATCGGCAAGTCCAAGATTCCTTCTGAGATTTTACATAAACCTGGTAAATTGACTACGGAAGAATTTGACGAAATGAAGAAACACACATTCTATGGGTACGATATCATTAAAGAATCCACGCAGGATGAAATTCTGGCAATGGTTGCACTTCAACATCATGAGCGCGAGGATGGAAGTGGTTATCCTCATGGACTGCGAGGAGACGAGATCCACCCATATGCCCGTATAACTGCTGTAGCAGACGTTTACAGCGCCATGACGACGAATCGGGTATACCAGACCAAACAGGAACTGATCTCTGTTCTGTGTGAGCTGTACAGCCTCAGCTTTGGTCAGTTAAATGCTGAAGCAACACAGGAACTGATCAAGCACATGCTGCCTAATTTTATCGGTAAAAGGGTTCTGCTCACCACGGGTCAGACGGGACTCATTGTCATGAATAATCCTGCGGATTATTTCCGACCACTCGTTCAGACCTCTACGGCCTTTATCGATTTAGCGAAAGAAAGAGATATTGCTATCGTTGAGATTTATGTACAGTAACTGTTCATTGTACACAGCATGTTTACAATGAACCCCATAGTAACTGAAATAACCAACTTATAGGTTGGCATATGACAAAAGGGAAGCCGTAATCGGCTTCCCTTTTGTCTATTCCGATTCGATCATGTTGGATTACACACAGAATGCTTTTGTGATGATAACCAACAGAATGAACAGTACCAAGATTGCACCAGTGTTTGTGAACATATTGTATCCACCAACGCCGCCTACTCCGCCTACGTTGCCACCACAACCATATCCTACTTCGCTCATGTGATTGCCTCCTCTTCATCAGGTATACCCTAACATATGACGTTTCCGGTGGAATGAACCGGGCGAACAGGCAACATTCGATAAATGGTTGTCTGCCTGCATCTACCTGAGTGGATCAGCCTTTTGCTACTCCCTGTTCTTTGCAGGGATCTATATATCGGACTCCGAATGAACCTGGATGCTTTTTTCCTTGCGGTACATGATAACAAGTAATCTCCAAAATTCATAACTGCCTTTGTCATTCATAATAAACGGTCGATAATAATCAAATGCTTGCTGCGCCCATGCGGGACAATCCATATTGGAAAGTTGCTCCTGTTGCTGAATCCATCCCCCTTGAATCTCCAGCGTTTTCTGCATAGCTTCAAACATTTTCTTCTGCTCAGTGGTCATCGGCGGAGCCTCCTGTTCCTGAGATCCAGTTCCGTATTCGGCCTGTAGATACGCACCCGGTTCCGTCACACCATCTTCGCTGGCTGTATACCCGTAAGATGGTGTACTTGTTTTACGAATCTCATAATGTACATGCGGGCCAGTACTCTGACCCGTGCTTCCCTGATTACCGATAAGCTGGCCTCGCTTCACCCGCTGCCCAACGGTTACGGCAATCCGCGAAAGGTGAGCATAACAATGCAAGTAGCCACGATGATCTTGAAGGGCAACTGTAAGCCCGTAACCGCCGAATCCGGAGCCTGTAACTCCTTCGGAAGCAAAACGTACCCTGCCTTCCATAAAGGCATAGACGGGGCCATTCCAGGGCTCTGTCACGAGATCAATTCCGCGGTGAAATGTCTGTCCACCATGAATAGGATGAATTCGATAGCCGAATGAACTTGTAATCCGATATCCCTCGAAAGGGTTCACGCTCATACACTCACATCCTTTTCTATCATTAAATGCTTAAATCTATGAAATGGCTTGTGCTATTGGTCTTATTTTATTCCACAAAAATACCGCTCAGAATATCATTAGGGAAACCTTATGGTCTCTCTCCAACGTATATTCCAAGCGGTGCTGTGCTAATATGAACACTCTATGAGATGTATATATTATTATTCCATTTTAACCACTGCTCACTTCTAATTCAGAGGTCTGTATATGACGCCTAGCTGATCCAATTCCTGTCCTGCTCTTCCATAAAATCCGGCAATGTACCACCCCGCTGGTGCCTCAAGTTTGATTTGATCCGAGGTCTTTTGTCCGCCTTCAACTTTATTTCCAAGATTGGTGGACAACTCCACGTAAAAGATCCGTTTATCTCCATTACGTGTCCCCTGACCAATTGTTGCCTCGGTTAAGTACTCTCCGTCTGCCAGGTTCAGTGTGGCAATGTTGGATTGACCACCATGTACCAGGTTCGTTCCATCCCTGTACAGCATTGAAATGCCGTCTACACGGTTGCCCGAGTTAAGTACCACTGAACTAGGTCTGGACTCCGGAATATGATTTAGATCATTAAACCCACTTCCTCCAGATCCTCCGATTGTTGAACTTAGTTGGTACTGAGAAGATGTGCTGTACACAAATTCCGCTGTAATCGGATAATGATCGGAGAGCTGCTTCCCACTCGGGTCAACAAATGTTTGATTTTCTAACCGAAAGCTCTGTGCATTAAGGGACAACGCTTTACTTCCGCGATACAAAATTTTGTCGACAATTTCATAGTTGGGTCCATTTAAATTGGTTGCATCCATAAGTGCTTCTCCATCAGCAGGAATACTCCCACCTCGAATCAAATCGATCCACGGATCGCTTAAACCATTCTCAGACATGAGCAACTCTATATTGTCAGCGGCACGGGTGTACCGTGTATTGGTATCCCCAAATACGATAACTGCGTTCCCGTCCGAGTGCTCCTTTATGTAATTGGAGAGTTGTCTGATATTATCTCGTCTGGCCTCAAGCGATTTATCATCGCTACCTGCGTCCGCATGCAAGTTGTACACGTCCAATTTTACCTGAGGTGTGATCTCATATGTAGCTGCTGTAAATCCTTTTGGAGTCAATTCATCACTTCCATTGTCAAAAAGACCAGATCGCTTATCCCAGGTAATACGTTTCAAGTCACGGAATGGATATTTGGACAGACTGTTCAACCCACTACCAAAACCCGCAATTCCGCTTGTTGTCGTCAAATACGGCAGAGTGACCTGAGATATCAGCTCATTATGATAATTAAAATCCTCTTGCACATTAATGATGTCATAGTCATTTAATTTTGGGGAAATCTGAACGGTGTACTCCTTGGGATTGGAGCTGGATACCAGGTCTGGAAGACCACCTACATTGTAACTAAGTACGTTGAATGAACCCGATACCGATCCATCTTCTGCTGCACTCGCCGTTGATAAAAATAACGGTGAGCTCGTAAAGGCAACAACAGCAGACAATACCAAGGCTGCTCCTTTTTTAACTATACTTCTTCGCATCATAACCCTCCTCATATTAGAATCTATTCAAATATATGTAATATTCGTTAATGGAAGAATAACGCTGGTCTATTCATTTGTAAATATACAAATTGAACTAAAGAATATTTCCGCTTGCCACTCCGATAACAGAATAACCTTCTGATCACTGTTATCCCCAGATTTTTTGAATAAAAATACCCCCTAGAGAGACTTTTTAAAAAGTCTGTTCTAGAGGGTATTCGATCACATAAAACGATATCTACCGCTTAACATCAGCAACTAGCTTCGGCTTTACGGCTTCGAAAGGCGCTGCATTGGATTAACCAATGGAACCTTCCATTTCGAACTTGATCAATCTATTCATCTCAACGGCGTATTCCATTGGCAATTCCTTCGTGAATGGCTCAATGAAGCCCATGATAATCATCTGTGTTGCTTCTGCATCAGTCAGACCACGGCTCATCAGGTAGAAGAGTTGATCCTCAGACACTTTGGATACTGTAGCTTCATGCTCCAGCATGATGTTATCATTCATGATTTCATTGTAAGGAATTGTATCCGATGTGGACTCATTATCGAGAATGAGTGTATCACACTTGATGTTGGATTTCGCGCCCTCAGCTTGACGCCCAAAGGAAGCCAAACCACGGTACGTTACTTTACCACCATGTTTACTGATGGATTTGGAAACGATCGTAGATGTTGTATCCGGAGCCAAGTGAATCATTTTCGCACCTGCATCCTGATGCTGGTTTTTACCAGCTACAGCGATGGAGAGTACGGAACCTTTAGCTCCACGGCCTTTCAGTACAACCGCTGGATATTTCATCGTCAGTTTGGAACCAATGTTACCATCGACCCATTCCATCGTTGCATTTTCTTCTGCAACCGCACGTTTTGTAACGAGGTTGTAGATGTTTGGTGCCCAGTTTTGAATCGTTGTGTAACGAACACGAGCATTTTTCTTACAGATGATCTCAACAACCGCACTATGCAGTGAGTTCGTGCTGTAGATTGGAGCTGTACAACCCTCTACATAGTGAACGAAGCTGTCTTCGTCCGCAATGATGAGTGTACGCTCGAATTGTCCCATATTCTCGGAGTTAATTCGGAAGTAGGCTTGCAGAGGCACTTCACATTTAACGCCCTTAGGCACGTAGATGAAGCTTCCTCCAGACCATACCGCACTATTCAATGCAGCAAATTTGTTATCTGCTGGTGGAATAACTGTTGCAAAATATTCACGCAGGATTTCCGGATGCTCTCTGAGAGCCGTGTCCGTATCCATGAAGATTACACCTTGGTCTTCCAATTCCTTTTGCATGTTGTGATATACAACCTCGGACTCATACTGAGCCGATACACCTGCAAGGAACTTTTGCTCTGCTTCAGGGATACCCAATTTATCAAAGGTTTCCTTGATTTCGGAAGGAACTTCCTCCCATGTTTTACCTTGTTTTTCAGAAGCACGCACATAATACTGAATTTCATTGAAATCCAATCCGTCGAGATCTCCGCCCCATTTCGGCATTGGCATCTTTTCGAATTGTTTCAGGGATTTCAAACGGAATTCCAACATCCATTCCGGTTCATTCTTAATCTTGGAAATCTCGGTAACCACTTCTGCAGTCAGACCTTTACCGGTTTGAAAGATGGATTTGTGCTCGTCGCGAAAACCATATTTGTACTCTTCCATTTCTGGTGCTTTTTTAGCCATCTTGCTCTACCTCCCTATCGTTATTGTACTTTGTTCTCTTCGTCAATCCCTTTGCGTAATGCATTCCAGGCCAGAGTGGCACATTTGATGCGTGCAGGGAACTTGTTCACACCGGATAGGGCTTCGAGATCTTCATAATCGTCGAAATCGACTTCTTCACCTTTCATCAGTGAGGAAAAACGGTTAGCGATATCGAGTGCTTGTTCCATCGTTTTGCCTTTGACGGCCTCTGTCATCATCGATGCAGAGGACATGCTGATGGAGCAGCCTTCACCCGTATATTTGGCTTCCTGGACGATTCCGTCTTTCAGCAAAATTTGCAGTGAAATCCGGTCGCCGCACGTTGGATTGTTCAAATTCACCGTGACAGCGTCATTATCAAATGTTCCGCGGTTACGCGGGTTTTTGTAGTGGTCCATTATAACACGTCTGTACAGATCATCAAGTTGCATCGCCAAAATACTCCTTTGTCTGGATTAAGGCGCTGACAAGCCGATCTACATCTTGTTCGTTATTGTATAGATAGAAGCTGGCACGAGCTGTTGAGCTAACTTCAAGCCAGCGCATTAGCGGTTGACAGCAATGGTGTCCGGCACGAATGGCTACGCCACTCGCATCCAGCACGGTTGCCACATCATGCGGATGAACATCCCCCAGATTAAAGGTAACAACACCCACATGCCGCTTGGCTGGGCCATAGATGGTTAACCCATCGATCTCGGCCAGTCGTTCTGTTGCATAAGCTGCCAGCACACTCTCATGATGTGCGATCTCATCCATACCAATCTGCTCCAGAAAATCAATGGCAGCTCCCAACCCTACCGCACCTGCGATAATCGGGGTTCCACCTTCGAACTTCCAGGGAAGCTCTTTCCAGTTGGATTCGTACAGACCCACATCATCAATCATTTCACCACCGAACTCAATGGGTTCCATGGACTCCAGCAGCGCCTTTTTGCCGTAGAGTGCACCGATTCCGGTTGGTCCGCACATTTTATGACCGGATAATGCATAGAAATCACAGTCCAGATCCTGAACGTCCACCTTCATGTGAGGTGTGCTTTGTGCGCCATCAACAACGATGACAGCACCATTGCGGTGTGCAATTTCAGCAATTTGTTTCACTGGATGGATCAGACCCATAACATTGGATACATAAGCGATTGCTACAATTTTAGTATTGTTCGTAATCGTCTTCTCAACATCAGCCAATTCAATATGACCGTCAGGCTGAAGCGGAATGTATTTCAATGTTGCACCTGTCTCCTTGGCAACCTGCTGCCAAGGAATCAGATTACTATGGTGCTCCATTTGCGTGATAACAATTTCATCGCCTTCTTTGCAATTGGCGCGGGCGTACGATGAAGCCACCAGATTGAGGGCTGTCGTTGTCCCGCGAGTAAAGATAATCTCCTGTGTACTGCGGGCATTGATAAACTTGGCTACCTTCTCCCGTGCGCCTTCGTAAGCGTCCGTTGCACGGCTTCCAAGGGTATGAACACCACGGTGTACGTTGGAGTTCTCATACTCATAATAATGTTTGACTGCTTCGATCACAGCATGAGGCTTCTGTGAAGTTGCAGCACTATCTAAATATACGAGCGGGTGTCCGTTAATTTCCTGGTGGAGGATCGGGAACTGCTCGCGAATGGACGGGTTCATTGTCCCAGCTTCTTCTCAATCAGGGACTGCAATTGGGTGCGCAGTGCTTCCAGAGGAATATCCGCCACCACCGGAGCCAGGAAGCCATAGATGATCAGGCGTTCGGCGTCCGTACGGTTAATTCCGCGCGACATCAAGTAATGAATCTGCTCGGCATTGACTTGACCAACAGAAGCCGCGTGACCTGCTGTTACATCATCCTCGTCAATAAGAAGGATTGGGTTGGCGTCTCCACGTGCTTTAGGGCTCAGCATCAACACTTTCTCTGTCTGCTGTCCATCAGCTTTGGTAGCGCCTTTCTCAATCTTCGTGATGCCGTTGATGATTGCAGAAGCTTCTTCACGCATAACTGCACGTGTAATCATCTGGCTTGGCGTATTCTTACCGAAGTGACGAGCTTCTGTGGTGTAGTTGATTTTCTGCGAACCGGAACCTACAGCGATGACTTTGGAATCAGAACTTGATCCATTGCCTTTCAGCACGGTCATCGTGTTGCTCGCTGTGTCGCCATTGTTCATTTCGCCTACAATCCACTCGATGGAAGCATCATTCTCCAACACTGCACGACGGAATGAAACATCAGTTACATTCACACTCAGTTGATGAACCGATGCGAAACGTACTTTAGCACCAGATTTTGCGAATACTTCCACAACTCCATTATGGAAAACAGGTGCGGACAATTCGCCAGATACATAGTTATCAACATAAGTTACTGAACTGTTTGCTTCTGCAACTACAAGCACGTGAGGTGCGAACGTTGCAGATGCGTCGTCCGTAAGCAACACTGCTTGCAGTGGTACTTCGATTTCGACATTTTTCGGAACATACAGGAAGACCCCGCCATTCCAAAGTGCCGCATGCAATGCAGCGAGGGAATGCTCATCCGCTTTCACTGCTGTGTTCAGATATTGTTTTACCAGATCGCCATGTTCGCGAACCGCTGTAGCCAGATCCGTGAAGATAACTCCTTTTGCTGCCAAATCAGCAGACACCTTGGAGTATACCGTACCGGAATTGCGCTGGATAACCAGACTGCCCTCAGCTTGATCCTGAACCAGATCTTTGATAGAAGCAGGTACTTCTGTCAAAGAAGAAATAGCTTCACTTGTTTTATATGTTCCGTACTCGCTGACATTCCAGCGTTCGATTTTTTGTTTTTCCAGTTTAGGAAGCGCAAGCCCGCTCGCAAGCTTTAAAGCTTCGAGCCGCTGTTCGGTCAACCAGCCGGGTTCATTGTTGCTTTCCGACAAGGCGCGAAGCGCTTCAGATTCAACCGGAAGAATTGTTTGTGTAGTCATTAATTAATCCTCCTCCGTTTTGTCTTTACGCTTCTTGGCCTACAGTTTCGTCTGTAATTCCCAGCTCTGCCTTTACCCAGTCATACCCTTCCGCTTCCAGACGGTGAGCCAATTCAGGTCCGCCGGATTTCACGATACGACCTTGCATCATTACGTGAACATAGTCAGGCGTAATGTAGTTCAACAGACGCTGGTAGTGAGTGATGATCAGGAAGCCACGGTCTTCGCTCTTCATAGCGTTCACACCGTCAGCCACGATTTTCAAAGCATCGATGTCCAGACCAGAGTCAATTTCATCAAGTACTACGATTTTCGGATCAAGCAGCATCATTTGCAGAATCTCGTTACGTTTTTTCTCACCACCGGAGAAACCTTCATTCAGGTAACGGTGAGCGAACTCAGGGTTCATGTCAAGTTCTTTCATTTTACCTTCCATTTGACGAATGAACTTGATCAGAGAGATCTCGTTACCTTCGCCACGACGTGCGTTAATTGCACTACGCAAGAAGTCGGAGTTAGTAACACCTGCAATTTCACTTGGGTATTGCATAGCCAGGAAGAGACCTGCACGTGCGCGCTCATCTACAGCCATATCCAATACATCTTCACCATCAAGTGTAATTTTACCGTCTGTTACTTCATATTTAGGGTGACCCATCAATGCAGAAGCCAGAGTGGATTTACCTGTTCCGTTTGGTCCCATGATTGCGTGGATTTCTCCACCTTTCATTTCCAGGTTGATGCCTTTCAGGATTTCCTTACCTTCGATCGTCGCTTTCAGACCTTCAATGACGAAATTCGTAGCCATGTGTATTGTTTCCCTCCATTGATTAAATTGATGTTTACTGTCGAAAAAGAAAAAGCGCCTATTATATCTGAACAGGGCTTCCCCTGAATTTCTCCTGTACTCGAATCTTCAAAGCAAGAACACTTTAGAATAATTCTAAACTGATTCTCAATGATAATCAAGTCATTTCCTAAGAACCTTTGTCCCTTGCATGAAACCTTATTCTTTCTGATTCTATAGTAAAAGACAAATTGAATCAAATCAGAAAACATCTTAAGCACAAATACACAGTGAGAAAAATCACAGTAATTCAAGCTTTTATGCCATCTGCTGTACACTAATCTAAAAAAAGGACTCATCCATATTATGGACAAGTCCCTCCGTTAAATAACGTTACCATTTACAATTTGAGCATCTCGTTAATCTTCTGTACCTGTTCGTCAAAATCCGCAACGTCCACCACCGGCGTCATTTCGCGCGGCATCGGACCATTCGGAATAGAAATCCATGAACGGCAACCATTATATTCAGGCAGTACGGGGATTTCCATCGGTTCTTTCAAAAGGTACACACGTAAAATCAATACATGGAGCGGATCTTTGCGTTTCCATTTCAAACGGTCTTCGGCAAAATCCGCTGTCCACATATGAAAGTCAAGAAGTCGATCCAGCATCTCCTGATCTCGTATCTCCAGATCCTGCGTTACTTCGGCATATGCAGTAATACGGATTGTCGAAGCTTCGGGCACCCATTCGGCCAGTGATTCTTCAACATAGGATTGATCCGAGGACTTAATCAGTTCTTTACGCTGATGTTCATAAGTCGGATACAGGTAAAACGCCGGACTTTTCAGCTCAAAATGTCGGGTTTCCTCTACAATCCCACCTTTGCGCATCACCATAATCTGGCGACCCGTTTCCAGCGCTTTGATTGCAGAAGCCCATTCTTTTAAAGCCGGTGTCGTTGGTTCTAACATAAGCGGTTCCCTCCCCAATCGTTCTTGTCAGCAGTATAGACGCTCAGGGCGTTTCTGACAACATGATCCGGGCTCAGAAAGCTTACGTAAGAGACCAATTGTATTAGGCAAAATCTTAGCTATATTAACCCAGGAAAGAGCGAAGCATCCACATGTGTTTCTCCAGGTCAGCCTTGAAACCTGTCAGCATATCGGATGTTGGTTGATCTTCAGCTGCATCTGCAACTTCGATACCTTCCTGATATTCATTCGAAAGTGTAGCAAAGTCCTCGATCAGGTTTTGCACCATTGTTTTTGCGTCTTCTCCGCCTGCTGCTTCCTGGATAGAGGAAAGCTCCAGATACTCTTTCATTGTAGCCGCTGGGCTACCTTTCAACGTAAGGATACGCTCTGCGATTTCATCCATTTGCACCGTAACTTCGTTGTAGAACTCTTCGAATTTCACATGCAACGTGAAGAAGTTAGGTCCTTTAACATACCAGTGATAGTTATGGATTTTAACATACAATACGTTCAGGTTAGCTACCTGACGATTAAGTACTTGTTCCACCGATTTCGCTTGATCTGTTTTGTTTTTTGTAGCCATATTAATCCCATCCTTTATTTAAAATTAGTCTGTCATGCCATGATAAGCAGGTTGTCCCACAATGCATAACAGAGAGTTAATAATGTGTCACCACATGTAGTGGAGAGGCTTGTTAAGGGCGGTTCTCTCAACCGTCCGGCCTATTTGTCTTTACCCTTGAACCGGAAGTTCGAATCAGGATCGACTTGACTTGTCTCAAAAAAAAGTTCAAAAACCGCGTTATTTCCGATATACTGACATATACCAAGCAAAGAAGTGGGTTTTCCTGTTTCTTCATATATATGGAGGTGGCACCTTTGTCCCAATATCGCCCGTTTACCCCCCAGGATGCAATTGAACTGGCCAAAACATTACCGGGTCCATTTGCGGCAGATGCAAATCTGGATTGTCACGAGATCGGCGACGGCAATCTGAATTTGGTATTCCACATCACGGATCAGAACTCCGATAAAAGTATCATTATCAAACAGGCGCTTCCTTATGCGAAAGTGGTTGGAGAATCATGGCCGCTCTCTCTGGTACGTGCCCGCATTGAACGTGAGATTCTTCAGGAAGAGTATCGTCTGTGTCCAGGGATGGTACCCGAAGTGTATCATTACGATGATGACCTTGCGTTAACGGTTATGGAAGATCTGAGTGATCATGTGATCATGCGTAAAGGCCTGATCGAAGGTGTTTCCTATCCTCTTTTTGCACAGCATATTGGGGAATTCATGGCAAGAACGCTGTTCTTCACATCCGACTTGGGCATGGATCAGCAATTGAAGAAGGAACAACAGGGCAGATTCATTAATCCGGACCAATGCAAAATAACGGAGGATCTGATCTTTGATGAACCCTACCGGATCGCTGAGAAAAATAATTATGATGTTTCCATTGAGGACGAGGCTGAAGCCCTCCGCACAGATGGAGAACTTCACCTTGAAGTGGCCTTACTGCGGGAAAAATTCCTAACACATGGGCAGGCATTGCTTCATGGAGATCTGCATACAGGCAGTATTTTTGTTACACCTGAATCAACCAAGGTCATCGATCCCGAATTTGCATATTACGGCCCCATGGGATTTGATGTCGGTGCAGTCCTTGCGAACCTGCTCTTGAATTACGCATCCCTGCCAGGATGGATTCAGAATGAGACTGCTTTGCGTGAGCGTGAGACGCTTTTGCTGAATATAGTTCGTGATGTATGGACTGAATTCGAATCTCGTTTCCGTGCCCTCTGGGTTAATGACCTCGTTGATCCGATGGCAAAAACGCCAGGGTATCAGGATCTGTATGTGCAAAAATTGTTCAGAGATTCCATTGGCTTTGCAGGTGCCAAAATGGTTCGTCGTATCGTGGGACTCGCTCACGTGGCGGATATAGATACCATTCCAAATGCAACTGAACGTGAACATGCTCAGCGTAAAGCATTGTCCATTGGTAAAGCGTTGATCAAGAACAACCGTCGCTTGAATACCATCGGTGAAGTGCTGGATATTGTATCTACAGCTGTCTCTACTACTAAGGCTTAACATAAGGAACGGAGGAACCACCCATGACAACCCCTGAATATCAGCCTCTGTCCTCTCTCATCTGGAAAAAGGACAAGCTTGAAATGCTTGACCAGCGTCTGCTGCCCGAAACGATCCTCATGTTGAAATTGTATACACCCGAGGAAGTATGGGAATCCATCCACTCCATGAAAGTGCGCGGTGCTCCGGCGATTGGTATTGCTGCTGCATTTGGTGTTGTATTGGGTGCCAAATCATATGACGGAACAACCGTTCAAGGTTGGTTGGATCACGTAAAATCCATATGTGCTCATCTGGCTACTTCCCGACCAACAGCGGTGAACCTTTTCTGGGCACTGGATCGCATGATGCAAAAAGCAAATGAGGTCGTTGAATCCGGCCTGAGCCTGGATGAGGGCAATGATGCTCTTGAAGTAGAAGCTCTGTTGATTCAGAAAGAAGACGAAGAAGTATGCCGCATGATCGGTGAGAATGCACTGCCATTGTTCGAAGATGGTATGGGTGTACTCACTCACTGTAACGCAGGCGGACTAGCTACGGCGAAATATGGTACGGCAACTGCTCCAATGTATCTCGCACAGGAACGTGGCATTCACCTGAAAGTATTTGCAGACGAAACTCGTCCTGTACTTCAGGGTGCACGCCTGACTGCATTTGAGTTACAGCAAGCCGGCATTGACGTTACGCTGCTCTGTGATAACATGGCAGGCATGGTGATGTCCAAAGGCTGGATTCAAGCCGTTATCGTCGGAACAGATCGTGTTGCTGCCAATGGCGATGTAGCTAACAAAATCGGAACATACAGCGTGGCTGTGCTTGCCAAAGCTCACAATATTCCGTTCTATGTAGCCAGCCCATTGTCGACTATCGACTTGTCCACTCCATCCGGGGACCTCATTCCGATTGAGGAACGCGCTGCGGAAGAAGTCACTGAAGGATTTGGCAAACGTACAGCACCGCAGGGTGTTAAAGTATACAACCCAGCATTTGACGTAACGCCTAACGAATATGTAACAGCTATTATCACGGAAAAAGGCGTTGTTCGCGCTCCTTTCCAAGAAAACCTGGCTGCCTTGTTCGCAAAGGAAGAAGCTTAATTTAATAAGAGTATTCAAGAAGAGATTGTCGTGTATAGCGTTAGTACTTACGATGTGCCAGGCTCTGTATTAGAACGCTAAGACGCTAAAGAAGGGCTTCCCATATGGGGAGCCCTTCTTTAGCGTCTTAGATCATTTTCAACAAAGCCTCTACACCCGTCATGCCAACCGTAATGCCCATGGCCTCGGCTTCTGTTGTCACCGACTCCATAGGTGCATGCAACAATTGCTCCAGTGTACGCACACCAACCGCCCGAGCCGCAATAATTTTGCGATCCCCGAGCTTCTCATTAAGTAATCCCACGTCGAGTGCTCCGCACATGATATATCCTTTGGATGTGTTAATAGTCAACAACGTTGTTTTGGGCAGCTTGACTTCTACCCCTACCAATACATGCTCTCCAACTACAATGGGCTCCATCGTCACCATAATTTCCCGATCCACCTCCTCTTCCACAGGTCACGATAATTGTATGCCTCATTCTGGATTGTCGTGTGGACACCAGCCGTGTTTGAGAAAATGTAGGTACTTACAGTTCAAATATACTGTTGGTAATTCTCCTCGCAGACTTAGATATAGATATACACTTTCATTGGAATATGAAAAGCCACCTCAGAAATGAGGCAGCTTTTTAACAGGACAAAAAATGCGATATAGTACGAACTGGACTTCTTTTTAATTTCTCATAAAATAAAAAAAGAGATCTATTAGGACTGCTTAGTTACTGTTAAAATTAATCTTTTAAAAATGAAAAAATGCCCTATAACGGGCATCTCATTTTTATTCTAATATTAACCTATTTTGAATCTACCTCTAATCCAACAGCAGTTTTCGCTTCCATTAATTTCAAAATACCCTTCATAACAAATGAATCTGCCATAGAGATTTCTTCTTTAAATTTGGACATATGACTGGGCTTCTGATCGTCCAAGAACTCAAGAACTGCATCGAATGCTTTACCTTTAGAATAATAGGCTGTACTCAAGTTCGAAGCCGTTGCATTCAACATTTGTTTCACATCTTTAGGGAGATTTTCTGGAACATCTAAATTATAGAATTTGCTCTGCAAGTGTTTGGCGGCCTTCTGTGCATTTTCTGTTGCTTCATAGACAGTATAGATGTCAACCGTACCATTTCCTAAGCCTGTCATAGCTTCTTGATATGTATTCATAATTGGAGACATAGTCTCTTCTAATGCATAAACAGATTTTTCAAATGCTAATACTTCTTTTTGATTGGCTTTTTTAGCAGCAGCGTCAGTTTCGTTTTTCAGCTTAGCCTCTTCTTTAGCCTTTTGATCATCTTTTTTCTCGGTTTTTGTATCAACCACAGCAACTGCCTTTTCCACTTTTGGTGCTTTTTCCTGTGAGGCCACTGCATCTGTTTCTACGGTTGCTGTCACGTTTGGCTTTTCCTCAGTTGGTATCACAATTATCAATAAAATAAAGCCAGCCCATATAGCACCGCCGATTTTCGCAACCTTGCCAAGCTTCTTCCATGAGACAAAAATCATAATGAAAGGAACGAATAACCAAGCTAAAATTCTTAACAACTTCAAAACACTACCTCCTAATGTATTATTTACATTGCTAATTATATAGTAAATAATGACTAATGTCTTTAAATAATTGCCATTTCATCCCGCTTGAAATAGGCCTTAAATACCAGCATAGAATTAATCTTTCATTTTAGATTCAATTTGTTTCTTTACGTTTATCTCTTTTAAACCATATAACTATTATTATAAGATTCAGGCAGATTCTCCTCTAACAACTTTAAGTACGAACACGAAGACCAATACTAAACATGGTTGTGGATGTAGAAAACAACAAAAGATATCACCGAAAAAAGACTGTAGTAGCAATAGAGAACCTGTTGTTCGTTCCTCTCCACTTTCAGATAAAGCTATTAGAAATAATCAATACATCAATATATCGCAAGAAAATAAAAAACAGAGGGCGCAAGTATATAATCACCACCTATCATCAATCAACTATCTCTGTTTCAGGAGGTGGAGATGGTTATTTTTGACCCTCACCCAATTAGATTCAAAAGCAACCGCATCGGCGTCTATATCTTTTTCTACGTCTTTGCTATCATAAATTTAACTGGTTAAAATATACTATAAATGGAATTCACACCATATGAAAACGGATTAAAGCGTCGTCTAAGGTGAGTCGAATTGGGCCTACCTTAAAACGTATGCTCATCATTCTTTAATCGCCTTATCTCCGTTAACTCTCTTCTAATTCCCAGTACACGTCTATGAAGTACACTTCTATCTATTGATTCAGCTACCGACTTTTTGAACTGGACATCCAAATCACTTAATTGCTCCTGAGCTAGTTTCTTTTTATGTATTGGTTTAACTAGAACTTTTGTAGTTTCAGGCTTGATAGGCTTCAATCTTTTCTGCTTCATAATCTGTTCAAATACACTGTCCCCTTGTTGCATGGTCTTCATTCCTTAATGTATGATGAACACATTGTATCATAACGAGAAGATGACTGTTACACAATAAAGTACAGATGCATAGAGTTGGGCAAAGCCTAAACGCAAAAAAAGAGGGCCAATGCCCCCTTTGATAATTAACTCATTTTATAAAATGTAAAAATACGCTTGATTTCCTGGACTCTTCACAATTACTGTGGTCACTAAATCACCGGCATCCCGTTTACGGATACTTGTGATCGAATCTAACTCTACATTCGCAATAACTCTTGGTAAGACATACGCGGCCAGATCAGGCTTGGAAATTGTCACTTCAGTAGCCATATCGACAATCTGTCTCACATCTACTGTAGACCGCATATCCTTCCACTCTCGCACCTGAAGATAGCTATCCAAGTATTCTCTTTCCTTGATACTAATATGTGCATCCAAAACATCCATATACTTGACCTCAATGCTGGAAAGCACATCAGGTCTGGAAATATATAATTGCCCAAGCTGTTCTGCCAAATAAGGAATCTCAAGACTGCCTGCCCTCTCATCATGATTTAATGCTCTGACTTGAAGAACACTATTCAGATCAGGCTTATTAACCGTAATCTCCGAAATCACAATCGAATCACCGTCGTACATGACCGTAAGCAAAGACCCCAACGTTGAAGTTGCTTTTATATAATTGGAGACTTCCAATGAAGCATGAAGATCTGGTACGGATACAATTAAACTCGTATCCCGTCCATCATCGAGCAGCTGTGATATCGTTAACGTACTGACTAGAGACATTTGTCTATCTACCGTAATAACTGAAGGTAAGTCAGGATGAGACACTGCGATTTCTACAGTTTTTTCGTCGTCCAGACCTGTTCTAACGGCAAGATTACCGTCTGTACCCTTAGTTGTTCGTATAGCAGTAATGAACTGCGAATGAAGCTCGGGCTTAGAAATAGAAACCCATGTTTCCTTCTCTTCTGTCCTACTTTCAGCAATAGAAATGTTCGAATCCAGTTCTGCATCTATACGTTTAGCTACTATCAGATCTACATCCACGTCCGGACGGCTGACCGCGATTACTTGAGGTATATCATGATGCATGTGATCCTGATAACGGTGGACGTACAACTGAGATTTGAGCCAGTCCAGCCCAATATCACTGTGTACAACTAACGTTGAAGCTATGTCCTTGTGACCTGCACCATAAATAAAAATTTCACTTTCGATTTCGGTTCGACCGATAGAATAGATTTGAGAAGTGATATATTTGATCTGCAAAACAGGTGGTTTGGAAGACTCTCGAGTGTTGAAATAAATCGGCGTGTTACCGCTAGACTGAATAATCAGTCCAACATTCGAAAGAATACCTTCTCTCCACATTCGAAGCAATGCCATCATATCAAACTCAACATAACGTTCAGTCGTATCCAGGATATAACTGGACGATAAGAGCTGAATGGACTGAGGTCTGTTCGCATACGTAATCCCGTACTCACGCCACAACGTATCAGGCTGATGCAGCTCAATGTGTGCTCCAGGTGCCAGGGTTCCTGTGTAATATAACCTCAATTTAGCGTCTTCCAGATATAACAGATCAGGTATTCTAGTATCCAAATCACCGAAATGTATAAACGATTCGAATTGCTCTATCTCGTCTCTACCGATCATCATACGCTGTGTATCACCAAAGTTGAGCGTCTGCAGGTGAGTTTGGCTTCGTGTGGTCGCATCAGCAACAGGCTTAAGATTAACAGTTACACGCGGTGCTTCCAGTAATTCATATTTGCCGTGTGCACGGTTATGTGGGCGAACGTACAACATGCCTTCAAGATCAACTTTGGATGCCGCTTGAATGGTTGCGCCCAGATCTCCTTGCGACCTGTACATCACCGATAGCGAATTGCTCAATTCCTGTGACCGTCTGACACGTACGGATACACTAGAGACGATCTCGGACACTTTTCTTGTAGCAGCTATTAGGGTTGAAGACAGTTCTTCATCCACCTGATTGTACAGGATATACTTTGCTGCAAAACGATTTTCCGGACTTTTAATATGTATATAACTATCTAATAGAGTCTCCCCGTTATTAATTCCACTCACTTCCTGTCTCATTGTATTGAGAGCTACACCCGGTCTGCTGTGACTTTCATTTCAAAATTGCCATTAGGATTCGGCTTGGCATGAATATCCGTTGCGATACGAATATAAAAATCGATGCTATCCTCCGGTTGAATCAGACCATAGGTCAGATAATCGATCGGAAGAAACGGGTCGGCCTGTCTGGATAATTGGACTTCAACACCATCCGTTTCGAATTTCTTATCCATCTCCAGGTAAACATGATCCACAGCATAACCAAGCAAGTTTTTGATTCTGACTTTCTTTGTTAACGTCGTCTGTCCGGCAATGATCACCCCATAATCAAGTTTTTTCAAAATACCACCAAAGGTATCTGAAAGAAAATCTCCAGACTCGTCCATAAACATTAATCCTGAATACGATCCGATAAACTTGATTTCCCGTGAGTCTACGGCACCCCAATAATCCTGAAATTCAACCTTCAATGTATTCTCTTCGCCAAAATTAACATTTCTCTCGTCAATATTGAGTTCAATATTGAATGGAGATGCTGCTAGTCGTGTAAAATTGCCATCCGCCGGATAATACGTTTTACCGTTCAACAAGACGCGGTATTTAACCTTGCCCTGATCTGCATCATCCAGCACACCTGTAAGTTTGTTACCAGAGAAGGTCAGGTCGATTGTGGCTGTGGTGTTTAACAGTTGCAGTGACATATCTCTAAACTCCACTGCATGTCGCGGTGCATCAACGACCATTTTCACTTCGTCAAGCGAATAGCTGTTTTCATAGTGCTTACTGCTATCGAAGTAGTAGGCAATTCGAGTTAAAGCTATTAGATCCTTTTCAGGGATGGCGTTGAGTGTGTCCAGGTTCATTCCTTTTCTTTTGAATAACGTTGTATCCTGGATATCCAGATCAAGCCACTTGTTGAAACGGTATGTCTTCCATGTGAGCCCTGAGTCGAACGAAGCAGCCATTCTTAATATACCTTCCGGACTGTTCTCCGTTACTTTCGTAGCGACAACCTTTTTCACGTCTCCATATAACGCTATGTCTGTTGGTTGCACAATTAATTGCTCAAACGGTAGCGCGTTATACGTCAGCATCATGTCCCGATTACCGGCAATAACCTCTTCATCATTCGTCCACGTAACCACGTCAAAATCTCCCTCAAGTTCATCCAATAGGGAGTAGTTAGCCGTGATATTTAGTTCCGCTGATGTTTTGGTTGGATCGTCCGTGTAGTATAAAACGTCTACACTATCACCCAACTCGTCGTAGAGGGTAAACGGTTCGGTTTCGATTGTAATCGTTGATTCGGTTTGATTTGGGTCATCGGTGTATTCAATGATTTTGATCTCTTTGTCTTCCCATTCTTCGGCTAGGGTGAAGGGTTCGGTTTCTATGTTAAAGGATGCTTCTGTTTTGGTTGGGTCGTCCGTGTAGTAACATAGTTCTACTTCACCTTGAAGTTGTGACCATGCGAATTCAGATATGATGGAGATGTCGTCCATACCATAGTTTAAATAGTCCTGCTCGGTGGGTGAACCTGAAATTACTTGCCATTGTTCACTTGCGTAATACTTGTAGGTTGAGCCATTTTGCACTAAATACTTATTGTCATAGACCCAATCCATAAATTCAATCTCATGGATATTGATTACTTCAGAGGTGTTATTTCTTGTTACCCGTACTCTATAGTTGAGATAGGCTTTAGTGGGAGCGATATTGCAAGTGACTTTTCTATTGTTTGTCCATGATGCGACTACATAATCATTTCTTGTGTCAATTAGATCCCATGTAACTGCATCATTACTTGCTTCCAGAACCCAAGATCGAGGTGGCGAGTTGTTTTCCAAGCAATATATCGAGTACCCTGCCAATTTTATAGAGGTTGGAAACCTGTAAGAAACCCATGTATTAGTGACACGATAGGTTCCGTAGAACGTACCTTGACTTCTATCAAAGGCTTTATAAGCGTGATATGCACCATTTTGACCATTGTAGCTTACTACCCCTGAAGGTGAAGTATACGATGTCATAGGTGGTACGATATTCACAAGCTTTGCCATAATCCCATCTCCTTTCTAAATATAAATAAAACAATTTCATCTAACTGATTTAAATAATTGATGCTTTCTTGATTGGCACTTTGTTAGTGTCGATGCTTTTCTTAAAGACTTTCCCTGAACCGATTTTTTCACTTTCTTTAACCAATGACCTTCTCTCGCTGAATTCATCCTCCAAATCAATAATCATTCCTTTGTTCATCCCATGTTCAAGAATACTTACTTCTGAACTTTCCACGGAAGTTATGTACCTTTCGGATTCATACATGCCAAAATCACCAATCGCCAAGAAGTCTCCAGCCCCTTGGTTGGCAGTAACATTAATTCTATATTTCTTGAATCCAACTTTATTCTTAAACCCGTAGAGACGGAACTCTTCTCCAGTAAAGTTAGGCTCATTTATTCTGGTGTCAAGGATAACCCATTTCGTACCTTCCCATCCCTCAAATGTCCAGGTTTTTGGAGGTCTGTTGACTGGGGTTGTTCCAGATTTAATAGAATATGCAGTTATCAATTTGGCCTGAGGAAACTCATAGCTTAACCATCCCAGCAAAATTCCACTAGCGGCAACCCATCCATTTGGATCAACAATCCTATCAAATGCTCTCCATGGATAAAATGTTGTGTAAGTCGAACTTGCATCAACAACACCTGATGGAGTAGTGTTAGATGTCATTGCAGGAATAGCATTATCTTTGTATTTATTTGTAATGCTATAGTGCTTGTCTTCTGATGAAATTAAGAATTTATTAACATATATACCTATACGAGTCCCAATTTCTTTTGTTTGACTTATTGATGTAAATATAATTTTTCCAACAGAGGTATAGTTAGTTCCGTTATCACTTGAATGAAAGACTTCAATATTTGTTGCACCGCCATTATTTGAGTACGATTTGGCAACAATTTTTTTTATACCATTCACTTCATCTGGAAATTTAAGTATAATAACACCTTTATTACTTGGAGTGTCATAAGGTACATAGCCATCACTGGGAACAAACCACTTTGCTGTGTCTGTAGCTGTAGCCCTATTGATATAATTGTGAGAAACTAAATTGGAGTTATTCATTGAAATCAAATTGTTATTATTGTCAAAAAATTGTATTAGATCAAAAGTTTCATAAGTTAGGCTTCCACCTAGCGATCCCGTAACTTCTAGCTTGATGTAAATCGCCAATTCAAGCATCTCCTTTCAAAATAAAATAGAACACACCATATAGATGTGTTCCTCATAAAATTAGCCAAGCGTAATTTTATGTACTCGGCGTTTTGACATGTCAATTGTGTGCTCAAAGGTTTTTCCTGAACCTAACAATACTTCATGTGACAAAACATCTACAACCCTTTTAATCTCACTATTAAATGCTATGGTATCTGTTCCGTATTTTATAAACTGATCCTCAGTAGCACTTTCGGTAATCAGCATTGAAATATTTTTCCCAATATACTCAAAAAGCTGAAATGATCTTAATGTTAAGGGAGTGATTAAAGATGCCATGTCTCTTAATTCATAATGTGTATATGCAACGGAAGCGTTGATAGGGAAAAGTTTAATTTCGTTGGCTGTCCAACTTAAACCGCTCTGTTTATTTATTTCATCCCAAACTACACCGTCATTGCTTCCCATAAGCCTAAAAGCTAAAGGGGTTTGATTGGGTGCACTCCAAGCCTGAATGGAGTATGCACCCAATCTGTATTTTTTAACAAAAACAGTTCTAAACCATCCCGTACCTTGCCAGGCAGTTGTCCCACCTTGTATCGCCCTATAAGCCAAATCTGAATTGCTTCCTGCACTTAAAGTATAGTCACTTGTAACATTAGAATTATTAGTACTTAAAAGTGGGATTACCGCTTTATCCGAGTAGATAACACTCTTGTCTTTAATTGAATAATACTTATCACCAGATGAAAGTAAGATTTTACTTACTGGTGGAGGAGAAATGGTAATTGCTTGATTATAAATTTCAATTTCATCTAATGAACCATTTAATAATGTGCCACCCGCATAAGAGCCAGCAATAGATAAGTTATCCTGTGGTGTATTGATCTCTACATAATAAGAAGCTCCTATAACCTCTGGAGTGTACATATTATCTACATATAACTTGATACCATTATTAGATGTTGTCCCATCCCAAGTAAATAAAATATCATGCCACTTTCCATCATTAACCAATGTTGTTGTTCTTACTTGAAATGGAAAAGTTGAATTGTTTCCATGTAGGAGTGTAAAAACAACAGATCCATTGGTAAGTGTAACTGCTAGACCATTTCTAGAGTTTGCACTATTATCGTGATTGGCGATGATCGTTCCAGATAAGGCAGTAGTTTTTATTTTAAAACGGATACTTTTTGCTCCAACTGGCATAATCCTAGCATTAAACCTTATATACTGAGCGCTTCCACTAAACTGTTTGGCTTTGTTTAAAAAACCATCTATGACAGATGGTGTTCCAGTAAAACTAGCTACTGCACTGCCCTTACTATCAATCAATGAAGTACCAGTATTTTCATCCATCTTAAACCATGATACACCATATAAATCCATTAATTCTTGGGTTGTCATGTATGCCATTCAATCATCTCCCTTCTAAATAAAATAATTATTTTAAAACAAAAGAAGTAGAGTATACATACTCTACTTCACATTTACACTTGTTACTTCATAATATTTTTTCAGTTCGATTCTTCCTTTGAAAAACTTACCTGATCCTAGTGATCCCTTTACAGTCATAATCTGAACGAAATTTTCGTTTTTTCTATCTACAACGGATAGATCATCCATTCCGTCATTAATAAATGTGTCTACTGATGGTAGAGTTTCGGAAATTGTATTCCACATTGAAGGAATTGCAGGAACAGCAGTTATTCTTTCCATCAATTCGATCTGCCAAATTGAAACGTATGAGGTGTCTCCACTATTTAATGTAATTCTTATGCGATAGGAAAGATAACTGTTAATATTGGAGCAGGTGAACTTTTTCTTCTTATTCATTTCCCAACCTGTAACACCTATTACAGTGTCAATTGTAACCCACGTTCCATCAGAACCGTTTGTGCTATCATTACTACCTTCTATAATCCAATCTTTTGGACTTCTTGTTAGGACAGACGTATTATCTGAAGGTGGTAATATAGTATATTTTGTTATGACTTTTGGTATATCAAATCTATAGCAGATCCAACCGGTCCTTGCAGTACATATCCACGCCATGTTACCCGAAGGTGTATCGCTAAAAGCTTGCCAAGCGTCATATGTACTAAAATACGCGCTTGCACTCGCGAATCCAGAAGGAGAAGATTTTGATATCATTGGTGGAATACTATCCGTGGTGGCATGCGTTTCAGATATTTCAGGAGTTCCAGCGTAAAACCTTTTATACGCCCCTTTATGATTAATAAACGATCTGTTCATTGGAAGCACTTCAACTTCAAACAAAGGTCTATATCCAGTGTTTGAAGTTGCATTACTACTAGCAGGAGCATTGAACGCATTGACTGCACTTAAACCTTTCCTTGCCCTATAAGTTGAATTGGCTGATGCAGTTGTTGTTGTCCAACTATACGCACTACTACTGTTCCAATTCCAAACACTATTATCTCCTGGCGAAATAGTGTTATTTAACGTAGATGTTACAATGTATTTATACCATTCACTATAATCATCATTAGATGTTATACTACCTGTCAAAAGACGTGCAACGAAATTAAATTCTACCATGCCCATATCAACTGGAATACCGAAAACTCTACCATAACTATTTAATTGATCCCACGAAACAAAGCTTTGGATGTGTCTATCCGCAATCAGAATATTCTTGTTGTTGAATTCATCTGCCATAATAAAGTAAAAGTCACCTTTATTGATTGCAGGGACAGTAGGAGAAGTTATAATGAAGTCGTCTGTTTCTTTCCCAAGACCACTGAACACACCTTCTCCACCGTTTGAAGTCACAGCATAATTACACCTGATTCGCTTGCCAATAGTGAGCTTAGAGACATCTTCTACTTCATCTGGATGAAATAAACGACCATCGGAATCGATGTCGATTGCATCAAGAGCCATAAAAGTTGTCGTTGATCGACTGGATTTATTAACCATTTCTACTCGATGTCTTGCTTCGGGTAATCCAACAATTTCAACCTGAAGTACTTGTGCAAGCTCCGAACCTAGTTGTGAATGAGTTCCATGCAACTTTCCATCAACGTAAATATCAATTAAATCACTTCGATTGGTATAACGTGCTCCAATAATTCTTAGCTTAGTTCCTTCAAAATCAAAGACAATTTTGTCGCCTATCATTGATGTGTAATTAGAGTACCCGTTGTATGCACCTGTACCAGCACCGTTAGTGAAACTTCCAACATATTTAATTGAGGAAATATTGTCATCATATCTCTTCCATCCTGATTCTGGCGCTGTTAATTTAGATCCTACCACTGGTCTTACCAATCCAAGATCCCTATCTTGATCAATATCAATGGAGTCAAACAAAAGTCTTGTCCTAGTTGCCCCTGAAACGGATGTATAGGGTAAGACTTTTATTTCAACGCTATGTTCACGATCTTCCAAATCGTCTTTTTCATAAACGACCACAGTAGATGGAGTTCCGTAAGCAGTCTTAATGTTCCCCTGATTCACTCCATCAAGTATTAGTACAAATCCACTTGTATCATTATTTCCATATGCTTTCAAAATAAGTTTTTTACCAGTAAAGTTAAATTTCATTGTATCGTTTGCTGTGATAGAGAACATACCAACATTATCAGTAAACTGATAGGAGCCTATAGTTGTTTCAAATCTCTCCCAAGTTCCTACATAAGAAATTGCTGAGGAAATTGCATTGGATCTTTTCCATCCTGTTTGGGGCTTTGGTAATTGCTGTCCTACAGTTGCCATCATTACACCTCCTTATATTCAAATACAGGACGATACCCATATATTGTATGGATTGATGCCGCAGGTAATATTAAGGTACCTTGAGGTGTAGTCGATCCTCTTGGCATTCTGTAATTAGAAACACTGAAAGATATATTTAACTCTGGAGTGTCCTGTGTAAATGAATAAACGTTTTTCCAGTGAAAAACATCGTCTAGAGTTTTGCCAGCTTGAATTTTACCCATAGGGAAATTAACAATGTACTTGTCCCATTCGTTGATTTTAGGCCAAGCGCCAAAATTCAAATCTGTTTTTGAAGCAGACTTTTTACCATCCGAATCAGCAAAAGCAATTCCACCTGTAAGACTTCGAAATGTTCCAACAATATTATCCATCAACTCTAATTCAGTTAGAGCAACATAGCCAGCCATACCATTATTCTTGGTTATATTTAAACGGTAGTGAGTAAATTTTTCGGTGTTATTAAAGGTGCATATTTTTTTCTCTAATGTTGTAAAACTTTCGTCAACTCTTGTATCCAACACTGTCCAATTAGAACCATCATTTGAACCTTCAAGCGTCCAATCTTTAGGATTGATTTGTAAAGAGAATTGTCCTGTATCAATTCCAGTCAAACTATACTTAGACACTCTTTTTCCTTCTAAAAATTTATATTGAATCCACCCTGTAGCTGCATTTGCTTGCCAAAATTTATTTCCAGTATATACTTTGTCAAAAGCTTGGTAAGCTTGCCTTGTACTTATTTCTGAACTTGCACTTGCTTCCCCATGAGGAGCAATATTGCTAGTCATCTTTGGAGTTAAAACGAATGGATTCCAATTCGCATAACCTTCTATCAGCCCTCTTGCATTAAGCAAATCCCAACTTACCATATTAAAAACAACTCGGTCAGCCACAAGAATGCCTTTATTAACTTTGACAAGATAAAAAACTCCAGTTTGTTGAGTGGTTGCATCAAATCCAGTCAAAGCTACTTCATTTGAATTGGGATAACCAAGATCATAAAATGCTGTTGATGCGCTTATTGTTCCTAAACGTATAGCACTACATGAAATATAATCGCCAATCTCCATATCACTTATATTTGATCTCAATACGCCTATAGTCGCTGGAACTGCCATAAAATCACCCCTTACTCACTCTAATCCTATCTAATTTCTTGAATTTCGTATTTTCAATCTTCTGCCTCAGCACCATCCCTGCTGGAGTGTCCGATGCTCTTTCCATATTCAATTGATATATTCTCTTCAAGCCTAGTGAACCCGAATCGCTTTCAACAAAGGAGTTGTTGTATTTCCCATCCTCATTAAAATCGTCTATGTAGAAATTCGAATATTTCTTTTCTGCAAAAATCTCAATTTTCACCTTCATATACTTTGCAGGAGACTTAGGAGCAGTCACATCTGCTAGAATTTCCTCATACGCCCCCCACTCAAAGCCATCCTCAGATGTACTCCAATAGATTTTGTATGATGCTCCCCCCACTACGTCTACACTTGCAGCCACACCTTTAAATGATGTGATCTTATCCTGAATCCGAATGGGAGTGGACTCCCAAGATCCATTACCAGGATAGATTGAATTCCCGTCCGCATCTTGGCTCAACTCTCTTAGTTTCAACTTCTGGGCCTGATATATCGTATCTTTGAAAACACCTATGGATAGATCTATATCCAGTGCTATTTCTTGAATCGCCATACTTTCACCACCTATCTCATCTCAAAATCCAATTCAACGAATGTCCCAGTTTATGATTCCTGCATGATTTGCCTTCAGAGGGGCTACGATTTGATCTATGACAAAGCCATTTTTACGAATAACTAATTGCCCAGGCAGGTCCTGATCTGAGGTGATTTTAATTTGGAGAAACGCAGTTTCTTTCAACGGCAGGGAACACACACATTGAAAATTAATCTGCACATCGTTCAAATTCATCATTTTTTTGTAACCGAAGTTAAAACATTCAATCGTATTATTAATAGTCCCCGAATTTCCGGGACCTGAATGTCCACTCATATTCACATCTGAAGAAACATTCTTGAATTGAATGATGTCACTGTATAGAAAGGTCCTACCCGTTAGTGGGTATTCTTGTTCTTCACATATGTATGATATAGAGTACCTATCTGCATTAATATGAAATACACCGTTGGCAACGTTGTGATACACGTGAGATCCTTGCCCGATCAATCCAAAAGAGACCAACTTTTCCTTGTTAATTTTATAAAAACTGTTTGATTGTTGTGTCTGCAAATCGAATTCGCTTAAATAAGTACCATCATAGTAATCAGCAATCCATACATAGGCTTGAGATACAGGTGAGCGCGTAAATTGTGTATTACCTAGAATCACAGGACTTCCCCCTTTTAATAAAAAGGACAGGCTGCAATAGCCTGCCCCATAACTGTTTCTTTTTTTACACGTAACGGTAGGAAATACGTTTCTTGAACTGTTGCTTGCCACTTTTCGCGTTCAGCGGCACTACACATTGAATGGATAGCGTTACATAGTTACCAGCCGCATCTTGAGGATTTCCATTGTTACTAACGCCCAGGATTTCTTTCGGTCCCGGTGCAAATGGTGTTGCATAAGCAGTTCCTGTATGATCTTTGGTTGTCTTGCCTGTTGTTCCGATGGGTTTGGAAAAATCCCTGCCAATACGTGAACTTTCCTCTTCCAGGTCTGTCTCCCCCAAGGAATCAACCTGAACGTGGAACCAGTTATTCTTCACCACTTCTACATCATGAGCCTCCGTGTCTCCAGTACCACCAGTCATATCTCGCGTTGTAATCGTGCAATCTTCCATTTTAGATACGTCCGAAGCACCATTTTTATTGTTCCATACATTGAAAATAAAGATATCACTTTTGCTATCTGCATCAATAACCTTGTAGTCAAAAGGGGTAATAATCTCATTACTATGTGTAGCATCCATCCATGAAATAATTGGTTGTGTCATTATAATCCATCTCCTTTTTTTATGTTCTGATCGTTAATTGAATCGTAAGATGTTGAGTGTTTGGACCGGCTTCGATGATGTTGATTCTGAAGATATCTCCAGCCTCCACTTTTCCCACCTCAAATGTAGCCTCACCATCATCTTGATGTTGAAATGCTTCAAATTTCAGTGGACTCCCCATCACATCCTGCCAGTGAATGAGATCCTTGGATCGTTCAATTCTTATTTCAGTCGCGGTATCTCCAGAAACTCCACAGTAGCCCTTTACATGTAAAATCTCGCCATCGAATGGAAAGGGGGCTAAAATCCCCAGTACTTCCGGGTACACCCGTGATTCTTTGCAAAAGACTATAACCCGATCCTGTACTTCCAACGGAATCTCATTTAATTTCAGGTGTTCAGCTGTACTCATGAGCCCATCCATATCGGAATTAACCACCTGAAGGTTTTGACCAAATACATCAATCTCTACCCATGTCTGTCCATCAAAACGATATCTTTTACCATCCTTATACGTCTGCACCGTCCAGCCTATTTCAGGAGAAGGGTATTGCATACTTAACTCCTCAAAATCAGCAACTGGACTCTGATACACAAGTCGAGTCGTCTGATAAGCCTCTTTTGCTTTTCCGGCGGCCTGTAAGGCTTCGCCAGCAGCCTCCAGTGCCCGCTTGATAGCGAGTTCAGTTTCGCCAGGATCTCCTGGCTGCCCGGGACCGCTATGTTTCACCGCTTCTCTAATTAAAGACTCTACATGTGCTAAAGTTATCCCATTTGACATAATTCACCTACCTAAGCGTTATGTAGCATATTTTCTTTATAAGACTGTTTCCAAGTTGATACCTCCCCCATAACTAGGAAACCTGTCTCTGGCTTATCATTAAAGAAATTCTTGAACAACCATGCAAAGCATTGCTGTGTCTGGCTTTAGAGAAGTTTTCTAATTGGACTAATGCCAGCTTTTTTGCACTCCTTGCAGTATTTCATTCGATTCGATTTTGCAAGCATTCGTTTTCCGCATACGGTACAATTTTTGATGTTTTCTCCTTTCCAGCGAGAATACTCCAACACAAAATCATCGAAGCGAACTAACTGGAAGGCAACCTCACCATGCTCCGCAGCGAACAAAACCTGTACGTTAGTTGAATCGACACGTTGACTTTCTTTGAGATACCCTAACTGAATAAGTTTGTGCACCAATAACCCCTGATCTTTTTTGCTTACGGCCATTTGACTATCACCGTAGATTTCTTTCCATTCATGATTAATCCAGTACGTATCATTTTCATTGATTCGATTATTAATCTTGCTGTAGACCAGTAAAACAAAGGCCAATTTCTCGAGTCGTTTACTTTTAAGTTGTTTGATCTTTTGAAGTTCTTCGTGCGTTACAGGTACATGATCAATCTCGATTAGCGTGCTCTTGCTTGCCTCCTCCCTTATCTTGATATACTTCTGAGACTGCTTAATGATACGATTGAGAAATGTATCCCACTGGACAGCATTGTAGTCTGGATAATACTTGGTCATAAACTGATTTAACAACGCATATGCATCTTCGGCGTTCTTCCCTTGTTGAAGCCCGTATTTAGCTAAACAAATCAACGTTTTGGTTGGCTTCTTATCCATTTTCCCATGTGCAATTGCTTGCTCGGCATGATGACGTTCATTCAGAATGATTTTCAAGGGCGCTGCTCCTTCACATACATTTGGGTCATTTTAAAGGTTCTTCCGGCATACTCAATATCGCCGTCCGGCTCTCTAACCGGATAATGGATGATGTGATCATTGCTGAGCAATAGATTGCGAATAATCTGATCTCCTGACACATCCCATACAAATTGCTTTGATTTCTCCGCATTTCGATAACACATGTCCACAATCATATTGCACAAATCTTCTTCGTTATTACAGATCTCCAGCGCCTGCTCCTTGAAACGTGAAACAAACAACTGCCATCGGGCTGATCTTTCTTCCTTTTTCACCTTACTCTTGCGCAAGTTAGTCATATAGCTACGTAGCTCTTCGTTATGCATCTGATATAAACGTTGAATCTCTTTATAACGAGCTTGTGAGTATTTTTTGGTACTCATCAATATCGTATGATCAAATGGGCTCTCGGACTGTTTTAGCTTTAACTTGTTGAACTCATCTTCCACTTGATGGCATAACCGGTTCATCACAGATGGTGCCGTGGATACAGGCATTCTCTGTTCATACTGTGCCAGGAACTGTTCCTGATCCGGAGATAGCTCCTTCTTCGAATACAACTCGTCCACAGTCATGCCAAAGAGCTGCAAGCACTTCTGACTCGTTTTTTCTACATAGGTGGTATATTCTTTTTTCTGTTCCGGGTCATTGTATATAAAAAAATAAGGTTTCTTGTGTGCTACCATTTTCAAGGCAGACTCGTCCGTTACCGCAGCGCGAATATCATACCAGTGCTTCGGCATTTTTTTACATTCAATACCTTTAGCCTGATCAATGGCATTTTGTTGATAATGCTGACCACATTGAATTCGGTACATCATTTCCTGATATTCTGCACTATGCTCCTCATAATTGGCTAATACATCAAACATCGATGTGATTTTGTTCGTTGTAAAACCGATCAGATCACCGAAGCTGTCTTTGTTGGCCTGAACCATATCCTTTTCATCCGGAATTTTTTGAGCTGAGGTTTTCTGTACACATACAATCGCATCAAGCTCCTGAATTGCCCCAAGAATTGTGTGGTTGTCTGTAGTTAAGACCTGATCACTATCCATATCTGCACCATTTAAGGAATGTGTCGTCGTATCCCATGAATTTAAGATCGTGACCGTGTTCATATAGCGATACCAATGCTGCATCTCATCTGTATTTCGAAAACGAAGCACCTTAATATTGTTATGACAAGTCATCGGAGCTCTGAAGCAAGCTACGCGGTCCACATGGCGTTCATTCCAATAGCTGGAGTAGAACTCACCTGAACTCAGCAATCCTGTTAAAGGTAAGCCAAATATGCTCTGACACAATGTGTAGGGATCGCCAGAAATAATGCTGAAATTGCCTTTCACTCTTAGAACTCCGATCTTGGCTTCATTCATTCGTTTACGTATTAAGGTATGAATTTTGTTGCGCACAAAAGGATCATCTATAAGTCGCGGGTCTACCATCAGCCCTTTGATATAATCATCTGGACTATTTCTATAATCGTTCTCATGGATGTGAATTCCTTTGAGAAATAACAGTGCCTTGCGATAGTCTTCACCCAGTACATCCTTAATCGAGTCCACCGTGGGAGTAATAAGTTCACCAATCTCGTTATCATCCAATTGGAGCGACTGAATAAACTGGTAGTTTAAATGACGCTCATCCTCCAGTTCTTCGGGTGTAACCTTCGTTACGCTGAACGTGTAGCCATAATAACCGCAACATAACAGATAATCGTCGATACTGTTGTACGAGCTCCATAGTTTGAGCATGGACGTTGTGATGATCAGGTCTACCTCTCGAATATCCACAGGATTACCCCAGGCATCGTCCACCATATAATTGCCTGCAACTCGATCTGCAAATTCGTGATAGTCAAATGTAAAGACCATCCCTTTACAGAAGCTATTACGAATACAAAATCCACTCGGGATATATGCATGTCCCAGCTCGGTTGCCCATCGTTCACTAAGTGCAGGAGAGATAAGACCGAACCCATCACTCATGTTCATCTGAATAGGCTCATTTTTCCTACTCTCAATGCGAGGGTATTCTGTCTCGGTATCATCAATCTGAATTATGTCTGCGCCAAATTCAGTTATACAATCATGAACAACTAATACCCGTTCGGGATGTGACACAGGCGTGCTTGTACTGCAAGCCAAGGCCTTATATGCCTCCAGTTTGGCAGGAACCAGCTCTTTATTGGGATCTCTGCCGTTATTCAATCTTTTCTCCAACAGCGGATGAATATCCTCACTCACATAGATGACCGTCGAACTTTTGGCTCCACCTGTCGTAGCCAATAACCGCTTGTATTTCTTGCCGTTGATGGAGAAAGCTTTTGATGAATTCAGCCGATCATAGTCTTTATTATTTTCAATGACCACCAGCAAGTAATCATCGGCAAACTTCAAATTTTTTAGTTCTTCATGCAATTTCTTCATTGCTCTTTTATGTTCAGCATTGGTTTTCAAGGCTTTTAATCGCTCTATTTCCAGCTTGATTCTAGCCAGATCTTGTTCCCTCTCTTTGTAGCCTCGAATACGATCTATAAAACGAAACACCTGATGGTTTCCAATAGATGCCACTTCTCCATTTACTGTCGCTTCTTGATAAGTAAGATGCAGATCATAATCCGCTTTTCTAATTCTGGAAGATGTAATTTTATAAACGTATCTCAATCGATCCTGATATGCATTGCCCATTCCCGATTCCCCCTGTTGCTTCCTGTCCTGATTAAATAAATTATAGAGTAGACCCGCACGACTGGCGCAGGCAAACAGGACGATCAGGGGATGAAAAAAGAAGATTATTTGTTCTATTCTGGGGAGAAATTAAGGGGCACTCCGGGACTAGATTCATTTCGAATCGGCATATTTCTGCGTCTCTAGCACTATGATAATTTCCTTTTTAATGATATAGTGAATTGAAGCGTTTTTTTGAGCTGACATAATTTTTAACGGGGCTGGGATGAATGAAAGAAACCTTATCCAATCAAGAGGACATCGGCTTTTTATTTAATGTCGATATACTTATTAAGAGCCGCTCAAATGCATTGGCACTGCAGTCCCTGTTGGAGTTCATAAACAATGAAGAACAAATTGCGGACTTTCGGATTCAATCCGGCATAGAGCTAGGCAAAATTATTGAAGCGACACTCCAGTCCAAGAAGGACTCTTTCGTCACACTTCACAACGAACGCAAAAAAGCCAACGCAGCACAGAAGGCGTCCACTGCAGCTCAGACACCTGCCTCACCTGCTCCAGTCAAAACACAGAATCTACAAGAACAACCGGTTAGTGAGAAAAAGCCTGCCACCCAAACATCCAATGTATCCGATGGAAACTCGTTTGACGCGTGGATTGACACGCTCATCAAGGAGAATAAACTCACCCGTATTGTTGTCAATAACAAGAACGGTAAACATCAGAGCATTCCTTGCCGTATTCTGAATTTTGATAGAGATACCAGTATTGTGAGCATCTACCATGTCGATGAAAAACAGGTGTATACGTTCCGAACCAATGAAATCGATGAGTTTCTGTAACTAACCTAACTGGATTAAAACAAAAAGCAACTTGCGTTAGAATGACGGGACATTCTAACGCAAGTTGCTTTTTTAGTTCTATGGTTCATGTAGAATTGAACCCTCCGAGATTTGTTTGGACCGATCAGGAGCGATCCTTACCTCGCTGCCATACATCTAATGCCAATAGCAACCATCCGGCAATGAAGGCTACCCCACCAATCGGTGTGATGGCACCCAGAATCTTGATGCCAGAAATACTAAGCACATACAAACTGCCCGAGAACACGATAATTCCGATAAACAACAGACGCGCTGCCCACTTCAGTTTTGTCGATGCTCCAAGTTGACCAGCCGTCAAACCAATAATGAGCAAGGCCAATGCATGAATCATGTGATATTGCACACCCGTCTCATATGTAGCGATGGCCGCCGGCCCAATCGTATCCTTGAGCATATGAGCACCAAACGCACCAATCGCCACCGATAGCATGGTCATTACAGCTCCAAGCATCATCCATCTTCGTTGCATATAAGTTCTCTCCCTTAATTCAACTACAATTCACTCCTATTATTGTAGCGAATCCACTCCTCCTTTACCAGTCGGGACGGAGCTTCAAAGATCATATGTCTGTTTATACTTAACAATCCTATCCCTGCCCTATAAATTGTAGGAAACAAGCGTAAATCCTTGATTTTTATCGATATTTATGGAAAAGTAAACAGGTATGTAATCGTTGTATTTTAAGAAAGAATCATTACTCATCGATTAGGTTAATAACACTCAGTACGATGATTAAGGGAGGCAAGTCAACATTATGGATAATCGCGATTCCTATAATTCAGGTTATAACAACACGGATCAGAATCCTGGCCATGCAGATCCATACAATAACAATGGGTATGAAGCATACCCGCCAGATCATGAGAGGCAACCAATGGCACCACTGAAACATTCCGGACCTGGGATCGCCAGCTTTGTCATTGGATTGGTTGCAATCTTGGGTTATATTCTGATATTCTTTATTGCCACCATGGCTGTAAACGAGTCCATCGGAGTTCTAACCCCGTTGCAGACAGAAGAGATCGCCTTGCATCCAGCAGTGGTTCTGGCTTCGTTAGCCATCCTGGTCTGCCTGATTCTCAATCTGGCCGGAGGCATCGTCGGAATTATTGGTCTTGTCCTCAAGAATCGAAAGAAAGTTTTTGCCATTATCGGAACCCTATTAAATGGGATCATGATTCTGTTATTCGTTGGACTTATCTTGGTAGGCATGACGCTGATGTAACGCTTTGCATCAGCGTCATGTTTCCTTATAATTAAAATGAATGGGTTTACACATAAGGATAATCTATATTTTTTGCCAAAATTATTGTTTTCAAAGGAGATTGACATGTCACGAATCAAAATTTTTGCGGACAGCACAAGTGATCTGGCTCCAGAATGGATCCAGCAGCACGATATCGGTATCATCCCCTTATATGTCGTGTTCGGTGAAGAATCACTGAAAGACGGTGCTGAGATTAAGCCTGAACAGCTATATGAACGTGTTAGCCAAGATGGGCGTCTTCCCAAAACAGCTGCACCTTCCCCCGCTGATTTCATAACGGCATTTCAACCTTACATAGATCAAGGGGATGAGATTTTATATATCAGCTTATCTTCTGAACTTTCCTCTACCTATCAAAATGCACGACTAGCGAGTTCCGAGTTCCCGGAAGGTCGAATATCGGTCATTGACTCACAGAATCTCTCATCAGGAATTGCACTGATGGTGATGAAAGCTGTACATGCTGCTGATAAAGGGCAAAACCTGACTCAGATTACACATCTGATTGAGGCAATGAAATCAAATGTACGCACGGAGTTTGTCATCGATACACTGGAGTATCTGCATAAAGGCGGACGCTGTTCGGGCATGCAGAACCTGATTGGAAGCCTGTTGAAGATTCGTCCTGTCATCCGGGTAACAGATGGCAAGATGGCACCTGCCTATAAAGTGCGCGGCAAACGGGAGAAAGCTCTGGAACAAATGCTGAATAATACGCTCAGCCAGAAGGATCAGATCGATCCAGACCTGCTGATTGTTGTGCACACCATGGCTGAAGAGGATGCGCTTGACTTGAAGAAGTCTTTACAGGAACAGACGGGTGCCCGAGTTGAACTAACCACTGCTGGTTGTGTAGTATGCAGTCATTGCGGCCCGAAAACGATTGGAATCATCTATAACACTGTTTTATAGTATTACACGTTACATCGTATCGTATTACCCAATCCTTCTTCTAAATCTGTATGTGGTTCATCAATAGTTGGACTGGCATACCGTTATAACTAAAAAGGGCATTCCGAGCTTAATCGCTCAGGATGCCCTTTAATATTTTTGCTAAACTTTTGAATGACCTACATTTGGTCCATTGCTCATTATAATAATGGATCAATAACTTTTGGTCCGCAGATCATCCAGACTTTTGAATACGTATCCTTGCTTGCGGGCCTCATCAATAATGGAACCAAGAGCCTCCGTGTTATCTTTGGATACCGAATGAAGCAAAATGACAGCGCCCGGATGGAGTTGTTTCAACACCTGTTGATGAGCATATTGTGCGCCACGCTGCACATTGGTATCCCAATCTTTATAAGCAACAGACCAGAACACATTCACATACCCTTGGGCATGACTCTCTGCAAGCGTTCGATTGTTAAAAATCCCGCGCGGTGGCCGTAAAAAGGTCGCTTGTTGACCGGTCAGCCGATTGACCTCCGACTTGACCTTCTCAAGTTCCTCTCTAAGCTTTTCATTGGAGATGCGGGTCATATCCGGATGACTCCATGAATGATTACCGACAATATGACCTTCAGCCGCCATACGTTTGACCAACTCAGGCTGATCTTTTAGATAATGACCTGTCACAAAGAAAGCCGCCGGCACCTTCTTGGTACGCAAAACATCCAGTATGGCAGGTGTGAATCCATTCTCATACCCGTTATCAAACGTGAGATACAATTCCTTCTGTTTTGTATCCCCCAGGAAAATGGCATCGTTATGTTGTAAGATTGATTTAAAGCCTTCCTGATCAATGGAGGGCAGTTGACCGTTTTGACTTTTTTTGAAGCCAAAGTGATACGCTCCGGTAACCGGTGATGCTTCAGTCTGTGCCGGTACCATACTGATGGATAACAGTCCCAACAGTATATATAGAACCATTCGCTTCATTCTATCCGCTCCTGTTCCTGAAAATTCGGTTAGTCGTTTGCACACACGAACACCTTCAGGTAATATGCCACAGGAACGGCTAATGTATGTAAATCATTAACGATCGAAACGTTTATTTTCAGGTTGTGGCGGAGATTGATGGAACAATTCAAGTAAGGTCTGAGGTTTGCCACTGGAAGCAAGCCATTCCCTCACGGTCTGTATGGCACGGGTCTGTCCATCTCCCCGATCACGCCATGTAAGCAACTCGATAACTTTGATAATCAAGGCCGACATATTGTGATTATCCAGTTCGGACCGCTCTGCCCTCAGCTTGTGATACAAAGCCTCCTGCTCCCAATCCAGTAGAATCTCATCACCGATGGTTGGCTTCAAAAGTGTATACGCTCTGTCACAACCTTTACAACGAACCGTGCTGACCTGTTCATCTATAAATTCCGCTCGAATATCCTGCTGGCAATCCGGGCATTTAAATCCAACTTGTATGTTTTGTATGTTTTTGTTCATGACATTGTTCCTCCTGCAATGTGAGCATTTTGCATCATTCGATTCAAAATACTCTTTGGATATATGCATAATGCTTATGTATGTACTACATCTATACCCGATATTTTGTCGATTCACGCTTATTTTGAAGAAATATGTAAGGTGATATAATCTTGTAAATATGTTAAAATATTATACATATCATGGTAGGGAAAAGGCGGGATACTCATGTCGAAGGAAGAGCGCAACATAACCTGGCAATCATCCAGCATCAACAGACAAGACCGGGAGAAGCATAATGGGCACCGTAGTCGTGCCATATGGTTTACCGGGTTATCAGGTGCAGGAAAGTCATCCCTTGCATTTGCCCTGGAGCAGTATCTCTACGATCAAGGCGTACGCTGTTATGTTCTGGACGGGGATAATGTACGTCATGGACTGAACCGTGATCTCGGTTTTACAGCAGGGGATCGTCAAGAAAATCTGCGGCGAATTGGTGAAGTATCAAAGTTAATGGTAGATGCCGGGTTGTTTGTACTTTCGGCTTTTATCTCTCCTCATGAACAGGATCGGGAGATGGTCAGACAGTTATTTGAACCAGATGATTTCATTGAAATCTATGTGCGCTGTTCAATTCAAGAATGTGAGCGGCGTGATCCCAAGGGTCTATACAAAAAAGCACGCAATGGTGACATCCCGCATTTCACAGGCATTTCCGCCCCCTATGATGTACCCAAATCTCCTTCATTTATCATCGATACAGAGCAATGGTCCATTGAGGAAGCCGTGCAAGAGATCGTACAGCATTTGGAGCAGATCGGTGCTCTTCAACTGCCACTTCCTACGAAAACAGCCCTCGTTCATTAATTCTTGCTCATTATACTAACTACTTACATGAAAGGCGCGCCCATCGTGGCGCGCCTCTTTACGTTATGTCATAACCGACTTACTGCCCCACAACACCTGCTTGCATGTTCAAAAGTTTGCTGAACGTCCCTACCGGATCAGTAGATAACTGCTGGTACCCGCCCTCTTGAATCACCCGACCTTCATCAAGTACAATTACACGATCTGCCGTCCGAATCGTAGACAATCGGTGTGCAATCACAATAATGGTCACATGTCCTTTTAACCGTTCCAGCGCCTCATGAATGTACTGTTCATTCTCACTATCCAGCGCACTCGTTGCTTCATCCAGTACCAATACAGAAGGATTACGCAACATAGCCCGGGCAAGCACCAATCGCTGACGTTCGCCCCCGGATAGACGAATGCCCCGATCACCAATAATCGTATCCAGACCTTGAGGCAGCTTCCGTACAAATGCCGCAGAGGAGGAAAATTGCAAAGCCTGCCACATCTGTTCTTCACTTGCATTTGGATCAACCAGACGCAGATTCTCACGAATACTTGTGTGAAACAGGAATGGATCTTGGGAGACATATCCGATGGAACTTCGCCAGCTCAATAATCGTTCTTCTGACAGAGGAACACCGTCAATCAAAATACGACCAGTTTCAGGCCTCACAAGGCCCATAATCAGATCTATCAGCGTGCTTTTGCCTGCTCCGGATTTCCCCACAATTGCGGTCATACCCCTTGCTGGAATCGAAGATTGCACATTTCTCAATGAGTAAGCATCACTTCCCTCATAGCGATAGCAGACATCCTCACAGGTGATAGATCCCTTCAGTTCCATAGGTTGAATCCCATCAGTTCCAACGTCTCCTGCCGAAGCAATCTCTTCACTAATCTCACGACTCTTCGCCGTCTGCGCTTGTAATTCTCTGACTACCCGAAATGCAGGCAGCATGGAGCTGATGTACTCCAGATTGGACTGAATTGCCGTAAACCTTGGCCATAAGCGGGAAAAGATTAGGATGATGAGCAGCAGGCTTGCGGGTGGCACCGTCATTACACGGAGAGAAAGATAGATGAATGCCGCAATAATGATTGCCGCGGACATCCGGTGAATTAGCTGTGTTCCACTGTTCAATTGGCTAAATTGAATGACATTGCGTTCTATCTGTCTGCACATGCGCTCAAACCAGTTCATGTGGGAGCGCTCAAGCATGTTGCTCTTAATATCCTTAATGCCGTTGAAATGCTCGGTAATGCCGTTATAATAACTTTGCGAGAATTCAGAGGTCTGGTCCCCGATCTGCTTGGCGCGCTTGACGAATTTTCGTAAGACGATAAATAATACCAATCCACAGACCAGCACAAGTGCCGTCAGCTTGGCGGATAACCAGAAAGCAAGACCGATCTGAATGCCCGTAAAGATCAGAGAGGCTGCCATTTGCAGCATAATGCTCGTTCCCTGGCTCACACGTGCAAGTTCAGTCGTTAATATATGGTTAAAATCGGATTTTCGTTTTTGGAGAAAAAATGACCATTGCGCCATAATAATAGCACCATAGGTTTCCATGCGCAGCGTTCGTACAAATTGCTGTTGGATTCGAGTATTACGGATCGTCTGGAGACGCTGCATCCAGGCCTGTCCGGAGACAATCAACACAAAGGTGAACAATACGAGTAACAATTGGCTATTTTCAGAAAAACGATTCAGTACTTCGCCAATCCAGGGAATGTTTAAGCCTGTGGAGCCCATCTCAAATATGCCAATCAGACTCAGCATCGGAACAAGCATGTAGATACCGATCCCTTCCATGAGACTGATACAGATCATCCCTAGCAGATTCCAATATAAGATGGGCCCCGTGACATGATGCAACTTTCGCATGAAATACCTTAATTCCGAGATCATACTTTACCCCTTTCCGTCACCGTATACCTTTTAATTCGCCGCCAGAACCAGAGAAACGGACGTAACGGAAAGTATAGAAAAAACAAAGAACGTGGAAGTGGCAATTGATCCACATCCCATGTACTTGGATATAAACGTTCAATAAAGAAAAACCATTTCTGTTTTGTACTTCGAAGTTTAAACAAATACGATTGATAAGACTTCATATCAGCCGGACTTTCCAGCATGTCGTTCATGAACTTTGCGCCTTCGTTGGCTAATCGCTTGCCTGTACGGTCACTTAAGGACATCAAGGACCTGTACTCTACATCCAGCGGCGTATTCAACAGATCTGAGGCTAAGTGAAGAGCCTGCGAACCGATCGATAAACGCCCCTCCGCTTTCAGACGTCTCTCTAATTTCTTCACATCAAGTGGCATGCTGCGGATCATCTGGTCGATATCCAGTAACCAGCGCAGTCTGAACCAGCCGTGTCGTGCACCATGGGTTACGAGATAAGCCCATAGGTCTTCTTGTTCGAGCATACGGACAGGTGTCTGTGTGTATGAACTGAACCGGCTGCGTTTCCACAGCAATTCAAAATCGGTTTCTTTGCCCGAATCCGGGTTCAAGCGCCAATGGATCTCCACTTGAGTCCTTTTGACCGGATGGATGTAACAGATATGATGTTCCCGCCATTTCCAGCTGCGCACCGTAGGTGCCCGCTCCCCTTCCTTGGATACATATCCGAGGGTAGCCAGAATGCCTTCAGCCGCTTCCACATCATCAAACGGAATCAGGATATCCAGGTCTTTGGAGGTTCGCATCGATACATCGCCATAGAGATCATGGGCGAGCGCTGGTCCCTTTAGTGTAATATTGCGGATACCGCGTTCACGAAAAGCACCACACACCTGCTCCATTTCAGCTGTTAGATGTAACATGCGGAACGTATTGACCGTATATTGTTGTCTCAGACTCTCCATAACATCTGCAGGAATGATTGCAGAGTTGAATTCTTTCATTTTCACATAAAGGACAGAGTATAAACGGTGATGATAGACAAGCCGCAGAAAAAGTTGCCAATCGGTTCCTTGCAAACCCGCCTTGAGTTCTTCAGGGGATAGAGCCGTCAGATCACCTCTAATCATGCTCAAAATCAGCTTAAGCTCCTTCGGAAACCCTGATGAATAGAGTTCACTTTCATGTATCATAGACAATCTCCCCAGATCCCTTCTCCGGACACCGTTTGCCAAACACACCGACAACCGTATATTGGTCCATAGTATCAGCTCCGGTCACGATCAATTTACCACTTCGCAGCCAGGCATGAGCCATCATATGTCCTTGCTTATTCCGTGCAGTCCCCATATATAACGTACTCTCTATCTTGCGTCGCTCAAGCATCTTCATCCCGGCAATCGCCATTACAAGGCAGCGGCTTTCCCATAACGTATATTTGCTGGCGAGCGAAATTGCTTTGGAAATATTCCGTATAGTGATGACCTCGCTGCGTTCGAGTCCTGTCATCGGTGTTTCTACCATAGGCGTACCCAGCCCTGGCGCGATTTTAGCGAATGGCATAGCCTTCTGTATGCGTGCCCAGCCAAGGAGGATATAGGCCTCCCATACCAGTCGACGCATCGACCGCGGGAGCGAGAGATAAGCCTTTATTTTTCGCAACATGTTTCTACACTCCGCGAGTAACGTCGATTAAACCTTCACGGGACAGATGTTCCAGGAATTGCACCACCTGCTCACGACATACATCTGGCTCAATCTCATACTCCGCAGCAAGTACCTCAACAACTTCACCCAGCGTGCGTTCTTCTGCGATCAGGTCCCAGATTCGTCCACCGGTACTCCCGAGATTATAGTATTTTCCAGAGCTAATGCTCATCATGACTTTCTCACTGCCCATATCACTGACCAGATTGCCTTCCTTCCGGGTTACCCGGTCTTCCACATTCATCGGCGTAGTCGCTGTCATTGTCCTGTATGCACTCCTTTACGTATATGATCTGTGATCCGATCCACCATCTCAAATGCTGTAAACTCAGCACCCGTTCTGACCAATCTGCCAATCTCCACACTTGCTGAAAGTCTTGAAGCCGTCTCAAACAACCATTGTGCCAGCCCCTGTCTTGCAACGAGTCCACCACGGAACGTATGCGAGCATAACAGATGCAGTCGTTCTAGCCCCGTCACTTCCACCAGTTGAACAGATGTATGGTTTGCCTCCGGTTGTGGAGCAAGTTCGAATATTCCACCTAGTGGTACGGCCATCTCATGAAAATAGTGCTGAACAGGTATCGCATACTTTGTAATCTCCGCGTGAACCGTTGCATAATCCTGCTCCTTCATGCCGAAGCCGTCCAGACTGGGTTGCCATAACTTCTGTTGCGGGTAACCAGGTGATACAATAGCTCTTCCTCCGGCATCCCAGGTCAGTGCAACAACATCATCGGTGAGAAGCGGATATCCGCGTGATGCCAGTGCAGCCGACAACGTCGATTTGCCTGCTCCCGAATGTCCGACAAATGCGTAAGCCCAGCCATCAATAACCACTGCACTGCCATGCAATGGAAGGATGCCACGCTGCATCATAATGACCGCCATACAGGTGCCCAGGATGAATAATCTGACCTTTTTCTCATCCGCTCCTGGCTGAGGGGATACAACAATGCGCTTTCCTTGTTCCATTAGAAACAGACCTGTATCTTCGATTTTGAAAAAAAGACTGCCCTCTCGTGCCACAAAGTTGTCGTTGCCTACATCCCAACCCTCCCACAATAGGGTCAGATCTGAAGACTCGATGTGCACATCCACGACATCAAAATCAGTCTCTGCATCCTTGGGTGCGATCTGTAGTTCAGGCATTCGAATTTGACTCGACCAGCGCAGACCATACGCCACATAATGCACAGGCAACAATGAACGACGCCTCCTTCGTAATAAAATGTAAAAAAAGCCCTTATATTCATGTTGCTCAATATAAGGGCGGAGGCGAAAAGCTGGATTTGTTGCATTTCCGCCCTTTAAGTATGATGACACTTCATAAAACTAAACAACTTAGGAAGTTGGATCGTACAGATCCGCATCGTGAACCGTGATCCAGTCAATTTGTCTGTAGCCAGTACCGGCCATTGTTTGATTGACTTCCAACACTTCAAGAGCTGGTGCTTGCCATTCCTTTTTTTCCATTTGCATCGTATTCACCTCCTTTTCGCACTTCTAAGTATGATGGCATATGGTAAAGCTTTCTAACTAGTTCCGTAGAGATCCGCATCGTGAACCGTAACCCAGTCGATATGTTTGTAACCTGTGCCCGCCATTGTTTGGTTGACTTCCAATATTTCCAGTGCTGGTTCTTGCCATTCCTTTTTTTCCATTTGCATCGTATTCACCTCCTATCATGAGTCAATTGTAAGAAAAATCCGGGCCCACAGTTCACCGGGCTATATCAGAATTTCCGAATGAACCGATAGACGATCAGACTATGCATCATCAATCGCAGATCTGGATGTGAAGCAAGCTCTGGTCTCGGACTTGGAAAGTTGGCCAGGGCGGATTTGATACGCTCCGTGTTTAATATGCCAGCGACCTTGCTGTCAGAACACAAAGCACGTAACTCAGCGGTAAAGGCATCCCAATTCGGAATGATACGATGTAACCAATCTGCAGGCTGCACACCCCGTACCCGCTGATTCAGTCTGACCTTGTCAGGCAACTCCGGTGAAGTAGCCCGGCGAATCAATGAACGATCCGTCCCTTGTTTCACATATTGTTCAATCGGAACGGACAGACAGAACCGGATGACTCTGGCATCACTTGTCGGATCACGTTCCCAAGCGCGGTAACGCAGAGAACATTTCGTAGCTACAGCACCGTTTTTGTTGGCGATGGCCAGGTTATTGAATTTCTCGGCACGTACTTTGAGTGCATCAGCCTGGGCACCGCCCTGCAGAACAATAATGGATTTGAGTCTTTCCAGTACACCCGTTCTCTGCGCAAAGTCAGGATGGATCAATTGTACGGATGCGGCCTGGCTGGCTCCTTTGGACTGAGCCTTGAACCAATCCGGATATGCCTTTTTCCCGGTGATCTTGGCTATACGTGAGAAAGGCATGCCCGTTCGTTCACTATACTGCTGCATCTCACGGAACCAGCGGTACCAGCGGCCACTTTTCAGTAGACTGGCGTAATAATCCAGAGCCGGTCCCCAGGAGATGGTGAAATTACCACGTGCCCCTGTGAGCAGGATGCCTGCATCTTGCTGGCTCGCTTTTTCATAGAATCCGCGAATCCAGAATGAATTTTCAAAGTATTTATAGGGCATTTCCATAATGTCGAGCCAGGTATCTACTTCACTGAGTGGACTTCTGCCTTCAAAATCGAGGTAGTTCTCTGTGATATTGCCGACATGATTAATCGTGGAACGTATGAAGGGCCGTTCGTCTGCGAGCAACGTTTTCGACGTATAATCTGTGAAATCGGGTACGGGAACATAACTATAGGCCTGCAGCCGTTTGCCCTGACTTCTCAGTGTTCCGGAAGCAAAACCAACCACGGCTCCCGAGTCCAGTCCGCCACTTAATGCAGCAGCCACCTGTCTGTGCGTTCGCAATCGTGATCCAACCGCCTGCCCAAAGACCTCCCGAAACGCTTCTACATACTCGCCATCGGATTTAAGCCTTAGAGGTTCCACTTCATTCCAGCGATGATATTGCTTCAGCTCCAGTCTCCCATCCCGGAAGACAAGTGTATGTGCAGAAGGCAGCTGGCTTATTCCCCGATATACAGTTGAATTGATATCTGCTGAATCATGCATGTCAGGAATGGCAAGGAATTCGGACAGCCAGGTCTCATCAAGTTCTTTATGTACCCCTTCAAGCCCGAGCAACGGATTCATCAGTGTGCAGAAAGCAAAACGTGAACCATCATGTCGGTAATAAAAAGCTCTCATGCCTGTAATGTCTCTCGCTGCATACAGTTTTCGATTCCGCTCATCCCATATCGCGAATACAAAATCCCCCAGCAATCGGACGGCTACATCGTCTCCCCAGCGCTGATAGGCACGCAAGATCAATTCACTATCCGCCAACATAGCCAGTTCAGCTCTAGATATTTGTAATTGATCTGCCAGTTGTTCCCGGTTATCCAGAATGGCATCTGCCGTGATGGTCAGACCACTTTCCTCATCATATAAAGGCAACTTCTCGCTAACCGATTCTGGTGTAATCCATTGGGCATGACAGCTGAGGAACGCCTCATTGCCTTTCCACACTCCTGTTGTATCCGCAGGGACATGCCCCAGGCTTGCGTACAGACGCCAGCTGTCTTCCCATAGCGCCTGCTGACCATCGTTGTGAACAATTCCTGCTATGGCGCTCATGACTTGCCTCCCCGTAGAATCTTGCGCTGTGAAGCCCATGCGCTGATCTGATGACCAAATGGTACCCATGATTTGATACGCTGTATTTTGCTTTGAGCAGAAGCCAGCTGGACTTTCAAGCGTTCTCGCTCACTGTAACCCCGTTCCAGACGATGATCTGCTGCACGTAATGCGGCTTGCAGCTGTCTGATCGTTACCAGTGCAGCTAGCGTCGGGTCTGTCTTTTCCGGTTCTTCGACAACTGGGTCATTACGATTCCCAACCGGATCATGAACGACAGAATCTGCCGGTTGCATTCGGTATTGTGGTTGCCACTGGCAACCGGTCGCTGCTGTCAACTGATGCGTGATTCGGTCAATGACCTCTTGATCCGGACTTGCATCATAATGTACACCCGTCCATTGTTCGGCTTCTGCGAGCTGTTCACTGTATCCCATCTGGTGGAACAGATCTGCCCCCATCACACGGCAATACAGTTCAACTTCATGTCGTTCTAATATGTTTTTCCAGTTGTTAACAGAACCCTGATGTGCCTCTTGATGCGAAGAGAGGAAAGGATCACCCACGCCCATACTGTAGAACATGTCAGACTTGGCACTGTCCAGAAACTGTCCATACTGCTCCATTCCCTGTTCATATCGAATTCCCAGAAACGCACATAGTTTCTCAAGTTCTTCTTGCGGATTGGAAACCAATCGTTCATATTGCAATTCATACGCATTGGAGTGGGGTTTGGCAAAATAATCATTCAAGCGGAGCATCCCAAGTGTGAGATCTACGGATTTCATATTTAATTTGGGACTCTGCAGACTATGAATCAGGTCGAATCCTTCTCCTGTATGGCGGTTTACCTTTTTGAATGATGCTGCTACGGCCAGAGGATTACGCTGGAGATGAATGCGCTTGGACTGTGGGAACAGACGATCCAGCCATTCCAGCATGTAATAATAACGCGGAGATTTATCAACGACGAAGTCTGCTCCGCTCCCCTCCAGGAATCCATTGTAGATTTCAAGAGCAAAACTGTTGCACGCCTTCTCGAAGACATCCTCAGATACCATGGCATTGTAGAACTGGCGCATGATGGAGCTGCCACCGTAAGCACGTGAATCAGCCTTGGGTAAATCGACAAGATTCATCAGAAACCACATTTCCTGGGTGGCAAATATACGACTATGATTTTGCAGCATTACGGTGGATAAGGAACTACCACTACGGGGAACACATAGTAAGAAAACAAGTCCGTTACCTTGAGCATCGATCAATGGCAGCCTCTCCTCTGTTCATTAGTATAAATGTGTAGCTGGGATAGACCAGACTCTACCTTTGTGTTTGGCAAAACGAGTAATATGCACGCTATAGGTCAGCATTTTGCAATATTCCGTCGGAAGTTCACCCGGGAATGAAGCAAAACACATGATTACATTCGACAACTCTCAGATACAATATGTATTTATAGTTTTACTCTATGATACAAAATGTATCATGTCAATCTTTTATTTTCACCTTTTCATAAATTGATACTCTTTCACTGTATTCTGCTGTCTGTCATTTAAGCACTTATTCATGGATCAATTATGTTCTGATTGCACAAACGCGAATAAGCTCCAGACATGTTCTGTGAGGAACAATGCCTGAAGCCATACGTAATCCGTTGAGAAACTTAATATGAAAACGGGTGAACAACCATCAGGTAAACCTTACATTCGAACTTTTCCCAGGAGCTCCGACGCTCCCATTTCGCTCTTCTTCCTGATCTGCCCGTGTAACATCCTGCATCCCCCTCTGTACCTTCACGGTTAACAATACAGCAATGCCCGCGATGAAAAAGAAGATCAGCGACAGAATGCCCCAACGCGTGGAACCCGTGATCTGCCCAACATAACCAAACACAAATGGACCAAAGATTGAAGAGAATTTGCCTGTAATATTCACAAAACCAAAATACTCTCCTGTTCTGCCTGCTGGCATCAGATTGCTAAACAGGGAACGCGCTGTGGATTGACTCACACCCTGCACGACACCAACCAGCCCGGCGAGCACATAGAAGTGGATCGCTTGTGTCATGAAATAACCGAGAATCACAATACATATGTAGACCGATAAGCTAACGATTAATACCTGCTTTGCTCCCCAACGCTGTGCCCATGCTCCCAGTAACAATGTACACGGGAACCCGATGAACTGGGTTAACAGTAGCGCGAGCATCAGGTCGGCTGTGCCTATGCCTATACTTGTCCCATAGATCGTAGCCATTAGAATGATGGTATTAATGCCGTCATTAAAAAACCAGAAAGCCACCAACATGCGGATTAACTGGGGAAAACGCCGCATCTGACGAAAGGTTTGCCGCAGTCTGCGCACGCCCACCGCAGCATACCCTGTCCACGTTCCGGGCAGCTCCGGTGATGCAGGCCGTCTCGGAGCATGGCGGAAGATCGGTATCGAGAACAGCAACCACCACAACGAGACGGAGATAAAAGCAAGTCTTGTGCCTGCCAGTGTACTGCTCATCCCGAACCAGCCCGGTTGCTGAATCATCAGCAGGTTCACCGCAAGCAGCAAACCTCCTCCAATATAACCATAGGCATAACCTTTGGAGGATATCATGTCTCTTCGTTCCACAGGTACCAGATCTGGCAGCATTGCATCGTAAAAGGTATTACCACCTGCAAAACCAATCGTAGATATGACCAGCAACGCGGAAGCAAGGAACCAGTCCCCTTCACCGATTGCGCTGAATCCCAATGTGGCAAGGACGCCTATAATTGCAAATACACGCAGGAAGTCGCCCTTCCGTCCTGACAAATCAGCTAGCGTGCCTAGCAACGGTGTTAGCAGAGCTACGCACAACATGCCAATGGAGTGTGTATAGGCCAGGTAGGAGGCGGCGGTGTCCGTATCCAGTGTTGCTGCAGCCACCGAAGCATAGAATACAGGCAGTACTGCGGCCAGTACTGTTGTTGCATAAGCCGAGTTGGCCCAATCATACATAATCCAAGCCTTGATCGCCTTTTTATTCACATAAATCCTTCCTTTACATGCATCTCTATATTAGTGCGAGTTCAACAAGTCTAAGTGGACTTTTTGAACAACCTCTATTAGATGCCAGATCGATGTCTTTCTCCTATTGTAAAGGAAGGATATCACACTTGTTCACTATTTCTGTAAAAAATGGTGCAGTTCTGTTCTTACGACTCACCTTACCTCTGAGGTGAACTTGCGTAATTGTATCATTTTATATCCACTCTCATCACATATCGTCCTCGCCCGTGAATATACTTAATTACCGACAGGCCAAACTGTGCCGCGTAATCAATGGGGGGTGCCTACATGTCAAATTCACACCAGCCTTACTCGTTCGTTGTGTCGAAGGAAGATTGGTCGCTTCACCGCAAAGGGTACCAGGACCAACAGCGCCATCAGCAAAAGGTGAAAGATGTCATCAAGCAGAATCTGCCTGATCTGATTACGGAAGAAAACATCATCATGTCTGATGGAAAACAAATCATCAAGGTACCAATCCGCAGTCTGGATGAGTACCGTTTTGTGTATAACTACCAGAAGCAAAAACATGTCGGTCAAGGAGACGGTGACAGTCAGGTCGGAGACGTCATCGGTCGGGATCCCTCTGCTTCGCAGAAACCCGGCAAAGGAGAAAAAGCTGGTGATCAGCCTGGTCATGATATTGTGGAAGCCGAAGTTAGTATTGAGGAATTGGAAGATATGCTCTTCGCTGAGCTGGAATTACCCGATCTGAAGCAGAAAGACAAAGACCTGATTGAGACACATACGGTAGTTTTCAACGATATTCGCAAAAAAGGCATGCAGTCCAATATTGACAAGAAACGTACCATTCTGGAGAATCTGCGTCGCAATGCAACGACTGGTAACCCAGGCATCCACCACATCAGTCCAGACGACCTGCGCTACAAGACATGGGAAGACAAAATCATTCCACAATCCAATGCCGTTATCATTGCCATGATGGATACATCCGGGTCCATGGGTTCGTTTGAGAAATACTGCGCGCGCAGCTTTTTCTTCTGGATGACCCGTTTTCTACGCCGTCAGTATGAGAAAGTTGAGATTGTTTTCCTCGCCCATCATACGGAAGCCAAGGAAGTAACCGAAGAAGAGTTCTTTACCCGTGGCGAGAGCGGAGGCACCATCTGCTCCTCTGTATATATGAAGGCACTGGATATTATTGACAGTAGGTATCCACCTTCCAGCTACAACATCTACCCTTTTCACTTCTCTGACGGGGATAATCTGACCTCGGATAACGAACGGTGTGTGAAGCTGATCGGCGAGTTAATGAAACGTAGCAATATGTTTGGATACGGCGAAGTGAATCAGTACAACCGCAGCAGCACACTGATGTCGGCTTACCGTCATATCAAGATGGATCAGTTCATGTATTATGTGATCAAAGAAAAAGGCGAAGTGTACAAAGCTTTGCGCAGCTTTTTCCAGAAACGGGAAGGAGGCAGCGTTAGATGACAGATGAGATCCGCGACCTAGAATACGCTATTGCCGAGATTATGGAGATTGCCAATGGTTTTGGTCTGGACTATTACCCCATGCGGTACGAAATCTGCCCATCGGATATTATTTATACATTTGGAGCCTACGGCATGCCGACCAGATTCAGCCACTGGAGCTTTGGCAAAACATTTCATAAGATGAAAATGCAATACGATTTTGGACTCAGCAAAATTTATGAGCTTGTCATCAACTCCAACCCTTGTTATGCCTTCTTGCTGGATGGAAATTCCCTGATTCAGAACAAATTGATCGTAGCCCACGTATTGGCACACTGCGATTTTTTCAAAAACAATGCCCGCTTCTCTAAATCCAACCGTAATATGGTCGAAAGCATGGCCGCTACGGCGGATCGGATCAGCAATTATGAGATGGAATACGGAACGGAAGCGGTTGAAGCATTTATCGATGCCGTGATCGCAATTCAGGAACATGTGGACCCACAGCTGATTAAACCCCGGCATTTGGACAAACAACGCTACATGGAGATGAAAATGCGGGAGCAGCGCGGTGAGAAAAAACCACGGCCGGAAGGCCGCTATGATGATCTGTGGTCACTTGATGACGTGCAGACCGAAGAAGCACCCGCTGAAGGTATTCAGGTTCATCATTTTCCGCCTGAACCGGAGAAGGATGTCATGTGGTTTATTCAGGAATTCTCGGAAGTGTTGACCGACTGGCAACGGGATATCATGAGTATGATGCGTGAAGAGATGTTATATTTCTGGCCACAGATGGAAACCAAAATCATGAACGAAGGCTGGGCATCCTACTGGCATCAACGCATTATCCGTGAACTTGATCTGAACAGTGAGGATACGATCGAATTTGCCAAACTCAACTCCTCCGTGGTGCAGCCATCCAAACAAAGTCTGAATCCATATTATTTGGGACTGAAGATCTTTGAGGATATTGAACGGCGCTGGGATAACCCAACCCGTGAAGAACAGGAACGTTGGGGCCGCAAACCAGGCCAAGGTCGTGCCAAAATGTTCGAGGTGCGTGAATTCGATTCCGATACCTCCTTTATCCGCAATTACATGACCAAGCAATTAACTGAGGATCTGGACCTCTACGTATTTGAGAAAAAAGGCCCGGACTGGAAAATCACCGACAAGTCCTGGGAGAACATACGGGATCAGCTCGTATTTTCACGTGTCAACGGTGGCTCCCCTTACTTGGTCGTGCAAGATGCTGATTATCTGCGGACAGGGGAACTCGTGCTCAAGCATCAATATGAAGGCATTGAGTTGGATCTGAAATATATGGAACGCACTCTGCCTTATCTGTATCGCCTCTGGGGACGTACCGTGCATGTGGAGACACGTGTCGAGGATAAACCGATCTGGTTTACGTATGATGGCAAGAAACACCACCGCAAGTTTATGTAAGGTTTTCGATTATCATTATAGGAAACGAAAATATAAATGTGCTTATCATGGATGAGTTTAATGATTAATAAAAGATAAGACATAAAAAAAGCGGCAAGTCCCCGACATACACGGGGACTTGCCGCTTGGCATTTCATAATTAATATTTAAAATTACGTTTCATTGCACCATGCTTAAATGAAGTGATTACATATCGCTCACCGTTGTCCAACAGCTTGTAAGATACAACGTATCGATCCACGAAACAGTAGTACGTGTTGCGGTACTCACGAGACGGCAACATTGTTCCCATAGTAACGATCTTCTCTTCAACACGGCGAATGAGATTCATTTTGTATTCCATCGTTTCTTGATCTGTAAAATGTTCGCTTTTGATCTGGCGAAGTCGGTTCATTGCCGTGGCGGTCCATTGAACCATCAATTACAGCTCACCACGCTTCACCAGTTCAATCAAGTCATCTGTTGAATACAGCTTGCCTTGTTTTATGTCTTTCTCAGAAGCTTCAATCATTTGCCGTATCTCCGGATCGGAGTCTAGCTCATCCACCGGGTTATAGACTTCATATTCCAGACCGGCAATACGAATGAATTCCTTATGATCCTTCTCATAGGATTCAATGACAGTGCCATCAGGAGCCTTAAGACTAAAGTTCATCCTTCGCAACCTCCTTTGATGATATCGCTAAATTTGGTGAATCATACTTTTACCTGAATTATAGCATACAACTAGGTGACATCTCAGCCCAGCCATGAAACCATTACTTTTTGTCGATTACATTTGCGGAACAGGATTCAGCACTATAACACGTTCACTCTTAGTCTCCAAATGTTCCAACCATAACTCCACCAACTGTGTGCCATTAATCAGATCGATATCCAATCCTTCAGCATAGTTACGGGCGTTACTCGTAAAGTCGCTCGTCGTTATCACATAACCACCAATAGCATCTTGCTTAACCATCTGAGAGTGAATTATCGCAATCGGACCAAAACCGACTAAATTCATATCGTTATAACATTTCACTTGACCTAGGTATAGTCCTTCGTCAGTTTGCTCTTCAATATCGATGCCGAAGTCTCCTGAGCTCTTCGTCACGTATGTGTTACCGCCTCGAACAGATGACATGATCTCTGCTACAAAACGTTCGAACAATAATGGATTTTCTTCTTTCTCCTCTTCCAGGTCTCGTTTAAAGCGGTTATACAAACCGATTCGAAGAGTCTCCTTCATATGTTTATGCACTGACAAAGTATCAGAGGCATCACTGCTGTACTCATCTAACATTTGTTTTTGTTTGTAACACAGATAAACAAGGTAGCACGAAAAAATAAGCAGCATAGTGAATAACATGGTCATTTATTGTCACTCCTTTGTATTTCCATCATATCCAACGCTTTGTCGTTTCAATCAATTTGTCTCTTGTCGGGATGATACCAGATAACCCCTATCAGAATTGGAGGGAACTCATCTGACATCCTCCGATTTAATTTAACTAAAATGCTTTTTTTTCGGAATATATAATGAATTTTCTTAAATATTGGATCTAACTTTTCCTCAAAAGTATAACTGACTAACATAAGAAATAAAAAAGCAGCAAGTTCCCGACATACACGGGGACTTGCTGCTTGGCATACATAAAATTAGGATGGTGCCGGTGGTGTACCATTACCCTGCAATCGCAGCGGCACAAAAAAATCATGCTCCACTTCACTTGCCGGCAGTGGGCGACTGAAATAATAGCCCTGAATCTCCCGGCAATCATTCTGCATCAGTATATCCAGTTGGCCTTTCGTCTCAATGCCTTCCGCAATGACTTCCATCTTGAGATTCTGTGCCATCGATATAATGGTCGCCACAATGGCTTGATCGCTGTGACTCTCTGTAATGTCCGTCACAAACGAACGATCAATCTTGAGCTTGTGAATCGGGAAATGCTTCAGATAACTGAGTGAACTGTATCCCGTACCAAAATCATCCAGGCTGATCTTGACACCCAGTGCTGTCAGTTCATTCAGGATCGCCGTGGATACGGCTGCATCCATCATCATGCTCTCTGTTATTTCCAGCTCCAGATATCGAGCATCCAGCCCTGTCTCCAAGAGTGCATTCTTGACCTGTTCTACCAAGTTGGATTGGTGGAACTGCTGGCTGGACAAGTTAACCGATACCGGAATGAGTGGTCCGCCACTGGCATGCCAGAGTTTCATCTGCCTGCATGCTTCCCGGAGCGTCCAATTGCCAATCTCATAGATCATGCCTGTCTCTTCTGCAAGCGGGATAAACACATTGGGTGCGAGCAGACCTTTGAGTGGATGGTTCCAACGTATAAGAGCCTCCACACCAATCATGCGGCTATCCTCAGTACGAATCTGTGGTTGATAGTACAGGACCATCTCATCGCGTTCCAAAGCTTTACGAAGATAACCCTCCAACTCAATACGTTCATATAGTTCCGAATCCAGTTGGGCAGTGTAGAATTGGAAACCATTTTTGCCGTTTTTCTTCACTTCATACATGGCGGAGTCCGCATGTTTCAACAAAGCATCCACGCCCACTCCATGATCCGGATACATCGCAATTCCAATGCTGGCGGTTACGTAAAAGTCATTCTCCTTCAGTCGATAAGGTAACTGAATGGCTTCAACAATCTGTTTTGCAAGTTCTGCCACTCTTACTTCTGTCGCTTGACCCTGGGTCACAACGAGTGTGAACTCGTCCCCGCCCATCCGGGCCAGCATGACATTCTCCATAGCCAAGGGATCAGAAGCTTCTATGGCTTTCATGATCCGGTTGCTCACTTCTCTTAGAAATACATCTCCAATGGAATGTCCCAGCGAGTCATTAATCATCTTGAAACGATCTATATCCATCACCATAACGGCAAAAGAGTTCCCTTTTTCTGCTGAATCGTTAATCGTACAAGCCAGCACATCATCCAACTTGCGCCGATTGGGCAGCCCCGTCAACGGATCATGCAAAGCTTGGTGACGAATCTTCTCCTGAGCCTGCTTCTCCTCCGTTACGTCTTTGATCAAAATGTGACTTCCCACATGTCTGCCATCAATGACAACAGGAACTACAACAATACTAAGGTCCAGAAGTTCACCCTGTACATCTCTCATTTTGGCCATGTAGTGCGCCTGCTCCAGCCCATGATCATCCCAATCGATGGAATCAAATTCACTTATCCACTCTATATCGATTTGCTGAGCGATCTCATCAATGGAACGATCCATGACCTCTTTTTCAGGATATCCGGTGATTGTTGTTACAGCAGCATTAATCCCTTTAACAATACCTTCCTTGTTCACTGAAATAATAGCATCCGAATGGTTATGATACAGGGCCTGATACCATTGCTCATTCTCATGAATCCGTCGATCTTTCTGTGACATTCGCTGATTGATAAATATGCCAAACAACGTCAAACCCAAAGCAATAAATGTGCCCGATGCGATCAAGTAGGCGAGAATACCTGGCTCAATCTGCATACCTGAACTTACCATCGAGCCATGTGAATGATGGAAATGTGCCGCTGACATCCCGGTATAATGCATGCCAGAGATTCCAATACCCATAATGAGACCGCTGCCCATCTTGTAAACCCAAGTATGTCTTGATTGATGATAACGGAAGAAAAACATGAGCCACAATGCCGCAAATGAAGCAAGCGCTGCAATCAGAATAGATAACACCACTCTGCCTGGTTCATACGTAACCGGAATTGACATCGCTGCCATTCCCACATAATGCATCGAGCTGATCCCCGCGGTCATCAGTACTCCAGCAATCATGAGTTTGCTTATCCTGCCCGATTGTCTACCCGCAATGTTCAAGGCCACCCCCGATGCGACAATAGCAAGTAGAACAGATAAAACAACCTTACCGGTGGAATAGGAGACTTGCGTAGGCAGAACAAAAGCCAGCATACCTACGAAATGCATGGACCAGATTCCCAGCCCCATCGATACTGCACCGCAGGTAAGCCATACATTCCGCGCCATCCCGCTAGCCTGACTTACACGGCCTGCAAGGTCAAGGGCAGCGTATGAAGCTAACGATGCAATAATATAGGATAAAATAACAAGTTCTAAGTTGTACGTGCCATGTAGGTGCTCCACTCACTCTGTCCTTTCAACCGGGAAATGCCTTGTATGTATGCAAAAATGTAAAAAAGAAGCGAGTGCGCTGTCTGGATGACAGGCACTCCCTCCGCATCATTTGACTCGTGACAACAGACTTAGTTGAAGCCGTTGTCATACATTGGAACCCGTTTATATGAATGTATATAGTCTAAACGTCCCAGCCTTTAAAATCAACACTTATTTCCAGATATACAATATTGAATAACTAACATTCTCATATTCTAATTCACAACTAAATATTCTATTTACGAGTCAGTAACAGACTGCCAAAACCGGAAGTATCTTGATAAGAATTACCTGATGAATCACTCCAGATGGACACACTGCTTCGCTTGCCATCTCCCGCGCCATCATCATTAACTTGAAGATCAAACCCAATCCATCTTTGCCCTTCAGCACGAACGCTGTCTAGTGGGATTGCCACTTCAACTGTATACCCTCCGCTTGTTAATCGGGTAGCTGATTTGAAACTTTCTTTCCGTGCATTTCCACCAAAAGAAGCCTCATTATCAAAATTGACCCGGTACTGGGCATCATCCTCCTGATAGAATGTCGTCTGATCTTTGCTAGGGTCGATAAAAATCTCGATCGAATCCTGCTCATGTGCATTAGAACTTAATTTGCTTCGCAATGGATCTTTCACATCTGCCAATACGTACAGGTATTTCTCATCCCATAACAGCTGTGCAGTCGCCGTTGCACCGGCGTTTCCGACCACCCAGACATCCGTTTTAACAGATGCAGCTTTTTTCCAGACGTTATCCTTTTTTGCATCAATGACAGGTTTGCCATAAGTGACCTTGGTTTGTTTCAAGACAGAACCGAGCTTCAGTTTGCCCCGGTTGGCTGGTTTGTCGGGCTGTTGATTGGAAATATCATTCCAAACAATGGTCGCTGTCTTTCCAGCAGCATGTTCATCCGTAATCCGAAAATCCAGAGACAAGACCTGGCCTTCGGTAAGTAAAGCAGCTGACATAGGCAGTGATGCGTATACAACATACCCGGTTTTTGTCTCCTGTACGTTGTAAGTATTTTTATCTTTGCCTTTAGCGCCATCCCGTTTAAATGTATATTGACCATTTGCAGACGGCGGATTTTTCTTCTTGGCAGACAGATCAGCTTCAGAAGTTGCAGCGCCTGTCCCCTTGACTTCTTCCGCGAGGAAAACCTGCACCTGATCCCCTTTGCGACGTGTGGTATCCTTCACTTCCACTCGTAAATTCACCTTTTTGGCATCCCACATCATACGAGCCTCACCCGTAACCGCAGATGTACCATCTGCCAGATGATTAATTTCGAGTCCTTTCACAGCACCCCAAAGAATATCTTCCTGTCCTTTGTGATTCGGGAAAGAAGGGCTGGCCTTCAATGCTGTCCATTCATTACGATAGATCGGAAGGGTGGTAGGGTCCACCAGTGCCCAAAATGCCGGTTTTGCTTTTAATTTACGATCAAATAACAATGGTGCATCTTTGCGTCCTTTGACTGGATGATTATCAAGCCATGTACCATCATCCGCAAGTCCCCAGACTGTAACGCTGTCCATTACACCGCGTTTTCCCAACTCGTCGAACAGGTCGAACAGTTCACGATAACGGTAAGCTTGTTGCAGCATTAATTCATCTGTGACAGGCATCTCCAGTTCAGAATTACTTGAATAGATCGAAACGTCCAGCTCTGTAACCTGTACATTCACACCAAGAGCGATCACTTTCTCAAAAGCCTCACGAATGAGCTTTACATCCGGTCCGTACATGGATACATGCATCTGGAATCCAACCGCATCAATCGGTGTTCCTTTGGCAAGCAACTTCTCTACAAGCTTCACCATATCATTCACCTTGTTTCCATTGCCCTCCATTCCATAGTCATTAATCACCAGTACAGCATCGGGGTCAGCCTCACGTGCATAACGGAAAGCCAACTCAATGTAATCACTGTCATCTCCGTCGCCATCCACATCCCCAATAATATCTCTCCACTTGGAATTACTGGCCTCATTCCGCAAGCCGCCTCCGTCTGAGATGACTTCATTGACGACATCCCATGTATGAACCTTTCCTTTGTACCGGGTCACGATGGTTTGAATATGGGTTTTCATCCGTGCAAGCAACTGTTCCCGCGTGGCAGGTTTCGATGCATCATTCGGATCAGTAAAGAACCAATTCGGCACCTGACTATGCCATAACAGCGTATGACCTCTGATTTCCATGTCATTTGCTTCGGCAAACTTCACCAGGCGATCTGTCTCTGACCAGACAAACTCTCCTTCCTTGGGCTGCATCGCATCCATTTTCATAAAATTGTCCGCTGTAATACTATTAAAGTGTTTCGTCAACAACTGGGAATGCTGGTTTTCCGCGTCTAGTGCAGACTGGTTGATGGCAGCTCCCATTGCGTAATTTTGTCCCACCATATCGACCAGATTCGGAATATCCTTCTCTATTTCAATTTTCTGAGCAGCCGTAATCAGAACATCATCCACGTAAAATGAAATCGTATCTGCCGGCGTCACTTCCGCTGACGTCTTCCATGGTGTCTCCACATACATGCGGAATCCGGTGATACCACTATTTTCTTCGGGAATCACCACATCGGCCTCGACTTTTTTCCACTGTCCTTTATTCAAGGTAGCGGAGGCAAAGGTAGCATATTCAAGACTCGAAGCGTCTTTATTGTATTCTTTCTCGAGTGCACCGTTAAGGACCTGACTGTCCGGCCCTTCATCGTACATGGCCCAAAATGAAATATGAACTGTGCTGCCCTTCTGTACATGATCCAGCATCTCAATTAAGGGTCCATGGAACGTTTCGGTACGTGAAGAGGTTCTCAGGCTGCGTGTACTGTCATGACCTACTTGCGTTACGATATCAAGCTTTTCACTTGCACGTGGACGCCATTGTCCCAACACACCATCTTCAAAATCAGCCTTGAACAGTACTTCATCATCGCCAGTCTTAACGTCCGCTGCCGAAGCACGTGTCCCTCCTGTTCCCACACTTGGGAACAAACTGAAGATCAATACAGCCGACAAGCACAAGCTCCACCATTTTCTCAAATGCATCCGATCTCCTCCTTGGTTCGTTGTTTGTGAAGAATAACCTTTGCTCTGCCATGTGCCAGCCCTTTACAAGATCGTTATACAGGATGGATAGATGCAAATGGACAGAAAATTGTAAGCACTTTCATTATACGATTGCCAGTAAACTTTGTTTACCCGTTAAACTATAGGACTTGTACCACTCCCTAATCCATATGTTTCCAAATGAGATATATAACGACAAAAAGCACAGCTTATTAGCTGTGCTTCGTGTAAACATCTTTACTATTTACGTTTTTAAGCTTTTAAGCTTTTAAGCTTTTAAGCTTTTAAAGGTGCTGTCGTCTGACGGATAACCAGATTGGAAGGTTCCGTCACCACAGGAGGAGAATAAGATGGATTCTCGATCATGGCAATCAGATATTCAATGGACTTAATGCCAATGGAATAGATATTCTGATTCACCGTGGTCAACCCCGGTTTGAATACCTCAGCATAATACGTGTTATCGAACCCGACAACCGAGATATCTTCTGGTACACTCAGTCCATGCTTTTCAATTTCATGAATCGCACCAAAAGCAGACATGTCTGATGCACAGACAATTCCCGTTGGTTGATCCTGAAGTGCCAGCAATCGTCGGGCAGCCTTGCTTCCCCCGTCGAAGGAATAATCGCAGATCTCCAGATATACCGTAGAATACGGGATGCCGCATTCTCGCAGCCCTTCCCGATATCCTTCCAATCGCAGATTGGCTACAGCAGGTCCAAGTGTCCCTGAGATATAGGCAATTTTGCGGTGCCCAAGCTCATGCAGATGTTTGACACCCATCGAGATCCCGTTCGCGTTATCCGTAGTAATGTAACCGGCACGTTTGCCCAACATGTCCGTATCAACAAACATCGTTGGAATCTCTGCATCCACCAGTTCCTGAATACTCGCGTTTTCTCTGCCTTCCCCGAATACTACTACGCCATCCACATTACGACTGCGGCAATGTTTGATGAACGAGTACGCCGGATCATCGAATCGAGTAGACAACCGGACCAGGTCATATCCACTGTTCTCCAGCGCTGTCTTGATCCCTTCCAGCAACTCGGACACAAAAGGGTTCGTAAACGGAACCGTTAACAGTACTCCCACCGTCCATGAACGGCGTTTGACAAGTCCACGTGCGACCACATTGGGTTGATATTTCAATAATTCGATGGCTATATTGACTTTTTTGCGTGTTTTTTCACTTACATCAGGATAATCGTTTATCACTTTGGAAACGGTTGCAACAGATACTCCCGCTTCCTTGGCTACATCATGGATAGAAGCCATCTGATCACCTCAACCTCTTTCGAATCCCCTGTCTCCGGCTGCATTTTCTATAACATCGGCAGGTTTGTCTACCCATTATAGCTTAAAACAGCCTGAAACGGTATGGAAGGTTCCTAATGCTTTTAAGCTCTATTCCTGCTGTTCCAGTTTCTTCAAATCCAGAGACAGTTTCTCCATTGTTGTTGCAAATACAGCGAGTTCAGCCGAGCGTGAAGCTTGGCTACGTGCCCCTCTGGAAGTATGATCCGACTCCTGCTGCACACTGCTCAGTTTCTTCATGATCTGCTCCAGATTAGACTGAATTTTACCCTGGGCATCCCGGGAACTGGCTGCAAGCTTGCGCACCTCACTAGCGACTACTTCGAAGCCACGTCCAAACTCTCCTGCATGAGCAGCTTCAATCGCTGCGTTCAGGCCGACAAGATGACTCTGATCCGATATCTCGCGAATGAGTTCACCCATTTTTCCGATCTGCTGGATCTCTCCTGTTAATTCGGTAAGCATAACCTGAGCCTGATCCTGAGAAGCCGCTGTTTCTTTGGCTACACTTGATATCGCCATTGCACTTTCATTTAATTCACTAATCATGCCTGTAAGCTCTTGGGTAATCTGCGTAATTGCCTGTAATGTATGTTGTTGGTCATCGGCAAGCTGATGTAACTTTTCTTTTTCTTTCTTCTCATAGGCTTCAAGGACAAGCTGTGAATCCAGATTAAACATTTTGCTGAGCGCTTGAATGACAAGATGCCAGGAATCAGGGATAACCTGTTGGAATATGCTCGTTGCAATATCCAGGTAGACCATATAGGTACCCAGATAATAATCTTCAGACAGACCAATCCGTGAATGCACAAGTCCAATCGCAATCCGTTGCTCAATATATGCGTCGTCCACGATTCCATCCGTCATTGATAACCAGTACATCTTCTGTGTTTCTTTTAGACGATCAATGGTAGAGAATCGAGCGATCAGATCTACCAATTCAGGATAATTCCCCACATGATTGTAGAAATGATCCACCACTTCATTAACGACTTTTTTAAAAACAGGCCGATGATCGGCAAGCAGTTTTAGATCCCCTGCGGTTAATCCCATGTAATCAAGTTGCTTCTGTCTTGTTGCGGAAATACTGCTCATATCTGGTTCAGTCAGCTCCTTAATAAACACTAAATTACTTTAAATTGTAAATATATGTATTGATTATAGACTAAAATACCTAAATATACATATACCATTAGAACTAATTCTCTTTAAAATTAACCTTATTTGTCAGCTTTTTAGACTGATATGACCTTCATGTAATTAAAAAGGCCCTGACCCTGCTGTGAAGGAGCCTCACAACAGGCATCAGGAGCCTGATCCGGAATGGTTCGTTGCCGATTAGCGATTAAGCAGACTACCCACATAACGTAACAGTTCATTCGCGCTGGCTGCGGTGTATCCATGTTCCTCAATTAAACGTTTAATGACTTCATTCATACGTTTCAATTGTGTTGCATCCGGTGTTTTGGTTGAGGTTGTGATCTTGACAATATCTTTCAGATCGGTGAACAACTTTTTCTCAATCGCTTCACGCAAACGGTCATGGCTGCTGTATTCGAACTTGCGCTCCTTGCGGGAGTATGCCGAGATTCGGATCAGAATCTCTTCTCTGAACGCTTTCTTTGCATTCTCGGAGATCCCGATCTGTTCCTCTATGGATCGCATCAGACGCTCATCCGGGTCCATCTCTTCATCCGTGAGCGGGTCACGCATCTTGGACCAGTTGCAAAATGCTTCAATGTTATCGAGGTAATTCTCGAATAACGTTCTTGCGGATTCCTCGAATGAGTAAACAAATGCTTTCTGCACTTCCTTCTTGGCCAGTTCATCATACTCCTTGCGTGCAAGAGCAATGAAGTTCAGATAACGCTCCCGCTCTTCCTTTGTAATTGAAGCATGCTGGTCCAGACCGTCCTTGATCGCCCGCAGAATATCCAGCGCGTTAATGCACTGAAGATTTTGCTTAATCAAAGCACTGGAGATCCGGTTAATGACATACCGTGGATCAATGCCGGACATCCCTTCATCCAGATACTCATTTTGCATCTCGCGCAGATCAGCTTCTTTGTATCCTTCCACTTCTTCACCATCATACATGCGCATTTTTTTAACGAGATCCATGCCTTGTTTCTTCGTTTCCTTCAAGCGGGTAAGTATGGAAAAAATGGCTGCAGTCCGCAGTGCATGCGGTGCAATATGAACATGCTTCATGTCACTTTGCTGAATGAGCTTGGCATAGATTTTCTCTTCCTCGGATACCTTCAAGTTGTACGGAATCGGCATGACAATCATCCGGGATTGCAGTGCCTCATTCTTCTTGTTGGAGATAAAAGACTTATACTCCGATTCATTCGTATGCGCCACAATCATTTCATCCGCACTGATTAAGGCAAAACGTCCTGCTTTGAAATTTCCTTCCTGCGTGAGCGACAGGAGATTCCATAGGAATTTCTCATCACATTTCAACATCTCCTGGAACTCCATTAACCCACGGTTCGCCTTGTTCAACTCCCCATCAAAACGATAGGCACGTGGATCGGATTCGGAACCAAACTCCGTAATGGTGGAGAAGTCGATACTCCCCGTCAGATCGGCAATATCCTGTGATTTCGGATCGGATGGACTGAACGTTCCTATTCCCACGCGATTATCTTCGGAAACAATGACCCGTTCCACCGGTACCTTGCTGATATCACCACCATATTCGGTACGGAGTCTCATCTGGCAGGATGGGCAAAGGTTACCCTCAATACGGACTCCAATTTCCTTTTCCACTTCAGGACGAAGCTCCAGCGGAATCAAATGCAGCGGTTCCTCATGCATCGGGCATCCATCAATGGCGTATATGGCACCTTTCTCTGTCCGCGAGAACTGTTCAAGCCCACGCTTCAGCAGCGTCACCAGCGTCGATTTCCCTCCACTTACGGGACCCATCAGGAGCAAGATCCGCTTCCGTACATCCAGACGGCGTGCTGCCGAGTGAAAGTATTCTTCAACCAACTTTTCAATCGAACGGTCCAGCCCAAAGATCTCCTGTTCAAAAAACTTGTACCGCTTATGCCCACCTACTTCTTCCACCCCAAACGATTCAATCATCTCATACACTCTGGCGTGAGCCGTCATTGCCGGAGTCGGGTCCTCTCTCAGCAGTGCAATATAATCTTCAAATGTTCCGTTCCATGTCAAACGGTCACTCTCTGCCCGATGTTCCGCAACGCGTTCAAAAATATTCATGCTTGGTACCTCCCATGGCTCCTTTAGTGTGATTGTCAACCATTCCGAATGGTATGAAGAAATCAATAGAATTGCGGCTCCTGCTTGAATACCAATCTTGCGGTCCTGTGTAGTCCCGCCACCCTCTGTCCAAACGTCTTGTTTTGTTGTGAAAAGTGTATTACATACCTATGCGGCAATTCGGATAAGTTGACCTCTTTTTTTCAATCAACCACTTCGAATTTTGGCTTTTCCCTGTTCTATCAGACATCTTGTGCCTTCAGAAAAAAAAGAACGAATATGATATAATGAGGGTTCTAAATTCAGGAAACCGGACAACACATGGTCAGAGACAGGCCACTTCTGGAAAGGAGCACGGACGATGGCAGTGAAATACGAAACCGAATTATATTCGCCTGTGAAGGCTTTCTTCGAGCAGCGTGGCTTCGACGTCAAGGCGGAAATCAGACATTGTGACCTCGTCGGAGTCAGATCAGACCAGGACGAACCACTCATTGTGGAGATGAAAAAAACATTTAATCTCTCCCTGTTGCTGCAGGGCATGCAGCGCTTGAAACTTAGCCCGTTCGTGTATCTGGCCGTCGAGCGCAATCGCAGTAAACGCGGAGCCGTGAACCAACGCTGGAGCGAACTGACCGCACTATGCAGACAGCTCGGTCTGGGGCTGCTGACTGTCACATTTTACAAAACCAAAGCTCCCCTGATTGATGTATTGTGCGAGCCCTCCGCCCTGATCCCCCTCACTGGCCCCAATCAGGTTGCCCGTAAAAGCGGTGTTCGGCGGAAGCGATTGCTCAAGGAATTCGACGAACGCAGCGGAGACTACAATACGGGAGGTAGTACACGAAGACAGCTGGTCACAGCATATCGTGAGAAGGCTTTGCGTGTCGCATCCGCTCTACGGACGAACGGAGAAGCCTCTCCAGCCAACCTTGCCAGACAGACAGGCGTAGGTTCTGCCGCAGCAATTCTGCAAAAAAATTATTATGGCTGGTTTGAACGCCTCTCCCGTGGAAAGTATATTCTGACGATTAAGGGAGTACAGGCGTTAACCGAGCATGCACACATGCTTGAGGATAATGATATGATTGAACGAACCATTAATGAACTCGATGTAACGTATTCTGTATCTGGTGAAAATAAGGACGACCTTGCACACATCGCTGAAACAGCGGAGCAGTACTTAAAAAATACAGGCCATATCTGATATGGAATCATCTGAAGTAACGGATGTGAAAAAAAATGAGAAGGCAAAAAAACACCTGTAATCTCCACTGGAGACTACAGGTGTTTTGATGTGTTCTATATAGAAGATTGTTATTAGAATTTTACTGCTACTTCGGAAGCCAATTTCAGACCTGCAGTAACGATTTCTTCAGCACGATCAGCAGAAGCATTATGTCCTTCAACGATAACCACTTCAGGGTTTTGAATGCCCCACAAGCCGAGAACTGTTTTCAGGAAGTTCAGGGACATTTCAGCAGCTGCCATTGGGCCTTCGGAATAAACGCCACCACGTGCGTTAAGCAAAGCTACTTTTTTGTCGCCAGCAAGTCCTACAGGACCTTCAGCAGTGTATTTGAATGTTTTACCAGCTTGGCTCAGGTAAGCAATGTAGTTTACCAATGGAGCTGGAACAGTGAAGTTCCACAGTGGGAATGCAAATACAACTTTGTCAGCTGCCAGGAATTGATCTTGCAATTGTGCTGCAAGTGAAGCTGCTTTTTGCTCGTCAGCTGTCAGTTCAAAACCGTTTGCTGCTTTGTAAGTACCTGTGATAGCAGTGTTACCATAGAATGGGAATTCTGTATTGTAGAGATCCAACTCAGTAACTGTGTCACCTGGGTGGGACTCTTTGTATGCGCTCAAGAATGCATCGTACAATTTAACGCTGACTGCTTGATCTGCAGGACGGTCATTTGCTTTAACAAATAAAATATTAGACATGTTGAATTTTCCCCCGTTAAATAAAATATATGAGTGCTTTTCCTGAACTGGCCACCATTGTAGCTTATATAAAGAAACCAACAACTCATTAATTCATATTATATATAAAAATGTTAGTGGATGCAATAACGTAATCACTTTGGTCATGAACCAATTTTAATTTTTGCTACAAAATCTATTTTTGATCTGACTTAGCTACGAGCCGTAAATTCGGAAATGGCTTCACTGATCAGGTTCATGCCAAGCAGCAATTCATCCCGGCCCGGGTGGCTAAAGTTCAATCGGATGTAACGTTGATCCTGTACACCTGTGGAGCATAGTGATCCAGGAAGAAAGGATACACCTTTGGGCAAAGCCGCCTTAAGCAGAGCGCCACTATCCAATCCTTCCGGCAACTGTACCCACAGATACATTCCGCCCTCAGGGATGTTGTACTGACACCCTTTCCAGCCCGGCCTCTTCAACAGTTCAAGCATCAGTTTGAGTCTTGTCTTATACTCCCGATTCAACATCGATAGGTGATCACTCCAACGAAATGGGGAATGGGCAAGCAATTGATACAACAGCCGCTGATTCATCGGACTGGACTGACCATCTGCAATTCGTTTAACCGAGGCCATTGCCTGAATCAGCGCAGGATGTCCAGCGGCCCATCCGGTTCGAAGAGCGGGCGCTACCGTTTTGCTGAATGAACCAATGTAGAGAACATGTCCACCCTGATCGGCAGTATCCAGTGCAAAGAGTGAAGGATATTTACGATAGAATTCCGTTGGCTCAAGGCCATCGAAATGGAGCTCTCCGTAAGAATCATCTTCCACAAGCAGTACACCATAGCGCGAACACAGCTCAAGGACTGCCTCCCGCCGCTCCATACTCCACAAAGCACCGGTCGGATTCGAGAAACTGGGTGCAGCAAAAAGCAGCTTCGGTCTAACCTGCTGCATGTGATGCTCTAAAAGGTCTGGCAGTATGCCGTCCCGATCACCCATTACGGGCACAATCTTGGCTCCTTGCATCTCCAGAACCTCAAGACAGCCTGGAGATGTGGGATGTTCAACCAGTACAGAATCTCCTGGCTCAAGCAATAGACGCATCACCAGATCGATGGCCTGCTGGGTACCAGTAGTCAACAGAATCTGCTCGGGTACCGTTCGTATGCCTTTGCGTGCATTCCAGTCTTTGTTCAACCACTCTCTTAGGGGTGTGTAGCCTGCTGGCTCTCCATATTGCAATGCGGAGGGGCCTGAACTAAAGACAGACACCGCTGCTTCTTCCAACAATTTGAAAGGAAACAACTCCTCCGCAGGCAATTCTTCCGCCAGAGAAATGAAATAATCCCTGCCAGACATCTCACGTATATCCCTCAGTGGTGATGACAAAAGCCTGTTGGTACGGGAAGCAAAGAAATATTTCATCGATCCGTTCCCCTTTCGTCCCTATTCCGAAACTGTACTCGCAGTCCGCAGCCCTACAACCTATTCCTGCTCGCCATCGAATATGACCGGATGCATACCGAACTGTTGTGATCATGGGAAGAACAGACCTGTTTCGTCAGGATCCCGTCTTCACTTGTCTTGCATGCAAGGCATAACGTTCAATGGCCTGTGCTCTACTGCTCACTTCCAGCTTCACGTATATTTTACGCAGGTAATTATCAATGGAACGTCTGCTAACGTTGATCTCATTCGCTATTTTATCATAGGTTACACCCTGAACAATTCTTTCCATGATAAAAGTTTCGGTTTCTGTTAATTCAATGACACGTGCTTCTGTCGGAGACTCCACAGGTTGCGCCCACTCCGCACTGTTTAACCACGACAATGGAATGGACACATGGCCCTCACGCAATCCAGAGATCAGATGAATCAGCTGGCTAGGGGAAGCCTGTTTGGATAACATGCCGCTTGCACCAAGGCTCATCAGATGACGAAACAGCTTCACATTGTCTTCATCCGTCAAAATAATGATGTGACTGTGAGCTGACAGATTCTTCATCTGGGCAATATATTGATCTGCCTGACCCTCCGGAAGACGATAATCCATCAGAATCAGATCAGGCTGGTGAATATTCACCAGATCGAGCCCTTCTGTTCCGGTCGAAGTCATGCCACGTACCGTCAGATCTTGCTGCTCTTCCAAAATCAATTTTGTACCGAGCATGCTGGTGGGGTGGATATCTATGATGACCACCTGCCATACTTTTTTCATTGTTGTTCCCCCTGTTATGTATTGGACAAATAACTTTTAAATTCTGTCATGATGATTTCATCGTCTATGCGACAATCCGAGTATAGAAGAAGCATAGGTCGGATTATGTCGAAAAACAGAAAAATACAGGAGGAAGCCGATAAAAAAGCTCTATTTCCACTGTATTTTGTTATAAAAACACCATGACGTCCATCTTTCCATCCCCGGAAAGGTCAAAATATAGTATAAATTTCCTGCATTTCTATCTAAAAAAGTCGAAAAACCTGCCCAAAGTTCCTACTTATTGCATCTATAAGAAATTGTATCCTAGGACTTCCTTCCGATGCAATCTCTTTTTACTCTATTAAGTAAAGAATTTCATTTTTGCGTAATCAATAGGGGCATGATAGAATGAGGACTGGAAATTTTTTTGTACCTATAAATGACCAGGAGTGATGATATGAAACCATCTGACCCGTCCTCTGACATCCATCACACCCGGAGCGCCAAAGGCAAGGCTGGATCTTCAATCAAACTGTTTCTGGTAATGTGGATTGTTCTCATTGCACTAGGAGTCGTTGGAACCTACTATTATAGTAACCATCTCCAGCAACAGATGATTAACCAGCTTCAAGCCCATAATCAGCAGCAGATTGCAGCGCTAAAAACCGACTATGAAAATCAGCTAACAACGATATCAAAGGAAGTAGAAGACCTGCAGGGACAGGTTCAATCCTTCAATGAATTGCTGACTTTCACCAAGGATAATGCAAGTGACAAAACGGATAACAGCAACAAACTGTATACCCAGCTGAGCGAAGTCAAAAAACAACTGGAGACACTCCAGAAAAAGATGGACCTGCTCAAATGATTACACCCGTCAAACAGGTTAATCGTTTTTTTATGCTTGCACTCGCTCCTTTTGTTGGATTGATATTATGCCTGCTGCTGCTTCGTCCTCCACTTGAACCCGGAGGTTTGATGCCTACCGAACTGTCAGAGGATACGATTACACCCCGGACCCAAGCAATTAGCCAAGAGCTTGCGGGGGCAAAAGATGCTGCTGTCCAGACTTCTTCTTCTATTAAAAGAACGACACAGCTCTATAATAAAACAACTAGTACGATGTCTACACTTGTGCAGAAGGCTTCCACCCAGGCGGATCGTCCGGAAACGATCTACAACAAACGGATTTCATCCAAGCTTGGCGTTCCATTTGAACGGGTAGACAGTGACCGGCTAACGATTGAAATGTACAGAGTGAATCCTGGCAGCTATAAGGGCTATGCCATGAAGATCAAGCTAAAAGACCCTACAGCCATGCAGATGGCTCTAGACAGTGAACCTGGGCGTTCTGAGACGACCATGCAGGCTGTGAAGCGTAACGGCGCAATTGCCGGGATTAACGCAGGTGGATTTGCTGACAGTGGCGGCAAACGTTATCCACTTAGCACAACCGTCATGGACGGGAAATACGTGAATGGTTTCCAGGCCAGTTTCAAAGATCTGTTTTTTGTAGGACTTAACGATGCCGGTAAACTGGTCGGAGGCAAGTTCTCCGACAAAAACTCACTGGATCGCCTGCAACCACAATTTGGGGCTACGTTTGTTCCGGTGCTGCTACAGAATGGGCGTAAAACCACAATTCCTGCCAAATGGAAAGTATCACCCAAACGAGCACCACGTACAGTCATTGGCAATTATAAGGATGATCAGTTATTAATCATTGTGGTCGACGGATATAATGAGGGCGGAAGTTCCGGTGCTACCCTTGAAGAGTTGCAAGGGCGGTTGTACAAGCTTGGGGTGATTGACGCCTATAATCTGGATGGCGGTGGATCATCCTCGCTTATTCTGAATAATCGGGTTGTGAATAACCCTTCAGATGGCAGCCTCAGACCAGTGCCCACACACTTTTTATTTTACAAATAATAGGGTGAAGCATTTCTTTTCTACCTATAATGGTTATAATAGAAGAAAATGAGCTTGTGCAGGAGGTGCGAAGGGCATGTCATTTTCACTGACATTCTGGATTATTGCAATCGTATTGACTCTCTTCATTACAGGCATTCTCACTTCATCCTACAACAATGACAAAACAAAAGGCTTGTAAAGGCCAAGCCTCTCTCCGGAGAGGCTTTTTCTATTGCTTCATCCTCGAAATAACAAGAGACAAGGCTTAAAAGAATGATTCGATTCTTCTAAGCCTTGTCTCTTGCTGTATTCGGGATCAATAGCTAACCGCCCGGTCATTCCGCATAGATATAACAGAATCAGACAGAATAGGCCCACTCACCGACCCACCCTCAACTAATGTCACATAAATTCGTTCATGATCAACGGGTTCTCCAGCAATAATTTTGATCAATTGTTCAGCAGCGAGTGATCCCCACTTGCGCTTGGAATAATCAATGCTCGCCAATCTCGGCTGGACGTATTTGCTCAATTCAATATTGTCGAATCCGATGACATCAATCTCTTGACCAACGCCAAGTGCACTGTCTGCCAGACGATCACACAAGCCAATAGCCATCTCATCATTGAGGCAGAATACCGCTGCGGGTCCATCATACACCTGCACAATCTGATCTGCGGCTTGTTCTCCACTACTCTTCTCAAAATCTCCCGTGATCTCAATCCATTCCACATCGGCTTCACGTTCCGCAACCTGTCTCACAGCCTTTAACCGCTGCACAGAGTCAAACGAACCTTCCGGTCCTGTCACCACATAGATTTTCTTATGTCCCTGTTCAATCAGATGTTCCATCGCAAGTGTCGCCCCGGCTTTATTATCCAGCAGAACCTGATTAATGTTGGGATGATCCATCTCACGGTCCAATACAACGATTTTGTGCCCACGATCGGCATACTGCATTAGTTCCTCACTTGCAAACGTATGATCCAGAATGATCGCACCATCAATCATTCTCTCTGGAAGCATGCGATGGGATTGTTTACCACTGCACACGATCAGGTCATAGCCTTGAGCATTACATACGGCTTTCATGCCACTCAGCAAGTCTCCATACACATCTCCTCTAAAATCGGTCAAGAATACACCTAGAATTTTGGATTCCCTCTTCTTCAGTGTTCTTGCTGCGGCATTTGGAACATAGTTCAGTTCTTTGGCAATGGCCAAAATTTTGGAACTCGTCTCATCGGTCACTTTGTTGCTGCCATTCAGCGCATATGACACAGTAGAGATGGAAACTCCCGCCTGTTTGGCGATATCCTTGATACTGACCACATTCTTCGCTCCCCTGTTATGTTCATCAGGCCTTCCATAACAAAAGGCCTGACACATTACTCTTTCCATTCACCGGATTAAACAAGTCTGAATGATTTCTTCTGAGTATCCCGACTGTTTGCACCCACAAGAATATGGAACTCACCTCGATCACTGCGGTGGCTTAAGTCGGAATGGTGATATCGAAGTTGTTCTTCATTTAATGTAAATGTGGCTGTACCACTCTCGCCTGGCGCCAGTGCAAGCTTCACATATCCTTTCAGCTCACGCATAGGACGAACGACTTCACCCGTTACATCACGAACGTACAACTGAACGGTCTCCACGCCTGCGCGCTCACCCGTGTTTGTTACACGTACTTGAATGCTCAGGGACTCTTCGGCAGTCATCTCGTTACTTGACACTTCAAGATCACCATAAGAGAACGAAGTGTATGAGAGACCATAACCGAACGGAAGCAAAGGTTCATTCGGGCTGTCAATGTATTTGGAGACATAACGTTCTTCCGTCTTCTCCGGGTTCAGTGGACGACCTGTATTGAAATGGTTGTAATAGACCGGAATCTGACCTACGGACTGCGGGAAAGACATCGTCAGACGTGCAGATGGATTCACTACACCTGTCAGAACATCTGCGATCGCCGCTCCGCCTTCACTGCCTGGGAACCAGGCTTCAAGAACCGCATCCGATTCATCGATTACACCATGCAGATCCAATGGACGGCCGTTGAAAATAACGCTGGCAATCGGTTTTCCCGCTGCTTTGAGCTGTTTAACCAATTCCAATTGGGCTGCTGGCAGACGAATATCCGTGCGTGAGCCACCTTCACCACTCATCTCGGAGTCTTCACCAAGAGCAAGGACAATCAGATCTGCTTTGCTTGCCACTTCCAGGGCTTCGGCAATCTGCTCAGCTGTAATCGTATGAACATTACTGCCTTGAGCAAATTGAACTTTCCCACCCGTCAGGCGTTCTTGCAGAGCTGTTCCCAACTTAACTGCATCTTCCTTAACTCCTTCGCAGGACCACCAGCCCAAAATATCAGGACTCTGTGCAAAAGGACCAATAAGGGCAACATTAGCGTCAGGTTGAAGTGGAAGCACGCTCTCATCATTCTTCAACAGGACAGCTGATTTCGTTGCCAGTTCATACGATACCTGACGGTGCTCTTTGGAGAATACAATCTCACGTTCACGTTCAGGATCAGCTGCACGAAGTGGGTTATCGAACAATCCCAGCTTTTCTTTCAGTTGCAGAATTCGCAGAACGGCTTCATCAATGAGCTTCTCATCCACTTCACCACTCTCAATCAGTTCAGGCAAATGATGTACATAACAAGGTGTCATCATCTCCATATCTACTCCTGCGCGAATGGCACGATATGCCGCTTCACGATCATCTTCTGCAGCACCATGCGCAATCATCTCGCGAATGGAAGCCCAATCCGAGATTAATACACCATCAAAGCCCCACTCGTCACGCAAAATGCCGCGCATTAACTTCTCATTGCCACTTGCCGGAATACCGTCAACCGTATTGAACGAAGTCATGACCATTTCCACGCCCGCATCCAACGCTGCTTTGTACGCTGGCAAATAGTACTCACGCAGGTTACGCTCAGACATGTCCACCGTATTGTAATCCCGACCACCCTCAGCCGCTCCATAAGCCGCAAAGTGTTTAACACAGGCTGCAAGACGATCTGGCTCATCCTTCAAGCTGTCGCCCTGATATCCACGTACAAACGCAGCCGCGAACAAACTGTTCAGATAAGGATCTTCTCCTGTCGTTTCCATCACACGGCCCCAGCGCGGGTCACGAACCAGATCCACCATAGGTGCAAAGGTAACATGCAAACCGGATACAGCTGATTCACGTGCTGCAATTTCAGCACTTTTCTCAGCCAGTTCTGTGTCCCATGAACAACCGATCGCCAGTGGAATCGGGAAAATGGTTTTGAATCCATGAACTACGTCAGCCATGAACAAAAGCGGAATGCCCAAACGGCTTTTTTGCATATAAGCTTGCTGTACATCAATGATGGCCTGCGCACCGGACAACCCCAGAATGGACCCACTGGCATCCACGGACTGCTCCGTAATCCCCATCTCTTCCATCGGCCCTGTGATCTGACCTTCAACATTTGTTCCTTCATAAAAGTTGGCAGTCAACTGAAGAAGCTGAGCTGTTTTTTCCTCCAACGTCATCTGTTTTACCAGGTCTAACAACTGCTCGTTATTCATCTGATCGTATCCTCCACTACAAGTTGTTGAAATAAAGAACCCGGCTGCGTTCGGGGAGAGACCGCGCACCGGGTTCAAAATTAATTACTGAATGATTACTAGAATTTATCGTTTAGCTCATCCAGATAAGGTTGAACCAGGGACATTTTACTGTTTACCCATTCTTTCCAGTTTGCCTCTAGATCTCCGTTTTTGAGGATCAAGTTGGCATATTCATTCTGGTAGTCGAATGAAGCCTGACTCTTAGCTTTGGAATCGTACAGGTTGACATCCCAATCGTATGGTGCAAGCGATTTGCCTTCTGTACCAAGTTTTGCTTTTTCTTCGAACAATTTCACGGCTCTATCACGGTAATCTTTTTTGATTGCAGGGTTTACAACACTGAAGTCGTCACCAAGCAGATACAGACCTTCGAAACGTGCTGGATATTTATCTTCCAATACCGTTCCTTCTGGCAACAAGCTAACGAGTTCGTTGTTTTCATCATATTTCCAATCTTTTCCTTCAAAGCCCATGTTGATGAGCAACTGTCCTTCTTTTGTTGCGGAGTAATCGATCAGATCCATGATCCGTTCGAATTTCTCGTCACTAATCTCCGGATTGAAGATCAATGCAGACCAGAAGTTGGCTTGTTCCATGTTACGGTATTTACCGTCATCGCCTACTACGATTGCTGTGTGTACCAGTTCATCACTATCTACACCCAGATTTTTTTTCATATCGGAATCCAGACCTTGTCTGTACGAAGCCAGTCCGCCCAGACTTGTTACAGCAGCTGTACCTGTTACTTTGAAGTTGTTTTGACCTTCATTGTTTTTCCATGTGTAGAACTCAGGATTGAGCAGTCCATCTTTATAGGCTTTTTGCATCAATTTAAGTCCTGTCAGCGTTTCAGGATCTGCTGGTCCCCAGTGGAATTGGCCATCTTCACCTTTGTAGAACGGAGAGTCAGTCATGGCATGCACACTGTTTGGCATAATCATGTTTGTCATGGCATCTGCCGCATTGTAGGACAGAGGTACAAGTTTGTTACCCACTTTGCCTGGATCTTTTTCTTTTACTAGTGCAGCATATTCGTTCAATTCGGTCGTTGTATAAGCATCTTTCAGTTCAAAACCAACCGCTTCAGCCCAGTCTTTACGTAGCGCAATGACACCAATTTGGTTCGTGAGTGGGTCAGCCGGTTTGTTTTCGAAATAGATTGGTCTAGGCAGGACATATGTTCCACCTGTCAATTCTTCCAACTTGTCTCCAAGACCCGTCAAATTGTAAGCTGCTGCCACGTTAGGCCAGCGTTCTTTCCAGTCATCCGGGAATTTGTAGAACAAACCTTGTTCAATGCTGTTAATGGCATCGCCATGTACGTAGTTCCATACCGCTACATCCGGCAAGTCGCCAGAGTTGATCCACAGACGAAGTTTCTCGCCCCATGAATCCCAATCGATATAGTTGTAGTCCCATGTTAAATTAAATTTGTCTGTCCAGAACTTGTGGAAGTCATTATCCAGGTTCCCGTTTTTGATTTCTGTCAGGTTAGCTACAGAGATGGTCAGGTTGTCTTTGTAATTTCCCTCTGCATCTTTTTCGTTACCACCCGAAGCTCCTTGACTGGAACAAGCGGTCACCATCAGCATAACTACACTAAGCGTGATGGCAAAGAGAGCTCTTACTGACAACTTTTTTTTCGTTTTCATGTTTTACCCCCATGTTTTTTAGTAGAATTTTATTGCAGTATCCTATACGTATATCAGGTCTTGATTGCCCCTGTTAATACCCCTTTGGCAAAGTGTTTTTGCAGCATTGGGAAGAAACACATAATTGGTACCATGGTGACAAATACGGCCGCCATCTTCATACCCATTGAGAAGTTGCTTGCCTGGGCAGCATCCACACTGGATGCATTGGATGCATTCGTCGTAGATGTCACGATAATATTTCGGAGTACATTCTGGAGCGGTAACTGATCCGCTTTTCGAAGGAATATCATCGCATCATACCAACTGTTCCAGTAAGCCACACCGTAGAACAACGTAATTGTAGCCATAATTGGTGTAGCCAGCGGAAGAACAACGGAGAACAAAATTCTCCACTCTCCTGCTCCATCCAGTCTCGCCGATTCCATCAGCGATTCAGGCAAGGTGTAGAAGTAGTTCATCATCAGAATCATGTTAAACGCACTGAAGCTTCCCGCCAGGATAACGGACCACAGCGTACCTGTAAGATGAAGTGATTTCATGATCAGGTACAGCGGTACGATACCACCATTAAAGATCATGGTGAACAGTACCAGGAAAAAGAGAAATTTCTTAAACGGAAATTTGTTGCGACTAAGGCCATATGCCATGCTTGTTGTCAGGAACAAGCTGAGTGGCAAGCCGATGACTAGCAATATAATTGTATTTTTGTACCCCGTCAGAATTGTTCCGTCAGCGAACAATGCCTTGTAGGAATCCAATGTCCATTCTTTAGGGAACATCAAAAATGGATTGTCAGCATATTCTTTTTGTGTTGCAAACGAAATCATGATGACATTCCAGAACGGAATCAGGATCATCAGGGCAAGCACTAGTAATACGGCGAAAATAATGTAATCGAGAAGTGTCATTTTTTCTGTACCAATTCTCGGTTTTTTGTTAGCTTTCTTGCTCATCTCATTTTTCCTCCTCTCTTATCGGAACAATCCGTCTCCGCCAAGCCACTTGGCAAATCTGTCAGCAAGAAGCAGCAAGGCCATATTCACCAGGGAACGGAACAAGCTGACCGCTGTCGAGAATGAGAAATCGGTAGATGACTGGAACGTAATCCGATAGATATATACATCGAGTACTTCCGATACATTTTTGGTAGCGGCATTTGCCAAGTTGAAGATCTGGTCAAACCCGGAAGACATCAATCCACCAACCGAGAGAATAAACATGATTGTGATGGTTGGAAGGATGTTCGGCAAAGTAATTTTGAACATCTGTTGCATACGGGAAGCCCCGTCAATCTGTGCTGATTCATACTGATCCTGATCAATACCGGAAATGGCAGCCAGGAATATAATCGCGCCCCATCCACTTGATTTCCAAATATCAGTCAACAGCAACATGGGTACAAAGTTGGATTCAGACCCCAGGAAGTTAATCGTTGGCAATCCGAGTAATCCGAGCGCGCTATTTACCAGTCCGTCATATGCCAGCACATTGATGACTACCCCGGATACGATGATCCAGGAAAGGAAGTGCGGGAACGTAAGAACGGTTTGGAACAATTTTTTCCCTCTGCGCATCCGCAATTCATTCAGCAACAGCGCCAGAATAATTGGGAACGGGAACTGAATAATCAGTTTCAGAATATTGATGTACAGCGTACGCCATACTGCGTCGATAAAGGTTGGATCACGGAAAACATATTTGAAGTTCTCGAATCCGCTCCATGGACTTCCCCAGATGCCCAGGTTGGCCTTGTAATCTTTGAATGCCAGAGACAGGCCACCCATCGGCATGTAGGCAAACAGAATTAGCCAGACAAGCCCCGGAATAAGCAGGGTGTATGTCATTCGGTGCTTCCAGATTTCAGTCCAGAGCGAATTGCCCTTCACGTTTCCCTTCAGCTTTTTGCTAGGTCCTTCGGCTGCAGGTTTCACATTGCATCTCCTCACTCTACTATGGTCTTGTCGTTGTACAGAAAATCAAACATCGTTCTCAGGTGGTGCTCCCAAAATCTCCATTCATGAGCCCCCGGCGTCTCCACATACCGAAAATCAAAGGCAGTCCCCTGCATGTATTTCGCATAGTCGCGATTCATCTCTACAAAGGGGTCACTATCGCCACAGCAACTGAGGATATCCGGTAAAGGAACACCCTGTTCCAGCAGCTTGGCCGACAGTGCGTAAATATCCTGATCGGCTTTTACCTGTAAACGTTCTCCAAAAACCGCTTTCATTTCCTTGATCATGATCGCTGGCATATGGGGATCATGAAGCCGTGTCTGGATATCCGTTACGCCGGATAGAGACACTACTTTGCGATATCGCTCTGGATAAGTTAGTCCACATTTCAGTGCACCATATCCACCCATGGATAAACCTGCAACGTATGTTTTCTCCGGATCAGGATTCAGATTGAGCAGACGCTTGCATATTTCAGGTAACTCCTGAGTGATGTAGTGGAAGTAATTCAGGCCGTATTCCATATCGGTGTAATAGCTTCGATTCGCTTCCGGCATAATGATCGTACAGCCATATTGCGCTGCATACATCTCAATTGTGGTTAACCGTTGCCAGGTACTCGCATTATCGCCTGCCCCGTGCAACAGATATAGTGTACCGCCTGAAGTCTCTCCGGAGTCACTGGACACAACATGTATGCTGGTATTCATGCATAAGGTTGGCGATCCAGTTTCGATCGTTATATGTGCCATAAATGTAACCCCTCTCATCATCGCCTGCTGTCTTTACTCATTCGTTTCTCTGGCGTTGGATTGCAGGCTGTTGTAGATTCCCTTGTATTACGATGGGTTATCGAAACGATTTTCTCGAATCGTTTCAAAACATAGCCAACGTTGATTCACATGGAATTCATTACAACACTTTTAATGTGGAAGCGATTTCTTCGAATCGTTTCGAATAAATCATAAGCCCGATGAGTAAATCCTGTCAATAACCTTTTTACAAATTTCGCGTTTTTTTCTCGAAAAAATGCTCTTTTAAGTCTAAATTTGCGTCCAAAGACACTATTATTACGAAAAAATGAAAATTTAGTAAGTACTATTACAACTTTAATTGACACCAAACCAGGTTTATACTAACATGGGTTCTGATTTTGCATTCGAATTACGGAAACGTTTCACCAACCGATTTTACTCAGGTTTCACCTGATATTAGGGAGGTTAATATGTCTGAGCAACTCAAAGGTTTCATTCATACGATTACGGAGCAACAATTGAACGTTTTTTCCATTCGCATATTACAAAAAGGGCATCTGCTTGCCCATTGGGACCGGGATAAGGATCAGCGCAGAGTACAACATTCCATCAGTAAATCCTTCACGTGTATGGCCGTTGGTCTTGCGCTTGAAGAAGGTCTGATACATCTCGATGCGACACTTGGTGATTATTTCTCTTATGATCATGATCATGTACCCGCCGCACAGCGCAATCTCCCATCGCCGCAAGAATTGAGACTGCGTGATCTTCTCCGAATGACTTCGGGTCATGACTCTCCCCCTCTTTGGGCTGATGAGCGAGCTTCATTGACCGAAAAGGACTGGGCGAAATATTATATGTCTCTGCCTATGGACCGGGTACCTGGAGAACAATTTACATATAGCAGTGGGGATACATTTATGATCTCAGCCATGCTACAGGCTGCTACCGGCCAAACCGTGAAAGATTACCTGACTCCACGGTTATTTGATCCGCTTGGCATCCATGATGTAGAGTGGGAAACCTCTCCACTCGGCGTAACGCTTGGCTGTGCAGGTCTTTGGATAAGCAATGAGGAACTGAGTCGATTTGGACAGTTACTGTTGCAGGAGGGCTTTTGGGAAGGCAGACAGCTTGTACCTGCGGATTGGATTCGACAGGCTACGTCCCAGCAGATCGAAACGACTGGAGACGGTGATTGGGGAAAAGGTTACGGGTATCAGTTCTGGATGTGTTCCCATGATGCTTACCGCGCCGATGGCGCCTATGGTCAGTTGTGTATCGTAATTCCCTCAAAGGAAGCTGTCATATGTATTAATAGTGAGGAAGAAAATATGCAAGGCATCCTGAATGCCGTCTGGAATGAGGTTTTACCCCTTTACACCCAGCGTTAGTCTACTTATTTTATCTTTTTTTTCAATTTGCAATTATGCCATCCAATTGAGAATAAAACAAAAAAAACGCCACGGGGTCAATGGACCCCATGACGTTATTTCTTATCCGTGTTGTGGAAGCTGAGTCATTTCATCTAAACATTGTGCGCATATGTAACGCTCTTTGAACTCGTTGACTTCCTCGATGGATCCGCAGAAAATACATTTTGGACGATATCTCTCCAAGATAATATGGTCCCCTTGTACTAAGATTTCTACAGGATCTCCCTCATTCATTTGATACCTTTTACGCAAAGATTTAGGCAATACGATCCTACCTAATTGGTCAACTTTGCGAACTACTCCAGCTGGCTTCATAGCTACGGCACACCTCTCCTATCTTACTCTAAATTTCTAGGTACATTTGTACTATGTTTATAGATTCGCCAAGATTTTGTCGAATCCTGCTGGAAATAAACATTTTTTGTCCTTTTTTTTGAAAAATGTTTTTTTTCCGAATTCTAGCCGTCATTTATAACCAAAATTTATCCTTCTAACCCCGGGAAATTGAGCTGACGTAACGCTTCATATACAATAATTGCTGCCGAATTGGACAGATTTAATGATCTAACGTCACCAGTCATTGGCATTTTCATGCATGTATCGGGATTCGCAGCAATTAATTCAGGCGGCAGGCCTTTAGTCTCTTTACCAAAAACGAGGAAATCCCCATCCTGAAAATTAAAATCACTATATCGGTTCTTGGCCTTCGTAGTTGCATAGAAGAAACGACCTTCCGGATATTTTTCCTGAACCTCAGCAAATGAGTCGTGGTATTCAATATGGACAGCATGCCAGTAATCCAGCCCTGCACGTTTCAATGTAGCATCATCTGTTCGAAATCCAAGTGGACGTACGAGATGCAGATGGGTCCCGGTTGCCGCACAAGTACGCGAAATATTGCCTGTGTTCGCCGGAATTTCTGGTTCAACCAGAACGATGTGTAAAGCCATATGTGTTCAATCTCCTTTTCATTTCATGTTGACGACAACCCTCTAATCTTAAAGAAAAGCCCTCCACACGTCAATGTGGAAGGCTCCTATACTTAATTATCCATTTGTCTTCTGGAAGTGACTCATGAAGTCTGTCAGTGCCTTAACACTTTCATAAGGAGCAGCATTATAAATGGAGGCACGGAGACCACCCACACTGCGATGTCCTTTCAAACCTACAAATCCTTCTTCCTCCGAAGCCTTGATGAACTTTTTCTCCAATTCTTCAGAAGCAAGACGGAAGGTTACATTCATGAGGGATCGATCTTCTTGTTCCACACAACCACGGTAGAAATCACCGGAACCATCAATTGTGTTATAGAGCAATTCCGCTTTTTTCGTATTTTTTTGCTCAATACCAGCCAGTCCGCCCTGTTCTTCAATCCATTTCAATACTTCATTCACCATATATACTGAGAAGGATGGTGGCGTATTGTACAGGGAATTGTTATCTACATGTGTGCTGTAACGAAGCATGGTTGGAATCGTTTTAGGCGATTCGCTCACCAGTTCCTCACGAGCAATTACAACCGTAATTCCGGATGGACCCAGGTTCTTCTGTGCACCCGCGTAGATCATGCCGAACTGATTAAGATCAAATGGTTTACAGAAAATATCACTCGACATGTCCGCAATCAGAGGTACTGAACCGGTATCCGGGAACGACTTGAATTGCGTACCTTCAATCGTTTCGTTGGAAGTCAGATGTACATAAGCCGTACGTTCCGGCAAACTCAGATTCGAAACATCCGGCAATTTCATGAACTTCTCTGCTTCTGAAGATGCAGCAACATGTGTCTCGCCGATCAACTTCGCCTCAGACAGAGCCTTCTTCGCCCAGCTGCCAGTCATCACGTAACTTGCAGTCTGCCCTGCACCGAGCAGGTTCATTGGCAACATCGCGAACTGAGTGCTTGCACCGCCCTGCAGAAAGAGGACCTTGTATCCTTTTGGATTGCCTAGAAGCGACAACAACCGCTCCTGAGCTTCATTATGTACAGACTCATACACCGCTCCACGGTGAGACATCTCCATAATCGACATGCCTGTATTACGAAAATCTACAAATTCCGCCTGTGCACGCTCCAGTACCTCAAGTGGTAACGCCGCAGGTCCTGCATTAAAGTTATACGCTCTTTTTGTCACAAAATCCCCCGCCCTTTCCATCCGTAACTCTGACATACAAACAGCATTTTGCACAATTCGATTAGAATCGCTCACGGGTATAAGATATAGACAAATTGAAACATTTTGATCTATATCTTACTTATTGAAAGTCGCTCTATGGATTTGTGCAAAATGCACTCAAAGTAAATATTATCGCTATGATATCAGTATTCTCTATCTGCTTCAAGGGCAATATGCACTGAAGTGTTGAATTCAGGTCATCAAATTCCTTTATCACCCTGCAAAGTTAAAGCACTACATTGTTTAATTCAAGGAAAAGCCTCCGAGAGCGTGTCCCGGAGGCTTTAAGTTGGAACAAGAACTGTTCCGACCCCGACCGATTAGCAGTCGAAGTAGAGGCTGTACTCGTGCGGATGAATGCGGATCGCTACTGCTTTCGCTTCATCACGTTTGAGGTTGATGTAGTTATCAAGGAAGTCTTTCGTGAATACGCCGCCTTCAGTCAAGAACTCGTTGTCAGCTGCCAGAGCATCAAGTGCTTCTTCCAGGGAAGCTGGCACACTGCGGATGTTTTCTTTATCTGCATCAGACAGGTCATAGATGTTTTTATCGAGAGGACCATATCCAAGCTCAGTTGGGTTAATTTTGCGTTTGATTCCATCCAGACCCGCCATCAACATTGCGGAGAATGCCAAGTATGGGTTAGCTGTGGAGTCTGGTGTACGGAACTCGATACGACAACCTTTTGGTGTCACAGCTGCAACCGGAATACGAACTGCTGCGGAACGGTTACCTTTGGAGTAAACTAAGTTAACTGGTGCTTCGTAACCAGGTACAAGACGTTTGAATGAGTTTGTACTAGGGTTAGTCAAAGCGATCAGTGCCGGAGCATGGTACAGAATACCTCCGATGTAGTGCAGAGCCATTTCACTCAGGTTAGCATATCCCGCTTTGTCATAGAACAATGGGGAATCGCCATCAAAGATGGATTGGTGAACGTGCATTCCGCTACCATTATCACCGAACAATGGTTTTGGCATGAATGTTGCTACTTTACCATATTGACGTGCAGTGTTGTGCACGATGTATTTGTATGCAAGCAGGTTATCTGCTGTTTTCTTCAGTGTATCAAAACGGAAGTTGATTTCGGCTTGACCCGCTGTCGCCACTTCATGGTGATGACGCTCGATCGACAGGCCCGCTTCTTCCAAAAGGCGACACATTTCGCTACGAATATCTTGTTGTGTATCCACTGGTGCTACTGGAACATATCCGCCTTTAGTACGAACTTTGAAGCCCAGGTTTCCGCCTTCTTCCTGACGGTTGGTATTCCAAGAAGCTTCTTCTGAATCTACGAAGTAGGAAGAGCTGTTCGTGCCGCTCTCATAACGAACATCGTCGAAGATGAAGAACTCGGATTCAGGTGCGAAGAATGCTGTTGTACCTACGCCGCTTTCTTGCAGGAAAGCTTCTGCTTTAACAGCGATGCTGCGTGGGTCACGCTCATAACGCTCGCCATCCGGAGTGAAGATATCACACATAACATTCAATGTAGGGTGTGCAGTGAACGGATCGACATAAGTCGCTTCAGGGTCTGGCATCATAACCATATCGGACTCTTCAATTCCGCGGAAACCTTGGATAGAAGAACCGTCAAAAGCTACTCCATTTACGAACGTGTCTGCATCAACAGCCGAAGCTGGCAACGAGATGTGATGTGCACGACCAGCTAAATCTACAAAACGAAAATCTACCCACTCGATGTTGTTCTCTTGAATTGATTTCAATACGTTTTCAACCGACATGTATTCGTCCTCCCAAATATTCCGAACATTAAACAACCCCACTAAGAAAATGTCTAAATTCGAATTTTTTTCTGTCGTCATTATAAATTTTAAAACATGACATCGTCAATACTTATGTAAGGTATTTTTTGAAGGGATGTTAGATATACTCACACTTTATAAATAACATAAATTCATATAACAACTATTTTTATATACATTTAACTGGTTTAATGCGGTAAAGCGACCCCTATTTTAACCTAAATCATGGGAAAAACTTCACATCATAAATATTTCTTATCACTATTGATTAATAAATACGTTCAAAACTGCAAAATATGCAAAAAACCGAGCATCTATCTGATTCCGTTGCAATGAACGAGATCAGAGGAGATGCCCGGATGATGATCCAGACCTTGACTATGAAATTCTTATTACACGCCTACACGTGCCGGGAAAAATTCTGCCGGTTGTTTGGCTGTGCTGAATGATTTACCCACGATTGGTGCCAGTTTCTCCAGATCCTGCAACAGGTTGGCGAATTGGTCAGGGAACAAGGATTGCACACCATCTCCTGTCATGGAGTTATCCGGATCGGTATGCATTTCAATGATCAGGCCATTGGCACCCGCAGCAACGGAAGCTTTTGTCATCGGTTCCACCAGTTCACGTCGTCCAGTACCATGGCTCGGATCGGAAATAACCGGCAAATGGCTCAGAGACTGCAGAACAGGGATCGCTGACAGATCCAGCGTATTCCGTGTGTAGGATTCAAACGTACGAATACCACGTTCACACAGCATAACATTTGGGTTACCACCCGCAAGAATGTATTCAGCCGCATTCAACAATTCATCGTATGTCGCACTGAAGCCACGTTTCAACAATACCGGTTTACCACACTCGCCCAATTTGCGGAGCAGGTCAAAGTTCTGCATGTTACGTGTGCCTACTTGCAGAATATCTGCGTACTCGGCGCAAATATCCACATACTCAGGTGTCATGACTTCTGTAATGGTCAGCAGATCATGTTTCTTGCCTGCTTCCGCCATCATGATCAATCCTTCTACACCCGTTCCCTGGAAGCTGTAAGGACCCGTACGAGGCTTAAATGCACCACCACGTAACACTTGCCCACCAGCAGCTTTCACAAGCCCTGCAATCTCATCAATCTGTGCAGCGGATTCAACCGCACATGGTCCGCCCATGACAACAAGTTCTTTTCCGCCGATATCTACACCTTTGATGGAGATCACCGTATCTTCCGGATGGAAGTCGCGACTTGCCAATTTGTAAGACTTCGAGATTTTAACGACATTCTCGACACCTTTCATTTGGCGAAGATGCTCTTGCATTTTAGGTTCAACTTTACCAATCAAACCAATGATAGTACGATCCTCTCCGCGAGAGATATGCACCTGAAGCCCTTCTTTTTCAATAACTGCAACGATATCCTGAATCTGTTCCTCCGGTGTAGCTTTGCCTGCAATAACGATCATATTAATTCCCATCCTTCCTTGTATGAGAGCACAATAATTTCCTTAACGTGCGTCTGATTAAATATAAAAACTCTGTCGCGCTTAAACGCTTGTTCGCTTTTAAGCTTTTATCCGTTAAAGTGAATATACCATAGTTATCTGATTGCGTCAAGGTACACATTCCTTATCCATATACAAAAAAAGAATCCTGCTCCACAGGCTCCGACATTCGGATCTGCATAACAGGATTCTTCTCATTCACATCTCGTTTTTAATTCACATACACTTAGACTTACTTTTACATTTCCTAAGGTGTACGTGTTTTTTCTCTAACTGGAGGCAACAGTTTGCTCATGTTCACGGTACGTTTGATCGCCCACGTCTCCGGCTTGTCATGTTCATACTGCTCCAGGTAAAGGATGACTTCCTTCGTAATCGGTGTTGGTGTTGATGCACCCGAAGTAACCGCCACCTTATTTACACCTTTCAGCCATTCTTGCTGAATCTCGGAAACATCGGATACACGGTAGGCCGTAACACCTGCAATCTCCTCCGACACTTGTGCCAGACGGTTAGAGTTATTGCTGCGAGGATCACCCACCACGATAACTAGGTCCGATTGACCTGCCTGTTCCGCAACAGCTTCCTGACGAACCTGAGTTGCGAGGCAAATCTCATTATGAATCTCTGCGCCCGGAAACTTCTCCAGCAGACGGCTCATAATGTGTTTGATATCCCACTGGCTCATCGTTGTCTGATTTGTAATAAGGATTTTGCCTGGAGATACGTTCAGCTCTTCGATCTCTTCTTCTTTCTCGATCAGATGAACGAGATCTGGTGCAACACCAACGGCACCTTCTGGTTCAGGGTGATTCTTTTTGCCGATATAGATGATCTGATAACCTTCTGCCGTCTTCTCCCGAATGAGATCATGGGTCTTAGTGACATCAGGGCATGTTGCATCCACTGTTGTCAATCCTTTGTCCCGTGCCAACTTGCGCACTTCAGGAGATACACCGTGAGCTGTGAAAATAATCGTGCCACTCTCCACTTGGCTCAAAATATCCATCCGGTTCGGACCATCCAATGTAATAATACCTTCATCTTCAAAGGAATCCGTCACATGTTGGTTATGCACAATCATACCCAATATATAAATAGGTCGTGGTAAATCCAGATTGCGTGCCGCTTGACGCGCGAGCACCATCGCATCCACAACGCCGTAACAATATCCCCGCGGCGAAATTCGTAGTACTTCCACTTGGTTGCCACCCGCTTTCTTTCTCGGCAACGTTGCCGATGTAATTGCAGTCCTGTCTATTATACCTTTATTCGATAGGCGGAGCAAAGACAACCGGCAACCAGATAATAAAGGTGGTTCCTTCTCCACGTCTGGTCACAACCTCAACCGATCCATGGTGTTCCTCAATAATCCACTTCGCAATCGAAAGTCCCAGACCGATGCCCGGTGTAGCCCCGCGGGATTCATCTGCCCGATAGAAACGATCAAATATGAACGGCACTTCGTCCCGATCCATCCCAATACCGGTGTCGCTAATGCGTAGTCCCACCTGGCCCTTGTATAATACGGCATCCAGCGTCACAGAGCCTTCAGGTGTGTATTTAAACGCATTTTCGATGAAAATAAACAGCATCTGTTGCAGATAGTCCTTGCTCCCATTCACATAAATGCCGTTCAGGATGGAAAAATCTCCTGGAAGCCAGTCTGCCTGACGATCCAGAAATTGTGCTCTGCGTGCCACTTCCTGTACGAGAATCTGCAGCGGGATCGGATTCAGTTCAATTTTCTGACCCGTATCCGCTCTCGCCAGCGATAACATGTCGCTGATCAGCCTGCTCATACGTTTTCCCTCGTCAGCCATGTCTTCAATGGCTTCCAGCGACATTTGTTTGACAGTCTCCTCATCCAGATTCGGTCGGTCGCTTCCTTCCTGATCCCACAGCTTCTTCAAGAAGTCTACGTTCCCGCGAATGGTGGTCAGCGGCGTACGCAGTTCATGCGATGCATCGGATACAAAGCGGCGCTGAGCAGCATTCGTCTCCTCCAAACCACGGAATGACAATTCTGTACGTTCAAGCATATTATTCACCGTTTCAATCAGACGCCCGATCTCATCCTTCGGCCCGGCATATTGAATACGTACACTTAAGTCATCTCCAGATTGAATCTGATTGGCGGCATCAATTACAGTCACGAGCGGACGCATCGACTTGCGAGCCAAGACGAGACCTGAGGTAATAGCCAATGCCATCGCTACCAGCCAGCCAAAAACCAAAATATTAAGCAACGCTTCCAGCAAGCGCTCCTGTGAACTTACATTCGCACCAACCTGAAGAATCCCACGTACTTCATTGGTTCCCTGAAGAGAAAGGGGAAGCTGATTCACCAGAAACGGTGTACCATCCACATAGATCTTGGATATGCCTCGGTCTTTAAGTATCTCATTGGCTTTTAATACCGGAAACTGAATCTGCAGTTTCTCCATATTACCCGAGATTCTGCCTGAGCGACTCTGATAATCCCAGAGTTGAATATAAATTTGTGCCTCCTGAAGCTGACTCTCTGTAAATGGGTCCAGATCCAACGACTGTGAAAGAGGATTAACACCAATCTGTTCCGTAATCCGGGTACTCTTCACCTTCAATTGCTGTTCGACTTCCTGATAGGAGTTAAAATAAACAAAGGCATAGATTACAACGCCCCAAAAGATAAGAACAGCCGCCAAAATGCCAGAATACCATGCGGTTAGTCTTAACCGGATGGACATATCAAGAGTCACCTCTCAGGATGTAGCCGGCTCCCCGGATGGTCTGGATTAGACGTTTGCCACCGTATTCTTCAGTCTTCTGTCTGAGCATGGCAATGTATACTTCAAGCACGTTAGACTCACCGCTGTAATCATAACCCCAGATTTTATCCATAATCAGATCACGGGACAGTACCCGTCTTGGATTTTGCATGAACAGATTCAACAGTTCGAATTCTTTGGCAGTCAGCTCCAGACGCTGCCCATCTCGCAATACTTCACGTGAGTCATTGTCCAAAATGATATCTTCATACATTAAGCGGTTGTCCGGCGTACCCGCACTATCTGACTTGCGGCGCAGCAATGCACGGACACGTGCCAATAATTCTTCCAGCGCAAAAGGTTTTACAAGGTAGTCATCGGCTCCTGTGTCCAGTCCGGTCACCCGGCTCTGTACTTCATCCTTGGCCGTCAGCATCAGCACAGGCACTTTACTGCCTGCTTCTCTCAATCTGCGACATACCTCAAATCCGTCAATCTGCGGCATCATCACATCCAGCACAACGATGTCCGGCTCCTTGTCCATCAGTTTGCTGAGGCCTTCAGCTCCATTGGAAGCCGTCTGTACCTCATATCCTTCAAAAGCCAGCCCCCGGCGGAGCATGGATACAATTTTTTCGTCATCATCCACAATCAAAATAGTTGAGCGCATGGTGGTCTTTCTCCTTTATCCTAACGTTTTATCCCATTGTAACAGGCAGAAGCACAATCTGCATCTTCAAGTAGGCGTCTCCAATCCGTCCTGGTCCATTGTAACCCTGCTTCATCAGGGCAAAAAAACGGAAGGGCCTTCAAACCCTTCCGTTGTGTTAATCCTCACCTTATATTTATGGTTGCTGCTGTTGTGTATCTGTTGTTTGTGAAGTATCAAAATCATTTTTATTGCCGATTTTGATTTTCAGATCCATTTTCTTACCGTCACGCACCACGTTTAATGTCACTTCACTGCCGATTTTCTGTTTCTTGATGAAATCAATCAGGTCTTGACTTGTCGCATAAGGCGTACCGTTGGCACCTGTGATGATATCATATGCACGAAGATCTGCTTGGTAAGCCGGTGATTGGAAGATCGTGCTGGCTACAACTGAACCTTCGGTAACGTCTGTTCCCATTTGTTTAGCAACTTCAGGCGTGAGAGCCATCAGAGACGCACCGATAAAGGGTACTGGCTCTTTGGGAACTTCTTTGTTCTCTTTAAGATATTTAACGGCTTCAGAGATGACGCTCGACGGGATTGCAAAACCAATACCCTGTGCATCTGCGCTTACTGCAACGTTCATTCCGATAACTTCCCCATTCAGGTTAAGCAACGGACCACCGGAGTTACCCGGATTAATCGAAGCATCGGTTTGCAGCAAATGGCTGTACTCACGTGTTTTTCCTGTTTCTTCATCTGGAATGCTGATCGTACGTTCTTTGGCACTCAGTACACCTGCTGTAACGGTGTGTTCAAATCCTTCAGGGTTACCAATAGCTACAAGCCATTCACCGACTTGAGTACTGTTGGAATCGCCCAGTGGAGCTACAGGGAACGCATCGTCACCACTGTTTTTCTCAATTTTCAATACAGCCAAATCCAGATCAAAGCTGCTTCCCAGCAATTTAGCTTCATAAGGTTTGCTGTTGTTCTCCAGCGTTACCTGGATTACATCTGCACCCTGAACAACGTGTTGATTCGTCAGGATATATCCTTCTTTGTCAAAAATGAACCCGGAACCAATGCCCATAGGTACAAGCTGATTACCGCTTTGTGGTTGCTGGCTTTGGCCTTGATTGCCTTCCGTTCCGCCGCCATTACCAAAGAAGTATTGGTACAGCGGATCACTTGTATTTGATCCACCCTGACCCAATCCTGTACGTGAGGACTGCTTCGCGAGTGTTTCGATTTTGACGACAGCCGGACTTGTACTTGTTACTACGGAAGACACATCTTCTTTGCCTGTTGGCAGTAACGACGCTGTGACATTGTTGCCTCCGCCTGTGTTTGTAGACGCTTCCTGTCCTGAACTTTGATTGTCCGTGTTCGTAAGTGCCGTCTCCGGTGTGAACATGTTTGTTCTATCAGCTGTGTACATGAGAACGGTGATGACCAGCATCCCGGCAATAAAGGAAAATAGAAGTGATCTTACGGAAGAACGTGGCTTGCGGTTATTATAGTTCCAGTTGCCTTTGCCGCCATTCCCTTGATCTCCACCGTTACCTGAGCCGTTTCCACCGCCTGATGATGATCTTTTCGCTTGTTCAGATGATTCACTATTATAGTAAGTAGGTACGGGTCTCACCGGATCAGGTTTTGTAATCTCTACATTTCCTTCTTCACGTTGATTATTGCTTCCCATGTGATTTGCTGTATCTTCCTGATTCACGGACTGAAAAGGTCCATAAGAATAATAATAGGAGGATTCGTCCGTTCCGGAAGAATTGCGGTTCTCCGTTTGTTTGGTTTCGTTTTCCTCGTCTTGACGGTTCGATCTATAGTTGCGTTCATCCATGCCTCTCTACCTCCCAATCTCTTATTCCCAAGAGATATTCTTTAACTGTCCTTATTTTGTACTTTAAACCTTAACCGTACCTTAAAAACAATTAAAAAGGAGATAAAAGCACGTAAGAATAGACTCTTTTCCCCGTCACGACAGCATTTTACCCTTTCGTTTTCACCCAACCCTGACGATGCGCATAGATGGCCAATTGTGTACGATCGTCCATCTCACATTTCATCAGCAGGTTGCTCACATGTGTTTTGACGGTTTTGATACTGATATGTAATTCTTCTCCGATATCTTTGTTGGTCTTTCCCTCTGCAATAAGCAGCAGCACTTCCTTCTCCCGTTCAGTCAGACCCGATTCACTCTCTCTCGCTGTACGTTGTCTGATTCCCCGGGTTAACGCCTGCGACACATCACCTGTCATAACAGGCATGCCTCTATAGGCCCCTTGCAGAGCATAGATCAGTTCTTCAGCAGAGACTGTCTTCAGTACATAACTTACCGCACCCGCTTCAATCGCTTGCACAACCAGATCATCCTCCAGGAAACTGGTAAGCATCACAATTTTCATCCCTGGAAATTCAGTCATGATGGCTTTTGTTGCTTCAGCGCCATTCATTACAGGCATCATCAGATCCATTAGAATCAGGTCCGGCATTTCACTATCATTTAACTTACGTAACTGATCAAGCGCATCCTGCCCGTGGCCCGCTTCTCCCATCACATGAAAAGTAGGTTCCAGCATCAGATATGTTTTCAACCCCATGCGCACCATATCATGGTCATCCACAATCATCACGTTTACTTTACCACTCATTGCGTCTCCCCCTCTGGTTCACTCAGGAACGTTCGGGAATTTCGGGATCAATACCCGTACCGTCGTTCCCGCTCCCGGTTTCGATATAATCTGAACTTGCCCCCCAAGCTTCTCCGCCCGTTCACGCATGGTAGATAACCCGTATGAACCCGGACGCTCCGCTTGCTGTAAAAATCCCTGACCATCATCGCTGATGCTCATGCTGATCTGATGTTCACTCTCCCGTATGGACAGACTAACCACTCCAGCCTCTGCATGCTTCACGACATTGGCAACCGCCTCCTGAATAACAAGAAACAGCTGGTGCTCAATGGCATCCGAGATTCCGCCATCCAGTTCCAGCTCTTTCACACCTTTAAGACCATTCTGCCTGCAATAATCAGGAAACCAACTATCCAGTGCTGCGGTGAGGTCACGCCCTTCCAGCTCCACCGGTCGAAGTTGGGCAATCAATCCTCGCATCTGACGCTGTGCAATATGTGACATCTGGATCAACTGGTCCAGTACTTTACCACCATGTTCCGGATTCATCTCCAGCAGTCGCGGTAAAGACGAAGCCGACATATGCATGGCAAACAGCTGCTGGCTAACCGTGTCATGGAGGTCCCTTGCCATTCGTTTGCGCTCTTCAAGCACAGCCCGCTCCGAGGCTTGCTCCTTCTCAATGACTTCCTGCTCACCGAGGCGCTGAAGCAGTCTCATCTTTTTCTCAATCGAATCCATCATGACATTGAACTCCTGATAGACACGACCAAACGAAGCGTCATCCGCTTCAGGCATGCGCACTGCCAGATTACCCTTGGACACTTTCAACATGTTGAGATCAAGCAGGTCGATCTTGCGTTGGAGCCGTAATGCAGCGATATATCCGGTGATAACGGTGGCCAGCACAACAACAGCAACATAGGTCCATGCCCGCTGACGACCAGCCCCCATCAACACCTCTCCATACAATAGATAGAATCCGCCCAGCGTAATCAGACCAGTTAGCGCAAAATACATCATCAGTTCCCATTTATTGGCCTTGAGAATTGTTCGAATCATGCATTAACCCACCTTATTCACTTTGACGTCTCCGATAAACACACTTACAATAATCCGTACTTTTTTGCTAGCTTCATGGTAATGGGCAGTTTCAGCCTGGGCACTACTCAGGAATCCGCCGCGTTTCTGGTTCAACAGTGACATATCTCCAATGAAGGAATTTGTCGTCACCGTCACACCCAGATCCATATCTTCTGGAACAAATACTTTCACATCCCCAATAAATGAAGAAATGACAATCTTCGTCTCACCGTATGGAATCTGTGCTTTGGTCAAATCAATTACGGTATCTCCGATAAAAGCCGAGATGTTCATTGGTTTCAACGAGAAAACTTCCTGCCCCATGTACAGATCACCGATGAACGCCGATTTATTAATGGTATTGCCACTGCCATAATCCCCATAACCATTTCCGTAGCCATCATCATAATGTTCTCCATATCCGGTATCGTTAGAGTTATACGATTGATGTTTCTTCTTATATTGATGCCCTTGTGATGATGAATCCGTTGATCCTGTGAAATGAGGGCCATGCGCATCGTTCTTCTGTTCCTGTTTTGGTTTGCCAAATGTTTTCTCGAACTGTTCGTCAAACGACGATGGCATCTCCAGATCCTCCGGAGCCAACGGTTTATAAGGTTGCTCAGGTGCTGGAGGTGGCTGCATCTTGTCATGATGTTTCCGATCACGACGTCGTGGCCCGATCAGTACAAACAATCCTCCGCCAATCAGCATAACCGGTATCAGATAACGAATGAACTCCCCCATGGAGTAATCAATCCATCCCAGGTTACGGGCAAGAAAGTAACCACCGATCGCCAGTACAATTACCGGTCCAATAAAGGCGTAACCCCCGTTGCGACGAATCTCGGATATTCCTTTGACCCCCCACCAGATTAGAAATAACGGCCAATATGTTCTGAAAATATATCCTACATCAATGTCATATCCCAATTGTCTGAACAAGATCATCGCACCAATAGCAATAAGAGGTATGCCAACCCACCAGCGGTCACGCGTCGATCGTTTCATCGCTCATGTCTCCTTTGTCTGTATTATGTAATCAGTGTAACTCAGACAAGACAATGAGAACAGCGGCGGCAGGTGGAATTCATCTCGGTCTCGAGACTGAGATGGGAGGATATTAATGTAAAAAACTTCGCATATGTAAAACACCCCGGAGCTGCTGCTCCAGGGTGCTGAATCATCATTTGATTAATGAATCTTCAATTATTTTTTGTATTTTGATGCTTTGCCTTGACCTTGGCCAGTTTGGCCTGTGTTTTCTACACCGAACTCGGCATTGTATTTTTCATCAGGTGTTTGGAAATTATCTTGTACTTTGTTTTGAGCGGATTGCTTCACTTTTGCTGCTGCATTCTCTTCTCCAAACTCTGCATTGTACTTCTCGTTTGGCGTTTGGTACCCTTGTGATTTTTTAGCCACAACGAATCACCTCTCTCTTCATATTTACGATGCATTGCTGCACCGCGGGGTTCGTCCCCAGTCAGTATTATGTGAAGAGAGCACTTCAGTTATTCATGTTCAACATGTGAAATTAAATGGCCTTGTCCAACCACGAATCAGGTACAGATTTGTACACATCGATTGCATCGGCCAACTCGCTGAGCATCTTTTCTGTACACTTTCCAGCGCCTTGCCTGATCACCTGTACCTCCACATCTTTTTTGCCCCACTCTTTGTACACTTGCTTGGTTGTCGGGAAATACAGATCGATTTTATTACCTTTGATCGCTGAACCAGTATCTGCAACAATTCCGTAACCATAGCCTGGAATATACAGAATGGAACCCATTGGGAACAATTTTGGATCAGCTGCAATCGTGGAAACTGTTTCTTTATCACGACGTACTTTGACACCAGAATACGTAATTCCGTATTGAGGATGTTTGGGTCCTTTTCCTGTAGACTCCACACCTGCCGTATATCCCGTTGCTGTAACCTTTTGTGTACCCAGGATTTGTTCTGAACGCGGAGCAAGCACCGGCATAGACGGTTCTGCCACTTGTTTCTCAGGAAGCTCAGGCCTTGGAATGACCATCGGTTGCGGTGACCACAATAAAGCCATATACACCATGGTCGTCAGCTGGGCCTCGTCGCTGTATTGATGGCTAACCTGTTCTGGAAATTCTTGATCAGACTTGCTCGATGTTTCAATTTTCGGACCTTCACTGCCGCTGCTCTGACTCTCGATATGCAGTACTGTACTTTCCTCTTCAAATGTATAGGCATCCGCCTGATTCAGGTTAATCATCATCCCGGCGAACATCACACAGCCAACCAATAAACCCCGTATATGTTTCTTTTGAATTGAGAATTGCTTTTTCATTGTATAACCTCCCCCTCACTGCAAAGGTTTTCCAAAAAGCAATTAATCTATACTTTTTACTGCAAACACTACGAAAAAACGCCTGAATAACATAGGTCAATCCCATGTTATCCAGACGTTATGCAGAGTGATCAGCGCAAATTATGCACTGGTTATCTGATAGATCATTTGTTCATTTATACCAAACGTGTTGCAATTTCTTCTTTCAATTGAGCGATAATTTCATCGACCGGTTTCATGCCCAGATCGCCTTCTCCACGCTTACGCACGGATACGGCTTCTGCATTACGCTCATTCTCACCAACAACAAACATATAAGGCATTTTCTCAAGCTGCGCCTCACGGATTTTATATCCAAGCTTCTCGTTCCGCAGATCGGCTTCAGCAGAGATTCCCGCACGTTTCAGTTTCGCTTCCACTTCACGCGCATAATCGTCGAAGTTTCCGGATACCGGGATCACTTTTGCCTGTACCGGAGACAACCACAATGGGAAAGCTCCTGCAAAGTTCTCCAGCAAGAATGCTGTGAAACGTTCCATTGTACTAATTACACCGCGGTGAATAACGACTGGACGATGTTTCTGTCCGTCATCGCCCACATATTCAAGTTCAAAGCGCTCAGGCAACAGGAAGTCCAGTTGAACCGTAGACAATGTCTCTTCTTTGCCCAGAGCTGTTTTGATCTGAACATCCAGCTTCGGACCGTAGAACGCCGCTTCACCTTCTGCTTCATAGAATGGAAGGTCAAGCTCTTCCACAACTTCACGCAGCATGCGTTGGGACATTTCCCACATCTCGTCGTTCTGGAAGTATTTCTCAGTATCCTGCGGATCACGATAGGACAGACGGAAACGGTATTCGTTGATACCGAAATCCTTATAGACTGTTTGAATCAACTCGATAACACGAGCGAACTCTTCTTTGATCTGATCCGGGCGTGCAAAAATGTGTGAGTCGTTCAGTGTCATCGCACGTACACGGTGCAGACCTGTTAACGCCCCCGACATTTCATAACGGTGCATCATACCAAGCTCTGCAATACGGATTGGCAGATCACGGTAGCTGTGCATGCTGGACTTGTACACCATCATATGGTGAGGACAGTTCATTGGACGGAGAACAAGTTCCTCGTTATCCATTACCATTTTCGGGAACATATCTTCCTGGTAGTGCTCCCAGTGTCCAGATGTTTTGTACAATTCCACGTTACCCAGAACTGGTGTGTATACATGCTGGTATCCCAGGCTTTCTTCCAGATCCACAATATAACGCTCCAGAGTACGGCGCAGCTTCGCACCGTTAGGCAACCAGATTGGCAAGCCTTGACCGACCAGTTGGGAGAATGTGAACATTTCCAGCTCTTTACCCAACTTACGGTGATCCCGTTTTTTAGCTTCTTCGAGGAAGTGCAAATGCTCGTCCAGCTGTGCTTTTTTCACAAAAGCCGTACCATAGATACGTTGAAGCATTTTGTTTTTGCTATCTCCACGCCAGTAAGCACCCGCGACATTCATCAGTTTGAACACTTTGATTTTGCTAGTTGATGGTACGTGAGGGCCACGACACAAGTCGAAGAATTCACCTTGCTCATAAATCGTAATCACGCTGTCCGCTGGCAAATCACGAATCAACTCAAGTTTGTAAGGATCGCCCACTTCTTCGAACGTTTTGATCGCGTCCTCGCGGCTAACTTCCTTACGTACAATTGGCAAGTTCTCATTCACAATACGTTCCATTTCCTTCTCGATCTTTTGCAGATCTTCAGGATTGAGCGCATGTTCGAGGTCCATATCATAGTAGAAACCATCTTCAATGACAGGGCCGATACCGAGTCGTACCTCTTTGTTACCATATAAACGTTTCACTGCTTGAGCCATCAAGTGAGCTGTACTATGACGCATCACTTCAAGTCCTTCTGGTGAATCCAGAGTTACGATCTCCACCAATGCTCCCTCATGAAGTGTTGTGGACAAGTCCACCACGATACCATCCAGTTTGCCGGCTACGGCATTTTTGCGCAATCCGCTGCTAATTGAAGCGGCTACGTCCTCAATGCTGCTGCCATCCGCGTACTCACGTACCGAACCATCCGGTAATTTAATGTTCACTGCCATTTGTCTCATTCCTCCTGTTAATGTAACCTTTGTGTCCAGATATTTATGGACTGATTATCTATTGCTATTCCAGTCATTTTGCAAAGGAACGCAAAAAACACCCGTCCCGGCAAAGGGACGAGTGATATATACTCGTGGTTCCACCCTAATTCAGCTGATTCATCCCTATTCGGAAATACAGCCCTCATTGGCATGACGATAACGGGCATGACCCGGCAGATCCTTACTCGCGGATAATCCCCAATAAAGGCGATATTCTAACTCCACTTTCAAAATTGCAGCTACAAAGGGGTAAACCATACGTGATATCCGGAGGAAATTTCAGCCTTGGTTCCTCTCTCTGCACCGATCTTGCGTGTGGTTGTTGTCTTTGTCAACGCTTTTGGTTCAATGGTTCACATGAAAAATTCATGGATCAACAGTTATTATAATTGCCGAGATCACTTGCGTCAAGACCTGTCAACAATCCTGAGCGCAGCACTTCGCATTCCGGGCAATGATGACATATTTGCACTTTGTCTTCAAAGATCTGGCATATGGTCGAGATGATTGGCAGATCCGGGGTACGTGTATGGAGCATGACCTTCTCAGGAGAGATCGAGATGAGTGTACTTACAATCATATCTTCAATATCCATCTCCAGTTCCAGACCCGGCATTTCCACAACGACCTGTTCATCCTTTTGCACGGGTAACAGATTAAGTCCAGCATCCAGGACCTGAAATTCATGCATTCCCTTGTGTACAAGATGAACCAGAGGTACTTTGGCTTCTTGAAAAAACACAAAATATTTTAACAACCCCATAAACTCTTCATACTGCCGATCCATCCAGAACTCATCCAGCGCATACTCCACTAATTCCTGAAGCTCCTGCTTATATGGCCGTATGCGGAAGTTGATAATGCCTTCAAGGTGAAAAAAGTGAACATCCTCCAGGTCCTGCCGTAGTCCACTGGCTAACGTAGTACGGCGGCGCTCCCGAAGTCCAGGCTGATCCAGATCACCATTTAATAGAAGTGGCATGCAGATTCGATTGACCTTTTCCACCTCATGCTCATCCATGACAGAACACGCCTTGGCGATCATATCCTCCACCATGCTCCGTTCTTGTGTCTCCATAATGAAGTCGGCGAGTCCAAGGGAGAGCAGATCACTGATCCGGGGAAGCCATTGCTGGAAGTCTTCGTGATTCTCATTCCCTCTGCACACCCAGGTTGCTCTTCCATCATTATGTTTGAAGGTGAGCCGAAATCCTCTTTTACTTATATGTAAACCTTTGGTTTTTTCCTTGACACAACGATAAAATTGATCCGCTTCCTCTTGCCCCGATACATCGGTCCATACAGCAAACAGTTCCACAAGAATCACTCCTTTCCTTCCTGTTCAAAGTATATGGCAAGGCCGATGGGGATATACGAAGCGGATTGATGGAAAGCGTGTCATGATTTCTCAGTATATTATAAAGAGGTTTGGAGTTAAGACAAAAATGTGTTATTATTTTAATAACAGTATATTTCACGGGAAAGGAGGGAAGCCAAAATGAGACAACAACCTAGAATACTCCACTACACTATCATTATCATTTTGTGCGTTTTCCAAGCCTTGTGCTTCCCTATTCCGATGCAGACCGAATCTGCCGTTGGGGTGTCTGTAGAAGCAACTTCCAACAAGGAAGTGCTGTTGCAAATACCCGAACCCCAGCAGAAACCTGTCATTCGCAAATACCCACAAGTTATGTCCAAGCTGATTGCGGTTACGCATAATAAGCCTGTCTTTCTTGTCCTCGCATTGGTATTGATGCTGCGAATCCCTACAACGGGTCTGTCCTTTAAACCGTGGTATTGTCTGTTTAAACGCAGATTATTTCTGCTACCTATTAAGTTTACCAGCATGTATGTATCCCTCACCCCTATAGCACCAAAATACGTGAACGCTCTTCACTAGCCGTTACGACGTATTTACAGGTTGCTTTTGCATGAAGACACCTCTGTAATTAAAGACGGTGCGCTTGTGCATAACTTATAACCCTTTTAGCACACGTTAGATAAACCTATGTTTATGACAGTACCTATTTTTGTTGTACCCACACCGACAAATTCAAATCATATGGCTGTGTCAGGAATTTCTGGCTCTGTTTACCCGCATCTTTTGATGTTCCCTTGAGCAGCAGATTAATCATTTTCGGGAAATAAGCCTGTCTTCTATGGCCAGCCCCTAATTATAAGGAGGCAACAATCCATGGATGTACGCGAAACAGACTTGCCGGGAATCGGCAAAAAATTTCAGATTGAAACAAGCAGCGGTGATAAAATTGTCATTATTATTCACGATGACGGTCGCCGGGAAATGTACCACTTCGAGTATGATGATCCCGATCAAAGCATCTCGATGATCACACTTGACGATTACGAAGCACGACAGATTGCTGCTATTGTTGGCGGATTAACTTACAAACCAAAACAGCTTGAAAATATTGAAGTAACGTTTGACGACCTGATTATCGAGTGGTACAAAATCGAACCATCCTTCGGAAGTATCGGTAAATCCATCGGTGAATTGGACGTACGTCAAAACTCTGGGGCAACGGTTATCGCCGTTGTAGAGAAAAATCACAAAAAACATATCAGCCCAGGTCCGGAGGTAGTTATCAGTGCAGAATCCACGGTGGTAGCCGTTGGCGAACGCAATCAGCAGAAACTGTTTAAATCCCTCCTCCTGACTGGAAGGGGGTAAATAGATGGATCATTTGATATTCGAAGTAGGTCTGGCCCTTGTGCTTATTGCAGCAGCCGGCCTTTTATCGGCAAAACTAAGATTTTCGGTCGTTCCATTTTATATTCTGATCGGGATGGCCGTGGGGCCACATGCCATGAAAATCTGGCATCTGGACTTCCGTTTTATTGAGAGTCAGCCTTTTATTGAATTTATGGGTCGGATCGGTATCCTGTTCCTTCTCTTCTACCTTGGACTTGAATTCTCGGTAGGTCGTTTAATTAAATCGGGTCGCTCTATTGCAGTTGGCGGCTCGATCTACATCGGCATTAACTTTACGCTGGGATTAATATTCGGTTTTGTGTCCGGTTTCCCAGTTGCAGAAGCACTTATTATCGCAGGTATAACTACCATCTCTTCCAGTGCCATTGTGGCCAAGGTACTCGTTGATTTGAAACGAACGGCCAACCCGGAAACAGAGATGATATTGGGTATTATTATGTTCGAAGATGTATTCCTCGCTGTATATATCTCGATCTTGTCCGGACTTGTGCTTAGTGATTCATCCTCCATCGGAGGCGTCATCATGTCTGCACTTATTGCCCTCGGATTCATGCTTATCGTGATTATCCTTGGACGCAAAGCAACACCGCTACTAAACAAATTGCTTAAAATTCGATCGAATGAGCTATTCTCTCTAGTTGTATTTGGAGCCTTGTTCCTGGTAGCTGGTTTCTCTGAAACTATTCATGTTGCCGAAGCGATTGGTGCATTACTGGTTGGTCTGGTGCTTGCTGAAACAGAACACGCGAAACGGATTGAGCACTTGATTCTACCGTTCCGTGACTTCTTCGGAGCAATCTTCTTCTTCAGCTTTGGATTGTCCATTGATCCGTTGTCCTTGGGTGGCGATGCCGTATGGTTAGCTCTGATTGCAGTTGTTATTACATTGTTCGGTAACTTCCTGGCGGGTATGCTGGCTGGGCGCAGTGCAGGACTATCACCCAAAGCATCGGCGAATATTGGATTAACCATTGTGTCACGGGGTGAGTTTTCCATCATCTTGGCGAACATGGGTAAAGCCGGGGGACTGTTGCCAATGATTCAACCGTTTGCCGCGCTGTATGTCCTAATTCTGGCCATTCTGGGTCCTTTATTAACCAAAGAGTCCAAACATGTATTCCGTTTATTGGATAAAATATTCAAGTTCAAAGATCCTCGGAAAAAGAAAGAAGAACCAAAGGTGCTGCAGAAAGAAGGATAACACCTATGTCTGTACAGAACAGACATACTAACGTACTTCGCGGCTCTTACGCCGATCTTTCTGTGACTAACCCAGGGAGAATGGCTCGAAAGCCGCACTAAGGAGGATGACCTATGAAAGCACCTCTGATATCGGCTAATCCGGTGCCAAACACCGCCAAGACCAGGATATCGTCTACCCGCCGCTGGTTAAACCTGTTTCTCGTTATTGCGGGCGGAATTCTGGCCTCCGTGGGACTTGAATTGTTCTTACACCCCAATAAGATTATTATTGGAGGCATTACAGGCATTTCCTCACTCTTCGCCCACTGGACCGAAATGAGGATTGGTTTGTTCCTATTTTTATTCAATGTGCCGTTTATATTTCTGTCTTACAAGATTGTGCAGAAGAAATTTGTACTGGTTACTGTTCTAGGTCTGGTTGTCTTTTCGATCGGTGCCATTGTGCTTCATCCCATGCCGCCACTTGTAGAGCATCCGCTGGCTGCCGCCATGTTTGGCGGATTATGCCTCGGACTCGGAATTGGACTCGTCGTGCGGTATGGCGGGACACTGGATACGCTGGAAATCGGTGATCCGTCTTCCCGCCCACCTGAACGTGTGTTTAGCGGAAAACGGATGCTTATCGAAAAAATAATCATGCTGCTTAACTTGTTGATACTGACAGCCGCTGGTGTTGTCTTTGGCTGGGACCAAGCGATGTATTCCGTAATCGCCTACCTTATTGCTTATGAAATGGTGTACATTGCGTTCAGGGGCTTCTCTTCCAAACGCAAAGTATGCATTTTGACTACACAAAGCTCTCAAGTTGAAAAAGCTGTACGCAAACGGCTACGCCGTGAACCTGGAATTCTGGAAGCCACTTCTGACTCAACACAACTCGCGATGGCGGAAGGATGGATCAGGCAAATCCCGGGTGCACTTTATTATGAGGTACATGTGCTGGAGATGATCTGGTTGAAGTCCATTGTGCGTCACATTGATCCACATGCGGGTATTGTAACGAATCCGGAAAAATAAAAAAACGCTCTCTTCCCCTATGGATGGACAGTATTGTCCACCAAGGTCAGAGAGCGTTTTTTTCTGTTATTATAATTAATTGATATTATAGTTCAACGATAGCTTTGACTACATGTGAATCTGGCAAAAGCCATTGATCTATTGCAGTAGGTAACTCATCAAATTCCACGCGGTGTGTGATATACCCATCCATGCTTAATTTCTTTTGACGCAAGGTCGACAGGACTTGTTCAAAATCTTCACGGGTTGCGTTTCGACTGCCCAGGATACTCATCTCCCGCTTGTGAAATTCGGGGTCATGAAAAGTAATATCCGCTTTCACCAGTCCTACAAAAATGAGTTGACCACTATGCGCCACATATTGTATAGCCTCATTCATGGAATTCACGTTACCTGTTGCATCGAAGACAGCTGTAGCATAGTCGCCTCCCGTAATTTCAGCCACTTGTTGTACAGCATGTTCATTGGCCTGTACCAGGTCATCCGCTCCAGCCCAAGTCCGGCTAAGCTCCAGCCTGTCCAGATTACGATCAACGGCAATAACACGCGCCCCCGCCTGTTTGGCAAATGCCATCACACCCAATCCAATGGGGCCAGCTCCAATCACAACTACATGCTCACCAGGTTTAATTCCTGCTCTTCTGACGGCATGGGCTCCAATGCTTAATGGTTCTACCATTGCCGTCTCATCCAGCGTCAAACCTTCTGCTGAGAGCAGATGTGAGACAGGCACGCTGATTTTTTCTCTCATGCCTCCGTCTACGTGCACACCCATGACTTGCATGGACGCACAACAATTGGTTTTTCCACTGCGACATGCAATACAGTGACCGCAGTGCAGATACGGAATAATACTTACCTGATCCCCAGGCTGTAATCCTGCGTCGTTCGAACCGATTTCTTCAATAACAGCCGCCAGTTCATGACCCAGAACACGAGGATAGGTAAAGAATGGCTGGTTGCCTTTGTACGCATGCAGATCCGTTCCACAGATCCCAATCCGCCGAATGACAACCAGCGCCTCTCCTTCTGCTCGTTCCGGTTGAGGCAGGTCCTGGAGCTTCAATTGATCTATTTCTTCACACACAATGGCTCTCATCAATGTTCCCCCTTGGATGCTTCTGCTGTCGTGTTGCTTGGCTTCGTATTATATTCAGGTCGTCCGCTTGACCAAGTCTCGTTATGCAATGGAGCCAGAATGCGCAGCACTTCATCCAGCAGGCTCTGATCGATCGGTTCTTCAATCCAAGCAGCGTTATTAACAATATTGTGATGATTGGCACTGCTCACCAGTGTTGTCGGAATTCGTTCATTCGACGTGGAGAATTGCACGGCCAACTTGGCAATGTCACTGCCTTGTTCTGCACAGAAGCGGGCAGCCTTCAGGCAGAGCTCTTTCACCCGATCATCTGCCGGATGCCAGGCAGGAGCCCCTCGGGTACTCAACAAGCCCATAGAAAGAGGCGAAGCATTGACGAGACCAATTTCTTTTTTTTCCAACAGGGGCAATAACGATAATAATGAGGTATCATTCAATGAATAATGACAATACGAGATGATCGCATCCGCATCGATCTGTGGCAGAACCTTCTCAAACAATGGTAAGGGCAATCCACAAATGCCCGCATGTCGTATAACTCCCTGCTCTTTCAGACGCAGCAACGTTGGAAAGGCTTCTTCTACGATGATCTCTGCTGGCACAAATTCAATATCATGCAGGAACAGAATGTCGATATAGTCTGTATGCAGTCGATCCAGGCTCTCTTGCACGCTATCCAGAATCCGCTGACGTGAAAAATCAAACTCATTTTCCCCATACCGTCCGGCTTTGGTTGATAACATATATGAACTACGCGGCAAGCTGCGGATAGCTTCACCCAACACGGTCTCCGCTTTTGTCAGCCCGTAGTAAGGCGAAACGTCTATGTAATTCATCCCCGCATCTACGGCCGCATGTACAGTGCGAATCCCTTCGTCCCGGTCAATGTCACGAAATACAGAACCGAGTGAGGATGCTCCAAAACTCAATACAGGTACGTCCAGTTCCGTCTTGCCAAGTATTCTTCTCTTCATCGGTTTACCCCTTCCAGCGTGTCTGACTACACAAGTTCCCTTTCATTGTAACAGTTCAATTTCAATATAAAATATCGCCAATTGCGTAACATGTACTGTTTGATGACCTCGAACCGCAGAAAGAAATCAAAAAACCCGCCGTCTCTCCAAACGGAGTAGTCAGCGGGCTTGGCTTCATAAATACTTATCTAACGATCAAAGTTTATAAAGAGTAGTATTGAATTAATTAGAATTAGTTCTGCATTACGAAATCTTCATGTACGGCATTTTCTTCGTCGAACATGCGCACAATCTCGTATCGGGTGTTACGTTGTGCCGGAATATAACCGGACTCTCGAATCAAACGCAGAATGGATTCAATGTTAACTTTGTAAGTTGCACCAGCAGCAGATACAACGTTCTCTTCGATCATCGTGCTACCGAAGTCATTACAACCAAATTCAAGCGACTTCTTACCGATCTCAGGACCCATGGTTACCCAAGAGGATTGAATGTTCTTGATATTATCCAGCACCAGTCGGCTGATGGCTACAGTCTTCAAGTACTCTTCCGGAGTCTGACGCTCCAGCTTAAGGTTGGTATTGTCTGGCTGGAAAGTCCAAGGAATAAACGCCAGGAAACCTTCGGAGTCATACTTGTTCGCAATACATTCGTCCTGAGCTTCACGTACACGGAGCAAGTGTAATGCACGCTCTTCCATCGATTCACCAAGTCCGATAACCATCGTTGCCGTGGTGTTCATACCGATGCGGTGTGCAGTTTGCATAACGTCCATCCAATCCCGCCATGAACCTTTCAAACGGCTGATCTTCCGACGTGTGCGGTCATCCAGAATTTCGGCACCGCCACCAGGCAAGGAATCCAGTCCAGCTTCGTGAATAGCACGAACAACCTCTTCCAATGTAAGGCCATCGGATACTTCAACCATTTTCATAATCTCCGCTGGGGAGAAAGAGTGCATCGTGATGTTTGGGAAACGCTCTTTGATGGCTTTCAACAGGTCTGTATAATAGTTGAAAGGCAAGTTTGGATTCGTTCCACCTTGCATCAAAATCTCGGTACCATTCACATCTTCCGTTTCCTGAATCTTCTGGAAAATAACTTCGTCCGGGAGCACATAACCTTCATCCGAACCAGGTCTGCGGTAGAAAGCACAAAAACGGCAGTACACATCACACACGTTTGTGTAGTTGACGTTACGCCCAATTACAAATGTTCTGTATGGTTCAGGGTGCATGCGTTTCATAATGACATTAGCAGCTGCCCCGATTTTGTCCACTTCATTGGATTCAAATAACTGAATCGTGTCTTCCAAGTCCAAACGTTCGCCCCGAAGGGCTTTATCTAAGATACGGTCTACCGTACTCATCGTAAAAAAGCCTCCCTCATGAAGAGAAATTATATAACGATCCGTCCCAACTTGTTCAAGAGAAGCAAGTTCTGGTGGCAACATCGTATTTCTGTACTCCACATATCGTAACACAGGTTACATGTGAAAAAAAGCACCTTATGTACAGGTGCTTTAAAAATAAGTAAAAATTTTTACATATGGAAAAGAATTAGTTCGAACTTAAGTGATACGCATCGGCGGATTCGGGCATCCATTTTTGTTAGGATTCCTGAAGTGCTTGTTCCAAATCTACAATCAGATCTTCGATGTCTTCCAGACCCACCGAGAAACGCAGCAACCCATCTGTAATGCCTCGGTCACGGCGAACCTCAGCCGGCATTGCCGCATGAGACATCATCGCTGGGTAAGACAGAATGCTCTCCACAGCTCCCAAGCTTACAGCGACAATGGGTAGCTTCACCCGGTTAAGAACTGCTTTTGCGCGATCGCCTGAACCAACGTCAAACGAAACGACAGCTCCATACCCCGTTGACTGGCGCTCATGTGCCTCACGGCCCGGATGATCCTCCAGTCCAGGATAAAAGACAGCGGTAATATCACTGCGCTCATTAAGCCAAGCCGCCAGTTTGGCTGTGCTCTGTTCGCTGTGAGCCATGCGAGCTCCCAAGGTTTTCATGCCGCGCATCAGAAGCCAGGATTCTTGAGCCCCAAGTACAGTTCCGAGTCCATTTTGCAACTGTTTCAGTTGTACGCCAAGTGATTCCGTGCGAGCAACGGCTAACCCTGCCAGTACATCACTGTGACCTCCGAGAAACTTCGTAGCACTATGTACGACGATATCCACACCAAGCTCAATTGGACGCTGATAGTAAGGTGTCATAAAAGTGTTATCCAGAATCGTGATCAGGTCATGTTCCTTCGACCAGTCAGTCACAGCAGCGATATCCGTGATTCGCAGTGTCGGGTTGGACGGTGTTTCCATATAAACTGCCTTGGTGTTCGGCTTGAGCGCCGCTTTTACTTCATCTATATTGGTCATGTCTACAAAGGTCGTCTCGATCTGCATACGGCTCAATATGGAAGTAAGCAAACGATACGTACCTCCATATACATCTTCCGTTACAATCATGTGATCCCCTGCGGAGAACATCATGAACACGCTGGATATCGCGGCCATTCCCGATGAATAGGCGAATCCTCGTGCACCGCCCTCCAGCAGTGTGATGTAATCTTCCAAAGCCTGACGTGTCGGATTACCCGAACGACTGTAATCATGTTGAGGCGGATTGAAGATATCAAAATGATGGAATGTTGATGCTTGGTAGATCGGTACACTGGACGCTCCAGTCGTTTTGTCAATCTCATCTCCAAAATGGAGCAATTTGGTATCAAATTTTAACTCGGATTTGGGCTTGTTGTTGGACTCACTCATGAGTGCACGCCTCCTTCCACTTCCTGTTGTGCAACTGTCAGAGCATTGCCGAGATCTGCAATCAGATCATCTGCATGTTCAATGCCTACGGAGAACCGGAGCAAACGGTCATCCACACCTACGGCTTCACGAATTTCAAGCGGAATATCCGCATGAGTCTGTACTGCGGGATAAGTCATGAGTGATTCAACTCCGCCGAGACTTTCGGCAAAAGCAATGAGTTGGATATGACGCAGCAACGGTTCAACATAACGTGCATCCTTCACTTTGAAAGAGAAGATACCTGTATTACCCGTGGATTGTTTGTTCTGTATCTCATACCCCGGGTGATCGGATAGACCTGGATGATACACTTCAACCACCGCTGGGTGCTCAAGCAAGTATTTGGCAATAGTAAGTGCATTGTGCTCATGACGCTCCATGCGAAGAGCCAGCGTTTTCATACCTTTCATCAACTGGTAGGAGTCACTTGGAGATAATACCGCTCCAATGGAATTATGCAGGAACGCCATCTCAGCAGATAATGCCTCACCCTTGGTAATAATTAGTCCGGCGAGCACATCATTATGTCCACCCAGATATTTGGTAGCGCTATGAATGATGATATCGGCACCCAGTTCAATCGGACGTTGGAAAAATGGAGTCAGCAACGTGTTGTCAACAATGGTCAACAGGTTGTAACTTTTCGCCCAGGAAGCGACAGCTTCCACATCTGTGATCATCATCAACGGATTGGTTGGTGTCTCAATAAATACAGCTTTGGTATTCGGCTGACGAACATTTTCCAGTGCTGCAATGTCATTTGTATCCACATAACTTGCGGTTACACCGAAACGGGACAAGATGCGTTCAAGCAGACGATAGGTTCCGCCGTATAGATCCAGCGATACAATCAGATGATCCCCTTGACCGAACATGGCAAAGATGGTTTGTAGCGCGGCCATACCTGAGCTACAGGCAAATCCTGCATCACCGGACTCCAGCGCTGCGGCCGCCTCTTCCAACACTTTGCGAGTTGGGTTGGTCGTACGAATATAATCAAACCCCGTGCTTTGTCCAAGCTTCGGGTGGCGAAACGCAGTGGATTGATAGATCGGAAAGTTAATGGCGCCTGTAACCGGTTCATTGATGGACCCAATTTGTGCTAAGCGGCTTTCGATTTTCAACTTGTTGTTGTCTTCCATTGCTGCATCCTCCTGTAATCTCGATTAGATTTGCGGGCCAATATCGTAAGGTGTTTCTTGATACACATAGTAATTGAGCCAGTTAGAGAATAATAAGTTGGCATGAGCGCGCCAAGTAGCTGGTGGCACACGGGAAGGATCGTCATTCGGATAATAATGTCTAGGCAATGCGATATCCAACCCTTTAGCTGTATCCCGGTCATACTCCCACTTTAATGAGAACGGGTCATACTCGGCATGTCCTGTGGCAAAAATCTGTTTGCCGTCTCTGGTAGCAACCAGGAAGATCCCCGCTTCCTCAGATTCAGCCAAAATCTCTAATTTCTCATTCTTTTCAATATCTTCGCGTCTCACTTCCGTATGACGGGAATGTGGAACGTTGAATACTTCATCGAATCCACGCAACAACGGAACATGTGGTTTGTTGATGGTATGTGGGAAAACGCCAAAACACTTTTCATCAAGTGCAACCTTGGGTACGTCAAAATGATGGTACAAACCTGCCTGGGAAGCCCAACATATGTGGAGGGTTGAAGTCACATTGGTTTTAGTCCATTCGAAGATCTCCTGGATTTCATTCCAATAGTTCACGTCTTCGAAATCCATCTGTTCCACAGGGGCGCCCGTAATGATCATTCCATCGAAACGACGGTGTTCAATCTCATCAAAGGTTTTATAGAACAGATCCAAATACTCCTGAGACGTATTCTTCGACGTATGGGATTTGGGATGTACGAGAACGACATCCACCTGAATAGGCGTGTTTCCCACCAGACGAAGCAATTGTGTTTCGGTCGTTTCCTTTGTGGGCATCAGGTTTAATATAGCGATACGGAGTGGACGAATATCCTGCTGATATGCAGAAGTTTCATCCATGACGAAGATATTCTCTCCTTCAAGTACTTCTTTTGCTGGTAGCGTATCGGGTATTTTGATTGGCATAGTAAGTCTAACTCCTCCTTGTGCATAGATAGATGCAGCCACCCCTGGCTTGATGTCTTCACATCAATACAGTTATAGACTGCCTTGAGCTTGTAAAAACATTGAATTGCTCTTTCATCCAACGTTACAAACAACCTCAAGTTCCTTAGCGAAAATCACTGCTGAGAAGTCGGGGCATATGACAAAGACCTTCCTCGGATTTCGAGAAAGGTCATATGTAAAATAGATATGCGCCTCTCTCATCTCTCAGTTACAACAGTGCCACCTGACACTTAGTCGCTGCAAGAATTAGCACCGTGCGGTATACCGCCGGTTGCCGGGTTTCATCGGGCCAGTCCCTCCACCTACTCTTGATAAGATTTCGCTGTATTAGATTGTAATTAAATATGGTTCACCGTCTACTTTATTACATTAATGCCCTCACGTCAAGATGCAGTTCGATGTCTGCTTCCCAGATCGGAACCGTTCATCATCCGTTGTCATACACTGCCTCAGGGCGCGAAATAGACACATTTTTGCGCTTGAAAGCACCTTGTACCAGCGGTATACTAAACAAGGTGTTATAAACCCTTATGTGAGAGGTGACATATTAAATGGATGGCGACCCGAGGCCTGACTGGCAGCCGAATTCCGACAAACTGCATAGAGAACTGACATCAGCATGCCGGCAGCGGGACGTGACTTCCGTTTGATTATATAGTGAACGCAGCCCTGATCTCCAGGCTCCGCTGCCGACCGGCTGATTTGTTCTTTTTGCGCCCATAATGATAATATCCGCCAAGTTGGCGGGTGCAGAAGGAGTAGATTAACGATGAAAATCCGGTTGGTAAACAACGGTGTATTTATTCCGGTGGACGACATTCAGCAGGCGCTGACTCCACCAGCGGAAGGATTTTACTGGATTGATGCAGACGTAGACGATTTGGCGGTACTTCAGCCGCTGTTCTTGATGCATGATCTGGCTGTAGAAGACTGTCTTAGTGACGAAGAACAACGTCCGAAGATTGAAATTTATGAGAACCATTATTTTATTGTGATTAATAGCATCCGTTTTGATGATGAAGAGATATTTCTACGTGCGGTCAACTTATTCCTTGGCAGACATTTCATTATTAGTGTTACCAAGCACAAGATCAGCGAATTGCGCACACTGAAACCGATCCTGTGGGAACAGGAAATCAGTACACCGGATCGTCTGCTGTATTTGCTGGTTGACTTGATTGTTGATAATTATTTCACCGTAGGTGACCGAATTGAAGCACGAATCGAGAAGCTTGAGGAAGACATTCTGATGCACACCAAAAAGTCACATTTGAGTGAAATTATCGGGCTGCGCAGTGAGATTCTGTGGCTGAAGAAAGTGCTCGGACCTCAGAAAGAGGTCATTAATACACTCAACAAAAAAGATCTGCGTCTCATCGATGATCAACTGCAAAAGTATTTCAGTGACATCTATGAGAATGCCGTAAAAATATCTGAAACCTTTGAGACATATCGCGACCTGATGGGCAACTTGCGAGAAGCCTACCAATCCAGTATTGCGAACCGGGCGAATGAGATCATGCGTGTATTTACCGCCATTACCACGGTCTTCATGCCGCTGACGGTCATTACCGGTATATACGGCATGAACTTTACGAATATGCCAGAGCTTAACTGGAAATACAGTTATTTTGTTGTGATTGGCCTGATGGTTACCCTGGGCCTGAGCATGTTCTTCATTTTCCGCAAGAAAGACTGGGTATGAACTCGTATGAAATAAGAAAGACGAAGCGCTCCTCCGGGAGAAACGCCTCGTCTTTTTTCATTTCTGATCATTAACCAACATTCTTCTCTGTCTCTGCGTGCCGACGGAAGCGGATTCGAATCATGCGCAGTCTTTCATAGACCTGCTCCAGACTTCCTCCATCGGGTTTCTCTCCTCCATACACCTTATGTAATACTGGCTTCAGGAACGTATCTCCCAGCTCCTCATACGCACTCCATACGGCCTCTTGTTCGTTCTCTGGCATCACTGCCAGCTCCACATCAAGAAGACAATCGGTGTCATAACCTTCGTGATCCAGTGCCTCTAACAGCTCAACCAACTCGCGTCGGGATAATCCGGATCGATTAACAATCTCCTCTAACGTATACCCTTCCTTCATGCCTTCAAGCACCTGCTTACGCGTGGTGAACTTATCAAGTTCCTGCTTGTACTTCTGCTCTCTCTGCTTGTATAACCAACTCTCATACTCTTCTTCCTTCAGCGCCGTGTATACCCAGTCCAGCGGGAATGTCGTTGAACGTTCCAACCCGTTTGTAATCTCCATCCATTCCGTACCATACTCAGTTGCTTTGCTCTCTCCTACGCCCGGAAGTTGCATCAGTTCATCCAGCGATTGCGGAACAAAGGCACTGATCAAACGCAACAGACGATTCGTTGCAATAAAATACGGTGCCTTCCGGTCAGACACAGCTCTCTTCCTGCGCCATGTGCACAGATCCGTATATAATTGCTCATTGCCGTATAACTCACTGTAACAATGGAGCCGCTGTCCACCATAACTGCGTGACTTCAGATCATCATTCTCATGAAATAACCCCTGCAACTGCGGTCGGTACCCCTCACTCATCTGTATGGCAAGCTGATGACGGTAAATATGAAGCAGCTCCTCCCAAGAAGTCCCTTCATACCAGATGCTGTCCTCACGCTCTCCTTCCTCGTAGCGACTCCATCCCAGCTGCCAACTATCTTCCTCTTCCCCAATCCATAACTGTGCATACTCTGCATTCTGATCTGACATTCTGGACAATCTGTTCATGAAAATGACTTCCATTTTCGTTCCCTCCCTTTGAATATTCAGCTTATACGAGTTAAAGATGCTACCTATAGGCAGCACAAAAAAACACCCCTCCTGCAAAATCCATGCAAGAGAGGTGCTTCCTCATTAACCGTACTATGCTGTTGCCCATATCATACCACAATGGTAAAATTCGTCAATCCCTTAATGACCTACTTATTCAATGCCAACTTGGCAAGCGCCAGTGAACCACACAGACCCGCATTGTCACCAAGTCCTGGTGAAATAACATACTGGTCAATGTCGGATTGAAGTGCCGGATGCTGAACGTATCCAGCCAGCAACTCCTGCAGTTTGCTACGAACCATCGGGAACAGGTGCTCCTGCTTCATTACTCCTCCACCCATGACAATTTTCTGCGGAGAGAGAATCAGAACATAGTTCATCAGGGCGTGTGCCAGGTAATGTGCTTCGATCTCCCAAGATTTATGATCTGCAGGCAGTTCATAAGCCGGTTGCTCCCAACGTTTGTTAATGGCTGGACCTGCTGCAAGGCCTTCGAGGCAGTCACCATGATACGGACAGAAACCCTCGTATGTATCCTCCGGATGTCTGCGTACAATGATATGTCCCATCTCTGGATGTGACAATCCATGGACCATTTTACCGCCAACCACAGCACCTGCACCAATACCTGTACCCACAGTGATATACAGACAGCTCTCAAGACCTTGTGCAGCGCCCCAGGTTGCTTCTCCAAGTGCCGCACCATTCACATCCGTATCAAATGTCATCGGCACATCAAAATGCTCCTTGAGCTTGCCAATCACGTTATACTGTCCCCAATGTGGTTTAGGTGTTGTTGTGATATAGCCATATGTTGGGCTTCCTTCAATCGGATCAATCGGACCGAATGAACCTACACCCAGAGCTTCAATGCCTTTGCCTTCAAAAAATGAAATCACTTGAGCCATGGTCTCTTCCGGTGTTGTTGTTGGAAAACTTACGCGTTCCAGAACTTCTCCGTTTTCTGTGCCAATACCACATACAAATTTGGTTCCGCCTGCTTCAATTGCGCCTAAGATCGTCATGTTAGTCACACTCCCAAGTTAGTTTAAAAAGGAATTCAAATTGCTTTACTTGATGACACGATAATTACCCTGCTACTTGTTCTCCAGCTTGGACAATCGTTTCATTAACGTTTGCCTCCAGCTGTCTGACAGCGCAGGAATGGCCAGCAACGCCTGAATACCTTCGACATTTTCTTTCCCCTGATGCATGATTCGATTGGCTTCAAGAACCGTCATTGAGGCTGGATCGGTGCTGATCCGTCGAAATATCGATAAAGGCCCTACCTCACCTTCTTGCAGTACACGAAAGTAAAAGCCGGTATATCCACTCTCCTGAAAATAAACAGGCAGCTCCTTATAGTCATACCTCACACCCAGCTTGAAGCAAGGTTGTCTGGGCTGACTGACCTGCACTGTGGCTTCGCCCAACTCGTACACATCACCAATCCGTACGTCTTCTTCGGCACAGCCTTCAACCGTCAGATTTTCTCCACAAGCTCCCCAATCCAGCTTGCGATTCATCAGTTGTTCCAGCGCCGGATAACGACTGTAATCGTATACACAAACGGCTTTGTCAGGGCCGCCATGATGCACCAGATCCGCCTGCGCGTCCCCTGTCATTCCAGTGAATGACAGGAAAACCGCGTCGGATACAGGATGTTTCACAATGCCGCTCAGCACTTCACGCTTCTGCCCAGGGAGCAGTTGCGGCAGTCCTACATTAATGGCCAGAACAGCTGTATTGCCCTCCCCTGGCTTTCGATCAGATGTGAGTGTCATTTGCGTCATACCTCCCATAATCACTTTCTTTTAACGCACAGAGCCGCCAAATACGAGTGTATTACTCAATAGCCGACCTGGAGAAGTCAGCATTTTGCCCCCGGCATACATACCCGAGGAAGCACCGCCATCCAGATTCATGGCCTGTTTGGCACCAAGCTTCTGCATCACTGCTGCCCACTCCTTGATTGTTGCTCCGGAAACGGTAGCCAGCATAACAGAGCCGTCCGCCATGATCGCAATACCACTTCTGGCTCCGGAAGCATTAAGAATCTTGGCATCCTTGAAACCTTCGCTCGTCGGATTGACAGCTACCTTACCGTCTTTTACCAGACGGGGTCCTGCCCCAACAGCAGTCACTACATCTTGCCAAGGGATCTCTTTGCCTGCTGCGTTCGTATACTTATAATTCATTTCTACGGTCGAACCAACGGTGAAACGGTCCGAAGAAGACTTCTGATTACCTGTGAAGACCAGTACCGAGCCATTCTTAGGAATCGCTACATTGGTATTGGGCACTTTTTTGGTCACGATACCTTTCTCCATAACAACCGCAGTGCCACCTTTGAACCCTACTGTGGCACCTCGTTCAGGGGTATACAGCATTGTTATGCTCGCGTTCGCTGAAGGTGTTCGATTAATAAAGGTTGCATACCAACTGCGTGATTTACCTTTTGTATCCGTTACTTTACCTGTCAAACTCACCTGAAGTGAGTCCATGATCGCCGAGCCGTCTTCCTTAAATCCGATGGATGTTCCGTATCTTCCAATATGTATGACCTTACCATTTGCTATTAACATACCGTATGGATCTGGTGCTCCGTTATATGCTTCAAAAAACGCTCCGTTAATGGCTGCTTGCGCACCATAGGCTTTCACAATCGATGGCAATGTTGCCGTCTGGCCAACTTGCTTCTTCGCGAGTCCCACGGTAACCGGTGTTCCCTTTGGAATCGAAACGGTCTGTACGGTAAAATTACGTCCTGCTGCTTTTACTTTCTGTACTTTGGTGCTAATTGCTGCTTTGGCATCCACTGTCTGTGGTGCACTAACTGCTCCCGAAAGAATTACGGGCAAGGCCAGGACGAGGGCCATAGCCCCTGTCCACCACTTTTTGCCTGTTCGTACGTTCTTCATGTTGCTCACCCTATTGCCACTCCCATCCAAGAGCCAAGGCTCTTCATCTCAAGTTGTTCAAACTTGTCCATCACCATATCCGGATCAAGACGCAATTCACAGATATCCAGCGCACAGGCAACCGGAACAGCACAATGAATCTCTGCCAGTTTGCGGGACAGATGAAGCATGTCCAGATCATTCTCAATCTTGTTACGCACCGAAGGGGTCAGTTTATCCATGTTGCTCAGAATCCCTTCAATGGAGCCGTATTCCTGTACAAGCTTCAACGCTGTTTTCTCACCAATTCCCCGTACTCCGGGATAATTGTCGCTGGCATCTCCCATCAGACCCTTCATGTCAATCACTTGACGAGGTGTCAGTTGTTTCTCAGCCATGAGCGTTTCAGGGTTGTACACCATGTAGTTGCCATGGCCTTTTTTCATAATAATGATACTTGTGCGGTCATTGATCAGTTGCAACATGTCGTGGTCACCCGTCAGTACCATAACATTCATATCGGTCTCTTCGGTATAATACTTCGCAAGCGTCCCGATGCAATCGTCGGCTTCGAATCCTTGTGCACCTATATTCGGAATACCCAGGCTATCCATGACTTCACGAATCAGAGCAAATTGGGGAATCAGGTCATCCGGAGCTTCGGCCCGGTTGCCTTTGTAGGCTGCATATTCTTCACCGCGGAACGTCTTACCGCCCATATCCCAACAACATACGACATGACTTGGCCCAAAAGTCTGAACCGCATCCCAGAAATAACGGATAAATCCGTAGACTGCGTTGGTAGGCAATCCTGCCTTTGTACGTCTGATATATCCGCTTGCAGATGTCGCATAAAAAGCACGGAACAACACCGCCATACCGTCTACCAGCAACAAAGTAGGTTCATTACGTTGATTCACTTGAATTTGTTCTCTCCTATCTAAATCTAGCATATAAAATATCGAAACTAATTCTATCATTATAGCATAGTTCCGCCAACCATCGTTCAGCCAAAAAAGCCCTGAATTTTGAACAATTCAAGGCTGATATTCAGCGCGTTTATGCGTTATTCCATTCCTGCTCATACGTTTCTTCCTTGAATCCAACCGTCACCTTTTCTCCATCCGTAACGATCGGACGTTTGATCAGTCGACCATTGGAAGCCAGTAAACTAATCTGTTCATCAGCGGACATGCCTGGAAGCTTGTCCTTCAATTGTTGTTCTTTGTATACTTCCCCACTCGTATTAAAGAACTTTTTCACTTCCAGCCCGCTCTTTTGGATGAGTTCTGTTAGTTCAGATTCTGATGGCGGTGAGTCAAAAATAGGGATTAACTCCAGTTCATGTCCTTGAGCTTCAAGCCATTTTACAGCTTTGCGGCATGTGCCGCATTTGGCATATTGATATATTTTTAAGTTACTCATGTATGTGTTCCTCCTCTGCTCCGGTTTCGTGTGGCTCCGGTTTCGACTTCTCGCTTCCCTTGGTTTGCTTCGCAAATCCAAAAGTCGCTCCAAATCGATACCATCGCCATGTAATTTTACTGACTTTTGCGAATGAGATCAAAACACACATTCGCGATATTTTTTGGGTCAAAATCTTACAGCTTTTATTTCTTTAAAAGCTTCAAAAGATTTGAATTCTTGAAGTATTTAACATGAAATTGGTAAACATCAATACATTAAACCATAAAGATTAGCCTACGGCATACTGTTCGGGTGCATGAAGCATCCCTCACAAGGGTTAGCAAACAGCATTGAACCCCAAACAGGACGGGCCTTGCACAAGCTACGGCAAAGGGTTCATATCTTAGGGAAGTGCTCCGACGCTCTCTCTTAGAGCATCTCCCTTGGAGCTGCCTCATCATTCAAACGCTTCTCTAGCGCGGCCATATCTGCTGGAAAAGGAGCTTGAAACGTTATGCGTTCCTTTAGAATTGGATGTTCAAACGTCAATTCACAAGCGTGTAATGCCTGGCGTTCGATCCAGGTATCCCGTTCTTCTCGAACAGCCATGGTCTGCTCATCGATCTCATGCACAGGTAGTGTCTTGTACATTCGATCACCTATCAACGGGCATCCGATAGAAGTCATATGTACCCTGATTTGATGGGTTCTGCCACTTTCCAGCTTGAGACTTATCGCACTGGCGCTACCTTCTGCCCAACGTGTTACGGTCGTGTACAACGTTCTTGCAGCGTAACCATCAGGTGTTACGATTCGGCGGTGTGGCTCTTCAGGATCGCGGTCAATCGGGCCATCTACTGATCCCTGTTCCGGGACAGGGCTTCCGTGCACAAGTGCAATATATTTCTTATCCACCGTCCCTGCAATCATCTGTTCAGATACATGTTGATGCACATAAGGGTTCTTGGCTATTGCGAGCACACCTGACGTTTCCTGATCAAGTCGATGAATCGGTCTGAACCGGAAGCGCTCACCCTTAGATTTCCAATAATGAACAACGCCATTTGCCAAAGTACCCGTATAATGTCCATGCGTCGGATGAACGATGATGCCCGCATCCTTGTTGACAATAAGCAAGTGCTCATCTTCATACAGAACGGTAAAGGGAATAAGCTCAGGCAAAATATCATCCGATTCCTCTTGCTCCATCCGAACTTCAACGACATCACCCGCAGCTACCTTGACGCTAATGTACACGCGCTCTCCATTTAACATGACACCTTGTTCGGTCAGCTTAATTTTGGACAAAAGCTTACGCGACACCAGCAGCCGCCGCTGAAGCACGGTCTTCAGCAGCCAGCCATCTTCTTGTTCGGTCACCGTGTAGACAATCGGCGAATAATACTGGCTCATTCTTTGCGGCGGAAGACTTTTTTGCTCCGCACATATTCAATATCCGCCACCTGTTGTCTCGCGTTGGCCGTCCGTGCAACCACGAAGAAATAATCAGACAGTCGGTTTAGATACCGCCGTACAGACGGATTAATATCTGTATGTTGTCCGAGTGTTACCGTGCGACGCTCTGCGCGACGACATACAGTACGGCACACATGAAGAGCAGAAGAAAGCTGACTACCACCAGGAATAATGAACCGTTCCACTTTTGGATTCTCTGCATCATACTGGTCGATCCATTGTTCCAGACGTGTGACCATTTCATCTCTCACCTTATATTTGGTCTCACTAATCTTCACAAAGGCCAGATCCGACCCGCAATCAAACAGTTCCTGCTGAACTTCCAGCAGATGTTCACGCAGATCTTCAAATTCCCCTTGAGCAGAGTCAATAAGGCTGATCGCCTGGCCTACAAAACAGTTCAATTCATCAATCGTGCCATAAGCCTCAACTCGGTCATCATCCTTGATGACGCGTCCACCGATGACCGAAGTCTGTCCTTCGTCACCTGTTCGTGTATATATGCCCATCGTTATCCCTCCAATTGGTAATATAATAATGAATACGGGAATGCCATTTTTTCAGAAACCCGTCTATCGCTTTACACGTATATAAGAATTGGTGTGCTCTGCCGAGTATACGACAAATCAAAGGAAACCAAAAGTAAAGGAGACGATTATGCAAAACTGGATAACCGATTTCATGGAACAATACGGCTACATAGGCATTGCACTCATCATTGCTCTTGAGAACGTATTTCCCCCAATTCCATCCGAAATCATCTTGCCGTTTGGCGGATTCATGACCACCTATACCAGTCTCACTCTTCCAGGAGTTATTATCGCCGCAACTATTGGTTCTGTCTTTGGTGCTGTGATCCTGTATGGTATTGGTTTACTCATTGACGTCGAACGCCTTGAGAAAATTGTGGAACGCTGGGGACATGTTCTGCGCATCAAAAAAGAGGATATTCACCGTGTCGATGCATGGTTTGACAAATATGGCATGTGGACCGTATTATTCTGCCGAATGGTTCCCCTCGTTCGTAGTCTTATCTCCATTCCCGCAGGCATGTCCAATATGAAATTTGGTTTATTCCTTCTCTTCACAACCATTGGTACATTGATCTGGAATGTCATTCTAGTCTGCGTTGGTGCTGCGCTTGGCGCATCATGGGAGAGCATTTTGCACTTTATGGACGTCTATTCCATTGTAGTGTATGTCATTCTGGCCATCATTCTCATCGGATGTATCATATGGTGGATCAGACGTAGCAAAAAGCAGAAATAAAAAGAATAGCTTAATAAATAAAGCCTCCTCGCCACCAATTCGTGGTTAAGGAGGCTTCTTTATATCACCCGTTTATGTCATCTCACTATCGTTCATCTTCATTTCGCATGCCCTGACTTTTAAGATCGATAGCCAGACCAGATACCAGCAAGTACATCTTTTCAGCATGTATCTGCAGCATCCGATTAACCGAAGCCATTCTCGCTGTAAATATTCGTTCTTCCTCGGTAGGATGCAATGTGCCATGCATTTCATTGGTAATCACAAGCAACTTCCCCTGATAAGACAATAATGCATCAAGCAAAAGCTGTGTCTCTGAACGCTGATGATCCAGATCCTTTGTTGCCCTGAAACCGGCAGCCATCCAGGAGGTCAGACTGTCTACAATTACAATTCGCTGATCCGCCAAAAACAGATTGGATTCCCGATTAATCTGGGTGATCACCTCTGTCAGATGCTGACCGTTCCCGGCATGAATGGCACGATAATGAGCGGATGGCAATTCGGGAATAACGGGATCATGATCACCGGTGGATAAATATACACCCTCCCGGCTAATCCCGGCTGCGTACTTGAGGGCAAACCGGGTTTTACCACTACCTATGCCGCCTGTGACCGTAATCAGCAATCCGCTTCCCTCCTTCCATAGCCATTCTGAATTTTCTTTACTCTGTCAGCGCCTTCAGCACTTTTTTGGATTCTTCGACATTGGAAGATGACACTGGAATGGTGGCGAACAAATTGCTCGCAGCATATTCTACATCTTTAAACATTTTCATATCTTCAAGTGGAATGCCGTAAAGATGTGATTCTTGCTTGATGTCTGAACCTTCATCTCCTTCCCCCTTCTCTACCAATACTCCACCCTCAAATACACCCCGTTCAAACATCTTGGGATCAAAGGTATCATCCAGCGGAACATTGGAGCCATTACTTCCGTATTGTTTCATGTCGGACTCAGGCAAAATGAAAATATCATGTCCTCCAGCCGCATATTCTACCATAATTTTCTGAACATCATACATCGCACTGGTGATCACTTCCACCTTGGGTTCCTCACCCAGTTTCTGTTGCAGATTGGCCTGTAACTGTTCTGAGATTACAGATGGATTTCCTTGGTTATCAATGATGAAAATGGAAAAACCATCTTTACCTCCACAACCAGCAAGCAGAAAAACGATAGAAATGATTGCAGTAAGCCCCCAAAATCTCTTCATTCCAGTTCCCCCTTTAGTCTCCTATGTCCAATATATCACAATTGTTCCACGCAAAAAAATAACCTGGCTTATCGGAGGATCACCCTGCCTTTACACACAAAAAAAGAAGACCTTCTCAGGTCTCCCTTTCTAATTCGATTAATGAAACGTTTCAATCCAGCATAAACGTTATTTTGCTTTAATCGGGTTAGCCTTCATATATTCATTAATCTTTAAATCCAGCAAACTGCTGATTTCAATTACAATATCGGATGTGAATGATTTCTCTTCGAGGAAGATCTGTTCCATCTTGCGACGAAGCATATGAATTTCATCTTCCAAGGAAATGTCATGCAAAGATGCGTTATCGGGTTTCACCGACCATCGGTCGCCATGATCGCCTTCTGCCAGATAGTGCCCACGATTCGTCGGTAAATCATATTCAACACAAAACAAAGCTAACCCCTCCTTGGAAAAATGGTTTCCAAATTTATGAAAACTTATTTCAAATTGAAATTATATCACATTATTTTGTAAAAGAAAGTTATTTTTTTCCAATGATAAAAATGTAACTTTTGTAAAAAGATTCTACTTTAGTATTAACCCTCTTTTTGAAGTTTGTAAACAAAGTTTCCGATTCGTTCCAAAGCTTCATTTAATTGGGTTACAGAAGTAGCGTAAGAACAACGCAAGAAGCCTTCACCCTGAGGGCCAAAAACATTGCCCGGAACAGCAGCCACTTTATTCTCCGTTAACAATCGCTCAGCAAACAGGTCTGAACTCATACCCGTCTTTTGAATGCTCGGGAATGCATAGAATGCTCCCTGAGGTTCATGACAATCAAGTCCAATATCTCTGAAGCCCTGCACAATTAAACGTCTACGCTGATTATACGATTCTACCATCCGATCTTTCTCACCCAAACCATTTGTCAACGCCTCAAGTGCAGCAACCTGACCCATGGCCGGCGCACACATTACCGTATACTGATGGATTTTGAGCATGGCTGCAATAAGCTCAGGATGACCACACATGTAACCGATCCGCCAACCTGTCATTGCAAAAGCCTTCGAAAATCCGCTTACGAGAATGGTCCGCTCCTTCATGTCAGGGATAGCTGCAAAGCTAACATGTTTTTGCGTATACGTCAATTCAGCGTAAATTTCATCCGCGATCACAATCAGATCATGCTTTTTAATCACTTCAGCAATAGGCAGCCACTCTTCATACGTCATGATGGCTCCAGTGGGATTACTCGGATAACACAGAATAACCACTTTCGACTTCGGTGTGATACCAGCTTCAAGTGCTTCGGCCGTTAACTTGAACTGATCTTTCGCGTAGGTTTCAACACCAACTGGTATACCGCCACCGATAGAAGCGATTGGTGAATACGCCACGTACGAAGGTTCAGGAATGAGAATCTCGTCGCCAGGTACGATTAATGCGCGCAAAGCCAAGTCAATCGCTTCACTGCCACCCACGGTAACAATAATCTCATCCTTGGGATCGTATTTGGTATCAAACTGAGTATCCAGATATTCACTGATGGCTTCTCTCAACTTCGGCATACCTGCGTTGGATGTGTAGCTGGTCATACCTCTTTCCAGCGAGTATACACAAGCTTCACGCATATGCCAAGGGGTAACAAAATCAGGTTCACCCACACCCAATGTGATAATATCCTTGTTGTCTCCAACCAGATCAAAAAATTTACGAATTCCGGATGGAGGTATCTGCTGCACGAGGGGTGCCAGATAAGATGTCATTTTCTTGTTGTTCCCGGTTGTCTGTTCATTCACTATCATGACACATCTTCCTTTACGGCGAGATCATGAGACGGTTGTCTTCCTGATGGTCTTCAAAGATAATCCCGTCCTGCTTATATTTTTTGAGAATAAAATTCGTTTTGGTTGAAAGTACAGAGTCTATCGGAGACAGTTTCTCCGACACAAAATTAGCGACTTCACGCAGGTTGCCACCTTCTACTTCAACGAGCAGATCGTATGCACCGGACATGAGATATACGGACTTCACTTGCGGATAGAGATATATGCGTTCAGCAATCCCTTCAAAACCACGACCACGCTCCGGCGTGATCTGCACCTCAATCAGGGCCGTTACTTTCTCATCATCTATTTTGCTCCAGTTCACGACGGTTGCGTATTTCACGATGACGTGGTCTTGTTCTAGCTGTGCCACGGCGTTCTTGATCTTGTCTTCCGACTCCCCCAGCAGCGTCGACAGCAGTGCGGGAGTCCTTCTCGCGTCTTCTTTCAGCAGATCCAGAACTTTTAATTGCAGATCGTTCAAATCTTTCATGGTTTTCCCTCCAGCGTCATCCAGGTTCCTGAAAATGAATTAATACTTATATTACATGAATTTGACGTTGATGCATAGACAAAAGACCGCCTGCCCTGAATTCAGGCAAGCGGTGGTATGGTCCTGTAACGTTAGGTGCTTCAAACCTCTTTTGCAAAGGTTACATGTAATAAGGGTTACCGTAATTCGGTTGATGCTGAGGCACATTAGGAGCTTGGCTATATGAACTGTTCTGCGTATTCTTTTCCTGAATGAATTGCTGACACTTTTGTTGGGTCTGGTGGGCGGACTGAATTTGCTTGTCCACATCCTGACGAAGTGCCTTGGACGAGACAGAATACATGTTATTTTGCTGCATCAGATTGAACAGTTCCCCTTGTAATCTTAGGGTATCGTTCGTCAGGTCTGTGAACATTCGACGTGTCATGGGGCAGGAAGCTTCCGTTGTCGCAGTTGTATATTCGCGCGAGGTTCGTCTTAAATCTGCAAGAATCGACTTCAGCAGATCCTGCTCCTGCATAAAAGCGCCATTAGATGATAAAGATTGAGAATACATGCGTTTTCCTCCTATACAGTTAGAGTTGTCTTCAATTACTGACTTGCGCCGGTGCAAGAGACTGATGTTGCTGCAGTGCATTGACAAGCGTGTTCAGATGTTGTTCATGTGAGCGAACATAGTGAGTCAGAGCTTGTTGAATTTGTGGATTATGTGTGATGGAAGCTGTGGCTGCACACTGCTTAATCAGCAGTTCTTCATTGGTGATAGAGTCCGCAATGTAGTTCAATTCCTTGGGACTCAGCGCTTGCATAGTATGATTCTGCATGTTTCGATGGCCTCCTCGGCATAAAGTTTATGCGCAATTATTGTTAACCCGGTCACACAAAAGTATACAAATTTAAATTATAAAGGAGATGTTTCTAATGGATCTGGTCTATGGCACACCTTTCTGGCCCTCCACTTTCAATTCAACATTTAATTATTCTGCTCTGCAAGAAGACATCTCTTGTGACTGCCTCATCATTGGTGGGGGCATGGGGGGCGCATTGACATCTAAACTACTCACGGAACAGGGTGTTAACACTGTTGTGATTGATAAGCGAGACATTGCCAACGGCAGCAGTTCTGCCAATACAGGTCTTTTACAATACACCAATGACAAGACACTAACCTCATGTATCCACACTTTTGGTGAAGCAACAGGCGTACGTTTTTATGAGCTTTGTCGTGAAGCCATGAAACAACTTGCTCAAATTGCAGACAGCCTGGATACAGACCCTTGGTTTATTCCACGAACAAGTCTTTGTTTTGCGAGCAGTGAAGATGATGTGGCCCTATTGGAGGAAGAATATCAGACCTTGAAGCGTTATGGTTTTGAAGCTGAACTGTGGGATGCCGACAAAATAAGCCAGCATTTCCCCTTCAGCAAACCCGCTGCACTGTACACCATGGGAGATGCAGAAGTGAATCCCTATCGTTTTGTTCATGCCTTGTTTGAATCCGCCAATAAGCGCGGCGCTCGAATCTATGGTCAGACGGAGATGATACACTGTGAATACGATGAAGATAGTGTAGTCTGCCACACTGCCAACGGTAAAATCCGTGCCAAGAAAGTCATATTTGCTGCCGGTTACGAGACACAGGACATCAAAAAGGATCGCGGAGCCTATCTGAAAACGACCTACGCGATTGCTACCAAACCGTTGTCTGATCTTAGTGAATGGTTTGAAAACAGCATGATTTGGGAGACAGCTCGCCCATATTTGTATATGCGAACAACACCGGACGGAAGAATCATCGCAGGCGGTTTGGATGAAGAAACACCTCGAGAGGATCAACGTGAAATACGGTCAAAACACCGGGGAGACACACTCCTGGAAGAGGTCCGTTCCTATTTCCCTTTAGATGATCTTGAAGTCGATTATGCCTGGGGTGCCGTGTTTGGTAATACGAATGATGGACTCCCCCTGATCGGCACACATCCCGATTATCCGCATTCATATTTTGTAGAAGGATATGGAGGTAACGGAACCGTATACAGCATGATTGCTGCTTCCTTAATTGTGGATGCTATTACTGGCAAACAAAACCCTGATATGGATCTGTTCTCTCTCACACGTACAAGTAAACCATCTCCTGTATAACCAACAACTGAATCAATACAACTACAAATAGGGTACAGCACACGGAAAGTTCTCTTTTCCCGCCGCTGTACCCTGTTTATATATTGTGAAGCCTGCTAAGCCGAGGGCTCTTGCCCTTCCGTTCGGTTCAATAACTTGCGCATAAAGAGCCATCCAATTAGCGGAGAAGCACCGAGGACAATAATAAGCCAGGTTAACATGCGTAGAGACGGAGCATTTAAGACCGTCACAATAAATATGGCCAATCCACATAGTCTGCCAAGCATCAGGCATAACTCTCTCAAAACGACAAGTTCAACCCTTTTCTCCACATTTTCACCACTTGTGCCCATCATGTCGAATCCCGCTGATATCATCGGTAATACATATAACGGCATCGCAACAGCACTCCCAATCCCCATGATTAACAGCGTACCATAGGTCACTTTCCAGAGAAGAGGAAGAAGCACAACGAGCAGAATGAGGGCTCCAATGAACATGCCTTTTGATCTATACTGTGGTTTGAACCATTTCCCGGCTGCCCAATAACTTACTAGTGCCACAGCAGAAGTGATGAGTGAGAACTGCCCCAATTTGTACTCCTGTGCGGTAGCCAAATATACAAGCAGTGCAATCAGGAAGGCAAAGACACCTTCACGTGCACCCTGAGCGAATAAACCCAAGCCTAAGGTCCTCCAGGGACTATCCCGCTTGGATAGCTGTATCCAAGGTTCCGACCAGCGGTATGTACCGCTCACCTTTCTTTTTTTCAGAAAAAAACTAAAAACTACTGCTATGACATAAATAACGAGTGATACCGTGAAGATGAGCCGATATCCTGTGTTGTCTGTCATTCGAGTAATAATCAGACCGGAGAACCATGGACCTATAATTCCTGTCATCGAACCAAGTAACCCGACCCAGCCATTGAATAGATCCCTGTTTTCCCGATCCGTTATTTCAAAATACACAACATTAAATGCAATCCAGAATAACCCCAAGGAACAACCTAGTAGCATACCCAGAGGCCATATCCAGTCTACAGCTTTGGACCCAGCCCAGAGGACTATCATATAAAATATGCCGGACAGCGCAGTACCTAGTCGTAGTGCACTCATTTTATTGTGTTCCTTGACCCATTTGCCAGCAAGCCAGAATGTCAGTCCAATGGCCAGTTGCTGGCTGAGAGTGAACCACCCCAACATGGCATAATCCGGACGGCTTTTCCACAGAAACACATTCAAAAAGGTTCCCGACAGCGCTCCGGCTAACGCAAACAATCCATTCACGCCCAAAAGCAGAATGGATTGTCGGCCTAAAGTAATCTTCATCTGCTCCTCCTTCATCCACCTGAAGTGAACTATGTACAGGTAGGTCTTAGGGTTAACGTGCCCCAAGCAAGAGGAAAACATGATGAATCTTCAGGATTGCTATGAAATTGGTTAGAATCTCCGAAATGTTTATCCCTGCGTACTCAGGTTCTTGATCAGACGCAGACGATCTTCCTCAGACAGACTGTATTGAACTTGGAAACATCCAGAGCATACATAGGTCAATACTTTAAACGGTGATGCCAATAGTGACCCTTCGCCTGAAGCTGCGTTAGCAACTGGTGTGAAGTTATCCTGCGTTGCAGCTTGTGTACCTGCGAGAATCATGAATTCCCGGCAATTCGGGCACTCTGGTACTTCTTCCTGATGATCAAGTTGCTTCTGTACACCTTGTTCATACTGAATGAGATCATTACCTTCATCCGCGTATTTGGTTAACGTTCGCAACTCCGGCAATTTGAGTTCGACTTCATCCCCCCACAGATCTGAAAGATCCGTAGTCTGTTTCTCGTTCGTTACATCGTCTACATCATAGATGTCGTCCTCAGCTTCATCGTTCTCTTCATCATCGATGTTAATGTTGAGTGTACGGTATCCTTTTAACTCATTGTGACAATAAGGACACTCTTCTTCAGGACCGAGTTCCTCATCCCATACAATCTCCGTCTGACACCAAGGGCATACTGTTGTTTCCATATTGATCAACCTTTCTCTTTCATATAATCATGTATTCATTACATAGATGACACCGATGGCAAAAAACACGATCGATGCCGCAAACAGAATCCGTATCAATATCTTCATGACTGGTCCCCCTAGATAATGCTCGCGCCAATAACAAACGACAGCGAGACTGAAATAATCATGGATATCAATCCGACAGCTCGGTTATCCGATTCGATCTCCTTATCAATGGAGAACACGGGTGTCAGGAATTCGAACAAAAAGTAGGCAATGAGCAGAAGGATAAACCCTACGAATGACCATGTCATGGCTTCATATACCGAAGATTTCGCTTGTATGCAGAACCGCAATACGTTGCAGATCCCGAAGATCTTACCTCCTGTAGCCATCGCAACGGCCACATTGCCCTTCTTGATCTCCGTCCAGCATTTATACTTGGTCACCAGTTCGAAGCAAGCCAGAAATACGAGCAGCTCCATAATCGCTACCGAGAAAAAACCGAGTACCATCCCCAAGGGATGAGACAGCAATTGGTCAATGCTTTCTATCACGCACCGTTCCCCTCTCCCCATCTGCGACCTTCATGAATAAGGTCGCAGAATATCATTGATTCATGGACCGGCTATTCCAATTCTGCGACGGTCACACCGTTCCCGCCTTCTCCGTAATTGCCCAGCCGGTAGCTTTTAATATGTTTATGCTTACGCAGGTAATCCTGAATACCGGAACGTAAAATTCCTGTACCTTTACCGTGAATAATATAAACTTGGCCCAGGTTGGCAAGGAAAGCTTCATCAATGAACCGGTCTGTCTCCATCAGGGCTTCTTCCAGGTTGGTACCACGCAGATCCAATTCACTTTTCACATTGTCATCACGTGTGCGCTTCATACCCGTTACCGGTTTTTGCTTTGGTTTGGCTGCGGGAGCCGATTGCTGCAGTTCCAGGTCATCCAGGGATACTTTCATTTTCATAATCCCCAGTTGTACCATAGCGTCTTTGCTGCCCGCCATCTCTACAACATGGCCTTTTTGATTCAAACTGTAGACAAGCACTTCATCACCAGGACCGATAGCACGAGTCTTCGGCGCTGTTGCCGTCTTCTTGACCGTTTTTCTGCGTTTCTCAGGTTCTGCCTCGTCCAGCTGTTTGCGGGCAGCAATGAGTTTGTGCTCCTTCACGGAAGCACCTTCTTCCATAGCCAACAGGCGAAGATCGGCTATAATCTTCTCCGCTTCCGCGCGAGCCTTGTCCACAATGCTGCGTGCATCTTCTTCTGCTTTTTCAATCCGGCGATCACGCTGCTGTTCCAGCTTCTCCAGTTCGGTCTGATGACGACTGCGTAATTTCTCCATATCCTGGCGCAAGCTCTCTGCCTTCTCACGCTCTTGTTCAGCCGTAAGACGGTTCTCTTCAAGAGAAGCAATCATGTGTTCAATCCGTTGATCCTCTTCCTTCACTTCGCCACGGGCGTAGTCGAGAATGTAACCCGGCAGTCCCAGTCGCTCTGCAATGGCAAATGCATTACTTCGTCCAGGTACACCCACCAGAAGGCGATAGGTTGGACTCAGTGTGTTGATATCAAATTCCATACTGGCATTAATGACACCTTTACGCTCATATGCGTATGCTTTCAGTTCACTGTAGTGAGTGGTTGCAACCATGCGACATCCCGTCCGGTGCATATGCTCCAGCATGGAGATCGCCAGTGCGGAACCTTCAGCCGGATCTGTCCCTGCGCCAAGTTCATCGAGTAATACCAAACTTTTTGGTGTCATGTTTTTCAGAATACGAATGATGTTGGTCATATGACTGGAGAAAGTACTCAGATTCTGCTCGATACTCTGCTCGTCCCCAATGTCTGCATAGATCGCATCAAATACACATAACTGACTGCCATCCTCAGCCGGAACAAATAAACCGGACATGGCCATCAGGCTCAGCAATCCAATTGTTTTGAGCGTTACCGTTTTACCACCTGTATTGGGACCTGTCACGATAATGGATGTGTAATCATTGCCCAACTCTATGTCGATTGGAACCACGTTTTCAATTGGAATCAGTGGATGACGGCCTTTCTTGAGCTTCAGGAACCCGCGGTCATTCATGCGAGGCAATGTTGCTTTCAGTTGACGAGCCAGACGTGCTTTGGAAAAGATAAAATCAAGTGATCCCAGCAAGTCGACATCATACAACAGCCACTCTCCCTGCTCACTGACAAGTGCCGTCAATTTCTGCAAAATAATTTCTATTTCGCGTTCTTCCCGAATCCGGGTCTCGCGTAATTTGTTGTTCATTGCAACAATGGATTCCGGCTCAATGAACAATGTCGCACCCGAACCGGATTGATCGTGCACAATCCCGCCAAAGTACGAACGATATTCAGCTTTCACCGGGATCACAAAACGGTCTCCTCTGATGGTGATGAGCTGATCCTGAAGCATCTTGGATACGGTAGAGGATCGAATCATGGAATCCAGTTTTTCGCGAATCCGTGCTTCTCCTCCTCGCAGCTCACGACGAATCTGCGCCAACGTTACGCTTGCACTGTCAGCAACCTCTGCATTATCGTCAATACAGATTTTGATGGCATCCTCAAGCGTTTTTTGCTCTGACAGTTGATCACTGATATAGAACAATGATTCGATGGGCTCATCTTCATGCAAAGTACCAATCTGACGTTTCAATCGCCGCGCCGCAAAGGTTGTATTGGATATTCCCAAAAGTTCGTGAGGGTTAAGTGTGCCTCCAATTTCAGCACGTTTGATGGAAGCCGTAATATCTACAATTCCCCCAAACGACGGTGAGCCTTTCAAGCGATCAAATGTGAAGGCTTCATCAGTTTGCTGCAGCAACCGCTTCACTTCTTCAAGTTCACTGCTTGGTTCAAGTTGCTCCGCTTTCTTTTTTCCCATGGTCGTCTGGGCAAAGCTAAGCAATGTATTTAAAATTTTGCGATATTCCAGTGTGTGTAAAATTTTCGTGTCCAAGTGTACAACTCCTTCCAAACTATATCTGTATTATAACGAAAGAAACTTTCTTACGCTATTTAACGAATCCTTCCACACATAACTTCAACCCTAACACCACAAACTACAGGTGTCAGGATTGTGCAACCTCTCCATCCCCTTGGAGTTGACCTGCTCAGTTCAATCCGAATAAAAGGAGGTAAACACCATGAATTTCCTGGGACATGTCGTGCGATTTGTCATCGCTGCAATTGTATTAATGGTGGTCAGCTGGATCGTTCCCGGATTCGCCGTTGGTGGCTTCTGGAGCGCTCTGTTGCTTGCTCTTGTCATTGCCCTGCTCGGCTGGATCGTTGAAGGTATCTTCGGCAAAAGGGTCAACCCGTTTGGTCGCGGTATTGTCGGATTTATCGTTAGCGCACTGGTGATTTGGCTTGGTCAATATGTTGTAGATCATGTTGAAGTCAGCCTGCTCGGTGCCATTCTCGCTGCGCTGGTTATCGGGATTATCGATCTCTTCATCCCGGTTTCCACCCCTTTTGATGCCGGACGAAGCTCCAAAAGTTAATCTCCACTTCACCCTAACGTCCCCATGTATTCTCCTAAACCTCTGAAGGCCCTGTGCCGGAAGGGGTTTATTTCATTCGGGCAGTACACACGCTCTGCCGTACACGTACAATTTTCAAAAAAACGACATACGCAGCGTGTACAGGCATCCACATATTGCGGTATGATGACTGGAGCAATCATTCAAATTTTATCCATATCACGCTTTAAGGAGGCACATGATGAAGAAAGGCATAACATGGCTTGCTGCCTGTATGTTAATTCTGGTCCTCACTGCATGTGGAGGAGCAAAACAGTCCGCAGAATCTGGCAGCAATGGATCCGATGCTGATGCTGGAGTTACAGCCAGTGAAGAATTGGTCATCAAGGCGAGTAACTATGAATTCGATCAACCTGAGTACCATCTTAAAAAAGGCGTTCCCGTTAACATTGTTTATAAAAATGAAAACGGAAATCACGGTATCCTTGTGCCTGAGCTGAATCTTCAACTGGATACCAGAAATAGCTCCAAAGTCATAACCCCGGACAAAGTTGGTGAGTTTGAAATGTCCTGTTCTGTCTTCTGTGGTTCAGGACACAGCAGCATGATCTCCAAAATTATCGTTGAAGAATAGTATTCAAGACAAGGAGCCCCCGCAGCGACGGGAGCTCCTTCTTTAGTATAACAAATTGTACCAGAGTACGTTGCCCACGAGCCAGTTCTGCTGCATTCATTCCGCTAGGTCTGGTCCTGTTCAATCAATTCAATCCATTCGTTATATTCCGTCTGCAATTTCGTATATTCATCATGCAACTGACGATATTCCGTGTTCAGCTGCTCTGCCTTCTCCTGCTCCATTTCACGTTCAACCTGTAACAAACGTAATTGATTGGCCGCTAGTTCGTAACGCTCCCCCATCTCAAGCAGTTCAGTTTCCATGATCTCTTTCTCTTGGGTCGCTTCTGCACGTAACTTGTCCAGCTGCTGTCGTTCTTGCTCCAGTCCCTCCAGCAACTCACTACTTGCCGCACTTTCTCTCTTCCAAACCGTTAGTTCATTCTCAAGTGCAGCCCAGCGTTCCTGCCAGGATTGTTCCTGAGCCGCCCATTCATCTGCACGGCGTTGCCATACCTGGTCGTTCTGCTCTGCTTGTTCAACGCTTGAGCGAAGTTCTTCTTCACGTCTTGTCAACTGCTCCAGACGGGATGCCAACTCGGTCTGTTTGGCTGACAGTTCTTCGTGTTTGATCTGCCATTCCAACGCTTCTTCCTCAGTCTGGGCTAGCCGGCTCTCTTGCTCCGAGTAGCGCTCGGAAAGTTTAGCTGAAGACTGTCTCGCTTCTTCAAGTGCGCTCACAATCTCTTGTTTCTCCTTGCTCAATTCATCAAGCTTGGAACTGTAATTCTCTTCCCGTTGTAATGCATCACTGTAATCATTACGGATTTGTTTATAGTTATCCTGAAGTCGGTTCAGCTCTTCCCGAACAACATTTAGCTCAACTTCAAGCTGATTGCGTTTCTCTTCCAAAAGCTCTGCATCCTTCTGGTATTGCACAGCCTCTTCATGGTTGAAACGAGACTCTTCCTTCACCACGGACAATTCATCATGAAGGGATTGCACACCAGACTCCAACGTTTCATTTTGTTCAGCAACTTCAAGAATCTGATTCTCCAGGTCTCCGATCTCAGCCAATCGCTGCTCAGCAAGATCCTTCAAGGACTGCTCACGTTCCGTAAGCGTGCCGATCTCATTCTGCAATGTACGCACCGCAGCATGAGCCTGTTCAAGCACTTTTTGCAGTCTGCGCTGTTCCTCTTCCGACTTCACTTCAGCCTCACGAAGCTTTTGGGCTTCCTGTTCAAGCTGTGCATGTTGCTCCTGAAGTTTGCGTAGCTGCGCTGCGAGAGAGGTTTCTCTATCCACAGTTTCATTATACTTCTGCTTCCATTGTTCCTGTAGATCACGGGATTGCTGGGCAGCCTGTTCCGTTTCACGCAGAAGCTCCTGCAACTGGGAACGGTCCTCTTTCAACTGCTCCAGTTGTTGCTCCAGTTCCGTAATTCGGCGAGTCTGAACTTCCTGTTCCTGTTTACGGACCCCATGCTCATGACGTAACGATTCCAATTGACCACGCTCGTGCTGAAGCTGCTGTTCTTGCTCTGCAACCAAGTCCTGTGCACTAATGAGCTGGGTCATTACTTCTTCTAATTGTTCTTCGACATCTAATAGTCGAGCCTCCGCCTGTTTACGTTGTTCCTCAAGTTGCTGCTTGAGCTTGCCCTGTTCTTCTTGCAAGAAGGCCTCTGCCGCCGCTTCGGCTTCTTTCGCCTGGGACGCTGCTGCTTCCTTGGCTTGCTGCAATTGTTCCTCGAGGGCTGCTTCTTTTTCCATCCATTCGAGTTCCAACTGCTCGGATAACGCCTTGAACTCCGCATTCAACTGATTTATCTCAGTCAGGCGCTTCTGCTCCGCTTGTTCCTGCAAGTCAGCCCGTTCCTGATTCGCCTGATCCGTGAGCTCTTGTGTCTGTTGCAGGGCTTTTTCTTCAGCCTGTTGAAGACGAAGTTCCATCTGTTGCTGAAGTTCGTTATATTGCAGCGCTGCCTCTTCCTGAGCTTTCTTCAGATTGCTCTCTGCCTGCTCCAACTCGGACAAAATGGCCGACTCGGCTTCTTCCTTGGCTGTCTGAACCTGCTGCGCAGCCTTGGCTTCAATCTGTTGACGTTCTGCAACGGCACGGCTTTCGGCTTCTTTTAATTGAGCTGCAGTCTTGTCCTGCAACTCTTTATATTGCGCCGCAGCTTTGGCCTGCACCTGCTGCAATTCGGCTGCAGAACGGTTCTGAGCTTCTTTGAGCTGGGAAGCAGCCTGTGCCTGTGCATTTTTAAGCTGGTTAGCCGCTTTCTCTTCCATTTCCTTCAGCTGTTTCGTTCCCTTGGATTCTGCTTCCTTCAGTTGTGCTGTCGCTTGGGCCTGCAATTTCTGCACTCGCTCCGTTGCTTGAGCGCGTTCTTGCTCCAGCAGCTTATTCAACTTGGCTATCTCTGAATTTTTGTCCGATTCGGACTTTTGCAACGCCTGCTCTGCTTCAATCTTCAGCTGTTGCAAATCAGCAAGAGCCTGGTCACGCCTTTCCAATTCTTGTTGATGTTCATTTTGTATGGCGTTTAACCGATTCAATTCGTTTCTCAGTTCTGTACGTTCTCCAGTGAGCATCTTCAGTTCATTACGGATTTCCTGAGTCTGAAGAGACTGTTCAGCCATATGTACAGCCGCCAGTACCGCAATACGCGGAGTATCCAGACGGGAATTTTGCTTGGAGATCGCGCCCATACGCTCATCTACCAGGTTAGCTACTTGTTTCATATAGTCGGCACTGCTGCCAACCAGTTTATAGGAAGTCCCGTAGATCTCTACGGTGACGCGTGTACGATCAGGTGTAGTCACAGTTGTGCCCTCCTTCAAGTCTGTATGTTGATTCTAAGCTGTAATCACAAAAAAGTCACATCGATCCTCTAATGCTAAGGATTCGATGTGACTTCAAACAATTCCTGCTAATCTTTGTTCAAAAAATCTTCTTTTGTCCTATTTACGCAATTCCGCTCCGAATTGCTCTTCCAGACGAGCCACTACACGGGCATGAACTTCAGTAACTTCCTCATCGGTGAGTGTACGTTCACGATTCCGGTATACCAGTGCCATCGCCACACTTTTCTTGTTTTCACCCAGTTTACTGCCAGTAAACACATCGAATACCTGTACATTTTGTAACAATTCACCCGCCGATTCACGAATGGTACGCAGCATGTCTCCAGCTTCAACATCCTCATTCACAACAACCGCGATATCACGTTCCATGGCTGGGAAACGCGGAAGTTCACGATAACGAATGTCAGCGTCTGCTTCATTGTAAATCGATTCAAGTGCAATCTCTGCGATATATACATCATTCAGATCATACTGCTGTTGCAGTTCCGGGTGCAATTGACCCAATGTACCGATCAATGTGCCTTCCCCGCCATCCTTACCTTCCAGGTAAACCGATGCGGAACGTCCCGGATGGAATCCTTCAGGTCTGTTTGCTACCAAGCGAATGCGTTGTTCAAGCCCCACATAGGCGAACAGATGCTCAAGAGCACCTTTCAGATCGAAGAAGTCTACTTTCTCCGCTCCAACATTCCACTGCTGGCTTGCACGATTCCCGGTGAGCAGCAGCCCCAGTACTGGGATCTCATGCGGTTGCTTGGTCAACTGATCTTCTTCGGTGAAGAACACATTGCCCACTTCAAATACAGCCAGTGAATCCTGTTTACGGTTCATGTTATACACCGCTGCATCCAGCATTTGCGGCAAAATACTCGTACGAAGCACACTGCGGTCCTCACTCATAGGCATCGCGAGTTTCACGGCTTTACTGCCTTGTGTCAATGCCGGGAACAATGTCGCTTTATCCGGGTGTACAAAGGAGTAACTGATCATTTCATGCCAGCCACTGCCTGAGAGCAATCCACGAATCGTGCGGCGCATTGCTTGAGAGCGTGTATATGCCCCTGGAGTCGTCGGTCCTTCAATCCATGTGGTTGGAATGTTGTCGTATCCGTACAGGCGTGCAATCTCTTCAAACAAGTCTACATCGAGCGTAATATCCCCTCTGCGTGTTGGCACTTCCACATCCAGCAATCCTTGATCAGCATCACCACATGCAAAGTGCAAGCGAGCGAAGATCGTTTTTACCTCAAGCAAAGACAGATCAGTTCCCAGATAACGATTCAGTCTGTCCAGCGACAATTGAATTACACGTTTCTCCGCAGCTTCTGCTCCAGCTTCCACGATTCCCTGGTGCACTTCACCTTCAGCATAACGCTGAATCAGTTCAGCCGCACGATCCAAAGCCGTAATCACCGCACCCGGGTCTACTTCCTTCTCAAAACGCATGCTTGCTTCGGAACGTAGCCCCAGTTGGCGCGACGTTTTCCGAACGGTTCCGCCGTCGAACTTGGCGGACTCCAGCAACAGATTCACCGTGTCTTCCGATACCTCGGAATTCTCGCCACCCATAACCCCAGCGATGGCTACTGGTTTCACGCCATCCGTGATGAGCAACATGTGTGGCTCCAGCTTACGCTCTTGTCCATCCAGCGTAACAATCGTTTCGCCTTCGTTGGCCATCCGCACTTCAATATGGCCCTTTTCCAGCTTATCCGCATCGAAAGCATGTAGCGGTTGACCGTATTCCAGCATGACATAGTTCGTGATATCAACGATGTTATTGATTGGGCGAACACCTGCCGCCATGAGACGGTTTTGCATCCACAGCGGGGAAGCACCCAGCTTAATGCCGGTTACATAACGAGCTGCATAGTGAATGCATTGCTCCTGTGCCTTGATCTCTACAGAGATATGATTCGCGGCTGCATCACCAATTTCAACCAGTTGGTCTTTGGGACTTGGCAGCTTCACTTCACGACCCAGGATGGCACCCACTTCATAAGCTGCACCACGCATGCTGAGACAGTCGGAACGGTTCGGTGTCAGGTCCAGTTCAAGAACATGATCGTCAAGACCAAGAACCTGGCTGATTGGCGTGCCAACCTCTGTTTGTTCCGGCAGAACGAGAATACCTTCCTGCTGATCTTTCGGCAACAATTTGTCGTTCATGCCCAGCTCTTTGGCGGAACAGATCATGCCAAGGGAGACAACACCGCGCAGTTTGGCTTTTTTGATATCCAATCCACCAGGGAGCTTTGCTCCAACCAGGGCTACGACTACTTTTTGGCCTGCATCCACATTTTTCGCACCACACACGATCTGCAGATCTTCTTCCTGACGAGCATCGATGACACATACATTCAGTTTGTCTGCATCGGGGTGTTTCTCCTTGCTCTTCACATAACCTACAACAACTTTATTGACGCCCTTGTTGCGGTTCTCCACTACATCAATTTCGACACCCGCACGGGTGATTTTCTCCGCCAATTCCTGTGGCGTCACACCTTCAAGGGAAATATAATCAGACAGCCAATCTGTCGATACTCTCATGGACGTTCACTTCCTTCATCTATAAATTGGTGTTCCCGGTTCATTCGCTTGCTCTATATGGTTAATCTTTCTTGTCTTAAAGTTACAGCCGTCCAAATTGCTTCAGGAAGGTCAGATCGCTATTGTAGAAGTGACGGATATCATCGACACCATACTTCAGCATCGCAATACGTTCTACGCCCATTCCAAATGCAAAACCACTGTATTTCTCCGGATCGTATCCACCCATTTCCAGTACTTTCGGGTGAACCATACCGCCGCCCAAAATTTCAAGCCAGCCTGTTTGCTTACATACGCGACAGCCGCTGCCGCCACATTGTACACAAGTTACATCCACTTCCGCACTTGGCTCTGTGAATGGGAAGAAACTTGGACGCAGACGAATTTCTGTGTGGGAACCGAACATTTCGCGTACGAATTGCAGTAGGGTTCCTTTCAGATCGCTCATACGAATGTTTTCGCTAATGACCAATCCTTCAACCTGGTTGAATTGGAAAGAGTGCGTCGCATCGTCATCATCACGGCGGTATACTTTACCTGGGCAGATGACTTTGACAGGCACTTCGCCCTTCATGCTCTGCATGGTACGTACTTGAACCGGAGATGTATGGGTACGCATCAACAAGTCTTCGGTAACATAGAAAGAATCCTGCATATCGCGCGCCGGGTGATTCTTCGGCAGATTCAATGCTTCAAAGTTGTAATAATCCATTTCGACTTCAGGACCTTCCGCAACGCGGTATCCCATACCGATGAAAATATCTTCGATCTCCTGTACCACTTTGGTCAGTGGATGCAGCCCGCCTTGACGTCCGCGACGTCCTGGCAGGGTCACATCAATTTTCTCGGATTGCAGACGCTTCGCCGTCTCTTCCTTCTGGAACTGATCCTGCTTGCTGTCGATGACTTCCTCAATGGCAGCCCGAACATCATTGGCGACTTGACCAATAACTGGACGTTCCTCCGCACTAAGCGCACCCATACCACGCAAAATCTCAGTTAATGCACCCTTTTTCCCCAAATACTTTACACGCAGATCACCGAGCGTCTGCGGATCATTCACACCAGACAACTGCTCCAGCGCTTCGATCTTCAATGCCTCTAAACGTTCTTTCATGTGTAATTGCCCCCTTTTTGTGGTGTTTTTGCAACAAAAAAAGGCCTTCTCTCCCCTGAAGGGACGAAAAGACCGTGGTACCACCCTTGTTAGACATCCATTGCTGCGTGGCCCTTATGGCCTGCAACTGGTTCTGTCTCACTTTGTACGGAATAACGACCGTTAACCGTTTGCCCCTACTGTTGCCTCTGTGTCTGCACACAAACAGGTTCAGGGAACCGCTTCGGAGTGAATTTCGGCAGCCTTGTTCTACAGAAACGCTCTCAATCTACGGCGCTTCCTCCCTGTCCAGAGGCACTGCTTACTTATCTCCATCATCACGTTTGCTTAGTTTACCTATATCGATGTAATCATCGATGATCGTTCATAATTATATGCAAAATAGATCGAAATAGCAAGCCGTCCATATTCTAATTTATGCTTGCACCTTTATCTTTCAATTGTTTCAGGCGCTGCTGGATTTCGCGAATCTCAGCTGCCTCGACTGCTCGCTCATTCGAATGCTCGGGCTGTGTCAGACTGTCTTTCCCAGCAGTGCTCACAGGAGACAGCAACTCCGATAGGCGCATCTCCAATCGTAACCGCTCGTCATCGGATTCCCGGGTCTCCAGCGCCACCTCCCGAAGTTTGTTGGACTGCTCCCAATCCGACACTCCTCCTTCAAACAGAGTTGCTGTGCCACCAGCCTCCAGATCGCATAACCGATTCGCGAGTGACTTCGTCAGCATCCGGTCATGGGATACAAGCACCAAAGCACCTGAAGCCTGTTTTAATACATTTTCCATGACTTCCTGGGTATCGATGTCCAGATAGTTCGTTGGTTCGTCCAGCACCAGCAGATTCGCTCCGCCAAAATACAGTCTCAGAAATGCCACTCTGCACTTTTCCCCCATGCTCAAATCCCCAATGCGCTTGAATACATCATCTCTGGAAAATAGGAAACATCCCAGAATGGTACGTGCCGCACTTTGTGTCATGGATGGAAGAGTAAGCAAGCTGTCCAGCAGCGTCTGATTCTCGGGGAGCCCTTCCAGCTCCTGTGAAAAGTAACCGATTTTCAGCTGTGGATGCCGTGTGACCTTGCCTTGCGAAGGCTCCAGTTCACCAATCATCAACTTCAGCAGTGTTGTCTTGCCCGTTCCATTAGGACCTCGTACAGCAAGCCGATCTCCACGTTCCACAGCAATCCGAAGATCACGCAGTAATGGTTTCTCTCCCGTATATGAAAAACTCACCTCTTCCAGCGCAAGCAGTTGGCGTGCGGCCAGTGGATTCATCTGTAATTCCATGTTCAACTTTGCAGCTTCACGAGGTTTATCCACCCGTTCCCGCTCCAAACGTTCCAGCTGTTTTTGTTTAGCATGGTATCGTGAAATATTTTTGTTGGCTTTGGCCTTGTAGAAGCTCTGGGTGATCTTCACCTCTACATCGGTCGCCGAATTATGCGCTTTATGGAACCATTCCTGATAATTTCGAATCGTTTCTTCCAACGCCTTACGTTCCAATTCCTGCCTGCGGTAGATCGTTTCCTGTTCGCGTAATTCACGCTCTTTGTGGATCTTGTAGTCGGAGTATCCGCCCTTGTATTTGGTCAGGGCATCTGGACTGAACTCAATGACTCCTGTTGCTACCTGATCAATAAACGTACGATCGTGTGATACAAATAACAGCGTACCTTCATATGAGGATAACCACTCTTCCAGCCAGCGCATGCTTCCCTCATCCAGATGATTTGTCGGTTCATCCAGGATCAGGAATTTGGGTTTGCTGACAAGTAGCCCCGCCAAACGAGCCTTTGTTTTTTGTCCACCACTCAAGGAATGATAGGGTCTGTTCCAATGCTCTGCGGATAATCCAAGGCGAGTCAGTACCTTCTCTACCTCAGTCTCCCACATATAACCGTTCAACTGTTCATATTGCTCCATCACTTGTGTATAAGCTGCAAGCAGCTCTTCATCCGCTTCAGTGCTCATGCTCAACCGTTGTTCCAGTTCTTCCAAGTTCCGTTTCACTTCATAGATCTGACCGCTCTCACGCCGGACCGCATCCAGTACATTCATCCCGGTCTCAATCTCCGAGCGCTGGCGCATGAACCCCCATTCCTGCTGAGGGCTATGACGTTCGATCCGTCCACCACCATGCTCCTCACCCAAAATGATGCGTAACAACGTTGTCTTGCCGCATCCGTTGCGACCCAAAATGGCGAGTCGTTCGCCCTCATTAATCTCCAAATTCAATCCTGTAAACAATTCAATACCGTTCCACTCTTTTGATACTTCATGTAAGCGTACCAATGTCATCATGAGGCCTCATCCTTCCTGCATCCTTTTTGCCGAACAAAAAAAACCGCTGGCATCAGCCGGCGGTTTGGCAATTCAGGGTTGGATCAAGCATTCAAAGACAGATCTAAGGTAAGCTACGGCATGAACAAAGAAACCCAAAATACAGGGTACACGTAAACCTCAATGGCTTACTTGCTCCATACCTTTTCCCATAGCTGAATTTGGACACACGAATCCCCTCATTGCTCAGCCGCTCTGGCTGACTGCGTCATAAAACCGTCTGCAGTTAACTGGGGTTCAATTCATGTGTTTTACTTCATGGGACGTATGGTTACCTCTCATTCATGTGTAGTATCAATTTCTCCGTTATTGTACCAGATCATTGTAAAAAAGCAAAGGGTATATACATTAAACTAAAGAATACTTACTTACTCGCCACTCCGAAAACAGAACAATCTTCTGATCGCTGTTACCACGAGATTTCTTTTAAGGTAATAGAAAAAGCCCCTGCATCGCAAGGGCTTCGGTACTGCTTCGTTAAGCGGGTGATGGGAATCGAACCCACGCTATTAGCTTGGAAGGCTAAAGTTCTACCATTGAACTACACCCGCATGATTGAAGATTTATTGTTAAGTTCCTTAGGAATTTAACAGTGATTTTACAAATAATAATATACCATGATCCTCTATAGCATGCAAGTCATATTTCCCATTTTTTTCATTACGCATCCATCAAAAAAAAGCAGGAGCACCCTCGCGCCCCCGCTGTTCCCTATCCTGTAGGCTTATCCACATCTCTCAAAAACTGCTTTTCAAATTCAGCGGCTTTAATCGGTTTGCTGAAGAAATAACCCTGAGCCTCGTGACAGTGTTGATTGCGAAGAAAGACCATCTGATCTTCGTTCTCCACGCCCTCAGCTGTGACTTTCAGTTGTAAATGATGCGCCATTGAAGTGATGGTAGATACGATCGCTGCGTTATTGCTGTCCTCCATGACTTCATTCACAAATGAACGGTCAATCTTGAGCCGATCAATTGGCAGATCCTTCAGATAGTGCAACGAGCTGTATCCCGTTCCAAAATCATCGATACTGATATGCACACCAATTTCTTTGATTTTGCGCAACTGTTCGAATGACCGGTCTTTATCAAATGTCATGCTCTCTGTAATCTCCAGTTCAAGCCATACAGGCTCTAGTCCCGTCTCTTTGAGAATGCCATTGATATTGTCCAACAAATGGGAGTGCCTGAATTGTCTCATCGACAGATTCACCGAAACACACAGTTTACGATAACCGGCTTCCTGCCACTGTTTGTTCTGTGCACACGCTTCACGAAGCACCCATTCGCCAAGTGGCACAATGAGCCCACTCTCTTCTGCCAGAGGAATAAAGTCCGCCGGAGATACCGAGCCTCGTTGCGGATGCTGCCAACGCACCAAGGCTTCCATGCCAACGATTAGCCCACTTTGCAGATTAACCTGCGGCTGGTAGACCAGGTAGAACTGACCTCGATCCAACGCCTTGCGCAGATCATTCTCAAGCTGCAAACGCTCCTGTGCCTTCATCTGCATCGCATGGGCAAAACGATTCAGTTCCATTCCTTGTTCCTTAGCACTGTGCAAAGCCGTATCGGCATTTTGAATAATCTCCAGTGGTGACTCCCCATCATGTGGGAAAATAGCCATCCCAATTCCAAGTGTCAGATGATACTCATTGCCATCAACCAAGACGGGCTTCTCAAAAAGTTGCAAAATGGATCTTGTCCGACGCAGCGCTGTATCGGTTGAACTGAAATCTGTCATCGTTAATGCAAACTCATCTCTTCCCAATCCAAAGACTTCTTCTCCTGGAAGGGACAATTGTTTCAGTCGTTGACCTACCTGACGCAAAACACGGTTAGCCGCTTGCTGTCCAAGCGAATCATTAATGGTTTTGAACCGATTAATATTCAGGACCAATACACCAACAAGCTGTTCCTGTACCACGGCATCATCCATCATCTTTTTCAACTGCTGTGAAAGGCGACGACGGTTTGGAAGTCCCGTTACATCATCATGATGAGCAATATAGTTCATCTTGGCTTCCGCGACCTGCTGTTGCAGGAAAGGTGTGTCCACTACGGACGTATACAGCCCTTTTTGAATGAAAAAATATGCCATACAATTACTCATCAATCCTAATAACAGATTGAGATCGTTCACCCCAGTTGCTGAAACAAAATAACATTCACCAAAAAAGAAACACAGAATGCCACATAGAATGGTTGGTAAATCACCGTCTTTGTTTTTTTTCCATTGTACAAACAAAAGAACTGCAATAATGCCATAGAGCAATCCAACCATAAGATGAACTCGAGTGAAGATACCACCAAGCACTTCCCCATCAAGCATACTCGGCAACATGCTCCATTCCTGAATAGCCAGTATGTACAAAATAACAAAGGTACCCAATGTCCCACTTAAAAGTAAGAATTTGCGTGGTAATGCAAATTCTTTCTCATTTAAGGTATACACGAGCAGTAAACCTACGGAACATACCAAAGATCCCATGGTTGACATCATTAAGGAGAACTCCGATTCCATCATGGCTCCATTTGGAATCTCTTCTGCAAATGAAACGATATGAACCAGTTCAAACAGACCAATCAATAAAAAGAGTGTTGTCAATAATGTCCTCCGAAGCGTTAGCTTCTGTGTCCGAAACAACCAGCTTTGATTATAGATGCCGATACAAGCCGCTACCGCAGCAAATCCACCCAAGAGTGTCAAAACCGGGTAACCCGATATGATCAGATCAGAGCTTGAAGAAGAACGAAACCATTGACTTGCGAGGAAACATAATAAGCCGCCCACAGCGACCCAAATTATTTTTCTCTGATCTTGCAGATTAACCTTCATGCCGTGTTTTCCTTCCCGGGATCACCTATCCTGAATTACATTAACCAAACTTAAAAACTTACTACACGATTCGACAAAAAACATATTAACCAACGTTCAATTCACATGCATACACATGCTATCTGGTACATAATAACATTTAATTTTGTATACGTGAACTAAAAAATAGTTACTCCTAGGAATATTTATTCACAAATATAGAGAAAAACAAGGCATTAAGAACTAAAAAAACATGGATCTCCAGTTAGAGTCCATGTTTTCCTATTTTACAACTGTATTTCAGACTATATTACTTATCAAAATTCACTTCTGGTGTTGTTAATTTATCATAGAAATCAACAACCTTATCCTTGTCTTCCGATGAGCGAATCGCCATTGCTGAACGTGGATGCTCGTCCAACGCGCCTGTAATCATGTAAGGCAGAATGTAACCCCATTCTTCTTTTTCTCTGAGTGGAACCATCAACTGTTCCAACACACCAAGTACTGGACGCAGATTGTATTTTGTTCCTTTCAGATGAGCTACGAGCAATTCGGTTGGACAGTTTCCTGCCGCACGTCCCATACCATACACAGAAGCATCAAGCAGTTCAACGCCAAGTTCTGCCGCAACCAATGTGTTAGAAAACGCAAGTTGCATATTATTATGTGTGTGAACACCAAGACGTTTGTTAGGCAAGTGAGTCTTGAACTTCTCTACCAGATATTTCACATCATTATGGTCCAAGCTACCGTAGGAGTCTACAATGTAAACAACATCCACAGCGCTTTCTTTGATCAATTCAAATGCTTCCAGCAATTCATTCTCCATAACATTGGAGAGTGCCATAATATTAAGTGTAGTTTCATATCCACGATCGTGGAATGTTTGAACCAGTGCAAGTGCCTTGTCCACATCTTTGCTGTAGCAGGCAACCCGGATCAGATCCAGCATGCTCTCGCTGCGAGGCAAGATATCATTTTCGTCCACACGACCTACGTCAACCAGCGCAGACAGTTTGGTATTTCCTTTTTGAGGAATAACTTTGCGCAGGAAATCATCGTTCAGGAAACGCCATGGTCCTGCTTCCTCGGCACCTTTAAGCAACTTCGGAGAGTTCTTATATCCAATTTCCATATAATCAACGCCAGCTTCATTCAATCCAGCATATAGCTGTTGAACAAAGTCCACGCTAAAGTCCCAATTATTCACCAATCCGCCATCACGGATCGTACAATCTACAATTTTGCAATGATTTGTCTTCATTAATGTCTGCTCCTTTTCTGACCAACTTGTGTATTCCTCTCATGATACTTGAACGTGACAAGAAAAGTAAAGGGATTCCGGACTTATTTACTTCGATAAGATCTCCAGATTCGGTCAATCTCAACCATATCGGAACGATCGGGAGCTTTCTCTCCATAACGGACGGCATTATACGTATCTGGCAGTCTCGCAGACAGCTCATCTTCTTCTACCTTCATACCATTCTGAATAATGGTCTGTGCAGCCTCCAGCGGAGTGTGTGTCCCCTGTATTTCCACGCCTCGATGAGCTGCTCTTTCAATCCAAGTCCGATAGTAATACCGAACACGTTCAGCATCCTGTGCAGGTGGCGCCTCTTTCTTGCGAAACCAATTCTTTCGGACTTTTGCTGGCGCATCAAGCGTCTCACTGACATCGATATACTCCGTCCGTGGTTCTGCCTTCTTTTCACCTGGTTGTAACATCCCCTTGAATTGGTCCATAAGTCTGTTTATCGTTTTTTGACCCAACCTCAGAAGCAGCCACAGGATTGCTCCTGCTACAGCACACATCACTACCCATCCAAGGATGTTCCAGAAGACTGAGGGCTCGGATGGAGGCTCTCTCCAGTCATTCGGTATATTTAACTGCTGATTGGGGTTGTCCATTGGTAATCGTGGCTCCTCGCCGGAAATCGGACCAAACCATCCCCTGATCCATGCGAGCAAGCGATCACGTAGCGGTCCCAGCCAGGCAGCCAGACTTGGGAAAGCACCAATCGCGACGATAACAATAAACATCCACATGAACCGCTGATGATTCGCACGTGCAAAATCTCTTAATACCAATCTTCTCTTGCCGTCATTGAGTATTGCCTGATCCAGTTGCAGCATATATCGTCCAACCAGCCAAAAAGCAAAGCTGATCACTCCCGCAATATAGATCCATAGGTTATAGGTTCGTATCGGCTGCATGAATTCCAACGAATTCGAAGCAATCATAAGCACGATTGCACTGATTACACCCATAATCTGCAAGCGCCATAACAACACAGAATGAAAGACTGGCTGGAAGGTCAGACCTGCATAAGCCGAGATGACTCCACACAGTACCAATGTGATGATATCCGGCAACGGGAGAATAAGGCCCATCCCAACAACGAGTGCGAAGAGAAATCCTATGACGAGTGCCGCTAGTCCACGAATGAGTGTACTTTTCTCGCTAAAACCTGGAATTTTATGCTGAATGAACTGTCCCAACCAACCTGCAAAAACAACCAGGATGAATAATGTGTACGGCAAATGTTCCATTGCGTAGAATGAAGCAAGCGTAAATATCGGAAAAAGGTATATGCCAGCCATCAAGACGGCAAGCATTGCTATGAGTCCTGTGGTCGTCGCTACCGGTCTGTTCCTCATGCACTCACCGCCTTCGTATTACCCTTCACGTCCTCTACCGGGAGAATCGTTACACGATGTCCTTGTTCGTGCAGACGTGCAATCTCGTGCTCCATAGCGGCAGATACATAGGATGTAATCAGCAGATAGCTGCGGATTTTCTGTGCTTCTTCATTCAGACGTACTTCATCATTCAGGAATTGCTCCATGGGCACCATGCATTTCAACTCTGTCTCAGCCATAGCTTCCAGTAACCGTTCCAGATGGGGCGTGCCATAATCCGGTTCAATCCGAAGTGTATCGCGGCCTCCACCCACATGATAACCATTATGGGCGAAGCCTGCCGGCAACCCTCTCCCGATAGCATCCACTGCAGCCGTGGCAGCGTAACGAAGTGCCCGTTCAATCTTTTCCGGTCGAGTAACAACACTCCACATATCTGCAGATTCCTGAATATTGACTACAATCCAGGATTGCGGATCAGCCGTCCATCCCTGTTTGTAGACTTGTAATTCACCTGTACGTGCACTCGCTTTCCAGTGAATACGATTCATGGGGTCGCCTGCACCATAAGGCCGAACACCCAGGATCAAGAAAGGATCTTCAACGATCCATCGTGATACTTCCACTTCTCCCTGCCATACCTGATAAATTGCAGGAAGATCCTCTGCATTCACTAATGAAGGGTACACGATCATAGACATTTGCAAAGGAATCGGTTTGGTGGAACGCCACACACCAAAGAGATCCCCACCTGTCATCGTTGCTGTATTTAATGGATAAATCCCACGTTGAGTACATGTAAAAGGATGCTTGCGCGTAATGCGAGTAAACGGTTTCAACGTAAAAATACTCTTATGGTTCTGATAGATTTCGCCTTGACTAATATCCATACCTGAGCCGGAACGAAATACAAACGACACTGGCATCATCGATTCAAGTCTGAGCCACGGTACGGAGACTCGTTTCTCATTCGATATCGTCTCCACCATCTCAAGTTCATCTCCAGCATAACAACGCAGCTTGCTGAATTGTCTGCTGTACCTGAGTTTTCGCAGTGCAGGTCGTCCAAACCACACACCATGTATAACAACGACAATGCCTCCAACAAGGACAAGCCATAATAATGCCATAAGATTAACGCCCGCTTGTAGCGAGATTCTCCGTAGGCACTTCTATCTGATTCAGAAGTTCCTGGATGATACGCTCCGCCAAGCCCTCTTGTTGTCTGATCCGGTTACGGAATACCAGTCGGTGCGCCAGCACAGGTCCCGCCAGTACTTTAATATCATCAGGCAAAACAAAGTCTCTGCCATGCAGTGCAGCCCATGCCTGACTTGCCTTGAGTAATGCCTGAGCCCCTCGTGGACTTACGCCAAGCGAAAGCTCGGGATGTTGCCTTGTTGCTTCGGTTAACTGAATGATATATCGTAGCAGATCTTCGTTGATTTGCACTGTTTTATACGTATCCTGCGCCTTCAAAAGTTCTTCACGACTGATCACTGCCGAGAGATCATCAACAGAACGACTGGCTACCGTACGTCTCAAAATTTCTACACTCTCTTCACTGCTTGGATAACCCATGCGAATTTTCATCATAAAACGATCCATCTGCGCTTCAGGTAGTGGAAAAGTTCCCTGGTTATCTACAGGATTCTGGGTGGCGATAACGATGAATGGCCGTTCCAGCTGTCTCGTAGAACCGTCGATACTGATCTGGCGCTCTTCCATACACTCCAGCAAGCTTGATTGTGTACGCGGTGTAGCCCGGTTAATCTCATCAGCTAGTACAAGATTGGCAAACAAGGGGCCGGGTCGGAATTCAAAATCCCCTTCTTTTTGATTAAAAAAATGAATCCCTGTTAAGTCCGAGGGCAGCAAGTCCGGTGTAAACTGTATCCGTTGGAATGTGCAGTCCAATGAAGAGGCTACCGATTTGGCAAGCATCGTTTTCCCAGTACCCGGTACATCCTCCAGCAGCACATGTCCTGACGCTATGATCGCTGTCATCACCAGCTCTATCGTATGCTCTTTTCCCACAATCACTTTTCCCACGTGATCCATCAGTTGTTGATTCATTCGTTCCATTCCTTGGATTTCCATCTGCATCTCATCCTTCCGTTATGGAGCTTATGTATTCGCATTCATTACTAACTATAACCGTTATTGGCAACATAAAACAAAGGAGTTGGCAAATGGCCAACTCCTCGACTCCCCGCTTTTCTCAATATACCAAGGGTAACATAATTATAAACCGCGTGCCTTCGCCCTTTTTGCTATCCACAGAGATAGTGCCTCCATGGTTCTTGATGATCCGGTAACTCACCGAAAGTCCAAGCCCCGTTCCGCTCTCCTTGGTCGTGAAGAATGGATCAAACAGACGTACAAGCGTGTTATGGTCCATCCCATGACCGTTATCCGCGATGGAGATCTGCACGAATTTGTTTTCCGTGGCGGTAGATATTCGAATTAGACCCGTATGTTCTTCGCCAACTTCCTCAATGGCATCCATTGCGTTTTTCACCATATTCAAAATAACCTGCTTAATCTGTTTGACATCAATGGACACATTCAGCGGGGCATCCCCTTCATCCAGTACGATCTCGCATCCCTTCATCAACCCTTCGCTTTCGGTCAGCAAGACCACCTCTTTGAGCAAAGAGTCGACGGATATCACGGTCTTCTGTGGAGCTGACGGTTTGGAAGAATTCAAAAATTCGTAGATGATGTCATTCGCCCGATCAATCTCCGTCAGTATGATTCGAGCGTACTCGTCTTTGCCGAGCTGCAGCAAATGGGGCCTGAGCAGTTGAATGAACCCACGGATTGCAGTCAACGGATTACGAATTTCATGAGCAATAGATGCTGAAATTCGCCCCAGCATCGCAAGTTTGTCATTTTGATAAGCGGTCTGTTCAATTTGTTTATAATCAGATACATCTTTGACGCTGAACAAGAAGTCGCCATCCATCTGATCACCGTACGTCACAGTAACCAGCCAATGCCTTCCGTATTCATCAATCAACTCATGATAGCGCTTACGATGAAAAATAGTTTCCCGATAGATACGTAAAATTTTCTTTTTCTTGAATCGGCTCATCTGCGGATGATGCAGCATTTGCATCAGGGTGCAGCCGCTCAACAGACTTCTTGGAAGTTCCAACAACTTTGCCATCTGAACGTTAATAAACGTCAATACACCGTGACTGTCAAACAACATAATACCGCTATCCAGATGTTCCAGTACATTCTCGTACTTGTTGTTATCCAGATGCACAGGCGGGAAACCATCCGTTGGTTGAGGCACTGTATCCTGAAATTCACTAATCATGTCAGGTTCCTCCTTTTCACGTAAATGATAAACTTGCCATTCGGACATCATATCATCACAGAAACAGGAAGGGCCGATTTTATTGTTCATTACCGGTGCCCTTTCGTTGGGGGGCTGAGCCGAAAATATGGATGGCATGTCCGGAACTCAAGCTGGTCTATTCCCGGTAACCAACAGTCGATCCGGAAAATCATATACGTTTGTTCCATTCTGACCTTCTCCTATTCCCAAACACGAACATTTTTTGCTCCGCCTCTTTTGCAAGTCTGTTTTTATCATAGACAAGTTTATAGAAGAGAGTCAATCGGAGAAAGTGTCGAATGGAAATTATTTTAAAAAAAACCTCGAATTAGTTCCAGAACAACGCACAAAAACGAAGCCGTTTCACCCAGTAGGCAAATCAGCTTCGTTTTTAATATCTTTAATTGGTGATATATCCGAGTTCATCTATAGTCCGGTCTTATTATGCTGAATTTTCAGTCTGCGCTGACTCATCACAGCTAATCGACGTTTAAGTTCGCTTTCCCACTTCTCGTCTTTGGTTTCCTTCGCGAGCCTGAGCAAATCCAGAGCCATATCAATCTGGCGCTGCACAATGACCATGGCATCCTCGCTCTCACGGTTTACACAGTTTTCGAAAATCGCATCCTCATCTTCTGTAACATAATCTTGAAAGTCGATCTCGGATGCACCGTCTCCATGCGCATATTCAGCCAGGATTTCGTATTCATTTTCCACTTTATAATGCACCTCAACCCGGTGACACACCGGGCAAAACAGCAGGGGAACATTATGAACCTGGGTGCGGTAATGCTTCAGCGTGCCCTTCGTTCCAACCATACTTGCCCCACAACAGTAACTCATTTTTGTTCACCCTCCTTATTACGTGCCGGGACTTTTTTATTAAAATGCAATCCCGTACACTTACAGCACTTCCAAAAAGGAATAGTTCCATCAGTGTATCACATTCATGTATAGATTATAAATGCAGAGCACCGGAATATTTACCGGGTTTCCATACCCTATTCGCCTTGAAGGCCATCAATTCCTCTTTCAACAGATAAAAAGAAGACTTTCTTCTAATATATTATTAACACGCTTAGCTGCTTGTTCAAACACTTTTGATTAACTTCGTGATAACTTCCGGCAAAAGGGTGCAAAAAGCCCTCAATCCCTAACGGGATGAGGGCTTGAACAAAAACCGTTCAAGTTAACTTGGCTTACAGGTTAGTGTCGCCTGGTTTCCAGTTCATTGCACACAATCCGCCGGATTGCAATGCTTGCAGTACGCGAAGTGTTTCTTCAACACTACGGCCTACATCGTTGTGGTTAACCACTTGATATTTCAGTTCGCCTTCTGGATCGATGATGAACAGACCGCGCAATGCTACGCCTTCTTCTTCGATCAGAACGCCGTAATCTTTAGCCACTTGCTTCGTGATATCGGAAGCCAGTGGGAAGTTCAATTGACCCAGACCATTGCTGTCTACAGGTGTATTGATCCATGCTTTGTGGCTGTGTACGGAGTCTACGCTCACGCCAAGGATTTCTGTATCCAAAGCTTTGAATTGCTCGGAAGCAACGCTCAAAGCTGTAATTTCAGTTGGGCACACAAATGTGAAGTCCAAAGGATAAAAGAAGAATACAAGCCATTTGCCACGATAATCGGACAGTTTAACGGAACCGAAGTCTTGTCCGTCTCCCGATACTGTTTCCATTGCGAAATCCGGTGCTGGTCTACCTACCAAACGTTCTGCCATAACTAAAAATTCCTCCTTTGGGATTATGTAAGCATCCTTGCGGATTGCTCATCATCAAGAAAAACGCGTACGCTTTTCCTGTAATTAAAATGATTTGAACCTTGATAACAAGTACAAGTAAAATGTTATCATCCGGACTTCCCAAAGTCAAGATTATAAACATTATTTTTTTATAATCATTATAAATAAGGATTTTTCGTGGCAAAAATGATAAAGGAACAGCCCTCTGTACATTCCATAACTGGAAACAAAGGGCTGCCTGTAGTTGGTAATATAATTACGCCTGTTTCTGAATAGCCGCCACGATCAAATCGCCCATTTCGGTCGTGCTGATCGCTGTGCTCTTGTCTACAGCAATATCACTCGTGCGGTGTCCTGCATTCAATACATCCGACACAGCTGCTTCAATGGCATCCGCACCTTCTGTATAACCAAAGGTTGTACGGAACATCAACGCCAAAGAGAGAATGGTTGCAATCGGATTAGCGAGGCCTTGACCTGCGATATCCGGTGCGGAACCGTGTACCGGTTCATAGAGTCCGAAGCTACCCTCTCCCAGTGATGCAGATGCGAGCATACCGATGGAACCTGTCAACATCGCTGCTTCATCACTCAAGATATCTCCAAACATGTTTTCCGTTACGATGACATCGAAGCTGGACGGACGACGCAGCAATTGCATCGCGCAGTTGTCTACCAGTACATGCTCCAGTTCAACATCCGGATAATCCGGTGCTACCCGGTTCACAACTTCACGCCAGAGACGGGAAGTTTCCAATACGTTGGCTTTGTCTACAGAAGCCAGCTTTTTGCGACGTCCTTGCGCAATTTCGAACGCCTGACGAACGATCCGCTCCACTTCTGTTACATTATATGCACATGTATCTACTGCCTCTTCGCCCTGTGCACTTTCACGTCTGAATTTCTCACCGAAGTAGATCCCACCTGTCAACTCACGTACCACCATCAGATCTGTACCTTCCAGTACTTCAGGCTTCAGAGTTGAAGCATCCTTCAAGCAATCAAATACAACAGCCGGACGCAGGTTGGAGAACAATCCAAGTGCTTTGCGAATACCCAGCAGGCCAGTTTCCGGACGAAGCTCCTTGCTGTTGTTATCCCATTTTGGACCGCCAACTGCTCCAAGCAGGACCGCGTCTGCACTTTTACATACGCTCAGTGTTTCTTCAGGAAGAGGTGTACCCTTCTCATCAATCGCGATTCCGCCAAACAACGCATGCTCTGTCTCAAAACGATAACCGAATACTTCCTCCGTACGTTTAAGAACTTTCTCAGCCTCAGCTACGACTTCAGGGCCAATTCCGTCACCTGCAATAACTGCAATTTTTTTCACGTCTGCCATTGGGTTGTCCACTCCTTATATTTCATTCATTAATTATTCATAAAGTAACGTCTCATATTAACTCTCTCTTTTGTATCATATTCCAAGGTCATTTGACCAAGATATACAATCTATGACTTTAATAGATTTTACCTATAAGCCAATAGAGATTGGCCTTTCCAAGTTGTTCTGACCTCCCGGCTGGGTTAAAATATATCTGAATTCAAATCAGGTACGCAGGAGGGATAAGCAACATGCAATATTCGTATTTGGGTAAATCAGGCCTCAAGGTCAGCCGAATCTGTCTCGGTACCATGAATTTCGGGCCTGCTACAGATGAAAAAGAAGCTTTTCGCATTATGGACGCAGCACTCGATGCAGGCGTGAACTTTTTTGATACCGCTAACATCTACGGCTGGGGTGAGAATTCCGGTCTTACCGAAGAAATTATCGGACGCTGGTTCAACCAGGGTGGTGGCAGACGTGAGAAAGTGGTTCTGGCCACCAAAGTCTATGGCTCCATGCATGATGATACAGATGGCCCCAACAACGAAGCTGGCCTCTCCGCTTACAAAATCAGACGGCATCTCGAGGGTTCCCTCCGCCGCTTACAGACCGATCATATCGAACTATACCAGATGCATCATGTAGACCCTGCCATATCGTGGAATGAGCTGTGGGGCGCATTTGAAAATGCCGTTCATCAGGGTAAAATCGGTTATGTAGGATCGAGTAACTTTGCTGCATGGCAGATTGCAATCGCTCAAAGCGAAGCCAAGAATCGTCATTTCCTCGGCCTGGTTTCCGAACAACATAAATATAGCCTCAACTGTCGTTTGCCTGAGTTGGAAGTACTGCCCGCAGCCAAAGAGCTGGGCCTCGGCGTTATTCCATGGAGTCCACTGGATGGTGGTTTATTGGGACGTAACGCTCTGCAGAAGCTGGAAGGAACACGCAGCGGGGGCATCGCTGGACGGATCGAGCAGCAGCAAACTCAGCTTGAAGACTTTGCCACACTGTGTCGTGATCTCGGTGAACCACAGGATACGGTGGCTTTGGCATGGGTTGCAGCCAATCCGGCAGTGACCGCCCCGATTATCGGACCACGTACGCTGGAGCAGTTTGAGACCGCACTCAAATGTCTGGACGTGACTTTGGATGAAGCCGTGCTCAAACGTCTGGATGAGATTTTCCCAGGTCCAGGTGGACATGCACCTAATGCATACGCGTGGTAATAGCTTGATAGAGTAAGCCAATGCAATAGGTAAGCGTAGAAAAGGTTCTGTGTTTTACTGCCATAATCATATAAATAATAAGCAAAAGAGTCTGGCCCTCCACAGGAGAGTCAGACTCTTTACGTACCTCACTAAACGTAACAAAGCAAGCCGAACGATCTTCTATATCCGTTAAATTAAAGATAGATCATTCTAGCAGCATACATGTGCCTCAGCTAAAGTTCAGTTCAATGAAGGGTGCGTGCTTCTTGCATTGGAGCCTACAGGTTAACGTTTACACGGTTCGTATATGTCTTGCGCTTCTCAATCAATTGATTCAGGCCGTCTACATAGGCACGTGCACTTGCACCCAATATATCTGTGCTTACGCCACGTCCTTGTACCGAAACCTGATTCTGAGTCAGCACAACATGTACTTCACCCAATGCATCTTTACCGTGCGTTACCGATTTGATGGAGTAGTCAGACAACGTTACATCTTCCCCACTCACTTGGTCAATCGCATTGTAGATCGCATCTACCGATCCGTTACCTTCTGCTTGCTTCTCAAGCGTATCCCCGTCAAGCGTTGCAATGCGGACTTTGGCCGTTGGTACCGATTCGTCTCCGTACGTTACGAAGATGGATTCCAGTTTATACACCTCAGGTGCATCCTGCAATTTCTCTTCAATTACGGCAAGCAGATCTTCGTCAGTAACTTCTTTTTTCTTATCAGCCAGATCTTTGAACTGGGCGAAAGCCCGATTCAATGCTTCTTCTTCCAGCTCATATCCCAGATCAATCAACCGTTCACGGAAGGCATGACGACCAGAATGTTTACCCAGTACAAGTTTACTTTCCTTCAGACCGATGGACTCTGGAGTCATAATCTCGTACGTTGTTTTTTCCTTCAACATGCCATCCTGGTGAATGCCGGATTCATGTGCAAAGGCATTTGCCCCAACAATAGCTTTGTTTCCAGGCACAACCATACCTGTCAAACGGCTAACCAAACGACTGGTCCGTGCAATCTCAGACAACTGCAGCGATGTTTTCGCTTGGAAAAATTCCTGACGTGTCTCCAGCGCCATAGCAATTTCCTCGATCGCCGTGTTTCCGGCACGTTCACCAATGCCATTGATCGTACCTTCGATCTGATCGGCTCCGTTGAGAATGGCTGCAAGTGTATTGGCCGTCGCCATACCCAAGTCATTATGACAGTGGGCACTCAGCTGTACCTTTTCAATACCGTGTACATTCTCCTTGAGATGTTTGAAAATGTTTCCGTATTCATATGGGCTCAGGTAACCAACCGTATCCGGAATATTCACGACGGCTGCACCTTCTTCAACAGCCATATTCACCATTTCCACGAGGAAATCATACTCGGTACGACCTGCATCCTCAAGGGAGAATTCGATCTTCGAGAATGTTTTCTTTGCATAACGAATCGCGGAACGAGCTGTATCCAGTACCTGCGCTTTGTCCATACGCAATTTATGTTGGCGGTGAATAGGTGAAGTTGCCAGGAAAACGTGAATGCACGGGTCCTGTGCACCTTTAAGTGCTTCCTTAACCGCATCAATGTCTTGCTCTCTGGAACGGGACAAGCCAATTACAGTCACATTTTTGACCGCATTTGCTACTGCATTGACAGCTGCCAGATCACCTGGAGATGCCGCCGGGAAACCCGCTTCCATCCGGTCAATGCCAAGCCGCTCGAGCTGATGGGCAATTTCCACCTTTTCACGAGTGTTCAGATTGACTCCCGGGGATTGCTCTCCATCACGCAGCGTTGTGTCAAATACATAGATTTTACGCACGCTTCGCACCTCCTGTACTTGTTATATATGTTTCTCTGAACCAGCAATAGCGGCTCACGCATAAGCACGGCCGCTATTCCCAGTTAAAGCTCTAAGATTACTTGAATACCTTAAAGTGCATGTTCTAGAAGTTAATGCTTACTTCTTGATCCAGTGCATCATCTCACGCAATTGTCCGCCAACCACTTCGATTGGGTGTTCAGCTTCGTTACGACGAGTTGCTGTCAAGAATGCACGTCCGGATTGGTTTTCCAGAATGAAGTCGCGTGCGAATTTACCTTGTTGGATATCTGTCAGGACTTCTTTCATTGCTTTCTTAGTATCTTCAGTTACAACGCGAGGTCCAGTTACATAGTCACCGTACTCAGCTGTGTTACTGATGGAATCACGCATGCTTGAAAGTCCGCCTTCATACATCATGTCAACGATCAGCTTCAGTTCGTGCAGACATTCGAAGTATGCCATTTCAGGAGCGTAACCCGCTTCTGTCAATGTTTCGAATCCAGCTTTTACCAATGCACTCACGCCACCACACAGAACAGCTTGCTCACCGAACAGATCTGTTTCTGTTTCTTCACGGAAGGAAGTTTCGATAACCCCTGCGCGTGTACAACCGATACCTTTAGCATAAGCCAAACCGATTTCTTTAGCTTTACCCGTTGCATCTTGCTCAATCGCGATCAGGCCCGGTACACCAAAACCTTCCACATAAGTACGACGTACCATGTGACCAGGGGACTTAGGAGCTACCAGCAATACATCGCTGTTTTTTGGAGCAACGATTTGACCGAAATGAACGTTGAAACCGTGTGAGAAGAGCAATGCAGCGCCTTCTTTCAGGTTTGGTTCGATTTCGTTTTTGTATACAGAAGCTTGAGTTTCGTCTGGCAGCAAGATTTGAACTACATCTGCGCGGCTTGTTGCTTCAGCCGGGGACAGAACTTCAAATCCGTCATTTTTTGCAGTGTCGAAGGATTTACCTTCACGAAGTCCGATGACTACGTTCAATCCACTATCACGAAGGTTTTGAGCTTGGGCGTGGCCCTGGCTACCATAACCGATTACCGCGATCGTTTTTCCTTTCAATACGTTAAGCTCTGCATCCTGTTCATAATAAGTAGTTACTGGCATGTTTATAAGTCCTCCTTTGTATTGTAAAGAACCCTTCATTAATGAGCGGGTGTCTCAAGGGACCGCCTCGCTTGGAGTGTCAAAAGCATCTCTGGTCTGATCCGATCCGTTCAGACACCCGCCCATTAATGCGGGAATGTAGCTATATTTTCAAGCGTTACATCACTAAAATGTTAAATTACAACTGTTAAGGGACTGACACTCACATAAGATCAACTGTATATGTTAGCTAACCGTCGTCCCTCTTCATTCATTATAACTTTATACGTTGCCGCGTACCAATGCAGTTATGCCTGTACGGGACAATTCGCGAATGCCATATGGCTTGAGCAATTCAATCATAGCATCAATTTTGTCCGTATCTCCAACTACCTGCACAATCAGGCTGCTCGGACCAACATCTACAACGGATGCGCGGAATGTTTCTACCACACCCAGAATTTCAGGACGCTCGGAAGGCTCTGCTTTCACTTTAATCAAAGCGAGTTCACGGGCTACCATCGGTTTCAGGCTGAAATCAACCACTTTAATAACATCGATGATTTTATACAATTGTTTCTCAATCTGCTCCAGCGTTTTATCGTCACCAATGGTGACAATAACCATCCGGGAGAGTCCAGCTTCTTCCGATTGACCTACGGTAATACTCTCAATGTTAAATCCGCGTCGACCGAACAACCCTGATACACGCTGAAGGACGCCTGGCTGATCGTTTACCAATATTGAAATCGTATGTCTAATCATTCGTCAGCATCCCCCATCAGCATTTGATCAATTGTTGCTCCCTGCGGAACCATTGGATACACATTTTCATCCTTGCGTACTACGAATTCTACAACGACTGGTCCTGGTGTATCCAAAGCTTCCTGCCAAGCACGCGCTGCTTCTTCTTTATTCGTTGCACGCAATCCTTTCACGCCATATGCTTCAGCCAGTTTTACAAAATCCGGGCTTCCTGCCAGATCAATGTGGCTGTAACGGTTCTCATAGATGAGTTCCTGCCATTGGCGAACCATTCCAAGTACCTGATTGTTAATGATCACAATTTTTACCGGTATATTGTTAATAGCACAGATTGCGAGTTCTTGGGAACACATCTGCATTCCGCCGTCACCGTTAATGGAGATAACGAGTCTGTCCGGATTGGCCATCTGAGCACCAATTGCAGAAGGGAATCCGAAGCCCATCGTTCCTAGACCACCCGAAGTTACCCATGAACGTGGTTGATTAAACTTGTAATATTGTGCCGCCCACATCTGATGTTGTCCCACATCCGTAGTCACAATCGCTTCACCTTTGGTTGTATCATTCAACATTTCAACAACCCACTGCGGTTTCAGCACTTCGTCTGAATCCGTATAGCTGTATGGCTTCTCTTGTTTCCACTGTTTGATCTGGTCTCTCCATGCATCTGCACGCTCTGCACGTCCAACTTCTTTGTTGGCTATTTCAAGTACGGTCTTCACATCACCAACGATTGGAATATCGGTTGCAATGTTTTTACCAATCTCAGCCGGATCAATATCGATATGAACGATTTTGGCATGTGGAGCGAATCCGTCCAGCTTACCTGTTACCCGATCATCGAATCGTGCGCCGATATTAATCAGCAGATCCGACTGTTGGATGGCCAGGTTGGATGTGTATGTTCCGTGCATTCCTGGCATCCCTGTCCATAGTTCATGCCCACTTGGGAATGCACCAAGCCCCAGAAGGGTTGTCGTAATCGGAATGCCTGTCTTCTCAACAAACTCGAACAGTTCTTCATGTCCTCCCGAGTATACCACACCGCCACCGGCCAGAATCATTGGACGTTCTGCTTCCTGAATGGCCTGAGCCAAACGGTCAACCTGCAGTTTGTTTGGTACTGTCCGTGGATTGTACCCTCTTAATGTAACAGGTTCAGTACTTGGTTCAAACAAGGTTTTGTTGGCTGAGACATCTTTCGGAATGTCGATCAGTACAGGACCTTTACGGCCGGTGTTGGCAATATGGAATGCCTCATGAATGATACTCGACAAATCCTTAACATCTTTTACCAGATAGCTGTGTTTGGTGATCGGCATTGTAATCCCGGTAATATCCGCTTCCTGGAAAGCATCGGAGCCGATCAGGCTGGAATTAACATTTCCCGTAATGACAACCAGCGGCACAGAATCCATATATGCCGTGGCTATTCCAGTAACCAGATTGGTTGCTCCCGGCCCGGAGGTAGCGATACAAACACCAACTTTGCCGCTTGCACGTGCATATCCGTCAGCTGCATGAATTGCACCTTGTTCGTGACGGGTTAAGACGTGTTTGAAATCCTCGAAACCATACATTGCATCGTAAATGTACAACACTGCGCCACCCGGGTAACCAAATACGCAATCCACACCTTCAAGCAACAAACTTCTCAGCAGAATCTCGGAACCGCTAATGACCTCCGGCTTCATCCATTTTTCACGTAATTCATCTGTCGATCGTACTTCTGGAATTTGAGCTCCCATTAGTCATCCTCCTCTCGGAATTTACACCATTCTGACATTTAAAGTTACAAAAAAAACCTTCCATCCCCTGCAAACAAGTTCATGCTTGCGAGGGACGAAAGGTTATCGCTTCCGTGGTACCACCCAACTTTGCCCGAAATTTCGCAATAACGGACCTTACCAGGTACAACAAAACGAATAGCTCAAACGAACATAGTCGTTTCCCATACCTGTTGTCTGTAACGCAGACATACGATTTTCCCTAATACGCGAAAGGAGTGACATCCAGTGCTTTTCAGGAAAACAGCTCCGAGGTGAGCTCGTATATAAGGGATAATGGTGGTGGTTTCAGCAATTCCAGCCACTCTCTGAGCAAAAGAGCCCTTAAAACTTCGTCCTCTTCATAGCCGATGAAATATTCTCGTTAAATGTTAGGAACATTATATGATTCCTCCAACCGATAAGTCAATACCTGTTTTGCATAAAAATTCAGAGAACCTTCCTTCCTCCCTCTTCAGCCTATAAGGTTGCCCTAATCCCAGCGCTTCATTCAGTCACCTTTTATCTTGCTTCGGGCATAGGATATACGAGCAGCACGACTGGTCCTGAAAGGAGGCTCCGCATGGTGATTCGGCAACGCACATCCAAGCTAGATGATGGCGCCATCATGAAGCTGATTGACACTCAACTTGTTCCTTTATCCCATATGAGCGAAAAGGAAATTAATAAAATCCGCAAAGAAATACCCCTGCGAATGAACAGGGGCATGACCTTTGTTGTCTCGCCGGAGCCAGACAAAGCTGCTGTGGCATTCATCCATTTTCTCATGCATGGGGAATTGCTCTATGTCGATATGATGGCCGTTAGTCCGAAAGAACAACGCAAACGTTACGGGCAAACTTTGTTGCTCAAAGCAGAGAGCTTTGCGATATCTCGGGGTTGTCGAAGATCTAAAGTGATGGTGGATGAGGGCAATACCAAAGGGCTTCAGTTTTATCAAAAAAATGGATACAGCGCGATTCGATACATCATGATAAGCCGCTGCTACGAATTGGAAAAAACATTATAGAATGTCCTAGAAAAATCCTGGCGGGCGTGGACCTGGACCATAAGGGCCGAATCCAGGACTAGGTCCATATCCGCCACCAGGTCCTCCAGGTCCATATCCCGGTCCGTAGCCTGGACCATATCCAGGGCCTGGTTTTGGTCCAGGTCCATATCCGGGACCAAAGCCGGGACCACCTCCATAAGCATAAGGCAGTGTGGCAATAGCGAGCAGATCAAACAATACCAGTGGCAGAATCGCTTTTGTACGTACTTTTTTGCCATTCAAACGCTTGAGTACCAGTTTGTTGCCCGATACTTTCAACAGCTTTCCCGTAACCCGAGTGCCGTCTTTTTTGATTGCAACAATATTTTTGCCTATTAATTTCATCGCTTCATCACGCGTAACTTGTTGTTTCATACTTTCCCCTCCTCCTCGGATCGTTCAAAACAGTGTATTCGTCCATCACTGAATTCGCCTGTTTCTTTGTCCCTACCTGAAAATATGGGTATCTGCACGAGAACCAAGTTAAGCATGTAAAAGTCGATGGGCGTTCAAGAAAACAAAAAAAGGCCCGCACAAGGCCAATGTCATTAAGATAAGGAACAGGACCAAAAATCAATAAAAAGAGCAGGTTATCGAAAAGATAGCCTGCTCTTTTTTGTGTGAAATAAGAAAAAAGACTTGACAAGCAGGTAAAAAGGTGTGGCGAAGCCCTTGGAAAACGAGGGGGTTACGCCAATGAATGAATATGCGAATTCGCTAAAAGAAAAACTGACCTCCCTCATACGAGAAATGTCAGTTGCACCAGCACCTTATGTCAAAAATCCTGAAAAAGATTTTACCCGTAAGAAGAAGTTACCGTTTGAAACGGTTATGCAACTACTGATCTCTATGGGCGGAAACAGTTTATACAAGGAACTCTTGGAATCACAGGGCTATGATGTAAATACGGCCACTTCTTCTGCTTTTGTCCAACAGAGAAATAAAATCTTGCCGTCTGCAATGGCATATTTGTTTCAAGAATTTACGCAATCGTATACGGATCTCAAGAACTACCGAGGGTATCGGTTACTCGCCATTGACGGTTCGGATTTGCATTTCGCCACTGACCCTGCGGATACCGACACCTATTTTCAAAGTCAACCGGAAGCAAGAGGCTATAATCTGCTGCATTTAAACGCCACCTATGACCTTTGCAACAGACTTTACGTGGATGCGATTGTTCAACCGCGAAGATTAAGTAATGAGAGAAAAGCGTTAGGGGATATGGTTGACCGTTCCTGCATCGAGGGAAAAACCATTGTCATTGCCGATCGAGGTTATGAAAGTTACAACAATTTCGCACATATTGAACGCAAAGGGTGGAGCTATGTCATTCGAGTAAAAGATCTGGCCTCCAGTGGTATTCTCTCGGGCTTGCGTTTACCCGATAGCGGTTCGTTTGATCAGGAGGTTCATCTAGTGCTTACTAAAAAACAAACCAAAGAGATCAAAGCTCATCCCGAAATGTACAAGTTCATCCCTTCTAAGTCTACCTTTGATTTCTTAGATTTGAAGGAGCATCTGTACTACCCCATATCTTTTCGAGTCGTTCGGTTTGTCCTGCCGGATGGCGCTTATGAGACCGTTATTACGAATTTATCTGACGCAGATTTTCCACCCGATGAACTCAGGTCCATCTATAACATGCGGTGGGGAATTGAAACCTCGTTCAGGGCATTAAAATACACCGTCGGTCTGACCCATTTTCACGCAAAGAGACGAGAGTCCGTCATCCAAGAGATTTTTGCAAGAATGATCATGTACAATTTTGCAGAAATGATGACCTCGCACGTCGTCATTTCCCAAAAAGCTAAACAGTACCACTACCAAGTCAACTTCACGGTTGCCGTTCATGTTTGTAGACATTTCCTGCGCTCAAGAGACGATGACCCCCCGCCCGATGTTGAAGCACTGATTCGCAAAAACGTTTTGCCGATTCGACCCATTCGACCAGGGCAGCAGAATACGCGCAAAATACGTTATAAATCATCGGTTAGCTTCGTCTACAGAGTAGCATAAATTCGGTTCGTATGAACACTTTTTTAAGCGGATCATCCATCCGTTTGTTTGCTGTACGCTTTTTTCCTTGCATACACAAAAAAACAAACGACACGGGACTTTTTCCCATGCCGTTTCAGATTTCATTTTATTCTCAGTTTTGTCTTTGAGCTAAACTTAATGACATTGCGCACAAGGCGGACCCTTTATCAAAACTCTGAATAGCTAAACTGATATGGAAAAGGTTGTTACCTTTTCCCCGGATCATATGCTTCACCGAGTGCAGACGGAGCCGAAGAACGTCCAACCGCTGCAACGAGAACGATGATGGTAAGCAGGTAAGGCAACATGAAAATAATTTCCTGGGGAATACTTTGTGACCATTCAAACAACTGTACATAGTTTCGGATCGCTTGTGAGAATCCAAAGAAGACAGCCGCACCAAAGGCACCAATCGGATTCCACTTACCAAAAATCATAGCTGCAATGGCAATATAACCTTGGCCGGAAACCGTATTGTGTGAGAATGTACCCGTAGTCGTCAAAGTAATCGCAGCTCCACCAATAGCCGCAAGCGCACCACTGATCATAACGCCAATATAGCGATAACGAAGCACTTTAACACCAACCGTATCAGCCGCACTTGGATGTTCACCTACAGAACGAAGGCGCAGACCAAATGGCGTTTTGAACATGATGTAATACGTCAGGAATACGAACAGAATGGCCAGATATGTTGTTGGATATACGTTCTTGAAGAAGGCTTCTCCAAGCAAAGGAATGTCTTTCAACAATGGCACATCAAACTTGCTGAAGCCTTGAACCAACGGTGAATCACCAGAACCTTCAAACAACAGTTTAACCAAGTACAACGTACTTCCTGCTGCCAAAAAGTTAATGACGATACCACTGATAATCTGGTCTGCCTTAAATGTGATAGACGCAACGGCATGAATCAGAGATACCAGTACGCCCAATACAATCGCGAGCAAAACTCCCATCCAGGCCGATGTCGTTCCGCCCATGCCCGATTCTTGAGCATAATGCGCCCCGATTCCAGCTGCAAAGGCACCAAAGACCATAAAACCTTCAAGTCCAAGGTTGGTTACACCTGATTTTTCCGAAAAAATTCCGCCGAGTGATGCAAAAATCAATGCCGTAGCAAAGACAAGCGTCGTATTGATAATTTGCCCAATTGTCAACAAGTCCATCTACAACACCTTCTCTTTCTTACGCTTCGAATAGAACGGTTTAAGTATCCAGCGCACGATGCCTTGTGCCGCAATGAAGAAGATAATCGAACCGATCACAATCCGAATAATCTCAGGCGGAACATCCGCAGCAAAACTCATACCTGCAGATCCGTACGTGAGGGTACCAAACAACACTGCCCCCAATAACACCCCAAACGGATGATTCAAACCAATCAGGGCAACCGCAATTCCGTCAAAGCCTGTTCCCGGTGAACCCGACATTACGGTTTGGTATTGGAACACACCAAGAACCTGGAATGCACCGCCAAGACCGGCAAGCATACCACTGATAAACATCGCTTTTACGATATTCCGGTTAACATGCATACCTGCATATTCAGCAGCATTAGGGTTGTAACCTACTGCGCGGATTTCATAACCTTGTTTTGTTTTCCACATATAGATATAAAAGAGCACAGCCATCACAAGGGCAATCAACGTCCCCATGTGTACACGGGAATTGCCCATCAGTTCAGAGAGCCATGTCAAACTAATCGAAGCCGATTCGCTGATATCCACGGAACGATTCTCGCCCTTTAACAGCAAGAATTGGCGAACGATAAGGTTGGCGAGATATAGACCAATCCAGTTCAACATGATACTACTGATAACTTCATTGACCCCACGCGCTGCTTTCAGATAACCAGCAATCGCGGCCCACAGACCACCAAACAATGCACCGGCAATCAAAGCCAGTGGCGCATGAAGGTAGATCGGCAAACCTGCAAACTTAACACCAACAAATGTTGCAGCGGTCATACCAACGAGAAATTGACCTTCTCCACCAATGTTAAACAACCCTGCACGTGATGCAAATGCAAATGCGAGTCCAGTCATGATCAGTGGCGTCATTTCCCGTACTGCTTCACCAAAGTTGTACATGTCGCCAAATACCTTGGTGAACAATGCACCATAGGCTTCAATTGGATTGTAACCACCAATCAGCATGACAACTCCACCGAGAATAAGACCCATAATAATAGCTACTACAGGCAAAATAAATGAATCTCGGGTAAACCATTTCAATACGTTATTCATGCGCAGTACCTCTCTTTTGGGTGCTGCCCGCCATCATCAAGCCGAGCTCCCTGTCATTGGTTTCTTCCGGCAGCACCTCGCCAACGATCTGGCCTTCATAAATAACAGCAATTCGGTCAGATACATTGATAATCTCATCAAGCTCAAATGAAATCAGCAGAACAGCCTTCCCTTGGTCGCGCTGTGCAATCAGTTGCTTTTGCACGAACTCAATAGCCCCTACATCCAAACCACGTGTTGGTTGCGCAGCGATAAGCAGTTCAGGGTTTTTATCTACCTCACGGGCGATAATGGCCTTTTGCTGGTTTCCTCCGGACAAGGACCGAGCTTTGGTCTCGATGCTTGGTGTACGCACGTCAAATGCCTCAACAAGCCGCTTCGCCTGCTGTTTGATGGCATCGAAGTTAAGGAACCCTTTACGGGTGTATGGTGCTTTATAATACGATTCCAGAACGATATTTTCGCTCACTGAAAAATCAAGTACAAGTCCGTGTTTATGGCGATCTTCCGGAATGTGGGCTACACCCGACTCCGAGATATGGCGCGGAGAATGATTGGACAGCTCCTTGCCTTCCAAAAGAATCGAACCGCTCTCTACTTTACGAAGTCCGGTAAGAGCTTCAATCAGTTCACTTTGCCCGTTACCATCCACGCCTGCGATTCCGACAATCTCTCCTGCACGTACGTTTAGGTTAAGTTGGTTCAGAACCGAAATACCTTCTTTATTCTTGGCCGTTAATTTACTGACTTCGAGCACATTGGCTCCAGGTGTAGCCGGTTTTTTGTCCACTTTGAATGTGACATTCCGCCCCACCATTTTCTCTGCCAGCTCATTCGGATTGGTTTCCGATGTTTTAACCGAATCAATTACTTTACCCCGACGGATAATCGTTACCGTATCGGAGATTTCCATGATTTCTTTCAGTTTGTGCGTGATCAAAATAATGGACTTTCCTTCAGCTACAAGCTTCTTCATGATAATCATCAGTTCTTTGATCTCTTGAGGAGTCAATACGGCTGTAGGCTCGTCAAATATCAGAATGTCTGCACCGCGATACAACGTTTTAACAATCTCTACACGTTGCTGCATTCCGACAGAAATATCATGAATTTTGGCATGAGGATTCACCTTCAGTCCATACTGTTCGGAAAGACGCTGAACTTCAGCGGCTGCTTTTTTATAGTTAATATTGAGACCCTTCGTTGGTTCAGATCCCAAAATAATGTTCTCTGTTACCGTGAACGGCTGTACAAGTTTAAAATGCTGATGCACCATGCCTATGCCAAGATCGATCGCTCGGTTAGGACTGTCGATGATGACAGGCTTGCCATTCACTTCAATGGAACCTTCATCTGGCTGATAGAGACCAAAAACAATATTCATCAACGTTGACTTACCAGCGCCGTTTTCGCCCAGTAGCGCATGGATCTCGCCTTTACGAAGCTGAAGGCTGATGGCGTCGTTGGCAACAATGCCTGGGAAACGCTTCGTAATTTGTTTTAACTCAACGACGGGGGTTGCTGCACCCATGTAATCACCCTTATAACTGATATAGTGTGGTTCCGCAAACGTAAAAAAAAACGTCTATCGACGTACTTTCAAAGAAGACAGACCTCGCTTAGCTGAAGTTTTTCTTGCGATAATCGAATGGTTCAGCTCCGCTAAGAACGTATAAATTCCATTATCTTAAGAAAAGCTCCTACCGGAGCGTTGGTGCACAGTGACCTTGTACAATTGTTATGATGACTTGATCAAATGTTCCTGTTCTTGAAATCATAAGGCCGGTCAAGACCGGCCCCAATGATTATTCTTTTGCAACGAAGATCAAATTACTCTGTAGGAACTTTGATTTCGCCGCTGATGATTTTTTCTTTGTACTCGTCCACTTTTGCAAGTGTATCAGCAGAAACATTTTTCGTGGAAGTATCAGCGACACCTACACCGTTGTCTTTCAAAGTCAGATTCTCAGCTCCGCCTTTGAAGGTACCATCGATGATTTCTTGGTTTACGCGCTTAACAGCTTCGTCAACTTTTTTGATCATTGAAGTCAAAGTGATTTCATCACCAAACTCAAGAGATTGGTCTTTGTCAACACCGATAACCCATACATCTTGACCTTGTTTCTTGCGAGCACTTGCTTCGATAAACACACCGTTACCTGTTGCGCCAGAAGCGTGGAAGATAATATCTACGCCTTCATTGTAAAGTGTTGCTGCTGCTGCTTTACCCAAGTCAGGTTTATCAAATGCACCTGTGTAGTTAGAAATGAATTTAGCGTCAGGGTTAACTGCTTTAACACCTTCTCTGAATCCAACTTCAAACTTTTTGATCAGTGGGCTTTGCATACCGCCTACAAAACCAATTTTGTTGGATTTTGTTGTCAGACCAGCCACAACACCAACTAGGTAAGATCCTTCTTCTTCAGCAAATGTTACGGATTTAACGTTAGGAGCATCAACAACACTGTCGATGATCGCGAGTTTAGCATCAGGGTTTTGCTCAGCTACAGTTTTGATTGCATCAGCCAATTGGAAACCGATACCCCAAGTCAGATCATATCCACCTTTAACGAATTCGTTCAGGTTAGGAATGTACTCTTCATCGGATTTACTTTGCAGGTATTTAACAGCAGTACCTGTTTCTGTTTCAGTCGCTTGCAAAGCTTCCCAAGCGGATTGGTTAAAGGATTTGTCATTAACTCCACCTACGTCAGTAACCATACCGATATTGAGATCGGATTTCGTTTCAGTGGGTGTGCCACCTGTATCTCCTCCGGCATTTGTTTCTTCTTTCGGTTTGCTACCACAACCTGCGAGCATAACCGATACCGCCAGCAACATTACCAAAGACAAGCTGAGCATCTTTTTCATTTCTCTTTTTCCCCCTTAATGATATATCCCTCATTCCAATCCAGCCTACAATTGAACGGTTAACAGATAGCAGGAATGACTTTTATGCAGAATGTATGGTTTCTTCGACATTACAAGCGCATTCTCACCCTTGAAGCATCCTATCATCTGTCGAAAAACCGAACATTATGACATGGAGAGAAAAATCTAGGACTAGCCTACTAGAGGTGATTATACAATCAACCAGTGTTAAAATCCAGATGTTTCATCACCAAATATCACATATTTTTGTTCTTTTTTTATTGAAAACGCTTAATAATTTAGCGTTTTAACACACTAACGTTACAACGATGTGATGTTATATAACAAAAACATATCGCGAACTTTAGTGATGAGAGGGATTTACCTGTTTTTATTTGTATTATTTCACCGTTCGTATTTTATGTATTCCCATGGACCGTTATTCACCAGTTATCTGGTTTCATTGTTCCCTTCCAGACTACAACCTATTCGCTCTAACTCATTCAGAGATTCATCCTCGAATTTCTTCCAAGCCGTAAAAAAAGCCGCCATATAGGTACGGCGGCTTGTATCATACAATTTAAGCGTTGATTTTGCCTTTAGCTACAGTAGCCAAAGAGTTGAACGCATTGATGTCGTTAACGGCCAGATCAGCCAACATTTTGCGGTTCATGTCTACTCCAGCAAGTTTCAAACCATGAATCAGTTTGTTGTAAGACAAACCATTCATACGTGCTGCAGCATTGATACGAACGATCCACAGTCTGCGGAAGTTACGTTTCGTGTTGCGACGGTCACGGTATGCGTATACCAGGGATTTCATTACTTGCTCGTTAGCTGTTTTAAAAATACGGTGTTTGGAACCGAAATAACCTCTTGCCAGTTTCAAAACCTTTTTATGACGACGACGTACTACAAAACCGCCTTTTACTCTTGCCATATTAAAGAACCTCCCAAATAAATATAAATGTATCCGTGGTATGTGTACGGCCGTAGCCGATCCCCCATACGGAATCTACTAATTAGAATTAGCCTTTCAAGTTAGCCAAGCCTTGTTTCAAACGTCTAACATCCCCGGCAGCCATAACTGGGTTACCGTTCAGAACGCGCTTAGCACGTTTGGATTTGTGGGAAAGCAAGTGGTTTTTGTGAGCTTTGTAACGAAGGACCTTACCGGAACCGGTAATTTTGAAGCGTCCTTTCAAACTGCTGTGTGTTTTCATTTTAGGCATTTTGTGTTTCCTCCTCCAATGTTATCAGGCTTTAGGAGCCAAGATCATGATCATACTGCGGCCTTCCAATTTCGGTTGACGTTCAACAGTACAAAGTTCTGCAACTTCTACCTTAACGCGCTCCAAAATCCGTTGACCAATCGCGGCATGTGCAATTTCACGTCCGCGATAACGAACAGAACATTTCACTTTGTCGCCTTCGTTCAAAAACTTAACTACATTACGAAGCTTCGTTTGATAATCGTGCTCCTCAATATTGGAACGGAACCATACTTCTTTAATATCAACAATTTTCTGGTTCTTACGGGCTTCTTTATCTTTCTTTTGTTGCTCATAGCGGAATTTGCCATAGTCCATAATACGACACACCGGCGGTTTAGCCTGTGGTGCCACATTGACCAGATCCAAATTCAGGTCAATCGCCATTTGCAGTGCTTCGCGAATGGGCGTAATCCCAATTTGTTCTCCTTCAGCTCCGACAAGGCGTACTTCCTTCGCCCGAATCTCATCATTAATCATGTGATCTTTACTAATAATCGTCCACCTCCAGGTCATTTTGAATATCCAGTTACACAAAAATAAAAGGGATGCCGGTCAAGCTACCGACATCCCTGTAATCAACACAATTCTTCATGAGTATACACTTCATAAATTATTGGGATCGTTGACCAGCCAACATGTTTGTTGATCAGGTGAGAAGTCGGACTTCTGCTTGTGATTCCATTGCTATTCGCTTTAAGGCACTTAAATACTATATCACCCATGAAATACATTGTCAACATTTTTCACAACTTTTTTCGTGAATTACCCATTTGTGATATCAGATGTCAACAAAGTATCAAATGCAGGTTCCTTACCCTTGTTTGCTTTGCACCTCATCCAACCGTACAACACGTGTATGTTGAGTGTGGCTCCACTGTTTGTTGTTCTGCGTAAAGAAAGCGTAGAACGTAATCGGGTACCAAGACAGCAGGTAGATCGGGAACAGAATCAGATATAGATAAACTTTGGCAAAGGTAACCTTCTCCAGCGCCATGGACAACAGGAACGTCAGAATGTTCAAACCAATAGCCACGAACCCAACCCATAACGGGAAGTATCCATAAATATTAGCAATGTGCGGACCACTGAATATCGCCATGTCTACCCACATCACAGCCGTCATCAGGAACGTAAGCAACACCACATAGACATTGGCTCCATAGATAGCAAGGTCGAATTTCACCAAGCTTCTTTCCTTAATGGACTGCCATAGCAGCGGGAAGAAGTATCTACGCGCAACTGTAAAGTGACCTTGCATCCAGCGCAGACGTTGTCTCGCTGAAGCTTTGAATGTTAATGGCTTCTCATCAAATACTTTGGCGTCATAGTTGAAAACAGGATACACATTACGTTGCACACTGCGCATCGTAAACTCCAGATCCTCAACCAGACTTGTTGCACCCCAACCAATTTCCTTCAACAGGTTGGTCTCAAAGCACATTCCGGTTCCTCCGAGGAAATTCGCCATATTCAAGTTATGACGAGACAACTGCCACAGACGGTTGATGTACCAGTAAGAAACACCGTAAGCTGCAGTAATCCAGGAATCCTCCGGATTTTTCGTATCAATGTATCCTTGGATAACACGTGAACCATTGTTCAAGTCATCATTCATCTCAAGCAAGAAGTTACGGTCAACCAGGTTATCCGCGTCAAACATAACAACTGCGTCATACTGACGTGGCAATTTCCACAGGTACTTAAGCATCCATTCGATGGCGTACCCTTTACCTCTTAAATCGGCATTGGTACGTACACAGGCGTTTAATCCATGCTCTCTGACAATTTGAGCCGTTCCATCCGTACAGTTGTCACAGATGACAAACACATCGTACAGATCTTCCGGATAATCAAGTTGTTTCAAGTTCTCCATCAAGGCACCAATGACTTGTTCCTCATTGTGTGCTGCGACGAGTACAGCGAATGACTTTGTCGCCGGATAATGTTTCTTTTTCTTTTTCTTAATCAGACCGAACAGCGAAAACGTGAATTGGTACACGGCTAGCAGTGCCAGAATGACCTGCATCGTGACGAATATAGCGTCCAACATCGTTCTCTGTTACCCCCTTTTTTTCAAAACCCAGTTTACTCAAGCATTTCTCTTCCTGATTCTGCAATTTATTTTTTTTTGATCTGCAGAATATGACCCTGTTCTTTTGTGTACTACGTGAATATATCAGGCAATGTTTCAAAGCTTGGTTGCTATCAGTTGGCTGCTTTATCGATTCTGTATCCTTTTCAGTCATTTGTCAAAACCCCAATTCCACTTTTTGAAGCAGAAATGTGATCTTTAAACGCTGAATAGACACTTCGTGATACCACAACCTCGCATTCATGCCTGTTATATCTTATTTTCAGCCGTTTACTTGATTTTTATTTCTAAAGTCCCTGCTTTTTTCATCAGCATGTTATTCTTCGTCAGAGGCTCTATAACAAATAACGCAAACAGACCTCAAAAAGTTTGAAACAGAACTCACATTTTTTTTACCTCATTTCAGCCATGTTGAATCATTGTATCTTTTTTGGCTGACCCAAGTCAAAAAGTTAAGATGGGTATATATCCACTCTTTAACATGAATTTCACGTTCTTTACATGGGTTCTTCTTGAAAAGGACAACATTTAAAAATATGATAAACATATACCTGAAATAACCTCAAGTTCATGAAAAACGGTTATATACTAATCAGGACGAAACCGGATGCAGAAAATCACCGGAAATAATGCCGCCATTACGGGCGGCCTGACTGGCAGGAGGCCAATATGAGCCGTTTATTCTTAAAGTTTCAAGATTATGATCGAAATGTTTTTATGTGGATCAACGGCCGACTTCATAATCGTTTTATGAATTTTTGGCTGTATTATTTCACCCACCTGGGTGGAGCAACTTCATCTATTGCAATATCGTTGTTAATCTGGCTGCTTGCTCCAGCTCCATGGAGCACAACAGGACTCCAGGCATGTATCGCCCTTGCGGTCAGCCACATCCCTGTAGCTATCGCGAAAAAATTGTATCCACGCATTCGACCTTATCTGGCCTTGCCGGATACAATTACGTTCCGTAATCCCCTGACGGATCACTCGTTTCCTTCAGGGCACACAACTGCCATTTTTTCGGTCACAGTTCCCTTTATGACCACTGATCCGATCTTATTGCTAATATTGTTGCCTGTGGCCCTTATTGTCGGATTCTCTCGAATTTATCTGGGGTTACACTATCCTTCCGATGTTCTGGCGGGTGCCACAATAGGTACTTTAGTCGCACTTGCAACAGTTGCATTCTGGTCTTAAAGCCGATATGTTAGACTCAGAAAAACCTAGCAGGAACAGGTGAAGTAAGCGTGGAGAAAAAAAGAGTATTACTATTATCTGAAGGCTTTGGTACGGGTCATACTCAAGCCGCCTATGCACTGTCCAGCAATTTGCGAAAGCTCTCGCCAGACGTGCAGACAAAAGTGCTTGAACTGGGAAGTTTCTTAAATCCAAAGGTTGCACCTCTGATTATAACAGCATACAAAAAAACGGTTACCAACCAACCCAAACTTTTCGGATACGTATACAGACACCAATATAAAAAATCATTGAACAGGCTGACCACACTGGCGTTGCATAAACTGTTCTATACACACACACGCAGCGTTGTGCGCCAGTTACGTCCCGATGCGATTGTCTGTACACATCCGATTCCAAGTGCTGTCATATCCAGACTGAAACGTCTGGGTGTACAGGTTCCCCTATGCACAGTCATCACCGACTATGATGCACATGGGACGTGGATTAACCGTGAAGTAGACCTTTATCTGGTTTCTTCAGATGAGGTTAAGTCCAAACTAATGCTACGAGGCGTACCTGCAGACAACATTCGAGTCACGGGCATTCCGGTGCATCCAAATTTTTGGGAGCATCCCGGGCGAGAAGAGATCCGAAGCAGATTTAACCTCAAGAACATGCCTACTGTACTGGTGATGGGCGGCGGTTGGGGAATGCTCAGCGACAAGCTGGTCCATCCGTTGCTGACACGCTGGCATGAAGATATTCAGATCATTTTTTGTCTGGGTCGCAATGATAAAACACGGATCAGCATGGAACAGAACCCGATGTATCGCAAAGAAAATATTCACATTATGGGGTACACCAACGAAGTGGACAAATTAATGGAAGTATCCGACCTTCTGATCACCAAACCTGGGGGAATGACATGCAGTGAAGGCTTGGCGAAAGGAATTCCCATGTTGTTCCACAACCCTATACCTGGTCAGGAAGAAGAAAACGTCCATTATTTTACAGCAAGAGGGTTGGGAGAACCCATAACTTCGCCCGACGTAGTGGTTAAATGGATGAACAAGCTGTTGCATCACTACCCGGATGTTGTACGTAAACGCAAACGTCATCTGGCGGAAATCGCCAAGGTTCATCCAATGCAGAGCGCTCAAAGTATTATCGATCTGCTGGAGGACGTTCGTCCTTCATCCGCAGAAGAGGCCCGTTTATGAATTTATCCCATTAGGATGTCGCTTCCTGTATTTTTCGTCCAATCACGCCTCTAACCAACGGCTTCAAACAAGCCTGCAACCACATTGAAAAGGTGCCTTCGAATCAGAAGGCACCTTTTCTTTATGAAGGAAAGTACAAACTATTGTATGCCTGTAGACTTCAAATACTCCTGCCACTGCTTGGTGTATTCTGCCTGAATTTTTTCCAATCCTGCTTGTTTAGCCTTCTCCATAAATGTGTTCAACCCAGCCTCTACGTCTGCCACCAAACCTACATTAAGCGGATACAGATATTGTTTTTCCACTTGTTCCAATGCAGCCTTCTCGGCTTGGTACGGTGTCCAGTCTTCAGCAAATCCGGTATAAATATCCGGCTTTTTGATTTTGTCGAGATCTTCAAACATGGTTAGCACGTCATCAAAGGTTTTATCATAGAGCATGAATTCCGGATTACGCCATGCCCAACCATTCATACCCTCACGTGGGAAGCCGTTGGTTTGTGCATCTCCGACCATTTTGTAGTATCCATTATCTACCTCGAAGTTTTTGCCTTCAACGCCGTATTCAGTCAACCAATTATATCGTTTGTCTGTCACCAGTTTCTCATAAAATGCCAATGCTTTTTCCGGGTTTTTACTGCTACGCGGAATCGCAAAACCATTGTGGATCGGGTGAACCGGTTGTGCAAACCCTTTCGCATTCGGGTACGGGAAATAAGCCAGTTTCCAATCTGAATGAGTAGACTGCACCTTGATAACATCTGCATTAAATTTGTTCGGGTTCTCCCCGGACAGAACAACAGCCGCTTTTCCATTTTGCAGCAATGAGTTGGAAGTATCCTTTACATTCAGTACGTTTTTCGGGAAAAAGCCTTTATCCATCCAGCGTTTGTATGTTTTCAGGTCTTCCAGATGTTGCGCCGATCCCCAGTAGGACGTCACGGTTGTTGGTGTTTCATACATAATATCCAGCCCATATGGAAGTTGACCTGCTGTATTAACCAGCTTGGATGTCAATTGACGAATACCATGGGTATGGTTGGCATTGCTATCCGCAATCGGAATCATATTGGGTTCGTTGGCTTTGATGCCCTCCAGATACGCTTCTAGCGTCTCCAAGGATTCCGGTTTTGGAAGATTGTACTTCTCGCGCAAGTCCTCACGGTACGCAATTCCCTCGGTTACATACTCAATCCAAGTGGATGGAACAGTATAGATTTTGTCATTGATTTTGACAGCATTCCACATGTCATCAGGTACATGAGCTTTCAGCGCCGGCGCTGCCGTAGGCAGCATTTCATCCAGTGGCAGGAACGCGCCCTTCTTGGCATAGGACTGGTAGAATGTCCAATCCGCTGTGAAGATCAGATCGATCGGCTGCCCGGAAGACAGCAACAATTTATATTTTTGATCCCAGTCGGTCCATGAGGTGTAGTTGAATTTCACATTGACGTTCAGATCAGCCTCAGCCAGCTTATTGATCTCGGATTCAATGACAGGCAGATCTTTCGGAGCATCCCCAAGCATGTAAAATTGAAGCGTGACTTTCTCGCCTTTGTTCCCGGATGTTCCTCCCTGCTCGCTTCCTTGCGTCGATCCCCCCGAACCGTTATTACATGCGGCAAGTACCCCGGCGAACAACATCAGGGCAAGTACCAGAGACAGGTGCCGAATTGTTTTGTTACGCATACGCATCCTCCCTTTTTGTGGTGAACCTTTATATGTTAGCGCAGACTCGCCATGCTTCAGACCTGAAATGATGTCAATGGCCTGACGCCCACAGCGCGTTCACGTTCTAACCTTTCACTGCACCAATGGTGAGTCCTTTAACAAAATAACGTTGTACAAACGGATACAGGAACAAAATCGGTCCCGTTACAACGATGGCCATTGCCATCTTGGTTGATTCGGTAGGCACATCCTGACTGAGTGTGATCCCTGTGCCAATCGCCATCTGGTCAATGAATGTGATCGTGTTCATCGTGTTGTAGAGATAAAATTGCAGTTGGTACATATCCGGGTTGTTAATGAAGAGGGATGAGGTAAACCAGTCATTCCAGTAACCGAGTGCCAAGAACAGACCTACGGTGGCGATACCAGGCATCGCCAGTTTCAACACAATGCTGAAATAGATGCGGAAGTCATTCGCTCCATCAATTTTGGCGGACTCAATCAATTCATCCGGCACTGCCGAGCGAATGAAGTTTTTCATCAGGATAATGAGGAATGGCGTCATCAACCCCGGGAAAATCAGTACGGTGTACGTATCTGTGAGATTGAAGTAGTTCGCCAACATAATGTACCAAGGCACAAGTCCCCCACCAAACAGGGTTGTGAAGTAGATAAAAAACGAGAACGTGTTCCGATATTTAAAATCCTTACGCTGGAGCACAAATCCGGCCATCGTGATGAGGAACAGCCCAAGCGTAGTCCCCACCACCGTTGTAAAGACCGTTACCCCATAAGCCTTGAGTACCTTTGTAGGGAATGTAAAAACCATTTTGTAACCTTCCAGGGAAAAGTCCGTTGGAAAGAGGTGATAACCATCCCTCACAATGGACTCGTTGCTGCTGAATGAACCGGATAGAATCAGCAGAAACGGTAGCAGACACATGATCGATAAAATGATGATGAAGCTGTAGGAAATCAGTTGAAACATGAAAGTGAATTCCGAATCTCTGAGACGAGTATTCGTACGAGTGTTAGTATTCATTGGCGTGTTCATGATCGTTCTCCCTCCTGCCCTGCGGGCGTTCTAGAACAAGGCGTAGTCCTCATTTACTTTGCGGATAATATAGTTGACGGTCATGATCAAAATGAATCCAAACAAGGACTGATACAGACCAGCAGCCGTTGCCATCCCGATATCAAACGTTACTTTCAGTGAACGGTACACATACGTATCAATAATATCTGTAGCATTGTACAGCACCCCATTATTACCGATCAGTTGATAGAACAGGTCAAACTGCCCCTTCATAATGCTGCCGAGTGAGAACAACAACAGGATGACAAAGGTTGGCTTCAGCATGGGTACCGTAATGTACCAGATCCGCTGAAATATATTCGCCCCGTCGATTCGGGCAGCTTCATAATACTCGTCACTGATACCCGTTATGGCGGCCAGATAGATGACCATGCTGTATCCAAGATTTTTCCATAGATAAAAGATGATGATCAGGAACACCCAGATCCAGGGTGTGTTATAAATGTCGACCGGGCCGGCCTCAAAACGTTTGAGCACCGTGTTCACAAAACCCGACTCGTAGTTGAACATGTTATAAGCGATTACACTTAATAGTACAAATGAGATGAAATACGGCAAAAACATGACGGATTGCGTGATTTTTTTGAATAACCTGCCCCGGATCTCGCTAAGCATGATCGCACAGAAGATCGCCAGACCGTTTCCTAATATAATGAAGGCGAGATTGTAACCCACGGTATTGGTTGTGAGCTTCAGCAACATTCCGGATTGCCATAGGAACTTAAAGTTCTCCAGACCGACAAATGGACTACCAAATAATCCGCCTTCAAAATCATACCGGGTGAACGCATAATAGATGCCGACCATCGGAAAATACGAGTTAATCAGAAAAAAGATCAGCGTGGGCAACAGCATCAGAAACATGATTTTGTTTTTGTTCAATTCTTTGAGCATGGCTCGATCCCTCCCGAATTTCTTGCGGTGCTACGTGGTGGAGCTCTCTTTTTATTGTAGATGCTCTCTTCACTCACGGATACTGAAGCTTCCCTTCAGAAAATGAACGATTCTGCGAAATGAACTATGAACAAAATGAACGAACCATGAAATGAACAGACATTCACATACATCCGTTCACAAATGTTGATATCGTGCATAGGCTACACCTAGTGAACAATCCAGCGAAAGTTGAACTTTATGTAGAGAAAACAGGCAAAATGGCCTGTCCAGCATTGATGTAAACGCATACATAATATATAATTCAAGTTACTCTTGCTCTTCTGTACATCGATATATGAAGCCTCACATATGTATATGAAATTCTATGTTGTTCACCCAAAATAGGAGGTCTGAGGGGGAAACAGAATGCGTAAACGTTCAGAGGACAGTCAGAAGGTCTTCACACGGATTCTGATCGGCATTATTATCAGTACCGTCGCTACCTTACTTGTGGCTTCTTCTATTTTGTACGTCAACTATAATCGGATTGCTCTTCGCCAGGTGTATCGTACAGATATGAACAGTCTTACTCAAACCAGCCGTGAAGTGGCCAAAATGACCGAGACTGCAAAATCATTGTCATATCAGATTTATCAGGACTACACCATCTCTTCATTACTGCTCTATTCCAAACCAAATATCTATGAAATCACATCCGCGATGGAGCAGCTAGACAACTACCGTATGTCCCTTCCCTTTATCGAATCTATCTATGTATATAACTCCAAAAGCAATGAATTCTTTATCAGTTCCGACGTGCGCAATGGGCAGCAGTCTATCTCGGAGATCGACGATCAGGGGATTAAAAGTATCCTCCAGAACTTCCATGACTATAAACCTTTTGTTCCCATCCCGCGTACATATCAGGTCGGTTCTACCGAAGCGACAGAGGTTAACAGCTACACCTATCTCTGTTATGACACGATCAATGACAATGCCAAACTAAACTACGCTGTCATCGTTAATATCAAGGATGATTGGCTCAGTCCAAATATGAATGCTGTGGATCAACCAGGCAAGACCTTTATCGTAAATGAGAAGGGAGACCTTTTATCTGACTTTGGCGACCGTGCATTGATGAAAAATCTCTCCAACGAAGCTTTTATGAAGCCAATTATCCAGGATACGGGGCAATCAGCTTACTTTACCGAGAAAGTCGACGGAGAAAAATCGCTCATCACCTATACCGCTCCCGATGACCTGGGTTGGCGTTATGTAAGAATAACACCTTATGATCTGATTACCTCAGATATACGGAGTATGCGCACACATACCGTTCTGTTTTGTGTTGGACTTCTCTTCGCAGGGTTACTGCTCTCTTACCTTGTGTCCCGAAAACTATATCACCCTATTGATAAGGTGCTTGTTCGTTTACGTGTGATGGAAGCAGAGCGACGTGGCAGTCTTCATTTGTTACGGCAGGATTTTCTACGAGGGGCCCTACAGGGCCGCGAAACAGTAACTGGGGGTATGCTGGAAGAACGGATGAAGTTCTACGGCTCCTCTATTGATGTTCACCGTGCATCCAGACTGGTATTGCTGCGTATTGACCATTTTACCGAATTCAGCGAAACGTATCGTGATGAGACCCAGCTTGTAAAATACGCCATGATGAACATCTGCACCGAGACAGCCGATCTCCACTACAATGCGGAAGCTGTGGATATGGGCGGTGATCTGATCACACTCATCTTCAATGAAAAAGCGGAAAACCATGAACTTGAGCAACCTGCTCATAACCGGATCGAAGAGCTGCTACGTATGATGCAGGCAGCTGTAATGACCCATTTGAAATGCTCCATCTCCTGTACGATCGGCACGGAAGAAGATTCATTGGAAGACAGTATTGCATCCTACACCAGATCAGCCGAAGCCTCACTGCATCGTTTGTTCATGGGACCGGGCTGTCTAATCTATACCTCTGACATCATGGCTTATCACACCAAGGAGTACGCATTCCCAGCAGGTAAGGAAAGACAGCTTGTTGATCATCTAATGACAGGTAAGACGCGAGAAGCAAAACAAGTCTATGCAGACATCGTCGGCGAGACAGCCGCATATCCATTTACCGTCTTTCAGCTAGCTTTATCCCATCTGACGATGACACTGAACCATGTACGAAATACCCTCAAGAAGAATAATCAACTTACGCTTGATTCAGTCTCGGATGGTCTAATGCTGCCTGTCAAAGACGCGGAAGACATCAGTGAAGTACATGAACACTTTTATCGGATGTTTGATGAGCTTGGTTCCAAAGTCGAGGAGAAACGTACGCTGAAGCACGAAGAATTGATTCGTAAAATCAATGGCATTATTGAGCGGGACTATGCGGACCCCAATCTATGTCTAACTTCTATCGCAGATGAGTTGGGCATGTCGCCCATCTATGTAAGCAGGCTCTACAAACAGCTCACCCTGAAAGGGCTCACGGACGTGATTAACGAAACCCGCATAGCCAAGGCCCAGCATCTGCTGGTGGAGACGGAGAACTCCGTTGCCGACATTGCCGAGAGAACCGGATTCACCAACAGTTCATACTTCTATCGCATGTTCAAAAAGTTCAATGGTGTTACACCAAACGATTATCGCCGCAAAGAATTTCATTCAGAGAACTTTTGAAATCATACCAGACTTGAGTTTATGGAGCATTGCACATGGATTGTTTATGCAAAAAAAGAGCGACCTATGAGAATGAATCATTCACCTCATGTGTCGCTCTTCTTTAATGAGTTTAAGTTAGATTTCGATTTATTCCTGTTCCTGATCTTCACCAGACTCATCAGAAGCTTCACGAACTTTATACTTGTCCAGACGTGTCTGCTGATACTCACGCAGGGCCTCTTCACCCACAATCACTTCAACCCGGTGAATGTTCATACCTTTACCCATGAATTTCTGCTCGTACTCCGTCATCACATGTTCTTCATTCAAACCATCACGATGCAGATTCAAAGAAATATTGGTCATTTGCAGGCCGAAGTCGGCAATGGCGTTGAGTGAGAAATCAAACAGCGTCTCCGAATCGGTTTTGAAATGAATCTCACCTTTGGGATTAAGCAATTCCGTGTATTTCTTCAGGAAGCGCGGGTGCGTCAAACGACGACGTGCATGCTTTGCTTTTGGCCAAGGATCACTGAAGTTCAAATAAATGCGTTCCAGTTCTTCCGGTTCAAAAACTTCTTCGATCTGTTCAATATTCGCCAGCGCAAGCTTCAGGTTCGGAGGTGTCTCCACATCAGCCTGACTCCACGCATTACGAGCTTTCTCACTGGCACGACGCACCAGTTCATCATACATATCAATACCGATGAAATTAAATTCCGGATATTTATAACTCATTTGGCTGATAAATTGACCTTTACCCATACCAAATTCCACGAAGATCGGGTGATCATTGCCAAACAGTTCAGACCATTTTCCTTTATGTTGCTTCGGGTCCAGTACAACAAGATCAACTTGTTGCTCCAGATTTTCTCTTATCCCTTTTCTACCACGTAAACGCATTTTATTCCTCCGTTTGTCCCATACTTGTCTCAGACTTATTTTGCCGAAGAACTGGCAAATTGTAAAGAGCAATGAAAAGGGAATCTTCGGATCTGCCACTTTGGGCAAATCTCAAAGATTCCCTCTTCGATTTATTTGGAATTGGGGTCCAACTACTTTAGTAGTTCATAGTCTACCTTATCTTGGTGTGAAAAATCAAATGTCTTTTCGAAAGCATCGCGAACTTTTTGTCTTGCAGCCGCTTTCACTTTCGGATTTCCATTAAAACGAACACCTGTTAAAGCCAGTGCTTCTTCTGCCGTCAATTCAACAGACACATGATTCAATTCATTGTTTTTAACTTGGGAATTCATTCATATCACCTCACGGTATAGTATGGTCCATGACGTCAACGTTGATTCAAATGCTATGATGAATAATACCCATTAGATGGTGTCTGACGCTGATTTAAATATAACATAAGGTGTAAACTATAGCAAGGAGAAAACCTTGATTTTACGGCCTATTTTTGCGTTTCGATTCCCTTTTTTTTTAGTTTTTTGATACAATGATAAAAGTTCATGAAGACACCTATAATCGCTATCCATCGTCTATGACGGAAATCGCATAGCGCTTCTTCTTTTGTTCACGTATGATTACGGTAATTCGACAACCAAAGGAGTACCCTGAAAATGAATGCACCTGCATTACAGTCCCCTCTCCTGTGGGGAGATAAACGATTCCATACCTGGAATTATGAGATGCGAGATCAATTTAACAATAAGGTTTTCAAAGTAATGCTGGATGCTGGATTCACCTGTCCCAACCGCGACGGTTCCATTGCCAAAGGTGGTTGCACCTTCTGCAGTGCGCGTGGATCAGGCGATTTTGCTGGCAGCAGACGTGAAGATCTGGTCACCCAATTCAATACAATTCGAGATAAACAGCACCTCAAGTGGCCTAAAGCCCATTATATTGGCTACTTCCAAGCCTATACGAATACGTATGCTCCGGTTGAGGAGCTGCGCGAATATTTTGAAGAAATTCTTGAGCAACCCGGTGTTGTTGGTTTGTCCATCGCCACTCGCCCGGATTGTTTGCCAGATGACGTTGTTGATTATTTGGCTGAACTGAACGAACGCACCTATCTGTGGGTTGAGATGGGGCTTCAAACCATCCATGATTCCACATCAACATTGATTAATCGCGCGCACGACACGAAGTGTTACGAAGAGGCGGTTGAGAAACTGCGTAAACGGAATATACGTGTGTGCACACATATCATATATGGTCTGCCTCAAGAGACACATGAGATGATGCTGGACACTGGACGGGCAGTTGCCAATATGGATGTACAGGGAATCAAGATTCACCTGTTACATCTGATGCGCAAAACACCAATGGTGAAGCAATACGAAGCTGGTCTTTTACGTTTTCTGGATCAGGACGAGTACATCAAACTGATCGTAGATACACTGGAGATGCTTCCACCGGAAATGATCGTACACCGTCTTACAGGCGACGCACCGCGTGATCTGTTGATTGGACCGATGTGGTCCATGAACAAATGGGAAGTGTTAAACTCCATTGATCGTGAGCTGCGAGAGCGGGATTCATGGCAAGGTAAGTATTGGAGGCGAGCATAGATGGGCTTTCTTTCGGTTCTCAGCTGTGCGCATCAGTGGATTGCTTCCCGTCTGCAGCCAGGTGATCTGGCGATAGATGCAACGGTGGGTACAGGAGCAGACACACTATTTTTGGCACAACAAGTTGGCCGGCGTGGTCAAGTCATTGGATTCGATATTCAAAGTGAAGCCCTCACGCTGGCACAGGCCCGGATTCGAAAACAAAATGATGAAGCCAAGCTTGGCTCCATCTCCATGCTTCAACTAAGCCATGATCGAATGGCAGAAGCAGTTCCTGAGTCCTGGCTTGGTACGGTTGGTGCAGTTATGTTCAATCTGGGGTACCTGCCTTCAGAAAGTGCAGATTCCTCCATCATCACCGAGACTGACAGCACGATCGCTGCACTCGAGGCTGCACTCGCTTTATTACGTCCTCGCGGAATTATTACGGTTGTGCTCTACCCCGGTCATGACGGAGGGGCACAGGAAGCAGAAGCTGTATTGGGCTGGTCCTCTGCCCTTCCGGTGGAACAGGCACAGGTTGTGATCTATCGCCAATTGCAGCGAGAAACTTCTCCTTTTCTGATCGGAATCGAGAAAAAATAATTTCCTTTGTTCACCAAATACAATAAACTAGACACAATCGCAAGGCGAGCTATTAACGGCTTTTTCTTACTGCGATCTGTGTTCTACATCTACATATGCAAACGTATTCACTTGTTTGCTCATGGCGACTACATGCCCATGACTGATTAAAGCGATCCACCATTTCATATACTAGAGGAGAGATTACTGATGTCTACGCCATACCCATTACAATTCCAACCTGAGTTCAAAGAACGTGTGTGGGGCGGTCGTGCGCTGGAGCAATTCGGCCTTACGCCCCCTGAAGGACATATCGGAGAAGGATGGATGATTGCAGATCATCCCAACGGTACAACCAAGGTATTAAATGGAGCACTGGCTGGCAAGGGTCTGGATGAAGTTCGTGAACAACTGGGCACCGAATGGCTTGGAACCAAAGGTGTCTCTGAAAAAGGCGGCCGTTTCCCCCTTCTGATTAAGCTGCTTGACTGCAACGATGACCTGTCCGTTCAGGTTCATCCAACTGACGAGTATGAGGCACTTCCTCTTGGCGAGCTTGGCAAAACAGAAATGTGGTATGTACTCGACGCAAAACCGGGCGCGCACATCATCTATGGCTTGAATGAAGGCGTTGATCGGGCAACATTAAAAGAAGCATTGGAAAACGGCACGGTGATGGATACCCTTCGTCAGGTACCTGTAGAAGCTGGTGATACGTTCTTTATCCCTGCTGGAACAGTGCATGCGCTCTGTGCAGGTGTCGTTGTCGCTGAGATTCAGCAAAACTCAGATACGACGTATCGGATCTACGATTACAATCGTCCAGGGCTGGATGGCAAACCACGTGAGTTGCATGTTGAAGACTCATTAAATGTCACCGCCTATGAGGGCGCAGGTGCCTCAACGATGAAAACAAATAACGCTACTCCTGGTGAATGGCTCAAGCTTGCGGAATGCCCTTATTTTGTAGTTGAAAAAGGTATTGTGAATAAACGTTGGGAACTCTCCACCAATCCTGACAGCTTCACGATTCTCGTTGTCTGTGAAGGAGAAGGAACTTTGGAGTGGGCACATGCTGAATCAGACAGCATTGAATTGAAAGCTGGACAATGTTATCTCTTGCCAGCCAATCTGGGTTCTTATACATTGAACGGGAACACCACTGTTCTTCGCTCTTATCTGCCCTAAATCAAGCTTATATGTAACCTGTGAAGGAGGAATTACACGAGATGCAGGAATCTACCTTTGCCTTGGTCGCTAGTGAAGGTACCCGTATTCATGTGTACCGCTGGCTTCCCGATCCGGAATGCAACGTTAAAGGTGTAGTGCAAATTGCACACGGCATGGGCGAGACAGCAGCCCGATACGCCGAATTTGCCGACATCCTTACCCAAAATGGCTATGCGGTTTATGCCAATGACCATCGGGGTCATGGCAAAACTGTGGAGAATGCCAAGTTGCTTGGTAATGCTGGTATCGATGCCTTCCGCTGGATGGCGAGTGATATGATCAATCTGGGCGAAGTAGCCGCCAAAGAGAATCCTGGGGTGCCCCTATTTCTAATGGGACATAGCATGGGCTCATTCTTGGTACAACATCTCATGTACGCTGGTCATGAGCAGTACCATGCCTTTATTTTATCCGGGACAAACGGCAGACGTGGTCTGCTCCGGTTTGGAGAGAAACTCGCCTTTTTACAATGCGGCATTCAGGGGGCTACCCACCCCAGCATGCTGCTCAACGCGATTGTATTTGGTGGATTTAATCGCTCTTTCCGCCCTGCAACGACACCGTTTGATTGGTTGTCCCGGGACTCACAAGAGGTTCAGCGATTCATTGATGACCCCCTGTGCGGAGCCGTCTGTACAGCAGGCTTTTTCCGCGACTTCTTCAAATTGCTACTTGAAGTCCATCTTCCACACAATATGGAGCGCATACCCAAACACAAACCCGTATACCTGTTCTCAGGTGAGAAGGACCCTGTCGGACTTCATGGCAAAGGCGTTCTTAATCTGGTCTCGCAGTATAAGAAACTTCACCTGGAGAATATTGAGTATCGCCTTTATCCGGATGGACGCCATGAAATGCTGCATGAGATTAACCGAACAGAAGTGGCCCAGCACGTTGTGAACTGGCTAAAGCGGAATACCCCTGACTCGAATACACCCCCTAGTCCGTTGAACCTGACTGAGACGGCTGACTCTATATAATAGAGTCGGAGACAACATACCAAGAGCCAAAAGAAACCCCTGAATCGGATGCACAGCTCACGCTGCGCACCAGTTCAGGGGTTTTCTTGTCAAGCGATATGAATAATAGCTATAATCAAACGTTATGGATTAACCTTCAATTAACAGGGATTCCGGGTCTTCAAGCAGTTCTTTCACGGTTACGAGGAAGCGAACAGCCTCACTACCGTCGATAATCCGGTGATCGTAGGACAACGCGATGTACATCATTGGACGGTTCTCCATCCGTTCTGCATCAATCGCCACTGGACGAAGCTGGATCTTATGCATCCCCAGAATACCCACTTGAGGTGTATTCAGAATTGGCGTAGACAACAAGGAACCAAATGTTCCACCATTGGTGATGGTGAACGTTCCACCTTGCAGATCAGATAACGCCAGCGTGTTGGAACGAGCTTTTGATGCCAGGTCCGCAATGCTCTTCTCGATCTCGGCAAAGCCCAGACGATCGGCATCACGCACAACCGGTACAACCAGTCCTTCCTTCGCAGATACGGCGATGCCGATATCATAATACTTTTTGAGTACAACATCTTCGCCATCAATCTCTGCGTTAATTGTAGGGAATTTTTTCAGAGCCCCCACAACCGCTTTGGTGAAGAAGGACATGAAGCCCAGGTTAATCTCATGTTTCTCTTTGAACTTGTCCTTACGGCGTTTACGTACATCCATGATCGCAGTCATATCAACTTCATTAAACGTAGTCAACATGGCTGCTGTCTGCTGAGCCTCTACCAGACGTTTCGCAATGGTTGCACGACGGCGAGACATCCGCTGACGCTCCACTGGTTTGGTATAGGTTGAATTTCCAGCTGCCGGAGCACTTGGTGCTGCTGGAGCTTTACTCGCAGGTGGAGCAGCAGGAGCAGGAGCCTGATTGTTATGACTCTTCACATCGTCCTGGTATACCCGTCCAATTGGATCTTTGCTCTGAACCTGATCCAACTCGATACCACGTTCACGTGCAAGCTTACGGGCAGACGGTGAAGCCGTCTTAGCACTATCAGATGACTCTGGCGCTGCCGCAACAGGTGCCGATGGTGGTGTTGGAGCTTCAGGTGCAGGAGTAACGGCCTTTTTCTCTTCAGCTGCTGGTTCGGAAGCGGGTGCACCGCTTCCTCCTCCAGAACCAGCTGAGAGTGTACCGATCGTTTCACCGATCACTACCGTCTCTCCTTCCTGACGAATGATCTTCTCCAGCACGCCACTTTCTTCTGCGCTGATCTCAATATTTACTTTATCCGTTTCCAGTTCAAGAAGCACATCACCCTGATTAACGGTATCCCCTTCTTTAACCATCCATCTGGATACAGTTCCCTCAGTTATTGACTCACCCATTGCAGGTACTTTAATTTCACTCACAGCTGTTACCTCCCCAGTGGAATATTATTCTTCGTCGTCTGTTTCAACGCAGATGTAATAATCTGTTGCTGTTCCATACTATGCACAAGCTGATAACCGCTGGAAGGACTTGCGTGTTCCGGGCGACCTTCGTATCTAACGGTTGTGCCTTCCGGGGCAACTTCACGAAGACGAGGCTCCATGTATGTCCAGGCACCCATGTTTTTGTTTTCTTCCTGTACCCATACCAGTTCTTTTACATTGCTGAAACGTGCGAGTATACGTTTGATCTCTTCTGCCGGGAACGGATATAGCTGTTCCACTCGAATGATGTGAAGCCATGACCAATCAGCTTTATCTTTTTCAAAAGCATCTTCCAAGTCAATGGCAATCTTGCCACTGCACAAAATAATGCGCTCTACGCGATCCGGCTGTGTGCCCAGTCCGGCTTGCTCCAGCACAAGCTCAAACTTGCCTTCACTGAATTCGACTGCCGGTGAAGCAACACGCGGATTCCGAATGAGACTTTTTGGTGACATCATCACAAGTGGACGAGCATCTTCCGTTTCAGTCAACGAAGCTTGACGACGCAACAAGTGGAAGTACTGCGAAGCACTCGACAAGTTGGCAACCGTCATGTTGTCTTCTGCACAAAGCTGCAGGAAGCGTTCAAGACGAGCACTTGTATGCTCAGGTCCCTGACCCTCATTCGCATGTGGAAGCAACATGACCAGACTGGATTTCTGAGACCATTTGGCACGACCCGCGGATACAAACTGATCAAAGATAACCTGTGCACAGTTGGCAAAGTCACCGAATTGAGCTTCCCAGATGACCAGTGTATCGGGTGAATATACGTTATATCCGTATTCGAATCCAACAACGGATTCTTCAGACAACGGACTGTTATAGATTGCAAAGGATGCTCTTGCCTGTGGCAAGTGATGTAATGGGCAGAACTTTGCTCCATTCTCCGAATCATGCAACACCAGATTCCGATGAGCGAATGTAGCACGCTCGGCATCCTGTCCACTAATCCGAATTGGCTTGCCATCTGCCAGAATGGTTGCAAATGCGAGTGTCTCCGCAAGGCTCCAATCCACTTTTTCCCCTTCGTTCAGGGAAGTGCTCCGGCGTTGCAAAATTCGCTGTAACTTCGGATACACATTGAAGTTCTCAGGCCATTTCAGCAGATCGGCATTAATGCTGCGAAGATTCTCAAGCGGTACCGCAGTCGGAGTAATCGTAACAGCCTCCGGCTCACTGATTTTCCGCTGATAATATTCATGCACTTCATTTTTCTTCATCTGGTCATAAGCTTCTTTTAATTTGTTCGTTACTCCATCGCGAATGCTCGTAATGGATGCATCATCGATAATCGATTCCTCTTTCAACTGATCCTGATACAAGTGGCTTACCGTTGGATGGTTTTTCACCTTGTCATAAACGATAGGTTGAGTTGTTTCGGGATCATCGGTTTCGTTATGGCCGTAGCGACGATAACCGATCAAGTCGATCAGGAAATCCTTTTTGAAGCGATTGCGATACTCGGCTGCCATACGAATGGCTGCAATACAAGCATCCGGATTGTCCGCATTCACGTGTACAATCGGAATTTCGTACCCTTTAGCAAGGTCACTTGCGTAGTACGTTGAACGGGAATCACTGCTATCTGTAGTGAAACCCAGACGATTGTTGACGATAATATGGATGGTTCCGCCATTCTGATATCCTGGCAGAGCTTTGAAGTTAAGCGTCTCTGCAACGATCCCTTCTCCAGGGAATGCTGCATCACCGTGCATCAAAATGGTAGCTGCCTTCGTCACGTCCTGCTTCGGATACCCAGGGTCACGACGGTCATCCTGAGCCGCACGAGCAAACCCTTGTACAACCGGATTAACGTATTCCAGATGGCTCGGGTTATTCGCCAGAGTAAGGCGTGCCTGTACAGTTTCCCCGTCTTTCACAAAACGGTTGGCACCCATATGATATTTGACATCCCCCGTCCAACCGTAGTTGATCCCAGTCGAACCTTCCGATGGAACCAAATCTTTGTTCGGAGCATGATGAAATTCAGAGAAAATCTTGCTGTACGGTTTGCCCAAAACATGAGCCAGTACATTTAACCGTCCACGGTGGGCCATACCCATCAGAATGTGGCTTGATCCGGCTTCTGCCATGATGCGAACAGCTTCATCCAGCATCGGCACAAGCACATCGTTACCTTCGATGGAGAAACGTTTCTGCCCAACAAATGTTTTGTGAAGATAATCTTCAAATTGCTCGACTTCAACCAAACGTTCCAGCAAAGCCTTACGTTCTTTCGGCGTAAGTGGAGCCGGTGATGTCCGAGATTCCGCACGACGATTCAGCCACTCACGCTCTTGAACTTCGTGCACATGACTGAATTCGTAGGCCATGGGTCCAGTGTATATCTGACGCAAACGTTGGATTGCATCCCATCCGGTTGCTGTCTGCCCATCTGCACCTTCCCAGATCAGGGAAGCAGGCAAAGCTTTCAGATCTTCTTCGTTTAATTCAAAATGCTGAGGTTCCAGCAAAGATGTGTCTGTATCTTCACTGATTCCAAGCGGATCTATATCTGCAGCAAGATGACCATAGGTGCGGATGTTCCATACCAGTTTACCCGCTGTAACCGCTTTCTGTAATAGTTGAATGTCTACGCTTCCGGAAGCCGATTGGGCGTTGCCGGAATTCAAGGTTGTGCGTGCATCCCTGCCAGACATCGGCGGTGCACCCCATTGTTCAAATAGTTCACGATAAGCCGGTGTAACCGAACCAGGGTCTTGAGTGAATAATTCATATTGTTCCTGTACGTATCCCATATTGGGGCCATAGTAACTTTCCCAGGGCTTCTTGTTGCCTTCCACGATCGTCATCGACGTTCCCTCCGTCTTGATTTAGTCATAAGTTTTTGACGGAAATCATTGACTAAGCCGTAATTTGCGTTCGTTCAACATTTTAAGCGAAATTTTTCATGAAGTCCAATAATCGTGCTGTTGGTGGTAGTAACGTTAGTCCGACGCTCCCGTCAAGGTTTGTCTGCGTTTTCAAAATCAAAGTAAAACAATGATTGTATATACCGTCGCACAGATGTCGAATACTGTCCTGATCCGTTCGAAGGTTACACTTTCTCCACTTCTTCAAGTGAAGTCCATGTTCTACTATCTATTCTATAAACTTTTACGCTCAGGAGCATTTCCTATTTTTAGTTCAATTGATGCATAAATTAGATGAATCGAATAAATCGATCAATTTGGGTAGAACAACGAACGCTTAATTACAACAAAATAGGCATACGATCTCCCATTTTACCTCCTTAATTGAATTGTGGTCCATTATGTGCAAAAACAAACCGTCAAGTTAAACATTAACCATTTGACGTCACATTCAACAAATAATTGGGGGTTTCTTCAGGAGACCCACAGCAAAAAGCTGGCCCAGACATAAATTATCCGAGCAGCTTCTTTGGATTCATCAAATTTAAGTTAACAATAAAGTTGAGGATGCACATCAAGATGTACTTTTGCTAATCATATACTCTGCAAACGGCGTTAGGGAAAGATCTCTAACTTGCTCCAGTGGAAACCAGTCCGCGCCCAACGAATCTTCACCATCGGGTTCTTTTTTGATATGATCCGGCTGACTGGCTGCGGTCAAAACAACATCATACAACATCCCGATATGGTGCAACTCTTCCGGCTCACCTTGATACACCCATTCCAGTACCGTAGACTCCGCAGAACGAATCATCACTTGTAGATGGGTCAGGCCCGTCTCCTCTTCAATCTCACGATGAAGAGCAGTCTCTGGTTGCTCGCCAAATTCCAGCCTTCCGCCTGGTAAATCCCATTGCCCCTGATATGCTCCGCGAGCCTTATGAATCAACAGGAATTGGCCCTCCCAAGCTACCAAGCCATATACCCCAATATGTGTATGCCGATTCACTTAAGGACTCTTCCTTTCGTTTTCATCCTCTGTAACAGCATCCAGATCTATGGCCATACGGATCATATCCACACAGCGGATACCATCCTCTATAATCTCTTCCTCATAATGCCTCACAAAGAAGTCACGATCAACCCCGATAATGCGGAAACCGCAACGTTGGTATAACTTCAATTGATGAAAGCTGGAGTTGCCCGTCCCAATCTCGAGAATTCGGCATCCCAATCTACGTGCAGCTTCCATCGCTTCCTTAATCATGTGTTTGCCTACACCTTGTCCCTGCAGTTCTTCCTGTACGGCAATATTAACAATCTCCGCAGTCTCTGGACGAGTCTTCAACAATACGAACTCCCCAACCATCTCTCCTTCATACTCGGCAATAAAACAAACACCCCGACTCAGGTATTCATCCACAATTGCTTTTGAAGGATCAGCCATCAACAAAAGTTCGTAGGGTCTCTCTTCTTCCCAGTCCAAAATCCGGAACGACAATTTCATGCCAATCTCCACCTTTTCATCGTACAATATTCATTTACGTTCTGTTTGCAGAAGCCTATGTATGGCAAATCCACAAATATATCATTCTTCATTTCAACAAACTAGTTTACTCAATCTATTAATCACACACTATTACCCACAGACTAGTCATCTCCTATAAAAATAGTAAACTTCATTATATCATAATATTTGGATATAAATATATAGATATGGATGATACATTATGAGGCATTATTTTTATCCTAACCCAAGCTTAAATGCTCATGGATTAATTTCCATTCCCCATCAAGCGTCGCCGCAATGTATCCTTGCAGGGCATGCTGGTATCCCATGATTTTTCCTCCTTCTGACGGTTTAACTTATCGGGTCCCACTCTGTTCAAGTACGGAATCGCTATACACCATAAATGTCTCTTGCAGGGTACGTCCGGATGACTTCTCCCAGATCACACTCCGCTCAAAAGTGCCTTTTTGGAAAAAACGTGGGAAACGTTCAGCGAACCAATCCTGCATAGGCAGCTCAAAAACCCGCTTCATCGGCACCCATAACAGCTCGCCTTCGGGCGGATCTTGCAATAACTGACCCTCGAATGAAGTCGCCAAATAGTTAAATACCATGTACCGCAATCCTTGTTCGGGATCACAGAACTCATCAAGCCCTTTATACGTAATTTCATTAACTACTAGCCCCGTCTCCTCCAGAACCTCCCGCACGGCGCCATCCACGATACTCTCCGGAAAGTCTACCTTCCCCCCAGGAGCAATGTATCCCGGAAATCCTTTGCGGTCCGGCCGATTCATTAACAACACCTGATCATTCATTTTGTCCCATACCATACACATCGTTAATATTTCTATCCTAGTATCCATATTCGTCCTCCTGCTAACATGCGCTTCTCTGCTGTACACTAACATTTCTGGGAATAACCTGTGTTTTCCTTCTTTATTCCCACTCTGAATCATTCGTATTTTCACCGGTCTCACAGTATAGTCTATGATGATATATATGCATACGAAAGGCGGACGCCCTGTACACCTGTACATCAGAAGCCCGCCTGTTTTGTTATATTCTATGCTGCTATTTCCTCAAGCCTGGAGTTTCCAGTTCTCAGTTCAATTCCGTAATCAACACCCGGCGTTCCTTCCATTCAGCCCGGCGATAAGCCTGTTGCATACCAAATTTGCGGATACTTGCCTTTGGTACCGATTTATATGGTAAAACGATCGTAAAGTCCTCATCAAACGGGAAAAAAGACAGGCCTACTTTTTCATTGGATAACCACTCTGCCTGAATCGGTTGTCTGGAACAGGCATCAAATGTACAACTGAGTCCTTCTGCAAAAAAATCATAACGCGCAGCAGGTGTTCCAGGTTCCTCCATACAGAGAAACAGACTGAGCTGATCACAGAAAAGCATAATCTCCACATCACTTTGCAGCCTCTGTTTCAGTGCTTCAGCATCACCACCAAGCTGTTTCTCCCAATCCAGCTGACGTTCGTGTTCTTGTTGCAGATAATCTCGGATGTCATCATCATCCTGAGCATTGGCCCCCAGATTTTTCTGAAATAGCTCCGTGTACATCAAGCTACACAATAATCCGGCGTAGAGGTTTTTCTGACGAACTTCTTCAATCCCTTTATGGTAGAATACAAAACGCGGACGCAATGGAAAGTCACGAAACGAATACGGCGATTGACTGTAATCATTCCAGAACGGAGATGAATCCAGTTCAATCCAACCACGGTCATGTTCCTTGACCGCTAGAATCAATTCATCCCGATGCGCAGCATCGGCTAGTAATTCATTTTTCCAGTGGGAAGCCATCTCTCCGGCTACTAATCCATGCTCATGCTGTGCAGTCAAAACAAAATCATGCTCTCTCTCATATACGATCATTTGCTGTCACCCTTCCGCATGGTATACGTTGACTTTAACATAAATTGGGTTAAACTTTCCTAGTAAGTTGTTTTTCGCTCCATTTTGACGAAAGGCATTATGAAAGGCACAATGTAAAGGTGTTGTCAGTTTGCTGAAATTTGATACACTAAAGGTTGTGTCCACAATTATATTACATACAGAAAGCGGGATCTCATGAATTTATACTCTCCTTACATCGAGTTTAACCGCAAGGAATGGGCTGAACTTAAAGAACATCAGACCACTCTTCCACTGACGGAAGCCGAATTAGAACAGTTAAAGGGATTGAATGAAGAGGTATCGATTCAAGAAGTCGAAGATATATATTTGCCTCTTACCCACTTTATTGACCTATATGCAAGAGTTTCACGAGAGCTGAATCAACTGACGGCCACCTTTATGAAAAAAGAAGCCCTCCCCACTCCCTACATCATTGGAATCGGGGGGAGTGTTGCCGTGGGCAAAAGTACAGCGGCCCGCTTACTACAGGCACTGCTCGCCAGAGGTAAGAATAGCCCGAAGGTTGACCTTGTCACAACCGACGGTTTCTTATATCCCAATGCGGTGCTGCAAGAGAAGGGCATCATGAACCGCAAGGGATTTCCGGAAAGTTATGATATCAAATCCCTGATTCAGTTCATGGGTGATGTGAAATCTGGCAAACCCGAAGTGAAAGCACCCGTCTACTCTCACCTCGCCTACGATGTCATTCAAGGAGAAGAGAAGCAGATCTGTCAACCGGATATTCTCATTATTGAAGGTATCAATGTACTTCAGATCAAAAAGGAAACGCCTTTGCTGGTTAGTGATTTCTTCGATTTTTCCATCTACATTGATGCGGAAGAAGAGCATATACGACACTGGTACGTTGAGCGTTTCAAGCTACTCCGCAATACAGCGTTCCAGAACACAGATTCCTTTTTCCATCAACGATTCGCCAATATCGATGAAGAAGAAACCGTACGTACGGCCAACCAGATCTGGCAAGATATCAATGCCAAAAACCTGCATGAAAACATTTTGCCAACCAAAGGACGTGCCAGACTGATTCTGAAAAAGGAAGCCGATCACTCCATTGGGCAGATTCAATTGCGCAAACTGTAGACAACACTCGTGCAGTACACTTTGATGTTATATCTAATTACCCTTAAAAGGAGAGAAAAACACATTGCAAACCCTGATTATACTCGGCAGTATTATGATGTTCCTGGCTGTTGCATTGGGTGCTTTTGGCGCACACGCGCTCAAGCGCAAACTATCGGCTGACATGATCAAAATCTATGAAACTGGTGTTCAATATCACCTCATCCACGGACTGGGCATCATCCTGATCGGACTGCTGGCAGACCGTCTTGAATCCTCTTCACTCGTCATGCTTGCCGGATGGCTGATGTTCGCCGGGATTATCCTGTTCTCTGGCAGCCTGTACGTTTTAAGTGTGACGGGTGTTCGCAAATTGGGAGCCGTTACCCCACTTGGCGGAGTCGCATTTTTGGCTGGATGGGTTATGATCATGATTGCTGCATTGTAATATGCCCCGTGGATAAACGAAAAGAGTGTTCTGGCTGATATAATATCGCTGGAGCACTCTTTTGCTGTTTAATCTGTCCACATTCTTCGAATGGTGGACAGCCCTGCATCCGGTCGTTGTCTCTCCAGCACATACACATCCGGGTTAGACAGTTTGGTCCACTCTTCATAACCAAAGGATGGTTCATACTCACGAATAAGCAGTGATAACAAGTTTCCATGTGTAACCACGGCCGCGTGCTGTTCCGGTCTGCTCCACAACTCTTCCAGTAGTGCCAGCCCCCTTGTAGCCGCGTTTCTCGAAGATTCCCCGCCTTCTTCCATCCAATCCACATCATCGTATGTACGTTTCAGTGCATCCATCCAGTTAGGCAGATCAAGAGAGCTAAGTACCCTCTCCTGGAGACGTTCATCCGTATGTATATGTTGCAGCGTTGCTATGCCCAGTGGCATAGCCGTCTGAACGGCCCTTTTCCATGGACTGGAGACAATATACGTTATGGAATGATGAGCCAAGATATCTGCAAGTTTTTCAGCCTGCCTGATCCCTTCATCTGTAAGCTCTGCATGGGGTTCCTGCCCTGTGGCCTTGGCGTGACGGATAAGATAAATGGACTGCATAGCTATCACCTCCTATGGTGTAACTTACTTGGAGTTCATCTCAAGATATTGAAGTGCACTGTACATCTTCTCCTGCTCTTCCGGTCGGCCTGATGAACTGAGGAAAGTGACCTGTTCCCCTGTCCTGTCTCCATGTTGAGCCACCAGTCCAAGCCGCTGCTTCAGATGGTTCACTGTGCCTGTACTGCCATCAATGATCTGTATATGATCGGGCAGAACCGTGCGCAGAATGGACGTATAGAATGGATAATGCGTGCAGCCAAGCACCACTGTGCCATACCCTTGAAGATCAAGATCTGCCAGTTTGAACCGGAAATAATCAGCGATTTTGCCCGGATCAAAATCCAGCTGTTCACACCACTCCACAAGTTCCGGCAACGCAATGGAATCCACACTGTGGTGATCATCAACACGTGATACCAGTTCGTTATACTTGGTTTGGCTCAAGGTGAGGGCCGTAGCAAATACAAGCACCCTCTTCCCACTGTTGCGATTCATCTCCACGGCTGGTTTCACTGCAGGCTCCATGCCAATGATCGGGATATCGTACTTGGCGCGCAGTTCCTTCACAGCCAGACTTGTTGCTGTATTACAAGCAATCACGATTGCTTGGACATCCTCCTGAACGATGGCTTCCACACAATCAAAAATATGTCCTCTAACCTCATCCGCAGATTTGGTTCCATACGGGACATGTAGGGTATCCGCATAGTACAAAAATTGTTCTTCCGGAAACTGTAGTAATGCCTTATGCAAAACGGTTAAACCACCGATGCCTGAATCAAAAAAAGCAATTTTTTTATTCAAGGATTTCACCTCTATAATGTATTCTTTCGGGTTCCAAGAACCTCTCAATGCTGCTCATGCTGACTGGAGGTGAGGTTTGTACTTCCGGCTCATCACACACTACAGTGCTTGACGGCTTGCGGGAACCATTCCGGTTACGGATCGTTCTTCTGATCGCTGTTGTCTCCAAATTTTCTTAAATAACCTTATAGATGTATAAATTCGGAGACAAAGGCGAACGCTATCGCTTCTTCAGAATCGATTCCGCCCCCTCCATTACTTCCGCTAAGTCAGGTACTATAGAGAAGATGAGCCATTATTCTACGCTCATTTTATACTGTCTGAGCCAGTCCTTGCCACTATGCCACGCCTCTAGAGGGTTAAGCTCTCCAAGCAGTTCAGTACTTGCCTGAGCCATGATCCATTCCTTGAGACCATTATCCGGACTGGATTCGAGCTGCTGTAGCAGGAAAGGCAGTCCTGCCTCCCCCGTATTCAAGATGTCGTCGTAAGCCTCCCGGTTACCAGCAATATAATCATTCGGATTGCTGCTGGTCAGGAGGACAGGGTCGCTAACCATCTGCTGCAGGTTGCTTTCAATCGATGCTGTTAATGCTTGGTCTTCTGTCCGAATCGAACATGCTGCTACCGTCAATGCTGTGCATACGGATAACAAACCCAGAATCAGTCTTCTCCGATTCACTGTACCACTCCTTTCAACAACGAGTTAACGCAACAGATTCGACTTTCATGCTCAATCCCTCGGCCAACTACAGAACAAGTTCCCATTGTTCTTCGGTAAGCTCCTGACCTGACAACATCTGCTTGCGGACTTCCTTCACTTCAAAGCCCACAGATTGATATAATCTACGCGCGCCGATCAAAGACTCATTGGTCCACAGGATCACGGATGTGTAGTCCTTTTCTTTTGCAAAAAGAATTGCCTGTTTGATAAGCTCCCCGCCCCATCCTGCACCACGTGCTTCCGGTTCGATCAAAAACCAGCGAAGTTGAGCCGTATTTTCATTCACCTGAGTAAGTCCTATGGAGCCGGAAGCTGGTCTGATCTAACTCAACAATCCATAACATCTCCCTCGAATGATTGCCTTTAATTCCAAACGAATTCACCGCATGGGTGATAAATTCAGCAAAGCTATGATCATAATTATACTCGTTTCGATAAATTCGGATATGCGCTTCAATGACATACTTCAGATCCTTTTGTACGAAAGTGCGAATCATCAGACATCACAGTCCTTCCTCAAATCCACAGTTGTGATACTGAAATCCACACCGAACTGAATTAATCCGAGTTTACGGGCAACTTGCTGTGAAGCAAGATTATCCCAAGATGTACTGTAGATTGGCATGCGTCCACGCTCCTTGACATAATACTGCCAGCACTTTACTGTCTCCGCTGCATATCCATGTCCTCTATAACCGGGTGCCGTATACAGACTCGCTTCCGCCCCATGATCGGAAAACCTTGCGGAGCAGCACACTGCCACAGCAGAATCCCCAATAACATAAGCGGCAACAGGGCTTTTTTCATACAAGTAGTCTGTTAATTCAGGGAAATGCTCTGCCAGCAAATAATGCTGCTCCTGACCAATCAACTGAACCTTCTGATTCCACTCGTGAGATATCTCAGGAAAAGCATAGGCGGGTCCTATCCACACACGGTTAACTGTCTCAAAGGTTTCCACCTTGCGAATCAGTTTCGGAATATCCAATGGAAGCTCGCTATCCTTACCCAACTCATCCATTAGATCCGGCGGTAACTGCTCATGATAATAGATCAGTGAACTGGCAGAAGTCATACCGATAAAAATGGCTGGAGCCTGCCCACCACCCGGCTCGTTGATGCTTAATAGACGCTGCTGCTCGTTGATCGTATATAAAGTACTCACCTGTATTTTCAACATTTCCATAGACGACAGGTTCGATTTTGGAACCATAACTAAGAAGTTAACCTTTGCAATAATCGTTTGCCTACACTGCCTTTACCAGCTTCCTGTTGCTCCAGAAATTCGGATAATTGACGTAATTCTGCAGGACGATATCCAGCCCCGCACCCGCAATTATGATAGGTATAACCATGACGGTACAGCATCATCACTTTGGTCCATTGTTTGGTATCATTTTGCTTGGGCGCCTGGAAATCGTGTCCCATGCTAACCATAGATGTGGCACATTGCGGGCATTTATATTCAAGTTGTGCCACCACCTCAGGGCTCAGGTCATGTCTGGAAACTTGTTTAAATGATTTGCGACAAATGAAACATGCATAGATGTCTTTATATGGTCCTGACAAGGCATATCTGCACATCATCTGCACCCCCTTAATAATTTCCATTATACGGGATTTCACACACGTATACGAATGGATTTTGCACATTTGCGAAAATTCCACCACTCACTCATTGACCTTAAATCGTAGCTTGTTTCCAGGCCTCACCAAGTTCCGCAATCGATGCGTACCGCTCGGACCGATCATCGCTCACTGCACGTATCACAACCTGATACAATGCTTCTCCGGCATCCCATCTGTCATAAGAACGATCTTTCTCCCCACCAAGCAACCCAAACGCCATTGCCCCCATGTTGAATACATTGGTAACCGCATCTATGGGTGCACCCAACTCAAATTCCTCAGGGGACATAAAGCGGGAAGATCCCCACATGCGCCCCATGGTATTGGTAAAAGAGCCCTTCCGATACAAGTCGATATCACAAATTTTCATAAAGTTTCTGTCAAAATCATAGATCAGACTGCCATCATACAAATCAACAGCCACATAACCTCTCCGTTCCACATCGATATGAAAATTCAGAATCTGCTCCATTGCCCGAATGCGTGTCTCAACAGGAAGCTGTCTGAACCGATAGTAGGGCGAACGCGGATCTTCATATTTGGCCGGAGGCGGAAAATACCAGTGGGAATGCAGACACTCCCCATCCACCCAATCGAATACACAGGCATACCCCTCATCCGTTGCAAAATGATCCGTTAGTCGAATCAACGTGTCATGCGCCAAATCTTCGTAAACGGAAACAGATGATTTCAGATTAAGAATGGCTTCCGGGGGACTTCCCGTATGATTCGCATGAATTGTATGTGCTCCCGCATATTTAACGAACAATCGCTTTCCATCCTTTTGCACAATACCAAAAGAGAGATTCCCTGAATCCTGCTGATCGAATACGCGAAAGACCGTACCCAAGGGCTGTAACCAGTCGAAAGAATGAGACTCTTTTAAGACAAAGGAAACACCGTCGATCTCAAGTTCAACTTGATCTGTCATCGGACTCCTCCTGTGCTGGTATCTTCATTCAATGTTGAATGCTCCGTGTAAAAGTAATTCATATGCGCCTCATCATATCCCTGACCGTTGACTTCCAATGCGTTACGCTCGATGCCGAAAACTTCAAATCCATATCGCTCGTATAAACGTCGGGCTGATTCATTCGTTGTCACTACACTCAGATTAATCTGCTTGATGCCTTCCAGATGTCTTCCACGATCCAGCACCTCGCGGAGCAAGAGCGAAGCCAGCCCACTTCCCCGATATGGCGGAGCAACATAGACGCCCCAGATCATGCCTTTGTGCCTGAGCTTTAGGCCATATTCTCTTTTGAAACCCATCATTCCCGCCAAGGTTCCTTCTTCTGTGTATGCTCCCAGAATATAATCATCCGGTTCATTATGTATGCGCTCCTGCACTTCACTCATGGGGAGTTGAATGGACAACTCGAACGAAGCCCCGAAGGCTTCAGGATGTGTTTTCAGTGCTTCCAGTCGCAAAGGCCAGTAGATGTCTGCTTCATCCCGCTGAATATTGCGAATGATATAAGTCTCTTGCTTGCGATCTGCATTCATTCTTCGACCACTCCCTGCATCTCATAAGGATAATCGATCTGAAGTTTTACATTCGCTGCCGCTTCCTGTCCTGCAAGCAACCCAACAACATAAATCCCAAGGTCAATGGACGTGGCCACACCACCGGCAGTTATTACATTTCCATCTTTTACAATCCGCTTCTGAATCACCTCGGTGACATACGGCTCAAGCAAATTATATGCACGGGGATGTGTTGTTGCTTTTTTGCCGGATAAAAAACCAGCCGCACCCAGCAGCAGAGAGCCTGTGCACACCGAAACCTTCAAAGGCACAGACTCAGCCTGTTTCAGCCAACCTACAAAGGCCTCGTCATATCGAAGCTTGCGCGTTCCCATGCCTCCGGGGATAAACACGAGATCATATTCCGATAGGTCAGGCTTCACTCGATCCACCTTCAATGTTAGACCAGACTCATCCGTGACCTGGTCTGTCATGGCACAGGTTTCCCACGTCGTTCCTTTGGTAGGTTCAAAGAAATTCAACCGATTGATCACATCATAAAATCCTGCAAAATCAAGGAAAGTCAGTCCATCAAACAAAACGAATGCCATTTTCATTGGTAACCTCCGCGTTTTAATTTGGAGCATCCTGATTATGTTTCTGATTCCGATCCCGTTCCATTGCTTCCTTCACCCGGTCACGCGCTGGCAGCTTGCTATTGATATGAAAGAGCAGACCCACAATCGCAAGAAGTAAAATAATGACGATGAATTCGAATATGGCTAACCCCTCCCGTCTGCAAACTGTACAATTTTGGTTCCTGCCTAATCTCTATTTTAATCCACGGGCGATGATCCGCTCCAGCCACTTCCAGGGTAGCAGTGCTTTACCTATGATGAGCACACGCGAACCTTTTCCGAGCGCATATCGAAGTCTTGGTGCACGCATCCGTGCAATTCGGCCAATCAAATCGCCTACCTCCTGTGGATCAGGCGCTGTCTCGCTCGCATATTTGGAATAACGAAGAACCGCGTCCAGCTTATGCTTATACGGAGAGTCCTCGCTCCGGTGAATCTCACCCAAACCTTTATTCCAGATCGGTGTGCGATAAGAGCCAGGCTCAACTAATACCACCCGAACACCGAACGAAGACATCTCATGCCGCAAACTTTCCGTGAATCCTTCCACAGCGAATTTGGAGGCAGCATATGGCGCATACCCTGGAAAACCGGACAACCCACTGACGCTGGACAAATTTATAATTAACCCCTGCTTCTGTTCACGCATCACAGGCAGGACCGCCCGTGTCACGGCGATTAATCCAAACAGATTCGTTTCCATCTGGCGCCGCCAATCCTCCATCGACACTTCCTCAATGAACCCGCCCACCGCAAATCCTGCATTGTTCACCAGCATGTCGATTCGGCCATTATTATGAAGTACGGACCGCACAGCTTTCTGCACGGATTCAGCATCGGTCACGTCCAGTTGCACATATTGCAAACGTTCAGCTAACCCCGCCTGTTCAGCCAGTTTCACCAATTCTTCTCTTCGACTCAGATCACGCATTGTAGCAACAACATGATACCCCTGCTTGGCAAGGGTGATTGCGGTGAGCATACCGAAACCACTGGAGGTACCCGTAATTAAGGCCACCGGAGCGTTAGTTCCTTCCTTCGTCTTTTTCACTACATCAGAACCTACATTAATCCGCCCCTGTCCGGCTTCTGTTAAGTGTTCCTCTACTGTCACGGCGTGACCTTCTTTCCTCGGTAAATTGCTTACTTCCTACCTAGACCGCAAGACTCCTGCTTAATCCGTCACTCCGTTATGCCGTCTCTCAACTCTGCGTAGCTTTGTAATTCCCGGTTCAAACGTATACGGAACAAATCTGACCTCAGGCAAAGTACATTCCAGACGCTCTCCCAGCTTCATCAGTTCCAGCAGTACATTGGTCTCGACCTGCTCCAGCACTGCGCTCCCGCCAAGCCGAAGAGATACTTCCATTGATCCGTCCCCTTGCTGCACCACACGATAATGTTCAATATCCGGCGAAGCCGCTATGACCGAACGAGTGACAAAATCCGGAAAGACCGGTACCGCCTCACCCGTATGCATGTTTGAAAAATAAAGCGTGTCATCACAGCGGCCTTCAATACGCTCAATGGCAGTAAACGGGGAACCACAGGCACATGGCAGCGCCGCTTGGGTCAGAATATCATTCAACCGATATCGTATGATCGGCTGTGATGTTCTGGAGAAGTCCGTAATAATGGGCACGAACCGTCGGGTGGCGGGATCAATGAACTCTTTTTCAATATGCACGATATCTTCATTCAAATGCAGTGTGCCATAACGACAGGTTGCACCCAGGAACCCTTCTGTACACTGATAGACTTGATGAACGGTCTGTCCGAAGATCTTCTCCAACACCTTGCGATCCAGGGGGTCCAGCACCTCGGCAACAGAGATGATTTTATCCGGTACAGCGGTCAACTGGCCTGCTACATAAGCGTCCGCCAACAGACGCAGCATGGATGGAGGAGCCACCCACACGGTAGGTTGGTAGGTTTCCAGCCGCTTAACCAAGGTCTCCACACGTTCCAGCAGATCAAAGTACTGAAACTGCAATTTGCCACGTTGCACCGATTCATACAGATTACTGTTGGCCCGCAGGAAAAACGCAATCTTCGCAGGTTTCCACAGTCCACCAGGCAGCAACTTGGCCAGCACCGTACCCGTCCACGCATCCTGCTCCCGATCACTCACCAGAAATATCCCCCGGTTCCCTGACGTGCCCGAAGACAGTCCAACCGTCACGCCTTGAATGGAAGGTTTGAAATCACGTGTTTCTTCACTTTCACCTGCAAGAGCCAGAGCTTTGTCCTTGGTAATACCCACCGTGTTCAGTGTATCAAAATGTTCCATCATGGTTGATTTGTCAATCAACGGAAAGCTTCTCCAGTCGGTTGCGTCCACGCCACCCCACCACTTCCGGTAAAACGGAGATCGGGCACGGATCTGATGAACATGCCGAATAATCCGGCGCTCTTGCCAGCGCTCAAGTTGTTCTCGTGTTTTCCATGTTCGCAGCCCACGTGCGAGTGCATAATGAACCACAATACGAAAGGTATTACTCATCGTTTCGGCCCTCCTGTACCCCAAGCGTCCAGTACATCTCGACAATGACTCGGCACAATCCGAATGTGGGGAAATTGCTGATGCAGCTGAACCAGCTTGTCAAAGTTACGATGGTATTCCTGTCGATTCGACATAATGATTCCAGCAAGAATATTCGGTCTGCGCTGTTCACGAAAAGCCCGACTCGACCATACCGCGTCCGCACAGAGAAAATAGTCATGTTCTTCTGTACGCAACAGGAGTCCCATCATGCCTTCCGCATGACCGGATACATCCACCCCAAGCAGACTGCCATCACCAAAGATGTCGTAGACCTCATCAAAAGGGAAAGCTTCCCCCGCTCTTATCCATCGCTCAGGCTCACACGTAACTGGCAATGATCTGACTATAAAATCCTCGGGCAACAGCCCCGCAAGAAAACCTGCTTTTACAGCCGCAATCGGACCAAGTGAGCGCACAGCATCATAGGCCCTTGGCAGATAAATGAATTGTGCCTCTGGGAAATCTCGTACACCCGCGATATGATCGCCGTGAAAATGAGAGAGGATGATATACCGAATATCCGATGCTTTCAGTCCAATTCGAGCCAAAAAATGAACGGCACTATCCTCTTCACGATAGACCACTGGTGTAATATGACGATACATTGCATTAGGCAAATGAGCCGTTTCCTCAAAAAAGCGGGAACTATATCCCGTATCCAAGAGGATCGGTCCATGTACGGGATGAATGATGCAGGCAAATCCTGCCGGGAAATGTACTGGACTCAATCGACCACCACGCAGCGTCAGAAACTCTGGATGTGTACAGTAACCCGCCGCACCCAAATATAGTTTCACCGGAGTTGTTGTCAGCATGATTCAGCCCTCCACCAGTCTGCAAATTGTTGCAATCCCTCTTCAATGGACACCCGAGGGATGTAGCCCAATTGCTCCCGTGCATCCGTAATATCCAATGTCTGTGGAATAGATAAGGAGCCGACTGTATACCGTGTTAATGCAGGTTCACCCAACGCAGGAATATAGCCATGAACTCGCTCCAGCAACGCTGCCACACCATATGCCATCCGATAAGGAATGTTTCGACGACGCAAGGGCATATCCAGCATGGCAAACAGGCTGCTCACCAACTCACTGAACGCTCTCGGATCGCCATTGGAGATATTGTAAGCTCTGCCGAGTGCTGCGGCATCAACATCACGGCATAACAACAAGGCATCCACCACATTATCCACACAGGTCAGATCGATTAACGCCTGTCCACCACCGATCATGGGCACGCCTGATTTTGCGTTTGCTGCGACAATTCTGGGAAATAACGTCTGATCATACGGACCAAAAATGGCTCGCGGTCGAATCATGATCGATGGAAGTCCCTTCGCATGACCCTCCATTACAACTTGCTCAGCGAGAAGCTTCGTGGCTGCATAATGATTGGCTGGTTTGGATGGCAACGGATCATTCTCATGTACGTTATATCGCAGATTGTAATTAAAATATATACTCGGAGTTGAGACATGTATGAATCGCTGTACCTCATTATGCAGGCATACATCTACAAGATTCTGCGTCCCTTCCACATTGCTGCTATAAAAGTCACGATATCGGCCCCATGGCGAGGATAGAGCTGCACAGTGAAACACCACATCCTGTCCCGTACACGCTTTGTTCACTGCAGCCTCATCCCGTATATCTCCATTCAGGAATCGGATTCCTGCCAACTCAAGTTCTGCACCAATCTTTGGCTGTCGGCCCATGCCAGTGACTTCCCATCCCTCTTTGGCAAGTCGTATCGCGAGATGCCTGCCCAGACATCCCGTAGCTCCTGTAACCAATGCTCTATTCATTGTTGTTCACCGTTCCATTCTATGTCATGAGTCAAAGCTTCAGTCAGCGAGCACTTCTGCGATCTTGCCAGACGCCATGCGGCTAGCACCACTCCGAATTGTTCAAATACAGGCTGGATATCCTGCCCTACATAGACCACATCCCTGGTTCCACGCCATGCAGCTATCCATGCACGGAGCTTCCCTTTGCCAAAGATCTGCTGTACTCCACTTCCCAACATGGGGAGCATGAGCATGGCTTTGCTGCCCCGTGCGGGCGTGATCATTTTTCTTTCTTTTACCAACGTCTCCGGTTCAGTTAGTGCACGCACCAAGTCATCTCCGGGGTGAAACAGATGAATTCCACTCGTTGCCCTCGGATTACACTCAATCGCGTATACTTGCCCATCCGGACCTTCTATAAAATCAAACCCAATCTGTCCACTAAAACCCGTTGCCTCAACAAATTGTCTCACCCACGCAAGGGCACCCTCATGTTCCACCTGTTCAAAAAAAACACTGGCTCCCACGCTTCCTGTACGATAGCGACTGTCGTAAGTGGCATGTGCAACCAGTTGCCCTTCATGCGCTATGCTGTATGTACATAACATCTGACCAGGAATGTAGGCCTGTGCAACCCAAGGTGTAATAGATGATAATGCTACCTCGTCCGGAGGGTCGTTACGGAAATGTCGACGTTTCTTTTCACTTACGTTTCCTTGCTGATCCGTCCCTGCCCCAGCGTCATCGGTCACGAGTATTGGCATGCGAACTTTGGCTGCGAAACGGGAATACACCGGTTTCCACACCCAATCTCCTACTTTTCCCAGAACAGACTGAGCTTCCATCCATTCCTCCCGACTGTGGATCAGGTGTGTATCCGGAACCGAAAGACCGAGTGACCCTGCAAGCTGGATAAAATCATATTTATGATGCAGCTCATGCAGCTGCTCCAAGGTTGTAACCAGAACACGGCAATATACACGCAGTCTGTCTGCCCCTTGAGCAACATAGAAGACTTCTTCACACATCGGAATCAACAGGTCGATCTGCCAATCCTGAACCAACCGTTCCAGCTCTGCCAGATACGCACGTGTGTTATGACGCGGCGATGGGACCACAGCGCACTGTTCCACTGCACTGGATGATCTGGTCAGATGCCGTAAGGCACTCTCCGCAACATAGACCCGATGGCCTGCCCGATGAAGCATGCGTGCCAGATCGAGCGTTACGGGAGCCCTTCCGCCTGTAAGCAACACACGGAGAGAAGCAACTGTACGATGTCTGGTTTCCCCAGATCTAGTAGTCAAAAATGAGTCCTCCCAATGATAATCCGGCAGCCGTGCCAATCATCAACACCCGATCACCTCGCTGAATACGCTGTTGTCTAATCGCTTCATGCAGACCCATCGGGATCGATGCCGCAATCGTATTGCCGTGATTTCGTGTGATGTCCATAAACCGATCTTCAGCAATGCCAAGCTTCTTGCGAATCAGTCTCATCGCCATGGCACTTCCCTGATGGGGAATGACCAATTGGAAATCCTCCATTCGATTCCCGGTCGCCTGAAGCATATCACCAATGAATCCAGGCAAAAGTCTGGAAGCCATGCGGAAGATCGCCTGTCCATCCATATTAAATAGGTAGGGTTCAGGCTGATCTGCCTTATAATTTGAAGCATGCATCCGTGTACCTCCACCTGCAATCTCCGAGAAACGAGCACCTCGACTGTAGGTTTGAAGGGAAGCATGTACAATCTGAGAGGATGACCCTTCAGGCGAACGCTCAATAATAACAGCGGCCGCTCCATCTCCGAACAGGGCCGCACTTTCTTTATCCGACCAATTCAGTCCGGCTGAGGCAATCTCAGTGGCTACGAGCAGTACTCGCTGGTAACGTCCAGCATCTACCATATAGGAAATCACATCCAGTCCGTTCAGGAAACTTAGGCAGGTTGCATCCATATCAAAGGCAGGTACGCCCGAATCTTGCTGCCCCATGGCCTGCTGGATAAATACCGCCGTACTTGGCAACGGTTGTTCCTTCGTGCCACTGGTACACACCAGACAGTCGATATCACTAAATTGTAATCCTGCATCCGCCAGTGCAGCTTCCGCAGCCCGTGCGCCCATGAAAGAGGAGGTTTCTTCACCCGAAGCATAATGACGTACACCTACGCCTGTAGCTTTGCTAACCCAGCCCTCAGGCACGTCCAAGCGGCGATCCAGTTCCTCATCGGTAACTTCCTGTTCAGGCAGGTACTTCCCTGTTCCTGCGATCCTTACTCTTCTAAGTTGCATTTCCCCAACCTCTTTCTGTTCATCTGACAGATATATAAGTTCGTATTCAAAAAGACCGGTTTTCAGTACCGAGAAGATGGAATGAAGCTAGAAATGGAGTAGCGGAGCGTAGGAAAACTACGTGAGCAACCATAATGTTTCCAAAGGAAACATACTTCGTAAGCCTCCAGCTTATTTCGGCTGAATTCCATATTCGATGCTGATGATGCCGATAGGCATCCTTCGTAATCAAAAGCGGACTTTTTGAAAAACCTCTATAAGTTCAGCTAATTAGTATTTACACAGACACTGCGATGACAGAACAACTTTCCGATCGCTGTTATCCCCAGATTTTTTTGATTCCCTTCTTAAAAAGGGAAAATCTGGGGATAAGCATATGCTTCCGATGCAGCTTTCTTTCAGAAAGCTTTTAGGCGAACGCTTCGCTTCTTCAAGTTATTTCTGTCCTCTCCGTTATCGTGTAAATGTTTAGTTGAACATATATAACAAAAGGGCAGATGCCTCTGCCCTTCCTGTTGTGTTTTCTTTTGTATGAAGTGTTATTTCTTCTTATTCAAAATCTCGGCAAGAGCGGTATCTAGTGTACCGTATGTGAACGTGAAGCCTTCCCTCTCCATTCGCTCGGGAATCACCCAACGGCTTTTGAGAACCAGTTCCGTCTCGGTCTGAATAAAACGTGCGCCCAGTTCAAGCATCCAGCGAGGAGAAGGTAGTCCAATCCGCACACCCATCTGTTCTCTCAGACGCGACATTAGCTCCCGATTCGTCACCGGATGCGGAGAGGACGCATTGAACACACCATTCAAGTGTGGATGCTCCTGCAGATAGATCACCATACGGAACAGATCCTCGATATGAATCCAGCTGAACTGCTGTGTTCCTGTACCTTGCGATCCACCTAGGCCAAAACGGACCAGGTTCGTCATGGGCACCATCACGCCGCCCTCGCCCAGCACAATCGCAATCCGCAGTGCAATCTGACGCGTAGATGGCAGACTGAATTCAAAGAAAGCCTGTTCCCATGCCTTGGCAACGTCGACCGAGAATCCGGAGCCAATCTCGCCCTCTTTTTCCGTCATGGGACGATCTTCAGCATGTCTGTATATGGTCGCTGTACTCGAATTAATCCATAGTTCGGGAGGTTGATTGCAAGCCAGGATGGCTTCGCCGAGAATGCGCGTTGTCCGGGTTCTGGATTCCAGAATGACTTTGCGATTCTCATCCGTATAACGGCAGTTCACCGATTTACCTGCCAGGTTAATCAACATTTCTGCTTCTTCCAGTGCCCCTATAATTCCTGCACGATCCTCCCAGGCAATATGACCGGGCTGACGCGAGATAATTAACACCTCATACCCCAGCTTTCTGAACCTTTGGGCAAAATCCTGTCCGACAAATCCCGTTCCACCAGCTAATACAACCTTCTTCACGGTATCCCCTCATTTCCCATACTGGGTAAAGATTTTGCAAGATATAGATTGGAATGTTTCTATGCATGCAAAATGCAGATAATAGATTAACACCGCCGGTGACCCGTTGGTTTGATTTATTTAGCACCCAGAGCTGCGTACAAGCGATCCCGCTCTTCGATAGCCCATGCGTTTGCAGGGTTTTGTTCCAGCTGATATCGGAGTTCATCATAAAAATCATGGATCATGAATCCGTCCGGCAAGTTCCCAAGCATCGCTGTAAAGTTGTACTCGGGCAGTGTTCTCTTTCCTTCACTGATCTGCTTCAGCCAGTCCATCCACTTTGCAAGAGTAAGCACTTCCTCCTGCCATATCTCAGCCTGTAACCCAAGCGCATCCTGAAGTTGCTCGTACGCCAATGGATCGGCGAAGACGCGGCAAGCCTGAACAGCCAGTTCATACAACTCGGTCACTGCACGGCGTACCTCATGCTCAAGTTCGACCTCCAAGCCTCCCATGTAATCCTGAACCTGAATGCTCTGTCCATCATCGTATAATAGCGGTGCCTGAGCTAACAGGCGTACAATCTCTTCCATCTCGTGCATTGAAACTCGCTTCTGCTCATAGAGAGCAGGTAATTGATATGCTGTAATGATCATTCACTCCTACATCGTTCTTCTATTAATGACCTATATTATAACATGGTTTGGCAATCATCTATCAGGATAACTTGACTATCCACTACAAGTTGTAGTAGTTTATACGTACTACGTAGTGTAGTAATACGATCGTTATGGACGCATAACGATGTTAAGGAGTGTTCACTGTGAACCAGATTCAAAAATTATCCGAAACAGAAATGGAGTTAATGGTTGTTATATGGTCATGCGCCCCACCGGTCACCTCCACAGAACTATTAGACATATTTGCTGAGAAGGGGAAAGCGTGGAAAGCGCAGACCATGTCTACCTTTCTGTCACGGTTGGTGGATAAAGGCGCTCTTACCGTTACGAGACGTGGACGGACCAATGATTATGAGCCTCTTCTGAAACCCGAAGATTACAAACTACAGGAAACGCAGCATGTTCTTGATGGACTGTATCAAGGTTCAGTCAAGAATTTGGTTTCGGCCATGTATGACGGTGACAAGCTTTCAGACGATGACATTTCAGAACTGAAAAAATGGCTTTCGGAGAAGTAGGTGCAGATGATGAATATCTTTTTTGAGATTCTGTGCAGCCTGACCGTGGCGGGAAGTATCGTTTCTGTTTGTATTTTGGCACTACGACTTATACCCGTATCTGTTTTTCCGACCAAGTGGCTCTACAGACTCGGTAAACTGGCTATCTTGTTTTATCTCTTCCCGGTATCTCTTGGCCTTTCATGGCTTTTGGATATTGCATTCCAAACGACATCAACTATACCGGGTACGGAGAATGCAGCAACTTCGGGCGTACTTGCAGGAACATTTATCCCGGAACAAACCATTTCGGTAACCACAGCCTGGTTCTTGTTATGCGTCTGGGGCATTGGAGTCATTGGTTTTTCGGCATGGCAGGCGTACTGTTATCGAAGATTTCTGAATGAATTATCTCGTACACGTACCCCAGTCCTCTGTCATAGTGAGGCAGCTGTACAGCTACCATTAATCAAAGAGGCTTTGGGTCTCAAACGTAATATCACGCTTGCTCACAGCACGCTAGTACGAAGTCCTATACTGGTTGGCTTGTTTAAACCCACGATATATCTGCCACCCGAAAATACGTTGAAAATGGACATCAGTATGGTAATTCATCATGAGTTGGTACATCTAAAACATAAAGATCTGTGGGTCAAAGCTTTGACCTTGGGGGTTAGTGCCCTACACTGGTTCAATCCCCTGATTCATATGATTCGCCGGGACATTCATACCTGGAGCGAGTTGGCCTGTGATGAAGATGTGGTGAAAGAGATGTCCCACGAAGAACGAAGACGATATGGTGAGACAATTTTAAATGTGATGGCGGGAACCAAGAAAATACCTGCTCAATTTTGTTCGTCCCTATCGGGTGAAGGCAAACAATTAAAAAGGAGATTGATGATTATGTTTAATGTAAATAAAATGAAAAAGAAACATTGGATGTTAAGTATGGGAGCCCTCCTGCTTATTACAGGTGTAAGTACGTCCACCGCCGTATGGGCATCAAACCACACAGTTAAAGTAGAGGCCCATGCCACTGAAGCTGTGCCTGTTCCTTCTACGGGTGGATCTTCTGAAATCGTAGCTTCTCCCAACAAGGTCGGAATTTCCGAAGCTGTAACTGCTCCTTCTACTTCCGAAACTCCTGAGATCGTGGCTCTACCTGAGGATGAAGTCTCCGAAGCTGTGCCAGTTCCGTCTGCTACTGTACCTTCTATTACTGTTCCATCTACTACTGAACCTTCTGAGGCTAAAGTTGTAGAATCAGCCACTGTTCCTTTTACGGGTGAATCTCCTGAAATCGTAGCCCTCCCTGGGGATAAGGTTTCAGTAACTGTACCTGCTCCTTCAGAAAAATAACCTATCGTTAAGGAGCAATAGCCATCCTTATATGCAAACAGGACGAAGCATAGATGATAGATCTCCGCTTCGTCCTGTTTCCGTTTCTCTGTCATGTGCATTAGATAAATGTTTTGATCGTAGCAAAATATTCGCGGATCATGTTGACGGGTTTCAGATAACCCGGTGACGGAGCCGATATGCCGTATTCTGCTGCATAACCGTTCTTGGCAGCGATATACTTGGATCGAAACATATGATAGTCACTGGTGACAATCATGATCTCGGGATGCTCCAGCCCGGACTCATTAATGATTTTTTTGGAAAAGGCCAAATTCTCCTGTGTACTTGTGGAGCGATCTTCCATAATCACTTGGGCAGGGTTAATCCCCTGTTCAATTAGATAGTTTTTCATGGCGAGCGCTTCAGGAATCGATTCTCCAGGTCCCTGCCCACCCGATACAATGACCGGTGTCTGAGGGTGGCTGCGAATGTAGTCCAGACTGGCATCCAACCTTTGCTTCAGGGTCAATGACAATTCCGTTCCACGGATGCCTGAACCCAGAATAATGACATAGTCCGCTTCTTCCGGATCATTCGCACCAAGCTGTGTGAATACAAGTGCTTCAATAATGACAAAAGAGACGGCAACCACGCCAAATCCGGTAAGGATAATCCGTTTCAGAATAACATGCTTCTGATAGTCAATCCGTCTTAGAACGATAAAAGCCACCGTGATCATTCCGAAAAACATGACTGGGAATCTTTGGCCCCAGAAGGCCAGGAACGCCACAAAACATGCCAACAGGACAAGATCAATGATCAGCCCATTTTTTTGTAAGAACTTTTTTATCAAATCCGTAGACACTCCTTCTTGTACCCACTATTCCGCAAATCACTTATTATTCAATAATTACAATATATCCTGCACCTATGTAACTTTGAGGCAAATGGAGACTACGAACTCTCCGCAGGTCATGCATTAATTGCTCGTGTTGGATAATCGTCTGAATGAATGGGTCCTCATATAACATATCTGCCTCCTGCGGTTTACCTCATTGTCCTCTTATTGCTGTTAACCTTCGTTCCAATATATCATGTTTACCTATCTGCAATAAAATGAACAACGCTTGAACATCCTCTGTACAACTTCGAACTCTGATTAACCACAACCAAATAACCCATAAACAGCTTCGGTTATCCGAATGTTTATGGGCGACAATGATCGAGTTTGAAACGGTTAAAATTTATTTAATCGGTATCCAGATTTGTGGAGGTTGATTGGGCCCCGGGTATACTTCCAGCTCCGGCATATATGCGTGCTCATAAGGGTTGGATGGAAACCATTCCGAAATAATCCGTTTCCACAGAAGCTGCATACTCTCCGGCATCGGGCCTTCTACCTCAAATACACTCCATTTGGAAGCAGGTATGGTGAAGCTTGATAATCCTTCCGGTACTTCACCATCGTAAGTCGTAGCAATCCAGTATTGCATCTGTTTCTCCTGAATTTCGCTCTGATCCACAACGACGCCAAGTAACCCTGGTATATCCCCGTTGTTCAGTTCAAATAAACGATCCTCTGTACCGCTTGTCCACGCTTCCTGCCACATCTTCCCGATTCCTTGCAGATGTTCTTGATCTGCATATGAGAAAGTTTCCTCTACTCCTACCAACGTAAATTCGGGATGTTCAACGATTTTATATTTCATCGGCTCTGCTCCTTTTAGACTCACTTGAATCACCAGACGATTATACGATTGGACAGCGTTACTATTTTTACGAGCCTCACTGGGTGCGATCCCATGTTGTCTACGAAATGCTTTGGAGAAAGATTCCGGTGTGTCGTAACCGTATTTAAATGCCAGATCAATGATTTTGTGATCACTTTGAAGCAGCTCATGTGCCGCCAGTGTCAATCGTCTTCGTCTTATGTATTCGCCTACAGTAACATCTGTTAATAAGGCAAAGGTACGTTGAAAATGAAAAGGAGAGATATGGGCCTGCGCTGCAATCTGCTCCATTGTCATATTTTCGAGCAAGTGGTCTTCCATATATTGAATAGCGACCTGTAATGCGTTGATCCAGTTCATGTAATAATCACTCCTTGATGTCTAATATAACGGATAAACCACCCAAAAACCTGTCATGTTGTGCTCTCATATGTCCGGTTAATGTGCAACGACGTTGTTCATATAACGCCCTGCCCAGGCTTTGAACTAACCAAAGACAAGAGGAGTCACAACATTTGACAATGTAAAAGATATATTATAGCCTACAAGTATAATGATCGTTCTATCTTATTTTGAAGGGAGAGTATCACTGATCATGAGCAGCAAAAAGGAAATGCTTTTGAACGTGGCTGAAGAATTATTCTACCTCCACGGCTTCCATTCTATCGGCTTGAAGCGGATTATCACGGATGCCGGGATTGCCATCATGACGTTATATAATCATTTTGAGTCCAAGGATGATCTCATTGTCCAGGTACTCTTACGACGCGAACAGCGTTATTTAGAACAACTCAGGCAATATGCAGACAATAAAGCACAGCCCATGTTCCTCAATCTGGCTGAAGGACATGCAACTTGGTTGAAGGAACACGAATCAAGAGGTTGCTTATTTTTACGCGCCAAAGAAGAATTCGGAGGTCATGCAGATCATATCATCGTGCAGACAGTAAATGCGCATAAAAGACATATGCGAACTTTAATCCAAACATTGGCGCCTGTTGCAAGTGATCGAGATCTATTGCGATTCTCCCTGCTGCTGGAGGGTTCCACGGCACTTGCTGAGACAGAAAATGTAAATGACGTCTGCCTTGAGCTGATCCATATGACGCAGACCAGTTTCAAATAAAGCTATTCCGGGTGAGTTAATATTTCAACTCACTTTTTTATTTAATAAGAAATATAATGATCGTTCTATCTAAAAGGCGGTGGATTTAATGAAAAAAATTATCTTTCCAGGCATTGCACTTATCGCTGTATGTTATGCATTCGGGCGATTCAGTTATGGATTGTTTATGCCGGAAATTTCGGAAGCCTTACAATTAAATGATGCAGCCTCTGGCGCGATTAACTCAGGAACGTATATTGCCTACTGTCTGTCCCTTCTAACTGCACCACTGTTGATTAATCGCAAGGGACATCATTATGTCATTCAATTGGCAGGGATCAGCGCAGTGCTCGGATTAACCGGCATCGCCTTGGCTCAGAATGCATGGGTTCTTACATTTAGTATATTTCTAGCCGGTTTGAGTACAGGCTGGGCCTCTCCAGCCCTCGGTAACACGGTTAATGCGGAGCTTGCTCCCGAGCTACAAGCAAGAGGCAACAGCTGGATTAACACAGGGACGAGCTTCGGAATTGTAATATCAGGTCCACTCTACTGGCTGTTCACGGATTACTGGCGTCTAACCTACATCCTGTTTGCTGTAATCGGTGTTGTGGTTCTTTTGTGGAACAGACGTGTTATTCCGGCAACCAAGACACTGCCTTGTACCAAGTCTCTCTGGACATGTATGAAACCTACCAGACCAGGGTCTGCTCTGCTCATGGCTTGTCTGTTGACAGGTTTCAGTTCTGCAATCTACTGGACCTTTGCCCGGAACTTCCTCACAGACGAGAAAGGGGCCTCCGATTCGGAAGCCGTGTTGTTCTGGATTGTGATGGGGGTTATGGGGATACTCGGTGGATGCGCTGGTCGCATTATTGAACGGTTCGAGATTGGGTGGTCCTACCGAATAGGCATACTTTTATTGGCTATTTCGCTCGGGGTTATCCTTCTGCCTTCAATGACTGCCAGTCTCATCTCTGCGATCATATTTGGCAGCACGTATATTTTCCTGACCAGTGTATTTATCGTTTGGGCGACGAGACTATTCAGTCCAAATGTGTCCATCGGAATTAGCCTTGCCTTTCTCGCGCTGGGTGTTGGGCAATTCCTTGGATCATCTATGGCAGGTTATACGATCGAAGTGTTTTCCAATACAACGGCATTTCTGGCCTTTGCTATACTCGGTCTGTTCGGAATGTTAATTCGGGTGAAATAAATGACAGAACAACCTTCTGATCGCTGTCATTTTACCCGGCGAACACTTCCGGTCACTCCATGTTGAAGCTGTACGTCTGTAAAAGTAACCGTGGTCCCTTGCCCAATGGGGGATTGGGCCACAATGCCAACTTTGATCTCTTCCGCGCAGTCGAGTCCGAAATAACGAACCAGCTTCCACTTCTCTCCATCCTGAGAATAATGGAAAGCAAAGCTGTTGCCTGCCCGGGCTACACGTAAATAAGGCTTATTAACGTCTACAGGTGCAGATACACAATCATCCGAGTTACCACGAGTAACAACACTAAGAATGGACGGCTGTTCCTCAAAATACTCAAAGCAGACTTTAGCCCAATTCGTATCGTCCACCCTCACCATCAGGCACCCGGAGTCATACTGTTCTTTCATGTCCACCTGTACTTGAGTGACGATGCTGAAATCTCCTTTGACTATCGTATGTAAAAATGGAGCTGAAGCTTTCACCGGCTCACCACCCGGATCAATGAAAAAGTCACTGATCGGCGAAACAGTTATCGTTACTTTGCCGTCTTCAATGGACCAATCTGTTGGCTCGTTCAGCCATCCCAGGTTGGCGGATAATGTTTGACCTGAACAATGTTCGAATAGATTCGTCATGTGGCACACCCTTTGTGTTGGAGTTTAAGTTTTCTAACTTCTCTATTGGTATTCGGTATGTGTCATGGTTAATCCTGTAGGTTTTACATCAAGTTCCCATCCCTGATATCAGTTGATAGAAATCGTCACTCTTTATTATTAATAAGGTAATTTTATCCAAAATATGATAAACTGGACATACGAGATTACTTCAATAATTTGAATCACAACAGGAGGTCATCCTATGTTTGGTGTTAACGTGAAAAAAGTAGAAGATCAACTGGTCATCCGGTGGCAGTTTTCCAAAATTGAAATTCCCATCACACATATCACATCGGTCACCCTGGATGATACGTACGGTGGAAGCGAACCATCCGCCATTCGGATCGGTCCAGTCAATGGCACAAGCGAGAGGATTCTGATCCGCACAGTGAATCAATCGTATATTTTATTCACTTCCAGCGTGACTTTACATACCAATATCCAAGCTATGTTACACCCGTCAAACTAAATGGTTGTTCAACTTCTAATGTTTCAGGGGTGATGGGTTCCATTAACAAATGTGCGCTACCAACAAATGAAGCGTTAGTATTCGCATGAATTCTTACAGCGAATACTAACGCTTCATTGATTCCAATTCAAGTTGGACGTAGGATTCTTATAACCAACTCCACTTCGGTAACTGATCGAGCGTAATGACCTCTTTGCTATGGTACAATTCCTTCAAAAACGTTAGTTCATTATGCGTCCCGTCTCTCAGGAATCCACCTGTCCAGGTACAGAACCAACTCCAGTGTACATCCTGTTCCTTCATCTGCTTAGGGTCAGGGATGGAGCCGTTCTCGGCCAGTGCAATGATTTTACTATCCTTCACAAGCTCTCGCAGGTTGGTGTAACGTGCCGCCAGCGGGCTGTGATCTCCCGCTTCCGGGTATACATCTACACTCACAATATCCACGATATCATCCCCTGGATACCATTCCGGTTTTTCCGAGTTCCAGACCCAGATAAGATTGTGCAGCTGATGTTCTTGAACCAATCGATCATACAACAAACGATACAACTGTTTGGCAGGTTCGGGGCCTTTCGCTCCCCACCAGAACCAGCCACCCTCCGCTTCATGAAGTGGTCGAAATAATACAGGCACACCAGCATCCTTCAACTCTTGCAACTGTGTAGCAATAACATCGATATCCCGAATCAATAACTGATATGCTTCCGATTCAGTATCAGCTATCGCGGAGGCAAGATCATAGGTTGTCGCGTCCGTATAGAACCCCCGCCACCACTCTTTACCCGGTTCATCGATCAGATCCGTCGGTGCGTTCCAGTGCCAGCATAGCGTCACGATCCCGCCTTGTTTGTGCCAGTCTACCGCATCCCGAATCTCCTGGGAGACCGCACCGCGCTCTGTTCTTGATGGCGAATATTCCATGAGATCAAAGCCAATCACAACTGGTTTCCGTCCTGTATTTTCATTAATCCAGTTTAGATTGCTATAATCCTGCTGGCCTGACAACATCCCTTTTTGATAACGCTCTACCAGGAACGCCATCAGTTCTTTTGCTTCGGGAGTCGCTGCTTTATTCACCGGAACTCTGCTGATCTCACGCACTGTCATCTCTACACCTCCAATTGGATTTAACATGTTAACCCACTACACCAGAACGTTCGATACTCTCCACGAAATAACGTTGCACAAACAGATACAAAATGATCAGGGGTGCAATAGCCAGCAAAATGCCTGTATCCACAATCATCGCCACATAGTTTGGATCGGCCTTGATGCCCGAGTTCGAGCCAAAGCCCATCAGCTGCGGAATCAACTGGTTCGCCTGAGCAGGTAAGGAAGCCACTTTCAGCGATATCAGTGGACTTTCACTCATGAATAATGCCGAATAAAAGGTATCGTTATACTGCCATACAAACGAGAACAAAATGACCGTAATCAGCGGCGAGATTGCATTGGGCAGCATGATTCGAGCAAACGTTTTGAATCCACCTGCGCCGTCAATCAATGCAGCCTCCTCGATTTCCTTTGGCATGCCCTTGAAGAACTGACGGAAAATATAGATGAACAGCCCCGCCTTCAGCCCTCCCGCTGTAGCAGCCGTGATCATGGAAGGCCAATACGTATTCAGCAGATTGATACCATTTTTTCCAGAGAACAACTGGATGATGCCCATAAAGTCAAAGCTGCGGAAATGCAGATACATTGGCACCATAAGTGTGCTTGTCGGCACCAGAATCGTCAGAATCACAAGGATGAAGAGTACATTACTACCCGGAAACGAAAACCGGGCGAAGCCATATCCGGCAAGTGCACAGGATATCGCTGTCAGAAGCGTTGTGATGGTAACAAACAATAACGTGTTCGCCAGCAGAGGCAGGTAATCCATCACTTGCGCCGCTAGCCGGATATTATCCAATGTAAAGTGCTGGGGAATCATATAGATCGTTGGATTGTAGATATCCTGTTTATCCTTAAACGCAACTGACACTTTGAGAAATAACGGGTACAAAATAATAAATGAAATGCCGATGACCAGTGCATATCTGAATATGGAATAGAGAAGGTCCGATGTTTTGTTTCGCACCCGATGCATGTGATAATTCTGCTTCGGAACTACCACCATGCGATCTGTCCCTGATGCAGCCATAATCTGAAGCCTCCCTTAATGTTAACCGTCAGTTGTAGTGAACCCGCCGTGACAATACCCAGCCCACTACGATCAGTACAAGGCCAATAACCAGTGTGTACAGCCAGGACATCGCCGAGCTTAAGCCAAAGTTCTGCGTTTTGAATGCGGTTTGGTAGATGGCCTGTGTGACTGGACTCCCGGCAAATGAATCAATGATCGTATAGATGACATTTGTCAGAATCAACGGACTGACCATGGGAAATGTAATTTTCCAGAATGATTCATAAGCTGTCGCCCCTTCGATCTTCGCAACCTCATACATCGATCCCGGTACCGATTGCAGCGCGGCGAGGAAGATCAGAATCTGAACACCTGAGCTACTAATAATCTCATAGATCCGCATGATGGCTTCTACAATGTAATCCACATAGGCCATCGGTAATCCCACATCCGCCAGCATCCGCACAATGGATACCACGTTGAACGAAGCACCGCCATCGGCTGATGCATCCACCGCACTCGCATCCCCCATCAGATTGATTAATCCCGCAGACTCAGCTGCTGCGACTGCACTCGAAGCCAGAATAACCGGCAGGAAAAAGATGGCACGTGCCATCGTTCTGCCTCTGAACTTCTGGTTAAGCAGTGTGGCCGTAAACAGACTGAAGAACAAAATCATCGGCACATTCAGTAGCATCGCTCCAACCGAGTCGACCAGAATCCGGTTGAACGTCGCGTCAACCAGAAGCGCATCCTTGAAATTTTTAAATCCAACGTATTCCAGAACGTACCCGCCCGGAGCAACGGACAGATTACTCAGACTGAACCGAATTGATTGCAGGAGTGGTGTGGCAAAGAGGAAGATGAAACCGATCAGCCACGGCGATATAAATGCAAGTCCAAGCAGCGCTCTCCGTGACTTCAGCGATAATCGAATGGTTCTCATCGGTTCACTCCTCCCACCACATAGTCCGTCCCGCCAACCGTTGTTCCATCCACGGTTACTGCATCCGCATTGTAATTCACAAGGATGGATGTACCCCCAGTATAGGTGATCCGGACAACGCCATCCTGAATGCGTTCATGCTTGAAAATCTGCTCATTCGCCAGATTTCCCAGCACTTCATTGGCCTGCTTATACAAAGCAACGGCATCATCCACCCAATATGCATACTCCGTTGCGTAGGCCGAATCATAATTCGTCAGCTTTAGCCTGGATGATGGTTCATAGGTCCATTGAAAATACGGAGCTGCCCCGAGTTCTAGACTGCGTAGCAACTGTTTGCGGAGATCCTGATCCCCCGACGTATTCATCGGAGATGCCGCATAGTTCATGTATCCATGAATGACCATCCCATAAAAAGGAACTTCTTCATCGGTAATATTGAACCGACTCGATCCTGCGGGCACATTTACAACATGTTGCGCACTTCCCCAAGCGTAGCTATTTGCTGCGGATACCATCAGGTTCGGATAGGACTGTTCCAGCTTGCCCAGCTGCTCCTTCACAATGTTCTTCGCCGTCTCCCGATGAATCACCCGACTATCCCGATAATCGGAAGTCAGGACCTGCCCGAGATCACGAAGGGATAACCCGCCGAGATCCAATTTATTGAATTTGTCAGCAAACTCACTCACTACATAAGGAAGCTTGGCCGCTGAGAGCAAATAATAGCTGTCCCTACTCTGATCCATGCGATTAAGTGCAGGATTGTACGGATACAATTCTGCTGTCTCCTTTGTTACAAACCGCGCTGCATCCGAGGAAGGAGCAAAGCGCATATCATCGTGATACATGTGCTGGAAAGCCACATCCGGGAACAGAGCTCCACCCGACTGCTCCAGCTTGGTGGACAACGCCTGCAGTTCGGAACGACTGCCCACTTCACTGTCCAACTTCACCTGGGTTGGCGTATGATGACTGATGCCGCCGCCAAACCATCCTTGATACCGCATTTGTACACGTTCAACACCATCCTGCTGTAACTTCGCTGCCATTTCTGTAGCCTGTTCGTACGTGGTCATGGCTAAAGTGGTCCGATAGGGTACACTCAGGAACGAAGCCTTTTTATCCACTGCACCAAGCACATCCACATAAAACGGCAACTCCGTCTGTTCTGGGAGCGGCTTCAGTACATCCTGCTCTATCAACTGCTGCTGATACAGGCGGGCCATACCCGAGTAACTGGCATCTTCTCCATGAAGGAAATGATAACGGACCTGAATATCTCCACGGTAAGGCTCTTCGCTAAGCAGCTGAATCTCCTGCATTTTCTGCGAGGTGTACATTTCCAATTCATCCTCCCCGCGCAGGGAGAAGGTCGCGTGTACATGGTTGTAGCTATTCTGTCTGCCTCCAATATCCGCAGAGATACTGGCAATGCCGTCCCCTTTTTCAATCACCGCAAACCAGGCATTCTCCCCGTTCTTCAGACCAAACACAGGCATATACGCGGATTCACTAACCTGAGGACGACTGAGCGAATTATCATTTGGATCTGCGCCATAGACACGCTGTACATACTGCTCTTCTTGGGTTTTTCCGTTGTTCAGATGGATCAGACTGCCGGAACCATCAGGTACGAGCATATAACCCTCACCCTTTGTATCCGCAGCACCAAAATAAGCGAGCAAATCAATGTTCCGAATGCGGTATTGCCCACTTTCTTCTATTTGGCTTAGAGGTACAGTCACAACGAGTGCCCCCTGCTCAAGTCGATATTCCACAGAAATGACGAAGCTCGGCTTATCCGACACACCTCCGCCTTCGACTCCGTTCTCCTGATTGTCAAAAGCCAGATCGTCCGCCGTATACCCCGCCGTCTCAAAGGCACCCAGCATCTTGTTCAGCACAAGTTGCTTCGAAATCTGTCCATCCAGCCGTTCCAGAATATCCGGATTGCTCTTGGTTGGATAATATCGGGCAGATGTGTACCTTGCGACAGTAGCATCCAGCTTGGAAAGCACTCTCTCCTCCAGCCGCTGCTTGCTAATCAGTTTGGGCAGCGCATCAATGCCAAGTGACGTATCCCCAAGCGTATAGTTCACCCGAATCCCCTGATCGATGTGGCCCACTGTGAATTGTTTGTTGCTAATGCTGGAGCTGAAATTCGGAAAGTTCTCCAGTGTGCCCATCGCATCCCGGAAAGACACATTCAACTGGGAGGACAGCACCTCTTTTTCATACGCGGAAGCAAGACCGTCCTCAGCCCGTTCTTTCGGGTTGCTATACCAGATCTCTCCACTTTTCCCGTCACGTACTGCAATTTCCGTGGTCTCCTCGTTATAGTACAGGGCGAGTCCCTGATCTTCAGCGACCAGTTGCATACCAGGCACACCCTGCGAGGAGTCGCTAAGGAACTGCAACGGTTCCTCCGTGACGGGCATGGCTTTGGTTGTCGTATCCAGATAAGCCGCGGCTTCTACGGCAGGAACTCCCCTGTTGTTTATATACAGCAGCCCGGCTGCAATCATGATTACAGCTACACCACCAGCCAGCACCGTATATAATCGTTGCCTTTTGTTCACGGATGCCGCCTCCTTTAGGTCCGAAAAATCAACTCGCGGTAAATGTTATAACCGAATTCGTACAGCTGTTGCAGCATGCTGAAGACCAGTGCGCCAAGGAATACGATAATGCCCATCACAATGAGCGTCAGCACCATCGTAATGATTGTTCTAATCACCGTGTACTGGTGTACCGTCATCATGCCAATGAACAGAAGCAGTACAAACCAGAAGAACGCAATACTATTGAACAGATAATAAAAAGCAGTCTCCTCCTGCACCATAAAACGGCTGATCACGATCATTGGGGCATAGATCAGAATAACCGGAATGAGCGAGTAACCTGTCGCCAGAACGATTTCCTTGAACTTGCCTTCCCCTTCCATCAAAGTTGTTACCGCCCAGTTGGCCATGCACCATAGAAAGAAAGGTACTGCAACCGTGGCGATTTCGATGATGCTGTTAATCGTACGAGGATCGATGTAATTAACGAGAAATCCTGCGTACTGCTTTTGCAAAATCATCATAACAATGGTAAGCGCCAATGCTGCAAAAGCAACAAACAGCCGTCCCCGGTTATCTGACTTGAGGTCCCAGAATGCATCAATGGGGTGAAAAATGAGATGCAGCGGAAACTTAATGAAATCCTGCTTCACGATCAACCTGCCTCCTCCGTCTCCATTTAACCGTCACCCGGGTCAGGATCAGAATGACAATCAGCGCGATTACAGCGGTCAGGAATGTACCAAAATGTTCCTTCATCATCTCCCGCCGATGCCTCTTGAACGCCACAGAATAACTCTTGCGATCCATCCCAAGTTCAAAGTAACCTAGCGCTTCCTCGTTTTTCTTCTCCATTAATAAGGACTTGCCGATACCGATATAAGCGATGTCATAGTTGGCATTCAGCTTCAGCACTTCTCTCCATATATTCACGGCCTCCGTGTCCTCGCCCCGATAGTGGAGTACCACCGCTTCATTCACACGGGCACCAAAACGGGTTGGCGCATAAACGACAAGGTTGTTCTTGCCCCGATCCAGAACCAAGTGATGCTCACCCGATTGTTCAATCGCGACAGGTGTTTTGAGCGTGCCCACCTGATTTCCTTTGCCACCGTATATGTAGAGCAGATGACCTTCATCGTCGTACGTGAACACCCGGTTCTGTGTCGCATCCAATACACTGTACATGCCGTCGCCCAGCACTTTCACATCGATCAGTTTGGATGGACCCGGATTGTTGCGGAACCGGATATCGCCTTTGACATCGTAATAACCAAACCGCTTCAGTACATCTTCACCAGACGGATTCAGCCGTTTGATCGGTTCATTTGAGCCGGGATCAATATTCGTTGCATACACAAATCCTTTGTGGTCAATATCCGCATTGGAGAACTCCGTTGGAACAAAGAGAACCATCTGTGCGCGCTGGGCTTTGGTTGATAACATGCGCCAGATATATTCGCCGTAGTCCCGCTCCACTTTGTTGGTACCGACATATCCGATAAATTTCCCACTCTCGTCAAACTGCATAATCCCTTCGTAGACCCCCTGCGCCACAACATACACTCGGCCTACATGGTCCACCGTCAGCTTCAAAGGCTGGAACTGGAATTGGGTCGACAGGATATCCGACTTGGGCTTCGTGATGGTTTGAATCAGTGTCCCTTCTCCATCCAGGACAACCACACGACCGTTGCCTGTATCGGCGACGTATATGCGTTCTTGCTCATCCACGAACAATCCGCCCGGAAGGTTGAAGGTCTCCTTGCTACCATCCATCATGAATCCATCAATGACGCGCAGCAGCTTAAAGCCTGGGTCCAATACAACAATTCGGCTGTTGCCACTATCCAAAATATAGATCAACCCGGAAGGTGAAACATTCACATCACCAGGGTCTTTAAACTCACTAATGCCGAGATCACGGCCTGATATGGTACGCTCGGGCAGATAGGCATCTGGTGAAGGAACAGCCTCTTTCCAGTAGTTGTAGTTATAACTCTCATACGGCGCCGGGGAGGCCGCCGCAGGCACGGCATTCACCAGCAGCAGAGATACTGCCGCCAGGAGAACAAGCCATCTTTTCACTGTGCGTGCCATATCGTTCCCCCTTAATCCTTCATGCCCGAGCTCGCCATCGTCTCAATGATTCGGCTCTGAGAGAAAATAAATAGCGTGATCGGCACACTCATCAAAATCAGTGCTACCGCAGCACCAGCTCCTGCCCGGGATATTCCGCCCTGAATAATCTGCCCTGCTGCATAATGCAGGGTCTTGAGCTGCTCGCTATAGATGTACCCATTGCCATCACTGCCCCATAACATCTGGAACAGCAGAATGATTAATGTAAGCCAGGCTGGCTTCACATTGGGCATGACAATGGACCAGAAGATCCGGTATTCACTGGCACCATCAATCTTGGCCGCTTCCAGCAGTGCATCCGGGATCTGCTCCATGAACTGTTTCATCAGATACAACCCGAGTGAATAGGCAAATGCCGGAATAATGACGGCCCAGTAGGTGTCGATCCATCCGAGCCATGACATGATCATATAGTTTGGAATTGCCGTTACCGCAGGTGTGAACATCAGTGACAGTACGACCACTTGGAACATGAATACTTTGCCCGGAAACTTGTGTTTGGCAAGTGGGTACGCCGCTGCGGAAGCTAGCAGTACGTGGCCTACGATACCGATACCTGTAATAAATACCGTGTTGAATATATAACGCGAGAACGGCACCCACGAGTCACTCAGCAGATTCAGCAGATCTGTAAAGTTGCTGAACGTGGGATTTTTGACAAACAGCGTTGGTGGAAAGGTGAAAATCTCATCCAATGGTTTGAATGCATTGTTGATTGCATAGATCAACGGCAGCACCATGAAGGCACCAAATACGAGCAGAAGGGCAAACAGGGAGAGGCTTCCCGATAGCGAGCGATTCACGCGTTTTTTGCCTGTCGCAATTGCAGCCATAGCTATTCTCCCACCCTTCGAAGCAGTTTCTGTACCAGCAAGTTGGTGCCCACCATAATCATGAACAGTACGGTAGCAATTGCTGATGCATATCCCATCTCAAACCGCGTAGTACCAAAGTCAATCAAATGGGTTACCACCGTCTCTGCTGCATAGTTCACGCTTGGGAACCCGGCCAGTGCGATCGACACATCGGCCACGGCAAACGAGGTTGTCAGCTGAATGACTGCGCCGAACATCAACTGTGGACGCATCGAAGGCAAGGTAATGTACCATAGTTCCTGCCAGCGATTTTTGATCCCATCCACCGCTCCCGCTTCGTACAATGTCCGGTCCACCGTCTGCAAACCAGCGATAAACGCAAGAAATCCGGTTCCGAGACTCAGCCATAGCTGCACGAGAATGAGAATAGGCATAATGTAGGCTTCCGTCTTCAGCCACTGGATTGGCTCCAGCAGAAAACCCCATTTGATCAACAACCCATTGGCAATACCATAACGATCTCCCGAGAAGATCATCAGCCAGATAAAATACACATTGCCCGAAATGGAAGGCGCGTAGAAGATCAGCGTCATGAACGCTCTCCATTTCGGTGTTAACTCATTAATGATCCACGCGAAGACAAAGCAAGCAATATAACTGATCGGTCCGGTAATGATGGCGAACAACAACGTATTCTTGATTGCAATCAGGAATACATCATCCTCCAGAAACAGGCGAGTATAGTTCTGCCAGCCAATAAAACGCGGGAATTCCAGCATGTTAAAGTAGGTGAAGCTGAGTATGATCGAGATGACAACCGGAATCACGGTAAACATGAGGAACAGGAGCATATAAGGTGCAAGCAGAACATAGGAATGTTTGCTGGCCTTCATTTCCTGGAGCTTCCAGCTCCACCACGATTTCATGCCCATCCTTGACGCTTTCTCAGGAGGACTGTTTTGTCCGTCTCGGAGTGATATTTGTGGCACGATTAACCCTCCCTCTGCTTACGGAAGACCAAATTCATTACGTTTGACGCGAATCTCGTCCTGAATATATTGGGTATAATCCATGATGGATTCCCTGGCTTCCACTTGGCCAACAACGGTTTTGTAAAATGCATTGAACAGATGGCGGCCTGTAAAATAACCACCGGGTACTTCAGGAATGCCCTTCACCGTTTCGAATTGTGCCTTGAGATTGGCGTAATCCTCCGCAGGCCACGGCAGGGAATCCAGCGCCTTGATGTTGGCCGTTGGATACCGGGCAGCGGCACCCATCAGCCCTTCCATCTCCCGCCCGAATTCAGCTTGAATCGGTGTACTGGTCCACCACTTCATGAACTCCCACGTCGCATCCTGATCTTTGGCACCCTCCAGCATCATGACTGCGCTACCTCCACCCGGTACGTCCCGATTCAAGGTACCATCTGCTTGAACGGTTCCCGGGACAGGAACGAATCCCCATAGTCCGCGAATCTCCGGTGCAAATACGGACAATTGGTTGTACATGGTGTAATCCGTTAGTCCGATAGGCATCTGTCCTGTCCGGAAACGGTTGGCAAAATCATATTCCCGCTCTAACTTGTAATCGGTATAGAACTCCGTCCACTGCTTGAACGTCTCAATTCCGATCCTTGAATCCAGATCCGACTCCTTGTCATCGTTACGATAGAAGGCGCCGCCGTTCTGAAGCAGCATCGTGGCATACTGAGAGTTCGGCGGAATATTGACACCCTGCATATTCGCTTGGGTCACAATCGGCATACCAAATTCCATATGATTTTTGCTCAGAATCGCGAGCAGAGCTTCGACATCTTCCCAGTTCTGAGGCACTTCAAGTCCGAGTTCTTCGAGCACGTCTTTACGATAAAACAGCATGTTAAAAGTTTGCGTTTCCGGCAGGGCATATACGCCTGAATCATAGGCATACGGCACGATTGCACTTTCCCTGAACTCCTGTTCCACGGTGCTATAATCACTGAATTGCGTCAGATCTACAGCCGAGTTCCGCATCGCAAAGTTCACCGGCAGATCATTGCCGATCTGCATCGCTACATCTGGTCCTTCACCGGACAAAGTCGCTGGCAACAAGGTTCCCATATTCACCAGCTTCAGATTGACATTGATACCACTGTCTGGTGTGAAGGTCTTGTCAATCATCGCTTTCATCGTATTCGCCTGATCACGTCCGCTACCAATCCAGACGGTTACCGTACGCTGATCTTCAGATGTAGCTACATTACCAATCTGGTTATAATCAATGAAGAACGAATGATAGAATATCTTCGCTTCATGACCAAGCTTGGCAAGTGGCCCCATACCTGTTCCAGGAATATCGCGGTCAATCGAAGTGACGTACAGTGCATCGATTTCAAGGGGCTGCTCTCGTGCCTGCTGCACCCATGTGCCGAGACCGCCTGTATTGGTTTTATAAGCCGCAAGCCGTCTTGGAATGGTATCTGGCTTGTCAATCATCTCGTCCAGTTGCAACGCCATCGTCTTAATCAGTGCTTCCTGATCGCTGGACTGTCCTGACAGAAGACGAAGCTGTGCGGCCACGTCCTTGAGACGTTTACTTTCTCCGCTGAATACTTCCAGCAGGTTCGGAATCTGTTTTTCCACCCGGTAATCACGGAATTCATCAGGCTTGGTGCCTGTAATCATCAGAATACGTCGGTACATGGAGTTCAAGTTGTACAGACTGTCCTCCACATTGCGGATAAGCGGTGCAAAATCCCCGAGGCTGTTCTCCAGCCGCAGCACATGTTTTCCTTTTTCCATGTGAAACTTGTATGCTTCCTTGCCGCCCATCACGTCAATACGATAGTCACTTTGATAACGGAAAGGCGCTTTCGCCATCTCTGCAAACGGAACTTCACCATCGATGGTCAGTTTGCGCGTAGAATAGATGCCTTTGACAAAATTCTGCTGTGCGGTAAAACCGATATGATAAAGTCCGCTCTCTGGCACATCCACTTCCCATTCAATCCACTGCCCTGGCAGACGCCAGTTAAAGCCACCAATCGTATTGATGCGTACCTGGGAAGCGCTATAAGGAGATACAGCAGAACTTGACCGTTCGCTTGTCGGGTATAACGTAGGTGAAGATTTGGCAATCGCGGCTTCTCCTTCAATGCGAATCAGTACATCCTTCGGCTGCCCAGAGGAGTCCGATTGTTGTGCCCCTGCAGTTTCCGCGTAAGGAACAGCTGTCTTCTCATTAAAAAGACGAATGGACCGAATCACCATGGGTTCACGCGATGATTTTAGCGTTAGCGTGTGTTCCCCTTTTTCCAAATAAAACTTGAATGGAGTCTGTTCGTACCCGTCGGAGTCCTGAAACGTTTCTTCCAGCCAGCGTGGTTGCTCCACTTGTCTCGGGCGAAGGTCATTGCCTTGGTTATCCTGTTCAACGACATCTTTCTCATTCGCCCATACCCGGTCAAACTGCAAATAGGCGGCTTCCGCAAAAGGAAGTTCACCATCAATGTACAATGCACGCTCAATGGCCGAACTCTTGCCTTCTACGGGAAAATAGATTGCGGACAGGTTATACAGCCCGGTCTCCGGCACATTAATCGTCCAATCGACTTGTCCGGTCTCTCCGGTATGGAGAGATACACCATCCATTCCCTCATAATTAGTCAGTTTGCGGACGTCTTCACCTTCGGCTTTTATGTAATCTCCTGCTTCAATGGTGATGTCCACATTCGGCTGTGTAGCCTGATCCGTTCCGGATCGATACTGTTCGTATCCCTTTTTCTGCCGGGTCTGCTGCAAGACTGCATCCACTTCAATGGCAGGCAGACTGCCAGGTGGAATGTTTGCACTCTTTCCATCAGCGCCGGAAGTTACATATAGAATGATGCAGGCTGCCGCCACGATGATTACTGTGGACAATATCCATGTCTTACGTTGTAGAATTCCAGCCATCCTACGAGTCCTCCTCATCAAGGCTGATGCCAGCAATGCCGATTTGGTGGTTCAGGAAAAGGGGCTCCGTGCAACATTGCCGACACGAGCCCCCTGCCTGAATCGTTTGCTGGTGATAAGTGTTGTTATTGTTTGCCGAGTTTATCAATGGCGGCTTGTGCCTGTGCTTTGTATTTCTCGGCTGTTGCTGTCACGGAAGCATTGTTTTTGATGATATCGTTCACATAATCCCCGAATGGGTATCCCGTGTAGGCATCATCCAGCAAAATACGGCCCGTTCCGGCAATGTGCTCGCGAATGATCGCAATATCCTTCTCGTCGGTATAACGACTCTCCAGATAATCTTGACCTGGATACTCTTCAATCTGCGGGATGTCGAAGGTCTCTTCATAGATTTGGTAGACGATCTTTGGATCTTCCACACCTTTTGGAATGAACTTCGCTGATGCTGCATTGTTTGCATACGTTACCTCTTTGCTACCCTGTGGCCCGTTCGGAATCGGCACAACACCAACAGCAAAGGTGAGATCGCCCAACTGCCATTCAGCAGCGGTGAACAGAGCTACATCTCCATCTTTGAACGTATTGCTTTCCTCCCAATTGGTTTTGTCGCCGGTTTTGACCTTCACGACATTTTCCACGTTATACAGGCGTTTGACAAATTCGGCAGCTTCAATCGTTTTCGGATCAGACAATCCTTCTTTGCTATTGGTATCATCCACGATTGTTCCACCATTGGCTGCGGTAAAATGACGAACGACATCAAGCGCCCAGCCAGAAAATCCGTATACGTCAGTTTTGCCGTCGTTATTGGTATCTTTGGTTGCCTGTTTGGCAAGTTCCATGAATTTATCCCAATCCCATTTACCTTGGTTATACAGTTCTTGAGGATCAGGCAAAGATAATTTTTTGAACAAGTCACGGTTATAGTGAAGTCCCAGACCAATGCTGGTTGGAGATTCGAAGGCATATTCGTTGCCTGCAATGGCAGGAAATTTTGCAATCAGGTTAGCCTCTTGGTTGATGTTATTCTCAGGTGTAGTGAATTCGGAGATGGGCAATAGTTGCCCTTTGAGGATGGCGGGTAGTGCGGATTTGTACTCCATCTGAACGATGTCGGCGAACGGTTCGCCAGCCAGTGCAGACGTTGTGAATTTGTTCATGTATTCTTCAAAAGGTACGTTAACAAACTCCAGTTTTACGTTGTATTTCTTCTCGACCTCTGCAATTTTATCAAGTCTGGCCTTATCGGAGGCCGTCTCTCCCGCCGGTTTCAAGTCCCACCAGGCCGCGACCTTGATGACACGCCCACCCAGATCAGGCACATTAACCACAGCTTCTTCCGCTTCGCCCTCTTTCTCTGTCTCAGCGACCTCGGTGCTGTTACCTGAGTTCGTTGTTCCCTCTGCTTCGGTCCCCGTCTGCGCTGTCCCCCCACCACTGCAAGCGGATACAAAAAGCATCACAGCCAATAACATCAGAGGTAGAACATTCCATCTTCTCATCATGATTTTAACAACCTCCCCGAATGTGTATACCAATCATGGTTCACCCTAAATCGTTAACCCCATTCATCAACCAATCGAAAATAAACAACCACCACCATTTGTTATTTTCTTGTTTGCTTTTGACAAACAAAATTTAACACAGCAAAATGTAAGCGTCAACATTTTTGTTGTCAACATTTTCTAATTTCTCTGATAAAATGCTGATTAATCTGTGATATGCCTGTATCACAGCTTATTCAATATCCTGGACTCTAAGTACAAACTTATTAAACCATAATTATAACTTTGTTTATTTTGTTATTTTTATAAAATAACAAAATAATAATTCAGTAGACAAAATTCGTCATACTATCTGAAAATATGCTTACCGTCACGTTGAACGTTCATCCTAAAATACTGTGCATCACTAACATTTTGAATTCTCTGTCCGTTATTAGATTAAGAGAAATACATCATGCTATACTAGAATCGTTGGATATCGCTCCAAATAAGGAATACGGCAGAACTACGAGTGTAAGGATGGTATGATGAAGACAAAGGTAACAATTCAGGAGATTGCACATTTTACGGGTTTGTCGAAATTCGCGGTGTCACGAGCTTTGTCTGGAAAATCGGGAGTTAGCGATCAAACGAGGGATATCATTCTCAAGGCCGCTGGCAAACTTGGATATTTCAAAGATAATAGCATGTTGTCTGGTGAACTGTATAACAGCCATGAACTTCAGGAACCAAAGAACACACGTTCAAGCGGAACGATCTTGATTTTGTTTCCCAATGTTCGGTACCAAAATCAAGACTCCGTATACTGGGGACCCGTCTTTAACGGGATTTCTTCCAAGCTGAACCAAAAAGGGATTAATATTCTGACCTTAACGGAACCCTCAGCAGACCAGCTATTTACCCTACTCAACCCGGATGCCATTCGAGGGATCATTACCGTTGGCTCTATCTCGACCCCGATTCTGCTTGAAATCAAGCGGCTCAGTATTCCGGTTGTGATGGTGGATCATCTGGACCCTGTTTTTCACAGTGACAGCATATTCACCGATAACTTTGCATCCATGCGAGAGATCATGCTCTATTTGCTCCGCAAGGGCTTCAAAACATTCCAGTTCGTTGGCAATATCGGGGATGCTCATAGCTTCTATGAACGCTGGATTGCTTATACTTCTGTGCTTATGGGTCATGGGATGGAAATACATCAGATTCCCGAGCTGAGTAATCAGGCATTGGATGAGTTCCGCCAGACGTTCACTTCGGTGATCAGTGAGGATAACCTGCCTGAAGTGTTTGTATGTGCGAATGATTTCTATGGGCTATACACCATAGAAGCCCTTGAGAGTATGGGTATTCGTGTACCCGATCAGTGTGTTGTCACGGGATTTGATAATCTATACGACAATATCCCATTACTTGCCACAGTTAATGTGAACAAGGAGTTACTCGGTGCGCGTGCAGTGGATCAGATGTTATGGCGCATTGCGAATCCAGAGAGCAACGTCGAGAAAAAGTTGATTCTTGCTGATGTCATTATTCGTGAACAGTTTGGCAGACATAGTGGGTAATATGGCAGAATATCAAATACCCTTTAACCGTATTTGTGCGGCTAAAGGGGTATTTGCATTGTTGTATGTTGTGTAATATTTATTGTTTATTTACAATAGGCCATCACATCATCCTGTTCTACGTGTCTGTACGCACATCATCCCACGCCTGATCCAGATAACAGATCAGCCAGTTCAATGCCCGGTGACGTTCATAAGCCACTCCACCATTCAGGCCAGCGGGAGGTGTTTTGTCATTCACACGACTATCCACGCACACCCAGTTATAACGGTAGATCAGATCTGCTTCATCCAGAATCTCGCTTTTGTTACGCAGAGATGCATCGGAGAGAAAGTCGGTAAAACTATCCTTCTGCTGCAAATAACCGACATCCTTCCCTACGTTACATAACTCCGTTGGTGCGCCTAGTTCTTTCACATAACCAAGCGCCCACAACATTACGTGGTAGGCTTCATATCCCCAAGAGAAGGAGATGATCTCCTGCTGCTCTGCTCCGTGCTGGTCGATAAACCTCTTCTCTGCGGGTGAGAAAAAGGATTCAGCCTCATACTTGTCGATCACTTCCTGAACCAGTGCTGCGGTATCATCCGCACTTTCGCCGGCTCCCAGACACTCACCCTTAAGCGCGGCAAGACATAGGGCAACCGCACGACGCGCGACTTCCTCTTTACTCCGAATCGTGGTGTGCTCGTCTCCGGCCCTTACGGGCAAGTTCGCATTATACGGAATGCCTTGTTCAGTCAACCGTTGCTCTGACCGCGCTTTACGTTGAATGCCCGACTCCGACTGCGGTCTGTTACCGTCAAGGAAACTGGTGTGCGCTGTCACCGTGTAATCCTCCACTTCAGATTCTCCATTCACATCCAGCAATAACTGGCCTTGTGCATTCAGCAGAGATCCACCTCCCCAGAAGATGACGGCATCCAGCGCATCCGCCAACCGTAACAATTCGCCGAAGAATTCTTCCGATATATCCTCTTCCGTCTCAATACCAACCACCATATTAAGTGTGGAACATTTGATCAATACCTTTTCCTGGAGCGAAGCATTGCGCCCTTCAATCTGACTCAAAAATCCAAGCATGCCCTGAATCATTGTCGTAAATTCCTCAGGATGTGTCTGGCTGGTCATGATATTAAAGCCTTTGGTTTTCTTACTGAGCCATTTTTTCTGAGTCACTTGAATATGGGTCTTGTCTTCCCGGCGTTCAATCGTACCCTCAGGATAAATGGATTGAATCACTTCAAACAGCTGATCCAGGTCAAACTGAGAGCTATATATCGCACAATTTCTTATGAAGTTCACCCTCTTTTCTGACTAATCCTTGTATGGATCGAATTCATTACCTCCGGCCATGGCGACACCAACGGGACGCAGCACATGGTTGATCTTCAACGTATTCGCATGTGCGTTCAGCACGTCTTGCAGTTTCTTGTACACAAACGGACTTTCATCTGTGCCCGCTCCCCGCAGTTCGACACCATAGGCACGAATCGCCTCATGCATCTGTGCTTCGCTAATCTCGCCGCCCATGCGTGTGCGTAGCTTGTAATTCATTTTGCCAGCCGCCTGGGTCCGGCTCATCGTGCGCCCTGCCCCATGTACGGTGCTGCGGAATGACTCGGTATTCTCCTCGCTGTGGATCCCTTCCACAATTACCGAGATATCCCCCATACTGCCTCCGACAAAACCGAGTTGCCCGGGTGCCAATGGCGTTGCGCCTTTGCGGACCACAACTACCTCTTCACCCATGTGTTGTTCTTTCCAGGCAAAGTTGTGATGGTTATGAACGGCGTATTCAGCACTTGCCCCGAGAATTCCGAGCACCTGTTCAATGACATAATCACGTCCTGCATAGGCGTATCGGCCCGCCAAAGTCATTCCATCCCAATACATATCACCCATTTCGCTGTTCAGGTCAAACAACGTAGGCGGTTGATCCATCGATTCGCCCGGCGCTTTGCCACTGAACTGACGCCCTGCGGCAAGGTTAAGGAACCCACTCGCCACTTTGTGACCGAACCCGCGGCTGCCAAAATGATTTGCGATCCACACCTTTCCCGTTGCCTCTTCTACAAAAATATCCACGAAATGATTGCCACTGCCTACGGTTCCAAGTTGGTTGCGTGCGAGTGTCTTCAGCTTATGTTGTAATCCCGGTTCAATGGTATCAAACAGCTTCCAGCTCGCGTCGTCGAACAGCTCATGATCCACGGGTGTTGGATTGTTACGACCCACGCCGAAAGAAATGGTCGAATTGATGTCATCCATGATCGTTACAATCTGATCCCGAATATCTTCCCACATCAGATTTGTACGCACAGCCTTGTTGCCACAGGCAATATCATATCCGACACCTGACGGGCTGATCATATTCCGATAAGCGACAACACCACCGATGGGTTGTGAGTAACCTTTGTGATGGTCGGCCATCAGAGCCACACCCAATACATCTCCATATTGCGAGCAAGTCACCGCCTGACTTACGGCGTTCTCCAGCGGCTCCCCCCAGACTTTAATGTTATCTACGATACGCATAATTGTGTTAACCTCCTATGTACTTTTTTTTGAAAATACATCTTTTATTTCTATACTGTTGTTCTCATTAGTTTAACAAAGATTAGCGTGGCTAGAAACGTCGCCTTACTTTAGATCAACAATTATTTACGCATAAAAAAAGAGAGCTCAGCTCTCTTTTCTCACGGTTGGTTCCTATTCACTTCTTGCTAATCTTAAACTTGAACGCCCAAGTCGCTGTGTTACCAGAATATCGGCCTCTGTTCTCGGTCACCACCACGGAAAGTGTCTTGTTGGTTGATTTGGAGAACGAAGATAGTTTGACGTTGGCGCTTTTATCCCCGTAATCGGGAATTTTGTCCTGTTCTTCGGCGATGGCCTCCAGTTTCAATGTACCCGTGGATTTCAGGTTTAAAGTGACTGACGAACCCTCTTCCAGATCTTTGCCGTTCACACTTGCTCCGATGGCCCACTCATTACCGACAGAGTTATTCTCGACAAGCTCTGCGCTCACCAACGTCACGGTTACCTTGACCGTTTTGGCGGCAGCATAGGAGGTTGGGGAACATACGGCGAATACCAGGCTCAGAACCATGAAAACATTAGCCCATTTTTTGAACACGAGAGTGCCTCCCTCTTATTCGTTTCTTTTGTTAAGACTATGCCTTATTCGCCATGTTCCTTAAGTAATCCTTCCACTTGTGTAAGAAATTTTCACTTGAACTGTCTGTTAAAGATGCTTTCGGTAACCCTGAACCTTCTCATCCTTGAAACCTAACTTCTCATAAAATATATGTGCTTCCTTACGCTGATCGCCAGACACCAGAATCATGTAACCACAACCCATATCTTTTGCAATCCGCTCAATCTGGAGCATTAACCTCTGCCCAATGCCCTGCCTGCGTACCTGATCCGATACAATCACATTCTCCACAACCATGAACGGTTTGCATGGCCCCACCAGATCCATACACTCAACCCCCATAACGGACCCAACCAGTTTGCCATTGTAAAATGCCCCAAGCACATGATAATGACCATTCTGCTGTATGTAATGAAACATCTTTTTCATCTGCTGTTCATTGGTAGGCATTCCCATCAACTCATTGTATAGCTGGCTTAGTGCCGGTAAATCTTCAAGTTCGATTCCTTTAATGATAACCATCATAACCCTCCTGATTTTGTCCTATTTCGCATGCTTTGTCTTACATGAGGTCCTTTTTAAAATAATAATGACTGTGTCCAGTCGGTGCATTCTCGATCGTTGTGATCAATTGGTAGCCATGTTTCTTGTAAAATTCCGGTGCTTGATATGAGAAGGTGTTCAACATGACAAAATCACAAGATTTCTCTCGCGCAATTCGCTCAACTTCAAGCAACAACCGGGAACCATATCCCCGATGCCGTTGTTCAGAATCCACCCAAAGAATATCAACCTCCAGCCAGTTCCAGCAAAGTGTACTCAGCACACCTGCAACAATCTCACCAGTCTCATTTTTGATATTGAAATTCAGTTCTTCGTACCGATGCCTTAATTCCTCGCTCACATGTGCAGCATTAAATGCGATAAGTTGCTGGCGAACATACTCTGAATCTTGCTCGGTACTTGGGGTTATATTTCCTTTAGACATCTCCTAATCACTCCTTTTATCTCAACAGTTTATAATTTACGATAATGTAATTCATTCCGGATAAGAGAGTAACGCCTGTTGCAACCCATAGTAATGCCATATCCACTCTGATATCAGTCAGCAAACTAAACGGAACATTATTCAACAAAATGGCAATGATGGCTGCCACCTGAAGTACCATTTTGATTTTTCCATACCGATCTGCTGCAAGAGCAATGCCCTGCTCTGTGGCTACCATTCGTAAAGCTGTAATCACAATTTCACGTCCTATAATGATTACAGCAATCCATGAACTGATCATATTCCCCTGAACCATCATGACCAGCGCAACCGCAATCAACAGTTTATCCGCCAGTGGATCAAGCAACTTTCCCAGATTCGTGATCTGATTATATTTTCTCGCCACATATCCATCCAATTTATCCGTACCAGCTGCTCCTGCAAAAATAATTAGTGCAATCATCACGCTTTGCTGATTGAGAAAACAGATCATAAACAATGGAATCAACGCGATTCTAGCCAACGTGATTTTATTTGCCAGATTCATTAGACACCCATTCTCCCCTCATCCATGTTGGCTAAGTGACCTTTTTTCCATTTACGTAATCGGGTCCGAAAGGATTTAAAAGGAGCTACAGAATTAATCTGGATCCACTTCACCATAGCCCATCCGGGCTTGGTCCCCGTCCACTGTCTTATCCCTTGTACAAATAACTCCTCTTCGCTCAGCGAGTCAATCCAGTTCTGCCATTGTTGTTCTATCTCCCGAAACAAAGAGCGCAGCTCCTCCAGCGTACACCCTGAATACTTTTCGTAAAATGATTCATTTAATGACCCTAGTTGGTTCCATTTATATCCTGGGGCCGGCATATGACATTCATTTCCCAACTGTTCATTTCGCTCCCAACCCATCACCAGGTTCATCCATCCTAACTGGTACGCGATCATCTGGGCAGGCGTCTTATCTACACCTTCAACCCACTTATCTTTGTCGCTGTTATGGATGTCATTGAATTCACCCTCAAACAATTCATAGGTGCGTCGAATCGTCTCACTTAACTCTTTCTTCGAGGCATATAGAACTCCAGGCAAGCTACTCCACTCCCCTCGTTTCACCGTTATACATGAATCAGAAGCATGGACTCTATCATCATTTCGACTCAATTCCATAATCATCCTTTTTTTCATGAGGCATTATAGTTAGAAAAAGAAAAAAGAGCAGTCTGTAAACAATACAGCTGCCCTTTACTCAACCTATTTTGCTATATCAGCATAGTCCTGATCCCAATTCTACAAAGCTTCCTTAATCACTCGTTTATAGTACCACACAGACAACAGACCAAAGATCGAATATAACAATGTATAGACTATCATGACAATGACCGTAGGTGTCGCCAGCTCCGTACCAAAGAAAAACCAACCTGATTTCACGGCAAAGTAACTATGACTCAATCCCACCACAAGCGGAATACCGAAGTTAAACAACTGCTTGATCTGAATTCCACGCAACAGATTGCCTTGTGTAAATCCGAGTTTTCGCAGAATGGTATAATTACCCTTCTCCTCTTCACTCTCGTTCATTTGTTTAAAGTACAGGATACATCCCGATGTGATCAAGAACGTCAAACCCAGGAAACCAACAATGAACATAATCAGTCCCATATTATTACGTTGGTTATTTCTGAACTCAATCTGGGAGAAGCTCGGTGCTTCCAACTGCAGCTCCTTATATACGGCATATGCCTCTTCAGCCTGCCCCTCGTTCAGAATACGTACACCATAGTAATCAGCCCACTCGGATTTTTGCAGCTTGGGATTGAGATCCTGCCGCAGCTGCTGGTATACCGTCTCATCTACCACCGCTACAGGCGTGCCCCCAGTATAATACGTGGGAAGAACTCCAAGTTTGGTTGTTCCGATCAGTTGTTGTGCCAGCGTATGTTTCAACCCGCTCAAGACGATTGGACCTTTCTCCTGAATGGAAATTAACTGCTGAAGGGCATTTCCATATCCCATGAAGACCACTTCACCCGCTTGCAAATCAATGTTATCTACCATGTTGTCACTCAACACACTACTGAACAGGTACTGTTCCGTCATGGACTCATCCATCACTTCGTGAGCATCAATTTCAATATAAATAGGCTCTCTGTGCTTCTCTTCATATGGTATCTGTTTGTGTTTCAACTCGGCTACAAAGCGATCTTTCACATCAACCTGAGCAAAAGAGAAATCCTCCGGCAAGCTTTCTTTCGCCTGAGCCTCTGCGGAATAATACGAAATGTAACTGAGTGACAGCATGCCAATAGCAAGCGCCGACACGGTTGTAATAATTGTGAGCAGCAATGCGTTGGATTTCATGCGGAACATGATTGAAGATAACGACAACACCTCATGAATGGTAAGGTATCCGTTTTTACTTTTGCGAATCAGATTAAAGATAAAACTTACCGAACCCTTATAGAACAGGTATGTCCCCAGTATGACCGAGAAGAGAATCAGGATCATCGTATACATCAACTGCTGCATATCCATGGCCTCACCGCTGAACAGCCGTGCAGACATGAAGTATCCATACACAATCAGAGCAATGCCCAAGACGCCAACAATCATCTGTCCGACAGACATCTTCTGCACCTGCTGCTCCGAAGTGGCCGACACCCGAAAGAGTGAGAGAATGCTCTGTCTCTTGATAAAAGTGTAGTTCATCAGCATGATGAGCAGATACATGATCGTAAAAACAATCACCGTTTGCATCAGTGCCATGGGAGAGAAATACAGTTTCGTAATCGCATCCACACCGAGAATTTTGAACAATATCATCAATACCAGCTTGGACGCAAGAAACCCAATTAACACACCGATAGCCATGGAGCCAAAATAAAGAATACTATTCTCCGCACTCAAAATACCAAAAATTCTGCCTTTCGTCAGTCCGATCAATTGAAATAATCCAATCTCTTTGCTACGCCGCTTGATAAAGATCGTATTGGCATAGAGCAAAAAGATACCAACAATGACGATTAACAGTACCGAAGATGCGCCTATAGCCGCCGCACCTTTTGTTGAAGCAGCTACCTCATCCATGGAAGGATCATACTGTAACGTCACAAAGGAGAAATACAATGCCACACTGAACACAAGCGCAAATACATAGAGATAATAATTCTTCAGATTTTTCCTGAGATTGCGGAAGATAATATAATTCAAGCTCATTGCTGCACACCACCCAATACGCCCTGGGTTTTGATAATATCGTTGAAGAACGATTGCCGTGACTCGTCTCCTTTATTCAACTGGGTGTAGATCTGACCATCTCGAATAAAGATCACTCTGCTGCAATAACTTGCGGCAACCGGATCATGGGTAACCATAATAATAGTCGCCTTGCGGGCGCTGTTCATATCACTTAACTTGCCGAGCAGATCCGAAGCGGACTTGGAATCCAGCGCTCCTGTCGGCTCATCCGCAAAAATGATACTCGGCTCGTGGACAAATGCTCGTGCTGCCGAAGTCCGCTGCTTCTGACCCCCTGAAATCTCAGATGGATACTTGTCTTTCAACTCGTAGATTCCCAGTTCACGTGCGATCTGTTCAAACTTGTGGTGTGCCTCCTGCTTTGGAATGCTCGTAATCGAGAGCGGTAATAATACATTTTCCTTTACCGTAAGGGTATCCAGCAGATTGTATTCCTGAAAAATAAAGCCCAGATGATGTTTGCGAAATTCAGCCAGCTGTTTCTCCTTCATTCCGGTGAATTCCTTGCCCTCAATATCTATCGTGCCCTGGCTCACCCGATCAATGGAGGAAAGTACATTAAGCAGCGTTGTTTTACCCGAACCCGAAGGCCCCATAATACCAACAAACTCTCCCTTGCTTACCCCAAGATCTATTCCCTTCAGCACTTCCTGTTTATTTAATTTATTACCATAGACTTTATGAATTTTTTTGGCTTCCAGTATCCACATATCCCGCTCACTCCTCTTAGATCTTCTGCAAAATGCTCGTGTCTATATCATAATCGGGATGTGCAGTGTTATCGTGTGATTCACCGAACAAAACCAAAAAGCATGTGACATTGTTGTCACACGCCTGCAAGATGCACCATGTCGTTTTTTCGCGGAAAAGTAAGTGTGACGGTTGTGCCCTCGCCAAGAGAAGATTCTACATGAATGTTCACATGAAGCGTCTGGACCACCTGACGAACCAGATACAGCCCCATCCCGGTAGCCGCTCCATCCATTCTGCCTCGGGTAGACGTAAATCCTTTATCAAATATACGCGGCAGATCTTGAGTCTCAATCCCTCGCCCGTGATCCTGAATCATGAGTATGATGTGTCCATCCTGTTCCCGACTTTCAATGAGGATGTCCGATGAATCGCTATATTTCACCGCATTGCTCAACAACTGCCGGAGGATGAAGCCTAACCATTTGCTGTCTGTGAGCACGCGCGATACGATTAAAGACACATCAAAGCCAATGCCTTTGGAGATGCACCACGATTTCAGTGCTCGTATCTCGCTATTCAATACCGGTTCAAGTTCCGTCTCTTCGATGAACAGATCATTATGCATAAACGGAATACGCTTCTGGTGAAGCTGCTGATCCAGCAACTGATGAATTCGTAACCATTCATATGTCATTTGGCTCTGTAACTTGTCATCTGGCAAGCGCTCGATCATCAGTTGCAACGCTGTCAGTGGGGTCTTCACCTCATGAATCCAGGACAACATCTCGTCCTTCTCCTGTTCCAGAGCGATAAAATGATGTGACGACTCCTTACGATACCGCTGTGTCTGGGAACTGACGGCCTCATGTACAATCTGCTCATATGGACTTTCGGCGATATCGAGTTCTCCCAGATCATAGGTATGATCCCAGATGCTCAATTTTTTATAGAAACGGGTCTCTTTCAGGTATCTCGCCCAGATAAAAACAAGGCATACCACCACATTCAGTCCTACGATATACATCACAGATTGGAATGGAATGGACGAGTCCAGGTAGGCCACCAATAAAATAATAAGTTGCATGCTTACCAGTAGCCATAACCAACTAGCCCTTTCTCGTATGTACTTTCCGATCATGCTTCTGCCTCTTCCGTTGCCATGTACCCCTGCCCTACTTTGGTTTCAATGTACCGCTCCAAGCCGATGGGTTCAAGTTTCTTCCGTAACCGATTAACGTTAACCGTTAGCGTATTGTCACTCACGAAATGCTCATGATCCCACAAGCTCCGGATGAGGTCCTCACGGGTAACAATCTGATTTTTGTGCTCGACCAGCACTTTAAGGATGAACATTTCGTTTTTGGTCAACAGGACAGATTCATCCCCGCAGGTCAGTGTATTTTTCACATATTCAATAGCCGCACCGCGCCAGGTTCGAAGTTCAATATGCTCTGTATTATAGTTATACACCCTCCGCAAAGTCGCTTGGATCTTGGCAATCAATACATCGAAATGAAAAGGCTTCTGGATAAAATCGTCTGCCCCCAAATGCATGGACATAACCATATCCGCAGGATGATCCCGTGAGGACAAAAAGATAATCGGCACATTGGAGTGCGAACGAATGATCCGGCACCAATGGAACCCGTCATATTGGGGTAACTGAATATCTATAATGACCAGTTGCGGCTGAATTACGCTGTACTCCTGCAATACCTTTCCAAAATCCTGCACACCATACACGTCATACGACCATTGGGACAAACGTTCCTTGATTTCACTGAATAACGACTCGTCGTCTTCAATGAGCATAATTTTAAACAAGAGACTTCACCACGTTTCTGATCTTCTAAGGTTGAATAAGGTAATTAGACTCCGTTGTTGCAGGATCACCTTTACCGTTACGAATCGTTCTTCCGATCGCTGATTCCAGTGTACAGGGAAGTTGGGCTTATATCAAAAGGTATCCATACTTCGTAAGAAAACGAGCTGAAAGAAGTATCGTATATCATATTAGCTCTCAACAGTGTGTATAACATGGCTTGAATCACTATTTTCGTCCATCCGCTCGATCAACTGCATCGCTACGTCTCGTGGCGATCTTAATTGTCCTGCTTCATATACTTGATTGAACATACCTGCAAGAGCGAACTCCTCTGCACTTTTGCCTCGTGCAACAGCCTGCAATTCCGTATCGACCATCCCCGGATCAAAAGCAATAATCTCAACAGGGTTCTGTTGGCCCGTTTGCTCCAAAGATACGCATTGGGTGAACATGTTCATACCTGCCTTGGATGTACAGTACACTGCCATTGAAGGCGCCGGATAACTTCCCGAACCCGATGAGAGATTGACAATTTTACGTCTGGCGGACAGATGATTTGTTTGTTGAATAAAAGAGGAACTTAATATCATTGGTGCTGCGAGGCTGATGTTAAGACTCTGACTTATCTCTGCCGCACTGCATTGATTGATAGGTTTTAGAGGCTCCAGCATCGCTGCATTATTAATGAGTCCAATGAATTCAGCTTCCTGAGAAGGTATTTGGTCCAATATGTGTGTAATCAAATCATCGATCCCATTCAGGTCGGCAAGATCATACTGAACATGGCGGTAACGCCCGCTCCATTCCTCGCTTGATTCCAACAGATCCGAACCCCCGCGTGAAATACCGTAAACGTAATCCCCCTTAGCCAATAATAACTCTGCAAGTTGTAAACCGATCCCTTTGGATGTGCCTGTAATGATAAAGTGTCTTTTTCCTGTTTCTGTTCCCATTCCGATACCACTCCTCCTCTATTTTCAATGCATGTTTATTTCACTATTCTTACGAGTTTTTCTTTCTCCACAACGTGGCCCAGAGAAAAGGTACACCAAAATACGGTTCATGTTGCTCCAGCGACTTCATTGCACGGAACTCCACACATTCAAAGCCATCTTCCAGCATGTAGCGAAGCTTCTCCTCCGTGAACGCAAGACCACCGCGCATCGACTTCTCTTGATACACCTGCCAATCATTCATAACGATCTCAGGCCCACCAATATCGCCAAAACCAGGAGCAAAACAAGTCATTCCAAAGTATCCTCCAGGCCGGAGTGCATTGTGGATCATCTCTATGTAGGGAATGCGCTGATGTGGCAACAGATGGTGCAGACAACCCGAGTCGTAGACAAGATCATATTCTTGCTCTGGGGATAATTCGAACACAGATCGACATTCAAAATGCACGTCCAGTTGCTCCTCTGCCGCCCTCTCTTTAGCCCAAGCAATAGCTGTCTCCGAAAGATCATAAGCATCTACCTGATATCCTTGGCGGGTTAAATACAACGCATTTCTGCCCGGGCCACACCCCAGTTCCAGTGCCTTACCGCCGCTCAGCACACCTTCGTTCACATGCGCTACCAGATTCTCATCCGGTTTGTTTGGGAAAAAGGGGATTGGTCTGTTCCGATCCTCATAGAAAGGTTCCCAAAACTGCTTGGCAGATCTGAAATCCGCATCGAGCATATCATATAGATCCTGTACACTTTTAATCGTCTTTTCCACAACCACATTCCTCCTTAACTGCTCCATTCAAACCTTCATTTCAGACTATTCACTCCTCGTCATTTTCAATAAATCAGCCACACTCTATTATAACATTTTTACCCAGTAGTTCTCTATTTTTCTTGTGTTTTTCTACTCCAAAACATAAGCTTTTTCCCAACAAAAAAACGACCGACATGAATGTCGACCGCTTGCAATGGTGCTGTTTTAAGTTGTAACTTACTTCGCCCGTTCCAAAACTGCAAAGTAATTTCCTTCGTTATCAGCAAAGTTGAAGACACGCCCCGTTGGCATCTCGACAATCTCTCCAACCGTTACATGTTTACCAGCCAAGTCGGCATATAACTGATCCAGATTTTCGGTGAAGAACATTAACGAAGGTGTGCCCAGATTTACACCCGCCGACATCCGTTCAACGAACTCTTTGTCATGGAGTATAATGCTTGTCTGCGAGTCTGCGGTAGGCGCAATCTCAATCCATCTCATGCCCTCGTCAAGGTTTACTTCATCCACAATGTGGAATCCTGCAACTTCCGTCCAAAATGCCAGTGATTCATCCTGATTGTTGACATACAACATAATCTGGCCGACTTTGCTAAACATGCATCATTCACTCCTCTGATCATCTAATCTCTTAACATCCTGCTTATCATTCCTCAAATTCCAATAGAGTATAACATGCAGGACAGCTTTTTGATCATCTTTCTTTGCAAGTCCATGCAACTTAAACTGAAGTACACTTTTATGCTTCCACTTCAATTAGTTTTTTGAAGTTTCCTTATAATGTTTTAACAAGTGAAACTCTATGAAACCCCGAGGTATAATAGTTCATATCAACACCTTCTTTTTGAAAATTCATTCGTTCATAAAATAGGAGCGCTGCTTCATTTTCTTCATGATCAAGTGTGTAAAGCATGACATCACCACTGCCGAATTCAGCTATTTTTATACATATTTTTGTAATTAGTCCACGTGCTACTCCCTGTCGAAGGTGTGATTTGCATGTAACAACGCCAACGATTTCATATCGGTTAACAGTAGGATGAAAGATATAACCAGCATGACCTATGACAACATCTGCTTCGTCAACCATGACATAATAAGCACTGATACGTTCATCCGTCATTTTTAAAAATAAATCCCAGCGCGCAGGATACTGATCGCGTATAAACGAAGGGAATTGAAAATCATGATCCGTCATCATTTTCAGCACCGCTGGCTGATCAATCGCTTGAAAAAGGCGAATAGTCATCTTTTTATCCCCTACCTTTTAGTGTGCATGTAGACATCTTTTAAGTTACCAGCTTCATAATATGGATACTCTAGTTTTTGTTGAACTTGAAGGACGATCTCCGTAGACGTTAACATTTCGACCAAGTATAGTCCCAGGTCAATGGAAGCCGTAACCCCCGCACCCGTTACCGTATTACCATCACGCACTACACGCGCTGAGATTACTTCTGCACAATAAGGATTCAATAAATCATAAGCAGATGAGTTGGTAGTAGCCCTTTTTCCTTTTAGGAAACCTGCTGCCCCCAACAGTAGAGCCCCGGTACAAATAGATATTTTATAAGTGACATTTTCTGCCGTTCGGACCCATCGCATAAAATCCTCATCAAATCGAAGCGTTCTAGTTGATAATCCACCAGGAAAAAATACTAGATCAAAATCCCCTAGATGAGGTAATACTGCATCGGATTTCATTTTCAGCCCGCGGTCATCTGAAATTTCCTCCTTATCTGCGCAGAATGTCCATGATACGTTTTCCTTTACTTTCAGAATCGCTAGCCAAGTCACTGCTTCATAAAATCCAGCTAAATCCATGCTTGTCATTCCATCAAATAAAACAAACGCCATTTTCATTGCCGCCACCAGTCCTTTCGTTCCCTGAATAATAAATAAAGTGTTTGATCAAAAGATCAAACACTTTGCCCAGGCGTACGGCATATAATATATGTGCTCCCTAGTGGTTCACTCCACGTTTACGCCAGTCACACATAACAGATATTTACAACTAATATACATGACATCTTTCATATTGTATATATTATGAAATTATTGCGTGGCTTTTAACTTCTTCGTAAGATAAAGTACAACATCGTCGTCCATAATCGTTTCTTCACCCGGCTGAATGTAATGATCATGTTTGTGTACACCGTGACCGTCTGGTATGTACCCGCGATGGGCATATAGAACTTGCGCTTTGCCATAATCGGAAAACACACCTACACCAATGCCTGCTACATCCGTTCGTTCCAGAATAACTTCCTCTGCTCGGTCCATCAACCGTGAACCAATACCTTGGCGCTGGAACTTCATTAGTACATTAAAATCGTTAATTTCGGGAATTCCTTGTTCCCTGAAAGACGGGTAGCTGGAATTCCACAATACATTCACGTATCCGGCAAATTCTCCATTCAACTCGGCTACCAAGGTTACGCGTTCCCCATACTGTTGTTCAGCCAAGTAATGAAGATACTGCTCAGGGGATCTCCCCCAACCCTGCTCCTGAAACGCCTTTGATATGATTACAGGATCGTTCTCATTTAATAGTCTGATATGTACACTCATTGATGAATCCTCCTTAAAAGATATTTCTAATAGCTATATTCCCAATCTATCCCGAAGCGATGTGATGTGAGCAACATGGTGTTTGCCGTGCCAAGCATACATGCCCAGATTGTAATCCAGTCTTGTCGTTTCTTCCGATGAGGGATGATAAAATTGTTTGGCATAATCTGCATCTGTCAGCGCGTTTAACAGAAACACCCAACGACGATGGAGGGCATCCAGAATCTGAAGCGAGAATTCGACATCCAGGTCTCTTGAATCACTCAGTTCAGCCCAGCGCTCTTCATAATAAGGCCGAATCGTTGGTGTATCCTCTGTCAGCGCCAACTTGAAACGAATCATACTGTTCATATGGCTGTCTGCCATGTGGTGAATAACCTGTTTGAGCATCCATCCACCTTCTCGATACGGTAGACTTAATTGCTCTTCACTCAATCCCTTTACCGCTTCTCGTGCGCGTTCAGGCAACTCAGCAATGTCCTGAATCCACTTCTCCCGTTGTGCCAAAGTAACTTCACCCGTGTGTACAAATGGTCCTATCGGAAATCTTTCATCCATCCATTATTCCTCCTTGTTTACATGATTTAAATAACTTTAAGCAGGATCTACAGGGCATATTCCATAAGCCAACAGTCTCGCATCTGTCCTTCGTGCTGCTCATGTTTCTCCAACAGCTTAATCTTTTGGAAATCACATTTCTCGTAACAGGATATCGCTCTTAAGTTCCAGGATTGAGGGTCCATAACCACTTTACGGGCTTGTTTTTCATTAATCAGATAAGCCAGCATGGATTGCATCAACTGTGTACCAATGCCTTTATTCCAGTATTCTACCTCACCAATAAACTGATCCGTTCCATAGATGATCTCATCCGTGTCTCCATAACCATACTCCGTTCGCTCTTCTTCCTCAAGCTCATAGAACTGAATGTATCCAATCGGATGTCCTCCATACTCAACGATACAACGAGTAGCACCTTCTTTCTGATTGTAAAAATGCTCTCTCACCTGTTCCAGATCATGCGGCCGATCACGCCCTTCATAGTATTGAAGAACTTCCGGGTCTGACAGCCACTTCACCAGATGTTGTTCATCTTCTGAGTCCAAGAAACGTACAGTGATTTCATTCGATTCATATACATTCATCATTCTGAATACTCCTTATTGATCTCCAGATTCTCACTCGTAACCCAACTCAGATCCTTCCCTAACAAATGCTCGTTGTGAACATAATACACCACGGGATTCTCAAGCGGCTGAGTCGTTCCATCCAAAGATCTGAGCGTTAACCGCAACTTGTAGCTCCCTATCTCATCAGGTATCGCAAACCCTATCAGATTATCAGTTGATTTCATGGTTTTCCCCTGCGCCTTCAGATACTTTTCCAAAATGACTTGATCAAGATAGGAGCTGCCAACAGACGAAGGCATGTACCACGCATCATCTTGTTCTTCAGTGAATGTGACCCCTTCCCATCCAGGGACAACGGGATACACCATATGTTGATCCTTGTCTTCTCTTTTTCGCGTTATCTCTAACTCTACCTCAACTACATCCGTATCAATCTGCCTGATTGTGCCTGCCATCACAACATCCTGGGCACTCACACTTGGAATAACATAGCTGTATATGAGCAGAGTCACCAAGAGAATTATCGTTACTCCCGTAATCCAAAATATTGTACTTTTACGCATCTGTCTGATCCTCCCGTCTGGTTAATCATACTTCTGGAGTAGCTCCTTCTCTGTTAAAGATTGAGTTAACCTATCCAACTCAGGGGATGCCGTCCAATCACTGGAGGTGTTCAATCCATGCTTGATGGTATGTATCGCTACAATAATAACTGCCATCTTCTGTTATCATTTTATATTTTTGCTCCCCGTTCGCCATCTGCTCGAAGCTGGTTTTGACACCCATTTCACCATATTTCTGTTCTGAAAATTCTGTATTCAATCGGCTTCAGCTCCTTATGGCCTGCCAAATATACTTGCATTCTCTTACAGCAATTCTACCATCAACCCGGTTCTCCTTCAGCTTGACTTCCAGCTGTTCCCGGTACTCAGGCTGTGTATAATCCGGGTTTCCGGGGATATCGGAGAGAAAGATGGCAAACTCTTTTTCATCCGAGAAAATCATAAGTGCCTCGTTATATTCCTCAATCTTGATCTCCTTAAAAGCATTTCTTTCCAAACGCTCACGTACCTTTGTTATATCCGTATGAATACCAATCATGACTCCACCCTTTTGCAGCAATCTCCCATGCTCAATAATGGAAGTTGGACCTCTGCGATCGTAGATCAGACCAAATTGTTTATCTTCAAATGGCATCTTTTCTTTTGTGCTGACGCAGACAAATTCCACATTTGTTATCGTGCTTGAATGAAGACTGTTTTGGGCTATCTTTATCATCTCTTCCGAATTATCAACCCCTATAATGTGATCGGTATATTCCGACATTTTCAACGTAAACTCCCCATGTCCACAACCTGCATCGAGCACGGATGTATACTGAGGCAGAAGCTTAATCAACCGCTCTTCAAAAATATCTTCAGCAGAGTTACCTTCCAACGTATACAAAGCTCTACCCTTGTATCCCCCATTACGTTGTGCAATCATATCGTACCATTCCATGCTCATAGAGTTCCTCCTGACAAAAATTCCCTTTATTTAAACATTCGACATAGGTACGTCGATTCTCCTGTTTGGATATACGATATATCTTTGCTAAAATATGAAACGCTTCTCTTCCAGCTTCCGTATTAAGGTCGAAGCCGTATGTATCCCATATAATAAACCATCTGATCCGGAGGTTGAGCGCATGTCATTTTTCAAGAAAATGTTAGCCAGTGTAGGTGTTGGAGCAGCCAAAGTAAATACGGAATTGCATACACCAGAGGTCACGCCTGGAGGAATCATCTCGGGGGTTGTGTACATTGAAGGTGGAGATGTGGAACAGAACGTAGATCGAATCTATCTTTCAATCAAAACCCATTACATACGGGAGCACGATGATCGTAAAGTAAAAGAAACAGCCGTTATAGCCAAATATCTGCTCACCGAAGGTTTCACATTACAGCCTGGAGCCAAATTGGAGAAAGACTTCTCATTTGACCTCCCAGAAAATCTGCCAATTACACTGCATCGTGCAGAGGTATGGGTGGAGACGGGCCTCGATATTTCAAGTGCTGTAGACCCCTCAGACCGGGACAGACTCCATGTTGTTCCTAGCAAAGACATGAACACCGTGCTCGATGCAATTGATATCCTTGGTTTCAAGCTCCGTGAAGTAACCAATGACTATGCGCCGAAGCTGGGCGGTAATCTGCCATTTGTGCAGGAATTCGAATTTGTACCAACAAACAAGTTTCGTGGGCATCTGGATGAGTTGGAAGTGCTGTTCTATCCCATGGGCGATTCGCTGGAGCTGCTATTACAGATCGATCGCCGCGCTCGTGGACTCAGTGGAATATTCTCCGAAGCCATGGGTACGGATGAGAGCTTTGTCCGCCTGCATCTGTATGAAAGACATCTGGCGCGAGGGGCGCATTCTGTCGCTCAAGGACTAGAAGAAATCATTTCCAAACATATCTAATCTATAGTTTGTGTTAACGAATAAAAACCGTCCTCTATCAGACAAATCTGATGAAGGACGGTTTTTCCCTTTCAAAAAGGGAATTAAAAAAAGTTGGAGGATAACAGCGATCGTAAGGTTGTTCTGTACTCGGAGTGTCAGTGGAATTACCCTTAGTGAACTTATATATTAATACACTTCGGTACTTTTCAGACTCAACGTTTCACATACAAGTTGGGCAAAGGCATCGAAGCTGCCACAGGAGCGCAGGCTTTCCAACTTCTCCTCCTGCCGGATCAATTCTACAAACAGATCATAGATCCCCATTGCCTGTTCGTAATCCTCTTTGCAGATAGATAACATAAATACAGCATGTACTTCATTCTCCTCATCCCACGGAATCGGCTTCTCGAGCAGACATACCGATACGGTCGTACGAGTTGAACTCAGCTCCATGGGATGCGGAATCGCCATACCTCTTCCAAGCGCGGTTGAAGCCATCTTTTCCCGCTCCTGCACAGCTGGCCAGAATTGCTCCGTTACAATTTCCTTCTCCAACAGCGCCCCGCTCATCTCAGCCATAAGTGTCATTTTGTCAGGCTGATCGGACCGAAACATGAACAACTGTGGATCAAAGTAACGCAGCAGCGTCATTTCCTCCTGCTCATCACTAGTTCGCACCAGATGAGTGATCGTTGCCATGTCTCGTTCCGATGGAATCGCAGCAATGACAGCCGACGGCTTGCCTTTGGGCTCCCGTAACCGGATCGTAGAAATGACCAAATCTTCGGGCACACTCCCCATCTCCTCGTACTCCCGTAGCGAAACTACACGTGAGACTTCCAGCTCTGCAAATAAAGAACGCAATCTGGATTCAAGAATACGGGCTGTGCCGTATCCTGACCCACAGACGAGTAATACGGATTTCCGTTTGCGATGAGGAATCTGGTATTTACGTTCCAAAGCTGCACCAATGTGGAGAGCCAAGTAACCAATCTCGCTGTCATTGATCTCATGAGGTACGTATGTCTGTAGCTGTTTCACTGCACTTATCGTAATCTCATAGGCGAGTGGATAATATTTACGTATATGTCCCAGCAGTGGATTCCGCATATTCATGCCATGTTCCAGGCGAGTAATCATGGGCTTCAGATGGGCATACAGATCATTCGGCAATCGTTCATCATCACGCAGATCATAGGTGTACCGATCATAGATATGACCCAACATTTGCTGTACAGCAAGATATAACGGGTCACTTCGAAGTCCATTCCAATCGGTAGTGGTCATTTTTTTGCTAACAATATGCAACAGCAGATAATCTCGCTCTCCAACTGGACAATGAATGGAATATAACAACTCCAGATCCTGAATAATCTGCTGTGCAAGTTGCTGATCCTGAACATTCGCCTCCACTTTCTCGAATCGCTCCAGTTCATGCCCCTGCTTAATACGTAATACCATAACAGCCAGATGCGTAATCAGATCTTTCAGTGCCACATCTGCAATACGAACATCCTGTTGGCCTACATGGCGAATAACGATCTCGCGGATGTGCGCGGGTTCAATTGGATACAACAAACGTTCCTGTGCAACGGTCATTCCTTCGGGGCCCAGTTCTTCATCTCGCGAATCGGCGTACTCGGCAAGGCAATAGCGGAACCTGTGCTCGTCCCCGACAACTTTCACACCATATCCTGGCTTGATCTGAAGCTGAAGCTGGTAGTTCTCCAGAATCTGACGAATGATTTTCAGATCATTGTTCATTGTTGCACGGCTTATAAACAGCTGATCAGCGAGGTCTTCCATCTTGATATGACCCGGTTCACCAAGCAGCTTGAACAATTCATACCGGATACGCTCATCAGGCGATCCAGGTACTGGCGCACCTTTTTGCCGATCATCCTTCCGTTCCTCCAACAGCCCAGTATACCGCTTCGCATCATGCACACGAATGGAATAACCCCGCCCACGCTTGGATTCCAGGCTCCCACCATGCCCAGCAAGGATATGATCCAGCTTTTTCAGATCATCCCGAATAGTACGTACAGTAACTTCCAGCCTGTCTGCAAGTGCCTGGCTCGTCCAAGCCTGTTCCTGTCCTTCACCATGAATGAGGTGGAACAGCTTTTTCAACCGTTTAGTTGGAAAAATCATACCGATATCCGACCTCCCTTCTGATCAGGATTGTGTCAAACTAAAGCTCACCTTATATGGATACAAGTACCGTCATTAATTTACAATGTGCGAGTTCCGGCAAACGAACGACCTCTTCTCCCTCGGTTAACCTCTGCTGAGGCTCCAGTGGTTGTTCCGCAAGGGATACACGCTCTGCATGTACAGGCTGATTAAAGTGTATGTTCACGTTAGCAGACTGTGACAAATACGGATTGAAGACACGTACAATGTATCCGTCACTCTGCTCTGCTTTCTTGAAACTGCTTAACACCACGTTGGAATCGTCGCTGAACGACATCAGGCTGTAGTCTGTATCAAGAACACGTTCCTCATCGCGGAAAGCAAAGATCAGACGTCCGTTCAAAAAGTCGCATTGCTGATAACTGCTGATCGGTGTCAAATATTCACGTGCAGCACGAGCTACATTCGCTTCGTCGAATCCGGAAGCCTGGATATGCAGGCCAAAGGTAAAGAAGAGCTCGCCAAGCAATTGCGCATCAGGTGTAGCCACAATTTTCTCACCGGAGGCCCGGCCAGGACGATACAACAGGTTTTCCTTACCCATGAAACCGAAAGTACGGAACAAGGTCAGGGCAATGGTATCCATTTGCTCACCAATAATCTCGTACTCACGTACACCTTCCGTCATCACAGCCATACCATGCGAACCATTGTTTAATCCGGCATAACTCTGCATCGCTTCAATGGTGATCGGTTTCTCCTGCCATTGTTCGCGCTCCCATACGTCCACTTCTGGCAATGAGGTTGGACGAGCAATGACACCGAATGGCTGGTCTGCAATGGATAGAGCGGAAGCAATTCCTGTATCAAAAAGGACACGCAGACGGTGGCTGAACACTTCATTCTGCACCTGAACGTGGAAGCGGATCAGCTTCTCTCCTTTGCGAAGAGATATCTCCACTTGCATTGGCAAGGCTCCCGACGTGATGCCTGCGGCCCGCTCTTCCAGATCATAGGGCACATCCAGCGTGAAACGAAGATATAATGTCTGGGATACAGATGTTTGGGTGGTCGTTGTGCTCATCTGGCTGCCTGCCGAAGAAACAATCAGGTCCCGCTCGGGTGGAGAATAATTGTAGGAATCTCCGTCATCCCCATTATCTTCGAAGATCATTTGATCCGCATACACCTGCCCAGATCGCTTCTCTGTAATTTGCAAGGTACCGTTTGCTTGCAGCGCAATAGTGAAATGTTCATTTTCAATCGTGTCCACGTTACGTCGTTCAATGACAGGTGCAGCGCCCTGACTGAAATCAAAAACAATCTGGGTGTAACCCATCGCCGGGACCTCTTGCAGTTCCACCAGCAATTTGGCGCGATATACGCGTTCTGGCAGATGCACTTTGCGACTTGGATTCAGGTCAATGTGTTGTCCAAGCACATAATCGGTCTGATCTGTTTTTTCTACAATGGTGTAATCCAGCTCGCGTCCCTTCGTATCCCGAATGACAAAGGATTCTTCCGGAATATAAGCTTCAATCTCAGTAACCCCGCCTCGCACATACGGTAGCGTGTTGAACAGGGTGAACGCAAATGTCTCCTCCTGCTGTATAGTTGAAGCAATCATCCGCATATGCAGGTCGAGCAGATTGAGTGCGATATCATAGGCCTGTTTGTAACGAAACGCAACGTCCTGATTTGTTGTATCACTGTTACAACCACCGATGCTGTCATGTGCCGCATTCTCAAACAACAGCTTCCAGATATCCTCCACAATACGATGCGGGTAGTCATGTCCGAGAGAATGGCTAATCGCAAGTACAGGTTCTAGCGTGTTAGCAATCAGATTCTCAATTCGGTTATTCTGTTGCTTGAGATCCGCACGGGTGGAAAAAATGGACTTGTGAATCCGCATGTGCTTGGCTTCCATTAATTCACCCCGAAGTACAGGCAGATCCTGACTATCCGCTTCGATCTCCGCCAGAAAACGTTCCGGTTCATTCATCACATATTTGCGTTCTGTATCCAGTGCATTGAACCGTTTAATCAACTCCGGCAGATTCAATCGCACAGGCGCCTGATCAAACCCATTGGGGAAATAGATATGTTTGGTGGAGGCTTTGCGTTCCAGCGCACCAATCTGTTTCTCCAAATAAGGGATCAGATCTTCTTCATTTTCCGGAATGTTACCACCGTAGTAATACCCGAATGGCATCTGTACAGCAAATACACGACTGCCATCCGACCCTTCCCACGTAAACTCGGTATGTGGATTCGTATTATCCGAGACACCACGCCAGAACAGGAAACGTTCAATGCCAAACTCCCGATAGATCTGCGGCATCTGTGCCGATTGTCCAAATGCATCCGGGACATAACCAACCTTCATCGCATGTCCGTACTTTTGTGCTGTTTTCATACCATAATACAGGTTTCGGACCATGGATTCACTGGAAATCACCAATTGATCCGTCTGTGTATACCAGGGTCCAGTCATCAGTCGTTTGGCTGTAACCAGTTGGCGGATCCGTTCCTCATCTTCGGGACACCAGCGGATGTAATCATCCAGCAGAGAGCCTTGTGCATCCAGCAGGTAATAATGGAATCCATCGATATTCTCCAGTGCATCCAATACTTCCTTGACGTGTTTGACAAGATACACTTTGGAACGGGAGGTCGTAAAATACCATTCCCGGTCCCAGTGTGTATGTGGAATCACATGTACTTTGGTACGATTTCTTTCACTCATATCTCTATATCCCTCCAGATGCTTTTTAAAGGTTGTTCAAAAAAAGTCCGCTTTTGATTACGAGGGATGCCTGTTGGCATCATCAGCATCGAAGATGGAATTCAGCCGAAATGTCCGTTGCTCACGTAGTTTCCCCTACGCTCCGCTACTCCATTTCTACCTTCATCCCATCTTCTCGATACTGAAAACCGATCTTTTTGAACATGTACTTTTAGTCAAAAACGAGTTCGATTTCTTCCCCGTTTTTCTTCACTGAAGCTTCCTGAGTCTTGGCAGGCTGTTTCTCTTCTTCATCGCGGAAGTTCACCAACATGGTGCCACCCGCCACGATCAGTGCGCCGACAATGCCTCCGGCAAGGTACGCGATTGGGGTACCTACTGACACAGCTCCATATAAGCCGCCAATTGGTGGCATGATGATATGTGCTCCCAGCAGTGCAGTCAAGGCAGCGCCCGTTGCACAGGCAAACATGTTGACCAGAATCATTTTGGCAGGGTTACGCAGTGTGAACGGAATTGCACCTTCCGTGATACCGATCACACCCATAATCACTGCACCTTTTCCCGCTTCCTGATAGGTTTTGGAAAAACGTTTCTTCATCAGCAATGTTGCCAAACCATAACCAAGCGGCGGAATGCAGATGGCAATATTAATGAAAATATTTGGCAGATAGACACCGGACAGGAACAGGGCATTGCCTGCCATCCATGCCGCTTTGTTGACGGGTCCGCCGAGATCGAATCCAATCATTGCTCCCAGAATAATGGCAAGCACAACGGTATTGGTTCCGCTCTGGCTCATGTTTTGAACCCAAGCAATGAGATACTCATTCAGTGCGCCCAGCGGGCCACCCAGAATGACCGCCATCAGAAATCCGGTTAAACCAACGGTAATCAGCGGCAAAATGATTAACGGTACCGAGCCAGCGGCCGGACCTGTAATTTTAACTTTGTTTTTAACCCACAAGGTGATGTATCCGGCAAAGAAGCCTGAGATCAACGCGCCCAAGAAACCGGCGTTGGTCTGCTGTGCCAGCCCCCCCCCGATCAGACCTGCGGCCAGCGCAGGTTTGTCGGCAATGGAGTACGCGATGTAACCGGACAGGACAATCGTTAATAGTCCAATGCCGCTCCACCCTACATTTTGCACGAGATATAAAATATGCAAGAATCCGCTTCCATCTTTGTACGGATCAAGATCAGTAATGCCCATCGTTAGTGCGATAATTTTACAGATGGCAACGACCAGGGAACCCGCGATAATGACCGGCAGCAGATAGGAGATACCTGTCATTAGATGTGTTTTTGCTTCACCAAACCATTTTCTCATCGTACTCTCTCCTCATGTGGAAGGTGGGGTTAAGCTTGTGCGTTCACAGCCTCGACGGCTTTGGTTAATACCGCTTCTGCCTGACTTACGGCATGACCAATTTTGACACGTACGACTTTTTTATCGCCAAACCGATCCATGTCCTTCACCGTTTGATCCGCTGCAATCAGGACAAAATTCGCTGCAGCAATATCTTCTTCCGTCAGCTTGTTGACTTGCCCCATGGCTCCCTGCTGTTCCACTTTAATCTCATATCCCAGTTGCTGAGCAGCTTTCTCCAATGCTTTGGCCGCCATCGGGGTATGGGCGAGACCTGCGATACATGACGTTACACCTACGATTTTCATTATGACACCAGTCCTTCCGTATATTGATGAAGCAACGCATATACATCTTCCGGCTGCACCGCTTCCGCGATGGCCTCTTTGAATGAATCTTCCAGCAATAAGGTGGCAAGTGAAGAGATAATTTGCAGATGGGATACGTCTACATGACCTTTAGGCACAAGGATGGCAAAAATATATTTTACCGGCTTGCCGTCATGAGATTCCCAATCAATGGGCTCCCGCAATCGAATGACCATTACTGCCGGACGTGTTACAACTTCACTCTGGGTATGGGGAATTGCAAAGTGATCCTGAAGTCCGGTGGAGTAGACACGTTCGCGTTCCCACAGATCAGCCGCAAGTTGTACACGGTTTGTAGTGATGCTGTAACGCTCTGCCTCCGCAGATATAAAATCAAATACATCCTCTTTACTATGCAATGTCTGATCGAGATAAATCTGATTGGTTGTAATCATGATCTCTGTCTCTCCTCCTCTCTCTATCCAAAACGATAAGCGCTTACAAGATCATTGTAACGGATTCTTCCTTGACCTTGGATCTAGAAAATTTCCCCTTCGAAGCGGAAAAACATTAGCCATAGCAAAAACCCTGAGTCTAATAGACTCAGGGCAGTTGTAAATGAGTTTCAATTGATATGCTGCAAAGGCAGCGTAAGTAAGTACAGAACATGGACTCTAAGCGGATAAAACATCAAGAACGCTGTGTCCAACGCTGCATTCCTGATCGAAGACCGTAATATGCGGCGGCTAGCAAAATAAATCCGGCAACAGCCATCATCATGGATGTTGTATCCCATTGAACACGGCTTCCAAAAGCAATCTTGGATTGCAATGGGGTAACAGAAGAAGCGGTGTTCGTAAGATCAGGTACATAATTCATGGTCATGATCATGCCTTGAACGACATTCCAAGCTACAAAACCGATGATGAATAACAAGGTAACCAAAAAGGATTCCAGCGCTAATCGTTTGTTCATGATTGTCATTTTGCCTCCTCTTCCCACTCAATTAGACAAAACGTGTTGCATCTCCTGTTTCAAACGTTCTTTATTTTCGTCCACATATTGATACAGCAGGTCAAAGCTTTCTTCGTTATCCGATTGCATGCTCAAATTCGCGGCTTCCAGTTCAATCTGCTGTAATACCTCATGAATCTGTTCCCCGTGTGTTTGCAGGCTTGTCGTGATGTCATCTTCGGACAGGCCATTCACATTATCTCGTAATTGCCCGTGCGTTACGCCGCTCTCGGACAACATCTGCTCTATTTTCTTCAGGATCACGGCATCTGCATCATTGCCGATCCGCTCCATAGCTGTTATCGTCTCACCCAGATACTGTCCGCTGGAATTCTCAAGGAAACCGGTCATCCCGTTCATGGACAGCTCGGTATCCAGATCAATGATTAGAATGATATCTCTCAATACTTGCGGAAGTTCCGGCCCACTTTCTCGAATCGTCGCAAATTCAGCCCGATAAAGGTCCATGGCAATACTCCCCACCACTTCTTCACCTGACATCTCTTCAAGCTGATCAAGTGGTAACAACTCCTGCAATTCTTCTTGTAACTTGTTCATCTTTCTCTGCCTCCTGTATCTCTCTGTCTAAATAGTTTGAACGTGTTTTTTACACTGGACCACTACGCGGTCAGAATAAACTTCCGATCGCTGTTATCCCCAGATTTTTTCAATCCCTTTATTAAAGGGTAAAATCCGGTGATAAAGGCGAACGCTCCGCTTCTTCAGTTTTTTTCTGCCCTCTCCGTTTCGTGTAAATTTCAAGTTCAACTACGCCGACACGTTATTACATCATATCAGAATACGCTATATAAGTTTAACTTATGGAAGTTGGTATGGTATATCCTTTAACAATTTACAGGGAATATCGTCAAGTTAACATGCACTTGACCTCTGGAAAATGTTCCGCTGTTATGATCTTGGCATCACGAGTCTTGGGAGGGGTAATGATGCGCCTGGCCTTGTTCACAGACACCTATCTTCCGGAAACCAATGGTGTTGCTGGCACGCTCCACCGCTTGAGTAACCATCTGAACCGCAGAAGAATTGAACATCTGCTGTTTACTCCGAACTCCGTCATTGAAGGAAGCCATGAGACTCAAGTCCGATCGGTTGCCAACATCCCTTTTTTTCTGTATCCCGAATGCCGCATTGCTCTACCCAACAGAGCAGACACACACAAGCAACTACAAACCTTTCAACCCGATCTGTTGCATATCGCTACGCCTTTTAATATGGGGCTGCTTGGTCTGAGGTATGCGCTCAAACACCATCTTCCGCATGTTGTTTCCTACCATACCCACTTCGATCGTTATCTCGAATACTACCGGTTGAAAAGTATGATTCCTCTCTACTGGAAGTATATCCAGTGGTTCCACCGTGCCTGTGATGCAACCCTAACTCCATCGCAGGAAACGTTAAACACCCTGCAAACCCAAGGCATTCAGCGTCTGAAACTTTGGTCTCGCGGGATTGATTGCAACCTGTACTCCCCTGATAAACGCAGCCCGGATATCCGTGAACGATACCACATCACCGCTCCCCTTATTCTACTCTACGTTGGACGCATTGCCCCGGAAAAAGACATCGCTACGCTCACAACTACCATGCAGCAGTTGCCCCAGGAAATGCAGTCCCGTGTGCACTGGATTATCGTTGGTGACGGCCCATCTCTTCCCAAAATGCGTCTGCAAACCCCACCCAATGTCACCTTTACAGGTTATATGCATGGCGAAGAACTTGCTGTTATGTATGCTTCGGCAGATCTGTTTGTGTTTCCTTCCTCTACGGAGACATTTGGCAATGTGGTACTGGAAGCGATGGCTTCAGGACTCCCTGTGGTGGCGGCCAATGCTGGAGGTGTAAAGGATCTGATATCCCCTCACCGCAATGGTGTGTTATTCGAGCCAGGTCAGGCTGATGCACTGATTCGGGAGATATGTCTCTGGGGAAATCACGGGAACCAATTGAGGATGATGGGATTGGAAGGCAGAAAGCTGGCTGAGCAGCGGTCGTGGGAGCATATTTTTGACACACTAATCGGGGATTATGAGGAGGCTATAGAACATCGGAACAGACAAACGAAAGATCGAATTATTACAGCGTAGTCTGATGAAATCATCTTCTTCCAACAACCCATAACTACCGCCTCTGTCCTATGCTAAATTAAACCGGTTCGCTCGTTCAGGCTGCCATAGCATTTACACTCTGCTACGGTCAGCCTGAAACATGTTTCCAATACGTTTCATAACAAAACCTCCTTCTTGGAATGGGTTAAGCTATTTACACGGTATGTAGAAACATAGAAGCCGAAGTTATTGAAATTATTTAGAGTATTTTGAATGATTGTATATATAGATAAAGACACGATCTCATTGAACTGGATCATGCCTTTTATTGCAAACAATCTATTGGTTGAATTTACTGAACGGGACTTTGATATCTACAAACCCTTTAGCGTAGGGTGCAACCTCATAAGGGTGGAATCGGATGACGATACCTTTGTCATATAAAAAGAATTCAGATGTTTGATCAAGCTGAAAATCATAAATATTTTCTTCAAAAATAGAAACTCCTGCATTATACATGGCTAATAGACTGTTGGAGATTGATTTCTCCACCTTCTCCATCTGAGTATCGTCTTTAACATACTCGCTTAGCTTCAGTTCTTTCCCCGTTCTTAAATCATAGTTATATGATTTTGTCGCATCCATTCCATGTGCTCCGCCAGTGTACACATGATCTTCATATACCACAGATAATTTTTCTTTTGCATTGTATTTTACACTGGCCATGGTGATGTAGAAATATTTTTTGTTTGATTTCTTTTCTTCTTTGTCCAAGCGAGCTGCTTTCACTGCGTGAAGTTTAAATGTCTTGTTCAGCTTATCCGTCACAGATTTATTTTCACCTGTTAAATGTATGTATGGCTGTCCTTTGTAATATTGGACCTTCGTTTTCACTGTAATCGTGCTGCCTGCCTCCACATGACTACTCGGAAGAATGATAGCAATCAGTACAGTGATCAACAGGTAATTTATCCATCTCAATTTTTTTCTTTCGATTCTATATTTCAACATTATCGATAACCCCCTTTGGCTCAAATGATATCGTTTCCTGCATTCTGTTCCATATTACCTGTGGAGTGCCCTTTAAGTCTGTTCCGCTCTGAACGTTGGCAATCCAGATGTCTTCTGCGCCCGGATGTTGTAAATAGTGCCTGAGCGTTGCTTTGATCAGAATAGACGAATGTAAGTCCAGCACCTCATCCAGTGGTATCCAGAATAACTCGCCTTCATCTGAGGGCACAAAATGTCGATGCGTGGTCTCTCCGAAATATACAAACTGCTGCCAAATCTCACCACCGTTAACTTCCAACAGAATATATCGAAGCCGAAAGTGTTCGACATCCTCTTGCTTGAACCCGGTCTCTTCTTCAATCTCCCGATAGCTGGCGCTCATGGGTACGTTCAGTTCCCCTTGTTCCAGATGTCCGCCAATGCCACCCCAGAATTCAAAATCAAACAATCTGCTACCCGCCTTCTTCATCATCAGCATGTCTGAGCCATTGCTCAAAAACGCTGTAGCCATCTGTCTAATTTCCATATGTTCCTCGCTTTCCAAACTGGGGTTATAGTAGTCCTTATCTATTTAAACTGAACTAAAGAATATTTACACTAGCCACTCCGATGACAGAACAACCTTCCGATCGCTGTTATCCCCAGATTTTTTGATTCCTTTCCTAAAGGGTAAATCCGGGGATAAAGGCGACCGCTCCGCTTCTTCAGGTTATTTCTGTCCTCTACGTTTTGTGTAAATGTTATATTCAATTTATATAACCGCCTTCTACAGCAATTCCTTTAGCTCACTTAGATGCTCAATCGTATGTAAAGGACTAGTCGTAATCCTGTCCTGCCACGGCTGGTTGACCTTCATCCAGATGGTGCTCATGCCTACGCTTGCCGCTCCCTCAATATCGTTCACCGGATGATCGCCAATGTAGATGCATTGCTCAGGGCTTAGACCGAAATGATCTAGCGCAAGCTGAAATATGCGTGGATCGGGCTTTTTGACTCCAGCCTCTTCTGAAACAATAATATGGTCGTAATCCTCCCGGATACCGAGTTGATCGATTTTTCCATACTGAATATCGGTCTGCCCATTGGTGATTAACCCTGTTTGGTATTTCCCCCGCAGATGCTGAACGACTTCTCGCGCCTGTTCCATCAGAACTGAACTTCGCACATACTCTCTGCCATAGAACTCCATCAGTTCTGCATGTGGTGGATGCTCTGCCCAAGGCAGTTCATGCAGCAACTCGTTGAACAGAAAGGGTTTGTCCTTATACCCATCTTCATCAAGCTCAATGATTCTTTTGAGGATATCCTCCGTGGACTCAAGATGGGCAAAGTAGGTTTTAATCAAACTCCGAGCGAAGCTGTCAAAGGTCATAGTTCTGTTCAGAATTGTATTGTCCAAATCAAAAATAACGGCTTTAATATGATCCATCTTCCTTCTCCCCCAATTCCAGTACATGCGTTATCTTCTCCATACTCGTCACTTCTCTAAATCCCAAGTCGCGATAAAAAAATCCAGCAACCGGTTGATCCGTGTACAGAACCAGTCGAGCGTAATGTTTTTCCGCTTTATGAATAACCGCATCCATCAGCCTGCGCCCAACCCCATGTCTTCGAAATTCTCTCATCACATAAAGCCTGCGAATTCTTCCTGTATCAGTCACTTCAGAATAAGGATCTCTGTTCAGACCGCAGATCCCAACCACCTTATCGTGCACTCTGCATTCAAAAGCGCTTCATCTTCTTGCTCGAATGTATTGATTCCTGTCTCATATTCATGGATTAATCGCTCGATATGTCTGAACCCCTCACTGGAGCTTTCGACCAGCATCGCCACTAAATCGTCATGATTCCACACCGATATCTCCTGTATCTGCATGGTGTAACCGCCTCCATCATTTTAAATCAATGGTACACATGCAAACCCAACCATACATTGAATGATGGCCGGGTTTATCTTGTACAGCTCATTCTCATTTTTTCTTTTTGTGATAGTGATAACCTGTGCACAGACCCTTTTGTTTGGATTTGGCTGAACAGTTATGTCCACCGTTCTTATCCAGTCTGCCTGGATGAGCATAAGCGGAAGAGGATACACCAACAAGTACGACAAGAGACAGGATTACGATAACAACCTTTTTCATGAGTCACCCTTCGATCAACACCCTATGCTTTAGGGCTTAATACGTGCTATATCATTCTACATGAAAATCCACAATTTGGATATCCTTCATCTTTTTAGCCGATCCATTCTCATAAAATCTTAAATTGCTTCAATGCATGGGTGACTCCATCTTCACTTGCCCGCAGGGTGACATAATCAGCGCTTTGTTTAATCCGTTCTCCGCCATTTCCCATCGCAATTCCGATTCCCGCATACACTAGCAGATCCACGTCATTCTCCCCATCGCCAAAGGCCATTGTATCCTCTCTGGATATCTTCAGGTAGTCGAGAACTTTCTCTGCGGCTATAGATTTGCTGACTTCGCTCGCTTCCAGCACATTCACTACATACGGATGGAATCTCACGAATCGTAAGGAAGGAAATCTGGATTGGAATTTCTCCGTCTCCGCTTCATCCGCGTATAAACAAATGCAATATACGTCCTGTTCCAACGTACCGATTTTCTGCGGCGCATCCATGAGTCCAAGCGTATCTCTTAAGGCATCAGTAACACGACCATCTACTGTACACAACCCGTTCGTATCAAATGACTCTGTAAAATATGAAATACTGTGCCCCTGCAACTCGGCAAACTCACTAAATGTTCTAACCATCTGTGCTGAAAGTACAGACTTATGTATCACTTCATCACCTGCTTTGATCAATGCCCCATTAGCCGAAATGATCGTATCGATTCCGAGATTTCTGAATTCTTCGCATAAATTATAGGGCCTGCCTGTGACGAGTACAACTTGAACGCCTTTAGGAATCAATTCCCGGATCGACTCAGCTGTACGCGGTGATAAACTCCGATCTATTTCGCTCAGCAACGTACCGTCCACATCAAAGAACACAGCTTTAATCAAATTGTTCTTCCTCCTCTGTCTTCAATTAAAAAGAGCAAGTACAGAATAACCTTGTTTGGTCTTCCTGCACTTGCTCTACAATTAACGGGTCTGAACATCTTGGGTACGTCCCATATACCATGATTGAAATGATTTGGCCGTATCCAGGGAAATGTCATGTGCCCGATGATGCAGTACTGGTTTGGCGCGGTTTACCGTATGAATGGAAGCCACACCAAACCAACGCTGTAACACATTACGGGTGATCTGCACTTCGATGACTTTCTCACGTTTGGAGATGAAGAGTGTTGAAGTGAGCGCACCGGTTCGAAGTTGAATGAAATTCTGATGCAGAATGTATCGGGTATGGAAAAAGTCCATCACTCTGCATGTTGCAATCCACACGAGCAGAATCGCGGAAATCATCCACCAGGCATGTTTCTGCCCAAACACCAATGGTTTGAAATACCACAATAAACCCGTGATCATGATCCATCCCCAACTTGGTTTGAGCAGGCGCAGCCATAGTGATATTCGTGGAAGCTTTTCCATCTCCTGCGTAACCCGATAGGATGGCAGGATCTCCTCAATCAGGGTATAGGCTTGCTTCACAGGCAAGAAAGGATAGAGCGAGTTCACCTCCTGCTCGGATTCCCCCAGACTACCTGCAGTGGTCAGTTCTACTTCCGCTAATCCAAGCAACCTTTTCATCGGTGACTGTGTAATTTTCACGGCCTGGACTCGCTCTTTCAAGATTGAAAATGACGTTTTCTCCATCATGCCCTTCGAGATATAGATCCGTTTGGCATCCGAGGTGATCTGGAAATTACCATACTTTACGAAGGTTCTGACTATGCCCAGAGCAATAGATATGATCAATAAAACTAAGATCATCAAACCGGCAATCCACCAGGAATCAAGCCAGGTTAATAACAAACTTTCCGTTACTTCTTCATCAGGGAAGAAGTCCTTCACCCAGGAATAGAGCGTAGCCAGGACCGGAATCAGTACAAGAAAACTAAGCGAGGTAAAGGATGCTTTGAATATGTCCTTGCGGGTGGAATGATAATGAACAACCCGTTCCTGTTTTTCTTTTGCAGGCAGAGACATGACTTCATCAGTTATAACAGGTTCGGATTGCGCCTCTCCCTCTTCCATAACCTGAACTGCATCCAACGTATCATGTTCCTCTGTTGCTCCTACTGTTTCTGCTTCTTCAGCCATATGACCTGCTACAATCTTCTCCAGCTGTTCCGCTTCGGAAAGTGAAACAACGTGTAACTGAAAGGTAGCATCTTCTCCCTTAATTCCGGTCTCGAATCGAATCGACGTCACCCTGAATAACCGATGAAACAACGTTGTATGACGATTCACATTCTGGACCTTCGTATAAGGTATCGTTCTTCGAGTACGGTTAAACACACCACTATAGATATGAAAGGCTGTATCGTCTGCTGCATAACGCGAGGTGAACCACTTCAGGATCATGGACAGGATGCTAAGGGAGACACCTACATAAAAAGCGATTCTTCCATAGAATATCCATTGGGACTCCGAGCCCTGACGGAAAACAAACAAAAAAAGGACGATGGCAAACCAATTCTTTACCCGTTTCCACAAGCTCCACAGCATGGTTAATGGATGATGTCGCTTCATATCGATCATTCATCCACCTCATTAATTCGCGCATAGGACGCAATCTGATGACGGAGTGCAAGTGCGACTTCCTCTGGCAATGCCGGGATTTCATGCGATGAACCCATCGTGCCAACCGATACGGAATAGAGTCCATATTTTCGCATTAAAGGTCCCTGATTTGTTGTAACCGATTGCACTTTCGCCATGGGGATGATCTGATGTACCTTGGTTAGCGCCCCACGCTTCAGTTGCAGGAACTCCTCATTCACATCATAGTACCAATGCTTGTATAACCATGACGGCTGGATGAAAATGTCCCACACCGCATAGAGCACCGATATGGCCGTAACGCCCCACAAAATCCAACCAATCCACGTCTTCCATCCATAGATGGAGTCGAGTATTAACAGTACGGCAAGGATCAGGAAACCTATTACATTCCATATGATGGCGCTAATTCTCCACAAGTTTACCGCGTGAGGGGACAGCCGTTGTTTGGGTGTATTCCACTGTATTGACATATGTTCACTCCTTTTTTCCTCGGGTACATAAAAATACACATGGTACACTGTACGAACAATCGTCCACGATCGATGCAAAAAGATAAAGAGATGACCCCTATACAATACAGGTCGTCATCTCTTTTGTTCATTCATTTTACTATAAAATCCTGTACTTCACACAGCCATACCATATGATCTGTTCCTTCGCCCCAATAGTTGTTCGCCACCACATAGGGTTCACCGAATTTGCGTTGCCACTTCTTCTGTGCGATCTGGTAACCGCTATCCAGGCAAAATTGCTGAATTCCCAGCCGTTGCAGTTCAGTAACCAGAGCAAGAATGAGCGCCGAACCAACCCCCTGTCCTTGAACCTCGGGCAACACATACAGGCTACCCAGTTCTCCGATACCGTTCAGCCGGCCCTCTGTACATTCTCGAATCTCCTTACCACACGGTGCATACGAGATTGTGCCTACAATAACATCCCCCATTTTAGCAACGAGGAAAAATACACTTGCTTTGATGTTGTCCTTTGCTTGCAATGCCTTGTGAATCATCGCTTTTTTCTGTGTTATCTCATCCTGAATATCATCCAGAAGCGAGCCTATTCCCTCCTGATCAAATGCTGCGGGAATGGTTGTCTCGAACACCTGATACACTCCATCTGCATCCGATCGCGTCAAAGGTTCAATGGTAATTTTGTCATCCACAGGTTCTTCTCCGTTCCATTTACCTTCTTAATCTGTACGTCGCTGAATCAGCCTTCTTAGTTGATTCGCATCCTCAAGAGGAATGCTATATCCAGTGTTCGTGTCTTCAAGGTTTACTAACAGGCCTTGCATCTTGGGATCCATTCCTAATGAAAAATCATACCGTGTTATCGAGCTGTCCGCATTCGTTATGCTCAGGTCGTACTGTGCACTATAATTGAGAATACCCGGCATACGCTCGGCCTTATGTATTGCATCCATCATGATTCGAATCTCGTCAGATCGATCAAACACAACATCTTGGCATGGTTCCAAGGCAAGGTTGGGATTACACGTTAAAGTGATCAGTACAGGAAGCCCTTCTTCCGCGTTCGATTCATTCGGTTTGCTACACCCTGCAATGAACGTGGCAATGACAAATACGAGCAACATTCCTACATATTTCACCATACTGCGTGCCTCCCTGACTTAGTATTAAATAAACTAGTAATGAGTAGAGAAGTAATAAATACAGTATATAATGAAATGACTCAACTGCACTAACTATCTATATTCATATCAAGTTACGTAACTCCGGGTCCCATGAAGGCAACATAGAGATCAGTCGCTCTACGGTCTCTTCCACAAATACCTGAACTCTCTCACCCGTGATGAACTCAGGAGTAATTCCCGGTTCTTCCCCATTAAGAAAAGAAAACGTGTGGTCCCGCCAGCGTACAATCTCATCAGCAGTTAAACGATCCGTCATGTCATAACCCGGTGAGCTGTTGAGCACCTGCCATACCTCTTCGCTCCAGCTTGAACTTTGATAGAGATTGAAATCGATCTGGTCCGTCTCCTGATAATATAAACGCGCTAGTTCATCCTTCGATCTGCTACTGCCTGTATGATGGTCTACCTTGTTGACCCGTTCGACGAATTCGGGATGCACACTACGGAACCAGTAATAGTCTGTTAGCACATGCATAAAGTATCCTCGCACAAACCACTTCCATCCTTCATCGGTAAGTTGTTGCATATAGCTTGAGTAGAGATCCTTCAGTTCACCAACATAATCTCCATCATCTTTCGGGTTAAAATGGGTGTATTCCTTATCATCTCTGGTTGTACCTTCGCGCATATGTATGGAATCCGGGGCGATGTTCCCCAGATAGAATGAACCTCGATCAGTCTGCATTTGCAGCGAGTCTGCAATCAGATTAGCGATATTGAGATGAACCATAGGTAACGGCATAGAGTTAATCTCCTTTTATCGGGAAGTATTCTACTATACTTAGTAAAAAGAAACGATATAACCTACTGGTGCAACGCAGATCACTGGAATAGTGAGACTTCGCTAGGTTCCACCTTTTTTTCACCGTAGATGCGTGATTAACCCTGAATTCTCTCCACTTGCATGCGGTCAAACAGCTGCTCCAGATCCGTATGGTACTCCGGGTGCTCCTTCACAAGCAGACTAATGTATTCCGATCCACATTCATAGAATACTAGACGATTAAACGGAGCAGTATCTCCAAAATGGTTGCTTTCCTGCCCAAATTTTGCCCGAATCAGATTCTCAATATAACGCGCGTAACCCTCGTTCCACTCCAACCAGCTCCAATACTCGGCTTGTTCTTCATTTAATGAAGTGAACAACGCCTTTCTAGCTGTCTGTACTTGTGTCAGGTCTTTACTCTTCAAAGCAGACAACAATGAGTTAATCCGTTCCACAACGACTTCATCTTCATACGGAAACTCATAATCCAGTTCCCATGTTACGCGCTTCAGCTGGTCCATTTTATGCTTAATTTGAAGACGGTTGACGATCCGCTCATCATATTTCTCATATACATAACAATGAACATATTCGTGGAACAGATAAACTTTCTGCTCCAGATCTTTGAACGCTGTATCCGTTACAATCGCACACATTCGTCCGTTCATATGATGCACCGGCATCGCAGCAAGGCATTCATCTGGAATATATAAATCGTCCGGTACCGTCTTCACCCACTCATATTGCTGCGTTTTGGACGAATAATCATAGATATATAATAAAGCTTCATAGGCTACAACGACTGGATAATGTTCTGCAAACAAAGGATGTAGGCTAACCAAGTCTTTCTGAAGCTCGTTTAACTCGTTAATTTGCTCTAAAAAAGCATCCATGTCATTAACCCTCTCTTTACTGGATTGATGCGTTAATCATACTAGATCAGGAAAGATAAAACACTGAGAGAAAAATGATAATTCTGTTCGAGTGTGAGATGGTGAACGTTAAAAACCCTCTCCCCGTTTCTCATACAGGTAGATATCCAGTGCCTGAATCCCACGTCGGGCTAGCTTAATAAACAGGATCAGCGCATACACGCCCAGTCCATATAACAACACATTAATCAACATTGCAAATATCGTAACTATAGAACCAACCATCATTATTATTATTCCTCCTAATGAACCTATTAAACTACCGCTCCCTATTCTAGCATATTTTTCCTCAGTTAACTTTTTGGGTAGATGTGAGAGTCGCTTAGCGTGCTTATTGGTTGAAAAACGAAAAAATCTCCCAGATCCGTATGTTAAAGGTGGAAGATTTATAATCCGGATACAGCTAGTGAGTTCTGATATATCCTGCCTTCTTCAACACATATTCCGTAAACGGATTGATCTCAGGGATCGGCTGATTCAGATCAAAATATCGGAGTTCCAGCCCTTCATCATCCATAATGGTTGGGCTGCCCTTGATACCTGAAGCTTCATAAACAGCCATGACGTTGTAAACTTCATCACCATGTGGATACTGATAGTACATGTCCTCACCTGAAAAAATGCTAATGAGTTTGAACGATTCCGCTCTCAGTCCGGCCTCTTCATACAATTCCCGCGCAGCTGTTTCCTCCAAAGACTCCCCGGGTTCCATGGATCCCCCAAGTGTCCCCCAATCCAAGCTATCTGTACGTTTTTGTAGCAACAGGTGACCTTCCTCGTTGAACACGAGTACACATGAGCCCGCCATAATTAGAGGACGCGGGCCCACCAGTTTTCTTAGCTCCATGATATATCCCATCCATGCTTCTCCCCCATCTTCAAAGTGCATGCGTGAAACCTACCCTTATGATTTGGTCAAGATTCCCTGATCTACGGATTTCTGAATAAGCTGCTGCGCATACTCCCACAATGTTTCGGAACCGTTCGCAATCTCACGGTTTCTGTTTAATACCTGATCACTTGTAATGTTATATTTCTGCCACGTATCTCCCTCATTCTGATGATTATGGATCAGAGGCTGCAACCGATCCAGAGATGAGGCAAATTGTGCTTCAGGCGTCTGCTTTGCTTCAAACTCTAACCATAAATAGAGTAGTTCTTCCGCCTGTTCCTTAGGCAATATACCAAACAGCCGATGAGCTGCTTTGAGTTCACGATCATATTTATCCGTGTGTCCCACCGTATCATAAGCGAACGTATCTCCGGCATCAATCTCGACCAGATCATGAACGAGAAGCATCTTAATGACTTTGAGGATATCCACATCCTTGTTGGCATGACTCTGCAAAACCAAGGCCATCATCGCCAGATGCCAGGAATGCTCCGCATCATTTTCAAGTCTCTCACCGTGCATAATTCTCGTCTTTCGTTCAATCGTTTTGAGTTTATCAATCTCAATGAGAAAGTGAATCTGATCCTGTAATGATTCGCTCACAGCACATCCTCCTTCATACCCATCTATGTGGATAGATCATACCAGTAAACTCTATAGTTAAAATCGAGTGACATCCCCACACCTTGTGCCAGACGAATTGAGCCTGCATTGTCCGGTGAACAATCCCAATACGGATGTATACGATGTATACCTACACGACTGCATTCTTCCACAAAAGCTTTTGCCACCATCGCACCATAATTCCTTCTTCTGTAGACTTCAACCGTTTCAATATCAACCGCATGTGTCTGATCTGCGATAAATGCCGAAAAGCAAACACTCGCGATATCATCGTTATGCACTGCAATATAGCCAAAGCCATGTTGTAAAAAAATCATCTATTGTCTTCCAAAAGTGAGAGATTTTATCTTTCAGGAATGGAGAATTGTTATATCTTTTCTCTCCTAATAGTACTTCATCTATCCTGAGAATTCTGACTTTCTCATCCTGTGAAGCACATATGTCGAGAGGTACTTGCTGACTTATCGAATTTGGATTCAACTTGAATACATGCTGAATATCACTGGAGATATCTCTTTTCCCGGAGATGTGCCGAAGAACATCTTCCCAGGCTTCGTCCACCACACCAATTTCAACGGCATGCATATGTAAGTTTAATAATTCAGGTTCAATACGTTCCCGCATGTACTCTTTCAATTCATTCAGAAAGGGTTCACTTCGAGAATCTCCGATCAACTGAAAACCAGATTGTCCATGTATCCAAATTAGAGCTGCTGTGATATTCTCTGCATCATCTACATAGATCCGTCCCGGGTTCAAGCCAGACGCCACCGCCTTGACTTCAATATTCTGACACGAGTCCGTGAGATGTTTTACTTTGTGGAAATCATGTTTATTAATCTCGGTAATCATAGGTTCATTCCTCCCGAATTCAAGACAAAGCCATAAAGCGTGTGTAACCTCTATCAAATCGTATATTCATAGATTCTCGTCTCTTCATCATCGAGCAGATATCCTTTGCCGATATAGGCCCAGTTATTTTTTTCATAATAATCAGTCAGATCAGTACATAAATACAGCTTGTCATACCCTTTTGCTTTCACCTCATTTAATGCATGGGTCTGAAGTTGTCCACCCAGATTCTGGCCCCGATATTCTGGATCAACATGAAGACATGCAAACCAGGGAAAGAGATCCTGCCTGCTATTCAGATCACTTCGCAACAAAGCGTACCCACCGATAATTCGGTCTCCGTCCAACATCACATAAAATCTTGGCACATCACTCTCTGTATCCACAGAACGCTCTATACAATCCCGATAGAAATGGAAGCTTGATTCCGAGCCCCATTGTTTCCAGAAATACTGTACTGCTTCTTGCATCACGTCCGGCTTCTGCCGAATATCAATAATTTGCAAAATGTTAATCTCCCTTCGCGCTTTTTGCTTTCGTATATGATCAAATGTCCAATTCAACATTCAGTTCACGCACAAAAGCAGCTGTCCCCTTCATTCTAACATCCATATCCTCACCATCCCGAATCACACTCACTTGAACCTTTCCATCTCTTCCAATCTCATGCCCTTGCTCTACCACAAACTGTACCTCATCAATTTCCGGTTTCACATACGTTAGATAATAGGCACCCATTACCCCGGAGGCTGTTCCAGTCACTGGATCTTCTGTAGTACCTGAGTACGGTGAAGAGAAATGTCTGGCATGCATCATCGCATCGGAATCACGGGTTTCAAAACAAAAGGGGTGTAGGGAAGCTTTGGGATTATCAATTAAAATTCCTGGGAACAGGGAAGAATCCGGTTTCATTTTCATAAAGGAGTTCAGTTCACGAATCGGGATTAATAACGTCCAGGCTCCCGTACTTCCATAAACGATTGGAGTTGAAAGGTCAACCTCATCCAGAGTGAGATTGATGGCGCTTACCAGCTTCTCGATATCCCCCTGGAACGGTATAAACTGCGGCTGATCCTGTTTCATTTCCATGTAAATGGTGTCGGCATTGCGCTCAAATCGTATGGGTAATGTACCTACATTGGTTTCAATTGTGATCAACTCTTTGTCACTTAACATCCCACGCGTCTTCAAACCATACAGTGATGCCATTGTGGCATGACCACACAGATTAATCTCATGCCCCGGTGTAAAATAACGTAGTCTGACGTCAGCTACTTCAGAGTTCAACACAAATACCGTCTCATTAAAACCAACCTTATAAGCGATCTGCTGCATCTCCGTCTCACTGAAATGATCAGCATCAAAAACCACTCCTGCCGGGTTACCTTGACCCGGTACGGTAGAGAAAGCATCATAATGATAGACCGTAATATTACTCATCAACAGACCCACTCTCTCTGTAATCTACGAGACTCACATTTCCATATAACTCTACGCTTTCACCATCCATTACAAGCCCGCCACCATCTTGGCACACATAAACAGCCGTACGATTAACACGGGGATACTCTCTTAATGAATTCAGGGTGTCTTCCGAACCATCCCAGTGCGGTGCAAACTCAAAATCAACGAGTCCCAGTGCTTGCATATCTTTCAGATCTACATTGTTTTCATCAGCATCTTCCCCATATCCCGCTATAGCTATGGTAGGTGTAGTCAGAATACTTCCTGCGCTGACCCCGATCAGAATGCCGCCACTCTTCACATAGGAACGCAGCAAACCAAGCACATTTCTCTTCTGTAATAAACTTAGAAAATAAAACGTATTTCCGCCGGATAGATGAATCGCATCACATTCGAAAATAGCGCCAAATGTGCTCTCCTCATACTCCAGATCAAGATCATAATATTGAATGTTATCTACTCCTAATTTATTATAGTAACGTCTAGTGTGTTCAAAATACTTTCGCTCCGGGTCAGAGCACGAAGGGATATATCCGATGGAAGGCTGTTCACTGTTGAATAAGCTTCGTATTCTCTGATCCAATTTATCATTAGACTCGAAGAGCAAATCACTTAACAGAACCAACGTAGTCATCTTATTTCCTCCCGTACCTATTAGACTGACTTAAATTCTCTATCCAAAATCGAGAAAAAGTACTGGTTTGTCCACTGATTGTTCCACCATAGCTCTTCCTGGAAGATGGCCTCCCGTGTCATACCCACATGCTGCATCAGTGCTGCTGAGCGAACGTTTTGTGAATTACACATGCCGACAACCTTATGAGCTTGTAACTCTTGAAACGCAAATTGTAACAAAAGACGTGTAGCCTCGCTCCCATATCCGTTGCCTGCGTATTCTGAAAGTACAGCGAATCCAAGTTCCCAGCTTTTTCGGTAATCCACATAACTCCACATCTGAACTATACCAATGGGGGTATCTTCCGGATCATTTATGCGGCGTATAACGAAATCATAGGCATATGGTTTCTCATCTGCGAGAGCAAAATGGCTGCGATATTTCTCGCGGACCTTTTCCTCATCCGTTTCAACAGTTTCCTCAAAGCTCCATATGTTTGTGTCACATTCAAGTTGACCTATAAAGTCGAGGTCCTGTTCTGTGACTGATGTTATTCTTACCTTCTCTCCCACGAATTCCATGTGGATTCATCTCCTTTATAAAAAGATCATTGCTTGGGAATCTCCCACTCTGTATTAAGCACACCTCTACCAATATTCCATTTGGCGAGCAAAGCTCTCTGTCTGTTTTCCAGATCAAGATAGGGTGCTGCAACACAGGTTAACGTGTCAAACATATGGATAAAATGAGGCCCTTCCTTGAACCGTCGAAGTCCGCCATATTCTTCATCATCCGCTGCCCATACAATCTTTTTAATACCCGACATTAATATGGTACAAGAACACATAGGACAAGGTTCACAGGTAGTATAGAGCGTCAGTTCTTTCTTCTTCATGAATCTCTTCTTGTCTACATCCAGCAAATGTTTTCCTGCCCGACGAATGGCATCCACCTCAGCATGTGCTGTAGGATCGCAATCCGAGAAGACTCGGTTCCGGCCTTTACTCACGACATTCCCATCGACATCCACGATTATCGCACCAATTGGATATGTCCCTTCAAAAAGTGATTGTTCTGCTTCTTCCAGAGCCAAAGTTAAATATTCATAATCCGATAACTTCATTTAAAATCCCCCTAAGTGCAGTTATAGTCGCTTATAAAGCAGATCCCTTGTGTAATGTGTAGTAAAAGAGATTGATGGGATCTCCTTAGATCGTTAAAAGTTCCTGATCGTATACTGCCCTGCTTCAACAAGAAAATCACTTTTGGTTAACCCTTTTTCTCCGAGTAAAATCCTGTAGTTCGATATCGTACCGTCATGTGAAATGATAAACGTATTGCCGCTCTGTTGCCTGCACCATTCAAGAAGCTTTTCAGCTAATATCTGGAACCGATCTGCATCCATCTGATTAATAATTTCTTCCCAACAATCCAAACCCAAATCAAGCATTCTTATGTCAGTATACTGATGACTGAGCTCTTCCTTGGAATAGATTTGATCACAGACGAAAGGAACAAACTCTGGATTCTGAGGAAACATTCTTGGGCCAACCAGTGGGCTGAAGAACGCAAGATTTTTGTTAGGGGTTAGGAGTTGTGCTGTTTCAATAGTACGTTTCGTTGGACTAATCAAAATGACGTCTTCAGGCGCAAAAACCACTTGTTTACGCAACGCTATAACCTGACTTTTCCCCAATTCAGTGAGGCCCGGATGCTGACAATTTAATTGATTTGGGTAATCCATCAAGTGTTCGCCATGACCATGACGAATAAATGTAATGTCCATAGGCACCTATTCCTCTATTTCTGAATGAAGTGTTTGATGCCTTTTGCATCAAGAAGGTTAGTCAGTTCCTTTTTCAAAAACACAGGATATACTTCCATCTGCTCCAGTTCGTCCAAGGAAAACCATTGGAAAGTTAACTTCCCGTTATCTTCTAAACCTTTGAATTCAGTTTCACTATATAGCTTATGGGCTTCCGGCAATGTGATGAGATAATAAAAGCCAACTTCATGATACTTCAGACCATCATATTCAAAGAAATCTTCACTAACATATGCGAGCCTTTGCGCTTCTACATGAACACCCAGTTCCTCCATCATTTCTCGCACAATAGCTGCTTCTGTTGTCTCGTTTAATTTCACCCGACCTCCGGGCAGATTCCAGAAATCGTCCTGTTCAGTCGTATGCAAAAGAACTCTTCCCGCATCCATCACAATACCTGCCACACGGAAGTTGAATTTGTTGTTATTTTGTTCATACGATATATTATTGTTATCTGCAGTGGTCATCTCGCTGACCACCCATCAGCAAATCCGTCTATGAATCCCATGATGAATGAGGGAATGATGAGTACGAGCAATAAAATTAAACTGCCTATGCCCCATCTAAGAATTGCTTTCCGTTTGCTTCGAACACCTATAATAATTAAGATTGCGGTTATTGCAATTAAGGCTACTCCATAAAATGTCATAAAACTGACCTCCGGTATGTATTCGTATTTCATTAAGGTTACTGCAGAATCTTTTCTAGCTTGTGCCTACAAGCCTCGCGGTCATAATCCGAATTATCCAGCCATACCTTATCCATCTGAAGTAACCCATAGATTTCGGACTCCAGCTTCTTTCTTTCCTGCAAAACCTGTACCGTACCCTCAACACCCTGATAACCCTGTGCCTGCCCCAAACCCTGGTTCGTATAGTAATTAATGAATCCCTCTGACCATTCTTTTGGTCTTTCACTAACCGCCTTATCAAATGTATAGGATATATCTTTCTGGTCGATATAGATGAGAAGCGGGTTCAGAGCATGAATGATACACCCAAGTTCCAATACATACTGCACGTTTTGCTCTTTGGATTGATTGCATTTTACAAGACCCATGGTTAGTGGATTCTGGATAAAACAACATTCAAATATCGTGATGCAGTCATCATTCGTGCTTAACACGTTTTGGGTGAAATCTTGCCACTTCCCGGTGATCAGCTTAACATTTTGCTCAAAAGGAATTTCGTAAATATCTCGGCTGAAAATATCCTGTACAATGTGATCGGGAATCTCTATTCCCCATTGCTCTTTCATCTTACGGTATGGAATCAGGAAACCTTGATCATGAGCAGTCGCATTGCTTTCCAGAATCTCTCTGTATTCTTCATGTGTTTTTAATAAAGCCTCGAAGTCTCCAGCATAATAAAAAGATACGCCCTCGTAATCAGCAGGGTGATCCAGGTTCCCTTCTTGAAATAGTTGTACCTCCTTGCCTTGTCCTATCAAAATTTCGGAAACCATCTCGGCAACCGTTGACTTGCCTGAACCCGGTAATCCTTCAATCAGTATTAAACGCCTTGCCATCATTACATCATCCTTTATTTTGTGTGAAGATATGGATCTTCCATGTGTCAGACACTATGTTATTAATCAATATCTGCAATAACCCATTGCGCCTTATCGCCATCTTCTTTCTTTTTCCAAAACACCATCATATTGTTAGACTCTTCATTGTTCTCTTTTAACTCGTTAACCGTCACCACTGCCTGGTAGAGCTTCCTTTGCTCCCGTATAGTTATGTCGCTCATGGGAGTAACCTTGAGAACTTTGTATCTTCCCATACCTGATATAGGAGATTTTGGATCAAAAAGATTCATATATCGCTTTTCATCCTCTTCGTATAAATAACGCATACGAGCATTCATAAGTTTGACGATTTCCAATTTGTCACCGGTATAGTTTGTTTCATCAAGATACTCTGGTGGGATGTCTTCATTCTCTTGGGATGTCGATATTTCTTCATCCTGTTGTGCCTTTTATTTAAATAAAGACTTCCTATGTATGTAAAATTTTCTCTCAAGGTACATCATAACCCATAATGTGGAATTTGCGAATAAACGAAGTTAACCATCTCTGTTTCTATCGCATTTCGCGCAAAAAACCACGCTTCTCTGCACGAGTTATATCATGCAAAGCGCGTGGTTATCAGCAGAACTTTCATTCAACTTTTGTAACTGTCCACAATCAATCTAGCTACCTACTAAATAGCATATTCATTATGCCGACCGCTTCAATCTGGATCTCTTTTTCTTCATTATCCAAGAAAAGGTAACTATATGTTGAAAAGATTCCCATATGCAGTATATGTCCACCTTTATAATGAAGCGTCTTTTCCTCACCGTCGATCGTCTGCGTAAACGTCCTGCCTTCATTCACATCATACGAAGAATGGATGTCATGTTCACTTGCGAGCCACGCAACAAAATCTTCTTCGTTTGGATTGGTCATTACTAGAATAACGAGCAGAACAACAAGAACAACAATGCCCGTTCTGAGTCCTGCGCCCTTCTTGCCACCATGCTGTGTGTTTTCACCCTTCATCCCGTTCACCCCGTTTCTTGAACAGTAATCTCTACGTTCTTCGCCAAAACCCAACCACTCAGTCCATACGAGGATGAGATCACCATGTACTTGTATTTCTCCTCGATCAGCCGGATTTGCAATTCGTCATAAGAATCATAGCTGACAGGCCAACCATAGCCCTTCCCCGGCTCTAACAACTCTCGATTATAAGGGATAAAATGCTCTATATCCCACTCATCCAGATCCAAAATAATGCTGCCATGCAGCGGTGTATCAAACGCATGGGCCATTACACCAGAGAATAAAACATCCATATTTTTCGGTACAGTATGACTTGAACGTGTGCGCATCCTGATTTTTTTGTTCTCTAAATCAACTTCGTAACTTAATATGATGTTGTCATGCAAACTTGGCATAGTCCCCCTCCTCCCATACCTTATAAATCCGAATCAAACACCATAATATTGTTTATAGTCTGAGACCCATTCCACTTTGGAGAAATTAACAAAATCATACGGCTCGCACTGTTTAAGGTAAAGCAACTCCTTGTGCGCCTGTTCCCCGTCCATATTTTCCAGGTAAAACAATGTCTCCTCATACCCTGAACCACATAATAACTGCACATCAATATAACTGCCCGTATCCTGATTCTTTCGTTTGGCCCGCCATATTAGCTGGGAGTCCTCTACATTTCCAATACAGAATAACATGATGCACAACAGTTTTAGAACCTCGTTATCTTCTGACTTTCGGTTCTCAATCTCTTGCTTCAATAGTTCTCGGATCGGCTCTCGATGGATGTCATCAGGCTCCAATCCGTATAACTGTAGCAGTTCTTCCTCGTTCATACTTGTTCTCCTTACCTACTTGAGAATGTTATTTAACTCTTCCGCTTTTTTCCTGCTATCCATTCTAGCATAAAAATAAAAAGCGATGATGTGCAGCCAATGTTCTCATACATGATAAAAAGACTACTCACTCATGAGTAGCCCCTATGCATTCATACATCCATATAACCTTACTCAATCTCCAGATACATCTCCTGATTTTGCAGGATTATCTCATTCATGTGTGCAATAGCTACTTGTGTCACAGTCTGATATGCAGCATATAATGCCTCTGTTCTCTGGAGCAAGATCGGGTCCTTCTCCAGATCCGTTGGCAGTACCTCACGCCACACTTCATCCACTCTGTTTTTGTCCGTGATCAGAATTTCTATCTGGTCCAGTACAGTTACCATTTCATCTAAATGAAAAAAGTGCATCCCTTTTTTAATTCCATTCCAGCTCTTGATCTCGATGATGTTATAGGCCGAAAACCAATAAAACTCTGCCATACTCTTCGTGTGATTGTGATAGGAATAGAACAGAAATAAAGCTTGTTGCCCTTCGTGTAACTTTCGGTATATCTCTGTTTTAGCTGCCATATCTCTGCCCCGTACAGAAACAAGCATCGGTTTAATACACAACCAGCTAAGCTGCTTAGAATGTACATCTTCTGGTCGAAGTTTAGCCTTCATAACATGCTCCTCTCTATTCACCACTTTAAGGATTCTCTGGTGCTTTCACTGCCGGGTCATTCTCTCCGCCCATTCTGCGTCTGGATGTCTCCATCTTGCCTGTCGAAGGCACATGGTCAGAAGCTTTAGCTAATCCGAATTTTGGCATGTTAGCGTATATGGTCTCGAAGGAACCCGACTGAGCCTTGTATGTTTCATGATAAATTCCTACTGTTCCGTCAGTACCAATGGATCGGTTGAATTTTTTCCAAGCTTCCAAGTGCAATCCACCTCGTGCGTATTTCTCCAATTCATCGTAAGAACGCCAGTATTGTAGTAACGTCACCCCACGCCAGCTTATAAAATACTCTGTACTCAGAAATCCAGTCTCCGGATTCATATACAGTTCTTTAATCATCGGTCCCATGGACTTAAAGACAGGCAACCATTTGTGTATAGCCCACAGACGATTGATCCTCATTCCGATGATAAAAACAACAAATTCTCCCTCAATCTGAGCGGAGTATCTTCCCTTATGTATGTTCGCCATGTCACCCCTCCTTCTCGTCAAACACATTCGATTTCATCGGATCTGGACGACCCTTCCTATCCGCTCATAGGCATTCAGAGGAAACTCAAAACTCCACCGTTTGTGATATTCCTCCAGTCCCATTTCCTTCAATTTGCTTAATTCTCTGTAAAATAGCTTAGTCAACTTGACCAAGGATAACTCCTCAGACATAAGCAATCGCCCCTCTGTAACGGCTTCCGTGCTAAAGTTATCACTCATCTCATACACCATGAATTGAACGATTACCTGCGAACGTTTCTTGATCCAGAAGCGATATTCTCCAGGTTCGGTCTGCATGGTCATGGTTACCTCCGTGGCTCCTTTGTGCAATGCTACGAATTGACGTGTTATCTCCTCAACCGCATCGGACAAAAAAGAAACCGGAATCTCAATCTGTTCTCCCTGATCAGGGAGAACCAGGATATCCAGCCATCCGTGCGGTTCAAGCATCATAACGATGTCCATAGTCATCCTCCTTTATGCAATTCTATGAAGCAGATTAACTGGAGATCATGTCTTTCAGTACATATAGCTTCTAATTTAAAATTAGGTGAGTTGTGGAGCAGTAGACGTGCTTTCAATTTGTGTTCAAGTTCCTTATGATCGTGTTTGTTTCTCTGCCATTAGAATCCTTACAATGCTGGTCGCATTGTTAAATTTCATTTTGTTATTCTTCTGTTGGTAGTCCCACCCTTGTTTTATAGCATATTGAATAAGGTTGGATATCAGTTTGGGTTCATAGACAAATATATCCCATGTATCTTCCCAAGCAACATCGAACTCTACAAATGTAGATTTAAGTGCATTCGAATAAACCCGAATGACGATATCGTAAGCTTGCTCATCCACAACGTACAGGAACAGTGTATCATTCACTACAATTTTGCGTACTTGTTTCCTGTATACCTTCAGGTATATCTCTCCCTTGCTTACACAGTGCTGCGTAAATCTTCATACACATTCCATTTTGTATACAATTCTTTTAGCGCTAACGCCGTTTTATGTATGAACTCTTCCATAGCTTCCATGGATAACATATTTAAATCACCCAAAGGTTCGTTGTCAGGGTTAACTAAAAACTCAATTTTCTCTCCTCTATACTGATACACTTCAGATTCCAGCAATCCGCCTAGATCAAATGCTCTCCCCACTTTCAGCTCATTTAACCAATCGTTGGCCCTGTTCCAATTTCGTAAAATCATAAACTCTAGTTTTGTGACATCCTGTGTATACACGCTTCTTCCGATAGGATGGACTTCATATGCAGGATAGATATCGAATGTCCACACGCGATCCGTATAGATATGGGCGATGTAACCGCACAGATATTGCAGGAATTTGGGATCACTATAGGCTAACTTCTTTTGGGTTTCAAAAAAGTCTTTAAGTTCTTCGTCTGTTGCAAATCTTCCTGCCTCTGGCATGAGATGGGTTTTCGCCTTTTCTGTACGAAGATTAGTTCTTACATGGATCGAATCAGGAGCAAGGCTCCCCAATAACAATTCAGGGAATGGCTCGGATATCAACTCGGATGCAATTGCAAAATGTACCATCGGCCAAGGCAATGTAAAAACTCCTTTCTTTAGTCAATTGGTCTTAAAAGAGTTAAATTTCATATCCCGAAATGCACAATGCATTTCCCATTTATCTCAGCATACTTTGCCATGTTCGCAAGCTTATGTAATTCGTTGAATAATTCAACTTTGTTGTACACGAGTTTCTCGTAGTAGCCCTTTTGTTCTTCTCCATCAACACAGTAACTCCCTGTAAGAACGATCGGATCAGTCGCATGGCTAAATAGATCCATCCAGGCCCGAATCAGTTGATGAAACTTCAACAAAACATCCTGCTCTTCAATAACGGTTAATCCATAGTTGTTCAGTCCACTACATCTCATACAGGTAGATGGATTCCATGTATCCAACCAGCAAAGGGAATCATAGATGTACGCAATGAATTCGTCTTCCAAGGTCGCATGATTCTCTGTGGTTAATCCATTTCCATGTATCACGCCGTTAGAGTCCCAAGAATAGAAAGTATAGATATCTTCGTTTACTTGCGATTTGTTTTCAATAACAAAATGATGATTCGACATACCCGCACCTCCGTTACAGTTCCCCATGCTTCAATATCTGTTCAATCCTCTTAATTCATCATAACCCATGTATTGGTAAATGCGAAATCATTTTGAGCATTGAACTCTACCATTTATATTCTACTCTTTTCAGAAAATCAAAAAAGCCTCCACAGTCTTATTCGACAGTGGAGACTCTATTTGCTTCTGAACTTTCAGCAGATAAGTCGTTAATGAGACAATAGTCTTCTACATAAATATCAGGGTGTAGCAGTAATCTCCCCCGTACCAACCATCTGCGTTGCTGGGGCAATATAATTTCCTGCATCATCCCCTGTAAGAGTATACTTAATTGTTATTACTTTACTGGTACCAACGGCTGCATTATTGTATGTCGCTACAGCATTTACTTGTACGTCATCCCCAGAGATCACGTTAGTTAATGCACCTGCCGTTACATTTGCTGCAAGAGTTCCGTCATATACTTTGGAGAGTATTAATGTTGGAGCCGTGATCATCAATTGCTTTGCAGTGATCACACCTGTATTCACTTCGATACTGGTTGGCGGTAAATAATTTCCTGCACCATTACCCGATAGAGTGTACGATACGGTTATCTTCATATTTGTTCCTACATGTGTATCATCATAAGCTCCTGAAGCACCTACCGTTACGTCTTCCCCTGGACAAATTCCACTACCTGGACAAGCCCCTTCTCTAGAACCCGCTGCTACATTTGATGCTAAAGTTCCATCATACTCTTTGGAAGTTGTTATCAGGTCTAGGATAATCCCAGTATGTCCGGTGTATTGTACATAAACAGTGTAGTTCGTATTATTAGCTGGAGCAATATATTTGCCACTATCCGTACCAGCTATCGTGTAAGCCACAGTTACAAGCGCCGAATTAGGCCGGGAAGTTGTATCATATACCGCATCTGCACTCACGGTCACATCCTCACCTGGAACAACTCCAACTAAGGAACCTGCAGATACGACTACCGATGAATCTCCATCTCTCTTCTCAATAACAGTCAACATCGGCTCGCCGATCGTCAACTGTGCGGCTGTAATGGCCCCTGTATGGGTTGTATAGTTTGAAGGCGCAATATACTTGGCTGCATCTGCTCCGCCTAACGTATAAACTACAGTTATTGTTTTACCTGTGCCTATTGTTGCATCATTGTAAGTGGCTGCTGCACTTACGGTTACATGGTCTCCAACAGCAACTCCGGTTAGTGAATCCGCTAATACTGTTGCCGATGCTGTTCCATCGTACATTTTCTCGGTTGAGAGTACTGGAGCCGAAACGGTTAACTGATTTGTACCAATAACGATCTCTGCCGAAGCCATCGATATATTGTTCGCGAGATCAACGGCATATAAGACATACGTACCTGACACTAAACCCGCTGTACTCATTGTCGTATCTACGTTTGCTGTCACCGACTGCTTCTTGCCAAACAACCCTGCAACAGATTGGTTTAGACTAGTGATTGTTTTTGGTGTTGCGGAAGGAACCAAATACAGATACCCATTTTCATTGCTTCTACCCACCACAGGATCTCCACCTGCAATATGACCACTCGTTACATTGGACAGAGTAGGAGCGATTGTATCCGTTCCTCCAGTGGAAGGTGAAGTCACAGGAGCAGTTGGAGTAGCTGGAGTCACTGTATTTATGACTTTATCCAACAGTCGAATTGTAGTTTCAAAAGTCGTACCACCTTTAGCAACGGAACTCAGCGTCACCTTTTCAATAGTACCCGTGCCTAGAATTTTAGCGACTGCATCTAAGAAAAGGTTTACAATCGTTGCATCCGTGCCTAAGTTAAGAGTCGTCCCCGTTGCTGTAACTGCTACGATAACGTCCTTAATACGACCTTCAGGAATATCCACCTGAACCCCACTGCCTTTAATGATTAAGGAATCAAATGTTCCTTTCAAACCTACTTTTGAACCCGCAGGTAACCGCTCGGATAATGTAATCTTGCCGAAGCCATTCCCCGTAATATCCGTTTCTTGTAGCGTAGCAGGGGAGTGAATGGTTACTTCTCCAACTGTCGTTGAACCTTCTACAATAATGAGAACGGCTCCTTTTTTCTTATCAACAATAAGGGTAGATGTTACGGTATTTTTTAAATAGATGGTACTAACGCCCCCACCCTCTACCCGTGTCACACCTTTAATCGTAACATTCGTAAGGTGTACATCTCCTTCTTGGATACCTTCACTAAATAATAGGTTTCCTTTGATGATCATATTCTTCAATGTAACCCCAGCCGTGCTAATGAGCACATCCCCATCAATGGTCTGCGTCCCCGCCTCAGGGCCATATGTTCCAGCTAAGCTGTAATCCGTTGCTCTTGCATTCACTGAACGATCCAGCGCAACGACTGCTTCAGCACGAGTGATCGGTTTATTCGGATTGAAGTTATTATCGTAGCCCTGTAAAATCCCTTTAGCCACTATAGCATCTACCGAATTTTTAGCCCATAAGGCTATCATATTGGAATCCGTAAAGTGATTTCCAGTACTAGCTTCATTCGATAGATCCAGAAGATCATTGATAATAACTGCAACTTCTTGTCTAGTAATGGGTTTATTGGCACCGATTGTACCGTCCCTATAACCCTTTATGTATCCAGCTTTCACAGCTTTGGAAACCTCAGCATATGCCCAGTTAGATGAATTAACATCCTTGAAGGATACAGATGCTGTTTCAGTAAATCCATATGAACGATTAACCAATGAGAAAAATTCTGCTCTTGTTATAGTATTGTTCGGTTTAAAGCTGCCGTCTTCATAACCATGAATAAAACCTTTGTCGATCCATTTCGTAATTTGGCTTTCTGCCCAGTTTCCCTCGATGTCTGATGCCGAAGATTCGGCGGCACCAAATACTACATTAAACGATGAAAACAACATAACTGTAATCAATAGAGTGGTCACAAGCTTTTTAGCACAATTCATGATATTAGTCCTCTCACTCATAGTATGATTACTGGATCTTATTCGCTCAACTTATCACAAAGATCAGCAATAGTATACATAAAATACTGAACATGAAATATGGCTGCAAAACCCAGTCTGTTAAAGAGTTTACAGCCCAAATTCGGATGTATACAGTATACATTTCATTCTGCTCCTCTCTAACAAAATCAGAGCCGAAATATAACAAAAAAGGACACCTCATTGTCGCATCCATAGGTATCCTCGTGTATTAAATTAGGTGGTGAACTAAAGTGCTGGATCACTAGTTTCTTCAATTCTCGCATTCATAAAATCCTTCGTTCAATCAGAAACGCTGTTCCTTCTTCTCGGTACATCTCTATAGATTCATTGGTCACATGATCATGCCTCAGTGCTCCCATATAATCTGTTCCAGGTTTGTTCGATCTATAATCTGAATCAATCGTGTAGATATTGAAGTGCACCTCATCTTCATCCTCTGACACATCTGTTTTATCAAAAAGTGAAATCACTTCATCTTTACCAAGAAACCTAAATGGAGAATCCTGACGCTCTATAATATAAAATGGATATGTGATGTTCTCTATCTGAATGAATTCATGGTACACCTTAAGCTCATCAGGTATGAGATCCATGTACTGCCTAGCTACCTCTTCTGCCTGGAATACACCTGAGACCCACTTCGAACTCCCTTTGGTTGCTACGATAATGAACATACTAATCACCTTCTAATTTAAATATTATTTCTCTCTTTCACGTACAAAAGTCTGAGACAAAATCTGGTGGATACCAGTGATGTTGTCAATCTCAATGTTATATTCAGACTCAGTGTATTCAATCTGATGTTGCTCATAATACTTTTTCCAGAATGAAACTGCTGTCGCATTGTTAGCGAACTGTTCTACTTTGAATGTACCCTCAAATTGAGCAAAAACCAAGTCAACCGTTTGTGTTGCCAGCCCCTGTCCGCGATACTTTTTGACCAGGAACAGCTCTTGCACGGTATAATCCACACCTTCCGGCACATATGGAGGTGAGCAGACCAGTACGAATCCAATAACCTTTCCTTCATACTGAATCAAAAACGGATGTAATTCATCGCGTTCCAGATATAGATAGGTGTTCGTTGGATCATATTTCCCCTCTTCAAGTAGATCCTCGCCAGAAAATTCGGACAGATCATATAAGTACAAGTTGTACAGGTTGAAGAACAATTCCTTTTGTTCTGCCAAAATACTCGTAATTTGTACATCCATCTTCATTGCACATCTCCCTTAGTTAATGAGTTGGCTAGTGGTCCATACATGACATTACCGATCTCCACAACGAGTTTGCTGTGCCCTGTTCTCAATATATTCTTTCAACCACAGCAGATATAGGCAAAGTTTGGTTTAAACCATGGAGTAACCTTACTTTCACAGTGGACATGAACATTTGGACAAAAAAAGACTCCCTAAAGAGTCCGATTATTGGTCTTGTCTTTATTTTTCACCAAATATCCACTGGCAAGCGCTGCGGGAGCGATAAAAGGTAAGAACGTCAACCAATCCATGAAAAGAAGTATAGGAACGAAAATAAATATTACACTGATATACATCATGACTGGAGATTTTTTCTTCAACCCCTGAACACCGAAAACAACTCCTGCCAATGAGATCAATAGGACAAAAGCAACGTTAAGCACGTTCATAACCATCACCTCCACTGGCATGTAGCCAACACTTATTGAATCAGATAATCAACCACCGGATATGAGATCACATTGCGATCTCTGTACGTTGAAGTCACTGCTTCGGGATGTGTGCTAAGAATTCCATTTTGCAACATCACCGGCCGGAAACCTCGCTCCATCGCTCCGTTGTAGGTGAATAGAACACATTCCTCTGCGGCAAAACCGGCGATGATCACCAATTCAACTCCATGACTCTTCAACACCTGCTCCAAGTCAGTTTGCCAGAAGGCATTGGAGGCTTCCTTGGTAACGGTGAGATCCTTCTCATTCACATCCATCTCGGGAATGATGCGATACTCATCTGACGCTGCCCCCTCCATGCCCTCCACATCCTGCACGTGAACGACCGTATGATCATTCGAGCGCAGCACATTAGCCACATGGTTAATGTACTCACAGGCATGGTCTATCGAAGTCTGGTCCATCTTTTTACGCACAATACTCTCCTGCATATCAACAATCAGCAAACCTACTTTCATCCAATCTCTCCTCATAAATAAATTTCATGTCGCATGGTTGAGTGACTTCCCTTGTTAAACTGAGAACTTAATCTTTAAATAATTCATTCAGCATCCGGTCGCGGTTCTCCAGAAAGCTGCGGGTAATCTGATAGTGATCGGTCTCCTCATAGGCTACCTCTTGAATATGGCTATCGTCAAAACTTAAAATCTCTGCCCCCGGATACCCCAGTAAAATGGGTGAGTGCGTCGCAATAATAAATTGTGAAGTGCCCGACAAATCATGAAGAATACGCAATAAGGAGAGCTGCCTAGCTGGAGATAAAGCGGCTTCGGGCTCGTCAAGCAGATAGATGCCTTTGGAACTGAAGCGATTGACGAACAGACTGAGAAAAGACTCCCCATGTGATTGTTCATGTAATGAACGCCCGCCATAATATTGAAGCGACGCCGGCATCTCATCGACATGTGATGCGAATTGATAGAACGATTCAGAGCGCATGAAGAAGCCATTCGTTATTTTGGGTAACCATGCCAGCCTGAGATAATTCCCGAGCGAGGATTCCGAAGCATGTGTCTCATAGGTATTATTCCTGCCGCCCCCTGCGGTATTGAATCCACATTGATGAGCGATGCCTTCGAGCAGCGTAGATTTCCCTGAACCATTTTCACCTACAAAAAAAGTAACGTTATTCGTGAGCTCCAATCGTTCCAAGGACCGGATCGCGGGGATGTCAAAAGGATATTGGTTCCGATTCTCGATCTTGGCCGACAGGAGTTCCACACTTCGAAGATACATAATCATCCTCCCATATTTATTTTATATAAGTTCAACTAAAGAATATTTACAATTATGAGGATAACGAAAAGCTGCGGGTTTATTGCCTTCATAATAGAAGTGCCCCATCCAGGATAAAGCGTAATGGGTTACAGCGAGTAGGAGCGTGACTTTGATATCAATAAACAAAAAAATCCATGCCACAAACGCCGACAAAAACGCGAAGTAATGCAAAATGCGGTTTTTCCGATCCTGATGCTCCTGAAGGTAATAACGCAAGTCCTTGCGCACACGATTCAACATCAGCCCACATCCATTTCACATAAAATAAGGCTCCTTATTTCCCACTCCATCGTAACCTATTTCGGGGTACATATGAAACCGTTTCAACCAAAAAAGAGCAAGCCATAGGCTTACTCTCTCTTCAGAGTTAATAGACAAATCTGCGCTGTGCCCAATAGCTGAATACAAAGATGGATACCTCGGTCAGCAGCTTAGCTGCGAGTAGCGGGATTATTAGTTTTTCATTATAAAAATACAATAAACCGTAGTTTAATAACAGCACCAGTAGGACAAGTGAGAAATATTTGGGCAAAGACTGCCGAACCTTAGAGGTTCGTCCAGCGGAAAATACGTACTTCCGATTAATCGTATAGTTGAAGATGGAGCTACACAGTCTTGCTGCGACAACCGACAGAAACAGATTGTGTGTGAAATACTGAATAACAAATAATAGTCCAAAATCAATCAGAGCGGACAGCACCGAAGATGTGCTGAACATCAGGATTGGCATATAGATCCGGAATGAATCAACCAGCGGGCGGAAATGGGAGGACTCATTGTGATCCAGATACACCGTATCAATAAACTCCTCCGTAATCTCATACCCTTCCTTGTGTGCCGTTAACAGCATGTTCATCTCGTATTCAAACCGATCCCCGGGAATCTGGTTCAGCCAGTCCAGCATGGAGTAAGGAAAACCGCGTAGACCCGTCTGCGTGTCATATACTTTGGTACCTGTTGTGAGGGAAAAGACCGCCCGTGTGACGGTGTTGCCAAAACGGCTACGTGCTGGAATTTTACCACTGAAGCGACGGCTGCCGAGTACAATTCCTGGTGTCGTTTGTGCAAGCAATACTTCGAAGATACGCTTAATATCATGTGGCAGATGCTGTCCGTCACTATCTGCGCACACGACACCACCCTGAGGTCCATACTCCTTAATATACTGAAAGCCAGTCTTCAAGGCCCTGCCCTTACCCAGATTGACGGGATGTGTCAGGACCGTACAGCCATACGCTTCTGCCGTTTCAAAAATTCCACGGTAACCGGGGCCACTGCCATCATCCACAATCACAATGGGTCCAAGTTTAAAGGTTTGCAGTTGCAAAACGAGATTCAGTAAACGCACATCTGGTTCATATGATGGAATTAACATCGTCATGATCCTTGTCCCTCCGTCAGATATAAAATGTCACTTACGCCACGTTCCTGATTACGCCCCAGCGGATTATTGACAACTCTGCCCATAAAATACATCGTGGATGAACCCCCGCCGTCCAAGTTGTAGGCTTCGGTTGCTCCCAGACCTTTCATGACATCAGCCAGTTCTGCCAAGGTCATGCCACGGCTGTTGTCCTGCCGTCCGTCCACCACCACAAAGACGTAATGATTCGGAGCAATCATGCCGATCGCTGTTCTTGGATTGGTATCCTGGATGGAGCGGTTACCGAAGTTGTTATCGATTTTTACACTGCTAAAATCACTGACGATCTCGCCATCCTGAATCAGAATTGGCCCAAAAGATAGTGTGTTGGTTGCACCTTCGGCCAGCAATTCCGAGGAAGTAATCTCGTTCTCGTTATATGTTTTCATCGTACCATCGTTGAACAGGGCAAGTGCATCCCGCGTTGGGCTGTCCCGGTACAACGTTCCATTTCGGATAATGACACCATCGTCGCGGAATCCGTAATAATCACCGTTAATGGCAAAGATCGCATTATTGGCAGCAGCAATCTCTGACGTATTTTCGGTAATGTTCGTTCCAAAGCTGTTGTCCGCCAGCGCAGTTCGCAGGCTGCTTGCATCCGTTAGCTGAACATCAGCGACATAATACGTAATCTGATCCGAGCCTGAACCAGTCTGTACCTTTTCAATACTGACTTTCATATCATCACTCGAATAATTCCAATCATCTAACGTTACACTCACCTCAGTCGCTGTGGTTGAAGTGTTGGTGGAATCATTGGCGTTGTTCGTTGTTGCCGTTGCCGTGTTCTCATCCTCCACAACCACCTGCACATGCCGGATCAGGTAACGGTCAGCCAGGCAGTACAGGATTCCACCTACCACAAGCAAGATGACAAGTGTGATGATGAGCCATCTGCGCTTTCTTGGAGAGATCGGTCGTTTATGTGGTTCTTTCCGGGTTGGTTTCTCATAGATCTTCATCATGTGAAGCTCACCTCTTCATCTAAGTTCTTAAAGCCATATTAGGCCGGGTAGCTTAAATGAATCTGAAACTACACGAATTGGACTAGAGATTATCACACTGACACTACGATGACAGAACAACCTTCCAATCGCTGTTACCCCCAGATTTTTTTAATTCTCTTTTCTAAAGGGGAAAATCCGGGGATAGCGTAGGCTTCCGATGCAGCTTTCTTTCAGAAAGCTTTCAGGCGAACGCTTCGCTTTTTCAGGTTTTTTCTGTCCTCTCCGTTATTGTGTAAATGAATAGTTCAATCAAAAAAGGTGATCCGTTTTCCTATTAAGGAAATCAGATCACCTTGATTTTTTAATCTATAGAACCCTAAATGTCACTGTTATCGTGTACATATTTCGTTCAACATTCATATCACATATCTTCATCAGGTCTTCCTGTTATGCGTCTGCAAAAAGAGCATCGTACGCGGGACAAGGCCGCTTTTCCAAAAATTCCGTTAACGCCGGTGGCTGTTGGGCATAAATATCCTTCAAAGACGTTCCAGTATAGATGTTGCCAATCACGACAGGGTGGCATAACTCACAGATGAGAATATCCCCGTTGCCGTGCAAGTGCAGCTGTTTCGTGCCATCCACACAATTAGAGAAATACACACCCGGTTGTTCACGCAAATTCAACTGTTCAGCGAACCGATCCATACAGGTGAAATAGAGCGTTGTATCTGGCTTCTTATGTTCTATCAGCTCCGTAACAGATCGAACAAGGGACTCTTTGGATACAATCTGGGTCCAGTCGGTATTCGGCATCTTAATGCTGTTCTGGATCTCATGGATGCGCACACCCAGATCATACACCTTATCGCTAATGGCCTGCATGTTCGCTTGATTGCCTTTAAACAGTAACGTTTCCAATACCGTCTCCAGACCGACTTCTGTACACAAACGGATATTCTGCTCCAGTCTCTCATACATGCGAGGATGCACGCGGTAGTACGCAGCATAAGACTCCGCATCCGTATAATTGAACGAGATATGAATGTTGGACAAGCCTGCATCACGCAACGCGATGATTCGTTCTTCAGTCAGCAGACTGGCATTACTGTTCAATTGTGTATCGATGCCATGTGCCGCACAGTACGTCACAATCTCCAGGCAATCCTGATATTTCAGAGTAACTTCTCCCCCTGACAATCGCACTCTCTTGAGACGAGGAAGCTCACTAATAATACGGATGACTTCCTGACTATTGATACACGCTCCATCATCCCGATTGTAGGCGCAGCAATAGTCGCATTTATAATTGCAGTTCGATGTCACTCCCACTTCAAGCCCTTCCAGCTCATACACGCCGGGGGTTTCCAGTTCGAGTGATTTATATTTGTTTTTGGTCGTCAATTCGTTGTACCTCCTGGTTCCTTCATTCAATCCATGTTTTAATAACTTGAAGATTATAGCGGAAGGCACCTGGTTCAAGATATGACATTATGTACGTTGGTTGTTAAAAACAACATAAATCTATTTCCCCAACGATCGGGAGTGATGTAAGGTAATCCCATAATCCTCTATTGTATGTCATCCTTGTTGATCTCAGGATTATAGGCAAACTCATGGCTCGCCAACATAATGAATGACACACGACCCTTTTGATCAAAATTCATGGACAACCCTTTCATGTTCTCAAATCCTCCTTCCAATATTGCATGATCAAAGGACGGTATGACATGGTAATTACCTTGTTTATTTTCCTCCATGACATATGTAATACTTTTTACTTTTCCTGTTTTAGTATCTATAAAAGCTTTTTTGCCATATTTTTGGAAGACCTCCTGAACTGTACTTCCATAACCTATCCCGCTTGGCGTTTTGTACGTTTTGAACTTTGCCGGGCCATCAATCATAATGCCATCCACAATTCCATCTTTGTAATGAATTCTCATATCTTTGTACTGATAGACATTCGTGTAGTAGTAATAATCCACGTGGAGTCCAAGTTGCTGCTCAACCTCTTCACGAGTACTTCCTAATTTAATCGTAATATCTTTGGATTTAATCTGAAATTGGAATTCATCCTCAGTAAATATCTTTGTTACATGAGATGCAGGAGGTTCTTTTGAAACGGCATTACGATTGTATGTCACTTCTGAGCTACTTAAAAAAGTCATGAATAACATAAGATACAGAATTCCTTTGTTCAACCTCGATCGCCCTTTCAAAAATACGTTCTTTATTTAACACGAGTATAGAAGTCTTCTTTTACGATAGCATACATCTTCAGATCCTGAAGCTCATTTTTCACCCTCATGTACTTCCTCAGCACACCTTCGAATTGCATGCCTGCCTTCTCCATGACCTTAGCGGAACCTGTGTTTTTCACCAAACATCTGGCCTGGATTCGCTCAAGCCCCACTTCGTCAAATCCAAATTGGATAATTCGTTTCGCTACCTCGGTCATGTAGCCTTGATTCCAAAATTGATCAGATAACACATATCCCAGCTCAACTCTCCTGTTATCGCTATCACACCCTAGATAGTTACAACTTCCGATCAGCCTCTTGGTGTGTTTATCTTCAATCCCCCATGGGCCTATTAGATCCGTCTCATAGCGACTCATGACAAAATCTAAAAAAGCTTTGGTGTCTTCTTTGCTCTGATGCGCGTCCCAGGTGGTGAACTCCGATACAGCAGGTACAACGCAGTAACTGTACATATCCTCCAGATCATCAGAGGTAAGAGGTCGGAGTAACGTCCGTTCGGTTTCCAACACCGGAAATGGTTCGAAGAAACTTTCAATTCTTTTCATAGATTTATCCTCCCTCAGATTGTTAGGAAAAAGAAACACACAGCAGATCGGTCCGTGTTGCCTACCTCATCTGTTGTAAAATTAAGGCCATAATCTGAGTGTCTTCCACTGCCCATCTTGCATCACATATCGGACTCGTACATGCTTGCGCTCCGAATCTCCCTGCCAAAACTCCACCTCTTGTGCATTCACGGCATATAAACGCCAATGAGGTGTAACAACACTGGGGTCACGTCTTATCTTTTCCTTCTGAGCTTCAATGGAACTATCCAGCACTTCCTCGCTATCCAAAACCTCACTCTGATGCCCTGTCATAGCAACTGCTCTTGCTCCAGCTGAACGTTTGCGGAAATCATCAGCGCCCGCTTCATATCCCCGATCCTCGGCAATTCCCCTTATCCGAATCTGTCTTCCAAGTGAAGGCCAGTAGAATGTCAGAGCGACATGAGGATTCTCCTTCAACTGCTGCCCTTTTCGACTCTCCGAACTGGAGGCAAAATAGAACGTTTCATCAATTACGTTTTTCAAAATCAATACTCTCGCATCAGGATAACCATCTTGATCCACGGTGGAGATTATCATAGCATGAGGTTCCTTCACTTCGTTCTCAACCGCCAATCTCAACCACTCCAAAAATAACTTCCCCGGCCGCTCCGGCAACTGCCCCATATCCCACGTTGGAAATGGTCCAGATAAAGACTTCAAATGTTGTAGCAGTTTAATGGGTTGATCGTTCATGTCATCGCCTCCATCTTCTCTTTAATCTATCATGAAAACAACTAATGTAGATGACTTAACACATTTGCGCTGCTAAGTTTCCAACCATGCCTTCCCTTTTCAACGGTATGTACACTGGTGTTGTCCATGGGATAAAAGCTGGACTTATTACTCCACTCCCTCTTCTCAAGCAGGTAATACAGGATGTTAATCACTCCGCCGTGAGTAATTAATAGAACATTGGACTTGACTGTTTGTTCCTCTATATCTCTAAGAAGATTCTCGAAAGATATGCTTATCCGGTTATAAAAATCCCTTGGACTTTCTCCTCTCGGAAAAGGTGAATCCATTTCAAGGGTGTTGTAATAAACTCCTGGGTAATGTTCTTCAGCATCCTTATGGAGCATGCCTGCCAAATCTCCGTTATTCATCTCACGCCAATCTTTCATTAAGCTAGCCTGCATGTTTAATTTCTTCTCAATTTCCCGTGTAGTCTGCACTGCACGAGGAAGATCACTGCTAATAATCGTATGTATGTTGTACTCCTCAGCATGATGATGCAAATGCTCTCCCAGTTTCCTGGATTGATTGATTCCCTGTTCCGTAAGTCCACGATCACTCCATCCGCCTCGATACCCTTCCTCATCCATCCCATGCCTTACCAGATAAATTTTCAAGATCTCTCCTCCTTTTCACTTCTATAATGAACACTATATCTTACACTGTATGACTAGCCCGGCATATATACAATAAACCCGATCTCAGATAGCTTCTATCCAAGATCAGGTATTTCCTGCTTACCATTTATCTTACAAATGTGTTATGAACTCGCTCGGATTTGATAAAGTAAGGAATCCAGATGGCACAAGTAAGTACCGACTTGCCAATATCTCTTAACGAGTTTCCATCCTCAAGTTCTCTCGCCATCGGAATCTGAAGCAACAATAGATAATCAATGATACTAACGGCTAGACTGACACTATAAAATATGATCATAAGACGAGGAAAGATCGATTTTCTACTATACAAAGCAATGATAGTATATATGCTAAACACTAAAAACAGTGCGTTATATACCGTTTCAAAAATAACGACCGGTCCCCATAGCGGGTGATAATATTCAGATTGCTTCGAAGTTAGCAACTCCCAAGTCTCTGTTGTAAGCATGGGCAAACAATACATAACCAATTGGAGCGCCAGGAAAATCAACGTAAGAAATAATCCAATCTGGACGAGAATCAGCCAACCACCTAAGCCCGATACGCCTAGTGGACGGTAGTCTGTTTTTTGCTCTATAATATGTGGTTCCACCTCTTAACACTTCCTTAACTAGTTTTGTTTTTCTGAGATGAGTCTTCCTCGTAATTGTAAATTGAATCTACGGGTGATTCTTACCCCTTCATTCACGTGCGTTGTATGTATTTTCACACTCTCCTTATAGCAATCTCTCCGCCCTCCTATTATATAGAATTTTACACAACTTCCTTATTGTACTACGAGTGTCAAGGCACAGGTTACCAAACATCATACTCATCCACTGTAAAAGCCAAAGAAAGACCTTCGCTATACTTCCGCCATGTTCAGTAAAGTACACGTACGTCATAATCCTCTTATACAGATGCAGATGGTGACTCTGCATTTGACTACAAAGGAGGATATGGATATGACCAATCCCAAAGTAAAACTTTTGCCTTTTGCCGACATTTCAAACTATGTCGAGGGCTTCGATATCGTTTCCACCCAGTGGGGCGGGGATGGCCTTGTTTATGTGCTTTTGATGAATCAGATCCCCGAAAGAGAACGAGGTATGTTCGTCCAAAGTAAATTGAATCAAAGCTATACGTACAAAGTGCTTATTGTGACAGATCAAACTATCGAGGAAGTTGTCATCTGGGGACAGACGTTCAATTATCATTACGTACAACCATTGCATGATCATCTGCTGCTCGTCGGAGCACGGTGTGCGAATTACGGAAATGAACAGTTTGATCTGAACGCCAAAGTGTGTGATTTAGACGGAAATACGATCCGCGAGTTTCTGTTGGGAGACGGTATCCAAAGTGTACAGGTCACAGAGAAGGGAACGATCTGGACCAGTTACTTTGATGAAGGGGTTTTTGGTAACTACGGATGGAGCGAGCCAATTGGATCAAGCGGTCTGCTGGCCTGGGATGAACATGGCAATAAACTGTATGAAAATCGTGAAGCTGATATTGCGGATTGTTACGCACTCAATGTGGTGACTGAGAAGCAGGTCTGGTTCTACTTCTATACCGATTTTGAACTCGGTTGTATCTCAGGGGGCACCACTGAACCCAAAGTTACATTTATGAATCCAAACATCTCCGGTTCCTCTGGCTTCAGTACGGATGGTTATCATTTCTTGTTTGATGCCGGGTATGGTAAACATGGGTCGTTTGTGCTTAAAAAAATGGAGAAACCCGGTAGATTGAACAAGGGGCAAAAGATTGATTTGTTAAATGAGGAAGATCAGCTCTTCAAGCAGGCACGGCAGGATTTTCGCCAACATCGTCTTCTACTTAGTGAAGGTAACTTGTTGTATCGGGTAACGATGGAGGAGATTACTTCCGTCTTGGATTAGAGGAAAGGGGTGAAGAGGGTTATTTCTTAAAAGACAATCCCTCTTCTTCCAATGCATTTCGAAGTTTAGGCATGGCAGATGGCCCGATTCCGTGCAGCTTCAGGATTTCTTTCTCCGTGTACTCCGCAAGTTGCAGTAGTGTTGTAATGCCTTCATTCTCCAAGGCACGTCTGGCGGGAGCTGACAGCAAGGCTAGAAATCCTTCTGTCGGTTTATGTTCAGCTTCGCACGTCGGACAGGTTGGGCAATCACTCTTTTTATAATACAAATGTCCTTGTTCGCACGTCCTAAGTGTTCCTTTATCGTTTGCCATATGGGCATCCCCTCCTGGATTAAGTATTCAACCAGTTCTTTATATCTGAAATCATATTTTCGTATTGTTTCAAAGCCTCTAAAGTCCTAATGACTTGGGATGTTCCTACTAGCTGTTCCTCTATGTCCGTACATTCAATCCACAGTGACCGTTTAAGACTATACTCGAGCCAGTCCAACTTTCCAGCAAAACCAATATCCAGAACCACTTCCCAATTGGCTGTTAGACTCCCCACTCGCTTCTTATATCCACTTATAAAAGCCAAGAACTTTTCCTCGTTTATACTTCCAGCGCTATCTACTGACCAATACACAGCTGTTTCTACCAGATCATGCATCGGATTAATATAACCTGCCGATTCCCAATCTATAATAATAGGTATGTCTTGTCTCCACATCACATTCTTAGGTTCCAGATCTCTGTGACTAATAACATTATTGGATGCTAACATTGAAGATGAATTCTTAGCTTTCATGCTCCACTCATACAGCTTATCCATATTGGAATCCAAAATCTTAATCCATTCCGAATTCTCATTTCTTCCTTTGTTCAGATAAAACATCCAATCTATTTTTTTAGAATTAGTCGCCTGTGGACTATCCAATTCTAGTTGTCTAAAATCCGTTTTATGGATATCTGCAAGGATCGTTCCCATCAGAGAACTGTTATTGATAGTAACTTCATCTTGTTCCAAACGTTGCCCCTCAATCCAATCAAAAATTAGATAGAATTGATTATCAATGTTATGTATAGAAGCACCCTTTAACCTTTTTGCAGGTTGAGCATGGATATGTTCAGCTGCCACGTCTGCTATTTTTTCTGAATTAATATAATTTTGCACAGCAGCAGGTCGTATCATGATCTGGGGATTCAATGCCTTAACTGCATAATTAGCTTGCGTCGTTTCAATGGCGTACATTCGATGAAGAAGTCCACCTGAAATCGGTTTGGGCGAACTGATCAATTCACCAAGCTGTAATTCATTACACAGTTTCTCAAAATTTAAATTATATTGAGTATCGTTCATATGTTATCCCCTCTCATTTTGGCTATTTGTCTGGAGCAAAGCTTACATTCCGTACTCGGCAAAAACGGCTGCATATTTCTTTTCTAATATGGCCCAGCGCTTTTCGGCTCCGTATTTGGCGTGCAGTTGCTGTAAATATTGCTTGGCTTCTTCCGTATCGCCGGCTTTTAGCAGGAAGCGGAAGGTTACTTCGCTTAAATGTAGCGCTGTCTTATCCATATAATAATGGACTATATCTCTGGCCCCTGTCAGCGAGTGTAGGAATGAAATGCCCTCTTCCAAATGTGACACCAGTTCTTTCGATAAAGCGTCTGGATCGATATCAGGCGTTAAGGTATAGTGGGCCGGAGCGGAAGGGGCTATTTCTCTGATTCGGCAGGTAAAATGAGATGTGAACTCCAATATGTCTCCATTCAATCCAACGGAATGCAACTCCGCAAGTTCGGTGGAATGAACACCACAATTAACATAAAACTGGACTTGTCTACTGGTGTTATACTTTGCTCTTTGAATGTTGAACTTATATGCGAGGTTTCCATCCGCTTTGTAGAAATTCAGATTTTTCTTCGAATAGCCGTGTTTGGCAAATACGGGTTTGACGTCTGTTTTGATGATCTTCTTAAAAAGTTCCTGCATTGATATCACTCCCAAGGCAAAGTTTATTTAATTCGTTGTTACCCTTTTTTGTTCAGAATCATGCTTGTTCTATTTTATAAAAATAAGGGCCACACATGGATTCGTGCGTATACACGTACGTCCATGTAAACGCTCGGTCGAAGATATAGATATCCTGCTCCGAATCAAAATCAGCTGCAATGACCCGATTCGCGTTTTCGTATAAAAGCACCCAACCACCACTTTCATACATCACATATACTTCATCTTTCGGCTCGGCATCGAAAGCATCTCGTGCTTCATCATGTGTCAGACATTTCTGTTGTTCATAACTGAACATATGCCACTTGTACTGGCTATAATGGATAGACTCTTTGACCACATCATCGATATTATGGGCAAATACGCTGTCCCATTGCTGTACAATCCCTTCGGATTCCTCATACAGTTCGGATACGACAACCCCTTTATCCTGCAATTTCTTCTTGAACATATATTCCTGATGGATACGCTCAATCCCCCAATATGCTCGGTTCAGTTCCATTTCGGGTAACGCATCCAGCAGCTCGTTAATTTTATCTCGAATCATCATTACCTCCGTAAGTTATCTGGAATTATAATACCTGGCCCTTGCCTGACTGTTTAGCTTCATTTCGCAGTACATAAGCCAGTTTGTACATCTCCGCAATGTCATGTCTGTTCTGTTTCTGGAATCTTTGGATCGCTTCATCAATCTCTACCACTTCCACTGCAACTACCTGCTCACCATCCTCCGGATTCAGCGGATCACCGACAAGTTCAACATCTCCATAACCGATGATTCGTACGAAATGGGGATGCGGAATATGCGGCCGATACGGTTCCAAAGCACTGGATGTGCAATAGAATTGACCAAAGATCTGATAGGACCGCATGTCTGCCCCAAGTTCCTCCATCAGTTCACGCTTCAGTCCATCCATGTAATGCTCACCTGCTTCAAGCGTACCCCCAGGCAGCTCCCAGGCTCCATTATCCAGTTGGAAGACAACACATTGATCCCCGACAAACGGAATGATGCTAATATTACTCACCAGCTTTTCATCCACGATGTCGTTCAATCTGAACTCCGCCTCAATAATTCCCCAATGAATTGACGTACTCAGCGCTGGAAATAGTTCCGCACTCAAGCTACTCATCCGCACCCGATCCTCTCTATCTAATTCCACTATTCTTCCAATTATAGTCGAAAACACAGAAAGAAGGCCACCTTCCCACCGGGGAATACGTGACCCTCTTCTTACGCTCTCTGCCCTTAAGCCTTGAATCAGTGTTCTCTCCAGACTCTCAGACCATTCTCCTTCTAATGCTGCACCAGTTTCCCATTTTCCAAAAAAAGAACCCGGCTACAGAGCGGCAAAATCCGCTCATCATGCGTAACCATCACTGCACTCTTGCCCTGCTCTTTCACGAGCCGTGCAATCATGCCGACAATATCCAGTCCACGTTCCGCATCCAGACTGGCTGTTGGTTCATCCGCGAGCAGAACAGCCGGATCATTCATCAAGGCCCGTGCAATGGCGACCCGCTGACGTTCCCCGCCAGACAGCTTCTCCGCATACGCCTTCCGCCGATGGGTTAACCCTACCGTATCCAACAACTCATCCACTCGTTTCTCCGCCTTGTTTTTATCCGATCCGGCGAGCTTTGCAACGACCATGAGTTGTTCTTCTACTTTCAGATACGGAATGAGGTTGGCACTTTGAAAAATAAAACCAAGCTGCTGAAGCCGCATATCGGATATATCTTGTTTGCTTTTGCCCAAAATAGAAGCCCCGTCCAGCAAAACCTGTCCTTCCGTCGGTTCGAGAAGTGCGCCTGCAATAGACAGGAATGTACTTTTGCCCGAGCCGGAAGGCCCCATCACAGCGACAAGTTCCCCTTCAGCAACCTCAAGGTCCAACTTGTCCAGAATCGTCCGTTTACTGCCACCATCTTCAAAGGTCTGTGTAATTCCCTGTAATACCAATCGATTTCTCATGCTGCAGTCCTCCCAATCGCATCAAGTGCATCAATTTTGGTAACCTTCCACACCGAGAACAATGAACCCGCCACAGACATGAGTATGAATAATACGCAGGTCAGTGCGAGGGTGGAAAAACTTAATTGAAATGGCATTGATGCTGGCAAGATGGACTCGAACAGTCGAACCAATAGTACGCTAATGACCAGACTACCAACTGACAAGACCAGAACTTGTAACGAAACACTACCCGCCAGATAACCATTCCGTGTTCCGATGGCTTTTAATATACCGAACTGACTCGTTTTCTGAATCGTGATGACATAGAAGAATACCGCAAGCACAAACGCCGAGATGACATATAGAAAAGCGATCATCATGAGCAACGATCCCTGCTCTTCCTTATATCCAGGAATGGCCGATACGGCATCCGACTTCGTTATGATTTCCGTATTAGACAATGCAACACTCAGGCGGTCTACCTGATCGCCCCCATCCTTAATCGCAATAGCATTGTACACCGGAGCATTAACATTGGTGCCTGCTGAACCTTGCGAAGTTCTTGAACCTCCTTGAAGCGTAAGCCATTCCTGTTCATTCAGGAACACTACTGGGGAGTGACTGAAGGATTCATTTTGTACAAATCCACCAACGGTCCACTCGGTTCCCGAAGCTTGATCAACCAGGACGGTACCAATCGTGACGCCAGATTCAGATAGCTTATGGTCCACCACAACCTGCCCGTTCGTCTGATCTGTAATCGGAGATCCTTCGGTAACGGTTGGAGCAAGCCAACCTTCCGGATTAACCATGAACAGCGTGACATCGATCTTTTTTGTGTCGCCCGTTGGACTGACCGTTGTCATTTTCACACCGAGTGGCTCAGCGTTCTCTTCCCCTACCACGGAGCGAGCTTGATTAAGTTGATCCTGATCCACTTGTGACCGGGTAAACCGATGATTCGAATCCTGTTCCAGCACAAAGTGGGTTGCTGCCATATTTTTGACCGAAGCTGCGTTATCATACGCCAGCCCCTGTGCAAGACCTGTAACAAACAGTACCAGAAATGAAACCAGCACCATGATTGTAGCAATTAAGGCATAGCGCCCTTTGGCATACCTCATTTCCCGAATAGCCAAGTACATGTTCTGTGACCTCCCTCTTGATAACCCAAGTATAGGAGGCGAAAATGAACGGCAAATGAATAACAGATTACATCTGCGGAAGGGTCACGGTGAAGACCGTACCCTCAGGCGAACTGGAAACTTCGATTGTACCGTCATGAATTCGGATAATTTTCTGCACAATGGCAAGTCCAAGCCCGGTTCGTCCGGAAGAACGTTCCCGCGCACGATCCACCCGATAGAATCGATCGAACAGGAAAGGCAGATGCTCCGCAGCAATCCCGTCTCCTGTATCCCGAATCTGAATCACACACTGGTTATCCGTCTGCTCGGCATGAATCTCAATGCTTCTTCCCTGTGGAAGATGATTCACTGCATTTCCCAGTAGATTCATCCAAACTTGCATGAGCAGCACTTCATTACCGACTAGCTGGATGGATTCGGGTACCGAAATCCGAAGCAGCAGTTCTTTTTCTTCCAATTGCCATTGCAGCACCTGAACGGTTTGCCGGAATTGATCTCGCAGAGAGAACTTTACTTTGCTCAGATCTTCGTTGCCTTGTTCTAGGGAGGACAGGAGTAGCAGTTGTTTGCTGAGCAAAGAGAGATGACGGCTCTCCTCCTCAATGATTGATGCATAGTGCTCCCGTTCCTGTTCAGGCAGATCCCGATCCGCCACCAATTGGGCAAACCCCTGAATCGAGGTCAGCGGTGATTGAATCTCATGCGATACATTCGATACAAACTGCTGCCGCGCCTGATCTACCCTCTCCAATTCACGACTCATGGTCATGAAATGCTGGGCCAATTGCCCAATCTCGTCACGCCGTGCGGTAGGCAATTTCAGATTATATTTTCCTTGAGCAATCCGTTTGGTCGCCTCGGACAGACGTTCAATCGGATTGACCAGATAGCGGGTACTGATCAGAAAGATCAGGATACTAATACCTATCGTCAATGCTCCAATCAGCGCAAAAAAGATCCGCAGCTCACCGAATTGCAGAATTACATCCGGACGCATAAAGAGAGCGTAATTGGCATTGCCCAACTGTAGATGAACACCCACGGTGTTACTTAATTGATTATCGAAAAAACCGGTAATGAACGGCTTGCTTGGAAACTGCGCGACACCATGGTATACCTCACCTCGCAGCACCAGTTCTACAGCTTGCTTGTCCAGATCTTTCTCTCGAAATTCGCGGCCGTAGAATCGATCATTTTCCTTTCCATCTGTCACATAGATTTCGTACCCAAGTGCGGCAGCATTGTTCAAATATTGCTCCATCGTGCCGGGTTGCTGCTCCACAAACTGTTTCATTTGCGTCGCGATGCCCACTAGCTTCTCATCATTAAAATCCTTGAGCTTTGCATGATAGTAGATATTCGACAAAAGAAAACCAAGCATGCCGCTGACCATAATCACGGCAATTGTAATGAGGAATACCCGGACGTACAAGGTCCTCAAGGTGCTTTCACCTCCATCTTGTAACCGATGCCCCGCACAGTCTGGATGATGAAATCGTCCGTATAATCGGCAAAACGATCACGCAGCCGCTTGATGTGCACATCAACGGTACGGTCATCTCCTTCGTAATCTGCTCCCCAAACGAGCCGAATGAGCTCATCCCGCGAGAACAACCGCCCTGGAAACTGGGCAAGCTGTGAGAGTAATTCAAATTCTTTCATCGGCAAAAAGAGAATGGATTGCCCGTCAGTAACCTCAACATTGTTACGGTCAATGACAATCCGGTTCATACGGATGATATCGCTGGATGTGCGATGGTACCGACGAAATAACGCCTTTACCCGATAGACCAGTTCTTCAGGTTCAAATGGCTTGGTCACATATTCATCTGTTCCTTTCAGATAACCGTCTCTCTTGTCAGATAGCTGATCTCGTGCCGTCAGCAACATAATTGGAATGTCGTAATGCTGCCGAATGTAATCACATAACTCCAGTCCATCCATACCTGGCATCATCACATCGAGGATCGCCAGATCGATCGGCGTTTCTTGCATCAGTTTGACCGCTGCCAATCCATCCTGCGCTTCATGGACCCGATACCCTTCCTTGGTCATGACATGCCGCAGGAGTGCTCGAATATTGGCATCATCGTCTGCCAGCAGCAGATGTTTCATATGGTTGTCCGCCCTTCTATGTAACCAGTACATCTCACTTTGATCCTGCACAGATGGTAGCATAAAAGCAATCTCATTCGCCAGCACACATTCCCGGAAACACCGCGGCCATGTTTACATTTCCATGAATCTGGTTGACACTATTATGAGGCGCAACTATAATAAAACCATAACATATGAACGAACGCTCATATATTCATTTGTAGATGATCACACATTGCCAAGAATCATCTATATTCCACTAGAAACCATATTACATAACGGAGCAAGGCTCCAAAGGAGAGGATTTATATGTCCGGACATCATCACGATCAGAACCATGGGCACGATCATGGACACAATCACGCTCACACCACCAATAACAAGAAAGTCCTGTTGTTTTCCTTCATTATTATTACCATCTATATGATAGTTGAAGCCATTGGTGGATTCATCACTAACAGTCTCGCGCTTATCTCGGATGCAGGTCATATGTTGTCCGATTCCATTGCGCTCGGGATCGCTTTGCTGGCGTTCACCTTTGGTGAAAAAGCAGTAAATACCGGCAAAACCTACGGCTACAGAAGATTTGAAATTTTGGCCGCTACGTTAAACGGAATTACGTTAATCGCCATTGCACTCTACATTTTCTACGAAGCGATTGGGCGTTTTATCAACCCGCCAGAAGTCGCAACCGTAGGCATGTTAATCATCAGCGTCATTGGATTGCTCATCAATATTCTGGTGGCCTGGATCATGATGCGTGGTAGCGATACAGAGAATAACCTGAATATGCGCGGGGCTTATCTCCATGTCATCAGTGACATGTTGGGATCGGTTGGGGCCATTGCGGCAGCCCTGCTCATGATGTTCTTTGGCTGGGGTTGGGCCGATCCACTGGCGAGTGTAATTGTCGCGGCGTTGGTATTGCGTAGTGGGTTCTATGTCACCAAATCATCCCTGCATATCTTGATGGAAGGCACTCCAGCCAATGTGGATGTGAATGAACTGGTGCAGACCATCAAACAAGTCGATGGCGTCAAAGGCGTTCATGATGTGCATGTCTGGTCCATTACCAGTAACCTGAATGCGCTGACCGCACATATCGTAGTCGATGGAACGATGGATGTTTATGCATCCGAGATCCTGGTTCAGAAGATTGAGCATATGCTGGAACATAAAGAAATCAAACATGTGACGCTCCAAGTAGAGTCCGAAAAACATCTGCACGATACCTCGGTACTATGTACCGTCAAAGGCGACGCACCAGATGCCCACGCGCATCATCACCATTGAGATGGGTAACAACATATAGTTATAACAAAAACAGGGCAGATTCCCGTTAAGGGGAACGCCCTGTTTTTTTGTTTAGAGAATTTCATTTTTTGCATGAATAGAAAATGGAATGACCTCTACCTTATCGCAGCAGGCTTTGGACTACCTGTATCTGGCGAGTAACTTCTCTTTCTTCTGATCGAATTCATATTCTGATATGATATTTTTCTCTTTTAATTCACCCAACTGCAGCAGTTGTTCATGAACATTCACAGGGGTCTTTTTTCTCTTGCTTGATATGATCAAGGCTAAAATTGAGAAAAGCAGACCATACAGGACACCCAAAATCCCCAAACCTGCCGCTACCTCCGCACTTTCTTGCGAACCATCTATAAAAACTACGATTAATAAAAAATTGAGTAAGAACCCAATAAGGCTAACGATTGATAATGCTTTCAATGAATATTCCTCCTAAATGTTATGTATGTTCTATTCAAACTTCAGGAAAGGTCGGTCAGAAGACTAAACATTAACCTCGTCCCAGTTTATAATGACGTATCCAAGCTGAAACAACAGGATGACAATATAACTGATGTTGATTCCCAAACTGGTCTTAACTTTCTTGATCTGATCCAAGTAGTCTTCTTTGTTCATTTTTCCGCGTTCCAGCTTGGACTTCATATTTTGTTTTTCTTTCCAGAACATGTAGAACTCAAGTATAGCAAATACTCCCCATGCCAATGGATATACCAGCAACACTGCATTAGCAACTGACAACAGCATAAGGGAACCTTCTTCCAAACCTTTCTCAATTCCTAATTTGAAACTTATATGCACACTCAGGGTCAGAATGACTAAACCAAAACCTATAAAACTTAAATACGGTGTAAATTTGTCGCTTCGCATATGATCTTCCTTTCCGGCAATCTCCATTGGTCTTGTGACTGTTTCATTCAAGATTACAGAGTCACTGTAGCCCAAATACTCAACTTCATTAATCTCCGCCACCACCACAAGATGAACAGCTGGATGAGCTGCAAGAAGAGTCGGAAGATGACCCCGAGGATGATCCAGATCCTCCCGAGGAACTACTACTGTCAGTACATTGATCAGCATAACAGCTGGAACTGCTCGTGCAGCCACTGCTTGACGAGGAACCATAGGCTGCCTTTTCCTGTGGAAGAATTTCCTGTTCTAGCCGCCCCATGTGTAGCCCATATGTCGCCTCGCTATGCATGGAGTAATACACCATGGCGCTAGCCATGACGAGAGCTACATCGCTACTTCCGGAAAATGCTGGAGATAGCTCTTCTTCACTTAGCGTTGCGGATCTACGTAGTTGATCAATCAAGTAGGCAATCACCTGAGCAGCTTCAGGATCTTCCTGCTTGCGTCTGGCATGAAACAGTTCATTCACCAGTTCAGATTGATCTCCCTGTGCGATCAGCTTCTGTACATCACTGGTTAATGGGTAAGTGAAAAAATCACCCCAGATTGCAGCACTGTAGGGAGTGAACTCAAATAATTGACAGTACACCCAATCAAACCATGCACGTGCTCCTGGCGTTTCGCGGCGGGTGATTGCCGGCTCATGGTGCACCGTGGAACCCATGAATTCTGCACAAAAATCAGCGTAAGATTTCGTGAACATCAGCATCTCATGCCACAAATCATCAACTTCATCACTGAACATGGGCACCTGCTTAAGTAATGAAGCCATAATGAAATATCGCTTAAGCTCTATCAATTTCCACCGATACTCCAGCGTTTTCATGTGAGGATATTCCTTTTGAATTCGGATCTTGAGTTTGTTGGCAAAATGCTTATTGTAACTCTTCTCCAATTGAAGAATGGTTTGCTGATAGGAGACTTCTTCTCGAAGTCCAAGATTCAATGGTGCTTTTTTTCGTCTGTACGTAACTTTCATCTGTTTTCTGCGTCTTCCTGCTGCTGGACGGAAAATCTTGAACTTACGTCGAACCAAATAGGCTGTTACAACTAATAAAACTGCTGCAAGGTAGTAGTAGATCGGCATAATATAACCGCTCCTCTCCGTTGATCTTCTCTATGTAGGGTTAAACTATCATTAGTATAAATGAGGAACGGCAGTTATTAATAGAGCCCTTTGGCATACATGCCAGGGCTCTAGTTTAGTATATTCCATTGTTGCTCATTGTTATGAAATGGCAATGATTATTGGAGATAGGGTATTTCCCGGGAAACTTCCCACCCATAGCATACTCACCCCACGGTACACCTACCACTAAAGCAACTTGAAAGAGAATAACGATTAGGATCAGGAAGGTGAATACGATTGCTGACGTTAATACGATCATGACCACACTCCTAAATCATAGGTGATTATAATGGTTTATCATAAAGTACCCGAGCTTGATCACAGTTCAACGGTTCGGTAAAAGATACTTTCAAGAAGTATTCCAGCTGCCATTGCTGCGTTTTTACAGCCTGTTTACTTATTGGCTTGTCCCAAGGCGGATATAAACGAATTGCACGCTTGCCACCTTTGCCTTGATCCGATATGATATCTCGCTGTAACAATACATTCTTCGGAAATACAAATTGCCCAAAGTGGCTACCTGCGCGCGTACTAATGACATACATATCTGCTGGATCTGATACATCATATGGCTGTGTCGTTCCATCCTCACTCCGCTGCCATAGGGTAACAAATTGTCCGATCTTGGTTGGCGTGGTTTTGGCGACGCGAAATCGAATGGAGAGAGCATTTATGGTGAACACATATGCACCATATTCAGCATTTTGTGTTTCTTCATGTGGTTGTGAGCATACAAAGCCACACTTGTCATAGATAAGTTCTTTACTGGCAAGTAAGTCGCCATGAAGCATATCGGAGGTCCATCCATTCGGACTATGCAAACTATTTTTGTTATCCAACTTGTGATATCTCTCCTGTCTTGTATAGTCTGAACTACGGCATTTGCAATAGCTTTAAAGCTTTGCTAGTTCAAAATTCATGACATAGTCGTTTCCATTCATGCCAAGCCTTCAAATACTCAGGCAGATCATCAGGATGATGCTTGTTACTCAGCCCAATTCGGCAATATAGATGGACCAGAGCTTCCTCTATCAATCTGGATTTATCCATATCTACTTGCTCTAAAAGTTCGAACGTAGCAAATAATGTTTCGGTGTTGATATCATCCGGCGAAGAGCTAAAAGCATACAAGAAATCATAGAGGATAGGTCCAACCATTGGAGATGGGTCAATAACGCCGATGAGTTCATTTTGATCATATACAAAATTATGAACCCCCGTATCGCCATGTAAAAGAAACTTTTCTTCTTCCTCATGAAAAAGACGATCCACTTTGGATTGAACCAGATTATAATCATCTGTCGTTAAAAAACTTCCGATATTCATCTTTGCTTCATGAATACTAATCTGATTGAATTCTTTCCATGTCCTCTGCGGGAGCTCTATTCTGCCCCATGATTTCGTATCTGTAGAAAGCACATATGTATTGAATAACTCTTTCACCAGACGAGTTAACCATTCTCTCTTCAGGCCCCGGTTGAAATGGGTCGTACCTTCCATATACGTATAAATAAAATAAGTGTTAGCCGGGTCAGTGTACAAAACTTCAGGCAATAACGAAGAATTCTTATACGTATCCAAAAACTGCTGGGCGATGTGAATCTGTTCGGGTTCATCTGATTTCAGAATATAGTGCCTGTTCAGACCCGTACTCAACCGATAAATACGTCCAGCTGTGGTACCTGACAAACTTTGAATTTCAGATATTTCTTCGTTGATAGAATGCATCTTGAATAAGTCATTGATCTCATTAATCGTTGGATTAATTAACATATGGTTCTCCTCATAATAACTAGGATCTGAATTCATTTGGTAAATGGTAAACATAAGGTGAGTTTAGATTTCAATCGCACAGTCGGTTGAATTATCTTTCAAAATGGGCTCGTTCTTCTTGCTTGGAGCTAAACATATAATCTGGATACTGGTTTGCCATGGGTGGAAGCTGATCCTCCGGGAAAAACTGCAGATCCTTCATCTCTTCATTATCGGGCGTAAGTTGTCCAGATCTGATCCTGCATTCAAATACGATAGTCAAATATTCAACCTGATGGCCATTGCTGTATGTAAACCGTCTGGCTTCACCCCCGTATATTCCGATAATCTTCTCCGGTTCAACAACCAGACCTGTCTCTTCCAGTGCCTCTCTTACCATCGCTTGCGCCGGTGTCTCACCAAGCTCAATTGCTCCGGCAATCAGCCCCCAGGTTGATTCGTTATGTTTACGACCGAACAGAATCTCCCCTTGTTCATTTCGGATAATCCCAGCTACACCCGGCATAAAAACAAGCTCGTTGCCGATCTTTTCCCTCAGGTTTTTGTAATAGTCTGACATGCCCATACACAGTTACCTCCTGTCTTTTATTTTCTAAATTCCCTTCCATCAATGATCCATTGTACGGCATCCCAAATATCTTCTGCGATATAATCAGGTTCGGTCTCCATCCATTTGTCTCTGAATTTGGTTAATGAAGATTCCCCCCAGCCTGTTCGCACCATGATCTTGGTCGCTCCTACGGCATGGGCAGCAAGCATGTCTGTATCTCCTACATCTCCAATAACGATACATTTGGATAAATCCAGACCAAGTTCCTCTGATGCCTGTAATAACATTCCGGGTTTAGGCTTTCTGCAACTGCATTCTTGCTCATGCGGACATATATAGGAGTGATCGAATCCGTACTCGCGAAATTGCTCTTCAAAATCCTCAACACTCGCTTCTCCACGTGAGATTCGATATTGATTCGTAAAAGCCAGTACCATAATTCCTTCTCGTTTTAAATGCATAATTGCTTCTTGAGCATTGGGGTATAACCTGAAATCTCTCGGATGAATAAAATGACCTGTACCACCAATTGTTCCATCTCTGTCTATAAAAACAGCTTGTACGTTCACATGTGGTTTCATCATGGTCTGTTCCCTTCTTAGAAAAATTTCAAGTCGTGTCGTTCATCTATACTTTCTCATCGATAATATGCTTGCTGCCATCTTGCTGCTTATGGTGTTGTTGCTTTTTAATTTCAGTTTTCAGATAGTGCACTTCTTTAATTAGTACATCCAGCTTTTTCGATGTTTTGGATGAATCTATCGCATAACGTACAATTGCAGCAAAGATAAGAACCACAATAAAACTTATAATTGAGATCACTACAGTCCAGATAAATTCAAAAATGGTGTCCAACTCCTTGCTGTCAAAATAATAAGTCATAAAACTCTTTCGAAAACCAAAACCATATCATCCCTAATATAACCATTATGGTGCCTAGTACTTTTAATATTATTTCGATATGTTTAGGGATATCACTATTAGGTGGGTTATCTTCAAACTCGTAATTCGGTTTAATTTCTCGATATCTCATCAGGACAAATATTTTGTATAGAAAATCAGGAAAGAAGTAACATGCAAAGCCCACGACAAATACGGGAGTAGATAAATAACCAAACGTACTGGTGGTCCATTCCATCTCTATTTTCTCCATCCCCCTTTTTTTCCTTACTGAATTCCTGCCGTACCAAAAGTATTTTCGATGGCCTGTTTGTAATTTTCCCAACCAAAATAAAACGGGCCTACCTGTAGTTTCTTGTCGTTCAATATGAAATCTCTCCAGATCACAACATCATCTTCCCTATCAATCTTTACAGAAATAAATCCACACTCTTCATCCCCACACCAGGGACACACTAAAATGGGAAATCTATAATACATGGATTCATGTGATTTCTTAAGTAAAAAATAATCAATAAGAAGCCTTTGATATTCATCGCTTCCCCATCCGAGACAAGGTACCAAATCATGTTTTTTCAGCCTTTGATAGAGCGATGTACCATCAATAATAATGTCAGAGAACTTCGTATTTTTATTCCCATCCTGTTCAGGATCGAACTCATTGTATCTTGAAGCTAATTTGGTTTCTAAGGTGCTAATCTTCACTACATTCCCTCCTATTTTGCCTCTTGAGCTCTCTCAGTCTTCCACTATGAGAATGTCAGCACAACGATCATTGGTTAATAGTACCATTTTATTGAGTTTAAACTAAAGGAAATATGCTTTTTTAATTCATTAACGAACCGTCTCTTGTTAAATGTACATTTAAGACATATTTCGAAAAAGGATCATTTTTACTCAAAAGTCCATTGAATTAATCCGTCCTGCTACTTAAGATAAGCAAAGCACCTAAATGAGAATAGATATCAGTAGAAGGAGTGGCAGATGAATGACATTTACTAGAAAAGGTTTTTCTATAATTAGCATGATCTTTGTGCTTATCTTCGTACTTACTGCATGCGCCGGGGGAACTGTGAAGGAAGAGGCTGGGGCGGTACAGACAGAACAAACACCGGCATCATCTGAAGATACACTTAGGGGGCCGCGTACTGTGGAGCATATCCTTGGGAAAATCGAAGTACCTGCTGAGCCTCAGCGCGTTCTTGGATTATTCGTCGAAGACGAGATGAGTGCTCTTGGTGTTAAACCAATCATGCAATACTCAAGCGGAACCTATTACCAGACCTATCTTGAGGATTATTTAAAAGATGTACCGAAGCTCGACACAGCTGCATTTAACTTTGAAGCAATCATGGCGGCGCAACCAGATCTCATTATTCTGGGCTTCCAAGGTTGGGCAGATGGCGGTACGTATGAGAAATTGTCTAAAATTGCTCCCACCTATGTATTTACAGGTAGTGAAATTCAATACCCGCAGAACTGGAAAAAGAACTTGCTTACTGTAGCTGATCTACTCGGAAGGACAGAACAAGCACAAGACGTAATCAAGAAGCGTGAAGCAGAAACGAAGCTTGCCAAGGAGCAATTACAGGTCGCCGCTAAAGGCAAGACAGCAGCTATGATTCGCATTCATGCCAGTAAAGAAATGCGATTATATGGAGGTCCCGGAGGTCAAGTAGGCACAGCATTATATGGCGACTTTGGATTAGAGCCTGCCCCGATTGTACGCAAGTTGGCATGGGGAGAGGATATGGATATTCAAGCCATCTCGATGGAAACTATTTCACAGATCGATGCAGACTATATTTTCCTCGCTGTAGATGAAGGACGAGAAGAACAGGCTACGGAGCTTAAAGAAAGCAAGTTATGGAAGACAATCCCCGCGGTTAAACAAGGTCATGTCTATGAAGTCCGTGGTGATGTATGGATCACAAATGGTCCACTCGCTTATGAGAAAAAAATGCAAGATGTCATGAAGGCGATCATTCCTAACTAATAAACATTCACAAAGAAGAAGCTAGTTCACCTAATGGTTGACTAGCTTCTTCTTTGTCATTTAATATAATGATAATAATTCTCATTGTATGCAGGAGGAATCTGTGACTTCATGAACAAACGTACTGCGCATAGCAACTCCCCCCTCCCTCCTACCGCCTTTCACTCATATTTCTTTAGGTTTGTTGATATTGAATCTGTAACAATTAGCACTACGCCTAAGCTACTCCCCGATGTCAGTCTGAGTTACAGGCTGATTGTTGTATCTGAAGGTTCAGGCAGCATATATATAGACGACAATTGTTACCATGCTGTCACTGGTGATTGTTATGCAGTCTCTCCTGGCGCTAAGCTTATCGTCAGTTCAACTGTAGAAAAGAAAGACATGCTTTATTTTGGTGTAACCTTTGACATCATTTCTGCTCTGCCTGACAACGATATGCGGAATCCTTTCGCGAATAGCAAAATTACCATTGCTCCTTTTGTTCGTACACTTGCAGTGCTGCGCAAGCTAATTGCCCTGAAGCATCCTGAGAGCGAAGAAGCACAGCTGAGCTACCATTTCCGTTTCCAGAAATGGATTCATACATTACTTAAGCAAAATATAATTAAATCTGAAACCGTAACATCTTTGCAAGCGGTGGAACAGAGCGTTTTATTTTTGAAAGACCATTTTAATGAAGAGATTAGCATGAAACAATTGGCTGAACAGGCCGGGATTGGTGTCAAGCAATTTATTCATTTGTTCAAACAAATCACTGGCGTAACGCCTCATGAATATATATCAACGCTTCGTATACGCAGGGCAAAGGAACTGCTGATCGTTTCCAGACAACCGCTTGCTGAAATTGCAGAACAGGTCGGCTATCGGGACAGTTATTATTTTAACCGTCGTTTTAAGCAGATCACAGGCGTCCCGCCGCGAGTATATGTGAACACGAAACAGTACAAAATCATGTCGATGAGTTATGTATGTGCGCTACTGGCACTTGACATCAAACCGATTGGCGCACCTGCCTATCATTTGGGTTATTATGCTGGGCGTTTAGGAGAGAACATTACGAACATTGGAGACAAATCGATCTTTTATTATGACAGAATGAAAGCTCTGAAACCGGATCTTATTATCAGTTGTGACACGCTAGACTATGAAACACAACAACAACTGGAGCATATCGCTCCCATCGTGACGATCCCTTGGATGGATCTTCATGCCACAGAACATTTACAAGCCATTGGTGATGTACTTGGGATGGAGAAACAAGCAAAGAGCTGGATTAACGATTACGAATTGAAGCGTGAAATGGCACACCAGCAAATCAAAAATTATGTAAGTAAGGATGAGACCGTTGGCCTGCTCCTGATTGAAGGGTCAGAAATATATGTGCTGGGAGACCGGAATGCGGGCGAGATTATGTACCGTTCCTTCGGCTTGCAACCACCGCCACTTGTTCAACATTTGCTTGTAGAGCACCCTAACCAGTATGGTAGAAAAGTAGAAGTCGAACAGCTCTGGCAATATGAAGCAGACCGGTTATTTGTCATTGTCTATGGGGCCGAAGCTGCCCTAACCTATACGCAACTGCAGCAGAACCCTGTATGGAGGCAGTTGTCCGCTGTCCGTCAAGGTAAAGTGCAAACCATTGATTCGGAAAAATGGATCTATTATGATGTTCTATCACTATCAGGACAATTGGATGACGGGATTAATATACTCGCAAAACGATGATACGTGTTCTACATGCTTCAAATCGATTACAAGATACACCGGATTGTATATTTACCTTTCTCATCAGAGTCGTTACTTTTTTGGTAGAGTTCGTGGTGCGCACTTATTTTACCAAATTGACGACTCTTGCTTAGCATCACTGCACCTTACTCCTCTTCGGCAAGAATATCAGCACAGCGAACAATCAGCTCAGGCATATTTTCTCCATCAAATAGAACATGAAGCTCATATCCGTTATCGATCCGATACAGCTCTTGATACAGCCAGTAACTGCCTACAATCCCACCGTCTTGCTTGATGATTTCGGGCGCAACCAGCGTAAGTTTATTTATGTTGGTGAAGCCCCCACGGGTGTCAAAACGAATGACCACTTCATCACCCGTCAGCAGTTCTGCCACTGTACAATCATGGTATTGAATCCGCCCATGTATTTCATCGGAAATATCCTGTGCCGTCATCACTTCTCTAAATTCTTTCGATATGCGTTCCATTTCTCTTCTGTTCTCTGCACTCTGTTTATTCAGCTGGAGCATAACTTCTCTCGTGCAATAACCCAACGTAAAGACACGAATATCCGCAATTTGTTCAACGATTTCCTGTGGCAAATTCTCCGCCTTGTATTGAAAATTCCACTCTATCGATTCTTTGTACTCTTCCTTACATTTCTTCTCATCAAAAGGAGGGCGCACATCATATTCTGCAATGAGTTTCTCGATATGCGCTCGTTCTTCCGGAGGCATGTGATAAACGATCTGATCCTCTTCTGTCACTTCTTCCTCACCGAAAGCTTTGTCTACACGAGTAAGCACCTGTCCATCATGCTCCAGCATGAAACGTGGGTCCAAGTTATATAGCTCTCGCTCCTGCTTCACATGTGCTTTTTCCTTTCTTTTATACAGCCTTAAAAATAGATTCTCATCTGACTCGTTAGCTCCGTTATGTACTCTTAAACCAAAATGAAGATGTGTCTGTTGACAAAGCTCATACCATTCTTTCGTTAGATATCTCATGGGCATCTCTCCTACTGGTTTTTACAAATCTATGTCAATAATCGTGTTAGCGATAACAGATCTCGTAAAGCCTAACACCTCGACCACTTCAGATCGATCTCGTTAGAAATTGCTCTATTGTTTGCATCCCCAAAAATCTTCAACCTCAACGATTCCTTATACTCAACAAACACACTGTTCTACCCCACGGTTTGAAAAAATTTATGTTTGATTTCTTTGTCGTTTCGCGCCGCCCATTCATGCACAGCTTCTACGCCTGCGGACTCCTGACCTCGTTGAAAATAAAAACATAGATCCATCGGCACTAACCGTTTACCATAGAGTTTGATGCCAATCCGTCTGTAATTCATATAAATACACTCAATCTGAGATGCATCATATCTCTGGTTTTTCGTAGAAATCACATGATCGCTTTCCAGCGTAATACTGGGTTTAGTGAAAAACAAACGCCAGAGCAGAAAAACGATATAACCGAGAATAAAGGTCAATATAACGATCAGGAAGTACTTCATAATACCATTTTCATCATAAATAATATTTCTGAAAAACATAGCTTCAATGACCAACATACATAATAGGCTCAACCATGCTCTTGGATAAATCGTCTTGTATGTGATGAGTTCCACCTCCTAATTATTCTGACCATTAATCCGAAGCCACTCGGAAGGGGCTTTTCTGGCAAAATGCTTTTCAACAAAATCCAAAATGTTATCAATTCCAGGCAATGCCGCATTTTCTTTGGCTTCGTCAAACGTCATCCATTGGTACTCGATATGTTCATGATTTAACCGGACAACCTGGCTTTCATCCACATATCCTACGAATACGGGAGCGGTATAGATATACTCCCCCATGGGTGAATAATATTGTTCGAATTGATTGGCAGAATACAACCGGACTTCCGTAATACCTGTTTCCTCATGAACTTCTCTGAGTGCAGCTTCCCATGCCTTCTCGCCCTTTTCTATCCCGCCGCCAACATAACACCACTCGTTATGCAACATACGACCAGCCCGTTTCAACATCAGTACACGGTATTGATCGAGGCTTTTCTTCAATAGAACTACAGCAATGCCTTCACAACGAATGGGAACTACCTGTTTCATGTGCTCTGTACCATCCACCTTCTCGTGCCCCTCTCTTCAACTTTCCTGAGAATCGAAATCCTCCAATACTTTAAACTTATCCCCGTGGATTTTGTCCAGATGCTCTTCTCCCCAATAACATAAATGGTCCAGCGCGGGCTTGAGTCCCCATCCGTAGTCCGTCAACTCATATTCCACTTTGGGAGGTACCTCTGAATATACCTTGCGCTGTATGATCTCATCCTTTTCAAGTCCTCTGAGCTGCGTTGTCAGCATCTTCTGTGTAATGTCCGGTATTAACCGCCGAAGCTCCGACGTGCGTTTCCGTCCTGTCATCAAATGATAAATAATCAAAGGCTTCCACTTCCCACCCATTACTTCCAAGGCCGCTTCCACGCCTACTTTATATTTTTTTGGAGCACTCGTTTCTCCATGTTCTGTCATTTTTGAACCCCTCCATAAATAGGCTGTATCCCAAGTGAAAATATAAACTTTTTGCTACTCTTCTTTCTATTATTCAAGCCCATTTCGAGCCATCCATTTAGGGTACTTTAATGTTCCTATGGCACTTCATTCTTCCTATAGAACATCAAAGTGCGTACTTCCAGATGTTTTCATACCTGTTTATAATAGCATCAGCCACTGATTTATGGCTACAAGACTGCAATCCAGAAAGGTAGTGAAAGATAATATGAACGTACTCGTTGTAGTATCCCACCCAAGAAAAGACTCCTTGACCTTTCAGGTAGCTCAACGTTTTGCACAGGGTCTTACCGATGCTGGTCACGGTTATGAGATATTGGATTTGCATGGGATTGGCTTCGACCCAATTCTCAGAGAGATGGATGAACCAGACTATACCCAAGAAAATCAGGTATTCTCGCCTGAGGTTGAGACGGAGATGGAGCGGTTGAAGAAACACGATGCTGTGGCTTTTGTGTTTCCTCTCTGGTGGTGGCATCTGCCAGCCATGTTGAAAGGTTATGTGGATCGTGTCATGAACAACGGATTTGCCTACGGCGCGAACAAGCTCTCTCATCAGCAGATATTGTGGATCTCTCTTTCGGGTGTGACGGAAGAACAGATGCATAAGCGCAACTATGGTCAATCGATCGCCAACCTGCTCAATGTGGGAATTGCCGATTACTGCGGCGTGTCCCAATCGAGGGTTGAGTTTTTATATGAAACGTTGGAATCCAAGCCTGAGCATTATGAGACACTGCTGAACCATGCACATCACTTGGGACTGAACTATGCCAACGATATTCCGACTCCATGATCGTATGAGAAAAAAGGTATGAACCGAATATGAATTCTCAAGTTTAGTGGTACGTTCAATGGCGAATCACTACGCTTGAACACGGCAAAAAGGTCGCTCCGAAGAGCGACCCTGCCTGTGTGTCTTTCATTATTTTACTGTCGAGAGAAGAAACTTCTCCAACATAGTGATATCGGTAATACTATGGTTGCAAGCTGTGTTATCCATGCATACGTACTGGGCAATGGAAGAAAAGTTGTCCGGCGAATGAGCCTTGGTCTTCACGTTGAAGAATCCGAGCTCCTGATGACGATGACAGAACATACAGTACCCTTTTTTGTTCGTGGGTGTAATCCGTCCCTCAATACCGAGGAATCTGCCTTCGTGCGGGTACACGATGAACAAACGACTCGTCGCAATGTCAGTCCATCTCAGATAGGTTGTATGTGCGTAATCGATGGATTCGAGATCCGGCACTTTAAGCTTCTTGGCCTTTGGAAACAACTTCTGAATCTGCTTCGCTGATACTTGCGGATATGGAATCAGATATGATTCCAGCCCGTTCAGATACGTCTGCAATTCATGTGTCGTCTCATACGTGGATAACTGCTCCAGCAGTTGCTTCTGCTCCGAAGTGAGTTCATTGAAGATGCTCACCGCATTTGTGCCGACCGTATAACGGACGGTTTCCAATACTTTGGGATCCACAACCGAGCGTAGCGTTTTCAGCAGGAAATCAGCTTGTTTTTGAATATAATTAAATTGATGATTCTGAATAAATGGTGTTTGCATGGCGTTCAGCCCCTTATTTTTATTGGAAGAACAAATAAGGTGCAAAGCCTGCGGGATGTAACATTATGTTGATATTAATTTCAGGGCAACAATCTCATTTTTGTCGCGCCCTACACAAAGTCCGCCCCTATTCAGGCTTTGCGTAAGGCTTTCTAGCGAACGAGCAATCCGGCATCATCCATATTGCCACGTCATAACCCCCAATACGATAGATATATCGAAATTATAGCAGGGCAGCATAGTGTAGGCAACGGGCTTCGTTCCAATTTCCTCTGTTCAAGAAATATGATTCTCAGGCTTTCTTCGCATTTTCCACGAAATGATCTACTGCTGACTGCTCAATGGCCAGTCCTTCCGTGTAACGCTCCATGAACAAGGCAAATCCATTCACATCCGCGCTATTTGGAGAAACCTCTTGTCCTTCTGCATCAATAAACACCTTGGTAGTAAGGTACTCCGCCAAACCCTCGTGCTGCTGCTTATTAACCATGTAGGAAGCCAAAATAGCCATTCCCCATGCGCCGCCTTCACCAGCGGTAGACATGACCGACACGGGAATATTCAGTGCGGATGCGCACATTTTTTGAGCGACTCGTGGGGTTTTGAACAATCCGCCATGCGCCCAAATGTGCTCAATCGTTACGTGCTCCTTCTGTGTGAGAATATCCAGCCCGAGCCTTAGTGCAGCAAACGCAGCAAACAGATGGACTCTCATAAAGTTTGCCAGGTTGAAGCGGCTCTCTGGAGAACGTACGAACAACGGACGACCTTTTGCAATTCCTGTAATGTTCTCGCCTGAATAGTAGCCATAGCTCAGTAAGCCACCGCCATCAGCGTCAGCTTTCAGTGCTTCATTGAACAACACACTGAATAACTGGTTCATATCGGACTTCTGTCCCATCGCCTCATAAAACTCACGGAACAAGTCGACCCAGGCATTAATATCACTGGAGCAGTTATTCGCAAGAACCATAGCCACAGGATTGCCATCAGGTGTAGTCACGATGTCAATCTCAGGGTATACCCTAGATAGGTTTTTATCTAATACAATCATGGCAAAAATCGATGTACCTACGGAAATGTTACCCGTACGTTTTTGGACACTATTCGTAGCGACCATGCCTGTTCCAGCATCGCCTTCCGGAGGGCAAAGTGGAATATTGGATTCCAAGTTACCTGATGGATCTAACAGTCGGGCACCAGCTTCACTAAGATATCCGGCATGTTCACCTGCAGTGTACACTTTAGGTAAAATATCTTTAAGATTCCACGTGTAGCCTTTGTCGGCAATTATATCGTCAAACTTCTTCAACATATCTTCATGGTATTCCAGTGTGGATTCATCAATTGGGAACATGCCTGAGGCATCCCCTATACCAATAGCTTTACTGCCAGTTAACAGCCGATGTATGTAACCTGATAGTGTCGTAATATAATTGATGTTCGTAACATGCTCTTCTCCGTTCAAAATCGCTTGATACAAATGTGCGATGCTCCAGCGCTCTGGAATTTTAAACTGGAATTTCTCGGTTAGCTCTGATGCAGCCTTCCCCGTTGTGGCATTACGCCATGTACGAAACGGAACCAATAACTCCCCAATTTGATCAAGTGCAATATAACCCTGCATCATAGCAGAACATCCGATTGAGCCAATTTTTTGTATCGTTACACCATAATTTTTTTCAATCTCTTGCTTTAATTGATGATAGGTTTGTTGCAACCCATGAATCATTTCATCCATATGGTAAGTCCAGTAACCGCCAATCAATTGATTTCCCCACTCATAACAGCTGGAACAGATGGTATTAAAATGGTGATCCATGAGTACAGCTTTGATTCGTGTGGATCCAAATTCAATGCCTAGCGAAGTTTCTCCCCTGACTATTGCTTGTATCAAGTTTTGATCCATCATCGTATTCATCCTCTCTGAATTTGGAATTCACCTGATTCGGGAATAGATGATCTAAATAGCCCAAATCAAGGTGTAAATTTCATGAAGAAAGAGCAGGATTGGAACTGCAACGGACAATTACAAAGTTAATACCGCCTGTACTTCACCACATGCCAATATTTCACCAGTTTGAATAAAGCCAAGAGAGTCATAGATCTTCTTCGCAACTACATTTTCAGGTTTGTAGGTGAGTTCTACAACTTTGGCTTTTCCACGTGGAAAAGTTCTCGCATACTCGATTGCTTTTACTACCATTTCTTTACCATATCCCTTACCTTGGTCTCGCTGGTCAATCATCATCTTGAAGATACCATAACTGCTATAATCAAAATTCCCATCTCCGTCATCATAGTACATCGAAATAAAACCTACCATATTGTCTTCCTTATAGACTGCAAAAGTAATAATAATCTGCCCCTCATCTGAGGCAACATACGCTTCAGCAAGTGCATGTTGGTTCGAGGATATGAACCTTTGTTGGTCTGGAGTGACTTTAAGTTCAATACATTCGATAAAATTATCCCAAGTTATTCTTCTAAATTCCATTTTGAATTCCCTCCCGCACTTATCATCATTACTATTTTCTTCCTATTTTGTTGCACTAATATAGCTCAATTTAAAAATACGATCATACATATATGTGTAAGAATCGTAATACTCAAGCGCCTTTTTTCTCTCTTCGTGGAAAGACTTTAATCTTTCCTTGTCCCCGGTATTAACATAGGCTATTAACTCAGTACTCGCTTTTTTATATGATTCCACACTATAACCCGCATCAGAAAAATCAAAGGAATTATAGTCTTGTACTGGAGTAAACACCTCTGGACGGATCCAGCCCTTAGATTCGGCTTCCTTTATTAACTGTTGTAATCTGGAGATGTCAACTTGCTCTTCTAATATTACTTTACTAAGAACATCAACCACTTCTTGCTCGATCTTGTTAAATTTGCTTGTAAATTCATGATTGGAAAGATGCATCTCTATTAAATTTTTAGTGTAATGAGAATAGCTATTCACTAGATTAAGCTTGGAGTTCTTATACTCTACCGCAAATCTTGCATCACGAAGAACACTGGCCGGGATATAAACATGATTATCAATTATTTTGACTTCTGTCCCTGCTCTGGTCTTTAGTTCTTTTCCATTCAGAACTATACTTATCTTCTGTGATGCGCCTGTCGCTGCAAAAGCAAGAGAAGCACTTACTAACGACAAAGCAAGAGTAACAATTATCATTTTTTTCACTTCGTACACACCCTCTGATATGAATAATAAAGATAACTTTCAATCAGCTATCATCGTACCATTTTATTCAAATAAAGGTAATACACTACATATATGCAACCTTCTTTATCCATACACAAAAAAGAAGCCACCTCCCTGGCCTTCCCCAGTTCAATGACTCCTTTTCACAACACTATTCTAACCCCTACATTCAACTACTCCTTAACAGCACCAACCACGATCCCAGTAACAAAATACCGTTGCAGGAACGGATACACAAGCAGGATCGGCAGTGCGCTGATAAAGATCTGCGAAGCCCGAATGGTCCGTTGGGACAGGTTCTTCACCGCTTCTGGATCAAGCTTCGACATATCGGCCTGCACGATGATCGTCTGCATGAATGTCGCGAGTGGCAGTTTTTCCGCATCACGGATGTAGATAATCCCGTCAAAGTATGCGTTCCAATGCCCAACCATCATGAAGAGCGAAACCGTTGCAATAACAGGTACGGAGACAGGCAGATAGATTTTGATAAACGTCTTAAAGTGCCCTGCGCCATCGATAAATGCCGCTTCTTCCAGATCCTTCGGAACGGTACGGAAGAAATTCAGCAGCAAGATAATGTTAAACACCGCAACCAATCCTGGCAGGATCAAGGCCAGCAATGTGTTCATCAGTCCCAGCTTTAGAATCAGGATGTACCCTGGAATGAGGCCACCGCTGAACAGCATCGTGATGACAAAATACCACAGATAGATGTTACGTGCGCGGAACACCCGCGTCTCTTTGGAAAGCGCATAGGCTGCAATCGTATTAACGATTAACGCAAGTCCAGTACCAAGTACCGTCCGCTCCACAGATACCCATAAGGAGGAGAGGAAGTTGGTATTGGCAAATGTCTTGGCATACGCCTCCAGTGTAAATCCAATTGGCCAGAACGTGACGAGACCAGCATTTGCAGGTGCAGATGCGCTAAGTGATACCATGAGCAAGTGATACAAAGGCAGCAAGCAGAGCAGTGAAAGGATGGTCAATAACACATTGTTGAATATGCTGAATATGCGGTAAGGCATCGTTTTATGGTACATTCGTTTGTCATCCTTTCTAGAAAATTCGATATCCGGCGAATCGGTAAGCCAGTCGGTACGAGATCACAATCAGGATCAGGCTGATGACCGATTTGAACAGATTCACAGCGGTAGCGAAACTGAACTGCCCACTAAGCAGACCTTCTCTATACACAAACGTATCGATAATATCTCCTTGTTGATAAATCAACGGACTATATAAGTTAAAGATCTGGTCAAAGTTGGCGTTAAGCACATTACCCAGTGCCAAGGTTGCGATTACGATCCCAATGGGAATCAGTGCCGGGATGGTAATATACATCGTTTGCTTCCAGCGTCCTGCCCCATCTACTTCAGCTGCTTCATAAAGTGCAGGGTTAATGCCAGACAGTGCCGCAAGGAAGATGATTGTGTTGAATCCAAACTCTTTCCAGACATCACTCGCAATAATTGTGAATCGGAACCAGCTGCCATCCCCCAGGAAGAAGATCGGTTTGATGCCGAATACGGAAACCAGGAACTGATTGACAATACCCGTCTGGGCCAGAATGTCGATCAGAATGCCTGATAACGTAACCCAAGACAGAAAGTGTGGAAGATACACGAGCGTTTGAATCGTTCTTTTCAGCGCCATCTTCCGTACCTCATTGAGCAATAAGGCAAAGATAAACGGAATTATCAGATTCATGACGATCTTCGTACAGGCAAAAAATAACGTGTTCCACGTAATTTGCAGGAAATAATCATTTTCCCACATGTACCTGAAGTGCTTTAGTCCTACCCATTCGGAATTAAAGAATCCCAGTGCAGGTTTATAATCCTGAAATGCCATCAAAATCCCGGACATCGGAATGTATGAAAATATAAAGACCATAATGGCCGCCGGCAACACCATAAAGTGCAGAATCCATGGCTGTTTGTAGCGTTTTTTTCTCTTTTTATCCAGCTTGTTCCCAACGTTTGCCTGCGGGATCCGCTTACCCTCCAATTTAGCCTCCATAGCGCTTCTCCTGTTCCCAAAAAAAGTTTTTGTGTGTGATCGGGTTCTCTGATATAAATAGTATCAAGCCATTCTGAGGTCTGCTATATAACATTGTTAGGCTTGATAGTGTTTTGTTAGGGTATCATCAGAAGAGGTAGTTTACACACGAATTAGAAGGAGACTTTTCATGTATATATGGAAGCGCTTAATGCCTTTTCAAGGTAAAACCAGATCCCCATTCAGTCTTTTTGCCAAAATAAACTTGTTAATTGTGGTCTTGTTCATCCCCATTCTAATCATGTACACCTACTCGAATAACGTCACCTATGATGTCGTCAGCAAAGAACTGCAGATCTCCAACACAAAACAGCTCACGTTTCTGTCCAGTCAGATCGACTCCCGTATCAATCAGATGATGGATTTCAGCCTGATTCTCTCCCGAGACCCCAATGTCAGAGCATTCAACGGCCTTAACATGTGGGATGATCGATATGACCGGATGCAGACCCGTTATGTGATACAAGAGAAGATGACGCTGCAAACCGGCGTTACGGATATATGGCCCACCCGATATGCGGTGCATTCACAGCAGAATAAGGATGTCATCGCCAACTACAACCAAACGACAGGATATGATGAAGAGTATTTGAAAAAAAATATGAGTGGACGATGGACCTATGGGGATCAGGGTTCCGCATCACAGGACGAACTGAACTCCTTCTATTGGTTCTATACCGATTCCTTGGCACAGCCGGGGATGCTCACGGGTAGTAATCTGGTGATTGAAGCCAGCTTCAGCTACGAGAACATTCAAAATATGCTGGATACTTATAAAGCGGGCGGACAAGGCGATCCTTTCTTGTATCACAAAGGAAATTCCCCCATTCTCAATCGCAGCGCGGACAAGCAATTATCCGCAGAACTCATTCAGTATCTGGACACGCATTCTCCGGAAGATACTACACAGGATGTCGTAGAGCTGAACGGTAAGAACTATCTGGTTAGTTCCGTGAAGTCCACTTATCTGGATTGGCATCTGGTTGATGTGATTCCACTGTATCAGATTTTGAAACCCATCTCGCTGAGTCAGAATCTGTTCTACACCTGTATGATTTTGCTGCTGGTGGTGGGCATCTCTGCTTCAATCCTGCTGTACCGAAATGTGCAATATCCGATCAAAAAGCTGATCAAAGGCTTACGCCGTGTAGAGCAAGGGGATTATTCCGTCCGACTGTATAGCAAAAACCAGAACGAGTTCTCATTCCTATTCCGCCGATTCAACGATATGTCCCATCAGATTCAGGATCTGATCGAGAATGTTTTCCATGAGAAAATTAGAGCCCGGGAAGCTACGCTGAAGCAATTACAAGCGCAGATCAATCCGCATTTCCTATATAATTGTCTAGGTTATATCATCAACATGGCCCAGATGAAAGACGAACAAGCCGTGGTGTCCATGGCGCATAACCTAAGTGCGTATTATCGCTATACCACCCGTATGGAACGGGAGACGTCATCGCTACAAGAAGAGATCAAGCTGCTGATCAACTATCTCGACATTCAGAAGCTGCGCAATGGGCGAATTGAATATCACATCGATATTCCTGAGGATATGCTTGCCCAGTCGGTGCCACGATTAATGCTTCAACCGATGGTCGAGAATTCCGTGATACACGGCGTGGCGAAGTCCTATTCATCCGGGGAAATCCGAATTACCGGGGAGCGCTTGAACGGTTTTGGCAGAATATACATCGACGACGATGGTCCTGGCTTAAGCCCGGAACAGTACGAAGCACTGAACTTGAAAATGCAGGAACCTTTACAAGAAGAAATGGGCTGCGGCCTTTGGAATACGCACCAACGAATCACGCACCTGTTCGGCAGTCACTCATACCTCCTATTCGGCCCATCCCCACTTGGCGGATTCCGAACCGAAATCATCTGGGAGATACCAAAAGAGGACGCCGATTCCGATAAAGATAATACCGATACGAATTGATACGATACAAACAATAAATTGACGATTTAATTTTGAACAAGATCATGTACACGATAACGCAGAGGACAGAAAAAACCTGAAGAAACGAAGTGTTCGGAAGTGTTCTCATGAAAACCATTCTGGAAAGAATGCCTCATCGGAGCATACGCTTCGCTTTTATTACAAATTCAACCTTTATATAGGGCTTGTTTTAAAATAAAGGGTTATACTTTACGTGAACCAAAGCGAAGGATTGAAGGGATTCTGTAGAAACGAAGTGTTCGCCTTTCAAGCACCATTTTAACCTTATAATCATCTAATTCAGAAAATGGGGCTTGAACAGCGATCGAAAGAACCCTTCAAATCCGTAGCGATTTTGTTCACTTCACGTATCCTTTGATTTTGATTATTGGCCTTATATACCAACCACCAAGGGAGACAATACACCATGCAAATGATGATCGTAGACGATGAAGCACACTGGGTCGATAACCTGTCCATGACCAAGCCCTGGCACACACTGGGGATCGAACATGTGCATAAAGCATACTCGGCCCACGAAGCACTACAAATGATTGACACTCACCCCATCGATATCGTGATCTCGGACATCCAGATGCCCGAAATGACAGGTATTGAACTAATTGAACGCATCCGCATCCGGGACAAAAAAATAAAATGTATCCTGTTATCCGGTTATTCCGAATTTGATTACGCCAAAAAAGCCATTCAGTTTGAGGCCGTAGACTATCTGCTCAAGCCCCCGACTGACGATGAATTAATGGGCGCTGTCCAGAAAGCCATCGATCAATTGAACAACGAATGGGAAATTGTCAGTTCACTGACACGAACCCAGTTTACGTTGCGAGAGAATCTCCCCCATTTGCAGGGACGACTGCTTCTTGGGGCGTTACAGGGACAACGAATTGCCGCTGCGGAATGGGATCGGAAGCTAGCCAATTACGCTCTGCCCTTTCATACCGGGGATGCCGCATTAATGCTCGTAAGGCTGGAAGAAGAATTCGGACACTATGACAGCAATGATCAGACCCTGATCGAATATGCGATCATCAATATGGCGGAAGAGATTATGGGTGAGTTTATGGAAGTGTGGGGCGTCAAGGAGGAGCACGGATATCTAGTGTTTTTGCTTCAGTTTAAAGATCGGAAAGGCGATATTGGGAAAGAAACCATTCTGGAGAAGCTCTCCATTCAGCTTCAATCCAAAGTAAAACAATTTCTGAAAGGCTCCCTCTCCATCGTTATCACCGAGTGGTTCACCTTTCCGGATCAGCTTTACGATCGTTTCCGTCAGGCTTCCGCTTATTTCCGGCAGATCGTCGGAGACGAACGCGAATTTGTCATGCGTGTCAGCGATGTAGAGACACCTGCGGCACAAGGTCCCTTGGACGTGCTGTACACCCCGCCCACCTTTATTAGTTTGCTAGAGAGCGGACAGTGGGATGCCGCCGAAGAGAAAATCCTCGCAGTCTGCGCCGAGCTGGATGCGAAATGGTCAGAATCATGGGAGCACTGCATGGAGGCTGGTTTTCTCATTACAGCATCGTTCACCAACATTGCTCACCGGAACAAGCTGACCCTGACCACTTTAATGGGAAATGATGTCGAGGATTTGCAAAGTGGGGAAGTTTTCGCTACCATCAGCAAACTGCGGAAATGGTCACTCAGTGTGCTTGGCAAACTCAAGGAAGGCACGTCCAACGAGATCAAGGACATTCGTTCCGAGTATGTGAAGAAGATTCAGGATTTTACAGATAAGAACCTGCATCTGGATGTGTCTTTACGTGTACTGGCTGACCATGTCAACCTGCACCCGACCCATTTGTCCAAGATCTATAAGATAGAAACCGGCGAAGGCATCAGTGATTATATCTCGCGCCTGCGTATGGATCGGGCCTGCCACAAGCTGGTCACGACCACCAAAAAAGTGTACGAAATCAGCATGGAGATTGGTTATATGGACCCAGCTTATTTTATCAAAGTGTTCAAACGCCAGTTTGGCGTTACGCCGCAGGAATACCGAGACCAGCACAAATAACATAACTGAAAACCGATCTTTTTGAACATTCACTAATAGAGTCCTATCGAAACTAACAAACTCATATAGATGCACTCCCGCACAAATTGGTACAGTTACACTGTAAAGATCATACACCGTAGGGGGATTGAACAATGATCAAATTCAAAAAAACATGGTGGTCACTGCTCATGGTTATCGCGCTCATCACGATCACTGCGTGCGGCAGTGGCGAGACAGCCAGTGACAATGGTAATAATACGCCGGGAACTGTCGGCTCAGCTGAAGCAGAAGCTGCTTTTGCTAAAGGAAAATACGATCCACCCATCGAGTTCAGTTCGGTATTGATGCCGAAGAAATACGTGCAAGGAGATACCAAAGAAAATAACGTGCACGATCGCTGGATGCTCGAAACGCTGGGTATGAAGCATAAAGATACCTGGTACCCAGCCAATGACGACCAATACAGACAAAAGCTTCAACTGGCTATCGCTTCTGGCGAGAAGCTCCCTGATTTCGTCACCGTACCCACCAATGCGGTACTGACCAATCAGCTAATCGACTCCGGTCAATTCATCGCCATCGATGAGTTGTTTGACAAGTACGCGAGTCAGACCCTGAAAGATCACGCAGCAGCACATCCTGAACTGTGGTATCCGTTCACGAAGGACGGCAAGAAATACAACATGCCGATCATGGAGTACACCGATAACGATGATACACTGCTCTGGCTCCGCGAGGACTGGATGGAGAAGCTGAACCTGGAAGCTCCGAAAACTATCGCAGACCTTGAGAACATCATGGACAAATTCAAGAACGAGAACCCGGACGGTCTGTCTCCAGACAAAGTATTCCCGCTGGCGATCTCGCTGAAAAATAACACCAACACCTGGATGGGTCAGCTCGACTGGTTGTTCGGTGCATACGGCACAATCGAGGAGCAATGGAACAAAGACGCAAACGGCAACCTCGAGTACGGCTCCGTTAACCCGGGTGCCAAACAAGCCCTTGCCAAGCTGGCTGAATGGATGGATAAAGGTTATATCCACGCTGACTCCGCTCTGTGGGACGAAGGCAAATCCGCTGAAAGCTGGACAGCGGGCAAAGCGGGCATTCTGCCAGGCGCAAACTGGGTACCAGACTGGCCTGCACCGGACCTGCTGAAGAACGTACCTGGCTCAAAGTATAAAGCTTACCCTGTTCCAGCTGGCCCAGACGGCAAGATCGGTACGAAGTGGCAGAACTCTGGTGTCAACGCAAGTATCATGATCAACAAGGATGCGAAGCATCCAGAAGCCATCTTCCTGTATTACAACTACCTGTTAGATAACCTTGCGAACCCGAAAGCGGGCAGTGAGTATGAATACGGCTTCGCCAAAGGTTACGACTGGGATATCATTGACGGACAACCGACCAGTGACAAAGAGAAGATTAAAGACTTCTCCAACGAATTCCCTTTCCTGACCGGCCCAGCACGTATCCCGGATCTGTACATGAAAACACTCGTGAAGCTGGCCAACGGCGAGAAGCCTGAAACACCTTACGAGAAACAAATGGCCGAATTCCGTAAACCAGAAAACTGGTATGCTGGTAAAGTCGTGATGTCCCAGATCGACGTCCGTAAACAAAACTATTTTACTGGCGCAGCCACACCAACCATGGTATCCAAATGGAACCTGCTCCGCCAGTCCGAGATGGAAACCTTCAACAAAATCATCTACGGCAATTTGCCAATTGATGCCTTTGACCAATTCGTTGCGAATTGGAAATCCAATGGCGGAGATCAGATCACGCAAGAAGTGAATGATTGGTTTAAATCGGTAAGTGCGAAGTAAGATTTTGATTTTGGAAAAGTAGAGAATTAAAAAAACAGCCGAAGCGGTAAGTTATACGCTTCGGCTGTTTTTATTTAGATAGAGATTAAGGTCGCTTCCCCTGTCTTATGGGTTCGCGTTAGAGGGTTGATGAGCCTTTGTATTGCTCTCCTCCAGCATCGACTGGCCCAGTAAGGATACTGTGAGCTGAATCCCATCCCTCAGCCCTTGCATATACAACCGCTCATTCTCTATTCCTTTACTGACAATGTATCGGCTCTCCCACTCAGTATATTCAGGTGTTTGCTCGATATCCTTGCCAGCAAACAATCCCTTGAACGCTTCGTCCTTTTCTTCACGTACACGGCTCAATACAGGGTCATGCTCGATTCGGGCAGACACCTCATCCAGCCTTACCTGAATCGCTTGTTCCAACCACGGTGGAAAATTCATTGCTCATCCTCCCTTGCGCATTATGTACCTCACTCATCATCGTACAACTCGGTTATGTCTCGCCTTCATTTCACTCACTCGTGCCACCAGTTCATCTACCCTTCGGCTCTGTTCCTGAACCTCGAGATTGTCCCACAACGGAATCGCTTGCTTCAAGGATGCCTCACCAAGCTGATTAAGCTTGCGCCGTTCCTTTTCCAATAAGTCAAGCAACCGGCTCATACATCCACCTCTCTGATGGGTCTAAGCTGCGCCAGGTCTTGTTAAAACTAGACGTGAGCAGCCATTTTTAATGCGATTATCGGTTTATTTCATTTTAATTCGATTTCCGCATTAAAACAATCATTATTTCTCATACAATTTGGTTGAAATGAGGGGTGTACATAATGAAGCATAGACAAGAACCACCTGGCGACAAAAACATCATCGGCTCCCGAGTCGTAGCTATTCGTAAAAGTAAAGGAATCAAACAACGGGAATTCCTCGCCAGATTGCAAACACTGGGTTTGGATATAAGTCAGACCAGTCTCTCACGTCTGGAGGGGCAATATCGTCTTGTTCAAGATTATGAAGTAGTCATGATTGCGAAAGCTTTGGAGGTTTCTGTGGGGTATTTGCTTGGGGAAGAAACTAAATGAAGCGGGGTAGTGTAGTAACGCTACCGTCTCGTATACGACAACATATTTGACGGCATACCACTCATTCTGTTGCTTACAATATAACGATTTTCCTCATTCGGCATATTCAGGCGCTGCCCCAAATTCTCGCCTGCAAATAACGCTTCGAGCGCTTCATCTACCTACTCACACAACTGACTCAATTCGATCATATTCGATCCGTGCAGACAATTCATCAAGTTCTCCCTAGAATCGTTTGTTGCAACCACGTCAGGAATTCCATTGCTTCGCCTTCCCTGCTTTACCTTAATGTACCGTATTCATCGAAAACAAGATTACGCTTCGCCTTCATGTGGCCATATTGGGCAAGCAGCTCATCCAACTTTCGGTTCTGTTCTGAACCTCAGAATTATCGGGCAACGGAATCGACTGGTTCAGCTTACGCCTTTCCTCCTTAAACAAGTAAAACAACCGGCTCACCATTCCTCCCTCCGATGGGTCTAAACTGCGTCATGTCTTGTTAACGCTAGAAGTAAGCAGCCATTTTTAATGTGATTATCGGTTTATTTCATTTTAATTCGATATATGCATTAAAAAAACCTTATTTCTCATACAATTTGGTTGAAATGAGGGGGGACATAAAATAATGAAACATAGGCAAGAACCGCCTGGCGATAAAAACATAATCGGCTCCCGAGTCGTAACTATTCGTAAAAGTAAAGGAACCAAACAACGAGAATTCCTAGCCAGATTGCAAACATTGGGTTTGGATATCAGTCAGACCAGTCTTTCGCGTTTAGAGGGGCAATATCGTCTCGTTCAAGATTATGAAGTGGTGATAATTGCGAAAGCTTTAGAGGTTTCAGTGGGTTATTTACTTAGTGAAGAGTAAGCATTCTTACAATTTAACCCATATATTTTTAATTCTTCTAAACAAATGTAACGCATCATATGCAAAACTAATATCACTTAGATTATAAACCTTCCAGCATCTATTTATAATAGAAAAAGTCTGCCTAGTAGGCAGACACTATAACTATAATAAGCACACTTATTTTGAGTGGGATGTTTAATTTTAAATTTTTTATTCAGTAATTCGCTCTCGATATTATGTCAATTGGAGCTTTTAGCTTTCATATCATACTGTCTCTAATAGTAGCATTTTTTCCATATAAGCACGGCTCATTTCTACCAATCTTTTGATTTTTGAATTTATATAAATCATCTATAAGTTTCATAATTATTTAGTATTTTCCAAAACAACAATAAATAAAGTTAACCACTCCTCCCCTATCCTGTAAGGTACCTGCTCGCAGATTAATTTCTTTATTCTCATCATTAATTCTTAGCATCAACAGTAGTTTTAGAACATATTATTGACCAATTCCTATTTGTTTCTGTAACGCTGTGAAAAACTTGGAGCTAATTATTGAATTGTATTTGTTATCTATAACATTATCGTTGATAATTTTATTAATGCCGCTAAGACATATTTCTGTAAATTCTACTAGCTTATCGTGATTGACTTTAATTAAGGTTGAATTATCGTTTTTATCATGAACTTTATTATTATTTATGAAAGAGGACAATAACAATGAAAAACACCCCATGGGATTTTCTAAATTCAAGAACCATATTATTTCCGGAACTCTTTTTATAAATAGTCTCACATATTTTTGAATTTCTTCGTTCTGAAACAGTTCTCTTTGTTCTTCATCATAGCCATCTACGAGAATCTCAACTTTCTGATAATAATTCATCACACTATCTCTTGTTTCAGTAACCATATATTTCAAACTATCAATTTGAGAGAAATCCATAGATACTATCTCTTCTCTTGAAATAGTTACAATATAAAGCTGATACTCCTCCGAAAATGATTTAACTGATGGGTTTCTTCTCTCTAAAAATTTATCATGAAGGCTGGCGGAAGTAACTAAACTATGCCACCAAAAATTCTTATCTTTTTTCAAGTATAACTTTCTACCTGGATTCATTGATTCAAACTGTGGATATGCATCAGTTAAATTATCTTCTATATTCTGAATCTCTACATTTGTAGTCTTCTCAGTGTATGCCAAAATTAAAAAAGCAAACGAATTAATTATGATTGCTCTTGCAGCACAATTATGCATAAATTCGTCCTTCAACCTAAACAAACAAATTCTAAAACCATCAATCTCATATTCACCTTTACTTTGTAGATGATACCACTCATGGTCTTTAACATTAGGCATAGTTAAATCCAAAAAACCCATATAAAACTTTAATTTGTTATGTGCCTGCTCTTTACCTAGGATATAATCAACACTATTTTTATAAATTTCAATATCAGAGATTGCATTATTTGTTCTAGCAGAATTGTAACAAATTTTCATTAACCATCTTGTCAGTTTGCCATAATCGTATTTGAAAGAAATTTTTGGAGTGTGTTTTTCGATTTTAGAGTTACTGTTTTTAATTAAACTAAGAGCATAATTATCTAATTGTGACAATTTTCCATTATTACAAGTGTCGCATACATCCTTAATTATAATCTCAGCTTCTATAACCCTTGTAGGTGCCTTGTTTAACCAAATAATTTGTCTGTCTAAATTCATCGAACGAATAAACCCATCTGGTATTACATGTTCTCTTGTCATTTTTCGTTCTTCTCCACAATATGCACATTTCTTCATTTAAATACTCCTCCAGTTCTAATGATGGTCTGCTTATTCTTGAATCCATTAATTACGAATTATCTTAAATCGCTTTAACTTCATACTATCACTATGACTATCATTTCATTGGAATGGACCAACTCTAAGTTGTTTATCTGGAAGATGGAGCTCCGGAAAACTTTTAGAAGACTTTTCTACTATGCTCAAACATATAGCTAAACCTTTAGTAAAAGCCGATCTTGCTACAGATATTATAATCAGAACTTCTTTATAGTAGTCATTAACACAAAAGGTAATTCAAATTCTGTTCATGAAGCTACAAAAGGTGTATGAACAGCTGCTTGAATATCCTATTACTCACTTTCTGATATTTATGAGTAGAAGTGGAGTTAAATTTAACACTTTTTAAGTCCTATCTGCACATGGGACAAACAATATCTCGATCTATGTACAAATTAAAAAAATAAGATTAAATTTTGTCTAACCTTCCTAGCCACAACTTAGCGATATTATGCGTCACTCTTATTGGCCTTCATTAAACTGATCTGCGTCAAAATGCAATTTCATTTGGAATCTAAACCACTCATGTTCTTTCATTGTCAACATCGTTTCTTTATCATAATACCATTGTGGTATAGGAGTATCCGGGATATCCCAAATAGCAGGTAAACGAGTTATAATATCTCTTATCAAGAGAATTAGATTTTTAGCATGTTCATTCAATTCTGCCCACGAGCCACTCTCTCTCTTTTTAAAGGCATGGATGGCATTTCGGTATCTAGCTAATTTTCGTAGATCTGCAAACGTATATTCTCGTTCTGCAAAAATTCTCTCATAAAAATAGAAATCGATGAGAGGAGTAAGTGTCATTTCTTCTACTGGAGAAAGAGCCTCTTTATCCTTAAGGATTTCCTTTACTCTTTTTAAAAAGCTTCGTCGAATATCCCCAGTAACACCCGTACCACCTTGACTAGCAGTTTGACTAATAATCAAGTCTAATGATTGCTTCAAGTCTTGATTCATTATTTTTTGAAGTTGCACTATAGCAGCTGCGTTCCAAGTGTTCCAAGTGCTTTGTATATAGAAGCGATAATAGAATGATAGAAACATTTGAAGAGTACTTTCTAGGAACGAACCTAAAGATGACCAGCTTTGAATGAGTAATCCCTGTTCTACTTTTTCCAAAGTGCCAGCATCCAATCTCTTACTCATTTCCTTGAAATTCTTGTACGGGTACTCTAGAGTAAGAGAAACTCCCTTATAACGAGTAATGGTTTCAGGAGATAATAGTTCATTCATTTTTTCTAAGTGTTCAGAAGACTCAAAATCCTTCAAAAATTCAACGTTCTCTGCTAAAAACTCTCCGTACTCTGCCAGCCATCTTAAGGTATCTTCTAAAGGCATTGCGTTAAATTTAGTCTTATCACCTTTCAACAAAGTTATTAGAGCAGTGTTTGTAGCTTGGTTTTGAGTCATTTGAGTCTCTCCTTTATGTCGTATATTCAAAATCGTTCTTCAAAACAAGACTCTAACGTGAATTCTTTAAGTACTCCATTTTCCTCGAGAACTTTTCCGAAGATTCGCATAATCTGTGCGCAGTCTTGAATAACCTTCTCTAAGAATTAACGGTGAAAGAATGATCAGGTCATCCTGAATTGATACAGCTCGTCTTTTTACAAGTGAATGTTCGCTAAGTTGTTTAAGAAGACTTCTATACTTCTGATCTTCAATTGAAGAAATTCGGGCATTATGCACTATGACGTTACGAATCCTGATATCCAACCCTAAATTAGCCATCAAAACGCTATGATCTGGAGTTAATTTTTGCAAGTGGTGTATCCCTACCTATCGCTGTAAATCGCTTCGTAATTCCAGACCCAGTGTCTCTTTTACTGATAGATAAATTTTATAAACTCCAGTCTCCAGATCGGTATATAAAGACCTAAGAGCTAATTCCATTTGAGTCATGCAGGATATGAGCATAGATTGTCGGAGAATATTAGGATATCCATAGTTAAATGAGAAGATCGCTCTTCATGTCTCAGTACTGTCACCCATTTATTTAATTTGTACATTATATCTGCATCATCAGAAGGTGAAGAAGTCTGTTTATACTGAATTCTTAAATCCATTATCTTAGATCTATATCACTCTTCTTTACGGTTAAAATATAATCAATCTATATGAAACTTCACTCTACGTTCTCTTCGTTGTTCATAGTGACACAATATTCTAATGTATCAGGGAAGATTAATGCAGAAACAGCTACAAATTGTCCCCGAACCCACTGCCCAGCACCTGCTAATATTAGCTTTGTATATAACTTATCCAACACATCGCTATCAATAGCGTATTCTTCTACAATAGGCTTTGAATCATCGTATTCATGCAAAATTAAATCAAATAATTCTTCTCTTGCTTTGTCAGAGGAATCATTCTTCAAATCGGCAAAGGATCGTACAGGTTGACTCATCCGTTTTGCGAGTTTATTCGCTTTAAAGGTCCTTTTAACTGATGATAAAAATATCATCGTTATTCATCACTTCTCCTTTCTATCTAATTAGATCAAATCTAATGTTTTACTAATTCTAATAACTTTCCAGTATCCACAACGTCCCCCCGACTAAGCCCTGCCAGAGGCGGATGTGTCCGTCTTATTCCACTTCTCTGCTATCTTTTTTAGGCGGACCGAGGAGACCTCAGGCTCCAAAGCGTAGATATGATGTTAGACGAAGGAACAGAGCTACACATTCAAACCTTTTCATTAAACATTTCGATTTGCTTCTTTAATTCAGATATTTCGAGCTCATATTCGATCATTTTTTTTCGCAAATTATAGCTTTGAATCATTTCTTTCTTTTTATCTCTAAATCCTATCATAAGTAAAATTAAAGCCATACTCATCAGAACCATAAAAGAGTTTACAAGTTCTAAATCTGGGTACATCTTTGAAAGTGTATGAGGCAATACAATTAGACTCAATATTGCTAATACATCTAATATGTAATTTAGCTTACCAATTTGACTTTGCACGTATATTAGTACATTATTTACTAGCTTTATAAATCTAGTTTCATTTTCTCTATCACCTATAAATGGTTTAAATCTGAGAAAGTCCGCAAAAGCAAAACACCATGCTGAAACTGAAAAACTCAACAAAAAATAGTCATTTAGTATTATAGTCTTCTTAATACTAAGTAATGCTATTACGATAAAAGAGAATCCCAATACTTTTAAGTACGAGCTGGATGACATTTTTCATTTCCTTTCTTTAGTAAATTGCCTCGTTCTTTCGTCTAACGTTCCTGTATTCACGACCCGACGTGTCGGGTATCCGGCAAATGCCGGATCAAGGGCGTATGCCCGCAGCGTGAATATCTTGTTATATGATGTTCTCATTGTTTTTAATTTGTTCTAATTTCAAAGTGACAAAATATCACCTAAGACTAAGTAAGTATATATAATATATCTTTCTGCTTCTTCAAGAGTTACTTCCGCATGAGTCCCTTTATTAGCAGCTTCATGGACACCGTCCAATCTTTCACCAATAAATTTCAAATGAGAGCCAACGATTGAAGCAAATTTATCGCTAGTTGATTTACTTTCGATATACTGGATCAACCTGTTGATATATTGATCCTCACCAATTTTCAACTTCTTACCCCCTGGTAATTCGATTAAATTTTCTGAAGGAGAGTAAAGTGAATCTGCAACTTCTTTAATAATTCTTCTACATGTATGAACAGCATTTGCCCAATCTTCATCGTTATCTGATTTCAAATTTTCATAAACTGAAATGAATTTTTGAATCGCTTCAGGACAAATATCTTTTAACTTACTATCGACAGTATTACGCTTTCGAGTAAATATATCTTCCGTAATATCTGCAAACTTCAATTCGTAATTCACATCAAATACGTATTGATATAAACGTGACTTAACTTTTTCGATCTTTCCTGTATTGTCTTGAATAATTTTGAATATGGAGTTTCTTTCAGAAGCATTAGTTGGAGGAATAGATGGAGCAAAAGTAGAATGACTTGAAAGAGATACATTTCGATCGTATGCAACCTCCATTCTAGCTTTAGCTGCGTTTACATTTGCTTCCATCACAGCAATAGTATCAGTAAATGCCCTTTCAACCTTTTCTTTTTTATCTTTTTTGCTATTAGGATCGTCAATGAAGTATCTTCTACCTGATTTTGCAGCAGCTTTCCAAGCAGTAGCTGTAAGGAACCCTTGCTCACTTGTCTCATATCCGTTAGCTTCATTTTTAAGCCATTCTACGGAATCAAAGTCGTTTATCAAACGAGCCAATCTTAAACATTTTAGAACAATATTCTGTGTAGGGATTTCAGTTAATTCAAAATTCTTCAGTATTTCTTCTGATAATAATGTTGCCTCTTCGTATCTTGGCTTCAACTTTTTCACTCCTAATATTTTTATATTTCCATTACTTTGAGAATTTCATATAACATCTAATCTGTGTACTTCGTAAATACCTCACATCCTGCCAGATATCTGAATACGTATATGATAACCTATGCGGTGATATTTGCGAAGAAAAATTTGGTGAAAAAGGGAGATATATTGGGCTACTCAATCTCCCATGTCCACACGATCCAGTGGGCTTTGAATACGCTGAATTGTTTGTGTACTCATATGACCGAGTAGCTCCTGAATGTATCGTAGCTCTGTCTCATTTTCCAGTAAATGAGTGGGGAAAGAGTGGCTCAGGGCATGGCCCGGAAAAATAGGTCAGAAAATATATGGCCTTATGCTTAGGGTTGGTTACCTTATTAGCATTTCATTGAAACAATCTACTTACAGATAAACGGAAAATGCTGTTAGAATTAACGAATGATGAGTTGTTTTCACACAGTGATATTGTTAGTAGTACACACATAAGGATGGTGTTTATTTGAATAACAAGAAGTTAATAATTAGCGTCATCACACTTTGTATTCTAATCATATTGGGTTTTCTCAGGTGGGACAATCTTGAATCCAGCGCAGACTTTCATTATAAGTATGATCGATGGGCAGATCAGAAATGGGTAGAGTTCTATCCTCCGCTAGCCGCTTCTTCCAACAGCATGGAGTTTCCACTTATATATATGGATGAAATCCATCCGAATGATATAGATAAATATTTAGGAAAACAAGCTCTCTCTGGAGAGTTAGTGAACAAGTGGATTGAACGAACAAAGTTAACGAATGGATATATAGGTCTATTATTATTGAATATTCTAGTGCTCATTTACAGTTCCATTAAAATATTTATTTTAAGAGACAAAAAATAGGATGATCTTGATCCCCCTTCAATATGCCGAGGCACACGTTGCCAAAAGACATACTAACACAAAGGCAGCAGTCCCAGAAGTCATCCGCGAGCCATTGCAATGCTTTCAATATCTATATTCAGCGTTTAATCTTCTAAACATACAAATTCCACCCCACAATAAAAGCAGCCAATATGAAAGCCGAGATGCCAGACATGATGTACATAACCTTTTGCTTTTTGCTATAACTTCTCTTCCGCAGTTTGTACATAAGCAAGCCAAGATACACCACTGCTAGAACCACATAAAGTAGATTAAACATTAAATTGATCCGTAACGAAGAATAACCAGGATAATTTGGAAAACTAATCTTCGTCTGTATGATGAAAAGATTAAGAAGGAGTGCCACACCTGCAAAGTTAATTGCAAGATGATATTTATTAAAATTGGTATTAGGATTTCCTCGTTTATATAGCTTGTTAAGAAGCATCCGGATTAGATAGCCGATCAAAGCAATTAAACTGAAAACGATGGCTATCGCAACTGGAATAAGAGATATCTTAATCAAGTTTACCTTTACATTCGATACAGGCAAGTAATCCATGTAAGGAGTGACTGAAATTTTCTCAACAATACCATTATGCTCGACAACATTATAAGACTTTGCTAGATCAGCTTTTGTGAATTTCCTTATATCAAGGGCTGTAAATAAATTAGTAAATCTAGAGGCCGCCCGTCGTGCGGATTGAAAATATCCTCCCCCCTCAGAAGTAACTCTATTAGAATTGACGTTATCACCGAAAATCTCTTTAGTAAGCCCATAATAATAAATCTCTTCAAAAGACTGATTTGTCATAACTACCATCCCAAATTTAGATTTGGGATCAAAGACAAGTTTGCTGGAAAACCCTTTCAGATTCCCCTCATGCATCAGTGTAGGCACCCAGTATTCCATCTCAACGAACCCATGCGCAAATCGCGGAGTAGAGGTCCCGTCATAATAGAGACTTGTTGATAACATTTCGTTTAACGTATCCCTTTTCTTAAATAATACATTGCTATCATCCACAGGCATCAACGCAGCAAGGAATTTCCCTAAATCTTCTGCTGTCCCTATGGCTGCTCCTGTGGGATAAAACGTAACGTATACTCTGTTCTCAGGGATCAGTTTCAAATCTTTGGTATACCCTTCAATCTCATCCCTTCGTTGTACTACGTCTGGACGATCTTGCCCCGTTGGATGAATCGTAGTGTCGTTCATATGAAGAGGTTCAAAAATATGTTGATTGACATACTCATAAAAAGGTTGGCCACTTATCTCTTCCACGATGTAACCGGCAAGACCAACACCGTAGTTCGAGTAACCCACTATGCTATTCGGTTTATATATCTGTTTCGGCTCATTTTTACGCAACGTTTCTCCTAATTCTAACGTTTCATCCTCGGAGTAATAAAACACCTCGGCCGCTGTTTGATCTTCCCAACCCGCATTGTGATGCATCAGGTTCATTAGGGTAATTGGATCATCATATTTCAGATTTTTGAAAAATCCCTCTGGCAGATATTCCTGGATATCCGTCTCCAAATCAAGCTTTCCTTGTTCGACAAGCTGCATCACACTCGTATAGACCAACAGTTTAGAGATCGAAGCCCATTCAAACACAGTAGAGGTATCCGCCTTTCGCTGATTCTCAATATCTGCGTAACCATATGCCTTATTCACAATGGTTTCACCGTCTTTGATAGCCACAACCACAACGGCAGCGGTATACTTCTCATACGAGGCAACATAAGCATCAATTGTTTCCTCTAAATTGGATAAAGGAATCCTGGAAGGTGTAGTCTCAACCTGTTTCTCATCAGCGTGGGCAGGTAATGCTATTGCCATAATGATAAATATGAATGACAGAATACAAGCGATTACTTTCTTTACCGTGTGATATCCACGATTCATCTGCATTTGCTTCTCTCCTTTTATATTAAATGTTAATTACATCTCTTGTTTTCACGTATGCGTTTTCAAAAGAGTCCACATGACTCTAAATTATTTTCAAATGCAATTACACTCCATTCAAGAGAGAGGTCGGAGAAGTTCACCTTTCCAATTAATGATGTTTATTTCTTTATCTTTCAAGAGGCACCAGTCAATGATTTCACCTATCCATTTTGGCGTGATGATCTCATCGCTCCATTGCGGTGTTAATACTCTTCTGTATCCTATATATTCTGTTGTCCAGCCTTCGAATTCTTCTCCGATGATGACTATAAATGGGATCTTGTTCTTAATACTGTGTTGTCCCACTTCATAAGTGACGATTAACCTCTTATCCTCAGAAACAATATGTAATTTGATTATCCCTTCATCGTCAATATCCGGTTCAACATACCAATAAAATAATCGATTGGAGCGAACGATTTTACGTTTATATTTTTTTCTTACGCCCATAACTCACCTCACATATTCCTTTTTCCTTGGTTCGCAGTATTTGGTCAGTTATCCAAGACACAGCTAGAGCAGCTTTGGGATCTGTTATTAGAATCACACTAAGATTAAGGAGTATTACTTTTATAGAAATCAATTACTTTATCAAAGATCTCGCTCTCTCGTTTTTTTATGTCCGGTAATGTCTCGCTATGCTTTACGATATGATGTATATTATCTGCTACAGTCTCTGCTTTATGAATCCCCACATATCCTGGTACCAGTTCATTAAGATAATGGAAGTATCTCATTTGAGGTTCAATCATGCGCAGATGTTTATCAAAATTTCTTCTGGATCTTGTCTGATCCATCTCCTTTCGCTTGCGCAGCTCATCTTCTTCAGCCCAGAATAGTACATAAGCATCCGGTAATGATATTTCATTCTTCAATAACTTCTCTCTAAAAAAGTTCGCTGTTTCATCTAAAGATAGGTGCTCATAACCATATATCCAGCTGTACCAAATCTTAAATACATCGCCATCCAAATTCACTTACTCATGTTGTTGATTCTTCTCATATGCTATATGCCATCTATCGATTTGTCTCTCCAGCAACCACATCATAAGTTCCTTACCTTCAAGTTGAGGAGCTTCAAAAAGGAACCCTGTTTCTGGGACAATAAATGCATCATATTGTGTAGCGAACTGCTGACAAGTGGTACTTTTACCTACGGAACTGGCACCTTCGAGACAAATTATCGTCATTCAATTACCTCCAGGTATTACTCACCAAATGATTAATCAACCTTCACTGGCTCTTAAGCGATCATGTTGAATTTCATTAGACTATGTACTGTAGATTTCTTTGATCTTTAGCCAAGTTTCATACCAGAATGTTTTTCGTTTAAGAGGTTTTATTACCTTAATCTCGACTTCTTTTCGTTTCAAATAAACCGTGCCATCCACTTCAATGAGTCTATCGCCAAATGAAAATACAATATCCTTGCAGTCTTTGTGATAATGGGTCTCTCTTGTTTCTGACCACTCCGCTTTTTCAATAGAATGTCGTTTTCTCATTATTTAAATCCTCCTTTAAGAAAAACACCACTATTTTCAACAAAAAGGATACTTGTCCCACATCATAAACACTTTGTTATCCGATATTGATGAGCCTTAAGGTTCGTTTATTCCTACATAATGTTATCTGATGTCCATTCCTTCAAAGCGTGTCTTACAAACTTTATTTTCTTATTCCAATTTTTCATCATTATATGGATTTGCATACAAATCAACATCAATTTCAGCATGAATCATATTAACAAATTCAATAAAATCAGAATCGAAATAAAGAGCAGGCGTTTTCCCCTCTTCTATTCTTATTACAATGAAAAATTTTGTTTTTAATTGATGTTCAATTCGAATCGAGTTGATCTCTTTTACTTTGTTTCTTAACATATCGACTACTTTTATTAATTGGTGATTTACATCTAATGATTCTTCATAATCCGTACCTAATGTCCATGATGTTTCTTTTATTCGATGCTTTTTGTTAATTATGTCGCCTTTGTAAGCCGTATTGGTAGGTTCGATTCTAAGTATTGAAGTTACATGATTCGGATCGAATTCATCCCCAAACAAACAAAAATAGGCCATCACTTTGGTTTTGTCTTTCAGGAGTTTCACCTCTTTAAGAATTGATGTATGGATTTTTTGGAAATAATAATTAATCAGAAAATATATACCAAGCGAATTCCTCACTTACTCCATAAACTCTTGATATCTTCTACTATAGTTTTTGAAATATGTTTGGATGAATCCTACGGATACAACCATACTGTTACGATAAGAGTTAAACATATCGTTAATCCTAGAATAACTCGCCCAACAACTCTAAATCTGGTGTATCTAAGCAAATAATAAACTAAACTAGATAAGATCAGAATAATCACACCATTCATCATAAAGGTCATGGGCAAGCTTATAATCCTGCCTAACCCGGTGTTAGGATATTTTAATACAATTGCACATAACCTTTGGTGTTCACGAGCCCGAGAACCCTAACTGACCAGTAATTATTCTTTCATCCATTGATGTGAGTCGTGTAGTTTACCAGTTTCATAAAAATACTTTAGCACTTCAAGCATGGGTATTAATTCTATACAAATGTTATCGCAATAATTTCCTAACTGACCACCAATAACTAGAGAAATTACACTATTTCCCTGCTTATCGTTCATGAGCGTAAATATATGTTCATCAATTGTAATAGACATTACAAAATATTCCGGTCCGCCTCCAACTAATGCTGAACCTGTGTCAGATACCTCAAAAAAAACTAATGTAAATTTATCTCCATCGAGTTTTTTCAAAAAACGTAAACTGTCTGCCCATGTAGGGTTCATAACTATCTCTTCATTAAATGTGTTCCCATTCCGTTCATCAATGCTAATAGAGTTTATCATTTTTTTCTTTTAATCCTCTTTAGATCATTTTATTTGTTTAGATCCTCAAACTTAAATGCTTCACTATAGATTTACGCAGCTCAGTTGAGTTGTCATGCCACTGAATGAGCTTACCATTCATAATCTGCACCAACACATCCAGACACCTATGCCATCCTGCGGCGGTATTCACTGCCCATGAATCTCACACCCTCGTTCATTCATCACATATATCCATCTTCAGGTTCACCAACATCAAAACCCAACACTTTTGTCGCTTCCAACTTAAATGTTTCTATCCAAGACATCCACACATCGCTATTCATCTGTGCATAAAATGATAATCCACTAGGCTCAACGGATGCTTCAATGAAAACATCATCCCCTTCAGTTCCAAACCAATATGGAATTCCACTTTTATAACCAATCCACCCTGGCATCCGCTCATATACTTTAGAAACTTTAGCCCACACCTCATCAGGCAGGTCATATCTTATATTTAGATTGCAATTATGAGAGTTTATGTTGTTCAATTACATCCTCTCCTTCTACCTTAGACGTATATCAAAATTCATCCTCTATTTTTATGTAAAGTACTACAACTCTTCCACCACTTGCTCAAAGTTGTATCTCTTGGTCCTTATAGACTTTTTTCGTTTATCGTTTACCAAATATCTTCTCCCTTTAAGATTTCTTTCGTAGTCTGGTCTACAGCTAACCAAGTAGAAATATCCTCTTCTATTTTTCTCTTCCAAGCTATTAAAAAATGTACTTGGCATATCTGGTGGGAATTAATCTCTGTCATAGATACTTCAATGCCTTGATCAGAATGTAAGACAAAACTACACTTCTCAAAAGCAAAGTTCAAAGCAAGAGATTTAGGAGTCCTATCACCTTGTTTTCTTTTTCCCATTATCAGTGGTTCTTCTTGGGTTCCTATGTGTAAGCAATACTGTTCATTCTCATATTCGACAGCTTCAAGATTTTCTCCCGTGTCAGATCCGTAATCTTCCCAGCTGTATCCCTCTTTCCACAAAGCAGAAAAGCTACAAGTGCTTATCTGATGATATGCATTGGGTTTGATTCTAAATACGGCTCCCCAGCATTCGTCTACTTCCTGAGGTGAAGAAAGATTGTGGTTCAGATTACAGAGCACTAACTCGCAATCAAACGAGTCGTAGTAATATTGGTAGAGCAATCCGCCATGTTTGAGCTGAGAACAGTGAGTAGGAAGATAACATTCGCTGGAGACAACAAGAGAGAGTTCAATTGTTCCAAGAGGCGTATATATTAAAGGCTTTATAAGATCAGTCCCTTGAATTAAGGCTTCTTTTCCACAAAAAAGCTTCATTATGTCCCTCCTTATAGTCTTTCACTTAAGCGTCCAGAACTAAACATAAGCGCTTTTAGGAAAAAACCTCTTTTCAAATTTTGATTTATTAATTTTTGGAATGTTCCAGCATCACGACGGCCCTTTAGATAGCCCTTATCTTAGGGAATGGATGTACCTGCTTATCATTTCACAGAAATATTACGGGCAGATCAAGGGGCGCAAGCCCCTACGCGGGAATATGATATTATAAGAAACCACTTCTAATTTAATTTTAAATTGTATATTCTGGTAATTTTGTCAAGTATCCCTCTTGCTATCGCATAAGACTACAGAGGTCTCAATTTGTCTTTCTGGAACATTCCAATAGGTATTTAATAGCTTTTTCTTCTCATCAGGTGATACCAGTTTAAAACCATTCTTTAAGTAAAATTTCTTAGCCCATTCAGCTGAGTCCCATGTCCCTATTAAGATGGGTTTATTTGTTAAAGCCACCATATGAGATAAAAGCTTCGTCCCTATTCCGCTATTCCGTTGGTTTGTTCGTACATATGCGTGTCTAATTAAACATACATCACCCTTATCTTGAATTCCCATAACTCCTAATAATTGATTTTTTTCTTCAAACCCCCAAAATACTACACCATCGTTCATTTCGCACTTTAGCTCTTCCAATGTCATATAAGGTTCATGATACCTATCGTCAGGAATTACTCCTTTGTATGCCTTTGCTGCATCATTAATAATCTGATACATTACATCCGTATCCATGCTTTTACACAATCTAATCACGTAATTGGCCTCCTTATGGTTTGATGTCGTTTCGTAGATGCTAACCCACCACCGGCTTAAAAGCACCCGAAAGGGTGCGGCTGCATGAGCACAGTTAGTTGGTGCGGGGTTATCCGCCTATATCCATAGTCTCTCACGAACTCATTATAAATTGTATTTCGTTTTCATTCTTTCATATAACTTATAATCCGTATTTCGATTTACAATCTCTCCAATTAACTCTTTCCATTTGTTTTCAATCCACTTAGGACTTTGTTCTTTCAGAATATCCTCGTTAAATTGACTATCAATATACTCCAAATCTTGTTTAAGCACTCCAATATCCTTAATCAGTTGATTTCTCGATTCTTTTTCTAGCGATATCATATTCGATAGAATTTGGTCTATGATTTCTACTCTTATATACGTATACATATCTCTAAACACATTATAGATTAAATAAGTTGATGATAATTGATCTTCCCTGAAGTCGGAATTCAGAAAGACAAATGATTCTTCACCAACTTTCAAAGATACCGCCACATTTCCTAAGGCATGTATGACTGTTTCCTTGGAAGAGCCGTCCTCTAAGCTTTTTATCACATTATCTAAATTAAAGATTGATTCTTTTATACCCATTTGAGTTCCATGATTTAGTTTAACCGTGTATTCAACTTCTTGATTATCTTTGTACGCTTTGGATTGATAGTTGAAGTACATGCTTATTACCAATCCAACCATTAGTATGATTATTGCTATATTTTTTTTCAATGAATCCCCTCCTAATAGTGCCTGAACTACGTATATGATAACCCATATTGTTACAATTGCGAAAGGAAATTGGCGAATAAGGGAGATTTATTAGTTTTCTCAACCCCTTATCCAATCGATCCAATGGGCTTTGAATACGCTGAATATATGCAGGGTTGTACAGGATACCAGTATGCATTGGAACCTTCCGTATAGTAATAAAACAAAAAGGCCCTTCTTTATCCCATGGGGAATCCGACGACCTTCCGATGCATTTGGAACATATCAACTTTAAAAAAGGTAGAGCGTACCAACTTTCGCTGCAAGCGGGCTAGCGCCAACAACTACCTATCAAGCCAACAACGCCTGTTCAATCTGATCCACTATCCCATTAATACCTGTCGGCCCATAACAGCCGATCCATGTTGCAGCATCTACCGAGTGTATTTGCTGTCGCTCATCCGCATCAAGCATCCCCCAGACACGTTGCTCTGTCGCAGATATCCCATCCTGCATAAGCTCATTACTCAGTAAAAAGTAGTGGCTAGCTTGTACTGCCGGTAATCTCTCAACCGAGATATGATAGGCCGTGTCGGCGGTATCTGCTACAAACAACGGAACGGGCAGACCCAGATCACGGTACAGCACAGCGCCTGTGCGATGAGCAGCAGAATGGACGCGCACGAGGGAATCCAGTGGACGAATCAATGCCACACTTTTCCCTGCCAGTACAGAGGACAATTCCTCGGACAGCAAAGCTGTTCGGCGATGATAATCCGCGATAATCTGCTTAGCCTCGGCTCGCTTGTCTGTCAGTTCACCGAATAGACTCAGGATGGTCTGCCAGTTTTCATTACGCTTGAACATCAGCACTGGAGCGATCCTACCTAACCGTTCAAGATACTGCTCATGAACCTCGGTGCAGATAATCAGATCCGGTGCAAGTCGCTCTACCGCCGGAAGATCGGGGTATTCATACGTACCAAGTAATGCTGTAGGCTGGAGTCCTGCCCGGAGTGATTGAGGGAACGTTAACACGGTACTTCCTAGTCCGACACTTCCTACCGGAGACAAGCCCAGTCCAAGCAAATGATCAGCATATTGCACATCGAGGACAGCGATACGCTGTGGTATCTCGGTGACGGTGTACTCCCCGCGCATATGGCAGATGACCGGGCCTTCGGCTGATTCATAGGAAGAAGCTGTACGATTTTGCAGCAAGGCATTCGCATAGTCCGCATCTCTTCTCGAAGCGGCGGCATGCCGGTAATGTAGCGGTGGGACGCCATTATATTTTTTAAATGCTCTGCTGAAGTAATACATATCGCGATAGCCCATTTTGTCCGCAATTTCACCGATGGAAGCATCCGTATGACGCAGCATGCGTGAGGCACTTTCCATACGCAGCTGAATAACGTATTCCATCGGTCCGAGCTGCTTCTCCTGTTTGAAGCGGCGCTGCAGCTGTCTTACACTACAGCCCGCCAGGGCTGCCAGCTCTTTTAGCTCCAAGTTTTGACGATAGTGCGATGTGATATAAGAAGCGACTACATCCACCATGTCGGACTCCGCTCCCCCTTGACCACGTTCATACTCCATGATCAGCTCGTAGATCATTCCTTGGAGCAAAGCGTTGGCATAGAAACGTTCCAGTCCTTCACCGCGGCGCCATTTGGCAACGATTTTTTCGGCGTTTTCGATCCATTCCGCATGGGTTGCCGAGTTTTGAACAAATGACCTGCGCAGCGGATGCTTGCGATATGAAGGTACAACAAGTGAGGCACCCTCTATGGAAGAAGCCTTGTACATAATGACAATATAATGAATGTCCTCTGATCTGGCCGTCAGCGTAAAGGATGATCCCTTCACCACATGACAGGCAAAAGAAGCTCCAATGTGGCAACCCTCGCCATCCATTGCAAGCTCCCCTTCCCCTCCATATGCCAGCAGCAGCACATTTGAAGTTAAATCCGTTTCGTGTAAAACGCTACCTGTCTGCAAAGTACCGCTATACCCGTCAAGCATCTTGATCGCCGTATCACTCCATAGACTTGTCTGTTCTTGCAGCGGCATTTTTCTCATCTCCTGACAATAGCAAAGGTAAATTTGTTGCTGTTGTCATTTTAGTTGAGATTCTTTCTCATTGTCAATTTTCGGACATTTGAGACAATATTCGCCTGACATCTGATAATAGAAACAGCAGGTAATTCGCTCGCTTTTGACAATATGCACATTGTCCTTACAAACGGTGAAGCGGGTTAACGGATTCTTCCTCTCACCAAACACTTCCCCGGATGCCACCTGCGTCAGATATGAAAAGTCCTCTTGAATGATCTTACTTTCCTGCTCAGTCTCGGCTTCATCAGGAGCGAATAGTCGGCCTATGCGTACCATGATATTCTCCCAGAGAATACTCATCGAAAGTGGTGCAATTGCAGCAAGCGTCTTTAACAGGGGTGTAAGCTGTACCGCAAACATCTCCTCGAGCACCTTTTCCCGCCATACTCCCCTGTCTCCCGTTAGTCCTTCAGCCTGAAGTCCATTCACCGCTAGAAAAGGAAATCGTGTGCCTCCCTCATGATCTGAGAGCGCCGGATGATAGAGAAAGCTGTTCTCCAGCTGAAACGAAACATGCTGATGATGAAAAGTCATCGCGGTCACCAGCGGAGCGGTCCACAGATAACCAATCCGTTTGGCTAACATCGAAGCGGCAACCTTCATGTCAGGGGCATCGATGTACTCCTGAAACCAACTGATATACTCTCGGCATGCCGCTTCGTCATGCAACTCACCTAGAGCAATGGTACGGACACTATGTTCAGGCGGCTCACCAAGCAAGATCGAATAATCCTCCACTGTCTCTTTCCATAAGTCTGTCGAGAGATATGGGTTCATATTAATTCGATCCGAGCAGGGCTTCCGATGCCTGATCTACAATAAGATTAATCGCAAGAGGTCCGTAATATGCAATCCACAATGTTGAGTTAACGTCATACGTGCGGTTATTTTTCACAGCATCAAGGGACTTCCACACGGGATTACTTAACATAGCCTCTGCCTCTGCCGCAAACAGCTCATCCGACAGCACAAAATAACGATCTGCCTTAATATCAGGGACTTTCTCCATCGAGATCTCAACGGAGGTATCATCCTTGATTTCCTTAACGAGTTCAGGCATTTTCAAACCCAAATCCTGATACAGAATGCCGCCTGTGCGATGCTCGATCCCATGAACACGAATGCCTTCTTTTCTCGGACGAATAAGAGCTACCGTTTCATCTCCCATTTTCTCTGAAAGCTTCGCCTTCAGTCCAGCAACTTTCTCTTCATATGCTGTGCGCACTTTCTCCGCCTCGTCCTGCTTGTCTGTAATCTTAGCAACTGTGGCTAACGTATCACGCCAGTCTTCGTAGAAGTCCAGTACGAGAGTAGGTGCAATTTTGCTTACACTCTCATACTGCTTCTCCTGGAAATCCGTCATAATAATCAGATCCGGGTCCAAGGCTACAATCGCTTCCAGATTAGGCTCGTCCCGTGTACCCAGAACCTGTACATCACTCGGCTGATCGCCTAAGTATTCTGGATAATCGGTGTTACCTCCAGCGATAACACTGCCAGCCGGCTTCTCACCAACCGCTAACATTTGATCCAGAAACTTAACATCAAGGACTGCAATTCTCTGTGGTTTTTCGTTTAGCGTCAGCTCACCCTTCATGTGTGTGATCGTTACGGGAAAAGCTCCGTCCGTCTGCGTTTCCGCATTCGCAGCTGTCTCCGCTGGCGTTGCCCCAGATTGTTTACCGCTATCTGTACCTGTTGCGGCACCGCAAGCCGTCAGGACAAGAATAAGGGCCAACATCAAGCCCATGAATAATCGTGATTTGTGAGCAGCATATGCCTTGCTTCCGGCAGCCTGCCTCTTTGTTCCTTGATTCATGATGAATCCCCCTTATGTATAATACTGATAATGATTTTCATTATCGAAACATAAAGAGAGTATATACGATCTACGCATCGCGTTACCATGTACTTTTGCGACATTTGAGCCGGACTAATGCGACATGGTGCGGAGAAAGGCAATAGCTTCTTGGAAGAAAATAAACCATGCTTCTTGTGCTCAAACCGGAGAACGGGCAATCGGTTTCATGGCAGCGAATCGTGCTTATGTTTAGTGTTGGTTACGGATTAGAGTAATGGGATAAGAGCATAATTCAACTGTTGAAAAGCGCGTAGGATCTAGAACAAAAAAACCCAACAAAATTTGTTAGGTAAAAACCACTTGTATATGTATCTTATTATCCGAAACGCACTATAGATAGGTCTCATTCATTACTACAATTTTATTTTCAATAATGTAATTCTAATGTTTTCAGATCAATTATAAAATTTTGTTGTTTCAGAATATCCAATCCGAGAAGCCCTTTATGTTCTTTAGGTAATATGCCTACATCTATTTCTATATTCCCAATGCTTTTTGTTCCTATTTCAATCCTGTCCATGACTTTGGTGTAGAAAGGAATACTTCCTCCAATCCCGTATGCTTCATATATCGAATCGCCGGTTTCATAGGTCACACCGATTTCCTCTAAAACATCAGGACTAATGATCGTATGTGAGGATCCTGTATCTATAATTACATCATCTATTCTTAATACTCTGCCTCTAAATGTAACGGTGAGTGAAGTTGTAATTAACTGACCATCATAGTTAATTTTCATTCGTATTACGTCTCACTCTCATTAATGGATCTCTGCGAAGATTGATCACAAAGTCTTGATTTGAAGTATGATACACGACGTTACCAGGCTCTACTTGAAAAAACTCTTTATTTACATCTCGTTCTGATATGGTTCGGATTGGTGCAACTTCATCTACTATTTTTTTGTTGTCTTCCTCATGATAATGAATGATAGAAACCAGAACAAATTGGTCAGGGAACAGTTCTCTAACTTCTTGCCATTTCATGTGTTCTACCTCCTGTTATTGAGTTAGTTCTACTTTCTGTAATTTTAACATATCTCCTGATCTCATTTCACCGTATTCATGACATCTGACTTGATCAGATGTGGTTTGCTGGAATAACACACCATAATCCATCTTATACTGTTACTGGCATCAGAGGTCTCCGATGAAAATCCAGTTTCTCTAACTCTCCATTTCAAACCGTGTTTGAAGCTCTTTAACAAATACCTCAATGGGTTCTTTATAGTCGATGGGTTTATACATAGATCTATTATTCCACATATGGCGTTCATCTTTATCACGAAAATCATTATCTTCAACTTCAAGCGTCTTCATCACAAGCATGATTTCATTCATGGTACTTATAACACTTCGACTATCCGTTTTGGTGATCGTGCTCTCGTTACATTTTTCCAAATAATAGTTCACCAGGTGATCAGGAAGCTTCTCAACGGCCAAATAGTCCTCTAAATTCTTTTTAAAGATTCCTGCCAGTTTACTCGCCTGATTTGCTCTAATCCCATTGACCGTTAAGCTTAATCTGGACAAATCATTCATAAAAACATAGTGTTTTCTGCCATACAACGTGAAGAAGTTTACATGCCAACTAAAGAAGGCATTGCTGTCTTGGATGGTTTCCGGTTTGGCATGAAGATCTTTTAATGTGAGTTGGGTTGCTTTGAAAATAATCATGCTCGACTCCTCCTTGCTCCTTAATCTGATTATAAACTACTTCAAGCGAACTATATCCAAATTTGTTTGCAAAATACAGACTTTGTCTTGAGGTCTAATCCTCCATCTCCAATTTTTGACCACCTTACCAGCCTTGGTCTTGAATTCATTTCTTTTACGGTGTTTTTACCTCTCTTCTGCTTAGCTTCCTTAATGCCATGTATTCCTGATCAGACTTCATATAACTTAATATCTTTTCCGCACATGCAACTGAGCTAAGCTCTTCCGTATTTACTTCCAGGTCATATTCATCATAGGAGTAGATGTAGTCGAACTGGGAATGGGCAAGTCCAATCTCGCGATCTCCCCTGCTCTGCTCTCTTCTGGTGAGTTCCTCTTTCGAGCACTGCACACCTACAAACAATATCGGATAATCCGATAGTAAATCATAAAAATCATTAAACCACTTGTCATTGCTGATGACCGTATCCACGATGACATTCAAACCCATTTCCGAAAACAGTTTAATGGTTGCACAGTACATCGAATTGATCGGGTCGAACAGGATATCTGTCATCACATGGTGCTCTACTTCTCTTGTTGGTTTCATATCTGGATATGTAGTATCGATAAACTGATCATAATTATGCAGAAATTGATCTACAGATAGATGGTGAAACGGAATGTCTCCCTGATTTTTCATTTCCATCGCAATGCTCGTCTTCCCCGAACTTGATGTTCCGTTCAAAAATATAATGAGTCCTCGTTCCACATTCATCACCCTTATCTATAAAATTGGAAAACACTGTTCTGCCGAATTACCACTCTCTCCATTCTTCCGTAATATCTTCATCCTCCTGGATGTCTAACCCAGCCAGCCTAGCCGCCTTGTCTATAAAATCAGCCAATTCTTCACGTTCCATCGTCTCAATAAAGTAACCATTGGCCTCATTCATTTCATTAAACCTAAGCACAACTTCTTCTACAGCCTTCATCATGCGCTCAGAATCTTTCGGTTCTTGTAATGCTATTAATTGGTGTAAATATGTATCCAGGGCTTGATCAGACTTGAGTAATCTCTCTTCTGTGAAGAGCTCATCTCCGCCTTCAATCATTCTTTCATTCCATAACTTCGTTGGTTTTTGATGAAACAAGTTTTGTAACGTCATTGGAGTCACCCCTTAAAATTCAATTATATCTATACTTTACCTGTAACCAAAATTATGAACAAGCGTTATCGCCTATTCACTTTCACCCTATTCGCTCCATAGCCTTGTCACGTTCTCTAATTCCATCTCGTCAAATTCTAATCGATAAATGTCCGGTTTCTTGGTTTGATTCATAAAATCCAATCCGTAACTCGAATCAAAGTAATTCATCATCAACGTCATTACATGTCCGTGTGTGCCGATCGCCACTTTTTTACCCTTGTATTCTTCTAAAATCTGTTTCAACACGCCCACTGCTCTATTCTGGCAAACCGTGTTCGACTCGCCTCCTGGCAATGCATAATCCGGGTCATCAAACATCTTCTTCGAAGCAGGCTCGAACTCTTCATCCGCAATCATATTATCTGAAAAATGTCTTTCCCGCAGATCCTCCATGATCTGAATATCTAATTCTAACGCTGCTGCAGCACCCTCTAAGGTCAGAATAGCCCTGGCATAAGGACTTGAGACAATGGAATGTATTCCTTCATTCGTTAATATTTCCGTTATTCGTTCTGTATTCATCTTGCCCTCCAGAGTAAGCCCCCTCGTTCTTTCCGTTCCTTCCGTATACGGTGACTCCCCATGCCTTACCATATAAACGATGGTCTTCATAGGACCCTCCTTGAATTTCTTCTATCAAAATTTACTGCCCTCTTTAATCTATTTCACTTCTTTATCAAGACTAACGTCAAATGTTGAAGTTATCGATTTTTGTCTAAAATCATTGGGTATCACTTTAATCTCCACGTTTAGATGTATAGATTCAGGCAGATTCATTTCAGTTATATTCTCATAACCAATGAAGTAATAATGCTTTTCGTCCAGTTCTATCAAACCTCCACCTGTTGAGCCAGAAGTTGAAATCAAATGTCCGTCACGATAAAGCTCACAAGCAATATTATATTCCTCCAAACTAAACCCTTTCACTTCATATCCAATCTTGATTTGATTTTCCGTGTAATCAGCATTTCGTAAACTGATCGCACCACCATCCACCATTTGGGTCTGAATTGCAATATTTGCTTCGGGCATCTCCGGTTTCTTTAATAGATAGCCTACTTTTAGGTACCATATAACTCCTAATACAACTACAGCAAGTACAATTATAGCAATAATAATCTTCTTCTCTTTTTTATCCATAATCCATACTCCTTACATCGGAACACTCTTATAGTTTTTTCCAAACCTGTATTTCAAATAATACATAATCCCTGCTCAATCAACATCCGAGAACTGTCTTGGAACATCCACCCCATTATCCTAGAAATACATTGTTAATTCTGTCTCGATCATAATCTAAAATCCAATCGTTATATTCTGTATAGATATCCGTTAGTGCTTGTCTTGATGCTGAAATAACATCGCAACCTCTATCATCATAGATATGAAATATCGTTTTCTGACTTATATTAATGATGTACACCCTATGATAAATCTTTGGCTTAATTCCAACATCATGATTACATATAGCTTTGATTAACTGATTATATTTCAAGTCCTCAACTCTACATTTAGTCCAGTACCTATACATGTTGTTCCTTGGGTCTAGGATGTCATCCGGTTCACAATCCAAACCTGGAAATATCTCAAGTCTTAAGGCTCTAATCGGCCCTTTCTTCTTGATATATTTTCTGTACAGGTTCAATTTCTTCACTTTGTGTTTAGCCTTATCTGCAAAATAAGCTTGAGTTATTAATAGGATTTCATCTTCTTGATCATGAAGAGCCTTAAATAGTTCAACTGATCGATGATACACTTGTTCCATGTAATGCTCCGTATTCGTTCCAAACATCAGAAGATTACCAAGTTCGAATCGTATTGCAACATCCCAATTATAAAAAAGAGGCGGTTCTAAGGTCAGGTTTGGAAAATGCTCTGCGAGATACGTCTTCAGGTCCATTCTGTGGCCTCCAAATTCACTTTAAAGATGAGCGCCAGCTTAAAGAAGGTATCCGTCTCTTCAAAGGTTTGCGGTTTGATATTCAGATCTTTTAATATTAATTGGGTTACTTCCCCCCCCCAACGCCTTTTCAGAAAAATTAACCCCAGAACATTCCGTTATGACCTTCGTCCACGATCTTGAGCTGTGTTTCAAAATCTTCGTTCGGATCGATATCATCGATGTAATGCCACTTTCCTTTACTGTCCTGCCAATACACTTTCCATACCTTCTCATCCATTCTGAATTGTGCTACCGGCAATTGTACCCATTTATCGCTTTGAAAGGCTTGTCTTTCTTCAATCAATGTCACATGGTTACCTCTGATTTTATAACTAATCTTCATCTGACTTTTCACATGCTCGGGTACAGCATTCTCGGTGTAATGGTCCATAATCTTCTGAATCCGCTTCTTCGTAAAATCATCCATGCTCTCGAACTCCCCTGCCTTGATCTGTTTTGCTTTGATTATATCATGTTGTTTGGCTTGTGAAAGGTAAAACGGGACGCGGCTTGTGCAATGGCAAGCCGCGTAAGGGTGAGGTGCTGCTCCCAACGGGGCAGCACCTCTTGGATTTGCACCACGTACATTAGCGCGGTGCTCATGCCGCCATCAGAACCACATTTCCGTAATGGCAACACTTCGTGCATCATGATAGTTGCCGTGATACAGGCAAAAAAGCGCCGCGACTTCATCGTCGTAGCGCTCTATTTCTTTATGATGACGCAGACATTTCTATTCATACAATATCAGAACCTGAAATCTACTTACAAGGGTTAAAGTATACTCTTCAATAACATAGTATGAACTAAATATATTTTATAGTTGAGAGCTAAACGGCTGTCTTCTCATTTGAGTCTGTCGTATAACGTTCCTGTATTCACGACTCAGCATATGCTGAGTGTCTGGCGAATACCTGTATAGCTCTTGTTTCTTTCGTTGTTACCCAAACAGTTGCTATAGTTCCGATTCCACTAATTATGCCTCCCAGGTAACTTCCTAAGAATTCTTCCCCACTCTCCATTAGAAAGTGAAGAATAAATCTCATTTCTAAAAATCAAATGTACTATTAAAAATGGAAGTAAAGCTATGATTAACAAGGACATCCAGAGTATATTTATATATTTCTTCTTCCCATCATCTTTCATTTATCTTCTCCTTTGTATTCAATACACTCTTTTATATGAGGTTTTGGATAACGCTTCTGTATCCATGACGCCCCATCGACTAAAGGCGACTAAGTCGCCGGGCGCGATGCCCTTAGTCGGTGCGGATGTGTCCGCTTGTTCCACTTCTCTGTCGATTGCTTCCAGCGGACCGAGGGCCATAAGGCCCGATGCGTGGATATGATGTTATCGAATGTCCCCAGACTTCACGAATAACTTATAAGTCTATATCTTTGCAGCTACAATAGGGACCCACAACTTAATCATATTATTTATAAAGCTATATATGTCGTATAATGCATAGATTATTAAAATTATAAAGAAAATTACACAAGCATATACAATGGTAAATGCAATAAATCTTTGTAATAAAGCAAATAGTTCTTTTAAAAATGGTGGCTTACTATTTAAATAATAAGTTTTTCTTTTATATAGAAAAGTAATTCTTGGTATTATTTCCGTTCTTAATTTTCGTTTTATCCATGCCAAGTTATATTTCAACCTAATTCCAAGAATTCTATAATCTAAAAACTTATCAATGTTTAAAATGAAATAATTCGTTTTATACAAAGTTTCACTTCTATATGTCTTATTAGTCACAACTGATTGATTTCTTTTCAACTCAATAATACTTAGTTCGAAGAATTCCCAATCCAACAAATAGTTAATATCGTCGTTAACATGACTGAAGAAAATTAATTCACTAAAACCTGCATTTAGATCAACAATTTCAAAGTCTATTCTCTTCATTCGAGTTTTTTCTTTATAAAAAAAAACTCGACCTTTAATTAAATCAATCTTATCTTCCGATAAGTTATTGATCTTCACCTTAATTGATCCAACAATTTCGTTAGACCCTTTATTTTTATATGCCTTAATAAAACTAGCATTAACAATATTTCCATCCGTTTCATACTTGCTAGGTTGAAATAAATGTTCATGAACATACTTATTTGATTCTCGATCACTCTTTTTCATTAAGAGCAAGACACTTATTATTAGTACAATTACAAACACGAAACTCCACGCACTTCCCAATAACAAATTACCAGTTTTTATTATGAACTCTTTATTTGTTTTAAGTGCTTTCCATATACCAAAATTAAGCAGAATAACTATGAATAAAAAAAATAGATAAATTCTTTTATTTATATTTTTTAGTAGTTCTAAAATATCTTTCATACTCTTCTCCTTAAAGATTTTCTGAGGATTTTCCGATAACGTTACTGTATCCACGACGTCCCAACAATTTAAGACTGCGCCAGCAGCCGGCCGCGATGTGGATGTGTCCGCTGAATCTACTTCCTTGCGGATTGCTTCTCGCGGACCGAGGAGCCATCAGGCTTCGATGCGTGGATATGATGTTATGTGCTGTTGCAACTTCTTCGAAATTGCTTAATTAAGCATTTCCCTATACTTACTTATGCTACTACCGTCACTGCCTTCATTTCTGATCTGATAAAAATTTTCATCTGCAATTTCCAATGAAACTCTTACAACACCAACTTCGGCAAATTTGCCACCTTTTTCTGTATGAGGAGGCCTTTCTTTCTCATATAATAAAAATACGTTGTAAGTCTTATCAAGTACTTCATCAAGCTGATCCAATTTCTCGTAACCTACTGATATTAATTCATTAACTAGTTCGGATATCGCACTAGAAGTACTCCTTTCTCTATCTTCCATTTTTGTATGTAAATAGGTTGTTAATGTGTCGATATTTATAGATTGATGATAATTCTTTTTTTGCCCAATACTTTCCTCAATTTGCTCAATGTTACTCTCCCTAGACTTATAAAACATTTCAAAATGCTTGTCTGCTACATAAAACAACCCACTTAATGCATAAAAATCCCGCTTCAGTTCTTCTGGAACATCCTTTTCAGTCTTATAGTCCAAATAATGTGAAATATTCGCCCATGCATCCATAGCCATTGTTCTAATTTGAACTTCAAATACAATGTCTTTGATCCCATCGTATCTTGGTCCTGTATATGAATCTTTTATTTTTACAATATAGTGAAGTGACATATACCCAAATTCATATTTTACATTACCATTTATTTTGTCGTCTTCTTCTAAAACAATAAACTCCCGGTGTATGATATCCTTTATCGTAGCAATATCGGATAAAAATAAACAAACTAATCTTATACCGACAATATCCCTTATTTCTAGAATAGAGTTTTTAACTTCTTTCCTTTCAGCCTTTTCCAATAACGAGTCAAAGGTCTTTATTCGTGAATCAATCTTATTTAATTTAATAAGCGACTTCAAAAGCGTATTATTTATGATGTACAATGCTTCGTCTTTCAAGCAGTTAAAATTGTATAACAAACTATCATATTGTTGTTTGAATTGTTCTTCCATATCTTTTCCTCCTATAGTTTTTTCAATTGCACAGGTATCTACGAACCCGAAAGGCTTAAAAGAGCGCAGCGGCTGTGGTTCCGCCACTTAGCCTTGCAGGGTTGTCTGCCTGATTCTACTTCCTCGATATCCTCTGGCAGACCAAGGAGCGACAGCTATGAGGCGAAGATACTTTGTTAGCTGATGTCAGACTTCCCTCTTCGAATCTGCGTTATGAGGTCTTCTTCTCCTAAACTATAAAATTCTAATTCAGCTTCTGAAACATTTAACCCTTCTTTCACTTTCCCATATATTTTTATCAATTCCCTAAGATATCCGGCAGTATATTCCTTATCATTAACCTTAAATATGTTTTCATCTGAAAGGCCTGATATACTAATCATTCTTTCAAGATTATCAGAAAAATAATCCATAACTTCTTTTGTAGTTGCCTTACCGGATAAAATATATTTCATTCTATCAACATCTTTTAATAATAATTGTGCTTCATTAATGTCTATTTGTCTTCCATCAAAATTATATGTACTATTTGCGGGAAGGTACTTTCCATCAATTGTATAGTTATATTTTGCAAGACCTTCCACCTCAAGATACTTGATCAGATTTGGTGGAGAAGCAATTACACTGTTTAAAAATTGCATTATAAACAAATAAAAAAATAATAAATTATGTTCGACAGTATTTTGAATAATTGCTGGTACAGTATTTTCTGAAGGTAAAAGATGTATAGAATCCAAACCTTCAATTCCGATGTTTACTATTAATCCTTTATCTAAAACACATATTACACTCACTTGTTCCATAAAATGTACATCTTTATTAAATTCATACAAATTATCTACCAATGTCTCAAGTGAAGTATCTGATGTAAATGCAAAAATGAAACCAGCTGTAGGAGACATAAATTGGTTAAGAGTATGTTTAGGTAAAATCCTTACACTTTTAACATTATTAATACTCTCAAGAAGAGTTGATTTATTTAATGATGATTTAATTTCGATTGTTGCATATACGCTTTCAATAGGAATAATTTTAGTTGAATCCATATTCATTAAAATTGGACTATTAAAAGCATCATATATAATGAAATCTTGTTGTTTACTTTGTGTACCATTAATATCAATAATACTTCCTTTGGATATTTGATATTTATTAGGGAAGTACCCTCTTAGATAAGTTAATAAGAGTTCTTCACGGCTATTTCCACGTTCTCCTTTATGTTCTATCTTTGAAGTTACATCTTCAAAGTCAATCATCATCTTCTTGGCTGCTGCTTTTAACGAATCTACTATCATATTTTTTCCTCCTAAATATACCCTAGTCTGATTTCAGCTAACGTTCCTTTATTCACGACCCGACGTATGTCGGGTGTCCGGCGAATGCCGGACCAAGGACGAATGTCCGCAGCGTGAATATTATGTTATAGGATGTCAGCAGCTTCTTTGAATTGCTTATCCCTCTTGTAACATTCCCTTTATATCAACTATATTTTTCTTTTAATATTTCTATATATTTGAGTGGAATTTCTGTGATTTTCGAAATATCTGATACTTCAATTCCTAGTTTTATAGCGCTTCTTGCAGTCTTCAAATTATGCTTTACTTTAATGATCCGATCTTTAAGTAATGCGTCTCCAAAATCCAGATAATCATCAGCAATCTCACCATTCAAAAAGAACTCTATATCATAAGTTCCTATGTGCTCTTCTATGTAAAAAATATTAATCGAGCAAAATACTACGGCTTCTGTTGTATTAAAACTATATTTTAGGTATATGGCTCGCTCTTCAATGCTTATAAATTCATCATATAATTTGCCCATGAAAGTATCATGATAATCGCTTTTGTTCTCGTCACGCCACTTCCTATAGGTTTTCCAATAGTTTTCTTTCGTGTTCTTCATCGCACTATGCTTACTGTCCCACTCAAGTAGAATGTCTTTATTCACTCAATCACTTCCCTTAAAAAATCTTGAATAAAATAAGTTTTCTTTATGTGTTTTCTGATTTCCTATAACGTTCCTGTATTCACGACCCGACATATGTCGGGTATCCGGCGAATGCTAAATCAAGGGCGTATGCCCGCAGCGTGAATATTATGTTATGTGATTCCCCCTACTTCACTGATTCAACATTCTGAATCTTTGATGCTGATAACTTTGAGGCTCTAGCATCAATAATTATCGGCCTGATTATTAAGTTATATCTTACCTCTATAGTTTTTGCTAACTCAAATATTCTATCAACTTTCCTAAATTCGTTTTCAAATAAGATAATTATGATAAAATATGCAGTTTCAACTTTCTCCGACAACATATATTGTACTGTTTGTTTTTCAATTCCGTGTTCTAGCTTATTAGAACCTCTCTTTATCTCTAAAATTGTCTTTAATTTATTCCCATATGAGAACTTAAAATCAACAGGTTCTCTACCTGTTTCAGCCTCAGGTGTAATATCTATATTATTACTTTCACAATATAATCTACTTATACTTTCTAATAATTGTTGAGCACTTGTTTCCTTCTTTGGAAGGCCATTCTCATTCCATAATAATTTGTGAGTGCCTTTTAAAGTCAAAGAATGACTAAAGTAATCTATGATTTTTTCAATATGTAAGAAAAAGTCTTTCACATTCATATCTCTTATTATTCCGTTACTGTGTTGTTTTATAATTTCCGTTGGATAAATTGATTGCTTAAGATCATTAAATTCTTTTCTTATATCATTTGGCATTAAATCTTCATATTCAGTAAGATTCATATTAAATGTACCTTGGAAATCAAATGGATTCTGTATAAAATATTTTACATACTCAGAGACCCGCAAAAAATCATAATCTTGAAATAATATTTCAAGATAAAGATCCATATTATCCAAATCAGATAATATATACTCGTCATCTGTTTGTTCTACTTCATAATCTAAATCTGTTGTACTTTTTTCTCTTCCCATATCTTCAATTCTATCTTTTGAATCACACAACAATATATACAAAGCAAATTCATGAATCGGTTTAAGAGTGTGTAAATAATTATCAGAGGTCCAAAGATCTAATTCAATCATAGTCTTTATGCATAGTTCTTCATTTTCTACCCATAGAAACTGTGGAAAAAATGAAGAAAACGCCTCTGGACCAAGATTTCTATAGAAATCCATATGTAAATCTAAATAATCATTTATTGTCTTATTAATCTCAGCTTTTGTTGATTCTTTAATATCACAATAAACCCTAATCATAATTTATTGATTCTCCTTTTTAATATTCAGGGGATTTCACATAACATCTAATTTATGTACTTCGTAAATACCACAGATCCTGCATGATATCCGAACTACGTCTATGATAACCGATGCTGTAGTATTTGCGAAGAAGAATTTGGTGAAAAAGGTAGATTTATAGGAGAACTCACTCTCCCAGATCCAAACGATCCAGCGGGCTCTGAATACGTTGAATATTTTTCATACTCACATGCGTATATCGCTGAGTTGTTCGTGCACTCGTATGACCAAGTAGCTCCTGAATGTAGCGCAAGTCTGTTCCGTTTTCCAGTAAATGTGTAGCGAAGGAGTGCCTTAAGGCATGAATACTAACCTTTTTTACAATACCTGCGCGTTGTCTAGCTTCTTCAAAAACCTTCTGTACGCTGCGCTCGGTAAGATGCCGATCCGAAGATTGTCCCGGGAATAACCAACGATTGGGTCTATACTCCGTAATGTATTCCTGCACAATTTCCCAAGCTAGGTTAGAGAGAAGAGTTCTCCGATCCTTCTGACCTTTTCCCTGCCGTACAATAAGTGTCTGACGCTCAATATCCAGATCGCTGCATTGAAGACGAACGACTTCGCCAACACGAAGACCAGAAGAATACGTAAGAAACAGAATCGTCTTATGCTTTAGATTGGTAACAGATTTGAGCAGTTGAGCAACTTCTTTTTCTGACATGACTTTAGGTAATTTTATCTGCTTTTTGGGACGAATATACTGGATATCTGTAGGATGATGTAGTACATGTTTGCAATAGAAGCGAATTGCGCTGATCGTTTGATTCACGCTTGAATGGGAGATCCCTTGCTCTAGCGAACCTAGCAATAAGTCTGCACATTGGATGCAGTCATATCTGTACTTTCACGAGGAATGCTCTTTAGAAAACGTTCGACCTGATTACAATAGGCTTTGATCGTTTTACGGCTGTATCCTCGTAATGTTAATGCCTTCTGAAGTGACTCTTTACTCCATACATTACTTCCCTTGCTAGTTTTCCATTGCTGTAAATCCTCGCTTTCCACCCACAACTCCGGGGCAATCTGGACATCTTCTGAATCAAATTGATTCATGAACTCCTGTATAGCAGCTGTGGTGTAAGGAATGATCCACACTTTTGGTTTGGATTCCCACCTTCTGCCCTTAATCCGACGAATGCGCTCAATATATGCAGGGTTATACGGGATGTAGATGTGCAGTAATTTAGCGGAACCTTTTGTTATGGTAATCGTCTCTGTGGTAGTAGCATGTTCATTCATAGGAAACTCTCCTTCGATTGGATTGATTATGCTATTGCTATCATTCTGAAAAACAAAAAGGAAGGCCCTTCTTCATCCCCTAGGGAATCAGACGGCCTTCCGATGCTTTCGGAACATATATGCTGTTGTAAAAAGTAGTACGGAGCGCGACTTGTGCAATGACAAGCCGCGTAAGGATGAGGTGCTGCGCCCAATGGGCAGCACCTCATTGAGAAGCACCGCGGTCAATAGCGCGGTGCTCATCAAGTCGGGCATCCCCCGCACATAGCGGTGATGCCTGCCCCAAACGTGCCACGGACCGTAAAGCCGTGGCACATCTTCCTGCTGAATGATGCCAATAGGCCATGCAGCTCGTGTCAGGCCACTGCAACCTACATGGCAGCGGCTTCTTCTCCCAGCGGCAGCGTGTAATACTGCGCCTGCTGCCCTTCATGCTGCTGGTACACAACGACCAGCAGCGTCCGGCCTTTCGCGGCGAGCGGGCTGGCGCCAGCTAGCACACGCTCAAGCCGGAACGGAAGCACATCCAATACGGTGTGCTTCTGCAGTTCCTTTTCGCCGAGACCAAGGTCGGCGAAAGCACGGGCACCCATGACCGTCTGTGCGGTCATGGCCGAGGTCATCGGCAACGCACGCGAAGCGTTGCCGTCCACCATGTCCGCCGCTCCATCCGCGGCGGACCCTGTTGCGTCGCCCAAAGTGAGCGACGCTGCACCCCCGGCTTCGCTGCCGATCACACCCGCCGCATCTGCGGCAGAGTCTTCTCCGGCAGCAACCGAACTTCCCGCAGCGGCACTTGGACCCGTGCCGCTGCTTTCCAGCCATGCCGTGCCTGCGGCGCCGGCAACACGTGGCAGTCGAACGTCTTCCGGACGTTCGGCCAACGTTTTCATATAACCCGCCCACTGGTCTTTTTGAAGCGGATCTTCCCACCAGATTTTGCGCGGTTTGTATTTGTGGCCGAGGAAATAATCCAGCTTCATCAGGCCGAGCACGATATCCATATGCGGCGTGTTCCGCGACTCCAGGAAGCTGTGCAAACGAGTAAACAGATCCTCCAGTTGGTGACCAATCTTCTGCCAACCCTGTCCCTCCCAGTAATCCCCGAATGCTTGGAAGAAATCAAATGGTGAGTTGAATTCCTGCTCCATCAGATACTTCAGCGTATGGTCCATCCGGTGTGCGTTCCAGTATTTCTCCAACACATCCTCCAGCCGCTTCAAGCGCACGATGTCGCTGAACGGCAACACGTCACTACCCAAAATCTCATACGGTGCGTGATCCATGTACGTATAGTTATACTTCTCCGCATCCAGACGCAGACCTGTACCACGCAGCATTTTGAGGAATCCGAGTTGAAGCTCTTCCGGCCCCAGTGCAAACACATCGTTAAACGTTTTGCGGAACGTATTGTAATCTTCCTCGGGCAGTCCGGCGATGAGATCCAGATGCTGATCGATTTTTCCGCTAGCTTTGACCTTGTTGACCGTACGGCTCAGCTTGGTAAAGTTCTGGCGGCGTTTCACCAGTTCATTTGTCGGATCATTCGTAGACTGAACCCCGATCTCGAACCGGAATGTGCCCGGCGGCGCATTCTCTGCCAGATAGTCCAGTACTTCAGGACGCATAATATCCGCCGTAATTTCAAACTGAAACACCGTCCCCTGATGATTCTCGATCAGGAATTTGAACATTTCGAGCGCATAATCCCGTTTGATGTTAAACGTCCGGTCCACAAACTTGATCAGCTTCGCGCCCTTCTCAATCAGGTACAGAATATCCGACTTCGTCCGCTCAATATCGTAATACCGCACGCCGACCTCAATACTGGACAGACAGAACTGACAACTGAACGGACACCCCCGGCTGGTCTCAAAATAAACAACCCGCTTCCCAAGCTCTGGGATATCCTCATCAAATCGATGTGGTGACGGCAGATCGTTCAGATCCGCCTTCGGCCGTCCTGGCATGAGAATGACCTCTTCCCCTTTGCGATACGCCAGTCCATAGACAAAGTGAAACTTCTTGCTTCCTTCCAGCTCCATCAAAAGCTGATGCAGCGTCTCTTCCCCTTCACCCATGACGATAAAATCGACATTGGGAATCCGGTTCATCCAATATTCCGTATCGTAGGATACTTCCGGCCCGCCTAGCAGAATTTTCACGTTCGGCATAACCTTTTTCAGATTATCAATGACCTTGATCGTCTCTTCAATGTTCCAGATGTAACACGAGAACCCAATCACGTCCGCCCCACGCTGGTACAGATCAGATACAATGTTCATCACCGGGTCCTTAATCGTATACTCCGCCAGGTCAATATCAAAATCCTTCTCACTGTACGCCTTCAGACACCGCAACGCCAAAGAGGTATGGATGTACTTTGCATTTAATGTAGAAAGAATAACCTTCATGGTTCACAACCTTTGCCTGGACACCCAGACCATATTTTTTTGATAAAAGGAAAGCTGCACAGCCATCCTGCCCCGGATGCTGTTCATCTAAACCTCTTTTGAACTAGCCATTCCATCTCTCATGGACATATCTAACTTTTGTCTTTCAAAGAGTGGACTTTCTTTTCAAAAAGACATATACACCCCGTCAAACCCGAACCACAACATACAGTATGAAACACACATAATAAAACTACATGCTGTATGCTATAAGGTCAGCCATTTCTAACGCCAATGTCAACCCTTTGAAAGACAATTCGCCACCATTTGTCCACTCTACAGAGACGCGACAACCAACTTCAAAGATTAGAAAGTGAAAATTAACAATTCATACTCAATTCACTCTTACTCTTACTCATTTCATACTCACTCATACTCGTAAAACGCATCATCATCCGTATCCACTTCTTCGCCCGATTGCTTCTGGAAAAACTCCAGGAACGGCAGTCCGTACTTGCGGTACTTGACCTCACCGACCCCTTTGATATCCAGCATGTCACGTTCTGTCTGTGGACATACCACACTCATCTCACGCAGGGTCGCATCATTGAAGATAATGTACGAAGGTACATGCTCTTTCGCCGCCAAGTCGCGCCGAATCAGACGAAGCTGTTCAAATACCGTCTCATTAACCGCAGATGGCATCGCATCGCGTCCGCGGCGTCCACCATAGTTCGTACCTAAAGTCGTTGCCGCTGTCTTGCGGACGACACGCTGCATCACTTCACGCTGGCCTTTGAGCACTTCCACCGCAAGTGGTTGCAGACGCACAACCGGATACTGTCCCTCAGACAGTATCAGATATCCTTCGGATACCATCACGTTGATGATCTCCGATATCTCACGCTCTGTCCGATTACCCATCACGCCGTAGGTTGGCAGAGAGTTGAAGCCGTAATCGAGCACTTTTTTGGCACGTGAGCCTTTGAGCACTGAAGCGACCAGCGATACACCATACCGTTCACGCATGCGGTGAATGCAGCTGAATATTTTCTGTGCATCAATCGTCATGTCTACCAACTCGCGGTCGTCCGTACAGGAACTGCAAGTACCGCAAGGTGTATCGTCATGCACCTCACCGAAATAATCCAGTTGCGCACTGCGCAGACAACGCGTCGTGTAACAGTAATCCACCATCTGTTGCAGCTTCCGGTAATCGTTCTGTTTGCGGTCGCCGTCCATCGGATTCTGCTCAATCAGGAACTTCTGGGTGATAATGTCCTGTGCCCCGAATAACAGAATACACTGGCTTGGCTCTCCATCCCGGCCTGCACGTCCGGCTTCCTGCACGTATGCCTCCATATTTTTCGGCATGCTGTTATGAATAACGTAACGCACGTTCGACTTATCAATCCCCATCCCGAACGCATTGGTCGCCACCATCACTCGGATATCATCGTACAAAAAAGCTTCCTGGCTCTGGGACCGTTCATCGTCCGACATCCCGGCATGGTAGCGTCCTGCGGGCAATCCCGCCTGCAACAAACGCTGATGCAGATCGTCCACGTCCTTACGGGTCGCGGCGTATATAATCCCCGGCTCGCTGGCATGCTCGCGCGCGTAATTCAAAACAAAATCCTTCTTGCTCTCGCCGCGCAGCACGCTAAACGCCAGATTATCCCGCCCAAGTCCGGTCACATATGTCTGCGGGTCCTGCAAACGCAGCAACCGCAGAATATCGCCCATGACCTCGGGCGTCGCTGTCGCCGTAAAGGCCGCAACCACCGGCCGCTCCGGCAAACTATCCACAAACGGCGCTACCGCCAGGTAGCTTGTCCGAAAATCATGTCCCCACTGCGATACACAGTGGGCCTCATCCACGGCAACGCAAGAGATCGGCAAATAGCCCATCTCCTCGCGGAACCAATCCAGCTCTAGTCGCTCAGGCGCGACATAGAGCAACTTCAGCTCACCGCGCTGCGCCGCGCGGATGCGATCATTCACTTCTTTGCCGCTCAGTGTACTATTAATATACGCGGCAGCAATTCCGGCGGTCGTCAACGCATCGACCTGGTCCTTCATCAATGAGATCAACGGGGAGACCACAAGTGTCAGACCCGAATATAACAGAGCTGGGATCTGATAACAGATCGACTTACCGCCCCCGGTTGGCATAATACCCAACGTATCTTCACGTTCGAGCAGGCTGGCTACAATCTTTTTCTGTCCCTCACGGAAGTCGGGGTAGCCATAATATTTTTGCAGGAGACCCTGCGCTTCTTCTAATGTAGGTGTTTGCACACTCATGTAAAGACTCCTTACTTATCACCGGCGTTTTTCCACCAGCTTGGTCCGATCCGATTCTGACATCCGAAAGCGGCTCATATCCCGCATCCTTGACAACAAAATGGCGTTCTCATGACTTGTCCGTCAAGCAAACGCCGCTCCCTTTAGTTTAACGGCCCAGCCCGGAATGAGCAACCGCGTTTTACTGTAAAACGTTTGAAGCCCCTTCATCAAAATAAAAACAACCGTCCTGCCCTAGTTGGACAAAACGATTGCATTCATTTCAACATACAATAAGAGCTTAATTAACAACTAGTTTGTATTGTATACGCTCCTAGCCTTTCAATGACTGTATCTCAGGCTCAGTTAGCCACTCAATCATAGAAGCTTCGTCATGCAAATACTTCTTCCGCTCTTCATACAAACGACGTGCTTCCCGATCCTGACTCAAGAACTCCAGCGTATCCATTACTATCTTAACCCCAGATTCATTCATGTTGTATCATCGCCTTTTGCATTCATACGATAATACAATCCTTTCCTCTGCATCAGTTGTTCATGCGTTCCATCCTCGGCAATTCGGCCATGTTCCATCACAAGGATGCGAGAGCACTGACGAGCAACCTCCATGCGATGTGTGACAAGCAATCCTATTCTGCCTTTCATAAAGTTCAGCAAGTGATTCATTACGTTCTGTTCTGTCTGAATATCCAATGATGACGTTGGTTCGTCCAGAATATATAGATCAGATGACCTCGTAAAGAGTCTGGCAAGCGACAGTCGCTGTTGTTGGCCTCCAGATAGATTGGCCCCTTTCTCATGCAACATTGCTGCGTATTGTCCTTCTTGTGCCTCAATATATTTATGCAAACCTGCCTGCTCTGCCGCAAGCTTCACTCTGTCCAATGTAACGTCTGAACTCAGACGGATATTGTCTTCAATCGTTCCTGTGAAAAAAGTTGGTGTCTGCGGCATATACGTCAGTCTGGATTGATTATCCATCTCTATATACTCTGCAACATGTTTATCACCCAGCAATACGCTTCCGTTTGTTGGCTCGATCAGCCCTGTACACACTTGGCACAGTGTAGATTTGCCAGCACCACTGGCGCCAACTACCGCAACCAGTTCACCAGGAACCAGATTAAGCGTAATCTGATCCAGAATCTTCCGACCACTCTCTTCATCGGTTACCGTAACCTGTTGAAGACGTAGCATAGCAACTTCGTACTCTTTATGTGCCCCTTTTTGTGTACTCCCTTGATCTTGGTTACAAATTCCCTGTGCAAGCTCTTCGTGCTTAGTATTGGATGCGTCTGTCTTCTTGTTCTCCGCCAATTTCAACCATGCAGAGATACGTCCAAATGCACCCACGCTGGCTTGCATCTGACTCCACTGGCTGGACAAGCCGAGTACTGGCCACACCACCAGTTCAAACAGCAGACTACTTGCAACAACCATGCCCGGAGACAAAGTTCCCCTAGCCGCTGACAAAGCAATAAGGAACAACGCTGCCAATTGAGCCAAACCAAACACCGCCATCGCCACGTTATCCGACATGCTCAGGGTCATCTGCAACTTGGCCTGAACACGATTCAGTGCTTGCTGTTGTGTCCGAAAACGAGCGAGAAACCACGGTGAAGCATTATACATCTGAATCACCGGTATCCCTTCAACATACTGTTGGATCTGTTCCTGGGACTCGCCTTCCCTGGATTCGACCTCATCGGACAGATGTACAATTCGCTGATCATACAACCTCGCCGTGAACCAGATTGCCCCTGCACTTACCAAGGCGATAACTGCAACCCATGCATCTGCTCTGTACAAGTAACCCAGCGATAGAGCAATGATGAATACAACCGTAACACCCTCTGCAATAGCCTCCACAACTTCTGCACCATGCTTCGTGTCCTCCTTGATGCGAAGCATCACATCCCCGGACTTCTGTCTGCGCACCCAGGAATAGGGCATCCGGTTTAACAGTTTCAACAGATCCATGGACATATCCCGTTGCATTGATTCCTTGAGCCATACCAGCACATAACGATGCATCGCGAGCAATACAATAAATCCTGCCAGAATGGCGATGAAAATCATTGCGGTGGCATTAAGCTGTTCCTGTCCCCCATCATGAATAGCATCCACGAAGAATCCCTGTACAAAGGCTAGTCCCCAATCAAAGACCGCATCTGCTGCGATAAAAATGAACAAGATCGCTACAGCTAATCCATAAGGCTTCATCCAGCGAAAAATAACGGGCCATACCGTTGCCAATGATACAGCTTGTTTTGGGTCATCTGGAACATCACTTTCGTTCATCTGATGATGAGCTTCATTTTCATTATTTTCATTTATCTCATATGCTCCGCTTTTCTCATGACTGCTTTTCATTTCAACGTCATCGGCTGCATCTTCAATCTTGTTACTCATGCTGTTCCTCCACTTCCGTATCCTGCTCCGCAATATAACTTCGATATCCGTTTGGACGATCCAGCAATTCACGATGAGTCCCCGTATCTTCGACGCGTCCCTTCTGAATATATATGACCTGATCTGCCCGTTCTATCAGCGATAATCGATGAGTAATTGCAATAACCGTTGTGCCTTTGTCAGCAGTGATTCGGGCAAAGAGATCATTCAATCGTTGCTCATGCCACGGGTCTTGAGATGACGTCGGTTCATCCAACAATAGAATATCCGGGTTCCTCAGCATCGCTCTGGCTAGACTAATACGCTGAAGCTCACCACCCGACATCGTCCCGCCTTGTGGCTGAAGCTCTGTCCCATAACCGAGCGATTGACGCATAATCGCGTCATGTGCATGCGTCATGTGGGCCGCAACCTTTACTTGATCGGCAGATATCCCTTCTTGTCCAAAAACAATATTCTCTTCCACTGTTCCTGTGAAAATAAAGGCTTGTTGCGGAACATACACCTGATTGACATTCCCTGTCTGAACTTCGTGCATATCCTTTAGTGAATTCTTCTGATTCATGACCTGGATCGAACCAGTAACAGGTCTATCTAATCCAGCTATTAATTTCAATAACGTGGTTTTCCCGCATCCACTTGGCCCTGTGATTACAGTAAGCTTTCCTTGCTTGGCCTCAAAAGAAATATCTGTTAACACTTCTTCTTGCTCCGCATACCTATAAGACACATGCTGCACGCTGATGCCAGCCGGTTTAGATTGTTTTTCAAGCTGGCCTAAATGCGTATCGGACCGTACATATGTATTTGTACCGGTATTAGCAACCGTGTTCTTTCTCTCCAAATCCAGCACCTCAAAGATTCTGGACGCATGAGAAGCCGAACCAATAAAATCATTCCACAACCCAGATAACGATTCAATCGGACGTGTTAACTGACTGCTTGCTACCAGAAAAGCTGCCAGTCCTCCTACATCCATATGTCCATTCAGGACCTGCATGCCGCCTAGATAAAGAATCAAAATCATGCCACCATACGTGGAGACCCGTCCGGCTGCTTCCGAAAGTCGTTGTAACACAGATACAGACATCGTATGTCTGAACACCTGATCCATTCGACCTTTAAATTGATGGTGTACATAACCCGCGAGTCCGTAACTTCGGATCTCAACCGGGGCTTGGATGATTTCAGTCAGTATCTCATCTCTTGACGCTGCGCTGGCATTCAACTGATCATGCTGTCTTTGTAGACGTTTACCAAGTCCTACCGTTACAAGAGGATAGATCAATGTGAATGCAATGATAGCCAACGACAGCGGCAAGTTCACCCAGCTGAAGTAAGCAAAGGCAAGAATCAGCTGAATGATATTTTTGGCGAGTTCAATGCCATGTTGGTTGATCCCCTTCTGTGCTTCCTTGGCTGAAGTCCAGACCCTAGAGGTTAGGTCACCCGTATGATAATGCGCCAGATCACGTGTCTCTGTGTTGCTAAAGGATGAGAGGAGTAGAGACTGCACAGACAATAATGTCTTTTGCTGGAATAACGTCTCGACCCTCGTCATGAATGCGGTTACAATCAATCGTAATACTACAATGCTAACGCCTATGATCAACCCTGAGTAGAGTAACGAAAACTGTGCTTCAGTCGCGCCTTTGACCAGTCTTCGGATCGATTCCAAATAACCGACCTCAATCAGGGAGACCATACATGCGGCGAAAAGTAACAGAATGATGAACATACGGTACTTGCCCGTTAGTGTCCATAATCGAGTTAACATGCCTAACGTTGTATAATTTTTTTTGTCAGCAAACATGGATGCTTTCTCCAATCTTGTCATTAAATTATGTACTTGGTTATGATATCATCGGTGATAAGGAAAAAATGAACATTTATTGCTGTAAGTACTATTAGAAGTAGGGAGATTGATATGCAACACGATCTGCTAGACACACTGGATAAGCTATTCGACTACATAGAAGACCATATTCAAGACAAATTAACGCTGGATCATCTGGCATCTGTGACTCATATATCCAAATTCCACCTGCATCGCATGTTCAAACATGTCAGCGGACAACTGCCTGGAGAATACATTCGTTCACGCAAATTGGCACGCAGCCTGGAGCAATTGGTGAACCTGAATTGGAAAATCATCGATATCAGCGGACATTACGCTTTTGAACATGAACAATCCTACATACGTGCTTTCAAACAAGCCTTCGGCATTACACCCCTGCAGTATCGCAAACAGGGAGCTGGAAACCTTGAATTCACAGCCCGCATGACTTCGTCCATGATCACGACGCTTCCATATGGATATATTTTCAAACCAACGTATGTACGAAAACCGGCTATGAAACTCATTGGGCAACGATCCCACATTCGGTATGCAGACAATGAAGAACACTATGAAGCCAATTCAGCAGGCAACGACTTTTTTGAAAAACACTTTCATTCGATTCCTAACGTGCTGCAACCCAACGTATATATCGGATTTACCAATGAAATTAACGAGGATTACAGTACATATCAGCCGTCTGTAGAGGTCACCAGTCTGGATCATATCCCTGAAGAACTGGACGGAATTGAGGTCCCGGCCAACCAGTATGCCGTATTCAAATTTGTGTGTGATTTCCATCCAAGTCTGATCAATATTGATCATTTGGACAGTGTCTGGACATTTATCGATGAATATTGGCAGAGCCATTCGGGGTACGAGAAGAGTGATCCCTACTATTTTGAAAGAATTGATGGCAGTCTGGCTCAGGACCACTACGGAGAAATGGACATTTATATTCCTGCAAAGCAAATTTCACTGTAAGTTGCAAATGGAGGTTCAACCTTATGGACTCAAATACTCAAGCTAATTCAAGTTCATCTCATACAGATTCTCGCAAACCTTGGATACGTAGACACCCTATTCTCACTACATTTACATTGTTGATTCTTGTACTGTTTGCCGCTGTATTCCTGTATTTCTGGCTCCGTCCTTACTTCTCCACGTTTGACCGTTCTGAGAAAGGAGAATTAAGCTATTCCATGCCTTCACGTAATGGTGACTATACTGCCGAAATTTACGGTGTACCTTACGGTGGTGCGGCAGGCGGCGTTACAATCTGGGTCGATGTTAAGAAGACAAATTCCCCTGAGGACACCACGGTAAAAACGATCTATCGTGCCAAGCACCACGGAAATAACCATCTCGAATGGGAAAGTAAAAACATACTCCGGATTGAAAACTGGAATGAATATACGGATGAGACCATGACCCTCAACATCGATGACGAAATATATGATGGATGGGGCTGGGCATGTAAAAGCTTACTAATGAAGGACCAGTATGTGCGATGCCTAGCACCCGAAAAGTAAAATAACTTAACAGCTAATATGATGGCCTTGAACACTCGACGGCTCATCTTGATGAGTAATCCTCACTGCACCGCATGTCAAAAGTCCCAATGCTCTGTATGCCTTGTGAAAATTTCACCAAATGCTACTTTCATTACACCATGGCAGGAGATACACGCGGCACGAGAAGCATTAAAAGCCCCTCTCACCGACTCTTTCGGTTGAGCGGGGCTGCTCTTGTTCTGCATTTTATCGTTTATTTACTTATACTTCATTGTGGTCTGCATAAGCTCAGTCACTAACAATATCGTAGCTATCGGACTTTAAACATATGGCAGCATTCTAATTTATCTATTATATCTACTCTACCTCTTAATCCTCTTCTGCTTCTGCTTCTGCTTCTGCTTCTGCTTCTTCTGCTTCTGCTTCTGCTTCTGCTTCTGCTTCTGCTTCTGCTTCTGCTTCTGCTTCTGCTTCTGCTTCTGCTTCTGCTTCTGCTTCTGCTTCTGCTTCTGCTTCTGCTTCTGCTTCTGCTTCTGCTTCTGCTTCTGCTTCTGCTTCTGCTTCTGCTTCTGCTTCTGCTTCTGCTTCTGCTTCTGCTTCTGCTTCTGCTTCTGCTTCTGCTTCTGCTTCTGCTTCTGCTTCTGCTTCTGCTTCTGCTTCTGCTTCTGCTTCTGCTTCTGCTCGCAATTGTGCCTTACACTCTATTTCCACTCAACCCTTATTTTCACTGATCCGCCCTATCGCATTCTACCAGCAACGGATTAGTTTTTGTTGTTATTTCACTTCTACTTCAATTTATTTCCCCTATTTCCTAATCCCGCTTCAAACCCTTCTGTACTCATCTGTCCCAGTTCGTCTCCCTACTTACGCGGTGACACTTCACCACGTTCTTCCCGCTCTTTCATCTCTTTGCGTACCACAACTTCGAGCTTCTGGCGATTGGCAAGCAACCCGGGATCGTTGGGCAAGTACTCACGGGCTTTGGTGTTATGCATGAGTGCCTGCTCCCAGTTGCCCAGATGAGCATAACAAAGGGATAAACGGGCATGTGGCAGCCATGTACGGCAAGCCATAGGCACCGGGCGCAGACCCGGATCGCGGCTGCTCACGTCCACCGCCTGCATATACCAGTAGATCGCCGAGACGGGTTCCTGCCGTTCATGAAAACAGGCCGCAATGGCGCAGCAGAAGTCGGCATGTGGCAGATCATACTGGAATGACTGCAGCAATGCTCCGAGCTTACGGCCCGGCTCACCCAGTCGTTCATAACATTCCGCCAGCCGCGCGCAGGCAATCAGGCGATCCTCGCGGTAACCGCTTGGCTGCTCCAGAAGCTTCGCGTAACCGCGTGCCGCCGCCGCATAACGCTGGCGGTCATAACATTCGCCTGCATAATAAAACAGCAGGCGACCTTTGGCTACGCCCTCTTCGGCGATCCATTTGCGCAGAATGCGCACGTTTCGCGCCGAATGATGTCCCGCTTCGCGGCGATGCGTGACGGCAATATCTGCCGTAATGACCTCGCCCCGCGGAAAGCTAAGCTGCTCGTGCAGCCGGCCATGCCAGCGGCACCCGGCATCCCGCTTGACCAGGCGAAGGCGTCGGTCCGTCACAAGTGGACTCCCCTCCGCTCCCTCGGCCAGCGTGTAGTTCAAGATCACAGCTTCCGTCTTCCCCCCGGACGGAAGCTGCTGCTTCAACACCTCCAGCTTCGCCCGTTCCGCGGGCAGCAGCACATCATCCGCATCCAGCCACAGGATATACTCCTGCGTGGCCTTGGCGAATGACTCATTCCGCGCTGCGGCAAAGTCTTCCTTCCATTCATATGTGTAGACATGGTCGGTATACTGCGCAGCGATGTCCATCGTGCGATCCGATGAACCGGTATCCACAATGATGATCTCATCCGCGATGCCGGCAACCGAGTCCAGACAGCGCGCCAGCATGCGTTCCTCGTTCTTCACAATCATGCACAGACTGATGGTGATCACGTTTTGAGCCCCTTCCTGTCGTACGCGTATTGCGAAATGTCATAACGGGTTTGTTCTTTCATTGACCAGGTACTGGTACTAAGCCACTCCAATTTTCTCTTCAAACTTACGATTAACTTGTAAACCAAGAATCAGCGCTACCACTACAAGAGGCTGCTTTCACACTCATTCTCCCAAATCTCAAAGTTCAATAAAGAATTCATTTCATTTTCACTGTGGCTAACGAACTGAGGTGACGCTATTTGGTTTATTTCAGCCACTTGGAAAATGTAACGAATCTGAGACCCGCTATTCTCGCATTATAGGCATCCATTCGTCGTTTATCGCAGCTTTCAGATGAAATAACGTCGCTGAGATTCGTTACATTTCTCATTTCTCCAAAATCATCAAAATAAGACGTGTGAGATTCGTTAGAATACTCCTGCCCTTGCCACTGTCCCTACCTTCACCGTTACCCTTCCCCACTCTCCTGACGACGAAGTCGTTTCACCTGCTCCACCGCACTGTCCAGTGCCTTCTTGCGCTGCTTCATTACGCGGAGGTGCTGATGTTCCACCTCAGCAAAATGGACATGATCCAGTTCCATCCACTCCAGCAGTTGGTCCAAAGTCGGCGATATATGCAGCTGTGTACTCCGCCGTTTGCGGGCCACGCAACATAGATATTTATGATGAACTTCCAGTTTCAAGACTTCGAAATACGGCATTAGGGTCATCGCCAGACTTCCCGCATAGAAGGTCTGCTTGTGGTCATAGAACGGGTGATACCCATACGGCACGGTTACCACTAGCGTCCCATCTTCTTGCAACAGCCGATAAATCTGGATCAACAACGTCTCCGGATGAGCAAAATGCTCCAGCACTTCTCCAAGCAGCACAGTATCAAAGGTAGTCCTTACTTTCCATTGCGTAATATCCAGCATTCTAAAATCCACATTGTTCCTAACTGGCCTAGACTCTTTGGCAAGCTCAGCTTGCGCATATCGAACACTTTCTTCTTCCAGATCAATCCCTGTCACACGAAATCCTTCACGTGCCAGCAGAATGGACGTAATGCCCTGACTGCACCCAACATCCAGGATGCGTTTGCCTGTCGCCTCACGGCACATCCAGTGGATACGCGTTCTCGTCGCTTCATGAGAATCTTCCGAATTAATCTCGCCGTAATAGCGTTCACTCACTCGATCATGATTGGCCATAGGTTTCTCCCGTTTTCACCCGGTGAACCGGCTGACCCAGCACCACAATATTTCCCCCGAGGCATCCGGCCGTTGCATTGCGTGTATCAAAAATCAACTTTGCATGATCTGCCATCTCCTGATAATTGAATCCCGAATGATCCGTGGTGATGATCACCAGATCAGCTCCTGTCCATAATTCTGGCACCGCTGGACAAGAGTGCAGCACTGTACCATCATCCTTACGGAAGACAGGCACCATTGGATCTGTAAAAACCACTTCTGCACCCGCTGCGCTCAGCAGCCGATAAACGTCCAGCGCTGGCGATTCACGCAAGTCGTCAATGTCTTTTTTATAAGCCATACCCGCCAGTACAACACGTGCTCCTCGCACAGTTACACCATTCTGCTCCAGCAGCTCCGAGGCACGCTTCACCACTCTCTCTGGCATTTGCCGATTGGTTGCATCCGCCAGCTGGATGAATTGCAGCTCCGATCCCTGACGGTTTGCAGCCCAGGACAGATAGATCGGATCGATTGGGATACAGTGCCCGCCGATGCCGGGACCTGGGTAGAATGGCATATAACCAAACGGCTTGGTTGCCGCCGCATTCAGTACTTCCCAGATGTTTACCCCCATCTGTTCACAGGCTGGGGTCAGCTCATTCACGAGTGCAATATTGACACTGCGAAATGTATTTTCGAACAGCTTTGCTGTCTCCGCTACCGTTGTTGAACTTACCGGAACAACTTCGTTGAGGAACGAGCCGTAGAACTGTTTACCATAATTCAGACAAGCGGGTGTCGAACCGCCAATAATCTTTGGGGTATTTTTCACACCATAATGCACACTGCCCGGATCTACCCGCTCTGGAGAATAACAGACGTAGAACTGTTCTCCAGCTCGCCAGCCGTTTGCCGCTTCAATCGGTTGTTTCACACGTTCCTCCGTTGTGCCCGGATAGGTCGTGCTTTCCAATATAACCAGGCTGCCTTCCTGCAAATACGGAGTCATGCCATCCACCGCGGCCGAGATATACGAGATATCCGGTTGATGCTCGGCAGTCAGCGGAGTGGGCACACAGATTACAATGACATTGGCCTGTGCCACCGCTGCATAATCGGTGCTTGCCGTGAATAATCCAGCCTGCATAAGCGACTGCACAACATCATCTTCTATACCTATGACATACGAATTCCCGGCGTTCAGCTTGGCTACCTTGGAAGTATCGATGTCAATCCCGTGGACTTGATAACCGGCCTGTGCTATCTCTACAGCCATGGGTAAACCAACATAGCCTAGACCAATGACAACAGCTTTTAGGGAGCGGTCATTAATATGTTGTATTAGGGTACGTTGCTGTAACTCTTCATTACCTTCGTGCTGGTTGTGCTGATGATTTTCTTCCATTCCTACCACCTCCAAACGCTCCGCCTCCCCTCGGTGGGCGTGTCTGAAAACTCCGAACGAGTTTTGAGATACACCCTAATCGATATAGCCACCTTCACGCAAAAACCGGGCAATCGCTGGTTTGTTCATCATGGCACTGTCCGAGCGATACTCGGAGAAGTTCACACGTGGCAGACTGCTGTACTGATCCGTCAGGCTCTTGTCCTTGTGCTCCGGCAGGATGACATAATACTGCGCATCATATTGATACGTACGCGGCGCTTCAAAGGGCGAGATCAACACTTCATGCAATTTCTCGCCTGGACGTATTCCCGTCACCTTATAATCGAAGGATGGACGACCTGCCTGTTCCAACATGACGGATGCAAGTTCCGTCATCTTGCAAGCTTTCATTTTCATCACAAAAGTCTCTCCGCCCACGGCCGCCTCAGCCGCCTTAAGCAGTAAATGTATAGCTTCGGTACGCGTCAGGAAAAAACGGGTCATGCCTATATCCGTAATGGTCGGGCTTTTGCCTTCATTGATCTGACGACGGAACAAGGGCACGACACTGCCGCTGGTTCCAAGCACATTGCCCCCGCGGATGCAGACAAACCGGGTACCTTCACTTAGCCAGTTGGCACGGATCATCATTTTTTCACCCAAAGCCTTTGTCATGCCATATACGTTAATCGGATCTACCGCCTTATCGGTGGACACATCGATGACTTTGGCAACCTGCATACGTATTGCAGCCCGAATAATATTCTGGGTACCGATCACATTAGTCTTGAACGCTTCATCAGGCTGGTCCTCGCAGACCGGAACATGCTTCAGCGCAGCCAAATGGAAGAGCACATCCACACCTCTGCATGCATCTTCCACTGCCCGATAATCGCGGATATCCCCAATGATGAATCGCAGACGCGGATCATGGTTGAACTCTCGCTGCATCGCAATCTGGGCGTATTCATTACGTGACAGAAGGCGAATCTCAGCCGGGTCCTGCTCCAGCAGTACCTCAGTCAGCTTTTGACCCCAGGAGCCCGTGCCTCCAGTGATCAGAATCGTTTGTCCTTGAATCATGGATGAATCCCTCCCTGATCAGATCATGAATTCGCGTAGTACCTGTGCCATCTCATCCCGGCTTAACCGGTCTTTGGGCGGTACCTTTTTGGTTGAAGTATTGCTCGAATGTACGATGTTGACATAATTGCGCGGAGCAAGCAGTTCGTGCGGAAGTTCAATGACATTGCCATGTGTACCTCTGCCCGGAAGCTTGACCCGGTATCCTGCTGCGTATTCGGCTGTCTTATATAAGTAGACATAGAACTGTGGAGAACGGTGAAACGCTGGGGCCATCTCGTTATTCACACTGTCCCACAGATATCCGTTCTGGTTAATCAATGCCATCGTCTGCTGCTGTGGTTGAATATCGTAGAGCTGTTGAACAAAGGTCTTATGGTATAAATCATCCGAATCCAGACGGGCAATATAGAGTTGCTCCGAACCATTGGCAAACGCCAAAATGGCACGCACACTCTCCATATTGGTTCCAAAACGAATATTGAAAGGAAGCGGCTCCTGACCCGCCAGAATCTCCTGCATTAATTCCCCGGATTCCTTGGACAACTTCACCACTGTGAGAAAATCCTGATTCGTCTGCGCCTTCAGGCAATGCAATGTGAACGTGCGGAAGATGCTCATCCGACGCTCCAGCCATTCCCGCGTTAATCGCTGCGGGTCCATCCCATAATTGTTGAAGTTAATCTCAATCACAACTTTCCTGGACATAACATGCCTCCTCATGAACGCTGCAAGTTCCGTTTGTCGGATACAGACTGTTTTCATAGTTTTGATGCCGTCTTCCTACGAAAACCATCTTCTATCTATCTGATCGCTTACAAGCGACATCTCGCTTGTGAATCCAGCACTCTATATCGTATGAAACGTTGATAGAAGCGGTACCGACAGATGTACTAACTTTCATATAAATAGATTGATATTCAACCAAGGATGGCGCCCTTTGGGTCGAACGTACATATCGTTACGGTAGTCGCAACATAGAATAGAACAGTTCAATTTTCAAAGGAGGCAACCCATCACATGAATTCGATCTATCTTGAAATGGAAGGTGTGCTTGATCAGCTCGAAGCGGCACTTCGGGAACACCGACCGCTGTCTCTTGTAAGAGTCGGTGATGGCGAGAATATCGTCATGTCTCAAGAAACCGTATGGCCCACGGAACAGGTCCTTCAGGAGCGTTGGGCCAAGAAAGCCAACCTAGGGCAAAAGGGACTTCGTCTTCCCAACCCGAAACTACGGGATGAAGTCGCCGCTTCCTTGCAACGTGCCGATATCGTGGGCATTCTTCCTCGTGGTGACAGCACCATTAATGCTCCCGATTATCTCAAAAGACCCCTGACCGACATGGTATTTGCACACTTTGGCATCTCTCCTCCGATGACTTGTCACGCCTGTGTTAATCGGGAACTGGCGCAGAACCCGCGTTTCTGGCAGATGCTTGCAGGCAAGCGTGTGTTACTCGTTACTCGTGAGATTGAGGCACTGCGTGTCATGCTCGAACGTGATCCGTATAATCTGAACATTGTGACTGCCCTGCCCTTCGACAGCTATGATCAAATGGATGAAACGCTGCACTGGATTCAGAATAATCAACATACCTTTGATGTCGCTCTCTTCTCCTGTGGCGTCAACGCGGTTATCCTTGCGGAGCGAACAGCTGCACTCGCAGGCAAAGTGGCCATCGACTTTGGCAAAGCCAACAACATCATTCTGAAAGGCCGTGCCAACTGATCCTGGACAGTTTCAAACTTTAGATTCGTGATTTGTATTGAAACGTGCAGATGCTTGTACGGCAAAAACCCCCGACTTCTTGAGCCGGGGGTTTTTTGCTGAGCGCTAGTCGAAACCTATCACTGCATTGTCTTGCGTCTCTGGGGTATGAAGCGAACTCTGCCGTCAACAGAAGTGATAACGATGCACTCTGCCTGTAATATTTCGCCTTTCACTACTAACCGGTGGCTGCAATACCGTATAACATCTCCGGCCCGGTTCTTACTGCTGTGGACACCCCCGAGATGAACGAAGTATACACACTTTCCAATGCTGGTGGTGCAGACAGATCCTGAGCTGTGAACGAATGGAATTCGGCACCTCCGTTCTGTCCAATCGTACCTTCAGCACGGTAGATGATATAGAAAGGATCATATAAAAAACCCCGCACAAGCTCCACAACAAAGGTATCTCCCAGTTCTCCCGTAACACCTACTGTCCCGTTCAACGTAATAATGGGATTCACCACACCCTGCGTCTGTAGACCAATGGTGCCAAAAGCTGTCGGGGAATCTGACAGTGACAAACCGGGCTGTCCTACGGTTGCCGAGTTCATCGAAGTTCTCATATCGAGAAACACGCCCATGAGTAACACCTCCAATGCTATGGGATACCCTATCCTATGAATCTCACTACTCTTATGATTGGATGTATAGCAGATTGTATGAACCTATTTTTATTTGTCGACTGTTAATGGTATATTGAACTGCATAACGAAAATGAACGGATCGTATGCACACAAGCGGTACAGGCTGTTCAGAAGGAGATTACTATTCATGAATAAACGCAAACGTCCAACCAGCAAGACATCGGCCTCGGCCAAAGGGAAATCTTATGCAGGTTCATCTTCAGCACGGTCCGGTAAGTCCAACTTCTCATCTGCCAAAACATCAGGTGCTTCCGCATCACGTAATACGGAGGAGAATAAGAAGCCAATAACCGCGAAATCATCGGGTGCACCCAAGAAAGCTGGAGGCAACAAACCCAAAAATGCCAGCGCATCCAAACGACCAGGCAATTCCTACTATCGCAAGCAGGAACCACCACGCCAGTACAAAGTGACCGAACCGGATGAACTGTTGAATTTCCTGTTGCAGCATTTGAAATCAGGACGGAACGCAGTGAAGTCCATTCTGGGTCGTGGACAGGTATCCGTGGATCAGAAGGTTGTAACCAAGTTTAATGAAGCGCTGACGCCAGGTCAGATTGTCTACATTCGAAAAGAAGGTGCAGTCGCTGCTCCATCCTTGACGGGTATTAACATTTTGCATGAAGACGATGATATCATTGTGATCCGCAAGGAAGCCGGTCTATTGTCTATTGCCGCTGACAAGACGGATGACCTGACGGCTTATCGCCAACTGACAGAGCATGTACGCCGCACCAATCCGCTCAATCGGATCTTTGTTGTCCATCGTCTGGATCGGGATACGTCGGGTGTGATGATGTTTGCCAAAAGTGAAGAGGTGCAGCAGAAGCTGCAAAACAACTGGAAAGAAAATGTACAGGACCGCGTCTACGTTGCCCTTGTTGAAGGTTCAGTAGCCAAAGAAGAAGGCACCATCTCTTCCTGGTTGAAGGAAACCAAAACGCTGAAAATGTATTCCAGCTCTCGTCCGAATGATGGACAACATGCCATCACACATTACAAACGTCTGAAATCGAACCGTGAGTTCTCCTTGCTGGAAGTGCGTCTGGAGACAGGGCGTAAAAATCAGATTCGTGTGCATATGGAAGATCTCGGACATCCGATTGCCGGTGACAGAAAATATGGTGCACGCACAAGAGACCTTGGCCGTCTTGGACTTCATGCACGTATACTCTCGTTTATCCATCCCACAACGGATGAGTTAATGTCATTCGAAACGGATATTCCAAAGCCATTCCTGTATCCGTTCCGTGCAGAAACTCCACCTGCGAAATAACCGCACCTCTAATGTGTGCATATATAGAAAATTCACTGATCGATTGATCATGCCTGAAAGGAGGAACGGACACTGAAAAACCTGTTAATCACCGGTTACCGGGCACATGAATTGCAGATTTTTGGACAGAAACATGAAGGTATTCCTTTTATCAAAAAAGCCATCTCCTCTCGTCTCACACCTCTTGTCGAGGATGGTCTGGAATGGGTGCTGACCCCGGGACAGTACGGTGTGGACCTGTGGGCCTGCGAAGTGGTCATTGATCTGAAGAAGACGTATCCATATCTGAAACTGTCGATCATCACTGCCTTTCAGAACCCGGAGGAGCAATGGAAAGAAGACAAGCAGGAGTATTACCGTTCCATCCTCTCGGGTGTGGACTATTACGGTGCGATTAGCAATCAACCTTATATCGGGCCGTGGCAGTTCACTGCACGGGATGACCTGTTGCTGCGTAAAAGCGACGGTCTTCTGCTCGTCTATGACGAAGATGCCGGTGAAGGCAGTCCCCGTTTTGTGAAGGAAAAAGCCGTGAAGAAACAGCAGAACGAGGACTATACAATCATCAGTGTCACTTCAGAGGATATTCAATCTGTAGCTGAGGATGAGCGCATGAACGATATTGCGGACTTCGACGATTCTTCATTCTGAAAAAATGTAGATCATCTGAAGTCCATTCATGCATAGCTTTCATCAGAGGGGAATCGTATTTTGAATGACGTACATATGTTTTTTTTCGAGGCAGGTTGGGTATAAGTAGTATTATAACTGCGATGATATGTCGTATGGGATAAGGGGAACTGCAACCATGACAATTACGCCAGAGCAGCGCATTCAACTGCATGGATTTAACAACCTGACCAAGTCGCTCAGCTTTAATATGTACGATATTTGTTATACCAAAACCAAAGACGAACGCGAAGCTTACATTGAATATATTGATGAACAGTATAACGCCGCCCGGTTGAGTAAAATTCTGAACAACGTCTCCGACATCATCGGAGCCCACGTTCTTAATGTTGCCCAGCAGGATTACGTGCCTCAAGGTGCGAGTGTTACGATGCTTGTCTCGGAAGGTCCAATTGTGGAGATCCCCGAAGAATCACTCGATGAATCTCCCGGCCCTCTACCCGATAACGTTGTCATGCAGCTGGATAAAAGCCATATCACTGTGCACACCTACCCTGAGTTTCATCCTAGTGAAGGTATAAGTACTTTCCGTGCGGACATTGATGTCTCCACCTGTGGTGAGATCTCACCGCTTAAGGCGCTGAATTATCTGATCCACTCATTTGATACGGACATTATGACGATGGATTACAGGGTGCGTGGTTTTACGCGGGATACGAGCGGACGCAAGCTGTTCATTGACCATGAGATCGGCTCGATTCAGAATTATATTCCGGATGAGATCAAGAGCAGCTTTGACATGATTGACGTGAACGTCTATCAGGAGAATATTTTTCACACCAAATGTAAACTGAGGGAATTTGATCTCGACAATTATCTGTTTGGGTACACCAAGGATAAGCTCAGCAAGAAGGAACAACAGGAGATTACGGAGTGGCTGAAGCTGGAGATGGACGAGATCTATTACGGCAAAAATATTAATCGTCCCTCTTAAAGAGGTTGTTCAACGCTGATCCATTAGGGAAAAATCTAAGACAAGATTTCATGAAGGTAGGGTTCTTCTTATCGGGGGACCTCCGGCATGTGCTTGTCTTTTTCTTTGTTATGTTGACAGTGTGCAACTTTATTTCTTATTATAGAAGTAACTGTACAATCTACAGTGAAGGAGACTGAGCCCGTGATCGAAACGAATACGACAAGACGTAACGAATCACTGTTACAAGCGCTTACTGCACAGCACAATGCCATCACCAACAACATAGCCAATGCAGACACGCCCAACTACAAAAAGAAAACGGTAGAGTTTCAGGAAGAGCTGAGACGTATCGTTGAAAATGGCAAAACAGATCAGCTCGCCATGAAGCGGACTCATGACAAACACTTTCCTATCAGTGATCCCAATTCTTCGATCGTACAGTACCGAATTGTCGAGAACAACGAAACAGCCATGAACAATAACAACAATAACGTTGACATTGACAAGGAAATGGCGAATCTTTCGGAGAATCAGCTCATGTATAACTACATGGTTGATCGGGTCAGTGGACATTACAAAAAAATGAAGAATTTATTGAATGATCTGAAATAATGAATGTACAAGCAGCCCGAAACGGCTGCTTTTTTTTGTTGTTTTTCCCTGAGTGTAGCTCGTTTGGTGCCATTTTTCGGTATCCTCTCCTGTTCGTAGTATAATGGGGAGAAACGATTGATTTCATATCGAATAAAAGAGGTGCAACATGTCTCCACGTCATTTAAATGGTTTTCTAGGTTCCAAAGTCAGATTAGCGGCCCCATGTCCGGAAGATTGCATGCGTCTCTCCCGCTTCACAGATGATTATGAATATTTACGCAACATGGATACCGATATCGCTATTCCGTTAACGCCGGATGAGACAGGGTCCTCCTCTGTCCGCCGAGACAACGGATTTGAATTTGCATTACGTACACTGGAGGGAAACCGATTCATTGGATTCACAGCCCTCTACCGAATTGAATGGAACAATCGGTCGGCTCGTCTGGCCATTGGTATCGGCGAAGAAAATGATCGAGGTAAAGGTTACGGAAGCGACGCTCTGGCTCTGATTCTTCGGTATGGCTTCCACGAATTGAACCTGAACCGGATTGCGCTAGAAGTCATTGAATACAATGAAGCCGCGAGACGTGCGTACCTAAAAGCCGGATTCCGGGAAGAGGGTCGCCAGCGTTCTGCAGTTTTGCGGGATGGCATGCATTACGACCTGATCTCAATGAGTATCCTTGCCGAAGAATGGTCCGCACAGGCTGGGCTTCCATTGTCATTCCAGTCTACTCGTACTCCTCAATCTGGGGATATGGTAGCGGGTGGTTTTTCACAACCTAATGGGAACGAACAAGCTGCGCTGTCAATGTCGGAATTAAGTTCTGTTCCAAAAGGTGAATCTGAAATTTCACCTCGCATCGGCGTAGGTGCGGTCATCCTGAATGAACGGGGCGAAGTGCTTCTCGCTTGGCGAAATCGCCAGCCCGAACAGCATACTTGGAGTATTCCCGGCGGGAAAGTCGATCCCTATGAATCACTGGAAACTGCCGTCATCCGTGAAATCAAGGAGGAAGTGAATCTGGATATCGCCATTGACAGTCTGCTCTGCACGGCGGAGACGATCCAGCCACAACAGAAGGAACATTGGATATCCGTGCTCTATTCCACCAAGGTGATTGGCGGTCATGCTCGTAATCTGGAAGAAGGCGGAGCCATCGGTGAGATCGGTTGGTTCCCATTGAATGATCTTCCCTCTCCACTCGCCTGCTTTGCCGTACCTGGGCTGGAAGCTGCGAAGAAGCTGTATAACCAGAATTAAGCTTGGAGGTGCTTGCAAGTGTTGGAGATTCCTCTTCCTCGACCTGTCCCCTTCATTCTGCATGAATCGAGTTCCCAATTCGATTGGAAAGGCAGCGGCTTGCTATCACTGAAAACATTCCGTAACGGAAAAACGCTCTATGAAGCGGGACGCGGTCACTTCGCAGTCAATAATGAGAACTATCTGCTTCTGAATGAGGGCCAGGAATATAGTCTTCACATTGATTCATCTACTCCAGTTGAATCCTTCTGTATCTTCTTCCCTCCCGGTTATGTGGAAGAGATTGGTCGGAATCTAATGACCAGTGATCTTCGGCTACTTGATGAGCCGTATAGTTATTCACCCTCAAGCAAGATGGAATGGGTAGAACGTACATACGCGATGGATAATCGGCTTGGCGCAGCCCTGAATCATTTGCGTAATTTCTACAGTCAAGACAGGCTGGATTCCTGGGCAATAGCGGAGCAGCTTCATCAGCTTGCTGTTCACATGCTGGATCTACACCGTAACGTTCAGCAAGAGATCAACGAACTGGATATGATCAGACGTTCAACCCGAGAAGAGTTGTACCGAAGAGTCTATATCGGGCATGAGTATATCTCCGCCTACTATGATCAGCCGTTAACGCTAGAACAGACAGCATCGGCTGCACAACTATCCGTGAATCATTTTCTACGCAGTTATAAAAAGTTGTTTGGTACTTCACCCCATCGTTATCTGACTCAATGTAGACTATTGGCTGCGAAGCAGCTTTTGCTTGATTCGGACAGGTCTGTCACCAATATCTGTTATGATGTGGGCTTCGAGAGCCTCGGTTCGTTCAGTTCATTATTCACTAGACGCTTCCATAGCTCTCCTTCCCAGCTGCGGGCAAAAAGGTGATTATGAAGAAGAACCTCTGAAGAGGAACATCTATAATTACATTATCTCATCAGATGGAGGTATTCCTTATGAATCATGCAGAACAGATTAATCAACTATTCCAGGCTGCACAGTCTGGAGATGTGGCCAACCTGCAATTATTGCTCGCTTCTCACCCGGAACTCACAAATATTGAAAATCAGGATGGGTTAACTCCGCTGGGATATGCCTCTCATTATGGACAAGCAGAAGTAGTTCGTCTCCTTCTGGAGCATGGAGCAGATGTTAACACCCTTTCTCATTCCAAGATTTCCTTTATCCCGTCCAATACTGCACTGCATGCCGCACTTGCCGGAGAACGTTCGCCAGAAGTTATCCGCCTTTTACTCGAACATGGGGCATCCACGAGTATTCTGGACAGCGATGGACAATATGCGTTGCACTCCGCAGCATTTCATACGGATCAGATCGAACTTATCGAGATGTTACTTCAGCATGGAGCTGATCCAAACGTGCTGAACTCAGCAGGCCAGACCGCTCTGGATATTTCACTTGAACGTGGTAACACGTCTACAGCTTCATGTCTGCGAGCAGCCGTTACAGCGCATCAGCAATAATGATTAGATAACGTGAGTAATACGCGAATAACCGTCAAGACTCTTTTTGGAGTACAAAGAGAAGGTCTGACGGTTATTTGTTGTCCTCTACGTTCACGTATTCATACGTAGTTCAACTATATAGAAATCAGGTATATACATATTTTCTAAGAAAATAAGAACCGTTTGGTGCCTTACGCGGTCTAATACTCAACATATCCATGAAAGGAGGAGCCATGTGACCCCTCTTCAGCTCACCATCGCCGCACAAAAAGGGGATGCCGAGGCTTTTGCAGCCTTAATGGAATTACATCAGAGTCAACTGTACCGTATCGCCTATGCCTACCTGCATAACGAAGGTGATGCGCTCGAAGCGATTCAGGAATCAACGTTCAGGGCCTTCCATAAACTCAAAAAATTAAAAGAGCCCTCCTACTTTGGCACTTGGCTCATCCGCATTCTGCTCAACTACTGTGCGGACGAACGCAAACGCAAAAGTCGGTTCAGTCCCGTCACCGAGATTCATGAATCCAGCAGCTGGGATCGTCCTGCGGACCCCGATCTTGCTGCGGCCGTATCCACCCTTGACCGGGATTGCAAACAGATTATTATTCTGAGTTATTTCGAAGGTTTCTCCTTAACTGAAGTTGCCGATATTCTCGAAATCCCGACCGGAACCGTAAAATCCCGATTACATCGGGCACTCGGACAGCTCCGTGATCAACTTGAAACGAAAGGAGATATATCCTCATGACGGATGAACAAAAATCATTCGACACATTGGAAGAACGTCTGAATGCTCGCAAGACAGAGTACGAAACAATGCCTGTGCCCGATGCTGCTGCCTATCAGGCTGTGCAGTCCGGAATCCGCCAGGCTGCCCGAAAGCGAAAGTCCCGGCTACGCTGGTATATGAGTTCCATCTCGGCAGCGGCCCTCATCCTGCTGTTTACCGGATGTATCCGTGTCTCTCCCGCTTTTGCATCCTTCGTGGAGCAATTGCCCGGAATGGAGGGCATTGTGAGTATGATTCGCCAGGACAAAGGATTAATGATGGCCATCGATAAGTCCCTCTTACAGCAGGTCGGTGTCACCGACGAGCATGATGGTACTTCCTTGACCGTTGAAGGCATTATCACAGACGAGTCACGTATGGTTATTTTTTACACGATGAAAGGTATGAAAGATCCCAAGAAATTCAACTATGACATTGATTTGCTGGATGAGAACGGTAAAGACCTTCCTGTTGCATTTAGCTATTCCTCTCTAAATCCAGCTTCAGAAAGTGGAATTTATGAGGATAAAATCGATATCTCATTCATAGAATCTTTACCGCCACATGAGCTGACCGTTATATTTAAGGAACGAGGTAAGGAACCGAATAATAAGTGGAAAGTCACCTTCCCCGTGGATCACAGCTTAACAAAAGGCATGAAAAAAATCATTCCCGTAAACCAAACAATGACCGTGGACGGGCAGCGTATCCATGTGAAACAGGGCGTTCTGTATCCCACTCGCTTTGTACTTGACATCGAATATGATCGGAACAATACCAAAACAATCTTTAACATTCGTGATCTGCACTTGGTAGATGAGCAAGGCCGAGCATGGCGAACAGATTCATCTTCTATCTCAGGCTCTGGAAGTTCCGTCTTTTTCGAAAGCATGTACTTCTCCACTCCGAAAAAACTGACTTTGCAAGGGTCTGGCCTTTCAGCGGTGGATAAGGAAGAACTGGTTATCAGCATCGATCCATCTTCAGGTGAAATACAAGGCGGCCCATCCAGTTTGAAATTGCTGCAAAGCACGGTCCAGGGCAAAAATCTGATCCTCGAGTTTTCAATTGCAGATGCTCAAAATGCTACTTCGGGGCTATCATTTACCAACATTGAGGACAGTAAAGGAAACCCTTTCGACATTAATGAAGTAGGCTGGAGCCCTTCCGTCTTTGAAGCAAGAGTTGTCATTAAAAATGGAGCCGCGGCCAAAGGAAATCTGACAATGGAAATATTCTCTTACCCTGATCAAATTCGTGCACCGTTCTCTATTGAAATTCCTGTGACTCCCTAAAGAAAATGTAACAGCCATAATTGCAAGCCACACGACGTATTCATGCACTATAATGAAAATATTAAACAGCTACATTAAATCGATATGTTCACAGGAAAGGGTGTTTCCACAATGAATAATCGTTCTATCCGTTATCCGCAACCACTCGCGCAAGGGGACATGATCGGTGTGGCAGCCCCCTCCAGCGGTGTAGGCGAATCCCTATACCATTATCTTGAGGAGAGCAAACGCAATATGGAGCGCCTTGGTTTTGACGTGCTGGAAAGCCCATCGCTCCGCCACAACATCAAATGTGTGAGTGCCTCCAAAGAGGAACGCGCTGCAGAGATGAATGAATTTTTCCACAATCCAAATATTCAAGCTATTATCCCTCCATGGGGCGGGGAATTTCTGATGGATATCCTCCCCCTGCTGGATTGGGAAGCTTTGAAAACATTACCGCCCAAATGGGTCATGGGATATTCGGATATCAGTACGTTCCTGTTCGCATATACCCTGATCACTGGAACAGCATCCGCACATGGCACCAATTATGTTGATCTAAGATCAAACGCCCTCGATCCCGTGACTGCGCGCTGGATTGATGTGTTACAGACCAAATACGGCGGACAGATCACACAATGGTCTTCCACACATTATCAATCGGCATGGAAACCGGAATCTCCTGGATTTAACCTGGATACACCTTCGCAATGGAAACAGCTCGGCCACTCGGAAGATGCAGATACCGCTGTGTCGTTCTCCGGTCGGCTGATCGGTGGCTGTATGGATACGATCACTAGTCTGATTGGTACGCCGTATGCACCCGTCCAATCGTATTTGGATCAGTACTGTGCAGACGAAGGAACGATCTGGTATCTGGAAAGCTGTGAGATGAATGCGGGGGATATCTACCGTCATCTGTGGCAGATGAAACAGGCTGGCTGGTTTGCAGGTGTAAAAGGTTTCATGTTCGGCCGACCTGCGGGTTATTCCGATACAGCGGATTTTAATTTTACCGATGCTCTATCCTCTGCACTTGGGGATCTGGATGTCCCTGTACTGTACGATGTGGATCTCGGCCATGTTCCACCGCAGCTCACCTTTGTGAATGGAGCATTGGGCAAAGTAGCCTATGAAAATGGACGCGGGAGCCTTGAGATGGCGTTTGTGTAATCACCTTTTATAGGCAGATGCATACCTTGAAGTAAGAACTTATTTTGAGGAAGGGTTGTGCATCATGTCTGAATCTACATCCACGCCATCCACGCGTGTCGTGTATCAAGCCAATCAACCGATGCTTCAATCCGTGCAAAATGTGCGGAATATGCTTCATCATACAGCTCGGCAGCATATAGGCAAGAAGGTACAAGTCCAGAATATCGATGGGCAAGTGTGGGAAGGTGTCGTCATCAGTGCAGACCGGGGAATTTTGTATCTCCAGGTTACCCCGATGCATGGATATCCTGAACCGCGCGCTTTGTTTGGACCAACCATTTTGCCGCTTGTGCTGTATGAATTGTTGGTTATCACACTGTTGATGTAGGTATTGCGCCTTTATATCCGAACCTGTTCCAAGATGCTTCGCTCCTGAGATCTTCAAGTCTTGGGAACGAGGCTTTTTTATCGTCTTGGCGATGGTGCGGTATGATTCCTTGCGAGCGTGTGAAATATGATACAATGGTGTCGCACCACCCCATATCTCATATGAAACGGAGCTTGATCCGGTTGGAATACATACGTCATGATTCATCACCCGTATCACAAGCCGAGCCGGGTATGATTGGCAGCAACCCTACTGAACAATCCCGCGTGATTGCAATCTGTCTGCTCGCAGGCAAAATCATGCTACAAAGCGGTGGTGAAACCTACCGTGTGGAAGATACGATGAAACGTATGGCAGCTGCGCTGGGCTTACCCCATTCGCACAGTTACGTTGTTCCGACAGGCATCTTCTTCTCTGTTGATGCAACCGAACCTGCCAAGCTCATTCGTATCTCCGAGCGTACGACGGATCTGGACAAGGTGTCCGAGGTGAATGCGGTCTCCCGTCGTATCGGACAAGGTGAGCTATCCGCTCAGGAAGCCCATGATCTGTTGATACAGATCGAAGGAAAGCCCTCCTCCTATTCAACGGCTGTGCAGCTTACAGCCGCAGCGTTATCCAGTGGTTGTTTTACCATTATGTTTGGCGGGGGCTGGAGCGACTTTCTTCCGGCGTTAATCTGCGGGGGCATAGGTTATGCAGCCGTTATTGCCTTTCACAGGTTGGTGCGGGTCAAATTCTTTGCCGAGCTTACGGCATCCTTTGTCATTGGCTTACTCGCTTTTCTCCTGATCTATATGGGAGTAGGTCATGAACGGGACAAAATCATCATTGGTTCGGTTATGCCGCTGGTTCCGGGGCTGCTGATTACCAATGCTGTACGCGACCTGATGGCCGGACATCTCGTCTCCGGATTATCCAAGGGAGCCGAGGCATTTCTGACTGCTTTTGCTATAGGTACAGGCATTGCAGTTGTATTTTCACTTTTTATGTAAGACGGAGGAATGCAGGATATGCTCCATTTTATTGAACAAGCCTTGACCAGTTTTGTCGCCTCAGCCGCGTTTGGGATCATCTTCAACGCACCACGGCGCATGCTGCTCCACGGTGGATTTGTCGGCATGATCGGCTGGATTATCTATATCGTGCTTGAATATGCAGCGGATGCGGTTCCTGCTACACTTGCAGCGACCATAGCCGTAGGTGTCATCAGCCAGGTATTCTCTCGCATGTTTCGCGCACCCGTTATCATCTTCAGCGTCGCAGGCATCATCCCTCTGGTTCCAGGTGGACTGGCGTATAATGCGATGCGAAGTTTTGTGCAAAATGACTACAGTGCCGCTATGGAGATGGCCGCCAAGGCACTCATGTTATCCGGCGCTATTGCCGTAGGCCTCGTGCTGTCAGAGGTATTAAACCAGATGATACGCCGAATTCCCGCCTCACTACGGACAAAATCATCATCGAAATGATTATCCTTTTCATAATATTCAACACGTGGAAGGCCCGTTAGGCATACAGGATGAAATCTTGTATACCTACGGGCCTTACGTGTCACTATCCTATAGAGCACTATAGTGCATAGTGCAGTGAGACAATTAAAGAAGTCTATTTACTTCACAAACGTATTTTTCACACGTACCGACCGTAGGAAATACGGGATAAAGATACAACATGTCAGAATGGATCGTATCGTCAAATTAAATGCTGATGTTGGATCGAGCACATGTTGCTCTCTCGGAATCTCAATTCGTGCGATCAAGATCCATGTCACGACTCCAATGAATACATTTGCAATGTACAGAATAATCATCATGCGCGGAAATTGCCTTTTTTTCTTATGCAGCAGTACGAGATTCACGATAACGAGCAATAGTAACATGACGCTGCTTATGACTCCGAACCAAAGGAGCGGGCGTATCCCTTCAGTATAAAGTTCCGAATCAACACCACGGACACCCTCCCATCTCACCGGATCCATAATGACATTTACCTGCGACATATCCGCAATAAGAAGCACCAGTGTGACCCACAGGCCAATCTGAATTAATATAAGCCATCCGCCTAATCCGGAGATGCCAGGCCGTTCCGGTCTGATACCACTTTTAGGCTGCAGCGAACTTGTATCCAGTTCCGAGTCCCTATATTTATAGTTCATTTAGCCTCCGTTTACGATAGATAAGACACATATTATACACTAGAAGCTATATTCTGTGTTATCCAAGAGAAGGAAAGAACCATCTGGACTAAGGTCTCTCTCTTGCATTCTATTGGGTAGCACGTCTCATCACTGTTGCGAACAACTCCGCTGCAACACCACTTCCTGACCTCATATAATGTTTTGCATCCGTATGATCAAATCCCATCCAGACCGCCGCAGTCCAGCTGCTCGTATAGCCCACAAACCATAGATCCCGATTGGCCTCTCTTCCCACACCAGGTAATGCAGCCTGTGTTGTTCCCGTTTTCCCTGCTACCTTGTGCTGACCGAGTTGTGCCCGGCTTCCTGTTCCCTGACTGACTACATTTTGCAGCATTCTGGTCATGGCATTCGCCGTACTGGAGGACATTACCTGCTTATTTTCCGACTTATGAGCAAATATTGTCCGTCCTTGTGAATCTGTAATCTCGCGTATCAGATGGGCTGTATTCAATTTGCCATGATTCGCAAACACCGTATAGGCCTGCGCCATCTTCATTGGCGACACTCCCTGATGCACACCTCCCAAGGCAATTGAGAGGTTTAGATCTTCTTTCCCCAGTTCAATACCGAGTCGTGCCGCAAATTGATGTGCATCGTTCAGTCCTGTCTCATGAAGCAGCCATACGGCTGGGGCATTGATAGACTTTTGCAAGGCTTGGGACATGGCTATTGAACCACTGTAACGCCCACCGAGATTGGAAGGTTGATAGCTGCCATATTGCATGCGTTTATCCGGTAGTATGCTCTCTGGCTTGAACTTCCCCGACTCCAACGCAGGGCCATATGCAATAATCGGTTTAAAAGATGAACCTGGCTGCCTTGCATCCATAATCGCCCGGTTGATGCCCCCTTTTAAAGGATTACGTCCACCCATCATCGCTTTCACTTCACCGTTGTGCTGGTCGATAATAACCATACTTGCCTGGACCTGCTCGTCTTGGCGATCATCGGGGAATCGGGTAGCTTCTGCAAATGTTTCTTCCATCGCCAGTTGTGCCTGTTCGTCTAGCCCAGTTTGAATAACCCAACCTGCCGATTGAATCTCTGCTTCACTTTTACCTGTGAGCCGAGAAGCCTCCTGAATCACAGCATCCACGGCAGACACATATGCGGGCTCGCTCAAGCCCGGTGAAGTTGTTGCATTCAATACGGTTTCAGGCGGCGTGAAATCGACGTCACGGGCTTGGAGCATCTGCTTTCGTGTAATTAGTCCCTGTTCATGCATTAGTCCAAGGATAACGGCACGTCTTTGTTTGGAAAGTTCAGGATGATCTACTGGATTGTATATGGATGGACCTTTGGGCATTCCAGCTAATGTAGCAATCTGCCATAGTTTCAATTGGTGCATATCCTTAATTCCGAAATACCGCCAGGCTGCCGCTTTTACACCATACTGCTGGCGTCCCATGTAGATCTGATTCAGATACATTTCCAGAATTTCATCCTTGCTATACTTCTTCTCCAGGGCCATCGCAATCGATATCTCATTCACCTTTCGACTCAACGTTTTATCCCCATTCAAATACAGATTTCTTGCCAGTTGTTGCGTAATGGAGCTTCCTCCCTGACTCAGATTCATATGTAAGATGTCTTGCATAATGGCTCTGCCAAGTCCGATGAAATCTAGTCCATCATGGTTGTAGAAACGTCGATCTTCTGTAGCCAAAAAAGCCATCTTTAATAAATCTGGCATAGCGTTCAGTTCAGCATATTCGGAATACCCTTTGGTCTGCGTATGCAACCTCGAAATTTCGGTCCCCTCTGCATTCGTAATAATGGTTGAAGAGGCCACCTGCATGGCCTCTGGACGATTGCGAAGCATTCCTTCGCCATAAGTAATCAGATAGAGATAGAAAAGGGTCAATAGCAAAACTACAACCACCGCGGCATCAAAAACGTAATACATCCATCGCTTGCTCACGTGTTTCAACATTCAGGCTCCTTGTGTACCCGTTCAATTGAAACTTCGTGTTCCTGTCTATCTCGTTGTGTAATCTCCAGAGCATGATGAAGCAGCAATGTCTGTTCATACGCCAACTTGACCCAATGCTGAACTTCCATCTCGTCCTGACACCGCCCTTGGATAATCTCATCCAGAGAAGATTGAATACCGTAGAGAGTAAGTTTTATCGGTAGGTCAACCTGTATAGAAATAGTTTGAGTATTCTCCTTGTCTTCTTCATTATGTTGCTGAAGGCCGGGTTGCTCATGCTGAATAGACGCTCCCTCTGCCTCTCTGCTCTCATGTTTCGGTTCTGATCTGCCCAGTCCTTCCTCATGCTGGAGAATAGCAATCCTATTCAGATTTGCAGCAATTTGTCGTAGTTCACCACCACTTAGAACATCAATTCTTCCAGGATTGTGGCCCAATGCAAGTTCGGCTGTTCCGCGTGCAAGTTGACTGAGATCTTCCGCAATCTTCTGGGATCGAATCCAGAAAAAGATCGCAAACATGGCTCCTCCAATGAAGATAAAGAGCGGCTTTGTTCCGATATGGTTGATTCCCCAGTTCATCATACGCGTTATCCATGCTGCATCTGGAAGGATGTGATTGTGGGCAAACCGTAGCACGTGATAAACGACAAAAAGGAGCGCTGCGCTCAGTAACGCGCTTGCTCCTCCAATGTATATGTATCTTAGTCTTACTGTACTAAATTGAGACTTCATATTCGGTATCCTCCTCTATACAATAATATGGTAATAGAGGTAGAATACCGAATATTTCTTAATGAGATAGTGGCTAACTTCTTACCAAATTCTTAATTTTTATTCCTCTGAGTAATTACTTGGTGAAGCAGCGGTTACAGGGAAACGGGTAACAAAATCCGTTCTGCCATTTTCACTGTAAGCAACGATACTTCCTCGATGTAATTCAATCATCGATTTGGCAATCGCCAGGCCGAGACCGGTACCTCCCGTATCGCGGGAACGGGATTTATCTACCCGATAGAATCGATCAAATAGATGTGGCAGATCTTGTGCCGGAATCGGATCACCATAATTACTGATGCGGACTACAGCCTCTTTACCTTCAAGGGCCAGCCCAATCTCCATTAGTTTACCTTGCGAACCATACCGAATGGCATTGCTGAACAGATTCTCATATGCTCTTACAAGCTCCCCCGGAGCAGCCTGTATCCATAGTGGGTCTTGCCCGCCGATGATCTTGTAGGTCATGCCAGCATCCTCCAGCATGGGAGCAAACTCTTCAGCCAGCTGCATCAGAAACGAATTCAGGTTCAACGCTTGCAGATTTAACGGAAGGCTCCCGCCACTCACACGCGTATATTCGAACAAGTCATCGATTAACTTACGAAGGGTCAAGGATTTCTCATAGGCAATGCTAACGTAATAGCGCATCTCAATCTCATCCTGGTAGCGATCCTTCTCGATGTACTCCAGAAATCCCAGAATAGAAGTGAGTGGTGTTCTCAGATCATGTGATATCCCCGTAATCAGATCGTTTTTGGCAGCAACTGCATTACGCTCTTCCTGAAGCGATAACTGCAATTGTTCAGCCATCTGATTAATGCTTGCAGCAACCACTCCGAATTCATCCGAGGTTTTCACTTCGATACGATGGGATAACTCTCCTTTGGCAACCTCCTGAATCCCCGCCGTAATTTCATCCAGGACCCGCATCACCTTGCGTGAGAACAGGAAAAAAAACAGCACAAAACCAAGCACGCCTACCACAATCATCAAAGGCACCGAACCAATATTATTCACCAACCACCTGATCCCTTGGGCTGGAATGGAATAATCCGGATACGCCTGAGCTTCCAGGATGGTCTGCCCCACCTTACTACCCCCGTACAAAATAACTGCAGTTAATATACCGCTCAGCAGAAATGCATAGATAAATTTCCATCGGACTGTATTAATCAACTTTGAATTCATAGTAGGAACTCCCTGAATGTGTTCATGTTACACGACATCCTGTGAATGTACATGTTTATTGCGGTTTGATCATCTTATAACCAACACCCCATACGGTCTGAATAAACTTGGGGTGTTTGCTGTCGAGTTCAATCTTCTCACGAATCTTGCGAATATGTACCATGACTGTATTATTCGACTCCATGAATTCTTCTTTCCAGACTTGACGATAGATCTGTTCCATACTAAGTACTGAACCTTGGTGACGAGCCAGTAATTCAAGAACAGCAAATTCACGCGGAGTCAGACGAACCGGCTGCTCATCCACCCAAACTTCATGTGTATCGGTATTTATGACCAGATCATCAATAACCCACTCGTGCTCTTTGTTCTCCCGACCTTCATTGAAGGTATGATACCTGCGCAGCTGGGATTTCGCCCGTGCGACAAGTTCAAGCGGGTTAAACGGCTTGGTCACATAATCATCGGCACCGATGCTTAGCCCTGTGATTTTATCCATATCCATACTTTTGGCGGACAGCATAATAATCGGCATTTTCTGCTCTTCCCGAATTTTCATACAAGCTTCGATTCCGTCCATATTTGGCATCATGACATCCAGAATAATGAGATCAATCGACTCTTTTTTCAATTGTTCCAGTGCTTCAAGCCCATCATTAGCGGTGAGAATCCGATAACCCTCGTTGCCAAAATAAATTTCCATCAGTTTAATAATCTCCTGCTCATCATCCACAAGCAGAATGGTTGCTGGCTGTGCCACGGCATTATTCCTTTCCCTTCCATAATTCCTTACCTGTTCAAAGTATACCACCGAGGGATGAAACTGCGAAAATCATCGTGATCTTCACGGACACGCTCAATCTTGGCCATCATCTCAAGCGTCTCTTCAGGCTTCACCTGCTGAATCCACACCACAGAAGACACCAGCGCCATAGCCGTATACAGTGAATACAGTCTCCAGAATAACTCATCCGGTTCATTGCCATCGAAATAGCCCTGAATTTGACCTATGGAATATGGAATACTGATCTCCGAAGCAAACAAACCCAGCTTCAAAAATTCATGAATGGGATCACCTTGATCATAACGATTAAAATCAATCACTCCTGCGAGTTTATCCTGCTTAACGACAAGATTGCTCGGGTGAAAGTCATCATGTTGAAATCCATCTGGACGATTTTTCATCCAACCGAGATGGTCTGCAATAAACGTTAGAATAACATGATCCTCTTTCATCACAATAGGGCACTGTTTATAGCGCTCCACGTAACGTTGATGCTTGGTGCTCTTGCGTATGTACCATGATTCGATCTGTCCCTCCATCGGCAACTGGTGAATCAGCTGTAGCTGCGCTCCTGCTTCCAAACCAACCGCCCACTGCTGCTGTTCATTCAGCTGAGGCAGTCTCTCGGAAGCATCTTCGCCTTCAATGTAGCTAAGAATCATATATCCGTTCTTCTCATCCAATCTACCTGTGCCCAACGTTGCTGGACACAGTACACCTAATTGTTGCATGCTCTGCAAATATTGATATTCCCTTTGCTTCATCCATTCCTCAGCAATATCATACACCCTCACCAGCACATGGCCTTGACCAGGGATAAACATTTTGAATTTAGTATCTGCTGAATAACCCTTCATAACAGGTTCAATCCGCGTGGCCTGACCAAGTTCAGGAATCTGTTTTAACCTGTCAATTAACGTATTGTCCATCGATGCATTCCATGTATCGTGTTGTTCCACGTCCCGAATCCTCCGTTATTTCACGTATGGCGTGTAGTATCGTCGGTCTATTCCCACTTTAACCCATGATATTTCCTATAACATGCTTATATGTATTCTATCCGTTTCTATTTAAAAAGTACTGATTCGGGTTCTTTGCCCGTCAGGGTCAGCATCGTATACAATTGTCCTCTGTGATGATATACATGCCCCATAATCTCAAGTAACCACTCCAGCCGACTATAGGAAGCTCCCCAGTACGAATCCGTCACATGTAATAACTCTTCCGTGTTAAACTGCCTGTACCGTTGGTATAGATACATCTGGTTATCAATCAGAGCCTGCTTGATCTCACGGAGCGAATGCAGCTGATTCTCTGCATAGAATTGAGCCATCTCTTCTTCCGATGCACCTTCGGAAATATAAACATCCGCTCGGCAGATCACAGACAGATGGGCTAGTAATTCTCCAACAGGTCGTTTACCTTCAATTGGAGTCAAAGCCAAATCTTCTTCCGACAACTGATCACATATATCAATTAACGATGTTACGGCCACGTCAATATGTTTAAACGCAGATTGAATCAACAGATACACTTCCTTTTTATCCCATTATACAGAACATACGATCGGTTATCAACCAAGATATCCCTCCCTAATTTATACCCCAAATCTATATAAATTGAACAAAACATTTACACAAAACGGAGAAGACAGAAAGGACCTGAAGAAGCGGAGCGTTCGCCTTTATCCCCGGATTTCCCCTTTATAAAAGGAATCAAAAAAATCTGGGGATAACAGCGATCGGAAGGTTGTTCTGTCATCGGAGTGTGCAGTGTAAATATTCTTTAGTTCAATTTATATAACAATCTAAGAACAAAAAAAGTCCTTCCTCCTTCATATAGACGGGATTCAGGACATTTTGTTGCCTATTTGTTTTCAAATCTTTGCTCAACTTGAGTATAACGAACAATACGTTTGCTCGAATCGTCCAGCCTCCAAGTCAGACTTGCGAATGAAAAATTGCAGCTCCCCGCAATCCCACCATTGGAAACCAATAGCATCATGTGTATCTATCTTCAACAGCAGCAGCGTATCGGATAGTTCCTGCCGTGTCCGATCCTCATCACCGCCGTAATGCTTGGTCAGCTTCTTCTCACATTCCTGCTCATTATAATCGTACTCTTCTCCCAGTGCGATCTGTAACAAGGCACGATGCTCGGCATCCGGATGCTGCCCGTCAGGATATCCAAACATACCGCCCCAATTCAGCGTACTTGGATGATTCCAACTCGACTCGAATTCAAGGTAACGGTCATACAGACTTACTTCAGATTCGGTCTCATCGGTCTCAAGCCGAAGCGGCGAGAGCTCATTCAGCGCGTTGGCGTCAATGTATGCATATGTAGGAAACTCAAGATTAGGCAGCACGGTCACCGAATGTGCAACAAACGGGGCTCCATCCAGCGCGGTATCACCTTCAGGCTCTCGCCTTATCAGGTTATGAGAACTCGGCTCAAAAATCACACGATGTTCAATGGGACAAGCAGATTCATCCGTGCCAATGAAAAAGTATAACATTCCACGTTCAGGCAAAGTCCCGCGCCCATCATTCGGCGTATACGGCGACAAATCCACCAGGTTCAGTTGGGCCAGGAAAGTCATTGGAACTCCTTCTTGTGTTACGGGCCATTCCATGCGACTTGGCAAATCCGGATGTCCACCCACACGTGAGTTTCCTGTTCTGCGATATTCGTCCAGTGTGGATACATCGAGGCGAATTCCCCAGCGGCTTGAGGACAACAGCAGATCGGCAGCAACTCCCAAACCATATTCCTCAAGTGTTTTACGGGCTTTTCTGGTCAGACGTTCACATTGTTCTGGCTTAATCATATAGATCCTCCCCTTTTGACAATACACCTATGCTGAGACATATTCAGGTTCACACCTGTATATTCTTCCGCCCGGACGTCTTTCCCTGCTTCTAGCAAAAAAAGAGACTGACATCCCCTGTCAGTCTACTTCCTTATCCTATATTCCATTTAACGATTTGGATCAGAAGACTTTTCTTGGTAAGCACGCATATGCTCCTCACCGTCCAGGAATTCATGGGCCTGATGGGCTGCCATCACCCCATGATAGCTGATATCCAGACCTAGATCTTCCTCTTCTTCTGTCGAACGTACAGGCACAATTTTGCCAATCAGCTTCAGCCCGATCCAGGTCATGGCGAATCCCCAGATGACCAGGGCTGTAAGGCCAAGGGCCTGAACACCCAGCAACCTCCAACCACCGCCCATGAATAACCCACCATCCGTGGCAAACAGACCTACAGCAATCGTTCCCCACATTCCGGATGCAGCATGCACCGGGAAAGCACCAACTGGATCATCAATTTGCCGACGGTCCAGCCAGTTGGTTGCAGCCATCATCAATAAGCCAGATACTGCCCCAATGAATATCGCTGCTACATCGCCAACAAAAGCACAGCCTGCCGTAATACCGACCAGTCCCGCAAGCGAACCGTTAATGACCGATGGTGCATCTGAACGATTGAAGCGGAATAACGTATACAGTAGCGTAACTGCACCACCCGAAGCCGCAGATAACATCGTGACAATCGCAATGTGACCAATTCTTACATCCGTCGCGCTGAGTGTACTCCCAGCATTGAAGCCAAACCAGCCGAACCATAACAGAAATGCACCTACAGATGCCAGTGGCAGATTGCTCGGGAGTGCAATGGCACTTACGCCAAGTGGCGTGTATTTGCCTTTACGCGGACCAATGATAATCGCAGCCGCCAGTGCCGAGAATCCGCCGAGCGCATGGATGACAGCAGAACCGGCAAAGTCCTGCATCCCCAGCTGACTAAGCCAGCCGCCTCCCCATGCCCAGTGTCCACCAATTGGATAGATGATCGCCGTCATCAATATGATATACAGAAGATAAGCACGGAAGTTGATCCGCTCGGCTACCGCTCCTGAAACGATGGAAATAACAGCAATGGTAAAGGCAGCCTGGAACAACCAAAATGTCTCCAGGGATACCGGTACGTCCAGATGAGACAAATCCCCGTTCAGGAAAAATCCCGTTACTCCCACAAAACCGCCAACGTCCGAACCATACATCAGTCCAAAACCGATGGCATAGAACAGCAACGTCCCAATCGTAATGTCAGCAAAAACCTTCATAATAATGTTCACACTATTTTTATAACGCACAAAGCCAGCCTCAAGCAGGGCGAATCCACCCTCCATCAATAAAATCATTGCTGCACTCAGTACGACCCAGACCGTATCAATCCCGGTGCTTAACGTCTCCAAAGTCATGCTTGTACATCCTCCGTTTCACTAAGCTGTCTGAGCTCACGGATTGTATCGGGCGCAAGCTCAATCTCGTCCCGCTCAATGCTGTCCGGATGCTTAATTCGTTCTGCGATCTGGTCCAGATCACGTATGCGTCTGCGAATCTGTTCCATCTTGCGAAAACGTTCCTTTACCTGAACCATATATTCCACCGCCTGATGATGGGATGCGGGGCGTCCCGCAAACCACTTGCGTACGGGCGACAACGATTGATAAGCGACCTCTTCCGCTCGACGCTTCTGTTCGAACTGTTCAATCTTCTTCTTGAGCGTTTCGATCTCGTTTTCTTTTTTGACCTTCAGCCGTTCGATAAGGTACAATAAATCGGACGATGATATTTGCAATGCTGTATGGTGATACACCTCGTCGATTACTAACATATCATGTCAGGACTCCTTACATATCAAGTTACTTGTACCGATTATAGTTTGCTGGGGTCTGCCCGTCAATCTTTTTTTGGACTTGGTATGGATGGAAATGAACCCGTTCACAGAGAACGGCTTTTTTTATTTGGCACAGATTACATCTAACAAGGCTAATTTTGCCTAGGATTCGCTTTCACTCTTTCCATTCTCTATGCTTATAGAATAAGCATCCACATTTTGGGTAATGAACATACACAGACTACCCGCATCACAGAACCCGTATATAAGGAGAGGATTACACGATGTTTACTCGTAATGACGACATACGCAACCAAATCTGGGAAACAGTCTCCGGACTCGAAGAAGAACAATTGAACCAAAAACCTTCACCCGAACAATGGAGTATTATGCAAGTACTACGTCATCTGAATCTGATGGAAAATGTAATTGGAAAACAAGCCCGCCTGGCACTCGAGAAGGAACAGACCGTGTCTGTGGACAAAAAACCATATGAATTATCGTTGGACCGCAGCCGCTCCGTCGAGGCACCACCCCATCTTCAGCCTCCAGCAGCGCCTGAAGCACTCGCAGACGTACGCAGTGATCTGGACGAATCTCACCAAGCGTTAAACAACTTTGCATTGGATCATGATCCTGACCTGCTGCGCAGCAAGTCCTTTCCTCATCCAGTATTCGGAGAGATGGATCTTACCCAATGGATTGACTTTTCAAGTTATCATGAGGAACGTCATCTGGGACAGATTCAAGATATTAAACATCAGCTTGGCGTATAAGCACAACTCCCACTTTCACATAGCGAAGAATATACTTGTACCACAAAAAACCTCCAATCCTATAAGCTAGGTTGGAGGTTTTCAATGTTCTTATCTCGAGAACAAGAACGACACTTATATTTTTTTGCCCAAAATCGCCAGATCTCTATTCACACCATCCAACACGGCCACTTCGGGATAATATCCCCACTGTTCAAAACCATGCTTGCGCAATAACCCCAGACTTGGTTCGTTATGCCCGAAGACAAATCCAAGAATGGTCTTAATTCCAAGTGCAGGACACGCCGCAAATACCGTTTCGAGCAAACGTCCACCAGCCCCAATTCCGCGACATTGCTGATCCACGTATACACTGACTTCCACCGTTCCATTATACGCAGGGCGTCCATAGAACGAGCTGAGACTCGCCCAAGCGACCACCTGTCCTGCCTGCTTCATCACCCAAAGAGGACGATGATCCGGTGAATGTTCCTCGAACCACGGAACACGTTGCTCCACCGTCACCGGCTCCAAATCCGCTGTTGCCATACGGCCCTCAATGGTAGAATTATAAATTTCCACAATCCTCGGCAAGTCCTCAAGGCGCGCATATTCAATCTGCACATCTTCCAGTTTCATCGCTATTCCTCCATCATCTCAGATCGATCTATTCTCATAGAGGATATTATAATGGAAAATAGAAGCCTTCGTCATCCCTAACATTGTGACAGAGAATTACTCATCAATACCGCGGGCGATACGCCGCCATCATTACTCTGGCAGTCCCTGTATTGTGTTACCACGAGTGAACTGCTGACTCTGGTCTGCCCAACGAATGTTAATTGAGCGAGATGTGAACAGATCCGGGCCATCCGATACCTGGAAATGCAGATGAGCTTCACTGGAATTTCCCGAATTACCAAGCTCACCGATAGGGTCTCCCTGCTTGAGCTTATCTCCTTTTTTGACCGAAACACTGCCTTCCTTGATGTGTCCTGTGATGCTGTATTCACTGTTGCAATGGTCGATCACCACGTAGTTACCAGCCGGTTCTTCCGGATTCATGACACCCGGTACATTGTCCGGTATATCATTTTTGATATCGACGACAGTACCATCGGCAGCTGCATAGAGCGGTTCACCAAAAGCATAGTAGTTTTGATTTTCCTTTGCATCACCTTGATAACTGGATTGCTCTTTGGTCCGTACGATATCCAGCGCATACCGCTGCGTTTCGTGCTCATAATGATAGTTCGACAACACATCATTACCTCCCCAGAATACATACCATTCTCCCTTCATCGGCAATTTAAATTCGGTTTTGGTGAATTTAGCATCCGTGTCCTCATGAGCTTGCAGCGGTTGGATCGAGAGACCTTCAATTTGATTTTCTTCGGAAAAATAGGCTCGAATTCCTTTCGTCCCAGTCTGATCCTTCCAGGCCACCTCAGATATTTGATTCATTTCGGCGTCTACCACTTGCTCCCACGATTCAACACCCTCCAGAAAAGGATCAGCCGTCGTTTTGAACTGTTCAAGCGTTAACGTCCCCTTCAACTCGGGAGAGAATTGAGTATAGATTGCATCCTTTGAACCGTTCATCAGCGTATCTATGAAATTGTCCGGTGTAACCACCGCGCTCACCTCTGAACTTGAGTTCTGCTCCTGAATGGAGTTCTCGCTCGCTTCATTATTGGACGCCTGTTCTGCTGACTGCTGCTCTGCCTGGTCGGAAGTAATGGAGTTACTGTTGCCGCAAGCAGACAGTATCACGCAAGCTCCAAGGGTTATCGCAAGTACCTTCCAACCCCTTTTATTCTGTAATTTCGAATGTGTATGTTGCTCTGATTTCACATGACCTTCTCTGTTCATTTTCAACATCCCTTCTGCTAATCGTTATACTTTCCAGTTAAGTGTACAGAATGAGTCTTATCCTTCGTCTAACCCCAACTTACCAGTAGCTAAACTCGTCTTGCCTTCTAACGCTGCATAATTAAGATTCCGTTAAGATAGCTCGTACGCTATACAGCCTTCTTGGATGGTATGATTAGCAATACACACAACGGAAGGATCAGGAGGTCATTTTTAAACTATGGATAACGTATCATTACTGCTTGTGGATGATGAACAGGCTATTCTGCATATGCTCAAAACCGTTCTGCTCAAAGAGCAGTTTCTCGATATTGATACCGTTACAACAGGCGAAGCTGCCATCGAGGCATGTAACAACAAGACGTATCATTGCATCGTGCTCGACATCATGCTTCCTGGCAAAAGTGGACTGGAAATCTGTCCTTTTCTACGGCAGGTCACCGATGCGCCCATCCTGTTTCTAACGGCCAAAACAACCGATTATGACAAATTAACCGGATTCGCCGTTGGTGGCGACGATTATGTCGCCAAACCCTTTAATCCGCTGGAAGTCGTTGCTCGAATTAAATCATTACTGAAGCGTTATTTACCATCTAAAACCGCAGTGATCTCGGATCATGTCCCATCTAACGTAAATACGTCATCTCCCAGCACATCCGAAGGCGTGTACGACTTTGGACGGTTTCAAGTGCTGGAGTGGGCTGGTGAACTTCGTGTTGAAGGTGAGTCCGTATCTTGTCCGGCACTTGTGTTCCAACTGTTACTCTTTTTCTGCAAACATCCCAATCGAATTTTCACCAAATCAGATCTATATGAGCGGGTCTGGGGCTCGGAAGCCATTAGCGATGACAATACCGTGATGGTTCATATTCACCGCATTCGGGAGCGCATTGAAGCCGATCCTTCCAATCCGGTGTTTCTTGTTAACGTCCGGGGTCTGGGGTACAAACTGATTCAGCCGGAACATGTGTCACGCCCATGAGTATTCGTCGCAGGTTAATGACCCGGTTTATCGGGATGCTTGCCGGTGCAGTCGTTCTTATCATCCTGCTTGGTTCTGTAGCGACTTACTGGGTCGTGCAAAAGGTAAATGAAGTGAATCTGGTAGATGATTTTGCTGCCAACGGTCTGGACCAATTAATTAATACAGCAGAGATCATGCCGGATGATACGATCCGATATGACCCCGAATTGCTAAAGCAAGTGGATAAATATCAAGGCTGGCTCCAAGTTTTGGATGAACAAGGTTACGCCATTGATGAATACCACACACCCGCCGATGTTCCTACTCACTATAAACTGGGGGAATTGATTGCATACTGGGAAGGCCAGAAGCCTTTTCCTTATCAGATCGTCATGCTGATCCGGGAGAAAAACGGGAAGAACTTCACCTTGTTATATGGCGAGAGTAACCCGGCCAAGTCCTTAATGAATAACATTCGTTCAGACCTTGCTTTCACCAACGGGAAGCTTAATCTTCAGCCCGACCAACAGGAGGCCCTCCGTGCCGCCAATGCTTATCTTCAAGTATTGGACGCATCAGGAAGCGAACTCTCCTCCTATAACAAACCGGCCATGGGCGTACCAAGCGAATACACCATTCAGGAACTGGTTCTGCAAATTCGCTATCCGAGTCGATCAGGTATGTCTGTTGCAACGTGGTACGACGAACAGAATGAAACTACCTGGCTGATTAGCATACCTAGTGATCCATTGGCGACCGGAAACCAAAACCCCTACAGTTTTATTCTGGAACCGGCATTGGTTGTATTGATCGTGTCCATCATCATTCTGCTCATTTTGCTTGCCTTCTGGTATGCCAACCGCTTCGGTTCACCCATGCTGCATATGCTCCAATGGTTACAGCGTCTGGAACGAGGACATTACGAGGAACCTACCGGAGCCTTTGGAGTGCCTCGCAGTCAGCGTCGTAACGGAAAGTGGAAGCGAAAATACAACGTCTATGCTGAAGTGCTTCGCTCCATGCAGGCCCTGTCTCACACATTGAAGCAAGATGAAGAACTTCGGAAACAGACCGATTCTCTGCGGGAGGAGTGGATTGCTGGCATAACACATGACTTGAAGACACCCCTCTCCTCCATTCAGGGATATGCTCATATGCTTGAGGCGGATAAGTATAGTTGGACGGCGGAGGAAGTCAGGGAATTCGCAGGCATAATGCTCGATAAGTCCATGTATATGGACAGGCTTGTCAACGACCTTGCCATGACCTATCGATTACGCAGTGGTGGATATCAACCTGTAGTGGAAGAGACTGACGTAAATACGTTACTCCGTGATCTGATCCAACGCGCTGAACGGAATCCGGCATATGGGGAAGGTCGCATCGTATTCCAACCTTCTGAAGTGCCTGTGTATGGACTTGTCCATATTCCGTCGTTTGAACGAATTGTGGATAATCTGACTGCCAATGCCCTTCTTCATAATCCGCCCGAGTCCATCCTGGTTGTCAGTGTGCATTCTGGTGAACACGCTGATGAGTTCAGCATTCAGTTTGCCGATAATGGAAGAGGCATGGACTCCGAGATGGTATGGAAGTTATTTGAACGATACTATCGCGGTACAGATACAGGTACATCGGACGTTGGATCAGGGCTGGGCATGGCGGTAACCAAAGGTTTGATCGAAGCCATGAATGGTCGTATTGAGGTACAGTCCACCCCTGGTGAAGGAACGATCATTCGCTTAATATGGGATGGGCCGTCCGAAACCAATTAAAATGTTCCACTTGACCTTTCCATTTTCAGTCTATATAATCGACACTCAATAACACCTGTTCCAATATATTAATATTGAATGCAACACATTTCAGAATAATTTGAATGAGTTGACCTAACATATTTGGCGATGACCAGAGACATGATTTCGATTGCGTGCTGCCCAGAGAGAGAGGGGATTGGTGAAACCTTCTTCAGCGAACGGACCGGAATTACCCCTCTGCAGCCGTGACCTCGAACCTCAGCATTTCGAACTTCCCTCGGATGTTTGGCATGCTGCCAGTAGAGTTCACCGCCTGATCCCCGATAACGGATTCCAATGAGGGTTATGATGTTTTCTGTTCCGGCGGCTGGCCGAGAGCAGGGTGCACCATAACCAAAATTAGGGTGGAACCACGAGCCAAGCGCACTCGTCCCTTTTCCGGGACGGGTGTTTTTTGCGCTTTCATTTTAAGAAATGGAGAGTGGTTCACATGAGCAACCAAGAAAACAGTAACTCAGCAAGCAACAAATCAGGTAACGAAATAAACAACCAAGCAAATGATCTTCAACCATCCAGTCATTCCATTGAGGTCCATCTGCAAGGTGGCGCGATACGTTCTTACGAAGCAGGCATCACTGTAGGTGCAGTTGCCTCATCCATCAGCACAAGTCTGGGAAAACAGGCCATTGGCGGTATTGTAGATGGTCAAAATGTCGATCTCGATTGGATGCTCCAGCAAGATTGCGAACTTGTTATCGTTACTTTAGAAAGTGCGGAAGGTCTGTATCGTTATCGTCACAGCGCAGCACATGTGCTCGCACAGGCACTCAAACGCATCTACGGTGCAGAACAAGTGAAACTGGGTATCGGCCCAGTCATTGAAGATGGATTCTATTACGATGTTGATCTGGAGCATGCCTTGTCCATCAGTGATTTGGCTGCCATCGAACGGGAAATGAACAAAATCATTCAGGAGAATGAAAAGATCAGTCGCCGGGTCGTTAACCGCAAGGAAGCCCTCCGTATCTTCGGAGAGATCCAGGACCCCTACAAGCTTGAACTCATTCAGGATTTGCCAGAGGACGCCGAACTTTCAATCTATGATCAAGGAGAGTTCTTCGATCTGTGTCGCGGTCCCCATCTTCCATCCACTGGTCGGATCAAAGCGTTCAAGCTGTTGAATGTAGCTGGTGCGTACTGGCGGGGGAAATCGGATAATAAGATGCTGCAACGCATCTACGGCACTGCTTTCCCGAACAAAGCCCAGCTAGATGAACATCTACACATGCTCGAAGAAGCGAAGAAACGGGATCACCGTAAACTTGGCAAAGAGCTTGAACTGTTCATGTTCTCCGAAGAAGCGCCCGGCATGCCCTTTTATCTGCCCAAAGGTATGACTGTTCGCACTGAACTGGAGCAATTCTCGCGTGAGCTGCAATTACAGGAAGGTTATCAGGAAGTTCGGACTCCTCTCATGATGAACAATCGTCTGTGGGAGCAATCCGGTCACTGGGAGCATTACAAGGACAATATGTATTTCTCAGAAGTGGACGATGCCACTTTTGCACTGAAACCGATGAACTGTCCTGGGCATATGCTGATCTTCAAAAATACACTTCATTCCTATCGCGAATTACCCATTCGCATGATGGAATTTGGTCAGGTTCACCGTCATGAATTCTCAGGTGCCCTGAACGGCATGATGCGTGTGCGGACATTCTGCCAGGATGATGCCCATCTCTACGTCATGCCAGAGCAGATCGAGGACGAGATCAATCAGGCGATCTCACTGATCGGACGTATGTACGATATCTTTGGATTCGAATATAAGATTGAATTGTCCACTCGTCCAGAAGATTCCATGGGATCTGAGGAACTGTGGGATCAAGCGGAACGCGCATTGCAAAATGTACTAGATCGTCGGGGCGTGGAGTATCGCATTAACGAAGGGGACGGTGCCTTTTATGGACCGAAAATTGACTTTCATATCCTCGATGCGCTGAAGCGCAGCTGGCAGTGCGGAACAATCCAGCTTGATTTTCAAATGCCGGAGAAATTCGACCTCACTTACATTGGCGAGGATAGCCTGAAACACCGTCCGGTCGTGATCCATCGTGCCATCTATGGTTCGATCGATCGTTTCATCGGCATCCTGACTGAGCACTATGCAGGAGCGTTCCCACTCTGGCTCGCACCTGTACAAGTGAAGCTCCTACCTGTGTCAGATCATTATGCAGACTATGCACTCCAAGTACAGAGCCAACTCCGTGCTGCGGGCATTCGGGTAGAAACAGATCTGCGCAGCGAGAAGCTCGGGTACAAAATCCGTGAATCCCAGATGGAAAAAGTGCCTTATTCGCTCGTGCTTGGTGAGAATGAGAAAAATGCCTCATCCGCCTCTGTCCGTGCATACGGTCAGGGAGATCAAGGCATCCAACGTATTGAAGCTGTTATTGAAATGATCCAACAAGCTGTGAAGGCAAAAGTATAAAAGATGTAACGACTCTATTCATGAGTCACTCATCAGCTTGTGCTGAATTACAACTTCTCGTCAGGCTTTAGCCCCACCTGTTCTTCGCTCCACGTCCAGAAACGCTCAGCTGAAGCTTCGTCAACGGCATGTGCCTTCAGCTGCTGCTCTTTCTGTTGATAGAAGTAACGCCCGGTGATGCCGACAACTTCAGGGCTTGTGGCCAGATAAACAGCCGTTCGCGCCCCTTCTTCAGGGGACAGAAAGAATGGAAGTTTACCTGCAAACGCCATAATGCGTGTGCCAAATCCGGTATTACGATCTACGCCAATACTCGTTCCCACCGCACCAGGGTGTAGACAGTTCACTGTGACAGACGTACCTGACAGTTTGCGAGCCAGTGCACGAGTGAACAGCACGTTAGCCAATTTGGATTGAGCATAACTTTTGATCGGATTATAACCTTTGTGCAGATGTGGATCTTCGAAGTGGATTTTGCCGGCCTTATAAGCACCTGACGAAACGTTCACAACCCGTCCCTGCTTCGCAGCTTTCAGAGGTTCTATCAAAAGTAAGGTCAGCAGGAAATGCCCCAGATGGTTAATACCGATACTTTGTTCGAACCCGTCTGAGGTTTCCTTCCGCTTAACCATCACTACCCCCGCATTATTAACTAGAACGTCAAGGTGATCATGACGCTCGCGGAATGTGCCGGCAAACTGGCGTATACTTTCGAGTGAACCCAGGTCACACAGCATCAATTCAATCGCAGAAGAACCGGACTGACGCACAGCTTCCTGAAGAGCCTCCTGTCCGCGCTTCTCACTGCGGCATGCCATGATTACGTGATATCCTTGTCTTGCAAGTTCAATGGTGGTTGCCAACCCCATACCTGAGTTAGCTCCTGTTACAACTGCTGTCTGATTGGACACGAGGTACTTCCCTTCTGAACCTGAGGTTCCGAAATTAGAGGCGCGACGACGGACAATATGAGATAATGATAGGATCACATCTCGGTTTCCATGGGAGGACAAGTATGCTGACCAAAGAGGATTTTAAAAAAGTTAAAAAACAAGCCAAACTTGAAATCGCACTACTCGAACAGGAATATCAGGAAATCTTGCAGAACGTTGATTCTACGCTGTATGAAAAATACGGTATTTTGGACAAAGAAGAAACACGTGAGCTCACCCGAAAACGTAAAAACCGAAGATATGCTTCACTGGTCATCGAACTATGCGCCATTATTGAACAAATGTTACATCAACTGTACAGAGACGTATATCAGAAAAAGTTTAATTCGACTCAGCTGATGAAAACTCCTGCCTACCGTGCACGCTCCAACATGGAGATTATTCTGGCCGAACTGAGTAAAGAGTTCATTGCTCTGGAATCCGAAAAAGAACACTTCGCTGAAGCCCTTAGTCTGGTGTTTCAGACGAGGAACAAACTTGTTCATGATAATTTCTTATTTGTCACCATCGTTAAGGATGGCAGTAATGAAGAAGAAACGTTCGAAGCACTGCTCCATACGGTAAAAAAATATAGAAAACACTTGAAATATAATCGCCCTGAATAACAACAATCATCGCTAAAAAATATAAGGAGGTGTACCGGACTACGGTCCGAATAACCATGAGCCATCCAACAACTTCGATTACTGTGCTAAATCTTCAGATTCCCACACCTTCCGGGAACAGCCCCATATTCCCCGTCATGCTTCGTGATGTAGATGGCGTTACCTTGGTCGATACAGGCATGATCGGACAATTTGCAGAACTTCAATCCGCATTGGAACAAGAGGGCGTACAGCTCTCGGACGTCAAACGTGTGATTATTACTCATCAGGACATCGATCATATCGGTAACTTGGGAGCTCTGCTGGATGCCATCCCTGATCTGGAAATCTGGGCACATGCCGATGAGATTCCATATCTAACCGGTGAGAAGCCTTTGATCAAATTCACACCTGAACGTCGTGCTCTGCTGCCCGCGCCCGTTTTGGCACTGGCAGATCAACTGCTCTTGCAGTTGCCTGAAGTGAACATTAGCAGAACGCTGGCAGACGGGGACATATTACCCCTTCAAGGTGGTACACAGGTCATTCATACACCGGGACATACGCCAGGTCATATCTGCCTGTATTTCGGGGAGCAACAGTTCCTGCTCGCTGCCGATGAACTTCGTGTGGTCGATGATGAACTGGTTGGCCCTGCACCACAAGCGACACCGGACATGCCTGAAGCGCTGCGAAGCCTGAAGAAACTGACCAACCTTAAGCTCAATAAGGTTCTCTGTTATCACGGTGGAGAGTACATGAATGATCCGGCTCAGCGTATTGCCACACTTGCGGAGAGCGCAGAATAGTAAAGAACGCGGAGCTGTGAGTTTTTTGGAACGATAACGCATCCTATTAACGCTGTTTCTCTTCGTGCGGCATTGTGCGTTGTAGCTCATTCAAGATTAGGATGACACATACATTACAATCAAGGAGCTGTCCCAATGTCATGAACTTGACGGGGACAGCTCCTTTAATTAATTAACCACGCACTTCTACTACTCTACTGCACTGGTGTTGATCGTATGGTAGCACCTATTGCGCACGCTATTCATACAGTATGCACGCAGTATCTTATATTGAACTACGACATGTGCACAGCATCTTTCCCCTGCCCGTTTGGCAAAACAATTCACCGGAAAATCCGTAACGTAAGTGTCTACTTTCTTCACAGAGTTTCACCTTTAATGAATTAGGCACAGTCTAAACGCTATAGTTGTTTTGTAACGAATCTCAGACACCCTATACGCAGTATTTTGAGTATCAAGTTTTTCTAACGAACTCCAGACACCCTAGTTACTCATTTCATTGGTTTTTCGGCAGGTTTCTGGTGAATTTTGGCGATATAGCGTGGCTGAGGTTCTTTAAATCCTACGATCGTCACCAAACCTCTATTTAAGGTGCGTCATGGAGCTAGAATAAAAAGTGGACACCCGTTAACGGACGGAAGGATAATAAGACTAACGGAGGTGTCCACATGGGAGAACAGCGGCAACGATATAACGAAGAGTTCAAAAAACAAACGGTCAAATTCATTCAAGAGCAGACGAAGACACTTGGAGATTTGGCAGAAGAACTCAACATTCCAAAAAGTACGTTGCACCAATGGATGAGTAAGTACCGCGAACTAAAACATGAGCCTGTTGCCAGCGTAGATCGAGTGAAGGAACTGGAAGCAGAGCTTCAAGAGATGCGCCGGTTGCTTCAAGAGAAAGATCACACGCTTGCGCATACACAAGAAGAACTGGCGATTGTAAAAAAAGCAGTGCACATCTTCAGCAAACCAAAGAGCTAAGATTTCAGTTTGTGGAAGATCATCGCTCCGAGTTTTCTTTGGAGAAGATGTGCAGAACCTTTCAAGTATCACGGAGCGGATATTACAAATGGCGAATGGGCCGAACCAGCATGCGGCAGAACCGTAAAGACGAGGTCATGAAGCGTATTCGCTATCATTTTTACGACCACCGGATGCGGTGTGGAAGCCCTAAAATTACGTATCTGCTCCATTTAGAAGGGTTGCGAATCTCTTCCCGTACCGTCAGTATATACATGCGTCAAATGAATCTACGTTCTGTGGTCATGCCCAAATATCGCGTTCAAACTACGGATTCCAAACACGATCATCCCATTGCACCGAATACGCTGAATCAACAATTTAGAACGTCCAAACCGAATACAGTATGGGTTACCGACATCACCTACATTCCTTGCCGAGGAGGTCGTCTATATCTCGCCAGCGTTCTGGATTTGTGCACACGTGAAATTGTAGGCTGGCGTCTATATAACCATATGGAAACCAGTTTGGTGATGGGTGCACTGGAGGAAGCTTACAAGGCCAAACGCCCCGCTCCGGGATTACTCCATCACTCGGATCGCGGCTCTCAATACACGTCAAAAGAATACGTGGAGCAACTAAAATCATACGGAATGGAATCAAGCATGAGCCGCCGAGGAAACTGTTATGATAACGCCTGTATTGAGTCATGGCACAGTATTTTAAAGAAGGAACTCATTTACTGCAACCCTCGTTTTAAGACGCCGGAAGAGGCGTATACTGCCATCTACCAGTACATTGAGTTCTATTACAACCGCAAGCGAATGCATGGCGCGCTAGGGTATCTTTCCCCTGCTCGTTTTGCGATGAAATTTACGGACAAATCCGCAGCGTAGTGTCTACTTTTTTGACATAGGTCCATCAGGTTCGTTAGAATAATTTTATTTAGAGCGATTCAGATTAGGGCACTTCAGGGCTTTGGCTTAAAGTTAAGCGGCAACCGTTCGTTTTAAACTTACTCCATCCTCAACCTTACGGGGATACCAATCCGGTTCGACGCTGTCCTGTAACACTGATTTTATCTCCTTTGACCCCGACTTAGCTCTCCGGAGTAAGTACAATCAGCTTGTCATCCCCATCACGTGGCGATCCTCGTCCATCCCGATTGTTCGTAAGCACGTATAACTTTCCGTCCTCACCAGCACTCACATTGCGAATTCGACCCCATTCATCTTCGAAGATCGGTTCCACCTGCTCCACCTGTGTGCCATCTTCCGAAAGAGTAACCTTCAGCAGCTGCTCTCCACGCAGATTTGCAGCAATCAGTGATCCAGCCCAAGGTCCTTCTTCTACAAAAGCTACACCAGACGGCGCCCATGTATCGTTCCCACTATTTGCAAGCGGAGCCTGATATGCGCCATTGTCATCGTCGTCTCCTTCTACCTCGGGCCAGCCATAATTCTCCCCGGCCACAATCCGGTTAATCTCATCATGATTTCGCTGACCATGTTCGGTAGAATAGAGGTAACCGTTGTCCGGATTCCATGCCAGTCCCTGTGCGTTACGGTGTCCCATACTATATACAGGTGAATTCGGCCATGGGTTGTCTGCTGGGATCGATCCGTCGAGACCTATCCGCAATATTTTACCTCCAAGGCTATCTTCGTTCTGTGACAATTCCGGTTCATAACGCTCACCTGTCGTGATATAGAGCAACTTGTCCGGGCCAATTTTAATCCGCCCACCGTTATGATTCGTTCCGCCTGGAATGTTACCAAGCAACTCTTGATCTATGACCGCTTTGCCATCATTCACCTTGAGACGTAACACTCGATTCGCAATGTCGTCTCCTTCCAGGTAGGAGTGGTATGCATACAAATAACCGTTATCCTCGAAGTCCGGATCAGCTGCAAGACCCAACAGACCTCCCTCACCTTCTTCATTAAATGGGGCTGAGAATTCAATCAGTGGTTCAGGGGCTAGTTTTCCATCCTCAATGACTCGAATTGCACCAGGGCGTTCCGTTACAAACATCCGACCATCAGGCACACTTACAATCTCCCATGGTGCATTCAATCCTTCAACCAGAACGGACGCCTGATACGGAATAACCGTCTCTCCCTGCGCTCCACTCTCATTTCCACTTGCACCGGTATTGCCTCCGTTGGCCGTCTGTCCCTGACCTGTTCCCTGACCCTGAGACGTTTGCTCTGTTCCTCCCGTAGAAGGTTCGCCTGAAGAACATGACGCGGTTAACAGTGCCACACTTAATAATGAAGCATACAGCGGAACGGTTACTCGATTATTCATGATTACATCTCCCTTCGTATTTCGTTCTTCTGTATAAAATAAATAAGTCAAGCTTCAACGTATTATTAATGGATTGCTCTCTATTGTTGTGGTGTTATTACTCATCTGTAAAGCGGTTTCGCCCTGTATTACCCTTCATACCAGCCGCTTAAACCGAGAATTCAAGGTATTCCGAGGATATGAAATCACCGCAGTTTGGAATTCCATCATAATCTTTTATAATAGAAGGATAGTATGAATGGAAAGGTGGACAACTACACTTATGAATCAAAACCCTTTATCTCGTCTTGAAGCCGATCTGTCCGGGCAAGGATTGGACGCCATGCTGATCACAGATCCAAAACATATCTACTATTTAACTGGATTTGCGAGCAATCCGCATGAACGCTTCCTCGGTCTGGTTCTCGCACGTGGCGAAGAGCCCCTGTTGATTGTACCTGCGCTTGATGCTGAAGCTGCCGCAGCCGCTTCCTCGGTATCCAACATTGCTACTCACACGGATACGGATAATCCATACGCTTTGTTTGATCGTTATCAGGGGCGCTTGGGCCGGGTTGGTCTCGAAAAAGAATACGTGACGGTCGCACGTTATGAACAACTAACCGCCGCGCTAGGTGCTGCCAGCTTTGAAGATGTTGGCCCCCTGCTTCGCACATTACGTGTGAAAAAAACACCGGATGAGGTAGCCCGCATTCGCCACGCCATATATCTGATTGAAGAAACATTGCGTCAAGGACTCTCTCATGTTCGCACAGGCGTAACCGAGATCGAACTTGTCGCCGAGATGGAGTATCAGATGAAAAAGCTGGGTGCCGATGGTCCTTCCTTTGATACCATGGTGCTCACGGGACCCAAAACAGGTCTGCCACACGGTACACCGGGTGAACGGAAACTGCAACATGGTGACCTGTTGATGTTTGACATGGGTGTGTATGCTGGAGGGTATGCCTCGGATATCACACGTACATTCGCTTTTGGTGATATCTCACCTGAACTCAAAACTATCTATAACACTGTGCTCGCAGCGAACGAAGCTGCTATCCAAATCGTGAAACCAGGCATTACCTGCGCCGAAGTGGATCGTGCAGCACGCCAGGTCACGGAAGAAGCCGGATACGGCGAGCGCTTTATGCATAGAGTAGGCCATGGATTGGGTATTGACGTACATGAGTATCCTTCTCTCCATGGAGAGAATATGGACATCCTGCATGAAGGTACCGTATTCACGATTGAACCGGGCATCTATACCGCAGCAGGCGGCGTCCGTATCGAAGATGATGTAATTGTGACCGAGACGGGTGTCGAAGTTCTGACAACATATCCAAAAGAACTGCAAATCCTTACTGACTAATCCAATTGGATCTATGTCAAAAACAAAATCCCGCAAATCCATGAATATCATGGGTTGCGGGATTTTAATTAATACAAAGCATATCCTAAATTACTCCGTCTGCATTCTACGTAATTTTATTCCTGCTCACTCATTTACCATTAGTCAAACTCATGCGTGATATCCTGCCAAGACTCCAGCTGTGGCAGCTGTTGCTTCCCCCAGTAATCCAGAAACCATTGAATAATCCCAGTCGTATCTGTTGTTCTGCAGCTGTAATGTCGGAAACCGTCCTCGCCTTCCTGCAAACGAATCTCCGCCACCATCTGCCCTGGTTCCTCAAGCGCAGCAGCCTGCATATACATACTTCCCTCCACCAGCTCCGAAGGTTGAAGTACTACGTATTCCTGCAATTCCAGATTGGAGATCAACTCCACCAATAACGAGGCATTAATGCTATCATTCTCGTAGGTTGTGCCATTGCTTTCCAGTGTATAACGCAGTGTAGAGTACATGTGCGATTCCCCTTTGTATGAAATGATCGTTCCTATTGATACACGCTCATAACGACAGGTCGTTTATATTATAACTATTTCATAAAAATGTAAAAAGGATTTTTCTTGTTTCGGGTCTTTTCTATGAAAAAAAAACCTTGCAGAGTCCGAATTACAATGGACTGCGCAGAGGTTTTTTTTAAGTGATACTCTTTGAATATTGTCTAAGCCTCATCCTTAAACTTAAAGCTACGTGCCGCATACAGAAACGGCGTTCCAACCGCAGTTAATACAAATTTGATAATATACGTCGTCAGGAAGATTTCCAGCCAAACATCCCAAGGATAGATGAATGCAAACGCGATCGTGCAGAACACCAATGTATCCACGAATGAACTGATGATCGAACTACCGTTGGTGCGAATCCACAACTGATTGCGCCCTGGAGCCACCTTGCGTAGCCAAGAGTACAATCGAACATCCAGGAACTGACTGATGAAGTACGCCGTCAGACTTCCGAGTGCCAGACGTGGCAGCAGACCAAATAATGCTTTCATCGAATCCTGTGCAAAGTCCGTCGGTGCCGGGTCAAAGTACAACACCATCTGCATCAGAACCGTTGTCATGATGAGCGTGAAGAATCCAAACCATACGGCTTTGCGTGCCTCACCTGGTCCATATTTTTCATTAAGAAGGTCACTGGTCAAGTACATGCTGACATACATCGTGTTACCAAGCGTCAGCACAATTCCCATGATATCTATCGTTTTGGTCACCTGAATGTTGGCTATAACCGTAGCCACACCAATCCAGGCATAGAGACCTTTTTTACCGAACAAGCGGTAACACAACAGGAAAAATCCATAAGTTACGAGAACAAAAACTGCTCCCCACCCTAAGTTAAACATAAATACATACACTGCCTTCCTAGTTTTGATTACGCGGGATGGTTACGAACCGCGGTTTGGCTCAGGGCCAAAACATGAATACTCTATCACATTTCTCGTCCCATGAACAGAACTAAATAACTCCAAGTGTGCCTGAGTGACTACGATCCCTGCTATATTCCTCCCATGTCCCTCTCTACCATACTAGTTTTTCCTACCTCTATTCCCCTTGCACCGTGTATCGAAAAAGAAGACGGCTTCACACACCGTGCACAGTATAATTTGATTGCCACACAAAAAAAAAACCGCCCTCCGGATTCCTCCGAAGGACGGCTATTCTCACTTGGCTAATAGACGGCTCTAGCTATCTTAATGTGAGCTTCTATCTAATCCATTCTGTATTAAGCCTGAGCCGCAGAATCCAGCTCACGGCTCTGATCGTTAAACGTGTCCCGATCGTTTTCCTTCAAAATTCTGCTCGTCACGAGTCCTGATGTCATCGACCCGTTCACGTTAAGCGCTGTACGACCCATGTCGATCAGCGGCTCCACGGAAATGAGTAGTCCAACCAGAGCCACAGGCAGATTCATGGTGGACAATACGATCAGGGAAGCGAAGGTTGCCCCGCCGCCAACGCCAGCCACACCAAACGAACTGATCATGACTACGAGGATCAAAGTCACAATGAAGTCCCAGCTCAGCGGGTCGATGCCGACCGTCGGAGCAATCATCACCGCCAGCATGGCCGGATAGATCCCGGCGCAGCCGTTTTGCCCAATCGTAGCCCCAAAGCTTGCAGACAGGTTCGCAATGCCGTCCGATACGCCGAGTTTCTTCGTCTGTGTCTCCACATTCAGCGGGATCGCCGCTGCACTTGAACGGGACGTAAAGGCAAATACCAGTGTTGGCAGCACCTTCTTCAAATACGTAACCGGGTTGAAGCCGGACAGAGAGATAATGATCAGATGAATAATAAACATCACGATGAGGGCCACGTAGGACGCAATGACGAATTTGATGAGCTTTAATATCTCTTCCGCATTGGTTGTCGCCGTTACCTTTGTAATCAGTGCTAAAATCCCGTAAGGCGTAAGCCTCAGCACCAGCGTAACAATTCGCATAACCACCGCATATACCGCATTAACCATACCGCGGAACGTCTCCGCCTGCTGAGGTTTTTTGCGATCCAGTCCAAGTACGGCTACACCGATGAACGCGGAGAAGATAACCACCGCCAGTGTGGATGTACGACGTTCTCCTGTCATATCTGCAAATGGATTCGAAGGAATGAATTCCAGCACTTGTTGCGGGATTGTCTGATCCTTCACATCAACAAGCCGTTCCTCCACCTTCTGAATCTGCGCATTCTCCCGGTCTCCTCCTTGAATCTCAATGGAAGTCAGGTTAAAGCCAAGGCTCGTTACAATGCTGACACCTGCGGCAATCGCTGTGGTGATCAACAGAATGGCAATAATGGAAACACTCATCTTGCCGAGATTTTGTTTGCCCTTCAGATTCATAATGGCCGAAATGATCGACACCATGATCAATGGGATCACGACCATTTGCAACAAACGAACATATCCTGAACCGACCAGATTGAACCAATCGACTGATTTCGTAACTACATCAGAACCTGATGTGTACACCAATTGAAGAATAACCCCGTAAACAACCCCCAGTCCCAGACCCGCAAATACGCGTTTCGTAAAGGAGATATGCTTTTTCTGCATCCAGTAGAGGATACCAAGTAAGGCAAGTATAACCACTACATTCAATATGACTAGAAAAGTATCCATTTCTTTAAATCCTCCTCAGGCATGTGTGTAACCGGAACATATCCGGTTTTCTCTTCTATCTTTTGTACTTCCGACAAAGACATTTTACAATATAACATATAACAAACTATTCTGGTAGGTATTAATTGATATTATGTAATATGCATGTAACAGATTCATCTATTTCTGAAAAAAATACACCAAATCGTGAAAATTGTTCTATTCAACCTCCGGTTAATTTTGTAATATAGGTATATCCGCTTATTCCCAAGTTTTCTCAATGTTCAATTTAGGTCTTTCTTCATTGGTAGATAGGTCTTAGGATTACGGAAAAGCGACAATGTTAATGAACTTGACGTGAAAGGATGATCATATGTTTCGTAATCGCACCGTTGCCGGTAAAATCAGAGGCACCTTGTTCCTCGTTCTGCTGGTTGCTTCCCTGTTGTTCAGTATTAGTTTTTATGCCGTATCAATGAATATTATTCAAAGCTACGTGCTACCGCAGTTTGACAAAGTCCTAAACACGTCCATTCAGGATATATACAAGAATACTTCAGCATCCAAAATCCTACAGGTACAGAGTGGCGGAGCCGGTTCTGAAGGTGCTGCCATGACCGTGGAATCGTACCTGGCAGATAAAGCAAAAGAACATAATTTGGATGCGGCTTACGTTGTTGCTATTCAAGATGGCTCAGCCAAAGTCGTTGTGGCCAACCCTTCTTCAAACATGAAAGCCCAGGATGAGATTAGTGTAGAACCCGCAATGAATGCAGCTATTGAGAACAAAGAAATGGTAATCAGCGAGGTCTACTCCGATTCCTTTGGTGTACATAAAGCAGCCTTTATCCCCATTGCAGGAAGTAACATGATTATGGCTGTGAGCATGGATGCCCAGTTCATTCAAGACAAGATTACCCAGATTTTCTGGTTGTGCCTTGGGATTACAGCATTAGTGTTTGTGCTCGGCTGGCTTATCTCCACTAGTATGATCAAAAGAGTGACCAAACCAATCATCAAGCTCGTCCAACATAGCAAACAAATATCCCAGGGTGATCTGACCGCTGAACTAGAGATCAAAGGTAAAGATGAAATTGCCCAGCTTGCCGCAAGCTTCCAGACGATGACGCATAACCTGAAAGAAATGATTAGCCGTGCCTTGTCCACGTCCAATGAAGTTGTATCAGGCTCCAATGACCTGCTTCAGCGGGTTGAATCGATGTCCGGTATGGTTCGAAACTCCAGCCGCTCTGCAGAAGATGCAGAAAAAGGCAGCATCAGCATTGCGTCAAGCGCATCCGAGAACGCCAGAGCTATGGAAGAAATTACGCAAGGTATCATGCATATTGCTTCTTCTTCTGCTGAAGTGTCTGACCAGATTGGTGAAGCAGCCAACGAGGCAGTTAACGGTAACCGACTGGCTCAGAATGCCATTGAGCAGATGGAGCGTGTAGGCCAGACAGCAAGCGAATCGTTGCGATATGTTGAAACTATGAATGAACGTTCGGTAGCCATCGGCACCATTGTTGCTTCCATTTTTGAAATCACCAAACAGATTAACATGCTGTCACTCAACGCCTCCATTGAAGCAGCACGTGCCGGAGAGCATGGCCGCGGATTCGCTGTTGTTGCTGGAGAAGTTCGCAAACTTGCCGAGCAATCCAAGACAGCCACCGAAGAAATTTCGGATTATCTGGGTACCATTCGTGAAGATGCTGAACGCTCGGTTGATGCCATGAACCGTGTAACCCAGGAGATTGGTTCAGGCACAACTGTTGTTCAACAAGCAGGCTCAGCCTTCCAGCAACTGAATGAATTGATTCAGAACGTGAATCTGACCATTCAGACCGTCTCGGCTTCTACACAACAAGTATCTGCTGGTGCTGAAGAAGTGAGTGCATCCGTTGAAGAAACGGCACAGATTACGACCAAATCCCGTGAAAGCATGTTACAGATTGCTTCAACAGCAGATCTGCAGCTCAGCGAGATGGATTCACATTCCAATACAGTTCGTCATCTGCATGAACAAGCTGTAGAGCTGCAATCCGCTATGAAAAATTTCAAAATAAACTAACAGGTTAACCATTAACCTATCATCACCTGTTTTAAACCTCATTTAATCATAGGATATACAATACCCCCATGTCGCTAACATTCCGTTTCTATAGAACGGTTTGTCGGACATGGGGGTATTGTTGTTTCACTCGGGTGCCTGAACACCCATAATCTCGTACACACGCTTCATATCCAATGCCGAACGCAACGATTCAGCTACCCGATCAAACTCCATCTCCTTACGTTCAAGCGCACTATACGTCTCCTGAAGTGGAGCCAGTCCCTTTCCTGCACGCAAGGCATTCAGCCACGAACGTCGGAATTGATCACTTTCAAACAAACCATGCAGGTAGGTTCCCCACACGCTGCCATCTACTGAGCCCCAGCCTTCTTGGAAAGGTTGACCACCTGGATGCGAGATTTCAAACAACGCCGTTACACGTTCAGGCTCGTGACACTCCGTAACGCCCATATGAATCTCATATCCGTTAATGGGTAATGAAGCATCTGCTACATCTTGCTCACCATACAGACGAATCGGGTGATCAGGCTGCACCCGTCCGGAAGCTCTGACGGTCTGCTTTTCCTGAAGAAACGTTGTCGATAGCGGGAGCCAGCCAAGTCCTTTTGCTTCCTGGATCTGATTCGCCTCCACAGCAAACGGGTCCTTCAGATGACGTCCCAGCATCTGGTATCCGCCACATATTCCTACGAGCTGAACATGCTCACGCTCGGTCTGACTGGCAATCGCCTGCTCCAGCCCAGACTCACGCAGATATGCCAGGTCACCTATGGTGTCCTTCGTACCCGGTAGAAGAATGGCATCAGGACTGCCCAATTCCTCTGGCGAGGTCACGTAACGCACATTCACATCCGGTTCACGGGAAAGTGCATCAAAGTCTGTAAAGTTGGAAATTCGCGGATATCGGATCACCGCCAGATCCAGCTCGGTTTTGCCGGATTTCCCATGACGCATGGAGTCCAGCACCACTGAATCCTCTGCTTCAATCTGAATATCTCTTATGTAAGGTAAAACACCTAATACTGGAATGCCTGTCCGTTCTTCGAGCCAGTCGAGTCCTGGCTGCAACAGGGACAGATCACCGCGGAACTTGTTGATAATGAACCCTTTGACTCGCGCCACCTCATGGGGTTCCAGCAGCTCCAGCGTACCTACAATGGAAGCAAACACTCCGCCCCGATCAATATCGGAGATCAGAATCACCGGCGCATCGGCCCAGCCTGCCAGATTCATGTTAACGATATCCCGGTCCTTCAGATTGATCTCGGCCGGACTGCCCGCTCCTTCCATCAGCACAATATCATAGGTATCCCGTAGCCGATTCAACGCATCCATCACCGTCTGCTTTGCTTCAGGCAGGAAATGCTGACGGTAGTCCGATGCACTCATCTGGGCAAAAGGTACACCATGTACCACGATCTGCGAATGCATGTCCCTCACCGGCTTGATCAGGATTGGATTCATATCGGTTGTCGCCTCAATACCACAGGCTTCGGCCTGTGCCCCCTGGGCCCGACCAATCTCCTTGCCATCTTCCGTCACATAGGAATTCAGTGCCATATTCTGTGACTTGAACGGAGCAGGCTTGAAGCCATCCTGCTTAAAAATCCGGCACAATGCCGTTGTGATGACACTTTTGCCCACATCGGAAGCCGTTCCTTGCAACATCAGTACCGCCGCTGGTTGTGATGGCTTATCTTCCACGCTCTCTCCCCCTGTCTCCATGTTATATCCAGATCACCTTACTCCCAACCTCATGGGTAACACTTTCCATACTGCTTCATATTTCAAAAGTTACAGCCAGAACAGTCCTTGAAGCACACTCAGCACGGTCAACAAAGCCGCCTCCAGCAGCTCATTCATGGCACCATACGTATCCCCGGTTAAACCACCGAGCCGTTCACTGATCCGGGCAGCCACGAATCGGCCGATATAATAACACGCCACAGGCAGTATAATAACTGCCGTCACCGGGTATAGCCACCATGGCAGTGTTCCCAGCCCACTCACCATCGCATCCGCAATCCCCATATCCGGCTTGAAAATCCACACCGAGGCAAACGTAAGTGCCCCTGCGACCAAGGTCAGGCCCACAGCTGAACTTCGTGCACGCTGGACCTCCTTCCGCTCACCCAGACCTTTAAACAATACGGCAAGTCCATCATCTTCGCGCGCATTCGGCCAGGCCGACATCGCATACACCATGAACCAGCGGCTCCAGATCATGGGCAGGATCAGCAGCGCACCGTACACCCACTGGCCCCGGGCAATAAAATCGGCGATCAGCGCAGCCTTCATCATCAGAAGCAACACGCAGGCGATCACGCCCATTGCCCCGACACGGCTGTCCTTCATAATCTCCAGCATCCGCTCACGGGTACGATAACTGAGCAAGCCATCCGCCGTATCCATCCATCCGTCAAGATGGAGCCCTCCGGTTAGCCATACCCATAACGTCAGGGTCAGGACGGCAGCCGGAAAGGCCGGAAGCACTGCACCACTTAAGGCTCCCGCGAGCCAGACACACAGACCAATCGCTGCACCGACCAACGGATAAAAGACTACACTTTCCCGCAGCAATGGCGGGACAAAATCGATTTGCATTTTGACAGGGAAACGGGACAAAAATTGAAAAGCAGCTGCCGCCGCATGTTTGCGCTGAGGAGCAGGCGTGCCATCCTTCATAAGCGGTACTCCTTGCTTTTTAGTTCAATTGCAATGCCTACGGTCACCAGAAACACTTCACCGCATATCGCCGCAATACGCTGATTCAGTACACCGGCCAAATCCCGATATTTCCTGCCAAGGGCATATTCCGGTACGATCCCATCTCCCACTTCATTTGTAACCAAAACAAGCAAACCGGGATAGGTTCGAATCGCTTCAACCAACGCGTCTAAATGTGCCTGTAACACCTGCTTCTCGTCATGCTCATGCGCTAACAAAACATTTGTCAGCCACAGCGTCAGGCAATCCACCAGAATGGTGGGTGCAGAAGTCCCTGTATGCCCTTCACCCATGCGGCTTATCAAAGCAGGTAGATGTATCGGCTCTTCTGTTGTATGCCACAGATACCCTGATGCCTCCCGCTGATGCTGATGCATGGCGATGCGCTCACGCATTTCATCATCGTACGCCTGAGCTGTCGCCACATACCACGCCTCCGAGGAACGCTGCATGCAGAGTCGCTCGGCAAAGGAGCTTTTGCCACTGCGTGCGCCGCCTGTCACCAATACGCTCATCGGGAACTCTCTCCTTGCAGGGATGAATCCACCGACGCAGCAGAGTCCGAAGCATGGCTTGCCCCGTCCGAGACACCCGCGCTTGCAAAGGTCGCCATCTCGTTCAGAATGAGACATGCTGCGTCAATCAGATGAAGACTAAGCACGCCGCCTGTGCCTTCACCCAGACGCATGTCCAGATCCAGCATCGCTTTCAGGTCCAGTTCACGCAGCAGCGCTTCATGTCCATTTTCGTGTGAGGTATGAGAAGCGATCATATAAGCTGTACTCAGAGGTGCAAGTTGTCTCGCCACCAGTGCTGCCGCGGTAGAGATGAACCCATCTACAACGACCGGGCAATGATGAGCAGCTGCTGCTAGGATAACCCCCGTGAGTCCGGCAATCTCCAGTCCACCCACCTTGCACAGAACATCCAGTGCATCTTCCGGGTTTGGTGCGTTTACGCTAAGCGCCCGGCTGACTACAGCAGCCTTGCGCTGCAAGCCTGCATCATCAATGCCGGTTCCTCGCCCCACGGCGGCAGCTGGTGCAACTCCGGTTAACGCGCTCATTACCGCAGCACTTGCAGTAGTGTTGCCAATTCCCATCTCCCCGGTGACAAACAGCTGTGTTCCCTTCGCCACCTCTGCCGCTACAACTTCGGCTCCTGCAAGGATAGCCCGAACTGCCTCATCCCGGGTCATCGCTGCCCCTCGGGCCATGTTGGCCGTGCCTTTGCGAATTTTACGGGAAAGCAGGTCAGGATGTTCAAGATCGGCATTCACACCGATATCCACACAGATCACACCAGCTCCGGCGTGACGGGCAAGCACATTCACTGCCGCACCTCCAGCGAGGAAATTCAGGACCATCTGCGGGGTCACTTCGGCAGGAAAAGCACTGATGCCCTCTTCCACTACACCGTGATCCGCGGCCATGACAATGACCGCCCTGTGATCAAAACGCGGACGTGCATTGCCAGTCATGCCTGCTAGGCGGATCACCAGCTCTTCCAATTTGCCCAGACTCCCCGGCGGCTTCGTCAACGAATCCACGTGCGCAGAGGTTTCTGCCGCCACTTCCTGATCAGGAGCAGTAATCTTACTTGTTAAATGCTCCAACACCTGTTCATTATTCATACAACCAGCACTTCCTTCATCAAAATATGGGTTGCCCCGTTTCATTTAATCGATGTCCCGCCGCAGCAGCAGTTGAGGTATGGCATGGTCGGGATGAGAGACAATCGCGGGTTTGACGCGAAATATATCCTGGATATTCTCATCGTTGATCAACGTATGAGGTGTACCCTTTCCAACCGCCATGCCCTCACGCAGCGCCAGAATGTGATCGCAAAATAACGCGGCCAGATTCAGATCATGCAGCACAGCCACAATCGTAATGTTATTTCTCTGTCGCCATGCCGATAACAATTCCATGAATTGCAATTGATATTTAATATCCAGAAACGTGGTCGGCTCGTCCAGCAGCAGTAACCTCGGCTCCTGAGCCATAACTTTGGCTAGTGCGACCCGCTGCCGTTGCCCGCCGCTGAGTGCATCCAGCGGTCTGTCCGCCAGTTCTGTCAATCCCAGGTCTTCAAGCACCCTGTCCACCACAAGTGCCCCATCGCCCACTTCCCGCCCCAGCCAGTTCTGGTATGGATATCGCCCCATCTCCACCACGTCTCGCACGGGATAGGAGATGGCTGGTAAGCCATCCTGCTGCAATACAGCGATCATGCGCGATAGGTCCTTACGGCTGTAAGAGCCGATGTCTCGACCATCGATACGAATCTGACCTTCGTTTAACTGTTCCGTTCCGGCAATAAGCTGGATCAGGGTGGACTTGCCACTGCCGTTTGGTCCGACAACTCCCCACCAGTCACCTTCGCCAACATGCCAGTCTACATTGTGCAGTGCCTGATGATTGCCATATGACTTCCCTGCTCCCTTAATGGAGATAAGTGAAGTCGAGTTGGAACTGGTACTGGAATTCATGGCATCATCCCCTTCTGCAACTTTTTGTTCCGGTTCAGCAGGTAAGCAAAGAACGGCGCACCAACAAAGGCGGTGACAACACCGAGCGGAATCTCAGTTGGTGCCAGCAACGACCTTGCGATGGTATCGGCCCACACCATGAAGATCGCTCCACCAATGGCAGACAAAGGTACCAACAGTCGGTAATCCGGTCCCACCAGCAGCCGCAACATATGCGGGATCACCAATCCAACGAATCCGATGACACCCGATACCGAGACAGCCCCAGCAGTCAGCAGTGTGCCAACTGCCAGCACGGACAGCTTGAGTCTGTCCACTCCGATCCCGATATGTGCGGCTTGACGTTCTCCCAGTGCAAGCACATTCAACGAGCGTGCGCGGCTCCAGAGAAAGACCAGCCCTAACAGAAAATACGGGAAAAGGATGGCCGTATACGACCACCCACGCAGAGCCAGACTTCCCATCGTCCAGTATATAATTTCATTAATCGTCTGTTTCGACATGGTCGACAGGAAGGAAACAACTGCGCCCAGGAAACTTTGCATGACCACACCAGCCAGAATGAGGCTGTGTGTAGGTATTTTACGCCCTTCACGAGCCAGTGCCATAACAAACCATAACGTGATTACACCCGTCAAAAACGCCACCAGTGGCAACGTCCAGATTCCGATCAGTGCATACTGCAATCCGAAGAAAATCAGAAAGGCTGCACCCACCGAAGCACCGGATGACACGCCCAAGGTGAACGGGTCTGCCAGTGGGTTCCGAAGAACCCCCTGGAATCCCGTACCGGCAATCGCCAACGATGCGCCCACGAGCACGGCAAGCAGTACACGTGGGAATCTGACTTTCCAGATAATCTGTTCGGCTGCCTTATTCCAATCCGGTGTAATCCAATCGCCCACCCAAGGAATTTTGTGAATCAGGATGCCTGCAATATCCCGGATCGGCAACGCTACTGAACCAATGCCCGTGCAGATGAGCACGGTGAGCACCAGCAGCACCATGCCCGTCGTTCCGAACAGGATCAGCTTTTTACTCATTGGAACAAGTCAGGGTAGATCGCTTTGGCTACTTCTTTCAACCCTTGAGTTACACGTGGACCCGGACGGCTCAGCAGGTTGGCATCCAGGCCAATAACCGCGTCATTTTTCACAGCCGTAATTTGATCCCAGCCGCTGCGCGCCTTGATGATCTGATCCAGTGTTTTAGAGTTTTCGTCAATTACATCGTTGGCATACAGGATCACATCCGGGTTGGAGGCAATCACGTTCTCTTCGTTAATTTCATACCAGCCCTCTTTGTCCGAAGCAATATTGCTACCACCGGCTACAGTGATGAGTTCATCCATGAATTCGCCTTTACCCACAGTCCAGCCTGGGGAAAATTCAACGTATACTTTTTTCTTCTCTTCCGGTTTAACTGCCTTCACCGCTTCGGTTACATCCGTCACGTCCTGTTTCATCTGGGTGATGATTTCTTGTGCTTTTTCCTGATGATCGGTGATTTTACCGAAGGTTTCGATATTGTTCATTACATCGTCAATGGATTTAGGATCCGTTTTGAAAATGGTAATGCCCAGCTCACGCAGTTTTTTCACCGCATCCTCACTCATCGAGATACCTGTGAAGACAATGTCGGCTTCAGCGGCAATAATGGACTCTTCATTGGGCTTGGTAATACCGCCCATTTTAGCTTTGGTTGTTGCCGCTTCCGGATAATCGTCATAGTCGGATACACCAACGATCTGATCGTCCAATCCAAGGGCAAACAGGGATTCCGTCTCAGCCGGAGACACGGATACGATTTTGGCTGGTGCCTTTTCAAAGGTGAACGATTCCCCCGTTGCATCCGTAACTGTCAGTGGATATTGTGTTTTGAGGTCCGTCTGCGCCTGGCCTTGGGACTGCTCCTGTGCCGGTTGCTGTGAAGTACCTGTGCCCTCGTTTGTTGTTGCATTGCCACATCCGGCCAAAGCCAGTGCGAGTGCCGCTGCACTTAGCAGGGACGCTACGTTTTTCCAATTTTTGAAATTCATTCTGTTATTCTCCCCTTCTCTATTTGTACTATTTTCTTGCATCGTGCTCGAACTTTTACTACCCATGCCTTGGTGTTCCTGTATAAGGTTTGAACTGCAACATTTACACGTTAACGGAGAGTGCAGAACCGATCTGAAGAAACGAAGTGTTCGCCTTTATCACCGGATTTTCCCTTTCAAGAAAGGGCATCAAAAAATCTGGGGATAACAGCGATCGGAAGATGGTACTGCAATCGTAGTGACCTCGTGTAAAATTGGTCTCGTTCAGCTTACATGAACAATAAAAAATCCCCAATCCATACGTCCAGGATCAGGGATGACGTCTCGCATATGGCGATCTGTACATGTTCAACCAAGGGTTGTCCATGCGCATAGAATAGCCCGAAACGCTGTCCTTTCCTCGAAGGAACACCGGTTTGTACGTCCAGGGCAGGTAACCTGACTTACAGGAATCATCCTGTTTTACAGTGGCGGGACCGTGCCGGATTTGCACCGGCTTCCCCATTTCACCCATGTGTGTTTCATGACTCGTACTAATTGCCGTGAAAAACAGCCTTCACACGCGGGACCCTTGGTCGCTGATATGGTAAACCATTGTCGTGTAATTTCTGCATACTACATACTCGTTCAGGCTTCACAGCCTACAGCGAATCTGCATCCATGCTGAAGTCACACTTCTGTTGTGATTATAGGGTATATTGTACATCCTTACAACCCGATCGGCGGAAAAGTAACTCTGCTGCCAAACCACTGGTTTCCCTGTTGATCAAGCTGAACCTGAATCACCTGTCCCGGTACGACATGTGTATCCCAGAACCCAAGCCCCGCAATCAGACGGGACAAGGCATACCGGATGACACCACCATGCGTAACCACAACTATGGTTGACTCGCGCCCCTCATCAACGTGCATCGAAGAACGGCCCTCCAACAACATCTCTTGGAGAAAGGAATCCAACCGTCCGGTAAACTCCTGCCACGATTCCCCACCGGGCGGAGTGACCTCCTGCGGCGCATCAATCCAGCTTCGGTACACAGGGTTATCCTTAAGCTGATCATACGTCAGCCCTTCCCACTCTCCAAAATCATTCTCGCGCAGGCGCGAGTCGAACTTCACCTGTCCGATGGCATCAGGAAGAATCTTCTCCAGCGTCTGTCGGCAGCGAAGCAGATCACTGCAATATACCTCGTGCCACGAAATACCGCTCAATTGTTCATGAAGCGGAGCCAGTTCTTCTTTGGCATTTGGCAGCAGACCGATGTCGGTATGCCCCAGATATCTTTTTTCCACATTCCATAACGTTGTCCCATGACGGACCCACAGAATGTTTCGTTTCAGCGGCCCGGGTTGATCCCTATGTACTTCATTGCCTGCATTCTCTTCATTTACGGCCATAACAGCGTCCCTCCTGCCAGCCACACACCCAGCGTTATGAACACGCATAGTACCACAAAAGCCCCTGCACACCAGAACATCAGACGTGACGTTTGCACAATATCCTCGGCCTCCATCGGCCGTGTGGCTTCACCCATGTAGGCACGAAATGAAGCAACGCCGTGATACACGTTATGTCCGCCAAGCCGGATGCCCAGTGCTCCAGCCACCGCTGATTCGGGAAAACCGCTATTCGGACTTGGATGTAGTCTTGCATCCCGTGCAACCATGCGTGCTGCTCCTTTGGCGTCCAGCTTCATGACCCAGGCACCCACGATTAACAGAATCGCGGTCAGCCGCGCAGGTATCCAGTTCGCCACATCATCCAGACGGGCCGAGGCCCAGCCAAGATGCAGATACTTGTCATTTTTATATCCGACCATGGAATCCAGCGTGTTGACTGCGCGATAAGCCATGGCTAGTGGAGCGCCTCCAATGAGTGCATAGAATAACGGTGATACAATGGCATCAACGATATTTTCGGCAACTGTCTCTACCGTTCCCCGCACAACCTCCGGTTCATCCAGATGCGCCGTATCACGTCCAACAATCATGCCCAGTGAACGTCTGGCCGCCGGCCAATCCTGCTGCTTCAGATGACGATACACTTCCATACCTGCATCCTTCAGCCCTTTTGAAGCAATGGTCGTTGCAATGAGCACCACTTCAGCTGCCGCTGCAATGACAGGATGAATCAGCCCAAGCACATATATGAGTCCCCAGGTGATGGCAAAAGAACCCCCTGCAATCACAATCGGGAACAAAAGCCCGGCTCTCTTCAGCCCCGAATCTGTGCGTACACGCGAGCGAATGACACGCTCCAACGCCGAGATGCCTTTTCCCATGCCAATCACCGGATGGGGAATCCAGCGCGGATCTCCGATACATCGGTCCAACAGGTACGCAAGTATAATAATCCAGGCTCCCGCCATGTCTGTCCAGAACGGCCAGGTCCATAGATGCTCCAGCTCAAAAGTCATTTGTGCCTGACCCTCTCTTTCCATAACAGTCCGGCCTGAAGGCTCTCCGTTACCGTGTCGTATACCAATCTGCCAATCGCCGCCCCTGCCGTAGTCGCTGTCCCGGCATAAGTAATCATCGGCTGAGGTTCCTCCATTGCCTGACCTACCGCAATCACAATGGCGTCGGTTGTGGTGCCGGTGGCGGGCAACCCGTTCTCCGAATCCAGAACACCCGCATCCGCCAGCGCTGCTGCTTTGGCTTCCACCGCCGTCTGTACTGCATTCACCATTGCCCCGCTGGTCATGCGTCCGTTCAACCAGAGCATAATGTTAATTGTACCCGGGACATAGGGGGGCATCGTTAGATTCCGTGCTGGAGGAGCAGAGCGCTCCCTGCTGGAAGACATCGTCTTATTTCCCGCCGTATCAAATACCGTTCTCTCCGACCCCGCTCGTGCGGCATTTGATACACCCGCAGTGGTGCAGCACAGAAGGCCAAATTCATCACTTGTATATTCCTGAATGGAGGTATGCTCCAGCCTTACGGCCGTCAATAATCCGGCACATTGATCGCGTGGCTCATACCATTCTTTCAGCGCTTGCTCGATATCACGCGGCGGATCATCACAGCGGTAATGCCTGTCCACATAGATGTTAAATATGCGATCCAGTTCAAGCATCCCACCGCCATATACCGCACTCGACAGCGCTTGGGCAGACCTTGGGCTCTGAGCTTTGATATGTCGTTCATGTGCAGATATGTTTAGTCCCGGCCAGGAAGAGGAAGCATATTCATTCTCGTCTGTTTCTCCATTCGTAAAGTAGTTATAAAACGGGAGTGTCATTGCCGCTTCCCTCCCTGTTCCTCATCTTTCGTCTGATCAACATTCGGATATCCCTTGGTTTCCAGCACGCTGCCCAGCACTTCGAGTAATGTAGCATTGGCATCTGCATCCTTGACCGCGAAACGTACATGCCCTTTGTCAAGCCCCGGATACATGGCACAGCTGCGAATCAGAATGCCCCTTCGGCCCAGCTCCTCTTGCATTGATGCCGCTGTCCAAGGGGCCGGCACACGTGCCAAAATAAAGTTCGCCTCTCCCGGTGTCACCGCACATCCGTACGCCTTCAGACCTTCGATGAGACGCCCCCGTTCCCGCGTGATCTGTGACATGGTCTCCTGTTCGTACCGTTCTCCGCTACGCAGACAGGCTTCCCCTGCCATGAGCGCCAGACCGTTGACACTCCAGGTCACCTGTTTCTTTGTCATCGCCTGAATGTATTCGGCACGGCCCAGAGCATATCCAAGACGCAAGCCCGGAATGGCATAAAACTTCGTCATCGAGCGAATGATGATTACATTCGGATAGTCATTCAGATGTGCTGCCAGGGACTGACGCCGGTCTACCGAAATAAAATCCATAAAGGCCTCGTCAATGACAAGTACGGTTCCCGTTTCTTCCGCTTTGCGTGCAAGCCTTTGTAATACCTCAAGTGGATATTGTACACCGTTTGGATTGTTGGGCTGGCCGAGGAAGAGCAGGTCTACCTTTTCCATGAGCTGCTCGATGTCCTCGGGTTCCGCTCGCCACACCAGTTCTTCTCTTCCCTTCGTATGTACAACCTCGGCACCGAATTGTCGTGCCAACGACCGGTACTCCGAAAATCCCGGTTCCACCGTACCCACCTTGCGCGGGGCAAGCCCAAGCAGAATGAGCGCCATGCTTTCGGCTGCGCCGTTGCCCACGGAAATCTGCTCCTGCATCACACCAAGACGCTCGCTCAGCAGTGCTTTGAATCCCCGGTGCGCCGGATCGGGATACCGAATCACCGACTGCGATCCTTGCTGTATAGCCTCCAGCACCCCTCTGGGCGGACCGAGTGGATTAATGTTGGCACTGAAATCCAAAAAATCAGCAGCTTCCCTCCCAAATCGTGACGCAGCCGTCTCCACGTCCCCGCCATGTCCGAACACTTCGATATAACCGGTCATTCTTCCGTCATCCTTTCTGTATGTCCTTTTTATTATGGATGGCACGGGAGGTGTGGGTCAATCCTGTTTTCTTTGTGTCCCAACCATAATTCGTTTACAATAGAAGAGGAATTTCGGTTCCTTTTGATATACAAGGTTCACTACATAAGGGACTAGCAATCCCTCACATACATTAATGGAGGAATGACCATGCTGTTTGTAGACAACCAGGGCATTACAGATCCTTCTGTAAACCTTGCCATTGAGGAGTACATTCTGAAGCATCTGCCGATGGAGGATGACAGCTATCTGCTGTTCTACATTAACCGTCCATCGATTATCATCGGAAAACATCAAAATACGATTGAAGAAATTAATATTGAGTACGTTCAGGATAACGGTGTGCAGGTGGTTCGTCGTCTTTCGGGAGGCGGAGCGGTATATCACGATCTGGGCAACCTGAATTTCAGCTTTATTACAGCGGATGACGGTCAATCCTTCCACAATTTCCGCAAGTTCACCCAGCCTGTGGTTGAAGCTTTGCACGAGCTTGGTGTAAATGCCGAGTTGACCGGGCGTAATGATCTGCAAGTCGGCGAAAAGAAAATTTCGGGCAACGCCCAGTTTTCCACACGTGGGCGCATGTTCAGTCATGGCACATTGATGTTTGATCTGAATCTGGAGCATGTTCAGGCTTCCCTGAACGTCAATCCTGAGAAATTCAAATCCAAGAGCACCAAGTCCGTGCGCAGCCGGGTCGCCAACATACGGGATCTGATTGACACCAACCTGACGATTGAGCAGTTCCGCGATGAGCTGTTACGTCACATTTTCCGGATGGAGCCTAAGGACGTTCCACAGTACACCCTCACTGACAAAGACTGGGACAAAATCAAGGAAATCTCCGCTGAGCGTTATAACAACTGGGACTGGAACTATGGCTTGTCTCCGGAAAGCAATGTGAAGCACACTCGCAAATTCCCTGTAGGCATCATCGATCTGCGCATGAACATCAAGGATGGACGCATCGAAGATATCAAAATCTTTGGCGACTTCTTCGGTGTAGGTGATGTGGCGGATATCGAAAATATGCTGCGCGGCAAGCGGTATGAGGAATCCGAGGTGCGTACTGCACTTGAGGGCCTGGATGTAAAACATTACTTCGGCAACCTTGAGCTGGAAGACTTTATCGGCCTTGTTTTCCTGGAAGAGTAAGTATATAAGTTCAACCCAAGAATGTTTACACCTGCCACTCCGATGACAGAATAACCTTCCGATCGCTGTTATCCCCAGATTTTTTTGATTCCCTTCTTCAAAGGGAAAATCCGGTGATAGCTTATGCTTCCGATGTAGCTTTCTTTTAGAAAGCTTTCAGGCGAACGCTCCGCTTCTTCAGGTTTTTTCTGTCCTCTCCGTTCTCGTGTAAAACGTTTAGTTGAACTGATATAGATTAAGTCGGGTATAGATACCAGATAGATACAGATAAAAAAGGAGAGAAATACAGATGACCTACAAATTAATCGCAATCGATATTGATGACACACTGATCAACGACAACAAGGAAGTAACCCCTGCTACACAGACTGCACTGGAACAAGCGGTTGCCCATGGTGTAACTGTAACGCTGGCGACTGGACGTGCTTATGCTTCCGCACAAGCGCTTGCTCGTCAAACCGGACTTAACGTGCCGATCATTACGTATCAAGGCGCTTTGGTGAAAAACCTGCTGGACGAAAAAGTACTTTATGAGCGCTACGTTCCACAGGAAGCTTCCCGCAAATTGTATGATTACTGCCTGGAGAACAATCTCCACCTGCAAACATACATTGACGACAAGTTGTATGCCCGTGAGGAAAACGACAAGCTGCGTGATTATGCCAAATTAAACGGCACCCAATATTACATCGAATCTGATTTCATCAAAGTCATCGAACAAAAAACACCAAAGCTGCTTATTATCGATGAGCCAGACTACTTGGATAAGGTTGCCGTTGACCTGCGTGAATTGCTCGGACCTCAAGTGCATATCACAAAGTCCAAACCTTACTTCCTGGAGATCATGCACAACGAAGGAACTAAAGGCCACGCCCTGACCTTCCTGGCTGACCATTTCGGTCACCAGCTCAGCGAGTGTATTGCCATCGGCGACTCCTGGAATGACCATGAGATGCTCGAAGTTGCTGGTCTTGGTGTAGCGATGGGAAATGCCATCCCTGCCCTGAAAGAGCTGGCGGATTACATTACGGCAAGTAATAACGAAGACGGCGTGAAAGAAGTTATCGAGAAGTTTGTGCTGAACGCAGAGTAAATAAGATCAACGAACAGCCCAGTCGGCGAATTTCGCCGTGCAGGGCTGTTTTTTTGATTTTAAAAATATGTTCATTATCCTATTTAGCGATTATATTAGGTATATTTTTCTGTTATTTTTTATGTTTAGAGAGCAACAATGCGGTAATCAAGGATAATTGTAGTGAAATCGTAATCGCCATAGATAAGATGACACGATCAGTATCTGGGACATCGGCAAAAAATAAAACAATAAAAAATACAATAAATGAGATGACAATGCTAGCTATGAAATTTAAAATTATTCGTTTCATGTTTTGCCTACTTTCACACACCACGATTCATTGTTTTACTTGCTCATGGCATGCTGGAAAGACTCAAGCAGTTTTTTTATTTGCCCATCACATTCCAGTTGAAATGACGGAATGATCTCATCTATTCTTTGCTGGAATAACTCCGGATCTTGGAGACCAAGCTCTGCTCTTAACTCCATTTCTTCTTCGGAACCGTTGTCGTTCAGGATCATGTTCAGGATTTCACCTTTAAAGTATTCACTTGGAGGAAGGATTAGAGCATTCATCAGGAACTGGGTAAAAAAGAGATGTTTATTATTTTCCTGACTCGCCTTTTTCATCGCCTGCTTAGTAAACAAGTTTATATACTTCTGAGCAAACGCAACCCCTTTCATTCGGGAAGGCCCAACATGTTCGACCCCTTTCCAACGCAGATCAGCCACAGAACTAAGCCACCAGGCCGGTTCAATAGCCTGCTGCATACGAAGCAGCACTTGACGCTCAAACTGCGGCTCAGGATGCATTCGCTGCTCATTCAAACATTTCGCTATGGTCTCGGCTTCAATTGCAGCAACCGTCATGCCTTGGCCATGGATTGGATCGAAGCTGCAAAATGCATCGCCAAGGACGAGTAACCCGGAGGGCCAATTCTCCATCAGTTCAAAATGTTGACGGACAGACTCGGAAATACGGTATCCACGCGGTCCTTGAAAAGGCTCCAGCTGTTCTGCCAACGCTACGATTTCATCCGAAGCAAACAGATGTTTGATTTGCTCTTGAAACTCATCCGGATGGGTTGGAGGATATTCATCTCCTCCTGCGTTGAACAGTAATAGTCCAGCGATATCATTTTCAATGCGCCACAACATGCCTGCACGAGTTCCTTGCACAGGATCGGACTCTGTTATCACCGTTCCCCAATCATTTTGAATAGAGGATGGTATCTTATAATAGCGGGTGCTGTAACCAAGAGACACCTTCAGCACTTCCGGCTCAGGCACGGACAACCCTATCTGTTCAAGCCATCTGATCAATTTGGAAGAACGTCCCGCGGCATCAATAACCACATCTGCTGCAAGCATTGCTTCCCGATTATCCCGACCTCTTTCTTTGGTATACACGCCTGTAATCAAACGCTGATCTTCTGATGCCATTAACCCGGTAACTTCCGTACTCGTTAAGAAGCTTATATGATCTATGCTCTGGACTCGCTGACGCAATACCCATTCCAGCAGTGCTCTGCTGCTCGATGCAATTTTGAATGAGGAAGCGGCATTCGCCTTATTGACTAATGTACCATAGCGATTGGCAATCACAATTTTCTCTTCATGCGAAGGAATGGCGCCAAGCGCGACCAATTCATCATTGTATCCGGGAAAGTAATGTTCCAGAATGAGTCCGCCGCGCGGTAATACACGATGTGGATGAAAGGATTGAGGCACACCCTGCCGATTTGCCGGCTCAGAAGGCAATTCATCTCGCTCAATGATACATACCTCATCATAATAATCAGATAACATCCTTGCAGTGATTAACCCTGCAATACCTGCCCCAATTACCACAGCTTTTTTCATGTCGGACATTGCCACTTCATCCTCTCCAATCCATCATATTTCATCTACACTTGTAGCTCTATCTAAAAATTACTTATAATACCAATATACACTTGGAATCTCGTATCATGTAAGAATCAATGTGTTGATACTATATAGCTAAACTACAATAAGGAAATGATGTAGATGAAAATGATTGATAAAAAGGTGGATTTGAGAGTTACCCGAACTCATAAATTGTTAACGATGGCGCTACTCGATCTGTTATGTGAGAAAGGTCAGCTATTCAGCAACATCACAATTAATGAAATATGTGACAAAGCTATGGTTCACCGAACAACGTTTTACAAACATTTCAAGGATAAATTTGCTCTACTGTCCACCACCCTAACTTGGGTCCTTCGGGATTATTTACACATGAATGTAGAAGACCGGTTACAGCAGCCTTTGCAAAGCGTATCTAAAATTCTGTTCGGAAATGTACTGGAGACAATTGTGCAGAACCAGCAGAAAGATGAGGGGTTTAACAACTTTTTCATACATTATATCGGAGAGATATTCAGACGAGATTTTCTGGAATTGAAGAGAAGAGGTAAACAATTTTCACTTCCCATAGAACTGGTAGCCGAGTTTCACTCGGGGGTGATTCGTTTACTTGTGATGTGGTGGATACAACATTTCGAAGAAAATGTTACGGCAGAACAGATGGATGAATATTACTACCTACTGGTTAACGAAAATATCATGTTGAAATAACAAACAGCTCAACCTAAAATCAAGGGCTGATTTTGAGATTGAGCTGCATACCTTCAAACTTCACCTATTTTAAAACAGATTCGGAAGCCTGCACTGTCATCCTCGCACGACTTCTTTTCTTCAACCAGCCGCTCACCTTCTCATTCATCGCCAGTAGACCTGAAACAACCAGAACCACACCGACCCACGTAACCCAGCTGACATGCTCACCATAGACTACAGCGCCAAGCCCCACGGCAATGGGCGGAGAAATGTATAACCAGGTTGCCGGGAATAACGGGTTGGTACGCGACATAATCCAATAGAACAGACTATGCCCCACCATGGAGCCAATAACAGTCAGATAGATCACCGACGAGACGGCAGGCACCCAGTCCAGAGCAGACATATTCCACGATTCCGTTCCGACCGAGAGCAGGGATAACAGCAGTCCCCCATACATCATCTGCACCGCATTGATCGCTACAGGACTCGCCTCCTTGAACTGATGAATGACCTTTTTGGAGTACAATGCACCTGCTGAATAACAGACCTCCCCCACTAGTACCGCGATACAACCCCACATGAACAGGGAACCTGCACCAAGCGATACACCTGGCAACACAACCAGTACCACACCGGTGAACCCGATCAGGCAGCCTACAATCATACGGGCAGATGTTTTTTGCCGCAACAGCGCCGTCTGCATCAACATAATCATCAGCGGCCCTGTCGCTGACAGAATGGCACCCACACCCGAGCTCACATGCTGTTCAGCCCAATATAATGTGGCAAAAGTGCCGAAGGTCAGCCCCGCTCCCGTTAACAACATCTCCTTGCGGAACAGGAGCGACCAGCTCACTTTGCCCTTCATCCTCATCCATGCAAACATCAGCGCTCCCGCGATTAAAAATCGCAATCCGGCTGACAGAAAAGGCGGCATGCCTGCCTCTACTCCAATTTTAATAGCCAGAAATGTTGTACCGAAAATAAGACACATGACCGTAAATGCAATCCCCACCATGATAACCACTCCTTTATCTGTTCTCCATCATATCTCATGGTCTACAGAACAGAATGAACAAAACAGAACAGTTTTCTCCCATTAGCTGTTACAATAGAGTTCAAAAGGAGTGTGAGCCGGGTGGGCAGAACCATGATGATGACAGATAACAGCCTGAAATTATATGAGCAAGTAATCCATTATCTCGTTGTACGTATAGAAGCGGGAGAGTGGGCCGAACATGAAAAACTGCCATCTGTACGAAGCCTGTCCGAGCTACTCGGCGTACATCGTCTGACCGTATTCAAAGCCTATCAGGAGTTAAAGGAACGTGGGAGTGTTTATGTGAAGGACAAGTCCGGCTATTATGTCAGTCCAGCAACTCCCTTCTCAGTAACGGATCAGGCGGATGATCCCGCCGTGTCTGCCTGGCTGCATTGGGATTCACTAGCACGGGTACAGTCCCTTGAAGCAGAATACCAATTTTCCAAATCGTTAATCGATCCCTCTCTGTTGCCCAACCGGTATTGGGGTGAACTAATGCGTGATCTGCTGGATCAATATCCCCGTTTGCTCGGAACGTATTCCACGATTCAGGGAGATCTGGAACTGCGAACTGCGCTGGCAAGCCATCTAACGAAAAAAGAACGCTTCTATCTCTCTGCAGACGAAGTGCTTATTACTTCGGGGGCCCAGCAAGCGATTGACGTCATCTCGAGGACACTGGTCAAACCCGGGGATCGGGTGTTGATGGAACGGCCTACGTATGGACCGGCAATGGAGATTTTCCGCAAACAAGGTGCTCGTCTGATCTTTACGGATATTCACTCGGACGGGTATGATCTGGAGCAGATCGAACATCTGATGAAGAGTGAGAAGCCGCGCCTCTTTTATATGACACCGACCTTTCAGAATCCAACCGGCCTTAATGTTCCCGTAGAACAGCGTAAGCAGTTACCTGAACTTGCAGAACAGTATGGTTGTTTTCTGCTCGAAGACGACAGTACCTATGATATCTATTTTAAGGAGAAACCTCCTGCACCCATTTTCACCTACGATACTACTGGACACACTCTGTACATCCGCAGTTACAGCAAGTATGTTGCACCCGGGCTACGGATTGCAGCCATCATATGCCGCCAGCGATTCATGCCAGGACTACAGGCTGTAAAATCACTGACAGATAACGGATCGCCCCTTCTGAACCAGAAGCTTTTTCTCCGTTATTTTCAGTCAGAACGTATGCATCAACATCTGTCCAAGCTACGGACCGCTATCCAGCTACGGATGGAAGTAATGGAACAATCTCTGCTGGAAACGGACTGGACGTGGACCCGGCCGGAGGGCGGACTTAACTTTTGGGTAGAGCTTCCTGAGGGTGTGGATACAGGGAGACTGCTTCACCGATGCATGGAACAATCCGTTGCCTTTGTACCCGGAACGGTATTTGATTCTTCGGATCATTCAGCCAGTCGCAAGCTGCGCCTGTCCTTCTCTTATGCACATGAGCAGCAGATTCGGGAAGGGATGAGCAGGCTCATTACGCTTGCGAAAGAAATGTAAGGTAAAGAAATGTAAGGTTTAGTTATAAATCGAAAAAAGCCCGAAAGGTCACATGACCTTCCGGGCTACTATTATGAGCTGGATATGACCTTATCCACCAATCCATATTCGACTGCTTCCGCAGCGGTCAGGAAATAGTCTCGATCCGAGTCCTTCTCAATCCGCTCAATTGACTGTCCTGTATGGTCGGCTAACAGCTTGTTAAGACGTTGACGATGCTGAATGATGCGGTTAGCATGAATCAGCATATCCGACGCCTGCCCTCGCGTACCGCCATGTGGCTGATGGATCATGATCTCACTGTTGGGCAGCGCCATACGTTTACCTTTTGTTCCACCTACCAGCAATATCGTACCAAAGCTTGCCGCCATCCCTGTACAGATCGTGGAGATATCCGGCTTCACAAATTGCATCGTGTCATAGATCGAAAATCCCGCAGTCACCGACCCACCAGGGCTGTTGATGTACATCTGGATATCCTTTTCCGGGTCCTCTGCAGTCAAAAACAACAACTGGGCCACGATGGCATTTGCCATCTGATCCTCAATTTCTCCGGACACCATAATGATCCGATCTTTGAGCAAACGTGAATAAATATCATAACTCCGCTCTCCGCGAGCTGTCTGTTCCACTACATACGGCACTACATTCATATGTGTCGCCTCCTCGGTTTAGGCAACCATGTTGACCGTGTATCCGCCTCCATACGACATCGAGTTCATGCCAGAAGTGGAGTACCCGTACATCATTGGCTGCATGGATGGAGACGGCAAAGTCTGCTGCAAAATCGTGCCCGCCACAGCCATCGGATCATCGGTCCGGTTCAGGCACAGATCAATGATTCGGGCTGTATCCCCATTACGAAATGCCAGCAGATAGCTGCGCAGTTCCTCCCGATTGTCCTCCACTGCGCCTTCCTCATACTGCAATTCAGCGTCCGATTGTTCCAACCTGTGCCTCACTTCAGCTATGGCAGAGCGTGCACGACTTAACGCTGCTTTCACAGCGCCTTCAGTCGTATCCAGCATTTCCGCAGTCTCTGCCGCCCTATAACCCATTAATTCACGTAATACATATATCACTCGCTGCCACGGTGGTAGCGTATTTACAAGAAGTTGTACGGCAGACTCCAATTCCTCGAATCGCCTTTCCTCCTCCATTTCGTGTAGGAGCGGCTTCAAGCTATCCAGTTTATAAGCCAATCTCTCCCGCTGACGTAAGATATCAATCCAGCTGTTGCGAGCAATACGAATCAGATAAGCTTCCCAGTTTATATCTTTATTCATCCCGGAAGTTCCAACCACTCTCGACGACAACACTTTGAGACAGGTCTCCTGAACCAGATCCTCCGTGTCTGGAACTGATTTCGTCAGAGATAGACAATACGCATACAACGAACCCATCAGATCGGGTAGTACGGTATGGATGCTTGGGTTCAATTGATTTTTTCTGTCGTTGCCATTAAATTCAATATTGAATTTATCTTGTTTACCATCATCATGTGGTCTGTTGATTCTGCAATCCACGGACTTCACAAAGGCCATCTTGGGGGCCCCCCTTTGCTGGTTCCTGATTGATTTTGACTTACACTATGTAAACGAAGAACCCCTTGTAAAGGATACGCTCTTCTGAATTTATTTTGTTACGCTAGTTAAGTTGAGTTACGCTTTCGTTTCCAGCTTTAATGTTCCAAGCGGCACCTTCATCCCGGTAAGGGCAATCGTAATACCTTGATCCAGATTATAATTCTGCCGTACATCGACGTCATGAGACATATGTGTAAAATAAGTATGACCCGGCTTCAGTTCCCACAGCAGCTCCTGCGCCTCACGCATATCGTACACGGAACGTGTTGAGAATTCCGCAAGCTCATGCACAAAGCTTGTTCCAAGCACCAGCATATCCAGTCCGTGCAAAGGCTCTTTCTCGGCATCCTTCAGGTCAATAGCATCTGAACAGTACGCCCAGCTATACCCACCCTGATCCAATCGATAGGCGTAAGAATACCCGTTATGTCCATGGCACACTTTCCAGGAATGTACCTTCCAGCAGCCTAGTTCAATATCATCATCCGTTTCAAGAAAGTCCATATGACGACCCAACCAGGGAAACTGTCCCTGAATGGTAGCAATCACTTCGCGTGGTGCATACAAACGCCCCTTTACACCCAACCAGCGGCATGCATCCGCCCATTCCGGCAATCCTCCAATATGGTCAAAATGCGCATGAGTGATGAGCAGCGTATGCACCATACGCAATCCCTGATCCTCCATCTGTGATCTCCAGTCTGGTCCGCAGTCAATCATGAACTGTTCACCCGCACCATCCCCACCACCGTCAATCAGAACAGAAGAGCGTTTCCGTTTATTCTCTCCCGTAAGCCTCGCCTCTGTACATATTTCGCAATCACAATACACACGTGGAACGCCCATCGCATCGCCAGTGCCCAGAAATGTTAGCTGATTCAATCCGCATTCCCCCTGAATTAATGATATGTAGATTGTAATCGTCAACCTCTGTTTTTGCAAAAAAAAAAGACCATCCCGCTGCAGTTCTCCACTGCAATTCGGGACAGTCTGTGGTCTGACCGTTCACCGTCAGACTTTAATTCCATGCTTCGCTCCATTCGGGAGCGACGCTTCGTCAGCATGTGATGCAACCTTATAAGCGGGTCATCCGCATGAAGATCAGGCCTTACCTTTTAAACAGGCCACGACCAATTAATTCGAGTCACATCCACTCCGCGCTGGAACTATACCAGTGCCCGCAGCTTCAACGTCAGTTCCTGACCCGCAGGTACATCCTTCGAATCCGTAATGACCCAGTTCGATGCAAGCCGCTTCGCCAGTACCTCTGCCTGCTCCGGTTTCAACTGTAATCCGGTGATGATTCCTTCACCCACTGTGAAGTCTTTCTCGGGTTGTACCTTGAAGGCTTTCTCCAACCAGATTCCGAGTCCACCACGCGTGTTAAAGGTAATCCGGTAGCCGTCTCTCACTGCTGCCTCCAGATTTTCACCATGTTCATCCGCATACGAGAAAAATTCGGTATATCGGTATTCCTCTTCAGACACGGCGTCAAAAGCGGAAACGTCTTTCGCTTGAATAGCTTTTAAAATTTCTTCCTCAGTCATACCCTTACCACGGGCCTGCTCCAGTCGAATCGCTGTACTTTGGGATAATTTGATCTCTGTGTTCATACTATCACACCTTCCTGCTAGTACTATGTAACAATCATGATTCAGTATACCTCTATTATAACCTTTTGGCAGTAAAAAACCTCCATCTCTACTTCCATTGAAATGAAGGTTTAGTATCTACATGCTCGCTTACCTATTCGATTACATCAGCAATACTCATAATCCAGCGAGCACTTGATACCACACGCCGCGTTTGGAGTACAACGTACTGCGTACCTCGTCCCATCCACCCAGATAGTTGATATCAAATAGTCCTTCTGGCGTTGGGAATGTCGACTCCGTCTGTGCAAATACATCCGGATCTACTGAACGAAAACCATGCTTGGCAAAAATACGCTGCGCTTCTGGTGTACGCAGATATGCGACAAAGGCTTCTGCCAGTTCGCGATTTCCATGTTTATCGGCATATTTATTCACCACAACTGCCGGGTTCTCAATCAGGATCGTATTTTTTGGAATGACGATGTCATAATCTACACCTTTGGCGATCCGGGCAAGCAATTCATTTTCATACGTGACGATGACATCACCCACACCATATTCGAATGCCGCCATCGAAGAACGCCCACTCTTGTCCAATGATTCAACGTTACGATGTACCTGTTCGAGAAAAGCCTTGGCTGCGGCAGGATCTTTCTTCCCCTCTTGCTCCTCCGACAGTTTCAATCCGGCACCATAAATGGCATTAATGTCCCATTGTGCGCCTCCGGATGTCTTTGGATTGGGGTACAGTACCTTCACTCCTGGCTTGGTTAAGTCCTGAAAATCACGAATACCGAGCGGGTTGCCCGCTCTTGTGCCCAGAACAACAATTGAACGGGTGATCATGCCCTCATTAGGGGTCTGTTTCCAATCAGAGCTAACCAGATCGGCTTTGACCAACTTCTCGATATCACTCTCCATCGCGAGCAAGGCTACATCAGCCTCGAATCCACCAACGATGGCTCTTGCCTGTGTGCCCGAAGCTTCATAGGATTCTTGAAAGTTAATCGTCTGTCCGGTTTTTGCCTTCCACTCCTCTTGGAACTTGGGTAGCAATTCGCCTACAGCATCTTTCGCTACACTATAAGCACCAATCACCAGCGTATTGGATGAATCGTTACCAGAGGGCTCGTTCTGTTCGCTTGACTCCTCCTGCTTGCTGCATCCAGCGGTCATGCAGACGAGCAGAAGCATGAGGGCAACATATAAGAGTATGGCTTTCTTCTTCCTCGTCTGCATGGGCAGCCCCTTTCTTCCACTTGATACTAAATCATCACCGGCATCGGATCTTCCTTCAGTCGGTTCTCAACCACCCAACTGTTGGAGTCATTGAACAGGTATGCACGGTGTACAAGGACGCGAATTTGTTGACCGATCTCCAATGTCGTTTTCTCCAGGGAACGATATGTGATTAACTTATGACCCTGTACATCCACCTCTACCATCCATTCACTGCCGCGGAAATGAAGATGTTTGACTGTACCTTTTTCCGTTGCAGACAACATGGTAAATTCGTTTTTCAAGCCGATTTCAATATACTCCGGTCGAATCAGCGCTTTGGTATGTTCCCCCTCGACGGCATGTTCGAATCCTTTCAACTGGGAGGCATCCTCCACAACCGTAGACTCCCCGATAAATGTAGCGACAAAAGGTGTCTGCGGGTTTTTGTAGATATCCCAAGGTGTACCCTTCTGTTCGAGACGACCTTGGCTGATAATCATGATTTCGTCCGCCACTTCAATCGCTTCATCCTGGTCATGCGTTACAAATATCGAAGTAATCCCTACCCGTTCAATCAACTCACGCAACCATGAACGCAGTTCCTGACGGATCTTAGCATCAATGGCCGCGAACGGTTCGTCCAGCAATAATAGCTGGGGCTCCGGGGCGAGTGCTCTGGCAAAAGCAACACGCTGACGCTGCCCACCAGACAACTGATGTGGATAGCGCTGTTCGAAACCTTTTAACCCGGTCAGTTCAACAAGTTCCATAACCCGATCACGAATCTGGGCTTTTGGTGTCTTCTTAACCTTGAGTCCAAAGGCGATATTCTCAAATACCGTCATATGTTTGAACAAGGCATAGTTCTGGAATACAAATCCGATGCCCCGCTCCTGTGGAGGCAGATGGTTCACCACTTTTCCATGAAAGCGAATCTCTCCAGAACCCGGATTCTCCAGACCCGCAAGCATCCGTAGAATGGACGTTTTCCCGCCTCCGCTGGGTCCAAGCAGACCGATCAGATGGCCTTTGGCAATATCGAATGAGACATCTTTTACCGCATGAAAATCACCGAAATGTTTGTTCAGATCACGGACTTCTACATGCATATCAATGCACTTCCTTTCGCTTCTTGGCCCATTCCATCATAAGCAGCAGCCCGACGGAGAAGGTGACCAGCACCAATGCCACACCATTTGCGGCAGCCACATTAAAATTCTCAACATCCTGGTACACCAGGGTTGTTGCGGTCTGCGTTTTGTTCATAATATTACCGGATACCACCAGCACTGCACCGAATTCCCCAAGCGAGCGCGCAACCGTCAAGACTAGACCATACACTACCGCCCAGCGGATCGAAGGCCATGTCACACTCCAGAACGTTCTCCAGCCGTAAGCGCCAAGTGTAGATGCGGCCTCCTCTTGCTGGGAACCGAGTTCCTGCAGGACAGGCATAACCTCTCTGACCATCAGTGGAAAGGTAACAAATAACGTTGCGATCACCATACCCGGGAAGGCATAGACCACATTGAATCCAATCCCTTCAAAAAAAGCACCCATAATGCTGTTAGGTCCCAACATCAACACAATCATCAAACCGCCAATGACAGGAGATACGGCATAAGGCAGGTCTACAATGCTGTTTAGCAGCCCTTTTATCCGTTCACTCAGCCATCCGGCACGAACCAGATACAGAGCCATCATGATGCCAAACAATGCATTTAACAGGGTGACCACCAGAACCACCAGTCCGGTCATCATCAAGGCATGTAACGCCTCAGGGCGCATTAACCCTTTCAGGAATCCACCTGCCCCGTCTTCAAATGCGCCAATAAAAATGCGTCCAAGTGGGATGATCAGCAGTACAATAAATACCGCAAACGTCAGTCCGATTAACAGTCGTCTCATCGTCTTCTCCCCCGCATCTGCACCAGATTGATCAGCCAGAGGATCAGGAAGGAGAGCGTCAGGAGCAACACGGATACAGCAGCAGCCCCCGTTGGATTATCACTTTCAATCTCCCCGTAGATAAATACGGAAGCAGTCAGTGTTCTTCCCGGAATGTTACCAGCCACCAGCACAACAGCCCCAAATTCAGCCAGTCCTCTCGAGAAAGCCAGCATCCCCCCACTGATCATGCCAGGTGCCATAGAAGGCAGAATAACCTGCATAAACGTGCGAGCCTTGGATGCCCCCATCGTGTACGAGGCCTCTTCCTCCGAAGGATCGATTTCTTCCAGCAAAGGCTGCACTGCACGGATAACAAACGGAAACGTGACAAAGGTCATCGCGATAACAATGGCGGGCTGGTGAAATACAATCTCAAATCCCATGGATTCTGCCAGTTTCCCGATGGCACTGACCGGACCCAAAAGCAGCATAATCATCAAGCCGCCCACCGCTGTTGGCAGTGCAAACGGAAGATCAACCAGACTGTTAAGAAACGATCGGCCCACAAAACGATACCTTGTCAACACCCAGGCGATCATCGTGCCCAAAACCACATTAATCAGCGTGGCAATAACGGCCAGCCGAATGGTCAACAGGACGGCTTTCCACGCGATGGGGTCCATAATGCTCTGAACAAAGTTGCTCCATCCTTCAGAGAAGGAATTGACGTACACACCGATGATTGGAAGTACAATAAGTACGATAAAATATAACAATACGGTACTGCGGAATCCCCAAGTCCATCCCTTATGACGAAGAACGGTATTCATTACTGCGTTCCCTCCCAGCCTCCGGCTTTAACTCCGGTCGGCAGTCTTCCTGGCTTCAATACGACATTTTTCCTAAGTTGGATGATATTACTTTAATATTATTCCCATTAGTCTACTTGGTTTTGCTTTTCTGATACTTTACCAGTTTGCAGTGCTAATCGTCAATGCTTTTATTGAATATAATTGGGCCTCATATGAGAACGATTAATAAAAATCGCACTGTACACTGCGCGGCCAGAACAACCTTCCGATCACTGTTATCCCCAGATTCCTTTGATCCCCTTTTTTAAGGGGAAATCCGGTGATAAAAGCGAAGCTTATGCTTCCGAAGCAGCTTTCCTACAGAAAGCTTTTAGCTTCCGCTTCTTCAGGTTATTTCTGACCTCTCCGTTATTGTGCGATTCACATATCCGTCTTCATATGTGGTTTGTTTGGTATGTAGTGGTTAAGGTACAATCGAGGGTAAGAACAGAGATGATAAGGAGTGATCTAACATGTTATATACGAAGGATATATCCACTTCCACACGAGATGAAATGAAGGATATTACACGGGACGTAAAGCAGGTTGTCCAGAGTAGCGGGGTGCAGAACGGGACGGTGCTCATCTACTGTCCACATACGACGGCGGGTATAGCCATCAACGAAAATGCAGACCCGGATGTGAAACACGATGTATTGTTGCGCCTGGACGAAGTGTATCCCTGGGAGCATCCCGAGTATCGACATGCCGAAGGTAATACAGCCTCTCACCTCAAATCGATCACAACAGGGCCATCACAGACGGTGATTATTCACGAAGGCAGACTGCTGCTTGGCCGCTGGCAAGGCATTTACTTTTGCGAATTCGATGGACCACGTGAGCGGGAGTACTTTCTCAAAATCATGGAAGGTTAGTTGGGTCCAATAGGCCTGCCACCTACTCGTTCATTTTTGCAAACACAAACAGGCGGTCCACCCTCATTCCGGGTCGGAGCCGCCTGACTTGGTCTGCTGCGCATACTAACTTTCGCGAGACAACGTTATAAAGAATTAAAGTTATGACAAATCACCGCCCTGAAGTGTAGGGGTGCAACAACAGCGCCATTATTGGTCGCCAGGCTGCCGACCCAGATTGCGGCACAGCACTTTGACATGAGACAGCGCAGACGATTCAATCTCCACAAACGTTAAACGGTCCTGAATGTAATAAGAAATGAATCCGTGCATAGCCAAAAATAGCGTACGCGGTACCCTTTGAATATCCTCTTCCGTACAGTTCGCTTCATTCATATACTGCCTTATAATCGATGCAAACAATTCGAAGCAACGTCCCTGTTCGGTACGACAATAAGACAACAGTTCTTCGTCCCTGATCATAAACATAATTTCGTATTGGTATGGATTCTCCAGACCAAAGCGAATAAACTCCATCATAATGTGCTCTACCTTGCTCACATCATCACGAACTGGCCTGACCATGGCTTGCAGCAGCAAATGCCCCAGATGATTAAAATCTTCAACCACGATGGCATAGAACAGCTCTGCCTTTTCCTTAAAGTGATAATACAGCGACCCATGACTATAGCCCAGATGCTGGCCGATGCTTCGCATCGAAATGGCGCGGTATCCTTTGGTAATAAAAAGGTGCCTCGCCGCCTCCAGTATCCGCTCCCTCGACAACTCCTGTTCGACTGCTCTTCTAGCCATATATTTTATTCCCCTTCAATAAAATAAAGCCGCTGTCCCTCCGTGATCCGGGATTGCCCTTGCGTCAAATCCGTGATCCAGGCTATAAAAGCCTCGGTTTCACTATCCGGCGGAAGACAAGTCAACGTAACCTTATCGGTGAATCCAGTTTCACCTGTACGGACTTCCCGGCTTCTTAACTCATTTTCCACTTTACCCAGCCACGTATAATCCAGTTCAACAAACACTTCACGATGCAGCACGTTGGTAATGGCTTCTCCGGCTTCAATGGCTGCTACAGCTCCATCCGTATAAGCACGAATTAACCCGCCAGCTCCAAGCATAATTCCCCCGAAGTATCGCGTAACCACAATTGCCACATTTTTTAATTTCTGATTTTTGATCACTTCAAGAATGGGTTTCCCTGCTGTTCCGCTGGGTTCACCGTCATCGGATTGCTTCTGGATCTCGTCCCGCTCCCCAATCATGTATGCAGAGCAGTTATGAGTTGCATTCCAATGTTTTTTCTTGATCTCATCAATGAAGGCAACAGCCTCTTCTTCTGTCGTGACCGGCATAATATGACCGATAAATCGCGACTTCTTGATTACAATTTCCAGATTGCCCGGTCCTCGAACCGTGCGATAACGTTCAATCATCCTAAATCCAACTTTCTGATCTTTTCCTGAGTCCATTTTACAAGAAAGCAGTTCACCGCGCGAACGCGGACGAACTGCCCTGGTTATCTAAATCCGGGAACCCTGCCTCTTACACGAACAGTGATTCCCGGTTAGATTTACATTACCTTATTCAACTATATGAGCAGACCGATGAATTATTCGGAAAGTCTCGCTTCGAGCGCTGCTTTCTCTTCTTCAAAGCCTGGTTTGCCCAGCAATGCGAACATATTTTTCTTGTAAGCTTCCACTCCTGGTTGGTCAAATGGATTGACGCCCAGCAGGTAGCCACTGATACCGCATGCTTTTTCAAAGAAGTATACCAGATATCCGAAAGAATATGGAGTCATATCTGGAATGTTCACAATCAGGTTTGGTACTTGACCATCCGTATGTGCAAGCAGTGTTCCTTGGAACGCTTTTTTGTTAACAAAGTCCATAGTTTTTCCTTCAAGGAAGTTCAAACCATCCAGATCGTCCGGATCGGATTTGATTGAGATATGCTCAGCAACTTCAGTAACCTGGATAACAGTTTCGAAGATATTCCGGCTACCTTCCTGGATGAATTGACCCATGGAGTGCAAGTCTGTAGAGAAATCAACGGATGCAGGATAGATCCCTTTGTAGTCTTTACCTTCACTCTCTCCAAACAGTTGTTTCCACCACTCGGATACGAAGTGCAGGGATGGCTCATAGTTTACAAGGATCTCAGTGCCTTTGCCTTTGCGATACAATGCGTTACGAACTGCAGCATATTGATATGCTTCATTCTCAGCTACATTCGGGTTGCTGTATTCTTTGGATGCGTCAGCCGCACCTTGCATCATTTCTTCGATGCTGATACCCGCTGCTGCGATAGGCAGCAAACCTACAGCTGTCAGAACGGAGTAACGTCCACCTACATCATCCGGGATAATGAAAGATTCGTATCCTTCTGCATTTGCCAGTTCTTTCAATGCACCGCGCGCTTTGTCTGTTGTAGCATAGATGCGTTTGCGTGCTTCTTCTTTACCATATTTCTCTTCCAGTGCTGCACGGAAGATACGGAAAGCAATTGCCGGCTCTGTTGTTGTACCTGATTTGGAGATAACGTTAACGGAGAAATCTTTGCCTTCAACCAGATCCAGCAAATGAGTTACATATGTGGAACTGATATTGTTTCCTGCAAAATAGATTTCAGGCGTTTTGCGTTTGTCTTTTGGCAGATTGTTATAGAAAGAGTGAGTCAGCATTTCGATCGCTGCACGTGCACCCAGGTATGATCCACCGATACCGATAACGATCAGTACTTCGGAGTCGCTTTGGATTTTGGCAGCCGCTTTTTGAATGCGGGCGAACTCTTCTTTGTCATAAGCCGTTGGCAGGTCAATCCAGCCCAGGTAATCGGAGCCTGTTCCTGTTCCGTTGTGAAGCTGCTCGTGAGCCAGACGAATCGGTTCTGCGAAATAATCCACTTCGTGCTGATTTACAAATTGCAATGCCGTGCTATAGTCAAATGTCACTTTTTTTGCCATGATCTCAAAAACCTCCTGATTTCGATTATAGTGCGTGTTCAAACTTTGTAATCAAAAGCGGACTTTTTGAACAACCTCTTATATTATGTCCGTATTCCATTCTAAACAACTTGCCTTAAGGATACTTCAAATCCACGGGGCTGACAAGCTTGCAGCTCGAACTTTGTCGTTAGAATTCAAGAAGCAAAAAGGGTAAACCGAATCCGCGGGTTGCGGTTCTGCTTACCCTTCTTATGTTATTCCGCCGGGTACGAGCAGACGTAGTCAGTAACGCTGCGTATCTCCAGTTTAAATTTGGATTCGGCAGGCACGTGGAACGTAGCTTGACCTTGAATCTCTTGCCACTCTTCTTCTCCGGGAAGCAATACTTTCAGATCTCCGGACAGAATCTCCATAATTTCACGGGAATCCGTACCGAACTCATAACTGCCTGGAAGCATGATGCCCAGAGTCACTTTGCTGCCATCCCCCAAAATAACCGTTCTGCTGGTTACCTGACCATCATAATAAATGTTGGCCTCTTTCACTACACTGACTTGATCGAATTGTGACATGCGTACCCGCTCCCCTGAAGTTAATGAAAACAATAGGCAAAACAGATCAGGGCGATAACGAGATACCCCCCATCTCTGCGGAAATAACTTACTGCCATGGATCAGGACAGCATGACGCCCTCCCAATCATAGCAGCGCTTATGAAGCTATTACAGCAATGCTTTTACGCGGCTAACCACGTTATCCACTGTAAAGCCATACTCTTGGATAACACGGTCGCCAGGCGCGGATGCACCAAATGTGCTGATTCCGAGAATGTCACCTTGATCTCCAACATATTTCTCCCAGCCCATTGGATAAGCCATTTCAATCGCAAGACGAGCTTTAACATCCGGAAGAAGAACGGACTCTTTGTAAGCTTTGTCTTGTTTCTCGAACAGATCCCAGCTTGGCATGCTGATTACGCGAACTTGGATGCCTTGTTCTGCAAGCGCCGCTTGAGCTTTAACAGCCAATTGCACTTCAGAACCTGTAGCGATAATTTGTGCTACCGCTTTGCCATCTTTTGCATCAGAGACAACATAAGCACCACGTTTCACGTTCTCACGTGAACCTTCAACCGTACCTTCCAGGATCGGCAGGTTTTGACGAGTGAGTACGAGTGCAACCGGGTTGCTCTTGTTCTCAAGCGCGTAAGCCCAAGCAGCCGAAGTTTCATTACCATCAGCCGGACGAATAACCGTCAGGTTAGGAATGATACGCAGGGATGCCAATTGCTCGATCGGTTCGTGCGTAGGACCGTCTTCACCAACAGCGATACTGTCGTGAGTCAGAACATACGTTACAGGCAATCCCATCAGGGCAGCCAGACGAACAGCCGGACGCAGGTAATCGGTAAATACGAAGAACGTACCTCCGAATACTTTCACACCGCTGTGCAGTGCCATACCGTTCATTGCTCCAGCCATACCGAATTCACGGATACCGAAGTAGATGTTACGGCCGGAGTAATCTTCAGGTGTGAAGTTCTCCAGGTTGTTCAAGTGAGTCATTGTGGAGCTTTCCAAGTCAGCAGATCCACCTGTCAGTTGTGGCACGTTGTGCGCCAGACCGTTCAGAGCGTTACCGGATGCTACACGAGTGGAAAGAGCTTTGTCTGTTGCTGCATATTTAGGAAGATCACGGTCCCAACCTTCTGGAAGGTCGCCGTTAATCGCTGTTTCGAATTGAGCTGCCAGCTCAGGGAAGGCTTTTTTGTACTCGGCAAATTTCTCATCCCAAGCTTTGTTAGCAGAGATACCACGATCTTTCACTTGTGCAAAGTGATCGCGAACTTCAGCTGGTACGTGGAAGTTTTCTTCGTAAACCCATTTATAATACTCTTTAGTCAATTTGGCTTCGTCTGCACCCAGTGGAGATCCGTGAGTACCGCCGTGACCGCCTTTACCTTGTTTGTTCGGGCTACCATAACCGATAACCGTTTTAACTTCGATCAGTGTAGGACGCAGTGTATCTGCTTGACCTTCCTGAATTGCTTTTTCGATTGCAGGCAGATCGTTACCATCTTCAACGCGCAGCACTTGCCAGCCATAAGCTTCAAAACGCTTCGCGATGCTTTCGGAAGAAGACAGATCCAATTTACCATCCAACGTGATGTCATTGGAGTCGAACAACATGATCAGTTTGCCCAGGTGCAAACGTCCAGCCAGGGAAGCTGATTCATGAGATACGCCTTCCATCAAGTCGCCATCACCACAGATTGCGTAAGTGTAGTGGTCAACTACGTTGAATTTGTCTTTATTGTATGTTGCGCCCAGTTGAGCTTCAGCCATCGCCATACCTACAGCCATTGCAATACCTTGACCCAGTGGGCCTGTAGTTGCATCAACACCTGCAGTATGTCCGAATTCCGGGTGACCCGGAGTTTTGCTTCCCCATTGACGGAACTGTTTCAGTTCTTCCATTGGAAGATCATATCCGCTCAGGTGCAGCAAGCTGTACAGCAACATGGAGCCATGTCCTGCAGACAGGACAAAACGGTCCCGGTTAACCCAAGTTGGGTGGTCCGGGTTATGAGTCATCGTTTTTGCAAAAAGTTGGTACCCCATTGGAGCGGAGCCCATCGGCATACCCGGATGTCCGGAATTTGCCTTCTCAATTGCATCAATCGCCAAAGTACGTACGGTAGTAATCGACAGGTTGTCGATTGTAGTGTTCTCGTCCTTTTGAATCGCTTCGTTCTTGTCAGTCATGGTTTGTCCTCCTCATGTCTTTAGATAAGTCGGGTGCGCAAGCGAATCCCTCTCATCATACAAGCAAACCGAATTTCACAATAAGTGAATCCGCTTGAGTGTTTCATTTTGACTTATTCACTTTTGTATTGTATCACTTGGCGTGAAGCTTTTCCATAACCTTCTTTTAGAAGTTCGTGAAAAATCGGTGGTTTGTGATGAATATTCCTTGGCCTATCAAGCAAAAATCGTACTGTACAAGGTACTAAATTCCAAAAGTAGACTTAAGGAGCCTCGCAAATCCATCGCATGAAGTATAACCTTTAACCTGAAAACCATGCATTTTTTAGATATTCATCCTCAATTCACATATAATGTTCCTTAATATGGATTCGAAAGTTGGGCTGTGGTTTACTTTTCAGATGTACATACGTCAATCATAGGAGGTTGCGATCATGCCAGATCCTGCGGCTCACCCATCAACATCGGTAAAACACTCATTACCCTGGATATCCGGTATTTTAACGGGGGTTCTCTCGGGAGTTATCCTGGGATTTTTCCTTAAAGTGATTCAGGCCAACACAGGTGAACAAGTATATACCCTGCTGCTGAATATTGATTTTGTACCTGGTCTTCCGCCAACCTTACCCGAATTCATTGAATTTGCTTTGCATCTCATCGTGTCCGTTGTCATCGGTATCTTCTATCTGTGGTGGGTAAGGCATTCAGGCCGCCCTATGATCAAAGGAATTTTACTTGGTGCAGTCTCGTCCCTGCTCTATATCCCACTCTCTCAAATGTCATCACGTGTGCCAGACCTGTACGATGTGTCCGCCATCCTCTATTGGATTGCAGGACATCTGCTGTTTGGTATTGTGCTTGGCTTGTGCGGAAAGTATATCAACACAACAAAAAAAGCGACTCCCGTTTCGTAAACGAATTGGGGTCGCTTTATTATTAGTCTATTACGTGGTTCCGAATCAACCTTGCACAGTATTAAAGCATGAACTTAAAATACAACGGTTTTATTTTCGTGAACAAGAACACGGTCTTCGACATGCCATTTCACGGCACGTGCGAGCACAACACGCTCAATGGTACGTCCAATACGCTTCAGCTCGGTTACATCGTCCCCGTGGCTTACACGCTGCACGTCCTGTTCGATAATTGGTCCGCCATCCAGTTCTTCCGTAACGTAGTGGGCTGTCGCACCGATAATTTTGACACCGCGATTGTACGCCTGCGCATACGGTTTACCACCCACGAAGGCTGGCAGGAACGAATGGTGAATATTAATGATTCGATTGCGGTAGTGCTCAATGAACATCGGAGAGATAATCTGCATGTAACGAGCCAAAATGATCACATCCACATCGTTGCCGATGACGTCCAGTTGGCGCTGTTCCGCTTCTTTCTTCGTATCTGCTGTAACTGGGATATGATGATATGGAATGCCAAATGATTCTACATAATCCTTCATGTCCAGATGGTTGCTGACCACAAGCGCAATATCTGCATCCAGGTCGCCTGCCTGCCATTGCCACAACAATTCAACCAGACAGTGATCTTCTTTGGACACAAAGATAGCCAGTTTCTTCTTGCGGCTGACCGCAGATAACGTCCATTCCATCTGGAAACGGCTTGCTACTTCTGCAAAATCAGCTTCCAGTTTCGGCAAATTGACCAACAATTGCGGAAGATCAAACTCAATTCGCATAAAGAACATGCCGCCAGCAGGGTCCATTGTGTACTGGTCCGACTGAACAATGTTTGCACCATGCTGGTGCAGGAAATGAGATACGGCAGCTACAATTCCTGGACCATCCGGACAGGAAATAAGCATGCGCGCACGATCGGCGCGGTTTTTAGAATCAGGGCGTACTTGTTTAGCGTGGATCTCCATCGGGTTATTCTTCCTCCTTCAATTAAACCATGACCTGCGGGATTAACCCGCAAGCCATGCAATCAAGCGATGATTCAGTTGTTCTTCATTCAAATGCGGGAATAGTGCAGCTTCAGTCACCATGTCATAGAGGCGTTCCAGTGGTTCGCGCGGATCTGCCTTTTTGGCTTTGGCATCATTTTTGAGCAACGTCCACACATCCAGAATATACGAACGAGACTCAATCTCTTTACCTTTGAAAAAGTGTTGCAACTGTTCTACTTCTGTCAGGAAATCCTGGCCGAATCGACCGGCAACATCCCCACGAAGCAGGGCAATCTCCACCTCATACATTGGACGCTGTGTCTTGGCCTCTTTACCAATCCAAGGTGTCTCTAGAATAAATGGACGTCCTTGAAGCTTCTCATGGTTGACGATGCGGTTAATCGCTTCAAACCCGATCCAGCCAGAGCCAATTGGTGTATGACGGTCCTTATGCGCACCCACAGCATTCTTACTATCATTAATATGCATTACGGCAATGCGGTCAAGTCCTACCGTACGATCGAATTGTTCCAGTACACCGTCAAAATCATTAACGATATCATATCCGGCATCATGAATGTGACATGTATCCATACACACAGTCAGGCGCTCGTTATATGTTACTTTCTCGATAATCTGAGCGATCTCTTCGAAACTGCGACCCATCTCCGTACCTTTGCCAGCCATGGTCTCCAGAGCGATGTTCACATCCGTGTCTTTCACACCCTCCAGCACTTCATTCAATCCTTCTGCGATCCGTCCGATCCCATAGTGGGCATCTTTGTCTGTAAATGCGCCGGGATGTAATACGATGTTCTTCACACCAATAGCATGTGTCCGACGAATCTCTTCCTGAAGGAAATCTACAGCCAGTCTAAACGTATTATCTTTGTATGAGCCAAGATTAACAATGTACGGTGCATGGACAACGATATCTTCCATTCCACCCTCTTGCATGGCAACCTTGCCTTCTTCAATATACATGGACTCAATTGGCTTGCGACGTGTATTCTGTGGTGCACCCGTATATATCATAAACGAACTGGAACCGTACGAGGACGCTTCCTTCGTTGCACTCAATAATCCCTTGTCCGAAAAGGACACGTGGGAGCCGATTTTCAGCATTATTGATCCCCCTTATTCTGAATTATCCCTTATTCTAACGCGATTATCGAAATAAATCTAGAAATGCGCTATAATTCGGGATAGAGGCTATTTTTTACAGCTAATATGTGGAACATGGGTAGGCGGAATCCGTCTTTCCGTGAAAATCAATGAACCGAGGTGACTCCGCAATGATTTTCGACTCCTACGCGATAATACTGAACAGCTATTCCCCCAGCAATTGGTTTATGAATACGATCGCATTCTGGACTTTTTTATTGCTAGGCAGCATGTGTATCGGTGGATTTTTCATGATGCGCAAGTTTTTGAAAGTGCTACCCAAAGCAGACGGAAAGTCCAAACTGGATTGGCAGAATTATTGGGTTGAAGCCAGCCGTCACTTATGGACAGATGAAGCCAAAGCTTTTTTGGATCAACTAGTGGAGCCTGTGCCCGGGCCATTTCGTGACATCGCCAAACATTCCATTGCTGCAGAGATCGGTAAGATTGCAGTCGAAGACAATGCCACGGAAGTATCGAGAGATCATTGCATCAAAGGATACATTATTGCCACACCGAAGCGGGATAATAAGTTTTTGGTAAAATTTTTGGAGAAAAACAAAATCGATTATTCCCCTTATCAACATTTGATTAAATAAAATAAAAGATGAGTTAAGTGGCATATAGATTTGGTTAATTAGATACAGATATGCTCCGTCAGGTAAGTTGTTCCCAACAGGCATTGCTTACCGTACGGGGCTGTTTGTCGATCCAACGGTATGTATCAGCGCAGTGAAAATACAGAGAGGATGTTTGATATGAAAATTGCCATTTGTGGAGGTACCGGATTTGTAGGAGGAGCACTTGTAGATTACTGGTTGCAAGCCGGGCACCATGTGAAAGTTATTACACGAAAACTGCCTGACTTGCATAATCCAAGTAAAAATCTTACATATATATCGTGGGAACAAGTCGAAGAACAACCTCACTTGCTGGAAGGTATGGACGCTCTCGTTAACCTTGCCGGAGAAACGCTGAATCAACGTTGGACAACCAAGGCGAAGCTGGAAATTGTTGAATCCAGAGTCACGACCGTAGCGCGGGTAGCCCGATTGGTAGAATCCCTTGAACAAAAGCCGGAAGTGGTCGTTCAGGCTTCTGCCATGGCCATCTATGGAACCTCTCCTAACGAAACCTTTGACGAGAGCAGTCCGCAAAAATCAATGAATTTCCCCTCCCGGGTCTCGGAACAATGGGAAGTTGCTGCAGATGCTATCAAAGATGTAAGACTCGTTAAAATCCGGGTGAGTCTGGTGCTTGGACATAAAAGAGGTGCTTTTCCATTGATGAAACTTCCTTATATGCTAGGTGTTGGTGGCAAGATCGGCAGTGGCAAGCAATGGACTAGCTGGATTCACATTATGGATATCGTAAGACTCATTGATTTTAGCATTCAAAATAAACAAGTGTCAGGTCCGGTCAATGCTTCCTCACCGAACCCTGTTACCAATGATGAATTCGGTCGTACGGTCGGTAAAGTGTATCATCGCCCTCACTGGTTCCCCGTACCCAGCTTCCTGATTAAAACTTTGGTCGGAGAACTATCCGTTGTCGTGCTTCAGGGGCAGAGAGTCATTCCGCAAAAAGCTCTCGACCACGGATTCCAGTTCACCTTCCCAACCTTAACCCAGGCACTGGAAGATCTGAAACACCGCGGCTTATCTGACTGATTGAACTATGCCTTATCCAACCGACCGATAAGTGTAAACAGATTCTGTAAGTGTAAATGTGTCTCCATCCGCCAATGGATACTCCTTATACGGAGCAAGAATATTGCCCTGAAGAATGGTTCCATTGACGGAACCCAGATCCTTAATCACATAGCCCGATTTGTTCCGGCTCAACTCCACATGAGCACGGGACACCCCGGTCGCTGTGTCCACCCACTGAACCATGTCTGCTGATCTTCCGATGACAAAAGATGCTCCTTGCACATCCATCCGTTCATGTTGGTCACTGCTTCCCGATCTTCGTTCAAGATAATAAGACGCCATCACCGGGCCTGCCCCTGTAACATTACTTCCACTCAGATTCTGCAAATTCACGGTTGCCTCTGCAACTGCATCCTGTCGAATTAGCTCTGAAGTTGAAGCTACCGTTTCCACATGGCGCTGAACGAACGGTGGTTCGGAGTGTTCAGATGCCATATGCAAATTTTGAAAACGGGAATGCTCGCTACCACCTTCTGAGGCGGATGCAACCGTTTGGTTTATGCGTTCCTCTTTCCTATCAGCTTTATTCCAGCGCCAACTTTCCTGAAATTGTTCCTCTTCATCTTCCATTTGCTTACCTTTGTTCTTACCTAAATTGAATGAAAAAGACCGCTTATTCTCTGCGTTATTCTGAGGGCTTCCCTTACGCTTCCACGTCCATCCTGCTACACCAAACAAGCCAAGGCTGAGTACCATGCACAGGATCATCTGCGTCTGTCCCGGTTGCTCCATGTAAATAAATCTCCATACCAATGCCATGGCAACCATACAGCCCAATATGATATAAGTTACTTTGGAAGATCCGGGCTTTTCCTCCACTTCCATATCAACACGCTCTAGCGAATCATACGAGTTACTTCCTTTCTTATCCATACCGTTTGAACTCTCTAATGGAACTTGCTCAGGTGAGCGCCTGCCTGGAAAGGTTCGAGATCTCACCGGAATGTCTTCAACCTCGAATTCACTTGTTTTCTGCGGCTGACGGAAATTTAGTTGCGGCCCCACAGGAGCATTTTGAACGGGAGCACCAAGTTGATATGGCCGAGAAGTACCAGTGGCTAGCCTGCTATCTCGCTCAGAAATCGACGAATGTAGATCACCTCTTGAATCATTGGGTGTGTCCAAAGTTCTGGACGAGAGAAATGCTGCGCCTCCTCCATTCTCTTGCTCGTCAGCGTATAACTCCAGCAGAAGCTCGCGCAACTGTCTGATATCCCAGCGTTCGTTGTCACATAACTGCAGAACACGCTGAATGCCTTCTCCCTGCAGTTCCTGTACATGTGCCATCAGCCTGATCACCAGCTCACGGAATTGCTGAGGCGTTGGATCAACTTCAACTGTATCCATGATTGGAACATATACTATCCCAAGCTCACCCTGTTCGAATGAACCGTTAATGAACAAAGACTCTTCCTGGATCAATAATTTACGAGGCTCCAACATATACTGTCGGCATTCCGTGAAGGCATCGGCTAGTTGGAACAACAAACCATACAGAACACGCAATTTAATTTTGCTTGACTTTAACATCTGAGATAACATCTTGTACCCTGATATGTCGTACTGCAAAGTTACATTTCGATCGACTTCCCGAATATGAACAGGAAGAAGTCGCGGAATCTGATTGGAGGACAACATCCCCATCTGTACACGGCTCAATTCCTCCATTCGTAACCCGTCTGCTTTCTCCAAAACCATGAAAGCCCCACCATTACGAATAAAATCTCTCGTTAGTCCATACATGCCAATCCTCTCTTTCCATTGTTATTCTCAAATTTCTCTACTCCTTCACTTAAGGGAAAAGTCCTGAGACAAGGACCGTGATAAACCCGGGTAATACGGCCAGCATAAACGGAAACTTCAATGTCTTCTCTTTGTTTACCAGCTTGAGCGAACCTAGCATAAAAAAACCTGCAAGACTACCTGCCATGCCTCGAATTCTCTTCGCTGAATCTTTACGAAATAGAAGTATCATTAGACCAATTGCGCCCGCGTACAAAACGGAGTAAATAATGACATGAATGCCAAAAGCAAGTCCCGTCCATGCGCCAATCCCACCAAACAATTTCACATCTCCTGCCCCTAGGGCTCCAATCGCATACATCAGAAACAAAATGCCAAAACCTGCTGCAAATCCAGCGGCTGAGAACAAGAAACCATCCCAACCTCCCCATATGATGTGGGCCAATACGCCTGCAACAGTCACGGGTAAAGTCAATCGATTTGGAATTTTCATTGAACGAATATCTGTAATAAAAGCTGCAATGACGTATATGCCACAGGCAATGTAAAACCACTCCACCTCCATCATCCCCCTTCCTTATTTTCTGGTGGCTACCTTAAACGTAGTCTCCGTCTTGGCACCGTCCCCTGTCTCGACAACAAAACTCCATGTTCCTTCTGTTGTCCGAGTACCAACAAACCAGTTCCATTCAATAATTCCATTCTCATCTGCGGTGGCCCAGCCGATGTGCTTCGCAGAACTTTCACCTGACTTGTAAAATATCGTTAAGTTGGCTGTCGCTCCTGGTTCTACCTTCACCTTGATCATTGCATTGTTGCCTATGTATGCCGGGTCAGGCTTCGACAGTACCGTTGCTGAACCCGCAGTATCCCCGTCTCCTGCGCTGCCATCTGATCCTTCTCCGGTATCTCCAATCCATACCCGTTCTGCCGCAGCAGCCTGAATCCGAAGTGGTTTACTGAGAAAGGGGACTTTTATAGGCAATTCATAACTCAGTTCAAGTCGGAAATATGGATTTGTTTTGTTTTTGAGATCTGGTATCGAAATACCATTCACATGAACACGTTCCATATTAAGCAGCGTTGGCTCGATAAAAGGTTGAAGCAGCGGTTTTACCGTGGGATCAAGTACGGTTTCCAAGACGGATGTTTTGATCTCCTGTAGTGGCTGTTCACCACTGGCGGCCGCTGAACGTACCCAATCACTTAAAGGCTCGGGTAGAGAAGAAGCATAACCTTCTGCCCATTCCGTCAGTGATAACTCTGGTATCTTCCAGCCCTCTCCTGAACCTTCTCCGCCGGCAGAATCAGAAGGTGTGAATGCAAGGGATACGGGATATATTTTCGTTGACAATTGCTTCACCGCTTCACCCGCCGTGCTCTGTAACGCTGTGGAGATTAGAGTCATTTGCACTATGAAGATGAGAAACATGATAAAGAATAGAAAGACAGGTAACACCAGTGAAGCTTCCAGAACCATGCTACCCTGTTCCTTTTTTGGAGAACATATCTGCTTTTTGAGAGACTTCAAACGCTGCAATCTGATTATTCGTGTTAAACGAATCTGCTTTTGTGCGCTTTCTTTTTCATAATGTTGCTGCTTATCCATAATCCCTCCACCGAAACGATCCTAATTATTCAATAGGAATAATCCGCCTTCCGCTCAATGAAAAATCGCCCATCTTCAACCTGATCCTCACTACCCATAACTGCACCTATGCTTCTAACCACCCCTGGTAAAAACCACAGTTTGATGCTACTACGCATGTTACCCGAAGCATACGTCTGTTTCTCATCTGGATTCACACCAGTATTCAATCGAATTAGCGCCAGCATTCTGGACATTTTGCGTTCATTGTTACTATGCATCAATAGGAACAATCGGAGATGGTCCCTGTACGTCAGTTTGACTTTGATATACTTGGACAATTCCACACTGCCCTCTTTTGCTAGTTTCATCATATCCGCGATGGCGTTTGTAATCCCGTATAAGATTGCCGCCGATAATACCAGAAGTGGGTTCCCAAGCTTGCTGTGCTCAATTAACCCTTCTGCCGTCCGAATAGCCAGCCGCATCCCAAATATCTCCGCATATGCCGCAGCGATATTACCCGAAGGATTATGAAACCCGTAGACGATATACTCCAGTTCCTGATTCTCCAGTTTGAAAACATCACCAGCATCTCCATCACCTTCAGTCCAGGTAAATAACTGACCAAAATCCATGGAATTGAAATAGGCTAAAGCATATTCATTCTGAAATAATTCGTCGCCAAGACTGTCCAGCAGATCGGACATCCCGCCAAACAAACTATCCATTCCCTTCATGGCATCGCCACCAGAGTCGTAGGGGTCACCCGCAATCTCTGTCTTTTGGGCTTCCTCACGACTAGCCTCATTAAAAGAAATATTAGCGTTGTAATATTCCTCCAACTGTTTGAAAGCGTCCATGGAACCCGAACTTCCATTCTTAATCTGCGACAAGATTCGTTTGACTTCCTTCAATTTCCCTTTGGATTCTTTGTCATTTGCTTTGCGCTGGGCATCCGACCCACGACCACTCTCCAGCTGCTGTTTACTTTGGAGGATGAGATTGGCAGGACCGCTACGTACATAGGTGTCCATATATCGTTCCGTAACCTGACTTGCCTGTCTGACCGCCGGTTTAATCGGAACACCACTCATGGCCGTGACACTGCGAAGCTGTGTATTCAATTCCATGTTGTCTCTTCTGACGTTAGAGAAGTCTGAATTCTGGGAAACAACCCGCGCCTTCAATTGATCAAATAGGCTATCTGCCCTCACAAGCTCCGAAGCAAGAGAACGTGTACTTTTAGCTTCAGTGCCTGATCCAGTAGATGCAGGACTCGTCCCAGGCAAATTCGAGTTGCCGACGTTGTCATAGCTCGCATTCTGCGAACGGTTCTCCCCCTCCGCGATCACACGTTTCATTTCCTCATTAATCTTGCGTGCTTCTTCGATTTTGGACTGCGCTTCCTCCAGCTTCGTTTGATGGGCCAGTAACGCGGGCTGTATGATCATGCTGATGCCTGTCACCACATTACCAACACCAGTCCGATAACGAGCCAGTTCCAATATGTATTGTTGCTCTCTGAACGGCAGTCCCTCATCCGCCTGTTTCTTGTTCAGATAATCTGCATAACGTGCAGCTGCCTCGGCAGCTGTCTCTGGTGTATCTTCCAGCATCTCTTCATAGATGGCCGGTGAAGGCGGGTCCATGATCAACTTCGGAAGATTCTTCAGTTTCTCCGCGGATTCCGTCTGATTAGCAATGGCTTCATCCAGTAATTCTTCACGTTTGTCATATAACTTCTGTAATTTTTTCAGCAAGTCTACCGTGTGTGCAGCTTCCTTCATCTCGTCTGATATCGGTTTGAACCGATTGATCACTTCAAGGGTAAAATCAACAGGAGCCCGATACTTCATATCCTCCTGAATCTGGCGATTAAATATATCGTATCTGCCCAGTTCACGCTCCATGCTCAGCGAAGTTGTATCCCACTGGATATCCAGAATGGGAAATCCATCTTTTACAGCTGAAGGCTTCACGCTATCATTCAACACTTTAGCCATAATTGCATCCCCACTGCTGTCCCCATACCCGAATAAACCATACTCCCGGAGTGATGTGTCATAGGCTGACATGACGGATCTCATCGCAGCATGAGTCATTCGTTCGGTCTGCACCTTGAATGCCGCTATACGAGCGTAATCAATAAATATTGCGACAAACATATAAACTCCGGCCAATATTAATATTAAAAAAAGGGTTACGGCTCCCAATTCACCGTCTTTTTTTCTAAACAGCTCCGCCCTCCTCCTTTTCTCACTTTTTGCTTTTGCCAAAATGCTGCACAACCTGTCCGGCTTCTGCCGCTGTACTGGTCGCCGCACCGCCTTTTCCTTTAAACTTGGCTGCGTAATACCGGATTAAATCTACCGTTCGAATGAATTCAACTGGTTCAACAACTGCGGACGATCCTTGAGTGAGGACACGGTTACCTGAATCGAACAAAAAAGAAGGAAGAGGCAAAGAAATTACTTGTTCCAGCTTGGTTGTTACTTTCCGCTGAATCAGAGAATTCTGATACCCAATCGTTCCTTTCATAGCTGAAGGCATATGTTGCACCGCTTGTGCTAATTTCTGTTCCGAGAGATTGCCGCCTTCACCAGCAGGTATAGAAACGCTAACCTGATTATCCGCTCCCGCCCAGCCAAACAGCGCTCCAAGCATACGATCATCCGTCAGTCTCCAGTACAGATTGTCATGTTCTCCAGCGACAAATTCACCTGTCATCGCCTGTTTGTGGCTGTTGTCCCAGCTATAGGCTGCACGTTCCGAAGCTGCATAAGCATGTTGATTCAAGAATGTCTTTTGATACATGTACATGGTGAAAAAAAGCAATAACACAAGAATAAACAGCACAACAGGGAAGATCAGGGAAGCTTCAACGGTGAAGCTCCCTTCTTCCTTTTTGAACTTGTTATTCGAAAAATTCATTACTTTTATTACTCACATTAGTTAACAGTCTCTCTACCAACGTCTTAATTTGGTTTTTAAAAATCAAAGCAATAATGATAATAACCCCGATAATCAGAATCAGCTCTAACGTGCCGAGTCCTTCCTCTTCTTTCCAAAATACGTTTACCTTGTTTTTTAACACTTCCATCATCCCAATTCCTCCTACATATTCATCATCATAAAAGCAGGTGCCCCGATCATGACCACAATCGTAAAAAAGATCAGTACCATCGGAAACACCAGTTTGGAAGAAGCCTGTTCTCCCTTCGCCCGACTGACAGCCTTGCGTTTCTCCCACAACACATGTGACAGATCCCGCAGCGCCAATACAAAGTCACCTCCCCCACGTCGGAAATTCAGCAGCACTGTTGTCGTAAAAATCGTCACTTCCTGTACACCGCAGCGGCGACTGAACTGTTCAAATGATTGTTGAAAAGAGTAACCATTATTCCAATCCCCCACCGTCTTTCTGAGTTCGTTGTACAACGGATGATTCCGTTCCCCCTGGCTTGTCACACAGTGAACGATAGCACGTTGCACGGTTTCCCCTGCGCCAACCAGCAGTACAATTCGGTTCAGCAGCTCAGGCAGTTCCATAAGAATATCCTGGTCTCTTCGCTGCACCTTTGTATTGAGGTCTTTGTAGAGCGCAAAAGGCAACGCTGCACCGAGCGCGAGCCCACCCACCATACCTCCGATGCCCATATCTCCAATGAGTGATAACAGGCAGCCCACCAGCAGCATGAGCCATGTATAAGTCAACATTTCAGCGCAATACAGCATCGTTTTCTCTCCGCTGTGCTGTATGCCGTACATTTTCTGAATGGCATGTTGCATTCGAAACATGAGCACTGGCAATCTGCGTCCAATCTCGAACTTGTCCAATATAAACAGGAAGGGGCCATGCAATTTTTTCAGTCGTAATCCTTCCATATCCAGCTTGCGCAGATGCCGGTAGGTCTGCCCCCGGGTTCGATCCAGCACCAGCCATCCCGCTCCGAGCATCCCTGCGACTATAACGGGAAGCAGCATCGTTTCAACTCCTTATACTTTGATATCCATAATGCGATTAATCCACAGATAACAGCAGGCGAGTACTACCAATGCTCCACTAGAGATGAGGTACCCCATCCCGCTATATAACGGCTCCATAAAGTCCTTGGCGGTCAGATTGAGGAATATCAGAAAAATAAATGGAGCGGCAAACATCACCTTTGATTCGAACTTTTTCTGCGATACCGCGACCATAATATCCTGCTGAATGTCCAGCTTCTCACCAATCACCGCAGAGGTACGACGCACAACCTCAACCAGATCCCCGCCAGTTCGTTTGCACGTAATGAACACATCTGCAAAGTTCGTAATATCTTCAATCTGCGCCCGATCCGAAAAATCCTGTAGTGCCTCTTCGATTGGTTGTCCATACTCCATCCGTGTCCGCAATATCGTGAACTCACGAATCAGATCGGTATCCGCTTCCGGGTTCAACATCCGCAAATCCTCCACGGATTCCTTGAATCCATTTTCCACCGATTTTCCTGCGGCAAGTGCCGAAGATAATGCATATAAAGCTTGCTTAAAATGTAAACTGAGTGTCATTCTTTTTCGTTCCAACAGCACTTTAGTCCAATGTTTTGGTACCCATATGCAACCCGCAGCCAGGATCGCTCCAGCCAACCAGTGATGGTAGAACAGAATCCCGATGCCAAAAAACAGCAGACCACTAATCAGCATACAGACCATTCGTTGTCTCCGGGAAAGCGTATATACGGTGTAATCCGTCAACATCTGTCTGGCTTCACCCAACAGTAATCACCTTCCAATGGCTTTAATTCACGTTGTTATCTGATTAATCTATATCAACACTATATTGTTCTATGTATTCATCCAGCCATTCCCCGAGCCCAGCCATCTGAATTTTATCCACCTGATTCAACCTTCCAACCTGTACTAACCCGCCAATAATTTTGCTTTCACGCTCTTCTTGTTCCTGGAAACGAAACAGTGGATTCAGCATAACCTCACCGTCCTGCATGCCAATCACTTCACTAATCTCTGTCACCCGCCGTGAGCGGTCTCGTAGCCGGGACAGATGTACAAAAATATCGATTGCTGAACTAATCTGCTGCCTTACAACCGCAATAGGAAGATCCGCACCGCTAAGCACCATCGTTTCGAGTCTGCTGATCATGTCGGAGATAGTATTGGCGTGCCCAGTTGATAAGCTTCCATCATGTCCTGTGTTCATGGCCTGTAACATATCCAGCGCTTCTGCGCCCCTGACTTCCCCAATCACAATCCGGTTCGGACGCATCCGTAAGGATGATTTGATCAGATCCCGAATAGATATCTGTCCCTTGCCTTCGGTGTTTGCATTCCGCGTTTCCAGTGATACCAGATTGGGTACCGTAACAATCTGTAACTCAGCCGAATCCTCAATGGTAATAATCCGCTCATCGGCAGGGATGAACTGTGATAATGCGTTCAGAAAGGTGGTTTTTCCCGATCCGGTCCCACCTCCAATGAAGATGTTGTATTTGCTCCGTACCAACTGCTGCAATAATTCTGCCGCTTCTTCATGCAGGGCTCCCTTTTCAATCAGATCGGACATCTTCATCGGTTCACTGGGAAATTTACGAATCGTCATCGTGGGGCCTTTCAAAGCAATAGGCGGCAACACGATATTGACCCGGGAACCATCCTTTAAACGGGCATCTACGATTGGAGAAGACTCATTCACAATCCGGTTTACCCCGGACACAATCATCTGGATGATATCCTCGAGCCGTTCCCTGGACTCAAATTCAAGGGTGATCTGGCTGACTTCACCTTCCTGCTCCACAAAAATCTCCTTGTGACTATTGATCATAATCTCCGTAATATCGGGATGATCCACAAGTGGCTGCAAAATATCCAATCCACGAAAGGAGTCAAATAATCGCTGTACCAGCGTATGACGCTCTCCTGAGGTCAGATCATCCAGCTTCGGGTCGGTGAGAACTTTGCGTTCTATCCCCTGCCACAGTTCATCATCTCCTGCGGAAGAGGTTAAATCGAGGCCAGCCCTGACTTCCCTGCGCATCATCTGAAACTGTTCTTCACGATCCAGTATTCGATTGGATGAATCCGTCATAGTGCCCACCGATCCTGCTTCTGAATTCGTCCCGTCTGCTTCAACTCTTCTTCGCCATCTTGTACCAGCATGGCACATAATCTCTTCACTTCACGTTGGAAGATCGGAGAACTAAGCATGACTTCCTCCTGACTGAGTTGCTTCCATGAAGGGATATAGGGCAACACTGCATCCAGATGCAGATCAGGGCCTGGGAGTACATTGACGACATTGTCCCGATATTTGTTAACCACAAAGCGTGAACGATCCAACATACTTTCGTATAGATCTGGCTTCGTACGCTCAGCATGCTGTAACCATTGTCCCCATCGATGCATGGCAGATATATCATCCTCAACCAACCAGACAAATGCATCTGCTGCATCCAGCACCCCTTCACTGCGCCCATCCCAACCGGAATCCCCATCCAGAATCAACACGTCATACTGTCCACAATCCGTTAAATAACGAAGCAGATTCGACGTATCCTCACGAGTCATTTGCAACAGTTCTTTCCGATTTGATAATGGCCAGAACACATCGGATTTCAACGCTTCATGCCGGACCACATATCCATCTACGCCCTTCGATTGTACCTGTAACTGCTTACCGGATTCCTTCCTGCCCACCTTCAGATCGTATAACAAGCGGGACAATCCCGTCTCCGCATCCGGGTGGCGCTGCCCACTTCTAGTTAGTCCCTTTTCCAGAAACGGGAGCGTGCTGTCCAGCGTCTCCAGATTAAGATAAAGAACAGCATATCCTGCAAGTCCCAATTGCTTCGCCATATGCAAGGCCACTGCCGTTTTGCCACTTCCACCAGAAGCGGATACTACACCGATGGAGAGAGTCTCTTGCCCTGGATGGTGAACCTTCTTACGGCGTGGCTGCCGGCAAGCATGCATCACAGCATCCAGCAAAGCAGGCAAGGGTTGATATTTCATCAGCCGCTTGGCCTCATCCACCTCTTCCATCCCTTCACTAAGCATTAGCCAAGGTACACCTGATACTTCTCCCCCGTTATTCAGCCAGTTATTCAGAAACTCCGGTTCCGCAATAACCAGATCCGGTAATTCTCGACCTTCTTGCTCTTTCATGTGATCCCTGAACGAATCCTCTTGGGAGAATGCCGTGAAACGCACATGAAGACCAGATGAATTTCCCTGTACATAATCAAGCCAAGCGCTAATGTAATCTCTATCCTTTGAAACCAGAGCAACCTTCAGTACAATCAATTTTTCCTTCCCTCCCTGTCAAAAAGCACAAAAAAGCACCGTCCAATAACCGCATGAATATGCAGTATATGGACGGTGCTTCCGTCACGTGCTATGAATGTATGGATAATATAGCATACAATTTCTGGGGGAGCAAGGGATTTATTCTAACCCTTTTTCCTTAAGAGTTGTACGGTGAATCGAACTCAATAATGTTACGGTCCGGATCAAGTACAAAAATCTGCGCGAATCCAGCTACACTGTCAGGTCTCGCTTCATACTCAATTCCCTGCTGCTCCAGCCAGGCTATAGTCTCTGAATAACTGGTGACCCAGATCGCAAAGTGACCGTCTGTAGTATCAATACCAGCTTCGCGTAACGTCTGACCCTCCGGGTGCTGTAACAGATGAAGCTGCTGGCTACCGATAGCGTACCATGTACCCGTGGAGCGGAAGGCTGGACGTTCAATCTCCTGCATGCCTAGTAACCCCGAGTAGAACTTCTTCGCGATTTCCAGATCACGTACAGCCAGACTAACATGGTGGATGTGTGCATATTCAATCATCTTTTATATCCCCCTCTCTACTTCAATATGACTATACTATAACACCTTGAACCCTGACCATAATCTCCGCTAAACAGAAAAACACCCCTGATTCTAATCCGGTAAACCTCTCGGCTCACACAGATCTAGTTCAGAGGTGCCCTGCAAACGGGCATACAAGGATGCTCGCTTACCGCATTAAATCATCTTCAGCACATTTGGCATAACCAAATTATTTTGCGCTATCCAATGCTTCTTGTGGAATCTTGATCTCTTCCACTTGATCGTGGTTAGAAAATGTACTGTTCATCTTCATGTCCATTGTCATTTTCTGTCCATTCTGTTCCATCTCCATGACCATGTTTACATCCGTACCTGCAGGCAGATAGGTTTCCTTGTTAATCATATATTTCATCTTCATGCTTGTAATATTCATTTGTTCAAGCATCGCTTGGGTCTGGGCATTCGATCCGTTTTGCTCCATCACGGCTTTGGCCAGTTCCTTTACGTTATCACCGGATACATTAGCGTTAATGACATAATTGTCGCCATCTTCTGTAACTTCGGTGTCTTCCTCAATCTTTTTGAACTGATCCAATTCACCTTCTGGATTCATGCTTGCTTTCATCTGCTCCACCAATTCTTTGGTTTGAGCTTCAGGAATTTTAACCCATTGTTCTCCCACTTGTGAATAGATCGTATCTGAAGTGATGTATTGTTTTACATTCTGCGCTTCCTGCCCAGACATTTCCATTTTCATCTCTTGGTAGATCATCATTGGATCTTTGATGATATCCATTTTGAGCGATGTTTTAACCTGTTGATCCTGTGACTGTTCACCAGCATCCAGTTTCAGATTCTGATCAATGTTTGCTTCAGTTGTGAAGCTTTTCATTTCTTTGGTTGCTGCATTCGTTTTGGTAATCAACTCATCCAGGGTAGGGATCTTTGTTTCCTGCTCCGCAGGTGTATTACCCTCGTTAGATGTTTCATTGTTGGTCGCTGGCGGCGTTGCCGTGTTGTCTGTGTCGTTTCCGCATGCTGCCAAGCTTACTGCTAATAATGTCCCGATAATTAATGTAGTCCACTTCTTCAAGTTGTTTTCCTCCCAAAATAGATATGATCTGTAGTCATTACCCAATTATTTCCGCTATTAATCATCAAATTTGGATACAATGTGTCGCACGAGACTTTTTCACAGAAATCGATCTTTGATCTCCGGTGTAGGCAACATACACGCTTCATCCTTGCCAAACCAGCGATAACGGTTGCGAGCAACCCAGTTATAGACTGCATTACGAATAAATTTCGGTATGATGATGAACACATATAACAACGGATAAGGAAACTTTAGACCCTTAGCCAATCGCAGTGCGGCGGTTGAACGTGTATAGTATTTTCCATTTTCAATCAGCACAAAGGTGTCCATACTATCTGTCGACAAATTGCCTTTCTTCAGCAATTCCTTGGCTACATCCGATTGAAGCGATGCAAAATGATATTTTCCTTCCGGGTCACGCTTGATAATCCATTTGGTTAAGCCCTGGCAGAAGTGACAGACACCATCCACCAGTACGATCGGATGTCCCTGATGCACATCTGTTTGATTTGCTGTCATATTGGCTGCCTCCTATTGTTGCGGTTAGAGTAACTTACCCAATCTGGGCCATCTTGTTCACTAATTCTAAATTTATTTCTAGAGGTAGTTCAAAAAGAATGAACACCGCTCTTTTTGAACATGCATTAATGGGAAATAAAAGAAAAAGAGCGCAGGCATTGTGCCCACGCTCGTATCTGTCCGACAATTACTCCGTAACTGCCTTTTCCATCCATTGGTCATCGATCATCTGTTGATGCAGGTCACTTGCCCACTGGTCCATACATTTGCAAATGAAATCTTTGCGACATACTGGACAAGGCGTTTTCTGCAGACGGCTGATATTGGTCATCTTCCATTCCGGGGAACGGGTGTAGAATACACGGCATTTTGTACCGTCTACCAAATTCATTTTGAATTCATACAATCCGTCTTCCTTGTTACCATAAGCTAATTCTAAATCTGCAATACGCGGTCTATAAGACATGGATATCACCTGTTTAATTCAAATTTGGTTCATGCAATGACACTACTCAGTACTAAGTTATATTAAAGAAAATTCAGATCAATGTCAACTCGCGCATGTCTACCCGCCAAACAGAATATCCAGAATCGTCCCTACCTGTCCCTGTTTTTTCCCTTTCAAGACATCCGGATCAAATACTTCGACATACCCGCAGGAAGCACAAGCCACGAACAAGTAGTGATTATGCTGTATATCAAACATCTTGCTCAGGCCTGCTCCTGACATGGAAACTTCCTTAATGTTACAATCCGTGCCCCTGCATTTTGTACACACAAATCGCCGCTCGATCATCTCTTCAATACTCATCTTCGTTCCCCCTTTATGGAATGTGTAGCATGAAGTGAGAGTGCAATTATGTAAAATAGTACGCGATCTGGCATCTAATCCCCTGCATCATGTCCTTATATGATAATCAACACAAAACCCTGCCGATTGCCAGCAGGGCTTTGTAGTCGAACATCAGGTATCTGGGATAACTTGCTCTATATGTTCCCTTTACTTATCCAGGAGTCAAATCTTAAACTACGTTTAATACAACATCAATGTTGCCACGTGTTGCTTTGGAATATGGACAGAAATCATGCGCCTTGCGGGCCAGTTCCTCTGCTTGACTGTGATCCACACCAGGCATACTCACGTCCAGACGAACAGACAGCTGGAAACCGTCATCCGCAGGGTCTTTACCAATGGATACGTTACTTGTAACGACCACATCCTCCAATTTCACACCTGCTTTACGTGCTACATTGGCAAGGGCACTTTCATAACATGCTCCATATCCAGCGGCAAAAAGCTGCTCAGGGTTAGTACCCTCACCACCGGAACCCCCAAGCTCTTTTGGCATTTTCAGATCATGCTTAAGCACGCCATCCGAAGAAGTCACCGAACCTGTACGTCCACCTTTAACTGTCGCTACTGCTGTATATAAAGCTTCCATTAAGAATCTCTCCCTTATCCATATAGTTTTTTACTGCCTTCCTTTCAATTTAAACTTCTGGCTCATTTTGAAACGCAATTTTGTATCTTTATCAGCTTTTACAACTTTATTATTTTCATGCATTTCAATGCCATGGCTGTATTTTCCCTAAGGTTGGGTAATATACGAAGGGGCATATTCAAGCTACAACCGAAATTTTGTGCTGATACATAAAAGTTGCACTAGACAAAAATAATTGAAGGAGTACAATGTAACAATAAACATAAAAATTTAGATATATCATGAGCGGTTTGTACTGCATCAATATCTCAAAATCAATAATTCAAAGTCAGGTGATTATCGTATGAGTAAAAAAAATCCGTTCAACGCTCCTTCAAGAGAATCATTATCTACTGCGGGCATGGCCCCTTCCCTTGGAGAAGCACATAGTTCCATGAAAGTTCCGCAGAATGCTGCATGGTGGAAGAAATTCCTCGCCTTTGTAGGCCCAGGATACCTTGTTGCCGTAGGTTACATGGACCCGGGGAACTGGGCAACAGATATCGCAGGCGGCTCGCAGTTCGGGTATACCTTGTTATCCGTTATCCTGTTATCGAACCTGATGGCCGTTGTCCTTCAGTCGCTGGCTGGCAAGCTCGGCATCGTCACTGGACGGGATCTGGCTCAAGCCTGTCGTGAAAGATTCAGCATGCCTGTTGTTATGATGTTATGGATTCTGTGTGAACTCGCCATTGCAGCTACCGATCTGGCTGAGGTCATAGGTTCTGCCATCGCATTAAAGCTGTTATTTAACATCCCCATGTTATACGGCGTTATCATCACCGCAGTTGATGTACTCCTGATTCTTGTTCTGCAAAACAAAGGCTTCCGCGCTTTGGAAACTCTCGTCATTGTGCTGATGGCAACCATCGCCCTCTGTTTCGGGATTGATCTGTTTCTGGCAAAACCGGATATGGGCGGTGTTCTCCATGGTTTTGTACCAAATGTTGAGATTCTGCAAAACCCGGCTATGCTCTATATTGCCATTGGTATTATCGGAGCAACCGTGATGCCGCATAATCTGTACCTGCATTCTTCCATTGTGCAGACCCGTCAGATCGAACAGACACCACAGGGCAAAAAAGAAGCCATTCGGTACTCGACCATGGATTCTACGATTGCGCTGACACTGGCCCTGTTCATCAATGCAGCCATCCTGATTGTATCTGCTGCTGTATTCCACAGTGCTGGTATGACGCAGGTTGCTGAGATCGCTGATGCCTATCATCTGCTGACACCTCTATTAGGTACTACGGTTGCAAGTATTCTGTTCGGTGTGGCGCTGTTAGCATCAGGTCAGAACTCTACCCTTACAGGTACACTCGCTGGACAGATCGTTATGGAAGGTTTCCTGAACATTCGAATTCCGGCTTGGCTGCGCAGACTGGTCACACGTCTGATCGCCATCATCCCGGCGGTAATTGTGACAGCCATTGCAGGAGAACATGGCACAGAAGAACTGCTCATTTTGAGCCAGGTCGTGCTGTCGCTTCAATTGCCCTTTGCTGTAATTCCCCTGGTGATGTTCACAAGTGATAAAAAAAGCATGGGTGCATTCGCCAACAAATTGTGGCTCAAAATCATCTCATGGGTCATTGCCGCGATTATCGTTGTGCTGAATGTATATCTGATCATTCAGACGATCCGGTTGTTCTAATCTCATTTTAATTGGCTAAATACTAAAAAGGCTGATCAACTCCGGTATGCTATACCCAAGTTGATCAGCCTTTATTGTTGCAATCCAATAAACAACCATCTGAATCTAATCCTGATTTGGCATCAGTAACGGCAGGAGTTGATCCAATGAATCAACAGTCCAATCCGCACGTTTGTCATCCGATAGCTCTGGCTGGAATCTTCCGTAACCCTGCATAATCCGAATCGTACGCATGCCCAGCTTCCGAGCAGGTATAATGTCGTTATCGATCCGATCGCCGATCATGACGGCTTCCTCCGGTTCACAACCGGCCTGCTTCAAGGCCACAGCGTATAACTCAGGGTCTGGCTTGGACACTCCTTCTTCAGCCGAACATGCCAGAACATCAACATACTTCCGCAAGCCATAGCTTTCCAGTCTCTCTTCCGTTCCAGGACTCTGATTGGCAATAATGCCAATGCGATAATGCCGTGACAACTGCTGAAGAACGGAATCCGCTGAAGGAAAAGGACGTTCAAGATCTTTTTGAAACTTCAGCTTGTCCTGAATCTGTTTCTGATGCCCCTCGTCTTCAACGAATGTGCGAATCGCCACTCTCATAGGCCATTGCTCATATTTTCGGTAACAACTCGCGAACAGTTCGCGTACCGCCTCAATTGTCACCGGATACCCCAAAGCACAAGCTTCACGGACAAACTGTCCGATAATATCATCAACCGGCTCCCATTCATCCACCAGCGTATCTCCAACATCAAAAAACAACCATTTCAATCCACCTACATCCGGCACGCCAATTCCTCCTTGTAAGCATAAAAAAGAAGACTCACCATCCTGCATGAGTCTCCTCAAACTTCCGTTTATCGATACATTCAATTATAACAGGCACCTTACACCTGAGCAATCACAAGCTATGGCATTAACCATTGAGGAGAAAGCCAACTTCCCCATTGAGCGAATATACAATCCGGTCTGCGCCCATGCCCCGATAGATGCCCTTAGGATGACTCTGCTCCGTAATGACGCACAGGGATTTCGATGTCCATGAACGGCAGATCTGTAAATAACGACAGGTCAGATTCAGGCTGTTCTCGAAAATAAACACGTTGCCTACGCTGCCCTGCGGCAAAAACCATTTTTGAGCTGCAGCCGTATTCATGCGAATGACATGTTCTACTCCGATTCTACGGAGTCTTCGCTCTTCCCCTGCACTGTTGGTTAGAACGGCAAACGGCATTTTTTTGTACATCAGCAATTTGATAAATTTACGTCCTGCTTCATTTGGAGCAGTCACTAAGATCATCTCAGTATCCATCATTCGTTCCTCCCTTGGCGTGAAAAGACAACAAAAAAGAAGCGTGGGGGACCAAGGCCTCCCGAACGCTTCTTAAATAACCCATGGCGAAAACACCATGAACCAGCGTACGGCTTGTTGCCTCTCCCTTTAACGCTTACGAGGTTAGCTGACGGATTCGGGCGCGAGAGTCGCCCTATTTCCGGCTGTCACCGGAAAATTCACCCCATGAATGCCCACTGTCCTGGACAGCGCATTCCGTTGGTTCCCCCGTTTCCCATTCATTAATGAATGGAAACTCAGCGATTAAAACATCGTTCGTATATCTTAAGGTAAGATCGAGCGATATTATCGTTTGTTTCGTTTTTCAAGTACAATTTAGTTTAAATTGAAATTACGTTATGAATCATACACCCGTGCCATGTCGGTGTAAAGTCCGCCCAGATCACCAAATCGGCAGATTTTTGCCAATTCCTATCCATAATAACGCTTACAACAAAGTTATACTCTATCTATCTCTTCAAGGCTATCTAATTCTCACTCTGGCGTAAATCACTTCGCAATTCATTCACGTATTCTGCACAACTTGCCTGTTTTGATTCTTTTAACACCATATTAGTTTTGCAATATTTAATTGCAACCAATATAATAGAAGATATAAGAGTAAATAAATGGAGGCGATTTAGATGACAGTCTACGATTACAAAGTGAATACCCTTCGCGGTCAAGAAGTTGAAATGTCCGACTACCGTGACAAAGTGCTCCTGATTGTGAATACGGCAAGCTCATGCGGCCTTACCCCTCAATTCAAAGGTCTGCAAGAATTGCAAGACAAGTTTCAAGATGCTCCATTTGAAGTGCTTGGTTTCCCAAGCAACCAGTTTGCACAGGAAAAAGGATCTTCCGACGATATTGCCGAGTTCTGTCAGATGAATTATGGCGTGAGCTTCCCCATGTTTGAGAAAATTGATGTGAACGGTTCAAGCGCTCACCCTCTTTTCCAACACCTTAGCACAGAAGCTCCTGGCCTGCTCGGCTCCAAAGCAATCAAATGGAATTTCACCAAATTCCTCGTGGATCAGAACGGACAGGTCATTAAACGTTATGCTCCCAAAACAACACCGGACAAGATTGAAGAAGATATCAAGAATTTGCTGCAAAAATAATACACAGGCCACCCGTAGCCGGAAGGTAGAGCAACATTCCTCCGGTAATGGATGGCCTTTTTTCAACCCAGATGTCATACTGTTCGAAAAAGACAAAAAAAAGAAGCTTCCCATTAATGGAAAGCTTCTTTTTAATCGTTCATATGATGCGGTCGAGAGGACTCGAACCTCCACGGGCATACGCCCACTACCCCCTCAAGATAGCGTGTCTGCCATTCCACCACGACCGCATGTCGTAAATAATCGGCAACAGAATTGATTATACCGGGTTCAGAACTAAAAGTAAAGTATTTTTTAATACTTCTTTTTCAGCTAGGCATTTTCATCAAAAATCGCATAATCTCGTCATCTTTACCCATGAACTGCATATGATTAGATTTGATCCCCTCTCTTTCGGTAAGAGCCGATCTTGTTGATTCATTTATATATAGTCCTTCCTTATATATAGTCCTCCCTGCACTTCGCAAAATAAATAACACAATAAGTTATATAAAATAACACAAATATTAAATTCCAGATTTAATCCATTAATTTCACGGATACTATTGACAAAAAGCGGACATTTATGGGATGATAACTATCATATAATTCGGGTTTTTAAACACAAAGCAAACAAAAAGGAATACAAATGTCACTTTAAGTGACATTTAACGAACACAGGAGGCGAATGATTGTGAACCGTGGGAATAAGCTGCTCGATTATGTCAAACTGCTTGATTCCTCTATTCAGGTTGGAGGGTTCACCCATTCCTTCGGCATGGATATCCATATCAGGGAGGGTACCATTCGTAATGCTGAAGATCTCGAATCATTTATGCGTTGTCAGTTGCATCCCAGCATCGTTCGTCTTGAAGGTATGGCCATCAAAGGCATCTATACCGCAACAGATCACAAGGATACATGGCGGATAGCTCTGATCGACAAGCTCGTCCATGTTCAGCGAACCCCTGGAGATCTCAGAGAACAAGCTGCCGCCATGGGTAAACGATTGATCAGACTCGCACGCGCTCTGCACCCCTGGATTGAATTCAGCCAGCTCGAACAGATCTTTGCCAAATATGATTCGGTTGGCTGCCTCTCCACTGTTCACGCCTGGATTAACCACCACCTCGACATCCCGGTCGAGGAGGCGGTCCTTGGTTACCTGCATTCAGCCATGAATGCCTGCATAACCGAAGCCTCCAAAGTCATTCCCCTGAACAACGATACAACCAAGGATCTGATGGTCCGCCTGGCCACAGATCTGGAGAATGAATGGAAGACCGTCAGCGCCTCGGCTGCGGATGGACTGGCACAGCCAACCTCGATGTCCATGAAATCGTTTTTCCCCAGTTTCCATATGCTCGGAGCTGGACTTCATGCCTACAGGGCCTAATCCTCTTCCTCCTCATACCTGCTCCCCTTCATTCAAACAAACTAAAAAAACACGCGGCAACCTCCTTGCCGACGTGTTTTTTGTCATTTTATTTGTTTTATTTACGTATTTACGCCATTTATAATCACAAAATACACTTTTTTCCGTCTTTTTTAATTGTTAGATGACGAATTTACGTATATAATGAAACATACAGCTCGCATTTCTATATATTCTACATGAAGAAAGAGCGGCTGAATACTACATTCTAACCAGGGGTGAACCCTTTTGAACAAGAAAAAACCAGTTACTCCGTTCGGATGGGCCATCAAACGACGGCTAACCGAACTTCAAGTGGACCAGAAGACCTTTTGTGAACAGCATGGCATCCCACCCTATCGTTTATCCAATCTTATTCACGGCACACGCAAAGCAACCCGATTCAGACACCTGGTCGCTGATATTTTGGATATTCCAGATGAACTGAGATAAGATTTCTGCCAAAGGAGGGTCTCATCCATGAGACATGTTACATCCGATCTGGAGAGGCTGTCGTTCCAGTCCATACGTCACCAGCTCATCATTGTTGATGACAATTGGATTATCCAAAGTTGTAACCGTGCCTGGCAACAGGGACTTGGTCAATGCTCACCAAACCCGGATATACACAGTAGTCATAGACACTACCTGCACCTGACGGAAGCCTGGGCAAAACGAGGCAAGAACGCTAACATGGCACTTGTCGCACAGAATTTGAAAGAACGCGGAATACCCTTTAATCGAAATCATACATATGACATCTGCGTGTATACTGTATACAACGAAAAGAGGTGGTTTCGTGTAGAACTCACCCCTCTATCTTATTCAAATTCAATTCTGGATACCGATCTCGCTTTAATTGCACACATGGATATTACCGAACAAAGAAAGACAGAACACCAATTGAAGAAAGCATTGTCTGAAGTGCGCACATTGCGCGGACTGCTGCCTATTTGCGCTGTCTGCAAACAAATCAAGGACGAAGAGGAACACTGGAACTCCGTTGAGAGTTATCTGGAGAAGCATACCCACGCCGAATTCACGCATGACATCTGTCCGGAATGCATCCGGCGGTTATATCCGAAATACTCGAATATCCTGGACAAGCGCTCCTAAAACCTTTCTCCACTGGCCGACTAACTACAACTATACGGAGAGATGATGTTCAAACTGCGACATATCCAGTTCTTGCGGTGTCCCATGCAGGGTTATGGTTCCTTTGTCCATGATATAGATGTAATCTGCGGCACTTCGTACAAAATCAATACTCTGCTCTACCAGCAGAACCGAGAGGTCCCCCTTTGCCTTGAGCTGCAAAATAACCTGCCGAATGTCCTCCACGATAGAAGGCTGGATGCCTTCTGTCGGCTCATCCAGTAGCAACAACCCCGGACGCGAAGCCAATGCCCGGGCGAATGCCAACTGCTGCTGCTGTCCACCACTCAGATCCCCGCCCTGCCGTCCATACATCGTAGCAAGCACCGGGAACATCGCCAGTACATCCTCCGGGAACGTTTTTACTCCCGGTGCACTTGTCTCCAGACCGAGCAATAAGTTTTCTTTCACCGTAAGCTGCGGGAAAATCTCCCGCCCCTGCGGTACATAACCAATCCCTGCCCTTGCCCGCTTGGCTGAGTCCAAGGTGGATAACTCCTGATTTTGCCACTGAATACTGCCCTTGCGTGATTTGAGCAGCCCCATTAATGTTTTCATCAACGTTGTTTTCCCCACACCGTTACGGCCCATCAGACACACCACCTGTCCAGGCTGTACATCCAGGTTCACACCACGAAGCACATTGCTTTCCCCGTAGCCGGATTCAATTCGTTGCAGCGACAGCATGGTCATCCCTCCTTTTGCCCAGATACACTTCCGCCACTTTCGGGTCTGCCTGTACCTCCGCCATCGTACCTTCCTTCAGCAGTTTTCCTTCATGCATCACCGTTACCTTGGCTGCGAACTCTCGCACAAACTCCATATCATGCTCCACCACCACAACCGAGCGCTCACGCGCAATCTCTTGCAGAAGTCGCCCGGTCTTGTGTGTTTCTTCATCCGTCATGCCTGCGGCTGGTTCGTCCAGCAACAACACCCGTGGCTCCTGCAGAAGCAGCATGCCGATCTCCAGCCACTGCTTCTCCCCATGCGATAACGCTCCTGCACGAGCATCAACGCGGTCTCGCAGACCAATCTGGAGGGTAACATGCTCCATGGCAGCACTCATTTTCCCATATCGACGAATACCGATGGCTTGCAAAGGGGAACGGCGAGTCTCCGCCGCCAGCGTCAGATTCTCCTGCACCGTCAGACCCGCAAAGATCGATGGCGCCTGGAATTTGCGTCCCACACCTTTGCGAACAATCTGGTGCTCCTTCAGTCGTGTTAATTCCGTGCCATCCGCCATCTTCACCGAGCCGGACATGGGTTTTGTTTTGCCACATATCACATCCAGCATCGTTGTTTTTCCAGCACCATTGGGTCCGATCAGAAAATGCAGGTCATGTTCATGCAACTTCAGGTTCATGCCTTTGACAGCAACGAACCCACCAAAGGCTACCGTAATATCCTCGGCTACCAACACCGCTGATTCCTCAGTAGACTTTAGGTTTTTCCCGAGTGACTTGGACATGCGCACTCTCTCCTCTCCGCTTCAGCAAGCGAACGACATGACGATATACACCTACAATACCGTTTGGCATGAACAAAACTACTGTTACAAAGAGTCCACCAATGACGAACAGCCACCCCTCGGGGTAAGCCTCACTTATGCCTGTTTTGGCTGCATTCAGCACCACCGCTCCGATAACCGCTCCAATAAGCGTACCGCGACCACCCAATGCAACCCACAGGACCATCTCAATGGAGGGTACAATCCCCATCATCGATGGCGAGATAATACCCACCTGAAGAACAAACAACATGCCCGCGATACCTGCAAGCGCACCGGAAAAAGCAAAAGCCAGCGTTTTATATCCTGCCGGATCATATCCGAGGAATCGCACCCGATTCTCTCCATCACGCGCAGCTTCGAGCACTTGGCCGAACCGACTGTTCACCATTCGACGACAGAGCATATAAGCGATCACCAGAACAGCAAGCGTTATATAGTAGAGAGCAATCGTCGTTCCAGCGGAATGAAGTGTAAAACCAAAGATCGAATTATATCCGGTGATGCCATTTGTCCCACCCGTCCATTCCTGTTTACCAACAAAGAGTGTTACCATAATAAGAACCAAAGCTTGAGTCAGGATGGTAAAATAAACACCGGTGATCCGGTTACGGAACGTAAACCACCCCAGAGCAAATGCAAGCAATGCCGGAAGGGCTATCCCCAATAACAGCGCCACCGGGAAAGAGCGAAAGGGTTCCCAGAACCACGGCAGACCACTGAGACCACTCCATCCCATGAAGTCAGGAAGCGTTGCTCCACTAGCCTGAAGCTTCAGATACATCGCCATCGCGTACCCACCCAGACCAAAGAACACCCCATGCCCAAGACTTAGCACACCCCCATATCCCCAGATCAGATCGAGACCGATGGCCAGGATTGCTAGCGCCAAAAACTTGGCTAACAGACTCAGACGAAACTCCGTGGAGATTAGTGGAGCAAGACACATCATGATCAGTACAACCGCCCAGATGATTCTCATTTTCAGACTGCCAGTCTTGAGTAATGCCGACATGAACTAACCCCCTTTTTCACGTTAATCGAGACTCCGTGTGCGCATCGCGACCAATCCGCGCGGTTTCCATTGCAGGAAAGCAACGATACATACAAACACAAGCACCTTGCCAATGGAGGCCGAGGTATAGGTTTCGAACAGCGTGTTGAACATACCAATCCCCAATGCACCACACACGGTTCCAACCAATTTCCCAACGCCACCCAGAACAACGACCATGAACGCATCCACAATATAATACGTACCAAGCGAAGGACCAATCGGACCAATGAGCGTTAATGCACAGCCAGCAATTCCGGCAATGCCCGAACCAATCGCAAAGGTCATGCCATCCACCCGCCGGGTCGAAATCCCAAGACACCCCGCCATGCTCCGATTCTGCATCACAGCCCTCATTCGTCTTCCGGAAGATGTTCGATAGATATAGAGATACATACACAGCAGCACAACCGCAACCAGTGCGATAATGAAAATTCGTTTATACGGAAATACAATACCATCCGAGATCGCCAATCCCCCATTGAGCCAAGCCGGACTGGATACTCCCACATTGGGCGCTCCGAATATTGTACGGGCCAGTTGTTGCAGCATCATGCCTACACCCCATGTCGCAAGCAGACTGTCCAGTGGCCTGCCATATAGATGCCGGATCAGCACCACTTCAAGCAACCAGCCAATTAGAGCCGCTACAATGAACGCAATCGGCAGAGCCACAACAAAATAGGCACCAAACCACGCTGCTGGAGCATAGGACATGAACAGATTTTGTGTTACATATGTTGCATATGCACCGATCATGATCAGTTCACCGTGAGCCATATTGATGACATTCATCAGCCCAAACGTTACTGCAAGCCCCAATGCAATCAACAACAGAATTGAACTGATACTCAGACCATTGAACATCTGCAGGATAAACATATCCATCGCTATCCCCTCCTCCATACCGTGACTCTCGATATTTCACATGAATTCAATTAGCGGCAGTAACATTTTTTAACATCACAGTAACGCTTTACCGCGATACGGTAAGAGGATGTGTTGTCACACCCTCGTTTATGTTTCGGCTGCTTTGAAGCGAGTTGCCTGTTTTATTGCGAGGTTTCTATGTTATTTAGCGCTGAGGGTTGCTCCCCATTCATACGTTTTCAGATAAGGGTCCGGCTTGACAGGCTCACCAGAATTCCACAATTCCTTGAACTGCCCATCCTCCTGCACCTCACCGATCCGTACGGTTTTGTAGATATGCTGATTCTCTCCATCCACGGTTACCTTACCTTCCGGGGCATCAAACTCCAGACCCTTGGCAGCTGCCTTCACCTTCTCCACGTCGGTTGATCCTGCTTTTTCCACCGCCGCCTTCCAGAGATAAACCGCCACATATCCCGCTTCAATCGGATCAGCTGTCACTCGATCAGCACCGTATTTTTCTTTATACTTGGCAACAAATGTTGCATTCTCAGGTGTATCCGTTGTCTGATAATAATTCCACGAAGCCAGATGCCCCTTCAATACGTCTGCGCCAATACCACGGATTTCTTCCTCCGCCACACTTACCGAGAGGGTCGTCATCTGATCCGAGGAGATTCCGGCATCCTTCAATTGTTTGAAGAAGGCCACATTGCTATCTCCGTTCAGCGTATTGTATACAATATCCGGCTTCGCAGCTTTGATTTTGCTAATGATGGTACTGTAATCGGTATGGCCCAGCGGTGTGTATTCTTCACCCACTACTTGGCCGCCTTCTGCTGCGAGTTGTGCCTTAATGACCTGATTGGCCGTTTTTGGGAATACATAATCTGAACCGAGCAGATAAAATGTCTTGCCCCTGTTCTCCAGTAACCAGGTTACGGATGGAACGATCTGCTGATTGGTTGTTGCTCCTGTATAAAAAATATTTGGCGACGATTCCAACCCCTCATATTGCACCGGGTAAAACAATAAACCTTTATTCTGTTCGAACACTGGAAGCATAGCCTTCCGGCTCGCAGAGGTCCATCCGCCAAATACAGCAGCGACCTTATCCTGTTGCAGTAACTTCCCAGCCTTCTCCGCAAAAGTAGGCCAATCCGAAGCGCCATCCTCAATTACAGGCTCGATCTGTTTACCCAAAACTCCGCCCGCGGCGTTAATCTCTTCAATGGCAAGCATCTCCGCATCTTTAACAGATACTTCACTGATCGCCATCGTTCCGCTGAGAGAGTGAAGAATGCCAACTTTAATCGTATCACCGGATGCAGCCGGCTCTCCTGTACCACCTGAACCCGAAGCTTCAGGCGGCGCAGTGCCCTCCACACATCCTGTCATCACAATGACCGCACCCAGCAAAATACTCCATAACTTGACCGACCTCTTCTTCAATAGCCTACACTCCCTTTTTTTAGTCTATTGACGAACATTAAGGTCATTTGCGTCCGAAATGTTCGTTGATCCAAATTATGGAGGGTTACTCTCTTCATGTCAATATAGCTTACATAATTTTATTTCATGCCTACTCGTTTCATGCATACTGCTAATATGCCTTGAAGCTTATTGACAAAGGATTCACCCTGTGTGAGTATATTTAACATACAATATGATCCATGAACATATCAGACATTATAAGCGAAAGGTCGGATTGCCTTGCACTGGACTGAGCAGGAAAAGGAAAAACTCCTGATTACCGTGGCCGCTAACCTCGCCCGTGAACGAAGAGCACGCGGACTTAAGTTGAATGTTCCCGAAGCCATCGCCTTGTTGACCTCCGAACTGATGGAACGAGCACGGGATGGAATGAGTGTTGCCGAATTAATGAGATACGGAGGCACCATCCTGACACGCGAAGACTGTATGGATGGTGTTCCCGATATGATTCCTGAAGTACAGGTAGAAGCCACATTTCCTGACGGTACAAAACTGGTTACTGTACATGAACCTATACGCTGAGAAAGGCAGGAGAAACCATGATTCCTGGTGAATACCGTTTGAAGCCAGATGACGACATCATCTGTCATCCGGATCGTTTAACCCTACGACTCCTTGTCCTTAATCGCGGCGACCGCCCCGTCCAAGTCGGCTCTCACGTTCACTTCTATGAAGTTAATGCAGCACTGGACTTTGATCGCACGTCAGCTTTTGGACATCGTCTGCACATTCCGGCAGGCACCGCAGTTCGCTTCGAACCTGGTGAAGAGAAACCTGTTGAACTCACGACCTTTGGCGGCAAACGCCAGATTCACGGGTTCAACGGATTAACCGAAGGCTCTGCGGATCAAGCTCCTGATCCACTGAAACTGGAGGCATTCCTGAAGACGTTCTCCCCTCCCATACAAGATGGAGGTGAACCTTCATGAAACGAATGAGCCGCGAACAATACGCGTCCATGTTTGGACCCACAACCGGTGATGCCGTAAGACTTGCGGATACCGAACTATGGGCAGAGATTGAACATGATTATGCCGTCTACGGTGATGAGAGCAAGTTCGGGGGCGGCAAGGTCATCCGCGATGGGATGGGCCAGTCCACCTCTGCACTTCGCAGTGACGGCACTCCCGATACTGTTATCACCAACGCCATCATCATCGATCATTGGGGCATTGTAAAAGCGGATATCGGCATTCGAGATGGTCACATCTGCGCCATTGGCAAATCCGGCAACCCGGATACAATGGATGGTGTTCATCCCGCACTGGTCATCGGTGCTTCCACCGAAATCATCGCCGGTGAAGGCATGATTGTAACCGCTGGCGGTATTGATACCCATATTCATTTCATCTGCCCACAGCAGATTCAGACTGCGTTATCCTCCGGGGTCACGACCATGATCGGCGGCGGAACAGGACCAGCAACAGGAACCAAAGCCACCACCTGCACACCAGGAGCCTGGCACATCCATCGGATGTTAGAATCGGCAGAGGCTTTTCCCATGAACATCGGTTACCTTGGCAAAGGCAACAGTTCAAGTACCGCTCCTTTAATTGAACAGATTGAAGCTGGGGTAATCGGCCTGAAGCTGCATGAAGATTGGGGCACTACCCCGAGCGCTATCGATGCCTGCCTGACTGCCGCCGGGGAACATGATGTTCAAGTCGCTATCCACACCGATACACTGAACGAAACCGGATTTCTCGAAAACACCCTGGCTGCAATCAACGGCCGGACGATCCACACGTACCATACGGAAGGCGCTGGTGGCGGACACGCACCGGATATTATCCGGGCCGCTGGGGAGTCCTACGTTATCCCCTCATCAACCAACCCAACACGACCGTACACACGCAACACCGTAGAAGAGCACCTTGATATGTTGATGGTGTGTCACCATCTGGACCCTTCCATCCCGGAAGATGTCGCTTTTGCCGATTCACGGATTCGTCCAGAGACAATCGCAGCCGAAGACATTTTGCATGATCTTGGCGTGTTCAGCATCATCAGTTCCGATTCACAGGCCATGGGCCGAGTGGGCGAAGTCATTATCCGCACCTGGCAGACAGCCGACAAAATGAAAAAACAGCGCGGCAAACTTGAGCTCAACCCGAATTCTCCCTCCGATAACGATCGGATCAAGCGATATGTCGCCAAGTACACCATCAATCCAGCTATCGCACACGGAATCGGTCATCTCGTCGGTTCGGTGGAAGTTGGAAAGCTGGCAGATCTAATCATATGGAAACCGGCCTACTTCGGTGTTAAACCCGAGATTGTCATCAAGGGTGGCATGATTACATTTGCCCAGATGGGTGATCCCAATGCGTCCATCCCGACACCTCAGCCCGTATTTGGCAGACCGATGTTCGGAGCTTATGGTAGCGCCATTGCCAGCGGATCAATCACCTTTGTCTCCCAAGCCGCAGCAGATGCCGGGATCAAAGAGTCATTGGGCCTGAAAAAGCGGGTTGAACCCGTTAAAGGCTGTCGCTCAGTCAGCAAAAAAGACATGATTCATAACGACGTCACCCCTGTCATTGAAGTCGATCCCGAAACCTATGAAGTACGCGCCGACGGTGAGCTTCTCACCTGTGAACCCGCAGACGAGTTGCCTATGGCACAGCGGTACTTTATGTTTTGATAGGAATACGGATTAGCTAATAAGGGGGCACTCATGATGAATAGTGGCACGAAGCTACTCCGTTATGTTCAGCTACTGGATTCGGCCCTGCCCATCGGTGGTTTCTCCCACTCCTTCGGTCTGGAAGCTTACACGCATGATGGCACCGTGCAAAATACCGCGCAGCTTGAACAGTTTATTCGCAGCCAGCTTCACTCCAGTCTTGTACGACTAGATGGTCTTGCCATCAAAGGCGTCTATCAGGCGATAAAACAGCAAGATGCCGCTCTACTTGCCCTGTATGACAAACGTGTCCACGCTCAGCGCTCCCCTCGGGAACTCAGGGAAAGCGGCCACAAGATGGGAAAACGACTGCTCAAGCTGGCCCGTTCACTCTATCCATGGATGGACTTTTCCCTAATTGATGAGGCTATCCGGGAACATGGCGCGTATTGCGGCATCACGACCATTCACGGTTATATTAACTATCAATTGGAGATTGAATTGGATGAAGCCGTTACCGGGCATCTGTATACCTCAGTGAACGCTTATGTGAACAGCGCACTTCGCCTGCTGCCCATCGGACAAACCGAAGCGCAGATGTTGATTCAGAAACTGCTTGATGATATCGAAGCGGAATGGGCTCTCATGCGGGACAATGACCCGGAAGATATGCACAGCTTCGGAATCGCCCAGGAAATCTACGCCATGCGGCATGAGACCTTACCCGCGCGGCTGTTTATGTCTTAACATCAACTTTTATATAACCAAGGAGGAATTGTTATGTGTGGAGGAGCTAATCATACGCATCATCCGGAGTGGGAACGTAAGGCATTTGATCGGAGTCGTCCGATGCGAATTGGAATTGGTGGACCGGTAGGTTCAGGTAAAACAGCCCTTGTGGAGAAGCTGTCCAAGGCACTACGTACACGTTATAGCCTTGCTGTCATCACGAATGACATTTACACCAAGGAAGATGCCGAGATTTTGCTGCGTCAGAACGCCCTGGCACCAGAGCGTATTATCGGCGTAGAGACAGGCGGATGCCCGCACACCGCTATTCGCGAGGACGCCTCCATGAATTTCGAAGCGGTTGACGAGTTGATTGAACGCTTCCCGGATCTGCAACTGATCTTCATCGAGAGCGGCGGCGACAATCTCTCCGCTGCATTCAGTCCGGAACTGGCCGATGTGTTCATCTACATTATCGACGTTGCCCAAGGGGAGAAACTTCCTCGCAAAGGCGGTCCTGGCATCACGCGTTCAGATCTGCTGTTAATCAACAAAACCGACCTCGCCCCTTACGTTGGTGCAAGCCTGGAAGTTATGAAAAATGATACCGAACGGGTACGCGAAGGCCGCCCTTATGTCATGTCTAATCTAATGAGCGGTGAAGGTGTATCCGAGATTGTCCACTGGCTTGAACATCAATACATGGATGACGATGCTTCCGCTGCACATCTGCATTCACACAGCCATGAACATGGCACTCACTCGCATTAATTCATCTTCTGTCCCCACGGGAACAGAGATAAATAGGAATGAAAGTGCAGGTGCACCCGTCACACGCCGCAGCGAGCTTCGGGCCACCTTTGCCTTTCAAGGCGACCGGACTGTCATGACTGATCGTTATTACAGCGCACCACTCCGGTTTAGCCGATCCTTTCGACCTCCCGGAGGCGGAACCGAATTATGTGTGTACACGTCAGACGTCTCGCCCGGAGTCCTTAACGGGGATCATTATCATTCCGAGTGGGAATTAGGTGAAGGCACCCATGTCATGCTGAGCAGCACATCTGCTACCAGACTTCATCCTACACCTACCATTCCCTCATCCGTTAATCATCACTTTCGGTTGGGAAAAGGGGCCACACTTGAATACTTCCCTGAATGCGTCATCCCTTTCAAGGGAAGTTCTTCTGCGCTCGCTGTAACCTTTGAGCTGGAAGAAAGAGCAATCCTGGCCTATGCAGATATCTGGTCTGCCGGACGGATTCATCGGGGAGAAGCGTTCCAATTCGAGCGTTACCGCAGCTTGACGGAGATATGGCAAGGTGAGCAACTGGCTGTCTGGGATCGATTCGGACTTGAACCCGATACGGATGATCCCAAACACTCAGCGTCTCTCCTTCACTACACACATACCGCTGCGTTATGGATGATTGCCCCAGGTCTTGGTACTGCGGAGTTGGAGCAAGTCAGATCCGCGCTGCCACCAGATGGACGAATGCTCGCAGGTGCAAGTTTGCTAGCATCCGGCGGCATCGGCGTTCGACTCCTCGGCATGGCAGCCTGGGAACTTCAGGAGCAGTGTCTTCAGATCTGGAACACACTCCGCCCCCATCTGCTGGGCAAAGAAACTCTTGTCTTTCGTAAATAAGGGCATCAAGCATAGTTAACACCAAAAAAACCTCTGAACTGTCTCCGAGTGTGTTCGGATTAGTCCAGAGGTTTTTGTACATTCAGTCTATGGATGCTGCTCATATCACTTACGCTTCGTTTTCCTCAGAATCGTTCTCTGATTTGTTCTCAGGTTTGTAGCGATAGTCGCCTGCATCCTTACTTTCCTTGGATTTGCGGTAACGGGTGAACTCAATATATTCGCTGATAAAAGACTGTTCCACAGTCGATAATTCACTTTCTTGGCAATTCAATTGCCGCAAAACGTCAAAAAAATAATCCTCCCGTTTTTCCCGAACCATCGCTTCCTTCGATGGACGTCCAATCATGAGCCAGTCGAGGCTCACATCAAAAAACGAAGCAATCTCAATTAATTTATTCGTACTCGGAATAGACTTGCCACGTTTCCAATCACCCAGATTGCCTGTGCTAATCTTCAGCTGTTGGCAGAAAGCCTTCTTGGTCATTCCTCGTTCGGCAATCAGGTGTTCAATTCGCTCATAGATCGACTGCATACAAGAACCGCCTTCCAACCGTAATAATCAACTCATCTGCTTGAATTATACCACATTATTCCTGAATGCTCAGCCTTTATATGCCTGAAACAGGATGAGGTATATCGTATAACACAAAGATAGACTCCCATGAATGATCATAGAAGTCTATCTTATGTTGTTGCTGTGATGCGGTCGAGAGGACTCGAACCTCCACGGGTATACACCCACTACCCCCTCAAGATAGCGTGTCTGCCATTCCACCACGACCGCATATTCAATTGTAAAAATGGTGAGCCATGAAGGGCTCGAACCTTCGACACCCTGATTAAAAGTCAGGTGCTCTACCAACTGAGCTAATGGCTCTTGCTGTAAACTTCACCGGATGTGCCATGCTTCATTCTTGTCTATAAGAGCAATGACTTTGAGGATTACTCATCGAAAATGTAGATCTCATGAGGTGGTGAAGATATGACCCGTAGGGGATTCGAACCCCTGTTACCTCCGTGAAAGGGAGGTGTCTTAACCCCTTGACCAACGGGCCTTAATAACAAGTTGTCTTTCTTGGCGACAAGAATGAGTATACCACAGGACAATTTGAACTTGCAATACTTTTTTTAAAATTTATTTTTCAAGCCTTTTTGCCCATTGCATACTCTTCTTCAGAGCCCCGTTATTAGCCACCTCCCGTTCATGCCAATGTCATCCCCGTGCAGGAACAATGTAAACCATCCATCAAAACACTTATAAAAACTTACGTTCACTTATAATATTGCAAATCACATTAAAAATACTTATAATTAAAGTATCAGTATAAGTACGGTCATCCATACACTCGGAGGTGACATGTTTGTTTCAAGAAGAACGAATGCAGCTCATTGTTGAACATCTACGCAAACACAATCGCATCTCAGCCGATGATATTGTCGCCTTGTTTGATGTATCACGGGATACTGCACGCAGGGATCTGATTAAGCTTGAGGAACAGGATGCCATTATCCGAACACGTGGCGGAGCGATTCTCCCCCCTCCTCCGCAAGAATTCAGATCCTACAAAGACCGTTTACTCGATGTATCTGAGGAAAAGAGGGCCATCGGCAAACTCGCTGCGGCCATTGTAAGGGAAGGCGAGATCATTATTTTGGACTCTTCCACGACTGTGCAGGCCTGTGCCGAGAACTTAAACGGCAAATCCTGTACCGTCATTACCAATTCGATTCATTCCGCTGATCTTCTCTCCAATCACACTGCTGTCCAGATTCGTTTGCTCGGAGGCAAAGTAGATAAGGAACAACGTTATGTCTACGGTACCTCTGTTATTGAGACCCTCTCCCACTATTATGTAGATAAAGCCTTTATCGGAATTGGCGGTATCACCATGGGTGGCTTCAGTGCTTCCGAAGAGGAAGGGAAAATTAAACACCAAATGATGAAAGCTGCCAAGAAAGTTGTTGTTCTTGCAGATCAATCCAAGTTTGATAGACGTTATGGTTATCGTTTTGCCGACTGGTCATTGGTGGATGTATTGATTACGGATCAATGGCCAACCAAAGAATGGCTTGTTTTTCTAGCCGAACAACAGGTTGAGATTCTCATTCCTGAACCTACAGATGATAAGGAGTTGTAAATATATGAAATTATTTGCCACAGATTTAGATGGAACTTTGTTGAACATAGATAGCCAGATTAGCCCGGAGAATGCCGCAGCCATCCAAAAGGCCCAGCAATCCGGTATGAAAGTTACCATTGCAACAGGACGTGTCTATTCCGATGTTGTGACCATCAGCCGCGAAGGTGGAATCAAAACCCCGATTATCGGCTCCAACGGAGCAACAATTCATGATGCAGACGGTGAACGTTTATTCCATCTTCCGCTCGAGCGTGACACAGCAGCTTCCGTCATGCAGTGGCTGGAAGATCATGATGTCTATTATGAGGCTTCAACGCAACAAGGCATCTATGCCCCGCGTAGCAGTCATGAGACCTTGCTCGCCGAGATGGAACGTGTTCTTGGTTCAAACCCTGGTGAGGACATTGCACGCATGATTGGGTCCATCAAGAAACACTATGACAAAAAAGACTACCACCGCGTAAACAGCCATCTCGAAATTCCGGCAGAAGCCTACATCTATAATATTATGGCCTTCTCCATGAATCCGGACAAAGTAAAGACAGGACGAGAATACTTCGCTTCCCGATCCGATGTCGCTATGGTTGTATCCTTTGAGCATAACTTCGAAATGCAGCACCCGGACGTCTCCAAAGGTAATGCCCTCACCAAACTGGCGGCTCACTTGAACATATCCATGGAGGATACAGTAGCTATTGGCGATAACTTCAACGATGTCTCCATGTTAAAAATGGCTGGACTCGGCATCGCCATGGGTAATGGCGAACCCGAAATCCAGGCATTAGCCAAAGCCATAACGCTGACCAATGTGGAGCACGGTGTTGCCCATGCCATCGAGTGCCTGCTCGAGGGTAAACCGGTATCCCGCCCAGAAACGATTGTCGGAGAAGGTCAGTAATTGGACCCATACTGAATTAAGTACTGAACCTGCATGATCACCTGTTGATCCATGCAGGTTCTCTTCATTTTAACTCCGCAGATCGAACGTGAGGCACGTCCTGTAACAAAATAATCAGTTGCTCGCCCCGGTATGAACCCGGTAGTTGCAACGTGAACTCAAGCACAGTCTCTTCCACGGAGTCTGTGCTTGTTTGCTGTTCAGTCTTAAATCCGATGACCGAGATCTTCTCCTGTCCCAGCAGTGCCAAAACAGTCTTCAGGGCCTCTCCCTCATTTTGCAGATGGATGGTTAACGTCTCTGTTCGAGCGGATACCAGCCAGCGTGTAGGTCTATGCAGTAACATCTGTGCCACGACAATAAGCAGTGTCACGCCCGCACCCGTCCAATACAGACCTGAACCCACAGCAAGTCCCATACCTGCCGTAGCCCATATGCCAGCTGCTGTGGTCAATCCCCTGACCGTGTGACGCTGTGTGAAGATCATGCCCGCTCCAATGAACCCCACACCACTAACAACTTGTGCAGCGATCCTTGAAGGGTCAAGGGACAGATTGTCCCAGCCAGCCTGATCCTGGAATCCGTATTTCGATACAATCATCATCAGGGCAGCACCAACGGCGACCACAAAATGAGTACGGATTCCCGCTTCTTTCATTCGATTCTTGCGCTCATATCCGATTAGCACACCACATATTCCAGCTATGAGTACACGCATCAAATATTCCACTTCCATGCACATCACCTCTTTCATTATGTATATGCTTACATGAGTCTATCTTTACTATTACCCAATCTTTACATGACTAATAAAAAGCCTCCACTCAGGTCAATTCTCTGCCCGGAAATTTTCCCCTTGTCTCTTGCCCAATCCGAAATAATGTCTGAAATTATATATCAGCGGATGCCATTCCTCCGGATTAATTTTGTTCGGTCCAGATATTAGTCTGGTGTGCGCGTGCACCTTCAACGCTTTCACTTCAACAATCGCCATGAACGGTGTATGTTCGGGAATACGTATGTGTTGTACAGCCGCTTCAATCTGGAGTGGACATTCAACTATTTTATCTGGTGCCACCTGAACCGAGCATTCAGATGTCAGTCCAGCTACAGTGAATTTATCATGACAATATTCATAGCCCATCTTCCTTTTCTCCTCAGGAACCGGTGTGACTCCCGTATAACGACCCAATGCCTCAACCTGTTTCCACATGTTCGCATCCGGCAGATTAATTACACACTCCGGGTGTCGACTCAGATTTTCATAGGCTTTGCCCTGTGTCCCAAGACCGAGAACCAGACAATCCCCCAGTGCCCAAGACGAGGATAATGGTGACAGGTTGGTTGATCCATCCTCATTTAATGTGCTTAGCAGCACTACAGGCGTACCATAATATAAAATACTGGGATTAATCGTCTCATGTTGAATCACTTCTGGACTCGCGGACAACTGCTCTGTAGCGAAGTACTGTTTCGTTATCTTTTTCATCCTGGACCTCTCCTGTTCCCATTCCAATGCTTTATAAGCTCAATCTGACCCCTATGGGACGATACAACTCGATTGTAATACAGTAATAGTTCAGGTATGATCGAAGTATGAATGTATATCCGAATATTACTGTTATTGCGTCGTTAATCGCTGATCCAAGCCGCGCTATTTTTCTATCATCCTTACTGGATGGCCGTGCGTTGCCCGCAGGAGAGCTTGCTCATATGGCAAGTGTCACTCCCCAGACGGCAAGCAGCCATCTAGCTAAACTCGTAGAGGGAGGATTACTCGAAGTTGAACAACAAGGGCGCCACCGATACTACCGTCTTGCAAACAAAGAAATTGCTAATCTGATTGAAAGCATGGCCAGTATTGCTCCACCTGTACAGATCCGCTATCTCAAACAATCCGATCAGCTTCAACAACTGAGTCATGCACGGACCTGTTATGGTCATCTGGCCGGGAAATTGGGAATCTCGCTCTGTGAAGCCTTAGTACAAAAGGGGTATCTTTCAGACCCCGAAGAGGCACACAGCAAGGATTATCAAGTTACAGAGAAAGGAATACAGTGGTTCACTACGTTCGGAATTGAACTTCAGATGAAGCCGGGATCACGCCGTGCCATCGCTCGCAAATGTCTGGATTGGAGCGAACGCCGTCATCATCTCTCAGGTATGCTTGGGGAACAACTCAGACATCGGTTAGCGGAACTGGACTGGATTCGTCAAAAAACAGGAAGTCGCTCTGTCGAAGTAACGGAAGCAGGCAAGAAAGGTTTATACGAGATGTTGAGCATTTCACTTTAGGCTGAAGCGTACACCAGGGATAAGCAAAGATCAGTAAACGCAAAAAATCCCCTTCACACTGACCGTTAACCGGTCTAATGTGAAGAGGATTTTTTGTGCAATCAGAACGGAGAAAGAGGAGTACTCTCACTTCGTTCGAGACTGCGAAGTATTGCTAACGAAGCTTATGCTCCGATGAACCTTTAGGGTTCTCATCCCTTTGCAGAGAAGTTTAATTCAGAACGGAGAGAGAGGGATTCGAACCCTCGCACCGCTTACGCAGTCTAACCCCTTAGCAGAGGGTCCCCTTATAGCCACTTGGGTATCTCTCCAAGAAATGGCTCCCCGAACAGGGCTCGAACCTGTGACAACTCGATTAACAGTCGAGTGCTCTACCAACTGAGCTATCAGGGAAAATTAACTTGAATAAGATTAATCTATCATGATTAATAATCCAAGTCAACATCCCTTCCATCACTTTCTTTAATACATTGAACGATACGCACATCAGATATTCTGAAGCCCCAGTTTCCCCGCGCAACGGCCACAACGATAACGCTTCGGATCTATTTTCCGCTTGCGCAAATATTCAGTACCACAGCTCTTGCACACCAGCTTATAACGATATGGCAGCGGCTTTCTGCCTTTGCCGTCAGGAAGTGATTGGCAGTAACGCGAACCGCCTACCTTCTGCAATAAAGCCTTGAATTCCGGAGCACGATGCTGATAGCCGCGCCCACGAATATGCAGATGATAGTGACACAGCTCATGCTTGATGATTTTCTCAACCTCATCTCGCCCATAGGCTTCGAGTTGATGCGGATTGATCTCAATCCGGTGACTTTTCAGCATATAACGCCCCCCCGTTGTGGTCAGGCGACTGTTAAATAACGCTTCATGGGTGAACGGCACTCCGAAATGATCCAGTGATACCTGTTCAATCCATTGTTGCAATTCCTCATTTTCCATCGGTGTCCTCTCCTTGCACCCCCTCGGAGCATTTGTTTTTCCGGCATAATACTTGAATTTTAACCGTTTCGTAGGCTACACTGTCAAGTAGAATGTATGAGGGGAGATTATTACTCGTTATGCCTACAATGCGCTATGTCATCCTGCAGCAGGAACAACAATTGCAGTTCGTGGAAATGCCGGCAGATTACGCCTATCAACTCAGTGCGCTCAACCTGCGCCTGCACAAGGAAATTGATAAACTCACTGCAGCAGATGTCCCTGTCCTGCCTTGGGCGATCGCCGAATGTGACAGCCTCGATCTCCTAAACGAAAATCTTACTATCATCGGTGGCCTTGATTATATCAATGCGCTTGAAGAATCTTTTGCAGTATTACGTGAAAGCCATTATCCCTTGATTTCTCTGCTTACCGAAATCCGGGCTCTTCAGGCCCAATTGGAACAATGGTATGAGGAAGAGATGGAAGCTCTCTAATTCACCGCTGGTATCATTTTATAATGATGAGAACGAAAAGCACATTTCCCTGAATTGGGATTTGTGCTTTTTTTTGAGTGAACCAGATTGATTTGCCGGAGGCCTCCACTTATCCCGCACAGTCCAGGCTATTGCCACATATGCTAACGTACAGATGAATTATGCAAGAGGAGGAGATACCCTTGCCTCAATGGCTTTGCAATCAACTGATGCGTGCATTTCACAAAAAGGACAGCCGGCAGATCAAGTTGCTGAACGAATGCTGGTTCTTTTATCGTAACAAACCAGCAAATGGCACACCACGCAGCGCGGAGAACGAACTTTAAGAGGTTGTTCATAAGAGTCTGCATTGGATTACGAAGGATGGCCCTTTGAACACGCACTTTAAGAAAATGCACATATTGCCCACCGTACTTACTAGAGGAATTAGAACGGATAACGGGACTATTACTGTCGACAACAAACAGCCTTCCTGGTTAGGGAAGGCTGTTCTCCAATCCTACTATTTAAGAAGACTGTTGCGCAGAAGCAGGCTTCTTCATCGTCAGGCCGACACGGCCTTTTTTGGTATCCACACTCATAACCCAGACCGTTACATTATCCCCGACAGACACAACGTCCATCGGATGTTTAACATACCCGTTGCTGAGCTGTGAAATATGGACAAGCCCATCACTCTTGATCCCAATATCAACAAAGGCACCAAAATCAATAACGTTCCGAACCGTACCTTGCAGCTCCATGCCTTCCACCAGATCCTCAATTTTCAATACATCTGTACGGAAGATTGGCAACGGCATTTCTTCACGCGGGTCACGCCCCGGACGCTGCAAGCTGTCCAGAATGTCACGCAATGTAGGCACACCTACGTCCAGTTTCACAGCCAATTGTTCTGGCTGTTGCTCTGACAGTAATACCGACAGTTCCTTGCTGCCCAGCTTGTCCAGTGCAACCTGAAGCTCCTTGAACAGCTGATCCACTACCTTGTAAGACTCAGGGTGAATAGGTGTACGGTCCAGCGGGTTCTCTCCCTCACCAATACGCATAAATCCTACGCACTGTTCATAGGTTTTGGCACCCAGACGTGGCACCTTCTGAAGCTGACGGCGGTTTGTAAACCGGCCATTTTCTTCACGGTACTTCACGATGTTTTTGGCAATCGTAGCATTAACTCCGGCAACATATGACAGTAACGAAGGTGATGCTGTATTCACATCCACACCCACATGGTTAACTGCGGATTCCACGACAGCCTTCAGGCTTTCTTCGAGAATCTTCTGGGAGACGTCATGCTGATATTGACCCACGCCAATGGCTTTTGGATCAATCTTAACCAACTCCGCCAGCGGGTCTTGTACACGACGTGCAATGGAAGCTGCACTGCGCTCCGCAACATCCAGATCCGGGAACTCTTCCTGGGCCAGTTTGGATGCAGAATATACACTCGCGCCTGCTTCGTTAACAATCAGATACACAAGACTTTCATCACCGTTCTCCTGAATGATCTCGGCAACAAACTGCTCCGTCTCACGTGATCCGGTACCATTACCAATGACGATCAGTCCGATATCATATTGCTTGATCATGCGATGGAATACTTCCGCAGCTTCACGTTTCTTGTTGTGTGGTGGCGTTGGGTAGGTCACAGCCACTTCCAGCAGTTTGCCCGTATCATCTACTACAGCCAGTTTACAACCGGTACGATAAGCTGGATCGACACCCAACACACGTTTGCCGTGAATCGGCGGTTGAAGCAACAGGTTACGCAGATTGGCCGAGAATACCGATATGGCCTGATTTTCACCTTTTTCCGTAAGTTCTCCACGAACTTCACGCTCGATGGAAGGCGCAATCAGCCGCTTGTATGCATCTTCAATCACATCACGCAGGATATCCTGCACGGCAGAAGCACCACGAATGATCTGTCCTTCCATATGGCGATGGGCCGGTTCTGCCTGTACGTCCAAGCCGACTTTCAGAATACTCTCACGTTCACCGCGATTAATCGCGAGAATACGGTGTGGAGGCATCTTTTTGGCTAGTTCGCGGTAATCATAATAATTCTCGTACACGGACTCCTCTTGAGCATCCTTCGCTTCCGAAGTCAGCATCCCGTGATCCAAGGTGTACCGACGAATCCAGGCACGAATGGCAGCATCGTCTGCGATGTTCTCCGCGAGAATATCTTTGGCTCCCTGAAGCGCTGCCTCCGCATCTTCTACACCCAGTTCAGCATTGATATATTTCGCAGCTTCCTGGAGTGCATCTCCTTGTTTGGGTTGACCCCAGATCCATACAGCAAGGGGCTCAAGACCTTTTTCCTTGGCCACACTGGCACGCGTTTTCCGCTTCTGACGGTAAGGTCGATACAGATCTTCCACTTCCTGCAGCTTCACAGCTTGCGTAATGGATTGCTTCAGTTCTCCGGTCAGTTTGCCCTGTTCCTCTATAATACGGATGACTTCCAATTTGCGATCCTCAAGATTGCGCAGATAAACAATGCGTTCTTCAATCGATCGCAGCTGGTTCTCATCCAGCTCTCCAGTCATTTCTTTACGGTAGCGGGCGATAAATGGAATCGTATTGCCTTCGTCCAGAAGCTCCGACGTTGTACGGACCTGCTTCAAGGACAGTGACAGTTCCTTGGCTACCTGTTTGATGATTCGTTCATGGCGTTCTGCCTTTATTGTTTCTTCATTGGGTTCCAGAACCGTTTCCTGTTCAGACAAAATAAATCCCTCTTTCCTTCCTGAATCGTTCGTTACAATCATTTCAGGGCAGCTTTGCTGCTGTAATTACAGTATAGTTGAACCATTTGTTTCTTCCACTCTACCCTATATTATCACAGAATCACGTCCAGATTTCCATCAATCCGCAAGCATACAAGTTCTGACAGAATGATGTCATCCTCCAGCCTTCCCCATTACGTCAAAAAAAGACCGAAAAACGTCATCACGACGCTCCCCGGTCCTTCCTTATTTAAAACTTTAAATAAAATAGCAATTTAATAAGTGAAACTGCTCATTTACACAATAACGGAGAGGACAGAAAAAACCTGAAAAAGCGAAGCTACAAGCTTTCTGCAGAAAGCTACTTCGAAAGCATACACTCACCTAAAAGCTTTCTGAAAGAAAGCTACATCGGAAGCATACGCTATCCCCGGATTTTCCCTTTGAGAAAAGGGAAAATCCGGGGATAACAGCGATTGGAAGGTTGTTCTGTCATCGTAGTATCCGTGTAAATAAAATGTAGTTCACTTATCTAGACGCGCTCGAACCGGAACATTTCGCTCAGATAGTCTCCTGATGTGCTGCCTACCGAAATACCGCCATACATGAGGGCATCGCCGGTAAAGGTCTCCGATCCGCCTTTCAGACGGTAATCCGCATTAGGGTCCAATCCTTTCAGCTTCAGGCGCTGAAGTGGCGCATTGGGCTCAGAGAGCACACGGAAGTAGAATACAACAGCTTCGCTTCCGTCCGGTGCAATAAACATCCACGCCGTCTCATTGCCTTCAAACGGACTGAGCAAACGGCGGAATGTTCCATATTGAACCGTTCCACGAATCTCCTTGTACAGCTCAACCTGGGCTTTCACGATGTCGTTCTCTTCCTCCGTGAATTTTGTCAGGTCCAGCTCGTACCCGAAGTTGCCCGACATCGCAACATGTCCCCGAATCTCAAGAGAAGTTATCCGGTTGACCTGATGATTCGGTACCGCTGAGATATGCGATCCCATCGAACTTACCGGGTACACAAGACTCGTACCGTATTGAATCCGCAAGCGGGATATGGCATCCGTGTTATCACTTGTCCACGTCTGTGGCATGTAATACAGCATACCTGGATCGAAGCGGCCACCACCACCTGAACAGCTTTCGAACAGAATGTTCGGGAACGCCGAAGTGATTCGTTCCATAACATCATACAGTCCGAGCATGTAACGATGCGCTGTCTCACGCTGTCTATCTGCCGGAAGCAATGCAGAACCCACTTCCGTCATATTGCGGTTCATGTCCCATTTCACATAAGTGATTGGTGCAGAACCAAGTACGTCTGTTAACATGCGCACAATCTCATCACGTACATCCTGACGAGAGAAGTCGAGTACCAGTTGTTGACGTCCTTCTGTCCGGCGACGATCAGGCACATGCAGACACCAGTCTGGGTGCGCACGGTACAGCTCACTGTCTGGTGAGATCATCTCTGGTTCAAACCACAAACCGAACTGCATGTCGAGACCTGTTACACGGTTAGCCAGATCATCCAGACCCTGTGGCAATTTGTTCTTATCTACAATCCAGTCGCCCAATGAGGAATTGTCACTGTCCCGATGTCCAAACCAGCCATCATCCAAGACAAACAACTCAATACCCAGCTTCTGTCCGGCGCGAGCGATCTGCTCAATCTTGTCTGCATTGAATCCAAAGTAGGTTGCTTCCCAGTTATTGACCAGAACCGGACGTTCCGCATTACGGAACTTACCACGCGCAAGACGCTCCCGATACAATTCGTGGTAGGACTGTGACATGCCGTCCAAACCTGCAGCCGAGTACACCATAACCGTCTCAGGTGTCTGGAACGCTTCTTGCGGCTCCAGCTTCCAGCTGAACTCGAACGGATTAATTCCGAGTGACACACGGGTGGTGTGGAACTGATCCACTTCGGCCTGTGCAGTGAAGCTACCGCTATAGACGAGACTGAATCCATAAACTTCACCTTGGTCTTCATCCGTGCCTGGTGTCATCAGCGCAATAAATGGATTCTGCTGGTGACTGCTTGAACCGCGACGGCTCTCAATCCCTTGCAGGCCTGACGCAAGCGGTCTGCGAACGATATCACGTTCCCGTGTCCATGCACCTGACAATTGCAACAATTCATAATCCGCATGCGGGAAATCAACAGAAGAACTAAGCGCACGCACCACATTCACTGAGGTAGCGCTCTCATTAACGATACGCATCGAGCGTGTAATTGCATTAAATGCCGTAAAGGCTGTATAAGAAAGCTCGATTTTGATGCCTGCAACGCGGTCTTCCAACTCAATAACCAGCGTCTCTGCTTCTTCATCGGATTCAACATACGTTGCTGGCAGTCCGGTAAGCGCTGTCTTTCCTTTGATCAATCGATGACCTGTATACGTAAACTCCGAAACCGTCGAGCCATTCTCAAGTTCCAATTGGATAGCCGGATTACGGAAATCACTTGTGCCATACACGGGTAGTTCCACTGCCAATGTATCAAATGAAATTGTACGGTCCTCTGGTACCGGGTTCGGACTGAAAGATGCTCGTTCTGTCCGTACATGCAACCAGCTCAGATCGGTGTCGCGTAATTTTTTGCCATAATACAAATGCACCAAATATCCAGAAGGCAGTACCTGAAATACGTAACTGGCCTCGCGGGTCTGTAAATGAAACTGAAGTTTCTCCTGATTCTGATTGATGTAAATGCTCATATGTCTCCTCCACCTCTATATATAGGTCTTTCGGTAAACGGTTTCTCAGGTTTCATTATAGCGAAAAGATCGCCAATGTTCTACGCTTTCATCAAGCTTTAATCAAAAGAGCGCATAACAGCCCGAAGGATGTCATACGCTCTTTTGGTTACAGTCTGAATTCAGTGTGTTCCCTTACAGGAACATCCATTGCCAACGAACAGCAGGGCAGCGTACAAGACGCTGGTTGCTGCCTTAAAAATCGATTAAACCAAGGCTGATCTGTAAGGCTTCGTTGACCAATTTCATGGTCTCCTCGTCCAGATGGGTAATCTTGTCAGTCAGCCTCTGTTTATCAATCGTCCGTATTTGTTCGAGCAAAATAACCGAGTCCCGGTCAAAGCCGTGTGCCGCCGCATCAATTTCAACATGCGTTGGCAGCTTTGCCTTCTGGATTTGGGCGGTGATAGCCGCCACAATACAAGTCGGACTGAACCGGTTGCCGATATCATTCTGGATCACCAGAACCGGCCTGACTCCACCTTGCTCGGAACCGACAACGGGAGAAAGATCCGCAAAAAAAACGTCACCACGTTTTACGATCAATGTCTACACCCCGCTAACTAAGCGGTCCAGAGTGCTGTCCGCATCTTCCTCCGCATGAAAGGCTTCGGATGCCATGGTCAGATTAATTTTTGCCATCTCCATGTACCCTCGCTGCATCGTTTCACGGATGTAACGTTTCTTACGCTCCGTTAAATACAGCTTCATAGCCTGCCTAATCAATTCGCTGCGGTTGGAATTCTCCAGCGCTACGATGCCATCCACTTCCTGCAAAAGATAATCAGGTAAACTGATCATGATCCGCTTGGTGTTCTGCAAGTTGGCCACCTTTCTTCCACCCCCACAAACCTTTCGCCATTGTGAACCAGTATTACGTTTTTCCAGAACTTTTATACAAAGGAATATATATGCCCCGAGTATATCAAGTATGCTGTACTCCATTATAAACACGGGGAACAATATTCGTACAGACCAAACATCTCAATTCAGGAATTAAATCCTTACCGTCATACATAATTCGAGATGCTCCGACAGTTTTCCTTCTGTTCTGAAAAAAAGTTTATTGGGAATGACGTCCAGTTTACCTGTCAGGATGTCAAAAGTGGATTGATTCTGGCGACTACTGCTCCACCGCGGGTATATACCCGTGGAATGCGGTGCGCCATCATGCAGATCACTTCATAAGCAATCGTACCGAGCTGGGATGCCACCTCGTCTGAGGTTATTACGCCACCAGACTGATGACCGATGAGGACAACCTCTTCGCCGACTTGAATTTCTTCCGCCTCTTCCGCGAAAGATTGTAACGACACCATACACTGATCCATGCAGATTGTACCGACGACAGGGACGCGGCGTCCGCGTACAAGCACTTCTGCTTTACCTGTCAGCATTCTGGAGAATCCGTCTGCATATCCGATCGGCAGGGTCGCTATTCGTTCGTAACCTTGCGTAAAATAACGGGTTCCGTAACTGATCCCCCAATGGGGTGGCAGTGTTTTGACCAGAACCGCTTTTGTCTTCAGCGTCAATACCGGGGACAGCTTCACCACCTGATGATTCACTTCAGCCGAAGGATACAGTCCGTACAGGCTTATTCCCACACGTACCATGTCATAGGACAATTCCGGTGTATCAATGGCAGCGGCGCTGTTCGCCGTATGTATAATCGGGATGGAACATCCCTGATCCCTGAGCGCATGAACTACGCTTTGGAACCGTCTATACTGCTCCAGTGTATAGGTTTTGTCTTCTTCATCTGCTCTGGCAAAATGGGTAAACATACCTTCCAGCATCACCTGATTGAGCGAAGCTACTTCCTGAATGAAAGCCAATGCCTCATCGCCAGGCAACAGACCTAATCGGCCCATGCCGCTGTCGATTTTAATATGAACCTTCAGTTGGTTAGCGAATGTGCTCGCATCCAGATGTCGAATGGCGTCAAGCACTTCCCTGCTGAACAGTGTGACGGTCACATCATGTTGCCATGCAACAGCGATTCCTTCAGGCGGCGTATATCCCAGTACCAGGATTGGAATCGTAATCCCATGTTGTCGCAGTTCCAGAGCTTCGTCAAGAAAAGCCACACTTAAGTAATCCACACCCACTCGTTCCAGTTCCCTAGCCGTCTCCACCGCTCCGTGTCCATAGGCATTGGCCTTCACACAGGCGAGGAATTTCATGCCCTGAGGCAATGCCTCGCGGAAAGCTTCTACGTTAGTACACAAATGATCCAAATTGATCTCCGCTTGGGTCGGCCGATATTGTCCTTGCACGTTAAGTCACCTTCTCTAATCATCTTAATCCGGCTCACGTCAGACTCCATCGTAATGCTCCAGCATGTGACTGTCAAATGAACCGAAGTTTCGCATCCAAAAACAGATGTAAGGTGCGCCTTTTGAAGAACAAATGCGAACACAGAAGAAGACCGATAAGCGAGATTAGCAGGGCAAAATCCCACTTTTCACCCAAGCAAAATCTGCTTATATCGATTATTTACCCGGTTCCCTCTGCGTAGAAGCGCATTTTGCTTTATTGAGTGTATCGGGTAAGAAAAACAGCGCTAAATAAATACCTTTCTTACATCAAAGCAAAGCACCGGAGAACAGGTCTCCGATGCTTCTTAGCATTCCTTATGTTTATGCTACTATTCGTTCATTTGTTCAAAAATCATTTGCCTGACTCTTCCTGCATCGATGTTGCAATGCGTGCCATTTCGTTCTGAGGCAGGTCGGCACTGGTGATCCGATATTCTATGCCATCTGTCATCCATGTCAGAGTCTTCAATGCATCCCCGCTGATCATCCCCAGCGTGAATCCAAGATCCACTACACTGGATGGAGCAAGTGATACAGCTCGATCCTGTGGTCTGGCTTCGAATATCGTGTAATTATATGTTCCTTCATAACGAAGCATAACCGAATAGTCTCCCGCTTCTTCCAGAATCTGATCGTCCTTGAGCTGCACGCCTTCCGGCGCATAAGTCGGCTGAATCACGCCGAAGCTGTCTGCCCCTTCCGGTTCTGCAAGTGTCGGCTCTTCGCCTTCCTGACCTGTTGCAGCACCCTCTGTACCTTGCTGCTCTGTGTCACCACCTATACCCGACTGTCCATCAGTGACAGCTCCGTCTGGTTCTGGCGCCGTCTGAGGATTGGCAGGTTCTTTACCGCCCTCATTACCTGTTTGCTCCGCAGGAGTTACACCAGAATCCGTTCCTGTTTGGCCGCCCTCTTTTGTAGCTGCTGTCATGTTACGTTGCATGTCAAAGGCGTCTTTCTCAAATGCAGCACCAAATTTGAAGGAATCAAACTTCACATCCACGACCACATTGGCATTGGAGTCGGATACCTCAACCTGTTTCGGTGCGTAATCACTTTTGTTCAGCCAGATCTTCTGTCTGACGAGTGCATGTGTATTATAATTGGCAGCTACATCAAAAACATAGCTCTCCTTCTCATCCGCAAACTGACGGGTTGTATCCCCCGTAATACTCCGAATCAATGTTTCATAGAGATATACCTGTCCTTGATTATCTGGCCAATTGCTCTGAAAACGGAAGCTTTTGTTCTGGCTCGGTGTCAAAACAAACACGCCTTCATCGTTACGCAGTACAATCTGTGTTACATCCTTTTTGGCATTCGTTAACGCAATACGATAATAGGAAGGCTTCTGATGCCATACCTCGACCTTGTACTGCTGCGGCGTATCTCCGGTATGCAGCGTCATCACGCCTGCCCCCTGGTAACTTTCCATCTCTCCTACGACTTCGTTCAGATCTTTGACCACAGCTGCCGCATCCTTCTTCCCGCAGGCGGCAAGCAAGACCGATAAGACCAATACCATGGCAAGCATCCATGATATTCGGCGCATGACATCATCCCCTTTAGCACATGTTTTCACTTCAGGATTGTGCTTGCAGCAGAATCCCTACTTGATTAGTACATGTTATGAGGGACTTGTTCGATATATGCGGACTAGTTTGACAAGCAATCGGTGAAGTCCGTTAATACGGCATTGCTACGCTTGCATAGTCCTACCACAACGGAATATACACCGGATAACTCGTATCCTCTTCAGCGGCCCCAGGGCTTCTCTTCACCCACAATCTGCGCAGATCAGGCAGACCATACCCCGCAAGACGATAATCTCTCAGCGAATCATGATGGGTGTGTTCTTCCTTGAAGCTGTATGTGGGCAGAAGCAATGCCTCCTGAATCAGTCGATCTTCTAGCCGAATCAATCTATTCAACCGCTCCGCAGGTTCCTGGATCATGACCACTCGTCCACATTCCTGTTCCAGTTCATGTCTCCAGTAATCATTCATCGCAATCAGGAATAACGTGTTCTGGAAGGTGTACATCGTCACGAGACTCAGCACGACATGATCATTGAAGATTTCTCCTGTATAGATCAGATCACAATCCCCGAACCCATCTTGATAGACTGCATGGATCGGATCTCCCGGCATAATGTTGATATGTAGGCCAATCTGTTTACATCTCTCTGCAAACCAGACCATATCCATCTCCATCTTCTCGCCTTCTTCCACCCACAGACTTAAACTCTGCCCTTGGTAAGAGCTATGACGCAATAATGCTGAGGCCCGCGCCAGTGAGGTCTCCACGAAAAGGTCAGGAACAGGTGTGACCGAACATTCTATTTGTTCCGATTGCTGTTTCCATGGCTCCCCTTGATCTGAACCCACCTTTAAAGGTTGCTGTTCTCGTCCTCGAATCAGACTATAGGCAGCCTGCGTGTTCGTGCTTCCGAGCGCTTGCGACAACTCCTGCGCATTCAATAGCTGTTGAACAGCCCGGCGAAAATTCACCTCATGCTGCGGCCCTTCCTTCTGCATATTAAACGTCATATACATGCCACCCTGCATCTCATGCTGCACGGCACGAGGCTCCGCATCCGGAAATATATTATGCTTGATGACGGACTCCACCCTCCCAGAATGGGGAAGTTGCCATATTTCAACGCGGTCAATATAGGCTCGGCCTCGGAAGTAGGAAGGGAATACTTCCAACACAAGCAGCTTGGAATCATGACGCGTCAACCGATAAGGTCCTGTTCCAATCGGATGGAGCGGATTCATCTCCACATCTCTCGGCAAGATCGATGCAGACATACTACTCATCAGATCCGGGAACATGAAGTTAGGCTTGTTTAACACAAAACGTACAGTCAATTCGTCCAACGTCTCTATGCGCTCAATAGATCCAAACAGAGGCCTGCACGGGTTACTATTGTCAGAGATAATACGATCAAAGGTAAACTTCACGTCCTCTGAATCCAATATTCTGCCATGATGAAAGGGTATACCTTTGTGCAGATAAAAGGTCCATTCGCTCCCCTCTGAATGACTCTCCCATGCCACAGCCAGACTCGGTTCACAGACCTGGTGTTCAGCATTATAACGAACCAAACGATCAAAAACCTCCGCAACAATAAAAACTTCTCCCCACATGGCCGTCTGCGTGGGATCCAATGTCTTAAAAGGGATATTCCGTGGAATCCGCAATGTATCCACTCGTCCTCTGTCCCCTCCATTCGAACGCAGACCAAATTGATGCTGCATTTGCTGCATCAGATGTTCTCTCATCGTAATTGGTAAGGTGGCGGCCAGTTCATAGGCGTCCTCCATCCTGTTCCCATCCAGGAGATGGTCAAATCGTTCACGCGCCACTTCAAGCAACGGGACACAAAATACCAGCATCGATTTTTTGCCTCTTCCGCGCTGCGGGTTCCACCTGACCCATCCGTTCTCCTTGAATTTGTTCATAATGAGGTTCATATTGCGCATGGTACAACATAAAAGATCGGCAAGTTCACCTACCGTTGTAAGTACTTCTTGTTCATCATGTACATGTGGAAAGTTTAATCGCAGTTGAATGTAATGTTCTGATACGTCCATATATACCCTACCTTCTGCTAAAATACGAAATCCATCCGGATGCTTCTACAGTTTTTCTTCAGGTTTTCCTCCATTATACTCAGTAACATCAACATGACCTGTGGGAAGGAAGAACAACGATTTATGAAATACGCCGATCTGCACCCGAACATCAGGATACGTATCATTACTGATTTTTTCACCGATCTGACCCAAAAGTCCATCATTCCATTCATGGCGATCTATCTGAGTATTCAGATTGGCGCAGGTTTGGCGGGGTTATTGCTGACGGTCAATATTGTGGCTTCCATGATTGTGGGATTGTGGGCAGGATATTGGTCTGACCGAATTGGACGAAAAAAATTAATGGTGATCGCACAAAGTCTCCAAGTCATGGCTCTACTCGGCTTGGCCATCGCCAATTCGCCGTGGATGGATTCGATCATCGTCACTTGCCTCATGTTTCTGCTCAGCAGTCTCAGTTCAGGGATCACCGTGCCGATTGCTAATGCCATGATTGTCGACGTGAGCAGTGAACATGAACGTCATTATGTATATGGGTTGCAATATTGGACAACAAATGTTGCTGTAACTTTTGGTGCACTGATGGGCGGGCTGTTTTTCGAATCATTTCGTTTCCTATTGTTCAGTCTGGTATGCCTTGAAAGCCTAGCTACCCTGTTTATTTTGATCTTTATGATTCGTGAAACAATGGATAAACGTGAATTAGGTTATGGCGATACTCCCATCCAGAGGAACATACTGAAAACGTACTGGGCGGTCTTTCAGGACAAACGTTTCATGATATTTTTCACGGCTACTGTACTTGCAGTCTCCCTGGAATTTCAGTTGGATAAATACATCGCTGTTCGTCTAAAAAATGAATTCACCGCCCAACTGTTCGGCTCAGATATCTCAGGTCTGCATATGTTCAGCCTGATCATGGTCATTAACACCGTTATGGTCGCTTTGGTTGCCATTCCATTCTCCAGATGGATAGGTCGCTTCCAGTCCCGATCTATTATGACTGTTGGTATGCTCCTCTATACCGCAGGTTTCACCGTACTTGCTTTCAGCAACTGGGCCTGGTTACTCATCTCATCCGCTATATTGCTAACGATTGGAGAATTGATGTACGCCCCTGTTCGTCAGGTCATGCTCGCGGGCATGATTCCAGATTCGGACCGTGCTGCCTATATGGCTGCTGACGGGTTGAGTTACAACGCCGCTGCCCTTCTCGGCAGTCTCGGGTTAACCATTGGAGCCTTTCTGCCCTCCTATGCGATGGCTGGTCTGTATATCTTGATGGGGCTTGGAGCGCTCATCTTTTTCCGAATGTTACTTCGGAAGGCAGAGGAACAGAATCAACATCTGCCGTGTGCAGATGCATCTTGATTTCACTTTTCTGGCAACTTTTCCGAAAACAAAATAATCATCCTAGGGAGCCCAACTGGCTCTCTTTTTCATGTCCACTATCAACGTTTATAAGTAAATGATCTTTAACATTTTGTATATTATAGTTTACATTTAGTCAAATATCATGTACATTGGGTTCATGGAGGTGAGCAAGTGGAAGAATTACACAATCACGTTCGGGAGTTACGAGCCAGAGACCGGATATCCCAAGCAGAACTGGCCAAACTCATTGGTGCATCCCGTCAAACCATTGCCCTGATTGAGCGTGGAGATTACTCTCCGTCGGTCGTTCTGGCACTAAAAATAGCACATGTATTTCGTGAACCTGTCGAAAAAATCTTTGAACTGAAAGGTGGAGATTAAAATGAAAAATTCATCATCCTCGTCCATTAAAAAGCGGTTGCGTCTTCCCTTGTATGCAGCCGGTGGCGCTGTAGTTGGTTTTCTCGGCGCTAGCGGAGTGAGTAAACTCCCTTCTGACTTGAACTGGACGCTGTCCGTGTATTATGACTATGATCTTTTATTCGCAATCCTGGCGGCTCTTGTGGTAGTTATGACGGTGTGGAACATCTTCAGTCTCTCCCGCACGCCATCTGTCCCTCCCATGGAAGATGATGCTTATGGAGATTCCGATTCACTCATCTCACCCGCAGAGCGCTCCCTCGGAAAAGCGATGATCCTCAGCGGATTCAGCGTTATTCTTACGTTTACCTGGGCAGCACTTGCCTTGTCCTTGTATGCATCCAACCGAACCATGCCGAATTCTCCAGAACTGTTCAACCTCTTGAATTTTGTTGCTTCGTGTATCTCTATTATCATCGTTGTGGTCGTGCAAACTCTGACTGTGAAGCGATACAACCGTTATTATCCTGAGCGCACTCTGGATCTGAACTCGCGCAACATGAAGAAGGATCATTTTGAGAAGCTGGATGAAGGCGAGAAATGGATTGTCTATCGCGCAGCCTATCGTTCTTTTCAGATGATGAATGTACTTCTTGGTGTTGGAATGGTCTCTATGGTTCTATATTCGATGCTCTTTACCTTTGCTCCATTCCCAATTGTGATGCTCTCTGTGATCTGGATTGCCAACATTGGAATCTATTATCGTGAAACCTATCGTGCGAGTAATCAGTAATACATGGGTAGGTAACTATTTTGTAAATATTTTCATAAAGGAGTGTTTGCATGCATTTATCCAAACGAAAGACCCGTTTCAGGTTCACCTCCCTAACAGGAGCTTTTATGGCTGCGGTTCTGTCTCTCAGTCTGTGGGTACCCGCAGTTCAGGCGGAGACCGCGACTCCAGTAGCTGCTGAACAAGGAAAGACGAAAGCGCTGACAACTGAATCGGCTACAGCTTTTCTGGATTCATTCTTCGATTCACCTGAGGCAAAACCCCATTATGTGGGAGCCTCCGTTGTTGTTGTGAAGGATGGCAAAGTTCTGGCGGAAAAAGGATATGGCTTCTCCGATGTGGAGAGTAAAACAGCGATCGATCCGAAAAATACGGCCTTCCGTGTAGCCTCTGTATCCAAAACGTTCACTTCAGCTGCTGTAATGCAGCTAGTGGAGCAAGGCAAGGTTGATCTGCAAGCTGATTTTCAGACCTATGTGAAAGGGCTCGAATTCGATAATCCTTTTGACAAACCTGTAACTGTGGAGAACCTGCTCACACACACGACCGGATTCGAGATTCGTGATCCGCAGCAGGAAGACATCCATACTGATTTCGACAAGTACATAGCGATGGAGGATTACGCTAAGCAACACATGCCTCCTGTCGTTCGCGAGCCTGGTAGAGCCTATATGTACGATAATTTCTCGTTTTTGCTGCTTGGCATGATTGTTGAGAATGTAAGCGGTGAGCCCTTTGAAACCTACATGCAACAACATATCTTCAAACCGCTAGGAATGGATAATAGCAGTTTCATGCTGGACAAAAAGTTCCAAAAGCAGCTGGCTACAGGCTATGATGCGGCACACAATCCGCTTGATCTGTACACCATCTCTCCAACACCAATGCCTCAAGGTGGCATGCTGTCTACCGCTGAGGACATCGGGAAGTTCATGATTGCGTTCCTGAATGATGGCGTGAAGGACAACAAGCGAATTTTCAAGGAATCCACAGTGAAAAGCATGGAACAGTACCGTTCTTCCATTCATCCACTGTTACCAAACACCACGTATGGATTCGAAGCTGCATTCCAGCTTCCCGGAGCAGGAAGTAGTCCAAAAGTTATTACAAAAGGAGGCGACCTGACCGGATTCAGCTCTTATCTCTTCCTTATTCCCGAGCAAAATACAGGCGTTTTCCTGACGTATAATCAAAATGGAGCACTTCGTAATCTGTTCTACCCTGCATTCATTCAGAGCTTCTTCCCACAATATGCAGAGCCTGTACAGTTCAAGGATTACACGCCGCAATCCGCAGCTGAGCTGCAACGCTTCACCGGATTGTACGCCGATCTTCGACTTAGCACGATTGTAAGTTCCCTGAAAGGTGGCGGGGATCAGCCAGGACAACTGAGCATTAACGATGTATTCCTAGGTCAACGCAACCTGATTCAGGTGGAAGATAATCTCTTCAAAGATGAATTGACTGGTCAATTCACAGCATTCAAAGAATATGCAGATGGCACCACATACATGAAAGAACCTTACCTCAACCCTATGGGTTATGAGAAAAAAGGTCAAAAGCCTATGGGCTTCCGGGATGTTCGTGAGAACAGTCCTTATGCTGAAGCCATCTACGCCATACAATCTCTTGGATATTATGAGAATGATGGCAACAAGTCTTTCCAACCAAAAACAGGTGTAACACGAGCTGAATTTATTGAGAACACCCTTAAACTGAGTGGATTGAAGCCCAGCAAAACTACGCCTCCTGCTGACACCGACTGGGCAGACCATACAGCGGCCGGATATATTCAACTCGGATATGAGTTGGGTATGATTACTGGCACGGACGAACAGCAGTTTAAGCCGGATCAAGTGATTATCCGACAGGAAGCAATGGTCATGATGTGGAGAATTATGCAACTGCAATATCCTAGCGAACTGTTTAATGATGTGAAACTTGCGGGGCACACAGATGCATGGGCTGTACCAGCCATTCAGATGATGGCGAAGCTTGGTATCCATGGACCCGAGGTGAAGGTAATGGAGGATGGTTCTGTTGATTTCCTTTCCCGCAAACCTCTGATTCGTCAGGAAGAGGCTGCGATCATGTATGCGCTGCTTACCCAACCAACAGATCAAATCGTCGCTGAACTGATGGCTGCTCAGCAGCCGCAAGCAGAACCTGCTGAAGAAGCCGAAGCTCCAGCGGAGGCATCTGAAACTGCACCGGTTCCAGTACCAGCGCCGGTCCCTTCTGTGACTTCAGCACAATAAAAATAAAATATCTTCATACCGATTAGATTGATCATGCTTATGATGCAAGAAAAAACAGGCTTGTTCAGAAGGATACGATCCTTCTTGAACAAGCCTGTTTCGTAACTTTTCATAACTTATTATAGCGATCTGTTACTAAGTTATATCCGTCTCTATTCGATCAACGAAGATACATGGAGGTTCCCGTTGCGCTCATCAAACTTGGCTGCAGCGGTCTGAGCATGCTCCGCAAAGTAATCGGCCAGCTTGAGCAGGTCGCCCGGGTCACCTTCATACGGGAAGGATGCTGGCAGACGCAATCGGTATTCTGGAGATTCTTCCACCCAGCGGCGAAGCAACGATGCTGCTCTGGCATAAAACAACATTTTGGCGTAAGGATCTTCATGATCAGCAGCAAACACCAGTGTATCCTCCAGCACATCAATGCCTTTTGCCGGATTCGTACGTGTGAGATAATCCATCTGCTCCGCAAAACTCTGCACAAAATCGTTCTGGCCTTTGATCAGGCGATATCCCTTGGTCTGATGTTTATCTGCTTCCGCAGTCCGCCCCAGTCGATATAGCGGCATCAAAATTTCAGATAAAGTCAGATGGGGAATCTCCGCACAGCTCATACGCCCTTTCAGGATAGGCTGTGCCGCCACCAACACCTTCTCATCGTCTCCTTTTAACAAGAAATATCGCATAATCTCATCCTGCTCACAGGCTTCGCAGTCACTCATAAAGTCACGATCCATCGTTCTGAATCGATCATAACTGCGTCCCGCTTCCTTCAGCTCCCCAAAATCCATAAAGATCCGGAACCGATAATACCAGTAGGAGCGTTCGCTGTAACCGTAGGACTTGAAGCGCCGTCCGAAATCCTCCAACAGCTCCAGGATCTTCTCGCGTGATATTTCCGGGAAGTCGGGCATCTTGCCCAATATCCATTTGTACGACCACATTAACGTTTCTTCATCATATTCTTCGGGCTGTTGGTCGAACTTGCCCAGCTGCCAGGAAAAAGCAATCAGTGCTTTCATCGGATAACCACAGAATGTTGCTGTCTCCACAATCTCCGATCTTGCTTCATATGCCTCTTCCTCCATGCCGTTCACATCGGCAACTCTTGCCGCTTCCTCCAGCATACCAAGCTTCGCCGGACCATTGGGCAAACCATAGGCTTCGTCCATCAGTTCTTCAAAATCCATCTCTGTCTTCATCAGGCTTCCCCCTTACGATCTGTATTTGCACGCAAACCCCAATCAATAAAACGAACAATGCCCTGATTTAACACTTCAAGCTCCTGCTTGCTCATGGCATAATGCCCCATCATCAGTGCATTGACGTATAACATTTCGATGGCAATCGGTGTCATCTGGTCATCCGGTGATGTCAGTACCCGCTGAATGATCGGATTACTCACGTTCAAATACAAGGTTGAGTACCCTGCTGAACTCATGCCAGAAGACAATGAACCCAGAACAGACGAGAACAATTCCGTACTCTCCTCGCTTGCTTTTTCAAGCGCACGAAGTGTTGAGGATTCCTGAGACAGCGTGAACAACACCGGCAGATCCGATGGCTTAAATCCTTTCACCTCAGCCCGACAACGGAAGCGCTGTAAGGCAGAATCGGCCAGTCGCAACGCATCATAATACTGATTACGCTCAGCGGGTGGCACATCGGTGAAACTCATCGAGACCTGATCCGGCTGTAGCCGCTCCGTGTGTACGTTGTGCACGGTCATCGGCAGTGTCGCCATCAAATCGCTGTCATAAATATAACCACCGTTAATTACCAGCATCGATTGTGCGGAAGCTACATGATGAATCTGACGGTACTCATCAACAGAGGACGTGAAATACAATGTCTCTCCTTCATCAATTAACTCACCCAATTCACGGTGACCCCTCGTACTCTCAAATGGCAACCAGCGATGAATCATCGCGTAGAATGCTTGATCCTGCACAGCCAATGCCTTCATGGACAGAGCATGCAGACGAATCAGCTTCTGAAGCCGTTCCGTCTGGCTCTCAGCCATGTCGGCCAGTCCCTTGCGAAGTGCGTCTCCGAGTTCGGAGCGAACTTCCTCCAGCTTCTCATTTTCATAGAAATGTTCCCGTGATGCCGTCGGTTGAAGCTCATCTGTCCAGATCAGACATTTCACGAAGAAAGCCCACTCTGGCAAAATGTTCTCAGCCTTCTCCGAAATCAGCATTCGCTTCAGGTAAACCCGGTGAGAACGCTTGGCATTCAGATTAACCGCGTGTGGCAGTACAAAAGCAATACCTCCGGTACGGCCTGAAGCTGTCGTCAACGGAATGAAGTCTTGGAACTGCTCACCAAGCAGACGTTCACCAAATGCCAATACCTCCGATCTGCGTGAACGTGCGAGTGCAGGGTCCATCAGCCAGATCGGGGTCTCGCTATTCACCACATGTTGCACGCCGTCATGATAAAGCGTGACCGGATACGGCAATAATGCTCCGTAATAGAACAGAGCTTCTTTCACATAATCCGGTTCAAAGTAGTGCGCCGCGTCCGGTGTGCAACGCAGATATACTTTGGTCCCCGGGGACAGCTGTGTGTCCAATTGTCGAATCGTATAGGTGCCATCCGGCTTGCCCCGCCACTCCATCGAAGGGCCGCCCTTCGCGGATTGCGTCAGCATGACAATTTCGTGACTCACCATGAAACAGGATAACAACCCAATCCCGAAACGCCCGATAAACGAAGTCTCTCCATCCAGCAGCGCTTGCTGCCCCCTCTTCGAGGATTGTCCAATCATCGCTAGGAATTCATGGATGTCAGCTTCGGTCAAGCCGATGCCGTTGTCCTCCACCATCATGGTGAGTTGCTCACCTGTTCCCGTTAGTTCAACACGCACTTCACCCTGATACCCTGGCTCCGCCTCCGTTCGTGCGGTAATCGCATCCGTCGCATTCTGCATCAGTTCACGCAAGAACACCTTAGGACTGCTATATAGATGATTGGATAAAATCTGGATCATCCCGCTCAGGTTCACTTGAAAACGATATTCATTGGATGCTGTCATGACTCACTCACCTTCCTCTACGTCCAAACACAATATGTACCCATACGATGTATTCATATAGATGTGTTAGACGAATTCATTATGTAATCGTTAAAAACAGACGTTCCCCGTGACAGGCACGCCACACAACATCACGTCAAGCCGGCCCTGGATAACCAAGACCGGCGTTATATGCATATTTCAGTCATTCATGAGACATATGGCCTTATCTTCCATTACCACGTTATGAATAGCAATGAAACGGATGTTCTACCCTAAAATAAGGATACATGTTACAAGGCAGAGTGAAAACAAACCTGAGACCCGATTTCAGACAGACTTCAGGGTAATTGTGCATCCAACATTCGGGACTATTGAAGGAGGAATATATCTTTTTTGTCGTCCATTTGAACGATATCAGCCTACCACACGTATAATCTCCAAACTCAGATCGGATGGTGAATATACATGATCGAAGTACGCAACATATCCAAGCAATTCAAGGTGCATCAAGCACTGGATGATGTCAGTTTTACAGTTAAACAAGGCAGTGTCACCGGGTTGATTGGACCCAACGGTTCGGGCAAAACCACACTGATCCGTATCATGAATGGGGTCTTGGGCGCTTCCGGTGGACAGGTAACCATTAACGGATTGGACGCCGCTCGTGAGGCGGAGAAAGTACTGGCCATGTGCGGCACCCTTACCGAGCAAAGTGGATTATATGAAAATATGAGCGGGCGTGACAATCTGACTTTCTTCGCAGATGTTTTTGGCCTGAAGCATGCCAATAAACGAATTGACGAGCTTGTAATTCTGTTCGAGTTGCAGGATTATCAGCATCGAAAAGTCGGCACTTATAGTACAGGCATGAAGAAACGCTTGGGCCTTGCACGAGTACTCTTGCACCGTCCTTCCATCCTGTTTCTGGATGAACCCACCAATGGCCTGGATCCGGATGGAATTCAGATGGTGCTACGCATTATCCGTCAGTTAAATAAGGAAGAAAAGATGACAATCCTGGTCTCATCCCATGTGCTGTCCCAACTGTCAGCCGTCTGTGATCATTATATTTTCATGGAAAAGGGGCGCATCGTGGAGGAAGGCACGGAACAGGAGATTGTTAGCCGGTACCTGTCCACTCCGAAGCTCGAAGTAGAAGCTGATATGCCAGAAGGATGGCACACGGCAACCGACTTTACACCTGAAATAATCTCCGCACATCAAGCAGTATTTCAGCTTACATCGCGTGAAGATATTCCATTACTGCTAAGACAATTAACGCAGCACGGTCAAGTCTATCAGGCCCGCATCACGGGCAGTGATCTGGAAAGTATCTATTTTGCCATAAGGGAGGAACACCACCATGAATAACCGCCAAGCCATACGTGCACTGGTACGTAAAGATATTCGGTCCGTCACAGCCAGCGTTCAGCTCTGGTTGCCCATGTTGATCGTTCCACTGATTATCGGAATCATTATGCCCTCCGCCCTCCTGTGGGCGGCCTCCAGAATGGAACTTCGTTCTCTGGGCAACATCAGCTTTCTGCTCGAATCATTGGATGCGTTAACCCATGGTGGACAGATTCCTCAGCTTGCTTCCATGCCTACAGATAATCATCGTATTGTCTATTACTTGGCCATGTATATGTTCGCTCCCTTGTTTCTCATTATTCCGGTGATGGCCTCCAGTATTCTGACGGCCAATAGTTTCGCTGGTGAGAAGGAACGCAAGACGCTGGAAGGATTGTTGTTCACACCGATCAGCATGAACACTCTTTTTAAAGGCAAAGTGCTAGCTGCCCTGATCCCTTCCATTCTATTATCCTGGGTTACTTTCCTGATCTATGGAATCATAGCCAATATTCTGATGTACCCCATGTTTGGAACGTTGATGTTTCCCAATCTGAACTGGATCATACTTGTCGTGTGGGTTGTTCCCGCTTGCAGTCTTATGGTCATTTTATTAAACGTCCTGATCTCGGCCAAGGTCCGTGGGTTCCAGGAAGCCTATCAACTCGGCGGATTAATTGTCCTTCCCCTCATCGCCTTAGTCGCTGGTCAAGCCAGTGGCATGCTGCTGATTGGTCCTTGGATGTTACTCATGATTGGAGCAGTGCTCCTGCTCATAAGTGTGATTCTTCATCGTCTGGTCACGTCGTGGAATAGTCGTCAGCAACTGGCGGAAAGTCAGATCTGAATGATGTGGAGTGTAGCGACGAAATTCAACAAACTACACTGTCGCTTCGCTATACAGATTGAGAAATAAATAAGTGCAGGTTATGATGTGGAGATATATGCTATGGGATGATTATAGAGAGGAATGGAACAACGGTATGGAATCCAAACTACTTCAAAAATTAAAATATGCTTCACAATTAACGGCACAGGAGAAGCATATTGTGGACTATATCCTAAGCAATCCCGAAGTTGTATTTGATTCTACAGCCCATGAACTGGCTCAGCAGACCTATACAAGCTCATCCACCATTGTTCGCTTATGCAAAAAGCTGGGTACCAAGGGGTACCCAGACTTTCAGCTCAAGCTTGCTCTTGAATATCAACAGATACCTTCCGCGTTGCAAACGCAGGATCATGCAATTGCAGAACAAGGCAACGTGCTGGCTGCCATCGACTCGGTTCCTTACCTGTACCAGCAAGCGCTGGAGGCTACCCGCCGGATGTTAAATGCTCCTGTTTTGCTACGAATAGCGAGCTGGGTCAAAGAATCCGTACGTATCGATATCTATGGCAGTGATATGAATTATTATCTGGCTCAGCAGGCTTGTGCCAAGTGGAATGAACTCGGCATATCTGCGATTGCTCATAATAGTCCCAACATGCATTACTTGAACACGATGAACCCCAACAGCCGGACGCTGTCTTTTGTTATCTCACACACAGGTGAGAACCAATCCATGATTGAAGCCGCCAAAGTGCTGAGCAACAAACAGATGAAAGTCATCGCAGTCACGGGCAACAACCATTCAACCCTGTCCAGACATTGTGATGAAACGTTACTGGCTTACGGATACAATGAACAATTAAGGCTATCCAAAATGTCTTCGATGGTCTCGGTACTCTACATTTTCGACATGTTGTACATGGGGAGCATTAGCGATACGTATTAACGATTACCGTTGATCTGCTGCAAATACAATCCCGGCATCCTTACGTGCACTCATAAGTACACTCATTACAGACTGGCTGTGTTCGAGCAGTTCGTAACACCGTTTGTGATCACCACTTGCATGGATGTCCCTGAACGCTTCCCACTCATAGTACAGCCAATTCAATTTGGTCTGCGCATTATACGCCACAGCAGGCTCATTCCCGATCTGAAGCTTGATCTCCCGGCAACCGTTTGCTCCTCCCACAACCTGAAGATAACCTTTCTCCCCCTGAATGAGCACAAAGTTCATGCTGTTTGTGTCTTTGGCACCTACACATTCCGCAATAAACTCCGGATACTTAAGAACCACTACACCTGACGTATCAATGCCGTTTGCATGCTGGTTCGCGGTATACGATACGATATTCGGACTGCCAAACAGATTCATGACCAGATGCAGATTATAAATATTGATATCCATCAGCGCGCCACCAGAGAAATGTGGATTGAATACGTTCGGCGTTTCCCCTGCAAGCAGATCATTGTATTTGCGCGAGTATTGACTGTAGTTACACTGGATGAGTTTGATCGGACCAAGCTTTGGTAGTTGCTCCTGTATGACTTTAATATTGGGCAGATGAATGTTGGAGATGGCTTCAAACAGCAACAGATTCTTTTCTTTTGCAAGTGCAATCAGCGTTTCTGCTTCCTGAAGCGTGGACGTGAACGGTTTTTCGCAGACGACATGTTTGCCATGTTGAAGTGCCTGATAGGCCTGTTCGTAATGCATGCTGTTTGGTGAAGCAATATATACGAGATCTACATTTGTATCTGAAAATAGGGATTCCAGGTCCGTATAGATGGTATCGACCCCATACTTACCCGCAAGCTCCTGTGCTGTCTCTCTCTTCCGGGAGTACATCGCTGTACACGTAACATCTTCCAGTTCATTGATCGCAGATAAAATGGCATCCACAATGGACCCTGTACCAATCGTTGCTATATTCATCATATCGTTTCGCTCCTGTCGTTAGTTGTTTGTCAGTTGGCTCTCTTCGCTGCTCTGGTTGAGTGTAATGTTATCACGATCAAGTCAGGCGGAGAATGCTTTGGGACGGGATTGGCAGCATCATGCGCAATTTGATTTCAGGTTTGAATGACTATGAAATTCAATTTCATCCTCTTCTTTTTTTCATGTTTGAGAGCTAACATATCTTCCATAGTTTACCGATATAACATAAGGAATTAACGACATACATATAGAAGAACGAAGGGGACGATGAACGAATGAAAACAAGGTATACATACGTACAACGCACCATCTGTACATTGCTGTTATTTACACTCATTGCAGCAGTGACATTGGGAGGTGGAACCGCAGCCGAGGCAGCTTCACTTAACCAATCCACAGTGTATTATGAGTCCGACGGAGTTTTGTACAAAGTATCCGCGGATGGCAGCAATACAACAGAAGTATTAATTGATTTCCAAGGTGTGGACTTGCTCGCGGCAGGCTCTTATCTCTACTACACGCAGACTGCTTCTTCCACAACCTTGCTTCGGGTTCCGAATGACGGGTCCAGCGATGCGGCAGAGACATTTGCTACAGATGTACTCAGCTATTACACGGATAACGGATTTATCTATTATCTGGATGCTACAGGTACCATTTATCGCGCGAATGGCAATAGTGACGCTTCATCTGTCACCAAGATTGCTGACAAGGCTGATACCGACTTCCCATTCCTCCTGGTAACCAAAGGGCGCGCCTACTATAATGCGTTAGTTAATGGAAACACGTGGATCGTGTCCAAAACGTCCAACGGTGCTGGAGCTGTGCAGCGGATTGCCGCAGGCGCAGTGGAAGGACGTTATTTTACGAATCAAGCCAAAAACGAACTGCAACTGATGGTAAATACAGACCCCTACGAGGATTTCTATTCCACCAATGCTGTTGTCATGTATAAGGTGAAATACAACACTGGCAAAGCAACTGCGGTAAATCCCAAAGCCAAACTGGATGTGAATGCTGTATATTCCGGTGGTTGGGGAAACAATCTTTACGTGTATAACAAGGGAATCGTTCTCGACAGCAATAAGGATTACAATTATGCCAAAGGCAAAGCGTTTGCGTTAACCACTTCAGCCAAAACACTTCAACTTCATAACAAAAGCGTTCGTGAAGTAAGTGCCTTAGGTACAGACAAGGTTGTCCTTATTGATGCAGACAAAAAGGCTTATGCCAAAACGGTCTCGGGCAACAAAGTGACCAAGTCTGCCAATCTGAACCTGAACAATGTAACGTATGTGGCGAATCAATTGACCAATGGTACATCTACGGCTGCATACATCTCGGGCAACAATGGACTCTATTCGATTAATACAGCTCTCAAGGTAACGAAACTTACCGGGGACGAATGGGATGCATTCCATATCAGAGATGATGTTGAAGGCCTCTTCTACATCAATGCCAAAGATCAATATCGCTTGTATCACGTGCAAACGGGTGGAACAGGGAAAAAAGTTATGAGTGACGTTTTCCTCGACAATATTCTATTGGTGACACCGTACTAACATATCATGTTGATTCAGGCGTATAGCCCATTCAACGGACATGTCCAAAACAAAAAGGATTACCATGCAGCCATAACGGCTCTTGGTAGTCCTTTTTTGGTTGTCGAAAACTATTTTTCAAAAACATCTTCCATATGAGAATGATAATTGTTATCATTAAGAAAATAAGACAAAAGGATGGTCCGTATGACTGAACAGTTTCCCTTCATTGCTGAAACCTCATCTCTACCGCTCCTCTCCTCCATGTGCCGTGTGCGTCGTGGGGAGAATTTCCGTGTGCAAGGCAAGACGGTGTCACGGCCCATGCTCTGTCTTATTTTGCAAGGAGACGGTGTTCTGGTCCTGAATGATACAGTCTACACGGCTCAAGCGGGCAGCTTGTTTGTACTGAAGCCAGGAACAACCATCGAGGCCGCTGCACGCTCGAATATGACCGAATGTATATTACTAAGCATGGATACGGTTTGTTTGCAGCAAGTGCGCGGTGAATGGAAAATGACCTCATCACCTGCCTTCCCGCTGGATTGGGAGACAGGCAGGTTGCTGGTTCGTCACGAGCAGCAGGCTAAATTACATTTCGAACAACTCTATGAAACCTATCGCGGTCTTCAACCGGATCACTTTATCAGCATACATAGCCAGCTGCATGAGCTGTTGCAATTTCTCTCAGAGAACAGGCTGGAAGCCAATCATGAGAAAGTGGACCCTGCCTTGGAACGCAGCATTATGTATATGCGACGTTACATGAGTGAAGGAATCAGCATGGATCAGCTTGCCAAGATTGCTGGACTCACCCCCAGCTCTTATTCACGCAGTTTCAAGAAGGCCAAAGGCATGTCACCGACCGATTACCTGAATCGTTTACGTATAAACGAAGCCAAAAAACAGCTGACAGAGGAATCCTGTATCCTCAAAGACGTCGCGGTATCTGTCGGGTATGGTAATGAGTATTATTTTAGCCGAAAATTCAAACAAACCTTGGGGATTGCTCCCAGCGTATATATGAAAAGAGATCAACTTCGCGTAGCTACAGCATCCATTATGGGATTCCATGAGAACTTGGCCTCGCTTGGACTGCGCCCGGTAGCTGTGCTGGAAGGTGAAGGTGTGTTTGACCGAGAATCGGATGAATATGAACAAGAACGCCGATTAACCAGACAATTCGATCAACTTCGGCAGGCGAAGCCAGACTTGATCATCGGTGACTTTTACCACAAGCCCTATTACGATCGCCTGAAAAGTATTGCACCCACCATCATCTTGGAGTCCACTGATGACTGGAAAGAGAACCATATTAGCATAGCCGAACTAGTCGGACGTGAGAAACAAGCGTTGCTGAATTTCAAAGAACTTGAGTTTCGCAAGCTTGAAGCAAGCCTGAACCTGCAACCCTATTTCGGACAAAAACGGTTGGCTCTGATGGAGGTTACGAATCAGTCCATTCGCTTACAAGGGACTGGCGAGCATCCATTAAATCACTTGTTGTATGCTGAATTGGGACTTCAGCCTGCTCAGCTCGTATCTCCCGAAAGCTCCAGAAATGAGTATGTAGCGGATAGTATTCCCGTGCTGGACACGGATTACCTGTTGATCCATCGTGCTTCGCTTCAGCCTGTCAGTGAAAAGGTGTTCCGACGCATGAAACAAACGGCATCGTGGAATCGATCCCCTGCTGTATTGTATGGTAACGTTCACGATATTTCGAACTGGCAACGGTTATGCTGGACCCCGGGTGGCCGGTTGCAGATTCTGAACGAACTGGAACAGATTACTCAGCAGTCTGTAGTCTTTCCTCAGGCGGGTCTGATCGGACATTAGATGTGAACATAGGTCGATACGATGGGCAAGATTATCTTTTACATCGTGTTCCTTCATTAATAATTCAGTAAGATATTGCACAGGCCAAAGGACCCTCTCCTATAACGGAAAGGGCCCTTTGCATGTAATTATGAATGTTCCTTAATCTCTTCCTTCGGAACCAGCTTGTATATCTCTTCATTTTCCATGGTATCAATCAACCGATCCAACCATTTGTAATATGCTTCCGCTTGCAAAACTTTGTGTTTGTCTTCCATCAGAATGTGGATAAGTTCAGCGTCTGCCTGCTCATCCAGACCTTCGACTAACCGATTCAGTTCTTCAATTGATTTGCGTAGAATCTGAAGGTTACTCTCCACGGCTTTTCTCCATTTAATCGCAAAATAATCCGTAAACGTCTGATGCCAGTCGTATTCCACTTCATATAGGTCTTTTCTGGAGCCCTTGCTCCACACTTTATTTACCATTTTCAAATCCAGCAGTGTTCGTACACCTGTACTCATACTCGTTTTGCTCATTTCCATTTCCCGTCCCATATCGTCAAGGGTCATTGGTTTGTCTGCAAAAAATAGCAATCCATATAAGTGTCCCGTCGACAGCGTAACGCCGTAAAGATCCATATTACGTCCAATGGCTTCAATGACGCGCTTACGAATCTTCAGCACGGTTGCCTGCTGTTCCTCTTGTAAATGGTCCAAGCCCATGCTTGCAACCTCCATTCTGAACATTCCACAGTCTTTGGCGAAATAATTGCAACACTTTAAAAGTCCTGCTTACATGGGAAAGCACTCGGCCGGACATCATATATGCCAGAGGGCTTTCATTCACCCAATGTATGAAAATGGGAACTTTACCAGGCTACAATTGCCTATGACTATCTTTTAACCAAAAAATTCAGCTTCAATTCAGCTCATTTTCTATTGTAGGAAAAGCAATGTCAAATGTAAAGCTGCCTTATTAGCCAGAATAAGGAGAATGACGGAGTATTTGGACGAAAAACTTTGTACAGTTTTTACTGTACAAACATTATGTACTGTTTATTCGGTTGATATACTGGTTAAGTATTGTTAGACTTAAAAACGTTACCCAGAAAGACGGGAAGCGAAGCAACAATTACCGGATTTCGTGGCTGGGCGCATAAGTGTATGGGCTTATGGATGCTGAAAGCCGTTCGAAGTGCACAACACATCAGAAGGGGTGAAAACATGACCATACTTGAAGTGAAAAACGTAAGTAAATTGTTTGGACCCCAAACCGAGCAAGGTCTGCAATTACTGGAGCAAGGTTGGGGTAAAGAAAAGTTGGCCAAAGAAAAACAGATAACGGTTGGTGTCAACCGGGTCAACATGGACATTAAGGAAGGCGAGATTTTCGTTATTATGGGACTGTCCGGGAGTGGTAAGTCCACACTGGTTCGGATGTTCAATCGTCTGATTGAACCAACATCCGGAGAAATTCTGGTCCATGGTAAGGATCTACGCAAGATGAACAAAGAACAATTGCGCGAAGTGCGCCGGAAAACGATTAGCATGGTCTTCCAGAAGTTTGCGTTGTTCCCGCACCGTACCGTTCTTGATAATGTGGAGTATGGATTGGAAATACAAAAAGTAGATAAGGAAGTACGCCGGGAGAAGGCAAAAACCTCACTTGAGCTGGTTGGCCTTAAGGGCTGGGAAGACAAAATGCCAGATGAACTCAGTGGCGGGATGCAGCAACGTGTCGGCTTGGCGCGTGCACTTGCCAATGACCCGGAAGTACTACTGATGGATGAAGCCTTCAGTGCACTTGATCCATTGATTCGCCGTGATATGCAAGACGAGTTGATCGAGCTTCAGGATAAAATGAAAAAGACCATCATTTTCATTACCCATGACTTGGACGAAGCGCTGCGCATCGGCGATCGTATTGCCCTCATGAAAGACGGCGCAGTTGTGCAGATCGGTACACCGGAAGAAATCATGATTCAACCGGCCAACTCATATGTGGCCCGCTTCGTCGAAGACGTGGATCTGTCCAAGGTCCTCACTGCCGCTCACGTCATGCGTCGCCCTGAGACAATCACACTTGACCGCGGTCCTCGGGTAGCCCTCGAACTCATGCGCGAAAATGGTGTCTCTAATCTGTTTGTCATTGACCGTTCGAAGAAGCTACTTGGTGTCATTACTGCAGAAGATGCAACCCGTGCAATGCGCGAAAATAAAGTATTAAATGACATTCTGATCACGGACGGGCCGACAGTGTCACCTGAGACCCTGATTCATGAATTGTTTGAGATTGTAAGTTCTGCCCATGTGCCGCTCGCTGTTGTTGGTGAGAATGGCCGTCTGCAAGGTGTTATCGTCCGCGGTGCCCTGCTGGGTGCACTTAGCGGTGAAGTTGCAGTAAAGGAGGAACTTGAGAATGATTCCCAAAATACCACTAGCATCGTGGATTGAATCCATCGTTGACTGGATGAGCTCCTCGCTCTCCGGATTGTTTAATGTAATCTCTATTGTTATTCAGGCAGTAGTTGGATTCTTCTCCGGGCTGTTCATGCTGCCCCATCCACTCCTGTTCATTGCCATATTGGGTGTTCTTGCGTTCCTCGTAGGACGACTCCCACTGACACTATTTACGGTTATCGGGTTCTTGCTCGTAGATAACTTGGGATACTGGTCCCAATCGATGGACACACTCGGCCTGGTTATCACTTCAGGATTGGTTTCGATCCTGCTTGGTGTACCTGTCGGAATCTGGCTCGCATACAGTAAAACTGCGGCGCGTATCATTACACCGCTGCTTGACTTCATGCAGACGATGCCTGCATTTGTCTACTTGCTGCCTGCGGTCACATTCTTTAGTCTAGGTGTCGTTCCAGGTGTTATCGCTTCTGTTATATTTGCGATTCCGCCAACGATTCGTCTGACTCACCTCGGTATCAGACAGGTATCTGGCGAATTGGTTGAAGCAGCTGATGCATTCGGCTCAACTTCCATGCAAAAGTTGTTCAAAGTACAGCTTCCACTCGCTTTGCCTACCGTGATGTCCGGTATTAACCAGACCATCATGCTATCACTGTCCATGGTTGTTATTGCATCCATGATCGGTGCACAAGGTATTGGTGCGGAAGTCTATCGTGCTGTAACACAGCTTCAAATCGGTAAAGGTTTCGAAGCCGGTCTGGCCGTTGTTGTACTCGCGATTGTTCTGGACCGTTTTACACAAAATGTGTTTATGCCAGGTCGTAAAAAGACTTCACGCATTACAGCCAAGCAAAAAGCATGGATCACTGCTGCGGCAACATTCCTTGTGCTTGTAGCTGGTTTCTCACAATACTTCGTTGGTGGCACAACTTCGGCTGGTGGCAACAATTCAGCAGCCAATGCTGTAGGTCAAGAAGTGAATTATCAGATTATTGGTATCGATCCAGGGGCTGGTATCATGAAGTCTGCTGCAAAAGCGATCGAAGACTATAAACTGACTGACTGGACTCTGATTGAAGGCTCTGGTGCAGCCATGACGGCCACGCTGGACAAAGCCATCAAAAATGAAGACCCAATCATTATTACAGGTTGGACTCCACACTGGATGTTCAACAAATATGATCTGAAATATCTGGAAGATCCAGAGAAATCTTTCGGTGATGCTGAAGAAATTCATACCATCGCCCGTAAAGGTCTGAAAAAAGATCACCCTGTTGCGTTTGAATTCCTGTCCCGTTTCCAATGGACATCGGATGAAATGGGTGAAATGATGACTGCTATCCAAGATGGCACATCCGCAGAAGAAGCAGCTAAAGCTTATGCTGAGAAACATGCCGATCAGATTGCTGAGTGGACCAAAGGTCTGACTCCAGTGAACGGTGATGCATTCAAACTCAGCTATGTGGCTTGGGATTCCGAAATCGCAAGTACAAACTTGCTGAAATATGTGATGGAAAACGAATTGGGTTATAAAGTTAACGCTCTGCAAGTCGAAGCCGGACCAATGTGGACGGGTGTTGCCTCAGGCGACGTAGATGCCTCTCCAGCAGCTTGGCTGCCATTGACACACGCAGACTACTGGGAACGTTACAAAGACCAGGTGGATGATCTGGGGGCTAATATGACAGGTGTACGTACAGGCCTCGTGGTTCCTAAGTACATGACTGAAGTAAACTCGATTGCAGATCTGGAGACCGGTGCAGCTTCTTCCACTCCATCGGCAAGTGCTAATGTGGGCGAAGAGGTTAATCACCAGATTGTTGGTATTGACCCGGGTGCAGGTCTGATGAAGGCCACAGCAAACGCCATTAAACATTATGAATTGTCTAACTGGAATCTGATTGAAGGTTCTGGAGCAGCAATGACTGCATCATTGGACAAAGCTTATAAAAATGAAGAACCCATCATCGTTACGGGTTGGACTCCGCACTGGATGTTCAATCAGTATGATCTGAAGTATTTGGATGATCCCGACTTAATTTTCGGCGATGCAGAGGAAGTTCACACGGTTGGACGTAAGGGAATCAAAGAAGATCATCCCGTTGCCTATGAGTTCTTCTCTCGTTTTAATTGGACTGCGGATCAAATGAGTGAAATCATGGTAGACATTCAAAAGGGCGTTTCGCCTGAAGAAGCTGCCAAGACTTATGCGGAAAAACATCCGGACCAAATTGAAGAATGGACCAAGGGGTTAACCCCGGTTAAAGGTGACAATTTACGTCTAGGTTATGTTGCATGGGACTCTGAAATTGCGAGTACCAACCTGATGAAGTATGTGCTTGAGACGGATCTGGGTTACACAGTCAAAGCACTGCAAGTCGAAGCTGGTCCCATGTGGGCGGGCTTGGCAGCAGGTGATATCGATGCTTCTCCAGCCGTTTGGCTCCCGCTTACACATGGGGACTACTGGAAGACATATGGAGACAAGATTGAAGATATCGCTGTCAGCATGACAGGAGTTAAACAAGGTCTGGTTGTTCCAACGTACATGGATATCAACTCTGTTGAAGACTTAAAAGATAATTAAACCAGATTGAGATGGATAAACCTGAATTTGGTAAAAGACCACCGAAATTTTTCGGTGGTCTTTTTGAGTGTAACTGTTACTTGGGAATGGGAATGTCTTCAAACCTAATGAAAGCCCGAATTTACCTGAAGTGCCGTTAAAGTGGATTTTCTCCCTTTTAATGAAAAGCTTCGCTCTGGATAGGATAGGATCAGGAGTCAGATACTCACTCACGGTTAGAGCAGAGCAAATACAAGCGCTAACGAATCGGAGACGTCTTATTCAAGGATATGAAGTGATTCCAGAAATCTAAAGAATCTGAGACACGCTATATCAGAATAAAACAGTCGTTTGCTGTGTTTTTGCAAGGAATTCCAGTAAATAACGTGTCTGATGTTCCTTACTTTGTAAAAAGAAGAGCTAAAGGCGAAATAAGGCGTCCTGAGTTCCTTAGAAAATGGTACCCCTTTCCCAGGGTATGAAGGCTTGGGCTTCAAGACATTTTAAAATGCTAATCTCCACACCCTAACTAACTTCGAAAATCTCAAGCATAAAGCTAAACGTACTAATCGTTACCTTCTACATTAAAGGCTGTGAAACTGAATTATGTACTCAGGTTCTGTAAATTTTTCCTTTTTATATTCCTACACTTTACCAATCAGCAACAATAGTACACCAATGGCAATCATGACAACACCGAGAATACCATATACCACTCTTGCACCCTGACGTCCAATGGTCTTCACAAAAATCCCTGCTCTAAAACTCTTCATAAACCAGTCCCAATTGTTGATACCACCGAGCAAACTAAAAATTCCTGCCGCTATGGCAAATAGTGCGATTAAAACGGGTTGATCTTGCATTTCGTCAACACTCCTTCAATATAATCCTGTCTACTATACCTTCACTTGGTGAAAATTAACAGGCATAAATTAGAAAAAAACAGCTTGCAGATGGAAGTCTGCAAGCTGTTCAAATACGTTTGTATCATGTGTTTTTTTTATTTTTTTTGCAACTCGCTTGCCGACAATAACAAGGTCACCACTTCAGCACGTGTTGCTTCGGCTAGTGGGTTAAACATATTTTTGCCTGTTCCCTTCACCAGTCCTACATCATATGCAGCAGCGATATATGGAACAGCCCATGCCGGTACTTTATCTGCATCCGCGAAACTCAGTGCCGGATCGGACTCCACTGGAAGGCCGAGTGCTCTGACGAGCATAACCGTCATCTCTACCCGCGATACTTTACCCGATGAACGGAACGTATCATCCGTGTACCCACTAATGATGCCTTGATCCACTGCCTGAGCAATAAAGGATTGTGCCCATGCAGGTATCCCAGCAGCATCCTTAAACGTCAATGACTTGTTGCTGGCTGGAAGTTCAAATGCTCTTCCCAACATCACAATGAATTCGGCGCGTGTCGCTGGTGCATTCGGACGGAAATTACCATCCTGATATCCGTTCACAATTCCCCGGGAAATGGCCTGTCCAATGGCAGCCGCCGCCCAGTGATTTCCGATGTCCTTCAGGTCCACAACCGGTGTGGTTGGATTAGGACTTCCTCCATTACCCGGAACGGTTGGCGTAGTTGGGTCTGTAGGATTGGTTGGTGTAGTCGGTGTGGTTGGAGTTACAGGCGGGGTAGGTGTTGTAGAACCTCCACCACTGTTACCACTGCCCGGATTACTTCCATTATTCCCGCCACCATTACCAGGATTGCTTCCATTTCCTTCCCCCGGAAGTGGCGCTCCCTTCAAATCCATACTGCGTCCTTCCGTCTTTTGATCGACTGTACCTACACGGTCCAGATGTTCATGGAAGATTTCATAATCGACCAGATTCAATTCGTAGAATCGATTATCATCTTTCGCTATTCTCATAGCACGATAGAAGTCTCCACCATTAGCCATGAACGAATTGGTAGCGACGATATAATACCCGTTCGGATCGATATCCGAGTAGGTACCATCTGTATTCTTAATCTGAACTTTGATCACACGTTGACCGACTTGGGTCACGGTATTGGTCGTTGCATCAATTTTCTCGCCTGGTTTCGTGGAATCGTAGTAGAAACGCATACCCGCTACTTGCGGAAAACGCCCTTCTCCCGTTTCCACACCACTAACGCCATTTTCCAACGCGGCTGTGATTTCTTTGCCTGTCATTTTCAACGCAGACAGATTATTAGCGAACGGCATCACAGTCAGGAGATTGCCCAGCGTAATATCACCTGTCTGGAATGAAGCACGAATGCCACCACCGTTCTGGATCGCCACGTATCCTTTGACGTCGTTTTCCTGCACAATGGATTTCACTTTCTCCAGCATACCGTCTGTCATCAGGTTTCCTAAATTGGTTTCCTGTTTCCGCACAGTGCCACGTTCTCCATCCAGGAAGACATTTGTTTTACCGATAATCGTTTTCTTGAATTGTTCCAACTGAGGGGCATATTCTTTCAACTTGTTTGCAGCTTCCACATCATCAGCATAAATGAATTGGTTGGCAGCATCTTTCGCATCCAGACTCAACAATTTGCCGTTCCACTTCTTCAATATACCCGCTTCATCAAACGTAACATCCAATTGACCAAGAGAAACGTCATATTCCCCGGTTTGCACAACCAATGTTGGCTCATCCAGGCTACCCACAACAATCGGTTCCTTCAGAATGGTGTGTGAATGACCACCTACCACAATATCTATCCCTTCTACGGCTTCAGCCAATTTGAGATCCTCTGAATAGCCAAGGTGAGTCAAAGCAATGATTTTATTGATACCTTCATTTTGCAGCATCTCTACAGTTGCTTGTGCACTTGCCTTATAATCTACAAACTTCAAGTCATCTCCCGGTGAAGAAAGAGATACTGTGTCCGGTGTCGTCAGTCCGAAAATACCGACTCGCTCACCATTCACTTCCGTAATAATCGCCGGATAGATTTCAGCTTTCTCACCCGGATCACCGATGTTATTGTTGTACAAACCACTCAAGCTCGCATCCTTTGAATAATCAATATTAGCACTTACAAACGGGAACTCTGCTTTTTCAATAAATGCTCTCAGTACGCTTGGACCTTTATCAAACTCATGGTTACCAAAAGTCATGGCATCATATCCGATCATGTTCATGAACTCCAGGTCAGCCAGACCATTAAACAGATTGAAGTACAATGTACCAGAGAATACATCCCCCGCATCCAGCACCAGGGTACTATCATTACGTGCTTCCTTAATTGCCGTTACTCGGCGCGCGATGTTATCCAGATGCGCATGCGTGTCGTTTGTGTGCAGTACGCGTAGGTTGAAGTCGCCTTCTTCCACTGGATCTCCAATACTCAATTGTGCAAGCAATGGATCATGGTCGCTCACTCGTCCATCTGCTGTCTCAAAATCGGCATTCACATGTACCACTTCGATGGCTGCCGTCTCAGTCAGATTTTTACTCACCAGAATGTGATCCAGTGTCTGGGAGTTTCCATCATAGATGTAGGAATACCGCTGATTTTCTGGCAGTTCGTTTACCAGATTGTCCAGTTCATTACCTTCAACAATGTTCAAAGTATTCGAGAATTGGAAATCATTAAAATCACCAAGAACAGCGACATTTACCTCATGGTCTTTGTTCAGTAACTCTTTCACAAACCCATTCACCAATGCAGCTTGCTTCGCACGTTGAACTTCACTGCTTCGAGTGGCAGGTTGTATACTTCCAAAAGGTTTCAGGTCTCCACCTTTCGAATTGAAGTGATTGGCAATCACCACTACACGTTCACCATTGAATTCGAATTCAGCAGCGAGCGGTTTGCGGGAGCTGGCGAACGCCTCGTCCCCTGGTGCAATACGACCCGGATTATTGGAGAGACTGCCGTCAGCTTTGACTGTGATCGCTGTCGTAGCATTTCCTTTTCCGATACCATTAGCCAACGATACACGGTTCGGCTGATAAAGGAACCCTACACGAATATTGGCACCAGGTGCCCCGCCATCCTTGTTATTTTCCGGAGAAATCTCACTATATCGATATGTTGGTCCGTTGTTCGTTTTGATTGCATCAATTAGCGTCTGAAAACTCTCATTGGACGCTGTTGTGCCCGTGTCGGCATCGCCATCGTTATCCTGAACTTCCATGATGCCAATGATGTCTGGCGTGTTCAGATTATCCACGATGATTTTACCGATTTTATTGGCTCGTGTTGAATCTTTTTTGCTGAAGTTCTCCACATTAAACGTAGCAATGGTCAGTTTATCTGCCGCTTGTTCAATGGAAGTAGTCGCTTGTTTCGTTTCTCCCGGGATAACTGCTGGTAAATTCCCTTCAGGACTCACCTTGAAATTTCCACTAGAGTAGGTCATTACTCCGACTACATTACCATCCAACTTATCGCCTGTTTTTACTGCTTTGGAAGGTTTCTTGCCGATAAATAGACGCTGCGGATTGAGATCACTCTCATTCATATCTTTCTTGTTATCGGTCAGAATAACACCACCGTTAGGTGTGCGAAGTGGATTATTCTCACCATTATCCACAACAACGGCCAGACCCGGTTGACTGGAGTAAGGACCTATAATTTCAGGCTTTTCCAGTTCAACACGCATGCCTTCCAAACTTTCAAAAAAGTCTATAGCATCCGTCTCGGGATTAAATTCTGCAAAAGAGTCTGAGTCAATGACGGTTGGAATTACACGTCCATTGACACCCAACTTCACAGGTGCAGGTAGATCTACCTTATCTATTACTTTTACAATGGCACTCGCCGTAATCTGCGTGGTGGTTAATTCGTTAACCGCCCCATATTCCGCAACTTTCCCAGATACCTTCACCTGATTGCCAACGATAACTCCATGACTTGGTTTATAAACCTGAATGGCTTCGGATGTCCGGTTATCATCGTCCATCTCGCCCGGAAGCTCTTGCATGTAAAAACTGCTTGTACTGACAGAGGTAACAATACCTTCAATATCCTTAACATCGTATCCGTTAAAAACAGAGGTATGTCCTGCGCCCTGAATATCATGGATACGCACGTTTTCTTTATCAGGAAGTACTTGATACGTAAAGGTGTACACTGCACTGGATTGTCCATTAAGAATGGCAACAGCCTTGATTACGATGTCTTGATCAATCAATATTGGACTACTATACACGGCGGAAGAAGAAGTAGGCTCTGTATTATCCGTCGTGTAATGTACAACTGCACTCTTGGCTGGAGAGGTTAATGTGACTTCATTGTTCCGGGGAATCCCGCCAGATGGAACACTTGCCATCACAGACAGGCTATTTTCTACAACATCTGCGGCTGTTCTAGGCAAAATCTCTAATCCGTAATTACTGTTGAATGTCAGAACACCCTGCACATATTCGTAGGTTTTGCCAACAGTTAGCGCGGTAGGAGAGTTTTTGGCATAAATCGTCATCTCAGCACCATGACTATCCGTAGCGTAAAACGTCGAACTACTGCCCCGTGTTACCTGAATATCTCTTACTTCGACAAACATTCCCTCATACTTTTCGCCCGGACCTTTATTACTTTGGTCTGCTGGTCTGACAAAGTCTGTGGACACCATATTTTTGGGTCCGGGGAGTGTTACATTTTGCTCAGTTACCTTCATGTATCCTTCGGTAAAACCTGACTTATCCTTCTCGATCTGGACGAGTCCGCTGTAGTGGGTAATTGGACCATACACTTCAATGCGATCCCCCACATCAACCTGATTCTTCGCTCGGACTACAATGCCAGCTTCTTCGTCTTGAATATAATAATTCGTAAATTCTCCGGAGAGCTCACTGTACGTTACGACACCTGAAACGGCTACATTTGTATTTGGTGCAAGGACTCTCGCATCAGCAATGGATATGATTCCAGTCTCGTCTGCTTCCTGTACTTCTGAGTTATCCGTCTCAACTGGTTCTTCACTTTCAGTTCCATCAAAATCACCATCTTCGTTAGTTGGTGACTCTGTCCCCTCGAGGTCTGACGATTCTTCAGTTGGGACAGTATTCGGTATGGAGGTCTCCTGATCACTTGTGTGCTGCTCTTCCGCTACTACACTTTCCTCATCAGCATATGCGGTGCTACTTAATCCACCTATTGGTGCCGCACCTGTAACGACAAGAACGAAAACCAGAAACCCTTGTGCCCAACGTTTCACTTGCTTGTTGTTCATTCGTCCTACCCCCATGTTTTCAACTTGGCAATCATTTGTTCAGACAGCTTGTACATTAGTTCAAATATAAGATAACTGAATAACAGACTCGTGTAAACAATATTTCTTCGTTATGAAAGAAAATAGAACACTTATATCACATTTTCTAAACTAACCTCTATAATAATGAATAAATAGTACTAACTTTTAACTAAAAACACGTTATTAAGCCTATTAAAGTTATATAAATGTTAGATATACGGTTACTTAACGTTAATTAAATTGACATTTATACTGAATATATATACGAATTCGACATTTAGTAACAGTACTCATTTCTTTAAACCCACTAAAACCTGAGTCTTAAGACATGCATTTTCACATGATAAAACGATATGTACGGATCACTTTAGATCACCACATTAACTGAGTATAAAAGAGAACTATTAAGCGCAAAATCAGTATGAGTTAATAGAATGTTAAAAAAAAACCACAAGAACATCTCCAATTACTCTCAGAGACTTTCTTGTGGGATAATATAAAATATGAAAAATGATACTAATTTCACTTTTTCGAAATGTTACAGACGGTTTTCAATACACTTCTGTGTCTGGTGTCAGAGTAATATTACTTCCATAGGGTTCAATTAATCCTTGTTGCTCCAAGTATTGGTCAACGTATCGATCTGCATTCAGTGAAGTTGACCCGATCCAGTCTGAATATGTTTTTCCAAACATTTTATATAGTATGTCACTAGTATATTCATTACTTAATTCCCCAAAAACAGTATATAACTGTTTTACCGTATTTGTGTGTTTTTTCCCCTCTAAATCGGTCCATGTTACTTTTTTATTCAGATCTACCTTCCTTATATCCTTAGTATATATTTGTACATTTGACCCATTGATTTTGAAGTACACACGGATGCTTTTTTCGTAAGGATGACCCTTGAGAATGCTCCACCCTTTCATATCTCCAGTAGCTGGCACAGCATAAAGTTTCCCTTTTGTTGGAGTTGTTCCTGTTACACTGTTTTGTTTTTGAGGTTGTTCAATATTAATAGTCATTTTACCTTTACCAATGGATACTTGCATCTGCTTAGCTTTAGAGTTATAAGTCACAGTTCCATCCAGAGCATCTGAGAGAACAGAAGCAGGAAACAAAGTTACGCCATTTTGAACAAGCAACGGGGACTTGAGAGTTAATGGCTCTCCATTTAACGTTGCTTTTGTTCCCGTTTTCGGGAGAGTTAGTTTGGTAGAACCAACTTTAATCTCGAAGGCGTCCTGTTGAGCAATATAACTAACACTCCCTCCCAGTGCCTTAAATACCTCTTTCATCGGAACAAGAGTCACACCATTTTTTATGTATCCTCCATCAATTGCTTCATCCAAACTACCTGAAATAGTAACTGATCTTTCAACATTTTCGACTTTAACAGTAATTGTTGAAGAACCTACACCTATTACCTTTACCATCCCAGTGCTCAGCACTTGAAGTATATGAGGTTCACTTATCGTATAATCTGTTTTTGTAAGACCTGTATTTCTTCTGTAGTATGGATCGTTATCGCTATGTATTGAATTTTCGTCATCATACACAACAACTATATTAAGATTAATCTTACCACCGACCGAAACTGAAGTATTAGGGATGAGTTCAATATCTTTAACTTTAAGTTCCTCCGCATAAACACTTGAAACAAACAACAACATAAATGCCATCATTAGAACCGTTACTCTTTTCATTCACTTGTACTCCTTCTTATTTTTAATATTGTCCATTGCTTTTCATGAATCCATGTATTGGGATACCCCTTTCAGCTTCCTATTCTATTTTCGGAATCATTAACAAAAAATGTTAGTCTTTCTTTTTAGTAAAACAAAAAAATTGAATGCAGCTTAATCACTGCATTCAACATGGATATGAATTAAATTATTTCTTCACCGTGCTGTTATACTGCGCAATCTTGTCTGTAATTTGTTTGGCTGCTGCATCCAGTGCTTCCTGTGGTGTACCTTGTCCATTCAGGACCGTTTCAATCGCTCCTTCGACAAGTTGTCTGGCTTCCGGGAATACACCCATTAATGCCCCGGATGTTGCTGTCGAATCGGCGGAAGCGTGCAATTGATCGACTGCTGTCTGGAATTGCGGGTACTTCGCCATATTATCCTTTAATACTTGCTCATTGTAGGCTGCTGTCGTAATAGGGAAGTATCCTGTCGCAACACTCCAGTTCGCTTGTACCTCTGGTGTAGCCAAGTACTTGATGAATTCCCATGCCGCTTGTTGTTGTGCTTCGGATTTGTTGTTCATGATGTACAAGCTCGCTCCACCCACTACAACGCCGCCTTCTTTGGCATCCGCTGGACGAGGCAGGAAACCTGTTCCCAGTTCAAACTTGCCACCTGAACCTTCTACGATTTTACGCAGGCCAGCCGTGGAATCTAGGGTCATACCGATTTGCTGAGCGGTAAATGCTGCTGTTGTATCGTCTGTGCTACGTCCCAGATTGGAGAGAGTCTTCTCATCAATCATCTTTTTCCACCACGTTAAAGTCTTCACTCCAGCTTCGGAGTTCAGCAGAGACTCTGTAGCTGCTTCATTTCTTCCGTTTCCATTGTTTACATAATCTGCATTCTGGTTTGCAAAGAACTGTTCCATAAACCAGCCGTAGATCGCCATGGATGCACCTGGCTTACCGTCTTTCGCCAGTGCTTTTGCTACTTGCTCAAACTCTTCATACGTCTTCGGCGGGTTCTCCGGGTCCAGACCTGCTGCTTTGAACATATCCTTGTTGTAATACAGGATCGGGTTGGATGTGTTAAACGGCATGGCGTTCAATTTGCCATCGATGGTGTAGTATCGGATGATGTTTGGCTCCAGTTGGGACAGGTCGAACTGATCCTTGTCGATGAACTGTTGTACTGGCGTAATCATGCCCGAATCGATCATGAACTTGCTACCAATCTCATAGACTTGGATAATGTCTGGACCGCTGTCTGAGCCCATGGATGCTTTGAGTTTGTTCAGACTTTCATCGTACTTCCCTTGATAGATGGGTTTCACCTGAATGTCGGGATGGCTAGCGTTAAAATCGGAAGCGAGTTGGTTAATGGCTTTCTCCCCAGCGCCAGACATGGAATGCCACCACGTCAATTGTATTGTTTCAGCTGCGGCCGCTTCTGCTTGTGCTCCACTTGCCGGGCTACTTGTTTCAGCTTTTGTTCCGCAAGCGGAAATGACCAACATGAGTGCAGCCAGCATTAATGCGAATGTTCCTCTTTTTTTCAAACGAAATCGCTCTCCTTTTATATGGCTCGCGTACAATAAAATCTTGGGGATGACGCGGTGTGGCCGTTACGGTTACGAATCGTTCTTTTGATCGCTGTTATTCCCGGATTTTTCTCATTCCCCCTCTCAAAGGGGAAAATCCGGGGATAAAGGCGAACGCTTTGCTTCTTCAGAATCGATTTCGTCCCCTCCACTACTACCGTCGTTCATTTCAACATTTTATTTGAAGCACGAGCCTCATTTTATTCGCTCCTGGTATCCAAACCGTGGACCTTGTAAGAAGATACAAGGTTTAATTCAAAACCTCTAAATTAAAATCTTTAGATCAAAACCTTCAGAGCTTCCACTTCAATTAAATACTTGTAAAACTTTCTCTTCCTACCCCTTCAGTGCGCCTGCGGCCATTCCGCGGACAAGCTGTTTCAACCCGAAAATCAATAGCAGTAAGGATGGTAGAATGACCATGGCTGTTCCGGCAAATACAAGATTCCACGCTGTGGATTCCTGGAACTCCAGCATCGAGATTCCGATCTGTGCGGTTCTCATTTCCGGTGTGTTTGTCACCAGCAGCGGCCAGAGATACGAATTGTACATGCTTAAGAATGAATAGATTGCCAGTGTTCCAAGTGCCGGACGGGACAAAGGCAAGACATGCGATATGAAATAGCGAATATGACCACAACCGTCGATCTTCGCCGCCTCGAACAATTCCTTGGGTAGCTGCATGAAGAACTGTCTTAGCAGGAATGTACCAAACGCCGTTGCCAGAAACGGCACGGTAAGCCCCTGGTAACTATCTAGCCAGCCCCAACTGCGAACCGTCAGGTAGTTGGGGATCATCGTCACTTCCCATGGAATCATCATGGTGGCGACAAACATGCTGAAGATGACGTTTTTGCCTTTGAACTGCATTTTCGCAAAAGCATAGGCTGCCATACTCGCTGTAATCAATTGACCAAGCGTTGTCAGTCCTGCGACAAGAAAGGTATTGCCGATAAATCGACCGATCGGAACAATATCAAATACTTCGCTAAAGTTGGACAGATCGATGGAATTTGGAATGATATGTGGCGGATAAGCACTCGCATCTTCCGGCGTCATCACGGCCATGAAAAAGGTGTACATCACCGGATACAGCACAAGCGCTGCACAGATCGTCAGTAATACATACAACAGCGTTTTGGTCCATGTCGCACTCATTGGTAATGCACTTTCCTTTCTACCCATTTGAACTGGATCAGGGTCAGCAGCATAATCACCACGAACAGGATCAGTGCCTGTGCACTACCTGTACCAAAGCGGAAATTAACGAAGGCTTCCTGATAGATGGAATATACAAAAACATTTGTACTGTCCATCGGACCACCCCGGGTTAGAATGTTGATCTGACCGAACGATTGAAAAGCACCAATGATTGATACAACCGTGACAAAGAACAACGTTGGTGACAGTAGCGGCATCGAAATTTTGCGAAACGTCAGCAATGGTCCTGCACCGTCAATCTTGGCGCTCTCGTAGATCTCATCCGGGATGCCCGCCAAACCACTGGATAGAATAATGTAGTTGAATCCAAGGTTCATCCAAATTGTCATGATGGAAATTGAGATCAATGCCCAATCCGGGCTGGTGAGCCAGGGAATTGGATCCATGCCTACTTTGCCAAGCAGATAATTCAGCATGCCCAGGGTCGGATGGAATAGAAACTTCCAGATCACCGCTGACGAACCGACGGATAACACCACGGGCAGAGAGAATACAAATTGGAATACACGCATTCCCTTGAACCGGTTGTGAGTCAGTGCAGCCAGAATCAGAGCAGCCAGCATGCCCGTAGGCACTGTAAACAGTACAAATAGTAATGTCACTTTCATCCCTTGCATAAACAGTCCTGATTGGAACACGGCCTTGAAGTTATCCAGTCCTACATAAGCCGCAATCTGCCCCGTCGGATCTGTGGAATGCAGACTCAGGTACACGGACTTAAACATCGGGTAAAACAGAAACACTGCAAACAAAAGCAGCGATGGTGCCAGGAAACCATAGGCCAGCAGATTCTCCCGCATTCGCTGCACACGCAGCGAGGCTGTCCGGCGCTCACTCGTACCGGATACGCGCCGTTTGGCGGCGGGCAAGCTGATCCGGTTATCAAGCTCACTCATCGGATTTTCTTCCCCCTTGTTTCACGCATTCAGTGTGTGTGAAATGTTAGATCAACTTCAGCACCACGTTATCTAGTGTAAGAGTCGAATGTCACAGCAAAATTCATTCTGAATCAACGTAACGTTAATCATGGACAAGGGACTTTACGGAACCAGGGATCAACTCTACGCCGGAATTAGAATTAGATTTCATGACAAAAAACCGCAGGAACTCCCCTGTTTGGAGATGTCCCTGCGGTTTGATGTGTAAATGGAATATGAACGTTTGCTTATTAATAAAAGCGACTCATTTTACAATAATCTGTAAATCTTCCAAACGAGGTGAAGCGATTAACCGTTTGAGTTAACGATTAAGATGATATGGCACCGTGGTGACAATCACGTCTTTGTAATTGATCAGATAGGCCCGGATCATGAAGCTGGTCTGGTTGTGCAGTACATTTTGCCACCAGTGCTTAGTGATGAATTGTGGAATCAATATGGTGATGTGATCGGTCTCGGCCGTTTTCCACTCTACTGTATCAATAAATTTCTTCAGCGGCCCCATAATGCTACGGTATCTCGATTTGATCACAACCAGACGAACACCTGGATTCCATTCTTCCCACTTCTGCTCCATCTTGCGTATGGCCTCATCATCGAAGCCAATGTAAAGTGCGACCACGTGATCCGACATCGTCTGGGCGTAACTGATCGTATTCATAACAACCCGGGTAATGCCCGCAACAGGAATGACTATCGTATTGCCTTTTTTAGCTGGCTTATCGACCTGAATATCAATCCGTAGCTCATCTGCAATGTTGCAATAATGACGGTGAATACGCATGAACACATAAACAACGAGCGGCAAAAAGATAAAGATGACCCATGTCTGTGTGAACTTGGTGAAAATAAAGATCAGAGTAATCGATAATGTAGTCAGCATACCGACGGTATTGACCAGCAACTTCATCTGCCAGCCAGACGGTTTGACTTTGATCCAGCGAATCATCATACCGAGCTGTGACAGCGTAAATGGAATGAACACCCCTACCGCATAGAGCGGAATCAGGCTTTCCGTATTACCTTTGAACCCGACCACCAGCAGCGCAGACATCACACTAAGAAAAATGATCCCGTTTGAGAAACCAAGGCGGTCTCCTCTGACCATAAATGCATGCGGCATGTATTTATCCTTTGCCATCATGAAGGATAACAGCGGAAAAGCCGAATAAGCTGTGTTGGCTGCGAGGAACAGGATCAGTGCCGTTACACCTTGGATGATAAAATACATCGTGCCCCTGCCAAACGTCGCTTCAGCAATCTGGGAAATAACCGTTGCTTTGGGATCAGGCTTCACTCCGTACCCATAAGCCAGTAAGGTGATGCCGATGAACATGGCTCCCAATATACAACCCATGAGCAGTAATGTACCCGCGGCATTTTTCTCAGCAGGCTGCTTGAAGTTTGGGATCGCGTTACTTACCGCTTCCACGCCAGTCAAGGCCGAACAACCGGAGCTGAATGCTTTTAATAACAGAAACATACTCACATGGGATAGACTTGTTCCGAATTCTGGTGCAGCTGCTTCCATCCCCCCGGCAAGAAATTTGATTCCACCCGAGATAATCAGAACCGCAATCGAAAAGATAAATAGATAAATGGGGATCGCCAGCACAGACGCTGACTCCGTCACTCCCCGCAAATTCATAATGGTTAGAAAAACAATCATAATCAGAGCAATCACAACACTGTAGTCATGCAGCATAGGAAAAGCCGACGTAATCGCATCCGTCCCTGCGGACGAACTTACCGCAACGGTCAAAATATAATCGACCAGCAGAGATCCTCCGGCAATCAGACTGGATGTTGTACCCAGGTTATCCTTGGCTACGATATAAGCGCCGCCCCCTGTTGGATAAGCAAATATCGTCTGGCGATAGGAAAAAATTAAAATGACGAGTAATCCCAGCACGGCGATGGAAATCGGAACGGAGTACCACAGGGCGGCGAATCCGGCCGCAACGAGCACCAGCAAAATCTGTTCCGTACCGTAGGCAACGGACGATAGGGCATCCGAGGACAGGATGGCGAGTGCCTTCCATTTCCCCAATTTTTCTCCATCCAGTTCAGCCGATTTCATGGGCTTGCCTATTAAGATTCTCTTCATTTTGCCAAGCATGATCATAACTTCCTTCCGTCTCTCATCTGTGAAGCATTGTTATTATGCAAAATCGCAGAGCCGTTGACAATACGTCATTTCACCCGAATTTCGCCAGCGCGTGATAATGCATTCTACGATTCAATAATCGATAACAAAGCCATTCTTGTTCAGCAATTTGAACTTTTTTGAACCAAAATGGCGATTGTTCGTCAAAAAAAAGGAAATGGCCTTTGGTTCAATGAACCAAAGACCACTTCCTTGATCTATGCGTTAACTATAAAACAATACAACTTTCCTTAACTGCCCAGAATTCCGGGACGAGGAGTAACACCAAACGCTTGTGCCAGTGTGGTCAGCTGCTCATCCGTAATTCTCTGCCGGATCTCGTGACCAGCAACCAGCATATACACTTGGGCTGCCTTCTCGATGGTCTCAATCAGACCAAATGCCTCGTCAATCGTTGTTCCTGTTCCAAAGATGCCATGTTGCGGCCAGATGACCGCGTGGTATTCTTTCATTTTCTCAGCCGTTTCGCGTCCAATCTCGTTTGATCCAGGAATCATCCATGGAATAATGCCGATCCCATCCGGGAATACAACCACACACTCCGTGCACATCTGCCACAGCGTTTTCGTGAATTTTGCTTCATCCAATTCGTGGATAAACGTCATAGCCAATACATGAGTGGCATGGTTGTGCATGACAACCCGGTGGTTCGGGTCCAGTTTCAAACGTTCGATATGGCTCATGAAATGTGTAGGCAACTCACTTGTTGGATTCGCCCCCGACTTCAATCCCCAGAGCACTTCCAGCTCCTGTCCATCCTGCGATACACGCAGCACCCCTAGATTACTCTCCGGATCAGCGAGTACATTTTTGAAATATTTGCCCGATGCGGTCACGATAAAATACTTGCCTGCCAGCTCCTGCACCGAAAATGCTGGTTTGATCTTGCGAATCACATGAAGGATATCGATATATTGGGCAACTTCCTCTTCCTCCAGCAGATAGCTGACATTACCGCCATTACGCTCATCCCAGCCATTTTTCCACATATGTTGTGTAATCTCAGCCATCTCACGAACAAATGGGATATGGAAACCTGCAACCTGCGTTGTTTCATTGGTAAGGGTCACGTTCATGATCAATCTCTCCTTATATTGAAAATCAAATGGCTTGCCACGTACATAGTAAGTTCTTTATTTCACATTCATTATACCTTTGTTTATCTTTGGTAGTCAATAATAAACACAGATATATTCTTTTATTTATTTTTGTTTATTATTGTTTATTTGATAATAAAACAAAAAAATACCCCACCGGCGCCCGGCGGGGTCAGTCACACATCTATTTAACACGAGAAGGGGTTTACAAGACTTATCTTACCTCTGCTACCTTAATAGAAGCTGAAAGCGAAATAAAAAAAGCATGAAAACATATATCTCCTTGGGACAGAAGATTCAGTCCCTCCTTCTCATTCAGTACATATATCTCTTTGTCCAAACGCTTTTGTCGATTCTAACATATGCTATTCTAGCTTTTCTCAGAAAAAGTCATTCATAAAAAAGGAGTTGGACCTATGGCAGTCCTTTCTACAGGCCCGATTGAGAACAACCTCTCCGGTGGCAGCAGGCCTACACAACAGGTCACCATCAAAATGGTCAACACCGATTCCATCAATACGTCCAATGTACTTATTGAAGGTTATTTCCTGAATGGAACGAGAACCTTATATGTGCTGCAATCCGTTAATCTGACCCCCGGGCAAGTCTTCTCTCAAACCTACTATGCCAACCTGGATGGATACGAATATGTATTCACAACGGGTGGAGGCGCAGCTGCATCAACTGAAATTTCAGTGTGGGGAAAAGACAGCACCGGGCAAATCGTCACCGCACATCGTATTGTTTCGAATGAACTTGTTCTATAAAAAAGAGGAAACCGGATGCCCTCAATCCCTGTCCTTCATTGGTCGGGGGTTTCTTATTTTCGCAGCACATACGATGGATGCATCTTTCCTGTCGGTTCATAACGTTCATCACCTGTATACTCAAATCCCAGCTTGATCAAGATGTGACGTGACACTTCATTATCCGGATGATGCCCGGCAAACAGTGCCTTCACATTCATTGTGTCAAAGGCATAACCAATTACCGCCCGCGCCGCTTCCTGTGCATACCCTTTACCCCAGTGATCCCGGGTTAGATGAAATCCCAATTCATAGATCTCCTCTTCAGGAGAATACGGACGCAGGCCACAGCAACCGACAAACACCTCCGACTCTTTCTCAAAAAGGGGCCAATATTGCACACCCGCTTCCTTCTGCCTTTGAATCTCCTGTGTTAATCTCGCTTCTACTTCATCCTCGCTCAGAAATCCCTTGCCGCTAATCCATTTGGCAACCTCATGATCGCCCCACAATGCAAACGCCAGCGCACGATCTCCTTCGTTCCAAGTCGCACATTCCAACCGTTCAGTTTCAAATAAGATTGTTCTGTTCATCATCGACTAACCTCCTGTATGCCAACACCAGTTCACGTGCAGCTTATACCTTAAATTAATCGAATGACCGTCAGGATAAACAACATTTATAATCTGTGTACATGTTCATCCCTTGTAATAACACTTATAATTGCTTAGCCAATTTCTCAAATTGATTGATGTGAGGCTTGATCTCTTTCTCTACACTTTTTATAAAAGAGCTGAATTGCTTGGAAATATACTCTTCTCCAACACCAATATGTTTATATACTTTTCCCTTTTTATATGTAAATGAGAATATATAACCACTCTTCAAATCATTCCAAATGTCTCCGGCATACCCTAAGATTTCAAATCTCAATTTCGAATCTTTGTAAAGAAACGAATATGGCGGATCATATTCCCCATTTCGTACATCATAGCCTGCAATCCACTGATCTTTTGCAAATGTCCCTGTTTGGATTCGCGATTCCAGCATATATCCAGTCAAAGCTATTTCGTTAACATGAAGTTTACCTTTACCATCTTTCTTGTCACTCTTCCAGTTCCCATCATACTTGGACTCTGTAATACTGTCCTCTCCGCGTGTTATAACTTTATATACGCCGTGTCCCGAACGTTTTCCCTGTGCCCAGCTTCCTTTGTAGGTTTTGGTTTTCCCCCAGGTCATGGTTCCATTCCCGTGAGGTTTTCCATTTTTGGTCTCTCCATAATATGTAGCCCCATTGCCATACTCCAGAGTAGTCTTTTCATTCGCCGCCTGAGCAACATGTGGTAACAGAATTACAGACAATCCTAAGCTTACCCCCATAATATAGATGAACATCTTTCTAAACATCAAATCTCCCTTTCTCTCGCTGTATAAGAAATTCATTCTTATAACAACCTATTAATCAAATAATAAGACTCTAGTATAATATCACTTTCAATCCAGAAGGTTCCACATAAAAAAAAGAAAAACCCCTGCCGACAAGATGTCCGACAGAGGCCGTTCCAATTCAGTTCACATCAATTACAAATCTGCTACGGCGAATTGAATTGTTCCGGAAGCTGCGCCTCCAAGGTTAGCTAACAAGGCAAACACCAGAACTCCACCTGCAGAAATGGTAAGGCTGCTGTTTACAGGAACAACGTAAGTGACTACTGGTGCATTAACACGTGTGATCACGAGAGATACCGGAAAAGGTCCAGCGTTGTTCACTGTAGCACTGGCATTTGTGCCTCCAGCCAGGTTTTCGTAGTAGGACTTGCCTACTCCGGCAGGAAGGTTGTAATTTTGTATCGGTAAAAGGATGGCCATTGAATTCACCTCCTTTTTGCTTTGATACGGTATTCTATGCTTGAAATCTATTAAAGCAACGGTGAATTACCAGGGTCATAATGTCCAATTTTGATAGACTTCATAGATTGATAGACGAATGTACGCAAAAAAGCCCCACCGGACCATCCGGTGGAGCCAATTAAGCTTACTTTAGTTTAATTACGCATACAGCATGAAAAAGTTCAGTTCATGGCCCTGCTGCTTGAGATAGTTATACAGCTGCGAACGGTGATGGAATACATGCGTTACGGTTTCAATCTGCCATTGAACCTGCAAGTGACCATGTTCCATATAAAAAGCTTTTGTTGAACGATTCAAAAAGTCGTCTTCGCTCAATCCCGTGATATAGGCTTTGTAGGATTCGAAATTGCTCCATAATGTTGCTTCAAGCTTCTCGATATCCTGGGTCCCCGACAGGCTATTCTCTACCAGCCCAACCTCAGCTTCACCTTTTTCCTGCATAATGGCAAGATCCGATGCGGTAATCTGGATAAAATGATGCACTAGCTCCACCAATGAACGCATATTCTCCTGTGGACGATACGACCAATCCTCCGAACGGATCAAGCGAATTAACGAAGCCCCCGTCCGTACGCCTGTTTCCAATTCATTTAACAAGTGATCCCGAATCTGCAATGTTCCATTCATATATGATGTCTCCCTTATCTTTTATTCTCACGACTTCAGTATAACCGAAGGTGCTACAGATCTATTGTACAAATCGGACAACATTCTGCCATGCTCCCTAGCTGCCGTCAGCGGAGTCTCTCCATAAAACTTGCGAAATTGCCGAATCAGATGGGCTTGGTCAAAAAATCCATGATTCTGGGCAAGCATTGCCCAGTCTGCCGTGTTCCCTTGATGAATATCACTCAACACACGATGAAAACGAACCACCTCACTGAATCGTTTGGGACTGATTCCGACCCACTCAGAGAACTTGCGATGCAGCTGCCGCTCACTGATCACTTCACGCATCGCCAGCTCTTGGACACTCATACGTCCCCCATCGATAAAGATGCGGTGCAGCACGTTTTTCATCAAATTGTTCTCCGATGTGCTTGCCTGCACGGGCAACGGACTCAAGTACGCATTCATAACCTCTACTCGCTCTGCAAAACTTTTCGTTTCGGCCATCCGTTCCTGAAGCTCGTTTAGCTTCTCCGGCCAACATTCCTGAAGGGCAATTCGCTTATCCGTAAACCACTCCAGAGGCATGCCATGGAAGACATGCGCTCCACCCGGGAAGAACCGGACACCAAAGGTGTAGTCTCCAGCAGGGGAACCATCATCGGATGGCTCAGGTACAGCGAACGGCTGTGTATAATTGCCACAGTAAGCATAGGAGTGCTCTGAACAGACTGGGTCGTATGTAATCAGCATGTCCGTGCAACCATCCGGTAATACCCGGGCAGGTACCGTCATCATCGATCGCTCTGGACCTTCTCTCTTAGCAACATCCGCATGTGTGTTCGGAAGAGATCCTGATTCCCAATAACAGGCCACATAAGCCATCAGACCAGTAGCAGGTACTTTCTCAACATAATAACTGTCAGGGTACGTTCCATTCATCTGAATAGGCTTAAACAACGGGTGCAAACTGTGATCCACAATTCCATCCTCCGGCCACTAGAGTTGGTTACACATTATGTATTCATCTATCATACCACCAACCGCAGAAATGAAGAAAAAAAAGTGCCCTACCGGAGGACAATCCGATAGGGCCAGTCACACATCTATTTAACACGAGAAGGGGTTTACAAGACTTATCTTACCTTCCCAACCTTAATGGAAACTGAAATTGGGATGAAAAGAACATCAATTTTTCTTATAGTGCGTGTTCAAAAAGAGCGTTTTTGACAACCTCTTAAAGTGTCTTGATCAGTATGGACGCAATTAACACGGATGCTGTTGTGACCGTTGTGAATCCACCTACCAGCATTGGCGTTAAAATCTCATCGAGGATGGCTTTGCGTTCATTTTCATCACGTCCAACTGAACGGCTTACTTCCTCACAGATAATGTAGTCCCCCGGAAAACCGAATAGTGCAGTCAGTGCCACAGGCAGACCTTTGAGCGGGTCCCATTTGAACAGCTTGGAGCCAACAAATCCACCGATCAGCACCCCAATTACACCGATTGCGATAATGAACAACACTGGAATAATGGAACTAACCACCGCATCAAAAGTGATCGACTCCATACTTGTCATAACGACTACGATCAGACCTATCATGGCAATTCCCGATGTACTTGCTTTATCCAGAATACGAGATGGGAACAGTCCGATCAGATGTCCGAGAACCCCGAGCAACAGAGCCCAGATACTGTAGCTAAGTCCGGTTACATTACCTAGATAAATGGAGAGACTACCCATAATGAACAAGAGCAACAGCAGAATAGGTGCAGTCTGGAATCGCTGCGGAAGGAATGTTTTGGCATTCGCTTCTTTAATGTTCACGTGGCCTTCCCCTGCAACCTTGTTCTCAAAAGCGCCCTGCTTCTGCAGTTTCAACGCATATCTGCGCAACATATTGGTTGCAATCGGCATCCCCACGAGGGAATGAATACCCAGAATAACAGCCGGAATTGTAATCAGATGACCCAGATTCATCTCCTGCAACTTCGTGGTTGTGATCAGATAAGAGATAATGCCACCAACAACCGGACTTGATCCGGCAACAGCCGTAGGATAACCATAGAACGGTGATACGATTAACAGGATAAGACCTGTCGCCGTGAGTGATGCGAACAATGAGATCAGTATTGCTTTATATTGGGAACGTATTAATTTCAGCGGTATTAATGTCCCCATGTGTACAATCAGCGGAGCCACCATGAGAGCCCCGAACGCCGTCAGAGCAGAGCTGGATACCACTCCTTTAGGAAATAACCCCGCCCAGTTCAGCAGCAAATATCCGATCAGAATAACAAGCAAGGAAGGAATTCGCGCTTTGGACCAGATCGAAACCAGTTCCCCTATAGCTAAAATAACTAGCAATACTGTGGCGATATATATCGGTTGACTAAACATGGTGGCTTCTCCCCATTCTCTATGTTGTCAGTGCAGTTCAGTACACGTAGAACCATCTTTCTTATTTCAAGCGCTCACCCGATAAATAGACCTGTTCGATATTCTCTATGTTTTCGAGCAGTCCAATATCCGTCAACGGATTCACATTCAATACCAGCAGATCAGCAGCTTTGCCAGGTTCAATCGTACCGATCTCCGCTTCCATCTGCATCGCTCTCGCCGCATCTCTTGTTGCGGCTACGATCGCTTCCATCGGCGTAAATCCAACATCTTCAACAAGCAATCGAAGTTCGAGTGCATTCCCGCCATGCTCAACAGGTGCACACGTGCAGAAGTCTGTCCCTACTGCAATGGTTACGCCTGCCTTACGCGCGATAATCATGTTCTCAATATGCTCCTGATATACACTTTTGGCTTTGCGGATACCAAATTCGGGAACACCGTATTTATGCCCTTCTTTGATGATCCGATGTACAATGGCCAGCGTTGGCACCAGAACCGCCTTTTGATCCAGCATCATGCCAATGCCTTCTTCATCAATGTAGATCCCGTGTTCAATGGTGCGTACGCCCGCTTCCAACGCATTTTTGATCCCCTGTGTACCTTGCGCATGTGCAGCCACATAAGACTGTACCGCTTCCGCTTCATACACGATCGCCTTCAGCTCATCCATGCGGAATTGCGACCAGCGAGGGTCATCTTTCTCCGAAAGTACCCCGCCTGTGGAGCACACTTTAATGAAATCCGCCCCTTCACGGAACTGCGTGCGTGTTGCCTTAATGACTTCCGGAACCCCGTCACACACGGTGAAGATATTCAGTTCCGTTGGAATCATATGGATATCTGCATGTCCACCCGTCTGAGAGAGCATATGACGGGAAGTTTTAATCCGCGGCCCCTTCACCACACCTTCCTTGATCAGATCGCGAATGTATACAGCAACATGGCTACCGACATCCCTGACGGTTGTGAATCCGGCGTTGATCAGCTTCGGCAGATCCTGAAGTGCTCTCCCCATCTGGAGTTCATTGGCTTCCAGCGCCACCGCAGCCATATTCAGATTTTTGGCCCCGTGTACATGGACATGGGCATCGATTAATCCGGGCATCACCGTTTTGCCTGTTACATCAACAAGCTCGGCATTTTCCGGAATTGGAACGGTTGCTTTTGCACCCGCTGCTATGAATTTCCCGTTCTCAACCAGGACCACACTATCGGAAACAGGTTCTCCACCTTGTCCATCAATCAACAATGCACCTACAAAAGCAGTAATTTGACTCATCTGTACTCCACCTCATTTTCAGACTTGATTGTAAGTTCAACTAAAGAATATTTACACTGACCACTCCGATGACAGAATAACCTTCCGATCGCTGTTATCCCCAGATTTTTTTTGATTCCCTTCTCCAAAGGGAAAATCCGGGGATAGCGTATGCTTCCGAAGTAGCTTTCTTGCGAAAGCTTTTAGGCGAACGCTTTGCTTCTTCACGTTATTTCTGTCCTCTCCGTTCTCGTGTAAAAAGTTAAGTTGAACTTAAATATTACGTATATCTGTTCGATTTACAGCTCTACTGTTGTACTACGATGAAATTGTATCGTGTTAAAGTTAATGACATTATATAAGTTGCAAATGTATAATGTCATTGTTGATAGCAACAGCATTCTAATATTAATTATGGTGATATACACAATACAAATATAAATCACACAGCATAGTGAAGATCATGTTATATATGTAAGCATTTTGCCATGTGAACACAAAAGGAGTACGTTTGCTATGATTCATGAAGCGGTTCGCTCATTTATGGTTCAAGTCTTTGGGTCTGTTCCGTACGGAATTTGGATCAAGGATGAATATGATTTCCAGTGGAATAACTGGTTGCGTGAAGGAGAGCTACCTGAATATACAGATCAAGAACAGATTGAGTCATCCTGGAAGATTCTCAGGTACACGTTTGTTTTTTTGTCTAACATCAACATTCGTGTGGTTATCGATACCCAGAAACAACTTACCCTGCTACAGAGTGAACGTCTGGAGTCTTTGATTCGGGAAGGACTGCTGAAGCAGCAGATTGAGAAGGAACGTGCACACAATGATCGATGGTTGACCGGACTGCGGGAGCTGACCTGTTCCCTGGAGCTGAACGATTTGTTACTCAAAATCATGGAGAATGCGCTCCATGTCATCCCCTCCCTTTCCTGCGGGCTGTTCATGATGGTTGATCCGGACTCTGGCAAGATGATTCCTAGAGCGAAAGTCGGTTTTCAGGATAGTGTGTACCAATATCAGGGTGAGCTGGATGAGGGCATTACGGGAAAAGTATACGAGGAAGGCATTGGCCGAATGTATAGCACACCGGATGATGCCTTTAAAGATATGGGCAATGTTAGTCAGGTGAATGCGGATATCATTGTAAGTTCACTGCCTGACGGTATTATGGCAAAAGGACTTATCGCCGTTCCCGTGACAATGAACACCCACAAAATCGGTGTAATGCTGGTATACCAATTTGAACAAAACAGACGATTTGCCCCACATGATCTGAATGTGATGCAGGGATTTGCGGATCAGGCAGCCATTGCCATCTCCAACGCCACCATGTATTCAGAACTGCTGGAAACGAACCGATATCTCGTTAGCCGTAATGAAATTCATAATCAATTCACGGCGCTTTCCATTGAACATGTGAGCCTCGGACATATCATTGAGACGGTTGGGTCGATGCTGAAACTTCCCACCTATTATGTGGACATGGCGAGAAATGACTGGTACCCGCTCATCCCGGAAAGTATCTTGCTAAGTGAGCTCGATATCTATACTGCTCTGGACAGTCAGTTTAACCCCATCACCTTATCCGGTGGAACGGATCATAGCGATTATTACCTCTATCCCATTGTGAACGGATCTCTGGTGCTTGGCTGTTTTGCCATCCAATTAGATCATCCGTTAGGTCAGTTGGATCATGTGATTTTGGAACAAGGCGGAGCTATTGTGATGCTGGAGATGGTGAATACCTACTCACTCACCGAGATGTCCTATCGGAAAAACCATGATTTCTTCAGTGATCTCGTGCAATATAGAGAACCACAGCAGTTGGAGGCACGACTTTCCAGCTTTCAGTTGCCAGCCCATCAGTCCTTGTTCGTCGCTCAATTGCAGCTCTATGGGGAATATCCCGATATGAAAACAACTGAAAATTGGGTGCGCAAGTTGATTGGATTTATCGAAAAGGAGCTGGGCACCCGCGAACATCTATTGTTCAGCGCACATCACAAAATTACGATTCTGGCTGCTGCATCCGAGCCCAAGGTCAGACACTGGATCATCAGCAGGCTGGAAACGGCTGTGGAGAAATGGACCACCTCCAAGACTCCTGCCCTATCTATCGGCATCGGTGGACTGTATCAAGGGCTTGAGTATGTGTCCAAAAGCAATGACGAGGCTACACGCTCATTGTCCTTTTTGCTGAAACAAAACAAAGCGGGCCTGATGCTCTACGAAGAAATCGGGATCAATCGGTTGTTTCTGAACCAGGAACCTTCCGATATCGAGAACTACATTAACGAAATTCTGTCCCCTCTTCAACAGCAAAAATCAGGAGAGCTTGAACTCACACTCAAAACCTACATTGCCGCGAATCGATCTGTGCAAGCCACAGCCGAACGTCTGCATATTCATACCAATACGTTGTACCTGCGCCTGCGCAAAATAGAGGAGATTCTAGGTGTTGATCTGAACGATTCCGAGGGTTGGATGAAGGTGTATCTGGCATGTCATTTAAGTGAAGTGTACTCTGTTGCTCCTACCGCAAGTGGAGCACTAAAATTGTAACTCCATCAATTCAGTCCGTGCAGTTTGCGAAAACGCTCTGGACTCATGCCTGTATGCCTTTTGAACATCGCACAGAAATAACTGGCGTTCTCGTAACCCACCCGATCAGCTACTTCATATATTCGAAGCTCTCTCTCACTGAACATGAGTTGTTTGCTTCGATTGATCCGTTCCTGGTTCACGTAAAATACAGGTCTGGTATGGAGTGCCCTCTGAAACAGCCTGCACAAATATTGGGGAGATACCACAGCCACATCGGCCAGTTCTTTCAGCGAAAGCGAACGATCCAGATGCTCTGCGATATAACGCAGCACAGGCTTCAAGCGCTCCAGTTCATCATTATAATTGGCGGATGCGATGAGTAGTGGCTTCAGATCCAGCAGCAGGGCATATAATTGTTTGGAACACTCCACATCGTAATCTGCGTAATCCGCATCACCGCCATTCTCTCCTCTAACCAGAAGTTGCTCCAGGCCACGCAGCAGTGTGGCTGTCCTGAGTCTGCATACGCGTGAACCGGTTATCCCCGCATAAGATAATAACTGGCTAGCCTCTCTCCCCTGAAACGAGACCCAAGCCAGTTCCCAACGGTCACTGATGGGCATATATCGATGCGGAACATCGGGATACAGAAAGAAAACGTCACCCGGTCCGACGATATACTCGTCCTCTTGTATAATCAGTCTCCCCTGACCATGAATAATCTGGTGGATCTGATAATCCGGGAATCCCTCTGGACGCTCGGTTTCATATTGGTGTTCCCAGTAACCAACCGTGGTCATATAGATCGGCAGGCGAGCAGCTTCTTCTGTTTTACCAAAAAAAATCCGGGTATCCATCCAGTACACCACTTTCTCCATCGTTAGTTTCATATTGTGATATATATGGGCAATATTCTTTATTCTCTAAGTCATCATTCAATTCTATAATGACAATATTATAACATTTCAGAAGGAGTTGCTGTTATGCGAAAGAAACTGGTACACACCCCTCCAGCAAATGGATACCCGGAATGGAACAATAATCCCGAGACTTTTCAAGTAAACCGTCTACCCGCACATGCTTCTATGGTAGCGTTTCCATCTATAACAGAAGCATTGTCCAATGATTCCAGCACATCGCCATGGTACGAATCACTGAATGGTCAATGGAAGTTTGCCTTTGCGGAGACACCGGAGCAACGGATTACATCCTTTTATGAGAACAACTATGATGCCAGTGACTGGGACGAGATCGCCGTTCCTTCCAACTGGCAGCTACAAGGGTACGATTATCCCCACTATACAAATATGACGTATCCGTGGGTCGAGCGTGAGCCTGAATTGAAGCCACCATTTGCACCAACAACTTATAATCCGGTGGGTTCGTACATCCGCACGTTTACTGTTCCTGCAGACTGGAAAGACCGGCCTGTCCTGCTTCATTTTGAGGGCGTTGAATCTGCCTTTTATGTATGGGTGAACGGGGAGCTGGTCGGTTATAGCGAAGATACGTTCACGCCCGCAGAATTTGATATCACTTCGTATCTAACGGAAGGTGAGAACAAGCTCGCTGTGGAGGTATATCGCTGGTGTGATGCGAGCTGGCTGGAGAATCAGGATTTCTGGCGGTTAAGCGGCATCTTCCGTGGTGTATACCTGCATTCACCTTCACCGGTTCAGATCGCCGATTTCTTTGTTCGTACTGAACTGGATGACGCGTATCAGGATGCGGAGCTCCTGCTGGATTTGAAATTATTTAATCATAATGCCGCGCAGACCCCTGCGGGATTGTCCGTTCAGGCGCAGCTCTATGATGCACAACAGCAGACAGTGCTGAAGCAACCACTTACTGCGGCCGTTACTTTCCAGGGCGAGGATGAACTTTCATTCCAGTTGTCAGCAGAGGTTATGAACCCGCTACTATGGAGCGCTGAGTCCCCTAACCTGTATACACTTGTGCTGTCCATTCAGGACGAATCAGGCGAAACACTGGAAGCAGTCCGTAGCCGGATCGGATTCCGCAAGTTTGAACTGAAGGACGGCCTGATGCAAATCAATGGCAAACGCATTGTGTTCAAAGGCGTCAATCGTCATGAATTTTCCCCGGATAAGGGTCGAGCCATTGGGCGGGAAGACATGATCCGTGACATCGAGTTGATGAAGTCCTATAACGTTAACGCGGTGCGTACATCCCATTATCCGAATCAGTCTCTCTGGTACGAACTGTGTGATGAATATGGCCTTTATGTCATTGACGAAACGAATCTGGAAACTCACGGCACCTGGGAATATGGGCAAAAGGAAATGAATGAAAACAATATTCCCGCGAGCAAACCGGAATGGCGTAATAACGTAATAGATCGCTGTAACTCGATGTTCCAGCGGGACAAAAACCATGCGTCCGTTATTATCTGGTCTCTGGGTAATGAATCCTTCGGCGGAAATAACTTCATCGCCATGTACGATTATCTGAAACAAGTCGATCCAACTCGTCTCGTTCATTATGAAGGTACCTTCCATTATCGCCCTTCTGATTCGGCAAGTGATATTGAATCGACAATGTATATCAGTCCACAAGATGTGGAGCAATACGCGCGCATGAAGGGTCCGAAGAAACCTTATATTATCTGCGAATACAGCCATGCCATGGGTAACTCCTGTGGAGGTTTGCATCTGTATTGGGATTTGTTCGATAAATATGATGTGTTGCAGGGTGCATTCATCTGGGACTGGGTTGATCAGTCCATTCGTACCACTACGGCAGACGGTGTAGAATATTTTGCTTATGGTGGCGATTTCGGTGAATCTCCTCATGATGGCAATTTCTGCGGGAACGGATTGATTCTGGCCGATAAGACAGTTACACCGAAGCTGGAAGAAGTGAAGAAATGTTATCAGAACGTTCGTATGGAAACCGTTGATGTCAAAGACGGCCTGCTGCGCATCAAAAACCAGTTCCTGTTCACGGATCTGAGCGAATATTCACTCGTATGGACAGTAACACAAGATGGTGTATCCGTAGAGAACGGTACGTTGGATATCGCGGTACCTCCTGGCGAATCGGTTGAAGTCCGAATCCCTTATACGCCATCTTCCGATCTGTTCCAGGAAGCGGTGCTGACTGTATCTCTCGTTACGAAAGTGGCAACCAAATGGGCAGGAATAGGTCATGAGATTGCCTGGGATCAATTCGTGGTATCTCCGAGATTGCGTCCACTCCAATCGATGCGTCAAGGACTAGACAATGCGCCGCAGGTACAGGATCTGCAAGATGAATTGAAAGTATCTACAGGCCAAGTCACGTTGAGCTTCAATTCAGCCACTGGCGCGTTAACATCCTATCAGATCAACAATCAGGAGCAATTGCTCGCACCTGTCCGGCCGAATTTTTGGAGAGCCATGACAGACAATGATATGGGGAACCGCCTGAACGAGCGTTCTGCCTTCTGGAGAGATGCTCACGCTACCAGCAGATTAATTCGCTTTGAGCACCATGCAGACGAGCAAGGCATTCTCGTGACGAGCGATTATATGTGGGATCAACATCCGGGATGTACGCTGTCCATCACATACCGAATTGATGCGGATGGTGTATTGGAAATCAGTCAAACCCTTATTCCAGGCGTAGGCTTACCTGATCTACCGGAATTCGGTATGTTGCTGCAACTGAATAACCGCTTGGATACAATCTCTTGGTACGGCAGAGGCCCGCATGACAATTATGCAGACCGTCTAACCAGTGCACGTCTCGGTTATTACACAGGTGCGGTTCGAGATCAATTTGTTCCATATCTGAAACCACAAGAGTGTGGTAACAAAACGGATGTACGCTTTGCTGAAGTTACGTCAGCGGATGGTCAGCTTGGCCTTCATGTTGAAGCCACCATACCATTTGAAATCAATGCGTTGCCGTGGACACCGGAGGAACTGGAAGCAAACGACCATGTGTACAAATTACCTCAGAGCACACAGACTATCGCACGCATCAATTACAAACAAATGGGTGTTGGCGGAGATGACAGCTGGGGTGCACGTACCCACGCTGAATACACCTTGCCAGCCAACCGCGCGTATCACTTCACCTTTACGGTAAGACCTGTATAACATCAAGCAAGCACTGCTGGCAGCATGCCGGCAGTGCTTTTTTTGTTGGGGCAGTGAATAGTGGGAGTTTGAACTTTGTCATGGGAACATTATAATGAATGAGATGCAAGAAAAGATCTTTACCAGCTATTACTCTATTACGAGGTGAGACTTTGCAATATCTGTTTATCGCTCTCTTCATTCTTGGCTTGATCGCTTTCTTGGGATTTGTTGTTCTGATGATCTTATCTATTCGGAAAGGTGATAGGTTGCCGATCAGATATATTTTTCTAACGACGGCCTGTTTTGCAATTGCTTCAATAGGTTTGTATGGGATGCTGAGTTTATCTTCGAACTCTACTCAGTCTGAAATAGATCAGACCCCTTCACCCCAGATTAAACTTTCTGGCCTCCACATGACTACCGATGAATTTAAAAACAAGTTTAATGGCGTCGTAGGCAAATACCGACTGAATGGGTTGAGTATTACCCGCTTGAATATACAAGACTCTTCTGAGCACGGCACTGGCACTTTCGAGTATATATTCAATGACGAGTTACATTTGGTTGGTGCAGCGAATGCAGATAAGAGCATACAGGAAGTCAGGTTGTCCGCAACTGGTGATACGCGTAAACCAACAGGTGGAATTTTCTTGACTGCTATCGCCACACTCATTCTCACAACCAATAGTGAGTACACGTATAACGATGCACAAGATGTCATCCAGGATATCAGTCTATTGGATCGTGATGTGAATCAGTCTGATTTTGATGGAGCGACTATTCGCAACGGATTAGAATATCGCTTCAGCGTACAGGATTCTGAGCACTCTACTTTTGAAATAACTGTTGCGAGATAAGATGCGATTGTGCAAAAAGGCCGCTCCATGAAGGAACGGCCTAACGTGTGATATGTACTATAGAAATGATTAGGTAAATTTAATTTTGATCTCTTCTTTTTAGGGATTAAAGAGTCCTAATATCAAAGTAACCACAATACAAAACAGCGATACAGGGTACAATATCCATTTACTGATCCTGTCTTTGAATGTGATCATCAAACAAATAATGCATATCCACGCAATTAATAGTTGCCACCAAACCAATGATGAACACCTCCCGAATGCGAGTTTCACTCAAAAGTTACAGTCTCGCTTTGATTGTTCCAACTCATTTTAAAGGTAATCGGGTCTTTCGTTTTCTCCGCCTCAGTAGCCGTTCCCGACATACTGAACGGTACCCCTTGCTCCTCAAGCGCCTTCCCCTGTTGTTTTATATTATTGCCGGTAAGGTCAAACACAAAATCTTTTATACGCTTTTCATCACCTATATAAGTAATACTATAGCTCCCTGTTGATCTCTGTAGAGAAACATCCCAGTTATCGCTCTTTCCGTGTAGTCTATCATCCGCACCACAAGCTGAGACAATAGATACAAGCACTATAACACAAAGAATCATTGGCAGTTTAAATAATTTCATAATATCCCTCCTTTTAGGAATATACCCAAAAATGTGAGTTATGATATTTGCTAATCATTCCTGATATCTAATCTATATAAGTTGAACTAAAGTTATTTACACAGACACTACGATGACAGAATAACCTTCCAATCGCTGTTATCCCCAGATTTTTTTGATTCCTTTTCCGAAGGGGAAAATCCGGGGATAAAGGCGAACGCTTTGCTTTTTCAGGTTTTTTCTGTCCTCTCCGTTATCGTGTAAATGATTAGCTCAATTTATATAGTTTAATGTGTCTTACCTTTGAATGATATGATTAACGATTTTCTGAGCATCGTATTTAACCCATCCCAACAGTGCTGAACCCCGTGATGTTTGCCAAGGTAGCCCTACAAAGTACAATCCAGCAACCGGTGATACGCCTCTCTCGTGTATAATTACACCTTGGGCATCAAAAGCAGTATTGATATCGATCCAACTATCATTTCGCTTAAACCCAGTCGCCCAGATAATATTGTCTATTCGTGTCTCACTACCATCCTCATATAGGATGCGGTCATCTATTGCATTAATGGCACGTGGGCGCAGGTTAACTTTTCCCTGGGTCATCAATTCTTTTAACTCATAGCCATATACGTACTCAGGCTGATTTCTCAACCATTTTCCAACCATACGATCTGCACTTGCACGTAATATTCCGAGCTTTTCAAAATACCAGAATATACTTCGTCTCATAATATGCAAAGGCCTAAAGGTAATATTTCGAGCTATGGATATGTATACGGTTTGCTTATCATCTGATGTCAACTCTACGGCGATTTGGGCACCTGAATTCCCTCCGCCTACAACTACTGTTGATCCAGGAAGCAATTGAGAGATATTTTTATATTCTGATGAGTGAAGCTGAATCACATGCTCGGATAATGCTTTAGCAAAATGAGGAACATTTTTGGTCTGGAAAGGCCCCGTGGCAACGATAATATTGCGCGCTTCAATCGTTCCATCATTGGTTTCAGCATAGTACACCTCATCTTGCTTCGAGAGACGGGAGATTTTACAGTTTAACTTTATTGGAAGCTCCATTTGTTTAGCATAGTTTTCAAAATAATCTGCAATTTCATCTTTGCTTGGCAGGCTATTTTCATTTCCATTAAGCGGCATTCCCGGTAACCCATCATACATTCGTGGGGTAAAAAGACGCAAGGAATCGTACCGTTTACGCCAAGATTCCCCGATAGATGAGGCAGCATCAACGATTAAAAAGGTTAACCCCGACTGTTGAAGATAGTAACCTGCTGCCAAGCCTGCCTGCCCAGCTCCGATAACCAATACATCGTACATATGTATCATCCCCAATATCGTTTTATGTTTTAATATATGAGCACTTGTTCATATGTTTATTTTACTTAACAACTGTCTGTTTAGCAATAGAAAAACATCACTACTTCCTTTTACAAGATTATCCATTAAAAAAGCTCCCTCACGGGAGCCTTTAATCATTTCAGGGCAAGTTTCTTATAACTTCTCATGTATGCTACGTGCTAAGTATGATAGGTTGGTTGAATTCTACCTGGTGTATCTATCGATGTCATCGTTCGCATACTGATGCTCTCTTCTATGGTAATCTTCATGCTGACGAACGTCGTTCTTTAATTTCGCTAAGAAACCCCACCCCATAAAAGCAAGCAACAGCACGGTAATTAGCGCATAAGCGAAGCTATATAGATTCATATAGAAGTTAATAAAAATTGCAGCGAGCATCAAGCCCAGAATCCATAATGTCCACTTTGTACCCTTTCTCAAATCATTTCCTCCTCAAGTCGTTACTGATAAGCTCTCTATGTATCACAGTACATACGAAACCATAGGAACGAGGTTTCAATCACAGGGCTTCAAATCTACATTTAGAGCGAATTACCGAATCTTTAAATAACATCAGTTCCAAGAGAAACATCCAATATGCCCGACATCCCTTACGCAGAAGAGGTACTTACATAATACGAACCCGTCGACAATGCTTTGTCACTATAATATGTATGCTCTTTTCCGTCTGCCGGGACCCTGCCATACAATATTTCAGTTCCACTAGGTGATCCTTCATTGATCGTGAACGTGAAGTGTTTCGAACCCGTGTTTTTAAAACTCACTTTCACATAACTAAACCCTGTTGGAATATCAAACTGATGCGTATTTGTAGTGCCTGCGAAATCCTCATTATTAATTACTGTGAATGTAGTTAATGGAGTATCACTAGCTTCATTTACTTTTACAAATTTTCGTTCGGAATCAGAAGTGAAATTATAGATTAAGATGATAACAGCAGCAGACACTAAACCTGCCACTATCATTTTTCTAATATGTTTCATGATATATGCCCTCCATATCTCTTGATACTAACTTTGATTATAAAAATACTCAACAATACAAAAACCACTCCTTAATTAAGAAGTGGTTTTTGTATTGTTTATAATTTGTAACAGTGACTGCTTCACAAATTCTTGTCACATCGTAACGAGAATTCACTCTGCCAGGCACATGATGCTTTAAAGGTTTTTACACCTTTATTACATCATGCCGCCCATTCCACCCATACCGCCCATGTCAGGCATTCCGCCACCAGCACCTGCTGGTTCTGGTTTGTCAGCGATAACTGCTTCAGTAGTCAAGAACATTGCTGCTACGGAAGCCGCGTTTTGCAATGCATAACGAGTTACTTTCGCAGGGTCAACGATACCAGCTTCGATCATGTTAACCCACTCGCCAGTTGCAGCGTTGAAGCCTACGCCAGTTTGTTCTTTTTTCAGACGTTCCACGATTACGGAACCTTCTTCGCCAGCGTTAGCTGCGATTGTACGGATTGGTGCTTCCAGAGCACGTAGGACGATGTTTACGCCTGTTTGCTCGTCACCGGACAGAGCTACAGCCGCAACCGCGCTATATACGTTCATGAGCGCTGTACCACCACCGGATACGATACCTTCTTCAACCGCAGCGCGAGTTGCGTTCAGGGCATCTTCGATGCGAAGTTTGCGTTCTTTCAATTCTGTTTCAGTAGCCGCACCAACTTTGATTACTGCTACACCGCCGGACAATTTAGCCAGACGCTCTTGCAGTTTCTCTTTGTCGAACTCGGAAGTTGTTTCTTCCAATTGTGTACGGATTTGGCTAACACGTGCATCGATATCGGATTTGTTACCAGCACCGTCAACGATGATTGTGTTTTCTTTTGTTACACGGATTTGACGAGCTGTACCCAGTTGTTCCACAACAGCGGATTTCAGATCCAGACCCAGTTCTTCCGTGATCAATTGGCCACCAGTGAGGGCAGCGATGTCTTGCAGCATTGCTTTACGACGGTCACCGAATCCTGGAGCTTTAACAGCTACAGCATTGAATGTACCACGCAATTTGTTCACAACCAGCATAGCCAGTGCTTCGCCTTCGATATCTTCAGCGATCAATACCAGCGGTTTGCCTTGTTGAACGATTTTCTCAAGCAATGGCAAGATGTCTTGCGTGCTGGAGATTTTTTTGTCTGTGATCAAGATGTACGGATTGTCCAAAACAGCTTCCATTTTGTCCGTATCAGTGATCATGTAAGGAGAGATGTATCCACGGTCGAATTGCATACCTTCAACCACTTCAAGCTCTGTAGCGAATCCTTTGGATTCTTCTACAGTGATAACGCCATCTTTACCCACTTTTTCCATAGCTTCAGCGATCAGTTCGCCTACTTCTTCGTCAGCTGCAGAGATTGCTGCAACTTGTGCGATGGATTGTTTGGAATCGATTGGTTTGGAGATGGATTGCAATTCAGCAACCGCAGCTTTAACCGCTTTGTCGATCCCTTTACGGATACCGATTGGGCTAGCGCCTGCAGTTACGTTTTTCAAGCCTTCTGTGATCAGCGCTTGCGCCAATACAGTTGCTGTTGTAGTACCGTCACCGGCAACATCGTTGGTTTTTGTTGCTACTTCTTTAACCAGTTGTGCACCCATGTTCTCGAATGCATCTTCCAGTTCGATTTCTTTAGCAATGGTTACACCATCGTTTGTGATGAGCGGGCTTCCGAATTTTTTCTCCAGAACCACGTTACGGCCTTTAGGACCGAGTGTTACTTTTACTGCATTAGCCAATGCGTCCACACCACGAAGCATGGAGCGACGAGCGTCTTCACTGAATTTAATGTCTTTAGCCATGTTAAGAAAACCTCCCTAGTTTTTGTTGGAAAATGGTCGTGCTATATGGTTCGGTTATCCGATTAAATTTGAATTAGTCGAGAATCGCGTGAATATCGCTTTCTTTCATAATCAAATATTCTTTACCTTCGAATTTGATTTCTGTACCGGCATATTTGGAGAAAATAACGCGATCTCCTTCTTTCACTTCCAGAGCTACACGTACGCCGTCTTTCAATACTCCAGCACCAACTGCAATGATTCTACCCTCTTGCGGTTTTTCTTTGGCGGAGTCCGGGAGTACGATCCCGAAAGAAGTTGTTTGTTCTTGCTCCAGTGGTTCTACCAATACGCGTTCACCTAAAGGTCTGATCATGAAAAATAGCCTCCTTTTGAAATTATATAACGTTACATTGTAGGTTGTAGCCATATGTATTAGCACTCGACAGTGTTCAGTGCTAACAACCAACTTTATGATACTCAACTTGAAGCATGATTTCAAGTCCTTTTGACGAATTCCTGCGAGAATTTACGTTGAATTTACATAATCATAGCCAAATTACACCCGCTGTGCCTGGTTCTATGTTGCAATTCACTAATCTTATTCTACGAAATTGTTTAACCCTTCTGCAACGTTAACAGACAGTCCCTTTCCCATTGTATCCATTGTTGAACATAATATGCCTGCTTGTCCTGTCGTGTTGGTCGGCAGTCTACAGAAATAGCCCGGATAAGAACATACCGTCTTTTCCGGGCACATCACAGCTTATCCTCATTCAGCCCGCATGTTTCTTATCCTCGGCACGAACGTAGCGGGATTCGATCTCTTCATCGGCTGCAAGCTGCTTGCGATATACGATTGCGGATAATAACACACTGATCTCATATAACAGGAGCAAAGGAATCATCACCAGCAGATCGGAAATAAAGTCTGGAGGTGTAATGACCACTGCAATGAAGATCAGAACAAAATAAGAGACTCTGCGCATCTTGCGAAGACGAATTGGATTCAGAATCCGCAGTCCTGTCAGAAACATAATAAGTAAAGGAAGTTCAAATAACAGGGACACAGGCAACACAATGCCAAACAGGAAGCTGAAATACTGTTTCATCCCGTAGGTCTCCACAAGCCCCATCTTCTCCGTAATCGCTGTTGTGAAGGCAAGTGCCATCGGAAAAATAACATAATACGAGAAAGCCATACCTGTCAGAAATAAAAGAAACACATAGGGCACATACTTCAGCGTTGCTTTTCGTTCGCGCGGCTTTAGCCCTGGACTAACAAACTTCCAGATCTGATACACCGTAAACGGCAGTGTAATAATAAGTGAGAACAACCCTGCAATCTTCATATAGATGCCAATCCCGTCCCAGAACGAGAAGGCATGTAATACAAAACCTTTTGCCGACTCTGCCTTGGTCAGATATTGGTATACCGGGTCCGCCACAAAAAATCCTGCAATCAGTCCCAGCACAAAAATGCTTAGTACATAAATCAGCCGCTTCCGCAGCTCGCTCAGATGTTCCGTAATCGACATTTCTTCCATTTGCTGCGTCATGCCTGCCCCCCATTATTGCCAGCTTAAAATACAAAACCCTTCCGGCAGGAAGGGATTTCTCTTTCATTGCCGTCAAGATTATTCCGGCAGGCGTTTATCAGCAGGCTTGTCTGCAGGTGTGCTCTCAGTCGCCAGCGGTTTCGCCTTCTCCTGCTCTTTGCGATTGGACGAGTCATCCTCAGAGATAATCTCGCGAGCGCCCTCTTTGAATTCACGGAAGGTACGCCCAACTGCACGTCCCAGTTCCGGAAGTTTGTTGGGTCCAAACAACAACAATGCAATCACAGCCAGCAAAATAAAACCCGTTGGTCCAATGGAACTAAACATTGATATTCCTCCTCGTCTCAAGCTTCGAAGATGCGCATACTCGGCCAGATGTTCATAGATGTCTCTGCTGCGTTCTTAATTTAAGCCCATCATACCATAGATGTAACCACTTACATAACCCGCAAAATTCACAAATAAGATAAGAGATGTCACTAGAACAATCTAACACCGGTTCATGGCTAATCGGATATCTTGCCCCAGAGTCCGTGCTCGATTATTGCTTGAACTGACCCGTAACCATCAGCAGCGCTTCCGGAAGCTGATCCATAATGGCCGCCAGATGTTCATGCACACCCTTTGGTGTACCTGGCAGATTCACAATCAGCGTGCGTCCACGAATGCCACATACCCCACGGAACAGCATTGCAGAACGGTTTTTGCTCATTACACTGTACCGCATGGCCTCTGCCATCCCGGGAACTTCCCGCTCAATTACGCGCCGGGTCGCTTCCGGGGTAATATCACGAATGGCCAGCTCCGTGCCACCGGTAGTCAGCACCAGATCGGCGTGAAAATAATCCGTCATCTCAATCAAAGCCGCAATAATCTCATCGGGTTCATCCGGAACGATACGGTACTCCACGATTTGACCACCCAGCTCTTCTTCCACCAGCTCCCGAATGACTTGTGCACTCGTATCCTCACGTTCCCCGCGGGCTCCTTTGTCACTGGCTGTCAGGATTGCTGTTCTCCACACCATAAAGATCACCCTTCTCCTCTATGAAAATAAATATTGCCTATCGGCTGTAATCACCGTTTTTGCCACCACTCTTGGAATTCAACATGGTTGGACCGATAATCATATCTTTTTGCATGGCCTTGCACATGTCATAGACCGTCAGTGCTGCAGCTGAGGCAGCCGTGAGCGCCTCCATCTCAACACCCGTTTTGCCTTCAGTTTTGACAGTAACTTCAATGTGTAATTCATCCACTCCATTATCATGAAAACGAATATCCACACCCGTCAGTGCCAGCGGATGGCACATCGGAATCCAGTCCGACGTTTTCTTCGCGCCTTGAATCCCGGCAATCTGAGCCACAGCCAGAACATCACCTTTGCCGATTCGGCCCTCCCGAATCGCTTCCAGTGTATCTGGATTCATCGTCAATCTGGTTACAGCCACAGCCGTACGTACGGTAATTTCCTTACCTGAGATATCAACCATCCGGGCCCGCCCCTGTTCATTAAAATGGGTCAGTTTGCCACCCGAAGCCTGGCCGTTGTTCACTTCTGAACTCAATCACATCACAACCCTTTATTCGATATGTAATATACCTTCGGTTGTTATCAACAGATCAATCCGCAGATCGAGCAGGTCCATCGGGATCTCCTCCTGTAACTGACCCGGCAATACCATCGCAGCCATCAACGGTTTCTTGCCCGTCATCGCACATGTTGCTGCAAGCGTCTCGGCAAAACGATCATAATAACCGCCACCATAACCAATACGCCCGCCGTGGAGATCATAACCAAGCCCCGGTACCAATACGAGATCGATATCCGGCCAATCATCAGGCGTCAGGACTTCACAGGAATCCTTAGGTTCGGGTATCCCCCATATGCCTGGCTCCAGATCTTGTTCTCCGGTCACTCGCCGTAGCTCCATTCGAGGTGGATTCGCCAACACTTTTGGTGCAAACATCACATCACCATGATTCCAGCCCTCTTGAAACAGAAAAGCTGTGGACGCTTCGCTTCCATAGGACAGATAACTGAATATGACGAGTGGTTTGTTCACAACCTTGCTCTTGGCCTGTCTAAGGCGCTCCAGCTCCCGCTTCACTCCAGCATTAATCTTAGTCATTGCCTGCTGACGCATATTTGCATCCATCAGATCACGGCTCTGTCTCAGTCTGGATCGAAGCTGACTTTTCAGTTCCGCATGATCCTGCATATCCTTGAATAACCTCCTGTTGATAGGGAAGGTAGAAAAAAGCTCTCATTAAAAACAATTTATATGTTATGACCAGTTGTCATCTTGTTGAAATGGTTAAAATGATTCATTTTCTGCAAAATCCTCATGTAATAACATGCCTTCTTTCAGTTTATCATTGATTGATCAAAAAGACTACATGCCCCATGCGTTCCCAATCGGTGCAATTGCTCTGTATTTCATGTAAACTGGGATATAGTTGTCATATCAAGAACTGGACCTATGGAGGAACTTAATTTTATGCTGCTGCAAGTATCCGGAATTATCAAACGTTTTGGTGTCGATCCAATCCTGGACGGCGTGAACTTACAAATATTAGAACGCGAGCGCATCGGCCTCGTTGGTGTAAACGGTGCAGGGAAATCCACTTTGCTCAAAATTGTAGCCGGTGAAATGTCCTATGACGGAGGACAGATTTTCAAGTCCAAAGAAACGACGCTCGGTTACCTCGCTCAGAACAGCGGGCTACAATCCGACCGTAACATCTGGGAAGAAATGATGAACGTCTTCGCTCACCTGACACAGGCTGAAGCCGATTTGCGTCAGATGGAACGTGATATTGCCGACCCTGCCCAGATGGAAGATGAGAAAAAGTATGCTGACCTGCTGGAACGTTATGCGAAACGCTCCGACTGGTTCAAGGACCATGGCGGTTATGAGATGGAAACCCGCATTCGCAGCGTACTGCACGGAATGGGATTCGGCGAATTTTCGCCAGACACCCCCATTGCTACTCTGAGCGGCGGGCAGAAGACACGCCTTGCCCTTGCTCGTATTTTGCTTCAGGCACCCGATCTGCTCATGCTGGACGAACCTACCAACTATCTCGATATCGCCACCCTTACTTGGTTGGAAGATTATCTGAGAGGTTATTCAGGCGCACTGCTCGTGGTATCCCATGACCGGTACTTCCTTGATCGACTCGTAACGACCATCGTTGAGATCGAACGTCACCGCTCCAAAAAATATACGGGAAATTACAGCCGTTATATGGAGCTCAAAGCTGCCGAATATGAAACTCAGATGAAGCAATATGAGAAACAGCAAGGCGAAATCTCCAAGATGGAAGATTTTGTTCAGAAAAACATTGTACGTGCTTCGACGACCAAACGGGCGCAAAGCCGGCGCAAAGCCCTCGACAAAATGGAGCGGCTTGATAAACCGATGGGAGATTTGAAAAAAGCCCATTTTTCCTTCGAAACCGCCGTTATGTCAGGCAAGGAAGTGCTTCGAGTGGATCAGCTGTCTGTCGCTTATGACGAGGCTTCTCCATTGTTCCGCAACGTATCCTTCGATCTGCGGCGTGGGGAAACGGTTGCTCTGATTGGACCAAACGGTATTGGTAAATCCACCATGCTGAAGTGTCTTACGGGAAGTTTACGTCCGGTAAGCGGGGAGATCCAATGGGGAACAAAAGTGCAGATTGGCTATTATGATCAGGAACAGACTGGGCTCAATCCGTCCAACACGGTTCTGGAAGAACTGTGGAGTGCCTATCCCGGGATGGAAGAAGCACGCATTCGGACCGTACTGGGGAACTTTTTGTTCAGCGGTGACGATGTGCTCAAGAAAATCTCCTCCCTCAGCGGCGGTGAGAAGGCACGTGTGTCTCTCTCCAAGCTGATGCTGAAGGAAGCCAACATGCTCATTCTGGATGAGCCTACGAACCATCTCGACCTGTTTGCCAAAGAAGTGCTGGAAGCGGCATTAATGGATTATGAAGGCACCCTGCTGTTCATCTCCCATGACCGGTATTTCCTCAACAAAATGGCTGAACGCATTGTTGAGCTTCATCCAGGCGGCACAGAACAATATCTCGGTAATTACGATGATTATGTGGAGAAAAAACAGGAGCTTGAGGACATCGCACGTGAAGCTGCTGAGGCACGTCAGGCTTCGTCCAAGAACTCGTCCAAATCCGATCTGAACACAGCCACAACCGAAAAATCCGGAGCGGCTTCATTCGAAGCGGAAAAACAGGCGAAGCGTGAAGAGCGCAACCGACAACGCAAGCAGGAAGCTCTGGAACAACAGATTGCGGAGTTGGAAACGAAGATCACCGAACTTGAGGCACAGATGGCTCTGCCTGAAATCTATCAGGATTATATGAAGCTGCAAGAACTCCAGCAACAATCGGAGGAACACAAAGCAGAACTCACCAAAGCCTACGAGGACTGGGAAGAACTAGCTATGGAATAGTACGAATAGTACAGACTCAGACCATGGCTTGATCGCGTCATACAATTATAGTAGTACCACCGGCTGATTCCTTATTGGGATCAGCTTTTTGTTTGTTGAGGATGCGTATTGAAGCTATGCACCTTATCTTCTGTATGTTCCTTGAGATTGAACTCTAACATACGGAGGTTAGGGGAGCTGTTTTGACTTTTGTCAAATTTACTCGAATGAAGAAAAATATTTTTATCCCCCTGTTCCTCAGACTTATCCACAAGAAATCAAGATAGCAAGCACATTAATAAGCTTAATTATACAGCGGTAGAATAGCCTTTTGCACACAAAAACCATATTTATCCACCAAGTTATCCACTTTATCCACAACTTTGTGGATAGTAAGGAGTCATTCTATCCCCTAAACCCTTTTCGTTTCGAAAACTATGCTGGTTTGGCTTTGGGATAGTTACCCACTAATTACACTGGATATGTGGATAACTATAATAACACCTTGACAAATGCATCATTCCACTCCTCAATGTACCTCCATAATAAGACAAAAGCAGACCTTTGTCGTTCAAGGCCTGCCCGTCATTTATTTACTATATGCCATGCATATTTACATCGAATTGCAATTGCTACTATTGCCGCTGTAGATGCGATCTGGCAATAGATGTTTTACGCATGTGCTTCTTGTTCATGATGTTCGGAAGACTCGGCCTTCAGCCCAGCAGCATTACAAGCCGCTACATACGCCAAACCGGCAGCCATGACGATATCATTATGTGTTGCTGTTCCCCGGAACTCACGTCCTGCACGCTCCACGGTAACTACAGCTTCTGCACTTGCACCCTCTCCACCACTCAAGGCATGCATCTCCATATCTACAAATGCAATATCATCGGAAATGCTCTGACCAATCGCACGGATGGTTGCATCCACGGGTCCACCGCCAACAGCAGAGTAAGATTGTTCTCCAGCGCTTGTGCGAATGCGAACGGCGGCCATTCGATCCGTCATGCTGCCGGCCGTCACCTGCAATTCAACCAATTCATAATCCTGTGCAGGAATATTCATGGTCTGGCTAACCATCTGTAATAACTGGTCGTCACTGACCACTTTTTGCTGGTCTGCGGTTTCTTTGAACACCTCATACAATTGCTCCATCTGTTGCTCATCCGGCTCAAAACCGTATTTGCGAACCCGATCCTTCAGGGCGTGACGACCGGAGTGTTTGCCCAGAATAATCATGCTGCGTGGGATACCCAGCGCTTCCGGGTCCATAATCTCATAGGTGCTCCGATTCTTCAGCAGACCATCCTGATGGATGCCAGATTCATGCTGGAATGCATTACGTCCCACCACTGGTTTGTTGTACGCAATCGGGAAGTGCATCGCACGGCTAATCTGACGTGAAGTCTCATACAGCTGATTCAGCTTAATGTTCGTCGTTGCACCAATTGCGTCTCCTCGAGTCTCCAGCGCCATAATCAGCTCTTCCAGTGCACAGTTCCCCGTCCGTTCTCCGATACCATTGATGGTCACTTCAATCTGGGTAGCCCCATTGGCAATCGCAGCCAAACTATTAGCTACGGCCAGGCCCAGATCATTGTGACAGTGAGCACTATAACGAACCTGATCGCCGTCTCTTGCACCCTCACGCACCCGGCGGAACATCTCGCCATACTCATGTGGCAGGGCATAACCGACCGTATCCGGCAGATTAATAATGCTGGCCCCAGCTTCAATGGCGACTTCTACCATTTCAATCAAATCGTCCATCTTGGTACGGGCAGCGTCCATCGCTGTGAACTCTACGATGTCCGTGAACTGGCGGGCATAAGATACCATCTCACGAGCGGTAGCCACCACTTCACTGCGCGGACGGCGCAGTTGATGCTCGATATGAATATCCGAAGAAGAGATAAACAGGTGAATTCGGCGCCGTGCTGCATCCGCTGTTGCTTGAACTGCTGCATCGATATCACCTTTGACCGCACGCGCGAATCCACAGATCTCCACGTTCTGCAACTGTCTCGAAATCGCCTGAACCGCCGCGAACTCACCTGGACTGGAGATCGGGAATCCAGGCTCAATGACGTCGATACCCAGAGAAGCCAGTTGGTGTGCCAGTTCAATCTTTTGCTCGGGCTGCAGACTTGCTCCCGGTGCCTGTTCTCCATCACGCAGCGTTGTATCAAAAATTTCAATCATGCGTTTGTTATTAGTTGTTGTCATATCCATCAACCTCCATCAAATTTTTATAAATATTTTCGTTACGATCCACGCGCCACAAAACACCCGCGGATCGCCGTCCCTGTTGTTATATGTTTTGTTTGTAAACGCGTATGTTGTTTGTAGCTTAGTCCTGGGTGATCACTAATACCTGTTGAATGTTTAGTGCCTATACTTGTTGTTCAATGTTCATTACTGGTTCGTTGTATATCCTGCTTACCTTCATGACAGAGTGTACGTCGACTTACACCCTGACCTTCTGATTCTCAATCTCCATATGGTTCTTCCCCTGCCCACCCTGCTGCCGGCAGCAAACACAAATAACCCGCCATCTCATATAAGAGACGGCGGGTTATTATCCCCTCCGCGGTACCACTCTCGCTTGATGGGCCAGGCTTGCGCCGGACTCCATCCACCTCGTCGTCTCCGAAATCCGCTGGATGTGCGTGCACGCACGACACCACTGGAATTCGGAGAAACACCCTATAACGGGGGTTAACCGTTGCTGTGTAACACATGTTGTTGTCCATCAGGACAACTGGGCGATTGATATCATCCCCACGCTTCCACAACTCCGTTCCCGGGCGAGATTCGAATGATTCCAGCCACTGCGTCGCACCACCCCGCAGCTCTCTGAGCGCTTTATCATTCTACTGCTCCCGTTCATCACATTTATAATATGACCTAACTTCATTCATCCTTATTTTGAAAATCAAAAAAGCCTGCCACCTCATGCAATAATGCAAGAGACGACAGGCTGTTCACCTTCGCGGTACCACTCTTGTTGACTTCCTTCCTGTTCATTCAAGACAACCCCTGAATGCTTTCGCATATCCGGATCACTTAAAGCAGCCTGAAAGCCCCCTCAGTTATCGTCAGTTGATCCTTATAATAACGGTCCTACCGACAACGGCCCATTCACGGAGGCAACCCGTAACCATGTACTTTGGGCCATGATCGGCCTTCGGATTCTCCCAGGGAGTCACCGTGTTCCATCGTTCCGCTTCCAGGTGAGTTTCAGGTTTCCTTCGACTGCGTTGCACCATACCGCAGCTCTCTAAGACCGGGAATGACCTTACTATTCCTGTTCATCGCGTTTATCAGTTCAGGAATCTGAATTCCTGTTTAAATTTGTAACTAAATATACATTCTTTACATCCCTGCTGTCAACTCTTAATCTCAAACTGCCTGCCTATATAAACTATAAGTGCGTGTTCAAAAAGATCGGTTTTCAGTACCGAGAAGATGGGATGAAGCTAGAAATGGAGTAGCGGAGCGTAGTCAAAACTACGTGAGCAACGGACATTTCGGCTGAATCCCATATTCGATGCTGATGATGCCGCTAGGCATCATTCGTAATCAAAAGCGGGCTTTTTGAACAACCTCTATAAGGACTGAACGGACCATTCCTCCAGAGAAAGTCCCGGATCTGCCTTCGCATCAAATTCAGCAATTTCTCCCCGCTGCCATTTCAGATACGCAGCTGCTCCTATCATAGCCGCATTATCTGTACAATACTCCATTGGCGGGATCAACAGTTCAAGCCCTTCCTTCGTGCATCGCTCCTGTAATGCCGAGCGTAACCCCCGGTTAGCTGCAACACCACCGCATAATAACAGTTGACGTGAACCATATTCACGAACTGCTCTAACGGCTTTCTCCACCAACACTTCAACAACAGCTTCCTGGAAACCACGTGCAACCGCAGACGGCTCCAAGGTTTCTCCGCGCATTTTGGCCTGGTTGAGCACATTCAGTACAGCAGACTTCAGACCACTGAGACTGAAATCGTACGAACCTGCTTCCAGCCATACCCGTGGTAATGGCACTACATCCTCCGCTTCAGACGCCATCCGGTCCACATGCGGGCCTCCCGGATAAGGACAACCCAGTGCACGTGCTACTTTGTCATACGCTTCGCCTACAGCATCATCACGTGTACGACCAATCAGTTTGAACTTACCCTCGGATTCCATATGCACGAGTTCTGTATGTCCACCAGATACGACCAATGCCATCGCTGGATATTGCAGTTCATGAGTAAGTCGGTTGGCATAGATATGCCCGGCAATATGATGTGTGCCAATGAGCGGTTTGCCCAGTGCCATCGCCATCGTTTTGGCCGCAACGATACCCACCAGCAGTGCTCCGACCAGCCCCGGACCTTGCGTCACGGCGATAGCACTTAGATCACGTGGACGAATGCCGGACTGTTCGATCGCCTGTTCCAGCATCAACGTAATGACTTCAACGTGTTTGCGTGAAGCCACTTCAGGTACAACACCACCAAATGCCTTATGGGTCTCGATCTGACTTGAGATCAGATTGGACAGCACTTCCCGTCCATCTTTGACTACTGCTACCGATGTTTCATCACAGCTTGTCTCCACCGCCAAAATGTAGGATGGTGCAGAATTTATTTTTTCATTAAGTTCGTTCATGAATCCAGTACGCTTCCTTCCTCTTCGCCGCTCCGGCCTGCAGACGGCAAGTTCGCCCACATAATCATCGCATCTTCCCCATTATCGGAGTAATACCCTTTACGAAGACCCGCCGATTCAAACCCTTTTTTCTGATATAAACGCTGAGCAATGCTGTTCGAGACTCTGACCTCCAGCGTCATTCGTTCCATCCCGAGATAAGCCGCTGTGCTCATTAATTCATCCAGTAACTTTTCGCCAAGCTTGCGTCCACGATACGCGCCTCTGACTGCAATATTGGTAATATGGGCTTCATCCATGATTGTCCACATACCTGCATAGCCAATGGCCTTGCCTTCCAATTCCATCACCATATATTTAGCAAAATGATTGTGTGTCAATTCATTTTGAAATGCTTCTTCCGTCCAGGGCAGGGTAAAGGCCTCATGTTCAATCTCCATCACATCGGGAATATCCGCGAGTGTCATGAACCTGAACTGAAGCGTTGCTTCCTGCTTATTATTCGCCACATTGTCCATCTGCTTCCCCTCCCCCTTCAGCCTTTGCGCAGCAGATTGGCTTCCGCTTCAGACAGCTGGGTGTAGTTTGGCACCAGCGCATGCACGTCATCACGCTGACCTGCAAGCAGCGCGGCGGCGCCAAGGCGCCCAACCCAGCGGCCTTCCAGTTCATAAGGTACGAGCTGGAGCGCCGTTCCTGCGGGGCAGCGAAGCTCCGCCGCTGCCGCAGCATGAGGGCCCGTCTCGCCGACGATCCAGACGGCTACGGGCCGCTCTTCCGGCGCCGCCTCCGCCATGCGGGCGGCGAGGGCTTCCAGCCATCCATCCATCTTACGGATGGCATCAGGCGCCAGACGCCGGGGCGCATCGCTCCCAGCGGAGGCAAACAGCGCGGTGCACGCTTGACCGCGCCGTGCATCCACAAGCGGAACGATCCAGTGGACAGGGGCAGCACCTGTGCTGCCCTGGTCCGCGGATGGCGTTCCGCCAGCCCCTGCTGCGGCATCTTCTGCCGCAGCTTCCGCCTTGGCGGCAAGGCCGCTGTGCCAGCCGCCCCAGGCGATGGCCTGAAGGCTGGACACCCCGGCTACGGGGATGTCCCACGCCCAGGCCAGTGTCTTCGCCGCGGTCACCGCAATGCGGATGCCCGTGTACGAGCCTGGGCCAACGCCAACGGCAATGCCGTCAAGTTGCCCAGGCTGTGTGTTGCTGGCGGCCAGCATCTGCTCCATCACCGGTACGACGTGTACCGAATGGTTACGCTCAGCCCGTTCATTGCGTTCTTCCAGAAGCGCATGATCTTCCATCATCGCAGCTGCCATCACTGCGGTCGATGTATCCAACGCCAAAAACCGCTGACGCGGCTCTTTTTGTAAATCTTCCATCATCATTTGACCCCATTCTGTCTGAACTGTCGGCACATGGCTGCATAAGTCTCGCCGTACCCATCCAGCGTAATCGTTCGATCCTCCAGGCCCGTTGTTTCAATCTGCACATGCAAATGCTCTTGCGGCAGCAATTCGGGAATGATACTCGACCACTCCACCAGACTGACTCCGGTTCCATAGAAATATTCATCAAGTCCAAGCTCATCCGCTTCTTCCAGCGATATGCGATATACATCCATGTGATATAAAGGCAAACGCCCTTCGTACTCCTTAATTAGTGTGAATGTGGGACTGCTTACCACATCACGTACACCCAAATGCCAGGCAAATTTCTGTGAAAATGCCGTTTTTCCCGCGCCCAGATCACCATCCAAAGCAATCACCATGCCGGCGTTTGCCTGTCCGGCGAGTGCGGAAGCGAGTGCTTCTGTATCTGCAATGCCATGGGATTGATACACCCACTGCTCGTGCGTCTGATTCAATATTCGCCCCACCTTTGGCGGTCCAGCCGCCTGAGTTCACTTTGAACCTTATTATATCGGTCCCTTTCTTCCCCCGCAACATCCAAGGAGGCAAGCGAAATATAACATGCATTATTAGACGTGTCTCAAAACTCGCTTCCTTCGAAGTTTCAGACACCTATTAGGAAAAACCAAAAAACCGGCACCTCTCGGTACCGGCCGTGTTATACATATATTTCAGCTTTGATTCATTCTCGAATGCCTCAATAACGATATGCTACTTGTATCTACTCCTCCAAGCGATCCACACGAACCGTCTGGGTATTTCCCGGTCTGCTTCCAACCTGAACGGTTGCCATGCCATTGGCTTCATCCACATTCTCGATCCAGACTGGATCTCCCTCCAGCGTAACGGCAATGGTATCCTTCGAATCATAGATCGCTTTGGCGCGCTTTGCATCCATCATCTTATTCATACTCCCCTTCCGGATCATCATGTGACTCTCGAACCATGCTATCTGTTGTACTTTCACCAATATAACCGTTATCTTCCGTAACCTGTCCCCCGCCTAACCCCTCATTCACCATCCGGTCAATGTCGAGCATGAACGACTCCCGATCAAGGGGCAATTCTTCCGAAGTGACCGCTTCCCAGTTTACAGCTGTAGCAGGTGTATAGAATTCTTCAGCACTTTCGGCTTTGGCAAGAGGATACGGAGAAAATGCATGCTTGTGTGCTTCTTCCTCATCACGTCTATTCTTCAATATTGCACCTCCCGGCATATGTGCTGCGAGAATAACTACTTTACTTATCCCATGCTCATCTTCCTGTTGGAATCCGAAGCATGTTTCTGTTATCATCCCCGAGTCTCGCCGAACCATACGAATTCGTTCGTCTACAAGACGATTATCCCTCGCGCCAGATGCCCATACTATTAAATATAAATCCGTGTTCAAAAAGTCCGTTTTTCAGTACCGAGAAGATGGAATTTTTGAACAACCTTTTGAAAGGAGCCGACCTATGCATACCGTCTGGAAAGGCGCAATCAGTTTTGGCCTTGTGCATGTCCCTGTCAAAATGTTCTCGGCTACCGAAGACAAAGACATCTCGATGCGCTATATCCATAAAGTCTGCGGCAGCCCGCTCGCTTATGTTCGTCAATGTCCCTCCTGTGAAGTGGACGTGAAGTGGGAAGAGATCACCAAAGGCTATGAATATGAAAAAGGAAAGTTTGTACTCTTCGAGAAAGATGAATTGGAAGCGTTAAACGATTCCACCAGTAAAACCATTACCATACTGGATTTTGTCGACTTGACTGAGATTGATCCGATTTATTTTCAGAAAACATATTACCTATCGCCCGATCAGGCTGGTGGAAATGCCTACCAGCTCTTGATGAACGCCATGCGGGATACCGGCAAAATTGGCATCGCCAAAATCTCCATTCGCTCGAAGAGCAGCCTGGCTGCCATACGCGTGCTGGAAGATTGCCTCTCCATGGAGACGATTTTCTATCCGGACGAGATTCGTCCTGTCTCCCAGGTGCCCAACTTGCCGGAAGTGCAGAACGTGAATGAAAAGGAACTCACGATGGCAAAGTTGCTGATTGATCAATTGTCCACACCTTTTGAACCCGGTAAATACACCGATGACTATCGCAGTAAACTGCTGGATCTTATTCAGCACAAAGTAGCAGGCGAAGAAATCAAGATTGCTCCAGCCAAACCTGAAGCTAATGTGATGGATTTGATGGCTGCCTTGCAGGCAAGTATCGAGGCCGTGAAGCCTATTCCGGTTGACCCTGGGACAACAACGGCCAAGCCTAAGAAACGTGCACCGCGAAAAACGCCTGCTCAAGCGGTTGCCGGAGGAGAATCCGATACACCTGCTGCACCAGCCAAAAGAAAAAAGGCGACACCCAAACCAAAAGTTTGAATGTCGCTCAGGCAAGAACGATTCCGTTATATAACTCAATGTAATGATGTTTACTCCGATCCGGCTTCACAGTCGGATTTTTTTGTTTTACAGAACTATATAAGCAATTCTAGTCAATAAAACTCCAGCTATAATTGCAAAATACGATTGACGAAAGCTGATTTATATTTTATATTAACTTATGAAAAGTAACTTATTTATGAATATACAGTCACCCTGTAATTCTACTTCAACAGTATGCAATTAAATAATCCGTTTTCAACGCATATACACAATTAAACAAGCACCCATATTATCTATGATCAGGAGGAAACAATCATGAATACAACATATCAAATCCCTGCCACAACCCATCTGGGTGAAGTGAGTCTGCGAATTATGAACCTAGACCGTTCAATTAAGTTCTATACCGAAGTGGTTGGATTAAAATTACTGGAGCGTAGTGGCAAAGTGGCCACGTTGACAGCCGACGGAAAACAGTCCCTGCTGCGATTGGAAGAGCTCACGGATGGAATTACCCTGCCGGAACGCTCACACGCTGGCTTGTATCATTTCGCCATCCTGCTGCCGGAACGCAAGTCCCTGGGTCTTGCTCTTCGTAATCTGGCTGCATCCGGTATCGATATCGGCCAAGGCGATCACTTGGTCAGCGAAGCCTTCTATATCTCCGATCCCGATCAGAACGGGATTGAGATCTATGCCGACCGTGCACGTGATACCTGGAAACGGGATAGCGACAATAACTACGTGATGGCAAGTGATCCTGTTGATGTGGAAAGCCTGTTTGCCATCTCGGAGAATGAACCTTGGCAGGGCCTGCCTGCTGGCACCGTTATTGGTCATGTACATTTCCACGTCCGAAGCCTGGAAGAAGCACGCAACTATTACACCGGCATACTCGGTTTTGATATCGTGGGTAACTTCGCCAACATGTCAGCACTCTTTGTATCCGCAGGTGGCTATCATCATCATCTGGGACTTAATATCTGGGCGGGAGTGAACGCACCTGTTAATCCAGATAACGCTACAGGAATTGACTACTTCACCATTGTGTACGCCACACAGGAACAATTGGATCAGGCACTTGAACAATTGCGTCAATCCGGTGCAGTCGTTACCCAAGTGGAGGGTACCTGGTTTACGGTAGACCCACAAAATATTCGTATACGTCTGACAACTGCGAACTGATTTTGTTTAGGCGTTACAATATGCTTGCTTAACCTCATTTTATTAAGCCCGGGTAACTGATTTCTCTACATCACAGAGAGATCAGTTACCCGGGCTTTTTGAGTTGGCTTTTATAAAACTGGCACAATTGGTGCATTCTAACCAATACATAGACAAGATATGTTAAGGAGATACCTCATGATCGAAAAGGGACGTTTGACTGTTAGACAGCTCGCTTCACTCATGTTCCTGTGCACCATTGGGGAGCAGATTCTGGTCTTCCCTTCCATGATCACATCCTACGCTCATCAGGATGCCTGGTTATCAGCCTTATTGGGAGTCGCAGGGGGCTTGGGAATACTCTTCATTATGCTAGTTGCCTACAAACTGCATCCCCGGTTGAATCTGATTCAAAATGTCCTTCGAACACTGGGACCCTGGATCGGGACCTTGTTTGGTTCTTTTTATCTCTTTTATTTCCTGATCAGTACCTCAACGTTCATTAGGGAGATTGGCGATTTTATGTCTACCCAGATCTTGCCGGAATCTCCATTACTGATTCTGCATTTGGTTTTTATGTGTGCGCTTGTCTGGGGGCTTCTGTCGGGTCTGGAGAGCATTGGTAAAACTGCTGAGGTCTTTCTTCCTCTGATCGTGTTGTTTCTGCTTATTCTGACGGTGTGTCTAATCCCCCATGTACGTTTGGCCAACATCCAACCTGTGCTGGCACAAGGGTTTCTTGATCCATTCAAAGGTTTTGTTGCTGTACTCACCTATCCCTACTGTGAGCTATGCATCTTCATGATGCTTTTTCCCTACACTAAAAATGAGCCCCATCTGGAGAAGGACATCCTGTTAGCAGGGATGATTGGCGGATTGTTACTCACACTGACGCTAAGTATGTGTCTGCTCGTTATGGGACCATGGATGACCCAGCATCACTGGTTCGCTTCATTCAACCTTTCACAGAAGATCAATATCGGAAACTTTATGCAACGCATCGAAGCTTTCATAGCATCGGTCTGGATTATTGCTGTTTTCTTCAAAGCCGCTCTGTTCTTCTACGGTTTTGTCCTGGGCGTCGCTCATCTGTTTCGCTTGTCCAGTCACCGTTCTCTGATCCTGCCGGGTGCCATGCTTATTCTCGCCATGTCTATTCTAATCTCTCCAAACGAGAACTTTTATCTCAAGGTCGTTATTCCCTATTGGATTGATTGGGATCTGACCTGTGGTATAGCACTTCCGTTACTGCTCATTCTGGTGCATCATATGAAGTCCCGCTTCAAAAATTATAGTAAAATTCCGAATTAACCTGAGCTAATTGGTGTACGAGAGAGGAGTTCCCCATGTTCAAACCGTTGATTCCGTTCGAACCCATATCCAGAGATACTTTGCCCACAGGGCCGCAATGGATTGCCCAGATCAAGTGGGATGGAGTCCGCATGCTTGCCTATGAGGACGGGCAGGAGCTGCGTCTGGTGAATCGCAGATTACATGATCGAACCGCACAGTATCCCGAGCTGGTAACACCACGCAATCTATGCTCAGGCTCCTCCTATATCTTGGATGGAGAAGTTATTGCGCTGGACCCAGACACCGGAAAACCTTCGTTTTATCATGTTCTGCGGCGGGATCGGATGAGCAGACCCGAAGGTATCGCCCAAGCCATACATCAGATTCCGGTCACATATATGGTATTTGATATCCTGTTCTATGAGGGGAAATGGGTGACGGATCAGCCTTTGGCAGATCGACAGCGCCTGTTGCACGAGGTCCTTAACACCGCTCCCCATGTTCAAGAGGTCACCAATACACTTGATGCCGCTTCCCTGCTTACGGTCATGAGACAACATCAGATGGAAGGCATTGTCTGCAAGGATCTCACCAGCAGTTATGGCATACAGGGCAAGGACCAGCGCTGGCAGAAGGTCAAAATCATGCATGACGTATATGCCATGATCGGGGGAGTCACGTACCGGAGCGGTATTGTGAATGCCGTCGCGGTCGGTGTATATGATGGGCCTGATTTTGTCTATATTGGTCATGTCGGGACTGGCAAATTGAACTCCAATACGTGGCGGGAACTCACACATCAAGTCGAGCCTCTGATCAGGCAGGACAGACCGTTCCATAATGTACCCGAGCGCAGTGCAGAGACCACCTGGGTGGAACCGCGAATAGGAGTCAAAGTGCAATATATGGAGCTGACTCATCATAACACTCTACGCCATCCCAGTATTCAAACCTTCGCGGATGTAACCCGCGAGGATTGCCTGGCGAACCAGCTTCTTCCATGATCAAGAGTTCGCTGCACTCGTGTTTCGACCCATGTTTCAATAATTCATTAAGCATATAGGAGGTGTTCCATATGGCCCCCAAGATCCAGGGAACCATCATAATAGAAGGCACTGAGCTGACGGTCACCAACCCGGACAAGCTCTTATGGCCGGAAGCGGGTGTTACCAAAGCCATCTATCTGCAAAAGCTGGCCGCTCTGGCTCCTTATCTGCTCACGTATACGAGCAATCGACTTCTCACCACGATAAGGTATCCCCACGGCGCTGGAGGAACATTTTTCTATCAAAAGAATGCCCCTGAGCCTGTACCAGATTATGTACGCACTGAAGTTCACGACGGCATCCGCTATGTGGTCATGAATGGACTTCCCGAATTGTTATGGCTTGGCAATCTGGCTGCACTTGAATTTCATCCTTCTCTGCATACTGTGGGAAGCCATCTGCCCAGTGAATGGATGATTGATCTGGACCCCTCTCAGGAACATGAACCCCGGATCATGCAAGCTGCACTCATCGTTGGCGAAACCCTGACTTCCCTTGGCCTGAGGTCCATTCCCAAAACTTCGGGCGCAACAGGAGTTCAGATCATCGTTCCCATTGTGCAGGGGGTAACCTTTGATGAATTGAGAGAGATCGGCTATTTTGTAGGCAAATATGTCACTCAGAAGCACCCGGATCTGTTCACACTGGAACGACTCAAAAAGGACCGTGGAGACCGCATTTATTTTGACTATCTCCAGCATTATGGAGGCAAGACCCTTGCCGCTCCCTATACACCACGTGCCAAATCCGGCGCCACTGTCTCTACACCCCTTACTTGGGATGAGGTTAGAAGCAACGTCTCCATCCAGGATTACCATCTGATGAACATTATTGAACGCTTGAACCAAACCGGTGATTTAATCGCAGCTGTTGAACCCCAACCGGTAGAGCTCATTCTCAAACATTTGAAGAAAAAATAGCCGACTCCCTCATCACAAGGGTGTCGGCTATTATCATTCATGTATATATCAATCGCTAATGGATACCTTTTTTCTTGAAACGTCCGCCCTTCACGTCATGAATGTTACCGATAGCCACAAAGGCTTGCGGGTCCCAATCTTCAACGATGGTCTTCAGCTTCGCTTCTTCCAAACGGGTAATCACGACAAAAATGATCTTTTTCTCGTCCCCGCTGAATCCACCCTCTCCATCCAGGAAAGTTACACCACGACCAAGACGGTCTGTCAGGGCTGAACCGATATCACGATATTTCTCACTAATGATCCATACCGATTTGGACTGGTCAAGTCCTTCATTCACAATATCAATCATCTTCATCGCAATATAATATGCAATCATGGAATACAGGGCATTCGGCCAGCCGAATACAAATCCTGCACCTGCGAAAATAAATACGTTAATGAACAATACGATCTGTCCTACAGACAAAGGTGACTTCTCACTAAGCAAGATCGCCACAATCTCCGTACCATCCAGTGAACCGCCAGACCGAATGACAAGTCCAACACCCACACCCAGGATCAATCCGCCAAATACAGCTCCGAGCAAAGGCTCCCCTGGTGTTAGTGCAGGCACATGGTGCAATAATGATGTCCCAATGGACATGACCACGATCCCCAGCAGCGTGGATAACGCAAATGTTTTACCAATCTGCTTGTAACCCAGAATCAGGAAAGGCAAGTTAAGCAAGGTCAGGAACACTCCGAGTGGCAGATGTGTAAGTTCTGACACCATAATTGAAATCCCCGTAATCCCACCATCAATAACACCATTCGGTACGAGAAACACTTCAAGCGATACAGCCATTAGTGCAGCACCGATCAGAATCATCACAATACGTTGCAGCAGCTTTAATGTAAACACCGAGCTTTTGACCCCGCGGTCAGCTTGCTTGGCTGTTAGTTCTTTCACCGTTACATTGGACATGGTATCCCCCCCCGTTAAATCAGTGTGTGAATCCATTTTATAAATCATTTAAATACTCAGGGTGAATCTACATATGGAGAACAGCAAACTGCGTTCTATATGTGCCCTGGCTATACAGCGCAAGCATCTAAAGGCGATATAAAATGGATTCAAAATGTTATTCATCCCGGTTTGCACTTTCAAAAGAGAGCAAAAGGGAGCCTGTTTTCCCGCAGACTCCCCTCCTTCGCCAAGACATGATTTATATATCTATTATATCATAAAAGATCAAATTTGCGCAAAATACTTAGCAAAAAGAAGATAAATTCACAAAAAGTGAACTTATCTTCAGAAATCTGCCCTAAATCGGCTAAAGAAGCGGTGAAAGCATCCGAGAAAGCATTTCTGCGCCTTTTTGTCGTCGTGAACGCTTCTGAAATACCTCCCCATCGATCTGACTGCATTCCCCGAGATCACGTTCAAAGTCAGTGATCAAACGACGAATCGGAGAAGACTCGAACAAGACAGCCGTTAACTCAAAATTGCAAAAAAAACTGCGCATATCCATATTGGCCGTGCCTACTGTTGCAAGCAACTCATCCACAATCATCACTTTCGCATGTACAAAACCTTTGCGATATTGGAAGAACTCAACACCTGCTCGCAGAAGTTCCTCTACATATGAAAGGGATGCCAAATGAACAAGCTTTGAATCGGATTGATACGGAATGATAATTTTCACATCAACGCCACTGACAGCAGCTGTTTTGAGTGCCTCATACAGGGCAGGATCAGGAATAAAATAAGGCGTTGTAATGTAAATCCGGTCACAGGCTACCGAAATGGCCCCAAAACACATTTCCTGAATGGCATCCCAGTCCTGATCCGGCCCACTGGCCAGAATCTGAATTCGTTCTTCCCCGCTACAGATATGGGGTGGAAATAATTCCGCAAGCTGGGGTTCGGTAATTCGCTCACCGGAAGCCAATTTCCAGTCGTTCAGGAACGTACTTTGCAGGAAGTACACGGCATCTCCCTCGATCTGCACATGTGTATCCCGCCAGAAACCCACCTCTGGATATTGTCCAAGGTAATCATCGCCTACATTAATGCCACCCACGAAGCCAACCTGTCCATCCACAACGACTATTTTTCGGTGATTCCGGTAGTTGACTCTTCGGTCAATCGTTGCAATCAGTGGCGGTAGAAAATAATGAAACTCCACACCTGCATCTTGCAGTTTGCGGATAAAACTCCAGCTCATCTTGTGACTGCCGAGACCGTCACAAATAAACCGAACCTTCACGCCCTCCTGTGCCTTGCGAATCATGACATCCTGAAACTTCGTACTTATCACATCATCACGGAAAATGTAAAATTCCACATGCAGATGGTGCTTTGCTTTTTCCATTTCCCTCAGCATTGCCGCAAATGCCTCTTCACCATTTGTGAGCACCGTACTGTTGTTACAACCTGTAATCGGGCTCTCCGACAGATGGGATAACAGGTTAAACAATCGATGCTGGTGGATGAAACGATCGCCAGGCATCTGTTCGACATCTCCAATGATGTGGGCTTGTTCCCAGATCGTTTCCTTCATTTCACGAAAGATGCGCGATCCACCCTTACGGAGTTTTTTTCGTTTGTTATAATCCTGCGCCACGAAATAGTACACCACAAAACCGATCAAAGGCACGCAGAACAAAATAAACAGCCAAGCCACAGCTTTAGCCGGATTACGAAATTCCAGCAAAAGAATTGTGGCTGCCTGGAAAATAAATACGAGTAATATAATGACCAGCCAGAACATTCGGCTTCCTCCTCAAGTGGCAAGCTTCATGGCCTTGCCTTTCTCTCACCTACACATCTTTGACGATTATGTATACAGCTAATCATAGATACCCAATGTACCCCCTATTCGTAACGTTTGCTTAGATAAAACTTTACATAAGCAGACGGAATACTTGATTCTGGAAATTCAAATTTGTACTTCGTTCATTGTATATTCTGACTGTGTTACCTTCTACATATCAGTTTAATGATGGAGCAGATTCGCATTGTGACGCCAATCTGCTCATTTCACCTTCCAGACTCTTCCTCATTTCTTTGTCTGGAGGTGGTCTTCTTACGTAAAATTAGATATAATAATCGTTAAAAACTTATTACCTAAAGGAGAAGAGCAGTGAATGGAAAGTGAGAGGTATGCGTTAAATTTAGTATTGGTTGCTTTTTTGATAGGACTTTCGGCGTTTTTTGTCGCAGTGGAATTCGCTCTGGTACGGGTTCGTCCGAGCCGGATCGATCAAATGATTGCAGAAGGAAACAAGCGTGCGCTGGCTGTTAAACAAGCCGTTGCCAATCTGGACGGATATTTGTCTGCCTGCCAGCTTGGAATCACGATCACATCTCTGGGACTGGGCTGGCTGGGTGAACCAACGGTAGAGAAGATTCTCCACCCTGTGTTTGAAAGCTTGCAAATTCCTGAGGCGGTTTCTTCATTCTTATCATTTGTAATTGCGTTTGCTTCCATCACGTATCTGCATGTTGTGGTTGGTGAACTCGCTCCAAAAACGATTGCAATCCGGAAAGCCGAGACTGTTGCACTGCTGACGTCTACACCTATCATCTGGTTTAACCGAATTATGTATCCTTTTATCTGGCTGTTAAACGGCTCAGCGAACCAACTGGTGAAACTGTTCGGAATCAAACCTGCTTCTGAACATGAAGATGCACACTCCGAAGAAGAGTTGCAGATCATCATTAATGAAAGCTTTGAGAGTGGTAAAATCAACCAAGCCGAATTCGGTTATGTAAGCCGGATCTTTGCTTTTGATGAGATGTTAGCCAAAGAAATCATGGTACCCCGGACCGATATGGTCTGCCTTTATGTGAATAGAACAAACGAGGAAAACCTGGAGATCATTCGTGAAGAACAATATACACGTTTTCCAGTAGTGAATGAGAGTAAAGACGATATCATCGGTATCATTAATACGAAACAATTCTTCCTGGAACTTTACGGAAACGATGAACCTGTTGATCTATCCTCCCTGATTCAGCCTGTATCGGCTGTTCACGAAACAACTCCTGTGAAGGACTTGCTCAAGAAAATGCAGAAGGATGGCGTACATATCGCCGTACTTGTCGACGAATATGGAGGAACTTCCGGAATTGTAACCATCGAGGATGTGCTTGAGCAGATTGTTGGTGAGATTCGCGACGAGTTCGACGCAGACGAAGTGGAAGATATTCAAGTCATCAATGAGAACTATGTCATTATGGATGGCAAGGTTTCCTTATCGAAGGTGAACGACATGTTTATGTCCAGCCTGGATGCAGATGAGTGGGACACCATTGGTGGATGGCTCTACAGCCATCGTCCCGAGATGAACGAACAGGAAGAATATGAGTTCGAGAATCTAATCTTTGTTTTGCTGGAAAAAGACAAAAATCGGTTCTACAAAGTGGCCGTTGTTCCCAAGGAACCACTGACCATGTCTGATTATACAGATGAAGACGAGAAAGAGTCCAATTGGTCTAAATAAAGCAAATTTATAAATAAGAAGAGGAGCACTTGCCTATTTTGGTAAGTGCTCCTCTTTTTATTATATCTCGCCCCATCCGTCACTTCTCCATGTAATCATTCAACCAAGAATGGAACTCCCGTTTTTAGTTTGATTTTAATACCCACTTCGCAATATCATCGATAATGGCTTTGGAGACATTAGATGGCTCAGCGTACTCTTGACCGATTGAAAGCCCATCATAGCTGGATAAAAGATGATTTACCTTTGGATAGCTATTGTACGTAACATTGGAATGATCTTGAAGAGACGATTTCCAGGTTTGGAATTGATTCATAGACACTTGTACATCGTTTTCGCCTTGTATAACAAGCATAGGTGTATTTTGTGTTTTAGCCAGTTCCGCAGGCACATAATCTCTCTGCTCAAACCACCAATAAGCAGGTTGAAGTGGAAATGCCTCAGGAAGATGATCTACAGAATATTTTGGATCTTTAACCATCGCAGCCACATTTTTATAAAAATCAGCTTGTCCTTGAATGACATCCGTGTCTAAACCAAGCTGCTTCATCCGCTCTACCAATTCGTCCTGCTGCTCGGTAAGCACATCCACAAAGCTACTACTTGGTGCAGCAAGTAAAATACTTCCTGCAATATCATGTTGTTTATCCTCAGCAATGATTAACGGCATTGCAAACCCGCCTTGACTATGTCCAGCTACAAAAATCGCTGTAGAATCAATATGTGTATTCTTTTTAAGCAATTCCACTGCATCGTTTACCTGATCTACGCTTTCTTGTTTTAATGTGAATTTAGGCTGTGAAGCCACCTTATAGGTATGCTCATACGTGACCTTATCGTATCTTAATACAGCAACTCCTTGTGAAGCCAAACCTACCGCAAGATCGCGAAACGGCTTTGCACCACCAATGGCAACATCTTGATTACTAGGCCCAGATCCGTGTACCAGAATGACAACCGGGAAAGGTCCCTCTCCCTTGGGCAAAGTTAATGTCCCTGGCAAAGCTAAATCACCCTGACCAACCGTAATGTCTTGTTCTGTATAGGTAGATGGGTCGTCGTAGCTTGGTTTTTGATACACATCTGGCGTAGCGGCGGCAATATGCAAATCATCCACAAGTCCGTTATGATTCATTCTGACCGTAATATTTAAAGGAGTTAGCTCTGTTTTGAACGTATAGGTAACATTGCGATGCACTGTATTATTTTCTACATGCTTAGCTATGGCTTCACTTGTAATTTTTCCATTTTGTCCTTCTAAAGCTCCCCACAGCTGACTCAACAACGTGGGTGACAACACTCCACTCACAGAGGTATGAACATACTTGGCAGCCTCCTTGCCATCGCCCTCACGAATAAGGGAAATGAATATATCCTCAGGTGCTGCCTTCAGCGTCTCGGAAAGAAATGCCCCATCCATATAGGTAGTTCCTTTCGTTAACTGAACAGGATTGTCTAAGGATATGGCTTGCCCATTCACCATCGCCTGTTTCTCTCCTACCTTAACTACAATCGTAAGCTCACTTTTTCGAATTGTGATTTCTCCTGTCTTTTGTTGCCAAGATACCTCTGCCCCATTCTTTTCTGCAATCTCACGAATAGGAACAAGATTTTCACTACCAGCGGATTTTTCAGCAGCTTCTGAGATGGATGTTACCGGAAGGATGAGACCTACGAAAGTAAGAGAAAGTAATAGCTTTTTCCAATTGTTCATTGTAATAACTCCTCCTAATAATTAATTTCATCTATTATATGCATAGCATTATGAGCCTTTATTGGCTCAGGACTATGCTTATAACAACAATAGCAATGATGAATAACAACAGGACCCAAGATAGTGGACGAGCGAAGTTAATTGTCCAGCCTATTCCATAACGCTTTTCTATGGTTAAAGAAGGATCATCGGCATTGAAGTAAATAAACCCAAGCTTCCAATGATCATCGTCATTCACAGGCTGCTCCTTAGATCGTTCGTGATCCTCTTGTTGATTACGAATTTTCCCACCGCCTTGTCTGCCTGTGAGAGACAGCCATACAACACCTAACACGATCACCACAGGAGTGATGAAGCTAATAGCTGTTAACAAGACCAGATTAGGGACGAACATATTGATCTGAATAAAGGCAAATAAGATGGTAAGAAGTAATCCTGTTACAAGCGTAAATAGGGACCATTTACGGCGGAATTGAATATTTTCAGTAGCAAATTGGCCCGGATTAGACGTAGTAAGCTGTTGTTTGCTTGATTTAATACTCCAGTTAACCAACATCATAAGTGCAATGATTCCTAGCTGTACAAGATTAATAGCCAGTACCGAGAGGTAAGTTTTAGGCACACTGGAAGTGACATGGCCTTGAAGATCATATTTTATTGGAATGACGTTAGGTAGTGCCTTATAATTCAGGATCGAAATGATCGCAATGGCAACAATAATAGCAATGTGAATGAGAAACCAATAGTTGGAATAGGTGAGTTTATTTTGGCGAAAGGTGGTATCGATTTTAACTCTTTGAGGTGCTTCTACAGTTGTAAGTGTTCCTTTTATCTTTTTCATCTTGAAATAAAATAAGATGTGTAGCGCTGTCCAGTACACAATAAATATCATTGTGCTAACACCGGTAATCATTGCTGTAGCATCTTCATTAGCAGATCGGAGAAAATACAGACAGACAAGTATAATCATCCCGTTTCCGATCAGACTAACTGTAGCAAACGTACTTCTTAGCTTACGTAAGATGGGTGTGTAGTAATTATATTGACTTACCGTAACCCCAAAGCTAATGGTTTCCCTTGTCAGATATGGTGTAAAAGATAGAAGTAAGGCTAATGGAGCAAAGATTAAAATGATAGGTAATATACTAAATAGCTGCATACATAACACACTCCCTTGATTCTTTACTCTTTGTTGTGACCCATCTTCACATCATCATACATTTGGTCTAACACCGCAGATAATTCTTCTTTGGTCATTCCTCGACAGATCGCTTCCGCAATAATCGGTCTTAATTCTCTTTGCTGCTTTTTCAAAAAATCATCCGTTAAACCAGGCATTCCATCAGGGTTCACTACAACTCCCTTTTGTCTATGAACCAGAATGTATCCATCTTGCTTGAGTAATGTATAAGCCTTGTTGACGGTGTGAAGGTTAACACCGATATCTGCGGCCAAATTCCGAACCGAAGGTAACGCCTCACCTAGCTGTAACTCACCACTAGCAATACCTTCAATAATTTGATAAACAAGTTGTGAATAGATGGGAAGTTCGGATTGCATATCCAGTTGAATAATCAAGGGTTCACCTTCTTTTGTTATCTGTTATATATCAAGTATAACAGATATAACATGAGTGAACAATATGTATGAAAAAAAGCCGCATATCAATGGCGAGGGCAAACTTACCTGACCCTTCACCATTGATATGCGGCTTATCCTGTTGAGCTTATCGATGTGATTCAACAACAAAAATTAGTAGTGGCACATGACAGCGTTGTATTTCAAATTCCATTTAACTTTCAGTCTTATCTTCGACAATCCGATAATGGATTTTGCGAACTATAATTTTCAGAATCATATATAGGGGAATCACGATGATCATACCCAAGATATTTCCCAAGTCAGCACCCACGAGCAAAAGGATAACGGTAGTCAGTGGATGAATATCGAGCTGTTTGCCATAGACATAAGGTGAGATCAGGTTATCCTGAATTTGCTGTGCGATTACAATGATGACCAGTGACCAGATCGCCATCGAAGGTGATTCGATAAACGCAACAATGACAACCGGAATAGCTGCCAGCAAAGCACCCACATAAGGGATGAAGTTCAGAATAATCGATACAACAGTCAGCAGCAATGCGTAAGGCAAACCTAAGATGAGAAAACCGATGTACATCAGAATCCCCAAGGCTACATTAACAATAACCCGGCCAACAATATAGTTGCTTAGTGCTTCGTCGATCTCATGAACGGTTTCTTCCCCATCTTTTCGATAATGCCTTGGCAACAATAAGGTCAGATTCGTTCCAAACTTGCTACCTTCCTTGAGCATGTAATACAACATGATCGGGAACGTTGCCAGAATAATAACCAGATTGGATACCACGGAGAATAACCCCGAGACATAATTGGTTACCTGAGTGATCCCTTGGCTCAGAACATCGGATAATCGTGAGAATAGATTGGAATCATCAGGCAGGTATCTGGATACAACATTGCTCCTTTCAAGTGCATTCAACTGATCGCTGAGTGAAGTGACCAACGCTGGAGCATTCTCCACGAAATTCATCAATTGTTCACGCAGGGAAGGCCATACGAGCACACTAAAACCTGCAAGTATTAGTGCAATTACGACATAAATAATCAGAACTGATAATGCACGTTTGATCTTATGCCTTTCCATATAATCGACAAGCGGGCGCAGCAGATAATAGAAGAAACCAGCAATCAGCAGCGGAATGATGATGATGTGAATCAGTGAGGTCAGGGGGCTGAAAATAAAGTTCACTTTTTCCCCCAGATACACGATGAGCAGCAGCAGAATAATCGCTGTACATATGCGGTAGAACTTGTTATTTATCAAGAAACGTGATCCCTCCATGCGCTGCTCTGCCAAAGTGACTGCGGCGTTCATATGTATATCTAGTCATTTACTTATGATACTAAGTACCCTTAAATGACAGTCATGCCACAGGCGATGCTGAATATACACTTATTTTCTTTCCAAAACAAACATTGGAGCAAAAAAAGAAGCAGGCGTTAGCCTGCCACATCTCTTTTGCTGAATACAACCCAGGAAATCACCATGAAAATAACGTAATACACCGCCAGAACTGCAATGGAGAAACCCAGTGTCATTCCTGCACTCGGACCACCCATTAGCGCAAAATCTGCCCCAGAGGTCATGTATTTGCTAAGATCCATGTTGTTGAATAGAACATACTTGGCCCACTCATAACGGACCGGATTGAATATGAGTGAGAAGATACTCTGTGAGAACATAATGAACAGAGATAATCCAATCGCAAGTGCACCTGAACGAAATACGGAGGACACCATAAAGGCAATCGCAAGCGTAATGAACAGATCAACGTACAAATATCCCCATAACGTCAGAGCATTCGTAGCCGGACTACCGCTTCCTCCCGGAGCATCATGGGAGAAAAGGATATAAGACATCAGCATGGCCATCGCGATGACCAGCAATGTACTGACAATACTGAAGCCAACGACGGTCAGATATTTGGAAGCAAGAACTTTGCTTCGTGACCATGGACGGATCAGCAATAGCTTAATGGTTCCCCAAGTAAATTCGCCTGCGACCGATTCCGCTGCAATCACGACACAAAAGATCGTGTTCAGGAAAAATGTAACCTGGATGGTCGTTACAGCCGCTTCCCAGTACAAAACTTCATTGGACCCCATGCCTTCTCGCAGTAACACTGGCATTAATAGCGAGATCAGCGCCAGAATTGATAACATGATCCAGGTACGGGGACGACGGAAAATTTTCATATTCTCGTTCAATATCAGATTACCAAAACTACCCAATGCCTCCACCCCCAGTGACTTGCAAGAATTGTTCTTCCAGGGTGTGAGTCACGTTACGAATACCGTATACCTGAAACCCTTCGCTAACTAGCTTGGCATTGATATCCGGAATCTGCTCACGAGACACCCGCATCACCAGGACATTGCCCTGTACGACAGCACCCTGAATCAGATCCGCAGCACGATCTGCATCATTCAGCTCAAAAGCAACTTCGATTAATGCATCCGAACCTGCTTCAGCCCGAAGGTTTCTTACATCGATCAACTTGCCATTCTGGATGATGGCAACCGTATCACACATCAGTTCCATCTCTGACAGCAGATGACTGGATACAAAGACCGTAATGCCTTCCTCTTGGGTGAGCTGACGCAAATAATCTCTCAGTTCCCGTATACCCTGTGGGTCCAGACCATTGGTCGGCTCATCCAGTACAAGCAGCTTCGGTTTATGTAATATCGCTTGCGCGACACCCAGACGCTGGCGCATGCCCAGTGAATAGGTTTTGACCTTATCGTGAATACGAGCTGTGAGCCCCACACGCTCAATTGTTTCCGCAATACGTTCCTTCGTAACTCCCGGCGACATGCGGGCAAAGTGAACGAGATTTTGGTACCCGGTCAGAAACTTGTACATTTCCGGATTTTCCACAATAGCTCCTACCTGGGCTACCGCCTTCTCAAATTCATTCTTTACACTGTGTCCGGAAATGAAAATATCACCTTTACTGATGGACATCAGTCCAACCATCATTCGAATCGTTGTTGTTTTTCCCGCGCCATTGGGTCCTAAAAAACCAAAAACCTGCCCCGGAGAAATATCCAGAGTCAGGTCGCTGACCAATGATCGGGAGGATATGATCTTGCTGACGCCCTGAATCCGGACGACCGGCTCCTGCTGCATTCAATCCCCTCCTTCATGGACGAGCACATCATTCATGCCCGTTTCTCATATGCACATAGTGTATCATAATCTTTAGTATATTGTCCCGCAAACTGGGATTTCCCCTGACGTTTCGCTTCAACTACACACGCTTCACAGCATCCAAGCGGCATTTCACTCCGGTAGAATCCGGTGCGAAATACGTGATTGCCTCCATTGCCCTCTTCCTTCATTTCGACAGAGCTTCTAGTGACCGACACAATCATCCCACAACTGACACAGTAAAAGCGGCCCGTTTCGATCAATGATATTCCTTCCCCTCACAAGGAGCTTAGAAGTCCTTGTTATTTGTCGTTAGACGCTGAAAATTGATACATTTTGTATCTATCTCGTAATTTACTTGACACCGGGACTAATGTCAAGGCTTTAAAGCTATAAAAACAAGCAAAACACAAAAAAAGCTCCAAAAATGCGACAAAAGTCTCGCATTTATGGAGCCTCATGTTAGGTAAATGATACAATTCGGTTCAATGTATGGGTTAATACTATTTCCTGATCAGTCACTTTTGTCGACCTGCGAGGTATCCTCATTTTTCTGATTTGGATAATACCAGAGTAAGGTCCACTCATCGCCATCCTCTACCAGATAACAGGTCTGCACAATATCGAATTGGCCAAAGGTACCTGAGTACTTCTGCGTGACCCGGATTCTGTAGGCTTCAGAAAATGGCTTAACGCCATCAATCACGGTTACATCGAACTCGCGCTCTGGTTTCTCCATCTCCAGCTCAAACGTTTCCACGCCAAAATGCTGCATAAATATATGTGCTCTGTTCTGTACGTAAGCGCTCTTGGGAAACCGCTCTTTCATCAGGGGATGAAAGAGTTCCCACGAACTGCCGAAGTCACCCGTCTGCTCATATTTGTAGAACTCTTCGGCAACAGCAGCAGCTTCATCCGATGTATCTGCCTGAAACAAATACGGAATGGTTCTGGCAATCAACCACAGCAATAATACAATGATCGTGATGAACCCGATCTTTTTGAGCAAAGCATTCCGGTTCCTTCTTCGCAGCATGTCCAGTCCTCCTTGTCCTACTCCATACTTATGATGGATGGCAGACAAGTAGAAGTTGAACGATACATCTAATTTCCTGGGAAATCACTCGCTGTGAATGGAAGTACGCTTTCCTTTTCTGATCCTTCGGATCATGGACTGAAGTGCTGCATATATGGCAATCCCACAGCAGCCGCCGAGCAAGTCTACTCCAACATCACGTATCGAGCTTGTCCGATCCGGGCTGAACTGCTGAATATACTCATCAATGGAGGCTATAACAAACACCACAGCCAGAGCAGAAACGATACTGGTCACAAGGGAGGTTCTTCTGTACCGCATCCCGCCGTACACAAGCACGGCGAGCACAGCGTATACAAATAAGTGCGCACTCTTGCGAAAGATGAACTCTGCAAAATCATACGGCCGCTGCTTCAGCGAATACTCATACTCCCCGTAAGTGAATTGCACATCAGGAAGTGTAAAACCGATGTGCAATTTTTGAGACCATTTATGAAGCCAAGGCTGAATGTCTTGCTGTTGAGAGGATTGCGTGGACATGGACCAGATGACCAGAATCCAGATCACAATCAACAGCAGAGCAATGAGAAATCCGTATGTTCTTCGTACATGCTTTTGTCTCGTGCGCCCGGAGCCCTCCTCCATCATTTTGATCTTCACCACTTTCATATCTCTATCGTTATTCTATTGATCCAACATACATGCCTCTGCCATTTGTACCTACATATACCTGACCATAGATTTGACGGTCTGCCGCCATAATTTGCGGTTCATTGCCCAGCCCGATTCCATTACCTAAAGGACCTATATTGTTCCAGGTTATCCCCATATCATCGGAACGGAAGAATCCATGCACGTTATTTACGGTGCCATATACATAGACAGCCGGAACCAATCTGCCGGGCTGAGCTTTACCAAAGGCAAATAATTTGGAATTCTGTACACCCTGGATCTTGGAAAATGTATTTCCCGAATTCGTTGATGCATATAATCCATCGGTTCCCAGACTCACCCATACATTATTCGCCACGCCAGGTGCAGCCTCGACTTTAATGAAGCTTGTATTGATATCCGTATTAATCGGAAGGCGAACCGTATTCGCTTTGGACCAGTTGGCACCTGCATCCGTAGACCGATACAGATAACCAGCAGCATACATATAAAATTTATATCCATTGATGCGATCCGCAGCCAGTGGATGATTATAGGCAAAGACCATATTCCCCCCGATGGCCTGAAAAGGGGCACCATTCATATTTTGCCATGTTGCACCACGATTCGTGCTTCTGACCGGATTACCGGTCTGGGGGTAATAAACAATTACATTTGGATTAATAGCTGAATAGGCGACCCTCCCCAGTTTGGAGCCAGCCGGAACATTCATTGGAGTTACTGTAACTCCGTTATTGGAAGAGACAAATAAACGTGTGGTGGTACCATACCAGTCACTGCTTCCCAGAAATATCATGTAATTCGGATTTGCCTCGTGATAGTCAATACTCACAATTTCTCGCATACCTGAGAGCGGGATTTTATTAAGAGGAACATCGGTTACATTTTCATGTCTAAATCCGACTTGATCCGTTAAACCACTAAAAAATGAAACACCCTGAGGTGGTGTGGATGCCGTGAGTGCGACGACTTCTTCATGACCATCGGTAATGGCTTCCCAAGTACTCGCTGTATTGCCAGTCAATCCATTGGTACCATTGATATTTTCCGTCTTGTACACGCCAAACCAGTCTGTAGCGTATACGGTGCCCGGATTATGCGGATCAAACTTGATACTGGATGTGGCTGAGAAAAACATGTTGGGTGTCCACCAGGACGGTTTGGATACCAGCGTTTTGCTCACTGTTGTCCAACTCTGTCCGCCATTAACGGAACGATACAGTGGCAGATTATCTCCGCCTGTTCGAACGGCTGCCAGGATGTGATTATCATTATTGGGATCAATCGTGATTCCATAATAAGATGAGTAACTGGAGCTGGGTGTTATATTTGTCCACTGCACACCATTGAACTTGTAGACGCCCTGATTATCCGTGGTCACATACAACGTCCCGTTCTTAGCCACAGTCATACGTGCAGGATATTCGGGACTTCTCCCGGTAAGTTGCCAAGTGGTCTGCCCATTGCTTCTTGGTGCTTTGCTGTACACACCAATGCCGCGAACCCCCGCATACACAACTTGACCTTGCTTCGTCACGGGATTCAATCCATAAGCTACACTCCGAATTCCCTCACCGGACAGTCCGCTAGGTACATCCCATACCTTGCTCCATGTGGCTGCACCATCACTGGAAGTGTACAATCCATCATATCGTGTACCCACATGCAGGTAATTGGAGTTCGTGGGATTAACCGCGATGCTCTCTCCCATGGCTCGATGGATATTTCCATTTGATTCATTCCGAAGATTAAGTCCGGTTCGAGTCCAGGTCTCTCCCCGATCTGTGGATTTCAGAATATCACTCGGCCCCACGTTCCCGTACTTCCCAGCAGCGATATACACGACATTAGGGTTTTGCTGATCCAGCGCAATTCCATCCACGCCGTACAGATTGCTGTCCTCATCTCCAAAATGATCCAGTAGTGGAACCCAATCTCCTGAAGCTGTATCCAACCGATATACTCCTCCAACGTCAGTTCGAGCGTAAACCAGATCAGGCTCAGTCGGATGAATTACCACCCCTGTAACGTACCCCCCACCACCAATAGGTATATTATTCCATTGATAGTTTTGAGCTGATTGAACATAATTTGTACTTGCCGGTATCATGAGCATATACATTAGTAGCACAATCAGGGACAATTTCATTAGCCTGGAGATACGCATCTGGTTCACCGCCCTATCCGATCATTTTGAATGTTCTTCAATCATCTGATGTATCCTATCTCGTTCCGATTGTTCCACGATATAGTAATACACTCCGTCTATTTTCTTGCCCGTGCCTTTAATCTCAACGGATTCAATATGATCCAGTACCGAACGATAATTGGAGAACATCTGCTTCATCTCATCAAAGGTAACGTCGGTTCTGACGTGAGCACTGACTTCGTCCAGCAACGTCTCCAGTTGCAATACGTTGGATACCTGGACCGTATTCTTCAGCACTTGTTTGATGATCTCCCGCTGGCGGTCATTCCGCCCGAGATCTCCCTTCGGATCATCATAACGCATCCGCGAAAATCCCAAAGCAGCTTCACCATCCAGATGAATATTCCCTTGCTCGAACCGGTAACCCTCATAGTCAAATGCAAACGGGTTATTCACATCCACTCCACCCACCATGTCGATGACTTGTGCAAAGCCCTCCATATTCACTTTCATGTAGTAATGTATGGGAACGTTGAGCAATTGTTCCACGGTCTGCACAGACATGTTAACGCCCCCAAAAGCATAGGCATGGTTGATCTTATCCTCCGTGCCGTGACCAACAATATTCGTTCTGGTATCTCGAGGAATGTTAAACATAAGTGCGGATTTTTTCGCAGGATTAACACTTAATACAATCATGGTGTCGGAGCGCCCCCGATCATTGGAACGTTCATCCACACCCAGAATCAAAGCATTAAAAGGTTCTTCATTCTCCATATCCACAGGGAAATCTCCCCCACCCCGCTGGTCTACAATGGATACCTGCTTGATGGGTTCCCGGGGTTCATACATTTGATCCGCCGCTGATTTAACATGCGAATACAGATACACAGAATATCCAATCATGACAACTGCAACAAGGGAAATGGCACCTAATGTTATTTTGATCCCGCGTCTCATGTTATGGCCTCCGTTAGATGACTGCCGTTTTTCTACCATCGATATTGGTTAGACCTGGACGACCAACGGAGTAGTATTGGAAGGACGTATCTTTAATCTGATCTTCTCCGTAGATGTTTCTTCCATCAATCAGGATGGGTTGATTCATATGCGCTGCCAAATCAGTCAGATTAACCTCCATAAACTCTTTCCATTCCGTCAGAACACAGAGTGCATCAGCACCTTCCGCCGCTTTCATGGCACGCTCTTCCCACGTAATGGATGGGGAATCCACCTCTTTGCGGAAGTTCTCGGTAGCGATGGGGTCATATGCCCGAATCACTGCTCCCTGCTCAAGCAAACGCTGAATGATCTCAATCGCCGGAGCATCACGAACGTCATCGGTATCCGGTTTGAAAGCGAGCCCCCAGATGGCTATCTCCTTCCCTTCGAGTGAGCCTAGTGCGTCTTCCAGTTTACGAATGACGTTAAAGCGTTGATCTTTGTTCACTTCCACCACGGACTTCAGCAATTTGAAGTCATAATCCACATTACCTGCAATTTGAATCAGAGCTTGTGTATCCTTAGGGAAACAGGAACCTCCGTAACCAATGCCAGCCTTGAGAAAGGAAGCACCGATTCGTCTGTCATAGCCCATGCCTTCGGCAACACGGCTGACATCTGCTCCTACTTTTTCACAGATGTTAGAGATTTCGTTGATAAATGAGATCTTGGTTGCGAGGAAAGCGTTGGATGCATATTTAATCATTTCCGCCGAGCGAATATCCGTAACAATAATCTGATCGGTTAATGGCTGATGCAGCTCTTTCAACGTGGCGACTGCCCGCTCACTATGTGTCCCAATGACTATCCGGTCAGGATAGAGCGTATCCTGGACAGCGGTACCTTCTCGCAGGAACTCCGGTACCGATGCCATGTCGAATGGATGATTCGTCAAACTGCTGATCCATTCCTGAATACGATCATTAGTTCCGACAGGAACAGTGCTTTTAGTCATTATTATTTTATAATTATCCATATAAGAACCTATTTCTCGCGCGACAAGCTCAATAAAGCTCAGATTTGCTTCGCCATTAGGCAGGGATGGCGTACCCACCGCGATAATGATGATATCCGAACGACTGATAGCATCCTGAATGTTGGTGGTGAAGGACAGCCTTCCTGCTTTCATATTGGCATTCATGATATCCTTCAGACCCGGTTCATAGATCGGAACATGACCGTCCATTAACATATTCACTTTTTCCACATTGTTGTCGACACAGATCACGTTATTTCCCAGTTCCGAAAAACATACGCCCGATACCAAACCCACATACCCTGTGCCAATCACCGTAATATTCATTCCATAATCTCCCCCATGTCCTAATGTGTTGGTTACGCGTGCTTCACATATGTCTGAACAATGTCCTGCCATTCGGTAGACACTCTAACGATATCTTCCTCAATCAGCTGACTGCCGATCTGTACTTCAATGATCTCCAGTTCCGTAACGGCTCTGACGGAATGAAGCATACTCCGGTCAATGATCACCGTATCTCCTTGCCCGATCATTCGGCTCTGCCCATTCAGAATCAATTCCCCCGTTCCCGATACAACCGTCCATACCTCATTGCGAAGCAAATGGTATTGATAACTCAGGTTTTTCCCGGCACTGATGCAGATTCGTTTGGTGAGAACCTCGCCGCCAGCTTCGTTTCTTGTGTAATCCAGAACCCGGTAGCAACCCCACCTGCGCTCCTCATACATGGGGCGTTGATCCTCGTTCTTCAAGATTTCCTTGATCCGTGGGCTGGCTTCTTTGTCACTGACCAGAATGCCATCCGGACTCACGGCGACCACCACATCCGACAAGCCCAATATGGCAACCGGAATGTTCAATTCATTGACCAGGTGGGTATTCAGGGAATCTCCCGTAATCCACCCTTTTCCTACAACCGAGCTTCCCATCTCTTCCGTGAGTGTGTTCCACGTGCCTAGATCTTTCCAGAAGCCGTTATACGGAATAGCAATAATCTGATTTGCCTTCTCGACAACCTGGTAATCAAAACTAATCTTGTTCAATCTTCCGTATTGCTTCAGCATCTCGTCATACTGGATCGGCAGTTCCATCTCAATGAGCAGATTAATCAAATAACCAAGTTTAAAAGCAAAAACCCCGCAATTCCATAATGCGGCCTGCTCAATCATGAGGACCGCATCGGATTCGCAGGGTTTCTCCTGGAACTTCGCTACATTCACGTATTCATTGTTATTTTCACTGGAAGATTGGGATTGCGGAATGATGTATCCGTACTTCTCTGACGGGTATGTGGGCACAACTCCCATTAAGGCCAGATCAGCACCAGACTTATCAAGCATCTCCGGTAAGGTTGCCAGCACTTCGAAGAATTCTTTCTCAACAAAGGGATCTACAGGCAACACTGCAATCGTCTCATTCAGACTCACACTCTCTACGGAATACAGATAGGAGGCTGCCAGCGCAATCGCAGGAAACGTATCTCTGCGCTCGGGCTCCACAACCAGTCTCACATCGTCTCCCAGCTGAGAAGTCAGAATCTCCACCTGTGGCAAACTGGTCGCAATAAGCGCCTCTGATGCAAGTCCGGCATGATTCAGCTGTCCCCATACCCGCTGTACCATGGATTCCGGATTTCCCTCTGGCCCATGAAGAACTTTAAGAAATTGCTTGGATCTGGAATCGTTGGATAACGGCCAGAGACGCTTGCCAGAACCGCCGGATAACAGAATACTTCTCATAGGGCTGCACCATCCGATAACACAACCGTACTTGCTCCCTTGCCGGTCTCGGTTGGTTTGTTATATGTGCTGGTCTGATTGGATTCCAGTCTGCCTGCCGGATTGCTCTTGGTCCAAGCTGCATAATAATTCGAGTTCTTGCCGTATGAATTATCCAGCAGGATGTTCGGTTGATCCAGGAGACAGGCCAGAATATGTCCATGCAGACGGGATGTCGTGATGGTTTGGTATTGATTGAATTCCTTAATGGCCGTATGTACCATCCGATCAGAGTATTTGTACCACAACCAGCGGGCAAAAGAGCTGCCTTTCCCTGACTTTAACCGGGATGTAATCATCCGAATGATCTTCCGGTCTACCCGGTTGTACAATGTCTCCCAGTCTTTAAACGTGGCCTTAGATCCACTGACGGATTCGTAATGCACCTGATTCTGAGTTTTCTCAATGTCTTTCCGGAAGAAATACAACATCTCTGCAGTAGGCTTGCTCTTGGACTTAAGAGGCCATAACTGATGCGCCATATCCGGAGATAGATACACATTGGTTTGTTGAAATTCTTTACTGGCTATCTCATAAGATAAGGTATCCCGGACAAAAAAGTGTACATCCTTATGACGATTGAATACTTGTGCTGTCTTTTTCAATTCAATATCACTCTTGTAAAACATCGTCTGAGGCAGAATGACAATCCGGTGATTCGGATGCTGGGCAATCATGCGCTCTCTCAATTTCTGATGGGCAGGGTACAGATCACCAAAGTTACCTCCCCCGTGCAACACAATCGTGATACCTTCCGGTACCTTGAGGGACAAAGGGCAATCCAGAATGCTGTATCTGGCACGTACATGAATATCATTGTCCCGGAAGAAAGCCTCAGTACCTTTCATAATCAACAAGTCGCCACCATTGCTATGCACCGGGTAATCCAAATAATAGATTTCGGTACGCGGTGGAATGACCTTCAAAATCTGACGTAAATGTCCCTTCAACTCTTCCATTGGATGAATATTGTTAGTGCCCAGCATCTCCATCTCCTCCTTGGGTGACTCTTCTTCTTTTTTTATTTAACCGTTCATAGAGAAACGTCAGATCTTCCTTGTCATAGAACATGGCGGCAAATTTCACCTTAAATACAATCTTCATCGCAGCCACAGTAACCACCATTCGTACAATGGACCCGATCAATAAGGCAATCGCAATTCCGTTGAGCCCCCACAACGGGGTGAATACAAAGAACAAAGCCACCGTTACCGAGAGTGCAATGAGCTGTCTGATCATCACAAGTCCAGGCCGACCCAGTGCATTAAATGCGGATGCCAGAATCCAGGAGCCACCACCAATGATGCATTCCACAGCCAAAATATAAAATGCTACGCTCGCTTCCAAAAATTCGGAGCCAAACAGAAGACCCATCAGGTAGTTCCCCACAAACATGGTGGGTATTACAATAATCATCATGACCATGAGCGAGATGCGGAAGGCTCTGCCAACTGTTCGAATAATCTGCTCTTGGGGCAATCCGGTCACTTTTGGAAAAACAACATTGCTAATCGCCGTCTGAACCGCATTGTAGATTCGGGATAACGCAAATACGACGGAATACAGTCCAAAATCACGCGGGGTGAGCAAAGCCAAAATAATGATTTTATCAAACTGGGTATACAGCGTTCCTAACAATTCAACACCATACACCCTGCTGCCATAACCAAAAAGCTTCTTGGCCGAACTCTGATCCACCCGATCCTTGAACCATCTCAGTCTCAATTCATTACGGTTGGCATAGATAGCCCACGCCACCACGGAGAAGCTGGTTACAAAATAGATCGCAGCCGCGAGCTGAATGCTCAGCATGCCCAGGCCCCATAACACAAAAAGCCCGCCTACATTAAACAGGGGGATCATTAACCGGATACCATTATATACAGCGAATTTCTCCCGACTCTGCGAGAGGGCTGATATGAGATTGATGACAATAAGTACAGGAACGGTTGCAATCGTATACCATCTGGATATCTGCACGACCTCCGGCGGAAAGCTGGAGAGCCAGAAAGGTAATCCAAACCAGGCCACAATGCCAATGATGATGCACACCGGAACTTGAAAAAGAAAGCTTAACCGAACATACTGTGCACTCTTCTCGGTTGCGCTCTGTTTGATGTTATAAATGATAGAAGTTGGTAGTCCGAATCCGACCAATCCGGTTAAGAGTGCTGGCCAGAACAGGATGGCCGAGAATGCACCCTTTCCCTCTACGCCGAACATGCGTGACGTCAAAATGGAAGACAACATCGTCAGTGTCATGACCAGCAGATTGGTTCCACTTGTCTGAAATATGGCACTCATTAAGCCGTTTCCTCTGAATACTTTGCGAAGTGCAACTTGCGCCATAGCGATCCTCATCCCTTACTGTTTTGACGAAGCGACCCAACAATCATGCCGTTTCGGTAACATACTTTGGCAAGCTGACGTGTGAACCGATCTGCATTATAAATGTAGATCAGTGAGGTTGTGATCCCCTGTGCAAGCTTGATGCCATGTTTGGCCGTACGCACAACACCACGATCCTGATCCCGAATAGCATCACTCACACCTTGCCAATAGATTCGGCGCAGAAACCAGTTCTTTGTCGTTCGCTCTTTGGCTACTTTATGTTGTACCGCGCCATACGGCGTGTAATATACCTTGAACTTTGTCCGTATTCTTGCAATTAACTCACTCTCTTCACTGGAGAGGAGGTTGTTCCCCACTCTTCCAAGATCTTCACGGAAGGGAGCCAGTTGATCAAAGACAGATAAACGAAAAGCCACATTGGCACCAAATGGAATATAGGGACTTTTCATTTCAGTGACTTCATCTGCAAAATCCAGAATGGTGAACAGCGACCTGTTCTCCGGTGGAATCCACATTGGCTCAGGCACTTCCCAGATCGGATCAATCTTGCCACCGACACAACCGATATTTTCATTCATCTCAAACACACTAACGATCTGGTGAATCCAGTCCCTGCAAGCAAAGGCATCATCGTCAAGGAACAGGATATACTCGCCACGTGCCTCGTGAATGGCCCGGTTACGGGCTACAGACAAGCCTTGCTTTTCTTCCAACACATACCGGATCGAATGGTTCTCATGCTGCAAGATGGTTTGAAGCACGACTTCCCGTGTGTTGTCTTTTGAATTGTTATCAATGAGTATGATCTCATAGTCGCTGCTTGCGTAATTCTGTTGTATTGCACTTCGTATGGCCTCTACCGCATCCTGTGCACGGTTATACGTACAGATCGCGACGGTTACTTTCATCATTTCATCCCCATATTTTTCAATTAGGTCCACCCGTTCATCTGCACTAACTGGAGTACAGGGTAAGTGTCCTTTGGGCAATCACTGGCCAATCCAGCCGCTCCAACGCTTTGACAAAACCACTGCCTTCCTGAAACTCCGATTGTTTTAACCGGATCATATTCATTGCCTTGAGCAATCCATCCGGATCGGAAGGTTCGTAGAGGACCGCACAATCTTCGGGCAGGTATTCCTCCAACAAGCCAATCCGTGGTGCCACCACCGGTTTACAGAAGGTCAATGCCAGAATCGCACTGCCTGAAGTGGCAATTTGCTTGTATGGAAGAATGATCGAATCGACTGCATCAAAATAATCCGAATATTCATCATCTTCGATGAAATGAAAATGAGTATGAATATGTCCACTCTTGAGAAATTCATCTCCAAGGTCATAATCCTTTACCTTTTTACCGGCAATCAACAGATGGGCTTGTTCGGAATCCAGATCCTTGAATGCCTCCAGCAAATCATCCACGCCCTTGTACGGCGACACCTGACCGAAGAACGCATACACATAACTATCCTCCGGGATGCCAAACCGGGAGCGGATATTCACACCTTTCCCCTGATACACTCCCTTGTAATGTCCATGCGGAATAACCTCGATCCGGCTGGAATCAATCCCAAACGTCGAACAGATCTCAGAAATCAAGGGTTTACCCATGACAATCAGCTTGGAGCAATTTTGGACCAGTATTTTTCTCATCCAATAATCGAACCGCGTCTTGCCGCTGTTGTGTGGCCAGATGTTGTGCACCGTCCAGAACAATTTGGCCCCGCGCAAGCGTGCAAAACAAATCATCAATACATATAGAATCGATTTGATCACTGTTGTCAGCACGGATGAACCTCTGTAATAGAAGCTGGGCCAATGAAAATGCAGCACATCATTTTTTTTCAGTTTGATTAGATCTCTTTTGGTAAACTGTTTCACTTCCCATCCCTTGTTCTCAATGGAATCGGATAACAGCTCATTGAATTTATTGTTCTCAATCATCTTGGGCAGCATATACACCGTCGGATTTTCCATCCAGGCACCTCTTACTTTAGTTTCATTCGCACAGGTTCCTCTGTATACGTACCAACTGCGCGCCTTGCATGAAATCTCATTAGAAATCCTTGCAGCATAATTTTGGTATTACGCTTGAGCAGCACCCAATCTTTCCACCAAGGGTACAGCGACAGTGCTTTTTTCAAATAAACGTTATTGCGAAGTGTATTTCTCGACCATTCGAGCATTCGATAATGGTGTAACTGACGGCGCTTCTGTTCCTTGGACATGTCATTGTAGTATTTCAAAATAATCTTGCGTTGGCCCTTGTACTTGGCCGTTGTAGAGGTTGAAATTCGTGGACCACTGTGGATGTTGATATCCACCAGCGGTTCTTTCACATTCACGGCGATGTAGCCTCGTTTCAATATACGCAGATAAAAATCATAATCCTGAGCGGATGTCAGATTTTCATCAAATCGAACTTCACGGGCCAGTGAGGTAAGTACCATGATTTTGGACGTTTCCCCAATCCAGTTGAATGTAAGCAGATCCTCATACCGAATAACATCGCGAGGTTCCACCGACAATTTCCGTTTGACCACCTGATGCTGCTCATTCGTGTATGCGAGATACTTGCTGCAAAAGGTGAATGATTCCTGTGTACGCTCCAGCACTTCCGCCTGGGTTTTTATTTTGTCAGGCATCCATTCATCATCATCATCCAGGAAGGCAATGTACTTGCCATTGGCTTGGGATATCCCTACATTCCGTGCATGGTTGGCTCCTTTGGGATATGGAACCCGGATGTACCTAATCCGTGAATCTTCCCGGGTCCAAGCCTGACAGATCTCTGGGGTCTGATCTTCTGAACCATCATCCACAATGAAAATTTCCAGATACGGATGTGTTTGCTCCCGTACACTTCTCAACGCATTTTTCAATAAATCGGCCCGGTTATGGGTCGTAATGATGCAAGATACCAAGGGGTTCATCTCATCACCTTTTCCTGTTCACTAGGATACCTTCACTTGAAGTGCATCATATATTCCTGATAATCTGCCCACGAGAAGATTCATATCGAACTTATCTGATATAATCTCTCTGTTATGTGAACCCATTCTTGCTCTAACCTCTTCATCCGTGATGAGATATTCCAGCGCTGATGTCAGCCCGTGCACATCTCCCGGCTCGATTAACAGCCCATTATGACCGGATGTAATCACTTCGGGGATGCCTCCGACGGTGGTCGATATAATGGGCAAGCCACAATTCATTGCTTCAAGTATGGCCATAGGTAATCCCTCATGATAAGAAGGCAGGACCAGTAGATCCGCTTCCCGCATCAGCTTTTCCTTTTGCTCTCCGTTAATCCAGCCGAGTACATTGACACGATCCTCTATTCCATACTGCAGCACGATTGCTTTGACTTCTTCGACTTCACCATCCCCTGCCAGATTAAAGGTGGCTGTAACGCCCAGCGCCTTTAATTGCTGAATGGACTGAAGCAGATCGTAGACTCCTTTTCGCTCACCCAGTCTGCCCATGAAGAGAGCATTAACGGCTGTTTGTTGTTCTCTTACAAACGGTTCTTTGACAAAGACCCCGTTATAAAGAACCTCAATCGCTGTCTCCGGCACAATCGTAGCAAAGTATTCTTTCCATGTCTGGGACAAGACAATCAACTTGTCTGCCTGATTCAGAATGTAGTGACAATACTTGCGCTGCAGAGCAAATTGATTGTAGAAATCATCAAAGCTGGCCGCATGAATATGCAGAATAACTGACTTTCGAAACAACTTTCGTGCGGTTAGCAGAAATAGAGACTTCCGATAAAAGCTCCCATTGTTCGCCATATGAATATGCACGATATCCGGCTTAAACGTGTACAGTTTCATCCAGAATTGCATGAATCCCCGTATAAAAATAAGTAGCCGTGATAACACGCTGCCCGTGATATACGTTTCGACTCGCTGCATGGCATACATTTCCGAGATGGAGGAATCCTCAATGTTTTTGATGACACTCACAATTCCGCCCATATCCTTCAAGGATGATCCAACAACCAATACTTTTGGTTTCATGATAGACTCCTTTTTTTCATGGTTAATCTTCATACCACTTACAGACTATTCACGTAATTTTTAATGGATGAGATCAGATCAGACTGTTTTCTCACATAAGGCTGGAACGTTAGCTCCTCTATACAAGGAACCAACTTTTGCAATTCAGCCCGACTCTCCGCGACGGCCACATAGCCGTTGTCTTGAAAAACTTTGGAGATTTCAAGCTGATGGTCGTCCACATGCTCACCCCATTCTTTCCGGCGTGGAATGACAATAACGGGCTTGCCGCGTTCAAGACAATTTGTAATGGAGCCAACACCCGCATGAGAAATAATGCATCTGCTGCGCTCCACATATTCATTCATCTCTTCCTGCGTGAGGAAAGGAATCATAGTGAAATTTCGCGGCTGATACTCGGTATATCCGGATTGGGCAACAACCTCTTCTTCAATAATTCCTGCCTCAATCGCCTCATCAATAAGCTCAAACATCCGATTGAAGGGAAAACGCTGGGTTCCAACGATTGCAAATATCAAAATAAAGCCCCCCTGTACTTCGCATTGGGATAGCTATCCTGCAACGTTTCCCATTGGATGAAGAACTCATCCGAGATTTTGTACATCAATCTCCCGGTTGCGCTGGAGGAATAGATTTTGGCATAACTTTCGATATAAATCAGCTTGGCACCGAAGATTTTACCAATGAGGCAAAAAGGGTATGTGGCTCCCGCCCCTGTTGTAATGATCACCTTTGGACGCTCACGCAGATATAGAAAGAACGATTTGATAATATTAGCCACAAAGATTAGCAAGAACATCGCATTTTTACGCTCTTGCTGCATTAAGAAGTATACTTTGCCCTGAGACGATTCTACTTTTCTGCTTTTATTTTTCTCGGTAATCAGGAAATAATCATGTTCTTCAACCGCAGGAATAATTTTGGTTAATTCATCAAAATGGCCGCCTGTAGAACTGATCAAACAGACCTTCATGTTCTAATCTCCTTTGAAAAGGATACGTCCTTGGCTCGCTGTATCTGTATATCCACTTCTGCTTCAGCCCCTGACTTGGAATGGACTCCATTTCCCGTAGCATATAACGCGTTCAGGAAGATACAGAATGGAGCAATCAGATGAACCGTGGACAGGGTATTGTCAAAAAAGGAATAGGTCAGGAAACCGATAATCATACCGGCAAAATACAACCGGATCATGCCGCCCAATCGGAAGTAAACAGCCCGAAACACCAGCAGCAGCGATAGAAACAACAGGATGGCTCCAACTAACCCGCCATCATAATAAAAACGAATGTATTCATTATGCGGAACAACGAAGCCGGAAAAGATACTTCCATCATTCGCTACAAGAGTTGAGCCGAGTCCACGTCCAAATATCGGATACTCATTTGCTTTGCCAATAAAATAATTCCAGGCTACATCCCTTCCCGACAAGCCTTTGCTCTCTGACCTCATCTCATAATTGTCCCACTGTGCAATCACCATATAGGCCACAGCGACAACAAACAGAATGAGAGGAATAATCGCACTGACTCTGCCTTTGATGAAGGCTTTTAGTTGATCAAAAAGATAGACCAGAATAATCGGTATAAGCGCAATAAGTGGCCCCCTTGTTCCCGTCTGGACCAGAATGACCAGATGTGTCAAGGTAAGCATGTAATACAGAACAACCTGATGCCCTTGCTTGATCTGAATCAGACAGACGCAGATCGAGATAAAACACAACATGGCCAGATGCGCAGCGATGTTAGCTCCCTGTAACCGGGTTACTCCCGACATCTCCAGGTTAGTAATGGACAATATGCCGGCGAGTTGCAGAATATAACCACCAGCCAGACTGAACAGCGGCAACCATGCGAGTACACGTATAATTCGTTGACTGATCTCTCTTGAAAAATGGGGCATCAGCAACAAAAAAGGAACAATGACTCCCAGAAAGGCCTTGAATGGATCGAGCGGACTAACCTTACTGGGCAGATCAGATAGAAAATAACTCTCCACAAATAAAAAACCAATCGCCAGTGCAGGATATATCAACTCTTTGCGAATACCAAAGCGTAGAAAAAGAGAGACGACAAAACCCAGAATCGCCAGCTTGTAGAAGGACAGCGAATCCAGTCCTGCCAGATGAATGCTAAATATTTTATCAATGGACAATGAAAAACTTACGATGAGAATCATAAAAATCCAGCTGGGCTGTTTAATATAAACGCCCAGCAGAATCACAGCTATGAGTGCAACAACCGAGACTAGCGGAAGATAGATTGCTGCGAAAACAATTACCAGCGAAAAAAGAATGATATTAAACGACTTCATATTTAATGCAGCAAGTATACCGGTCTTTTGCATATCTACTATGCCACCTCAAAGCCAGAATCGTGTTTCAAAACGCATCCTTCGAACCTACCAGCACCTTGAACGTTCTGAAGATAATTTTGATATCCACCATCATGCTGCGCTCACGGGCATACGTCAGATCCAGCTCCACCATTTCCTCAAAACCAACACTATTTCGTCCGCTGACTTGCCATAATCCCGTACATCCCGGGATCATCTGAAGACGTTGTCTGTCATAGGAAGTGTAGTTCTTCACTTCTCTGGGCAGAGCCGGTCTGGGTCCAACGAGACTCATCTCTCCTCTGAACACGTTCCACAACTGAGGCAGCTCATCCAGACTGGTTTTCCGAATGAACTTGCCAATCCGGGTAATGCGGGGATCATTTTTCATTTTGAACATATTCCCGTTCACTTCATTCTGATCAATCAGCTGTTCCAGCAGATCTTCTGCATTCGCAACCATCGACCTGAATTTGTACATATGAAACTCTTTTCCATTCTGTCCGACCCGTACCTGACGAAAAAAAACAGACCCCTGCGGGGCCTCGATTTTGATCAGTAATCCGATGACCGCAAACAAGGGGCACAAAATGATCAAACCTATGAAAGAACCCAGCAAATCGAGCATTCTTTTCATAAATAGATACACTTTATCCGCATTTTGTCCTGACATCGTTGATGCATTGTACCCCAGACTTGGGTCCATAACAATCTCCGCTTCCTTCGTTTGGGGAGATGGACTCATTCAAACTCCCCCCCGGCTACATGTTCTACCGACTCTTTTTCCAGAATCTGTTGCAGAGCTTGCAGCATTGGAATTCTAAGTTCCTGTTTTTGTAGAGCGAAGTCGATGGTTGTCAAAATGAATCCCAGTTTCTCGCCCACGTCATAACGTACTCCCTCGAAATCGTAAGCATACACTCCTTGTGTCTCATTTAAGCGCTGAATCGCATCTGTTAATTGAATCTCTCCCCCTTGACCAATCTCTTGTTGCTCCAGATGTTCGAAAATCTCTGGACTCAGTACGTATCTCCCCATAATCGCCAGGTTGGAAGGCGCTGTGCCTTGGGCAGGTTTCTCTACGAACCTGAGAACCTCTGTCAAACGGCCATCCGATTGAAGCGGGTCCACAATGCCGTATCTGTCTGTTTGTTCAGCCAGTACGGTTTGTACGCCAACAATGGAATGTTGAACCTGATCATATTGATCAATCAATTGTTTGGTGCATGGAACTTCCGATACGACGATGTCATCTCCGAGCAACACGGCAAAAGGTTCGTCACCGATAAAGTTACGTGCACACCAGACAGCATGACCAAGTCCTTTGGCCTCTTTTTGTCTTATGTAGTGGATATCCACGTTAGAGGATTTGCGAACCTCTTCAAGCAGGCCCAGTTTCCCTTTTTCCAGCAAGTTATGTTCCAATTCAAAAGCGTTGTCGAAATGATCTTCAATTGCCCGCTTCCCTTTACCCGTTACGATGATGATGTCTTCGATTCCAGAGGCAATGGCTTCCTCAACGATATACTGTATGGTTGGTTTGTCCACAATAGGGAGCATTTCTTTGGGCATCGCTTTTGTGGCTGGCAAAAATCGTGTACCTAGTCCAGCTGCAGGAATGATTGCTTTTCTCACTTTTTTCATAAATACCACCCTATCCTCTTTTTTTTTTAGTTTGATAAAAGTTGAACCAGGGCATCTAACCCGTCCTCACGTCATACCTTCGACGATTAACGTCTAAGGTTCATTGAACCCACAGCATGACCGAGTGCCTACAGTGATAAAGGTGCAGTAGACATTACCTGTTTACTTGGGAGCATTGGATGGAAGGTTTACTTCTCTCCGTAGCCCACCGGAACTGCAGCGTTTTTGATATTGTTCAGGATTGCGCCCAGAATTCGTGCATTCACATGCTCCAGAGCAGCCTTGGTCTTCTTCACCAGTTCCTTCTTGACCTTGCCCGAGTTCACGACCAGTAGCACACCATCACACAGCGAACTCACAATGAGTGCATCCGTTACCGCAAGCACCGGCGGTGTATCAAACATGATGACATCATATTGATCCTCTAACTTCTCAATCAGCCTTTTCATCCGGTTGGAACCGATCATCTCGGAAGGGTTCGGCGGAATTGGGCCAGAAGTGAACAATTGGAGATTGTCGATATAACTCTCTCTAAGCACGTCTTCCACACTGTACTGATTAGATAGCACACTACTAAGACCGATATGATTCGGTACGGAAAACACCTGGTGCAAGGAAGGATTACGCAGATCCGCATCGATCAGCAGAACTTTTTTGCCTTCCTGGGCATAGGTTACCGCCAGGTTGCTAATGGTTGTGGTCTTGCCTTCGCCGGATTCAGCGGAAGCCACCATGATTTTTTTGATATGACTGTCGATTGAGGAGAACTGGATGTTCGTCCGTAATTTACGGTATCCCTCCGAGATCTGAGATTTGGAGTTAAAATAGGTCACCAGACTGTTATTTTCATTGGTTAGCCGCGACATATTTGCCATCCCCCACTTTCTGTTGAGATACGTAATTTTTCGTATTTTTCAGATCGTCTTTTTTCATTTTGGATATCACGGTAAGCACAGGCAGACCCAGCTCTTTTTCAAGTTCGGCTTCGGATTTGAATGTGTCATCCAGATAATCCATCAGGAATACAAGTGCAATGGCGAGCACAAGACCTGCGAACAGACTGACAATGATGCTTAATGTGGTTTTCATATTGATTGGAGATGCGTTACTATCCACTTTTGCTTCACTGAGGATAGCCACATTATCGATTTTCATGATTAGGGGGATTTGAGATTGGAACACGTTGGAGATGGCATTGACCGTTTTTGCGGCTTTTTCGTAGGTAGTCCCTTGTACAGTTATGCTCATCACTTGGGATTCGCTGGCTGTAGAGACGGAAGTGCTATTCATGAGCTGAGCAGAGGTTAAGCCTAGGTCCGGATACGTGGTAGCGACTTTATCCATAATGGCTGAAGATTTAATAATTTCTCTGTATGAGTTAATGAGTTTGATATTGGTTTGAATCATGCTGAAGTCCATCATCGCCTGGCCTTGAACGTTAGAGGTCTGGTTCACGATCAGTTTGGAACTTGCCTCATAGATGGGCTGGGTGAAGAAAATGCTTTTGACCCCTGCACCCACACCGGCTATCAAAGCAATTGCAACAATCAACCACAGTTTCTTTTGTAAGAGTCGAAAATATCCTTTCAGTTCCACTTTCATTCCTCCTATACGTTGTGATCTATCCTATGTAACTACCAGATGGACAGTAGCCATTTGCGAGGTTTCCAGCGTTCTGTGACCAGACACGAATTTGATAGAATGTGCGACGCATTCTCTGCCAGCCGCTTAACGGCTTCAGCTCCAAATCGACGCTCGATGGCCCGCTCTCCTTCACTTATGGCAAATGTCCTTTTGCACGTATCATGTGCATCTGATGAAATGAAATGAAACCCGTTTTCTTTGCAAAAATGAAAACACCACTGCCGAACTTTCCGTCCGAAAAGCCCAGTGAAAGATTGAGCTGTGAGCTGACATAGTCCGCCTTGACTCAAGTAATCAGCCAACAACTTTGGCTTCTTCAAAATGACGCGATTACGTTCCGGATGAGCAATAATAGGGGTAATTCCCGCTATTCGTAATTCATGCAGTATCCTGGGGAACTGTGAGGGAATATGACCAAAGGGTAGTTCCAGCAACATGTAACGACTTCCGGCGAGTGTGCAGCACTTTCCTGCATATAAGTCTCCAATCAGGTTGTCATGCACCCTGATCTCCTGTCCGGGACGGATCTCCAGGCGAATGTTACGTTTGCGAAGTTCTGCATGGAGCAGGTTCACGGCCTGATTGACCACCATCGGTTCATTGTTGTATTGCCCGTTCAGGTGATGCGGAGTAGCAATAATGGAGGTAATTCCTGAGGCTGCCGCCTTCTCAGCCATCGCAACGGACTGCTCCATTCGAACAGGACCATCATCTAGGCCGGATAATATGTGGCAGTGCATTTCAACCATATCCAAACTTCCTGAAATAGTATGAGCCCCCTCGCCCCTTTATTCATTGCGCAAATGCTTTTGGTGTTAAAGAACTAATGCATAACGCTATGAAATATAGTAAAATGGCGTTAAGTACATGTTTTGTTCAGAAAATGTTAAGAATCGACTTGGAATTATATGGTGAAATCAATGTAATGATAGGGTTCTTGCAGAGCCTTTTGTTCTGTTGCCTTTTCATACTGAAAACGGGAAACCGCGGGAAACTGAACTTCAGTAAGCATTGTGTTTAACTGTCCAGTTATATATAGTTTCTGTTCGTGCTGAATATGCAAGTTTGAATGATACATTGTGAGCTCTCCGAAGGGCTGTTTCCATTGCAACCTTGCGTGAAGTCGTACACATACATGTTGATCTTCAACATCCAAACCAATGAGCATTTCTGATGATACCGGCAAGTTCAGGTCGCTCAGGAAGGTGATTGCTTGAGTGTCCATTCCAAGTAACAGAACAGGGCGTCTTTTGCGGTCTACCATTTTCCCGTGAAACTCCTGAATGTACATATGGACATTTAATTTCATATCAGCCCATTCCTGAATTATTGAATACATGGTTTCATTCCTTTAGAATGGATTAGCCTACATGGACTGCCTCCACTTCCTTCTCACAGGTATATGGTCCAGGCAATCAGGAGATACTTAAAATATTCCAAATGATACATTTTGTAACTCCATACGTCCAATTTACGATACAATACGTATCATGTCAAGCGGTATTTGGACATGGTTCTTTTGATTTACGACAATTTGAGATGTCCTTAGACAGACCTATTTACAAATGGAAATGGGTTAAAGGAAACACATGAGGAGTTACTCTTTTGCAGGAAAGCTGCCCTGATCAAACACTTGGCTCAGGATTGTTTCAATATATATTTGATGTCGTTCAGGGGGAAATAGCTTATGAGCTACGGAAATCGCATTGCGGAATTACGGGAACAGCGGGGACTTACTCAAGAAGAACTTGCGAGCTCCATTCATATTACAAGAGCTGCTCTCTCCCACTACGAGAAGAATCGACGTAAACCGGATTTCGAAGTGTTAACGAGACTTGCTGATATCTTTGATGTGTCTATTGATTATCTTATAGGACGTACAAAGCAAAGTGATGTCGTGATGGATGAAGACGTACGTGATTTCGTGGATACCTTGGAGTTATCGGACAAAGAAGTGTTAGAACGCTTTGATCTGATGATTGATGGGAAGTCTTTAACAGAAGAAGAGGCACGTCGTTTTATTGCATTTGTCCGAATGGAACGCAGCATGGACTAAACCCGAAAAGAGGACCCAGTTCCCGAGAGATAACCTCTCTGGCTTCTGGGCTTTTTTTGTGTCTTAATTCTTTTTCATTCCATGCTTGTCTATTGTGTCAAGGACGCTTGTTGTTGACGGAGGATACGAAATGGTTCCAACGCTCCGGGTCGATTCCGCATTGCAGTAACACCTTCATGATGTCCATCTGGGTTGCTTCGACTTGTTTACCTGTCGGCCTACGATCGTCCCTGTTTGGATGCTTCATATTCATTCCGCTAACCTCTCTTATCTTTATACTTTCCCTGCCCTCCAAAACTAGCCTTATTATACTTGAGAAAGTTCCTCGATGTTGTCGTCTCATGGCGATAACGTTTTTTGATGGGGTTCTAATTTTGTCGAAAGCAAAATAGGAGCAATATGGTGCCGGAATGGCAACCATATTGCTCCTATTATTCTTAATACAACCTGTTCATGCACTTACACCTTGGAACAAGGAAGTTATTAACCTCCAGCACGTGCAAGTTCACGCATATTCGCTTCAAACGCTGCAAGCAGCGCTGCTTCTCCAGTCAAACCTGTTGCCTGAATCCGTTCGATCTGTTCTGTCATACGTTTGAAGTCTTTCGGAATAACCCGAACGAACTGATTCAGCGCATCTTGCCAGTTATCCAGAACGCGCTGACCGACAGCACTTCCTGTGTTGGCAACATGACGTTGAATCATGCCTCGCAGATCTGCACTTTCGGCCACATCTTCGATACGTTCCAAAAGAACCATTTCCAGATTACAACGTTTCAGGAATGTGCCTTCCGGATCATACACATAGGCAATACCTCCGGACATCCCTGCTGCAAAGTTACGACCTGTATCGCCCAGTACAACGACACGTCCACCTGTCATATACTCACAACCATGGTCGCCTACACCTTCAACGACTACTTTGGCGCCCGAGTTACGTACAGCAAATCGCTCACCCGCAATACCACGGATATACGCTTCGCCGCTTGTTGCTCCGTAGAGAGCCGTGTTACCGATAATGATGTTATCTTCCGCCTCAAACGTTGCTTTCGGAGAAGGCATCACGATCAGTTTACCTCCGGACAATCCTTTACCTACGTAGTCATTGGAATCACCTTCAACGGTCAAGGTCATACCTTTAGGTACAAAGGCCCCAAAGCTTTGTCCGGCAGAGCCGACAAATTTGAATTTAACCGTATCTTCCGGCAATCCTGCGAGTCCATATTTGCGTGTGATCTCACTACCCAAAATGGTACCTACTGCACGGTTAACGTTTGTAATTGGAAGCACCGCTTCAACCGGTTGCCCGGATTCAATAGCAGACTGTGCCAGTGGCAGCAATTGTTGCATATCCAGCGTTTCTTCCAATTGGTGATTCTGATGCTGTGTGCGGTAACGTGCAGAGCCTTCCGGCATTTCAGGCACGTGCAGCAATACAGACAGATCCACACCTTTTTTCTTCCAGTGATCTACGGCTTCTACCGTTTCGAGGCAATCTGTACGTCCGACCATCTCCTGAATAGTACGGAAACCAAGATCAGCCATGATCTCACGCACATCTTCAGCAACAAATCGCATGAAGTTAACCACATGAGCTGGATCACCCATATAATTTTTACGCAATTCCGGATTCTGTGTCGCTACACCAACCGGACAGGTATCCATCTGACAAACACGCATCATGATACAGCCAAGTGCTACGAGCGGTGCTGTAGAGAATCCATACTCTTCTGCTCCAAGCAAGGCAGCAATCGCCAGGTCACGGCCGTTAAGCATTTTGCCATCTGTTTCGAGGACAACACGGTCACGCAGATTGTTCAACATCAACGTTTGATGTGTCTCTGCAAGACCCAGTTCCCAAGGCATACCTGCGTGGCGAATCGAACCTTGTGGTGATGCACCTGTACCTCCGTCATAACCGCTGACAAGGATAATATCGGCACGGCCTTTGGCTACACCAGCTGCGATGGTACCCACGCCCACTTCCGATACAAGCTTCACGTTAATCTCAGCACGCGGATTGGCATTTTTCAAGTCATAGATCAACTCTGCCAGATCTTCGATCGAGTAGATATCGTGATGCGGTGGTGGCGAGATCAGACCTACACCCGGTGTTGATCCACGAACTTCAGCAACCCAAGGATACACTTTACGTCCTGGTAGCTGTCCGCCTTCACCTGGTTTAGCTCCCTGTGCCATTTTAATCTGAATCTCATCGGCATTAACCAAATAGTTGGATGTAACACCAAAACGTCCGGATGCTACCTGTTTAATCGCACTGCGACGGGAATCCCCGTTGCTATCTTTAATGAAGCGAGCCGGATCTTCCCCACCTTCACCGGTATTGGATTTACCTCCAACACGGTTCATAGCGATGGCAAGATCTTCATGCGCTTCTTTACTGATCGAACCGAAGGACATTGCACCTGTTTTGAAACGACGCATGATATCTTCTACGGATTCAACTTCTTCGAGTGGAATGGAAGCTCCCACCGGTTTCAGCTTCAGCATGGAGCGAATGGTCAACAGTTGATCATTCTCACCTTGCACGAGCTTGGAATATTTTTTATACAGCTTGTAATCCCCAGTGCGTACCGCATGTTGCAGGGTATGAATGGTTTGCGGATTGAACAGATGCTCTTCTCCGTCGTTACGCCATTGATAATCCCCACCGGAATCCAATACTTTATCGTTACCGTCTTTTTCCGTAAAGGCACGGTTATGATGTGTCAACGCTTCGGCTGCCACTTCTTCCAACCCAATTCCACCGATACGGGAAGGTGTCCAGGTAAAGTAACGGTCAACGAAGTCTGATTTCAGACCTACCGCTTCGAAGATTTGAGCTCCACGATACGATTGAATCGTAGAAATCCCCATTTTGGACAACACTTTAGTAACGCCTTTGGTAGCTGCTTTAATGTAGTTTTTCACTGCTTTCTCATGCGAGATACCACGCAACAACCCTTGCTGAATCATGTCATCCAGCGTTTCAAAGGCCAGATAAGGGTTCACCGCACTTACACCATAACCCAGCAACAACGCGTAGTGGTGAATATCACGCGGTTCTGCCGATTCAAGCATAATGCTGACTTTGGTTCTGGTTCCCTGGCGAATCAGATGGTGATGCAGACCTGCTACAGCAAGCAATGCAGGAATGGCAGCATTCTCTGCGTCCACACCGCGGTCAGACAGGATCAGAATGTTATGACCTTTGTCGATGACACGATCTGCAGCTTCGAAGAGCAAATCCATCGCTTTGCGAAGTCCTTCTGCTCCTTCCGCAGCGGTGAAGAAGATTGGAATCGTCATGGAGCGGAAGCCTGGGCGACGCACATGGCGAATCTTCGCAAAGTCTTCATTCGACAATACCGGTGTATCCAGACGGATCTGGCGACAACTCTCCGGTTCAGGGTTCAGCAAGTTGCGCTCAGGACCAATGGTTGTTGCCGTAGACGTTACAATCTCTTCACGGATTGCATCGATTGGCGGGTTGGTTACCTGGGCGAACATTTGTTTAAAGTAGTTGTACAGACGCTGCGGACGATCCGACAGCACAGCCAGCGGTGCATCATACCCCATCGAACCCGTAGCTTCCATACCTGTTGTTGCCATCGGCTCCAGGATTTTACGCAGTTCTTCAAATGTATAACCATATGCCAGCTGAAGCTGGGTCACGTTATCATGTTTTGGATCAGGAAGTTCCGGTGCTTCCGGCAACTCGCTCAGATCCATCAAATGCTCATCAAGCCAATCCTGATACGGATTCTCGGCTGCAATGATTGCTTTTACTTCCTCATCCGCGATGATGCGGCCTTCTTGTGTATCCACAAGCAACATCCGACCTGGACGCAGACGATCTTTGTACAGGATCTCTTCCGGCGCAATATCAAGTACCCCAACTTCGGAGGACAGGATAATACGGTCATCCTTGGTTACATAATAACGAGCTGGACGCAATCCATTACGGTCAAGTGTTGCACCAATTTGCAAACCATCTGTAAAGGCCATTGCTGCTGGTCCATCCCAAGGCTCCATCATCGTGCTGTGATATTCATAAAATGCTTTTTTGGCAGGGTCCATGCCCTCATCCGTGCTCCAAGGTTCAGGAACCATCATCATGGCCACGTGTGGCAGGGAACGACCACTCAGATACAGGAACTCCAGCGTGTTATCAAACATGGCTGTATCCGAACCGTCCGGATTGATAACCGGTTTTACTTTCGCGATGTCGTTACCAAACAACTCGCTCTCGAACAAGGATTGCCGTGCATGCATCCAGTTCACGTTACCACGCATCGTATTGATCTCACCGTTGTGGATCATGAAACGATACGGGTGGGCACGTTCCCAGCTTGGGAAGGTGTTGGTACTGAAACGGGAATGCACAAGTCCAATGGCCGATTCCACGAGTTCTTCCTGCAGATCCAGATAGAACCCGCCAACTTGTTCAGTTGTCAGCATGCCTTTATATACAATTTTGCGACAAGACATGCTCGGAAGGTAGAACGAACCACCTTCTGCTTCATCTGCCGAATAACGAATAGCCAGCTCAGCGCGTCTGCGAATAACATACAGCTTACGCTCGAATCCAAGCTCATCCTTCACATCTGCGGATCTTCCAATAAACACCTGACGTACATAAGGTTTTGCTGCAAGCGCAGAACGGCCAAGCATTTCATCAAAAGTAGGAACATCCCGGAAACCCAGGAACGTCTGACCTTCTTCTTCAATAATCTTCTTAAGGCTCTCTTCATGCGCACTGCGAATGGCAGGGTCCTGGGAAAGGAACAACATCCCTACGCCATAGAATCCCTGTTCAGGCAATGCAAAACCAAGGCGTTTCGCTTCCTCTGCAAAAAAGCGATGTGGAATCTGAATCAGGATACCTGCTCCGTCACCGGAATTCGGCTCACTTCCCTGTCCTCCACGGTGTTCCATGTTACTAAGCATGGTCAGTGCCTGACTAACGATATCGTGTGAAGGTACTCCTTTGATGTTGGCAACAAAACCCATTCCGCATGCGTCTTTTTCGAACTGCGGGTCATACAGACCCTGTTTTGGAGGTAATCCGATGTGTCTCATGGAACGCAACCTTTCTATAATGAAGTATTTCGGAAAGATCAAGAACATAGGCAACAGGCAACAATGAAACGGGAGGAGCTGGCCTTTCGCTTGCGATAGAGCCTGCTAGATAGAAGAGGTGACAGCATGAGACTGTCAAAAATAATGCCTGCTATTGGGCAGAAGCCATTAAATGAGATGAGCTGATCCGGACGATCCGGCAAACAGCCTGTATAAATCAACACGCAACCGCTGGCACGGCTACTGAAATGGAGCGACGTTTTTTTGATATAGTTCTATTATTTTAACACCGACCTAACATCAGCGCAATTTAAACTTTTTAATACCTCTGATAAGAAATGTTTTGCAGTACAGCTTTACAGTAGTGACGTTTAAATTCATCTCTTTTTCGAATAATTATACACTTTTTAAGCCAGAGTACAACTGAATTAAATTGCTGACAGAAGAAAATCGTTCCATGTGCCGCCTACGTTTATCCATAATTCCACTAAATTTTCACTGCTTAAGCCAGCGAAACTTTACTTCTCTATGCATTTGTATACAAAATAGCCTGCAACCCCTTTTTGGGGTCACAGGCTATTTGCACTATTTGACTACTATATTGCATAATTTCACTACAAGAAAATAAAGTTTTTTTCAATAATATGACCCTGCTGAAGATCAGGTTCGACTTATGCCGTCACAACTTGACCAGAATCAGCCTGTTCGACTTTTTTTTTCGGACGTCTGCCATTCCAGAGGAAGTAAGCAAGCGTCAGCAGAATGGATACACCTGCATAGATGCTAAGAATACCTGCCTGATGCCACATCACATCCAGATTACCACTCGATACCACGGCTTTAAAGCCCATAATGCTGTGTGTCATTGGCAACCAAGGGCTAAATGCCTGAAGCCATGATGGAATCAGTTCTACCGGGAAGGTCCCTGCACTAGCCGCAAGCTGGAAGACCAGCAGCAGAATGACAACATAACGTCCAGGCAGATCCAGCCAGGTTACAAGTGCCTGAACAATCAACATGAAGGTCAGCCCCGTAATAATGGTAAACAGGTAGAACAACCCTACGCTGTGCGTCTCCAGTCCAAGACCATATAACATGAAACTTGCCACGATAACCGATTGGAAAATACTCACGGACCCAAATACCAGTGTCCGGCTGACAAAACGATTCCAGCCTGTTGCACCAGGTACGGACGTTTCCCGCATTTTCAATACAATCGTGGAAATCAACGATCCCACAAATAGACCGATCGACAGGAAGAACGGTGTCAATCCTGTACCATAATTACTCACGTTCTCTGCTGTATTCTCCGAGGAGTTTACCGGTTCAGCGAACATGTTCACTACATCATCCGTTTTCTTAACTTCGGATGTTTTCTGTGCGGCATCATTCAGCTTGGTTTCCAATTCACTCGAGCCATCTTTTAGCTCAGTAAGGCCGTCAGCCAGTTTGCCCGCGCCATCACCCAATTGCTTGGAACCATCGGTTAGTGAACTAACGCCACCACTGAGTTTACCTACACCCGTTTGCAAAGCTGTTGTTCCTGAGCCCAGCTGCTTGGCACCATCTGCAAGCAATGTACCGCCACTTGCAGCATCACCCAATTTGCCGCTGAACTGCTTCAGACCATCGGAGAGTTTCGCTCCTCCTTGACTAAGCTGCCCTGCACCAGCCAGCAATTGTTTCTGACCATCCACCAGCTGGTTCGCACCAGCAAGAAGTTGCTCCTGACCTCCATGAAGCTCGGTTGCACCCGCAGCCAGTTGCTGGTTGCCCTGATGCAGCTGATCTGCACCTTGTGCCAGCTTCTGCTCGCTCTCATGCAGTTGTGCACTGCCATCAGCAACAGCTTCACTTGCTGCAAGCAGCTTCTGTACATCCGCATTTTCAGCCAGTTCGGGGTTCGATGCAGCAAGCTGTTTCAATCCGGCGGCTACACCCTGTGCACCATCAGCAACCTTGGAGCTGCCATCTACAGCCGATTGCAGGCCTGTTGCCAGAGTGCCACTGCCCTGAACAGCACTTTGCAGACCATCCGACAGCTTCGCACTGCCCTGTTCTGATGATTTCAGACCAGCCTGCAACTTACTTGTGCCATCCAGTGAAGACTGGAGTCCAGTTTCCAACTTGGCGCTACCATCCTTCAACTGATCTGCTCCGCTCTGAAGCTGGCTCGAAGCAGCTGCCTGAAGCTGTTGCAGACCGGATACAAGATTTGATGTTCCACTTTCAAGTTTGGTTGCCCCTGTGTGCAGCGCGTTAACACCATCACTTAATGGAGAAAGTCCTTCCTGAAGTTCAAGCGTTCCGGATGCAAGCTTCGCCAGGTTATCCTTGAGCTTAACAGCACCATCATCCAGTTTGCCTGCGCCGGTATTTAGTTCACCCGCCCCATCTCCTGCTTCAGCCAAGCCATCCGATACTTCGGAGAACTTGTCGAGCAATGTTTCTGCATAGGATTCCGTTACTTTGGCTGAGACTTTTGCTTTCAGGTCCTTAATAGCGGTCTTACCGATCTGTGCACCAACAAAACTGTAATTGCCATTCGGTTCATAGATCAGATCAGCCGGCTCCGGCTTGTCATCCAGCAATGTTGTTGCCTGAGATGAGAAGTTCTCCGGAATCGTAATTTGCATATAATATTTGTCATTACTCATGCCTTCTTTGGCTTGACTGGCACTGACAAAATCCCATTTAAAATCGGCATTTTTCTTCAGCTCATCCACCAGATCACTACCTACATGGAGGGATTTGCCCTCCAGCTCAGCACCTTTATCCAAATTAACAACGGCAACCGGCATCTCATCCACATGACCATACGGGTCCCAATAGGCTGCCAGATAGATGCCACTATACAGGATCGGTATAAACATAATTGCAATAACAGGGATCAACACCTTCGGGTTTCTCACGGCCGATCCCACATCCTTGAAAAACACGGATAAAGATTTCATGTCATTTTCTCCCCTTAATCTCTCTGCTCCATGAGCAGGAATAACCATAATGAAATACAATGTCGCATTCCAGAAAACATACTGAAACACGAAGTGACCACTTTCCTCAAACGGTCACTTTAGGACAAAAAAACAACCTGTCTTCCGACAAGCCTCCCTGCTTGATACGCGTGAAAATCCTTATATTATAGTAGATTAAATTCGGATTACGTTACAGCAGCAATTCCTTCCATTAAGAAAAGGCGAAAGTAAGTCTTAATTTCCTCTTTGCTCAGCGGTTGATGTTGTTTGCTCCAGTCTGAGGTGAGTGCAATATACAGGCGAATCATCATAAATGCGACGACTTGCGGATCACAATCTCGAATCTCTCCATTGTCTTTTGCTTTCTCAAGCTCCTTAGCCAGAAAGTCGGAGATTACTTTCTCCACCTTGTCCAAGCCTTCCTTGGCCTGCAGTGTTCCAAAGTCCTTCAGCTCCTGAGATAACTTAACGAGCAGATCGTGATCACGACGAAACTCTAACAAGGCATCCAGTACCCGAAACAGATTATCGAAAAATGCACTTTCCTGATGTACTTCACGATGCGCGATGTTCTTCATTTCCTGAATCACTTCTACCAGGATCTGATCAAACAATTGTTCCTTATTGGTGAAAAACGTATAGATCGTTCCTTTGCCAACGTTCGCAATCTTGGCGACCTGATCCATCGTCGTTGCTTTGTATCCAAACATGGCAAACGACTGGGCTGCTGCATGAATAACCTGCTGTCTCCTGTCAATCGGAGCCATCTAATCCCTCCTTTAATCACATTCATTGTTCAATCGCTCTACATAAATGACCAGAAATACAATTCAGTCATTCGGTCAAAAACTACAATACCACCTTCGAAAACAGATTGCAACCCTAACATTTTAAAAATTGTGTTAATATTTTTTAACCTAAATGCAGTGGAAACTCCTTCTGTCGTCGTCTATAGTGTAAGATGACTCAGATAATACGTGTATATAATGAAGTTTAAGTTGTCTCATTGTATGATATATGGTGTAAATATTCATAGAAGAAACATGATTTTGTGCTTCAATGTATATTCATGTAGTAACGCATTCCATAGCTAGAATAAACAATGAATATCTTCATTTTGAATTAAAACTTATGAATAAAGGTGAACTCATGCGAAAACCAAGAGTGCTCTTATTATCGGAAGGTTTCGGTACCGGTCACACTCAGGCCGCTCATGCGCTGGCACATGGCATCAAAAAAGTCAGTCCACATGTTCACAGTCGTGTCATTGAACTAGGCAAATTTTTGAACCCAACGGTAGCTCCACTAATTTTCTCTGCATATCGAAAGACACTATCGGTTCAACCCAAACTGGTCAGCCTGTTGTACCGCACACAGTACAATAAATCATTAAATGGTTTTACCAAGCTGGCGTTGCACCGAATTTTCTATACACAGACGGCACAGGTCGTATCCCAACTGAAACCCGATGCGGTGATCTGTACCCATCCTTTTCCGAATGCTGTCATCTCCCGGCTCAAACGCCAGGGTCTGAATATCCCGCTCTATACGGTCGTGACGGATTATGACGTGCACGGAACATGGATTAATCCGGAAGTGAACAAATATCTGGTCTCTACCCCTCAGGTCAAAGCATTGCTTGAAATCCGGGGTGTAGATCCCTCCCATATTCAGATCACGGGAATCCCTGTGCATCCAGACTTCTGGGAAGCTGGAGATAAAGTGAAGCTACGGGAAGAGATGGGGCTTCAGAACATGCCTACAGCGCTACTTATGGGTGGTGGATGGGGACTTTCGTTTGATGAGGATCATATGAAAGCTCTCACGTCTTGGGCAGATCGTGTTCAATTGGTCTTCTGTCTAGGAAGCAATGAAAAAATGATCGCAAAAATGAAGGAAATGCCTTGCTTCCAGCACCCGAATATTCGTATTCTGGGATATACACGGGAAGTAAGCAAACTGATGGATGTATCCGATGTGCTGATTACGAAGCCAGGTGGCATGACATGCACTGAAGCGTTGGCCAAGGGTCTACCGATGTTGTTCATTCCTCCGATTGCAGGTCAAGAGGAAGAGAACTGTGAATACTTTGTACAAGCCGGATACGGCCACGTCATTCACTCTGCCGACGTGATCACCAATCGTTTCAGACAACTAGTGGAGCAGGCATCTACTCAAACTGAAAGCCCGCTGAACGTAGCGCATCATTCAGGTAACCATTCGGTCTATGATCCGAAGTGCTGTGCTCAAGCTGTTCATGACTTATTGTTTCCGACGACAGCCGAAGTCACAACAACCTCCTTGGAGCGCTTCACAGCCGGAATTACTGCCACGTCCTTGTCAGGTACCAGAATACCATTCTGATGCCTCTACGGACCTATAGGACAGCTCTCACGAGGTGTTATAGGGGACAAGACAATTGCTCACGATATACAAAGAAGGTTCCCTTCCGAATTTTTGGAAGGGAACCTTCTTTCATTTTCACTAATTCCACCGTATGATTTGGCAGAAAAAAGGGTAATTTAGAGTATAACGATATTTTTTAATAACGAAATAAAACTACGATTCAGGCTTTTTCAAGGGCCGTGTGAAGCACACACAGTTAACTACCCTGCCTGTTTGCAGAATTTACGGGTCGATTACTTGTAAAAAGTATGATGACCGATCGTTTTTACTTTTTTCTGCGAGCGAGCAACTGTCAGATCGTCGGCAAGCGTCAATGATAAGAAATAATACGTATCATCGGCAACTTCCTTCTTCCCGTTCAACGCAGCATTCACTGCTTTGATGCTGTCCTCGTTGGGAACCACACGTTTCATACGTCCGTTCGCTACAGGACTAAACTGGGATTTCTGATAGATGACCTTGTAAATGGTATCGGGAAAATTGGCTGACCGCAGCCGGTTTAAGACAACATTGGCAACTGCCACTTTGCCTTCGTACGGTTCACCTTCCGCTTCTGCCATGACGATTTTTTGCAGCAGATGCAGTTCTTTATCGGACACACTGTATGACCAGGTTGCAAGTTTCGAATCTTCCTGGTTCAGAAGTTTGGTCCGTGTAAAGTATAGTTTTTGGGGGGGAGTTGTTACAGCAGCGACTTCTTTGGCACGTTTCACTTTGGCCAATTTCAGTGCAGCTTCTTTTTTGGCTTTGGCCGCAGCTACCGCTCTAGCTTTGTTCTTGGCCTTGGCTTCTTGCAATTCCTGCTCTTCTTGAGCAGTCGTAAGCCAGTTCTTCGCTGGCAGAGATTCAGTCCACGCTACGGTTTGGGCAGACAGATTAGAGGACAGACTTGTCCCATCTTCCATCATGCGCCTCTCTTCTTGCGTAGATGTTTGGTTATTTTGCCCAGAAGCCGCAAGTTCGGTCATCTGTTTACTATCACTAGCTTCATTCCACTTCCCCGTCGCCTGAACGACATTTACCCCCACTATACATACAAGCAGCACTGATAACATCGGTGCTACCCAACGATTTTTGCTTATAATGTTCATTCGAAGATTCCTCCTGTCGAAACAATTCCCTTAACTAAGTAACCCAAAAAAAAGAATTTGAATAACGATGGCTAATATTACATAGGGATAAACGTTATGTCAATGTGATTTTATGGCATAAAAATGATTATCAGGAAAAAGTGAACGTATCCACGACCTCATACATTGGCGATTGTCCCAGCCTTGTCACATAAAGTACAATGTCCTCCACCATCCATGAATTAACACCTGTGGAATGTTCCGGAAGCACTCCAGATATCCCTTTATTTTCATTACCTGGAAGCTGTCCCAGATATTTTCTGGCAATGGTAATGTGGGGAGCATAAGGTCTTAATTCAGCTTCATACCCCAGGGGCGAAGTCGCCTGCACGATTTGTTTTTGCAATGAAAACAAGTACTCTATCTCTCCGCTAACACCTTTCCAAAGCACCTTAGGTGCTTCTTTAAGTCCAAATGTGCCCCAGTCGGAAAGCTGAAGTTCAAACGGCTGTAATCCGCTTGTTGCTGAGCGCAATGCTTTTCGCAGGTGCCCGATGTCACTAACTAACGTATCCCCCAGAAATTGCAAGGTTATATGATAATCTCTATGATCTGTCCATTTACGAAAATCTAGCTTGTTCTGTACAAGCCTCGCATCCATCTGAAGAGACTGCTGAACAGCAACAGGAAGACGAATGGCTACAAACAATCTTTCCCGTCGGGATGAATGATCCTGATGTGATTGGTTATTCATTGCATACACCTCTCTAAAGTTCGCTCTATTATTTCATAACTATAGATATCGTTTCAAGTTGGGTAAGTATAGAGTGACACAAATATAACCATTTGCAAATAAGGCTAGATTCCTGCATTTCCCACCTTAATGCACATCCAACACCAAATCTGATACACTTTAATCATCAAACTCATCAAACTATTTATCTCAGGAGGACCACACATTATGGGTAAAATTGTATGTTTTCCATCTCTATCCGAAGAACAGCAACAACGAATTCAGAATACTGCACCAGGATACACCCTGAAATTCGGAAAAGCCAAGGAATTGGACCCCGCTGAGTTGAAAGAAGCTGAGATTATTCTCGGCTGGTCCCCACTCGTCACAGAACATGCATTGAAACAGGATAGCCTGTTGAAGTGGGTTCAGGTCTGGTCTGCTGGTGTGGACAATCTCCCCTTCGCAGATTTGCAACAAAAGAACGTTCAGGTCACCAGTGCAAATGGAGTTCACGCGATTCCAATCACCGAAATTATTCTGGGCATGATGTTATCCCACAGTCGCTGGCTGAGACAAGCTATGCTGCATCAACAGCAGGCCGAATGGAAAGCTCCTGCCAAACCACTGCCGGAACTGCATGACAAAACAGCGGTCATCGTTGGTGTAGGTGAGATTGGCACGGAAACAGCCCGTATTCTCAAAGCCCTCGGCATGCGTACGATCGGAGTTCGCCGCTCAGGTAAGGATGTCCCCAATGTGGACCAAATGTACGACATGACCGGTTTACATGAAGCCTTGAGCCAGGGCGATTATGTAATTAACATTTTACCGCTAACTGATGAAACCAAACATATATATGATCAAACTGCATTTGAGCAGTTCCGATCCGGTGCCTGCTTCGTCAATGTAGGCCGTGGCCCCAGTGTGAAAACGGAAGCGTTGCTGAATGCACTCCAAAACGGCCAAGTTGCCTTCGCCGCACTGGACGTGTTCGAAGAAGAACCTCTTCCTGCAGACCACCCGCTATGGGGCATGGATAACGTGTTAATTACGCCTCATATCGCAGGAAGTACAGAGCAATACGCGGATCGAGCAGTCGATATTTTCGTCAAAAATCTGGAAGCTTACGTCGCTGGCGATACCCTTCCGTTGAACCTTGTGGATTATAGTCATAAATATTAACACAAACACCCGTTCCCATGCAATATTGTGCAAATCAGTTCAACGATACCAATGGAACTAAAGAATACTTACACTTGCAACTTCGATGACAGAACAACCTTCCGATCACTGTTATTCCCAGATTTTTTTAATTCACTTTTATAAGGTGAAAATCTGTGCATAAAGGTGAAGTGTATGCTTCCGATGCAGCTTTCTTACAGAAAGCTTTTAGCTCCACTTCTTCAGGTTATTTCTGTCCTCTACGTTCTTTGTAAATGGTTAGTTCAATTGATATATAAGCAATAAAAAAACTCTACCTCTGGAAATTTCCTCAGAGGTAGAGCTTTTGTTTTTTTACGCTTACATACATAGCCAAATATGACGTATAAACGTGCCTTTGTGTACTGTTCGGTACTCTTTTACAGTCCATCCCGCTTCCAACAAGTGCTCTTCTACCCACTCTGTGGAAACAATCACTGCTCGTTTTGCCAATCTGCGCAAACTCTCCAGCATGGCTCGTTGCTCAGCATCTGGAAGTACAGAGCAGAGGTTATAGGGCATGTCCAGAATTGCCGCATCATACAAATCTTGCAGTTCATTCATATCCCCCAGTGTGATTCGATCTGAATCATATCCATAATGCGGCAGATTGATACGCGCACCTCGGACAGCCAGCGGATTGAGATCGTTACCTTTTGCATCAATTCCCATGGATAAAGCCTCAATGACAACCGTTCCCATACCACAGCATGGATCAAGCAACCGATGGTTTTCTACTCTCGGAACAGCAATGTTAACCAGCGCTCTCGCAAGTGTAATGCCAAATCCAGTTGAGTAATTTTGCGGCTTCTGCCGGTGAATCTGCCATGATCGATCCGCTTCTGTCCACTGGCCCAAGATCCATTTTTCTCCTGTTCGGATTAGGCCGAAAGTCACCTTAGGTTGTTTCATCTGTGCCTTGCCTTTAATGCACATGCCAACTTCTTTTTCCAGCTGACGAGACTGTGCATAATCAGGGGCTTGATCCCCTTCTTTCAGACAAACTACCTTAAATGTCTCTTCTGGCAACAGATGAATATCTCTGGCAAAAGGAAGCAGATCAGTCACGCTGCCCCCTTCCCCGATCACGTCCAGTCTGCCATGGATAAAAGGACTGCGTCCAGGTGGAATACATCGTTCAGACCACACATACGACCCCATATCCATAGGGATCTCCGAACTCGGTTCAAGTAGCGTATTCAGCTCCAGCATGCATAATTCTTGCTCGTTCTCGTGGCAAGCAAAGGTATAGAGGTGTTTCCCAGAAGTAGCGTACATACCAAGTGTTTCATCAGGCAAAATTCCCCTCTCCTTCCTTCATTAATCATGTTTCTTCTATATAAATAGTAAGCTCATTGAAGACATATCAAATACGACTCATACGTTTGCTTCAGGTAGTCATTGTATACAATGTTAGACTGCTAGACAACTACCCATTTCCTTGCACGTATCTATTTGGACAGAAAAAAAATAAGGTGTTCCCATTGTTGAGGAACGCCTTACTTTATTTTGAGATTATAACACTGGAAATCTAATCGTTCTTGCCAGTAAACGTTATAGGCCAACAGCTCATATATTATACTGATTTCTCACCATTAGCCGCCTGCGTGATTCCAGCTTCTTCTATTATAAGAACAAGGTTATATTTTTAATTTTTCAATGGATGTAAGCAAATCTTCCGATAATTCTTTCAGACTTTGAATGTTGCCGCTAATCGTTTCCATGGAACTTACTTGCTCTTCCGCCGATGCAGAAACTTCTTCCACACTCGCTGCCGATTGTTCCGAAACAGCGGAAATCTGCTGACTAAAATCATTCATTCGTCCGCTTGCTTCCTGCATGCCTGCCAGTCCATCTGTCATAGTGCTGATGACACCAACCATGCCTTCCACCGATTCATTAATTGTACGGAAGAGTTGACCTGAAGTAAGCACATGTTCCTGACCCAGTTCGGTCTCCTGAACGTTCGTACGTAATTCCGCAACCACCCCTTGTGACTCCTGCTGAATATCCTCGGTAATCGCCGTGATCTCTTCAACCGAAGTCTGCACAGCCTCAGATAACTTCCTCACTTCTGATGCCACTACGGCGAATCCGCGTCCACTCTCTCCCGCACGCGCTGCCTCAATGGAGGCATTTAATGCCAGCAGATTGGTTTGGCGTGCAATGTCATGAATGACCTGAACCAGCTTGGAAATATCTTCATTTTTACGATTCAACCGTTCCATCTTGTTCATGGAAGCAGAGACCGAACCGGAAATCTGTTGCATCTGCTGCACTGATTGTTCCATCACCTTGCGACCATTCAACCCTTGCTCCAGTACAAGATCCGACATGACGCGCAACTGGCTGCCTTGTTCCGTATGATTCTGAATGTGATCATTCAACACTTCAACCGTACGGGCTGATTCCATGGCTGTCTCTGCCTGGCTCTCTGCGGCCTTGGCTGACTCTTCCATGGTCACAGCAATCTGGCGACTACCAATCTTAACCTCTTCTGAGGATATTGCCAGTTCCCCGCTTTGTAGATTAACAGCTTCCGCAATTCGTCTGACGCTCAGAACCATGGAAGTCAGGTTACCTTTCATGTCATTCACCGCTTTGGCCAGAACACCAACTTCATCCTCATGTTTGGTATGTATGTCCTGAACATTCAATTGTCCTTCTGCAATCAGTTTCACCGCACTAATGACACGTAGCAGTGGTTTCACGACCTGTGAACGAATAATCGGAATGCTGATCGCTGTAATGGCAATCATGACAAGAACACCGATAATGATGATTAATCTACCATCCTGCACTGATCTGATCGTCTGGGCCGCCGCAAGATTGGACTGTTCCTGATTGTATTCCACGAGATAATCAAGATCGACTTGCATGGTGTCAAAGGAATCAGCACCTTTATCAGCTACTTCCTTCGCCAACTGTGTCTGACCCTCATCACTCAGCTTGATCGATTGCGTATTAATCTTGAGATACGCTTCCCATTTGTTCTTGAACGCATTCCAGTGTTCGAGCTCTTCCGCAGACTTCTCCTGCTGATCATAGATTTTAATCGCCTGCGTCGTTTCACGAATATACTTGGTACGCTCTTCTGACAAAAATGCCTTGTCTGTTTCTTCCGCGTCAAAGTGACGATAACTTAGTGACAGGACATGCTCTGTGGTATAATTTAAACGGTTAATTTGCTGGATTGATGGCATCCAATTGTTCGTAATTTCATTCGTGTTGGTTTCAATTGAATTCATCCGGGTGACAATCGTGACACTCAAAATAATTAAACAGAGGATTAACAAGTAGAACGCGATGCTGATACGCAGACCGATACTCTTGATCTTAAATCTGCTGAACATATGATTTCCCCCTTGACCTCTTCGGTCATCCCGAATTCAGGTGCTTATGTCACTGTTTTCCCTTCTTTTGACCTCTTGTCAAAAGAACTTCTCTATATTATATCGATAGGAAAATAGACGTAAAGTATTATAACATTATTTTGTCATTAAGATGCTTGATTTTGTAAAAGATTGTTGAATCTTGACAAAGTCCAAACCGAAGAGCTGCAGCATACGGTAAAGTCCCGATCTGCAGCTCTTCGGTTTGTTCGGATTTCAACGGCTAACATCATAAAGCGATCCGCCTAGTTCAGTATTGCTGTCTTATGCTCAGCCAGCAATCGATATGAATCCAACCTGCGCTCATAATCTGGTCCTGCCGTAACCAGCAGCAACCTCTCCGTATCCAGCCTGCGACTCACCTGCTGCAATCGAGCCCATACCTGCTCAGGTGTACCTGCATAGTGCCGCACCGATTCATTTTGATCACTAACGGCTTCATCATTCGTATTAGAGACCGCGGTACCACTTGAATTCGGCTCAGTTGAATGTTCTTTCCCATCCAGCTTGCGCCTCTCCGCCATGTCACGACTCCAGTCCAAAGCATCCGTCTCTGACTCGGCACACAATACGCTCACTGCCACCATAACCTCAGGCTCCTTCATCGTTGCACTAGGCATAAATCCTTCTCGGTATCGCCTTACAGCCTCTGTACCATCGGCGTCACTCATGAATTGACCAAAGACATATCCCATGCCAAACCGTGCCGCATATTCTGCACTCTTCACGTTAGTTCCCAACATCCAGAGTGATAACGGGAGCTTGGGAATCGGACGAGCTGTCACGGAATGATCCTCGTACATGTAACGGTCTTCGAGCAGTTCTGTGAGTGCTGCGAGTGATTCAGGCAGCTTGGACACATGCTGCAAGTAATTGTCACTGAGTGCCATCGTGGCATGAGGTCCACCGCCAGGAGCACGTCCGAGCCCAAGCTCAATGCGCCCCGGATAGAGCGCAGCCAGCAGGCGGAATGACTCCGCAACCTTGAGCGGGCTATAATGCGGCAACAAGACCGCACCAGAGCCAAGTTGGATCGTTGTTGTCCTTGCTCCGATGTGCGATAACAGTACTTCGGGAGAGGCCGATGCCAGTTCAGCCATATCATGATGCTCTGACGTCCAGTATCGGGCGTATCCCCAAGCCTCGGCATGTTGCGCAAGTGTCACCGATTGTTGAAGTGCCTGTTCCGCTGTGACATCGTCTAACCTTGGAACAAGGTCAAGTACGCCCAGACTGAACGTCTCACTCATTCGCTTAGCCATGCGTCTCATCTCCCTTTATATCGGTTAATTTTAATCCAAATCGTAGATCGAACCCACCTTCAGACCGTATAGTTCATTATATATTTTCTCGGCAAATGCATCCGTCATTCCTGCGATATAATCGATCACCATGTGTTCCCAGGTCCATATCGGCTGGGCTTTGGCTTGATCCTTCTCATACCGCTGTAGCCAGTCGGATGGAATAATGGATTTGGACGTTTCCGGATCGAGGAATGCATCCCATAATCGCTTAATCATCCACTCACTGCGCTTCTGTAGACGCTGTACACGTAGATCACGAATCATGGTTACCCAGGCAAAACTCTTGAGCACACTCACCGTACGCAGCATATCGAGGTCTTCAGCCCCTTCACGGACAAAGGTTACCTTCTTCCAGTCACCGTCGTCAATAACGCCCAGACTGCCTACAAAAAAGCTCACCCAGTAGGCTTTCACCTCACGGCGGGTACGCGAGTAATCATGCTCGCAGAACGGCATCTTCTCATTCCAGATGCGCAGGAACGAAGCGAGGACCTCTTCTACCTTCTGCCCAATCGCTTCTCGGGTCCATCCGTTCCAGAACAGATCCTCCAGCGTTGTAATCTTATCCACAATCAGTCGATTCACATGCGGATCTTGCAGGAAATGCTCATGTACTTCAATTTTTCCTGCTTTGATGCCATCCTCCAGGTCATGTGAGGAGTACGCAATATCGTCGCAAAGGTCCATCAGCTGTGCTTCCAGTGTCTTCTTGCCTGCTGGTACGTTCCAGCGATCACGGATCTCCCGAATATATTGCCACTCATGATGATACATGCCTTTTTTACTCTCTGTCCCAGGGTATGGATATTTGTTGATTCCTAGTAATACCGCATCAGACAGATTCAGTCCGTCGATATCTTCACGTTTCTCCAAGTGCATAATGAGACGGAAGTTGTGCGCATTGCCTTCAAAATGCTCGTATTTCCGTTTTAACTCGGCACGGACTTCAGACTCGACCTTTGGAACTTTGGCGCTGCGGCTTTTTTTCATGATTTTCTTAGCCTCGGTGTTAATGAGGTCATCCAGAATACCATCCAATACTTCTTCACCTTTATGTCCAAACGGCGGGTGACCGAAGTCATGTGCGATTGCAGCGCACTCCACCACTTCTGAATCAATAATAAGGCCGGGGTTGTCTGCGCGGTCCCAGTCTACCTCGGGAAAACGGCGAATCAGACTTCGGGCAGCCTCTCGTGCAATCTGTGCCACCTCCAGGGAATGGGTCAAGCGAGTACGATAATAATCACCCGTTCCTGCGCCAAACACCTGCGATTTGCCCTGTAACCGACGGAAGGTCGGTGAATGAATGAGTCTCGAATAGTCTCGTTCATACGCTGCACGAGATCCATCCAATTTGGTTAATTCAGGATATTGTCTATGTTCTCTCAGATCGTTCCATTGCATGGGGATCACTCCTAGCCGACTGTCTCTATTTTGAGTGATTATACACAACATCTGTGGTTTCGAAAAGTAAAACCTGTCTGCGATTGTCATCTCTTCTTACATCAACTTGTAATGAACAGTCATCTTCTCTTATTATACCCTGCCAGACTATCATCCGTGCATCTAAATGACAATGATTCATATTGAACTCATTATTCACATATGCTCGCTCCCATAGCAGAACAACCATAAGTACTCACTGTGCCACCAGGTAGCCGTTCCGGTTACGGATCGTTCTTCTGATCGCTGTTATTCCCAAATTTCTTTGATTCCCTTTTAAAAGGGAGAAATCCGGGAATAAAGGCGAACGCTTCGCTTCTTCAGAATCGATTCCGTCCCCTTCACTACTTTTGCTGTTTGATTCACTCCCAAAGTCATTACATTCCCTATTCTCTATAAAGGGAGAATTCTTCAAAACTTTGAAAGGCTAAAGAATTTCATTACGATTTTCATCCATCGCTGCAATGATGGTCTGCCTCCCCCGCTCCTACCCGTTGTGGGTAAAAAACAAAAAAACCGACAGGACTGAAACGCCCTGTCGGGGTGGAGATGGTGGGTGTAACGGTATTACACCATAACCTTACAGATATCGTTGGTGAACTCTACTGGATCTTGAATTGGCAACCCCTCGATCAGCAATGCTTGGTGGTACAGGAGGCTAGTGTAGAGGTTCAGCTTTTCCTGATCCTGCGCGAAAGCGTCTTTCAACGATTTGAAGACATCGTGATTCACGTTGATTTCAAGTACTTTGTCGGCTTGTACGTTTTCGCTGTTCGGCATAGCTTTCAAGATTTTCTCCATTTCAATCGTCAGCTCACCTTCAGTGGACAAACATACCGGGTGACTTCTGAGACGTTTGGAAGCTTTAACCGCTTTGACTTTACCTGCCAATTGAGCTTGCATCGCTTCAAACAACTCTTTGTTGTCGTTGTCCTGTGCGTCCGTTTCTTCTTTGTCTGCGCTATCTTCGATGCCCAGGTCACCGCTGGAGATGGATTTGAATTCTTTCTCCTTGTAGTTCGTGATCATCTTGATTGCAAACTCGTCGATGTCATCAGTAAAGTACAATACTTCGTACCCTTTCTCAAGAACACCCTCGATCTGTGGCAGCTTCTCAATACGGCTAATGGACTCACCAGATGCATAGTAGATGTACTTCTGATCTTCCGGCATTCTGGAGACGTATTCGTCCAGGCTCACGAGTTTGCTCTCTTTGGAAGACGTGAACAACAGCAGATCCTGCAAAGTATCCTTGTTCACACCATAATCGCTGTATACACCATATTTCAATTGACGACCAAACGCTTGGTAGAACTTCTCGTAGTTCTCACGCTCGTCCTTCAGCAGGCTTTGCAGTTGACTCTTGATTTTGTTCTTAATGTTCTTCGCGATCAGGCTAAGCTGACGGTCATGTTGCAACATCTCACGGGAAATGTTCAGGGACAGATCTTCGGAATCCACCATACCTTTGACAAATCCAAAGTAATCTGGCAACAGATCCCCGCATTTATCCATGATCAATACACCGTTGGAGTAAAGCTCGAGGCCTTTTTCATACTCTTTGGTATAGTAATCAAACGGTGTATTTTCCGGAATGAACAGGATTGCATTGTATACCACAGCGCCATCTGCGCTGATATGCAGGTGTTTGAGCGGTTTGTCAAAACCGTAACGTTTTTCCATATAGAAGTTCGTGTAGTCTTCTTCAGTCAATTCGCTTTTATTTTTACGCCAGATCGGCACCATGCTGTTCACTGTTTGTTCTTCTTGGTATTCCTCGAACTCGTTCTCCGTGCCCTCTTTCGGACGTTGACCCGTTACATCCATCTTGATCGGGTAGCGAATGAAGTCGGAGTATTTCTTGATGATGGATCTCAGGCGGTACTCTTCCAAAAATTCGTCATACGAATCTTCTTCGGTATTTTCTTTGATCGTCAGGACGATCTCTGTACCTACTGAATCTTTCTCAGCTGGTGTGATTGTGTAACCATCCGCGCCTTCGGACTCCCATTTCCAAGCCTCGTCGCTGCCCAGCGTTTTACTTGTTACGCTCAGCTTGTCCGCCACCATAAATGCCGAGTAGAAACCAACCCCGAATTGTCCGATGATGTTGTGACCGTCTTTTGCTTCATTTTCTTTCTTGAACGCCAGGGAACCACTCTTCGCGATAACCCCCAGATTATTCTCTAGCTCTTCCTGCGTCATACCAATACCGGTATCTGTCAGTGTGAGCGTGCGGTTTTCTTTGTCAATCGTAAGCTTGATGAAGTAGTCCTCTTTGTTGAAAACGAGCGAATCGTCGGTAAGTGCTCTGTAATATATTTTGTCAATGGCGTCACTGGAGTTGGAGATCAATTCTCTCAAAAAGATTTCTCTTTGGGTGTAAATGGAGTTGATCATCATATCCAGCAAACGTTTGGATTCTGCCTGGAATTCTTTTTTAGCCATGAGTGGTTGGACTCCTTTCAAATTGGGATATCGAATGATTTGACTGAAAATAGAAAGTAACTGAGATAATCCTGCGGCCATTAGTAGACTCAAAAACCTTTGATCGCTCTAGTCCACAGTTATTGTGATTCACTTCTAACTGGCTCATTGTAAAAATAAGTGCACGACGTTATGCAATGTAGCCGTTCCGGTTACGAATCGTTTTTCGGATCGCTGTTATCCCCATATTTCTTTGATTCCCTTTTGAAAAGGGAGAAATCCGGTGATAGCGTATGCTTCCGTAGCAGCTTTCTTTCAGAAAGCTTTTAGGCGAACGCTCTGCTTCCTCCAAATCGATTTCGTCCCCTGCACTACTTTTGCATCTGATCAGCGACTGATTTTTTAGGATAAAGGACATCAATGAAGTGATATCTCTTAAACGTGGAATGTAGCTTCAAGTCTGTTGCACACCGTGGCTTCGCATGTTCTATTCAGGTTTAATATCTATTTCCCAAAACAGAATCATTCCATATGTAAGCTTATAGTAAAAACATCATCTGTTAGCACTCTGATGATCGGAGTGCTAAACCCTTCCTTTTATATAACATATGGGAAAATTGGGTGTCAATACGTAGGCGGTTATTTTAACTAAAAGATCGAATAACTCTTTAACTTTTGCACATCACCAATCATTTTACCGTAATCCCGCAGGTAAAACAAAAGCCGACTCGAACCAGAGTTCGAATCGGCATGGTCAAAGATTGTGATGTGTCTGTTGCTTTAGTAGATAGCGTTAAAACATATCCATCTAATGTACCTTGGAGTATCTTCGACCTTACTGTGATGAGACTGATGTATGTTGTATGGGTACTTTGGTAGGTATGTTGGTATCTTGGTATCTTGGTATTGTGGTTGCTTGGATGTCTTGAGCAGCATGACAGCACGCGCTAACGAACCTCAGAGGCGTTAATTGGCCTTTTTGGGAGGTTTTTGTAAGCTAACGAATCGTAGACACGCTACTTCTCCACTTTAGCCAACCTTTCGAGACTTTCGGCAGGTTTTTCACAAAATAGCGCGTTTGAGGTTCGTAAGAATGGGAAATTGGCTGGAACTCGTAAAATAAGGTCTCCCGGGTTCGTTAGAGTTGGAGCAGAGGTTAGCGTTACAGCTACAAATTGGGTGGCGATAAAATTAGTGCTTACGGTTTTGTTAACGTTGCCTTTGGCACGCATGCTGCGTTACAGAATAAGTTAGCGTTGTCAGAGCTAGAGTTTCAAATCAAAGTTGCAGTTTGAGTTCGAGCTTGGGTTAGAAGTTACGGTTACGGTTACGGTTACGGTTACGGTTACGGTTACGGTTACGGTTACGGTTACGGTTTGAGTTTGAGTTTGAGTTTGAGTTTGAGTTTGAGTTTGAGTTTGATAATTCTACTTTTTCGCCATTTTCGGATCAAGGGTGTCGCGCAGGCCGTCGCCCATTAGGTTGAAGCCGAGAACGGTCAACATAATGGAAACCCCGGGGAAGATCAGTGTCCACGGTGCTTTTTGTATAAACTGACGGGAGTCCGACAGCATTTTACCCCATTCGGGGTCGGGTGGTTGTGCACCCATGCCTAGAAATCCGAGTGCAGCAGCTTCGATGATCGCAGTCCCAATTCCGAGTGTACCTTGCACGATCAGAGGAGTAAGGCTGTTGGGCAAGATGTGGCGAAACAAGATTCGCCCATTGCCCGCTCCAAGTGTCCGTGCCGACGTAATGAATTCCTCCTGTCTCAAGCTGAGTACCCGTGAACGCACCAATCTTCCGTAGGTTGGAATGTTCACGATGGCAATGGCGAGCAGTGCATTTTGCAAAGACGGGCCCAATATCGCCACAATGGCGATGGCTAGCAATATCCCCGGAAAGGCGAGCAAAATATCAAATAGACGCGAGATAAGCATGTCCGCCCATTTTCCATAAAATCCGGCAATCAGCCCCAGCAGCGTGCCCGCAATAATGGAACCAATGACGGAGAAAAAGCCCACCCACAAGGAAATACGCGCCCCATGCAGCACTCTGGAAAACACGTCACGCCCCAGATCATCGGTACCAAACCAATGCTCTGCCGAAGGGGCCTGAAGCCGATCCACCAACACCTGTTCCTTGTAATCGTAAGGTGCGATGTATGGCGCGAGGAAGGCCAACAGGATAAAAAATACGATAATAATCAGACCTGCAAGCGCAAGCCGATTTCTCCGAAACGTTCTCCACGCTTCCCGCCATGGACCGGATGTGCTCGCCGACGCAGCGTCAATGGATGGTCCGGTATTGGTCGATAATTTGGCCATGCGGTGTCTCCTTTCTTGAATATAAATATAACAAAAGATCAACGCGTTCTATTACACTCAAGCACTACGATTGTAGTATCATCTTCTGATTGCTGTTATCCCCAGATTATATTGATCACCTTTTCAAAAGTGAAAATCCGGATAAAATGCGCAGCCTATGCTTCCGATGTAGCTTTCTTTTAGAAAGATTTTAGCTTCGATTCTGCAGATTGGTTCTTGATGGAGTTCCTATTTATAACTAATCCGAGGATCAAACACGGCATAGAGCAAGTCCACAATCAAGTTGATCACCACGAAAAAGAACGCCACGATCAGAATCCCACTCTGGATCACCGGGTAGTCCCGCGAACTAATCGCTTCATATATATAACGTCCTACACCCGGCCAAGCAAAGATCGTTTCGGTCAACACCGCACCCCCGAGCAACGATCCGGTCTGGATGCCGATAACCGTGAGCACGGGAATAAACGCATTTTTGAGTGCATGTCCATATACAACAAAAAACGGACCCAGTCCCTTCGCCTTTGCTGTACGAATGTAATCGGAACTCATCACTTCCAGCATGCTGGAACGCGTCATCCGGGCAATAACAGCCATTGGAATCGTTCCCAGTGCAACACTTGGCAGAATCAAATGTTTCGTTACGGTCCACAACTGATTCCATTGTCCAGCAATCATCGTATCCAGCACATACAAGCCCGTAATGGCTTCCACCGGATCACGCGCATTCATGCGTCCAATGGATGGCAACCACTGTAACTTGTTCGCAAACAACCATTGTTCCATCAGACCGAGCCAGAAGATTGGCATCGATACACCCACCAAAGCAATGACCATACAGCAATAATCAAACCAGGAGTTGTGCTTCCATGCACTGACAATCCCGGCATTCACCCCAATAATGACAGCAAACAACATACTTGCCATCGTTAATTCAAGGGTTGCTGTCAGATAAGGCACAATTTCCTGGGCAATAGGCACCTTGGTTCGGATGGATGTTCCAAGGTCGCCTTTGAGCAAATCGCCCAAGTATGCGAAATATTGCTGGAACCAGGGTTTATCCAGACCGAGTTGGTCACGAAGGGCCTGCTTGGATTGTTCGGTTGCCTTTTGCCCAAGTATGGTCTCGGCCGGGTCACCCGGGATGGCGTGGATGATGGAAAAGACAATCAGGGTCATGCCCAGAAGTACAGGCAGCAACACAAGCACACGTTTGACAATATAGCTGTTCAATCCTGTTCACCTGCCTTCGACATATCGTGCAAAATAAAAAGCGCCGGCAAAAACGCATGCTTTGGATAGTTACGTCCGGATGTGGGTTCTGCCAAGCATTGCGTCTCACCAGCGCTTTGATAGAAAGAATTAAAACGTAATCACTCCGAACTGTAGTGCCATCTTCAGATCGCAGTTATCCTGAAATGGATAAGTTCAGCTTACAGCTTACTCGAAATAAGCACCGGCATAGGATTCGGTGCCCAGTGGAGAAGGAACGAAACCTTTCAAGTTTGATTTACCCGCCAGAATTGGCGTCGTGTGTACCAGAGGAATCCATGGTGCGTCTTCCTTGATAATTGCCTGCGCTTGTTTGTAAAGCTCCGCACGTTTCTCCTGATCTGTTTCTTTCTGCGCATCCGTCAGCAACACATGCAACTCTTCGTTTACATAATAACTGCGGTTGTTGCTTGGAATGGCATCTTTATCCAGCAGTGTATACAGGAAGTTATCTGGGTCACCATTGTCACCTGTCCATCCGAGCATGTAAATGTCGTCCTTCTCCCCGGCCTTTGTATCTTCGAGATACGTTGCCCACTCCGGTGATTCGATGGTGACGGTCACTCCGATTTTCTCAAAATCGGCCTGGATCGCTTCCGCAACCTTCTTGCCATCAGGCATATACGGGCGGGATACCGGCATTGCATAGAAGGTTATCGGATCAGGCAACCCGTCAGGGAAGCCTGCTTCGGCCAGTAGAGCTTTTGCTTTTTCCAGATCATATGGGTAATCCTCAAGGGTATCGTTGTATCCCCACAGCGTTGGCGGCATTGGGTTCACGGCAGGTTCAGCTTGTCCAGCAAAGAACGCATCAATAAGAGCCTGCTTGTTCACCGCATGATTGAGGGCTTGTCTGACTTTCACATTATCAAATGGTTTCTTCTTGAAGTTAAAGCCGATATACGCCACGTTGAACGGTGGACGCTCGATCTTCTGTAACTCGCTGTTGCCTTCAAGAATGGACAGATCGTCCGGGTTCAGGTCTTCCATGACATCAATCTCGCCGTTTTGCAGGGCATTGAAGCGAGCGGTATTATCCGGAATGGAACGCACGATCACTTTGTTCAGCTTTGGCAGTCCTTCTTTCCAGTAATCCGCGTTTTTCTCCAGGGTGATGGAGTCGTTACGCTTCCACTCTTTGAATACAAATGGGCCGGTGCCCACAGGCTCGCTCTTGAAGTTTTCTTTTTTCTCCTGAATCGCGGTTGGGCTGGCAATGCCAAATGGCGTCATCGCAATATTTTGCAGGAAAGGGGCTTGTGGCTGGTTCAATGTGAACTCCACCGTAGTTTCGTCCGTCGCCTTCACTTCCTTGATCACACGTCCGTCCTCTGGACCAAACATGGAATCGTAATAATCGAAGGAATCTCCCTCGAATTTATATTCACTCGCCGGATCGCCCCAGCGGTTGAAGTTAAACACAACAGCCTCTGCGTTGAAGTCAGTTCCATCATGGAATTTCACACCGGACTTCAGTTTAAACACATACTTGAGCCCATCCGCCGAAATCTCCCAGCTCTCTGCTAGTCCAGGAATGACCTCTGTTCCGCCTTCCTTGTAGTCCAGCAATGAATCAAACACCTGATGCCCAATCTTCAGCGACTCCCCATCGGTTACAATCGCCGGGTCGAGTGCTACGGAATCCCCACCACGTCCCATAATCATCGTATCCTGCGCTACCGTTTCGGTTGGAGGGTCGGTTCCTTCCGCCGGAGCAGGCGTATTCTCTCCACTCTCGTTACTGGAGCAACCGGACAACACCAATACGGTACTCAAGGCCATCGTTAGAACACCGGACATCCATTTTTTTCTCATTCGCATACGTACAACACCCTTCCCTGTCTCATAATGTGTGTGATGCTGGCATGAAAGATCTCCAATGTTGGCAATCGGTTTGGTGCTATGTATCATATAAAAGGCTTTAGATGCCTGTGATACCTGTATTAAGGTTCTGGGAAAAGTACGGCATGTATATGAAATGTAAAAACAGCATGGGATACGTATGGAATACAGGTAAATATCAGACCGTGCACATGGATTGAGGACGTCGTTTGATTACTTTTATAGAAAAAAAAGGTTCAACAACGGATCTTGTGAGATGAATCTATGAAATTGAATGAAATTGTTGCGTTTTATTTGAACTAAGGTCAATAAGCATCAATGAACGGTTATGGACTGGTAAGAGCAAGTTTAAGTTGGTAGATCGAAAATACAGATGGGCATATGGATACTACGACTGGCTACGCAATAAAGTCTGTTCCTTGAGCGTGTCGTGTTGAGCATGGAGTGTGGAGACCGGATTAGGTATCGTTATCGTTCGTTAGCAATACGGATGAAAGAAACTCAACAAAGGCTAGGTTGTTTGATGAATCGTGTAAGTTGTTTAAATCGGTGGCTTTCTCTTGCAGATTGGATGTGTAAAATGTATGAACGAGTCATCTTGAGATGTTGGATTGTACAACAGGGAGACATTACAATAACTTCATGTGTTATGGTTTTGTCATGATGAGGAGGATTGTGTAAATAAACTGTGGTGAAAAACAATTTCGTGTAACTTACTTTACATCACATTAATCAATTAGACAAGAGATTTACAGACATAAGTCTTTAACTTTATTATATGCGTTAATATTACTTACACAAAACACAAAAAAGGAACACAGTTCGACAAAAAGCGTCCCATGTCCCTTCTCCACTCAATCCACATTCAGATAAAATCCACATTTTAATTTGCTAAGAATCAGCTCACTTTTTAAACAAACCTCTGCGATGCATCACGGTAATAAAACGGTAAAAATCATAACTCGCCCCATTATCGATGCTGAACAATGGATTTTTGGTGTCATATGCTAGTGCTGCATCCACAGCTGCTTTTGCCCATACTGGAACTTCCATTTGCTGACGCGCCTGCAGTTTGTCGACCTGGGATTTGAGTGCATCAAACGCTGCTTTCTCTTCGGCTGTCATCGGTTCGCCCCCTTTCGGTGGTTCGGTTGGTGGATTCGGATGACTTGGATTCGTTGGATTGGATGGCTCCAGTGGTTTCGGAGTGGCTGCTGCGTATCTTGCTCTGAGCTGTGCCGCTGTTCCCTCGAATTCATTCATATCCACGTTGCCACTAATACCATTCACCTTGCCCGAATCCGTATACTGCCAGAACGTCCAACGCTTCCATGCCGGCTGGTCTTCCGGTACACGGGTGTTGCTGTAACGTGCGATCCACAGATCGTATGAGCTGAGTGATGTATCAAAATTCCCGGCAAATGAATTGCCCGTGTATATGATCGGTTTCACACCTGTCAGACGTTGTAATTCGGTTAAAAAAGCTTTGGCAACTGTATTCATCTGCGCTTTGCTAAGGTTGCCGGGGTTGTTCTCGTAGTCCATGACGGGTGGCAGTTGTAACGCCTTGGCGCCCCCAACTTTGTTAAGTGTGTTGGCATAATGTGCCGCTTCTGCCTTGGCACCATCGGTAGATGTCGCGCGGAAGAAGTGATACGTTCCCACCATCAAGCCCGCCGCCAGTGCTCCTATTACATTTTTCTGGTAATTCGGATCGGTATATGTCTGTCCCTCAGTTGCCTTGATGAATACAAATGTCATGCCACTCGCCTTCACCTTCGCCCAGTCAATATTGCCCTGGTAACGAGAGACGTCAATGCCCTGTGTGTTGCCTGAACTTCTCGTTTGCATGTTTCTCACACCCTTTATGCGGCAAATTGCCGTTTGTATATAGTTAATGCCAGGAGGCTTGGCATTGCTTGTGTGCGTGTCCCTTGTTGATGGTAAAAGGTACTTTAAGTTGGTTATCTACCAACCCTTTTAGGAATACGTACCAAGTCGGTACATGACCGTTCCAGATCCGGATCGTTCTTCCGATCGCTGTTGTCTCCAAATTTTTATGCTCCATTATTTAAAGGTTAAAATTTAGAGACAAAGGCGACCGCTACCGCTTCTTCAGAATCGATTCCGTAGCTTTCACTACTTGTAACAAATGGTACATACTTTTGAATCGGTAGTGCCCTATCCCTTGCCACAAGGCGTATTGGAATGAATGCTGAATCCTTACTTCGTATCGTCTCTAATCTGTTGATCCACGTCCTCATGATCTGACGGTGCAATAGATTCTCTGGAATGAGGAGTGTAGCTACCGGGAATCCCACCGTCCCCTCCCTTGCCTTTGAGCACTTCAATGGCCTGCCGGATCGCAGGCGGAATGGGTGCTCCCAGTTTGCCCCCATTCTCAATAATAGATAACAGCTCATTCGCGATATAAAAAAAGGCGACCGTATCCCTGAACAAATGTCCGTCTCCCAGAACACCGTCCACCAGATGAGCCACCGATACCATTGCAAATATAAATACCTTTCGCGCGATGCCGAACATCCCGACATTGCTTTCGAGCTTGCCACTCGCCCCCGCCGCTGCGATACCCGTTAGGTAGTCGAGGATGACGAATACGAGTAGTACCCCGAGCACGCCTGACCAACCACCGAAGAAGTAGGTTGCTGAGCTGCTTAGCAGAGCGATAAAAGACTTCCATATGGTTTCCCATTTTTCCATGGTTTCACCTCCTAAAAAGGTTTGCGAGCTTTCGTTCACTTCCTTCACTTCCTAAAAAAATCACTTTTGAACATGCTACGTCCCTCAAATTCTATTGGTGCAGTACCACAACACTTGATTTATTTCACACAAGTATAATCTTCCTTGTGATATAGAGCACTTACCCCACTCGACCAGTTCGCACCTTCCAGTAATCCTACCTTTATGTTCATAGTGTTTAGTTATCCGTTTTCCCGCCATGTACCACTGCAATAATACTCGTGATAATCATTAAAATTTGTGCGATCGCAATGAGTGTACGTTTATAACCGATACTTGTCCACAACGTCATACCCTTCGCTATTGCTCCCCTTTGGTATACAGCTTTGTAAGGGTTACACCATGTCCCCTACTACTCATTTTAATACTCTCTATCTTATCATTAAGAGTTGGCTTACCCTGAAACAATGGAGGTCAATGTAACTTTATAGTACACCTCCCTAGATTGAGCCCATGTATTATCGTACACAGCGTATACAAGTTTAATGGGGCCTTGTGTATTGAAATTACTAGGGGCGAAAGGCCCCTGGGTATAATAAGCACCATCGGTTGATACCCTCAAATAAGTAGAAATAGATCGGGCTACTAAATCAATTTGGCAAAATAAAACACTCATAATAAAATAAAGACCTGTGTTGTTGCCATGCGGAGTGTGTATGGGCCATAAAACACCCTGATTATCGCGAAGGGAAAACGCAACTGAAATAGCACCATAGTTGCATTGAGATAGCATGTTACCTGCCGAATTAGTAAAAAGGCTAATAACTTTTGTTCCTGCTGCAAAAGTTGCTATATCTGACCCTACTTGTCCCGAAAAACCAGCGGGTACGTTTATATAATTACCGCGTACATCTGGCGAAAACTTTGCATATTGCCCTTGTTCTATTGCGTTTATTTTTGCCATCAACGTTACCCATGTGTCACTTGTGGATGCATTGCCACCCTTGGCGTTAATGGCACCCACAATGCCGTTTTTAGCATCAACGCCAGATTGAAAAAGCGCAAGGTCGTCAGCTTCAGCGGTGTACGGTACATCCACCGCACCCGCTGAAAACTTAATCCTTGAAATAGCTTTAACACTCCCGGGAACCCCGGATGCTCCACCCGCTACAACCAGACGAAGTTTTACCGATGTTACACCGGAAGGAATAGTTACTGTTTTCGACTTCCGATGCCAATTGGAATTAGCGTCGGCGACAAGCGAATTGATTGTTATATCATCACTGGCATTTTTAACTTCAATAAGCAAAATGCCCGTTGTCATTCCTAATGTATAAAACATTGCTTGTAAGTTGTATGTCCCAGCGATGACATTGGTTGGGTTAGAATCAAGAACTGCATAACTGTTAGCCGCCACAGCTCCTGTTACTTGAAAATACTTCAGCGTTCTAAAGTTAGTACCAGCGGTCACAGACCATGGAGCTGACCCATAGTCACTCCACCCGTAAAGCCCTAAGTTTGCGGACGAATTCTGAACAAGATTGGACGAATCCAAGCTGATAATTGGCGCTACCGCCGCATTAGCTTTTGTTGTCGCATCTGTAGACGCTGCATTGATCGCCGCCACCCTCGCATCCCTTACGGCCTTCTCCGTCGCCGCCACCGCCTCAGACGTACCATCCGTCTTACTAGACAACTGGACCTTCCCCTTCTGCGTCAAAGACGCATCGGGAATATCCATTTGACTCACCGCTTCACGAAGCGCATCCAAATCCGCTTGCGATGCAACACCTGCATCAATCTTTTCAAAAATCCCATTAATACTCTCCCGGGTCACATTCTCGTTCCCCAATGGAAGAGGTAGCTTTAATCGATCTGTTTCTTGTGGCATTACGCCCACACCTCCAGTTCATTCCACGTCAAGGACGCGGCGTCCAGTTCATCCCATGTTTTCTGCTTCTTGTCCAGATCGTCCCAGACCAGATAACGATACTCATATTCCACGGTCATATGGGCCGGCTTCAATTCTTCAATCGCACGTTTGAGATCATCGATATTGGGCGGGGTGCCCATCGTATCCACAAAGCTCACCGTAAAACTCCACACTTCCGGCTGAAATGTTACATCCACTTTTCCCCCGGCATAGGCTTCAGCCACATTCACAACTTGTCTCCCCGAAAACTTTCCGGCACCACGCAGCTTCGACTCCACTACGGCACGCCTCTGTTCCACGGGTTTGAGACGATCCGTCTCAATGCCAAGCTCTTCTTCCCAGAAGTCCAGCCCCCACGTCGCCGTGCGGACAAAAAACTGCTCCAGCGTCTCATCCAGCGCCTTGTACAGCAGATCCATTTCACTGCCTTTGGCCTGCATATCGGCCTGCATGACACGCGAAGTCTCATAATACCTGGGCAAATACGAGAACAACTCCCGCCCTTTCTCACTCGTCAGTCCAACATCTACAATAGAAGGAGCACTCATGCCCTGTCCCCTCCCTTCCTTGCACATCAACATGGAGCGTCTCGCTTACCAGATCCAATCCGGATCGGCGTACTTCTCCCAATCTTCCTTGGTCTCCGCACTCCAAAACTACTTCTTCGTCCACCATCTGCCCAACACTACTCATGCACATCCACCGTCCCCAGAACCGCCACCTGACTCGCGGTTATCTCAATATTCTGGTCGCTCACACCGTTCACGGTAAGCTCCGAATAGTCGATAATGGGCGGAATGTCCAGCAGGATCGCAGCAATGCGAGTGTAACGAACGAGTGGATCGGCAAAAGCCAACTGTTTCAGATACGCGGTCACCCCGCGTTCGATCAATGCTCGTACATCGGCGAGTGTCGCATCACTTGCCAGCGTCAGTTTCACCTGAATATTCATCGGCACTTCCACCGCCGACATCACAGACACTACTGGCCCCGCCGGTGCAACGCCTTCACCCTGTCCATCCTGCGTCGGGTCAACGTACTTCTGCACAGCCGCCACCAGATCGGTACCCGCAGCACGTTTGTCCGTGTCTAACAGATACAATCCCACCGTGCCTGGCCCCTGCCATAAAGGAATGACACGCGTTGCGCCTACACCTGGTACTTCACTGGCCCATTGCACATATTGCGACTTGTTGCCACTGGTCCCCTGATTGCGGACTTTGGCATAAAAGCGTTCCAGCAACGCCGTGTCTGCCTCAATATCTGCACCGCCTTTGATCACATCAACGTTAGTGACAGAAGTCACGCCACTTACAGGTGTAGACAGCACAGTTACCGTGCCCGCAGGCACATTGCTCTCTTTTCCGGCAACAAGCGCTCGCACACCTACCACCCCGGAGCCCTCTGCATCCAGTTCCAAACGCCCCACCGTTTCATATTCGAGCGAAGCTTCAGCAGATACTTCATCCGCGAGTGTAGCCACGACCGTTCCCGCAGGAATCACCTTGCCCGGCGTACCCACGAATCTAACCGAACCTTGTGCAACTACCGCAGCCCGCCGCGTAATGCCATGCTCTCCTGCCCGCAGATCCAGCTCTTCCGAACGAAAATTCGGATCACTGCTCGCAGCCGTACTTGCAAACCCCCGCCGAAGTAACTCCTGTGCCCACAATGCAGCCTCAGACAGCATAAACGCAACCGGAGCCTCCGCATCCCACAGAAACGATCCTTCCGACTTATCCAGATCCGCGGGCAGACGATCCAGCATACGCTGCATAATCTGTTCCTCCGTCTGGTCCTCCAAATAACGCGGAATCTCAGCCATCCCGTCAGATCACCTCACTTTCCAGAATAAACATCTCTTCCTGCACACTCGCCACCCGGCACGAGAACATGCACTGCTCCCGATTCCAATCAAACGTGAACTGGTCTACCGATTCCGTGCGCGGATCAGCCAGCAACGTTTCCGTCACCATCCGGGTAATCTCACTTTCCATCACACCCCGACTGTCACCCTGACCCACCAGATCCTCCAGCTCCGAACCGTAGTTCCGGGAGTAAATCACATGTCTGTACCGCGGCGTTTTCACGGCCTTAATACACCACTGCACCCAGGCTTCATGTGCATCCGCCGCGGCTACTTTGCCACTTGGGGTCAGCACAAAATCTCCTGTATCGTAATCAAATCGCCAGCTCCGCCCAAAGCGTACCTCTTCCGAAGCCACCCCCGACAGATCCTCCTCATCTCCCCATACCACCCCCGTTTCCGGGAACAAACTAGGCATGCGCACTCACCACCTTACACAACACCACAATGTCGTTGCCGCCATTCACGCGCATCGCCAGCACGCGATCTCCCGCTTTTAATCCCTTACCAAGAGACCACACCGCTTCTTCCACTTCCTCTTCTTGCAAAAGAAACCGTCCCGTGCCCGTCGTTCCGCCGTTTGCCACGTCAGGTATACCGGAAATCGCGCCAGCAGCCTCGCGCTCCGGCAGTCCAAGCGTGCCCGGCAACTCGGCCACGAGATAATCCTGCACTTCGTGCTTGAAATCATCCAGCTTAACGCCGGACGAGGTCATCGTACCCAATACCGCGCCCAGCCCGCTCACAGCCTGACGAGAATGTGTACTCATCGCACCCCGCATGACGTCGGCAAAATGCCCATACGGATCATCTTTATTCAAGGTAATACCTCCTTTTCACCAGCTCAGCCGTCCCCAGTTCCAACGTCATCGTTCCAGGTCCGGCAGACAGATCACGGCTAACCGACATGACGATTAGCTTCAGTCCTTTCAACAACACTGCGTCCCCGGCGCGAATCGTATTGATATCCGGTGCTGATATCGTAAAGGTCTCCTGAATACCCGTCAGATGACTTTTCGCCAGTTTTTTCGCGGCGGTTGTGGATTTCACCTGATCGTCCTCGATCAGCTTTTGCAATGTGCCCAGTTCTTCCACATTATCCTGCTCAATCGCGAGCACTTTGGAAGGAACTTCTTTGCCACTGCCAGACTCCGACGCTGCCATCACCTTAACCTTGGTGACCGCCCCTTCGAGCGTACGCATCTGGGTCAGATCAATTAGTCGATCAAGTTCATACACCTTTGCATTACTTCCAACCTGGAAGAGCTCCAACCCACCGGGCGTCATCCGTGGATGGTACATTTCCCCGCCGGACTTCGCCGTTTCTTTCAGATCGGCAAACATCATCGAGAAGATCGTCTGTGACCGATACACGGCTTTTCCCAGCTTTGTCTTGGTTTCTGGCAATGTAGCGTATGGAATCTTCCACTCTTTGGCGTAGGTTTTGAGTCGTTGCGTAGCGGTCTGATCCTTAGGCAACAGGAACTCGTCCTCTGATTTTTCCAGATATATCATTCGGTCGTACACCGTGAGAGATAGCCGCTTAGTGCCACTGTTCGAGCTTTCCACCTCCCAGATGACCGCAGGATGCAGCAGATGAACCATGGATTTTTCGCCAAAAGGAACCCCGCTAATCCGCACCGCCATGCCCGGTGAGATCGAAGGCAGACCGGAAGATGCAGACACCGCCAGCCGGATGTTAGCCTGATAGGCAATCTGGTCAAGCGAGTCCTTCAGCGTAATCGTCTCCACCAACTTGGTGATGTCGTATTTGTCGTCGACAATGACCTTGTAGGTCATGGCATCACCAGCTTTTGTCCGGGCTTGATCCGGTTCGGATCACTCCCGATGATCTTTGCGTTGAGCTTGTAGATCTCGTTCCATTTGGAACTGCTACCCAGCTCAAGCTTTGCTATTTTGGACAGGGAGTCGCCAGATTTGACGGTGTAGGTCTTGCTGTTCTTTTTTAAATCGGTACGCGAACCTGACTTGCTCGCGGATGCCGCAGAGCCCACCTTCTCCACCTTGGAATCCCGCCATGTGCGTAGGGTCAGGTCGAAATAAATATCCCCTGTCTCCCCCCCACGAAAGCTCGAATTAAGCGAAACAATAAAAACAGGCACGTTCACGCCCGTCTCTGAAATGATGAAACGCAGCGGCTTTTTGGAGATGAGAAAAGTGTTCAACACATTCATCGCCACGCGTGGATCCAGAAAATATTTTTCATCCATGCAATAGGACGGATCATATCGTTTCGGAAAAAAAGAAGAGAAGGTGATCTCCTTCACCTTCTCCCCTTGTGCAAAATCAAACTCGCCATGCTCCAACATATTGACCGTTTCATATCCCTTAGATCTGGAAATATTAACTTCTTCAGGGTTTACCGGAAATTGAAATGGAGTATTGCCATCCTTCAACGTAAATGACATTTTGTTAGGACCAACTTTATCTTCAAGTACAGACATATCTGCGGCCTCCTTTCTGCTTAGGCCATAATTGTTTTGCGATTTTGCATCGCGCGGCGGAACTCATCAGAGATACGTTGCCCCACCTGATGAGAAACTGCGTCATAATCAATAGCGTTCTCCCGAACGGTCACTTGTACCGTACCCGGTGCAATATTCACAGCAATTTGGTTCGTCGTTTCCGTTTTGAAATCCTTAAGGTAACCTGCAAGACTGCTCATCTGTTCTTCGGAAATACGCACTGTGAGCGGCGAAGCTTTCTCATTGGGTTGACCCGCGTTATTCATTGCTACCGCTTGGGATTGCATCACACTTGTTCCCATAAGACCCGCAGCCGTCGGTGAACCAAATCGATTGTTCATGTAGGCTTCTGGACCGGTGATCGATAGAACTGCCGGCCTGTATGGAGGCGGCATCTGAGGTGCTATCGGTGGAGGGGGTGGTGTCTGCGTTGCTACAGGTGTTGAGGGTGACGTTATGACCGCTGCGGCTGGGGCGGTCTGCTCTTCCTTTTTAGAACCGAAACCAAAAAAACCTGCAACCCCATTGAACAAATTCGTCGTTTTCTCCGCCACGTAACTCGCTCCCTCAGAAGCAAATTTTGCTACTTTTGAGATGTCTTCCGCGTTGTTTTTTAGGAATCCACCTACCTTGTCACCCAGCCAACCGCCTGCCTTTTCACCCAGCCAACCGCCTATTGAACCGCCCAGCATGTTCCCAACCACCGGAATTGGAATTACACTGCCAAGTACGGTACCAATAGCTGTTCCTACTGCATTACCAGCAACCGAACCCACCGCACGAGCACGATCCTCAGGTGGGGCGCTTGCAAGTTCTTTAATATTGTTATACATACGGAGTGGTGCGAACAATTTTCCCGCTCCTTTAACGAGGTTGCCACCAAGTTTGCTTATGATGCCAGACCCACCACTGCCTCCTGCCCCACTTCCGCTTCCACCTCCACCAAAGAGACCTTTTACATCGCCCCACAATCCATCGAATCCACCGATCAAATCGGACCCTGCGGACGAGAAATCATTCACAAACTTTGCCCCACGTTTTGTAACCTTGAACGCCTTTTTCAATTTATTCCCCGGTGTGGCAGGTGTTGTGATTTCTTTCCATAGCTTCTTCCCACTATTTCTTGCATCAAAGACTTTCCCCACACCAGATGAGATTGATTTCCCACGATCAAACATACCTTTCATCTTCTGCAAAAAAGTTTTAGGTTTCGCTTCGGCCGCTGGTGCCGCTCCAATATTGATAGAGTCTAGCTTGGTACTCAGCATATTAATAGATTGGGTATTTGTATTCAAAGCATCGATCAGTGGCTGTGAATTCACATTAACGGATACACCTGAAATCTGGTGGCTGACTTTGAGCTGCACACTAGCTGTAGCATTCAACATCTTAGATCGGATTTGCTTCATTTTTCTCAACAAACCATTCAATGCCGGAGTAGCACGGTCAACCAGATCAACCGTCGGTGTAATACGCAGCCTGCTGATTCGCACAGCCATACTATAAATATGCTCCAACCTGCGTCCAGTCGTTCTCAGCTCATTGTTCACCTTGATCAGACTCTGGTAACGAACTCTGCCCAGACGTTCCGTCGAACGCTGAATCTGATCCAGGTATCGAAGGGTTGTCCGCATTTCCGCATTAGATTTGGATAAACCTACAATCATTTCTGCCATTTTTTCACCTCCTGCCTTATATCGTTATCGATTCATTTGCGAAGTTATCGCTGACATTTCCTCTTCCGAGAATGCAATCAACAGCGAGCGCTCCCCACGTGGCAAAGACCAGAACTCTCCGGGCCGGAGATGATGACGTACCCACATGTGATACAGGAACGTGGTCATCCCGCCGGAGTGAATCAGTTTTTTAGGTCTTCAATCTCCACACCGAAGCCGGACAGCTCCAGCACTTTATCACCTACGGCATCCAATTCACCTGCCAGCAACATACGACGTACCGCCTGTTCGCCACCGGACAACTTCATGCGGCCGGTAATACGGGTGTCACCCCAGCCAGACAATTCCAGGCTGCGGACTTTTAATTTCACGGTTGCTTCGGAAATGAGCAGCGCGTTAAACGTTTCGGTATCCACCTTTTCCTCGGTGCGTCCTTTGGTCGTTTTACGAATCGTACAGCGTTCGCGAATGTGATCCACTTTGGAAGACGTCAGTCCACGCAAAGTCAACAGCAGATCCAGACGCTGAATGCGCACATTCTCCTCTGGCAAACGTTCTGCTGCTTCAAACAACTGATCCAAAATCTGTTCTTCGGACATATTTTCATTCATACTCATTGGGCGTTATCTCCTTCTTATTTCACAAATGGGTTTATCTATGCCAGCTTCCAAGCCTGTAGAGACAACAAAGAGACCGAGACCATCTCGGCCCGCATTGGTGTCCATATTAATATGAAGTAACTATGCAACCACGCTGGAGCAAACTAGCCCAATCACACGTGCCTATTCCAATCTTTAGTTCGCCACAATCGGATTCAGCAATTCAAATCCTTCAAACGTAAAGCCTGTTTCTTCCGGTACTTCTTCGCCAGCTGTCCAGTTGGCAAGCTGGATTTTGTCCACCATGCAGCCCTTGAGCAGAACGCTCTCATGTCCATACGATTCAGGGTCGTTCAGCTTGGAAATAATCTCGAATTTGGTGAAGCCGCGCTGGATCATATCGGAAGTGACTTTGTAGCCGGTCATCGTGCCTGTTCCTTTTTTTGCGCCGTTTTTGTGCACCTTCCAGTCGTTACCGACCAGGTTCAGCTCACGCTTTTCAATCTCCACACTCGCTTCCAACTTGTTAATGTTTGTCTGCCACACACCATCGATATGCAACTGACCATGGGTACCGAGAATTACTCTTGATGCATCCAACATATATTTTCCTCCTTGGGTTGGTTGAACTAATAAATATTACACGGTATAACTCCGCAGTCAGAACAATCTTCCGATCGCTGTTATCCCCAGATTTTTTTGATTCCTTTTCAAAAAGGGAAAATCCGGTGATAAAGGCGAGCGCTTCGCTTCTTCAGATTTTTTCTGCCCTCTCCGTTATCGTGTAAACCATCAGTTCAACATATAGTAATTATTCTAGAAACCTTATTGCACGTAAAATGTACCAAACAACTGCTCCATCACATCCGTCAGCTTTACATTCCATTGCAGGAATACCTGATCCGCTTCCGGTTTGAGAACTGGTGCCGCACCGTAATAAGCCGGGTCGAGAATGACATCATAACCGTCAGCTTCAATCACATTGCTCTGTGCAAGCAGCGCCAAATAGGCCTTCATGGCACTAATCAATGCCTGACGACCCTCTTCGGTATTGTTCACTTTACCGATATACGTATCTTCCGCAGAACGCTGCAAATCCGTGTTAATGGCGTCCAACACACGAATGGAACGGATTTTTTTCCACGCATTATTCTGTCCAGCGGCCGGAGTTACCAGTGTGTTTACACCGCGAAGTGCTTTCACCTGACGTCCATCATGGAAGAAAATAAATACACCATTCTGTACCGCCTGCTCCTGTTCTGCACGCGTCCAGCGACGTGTCACATCATCGAACGGAGTAGCTGCATAGGTTGTGGATTGGTTCAGACGTTGTCCGGCAATCAGTCCCGCGACATAGGCGGACGTTTCCGCCGAGCTGTAGAATGCATCTCCAAGGCGTACGCCTGTACCAACATTAATCACACCTTCATGGTTGAGCGCAAGCGAACGTGCTGCCGCTTTTTGTGCTGCTGTAGCTGAGGTGTCGTCGGCTGCGGAACCGCCAAATACGGCCACCACCGGTTTACCTTCACTACGCACACGTTTCACCCATGCCGCAAAACTCGCAAGCAGAGGTGCATCAGCCGCCTGATCCAAAGCCAAGAAGTCAAATTGCTCCCCTTCCAACGCACCCTGTACAGCAATGTATTCTGCATTGGTCAGGTCATCGTTGCCACTTACGCCACCTTTGAATGCCGCACCCGCAACGGCAGCAACCACGCCAGTACCATCGCCAATCGCCTGAGCCGTTACCCAGACATTTTGCTCATCCGCGTTAATCTCTTTTGCCAGAGAAGCTGCTGTAATATCCGCTGTCAGGAGCGCATACAACATCCGGTTCCCTTCAAAAAGACGCACTTCATGTTTCGTATTATCAATCACACCTGGCTGGATGGTGACGTAGAATCCATTTGCACGATCCCCCGGATACTTCGCGTCCAGTTGCAGCACATTGGCATCACTGCTATCCTTCAAGGTAAGCGTAGCTACTTTGGCCGCAGCACTTGCTACCCGATAAGCGAGCAACTTCTTCGGCCTACCCAACAGGGCGAGCTTCAAGGAAGTATAAGCCGTACCGTTATCCAGCACATTCGCCGCATAAATACGTTCAATCGCCGCTTCGCTCCCTACTTCAACAAAAGTCCCTACCGGACCCCAGTTGGCCTTGATCGGCACAACGACGGTTCCCCGCGTACCCGCTTGAATGGCCGAAGATGCTGCCGCCTGAAAATTCATATATAAGCCCGGAAGGACCGGACGATTTGTTTGCTCCCAATTTCCACCTGCCATTATCCCTTCACCTTCGCTTTCATAAATTGGTTAATTCGTTCCTGCGTTTCTTCAATGGAAAACGTCTCTTGCGCCGCTTCGTACAGCGCACCGTACAGCACCTCTGCCTTAACGGCAAAGAGGGCTTCTGCATGATTCATCAGTTCTGCCCGTGTATACCGCGGGGCTGTCTGTTTGCTTTTTTTCACTGAGCTTGCCATTGCCATCTCACCTCATTTGTTGGACTACTGATTTCGTGAATCGTTGATCTTTAAGCTTGATCTATGAATTTTCGATCCTATGAACCATGAATTTGAAGCTATAATGTTGAAGCTACATCTATCATCTCAAAGCTATAATCTGGAACCACTCTTAAAAGTGCATGTTCAAAAAGATCGGTTTTCAGTACCGAGAAGATGGGATGAAGTTAGAAATGGAGTAGCAGAGCGTAGGGAAAACTACGTGAGCAACTACAATGTTTCCAAAGGAAACATACTTCGTAAGCTTATGCTTATTCGGCTGAATTCCATATTCGATGCTGATGATGCCGTTAGGCATCCTTTGTAATCAAAAGCGGACTTTTTGAACAACCTCTAATAGAAGGTTCCTCTCGACTAACGTTTACTCCATACCTTTGTTATGGTTAATCTCACGAATCAAAGGTACATTCGTACCCGGACGGCGAATCCGCTGCTGTAGTGTCAGACGAATCTGTCCATTCAGATACGCATCGGTCTGCAGATCTGCTGTGACTTCATCCACTGTGATATATCGCGTGTTACCTTCGTGCTCTTCGCCACCCGTTTCAGTGACGGCAAGACGAGATTGCACTGCAAGTTGCTCTACCAACCGAGTAACAGTCTGGCGTGTTAGCACCGAATGATCGGTGAGCACATGCCCAATCCACTGTTGTCGAACCTCCAATGTAGAAGTCCCCGCGACAGAAGTGCTGCATCCGGCCAATCGCCATAACACAGACGGCATATCGTATCCACCGGGCCAGACATCCCCATATACCGAGAAGCCCGAACCAAGTTCCGACTGTGTCCAGTCTTGAAGCGCAGCTAACCACGCGTCCCCTGTTTCAGCGAGGACGACTCCCGAGTCTTCGGGAACATACACTCCGAACCGCAGACTCCGCGTAACCATGCCAGACCCTGCATCCACCCGGTCACTATCTGAAGAACCCAAATAGATGCAAGTGAAGGCCTCACCTGCTTCATCCACCAGCCTTACTTGATGCAACCCTTCGATTAGATCAGCTGACCAAGCTTCTACCTTTTCAGCGCCACCATCTTCCGGACGAGCGTATGGTGAGATTTTAATAATCCTTCGATATCCCGTCCAAGCAGACTTCGGCACCTCTTCGGCAAACGCAACCACGGCACAAGGCCCAGCCAACACTTCGCCTGGCCCAGGTACATCCAGCACACGACCGCCCCAATCTGGAACAAGTACCGCGAGCTTCTGTTTCAGCGTTTTTTTAATGAGCGTACTCATTTTACTGGTGCTCATGTCAGTGTTAATCTCATTTCTCATAGACACATTCATTTCGCCCCCTTTGGCTGCAAGTTTGAGATCTGCCCACACGATGCAGCGACAGTGCAGCAGCAGTAGACTCCCCCTTTTAACTCAGAGTCTGTATTGCTATCGAACCAGTACCGGGACTACATTCACCGCATCAAAAAGACCGGCCACCTGGCCGGTCTGTACATTAGCGTATGTGCTTTCGGTGCGTCCCTTGTTATTGATCCGATAATACAATCTTACACCCTTTCATCCCTAGCGCGGATGGTGTTCCGTACGACTTCTGTGCGATTAAGGGAGACGTTCGGGTGGAAAAAAGACGACACCTGTTCTAATTTCCCAACACAGCAATCACTTTTATATCGATATCAAAACAATGTTATTTATTTACATTTTATTGCAGGTGTAATATCCTTCGTATATAGGCTGTACGTAATTAGACGAAGTGTGAAGCACTAAGAAATGCGTTTGTGGTGCGCTAAAAGTTAACTATCCCATGTAGAGAGTGAGATATTGATCATGAAAAAAGAACTTATTATGCATTCACCTGTAATTCAAGGCTATCCGATTCATGCTAATATGCACTCTATTCTTCCCAATCACCCTTCCTACCATGAATGGTTATTTACGAATCACATGCAACTAAGGTTTGATTTCTACCAACCGGATACTTTCCACTTGGAGTTCTACCAGCCATTAATGAGAGAGTACCATCCGTTGTTAAATATTCACAGTATGCAAAAAGAAATGATCCAATTGCTCAAGTTAAATGTTACCGATTTCTTCATAGAGTCAATTAATAATGGTAACTACATTTATGTTCTTATCGATAAACAACATATTAAAGCCTATAGAACTGAAGAAAGTGCACCTCATGATTTATTCATATACGGTTATGATCGGGATAATCAAGAATTTAATATCGCAGATTTTTTTCCTGACCCGTTGCCCAATTATAAGAAAACAAAGGGATACTTTTATGAGATTGAGCAAGCAGTCAATGAACATATCAACTATAAAGAGGACTGCTGGGATAATGTATTTGGTATACAACTTATCTCCATGAATTCGTTCAAGTCCTATCGTTTCAATTTGGAGTTTTTCAAAATCTCACTGAAACATTATCTTAATTCTACGAATAGTGCTGCATACTTTGAAGTCATTGAAGGCATTCCAGCAGAAGAGCAATGTCTGCACGGCAGTCTGGACCCTGTATTTGGTATCCACATTTATAACAAATTAATTGAATCTGTTCGTGCCGATCATCAATATATAAGAGCATTACATATGTTATCTGAGCATAAGACGTTAATGACCAAGCGAATTCATTATTTACATAAACTTGGATTAATTGATGGCAGTCTGTTTTACAACCTATTTGAGGATATTGAACTAAAGGCTCGTTCTCTTCGAAACAATACGCTTAAACAAATGATAATCAACGAACACTCACTCAATATACCCAAACTGACTTCAATGATTGAAGAGCTTTCGAATAAGGAGTACATTGCACTTGATAAGTTAGCTAGTGCAATAGGGTAGCGTTGAAAGTTAACCGTAATGTTAAGGGGATCGTAATGATCAACTGATCCGATCCCCTTAACTGATTCCGATCCATTCCACACCATACCTTCTTCCAGTGCTGGCCTAAGCCAACGTTTAAAGGAAGCGGTCATGGCTTATAGGCTGCATATCTGAGGCAATCTTTTACACAATATTAAAATTAACCAGCGGATTCAATGTGATCTCAAATGCACGGCCCCAGATGAAGTCGGGATTACCATATTCCAGCAGCGCACTGCCATACGTCGCATAGGACAATTCGTCATTACAGATCTGCTTAATCGCCACATTGCCTGTCTGGAAGGCTGTTTTATTCGCAAGCGCCGTGGTATAAGTCTGCATCAAATCACGGAGCAATGTTTGCAAATGGGCATAGTCTTCCTCTGAGTTGAACAGCAACATATTTTGATCCGAAAGGGTAGCCACGTTGGTATACAACGCATGGGCTCGGGAATACGTGCGGATGTCCGCAATCGCTACCGCTTTGTAGTAGTAATCCTTCAGGAAACGCTTAAACAACAACGAGCCATGCGCGTTCATCGCATCTCGCAACTTATGCTCATGCTTCTCTGTTGTGATCAATGCGTACCTCGACTGCCCCATACCTACAGCAATACCGATCTTGTTACCTGGTGTATTCCATGCACTATAACCCAGAACCCGTCCGGTATATGGACTGTTGAGCAATGCTTCGGCAACATCGACATTCGCTGGTCCTTTACCCACAAAATCAATCAACACCGAAGGCAGACCTTGCTCACTATTCAGCGTCAATTGCTCCAACGCAGCCTGCACCTGATCCAGAGCCGTAATGGCAATAATCTCAATGTCGATGCCCGTGTTCTCTCCGGAATTACCCGGGTGACCCTTCGTCATACGATCCAGTTCGGAGGTCATGTCAAACGGGACAACTTGATCGGCTGCTACAGCCACTAGCTGTTCATTTTCCAAGCCAGCACCTACATCCGTCACCACCTCCGGTTCAGGATATGCCGAATCCGCTACAAGCACACCACCTACAATATCCACATGACGAACCACATTCTCGTGTACATCCATGTATTCATACGTGTTAATGATGGTATTGCCGTGAGGACCAAAATATTTCACTGCGTAACGTGTCCTCGCCCCGCCTCGGAACAACTGGTTCGCCATGCGAGCAACCAAAGCGTGCCCCAGACCATCTGCATCCGGCAAGACGATAGCACGATCCGGATTTTGTCCATTGGTTCCACCCAGCCATTCATTGATCCGCGCTTCTACATATTTGATTTCATTGATCTGAACACCCTGCGTGTTAGCATCGTCGACTCCAACTGCAAGGAAATCGATATAACCTGTGCGAGCCAGCTGATCCAAAATGTACAGATTTGTTTTGAATTTATGCTTTCTTGTATTGTAATACTGTTCTTTATCAAAATAGGTCGTTGTCCCATATTCCACTCCATCCGGGGACAGGTTATAACCTTCGATAATATCCTCAAACTCAGTGTATGTCTGACGTGGCTGCTGCATCAATGCACGGGACTCATTATATGCATCAAGCGCCAAGCCATCTGCAAACGAGGTCGTAGCCAAACGCATGATGGTGTCCATTACAAATACGGGTTTGCGTGGATATTTCTGCTTGATCACGCGGATCACATCCAGCAAACGCGTCGTCTCATCATCGTATTCTGGATAGGCGCCTCCTCCATCTTCACGGAGCTGACGACTGCCAATCAGACCGCCATAAGCGAGCATATCGGATGAGATAATGAATCCGTCGACCTTGGCAGCATGTTTCAGAATAAAGTCGTGAATCTTGGACGGTTTGCCATAAACCGGCGTTGAGGTGCCGAGCAGCGTTGTGCCATCTACGGTTTTCTCCGAGTCCAGACGATTCTTAATATCACTCAGGTTCGGTGTAACGATATGGATACCGGCTGCTTTCCCTTGCACAATCACATCATCCAGATTCGCTGGACGATCATCGAGTGGAACATACAATACTGTTTTCATATCACGTAGCCTCCTGTTATCTGTTTAGTCTTTAATACCCGATCAGGGCAAGGATGCAATCACCGAATTAAAAAACCGGCCCCATGGCCGGCTGTACTTTAGCGTATGAGCTGTCGGTGTGTCTTCCTTGCTGCTGATCCGATAATACCATTTTACTGCCTTTTCCCACTCGCGCTGATGGTAATCGGGATGAAATACGCATGAATGTAGTCGTGTCCGGGGCGGACAATTGTCGGTTTTAATCTGGATAAAACTAATGTGTGCATTTCAATTCAAACAAGCTATACGATAATGGATTTTAGAATGATGGGTGCCCGTGTCCAAAAAGCTTGAAGTCCCAGCCCGCTAATTCCGGCGAATGGATAGATGATTTTCTAAAGAACACAGGACGTCTTATTTGGCATTCAGGTTCTCTTTTTAAATTATAAGGAACATCAGACACCCTATTTTCTAAAAAACCTTACATTAACGCTGAAAATGGCTGTTTATTCCAATACAGCGTGTCTCAGGTTCCTCAGATTTCTGTAGACGCTTCAAATCCTTGAATAAGACGCCTCCGATTCGTTAGCTCTCACTCCTCTAGGCTTTGCCCCAACCGCAAACCGGAGGGAAGACCTCGAATCCGTCTGGAGCAGAGCTCTGCATGAGAAGGGAGACAATCCGCCTTTTACGGTATTACGAGCGTTTATCGCACATGAAGGACATGGGCTCGTAAATGAAGGGTGCGTTCTCGAACATGCAGACTCCGGACACATTCGGATCCGCTTCGGCTTTTAGTAGCTTGGAATATTAACGCTAGAACACCAAAAAGCACCTGCCAGCTTTGGCAAGTGCTCTTCATTTTGATTCTATATCGTTGGTTCCATATCCTTCGTTCTATATCGTTTGTTCCATATTGTTGGCTCTATCTCACGCGATGATATAACGAAAATTCTCCCATGTTTCCGGTATAGGTTCCCCGTTCTTGGCATGATGATAGAAACTGAACGGGAATTTAAATACATGACCTCCGTTCCAGTCACGGGAACGTCTGTCGGTGAGCCAATATTCCAGTTCATGAGGGAGCGCCACTGATCGTTCCGCTCGTTCCAGTGGCAGCAGGTCTACGGGTGATTGCAATGTCGGCATCTCCTGTTCAACATCCACATCTCGGCTTAAGCGTAGTGCCTTCACCATGGTAAGGAAAGGCGGAATGCCTTTGTGGAATAATGCCGGATAACCCAGTTCATATAATATGTTAAGCGCATGTCCGTAGGTGAGCATATGACCGATTAGATCATGATGCGCCTCCGCGTGATAGATAGTCTGGAAAGCCCCAAGCTCATCCAGAATCAGACGTGACAACTGAACTGGATTTTCAATCTCGGGGAAACCATCGCTTTTCTCAGGCTTCAGACTGCGAATTTCTTTCATCGTTGTGTTCATCCAGGATCTTCCCGGGATTGTTCGATCGAATGAATCGATCAGTTCAACCAGCCGACCAATATCCTCCGCAGTACCCCATCCATCCAGTTCGCGAATAGCTTTCAGACTGATTGCCCCGTAGATGGCCTGGTGTCCAACCCAGTGCAGTTCTCCAATCGTTCGATCCAATGCGTCCGTAATACACGCCTCGGCATCTTCCCTGGGCATCATCTCACCAATCGGAGAGGTCTGACCAGGGCTGATTCCATGCTGGCGAAGCATGGCTTTTGCTTCGGCGGTAACACTGCCGGCGGCAAGGGCAGTGAGACGATTTTCCCGCAACCAAAAATATGCCGCAATCGCACCCGCCCCATAATGGGCGTGCCACAGATCTCCTGTACGTTCCCGACTGGAAACGATAATCGCTAGTCCATCTTCCAACAAACGTCGATCCAAGCTTGCCACCACCCTTCATCATCTGTAAGCCTGACAGAACAACCTTCCAATCACTGTTATCCCCAGATTTTTTTTCGATCCCCTTTCCTAAGGGAAAATCCGGTGATAAATGTGAGATTATGCTTACGAAGTAGCTTTCTTTCAGAAAGCTTTCAGCTTCGCTTTTTCAGGTTTTTTCTGTCCTCTCCGTTATCGTGTAAATTTAGTTCAACTTATATATCCTAATTAATAAATAAAGCGTTTACTTCTATAACATGATGGAAATGCTCCACATATGCCCGTTTTGCCCCGGAATACAAACTTTAGCCAATTCGAAGCTTGCCCACGCCAAGGATGGATACTTCCAACGGATAGATCTGTGCTTTTTGCTTGGAGAAAAACCACGTCCGATCTTTCCTCACCACAATAAACAGACCGTGCACATCTCCTACAGGAGCAAAGGTATCACTAACCTCACCCCAGCGCGTGAGTCCAATCTGCTGAAGCTCATTCACCGTAGACAGAACATCCTCCGTCACCAGGCCAACTTCACACACCTGTAATATATCTTGAGTCGAGAAGTCATGGTCACTCTCGTTCTGAATACGATGATGAGCAATCAGCTCAATAATATTGCCTGCTGGATCTTCGAAATAGAGAGAATGAGAGTTCCAGTTAGTAGAGTACGTCTCATCCCGATCTCCTTCTCTGCTTAAAACAACACGTGATGCAGCCCACTGCTTCGCTTCCTTGAACCGATTCGTCGGAATCGACCAGGCCACATGATAAAAGGGCTCATGATCTGTTTCACACGGTTTGAAAATCATCTTTGTCCTTCCAACCTGCAGGTTGAAGGCCTGATCCGTCGCATTGGACACCTCCATTCCCAACGTATCACGATAAAAATGCTTGAGGTCCTCCATCCGTGTTGTATATAACTGTAATTCTTCAATCATCATACGGTCTTCTCCTGCATCTCCTCCCACTGACTCCACGGCACCATGCCGAGTTCAGGCTTCGCTTCATCCGGGAGCATGGCGATGAATTCAAGCAAATGACCATCTGGATCGTTAAAATATACAGATACCGCAGGCATCCAGCCGAAGACGTACAGTTCACCGATATCATCATTCAGGAAGTTCTGTGTCTTGATCCCTTTGTTCTCCAAGTGAGCCACCGCGTGTTTCATATCCTCCAGAGATACATGAAAAGCAAAGTGCTGACGTTTCACCTCGGAAGATTCCTTTTGCCACAATCCCAGCATGGCATTGCCTTTTCCACCAATCCAGTAGAAGGAGTTCCCACGTTCTTTCTGCCCGTAGGCATGAGATAAACCCAGGACCGTTTCATAGAAATGATGGGATCTCTCCAGATCCGTCAGGTTTAGATGTGTTTCAAATATGCCTGTAATCATCATGCTCAACCTCTTTTCCTTTTCCGATTTTTCATCTTCCTTGGTTCTCAACTCATGGTAGAATTCCGCGCATTTGTTAACGTCTGGGCCAGATTTAAAAACGATCCAATAACCCGCTGCACCCGGTCCTCTATATCCTGACTGCCTTCGTACTCTTCATATCCGTCAAATGTCGCTTCGAATCGTCTGCGCTGCGCACCACCAATGGATATCCACTCTTGGGCATTGATGCCATGCAGATTGCGAACAATCGCTTGCAGTTGTAAAAGCGAACTTACCCCCACCGCTCCGCCAGAGGAGCTGATGGACAGGACGGGCTTGCCGCTGAAATGAGCCTGACTCAGGTGATCCAGTGCATTTTTGAGCACACCGCTAATACTGCCGTGATACTCTGGTGTTGACAAGATGATTGCATCAGCCGCGAGCATACGTGTATTCAAATCTGCCAGATGTTCATGATCCGCTTGTTTTTCATCTGGCGCGTAGAATGGAAGTGGTGTCTGATACAGATCAAACAGGCTGGCCTGATGTCCCTGACCTCGAATAATCTCCACAGCATACTCTCCCAGACGTGTACTGGTTGCATTGTTCCGATTGCTTCCTGCCAAAATAACAATATTCATTCATGTCACTCTCCTTGGTTTTTAATAATTCAAACTCTCATGTTTCAACCGATCTGTTATTTCTACTCTTATCTTACCTTTCTTTTGCATCCAAATCGTCAGCAGATAGACTTAACTTGAAATACCAAAAAACTCAACCTTTAGGTTGAGTTTATACGACTTAAGTATGAAGATATGTCGGAAATGGTCAGACGACCCAACCGTTTCTTACGGCGTGAAGAGCCGCTTGCGTCCGATCCGCCAGACCCAGTTTGTCGAGCAGATGACTAACATGGGTTTTGACCGTTTTTTCGGTAATGACCAATTGAACCGCAATTTCCTTGTTGCTCAGCCCTTGAGCAATCAGTCCCAAAACCTCTTGTTCACGGCGAGTGAGCATATCCAGACCACCTAGGGATGCTTCAGTGGATTTCTTCGTCTGCTTAAGCTCTTGGAATTGACTATCTGCTGACCGATCTGTCGGTATATACTGTGGTTGCTGTTCATTTATAGACCAATCGGATGAAGCCATCACATGCATCAATTGACCTGCTGCGGCGGGATGCAATTCTACCTGACCTGCATGCACATTGCGAATGGCCACAGCCAGATCCTCCGGTTCAATATCTTTGAGCAGATACCCCTTCACCCCTGCACGCACAGCAGGAACCACATGATCCTGATCGGAAAACGATGTGAGTACAATAATTCGCGTTGCTGGCATTAATGTGCGCAGTCGTCTGGCTGTTTCGATTCCGTCCATGACCGGCATATGCAGATCCATTAATACCACGTCAGGTTTTAACGCTTCCGCCTGCGATAGTGCTTCCTGCCCGTTCGATGCTTCGCCCACAACCTTCATGTCTTGCTGTGTGGTCAAAAAAACGTGCAAACCTCTTCTCACCATCGCATGATCATCTGCGAGCAAAATCGTAATCGGCATCTCTTCTTCCCCCTGACTTTATACAGATTCGAACGGAAGTGGAATGACTGCCGTTACTGTTGTTCCCTTGCGGGGAGAACTCACTACTTCTAAGCTGCCCCCGAGCGATTGAGCCCGTTCCTTCATAATGGACAGGCCAAGCGAGCTTCCAGACGAGGCTTTTGGCCTTTCCGTACCACCTTTTCCCTGATCTGTGACGGTGAGCACCACTTCATGATCACTTAACTTGAGGGTGACCTCAGCAGAAGGAACATCCGCGTGTTTCCGTACATTATTCAGCGCTTCCTGTCCGATTCGCCACAATGCTTCTTCTATATTACGCGGTAAAGACCTCATTCCCGTCCGATTCATCACCACTTGAAGACCCTGGCTGGTGCCGTATTCCTGTAGCGCATGGAGCAGCCCTGCTTCCAGTCCCGCGGGACGGAGCTGCATAATCAATGCGCGCATTTCCTTGAGCGCCTCCTGAGACAAAGCCCGAATATCCTTCATCGCTTCCGTTGCCGGGTGCAGCTGCTCAGAGCCGGATAACATACTTTCCGCGCCTTTAGCAGTTAACGATAGTGAAAATAAAATCTGATTAACCGAATCATGCAGATCGCGAGCCAAACGGTTTCTCTCTTCCATTCGTGCAAGTTCGCGGCGATTCTCCGCCAGCTTCAGACTCTCCCATGAGGCCGCAATATGTTCGGCCAATGCCTCCAGCACTTCACGGTCCGCCTGCGCAGGACCTGATGTTCCTATTCCGATCACCAGAATTCCCGTTTCCCCTGGCGTATGGTATAGAAGGGGAGCAGCAATTCCCGAGGCAATGGAATTCGTAGTCTGGTCAGGCTTGCACAGGGTAAATATTTCAGCGATCTCTGTCCCAGACAGAGATGTTACACGATGACTATTGATTACATGGTTAATGTGGCTCGTCACTTCGGAAGATAACGGAGTACTTGATAACGTTCGAACCGTATCATTTGCATAGGCTGCCTGCAAAACGAACATTCCGCTTTTCTGCTGAATGATTGTAGCAAAAGGCCAATCATAATGCTGCCCAAGCAGCTGTACAACTTTTAAACAAAAAGCCTCAGAATTGGTGCATTCGTTCACTGCAAGACCCAAGGCCGTGCTGAACTCCCCCAGCTTGGCATACAGATCAGCTCGTCGCTGCTCCGTGCGATACAATCTCATCCGTTCTACCGCACTCCCAATCTGGTACGCCACGCCCTGTAACAGCGCCAGCTCACTGTCGCTGAAATGTTCCTTGGCTGGCGCAGCCACGTTGAGCAGGCCTAGCATCTTCTCCCCTGACCTTAACGGGACGGTTGCATGGTGGGTAATATCATGGGTATCTCCCCATTGGAATTCAACGGCATCCTCCAGCCGTTTACAGTTAATGATGTTGACCGCATGATTGAGCTGACCGTCCTTAAAGCGGTTCACACACCAGCAGGTACCCGTTCGCATGGGCTCTTTATCTTCACGCAGTAATGCCGGGGGCAGATTATAATCCGAAACACAGCTATAGTCTCCACGTTCATTAATCAGAAACATCCAGCCTGCCGTTAATCCGGTCAACTCCAGTAATTTGCCGACCACGGTATCCAGCATTAAGTTCAGATCATTGGACGTATTGAGCGTTTCCGCGATTATCTTCAACGTGACCATTTCCTGCATTCCGACTTCTTCCGACATCGCAGAATTCTCTCCTTTGGCTGTACCAACTGTGGTTTGTTCAACTATTGTAACCAATCCATCTTGGATATTAAAGGATCAACTTCTTCAATCGCTCACTCAGCCCAGCTTCTGTCGCTCTTTGCGGGACACAGACAAAGGCTCCATATTAATCAGACCTCGATCTGACAGAGCCAGCGCCATTTTGTAGAAAGCACGTGTACGAATCTTCGTATACGTATCCTTGCTGACAGGCGGATCAAACACATGGTTATACACTTTATAGTCAAACACATCATCGTCTTTCAGATATCGTTCACAGACGAGTACACGTTCCTTTTCACTCAGCCGGGACACAACAAAATCAATCGTATCGCAATATGCCTGACGCGCGCGCTGCACGTCCACATTGTAGATTGCCGTTCTCGCCGTGGAATCCCCCGTAACATTGGTTGCACCGTGGAAACGCTCGGCGTAACTTGCCGTCACCATAACCTCTCGTTCTTCAAATGCAATGGTTTTATAGATTCGGTATTTTTCCAGCGCAGCTTCAACAGCTGTTTGCGTTTTACGTCGGTCCAATTCGGGCAGCATCAATTCCATATTTATCTTCCTCCTCTAATATTTTTTACTCCATTCATATCTCTCACTCTATCGTTCACGTCATGTTGTTTTGCCATCATTCTTTGCACGATGGAAAAACGCTCTTATTCATAGAGTTGTCCAGTTTCCTAAATAAATAACGACATGTCTTCAATTTCCCGCTGTTGCCTTTTGGAATCACTCCAAATCGGTATAATCCGGGGAATTACCTTCTTCAAAGAGTCATCTCTAAAATCCAACCTGTGTTATTGTTACATTTTGTTCGTATAGTGTTCGTATTTCTATTTGAGGATACCACTTTCTGGAGATCGGAGTAAACCTTCATTTTGGTTCGTTTTGACGATAAAATAAAACCTTCGCTCTCATTTCCTATGCCTTTTGGCATAATTGTTTCATATCTCTTTACCTAATGGTATATATACGTTATAGTACTGTTTAATTAATGAACTTCCGTACAAGTCATTTGATTTTTAATATTAAGAAGCTCCCCTTCTCCTTAATGCCGCTAAGGTATATATCAAGCGCATACGTAGTGAAGGAGACGGAATCGATTCTGAAGAAGCAAAGCGTTCGCCTAAAAGCTTTCTGCAAGAAAGCTACATCGGAAGCATACGCTATCAACGGATTTCACCCTTTAGGAAAGGGAAACAGGAAATCCGGGGATAACAGCGATCAAAAGAACGATCCGAATCCGGAACGGCGCACCCGCAGAGGGTTTAGGAGTTGTCGCATTCAACTTTCTTCTTAATATTAATTCAAGCACTTGTACGAATCGAAGGAGTTGGCATAATTGTGGAGCACGCTTTTGGTCCTTATATGAAACAACTGCGCGAGCAACAGGGATATAGTATCAATCAGCTCGCCGAAGCAGCCGGAATAAGCAACTCACAGATTTCACGTATTGAGAACGGGGTCCGGGGTGTGCCAAAACCAGCGACCATCCGCAAGATTTCAGATGCACTCTCGGTGCCTTATACAGAGATGATGAAGCAGGCTGGTTATATTGAACCAGGGAGTGCTGCTGAACTTCAGGACGTACCGGAATGGGCTACATACAAAGACCGTCGTGATTTCAAAAAGATGCTGGAAGACGATGATGATCTGATGTTTGACGGCATTCCACTCGATGAAGAGGACAAGAAACGAATCAAGGATGTGCTGACAGGTCTGTTCTGGGAAGCCAAACAGATGAACAAACGCAAAAAGACAGACGAATCGGACAATCGCCCATGAGGCATGACCCACTGAATTTAATAAGGCAGCAGGTGAGATCATATGGATGACATCGTAACAAAGCTGATTCGAAAACACCGAACCAACTGCCCGTTCAGCATTGCCCGCGCGGTTGGAATACAGATTCGTTTCACCAATTTGGGGAAGTCCACCAAGGGACTGTACTTTCGCAAGCTCCGGCGCAGGTTTATCGTCATACACAATGATTTGCCGCCGGAATGGCAACGGTTCGTGTGCGCACATGAGCTTGGACACGACCGACTTCATAAAGGGATTAATCGATTCTTTCTGGAGGAACATTCCTATTTTGCTCCAGGCAAGCTGGAAAGACAGGCTAACCGTTTTGCCATTCAATTGCTGACCTCCGGAGTGATGCCTGAACCGGATGAATCTTTGGAGAAATTTTGTTTGCGTACCGGACTGCCACGTGAAGCGCAGCATTTTTTTTACACTCTTTAAGAACATACGTTCTTTCCGAAGATTATATATTCCAACAGCAGATTTACATGTCACTTTCAGGTTACTTATTTTTACGTAATTCGCGAGATTTCCTAATAATAGTCTGTTAAAATACTATTTGAGCTGTGTAAACGCTCAAGTAGATTATTATTTTGGGAGGTTTCGGATTCATATGAAAATCTGGAAGAATTACGTTTCACTTCTGCTAACGGTCTGTTTGCTGTTTGGCAGTGTAGGTATTGCCGCAGCTGCAACGGATACCACTCCGGGCACAGGTAAACACATTACCATTCTACATACGAATGATACGCATGCCCGTGCAGTTGAATCTTCACCTGCTATGGGTTTTGCCAAAGTAGCTGGAATCGCTGACAAATATCGTAGCGAAAACCCGAACACACTCTTGCTAGATGCTGGAGATGCTGTGCATGGTACAACATTTGCCACTCTTGTGAATGGTGAGAGCATCGTGAAAGTCATGAATGAAATGGGATACCAGGCCATCGTACCGGGTAACCACGAATTCAACTATGGTTCGGATCGCCTGATCGAACTGGCAGACATGATGAACTTCCCCATGCTGAGTGCCAACGTGAAGAAAAAAGACGGAACACGTCTCTTCGATCCTTACCTCATTAAAGAGGTGGATGGCGTGAAGATTGGTATCATCGCTTTGACTACACCGGAAACGTTGTATAAAACGAATCCTAAAAACGTAGAAGGTCTTGATATTACAGATCCATCTGCGGAAGCCAAAGTTCTGGTAAACGAAATCCGCAGCAAAGTAGATGTTGTTGTGGTATTGGGACACCTTGGACAAGATGCATCCAGCACGGATACTAGCTTTAAAGTTGTTAAAGAAGTTCCTGGCATCGATGTATTCATCGATGGTCACAGCCACACTGTACTGCAAGATGGCCTTGTATCCGATAACGGAACATTGATTGCAAGTGCAGGAGAATACACTAACTACGTAGGTGTCATCGATCTGTGGGTAGATGGTGGTAAAGTAACGAAGAAACAAGCAACATTAATTGATGAAACTGAAGCAAAAGACATCAAACCAAATGAGAAAGTCGCGACTCTCGTAAACTCCATTCAAAAAGAACAAGAACCTATCTTGAAAGAAGAAGTAGCCAATACAGCTATTCTGCTGGATGGTAAACGTGAACAGGTACGTGCAGGAGAAACTAATCTGGGTGACCTGCTTGCAGATGCCATTCGTGATGTCAGCAAAGCCGATATTGCACTGACAAACGGTGGGGGTATCCGTGCTTCCATCGAAAAAGGGATCGTAACCAAAGGTGATATCATCACAGTACTTCCTTTTGGTAATCAAGTGGTAACGCTTGAAGTGAAAGGGTCCGATATTCTGGCAGCCCTTGAAGTCGGTGTAGCTTCCTACCCTGAACCAAGCGGTGGATTCCCGCAAGTATCTGGTATCAAGTTCAAAATCGACACTTCCGCTGCAGAAGGTAGCCGTGTACATTCCGTAACCGTGGGCGATAAAGCCCTTGATCCGGAAGCAACGTATACACTGGCAACGAATGATTTCACAGCTGTTGGTGGTGACGAATACACCATGTTTGCCAAATATCCAACTACGGGTATGTATGGCGCGCTGGACGAAGCATTGATCAATTACATGCAGAAGCTTGGCGCTGTAGACATCAAAACAGATGGTCGGATCAGTGAAGCGAAAAAACCTGCAGTAGAGCCGGAAACTCCGGCAACAGAAACACCAACTCCAACCAAGCCAAAACCAGAAACACCAAAACCGGAAAAACCGTCTAAACCAACGCCAAGTAAACCAGCTCCAGCCAAACTGCATGTTGTGAAATCCGGAGACTCCCTGTACTCTATCTCCAAACAATACGGCACAACTTGGCAGGCATTGCAAAAGCTGAACAATATTAAAAATCCACACTGGATTTATCCAGGTCAACAATTGAAATTGCCTGCAGCTTCTTAAGCTCAGCAAAGCAAAGTGCATATAGGCATGATCCGCTTATAAGGCGCAACAACATAACGAATCAATTTTGTCATAACCAAAAGGGTGTCCCCAAAGCCAGATTACTGGTTAAGGGGACACCCTTTTGTATCTCCGTTCTTTGACATCAATCCACATCAGATACTTGAACATTTCCTGTGGACATATCCTGCTGATCCTGATAATCATCTGAGGCAAAAATAAATCCCAGCCTGGCCTTTACGGACCAACTTTATCATGTGCCTTCGACACCGAACTATATAAGAACTCTCCGGAATGACCGTGTTCATGCGTTTATTGTACATTTAATTTTGACATCTCTATCTTCTCAAAATTGCATACTTGCACATAAATCCGCCTGCGTATGATCATCTTCAAATCCTTAATCATAAAATCATTTGTATACTAAATACAACTATCCAAATATAGTTATTTCGTATGATATCACTCATAAAATCCTACCAAATTGCATGCCTATAGCCCTCTTTTTCATGCTCTCATTGGAATTTCAGCAATCAAAATCAGCTACCGCATCATATTCGGTACTATTATATGAACTCATATAATTAACGAATCCCTGAATTTAGGAAGTGAGCTGTTCCTTCACATAAAGCACAGCTTCCTGTGCAGTCAACCCGATTCGTTTCGATTCACCTGTTGCTGCAAGTGCGTGTGATCCCAGTTCGACCTGTCCTTCGGTTGCTCCTCGGCCAATAACGATCTGCACAGGCAATCCGATCAGCTCCGCATCCTTGAATTTCACCCCTGGACGTTCATCCCGGTCATCAACCAATACCGTGTAACCGCCATCGATCAATTGTTGTTCCAGTTCGAGGGTGAGTTGACGCTGCTGCTCATCCTTCCAACTTACTGTAATCAGATGCACATCATATGGCGCCACAGCGGCAGGCCAACGAATGCCCTCATCTCCTGCATACTGCTCAGCTATAGCGGCCATCAGGCGGGATACGCCAATGCCGTAACACCCCATGACGGGCGCACACTGGCGACCATTACGATCCAGGAATGAAGCACCCATGGCATCACTATATTTCGTTCCCAATTTGAATATGTGTCCAACCTCGATACCTTTGGTAAACACAAGTGGTGATCCACATGTTGGACAAGCATCCCCTTCCGCAGCAAAGCGGATTCGTTCTACTCGCTCCAATGCAAAATCAATCCCTGGGCGTACACCGGAAACATGCACATCCACTTCATTGGCTCCTGTAATTGCACTCTTCATCACTGCCACGTCAGCGTCCACCACCATCGGCAGATTTAGTCCAATCGGACCCAGGAATCCTACCTTCAGATTTGGATGTGCCGCAATGGCTGCATCGTCTGCAAGGATCAGTTCCTCTGCCCCCAACACCTGCTTCAATGCGATGTCATTCAATTCATGATCTCCACGCACAAGCGCAGCGACGAGCTGACCATCCGCCACATAAAGCAACGTTTTGATCATATGTTCAGCACCTTTGCCCACAAAAGAGGTTAACTCTGCGATCGTACGAACGCCAGGTGTGGAGATGCGTACTACGGTTTCCACTCCTGAATGTTCATCCGTTTGAAGCGCGGAGTCTGCACTCGCAGAGTAGGCTGGAACTTCCAAGCTTCCTTCTTTTTTCTCCATATCTCCAGAAGTCTGATAATCCGCTTTCTCCAGATTTGCAGCATATCCACAATGTTTGCAGGTTACAATTGTGTCCTCACCCACATCAGCAAGAGCCATGAACTCATGTGTTTCCCCTTGACCGCCAATCGTTCCTGCGTCCGCCTCAACACGGATATAGTCCAGACCACAACGCTCCAGAATGCGACTATACGCCGTGTTCATCGCCTGATAAGTCCGATCAAGCTCTTCCCAGTCCGAAGCAAAAGAGTACGCATCCTTCATGATGAACTCACGACCACGCAGCAATCCAAATCGAGGACGGCGCTCATCCCGGAACTTGGTTCCGATCTGGTACAGGGTGAATGGCAGCTTACGATACGAACTCACCTCGTCCCGTGCTAAAGCGGTTACGACTTCCTCATGTGTTGGTCCAAGAGCAAATTCCCGTGCATGACGATCCTTCAGACGCATTAATTCAGGACCATACTGTGTGTACCTTCCGGACTCTTCCCACAGTTCGGCTGGCTGCATAATCGGCAGCAACACTTCCTGACATCCAGCACGATCCATCTCTTCACGAACGATCCGTTCAACATTTAACAATATACGCCGTCCGAGGGGCAAGTAACTGTATATCCCTGCTGCCAGTTGGCGAATCATACCGGAACGCAGTAACCAGCGATGTCCCGCTGCATCTGCCTCCGCTGGCGCTTCACGTAATGTTGGGACAAGCATTTCACTTTGACGCATCATAACACACTCCTAATCTTCCTTTTTGTTATTAAATACGGCGCATAAACAGCAAAAAGACACATCCGTCAAGGGACGAATGTGTCGTGGTACCACCCTTATTTAACTGCAAATTAATCCGTTCGCAACCTTTGCGATCTGTAACATGCAGTCCTACGGGGCATAACGGGCCCTGCCGGCGGAGGTTGCAACCCTGTAGGGGCATTCTCTTCCGCAGCTCGCGAGGTAGGAATTTATGAAGCAGCTACAGGAACCTTGCACCACACTGTTCCCTCTCTGTTGAAGCTGGATTGCACAATCATGTCCTCGTTATAACGCTGTTATCATTTTTGACCACATTAGTTCATTTACAAGTAATTGTCAACCAATTAGTCGAATACAACTCCAGAATAATACTCCACTACATCACGAATGAGCATAAACGCATCCCCATTTGTAAGATTGTTCTTGTCAGCAATGCCAGCAAGCGTGTCGGCACTTATAAAGTTTTGCATTTGTAATTGAGCAAGTGCCTGTTCAAGTGAAGTTTCCGTTTCTGAAGATCCCATTGCCAGACATAACATATACGCAGTCTGATCCAACGTTAAAGGTAGGGTTACGGCATTCTCCATATTTGCTAGAGCTTGGTCGGCACTGCCTGTGTAGGCTTCTGGAAACATCGCTTGCATTCTTTTCAATTTACTTAAAAATCGTTCTGGATTCATTCCTTTATCCAGTTCCCAACCATCGTTATTATAATTGCCTGAAGTCATATACATACTCGCTGCAGCCAGCAATCCCTTGTAATCCTTATGCTCGATATAATCAGGCTGTTCGAAACGATGTACTTTCAGATCCATCCCCTGATTCTCCAGCATCTTACGTAGTTCAGATGCTCGCTCTTCGGAAGTTGAGAGTTCGCGGAAGGACTCCTTATGGATATATGCCAGCTTGACCGCCGCTCCTGCTGCTTCTCCCTCTGCCATTCCCAGTGGGACAACTCTTGCACTACCGTGTGGGATTGTATCAAAACTTGCTGCACGTCCAACGACGAGCAAACCATCAACCTTTAGCGGTACAAGCGAGCGAAAAGGTACACCATATTGAATCGGACTCAACATAATCGTGCCGGGATTTCCAACACTCGTGCTCTGAATATCAATATCGTATGAGCCGTATCCAATGGCATCCCAATGATCACGATTTTCCATGACATCAGCTAATGTTAATCGGTACTCGCCATAGATATGACGTGATTCTCTCACGTAAAGCTCGTCTGCTGTTCCAGCATATTTTAGCCCTGCAAATTCATCATAATTTTTCTTCAGAAAATCAACAATTAGTGGGGCTTCTTTACGCCCGATTTCCAGACCTTTTTTCACAGATATCGGATCTAACGGATCTACCCCAAAGATTTGCATCGTATTAATCAAGATTGTATCATCATTTTGTCTTCCGATATTCAGACTTCGAATCTTAATATGTTGTGGATTGGAGGATTCATATTTTCTAGCATCACCGTACCCCCAAGCACTCATCTTATCAACCCCGGTTCCCTCTCTTTCCCTAAACTTTTGCCATACCTCATCAGTAACACCGCTTAACTTGAATACAAGCGTAGAGACCATTTTGGATTTACCATCTCCAATATCTTGTCTGCCTATGGAATATGGAACTCCTGCAGCGGCTGCAATATCCGCATCTTGCGTTGCATCAATGATGGAGCGGGTTGAAATCTGAACAGTTGTTCCATCTTCTTTAGTTATGCTCATACCCGTTATTATCGTGTGGTCTCCCGTAGATTGTTCAGTAAGGGGAACTAATTCCTTAACATTCATCAACAGGTCAATGTTAGGTTCAGAACGAACCATCCGATAGAAAATGTTAGCCGCTGTGTTGGTATCAAATGAACTACCCTCGATCTGGTCAAACCATTCCTGGAAAATGCCTTTGTTCAAAAAGTCAGGCTGCCGCAAACTACTCAATAACTGCGGTTGTTCAGGGGAATAATTTAGATCCAGCGTATTAAGGCCTCCCTCGGTCAACAATCCTCCCAACATGTTGCGATCTCTTGCTTCCACCAGCAATACACGCATCCCATTACGAGCAGCTGATAAGGCAGCAGTAATACCTTCCGGATCCGTTCCAGCTACAATAACGTTATAGGAATCTTTCAGGTTTAGTGTAGATTGCACGTCCTCCAAAGGCTGCCATACATAATTATTATTAAATTTATAATTTTTGTTCCAAATATAGAATGCACCATATGCAGCGCTCATTAAAACAATAAACACACTGGCTATAATTGCTGTTATTTTCAATTTTCTACTAATCAAAGAAACAAACCTCCATATGTACTTTAAATTCAATAATACTAACTCGTGAAGTAGTTTTCCTATGTTATACCAACAACCGACTAACTTTTTCTCCTTTCCTACATGAGTATGCTATAAATAATAAAAAACTCCCCAACACTTCAAACGGTGTTAGGAAGTTCTGATAATAAGACGGAAAATTTTACTTTTATGTTGCCATAAATACAAACAAAACATAGGAAAGTCCCTAACTTCCCTCATTATAACGACCACTTTTTGCGAAGTAAAGACTTACCAAAATCGGAAATGCATTAGAAAGATCATTAAACACTCAGACTGTTCGTTCATCCTGACTACAATGAATTCTCTGGCGATGGCTGACATGGCAGCACGTTCCCTGTAATATAGAGAAATAGAAATCTATCACAGGTATTAATCGATAAAGGAGCTTGTCCTATGCCATATATCATATATGATCTTGAATTCACGGTAAGTCGCAATACTCGCTATTCTTCTGAAATTATTGATATCGGTGCCGTCAAAGTTACGGAAAGTGCAGATGGATTGGTTGTAACGGATACGTTCCATACGTATGTTCGTCCTTCCAATAAGTCTGTTCTGTCCACTGACACGATTCAGTTTACAGGTATCACGCAGAAAGATATTGATGCAGCCCCCCTTTTTCCGGCAGCACTGAATCAATTCATCGCCTGGATGGGAAGTGACCCCTATTACATGTGTTCCTGGGGACCCGATGACCGCAGCAAACTGATCTCTCATTGTCGCACCCATCAACTTGATGTGGCCTGGATCACTAATCATAACGATCTCCAGCAACAATGGTCCCGCACCGTTCGTAAAGAGGGAAAGTTCCGTCAACTCGGACTCGCTCAGGCTCTTGAAATCTGCGGAATTGAATTTGATGGTACCCAGCATCGTGCCTTGGATGATGCCATTAATACAGCCAAGGTGTTTATGCATCAATTTGACCGTTTCACTCTGGAAAGCAACTGTGCAGCCGATGATGAGGGCATTACATCCAAGGTTGTTTATTCCAGCTCCACAGAAGATGAAGAGAAAGAATCTCCATTTGGCAATCTGGCAAGCCTTTTCAAAACCAAAGAGTAACCGTCCACAGCACAATACTTAATCGTGTCTTGGCTTAGGATGGATTGCATTCTAATCTCAACTTTTATTGTACATTTGTTGCCAATAGTTTAGGCGTTCTTTCATCTTGATGCGGCAGATTTCCGGTTCGAGAATTTCCGCATCAGGTCCATATTTAGATATCCATACGAGAAATTCGTCAACATCACTTAATATGGCTTCAAATAACAGGCTACCTTCCGGTTCAATGGTTAGGATGGGTCGCATAAAAAATTGCTCCTGCATCACACGCTCCACAGCATGGGGTGCAAATCGAATTTTGAACGCAGTCCACTCCGTACTTCCCTCGTATGCCCAAGGAATGCGGAAGTGCGATTGCATGAGATAATCCTCTTTGCGAAACGTGCGTGGCAATATCCGTATCTTTTGCAGCCGGCTCACCTGAAATATTCGAAGTTTCTCCGACAGGTGACAATACCCTAACAGCTCAAATCTGTATTCACGAGGGATAAGACAGTAAGGATCTATACGTACGATCCCTTTTTTACCTTGAGACAGATACTCCCCTTCAATGGTGTTCTGTGAAATGCCAGCCTGAAGCAGGGTAATCATGGATTGATTCTGCGAATCGTTGTTTTCATTTTGCCATGCGGGCAATCCCGCTTTGAACAATCCACTAATTTGCTCCGACCATTCCACTCGTTCTGTTTTGTTTTTCTGACTCGCAGCAACCACTTTCTCATAAGCGCTCTCAAAAGCAGGTTTCAGCAAAGGACGAATATTCTCCATAACTTCAGCAAGATGCATGAAGGCTTGGGCTTCTTCATCAGACCAATTTAGCGGATACATGGCAAATTGGCTGATAAACATGTACCCTTGCCCGTGTCCCATATTGGCGATCGGGATATGCATTGCACTGAGGGCCTCCATGTCGCGGTATATCGTCCTTTCCGTCGTCTCGCATCGCTGGGCGAGCTCACGTGCCAGTATGCCTGGCTTCGCCTGCACCAGCGTTATAATGCGCATTAATCGGATTAGTCGGTCTGTCATTTTGCCGGACCCTCCACGATGTTGTTTCAATAAATTTGATACAACTCCATCCATTGTTTAATATGATATTGATACATACATTCGACCTTCTCCTAAACTTCACCTTCAAATATGTAGACTCTCTCTATACCGTTAACATCTGAAATCAACCCTATTCCCCTAATATCTTTTTTTCACGATCATGATATCCTGTTGTAAACGTGATCTCATAGTGATAACGCAACTTTTCAACGATCTCGGCTTCCGCGTAATAGTCCAGATCTTGCTTCCGCGCAGCTTCAATTAACAAGGCATCAGCATGACGACGTAACATATTACTTCCCTCTTGAACCCGGCCTCTTTCGTAGGCGCGCAGGGCTTGTTTGATCAAGGGTACCGTTTCACTTAATTTGATCGTCTTCTCCACCTTGGGATCTTCTGGCTGTCTCAGCATGCCCAGATGACTGGTGTACTGAATATACAGCTGTTCTCTTCGTAACAATACACGTTGACTTTGCTTCAACTTTCTTGTGCTCCAGTAGGCTGAACATACGGCAGCTTTTCCTGATACACGGGGTCCCATGACGAATTCAAGCAAAATTTGCTTGCTTTCCCCCTTATACATATCGCCAAGTCTCAGTACCCAGCCAATATCCGTTTCTTTGGAACGACATCCATAAATGCCTTTTAGCTGTACTCCATATTCCGGTTTGAGCAAAAGTTCCAAATCTCTTGATACAATTTTGGGTGCTATTTTCCTAAGTCTTTTGGCAGGGGCACCGTTACGCCACTCTACCATCATATATACGGGGTCGGCTCCCCCTGTCGGTATGGCCTCTTTATTCCACGAATAAGATACTTCAAAGACTGAGTTCACTGGTAGTCTCTCCCCCGATTTATGTGTATTATCTTCTAAGTTATCAGGGTGAATGGACACTATATTGTCACGGAACACATGTTCTCATTAAATTTTTCCAATATATTAGTTTTATATCCCTAAATCCGTCTCAATACGACAATAAACGACGAAAAAGCCTGGCATTATGCCAAGCTTATCAATCACTTATCTATGACAAGTCCCAAATTAAACAGTAGGATGATCGATTCCCATTTTGTGTAAATATTGTACACCATCTACTTCGTTTACCGGTGCATAGGTGACACTGTCAATGACCAGCTTACGCCCTACTGGCTCTCCATTAACAGTGATCATAATCGTTTTGGTTGATGTGTTCTGATCTGCTGTATACATAATGTTTCTACTCCTTCATGTTCACGATCTTATATTCAATCGGATATATTGGTATCGTTCATTAAATTGCGCATTTGTGAATAGCATGCACCCGGAACTGAAGTAAAAGATCTGTAAAACGGTCCGGTATGCTTGCCTATCGTTCTATTACCCCGCAGATTTGTAAGCTAAACAGCCCTGTTCCTAAATAATTTTATATATTTCGGGTAATAAAACGATATCATCTTGAACCCATCGTCCCGGTTTTGACGTATAATGTAAGAGCCGTATTTCAACAATAGACGACCAATTCGGCGATTGGTCTATCTAACCGAAGAAAGAGGTGTTAACGATGCCAAAATCCATTCAGGGTTATTTCATTCGGGTGTTATTCACCACATGCATTCTATTTACCGTTTCGATCGCTTCGACAGTAAGTGCAGCCAGTGCCAATATTTTTACGGATATATACAGCGGATGGGAGCGAGTCTCCGAACTGCCCGGAGAAGTGAACGCTCTGCAGGAAAGTTATAAGCAAACGATGGAGCAATTAAATCAAACGTCTGCTCAGTTGGGACAAGCCCAGGCCAATGTCGAAGCATTTAAGACCCAGAACGAACAACTGCTGGCTCAGAACCAGAAACTCACTGAAATGGTAAGTAAATTACAGGACGACCAGAATGCCAAAGCAGCTACCACCAAACGAATTCAGACGACGATCATCACTGTCGTTTCTCTCATATTGGGTTACTTTGTTCTGATTCGTGTGATGCGCTGGGGAATGCGTCGCCGTTCGGGCCGAGTATAAAAGAACAGGAGCAACTGCATGAACATACACCTGAACAATGCTGAAGCAGGCGGAGCAGGACAAGTCGTCACATTTTCACTCATTAAAGATGACCGCCTTCATATTTTGCATCCGCAGCAAATTGTGGCCTTCCGCGGTCCAAGTGGGAGTCGCAATGATAAATTCATGAATATCACGGGCATATATCGCAAAAAAAAGTTGATTAAATCCGAAATCACCGGACCTTGCCAATTTGTGGCTGCCCTGCCTCCCGGATTCACTATGAAGGAAGTGGAGCTCACGGAGGACAGTGATCTGCTCTATGACTTCCGCCACCTGTTCTTCTACTCTGATGGTGTAACCATGCTTACCAAAATTCAGAAAATCAAAAACATGCTGATCACCCGTGATGCAGTGAAAATGAAATTTTCCGGCAAAGGCAAAATCGGATTGCTCACTCAAGGTCAGGTCTGCCAACAGGAACTTCACCCAACAGCGCCACTCTATGTGGATGCTGGCAGTATTATTGCCTATCCTGAAAATGCACATCTGGAACTCACCGTATATGGTAACAACCTTGCCAGTCAGCATATGAATTATCATTGGAAGATGACAGGACATGGATCTGTACTCTTTCAGGCTGGACGTGAGAATCATCGCTTGGAACAAGATCTTAACGATGAGGGACTGTTCAAACGAATTCTGAAAGAAGTGATCCCTTTCGGCAATGTATTGATCAAATAAACTGATCAAATAAGCTGTTAGTTGATGAAGCCGACCGATTAGCTGCCACTATGCTCCAGTGGGGTGGTCACCACACCGTTTCATGTTATAATGGTTCAGACAATTGAAGAAGAAAATCCATGCCTGTGGCATGGGAGAGGTTCGCGAACTCCCTCTATAAGACTTGACTATCTGATGGTCAGTATAAGTCTTGCGTACACATTGCGGTCACCATGCAATCATGTACGTAAAAAACTAAGGACACTTACTCTTGCCTGCTTTTTTGAAGCGGTTATCGAGAAGGTGTGTTTTTTGATGGATGCCAGTTCATGAACTTCTCTGTTCTTCCGACACTCTGTGCCTATGTGCATGGTTTGATCTCAAGAAGATAGAGAGGTTTTTTTATGTTGAACGAAGAAAAAGCAGTCGTTGTATTCAGCGGCGGTCAGGATAGTACCACGTGTCTGTTCTGGGCCAAACAACAGTTTGCCGAAGTAGAGGTCGTTACGTTTGATTATGGTCAGCGCCACAAGTTAGAGATTGAATGTGCAACAGAGATCGCACGTGATCTGGGCGTACAGCAAACGGTACTGGATATGAGTCTGTTAAACCAGCTTGCCCCCAATGCGCTCACTCGCACGGATGTCGAGATTACGCATGAAGAAGGCGAACTGCCGAGTACATTTGTAGATGGACGGAATCTGCTGTTCCTCAGTTTTGCGGCCATTATGGCAAAGCAAAAAGGAGCACGTCACCTGGTTACAGGTGTATGCGAGACGGATTTCAGCGGATACCCGGATTGCCGGGATTCATTTGTGAAATCGATGAATGTGACGCTTAACCTGTCCATGGACTATCCATTTGTCATTCACACCCCGCTCATGTGGCTGGACAAAGCCCAAACGTGGAAGATGGCCGATGATCTAGGTGCCTTTGATTATGTCCGTGAGCGTACTCTGACCTGTTATAACGGCGTGATCGGCGATGGATGCGGAGAATGCCCCGCTTGCAAGCTGCGCAAAGCCGGATTGGATCGTTATGTACAGCAACGTACTGCTGCTGAATCCGCGGGAGTGGATGTACGATGAGAGAGCCGGGAACATTCCGTATTGTTGAGCATCTGCAACGTATCGGAGAAGATATTCTACCCACCCAGCTGCGCTATCACCGCAAACGTGTGCTTGTAAGCAAAGAATTCACCTTTGACGCAGCACATCACCTGCATTGTTATGAAGGCAAATGCAAGAACTTGCACGGTCATACGTATAAAGTTATTTTTGGCATCAGCGGTTATCCGGGTGAAACCGGGCTGACAGTTGATTTTGGACATATCAAAGATATATGGAAAACTCAGATTGAGGGATATCTGGATCATCAGTACCTTAACGAGACACTTCCTTTAATGAATACAACAGCCGAGAATATGGTCGTTTGGCTGTTCGAACAGATGGAACATGCGCTCCAGACGGAACCCTATGCCGGGCTGACCGATGGTGGGCGGACGGAGTTTGTCCGACTCTTCGAGACACCCACCAGTTACGCGGAAGCGAGACGGGAGTGGATGATCGATGAGTAGTGTGACACAGCAGGTGAACGAGAAGGGATCTCGTAAAGAGGCTCGTATTCCCGTGATGGAGATTTTTGGTCCGACGGTTCAAGGCGAAGGCATGGTCATCGGACAAAAAACGATGTTTGTTCGTACCGCTGGCTGCGATTATCGCTGCTCCTGGTGCGACTCGGCCTTTACCTGGGACGGCAGTGGCAAGGACCTGATTCGAATGATTACGCCAGAGGATGTATGGGAAGAATTGCGCCGCGTTGGCGGCACCCGTTTCTCCCATGTTACTATCTCTGGCGGTAATCCCGCCCTGCTCGCTTCGCTGGGCGGATTGGTTGCCCTGCTGCGGGAGAACGGCATCCGCACTGCGGTGGAGACACAGGGCTCCCGCTGGCAGCCTTGGCTGGCGAACATTGACGAAGTCACCGTCTCGCCCAAGCCACCGAGCTCCGGCATGGACACCGATTGGGCCGTGCTGGATGATCTGATCGAACGGCTGGCCGCTGGCCCGGTAGAACGAAGTCACAGTCTGAAGATCGTGATCTTCGATGAGACAGACTTGGACTATGCCCGCCGTGTGCATGCACGGTATCCGGGCACGGATTTATTTTTACAAACCGGGAACCCGGATGTGACTTCCGCTGATACGCCAGATCTGGCGTCCTCGCTGCTTGCTCGTTATGAGTGGCTGATTGACCAAGTCAGTGCCTCCGATGACCTGAATGACGTTCGTGTGCTTCCACAGCTTCATACGTTGGTATGGGGCAACAAACGCGGCGTGTGATGGGCAGGATGGGTGGAATGGGCGGCTAATGTAGGATGAGGACGAAATGTCCTCAGACAATGAAGAGAATTATACAGGCAAAATTGCCTATTCATATATACCGCGAGGCTTCGGGCTTTGACGGAAACAAGGAGCGTTTAATAACCGATGAGACAACCTGATGAGATGCAAGATGTGACGTTGCTGGGCAACCAGAACGTAAAATATACGTTTGAATATGATCCGGGAATCTTGGAGAACTTTGATAACAAACATCCGTACCGCGATTATTTTGTGAAATTCAACTGCCCGGAGTTCACCAGCCTGTGCCCGATTACGGGTCAGCCGGATTTTGCAACGATTTATATCAGCTACATTCCGGATGTGAAAATGGTCGAGAGTAAATCACTCAAGCTGTACCTGTTCAGCTTCCGTAACCATGGTGATTTCCACGAGGATTGTGTGAATATCATCATGAACGACCTGATCAAGCTGATGGACCCACGCTACATCGAAGTATGGGGCAAATTCACACCGCGCGGCGGCATCTCCATTGACCCGTATACGAACTATGGTAAGCCGGGAACAAAGTACGAGCAGATGGCCGACCACCGCATGATGAATCATGATATGTATCCGGAGACGATTGATAATCGTTAATTCGTCAGGTTCATCCATTCTGTATAAGATAGAATCATAGAATGCCAAAAGCCGAACTCTGCTATATAAGTTGAACTAAAGATTATTTACACTGAACACTACGATGACAGAACAACCTTCCAATCGCTGTTATCCCCAGATTTTTTTACATTCCCTTTTCTAAAAGGGAAAATCCGGGGATGGCGTATGCTTCCGATGCAGCTTTCTTTCAGAAAGCTTTTAGGCGAACGCTTCGCTTTTTCAGGTTTTTTCTGTCCTCTCCGTTATCGTGTAAATGATTAATTCAGCTTATATAGCTTAAGAAGTTCGGCTTTTTAGTATAAACCTTTAGAAACTCAGTCTCTCAATACAATGGGATCGCAGCGCATTCAAGTAGACTGATCTTTCTTTAGTTCTTTGACTTTTTTAATGTAATGTCTCAACATAAGCACACCAATTGACTGAAAAATGATAAATATGACGATGGCAGCAGATAGAGATTTTGGTGCAACATAGACAGCCTGAAATGTTATTACAGCCATATACAAAATAGTCATCACCAACTCACGTTTGGCGGATTCATAAGGTAATAAGGATTTCATATCCATCCCTCCTCTATCCTTCTTACACATAAATATGGGTCTTCTTACAGTAGATGCTAAAGTAATACGTTTATTTTGTAAATGTAATGCTATTAATAAACACCTCAGAAATAGAGTTGAATTCATCAACGTTTTCCCTTGTTCCCCTTGTCGGTCCAATCAATCTATCCTATTATGTAACAATATGCTTACACGCATATATTACAACATCAGGCGCTGATCCCTCGTGACCGCGACCAAAGGAGAATTGTACATGTCTACACAAACCTCATTAACCAAGGACGCCACAGCGCGTTCGAAAGCCCCACCCGGATCGGATGCCCAAAGCACCGTTTACCGGATACTCATTGCCATCAGTCTGGTTCATCTGTTCAATGATTCGATCCAGTCGGTTATTCCCGCCATTTTTCCGATTTTGAAAGACTCCATGCATCTCACGTATACTCAGATCGGATGGATCTCATTTGCTATCAACTTTACCGCATCCATTATGCAGCCTGTCGTAGGCTGGTTTGCTGATAAAAAACCGACACCATCTATCCTGCCCATTGGCATGGGTTTTACATTTACCGGCATGTTGCTGTTGGCTTTTGCTGACAGTTATATGGCTGTCCTGATCTCCGTTATCTTTGTCGGTCTGGGTTCCGCCGCTTTCCATCCGGAAGGTTCACGGGTATCCCATATGGCTGCTGGTCAACGCCGTGGACTGGCACAGTCCATCTTCCAAGTTGGTGGTAACGCCGGACAGTCCCTTGCCCCATTGCTTACACGCTGGATCTTTATCCCGTTTGGACTGTTCGGTGCCATTGGATTTACAGGCATTGCTGCCATGGGAATTGCAGTTCAGATCTACATAGCCCGTTGGTATGGACGTATGCTGCAATCGGGAGGATACCTGCGTAGACAGGCTGCCGCCCGTCGTGCACCCAATCCTGCTTTGCGTAAAAAGATTACTGCCGCCATTACGCTATTGATCTTGCTTGTCTTTGTTCGTTCCTGGTATATCGCTTCCATTGGCAGCTTCTATGCGTTTAATCTGAAAGATACTTTTGGATTGTCCACAGAAGACGCGCAGATCTATATCTTCTTGTTCCTGGCTGCCGGAGCACTGGGTACGTTCTTCGGAGGCCCCTTGGCGGATCGATTCGGCAAACGTAACCTGATCTTCCTGTCCATGGCCGGAGCTGCTCCTCTGGCTCTGTTGTTGCCCTATGCGAATCTGTTCTGGACAGGCGTACTGCTAACCATTATTGGTTTTATCATGTTATCCAGCTTCTCGGTTACGGTTGTATACGCGCAAATGCTGATTCCAGGCAAAATCGGAACGGTTTCTGGTCTAATTACTGGTCTGGCATTTGGTATGGGAGGCCTGGGCGCACTCGTGCTGGGGAACTGGATTGACGTCTTCGGCGTATCACCCGTAATGCAGATGTGCAGCTTCCTGCCCCTGCTCGGGATTTTCACATTCCTGCTTCCATCCGATAAATTACTCAATATCTGGGCGAAAGAAAATGGTAGTGAGGAATAAAGAATACATCAACAGGTGTCCACTTTTTATTCTATATTAGATCCATTCCTTACGTGGCAGCATCGCCTTATAAGACGTTATCTTGCGCTAACGAACCTGACAGCACTTATTTGAACGAATACTGCCGGTTTCGCAATCTAAAGAATCTGAGCAACGCTATTCCTGAGAAAAAGGCCAAAAACCTTGGAATGTGCGTGTGAGATGCAGAAATAACGTGTCTGAGATTCTTTAGAAATCGGGATTAGTGAAATATCGCCGAATAACGTCTGCTGAGTTCGTTAGATTTCACTTTAGTCACCTACATTAGCAGTCTAAATAAAAAGTTTAGCCATAACAAAAAGGGTTCCCACCAACTCTGTAATCACAGAGCGGTAGGAACCCTTTTGTTATATATGTTTTTCTCGTATTTAGCTTCAACCGTTTATTCCACATCACACATGACAATGTTGCTACCTTGAGCTGTAATTAGTTCCTTCACATCTTCAAATTCAAGGAATACCGTCGCCGTATTTTCCATGGGATGAATTCCAATTTTCTGACCAACTAAATCCTTGTCAAAAACTACGGTCACGTTTTTCTGAATATTATTGAGAACCCCCATAGGGTTGACGTGCCCTTTTTCCAATCCGAGGAATTCCAACAAATCCTTTTCACTGGCAAAACTTAATTTGCGGCTAGGTATCTTTTCGCTTAAACTTCTCAAATCAACGGACTTCGTCCCAGCAATCGTCACCAGATAATAGTTGCGCTTCTTGTCATCACGCAGAAACAGATTTTTAACGATACGTTCTGTATGTGGAATCTGATAAGAGAATATTTCCTCCATCGTGTATACTGCGGGATGTTCAATACTTTTGTAAACGATATTATTACGATCTAAAAGATCATAGAAACCCTGTTTGTTTAACATATCAAATTCATCTCTTTCAATTTAAATATTCTTCTATAATATGACTTCTTCTGTAATATTACTTCAAACGCTGAAGGATCAGCCGTTTTTTGTACAACATTTTGCCTGCTTCGGCTACATCTCGAATTGTATTTTTGTTGCTCACCGAACCAAATACCATGCCGGCAATCGGCACGAGTTGGAACAGCTTCTTCCAGCCAAAAGATTCACTGTAGGAGTTAAACACTTCCCGCCACCCCTGCATCTGCGATACCACTTCAATGGGTTTGTCGGGATCATCATAAGCGGCCAGTTCTTCAATGATCGCTTTCTTACCTACAATATCAGCGGAAGAGAATTGCAGACATTTGACAATGAAGATGCGCTCCAGCGGTTCATCCGGATCATAACCATAACATAGAGCCATCTCTTGCAGTACCTTCAGAGAAAGCCCCATCACCATCGGAATATCTGCTGCTATGGTTACAATGCCACCAAACCCTGTAGCTGCTCCCTGAGCCGCGGCAAACTTGGTTCGACTCTCGGTAATGTTATCAGCCACCTGGTCCAGCACCTGAAGTGGCAGATTCTCTACACTATGAATCTTTGCTGTCCCCTCCGCTTCAGATTCCTGCTCCAGACGATAGGTCGTATCCATCATGGAATAACCGCACCTCTCAGCTTCCTCTTGCAGTAGCTTGGCTACTTTTTTCTTCTGTACGAGAAACTTGCCCCCATTCTGCACATACTGACCCACGTCGTTCAGGGAATCTCCGATCTTCTGTTTCAGCGCTTTAGGCATCACTTTATCCAACATCGCAAAGGGCAAACGCCCGATTTTATCCCAAATAAACAAGTCTTTCTGTTGTTTCTCCCATTTCAAAATCTGTTCAAGTTCCTTGTCCAACGTCTCGCGTGAATCCATATGTGATCCTCCTAATAGGTTCTGCATCTTAATCTGTATCTCTCTCATACGCAGAAATCATCGTTGTGGTTGCTTTGTTTTGTGTCCAGGACACTTATGTTCAGGCCACTCTATCTCATCGTTCACACACAGAAGAGCCCTTAATCAGCATCACTCGCTAACTAAGGGCTCTCATATTAAGGTTTCACTACCTCTTATTTTGCTTCTGCTACTGCGCTGCCATCTGGGACCGGAACACCGAAATCAGGTGTGCCATCTTCACGCCAATGAATCACTTGAGCACGGGCATGGCGGTTCGGATCATACAAGGGATCACCCTCGATGTCTTTGTAATTACGCGCATGATAAATCAGAATATCGGTCTTGCCATCCGGTGACACCGTAAAGCTATTATGACCCGGGCCGTATTGGCCGTTCGCTTCACAAGTCTGGAATACCGGCTTGGGTGATTTCACCCAGCTTGCCGGATCAAGCAAATCGGCATTTTCATCTGCGGTGAGCAGACCCATACAATAATTGTAATCGGTCGCGCTGGCCGAGTAGCCGATGAACAAACGCCCATTCCGATGCATCACGGCTGCTCCTTCATTGACCTTAAAGCCGATGATCTCCCAATCATACTCTGGCGTAGAGATCATAACCTGTTCGCCGCGTAGCGTCCATGGGTTCTCCATTTCGGCAATGTACAGGTTGGAGTTACCCACAATATCGGGATCTTTCTGTGCCCAGACCAGATAGCGGATTCCCTTATGTTCAAAGGTCGTTGCATCCAGCGCAAATGATTCCCACCGGGTGTGGATCTGCCCTTTCTCTACCCACTCTCCTTCGAGTGGATTCGCGGAATCGTTCTCCAGGACATACATCCGATGATCGAACAGACCTTCGTTGGTCTCACTGGTGTGAGCGGCAGCGTAGTGTATGTACCATTTGCCATCGATAAAATGAATCTCCGGTGCCCAAATGTTGGCACTCATTGGCCCTGTGTCACGCTTCGTCCAAGCCGTTACCGGCTCAGCATCTCTTAACTCTTCCAACGTCTCTGCTCTTCGGATTTCAATCCGGTCAAATTCTGGCACGGAAGCGGAGAAATAATAGTAACCGTCTGTATGACGGTACACCCACGGATCAGCGCGCTGCTCCAAGATGGGATTAGTAAATGTAATAGAATCAGTCATGGGAATGCTCCCCTTTCAAATGTTGTTTGGCTCGAAGTTTAGGGATGTAACCCAATTGCGAAAAAGCGAAAACCCTTTTGGGGTGGTGCACAGCGGACGTTCGGGGGTGGCAGGGCCTTGGTGCTCTCTTGTCCTCCGATTTCTTTTACTACCGCTCTCTGCGGTTGAAATCGGATGCCAAACTCACTCCTGCGGCTCCTTCCTCCCCCTCACTGCTTGTGCACCATCGAAGCGACAGCTCTCTCTTACCGCGCTCGCTGGGTTACAACCTCACTTCGAGCCTTTTTTGTTGGCTCGATCTTATGGGGTCGACCGCTTCGCAGGGTCAACTCTCCCCATGTAATGCTGGGCTGGCCGCAGAGCTATAGGCCAACTTTGTCATGTACAGCGGACGTTCGGGGGTGGCAGGGCCTTGGCGCTCTCTTGTCCTCCGATTTCTCTTTCCACCGCTCTTGGCGGTTGAAATCGGATGCCAAACTCGCTCCTGCGGCTCCTTCCTCCCCCTCACTGCTTGTGCACCATCGGAGCAGCAGCTCGCTCTCACCGCGCTCGCTACTCGCCCCCTTACTCCTCCGCTGCGCTGATCTGCTTGCCCCAGACCGCCACACCGTGGTCATTGAGGCCTGTTACCACCAGTGCGGGCTGGCTTCGCTCCCAGTCCCAGGACGGGAGCAGCTTCAGCTCTTCCGTGGAAGCTCCGCCCCATGGGCTTTCTTTCCACTTCAGTGTCAGCGTTTGTTTGTCATCAAATGTCCAGGTTCCTGAACCTTTTTCACTTTTAATCTTACCGTTGCTTGTTAGGGTATAAGGCACGGCTTGAATCTGCCCGTCTACGGACGGATCAAGCGCCATGCCTTCCCACTCCCCGGCAATCATGGACTTCGGAATGTCCTGTGCTGTCTCACCAGCGTACCGTTCAGGTGAAACCACAGGCCAGCCATCCTTTGTCCATAACATTTTGCGTACATGCAGATATGGCCAGTTTTTATCCGTCTCGCCCCGTGCATGATGCACGATGTAATAATCGTCTCCGTCCTTCAGAACGGAGTTATGTCCAGGCGCAACCCAGCCCTCGCCTTCTGTGAAACGATAACCGCCGAGAATTTTGGTGCCGATCTCATATTGCGGCAGATAATCTGTATCCAGCATGTTATTGCCGTTTATGTCTGTGTACGGTCCTGTGATCGAATCAGCACGCGCAACCCGCACGTTATAATCTTCGAATAAGGAATCATAGGAGACGAATAGATAATACTTTTTGAACTCCGGGTTATACACAATGTATGGACCTTCCACTGCACCCTCTTCAGTTGCACGATCACGAGCGGCAATGCGAGTACCATAACCCTCGTCCTTGAATTTCCCGGTGTCGGGATCAAGTGGCGCAATATAGATGCCGTCAAAGAACGAACCGTATACCATCCACGAATTGCCCTCGGCATCCACAATGGGATTGGCATCAATGGCATTTAATTTGTCTTGTTCATTCGCAGAGGTTTTCACAACGAGTCCTTCATCTGTCCATGGACCTTCGGGAGATGAGGATGTCTGAAGACCAATAGCCGACTGTGTACTGCCAAAAGAAGAAGCCGAATAATACATCCGATAGGTATCACCAGCCTGGACCACATCCGGTGCCCACAGATTGACCGCACCTGTCCAGTCCAGCGCTTCTTGCGGAATACCCGGGAGAGCTTGACCTACCCACTTCCAGTGGATCAGATCATCTGATTTGCGTACCATGACGCCGGGTTTCGCTTCTCCTGCTACACGAACGTCTGTGGAATAGACGTAGTATCCCTGGTCTGTTTTGATAATGGCCGGATCATGCGCATTGTTCACCGTCCAGCGTGATTCATCATCCAAAATGGAAGTGTCATACAACTGAGTATCTTGAGGAGCTTCAGGAAAGACGGGACGGGACACCGTTTCTCCTGCTCCTTCTCCGGAACAACCCGCAGCTCCAACAACCAACAATAACAACATGGAAGCAACCACTCCTTTTCCTGAATTCGACCACCGTCGGAATTTCTTCCGCTGGTTCATCCCTTCACTCCCGAAATTGCAACCGACTCAATAATCTGTTTCTGGAAGATCAGGAAGATGATTAATACAGGTAACAGAGCCACAATTGACGCCGCCATAATAAGCGGATAATCGGTTTGAATCGCATACGTGGCATTAAAGTTTGCTATAACGAGCTGTAACGTCTGCTTCTCCGGTGAATTCAGATAAATAATCGGTGCCAGATAATCGTTCCAGATGCCCATGAACCAGAGAATCAGCTGTGCAGCAATCGCCGGTTTGATGAGCGGAAACGTAATACTGGAGTACAGCCGGAAGTAGGAACTTCCATCGATTTTGGCCGCCTCAATAATTGCATCAGGTACACTAAGCAGGTACTGGCGTAGGAAAAAGATCATGATTACGTTACCGAACAGGCCAGGAACAATCAATGGTAACAGCGTATCCACCCAGCCCAGCTTTGCAAACATGATGAATTGTGGGATCATGACTGTTGGATAAGGAATCATCATGGATGCCAGCAACGCGAGAAACAGTTTGTTTTTGTGCGGGAATCTTAACTTGGCAAAAGCAAATGCTGCGATACTGGACGTAAACGTACCCACCACCGTTACACTCACCGCAACGATGAGGCTGTTTTTGATCCCGCTGAGTAGGGGACCGGCTTCCCAGATTTCTTTATACTTACCAAATTGGAATACTTCAGGTATCCATACAGGCGGAAGCGCGAACACATCCTGCTTCTCCTTCAATGACGTGGACAACATCCAGATCAGTGGTGCAATCATCGCAATCGCCCCAATCGCGAGTACGATAAAAATGATCGAGTTTGTTAATTTCCTCTTTTGACTGTAAGACATCTCCGGTTCACTCCTTTCCTTGACAATCAATCCCCATCATAGGCTGATTTTTCGTTCATTTTGAATTGCACCAGGGTAATGACAAAAATGAAAATACCAAGAATCATGGCCATCGCTGAGGCATAACCCATCTGCAAGTTACTGAATGCTTTCTGCCAGATGTAGAAAACGATCGATGCCGAAGAATATTCAGGACCACCCGTAGGTGTCATAATGTTCATCTCGGTGAAGATCTGGGAACCGCCAATGATATTTGTAACAATGAGGAAAAAGGTAACTGGCTTCACCATAGGCCAGGTGATATTGCGGAAGATTTGGAACCCGTTCGCTCCATCCAGCTCAGCCGCCTCGTAGTATGTACGTGATACACTTTGCAGTGCTGCCAGGTACAACAACATCGTGTATCCCAAGCCTTTCCACACCGTCATAATAATCAAAGCCGGTTTAACCGTGTCTTTGTTCGCTAGCCAGTTAGGACCTTTAATCCCAAACAGGTCAAGGAACTGGTTCACCAGACCGTAATCCCCGTTGTACGCCCAGTTCCACATGATGGACACCGCAGCGAGGGAAGAAATGACCGGGATGTAATAGATTACTCGGAATGTCGTGGTGCCGGGAATTTTACGATTCAGACCCATCGCCAGCAATAATGCGAGCAACAGACCAATCGGGATACCGAGCATCAGGAAGAATGTATTAAACATCGCTTTGTAGAAGAGGTCATCCGTTAGCAAATCCTTGAAGTTGGCCAATCCGATAAAGTTCATCTGTCCCAGTCCGTCCCAATCCGTAAAGGAACCATAAAGGGAGTAGAGGAACGGGAACATGACAAAGATCAGCAATCCAAGAATCGGAGGTAAAATAAACAGATATCCGTACAGCATCTCTTTGCGATACAAACTCGATTTCGTAATCACGGCGTTCACCCCTGTTTCTAGTATCAGCATGTGGCATTCTTCGATTGAACCTTGTCGATCAACGAATGCCACATGCCCGTATGGAATCCAATAAGTTCCAATACGAATGATGCCAGCAGCATGATTGCAGGCTGCCGGCATCACCCTTTCCTATCTACTATTTCTGAGATTTCTTTTCTTGTTCAACCGCTTTGTCGAGCAGTTTTTGCATTTTTGGTTGTTGCTGCTTCACATAGTCTGCGGCTGTAATCTTGCCATCCAATACCGGCTGGATGTCCGTGAAGAACAGGTCATACCATTCCGCATTGTACGTGTAGTTACCTGGCAGAGCCCGGCCGTAATCTTCAACGATATCAATGAATTCCTGTTTGTTGGCTGGTTTCGTGGATGTATCTTTGGCCCACTCGTCTGCCATATCAAGCAAGTTCGGAATCTGTACCTTGGCATCTCCCAGTTGTTGCATGCCTTCCTTCGAAGCCGTAAGGTAGTTCACCAATGCTGCTGCTTCTTCTGGATGTTTCGTTTTCGCCGATACTCCGATTCCCAGAGATCCGATCCACGTTGCCGACTTGCCAGTTGATCCCGCAGGGAATGGCAGCAAATCATAATCGAAAGGTAATTTCTCAAATGTACTCATATCCCATGGGCCTACAGGGAAGAAAGCCATTTCACCTTTCATCCAGCGTTGATACGTATCCAATGTTTGCGCTTCCTCAATGGAAGGTGTAATTTTGTATACATTCTGCATATCCGCGAAGAACTGCAGCGCTTCAGCGAATTTTGGATCATCAATCGTTACCTTTGTTTTGGTCTCATCCAACCAATCCCCACCGTTGCTCCATACAAAGGATTGCAGGGCCCACTGTACGTTGAATCCAGTACCGTATACATCCGGTTTACCATCTCCATTGGTATCCTTGGTCGCTTGCTGATTCACCTTGATGAACTCTTCCCATGTGTATGGTTTATCCTTGTCAGGGAGTGGGATACCCTCTTTTTCAAACAACGTTTTGTTGTAGCCCAGTGAAAATGGCCCCAGATCCTTCGGCATACCGTAGATATCACCTTGACCTGCCATTTGGCCGTCATAACGATACAGGTCCACGCCGTATTTCCAGATATTATCGAGATCAACATCCGGATTGTTTTCAATATACGAAGTGAGGTTCATCAGCACATTGCTGTTCACATACGCTTTCACGTCACCCGGATTGATATAAAATACGTCAGGCAAGCTGTTGCCTGTAATTGCCGCTCTTAGCTTGGTTGCATATTGATCCGCAGCCGTTACAATAATTTTGACTTTCACACCCGGATGATCTTCTTCGAATTTCTTGACCACCGCTTGGTATGCTTTCTGCTCATCAGTACCGCCGCGGAACATAAATGTTAACTCCTTGTCCCCACTTGCACCGCTGCTTCCTCCGCAACCTGCGAGTACCAGTGCACTTACCAGCATAAGAAGCATAAATGTGACCCAACTCTTTTTCTTTACCATCTGAACCCCTCCTGATCTGGACTTGTAACCGTATTCAATTGGATGAAATAAGATTTCTGTTGTTAAATTTATCAAATCCAGATCACTTTAGTCAACACTTTTATAAAACATTTTACATTTATATAAAATAAATTAGTATTTCGGCCAGCCACTCGAGTCCCAAAGCAAGTCATTAATCAGCAATTTCGGATTGCCATTATCCTCTGCATCATAGGCATGTCTTGCGATGACATTGCCGTTGTACACGTCCTGACCACCTGGACCTTTCCACTTCACATTGCCTGTATCCAATATCGTTCCGCCACCATTCAGCATATTAACTCCGTTTTTGTCCACATAAGGGCCTGTTATACTGGTCGAACGTCCATAGACCATTTTGTAGGTACTGTTCACCCCTTGGCAGCAAGAATCGATGGAAGCAAACAGGTAATAATAGCCGCCACGATATACAATACTTGGTCCTTCAATAGCACCTCCGTTATTCGGGCGCGCAGCAATGGAAGTTATACTTCCCGTCGGTTTCATCGTGTTTTTGTCCAGCTTGACAATCTTCAGGCCACTCCAGAAAGAACCAAAGGCCAGCCATGGATTGCCTGAAGCATCAATGACCAGATTTGGATCAATGGCATTATAATTATTGGCGGTCGTGGTTTGAAGCACCAATCCTTCATCCTTCCATTGCCCTGCCCCAATGCTGTTCGCAGAAGCAAGACCAATCGCAGACCGATTGGAGCCAAAGGTGGAGATCGAATAATAGAGCCATACTTTTCCGTTATACTGCTCTACATCCGGTGCCCATACATCCAATCCGCTTTGTCCCGGAACGGCAGAAGCCCACCAGGATGGCTTACTTAAGAAGATTTGTGGAACACGATACCAGGACGAACCATTATCGGATTTCAATACTTGAATGCCCGGGCCGGTTGAAAAGGTGTACCAGGAACTGCCCTCTTTGATAATCGACGGATCATGAACAGCCGTATCTCCGGTCAGATTCCAGAATGCCGCCAAAGCTTTTGACTGACCTGCCAGCAGTAATACCATCACAAGTAATGCCGGTAACGCCAACCGTTTCCACTTAAACCTCTTCACATTGCTTAACTTTTCCAAACCAAACTCCACCTTTCCTGTTCAAATGGTTAATTAGGTTCATGAAGTATTGAATCAATTTAGGTATAATAGGATTATAAAAGCGGTTACATGACATTTCAATGGTATATTTCAAATATATGTGAACTGATTAACACTTATTTTAACCGGAATAGTGGACAAAATATAGGTTATATTTTCGTATTTGCGCTATATACAAGGGTTTTGGCTTCTATTTCTCCACCCTTCCCTTCCATGAGGGAATGATTTATAATTATCTGAAATAAAACATATAAATGTGCAAATGTCTGTGTCGAAGACTTTGTTCAGAACGGGGAAAGGAAATCCACCTATGATTTATATTAAAGATCTGATGTCGGGTGTGAATATCTTCAAAGCGCTCAGTTCGGAAATCCGGATTCAGATCATCGAGCTGCTGGCCAAGAACCAAAGTCTTAATCTCAATGATCTTGCAACCAAGCTTGGACTGAGCAATGGCGCTATCACAATGCATATCAAGAAGCTTGAAGAGAGCGGATTGATCGAGATCAACACCGCCGTTGGCAAACATGGAATTCAGAAGATATGTTATCTCAATGAGGAAAAATTGATGGTTGATCTGCGTTCACAAGAGATTAACAATCGTTATGAGGTGGAAATTCAGGTCGGTCATTACAGCGATTATCAGGCTGCACCTACATGTGGTCTCGCTACCCGGGACAGCATTGTTGGAGAGTTCGATGATCCGCGGTACTTTGCTGATCCACTGCGAATTGATGCGGAGATGATCTGGCTGGCCGAGGGTTATCTCGAGTATCGGATTCCAAACTATCTCAAACCTAATCAGTCCTTTAGCGAAATTCAGTTGTCGATGGAACTGGGATCGGAGGCCCCTGGCTTTTGTGACAATTACCCTTCGGATATTTACTTCTATGTCAATGGGATTGAGATTGGCTGCTGGACAAGTCCGGGGGATTTTGGCAATACACGCGGTACCTTTAATCCGGAATGGTGGCCTCCCCACTTGAACCAGTACGGCATGCTGAAGCTGATCCGGATTACACAGGAAGGCAGCTATATCGACGGATGCCGCATCTCGGATGTGACGTTGGACCAGATTGGGCTGGATTACAAAAGCGATATTCACTTCCGCATTGCGGTTACGGACGCACCTTTGAACAAACGGGGCTTAACGATCTTTGGTAAAAATTTCGGAAACTATGGACAGAATCTGCTCGCTCGGGTTCTCTATAACGTGCAAGAAGAGTAGAGCCGGCTCTGACTATTCACTCGATATGAAGTTCGACCGATCTGCTAACGTAACTGTTCAACACAACAACAATCATGTTTCTTCGAAAGGGTGCTATCCAGCACTCTTTTTTGTTTCCTCTCACCGAAGAACTTGTCCAATTATGTTGGAACAAAACATACTGGATGGTATGACTTCTATAGACCCTCTGTAATCCTCCATGTTGTTTACCCTGGCGTGATATAATAATGGCCTGTAATGACAAAATGGAATAACGGGCGGGGATACCTTTTGAAATTGGAGCGATTAATCTCAATCATATACAAACTGCTGAACCACGAAGTATTGTCTGCTTCCACCTTGGCTGAAGAGTTTCAGGTGTCCCCAAGAACGATCTATCGGGATATTGATGTAATCTGTGCCGCCGGCTTCCCGGTTGTCTCCCATCAGGGACTCAAAGGTGGCTACGGCATGATGGACGGATACAAGATGGATAAAAGCTTACTCGGTTCTTATGATGTGGATTCCCTGATCACGGTTCTGAGCAGTCTATCCACAGTATTTGAAGATGCACGTGCACAAGGCACGATTGAACGTCTGCAAACGATTGGACCGGAGCATCAAACCTCAAGACTATCGGTGGATCTGGAGACTCGCCGAACAGAACCTGATGCCCTTCCTCATCTGCGTAAAGGTATTACGGATCATCAGGTTGTCCGTTTTGACTACATCAATACAAAGAATGAACATACACCCCGCCATCTGGAACCGGTAAGACTCCATTTTAAATATCGTAATTGGTATGTATATGGATTTTGCCAGACACGGCAGGATTATCGCGAGTTCCGACTGTCCCGGATGATGAACGTGCAACTGACATCGGAACACTTCCAACCCCACCTTGAGCTTCCCCAAGAGACGGTTGGGTCAGATCCGTCATGGCAAGATCAGGTAAGTGATGTGGTATTTCGGGTGAACCCGGAAGCGCTCGCGGAAGCCATGGATCATTTTCAACAGGCAGATAAGCAATTTCACGAGGATGGAAGTATGACAATGCGTATCTCGGTTCATCAACCGTTACAAGCCAAGTGGTTATGGTCGTTTCTACTTAGTTTAGGCAGTGGCGCCGAGGTACTTGAACCGATTGAATTAAGAGACATTCTGAAAGAACAACTTCGAAACGCACTTAAGCTCTATGAAGAAGTATGACACGCTGTTGTCATACTTCTTTTTTTATAATCATCTCAGTAAGTTAACCTAATCTATAGCCAAATTAAAGGAGACGATCATCAATGAATCATCCGGAACAAATGTATAACTACCACGCATGGGCCAACCAAACCATCCTGGGCAGAATCAAGGAATTGCCCTCTTCTGTACTGAGTCAGGAAGTGAACAGTTCATATCCAACCATTGCTCACGCACTCAGCCATATCTATACAGTGGATAAGATGTGGTATCTGGTGTTAACTGGCACCGGTATGCGCGAGGCACTGCAAGCATGCATACCACTCAATAGTGAAATTCACGGTTCTGTGGATGAGTACATCCAATGTTTTACCGACCTGTCGGCACAATACAGTGAGTGGTTACGAGGCCAAGCTGATTTGGGGCAAACCATTCTACTCGATAATCCATTTGCAGGAGTTCGCGAAACCAGCTTATCGGACATCGTAATACATGTGGTTAACCACGGAACCTATCATCGAGGCAATGTTTCTACGATGCTGCGTCAATTGGGGCACGCCTCCATCATGAATGACTATTCACTCTTCTGGTATCAGGAACCGGCTCAAGTATAGTTGACAATCGGATGGAAAATGTACATTGTATCCCCGTGACGTCGAGGGATGAATTGAGAAATTGGTTGCGGACGCATGGAAAAGTTGAGAAATCTTGCTGGGTAATGATAAGCATAAAACCCGTGCCAAATACCCTGCTGTATTTGGACGTGGTTGAGGAGGCGCTGTGCTTTGGCTGGATCGATGGAGTCAAAAAGAAAATATCCGAGACTCAATTAGCACAAAGATTATCTCCTAGGAGTAAACGTAGCTCATGGACTGAATTGAACAAGGAACGTGTCCGTCGTCTTGAAAAATTGGGCTTCATGCATGACGAGGGTAGAAAGGTTCTTCCTGTTATGGAGCCGACTGCTTTCATTATTGATGGTGTGATCGAACAAAGGCTGAAAGAAGACCAGCAGGTTTATGCAAATTTCATGGCCTTCCCTGTCCTGTATCAAAACGTTCGTATCGATACGATCCAAAGTGTGAAGAATCAGCCAGCATTATTCCAGAGCAGATTGGATAAGTTCATAACCAACACAAAGGAAAATAAAATGTACGGTCAGTGGCATGACAACGGACGGCTTTTGGACTATTAAATTTTCCCTGAGACAGCAGACAGGACCTCCATATGAGGAGGCCCTGTTTTGGTGTTTTATATTCGGCCAGGTATTAATGAGTCTGCCTGTATGTTTTGGGAGACTTGCCAAAGGCTTTCTTAAACTGGCGGGTGAAATAATTACTGTCGTTAAACCCGCATTCATACGAAATTTCCGTAATGGACAGGTTCCCGTTTTTTAACAAATGACACGCCTTCTCCAGACGCAACTTTTGCAGATAAGAGATCGGGGTCATCTGATAATAGGATCGAAAAATCCGGTTCAGATGCCTTATTGAGATATTCGACTTCCCCGCAATATCCTCTAGCGACAGTGGCTCCAGATAATGATCTTCAATGAATGAAATGGCATTTGCCAGATGCATCAGATTATTACCTTCGATCCCTTTCTCCTGCGTATCATATTGCCTCGACAAATAAACAACCATCTCCGTAAGACGTGAGATCAACATCGTCTGATACCCTTGCTGTTTACTCTGATACTCCTCAATCATGAACGATATCAGTGATTCTACATACTCCAGACTGGAAATGGATAACGCCAATTTACTCGGAAAGGAGTGAATATTACGATAAAACGGTTCCAAAACAAACAGCGCCTGGAAGCCGTTAGATTTTCTCAGATCGGGCCCAGCCGAAGCAAGCATCTCGGGACTGAACATAATGTTACAGATCCTAAAATCATGAGGGTCTTTATACGCATGATGGGTGTCGCCATTAATCACAAATGCGTTCCCTTTTTTAATAAAAAATTCCTCGGTGTTCACCACATGGGTTGCATGACCATTCAGAACAATCACAAGTTCCGTAAAATCCATATGATTATGAAGCTCCATGTCCTCAACATGTCCACCGTACTGGATAAAAAACGGAAATTGTTGATGGTCCGAGGTAAACCATCTCAAATATGCATTACTCAAAAGCATTCCCCTCCGCGAACATAGTTGGGTTGAATGTCTATATCATGCTATTCCAAGACCGAAAAATCAAGGTTCCATATACTTATAAGCGTTATAATTCGCCTTGTAGCAGGGATTTTCAATGTGTCCAGATTCATACTAAATTCTCGAAATGAATAGGAGCATAAATGATGAAATATACCAATCCGGTCATTCCGGGGTTTTATCCAGATCCAAGTATCTGCCGTGTAGATGAAGACTATTATCTGGTAACCAGTACCTTTGAATATTTCCCTGGTGTGCCCATCTTCCACAGCAAAGACCTTGTGAACTGGCGACAGATCGGCCATGTCCTCACAACAACTGAGCAACTCCCTTTAGCGAACGCGGGCAGTTCTGGCGGCATTTTTGCCCCAACACTCCGGCACCATGATGGCTGGTTCTACATGACAACAACCAATGTCAGCGGCGGCGGAAATTTTTATGTGCGTAGTGCCCTGCCCGAGGGACCATGGTCTGCTCCGATTTTTATTGATCAGGGCGGCATTGATCCCTCTTTTTTCTTTGATGAAGATGGACGTGTGTATTTTCAAACGGCCTGTAACGGCGATGAAGGCGAAGGCATCTATCAGTGCGAGATAGACATCACGACCGGAGCCAGACTAACCGATAGTCGATTGATCTGGACTGGAACCGGAGGAGCAGCCCCCGAAGCTCCCCACATGTATAAAATAAACGGCCTCTATTATCTGATGATCGCCGAAGGTGGAACCGAGTATGGCCATATGGAGACCATCGCTCGGAGCACAGAGCCATACGGACCATTTGATCCGTGTCCTCATAATCCGATTCTGTCCAATCGGAGCATGAAATCCAGCATTCACGCAACCGGTCATGCAGACCTTGTCCAGATCCAGGATGGAAGCTGGTGGGCCGTATGTCTGGGCCTTCGTCCAGCAGGTTACCCCATGCGACACCATCTGGGACGCGAGACCTTCCTGGCACCTGTCACTTGGACGGATGACGGTTGGCCGATAATCGGTGTGGACGGACATATTGAACCAGAGATGACCGGACCTTCATTGCCTGAGCATCCTTGGTCACCTCGGGCTATACGGGATCATTTTGACGAACCAACTTTGGACATGAACTGGATCTTCTTACGGAACCCGGCTCCGAATAGTTGGACACTCACAGAAAATCCCGGGCAACTCATCCTGCGGGGTCAGCCGGTTTCACTCGATGATGGACAAAATCCAGCCTTTGTTGGGCGTCGATTGAGCCATTTCTTATGCAATATGGCCACCGAGCTGTGTTATGAGCCATTTGCGAGCGGTGAGGAAGCCGGATTAACCTTATTTATGAATGATAAATATCATTACGATTTGGCTGTAACACAGGTCTATGGGCAGAAGAAAATCGTATTGCGGCGAACCGTCGGCTCTCTGCGAACCGAACAGGTGCTTGACTGTGACACGGGGCCGGTTGTATTACAAATCAAGGCTGACCGTAATCACTTCACGTTCCTCTACCAGCAAGGTTCATCCGATGCCATCGAAGTGGGTTCAGGGGAAACACATCTGTTATCTACCGAAGTAGCAAGTGGTTTCACAGGTGTGATGATCGCCATGTACGCTTATGCTCCATCGGGGGAGTGTACGCCTGCAAGTTACGATTGGTTTGACTATGAACCTCTGGACGAATAATCGTTGTAACTCCTATATTCAGTAATAGAAAATATAATATATGATCAGTAAAATTATCCCCTTAAAGTAGTTACTCTTTGAAAAGCCTTGTGTGGTAGCATAAGGAAATGAGTGAACTTTGAGGGGATTTTGCTATAACTATATCTTTCTTACGGATTGCACTGGAATTTATAAAAGAACCATTGCTTTATTAGAGAAGTTCTCCTAGTATTTTTAGAAGGAACACCCCAGCAGCTCCCATCTTAACAATAGCTTCACTGCCCATATGAGAGCGCTATCGCTGCAGCACTAAGATAAACGGGAGGTTGCAGATATGAAATGGAATCACTTCAAGTCCAAGCTTCTGTTTAAGTACACCCTATCCTATATCTCCATTTTTCTTATCCCTCTTGTTATTTTAACCATCATTATTTATCACAACGCTGTGGACACGCTCCGTTCAGAGATTGAACAGACCAATGTCAATCAGCTCACTCAAGCCAAAACTGTCATTGATGATCGCATGAAAGAACTCCAAGACATCGCTTTTCGCATCGCCTACGATGAGCAGTTAACGCGGTATTGGACCCACCATCCGTACTATAGCCGGGAATCCATCGGCGCATTGGTCAAATACAAAGCCACCAGTTCCATTATCGATGAGTTATTCCTGTTCTTCCGTGGAGATGATAACATCTATTCTTCTCAAGGTTCTGAGAACCTGGATGTATTCACTGGCCGCTACAAATTTACTACGTGGAACAAAACAGACATGATCCGGGATTTGAATAACGTACAGTCCCCCACAATACGTCCAGCGGAGCAGGTCGTCCAAGGAACCAGAATACCCAATTCCATGCTGGCATACCTTGTACCGATTGCACCTAACAATACGCCCGCCCATGGAACCGTCATGTACTTGATTCACGAGTCCAATCTGACGGGCTTAATTGATTCCATCCTTAGCGACTATCACGGGATGACTTATATTTTCGATAATTTCGGGCAAGTACTGGCAGCCAATTACAAGGGAGAAATCATATCCGAACAGGAAGTTAACGCTCTGTTTGCTCTTGAACCCGGCACGCACAGCATCTCCTTAAATCAAGAACCACATTCGGTTGTATCCGTTAAATCGGATGCGGGTTGGACTTATGTAACCGCTATGCCCAGCAACCAATTTTTTAGCCGAATCGTTCATATTCGCACCTTTGTTGTTCTCGTTTTCTCCTTCATGGTGGTGATGGGCACGTTCCTCGCCATTATGTTGGCCCGAAGACAGTACCATCCGATTTCAGACTTAATGGAGTTCATTCGGTTGAAAAATGATCCTGATCCATCCTCCACCACCAACGAGCTGGAATGGATCAAGAAAACACTGCATGATTATAGTCAGCGCGTAGATCTTCAGGAGCCCTATGCTCGCAATCATATTTTGCTCATGTTGCTGAAGCACGGTCACACCGGAGATTTTCCTTCTGAGTTTACGGATAAGCTTGGCATACGCTTTAACCGGTCCCATTATTTTGTCATGATCATGGGCTGGGAAATGCATGCTTTTCCTATCGGTGATAACCCCGAGCAACCTACTGTCATGCAGCTGATGAACGATGTGGACCTGCCGGAGTTGTCTGCATATGCTTACGGCGTAGAGCTGCCACAGGCAGACCAATTGGCCCTTATCGTGGGATTCGATGCCGAAATTGGGCATGAAGGTAGCCTGAATATCCGTATGGAGCCTATCGTTGAAAAACTGCAATGGATGGTGACAGAACACACCGGGGTCGCGCCCGCAATCGGGATAGGCAATCGGTACACTTATCCGAAACAGCTGAATCAGTCCTACATTGAGGCCTCGACCGCTCTGGAAGCATCGATGCTTCATGGACAGGGCAGGAGTACATACTTTAACGACCTCTCTGGTTCCGATGTACAGGATTCCTCCTTCTGGGTCCCTAAGGATGTGTTATTAAAGCTGGTTCAGAGCTTAAAACAAGGCAGCTATGATGTGGCGGTTCAGATGGTGTCAACTGCGTTGAATACCCTGAAATCCGAAATGCCATCTGTACCGCTGCTGCGTTGCATCTGCTTTGATATTCTGAATACAATGCTCAAAACCGCTTCGGAGCTTGGAATCCATCATGTGGTTGATCACCTTCCAAGGATCACTTCCTACGACTCGTTAGAGGATTTGGAGAAAAAACTGACAGGCCTTGCCGCCGAAATCTGCGCCCATGTCGAGGCAAAGAGTGAGACGGAAGAAAGCTCTCTTATGGATGAAATCGTGGCTTATATCGATGCCAATTTCTCTGATTATGATGTCAGTTTAGGTACGATTTCATCGAAATTCACGATCTCTTCATCCTATTTCAGTCGTTCTTTCAAAGAAAAGATCGGCATGAACTTTACCCAATATATCTGGCAGAAACGGATGGATGAGGTCATTCGACTACTGCTGCATACAACCGATCCGTTAAAAGATATCATCACGCGTGTCGGTTACCTGGATACACCAAACTTCATCCGCAAATTCAAAAAAGAGACGGGTTATACCCCAGGGCAATACCGTAAAATGCACCGTCCCAATGGCTCCGCCGATTCTCCTGATGATGATGACGAGGAATGTATTGGATAAAGGGAGACATCGTCTAACATGTGCCTGATTCATTAGACCAAAACAACGCAAACAAGGGCCGTCCTATACGTCATGCTCATAACGTATAGGACGGCCCCTTCGTATGTTTTTAGTCCGTAGACATAATCTGATTCGTCGCGGCTGGCGGCCTTATCCGATTTTCCCAGCCGGAAGAACCTTCAGTCCTTGATGCACTGCACCCAGCAAACGGTGAGTTGGATCACAGCCGTACTCCCAGAACATGATCCCGGCCAGACCTTGATCCTTTACGTAATCACATTTGCATTGGATCGATTCTTCATCATCATAAGATATGAGGCTGGACCCATTAAACAAAAACGGTGCACAGGCTTCTTCATCCCAATAACGGGTGTAACCATTCTTGTTAATGTACTTCGCTTCCAGCTCGGCAAATGACGGACCGTAGCCGCCTGTGCTGCCGGCCATTTGATGGAGTCCGTGGTTTCGGTCAGGAACCTCAGTCCAGATCCGGGAATAGAAGGCAGCTCCAATCACAATTTTCTCCTTCGGAACGCCTGCGCGAACAAACAGGTTCATGGAAGCATCCGTACTGATTCGAAACAGATCTCCTGTTGGCGTGTACAGATTCGTATGATGTCCGGTCAGAACCTGAAAACCGCCACGCATATCATAGGTCATCAACTGCACGTAGTCCAGGTACTGCTGCACCTCGGCCATCTCTGTACCATCAACGTAGTATTGATCAGCCCCTGCCGCAATGGTGAGCAGATAATGACGGCCATCCGCTTCTCCCTTAGCACTCAGTGCCTCCCGGATTGTCTTGAGAAGTAACGTAAAATTCCGTTTATCATCTGGGCTGGATGCGATACCAGCTTCACCGTAACAAGGATATTCCCAGTCCAGATCGATCCCGTCAAAAGGATATTCCTCCAGCACCCTAACCGCTGATTCAGCCATGCTGTCCCTCCCCGCCTGGGTTGAGGCAGCTTCGGAAAAACCGCCAGCGCTCCATCCACCTACAGACAGCAGCACTTTAAGTTTTGGATGCTCCCGCTTGATGTTCTGGATCACATGGCCATTTTTTAAATGCTCGGTAGTGATTGCATCATTCTTGACATGTCCGAAGGCTATGTTCAGATGTGTTAACTTCAAGAGATCCTCATGTGTCATATCGGGAAGAACTGAATCAACAGCATAACCCGCAGCAATATATTTCGTCACTCTCTTCACTCCGATCCGTTCGATGATTGAGATATCGCAGCAGCAATCTGCAAGGCTTCCTTCCCGGTACCAATCTTGTACCCGGAAGCCGAATAACGAACTTGATACTGAGTATCCAGCACGAACAGATGTGGATAACCCGCTTCGTGAGTTGCAGGCTTCAAAATGAAGCCGGACAAGGAAGCATAACTGGAATCTCGTACAAAAACCGTGCGTACAGGCAGCTTTGGATAACCAGCAGGGTCAAAGGCAGCGTTCCATTCCATATCTCCGATCATGAGTACGATTGGTATACCCAGCCTATCCAGCGGCTCTGCCAGCTCGCACAGTTCACGAATCAGATGTTTGGTCGGTTCCCGCTCCGGTTCAATCCAGGCAGCAATAGCACCCTCCGATCCCAGAAGTTCCTTCAGTTCTACCTCTGAACCGTCCAGAAGGGTCAGTATACTTCCTGGTGCCAGTTTACCCAGTACAGGAATATTAACCTCATTCTCACGATAAGACAATACAACCTCAGTGGTATCTCCGGCGCGCACGGTAAAGTAAACGAATCGTACTTTTGCCGTTCCATCGTTCAGACGAATGCCTGTCGTTAAGCGATAAGCTCCTGCCTCAACCTCATATGGCTCGCTATAGACATTCGTATTGCCATAAGGATAAATCAACGTCTTGTAGACGCCATCTTCCAGACGGGCAAACGTAAAGTTCTCGAAATAGGATGCTTCAGATGTATCCTGCGGAATTTTTATATCCCTATGAAGTCGGAGCATTCCCCAGCTTGTGCTCTCCTGAGTTAGAGGTGAGACGAGACTAAACACTGCATCCTCCCAGCCTTTGTCACTTAGATACTGTGGTTTCTGTGCGCTCGGATGTAATCGGGCCGGAATACCCAGACTGCGACATACAGCCACAAACAAAATATCCAGCGACTGAGAGTCTCCCTTCATTAGACTATACGTCCCTATTGGATTCCCTTTGCCTTTTAGATTAGGAAGATCGTCATAGTACTCATATTGCTGTTCCAGCATTCGGGCAAGCGTCGCAGGATTTTCCCTAAACGTCACTACCTCCTCTGTCGAAAAGGCATTCTGGAATACACCTCGATAAGGGACCAGCATCTCATAGGAGATCCGCGGACACAGGATGTATCTCACAAACGTATCCTCCGCCCAAGATCCTTGCTGCGAGAGCGCACCAATCAGATGACCATCCAGCGTCTGGCGAAAAGTATCAATTAAATCTTTTTCATTCATCGACTCCAGCAACCGGAGCGGCCACTCACCGTATGGATTGGAACGTTCCTCTAGGAAAGCTGCAATTTCCCGGCTGTTCCCCCGTGCCTTGTGGAGAACATCCCATACACGTACCGAGGGCAGTCCAACCTTTTTAGCCAGAGATACAGCTTCCTCCTCACTCAGGAACGTGTCCTCATACTCGCTCCGTGCCTGCGCTCCTTCCTCCAGACGACGATTATGAATCTCAATCTTCTCCTCTGGTAATGCAACCACGACCTCTCCTTCCCTTTCCGGAGGAGGAACCATATCGAAATCTACAATCCCTGTAGGCTGCTCTGACGAGTCCAGCACAAGCTCTACATCCTTATTTTCCTGAGCCTTGAATAGGACCTCACTCCACTTGCCGCCGCTGACCGCACGAATCAAAAGGTCACCACAGCCAGTCTTAAAGGTTGCTTCCCCTTGTGCATCCGTCCTAATCTCGGCAATCGGATAGAATTCAGCCGTATTGTACAGCTCAAAACGAACACTCGCGCCGGGTACGGGCTCTCCCTGCTCATTTTTCACCTTCACATAGATGTTGCGTGTGGGCGCATAGTTCTCAAGTAAATTAATTTCCGTATATCCCTTTTCCGAGAGCGTAATATCCTCTGGTCCGGGATAGTCGGCATAGATCCTCGTATTAATCAGCATGGCCCTGCGGGCTGGCGGGCTGAACCACCCTTGGTTCAGACGGGCTTCCGGCTCGCATGCCCCGATGTAATACCATTGACCATCTGCCCAGGCTTCTACCCAAGCATGGTTGCTGTCACAGTGAGCCCAGCGTGGTGTGTAGACCTGACGGGCAGGTATACCAATACTGCGAAGAGCGGCTACCGCCAGCGTGGATTCTTCGCCGCATCGACCACGAGCATTCCGGATCATCGTCAGCGGTGATATCGTACGCAGATCGCTGCCTATATAGGTCGCTTTTTCATGACACCAGTAATTCGTCTCCAAAATGGCATCTGCCATGGATAAGTTCGTAGTCCGCTCGGCTAATTCGTCATACAATAAGCCGCGGTAATCTTCAATATTTTCCGTATTTATACGATAAGGCAGTACAAAATGAAGGAACAGATGATCAGGAACGCGTTCTCCCCAAGGCACACGTTTGCGGGTGTCCAAAGCCCGGCGCACATGACTCAAGAACAAGTCCCCGTTATAATCAGCCATGTCGTTTACCGGCATATAGGCATAGACATACTTCAACGCCCATGCCTCTTCTTGCGTTAGCTCCTGCTGAAAAACATGAAACAATTCCGATTTGCGGGCCTCTGCAAAACGTACCTTCTCCTGGAACTTCTGCTCAATTATCTCCAATGACTGTGCATCAAGGGAAAATACCAAGGTTTGGCTGGTCATTGCGTTCTCACTCCTTCCACAGCTTTCCGTCTTCCCGAATACAGATCAAGGCCGTTCCGTCCGAAGACGGCGCAGTAATCTGGAAAAGGCTACGAGTCGTTTCAATAACAGGCTCACAGCTCCACGATTCCTCACCCATAAGCAGCTTCACATCCTGTGTAAATTCACCATGGGTTTCATAATAATTGCGTTCACGATAATAGAGCTTGCGAAGCTCCCATTTGATTCGTTCATCTTCCGGCAACTCAAACGACTGATCCGTTCCTTCATCCGAGAATACAACATAACCCCACAACTCCGGGTAATGCATGTTGATGATGCCCATGGGTGACCACACCCAGTTGTCCTCCGGATAAGGTTTTCCAGTATCTGGATTCAGCACCTTGCGGTACTCACCGTCCTGTACCTCGGTCTGCCACTCCACACGCGAGAAGTTGACGCGCCAGAACTCACCCGGCGCAGGTGGACGGTTTCCTTCGGCACATTCTTTTAGACTGGTCCAGGGAATCGCGACTTCCACGCTCCATTTCCGGTTCTCTGCACCAGGTCTGTTCAGTTCCCCGTCGATATATACGGCCGTCTTGAGACCGCTAATATCCCAACCGTTAACCGGAGGCCCACCATCCCGATACGGCTTCACTAATAACAGGTCCCATACCGTATTGAGCGCATTGATCTCGAACTCATAATATTGATGGGAATCCGCGTCGGGATCGATAAAAATCTCGAAGTCATTGTCATAGAAAATAACGGAATCACGTTCAGTCAGGGTAGCCCAGATCTGATCTTCAATCAGCTCGGCAGCAAAATAGAAATAGTCGTCATCCCACAGCATTTTTACCCGTGTCTGTTTCTCTGGCTTCGGACGAAGATCACCTTCGATATCAACGAAATCCTCCGTCCAATGAGCCGCATTCCAAAATGCCTTATCCACACGACCGTCTAACACCAACGGTTCCTGCGCACGCTTGCATATATAATGTTTGGGAGCATACTCAATCCTGGGTTCTGGCACTCCACTTCTGTTCATGTCACTCTCTCCAATTCGTAAGGGAGGGCATGCTTCTACCAGCACACACCCTCCCCGTAATGGTTAGTTATGGGTGACAACGGCTCCAGAGCCGCCGTACATTTCCAGCTCCTCATTGAATTCGATCTTAAGAACGGTCACCTGTTCATGCGTGTCCTCCGGGGTCATCTTGATCCACGTTGTCCCCGGGATATTGAACCAAGGCACGCCCCCATGAATCTCATGATTAAGCTCTTTGCCCGAATGCAGCACGGTAATTTTCTTAATCGGATTGCAGAGACCCTTGATGCACACATTCTCTTTTGGATCGTCATACACAAACAGGTACAGCGTCTTTCGATCCTCTGATACGGTGCTTCCCCCCAGATAATAGCGAGGCATAATGCCTTCCCCCGTACCAAAGACGGCCTCTTCATGGGTTCGGATCCAAGCTCCCAGTCCAAGCAGAATATCCTCCTGCCTCTGATCGATGGTGCCATCTTCACGCGGACCGATATCCAGCAACATATTACCGCCCATCGAAATGCAGTCACAGAACATTCGAATGATCTGATTTAGGGATTTATATTTATGATCGGTTGGCACATAACCCCAAGATCTATTGATCGTGGTGCAGAATTCCCAGGGTCCCTCCGGTCTTGTGATCGGAATGCCTTGCTCAGGCGTTTTGTAATCCCCATAACCTTGAAGGCGGGAGTTGATGATGATATCCGGGTTAAAAGATTGCAGATAATGCTTGAACTCCGGCAGATTCCACTGCTCGGCACTCCGTTCCCAGTCCCCATCAAACCACAGCAGATCCACCTTTCCGTAATTTGTTAAAATCTCTCCCAGTTGATGGTTATTAAATTGCAGGAACTTCTGCCACTTTGCCTGATCTTGAACACCGTCCACAGGACTTGAATGCCGGTTGACACTACTGAGATCCTCCGGTACTTTCCCACCTTCATACACGCTAGGATAATCCGGGTGTGACCAATCAATGAGCGAGTAATACATCCCCAGATGAATGCCCTTTTCCCGAATCGCTTCCGCATATTCCCTCACAATGTCCCGATTCGCTGGTGTCTGTTTGACAACATTGAGATCACTATATTGCGTATCCCATAGAGCAACGCCATCATGATGCTTCGTTGTCAATACGGCATACCGGGCACCAGACTTCTCAATCAATTCCGCCCACTTCTCCGCATTGAATTCCGATGCCGTAAAACCATCCAACTGTTTCATATATTCTTCATAGGATATCCTGCCATTATAGAAGGACCAGGATTCCGCAACCCCGTCCACCGCATAGATGCCATAGTGGATGAATATCCCCAGTTTGGCTTCTTCAAACCATTTCTGCATAACGGTCCACACCTCCCCCGTGAATTCTTATATGCGAAAAATTTAATGCAGCTAACAATATTGAAGCTAACTGCTGTCTTTCTGCATGGGATGTACCTCGATAGGCTTTATTGCCCCGAATTCCAGCGGTCATATGCCCCCTGATACAGTTCGATGATACGGTCACTGCCCATTTTCTTCATCTGTGCAATGTACTTATCCCAGTTCTCAAGTGGTTCCTGGCCGGTCACAAACTTCGCTTCCATCTGTTTAACGTACGTATCCAGGTCAGACAATAGAGCGGTTGCTTCGCTTTGCTCTTCATTCGTCAAATACACGTTAGGAAATGGCGCTTTTCCGATAGGTACCAACTTCTCTTGATTCTGCTGGTCAATCCACTCATCAAATTCGGTGCGTAGACCCTTCGCTACATCCGGATCATTAATACCCGGTGTCAAGATACCAAAGTTCGGCGTGATTTTACCGCGGTATTCCTCACGATCACCGCCGCCAGGAACGGGGAGCCACTCTTTCACGTGATTTTCCTTGTCTTTGAATTTCCACAACACACCTTCCGGACCTTGATTGAACAGTGTCGCACCGTCATAGCTGTATAAGTAATCGATCCATCGCATCGTCGCCTCGGGTGACGGGTTGCTGCTTGTAATAGCAAAGGTACCGCGAGCCGACATGCCCGGATGCTTGCCGTATACCGGAGAGTCTGCCACCTCGCTCTTCACGGGTGTCATCAGCGGATGATCCGTGCTAGGTTCACCACCGAGTGTGAAGTATGGATGGTAATCGTTGAACAGTGCAAGTTTGTTGCTTTCACCTTTAGCTTTTTTCTGATCACCTGTTTGAGAGAAGGTCTCATGATCCAGCAAGTCTTCCTTCCACAAGCGGTTCATGAACGTCAGATAACCTTTGTAGCCCTCTTCTTGATAAGGATAGTGAACTTTACCGTCCTTATCGGAATAGATGCCTTCGTTGTACATTCCCCAGAAGCCGAAGAAAAACATGCGAAGATCATCCAGTTTTACAGAAGTAAGCGGAATTTCATCTTGTTGGCCATTGCCATTGGGATCTTCTTCTTTTACACGCTTGAGATACGTATACAATTCTTCCGTAGTCTTGGGCTCTTCTACGTTAAGTGCCTTCAAGAATTCCCCGTTGTACCACATTGGGCCTCTATACCACACGGCGGCTTTATCAATGAATGGGAGTGCATACATATGCCCATCAGGTGTTGTAAATGATTTGCGGACATCCGGGTTCTCATCGAGAATCTTTTTGATATTCGGGGCGTAACCTTCGTCAATGTATTTTTCCAACGGGATCAGGATGCCCTGGCTGCCATAAGTCACCTGTTCGGCTGGCTTGAGGTCCGCAGCATAGAACATATCCGGCAAGTCTCCGCTCGCGAAAACCAGATTTTTCTTCGTTTCAAAGCTGTCGATTGGTGAGAGCTGGTATTCCAGCTTGATGCCCGACAGTTTCTCCATTTCTTGCAGCACAGGCATCGTGCTCCAGTCGGCTACGCCCGCATCCTGGGACATGACCTTTAACGTTAGCGTTTTGTCTACAATGGGGAAACCTTCTTTTTTGACCCCCTCTACTTTGGTGGTCGTGCTTCCGTCTTCATTGGTTGAACCACAAGCTGCAAGCAATGTTGCGAATAAGGTGAGACAGAGTGTAATGGATGAAGCCTTGCGAAGCTTTTTCATAACAACAACTCCCCTTGTTTAATGTGGTATATGGATTAAGATCATCCCTTAACGGAACCGATCATAACACCCTGTACAAAGTAACGCTGGAGGAATGGATACACCGCAATGACAGGTAGGGTGGCAACAATAATGACGGCATATTTAACCAGTGCAGCGATCTCCGCTTTGGTATTCATCGCCGTGGCTGAAGACGTATCGATAGCGCCTCCCCCTTGAGCCGCCATTTCTTGAAGCACCAGAATCTGGCGCAGAAAGAGCTGTAGCGGGTACTTGGAGGAATCATTCAGATAGATCATGGCACTAAAATAGCTGTTCCAGTGTCCGACTCCATAGAAGAGCGCCATCACTGCAATGATTGGCATCGAAAGCGGGAGCACAATCTTGATGAACAACCGGGTGTTGGTACACCCATCAATATGCGCCGCTTCCTGTAACTCCTTGGGAATGGTCGATTGGAAGAACGTCCGGCATACGATAATATTCCAGATGGATGCAGCCCCGGGCAGAATAAGTGCCCACATGCTGTTCACCATACCAAGATCCTTGACCAGCAGGTAACTTGGGACAAGCCCTCCGCCGAAGAACATCGTTACCATAAACATCGCCATGAAGAATCCGCGTCCCACAAAGTCCGAGCGGCTGAGCGCATAGGCTGCCGGTAGTGTAACAATCAGGTTAACGATGGTGCCTACAACGGTATAGATAATCGTATTTTTGTACCCAATCCAGATGTTGGTGTTCTCAAACACCCGGGCGTAACCTTCAAACGTAATCCCTTTTGGAAGCAGCCACATCTCACCGGAGGCTACATATTTGGGATCACTGATTGAAGCACTGATGATGTATAACAGCGGATACAGCACAATGACGAGCGCTACCGTCAGATAGATGTAATTACACAATAAGAACAATTTATCACTTCTACTTTCTTTCACAGCGGATGACATGTATATTCCCCTCCTTTTACCATAGGCTGTTTTCACTGGTGCGGCGTGCAATCTGATTCACGGTAATAAGCAGAATCGCATTCACTACGGAGTTGAACAATCCCACCGCCGTAGAGAAACTGTACTGCGCATCGACCAGACCGGATCGATAGACAAATGTTGAGATGACATCGGACGAGCCCATGTTCAGCGGATTTTGCAGCAGCAGGATTTTCTCGAATCCGACGCCCAGAATACTGCCCATATTCAGAATTAACAAGATGGTGATCGTAGGGATGATCGCTGGAATGTTAATATGCAAAATCCGTTTGAACCGGCTCGCACCATCCACCACAGCCGCTTCATGCAGTTGCGGGTCCACACCCGATAAAGCGGCAAGGTATATAATGGTGCCCCAGCCTGCACTTTGCCAGACTCCTGATAGTACATACACTGTCTTGAACCACGCAGGGTCCGTCAGGAATTGAGGTGCCTGGAATCCAAGGGCCTGTACCAAATTGACAATCATGCCTGACGAGGGTGATAAAAAGGTAATGATCATCCCCGACATCACCACGACCGAAATGAAATGCGGTGCATACGTGACGGTCTGCACAGTACGCTTGAAGAAGGAATCCTTCACTTCATTGAACGATAACGCCAGAATAATCGGCAGTGGAAAACCTATAGCCAGCTCATACAAGCTGATGCTAAGGGTATTCCATAGTAAATCCCAGAAATAATACGAATTGAAGAAACGGATGAAATGATCGAATCCGACCCATGGGCTTCCTGTGACACCAAGCGTTGGGATAAAGTTTTTAAATGCAATTTGTATGCCGTACATCGGACCATAATGGAATATCAGAAAGTATAAAAAGGCTGGCGCAATAAACAGATACAACTCCCAGTTCCGAATCGTCCTTCTCCATAATTTATTTTTCTTACTGCTCGGATTGGTGTATACCGATAAGTTTTGCGATAAGGCGGACTTCCCATCTGGTTGCATCAGTTGTTTCCTCCTTTTTTGGTAACGCTTACATACTGAGTTTATGGATCATTTTCGAATCCGTAAATATGCCATTTCCATCTTCACTTCTAAAATCACGGAATATACTGTTACAACAGGGGTTTACACTTTTGTTGCCAGCTTGTCATTGTCATTTCGCGGGTATAAAACATGTAGAATTTGACCTATTTCCCTCCTGTAGTTGTCATTGAGAGTTTCATCACATCAACTTGAAAGATGTCAGATCCGAACTTAGGTTAGAAAACAGACCTTAAAGTCAAAACCCACATATACGCATGGGACACGGTATTGATGTCTACAGCCATCATACTGAATTCTAAGGTTTGCAGGTTTCAAGGTTTTACCGACGTGATACAATGTAATATTATCTATCATACATCTCTCGCAAACTACAAGCCTGTAATGGCTTGCCTTTATTCTATATTTCTCCTCCCTCTTTCGTATATATGTTGTTTTTATCTTTGCCTTCAGGATACATAAACGCTTATAAACACTAGTAATTTGGAGTCATATATGTAAATTTTGCACAAGGTGTGGAATCTGAAAACAGTAGATATTTCGGAAAAGACCATTAAAAAAAGCCATTCCGCTAACACGAACTGGCTTTACATCCTAAGTAGATATCCATTTCTTTATAAAAAAGCGACAGGATTAATTACACTAAATGTAATATAAATAATCATATGAAAACCTGTGTACAGTTTCAACTCAAATAAAAAACCACTCTCCATACATGTATGGAGAGTGGTTTGGAAGATACACATCCGTTTTAACCATGTTCAGTTTGTAGGGTTTGCAGTGAATTTACTTACCAGAAGGTTGAGCTTCTGCTGTATACCCTGTTGGGATATCCGTTTCTGCAGTCACATTGGTGATAACCATCGGATACATCATGTCTGGATCAGGTTGAATAATGGAATAGAGCACGATAGCGCGTCCATCCTTCTCCAATTTCACATCATCAATCTTCAATCCATAACCAGGATGCGGCATTTCAGCACTGAGTTTAACTTTGGTTGTTTTGTCATCAACCTTGGTCGTTGTTACTTCAGGTACAATCGCTTGTTGGCCTTCACCTGGATTGGTTGGAGTTGGCTCTGCTGAGCCGCCATTGCCGTGTTTATCCACAAATTCAAGTGCATTAAAGATCATGCTTGCAGCCTCCATACGGGTAAGCGACTGATCTGGACGGAAGTTACCGTCCTTATCCAGTTCAATGATGTTCATGTTCAGCAGGTTCTGGACTGCAGATATGGCGTCCTTACCGATTTTATTTTCGTCCTTAACAAGATTATACTTCATGATGACCGGATAATTCCCGGTTGTGTTAATCCCTTCATTCAGCAAAATGACAAACAGTTCACGTGTCATCTTGCCCTGCGGGTTCACTTCAACCGGAATGGACAGTCCATTCTGAGTAGCGGCCTGCACCGCATCGGCATACCACGTATCCGGACTGATTTTATTCTGAGCGGATGCTTCCGCAAATTCATTTTTCAGACCAAATGCATTCACAATCAGTTGAACACCCTGTGGCTCGGACAATGCAAGATCTGGACGGAACAGATCCGCCGTTACTCCGTTAACAATACCTTTTGATTTCAATGAATCCACAACCGACTTCTGACCTTCATCCTTCACATCTGTGAAAGCAAATACCGATGCACCTCCTGCTGTCAAAGAAACGCAGAGCGCAAGTGTTGCAGCCAAACCTTTTTTATGTTTCATTTCCTGGCACCTCCATATGATTAGTAAAGCCTATTTTTTACCTCTTCATTCCTACAGACGGGGCATCCTTAGAAAATGTTTCAGTAATTTCGACATCTGGTGAATACAACACGAGAACACTGCATAGAGCTCCTTTCCGACGTCGATAATCCGATCACCTGCTTTTTGCTAACTGGCTTCGTTGACATCCCATCGGATTAGCGCAAAAATAAGAATAGAGAAATCTATCGGATGACGGATAAACAACGAACTTGATCGCATACAGTAAGAGGGCACGACGCGCTAATAACAGGTGTCGGCCCTTTTCTTGACTCCACCTGCCTGAACTGACTTCACCTATAACAAAAGGAGAACAACGCTTATGTCCAAGAAAGGATTACTCCGCGGTTATGTTGTGTCGAACTGGCCTGTTTATCTGGTTGCTGTTCTTCTGATCATCGCCTCCAATGTCGGGCAAGCTTCCTTGCCCCGCTTACTCGGTAGCTTCACGGATCAGTTGATGCAGAACTCTCTTCAGATGCAGACGGTCGTAAGGTACAGCCTGTCCCTTCTAGCTATTGCCATCGGGTATAATCTGCTGTTCGGTACCGGGCAATTCATGATTATGAAGCTCGGTCGACGCTTCGAATTCATGACACGTGAGCGTATATTCAGTAAGTTTTCCGAACTTAGCGAACATTATTTCTCCAAACAGGGGAACGGAAAGCTGCTCAGTTATGTCATGAATGACGTTACTTCCGTACGTGAAGCGATATCCAATGGTGTGACGCTCATGACCAATGCCACCTTCCTGCTGTTGTCCTGCATTGTCATGATGCTGCTTAGCGGGATTCCGTTGACGCTCATTTTAATCAGTGTTGTTCCTTTGCTGGCGATTCCATTTCTGGTCGTGTTTTTTGGTCCGCGGATTCGCAAGCGCTCTCGCGACGTGCAGGAAGCTCTTGCAACCATGACGGAATCGGCGGAAGAGCAGCTGGGTGGCATTCGCGTAACCAAGACGTTTGCCATCGAAGACAGTGCTCGTGCACGCTTTGGAACTACCGTCGATGAGATCAAGAGCAAACAGCTTCGACTGGTTCGTCTGTCTTCCTTGTTTCAAGCCTTGCTACCACTGCTGGGAGCTATCTCATTGGTCGTTTCTCTGCTTGTCGGAGGTATTATGACCATGCAGAATTCAATTACACTCGGGAGTTTTGTCGCCTTAACCTTATATCTGCGCATTATTATGGGACCGCTTCAACAGATCGGCAATGTTATTAATACCGTTCAGCGCTCAGGCGCATCACTGGAACGAGTGAATGACCTGCTCAGCGAAGTAGCGGATGTACGTGAACTTCCTGAAGCCACATCGCTCCAAACCGTACAAGATATCTCCATGGAGAATCTAACCTTCTCCTATCCTGGCAGTTCATCTCCTGCTCTCAAAAACATTCAACTCAATATCCGTGCCGGGCGAACGGTCGGTATTGTAGGCAAGACCGGGTCAGGTAAAAGTACCCTCGTTAAGTTATTGCTGCGTACATATGAACCACCTGAAGGAACGATTCGCATCAATGGCACCGATATTCGGAAGCTGTCGCTGGAAAGCCTAAGATCGCGCATCGCCTATGTCCCTCAGGATGGATTCCTGTTTAGTACCACGATCCGGGATAACATCGCATTCAGCGACCGGGAAGTATCGCTGGATACAGTGGAACATAGTGCACGGCAAGCCATGATCTATGATAATATTGTCCGTTTTCCTGATCGCTTCGATACACTGCTTGGCGAACGTGGACTCACCTTGTCTGGTGGACAGCGTCAGCGAACCAGCCTTGCAAGAGGACTGATCAAACAAGCACAGTTACTTATTCTGGATGACAGCATGAGTGCGGTTGATGCTGTCACCGAGAGTGGTATTCTGCGTAGCCTGCGTGAGATCGGCAAGGGCAAGACTACATTAATCATCTCTCATCGCATCAGCGCGGTCCGTCACGCCGACGATATTATCGTTCTGGATGAAGGGCGAGTCGCTGAACAGGGAACACATGCGCAGTTGATGGCTGCCAAGGGGTTATATGCGGCCACCTACCGTTTGCAGGAGGAGGGATTACATCATGTCTAACGCTAACGCTGAACTTCACCAAGATGCAGAGGCCGATCAGAGTAAACGAACTTCGTTTAAGGCGATGATGGCATACGCCAAACCGCATAAATGGGCTTTTGCCGGTATCTTCTTCTGTTCACTGCTTGGCATATCGGCAGATCTGCTGCAACCCTATCTGGTGAAGATCGCCATCGATGATCATCTGGCCGTGGGCCAGACCAGTGTGGGCTTTCTCGTTCAGCTCGCAGCCATCTTTCTCGGGCTGGCTGTCATCAGTTTTATTTTTACCTATATCCAGAATAATCTGTTGCAGCACGTAGGGCAGAACATTGTATCCCGGATCAGAAAGGACCTGTTCAAGCATATCTCCAAGATGTCCATGTCCTTCTTTGACCGTTTTCATATCGGCAGTCTGGTCACAAACGTATCCAGTGATACGGAGACCATCAGCAGCTTTTTCACTCAAGTACTGCTCAGTCTGATTCGGGATGGTATGATGCTGGTGCTCATTATCGTCTTTATGTTCCAACTTGATCCTGTGCTGGCGACATACTCCCTGATCGTTCTGCCTGTCATTGCGGTGGTTGCGGTATTATTCCGTAGTCGACTGCGGAAAGCTTATCAAAATGCCCGTACGCGTCTTTCCCGTCTGATCGCATTTACGGCGGAGAACTTGTCCGGCATGTTCCTGATTCAAGCTTTTCACCAGGAGGAAGAACAGAAGAAACGTTTCTCGGAACAGAATGCGCTCCATCTGAAAGCCAACATTGCGCAAGCCCGTTCCAATGTCATCTTCAACCGGACATTTGATATCCTTGGCAATGCAGCACTGGTCATGATGGTCTGGCTTGGAGGTCGCGCCGTACTGGGTGAGTCCCTGCAAGTCGGGGTATTGTATGCGTTTATCAGCTATATCCGCCAGTTCTTTCAACCGATTAACCAGATTACGATGCAATGGAATACATTCCAGTCCACGACCGTATCGATGGATCGCATCTGGAACATTCTGAATACACGGCCTGAAGTTGCTGATCCCAAACCCGGTATGGCCTCCTCTCTTGAACCACAAAATGTGATGGGCCAGATTGATTTTAATGATGTGTCGTTTGGTTATCGGGCAGACCGGCCCTTGATCCAACAGATGAACCTGCACCTCTATCCGGGTGAAATGGTAGGTATCGTGGGCACAACAGGTGCTGGCAAAAGTACACTGATCTCCCTGCTCAATCGCTTCTATGATGTAGACAAGGGTAGTATCGAGATTGATGGTACCGATATTCGGCAGCTGCCGCAGGCTAAGCTTCATCGTATCGTGGGTCTGATTCAACAGGAACCTTTCCTGTTCTCCGGTTCCATTATTGATAATGTGAGGATGTTTCGTGAGGATATTACGCGAGAGCAGGCAATTGAGGCCTGTCGGTTTGTCGGGGCACATACGATGATTTCACGGTTGCCTCAAGGATATGATACGCATCTATCCGAACGCGGAAGCGGACTATCCGCCGGGGAGCGGCAGTTGATTTCATTTGCCCGAATCGTGGTGTTCCAGCCCCGAGTGCTCATCCTGGATGAGGCAACCGCCAATCTGGACTCACACACGGAACAGCTTGTGCAGCAGGCGCTGGAATCGGTATCCCAGGGACGCACCACCATTGTTATTGCTCATCGTCTGTCCACGGTGATGCATGCCGATCGAATTCTGGTGATGGAAAATGGTGAGATTGTGGAGGAAGGACCGCACCAGGAACTAATCGCAGCCAAAGGTGTATATGCAGACTTGTACACCCATGCGCGTGATGCAGGTAAAAATTCAGCTATATCAGGGTAATGAAACTGAGTTATAGTAAATACAGAACGTTGAACATGCCGCTCTGCTTATGCAGGCGGCACGTTTGGCATATCGATCAGCATTGTTAATTAGGAGGAACATCTATGCAACAACCCGAAACACCCAAGCGTGACCATCAGCAGATTCGTTACCAACGCAGCACAGCTCTATGGAAGGGAAGTTTATGCTTCCTTTTCCTTCTCTTGTGCGTGAGCTTATTATGGATCATCGTGGACGGACAAGCCGAAAGACTGGAGACCATATACTATTCCATTGCAGCCGTGCTGGGTATGTGGTTGATCGGACCGCTGTTCTTCATGTTTGTGTCACGACTAACCAGAACCCCTGCCGTGTTGTTATCCTGGGATGATGATGCGTTAAGCACGGGCAAACGTAAGATTGCTTGGAGCCAGATTCGCAAAGTCGAACTCGCCTCACCTGCCCGCAGCAAGTGGCTCCTGTCCGCTTCTCCCATGTTTGTCCTGTACTTAAAAGACGGCACACGGTCTCATATTCAGACAGATCATCTGCTGAGCAAAAAAGAGCTGAACCAGGCGGTGTCCTTACTTCAGGAGACTTTGCTGGAACAGCAACAGGATCGTTGAGTACCGGGATGGATGAGGACAAGCTCCCCACACATCACTGTGATTTCTCTACACCTATGGACAGGCTGACTTTGTAATTGCCGTAAGGCAACAACGCTTCAAGCAGTTGGCCAAGCTGCTCTGTGGTGCCAGTCTGCACTCTCATCAGATAACAGCCTTCTCCACTGACGCGATGGACTTCAACGATGTCCTCACGTTCAGCAATGAATGTACGAAAGGCGGCATGTCTGTCGCCGGAGTTCAAGAAAACTGTGACAAAGGCCTGTAGACCAAGGCCAAGGCGTTCCGGGTTCCATTTTACCGTATACCCTTCAATCACACCCAGATCTTGCAGCTTGCGCACTCTTGCACCAACCGCCTGTCCCGTGAGATGAACCTCTTCACCGATCTCTTTGTGAGAACGTTTGGCATCCTGAATCAGAATCTGCAAAATACGTATATCCGTGTCATCTATCATTTCATTCATCTTGCTTCAGCAATCCTTTCACGGTGAAATTAGCGTGGCCTAATTCCATTCATCATGTTATGTACGCCGTTAAACGGGTTGTATACCATATAGGGTAATACTATTAAACAACTCGAAGGAGTGCAAATATAATGAAAATTCAATTGATTCGCAATGCTACACTGTGGCTGGAATACGGAGGGCTGAACATTCTCGTTGATCCGATGCTGATGAACGCCGAAGTCATGCCTGCATTCCCGAACACACCGAATGAGCTACGTAACCCGAGAGTCGGTCTGCCCGAAACCGAAACGGATTATCTGAATCCGGATCTGTTGATTGTGACACACACGCATGTGGACCACTGGGATGAAGCAGCGGCGAAACAACTTGGCAAAGACATTCCCCTGATCTGCCAGCCTGGGGATGAGAATGTATTTCTAGGTGCCGGATTCACGAATGTAACAGCTGTAGATGAAAAACATGAGCATCACTCTGTCCGATTTGCCCGTACATCCGGGCATCATGGCACAGGTGAAATCGGTGAACGTATGGGCAAGGTGTCCGGCTTCGTACTTGAAGCAGATGCAGAACCTGTCACCTATATTGCGGGGGATACCATCTGGTGTGAAGAACCTGCTGAGGCCATCCGCCAATATACGCCTGAAGTCATTGTCGTGAATGCCGGAGGTGCACGCTTCGTGGAGGGTGATCCCATTACGATGGACGGGCCTGACGTTGTCGCCGTGAAGCGCCATGCGCCATCTGCTCATGTCATCGCTGTGCACATGGATGCGATTAACCATTGTGTGATGTCTCGTACGGATCTTGCGACTTATCTGGCATCCGAGCAGTTGGATGGTCAGGTGCTCATCCCACGTGACGGTGAAAGTTTTGAGTTTTGAATTGGAGCGGAAGCTACGCTGAATCAAAGCGAAAGAGAAATAACCTTTTCACACAGGTGGGTCGATTGTAACGAACTCAGCACACGTTATTAGTCTGTTTTTGGATACTCTAATATTCTCACGAATCCTAGAAACCTTATTTCCGCTCTGGGCATGCTTTTACCGAGATTTATCCGTCTTTTTGCTAGGATAACGTGTCTCCGATTCGTTAAATTTCTACTATAACGATAATCGGCACAATAAGGTGTCCTAGGTTCGTTAGCGCGTATCCGTATGGCAGGACCATGTAATTCATTTCAACACACGCCATTACCTAACTTAATGCTACCTTGTCTGTCACTTCATTACTCATGCCTCCCATGCCTTCCTTTTCCCTATAAAATACAACGAAAAAAAGCTGGATGCGATGAACTCGCACCCAGCTTTTTTGATTGAAGGAACACGCTGATCCGCTGTCCGCTGGCTTCCTTCTCGGGCATCAAGCCTGCCATTGCGCTCTCACGTGTCCCATCCCTTTATGCTAATCCCCTACTGCACTTTCAAACGGATCACGTTCCATGATGCTTTCGCCAAACTCGCCGTAATCAAAGTATCAGATACAACTGCACCCCCGCGATTATGAGGAGCAATGCGGTTTGGTTGTGCTGCCGTATTCGATGCTTTGAGATCATCACTTTCCAGCACGATATGCTCAATCACGGTACACTTCCCGAAGCTGCGCAGATCCACTTCGAGCGGAAGGGATTCTTCCAGATGACGGTTGACTGCGAATACAGTCACTTCACCCTGCTCTTCGTTATGAACCGCAATAGCTTCCAGATAAGGAACATCCGTGATTTGTTTTGTATCGTATTTTGGAGACTGGATCAATGGCACCAATGCTGTTCCACGCCCGAAGAGAGACGTATGCATAAATGGATAGAAGATTGTCTGTCTCCATGAACCACCGCCCGTATCTGTCATGATTGGTGCAATCACGTTAACGAGTTGTGCCAGACAGGCCATTTTAACCCGATCCGCATGTTTGAGCATACTGATCAACATACATCCAACAAGCAGTGCATCCTCATGATTGTAGATATCCTCCAGCTGTGGCGGAGCAATCTGCCAAGGGTCCATCTTTGAATCATTTTCATTGGAGTGATACCATACATTCCACTCATCAAAGGACAGATACATCGTCTTTTTGCTGCGTTTCTTCGCTTTGATATAATCACAAGTTGCCTTCACGGTATCGATAAAACGATCCATTTCAAGCGAGCGTGCCAGGAACGTTGGTGTATCTTGCTCTTGATTGCCGTAGTATTGATGCAAGGACAGATACTCCACGTGATCATACGTATGATCCAGCACCGTTGCTTCCCATTCCGGGAACGATGGCATATTCAGATTCGAACTTCCGCAGGCTACCAGCTCAATCGTCGGGTCCGTCCACTTCATGACTTTTGCCGCTTCAACAGCTAACCGTCCATACTCATCTGCCGTTTTGTGACCAATCTGCCAAGGACCATCCATTTCGTTGCCCAGACACCATGTTTTAATCGCATGTGGCTGCTTGTATCCATGCTTGATGCGAAGATCACTATAGTACGAACCTTCCGGATGGTTGCTGTATTCCACAATGTTGCGAGCTGCATCCGTACCCCGTGTTCCCAGATTAACGGCCATCATGACTTCAGAATTAGCCTGTTTTGCCCAGTCCACGAATTCGTTGAAGCCAAATTCATTGGTCTCAATCGTTCTCCAGGCCAGGTCCAGTCTGCGTTTGCGTTCTGACACAGGCCCAACCGAATCTTCCCAATTGTAACCGGATACAAAATTACCTCCAGGATAACGTACAATCGGTACGTTCAGCTCCTTGACCATCTCCAGCACATCCGTACGGAAACCCTGTTCGTTCGCTGATGGATGCCCCGGCTCGTAAATCCCGCCATAGACTGCACGTCCCAGATGCTCAATAAATGATCCGTACAAGCGCTTATCCACTACACCAATAGTAAAATCTTTATCTACCGTCATTTTTGCTTTTTCCATAATGAATTTCAACTCCCTAAGATTAATATAAAAATTAATTGATATTCTATGGATCAACGTTCATATTTATATTAAAATCGATTATAGCCTTAATTTCAACCTGAATTTTGCAAAATGTTATTCTTTTTACTGAATTTATGTTTAACTTAATTCTATACAGATAAAATGGAGGAACAACTGTGATCAGAGCAAATACCGATGCCGAATGGCTACCCCTATATGAAGCACTTGCCAGTGAAGTCCGTCTACAGATCATCCGCCTTGTTGCAGAGACTCCGATGAATGTGAAAGACCTTGCTGCTTCACTGGGTCTGAGTAGTGCCATCGTGACCATGCATGTCCGCAAACTTCAGGATGTGGGCATTATTCAGTCCAAAATGATACGCAAAGACGGCGGCACACATAAAATGAACAGCCTTGCTGTAGACTGGATTGGCATCTCCATGCCGCAGGAAAGCGGGACAGCCCGCAAGCTTCACGAGGTTTCCGTCCCTGTGGGACACTACACCCACTTTGACGTCTATCCGACATGTGGTCTGGCTACATCCAATCATGTTATCGGACAGTATGATGACCCTCGTTATTTTCTCGACCCCGAGCGGATGCATGCACATATTCTGTGGTTTGGCCGTGGATTTGTGGAGTACAAAATTCCAAACTATATTTTATCCGGACAACAGATCAATGCGATTGAATTGTCCCTTGAGATCGGATCAGAAGCACCTTCGGTTAATCCGAATTGGCCCTCAGATATTACATTCATGCTGAATGGCATCCGATTGGGGGAATGGACAAGTCCTGGAGATTCAGGCAACGGACGTGGCATGTTCACCCCTGAATGGTGGAGTGACAGTGTCAATCAGTACGGCATGCTCAAGGTACTGCGAATTACCAATGAGGGTACGTTTATTGATGGACAACATCTATCCGACATTACACTCGCAGATATCCCGGTCGAACGCAACCAATGGACTCTTCGTCTTTCGGTGGAGGAAGATGCTCAGCATGTAGGCGGGCTTACCTTATATGGCGAGGGATTCGGCAACTACAATCAGGATATCCTGTTCCGACTGTACTATCACGATTGAGTTTTTCAAAGTAATAAATAACACCAAAACACCTCCCACTCGCCTGTCAAAGGCAGAATGGGAGGTGTTTTGTATGCATATGAACATGCGTGGATTATAGATTAAAGTTCTTGTTCTAACCTACAGCGCACTGCCACCAAACAGGAAGCGATACTCCCAGTGTTTGCCGGAGATATCACTAGTTGTTACACCACCGCCAGCGTTGGAATACGTATGTAATACCTTGCCGTTGCCCAGGTAAATCCCTGTATGAGTAATCGTTGCGCTAGATTTATTCACGCCCGAATACGATGATGCAGAGCTGCCTTTATACGACATGAAATACATCAGATCGCCGCGTTTCAGGTTTTTCCAGTTCGTCTGAACTGTACCCTTGGCTTTTACATAGTCTCCCTGTTTGCGGGAATCCGCTGGAAGCTTGATGCCAAGTGCATCAATGAAGGCCTGGCGTACAAAGCTGGAACAGTCAAAAGTAGCTGTGCTGTTACGACTGGCTCCGAACTCATAAGGTGTTCCCAAATATTTCATTCCCGCTGCAATCACTTTTTCTACAGACGCATTGCCGGTCACCGATGTACCACTATTCGAACCCGATCCGCTTGTGCCGCCACTAATCGCTTGTGTGTATTTGGATGAAGAAGATATGTAGCCTGTCCGGTTAGCAGAATCCTTAATCTTATACCAATCCGAACCGGATTGCTGAAGCACCGTTACCGTTTCCCCTTTAGCGACCAAGCGAACAATCTTCGCAGAAGAAGAAGGTGTTGTGCGTAGGTTTACGCCCCAAATTACTTTTACTTGTGAATTGTTAACAGCAGCTGCCGATACCTGTGCCGTTAGTGCTCCTGTCGTCAGACTTCCCATCAGCATCGTTGCTGTGACACTTGCCGTAATAATCGTTTTTTTCCAGTTCATGATGTCGAGTTCCCCCTGATGTTACAGAATTTTAACCTGGCTTGGTTCTCCCGGGCTTGCCCCATTGTAAACGGGCTATCCATAACGTTCATCAGTCAAAAGTCCTGTATTGATATAGGCGAACTTGAGCACTAAGTATCAGGGTATGTCCATAATCTGCTGGAAAAATTCACTGCTGATCCCTTCTTTTTGAAAGGTTAAATTATTGTAACTATTTGATATGCTTCATTTTACCGCGATAAAAGAGTTAGGTCGTTTCTCATTCAGGGTATATGCCATATGACCTAGATTTTAATGATTAAAATCGCAAATATGGTAAACATTACTATGATTCATTTGCCGATTACCGTTCACCGAATTCACATTTTTGCCTCCAGACTCAATACGGATCGATTTATCAGCAGTTTCCGGTGATTATTTCGAATTTCATTTTTGCTTTCCATAAAACAAGAAAAGCCAGGGATTCCTCCCCGGCTTAACCTGTATGATGAGTAACATCACTCTACAATCGGTCGATCAACTCATTTAAGGTTCAATTCCCCATACCTTGGCGCCATCCTGATAAGCTGTCACTTTTGTCCAGGCACTGAAGGCCGATTGGGTAGAATCAAAGGAATAATCATTCGTTTGATCAAAATTCGTCCAGTTGTTTTTCGAGAAACGTCCCTGGATGATTCCGGTTTCGGCACCCGCGGCCAAACTGCCGGCACCTGCTTTGAATTCAATCTCCAGATACGTATCTGCCGTGCCCTTGGCCGGATCTATCGAAACAAAATGCCCTTCCACGTTACCGCTGCCAATCTGTGCATAATCACACCAGAAACTCAGATCAGCGGCACTATCCTTGGTGAAATAATACCGGACCTTCACTTTGCTCAAGTCCACAGCAGTTGTACCTGTATTCTTCACATTAAATTGTGGAGTAATCGCATTGACCGAAGCCCCTGAACTACCATTACGGTATTGTACTTCAAGCGTTCCCGTTGTAACTGGAGGTGCCAATGGGGTCAACACCAATACATTTGAATTCGTCTGACCACTCGTATTAATGGCTACGACTCTATAATTATAAGCCGTACCATTCACCGCTGTAGCGTCGGTATACGTCAGTGCGGTCAAACCTGTTGCCAGATCAGCATATGCCCCGGTGCCTACCGAACGTTGTACCTTATAACTCGCTGCTCCAGTTGATGCGGTCCATGTCAGTACCGCCTGGGCATTGCCAGCCGTTCCAGTAAGGTTGAATACGCCTGGCGCAACGGTACCTGCGAGTGGTGTTGCAGATGCCTGTGTCGACGGTGCAGACTCACCTACGGCATTCACCGCAGTGATGACATAATAATACGTTGTGCCGTTGGTCAAGCCTGTATCCGTGAATGTCGATCCTGTGACCCCTGTCGCTACAGACGTATAAGGACCACCATTCACCTCTGCACGTTTCACGGTATACGAGGCTGCACCAGCGGCTGCGTTCCAATTCAGAACCACTTGCTCACTTCCTCCAGTTGCTGTTACGCCAGCAGGAGCAGCGGGTACTTCCACTTCCGGACTATCCGAATCTCCGAGGAGACGATCATACTCGCCGTACGCTGTAGCCATATCCACCTGTGACCAGAACCGGTGATACGTAAAGGTAGGTGCACCGTTTTCCCACTGTTTCGTGGTTGTGTTATATGACGTTTTGTACAGATTATCCAGGTAAGCCCATGCCGGATCTTGCTTGATGGCCGGACGCAAGTCGGAGTATCCAATGTATACGCCATTGCCACCTTTCGCCGGATCGGAAGGTACACCTGCTGTACCTGGAATCGTATTGCCTTGACCAAAGGTTCCAGACCAGTTCGCCGGGATGTAGATCTCTTTGGCAAAGAAGCGGAAGTAGTCTTTACGTTCTTCTTCCGTAACAATACCCACACCATCATTGTAATCCCAAGCTGTATCCAACAGAGCCTCAGCCAGATCCTTGGCTTCTTGGCCTTCCGCACTAAGTGTGCCGTTCTCTGCCTGAGTTCCCGCTGCGAAGAAGGTCAGAGCTTTAACGTAACTTCCCAGAACCCCTGTATCCTGCACTGGATCTTTGGTCGTTACACGGAAGTTCGGATTTTCCGTAAACGAACTGAATCCATTCCATTTGTCCGGTTGACCCTGCCATTCCTGACCACCCGGAATCCAGAACTCTCCCGGCGCCGGCGTTGTTGCTACCTGAACATTAGTTCCTCCCAAAATGCGCTGTCCAGCCGAATTCAGATAATACCCTTGCGCATCCGTCACCGGACGCTCACCTACAAATACATAATCCTTACTCCAGTCGATCCACTTCGTGATTACCTTCTTGGCCATCTGGAAGTTCTCAGAGGTCAAGTCCCCGCTTTCCGCAAGAATATAATACATCTCGGCTACACGCTCCAGCGGCCATGCCTGGAATCCAAACCAGGTGTTGGAATCCGGATCACGATATACAGGTGCCTCCTGATAAGCCATGTCGTAGAATGTACTTACGCCTGCCGGATAGGCTTTGTATGAACCATCCAGACTGTTCGTTGCTCCCCCGCCGATGGCTCCTTCATGGGATTGTAGCCAAGTGTAGAATTCCAACTGACGTTTCAACGTCGCATTCCAATCTGCCTTCGCTGTTGCTGATTCCGGAATCAAGCCGCCAGCCGGATCAGACAAAGCATACGCTGCAACCGGGTTTTGATAAGCCTGATGGGTATGGCTCGCTCCAATGCGCCAAGCCCAATCCCCACCTTGACCCAAGCCACCTCCCCAAGACGTATACCAAGCCATGAGATACATGTTGGAATCCTTGCCTGTACCCGGAGTTGGTGTACCGCTCTTTGCACTTCCAATTTTCTGGAAGTATTTATCATACATGCCGTAGCGCAGATAGTCCCCCATCTTCTTCGCTTTATCCAGATATTCCGGATTGTTGTATCCCATCTCCTTCGCCCAATACAGCACCTGTACTGCACGTGCATCCGCATCCGTTGCGTTTGTATAACGCCATTGCGCTGACGGTACCTGAGTTTCCTTTGTGAACAAGCTCATGAAGCCTTCGTTTGCCTTACCAAAAGATTTATCATCCTGAGATGGATGCGGAATGGCTTCCCACACAGACTCCTGCTCCCCACGCTGGAACGTGTTCACATAGGTAGCCGTATGTGATGGATTCAACAGGTTTCCATATCCATACCAGTCATCCACGTCGACCAGCCAGTGCATGAGATAGGTCTGATTGTTACCATAGGTCGCCTTAAGTTCAGCATCAATCGGGTCTTTACCCGCTGCATATTGACCATTAAGTGGCGATGGATATTGATCAGGAAAAGGTTTTTCCGCTGCATACGTAGCAGGGCTGTTCGGGTTGTATGAGCTCATCGTAGGCTGCTCTTCCTTGCCGTCACCTTCGTTGACCGGGATAATGTATTTCTCCATACTGTCCCAAGCTGCTTCCAGTTGGGACCAGTCTCCCGTGTAGTGGCCATACATAGTTTCCAACCACAGCCAGTAACTGTATGCCTCTGACGTCGTCATATGACCATAATCCGGTGCCTCACTGAGCAGGGTCTCAATGGAATGATACGGTAGACCCTCTGGCGAAAAATATCCGTTCGCCGGATCTTTCAACTGATCATATAATTGCAAAAACCGAACTTCATTAATGCTGTCTGCCTGAATCTCGATGGCCTGATCTGCGGCATGTGCTGTTTGCGGCCCTGCCCAGAGTCCGGTGTATCCGGTCAACATGACGGTTCCCGCCAGCATGGCTGTTAAACTTTTTTTCGCAGCTGATTTCAACATTAATATATACCTCCCTGGAATAGTGGAAATTGAATATAATTGCTGTTGGTCTGTCCATGCTGCTCTTCTGCTTATGATTCAGCCAGTTACGGCTCCAAGCCCCATACTTTGGTGTTTCCCTGATACCCGGTTACCTTGTTCCATGCGGCAAAAGCCGTCTTGGAAGCATCATAGGAATAATCATTACTTAGATCGAAATTGCTCCAGTTATTTTTGGAAAAGCGTGCTTGAATCACGCCGGTCTCTGCTCCAGCGGCCAAACTGCCTGCTCCGGACTTGAAGCTAATCTCCAGATACGTATCTGCGGTACCCTTCGCCGGATTCACTGCGACAAATGTACCTTCAACATTGGCCGTGCCCATCTCGGCATAATCACACCAGAAGGTCATTTGATCCGCACCATCCTTGGTGAAATAATATCGGATCTTCACGGTACTGAGATCAATCGCCTGTGTTCCGGTATTCTTCACGTTGAACTGCGGAGTCGCTGCATTACTTGAATTCCCAGACCCTCCGCTGCGGTACTGCACTTCGAGTGTACCCGTCGTCACCGGAGGTGCAGAAGGCGTCAGTGCCAGGACATTGGACAGTGTCTGTCCGTTCGCATTCACAGCTGCAATCCGGTAATTGTACGTGGTGCCATTCAGCGCTGTTGTGTCGGTGTAAGTCAACACGGACAATCCGGTTGCCACATCTGCATATGTCCCGCCTGCCACCGAACGTTGTACCTTATAGCTAGTAGCGCCCGAGGCTGCTGTCCAGGTCAGGACCGACTGCGCATCACCAGCTGTCCCACTTAAAGTCAGCGCTCCTGGCACCGTCGAAGCTACTTGCGGGGTAGCCGACACCTGCACAGAACCCGATGATTCCCCTGCTGAATTCACAGCAGTCACTACATAATAATAAGCCGTCCCGTTGGTCAGTCCCGTGTTTGTGTAGGTCAATCCATTAACCCCTGTCGCAACAGTTATATATGGTCCTCCACTCACCTCGGAACGCTTCACCGTATACGATTCGGCCCCGGATACAGCGGCCCAGGTCAGGTTAACCTGACTACTTCCCGCTACAGCCTGCACGCCAGCGGGTGCGGCTGGGACCGTGACTGGTGTAACACCAGGCTCCTGTCCATACACCTTCACCCCCGCATCATAGACTGGAAGGTATATGCTCTTCACAGGAGTGCCTGTGGTCAGCGTCTGGAACGAATGGTCATTGCTGGCATTCCATGCACCCTGTGGGCCTGTAATGCGGAACTGTACTTCTTTACGATAATTTCCTTCCCCACCTGGATAGATCTTGGTATTACCGAAGTTCGCCGTAATGGCATAGATATGCTGGGCTGCATTCACCACAACTGGTTGGGATACCGTCGCCCCCTCCGTATAGGAGGTTGTCACTTGCACGTCCGATACCGTACGTCCGGCAGCATACACTTCACTCAGATCCAGGAAATACTTAAAAGAAAGTTGATCTCCCATTCGGGCAGGCCAAGCGGAACGATTATTAAGCTGTGCTCTGATTTCCGTATAATTGGCGCCTGATGATTTGATCGCAGCCTCCACAAAGAACTCATCTCCCTTCACCTCAGGTGCAGGGAAGTTCGCCAGGGGCTGATGATTCTGACCAAACAGCAAATTCATCTTTGCCAGTGCGCCGGTAAAACCAGCATTGTAATCGGTTGCGACCTCATTACTCACGTAATCCCCGATATCATCGGTATATCCATCCGATGCATCCGGGCCACCGACCATGGCACCATACAGAATGTGGCGATGGTTAGCCGGGATATCTTCGTTATTCAGCCATGAACTGTGAGCGGTCCGATGATGCGGATGTTGAGGTGCATTTTGCCCATATCCGACCACATAACTGCTCTGACGCGGATTATCGCCCAGAATATAATTCATCTGTGAGACAGCAAAATCCTGATATCTCGACTTTTTCACAGGATCACTGACCCAGTCGGAGTATACAAAAGAAATAAAGGATGCATTCGCTGCATATCGGAGCGATCCCCACTGATCCAGCCACGCCAGACCTCCCGGCGTATACTTGACTCGTGTCCCATTGACTCCAACCGTCCAATAATCCAGATTGCGCTCAGTCGACTGAATAAATCTTGTCGCCTCCGGCATGTTCAAACTGGACGTAATACGGGCAAGCAGGATCTGGGCACCATAATGTTTACTGTCCCAACCTTGTGTCCAGGTATAGGGCCAATTGGCTGAGCCTCCGCTAGAAGACCACCGGTCCGTAGCTGCAATGGCTTTGGACAAGTAAGCGCTATCATTAGTAGCTAAATAAAGCCATGCGCCACCCCATGCCAGCTCGTCTTCGTATCCTGTCCACGAATTATAAAACGCTGCAGCATCAGTGATACAATCGGTGTATTCCCCCCGATATGTATCTGCGAAGTTGTACAGCTCTTTCGCATGTTGAAGCAGTCTGGCCGAATATGCCGGATCATCATCTGCAAATACAATCGATGACGCTGCCAGCGCTGCAGCCGTTTCTGCCGCCAGATCACTGCCCGGGCATGAAGCATCAATCTTGAACGAAGGACGGTTCATCTGCATGACTTCTGCGGGTCCCCACCAGGCATGGTCGGTATTACCTGCCCCCACTTGTCCCCATAATTCATTTGGTTTCGTATGCGCTTTCATAAAGTAGTCGGTCGCCCATCGGATATTATCCTTGATCTCCTCCAGTTGTCCGGCCTGTTCATATCCGTCACTGTATTCCACGACAGACCAGGCGAGCATCGTTGCGGAAGCAGCCATCGGAAATCCAAACTTCACGTGATCTCCGGCATCATACCATCCTCCGGTCAGATCAACGCCTACATCAGCTCCATCCTGCATGCCCGAATTACCACGCCATTCGACCCGATTACTCGCTGGCAACGGACCCGAGCGCTGTGCCTCATAGAAGTAAATGGCCTTTTGCAGTGCTTCAGCATAGTTCTGATTTCCGGCGGCCGCATCCGCCTTACGAATTCCTGTGCCCATCGATAAACTCCCTGCCAGTAATCCTGCCGATAACGCGATCATAGCGACTCGTCTCCACCAGCTCCCCTTCATGTTCAACTATTCATCTCCTCTTCATCAATATTCCGTATGCATTACTCTGGACTGCAAGTTTATATCGCTCCTCCCCATGGTGTATTTCAGTGTAAGTTCCACCATTAATTACCATTATAGCCGTTTGTTTCACCAGCTATATAAGCGTTGGTGACTTCTGAAATAACATTGTTGTGACCTGCTCTGCGTCATGTGACAAAAAAAGCTGTTTCTCTAACGCATATGCGCGTTAGAGAAACAGCTTCTCGCCCTTGTTATCATCAACAGTACAAATCGAATGGCATTCTGACCATCCTGTCAGTATGTTTTTGTACACCTTAGGTATGAGAACATCTCATTGGTTACACTTTGAACTTGTTAATCTGCTCCTGCAGTTCTTCGGCCATTTTGGATAATGAACCTGCGGATGAAGCAATCTCTTCCATCGAAGCCAACTGCTGCTGAGTTGCGGCTGATACATTATGAACCCCGCCAGCTGCCTCTCCAGCAATGTTGGAAATTTGACTTACATATCCTACAACCTCAGTTGTACTCGCCGACATTTCCTCTGAACCTGCAGATACTTCCTGAATTTCACCCGCTACTTTGTTGACCGCATCCGAGATCTGCTCGAACGCTTGTCCTGCCGCAGTAACCATCTCGATTCCTGCTTCTGTCTCACTGCTGTTCACTTTGACTGCCTGAACAGCATGATCCGTATCTTTCTGAATCAATTGAACGAGATCCGTAATTCGTTGCGCAGATGTAGAAGATTCCTCAGCCAACTTACGCACTTCTCCCGCAACTACGGCGAAACCACGTCCGTGCTCTCCTGCTCGTGCGGCTTCAATGGCTGCATTCAGTGCAAGCAGATTGGTCTGCCGGGCAATGTTGTTGATTACCTCCGTAATGGTTCCAATCTCTGCTGAACGTTCCCCCAGCCCTGTAACCAATTCAGTCAGCGAAGCAATGGAATTTCGAACAGAACCCATCTGTTCAACCGCTTGCTGAATAATCATATTTCCTTCGGAAGATTGATTCGCCGCATCCACAGCAGATACGGATACACTCTGAGCAAGCTCGGCAATCTGCTCCGATCCGAGAGCCATCTCATTCATCGCCTGTGAAGAGCGTTTTACAATATCAACTTGATCCGACGTACCTACGGCCAGTTCCTCAACCGTTTCGGAAATCTGTTCCGAGGCTTGAGTATTCTGCTCCGCACTTGCAAGAAGCTCCTCCGATGAAGCAGCTACCTGTTCGGAAGTCATCGACACCGATTCAATCATGGAGCGCAGATTGCCACTCATGGTATTGAAGGAAGCCGCGAGCGTTCCCAATTCGTCTTTGTTCTTGAGCACAATCGTCTCACCCGTCAGATCACCATTGGCAATAGCCAAGGCCGCTTCATTCATCTTTTTGATTGGACGTGAAATAATGCTTGCAATGAAGAATGCAATGAATATCGCGACCAGGAATGCAAAAATTGTCACTGCCAAAATCACATTAAATGTATTCTCAGCCAACTCGACAGAATCACCCGTTGCGGCTTGCGATCCTTCATTGCCTAAAGTGATTAACTTGGTGATAGAGTCGTTTGCTGTGTACCACATTGGATAGGCTTCAGTGTGCAGTCTACTTGCTTCTTCATAGTTATTTGCAATACCGAATTCTATGAATGCAGGCATTTTCTCCAGATACGCATCATAATTCGTACTGAAATCATTGTAGAGCTTCATCGATTCATCATTGCTCTCAATGTATGTAAGCAACTGTTTACGCTCATCCTCAATCTTGGTGAGGAGCAACTTTAACGCTTCATTCACCTTGACATTTTCTTCTTCGTCTTGTTCAACGATAATTGCCAGCGCCAACCGCTCTACATCCGAAACATCCCCATTCATCAAGCCAAGGAGGCTTACACTCGGCATCCAGGTCTGATCCACATCATTGGCTTTACCAGACATATTATGGATCTGTATTAACGCATAAACGCTTACAACAACCAGCAGAGCCACGACGATAAGAAAACCTGTCAGTAACTTGCCTCGAATCGTTAACTTCAATATCCCCAACTTATTCCCCCGCGTGTCTTCCATGTGTCCCACTCCTCAAAATAATACATATTTATAATATATCGTCACCTATCGTCATGAATTGTAGATGTTAGAATTCAATTTCTATAAATTTCAGGTAACTTCGAACATAACACAAAAAAAGTCTCCCATCTTTGGCAGAACCAGAGATAAGAGACTTCTTTCAATAAACTAAACTACCAAAACTTCACTAGACATTGCTTTCAAAAGCTAACGAAAAACACGTCGGTGTATGTTAATGAAGAAGTCGGGAATCGACTTGGTATAATTGCGGGTTGTAATCAGAACCACACTAAGCAGACTTCCGAGAATGAATCCTCCCAGAATATCTCCTGGATAATGCACACCAACATATACACGCGACACCCCTGTCAACACAGCGAGTAACAACATCCATAACCCGAAGCGACGTCCAATAAAGAATGAAGCAGCCGCTAGAGCAAATACAAAGGAAGCATGTTTACTTGGAAAAGAAGGATCAGGTACATGGGCAACCAGCTGATGCACAGTCCCTTCTACAAAAGGTCTTGGGTGACCGACTGCTGGTGAAATCCCCCATTTGGCCAGAACCAGCGCTACAATGGAAGCCACACAGGCATAGAAAACAATTCGTTGTTTCGATGGATCGCCGAGAAACCATACAATAACGAGCAGTGCAATCATGACCCAAACCGCATACTCGGATGATGTGATCATAAACCAGTCCAGAAACGGTATTTGGTCTGCAAACTGATTAATCCAATTAAATAGTGATTGATTCATAACTGGCTTTTAATACCCCCATTACACAAAACAAGATTATTTTTTACATATTAAATATACACTAACTATTTGTCAAACAATCCTCAAATTGACCGAAGTTACGAAATCAAAGAGGACTTTTTGCTTTCTTTTTGTTAAACTAGTTTGGGTTACATATCAGTTCAATCATAGAAAGGTGAAGATTATGCTTAAAAAATGGTTATGGGGTACAGCCCTGACCCTGGCACTTGCGATTACAGGTGTCGTTGTATATTACGGATATTCGATTGTTCATTTTGCCAATAGCATCTCCACGGCTTCCGGGACTTCATCCAACTCGTCCTCTTCCGGCACAGACAACGATTCAGACACACCAACAACAACGATTCCCAGATGGGAGGGCCAGGAACGGGTGAACATTCTGCTCCTTGGTGGAGACTCAAGAGGCGATGATTCAGGACGCTCAGACTCGGTCATGGTCGCTTCCATTGATCCGGTCACCAAGAAAGCCCATCTATTCTCCGTACTGCGTGATACCTATGTTGCCATTCCCGGGCATGGCAAAAGCAGACTTAATGCAGCCTTTTCCTACGGGGGTGCGGAGCTGACCAAACAAACCGTCAGTGATCTGCTCGGTATTCCCATTCAGCATTATGTCTACACAGACTTTACAGGTTTCATGGCACTTGTTGATGCGGTAGGTGGCATTGAAATCGATGTGGAGAAAGACATGTATTACACCAGTAAAGCAGATAAACATATGTACGACATTGACTTAAAAAAAGGATTGCAGCATATGGACGGCAAAACCGCTCTGCAATATGTTCGGTTCCGGCATGATGCCACCTCGGATTTTACGCGCACCGAACGGCAGCGGATCTTCATGACCGAGCTGGCCAAGAAAATGCAGAGCACCACGTCGCTCTTCAAAATCCCTGATATCCTGGAAGCGATCGCTCCCTACATTGAGACAGACCTCAGTCCAACCCAGATGTTAAAACTCGCATCACTTGGCTTCGATATCCATGTGAACGATATCGATCAGCAGCAGATTCCACCGAACAAACTACTCACCAATGAACTGGTCAGCTCAGCTCAGGTACTGGGTGTTGATGTGACCAAACTCCAGTCCTACATTCAGAAACTGTTTGAAGAAGATGCCGAGTCCTCAGAGACTCCATCATCAGAGGATCAGAACTAAAACAAGCATGAGATATATCAACAGAAAAGACGGCCAAAGCCGTCTTTTTTAGTACCTATTTTCACCATTTAATGCAGCCTTAATGTTTAACATGTACCCTTATATAATGAACTCCGGTTCCTGGAGGGAGGATTACAATGTGAAAAAACCGCGAATAACGGAATGGACTGAACTGCGGGGCATTGCCTTTCTGGCAATCGTCATGCAGCATAGTATCGCTGAGTATATCTATCGCGCTGATATTGAACAACCGGATTCCATTATGCTGACCATGATTTATCATCTGACCCGATTTGGTACGCCAACGTTTGTATTTCTATCGGGTGTAATGTTGTTTTACCATCATCGTAACACCAAACCGGACTATCCTCGCTTCATTCGAAAGCGATTTGGCGATATCTATATGCCGTTTGTCGTATGGACACTGATCTACTGGCTTTCTGTCCGTATCTTCACCCCCGCGTTCTGGCTTGCAGGCATACCGGATTTTCGCAGTCTGATTCGTGAACTGTTTATACCACAGACGGGGTATCATCTCTGGTTTGTTATTATGGTGTTTCAGTTCTATATTCTGTTCCCCCTGTTCTGGACAGGAGCAAAAGCCATTCAGAGACGTATCCAGAACACCTCACGTTTCACGCCCATGCAAGTCATTATCGGACTAATTCTCTTTGCAGCAGCACTATATGCCCTGCTTATGCAATGGTCCTACTATAATATGGGGGGCTGGACAGAATCCATGTCTGAGCCTTGGTCAACGTTGCTGCAATATCGCTCCTATTCATGGGTGATGTACTGGTTCTACTTTTTACTGGGTGCCGTATGTGCCTGGTCAGTGGATAGCTGGAGGAGCTGGACCACAAAGATCCTGCCATGGACGATCTGTCTGTTTATAGGGATGTATATATGGCTTGGTTACGATGTGCTGCGTGGGTCCGGGGATGTTGTTAATCTGAATATCTCCACCTATCTGAAACCAACCACATTCCTGATCATTATGGCTCAGATGTTTATGATGTATGGTTTCCTTGTACTAATGCGGGGCAAAGATACACGGTTTCAGCGCCTCTTAGCCTGGATTGGCCGCTATTCATTTGGTGGATATCTGGTTCATGCACTGGTGATCTACGCGATCGCTTATGTCACCAGACCGCTTCAACTCAGTGGATTGCATCTGCCTGTAACGTTGCTATCGTTCCTTGTAACCGTTGGTATTGCTCTTGCAATCAGTTGGGCGCTATCCAAGCTTCCTGGCTCACGTTTCACCGTAGGGTTAATGCGTAAACCACGTTCAACTCCCAATCCATCAGCTGCTGTGGACAAAAGAAATTCACCTGAGCGAACTCCGTCACCCGGCTCAACTCGCAGTCCGGGAACGAGTGAGCCGTTTTAGAATAAAGAAGAGCGTCCCCTCACGGAGACGCTCTTCTTTATTCTACTTCGCTCGAAGTTGATCGTCCAGGAACAGGTTCCTGGGGACCCGGGGCTGGATGCACGTTGCCCTTCTGATTCACAAATCTCTTCAAATCACCCGTTAATTGTTCCTTCAGCTTGTCCACCAGCTGCGTTTCGCTAATGCCTTTTGCCTGAGCAATCTCAGCCAGGGATTTCCCTCCCTGAAGCTGCTCGTGCAGTTGAGCAGGGGTCACTCCAATAAACCGGGCAATTTCGCCCTTATCTACCATGGAACGTTTGCCATGGTGGGCAAATTCACGCCGCAAATCACGCAGCGGTGTATTAATGACCTTTTTCAACTTGGTATCCATGTCTGCCTTCGTGGCTGCAGCTTGTTCCTTGGTGAGACAACCTTCTTCCACAGCTTGATCCAAACGTTGTGCCAGTGTAGGCTTCAACTTCTGCAATAACTGCTCCTCACTAAGTCCCTTACGCTCTTTCGCAATCTGGGACAACGTCTTGCCAAGTTCCATCTGTTCTTTCAGATCCCGAAGTCCAATCCCAAGCAAGTCTGCCGTCTCACCAATCATAAACAGACCGTGTCCTGCCTGCATGCATGGCTTCGCTGGTTTGCCGGAGGAAGAAGCTTTTGACGCATCATCATGTTGCTCAGCACGAACGGCTGGATCAGCAAATGCCACATGTCCTGTTGCTGCTGTTATAACTACGGCTGCCAATCCGGCTGCCTTCCATGTTTTCCATTTCAAATTCATTTTTCTGCCGCCTTTCCGATGTCGAAATCCTGTGCCTTCCTAGTTTGAGCCTAAAATCCACTTTTTTATGCCATAAAATACAAAAAGTCATCATTTTTCTCACAATTGATCACAAAAAATCCTATTTTTTTCAGTTTATTTCCGCTATACTAAGTGTAACTTCATGATCTAGTCGAACAGTCCTTAGTCACCTTATCGCAGGAAGGACGATATGTAATAATGCGGAAAGATTGGTTAGATCCGTTTAGATCCGATCTGGAGGTCGTGTTTGCTTCAGCGGAGCAACTCGTACGGGAATATCCCGAACCCTTGTCAGGACATGCATTAGAGCAGCTTCGTTCGGTTAATCCGCTGTTACGAGATTCAGGACACAGCTACATCGGGTACATCACTCCACTTTGGATGCAACACTCAGATAAACTACCCCCAGAGAAAGCACACCAATTAAGTACAGCCTGTCTCATCCATATGTTATATTTTCTGAATCAGGACGACGTGATGGATGAACAACCGGAGAATGCCACATTGAAGTTATCCCTGGGTAATCTATATTACATGGATGCACTTCAATCTTACTCGGTATTATTCAATCCTTCCTCCACGTTCTGGGTCTATTTCAGACAATATGTAGTGGATTGGGCCGTGAGTGTTACGGGTGAGCATTCCATTGATTATTTCCAACAGAATCCCTTGTTGATTGCGCAAAAGGCTGCCCCACTCCTCATTGGAGCTACTGGTGCACTGCTTCTGCTGAATCAGTCCGACCGGATCATCCCGGTGTGTTCTACCATCAACATCACACTCATGACACTCCAGATGACCGATGACTTCACAGACACGCAACAAGATGCTGTGCATGGAAACTACAACAGCTACCTCTCCCACATATCCGCAGCATTGAATCATAACTATCCAGTTCATCCTCTAAGCGACCGTATACATGACAATGTATACAATACACAACTCATGAACTCTTACGTAGACATTGCTTATCACTATAATCGTACACTAACATCGTCTAACTTAGGAATATCGCATCTCGAGGCGTTTAATTCTTATTTATGCAGCACTTTAGTACAAGCTGTTCAGGACATTACACAACGGAAGAAACAGCTCCTCCAAGGTGGGTTTCATCACTGGATTAGCGAGCAACAATTGGGATTCTGAGCATAACGACTAAGCTAATTCAGTTTAATTTTAAATATGAAGGGAATGTTGACGATGATGGTATCAGAGAAAACGTTGCATGAGGATATTATTGAAAAGGCTTGGACTGACGAGCACTTCAGACAACAATTGCACTCCAATCCGAAGCAGGCGCTTCGTGAAGCGTTTGGCATCGTAATTCCGGAGCACATTCAGGTCCGTACTGTTGAGGAGCAGCAGAATGACTATGTGCTTGTCATACCTCCCAATCCTTCCAAAGTAAATTATGATGTGAATTGCGGACCTTGGAGAAGTTAATTCGGGTGAGCTAATCTTGTAGTGTAAGAAATTAGGGGTAGGAACAAAAAAAGCCGCTGTATCCTTCTGTGAGTTCGTCAATCGACGAACTCGACAAAAGTTACAACCGCTTCTGTTCCTACCCCTTTGGTGCTTGTAAAGCTGATCTGTCCTTGCATCGCTTCAACAATACGGAATGTCACCATCATGCCGAGGCCTGTGCCTTTGATTTTATTGGAGAAATAAGGCTCGCCCAACCGGGAGAGTGCTTCCTCGTCCATTCCTTCTCCGTTATCCCTGACATGCACCTTAATCATTCCGTCCTGCTTGTACGCCCAGATATCAATCTGGCCTTGTCCCTGCAGAGCTTCAATACTGTTCTTAATAATATTGATAAAAGCCTGCTTAAACTTCGAGGAATTGCCTCGAATATATAGATCTGGCGGAATGTCAGTGGTGATTTTACCACCTTCCAGATTAGCCATCGGTACAAGAATGCCTTCAATATGATTGAACTCATCCGAGATATTGAGCGAGATAATATGATCAAACTCAGGTTTGGCAAAGGTAAGAAAATCCGTTATGATGCCCGAAGCCCGATCAAGTTCTTCCAGTGCAATTTGCACATACCCCTTATTTTTGTTGTCTTCCTGTTCCGTCATAAGTTGCAAGAACCCTCTTGTCACCTGAAGTGGATTACGTACTTCATGGGCAACGGAAGCGGCCAATTCACTAATAATCTCCATCTTTTCGGATCGCTGCAACTCATTGTTGAACAGCTCCAGTTCCTTGGAATACTCTAGAACTTTAGTATGTTTTTCGGCAAAACGACTTCCGAGAATGGCAATCAACGAGATCACAAATGCAACCATGGACCATTTCCACCATAACAGATGATACGTCCCACTCCGCTGATAATACCATAACAGTTCAGCCACACTGATCAAGGCAAATGTACCAAATCCCGTTGCAAGCAGCATAGCTTCCCGATTTCGTTGCAGCGCTTTGGCGATGGTACCAACTAACAGGATTGTCAGCAGAATGACCAGCACAATGCCAACCACACGCTGTACGAGCAGATTGTAGAGGATCTCCCATTGCCCACCTGAAGTAACATAGATAAATAGAGAGAACACAGCGATAACTGAATATATGAATAGTATTTTTCGCAGTTTGGTGAAGATTCCATGCAGTCCTGGCCCGATTATCTGTTCAAAAAAATAACATAGCGCTGGCATACCCAGCAGCATCGCCAGATCAAAGACTACGGAATACAGGTCACCATATACCTGATAGAACGTATACAAAAATTGCGAGTACGTGATGATCATCGTGCCGATGGAACCCATCACAATGCATAGCGAGATCCATAATCCCTTATGGAATTTGCCAAGGAAGAACGTACAACTCAGCATCGTAATCGCTGTGAACACAAAGGTCGCGCCCAAAATTACATCAATAAGTCCGTTATGAATATATTTCTCCTGTAACGCGGCATAAGGTCCAACCTGAACAGTACCTTGTATCCCCAGACGGCCTTTTTCATTTTGCGACCATACATAGAGCGTGTCACCTGAATTTTCGCTGGATAAGGGCAGCAACACAGCATTATTATCATAATTGTAATGATAATTCTCGTAGACCTTGCGGTCTTCCAGATAAACAACAATATGATTGCCTTTAACGTTCTCAAATCGAATGGCTGAACTTTCCTCACTCAACTCAGGAATGGTCAGGCGAGTCCATAAAGAATTCGATCGATCCGTATTGCTATACTCTAATTTATCGCTGCCCTGCTTTTCCCATATCTCGTCTGCTCCCTTAACCTCACTGATGAACCCTTGATCGTCAACGTTCCCCCATTTTACTTCCCATCCTGTAATGGATACAGGTTGCTGAACCGCTCCTGTAGTTGCAAAGACTATCCCATGTGGCATGCCTAGAATAATCAATACACTCATCCATAAGATGACGATAGCTTTGGGCACATTTTTCATTCACAGCACCTCAAAGTTCTAATTTTCACTATCTTAGATTCTCTCATTTATCATTCGCCACCGTTTGTCACGTCACCTTCTTGAGATAAAATGAAATTTCACATTTAAGTCGATTTATAGTCTTATTTCCATTTTATTGTTAAAGTTATCCGATTAATCACGCAAGTCTTCGAACTGGTTCACTATCATTTCCCGTTCTTTCTGTTCAACTTGACTGCGAAATTCAAGCCACTGCTCTGTCTCCTCATCATCATAGATGGTCCATATGTCGGAAAAAAGGAAATCCCGTAACTGGACAACTTGCCCGGACCATATACCGCCTACCCAAAACAAACCATCCGGACGACGGATGACGGTACGGGAGAACCCGGGTGTGGACGCCTTTTGCCCGATACGGATGCGTGTGATCATATTACCCAGTGTATACCAGTCCACATGAATCCCTCCCTTACATATTCAAGCTTCATCATAACATAGGCAAAACAGGAAAAGCTGTAAAAACGGTGGCTGCGATTCAATCCTTTGCTCCGGGTGTAATGGTTTCTCAAAGCAAACAAACACGCTAAGGAGATGATTACAATGAATGAGCCCCATCGTACGGTTGAGGTGGAACATAAGGATGTTCAGCATAAATCGGATTCAAGTATGGTCGCTTCCACATTTATTAAATATGCCGCATATATCATTATCTTTTTCGGATTCTTATACTTCTTGGTGAAGTATGTATTCCCCAAATTCTAAGGCATTCATATCGTAGCGAACACCCGGAGATAATAACCTGTGCAAGATTACAATATTAGCGCTTTGGGTAACTACGGGGTAAGAAGCATTTGGACAACCGACAATGAAAGGAAGTGTTACTCATGTCTGACAAACCAATTAGTAACGAAGAGAGCGACCGCTATTATGACCGTTATCAGAGGTCCCGCGATATTCCGCCAGAGACGGAAGTCCCGGAAGGCGATATGGATACCTTTGATGAAGTTTCCGGCAGACGGATTGTAACGGAAGATTCGGATCTGGCACCCGTAGCCGCAACCGCTGTGGATGAGCCGGAATTGGATTCACGTTTGGCTGAGACACCGCTGGAATCTGTACCGGATGCAGATCTTCTGCAACCGAACAGTCCGGTTGATCCTGCTGCACCCGATCCGGATGCGCTGCATGGTACCGATCTGCTTAATGGTGCTGGTGCAGATGCCAAACCAGAGAACGACATTCCACCACGACATTAACAGCTGTTATGACATCCTGAATGAGGAGGTGCATACACGATGAAGGAAGATCGCCAGAAGCATGTGCATGAACCGGATAATCTCGTGACCGAACGGGATATTGACCCGGACTTCGGACTGTTCACTGAGGACTCCTTCCCCGAAGCACTTGAGGATGAGGATCAACGTGATGCGGTCGAGCATGCCATTCCCAAAGAGAAGGCTTCTCGTAAGCCCTCTTCAGATGACTAACTTAATAGATCCGTAGTAGACTTAAAAAAGATGACGTCTGTAATTTCACAGCGTCATCTTTTTTGTTACCTGTAAGTTCACTTACACTTAGTGATTTAGCATCATCGCTTAGCGGAAACCTTACTTGCCACGGGCAGTTTGTGATCCAATCCTGACCACTTCGCTACCATCGCAGTGATGATCAATGCAACTCCATTAATAATAAATATCCAGCGTATCGGCAGCCAGCCTCCAAGTACACCACCAATAATCGGTCCCGCCATCGTCCCGATCTGGGCAGCGGATTGATTCAGACTAAAAGCCCTTCCCCGGAAACTCGATGCGGTAGCCTGCACAATCATGGCGTTAATTGCCGGAAATACAGCCGCAAAGAATAAACCATACACAAATCGTAAAATGCCGAATGCGATATAACCTGTTGTAAAGAACTGCAGAAGATTCCCTACAGCCCCACCAACCAGTCCGATGATCAACACTTTACCGTATCCAATCCTTGAACCAATCTTGCCCCAACGCGGCGCCATAATAACGGTTGCTACCCCCACCGCTGAGAAAATAATACCCGAGCTGAGTGAGGCACGATCCGGCTGAACGCCCATCTCCATCACATAGACCGTCAATAGTGGCTCCAGAATCATGACGGAAAATGTACATATGCCCATCATGCCAAGCACCGTCATAAACAAACGATTCGCTCTCGCTTCACGAATGTCATCCATGACGTGGGAACGCGCTTTGTTCCGGTTGAAGTTCTCTTCTTTTACCCAGAAGGTTGCGATGATTGCTGAGACTAACACAACAATAGCCGAAAACAAAAATGCATTCCGGTTACCATAATAATGACTCACCACGCCACCAATTAACGGTCCGATAATACCACCAGTGGCTCCTGCAGTGGACATAATACCAAGTGCATAACCAGTCTTCTCTTCAGGTGTATTCGTGCCTACCAAGGCAATCGCTGCTGGAACAAACCCTGCAAGCAGACCCTGAAACAATCGAACAACAATTAGTGAATACGGGTCCTGCACGAAATAATTGATTAAATACAAGACGGCAAGGCTGTATCCCGACCGGATCAGCATGGGCTTGCGTCCGTATTTGTCAGCCAGTGATCCCCAGAACGGAGACACGAGTGCACTCGCAAGAAACGTAATGCCAAATGCCAGCCCTGACCATAACTCCAGGTGATCACGAACCCCCAAGTCAGCACTTAGAAACAGGGGCAGAAATGGAATTGAGATCGAATAGGCGGTGCTGCAAAAAAATACACCAATCCACAATATGACCAGATTGCGCTTCCACGAGAAGTTCATATACCCGCACGCCCTTTCCGTTACTGACGCCGGGACTGCCGTGTATTGGAGCGGACGGAACAGACCCGTACGTCCCCGATGCGGAAGCATTTTCCTTATTTTACACCCATCATTCCATGAAGGCCATCCTTTGTTCACCACAAACACATGTATTACATTGCCATCCTGTCCACAAAAACGGTATGATAGTTGGGTAAATATCCAAATATGATTTGGAGAAAATATATAATGCAGAGATGCAAGGAGGAACGTTTTTATGTCTTTACGGTGGAAAAAAACAACCGCAGTATCGCTCGTTCTTGCGATGCTGCTTATCGTCATTAGTGGTTGCGGACGCCCTGCAACCAGTGCCGAACAAACGCCGGTCCCGGCCGCACCTGAAGGTCCAAACCCGGTAGCTACCATTGAGATGCAAGATGGTCAAAAGATCGTTATTGAGCTCTACCCCGAGATTGCGCCCAACACGGTGTATAATTTCATCTCCCTTGCGAATAAAGGGTTCTATGACGGCCTGATCTTTCACCGGGTCATTCCCGGCTTCATGATTCAGGGTGGAGATCCCAATGGCAACGGTTCAGGCGGCCCAGGTTATACGATCAAAGGGGAATTTACATCCAATGGCCACAAGAATCACCTAAATCATACTCGGGGAATTATTTCGATGGCACGTAAATCGGATAATCTTGATTCAGCAGGCTCCCAATTCTTCATCATGTTAGCAGATGCTGATTATTTGGATAATGCATATGCTACTTTTGGAAAAGTGACCGAAGGTATGGAAGTTGTGGATAACATTGCAGCTCAGGAAATAGGTGAAAATGACAAACCGGTTACTGATCAAGTCATGAAAAAGGTTACGGTAGACACCCACGGTCTGGAGTATCCAGAGCCGGTAAAAATGCCTTAATTAACTTCCTTGCCAAATGGATAATAATCCATGGTTATGACTTGTAAGGAACTCTAAACAAACAAAAGCTCTGTCCTGTGCGTATCTCGCAAGGCAGAGCTTTATTTATTGATTTTAATGATAACGGTTACATATATGACTTTATAAAAAATGACCTCTTCCGGCATCATCCTCAATACATCCATCCCATCAAACGTAACCAGCCGATAATCGCAATCCATAACGGGCAGCTAAAGGCAACGCCCCATGCAAGCCCTTTCAGTAAACCACGGTTTACTTCCACGAACAACGACTCCTTTCTCCAGGGAATAGTCGCAGTATCGGTAATAGTATATGATTTTATACCCGTTTTCATTCGTCACGCAACCCTCGTTTTCCTGCTTTTGTTCCGCAGATTCATGGAATGCTTTACGGGAACCTGATATACTATGACTACTGTACGATAAATGGAACCTGATTCATGTTTGGAAAGGAGATTTTCCTATGGCAAAATCCAAAAAACGCACTCCTGCTCCCAAAGCAGCAGTAGCACAGGATAAACCCACAACACTGAAGGATCTGCTTAGCAGTGATGTGCTGGAGAAGCTGAAAGCTCAGGCGGATGAAGCCAAGGCTGCCGAGGCGGCTCTTAAAGAGCAGGAACGTCAGCAGGCAGAAGAAGCTCGCCAAGCGGAGCAGAAGCGCCGGGATAACGATTTCGAATATTTGCTCAATAACAGTGCAATGGACTGGAAGAAACATAAGTAAACCAGGGCATGACCTGAGGGTGTTTCCTACCATTCACATGCCAAAATAATATTACAGCAGACAGATCATGAAGATGATCTGCTCACAGAACAGGGCCGCATTGCGGTCCTGTTCTTTTTGATATATACACATATGATTCACGCATCTTGAGCCGGGTATGTTAGAAGTAGAGCGTACAACGATAATCTAACTCATGGAGGGATCAGAGATGACAGAACAACGTTTGGAAGGCAAAGTGGCGATTGTAACCGGAGGTGGATCGGGTATTGGTCAGGCTACTGCTATTCGATTCGCCGAACATGGGGCCAAAGTGTACATGCTGGATCGCACACCCGAAAATGCGGAGGAAACCAAGCAGACGATTGAAAAGGCTGGCGGAGAAGCGTATGTGATCGAATGTGATATCTCCAAACCGGATAATGTGCAGAAGGCAATCAATCAGGCTGCGGCTGAAGCGGGTAAACTGGATATCATATTTGCGAATGCCGGCATTAACGGAACGATGGCCCCGATTGAAACGATGGAAATTGAGGACTGGGACCAGACGATGGAGATCAATATGCGCGGAACCTTCGCAACCGTCAAATATGCTATTCCTCATCTGAAAGAACATGGCGGCAGCATCATTATCACTAGTTCCATCAACGGTAACCGGGTCTTCTCAGGGATTGGTTTCTCTGCATACGCTTCCAGCAAAGCGGGACAAACTGCATTTACCAAGATGGCTGCACTGGAGCTGGCTCGTTATAAGATCCGTGTAAATGCCGTTTGCCCGGGAGCCATCGATACCAACATTGATGATAACACCTACCCGTCGGATGATCTGAAAGAAGTACAGATTCCTGTTGAATTCCCTGAGGGTCACGAACATCCGCTCAAGGGCGAACCTGGAACGTCGAAGCAAGTGGCGAACCTCGTTCTGTTCCTCGCTTCCGATGAAGCCTCTCATGTTACAGGTACACGAATCTACGTGGATGGTGCGGAATCTCTGCTCCGTGGATAAACATATAAAAGCTGGCCCCATTCAGGGACAACGCCCAAACATCCCGCAAGCGACCTGATCCAGTCAGGTTACTGCGGGATATTTTATTTATAAAGAGTTTATAATACGGCGCAGACGCAACTACAAGGATTATCCCTATACCGCGGAGCTTTTACCTTTTTTCACACGATGCTTCAACCGATCTGGAATGGCAAAGAGCAAAATGTACATTAGCGAGAACAAAACTAGCGCAAGTATCTCTTCCCCAAGGATGTACATGGGATACGGACCTAGCATATCCAGCACCGAGGGTGTACTCGGCTTGTGTCTCAAAAACATATAATTCGCGTCAAGCATGACATCTACAATGTATACAATTAGTGCTGCCACATTCACAAATATCATCGAACCTGCTACAGATCTCCAGCTAGGTCGCAGCTGTTCCACCCAAGTCATGTAGAGTAAAGCCAGAATGATACAGGCATGAGCGACGAAAAATTGAATGAATCGAAAATGTGCATAACCATAACCCAGATTAGGAGTCAGGATCGCCATAAGGGCTCCGGCAATGCCTGCAAACAGCAGTGCAGAATGCAACAGTCGACTGCGTGTCAGTAGTAACAACGCCGATAATAGCAGAGACAGACTGCATAGTTCGAGTGGCAGTGACGTCTGCAGGCTCCATATCCCTCCATACACATACCAGAGCTGCAGCACGATTTCGGAGGCAAACATGATACAAGCCAGAACAATCCGCAGTATGCGGCGTGCCCTCTCTGACCATGATCGAAGATGGTGCCGAAGCAAAAACATCAGTACAATCAATGCTGTAATTACGCTAATTGAAACGATATGTGAAGTGGAGAACAGGATAAACGGCTCTGCATCATAAGGGTCCAGCCATGGTGGATACGCCATGCATCTCTTCTCTCCTTTACAAGGATTTCACCAACAGTATCTCTCTTTAATGTTAACTTTTTCATTTTGCCATTGAATGAAAGTGCTGTCCAGTTGGAATTCTAAATAAGCATTGTAATTTAAATATCTTTATGTTAAGATAAATTCAGAACCAAAACAAACGAAAAGTTAGTAACTTTCTTAATCGAAATACAATATACCGCACTTAACAAACGTTCAACTGAACATTTACACTATCCCATTTCATCTAGGAGGAATTATTATGCAAATCAAAGGACTTCACCACGTATCCGCTCTAACAGCACATGCCGATCAGAACTATCGTTTCTACACCAACATCATGGGTTTGCGCCTCATCAAAAAAACGGTCAACCAAGACGACGTGTCCGTCTACCATCTCTTCTATGGCGATGAAAAAGGCAATCCGGGTACCGAACTTACCTTCTTCGAGATTCCGATGGCCGGACAGACTCGTGAAGGGGTGAACAGCATATCTGGAACGTCACTGCGTGTTCCAAGTGATGCGGCACTTACTTACTGGCAGCAACGTTTTGACGAATTCGAAGTCCCACATGGAGAGATTGTTGAACGGGGTGGTCGTGCCACGCTCTCGTTCACAGACTTTGAAGGACAACGTCTGATTCTGGTCTCGGATGAAAACAATACAGGTGTCGCTGGTGGTAAACCATGGGATCAGAGCCCTGTGCCTGCCGAATATGGCATTGTAGGTCTTGGCCCTATCCATCTTACGGTAAAAGATGCTTCCCTTACCGCGCCGGTTCTTACCGAACTGCTCGGTTTCAGAGCTAAAGGAAGTTACCCTGCCTTTACTCCAGGTCAACCTGATGTACTCATTTTTGAATCCGGTGAAGGTGGCAGCGGCTCCGAGGTGCATGTCGAGGAACGGAATGACCTTGCCCAAGAGCGTCCTGGACGTGGTAGCGTACACCACGTTGCGTTCCGTGTGGATAACGAAGAAGAACTGAAACAGTGGGTGGAACGGGTTCGTAACTTCCAATTCCCTAACTCCGGTTTTGTAGATCGCTTCTACTTCCGCTCCCTCTATTTCCGTGAAGCAAACGGTATTCTGTTCGAACTTGCAACCGATGGTCCGGGATTTGATACAGACGAAGAATTGGAGCATCTGGGAGAATCGCTTGCTTTGCCTCCATTCCTTGAAGGTCGCCGCGCTGAGATTGAAGCCAATCTCAAACCGCTGGATACCGTCATTCGTTAATATTCGTAACAAAAAGAAAATAAAAACGATGTTCACCAGGCAACTCTGAATACCGGATACGGTTCAGGAATCGCATAGTGAATCATCGTTTTTTTATGTTTATGCTTGCCTTGCCCCTTCTGTAAGGTCGCAAACTTGCAGATTGTGTTTTACTTCGTCAGATACGATGTTGTGAGCGGTACAAACAGAGCCGAACCCGGATCTTCAGATACAATCTCTACATAGACAGCGTCTGTACCTTTAACATCCACATCTAGACTCATCATACCGCTTTCTGGAGTGATATTGAACTTTTTGAGTGTCGCGAGATCCTGATCATAGATATGAATCTCCTGATTTCCTTTCAGCGCGGCAAGTTCCAAGTGCAGAGAAGAATACTTTTTACCCGTATTAATCTGGATATCATCCCCCTGTTTCGTAGGATCATTATGCAGATAAACATCCTTGTAATCCTTGCCTTTATATGTGGTATCCTTAGGATCTTTGGTGTGCCAAGCAGTAGATCCCAGTACGGATGTTCCCAGTGCACTCAGCGTTACTTTTCCGTTGGTTACGGGCGCAGATCCATTCGTTCCGCCAATCAGGACGGATGAAGTTGCACTGTCATACGTGATCTCTGTCCCAAGCAAAGATCCCACAGCACGCACAGGCAAATAAGTCGTTCCGTTGTAAGTGATAGGCAACACTGTTTTACCATTGGCATCTTTGGCTGTCACCGTGGCACCATTCATTTTTAGCGTAATCTTGCTGTTCAGATAGGCTTTAATCTGTTCCAATCCTGTTGCTGCGAGTGCACCTGTTCCGATCCCAAGCGTTAATGTGCCTACCATCAAACCCAGTACAACCTTTTTCTTCATCAAAATCCCTCCTGAATGTTAAAATGATTTGTCCTTTATACATTTAAACGACTAAAGTGATAATGTCAATTGTTTCCTACGTTTTTAGTACACAGTGCCTATTTTCGGGCAGCACAAAACAAGGCTGTATGTCCCCATTTTTTTTCAGCCTCGCCCTGTTTCCCACTGTCCGTATACGGAGTAAGGAAGATATTCTTGTCAGATGTTCACTTAACTTCACACTTGAGAACTTTCAATTCCCGATGCACTACGATATCAACAGGATGGTATCAATCAAAAGATTCATAATATTCTTCTTCATACACTTCCATGCTGTACTTCAAATCTACGGCCTTCCACTCGCCATCTTGATACTCATAAGTGAATGTCAGATCGCCGGCATATAAAGCCGCACCGTAAGATCCTGCTGCTGATACGACAAGCTGGCCATCCTCTACACTGTAATAGGTAACTCCACCGAATCCCAACTCTTCGTTATATACGCCGCCACTCGTATCTTCCTCGATCCGTAAAGGTTCTGTTTGAACGCCATCAACGGCGACATCAACATCCACACGGTCTGGTCTAACCGTAACTTTTGACTTCACATGCTGTTTCACAATCTCATCCAGAGATTGCATCTTCATCTCTTCCAGCGTTACCGGATTAATGATACGTGCTTGTCCCAAATAAATACCTGTTCCATGACCTTCTGTGTACAAAACGATAATTTCTTTCTGGCCGTCTCCATTCATATCCAGCTCGTGCACTTCGGGTTTGTAAGACCCGCCTTCTCCCTGCCAATCACTAAATTCTCGCGTTTTGCCGTCCACTTCCAAAATCATTCCGTTATATATATATCCTGAACCCTCAACTTTCATAGGGTATAATCTGACCTTCTCATTCTCTGGAGCTACCGAAACGTATTCCTCTTTCACGGGAATCGATTCCTGTGTTGTCTTCGCTGTGTCATGCAGTTTATCTATATTGGAAGCCTCGCCCACTGCGGTCTGGCTGGATTGATCATCTATGTTAAGCTGTTTTTGCGATTCATTCATGGTTCTGGCAGCCGAAGTTGTACTAATCGTAGCTACCGCCAAAATAATCATCAGCAGGATACCTGTCCAAGTTTTCAATATACTGGGCTCCTTTATCTGTTGTGATAATCCTATTATATCTTCATTTATCGCCTGCAAGTTGCGAATTTGTTAATCTTTCATAAAATAATCTTTACAAATTTTCGTTTTCACGAAAGAACGTTCGGCTTTAACCAGAATAAGCAAATTATCATGCCAAAACTGTTCTCCAAAAACAAAAAAAATCCCGAACACAGCTTAAGGCTGCATCCGGAATGCTTTGGTTTTGTCCAATAACCGATCGGTTAATTGTCTCAGTTCTTCAGCCGAGGATGAAATCTCCTCCATGATGGCTGTCTCTTCGTGTGCGGCATCCATAATTCGTCTCGCCTCATCTGAGAACGATCCGGCTTTGCCCTGGATTTTCTTCACATGACCGTGCGTTTGCTCCACGCGACCGGTCTGTTCTGCAATCTTGGAGCCGATATCATGCGCACCCTTCATAAATACTTCCACTGTGCCTGTCAGTTCATGCAACGTCTGATCCACAGACACGGTCCGCTCCGATTCATTAACCACGAGACCATGCTGCTCATGAGACAGTTGGGCTGTCTCCCTGATCCGCTCTTGCACACGACTAATCAGCTCATTAATACGGTGTACCGATTCCTTACTTTCGTCTGCCAGCTTGCGGATCTGCTGCGCCACAACTGCAAAACCAGAACCCTCTTCGCCAGCTCGTGCAGCCTCAATGGAAGCATTCAGGGCAAGTAACCCTGTTTCCTCTGCGATGTTTTTGACAGACTGGGTAATTACCTCGATATCGGAGGCTTCCTTCTCCAGCAACAACATAATATCGCGGGAACGATTGTGCGACTCGGCCAGCTCGTCCATTCCTTTCATCAACGATGAGAAAGTCTGTTTGGTATGATCCACCGATCGTTCCATCTGACCGGACATCTCTGTCATATCCATGGACTGGCTATGCATACGCTGGAAATCGTTCAGCATCTCATCCGCAGTGATCAGAGATTGATGGGAAGTGACCTTCTGCTCTTCTACGCCTACCGCAATATGATCCACCGCATCCGACATCATCTCGATCTGTTCAGCGGCCTGGGTAATTGCTTCACTCAGAGACTGTGCGTTCTGTGAAGTCGTTCTTGTACTGTCTGCAATATCATTTACAATGCTTCGAAGGTTAGAAACCATTGCGCGAAAAGCATCATATAATACAGTAAGTTCATCCTGCGTGCGTCGCTGTGGAATTTCGGTTGTCAGATCCCCCGCTGACACCTGCTGTGCAGCCCGGGACAGATGAACGATTGGACGAGTCAGCCAACGTGAGGCAAACCATCCCAGAATCCCGTTCCAGCATACTCCCATGATCAAAATAATCGATATGTATACCCAATTCGGAATATCTAATGTAATCCAGTCTTTGACAAAAAATATAAAAAAGCCGCTAGTTCCGTAGGTAATAATCGAAATCAGTACCAGACCTGCGACAGTCTTTGCTCCTAAAGTCCATTTCATGTGCACACCCCGTAGTCCTTTTTTCCTATTTTACCAATCAAGTACCAAATTTCATGTGATATACATCACTGAAAACGTTCTATTCCCCCTCATACTTGCCGTTCATGCATGACTTCTCTACCATATAGCGCATAATGTATAAGACAAGCTTGGATATCCCTAATTTTATTTATTATCGGCACAAGTGGCCAAATGATTTAGATTGGCATCCATTTTGCTTAAATGATATACTGAGTGCGCTTCAGCAACGCTGGAGCCGAACTATTTTTATTGATGCCACTGGAGGCGAACGAGATGTCTACTATGTCCACACGGACGGAGAAAGATTTTATCGGTGAAAAAGAAATCCCGGCTTATGCTTATTACGGAATTCAAACGGTACGGGCCGTGGAAAACTTCCCGATTACCGGCGTTCCGGTACACCGGGAGCTGATCACGGCTCTGGCTGCGGTGAAGAAGGCAGCAGCCATTACCAACATGGAGTTGAAGATGCTGCCGAGCAAGATTGGCGATGTGATTGTCATGGCAGCTGAAGAAATGATGAAAGGCCATCATCTGGATCATTTTATTGTAGACTCCATTCAGGGCGGTGCAGGCACCTCCATGAATATGAATATGAACGAAATTCTGGCCAACCGCGGGCTGGAACTGTTAACCAAAAGCAAGGGAGACTACTTCCATTGCAATCCCAATAATCATGTGAACATGTCCCAGTCCACCAATGACGTGGTACCTACAGCACTGCGCATTGCGGCGTACCGACTGTCGGAGACGTTACTCGCTACCATGAAGAGACTACAGGATGCGTTCCGTAAAAAAGAAGTGGAATTTAACGATGTGGTCAAGGTTGGCCGTACCCATCTTCAGGATGCCGTACCTATTCGCCTTGGACAAGAATTCGGAGCTTATGCCCGTGTAATCGGACGGGATATTGAGCGTCTTGAATTCGCCAATCGCCGCTTGCTTACCATTAACATGGGTGCAACTGCGGTAGGTACAGGGCTCAATGCCAAACCCGAATATATCGTCAAGGTTACAGAGCACCTGTCTGATGTTACCGGACTTCCACTACAAACAGCTGAGGATCTCGTGGATGCAACGCAGAACACAGATGCCTATCTGGAACTTTCAGCGGCGCTGAAGGTATGTGCGGTTAGCCTTTCCAAAATCTGTAATGATATTCGCATGATGGCTTCAGGTCCACGTGCAGGATTCAATGAATTGCGCCTGCCACCGCGTCAGCCAGGTTCCTCCATTATGCCGGGCAAAGTCAACCCTGTTATGGCAGAAGTCATTAACCAGGTATCCTTCCAGGTGATGGGGAACGACCATACGATCTGTATGGCGTGTGAAGCCGGTCAATTCGAGCTGAATGTCATGGGCCCAGTTATTGCGTTCAACTTGTTGCAATCGCTGAAAATTATGAATAACGGCATCGATGTTTTCACGCGTTATGCAGTTGAAGAGATGGAAGCTAACCGTGAGCGCTGCGAATTAATCATGAAGCAAAGTTTCAGTGTGGTTACGGCGTTGAACCCACACTTAGGTTATAATGTGGCAGCTTCCATTGTGAAGGAAGCACTCAAGACTGGACTTTCCTTGCAAGAGATTATTCTCGAACGCGGATTGCTGACACCGGAAGAACTGGAAGAGATTCTTCATCCGGAACAGATGACTACACCAGGGATTGCCGGAGAACACTTCCTGCGTAATATGGAACGTTTGTAGGTAATCAGGAAAACTAATGCAGCAACCCAAACACAAATAATTAACAAGAACCCTCGCATACCGTTTATCCGGTTTGCGGGGGTTCTTGTATTCAGAGATGATAAGACGCCAGCTATTCGATTAAACCCACCGTTTACGCTCAAGGGAAGGTAGAATCTGAAGTTCCTCCCTGTACTTGGCAACCGTTCTGCGGGAGATGACAATCCCCTCCTCGGCGAGCAATGTGGCCAAATGACTATCCGAGTATGGACGCTGAGCCTGTTCCGTGCGAATGATTTCTTTTAATCTACGTTTCACCGCTGATGCTGATGTTTTATCCCCTGACGTTGTACTGATTCCCGAGGCAAAAAAATCCCTGAGTTCATATACACCATGTGGGGTCTCAATGTATTTACCGTTCACCGCACGACTTACCGTTGATTCATGTATGCCAATCCTCTCTGCAATAACAGCCAGATTAAGTGGTTTTAGCCCGGATGGGCCTTTGACCAAAAAGTGCTTCTGCTCTTCCATCACTGCCGCCAGCACACGCACTAAAGTTCTGCGCCGCAAGTGTACACTCCGAATGATAGCCCTCGCTTCTGCCACGCGGGTAGACCAGGTTGCGTCGGGAGCCTCTTCCCTGATCCAGCAGAAGCACGCTTCATTCATCGATACCCGAGGGTTACCTGCTGCATGCAAACTATAATGGACCTCACCGTTACGCAACCCAACAATGGCATCCGGAATAATGTAATGTGGCCGTTCCGTACATCCGATCGATCGACAGGGCTTGGGGTCCAGACGTGTAATATAGTCATAGGCAGTCTGAGCTTCCCGTGAAGTCATACCTAATCGTCTCCCTGTTCTACCTGGGTGAAAAGGAACCAGTGCTTCCAATCCCGCTTTCACCATCCATTCCGCATTCAGCGAGGCTGATGGATCACGTCTAATCTGGAGCAACAGACATTCTTGCAGATTCCGCGCCCCTACACCAGCAGGGTCCAGCGATTGGAGAAGCTCCAGTCCCGCTGCAATCTTGCTCATCGGAAGCTCAAGTGTTGCTTGCACCTCTGCCAGTTCAACCGTCAGATAACCATCATCATTAACGCACCCTGCCAAATATACGGCCATATTTTCCAATTCGTCTGGAATTGTCATCACTCGAATTTGCGCAATCAGCAATTGTTCCAGAGTAGGTTCGGCACCTTTAGCCTGAAGCAACGGATCATAGGAATCACACCTGCGCTGATCCATTCGCCGCGGAATCCGGGCGAGGGGCGCGGCTTGTTCTTCCATTTCGAGTACTGGATTTTCCGCCGCCGCATCCAGCAAGTAACGGGTCAGATCCTGGCCAGACATGGTTAGCAAATGAAAGGATTGTTTCATCTCCGGCGTGATGGACAGCCGAATACGTTGTTCCTGTACCAACTGAACACCTAACATCCGTTACCCTCCTTATGCCTTCGGCAATAAACATCTGTGTTTCTTATACGAACAAAAGGATTTGCAGGGATAATAGCATACTATTCAAGCGAATGTAAGAAGTTTTTAGTTGGATTATGAGTTTCTGTCTAGTATTTCTCCGATACCAGCTTCGCCTGTGTGAACAACAACAGATAGTCTCTTCCACCTGCCTTGGAATCCGTGCCTGACATGTTAAATCCGCCAAATGGATGTGTACCTACCAGTGCTCCGGTACATTTCCGGTTGAAATACAGATTACCCGCAAAGTATTCGCGTCTTGCCTGTTCCAGATGTTCACGATTACGTGAGATCACCGCGCCGGTCAGACCATAGTCTGTATTATTGGCGATATCCAAAGCATCCTGGAAAGATTCTGCTTTGATGAACGCAAGCACAGGTCCAAAAATCTCATCCTGAGCAATCCGGGCTTTGGGATCCACATCGGCAATTATGGTTGGTTCAATGAAATAACCTTCAACGTTCCCTGTACCGCCACCGTGCATAAGCCGCCCCTCACCCTTGCCGATTTCAATATATTCCGTGATCTTCGCATAGGCCTTGTCATCGATAACGGGCCCAACCTGACTGCCAACTTCAAGCGGACTACCCATCGTCAGTTTCTGTGTCCGTTCAATCACTTTTTGCAATACTTCATCATATACATCCTTATGAATAATGGCACGGGAACACGCCGAACATTTCTGTCCTGAGAAACCAAATGCCGAAGCGGTAATGGACTCTGCCGCGAGTTCCAGATCACTGTCACTGTCTACTACGATGGAATCCTTGCCGCCCATCTCTGCAATAACCCGTTTGATCCACTTCTGACCTGGAGCTGTTCGTGCTGCACGTTCATTAATTCGCAGTCCCACATCTCGGGAACCAGTGAAGCTGATAAACCGGGTGAGCGCATGATCCACGAGATAATCACCCACTTCACTGCCTGGTCCTGGTAAAAAGTTCACAACGCCATCCGGCAGACCAACTTCTGCGAGCAGCTCCATAAACTTGGCGGCAATCACCGGAGTTGTACTTGCTGGCTTTAACACCACCGTGTTGCCGGAGACCAGTGCAGCAGAGGTCATACCTGCCATAATCGCCAGCGGGAAGTTCCAAGGTGGAATAACAACACCAACGCCCAGCGGTATATAACTCAGTTCATTATCTTCCCCTGCAATCCGCACGAGAGGCTGCGGTTCACTCAGTCGCTGCATATCCCGTGCATAGAATTCCATAAAATCAATGGCTTCTGCTGTATCCGCATCGGCTTCAGGCCAAGTCTTGCCGGCTTCATAAACCATCCATGCAGAGAACTCATGCTTGCGACGGCGCATAATGGCAGCTGCTTTGTATAGATAACGGGCCCGTTCATTCGGCTCAGTATGTTTCCATGTCTGGAATGTCTCCGCCGCTGTCTGAATGGCCTTTTCGGCCAATTCTCGATCTGCCTGATGGATCGTTCCGACAACTTGATTCTTGGCTGCAGGGTTCACGGAAGTTAACGTGCGGCTGCTTGTTATTTTTTGCCCACCAATAATAATCGGGTATTCCTGCCCAAGTTCAGCTTCTACCTGACGAAGTGCGTCTTCAAATGCTTCCTGGTTCGCCTGTACTGCAAAGGGTGTGAATGGTTCGTTAACAAAAGGGATATTCATCAATGATTCCTCCTTCAGGATGTGGGATTCGCTGGCTGCTCGCCTGAATTATTTTGCATGTTACTCATCACCAAATATATGTAGCAAAATCCGTGCCAACTCCGGTTGAGACTGAAATATTTTTCTCGTTAAATTTAACTAAAGAAAATTCACACGGGCCACTCCGATGACAGAATAACCTTCCGATCGCTGTTATCCCCAGATTTTTTTGATTCCTTTTTATAAAGTTAAAATCTCCATGAAAAATAGTAGACCATCGCCAAATCTGGCACGTTTCTTGCTTGAATTAAGGATGCACAATGCTGAAGGAGGAAACGAAAATGAGTGTGGGAACGGAAATATATCGCAAAACCTTATTAACCGTGGCAGGCAACAAAGCTGTAGAGAACCTGTCCATTAGATATGGTAAGAAGCTGGCAGGCAAATTTATTGCAGGAAACACCTTGGAAGAAGCTCTCGAAGAGATCCATATACTCAATAATAAAGGCATTATGGCTACACTCGATCATCTGGGCGAAGGCATCACTCGCCTGAGCGAAGCGGCATTATACAGGGATGAGTATGTACGCCTGGTAGAAGGCATTGCACGTGAAGGCGTAGACTCCAACGTCTCGCTAAAACCAACCCAGATGGGCCTCGCACTTGAACCGGAAGAGGGTTACCAAAATATCCGTACCGTTGCCACACAAGCCAAATTGCATGATCTTTTTGTCCGAATTGATATGGAGGATAGTCCATTTACTCAAGCAACGCTGGATATTGTGCGAAGACTGCACTCGGAAGGACTGCATAATACAGGCACAGTATTGCAAGCCTACCTGCATCGCACCGAAGAAGATACGCGTGATATGATTCGGGAAGGCATTCGGCTTCGTCTGGTTAAAGGTGCTTACAAAGAACCCGGATCAGTCGCCTATCAGAATACTTCTGAAGTCATTCATCAATTCAAAACGATGATTCGTAATCACCTCGATCAGGGTGTGTACACTGCGGTTGCCTCGCATGATGATCACATCATTAACTGGACAAAACAATACGCCAAGGATCGGGGAATCTCTCCGGATGCCTTTGAATTTCAGATGTTATATGGTCTGCGCATGAGCGAACAGGAACGTCTCGCCAAAGAAGGCTATCGCATTCGCTGTTACGTACCTTATGGCACCATGTGGTATCCGTACTATACCCGCCGTTTGGCCGAAAAACCGGCTAATCTCTGGATGGTCGTTAAGAATATGTTCCGATAGTTATTCTCCAACTGGATCAATATATATGAAAAAAGACAAAAGAAAACCATGTCGCCTCTTTCTTTCTGGGCACATGGTTTTTTGTGTACGAACACTTTACGAGAGCATCCAACTTGACGAATGGTCTAAACAAAAGTTGACAACTATATAGTTAGGCACCATACTATATGTATGGACAATCAAAACAAATCAACAACTGATATGTACCTCATCCCTTCGTTAGTACAAACGAAGCGTCAGGTTGATCGCTATCAATTAGACGTGGATGCACAAGCCGTGCTTGTCGCATCCAGACTGATGGTAGCAGGAGCCAAACTTGGGCATGCTGCAGAAATCCATTTCTCCAGATTTGGTTTATCGACAGGACGATATCGTCTGTTGGCAGATCTTGAAGATCACGAAGGAGAAGAACTGCCCTCCCAACTGGCGGAAAATCTGGGTGTAACCCGTGCTACCGTAACTGGTCTAATCGAGATTTTAGAACGCGACGGACTGGTTGCTCGTCGGACGAGTTCCGTTGATGGTCGTCAGAAGTCAGTCATTTTGACCGCCAAAGGTGCGAAAAAACTAACGGATATGGCTGCGGAACATTTTGCCAGACTGGAAGCGATGGTTGGATTACTTACGATCGAGGAAAGGAGTGTGTTTCTCAACCTGCTGGGGCGTGTAACACAAGGTATTGCTGCACTTACAGATGAGTCACACGACTTCTCCGAACCAAAATCCTAGGAGCATAACGAAGAAAGGTGAACCGGGCTAGTTCAACTAGCCCATTTCTATCGCCATATAGTTAGGCTCCTAATTACTTATAGATGAAAGCAAATCAGTGATTTCTAAACAAAAAAGGAGTAGTGATATGGTTAACCTTAATGACCCCATTCATTCCGAGGAAGCTTATCCAAACCGAGCTGCTAATCCTCCCCCAAAACCTTTTGTGCTGTGGCGTGAATTAATCCCGGCCTACTTGTCTCCTGCCATCATGGCAAGCATCGGGGGAATCGTTACCGCTGATGAAGTCCTTCAGTTACGAGCTTTAACAACGATTGGAGGGGCGTCTCTGCTTATGGCTCTATGGGCCGGACTCTGGCTTCGTAACCGTAAGAACCGCACACGGTGGGTGGCAAAAGCCCCCCGAATCATTGTCGTGGGCTGCTTGGCACTTGCAGGCGCAGGGTTTGGCTTGGTGGCGGCGTGGGGGATTTCTAATGTATTGCAGATCGTAAACCCGAGTTCTTCATGGGCTTGGTTGGATCATATTGGGTTCGATTTTCCATTGTCCGGTGCAATAGCTTGTACGATCATGACATGGCGCTGGCGAGCTTACATTATCAAATAAACAAGTTCATTATAAGGAGAGATTGAAACATGATTACTATTATTGGAGCAACAGGCATGATTGGAAATGTACTTTTGAGACGTTTGATGGAAAGAGGTATTCCCGTTCGGGCAGTAAGTAGAAAGCCGGATAAGCTTCGTCAACAAATGGCGGACTTGGCGTTGTCCGGGATTGAAATCTGTGCTGCCGATGCAAATGATTCCGAATCCATGCGCAGAGCTTTGGCGGGTACCAGTCAACTATTTCTAGCGTTATCCAACAACCCTAAACAAGTGGAACTAGAGACATCCATTATTCAGATGGCTGCGCAAGAGGGAGTCAAGCATGTCGTCAAAATATCCAGCCCAGCATATGACGAACGTTCACCAGTAACTGTAGCAGGCTGGCATGAACAAATCGAGCAAGCTCTAGTGAAATCCGGGATGACATATACAATGCTGCGGCCCTATGCTTTTATGCAAAATCTGCTCCGACTCGCACCAACCATTACAACTCAAGATGTATTCTTCGGCTGCATTGGAGATTCCCCGTGCAACTTCATCGATTGCCGAGACATCGCAGATATTGCCACAGAAGTGCTGACTAGCGACAAACCAGTGAACCGCATCTATACGCTTACCGGTTCCGAAGCATTCACTTATGCACAGATTGCAGATAAAATGTCCACCCTGTTCAATCGTCCGATCGGATTCTTCAACCTCAAACCCGAGGAGCTTCGAACGGATCTGATCGAACATGGACAGATGCCTCCTTGGCTTGCAGACCACGTTGTGGAAATTCAGACGATGTCTTCCGTTGTGCCAGAGAAGCCGACGGATACGGTCCAACGCTTGCTTGGCAGAGCGCCGCGTTCACTTGATGCATTCCTGAGAGAACATCGAGATGCATTTAAACCAAGGCTGTAAACCAAGTTATACAATAACGAAAAGGGGCTCTCTCGCTCCAAGCGCTAACGACCCCACCGCATATTAAAGCGATAAACAAAAATGCTAAGTTTAACGAACTTCAGCGTTCTAGAGGATGGTTATGAGCTCTACAGGAATCCTAGCCGGTAATAATGTTTTTAATGAGAGAACTTAACTATTAATTAAGCTAAAGTCTAGCCACTCAAAAAGAGCGGCTAGACTTTATATTATGACTCTTTTAATGCGAAAATTATTAAAGTGAGAACTTCCCATGATTTGCGACCGAAGACTGTCAACCACTAATTATGAGATAGGACCACAATTTTAAATGTCTATTTTTCTGGACACACCCATTTATTATTTAAAAGTTAACCACTTAACTGTTGAATAAGAATAGAAGCATTAGCATTGGTCTGTGTTCCACCTGCTAGTGTTTGCAGACCAACAGCTGATGCGCTGGAATGATTCCGTAATGTCAGCACATCACCGGGAGCAGCCGTAATAATGACCATGCCTGGATTCGGTTGAGTCCCAGCTCCTGAACCATAGACACTGCCACCTACAGGGGCTCCGTTTTGATAAAGGGTGAATTGGTTTGCCTGCACACCTGCAACGTTGAAAAACACCGCATAGTCCCCGGCATTACCAATAATAATCGCAGCGGTATTGGGCGCATGAGTAATATTAGTAAGATTTTGGTTGCTGTCGAAGATTACATCCGCTTCAATAGCTACAGTTTGAGCTGAAGTATTAAAAATATAGGCATAAGAGGACAACCCTTGCCCTGCTGTACCGGTTGCTCCAGTGACACCTGTTGTTCCGGTAACCCCAGTGCTTCCTGTTACTCCGGTAGCCCCGGTACTTCCCGTTGCTCCTGTCACTCCAGTAGCTCCAGTGCTTCCCGTTACTCCCGTAATACCCGTGGCTCCTGTTATTCCGGTGGCCCCTGTAACGCCCGTTGCTCCTGTCACTCCAGTAGCCCCGGTGCTTCCCGTTGCTCCCGTAACACCAGTGGCTCCTGTCACTCCAGTAGCCCCGGTGCTTCCCGTTGCTCCCGTAACACCAGTGGCTCCTGTCACTCCGGTAGCCCCGGTACTTCCCGTTGCTCCTGTAACACCAGTCGCTCCTGTCACTCCAGTAGCTCCAGTGCTTCCCGTTACTCCCGTAACACCCGTGGCTCCTGTCACTCCGGTGGCCCCGGTGCTTCCCGTTACTCCCGTAACGCCCGTGGCTCCTGTTATTCCGGTGGCCCCTGTGCCTCCTGTTACTCCCGTAACGCCCGTGGTTCCTGTCACTCCGGTGGCCCCGGTGCTTCCCGTTGCTCCCGTAACGCCCGTCGCTCCTGTTACTCCGGTGACCCCGGTGCTTCCCGTTACTCCCGTAACGCCCGTGGCTCCTGTTACTCCGGTGGTCCCAGTGCCTCCCGTTACTCCCGTAGCTCCTGTCACTCCAGTAGCTCCGGTGCCTCCTGTTACTCCCGTAATACCCGTGGCTCCAGTGGCTCCAGTTACACCCGTTGTGCTCAGCGTTTCTCCCAATAACTCCTGGGATACCAATCGGTGAGCCGCGACTAATTCGCCTGCGGCATTTTTACCCCATACGGATATTTGTGCTTCTGGAGCAGCCGTGTCTGAGGTTGAAAATACAAACTCAAAAGCATCAAAATTCCCATTATAAACTTTGGTTATGACCTGATTAGGTGATACATTGAGCAGTTCTTCTACATATAATGTTCTGACTACATTAAGGTAATAGCCCCGAAGAAGCACTGTGAACACATCTGTCGCATTCCGGTTATCGATTTTGACCGTAACGGATTGAGTTGGTCGGATCCCCGTTATTCCTGAAATATTATTCTCAATGGGCCCAGTTGATAGAATCGCCATTTCATCACCCTCCTTCGATTGAATTCATTCATTTCAGTCCTTGGTATAGTATTATTCAGACGATACTTAATGGTGTGGACAAATTGAGAGTCAACATATAGAATCACTTAACCTGCCCAGTGAATGTGTTGAGATTAACGAACTGATACTGTCATGTTCATGAATGCTTCACTTTCGCTTCAGATTGAGAGCGTATTCTAGTTGTACAAAACAAAATTAACCACTATTTCCGATTGTCTTATGTATGATTCATGTCAAAAAATCTATACACACTTCACTTTGAAAGCTATAATATGGATAACTATCTCACTCAAATATTTCCATTTACTCCGATCATAAAAGTTCCTTGTAACAGGTACAGTTCTGAAAGTTATGCCCTAACTGAGGTGATATCGATGAAACATTTACTTCCAGAATTAATGTCTTTATTGCGTACGGATATGGATGTTCTGGATACAGACCTCCCCACACTTACCATTCCGTCATCAACATCGTTGGTAGATGCCTTCTGCTTATTCGACACATCTTCTTATTTATTCATTCAGGATGATGGCCCTCTATTGGGATATATCGCCGTATCCGATGTTTTGCATGCCATGATGCATGCGCATCGCCTAATAGAAGCTTATTTTGAGACCACACTGGAGACAGCGGGTTCAGCTCTGACATTAATTAATGAAGATGCCAAAGTGGCCTACTGGACAACTGGCGCGGAGCATGTTTTTTCGATCAGCAAAAATGATATTATCGGACAACCCGCGGCGGACTTTTTCCCTCCAGATCGGCTACAATCTCTCAAGACGTTGTATACCGGCGAAACGGTCTATCGCAAACAGCATCAGCCACGGCCCGACCTGTTCGCCCTTATTAATGCTCGTCCTGTCCAACTGGATGGACATATTGTGGGTGCAGTTGCTGCCGAAGTGGATATAACAACCGAAATCCGATTACATCAGGAACTATTACATATGACCTCCAAAGTCCAACACCTGGAGAAAGCCGTTGCTCGGCTACGTCCCGAATTAGATCCATTTGCCAGAATCAAGGGCAGCAGCCCGGTCATCAAGCAGTGCATGGAGACCATTCGCAAGATCAGTACCACCTCAGCAACCGTACTTATTCTCGGGGAGAGCGGCACAGGCAAGGAGTTATTCGCCAAAGCCATTCATGATCTCCGTGAATTGCAGACTGCACCGTTCATCGCTATTAACTGTGGGGCAATCCCTGCTTCATTGTTTGAAAGTGAGTTATTCGGCTACGAAAAAGGTGCCTTCTCCGGAGCAGATCCCAAAGGCAAAAAGGGCAAGATTGAGCTTGCCGAAGGGGGTACTCTTTTTCTGGATGAGATCGGTGAGATGCCATTGGAATTGCAAGTGAAACTGCTTCGGGTGTTGCAGGAGAAGAGTTACTTTCCTGTGGGGGGAACGCGTATGAAGCAGGCCGACTGCCGGATTATCGCAGCAACCAACCAGAATCTAATGAGTATGATTGCCCGTAATCAATTCCGAGAAGATCTCTACTATCGGCTGAATGTCATTAACCTTGTCATCCCTCCTCTGCGTATGCGCAAGGAAGATATCTATGAATTAACCCAGACGTTCCTTCAAGAATTCTCATTGCTCTATAACCGTCATATTGAGTTGGTTCCACCTGAAGTGTTTAAGTTGCTGTTCCAATATGATTGGCCAGGCAATGTACGTGAATTACGAAATGTGATCGAACGCCTGACCATTCTGACGACAGATGGTGAGGTGAAGCAGGAATATCTGCCCGATACCCTCACTTCCCTCACCATGCAAGAACAGTCCGAAATTCAACTGGCATCCGGAATCCATTCACATGCCAACAACGAATATCAGCAACGTCAGGATTCGGCGGGAGCAGAACAAGAACCTCGAACGGTTGCAAATGTGGACGAAACAGAACCTTCGGATGATTCCGAACTTGTCTCCGGTGTTACCTACCAGCAAAAATTGGACACCTATGAAGCGCAACTTCTAATTCAATATCTGAAAGCAGCAAGTGGTAACAAACGAACCCTCGCCAAGCAACTTGGCATCTCCAGGGCAACGCTCTATAACCGCATGAAGAGGCTTGGTCTATGACCAGCCTCTTCTTGTCGTTATTATCGGTATATGAATGAATAGAACCCTACAAAATCCGCGCCAAGCGAGTCAGCGCTGTTCTGAGATGGCGATAAAATGTCGCCCGACTCATGGAACACGTCTGGGCTGCGGCAGTTGGATTGCCAGCATGCGTCCAGTAGGCTGCGTATAACAGCATCTGATCCTGTGGAGATAGGCCATGCACTCTGCCCTCCAACAGATCCATGACATACAGCTGTAACTGGATCCCATCCCTTGCTCCTGCAACCCTGCCAGCATATTCATGCAATTCTCCTGGAGAACGAAGGTGCCCCAGCATCTTGCGAACCTCCTGTTCCGACCAGCATGTCCGCTCCCGCACCGTTGTTCCTGACTGTATCCGATCATCTTGCCATTCAGGATCAAGCAGGGACATAACCCACGCTCCGAATTGCCCACTACGCAAATCCAAATCAAGCACATCTGCCGGGTCCTCATATCTGTCACAAGCACGGGTTCGGGTTCTCCGCATCTGAAAGCCAATACTCAGCAGGAACAACTTCAGATGAGGATTCGTTGCAATCAATATCACTCTCGCACCATCACCCAAGAGAGACAGTCGGTCCAGTGCCATATACCCCACCAGTTCTTCTCGTGTGTAACCAGGCACGTCATCTCTTGCCGCAGCCAACAAAGCAAAGTGAGTATCACTCCGATCCGGATCATTACCAAGCTCCTGTGGTGTGAAGCATTCATTCATCTCATTTGGAAAATGCTTCAGTAGCAGACCGCTACTTTCCCTATGTACTAGCACTGTAATGAACATGGCGATCGGCTCTCCAAGCTGGTCACGCATCAATACGATCCCTTCGGGATAACGGTGCGCCAGCTCATCCAGGAACGGGCCATAGAACACGGCCTGATCTGGTGCCACGCTGTACTCACACCATTGTTGTAACAGCCTGTGCAGCGAAGGCAGATCCTCTTGTTTCATCGTTTCAAGAGGGGAGAACAAGGAATCACGGGACACATCCGCGTACTTGCGGAATTGAAGCATGGACTCCTGACAGAGCAACAACATCTTCCGGGCAATCTGGCGGCGCTCATGCGAACCTGCCTGTTCATGTAGCGGTTTAAGCAACTTCGCGATTTGGATACGCATCGTCTGCAACCGATGCGGCTCACGTTGGCGCAAATCCCGTAGCAGATGCACCCTGCCCATGTCATGCAGGGCAAGACCATCCGGGCCGGAACGAATAAACGACATCTGTCTCAGCATGTGGTACTCTTCTTGGGTCACAGTCATATCCAGTACAGATGATAACAATTCCTGATTTGCTGTTCCAAGCAGGGTTAACACCTCCACCATGGGATGCAGACGAGGAATCGTCAGTTCCAACAGCAATCGGGCACTAATCATATGCGACAGTTCAGCCCATTCGGCATGGGGAAGATTCCGTCTCTGATCCGCAGCTTCCACAGCAAGCGCCAAACCCAGCGGATGTCCATCGGTCATTCTCGTAATAGTACCTGCCATCCCCTGAATCAGAGAGCCCGCAACCGAGATATACTCCGAAATCTCTTCGACGGTAAAATGTTGAAGCTGCATCTGTACAAACCGCTGATGCAATCGGGGATGTGTCCGCCAGGCGGATGCAAGTTCTGGGCGTGATGCCAGAATGACAAGTATCCCTCTTAACGGAAGTTTGGATATGAAGACTTCCATGAACCAACTTTCCAGCAGTGCGAGTTCTTCATAATTATCCACTGCCAGGACCAATCGCTTCTCGACCGAAGTGTCTTTCAGCAAGCTCAGTGGTCGCGGATATCCGTCATTATCCAGTGTTTCCAACTCCAAAGTAGAGGACAAATATTCCATAAAAACGGAAGGCGTTGCGCCGCATGATCGGCCATCCATCCATATTGCCGTCGCACCTTGATCACGAGATACGGATAACATCTCTGAAAGCAAGGAAGATTTACCGATGCCTCCCATACCCGTAATTGAAAATATGGTCAGTGGCGCTTCCGGATGATTGAACCACCGCTCCAGTGTCGTCAGTTCCTTGGTTCGACCAATGAAACGTTTGCCATCCTCAACATATTTGTCGTATTGAGCCTCACTACTGTTTCCCATATATGTCCTCCGTACTAGATACTGGTACTTTTAATATACTTTTTTCTCTCACAAAATTGAGACTATATTGAGACGCGCAATTGCATGTGAAGTGATAGAATCTTGTTAAAAGCCAATTTATAGTAAATATTCAAAACAGCGGACATGGAAACGTTTTTACAAGGTATACATAGACCCCTCCGCGCTACTTCTTAACATAATGGATCATTCCGCCAATCAAGCACAGCCAACATGTACATGAGCATTTACCGATCTCGAATTCATGCTTCCCTTTCATACCCTACTACCAGCCCGATATTCCAGGAAAGGCGGATTTGTGTGAGAATAAACCTCGATATCTGTAATCTGAGCGGACAACTTGGAATCAATCCTAAACGACTTAATGAATGGCTGCACCAAAGTGGCATTTCAATGGAGGACAACGTCGCAGAACCGGAAGGACTCCCTGACCGGTCATCCCCCCCGTATCGGCTGGCTGCGCCTTCTTCCTTATCACTGGCACCATCCTCCGGTCAAATGAAGCTTTATCGGGGCCGACGCTCCACTTCCACTCTGCAACGCCTGCCTGCTTCATTACAACATACCCGGCGGATTAGTAGAAACTGCTAGACTGTGCTCAAGGTAGTGTAAGATGGGTGCACAGTCTGTCTTGCATCCCTTTCACCTCATCAAGAGGAGTGCCACTGCCCATTCTCAATCATCGCGTGCGCGAGCAGCGCCATCTCCAGACAGATTCTTCTCCCTTGATCCATGTAACCTGGACCCATCAGTTCTTCCAGCTTCTCCAGTCTGTTGTACAACGTTTGCCGATGAATAAATAACTGGGCGGCCGCATCCCGTTTGGAACCAAAGTTCTGCAGGTAAGCATCCAACGTCTCTACCAATCGCAGGTGATGCGTTTGGTCATGTTCAATCAACATACCCAGGTGATCCTGGACAAAGGGTTGCAGGAAGGATTGGGGTAATGCTTTTAACATTTGATATATACCCATACGTTCGTAAAAGTGAACATGTTCCATCGAATCTACCGATCTCGAAACTTCGATCACCTGATAGGCCTCCTGAAGGCTCTCCGGTAGACCGGTCAAACGGCTGCGAAACTTGCCAAATCCCACATGAATCATGACCTGCTTCAAGTTGCGGCTCGCAAACTGCTTCACGTCCAGAGCGATTCCTTCCAGCAAGCGTAGCAGCTGATGACGTGTAGCAGCCGAGACTGCTTCCTTCGCACAGCACAGATACACCTGATTGTTCTTCAGCATAATCAGGCTAGGCAGATTGTTCTTCTTGAGCAGGGAACGCAGCAGGACAAGAACATCCTGATGATTGGCTTCCATCCTCTCCCGGCCTGTACCCTTCAATCGATGCTCAATCTCGATGACCCCTCCTGCAAACCAGTACTGTCCCTTCACCAGCAAACGAAGCCCCATTCTAGTCTGAGCCTGTTCCTCCTGATGGATGTTGCCATTCATCAGATCCTGGATCAGTTCATTCTGATTGCGGACCATCTTCTCTTCAAGAAACTGGGAGCGAAGCGTGAGCGCTGCCGCTGCCTTCGCTGTATAGTCGAGCAGCAGCTTGAGATATTCGACTGGAGCTGCGGGATGCACAATCATGCCTACAGCCGAAAATACCTGGCCAAAACAGACGACCGGATGACACAGCAGAGCCTTCTCTTCGTCCATGTGGAACCATAATTCGGTATCTGAATCATTCAAATCCAGATGTTCTACCTCCTGCTCATACCAGGTATAGATGGCCTGTTCCATCTCCGGAACAAGTTCGGGCACAAAACTGCCCGGCTCCATGGACGAAATGTACACCACCGGTTTGGTAGCGTACTCATACAGCAGGTTCAGCACAGCAGACATATCCGTACTCTGTAATGTTCGTTGCTGAAGCTGACGGGAGTATGCTTCCAGACTTTTCAGCAACTGATGTTGATGATTAATGAGCAGAGAGTGAATATCCTGTGTAATCTCAACAAAACGGACCGGTTGCTCAAATACGATCAGCGGAAACTGGTGTCTGTCCGCCAGTTCAATCAGTTCTTCCGGGATTCCGTATATGCTGGTACCAAACTCCACACACAGCCCGGCTGCCTCACTGCCAATGAGTTGAAGCAGATACTCTTCGCGCCCTTCTTCCGATTGAAGCCACAGTCCAGTGGATAAAATAAGATCATGGGGGCTTACGAATGGAGATACATTGGTAATCTCCAATACATGAACCCAGCCAACCTGACGGTTCACTCCATCCTTCCCTGCCGCTAGTCGTGCTCGGCCAAATACCGGACGTGCAAGGATATCTTTGATCGTAAACACACGGTCATTTCGCAATGGCGATCCCTCTTTGTGTTATTTTTTCTTACATTATAATCCATGGACAAATGTCCTGAACAGTCTTTTTCGACAATATGTTGAGTTCAATTTCTAAATATTAGACATCAAGTAAGGTGCAAAACGATTATCCAAGTCATAAACTTGTAGTATAAGCTAACAACCAATAAATGGACGAGGTGCATGGTGATGAGAATCGGAATTCCCAAAGAAATCAAGAATAATGAGAATCGTGTAGCAATGACTCCGGCCGGGGCTGCTGATTTCATCAGAGCCGGTCACCAGGTACTGATTGAACAAGGCGCGGGGATCGGCAGTGGATTCACGGATCATGAATATCAAACTGTGGGCGCCGAGATTCGGATGGATGCCAAGTCCGTGTGGACCGAAGCCGATATGATTATCAAGGTGAAAGAACCGCTTGCCAGTGAATATGGATATTTTCGTCCGGGACTGATTCTGTTCACATACCTGCACCTCGCAGCGGAACCTGAGCTTGCCAAAGCCCTTATTAAAAGTCGGGTAACGGCTATTGCGTATGAGACGTTGGAGGTCAACAGTGCTCTCCCCCTGTTAACCCCTATGAGTGAAGTTGCAGGCCGCATGGCCTCCCAGATCGGAGCACAACTACTGGAGAAAACGGAAGGTGGCAAGGGTATTCTGTTGTCCGGCGTACCAGGCGTCAGTCGGGGGAAAGTGGTCATTATTGGTGGTGGAACGGTGGGAACAAATGCAGCCAAAATAGCTATTGGTCTTGGCGCCGATGTGACCATCCTTGACCTGAATCTGAATCGTCTGCGCCAGTTGGATGATATCTTTGGCAATCAGATCCACACGCTAGTATCCAGCCCGTCCAACATCGCAACAGCTGTTGCCGCGGCAGATCTGTTGATCTGTGCGGTGCTGATTCCGGGCGCCAAGGCGCCAACGCTTGTCAGCGAGCAGGTGGTGAAGACGATGGCACCGGGTTCGGTCATAGTGGATGTCGCGATTGATCAGGGCGGGATCGTTGAGACCATTGATCATATCACAACCCACGATGAACCGACCTATGTGAAACATGGCGTCGTGCACTACGCGGTGGCGAACATGCCGGGCGCCGTGCCGCGTACGTCCACGGTGGCGCTGACCAACGCCACCATGCCTTATGCGCTGCAGCTGGCCAACCACGGTGCAGCCGCCGCGATTCGCGGCAGTTCGTCCATTCGCAGCGCGGTCAACGCGCTGAATGGACACATCACGTATGAGGCGGTTGCCCGGGATCTCGGGCATGCCTATGTTCCTGCGGGTCAGGCGCTGGAGAATACCGCCGCTGTCCAGTAATCTTGATATAATCGTTCCACCTCGGCGCCTTGTCGCCAGGCCTGTGGGACGCAATAGAAGCGCAAGTCGGGCAGATGATGTTCCCGGCTTGCGCTTCTTGATTTTTTTCACATATGAAATAGCTCGTTGTTTGGTATAAGGCCTTTAGGTTGCTCCGGTTTTGGCGCTTCAGACTGCTCGCTCACTGCACACTTCGCGGAAGTTGCAATCCCGGCAGGACCGGTGTGATGGCATCGCTGTGAAGTAGGTGACGTCCTTGGGACGGTTGTAATACTCATCCTCCACGCAGGATCGCATCTCCTCAATGTAACGACCCACGTTCTCCTCTACCTTCCGGATATCCTCTTCTGTCGCTGTAAACTCCCGGTGTTTTCCGGTTAACAGGTACTCCACTCGCAGCTCAATCTGCTCCAAGGGAACCCGGTAGTGTTCTCTCACATAGGATGCGTACAGCATTAGCTGATCGGAGAAGTCATCTTCCTTGCCCGTCTTCCAGTCCACAATGACAATATTGCCGTTACTGCGCCGATACAATAAGTCCATCTTCACATACACGCGTGTATCGTGCAGCATCATGGTATCCCATTTCTCGATCTCCAGAATGTCCGTACTTGCCCGGGACAAGTCCTCCCACGTAAGCGTCTGGTACAGGTTACCGACACAGGCCGAAGCCCGTTCCTTAATCGTGGCGATCCGGTCATTCAACGTGTCATCCCCATAATAGATCTCTGACAGCATCGTGCGATTCTTGGGGTTCAGCCGCCACTGATCCGCGTCCATGGATTCCACATACGCCTGATTCAGCAGCTTGCGTATGGTCTGTTCCAGGAAGTGTTCACGCGGTTTATCTTTGCCCTCTTCCCTGCTGCGTACCGCCGACTCACACATGCGATGCGCTAGGTCCCCGAAGACAAGATACAGATTGCTGAGCTGCTTCAGACGGTACAGACGAACCTGCATCTCATCAGCAGAGTCTGTCTTCCAACCGTTATGGGCACCGTAATAATGATAATAATATTTGCGCAGGCACTCATCGAACATACTCGCCCGCGACTGCGAATAAGACCATTGCGGGTATTGTGCCATAAGATATTCTGCCTTTCTGTATGCCGGATCTGCATGAGATCCCTTAATGCTCAAAGTATAAAGCCCGGGCAACATTGCCGCAAGCGCGCTTCCGTTATTTTCTTCTAACGCAACCGTTTCCGATTCGATCCGTATCGTTTATATAGTAACATCACCAAAAGATGAAATTGCGGAGCAGAACGCATAATATACTCTATAGAGGGCACGAATTCGGGACCGGGATGTTAGTACGGTCTAGCCCGAAGCCAGTGCTGGCCCGGCGCTAACGAATCTCACACACCTTATCACGTGGATCATGAGGTTTTACGGAATCTAACGAACCCCAGACAAGCTAATTAGTCGTATTTCGGTTGTAGAACGTGTTTATTGCAAGCAAATGAGTCAATAGCGTGTCTCTGATTCGTTACATTTTCAGATCTGGCGATTTACGTGAAATAAGACTTACTCGGTTCGTTAGAAAAAGATTATATGAAAAAAAATTGTACAGGCATATCCTAAAAGGAGGCACCACCCATGAATCGACCGGATTGGTTCCAGGCGGAAGAAGCATTACAACAGATCCAAGTCATCGGAAGCGACCGGAATGAGCTCGTAAACATCATCGGCGATGTAGAAGGATTAAATTGCATTGGCACAGGTACAGACGCGGCTGTATTTACGTATGACGGCTTGCCGCAGTATGCCTTCAAGATGTACTCGGATCATGCCTTGGACAAACTCGAAAATGAAAAACAGGTATACGAGCAGCTCAAAGGTCTGCCATACTTCCCTACCTATTACGGCAGCGGCCGGAATGTACTCGTGATCAGTTTTGAACCCGGGGATACCTTGCTGGAATGTTTGGAAAAAGGAATCGCTGTCCCCGAGCAGGTGATGCTCGATGTGGACGCAGCGCGAGAAGCCGTTCGCAGCCGCGGGTTGAACCCTCGCGACATTCATCTGAAAAATGTAATACTTCAGGATGGACGCGGGAAAGTGATTGACGTATCCGAGTATATCCAGGACGGCAATGACAATCGCTGGGAGCATCTTGTCTGGGCTTATCACAACATCTATCCACGGATCAAAGGAACGCCCATATCTCCACGCATGCTGCAAACGATCAAATGGGGATACAATCAGTTCGATCATGCCAACGTCAAAATGGACGACCTCGCCAAGAAAGCCAATCGTCTGTTCTCTAGGTTTATGAAATGAGCACGTTGTACACATAGATGATTGTCTTGATATTATTGAATCAAAACCACCCGGATAACAGCCTTGAAGAGGCCTTTATCCGGGTTATTCTTTGTATATGTGCGTATGCGATGATTATGGTTACGGTAATCATTGTTGTGTGCTTTACTGCTTCTGCTTCTGCTCACAATTGCGACTGCGAGTTAAATAGGGTCAGAACCATCTTTATAGACCTTTTATTCGAGACTACTACTAAACTGGTCGTGCTCAACCTTCTTTTCTCCCCCGTCCCTGCGAGGGAGTCATGCCCTTGTACTGTTTATATAACTTCGTAAAATAGTTGGCGTTGTCGCAGCCAACTCTGGCGGCGATCTCCGTAATGGTCAGACTACTGCCTTGCAGCAGCTGCTCTGCCTCACTCATCCTGCACCCGTTCACGTATTCCACAAAGGTACGTCCGGTCAGCTTTTTGAACATTTTGCAGAAGTGATACGCATTTAATCCCACATGACTTGCCGCTTCCGTAACAGACATCTTACCTGTGGGGTCCGCTTCAATCTGTGCAATCAACTGTTTGAAACGTTCGCGGTTTGGAAAATACGATCCGACCGTTTTATCCGGTAGCTGCTGCGGCATAAAGGTTCGCGCAAGCAGGGTGAACAAGGCATGCAACTTGGACTTCACCACGAGCTGATAAGCCGGGGGCTGTAACGCCATTTCCTCCACAGCTTCATTCAGCAAAGAATAATAGCCTGTGCAGGCTGTATTTTCCTCTGCCGGTTTGACCGGAAATCTCACTCTTCCTTCCAAATACGGCGCGACATATTGCTCATGCACAGGATCATGAGTGAAATCATGGAACAGTGCACGGTTGACCACAACGGAATCATAATGCACATCCCCCTCATCCAGAGCATATCCGACATGTAATGTACCTCCAGGAATGATGATGACCTCACCTGCTCGAACCACATAAGGTTTGCTATCAATATGAAACAGCGCACTGCCCTTGCGCATGATAATCAGCTCAAAATGTTCATGCCAATGCAAATACAAAATGCATTCTTCAGCTTTCATATCTAAACACCGATTTTGGAACAGCTGAAATGGATGTGATTTATGGTCAATTCGGGTATTTTCGTGAAGCGCTTTCAGATCCAGCACGACTTCTTCCCCCTCTTCACAAGATCCGACTATTATTACACAAGATTGTTTAGAGCCATCCCGTTAATCCACGGCTATAATGAGTGTGTCACGAAGTACTATAAGCCAATATTGGAGTGAAATACAACCATGAATAAATCATTACGCATCGGTACACTTGTAGGCGGGCAGGACGCCGTCCGCGTTATCCCGCAGATCATGCAACATGGCTTCGAATCATTTAACCTGACCTTCTGGCAAACAACTGGTGATCTGGATCTGGCAGAGACAGCCAAACGTGTCCGTGAAATCGTGGACGAACAAGGTATTGTCATCTCCGCGGTGAGTGTATTTGGTAACCCGCTCACAGGAGCCGGAGACAACGCCGATACATTGGCAAGTTGGGAGCGAGTTATCGATCATGCACAGCTCTTTGGTGCAGATATCGTCTCCGGGTTCACCGGACGTCTGACCGATCAACCCATTAACGAGTCTATCCCCCGGTTCAAGGAAGTATTTGGTGAATTGGCACGCCGGGCAGCAGACCGGGGTGTACGCATTGCTTTTGAAAACTGTGATATGGGTGGAACCTGGCAGACGGGCGACTGGAACATTGCCCATAACCCGACGGCCTGGGAGATGATGTTTGATGCTGTTCCGGATGAAAATGTAGGCTTGGAGTGGGAGCCTTGCCATCAAATGTCCAGCCTGATTGATCCTATTCCACAGCTACGCAAATGGGCTCATAGAGTCTTCCACGTACATGGCAAAGATGCCACGATTGCCTGGGATATTGTCAAGGAATACGGTGTGCATGGCCCACGTGAATTTGTCTGGCACCGCACACCCGGCTTCGGGGATAACAACTGGGCAGACATTATCACCATTCTGCGCCAGAACGGTTATCAGGGTACGATTGACATTGAAGGCTGGCATGATCCTGTCTACAAAGACGAACTCGAAATGACCGGACAGGTGCATGCATTGCGATATTTGAAACAATGCCGCGGCGGCGATTTTGTGCCCAATCCGGTATAGGAAACCATGCGAGCTGTATAACACAATTCCATGCAAAGGAGATGAGAACATGACTCATCCTTATCGGGTAATTATTGCTGGCTGCGGTGCCATGGCAAACACATGGGCGGATTATGCCTTGCAAAGGCCGGATACAGAAATCGTCGGACTGGTCGATCTATATGAACAGACAGCCCTTGCTTTTGCTACAAGACATGGCCTCACCTGCCCTACGTTCACCGATATCCGTGAAGCCATTCAAGCGACTGGTGCAAATATCGTATTTGATGTCACAATTCCGGCGAGTCACTACGGCATTGCCATGACGGCGCTGAAGGAAGGATGTCACGTATTTGGCGAGAAGCCACTGGCAGAGTCCTTCTCAGACTGCACAGATATTGTGCAAACCGCTCGCAGCACAGGACACATTCAAGCCGTCATGCAGAATCGCCGTTTCGATCCGCGTATCCGCGCCTACCAGCACCTCATTTCCGGCGGAGCTATAGGGCAGGTAGGTTACGCAGGGGCTGACTTTTTCCTCGGGCCACACTTCGGTGGATTCCGTGATCTGATGGATAGTCCACTGCTGCTCGATATGGCGATACATACGTTTGATCAGGCACGGTATATTCTCGGAGCCAACCCGGTATCTGTGTACTGCCATGAGTTCAATCCTCCAGGTTCCTGGTATCAGGGCAATGCGATGGCGTTATGTATATTTGAGATGTCCGACGGGTCCGTATTCAACTATCGCGGGTCCTGGTGCGCAGAAGGTGTACCCACATCATGGGAAGCAAGCTGGCGCGTAATCGGTGAAAAAGGAACCGCCATCTGGGATGGTCATGATGACATCTATGCTGAAGTAGTTACTGCGCAAAGCCTGGATGCTGACGGCAAACCATCCTTTTTCCAGCCAAGTGAGCGGATTGAAGCGGACTTGCCTGTCATGGACAAAACAGGACATCACGGCTGTCTCGAAGACATGTTCGCCGCACTGGAATCAGGGCGATTGCCTGAGACCGATTGCAGTGATAACCAGTTCAGCATGGCCATGGTCCTCGCTTCCCTGGAAAGCGCCCGCACAGGACAGAAAGTGTTCATCGCCGATCTACTGAAAAACACATAGCAAAGCGCCTGTATATTTCATATTAAAGAAAGCCCAAACTGCAAAAGTTTAGCAGTTTGGGCTTTCTTGTTTTTTCACTTACTCTCCTAGTTCCAAAAATGTTGTCACAAAAAAATTGTCATTCCAAATAGCAAAAGTAGTGCAGGGAACGAAATCGATTCTGAAGAAACGAAGTGCTCGCCTTTATCCCCGGATTTCGACTTTACAAAAGTCGATCAGGAAATCCGGGGATAACAGCGATCGAAAGAACGATTCGTAACCGGAACGGCTGCTTCGCGAGCAGTGAGCAGTTTTTTTGGACTTTCATCATTTTATAGAATTCCTTTTTTCATTGCCTTATACACCAACTGCGAGAACAGGCTGTTGGACCAGGCAAACCATGGTCTGGTGAACGTACTGGAATCATCGGCGTGGAAACCCTCATGCATATATCCAGTACCCGCATCCGTGTTCTCCAGCAATTCAATCATCGCCAGTATTTCCTCGTCATTGTCTGCGGTCAGACCCTGCATGGATAGCGCCATATGCCAGATGTATCCCGGAGGGGTGTGAGGGCTACCAATACCTTTGGCTACCCGCCCTTCATAATAGAACGGATTTTCCTTACTTAAAATGAATCGACGTGTGTTCTGATATATCCTGTCTTCAATCGAAGCATACTCCATATACGGTATGGACATCAGTCCAGGTGTGCCCGCATCATCCATTAGACAAAAGTTGCCGTAACCGTCCGTCTCATAGGCATATATCTGTCCATACTCCGGATGACGGTAAGTACCGTACAGGGAAATGCCATGTTGTATTTCTTCTTCCAAACGAGCCATTTGACTCACCAGCTGCTCATCCCGGAACACCCACTTCGCGATCTCCCCCATCTGGCGCAAGGTTACCGCAGCGAACATGTTCGCCGGAATATTATAATGAAAATCACAGGCATCATCACTCGGACGAAATCCGGACCAAATCATCCCCGTATAATTCACCGGCATACCCAATCCTTCATTACGCAGCGTATCATGGGCAGGACAATTACGGCGCATGAACCGGTAAGGTGATTGCTCTGTGTGATGCTGTTCTATCTCCCACAGGTGTACGATATTCTCCATTACTTTCTTGAAGCGCTCGTCAAATATATCCGTAAGTTCAGTCTCCTGCCAATATGCATAAGCCAACTTCATGGAGAAACAGAGGGAATCCAATTCAAACTTCCGTTCCCACACCCAGGGCGACATCTCCGTCTCATCATTGGCATCCCAATGCCATCCATTCGCTGTTTCATTGAACGCATTGGCATAGATATCCATATCAGCGTAGAACGTATGACGTTTGATCAGCCCTCCAATGATACGTTGCAACTTCTCATCATCCTTCGCAAGTGGAACATAATGCATAACCTGCTCTACCGAATCCCTTAACCACATGGCGGGAATATCCCCTGTAATCACAAAGGTTGTCCCATCCTCCAGTAGCTTCGTGGTCGTTTCCAGTGTATTCGGAAAACAATTGCGAAACTGAGTCAGCAATCTCGGTCGATGTTGCAAACGCTCGTCCGCCTCAGTCAGAATATCCTGCACAGCTTGCGGCAATTCCAGATGCGGCATAGGGATTTTCGGTAATCTGAACTGTTCCATGGATGTTGTCTCCTTTGAATTGGTTTATTTAAGTTCAGCTAATAATTTTTTACACCAGCACTCCGATTGCAGAATAACCTAACCTTCTGATCGCTGTTATCCCCAGATTTTTCGATCCCCTTTCTCAAGGGGAAATCCGGTGATAAAGGCGCACGCTTCGCTTCTTCAGGTTATTTCTGCCCTCTCCGTTATCGTGTAAATATTTAGTTGAACATATATAGATTGGAGCTAACACTCTAATTATATTGTTATTTTTGTTATGATAAATTATAATAACATTATTATTTGTAAGTGTACTGTGTCAGAAGATGATCGTCAAATGAAGGAGTAATGATATGTCACGCAAAGTATCCATTCAGACGCTGGCTGACCAGCTGGGATTATCCAAATATGCCGTCTCCCGCGCACTCAGTGGCAAGACGGGTGTCAGTGAAGCAACACGCGCACGGGTTCTGGAACTCGCTCGGGCACTGGGGTATCGCCAAAGTACTCCAGGTACTAGCAATAGTTCTGCTACTGCAAACCATGCAGATCCGTCCGATCCACCGTTTGTTCTCATTTGCATGAATCAGCTCAACCGCGGTGAACCCCACTACTGGCAACGTGTTCTGTCAGGCATGATCTCCGCCTGTAATGAGCGTGGTTGGCATCATGCCATTGTATCTCCCTCACTCGGAGTGACGGACGAGAACACCTCACCCGAAAAAGCTATTGCTCCTCACTTGGACTGGGAACGTTGTGCCGGGATTATTGTCATGGGAGCTTTCCCGCATACGGTTCTGCAACGACTCTCTCAGACGGGTCGGCCTATTATTTTGGTAGATCATCAGGAACCCCTGCTGAATTGTGATACGATCAGCCATGATAATCTGGAAGCTGGCATCACCGTGGCTAGATATCTAATGTCTCTGAATTGCCGACGGATCGGCCTCATCACAGATGATGGTCGTGCTGCCAGCTTCGCGCAGCGGAAAATCGGGATTGAGTTGGCCTTGAACCATTTCCATGTGGACACCAGTCATACGACCAGCCTCAGAGAATGGAATATTCCGTATGAGAACGGCGAATGGGTTAACCAATTGGCTACCACCATTCAAAACATGCCAGAGGACGAGCGCCCTGATGCCTGGATTGGTGTTAATGATGATATCGCCTTGCAGTGGATGCACAAATTAAAGGAGATGGGCATCTCCACGCCTAAAGATTGTCTTGTCATCGGTATCGACAATGTACATTCTGCCGTTACGTCCTCCCCGCCCCTGACCACGGTTAACCTGTGCAAAGAGGAACTCGGACAGCGTGCCGTTGAAGCTTTACAACGCCGGATCGAACGCCCGGGAACGCCGAAAGAGACGGTTATGTTATCGACTACGTTGATTCCAAGGGAATCGGCATAATTCGGAAAAGGTACTGCTCTTTTCTGAAGATGAATTCGTTAGGTACTTGCTGTCCCATAAGTCTGGTGCATACAAAAGAGGCCCCGCATATTATGCAGGGCCTTTTTCGTATATTAGGCTTATATCCTTATATTCCTGTACATTCACACTTAAATCTGATGATCCATCCACCCATCCTTATATCATCCATTCGAAGCTTCATTTACTTCATGTCTGAGGAATTGTACTAGTGGTTATTTCAGCCAAGGCAGGCTATCGTACGACGGAAGATCCACTTCCCAATTCACATCACGATACTCTCTATTGACTACGGTTCTTTTCAAAGTGAATTTTGTACCCTTTTCTTCGTTAAACCCCCGAATTTTTAATTGCAGATCATCTTCAACGTATTCACCGTTATTATTAGGTTGATCCGGATAACCGTTCACTTCAACAGGATACTCTTTTCCATCCGAATCTACTGCAACCCAGCGATCACCCATGAAAGCATTTCGGAACGTCCCACTCCCCTTCAGAACTAGTGAATACCCTTCCTTTACATCAATCTTCGGAGGATCATACGATTCCATCAGTGGCTCGTACTCAAAATCATAGAATAATATTTTATCTCCAAGCTGTTCAAATTGTGCAAAAGTATAAAAATTCGTGTCCTTACGCCTCTTATTCAGGTCAACTTCCACTGATTTCTCTTCTTTCACCGGCAGGGTGTAACCATCCAGAACAAAGCGAATGTTCTTCGCATCTACCGTTACCAACGCAGGGTCCCATGTCTCTGACAACTTCAACGGCCCACCGTTCCTTAAGTCACTCTGATCTTGGAGCTGGAACTTGGCTTGACGGGCATCTGGTCTTATTCCATTGAAAATTCGATATTCATTTGTTTCAGGAATCTCAAGATGGTAGATGATACTCATATAGCTCGCCCAATTCTCATCAACTTTGGCACGAAGTTCATCATCCAGACTCACATTCAGGTCAAGCCGAGTTCCGTTTGGCGTGCGTACAAGCTGTGTCATATCAAGCTTTAGTCCTTCTGGCGTCGTATATGTGTTATCCATAGAATTTTCAACAGCCAATGATTTGGCTTTGGTCATATCGATCTTGAATTTGAAGCTCCAATCCACCGTAACATCTCTATCTTCGTAGGATTTCTTCTCGTAATCATAATATCTGCCCACATTTAAATTACGCAGTTCACCCCGCACGACCACTTGATCCGGAATTTCATCATGAAACTGGAATAACAATCGTTCAGTTAGAGGGCCCTTTGTTCTTGCATCTCTTGCAAGAGTGGCAACCTGTCGCCCCTCTTCATCCGTAACATGAATTCTCCCCAACTCAGGCAGAAACCGTGATACCCCTAATCCATCAGGTGTTGTTTGTTGCATGGTCATTACCATATGAGATCGGTCTACAAGCACGTCTTCAATTTTAAGCGTGTAGCCCTGGTCATTGATATTGATATCCGGATTAACCACAAGTCCAAGAGGTTTAAGACGTTTATAATCATCCGCAAAATAGGAATATTTCAATGCTTCAGGCACAGGTATGTTAGGCAATGGCAGACGATCTACAGCATTTACCGCGGGTTGCGCTGGCTCTGCTGTGTGATCAAAAGCATACCAGGCCCCTCCGGCAAGAATCACAACTGCCGCTGCGGCGATTCCAGTCCGGCGCATCCAATGTGCTCTCATAGATTTTTTCACGAATGGACTTTTTTCTTCCACACTTTCCATGGACACGCCATCCAGCTTCTGCATGACCTTAAGCGTGAAATCCGCATCCGGCTCCTCACGGAACAGGTGCTCTTCCCACAACCGATCTTCATCCTTTGAAATAGGCTTCATACGTAGCTAAACCTCCTTTGCGTTCCATTTGCTTCCTCAGCGTTTTTTTCCCGCGATAAAGGGCGTTGCGCACTTTGGTTGAACTCATGCCTGTAATGTCTGCAATCTCTTCATAGCTCAACTCGTTTGTGTACTTCAGTAATAACACCAGGCGATACGATTCAGGTAACTGTTCGAGCTGTCGATATATTTCACGCTGCATCTCTTTATGCAGCACACGCTTTTCAGGTGTTTCATTACTGACAGGTTCGATCCCCTGATTGACCGGGAACATGACGGGTTTCTTTTCCCGTATAAAATCCCGCATCCGATTCACCGCAATGGTATACACCCACGACGAGAAACTGCTTCCCTCCCGCCGCGAAGGGAGATAACAATAGATGCGAATAAACGTATCCTGAGCGAGATCCTGTGCATCCGGATGACTCGCGCCCATTCCGCGCATGATGCCGTAGACTTTATTTTTATATCGATCCACTAGCACGGAGAACAACTGCTTATCCCCTGCAACAATACGCTGAATAAGCTCCTCCTCCGGTATCTGTTGATTCATGTAATCCCCCTTCTCCACAGCTTCCATGCATGGTTCTGTACTATATAGACGGAAGCCGTTCCCGAAACCTCTCACTTTATCCAAAAAAAAGAATTCGCCCTTATCGCCAAAGCCGACTGGGTGAACTCTGCGTACCAACATTCTGTAATTGCCGCTGCACATTCTCTACAGGTTTGGTGGTGAACTTTATGGCAACCCGAATCACACATTCCGTGGTAGCCTCTTCCTGCTATCTTACCTTTCCTGCCTTACTTGCCTCTTAATCTTCCCTGTTCTTCTCCGCAACAAAATCAGCAAGCTGGGAATAGATCGCCACAATCTCATCCATCGACATGCGCACGAGTCCACTGGACGACGGAGCGACGAACTCCTGAATTTCCTTGACGACCGGGTCGTCCTGGAATCCCCATTGCACTTTGGTACGCTTGCTGTACTGGGTGTACACTCCTTTTCCGACAAAACAGGCGATGTCCGGTCGGTATTCCTCCAGCTTTTGCCGTAAAATCTGTCGTCCTTCTGCGTACTCTTCCTTCGTAATATCCTCCATACCTCTGGTGGGACGGGCCACAATATTCGTGAATCCATATCCCAGCTTCAGCAACTCTCCATCCTCCTGTGCATCGTATAAACGCGGGGTTAACCCCGACCGTTCAAGGATGCGCCAGAACCGGTTTCCTTTGTAAGCATAATGATGACCTGTCTCTCCAGACGTAATGCTCGGATTGAAACCAATAAACAATATCGATAAACCAACATCCAGATGATCTGGAATCATGATGCAACCCCTCCTGATCTTTTTTAGCCTATTCCCACATTCGGTTGTGTATAAAATGATATAATGAGCAAAGCATTTTCGAAATCGGATTGAAATTTTCATGAAAAAGGAAGCTGAACTAATGATTGCAGACATCATGCTTGAAGTCGTCCTGCCCGTCTTTCTCCTGATCGCCGTGGGGTCATGGATGCAAAAGGTGTTCAAGCTGGACTTGTACACACTCGCCAAAATCAATTTCTATTGTATTACCCCCGCAGCCGTCTTTATGAGCATGTACCACTCGGATATGTCGGGCGAACTGCTTGGGACCGTGACACTCTTTTACGCGATATATGTATTGATTCTCTATATTGTAGGTTCTGTATTTGCGCGCTCGCTTCGGATGAATAAAGGCATGAAGGCTGCTTTCAACAACAGTATTATGCTGGATAACGCAGGCAACTATGGACTGCCCATCAATGCACTGGTATTCCGCGGCGATCCACTCGCCTCTTCCATTCAGGCACTGGTCATGTCTTTGCAGGCATTACTGACATTTACCTATGGCGTGTTGTCCATTCAGGGCGCGAAGCTCAAAGGTAATTACCGTGCTGTGATTATTGGATTTCTTAAAATGCCTGTTCCATATGCGCTCTTGCTGGGGATTCTGTTACACATGTGGAAGGTTCCCTTGCCTACGTTCCTGTCCATGCCACTGACCTATGCGCAGCAAAGTATGGTTGCCGTGGCGCTTCTGACACTCGGGGCACAGATTGTAAAATATCCAATTCAACTGTATCGCCTTGATGTGTATATTAGCACATTTTTGCGTCTTCTGATTGGCCCGGCTATCGGGATTTCAATTGTGCTACTGCTTGGGTTGGAAGGTATCGCTGCACAGGCACTTATTATCGCTTCCGGTATGCCGACGGGTGTCAATGCATCCATTCTCGCAGAAGAATACGATAACGAACCAGATTTTGCAGCCCAGACGGTGCTAATCTCAACGTTGCTTAACATCATCACGATAACAGCACTGATTTCTTATGCCAAAACGTTCTGAAACGAAAAATAAGTCCATGACCCATGAGCAGGGTTGTGGACTTATTTTTGCGGTGCTAAGACTATGATTCAAACGTCGTTCGTTCCGGGAACTTGCCGCCTTCCCTGAATAAACATCGTACCAGTCGCTGCGCGGCTCGGTTAAAGAAAAAACTCGGGCTTACCCCATCCACCTGGACAGGTTCCAGTTCCTTCACACTTTCCTTAATCTTATTCATCTCAATGAGCCCCATCTTTCGCTCATTCGGTCCGAAGCGATAAATAACCTTCTCATCGTCCTCCGTCTGTTTCACCAGCAGAATCACAGATGCCATACAGGTTACCCCCTATCGTTACGTTATGAGATTCCATTAATCACTTGCCTATTATAATTATTACCCAGATTCTAGTGGAAGGATATAGGACTTAAGTTAGTTATACCTAAATTAAATATCCTGATATAAAGATTCTCTGAAATGAGTCGTTAGGCTCACAAACACCGTGTTTACACTATCCCAATGGATAGTCACTGTCATGAAAGTGCGTACTGCCCAAGTCGTTTTTCTCCGTTTATACTAACCATATCTTGAATTTTCAAAGGAGAGAAACTTATGACTACAGCTCAAATATATAGCCACGGGGTCCCGTGGGAAGAGGCATTCAGCGTTGCTCAGGGATACAGCATTAACGGTACGATCTACATTGCAGGTCAATTTTCGCATGATATGCAGGGGACGTTTATTGGTGTCGATGATATTGAAGCACAGGTCCGCCAGACATTGGATAACTTGGATCGCGTGCTCGCAGGATTTAACGTGACCAAGTCGAACATTGCTGAACTGGAGATTTTTTTGGTTCACCCGCAGGAGCATCTTGAGCCATGTGTTGCTGTGTATAAAGAGTACATTGGTACTCATCGTCCGGCTGTTACGATGGTTGGGACATCTTGTCTGGCCTTCCCTCATCAACTGATTGAGATTCGCGCCGTTGCTCATACCGACTGATCCGGGTCATGTCAAAAGTTGCAGCGCCAAGTAAAATGGCCTGATGAGGTTTCGCTTTAACGAAGTTCATATACAAAAAAAAGCAGGTCGGATAAACTCCGAACCTGCTTCTTTATGAATTCTTATTCTTATTATTTGACTTTCACCGTCAGCGTATTACCAGAAGAAGTGAGGGATGCCCCAAGCCCTTCTACCAAAACTCTGAGGGGAATGTACGTCGTTCCCTTAATTTCTTTGGGTGCTGCCTGTAGGGTGACTTCTTTCCCGTTAACCTTCACCTTTTTACTGCCCAAGGTAAAGATTAGCTTGTACTTGTCTTTGGTAACGGTAATGGTCTGAGTCTTACTGTCCCAAGACGTTTTGGCTTTCATTGCTTTGGCCATCTCACGCAGAGGTACGAGATTCGTGTTATTCATTATAATTGGAGACTCGGTGAAAATAACCTTGGAACCATTCACCTTCACCTGAATAGCAGACTTGATATATTCTGGTTTAGGAGTGGCTTTCTTTTGGGTTGCCGTTGAAGACTTATTACTTTTCTTGGTACTTCCTGAACTGGATGAACTTGAAGAGGAAGATTTGGAACTCGAAGAAGAACCTCCGTTGTGATAATGATATTCCCCTTGTTTCAGCCCCCATTTTGCACAGTTGGTTCGACAGGTATGTCCCCCATTTGCATCTGTTCTTCCCGGATGGGCAGATGCAACAGTAGCAAAAATCATAAAAATGGCAAGCAAACTGCTTATTAATTTGATACGCATACGGATAACCTCCAGCAATTAGTTTGGCCAGAGTATCATACCATAATTACCCATACAATATAGGTTAATAACAAAATTTATTTTCACATAACAGTTTACAAACGCGGGTCTACTCGCTCTGATTCTAGCGAAAGCGTCGCCAGCACGCATTCATGAATTCGTTCCACTGGCTCTCTGCGTATAAAGCGCTCAATCCCCTCCATGCCCAAAGCACTCTCCATTAAGGCGTGACGTTCTTTTTTGGACGTTTTGCGTTTACGAAGCCGGGACAGATTGTCGGGTGCCAGGTAATCCATACCATAGATGATGTGCAAATATGCACGTCCTCGTACTTTTATCGCAGGCTGGATGATTTTGTTGCTATTCCAGGCGCGGAATGTTTCGGGTTTGATCACAATCCCCTCATGTCCTTCCGCCGTAATCTCATCCCACCAACGAATGACATCCGCTTCATCTGCCTCACTTGCGATCACGCGATATTCCGTCTCCATCATCAAGGTCGACATCCGGGCGAACTCACGGTTTTGTTCCATATGCCATTCATGTGTTTGCTCCCAAAATGCTCCCGTGCTATGTGCAAGTGTATGGAACGGCGCAATCCGAATGTCCCCGATATCATCCACATCCCAGCAGTATTTCTGGAATACATCGCGGAACGTTTCGGCATTAGTGAGTTTACCTACTGTTTCCTGCAACCACTCCTCTACGTTACGACCTGCTGCTTGAGCTTCGCGCAGTTTGTCCAGCACCGTAGAGCGATCCATCATGGAGGCTTCAGCCACATGTGCATATTGTGAAGCAATCAGCTCACGCGCCTTTAGATTCCAAGGTACAATCTCCGCATCGAGCAATACAAACTCCGTCTGATGACGATCAAAATAACCGTCTACGGTCAAGTCCGCATGTAATCTGGAAAGCACATCTTGCTCTGTCGAAGGGTCAAAAAAGGATCGGCCCGTCCGGGTCACAATGTTCCCCAACATCGGCCTACCCACTCGCTGCACCGCAGCTTGCTCATCCCGGAAAAGAAGCAAAATGGCCCGGCTGCCCATGTGTTTCTTCTCGGCAACCATACGGGTAACGCCCTGTGAGCGATAATAATGGAACGCATCCTGTGGATGCTCCAGATATCCCTCTACAGAACAGACACCCGGCGGCGGACTCATCGTAGGCGGGATGTAAATCAGTTCTTCCAGCGGTACAGTATAATGGGAAAACGTATCAATTGCCGTCTTCGCCACCTCACCGTGCACAGACACATCAAGTTTGGATGCTGTCTGAACCGTGAAACCCTCCTTGAACTTACGTATGTTGGGCGGAGCAAAACGCCGCTGTTCCCAGCGCTTTAATGGACTATCCGGATCTCCAGCATAATCCTGCTTCGCCGGAACACTGACTGCCTCACGTTCTGGCATTCGCCAAGCAGTGAGCATGCCACCAAAAACGACACCTTGATCAATGTTGACCGTATCATTCACAATCGTAGGATATGGACGGGGATCATGTCCCCAGACGATGCATTCACCCGAATTGTGATCCACGTACCAATCCTTGCGCACAGGCCGACCCTGCTCATCCGTACCCTCTACATCGCCATATCGGCAGTAATCCTGAATGCGTTTGGACTGTTTTCCGATAAAATGATCTCGAATTCCCGCGTGTGCTACAACCACCTGTCTTACCCCGTTCCGGGAAAAGACCAGATGAGATGGTGCATCAAGCAGAAATGCCCTAAGCTCTGCACGTACTCGCTTTGCTTTCTCTTGGCCTTGCTCCCGCTCAAACTGTAGCAGTTCCATCTCCACCCGTTCGTCACCATGACTCAACGTAACATCACGACCATCCAGATAACGCGCGATCTTCCAGCCGTGATTACTGTCAATCATGTAGGCGAGCTCGGCGGCACAATGCCGTTGCCAGAACAACAGACAATTTAATGATTCTGGCCCACGGCTCGTTACGTCACCAACGGAAACCAATTTCCTTCCTTCAGGGTGACGGTACAGACCACTTCCATCCTCGTCCACATACCCGAGACGCACGATTATTTCCATCATTTCATCGTAACAGCCATGAATATCTCCGATGATATCAATACCTGTACCCATGTCGGTCACCAGTGGATTGGATGTGCGGACAAACGTAATCTCATCCGGCTGCTTCAGCACATAACTGGCATCGAAGCCATCCTCACGGATCGAGCGCAATGTGCGCTTGAACTGCTGCACCTGTTGTTTTACCCGTTGACGTCCACGCGGATACTCCCGCTGGGCATCACGTTCCAGCAGCTCTTTTTCAGGGATATCCAGCACCACAGCAATCACAGGCACATGAGCCTTTCTTGCCACCTGAATCAGGCGCTCGCGATCCTCGGGATACAGATGTGTCGCATCCACCCAGGTCAGCTTGTTCAGACGGCAGCGGGTTGCCAGCATCGCCTCCATCGCCTCAAATGCTTTGGCCGATACTTGCTGATACTCCGCATAGATCACATTCGCTTCGCTGCGGGGACGTTGTTTCCAATCCACATACTCATCATCTCCAACCAGCATGCGGAATTGATCTGACGAGATGGCTTCTGTACGGCGAATGACACTTTCTGCAACGAGACGATCCAGCAGTGTACTTTTTCCACTGTTGGACGGGCCGACAAGAACAACGATACCTGCATGAGGCAGACGAATCTCGCGTTGTCTTTCCTCTGTCCCACTTTCCCGATCCAGCTGTCCTCTGCCCACACCAGCTGTTTCGCTAGAACCCGTTTTTCCACTCATGATAGACTCTCCTTTCTCCGTTCAAAAATGACCAGTTGGGTAGGTTGTCCATAGCCCTCTACATGCTCACCGATACCCTTAATTTCATAGCCATAGTTCCCGTGCTGCGTCCATTCCTCACACCGGGAAGCCAGCTCCGCACGAGTCCATTCAAAGCGATGATCATGGTGACGGAAACTTTCCTGCTCCATTGCATACACTTCGTTATATTCTTTGTTTGGTGTAGTGACCAGCAGCACTTCTGGCTGATAATCGTTCATGATTGTATCCATAATTCCGTTCAGACGATATTCCTCGATATGCTCAACCACTTCGCACAGAATCATAACGTCCTGGTTTTGCATCTGCTCGTCAAAATAAAACAGTGAACCGATGATTGGCTCCGGCATAGCCACCACTCCAGAACGACCCTCCAGCTTCGCGAAGCGCTCCATAGCCCGGAGCCGCGACTGACCGGAAGGTTCAACGGCCAGAATTGCCTCCACACCGGGAATGTACGCCAAACGGGCAGACAGCTTGCCTTCACCCGCTCCCATATCAACAATCTTCCGTTTGACTGGCAACGCTGCAATCACATCTGTAATCGCACGATAACGCAACTCGTTTAACCGCACAAGAGGTTCAGATTGTTCAGATTGCCCGCCATCTCCTCCAGCTGTACCTGTATCTACATCAGCAATCTTGGGATCACCATCTTCTATCTCTGTATCTGCATCCGTACCTTCACCTGGACCTCTAGAATCTGCATTCAGTTGCTTCTCATCGCTATCGGACTCGGACCCCAGGTGCTCTTGTTCTCCTTCTTCCTGATGCCCTGCTTTATTCTCCTGAATAACCGTATCCAAGACTTGAGATATTCCTCTCTCCTGTCCAAGAGACGCAGACAAAGCACCCTCTTGTCGCTCATACTGCCGAATCAGTTCGGCAAATCGTAGCGTACGCTTCACAATGAGTTCTTTCAGTGGGTGAGCATCCAGCCACCCTTCACCATACCGTTTGATTTTATCGATCTCATCTTCACTGATGAAATAATGTTTGTAATTATCCAGCACTGGAATCAGTAGAAAAAGCTGACGCAGTGCATGTTGTACCGTATTACGTCCACGCAGGATGATATGGCGAACCGTGCTTTTATTTTTCAGATCAAATGAATACGATAGTTCTCCACGCTCCACCGAAACGGCGTATCCTAATGGCGAGAATAATTCTTCCACAACTCGATCCGGCAGATCGGAAGCCACTGGGCCAAAGGTCAGTTCCAACTCGAAAGCATGCCCTACCCATTGCACATAGTCTTCCATGGGCTTACCATTCAAGGCCGTCCCTAGCGCCCCACGTATGTAGGAGCAGAACAAGCTGCTGGTCACGAACTCACGATCATTGATATATTGCGTTATGTCATATCCATCAGGTGTACCTCTGACCAGATCCACAGGATCAGGCTCGGCATGAATCAGCACTTCTGTTTCGCTCTCTGTAGTTGTGGTGTACACCATTCTTACACGCACACCTTTGTCTACGCGGTCATATATATTCAGCGGATTCTTCGCTAATAAATGGGATACAACCCCCGCGTCAGCGCCGCTTGCTTTCAAGATCAGATGCATCAGTTCTCCTCCTTATATATGAAAAATGTCGTCACGCACTAGTGCGTTTCTTGCAAACCTGCTGAAAGCCCAAGCGTACTTAAACGTCCCTGAGCCAAAGCAGCACAAGTGCATGATGGAGCGCTAACGAATCGCTGGCGTCTTATTTCATGATGAGAAGCCCCCTTGAAACCTAACGAACCCAAGTCACGCTATATGGGGCTAAACCGCCATTTTCCAGCCTTTTATCCGACTTTTTCGGACAATAACGTGTCCCATGTTCCTTACATTTTAAAAAGGCACCCTGGAGGCCATATAAGACGTCCTGTGTTCCTTAGAACATACTCTCCCTAGCAATTGCAATTCGTCACAATCAGCCAGCCGACCTGGACTATAAAACGTTCGGACGCGGACATTCATCATCGAATCGCTTGCCTGGGTGAGAAGAAACGTCCTAATTGTTCCCCCACACCTCTTGTAATGCAAAACGGAAAATCCGGTCCAATTCTTCAAATTCAATAATTTGCTCATTCTCCATCTGGCCGGCCAGTTGTTCAAAATGCTCGATCTTCTCCGCCAAAAAAGCTTGTATTGCTGGCAACTGCGGCTCCAGATCCAGTTCCTCGCCCGCCTTTTTCCGGCGCAGCAATTCATGAATCTCCGTATACAGCGGTGTAGTCGCAGGTACAAGTTCTTGCACAAGCTCTTCAAATGCCATCGGTGGCATTGCATCATAACGTTCGATCCAACCACAAGCCAGTAAGGGACGAAGAACATAGAAATACTTTTTAATCCTCACCTGGTCCCCTTGTAAATAATCGCGGAAGTTCCCCTTTGCCATATTGAGATAATGATACATGCAGGACTTGGGCGAGAAGGTCAAAGGCGACAGTGCACGGATATGCTGTGCCACGTTATACTGTTCATCATACTGAATGGGGGATTGCAGCCACTCCAGTAACGGTGGATTTGATTTGCGAAACAGCTTCAAAGCCTTACGCATATCCCAACCATTAATATCGAGCTGATCACTGATGGGGCGTTCGATAACATCCCTTTTATCCTCAATCGACAAGTACCACTCCAGCGGTCTTACATACAGAAAACGCACATCATAATCACTGTCCTGGGAAGGAAACCCCCACGCCCGACTGCCCGATTCACAGGCATAGATGATCTGTACCTGCTCCTCCTGTTCAATCTGTTTGAGCTGTTGTTTGATCGTATCTTTCATTTCTTCATCAACATAGGTCATCGTCAGTTGCCTCCAAATTCCCCAATTTAAATCTCTATCTCTCTCACTCGGTTCGCGAGTGTATCATATCCTGCTACAGTCTCAGCAATATACGTCAATACCGTTTCACTCCAACCGTAGATGTAAAAGGTTTTGCCATCCCGTGGCGGTACCATGGCCTGCCGATAAGGTGCTATATCCACAATAAATGCCTTCAACTCCGGATTCATCATCCGCCGATATCGCTCAAGCTCAGCATATAACGGGCTGCCTTCATTCTGCTGTTCATCGGTGATCATAATGATCTGATCCACTTTTTCTCCGATATCCCGAAGTTCCCGCACCGGTCGACCGGTGTCTGTTCCACCTTGTGCGCGAATAAGGTGAGCTTGGGAAAGGATGCTCTCATCCATCTTGGGACGAGCATCCTCAACCATATGGTCGAATAACCAGAACAGTGCGTTACCTCTTGTTTGTTTATAAAGCGCCAGTGCCAGCACCGAACCAATCCGTAAATAATCCCCTTGCATGGAACCGGAGCGATCCAGGAAAATAGCCGTTCTTCCCGGCAGCGTTGGTAGGTTGCCAATGGATATCTCTACCGCTTGTCGCAAAGCATCCCGCAGCTCTTCCCTCGCAATCATTTCATATGCACTGGCGAATCGGAATGGTAAGATGCGCGACTTACGCAGGGCTTCTGCATCCGTTAGACGACCTGTTACGTAATCGATATTTTTCGATTTTTCAAAAACTCCCGCACGATCCATTGCATTCAGATGGCGCAGCAACGCAAAAGTAGGCATCTGTGACATTAACGCCTCCCACACCGTACGTGTCGGTTGCATGATCGAGGTGACCACCGAATACGGCAGTTTACCTTTCTCGATCAGATGCATCCGGCTTGCCGGGTTTGGAGTAGCTTTCAGCTTTTCAAGCGCCTGCAACTGCGGTAGTTCCGTAAGATCCACCTCATGCCCGCGCAAATAACGGAATAAGGCTTGCTGCTTCAGATCTATCGGCTTGGGATGTGCTGTAGCGATCATATCGCCCAGACTGTATCCACGCCCACGCCCGTTGTATTTGATCGCCCAATATTCAGTAATGCCGTTCAAAAATTGACTTACCTGACGTTTCACCGCTCGGCCGCCCTGCCCCCGACCCAATCCTCTCAGAATGGTCAGAAAATCGGCCAAATCAGCCGGTGTCTGTACCACCTTGGAGAATATCTTCGCAAACTGATCCGGGTCCACTTTGGACAGCAGTGCCAGCCCGTATAGAGGCTGTAACCGCATCAAACCTTCATTACGAGCATAGACCAGCGCCCGCGCCATAAACCCTGCATCGACCTCAGCCATCTCCTGATGACTGACCATCGCATCGTCCATCAGTTGCTGGGTATCTGCATAAAAAGTATTGTTCAATGTATTGGTCATCAACATCTGTATATATTGTTCCTCCACCAATCGCTCATAGGCTCCGTAGCCCCCATGATTACGTGTCGTTGGTTGAGGTTGATTAAATAATTGTTTTGCTCTGCTCATCACTCATGACCTCCCGGTGTGAGTCTATTTGCTGTTCTTTCATAATAAAATGTTCCGAGGAAAAAGGTGGGAAGGTATAATACCCGCTCTACCGCTGAGCTACACCGCCATGTACGGCGGCGATTGGATTCGAACCAATGACCTGGTCGATTAACAGTCGAAGTAACCCTCCCTGGCGCCTCGGAACCTTGATCCACAGCGCTTGTTGCTGCCCCGCTTCACAACCTCATTATGCCTCACACATCTACACGCGAACATGGTAAAAGTATGACGACCTTCATAAGTTTAAAATGAAACCTTCCGCTCATCCTGCTACAATGAAGGGATAACGAGGAGTGAATGTTCATGGCAAGAGAGAGTTTTGACAAAGAAATTCAGTTCTTACGCATGTTATCCCTAACAAGCGGTGCATATAACCGCAAACAATATGCCGAGCGGCTTGGCATATCCGTACATACCTTTGATAAAACCAATCGCAGATTAAAAGAAATCATGCAGACCGTCGCCGACCAACGCTCAAGTGCCGAAGCAGGCCGGGAAATGGCAGATCTCGTCCGCTTCCAATACGGGGAGTCGGCAGAGCCTATGTTGCTCTTCCTCTTCCGCGCCAAGTCGATGAAAGAGACTGAAGTTCAGCGGCTTTCTGTCCTTTTGCATACCTTACAACATAAAACCCTGACCGCGATGGAACTGCTGGACGCCTGCTGTGCTGATCTGCCGGAGGATCTGGCGTTACCTGACGAGAAAACCATTCGTTCCGATCTGAAGTATCTGGAAGAGGTTGGGGTTATCCGAAAAGAGCCGGGTGGCAGACCGTATCGATATGCTTTACAACAGGACGTCCTTACCGAATTGACAGTGGAGGAACAGCTGGAGTTGTATGATTTTGTGGATATGATGGCGAACACCCAAGTTCCTTCCGTACAGGGGTACTTATTGCGGGACAGTTTGAAGAAAGCCATTACGGCAAGTTTTCCGCAAGAAGAAGCTACCGAACCCTATATCTATAAGTATCACTATTATTCTCGTATCCTGGACGAAGCTCATCTCTACACACTGCTTAGTGCGATTCGTCAGCGTAAACGTGTGCAGTTCCTATACTATTCACCGAAAAAACCATCAAGCTACAGTTCACAGAATACGAATCCACGCTTTGAACGGGAAGCAGGCGGACGATCCAACCGGATCGTGCCCCTTGAAGTGATCTATGACCATCAGTATGGTCGTTGGTATGTAATTGGATATCAGGGCCGGCGCGGCTTTGTGAAATTCCGCATGGAAGGCATAACACAGTTGGAGGAACAAGATTCAGTAGAAGAGCAATACATGCTCGAACTGAAGCAGCAGTGGACCGACATTAGTCGCTACAGTTGGCTCGTGGATACGGGAAATACCGTGACGGTTCAAGCTCGCTTTTTCTACCCGGAGCGTGGTCAGCGCAACTTTATTCTGGATCGGGTTCGCCTGCAAGGTCAATGGGGCAAAATTATACCCGAAACGGATCATACCTTTCTCTACGAAATCCAGGTCAACGGTACCACCGAGATCAAACCGTGGTTACGGAGTTTTGGCTCAAGCTGCGAAATAATCGCACCTCAGAGACTACGCCAGGAGATGATTAAGGAATGGAAGGAGATTGCCGAATATTATGAACCTGTTCGAGAAGATGTTCAATTACCAGATGATGACACGACTGAATGAAACCGGACTGTTCACCTGGACCTCACAGGAACGGGCCTGGCTTCGCATGATGCTGAATCACCCTGCTGCGAGAGAAGCGCTGAGCGCTGTAACGTTGGATAAAATGTACAACATGCTGAATGGTGAGCAGGACCTGAACCTTCAAGATTACCTGACCGAAAAAGCCAAAAGCGAAGAAAACAGTGTCTCTCATCCACTGCTTAGACAGTTACGGCTAATCATTTTGCATCATCAGGGATTTCGCATGACGGGTCGCGTCCGTAATGGACGCACAAGCCATGATGAATTTGGTTTCCCGTATAAACTGGAGTATTCCATGGTCAAAAAAGAATGGTATGTGCTCTGGTACGCGCCTCGCTTCGACAAGCTCATGTCCACCAAGCTGCACAGCATCGTTACCGTGGAAGCCCAACCCGTTGAGCCGGATACCGCTTCGAGTTACACTGCTCGAATTGCTGCGATAACAGAGAAACGCAAAACGACCATCACCATCGAGGTTCTGCCCGAGTTCAATCAGGAGTTATCCCGAATCCTCTATGCCTTCTCCTGCTTCGAGAAACAGGTCGAGTACCTGGAAGCCGAGCAGACGTATCGAATCGAGCTGACCGTTCCGCGGAATGAGATGGATTATGTCTTATCCAAGATGCGTTTTCTAGGCAAACGGGTTCGAATCGCTGACCACACGATGCTGCGGGAGCGGATGTCCGAAACAGCTGCCAAGGCATTGGCCCGTTATATAGAAAAAGATCCTGATATGCATCCCAAACACTCCAATGAAGTTCAGCACCCCCAACGCGAGGAAGGCTCTCTTGCGAAAGCCGATGGTCAATGATTTTGTAAGAGTGGGTTAACCATAACTATTGCTCAAAAGCCAAATCCATATCCATATCCATATCCATATACGAAAAAAAAGGTCTGGATGATCTCATCCAAACCTTTTTGCTATACATGCGCCTAAACTAGGTTCCACCACTGCTAGCTGCCGAGTTCCGTCTTTTGTTAATCGCGTGCACGCCCATGACCACTGCAATTAATTCATACGTGTCCAGTTGTTCAGACTGGTTATCTAATACAAATGCGCCTGAACTAAACCAGCCGCTGGTGCGACGGAAACTGGCCACGATGCGGCCACCACTGCCACTTATATCATATTCCTGCGAAAATGCTGGAGCAGACACATCATATGTACCTCGTGATCCTGCGTCATATTCATACTTTTTACTAAAAAAACTGAATCTCGCCCGCAACACACCCAGATGTCTCCCATCTGCTGCAGTGATATCCCAACGATTCGTTAACATGCGAAATTTACCGCTGCAGACCAATCCACTGTTATCCGATACATCGAGCGAAGAACCAAAGACACTTTTCAAATCCAGATGCCCTGCCTGTTCCTGATTTGGATTCATAATCTCGGTGTAACCTGCGTTAAAAAAGTTATCCCTGAAGTATAGTTCCATAACGCTTTCTCCTTTCCCTTACATATCCTTTTGTTCTCTTTAACCTAATCTCGCATCGAGCACACAATATATCTATATATACGTATAATTAATGGTAATGGATTCAAAAAGTGGATTATTACTGGATGTAAAAAAACGAGCAACCCTGGTTGCTCGCATCACGTTCAAATTATCCTGTTATCAAACTTCGACTTTTTTGTTGTTCAGGTAAATGGTAGCCCACACCAAGATGACCGCCACAATAACTTCAAATACAATGCTTCCCCACATGCCGTCCGACCATAATACGCCATTGGCTGTGATCGAGATCCCTGTACTTTCTTCCGTGTACCGGAACATTTCATTTGGACTAAAACGTCCTGTCGTAATGATATTTTCCAACCAGCCAAGCAGATTAACGAGGACAAAGAATGCAACGATTCCAATCCATGGCCCCGTTCTCCAACGGAAGCTGCCTGCAATCGAGATCGAAAGGAAGATAATGACGGTCATGAATACCATAACCCATGCGCTAAACAGCAACAAACTAATATAATCCGAGACATGCAGACCCGAAAGATCAATATTGGTAGCCATGTTCATTCGTAGCTTCATTGAGATATAGATGTAGGCATGAGTCGCGAATATAATGACTAACCCCAACCCGCAAAGGGCTCCAAAGATCAAGGGAGACAACACATGTGACAGGCCCGTTACGGGTAAAAGGCGGCGATTATATGATCGGATATTGGACGTGTATGTTTTGATCATTTTCACATAAATAGCCACACCTACTCCAACATATCCCATAATACCAAGCACAATCCCTGTGACCTCAGACACGAAAAGGGAAAGTCCCACTTGCGCGATAATCAAAATAACTAGCCCCGCCAACAGTGTATTCCAGTTCCTTCTAAAGTCATATTTCAATAATGTCATCATTCCGCATAGACCTCCTTGAACATCTCATCCACACTTTTCCCATATTTCAGACGGAGCGTTTCCACTTCTTCCCGCATCACCAGCTCGCCCTCGCGAATAAAGACAACTTCATCAAAAATCCGTTCGATATCATTCACAAGATGCGTGGAGATGATCAGACTGCTGTCTTCATCATAGAATTTGACGATCGCATCCAGAATCTTGCCACGCGCAACCGGATCTACTCCGCCAATCGGTTCATCCAGCAAATACAGACGAGCCTTACGAGAAAGTGCCAGTGTTAATTGTAGTCGTTCATTCATACCTTTCGACAGATGCCGTACCCGGTCACTCTCGACAAGGTTCATGAAGTCCAGCATCTCCCGCGCCTTCTCCTCATCAAAATCAGCATAGAAATCGCGATAATACGCAATCGCATCCCGCACTCTCATCCACTTCTCGGTTAATGGACGATCCGGCATGAACGAAACCAGTGCCTTCGTCTCCAGCCCAACAGGCTTACCTGTGACTTGAATCGTTCCGCTGCTCGGATGCAACAAACCTGCAACCAGCTTCATGAGCGTACTTTTTCCACTACCGTTGCTCCCCAGTAGACCTACGATTCGTCCCGGTGCAATATCCAATGTAATATTACTTAGCGCTTTCTTATTGCCATATGTTTTATTGATCTGGTTCAGTTCAAGGATGTTACTCATGCGTTGTTCCTCCCTTTCCTTCCGCAACGGCATCGGCTACGATGGATAAGATATCCTGCTCTTCGATCCCCAGTTCCTGCATTCCGGTCAGAAAGCGTTCCAGCAATTCACCGGCCATCTCTTTTTTGATCGTCATAATCTTCCGCTCCTCACTGGTCACATATCTGCCCAAGCCCCGTTTGGTTTCGACCACTTCTTCCCGCTCAAGCTCCTGAAATGTCCGTTGTACTGTATTTGGATTGATCTGTAGTTCAGCTGCCAGTTCACGAACCGAAGGAATTTTGTCACCTGCCTGAAGTGTCCCGGTTACAATCTGTCTCTTGATGTACTGCATGATCTGCAGATAGATTGGTAAATTGTTATCAAATTCTATAGTCACAAAGCTCTCGCTCCTCTCTGTACTGGTGTGTTAGTTACATAGTACACTAGTGAAATAGTGTTGTAAAGCCCATTTGTTAAAATATATATTCGCTCAATTGATGGGCCAGCTTCGACTATTGATATCCATACAAAAAAAAGAGCAGATCGTGAAGATCTGCTCTGCATAACTTTATTAATCGTATTGTTACCTTATTCATATGCTTATCCAATAAAAAAGAGCCAGCTACACGATATCTAGAGGTACTTTGCCTTTAGGTGCAGGGAATGCCTCATCCAAACGGGCGAGTTCCTCTTGTGTCAAAACGATATTCACTGCTGCTGCATTGTCTGCCACATGATTCAGCTGTACCGCCTTGGGAATCGCCAGCACATCTCCATCCCTGATCACCCAGGCTAATGCGATCTGCGAAGTCGTAACTCCTCGATCCTGCGCAATCTTCTGAATGACTGGATGCTCCAACAATTCACTTCGAAGTCTGCCACCCTGTGCCAGTGGACAATACGCCATTACAGGAACGCTCCGTTCCCGCATCCAGGGAAGCAGATCATGTTCAATACCACGCGAAGCTGCATGGTAGAGCACCTGATTCACCATGCACTGAGACCCCTCCGGCAGACTCCATAACTCCTGCATATCCCTTGTATCCAGGTTTGATACACCCCAGCGAATGATTTTACCGGATTGCTTCAATTGTTCCAAAGCCTCAACCGTCTCTTCGAGTGGTACTCCTCCACGCCAGTGAAGCAAATACAGATCCAGACGATCTGTACCAAGACGCGTGAGACTACGCTCACAAGCGGCAATCATCTGCTTGTGATCCGCATGATGGGGATACACTTTGGATACGAGAAAAACTTCATCACGATAGCCCGCGATGGCCTTTCCCGTAACAACTTCTGCCCCGCCTTCTGCATACATCTCCGCTGTATCAATCACGGTCATTCCCTGTTCAATACCGGAACGAAGTGCTCGTACTTCTTCTTGCTGGCTGGATTGCTTCTCTCCCATGTTCCATGTGCCTTGTCCTATCGCAGGCAGGGCAGTTCCATCCGGAAGTAGAATCGTGCGTGTTGGATTACCATGCATCATCTATACTCCTCCATTCTGAAGACTTATGGACATTCTGACCTCTCTAACGACGATTATACGAATCATAAATCATGTTATCACACACATGTCTCCAGTGGCTCATCATCATGATATACAATTGATCCAGCGGCACTGTGAGGCTACTTTGGGCAACGCTGATGGTTGCATCGACCATATTGCTGTTGACCGTCATCAATTTGCGTTTCATCCCGTTCTGGCGATCCAGAAAGGCTTTCTCGTCCCGCAACTTGACCCCGATCATTTTCTGTCCCATCAATTCATACATAAAAATATTCTCAACGTCTCTCCAGGCCACGGCTCCTCCTGCGGTATAAGAAGATGCATCCACAAACCCATCCTCATCGATTACAAAAGAAGGTTCCTTCTTAATCATCTTTACCAGACTGTAGCAGAAACATAGCCCAAAAAACAAAATGGATAGAAGTCCAATCACATCCGAAAGAATGGAATCATTCGTAACTGAAGAACGATCAAAAATCAAAAAAAATCCGGCTGCCACAAAAAGTGCTGCCCCTGCCGTGAGCCACGCCATTCGTTTCCGGTTTGGATATTCCACATGCTGCTCATAGGATGTGCTCAACGTGACGTTCCTCCTCCATTGCGACTGAATCATACAAGTTCTATATAAACGAATGGCTAAGAACCAAATACCTGAAATGTAGAACAGGAATTGCATTGTACATTAAACCAAATTAACCAATGTTAAACATTAAATTAAGACCATTTTTCGTCATTTCTGCGCTTATTCAACATTAGGATTCGTCATCCTTCGAGCAAATCCTTTTAACACACCTATATGAATTGAACAAAGAATTTTCACATGGGTCACTCCGATGACAGAACAACCTTCCGATCGCTGTTATAAAAGTCTCCCCTCCCATCCTTAGTCATATTGTCCTGTCCCTAGCTTTCCGTTAATATAAATGGAAAGGTTAGGAAATTAACCGATTCTAATTCATGGTGGGAGGACAAACAATGATGAGTCAGCGCGGCATAACATCGGAAGATCTTTATCAGATTACATGGGTTAATGATCCAACTCCGTCCCCTCAAGGCGGACAACTGGTATATGTAAGCCGGAAAACGAATGAAGCACGTGACGGTTATTGTTCTCACCTAAGACTGCTGCATCTGGGGAGTCAGAAGGACAGGCCCTTTACCTCTGGTGAGAAGGATCATTCCCCTGCCTGGTCGCCCGATGGGTCTCAGCTTGCCTTTTTAAGAGAGGTTGATGGGAAATCCCAAGTGTGGATTATCGCATCAGATGGCGGAGAAGCACAGCAAATCAGTCACCTGAAACATGGCGTCAGTTCCCTGCTCTGGTCACCGGACGGTCATACTTTGCTTGTGAAATCATCCGTGGATATGAGCGGAAATGAAGAATCAGAACATACAGATCCTATAGACGATAAACCCAAACTGCTGCAAGAACATGTCGTAGACCGGATTCGCATGAAGTCAGATGCCAGTGGATTGTGGAACGGTCGACGTTCCCACCTTTTCGCTCTCGCACCGATCGATGCGGAAGCAATTCCTGTAACTACAGGTCATTATGACGTCGGAGACTACGCCTGGTCCCCGGACGGAACATCCATCGCTTGGATTGCGCAGATGCCTGAAGAAGGCGAGGACCATAATGATTACACCCTGACTAATCATGTGTACCTTGCCAAAGCAGACGGATCGGATGTGAAGCAGTTGACCCCGGAAGGATATACGTTCAGCCGACTGGCCTTTGCACCGGATGGACAATCTCTTGCACTGCTCGCCAGTGACCGTTCCTATGGAAATGCCACACTTTTGAAGTTGTACACCCTTCAGATATCAGGTGGTGAACTCGTATGTCTGAGCACGGATTGGGACGTACAGTTGAATCACAGCATTGTTGGCGACATGCGTTCACATCTGACAACCACGGGGCCTGTATTCAGCAGAGATGGTTCTTCAATCTTCTGTCTGGCGACCATCCATGGTAGTGTACGCATCGCCAAATTCGCTCGAGACGGCAGCAGTGCCGACTATATATGGCCTGACGAACGGGAGATTTATCAATTTGCCGAGTTGGAAAACGGGCAGATCGTTGCCGCTTTAGCCGATACACTAAATCCTGGTGATCTCTATATATATGAACAAGCGGAAAATCCCGGGGTAGAACCGATTCAGCTCACCCGCAGCAATCCACAGCTTGAGGATGAGATCCATCTAAGTACACCTGAGACCTTCTGGTTCAATTCCTCAGATGGCCTACGGCTGCAAGGATGGATCATGAAACCTCATGGCATGGTCGACGGGGCCAAAATTCCGACCATTCTGGAGATTCATGGCGGCCCGCACATGATGTATGGTTTTACATTTATGCACGAGTTCCAGATTCTCGCCGCACAAGGCTACGCTGTTGTGTATATCAATCCACGCGGTGGCCTCGGATACGGGCAGCAGTTTGTAGACGCCTGTCGCGGAGATTATGGCGGTGGCGATTATCGCGATCTCATGGAGAGTGTGGATTATGCCCTGTCCCAGTATGAGTTTATCGATGAATCCAGATTGGGCGTAACCGGGGGCAGTTATGGTGGCTTCATGACCAACTGGATTGTTGGACACACGGACCGCTTTAAGGCGGCTGTTACCCAGCGTTCCATCTCCAATTGGCTATCCTTCTACGGTGTAAGTGACATTGGATATTTCTTCACGGAAGACCAGATTGGCGGTAACGCGTGGGATGACACGGAAAAATTATGGAAACATTCCCCGCTCGCTTATGTCGGTAACGTGAACACCCCGCTGCTCATTTTGCATGGCGAACAGGATCTGCGGTGTCCAATTGAACAGGCTGAGCAATTGTTCATTGCGCTGAAACGGCGCAAGCAGACCACCAGGCTTGTTCGTTTCCCAGGTGCCAACCATGAGTTGTCCCGTGGAGGTCATCCTCATCTGAGGGTACGCCGTCTGGAGCATATTGCCGGATGGTTTAACGAGTACCTGTAACGGACTAATATTTAGACTATTAGTTCAGATTATAGAACCAGATATGGATACAACCCTAAAAGCCGTCCAATGAAATCTGTTATGATTTCAACGGGCGGCTTTGGCTGTTCACCTTTTATGGAAGGAAAGATTACTCTTCGCCCCACACTACGGTGATTTCATTCAGATCCTTGTTGGTTGCAGACACCGAACCTGTGATGGTTACGGCATATTTGCCATCTTCACGACCCACAATGCTGAAGCCATCTGCCTGGATATCCTGAGTGTTCTGGCTCAAGTTTTTGGTCTGGTAGTAGTCTTTGTAGGATGTTCCAACGGTTAGCAACGTTTCTTTGGTTGTGTACGTGAGCACTACTTTTTTGTCACCATCCATTATGTTCTCAATGAGACTTGTTGCCTTCGCATCCTTCGGTAATGGGAAATCAGCCGGAAGATACTTGGACTTTACTCCTGCCGCCTGTGTGTTTGTACCTGTTGAGGGCGATGTCGATCCGCTGTTGCCTGTGGATGTTGACCCACCAGAAGAGCTTGAAGAACCGATGCTTACTTTATTGTTTTGGGAATCATACTTCACTTCGGTCTTTAACGCATCGGCAATCGAACGAACGGGGAGATATGTACTGCCTTGATATGTAATTGGCGCAAGCTTTTTGCCCTGGTCACCTGTCGGTGTAAATTTCTGTCCGTTCACTTCGATGGCGAGCCCATGGTTCAGATAAGCTTTGATTGTCTCCAGTTGTGTACCTGCATATACACCTGCCGATCCGGTTAACACCATGCCAAACACACCCGCAGCAACCAACCACTTTTTGCTTTTCATCTCTAAACGCCTCCTGAGTTCAAATGTCAGCCTTATGCATAATACGATTCAAGACGATCGCTCGATGTACGCGAAAGACTCATGTAGTTATGCTCATCATGTATGGGTACGAGCTTATTCAGATAACAGCCCGTTGTTCCACCAAATGTTAGCAATATAATAGCATCTGACAAGAGGTTGTAAACGATAAATGGACAAAACAGGACCAAGGGCGTACAAAAATAGTCTTTGTCGTATGCCCGCTGTACTCTCGCTCGTTAAGTTGTTCTTATATGAATAAAGTCCTGAATTCCGGACCATACATATGAAGCTAATCATACACGCACAATAGTTGCGAAATTAACCAATGTATTAGATAATTATTTGTCGATTTGTGGTCGAAGGAACGGAACTCAAGGGGGATTAAATACGATGAACAACAATAACAGCACATTTGACCAGCCTATTAACCGGATCTCTACCGGATCAGAAAAATGGGATGCGCTTGAGGATATCTTCGGAGCCGCTGATGCGCTTCCGATGTGGGTGGCCGATATGGATTTTGCTGCCCCACCATCCGTCATTCAGGCCCTGAAAACACGGATGGAGCACGGGGTTTTTGGTTATACAGTACGGACTGAGGCGTATCATGCAGCTGTTGCAGGCTGGATGGAACGGCGCCACAACTGGAAAATTAACGATGACTGGATTGTATTCACTCCAGGTATTGTGCCTGCACTCAGCATTGCTGTACAACGATTCACGGGGCCGGGAGATGCAGTGGTCATCCAAACTCCGGTGTATGCTCCCTTCTATGAAGTAGTACGTGGTCAGGGCCGTGAACTGATCACCAATCCTTTGGTAGAGAATAACGGTCATTACACGATGGATCTGGAACAACTGGAATCCAGCTTACAGACCGGTCGGGTCAAAATGCTGATTCTGTGCAGTCCTCATAACCCGGTTGGACGGGTATGGACTCGTGAAGAGCTTGAAGGGCTTACGTCATTGTGTCTGCAATACAACGTACTGATGGTTTCAGATGAAATCCATGCCGATCTTGTTCATCAGCGCGGAACTCATACACCACTGACCCTGATCTCGGACGCCGTCTCTGATCTAAGTATCATCTGTACGGCTCCAAGCAAAACGTTCAACATTCCTGGCCTCTGCACATCCAACATCATTATCCCCAATGCTAAGTTACGGGAATCGTTCGCTCAGGGTGTAAAAACGATGGGACTTGCCAATATCAGCACACTGGGGGCTGTCGCAACCGAAGCTGCTTACAATGATGCCGAGGAATGGCTGGATGAGTGCCTTGCCTATATCCGTGGAAATATGGAGTATGTACAGCAATATGTTGCGGAACATATGCCTCAGATTAAGATGCATCTGCCCGAAGCGACCTATCTGTTATGGATGGATTTCCGGGAGCTGAATATCCCACATGCACAACTATGCAATATGCTTCTTCATGAAGCAGGGCTTGCTTTCAATGACGGGAGCTTCTTTGGAACAGAGGGCTCAGGGTTCATGCGCATTAATGTAGCCTGTCCACGTTCCACGGTTGAAGAGGCGATGCGCAGGTTATCTGTGTTGTTAAGCAATGTGTCGGGCAAATAAGCTGTCCAGTTACATCTGTGTACGTTGCGAACAAAACGTGTACTGTTTGTTAAATGGTGAATATTTGTCAAAATAGAAAAAGGGGGGCCTCGTAGTCAAGTCCATGACTCATATTCATGGTCAATGACTTCACAAGGGTCACCCTTTTTGCATTCGATCATTTTATTTATTCGAACATAATTAAAATTACAGTGACATCGATATCGGCATCGGTGTAATTCTGTCGCACAACCTGTTCAACAAATCTCGATCATGGCTTATGATCAGTAATCCCAGATCACGCTGGCGAGCCACTTCCATCACGGTATGCCAGATCTGTGCCTGAGTGATTGCATCCAGCATCGTTGTCATCTCATCTGCGATCACATAACGTGTCGCTGTGCCAAGCGCCCGCGCCACACAGAAACGTTGCAGTTCTCCACCGGATAATTCAGTCGGCCTACGGTCCAACCAGGTCTGCTGAATACCCAAAGCTTCGAGCAACTGTTCATCCTGCACAGACGCCTCCTGAAGTACACGACGCATTCGCCAGCGTGGATTCACAGCTTTCTCCGGATGTTGGAATACCAGCTGAACCGGACATACTCCTGTACGTGGGAGTGGGTTCCCATCCAGAAGCACTTGTCCTGCCACAGGTTCGGCATATCCTGCAAGGATGCGTCCAAGGCTTGTTTTTCCACAGCCACTTGGTCCCCACAAGCCAACGACTTCGCCTTGTTTCACCTGCATATTCATCTGCTGGAACACCCACGATTTCGGATCATAACGGTAACTCACGTCCCGTGCTTCAAGTGACATGGAAACACCTCACTTCTCCGCCCCGTACCTTACGAAGTTCTGGACGTTCGCGGGTACATACAGCGGTTACTGCATTACATCGGGGAGCAAATGAACAGCCTGTGGTGATCTCTTGACCTGCCAACGGTTGGGAGCCTTGGAGTGGCTGAAATCCGTTCTGCGGCAACGCATTCCAGAGCGCTTTAGTATATGGATGACGCATACGTTCTCCATTCCCTTTAAAATCATCCACCTGCGCCGTCTCTACATTGGTACCCGCATAAAATACAGCGATGCGATCCGCTACCGTCAGGGCTGTCGTGATATCATGGGTGATCCACAGGATACCTACGCCTTGATTTGCAAGCTCGCGAAATTGCTTCATCGTCTCGGCCAACACTTCGGGATGGATTCCTGGTGTTGGCTCATCCGCAATGATCAGCTTTGGCTGACCTGAGGTCGCTGTAGCCATTAACACCCGCCTTGCCATACCTCCGGACAACTCAAACGGGTATTTCCCGGCTGTTCCTTGAGGAAGATGATAACGATCCGTCAGCTCCTGCTCCGTCTTTTTCAAGTGGATTTGATTCATAAATCTACGCTTCCTTCCCAAATCTCGGGTTACCGGCTGAACTTGCCTCCCCACCTTCATCAGGGGGTCCAAATAACTAACGGATTGCGGAATCAACACCAGTTCATCACCACGCAGATGAAGCTGCCGCTCTGGGGTTAAAGGCTCGCTATTATAGCTAATACGTCCCTCTAACCTGGCATTGGCAGGCAGAATGCCCATAATAGCCTGCGCCAGAACACTTTTACCCGATCCACTTGCGCCTACAACAGCCACGATCTCGCCCTCGTTTATGGAAAGATCCAGATTCTGAATGACGTAAGTCTGTTCGTGCCCAAACCAACCACGAGCGCGCCGAAATGACACCGACACTCCCTCAATATCAAGCAGAGCCATATTACCTCACCTCCCTTGAAGTACCTGTACCCGTCAATGTCTTCAGACTGTTGCCCAATACATCAAACGCACGAACAACCAGCAACAATGACAGTCCCGGGAAAAAGGCGAGCCACCACATGCCAGCAGATAAATATCTCATCGACTCTGACAAAATAATTCCGATTGCCGGTTGTTGCGGGGACAACCCCAGCCCCAGAAACGTAATGGCTGCCTCATGCAGAATCGCATGGGGAAAGATTAGCAATATGCCCACGAACAGCTGCGGGACCAGATGTGGCAGCATATGTTGCATCGCAACCTGTAACCTCGATTGGCCCAACTTGTGTGAAATCTGAATATATTCTGAGGATTTCAGTTGAATCATCTCCGCTCTTACAATCCGGGCCAGATTCGGCCAGTGCGTCAGCGCAATCGCTGCCGCCACTCCTGTCAGACCTCCACCGAATACAAAGGCCAGCATAACTAGCGATACCAGATGAGGTACACTCAGGAACAGGTCGATAATCCATGAGATTACCCGGTCAGCAGCCTTGCTTGAAGCGGCAGCCAAACCCAATAGCAGTGCGATCAATCCGCCACCACATGCAGCAAGCAATCCCACTTGAATGCTGGTTGCCAATCCTTTTAACGTACGCATGAACATATCTCTTCCGAGCCAATCTGTGCCAAATGGATGCGCCCAGGTTGGAGCCAAATTCCGATCCATTAGTGAAGTCAGCGTAGAACCAGCCGGAAGCAACCTGCCCGTCAACCACACAACGGCAATCCAGATCACCGCGAGGCTTCCCCAGATCACCGCTCTTTGGCGAGGGTTGCGGAAATTTTGGTCTCTGGCAGCCGTATAATCTTTTCTCGATGGGCGTGATGTTCCTGTTCCATTCCCAGCTTGTAGAGACCCGGTATTAATGTTGTACCGTACCTCTTGATTCGCAGTTTTCACTTTCTGTATTTTGGCTGTTTCTGTCGTCTGCTCGGAGGAGCGTTCTACCGTCTGCTTCATGACATCAGCTCCTCCTTCATCCGTGGATCGATCATACGATACAGAATGTCGGCAACCATATTACCTGTAAAAACAAAAATTGCACTGCACATCACAAGTCCAAGCAGCAGTGGAACATCACCACGTAACCCCGCCTGAACCGTTGCCTGACCAAGGCCGGGGTATGAAAATACCTGTTCTGCAAGCACAGCCCCACCAAACATTTCACTGAACGAAGCAAACTGTAGTGTTATGGCTGGCAAAACAACATGTCTGAACCCATGTCGACAGAACAGCTGAAATCCACGCTCACCCCGCGCTCTCGCAAACAGAATATAATCTGACTCGAGCACATCCGTGAGCTTCTGCCGGGTATGCAAAGCAATAGAAGCTACCCCAGTCAAACTGAGAGTCAACGCTGGTAGAATCATATGAATAGCCCGATCTCCCCAGGTCACCTGATCAGCTGACATTCCTGCGGGTACCCCAAGGCCAACTGGAAGCCATCCGAGCCACACCCCAAATACCATCAGCAGCAACAGCGCAATCCAGAATACCGGCGTGGAGGCCAGCGTATAACAATACCAACAGATCAGGCGATCCAGCTTCGAATTCCGTCTCATGGCAGCAACTACACCAAGAGTGAAACCAATGATGCCGGATAATATCCAAGCTACAGCCATAAGTGCGACAGAATTCATGAATCGTTCCTGGATAATATCCGCTACAGGTTGTCTGTAGATCATCGAAGTTCCCAGATCTCCCTGAATAAGCGCTTGTCCCCAGGTTAGTAATCGTTCGACGGGAGATTCATTCAATCCCCAACGTTCTTCGATTAAACTGCGCTGTTCGGCGCTTACCCTGATCATGTCTCCACCAATGTAGGCTTCGATCGGATCAACAGGAGAGAATTGCATTAATATAAAAGACAACACACTGACTCCAACCAATAGAGATACAAGTCGCAACATTTTAAAACCAACAAATCTGGCCCATCCATTCCTGCCTGTCATCCAATCTCTCCCCAATTCAGGCTAAAGCTACCGGTACGTTTCCTACTTTGTACTGTTATCCCAGGACCATTCCTCCAGATTGGTTGTCACCGGCCAGCCGTGACCATGGGGGTGGATCTGCTGCTCACCAATGTTCAGGCCATTCGTAACCAGATACAGATGATCTATGTTCACAAGCCACGCCCATGGCGCATCACCCTGATAACTGAAACCTGTTGTTCCATCCCATTCCGCTTTCTGCCAGAATGGTAATGCCTCTTCTTCACTGGTGGCCTGAAGGGCTTTGTCCATCCAAGAATCCACGACAGGATTACTGTACAGCCCCACATTGTAATACCCTTCTCCTTTATGAGTACTGCTATAGAGGTTATAGGTTTCCAAAGGATCATGACTGCCCCACCCAAACAATACAGCGTTGGAGTAAGCCATCTTTTTTGTCTCTTCACGGCTTTTGCCTTCAACATTGATTTTGATTCCCGCCTGAGCTACCATATCCGCAGCAGCCAGTGCCAGAGATTGTCTTGTTAAATCACCTGCAAAATAAAGCAGATTGAATTCGGCCTTAACGCCGTTTTTCTCGACGATACCATCACCATCCGCATCCACCCAGCCACCAGACGCCAGAATGCGCTTCGCTTCTTCGAGACTGGCATCTGTAAATACAGCTTCTGCATTGCTCCAAGGCAGATCATCACTGACGGAATACGCTGGACGACCGTACCCTTCCAGTACACCCTCAACCAAAGCCTCACGATCAATCACAACATTCACCGCTTGGCGAATCGCCAGATCAGATGTCACATCATTCCCTGCGGGAAGACCCTCGCCCGACTTGGCACCAGCAGGTTGCATAGGGAACATGATGCCACGGTTATCTACGGTTTTCACGGCCTCCAATGTCATGCCATTCACCTGTTGTTTGCTAAACGCTGCCGGGATAGCAGCGATATCCACTGTACCTGCCTGTGCAGCGGCGTAGGCTGCATCTTCATCCAGATAGAGGAAGGTGAGTTTGTGGAATGCAGACTTGTTACCATAATATTCTTCATTCGCTTCCACGATGGCCTGTTGTCCTTTGTCCCACTGAACCAGCTTGTACGGTCCCGAACCGACCGGATGTTCTGCATAATCGGCACCATAGGCGTGTTCAGGCACAATGCCAAGTGTCGTCAGCAGACTGATGAATGTAGACTGCGGCGACTTCAGTGTAAATACAACCGTGCTATTATCAGGTGCCTGCACATCAGCCATATTCGTCAAATCAATCACAGACCCACTCTGGGCAGCCGTATCAAACGTAAATTTTACATCTTCAGCCGTAAGTGGCTCCCCATCAGAGAATTTTACATCGTTCCGAAGTGTAACCGTCCAGGTCAGCCCATCTTCACTTACTGAGTATGCCGTAGCCAGATCGTTAACCAGTTGTAACTTGGCATCCCGCTTCATCAAGGTACTCTGGAAAAGCGGCGACCCATATTGACCCCATCCGGTTGTTGGATCAAATCCACCTTCCGGCTCGGTGCCAACGGCCAGCACCAATTCGTCTTTGGTTAAGGCTGGAACTGACTGTCCATTCTCTGCTGATGAAGCTGTTGGCGCTGTGCCCTGTGCACAACCAGATAAACCAATGGAACATACAAGCAAAATACCTAATCCTGTTCTACCTTTTCGTTTTCCCCATCTCCATGAAAATCTGCCCATTCTGGTCGTTCCCCCTCTAAATATGTGCTGCACTCCCTTTTTTCGTGTTACTTTTTAGAGAAATTGTAGCACAAAACACAAATCATATGTCAACAAAGTTAACTTCGTAATCCATATTTTTTCATATTCCAGAATTAATAAATAAAAATTTGTATAACCGAGCATTTGTAGCGCTCTATAAAGTCAGGTATTATAACAAACAAACAAAAAACAGACGGTTGGCATCTAACCAATAGTCTGTTTTTTAGATTTGCTATATTTTCATAGAAATTACACTCGTATTTGTCTTACTCCGTATAGCGATGATGATGGCTGTGACCATGCTGACCCGCACTTTGATTGTGATCCGGATTGCCATCCTGATGACTCTGAGCATGAGCCAGTTTGTTGAGTTCATCAACATAAGTCACAGACAGCTCCGCATACAAAACACCTTTTTGCACCTGGATCTGTTGATGCAAATGACGCAATCGTCCCAGATTCCCTCGTACGGCAATTACCTCCAGGCATTGGTCATGGTTCAGGTGCACGTGCATATTGGAAATGATGTCATGATGCGCCTCGTGCTGGAGCTCCATCAAACGAATGGGAAGATCACTGATATGGTGATCGTAGACCATCACAATGGTGCCTGCCACATCCTGGTCGGATTGTAATGCAGAAGGTTGCAGTAATGTTTTGCGAACAAGATCACGGAAAGCCTCTGATCGGTTTTTGTATCCCTGTTCCTCAATATACTGGTCAAACTGCTCAATCAGAGGTGAAGGAAACGCCACCCCGAACCGGGTCAAATCTTCTTTGTCTGCCATACTTCTCCTCCTGCGCCCTCATTTGCTTCGAGTGTACCACAGACTTGTCTGCTCATCGACTATACTGTTGCATGAATCGTACTGCCGAATGTATCGCCTGTTGTCCAGCGTCACTCTCCAGATTAAATTGATAATCATGTCCCAGCTTCTCTGATGAGTTTGAGAAAAACAAGGTTTCCACCTCAACATCAAGGCGCTTCAATACTTGTGCCAGCTCAATAGATTGACTGGTCAACGGGTCATCATTGCCTGAGGTAATAAATGCAGGCGGGTACGCTGCTGTGGCCTGAAGCACGGTCGACATTTCATGCAGACGTGGATAGTCTTCGAATGTTTTGACTCCCGTATATGACCAGAGAAATGTCCGTATGAGTGGAAAGCCTGTATCGGCTACTGTGCTTAGATTGTATGGACCACAGAATAGAAGAACCCCACGCAAGTCTTCTGGCTGGGCGGCTGGTGTTACATTCATCAGTTTGGCGAGGGAAGGATTTGTCACCACTGCCGCAGTCTGACTTGCAATCTGGGCACCTGCCGAATTGCCTGCGAGAAATATGTTTTCCGGGTCACCCTTATACTCACTGACATGGTTCTTCACGTAAGTCAAAGCCTGATTCGTCTGGATCACGGGAATGGGATATTTCGTATCCGGTGTGAGCGCATAATTCATACTGACCACAACGTAACCCTGTTTGGCTAATTGTACGGCATAATCTGCGATATCCTTTTTGTCACCCAAGACCCATCCACCACCATGAACCCACAACACAACAGGCAAAGGTTCCGATGTTACGGAAGGATAATAGATATCCAGCGTACTGTCATTACGCCCTTCGTCTGCATAGGGTACATCCGCAACACGAGTTACGCCTTCCGAGATCATGCTGTCCTTGCTGTTCGCGTCTGGATTAGCAATCTCAATAAATGATTTTAATAAAAACACCGTTATTTTGGGTGTCCATTGTGTGCCAATCCCAATAAAACCTATGATCAAAATTAGTACAACGCTGGGTATCCAGTAACGTTTACGTTTAAAACCTTTTTTCCCCGTACGTTTCGTTTCCAACTCGGACTGCAATAGCTCCACCTCGTTCCATCATCATCGAAGCGTCTTTACATCTAAAGTTGTGTACGTTGCAGAGAGGACCGGGTTTCCTCTTATTTGGGTCTCTTGGCGATTTCCTGTCTGACTTTCACATACGTAGTGGATACGTTTTGCTCCAGTGTATGAATACTTTGTTTTGTTCCTGCCCACTTCTCTGCTGCAGACGCCAAGGTGTTCAATGAGCTGAGTACACGTGACGTTTGGCTTTGTTTTGTACTCTGTTTGAACTGTTGTAGAGCTTTGGAATATCGTTCTTTTGCCAGACTCGCCTGTTTTTTAGCCGTTTGAATCTGTTTCTTCGCGGAGTCGGCCCCTGCTAGCATAGCTCGTAAACGTTTTATTTCAGCGCTCTTCCGTTTACGTGCTTCAGCAAGTTCCTTTTTCTTGATCCGGATGTCTTCTCTGGCAAGCTTCACAACGGGTCTCAACGTCTCTGCCTGAGTGCGGATTGTTGCACTCCATTCCTTATTTTTGATAGCTTTGGCTGCATCCAACTGTCTATTGACTGAACTATAGAGGGCGAATAGTGGTTCATATCGGGCTTGGGTTTGCTTTACCTTTTCAGCTAGAGCTGCGACCTTCGCATCATCGGTTTGTCTTATTTCTACACGTAATCGCTCCAATTCCGCGGTATTGGCGGCATGAAGTGTCTTTATTTTTTGTTCCCAAACCTGCTCTTGAGCCTTCCAGTTCCCCACTTTATCGTACGCTTGCTTCAACGTTAACTTGGTTTGTGCGTCGGCTTTGTTCAAAACGGAATCCCAGGCTTTCTGCGCTGTTACGCCAAGATCTATGCCCGCAGCCTCCACTGAAGAAGCAAAATAGATCGTGCCTGCGCTGAACAGAATCACAAGCCCTATAAGCAGGCGTGATCCGAAAATAAGATGAGCGAATGATGGCAATTGACGCCGCCGGACGTCACTTTGTCCCATCATCTGACTAGGGCTACCTGCTATTGGAGAAGGGTATAGTATGTCACTCGTCTCCATTAAAGCTATTTCTTCTGTAGATATATCTTCAATATGCTGTCGCCCCTTCTTCTCTTCTACTAAACCGTGATGTTCTATGAAGTTATGAGAGCTTGATCGTTCCAATAGGGAACAACATACCATGGCCTCCTGTTCATTTATCGTTTCCTTCCATGCTTCTGTTTGCATGCGTCTCTACACCCTTTCTTCTAAAATATTTAGCAGAATAGCCAACGAAATCAGCGAACGACAAAAAAGCACCCGCAAGTCAGGCATTTGCCTGCTCTTACGGGTGCTTCCCTCATAAGCCGTTCCATATGAGATTCGATTGAACGAGTCGCTCGAACCTTCCCTTTTTCTAATATATTCCATTCACCGTGTCTGGTCAAGTAAATCTGGTTTCACTGGTTGAATAGAACTTTCAATCAACGGGAGAACCCTTCCCGAATATAGTTAACAACTGATACAGCCCAGCTTATTGATTGACCAAAATAGCTTTCATTTCCTCGGTCAGATCCTCTTCTTTCAGTATCATATAGATGTTCTCGCCACGAGTTACATTCAACTTGATCTGATAAATGGTATCTTTCTCTGTTAGATAACCAGACCGTTGACGTTTGAGCAAATCACTAATGATTTCTTTGTTTTTAGTCGCTATCTGTTTATTACCACTTAGATTTCCATCGATATATTCTGGCTGCGGAGTAGTCCACTGAAGCGAACCCGGACTGTTAATCTCCTGCTTCGCAAACTGAGCGGAGACAATCTCATCTGCCTGGACAAGCAACTGGTCGTATAACTTGTTCTCCTTCAGCCAAGCCAATACCCGATCATAGCTAGGTTTGATCTCAAAATTCCACATCTCCCTCGGTTGAAATGGATCTTTCGAAGTAGAGTCCTGATTCATCTCCGCGTAAGCAAACGACTGCCACGGGGAGCGCTGTTCTTCATAGGTCTGATCAAAAATGTCCTGTTTCAACAATGCTTTGAACTCACGGACTTGCTCCGGATTGCTAATATAAACCTTCCGGTATGAACTTATGGCAGAACGAATGCCGAAACTTAACGCATCTTCATCCAGCTTATACGTTTCAAAGGCGACTCTTTTGTAATCCTGGGACTGTTTCAGAGCCTTTAATTCCTGATGGAATTCGGCTTCTGGAATGTAGTATTTACGTTTCATCACTTTGCCGTTATCCAGCTTGTAGTTAATTAATATAGACTCATCATTACGCATACCTGTATTAATCGGATCATCCAGTAAAGGAAGATCGGAATTCACAATTTTTTGATGAAGAGCGATAACTGCCCCCATGTATTCCGGATCATTAGAATAGAGGTGAGCATCGTCCTTTTTCTGACTGACACCGTTACTGTAGGTATAACTCTCCCCACCAAGCTTGATACTGTTCACCTTGCTCATTTCAGGCACTCGAGCGGCGTATCCATTCCAGTCGGCAATAGGTACGTACAGTATCAGACCAGCGATGATACCATATAGAATCAGCTTGGGTAGCAGCCTGCTGCTCCAGATCAGCCATGTTTTGCGAATAATCATCTCGGCAACGATATAACCTACAATTCCGCCGAGGATATATCCGAAGATTCCCCATCCAGCTGATCCTCTTGGAGCAATCATTGTAAAGTAACCTCCGCCAATCAGAACCAATGTAAACATCAATCCAAAGCGAAATATAGGTTTTATAAGCTTAAACGTAACTGCTTGGGTAGCAGATTCAACCTGTCTCTTCGCATAAAGTACATAGGTTAGAGGAATAAACAGGATTGCAAATATCGCATAGATAATTAACTCCTGACGGATTACAGGGAGGTTACTGATCGAACCCACACGCAGGACAAGTGAGAGTTTCTCCGCATTAAAGCCCACTTCTTCAAAAGCATATCCGAGCAAATAATGCTGGAGATGAAGTGACATAATGAACCATACGACAACAGGTAACAAGACGAGTGCGTACACGGTGAGTCCCTGCAATACAGATTGACCAATACACATGCCCACTGCCACAGTTAGCATGAACATAAACAGCGAGTAGATACTCATGCTCAAGCCCCACATCCAGATTGTACTGCCATCAAACAGAAACGCAGGTTGATCCAGTACCGCCCATACCCAGCCGGTAATCGCAGTTGTAATCCAGATTGGAATCAGGATCATGACAAATCCGGTCAACAGATTCACCGTTAATAGATGTTTACGACGTAACGGCAAACTATGGAACAGATCCGAAGGTGCACCAGATTGAATGTACCGAAAAAGAAAGATTCCAGCCGCTACGGGCAGTGTGATAGCGAACAGAATCTGCACTTCACCATTGGCCTGAAACAAACTTATAATCTGCTGTGGCACATCCCTGTACTCGGTAGCGATATATAACGGAAGTGAGAACAACAATGTGATGAGATATAAAATGCCTATCCATCCATGCTGTCTGAAATTTTGGATCAGGATGCCCCGGTTACAGAACAATCGGTTGAATATCATACCCTGCGTCCTCCATTTCGTAAATAAAGATTTCTTCGAGCGTCAAAGGCAGTATATCCAGCAGATACGGATCATGTATACGGAATTGATCCGTTACCTGTTGTCGGTTACCTTTGACAATGTACAGGGATACACTTCCCCGTTTCTCTTCATGCAAAATATCAATCTGCTCATCCATGGCTTTGGCATGGTCCGGGTGGCGGAAAGCGACCTGGATTTTATGCGTATCCGCCTTCAGATCATCGAGATCTTTCTCTACAATAATTCGGCCTTTGTGCATAATCGCCACATGGTCACACAGATCTTCGATCTCACGCAAGTTGTGGGACGAGATGACAATAGTTACTTGACGCTCAGCTGCTTCCTGGAACAGCAAGTTTTTGATCTGCTGACGCATGACCGGGTCAAGGCCATCAATCGGCTCATCCATCAGCAGCACTTCAGGCATACAGCTAAGTCCCAGCCATACGGCTGCCTGACGGCGCATGCCTTTGGACATGCGATGCAGCTTGCGTTTTACATCCAGTTTGAACACGGTAGCCAGTTGCTTGAATCGTTCCTCATTCCAGCGCGGATATACCGAACGATAAAATGCAGCCATCTGAGTTATTGAAGATTGCGGGAAAAAGTAGGGTGAATCTGCCATAAAAATTGTGCGGCCTTTGAGATCCATATTTTCATAAATCTCATTATCTTCGATACGAACAGTCCCGCTGTCCTGACGGTAAATACCAGCCATCATTTTGAGCAGAGATGTCTTTCCTGCCCCGTTGGAACCGAGCAAACCATAGATCGACCCCTTATGTATGTGCATCGTTACGCCATCCACTGCCTTTTCCTGTTCAAATGCTTTGACGACTTGATTCAGCTCAATCATGAGGCTCCTCCTTCTCTATACGGGCCATCGCTTCCTCAAACAAAAGCGTCATATCCGCTTTGGTCAAACCGGAATACGAAGCTTCTGCAATCAACTTCACCAGAGACTCTCTGATCTCATCTCTCATGGCTTCATTCGGATGTTCCACTGACGATGATACGAAGCTCCCTTTTCCCTGCAAAGAATAAATGTAACCTTCACGTTCAAGCTCACGATACGCTTTCTGAATCGTATTTGGATTCACGGTCAGCTGCGTGGATAACGCACGAACGGAAGGAAGCTGCTCGTCGGGCTTTAGAATACCGTATACGATCATTTCTTTGACTTTGTCCACTAGTTGCTCGTAGATCGCCTTACGGCTGCGTACATCTAATTCGAACATCCCGCACCTCCTTTCTGTAAATGTGTGAATAACCTATGGGTTTAAATGACTGTATCTGAGGTATGTGTAGTTATCTGGGTGTAAAAAGGCATTACCTAAGCTGTACAGCTGTACGTATTCAACTCTTAGGTGTATTAACTGTACTACTATTATTAATACAGTTAAAACGAATTGTCAACCGTTGACTTTGACTTCTTGTTTTATTGGGAGTACGTTAATAAAGATAGGTTATATGGTTTAAATGACATATATAATTTGGGGAAGCAGGTTCATTCTGGCTTACGACGGGGCTCGATCAGGGTGGCGTTCACATGGGATGAGGCAAAACGGCTATCTGAAGCGATGTGGCTAGATGTGGCTACTTGAAGTGATACGGCTACCCGCAACCTTTGCTTGACCGCTTTTGACAGAATTACATGCAAAGGTTGTTCAGGTCTTTCCCCTTCCGTTATGATGGAGATGAAATATTGTTCAATAATCACTGTATCTTTGTTACTTTTTTGTGCGCGTTTAATCTGATTGATTGTTAGGTCTGTTATGCGTTAGTTGTGTTGTTTTGTGTTGTTTTGTGTTATAGATCTATTTTCTGCACAAACGGTAGGCCGTAAAGTGGGCAGCTATATCAGAGTTAGCAAAACTGTGTATTTGCTTAAAATTCGGGTTTGCACAAATAAGCTACTATGCAGTGGTCGAGTGTAGACTGGACCGTTATTCATTTGGCTTGTTGGTCTAAAATCCTAAGGCTATATATGATTCGCGTTGGATGGGTCGGGCAGACTCCAGCCTTTTGAATCGTTTATCTGTTCGTTTGGAGGGCCAACTCGTGCTGTCCGCACTGAGCATACATATTGTAGATATGTCTTTCAAAGGGTGAACACGGACATGAGAAAGCACTTCGGAATTGATATCCTACATATAGATTATTTTTAATTTTATATCTGAAAACATCTATATGTAGTGTTTCATATTCATGGATGGATATAGTATCTTTTTAGAAAAAGTGTCCACTCTTTGAAAGACAAAATCAAGATAAATGTCCTTTTGTAGTGGACAAATATATGCCCGAATTCCATTTATATAAGCTGAACTATACATTTACACGAAAATATAGAAGTAAGTAGTAACCCTAAGAAGTGTAACTAGAAGCTTGCTGTAAGAAAGATACTATGGAGGCATATGTTACACTTCTAATACCTCATAAGGAGAATCCGAGATGAATGAACATAGACAGGATAAAGATCAGAATAATAAAGCGAACGCCTCATTCGAGACTAGTGACCAACAGGGAGAATTAAGCGGGGCAACAACGACTTCAGATACTAGTCCGGTACAAGCAAATTCATCACAACGTGTGTTAATTGTAACCGCGGTTGATGCGGAGAAAGATGCGGTCCTCCGTGGTTTGGGAAATACGGCCGCGGAACGATTTGACGTCATCGCTGCGGGTGTTGGCCCAGCCTCGGCCGCAGCAGGAACAGCCGCTACATTGGCATATGCCGTAGCGGCTGCAAGCACTAGGGCGTTGGCGCAGGGTTCCACTGCGCCAAGCCCATCGGATGTGGCACAGACATGTGCCACATCTTCAAGGCCGGGGCCCCTTGCCGGGACCGGTAGTTCATCAGCCTACATGCTGGTGATCAGTGCCGGCATCGGCGGCGGGTTCCCCGGCCGGGCAGACGTCGGCTCCCTCGTGGTAGCCGACGCCATGGTTGCTGCCGATCTGGGCTCGCAGACGCCAGACGGCTTCCTTAGTGTGGACGAGCTCGGATTCGGCTCGTCCATTGTGGCGGCGGACGCAGAGCTTGCCGCTCGCCTGCGCCATGAGCTGCAGCGGGCTGGGCTCGCTGTCAGCGGAGGCACTGCGGTCACCGTGTCCACGGCGACCGGAACAGCGGAGACGGCCGCAGAGCTATTGCGCCGCGTGCCGGATGCCGCCGCCGAAGGTATGGAAGGCTTCGGCGTGGCAACAGCTGCCCAACAGTTCGGCGTGCCAGCACTCGAACTGCGGGCCATATCCAACGCGGTCGGTCCACGCGACCGCGACGCTTGGCGCATCAAGGATGCCCTCGATGCGCTCCAGGCCGCAAGTTCCATTTTACGGGAGGTTATTACATCATGAAAATTGCATTTTCCCCTTGTCCAAACGATACATTTATCTTTCACGCGTGGGTGCACGGGTTAATCCCGGGCGCACCTAAGCTGGATGTCCGTTATGCTGATATTGATATTACCAATGGTCTGGCAGCAAATCCGGATGGACCCGACACACCTGAAGTGATGAAAATATCTTATGCAGCACTGCCATACGTGTTATCTGACTATGCTCTGCTTCCAGCTGGAGGCGCACTTGGCAGAGGCTGTGGTCCTTTGGTTCTGACCGCAAATGGCACGACCGATCCAGCATATCTGTCTGGACGACGGGTTGCTGTACCAAGCGAGCGCTCGACAGCATATCTATTATTCCGTCTGTGGGCAGCGCAAAATGTTCCGGGCGGTGTAGGCGAGATTGTTGTCATGCCATTCGACCAGATCATGCCTGCTGTTCGTGACGGCAAGATCGATGCCGGACTTGTCATCCATGAAGCACGCTTCACGTACCAGAATTATGATCTCAAACTAATGACAGATCTCGGGAACTGGTGGGAAAGCGACACAGGCCTTCCGATCCCGCTTGGAGCGATCATCGCACGTCGCAACATAGATGCTCATGCCCTCGCCGGATGGGCACGCGCCTCCGTTGAATATGCATGGGCGCACCCGGATGAGTCGAGAGCATACGTTATGGAACATGCCCAAGAAATGGACCCTGACGTAGCTGCACAACATATCGGCCTGTACGTTAATGAGTTCAGCGCCAACCTGGGTGATGATGGTTACGGTGCAATCACTGCACTGCTTGGCCGCGCCATGAAAGAAGGACTCGTTCCCGAGTTCGACCTTGATCTGTTGCGAATCTAGCTTTGATTTAATTTGAGTTAGTTTCACTTCGCTCTATATCTAAAGAACACAGCACATCTTATTTAGCCGAATAACGTGGTATGAGAATTCTTAAGAATCTCAGACACCGTATTCGGCTAAATCTCGTTCAAATTGCCGATAACTCTCACACTCAAGCACAATAACGATCCTACGATTCGTTAGAAATTGGTATGTGCAGATTTTCCTAGAATAGCGTGTGCTCGGTTCGTTTGAGTCCGTTCCAAGGTGTTCTGAGGAGTAAGCTTCGTAGAAGTCTATCCTAGGTATTCGAACTTTAAATGGTTTGTAAAAGTAGACTTAGGGTGCTACAAATTCGCTGTTTTTTCTCTTACGAACCCAGTGCACCTTATTTAGCCAAATATCATGCTACGAAAATTCTAACGAATCCCAGACACTCTATTCAGCTAGAAATCGGTCATATCACCAACAAATTCGCTTCACTCCACCCAATAGCGATCCTACGATTCGTTAGAAATTGGTGTGTGCGGATTCTCGGCGAATAGCGTGTGCTCGATTCGTTTGAGTCCGTTCCAAGGTGTTCTGAGGAGTAAGCTTCGTAGTCTATTCGGGGTTTTCGTGGATACAAACCACTTAGCTAGCCAGGGTGATGGCGGTGTCCTAGCGTATTGTTTTTTTAAGGCTTGGTTACTTAGGGTTAATATAGGTTGGTACTCAGTAGGCTTTTACGAATCGGAGTCTGCCCTTTAACTCCCCCTGTACCTATTTCGCTGAATCTCTACTTTCCAGCAAAAGTTATATAAGCCTTATCGGGTTTCGGGTTTCGGGTTTGCGGTTTGCGGTTTGCGGTTTTAGAGTCTATTTTTTACCTAGGCAAAAAACTTTCATCAAGATACTTGCTGCAAACTAGTGACCTCACTAACCATGTTGGACTACACTACACATGACACAACAAATAGAAAGAGCTGTCCCCTAACGTCAGACTTAAGACGATGGGACAGCTCTTTTTTCACTCTATGTTCAACTTCATATCTATCACTCTACTCAACCCCAGATCGAAGCGGAAGGAAACCCATGCAACTCCACGCTCTCCACTTCATCTTGAACCCTACTGTACTCCATCATCCCACCCCACTGCTCTCCCTCTCACAACTGCGGTCTACGAATCTAACCAACCGTCACCTACGATCTGCTGCAACCGCAGCCGAACGATCGCAACCATCCCCTACGAATCAGCCACAACCGTGCGGATCATGATCCGCAGCGCATCCAGCATCATGGGAATAGGTAGCGAAGGGACGGAAGGCTGCAACACCGCCATCTCTGTGGAGGCTGGAAAATGTACAAATCCTGCACGGATCGGAAGTTGCCCTACTCGAATGTAATCCAGTACCCGGTACATCGTGTTGTTACATATATACGTACCTGCTGTATTGGACGCGGTAGCTGGAATACCCGCTGCGGACATGTCATTCACCATGGCACGTATGGGCAACGTGGAGAACAAACCGTCCGGGCTGCCGTCTACAATTGGCTCGTCCACAGGACGCTGTCCTTGGTTATCCGCGTAGGAGCCTGGCGGAATATCTTTGACATTCACGGCGATCCGCTCCGGTGTGATGGATGTTCTGCCCTTGGCCAGCCCACAGGCGATGACGACATCTGGCCGATAGGCTTCCATCTCTGCGATTAGCAGGTCTGCACATTCATCAAAGTGCACGGGCAACAGTATTGTTTTTAGCTCAGCACCCTCGATCACTTCGTTTGCAAGAGCATCCATTAATGCCCCCGTCGGATTCACCGCATCCCCGCCAAAAGGTTCAAACCCGGATATCAGAATCTTCACCATCACACGTCAGCTCCTGTCTGTTTACTCCGATTTGTAACGTAATCCCCACTGGCCCCGAATCGTGTCCATCAGCTTCATGATTTCCAAGGATTCGTCCAGTTTAATGGTGTTGCTCTCCGTCCGACCTTCGAGGATACAACGTCCCGCTTCTTCTGCCTCAAAAGCATAACCAATACATGTTCGATCATCCGTGAACTTCTCCGGCTCGTCCTGACCATTCACATGCAGATAGGCTTCTTTACCCGCCAAGAATAAAGGAAGACGAATCTTGCCTTCCGTACCGTATATGACCGCTTCATTGCTAAGGTTCAGACGAATGGCAGCACTCAGTGATGCAGAACGTCCCTCGGAATAGGACAACAACACGGAAAATTGCTCGTCCACACCCGTCTCACCGATATTGGCCGTACTCCATACATGCTGGGGCTGTTCACCAAAGATCATCGATGCAAAGGAGATCGGGTACACCCCTGCATCCAACAATGCGCCTCCACCCAGATCCGGATTAAGCAACCTACCTTCCGGCTCCCAGCCGACACGGAATCCAAAGTCTGCCTGGAGCAAACGTACTTCACCAATTCGTCCTTCTGCAATCCATGCTCTGGCTTGAGCGATCGGTGGCAAAAAGCGTGTCCACATCCCTTCCATCAGGAAAAGGTTACGCTCCCGTGCCGTCTCCACCAGTTGCTCCAACTGACGCGCGTTCATCGTAAACGGCTTTTCACATAGCACCGCCTTGCCTGCCTCCAGACAAGCCATTACATTCTCCTTATGCACAGGGTGAGGTGTTGCCACATAGATAATATCTACCTCAGGATCTTGCAGCATTTCATCATAAGAACCGTAAGCGCGTGCAAAACCATATTCAGCTGCAAACTTCTCCGCACTTCCCGCTGTCCGTGAACCTACCGCTGCTTTCACAGCGTTTCCCGCATGCTCCAAATCCCTTGCAAACTGGGATGCAATCCATCCCGTGCCCATAATGCCCCAGCGTACTTTGTCCCGTCCCACTACTTCTGTCATATTAAAGCCTCCCTACTGCAATTTGAGTTGAAAAGGTTCATGATTCAGATCAGGCCAACATGTTATCCCCTTTATTTTACCAAAAAGAAACGCTTACGTCAGAAAACGATTTCGATTATGTGCTTTCAATAGACTTCAAGCTCATCAGGGCCTCGAACATATCTGTGTACATTTCAATTCTCCAGTAGATTTGCTAAGATTATCAGCAGACTAGGGCCAAGAAGTCTTGTCCGTAAACATACTTGTAACTAGCGACAATCTGGTTAAACTATCGATCACATCTGATAACGGGATCATATACCCTGTGCTATTCATAAAACATCTGGCTATACTGCAAACGTGCTTTTGACAAGGCAGCCAGTATTCACTACATCATGCAAAACGCCTCAATAGATGAGACGTTCAAGAAAGACGCTCAGGTCCGAGAAAATATGGTGTGTTCCATATTCAATCATTACCTAAACTGTTCAAAAGAGAGGAGGACGCATAACAACCATGACTACCATCCCGGGTACCGCCCACAGCGGCATGAATCCACACACGTTGCACCAGCAGACAAGTCCCAATGCAGAAAAGGAATCCTCAACTCGAGCAGACCTGGATGCATTCTTGAATGATACCCTGATCGAACTTCGTCAGGCAGAACATATTATAACCCGTGAGAAATGGCGCTGGTCCACAACTGAGTTAGCTCATCATACCTTCATATACATGCACAAATTCACAGGCCAACTGATCATGAATGGAATCCAATCTCACGTGGTTCGCAAATCAGCTTGTCTGTCCCTACCAGGAACTGCAATTGAACTGTTTAGTGATGAAGACCATGATATTGAACTGTATATCATTCACTTTGATATGTATCGGGCTACGGAGAAAACAAAAGCCAGACGAATCTACGAACGTGAGCTCAGTTCACCTGTTACAGGCTGGATTCAGGGCCCATTTTACGGTATACAGCGCATTGCCGCACAGCTTACACAATTAAGCAATGAAGGTTTGGAAAGGGGCTTGAAAGCACAGCTCTTCCTGACGGAACTGTTACATATGCTCTGGCCTCAAGAAGACCAGACTGACGTGGGGGCTGGGCAGGATGAACCCGAACAGTGGCTCAGGTCCACCCTGCAATACATGCGCGAAAACTATATGCACGAGATCAAGCTGGAGAAGCTGGCTGAACTGGCTGACATGCACCCGTCCTATTACTCGCAGCTATTCAAGAGCCGCATGCAGAAAAATCCGATTGAGTACATCACTCATCTGCGTATGAACCGAGCCAAGGAATTGCTACTTACTTCAGATCTGCGTATCCGTGATGTAGCTCGTGAAGTGGGTTACCGTGACGAATTTTATTTCAGCCGACGTTTCCGAAACCATGCCGGTTATGCGCCAACTTCCTATTCGAAGCAGGTCCACCGAAATATCGTGTCGCTCTCCTATCCATACACGGACCACCTGATGACACTTGGTATCACGCCATGCGCAGCTCAGATCCAAGGCCATCTTCCTCATATGCCCAAATCGCTGACGTTGCCCTTCCACGCCTATGAACCTTGGGAACAGGGACGTCAGGCTTTTCTTGATGTGAATCCTGAATTGATTCTGACCAAGGACAATGCAGTTGCCAAAGCGATGGAGCATATTGGCGATGTCGCGCCCATCATCACGATTCCCTGGAACCAGACAGACGTCTTCGGTCATATGCATCAGATTGCATCCATTGTGGATCGTACCCAAGCAGCCACAGATTGGCTGGATCGACATGAACGCAAGGCAGAGCGTGCACGCAAAAAAATCAAGGAATTCGTCGGGGACATCACCGTTGCCGTTGGCACGTTAACACCTAAAGGTCCACGGATGTACAGCCATCGGAACTTTGGACATGTCTTTTATCGAACCTTGCAATTGGCCGCTCCTCAGCGCATTCAGACCGAACTGGCTGGCAAATCTCCCGGCGTTGGATTCAACTGGCTGCCCTTCACACCAGGAGAATGGGACGGACTTGAGGCAGATGTGCTGGTACTGGCGATTAATTCTATGCATGAAAAGGCAACACTGTTGAAAGAGATGGCTTCGAATCCACTGTGGAACAGCCATCCTGCGGTAAAAAACGGACGTGTACATCTCATCGACTGGAACTCATGGGTCGTATATGCTCCATATTCCATCAACATCCAGCTCGATGAAGCGCTCTCTATGTTGACGAACAAACCTTCACTTTTGTAATCTAAAAAATGTCCATCTCCAGAATCTTAATTTAAGCCATGTACGGGCCTGAATTAAGATTCTATAATGATCACTAATTGATAATGATAATCAATAACAATGAAATACGTTGTTGGTACCAAAGGAGTGACCCGTATTCAACATCCGGGACTGCCACATCGTCCGTCTAATTCAAGAAAATCTGCAGTGACCGTTGGGCTGACGTTTTTGTCTGCCATAGCCATACTGCTGCTAAGTATGTTTGTCGCAATCTCTTTAGGTGCCAAAGGGTTAACGCTGGAAACCGTATGGGCTGCCATATTTCAGTACAACCCAGCTTTGACACCACATCAGATTATCCATGAGCTGCGGCTGCCTCGTGTCCTTGCCGCGGTTATTATCGGCGCTGCATTTGCTGTTGCAGGAGCTTTAATGCAAGGCATTACGCGTAATCCGCTGGCAGACACGGGCATTCTGGGCATCAATGCTGGAGCCACTTTTGTCGTAGCACTGAGCTTTGCCTTTTGGCCCGGACTGCCATACGGCTGGATTATGTTTTTATCTTTCCTCGGGGCTGTTCTGGGCACACTGCTTATCTTCCTGCTTGGAATGGCAGCACCTGGTGGTCTGAATTCCATCAGACTGACCGTTGCCGGAGCCGTTATTGCAGCCATGTTAACCTCGCTCAGCACAGGAGTTGCCATTTATTTTGACCTGAGTCAGGATCTGGCCTTCTGGTATGCGGGAGGTTTTGGCGGAATAGAATGGCGGCATCTGAAGTTAATTCTCCCCGTACTGCTCGCCACACTAGTACTGATTATGCCACTCGCCCGGCGTGTATCGCTTATGTCACTCGGTGAAGAAGTAGCGATTAATCTCGGGATCAACTTGCGCTGGACGAGGTTTCTCGCCCTCGCAGCGGTTGTTGTGCTGGCTGGTGTGTCCGTGTCGGCAGTAGGCTCGATTGGATTTGTCGGACTTGTCATCCCTCATATCTCCCGCAAACTGGTGGGTGTGGATTATCGACTCATCATTCCGATGTCTTCTCTACTTGGAGCGATATTACTGGTGCTCGCCGATCTGGGCTCACGCATCGTGAACCCGCCCGAGGAGCTCGCGGTAGGCATTATGGTCGCTTTTGTCGGTGTACCGTTCTTCCTCTATCTGGCCCGTAAAGAAAGGAGGGCCTTGTAGCGATGAATTTTAATACACCTTCTCGAGGTAAACGTTCGATAGTTGTCAGTATCACGCTGCTCTGCATCGCGATTGCCGTTATTGTGATCAGCCTGAACACGGGAACCATTCGTCTCTCCCCAGCGGCTGTGTTACAGACTTTGTTTGGTAATGGCAGTTCGGATGATCAGATTGTACTGTTTGATTACCGACTGCCTCGCATCCTGGTAACTGTACTGGCCGGAGCTGGACTTGGTATTGCCGGAGCAGCCTTGCAAGGGATCACCCGCAATCCATTGGCGGACCCGGGCATTCTGGGATTACATGCAGGGGCTGCATTTGGACTAATGGTGTTTGTTAGTCTCTCCTTTACGATGGATGGCTCTGTGGCCTTGCTGATCCCGTTGTTTGCTTTTGCAGGCAGTGTGGCCGCTGCCCTGATCATCATGCTGTTATCTTATGATCGCCATAACGGCGTATCACCCATTAAGCTGATTCTGGTGGGAATCGCGGTAGCGGCCGGGTTCCATGCCTTGACACTCTACCTATCCCTGCGTCTGGATGAAGACACCTATTCCTTTGCCGCTCGCTGGTTGGCAGGAAGCGTCTGGGGCCGGGATTGGATTCATGTGCAAGCGTTGCTTCCTTGGGTGGTGTTATGTATCTCGTACATCTGGAGTCGATCCCAAACGCTCGATGCCTTCAATCTTGGAGATGCTGCCGCAACCAGTATCGGGACACCTGTCCGATCCCAGCGTATTATTTTGCTGCTCTGTGCCGTGGCTTTGTCTGCCGTCAGTGTATCCATGGCTGGTGGAATCGGCTTTATCGGTCTGGCGGCGCCACATCTGGCGCGTAGGCTTGTGGGTCCGATGCATCGGCATCTGATCCCAGCCGCCGGGCTCATCGGTATGGTTATTCTGGTGACCGCTGATACGATCGGGCGAACGATCTTTCAGCCTAATGCCATTCCGGCAGGCGTGGTGGTTGCCGCGATTGGTGCACCTTACTTTTTGTACCTGTTAGTACGAAGCAAGTGATCTTTTTTCCAAAAAACAATAAAGACATCCAAGAGATGTTCAAGGAGAATGTGACTACCCATGTTAAAGAAAAATCTTATGCTTGTCATGAGTATCTGTCTGGTGCTTGTGCTTGCAGCCTGTGGAACGACCAATAATTCATCATCTGCTTCTGGTGGTTCGTCCACGGATACTTCAAGCAACAATCAAGACAACAGTGCAAATTCGGGAGAGCAACGTATTGCCTCCATGTCGATTCACTTGACCAATGATCTGCTGTCTCTTGGCATTACTCCGGTTGGTTCCGTTATCGGTGGCGAAGCCAAAGGTTTCCTGTCCCATGTTGCTGATCAACTTCAAAATACAACGCCACTTGGTCCGGTTAAAGACCCGGATATGGAAGCTTTGCTTGCCCTGAAACCGGATGTGATCTATCTGGACGAAGAATTTTCCGGTGGTGATCTTGCCAAATTTGAAAAAATTGCTCCGGTGCATGTCTTCAATCTGGATGACGGTACATGGCGCGACCATCTGAAAGACATTGGCAAACTCGTGAGTCGCGAGAAGGAAGCCGAGCAATACATTCAGGACTACGCAACCGAAACGGAAGAAGTGAAATCTCTGATTCATGATACGATTGGTGATGGTACTGTGATGGCAATCCGTGTTACTGCCAAAGAATTACGTGTATTCAGTACACGCCGTCCCATGGGTCCCATTTTGTATGAGGATCTCGGTCTGACTCCTGCCAAAGGGATCACAGATATCGATTCGACTAAACCGTATCAAGTCGTCTCCCGTGAAATATTGCCGGACTATGATGCAGATGCGATCTTTGTAGTTGTGAATTCGGATGATGAAGCCCAGACCATGTTCAAGGAACTGCAAAACAATCCGATCTGGCAAGGCCTGAAAGCAGTCAAAGCCGGCCATGTCTACCCGATTGGTGCACAGCCTTGGCTGGATTACTCATCGATCGGTAATAAAATGGCCATGGATGAAGCCAAAGAAATGTTCTCCAAAAAATAACCAAAAAAACCTCACTTTGAAATCGGAACAGCGTTTGTATGAATCATACTTACACTCTATTCCCCTCAAAGCTGAGGTTTTTTGCTTTGGGTCTGCCAGCAAGTTGCAGTCCATCCTCTTCCACCAAGTGCGCTCACAGTGTACAGACAATGATCTCAACATCCGTATCGGCAAAAGCCTCCTGGATAATCGGACTGACTTTCTCCCACTTTAGCCTGTCCAACCCGCATCCTATTCGGGGCATAGCCAGTTTCGTAATGCCATCCTTCATACATACGTCCCGCATGGATTCTACCGCATTAGTCAACGATTGATACGTCGGCTTATTGGAGAACTTTGCCTTGGTGACCAGATTCATCGTCCGTCCTACCGGATAACATCGTCCAATCTCAAGCGGCTCTTGTTTGGCCTGCTCTTGAAGATTTTCCAAACCAAATCGCTCCCGGAACTGTACCGCAATGCCCTTCCCCATCTTTGCATCGGCTGATATGCAGTGTGCAAGCGTGTACTCATCCCCCAGTTCAAATAAATCCTGTTCTCTCTCATGAAACTGCATCGCATTCCTCTCCTTTATCAAGCGCTCTCATTTAATAGTTGAACTAAAGATTATTTACACTGACACTACGATGACAGAACAACCTTCCAATCGCTGTTATCCCCAGATTTTTTCGATTCCCTTTTTCTAGAAGGGAAAATCCGGGGATAAAGGCGAACGCTTTGCTTTTTCAGGTTTTTTCTGTCCTCTCCGTTATCGTGCAAATGATTAGTTCAAACTATGTAGATCCCTTATTTTTTTATTAGGCCTCTGTCAAACAACGTTGAAATGCCTTTAATGTTCGCTGACCTGAGGATCGATCATATACAGCAAATACAATTCGTTCAAAGGAGTCCTTAAATCCCTCTCCCACTAACACATCATGAAAATACTTCGCCACCACTGCCGGTTCATTACGAAATACTCCACAACCATATGCACCGAGAACAATCGTCCGATGACCATTCGTAGCAGCCACGTCCAGAATATAACGGATGCGTTCCTTCATCACGGACTCAATCTGTAGATCATCAGCTTCTCCACGCTCTTTCACCACACCCGCATTCACCGCTGGCGCAGTAATGAATGATGATACATAATATTGGTCCAGCAGTCGGTCTTCATCATCACGGATCACCGGAACATCCGGAGAATAGATCATATAATTCGAATAGCGACCTGATCGCTGTTTGCGATTGTACTCGTACATTTCATCCATTTGGGCGATGCACGGGTATAGTCCTGTCGCTCGGGCCAGACTCTCTTCCTGTGCCTGACTTCCACCAAGGAAACCGCCGCCAGGATTTTTCGCCGATGCAAAGTTCAGACAGACCACATCTTCTCTTCCTTCAGCTACCGTCAAACGTGAAGCCGCTCCAAGTGTAGTCTCTCCAGTAACCTCAATGCGCACTGACACAGATGCAGCTTCAGCTTCAGTTGATGAGGCTACCGAATGAGTTTCTGCGTGAGCTTCTGTACGGAACTTCCCCCTGAGTGTGGAAAGCTCCGAAGGACGATATAATACCGAATTTCGAATGGCTTGCTGCACATCGATACCTATCTCAACCTTGCGATTATATCCATTCACGTATTGTCCTTCATCCAAAATAGCCAGCGTCTGCTGTGCGATACTGGCCCGCATGGTACGTGGATTGGAGCCGGTAATACCCGTTGATCTATCAAGTGTACTGTTGTTGTTGTAACGTCCACTGCTGTTCTTGTTATTACTGCTATTGTTCTTATACTGTTGCTTATCACTCATCTGAATCACTTCCTATATCTTCTCTTAGACGGGTGAGAATCTCACCCAGCCAGTTGGTTCCCCGCCATGTTCTTCTATTCCGAATACGCGGATCTTCCTCCGCCAGTCCCACACCCCAGATGCGATCATCTGGGCTTGCTTCCACAAGGGTCGTTCCACGAGTGGCGCGCAGCGTGGTTAGCAGTTCTTTGTTTTGTGTAAATTTGGCCCAATTGCCTTCGTAGACAATGCGCTAGCATTCCGTTTCCCATAAAGTCTGGTCGAAACCCGTGACCTGTCTGCCCAACTTTTTTTGTACCGAAGCAGAGCTTGCCTTCAGAATCTTGTCTGCGATGGTCTGATCGCCAAACAGCAGCGCTTTCTTGTGCATCATGTATTGCTCCGCACTCGTGTAGTGAACCCCGTTCACGGTAAAATCCGCCGGGTGCCACTGTGAGAACGGAGATACAGTCCGCCAGAAAAACGTAAACTTTTCCATCCATATCCCCTCTTTACTTGTTCCTCATGGTTGCAGCGATCCCGCCCATGGCTTGAATCACTTCTCCTATTTCATTGATTCTTCCCCTTTTCAGGGTGTCTGCCTCTCGGGGTCCAATCTGTATAAACGTGATGGTCGATGACCGGCACTGCTCGCATACTCTCCCGTCTCAATAACCCAATCGGCGATTTTACGCCGGAAAGCGGCAGCCAGCAGTTTTTTGCCACTGATGATCTCATGTACTTTCTGAAGTGCAGTCAGCGTAAACGTCTCCGGCATCAGATTAAATGCAATATCCGTGTACTCGATCTTGGATCGCAGACGTTCAAGTGCATAATGAATGATTTTGGCATGATCAAATGCAATCCCCTGAACCTCCCCCAACGTCAAACGATGGCTTCGTACTTTTCCTTCTATCGTTTCTTTCGTTTCAACAATTGCCGATAACTCTTCTGTTCCATTGGTCAAAATCAACTGCAATCTGCGTTCTGTCACACGTCCACGCTCATGGATATGGCGCTTCTCTTCCAGAAGCCGCTGCTCCACCCGAAACCAATTGGCCTCACTGGCATCATCGCCAGCCTGAAGCTCCAGCTCGCTGCTATCGACCAGCGCCATATAGGAACAACTGATGACCCGTGTACGCGGATCTCGCTCCACATCTCCCCAGGTGTACAGTTGCTCCAGATAAATATCATCCAGCCCTGTCTCCGTCAACAATTCCCGCCGAGCAGCATCTTCCAATGATTCCTGCATGGAGACAAATCCGCCCGGTAACGCCCATTGGCCCAGATAGGGATGACCACCCCGCCGGATTAGTAGTAACTGGAGTTCGGGTTCAGCGAGCTTGCGATAATTCTCCTGAGCTTCACTGCGAATCGTAAAGACCAACATGTCCACGGTGACGGAAGGACGTTCGTAATCACCAGCATTATACGTTTCCAGAAACTGTTGTTCACTGGTATGTACCTGATCCTGATGCTCCCGGTAATCGAGTGTTTTTCCTCCAGAGGAACCTTCGTAAGTCATAATATACAAACTCCATTCTGTTATTAACATTGTGTTATTAACAATTAGATAATATCAATTTATCACATCATTTTATGTCAGGTCAATATTTCCAGTCTAAAATAAATGATCTGTATTCACTTGACGATATGTCAAATCAAACTTAAGATTTATTTAGTCGACTAACTAAAAGGATAGGAGTAGATGATATGAACCCAGTCCAAAATGATCGGTTAATGGGACAGCTATCCGAACTCGTGAAACTGAAACGCTACAAGGTTCATGAGAAACTTGTGAACCACCCCGAGTTATACCCGGGGCAGCCCCCTTTGCTGTTCCAGCTTGAACGGGAAGATGGCCAATCCCAGAAAAACCTGGCCAAACAACTTCAGCGCAGTCCCGCAACGGTAACCGTGATGCTCAAGCGCATGGAATCATCCGGTTATGTGAGACGTGAAGCAGACCCAAAAGATATGCGCAGTCTGCGGGTATACCTGACGGATCAGGGGCGCTCCGCGCTACAAGAATTGAGAGAAGTGATTCAGGAATTGGAACAGCAAGCCCAGAAAGATTTTACACCGGAAGAATCCGAGATCATGTCTGCACTTGCACATCGTATGCTCCAAAACCTGCGTGAATCTTGAGGTGATGCAGATTCGCGATTGAAGCAGCTAAAGGTATTATGAAATTGATTCACTTATGCTATGAAGATTGAGGTGATTCCCTATTGTGGACGTTAAAACGATTCTTGACCCCGTATAAGTCGGCGGCAATCGTCGCCCCGCTGCTCATGGTACTTGAGGTTACCATGGACCTGCTCCAGCCCAAGCTGATGTCCAGCATCGTGGATGATGGTGTACTTGCAGGGAATCTGCCCCATATCATAACTACAGGTCTGATCATGCTACTTGTTGCGTTAATCGGCTGGGTTGGCGGTGCAGGCTGTACACTCTATTCAAGTAAAGCTGCCGTTGGATACGGCACGGATCTGCGCCAGGAACTGTTTGACCATATTCAAACCTTCTCCTTCCGCAATCTGGATACGTTTCAGGAAGGATCTCTGATCACTCGTCTGACCAGTGACATTACCCAGATGCAGACCTTTGTACAGATGCTGCTGCGGATGTTTATCCGTTCACCAATGCTAATCATCGGTAGTATCATCATGGCGTTTACGATCAGTGTAAAGCTGGCTTTAATTCTTATTGCCACTGTACCGGTGCTGTTTATTATTTTATTTATTCTGATAAAAGCCTCCTATCCTCTGTTCGCCAGTGTGCAGAGCAAGCTTGATCAGGTCAACGCTGTGCTTCAGGAGAATCTTGCCGGCATTCGTGTCGTCAAGGCGTTTGCACGTGCGCGTCTGGAGAAAAAGCGGTTCAAAGAATCCAATGAAGATTACACCTCAACTGCCGTCAAAGCCTGGCGTATTGTCACACTGAATGCACCCGTACTCAGCCTGATGCTGAACGCTACCATTGTAGCGGTGCTGTGGTTTGGAGGTTTCCAGGTAGTGGGAGGCGATATTGCTGCCGGGGATCTGATTGCTTTTATCAACTATGTCACGGTTGTACTCTCGTCCCTCACGTCGATCGGCATGATGATGATGAGTTTCTCCCGCGCCAAGGTATCAGCTGCACGGATCAACGAGGTGTTACATACACAGCCGGATATTCAATCGGGAACCGATAACTCCGGGAATGTACAGTCATCCCCGTCTACTCGTGATCAGTCCCGAAAACAAACGTCTTCTCTTCCCTCCCACACAGGCGGTCAAGTGGAGTTCAGAGACGTATCTTTCCGTTATGACGGAGACCATGCACTCACTGACATTAACCTGAAGGCTCGCCCGGGTGAGAAAGTGGCCCTGATCGGTTCAACAGGTTCAGGCAAAACCTCGCTGGTGCAGCTGATTCCCCGTCTATACGATGCTTCGCAGGGTGAAGTGCTCGTGAATGGAGTGAACGTTCGCCACTGGGATCTTCAGGATCTTCGCAGCCGTGTGTCCATTGTGCTACAGGAATCCATCCTGTTCAGCGGCAGCATCCGGGATAACATTTGTTTCGGCCGGCCCGGTGCAACGGATGCTGAATTGCGTGCTGCGGCACAAGCTGCGGCAGCGGATGATTTTATTATGAAACTGAAAGATGGGTATGACACGGAGCTGGGTCAACGCGGGGTCAATCTGTCCGGTGGACAGAAACAACGGATATCCATTGCACGCGCCCTGCTCATGCGACCGGAAGTGCTGATTCTGGATGATAGCACCAGTGCTGTTGATCTGCGTACGGAAGCGAGTATTCAGAAGGCTTTGCAGTCCTTGATGAAAGACAGCACGACCTTTTTGATTGCACAGCGGATCTCCTCCGTGAAGGATGCAGACTGTATATATGTTATTGATGAAGGACAGATCGTTGCCAGAGGCACACATGATGACCTTATGGCTCATTCATCACATTATCAAGCCATCTATTATTCGCAGCAACGGAAGGAGGATGTTCAATTTGGCTAAACCTGCATCTTCCTCCATACAACAAACGGTCGTGCCTCCCATCGGAAGACCCGGACCAGCAGGCAGAGGACCTGTTCCCAAAGTCAGAGCCAAAAATGCTCGCCATGCCCTGATCCGGGTATCGTCGTACATGGGACGTCATCGCAAAGGAGTCATTGCTGCATTAGTGCTGACGGCTCTTGGAACACTGCTCAATCTGGCAGGACCTTACCTTCTCGGCCGTGCCGTTAACGAACATATCGTGCCCAAAGTAACAGCGGGTTTGCTGAAGGAATGTCTCCTCTTGCTGAGTGTTTATGTCCTTGGCTCACTCCTGATGTGGGCTCAATCCTATGTCATGATTGGTGTGTCCCAACTGACCGTTAAGGATCTGCGACATGCGTTGTTCTCCCGACTACAAGAGCTGCCTGTCAGCTTTTTTGATAAAAATCAAAGCGGGGATCTGATGAGCCGGGCGACCAATGATATCGATAACGTATCTACAACGCTGAACCAAAGCGTAACCCAATTGATGTCCAGTGCCATCTTGCTCGTTGGTTCCTTATCGATCATGTTTGCACTGGATGTTCGGCTTACCCTGCTCAGTCTGGTGACTGTACCCTTGATTACCATCGCCACTCGCCTGATTGCTTCGAGAACACGTAAACACTTCACCGCCCAGCAGAAATTGCTTGGTGAGCTTAATGGGTATGCTCAGGAAACGATTGCTGGACAAAAAGTCGTAGCGGCTTATAACCGTCAGGATCAGGCACATCAACATTTTGAGAATTTGAACGAGAAACTGCGCACATCCAGCACACAGGCCCAGACCGTTTCGGGTTTGGTTGGACCTACGATGAACGTGATGAACAATATCGGGTTTGCCATACTGGCTTCCGTAGGTGGATGGATGGCTTATCATGATCTGACATCCATCGGACTAATCGTCAGCTTTCTCGCTTACTCCCGCCAGATTGAGCGGCCGCTCAACGATCTGGCCAATCAGTACAATCTGATTCAGGCTGCAATCGCAGGTGCTGAACGTGTGTTCCACATTATGGATACGCCTGGCGAATACGTGGAGGAACAGAAGAAACAACTGGATCAGATTCAAGGCAAAGTGGTATTTGAAGACGTCTCCTTCGGATATAGTGCGGATCGAGACATTCTTAAGAAGGTCAGTTTTACTGTAAAACCTGGTGAGATGATTGCACTTGTTGGACCCACCGGCGCAGGTAAAACGACCATTATCAACCTGTTGCCCCGTTTCTACGAGATTACAGGCGGACGGATTACCATCGATGGATGTGACATCTCGGAACTGGAGAAGGACCAACTCCGTCGGCAACTCGGCATTGTACTTCAAGATGCCTACCTGTTCTCGGGTACCATTCGCGACAATCTCGCCTACGGTAAGCCCGACGCAACGGATGAACAGATCAGGCAAGCAGCTGAGCTGGCGAATGCACATTCGTTCATCCGCAAACTGCCACAGGGCTACGATACCCCTATCATTTCCGGGGGAAGCAACCTGAGTCAGGGACAACGACAACTGCTGACCATTGCCCGGGCAATTCTGGCTGATCCGGCCATTCTTATTCTGGATGAAGCAACAAGCAGCATTGATACGCGTACAGAGATGAAGATCCAGGAAGCGATGCGCACTTTAATGAAAGACCGTACCAGCTTTGTCATCGCCCACAGACTGAGCACGATTCGTGAAGCCGATCAGATTCTCGTCATTGATGATGGACAGATCGCTGAACGGGGCAGCCATGACGAGTTGATGCAGCAACAAGGATTCTACTATCAGTTACATCAGGGACAGCTCAATAAGTCGAACTAAAGCGACTCTGCAAAGTTAATCCATGCCGAAGTGGACCTTAGCGCGTACGGAGCAAGCGAATGTGCTGTATCCTGAATGTGGGAGAACATGTCCTTCGCGTGCGAACAAGCGATCAATATGCCACAAAAGTGGATTTTCTCTATTCCAAATGAAAAGCTCCACTCCGTGCCGGGCGGGCTTGAGGACATCGTCCAGCTCGCGGTTGGAACAGAGCAAGAGCGTAAACTAACGAATCTGAGGCGCCTTATTCAAGCTTTTGAAGCTCCCTCAGAAATCTAAAGAACCTGAGACACGTTATATCCAAATAAACAGCCATTTTCAGCGTTTTTTCATGGGATGTTGGGAAATAACGTGTCTGAAGTTTCTTACAAATTAAAGTAAGGACTTGAAGGCCAAATAAGACGTCCTATGTTCCTTAGAACATCGACTACCCATTCGCCAGGATCAACCGGCTTGAACTTCAGACTTTTATATGCTGACCTCCATCATCATATCGCTTACCTTGAATTTGCAGACACACTCTTATATAGCTAAAATGATCTGAACCAATGTAGTCTCCACACATCAACTTATTAATCGAAATACTAAACACCGCATGGGGTTCTTCAGGACCCATGCGGCGTTTTTATGTTTTTGTCTAATGGACTATTTAATTGCTATCTCTGGGTCAGTTATATGATTTACGTCTCCATGGGCAGATGAAGCGTGAAGGTGGAGCCAACCCCCATTTCGCTATGGACGGTAATTTTACCTTTGTGATCCTGAACAATTTTCTGGCAGAGCGCAAGTCCAAGTCCCGTACCTTCTTCTTTGGTTGTATAAAATGGATTAAAGATTGTGGATAGCGAATTTTCCGGAATGCCACTTCCTGTATCTGTAATTGAAATGAGTACTGCGTCCCCGTCCTGCAACAAATCCATATGAACCTCACCAGGGTCTGTCATTGCTTCAAAAGCGTTACGAATCAGATTGATCAATACCTGCACAATTTTATCTCGATCCATGATGATCACAACTGGCTCATTAGTCATTTCAAGCGTAATTTGATGCCCTCGGGATGCCGCATCTGACTCGGTCAAAGACATCACTCGTTCAAGGCAGTGACCCAAATGTTCAGGCTTCATGTGATTCGCATGTGGTTTGGAAAACTGCAAAAATTCAGCCGTCAGATCGGTTACTCTCGTCACTTCACCCATAATCACTTCATACCATGGCGCGATATTAAAGGCTTGTCCACGGGACAGCTGCAGGAATCCCCGAATTGCGGTAAGCGGATTTCGAATTTCGTGAGCCATACCTGCGGCCAGTTCACCCACAGCCCTTAGTCTTTCGGAACGAAATACTTCTTCTTCATTTTTCAGCCATTTGCTACGCTGTTGTTGAAGAAGCCTATCTTCGGCAACCGTCATAAAGTGCTGCAACGAATCCGACATTTCCGGGTACAGGGAGATGCTGTAGCTTACCTGGAGTCCTTGAAGCTGCACGGATAACAGTGACGACATTCGTTCTTCCACATCCTGTATCTCTGGCAAAACGACTGCAAATCGGTCTCCTGCATACCGGGATATGCCATAGGCCTCGGTGAAATGATTGCTGATCATCTGACCTGTACCTGTGATTACCGTACACCAAGGATCTTCTGACTCTTTTTTAAAGCCGCTAAAGTTATTGACGTTCAAAAGGACAAGCAAAAAAGACCGTTGCTCTTCTACTGTCTTATGTAACACCTCCATGTAACCTTCGTAATTCAACAGTCCAGTAAGCGGATCATGCAGGGTCAGGAACCGATTTTTTTCCCGAAGCCTGCGCTTCTCGACCTCACTGTTGATTAAGGTATGATACAAAAAAATGATAACAACCGAGGTTAACAGGTCAAATAACGAAACCAGCAAAGCATATGTATCTACAGGCACATACGAAAGCCGAATCAACGTATATTGCAACATAAGCAGCAACGAAATCGGCAAGGTCTGCGTCAACCTTGGTTTGTCCTGGATCATTGAAATAATGAGCATATAATACAGCATGTTGCACCAGTTCAGTTCACTGAAATAGTGGAATATCCCTAGAAAAATCCACTGAAATTTTCGCAGCACAGGATATCGTCTCTCCCCATAAATACTTGCTACCAATAATGTCGCCGAAAGTGACATTATTGCCATATTAGGGGTAAGCCTGAGAACATAAGAGGACAGAATGACAAGCAGACAACCTAGCGGGAATATCACCATTTTCATCGTGTAACTAAGCAAACAGCCTCGCCCCCTTTGACATAAAACTCACATCAAATAACTTATGTACATGTATTATATCGATTATGATTAGCTGATGTTGTCGATTAGTGGAGGCTCGTCAAATTCGCACGAATGTATAAATTATGAAGGCAATAGGACATATGATGTAATTGTAATCAACAAAAGTGAATCAATTCCTCTTCGCATAAATCATTATTGTGGTACAATACATTAATGGATTAATTTAGGATAAATACTTTCTTATGGAGGATATCACATGACAACACAACGAAAACCTTTCGGTCTGGGTACTCTATCTCTGCTCATACTGGCTATGGGATTCGCTTTTAACTACGGGTGGGGAGAAGAAAATTTCAGGTTAGGTTATCGACTATTCGAACTATTAAACTTGCCTATTTATAGTAACGGAGATCAAGGACTTCATATCCCCTTTGTAGCCACAGCAATCTTCTGGATCCCTACCATCTGGATAGCCAAAAAAAATCGTTCACATTATGGCTCAAGTGTTGCCTGTAACGTGGCTGCGTTTATGCTAGTGTTTTGCATTATTGGCCCTATAATTACTGTCGTAGATTGGTTTGTAAATGCATAACAATTAAAGCCAGCTCTCTATATCCCGAGGGCTGGCTTCTTTGCTGCTTTTCCATATAAGATGAATGGAATTTTTACACCATAACGTAGAGTGCAGAACCAATCTGAAGAAGCGAGAGCGTTCGCATTTATCACCGGATTTTCCCCTATTAATATAGGGAATCAAGAAAACCAGGGGATAAGGGCGATCGGAAGATGGTACTGCACTCGGAGTACAACGGTGTAACCTTTCACGTTAATCTTATTTCTTTGCCATATACTTACGGATATCAAAAGCCACCGCAGCAACAATGATCAATCCTTTGATAATCAACTGCCAGTATGGACTTACACCGATAAACGTTAGACCATAGTTAATGACCCCGAAGATCAGTACACCCGCCATTACCCCAGGTACTGTTCCAATACCACCCGCCGTTGATACGCCGCCTACCACACATGCGGCAATCGCATCCAGTTCATACATGTTACCGTAATTGTTTGTTGCTCCACCTGTGCGTGCTGCCTCAAGCACACCACCCAGACCATACAACGCACCCGCAATGGCATACAGCGCAACCAGGTTGCGAGCCACATGAATCCCGGATACATGCGCTGCCTGAATGTTGCCACCGATCGCGTACATGTTTTTTCCGAGACGTGTTTTGTTAAAGATCACCCAGCAGATTAATGCCACCGTAATAGCAATGAGGACAATATACGGGATGGAATAACCCCCGCCCAGATCAATGTATCCAGAGCCAATGACGGTAAAATCGGGTCTCAATCCTCCGATCGGCTGTGACTGGTTGGGTTCCGTATCAAAATAAATGGAGTTCAGTCCGTACACGGCAACCATCGTACCCAGCGTTGCGATAAAAGGTGGCACATGTAATTTGGCGACAATGAGTCCATTTACCAATCCCACAAACAGACCTGCGGTAATCCCGACAAGGATCGGCAGACCCACCCATAAGTGGGGCAGATCGGGGAAGAAGCGATTTGCATATTCATCAATTTGCAGCATCGATGCCGATACAACCGCTGTCAGACCAACCACCCTTCCAGCGGATAGATCGACCCCGCCCGTGACAAGGATAAAGGCTGCACCGAGCGCAATAATGGCCCGTGTGGAGGACTGCTGCAAGATGTCCCGCAGTGTGGAGAAGGCCAGAAAATTCGGATCAGCAATCGCAATACCAATAATGAGCAGGATCAGTACAATAAAGATGGCGCGTTGTGTTACATATTGTTTCACTTGATTAATCATCTGTGTGTTCATCTGTTTCCCTCCTGACTAAGCCATCCGTTGCTGCGCGGCCAGCCTCATAATATTCTGCTCAGTTGCCTCGGCTCCATCTACGATTCCGGTGAGACGCCCTTCACTCATCACCATAATGCGATCCGACATGCCCAGCAGTTCGGGCATCTCCGAGCTAATCATGATAATGCTTTTGCCCTGACGAGCCAGTTCCGTAATAATGGTGTAAATCTCAAACTTGGCTCCTACATCAATTCCACGTGTCGGTTCATCCAGCAACAGAATCTCCGGGTCGGTCAGCAACCAGCGCGCTAGCAGAACTTTCTGTTGATTGCCGCCAGACAGGTTGCGAATCAGCGTGTTAACTGAAGGCGTTTTGGTTCTGAACTTCTGCGTCTGCTCACGTGCCTCTTCGCGGCCCTTTTTCTCGTCCAGCAAGCCCACACGATTTCGGTAGCGCCCCAGACTGGCAATGATCGTGTTCTCATACACCGACAACACCGGAAAGATTCCTGTGACTCTTCGTTCTTCCGTGAGCAACGCAATGTTATGACGCTTCGCTGCTGCGGGGGAATTAATCTTAACCTTGCGCCCATGAATCGAAATCGTACCTGAAGCGAGTCCACGCAGTCCAAACAAGGACTCAATCAGTTCTGTCCGCTGTGCTCCAACCAGGCCGCCAATGCCAAGCACTTCACCTTTTCGCAGCTCAAAGGATACATCACAGAACGATTTGGACTGGTTTGATGTCAGACCCTCGGCTTTTAATATCACTTCACCGGGCACATTCGTCCGTTCCGGGAAACGTTCGTCCAGATCACGGCCAACCATACGCGTAATGATCAGATCTGTCGTTAGATCCACAGCATCCCATGTCCCGACAACGAAGCCATCACGCATGATTGTCACTTCATCCGAGATCGTCAGGATCTCCTCCATCTTGTGTGAAATATAGATAATAGATACACCGCGACTGCGCAGTTCATTAATAATGGTAAAGAGCTGATCCACTTCCTTGCCTGTCAGGGAAGAAGTTGGCTCATCCATGACGATGACTTTGGATTGAAAAGAGACGGCCTTGGCGATTTCCATGGATTGAATCTTGGAGACAGACAGTGTTCCCGCCTGAGCCTTCGGATCAATATCCAGGTTCAAGTCCTTGAACAGCGCCAGTGTATCGGTATACATGCGTTTCTCGTCCACCAGTATCCCCCTCATCGGAAAACGACCCAGCCATATATTCTCCATCACCGGACGATGCGGGACCGGATTCAGCTCCTGATGAATCATGGATATGCCTTGCTGAAGTGCCGCTTTGGAATTCGGAATATCCACATCCTTTCCTTCGATACGTATCGTTCCTTCATCCGGGTGATACATGCCGAACAGACATTTCATCAGTGTGGATTTCCCCGCTCCATTCTCTCCCATCAAGGCGTGAACCGTCCCCGGTTTCACTTTCAATGTGACCTGACTTAGTGCCTGCACACCCGGAAATGCTTTGGAAACTCCATTCATCTCCAGCAGGTAAGGTGACTCCATCTTGGTTCCTCCCTTCCATATGACCGGCAAAAAAGGGACGCTACCCGAATGTCGGACGTCCCTGTCTCGTGCTGTTATTGGGCGTCGGCGATGTTGTCTTTTGTAATCTTTTTGTATGCAATCCAGACATATTTACCATCTGTAATATCGTATTTGGTATTTTCCTTTGTTGGTGTCTCACCTTTGGCAAGTACGGAAGCCAGTGCCACCGTGGCTGCACCCTGATTCTTGGCATCATTAAGCACCGTGCCCAGCATTGTGCCATCCTGGAGAGCCTGAATGGCTGGAGCTGTTGCATCCACACCTACCACCGGCATGGATTTGCCATCTTTGAAGTATCCGGCTGCTTTCAATGCCTCAATGGCTCCCAAGGCCATGTCATCATTGTTTGCGAGAACGGCTTCAATCTTGTCACCATGGGAAGCCAGGAACGCCTGCATTTTCTCCTGACCTTTCACCCGGTCCCACATCGCCGTGTCTTCCGCCAGTGCTTCCACTTCGATTCCGGCATCCTGGATCGCCTGAACCGAATATTTGGTCCGAAGCTCTGCATCCTGGTGACCCGGTTCCCCTTTCAGCATGACGTATTGCAGTTTGCCATCGCCGTTTTTGTCCGCTTCCGGATGTGCTTTCCAGTAATCCACAATCAGCTGACCGGAGATCGTACCGGACTCCTCCGCTTTGGCTCCTACGTAATACACCTTATCCCACTTGTTCATATCTTCCGCCACCGGCTCACGGTTGAGGAATACCACTGGAATGTTCGCTGCCTTGGCCTTGTCAATGATGACACCCGCCGCCGTCCGGTCCACCGGGTTCACGGCCATTGCGTTATATTTCTTAGACACAAACAGGTCCACTTTCTCATTCTGGGTCGGCTGTGCATTCTGGCTATCCACGATATCCAGAGTCGCAACACCTTCCGCTGCTGCGGTCATGGCATTACGTACACCCGTCATGAATGTATCATCAAATTTGTAGATGGCAACACCAATCTTTGGCGTTTCCGTACCGGCTGCTGTCTGGCCTCCTGTATCTGTTCCCGTACTTCCACCTGCACTGTCTCCGCCGCTGCTACACCCCGCCGTCACAACCATACATGCCGTAATCAACAGTGTCATCCATGTCTTCTTCATATCCTAATGACCTCCCCCAAGTTCATTCGGCTTCACCGATGTCTTTATTATGAAAGGGTTTACATTAAATTCGAATACAATATCTTCACCTGTTCTATCGAAATCTTCCTCAAGTTAACAAACACCTTCATTTCTTCATTCAGTATTCGTTCCGGCACTCGTTCCAGCATTGGTTCATTGTACAAAAGGAAACAACAGCTTCTGGTTATCCATCCAGAACATATTGTCTGTACTAACCAGCTTGGTCTCAAGTAACACTCTCGCTTGCACCTGTTGATTGTTCAGCCGCGCAACGGCTTGATTCAATCCCAGATAACCTGCACTGTATCCATTCTGGACGATGAGATGATCAAAGACCCCTTCTTGCAATTGCTCCAGTTGTTGTTGTTCACTGCCGAATCCAACAATCCTTACCTTGTCCGCAGAGTTGCGTCGATTCAGTTCATCTGCTGCTCCCAGAGAAGCCGGTTCCTGAAGAGTAATGAAACCATCTACCTCCTGCTGGTCCAGCAATTGCTTCGCAGTCTGCCAACATCCATCCCGTGTATTACATATCGATTTGGGTTCCACTTGAATATTAGGATACTGTACCAAGGCTTCCATAACTCCCTGCTCTCTCTGAATCAGACCCGAATTAAGAGGATCGGGGCCCAATAAAGCCACATGCCCTTTCCCTTCCAGAAGCTCCGCCATAGCCTGGCCGGCCTGTCTTCCAGCCTCCACATTATCCATGGAGATGACGCTGGTGATGCCTTTCACGGGAAATTCATCGTTAAGCACTATGACCGGAATGATGGCTCCATCTGAATTCATTGCCTGCGCCTCCTGAACAATGTCGCTAAGCGCCTTCTCGCTCAAAGGATCGACTAATAGAGCTGATGCTCCCTGCTTCAGAGCCGATGCGGCGGCCTCCACTTGAGCCTGCTCTCGCCCACTGCGAGACAACGTATGGCTGTTGATATTTTCCTGTTTGACCTGCATCTGACTTCTAGCAGAGTCCAGAATGGCAGGCGTGTACACATCACCATCGGAAGGGTATGCTTCCACGGTAATCAGTTCGGCCCCGTTCTCTTTGGCAGCCGCTTCGGCACCAAGCCGGATAGCTTCCGCAAGTTCCCCTGTCCCAGCTGGCGTAATCAGCGCGATACGTGGCGGTACTGTCGTAGCATCGGGACTCGATAAGCCACAGGCGCTGCATATGAGCAGACAGCAGCTTGCAGCTGTCTGGGTTACTAACCGACATTTCCGGATTCCAGGAAAGCTCGCAGCAACCTTTTTCCAAAACGTACGAATATTCAATCTTTTACCTCTATGGGCATCGTTCCTATTCACTTGGTTGTCTGTCATTAGGCTCGCCCTCCTTCTGCTGCGATTGAATGGGAATCCGAATCCAGACCGTGGTTCCTTCTTCCAACTCACTTGCAAATTCAAGTCCGAAGCCCTCCCCGTAGTAAAGCCGAATTCGGTCATGGACGTTGCGTACCGCTACGCCGGAGCCTGCACCGCTTTTGACAACCGGACTGCCACTCAATAATCCCGACATCTGTTCTTCCGTCATGCCGACCCCATTATCTGTAATGCGAAACACCAGCTTGTTGTCCTCACGATAAACATCAACCTCAATACTTCCTTCGTCCATGTGGTACTCGATGCCATGAACAATGGCGTTCTCAATCAAGGGCTGGAGCACCAGCTTCAATGTCAGGCAATCCAGAAGCGTATCATCTGCCTTAATCGTAAAGTTGAATTTGCGCTTGAACCTCATCTGCTGAATCGTCAAATAATGCTGCGCATGCTCCAGCTCTTCCCTGATCGTGATAATCGTTTTGCCTTGACTAAGACTGATGCGGAACAGGCGAGAGAGAGACGTGATCATCGTAATCACTTCCTCATTGCGGCTCATGCCTACCATGCGCACTACTGAATTCAGAGTATTATATAAAAAATGTGGATTGATCTGGGCCTGCAAGGCTTCCAGCTCCAGACGCCGCTTCTGCTCCTGTTCATGGATGATCTCATCCATCAAGGTTCGGATTTTATTGACCATCAGGTTGAAGCGACGGGATAGTCGTTCCACCTCCAGCGGCCCTTCAATAGGCAACTCCACGTTGAAATCCCCGCGCTCCACGGCCTTCATCTTGCGCTCCATTCGCCGGATCGGACGAGTCAGACTGGAGGAAAGAAACAGGGATACGAGAATGACCAGTACCAGTACAACGACCAATACACGAATGAGATATCCGTTCACTTCCTGGCGAGTGGTCATAATCTCATCCAGATAAGCAACACCGACGATTTTCCACCCGATATTGGCAACGGACTTCACGGTATTCAGCCTTTTCTGCCCATCTGCTTCATCTTCGTAACTGCCGGAAGCCACCAAAGCCTGTTCGATATTCTCGCTTTTGAGTCCCATATACATCAATTGTTGCTGCGGATGGTACACGATATTGCCCGCACTCTCATCGATGATATAGACATATCCCCGTTGCCCCAGACTGACCCGACGGCTCAGTTCATCCATCTGTTTGAAATTGATATCGACCAGCAAAATAACCTGCCGATCCTGACCATTTTGCCGTATCGTTATGCCTTTGCTCATGGAAACGACCCATTTATATGGGCCTGTGTACATGTTCTGAATATGAGGTAACGAGAAACTCAGGTGATCCGGCACACGAAGCGCAGACTGAAACCACCCTTGCTGTGTCACATGGGCGCTGGTTTTTAATTCGGCTGTAGGTCGGTTCTTGAGCAATTTCCCCGTGGAATCAAGCAAAGTAATCGAGATGATATCTTCACGACTGCTGAGCAGTGTGTCAAGCTGTTTGTCCACCAGTTCCCCTTCCCATGTCCCGTCACGCAGCATGTGTTCCTCAATGGCACGGTACAGATGCGACATACTGCGGACGTAATCCTCCAGATTATAACTAACCTGATCCACAATCTGTCTCGTCGTCAGTTCCGCACTTCGCTCGGCAGCCTGCGTGAACTTGTCATGCAGAAGCATCGCCATGATGGTTAGCACCAAGACGATGAAGACGGAAAAGGACCACGTAATAATAAACCGGATACTGCTGACTCTGGACGAACGCAGACGAGAGCGTAATTGGGGTCCCATGGACTTCACCCATCTGGACAAGAACTTCATCGGATCGAACCTTCACTTGCCGCCTGGGAAGCCTGTTTACGATATTCTTTGGGCGAGACACCAATATGTTTTTTGAAACAAAAACTGAAGTAATTGGGTTCGGCAAAGCCAACCTGCTCCGCAATCTCAAACGACTTCAGCTCGGTCGAGCGAAGCAGCTCACGCGCTGCCTCCATTCGGATCTGCATCAGGTACTGCAGGAAGGTAAGTTGTACTTCTTTTTTGAAAATGCCACAAAAATAACCGGAGCTGATATGCAGATGGCCGCACACCTTCTGAATGGATAGGTCAGGGTCGGCATAATGCTCTTTCGTGAAGACTAACGCCTGCTCGACAATATCTTTGTATACATGCTGGCGTCCGCTCGCAATGCGATGTTGCACGAGTAGACAGACCTCCTGTACCTTCTTCTGTGCCTCAGTGAGTCCCGGCAGTCGGAACAAATCCGCATACAACTGGAACCCTGCACCAAAGATGTCTTCCATCGCTTCTCCTGATGCCTGTGCTGCCTTCCATACTGTTGTTAATATTTCAATTAAATAGAGCTGAATATCACTTCGCCCGTGTTCCACTGTAATTTCCCGGAAAATGATCGCAAGTGCTTCCTCCAGCTCTGCTTGTGTACCTGCCTTCAGGCAACGTGTCAGCGTCTGCTGTTTCAACTCATCAAAACGCAGCTTGCCCGCCGTCTGTCGCTCCACGTCCGCAATGTATATGATTGAATCTGTCCCGGGCACAAGCCGATAATCCAACGCCAGCAGGGCATCTTCATAGGCATGATTCACATCCGCGAGTGTATCCACAATCTGACCAGATCCCACTGTAGCCGGGATACGTAAGTAGTGATTGATGCTGCGCATCACATTTTCCAACGCTTTCTGTTGCCGTTTCGCTCCATCTGTACCGCCCGTGCGATCCACATAGAGCAGGACAATCGTCTCCTGATGCATAAAAGCATGACCAGCCCCATGCTCCGCCCAAACTTCTGCCGCAATGTTAAGTGCAGCAAAACGCTTCAGTTCAGCATCCTCAGATTGACGCAAGGAACCTCCGGGAATGAATATCTCAGACTGATCCGCTACCTCGGATGATGTTTTGTTATGTCGCTGTGGGGGCTCGCTGAATACTCCCTCAGACTTCTCCTTCTGCACATCTCCATCCATATGCAGTGTCAATACGGACACCCCATAGCGTTCCCCTGTCAGATTTAATCCGCATTGTTTGGCTTTACTATGAATATATGTTGAGGATTTCTGTCGATGGAGCAAAGTCGCCATCAGATCTGCCTGTAATAAAGGCAAACTGGTATGATAGTGCTCACGCAGCTGCTGTACATCTTCACGCTCAGCCACTTCAGACGCCATCTGGGCGCGCAATCTTGTGAGCAGTTCGGTGAGATGCCCTGCCGAGAACGGCTTCAGCAGATATTCATCCACACTTAACGAGATGGCTTGCCTCGCATAATCAAATTCATCATATCCAGTCAAAATGACCACCTTCACGAGTGGATTACGCTTCCTCAATCTTTGTGCGAGTTCCAGACCATTCATGAATGGCATGCTGATATCCGTCACCACAATGTCCGGCTCCACCCGCTCCGCCATCTCCAATGCTTCCCGCCCATTCTCAGCCAAACCGACAATCCGCAGATCGAGCGCTTCCCAATCGACCTCTACAACAAGTCCTTCACGCACATCTTCTTCATCATCCACCAGCAGTACCCGGTACACGTTTGGATTCCTCCCTTTTGATGACGGCCTTAGCCCTATCAACGAATATATATGTAACATTGTGAATCATTTGATTTCATATTGCTCACCGAATTGAAGCAAAATGCAAAGGCTCATGTTGATCTGTTCCAAGGTTGCCATCATAATATACAATATTATCAGGGATATGTAATCGCTTTCTTTGTTAGAGGTAAGGCAACCCTGTCGGGCAGTGCCTAAGTGAAATGTGAAGGATCGTATATGAATGGTAAAGGTAGGTTAAAGTAATATAAACACGGAAAATTTCGAAGTACTTCTAATAAGAGGTGTTTTCATTCTGACTATAATTCAGACTTCATTCTTGTTCTTTACGATGATTCGTACTTAATGCTTTAAAATAAATCATTGTTGTATCTGGGTTGGTGTGTCCCATTATCTCGGCCAAACGGTGCAGTGGCGTATGCTCAGCCATGGCGTAGCCAAAACGATGACGCAGGTCGTGTGAACTCAGTCCTTCCAGCCCTGCTGTTATCATTACTTTTTTAATCAGGTGACGCAATGCTCTCTCCGTTAAACGATCATTTGTCTTCTCTGAAGGAAAAAGATACGCACGATCGGTAGCAAGATCAGATAAGTACTGATTCAACATGACAACACACTGCATATTCATAGGGATCTTACGTTGCACGTTGCGTTTATCGGCTCTCACTGTCAAGTGACCGCTTCGTCTACCAAGTTCGATATCATGAGGCTTGAGGTTGCATACCTCCATCGTTCGCAAGCCTGTGTGAAACATAAGGGTCAGGATGGTCTGATCACGAAGTGAATTACCATACTCCACTGCTGCTAGGAATGCCTGCTCTTCTTCAAATGTCATTCGACGTGGACTTACTTTGTCTTCCGGAATGAATTTTAATGGTTTGGAAGGGTCATGACTCAGCCTGGATTCCAAGACAGCCCATTTGAAAAAACGCTTCAGCGTAATCAATCTCCGGTTAATGGTGGCTGGTTTCAATAACATAACTTGGTGAGCATCTTCACGATAACTGACTAAAGTGGATGTATCCACATCTTCAATTCGCAGTGAAAACTCTGCGCTGAGCATGGTGCTTTCCTTGTACCATTCGATAAAGTGCTTCAGATCACTTGCATATTCCTTCACGGTTTTGGGATGCAATTCCCCCTCTTTAGCAAGCATATGTATGAATTCCTCTACTGTCGGTTCCCGCTGCACCGAAACCCCTGATGACTGATTCATTAGAAAATACCTCCAAATCTTGACTTATATTAGCGGACATGGTATTATCATATTAATCGATACATTAGCGGACATCAAGTTCGTGGTTTAAATGCACCAGGTGAGTGTCAATTTTAAATTATACTCGTCATAATGATCGGCTAAAAACTTATTTTTTGGAGGAATCACATGCAAACAGGTACAGTGAAATGGTTCAACGCGGATAAAGGATTCGGCTTTATCGAAACTGAAGAAGGAACAGATGTATTCGTTCATTTCAGTGCAATTCAAGGTGAAGGTTACAAATCTTTGGACGAAGGTCAACGCGTTCAATTTGAAGTAACTCAAGGTAACCGTGGACCACAAGCTGAGAACGTTACTAAACTTTAATTATATGAAAGCTGCCTTATTAATAAGGCAGCTTTTTATTTACACATATGTTGCACAGTAAAGAAAAGATTTCACATCCCAAGATTGAAAGCGAGGTATTCCCCATGGATAAAGAACAATTGATCACAGAAGTAGCTAAGGCTGGCGGTTTCTCCAAGAAGAATGCTGAAAAAGCTGTAACCGTTGTACTGGACTCGATTCTCGAAGCTCTCAAAGAAGGCAAAGAAGTTCAACTGGTCGGATTCGGGAAATTTGAAGTGCAGAAGCGTGAGGCAAGAACGGGAAGAAGCCGGAAAACAGGCAAAGAAATTCAACTACCTGCAGGTAAAGTTCCTGTATTCACAGCAGGCTTAAGCATGAAAGAAGCTTTAAATTAAACAACGCAACAACTTATTGAAAAGAGGTTTTTATTCAAACACACAATGATAATATGGATTTAAATGTCGTGTTTACTACCGTTGATGATATCATTAACTTTTATTCAGGCAAACAGACAAACTCGGATCATACAGAAAATCACACTCATTTGAAGCCCCCATCAACAAAGTCTGATTGTACCCTACGACCACCCACCCGTTAAATTACATTTCATCTTGGACAACCAGAGGCCCTGATCCGCTCAAAACGGTCCAGGGCCTGATTTGCTTGGAAGCCGGCTCCGTCAGGAACCAGCTTATTTGTCTTTTAAGCACAATGCACATCCATCCTATTTGCTGTTCAGAAGTTCGCGCAAGATCTGTAGATCATATGTAGAGACAAGTCGTTCCAAATGCGTATCCAGCCATTCCTCATCCTGATCCCACCACTTCAATTCCAGCAGCAGTGCAATCGTCTCTTCGTCAAAACGCTTTTTAACAGTCTTGGCTGGGTTACCACCAACAATCGTATAGGGTTCAATGTCCTTAACAACGGTTGAATTGGAGGCAACGATTGCCCCGTCTCCAATCGTGATACCAGGCATGATCGTCACATTTTGTCCAAGCCATACATCGTTCCCCAGTAACGTATCACCCTTATATGGAAGTTGTTCCAGTGTAGGTGTCACACGCTCCCATCCTCCACCAAAAATGTTGAACGGATACGTGGTCATCCCCTCCATCCGATGATTCGCACCATTCATAATGAATGTCACACCTTCCGCAATTGCACAGAAATTTCCAATGACCAGGCGATCACCAATAAAGTCATAATGATGCTGTATCCGGTCATAGAATTGCTCTGGCGGATTTGTGTTATCACTATGATACGTATAATCACCGATGTCCACGTTGGAGCGCGGCGGCAGGTTTTGAATGTAACATACCGTACGGATATTCTCATTCGGGAAAAGTTTTGTTTTATCAGGGGCCATATTGTAGTCCCTCCTTTTCCCTATTGTAACAGATATTAAATCTTAAACGGACTAAGTGAGGTCTGCAGCTCTGTCGACACATCAGACAAAATAGCCGCAGATGCCTTGATCTGCTCTACCGACTTGAGCTGTTCATGGACAGAATCGGCAGCCTGTTGTGAATTGGTACTAGCCGTTTGCGCATGGCGAGCGATCTCATGCACAGAAGCTACAATCTGCTCCACGCCTGCGGACATCTCTTCACTTGTCGCGGCCATGTCCTCAATCTCTGTAGCCATACGCAGATTTGTATCCCGGATCAGGCTGAAGTTTTGCTCCGTTTCCCGGGTCAAGCGCAGTCCTTCCTGTACTTCGTCCTTCACTCTCGACATGGCCGATAGCGATTGCTGCATATCTTGTTCCATGGCTTCGACCAGTTCTTCAATACGATCTGAAGAGTCTCCGGCTTGTTCAGCCAGTTTACGAACCTCGGTAGATACGACGGCAAATCCTCTGCCATGCTCCCCTGCTCTTGCTGCTTCAATGGATGCATTGAGAGCAAGCAGATTCGTTTGATTTGCAATCTCATGAATGGCGGAAACCATCTGGCTAATCTGTGCCGACTTCCCTTCCAGCATACGAATGACTTCATCCGTTGTGGTAACGGAAGATTCAATGGTAGACATCTGCTGAACGGTAAGTTGCACCGCTTCACCTCCGGTTTCAGCCTGTTTACGTGAATACAAAGCAGAGTCCGAGATGCTGGAGGCCTTGTCCGCCATGCGTTGTACGGCTATCGCCACTTCTTCCATGGCCTGCAGATTTTCTTCCGTACTAATTGTCTGACTCTCGGCTCCTTGTGCGACTTGTTCAACGGAGGATGCAATCTGCGCCGATTCTTTGGACGTTTGGTCCGCAATCTTCAGTAGCAGCCCAGTCGAATGCTCTGCTTTCTCCGCAGCTTGAAGTCCTCCTTGAATGATGACCTGGAGATTACTTCTCATCTCATTGTATCCCATGCCCAGCATGCCAATCTCGTCTTGGACGTTGTCCACAACTGGCTGTGTGAAATCGCCCGTACCCGCACGTTTAATCGCTACGGATACCCGTTCGATTCTTACTCTCACCCTGCGAACGTACAGCAGGATCAGGGTAATTGCGACTAACATTGCAAGCAGGAATACGATCAGGAATGTCTTGAGGAACGAGGAGATAATCACATCAATTAACGATTGAGAAGCGCCAACATAGAAAATTCCGATAATCTCTCCGGATGCGTTCTTGATTGGTTCATAGGCCGTCTGATATTTCTGACCCACAACCACGGCTTCACCGAAGTATTTTTCCCCTTGTTGCAAAACGGTCTGGGCGACCTCGTCCGATACCTTCGTGCCGACAGCACGCTTTCCGTCCACCATGACATTTGTTGCAACACGTTCGTTACCTCGGAAGATCGTCACCGTGTCCCCAGACGCTTGTCCAATCTCATCCACCAGTTCGAAGTTACCCTCCAACGCGGTATCGCCCTTGAATAATTGTCCATCCTTAATGGCCCAATCTCCTGGATGCTTATATGTAATGATACTATTCGCCATCTCCAAATCTCGCTTTGCCTTCTCTGTAGCAAATGTCGTGATCCCCTGCCTCATCTCCAGGATTACACTTACCGCCACGGCTGAAGAGAAGACGATAAATATACTGATAACGATCAAACTGATTTTGGTACCGATGCTCATGCTTCGCATGTGTGTGAGCCACCCTTTTCCCTATGTAATTGTGGGGATATTCAAGCCAATTTCGATTCCGTTTCGAATATCACTATAGTCTTATCGGTAGGAGTGTTCACAATATTTATAATATTTCAGTGACTTTTATCACGGTAATCAAAATTAAAAATCAAAGTTTTTCCGCTTTCTCCGTAATTATGTGAGAATGATCTGCTGTCTGGAAATTTAGAGGAGTTATATAAGTTGAACTAAAGAATATATACACTGGATACTCCGATGACAGAACAACCTTTCAATGAAGTTTTCTTTCAGAAAGCTTTTAGGCGAACGCTCCGCTTCTTCAGGTTCTTTCTGTCCTCTACGTTTCATGTAGAAGTGTTTAGTTCAATTTATGTTGCCAACCACATATCCAAGTGTTATATTTATGTTGCCGACAACATAATTAAGAAAGTTGAGGTACATGATGACAGCCAAAGATGATTTCAAAAAGCCTGATAATCTCCAGGAATTAAATAATGAGGAATTCAGTGCAGTAGCGCAGTATCCCATCAGCTTTAGCATTTTTGCTCTGGCACGCTCTCACAAGGGTCTTGCTGCGCAGTTGATTCGGGATACCGGGCTTTTTCCCGGTCAAGAGATTATGCTGATGCAGTTATATGCACAAGACCATCAATCCCAAAACTCATTGGGTCGCACACTTCGCCTGGATCATTCAACCGTAGCCAAGTCTGTTCGCCGTCTGGAAGATGCCGGTCTCGTTACTCGGAGTCGTTCCAAAACAGATGGACGGGTGACCATTGTATCCCTAACAGAAGCCGGACGCGCACTGGAGGAGCAAGTGAATAACGCCTGGCGCCAAGTGGAGCAGATCACCACAGCTGGCCTCTCCGAGGAAGAAAAGAACTTACTGTTATCTCTTTCACAGAAAATTGCTGCACAGATTGATTCATCCCTATCCTAAATTTGCTTAACGAATGGAGCGTGTGCACAATGCATACATCTAAAATGAAAGCTATTCAGATTCATCAATACGGAGGACCCGATACATTACAGTTCGAACAGGAAGTCCATAAGCCCCAGCCAGCTGCCGGCGAAGTTCTGGTACGCATTCAGTATGCTGGAGCCATTCCACTGGACTGGAAGATTCGTAACGGCTGGTTGCAGGACGTGTTTGTCAAAGAGCTGCCTTATACACCCGGAACGGCCATGTCTGGCATCGTTGAAATCGTGGGAGAAGGTGTTGATACCTTTCAGTCGGGAGATCGTGTTTTTGGTAATGTGAAGGGTAGTTATGCCGAGTATGGTATGGCTCCTGCTCAGGATTTGGTGCATATGCCAGACGACCTGAGTTTTGAGGATGCTGCGACCATTAAAGGCGGAGCTGAAGCTGCATGGAAAGCACTGTTCACCGAAGGTGAGTTGGAAGCCGGGCAAACCGTTCTGATCCACGCTGCTGCGGGCGGTGTCGGACAATTCGCAGTGCAACTGGCAAAATGGAAAGGCGCTCATGTTATTGCTACCGCGTCTGGTGCCAATGTTGATTTTGTTACTTCATTGGGTGCCGATCAAGTGATTGATTACAAGACAACCTTGTTTGAAGAGCTGGTAAGCAATGTAGATCTGGTTGTTGAAGCTGTTGGTGGAGAGATCGAAGATCGCTCATGGGGTGTTCTGAAACCTGGGGGCCGACTGGTATCGTTAACTCAACTGCCTTCTGCCGAAAAAGCAGCGCAGTATGGTGTTACAGCCAAGTTTAATTCCAAATTCCCGACATCAGAGGATCTGTACACAATCGCTCAGCTAATCGCTAACGGTTCCCTCCGCTCAGAGATTGATTCCATCTTCCCTTTGAGTGAAGCGAATCAAGCGCATGCCAAAAGTGAGGCCAGACATGGACGAGGCCGGATTTTGCTGGATGTTCGCTCCGTCTAACCTGAAAAGCAGAACAAAAAGGGATTCGATCTGACCATCGAATCCCTTTTCTCGTTCCCCATACAATAACGTTGATCTGCAGGAGATATTTCTTATTTGGATGTAAGGCTTACTTGTGCAGCGGTTTGATCCCAGTCCACGGTAAGTCCCAGTCCTTCTGAGATGAAGCGTACAGGCACAAGTGTGCGACTGTTTTGAATGATCGCTGGTGCATCAATTTCGAGTGTATCTCCATTTACGGTTGCGGTGCTGCTCCCGATCTTGAGCACAAGGGTCTGATCATTCAGAACAGCTGTTACCGTCTTCGCCGTTTTGTCCCAAGTCACTTCTGCACCTAGTGCTTCGAGAATTGCGTTCACAGGTACCATCACTCGGCCACTTTGCAGCAGCGGGTCCTGATCCGGGAATGTGATCAATTTACCATCGAGTGTTACGGTAATGGTTTTGTCAGTTGTTCCGGATGAAGTGTTCGAACCTGTCTCTTCCGAAGTCTCAGGCAAAGGCGTTACTTCACGTCCAAGTTGCTCTTGCAGATTCGCAAGACGGTTCAGTGCAAATGTCGTCAGTGACCCGGCTGCCATGGAGCCCATGCCTCCACCCCCACCGCCAAAGTTACCACTAGGGCGTGTCTGCGTATTATCTGTACCCGTTGTTGCATCTGTTGTACCGTTTCCAGTTGCAGCACCCGGCTGAGTTGGAGGTGTTGTTCCATCTGGAGGAGTCATACCTTCCATGCCTTCAGGTGGGGTCATGCCTTCAAATCCTGCTGGTGGTGTACCGCCCATACCACCTGCCGCGTCTGCATTTGCAGAATAAGCGATGTTGGATTCAAACTGTTCTGTCGTATAAAACTTCGTTGGGTCTGCTTCCACATAAGGACGAATCTCATTGGCAAGGCCAGTGATACGATCCTGAATGCCTTCCATATAGTCTGTCAGTTCATTGACGTAGCTCAAATATTTTCCCTTATACTCCGGCACAGCAAGCAGGTTATTAATCATCGGTACATTTTCCATGTTAATGCCTAGTACCGGCTCGTCCACAGATACATTTGTTGCGTTGGTGTTGGTCGTGGTTGATCCGGTTGTTGTGCCACGTCCACCTCCACCCGAGTACCCGTTGAAGGACATGTTGAAGTCCCAAGGAACAACGGTGAACTTGCCCGCGGCATCACTGTAGAGCATGTAGTTATGTCCTTTGTCGCCGTTATAGCTGTCATAGTTGCCAAAAACCATGTTGCCTGCAATATATTGAAGCGCTGAATCCACGTCCAGTACACTTTCAATATCACCTTTTTCACCTTCTGGCATCTCGTTAAGCGTTTGGATGAAGGTTTTGAGTTTGGCTTTGTCCTTATCCGTACCCAAATCTTTGGTGATTGTACTGTAGTCACTGTCCTCTTCATATTGAAGATAACTCTTCTCATCCGTATCATAGAGGACACCTTCTTCGTAATCCTCACCGTAGTTGCGCTCCAGATAGCTATCATCCACCGCTTCAACGCCAGTATAGAAACCAACAAGCTCGCCGTTAACGTACAGATTAACATAGTTCGTCATCGGTACATCCATGCCAATGCTCCGCAGTGCTTCGTAGTGAAGTACCTCACGCATATACGATGGATCGGCGTAGTTATTGTTCAGTACCATTTTGTCCAGTCCAAGTAGGGTTTGTGTTTTGTCGTATTTATCAAACTTCAGTCTGAAGCTGTAACGGTCCGAATCTTCCATTGAGGCTACAGCTTTCAGGGTCAGATTGCCCTTGGTGGAGAAACCGACATTGTCCAGCTTGTTGCCGTCCACTTCCACACTAACATTCTTATAATCCTTATCCAGCGGACTTTCGAGCATGCTCTTCCAGTCTGCATCATCAATCGTTACATTCACATCAATGACGTTATCCGTCTGAAACAACGATTCATAAGCTTGCGTCACACCTACACTCGTGGTTGTCGCTGTACTTTCTGCGGCAAATGCCGCATTCGGACTTCCGATCAGGCCAAAAGATGTCGTTACCATCGTCACGGATAATGCCGTTACTGCAGCTTTGCGTAATAAAATATTCAAATGATGAATCCTCCTTCTTGGGTTTCTGTTAAGCAACTGAGGCTTATGTAACCATGGTAGGGGACAAACCTTTAGTGAATCTTAAACGCGATCAAAAATGATATGTATCACTATGAAATTTTCATGGATATACAAGAAATATAATGAAAAAAAGCGCAATTATAACCTTGGAACCGGTTCATAAGTCCTATTTTGATGCAAATATCTAATATTAATATGCCTATATAACGATATATCTGAAGAGTAGAACTTACCTGGAGTTCATATACGTGAATAGCAAAATCCATTACGAAAAACTTTTAGAAACAAAAGAGAATTTGATCAGACAGGATATTTAGGGACGATTTCACAGTTTTTAAGTCAACAATTACATAGCGTGTACAACACCCAGGGTAAGTCCTTCGTCACAATCGTAGAAGGAGTGAACCATCTTGTTTAATAAGCTTCGCTGGAGTACCATGCCTTTCTTTATCAAAAATTTGGTGATTTCATTCGGCAGCATTATGTTGATCGGTGTAATCCTGATTACTGCCGCGTATCAATTGCAAAAAAATATCTTGGTTGAACAGTTGCACGACCAGGCTACCGTCATCACCCAGAAATGGTATGACGATCTCGACACTGCCAAAGTAGCAGAAGCGGCTAAGGAAAAAAGCTACTCCGGTCCTGTACAGCTGGAAATGAAAACTTATCTCGATTCCATCCATGAATTCTATCCAAACATCGCGCAAGCGTACATTTTCGGTTCAGAACTTGAGGAAGGAAACGGAACGTCCATCATCGCGATTCCAACGAACCTGTTGGAACCATTCGAGGAAGGTAACCTGCCCGCAGGTGCCATGTACCCGTTGCCTCAGAATAACGTCGTAGTGCTGGAACAGATGAAAAAGGACGGAAAGCCTGCCTTCAGTGATTTCTACACGGATGAGTACGGAACTTGGACCACTCTGATCTATCCGATTAATAACGCAGATGGCTCCATGTACGCTGCTCTTTACTTCGATGTAGATGCAAGTGCCGTTCCAAAAGGCCTGAACAAACTACTTACGTACGGTTTGATGTTCCTGGTCGGTTTCCTGATCCTGTTCATGGTGTTGCAATTCATTTTGCTGAAAAGAACGTTGCTTCCGATCCGCAATCTGATGAAAGGTATCGAAGAAGTCAGCACGGGTAATCTGGACGTAACCATCGATACCGGACGAGATGATCTGGGTATCATCAACGAGAAGTTTAATGCGATGATCCATCGATTCAATACAACCATCTATAAAGTACAGAATACTTCGCATCACCTCTCGGAATCTTCCAAACAACTACTGGGCATTTCCGAGAAAAATAATGTGAACATTCAATCCATCAGCACCAATATTCGAGAAATATCTACTGGACTGGTGTCACAAGACAAAGCCACTGTGGAGAACGCACGTGCCATGACCGAGATGTCAACGGTAGTGCAGACGATCGCCAGCAGCTCAGCCGATGTGGCAGATGAAGCACTCAGCATGGAGCAGCGCTCCAGCACAGGTAATGTGGTGATGCAACAAGTCATTGAGCAGATGCGCCTGATCTCCGGTGCGGTGCAAAATACGTCAAACTCGATTCAGTCTTTGGAAAATAACTCGAACCAGATTAGCAACATTGTTAACGTAATTACGGAGATTGCCGGACAAACCAACTTGCTTGCACTTAACGCTTCAATCGAAGCAGCCCGCGCAGGTGAAGAAGGAAGAGGTTTTGCGGTGGTTGCCGGCGAGGTACGTAACCTGGCAGAGCAATCGCAGGAATCAGCGAAGCAAATTCGACAGTTAATTGAAGAAATTCAACGGGATATTATGCAGTCTTCCGAAGCGATGCAGTTGGGTTCCAAGGAAGTTACCAAAGGCTTGGAAGTTACCCAAGAAACTGGTGTATTCTTCGAGAATATTCTGACTGCTACGAATAAAGTTGCAAACCAGATTCAGGATATCTCCAGTTCTACTGAAGAGATCTCGGCAAGCACACAGGAAATGTCTGCCACGGCAGATGAACTCTCTGCCAATGTCAGCAAAGCAGCAAGCAGCAGTAAACAAATTGAGCAGTCAATTGATGAGCAGGAAGCCTCCATGGCAGCCATTGTGAGTGCCTCCGATGAGCTCTCGGTTGTATCCGAGCAACTGCAAGAACTGATCTCATTCTTTAAAGTACGCGCAGAATAGAAGCAATACGACACAGTAAAAAAAACCAAGGCTCATGAGTGATTACACTCAAAGCCTTGGTTTTTTGTTGTTACCAGGGTAGGCTCTATACCTTCCCGGTATCATTTAACAGACAGTATTTCTTCTGCTCTTATCATCATCTTTTTCTCATCATTGTAGCCGGATTGTTCGGATCGAAATCCAGCATTAAGAATAAGATCGGCCTCACTATTCGATATATATTGAACCTGCTCCGGTGTAAGGGTTATTTCAACTTTTTCTGAATACCAGCTATCTTTCGTTAATCTCGTTACCAATTCTTCACTGGTACTCGACCTCGGCGGGAGAAGCGTCTTGCCATCCGTTTGCAGATCGATATCAAAAAGCTGTTTCGAATGGAAAATCTCGTGGTTGACATCTTGTCCTATATACCTTATTCCCGGTTGAAAAGTGAAGTCGTGATCACCAGATTGTTGGACACTTAATCGGAGTTCATAATCACCCAATTGTCTGGTTGCCGTCATCGTCTGTCCCTCTCTTTGAATCCGGTCTGCTGTATCGTTGCTTTCCAATGATGAATCGGAACAACCGAGTAGGACAAGACACATCATCAGGATGTAGGAGAAATATTTCAAGGTAGACCTCCTCTCATTCTAATATATAATTTGGCTCTTAGATTTTGGACGCAGAATTGTACCATTAAGTTACATTGTTAATAAAATATATACGAAGTTCTCCGCTTAAGAGAAAGCATATCTAAACAGCCCATAGTATAGAGGTCCAATCGCGATAACTAAAGTTATCAACATCCAAACTCTCCTCGTCATAATTGGTAATCCATCCAAAATCTCTTCCCCTTCGTTATCCTTTAAAAGCATTGCGAATAATACATCCCATAACAGCGCTGCCACAGTAATAAATTTCCACAAAGAAGGATTTAAAATAGCTGTTTCCGTTACATATCCTAGCAGCCCTATCCATGTTATAACGGATACGACAAAATCGATTTTGCTAAGTTTCGACTTATACTTTCCTTTAATAAGATACGAGAGTGATGCTGTGCCCAGTAATCCAAGATAGATCGTCCATAAAACGTGTTCCATACATACTCCTCATTCTTTGCTGTATTTTAATATTTACTGTTTCTTCGCCACCCTTTGCTATTATAGCTATTCAACTCTATAACTGATATATTTAGCACTTTTCCATATTATAGTAACTCCTCATCCGTACTTCCTCTACTCATTTATTGTTTTCATCCTCCAGCCCACATTATGACAATGATCACATCCATCTTCCCTGTTCAAGTGCTACATTTGTTAACGACCAGTTGACCGAAACAGTAAATGGGTCATTAGATAACTAACCTTACCCATTACCTTTCAACATATAAGGAGGTGTATATGCGATGAAAACGATAGATCGAAGGCAACAGGTGATGGATTCTGCCGAGAAATCCTTTGCCCTGTTTGGCTATAAGGCGACAACGATGGAGCAGGTTGCGAGACTTGCCAATGTGGGCAAGGGAACGATCTATACTTTTTTCGAAAATAAAGAAGAATTGTTCAGCGAGATTCTGCGCTCGATCATTGCGGATATGAGACAGATTACAGAGCAGACTGTGAAGGAAGAGAACTCCTTTCTGGATAACGTGCATATGAGTATGGATTCTTTGCTGGAGTATCGGGAGGAACATGAGCTGTTGATCAAACTCTTTCAGGAGGTCAACGAGTTCGGTACGCCACAGGCCAAGGAAGGTTTGCAGAAAGTGGAGACAGCCATTCTTGAATATCTGGAGCGTCAGGTGAGCCGTGCCATGGAATTAGAGCAGATTCGCAGAGACGATCCCATGCTGGTTTCTTTTGTCCTGCTGAAGCTGTATGTCACCTTAACCTCAGATTGGAACAAAGCGCATCCTACGTTGCACAAAGATCAGATCAAGGATTTTGTGGGCCTCTTTCTCAAGAATGGTTTATCCCCCACCACATAGAGAAAGGTGTATCACTTGATTCAAAACATAATAGAGATAGAACAAACGGATTAGCGTAAGGATAGGGAGAGAACATGATGAAATCATTCCACGTATTTGGGCAGGATCTGAAGTCCGCCTTCAAGAAACCAAAAGTATTTATTCCGATCCTCGTTGTACTGTTCATTCCGGTATTGTATAGTGGCCTGTTCCTGAACGCATTCTGGGACCCGTATGGCAAAATGAATGAATTACCTGTAGCCGTGGTCAACACGGATCAGGGTGCAGTCTACAATGACAAATCACTGGCGGTCGGTCAGAATCTGGTCGATGAATTGAAGAAAAGTGATGATTTTGACTGGCAATTCGTGACTCGTGAACAAGCAGAACAAGGTATGCAAGACAACACGTATTATATGACGATTGTGATTCCGGAGGACTTTTCCACCAAAACAACAACCCTGATGGATAAGCACCCTGAGCCGGCAGACCTGATCTACGAACCCAATGAAGGATACAACTTCCTCGCAGGTCAGATTGGCGGCACGGCGGTCAAACAAATTCGCTCCAAAGTCGCTGCCAAAGTCACAGAATCGTATACCGAAACGTTATTGGATCAGGTCGAAAAAATCTCTGGCGGTTTGGCGAATGCCGGGGATGGGGCAGGTCAGATTCATGATGGTGCGATCACGCTGGATGAGGGTGCTGCTACATTAAAAGAGAACCTGTCCAAACTGTCGGCAGGCACCGACAAGTTGGAAACGGGCGTAGTTCCGTTAAAAGAAGGTACGACTACGCTCGCCCATGGCATAGGTGATCTTCATACTGGCGCGAGTGCCCTGTCCAGTGGCCTGTCTCAATTGGCAGCAGCAGGCACGAAGCTGGGTGATGGAGCATTGCAGGCTGAAGCGGGTGGCAAACAGTTACAGGCTGGCCTTCAATCTGTTCAGGAAGGCACAGCTAAGCTGGATGCAGGACTGGCGGCTTCCGAGGAAGGCAGTGCAAAGCTGACTGCTGGGCTGCAAAGTTCTGTTGAGGGCAGTGGCAAAGTAAGCGAAGGTGCTAAGGCCGTTGCGCAAGGTCTTGCTCAATTGGCCGAAGCGAGTCCCGAGCTTACCGCAAGTCCAGCTGTGCAGCAACTCCTGGCAGCAAGTCAGGCAGTTGCTGCTGGCAGCGAACAAGTGTATCAAGGCGGACAGCAATTGGTCGCAGGCAGTCAAAACCTGTACGCTGCACAGCAACAACTGCATCAAGGCAGCAGCCAGTTGGTACAGGGTGAACAACAACTGGTACAAGGAGCCACGCAATTATCCGTCGGACAAGAAAAGCTTGCGACTGGTTTACAACAGTTCAATTCCAAATTATCCGAAGCAGCCGCTGGAGGAGCCAAACTTGCGGATGGTTCAAGTCAATTGGATGCTGGTGCAGGCAAGCTGGTTGCGGGTGTAAGCCAGTTCACTGATGGAATCTCAACCCTTGCAGATGGCTCACATAAGCTGGATGAAGGTGCTGGTCAGTTAAAAGAAGGTACCCTTAAGCTAACAGACGGCTCTGGCGAACTTGCCACCAAGTTGAATGAAGCGGCTGAGCAGACGGGTAGTGTAAAAAAGACCGATGAACTCGTAACCATGTATGCAGAGCCTGTTCAGGTCGATGAGCATAAATATAATGAGGTACCCAACTATGGTACAGGATTCTCGCCATACTTCCTGTCACTTGGGCTCTTTGTCGGCGCATTGATTGCCACATTGGTAGTGCCAACACGCGGCAGCACGGTTAGTGAGGCAAGTGGCTGGAATCGTTTTGTGAGTAAAACGCTGGCTTTCACACTCATGAGTACAGCGCAGTCCCTGCTTGCTTCATGGCTGGTCTTATACGGCTTGGGTCTGGATGTTCAGAGCGTTCCATTGTTCCTCTTATTCAGCTTTGTTACCAGCCTAAGCTTCATGTACATCATTCAGGCGCTAGTGACGTGGCTAGAGAATCCGGGACGATTCCTCGCGATTCTGATGCTGATCTTCCAGCTCACCACCAGCGCAGGCACCTTCCCGCTCGAACTGATTCCAAATTGGCTGAAAGTGTTTAATCCATGGCTGCCTATGACCTATTCGGTAACAGGTTATAAAGCAGTTATCTCAAGTGGACAGTTCGGTGTGGCTTGGGATCAGATTGGTATTCTGTGCATCTTCGCCGTGATTGGCCTGGGAGGAACCTTAACGTATTTCCTGATGCCTCATACCACGGAGAACGCAAACGTCAGCAGTGAAGTCTCACTTCACCTGTAAAAAAGTAAAGTAAAAAGCAAAGGCGTGTATCTAAGCCTCACTCTCTTCTGGTCAACAGGAGGTGTAGGCAGGTACGCCTTTGCTTTTCTAGTTTTAGATACAATCTAAGTTTGCTAACTTCATATTTCTAGTATGTAGAGTAAATTTCAGAACTTGAGATAGCGAAACTAAACAATAGCACGAGCAAAATAAGTAATACATACATCGCTGTACCGATGATTCCACAAACAAGTCCAGCAATGGCCAATCCTCTGCCTTGCTCCATGCGAACTCTGATCTCTTTGAAGGCTAAAGATGCAAATATAATCGCGACGATTCCCATTAAAATTCCCACGTAAGGAATCGTGACGGACAGAATCCCCAAAACTAGTGATACAATCGACTTACTATTGGTCTTTGGTACTACATAAGGCGGTGGTGACAATGTGTCGTTATAATAACGATCCACATCATTTTCGCGATGTTCCAAGGTAAATCCTCCCTGTTTATTAAGTATGTTCATTATAATAGATTATTAGGAAAAATAATATCCACATTATGTTAATTATGAATTGATATTAGATTTATTTTATTCCCATCATCCCCGGACACACATATAAATCCATAAGCTTATAAATTGTACTTCAAGGATTTGAATTTAAGAACCGTTTATCCGTGTGATGTTACAAATCAAGAATACCTCTAACATATAGATATTATTATAGTTGTAATACTTTTCTGAATATCTATGGGGGATCACTACGATGAAAATCGATAAAGTAATGAACATACTTATGATTGTGATGCTTCTACCTATTGCTCTTTATCGAAATAATGTAGCTGTACTATGTTTTAGTATTGTTTTGTTTGGAATCATGAGTTACACCACTTATCGAATTCGAACACGTTGGAATGTAGTAACTTATATCGTGTTGACCCTGGTATTGATTATCTGGAACATATACCTTTGGACATAAGCTATTATTTTAAAAAGCAAAAAGAACGCACTCCCTTATTACTCATAGGATTGCGTTCTTTTGATATTTCTTAGACTTGGAATGTCTTCTATCCTTCCACTTTCACCCGCTGTAAAAACGTCCGGGTACGTGCGAGCCTCGGATTGCCGAAGATCTGTTCTGGTGGACCTGCCTCTGCAATCTCCCCGTTATCCATGAAAAATACACGATCCGCAACGTCACGGGCGAAGCCCATCTCATGCGTGACAATCATCATGGTCATATTTTCCTGTGCCAGTTGTTTGATGACACGTAACACTTCCCCTGTCAGCTCCGGATCGAGTGCCGATGTCGGCTCATCGAACAGGAGAATGTCTGGTTGCATCATCAGTGCACGAGCAATGGCTACACGCTGTTTCTGTCCACCGGACAGATTACCAGGGTAGACATCGGCCTTGTCCGACAGCCCTACTTTGCCGAGTAATTCCAGACTACGATATCGAATGACGCTTGAGCTTTCTTTTTTCAAAGTCTTCGGTGCAAGTTCCAAATTATCTTGTACAGTTAGATGCGGGAACAAATTGAAATGCTGGAACACCATACCCATACGATCCGTCATCTTGCGAATATCTGCGGCACCCGCGTAACGGCCATTATCAACCAACGTCTGATCCTGAATGCGAATTGTTCCGCCCGAAATATCCTCCAGATGAATCAGGCTGCGCAGCATCGTACTTTTCCCCGAACCCGAAGGCCCAATCACGGCAATCACTTCGCCTGGTTCCACGTTGAAGGATACCTGTTTCAGCACATCAAGTGTACCGAATGATTTTCTCAATTGATTTACTTCTATTATATGTGTCATATGCAGACAGTCCTTTGATTGATCAGATTTAATTTATTCAAATGAAAACCGCTTCTCGAGTGCCTTGAACAGCACCGTGAGTACAAGTGTCATGAGCAGATACATAACCGCCGCCACGAAGAAAGGTGTCAGCTGTAAGTCGCGATTTACCGCCGCTTGGGCGTAATACAACAGCTCAGGTACAGCCACGGCATAGAGCAGTGCCGTATCCTTGATAAGCGTAATGGACTCATTGGCCGTTGCAGGCAATACTACACGAATCATCTGAGGAATAATGACTTTGGTCATCGTCTGCCACTTCGTTAACCCCAGTACCTTCGCTGCTTCATGTTGCCCTTTATCAATGGAAAGCAGTCCACCCCTGAAGATTTCAGCGAAGTACGCCGCATAGTTCAGGATGAACGCAATCCCCGCTGCAACAAAACGATCAAACACCAGATACTCTCCAATCACCGGAAGCAACGGTAAACCGAAGCAGAAGAATAGAATTTGGAGCAGTAGCGGTGTTCCTCGCATCACATATACATACGTATGGGCAATCCACGCCAGCAGTTTAATCTGGCTTCTCATCGCAAGCGTGACCGCAAATCCAAGCGGTACAGATAACACGATCGCTAGCAAGAACATGAAAATGGTGGTCTGTGCACCCTCTAGCATAGGTTTTAAAATGGTCGATAAATAATCCCAACTCATTGTTTTGTCTCCTCTAATCTGTTAACCCCGCATTCCTCTGGGGCATGAATCGCTCCAGCATGGAATACGGGGTCCGTTTTGTTTCTAACTATATATCAGGTGTGTAACCTGCCTATTTCAAAACCTTATCTTCACCCAACCATTGGGTGGAGATTTTAGCAGCTGTTCCGTCTGCATTCAGCTCATCCAACGCTTTTTGCAGCTGATTCAGAAGCTCTTCATTGCCTTTTTTAATACCAATGCCATATTGTTCCGGTGCAAGAGATTCATCCATCAGTTTGAATGTTCCCTCTTCTTTGGACATGTAGTATCTCGCTACCACTTCATCAATGATGACCGCATCCAGACGTTTTGTCTTCAGATCCGTCAGTGCAAGCACGTTATCCTTAAATTCGGAAGCTTTCACTTTATCCTTCAGCGGACTTGCTGCTAGTGCATCTGCCGCGGAGGATAGTGCCTGCAATCCCACATTTTTACCATCGAGTTCATCCAGCTTTGTGATTGGCGAGTCTGCCAAGGTAATAGCTACCTGACTGTTTTCCAGATACGGCTTCGTAAAGAGCACTTTCTCTTTACGCTCATCCGTAATGGTGTACCCGTTCCAGATCATATCGATCCGGCCACTGTTCAGCTCTGATTCTTTGGAAGACCAGTCGATTGGCTGGAATGTGATTTCTTTACCCATTTTCTCCGCTGCAGCTCTTGCGTAATCAATATCAAAACCAACAATTTCATTTTGCTCGTCCCGGAAACCCATTGGAGCAAACTTGTCATCAATTCCTACAACAATCGTGTTATCGTCTTTGCTTGCGGAACTGGAACAACCAGCCACAATCAATACACATATGCTAATGAATAATAGTAGAATCGCTTTTTTTCTCATCTCTCGAACCCCTCCATGTCTATAACCAAAACCCAAACGCTTTAGTTCGTTACCACGTTATCAGAGATTTATAATAACATAGCATGGGAGAAGAGTCGAGTCTCTTGCCTATTTCCTTCTATTTCATGCAGTTTAATTGTCAACAATCTGTGAAAAAGCCTCTTTCACTTGTGCCGGTTCTACCAGCTTCTCGCGTACAGTCGAATTCCATAGCTCCGGGTTCTGAAGTTCCTTTAATTCCGTACCTGTCCATTGTTGGGCAGATTCACGACGTAAGGTATGGCTGGTATTCTCAAACTGGTAGACGATCTGCTCCAGATTATCGATCATAACAAAGTTCGAAACCGCATTATATACAAGTATCCGCTCAAGTTCCTCTGTATCCATCTCACGCGTATCCAAGCTATAATTCACTTGGACCGTGAAGGTCTCCGGATACAGTTGGTAACCATTCAATCTTTCACGTAAAGGTAAAGCCTGATTCAGATGACTAAGGTTTGAATTATCACCCATGTAGGGACTGCGATATTTGGCTAAAGCGGCAAAATCATGTGTCAGCGGATTCTGCTGCTCTTCCTCGTACCGAGCCTGTTTCGCCTCGATCTTCGGATTAACGAAGCCCTCAACAATCACTAAGCCACTGATGCCCAACACAACAAGTGTTATAATCCATATGTTTCTAATTCTCATAACGCATCACTCACTTCATACTTACTAACGATCCGATACGCGCGATGCACAACCAAAGGAATAATAACACTTAGTAATGGGATGGCAAAGGCAATGACGATCACTGCAAACTGATAGGGTCCATCCACCTGAATGGGTCGATTAAACCAGATGTTGCTTCCGAATCGTAACGCTGCCTGCGTTCCCCATAGTACGAGTATTAATGCTGCCCACAACCACCATATCCTGCGATTCCACTGCACTAAGGCAGGGATTCGAATAACCGTGGTTTTCACGGAGGTTGCAGAATCGTTCGTCTTGTTGATCAACAGATACAATACATACATGCCACCAACAATGAGACTCACGATCATAAGCAGATTGTTTATGGCGGAGCCTTGCATCAGCACTCTCATTGGAATGGTAATGATCCAGGCTATGAGGCTATAAATCAGAGCAGACTGCAACAACGCTGTCCAGTAAGGAACACGTTGTACCCTTCGATGGTCACTCATCACTTCATCCATACCAGCGATATGCTGAATGGCGGTCTGGAACGCCTTCTCTTCACTCATACCCTGCGAGATATAATCGTCAATCCGCGCAGCGAGATTGCTGTGAATCTCTTCTTTTAATTCTCGATTGTCTAATGTATCTTGTGCGTGAGCGAACAAACGATTCACATGACGGGTGATGCGAGCATCCAATCTCATAGGTCTTCATCTCCTTTTTCTCCAGTGACAATCATGCAATCAATCAGTGCCTTGGCTGCTTGCCAAGCATGAACCTGCTCTCTATAGGCTTCAAGGCCTTGCGTTGTAATTCGGTAATATTTGCGTCGTCCTCCCTGCGTCTCTCCCCCCCAGTAGGACTCCACATATCCAATCTTCTCTAGCCTCTTCAAACTGGAATAAAGCGTAGGTTCCTTCAATTCAAACTGCTCTCCGCTCTTGCGATAGATCTCCTTAATAATGCTGTAGCCATAGTTATCAGCGGGTATAAGTACACTCAGAATGATGGGGTCAATATTGCCCCGAATCAGATCACTGTTAATCACTTGCACATCCATCTGCGAGTTTCACCGACTTTCTTCCGTCCTGTGTATACTATAAGACATATTACTATGTCTGTAAAGGTAATGTGTAACGCATGGTAAATATGCATCGTACCGAGCACCATTAGCAACATTCCTCTCTTGCAAATAAAATTCTTCAATACGATAAGAACATTGACCCCATTGTTATTTCTTTCAACTTTGCTTATATTATCCGGCTGTAATCCTACTCCAAGTCATAGTACAAACAAAACTGCCTCACCCTCAACTCTTTGCGAGAAGGTTCATTCCAGTTAGCGCAGGAAAAAGGTACTCATTATTATGGATCCTTTGCCCGCTGGACTTCCCCTCAAAATTCGCAGGTTTCCTTGGTTGACACCTCTTTTGCCTTTGTTATCCGTGGTGTCGAAAAAAAATAGAAACAAACAGGGCCCCTCCAATTTTGGAGAGGCCCTTACGCATTTTTATCTATTGCTGCACTTTCTCGCGATCTTTCCCTTTATCGGATTCTCCCGCATTTTTGTTGGCGGCATCGCGATCCTGCTGCATCTCTTCCACCGTTTTCACCTTCAGACGTGCTGCACCTTCATATTCCTTCGTTGGAATAAGGTCGCCAGCAGCAAGTCTTGCTTCCGCGGCAGCAATCGCATCTCCGTACTGCGGCAACCACTCGGCCTGTGCAACCAGCATCTCGTCGACCATCTGCCAGATTTCTTTTGGATTACATACGGCACCCACGAGCGGGTCCATCATAAATGCCTGACGAAGTAATTTGTCATCTCCGTTCACCGCGGCTTCAACCGCAAGACGTTGCACGGAAATGCTCACATTACATACCGCAGCCGGGCCAAGTGGCAGATCCCCTACATGTGGCATAGAGATACCGTTGCGATCCACATATCCCGGTGCCTCAATAATCGCATCATCCGGCAGGTTGGAGATGACTCCATTGTTAACGGTATTGAAATGTCCACGATAGACACGTCCCGTCTCAAGCCCTTCAATAATGTACGAACCGTGCTCCTCGCCCCGTTTTTCCGGAATGAATTGCATCGGTTCGTCCTTCATCCAGTTAGGAAAATCAGTCTCAAACCAGTTGCGCCCCTCGGTACACACCCGCAAATATCCACCCGTCTCTCCGTTGATCCAGTTGCCCAGGTCGATCCATTCGTTAATCTCTTCCGGACGTTTGCGGTACCACGGCACATATTCACTCAGATGACCATTTGATTCCGTGCTGTAGTAACCGAAGCGGCGCAGCATATCGATCCGCACTTTCTCGGTGCGGCTGTACTCGGGATGTTTCTCGAAGGCTTCGAGCAGATCACCTGTAAGGTCTTTGCCCTCATGAGACGCTTGAATATACCACGTCTGATGGTTGATGCCGGCACAGACAATATCCACTTCACTCTTTTTCAATCCAAAAGCTTCCGCAATCTGATGATGACCATGCTGTACACCATGACACAGTCCGATCGTCCGCACACCGCCGTACTTGTTGCAAGCCCATGTCAGCATCGCCATCGGATTGGAATAGTTCAAGAGCAGTACGTCGGGTGCACTCTGTTCACGAATATCTTTACAGATATCCAACATCTCAGCGATTCCGCGTTGTCCATACATAATGCCACCTGCACACAACGTGTCACCGACACACTGATCTACCCCATATTTCAGTGGAATATCCACATCGGTTGCAAATGCTTCCAGTCCCCCAACACGAATCGTACACAGTACATACTTTGCATCTTTCAACGCTTCTTTCCGATCCGTGGTTGGCTGAATCTGAATCTTCAATCCATTCTCACGGATATCCCGCTGACACAGCTCAGTCACCATGTCCAGATTGTGTTGGTTAATATCGCAGAACGCAATTTCAATGTTGTTAAACTCGGGTACCGTGAGCAAATCCCTTAACAATCCCCGTGTAAATCCGATACTTCCTGCCCCGATAAACGCCACTTTAAACGACATGCCTATGTCCTCCCCTAATCCGAATCTTTCGCTTCGGTTAATGACTCTCTTCATGAAATCATTGTACCAACCGCATATAGGGAAGCGTTATCAAAATCATGACCTGTTCAAGATCTTGTTGTCAAAAATCCTAACTTTTACGCGCTAGCTCCAATAATCCAGTTGTATTCGAAATAACTGCAATCGGCTCATTCATCGGACGGGTACTGACTGACATGTCGTTCCATAGAGGAGCGAAATTCAACCGGCGTACGACCTGTATATTTTTTGAACAACATATGAAAATACTGACGACTGCCTACTCCAACATAGTCAGAGATTTCCGAAATCGGAATATTGGTCTGCTGAAGCAGCATTTTGGCCTTCTCCATTCGAAGCATCGTCAGGTAGTCGGTAGGTGTGCGCTGCGTGTGCTGACGAAAAATACGATGTAAATAGCCTGGATGCAGATTAACGGCTGCCGCAATATCCTTCATCTGAATGTTGCGATCCATATTGTGATGCATGAATTCAATGGTTCGTTTGACGTACAGTTCCGCATGATCTGGCGCACTCCGGCTCATTTCTCCGCGCAGACGTGCAACACGGACCAGCAATTGGATAAACAGTGTACGCACCAGTATTCCCTGTTCCGGTGACGAGAGATTCCGGGCTTCACGGTAATGTAACCTTTCCTCTGGTGGAATAATCCTCATCGGCACAGTTGATCTTCCCTGCTCCAGTAGACCACGCTGATCGAGTTCTAAGACTAGACTTTTCATAATGTGGTACACCTCTTCCGGGTCAGGCAGTACCAGATATGGCGAAGCATTAGCCAATAAAACATGTACTTCTTCCTCTTCTTGCGCGAGCTGACGGATGGATAACTGTCCGGGAGGTGAGCTTGAGAATCCAAACTCCACATTGAGCATCCGGCAAGGGACACCATCTTCCACCAGCAAACGGTGCGGGACACCTGCGTCGAGCATAATGAACTGTCCTTTTTTCAAAACAGCCTGCTCCGAGCCCCCATCCGGCATCTGCACATCCACCCGGCACATTCCCGAAATAATATACATGATCTCTGTGGAATCATGATGGTGATAGGACATACGATAGTTGTCCCACTGCTTGTAATAGTACGCGTAGAAACGCGGCCCGCAGTCCTCCGTTCGCAATGCCTCCTGATACAGGCTTCCTGTCCAGTGCTTCGTAATGCTCATATCCATACCTCCATTCCTACAACGATCGATCCTCACTTTTCTCCATTGTAACAATTCTGTCGGCTGGATATAAACTGTCTTCGTTAGAAGCCTCATTGTATTATTTAATTAGATAAATACTACCGAGCATCTAAACTCCAACGATGTAAAAGAATGACGTAACATAGATGGCTGGGAACAAGCCAAGCTCTGCCCGCAGATCCTTATGTAAAAAAGCTCTGAAACCTCCATGTGCCGAGACACATGGGGATTCCAGAGCTTCTAAGCTTTAATACTAACTCTTAAAAACTGATGCTTCCTTACGTTACAGTCTGATCATGAACACATGTTATGTTGCTATTGTTAGCTATTATTACTCCGGCCTGCTTACTTTCCGCCCTTACCTGGCGTGTAGAACTTAGGCAGCGTCACTTTTGACCAGTCCATATCCGATGCCATGTAGAAGGACGGGTAGGAAGGCTGGTTGTATCCACTGTTCTGTCCGGCAATGCCCACACGATACATCGCATCATGCATCAGCGTGTACAACTTGCGGTCCGTTTTCTCGGTACTCAGATAGATACGAATCGCGGAACTGTCCGTGGTTCTCACCAGCATCTCTTCCCGCCAATCCCCGAAGATATCAGCCACGAGAGAAGGCGTACCTTTCGTATGATTATTAGTCAATGTGCCTGTTGCCGTCAGCACCGTGCCACGATTCCAGTCTTTGATGGTTGGTGTAACATCAATCGCACCATCAACGATCTGTGTCGTCATATCACCAGCCCAGCGGATATTCATATTTGTGCCCGGAGCCTGATCACTGATTTTCTCCCCCTTAGCTGTCCATAATCCTACAGCCCATGTCTCCAGCCCACGGCGAGTCGGATCAACATCACCCACCATGCCGCGACCGGTATCTTTCCCCGTGTACCCACCATAGATTACTTCTCCGGTCTTCGCATCACGCAGGGAATAACCATATGGCGCCCAAGGCCCACCCTCGTGTACCATAAAAATCTCAAGTCCCGGACGATCCGGGTCAATATCTGCCACATGAAGTGCGTCCCCATGACCCAGACGGGCAATCGTTCCCGGTGCAGCACTCTCGGCTGGCATCAGGTCTGTGGAGCTGTACAGCACGCTGCCGTCATGATCAATCGTGGCGGAGCCATAGATAATCTCCTGTTTGCCGTCACCATCCACATCCGCCACACTGAAATAGTGCGCTCCCTGAGTTGTAATGGAGCCGTACTGCGGATCTGTACCATCTACGCCGTGCGGTCCGTCATTAAATGGGTTCTTCATCGGCGTCCAACCGCTGTCCACTTTCCATTCCTTTTTCAGTTTCTTGCCGTCCCAATTGTAGGCAACCATCGTTGAACGTGTATAGTACCCGCGTGCAAAGATTGCAGACGGTTTCTTGCCGTCCAGATACGCCACGCCTGCCAGGAAACGGTCCACCCGATTGCCCGGTTCGATCCGTGCCATCGCATAATCGCCCCACATCAGGCCATCATCATGACGCTCAGGTTCATATGGGATGGTCTCCAGCTCTTTGCCCGATTTACCTTCAAATACCGTAACGTACTCGGGTCCATCCACGATAAAACCTTCAAACTTGCGCAGCTCATTGCGGTTACTGCGTTCTACAGCGTACACATCAATGAAGTAGTCGGCCAGACTCTCGGCATCCTGCTGAGATAATGGGTAATTATATTTTTTCTCGATTCCAAAAGCTTCTTCCAATGTCGCAGGCCAGTTCCCCTTCACAACCTCATCGTGCTTATGCCAGTTTCTGAACATATCCACCACATGATCGTAGTAACCATCAGCACTCAAGCGATAATCATCTTCGTTCGAATACCCTGCCTTGCGATCCTGCTTGGGAAGCGTGATGTACTTCTCGGATGTTACTTTTCCTTTTTTGTTATATTTGATAATCTTCGTGCCCGGAGCGGTCTTAAACATCATCTCGGCCTTGCCATCTCCGTCAAAATCGTAAACGAGCATCTGTGTATAATGAGCACCTGCACGGATATTGACCCCAAGATCGATCCGGTACAACAACTGACCGTCCAAGGTGTAAGCATCAATGTAGGTTTTACCTGTGTACCCTTTTTGCGATACGTCCTTGGCGTTGGAAGGGTCCCATTTGACGAAAAACTCATATTGACCATCCCCGTCCACATCACCCACACTCATGTCATTGGCAGAATACGTATAAGCTTCTCCCGCAGGCGTCACGCCATCAGCGGGTTTTTGCAGTGGAATGTCCACATAGCCGTTCGCCCAAGGTTTGACGGATGCACTGCGTTTGCTCTCCTTGCCCTTCTTGTTGACCGCTGCCACTTCATAACGGGAAGACGATTTGCCCGCGGCATCTACATAGTTGGTGCTGTCGGTGACAGTAGCGATCTTTTTGCCATCACGATAGACGTTGAAGTCCGTACCTGTCAGCCCTTTGTCGCTATACCCTGTGGCCTCGTCACCAAGCAATCTCCAACTGAGAAAAACACCTTCAGATGTCGATGCAGCCACCAGTCCCCGATCCAGATATTCCAGTTGAATCTCTTTCACGTGACTGCCCCCCTTATGTGATTGCAGGCCAGCCTCCGTCGCCCCATTACCGTTCGAAGCTTCCGCTCCCGTAACGCCAGCTGTTCCTCCAATGAGCAAAGCTACGCTGAGTGCCGAAGAGAGCACCTTGGCTGCAAGTGGCATACGAGCCTTCCTGCGACCGGATTGCCGACCTGACACCGATCCCTTATGTACCGGCGCTGTTGTTTCTGAGTTCATCCACCTTCACGCTCCTTGAGACAGAATGGGTAACGCTTGTACACGTCGATGATGATTAGACGTTCGATAATTCATAGAGGCCTTCTTCGAAAGAAGGTTTCGACCCGAAATGATTACGCTTACAAAATTAAAAAAGAGAAATCAGCTTGCCCGACTACCAGAGTTCGGTCCCCCTTCCATTCTCTTTCCAATCCGAGCGAGGCGATCCCGCCCATCGGGTTCTATTATAGACATCCTGCCTGACAGACCCTAGGCAAATATCCGACCAAAACGATCAATAATCAGTGTTTTTAGGAGTCATATGGAAAATCAACCCGATGACGCTTCAGTCGGAAGGAGGATTTAAGCTCACCGCCAAGTTTTTTCTAACGAATCTCACACACCCTATTGGGGCGTTAAACTCCAACAACGAATCCTAACGAATCTCAGCAACCTTATTTGGACCAAACCGGGTCTAAACGGGGCAAAATCCACCCAAATTAACTGAATAGCGTGTCTACGATTCGTTAGAATTTTCAACTGTATCAACTCAACTAAATAACGTGCCCTCTGTTCGTTAGAAAAGAAAGAGGGCTGCTCCCGGATCATTTTCATGGCCAGAGGACAGCCCAGCTTAATATATCCGCTCTCACATCCTAATTACGGATCTTCAAGCGATTCTAAATACATTTTCATGTGAGAACTTCAATCTAGAATGACTCTTGTAAAGCATAGCAAAAAACCGCAATCCTCTAACACACTGAGGATCGCGGTTAAGACAGTTACAAATAAAGTTTAAGGCTCAATACCCCATACCAGGTTTCCACCTTGGTGGAGTGTTACCTTATTCCAATCCTGGTAGGATGTTTTCGTTGGATCGAAAGAGTAGTCATTCGTCTCGTCAAAGTTGGACCAGTCTGTTTTGTACATGCGAAGCTGGATGTCTCCAGTCTGTCCACCAGCCTGAATGCTGCCAGCGGCAGATGTGAAGCTCAGCTCCACATACGAGTCTGTGAAGGTCCGCTGGATATTGGCTCCGCCAACTTGAGCGTAATCGATGGCAGAATCCATCGCAGCCGAGCCTTCTTTGGAGAAGTAATACCGGATCTTCAGATCACTCAGATTCACAGCAGTACTCCCCAGATTTTTGATGTTGAAATACGGTTTGATCTGGCTATCTTGAGCATTGGTATCTCCAGCACGATATTGCACGACAAGATCACTCGTTGGTACAACGACACTTTGAGGTGTCGCGGAAGCTACAGCGGAATTGGCACTTTGCCCTGCTGCATTCACTGCACTTACCACATAATGATACGTTGTGCCGTTCGTCAGGGAAGTGTTGGTGTAGGACGTACCACTCACATTCGTCGCGATCGTTGTGAACGGACCTGTTGCACTCAGCGCGCGTTTCACATCATAACTTGTTGCACCTGTAGAAGCTGTCCACGTCAGGCTCACCTGCGCATTGCCTGCAGTTGCTGTGAGAGCAGTCGGTGCAGCTGGCGCCGTTACACCTGCAACAGGTGTAGCTGTTGCTGTTGCAGAGTTAACACTTTCACCTACTGCATTTGTTGCCGTTACCACATAATAATAGGTTGTACCATTGATCAGGCCGGTGTTGCTGTAAGATGTTCCACTTACATTAGCTGCAACTGTTGTGAATGGACCTGATGCACTCAGTGCCCGCTTCACACTATAACTTGTAGCCCCTGTAGAAGCAGTCCACGTCAAGGAGACTTGAGCGTTACCGGCAGAAGCCGTCAATGCTGCTGGTGCTGCCGGAGCTGTTGTTCCGCCCGGAGGATTGCCTCCACCGTTACTTGCAGGAAGTACAGGGAATGCGTTTTTCACCAGTGCCACGAATTGATCATGGAACCAGTGACCCGATACCGGAGCATTAGGCAATGCACCTGTTAATACACCATCCCGAGTTGTGAAGGTTGGATCACACATCCGGTCAAAACCTTTGCCTTCGTTATTCGGAATTTCGGAGCTGGAGCCATCGGATTCACCCGGAGGTTTCACCCATACATAAGCATCCAGATGCGCTGGTCCTGGTGCAGCCTTAGGTGCTTCACCAATACCTGCGCCACTGGCATTACACCAGTTCCCCCGATGCTCCCGGCGATCTACACGTCCGGAGTTCACATAATCGTTGATGTTGCTGCCCGTAGCAGATGCTGGACGGTCCACCCCGCCCCACCCATTCCGGCTAGTATCAATCAGGAAACCTGTACTGCTTGGCCAGCCAGCTTGTACGAAATCGGCATACAGCGCAGCAGTGAAATCGGTTTCGTCAAAATAAGGATTCCACTCATAAAACTTGGCAGATTTAATCGGTTGTCCACCGATATTGAGATCAGGGTTAGACAGGTTCGGCTCCCCCAGCGGTGTAGTGTTTGCTGTATTTGTAATGAAGCCATCTGCACTGCTCAGACCTGCGGCTGTCCCTTGCACAACACTTGTATACAGCGCGACTGCTGCAGAACGGTTGTTATCCCATCCAAGCCAGCCGGAGTGGCCGATATCCAGATAGTTGTACACATTTGGAATGGCGTGCAGCTTGTCCAATGCATACTTCACACCCGCCTCATAGATACCTGTTGAGCTGGCTTGACCACAAGCTGGTGTACTCAGGTTGGTCACAAGGTTAGGCAGACTGTCCGGTTCAATGACAGCAATAATGCGAATATCCTGATACTTCGGATCTGCGAAGATATCTGCGAGCACATCAATATAATCCGTTTTATAGGTCTGCAGTGCCGCCTGTGTTAGTGGAAGCTCACCATTTGATGCAAGTGCATGACAATCCCGTCCGGGCAGATTGTAAATAACAAATGAAGCGGTGATTGGTGTACCCGGTTTCTTTTGAGCGAGAACGGCATCAAGATGTTGCTCTACACTTTTGCGACCAGCGTTGTCCGTACCGCCATAGATTGCAGCAATCCGGTCAACCCATACTGCGGTTGGATACGATTTGATGGTCTCCATCTTGGCCTTCAACGACGCATCGTTGGTCAGTGCAATGGATGTATCCACGAGAGCTGAATAGTCCTGATTCAGATAGGCCGTTGCCCCTACAAATGGATTATCCACATGTGCTTCAGCCGCCTGAGCCAAGCCTGGAGACAGTCCAGGGAAAATCCCCGCCGCGAGCAGCGTTGCTGCCAACATTTGCTTTACACCTTTGCGCAGGATCTTCTTACCTCTCGATTTGGTTTTCAATTTAGTCTTCATAGTTCCACCTTTCCTTTAGTTAGATTGGGTTGTACTCATGTCTGATCCTCTGTGTCATTATGATGCTTAGCACGAAGAGAACGTTCGGATGAGTTGGTTGTATCACCTCCAAAAGAAATGGTTGTATCACTGGAATCTTGAGCAAACAAATGGTGTGTGAGGGCGAATCATGTGAATGAGTATAATATGGTGGGTGTGGTTGAACGTGTGTTAGACATGAAGAAGTGTGAAAAATGACTTATGGGATGTCTGAATCCTAAATTGGGTAAGCGCTTTCTTTAAACGGTTAAAAAAAAGGTCTTCGCCTATCCATCTACAAACATTATGTTCGGTGCCACCTCCTTATGTTCTGATTATACGACATGTAAATTTTACTGTAAATTGAATTATATAAATTTAATTATATTTTTTTCCATAATTCAGGCAGGAATCTGGACATCCCTTGCTCCAAAAGACACACGAGGTCCATCGTGGCAATCTGCCACAATGAACCTCGTGTTTTACAATGCCGAATTAACCGTTCGTCTAGCTAGTCATTACATATAATGTCTTGTTCTTATATTCCTACATCTAAGGCAAAACGACAATATCTCCCGGTTTCAAGCCACTAACTACTTCTGTCTTGTCCCCCGATTCCATTCCAGCCTGGATCGTCAGCGACTCGGTCTGTCCATTGCCTTTGTCTAACAGTACGTAAGGCTCGGTCTGATCCCGCATGATCGCGAGGCTTGACACTACCGTCACTTTATCCTTCCGCATTGTCTCGATATCGCCTTCCAGACTCACGCCTCCATACATTCTGGCGTCAGGCTTCAGATCAATGACCACATCAAACTGTGAAGCTTGCTTGAGGTCCGTATCGGTACTCTTGCGGGCGAATTTGGACACCTTACTTACCTTCCCGGTGAATTGCAGGTCTTTCTGCGCTGTCATTCGCACCTTAACTGGCATGCCCACCTTGAGCCTGAACATTTCTTCCTCACCAACAATCGTCATAAATTTCAGTTTGCTGATGTTTGTAATCGACCCGATCAGCTGTCCTTCCGTCACCGCACGTGTCTTGCTATCCTCTTCATTCATCTGAAATATACCGGAAGCGGAAGCATACACAACAGACTTACTTATTACTGCCTGCTTTTTCTGTATCTCCTTCTCCTTGAGGACCAATGCTTTTTGATTCAATTCATTCGTCAGGCGTTTACCTTCCCGATCTGCAAATGCCTTCTTGCGCTCCTCTTCCGTCACGCCAAGGGTCTCACTCATATTCGCCTGATCCAGGGTAACCTGATTCATCTTGTTTTCCAGCTGAGCTTTCTCCAGATCACTCTGCAACTGTTCTACTTCCGTTTGTAACGTGGAAGTATCGAGGGTAAACAGGATATCGCCTTTACTCACCTGCTCACCACTTTTCACGTGCCACTGCTTGATGTTGGAAGCATACGGAGCGAAGATATCCGTCTGATCGGTGTATACGGATTTCCCTTTCACCTGTATCGTTTGCGTCATCGTTTCCTGTGTCACATCAAAGGTAATCGGGGGTGGAATCTCTATAGGCGCCTCCGGTTTTGGCTTGTACTTTTCATACAGCCAGTACACTGCACCTGCCAAAAGTACAACGGTGATGATAATTTTAATCCATTTCTTCATGTGCCCAATTTCCCTTTCGCTGATAAAATTACATTGATTTGATCACAGTTAATGCATTGGTCCGAGATGCGCTGATTGCCGGATATATACCTGATACAATGCCAACCAGAATAGCAAAAACGATGCCAAGTGGCAGAGCCGACTGCTGAATAACGACGGTCATCGGACCATTCATCTGATCTGCCATCTGACTCGCCAGCAGACTGTTCACCCCGCCGAGGGCAGCAAAGGCGATCCCCACACCAGCCACGCCGCCCATTAATCCAAGCATCGCTGCTTCCGTAATAAACATCTGACGGATCTGCCACAGATTTGCGCCCAGCACCTTCATCACACCAATCTGTTTACGACGCTGATGCGTAGACATAATCATCGCTACAATAATGGATAATGAGGCCAGCAGCATGATAAAACCACCGATCCCCAATGCCGCTTTTTGGTACATCGCCAATTGACCTGCCATCGCTTCCTCTTGGAACAGATTACTCTGTGTGTTTAACGTCAGCTTTTTAATCTGTTCTTCCACCTGGGATACATAACGTTTATCCTCAACCTTGACCAGAGCCGAGTTAAGATGCTTGGCCACACTGCTGTCGGCCTGCTGTAATCCAAGCTCATCCTGCAATGCACGAGCTGTATCGAGCGGCAGATATACTTTTTTATCGTTTTGAGCGCTCATCTCATCCATGTTGGAAGGCTTCGTCAACTCTCCAGACACACGTATAGAACCACTCATTTTGGTTTTGCTCGCATTCGCATAATCTTCATATCGGAACTGAACCAGCTGCTGAACCAACTGATCCTGCTTCGCTGACATTTCCGTAAACTGCTCCAAAAGCTCGTTGTTATATGGATCAGCATTCAACTGCTCGAATAACTTCTGAGTTACTTTGGGGTCCACGAGTCCAAATGCAGCCCCATAACTGGTTACCGCCATACGACCATCCTCTGCCCCACGTCCCTCAGCATACTTGTATCCAAACCCGCCCAGGGTCTCCAGCTGGGTACCAATGACCTCAACATACGTGCTGCGACCATCCGGAAGCACCATTTCCAGCGAATCCAGCTTTAACATGGGAGCCACGGCAACAACATGAGGAAGTCTTTGGATAATCTGAATCTTTTCCAACGTCAATGCTCCCCGTTCAAACTTCGATGTCTGACCATTCCCCTTGCCGTTCCCAGTACGTATGCCTTCATTGGGCGTAATCGTGATTTCATTCATCTTGTAATTGTCGTTCAATGTTTTCTCGCTATAGGTCTGTACGGACTGCCCCACGCTAAGTGCAATGATCATGGCGGCAGAACCGATGGACAACCCCATCATGCACAGCAGTGTGACCATTTTTCTGCGAATGATCTGTCCCCAGGCCATACGTGCTACATCCCGTATTCTCACATTTCCTCTCCTTTTGCCTCAAACTTCCCTTACAGCCTCTTCAACCAATATTCCATGTTGCAGTGTAAGCACAACTTGCATCTGCTCCGCGACCTCTGCTTCATGTGTCACAATGACAAAGGTTGTATTCATATCCCGGTTAAGCTGCTGCAAAATCGCAATAATCTCTTCCTCCGTCTCAGTATCCAAATTTCCCGTTGGCTCATCTGCAAAGATCACCGAGGGTTCGGTAATGAGCGAACGTGCAATACTGACACGTTGTTGTTGACCGCCCGACAACTGGGACGGGAACAAGTTTGCTTTTTCACCCAGTCCCACTTGTTCCAGCAGCTTCAATGCTTTTGCTTTGCGTTTCGAAGGGCTTATCCCCATAAACACCAAGGGTAATTCTACATTTTCCCGGATCGTAAGATTGGACAGCAGTTCATAGGATTGAAAAATAAACCCGATATGACTGCGCCTGAACTCAGCCAGGCGATTTTCACTGAAACGTACAATATCTTGTCCCGCAATTAGAATCTTGCCCTGATCGGGTTTCATCAGCCCCGCCATCAGATTCAGCAGTGTGGATTTACCCGAACCAGAACTGCCCAGCAGGGCTACCATCTTGCCTTCTCCAATCGTCAGGTTGATATCCTGAAGCACCGGCACGGTTCCCTGGCCATTGCGGAACGAATGGGATAATTGTTCAACTTGAAGCATTGCTACATGTCTTCCCTTCTACTTGCTAAATATGTACAGAGGTTGTTCAAAAAGATTCGCGTAGCACATTCCCTTATCATTATAGGGTGGAGATGTATCCGGGCTGGCCCGAGTTGTATCCAACTTGTAACATGTCATAACAAAAAGACCTTGTCCGCAGAGCAGCTATCGCTCCATCAGACCAAGGTCTTATATTCGTATACCTTCCGCAGCTTACCAGGCTCTGAAACTAAAGCGGTACATTTCACTTTTATCCACTGAGCTGCTCACAGCAAATAATTCATCGTCATTCCATTTCAGACTGATGAAGTTATCAATATTGCGATAGATCACCGTATCCGACGAAATCTTGCTGTCATTCAGGTAGGCAACATGCAACTCATTCTTCTGATTCTGACTGTCCATCGGGAAAAAGTAAGCTATTCGGGATTCATCTGCATCCAGATCGAAACTCCAGATCGAACCTTGTAATAACAGATCATACTGCTCCTCTGCTGCATGATACCGATACAGCCCCTGTACCTTATTCATCGTTCCCTGGATGAGCATGTCACCATTTTTCAGCAACTTGTACTGTTGAATATCCTCCATTGCAGCATACGCCTTCACTTCATGCTCATCCTCAAGCGATACACGATAGATAGCATACTTGTCTTTCAGCATCACCAGTATATAAAACTGCTGGTGATCCTCACTGACCTGCAACACATCCATAACGATAAACGTATCACTCGAACCTTTCCCTTGTTTTGGTCCTGTGAACATGCTCATCAGCTCTTCATACGTGTAGATGACATGACTCGTCCCCTGGCTCAGATCAACTTGTTTAAATAACAGATCATCCTGACCGATGTAGGATTCGTTCCCTACAAACACTCGATAATACGAGTTGTCGTACGGAAGCTTGCGACGTTCCCCGCTCTGTATTATATACTCATACGTTGTCTTCTGCGTCTGACCTGCCCGATACTGGGAGTAAATGATTTTCTTGTGATCCGGGCTGATCGTTACACCGTAATCCGTATTAGCCGCAATGTTTTTCACTTCCTTATCATCCAGATGCAGGAGAGACAGTTTGAGCCCTGAATAGGAAAATTCCGGTTGATTAAATATAATCGTATTCCGGTCTAACACTTCAAAATCAAAGATCGCAAAGTCATTTGGAATCTTGGTAGCCGACTCGATCTGAATCGTACTGCTCGGTGGTGGTGCCAGACGGCTGTTGAACTGCTCACTTGGCAAAATCACCGTTCTTGGTTTGAGATTTCCGAGACTGAACAGGCTCCCAATCCCGAAAATTCCGCTGACAAATGCGATCAACAACCCTGACAGCATCAATCTGTCACGGTTTTTACGCCAAAATCCAGGATGTTTCATGCGTTCATTTCCCCCGGAAGACTGATATTCACTTGTGTCCCTTCCCGCATGATGCTCTTCATCTCCACTGTTCCTCCATGACGCTCAACGATGTTCTTCACAATAGACAGCCCCAGCCCGGCACTGCCTTTCTCGGCCCTGTTGATTCCTTTATCCTGGTAAAAGGGTTCAAATACATGTTGGAGCGCTTCTGCACCGATTCCTTCCCCCTGATCACGGATCACAATAGCAATGGAATCACCTAACCGGAAGGATTGTACTTCGATAATGGAGTTCACATCACTGTACTTGACCGAATTATCCAGGATGTTGAGGAAGACCTCTTTCAACTTATCCCGATCTCCCTGTAAATACTGATGTTCCTCTAGCTCATAGTGAATGCCTATATTGTACTTGCTCGCCTTAATCGACATATCCTCACAAGCTTCACGAATAATATCTGATATATCGATACGTTCGAACCGGTATGCCTGAATGACCGCAGAGGAGACCGAGACCTCCAGAATATCCGCAACCATCGTGTTGAGACGCTGGCTTTCTTTGATGATATAATTCATGCCCTTGTCAAAAAAGTCCTGATCGGTAAATCCGTTATCCCGTAAAATCTGGGCGTATCCCAGAATCGTCGTTAAGGGTGTCTTCAATTCATGCGTCACATTGTCAAAAAAGACTTTGCTTCTCGCCTGTACTTGCTTCACTTCGTCCCGCTCTCGCTCAATCACATCAATCTGCTCCCGAACCCGATCAATCATGACGGTGAAGCTTGAAGCCAATTCACCGATCTCATCCTTGGTTGTAATCTGAATGTCCGCATTCAGACTTCCTTGGGCCACTTCCGCAGAACGTTTTGTCAGTACACGGATGGGTTGTGTAATTTTCCGGGAAATAAAGATGGATGCGATAAATACAAATACGAAAATAACCGCTGCAAAAAACTTGATCGTATTTTGAAAACGAAGGTTGCGTTTGAACAACTCCGTATAGTCCTTCTTCATCTGTACGATTCCAATCAATTGTTGATCCATCTGGAGCGGGAAGGACAGACTGGCTGTGACATGGCCCTTATCCACAACTGTGGTGTAAGCAATTCGGGAATGTATGGCTTCCTCCACATCAGGATGGTCAGACCGCTTAGCGACGTTAACCTCGCTGCCAACAGATCCGTATGGCGAAGCATCGGGGCGATATACTATAATCTCCCCACCAACGGCTGATCCAATCTGCTCCGCGAGCTCGCGACTTCCTGCTTCGAGCGAGTCTCTGCTCATGCGTTTGTTATGTATCAGAAAGTACTGATTCAGCGCGATGTCCAGATTTCTTTTGGATTGCACCATATCCTCATGCACTTCCCGGTACATATTCTCCTGAGCTACCTTATTGGACAGAATCAGCAGGACGGAGAATCCGATAAAGACAATGACCGAGAATAGCACCACCATTTTGAACTGGATCGTCCACTTCATGTCTGTACCTGAATATTCAGTTTGTACCCCACACCGAATACCGTTTCAATCATCGAAATGCCTTGCACACCACTATCCAGTTTCTTGCGAATCCGTTGCACGTGAATATCCACCGTTCGAGTGTCCCCTGCAAAATCAAATCCCCATACCTTGTCCAGTAGTTCAGAACGTGTATGAACCTTGCGATGATGGGTCACGAGAAATAACAACAGATCGTATTCTTTATTCGTGAGTCCTGCCCGTTCCCCGTCTTTCCACACTTCCCGTTCATCCTTGCGGATCTCAATATGCTTGCCTAGCCTTACCACCTCATAGGACTGATTCTCCAGTGTCTCGCTGATCAGATCAATCCGGCGAAAAATCGCCCGAATGCGCGCAACCACCTCACGGATATCAAAAGGCTTCGTGATATAGTCATCCGCCCCAAGCTCCATGCCAAGTACCTTGTCCAGCATGTCCGACTTCGCAGTGATCATGATGACAGGTATCTTGGAGTTCACAGATAGTTGCCTGCACACATCAAAACCGCTCATATCTGGCAGCATCAGATCCAGCAGGATCAGATCCGGCTTCGAATCCCGAAGCAGATCCAGACCTTCTCTTCCCGTAGCTGCTTCCTTGATCTCAAATCCTTCCTTACGTAACGAATAGGACAAAATATCGCGAATGGACTCCTCGTCCTCAATAATTAAAATCTCTTTTTGTCTCATGATACTTTCGTAATCTCCCTGCTCTATGAATTTCCTTCATCTGCCTTTATTTTGTATCCCAAGCGGTATGCTTGAATAGAGGGAAGCACGAAATGTTACAACTCCGATACAACTCTGAACCTTTTGGAAACAACCACCCGATATACTTGGATCATAAAGAGACTCATACCAGACCGGACCCAAGCCTGATCTGTATCCAAGGGGGATTCACATCATATGAACAGCACACAAATTAATGATGCTTATATCAACTATAAATCAGAAATCACAAGGTATCTATCCCATATCGTCAAACAACCGCAAGATGCAGAAGATCTGGCACAGGATTGTTTCATTCGACTAATGAACGTTACCGTGGATATCCCTGAAGATCGCATTCTCTATTATCTCAAACGCATTGCCCGTAACCTGGCGATGGACAGCTTCCGCAGGCGAACCCGTACACTCAGACGAGACAGCCGTCTGGAGGTACCTACCCATCACGTCGATACATCCCACCTTGAAATTAGCGAAGGTGTTCATGATCTTGTTTCCCATATTAACAACACCGAACATCGTAAAATATTAGAACTTCGCCTCATCCATGGATACTCCATTAAGGAAACGGCAGAGCTGGTGAATCGCAGTGAAGGCATGATTAAATCCTCTGTCTTCCATGCCGTCAATCGGATTCGGGCCAAAGTCATCTCATAAGAGATGGCTTTTTATTTGCGTAAAATCAATATGCACGCAGAATTGGATGGATTATGACGGGACCGAAATACCTATGTATATGTCAAAAGACCCAATTTTACAAATATCGAGTTAATTTTTACAAATTGTTATGACTATGTGAGATTTTCATGTGGTAGAATATGGACGAACTCATGAATCAACTAATATTTGGGAGGGATTTGGTTGGGTAAATTAACAGGTATGCGAGGAGTATTTTTAAAATCACTCCTGGCATTGTCCATGGCTTTGCCGCTTCAGGTCGGATTATGGAACGGAGATGCATCGGTTCATGCGGAAGGACCGACAGACCCGGCACCGTTCATCCAGGCAAAGGTTGTGAACCAAAATGCAGGTAAAAAAGTATTGTTCGACAACTCTCACGGCCAAACGGCTGGAGCTGCAGACTGGGTCATTGATGGAGGTTTCTCCGACTTCGGGAATGCACTCGCGAATGATGGTTACTATGTCAAAGAACTTCGCAAGACAACTCCATTTACCTATGATGATCTGAAAGAGTATAACGTATTCGTTATTGCAGAGCCTCAAATTCCTTTCAAAACATCCGAACAAGCAGCACTGAAACAATATGTTGAAACGGGCGGCAGCATCTTCTTTGTTGGAGATCACTATAATGCAGACCGTAATAAAAACCGCTGGGATGGCTCTGAAGTCATCAACGGCTATCGTCGGGGAGCATTCGAAGATCCGGCCAAAGGTATGAGCACCGATGAGCGTAATTCTGAAGCGATGCAAAATGTAACCGGCTCGGACTGGTTGTCCGATAACTTCGGCGTACGTTTCCGCTATAACGCACTTGGCGATATCAACGCCAATATCGTTGTACCGGCAGATCAAGCCTTTGGCATCACAGAAGGGGTATCGGCTGTAGCCATGCACGCCGGTTCAACACTTGCAATCACCGATCCGGAAAAGGCAAAAGGTATTGTGTACCTGCCAAAAACCAACGCAAAATGGAATAACGCGGTGGACCAAGGTGTCTACAACGGTGGCGGGATTGAAGAAGGTCCTTACGTGGCTGTATCCAAGCTGGGCGCAGGTAAAGCTGCCTTCATCGGTGACTCCTCTCCAGTAGAAGATGCATCACCAAAATACTTGCGTGAAGAGACAGGCACACGCAAAACAACTTATGACGGTTTTAAAGAAGCCGATGATGCCGTGTTGCTCGTGAACACCGTAAACTGGCTCGCTACACAAGAGAACTACACAAGCTTAACTGAAGTGAACGGACTTGAACTGGACACAGCTACAGCGCTGTTGCCATTCGAAGAGCCGGCTGCTTCCACAGAACCACAGGCTGAACCTTGGTCCGCGCCTGCTGCCGGATATAAGTGGTACGATCGTTCCACGTTCAAGGCTGGTTCGTACGGTGGACCTGCATCCAGCGCGAACGCTGCATACAGCTTCGTGAAACAGGATACCCTTCCGAATGCAGAAGACTTCCAGATTCGTGTAGTTGTGGAGAACATGGCTCCGAACACAACCGTATCCGGTTATAGTGCCGGTATCTATCTGACTGGCGGAACACAGGTAGCCATGATCCAGAATGAAAGTGGTACTTGGCCAACTTCCTACGGCTATAGCTCCACATTCAGTGTAACCTCGGACAGCCAAGGTCGCGGGATCAAAGATCTGAACGTCCGTATCAAACCGGGTACAACTGGCGCTGCAAGCTTGCGTCTGCGTCTGAATGGCAGCAACCTGATCACCAATGCCGTGACTGTTGGCAATGTGCCAGCAGAACAGCTTCCGGAAGAAGAAGGACCGATTCCAGCAGCTATCACAGTTGCTGAAGCACGCACCAAAGCTGCTGGCACTACCGTAACCATCGAAGGTGTTGTGACGACAGAGCCAGGTGCATTTGGTGGACAAGCCTTCTATCTTCAAGATGAAACTGCCGGAATCTACGTATTCCAGCACACTAGCGGCTTCCATGCTGGTGACAAGGTGAAAGTAACAGCAGCAACAACCATCTATAACAGCGAGTTCGAGCTTACCGATATCGTTGCGATTGAGAAAACAGGTACGGCTTCCGTACCTACTCCAATCGAGGTTACTGCAATTACAGATGCGAACCAAGGTCAACTGGTTCAATTGAAAAATGTAACGATTGAGAATATCATCAGTGCTACACCCGTTGGATCTTTTGAATTCGACGCGGTAGTAGCAGATGGAACGAGCACACACATCCGTGTAGACACCCGTACAGGTGTGACGGAGACTTCCTTCCCTTATGCTGCTGGTGACAAAATCGATATCACAGGCGTTTCCGCTATTTTCAAAGATGTATATCAATTGAAACCTAGAAGTTTGAATGATTTTGTACCTGCTGAAGAGCAAGGTGGCGGCGAAGTGCCTTCCACTCCAGCTGCAGGAGCACCGGGTAAACCGGTGCTTTCTTCTGATAATGGATATACCACTGGCCTGTTCGAAGGTTCGTACAACGTAAGCATGAACCTCTGGTGGGGCGAAAATGGTTCTGAGTACAAACTGTATGAGAACGGCGTTCTGATTGATACACAGAAGTTGACTGCGGCTTCGCCATCGGCTCAGTCCTCCAAAACCGCCATTACAGGCAAAGCCAACGGCACGTATACTTATGTAGCTGAGCTGACCAATGACAAAGGCACAACACGCAGTGACGTTCTGACAGTACAAGTAACCAATGCTGCTCCAGGCAAAGCTACATTGTCCCAAAACAACTGGGATGGTGACGGCAACTATAACGTATCCATGAACCTCTGGTGGGGTACAAATGCAACCGAATACCGTCTCTATGAGAATGATGTATTGATTGATACACAAGCGTTGAACGCAGCAACACCAGCTTCCCAAAGTGCTACAACTGAATTGTCGGGTCGCGCTAACGGAACGTATACGTACCGTGCAGAGCTGATCAACGCTGCAGGCGTAACCAGCACCGAGACAATTACGGTTCAAGTTACCAAAGCATTGCCTTTGGCTAGTTAAGTCTCAGTAAAGAAGCCTAACGTTTAACCAAGCAACTAAAAAACCGAAACCAACATTGCCTGATTCACAGGGCAACATGGTTTCGGTTTTTTAGTTGAAAGCACATATATCGGTGAAACGGGTGAAGTAGTCACGTTTTTTTGACAATCGTGCATGTAGAACCTCTGCCCAGAAAGTAGACACTTGCAGCACTAATGATAGTTATGCCGCTTCAGCCTTTCCAGACACTTCCTAAGTGCTAAAGAACCTGACAGATCTTATTCGGCCATTTGGGCCGAATTTTAAAATCTAACGAACCTCAGCATCGCTATTTAACTACATTTCAGTTGCCAAAGGGTTAAATCGGGCAAAACGCAACAAATAGCGCCACTACGATTCGTTAGAATTCCAGTGATGCCTTATAAGGCTAAATAGGGACTCTCAGGTTCCTTAGCACAGTTCCCGCAAGGCTATGCTACATTGTTTAAATTCTTTATCGCCGATGCAGAACGGGTTCATTTCAAACGTTCAGGCTCATATCCATTTCTAACAAATAGAATGCTGTTCCATACAGCACAATAAACGGCCACGGCGATGACACTAATGACAAAAATCAAGTTCATCTGTGCAAACATATAACCACTTCCCGTGAAAATGATCAGGATTGCACTGAGTCCAATATTTTCTCTGTTATGTTTTTTAAACTTCTGAAAGATCATTCTGTACAGTAATAGGAGTACCATAAACCCAATCCATATATATTGAAATAATTCCATAGGTCACCTTCCTTTTGAAAACTCACTTCTTAATATGGATATCTAAGAGGAGTATTGATTAATATCCTTAATTCCCTTTATATAGAAACCTATTAATATTACATGGATTTGGAAAATAATTCAATCATCTTTAAACATATTCTTGGAACACTCTTATTCCTCAACGGTTAGCTGAGCAACAAGAATGCACCGTTGTTTATTTGCAGACACCAAAAAAGACTATCCCCTGCCAATATTCTGGCACCGAATAGCCCTCTCTTCTTACGCTATCAACTTATCATAATTTATCATCTAATATATTCATAACGCCACATTAACGCTACACCAGCTTCTTACGAATATAACCCGAGATCAAGTCGATAATCGTGATCATCACGATAATACCCAGCAGGATTATACCTACTCGCGGCCAGTTCCGGGTGCTCAATGCAAAGATCAGTGGTGTACCAATCCCCCCTGCTCCGATTACCCCCAGTATGGTCGCGGAACGTACATTGATCTCGAACCGATACAATGTATAGTTCAGGAATCCAGGCATAACCTGTGGCAGGATGGCAAACCACAACTGCTGCATACGATTGGCTCCGGAGGCAAGTAGCGCCTCGGATGGGCCGTAGTCGATATTTTCAACTTCATCCGCGTACAATTTGCCTAACATGCCGATGGAGTGCAATCCAAGGGCGAGTACCCCTGCAAACGACCCGGGACCTACTGCCTTAATGAACAACAAGGCCATGATAATCTCAGGGAACGTGCGAATAAAGCTGAGTACCATTTTGCCTGCACCCGAGATGGAACGATGCCCACTCATGTTACGGGCAGACCAGAATGCAAACGGGATACAGAGCACAGCTGAGATCACGGTACCCAACACAGAGATTGCCAGCGTATCCAACAATCCCCGCAGCAGGTCTTCTCCCTCAGGCAAATATACAAACTCCCAGTCCGGCGAGAAAATTCCGGCTACAATGGCTTTCATAATCTGAGCGGCAGTTTCCTTGAAACCAGTAAACGGTACACCGGCAAGCGCCCAGACATACACAAGGATTAACAGTAACACAATGACCCAGCGTAGCGGGTTCTTCCGTGGTTTAGGCCGGATGCGGCTTATTTCATTTTTCATCATAGCAATTTCTCCCGCAGCTTAGTACTTACATAATCAATGACCAGAACAATGACGAGGGTAAACAGAATGATTACGCTGGTCTTGTCATACTCCAGGAACCCAAGTGTGGCCTCATAGTAGAGTCCAATCCCTCCGGCTCCCACCAGTCCCAGAATGGCAGCAGCACGTATATTAATTTCAAAGGCATACAGCACATAGGATGTGAACTGGGCAGCCAGTTGCGGCACCACGCCATATACAATGAGCTGAATTCGGTTCATACCAACAGCCGTCATCGCTTCCAGCGGCCCCTGATCAATGGTTTCCAGCGTCTCATACGTCAGCTTCGCGATCAGACCTATCGAGAACACAGCCAGTGCCAAGATTCCGGGGATTGGCCCCAAACCAAACACAGCAACGAACAAAGCAGCAAGCAACAGATCCGGCACGGTCCGGATCAGGTTCAACAGAAAGCGCGCTGGATAGTAGATCCAGCGACTTGGCATCAGGTTACCGGCACAGATAATCGAGACTGGAATCGCAATAATCGCACCAATGGTTGTCCCAATCAGGGCCATTCGAATCGTTTCAAGCATGCCTTGCACGATATTATCAAAGTAACTCCACCGGGGCGGGAACATCTCCTTCAGCAGATCCAGCATGTTGGGAAAACCTTCAAACAACTCCGTGAAGCTGGCATCCGTCTGCTTGGCACTGGCCCACAGAAGGAGCAGAATGATCACTAAGGTGAGCAAATGTTTCGTACGCCCAGGCGGTTTTGGGCGATTCACAACCTGAGCCGGGCTGGAACCAGGTTCCTTCCCCACTCCGCCTGAATTCTGAAGTGGAACGTTGGACTGCCCCTTCATACCACAACTTCTCCCTGCTCATGCACAGCCTGCTTGTCCAACAATTCGTCAGCCAGAATTGGTCTGCCGTAAATTTCTGCAAAGCGCTCATCCGTTGCCTCTTCTACCGGGCCGTCGAAGACCACCTCGCCTGCTCGCAATCCGACAATACGGGTCGCATACTCTCTCGCCAGATCAATAAAGTGAAGGTTGACGATGGTCGTAATCCCAAGGTCTTGATTGATGCGTTTCAGGTCATCCATGACCTGTTTTGTTGTAAGCGGGTCAAGTGAAGCAACCGGTTCGTCGGCCAGAATGATTTTTGCTTCCTGTGCCAGTACACGGGCAATAGCCACACGCTGTTGTTGTCCACCAGACAACTGATCTGCACGGGAATAAGCTTTCTCCGAGATATTCACACGATCCAGCGCAGTGAATGCCAGTTCAATATCCTCTTTTGGAAAACGACCCATAATGGTACGCATGGTGGAATGATATCCAACGCGTCCAGCGAGTACGTTACGTAGTACACTGGACCGTTTTACCAGATTGAAACTCTGGAAAATCATGCCGATGTCACGTCTGATCATGCGTAGCCGTTTGCCTTGTGCCTTCGTGATGGAACTTCCGTTAATCAGAATCTCGCCCTCACTAATGTCGTGCAGTCGGTTAATGGAGCGTAAGAGTGTTGATTTACCCGCACCGGACAGACCCACAACAGCAATGAATTCACCCTGCTTAAATTTCAGATTAATATTATCCAGGCCCTTGGTACCGTTAGCGTAAGTTTTGGTAACGTTATGAAGCTCAATCATGACAATATCCTTCTTTCATTCATAATGATCAACCATACATGAGTCCTTGCTATAATGGCACAAGCCAGCGCAGCGTAGATCACGCTGAACTGGCCTGTCCATTGCTACGATTAAGCTGTTCCCATCCAAGAAAGCTACTACAAAGTGAACAGATCCCAAACTACTTTTGGATCAGAATTATTCACCTTTCACTTTTTCGCCATACTGACGAACGATCTCAAACTTGCTATCATCGGACTCTACATAACCTTCATGCGTATAGATTTCTTTGATGATCTGGTGACCTTCAGTATCTTTACCGATATCGATGAAGGCTTGTTTGATCTTCGCAGTCCAATCTGCATTCATGTCTGTACGAACGGCAATGGTATCGTTAGGAATAGGCTCAGTGAACGCCAGTACTCGTGTATCTTCAAATACAGTCGGATAGTCTTTAGCTACCGTGTTGCGGGCATCTTGGAAAATAGCTGCTGCATCAACGTCACCGTTTAATACAGCGATAACACCTTGGTCATGACCTTTCAACGTTACAGGTGTTACATCTTTTAATGGATCAATGCCTCTGTCCAGCAACAGACCTGCTGGCCATACATAACCTGCGGAAGACGTTACGTTTTGGTAAGCGACTTTTTTACCTTTAAGGTCCTCGATGGACTGAATCGGCGAATCTTTTTTCACAATGAACATGGATTTATAGGAATCCGCCAACTCTTCGGTTGGAGCACCTGTCTCATCATTTACACCGAAACGTTGTGCTTGCAAAATAACCTGCGCAGCGCCTTTTTCTTTAGCCAGTACATAAGCTGTCGGAGGCAAGAAACCTACGTCTACTTTGTTGGACGCCATTGCTTCAATAATTGTGTTGTAGTCGGTGGATACGCTGACTTTTACCGGAATGCCCAGTTTGTCACCAAGCAACTTCTCCAGCGGTTTCGCTTTAGCTTCAAGCGTATCTGCATTCTGGGAAGGAACAAATTGAACCGTCAATTCAGTTGGCACATAACCTTCGACAACTTTCTCTGTCTCTGCCGTAGACGTACCGGATGCATTCGAACTCGCATTATCCCCGTTAGCCGAACCTGTTGTACTACTGCTAGACCCACAAGCACTCAGAAACAGAACCAAAATCAACAATGGTAAAAATAAAGCAGACTTCTTCAAACGAACACCCTCCAAAGAGTTTCTATTTTTCAGTACTTATCTACTATAGTTGCCAAATATTAGCGCGATGTGAAACGAAATTTGGAGTTTTGTAAAGTTTCCTGTCAGGCTGTCAGCGCGACTTGTATCTGTTAGAATAGGCTCATTATGGTTGAAGATATAGGAAGAACATCGGAGATAACGGCGCATACTTCGGTTCTTCAAGCTATTCATTCTTCTCCGTTTTATAGTAATTCCATATATCTGAACTTATATATTAGAGGAGATTGTAAAATGACATCCACAAACCATACGGCAAGCTTCGATATTCTGTATACCAGTGATCTGCACGGGGCGATCCGTCCCATTCATTACAATACCAATGCCTACCGCCCCGCTGGGCTTGCCCTGCTGGCTTCCCTGATTCGTAAGGAACGTGAACGTTCTCCTGAATTGATGCTGGTGGATAACGGGGATCTGCTGCAAGGATCACCCTTGGCCTCCTATGCAGCTTCACAGGTTTCCAAAAACGAAGTTCATCCATTCATAACGGTACTGAATGAACTCGGTTATGATGCTGCGGTGATGGGCAATCACGAGTTTAACTATGGTCAGAATCTGTTGCGCGGAGCAGTTGAAGCTTCCAATTTCCCCTGGCTGTCTGCCAATATTGTAAAAGATGAGCAACCAGATGTACCTACCTTCGGTCCTCCGTATCTAATCAAAACCTTGTCTACGGGTGTCAAAGTAGCCCTCTTGGGCGCAACTACGCACTACATACCGAACTGGGAGCATCCAAAAAATATTGAGGGGTTACAGTTCCTTGATGCCTTGGAGACCATTCGTACATGGGTTAGCTATATACGCGATCATGAACAACCAGATGTAATGGTTGTGAGTTATCACGGTGGATTTGAGAGTGATCTGGAGACAGGCGAGCCCACCGAACGATTAACTGGAGAAAATCAAGGCTATGCCATCTGTCGGGACATCGAAGGCATCGATGTGCTGCTTACCGGACATCAGCATCGTCAGCTTACCGCTAATATTCATGGTGTAACCGTCATTCAGCCGGGATTCAGTGGAAATGGTGCGGGGCATGTAACCGTTCAGTTGGAACAATCATCGGGCGGCAAGTGGCAGATTACAGATAAGCAGGCTCGGTTGTTACTTCTGGATGAACATCATGAGGTTGAACCTAATGCAACCGTCATGAAACTGACGGAAGAGCTGGAAACTGAGGCACAAGCATGGCTTGATCAACCCATTGGTGAGGTGGCTGGGGATTTATCCATCACCAATGCTACGGCTCTGCGACTCAAGGCACATCCATTCATTGCTTTTGTACATCAAGTGCAGATGGAAGCGACTGGAGCGCAGCTCTCCAATACCGCCATGCTGAGTGAAGAAGCTCGCGGTTTCGGGAGTCACATCACCGTTCGGGACGTGTTATCCAACTTCATCTATCCTAATACTCTGACGGTACTGGAGCTGAGTGGTCAGGATATCCGGGAGGCACTGGAACAAACGGCTCGTTACTTTGAAGTGAATGCTTCTGGCGAGGTGGCAGTCAATCCGGCTTATATGGAGCCCAAACCCCAACATTATAATTACGATATGTGGGCTGGCATGGAATACGAGCTGGATATCTCCCAACCTGTAGGCAGTCGAGTTGTGAAGTTGGAACATGAAGGCCAGCCAATGGACATGAATGGCATGTACTCTGTGGTGATGAACAGCTACCGCGCTGCTGGCGGCGGGGATTATGCAATGTATCCGGGCAAAAAGGTACTGCACGAAGGTGCCACGGACATGGCCGCACTGGTGGAAGATTACATCCGCAGACACCAGCCGTTAACGGTGGAGCAGGCTAATAACTGGAAAGTTATCGGAAGTTAAATGAGAAAGAGCAGGTCCTGTGATCAGGATCTGCTCTTTTGTTTTCAACCTATTGCTTACTTGTTCTTGTTGAATTATCCTATCCTACCCTGTCCTGTCCCTTCATCCGACATATTGAAGGATTAACTGATATAATGCTATTGAAAATCCTAAGATACTCGCTTTCATTTTAGATGGATGATATCTTTCGCTACGAATCAAATAAAAGAAAACCAAAATAAACCCTGCGGGGATCCATAGCTCAAAGACACCATTTGTTGTACTTTGAGAATAAATTGGCGTAATGAACGTACTAATCAAAAAGTAAAAGAAAACCGTAAAACGTCTTGTTTCTAACTGCTTGCTCCACCTTACTAGAATGAAAATAATAATGATTGCGATAATAATAATGTGAACAGGGGGTAGAAGAATAGCAGCATTCCCAAATTTGAATTCCATTCCGCATTGCCCTCCTCTCTTTTAATGCATCACATGACTGACTACAGGCATACGTGTAAAAATTCATTCTCATGCTTCAAAACCGCTGGCAACCGTCCAAAAACGGACCTATTCCAATATATCCTTATTTTAACATACAATCACAGTTCCGTTTTCCATTTTCCTTCAAGGGAATATGCAAAAAGAGCAGAATTGAGGAGCATCGTGCCCTCATCCCTGCTCTTTTTACATACCTACAAGTTTTCTAATACATGTCACTTATTATCCAAAATGACTACTGCGCCTTTTTACGTAGCTGACTGTAATACAGCTCGCTGTAGAAACCGCCTTGTTCCAGCAGGGCATCATGCGAGCCTTGCTCCAACAGATGCCCATCCTTCAGCACCAGAATCCGGTCGGCCTGACGGATCGTGTTCAGCCTGTGGGCAATGACAAAGCTGGTACGGCCTTGCATCAGGCGTTGTAGCCCTTCCTGAATTTTGATCTCTGTAACAGTATCAATACTGCTCGTCGCTTCGTCCAGTACGAGTATCGATGGATCTGCCAAGATTGCCCGGGCAATGGCGAGTAGTTGCTTCTGCCCCTGACTAATGCCGCTCCCATCGGCCTGGAGCACTTTGTCGTACCCGTCCTTCATTCGCACAATGAAGGAATGGGCATTCGCCAGCCGGGAGGCTGCTTCCACCTCTTCATCCGTTGCATCCAGACGGCCAAACCGAATATTTTCCCGAATCGTGCCCTGAAACAGAAATGAATCTTGTAGTACAAATGCCATATGTGACCGCAGATTCTCACGCCGAATGGTGGTCATATCGCGTCCATCTACCGTTAATGTGCCACCTGTTGGATCATAGAAACGGGATAACAGCTGAATTAATGTTGTTTTCCCCGCTCCGGTCGGACCCACAAGGGCAATCATCTCCCCCGGTTTGGCTTCAAAGCTGATCTCATGCAAAATGTTACGCCCTTCATCGTATCCAAAGGATACTTTGTCGAAACGAACGGCTCCCTCTACCTTGTCCAGAGATACCGCTGCCCCTTCATCCTTCGCTTCCTCATCTTCGTCTAGCACCTCGAATACGCGCTCAGCCCCCGCAATCGCGGACAATAACGTATTCCACTGGTTCGCCAGATCATTCAGCGGACGAGTGAATTGACGGGCATATTCCACAAAGATAATAATCACCCCGACCGTAACCGAACCCTGAATCGCCAGAATACCACCGATGCCCGCCACAATCGCAAAGCTCAGGTTATTCAATCCATTCATCAGTTTCGGGATAAAACCAGAGATCGTCTGTGCCCAGAAACCGGAGATCCGGATGCGGGTATTTCGTTCCTCAAAACCGCGAATCACTCGCTCCTCTTGGGAGAATGCCTTAATGATCCGCTGCCCGGATAAAGTCTCTTCGATGTAACCGTTAAGTTCACCGAGATTGCGCTGCCGCTCCTTGAAGAGCGGTCCCGTTCTGCGCGTAATCCAACGCATACCGATGGCCATCAAAGGCACAACGATAAAGGTAAGCAGGGTCAGTAACTGGCTGAGCCAGAGCATAACCCCAAACGTTCCGAGCAGCGTTAATACACTTGAAAAGATCTGGATCGCCGAGCTGTTCAACGTACCGCTGACATTCTCGATATCATTGGTCACCCGGCTCATAATCTCCCCCTGCTGGCGTTTACCGAAGAATGGAATCGGTAATTTGTGCAGATGGGAGAACAGATCATACCGCATGCGGAACACGGTTTCCTGTGCAATTTCGATCATCCATATATTTTGTAACCAGGATGTAAGAGAGAACAAGACATACACTGCGGTTAATCCAATCAGAAACCGAGTCCAGCTTGCCCCGGCTTCCCCCGCGATGAAATCATCCACGGCCACCCCTACCATGTAAGGGCCAAGCAAAGCGAGTGCGGAGCTGGCAAACACCATCAACAGTACCATGGACAGCTTAACCTTGCGACGTGCCAGATAGGTCCAGATACGACCTAGCGTACCTGACCAGTTCTTCGCCCGTGCCTTGGGTTTGCGACCACCACCTGATCGTAACGTCTCCGGATCAATCGGAGGCGGTGGCTGACGGAAAGGCTCAATGAATGCTTTGAACATGCTGTGCACCCTCCCCGTATTGTGATTCATGGATTCGACGATACAGCTCTGACGACTCCATCAGGTCTTCATGTTTTCCTTGCCCAATGAGTTGTCCATCATCAAGCAGCAGAATCAGGTCCGCCGAAGTGGTTGAACTGATCTTCTGGGTGATGATAAACGTGGTACACGACAATTCCTCCAGCGCATCGAGCAGTCTGCCTTCTGTAGCCACATCCAGCGCACTTGTGCTATCGTCCAGAATCAAAATTCTTGGTCTACGTACCAGTGCTCGTGCAATGGAAAGTCGCTGCTTCTGTCCACCGGAGAGATTCACTCCCCGTTGACCCAGCAATGTATCATAACCGTTTGGTAAATTCTCAATTGTTTCATGGATCTGCGCGCGCTTCGCGGCTTCCACGATCTCATCCAAGGTAGCATCTTCCTGACCCCAGGCAATATTCTCCCGTATGGAACCGGTAAACAGGACAACCTCCTGAGGCACATAACCAATCGCACCACGCAGCATGGACAGATCCAGCTCTGATGCATCGGCACCATCAATCCGTACCTTTCCTTGATCTTCTGTGTATAACCGCGGAATGAGCTGTACCAGCGAGGATTTGCCTGAGCCAGTTGCTCCCATAATGGCAATACGCTCCCCCGCTTTTGCCGTGAATGTGATGTTATCCAGTACTGTAATTTCACTATTCGGATAACTGAAGCCTACACTGCGGAATTCAACCGCTCCCTGCACAGCGCGCTGTTTCTTCGCCGGGTATACAGATTGCGGAAAATGTGAAGATTTCATAGATCCAGCAGATGGTGCAGACGTTGATATCATCTGTTCAGTCTCCGACGTGTCCTCCGTATTAAACACTTCATTCAGCCGTTGCGCCGAAGCGCTTGCTCTCGAGAAGGTCACCAGAATCCATGACAACGCAGACATGGCACCAATTGTGCGAAGCAGATAGTTAATCACCGCGACCACTTCACCCACGGTTGCATTACCGGAGGCAATGTCGACTCGTCCAAACCATAACACGGCGATGATACAAACGTTCATCATCAGCAGCATGAACGGCATCGTGGTCTCCGTCAAGCGCAGCGCGGAAATGGTGCCTTTCATCAGCTTGCCGCTGAATCCGGCAAAGCGTTCGATCTCATGGCTCATCCGTACGAAGACACGGATCAGCCGAATGCCTGTCAGATTCTCCTGGATGACTCCATTGACGGCATCCAGTCTGCGCTGCACATTGCGGAACAGCAGCGCTGCCTTTTTGATCATCCACACTACAACAATGAGCAGTACAGGCACCATGACAACCAGCAGCAGACCCAACCTCGGGTTCACGATTACTGCCATAATCATGCTACCAATCACCACCAGGGGCACACGTGTCATGAAGCGCAGACTCATGAAGACGGTGTCCTGAACCTGGGTCACGTCCCCCGTTAATCGGGTAATCAGGGACGACGTCGCGAACCGGTTAAAGACGGCATAAGAGAACGTTTGCACTTTCTCATACAACTTCTCCCGCAGATCGTATCCGAACCCCAGACTTGCATGGGATGCAAAGAACGAACTCGCAATTCCGGCAGCAAAAGCCACAACAGCACTGCCAACCAGCACACCGCCCCACAACCAGACGACAGAAAGGTCTCCCTGCTGAATCCCGTTATCAATGATCTTGGAGATCAGATAAGGCTGAGCCAGCTCCACCGCAAGCTCAATTAACATCATGACCAGGGCTGCAATCGCGGCAACTCGGTACTTCTTCAAGTAGTACAACAGCTTGATCATAAGCATTCCTCCGGCTCGGAGCACCCTAAACCGATAACACGTTCCAGCTCAGAGCCTCCATTAGACATGTTGTTTTCTCCACAGCGTCCAATATGTAATCATTTCTATGTACACATATGGTTATTATAGCGTATTTTACAATGCCGCTTCTATTCTTATTACCCTACTTTTCCCAATACAATAAACTTCTCTTCATTTTGGCAGTAAAAAAAGGAAGGTCTCCCTTCCCCACGCTAGTTAAGTGCTTACAGCTGATGTAGTTTTTCACTTAGATACTCCCGACGTTTCACCACATATTCGCGAATTCTTTCCGGTTCACCTGCAAATACATCCATGGGCCATTTCATGTAAGGATCTTTGTTGACATCTTCACGAATCTCATTGTGCAACCGATTCACCAAGGGCATAATTCGCTTCTCTGTAAAAGCTTTCATCAGATGCTGCCGCATCAGCTTTTTATATTGTTGACGGAGACTGCGGAATGCCAGCAATCGTCCTGTAAGTCTGTTATACCCCTGAATACGAACAAGATTGGGGTCAACTCGTGTTCCATAACAGTTCCTCCCCCAAGTACCCTCATAATCCCAAGGCAGGATGCCATATTTACCGCTTTTGATTTTCTCATACCATGTGTAATTCTGATGAAATCCGTCGAAGTTCCCTGTAAGCACAGCTCCACTTAACCAGCGTAAATAATTGTCTGTATCCACCCTCGACTGTAAAAAACGAAACAATTCCAGCCTGGACTTTATGTTCAACTGCTGAATAAAGTTACGTAGCCTTGTGCGATCCACATCTTTACCACGAATTAAGCTGTACCCTGACAATAGATCGGTACTTGTTGAAGAGGAATTCGAATTTATCATAAAACCAGCATGATCATTCACCGCATAGAAGATACTGCGCACAGGGATTTTCCGTTGGCGAAAAAAGAAGGATTTCACTCCTTCGATCCTCAGGTATACACCCAGAAGCTGCCCGTTCAGATAGAGTACGCAGTGTTGTGTAGACGGTGCGGGTACACGAATCGACTCAAAAAAACGAAAAGAAAGTGCATTGCGCAACAACGAAGGATCATCATACTCCGCATTAAAATGATACGTTCGGCTGGATGTACGAATCTCAAATGATTTTTTGGGATAACCGCGTGTATGTCCTCCACGGTATCGAAGCCGGATCGGAAACGGCTTACCGTCCATCTGCATCGTGCTGTTCACAAACGTCTCTGACCATATATTGGACGTTAACTGTTGATATTCGGTTGGAGACAAGCTGATATGGTAGACAGGTAGAGCCATTTCCATCCGCCTTTCGAATACCTGTAAGATTCGCCCGTAGGCTCTTACATCATCCTATGCAGATGCACAGAAAGTCGTACGGGCGAATGCACAGTCCTGATACTTATCACATCCAAATTCACTTGTCATAATGCGGAATAACCGAGTTATTAATCTATAAATTTACATCATTTTCATAGATTATAGCCGAAATGGTATAAATATAGTTAACTGGCTAGTCCCTCCAAGAAGCATGTCACATATGCTTAAACTACAGACAGACACGAATGACGAATGGAAGGGATCATAATTACATCCACCATTTCTGTCCATCTGAACTTATATCATGGAAGGGGTCAAACACAATGTCTATGAATGGTCAAGGAATAAGAGGTTTGTTGGGAAGAGAGATTAAGATTAACCGGGGAGGACCTGATTCAATACAAGGTACACTTACGGACGTACGCATGGACTACATGGCAATGAACTGCAAAGAAGGGATTGTCTACGTTAATGAATCACATGTCAAAAGCATAACAGATACAGGCCGTTCCGGTGGTAACCGAAATGCAACCATGGGGAACCCTATTCCTTCCAACACGTTTTTGGGCGTTATGCAAGCACTCCGCTTCCGCCGTGTTCAGATTAACCGGGGAGGACCTGAAAAAGTGGAAGGCATCCTGGCCGATGCCAACCAGAACCAATTGATCATGACTTTGAAAAATCAGGAGATTGTTCGTATTCCGATGCAACATGTGAAATCTGTATCCCTCGTACGTGGTGGTGGGAACAACAACAACAGCAACAGCAGTAATAATAAAAGTCAAGGAAACCAAGCAGCCCAAGGTAATCAGGCGGCTCAAGGCAACAAGTCGCGTGGCAATCGTTCTCAAGGGAACCAAGCAGCTCAAGGCAACCAAGCTCAGGGGAATAAGTCCGGCGGCAACAAGTCGCGGAGCAGTCAAGGCAATCGTTCTCAGGGGCAACGAGTTCAAGGCAACCAATCCCAAGGCAATAAATCAGGTGGCAACAAGTCGCGAGGCAATCAAGGTTGCCAAGGTTGCCAAGGCAATCAATCCCGTGGTAACAAATCCGGCGGTAAAAAGAAGTAAATAAAATAAACTGACAACTTAAGTTATCTACCAGCTTAAAGGGGGGAATTATCATGTTGATCTTCGTCGCATTAGTCTTGATTGGTGTGCCTTTTTACTGGATCGTTACACCCGGAAGGCCCACTCCATCCCATGAACATCTGCTTCAGGCTTCGTCAGGACTTCTCCCCCTGGGAGGTGAATCACAGTAAATGCCTGACTACCAGTTGTGGTTAACCTTCGGGGTCTTTATCATCACTGTCATTTTCCTGATGTGGCGTCCTGGCGGATTGAATGAATCTATACCCACCTCGCTTGGCGCCCTTCTTCTTATTTTAACTGGAGTGAGCAGCTATGCTCACATAGTTGGAATCTTCGGGATCGTATCTGGTGCAGCCGTAACAATCCTCTCTACCATTGTCATGTCGATTATTCTAGATAGCATCGGTTTTTTTCGCTGGATCGCTTTGAATATGATTGAGAAAGCAAGAGGTTCCGGCTTTCGATTGTTCTGGCTAATTCTATTACTTTGTTTTCTCATGACCATCTTCTTCAACAATGATGGCAGTATTCTGATCACAACTCCGATCATTATTCGAATCTGTTCTATCCTTCGTCTGAAAATGCATCAACAGTTACCCTACCTGATCTCCGGTGCTCTAATCGCCACGGCTTCCAGTGCGCCAATTGGACTTAGTAATCTGGCTAATCTGATTGCTTTGCAAATGGTTGGCTTAAATCTGAATACTTATACTCAGATGATGTTTGTGCCATCCATGCTTGCGATCATGGTGATGACTGTACTACTGTTCTATTATTTTCGTAGAAGTATTCCCAAAGTTATTCATCATTTCCCTGTATCCCTGCAGTCTTCATCAGGTTCAGGATATCATCCGCTGCAGACAACTGAATCCGAGAATAAAGTAGACTGGTGGCTGTTCCGTGTCTGTATTGGTATCGTTGTATTTATCCGTGCAGGATATTTTCTAGCTGAGCAAGTCGGTATACGTATGGAGGTAGTTGCAATCACTGGTGTTATTCTCATGCTCGCTGTGCGTTGGTATCGCACCCGGACTGGACTCAAAGATGTGATAACACAAACGCCCTGGCACATTCTACTCTTTGCCTTCAGCATTTATGTTATTGTGGATAGTCTTCACCGAGCAGGCATGACCGCATCGATCATTCAGTGGATGAAACCTATAATAGAAGGAGGAAATGCCAGCATCATTGCTGTGTCGGGGTTAATGCTCACTCTGCTTTCCAATCTATTCAACAATTTGCCCTCCGTCATGATTGGGACCTTTGCTGTTACAGATCTTCCACTAAGTGAATCTCAACTGCATCTTGCGTATCTTGCCAACATTCTGGGAAGTGATATCGGAGCCTTGCTGACGCCTATTGGCACCTTGGCAACGTTAATTTGGATGTATATATTAAAGACCCATCATATTCGAATCTCCTGGAAACAGTATATGAAAGTTACCTTTATTGTGATACCAATAAGTCTAATTGTTAGCCTAATTTCACTATATATTTGGACATCTATTCTCTATTGAGAGGAGGAATACTGTGGAACTTCTTACTCATTGGCTGGGTAAATCCGTCGAATTGGAGCTGTCTGGCTGTAAACTACCGATCCAGGGTGAAATCGTTGATGTAGGTCAGGATCTGATTGTAGTCTATGGAAATCAGCGATTTGTGTATATTCCACTTCATCATGTTCAATCCATGCATGTCAATACGGCAGATGATTCAAGTATAGTTTTGCCAACACCTGACCCCGAGATGGATCACACCAACATCTCTTACCGCAAAATGCTGATGAACGCCCGTGGACGTTTCAGTGAAATCTCCATCGGAGGGAAAACATTGCATGGTTATATTACAAATATTATGAATGACTACTTTATGTTCTACTCTCCGTTATATCATTCTATCTATGTTTCCATTAATCATCTGAAATATATTATTCCTTCCCCTACTAACAGCACACCTTATTCTCTTAGTAAGCAACATTTCCCTATGCAACCTTCGTCCATGTCACTCTCCCGTACACTCGATCAGCAACTTCATAAAATGATAGGTGAACTTGTTGTACTCAACCTCGGTTGCAAACCTTACCGAGCAGGGTTATTGAAAAATGCAGACAGCCACTTGCTTGCGTTGGTAGAAGCGGATGGGACTTCTTTAATTATGCATACCGATCATATCCAAACCATTCATCTCCCTTGAATATCAGAAGAACAAAAAGGTCCATCTGCCTATGGCTGATGAACCTTTTTTTCACCTTTACATCCTACCATCTTCTGCGTCCACGATCACCCCTATTATGATCATTCAACTCACCAAGACGATCGTATGTCTCCTTATATATCCGAATCACGGCCTGAACTTTGATAAAATCAGCATCTTCCGGTCCAAGTCCCTCCATAAACATTCTCTGAATAATCTGTTGGAAGAATTGCACTCTGGCCTCAATCTGTTCTTGCTCAAGCTGTAATATGTCTTCGAAACTGTGGTTCCCTATGTAATCCATCAACTCATCATCAGGACTGGAATAATCTGCGTTTCTTCGATCTGCAACCCATTCATCCGGCTCATTGGACTGGAGGTTAACACTGGTGCGTAATTGGGATAAGATGATTTTCTCTTTAGCCAACATGACATGAAAATCTTTGTTACGGAGCAGCTCCGATACAATCAGACTGCACATTTCACGGTTTTGGATCAGTATGCCGTCAAATGGATGCAGCGTCCACTCCCCGTTTGCATAATACAGGTTAAAGTTAAAGAACTCACTGCCATATTTGTATTGAATATTAATCTTGGTCTCATCAATAATCTCGAATGAAAAGTCCAGCATGTTCAGCAAGCTCCTTTGTACAACCCCAGATTTTACCTTCATTCTATCAAATAAATGAAACAAAGAGACGCACTCGGCGTCCCTCGTTGAAAATAAAACCATGTAGCAATCTCGATACGACATGCAGCGAGTCCTACCCTAATCCAGGAAAGATCCTAATGCACTGGAATCCGGTTTGTTTTTCTCCGGAATGGCAGCAGCCTTCGGCCCTTCCAGACCCAGTCGATCGCTCATTTTGGCGTTAAGTGTTGTCATCTTGTTGGTATAGTCATTACAGCTCTCGATGATCCGGCGATTAGACTGCTCGGACAGATCCAGCGCAGACATCAGATCACCCATCGCCTGATTGACTGCTTCAAGGGACATGGCCGGTTTGGACAACAGTTCATTTGTTTTCTCAGTCGTTGTCTTCAACAATCTGGCGTTTTCCTTGAATTGATCTTCAATCGTCTTATTCGTAGCTTCCACAGCAGAAATGACCTTCTCCTGATCATTAAGTGCCATTGCAATCATAGCCGAAACGGTGATCAGATTCGCTGTTTTATCAATGGCGTTATTCACTGAATCAATCAGCTTGTCATTGTTATCATTAATGATGTCCGTAGCTGCGATCGCCTGATTGTACAGCATGATCATCTCTGTCATGGATTGGGTACGTGTTACCACTTTGCGCAACCCACGCTCCAGATGTGCTTTACGATTCTCGTTCTCAGGCTTGGCGATCTCGGTTTCGAACAATGCTTTCAATTGATTACCAAAAGAGATTTTGGTCTGCAAATTGTAGATCTCCTGAATGGAAGAACGTTTCAATTGACGCATGTTCACGATGCTTTCTTCCAGGTTGTCCTTGCCGTCCCGCAACCCGTTAATGATCGCATCAATGTTCGTGCGAACAGATTGATAACGGTATACGTAGTTTTTCAGCGGGCTTTTACGTAACAACTTCCCGACAAAACTCACATTTTTACTCTGCTGCAAACTCTCACATTCATCACGGAGCTTCAGGATCATGTTGGATACCTCTGCCCGATTCCCGGACATCAGTTCATTGACTGGACGATCAAGCAACTTGAGAGTCTGCCCTGCTCTCTCTTGTGTTTTCACGCCCAACTTGCCGATATCATCCATTAAGGTATCCAGGTGAGCCGGATCACTTTGGGACACTTTCTGAATAAGCTGTGTTGCTTCCTGGTTAATCCGTTGCTCATCTTCCTGCTTCAACTGAGCCCATTCCGTTGCCATGCCAATCCCTCCTATAATTCAGAGCTGTTATACCGTTGATGTATTAGTTCCGCTTTGTTCTGGAGCTCCATTAAGTCTTTATGTTCAATCGTTGATACAATATCCGATATCTTGGAATCCACGTCTCGAAGACCATTCAGCAGCATACGCCGATTATTGCGTTTGGCTTCTCCACTTAAACGTAAAAATGGATTAATAAAACCGTTCAGGTCTTTCAAAATCAGTCTGCGCACCGTATGGTTTATATCCCCGTTGTTCAGCTCCTGAAGGGAAGGAATCACACGCTGCAAACGGGCAAACAACGCCAATGATTTCTCCACGATCTCATTATCCAGCTCGTTCTTCTGACCTTCGGAGATGATCATATCCTCCAGAACTTCCAGGTATTCAATCACCGGATCAAATACAGGATCTGGTTCAGTCCGGGAAGGCTTCGCTTGTTCTGTGCCCGCATGTTGTGCGGAAGTGGAGCTCGGTTGGGGCTCTGCCAGAGAAGCTTCTCGTGCCCCTGTTGGCACTGTGCTCGGTGCTTGTCCACCATTCAAGCGGGATGATTCATTTCCGATATCTGTTATGGGTACAGGGGCTGATGACGAACCCTGGACCTGTGTACGTGGCGTGGAACGTGAAGGAATCAATCCTCCGACCACAGTTGCCAGTGCCGGAATTGCCCACGTGATGACATCCGGTAGAAAGGGACTCGAGATCGCCGCGAGACCATAACCGACCAATGCGCCTATACCTATCTTCGTTTTCCGTAACATTACTTGTCCTCCTGCCTTAACAACACATATCCGTATTGTAAAAAAACCATCCAGAAGGTGTCAATGTTGAGGGAAATTCTCAGCTAGACGTGGTGTACTCCGCTTACCTTCTGAACGTCGATTATAAATGGTTGTTCGATATGACTACCCAATATGCCAAACTTCGGATGTAGTGGTCCAATATCATGGCCAAGTGCAGACTTGACCGCCAGATACGGGAAGTTCACGCCCGACAGACAAGACATGTGCAACCCACCAGACATACGCGGATTAATCTCCAGTAGCTTCGGTGTATCCTTGCGATATTTCATCTGTATATTAAAATTATAAGGAATCTGATATACTTCTGCCACATTGCGGGCAATCGCCAGCAATTCCTCGTTTTCTTCGAGCAAGCGTAAACGTCCTCTTTCTTTTCTACGCGGAATAGCCGTTAATAGTTTCCCATTGCGATCCGAAAGACAATCAATGCTGTATTCATATCCTTCCAGTACCTCCATCACCATGACATTTTGAAAGGACGGAGCAGAAGAGAACGCACGCAGGGCATCTTCATACGAAATGGAGTTAAGCGCGTATCCGAACAACTCCTGCAACGGATCACGTTCATTATTAATCACTCGGAATCCCATACCACCCTCACCATTACATGGTTTGAAGCATACATCGTGTCCACGTGCACGTAGCGCCTCATAGGCTTGCTGGAATTGTGCAGCATTACTGACCGTGAAATAATCCGGAATCTCCATAATGCCCTTCTCACGCACCGATTCATAGAACCGGTCTTTCTCCATCAATTGTTCCAGCAATTCCGTGTCCGAGCATACGATAACCCGTGTACCGATCTCTTCGAACAGGGAGATATGTCTGCTGATGTCCAGCATGTTCCAGCGTGGAATAAACACATCAATCTGATGACGACGGCAAAAGTCGAGGCAAAAATCAACATACTCCCGGCCCGTTAGACGCGGTTCAACTTCTGCAACATCACAGCCCTGTAATGCCATATGTCCAGGATCAGGATGAGTACCGTAGATCTCAAATTCCATACCGTCCTCATTGTCCCGAATCGCATTCATATAATGATACGTTACAGAGAACCAACGGTTGAAGTAAATCTTCATTTTTTTCATTTATACGGTCTCCCTTATCTCGGCATGGTCTATCTGGGTCTGTTGATCGTTATGAATACGGTGAACGTAATCGAGAATCTCATCTGCTGCAAAAGCACCGAATTGTTCCGTAAATTGATACGGTATCTGCTCAGGTACACGCTGTCTCTCCACATGTAACTCTCCGTGAGACGGAGCAATGGCGTAGTGCGCAAAGTCCAGCAAACAACGATCCAGCAAGGAATCACCCGAAGCAATCACAGGCACATCGCCAATGCGTTGCCTAATATGCTCCACTGCAGCTCGTTTGTTCACGGCCGAAGGCACCAGATAGAGCTTCCGCCCCTGAATCGAACTCTCCCATCCCAGCGTCTCTAACACCCGAATCTTTTCCGCAATATGCTCCATTGGAAGCTTGTCACGTTCGATTAGCAATGCAAAGAACAGCTCATCACACAATCGCTGATTAATTACCCACTCCGGGCTCAGCACATCGTCAAATAAATTCAGGATCTCTTCGGGAGTAGCTGCCTGCTGACGAAGCAAAGAACGCATATGCAGATTCCATTCATCGTCTACCTGACCGTCAACAATGATGTTGCCACCATTACTCGTCACCGCATATTTCGGAATACATTCGCTCTGAAAAATATGAATGCGCCGGTACTGCTCCACGGTACGTGTCGTCACCGGCATAAATACAATGTCTTGTGGCAAAGACTGCAACCGCTCCAGTGCATATGCTGACATAAAAGCGGACAACTTGCCGTTAATCCACTCTGCGGGAACAAGTCCCGGTGTATCTTCGGGAATACGGAGCGCACGACGGGAGTACACCAGCGTCTGGTCCAGATCACTTGCGTAGATCATCATTCTCCGCCACCTCCCAGGGATTGAATAATGCCGCAACAGGAATAAGTTAATCCCGGATATACCTCAACCGGCACATTTCTGTCTCTGGCGAGCATCATGATATGTTGCAAATCCGGATTATCCAGACGATCCACAAGAATCTTCCAGGGGACCCGTCGCAATAACACTCGGGTTGTTTCTCCGATTCCAGGTTTGATTAGATTGATGTTCGCAATGCCAAAGGATTGCTGGATGGACTCGATATCCTGCCAGCCTTTCCAGGTGATTTCCGAAGTACCAGTAGCATTGTCCTCCGTTTGAATCTCCGCCAGATCCATCATTTGCGGAAAATGCTGAGCGATAGTATCCACGTATTGGGTCGACACATCGTCAGAGGACCATTCACGATACCATTTGGCCCCGTGAAAATCTGCCGGTCCAATCAGATCATCGCGAAGTACTGTACGGCTCACCAGTCCCGATACCGTGGAATTCAGACAAGCACTAGGAATAAGATAATCTTCCCTTGTCCCAAAGGTGCCTGAGCATTGCCCCGGATCGGCCAACACGGCAAGATCATCATCGAGACTTATGCCATAAGTCCGTTCCATTTGGTCACAGGATTCTTTCAGCACTTTGCGAATAGCCCCTTTTCCTGTCCAACCATCTACAAACTGAATGGCTGGTTCCAGACCATGTTGCTGTAAAATATATAAAATTGCGTTCTCGTCCATACCCTTGCCACGAATAATTGAAATGCTATAATGCGGAATCGTCACCTTGTATTTCAATTCAATATAACGTTTGATCAGGATGCCCACAGGTGTTCCGGCTCGAGCCAGAGATACCAGCACCAGATTCAGTCCCCTGCGCTCTACAATCTTCTCAGCCACAATGGCGGTATGACGTGCGATTCTTGCAGCGGATTGTTCCAGCGTCTGATGGAACAGCTCGATGTATTCTGCTGTGGGCTGATATTCCACGGGCAACATCTCCGAATAATGAACCCCGGATTGGATCGCCTGCTCCCGTTCACCCGTTCCCTTTTCCAGATCAACATGGCTGATATCCTTCAGTAGGAAAACAACGTCCGATGCAGCATAACTGCCCATCGGTTCGGGAGACGGAATCTCACGTTGTCTGATTAGCTCCAGTGTAGTTAAGTTCATTGCTCGTTGTCCCCTGTCTTCTCTGGCAAGCCGCAATATACGATATGAATGTATCCGCATCCCAACTGCCCCAGTACCTTCAACATCGGTTCCATTCGTTCTTGGGACATCTGTCTCTCCAGCAGAACAAAAATCTCATCATATTGTCCCGGAGCGATGTTATAGATAAAGTTACGAACAGATGCGTCTTCCGGTGAGGCATATCCGGCACCACTACGAACAGCATATCCTGGAGCCGGATGTGTATGGATTGGACTGCGGGTAGTGGATTGATACAACACGCCTTCTCCCATCTCGGCAGCAATACGCATCGGAATGTACATGAACTCCCCTGTTCCCATCACCAAAGTCCGTTCTCCCGTACGCTGCGTCCGAAGCCGTTCTGCAATCCGACTAATCTCCTGGCGCAATTCGCCATTATGCCGGGATTGCATACCAAACCTGCCCGTATGCTGGACATAGCTCGCTGTGCTACGTTTACCTTCACCATCCTCCGAAGTGGCATGAAGCTGATCGAAGGCATCGGCAACGGTAGTGGTCTGAAGCGTTACGGCAGGATGGGATAGCTGCTCATCTTGCAGTGTTGGTTCCAACTGTGGAGTACCCACCACTTCAATACGGCCCTTCAACAGGCTTAACGGTGTAATAGTAATTCCAAGTTCAGCTTCCAGTTCGGCAAATCGATTCTCGTCCGCTTCCGTACGCCAGTCTAACAGCGAAGCAATCACATATTGCTTCCTAGGATATCTGGCCTGAATATCCCGAATGATATTCAACGTCGTTTTGCCCGTCGTAATCTCGTCGTCCACCAGAACAATCGGGCCCTCTCCTGCAAAGGCTTCATGATCCAACGCATAACAACGATGAGCCATCGCATGGGAATGTTCTTCTTCAAATTGAATATCTGGATGCATCGCTGGAACATATTCGCGAGTGGTGTGAATATAGGAAGCTTGATCAGCAAACATCTCGTACATGCTGTGACCCAGCGCTGTCGCTGTCTCGGCAAAACCAACAAAACGAATCGTTTCCGGTAAACTCAAGCTTTCTTGCAACAGCATGTTGTACACTTGCCGGGCTTGTTGGGGATCAATCAGTCCCTCGACCATTCCCCGTTTCCACTCGGTGATCTGATCTTTGATCTCTTCCGTCTCCTCAGTCAGGTGCTCATATAACAGAACAGCCAATGCCGCGCCACTCAGAAGCGAGGTATACGGGTTAACCGGGATGTGCTTGCCTAGCAGTTTGCTTACAAACAGAAATGAACGTTTCTTATTGATGCGTGCAGCCATGGAAAATAGAGATTCTAGTGGAAGTTGCAGCGGGTTATGTGTAACCTGAACGTTCAGACTGAATTGATCAAGAATTGGGAACGTAGTTATGTTGTTGTTCGTGCTTGGGCAAGAGCCCGACAAAATGCTGCTGTTCATGTAACACCCCATATATTTGTGATCGGATTAGAATTCGATTCGCCCAGCTCAAGTGTGGTTTAATCTCATTCATTTTGTTATAGTAATTACTTTTGAACACACCCAGGCTACCGTCATTACGGGCGATGATGTCTTGGGCATCGGAATATTCCTCATGTGTAACAACGTACATCGCTTGTACGGGCTTAATATGAGAAGGATGAATGATCGTTTTGCCTACAATTCCATTTTCCTTGTCCATCATGACTTCACGCATCAATCCATCCATTGTGTTCGTAATATATTTCATTCTCAGATGCAGCCCTGATTTGCCCAGGGTTTCTTCGAATGGAGTCTGTCGTAATTGAGGTTTGAACACGCGCTCCCGCTGACTGAAATATTCCCAGACAGGACCTGAGATCACATACGGCTTGTCCATTCGTCCAAACAGATTGATAATATCCGAGATGCAGTCACGGATCGTGGCGATATCGTATATGGTCAATTCCGGACTTCGGCGTAGTCCAAACAGGCTGGAGAAATCGGTCGCACCAATGCGTACATTGAGCACATATTCAACATTTTCATCGAGGATGTTACGAAGGCCCAGTAAGGTCTCCCAACGTGTCTCCCGATATATAATTGAAGCCGTTTCCAATATAGGCATTCCATAGAGAACAGGATAATGTTCCGGTTTCCGTTGATTATACTTGCGGATCTGGTCAAAATAGGCTCTTCCATTCCCCACGCAAAACTTGGGTAAAGCCACGCCTGTCAGCATGGACACCAGTTCTCCCAACGTATCAATGAGACGTTCCAACTGTTGTGGTGAACGTACACGAGCAAACAGAAGAGGCATTTGATCCTGACTCAGCATGCCTGTCTCCATATAAGTCATCAGTTGAGTTAGATGCTGTACCAGACACTGCTCGGCAAACTCTACTTGGTCGTCACCCACAGCGTCCTCCAGATCAATAATAATGGTCGTCAGACCTTCATGTTTACCATTCATAATGTCGTCCGCGATATGTGTGCGCGTCGCGGGCATATATAGAGCAGCCCCAACAGCATATGCCAGTAGATCTTTGGAAGTCCGGTGATTGAACGAGACGGGTGAAGAGAAAAATAAAGTATCTTCTTCTTCCAGACTCAAAAAGTTAAAATATTTCAGGGTTGTCTCCTCCTCGCACCTTTGGCAATAGCCAATCTGCAATAGTTGATTCCAGCTGTCGGGGCATAAAAACCAATCCCTCCTTAGTCTGGAGGGATTGATGGTCTATTATCGAGGATAACGTTGGTCAACAGTATCCTTGCAATGGCGCTGACCGATACAGCGTTTATATATTGATTAAATTCAAATGATTACTTTCTTCCCGCAACCCACTGCATTCCCCAATCATGAGCCTCGTCCAACGCCTGATGCCCATTATAGAACTGCACGATTCGTTCAATACTGAATGTCTCATTGTTCACATTGCGTAACATCGCGATGCCACACATGCCAAGCGGGCTCCCGTATTCATTCATTCGGACAATGATATCGGGACCGTCCTTCTGCTGAATGGTTACCACACCGTCTACTTGAGACCAGTTGGCCACACCACCATAAATATAGGTGAATACCAAGATGCGCTCAATTTCCGAGATACGGGCACCATTAATCCGCAGATTCTCTCCCGTCTTAACCGATCCCGTCCGGTCATCCCCATCCAGTGCAATATAAGGGAAACGATTCAGTGAACCAAACGTCTGTCCCAATGCCTGAATCACATCTCGTGTACCATCCTTCATCTCGAACAGGCAGCCCAAGTCCAGATCCACACTCTTGCTGCGACCAAATAACCCTTTGCTACCCTGTTGATTCCAGTTCAGGTTAATCAGGATTTCACCAAGTCCCCCCGCATTTTTCTTGAGGTTAATGGTGTCGCCCTTCTTCTTCAATTCAATTTTGCTGAAATTGATCGAATTCACAGGAGCAGGCGTCGGTTCTGGTGCGGGCGCCGGTGGTCGTGGAGTCGGTACAGCTGTCGGAGGAACGGTTGAAGTCGTTGGTGCAGGGTCCGATCCACCATCCACATCCACACCAAAGTTAGCGCAGAGTGCATTCAAACCACCTGCAAAACCTGATCCTATCGCATTGAACTTCCATTCTCCGTTATGGCGATACAATTCACCGATGACAATCGCGGTCTCCACTGTAAAACCGCTTCCCAGATCATATCTCATCACTTCCTGACCTGAAGCTGCATTGGCAAACCGTAGAAAACCATGCTGAACCTGTCCAAAATGATGGCGTCGTGCTTCACCGTCATGAATCGTCAGGCTGAAGGCGATTTTCTCAATTCGGGCAGGGATTTTGCCAAGATCAATGGCGAATTGTTTCTTCTCGCCACCAACCTGTCCACCATCCATGTACGTGATGAACGAGGTAGAGGGTTGATTATAAAAGATAAAATCCTCATCTCCAGCCACTTTATTGTCTGAACCCAGAAGGAATGCTGATGTGTCCAGCTCTACACCCGAGGCTGCCTCCCAACCAATGCCTACCGTTAGACGGGACAAGCCCGGATTGGTTTTGGTCAGATCACTCTTCTGGCCTTTCACGACAGAAATCGCCATAGCAGATTCACCTTTCTATGCCAAGTTATGTTATTGTGCATCCAGCCCGTAATTTTTGCATAAAGCAGATAGTCCACCTGTGAAGCCACTGCCTACCGCCTGGAATTTCCAGTCTGCACCTGCACGGTAAAACTCACAGAACACTACAGCTGTTTCGGTAGAGTAGTCTTCTCCGAGGTCGAAACGAAGCACTTCCCGATCACTTGCAGCATCTACAACACGAACAAAAGCATTGGAGACTTGTCCAAAATTCTGCCCTCGTCCATCTCCATCATAGATGGTTACGGTAATACCGATCCGGTGAATGTGCGCAGGGATTTTGCTGAAGTCAACGACAACTTGCTCATCATCGCCGTCACCCTCACCCGTACGATTGTCACCGGTATGTGTCACTGAACCCGCACCGCCGCTTGGATTGTTGTAAAAAACAAAGTCATCCGTACCTTTGGCTTTTCCATCTTCGTACAACAAAAAAGCCGAGGCGTCCAGGTCAAAGTCGACTCCACCACTATATTTGTTTGTATCCCAACCCAAACCAACCACCACACGGGTAAGGCCCGGATTCGTCTTAGTCAGGTCAATACGTTGTCCTTTGGCAAGACTGATCGTCATTTGTTTTTCCACCTTTCCAAAATATGTGATTAAATGAAAAGGAGAACCGTCCAGGAGACGGTTCTTCCCATCCTGTAAGTCGTACTGTACGTCCTATTGCAAACCGTAGTCGCGTGTCAATCCAACCAATCCATCTTGGTAACCACTACCGATGGCACTGAACTTCCACTCGCCGCTATGACGATACAATTCACCAACAACTACACCTGTTTCGATGGAGAAGTCTTCTCCCAGGTCGAAACGAATCAGTTCTTCGCTGTTTGCTTCGTTGACGATTCGCACATAAGCACGGGAGACTTGTCCGAAGTTCTGGCTACGTTCTGTAGCTTCGTAGATTGTAATGGAGAATGCAATTTTCTCTACATTCGCGGGTACGTTAGGCAGGTCGATATTGATCTGCTCATCATCACCATCGCCATCTCCTGTACGGTTGTCACCGGTGTGAACAACAGAACCATTTTCATTTTGTGGATTGTTGAAGAAGATGAAGTTTTTCTCGCCTTCTACTTTACCGTTTGCATTGGCACAGAATACCGATACATCCAGGTCAAAGTCTTTTCCGCCATCATACTTATTGGTATCCCAGCCCAAGCCTACTGTGATTTTTGTCAAACCTGGGTTCGTTTTAGTCAGATCGATTTTTTGACCTTTAGAGAGATTAATTGCCATCGTATGATCATCCTCGCTTATTTAAGTGTATTGTAGTTATCGTGACATATGAATATCAGGATTATTGTCGATTTAGGTTAAATCTTGTACTTAGGAGTACCTGCGAGCGAGTTCATTGATATGTACCGCATGGGAACCCTCTCCAATTGCCGAGAATTTCCATTCGCCTCCATGACGATACAATTCACCACAGATCAACGCTGTTGAACCTGTGTAGTTTTCGGATAGATTGAACTTCACGAGCTCACTGGAATTTTTACCATCCAGAATACGAATATAAGCCTTCTCAATCATGCCAAAATCTTGCTTGCGATTGACACAGTCGTAGATATTAACAACGATTAATACTTTATGAACATCAGCAGGAATACGGGACAGATCCATTTTGATCTGTTCGTCGTCACCGTCTCCCTGTCCTGTTAGATTGTCACCTGAATGGATAACCGAAAGACATGCACTTTGCTTGTTGTGGAAGCAAACCAGGTTGGAGTCCTTGACCAACTTGCCTTCCTCATTCAACATGATCGCCGATGCATCACAATCGATATCCGCTTGTTTTTTTCTTCCAAAGAAACCTTTGGCAGTTACCGGGTCCCAACCGAGACCAGCAATCACCTCAGTAAGTCCTGCATTGCCTTTGGTTAAATCAATCTTTTGTCCTTTGACCAAATTAATGCTTGCCACTGATTTTCACCTCCCTTCATATGTAAAATAGCTACTTAGAGATTGAATTCACTCGGGTTCAGTCCAAGTACAATGCATATCTCGGCAACGACTCTTTTCTCCTGATCATCAAAGTTGCCGTCAGCTGAACCAATCGCACTGCATACACCCACAATAACGCGTCCTACATCCGGCTTGGCTTTGAATTTCCCAATAGCTTTCAGCGCTTCCTGCTTCCCGATCTCTGGAGAGAACTCAAAGTTCGCGACATAATGATTAAATCGTGTAATCACTTCAGCCATATCAAATACTTTCAATTCCTGACTCAGGTTGATATAACCGGCCATCTTGTTCTTTTCTGCTTCGTCAATGGAACCATCTGCAAAAGCAACCAGTGCACAACCTGCTACCACGGCATCCATAAAATCTTTATTTTTAAACTTTTTGACTTGCTCTTCAAGTCCTTGTTTTGTTGAATTTAACCAGCTTTTAAATGAACTCATACTCAACCTCCAATAGTTTCAACCTGGTGTTCCGTACATTCTTTTCAAGATTTTTCAGTAACTTTCATGTCTACATCATGTTGAATATAAGTTAAATTATTCCTTAACTATACTCTGAAATACGGCAATATTCTACATTAAAAAACAATTAATACCTTATGATACGCATCGTTCTGGATATAGTTTCAAGCGAGATGCGAGAACTTTCTATTCACTTCATTTTTCAGTCAAATATTCCCCTATTTGAAGCCCAAACATAAAAAGGCTCTGATCAGGGGATCAGAGCGCTTATTTCTACCAACACCAAAATTATAAATTTCATGAATGATTTGAATCCGTGAATTTATTCCGATTTTTCAAAATCAGCCTGTTGTTGTTCATAGATTTCATAGAAGTCGTCCCAGACTAGTACATTATCCTTTTCCTTGCTCCACCAGTCTTTGTACCATGCTTCAATCTCCGGACCCCCGCCTTGCTCCCACTTCTGCTGTGCTTCCGTTGCAGCCTGTTCGACTGTATATTTGCTTCCGCCAATGATGGAGCGGGTAAAGATATCGTTGATCGCTGTTGTCACATTAGTCAACTTCACCTGAAGCTCCTTGGGTAGCTGCGGCATATGTTCTGAATGGGTAACACCCTCTCCTACCGGAAGATCCGTCATGTATACCTCACGCGCTTCCTTGAATAGTCGAAGTCCTTCCTTCTGCGACGGAATCTCTTCGCTGAACAGCATTTCTGTGTACCCGCATTTGCCTTCCTCCAGACGGCTGTACAACATGGCGTAATCGCCTGCCCAGCTGATCTCCTGCTTGTATTTCTCCTGATCCGAGATACGCGGACAGCCTTGATCGTTCAGCGTATAATGCGTGTTTTCAAATCCATTTTTGAAGGTTCGGCCTGACTCTATTTTGGTCAGAAAATCGATATATTGCATAACTGCTTCCGGATTTTTGGCTCGTGCATTCACAGCTGCAGTCATCTGAACCGGGTTATTCCACACCATCGTGTGCTGTCCTACGGACGTGGTTGGCAGAGCGATGACCTTTAATTTGGCCTCAGGAACATTCTGCATCAGTGTATCCAGTTCCTTTGCTGCAAACCCGGTATAATCCGAAGTCATGGCCGCGTACATACCGATTTTGCCATTCAGGAAATCCTGCTTCGCCTTAGCCCCGTCCTTGTCGGTCAATAAGTCCTTATCGACCACACCTGCTTCATATAATGCACGTTTGAATGCCGTGGCTTCTTTCATGTTGTTGGGACCAACCACCATCTCCCCGTCCTCCACATTCACCCAGTTGGCGTTGTACATATAGCGAAACAGACCCGCTGTATCGCCGAACTGAAATCCACCGATGCCATATGTATCCTTAGCTCCGTTTCCATCGGGATCATTCTCCGTGAAGGCCTTGGCTACCGCCAACATCTCTTCCTCATTGGTCGGTACCTCCAGATTCAACTTTTCCAGCCAATCTTCCCGAATGAAAAAGCTCGTTAGTGGAAACACCTCGTTCATACGTCCCACTTCATAGAGCTTACCATCGCTTTTGATGCCAGCCTTCTTGAGCTGGGGATATTTCTCCATCAAGGCTTTGTATTCCACACTCGAGTTCTCGATCAACTCATCCAGCGGCATCAGCTGTTTCTGATTAAACAGTGTGTTACGGATCGGCGTACCGAATTCAAAAATAATATCTGGTGCACTGCCAGAAGCGAATAATACGTTAAGTTTCGACTGAGATTCCCAGCGGGGAACTGCTGTATATTTTACATTTGCCGGGCCATTCTCGTTAATCCACTTGGACCACATATTATCTTCGATCGTACCCATGCCGCTTGGGACCGCACCCCGATCATAGATCGTTGACGTGATGTTCCCCCTGTTGCCTTCGCCTTCCGTCTGTTCGCTGCCGTTACCTCCTGTACATCCCGCCAGCAAACCACCGATCAAGCCCAGAACGAGACCCGACTTCATCCATGCCTTCATCGTTAACGCCATAGATAAGACCCTCTTTCTCTCCTGTAATATGAATCCATGCGGGTTAACCCACAGCCTGCTTTAACCTTTAATTGATCCAAGCATGACCCCTTTAACGAAGTACTTCTGCAAGAACGGATACACTGCCAAAATGGGTATGACCATCACAATGACAGCTGCTGCCCGGATGCCTTCCGGGGTCAGATTCGATATCATCGTTGGATCGGTAAAATCCTGTACATTCAGATTGGACATAATCATATTTTGGACAAGCACGGTCATGTTGTATTTGGACGTATCATTGATATAAATCATCACACTCATGAACGAATTCCAGTAACCCACGCCGTAAAAGAGAGCAATAGTCGCCAGCAAAGGTTTGGATAATGGCAACACGATTCGGAACAAAAGCCCCAGTTCACCACAACCATCGATGCGCGCAGCCTCGTCCACTTCCCCCGGCAGATTTTCAAAATAAGATCGCATAATCAGCATGTTGTACGTGCTTACCAGGCCCGGTAGCCAGAGCGCGCCGTAACTGTTCACAAGACCGAGATTTTGCACGACCAAATAAGTCGGGATGAGTCCACCGTTAAAAATCATCGTGAACACCATCGCCATCGTAAAGAAGCGCCGGTGATAAAAATGTCTACGTGACAGCGGATATGCCGCCATAATCGTCACCGCCATGCTGAGCCCTGTACCGATCAATGTGATCTCCACACTATTCCAGAATGCATTCAGAATCGGCGTTCCCGTAATTAGGCTGTGATAGGAGAACCAGGTGAAATCGACGGGCCATAACCCTACTTGACCTGAAACAACCGCTCTCGCATCACTAAATGACAAGGCAACAATGTTCAGTAAGGGCAGGATACAGCTGACGGCAACCAATGACAACAATACATAATTGATTAGATAAAAGACTTTTTCTCCTTTGGTTTTTCTCACGCTGTTCTCCCTCCCTACCACAAACCTTCGTTAAATCGCCGCGCGATATAATTTGCACTAAAAATGAGGATAAATGCAACCAGTGATTCGAACAATCCCATCGCCGTTGTCAGGCTGAACTGTGCTCCCTGAAGACCGGTGCGGTAGATATAGGTACTGATTACATCTGCTATCTCATTGACATTGGAATTCTGAAGCATATACACCTGGTCGAATCCGACCTCCATCACCCGCCCCATCGACAGAATCAGCAGGAGAATAATGGTGGAGCGTATACCCGGAAGGGTGACATGCCAGATCTGGCGCATTTTGCTGGCCCCATCCATCTGCGCAGCCTCGTATTGGCTCGGATCAATGGTTGTTAGTGCCGCGAGAAAAATGATGGCATTGAAGCCCATATCCTTCCAGATCCCTGAGCCAACAAACACCGCTACCCAGGAACCCTTGTTGTACATGAACGGATAAGGTGCTCCCGTCCAGGCCTCGACCCAGCGGTTGACGATCCCATTTTCCAAAGAGAACACCGTCATGATCATCATCGCAATGATGACCCAGGAAAAGAAGTGTGGCATATAGACCACCGTCTGCACCGTTCGCTTAAAGGCCATATTTCGCACTTCATTCAGCATAATGGCCAGAATGATCGGAATGGGAAACCCGATAATGATGCTTAACAGACTGAGGAACAAGGTGTTGCGAATAATCTCCACCGTGCGCGGATCACTGAACAGCGTCTGAAAATGCTGAAAGCCCACCCATGGACTGTTCCACAGTCCATCATAGAAGTTGTAGTCCTTGAAGGCCATGACCAGCCCTCCGATGGGTGCATAACGAAAGGTAAGGTAGAACATAATCACCGGAACAAACATCAAGATTAACGGTATATTCATCTTGAATCGTCGAAGCCGCTGCTGCCGAATCCGATGCTTCATTTCACTGTCCGGCGGTTGTAATCCAGACGGCGGACCTGCGGTCAGTTCCCCCTTCACATCCATCACTCCTCTCTGCTGTTGATGTACTATAGTTGTATTTTAGATAAAAATGTAAGCGTAAACATTCGTTATTTAACGATCCTTTTATAATTTTCTACGCAAAAATAACCCCACATGGTGGGGTTAACCTTGGAAACGAACAGATATTAAGAGAAGGCTTCTCTTTAATTTGAGACCCTGCAGCAGTTCGAGGGGGATTTCTACCGGGCACTTCACTTGGCTACTTGCTTGCGATATTCGCGGGGCGATATCCCCGTCATCTGTTTGAATACGGTTGTAAAATAACTGGAGTTATCGAACCCGGTCAGTTCCGCGATATCTGCCATGCTCTGCCGAGTGCTGTGCAGCAGCAGCTTCGCCTTATCAATTCGGCGCTTGCTGACATATTGGCTGAAGCCTTGTCCTGTCTCTTTTTTGAACAAATGGCTCAAGTAGTTGGGTGTCACATGAACATGGGCAGCCACGGCCTGCAACGTGCATGTGCTGGAATAGTTCATTTCAATATACTGTATAACTCGTGTAACGACATGATCCTGCTGTTCCTGAGTTAGCCGCATTAGCATATCCAGCCACTCTTCGCTCTTGCGTCTGGCCCAAGCGATGACTTCAGGTATGGTATGAATCCAGAGCAGTGGATCTGGGGCAGTTGAGTCCATACCACCGGATTCCTGAGGCTGAAGCTGTTGTACCCGTAAGTCCGTCATGACCTTCATAAGCATATGAATCTCCGCTTTGCCTTGTGACAAGCTCATCCCGGACGCTTCTTCTAGCAACATCTCGATCCGATTCATTATCGATCCGAATTGATGGTGGAGCAACAACAAAGTCAGTTCCTCTCGCAGTCTCTCGGTACGGTCCACCTGGCTGTATTGTTCCCTGATCCGAATGTCGGACTGTTTTCGGCGATATCGTTCATGTGCCTTTTGTAACACCTGACATGCTTCATCAAGCGAGAACGGTTTTAACAAAAATTCAATTGCCCCATACCGGATGGCACGCTGTGCATATTCGAACTCACGATAACCTGTCAAAATGATAATCATAATGTCCAGTCCACTTTCGTGTATGCGTTCGGCCAAATCTAGACCATCCATCACAGGCATGTTGATGTCCGTAATGATCAGATCAGGTGTGCAGCTGTGTACAGCCTGTATCGCTTCTTCTCCATCGGCCGCTTCCCCAACGACCTCCCAACCGAGGGGGTTATTGCGAACCAGATGAATCAGACCCTGACGAAATAATGCTTCATCATCCACTACGAGCATACGTCCATTCAACAGAACCTACTCCTCTCAGTCACCTGAATTTCCCGGCATGAGTCCTCACCGATCTGATAAGGCAAACGAAGACGTACTAGCGTACCCTCTCCCACAGTCGACTCGATCTGTACACCGTAGGGTTCACCGTGAATCAACTCAATTCTTCGAAGTACACTCCGCATGCCAATGTGCTGACGTTCCTCATCTGCATGTGCCACTGGCGTCATAATGCGTTCAATGACCGATGCGTGCATGCCGCAGCCGTTATCTGAAATTTCAATGATGAGCAGATCCGGCTCTCCTTCATGCCCGGTATGCCGCGAGCCACGAATTTCCAGCTGGCGGTTGTTCCTTTTGTCCGAGAAGGCATGAACAAAAACATTCTCCACGATGGGCTGAAGCAACAGTCGGATCACCTGACAGCGAAACAATTCAGCAGGAACGGCAATTTCAATCGACAAGGCTTCCTGATACCGGGCCTGCTGAATCTGCAGGTAGTGATCTATTTGCTTCATCTCATCCTGCACGGTCGTTAGTTGCTTCACGGGTTCCAGCGTATACTGCAGCATCTCGGACAAGGCAGTGACCAGGCGAGCCGATTTCTCATCACCAAGCATATAGAACTTCCAGAAAAACATGCTCAAGGTGTTATACAGAAAATGGGGATTCAGCTGGGCCTGAATAGCTTTGAGTTCAGCTTCTTTTTCACTGAGTTCCCGCTCGTACACTTCATGTATAAGCGTATCAATCCGGGAAGCCATTGCATTGAATCGTTCACCGATGAAACCGAGCTCATCCCGTGTCTCGATGCGTACCCGTGTATCGAACTGTCCATCACGCACTCTTTTCATCGCGTTGACTAGACTCGCAAGTGGACGCAACAGTCTGCCGCTAATTACGGTAATGATGAACCAGGAGCATAATATGCTGGCTACCGCAGAGAACACAGCAACTTTTACAATGATCTTTCCCTTGTTCTGAATCTGAGCGAGTGAGACCTTGCTGACCAGGGTGAAGCCCGCTTTGTCTGACGTTTGCTTCGTATACAATTGGGTTGTTCCCTGCTCGTCCCTGATCTCCGTCGCCCCTAGGCTTAGCTCGGTAAGTGGTGGTGGATCCGCATCCTGATTATGAAAGGCATATAGAAGCTCACCATCTGCGTCAAACAAGTAGACAGCAACTTCCTCGTTCAGTCGCAGATCTTTGAGGTACGATTCGAACAACGAGGTGTTAAACAGAATTAGCATTACGCCATAGGTCTCCAGATCAACAGACCGCATTAATCGTCCCGCCAGAATCCAATTGGATTGTTCCTCCTGCAAGAAAGCATCCGGCCCCAAACGATTCCAACCATATTCGCCGCCCGTTCCTTCCAGTCTATGAACCATCTCTGCCAGATAGGAAGGATCCATCTGTTGAAATGAGCCAGCAAAGGCGCCGAGATTAAATATGTTATCCTTCAGGTCATATATGCGGAGCCCCATGATCTCCGGTGCATCCAGCCTTACCTGATACAACTGATCATCCAGTTCATCTTCTAGCTTCATCTGATCATAGGACGAGATGCCAGAGGTCTGTGCTTTGATGGCATTTTTTACGGAGGGATTCAGTGTGATATAATCGGTGACTTTATACATGTCGTGTACCCTGGAATCCAGACGTGCAAGAATCTGCTCTGCGGTAAGACTATACTGGCGACTGACCTCTTCATTGAACAGGTCGATATGGATGCGATAGGTGATCAACCCTGTGATTCCGGAGATTAAGACCGTTGCGGTAGATAAAAACAAGATTAGCTTCGTTTTAAATTTAAAGCGTTTACAAAAATTCATCCACCACATCTTTCACACACCTCACCTATATTCCGTACATGTCTTACTCCTAAAAACATATCATACACCTCTTGGAAAAAACCAGAAAAACCCTGACCCCGCTTCAAGCGGTAGTCAGAGTTTGAAGGCATGTGATCCAGACATGTTACCGGGATGATCCATATTGACTCTGGATCACGGCATTTTTATTCCCCGTAAATCTCTTTGATCCGTTCTTCCTCATTCGTAGACAACAGAACATTAAGCAACCCCATGGCATTATTGGCATCGGTTCTCGTCGTCTTGTACATCTCGGCAAACGCCGCTTCATCCTGCTCCGGGTCCATCGCAGCAAGCTTGCCCCACGACGTGCGGGCTTTGTCGTATAGCGTACTCAACGTGATGTCACGCGGATGCTGTGCAACAGGTGCCATGGATTCAAATTTCGCTGTGACTCTGAAGAAATCCATCGAATCCTGGAACGATGTACTGCTATAATCCTTATTTTTCATCGCATCTTCGGTAATCAGCAGACCTTCACGGGCGATAAACAGTGTTTTCACCATAGCACGCTCCAGATTGGTTGCTTCTTCCCAAGTTATATAAGATTCATCAGGTGCTTGTACGATTGTGAAAAATGGAAAGGCATCATCAATCAACCGCTGCGAATCGGAATGAATTGGAACCTCTGCATTCATGTCCACAACGGCATCACTGTAGTTGGCTACATTAATGTTTTTGGAACCCGCCTCACTGACCCGACGCACCGGATGATCCGTAAGCGGGATACGGATATAACCGAGTTTATCCGCATACTGCTGCTTCAACTCTTCCAGTGTGGAGTCCTTTCCAATCTTGCCGTCGTCAGTTGAAGAAGATTCTTCTGTAGTTGAACCTGTCTCCTCACTCCCCTTCGAACCGATTGCTGCGGTTTCTGTTACAGCAGCATTTGAGCTGCTTGTTTCTGATGAAGCAACTTCTGTACCGGAAGCAGACTCCGGCAATGACGTCTCTTTAGCTCCGCCACCACAAGCTGTCAGAATCGTTGCCAAACCAAGCATGACTGTGAACGTCTTTATCGTATAATACCATTTCATCGTATATCTTCCCCTATCGTATGTATATTCCTGAGAACCATTAACCTCTGCTCCAAGACTTGAACACTCACTTACAAAAATATCCTTTCATATAACATGCTTGATTCACACAATTGGACATGGTCTACATTCTATCATAAGTTAAAAATCGGTTGTATACGACGATATACCTGTGTCTAAAGCCTTTTACTAGGCGCGCATTAACTACCACCGCAACGCACAAACACTGCCGTCCGTATGGACAACAGTGTTTGTGAAGCGTAATTATTTGATCCCTTTAGCCTTCTCCATATGCTCTGACCGAATCTGAGGATCGGTGGAATTGACCGAAGATAACAGAGCGTAGATCGCCTGGATATCCTTCTCTTGAAATACGGTTTCGGGAACCTCTGTCTCAAGTCGTTCTGTCTTGCGTTGAATCGTTTCCACCAATTCATGATCATAGATGATTAGTTCATCCGAATTCACATATCTCACAGCAGGATCAACACTGATGCGGCAACGGTTCGTGAAGGTCACCATGGAGACAAGACGTACTCTTTTGTAGTCTCCGAGGTGTGCATGGATGGCTTCCACATGTGCACGATGCTGCATGAGTGGATTGTACATTTTGACCCGACTGCTGCTGACTGACCAATTGGCCTCTCTTCTTCCGCCGCGAATCTCACCTGTTGTCAGATTTCGGGTTTCGATCACGAAGATTGCCCGAGGACCGATTACGACATGATCAATCTGCGAATAACCGGAGCGTGACTTCGGATTGGTAACGAGCAGGTCGTTCAGCACTTTATATTGACTTGGAAGACCTATCAGCTGATCTGCTGTACTAGGCTCCTCCGGCTGGCGTGTCCAATCCCCTTCCGCCTTTTTCCTGCGCTTACTACGGACCATACGCGGGGGAATGGTTGTCGTTGATGGCAACGCTGAAGCGGAGGCTGTAATCTGGTTCGCAAGCTCTGGTTGTGTCTTGAACAGAGACAGGATTTTCTTGAACATGGGCAAGCTCCGTTCTATTATAGTGTGGGTTACGGGTGACCATTACAGGAGGAATAACATCCTTTGACACATTCATTATGTAAACTTCTATTACTTATGTCGGATAAAGCGGGGTAAAAATAAAGGGAAAACGATCAAAATCTCTCCAATACGCAAAGTACATATGAACATTTAACCAATTTCGTGACTTTAGACGCATAAACAAGCTGCAAAATTGAAAAAAACAGCGCAACCCTTTCCTGAATAGAAAAAGAATACGCTGCTGTTCTCTTGGTTGTTAAGCCTGAAGATAATAGGTGTAGAGCACCTGAGTACCCTTCTCTTCCAGCCCATTATTCGCTATTTCCTGATACAGGGATTCGGCCAGGGCCAACCCAGGCGTTTTCATGCCCATCGCTTTTGCAGACTCCAGTGCAATTCCCATGTCTTTGATAAAATGTTTCACATAGAATCCAGGCTCATAATCGCCTGCGATCATGCGCGGACCGAGATTGCTGAGCGACCAGCTTCCGGCTGCACCGGTAGCAATGCTCTTCAGCACGGTCTCCGCGTCCAGACCAGACGTCTTGGCATAGGCAAGTGCTTCGCATACACCCATCATGCCAGAGGCAATGGCAATCTGGTTGCACATTTTGGTATGCTGCCCGGCTCCCGCCTTGCCTTGCAACACAATGTTGGTGCCCATCTGCTCAAACAGCGGACGCACGGCTTCAAAGGCCTCCGAACTACCACCAACCATAATGGACAACTTCGCGTTCTGCGCTCCGATATCACCGCCCGACACAGGCGCGTCCAGTGCATGCAGTCCTTTGGCTTCCGCAGCTTCAAAGATTCGTGCAGCCAGTAGCGGACTGGATGTTGTCATATCAATCAGATATGAACCCGGTTTGGCATTGGCAACGAGACCATCCTTACCGAGATAGATCTCCTCTACATCTTTCGGATACCCCACCATTGTGATGATGACATCACACGCGGCAGCCAGTTTGCCTGGTGTGTCATGCCATACGGCACCTTCCTTCACCAATGCTTCCGCTTTGGCAGCAGTTCGCGTGTACACATGCAGCGGATATCCCGCTTGCTGGATGTGCCCAGCCATGCTTTTACCCATCACGCCTGTACCAATAAATCCAACTTTTGTCTCTCCAGGTGCCTTCGTTGTATTTGTCATCGCAGGTTTCCTCCCTATTTCTCTATGCTTCGCTCAGTGCTTGTCTTCGACATTGCTATATCTGTATGTTAAAGCTTTCTGCGTAGTCCGTCCATATCGCTTGCAGCTTTCTGTGAAAAAATCTGAAAAAGGAATCAACTTCCTGTATGCTGTACAACCTAACGGAAACTTCCTTCATTGGAAAGGAGGATTCGCATGAGTCGTGAAAAAGGTCAAATTACCATTTGGTTGTCCTTTTCCATCATTTTATTAAGTGCCGGACTGGTCTGCCATGTCTTGTCCATTCCAGGAATTCTCGAAGCAGCAGGCAGGGATGGATGGTTGTCTGTCGTGGCGGCAGGACCTTTTTTCATGTTGTTTCTATGTATGATGTACATCATTATTCGCCGTGTACGTGGACAACGATTAACAGATTGGATTACGCGAGAATTCGGGGCGGTCCCTTCCTGGATCTTCCGGATCTCCGCTTCCATTCTGCTATTCACGCTTGGCACGCATACGCTGTATGAGACAACCAACTGGACCGTGTCCACATATCTTCAATTCACACCTCCCTATGTTCTGGCAGGTGGCGGAGCACTGGTTGCTGCCTGGGCAGCGGCCAAGGGCATACGCTCCATTGCGATGACTTCCAGTCTGCTGCTGCCCTTTGTCATTTTGCTTGGTTATTTTGTAATGTCCGCCAATATGAAATATAAAGACTACAGTCTATTGTTCCCGATTATGGAGAACGGTATGGGTCCCGTGTGGCGGGGCATGATCTACTCTCTTGCCGGGCTTATGGAAATCTGGATTCTTATGTTGTTCCAACATGAAGTCAAAGGCAAAATTCGTTGGTGGCATGTTCTGATCCTTGGCGTGTTTATGCTCAGTATGGCGATCGGTCCCACGATCGGAGCCATCGTGGAATTCGGACCTGAAGAAGCAGCGAAACAACGAAACAGTCCCTATGAGCAATGGAAACTTGTGAATATTGGAAAACTGCTGCAACACGTTGATTTTCTATCCATCTATCAGTGGCTTAGTGGTTCCTTTGCAAGAGTGGCCATATCCATGTATCTCATCGTGGATCTGCTGAATTTCCGCAGACCGAAGAAACGATATATCGCGATTCTCACCATTACCGTCATCATGAGCTTCATGGCGATGCAATGGTGGCGCATTGATTACGTCGACTACTACGTGGATCATATTCAGTTCCCGGTCATGCTGGCCTATGTCTCCATCGTTACCGTGATATTAACCATTGCTGCATTAATCCACAAAAAGGACAAGGAGGCTCCCGAACGTGCCGATCTCAGCCCAACCCAAGAATAATCGTGAAGTTGAACCGTTCCGAATGAACGAGCATAACCTGAACACCTTTTTTGCCGGATCTGATGATGTCATCATCAATAGTCATATGTTCGGAGAACCTCCGATGCAACTCCTTATGACCTATTGTAGCGGTATGGTGGATAGTGAAGCGATCTATGATATTATTCTCCCGGAACTCAAACGAACATATGAAAATACACACTTTATCCGTACATCCGATATTGAAAAGTGCATCAGCCTGGATTGGACCCGAATGGATCTGCAAGATCCGGCATTTGGAACTGAACTGATGTCTCTTCGTGTTTTTGAAGGCCACATGTTGATCTGTATTCCTTCCCTGCAAACTATGTGGAGTATTGATATATCTAACATCCCTACTCGAACACCGGAGGAATCCACCACCGAAGTTTCGATCCGCGGGGCAAGAGATGGGTTCATTGAACCACTTGCCGTCAATGTTGCCTTGATACGCACCCGTCTGCGTACGAACCAACTGGCCTGCAATATCGAACTGATCGGTTCACGTTCTGCAACCAAGGTGGCGTTGATGTATATCAAGAATATCGCCAATCCGGAGCTGATCGAGGACGTTCAGGATCGGTTGCGTAAGATTGAGACCGAACGCATCTTGACGGCCAACGAACTGGAAGAATTGCTGTCGCCTTCGAAGATTACTTTGTTTCCCGTCACCCATTATACGGGCAGGCCTGACTTTGCTGCGGAATGTCTCCTGAATGGACGTTTTATCCTCATTGTCGACGGCAATCCCAGCGCCATCATTGGGCCAGTCAATCTGTTTCTTCTGCTCAAATCCCCGGAGGATGCCAGCTTTCCCTTCTTGCCTGTGAACGTAGGACGGATGCTGCGCTTTCTTGGCCTGATGATCACCGTGTTCCTGCCCGGATTCTATATTGCGCTGACATCCTTTCATATGGATCAGATCCCCTTTCCTCTAGTCGCAACGATCTCAGTTGGACGCATGGGACTTCCGATGGAATCGGGAATGGAGATGTTTCTCATTATGCTACTGATGGAGCTGTTCCGTGAGGCAGGGGTACGTTTGCCAAGTGCCATCGGCCAGACATTAACTGTCGTTGGAGGTCTGATTATCGGAGATTCCGCCATTCGAGCCGGCATGGTCTCTCCCCTCATGATTGTCATCATCGCAGTTACTGTTGTAGCTGGAGCAACCATTGTGAATCAGGTCATGACCAGTTCTGTGCTGATCCTGCGGTTCCTTTGTTTTGTCCTGGGGGCATCCCTCGGCATCTATGGGTTCATCCTGTCGTTGATTATGTTCCTCATCTACCTGACCGACCTCAAATCATTTGGCATTCCGTATCTCACGCCGTTAACACCGCTTCATTTCAAACAAGCGATAGCTTCATTATTCAAACTGCCAAAGGGGCTAGGTAAACGAAGACCCGTCTATCTCGAGACCCAGGAGCCCCGCAAGAAAGGGAACGAACGATGAAACACTTGTTACAGCGATGTTTGCTGGGTCTGTTAAGCCTATCGATGTGCGTGATGACAAGTGGGTGCTGGAGTGCCTTTGAGATTCAACAGGTGGACTACGCCAAAGCCTTTGGGATTGATTATAAGGACGGCATGTATCACCTGTATGTGCAAACGCTGGATTTTGCCAGTGTCGCCAAAAGTGAAAGTTCAACCAAGAGTGCAGATACACCGCCTGTATGGGTCGGACATGCCGAAGGGAAAACTATGAGTCTGGCGCTGAACGAACTGTTCCGTACGGCTCAATTACACATGGCTTGGGGGCATGTGACAGCCATTGTTATGGCCGAAGGTGTGCTGACCAGCAAACATATCAAAGAAGTGTTCGACATGCTGGGACGATTTCCAGAATCCCGTTATACAACCTGGGTGTATGGAACACGAGAGCCTCTGGAGAAAATTCTAAGTGCAACGTCCATCTATAATATGTCGCCACTGGACAGCATTCTTCACAACCCGCTCCCCACTTATATGGAAGAATCGTTGTATCCACCTGTGCTTAGTTTTAAGCTCATTGCAACACATAATGATCCCGCTACCACGACGTATCTGCCGAGTCTTGCATTGAACAATACTCAGTGGGCTGAGAATGAGAAGAAACATGATTTGTTTCTGGTGGAAGGGGCCTTTTTTGAAAAGACTGGCTATGACTTTGAATACTTTCCACGCAGTCAGCTTCCCGGTTATCACTGGCTAATCAAAGACATGCGTCGTGCTCCCTTGCTTGTGCAGAAGGATGGAACGATCTATGGGGCACTCAGTGTAGGATTACCAAAGATCAAAATTAAACCTGTCATTCAGGGTGAAGACGTTACGTTCAACATTGATGCCCACTACCTCACTGCCCTGTACGAATACCTGGTGCCCACTTCTTATGAGGAGATGATCCAGATTAGTGAAGTGAAGTTACGGGAGCAGATCATGCAGACCTATCGTCACGGCCTTGAGCGTGGTGTGGATATTTACGGTCTTCAGGAGAAGCTGTATCGCAAAAATCCAAAGCTCTGGCGTAAGTTATCAAACAACGGGAGCAAGATGATGCTTACGGAAGACTCGATTAAGGATCTGAAAATCCATCTCACCATCCCGTATACAGGGAAATATAAAAGGAAAGTGTAGCCAGAACGCGAAACACCCCTTGTCCGGTATGCAGCCGGATAAGGGGTGTTTGTGTTTTTTACTTGTTGATAAGAAAAAATCCATTTTTCTTTAAAAACCAAATGTTAATCCTAAGTATTCGACTATGCTCCATGAAGCAGGCCAAAGCAATGGTACATGAACAACCCAGTAAGGGGCTTTGAATCTTCCGTTCTCGTAACTAATCCCACAATAGAAAATTGCAAATAATACGCCCAAAGGATATGTAAAAAGAATTTCACCTAATATATCACGGGAAGTATCGTATGTATGCGGAAACGGTGCAGCTAGAGACATACCTAGTCCGAAAAGAGCTATAGGCCAAATTAACAAACTAATTCCATACAAAACTAAAAATAACAATAAATAATTGAACAACTTCTCATTCTTCCTCTTACTCATGTACCCTCCCGATTTCCTGATCGTATCGTTCAGCTTAATATCTTTATCAGAAGATTTTACAGTATATATATGGAAATATAAATACTTCGTTCCTTATTGATTATTGAAAAGGCCTCCAACCATTGGCCTTAATACTCCTATAAGAATTAAAAATCCTTTATGTTAGTCACTACTCTTCGCTTTATTTACATGCATAATTACCAATTTACGGCTCATACTACCATAAGTAAATTATCGAAGGAGTGACAGCATGAGGTTAAAAAGTATCATCGCCGTTGGAGCCGTGTTAACCTGCTCATCTCTGTTATGGGGCTGTGGTAATGGCACTGCGAATAATGCATCCCAGCAACAGAATGACACCGTTCGATCGGAGAGTTGGAGCGATCCCAAACGACTGGAAGCTTCTCATCTTGAGGCGCTTGAGCGAATGGAGAAAGACCATATTCACCGAATGGTTTCGCTTAGCGCAAGTACAGATGGAGACAAAGTGATGACCACACTTGAACGGTCGAGTCAAAAGTTGGAGGAAATGAGACCGCTCGCCGAAATGCTCCAGCATGAGGGACATCCGGCATTATTACAGCGAATCCAGGACATGTCCGGTGATATCCAAGGTTCCAAATCCGTCATTGCTGAGATGAAAAGTTTGCCTCAGGACGGCAAAATTAAGATTCAGTCCGAGAATTCTGATTCCTTGCATCACATCAGCAGCTTCCGTGATTACCACCAGTACATTCAGGGACAAGTGCAATCCTTAGACGGTAAATCTACGCAAATGTCCCACTAACCCTAAAGATAGCTCAGAGAATCGTTACAGTCGGAATACGATAATCCGATGGTTAACGGTTCTTTTTATTAACTTCATATTGTTATCCCTCTTCTCTACAGCTTCATTCCACCCACAACGATACCCAGATGAACATGCTAAACAGCAAGACTGGTGCAAGTGCGCCTGTGGCTAAGATGATCCAAAGTGTCGCGGGTTTGATCCTTTGGCAGTATGTATCAACCTTGCGCATTCGATCTTTGCGCCACTTGGCAAACCTGAGCTGTCTGACCATCCGACTCAGAACTATTTGCCGCTGCTCGCCCTCTTCGAATTCATCGATCGCACGCCGCAACTCCTCGTATAATTGAGCCTCTTCCTGCCCAGCCACTGTAGGTGTACTCATCTAACCCTTCCTCTCATAAGAACATTATTGAGATATAGCCTCTCGCCTAATCGAACCATAATCAATACGCCTGTATTCTAGTAACTACCAACCTAACTAAACCACTACTTAAATAACACATTACAGACCTTCAAAGTTTGAGGTTTTTTCAAAAAATGGACAATCCAAAAAGCCCGGGCATAGCCCAGACTTCGTAGAATCATGTTAGAACTATTTAACTGAGTGCTATTTAGCTCGCGTTAGCGATCAATGCATTCAAGCATACCGCACCCTGTGCACGCACATTAACGACGATAATCGGCGTATCCAACATGTCGTGCATCCATGACATATACTCTTCTACTTTTTCGTTTGGAAGGATCGTCAGAATAACCCCTGCGAATCCACCACCATGAATACGACAAGCGCCATCACCCAGGTTTTGCAGATAATTCTCGGTCAGTGCCAGCGCGATGCCAATCTCCTGTTCCTTCACAGCACCACTCTGATATACATTCTGCAGCCACTTCCATGATGAGTTCCCGGACGCCGTAATCAGTTTCAAGAAATCAGCAAAACGTCCATCACGCAACGCCTGAACCTGACCATCGACACGATTATTTTCCTCCAGGAAATGAAGCGCACGCAGCACGGCACGATCGCCAGCAGCTTCACGAACCTTCTTGAGGTTGGCATAGATGGCGTCTGCAGTAATTTCCCGAACATACTCACTGCCCAGTGCCTGAGCAACCGCTCTCATCTCGTATGGCACAGCAGCGTAATCTTCTGTCAGATCAGCGTGGTTACCGCCCGTATTCACAATGACCAATGAGTAGCCGTTTTGTTGGAAATCCCACTGAACAGGCTCGATGACTGGCTGTGCAGGATTTTCAAAATCAATAGCAATGAGTCCGCCGTACGCACAAGCCATCTGATCCAGCAGACCGGAAGGTTTGTTCCAATAGTGATTCTCCGCATACTGACCGATTTTGGCCAAGGTCACAACATCCAGTGCTCCATCATTATAGAAATGATTCAAAATCGTACAAATCAGCATCTCAAATGACGCCGAGGAACTTACGCCTGATGCCGAGAACACGTTACTTGAGAGATACGCCTGGAAGCCACCTACCTTATATCCGAATTCTCCAAATCCCGCAGCCATACCGCGAATCAATGCTGTTGTGCCATCGTCTTCCGTATTTGGCGTGAGGTCCGTGAGATCGATTACATATTTCTTGTCATAACCTTCTGAGTAAAACGTAATAACCGACTCCGCAGTTGGTGCAGCCACTGCAATCGTATCCAGCGTAATGCTGCCCGCCAGCACTTTACCATGGTTATGATCCGTATGATTGCCGCCAATCTCGCTGCGTCCTGCTGCGCTGAACAACTTGCTTCCCTCTTGCGCGCCAAAGTACTCTTCAAATGTTGCGTTCAGCTTTGTGTAACGTGCGGTCTGTTCCTCTACTTGTGATTGTCCATACATTTGGGCAAGCAACGCTTGGCCCTCCGTGGATTGGATCAGATTCAATGGTTGTGTCGTCATTAATAACCCTCCTATGGATATGCAGCTTTTATTTTTAGACTGTTGGTGAACATGGTTGTCGCGTCTGTTTCATACCTTATTCCTCTCCCATTATCTCAGCTTCGTAGCGGGAAAGGTAGGGTAGAATTGAAAGTTTGAAAGCGTTTTGTGAAGTTATTTAATGTAAAAATAGGATTACTTGTCGAAACTTAAAAAACGTGAAATAAGCTAAAGTAACTGCAACAGCACGATTACCTTAGCTTATTTCACGAGTTAGATCCATTTTTTATCGATAAAATTTTTCATACTTTCAGCTTATCGTTATAGAGAGTAAGTTTCTTTATCAACTCATCTGCTTCATTAAACAAATGTTCATTGTGAGCAAACGGATTTGTAATCGATGCCATTACTTGCCACAAAGCTGTATTAATGAACCATTCTTTGTGCAAACGATTTAATCTTTCTCCATGATTCAAAATCCATTTGTGAAACCATCTCATATGTTGTGCATCTTCTGTATATGAGAGTGTGCCTACAAAGTTCGGAATAAAAGCAGCCTCTTCTATATAGTCATTATTTAATAACCATTCGGTGAGTATGGAAGAACGTACAGAATCAAAAAGCAACGCCTTTAAGTCCTTTGCCTCTATTTTGGTATAACCACAGGCTACTAGTCCCCTATTCAATATTTTTATGAAGTCAGGCCATCGTGCGTTCATTTCTTTATCAATATCTTCCTGAAGTCCAGAAACATGATTTGTATATTTGGAAGGAGTCATGCCAATATTTACTCGTCTCGCCATATTCCATCTCATCGGAAACATATTGATAATCAGTTCATCAAATTTCTTCAATTCATATTGAAGTTCCACTTCTTTTGCTTGAGGTTCCTCATTGGAACAAATAAACGTTAAACTTCTTCTATACGGCATAGAATACACATAATTCATTTGCGTTCTCATTTGATGAAGCACCCTTGCTTGAGGTGTATCCCCCTGCAATGGGTAAAGATGTGTTGGTAAACCCATGGCGTTTACGATTGAGATTCCACCTGGACTAAGGGTTTCCTTTACTTGATTCCAAAACGTATCACCAAAAATAAAATCAGGATAACCATCATTCGTGTAGGTATCTATGCAAATTGCATCAAATTTCCCTTCAATGATCTCCGAAAAGCCGGAAGCATCACCCTGAATGTAATGAACCCGATTATGGATATCAGGGAATACATCTTGAAACAGACTGGAACAACTTTTTATAATATTGGGATCATTATCAATAATATGAAGTTCGATGTTCTCTATTCCCGCCAATAAAGAGCGTATAGAGCCACCATAACCTAAACCCAACATAAGCACACGTTTGCCTGGAGCAAGAACGCTGGCAATTCCAAAATCATCCGGCTGGTTTCCAACGAAAATTCGGTCATGGGCCAGAACACTTTCCATTGTAATCAGGATCAAATGTCTATCGCCGTATAACCCTCTTTTCAAGTGCTTTTCTTGCATATCTGCTACCTCCTAAAAAGCATATTGGATGAAAGAACGGACATTTTAAGATACAGTGATCTTGGCCCCTCTTGAATCTGCCCTGGACACATCAGTCCCTTCAACAAAGCAGGTACTCAGGTCAATATCCCATAAATATGCTGACCATAGTTCAGCTCCTCTTAACGCGACCTTATCCAAACGTGCATATCGTAAATCAGCCTCTGTCAGATTAGCCCTTCTCAGATCAGTACAATCCAGAACTGCTCCTTGCAAGTTGCAACGATGCAAATTCGCTCCATATAATTCCGTTTGCCTCAAGTTACTCCCCTTCAAGTTAGCATTCTTCAAGTTAGCGCCCGAAAGATCTGCATCTGTCAAATTGGCCTGTTCAAGATTTGCCCCTTCCAATTGAGCCCCTCTCAAATTTGTGCCCTCCAGATTGCAATGATCTCCATACCTCTGAATCAACAAACGACCATTCAACACTTTGACGACAGATCCTTTGCGAATTTCCGCTAAATCCGTTGTCTCCTTGATAATATGACCAGATTCTGCCTGAACCAATACAATGTATCCAAGATCTCTTGTAATTTGAGACAGTCCTCTGCCTGTTTTTGCTGCTGTAAATTGTTCTATATTTTGTCCATTGTGTAACTTAGGAAATAATCTATCTTCATTTACAGTTGCGACATCAACTCCGACTAAGAAATATTGGTATGTTGAATCAGTTATATGACTTGCCAGTTTAACTATATCCAGCAGTGTCTTCATTGTGCTAACCCGCCTTATTTATTTTTTTTAGAACTGAATTGACGGCAGTGGAAGTGTTAACTCCAAAAAAATCGGTATAGTACGTATCAACATAAATGGTACTGCTCATCGTGGTATGCTGAATCCAATGACTTATTGTACCTTGTTTCGATAGACTATCCTCTACAACTAAATAGTCTCCGTCACGCATGTGATTACATATCCACTCCAAAAGTTGAGATACATTGGTGTGTGCATCTTCTATAACCAGCAAAGGTCTAGGAAGATTGCGCAAATAGTCAACGGTAAGTAACGTTTCAATTTTTTCAATATCCCCTTGTATAAATTCAGATTCTGCAGGTATATAGTTAGGAAGATGAAGATCCACGCCTACAATTTTGCTATTTAATTCAGAGACTTTAGCAAGATTCGTTAGCCATTCCAGACTCGTAGCAGTAGATCCCAGCTCTATAATTGAATTTGGCCTTAACTCCCAGATCAACATCGGATAGAGCACGAAATCTTGAGCACTTTTGAGAAGAGGCTTCCCCTTCCATTGAATGCAGTTCAGAGTACCTTGGCTGCATATCCGGTCGTACATATCCATATCACTTTTCAGGGTGTCAGCTATCCTATCTTTTAGGTTCACATATCGTTCGCCCATATTGATATCCAGCGTTTCTTTAACACGTTGAACCATGTTATTTTCCCGTAAAGACAGAGATTCTTCTCGAGCAGTTTTATCATGAGTCCCTTGATTCAGAACGAAACTATCAAAAAAGGTGGCAACTCCGTTTTGATTTATAACTTTATCCGCATAGTACTTCTTGACATTACCGTTCAACATACGTTGTTACCTGATGTTGAAAAGAAAAAGTTTTGTGTTAATCTTGCATCTTCTATTTTGTTTCCAAATTGCTCAGTAATAGAGTGAAAATACTCCGAGCCAGGAAATAAAATCAACCGATTAAACTTGATCGGTATCTCTTCAATTAAAGACCATTTCTCTAAATTTGAACTGTTTGGATATATATATCTTGCATCAAATTCCTCTATGCTTTTGCAGCCGTATTGCTGATAAAAATTTGAGCTTGCTTGTAAACGAGTGATCCCTGTTTCGAGATGTTGATAGATTCCAAGCCCTCCTCTATTATGCCTATCTTTGGATAAGTAAACTATACCTGTCCAATGAACTGGCCAATCCAGATGGATTTTTGTTTTCGCAAGATCGTTCACAACAGAATACCTAAATTTACCAAATATGAATTTTCTCGGATCGTAAACAATGGATTGTTTCAAAATCCCTTCGAATTTTTTCACAATATCATAAGTATAGAATGCTTTGACACTCTCATACCCTGGATAATTTTGTTGTTCACCATAGTTTTTATAAACGGTCTTTAAGGCAAGCTTACGCAATGCATCAGGGTTCTCATAAAAATCATCTATAATATGAATGTCATCCAACAACTCATCAGCCTCCTTATTTGCCCCTAGTCATACACTCAATGCCTCATTAAAGAAGAAATTTTGTGTAATTCGACTATCTTGAGGATTAGTTCCCCTTCCTCCAATAGGGGCATGATAATAATGCGATCCTCTAAATAGAACCATCCGGTTATAAACTGGTTCAACAACAGAAGTTAACTCCCATTTTGACAAATCAGCCATATCTCTTCTGACCACTTGTCTTTCAAACTCATTGGCATCCTCGAAGCCTAGGAATCGAGCTTCTTTGTCCGTTGGCGGTCCTTCGAACCCTGTTTCTAGATGTTTATAGAATCCCATTCCGTTATTCTTGGGAGCGTTCGGTGTAAGAAATACCAGTCCTGCCCAATCAATTACACTATCTGCATGAACCTTGGGCATAGTCCCTGTAGCTTGGGTTATCATTCGAAATGCCCCAAAAGTGAATCGATTTATATCCGTAATTTTCACTCCGGTAACGTTCTCAATCTTTTCAACGATTTCTTTAGTGTAAAACTGCTTTTTGCTCTGATATCCCGGGTAATTATATTTGGCTCCGCTTACATAATCGGATTGGATTGCTAATTGACGAACCAAATCAGGATCCCCATAAAAGTTATCAATAATGAATACATCTTTCTCCACGACTGATTCTCCCTTCATATGAAGTTAAAGAAGCTGGGGGAATTCGTTCAGAATATTAGAGTCTTAGGCTTCTTTTGAAAGTTTTAAAGCCTGTTCCATCTCTTGCTGCTCATCCTCTGTTAAAGACTCCAGTTCGTTAATCATAGGCATATTATTAGGCGAAGTCATTTTATAAATATCGTCATCGAACTCTTCCATTTTCCCTTTAGGTTCGTTGCTCATCGTAATTCCTCCCTTTAATTTTCTTTTATTGAAAATTCCCCCAACTATTCACTAGTTTAACATTGTATTTTTTTATAGACAACAAAAAACCTTATTTCAATGACAAATATCACATTTTTTTTGTTTTTTTATGATGAGTTATACTACTTTTTGAAATTCGGTGATTTGGACAAAAAAGTGAAATTGATGGTGTATCTTTCTCCACCCACCACTTCACTCACATCATGATAAGAGTTTGGACTAAATGCTAGCCCTATGGCTGAGTTATGAATCGGTTCATAGGTGTGTACCAGATCACTACTTTGATCTGAAGCATATACGCCTAGTACCCCTCCATCTTCTCTCTTCCATTGGTCGTTAATATATACAATAATACGATGTGTAAATCCGTATTTCATATGGTATGGATCAGCCAGATAGTCGTTGTGAATGAGAGTTTTTTCCGTCGGGAGAAGGCGATGCGCAGTGATAAGAAATGAATCATGAAACATCGTTTCAAAGTATTGTTCAGCCTTTTTTTGAATCTGATTGCGATTTTTTTCATCAAATAAGTTCTGAAGGTCTTCTGGCAAACGATCCGTGGTAATTGGGAACATAGTTTGTTTATAGAATCCACCTTCCACCGTCCTATATAAATTCGTGTCTTGAAGCCAGGAAAGCAAATGACCAGCAACCTTTGAATCAAAAAATTGCTCCACTTTGAAATGGAAATAAGGTTGCTCAAGCGTCACAAATTTCTGAGAAATAACAGGATTCTCATATAAATCAACTCTTTTCTCACCCATTTTATACCTCCAAATAGTAAAATTAGTCTTGCACTCCATTATATATTAAACTAAATTTGTATTAAAAGGAATAAATATGGTTTTGTACATTACATTGTGTAGTAAAACTGATTTGAATTTGAATGTGGAGGAAACTATGAAGATTAAGTCGAACTATACCAAGTTATTCGGTGCATTTTCGCTTACTTTTTTAGGTGATGGACTTACGCTTGCCGCGGTTCCTTGGCTCATATCAACACTTACGAGCGATACGCTGTATGCCTCTGTCACCATGACGGCACTTCGTTTACCCTGGTTACTATTCAGTCTTCCAGTTGGTGTCCTCATCGACCGTTACTCACGCAAACATATGTTGATTGGCGCAGGCTTTACGCGAATGATCCTTCTGCTAGTCCTGACGTTATGCATCTGGGGAGGATGGGTGAGCATTCCGCTTCTGGCTCTGTTCATGTTTGGTATTGGCCTGAGCCGAGTTGTATTCGACAGTACGGTGCAGACAGTCATCCCTCAACTGGTAGATGAGAATAAATTGGAGAAAGCGAATGGGCAGTTCACCGCCGGACAGTTAATTACAAGTGATATTCTAGGCGTTGCTCTGGGAGGATTTATCATAACCCTGCATATTGTTTTTCCTTTTGCCATAGACGCCGTAACGGCTGTTATTGCTCTGTTCTTTTTAATCAGTTTGAAGGGAAACTTCTATCCAGGGGATACGGAAACATCCAAGAAGGAAGTTCGCCCAATGAAGAATTGGAAACGCGAGATGTGGTCCGGTATTCAATATGTCTATCATGATCGTTTTCTTCGGGGATTAGCCATTCTGTCTGTCACCGTTACGCTGATGTATTCGGTCATTCTGGCTACTCAGATCTTTTTTGTACGAGATGTGCTTCAGTTGGATGCTTTTGCATTTGGTATTCTCATCTCCATTGCAACAATCGGCAGCATTGTAGGGAGCCAGGCTGTGGCTTATATGCGTAAGAGATGGAGTACAAAACAATTGATTATCTCCTCCATTTTGTGCATGGGAATCATCTACGGTGTGGTGGGGTTAACCACGAATGCTTATATGGTAGGTGGACTGTACTTCTGTGCTGCATTTTTCATTATTGTCTACAATGTTACCCGTTCCTCCATCCTGCAACGTTCCGTTCCTAATGAGATGCTTGGCCGGGTCGGAAGTGTGTTTCGCTTTCTGTCCTTTGGGATCAGTGCCATTGGTACGCTTCTCGGCGGATTATTGGTGCGGGTTAGTGAAACAACATTTGATCGTGTATTCTCGCTGCAACTCCCTTATCTCTTGTTAAGCCTGATCTATATCCTGTCTGGTCTGATATTCGCAATGAAGATGAAGAATCATTCAGAGAGCCAGCAGCGTAACATCAACGCTTGACTGTTACGTTAGGTCATACTTGATAATGATCTCAAGCTTACATGGAGGAGAGATTAAGGATGAAGATTACCGCGTTACGTTCAGATCAAATCTATGAGGAGATCATCCAGGCTGCACCTGATGAGAAATTGGAGTTATACCGCGAGCGAATGATGAGTCCATTCATGAACAAATGGAACATACAACAGATCCCGTTTCGCTCTCAAGAACCTCACGGCTTTGACGTGATCATGATGAATAACTTTATGAATATCGCTCCAGCAGATATCACACCTGAGATTAACGCATCGTTAGCAGCGATCTCGTCCGAATCATTTTGGCAACTGTGTCATGAAGCTGTTCGTACGAGTCTATCGACCTTTACAGATCACGGGATTGAACTATCGGTCTCCGAATATCTGTATACGATTTTGTTAGGCGATAAAAATAGCCCCTCACTCATGATGAACGAAGGTATCAGCGGAGATGGTGGAATCCCGGGTTATATTATTGCGAACCTGATCCCCAATGGGTATACTCTACCTCGTATGCAAACCGTGTTAGCCCATGAATGCAATCATAATGTGAGGTATCAACATATCCAGTGGAGTCCGCAGATTACGCTTGGCGAGATGGTTGTTAGCGAGGGGTTGGCTGAGAGCTTTGCGACATCCCTGTATGGAGAAGAGTTGTTAGGACCCTGGGTAGCCAAGACGGATATGGAAACTTTGAATAACGTTATCAAGCCAAAGATGAAAGGCCAGCTGCATGTCACCGGTTTTGACCAAATTAATCCGTATCTATACGGCGATGAACTTACCATCATGCAAAATTTCACGCCCGTAGGTATGCCCTATGCGGCTGGCTATGCCTGCGGTTATCACTTAATTCAATATTATCTGAACAAAACAGGTACACCTATCACCGAAGCGACCATCACTCCGACAAGTGTCATTCTTGCTGAAACAAAGGAATTTTGGAATGAAGACACCCTATTTCACCGTTAAAGATATCATTCAGATCACTGGCATCACCAAACGCGCATTACATTATTACGATAAAACGGATCTATTGAAACCGAGCAAAGTCGAGGACAACGGCTATCGCTATTACGATCAAGAGGCACTGGGGAATCTGCAGATGATTCTCTTGTTCAAAGAAATGAATTTCTCATTGAAAGACATTGCAGCCATGATGCAACTCTCCAAAGATGAACAGAAAGGTATCCTAAGAGAGCATCGCAGTACACTCGTTCAACGCAAACAAAAGCTCGAAACCATCATCGACCAGTTGGACGAGTATGTGGATGGTACAGATATCTCTCATCTTCATCTGTTTGACGACTCTTCCATCCTGTCTATTCAAGAACAATATGAATCTGAGGCGAAGTTCATCTACGGAGATACCGAGAAATATCAGGAATTCGAAGCCAATGTGAACCAACTGTCTGCGGAAGAGCAAGAAAAAGCCTACCAGCAGTTCTCGGTCAACATGGAGCAGGTATTTCGGGAATTGGGAAAACATCAGAATCTGTCTCCTGCTTCTGGTGAGGTACAAGCGTTAGTGCGTGAATGGAAGAGTTGCCTGGAACAGTTTATGAGCTGTGATGTTGAGATTCTGAGGTGTATCGCGGAAGCCTATACGACGGATCGTCGCTATGCGGGTTATTTTGATCAGTTTGGCGATGAGGACTTTTTGAGGTTTTTGTATGAAGCTATTATGGTTTTTATACAATCGGCATCGAACAGATAAGCTTTCGGGTGAAAAGAAGTACCCATACTTCGCCACAAACCTGTCTCAATTCGTGGATCAACCTTACACAGCGCCCGCAATCCTTCTGGCTGTGTTATGTACAGATAATCTCCTGCGAGCATCCATACTTCTGCCCCACGCTCCGCCGCCCGCTTTAAGTGCGGGGCCAGTAGTTTCACCCCGGACTGCATGATAAAGGACGTCATAATATAAATCCCGGACGCATGGTGCATCCGGGTAATCAGTTCATCGACCAGGTTATCTGTAATGAGTTTAACGTTAAGCTTCGTCGACATCAATCAGGTACACCCGTTCCTGGAATGCACCGCGCGCTTCCGCTTTGTCTGCCCGAAGCTTATCCAGCTGCGCCGCATTCGCCCCGTGTACCTCCGCCAGCGCTCGGATTACCTCCAGCATGTCTGCCAACTCTTCCAACGCTTCCTGATCGCTTGATGCATTTAAGTACTCATCCGATTCTTCTTGTAGCTTCGTTCTTAATTCTTGCTTATACTCCTCCGAGTCTAGAATGCGGGTCCGGCATTCCTTACCGCTGGATGTGATAATATGCGGAATCTTGTCCCGCACCAATTTGTTATATGTAGGCATGTGGTATAACATCCTTTCTACTTTTGAAGTCTCCTAGCATCGATCCAGAATCTCCCTTGATGCCATTACACAAGTTGCTATGTGGAGGGATGGGTTGATTTAATAGAAAATAATTAACAAACACACCAACGGGCACGCCGTCAACAATGCCGCTGTAAAACTGATCTGTGCCGCGACTCGTCCTCCGGTAAACTCTTGCCGTGAAAAGAACATCCAGATCGAGAGATACGTAGCGCCTAGTGGGAATGAAATTATCCCGCTAAACGTACTCGGTTCCATATACCCAATCATCATGCTTTTACCGATTAGGATTAAAGTAACCAATTCCAATATAGATAATATGAAAAACGCGATAGCAATTACTCTTTTCAAAATGTACACCTACTTTCCAGATGCAAAGCAAAGAGCATCCTTTGTAATCTCTGCATCATATATCCTTTATTTGGATGATGTCATCTTGTAAGCGTAACATAGATAAATCAAACATTAACCCAAATGATCAATTAAAAAACATCTTACTCTGATGAATCATCCTCCAATCGAGTGGCTAACTCGTCCAATATCTCTTCTGTTCGTTGAAGAAGCTTTTCAATGTTGTCCAGTTCTATTGGCTGGTCATGTGGGTAATCCGCTAGGGATGACATATGTTGCATCGTACCGATGAACAAAGCGATATCCAATCCGGGTTCATTGTCCCTATGCACTAGAGGCAAGATTTCGTTCATCGTGAGTTCCTTGGGTGCATGTGTTGAATGATACTTATGGATATAAAGCGCCTTAATCATGGAGGCTAGAGCCCAATCACATAGAATTAGGCAGGCTTTAAACTGATTGTGATTACACATGATGACGGCAAGTTTCAAATGATACTTAGCATGTTGGTGGTAGGCCATTATTGTGGTACGTAGCATGTGGTAAGCAGGAGTATGTTTGGAACTAGGTTGTGTGGAGATATCATGGTCTTGCAAACGTGGGGTAACATCTACTTGGTGATTACAATGTGCTTCGGTTATGGACCAATTTCTTGCCATTGTCATCCCTCCAAAGAGTTAATACCAGTATTATACAATAGAATAATACCCAAAGATATAATTAATAAAAATTATACGATCTAAATGCTCGTGTTTAGCCCCTGAGTTCTTGTCTACACTTTTACATATAGGGGGTGCATAGTGTGGAAGATAGAAAAATTCTAAAATTAGTCGGTGCACGAATTAAAGTTTTAAGGAAAGATAAGGGACTATCACAGGAGGCACTTGGAGAAAAAGGTGGATTCCATTTTACATACATTGGACAAGTTGAACGTGGAGAGAAAAACGTTTCTTTAATTAATCTTGGTAAAATTGCAGAGGCGTTGGATGTAAATGTTTCTCAACTTTTTGCTTATGTGAATGATGAAATTGAATTAACCGAGACGGATATTATGATTCAAGAAATAGTGGATATGCTTAGAGATACAAATTTAGATAATATTCAATTAACTAGGAACATTCTAAAAGAGATACTAAAGGGTTACAGAACAAATCATAAATAAGGCAAAGCAACTGTTTAACTAGTTGCTTTGCCTTTGTTTTTCCGTCATTTTGACATATTCAGATAGCTTTCGTTTTTCTACAAGTAGGGTAGCTGCTACATCCCCAAAATTCCACCCCATCTTTATTCTTACGTTTAACCATTACAGCACCACAACTACATTTGATTTCTATCTATTTTTTTAATGTTTAAAGTTAAAGTCCCAACTAGATAAAGTCATCCCAACTATCTACAGGTTCGTACTCAATATGAATTTGTTTAGTTCTATACAAACGGCTATTTACCCATGAAGCCTTCTCTTGATTAAATAAACAATAATTTTTCCCATTTCCTAATGCACTACCGTATGCCAGACCTTCAAATTTAAGATGTTTTGCTAACTCAGCAACATATTGGGTAGGTATATAATTAAAATATTTTGTTTCCTCTTCCACAGGCTTAGAGAGTTCCATATTTACTTTATTGGTTAATGAATAAAGCTGATATTGCTTAAAAAGTGTCTCGCCATAGAATGTATTGTTATTGAATGAAGAGATACGGATATTATCTTCAATTTTCACAGTAGCAACGGAAACTTCTTTTCCTTTATAGGGTCTTACTTCTGCAATTGCAGTTTCTAAGTTTTCGGCTAAATATAGATAGGGGATTCCCTTTGGATTGATTCTTCCCTCAGAAGCTAAGTGTTTGGGAGGATTCATGATCTGGTCGCGTTCATATGGTGCACTGCCATGCTTATTTACTGCCTTACCAAGTCTCGCACGAAAAAGGGTTTCTTCTCCATTTAACTGCATTTCATTAGTTTGGAGTATTTCAATAAGAGATTCTTTTAAGTTAGCGTCAATTCCGAAACCAAACCGATTACCATGTTAATATTTTCTTTGAAGCTATTCCAAGTGTTAATTATATCGTCCTCTAACTTGACGCTAAATTTCCCATTCAGCAATTCTCTACCTATGGATTCGCGAAATAATTCGTATAATAGTTCTTTCGCAACTGTTGATGATAGAGCTATACTTAATAGGTCGATTTGTTTAGTAAAGAACCTTTCTAGTTCAAAGCCTGAATCATTTGCTCTAAATTTCTCCCCAAAAATGGACATATTTCGAGCAAAAAAGCTATCTTGAACATCAATTGTTCGAACGCCTTGAGATGTACAAAATGAACAGTTATCAACTGTCCCCTTTTCTTGAATATATTTTTTAAAGGGTTTGTAGTTAAAACAATTTTCACAGCAAACTTTCATCAAAATATTCCTCCTGAAGTAGTAAATGGAATAACAACTAACAGGTATACTACAACACATAGGTCAACACTTCCACCTGCTCATCCAGTTGCAATTCGTTGTACTCTTCACCCAGTGTGCCTTTCAGGGTAGCAATAATCTCATTACACGTTCGGATCTGCGCCAACACTGCCGTCTTATCTTCCGTCTGTTCCCGCACAATCTTGAGCGCTCGCCGAGTCACCGCCGCCAAATACGTGGATAACAGTTTACGTGCTTCTTCTGCATCCAGCTTCTCGGTCCCAATGTTATACACATCCGGGTCCAGCGCCGAAATCTCCTGTCTGGTGATGGTGTTGATAAGCTGTTCATATATGCCTTGTTTCATGAATGTACCTCGCGAGAGTTAGGATTTGTGGATAGTTCTCTATGTATATGTTAGCTGAAAGTTGCTTCTTCTATATTATCGACCAATCTGTGGAAGATTTCATTAGTTGTTTGATTTCATAGGAAAAAGCACCTTTACCTGTGGTCTGGTAGAAGTGCTTAATGATATGACTTTAAATCGTGCATAGATGTGCGCAACTCATATCATCTTTTCACTGTATCACTTAGAATTATAAGTTAGTATGACAGTCTTCTCTCTTAAATTGAAAATAAGGTTATCATCTTATCTTTAATAAAGATTGATAAGTAATCGCTTGTTTTTTGAGTTTGAATATCAGCACAAAGGCTAGTTATCTCCTTTTGAAGTACCAAAAGCGCGGCTGGAATAACAAAAATGTTCATTTTCTTTATATTCAGACCCTCATCATCAGTTTCAATCTCAATTCTCTTTATATCGTCATCAGCACGCAAAATATCACCTAGACAATAGACAATCTTGTCTTCTCTAGCCTCCTTAACCACTTTTTCTCCTAATAACCCTAAGAGAACTTGATAATTCGGGTCTCCGTCTTTAAATATATTAATTAACTCAATGATTAGGTCATTCAGAGAAATATTTCTTAATTTCTCTTCCATCCTCTCTCTTGAATCATCTAGAAACCACGATTCGAGGTCCACTGGTGTATCGTCTATTATCCCGGGAACATAGGGCTTAGTGTAAAGAAAATCTTTATTCATTGTTTAACCTACCTTTTAATGTTTTGTATATTCCCCACCTATTTTTTTAGCAACTCTGTCAAATAGCATATCCCACACTGCATCTTTATTACCAGTTTTGAAATATTCTTGTGCTTTTAGATCACTTCTTAGCTCTTTTTGAATATTAGCGAATATAATTCCTATGTCTTCTGCATTTTCTTTCCAACCTTCTGCCCCTCGTTTCATACTCAAATTAGTACCATTTGGAGAAACAGCTCTTATCTCAGCCATATTAAAATCTATTGCAGTGGCTATATCTTCAAGACTGAAAGGCCCGTTAGTTGGATGGTTATGAGTAAATACCGTATCTTTAGCTACATCTTTATGGTTACTTATATTTATAGACTTTTCAGTACCAACAACCGTTTCTCCTATTAAATTACCATTCTTATCAAAAAATTGCCCGTGTTCCAAGGGTTTATTTCGAATTTGATCCTCAAACTTATTAACTGATTCTAAATAATGAGTTCTACCTGTCCTTTCATTTCCTTTCCCCGACTCAGGCTTGCCTCCACCTGATGATCCAATGTCGTCCTTCGAACGAAAAGCTCTGCCAAACAAAACATACGCTAGGGCCTGTCCCGTCATCGCCCCACCGTAATACCCTGCACCACTCTCATCGATCTGCTTCTTCTGCTCTTCTACAAATTGCTCTATATCAGATCTCGCCGTTCCCGTGCCCCAGGCGGTATCCCATGCAAATTGAATACCACGCCCAACGTCAACAACTTTGCCCACTGTCATGGCATATGCCACACTGCTTAATGTACTGAACGGGTTCTCGAAGAAAGCTTCTGCCGTCTGGCCCATTCCCGTTATTGTTTCTCCTACTGATTTATCAAGCAGCCCTACAGCGAAATTTCGCTTTAGTTCTTCTGGAATGTACAGCGCAACCTCACCTGAGCCGTCCGTTGTTTTGAAGTTCCTCGCGATAAACGTAAACTCTTTCTGGATTTCGTCCAACAGCCCGAGTGTAGTCGGGAACACTTCTTTCACCTGCATAAAATCCCAGAAGAAACGCTCTCCTGTCACACCCGACCAATCGGATTGCAACATATAGATCGATTTCTCCAGTTCCCAGACCATTCGCTCCAGTTCCTGTTTCTTCTGCTGGACCAACCGGGCCTTTTCCTCCAATAGATCGGGATGTACCTCGATTCGCTGCATTTCCTTATCACCCGCCAACCTGACCATAGTTTATGTACCTAAATTTTAACAAGTGAGAAGGAGGATTGGAATCAAACGGAAGGATCATTTCCTCAGAGGTTATACGGTAGTAGAGCAACATCCTTGGGTAACCATTTTTGCATATTAATGCACGAATGAATACCGTTGAGTCGACTGGGTATCTTGTACAAAAAGAACGACTTCTATCACAGATAGAAGTCGCACAAGATAACGATGCAACATGATTAGATCTTCTTTAAGACACTACAAATTGAACAACAATTGGAGTTCCATCATTTAATGCATCTCCACCGGGAATTGTAATTGTAGTCGTCGTAGCCGAGGAGGTATCTGCTGTTTGCATAAGGCCGTTAATATAGAGATTGTAGTAGTTGTAGGTGCCTGGAAATGCGGTTGCAGCTACACCAGCGTCGTTTGTAAAAGCAGTCGCAGCAATGGCAAACGTTGCCCCAGTGCCGGTCCCATCACCAATGGTTGCAACAAATCTTAAACTGTTCTGAAATGGTGTCACAAGTGGCATGTTTCTCACCTCCTACCTAACATAGTATATGTGGTAGGTTTGGGAGTAGTGAAGGCAAAGGAACCAGCAACTAAATCCAATTTTAACCATTTATAATATTGGCTGTTATTATAATTATCTCGATAGTGATAGGTGTCCCTGCAAAGATCACACCGTTTTGTGACGAAAAAAACAACCTCTCCGCACTTACACTGTATGAGTTTCCTGGTTGGACAATCCCGTTTATATAAAGATTGTTGAAACTAGTAAGTCCAACCCCGGCAAATTCGGTTATGCTGTCGCCATCGTCATTTGTGAATTCTGTGGCAGGAATTATAACCGAGTTCGACAAATCCAGATCGGTGTCCGGAAAATAGAAGTAACGATTTGCCGTAGGAATGATTTCAATTCCGGGCACGGTGCCCGGCGGACCTTGCTCACCTGGGGGACCCGTTGGTCCTTGGACTCCGGGAACTCCCGGTTGACCTGGCTCACCTTGAGGGCCTGCGGGGCCTTGCGCTCCGGGAAGCCCCGGTTGACCCGGCTCACCCTGAGGGCCTGCCGAGCCTTGCGCTCCGGGAACTCCGGGTTGACCCGGCTCACCTTGAGGTCCTGCCGGACCCTGAGCTCCAGGAAGCCCCGCTTGACCTGGCTCACCTTGAGGACCAGCCGGGCCTTGCGCTCCGGGAACTCCCGATTGACCCGGTTCACCGTGAGGGCCTGCCGGGCCTTGCGTTCCCGGAACTCCCGGTTGACCCAGCCCGCCGTGAGGACCAACGGGACCCTGCACCCCGGGAGTTCCCTGTTGGCCCTGCTCACCTTGAGGGCCTGCGGGACCCTGCGCTCCGGGAACCCCTTGTTGACCCGGCCCGCCGTGTGGGCCTGCGGGGCCTTGGGCACCGGGCATACCTTTCGTTCCAGGAAAGCTCACAGTCTCCAATTCATGTTGTCTCAACGGAGCGAGCAGGGGAGTAGGCTCACAACATGCCGGGTTGCTGCCTACCCCTCTCGGTAGTGCAATGACTTTTTTGCCACAGGCCAACTTCTGTGATCTTAATGGACGCTTCAGTGAGCAGCGTTTTCTCCGATAAGACCTACGGATAATATGGCATTTCTTTCGCTTTCCCAAGTGTTTGTTTCTGCATTTCGACGTAGAACGACTGGGCCTTAATTTATTGAGGGTGGCTGTCCTCTTGTTCAGATACTTCAAAATGGTCATCTCCTTAGGCCAAGGCACACAGTATATATGCCCTATACTATGTCCTTAGCACATTCGGAGAGTGTGCGAATAACTATGGAGGGAGCCCAATAAAAAAGACATGAGTCCTGCTATAGTTGTCCTTTGTCTTGCCAGCATGGCTTAATTGTCTCCCCAGTAGGACCTCACAGATCACATTTTATGTTTAACTTAGCCGATCCATTGGGATCAAACTTCTTTTCAGTAGACTCTTACCTCTCCTTAAAATGCTAAACGATCTCTTCCGGTTCCTGCGTCTCCAATGTGATCTGGCCTTTCTCGAACAGGATCATGTACGGATATGATTTCAGACCAAAAATCTTCTCATAATTAAACTTATTCTCATCACGGACATTATAAAAGGTTACGTTAGTTATTGGGCCTTCTGCCCTCAAATTCTCGTTATTCACTTCATTTAATTGCGTCTGTAACTCAACAATAAATGGTCGCTCCGAAGGTCGGTCGGTAAATACAATGAGTGATGCATCATTTCTTTGATTTTGCGTTAGATAATCAATGGCTTTCTCTCTATTGTTCTGACCACACCCTGTCACTAAAAGTATCAAAATACATAACACCCAAAGCCTCTTCATTTAAATCACCACCCAAAATATGATATAATTGGTTATTAACTATTAAATTCACTTCATTAAAAAATCTATTCGCTGAAAGGAAGATGCACATTGAACAAAAGGAATATCATCATCTTTATCATTATTGCTCTTATCATATTGATACTTCAACTTGTGCTTTATTTTTCTGTAACTAATAAAGAAGGATCCGCACTTCCCGATTCAAACATCCCACTTCAAACCAAAACCGTAGATGAGCTTACCATCACACTGCGTAATGCAACCTATACAGATCATGAAGTGCAGTTGGGTTATGAAATTCAGGGCGGTGGACAGTCTGAGAATGATTTGACATATGGGTTTTATAATAAAGAGTCCAATGCTTTGTACAGATAAAATCTCGATTTTCCACCTTTCAAATAGCAACAAAAACCTGCATAGCCAGCCTCGGCTTCACAGTTTTTATTAAGAATTTGCATGTGGATACATCACATTTACAACTTAGGCATCCAAAAGGGGTTCTCTTCCTTCTCGCACCCGGTTAACACGTAAAAAATATGTCCCTGCTCACTCTTCATTGTCCCGATCCCTTTGCAGGTGTCAGTCTTCATTCCCTGTTTGGAGCCGTAGGCATCCCTTGAGTTATCGTAAGTCGATTGAATAGCTGTACCATCATAGATCAATTCCTGGATAATGGGCCCACCTTCAATGGTATACATCGTTACACGAACCTGGTCCTGCTGTTTTTTCTCCACATTCTTCATAAATGTGTTCCACTTATCTTCGTTCCGTATGCCTCCATGAAGCACAACCACATCCCCGCTTTGCTCCGCTTGCTCTGGATTATGGGGCTCAATAATTTCTGGAAAAGCTTGCGTAATTCCGGAAGGATTCGTTGTTGGTTCATTTGCCTGACAGGCAGTTAACAGCATTAAAGCCAACGATAGGATAAGCATACTTTTTCTCATTCCATCACCTCATCTATGAAACGGTTCAAGACTATCCTTTGTTTCATGATTATGCTTAATTTGTCATTTATCTGTAACTCCCTCGTTGTCCCAAACGTTTAGAATCATAGAAATGTATAAAAAGGAACGAAAATTTTAGTGATTTATCATTCAGTAGGGGGTTAATTTAATGACCTTAAAAACAATGCTCGGTGTAGCACTGGCTCTATCTGTACTACTATCCACCCATTCAGCAAGTACAGCGGCTCTAACTTCAACAAATGAGTGGCAATCAACCGGACTAGCCCATGAAATGGAGCGCTCCGTCCCAACATCTACTTCTGTTCTGCTCATTGCCCCAACTCAACATGAAGGTCGTTCCGCATACAACGGCAGCTTCACAATGGTTGCTTCGAATGGGACACATGCCAACATATCAGTTGGAAACAACAGCAACCAAACGGTATATGTGAAGATGTATGTAGATGAAGGAAGTGAACCTATGGAAACATCTATCAGCAGAAATAGTGTTAAAACGATCAACCTGCTTGCATTACAAGACACGGATATTAAGTTGTACATTTATAGCAGAATAGGTCATCACTTAGATCTCTCAGTTGAAGCAGAGCAGTTTCATTGATGTTTTCTCTCACACCTACATACAAGAAAAACCCTTCACGCAAGCGATTCAGATCCACGTTCCCATGAACCGATGCCTGCTTGAAGGGGTTTTATATTTCGATCACATTTATTTCTCGAATCGGAACCAGCCAAAGTCAAACTGACTGCCTGGCAGGAAAATAAAGCTTACTTTCTGCACACCTGTCACTTGCTCAAGCTCAAACACCCGCTCCTCATATCCACCCGACTGTGTGAACTCAACCAGCTGGTTGCTCTGTCCGTCCGCACCTGCAAAGCGAATATGAATCGTATTTTTATCAATTGGTGAATGACCGTAGATCACGAGCTTGGATGTGCCTTCTGCCGTAAAGTCCATATTTTCAAACTCTAGCGACACATTGTTCCCGATACCTTCTACTCTGTCGCCCTCAATTTTGAACGTATCTCCATAAAGATGGTCACAGGATGCAGCCGCGTTCTGTTCAAAGGCCCGACTCTGGCGCTCGAAAGAGAAACCTTTAATATGAATCTTCTGCTTCAGCACAAAACAGATCGACGTGATCCCGCTAAGGCGTTTGGACAATTGGTATGTCTCTTCCTGGTACACATTCCAAATGGACTCTTTGTCATAAACCACATCTGCGATCATCGTACTTCCTTCTTCATCCGGCATACCTTCCCAGATCTGAATGAAGTACTCCTCAGTGGATAGCGTGAAAATAGGAATCGTTATGGTATCGGAGCCGTACGGTCCGAAGTCAATATTACGGAAGCCTACATGCGTCTCTCCGTCGCGACTTGTCGCTACCCCACGTTCGTTACCGTTACCAACCTCACCTTTGGTGTAATCGTACAGTCCGCCCGTGATGAAGCCGTATGGATCTTTGTAGGCTGTGCCGAGACCGTCCGCCTTGAATTCCAACTGGGAGATGAGTTTCGTTTTATCCGTACCATTGGTACTGGTTGCGCGAAGCCGGAACTCCCCGTCACCTATAGCAGATACCTTCACCGCATGTTGATGCTCACCGTTGTCGCCCGTTTCCGCTTGAACAGCTTCCACCTTGGCAATGTTGGATTCAATTCCTGCATCGTTCACAACAGCCCACTCGATATCTCGATAGGAGGTGTTCTCTGGATACAGCTTGGCGGTTACAGTAAGCTCCGGGTTGGACGGATCGAGCAACTGTCCTGCAGTACTGATGATCTCAATTTTCCGCAAAGGAATCTCCTGAGCATTCCCGGTAAGCACCGGACGTTCTTCATTGTTCATGAAGACAGATTGTACTTGTTTCTCATCATTAAGTTCAGCCGTCACAACTAGAGATTCAAATTCAGCCACAGCTCCTTCCAAACCTTCGGAAGAAACTTCAATCCGCACCGTTCCAGGTTCATTTGTCGCTCCGATGATGGCCATCAGCTTGCCGCTGAACAGTCTTCTACTTAATCCTTTGTATGGATCATAGTCCGTGCTGTCCCCATTATCCAGACCCAGCAATCGTCCTGCACCAGTTACCTTAACTTGTACGCGGTTGTTCGCATTGTGAACCGGATTACCAGCTTCATCTTCCACATCAATTTCTACAAAAATAAGGTCCGTTCCACTGGCTTGCAACTGCGCCCGATCCGCTTGCAGACGAATCTTCTTCGCATCCGTATAGGATCTTTGCACATCGGTTGCAATGATCTGACCGTTCTCATCATAAGCGATCGCTTTCAGCTCGCCCTCTTCGTACGGCACTTTCCACCAGCCTGACAGCTGTGTTCCATTGGCATGATCGATATCGTACGTACCAATGGTTTTACCATTGAGTTGCAGCTCAATCTTCGGCGCGTTGCTGCACACGCGTACATCAATGATTTGCCCCGGGCTGAAATCCCAGTAAGGGAACAGGTGAACCATCGGACTTTTCTTATAATCCGTCCAAGCCGCTTGGTAGATATAATAAGAGTCTTTTGGGAACGTTGCTGTATCCAGCTGTCCAAAATACGAATTTTTCGTATGATACGGTGTCGGCTCTCCGATATAATCGAATCCAGTCCACAGGAACTGACCCAGCGAATACGGTGTATCCCGCTCTGCCAAAATGCAGTATTCTGCCGACTTCGCGCCCCAGCTGGTCGTACTGTTACCCAAAGCGGAGCACTGCTCGTCATCATCTGCCAGAATCGGCTGTTCGAATGGGAAGTGATAAATGCCCCGACTCTGCACCACAGAAGACGTCTCACTACCATAGATGATCCAGTCCGGATGTTCTTCATGATGTTTGTCATAATATTTTTCTGCGTAGTTGTAACCTGCCAGCTTCACGATATCCGCGCATTTTTGTGCATTTTCCCAAGGCATATAGTTCGAACCAATCGTCACGCCTGCATTGCCTTTTGGATCAAATTCCAGAACATAGTCCATTAACATGCGGGTTACTTCCTGTCCACGCTCATCGGCATGGGTATCGTAAATTTCGTTCCCGATACTCCACATAATCAGACTGGCATGGTTACGGTCACGCTTCACCCAACTCTTCACATCGGTATGCACCCACTCCGGGAAAAATCTCGCATAGTCGTATGGGGTTTTGGCACGTTCCCACATATCAAAGGCTTCAGACACAACCAGCATACCCATCTCATCCGCGAGTTCCATGAACTCTTTGGCAGGCATATTATGCGCGGTGCGGATAGCGTTAACGCCCATTTCTTTGAGCAAAACGAATCTTCTGCGCAGTGCCGTCAGGTTAAACGCAGCCCCCAGCGCCCCGAGATCATGGTGTTCACACACACCGTTCAGCTTCATCTTGACCCCGTTCAGGTGGAACCCTTCATTGGCATCAAGTTTGATATCCCGGAATCCAATCCGCTGTGATACCGATTCAACTGTCCGATCTTCCTGATCATCCAAGATCAATCGCAGCTCTGTCACCAGTTCATACAGATGCGGTGCATCCGGGCTCCACAAGTTTGGACTCTCCACAATGATCTGTTGGCTATCTTCCGATGCGACCGCATTCTCACCCACCGAAGCCGTAACATTCGCTTGGCTGGATGCCACCACCTGACCTTCATACAAGATCTCATGCACCAGCTCTGCCTGCTGATTCTGATCCAGGTTCAGCTCCGTATCCACTTCCACCTGCCAGCCATTCGGCTGCTGATTAATAGATACATAGATCCCATCCGTAACAATATGGTTGCGGTCTCTCGTTTTCAGCCACACATGGCGATAGATTCCGGCCCCGGAATACCATCTGCTGTTCGGGCTCTGATGTACTACTTTGACCACAATCTCATTGTCGCCTTCCACCAGTGCATTCGTGATCTCATGTTCAAAAGCAGAATAGCCATACTTCCACTCCCCAACCAGCTGCCCGTTCACATACACCGAAGAGTCCATGTATACGCCATCAAAACAAAGCAAAAGCTGCTGCTCATCCTTCGTGTAATGGAACGTCTTTCGGTACCATCCGATGCTGTCTTCATATAGTTCAAGCGTATTATATATCAGCCAATCATGGGGAAGCTCCACAGGTTCATACACCAGACCCGCAGGTTCCGTAACATCCAGCTTACTTTTCGCAAATTGCCATCCATCATTAAATAGTCTCTTCTGATTCATGTTAGTTTCTCACTTTCTTGAAGTAAATTATGATTACGGTTACAACAGTAGATGTCGCTTTCTCCGAAAACCTTTTCGGTAATACACAAGTAAGACTATAACACATATCCCGATTATACCATCAGTCTCTTTCCTATACCTCCATTTCATAAGATTTTTTAGCCATAATGATGAACGTTTTATTCCCTTCAAGCATTGTAACTTTCGATGACAACAAACCAAAAAGGCAACCCGTCAAACGAGTCACCTTCTAGTTCTATCCTATAGCACGTACTTCTTCTCTATACACTCCTACACCAACACTACTCAACCTCTATCCCTTGTAAAAAGGGTTCCACCCTATGCCTTTGCCCGATGGCATCGCGCCAGGCACCCCATCCGCTTCAAGCAGCGGACGGACAACTAACTTCACGGGCCACTCCTTGCTCTCGAATATCGCATGAGCGAGCGCGGCCCGGTCGGATTCGGGAAGCTGCACATGTTGCAGCGCTTCCTTCCAAGCCTGCTCCGTGATCTCCCAGAACTTCGTTTCCGGGATTTGATACACCTCGCTAAGTGCCTCCATGATCGCAGCCAGATTCACCTGCGTCCCCAAAGACTGCACATAAAAGATCAGTTTCTGAATCGTCTCGTTATACAGGCTGTTCGAGTAGCCTGGACGAATATGATAGGCAGGGTCTTCAATGTCATGTTTGTCCAGATAAGGCTGATGCAAACGCACGGAATCATGATCGCGGAACAAGAGACCTTTTACCTCATTATCCTTCAACACCAGACAGCAGTTCTGACCATGAATCTCAGGTACAACACCCACCTTGAACAGGCGCATCACGATATCATAAAACGTCGTAGCTATGCTGGTATAAAACTCGAGAACATCCGTGCTGCTCAGGTTATCCCCCAGAATTTCCGTTAATAGATGATGCCCTTCCAGATTCACACCCAGTGCGGCCATTGGAATGACTTTGTAGGCTTCATTAAGCAACTCAGTGGGATACATACGAATCTGTGCAGCCAGATGGCGTGGATGATCATCGAACAGTCCCTTGGATTCTGGCATGAAGCCCCACCAGTTCTGCTCTTCGCACATATACACCTTGTCATTCAACGTCTCGTCACAAGCTACAGCCTGTCTTAACATCCGTTCTCCAGCAAGCCCATTCAACAGTTTGACTACCGGAAGATAACGAGCAGCCCCCAGTGACAGCACACTAACCGGTAGCTTGAGCATCAGATTAGATTCGGTTGATGGAGCCATCGAGCGCAGAGAGGATGTGGCCTGTACGTCGCCCACTTCTATGTCCAATACGACAATGCTGCCTTCTTCGATCTCTCCCGTGAAGCGAGGCAGAATCACATGTTCCAATTGCCACGGGTGAACAGGCATCGGCAGATATTCGTCCAACGTGATCCCTTTTTTGGCAAACTCGGCTTCCACCACTCCGTGCTGAACATCGTCTAACAAATCCAAAATGGACAATCCATCTTCACACCCATGCTGCACGGCATCCAGCCGTATAGCTACCCAGCGCAGCGAAATCGCCTTCCCGAATTCCGCTGCATACCGTGTTACATCCTCTGCGTTGAATCCCACTTTGGCTTTGGACGATGGGTGAAATGGACGATCCCGCAATGCCGCAACACGTTCACCTTTGATAAACCATTCATACGCAGAAGCCGGGACGTTAGCGGACAGATACTGGACTTGTTCCCAACCCAGAGCAAACTGCTCCACAGCAATGTCTAGACTAGCTAGGAATTCCGCGACTCCAGGCTGCGTATAAGCCTCATCCGACAAAGCCTTCTGTAACACGGCACGTCCAACTTCTGCCGGAGTATCAAGGAGAACCCAGCTTCCATCTGTTTTCTCCTCGTAGATTGGTGAACCCTGAACCCACTGAGTTCCCTGTCTTACTCCTGTTTCAACCAGACACAGTACACCTTGAGTGTGCAATCTATAGCGAGACGCTACATTATGATTATGCTCTTCGCTGTCATATCCCTTGTACAATCGACGGAACGGTGCAGGTGATGCGGTAAAATCAATGAATGGGTGATCCTCCAGTGGGAGTAATTGCTCCGACAAAAATGAATTCATCAGATCCGCCATAATCCGGCGTTCAGCGGCTTGCAGACTGGAACGTTTCATCAGTGTTGACATGATTATTGTCCTCCGTTAGATAATGGAATGCCGGGTGCGGATGCCCCAGAAAATCATGATGCGAGATGGTCCAGCAATAAGCCCCAGACTTTTCAAACAAAACAATATCTCCCACGCGCAGCAGTGCTACCTCCGCATCAGAATGCATGCGATCCTTGGGTGTGCATAGCTCACCTACGATATGGACTCGACAACCTCTTACCTCTGGCCGGGCAAATGAATGCTTCCAACGGTCCGTCTCCATAATCTGGAACGGATGGTTATGCCCCCATGAAGCAGGCAGACGATTTTGGTGCGTACCTCCTCTTAACACGGCAAAATACTGATCATGAGAGGTTTTGATGTCCGTAACCTCTGCCGCGTAATACCCGTGGTCTGCCACCAGCAGTCTACCCGATTCAAAATACAGCTGACCTCCGTGTGAAACAAGGCGCTGTCTGGCTTCACTTTGTTCTAGCAGCGAAGTGAACAATGGCCAGTCGAATCCGGGGCTACCATCATACGTGACACCGAACCCACCTCCTGCATTCACCACTTCCACAGGAAGATCATACTGCTGCTGCCACTGTTCCACCTTTTGCAAATACAACTCGATCATCTCGGCGTGTAGCCTTGCATCCATATTGTTGGACAAGGAGTGAAAATGGAACCCGCTTAACCGAACCACACCCGCGCCTTCCACACGAATGAGTTCAATGGCTTCTTCCACCGCCTCTTCATCGATTCCAAAAGGACTCGGCCCACCGCCCATGACAATCTTCGTCCGAGGTAACGTACTACTCCGCAGGTTGATTCGGAGCAGTATTCGCACTTCCTGCGCTTGCTTCTGTTGTTGCTTGTGTTTCAGCTCATGTCCCGGTTTCTGCTCCCATTCTTGCTTCTGCCTGCTCCCCTGCACCTGATCATGCTCTTGATCCATCGCCCTCTCTTTCGCAATCGCAATGATGCGCCGCAGCTCAAGCAGACTCTCCACATGAATGAAAGTCACGCCCTGCTCGATCGCCAGACGAAGCTCGCTCTCCTTTTTACCCGGACCTCCAAACAGAATCGGAACCTCTCGGCTTACCGCTCTAACCTTGAGTAGCTCTCCAATCGAAGCCACTTCAAAACCCTTCACAAATGGAAGCAACGCCTCAATGATTCGCGGATCTGGATTCGCCTTGATAGCGTAGAACAATTGTGTGTTCCGGGGCATGCTGCCCAACATCTGACTCACCTGTTCCTGAATGCCAACCAGATCATAGACGTAAGCACATACCGGATCTTCCATTCCGCGTTGCAGTTCATCTATCGCATGCCATACACCAGGTTTCATATCTGCCCACCCGCATTCCTGTAGTCATTCCGTTTTTGGGCATACGCCCGAAACGCCGTATTCCGATCATCACCAAGCACGTATATATGTACTCCCCGCTCAGTCCAGAGCGACATGTCATCCACACCTCTAGTGACCGTTGCATAAGGTACTTCGCACTGCCGAGCGGTAGTATGCAATTCATCCAGTGCACGTCTCACATCCGGGTGCTCTGTCTGCCATGGCACACCGAGAGATTGCGACAGATCCGCTGCCCCTTCCAATACAAAACTCACCTGAGGGTGAGACAGAATCTGTGTACTTTGCCGCACGCCCTCCACACTTTCGATCATGGGTACAACCATCACCTGTTGGTTCGCTTCCCCAATGTATCCCGTGAGCGGATATTTCCCGAATACACCGGGACGACCACTATTCAAGCTCCGCGTGCCAACCGGATGGTAGTAGGCGTGACGAACCGCTTCTTCCACCTGCTCCAGTTGCTCGACATGCGGAATGACGATGCCTTGTGCGCCACAATCCAGTACCTTAAGAATCTCCGCTCGCTCCACTTTCGAGATACGTACCAACGGGGTTAGGCCGACCAGTTCCGCCGCCCTGATCAACTCTTCCACCGATTCCATCGATGTTGCGGCATGTTCCAAATCAATAATGACAAAATCATATTCCGCATGTCCGATCATCTCGATGATCACCGGGTGTGGTATGGATACAAAAAGGCCGTATACGGGCTGTTTGCGTGCAATTTTTTCCTTCAGCGTGTTAATCCTCATTCGACGATTCCCTTTAATTCGGGTGTCCTCTTTGATTCAAGTACATCCTTTGATATCTTAAGCGGATTGCTCGCTTTGCGGAAATATAACTCTCCATCCCCATACAGACGGCGCTTGGTCATCTCTTCAATCAGTGCATCTTCGGCAAAAAGGTCAAATGCAACGAACCGTTCCGTGTACTCCGGGTGCTGCTTCTGATAATCCACAATTACACCTGCGCACAGCTGCCAGAACGCTTCTTCCGACAACCCAAACTTCTCCAAAGCCAGCGCAATATCTGTCATGCAGATAAAAAAGAATGCATCATACGTATAGTCCCGGACTTCCGACACATCTCCGGCATAGATGAAGGAATATCGATTGAACTTGCGGTGGGTTTCCGGCTCGGGGTTCAGCTTCGGTGCCCGTTCCGGGTGCAACAGTTGATCTGGTACATAGCGAACGCCATCATGCAGATCCTTGATAATGATTCGTTTCGGCAGATCATCTTCCAGTACCAAAATAATATTCTGGGCATGAGATTCCAGCGCAATCCCGTGTGCATAGAGCAAATGAATAATAGGCAGTGTAACTGTGCGAACAAGGGCCTCACTCCACTTTTCCACACCATGTCGCTCTACAGCATCTTGGATAAATGGAACACCATCCGGTTGCACCAACATCAATGCATTCAGCGGCCACGCCGTCTCACCTTGCTTCAGGTGAACAGAAACATTCTCCCGCCAGATGGCACCGAGTGTACCGTAGGCTCGTCCATACTGAGTTGCAGGCAACTGCTCATAACGGAACGACAGTCCCATGATTTCTTTCAAAATGCCAAACTGCGCCTGCTGCAACAGCTCATCTTCACGAACAAGTTCATCCAGCCAATCGCTGATCAGTGGCGCGTTCTGGGTCGTATGCTGTGCCAGAATACGTGTGCTCGATGTGTTGGTGATGCTGAGGGCCAGCTTGATGTAAGGTGCCTCCGGGTTCACCCGATTCGACAGCGAACGGATTGACTGCTGCGCACGATAGGGCGAAGACGATGGACCAAGATACACGATGTCCCCATCCATGCGCTGACGGGCAAATACCGATTCCAACTGATGCTCCCATTGCCATGGATGAACTGGAATGAACACATAGCGATCATCCGCGTCAGAACCTATTTCCCCATCCACCTTGCTGTCTTTGCTACCAACGCTCGAGCCTATTAAGCTATCTTGAACAGCTGTTATTTCACCAACCTCGGCACTGCTACCAAGCTGATCTGCACTCGCCGCATATGCCTTGACGTTCTCGCCCGTGTCCGTACGACCTTGTTGTTGTAGGATCTGTTGAAATCGCTCTACGTCCTCTGCGGTCAGATGTTGCCCCACCAGTTTTTCCGAGCTATACCCTGCGGATACAGCGGTCTGAGCAAATTCTTTTTTCACAGCAACCCAGACTAATGCAACCTTCGAGTTAAATTCAGGGCCATAGGCCAGATTGTCTTTCAAAGAAAATCCCAACCTCGACTTATAACTCGGATGGTACAGATGACCGTCGGTCATGTGACTTTCAAGCGCATCATAATGCCGATCTTCATTCGGAATGTTCAAGAGCAATATAGCTTGGCACTGGCTGTCCTTTGCCATCGTTTCGAGTAGTTCCTGGATAAAAGCCGTCACATTTGCACCCTTCAACGCGTTCAGCACAATTTCCTCCAGAAACAGATCCAGATCGGTGCAGGGTACACCTTCCCTTTGAATCGAACCCTTCTTCACCTTCACCCGGCCAAATGAAAACTTCCGTTCGGCTTCACACGTGTACGCCACAGAATCGCCGGAAGATGTAAGTCCCTCGGTTCGCCATTCGCTCCCACTTACATGACTGTCCAGAATGCCTTCGAACCACATTGCCTCCAGTGTCTGCCGCATGATCCGTTCCTGTACACCCACGTATACTGCTTCTGTCCTGCCGCCTGCTTCAGCCCTGTATCCCACGACTCCCACGCACTTCACTCCCCATTCGTTTCATTACATTGCTCACCGGCACGTAGGCCGGGGTCTGGCTGATCCCCCTTAGACAACTCACCAAATTTTGTTTGGCCAGAAATGCATCCGTTGTCAGCAGATATTGCACATATGCATTGCCCGTTCGTTCCAGTTCCTCCACAAGGACCTCACGTACCTGTTTCCAGAAATGCTCCTCCGGGACGTTCACATCTCGCGCCATCGCATGAATCAAAGACCCCAGATGATTGACGATAAAATAGTACGATGTCCGCGCCCAGGCTTTCTCTCGCGAATAAAATAATAAATCGGACGCAGCACGATCCTGCTCACGGATAAGTTCCTCATCCACACTGACCCCTTCCAGATCGCGGACGATAAAAGCCACAGGCAACCCATCCTCCAATGTGACAAGTGTATTCTGCAAATGGGCTTCAAAATGAATACCTTTCTCTCCCGCAGCCCGTACAATCGGCAGCAGAGAACGCTGCAGATAACGATCCAGCCAACGCTCGGCAATGTCACGTCCACCACCCAGCATCGTCATCAGTCTCGACCGCATCCCAGGAAGCGGCGCTTCAACCAGACTGGATAAGACATACGTATTCTCGACATCAAATTCAATGGGCCGATAAGCTATCGTAAACAGACTGGTTAACTCTTCATCTTCAAAAGCACAAGTCGCTACGCCTGTCTCATACGCAATATGTGTGTTCGGTTCAGTACCGAAGCAGTCATGCTGCCTGACATACTTGGAGGCATCTAGTGTTCTGCGCATCTGCTCAGCACTGTTGGTGCGAATCATGTTCGTGATCTGCATATTCAGTGACAGCTTGATATTGCAGTTCCATTCGGGAACATAAACCGTACGGACCGAAGAAGTTGGATAGACGGTTGGCCCCGCACTACCGAGTAGTATTAATTTTTCATCTCGAAAATAGGACTGTACCTCGGACAACCGTGATATGTATGCGTATTGCCATGGATGGACAGGCAGCAGCCCATACATTTCACTCTTTTCTTTTAAAATAGGCTCCACATGGCTCCACAGTAAGTCTTGCAAATCCATTGCCGCCTCGTCATCGACCCATTCCTGCACGTAGACATCCTGCCTCACGGCGATATAACAGAGTTGAAATGATGTCCGTAACTCCGGACTGTACTTCTGCACATCATCCTCGCTGAAGCCTTTGGAGTTCTTCGGAAACGGATGGAACGGATGACCATACAACAGTGACTGTTCAGATGTGCGATAGTCATGGATGTCGAGACCGGCTGCTTGTTCGATATACAACGTAAGGTTACCGACACTGTTATCTACCTTTTGTGCAAAATCTTTGGCATACGTCGCATCTACACGATTCGTATTCTCGCCCTTTGGATGTGCAATATCCACCTCAAGTGAACGCTTCATTTCCATCACACTTTTCTTCATTCCATGTTGATCCGAACTCGCTCCCTGTTCCCCATTTCCGCTTAGCTCAGATGTGATCCAACGAACCAGGTCGCCATAATGCACCGCTTCCCCGCCAGATTCCATGCTGAGGTATTCATGCTCCCCTATGACAGAGTAATAAGACAAGCGTCCTGTCACCTTCACCCTACTGGCTTGAAAAGTAACAGTGTACGACAGCGTATTTGGATTGATCCGAATATCGCTTTCCTTCTCTAGCGCAAGCTCACGGATGTAACAGTTCAACAGCAGCTTGCACGAATGTTCGTGGGCCTGCTGCTCAGCCTCAGACCGGAGCTTGTTTTCCATCTCGAACAATGATGCCAACCTTCTTTCGGGTTATAAGTAAGACCAAGGGAAGTGTAAGCAGTATGGCGCAGCCAAGTCCGATACAGATCTCTTTGAGCGCTCCCCATTTTGCCATCTCCATGGACGTTCCTGCCCCGGCAAGCCATTGCCAACGCATATCGTAATACAAGGTCAAGCCCATCACCGCAAACGAAGAAGCAAGACGCTCAATCGTGGTTGATAACACCGACCCTTCGTGCATATCTTCGTCCGGTAATGCTTGCAGACCAATTGCAGAGATACTCATGCCTGACAAACCAACGCCAATTCCCCGACACGCCATGAGCATCCCGATGATCCATATTGACGCTCCCATGGGCAGAACCGCAAACGATAAGATCGATATCGAAACCAGCAACGTCCCCCATGCGATAAAATGCATGGACCGACCGCGATCCAGCAAGCTACCGCCAATCCACATGAACAGACTTGTACAGATCGACAAGGGAATGAATAACGCACCAGATAAGGCAGGCGACAGGTGGAAGACATCCTGGAACAATAGTGGCAATGCAAAGATTACGCCAAACATGACACAATCTTGAATCGTCGAGATCAATACGGTCAGCGGAAAGACGGCATTACGTCGCAGTAACTGGTACCGGATAAGTGGTTCCTTCCGACCGTTCTCGGTCTGGACAAAACGAATGAGCAACACCACACCGAGCGCAATCAGTAGCCAAGGTACCCATACTGCCACGACAGGACTTGCGTACAACTGTACTCCCAGACTAAGAGCACCTACCGCACAGATCAGCAGCATGACACTGGATGGATGCCATTTTTTCCTACGGGCAGGGATATAGGTCTGAATGACTCGACCGCACCCGATCAACGAGAATATAGCCAGTGGCACATTGAGCCAGAACAACATTTCAAGCCGTCCATACTGAATGATGAAGCCCCCCAGTGTTGGACCGGCAGCCGGAGCGAGCATAAGAAGCAAGCCCCACGCTCCTGTAATTCGTCCCCTTTCCTCCGGTCCGTAGACATCAAAAAGCAGCACAAGTGATAACGGAATCATCAGCCCCGCGGCAACGCCATGCATGAAACGAACCAGCAACAGTACCTCAATAGAGTGATAAAACAACGCACCTGCCACCGAGAACAGTCCATAGATGCTGATGCCCAACATATACGTCTGCTTACGCCCCAGTCGGTCCACAATCAGGGAAGCCAGCGGCATTGTTAACGTCATAGCCAGCATGTACAAGGCAATGATCCATCCGCCTGCTGTCGTAGAGATCTGATAATATTGCACAAAATAAGGCAGCAGCAGGTTAAATGCACTGTTGGTCAGTACCAGCGAAAAAGCACCGATCAGAATCGCGAGTAATACTGCATGCCTCTTCATCAGGGAAAGCTTCAGCATGCGGCTGTTGCTAAGGCTATCGCTTCAGCTACCGATTTCTCAAAGATCGCAAGGATTGCACCCGATTCTTGCTCCGTAATATTCAGCGGCGGCAGAAAACGAACAACAGCTGAATGACGCCCGCCCAGTTCTACAATTAATCCATTCTTGAAACATTCGCGCTGAATAGACTCAGCCAGCGCACCATTAGGCAGATAATGTCCCAGACGATCCTTGCGTCCTGTTGGATCAACCACCTCAACGCCAATCATCAACCCTCTGCCCCGCACGTCACCGATCTCTGCATAGCGTTCTTTCAATGCATTCAGTTGATTCATGAACTGCTCACTGCGCAGATGTACGTTGTGTAAAACATCCTGTTCCCGAATATAACGAAGTGTAGCAAGTCCCGCTGCCATGGCGAGTTGATTGCCACGGAACGTGCCTGTGTGTGCACCAGGCTGCCATTGGTCCAGTTCTTCTTTGTAGATGACAACAGACATCGGCAAACTTCCGCCAACTGCTTTGGAGCAGACAATTACATCGGGTATGATTCCGGCATGTTCAAATGAAAACATCCGGCCTGTCCGTCCAATGCCTGTCTGCACTTCGTCGATGATGAGCGGAATATTTCGCTCTGCTGTGATTCGACGCAGCTCCCTCAGCCATTCAATGTCTGCCGGAATCGCCCCGCCTTCGCCCTGAACAGTCTCCACAATGACTCCGCACGGTGCGGCAATCCCACTCTCGCAATCATCGAGCAAGTTCTCGATATACTGTGCACTTAACCGGGCCGTCATGCCTTCACCAACACCAAATGGGCAGCGGTATTCATAAGGAAACGGCAGGAAATGTACATCGGGCAGCAGGCTTTGCAGATGTTGTTTCTTGCTCAGGTTGCCACTCATCGACATCGTCGCTTGGGTCGAACCGTGATAACCTCCCTGAAAGGCAAGAATAGACTTGCCGCCTGTAGCATGTTTGACCAGCTTAATGGCTGCTTCTACGGCATCCGCCCCCGTTGGACCACAGAACTGGATTTTGGCTTTGTCTCGCATCTCTGCCGGAAGAATGGAGAATAGTTCTTGCATATATGAAAGCTTCAGCGGTGTTGCCAGATCCAGTGTATGAAGCGGAATCTGCTGATCCAGAACATCGCGAATGGCGTTGACCACCGTGTCATGGTTATGCCCCAGCGCCAATGTTCCTGCCCCAGCCAGGCAGTCGTAGAATACGCGGCCTTCCGTATCGGTAATCTTCACCCCATGGGCCTTGTTAATGACAAGCGGGAAATGTCTCGGGTACGATCTTGCATTGGATTCCTTCTCATTTTGCATCTTCAGATATTCCGTCTGCACCTCTACTGACATAGCCCTCTAACGCTCCTTATAATCGATTCAGGCTGAACCTACTGCCTGTGATTCTTGTTCTACATTTTGCATATGACATGGTATTGGTTCAAAATCATGGTGAGGTCCGAATTAAATGATGGTATCCGTTATCTGTCATCCGTCATATATTGTCATCTATACGTTGTTATAAGCTATATATCTTATATTCAAGTTGCTCCTGACACAGGTATTCCAGGTATAACCGAACCACATCACGAGTTGTTCCACCATGGGGAAAGACGTGGTGTGTCAGATCTGGCAAGGCGTTCACTTCCAGGATGCCTCCCTGATCTCTGGAGATCGGGGTGCGGATATCACGACAACGAACATCGACTCCTGCTACATCGATCTGAAGAGTCTTTGCCGCCTGAATGATCATCCGGGCATTTTCGGGATGAATGATTTCGGTACAATCCTTGTAGAATTCACTGATTTTTCCGGCGGCAGAATTGCGGAGATTGTATAACTCGATTTCTTTTCCCGCGGCAGGAACTTCATCCAGTGTTGTCCCTTGTGCATGTAATACCTCCAGCAGTCGTTCCGTTTCTGCATTAACCTCGGGAAACGCTTCATACTCGCCAATGGGTGTCATCTCGATTCGTTCCTGATTCAACTGCTCAATTAACGCCCGAACGGTTGAAGTTCCGTCTCCCTCAACATAGACAGGCCGATACTGGTTCACAGCCGCCACTTCACCATTAATGATCAGCACTCTGTAATCAATCCCGGTCACATATTGCTGTAACATAATGCTGCTGCCATGGACACTCGCAAGACGAATGGCTTCCTCCAGTTCATCTGCGGTACGCACATCCAGCGTCACGCCCATGCTGCTGCTCGCATCCAGCGGTTTCACTACAATAGAGCCGTATCTATTCAGAAAAGCTACTGCTTCACTCCCCATCTCCGGGATCACGATAAATGATGGTACAGGCATGCCCTGTTCATGCAACAACATATTACATGCCTGCTTGTTCTTCGCGAGCAGTCCAGCGATTAACGGCAGACGATGAGATCTGGTTTTGTTAATGATGATCTCTTGGTCCCCTACAGACAGCTTCAGGAAATCTTCGCATCCCTCAAGAAGTGGCTCACAGGTGATGCCCATTTCTCTCGCTTTGCTTATAATGAGTCGGTTTTGCAGATTATGAATCCCTTTCGGAAACACTGAAAATCCTCCTCGATCGAATGAAGGTACTCGCTCCTATATAAGTTGAATTAAAGATTATTTACGCTGACACTACGATGACAGAACAACCTTCCAATCGCTGTTATCCCCAGATTTTTTTGATTCCCTTTTCTCAAGGGAAAAATCCGGGATTAGCGTATGCTTTCGATGCCAGCTTTCTTTTAGAAAGCTTGTAGGCGAAGCTTATGCTTACGAAGCAGCTTTCTTTCGGAAAGCTTTTAGGCAAGTGTATTCTTTCGGGGTAGCTTTCTTGCGGAAAGCTTTTAGCTCCGCTTTTTCAGGTTTTTTCTGTCCACTCCGTTGCATGTAAATGATTAATTCAACTTATATTGCTCATACGTTCATCAATTTTTATTGTAATTCAATATTGATAATGATTATCAATATCATATAAAATCTATTTTATGGCAATTCGAGCTATATTGTCAATAATAAACTTTTAAGGAAAAATAAGATTTAATTTAGTGTAAGTTTGAGTCAATGCAGGTATGCTTTTATCGAATAATAGGCACAACAAACCGGGCAAGCCTGGGACATGGTTTTACCAGCGGCTTGCCTAATTTGTTATCTGCATGATCATACAATGGAGTTGATGTGGAGTTTTGAATAACTATTAAACGAATCAAAAACCAACTTTTTGATCCTCAAGCCAGTTGTGTATAACGCTGTTCTCCCTTCAGCTTCCTTCCCCTTCCATGCGGGATACAGGTTGGTGTGCCGAACAGTGGATCAACCGAAATCTCACACTCCATCTGGAAGACTTTACGGACCATGTCCTGTGTAACAATATCTTCCGGTTTGCCTTCTGCGTAAATGGACTTATTGTGAACAGCCACAATGTGATGCGCATAACGACATGCCAGATTCAGATCATGAAGTACCATGACAATCGTGCGTCCTTCCCGTTCGTTCAACTCAAACAACAGATCGAGGATATCAATCTGATGTGTCATATCCAGATAGGTTGTAGGTTCATCCAATAGTAGCATTTCGGTACCCTGCGCAAGTGTCATCGCAATCCAGGCACGCTGGCGCTGTCCACCGGACAATGCATCCACAGGTCGATCCGCGAGTTCTGTCAGATGTGTGGACTCCAGTGCCAGCTTGACCATACGCTCATCCTCTCGTGACCATTGCTTCAGCCATGTTTGATGTGGATAACGTCCTTGCTTAACCAGTTGGTTCACCGTCAAGCCTTCCGGAGCGGTCGGGCCCTGTGGCAGGATGGACATGCGTTTTGAAATTTCCTTGGTCGGCAACTTTGCAATCTCTTCTCCATCCAGTAGCACCGAACCGGAGCTGGATTTCAGCAACCGGGCCATCGTACGCAGCAGCGTAGATTTACCACAGCCGTTGCTGCCAATCAGGACGGTAATCTGTCCCTTGGGAATGGTCAGGTTTAAATTTTCAATAATGGGATCTGCTCCATAGGAGATCGTAAGCTCCTTGGCTTCCAGAATACTCACAGCTCTCTCCTCCTCAAAACTGATTTCGATTCTTGAACAATAGATACAGGAAAAACGGTGCGCCTACGCCTGCGGTGAATACCCCTGCGGGAACATCCAGCGGTAGAAAGGCAGTGCGGGCAATCAGATCTGCCGCAAATACAAGCAGAGCACCAACCAGTCCAGACACAATCAGCATACTGCCAAACATCCGTCCAACCAGCTTTCGGGCAATATGTGGAGCGATCAGGCCTACAAAACCAATGGTTCCGGCAACCGCAACGGCGATTCCCGCCAGCAGTACACTGCATAACAACAACGCTGAACGATGCCGCTGTACAGTTACACCCAGCCCTGTGGCCAGATCATCCCCGAACTCCTGTGCATTCAGGCTACGAGCGAACCAGATCGCCAGCGGTATAACAATTACGATAACCGGCAAAATCGTTCGGACATCGGTCCACGATGCTCCGTATATACTTCCTGTCAGCCAGATATAGGCTTGACCTGCCGTGTAGAACGGACTCAGGATCAGCATAAAGGTAGTTCCAGCTCCGGTAATGGCTGACACTCCAATTCCGATCAGCACCAGGCGGATCGGACTGACTCCCTTTTTCCAGGCAAGCACGTAGATGATCATTGCCGTCAAAAGCGCACCAACAATGGCGAACAGTGGTAACAACTTGATGCTCACCCCTCCGCCCAGCAATGTAACAAAACCTACAGCCGCAACAGCTGCACCGCCGGTGATGCCGATGACATCCGGTGAGGCCAGCGGATTACGGATAATGCCTTGCAGAAGTGCGCCTGACATACCGAGGGCTGCTCCTACGAGCAGAGATAATAACACCCGTGGCAGTCTTAAGGTCAGCACGACGAAGTCATACTCCCCTTCATTCAGACCGAATATCGTTCGAAGCACATCCAGCGGAGATATAAAGTCACTGCCCACACTGGTACCGACAACCCCTGCCACGAGAAACAGGAGAATACATATGCCGATGACAGCCAGTGATTTTCGTTCCATTTGCACCGAGACGGTGTCTTTTTTGTTGCGGAAAGTCAACATTTTCCTCATATCTTCGTCACCCCCTTGCGGGCAATATACACGAAGAAGGGTCCGCCAATCAGTGCAGTCATGACACCGAGTGGAACTTCCTGCGGCATGATCACCAACCTTGCAACCACATCCGCGGACAGCAGCAGAATCGCTCCCCCTACAATAGAGTAAGGAACGAGCCAGCGGTAATCATTTCCCACCAGTGCACGCATGATATGCGGGACAACCAGTCCGACAAGACCGATCGAACCGGCTACGGCAACCGAACCACCCGCCAGCAACACCGTAACAATTCCCATGAGCACCTTGACTAGAAGTACATTCTGTCCCATGCCTTTGGCGATATCGTCACCCGTCAACAGCAGATTGATGGCTCTGCCCATGAACAAAGAGACAATAGCTGCGGCTGTCATGTACGGCAGAACAGGATATAACATATCCAATGTCCGACCACTTACTGAACCGGCAAGCCAGAACAGTACATCCTGCAATCCGGTTCCATCCAGCACCAGAATGGCCTGTGTGAACGAGGCAAATAACGCGGAGATTGCCGTCCCCGCCAGTACAATCTTGATCGGTGTCAGGCCATCACGACCGAGGGAACCTAGCCCATATACAATTGCCGCGGCTACAGCAGCCCCTGCAAAACCAAACCACATCATGGTGGTGAGCGAAGATACGGACAATACAACAATGGCAATAACAATAAAAAAGATCGCACCAGAATTAATTCCGAACACACTCGGTGATGCCAGTGGGTTACGTGTCAATGCCTGCATCAGCCCGCCCGCCACGGCCAAACTTGCTCCTACAACAGCAGCAATAACTGTACGTGGCAACCGTTCCGTCAGCAGAACCACATGTTCCACAGAACTCTCGTCATAGAATTGCAGTGCTTCCCATGCCATCTGAAACGTGATATGCGTACGTCCCAGAATCATACTGGCTAGGCAAGCAAGTAGAAGTAATATGAATAAACCAACCAGTCCATAGATCTTGACGCTTGCCTTTGTAAAAAGGGGAAACATACTCTCACTCTTTCATCTGTAAAATGATAAAAGACCTGCCTGCCCATACACTTCGTTAACGAATGTTCTGGTGCATGGCAGGTCCTGCTCCTGTTAGTTAGTTCAGGTTGAACTGCTTATATAGATCGTCCAGCATCATGTTGGCCGATGTGTATCCACCTGCCATGTTCCAGGCCACTTCATCGACCTGAACCAGTTGGTTATTCTTGACTGCATCAAGGTTTTTCCACAGTGGACTGCTGGTCCAATCATCATAATTTTTCTGAATGGCATCTGTTTCTGTGCCTGAATTGAAGTTGAAGATCATGTCTGCATTCATATCTGGAATGTTTTCTTTGGAAGTCAATTCAACTCCCCATGTGTCTGCGTCATGTCCGGCAGGTCTGGTGAACCCAAGTTCATTCAGAATCTTACCCGCATATCCCATGTAGAAAATACGAACCTGATCGGCTCTAAAGTTCGTGATGGTTGCTTCAATTGGCAGACGATCCCCCATTTTCTCTTTGAAATCAGCTACACGGCCATCCCAATCAGACAACAATTTATCCGATTGCTCAACCCTATTCATCGCTTCCCCAACAGTTTTCACCGTTTCTTTCCAGTCAAATAGCGTCTCCGTCACTACCGTTGGTGCGATCTGCGACAGTTGCTCATAGATCTCTTCATGTCTGATCTTCGTAGCAATAATCAAGTCGGGTTTCAACTTGTTGATCTCTTCCAGATTGGGCTGTGATTCCTGTCCTACTTGTGGAACTCCGTCCAGATCTGCTCTCAGATATTCATAGACTGGCTGCTGAACCCAGGATTCCACCACGCCTGTCGGTTTCACGCCAAGTGCAACAACGACATCATTCGCACCTTGGAACAGTGTCACGATCTTTTGCGGGGTTCCCTTGATTGTGGTTTCGCCCATGGCATGTTTGATCACTCGGGTCTGATCTTCAGTCGCACTGGCAGTTGTATCACTTTCATTATTGCTCTCATTGCTGCTTGCAGCTTGACTGGACGTATTCGTTGTCTCGGCACTTCCACCCGAAGCACAACCAGCAAGTAGTGAAATCATCAGAATAAGTGCTGCATAAATGTATAGCTTTTTCTTTACTTTATACATGAAATCTGTCTCCCCTTTTTTATCTAAATGATATTGAATCTCATTATCAATTGTATTGTAATGGAGATGAAATCATTATACAAGCATTTTATTTGGAAAAACTTCTCACTCCCTGTCGAACGCTGTAACTTCACAAAACAACATTAAATAAAGATATATTAACTAAACCAATACAATATATATCGATACAATACGCTTCCACATAAACCATATATGTAATTTTTTTCTTAACTGCTAAATATACAAATCTCTCTTCTTACTTTTAGCTTCATCTAATATATGTCCTTTTTGCTGGTGAATCATTATTCATTCATATGCGTTTGACTGATGAATTTACTGTAAAACAATTCCTGTAATTTCTTGTTGTACTATGTTAGATTATCCATTGGAATAAAATCACATCTATAGATAGGGGATATTAACACGTGAAGAAATCATGGGTACTATCAATCATTATGAGTTTTGTCTTGCTCGGCGGGGTGTTCGCACCTGTAGGGTCCTATGCCGCTGCTGCGGATGACTCAACCACTACATATTCGGAAGACGAATACTATGAAGAAATTGACACGTCAGAACAAGAACCGATCCCTACAGTCGAAGAAGAAGATTTCCTGGGCTACCTTGATCAGTTAGATATGGCATCGGTATATGAGGAGAGAGCCTTCAATGCTTTGGGAGGTGGATTTTACATTACATCATCCAATCGCAAGTCCGTTTTCCTGAAACTGACCAATACAGCGATTCCTAACTACACCAAATATGTATCCAAGCTGAAGTTGATTAAACCGCAAGATGCGGAATTGCAAAAAATCCATGCCAACTTGATCAAAGGTAGCTATACACAGCTGGAAGGATTCCAACTCGCTAAAAAATCTGTCTCCAAAACAACGGTAAACAGCGCTGTCCTGAAACAAGCCAATGCCAAAATTGCTGCCGGCAAGAAAAATATCGAGAAATTTCACAAAGAATTCTCTGCATACGCCAATAAACTTGGATTTGATTTATAAAAAACAGTAATTGCAGATATGCGTCCTACATTTCGAATAAAACAATTTGAAATTTTAGGAAAAAAGTGTTTTCTTTTGCTGAGTTAGTTCGTATAATAGCACTATAATCAAAAGGCTATGCTGCCGAAAGGTACAACCTCGTGAACAATTGAGGTTGTGCCTTTTTTGCGTTTAATGGCCACTTTTATCTGAATTTCATCATCTGACGAGGAGTGATTCACGTGATTCTTGAAGCCATTTACCACCGCCCCAAACTCAATTGGTCTTATGCTTATGACCGCTCGACCATGCACCTCCGACTTCGGTCCAAACGTGGGGATCTGGATGCGGTGATTGCGATTACCGGAGACAAATATGCTTGGGATCGGACGATCACACACACACCTATGCATATCTTTGCCCGGGATGAAATGTTCGATTATTGGGAAGCTGAGACTTCACCTCCCTATCGCCGATTACGGTATGGTTTCCAACTGATTCAAGGAGAGGAATCGGTCTGGATGACGGAGCGCGGATTCGAGCAGGCGCTGCCTGATCATCCACTCGAATTCTTTGATTTTCCATTTATGAATCCAGTCGACATTTTTGAACCGCCTGCCTGGGTTAAGGACGCTGTATTTTATCAGATTTTCCCTGAACGTTATGCCAATGGCGATCCATCCCTCAGTCCCAAAAATGCTGAACCCTGGGGAGGAGAACCTACACCGGTGAACTTCTTCGGCGGCGATCTCCAAGGTGTGCTTGATCATCTGGATCATATAAGTCAGCTCGGCATCAATGCCATTTACTTCTGTCCGCTGTTCGAGGCCACGACGAATCACAAATACAATACAGGCGATTACATGAAAGTTGATCCTCACTTTGGAACCAATGAACAGTTCAAGGCGTTCGTGGACGCCTGTCATCAGCGCGGCATACGTGTCGTTCTGGATGCGGTGTTCAACCATTCCGGCAGAGAGTTCCCTCCTTTTGTCGATGTCATGAAGAATGGAGCTGCCTCTCCCTACGCAGATTGGTTCTATATCAAGGACTGGCCGCCACGTGTGGAGGATGGTATACCGACTTATGACACCTTTGCTTTTGAACCGCTCATGCCGAAACTGAACACGGAACACCCTGAAGTGAAGGCATACCTATTAGAGGTAGGACGTTTCTGGATTGAGGAGATGGACATTGACGGATGGAGGCTTGATGTGGCGAATGAGGTGGATCATCAGTTCTGGCGCGAATTCCGTCAGACGGTAAAAGCCATTAAACCTGATGCCTATCTGCTCGGCGAGATCTGGCATGATTCACTCATGTGGCTTCAGGGAGACCAGTTCGATGCCGTGATGAATTATCCGTTTACCAACTCGGTATTGGACTATACGGTGCACGGCAAGCTCGACGGACTCGCATTTGCCAATGAGATCGGCAAACTGTTCGCAGCCTATTCACAGCCTGTAACGGAAGCGGCCTTCAATCTGCTCGGAAGTCATGATACCCCCAGACTGCTGACCTTATGTGATGGAGACGAGCGCAAGATGAAACTTGCCGTTACGTTACTACTTACGTATCCAGGTGTGCCATGTATCTATTATGGAGATGAAGTGGGACTTGATGGAGGATATGATCCGGGTTGCCGCAAGTGTATGGAGTGGGATGAGAGCAAGCAGAATCGTGAGCTTCTGGATTTCTTCACCCGTACGATTTCCCTTCGCAAACAGCACCCTGCCCTGCGCAGCACGGAACTGAAGATTATATATGCAAAAGCCGGAGACCCTTGTCTTGCCATCGAACGAGTGGATTCGCATACGGGAGAGCGTATGCTTCTTGTTCTTAATGCTGGTGATGAACCATGCACCCTTGAACTCCCCTTGGGAGATCGTAACATCTGGCGAAATCTGTTCACATCAAACACCGTGGAAGCACGGCAAAATAAACTGACCCTCGATCTGGAAGCATACGGATTCTCACTGATGCAACTTGAGCTGAAACAACCAGCTGAGGCCTGAGATAAATACGGCTAACAAGGGAAAATAACTTCAAAGAGGCTGTCCTCCAGGTCATACGTCCGGGGAACAGCCTCTCCTGCATCTTATACGTCTTGTGCATCATATACGTCTGATGTATCTTATACGTCATATTCTAACAAACCCAGCACACCTTATTCGCTTCATTATACCCGGGTTAAATGCCTAACGAATCAGAGAGATCTTATTTCGTCCAATACGTCGATTTTCGCAAGTAGAGGCCGTATTTTTGAAGCATTAACGTTACTGAGATTCGTTAGGTTTTACTTTTCTTGATTATCCCCTCAATACGATGTTTGAGGTTCGTTAGCGATACCGATTCAAGCAAGGTGAAACTCTTCGAAGCAGCGACCTATTTTCCAGCCGAGGCGAAGGGTGTCGAAGTCATCGGTTTTCGTATTTTCTTCATTCTTGAGCTTACAAGCGCTCCCTGTGTAATTACGATTTTCTGCGGAATCTTGTATGAAGGCAGCTTGTCCTGACAATATTCCCAGATGGATCGCCGCAGATCGGTGAGAGTACATTCTGTAGCCAGCCGGATAGTCACCTTCACCCTCTGACCCGTGATACCACTCTGTTCTCCCGAAACTACAGCCGCTTCAATACATTCCATCTCTTCCAGAACACCCTCGACCTCGGCAGGATACACTTTCCGTCCCCCTACATTAATGATCTCGGAACGGCGGCCCAGAATACGAATGTACCCCTGCTCCAGCACGGCCTCATCCCCAGTACGTAACCACCCGTCCTCTGTAAAAGGTGAAGGTGCATTCAAATATCCAATCATCGCGGTTTCCGTGTGAATCTGCAATTCTCCTTCCACCACCCGATACTTGACCCCTTCATCTTGAATGGAAAACAGCAGCGAGCCTGGCTCTTTGGAGCGGGTTGGCAGAATGCCAAGTTCAGACATGCCATAGGCTTGTATCGTCCTTAGTTGTGGATATCTCCGGTTCCAGGCTGCCAGTACGGATTCAGGCATCACTTCCGATCCGTATGACACAACTTCGAGACTCGACAGATCATACCCCTCATCATTTCTACCCAGCAGCAACAGATTCATGAATGTTGGGGAGACAGGCAGCGCCTGCACACGAAACTTCTCAATCGTTCGGCACACTTCTTCGGGAGAACGATCCGCAATGATACAGAGACAGCCCCCACTGGACAGGGATTGCAGCATGGTATTCACACCGCCGATATGATCAAACATCATGAATGGAATCGTTCGCAAGGGCCGAACCTGCCGCCGAAAACCATGTAACAGCCGATCTGCACGATGGACAGTCGCTTTGCTTACTCCGGTTGATCCAGATGAAAAGAGTACCAGTCCGCCTACGCCCTCCTGTGCCAGCGAGGATAACAACACAGGAACCTCTCCAGATAATTCACATGTTTGCCGAATGCACAACTTGCCTTCTTCAACGCCCAAACGCCACTTCACCTGTGCCAGCTGGATATATTCCTCTCGTTTGGCTTCAACCAGGTTCCGATCCATGGGGAGCACGATACACCCTTGTCCGAGCAAAGCAACCAACGCTGCCGCTGCATAGGGGGAATAGTCTTCCTCCAGCGTTACAAGTTGCCCATTCAGCCCTTCTGCTGTAATCCGCTCACTCATGATGCCAACCTGTTCCAGCAGCCAACGGTAACTGTACTCCTGTTCCTTCCAGATCAGCGCAGGTTGCTGTCCCTGCTCCGCGAATCGTTCAAGCAAGAATTGGTTCAACATCTTGCATCCTCCTCACCGGCAGGCGCCCATTGCTGTGCGAGATAATCAACAAGTGAACCTACGGTCTGATATGGGCTTTCCGGCATGGAAGCAGCAGCCATCTCCGCCAGTGCGGCTCCCATCCCCGTACCCCATCGATCTTCAATTCCCTGCTCTACCACTGCAAGCAATGACACGAGTTCCAGCGAATCCAGTTGCCCACTTCGTCCGTACAGTGGAGCGTTACCACCCTCACCAAGTGGAATCGTTGTATTATGGTACGCGTTTAACTCCCGGCAACTATCCAATACGATACGGAGCAAATCCTCCCTGTGTTCTTGTCCAATCATCAACACGGCCTGACGTGGGAAGCAATCTGCCTGAGGTATGGACTGTCGAAGTGACTCATACCATTGCCATTCATCGGTGACCAACATTTTAATTACACTTGTTAGCTGTACTTTCCACTGCTCACGCTGTTTTATCCGACTGACCTGAAGCATATTGTAGGCCTTCTCCCAACGTACAATGATCTCGCTGAATTCTCTCGCATATTGATCAAGTGGAGAACCGAGCCATAAGGCAGACTCCTGAAGAAGATCTCGAAGAAAATATCGACTCCATCGCATATCAAACAACAGACCCGATATTAACATTTCATTGGCCGGATCCCCTTCATTCACCTCATGCAGTGCATGTAACAGTTGTAGCGATACCGCATGTCCAAAATGAAAATTGCGCTCTCCTTGTGTAATCGTCCGGCCTGTCAGAAATTCTCCAATCTGCGTTGTTAACGCCTGGATCAACATGTCTCGGTAACCGTCAGAGTCCAGCTTCACAGTCGCCCGAATGTCCATGGTTCCATACGTTCGGAGTTCTTCTTTGCGCTTCGCCTGAGCAAGCTCGGGTATGCTTTGGTTTCCTTTCCAGAAGTCATGAAAGGCCCTTTGAGTAACCTTTCCCTTATACTTGGAGGGCACGGGATCGTAGACGTGAACATGCTCATCTTCCAAACCATATACAGCAATCCAATGGTCTACCAGATGTAGTCGGGAGCCCTGCTTCACATGTTTGCGAATGTACTCGGGATTCTGATAATCCTCACAGTAAGGCAGATGATAACTGGTTCCTGTAGCCAAAAAAAGCCCACCTTCGCCAATATGCTGCCGGATCTGCGTCTTGCCTTCCTCGAAGCTTTCCAGCTGTCGCTGACCATACATCTCCCAGATCGGCTCTACATAATCCAGTTTGTGAAAATAAGGCTTCACCAGTCCGTTATCCCCGCACGAAGGAAGGCTGTACAACCGACTTGCCGCCAGCAGTGCAAGACTTGTGATGGATCCTTGTCGATGGAGCACTTCATGAATCAGAGGGAAATTGCAGGGATAATAATAGGGAATGTCCAGCACTGGAGCGAATGAAGGAATGATCATTTGGGGCCTCCTGTTCCCGTTTTGGCTGACGTACTGCACCAGGATTGGATTAGGTAATGCACAGACATATCATCTGTCGCTCGAAATACCCGATTGGCAATAGGTTTGCCATCCACATCGGTCTCGAAACGACGGAAACCGCGAGTAAACCGGAAGGAGAACCCACTATCTCGCGGGACTCGATAATAACCTTCATATCGACCTGTACCAGAACGAACAAGCTTCATGCCCATCCCACCATATATCGTCTCCTCCGAGTCTTCGTCGGGAGCTACGTCTGCATGAATGCAGACCTCCACATGATTGGACAATTCAGGAACGACAGTGTAGATGCGTGTAGCAGACAGTTCTCCCATAGTCAGCGTGATGGATGCACTTCCAATACCGACAGGAACCAACTCTCCACTCGCATGAACCTGAAGCACATTTGGGTCACTCGAAGTATAATTCCCATGCAGCAGACTCTGAACCATTCCACTCTCGTAGTGCATTTGTGCATTGATACACACGGTCATTCCACCCTCTAGTCCGATGACATCCCTTCCAAGCAGTTCGAGCGAGGAGGGCTTACCCACGTGGCCGAACATGTACAGTAACGGGAGGTGAACGCGTGCTCCCCAGTCACCTTCCTGATGGCAGGCACCCGGATGTTCCAGAAATGCCAATTCCTCACACGATCCTACTCCGCGTTCAAGTAATTGATGAGCTACCCTTCTGACCTGAGAAGGCAGAAACAATCCTTCCGTATCTCCAATATCCATCCACATTCGAACGTCGGGTACCTCTTCTGGCAAGCGATACATATTTTCTTCCAACAGTCCGCTCTCCGATGTTTCGTCCAGCTGCACATCTACATAAAATGGCGACATCATGATCAGTTTTCCGAAAACATTCGGATTTCGCAACCCCATGTGCAATGTACAAAGAGCCGCGGCAGATGAACCTAACAGCCCGGTATTCTGATTGTCCGGCAACGTCCGGTAACGATTATCAATGATCGGCTTGAGCTCATGAATGATGAAATGCTCATAGGCGATGGCTGAGCACCCCACACTCACGGCCTCTCTCTCCGGAGCAATGAAGTGGTAGAATTCGTTGTGCGTGACTGGACGAACATGCGTAATGCCGACAATAATTAGTGATTCAATCTGCCCGGAGGAAATAAGACCGTCTGCTGCCTGGTCCATATTCCATGTTTCATTGCCTGGCCCGGATGGACCAAAAGCCCGCTGCCCCGCATGAACGTACAGAACCGGATAATGCCGAGCTGTCTGCTCATGGTAACCGGGCGGGAGGTACACATAAATGTTGCGGATATTGCCCAGCCGCGACGCCTGAATGCCTTCCAAACATTCGATGACAGAATGGGTACTCAACGATCATCAACCGCCTCTCTTCTCCCAATTCGACTGCATAATACAAATAACCCCGCCTCAGAAGAGACGGGGTTGTCCTAGAAAACACGTAAGTGTCCCGGGATACATAGCCCTTATATTGTGAATCTGCGAATAGTTTAAATCCCCGGACGTGCTTTTGTAAACATAAAAATAGAAAATAAATGCTCCCAAAAAAGTTATTGACATAAGATCCAATATTTCTTACGATAACGTTGTGATCATAACTCGAGGGCCATGCTTTTAAACCTGAGCGGTTTAGGACAACCCCGGTAACTCCCGAAGGAGATGCCGGGGTTGTTGGCGTGTCAAAAGGAGGGAAGTCTTCAATCCACTGCGTAACACTTCGCTGTATTGAAAACGCTATTATTCAAGAGCCGGGTTGGTTGTTTATCTAAACTACTACATTCACGAGAAGGGTGGATTACTATGTTTCAAATGGCCAAACGTGTACTCCTCAGCACAACACTGACACTCAGTTTACTTGCAGGGGGCGCACTTCCCTATCTGCCTGCTTCAGCGATCTATGCCGATGCCGATACCGCAGTTACCAACAAGCAGAACTTCAGTACAGACGTCATCTATCAGATCTTTACGGACCGCTTCCTGGACGGCAATCCTTCCAACAACCCAACTGGAGCTGCCTACGATGCCACTTGTAGCAACCTGAAGTTGTATTGCGGCGGCGACTGGCAGGGTTTGATCAACAAAATCAACGATAACTATTTCAGCGATCTGGGCGTTACGGCATTATGGATCTCCCAGCCGGTCGAAAATATCTTCGCCACCATCAACTACAGCGGCGTGACCAACACGGCGTATCATGGCTATTGGGCACGGGATTTCAAGAAGACCAATCCGTATTTCGGAACGATGGCCGACTTTCAAAATCTGATTTCCACCGCTCATGCCAAAGGCATCAAGATCGTCATTGACTTTGCACCGAACCATACGTCTCCTGCCATGGAAACAGATACCTCCTTTGCGGAGAATGGCAAGTTATACGACAACGGTAATCTTGTTGGCGGATACACAAATGATACAAATGGATATTTCCATCACAACGGCGGCTCCGATTTTTCCTCCCTGGAGAATGGTATCTACAAAAACCTCTATGACCTCGCTGACCTGAATCACAATAACAGTACTATTGATCAATATTTCAAAGATGCAATCAAGCTATGGCTCGATATGGGCGTGGATGGTATTCGCGTTGATGCGGTGAAACATATGCCTCTCGGCTGGCAAAAGAGCTGGATGTCCTCCATCTATGCACATAAACCTGTATTCACCTTTGGTGAATGGTTCCTGGGCTCCGCTGCATCTGATGCGGATAACACGGAATTTGCCAACGAATCCGGGATGAGCCTGCTTGATTTCCGCTTTAACTCTGCCGTACGTGATGTCTTCCGGGATAACACATCCAACATGTATGCTCTGGATTCGATGATTACAGGCACAGCGGCAGATTACAATCAGGTGAATGACCAAGTTACGTTCATCGACAACCATGATATGGATCGGTTCAAAACAAGTGCCGTCAACAACCGTCGTCTTGAACAAGCGCTGGCTTTCACGCTGACTTCACGCGGCGTACCTGCCATCTATTATGGTACCGAGCAGTATCTGACGGGTAACGGAGACCCTGATAATCGGGCCAAAATGCCTTCCTTCTCCAAAACAACCACTGCTTTCAACGTGATCAGCAAACTGGCCCCTCTGCGCAAATCCAATCCAGCAATCGCCTATGGCTCTACTCAGCAACGCTGGATCAATAATGATGTGTACGTTTATGAACGCAAATTTGGCAAAAGTGTAGCTGTTGTTGCGGTGAACCGTAATCTCTCCACACCAGCAAGCATTGCGAATCTAAGCACTTCACTGCCAACAGGCAACTACACCGATGTACTGGGCGGTGCACTGAACGGTAATAACATCACTTCCACCAATGGCAACGTCTCTTCCTTCACACTGGCAGCCGGAGCAACAGCGGTATGGCAGTATACAACGAGCGAAACTACACCAACGATCGGACATGTAGGTCCGGTGATGGGCAAACCGGGTAATGTCGTTACCATTAGCGGACGTGGATTTGGCTCCACCAAAGGTACGGTATACTTCGGTACAACAGCCGTTACCGGTGCTGCGATCACATCCTGGGAAGATACGCAGATCAAAGTGACGATCCCAGCGGTTGCCGCAGGCAATTATGCTGTGAAAGTAGCTGCGAACGGTGTTAACAGCAATGCGTATAACAACTTCACCATCCTTACGGGTGATCAGGTCACTGTACGATTTGTCATTAACAATGCTTCCACCACACTGGGTCAGAACATCTATCTAACAGGTAATGTTGCAGAACTGGGCAACTGGAGTACGGGCACAACAGCTATCGGCCCTGCTTTCAATCAGGTCATCCACGCCTACCCAACTTGGTACTATGATGTGAGCGTGCCAGCCGGGAAACAACTGGAGTTCAAATTCTTCAAGAAAAATGGTGCAACCATTACGTGGGAAGGTGGTTCCAACCACACGTTCACCACACCAACCAGCGGTACAGCCACAGTCAATGTAAACTGGCAATAGAATATCCAGTCCACAAGCTAAACCCGGAGTTACGCTAACGCAGCGTATGCTCCGGGTTTTGCTGTACCTAGCCAGATTGCTTAGATTGCTTCTATCCTCTCTCTGTTGAATTTATATGTGGGTTCAATTCATTTCATTTTGGTGTATCATACATGTCATTGATAGGTTCGGATCGACTTCAGTGTTGTAGCAGCCAGAATACCTGTCGCCAGCAGTAATATGCCCACGCCTTGCAGCACAGAAGCTGCCCCCCATTGATCTGCCAATACGGAGACAACCGTCAATCCCAGAATAGGCGCTGTACTGGTGATTGTTCCAACTACGCCATAGACTCTTCCTTGCAGCTCGTCCGGAACGGCTGTCCTCAGCATAATCTGGGTGAGCATCGTACAGCACGCGAACATCGCACCTCCGCCCACGATGAACGGTAACGCCATAATTGGTGAGGATACGTTCGATAAAAAAATATATATCGGCCCCAACACAATTAGACCAATAAACACCCATCTCCCTCTTCGCTTCAATCGTTTCCCCGAAGCAATCAACAATGCAGAGCCAATCATATATCCGAGTGGAATACAGGTCTCAATTAATCCAAACTGCACCGGATTAGCCTCCCACACCTTGACCGCCATCACTTGAACCAGCATCATCGCCGACATGAAAAATAAAATCAGCACCGGATTGAGCAATACAATGGATCGGATCAAAGGATTCCGATAGATGTAGCCAAACGAACTGCGCCACTCCTGAGCAAACGTGGTCTGCTGACTATCGGATCGCTGTACCTCTGGAAAGCGCCCCGCCATCAGCACACAGACTGCGGACAACAGGAAAGTTGCCCCTGTAATTAATATGGCGATGAATCCGCCAAATGCAGCAACAGCAACGCCCGCTGCGGCTAGTCCGCTGATTCGGGCAAGATTATCCACCATATGAATGGTTCCGGTCGCTTGTTGAATATGCTCTCTGCCAACCATACTTGCTACAGAGGCGTGGAATGCAGGGGCCTGAAACAGGCTTGTAAACATGGAGAGTGAGAGCAACAGCAGCACCACTGGGAACGGAGCATGCCAGCCGAACAAGCTAATCGCAATCAGTACAGCCATTACGCCCCGAAATACATCCGAGGCAAGCATCAGCTTCCTGCGATCCAATCGGTCTGCAACCGTACCCGCCACCGATCCAAACAGAAAACTGACAGCCATATTGCAGATCTGTACGGCCGCCATGCTCTTTGCACTACCTGTGGTCTGTAACACCCACAGGCTGATCGCAATTCCACTGAAGCAATCCCCAAAGACCGAGATGCCGTAGCCGTACAATATCCTGCGAAAGGTAACATTACGCCAAAGTGTTGGCGGAGCTTTAGTATTATGCAATGCAGCTTGTCCATCTTGGTATCCGATAATCTCGGGCTCACTGGACGAGTTCATGCCCATACATCACGTTCCTCCCTAATCATGATTCGAGCCCATACAGAATCAGGCACTTCCGCAGCTTTGCCAGTCGACAAAGACATGACATCACGGAAGTGCCTGGTTGAGTGCCGCAGGGATCGCGGCTGACTATGCTGTTATGGCACAGGATTACCCTTTCGAAGCTCCTGCCGTCAGACCCTGAACCAGGAATCGTTGCAGGAAAACAAACAGCAGTGTAATTGGAATAGCGATCAGTACCGCCCCCGCAGCAAACATCGTAAAGTTACTGTCCTGATAACGGTTGACCAGATCCCACATGCCTACTGCAAGCGTCCAGTTCTCCTTGGTCCGAAGCACCAGCCGGGCGAAGATAAAATCCATCCACGCACCGGTGAAACTGGTTAGTGCCACATAAGTCAGCATCGGCTTGGATAAAGGCAGGATGATGCTGGTGAATACACGCAGGTGACTTGCACCATCCATGCGGGCTGCTTCGTCCAGACTGCGGGGAATCGTATCAAAGAAACCTTTGACGATAAATCCGCCCAGTACCGCTCCTGATGAATAAACCAGGATGAGCGCAGCGTGGGTGTCGAGCAATTTAATTTGCAGCAAAATGATATAGATTGCAATCATGCTCATGAAACTCGGGAACATGCCGAGAATCAGCATGGTGGAGAGAATCGTTTTACGTCCACGGAAGCGGAAACGGGACAAGGCATACATCCCAAGTGTCACCATCAACGTGGAGAAGATCATCGTGAAAAAGGCAATTTTCAGCGTATTCATATACCATCTGCCGTACATAAAAGACGGGTTATTGAACAGCTCCCCGTAATGGGTCAACGTGAATGCTTCCGGCCATAACCGTTCACTGAACAATGCCGCGCCGGGTCTCAGGGAAGAGAGAACGATCCAGAGCACCGGATAGATGGAGACAACGGCGATGATTAGCAACAGCACATAACTCAGAGCCAGACGCAGCGGATTATTACGTGTCTTCATTGAATCATGTCCTCCTCCTTGAATGATTTGGAGCGGCGGAAGTTCCAGATAGAGAATGAAGCGATAATGAGGAAGATAATGATCCCTACCGCTGAAGCCATGTTGAACTTGTTATTGTCGAGTGTGAGCTTGTAGAGCCAGGTCACCAGCAGGTCCGTTGCCCCTGCGTACTGGTAGTCTCCCCGCAATGGATTCCCGTTGGTCAGCAGGAAGATGACATTGAAGTTGTTGAAGTTTCCGGCGAACTGCATGATAAGTACCGGAGTTGTGGCAAAAAGAATGAACGGCATCGTAATGATCCTGAATTTTTGAAACGCAGATGCTCCGTCCACTTCGGCAGCCTCGTAGAGATCACGAGGAATGGCTGTCAATACACCCAGAATCAGCACCATACTGACCGGAATACCAATCCACATGTTGACAACAATGACGGTGACCTTAGCCCAGAACGGATCTGTCAGCCAGGGTAATCCCTCCAGCCCAAATGCTCTCAAGTACGTATTGATCGGACCAAACTGACCATTGAACAGATTACGCATGAGCAGCAAGGAGATGATCTGTGGGATCGCATAAGGCAGAATGAAGATGGTCCGCCACAGCTTTTTGAAACGTATGCCCCGCTGTTCAATTAACAGTGCTACTAACACGCCGCCAAAATAGGTGGTGACTGTAGCCAGAATGGCCCAGATGACCGTCCAAGTGAGCACGCCGTAAAATGTCTGGCTCCAGGATTTGAGCTGAATCAGATCACTGAACGTCTTGAAGCCCACCCAGTCCACGAGTTTGGCTGGCGGAATATGATCCGGGGCCGAATAGTTGGTAAACGCGATCGTGATCGTAAACAGGATGGGCATAACGGTGAAGAAGAGTATCCCCAGTGCCGGAATGGACAGAAACAGATACGGAAAGTTTTTGTCCATCATGTTCCGAAGCGATGCCGCTGCACCCAAGGTCTGCTTGCCTTCCTCCCTCCCGAGTCCCGTGACGTACGCATCCCGGATATTCAGGATGTAGATCAGAATAAACACAAAAAACACCAGCAGTACGATAATGCCATCAAGCAGCAAAAAGATGGAATGGTCTCCCCTTTGAAGTACGGTGGACCCATTCACTTTGACAAAACGCTGTGTATTTTCCCCCAGTGTCCATATGCCCCATACGGCCTGTGACAGGCGAGGAAGCAGGTACGCAAGCCCCGCTCCCTCCAGTAACAGTAGACAAATTCCCTTAATCCATTGTCGATTGTACAGCTGTCCAAGACCTTGCAGTATGATGGAACATATGGCCGCTGTCATCCGGTGCTGTCTTTCCCTGTTCGGTCCAACAGGCACCGGGACATGCTGCTGTTGCATTCGCTCTCTCCTCCCTGCCTATTGCTAACCTGTATACATTGAACAAAAGTGTACTTACACTGACCACTCCGATGACAGAACAAGCTTCCGATGGGTGATAAAGGCGAGCCTATGCTTCCGAAGTAGCTTTCTTTCAGAAAGTTTTTAGTTTCACTTCTTCAGCTTTCTTCTGTCCTCTACGTTTTGGTGTAAATATGAAGTTCAATTATGCATATCTTCGCACTCGTCGTTCGTCCTTATTGGACGGTGGCAAGGCTTTCCTGGATCTGTTTCACAGCATTGTCCAGCGATGCCTTCACGTCCTTATCGGTATCCCATATATCCGTAATGGCCGAAGTGATTGGTCCCCATACGCTGTCCATGGCAGGAAGCGAAGGCATCGGTGTTGAGTTGTTGAACTGTTCCAAAAACGCCTTATTGATCGGGTCCTCCTGCAACTTCGGATCAGCAGCTACGTTTTTGTTCGCAGGAAGTGTACCGTTCAGGTCAAAGTTCTCCATCTGAGCTTCTTCATTGGAAAGGAACGCTGCCAAGAGCTTCGACGCATTCGGGTATTGTGTAAATGCATTCACATAATAGGCTTTAACACCTGAGAAGGAGGTCATCGGTTTACCATCGATTGCCGGAAGCGGAGCAACGCCAAAATCAATACCTGCATTGCGATAATCGGCAATGGTCCACGGACCGTTAATGTCCATAGCCAGCTTGCCGCTGGAGAATAATCCTTTTTTGATATCATAGTTCACGTCACCCATCTTAAGCGGCAGCACTTCCGACTTCAGCGTCTGTAAGAACTGTCCACCCTTCTGCGCACCTTCGTTATTCAGACCGAGATCTGCGCTATCCATCCCGTTATCCCCAAAAATATAGCCGCCCTGTGACGCCAAGAAAGCATAGTTATAGTAAAATTGCTGCAATTCCCACATCAGCGCATACTGATTGGACTTCACATTATTGAACGTCTTGGCGAAACTGATAATCTCATCAAAGTTTTTCGGAGCTTCTGGATAGAGTGCCTTGTTATAGAAAAGGGCGTAGGTCTCCACGCTGTACGGATAGCCGTACAGGATATCCTTGAACGTTACTGCCTTCAGTGCGTTGTCGCTGGTGTTCTCCGCGGTCTCTGCTTCGAATATGTCATTGGGCAGAATAAGTCCCGCCTCTGAAGCGCTACCAATCTTATCATGCGGGAAAACAACCACATCTGCCGCCAGACCCGCTGGGCCATCCGTCGTCAGCTTGGTTACCTGATCGGTTGGAGGTAATTCCTCCATTTTGACCGTTACCCCATATTTTTCTTCGAATTTTTTGGCTCTTTGCTCAATAAAGCTGCTTTGATTTTTATCCTCCCAGATCACCAGCGTTGCCCCTTCTTCCGGTTGAAGGTTCTCGGCTGTCAGCTCTACAACTTCCTCCGGATTCTCACCTGCCGTAGTTGGAGATGGACTTCCGCCTCCAGCCCCGCACGCAGCCAGTGTAAAAGCCATCATGACGGACAATGTTGCCCCTTGCCATTTTCTCATGTAAAATGTCCCCTTCCCTCTGCTTGGTCCAACAAAGTTCGCGCTTTTCACCCTTTTGTCTGCGTATGTTGTCAGGTTTTGCATCCCATATTCCATTTTGTACAAACGTTTGCTCAAATGGGAGACAAGATGACCTCTCCGTTCAATATGTAGGGGTAAACAAGTCAAGAAGTATGTAAATCCACTGATGTAAGCGCTACAATAACAATCACATCATACAATAACGATCTTTATTTGCACAAACGTTTGCACAAGCCATATTTGCTCAATTTTAACCAATTTCCTTCTTCTACCTACAGTAATTTCCTGTTTCCTTGTTCTGACTCTTTCTTCCTTAATTTCACTTCACGTGCATCCCTTACTCGGCAGTTAGCAATTGATTTCTCGTATCCTTTGGATTACCATAGGAGAATATTTATACGATTGTTCAGAAGGGATTTTTTTACATGATTACGATCAAGGATATTGCCAAATTGGCGGGTGTTTCCCCTTCTACAGTGTCACGGGTGATTTCCAACCATCCTAGAATCAGCACCAAAACGTCTCTCAAAGTGAAGCAAATTATGAAAGAATTGAACTACCATCCCAACATCATCGCGAAAAGCCTGGTTTCCAAAACAACACATACCCTTGGGATTATGCTTCCGCGTCCTGCAGAAGAGTTGTTTCAAAATTACTTTTTCGGGGAACTGCTCCGAGGTATTATTACACATGCCACCCGTATGAATTATGAATTGCTGCTAACAACCGAAACATCATCAGACAATGAATTGCATGCGATATCCCGCCTTGTGCATGGCCGTAGAGTTGATGGTATTTTGCTGCTTGGGTCCAAGCGAGACGATCCCATCATTTCATTTTTGGAAGCGGAAAAGTTTCCTTTTGTGTTAATCGGTCGCAGTGAAGCTCATCCAAATGCCCCCATGGTGGATAACGATAATGTGCAGACCGCTTATGATGCGACTCATCATCTAATCGCTCAGGGACATACTCGAATCGGATTTGTCAGCGGTCCTCCGGACATTACGTTATCGCATGATCGTATGTTAGGATACCAAAAAGCGCTTGCCCAAGCCGGGCTGGATGCGGATAGTGATTGGATTGTGGAAGGCGAATTTCTGCAGGAAAGTGGATTCAGAGCGATGTCGCTGTTCATGTCCTTGCCGGACAGACCCACCGCAATTGTTGTCATCGATGACAACGTGGCCTTTGGGGTATTGAGAGCTCTTGCCGAGCTTCATTATCTGGTGCCTGAAGATATCAGTGTGGTCAGTTTTAACAATATTGCATTATCGGAACTGGCTTCTCCACCCCTAAGCTCTATCGACATCGGGACTTATCAGCTTGGTTATACAGCCGTTCAGGTATTGTTAAAAATTCTTAGTGGGGAACCACAGCTTCATAATCCGGTCATTATCCCCCATCGTCTGATCGTGCGTGAATCCTCACTCTTTTCCAAACCAAGGCCACCCTCAGATTGATTCATTTCGGGTTTCCGTGTAGTAATGCAAACGTTTGTCCTACACGGAATATGATGCTGTTATCCACCGTACGTAGGTGCATAGGTGCAAAAAAAGGAAGCCGCATATACTCATGCGGCTTCCTTAATTCACACACTATTTCCGTACTCCATGCTCGACTGTGCTTGAATGGATTAATACGAACTCCAGCCAGCATCTGCTGTAACGACAGTTCCGTTCACGAAGCTGGACTCGTCAGATCCAAGGAACAAAGCCACTTTGGCAATCTCTTCGCTTGTCCCGATGCGTGGGTTGATTGCCATCCCAAGCTGTTGCCGCCCTGCACCGAAATGACTAATACCGGTCATGGATGTGCTGATATTGGTTGCCACAGCGCCTGGAGCGATCGCATTACAGCGAATGCCTTGCTCAGCATACATATACCCTGTATTTTTGGTGAAGCCCACGACCGCATGTTTGGACGCCGTATAAGCTGCTCCCGCACGTCCACCGTGCAATCCACCTGCCGAAGCAATGTTCACGATAACACCTTTTTGTTTTTCCAGGAAAATCGGCAATACTTTACGTGTTGTCCGCATCACACTGGTTGTGTTCACAGCAAACAATCTCTCCCACTTCTCATCCGTTACATCTGCTGCCGGCTCCATGCCATCCATAATGCCCGCATTGTTAACCAGAATATCTACTGTACCGTATGTGCTCACCGTCGTATCGATCAGATTTTGCACATCATCTTCTTTAGCTACATTGGCCAGAACGACAATCGCTTCTCCACCCTGAGCTTTAATATCATTCACTACCGCTTGTGCGGATTCTTCGTTAATATCCGATACAACGACTTTCGCGCCTTCTTGAGCATACAACGTGGCAATTGCTTTCCCCATACCTGAACCAGCACCTGTAACAACTGCAACTTTATCTTGAAGTTTCATTCCATGTATCCTCCTTTGTGTATTCGTTTACAATAAGTTAACAAACAAATGTTCATTAACTCCTATCCTTAGTATAATAAGTCATAGCGTTTCACTTCAATCAGTAAAAGCTTGTCCAGTTGTACGTTAAACAACACTAATAAGCCCAAATGTACTTTAATTAATAAAGTGAACTCGCGAGGAGGAAAATAGATGTCTGAAACTCCGAATTCGATGGACCGAAGAATTAAAAAATCAAAAGTTGCACTGAAGGATGCACTCATCCATTTGATGCAAAAACATCCCTTTAAAGAAATATCAATTACGGATATTGTGCAGCGAGCCGACCTGAATCGGGGAACTTTCTACAGGCATTATCAGTACAAAGAAGACCTGTTCAACGAAATTATCGATGATGTGATTCAGGATCTGGTAACTTCTTTCCGCAAACCTTATCAGGATGAGGAAAAGTTCGAAGTCAATCTGATGCCCTCTTCGGCTATCACTATATTTGAGCATGTACACCAGCACGCACAATTCTACACACTGGTTGTGAAATCTGAGGCCTCCTCCAACTTCCAGCGTATGATCTGTGATGTCCTTCGGGATCTCGCTTTACAGGATCTGAACCATATCTTCCCTCCGCACATCAACCATGAAATATTGGCAAGTTACCAATCTCATGCGATATTTGGCATGATCATGGAGTGGATCAGACAGGATTTCAAGCACAGCCCCGCCTACATGGCCGAGGAGTTGTTCAAGATCATCCATTACAAGCCGGATAATGTCGTGTTAAAAAACTGAGATTTTTTGAATCGTTTTACTTCCCTAGAGTAGGTTGATTGAGAGGAATTTTAAGAAAGCTTTACCACTAAAATTATGTAAATGTATTCCTGTAATTTCTGGTAATGATATGTTAGGTTATCCAATGGAATATAACAAAAGGAGGATGACATTACATTTGAAGAAGTCGTGGATTATATCATTGATTACCAGTTTTGTTTTGCTTGGTGGGATGCTTCTTTCTCCAGCCGCTTCTGCTGATACAGCCAAAGTAGCAACCTCTACATATTCAGATTTGGATCAGAGTTATGCAGAATTTAAAGAGTACACTAATCAGTTATTTGCTCTTGAAACTTATGAGGCCAAAGCCTTCACAGCTTTGGAAAGCATCGACACCCAGGTAACTTCAACCAATCGCAAGTCCATGTATCTTAAACTTACGAATACGGTGATCCCCAATTATACAAAATTGGTATCCAAGGCAAAACAAATCAAGCCTACCAACCCGCAAATCAAGAAAATCCACGCTACATTTGTTAAGGCAAGTTACACTCAGCTCGAAGGATACCTGTTGTACCAAAAGGCAGTATCCAAGAACAAAGTGAATTACACGTTACTAAAACAAGGTAATGCCAAAGTAAACACCGCTAGTGTTCTAATGGATCAATGCGAACAACAGTTATACGCCTATGCAAGAAGCTTGGGGTATGACAGTTAGTACCTATCTTCATAGAAGCCCAAAAAGCGACCGTTCCTCATGTTTAATGAGGAACGGTCGCTTTTTCTAATTATAAATAAAGAGGACAATCAAATAGGTATTTATTTCTCTCTCTCCTTATCACAGGCCCAGCTTCTGCCCTTTCTCCAACCGCTGAATCTGCTGCTCTCCGGTATCCGCAAGTTCACGGAACTGGTTAATCGTCTCACGCATTCTTGGCAGAGCTTCCTGCTTATAAAGACTGATCGAATCGAGTGCTGACAGCACATCGGTAAACGCCTGTTTCATCGTATCCACGGAGATGCTGGCTTCATATGCCTGCTTCTGGATGGCAATCCCCTGATCCTTGAGCATCTTGGATGTTCCGGCGATCAGATCGTTGGTTGTCTGGTTCAGCAACTCAATTTTCTGCAATACAATCTTCTGATTATACAAAGCGCTTGCTACTGTAACGGCAATTTTCAATGCCGAGATCGTTACATTCTTCGCACGGTCTACGCCTCGGATCAGTTCCTTGTTGTTGCGAATCACCACTTCAATCGCCATGATGCCCTGCTGATTCACGACCAGCATTTGTTGAAGATCCATGACCCGCTGACGGAGCGGAAACAGCACTTCTTCCGTAATAAACCGGACTTTTTCAGGGTCTTCATTGCGGACCTTGGCCGCTTCGATCTGGCCATCGATGGACTCATCCATAAGCACGCCAAGCTGAATCTCCTTTTGCAGTCGTTTGGTGAGTTCCCGCAGGTTCTGCTGTTCAATCTCCAGCGTTGTATTATCGTTACGCAGGGTAGATCTGCCTTTATCCAAAGAGGTTACGATGTCAGCAATGACTGCATCAGCCTTCTGGTATTTCAGGAAATAGGCGCGCAGCGGATTGAACAATTTCCCGAGGAAACCGGTCTTGGCAAAGTCGACCACGCTTGGGTCGAGATCCTTCAGTTGCATATGCAACTCGGTCAAACCTTTGGCGACCTGACCGCCCTCGTCTCCCGTCTTGGACAGATGTCCAACGGAGACTTGAAGCAAGGCGTTTTTCTCGGAAGAGGATCTCATCGTGTTCATGCCAAAACCGTCTATGGATTGCAAAATCTCTTTGCGCTTCTCCAGGGATTCGAGGTCCAGTGTCATAATCATCTCTACGTTGGCATTTGCCACTTGTTGAAGCTCCGCGACCTCGGCGGGCACGGGTTTCACCTCTTCTTCGATCACCTTCTGAATTTCCTTCTGGCTCGGTATTTCCATTGAAAATGACATCTACAGTTCCCCCTTTAAATACGTGCTGTAAAATGATTGATATTCCACGCGAGTGACTCCGATTGCAGTACCATCCTCCGATCGCTGTTATCCCCAGATTTCTTCATTTTCCTCATTAATCGGTTGAAATCTGGTGATAGCGTATGCTTCCGAAGCAGCTTTCTTTCAGAAAGCTTTTAGGCGACCGCTACGCTTCTTCAGATCGGTTCTGCACTCTACGTCTTCGTGTTATAAATTTACATCTGTACGTTAAACAGGTTTCCAATCTTGTACACGACATCGTCGGTATCGGCATTAATGCTTGCAGCCTCGTTAATGCTGGAGATGCTCTCCAAAGCCTTGATGTCCGCGTTGTATCCAATCGTATAGATTGGCACTTTATACGTCTCGACCAGATCACGAATATCCTTCAGGGTATGACCTTCGTTGGTCTCGCCATCACTCAGGACAAAGATCAACGGCTTCACGTTTGGATCAGCAGCCATATAATCTTCAAGCATCTTCATCGCCACCACGATCCCGTCAAAGGTCGCCGTACCACCGCCAGCTTGCAGACTATCAACTGTTCCGACAAACATGGACTGCTGGTTCGTATCATACTTGGCAATCGGCAGATTCACGGTTACGCCGCTGGAGTAAGAAACCAAGCCAATACTGTTGTCTGTGCCCAGGTACTTCTGACCTTTGCGCAGGGACTCCTTCAGTCGGTTAAGCGGTTCGCCGTCCATGCTTCCGGACACGTCTGTCACGAACACGGCGGCAATTGGTTTACTGCCGTTCTTCTTCTCTTTCCATACTTTCTGTGCAGACAGCAACGTGCCGCCATCCACAGTGGCCAGCTCGGATTTGTAATCCTGCAACCCATTGAAACCGAACTCCTCCGCCGATTGTTGGTACTTCGCCTGGGTTACGAATTCCGCAAACTTCTGGATAATGTCTTGTTTGTTCTGGGGCAATTGTCCCAATGCATACAGCGGGCTATCATGTCTCACACCAAATGGTGTAAAGACGTATCCACTCTTCAGATCAGCGGTATTCACATACGTCTGGTATTCGAGTACAAAGGCATCCAGTCTGCCTGACTTGGCAGCTTCCCGCATCTGAATCGTTGTTGACGCTGTAAACGGTACATTCGTCTGGAATTTTTCGAACCCTTCAATAGCCTTCTCGCCAAGCGGGTTGGCGCTGTCATACGTATTCAGTGCAGTCACCAGGAAATTCAGCCCTGTGGAGCTGGCAAATGGATCGGTATATCCCATCGCGAGTTCATTGTTCGCAATGGCTTCTGTCACGGTTTTTACATTAACGGAGCCATACGTATCAACCAGTGCATCATATTTGGCTTTGGAGATGACAATACCAGGAACATTCCCGACCAGTCGCTCGGATACCATCTCTGTCTTCACTCCACTGGCCTCAACCATCTCGCCCCACAGTTCATTGGAAGGTGTGAATGCATCCGGCATATACTTACCAGACTTGATATAATCGGTAGCCGTACCGGAGGCAATGTTGCGGATTTTGACCGATACCTGTTTCCCACCAACGGTAATGTTTGCTTTGTTGAACTCCTCGCCCACTTCGGTTAACCAGCCGTCTACACCGCTGCCCGACTTCTCCGTGGAAGAGAAGATTTCGACGTAATCATTTGTTGTATTCTCTACGGCAATAGCAAATTTGGAGATATCCGGCAGTGATTCTGCCACATCGACCGGGTCGAGATCAATCTGTCCTTTGACCGGTTCCGCCGTCGCTGGCGCAATGTCCGCGTACAGTTTCCCCAGTTCCTTACCTGCATTCTCTGTGCTCACCTGTGTGGTTGACTTGCCAAAGTTCGACGTCAGTGTAATCCCTGCATAGACCAGACCAAATACGAGTACCAGCATTACAATCGATATGAAAAAAAACTTTCCCTTCTTGGCCATACGAGCAACCCCTCACTATCTGTATAATTTGGTGTGCTTGATTAACTGATCGATCTCCTGCATACAAGGCATCTGTTCAATATCTCCGGCTTCAAAGCTGTCGAGGCGTGAAATCTCGAGTAACAACTGATCGAGCTTGAGCAAAATTTCCTCATTGGTGTGTAATGCATTTTTCACATAAGACAGATAATCGTTGTATACCTTGGTTTTTTCCTGAAAAAGCTTCTGGGGAATGCTTTCGGATTTGGATTTCATCATGTTGGCATAGTCAGCTTCATCAAATACATTCAACCGGTTCAGCACACTGCGGATGTTCAGGTACAACAGCTTCTCCACTTCCAGTGTGACCGAAGCAAATTTCTTGTAGCTCAGTTCTCCTGGATCAAACCGCTGATGAAGCACGTTCAGGAGGGTTTCTTTTTTCTTTTTCATTCGACTAAGTTGGGACAGCCCCAGCGTAATATCTTCTTCGAGAACTTTAATGCGTCTATAAAAAGATAGTGCTTCCACATAATCTTCATGCGTTTCAATATGCTTCACGGGCAGGACTACCGGTTGTCTGAACAGCGAGGTGTAACTTCCATACAAGAGTGCCATTGCACTGCCGAACAGAAGGGTAACGGATAGCGCAGTTGTGAATGCACCCTCCTCGAAATTCAGCCCGATAAAGCCGGGTGAGAATGCGAGAACATTCACAGCCACAATACCGAGGATTAATCCCAACAATTTTATGTACTTGATCATGTTCAATCATCCGACCTCCTTTCATGTTATATATTGGTGCTTCATGTCGTAATTTTCCTGTTCAACTTATTCTTATTGTACATGATGTTAACGCTCTCAGGTGGATATGATTGGATATTTGAATACTCATAATATACGTGGTTTGGGCTTATCCCATTTCATATTTTCAGGGACAACGTGGAACTTGGCAGGAAATTTTGTGGTCAATCCATAAAAAGTGAGTTTTACGAGACAGCAGATTGTGGAGAAGAAATGTTATCAGGTAATACGTGGAAAATAGCTATGCGTGTCATTTTTTATATAAGACTTGTCTGAAAAAAGAGTAATGCAAAAAGGACGAATCGGAGATCATCCGCTTTCGTCCCTTTTACGTTGGTTCATTATTTTTCGTGTTCTTATTAAAATTTTGATGCCGTGTTCTACATCTAACGAACTGAGGTGACGTTATTAGGTACATTCCAGCTCTTCTGAAAATGTAACGAACCTGAGACACGTTATGTTCCCGTTTTAGGCGAAAAGACGTTGTTTATCGCTTATTTCGAATGAAATAGCATCGCTGAGATTCGTTACATTTTCCACCACATCAATATTGCCCATATAAGACGTGTACGGTTCGTTAGAATTTAGAAAACAACTGCCTTATTGCACACCGTGTAGTAGACAGGCCACATTCCCCATGCTTATCCCATGTGTAATCCAGTCCTTATATTGCTTATATTAAACCATTGTGTTTGCGCCTTTTCATATAATTCCCCTTATTATGAAAAGATGGATTCCGGTTTACTTCGCGTGGTGCGTACCTCTACAACTTTCCCGGAACATCCATTGTCGCCCTTCGCCTGGAACATTACCTTAACGCTGTCTTTACCTGATGTTACGGCCTCAGGAATATCGTAGGTCACATAGAACACTTCGCCAATCTTGTTCATATGAATTCGCTGCTCACCGATGAGTGTTCCATCCACGGTAATGGCGAATTGTCTGTCATATAACTTACCTTCCCGTTTAAACGCGGAATGATCTCCGCCCCAATAGGCCACACATAGATAATTGGTTGCCTCACGATCCACTGCCAGTTGGTAACTGAAGTAAGCCCCACTGACGCCAAAAGCTTCTCGCCACATATGCAACTTCTTACGGCCATCTGTGGTTGAACCGTTGTGGTGCTCCCCACGGCAGTTGCTATCCAGTTGATGTCCAATCTCATCCTGCTGACCGTCAGCCTGAACCCTGTCGATCGTGATATCGTTCAACTCTTTCTCCAGCGCATCTCCTTCATCGTTAAACGGCCAGTACACGGTATAAAATTCGTGATGCACATCATAGAACGGAATGAGCTTCACGGCTTCGCCTGTGGAAGTAACATCTTTGCTAAGTTCAAATGTTAACGTGTCTGCATCCACAACCTTGATCCACTCTCGTACATCATCCTGCTCCGTCCAGATCACAGGCACAGGTGCAGTCTTGGGATTTAGAGCTGTTTCATCCACAATCGTATCCTCCGGAAGACCCTCGTTTCCTAGTGCACCAGCGAGTACTATCGGGCCGTACAGGAATGCCACTTTGTGGGAATCATCCCGGGCAGTGTACTGGCGGAGTGACATCGGCAGTGTGATGGTGATGACATCGCCCGCTGTCCATGTGCGGTCGATGGAAAGATAACCGGGTTCCATCTGTGTATACGGATGTTCCGTATCCCTGTTAACTGTTGCCGTCATTGGCTCTTGCAGCCATGAGGGCACGCGTAATCTTAGATGAGCCGAGGCGTTGCCTCCGGTGATCGTCAGGGTTACCTTTTCCGAATAAGGAAAGTCGGTTTCGAGCTTCAGGGATAATCCCTGTGACGTCCAGTCCAAGTGGGAAGCGATATACAGGTTGACGTACAGGTCCTGTTCATCCTCAAAATAGATCGCCTCGGTATATTTGCCCGGGTTCTCCATGCCTGATCCTGTGCAGCACCACCAAGCGGTATCATGAGTACCATAGATTTTGTAGTGGCCTTGCAGCGTTGATGCAAAATACGTTTTGTTCCCTGTATCGGGGTCCTGCGTGCCAAGGATGTGATTGTAGATGGCGTTTTCATAATAGTCCATGTAGGCGCTATCATGATTCCAGGCGAAGAGTTGCTTCGTTAGATGTAACATGTTGTGAGTACAACAGCTCTCTCCTGTTTTGATCCCCAGACTCTCCATACCCTTTGCTTCGTAATGCTCCGAAATGCTCGTCGCACCAAATACGTAAGAACGATGATGCACCGTGGTGTTCCAGAAAAACTCTGCCGCTGTCCGATAACTCTCATGGGTATGGTCCTGATTGTAGATTTCGGCTGCACCGATCACTTTGGGAATCTGGGTATTGGCGTGTTTGCCTTGAAGATCATCCTGCTTGTGCTCCAAGGGTCTCAGGATCAAATGATGAGTGAACTTGTCAGCGATCTCAAGATATAAGGCTTTGCCTGTGATTCCATACAAATGTGCAAATACTTCATTCATGCCCCCGTGTTCACTTTGAAGCATCGTCTGCATCTGTTCTTCTGTCATCGGGAGCAATCCTTCGACCGCCCAGTCTGCAAATCGAGTAACCACCTCAAGTGCCTGTCCGTTGCCAGTCAGTTTATACGCATCAATCAGGCCGCGATAGATTTTGTGCACACTGTACCAGGGAACCCAGTATTCACCGATATTGAATCCACCGATATTCTCTGCTCGAAAAGCCATGTGGAAAGGTTCTTCGGACAAACCACCGATATATCCGCTCCCCGTGGTCTGCTGGATTCTCGCCAGTTCGGTGACCGCATAATCCAGTCTTTCTTTTAACGTGATATTCCCGGTTGCCTGATACGTCACAGCCAGGGCAGACAGATAATGTCCGAGAGAATGTCCGCTGATGGTACGTGCCTCCCAACCCGCGTAGCGCTCTTTTCGGGCAGGTAAACCATGCGCTTCGAAGCATGGGGCCAGGAATCGATCAATATCCAGCGATAACAGGTAACGCTCCCCCACCTCTTGTGATGTTTGAAACACACCATTTAACAGATCTACATGTTCCGGTCCCAGAAATCCTTTTTTTGTATCAATCATGACACTCACTCCTTCTCGGGATGTAATAGATATCCATTCATTCTTAAGGGGTAAAATCCGTGTTCTGTTCCATATGACTAATACTCATCAATCTACTGTAGAGCTTGAATATCCCCATACTATCAAATAAAATACAATTACATCAGACTCATAATCCAAGAAAAGGTGGATAAATCCGTCCTATGCAAAAGCCACTGGAACATTACCTGTGCGGCAAGTTCATATCCGAAGGCAACTGGAGCCACATGAGACGCAGCATGCCTGTGCATGAGATCATTTTGATGCTGGAAGGTGAGATGTACATCGCGGAGGAAGAGGAACAATATGTAGTTCGTGCCAACGACCTGTTGTTTCTGCGCGCCGGTCGCACCCATTACGGCTACCAGATTAGCGACACACCCGTCAGCTTTTACTGGGTTCACTATGATGCCATTTCGGCAGAATTCAACCAGTTTAGGACACATGCCACCATTCAGGTGCCTTCCATGGCCAATCAGTTATTCAAGCAGTTGTTGCATGTGTCATCCTTCTCACCAGAAGAAGCCGACGCTGCTTTGTTACTGTTGTTCAAGGAGCTGGAGCGCAATATAGAGGCGGATTATCGCCCGCACAATGCGATTGTGGACCATATCTGCAAGTGGGTCGATATTCATCTGCATACAAACATCACGGTGAGTCAGATTGCAGAAAATTTTAATTTTAATAAAGACTATATCTCCAAAATGGTGAAACGCGAGAAAGGTACCGGGCTCAAAACCTATATCCTCACAGAACGTATTCGCCGGGCAAAACAATTGTTGCTCAACACCAATGCCAGTGTAAAAGAAATTGCCGGACAGTGCGGCTTCTCCGACTACAAGCTGTTCCTGCGCATGTTCAAACAATACGAAGGCAATACGCCAACCGAGTATCGCAATCATCTGTATTCCACACAGCTCAATCGCTGATATGCTTTGATCAATAGAAATGACTGAGTTACCTATAGAAAATTTGAATGAATCGGATTGAATCCGTTATGGTAAAATGCAAGAAAACTATATTCCATACTTAACCCATAAGAGAAGAGGAATTATAAGATGACAACGGCTGCCGTTACGATTCACCCTGCCACAGAAGCAGACCATCCAGAGATTGTAGATATCCTTATTGCAAGTTATGCCGAGTATCGGGAGACTTTTGAGCAAAATGAACGCTGGGAAGCCTACCTAAAAGATATTCGAGAGTCTGTGGTTAATCCGTACCTGACACAATTATGGATCGCAAAGATTGATGATCAGATTGTCGGTACAGTCCAATTATTCGAAACAGCACGCAAGGCTTATCCAAACTTTGAATTGCCAATCGATTATCCGTTTATTCGGCTGTTGGGTGTTGATCCAAAATGGAGAGGTCACGGGATTGCCAGAGTATTGCTCCAGCAATGCGTAGATTCTGCCAAAGAAATGGGCAAAAATACGGTGTATTTATATACCGGCGGTCAGATGGTCAATGCCATCCGGTTATATGAGCGTTTTGGATTTACAGAGGATAAGGAATTCAGCTCCGAGAGTGACGGGGGCAAGGCGATCTGTTACCGTTATGATTCCTAGTGGAGGTTAACAGCAACACGGGATCAGGGAGCAGAGAATGAAATGTAGAACAGACCGATCATCTTCATGACGGTCTGTTTTACATTTATAAATGATCAATCACCATTTGAAATGATACATCGCTATTGATTTTTTAGCCGCCAATCTCCATCAAAATTTTCGCATGGCTCTTGTCGCTCATTAACAGCTCAAGCCCTTCCTGCACGATATCGTCCAGTTTGATTTTCTTGGTGATGACCTGTTTCACATCGAGCGACCCTTCAGCAATTAATGAAATCACTTCAGGGAAAATGTGGCGATATGCCAGCGTTGCCGTTAGATTCGCTTCTTTGACCAGAAGATCGAAGAAGTTCACTTGAAGCGGATTGGGAATCGCTGCGATGACAACAACTTCTCCACCTTTTTTGACAACCGCAATGGCACTATCCATCGTTGGTTGCACACCTGCTGCTTCATAAGCTACATCAATGCCGCCCGATTGTTGCAAGATCACCTCTGTTGCATTGACTTTGGCACTGTTCACCGGAACCGCTCCCAGTTTGGCTGCCAGGTCCAGACGTTCCTCAAATACATCGACTGCATAGATTTCAGAGGCTCCTGCAGCTTTGGCAGACAGAATGGTCAATAATCCAATTGGGCCAGCTCCGTATACGGCTACCTTGTTCCCCACTTTCAACTTGCTGTGACGAACCGCGTGAAAGGCTACTGCCGTAGGCTCTACGAGCGCACCTTCTTCGAAAGATACGTTATCCGGTATGGGATGAACCATGTATGCTTCAACAACAACATACTCCGCAAAACCACCGTCACCATTCAGTCCAACGAATCCAAATTGAGTACACTGGTTGTAACGCCCCTGGATACAGTACTCACATTTTCCGCAATGGTACAACGGCTCTACCACAACTCGATCCCCTACACTGATACCGCTTACATTACTTCCCAATTCACTCACGGTTCCTGCAAATTCATGACCTAATGTCAACGGTGCTTTCTGTCCTGAGAGCGGATGATTCTCGCCTTCTTGAATTCCCACACCATGATGATAGGCATGCAAGTCACTGCCGCAGATCCCTGCATATTCCACTTTGATTTTGACTTGACCCGCTTGAGCGACCGGAACTTCTCGTTCTTCTACACGAACGTCTTTATGGCCGTACCATACTGCTGCTTTCATGAAGTTCATCCCCTTTGTATGATTGTCTATATATTATATCGCTGTTCATGTATTATTCATATTTATAGATACTAATGTTAACATTAGTTGTATTAATGCTAAACGGAGATGAAATCATGAATCTGGAACAGCTCGAATATGTCGTTGAAATTGCGAAAACGAAATCATTCTCAGCCGCCTCGGAGCATCTACATGTCACACAATCGGCGATCAGCCAATCGGTTCATCGTCTGGAGAAAGAATTGGGTATCATCCTGTTCGAACGCTCGCGGCAGGGAACTCATCCCACTCCCGAAGGCAAACAATTCATTGCCAAGGCACTGGACATTTTGCAGCGGATTGATGAATTGAAATCCCTGAACGCAGAAGCCTCCTCTCTTAGCGGAGAGCTTCATGTGGCTACTTTTCCAAGTGTTATGCCCTATCTTGTCCAGTCTGCTGCGGATATGAAGCGTGAGCACCCGCAACTTAATATCTCCATTGAAGAGAAAGGGTCCATGGAAATTATTGAAGATATTCGCAACAACAAAACCCATCTGGGCTTTATCGCGATCTATGCCAAACAATTGCGGGAATTCGATGGACTTCACTTCAGTCCCATGTATTCGGGCAAGCTGGTAGTTGGTACTCATCACCTGTCTGAACTTGCCAAGCACAGCCGTGTTACACCGGATCAATTAAAAGAACACAAGCTGGCACTCTATCGAGATGGTTTCATCGAAGACTTCATCAAGGAATTCACTTATGATCATGGACCTCTGTCCATTCTGTTCAAAACAAATAATTCAGAAGCGATCAACATGGTGTTAAGAAACGATATTGCCGCCACGATTGGTCACGACTTTTCCTTTCACCAAAATCCCTTATGGAAAGAAGGTCTGGTGAAGATGGTAGAGATCGCTGGAATCGATCAACCGAAAATGCAGATTGGCTTCGTGCAGACGGAGTCCAAGGAGTCCGCCGTAGCTGCAGAACGATTCGCCCAACGCTTCAGACAGGCGATAGAGCTGGATCATTTAAAAGTTTAAATCTAAAAAAGTGCTCCACCCTTTGAAGGAAGTTTGGGATGAACACCAACTTCTCCAAAAGCGGAACACTTTTCTGACTATCTCTTGCGTTACTATTACTACACCTTACTCAAACTATACTTTAACTTTTCGTACGGCTTCACTCATCTCGTTCGTCTGCTGCTCCAACATTGTGGAGGTCTGCGCCACCCTGTTGAACATGGCCGACTGTTCACGCATTAAGCGATAGATTTCATCCGAATGATCCGACACCCCGGCTGAGATCTGCGAGATCGTATTGACGGAGGCTGCTGCCTCTTCCGAACCTGCCGAGATTTCCTCTGCCGCAGCGGAGACTTCCTGAATGCGACTGGTTACCAGTTGGAACGCGTCAACGACATGAGCGAAAGCTTGCTCCGCTTCTGCAGTAATTGTAACCCCTTGTCCAATCTCGGTTGCAGTAACCCCCATCTGTGAGCCAATCTGCTGTGATTCTTGTTGAATACGAAGCAGCAAGTCGGAGATCCGTTCCATGGATGTGCTTGAGGCCTCAGCAAGCTTCCGAACTTCATCCGCCACAACCGCAAAACCTTTGCCGTGTTCTCCTGCATGTGCTGCCTCTATGGATGCATTAAGCGCAAGTAGCTTCGTCTGACTCGCAAAGTCACGAACCGTGTGCAGGGCACCACCAATTTCCTGGGAGTAGTTGTTCAGCACCTGAACCATCGCTACAACTTCACTTGAGACATTTGAGATGCTCTCCATCTGTGTTTTCATCAGTGTCATGCTCTGTTTACCGGACTCCGCCGTAGAAAGCGCACTTGATGCCGCATCCGATACAACCATCGAGGATTCGGATATATCCGTTATGCCTTTTGCGATCTCTTCCATCGCATGCGCGCTATCGCTTGCACCCTGCTTCTGCGTATGTGCACCCTGCCTAATCTGTTCGACAGATTGATCAACCGTCTTGCCCATCTCAAGCATCTCTTCGGTACTGCGATTAAATTCCTTCGTTGATTCCGATAAAATATCTGTGGTTACTGCTACGCCTTCAACCATGTTACTCACAATCTTATTCAAGTTACCGGACATATGTATCATCGCTTGATATGTGGTTCCAATCTCATCTTGGCTGCGCAAACGATACGACGTCAAAATTTGGTTCGCTTCTGCAAGCTCACCCTGTGCCATTTTTTCCACACTCGCCTTCAGCGGTTGAAGTGGCCGCAGTCCTCTTACGATAAACCACGTGACAACAGCAATGCCTATAAGTGTAATTAGTAGCAACAAGGCATAGAACGGAATACTCGATTTCATTATATCTGACTCAATGCTTCCGATCACCGATACCGCCGTATCGATCCCAATTACACCTGTTACAGCGCCGTTACTATCCAGCATGGGAGCGTATGAGGAAATATAGTCGCCATACTCCTCATTGTTAATGATCGAAGAACTGGCTGTTTGCCCCTGCAACAGCTTCTGCACAGCCTCCTGAGGGACATCCGTAACTTCATTAATCGGCGAGGCTTTATTTACATCCTTCATGCCATCCACCATAATAAGTGGCGTACCTTTGTCATCTATTTTGACGAAATACACATACATTGCACCAATGCTTACGCGAAAGTCATCCAGTTCATCACGAATCTTCAAGAATTCGTCATTCTCCTTGGGGTCCTTGGCAAACTCGGCATAAGATGCTGTATCCAGCTGATTCACATAACTCTGAGCAATCTGGATGTTGTAACTCGAAATGGCCTCCTGCGCAGCTAGTTTCATATTGGCCACCTGTAACAGCATGCTACCAACGGCTATAATCGTAATGACCAGTGTAACTACTGCAACAATGCGCACAACCAAACGTTTTCTAAAAAAACCAATCATCCGCTCCTCTTCCTCTCCCGTGAACCCAAGCCTTTTTGACTAGGCGCTACCCAAAAAACGCATGCTTGAAGCACTATGTATGGGAAAATAGTAAACGAATATGTCGAATTAGGCAAGAAAATATTGGGTTTACATAAAAACGCTATCATGGCCGTGGTAGCTTTGTTCATTGGAGCTGCATCTAGGCATAATTTTGGAGGATTTGTTTAGGTTCTTTGCAGTGAAAAATGATAGAAAAAAACATCCCGGCTCAAGCGCCGAGATGTTGATGTGTTCTACATTTGAATGTAAAAATACTAAACTGTTCGTCCATTCGTCCTTCTGAATCGAATTAGGGACCAGATAATCAGCAACGCGAGCACGGCAAGACAGATGCTAATGCTGAACCGATTACCTTCATCAAACACAAACATCACCGCAATTACACTAAGACATAGTACAACAACTCCGGTTATATAAGGGAATCCCCAAACTTTGAAGGTCGGTTGAACCGGATATCTCTTCCGCAGTTTCAACTGTGATGAGGCAATACAGATCCACACAAGGATTACGACAAACCCCGGAACTGCGAGCAATACGCGGAACAGTTGATCCTGCGCGAACAGGCCAAGCAAGGAACCTCCGAGCAAAACCACTGAGCACACCAGAAGTGTGTTAACAGGGCTACCATTGCGATTGGTCTTTGACAATGCCTTCGGAGCTTCCCCGCCCACTGCCATGGAGTGCATCATCCGGGATGCACCATAGATCCCTGAATTCGCAGCAGATAGAACGGCCGTCACCAAAATGAAGTTCATTATGTGTGCTGCTCCCGGCAGTCCCGTGGAGGCAAGCACCTGTACAAATGGACTGCTCTCCGGCCCGATCTCATTCCATGGAATGAGACCACAGATGATGAGAATCGGCAAGGTGAAGAACAGAATAATTCTGAGCATGAAATTGCCCACGATTTTGGGCATAACTTTTTCTGCATTTTCCGTCTCGGTCAGGGTCAGACCAATCAGCTCCGATCCCCCATAAGAGAACATGACCACAAGCAGTGCCGAGAAGATCGATGACCATCCGTTCGGGAAGAACCCACCTGCTTGCGTATAATTTTGCAGATAAGGGGTGTTGTCACTTGGGATAATGCCAAAGATCAATCCTGCACCCAGGAAGATAAAAATAATGATCATGGCAATTTTGATTCCAGCCAGCCAAAACTCAAATTCCCCGAACACACCTACACTTAACAGATTAACCAGTATAATGAACGCCGCACATGCCAGACTCAGCATCCACAGCGGTACTTCACTGAACCAATACTGCAAAAAGCTCCCGGCGGCAATCACCTCAATGACACACACCGATAACCATAGAAAGCAGTACATCCATCCCATAACAAAGGATACTCTGCTACCAAATGCCTCCTGCACGAAGTCTTTCATATTTTTGTTCTTGTACACCGTAGCCATCTCCGCCATCGCGGCCATAACAACCAGCAGCAATAATCCGGCAAAAATGTATGTGACAATAACGCCCGGACCCGCGAGTCCAATCGTCTCTGCACTGCCTTTGAAAATTCCCGTTCCAATGACACCACCCATAGCCATAAAACTGATGTGTCTTGGTTTAAGCTTCTTCTGTAGTGTTCCTTCTGTCTGAGCCAATTCAAGTCCTCCTGATGTAAAAAACGTCTGTAATGCTGTCATATTTCATAGACATAATGTCCAGTATACCCTATTGTCCATCAATCAGCCCAGAAGTTCCTTATGGCCAATTCATCCCAAACATATATGGACATAACCTATGTTTTATACCCCACAATGGCATGAAGCAATCTGTGTGCAATCCAGGTTAGCACCACAGCAATGATGGGACATAACACCAAGACAGCAAACAGCGGATTCATATCAGCGAACCACCAATATATCATGCACGACTCTCTCCACCCTTTTCATAGCATGGTCCATGTTGCGTCATTGAGTTTATTGTACTCTTTTTCCAAATTTCAATATGTATGATGTGTTGCAAAATTAAAAAACCAGCGTCCTGTAAAAACAGAATACTGGTTTGTCATGTAGATCACTTTAGATTGTTCTGGTCATAAACGTGCTGTTCGGGTCCAATATATAATCTGCGAATGGTTCGCAATATTCAAATCCGAAGTCTTCATACAGCTTCCGTGCCGGGATAAATGAATCCATTGAACCTGTCTCCAGACTGATTCGCTTATAACCACGTTCTACTGCAACGTCCATAATATGAGCCAACATTTTTCTCGCTACGCCTTTTCTCAGATGAGCCGAAGCGGTACGCATCGATTTCAACTCTGCATGCTCCGGATTCAGTTCTTTCATTGCCCCACAGCCCATCAGGTCTCCCGCTTCCCATGCGCACCAGAATGTAATTTCAGGCTTCTTCAGCCCATCCAGGTTTAACGCATGAATACTCTCTGGAGGGGAATCACCTGCCATCCCTTGCAAGTGCTCTGCAATTAAATCCTTAACTTGTATTCCATTCAAATCATCCACTTTGATCTCCATAACGTACCACTCCTGCCATCATTTTTAGTGTACTTGTCACTGAATATATATCCATCATTTTATCTTACTGCCGTGTTAGGTTTTATGACAAGAGGTTACTTACATCCACAGAAATACGCTATTGTGATTCACCTATAATTTCCAGTATGATGAGGCTATCAGATGCCAAAGGGGCGAGGTCTATTGCGAAATATACATAGAGTTAAACGTGAAACTAAGGTGAAGCAAGCTTAACCTATTTTAAAGGAGACCCCTATGACACTAACTACGGACAACCTGTTTTATAGCAAACGATTAAAGATGACGCCCCCACGTCCTGAAGACGTGCAGACCATGCTGCAATGGAACGAAGACCCGGAGTACCTTCGGAATGTGGATACTGATCTGGCCATTCCCTATTCGGAGAAACAGTTGGAGGATGAGGGCGAAACGAAGAACAAGGAAGTTTACTTCAGACTTCGCACGCATGAAGAGGATACGCTGATTGGTTTTGTCGTCATTCACAGTATTGAATGGAATAACCGCTGCGGACAGCTTGCTATTGGTATCGGACTTGCCAAACATCGCAACAAGGGATATGGCACGGAAGCGTTGAATCTTATTTTACGATATGCGTTCCATGAGATGAATCTGGACCGAGTTGGTCTCGATGTCATCGCCTACAATGCCAAAGCAATCCGTTCCTATGAGAAGGTTGGTTTTCAGTTGGAAGGTCGGGCACGCTCTGCTGTATATCGTGATGGTAAGCGTTATGACCGCTTGATGATGGGAATCCTAAGACCAGAATGGGAAACACATAATCAGATCCATACGGAGGGTGAACAAGCATGACCAAGAATGTAGAAGTCACTGAGTTTATTGAACAGATTCAGATCCCCTGGCAAGTAGAAGTCGCTGGACAACTGCGTCAGTTGGTGCATGATACCATCCCTGACGTGCAGGAACGCGTGCAGTACAAGAAACCTCATTTTTTGAAAAACGGAAAGTATGCTGCGGTCATCTCGCCATCCAAACAAGCCATGTCTTTCACCATCTTCAATGCAACCGGACTCGATCTACCCGATGGGATATTTGAAGGCCCAGAAGAGCGTAAAACGATCAAACTCAAGGAAAAAGATACGCCGGATTATGAATGGCTAGCTGGTTTGTTGAAACAGGCATCTGCAGACTTGTAGACGGATGTATTGAAGAGGCACATACTCCGCAGTAGTAACTTAGGTAGTAATGTGCGGAACGTATGGTGTGGGCCGTAATCTGCGGGTGGTATGTATGAGGTGAGTTTAGGTTTAGGTTTGGGCCAAGCGCAAATGAATCGGACACACCTTATATCGCAGTTTTACAAACATATGAAATTCTAACGAACCTCAGCAGTCTTATTACCGACCAAACCTCTGATTTTCTTCGAAAAACCCTGCCAATGGGAGAAATAAAGTGGCTACGATTCGTTAGAATTCTATACTGCTGTAAGACCGCCCAATAAGACGTGCTAGGTTCGTTAGACTGTGTGAGTACGACAAGCGGCCTCTGCACGTAGAAAAAACAACCCATTCTCACTCTGGCGGCTAAATAAATAGCATAAACGACTGGCTGTAGCAAAGATATCTCACATCCATCCTGCGCAGGGCAAAGGGGCATCCCATGAAGTTCCAAGAACTTCGGGATGCCCCTTGGTTATAGTCTGTCTACTACTGTCATTCCAACCTTAAAAGCGGTGTAATATCATAATAAGATGACTGCTTATAATTGCTTATAATGTTATATACTAGCTTCCACCATCAAGATTGCTGGTACGATACGGCGGTCATCTGACACGGCTCACATATGAACATGTAATACATACCCTCACCATATTTCTCAACCTCGCCCCAGTCCAGTTGTGCGACAGCCTTCATTCTCGTGGAACAGCGTGGACATGTTGGGTACTCCGCATCTTGAATCCATCCCGGATGGCCGCCGACCTGAGATAGCGATGGCTCCATCGCCCACTCACTGGCATGGAATGCATGACGCGATGCATTCGCAATCCGAAACTGCTGGCCAACATCCGCTGCAAGTTTACCATAGTCGTCCAGGTCAATCTCGTCCATTCCCATAGGCATGACATTATGTGAACTCCATAACGGTTCCCCTGCCGCGTCCATCTCCATGTAAACCACACCGTAACTGCTGCATATCACGCAAGTCCGTATCTGAAGTTGCTGAGCATGCCAAGAAACGTCATTCAATGCTGGATGCTTAACATCCAGACTAATTAAGGTGGTTAACGCATTGCCACACCATGGACAGCAATTGGTGCTAGGGTTCAGCATCGATAGTGAACTTCCGGTTAACTCCACGTTAGGTCCTTCATTCTCTTTTACTTTATAGAGTGAATAACTTGGGGTGATGAATAATTCCCTGCGCTGCCCGTCTTTTGTAAGCTCCCAACCAGCTTCAGTGGTGTAATGCTCAGGTGCCACGTATAATTCGTTCGCCCAAGATGGAGGAGATTGTCTCCACTGCCGGAACTGCCGCACGACAACATCATCTCCGATATGGGCCAGCATGAGCAATATGTGGTTCCGATTCTCATCATCGGTATCCACCTGCTGCAAGAGATGATCACGAGCCTCACCCGAGGCACTTTTATACAAAATGGCAGGATAATATATCTCCTGTTCCAGCAGCTCAGGAATTTCGGCAGTCAACGATATATCATGGTAGCAGACCAGATATACCAGAATGTCTTTGCCCGTATCTTCATCACCTGTACGAATCCGTTGCATCGCGTAATCCTTCATCTGATCTTGTTGCTCTACAGACAAGGATAGATATACCTGTTCCTCGGATTGTTCATAGGGCGTATAACGAATTAGTGGATCGCGAACCTGGGGTTTGTGCATGATTTTCAAAATTTCGACCGGGTCTGTGATACCTGCATACAAGTTCACGTCACGTCGATTCGCTTCAATGTATCTCTGGCGCTCCTCGCGTTCCATCTCTTGCTTGCAAGGCATGCAATAACCACCCGTTTTCAACGCTGTTGCTGGTAAAATGGTATTTGCACACCCTTCCCGTATACACGGAATTCGTTCTGTCATATTCCAACCTCCTTCAACTATTGGCAATGGAAAACACGCCACAATGTGACGTGCTTGTCCCTTACTCCATATTTAAATGCTGTCGGTCTTATATCGTAAGATGCAATCAGTGATGTCCCAACTGGTCCTTGGTAAATTCGTAAAAGGCAAGCGCATCTTCACTGCTGGCAAAGCCTGCCTGAGCTATCTTTTCACTGCCGCCACCTTTGCCTTGGTATGCTCCAAGATTGCCTTTAAAGAAAGGTCCACAAGCCCATTCGGGCGGCTGTCCGTTCTGTGCCAGAACTACTTTGGCCTCTGAGATACTGGCAAAGAGTACAAGCCCCTCATGGTCTGCCGTCAGCTTCGTAGCCAGGCTCTGCATATCCTTGAGCGATTTATCTTCAAAGACCTGAGCAATCACCAGCCCTTGCCGAGCGGCCAGAAGTTCCTCCGCATAATAGGCATCATTCGTTGTTTTCACTGCATTCAGCTCAGTTTGCAGCTGCTTTTGCTCCAGCTCCATTTTCTCAATGCGCTCCAATAACTCGTCCTTGCTGGTCTTTAATTTAACCATAATGCTATTGAGCACGTTTTGTGTAGCTGTGAATTCATTTAGAGCCCTTGTTCCACATTTGAAATAAATGCGGGTACCGCCCTTCACTTTTTCAGTTTTCAACAGTTTGATGATCCCAATCTCACCTGTCGCCGACACATGCGTTCCACCGCAGGCGTTATACTCCACATCCTCGATCTCGACGATGCGAATGTCTTCCGTTACCGTAGGTTGCTTCACCAGTGGTAACTGTGCAGCCTCTTCTGCTGTAACCCAAGACGTGTTGATCCGAGCGTTACGATAGATCTGGCGATTCACTTCTTGTTCAATGGCGGTTAATTGATTCGCTCCCAGTTCAGCCGTAGCCACATCAATCGTGTCATACTCCGTACCAAGATGGAAACTGAGGGTCATCGCTTCAGTAAGCTTTAGAGTGATTGCCGATAACAAATGCTGACCCGTATGCTGCTGCATATGATCGAATCTGCGCTCCCAGTCAATCTCACAATGTACCTCAGTCTCTTCAGAGGCGCGTTCCAGCTTATGCCATACGTCACCATCTTCAATGTTCACATCCAGAACAGCGATGCCACCAATTTGTCCCAGATCACAAGGCTGTCCGCCCCCATGCGGGTAAAAAGCAGTCTCCGCCAGCGTGACATATACGCCGTCTTCCTTGTCTACTCTGCCTGTAATCGTTGTATGCCACTCTCTTGTATAAGCAGAGTCATAATAGATTTTTTGCGTCATTGAATCATCCCGATCCCTTCTCGTTCAAATGGGTTTTCATAATCTCCAGATTACACTATCTGGAACTGCGAATCCAATTTAAGGCACACAAGATCGCTCCTCCATATCAAAAAGACCGCTCTGTAAGCCAAGCTACAGAGCGGTCCCCTTACTTATATCCACGTTTAATGTAACGTTGGATATGGTTTGACCCATGATTACACCGGAACGGAGATTGCAGACATATTACTTATTATAGACACAAGAGCGAAGCAGACAGAAAGGACCTGAAGAAGCGAAGCGTGCTCCCTTATCACCGGATTTCTACCTTCAGGGGAAAAATCATTAAAATTCGGGGATAAGAGAGATCGAAAGGTTTTCTGTCTGTGTAGTTCCTGAGTGTCAAATCAAGTATGGTCTGCAATCGGAGTGGTCAAGTGTAATCCTAGGTGCATTCCATGTCTTTTTTTACATTAAACTAAATTCCAAAACAATGCCGTATTCGCCACCGTAACCATGGTGAACAATAATGTGTTCACAAATGCGGCGAGCCATACGTTATTCGTTTTTTCAAACAATTTGCGTGCATACACAGCAGCGATGATGAGACAAGGCACCAGTGCAAAGAGCAGAATGCCATTCAATGCCTGACCTGGATACAACGCCACACCTGTCATAAAGTCTTTGCCGTATTGCACTAGCAACCACAGCACCAACCCGCCAACATTCAGTACCATGGCCAGGAACATACCCCCACGTTTACCACGTGTATTGGCATTCAGGGCAACCGCGCTGACAAAGTAATATATCAGGAAGAACGGTGTATACCGCAATGCGGTAATGAAGTGTTCACTCTCGAACGTACGGACCGCAAACGTCCAGATCCGGAAATCTGTTCCGAAGATCGCCTGTACTACGAATAACAATGCGTACCCAATGACTACTGCGAGTACTGCGGTTACCAAGCTGGCAATGATCGTAACAGGGTTCAGGCTGATCCCATAATCGCTGAAGCGGGTTCCTGCATCCTTTTTGGAAAAATAGTGGAATGCAAAGGTCACCAGAATCATAATTAACGCCGACACCAGCGCCCAGTAAACAATCTGGTTCGTAGTCGGTTCATTGAAGTAAGAACTTGTAACCACAATCTTATCTGCATAGTTGAAGATGATCCACATCACGAGAGATACGATAGCCAGAATTACGCTGCCTACCGCAATATTTTTCATCCGGCGGCTTGATGTATAGTCGTTCTTCTTGCTTCCAGCCATCACGAACCCGATAATGGCTCCAAGCACACTCACGGCAAGTACAATAAGAGCGATGATGCGAAGCACATTCAATCCATTTGCTTCTTTATCCATCAAGGTTGGGAATAAGACCGCTGGAATCAGGGTGCTGAATGCGATAGCAAGCCAATAGATTGACTTTTGTTTCCCACTGACTGCTGCGGACACCGTTGCAATCTCTCCCGTTACCGTTTTGCGCAAGAACGGCAGTCTGATCAACAACGTAATCAGCGGCACAATCATCAAGAAGAATCCAATCAGAGCGACAAAGTTAAATGCCTCTTTCGCCCACCAGATCTGATTGCCCGAATCCAGATTCACATTGGTCTGATTAGGCGACGTCACACCATTAAATGCATGTGCATAGAAGTCGATTAGATGCCCAGTTGTTGTACGCGAGAAATGGTTCCATGGGTGAGTCTGATTAGGCGTAAACAGAATATGCTCACCCGTTTGGGAAGGACGTACCACTTTTCCGTCTACGGTCAGATCGCCGGATGGTACTTTGGTAAATGTATCGGTCGTGCCTCTTGGCGCATCAGGAGCAAGGCCAAGGAAGGCTTTACCCGAAGCCGTTGCTGCAAAATCCTTGCGAGTCACCGTACCTTGTACTTCTTTCTCTGCGGCTGTTTTCTCTTCATCCGATTTGTTGAAGAAAAACTCGTCATATTTCCCCGCGACCATGCCCACCGTCCGACTGCCAAATGCAGCCTGAAGCTGATCCTGTGGCGCAACCGCCGCAGCGTAAGAGTAATCCGCACCTGCTGAGATGCCTGTGTAGATCATACGGTATCCTGTTTGAAGGGAACTCATCTCGTCCATGTACATTGACAACAGCGTTGAGAACCCACCCATGGAGTGACCGCTGACTGCCACGTAGGCATTGCCTTTCTCATCTTTCTTGGTGAAGTCCTGCTCATAAATATATTTGGCTGCATCAAACTGCGAGTATATCCAGAACGTTCCGAACAGATCCTTTACCGGAATATCTGCACTCCAGCGGGAATCCCCGTGGTCATACATGTCCAGTGCAAGCACAATATAGCCGCGTCGGGACATCTCAATAGCAGGTGCATCCTGCATTTCTTTCGTATTCAGATATCCATGTGTTGTAATAATGACCGGACGTTTATCATCCGCACCTGCCCCTTTAGGCATGTAGAGCAGACCCGATAGCGTGCCATGATCGGCTTGGAATTTGATCTCTTTGACCTTAACGGAATAAAAGGAAGAGTTGAACATTCCAGCAAACAAGCTTCCAAAAATGACCAAAACGAGTGATAAAACCAACAACCCCTGCGGTTTTTTTAAGAATGATGTGACTGTTCTCATAAAGGTCCCCTTAATAAATATAAAATACTAGATAAATGAATGAATAATAGTGCATTGTAGATACGTCCAAAGAGCTATTCAAATTAGATGTAAATGATAACATGTAAAAATTGACTTAGTATGGCCTAAAAAAGGCACACATAACGGCGCCGGACGTCCGGCGCCATTACCTGTGTCACTTGCTGCATAGTAGCTTAACATTTGCTGACTCAATCTCTATACCTGTCTGATGAATGACGCTGGGCAAACCCGTGACCATTCTTATTTCATCGACTCAGATAATTCTGTGAAAATAACACCCAGCGCATACGCACCAGCATCCGGGTAGCCCAGACTACGATCACCGACGGCACCTGCACGTCCCATACGTGCCACGATGTCTTCCGTTTTCTTCGCACCTTCAACGGCTGCTGCTGCACCTTTGGCAAATGCTGTTTTGAAGTCATCGCCAGACTCCGCACTTTGAGTCCAGGAATCGGCACACGGAACGAGTGCATCAATCAAGGTTTTATCACCTACAACGGCACCACGTCCGAAGGAACGTTCTCCTGTAGACTGAATCCCTTGCACCGCTGCATGGATCATCTCGGCGAATTCAGCAACGTTTAATTGCTGTTTGTCCCCTACTGCTTTGCCAGCCGCACGGAATGCCGAACCCCAGATTGGGCCGGATGCGCCGCCACAATATTCCATGATGACCAAGGAACATGCATCGAGGAATGATCCGATGTCTTTTTTATCTTCGTTAATGATGTGATTCCATTCGCGTTTCAACTGGCGGAAGCCTTTTGCCACACTCATACCGAAATCGCCATCACCGGCATGGGAATCCAGTTCACAGAATGGTACTTCATTCTTGATGATGATCTCACCCATTTTATCGATCAGATAGACGACATTGTCAAGTGAAAATTGATTGCCTTTGATTACCGCAGCTGATGCATCCGTCTCCACTTCGTAAGATACAGGAGCGTCTTCACCCACAACAGCTTCCAGCGCTTCGGAATACGCCACTTGTGCTGCTGGAGGGCCGGATACTTTAAATGCAGGTGTATCACTTTCCTTGAACAACAGCGTTTTTAGTTCATCATCCAGTTTCAGGATCGTAACCGACGCACCCGCCATATCGATACTTGTCATGTAGTTGCCTACAAACGTAGTAGCGACCTTCAGACCTGCATGTCCAGCAAGCTCACGCTGAACGGAATTGTTGAGCAGATACAGTTCTTGCAGTGGCGTTGCACCAAAACCATTCACGAGCACCGCAATCTCAGCGGATGCATCCTTATCCAGCTTCATATCTGCGAGCAATGCTTCGACCATACGTCCTGCCAACTCATCCGCTGATACCAATTTCTCCCGGCGAATCCCTGGCTCACCATGTATCCCTACGCCGAATTCCATCTCATCTTCAGCAATTTCGAATGTAGGCGTGCCTTTGGCTGGCACGGTACAGGATGTGAATCCAAAACCAATACTGCGCACGTTCTGAGCTGCTTTCTCAGCAACGGATTTCACATCTGCCAGACTGCGGCCTTCTTCGGCTGCTGCTCCGGCAATCTTGTGAACCAGTACAGTTCCGGCAACACCGCGACGTCCAACGGTATACAAACTGTCTTGTACAGCGATGTCATCCTCAACACGCACATACTGTACGTTGATGCCATCTTCTTCAGCCAGATGTGCTGCATTTTTGAAGTTCATCATGTCGCCGCTGTAGTTCTTGATGATCAGGAGTGTACCCTTGTTGCTGGCTGTTGCCTTGATCGCTTGATATACCTGGATTTGGGAAGGAGATGCGAATACATCTCCACACACCGCTGCATCCAGCATGCCTTTACCCACATAACCAGCGTGAGCCGGTTCATGTCCGCTGCCGCCGCCACTGATCAGACTGACTTTATCAGCCTGAATCTCTCTGCGTTTAATGACTTTATATTTTTTCAGAAATTCAAGCTCCGGGTGTGCAAGCGCAATCCCGTTGCACATTTCCATAACAACATGTTCGGCCTGGTTAATAATTTTCTTCATTATTTTACCTCCCGGCGAGCTGCTTTGTACTCACGGCCCATGCGGTCAGCCGCTGCAATGGCAGCAGCTACTTCAGGAACGGTGATTGGGAACGGCATGGCGTGAATGGATTCTTCCGGAATACAAGCGATCTCTGCCACTTTCAACAGTTCTTCCTGACTAATCGTATCTACACCGATATCCGCCAAGCTGATCGGCAGTCCCACTTCAAGACAGAAGTCCATGACTTCATGCAGCTCTTCGGTTGGTGCATTTTCAAGGACGAGCTGTGCGATTGTACCGAAGGATACTTTTTCACCGTGGAAGAAATGATGTGTGCCTTCCAGAACAGTCAAACCGTTGTGAATTGCATGTGCTGCGGCCAGTCCGCCACTTTCGAATCCAAGACCAGATAACAGAATGTTGGTCTCAACGATATTTTCCAGCGCTTGTGTCACAACGTTGCTGTCACTTGCTACTTTCGCTTTTGCACCATCAGTCAGCAGCATTTCATAACACAATTTTGCCAGTGCAAGTGCCGCATTGGTACCTACTGCAGAGGGTGTGTATCCTTCGCGGGAACCCATTGGCAGACTTGCGTTTACACGGGAATAAGATTTCGCTGTTGCTCTTGCTTCGAAGTATGTAGAGAGCGCATCTCCCATACCGGATACGAGGAAACGTGTTGGTGCATTGGCAATTACGGTTGTATCAACGAGAACCACACTTGGGCTTTGTTTGAAGTAAGCATAGTCATCAAAAGAACCATCCGGTGTGTACAATACAGCCGAGTGACTTGTCGGTGCGTCTGTTGCCGCAATCGTTGGGCAGATGATCAGTGCTTCGCCTTCTGCTACACATTTGGCCGCATCAATGGCTTTACCGCCACCAAGACCGATGGTAGAGTCACATCCTTTTTCCTTCGCGATCGCTTGCAGACGAGCAACTTCCTCACGGGAACATTCCCCTTTAAAACCGCTTTCAACAAACGTAATATTAAATTTCTCGGCTGTTGCATCCAGCTTTGCTTTGACACGCTGTACATCATCCGGATGTGCAATCAGCAAAGCAGATTCTCCGAAGGATTTAACAAAGTACCCCAGGTTCAACAACTCGTCTTCGCCTTGTACATATTTGGTTGGGCTGATAAATGCTTTTCTCATAATATTATATGCCTCCTAATGATATGAATTGGTTTAGTGATTACATCAAATTTTAATTTCTTACAATTGACCTTAATATAACGCATGAGCAACAGGTTTACAGTGGACTTTGATAACAAATTATTATAATTTACAATCGTAATTTTTTGCTTTTTGGCACAATCATGGTATCTTATTGTCATGAGATGGTTGAATTTTGACCTCCTATTATACATTACCCGTCATCATTACATCTTAATATGTACAACTTGCTAACTTTTAACGGCCTAAATTATGAATCTGGTTAGCCTATGGAGGTTGCACCAATGATCAAAGAATATCTGCATATCAATAAAATTCTGGACCTTAATAAATGGAAGCGTCTACAAGATTCTCTCGCAACAGTAACCAAACTGGCGATCCTCACCGTTGATTATAAAGGCATTCCCGTAACCAGTCACAGCAGCTGTCAGGCTTTCTGCCAGAATGTCCGTAAAGACCCTGAGCTTCTCCCCTACTGTCAAAAATGTGATTCACGCGGTGGTCTGGAAGCCGTCCGGTTGAATGAACCTTATGTGTATTTATGCCATTTCAATATTATTGATATCGCGATTCCAATCACAATTGATGGCAAATATATCGGCGCCGTCATGGCAGGACAAGTGAAACTCGCCGATCCGGAAAAGGGTAGCGACTTGGAGCAAATTGTCACGTCCAAAAACGTACCCATGCATGCAGCCAAGCTGGAGGAATTAAAGGATGATTACGCCCAGCTACCTGTGATGACCTATGAAGAGATTGTGAAAATCTCTAACATGTTATCCCTGCTCTGCAACTACATTGTGGAAGAAGCGCTAAACAAAAATCTGTTAGTTGAAATGTTCGAGAAAGCTTCAGGCAATCAGGAGACTCTAAACCTCTCCACCATTCTGCCGGGTTACTCCATTCGTAATATCGAGTCGATCAAAAAAGAGATGACTAATGCGATAGCGGATGCTTATCTCAAAAATAGCCCAAGTGACACGGAAAGCTCCAGCCCGGTGCTCCAGCCTGCTTTTGAATACATTCACAGTCACAAGAGTGAACAAGTTTCACTCAAACAAATGGCCGATCTATGCCACCTGAGTCCGAGTTATTTCAGCAGACTGTTTGCCAAGGAAACGGGTGAGAACTTTACCACCTACCTAGCAAAACTCAAGATAAAGTGGGCCAAGCAATTGCTGGAGGTCACTGACATGCCTGTCTCACAGATCAGTGATGAGCTGGGATTTAATGAATCGGGATATTTTATCAAAATATTCAAAAAGTTCGAGGAAATTACGCCTGCTCTCTATCGCAAATACCTCCAGGAGAAAATGTAGATTCACTGATACTTTTTTCGTATCAAAGATGAGGTTAAAAGATATTTCACCTATTAATCTGCCATTGTTACAATGGAGTCCAGATGACTTAGGGAGGCGACATGAATGGAATATCGCAAATTAGGAAACAGTGGATTAACCGTCAGTGAGATTTCACTCGGCAACTGGATTACGCATGGAGCGCAAGTCGAGGATGGAATAGCAGAAGCTTGTGTGCGAACCGCATTGGATGCAGGTATTACCACATTTGATACCGCAGATGTGTACTCCAATACCAAGGCAGAGTCCGTACTGGGACAGGCTCTTAAGGAAATACGAAGAGAAAGTATTGAACTATGCACCAAAGTCTGTCACCCAACCGGCACAGGTCATAATGACCGCGGACTTTCACGTAAACACATCATGGAAGCCTGCAATGGTTCATTGCGGCGGCTACAGACGGATTATATCGATGTCTATTACGCTCACCGTTATGACTACAATACTCCGCTGGAAGAGACTTTTCTGGCATTCTCCGATCTGGTGCGTCAGGGCAAAGTTCATTACATTGGCGTAAGTGAATGGAACGCGGATCAGATTGCACGAGGAGCCGCTTTGGCGAAGGAACTTCATATACCCTTCATTGCAAGTCAGCCGCAATATTCGATGTTATGGCGTGTGATTGAGCAAGAAGTGGTGCCTGCAAGCGACCAAGCAGGACTTGGACAGATTACATGGTCTCCTCTTGCTCAGGGTATACTATCAGGCAAATATGCGCCTAACGCAGCATTGCCCACCGGATCTCGCGCAGCTGCTGAGGCAGGAGCACCCTTTTTCAATAAACTGGCTGGACAGTGGTTACGTGAAGATGTTCTTACCGCTGTGCAACAGCTTGTTCCACTCGCTAAAGAGATTGGTCTAACTCTCCCCCAACTCGCTGTGGCGTGGGTTCTTCAGCATACGTATGTCAGTTCCGTCATTATCGGTGCATCCCGGCCAGAGCAGGTACTTGAAAATGTAAAAGCTTCTGGTGTGAAACTGGACCCTGCGATCATGACTCGTATTGATGAAATATTGAATCCATGGATTGAGCGTGATCCAACCAAGACGGGTTAAACACATTCATTAACAAAGTTCATAAATCGGGATATCACTTCCTGATTCATATCCGTCCGCCATGCCGTATACAACGGTACGGATGGCGGATTTTCTTGTAATGGGAGAAAGACCACACCCTTACGCTGGAACACATCCACCGATGACGGAACAATGGAAATGCCCATGCCCGCCGCAACGAGATTCACAATCGTATACATCTGGATCGCTTCCTGCGTAATTCGAGGATCTACGCCATGCTCCCTGCAATAATCCAAAACGAGACGATGGAACGGGGAACCCAGATGCCTTGGGAATAAAATAAAATCTTCATCCGCCAGTTCTCGAATTGAAACTTGAGTCTGAGAAGCCTTCGGGTGATGATCTGGCAATACAGCAATCAACGTTTCCATCTGGCAGGGGCGGAACGAGACATGACGAGTATCTTCCTGATATCGCAAAAATCCAATATGGATCTGTCCGTCTTCCAGTGCCTGCAATTGTTGGGATGAAGTCATCTCACGCAGCGTCAATTCAATCTGAGGATACGCTGCGCGAAATTTCCTAAGAACATCCACCATAATGCTCCCCGAAGCCGAATCCACAAAGGCTATGGTTATATGCCCGATGATGCCCTGATCTGCTTTTTGCGTAAGCTGAATGGATCGTTCGAGCTGGGCCATGATTAGCCTGGCCTGTTCCAGAAATACCGCACCTGCCGGGGTGAGACGAACCATTTTTCTGGTGCGCTCCAACAACTTCACACCAAGCTCATCCTCTAAATTCTGAATCTGCTGGCTCAGCGGTGGTTGCGTCATATTTAATTTTTCCGCTGCACGGTGAAAATGAAGTTCTTCTGCCACGGTGATAAAGTATCTTAACTTCCGAATATCCATAAGCCGATTGCGCATCCTTCCGTCTACCTTGTTAATTCATTTGTTCCTGAACCCAGATTGCCGACTCAGCCAGCATCGTCATCAATTCATTAAAGTCCACAGCAATTTCCCGCAGAGGAGTTTCCCCTGCATCGTGGATCAACATCAGCACCTTGCCTGAATTTTGATCCAGTATAGCCGTACTTCCTTCACCAAATCCACCAATCGGGAAAGGCTGGAGGTCAGCTGGCAGCTCGTATTCTTTCTCATATTCACGGTATACTTCCAAAAAATCCGGATAAGCCCAGCTCAGTTCTTTCACCGAGTACAAGGCAGGGTCGCCGAAATTACATGCACCGAATTCAAGCAAAAGTGCGCGATACGCTGCGGGCAGTTTCACATTATACTTTTGCTCAAAATCCTCAATGCTCTGTTGTGTTTCAGGAGTACACCCATCTCCCATTGTTGTATCGTAGGCCTTCACCAAAAGATCACGAATCGGTTTCAATTCTATTGACGTCACTTGAACTCCCCCTTAAGATACCTTTCTCCACTGATCAGCCGTTGTGAATTCAATAGTTCTCCTTGAAGCGCAACACCTTACCCAAACAAGAGTCGAACATTAAAATCAACTTCTTATCTCACCTGTTTACGCAACTCTTGATCCAGCCATTCCAGTGCTGCACGCAGCTTGTCCTGAGGAACTTTCTCATAACGATCACCCGTAGACAGTTCAAAGGCACAGCTGTTTCCACTTGTTTTGTTCAGATATGAAGTCATTCCTATGCCATACTGCTGAGCCATTTGCACAAGAATTGGTTCAACTTCGGCCGCAGCGAGCGCAAAGTGTACATGGAACATATTGGATACCGGTACCTCGGGCAACGTTTGTATCCCGTGACACGCATTCAGTAGTAAGGCGAGTTCTTGAGCCTGCTCGTAATACAGTTCCATTTTGCCAATCCGTTCATTGAAATAATACTGAGAACTCAGAATATACGGATATAGGCCGATCAGATCTCCGCCGTGCCGACGTTTCCATACTTTTGATTCTTGCATCACATCCGGATCACCCGCCAATATAGCCCCCGCAATACCTCCAATGCCTTTGTAAAAGGAAACATACACCGTATCAAACAAACTGCAAATCTCCGCAGGCGTTTTCTCATAATAAGGAGTGATCTCAAACAGGCGTGCCCCGTCCAGATGTAGCTTAATCCCGCTTTCACGGCAATAGGCCGAGATCGCTTCCAGTTCTTCATACGCCGGTAATTGCCCACCAATCTCACGTTGTGGCAGTTCCAACAGCAGACAGGCAATGTCCTGATCAAGCGCTTGTACATCTTCCAAACGAATCAAACGATCCTTGTCCGCAAGTAAAATTGATTCAATCTGATGCAACTCTTTCAGTCCGTCTTCCTCATGGATTTCCAGATGACACAGAGGGTGGTAAGCTACTCGTTTTACACCTTTGCGGTCACACCAGATTCGTAATGCTATCTGCTGCGCCATCGTTCCACTTGGAAAAAATACCGCCGATTCCTTGCCAAGAACGTCAGCCATCTGTTGCTGAAATTCTTCAATAAGGGGGCCGTTGCCGTAGTGGTCACTGAACACCTCGCCATCGATCTGGTCCAGTACGTTCTGAAGTACCTTCACTTGGCGACTGCCATGACCACCTACAATAAAGTCTGCCTGATTAAATGCATCACCCAACGTTAACGCAGTTTCTTTCAAGATCACTCACTCCTTTATAGTGCATGTTCATAAACGGACTTTTGAACAACCTCTTATAGTCCTGGTTCTGTAATAATCTCAACCAATGCGCTGAGCGCACTAGATATATGTTCACCACGGGAATACACAAATCCTACTTCCAACCGACAATAGGGATCAGGCAAAGACATCACCGCGATCTCACCTCTTAATTCTGCTTTGGTAACCGAAGAACGTGGTAGCAATGATACGCCGAGCCCGGCAGATACACCATTCAGAATCGTGTCCAGTGTTCCATATTCCATGATGTTAAGCGTGTGGATACCCTGATCTTTCAAAAAGGATTCCGCCTGATCACGATGTGTGCATCCGATCTCAAAAAACAACATTGGCCTGGACAATAACGTGTACATCTCATGCGCTCCGGGTTCAGCGATCAGCACCAATTCCTCGTCATACATCTTCATATAGTTCAGCTCAGGATGATCAATCGGGCCATATATTAAGGCTCCATGCAATTCATGTTGGATGACCTTCTGGTTCAGTTCATGGGTCCCACCCGTGACAAGCGAATGCTGTACTTCCGGGTAACATGAAGTATATTCAGCCAAGAGCGGCGTCAGAAAAGTAGAAGCTGCTGTCTCTATGGCACCTAGACGAAGCATGCCAGCTGGTGGGTTACCCACTTGCGTGGCCTGCTCTGCTTCATATAATAATTCTAATATTCTATCCGCATACCCAAGCAGGTTCTCGCCTGCTGGTGTAAGTGACATCCCCCGATTGGAACGATGAAATAGCGGTACTTGCAGTTGGGTCTCCAACTGTTTAATCCGTGCTGTTACATTGGACTGCACATAATTAAGTGAGAGCGCAGCTTTACTGATACTACCTTCGCGGGCAACCGCCTGAAATATTTTCAAATCACCTGCATCCATACCCTGATCACCTGCTCGTCGTTATATCGGCATTCTGCATCATCCGATTCATGCAAAGTACTTATCTATTATTTTCAATGATACTGACAATCATTTTTGTTCATTTTACGTGAATCTGCTCCGTCTGTACAATGAGGCTCAGTAGTGAAATCTAGCTACACAGACAGGAGGAATATTGAACATGAAAGCTATTGTCCATTCGGCCCAGAGCGGCCTTGCAGGTCCTCAATATACAGAGTCAATCTCTCGGGCACCAGAAGCCGGGGAAGTGCAGATTCAATTAAAATCCGCTGGTATCAATCATCGGGATCTATTCATCATGGCAGGACGCGGCCCTCAGGACATCCCACTCGTTCCCGGTTCCGATGGAGCAGGTATTATCGTAGCGATTGGCGAAAGCGTAAGAGGGTTCGCGATAGGAGATGAAGTCATTATCCATCCTACGCTCGGTTGGGAACATGCATCTGAAGTGCCCATCGTACCCGATATTGTTGGGGGCCCTACGGATGGAACGCTCGCGCAATATATAACGTTGCCTGCTGAAAATGCCCTGCCTAAGCCAGCCCACCTATCCTGGGAGGAAGCAGGCGTATTGCCCCTTTCAGCGCTGACGGCCTATCGCGCCTTATTCACTCGCGGTGTATTGAAGAAAGGTGAACATGTGCTCATTCCCGGTATTGGCGGTGGTGTTGCAACCTATGCCCTGCTCATGGCAGTAGCGGCTGGTGCCACGGTGACCGTCACCTCCAGAAGTGAAGCCAAAAGAAATGAGGCACTGCGCTTGGGTGCTACCCATGCATTGGATAGTCATGCCGATTGGAGTACGCAGAACGATCTGGAACCTGTGGACATCATCTTGGATAGCATTGGACAAGCCATGTTCCCAAAATATTTTGATATAATCAGACCAGGTGGACGTATCGTGATGTATGGTGCAAGCTCGGGGGATGATCTGACCCTACCCATTCGTTCTATCTTCTTCCCGCAGATCAGTCTGATCGGCACCTCTATGGGCAGCCGTGAGGAGTTTATCCAGATGCTGCAATTCGTGGAGCAACATGACATACATCCTGTAATTGATAGCGTATATCAGTTACAGGACGCAGCGAAAGCATTCGAACGTATGGAAAAAGGCGAGCAGTTTGGTAATCTGGCTATCCGGATTGAATGATGCCAGATTGTAGTCCGCTTTTAAATAGAACGAATTGAATTGGATCAAGCCAATACAAAACTAGGGTGTGTCTTCAAACTCAGGCAAGCTATACGATGATGGGTTTCAGCATCTGAGAAATCTTGAAGTCCAAGCTAGCTACTTCTGGCGAATGAGTGGGCGTTTTCTAAGGAACACAAGACGTCTTATTCGGCCTTCAGGCCCTCTTTCTAAATTGTAAGGAATTTCAGACACGTTATTGGACAAAATTCACTGGCAAAAACGCAGCAAATGGCTGTTTATTCTGATATAGCGTGTCTCAGGTTCCTTAGATTTCTGAGGGCGCCTCAAATCGTTGAATAAGACGTCTCAGATTCGTTAGCGCTCGCTCTAGTTTGTTCACACTATGAATCATTCAGGAGGTATCGATATGGACAATAGATTACATTTGGTCGAATTGGTTCGCAAACTGATGGACTCTGAAGGAACGGAAGCCGAGTTGGATGACATGTTAACGGAGCTACAGCAGCAGGTTCCACATGCGGAGATCAGTAATCTGATTTTCTGGGATGATCGAGACCTGACGCCTGAACAGATTGTGGAAGAAGCCTTGGCTTCCCGTCCAATCATTCTTCCACCCCAATCTTAATATTCTTCAGGAGATGAACGATAGGATATGTCTGACATGTCTGATTTAAATCATAATAACAACAATGTACACCCTGATTTTGGCTCTTCTGCAATGCGGGTACTGCATTCGAAACAAGGAAGTAATAACCAATAAACCAAGTTTACCCTCCCCAATTTCCATAATTTCGTTATAATGGTAAGCAAGACACCATGCTATTGGAGGAGAATTATGGAAACGGAAGCTTTACGCAACGTGGAACAACTAGCTCTGAAGAAACACAAGATTTATAAACAAAGTTTAATCAGGTACCTCGCACGCTCCATGCTGGCCAGTATGTTTATCGGATTCGGCGTCATCGTGGCGTTTAAGACAGGTAACTTCTTTTATATGGAGCAGTCCCCGTTTACCTATCCGATGGCGGCAATTACGTTTGGCGCGGCCATCATTCTGATCGCCTATGGCGGGGGTGACCTGTTCACGGGCAATACGTTTTATTACACGTATGCGGCGCTGCGCAAGAAACTGCGCTGGTTCGAAGTGATCAAACTGTGGATTGCGAGTTATAGTGGTAACCTGATGGGCGCAGCTGTGTTTGCCCTGTTAATCTACCTGACCGGATTGTTCGACTCGTCTCAGGTGAACGGTTTTCTGTTAAGCGTGGTGGAGCATAAGATGGAAGTTCCAACCATGCAACTCTTTTTCCGCGGAATTCTGTGTAACTGGCTTGTATGTATGGCGTTCTTTGTCCCGATGTTCATGAAGGAGAATGGAGCCAAAATGTTTGCCATGATGCTCTTTGTGTTCTGCTTCTTCATCTCGGGATACGAGCACAGCATCGCCAATATGTGTACGTTCGCGATTGCACTCGTGCTGAACCATCCGGGGACGATCTCAATTGAAGGTGTGATTCACAACCTGGTTCCCGTGACCTTGGGTAATCTGGTGGGCGGTGTGTTGCTGATGGGCTTCATGTATTATGCGGTGAACAAACCGTTTCTGGATGAAGAGACACATTAATCTCTGGCAAAAAAAGCCCTCCTTCCGGCCCGGTCCTTCGACCGTGGCGAATCGGTAAGAAGAATCCAAAACACCCCGGCATCCTTCCCATCTCAGGGAAAAGGTTGCCGGGGTGTTTCTCTATAGGCAGGCTCACGGATAAGCCGCCTGCCCTCCACACGCATAGCCATGTGATACACAATCACATGGCTCCATGCGGTGGGTCGGCAAGCAGGCCGCAATCAGGTAGCCCTGTGTTGCCCGCTTGCCAACCCCATCCGTGGCTTAGAAGTACTCCCGCCACGGAGTATATTCAATATCGTTGTCGCCGCGCGTGACCACGATCATATTCTCAATTTTGCCCGTCTCCTTATTGGTACGGTAAATCATCGTACGTGTCTCGCCTTCTTCCGGCACGGAGAACAGGAATTTGTCCGCGACGAAGGAAGAACCAAGTCCAGTGGCATGTTCTGTAAAGGCAGAGCCCGTCTTGCTTGTGAGCAGCAGACCAATCCCGTAGGCTGTAGCCGTTTGTGCTGCTTTGCCAAAGAGATGCTCGCCTTGACTGGTCGTGTGCGTTTGCTCCGAATACCTATACTTTTCCGTATCCTTGCTATAGTCCACCACATTGCCCTGTTTATCCAGACTGATGGTGGTTGTTTCGCCCTTGTCGCTTTTCACCTGATACGTACCTACGATGGAATCCTCGGTAATTTTCACCGTCTTGCCCGTATTGGGGTCAGTCTGATAGATTACATCTTCATACTGAAGCCGAATGATGTTCATGCTGGCCTGAATCTGTTGCGCCAGTTCTTCGTCACCCATCTCTTTGGCTTTCTTCAGCATTTCCTCATAGTTCTGGTATTTCTCGGCATCCTTCTCATCCCATTCATCCATGTTCTTTGGTGGACCTGGCGTTTTGTCCAGATCATCGCCTTTATTTTTGCCCATGGTTGATAGCGCCCGCGCTGCGGTCAGCGCCGTCATGATTGCCTGGCTCACCGCCTCTTCATCTGTCGTGCGGAAACGCTCGGCAATCTTCTTAAGCTCCGACTGAATGGACAGAACCAGTTCCAGAACAGATTTCATCGTGCCTTGAGCCGTTGAATAATCGTTATAAAAACGCTCACGCTCCATGCCATCCCAGTTGCTGCGCATGACACTCATCTTGCCGTCCAATGTGGACATGAAGCCCGATAATTGCTGATGTGCCTGAGCGAACTGCCCACTGACCGTCTCCAGTTGTTCCGGTGTCACCTTGATCTGTGTCATCCTGCACACTCCTCTTCGTGGTCATTTATATCCCGTGGTTAACCAATGTGTTGCCCTAACAGCACTCTCCCAGATCTCGACCAACTTGTCATGATCCTGTTCCCGATATGCAGCGACTAACATGTCCAACGTATGCTCCTTTTCTATTAAAAGTAAAGGTTATGTAAAAGCCCGATCCTGGGATCGGACTTGTTTAATACATCAAATTTGAAATAACTCTACGTTTATTTTACCATGTCCATCATTCAATCTGTACCCATAATTTCCAATCTTGAGTCAACGTTCTACCCCCGTTTTTGGCTTCCAACGGAAGGTTGCTGCCGATTGGGAAGGCAGTATATATCGAAACGAATCTCCGCTCATGACTACATCAAAGGAAACTTCTGCCTCACCCGTGTTAGCTGCAACCAGCACCATCGTTCCATCCGGATTGCGGAAGGTTACGTTCTCGATCTTGCCCTGTTCTTGCGTGGAATCAACTCTCACAGCTCCCGGACGTACATAACGGCTGATGTGGCCTAACACATAATACTCGACATTTCTAGTGATTTCATCACTGTCCGGGTCAATCGTCACAACCCCACGACAGTTCTCACAGCCACCGTTCGTGGGTCCACCTTGCGGATCGAGTGCGATGTTCCAGAGCAGCACATTTTTTGCCCAGTTGCGAGGTGCACCAATGATGAGATTGGACATCTGCCAGCTCAGATTCTTGCCAAAATCAGGACTCCACTCCCCACCACTACATTCGGTAAAATAGATATTTTTGTCTGGGAAGCGCTCATGCACTTCCGACATGGCAGATGGATCACCTGCATAACAGTGGAAAGCAGATCCATCGATATAAGCAGCAGCCTGCTCATCACCAAGCACCTTGTCGGTATATTCAACCGCCTGATCCCAGTTATGATCATACGCGATGATTCGCGTGTCCAGTCCCGCATCCTGTAGAGCCGGGCCGAGATAATCCTGAATGAACATCGCTTGTTCTTCAGCTCCCATACTCATACTCGGATATTTGTCCGAGGTGAACTCCGGTTCATTTTGCAACGTGATCCCGTAGATGGGAATGTCCTTTGTCTGATAAGCTTTGATATATTTCACAAAATATCTTGCGTACGCTTCGTACACCTGAGGATCGTTGTAATCCAGATACCAACCGTTAGTGGTCTTCTCCCCATACTTCATCCAGGCCGGGGCCGTCCACGGTGTGCCCAGTACGTTAAGATCCGGTTTCAAATCAGCTACACGCTCCAGCATGTTCACAACTTCCTGATCCTTTTCGATCGAAAAGGATTCCATGTCATAGTCCTTGCCAGACTCGATATCATCATAGGTATAACTCGAAGCCACACCTGTTTCATCTACCGAATAATCGGAGGCACCAATCGTATGACGCACCATATCCATGTTCAGCCCTTCTGTTGTAAACAGTTCCTTCAGCAGCTGCTCTTGTTGTTCCTCTGGGAGCTCGTTGATCAGATGTGCCGATGAACCCGTCATCGCTGCGCCAAAACCATCCATGGTCTGATACGTCTTGTCCGGGTCAATCTGTATGGTGAACGCCGACGAAGAAATGTCTGGCTCCTGCGTTGAAGAAACTGAAGAACTTGTGTCGGCATCATGGTGATCGGTAATTGGAATGGGCTTCTGTCGTGCAAGCAGATTTTGCTGATCTCCCGTGGTTAACCAGACTTCGGCCGTTCTCTGTTTGTCCACAACCGGTGGCGGAGCGGGTTGTTCACTTCGGTTGAAGATAAGCCAGATTCCTATACCGACACAACAAACGGCGATTAACAGGATCATCCATCGTTTGGGATATTCTCGCCAACCTATGTTTATCATGCTTCACTCTCCTTCCATTGTGGAAAAAGCCGCGGCCACTAGGCCACGACTCATTTTCCTAATCTATATGAAGTAGAACAAACTGCATTTAACGAAATAACTTCACTGGGAGAACAACCTTCCAATCTCCCTTATTGAACTTTTATTTACCGGACTTGCTTCCGATATTCACACTGCCTGTCAGACGGATATCATCCGATGCACTGCCAACATACACTTGGACTTTACCCTTAGGCATTACCCATTCATGCGATGTTTCATCCCAATAGGACAATGCGCTGCGATCCAGTTGAATGTTGACCCGCTGCTGCTTGCCTGCCTTCAGATCAACCTTCGCCCAACCAGCAAGTTGTTTCTCTGGTGTCTCAACTTTGGTTGGCAGATTGCCAACATAGACTTGTACGACTTCTGCACCGGCAACTTTACCGGTATTGCGCAGATTCAGCGATACTTCTACAGTTTCCTTATCGCCTTTACCTGTGTTTTTCACATGTAGATTACGATAATTAAAATCGGTATACGACAGTCCGTGTCCAAAGGCGAACGCCGGTGTCATGCCTTCTTTGTCATATCCTTTGTAGCCTACAAAGATACCTTCGGAGTAGTTACCCACCCCATTCACACCCGGGAATTGTTCCGCAGTGGATACCGGGGTCTGGGAATCATCTGATGGGAACGTCACTGGCAACTTACCGGATGGATTCACATCACCAAACAGCACACGTGCCACTGCATTACCTTGTTCCTGACCTGCATACCAAGCCTGAACGATGGATGGCACTTCTTTTTGCCAGGAATCCATTTCAACAGCGCGACCACTCATTTGCACCACGATCGTTTTGGGGTTGGCTGCTGCTACCTTGCGGATCAGCTGCTCCTGGTTATTCGGCAACTCCAGGTCGGAACGGTCGACGTAACCTTCACTGTCATACGTACGAGTTACCACGACGGCAACATCGGATTTTTTCGCCAGCTCAACTGCTTTTCGCATTTTAATATCCACAGCGTCGTCTGGAGCTTCCCAGCCAAAACGAACCTGTGCACCCATATCATGATTAGTCTGTACCGGGAAATCCGTACGATACTCAATTCGAATATTGTGGGACTCACCTTCTTTGAATGTGATTTCTTTCTTCGTTGTACTCAATGTTTCACCTTGATTGTCTACGAGTAACTTATCATCCACATATAGTTTCGCAGAACCTAGACTGGTCAGGGACAGTTTATATTCACCCGTTTGAGGTGCTGTGATCGCCCCTGTCCAACGAGCAGACATTTTGGCATTGAATTTCGTAGGTGTCACTGGAAGCTTGGAAGACTGTGCGTTAAAACCTTCATAGTTGTAGAATCCAAGATTCATGTTGACCTGATTATCTGTACGGACCAAAGAAGGATTACCCTCCATATCTTTATTCGTCCAGTATTCAGCACGCAGACCGTATTCCGCACGATCTGTACCATAGTCTCTTTCACTTTCCTGAGCATCCGCTGGTGATAAAAGAGTAGAAGGTACGGCGGATGGTCCATTAAATGCATCTCCTGCGGAGATAGGATCCGTTCCGGCAGCATATTTTACATCCACACCGTTACCGGCACGGTTACGAATGCCTTGAAGTGGACTTACAGTATACGTCGGATTAACCAGACTGCTACCTCCACCAGCAGCAGATGCGTTATCTGCATCCGGACCGATGACAGCGATGGATTTCACGTTTTTCTTGGACAGCGGCAGCACATTATCGTTGTTTTGCAAAAGAACCATGCTCTCTTCTGCAATTTCACGTGCCTGTTTGCCGTCTTTCTTAGCATTGATTTGTGTATTCGTTACAGGGTTATCGAACAGCCCTTTATCGAACATTTGAAGCAAAATGCGTCTAACCTTCTCATCAACGGTTTGCTCGCTGACTTCGCCATTGTTCACGGCTTCCAGCAATTTGTCTCCCCATTTGCCGTAAGGCTCTCCCGGTGTCTCCAGATCCAGACCCGCATTGGCGGACTTGGCTGTGCTGAAGTTTGCACCGTAGTCACTCATGACAAACCCTTCGAAGCCAAACTGATCCCGAAGGACATTAGTCAGCATCTCCTTGTTCTCACAAGCATATGTACCGTTCACCTGGTTAAATGAACACATTGCTGAACCAAGATCCGCTTTTTCGACCATCGCCTGGAACGGACGTGCATAGACTTCCTGAATGGCACGTTCGCTGGCTGTTGCATTGGTCGTGAAACGTTCCGTCTCCTGGTTGTTCAGGATATAGTGTTTCGCTGTAGCGATAACTGGATTACTTTGAATCCCGTTCACATACGCTGCACCCATGCCGGAAGCCAGTAGCGGATCTTCCCCGAGAGATTCGAAGTTCCGGGAACCCCATGGTGTACGTGCAATATCCAGCCCAGGGCCGAGCACTACATTATGTGTTGTATCATGTGCTTCCTGACCGATCAGATCGCCATATTTCTTGGCCAGATTGGTATCCCAGGAAGCGGCAAGCGCGATGGGTGCAGGCAATGCCGTGGACTTTTTGTCCTGCACATCCGGGTTAGCCACACGTACTCCTGCGGGTCCATCTGCCATCTGTAATGCCGGAATGCCGAGGCGCTCCAATTCATCATTATAGAAACCATAATAGTTATTTACTTTACCGGTTACGAATCCAACTTTCTCCTCCAGCGTCATCTCCTTGAGCAGCAGCTCGGTGCGTTCTTCCGCTGATAGAGATTTGTTCATCCAAGGCCGATTGGCCCCAGATTCCGCCTCCGCGGCGAAGGCGTGCAGCGGCATAGCCGCAACCGCCACGATGATTAATAACATAAACCATCGTTTGAGGAAAATCAGATTGAGTCTTCTGTTCATGTTGTAAGTTCTCCTTCTCTCTTGATCATTTTTCTTGTGCACATATTGAATACATGTATACAAGGGAATGCGAACTGGCTTGATCCCAGTCTTTCAAGCATTCAGGTCGTCCTGCACATGGCTTCTGAAACTGCAGCCTGCAAGCAAGTCAGCAGATTTCGCTTCCTAACGATAGCCGACATGATCATGAATTACATCCCCTTAAATTTGGTAAATGACCGATTGGAACAAGCCTAGTTCTTTGGAATCACCATATTAATAATTCAGATAACAAAACAAGAAAACGAATTATTTACATTTCCGTAACTACTTTAGAACAAATTCTTTACTTTTAAAAACAGTCGGTTCGACCCACTCCCGATCAACCAATTAATGCAATTAATTATCAGATTAAGGAATATGTCGACACACTCTGGGTCCTAAGTCTATTTGAAAACGGAACCAATCCGGTCCATTGAAATATCCAAAAATATAAAAGCAACTGAGGTCCCTTTTAACAGGTTCTTCAGCTGCCTTTATGTTGGAATTGCTCCATATTGTTCACTTTCCATCCATGATTCTTGTTCTACACTCGTTATATTGAGATTCGAAGTTACATTGAAATCGGAGTAGCAAATAAAAAACCGCCCCAAGAGGGACGGCTCACTTCTGTTCAATCACTTCTAGTTCTGTAACTGTGCAAGAATCTGCGGGTCCTTGATCTTTTTATCTTCGGCGAGCAACATCACCTTGGACAAAATCTCAGCTGTTCTCGGATCTTCATCGAGGAATGGCAGGAAGATTCGACCCCGATGCTGACTGTGCACCGGAACAATATGAAGTGCACCTGTTGCTTGTTTAAACACATTACCACTCCCCAGATGAACAGCATACTCACCCAATTCACCATCAATTCGTGCGTAATTCCCGTCCAAACGTACATTGTCGATCTTCAGCAGACGCAACGACTCGTTCACAATGACGTGACGCATCTCGATTGTTGTCAGGCTGGCTTCCGGATCTACGCCTCCCACATGTGCAACGCTGACCACCAGATCGATATCACGCATAACTTCCGAGAAGAACGTCAGCGGCACATCTTGCAGCGCTACAGGTTTGTAGCTCTTGCGATCGTAGAACTGCACCGTCTCCAAGGTAGGTGCTTCGGTATCTGCTGGTGAGAACCAATCTGCCATAGCATAGAGATTCGCGATCAGATTATGCTCATAACTTACCTTCTGCAGACCTTCCTCATAACTGACAGTCCATTGGCGTCCTTTAAGCAGAGCTACTGCTTTTTTCGGTTGAATCTGATACCCCGCATATCGGCGGGACACCGTACCATTAGCCAATTCGTCCTCGTTAGGAAGATACAGCTCACGGAATACCTGCTTGAACGGCTGACGCTCCTGACGGGTGAACAGATCCCGCTGGAATTCACTCCAGCTTCCGCTCTGATACAGATGAAGCGGATGAGCAATCAACAGTTGATCCTGTTCCGCTAGTGCATGGACCGTACCCTCCGGTCCTGGTGCAACCAAACCATTGGATAATACATCGAATCTTCCCGTCTTGTCACCTGACTGGAATACAAGTGTTCTTACCAGCGGTTGTATAACCGGATTTTGCATCAGACTGGCAATTTCCTGACGTGTAAAGGATGTTCCTGCAGTCATCGAACGTTCCAGCTCCTGTCGTGCCCGGCGATACTGATCCACCAGATCCGATTTCAGCTCTTTCAGTTCAGCGATATATCCATCTTTTTTAAACCGGGCAGGTACAGATTTGAGTGTCTTCCCTTTGCTAACGATAACCATCTCGGGTTGGCCTTCCTCATCAATGATCAATTGTGCTGTCGTGTCAGCATCTAATGCATGAGGTTCAAAGAAGGATTTCATCTCATCCAACTTACGTGCTTCCATGTCCCACATCAGCCGCGTAACATCGGCATAACCTGCATTACGAGCAAGATTGCCCAGTGCAATCTGTGATGCCACACCTTCACTGGCACGGCGTTGTGCACCGAATTGTTTGCTCTGCATCAGGAACTTCTGAATGAAGTCGTATCGCTCACGCAGATCCTGTTCTCGATTAGCTGCGAATGGGATCAGGCTGTAGGTTAACAAATGATCCTTGTTTCGCTTGTCTGACACGGACTCACGCATATCGTCCAGTCGAAGCTTACCCAGTGCAGCATCTGCGAACAATTGGGATCTGCGGTGGTTGGATCCCCCGGAAATGTACTTGGCACAATCGTATAACAGATTGAACCGTTCCTCCCCGACAGCAGCATAGGCCTCTTCAAACCAAGCGATATCAAACGCACCTTCATTAAAGTCCTGTGGTGAGATTGGAGAATAGTGGGCCACGATGGTTTCTTTCTCGGCAGTAAAGCGTTCATTAATATGGGCATGGAAGTACCAGGCTGCACTGCGTAGACCTTCCCATCCCAGATGTTTCGCTACAATCTCCATCCACTGCGGGGCGTACATGGCTGCTTCCAGCAATTTTTTCTCATTCACCGGATACTTCTGGAGCAATTCTCCAAGACGATTCTCATCTTCTCCATCCCGTGGATGACAATTCTGAATTAAATAGCTAAACGTCTCTTTACGTGTTGTGTTGTCTCCATAACTATAGATATATCCACGGACAAATGTATCCTGATCCATCGCAGAGACCAGATGTACCCAGTGTTCCATGCCTTCAATTCGTTCCAGTTTCATGGCAAGTGTACTTACTTCTGTAGAGAGTTCTCCCCGGGTCAGCTCGATCTCCAGAATCCGATTAACGACCGTATCCCGTAAATGAATCAGCTTGGGATCACTTGCGATCACTTCTGTACGAGTGGATGTTAAGTCCCGAATAAACAACTGACGATTCCCACCGACCAGCACCTGTCGATATATCTCTTGATCATCTATCAGGTTCAACTGGTATGCACGCAGGAAATCTTCAAGTGACAGTAAAGACAGCGGTTGACTACTCTCTACAAGACTGGTGAACTGGTAAGCTGTCTGGAAGAAACGTTTGAAGCTGTTATCGTCATGGATTTTGCCACGAACTACATAATTCCAAGGTCCAGTCAGAATATGAAGCATGCCTGACTCTTTTTCGAGTCGATCAGCAGGCATACTTGCGATGATGGAGGCCCAGGTTTTCTCAGCTATTTCAAACGTGTCGATCGGATCGCTATCCTGAAATGCCGCCGATATCAGTGCCACTACCTGATCCTTATACGTTAACGAATCCAGCATCTGCTGCAGCTTTTCGATGTCATCCAGAGGATAGATCTGTTCGGCAAACGACTTGCGCCAGCCTTCCAATAACGGAATCTTATGCAATTCGTCATAGTCATACTGCTCACGGAAATAGCTGTAATGGTCGCTCAAATTGCCATTGAACTCCCGGAGCTGTATAGCCATGTATAGCTGCATCAGTTCCACACTGCTGAACCCGGCATGTTGAATATAGTTCTCCCATACGTCATGAAGTGGGAACTGTTCCATCTGCTTCATTTCATTCCGCTCTCCATATGGAACCTTGGAGCGAAGACTCGCTCCGACTAACAATGTGTCTTTATAGCCAGCGTAGTATTCCACTTGATACTCATAATCCCTGTGTTCATGCACTAATTCACTAAGTCCCTCCAGAAATGGTCTGGTCTTATCCAGAGAGAATGTAAAGATATCCTTCGGATTATGGCCCTTGAGATCACGCTTCTCATCCAGCAATGGCTCACGTCGCTTCGAATCAAATAAACCAAATCCATTAGAAACTGTGTAACGACTCCCCTGATCAGTCAGTTTATCCAGTAGTTTCTGTTCCTTGGCAGTGGGTGTCTCAATCAGCTGCGCCAATGGCTGCAATTGCTCCTGCTGATCTATCCGCTCTGGATCTGCCGCAATCTCGGTCAATAATTCTAGCGCACCCAAGCGCTGCAGTTCACTCTTGGCCTGCAAAAGTCGCTTCAGCGAGATCGCCAATTGGTCCACGGGTTGCAGTAACAATACATGAATGACCTTCTGACGAAGTGAGCCTGTTTTGAGCTTCATCAACGCCTCCATCTGTTTCATCTCATCAACCGTCAACGTGAGCAGCTTCGCTTTGGCGAGTGCACTCTCCCGATTACTGATGCTTTTATCAGACAAACTCTCAAACACAAACTGTCTTTGCACCTCATTATCGGGATGCTGAACAAACTGGGACAACAGTTCTCCGCGCAGTTCCGGGCTTAAACGGTCCTTGATTGCGATGACCTCCCCGATCCATTCCGGGTCCATATCATAAGCGGCCAAATATAACATTTTCTTGACTACATCATCCGTATCAATCCGGTAGTGAACATACTCAAGTACACCCGATGGTCCACCTGACCCACCTTTTGGAATGGCATCCAGCATCTGTTTGAACCGATCAAAATCCTGACGCCGCAAGCCCTTATCTCCAAGAGCAGGCAATGGCCACACGTAGACGCTACGCTGATTCTCTCCATTCTCGAAACTCCAGTTGTACATATACATCGCATCATAGTTGGTCACAATCCAGTGCATCAACTCGGTATCCTGCGCCTCCAGATAACGACGTGCAATGTCCAAACGAAGCTCCCTGTTCCGGCTGTTAGCCAGTACATATTGAGCAACAATCTTCTGATATAACTGACCTTGATCCATAATCTCGATTATCTTGCTCTTCAATTCATTCTCTTCAATGACCGCTGTCGCCCAAAGACTGATAAAGAGTTTGTTGGCGTTAGCTTCCTGCTGCCAGGCCTCGCGTACTTCTGGTTGCACAAGCGCCTGATAGGCCTGTTCAATCAACTGTGCGGCAACACGCTGGTTGGCTGCTTCTATACCGATCCCCGTCCATACGGCAAGCGCTCTTACCACGGAACTGAAGCGAATCAGGTTGTTGTCGATAATGATTTTTAATATGTAAATATAGGCTTCCAGTGTCCCTTCATCCATCCGCTCCACAATGCTTTGGCGCAGCCCTTCCTGCAACCTTGCTGCAACTAGCAGCTGACCCACCATCTGATAGGCATCCGCCTGATCACTCATGAATATACCTTTGATCATTTCATGGGTTAACAGCGCCGTCTGATTGTCACCATAGATAACATCATGCAGCGCCTGCTTCATATCTCCGCCCTGATGATCCAGTTCATAAGCGATACAATCCGCCAGGACCCAACGGATCTCATGCAAATAATCCAGCTTGTACTCACGAAGTGACACATATTCTTCCAGCGAGAAATTTTTCATTTCCATACGGAACAATCCCATCAGTTTACGGATGACTTGTTCTACATGCTGCTCCGGATCGGATGTGCGGAAAGGGCGGCGTTCATAGTTGTTACTGTATGGGAAACGAGTCGCACGCTCTGCAATATAACGGAATCGTGCAACCAATGACTCGCTCGCCAGATGCTGGAGCACATCCAATAGTGGCTCGAATAATGGTTTCTGCGTTTCTGCAGCCAGCCTTCCAAGCAACTTATCAGTATTCAAAAACATCTTTTCGTCTCCACGTAAATACGTAGACCCGGCGATCTCCACAACATAGCCTGCCAGCTCAAGCTGTACCCCTGTTAACGACTTGGCTCTTTCCTGCAATCCATCCATATACACCTGTACTTGCTCTTCCTGATTCATCCTGTTCTCCTCCTTCATCGTTCTCTACCACAGACGCCCGGCTAGCATTGTAAAACGAATAAACACCACGTTATCTCCGTCTTTTACAACAAGCGACTCATCCAGCTCCTGCAATTCTTCATCGTTGAGAAATACTTTATATAACCCATCCTCATAGGCGGTTATAGCTGTCTCCATCGCAACATTCAGATCAGGAACACCCTCATTGTATACTGCGCCAAACCCAACTTTCCCCACCGCTCCTTGTGTCTCAATCTCATCCGGCATCAGGTAGGCGAGCAATTCTGCCTGTTGTTTCTTGTCCTGAAGAGCTTTTACTTGTAGAGCCACCATGTTCTCAATGAGCTGCCTTAACGTATGAGTTGTTTCCGGAAGTTCGGCAGCTTGCTTGGCAAGTACCGGCTTGCGCTTGCCCAGACTTTTTACCGTTATCCATACATTCACTGCATTACCTCCATTGTCCTGCTCTATTTGAAGAAGCTTCCATAAGCCCCGATATCTATACCACGATGCGGAATAACCTAAACTCGAAATGATTATCTGTCTCTAAATAAAATATAAAATACGTACATATGTACCCCTAATGAACATCATAACTAAAATTCAATCCATATTCATGAGCCAATCCTCATGTTTACGTGGAACCACGGAACTAGGGCCTACTTGCGTACATATACGCAAAAAAAGCCGCACAGTGTCATATAAATATGGACTGCGCAGCCGCTAAGCTACCATTAGAACAGTTTATGTCGCCGGTAACCTGTAATTTTATGAGTCATCTCGCCAGACGCAACGGTCGAATGGTTACAGCTGCTGTCTTGAAGCCAGGCATCCGACAGAACGGATCTAGCTCTGGTCTGGTGGCCCGATTCACATTCTGAATGCCGCCCCAATGCATCGGCACGAACAAGGTATCCTCCCGAATGGAATCCTTGATGCGCGAACGAACCGTGAAGCTTCCGTACGTCGATTGAATCTCTACCCACTCTCCATCGTGAATACGATAACGGGCAGCGGTAGCCGGGTGAAGTTCAACAAAGTTCTCCAATTCACGAGTTGCCAGTGCCGGACTTCGATGTGTCTGCACCCCTGTAAGATAATGAGGCAGCACACGCCCATTGGTGAGAATTAAGGGGAACTCCGAAGATATATCATTCCAGCCCGGGCTGGATTCAAATGTGAACGCCGCTTTGCCGTCCGGGTAAGCGAATCGTTCACCGAACAGCAGTCCTTCTCCCTGATCTTCGAGGGCAGAACACGGCCAGTATACCCCTTTCTCGTTACGCAAACGCTCATAGGTAATGCCATAGTAATCAGCGACTCCGCCGCGGCTCGCCACCCGAAGCTCATTAAAGATATCCTCAGCAGTGTCATATTCAAAGTAAGAAGCTTTACCCAATTGCGCGGCAATCCGGCATAATATATCCCAATCATCAAGCGTTTCTCCCGGTGCAGGCCGCCCCTGTTCACGGAGCAGAACACGCCCCTCCAGATTGGTCAGTGTACCTTCATTCTCCATATAAGATGTAACCGGCAGAATCAGATCAGCTATGCGTGCTGTCTCCGACAGGAACATATCTGCCACGATCAGAAAGTCCAGCTTGCGCAGACCTTCTTCCACCAAACGCACATTGGGGTTGGATACGACCGGGTTGGAGCCCATTACAAGCAACGCCCGAATCTCCTGATCATGGACCTTCTCCATCATCTCGTAGGCGGATACCCCTTTGCCTGGCAAACTTGCAGGTTCCACGCCCCAGACGGATGCCACATAGGCACGATCGGCTTCATTTTCAATGGATCGATAGCCCGGCAGCTGGTCAGCCTTCTGCCCATGCTCCCGTCCGCCCTGCCCATTGCCTTGACCTGTGATGGCACCATATCCGCAGCCTTCTCTACCAATTTTGCCAGTTGCCAGCACCAGGTTCAAAAAGTGTCTCACTGCCATATGTCCATCCGTCTGCTGCTCCACACCACGTGCTGTCATGATCATGCCTGTCTCTGCCTCACCGTATGTCATCGCCGCCTGACGAATCAGCGCCAGATCAACCCCGCACGCTTTTGCCGCCTGTTCGAGTTGCAGATCAGCCAACCCTTGTATCAATTGATCGTAACCATGCGTTCGTTCGTCTATAAAATGAGGGTTCACCAATCCGGCATCCATAATCACCTTCAACATGGTATCCGCCAGCAGAGCATCCATGCCAGGCTTCACCTGCAAATGAAGGTCGGCAATGGCAGCGGTTGCCGTCTTGCGTGGATCAATAACGATAACGAAGGCTCCATTCTCCTTCGCTTGATTGAAGTATGGCAGAAGGGTAGGTTGGCATTCTGCAATATTGGTACCTGCGAGTACTATACAACCTGCCTTGGGAATATCGGACAGACGGAACGTCAATCCACGGTCCATCCCAAACACTTTACTGCCAGCTGAAGCCGCAGCTGACATGCAGAACCGTCCATTATAGTCGATATATTTTGTCCCCAATGCAACTCTGGCAAACTTGCCGAGCAGATAGGCTGTTTCATTTGTCAGAGATCCGCCTCCGTATACTCCGACCGTATCTGCTCCGTATAAATCCTTCAAGTCCTGGAACCGCTCTGCGATGGTCTGAATGGCCTCCTTCCAGGAACAGGGTTCAAGCTCGCCATTACGACGAATGAGCGGATGCATTAATCGTTGACCACTGAGTGCATGTTGATGAGCATTCATACCCTTCACACACAACCTGCCCTGAGAGGCTTCATTCGGAACACCCTGAACCGTATACTCACCACGACGCTGGCCTGCAACAGGTGCAGCCAGTTCTTCAACAGTCATCTTGCACTGCACACTGCAATACGGACACTGGGTCTCCTTTACATACAGCTTGGAGGCTGCTGGTTCTGAACTCACGGATAATCCCATCTTTCCATCTCCGCCTTTCATCTATATATCAGCTTGAAGTGTAGCTGCAAGTTCCTTCTGTAACTGGTCATCCAGCAGCGTTTCCCGAATCGACATGAATCCCAATCGTTCCGTCCATGCCCATAACGGCTCATCATACCAAGCGGTTTGGCGATACCATTGAAGGCAGGCTGATGCAAGTGTGGCCGCTTGCACCTCTGTTTCAGCCACGCCGAGCAAGCCACCTTGTTTGACCGGATGCTCTGCATGACCGCCTGCATAGATCTCCCACCCAGCTGGTGAAGCCAGCAAGCCAATATCCTGCACCAGTGCGCTCACCAACGAACCGGGCCCTGGTGCAACTCCCATATTCACCGGCGACGGCATTGCAGCGCCGATCCAACTCGCACGAAGCTGTGCAGCCAGCCCCCTGGCATCTCTTGCATAGGATGAAAGCGGGATCTGATCATCCCAGCGCACCTGAACCTCTGAGTGACCTTCGATCTCATCATCCCTTGAAAGTTCAGCCTGATTTCCATTCCGTTTAAATATCCGATATTCCGTATTCATGATCTCTCTGTCATTAATCGATCGATTGGATACCTGTAAGTAATAATGAATTACGGGGCGACATACCGCGCAGCCATGTTCCGAACCCCAACCCAGCTTCTGCAAGATCAAAGATATGTCTGGTAGCACTGTCTCCAGAACAACGATGTCAGCCAGTATTTCCTTCAGTTCTGCATGCCCAAGCGCCGTACAACTGCACACAGGCATTGGAGCAGGTTTGTCTGGTGTGCCTACCACGCCAGTACCCCCGTTATTTTTCAGGTTATGCGTATGTTTCAACAGAGCAGCCACCATCGGGCGACAGCCACCGCATGAACCTGACGCCTTGGTCTGCTCCTTCACCTGATCTGCCGTTTCGAGACCCTGTTCCTGAATGGCCTTCATTATCGCAGCCTTGGTCACATTGTTGCAGGCACATACGGTCTCCTGAGCCGGTAATGCCGCAGCAGCCATCTCAGCCGGGTCCGGAGCCCCTTCACGCGGAGCCAATTCCGCCACATCTGCGCCCCGTTGCACAAGTCCAAGCAATGCCGTTCCTTCGGTTGTATCTCCAAATAAAATGGCTCCACGCACTTTGCCAGCCTGCATCAGCACTTTTTTATATGTGCCTTGAATGCCATCCAGATGTTGAATTGCGGTCTGCATGCCTTCCCCACTGATCTCACCCGCTGAGAAAACATCAACCCCCGATACCTTCAACTGTGAGTAGGGAATAGATCCTTTGTATTCAGGCGTTTCCTGTCCACAGAGCGTACGTGCGAGCACCTTTCCCTGTTCGTATAAGGGGGCCACCAGACCATAACTGATTCCCCGATGTTCAGCACATTCCCCAACTGCGTAGATATCCGGTACACTGGTGCGCATATAGTCATCTACCATAATTGCCCGATTGGTTGCGATTCCACTTCGTCTGGCCAGGTCCACATTTGGCCGAATTCCTACAGCGACAATGACAACCTGTGCTTCAAGTTTGGAACCATCTGTGAACTGAAGGCCCTGAACCTGTGATCGCCCGGTAATTTTCTGCGTATTTTTGGCCAAAAGAAAGGACATACCCTGCCCTTCAAGTTCCTGTTGAAGCATCGTGGCAGCCTTCTGATCCAACTGCCGGTTCATAATGTAAGGTGCGTTATGGACCACCACAGCTTCCATGCCCAGATGCAGCAACCCGCGTGCAGCCTCCAGCCCAAGCAATCCACCACCAATGACGGCGGCCTTGCGATATATTTTGGAATAATCAGACATGCGCGTACAATCATCAATCGTTCGGAAGGACATGACCCGCTCTTTATCAATTCCCGGAATCGGTGGGATAAAAGGTGAAGACCCTGTCGCCAGAATCAGGACATCATAGGTTTCTTTTAGTCCGGATTCAGTCTCTATATATTTTCCACGGGTATCAATGCGGTGTACCGTTTCACCTGTACATAGCCGTATATGATGCTCGGCATACCAAGTCCAATCATTGATAATGATATCCTGTAACGAATGCTCACCCTGCAATACTTTTGATAACATGATCCGATTGTAGTTGGGACGGGGTTCATTGCCGTAGATTACAATCTCATACGTATCAGGCTCCAGTGCGATAATCTCTTCGACACACTTCACTCCAGCCATGCCATTCCCGATAATCACCAGTTTGCTTCTACTCATGGGATGCCCCCTATCTCTCTCACCTGAAAATAAACAGAAAAATCCCTTCTCCATGATTCGGAAAAGGGCACCGTTGCCTCCGGAATCCACACGCCTTTGTGTGGATTCATATTAGATTCAGATTAAGGGAATCTCAATCTAATGTCAACTAAATTAACATTAAAAATGCGAATGAAGATAAAAAAATGAATTATTTAAAATTCCATGTAATTTTTGTTGACATATATATTTTCACTTGATTATAATTTGAATCAAAATCACAGTGCTGTGATCAACTCAGATGCGGGAACACAATGACGTGTACCGCCTGTCGGCAACGGGGCCGCAAATCGTTCAGATCTGGACGAATTGCGGCCTTTTTCTGCCTTAACAAGCACATAGACAAATCACGAAGATCTCAATTGGATGAGGAGCGATGATGGATGATGGAGAGCAAAAGTTTTTGGAAAAGCGGGCATAAGCCCACCCTCTTCGGGGCGTTTATGTATTTTGACATCAGTTTTATGATATGGGGGATGCTTGGTCCACTCGCAGTTGTCATAGCGTTGGATTATCCGATGACTCCGCTGGAAAAGGCCAATCTGGTCGCATTGCCTATTCTCGGCGGCTCCATCCTGCGCCTTGTGCTTGGCTTCATGTCTGATTATATTGGTCCGAAACTGACCGCACAGATCGGGATGCTCGTCACCTTAGTTCCTTTGTTACTCGGCTGGTTATGGGTTGACTCTTTAAGCCAACTGTACGTGGTGGCACTCTTGCTTGGTGTCGCAGGCGCCTCCTTTGCTGCTGCGCTACCTCTGGCAGGCCAATGGTATGGCAAGGAGCATCAGGGTCTGGCCATGGGTATTGCCGGGGCGGGTAACAGCGGAACCGTACTTGCGACGTTGTTTGCCAATCGCTTGGCTACGCATTTTGGCAGTTGGGAAGTTGTGTTCGGACTTGCTATTATACCGATTGTTATTGTATTCATTCTCTTTTCTATCTTTGCCAAGAATAGCCCTAACCGGCCTGAACCCAAGAAATTATCCCAATACGGAAGCCTGCTGAAACAAAAAGATGCTTGGGTATTCTGTGCCTTCTATTGTGTGACCTTTGGTGGCTTCGTTGGATTATGTAACTATCTCACCATCTTCTTCAACACCCAGTATGGGCTCTCTCCTGTTCGTGCCGCAGACATTACCACCTTCTGTGTGATCGCAGGCAGTTTCTTCCGGCCTGTAGGGGGTTATCTGGCGGACAAAATTGGCGGAACCCGCATGCTGACTTTCCTGTACACTGGAGCCTGCATCATGTTGATCGGAGTATCCTTCATGCCACCGCTTCCTGTTGTAGTAGTCATGTTGTTCCTCGGTATGATGTGTCTGGGAGCCGGAAATGGCTCCGTGTTCCAACTGGTTCCCCAACGGTTCGGTAACGAAATTGGTCTGATGACAGGTATTGTAGGTGCCGCTGGCGGATTGGGCGGGTATGCACTGCCGCTGATTCTCGGTCAACTGTATAGCAGCTATCAATCCTATACACCAGGTTTTGTCATTCTTAGCCTGATTGCAGCAGCTTCCCTGTTCCTGGTTCTCTTCATGCAATCCCGCTGGCGTGTGAGCTGGTTGAGCCGAGGTAACAAAGGCATGGCGGAATCGACGTCCCTTTCTTCCTGAGCAACCACTCGGCCGTTAAACAATGGTACGGTGTGTGTGGATGATCCCGAAGTCGAAGTAAGCAAAGAACAGCGCAGCCTGATGGGGCTACGCTGTTCTTTCTGCTTAAAGCTGCTTTTCTGCTTAAGATGAATATTTTTGAAGAATAATAACCGCATTATGACCGCCAAAACCAAAGGAATTAGACATCCCAATCCGCAAATCTGCTTTTCTTGCCTCGTTTGGCACATAATCCAGATCACATTCGGGGTCCCTCTGCTCCTGATTGATGGTTGGAGGAATGATGCCATGCCGCAGACTTTGAATAAGTGAGATCGCCTCCGCACCGCCTGCTGCACCAAGCATATGTCCCGTCATGGACTTATTCGCTGTGACCGGAATATCATAGGCACCTGTCCCGAAAAGTTGTTTAATGGCTCTCGTCTCAGACAGATCACCTGCCTCCGTACTGGTGGCATGAGCGTTAATCACATCAATGTCCTCAGGTCCAATCTGAGCTTCTTTCAGTGATGCTTTCATCGCCAGATATGCACCCCGCCCTTCCGGGTGGGTAGCTACCATATGATACGCATCTGAACTGGCACCATATCCAATCACTTCGGCAAGAATATTCGCCCCTCTTGCTAGAGCATGAGACAGTGATTCCACAACCAGAATTCCAGCACCCTCCGCCATGACAAAACCGTCTCTCCCTGCATCAAATGGACGGCTGGCTGCTTGGAACGCTTCATTTCGTGTAGACAACGCTGTCGCATTACCGAAGCTTGCCAGTGACACTTCGGTTACAGCCGCTTCTGTCCCTCCAGCAATAATGACATCGGCTCCGCCATGACGAATTAACCGGAAAGCTTCTCCAATGGCTGTATTTCCAATGGAACAAGCTGTTACTGGCGATAATGTCGGTCCCCAGCAACCAAACCTCATACTGACCATAGCTGCCGCCATATTGGAGATCATCATCGGTACCAGTGTTGGGCTGACTCGCGCAGGTCCCCGATCTGACAGGACCTTGCATTGTTCCATCAATGTCTGGATGCCGCCTATGCCTGAACCAATATATACACCTACCCGTTCACGGTCCATTTCATCCATCACAAGACCCGATTGTGATACAGCCTGATCCGCAGCAGCAACAGCAAATTGAACGAATCGATCCATACGCCTTGCTTCCTTGCGTCCAAAACGCTCTTCACCATCAAAATCACGGACCACTCCTGCGATTCTGGTTTTGTACGAAGCTGTACCAAAATGCTCTATAGGCGATATCCCTGATCTACCCTCAATCAATCCGTTCCAGAATGTATCTACATCATTTCCCAAAGGAGAGATAACTCCCATTCCTGTAATCACGACTCGTTCCATGTCCATCCTCCTTCAGCGCTGTTATCTACCTTACTCTTACGCTCTGCCACTAATAGTGCACTTTTGAATATCCTATTACAAGTTGTCAATTATAATAGTATAATGACTACCATGATAACGAGGATTGAAGGTGATGGATTGAACTACGATGTCAGGTTACAGGCATTGTCCACTTTTCTGAAAACACAGCGTTCCAAAATTTCCCCCGAATCGGTCGGTTTACCCACTGGAAGTCGGAGAAGAACGCCTGGGCTGAGGAGAGAAGAGGTTTCCCAACTGGCAGGAGTGAGTACAACATGGTATACCTGGCTTGAACAAGGTCGGGATATTCAGGTATCCCATTCCGTGTTGGATAACATTGCTTCGGCACTGAGGCTTACTGCCGATGAACGAAAGTATCTGTTTTCGCTCGCCATGGAGCATCATACGGAGCTGCCCACACTAGAAGAAGAACCGGTTCAACTTCACCCTTCTTTGCAGAAAATTTTGCAAGAACTTCACCACTGCCCTACCGTGATCTCGGATCGGCGTTGTTACATTGTCGGCTGGAATGATGCAGCCCGGCATGTTTTTATGGATTTTGAACAGATTGCCCCCGAACAGCGGAATATGATCAGTCTGTTATTTGATCGAAAGGAGTTTCGCAGGCTCGCGGTAAACTGGGAGGATTTTGTTAGCGGATTTCTGGCGATTTTTCGTGCTTACTATGGCCAGTATGTTGATGATGAATGGTATAATTTATTTTTGGATGACATGATGAACAGACATCCCGATTTTCATACCCTTTGGAAACAAAGCAGCGTCAGCAGTGCCCCGGACGTATTAATCGAGTTCAGGCATTCCAAAGCAGGCAAAATGTTGTTTGATCTGACTTCGTTGCAGGTTCAGGGTAGTTCCGATCTGCGATGCAGTGTCTACACCCCTGCGCCAGAGAGCGCTACCGAGCGCAAACTGATGCGCCTGATCGAGCGTGAAACCGATTCACATCTTGGCAAGCATTAAATCGGAGTCTCTCACCTTCTTGGAGTCATGTTAGAGTCTTGACATCCTCATGTTGCATGTTTTAAATATCAGGTATATTAAGTAATCCATGGATCTTAGTCCTTCTACAAGAAGGGGGTTCAGAAAGGAATATCATGACGAAAGTGCTTATCATAGAGGACGACAACATGTTAGGCGATACATTATCCTTGTATTTGCAAGGTGAAGGGTATGATGTTATCCGTGTCGATAACGCAAGAGATGGTCTTCTACAGCTTCAAGCGCGGCCTGATATCCTGCTTCTTGACTTGATGCTCCCTGATTCGGGTAATAAGAATCCTAGTTCTCTCATGCGCCAACATACGGCAATCCCCATCATTGTCATCTCTTCGTTAACCGAGGTTTCTGAGCGGATTCGATCATTAACAGACGGGGCTGATGACTATGTATGTAAGCCTTTCAGCATGCAGGAGCTGAAGGCACGTATTGAGGCCGTATTGCGTCGTTACTCTATATTGAACAGCTCTGTTGTCACTGAACAGGAATCCGGAATATCTCTCGATCTGGCCCGAAGAACTGTTTTGTTGAATAACCAGCGCGTGGAGATGACGTTTTCCGAATTTGAGATCATGAAGCTGTTTATTCTCAATCCTGGCAAAGTCTACAGTCGGTATGCCCTGATCGAAGCCATTCGTGGTATTGATGCCTACATTAATGATCGCACCATCGATGTGCACATTACCAAACTTCGCAAAAAAATTGAGGACAATCCAAAAAACCCCCAATACATTCAAACCATCTGGGGGGTCGGATATAAGTTCACACCTTAATACAACACAGCTTCATTCCGATCACCATGGCAGGGACTCGGTAATTTTATCAATTTCCTGTTGTACCTTCTCCAATACCAAACGCAGTTCCTCTTCTTTGAACAACGGACGGAACAAGAGTGATTCCAATTGGAGAACTGCACACATCAGGTCCACTGCATGCAGATTCGCAGCTACGCCTCGAAGAGAATGAACACTACGAATGACATCAGCAATCTGCTGTTGCTGAAGTTGAATCGCCAGTTTTTTCTGAAACGAGTCATACTCCATTCTGAATTTCGTGAGCGCATATTGCAGAATATGTGGCTTGCCGTCCATCTGTCTGATCGCCTTATCTGCATCAATTCCATTGATCTCCCTTATGCCTTTTAGATCAATCCATATTTCCAAAATGTCTGCGAGCTGTTGTTCATGTATGGGCTTAGTCAGGATGGCATTCATACCTGCTTCAAGATATAATTCATGGTCCCTTTTTAAACCATTCGCTGTAAGCGCAATAATGGGTGTACGATCATATTTCCTCATCTTGCGAATGTGTCGCGCTGCATCAATTCCGTTCATAGCTGGCATATAGAGATCCATCAGAATCAGTTCCCATGTTTGTTCATCCAATTTCTTCAAAACCTCTGTGCCACTGTCTGCCAGTGTCACCTTGAATCCGGTATGTTCCAGCATGGCCCGAATGACCAGTTGATTGATTTCATGATCTTCAGCGATCAGAATGTGCCCTTTGGATTTAAGCAAGTAGGATTCATCACCTTCTATCATCCGCTTTTTCTCCAATGGCCCTTCACCCTGAAGTGCAAGTAATACTTCGAACAATCCCAGACGTGTAATCGGTTTGATCATCATGAGATCCGGGCGAAAGGATCTCTCCTCACTCCACAGGGTATTTTCACTAAAAGCATGGGTATAACCCACCATTTGAAATTTGGTTTGATTCATTCGCTTCATGAAACTGTCCCATGACGATCCGTTGACGGTCTCCTCTGCATCCATATCCATCATCATGATCATGGAACTTGCCCCATCTACATGATGGACATACCAATCACTTTCCATCATATGGTTCAAGGAAGTATACAGCGTCGGATTCATCCCGAATGAATAGAGCAGCTGCTTCAGATTTGCGCCCATCCGTTCATCATCTTCAATGATAACCACATCATTCGCACCATATAGGAGAGGGTGTGTCTGCAGGGAGAAACTCTCTTCTTCTTCCGAATCTGCAAGTTCAAATATCAAGTCGAATGAAAACAGACTGTACTCTCCCAAAACACTATCCACCCGCAAGCTTCCTCCCAAAGAGGTGACCAGAAGGTAACAGATGACCAGCCCAAGACCAGAGCCACCATATGTTCGATACGTCGAGGGTTCCGCTTGAGTAAACGGGACAAAGAGCCGTTCCAATTGTTCGGGTGACATTCCGATTCCCGTGTCCTGTACCTCAAAACGGACATGAACTCGCTCCGCCTCCAATGAAAGAACCTCTGCCTGCAACGTTACATATCCATGCTCCGTAAATTTAATCGCATTACTGAGCAGATTCAATAACACCTGTTCAAGTCGGAACGGATCACCAATCACCGTTAATGGCAGATCGGGATCGGTTGTAAAAATCACTTCGATATCTTTGTGCCCGATGGCCACACCGATCTGATCTGCCACACGTTTGATCACATCCTCTGGTGAAAAAGAGACCTTCTCCAACATCAGCTTGCCTGCCTCAATTTTCGAAAAATCAAGAATATCATTTACGAGGGCAAGCAAGGTTTGGGAGGACGCATTGATTTTACTCAAATAATCCTTTTGTTGTGGAGATAGATCTGTCCGTTGAAGCAACAACGAAAAGTTGATAATACCGCTCAGTGGGGTACGAATCTCGTGGCTCATGAATGCGAGAAACTCACTCTTTGCCTGGCTTGCTTTGTCAGCCTTAACACGTCTATAGTGATCCGAAATGTCATGAATAACTGCCTTAATTTTCTCACTCGAGTTTAATACTTTAACAGGGGATAGGTGAACCCGAACATGCTGCTCATGACCTTCTCCAACAATAAAACTCAGTTCCGTATCCTGTGCTATATTGTGATGTAAGGCTTTTTGGAAAACGAACAACCAGTTCTCCAGCTGCTCAATGAACAACAATTCTTCAAGCTGACGCCCAATCACTTCCTGCCTGCCGAGACCGAGAACATCCAGAAATTTCTGATTCACTGACACAATACATCTGTTGTTATCCAAACCGACAAACCAGTCTGCCGACACTCGCTCAAGTGTTCGATATCGCTCTTCACTTTCTTGAATCCTTCGTTTAACCGCTCTGTGCTCCGTAATATCAAGTCCATATCCCACGACATATTTCACCACACCCTCTTCTCGCAGAGGGCGAACGTTCACCAGCGAATAGTAACCTCCATGCTCAATCTCGTAAAAAAAAGATTCCCCTTCCCATGCCCGGTTAAACTGCTTTCGCAGAAATTCTACCTTTTCCTGAGGTAAAATATCCAATGTGCCCAGTTTGTAATCTTGCTTCAGACTACTCATATCCAAGCCCAGTCGGGAGAGCATCTCTCCCTCAAGCACAAGATACTCGAATTTTCCGTTCTGTTTTCGGATTTTAAAAGTAAAACCCGGCTGCATACGAAGCATCTCCAGCATTTCCTGATCCCTCTGAATGACCAATCTCCTATATCGATGATTTTGGTTCAGATAATACAGGAATAATATGACGGACAGCAGGCAGATACATTGAAAAAAGAGAATCTGCCCCATCATTAGCAGAGAAGGGGAATTGGTCTTTAGTGCAGAAAACTCATACACAGTAATCAACAGCAACGCTCCGGACAACCACTTCTGTATAAATCCCCTGATATACTTAAAGATCAGACATATGGCTACGACAAATAACAACTCTGTCAACGCATACTGCCAGTTCTCCAACAAGGGATTACGCCCCATATTAATCCGAAACATCCACATGAATGCAAAAGTAACGAAAGCAGAGCCACTCCCACCAAAATAAGCAGCAAGCAGATACACAATGGCCCGGAAATTCAACAATGTACCATCCTCAAGCACAATAGAGAAATAATAGAGCGCCGTGCCCAACATGCTCAGCGTAATACCAATAATGATTCGAGTCGTGATGGATGTTGAACGGGTAGCATTTGTATGGTTCAAATAGTGATGAATTAGGAAAACAAAGATCAAAATTAGCGTGAAATTTAATACAAGATCGCGTAGCAAATGGTCACCGTCCACATTACGACTTCAGGATTTCATGCATTCAATGAATGTTGTCAGATTCATGGTCGCAGTTCCTCAGTACACAAATCATAGTATGCCGTGCTCCCTTATTCAATTGACGATATTGACCATTTTTTTGAAAATAATTACTGCTTTCAGCTAACATCCCCTTATCACCAAACAACGTTTTTTTTCATGAAAATTCATCATTAAATATGCTGATATAAAAAAGAGAATCATCCAAATGAACCGATGTAATCGTAACTTGGGCTTCCCACACTTCCTGATCAGCCTTCATCAGTTTGGCTACGCCGGACCAGGTCTGATTTCCTCTCCAGTGGGTATCCATTAGCAATCGGGCAGGCTTACCTATGGTGCTCTCCCGTGAGAATCCTGTTTTGGTTACATAAACGGAATTCACATCCAGAATCACACCCTCCTCATCTGTAATCATGACCGCATCCGTCAGCAGTAAGAAGGCTTTGAGTTCCAGTTGCATGGTTGTCCACTCCCTCTAATGAAACATGATGTGATGCTGTCCCTGTGTGATAATCTCTTCTACGATCCCGTTTAATACTTAAACTGTCTAATCAGGCGCTGCAGCTCTTCAGCCAGGGTAGACAAGCCACGAGCCGAGGAAGAAATCTGCTCCATCGCTGCCAGTTGCTCCTCTGAGGAAGCGGCCACTTCTTCGGAAGTTGCGGCGTTGCCTGACGCAATGCCTGCCAACTCATTGGATACAGCAGATACTTCCTGTACACCTGCTGTGATCTCTTGCGACGTGGCAGCAATCTCTTCAATCTGAGGTGTCGTTTCCCGCATGCTATCCAGAATACGTTCAAACTTCCGAATCGCTTCTGTAGAGATGTCCATGCCCTCTCCAACCTCTGAAGTCACCTTCTCCATCATGCGAACGGAAGCAGCCATATCTTCCTGTACCGCCGTAGTCAGCACGGTGATTTCATTGACGGACTGCCCGGATTGCTCTGCCAACTTGCGAACCTCTGCTGCTACAACAGCGAATCCATTGCCATGTGTACCTGCACGAGCAGCTTCAATGGATGCGTTCAGCGCGAGCAGGTTTGTCTGTTTGGCTATATTTCCGATTAACTCCGTGATCGCTGAAATTTGGTGTGATCGTTCATATAACGCTTGAATCAATTGGTTTGTCTGTGCTACCGTCTCTTGAATCGATTGCATCTGACTCACCGTCTGCTTGACGGTGTTGCCGCCTTCTTCTGCTTGTACGGTTGTATGTTTCGCCAAATCAGCGACATGTATGGAACGTTCGGCGATTCTTGTAATACCAATCGTAATTTCATTCATGGCCTGATGGTTATGTTCAATACCTTCGGTCTGTTTCTCCGCACCACTCGCAATTTCTTGAATGGCTCGCGCTACCTGCTCACTGGCTGCACTGGTTGATTCCGCACTCTGAGCCATTTCATCCGATGAGATGACTACCTGACTGGCGCTGTTCTCCACATTTTGAATCAACACACGCAGATTGTGTTGCATTTTGCCAAAGGCATCACTCAGTTCACCAATCTCATCATTACTTGTGCTTGTAATGGTCTGGGTTAGATCCCCTTCACTCACCTGAATCGCCTGAACCTTCAACTGACGAATCGGTTTAACAATTGATCGCATCACAAGCCAGATGATCAAAATTCCGATGACTAGAAAAGAAATAATGACCATAATCGTTCGATTCAGAATAGGCGCAGCGGCATCCTCTACTTCAGAAGAAAACATGGTGCCCGCGACCTTCCATCCCGTTGATTCATTCGTGGCGTAATACATGACCTTATCAACCTGATCAAAGGTATAGTTGAAATTACCGGATTCATTCGTATACACTTGTGTCCAAAAATCTTCTGTTGCATCTGTTCCAGGTTGCATCGTCGGATGATAGATATACTTTTCGCTGGCATCCAGCAGAATCAGATGTCCCTTTTCTCCAACTTTAATTCCGCTAACTAATTGACTAATGTCCGCCAGATTGAGATCCAGTTGGACCACACCAGATTGGTCTTCCAGTGCCTTCGCAATCGTAATGGTAATCTCTTTTGTCTCGGCAGAAACATAAGGGTCTGTAACAATGACCTGCTGTGGAGTACCCATCGCTTCTGTGTACCATGGTCTTGTTCGCGGATCGTAATCTTCAGGCATCTCCGCATCAGAGGACATCAGATACACACCTGCCTCTGTGCCTACACCTATGGTGATGATATCTTTGTTCTGTGCGGCATACCCCTTCAATTCGTTCACAACCCGAACCTCGGCATCTTCTTGACGCAATTGCTCCGCGAGTGTACTCGCATAATATTCAATGTGGTTCCGCTTGGCATTGACTGAAAGATCTATCGTTGCACTGGCAAGGTTCACATTTTCCATCGCACTATGTAAAATTTGCTTCTCCACTTCATCTTTTGCACTGTTATACGATAAAACTCCAATACTTAACGAAGGAATGGCCAGGAAAGCAATAAAGGACACCACCAGCTTGGTTTTAAAGTTCTTATGCATCTTGTTGAACCAGGTCGATTTGCTATTTTTTCGGGACAAATTTCTCTACCTCTTCCAGATAAATTTTAGTTTTACTTGATCTACTTATAAGTTGAACTAGTGATTATTTACACTTGCCACTCCGATGACAGAACAACCTGCCACTTGCTGAATGATTCATACAACTTATAAAGCTCTTGTATAGCTCTCATAGATTGTAAACCATCTTTTCAAAAAACTAGGTCTCACTTCTTGTGAAAAACACTCTTTACACTACAAAACTCGAACAAATCTCTTAATTTATAATCCAAAAGAACTATTTTCAAACAAATTATACGAAAAAACTATTAAATAAAGTGTTCCGGGGATATGACCAAATTGTTAACTTTCTAAATACTTGTTAATAAGCAAGCGGACGACAAAAAAAAGATCCAAGCGTTATCGCTCAGATCTAAAGGTTATTTACATTGGACCAACGTATTCTCTATTTAAATGCCGGGATCGCGATATCTGCATATTTCTCTTCGAAGAAGGCTTTGACCTCTGGACCCGCCATGCGTTTGGCCAGCTTCTGGATCGCTTCGGAGTCCTTGTTATCCTCACGGGCAACCATGGTGATTGCAAAATGGGAATCATCCTTCTCGGTTAACAATGCATCCTTCTTCGGTGTAAGACCGAGCGGACTGGCATATGCCGGTGTCATGGCTACCAGATCAGCATCATCCATCATGCGAGCCAGCATCAACAAGTCCACTTCCTCAAACTTGAAGTTCTTTGTATTCTCGGTGATGTCTGCCTGTGTGGCGTTAAAACCTACGCCCTCTTTCAGCTTAATCAATCCGTTCTGCTCCAGCATCACAAGAGAGCGACCAATGTTGGAAGGATCGTTTGCAATTGCAACCGTTGCACCTTCTGGCAATTCCTCAATCGTTTTGTACTTTTTGGAGTAGGCGCCATAGATGGCATTATAGATAGGCTGTACAGCCACCAGATTGGCATTGTTCGCTTCATTATACTGGGTCATGTAAGGCACGTGTTGGAAGAAGTTTGCATCCACTTCCTTGTTCGCGAGTGCCGTATTCGGCTGTACGTTATCTGACAGCACAACAACTTCCAGGTTGACGCCATCTTCCTTCAAAAGCGGTTTAACAATATCCAGTACATCTGTCATCGGTGGAATCAACGTGGCTACTTTCAGCGTAACTTCTTGTGCAGCTTGTGTATCTTCTTTTGTTCCTTCAGCCGCAGGTGTTTCTTCTTTTTTGCCACAAGCAGATACAACCAGCATTACTGCAAGCAACATAAGCATCATTTTCACTTTCATTTCATGTCTACCCCTCATCGTATAATCTGTATTGGTTATTCGTAATAATGCACGGTCCAACCGTTCAGGATCTGCGATCCAGCCAGTGGGACAGTCTGCTACCTGTGAATTGGATCATCTGTACCAGGATAATCATAATGATGATCGTAAATACCATAATCTCCGTTTCGAAGCGCTGATAACCGTAGCGAATGGCAAAATCACCAACACCGCCGCCACCTACAATACCCATCACCGTCGAGTAGGAGATGAAGCTAATCGTAGCTGTTGTGAGTCCCAGTACAAGACCAGATCGTGCCTCCACGTACAAAAACTTCACCACAAGTTGCATCGTTGATGCCCCCATGGAAGCAGCAGCTTCAACCACTCCCCTCGGTACATCCAGCAACGCTTGTTCCACCAGTCTGGCGTAGTAGGCAATTGCAATGACCGAGAGTGGCACGGTTGCCGCCAACGTACCTATGGACGTTCCCACAACAATCCGTGTGAATGGAATCATGAATACAACCAGCAGTAAGAACGGAAACGAACGAACGATGTTAACGATACTGCCGAGTACAAAGGACAGCGTTTGATTCTGATACCGTTGTCCTCTACGGAATAAGTACAGCAGTGTACCCAGAGGTAACCCGATCAGAACAGCTGCCGCAATGGAAATGCCCACCATAACAAAAGTCTCTCCGATCGCCTGCCATATCTCATGCTGATATTTCAGCACAGACTCAGGTAACTTCATGACTTGTCCTCCTGTTCTGCCTGACGGAACAGAGACGAACCTGTCATCCCGTATTCGTCACCCGCAAGCAAGGAGGTCAGCAGATCAGGCTGCGGAGCAGGGATACTGCTCACTTCCGCTTTAGACAACGTACGAACGAGTCGCCCATCCTTCATGACGGATATCCTGTGACATAGTCTGCGAGCCACTTCCATCTCATGCGTTACTACAACAATGGTCACGCCCAGCGTTTCATTGATATGTCGCAGCACATCCAGAATACCGTTCGTGGTCTGTGGATCCAGCGAAGAGGTCGGTTCATCACAGAGCAGCACATCCGGACGACTGGCCAGCGCTCGTGCAATTGCCACACGTTGCTTCTGTCCTCCGCTAAGCTGAGCAGGATATTGACCCGCCTTGTCTTCCAGTCCAACAAACCGCAGTACCTCAAGTCCACGTTCAACTCGCTGCGCACGGGGCATACCCGCAAGCTCCAATGGCATGCAGACATTGCCACTCACCGTTCGGTTACTGACAAGATTAAAGTGTTGAAAGATCATGCCAATGGATCTTCGTGCCTGACGCAGACTCTGTTCATTCATCTGGGTCAGGTGCTGCCCATTCACAACAACCTCACCATCATCCGGCTTTTCCAATCCGTTGAGCATCCGCATAAGCGTGGATTTGCCTGCACCACTCGATCCGATGATGCCATGTATTTCTCCTTGTCCCACTTCGAGGGACACCGAGCTTAATGCTTCGAATCCCTGACTTGCACGGGAACCGCGCTCGTTATAACGTTTGCTTACACCATATAATGAGATCATGGAGAGTCCTCCCGTGAATGATCATGCATGGTTCTTCAAGAACACATGAAGAAAGCCCGCACAGCCGATAACCGGAGCGCGAGCAAGCCTGTTCATTTATAATAAATCAACATCCCTTACGAGACAAGCTTTTAAGGTGAGATTGCCTCCTGCAGGCGGCTGGCTTCATATACACGAAAACGTCCGTTGGACGAACCCACATACACTTCATTACTGATCCGGTTAATCATTCCATTCTTCGCATCCCGGTCCCGGTGCTCCGGGTTTCCCATCACAACGTCATGTACACGACCTAACAGTGCTCCATTCTTTTTGTTCATTACGAGCAAATTCTCGTCCATGGGCAACAGCAACTGATCATCAATGACCAGATAACTTCCCTGATTCGTCGGATGCCTTAGTGTTGCAATCGTATCTTTGGCATTCCAACGCGTCTCCCCCGTTTTATAATCCACAGCCGCCGGGTAGCCATTCTTAATCACATACAACTGATCCTCTTCCACCAGTCCTCGTTCAATCTTGCCCTTGAGCGTCCAACGTGTTTTGCCTGTCTTGGCATCATACAGGGTAGTTGTAAAATCTTCATATTCTCCGTAATGATTGCCGTTCTTGTTCTCACGGATCAACAACATGCCATCATTCAGCTCCTCAAATCTCTGTCCTACCCGAGCAGGGAATTGGGCAAGCTTTTTCCCCGTGTTCAGATCAAGCAGAAGCCACTGATTATCTAGTGATAACCATCTTTCAGCATTCGTGGTTGCAAAGGGATCCAGACGTTCGATTCCATCAAAATATGGATCATTCACAAATTGTTCTATGGTAGATCGTTTAGCTTTCAAGCTCCATACGGTTCGGCCCGATTGCGGATCGGCTGCAACTAGCTTATTCTTTTCCCAATACAACACATAGGGGTCATCTGCACTCTTGTTCAATAATTCATAACCCGTAGCCAGTTTTCGCGTCCACAATGTTTTTCCGTTTGCACTGTCCAGAACCGTTAACCAACTGTTGCTTGAGCTCTCAACAACCGGGTTATCTACAACCACAATGTTCTTCGCAGCGGTGATGCCATTTAGTTTAAAATTTTGCTTAGGAGTGTACGTCCACATGACCTTTCCGTTCTTCAAGTTCAGATGACGAATACGATCCACGTATTTTTTCTTATCAGGGTCATAATCGGTGTAGATTGTAACGTATTTGCGCTCTGCATCCACCACTGCCTGCTGTCTTCCAAAACCCCCGTTGATCTCCCATAATTGCTGGCCGGAATGTCGGTCAAGGGCATATATAGAACCTTCGTAGTAACCCCCGCTGAATCCACCGTCATCCCCTTTCATCAGGAGCACATCATCCGTGGCTGCTTGTAAAAAAGTATAGTTAATATCCCCCTGGTTGGTCCAAACCGGTTTCCAAGGGATTGTCGTTGGCAGTGTTGTGCCATAGATTTTTGTTGTGAACCCATATTCATCCGCCCGACTGATGTTCCAATCGGAAACAACAGCATTTCGATTATCCTGTGCTAAATTCCAGCGTGTTCTGACCAGTCTGCCATTCTTGTTGAATGTGACCAGAAATTGCGCATCTTCCCGCTCATATCTCCAGGTCTGTCCAATACTCATTGAATAACCCGTGAAATTTAGATTGCTTGAACTCTCTTTCCAATCCGGCTCGCCTAACCACCCAGCCACTTGTTTGGAGGTGGTTGCCTTGTTCAGCTTCATATCTGTCAGATGGCGTATAACCGAAGTTGGCAGCGATGCCTCCTGATTGAACCAACCATCCGCCACATTCATCCGCTGTTCTATAGCCTGTGCCTTGATCCAGAAGAGTCCTGGCCGATACGTGGAGGATTCTTTATTCCAGACTCGTGGGGCAATGGATACCCCATACCAACCTTTCCACTTTGCAACAATAACAGCCTTATCTGTTAGCGCTTTCTCAAAAGACCAGGTTGTAGAACTATCTGGAGCCAGATAGAACTTACTGCCTGATTGGAGTGTGAAGCTTTGGAGAGCTGTTTCCCTCATGCTTCTACTCTCCTTCAGTGCATACCAACTTGGCAACCAAAAGTTTCCATGATCGGTTGACTTAAGCTGCACCCACTCGCCTCGAACCGAGGCCAACGTATACTTTTCGTTTTTTGTTGTATAGTATTCAATCCCCATCTGGTCAGCAGCCACACTGCCATCCCTTCTGTTTTTGAACAGAGGGATGTCATTAATAAGCGTAACGGTGTCTCCTTGTTTGTAAGCTAACTTTGCAGTTAAGACTTGGGAACTTGCCCCCAATGCTTGTGGCGTTGTAGCCGAAGCTTGTCCTTCAAGGGCGACCATTTTGGAATCCAGCAGCATCCAGCCCGTCAACAGCATAGCTGATAATCCAGTCATGGTAATCCATTTGTACCCCGTTCTCTGCCAATCAGGACCCGTCTTCACTCTCGTTCATCCCCATTCATTAGAAGCTATTTCCAATAGAGACGCAGTAAAAAGGAAAAAGTTACCGTTTACCTCAATATATTTCTATCTATCTGCCCGTATTACCTTACATCCACCATCGTAGCATGATAAGGGAAGGTAACCCCGATGTAATAAGCAGCTGTTAAGGTGAGCATATAATAAAATACAAACCACAGATCAGCTCGCGAATAGCCAATCTGAATGTAATACGTTCGGCTCGCGCCATCTGTGAACCCTTTCGCTTCCATCGCTACCGCCATTCGCTGTGCACGACGAATACTCTGTGCCAGCAGCGGAATAGCGTAACGCTTGAGTGTACGATACACATTCCAGCGAGAGCCGCGTTGCTGTGTTCCACGAATACGAATCGCATAACGGAGCGTCTGGAATTCATCCAGCAAAATGGGGATCATGCGCATCGCGGCCAGAAAGCTATAGGCATATTTTGCGGGAAGCCGCCACTGCTGCATCAGGGAATAAAACAGTCTCACAGGCTTGGTCGTAAGACCAAAGAGTAACCCTGCCGCGGCCATAGTCAGCGAGCGAAAACCCAAGTGTAGACCGCGATAGAAACTCTCTTCGGTTATGTGGATCAGTCCCCACTTATACCATGTGGTCTCGCCCTTACCAAACATCATCATGCCTGTAGACGTGGAGATAAACACCAGAATGAATGGTGATGCGTACAGCATCAATCTGTACCACGGATGACCTGTCCAGCACAGTAATAGCATCATCGCCACCGCAACGTTGGCCATTACATTCAGATTGTGAATGAGGATAACGATGACAAACATCATCGTCAGAATGATCATCTTTAATCCCGGATTGACATTATGAAGCCATGTTTCACGGTGAGGAAACGACAGTTGCATCAGATAACCTCCCCTCATCTACCGTCCAGATTCGGGTGCAATATCTTTTTACAATTTCACGATCATGGGTAACCATAACAATAGCTGTTCCCTCTCTCCGCAATTGCTCCAGTTGTGCTAACATGGCAAACGTATTGCGGGCATCCTGTCCAAAAGTAGGTTCATCCAACAGCAGTATTCGCTGCTCTCTCACCAGTGCAGAGGCAACGCTCAAGCGTCGTTTCTGCCCCATCGATAATTGGTAGGGATGGCGCTCGGACAGGTCGATTAATCCAAATTGATTCAGCATATGATCAGTCCTGACAAGTCTTTCTTCCGTTGTATGCCTGCCCCCCAGTAATGAGAATTCCACTTCTTCCGCGACCGTGTTGGTCACAAATTGAAACTCCGGGTTCTGAAATACAAACGCAATTCGATCTGCAAGCTGCTCCGTTTTGCCAGAAGGCTGACCGTCCACCTCATAATGACCTGTTGTTTTCAGGATATTCATCAGAGATAACAACAATGAACTCTTGCCAGCTCCATTAGCTCCGACAATACCAATCCAGTCTCCATGCCATACCTTGGCCTGCTCCACCTGAATGAAAGGTGTTTTCCCACGCCATCCGGTGAACTGCTGCAAGTCCAGTGCAGGCAGATAGGCGGGAGATACAGGCGAAAAGGATGAGTCGTGAGATATGGGGGATATACCCGGTGTATCGGATAAGCCAGACGATCGCTGTGCTTCCAAATTTGAGATGCCGTGATCCACACACACTTGAATCTCTCCAGAAGCACTTCCCTCTTCTTGCTTAGCTGCCTGCTCTTGCTCCTCCCATATGCCTGGATACCAGATTCCATAAGCCTTCAGCTTTTCCCGTTCATGCGTAAATACCTGCTGTGCTGGCCCATCCGCCACAATCTTTCCTTCAGGTGATAACACAATGATGCGGTCGACCATATCCACAATCTCGTTTATTTTGTGTTCAACGATGATGATCGTTTTGTCACTGGCGATCCGTTTGACCGTATCCCACACCTGGGAAGTCCCCTCATCATCCAGCAGTGCAGTGGGTTCATCCAAAAACAATACCTCCGGGTCCATGGCAAGCATCGAAGCAATCGCAAGACGCTGCTTCATCCCCTGAGACATGGACTGGATCAATACACGATTCTGTTCAAAGGATAACCCCACTTGTTTCAGATAATATTCAATCAGAGCAGGCATCTCTTCACGCGGAATATTTCGGTTTTCCAGAACAAATGCGATCTCTTCATCCGTAAAGGACATACAGAACTGGGTATCCGGATCTTGAAAGACCACTCCTGCTTGGGCGGGAATCCGAATATCATCACATTTCATCGGAATCTCAACCGAACGTGGTATCAGACCGCTCAGAATTTGCAATAACGTTGATTTACCGGAGCCACTTGGGCCAAGCAACAGCACTTTCTCCCCTTGACGCACAGAAAGAGACAAGCCTTGAAATACCAAGGCTTCCTCTCCCGGGAACTTGCATCTTAGATTTGTGACACTTACCGCTTGCGAATTCCCTTCCCCGTTCATCTAATCCAGCGCCTCATAATCTTGTTTGGATACCGGTCTGAGCGAACGCGTTACACCAGTCAGTTCCAATGCTTTGGCGAGATAATAAGCAAACACTCCAGCAATCAAGATGCTTCCAATGAAGCGGAATCCGATAAATAACGTATAGTTCCAGGCCGAGAGTGAATCAATATACCCGTACTGGTAATCCAGCAAAAGCGAAGCCGCTGCGGCTCCTATGGCTGCAAGACAGGTGACAAACAGATTGGTTTTACGATACAAAAATGCGGCGAAGAATATCTCGGCTCCCAATCCTTGCAACAGACCGTATACAAGTGTGGACATGCCCCATTCACTACCCAGAAAAGCACTTACCGTTGATGCCGCAACTTCGGCAAGAATAGCCACGCCTGGTTTACGAATGATAACAAAAGCAAACGTGCCCGCCATAAACCACATGCCGTAGATCATCTGCTCCGCATGAACGCCAAATGGTTTCATCAAGTCATATGTAGGTCCCCATATCTTGTAAATCACCCCAAACACTACTGCGATCACGATGGTTACCAGAATATCCGTTAGTTTCAATCGCTTGTTGCCTGCTGTTGTTGCCATGTTCTCTACGTCCTTCCTTTGTTCCCTGTGAGGGTTATCAAAATAAACGAAAAAGCCTCCCCGGTTCCGGGCAGGCCTTACGTACAGTGTACAATCCTCACAATGATGTATTGGATGGATGTCGAAAATACGGAATATCAACCAGCACCCCTCCGTCATGGCAGATACACCACCACAGTTCAAAGAGGTCTGTTGTTCATCCACGTTCATTCCCACAATTCACCCTTACATATCGCAAATCCATGTTCTCTACGCTGGCATTACCCAGATCAGATGTACGGTCAGCGGCACAAGGCCACTCTCTCAGCCCAACTTCATTGAGCTCCCGGTTCACTTATTTCATTGCTTCTAATGTACATCAGATGGGTATTTGTGGCAATGGTCTCTACAAAAATCAAAAGTTGGCATAGGAAAAGGCATCCCCCTGGATGCCTTTTGGACATACTTCACCATGTGAAATAGCTACCTTATCCGTACACGCCTTCAATCCGTATTCCAAGGTATCCCTGTTCTTAATATTGCGTGTTCCCAGACTGGCTCGTTTTCCCCGAAGCAAACCCCTTGAACAACGTTGGTACTTTGGAATAACGGGTATTCGTAATTTTCCCTTGTGATGTGCTGCTGTCTGTACGCATAATCGAATCTTTCACATTGGAAATGTTAGAGTTATCCAGCGTCATGTTAACTGCAAAGGAAGTTCCACCATTTTGGCGAACCAGTTTGCCAATATCATCTGCACGGAAATTTTTGATGTTAATTGTTCCAGCTGCATTCATCTGGAACACTTTATCATAAGCCTTATACGCTGCCCCACCGGTAATGTTAACCGTTCCGGCAGACTTCAATGTCAGTGCATCCTCGCCCACGTCCTGCCAGACCACATTCGATATATTACAGTTGCCATAACAGTGAACACCATCAGCAGCTGGTGATCCAATGTTTACGTTTTTGAGCGTGGCCCCTGCCTCCAGACGGAAGACTGGCTTCTGATTTTCTGCTTGAGATCCGTCGCCCAGTGTGGAAGGATTGGCTACAAATGTTTTACCTTGGCCGTCATAGGTCGTGCCCTTTGGAACCACAATGGTTGAATTTACAACGGTAGGTGCAGCCGCAGCCGGAACGGCACCAAATATAGAAGCAACCAAACCAGCGGACAGCAACAACGTCAACATTTTTTTCATAACTTTATTCCTCCCTTATTCTCTCGTTTTTTGGTAGTGTACAAGCCTAGGCTTGTATTGGAAGTTCGTCAGAGGTGCACCTCTGTCCGATCCCAACCTAATCCTACCAAATAAGGGAGGTAACTAGAATAATCATTAGATCAGATATATCATGACATCCCACAATCCCTGTCATATCGGCATTTTTTGCATGCTATGCCTCTCAAGCAATATGCTCATATCAACCTCTGGTATGCTCATTTGTAACGTATGTACCCCTCACTTAATCCCCGATCACAAAGAAAGACCACTACATTTGTCTCCAAATGTGTGATCTTGAATGGCTTCTGGCTTGCTGATATAAGATATCAGGCTCCAAATCTCTGACGATAACCGCACTTTCGACACAACTCTTCTACAGCTTCCCGCTTGGAGAAGCCATATACCAGATTGTTCGCTCGCTCTCCCTCAATAATCTCCGAGAATGACTTCTCGTGCACGTTACCGAGGTTAATGACACCCTCGCCATCAAGACAGCATGGAACCACCGTTCCATCTACAAGCACAGCTGCCTGACCGCGAAGTGCATGGCAGAAGCCTTTGCCGTCATCTTCAGGTGCATCCAGACTTGGCCACTGGAACTCATGGTCCTGATTCAGGTATACATTCGGGGCAATTTTGACCCCGCTGCCTGGAACTACTTTTTCCTCAATGCGGAAGTCCAGATTGAACTCACGTTCCAATACTTCAAGAGTCTCCCGATTTCGATTCATCTGAGCATTTGTGAAGTTATCCTGTGTCAGATTCCACAACCGAAATGAGATGATGACATTGTGCTTAACGGCCTCGTGTACAAAGGACAAAATATGACGCAGGTATCCGTCACGATCTGTTGAACCTTCATGCCCATCGAAGCTGTGCAGGGAGAAATTCATCTGCCGCAGCGCCGGTTTGCCAAGCAATTTATGCTGAGTCTTGGGCAGCAGTGTACCATTCGTTGTAATGTTCACCTTGAGTCCCTTCTCATGTGCGGAATCGAGCAACAGATCTATTTTGGGATGCAACAAGGGTTCGCCTTTGACATGTAGATAAATATGATTGGTGTGTGGTTTAACTTGATCCAGTATATTGTTGAAGACTTCAGGGTCAATGAATCCTTTGGCACGCTGTGTCTGCGGACAGAAGCTGCATGCCAGATTGCAGATACTCGTGATCTCAATATATACTTTTTTGAACGTTTTCAACTCGGGTCCCCATTCTGCTTCGGAGGGAGAACAATCCCGCCTGCATTTGTGATCCGGCCAATATGCGCCACCACTATTATATCGGGTTAGGGAGCCCAGGTAAATTGTTCAGTTGTTCGGGTCTGACTCCAAGTTCATCTCAACAATTCCATCATGCTGCCTCTTTACAGTTCATGTTCAAGTGATATATGCTGAACACACAACTGCATATCTTGAACTTTTGCACTAGGGGAGCCTTGCGGCTGAGACGAATATGACTATTCGGACCCTTTGAACCTGATCTGGATCATACCAGCGGAGGGAAGTGGAGCGGCCTTTTAGTAAGCGGAATTTTTCATGTATGTGAAGATAAATTGCGGATTTAACTTACAGACCCACTCATTTCTCCGGAAATGGGTGGGTCTTTTTTGTTCCTTTTGCAGAGTATAGGATGCCGTTGTTATTGCAGTAGTCTGACATCAAGGGGGTGAGGATCAGATGGATAACCATGTAACCATTCACAACGTAAGCTTTGCTTTTCCCGAAAAAAAAGAGTCCCCTGTGCTCTCCAATGTGTCGCTTCAGGTTCAACAAGGAGAATTTGTCTCGCTCATCGGCTCCAGCGGATCAGGTAAAAGCACGCTCTTCAAGCTGCTCGCAGGCTTGCATAAACCAACCGTTGGCACCATCGATATAGCTGATGTCCCGCAAGGACAACGGCTCGGACGAGTCGCCTATATGCCGCAGAAAGATCTGCTGTTATCCTGGCGTACCGTCATGGAGAACTGCATGCTGCCTGCCGAGCTTGCACCAGGCCGACAGGACAAGGACAAGTTACGGGCAAACATCCTAGCTGGGTTGGCAAGGTTCGGCCTGTCAGGTTATGAGCAGGCCTACCCGGATGAGTTATCCGGCGGCATGCGGCAGCGGGTGGCATTGCTTCGTACCTTGCTTACAGGCGGGCAGCTCATGTTGCTGGATGAACCCTTCGGTGCACTCGACGCCTTAACCAAACGAGAAATGCATCGCTGGTTGCTCGAGCTGTGGGAGGGCTTTGGCCAAACCGTGATGTTCATTACACATGACATTGAAGAAGCCCTGCTGTTAAGTGACCGTATCATTCTGTTAACTCCAGGGGGGCAAGGTCAGCAGTTGCGGGAGATGACGGTTCCTTTACCACGTCCAAGGCATTCGGACATGATCTACGAACTGGCTCTCGTGCAGATGAGGCAACAACTGGAGGAACAATTGCATGCAAAATGATAGAGCTGAGGTTAGCGTCTGGACGTGGTGTTCGAAGTGGCTCTCGAAATGGTTTTCCCAATATGGTTTGTTTATTATGCTCATGTTCTTATTACTGGCGATCTGGGAAGTGAGTGTGCGTATGGGTTGGGTGCCCTCCTTCATCATTCCTGCACCCACGGCCATCATAGGCTCACTGGTTGAACATCGTCGTCTGCTGTTGACCATCCATCTGCCTGCTACCTTTATGGAGGTTATTGTTGGTTTTGGCTTGTCCATAGTGACTGGAATTACGCTGGCAACAGGCATGCATATGAACCGATCGATTGAAAAGGCCTTGTATCCCTTCATCGTGATCAGTCAGACCATCCCGCTGATTGCCTTGTCTCCCGTGTTCATCCTGTGGTTTGGCTATACGTTGTGGAGCAAAGTCGCCGTGGTGTTCCTAATCGCGTTCTTCCCCATTGTGGTCAGTACCTACGATGGACTCCGCCAAGGCGATCCAGAGCAGCGTGAACTGCTGCTCACCATGGGCGCCAGCAAATGGGATATTTTTTGCAAACTCCAGGTTCCGCTGGCACTTCCCTCTTTTTTCTCGGGGTTAAAGATGTCCGTGGTGTACTGCGTGGTTGGGGCAACGATTGGCGAATGGCTCGGTGGTAGCAAAGGTCTAGGGTACTTCAGCCGTCGTATGTCCAGCAACATGAACACGGATGCGATGTTTGCCGCCATTTTGCTGTTATCCCTGCTGGGGATCGTTTTGTTTGTACTGATTGCCTGGCTGGAGAAACGGTTTAACATACGGCGTCATCGTCACGGAGGCAAAAGAAACGTTGGATAATACCTAGACAGAAATTAGATATAAATACAGAATGACGACCTTCAAAACAAAACATACCTTATGCACCATTTCAGCAGCAAACTTCAATCAGTTCATTGTCACATTGTCGTTAACATGCTGTTGCCCATTTTCTACAAATCAAAACGATGAAATGAGGAACTTCATTTATGAATAACAAAGGTATATACTCCCTGCTTCCCATCATACTCATTAGCCTTTTGCTGATCGTTAGCGGATGCAGCACCACAGACACTAGCCAAAATACGCCAACAACAGATTCGGCAACCAATGCACAGCAAACAGATCCGTCTGCAACCGAACCAGCATCAGACGCCAAAGATAAACTGTCCATCATGCTCGACTGGTACCCGAATGCAGTACACTCCTTCATCTATGTGGCTCAGGAAAAAGGATACTTTGCAGACCAAGGTTTGGATGTCGATATTCAGATGCCTGCGGATACCAATGATTCGCTCAAACTTGTCGCTGCCGGAAAAATTGATCTGGCCTTAAGCTACCAGCCCCAAATCTTACTCGCGCGTGGCGAGAACATTCCTGTACGTTCCATTGCTGCTGTTGTTCGGCACCCGCTTGTGCATCTGTTGACCGAAGCAAATGGCAACGTGAATTCACCCAAAGATCTTGAAGGAAAAACTGTCGGTTATTCTTCGATTCCGCTGTATGAAGCGATGGTTCGTACGATGATCAGCCACGATGGTGGCAATCCCGACAACATGAATCTGGTTGACGTTGGGTTCGATCTGATTCCTTCGCTGGCTTCCGGACAGGCGGATGCGATTATGGGTGGTTTTATTAACCATGAACAATTGATTTTGGAGAAAGAAGGACATGCCATGAAATCGATTAACCCCGTCGATTATGGTGTGCCTGATTATTATGAATTGGTCCTGACTGCAAGTGAAGCTGGCATTGAAGCAAAAAAAGACCAACTTACCCGGTTCGTCAAAGCGGTCCAGGAAGGACAGAAATATGTGACTGAGCATCCAGAAGAAGCCTTGAGTATTCTGCTCGCTCATGAGAATGAAACATCACCGCTTGACCCGGAGATCGAAACCAAAAGCCTGGCAATTCTGCTACCACTCATGAATGAAGAAGGCCAACCATTTGGTCGGCAGGAAATGGAATCGTGGGAAAATGTACGTGCATGGCTCGTTGAACAGGATTTGATTCCTGAATCGGTGAAAGCCGAGGATGCTTTTATTAATCTGCAAGGAAAGTAAATGATTTAGATTTTACGTTTCTGCTTTTCCCGCATTAATGATCTGGCTGTTGTTAGACTCTGCGCCCCAACTCAACAAGGCAACTCATATCCTATTATTCTGTTGAGTGACTCCAGATATCGGACTTCCGCCGATCGGGTTACTTCAAAACAAGGAGGAAATTATATGTCTTATCTGGAACGTGTTCGTACGCAAAATCCGCTGGTACACAATATCACTAACCTTGTCGTGGCTCCCTTCACAGCCAATGGTCTGCTTGCACTCGGTGCGTCCCCTTTTATGGCCTATGCTCATGAAGAGGTCGCTGATGTCGCCAAGATGTCAGGAGCCGTGGTACTCAACATCGGTACACTCGATGACAAAGTCGTTCAGGCAATCCGTCTGGCAGGCCAATCGGCTAATGCGCATCACGTGCCTGTGGTGCTTGATCCGGTTGGAGCTGGCGCAACCACTTATCGCACGGAAACCGTGCAAATGCTCGTTCGTGAACTTCGTCTCACGGTACTGCGCGGCAATGTGGCGGAGGTCGCCAATGTCATCGGTGAGAGTTGGAGTATTAAAGGTGTGGACGCAGGGTCAGGTGAGGGCGACCGAATCGGCATTGCGGAGCGGGCAGCGCATAAACTTGGCTGTGTCGTGGTCATTACCGGAAAAGAAGATATTATTACTGATGGACAATCCACATTCCTCACGAGTAATGGTCATGCCCTGCTCACTCAGGTCACAGGTGCTGGCTGTCTACTCAGTTCGGTGATTGGTGCTTTTACAGCCATAGCGGAATCAGGAGCCGATCTTCTAGGCAGTGTTGTTGAAGCGCTCGCGTTTTATGGTGTAGCAGCTGAACTGGCGGCAGAGCGGACAACTCATCAGGGGCCGGGCAGCTTCCAGATTGAATTGTTGAATCAATTGGCACAAGTAACACCCGACCTCTTGGCAGAACGCTCACAGATCTGTCAGATCCGTGGAGGTGCAGTATGAGTATTGCTCAAGCGCTAACCATTGCAGGCTCCGATAACGGGGGCGGCGCAGGAATTCAGGCCGATCTAAAAACATTCCAGGAGCTTGGCGCATACGGCATGACCGTTATCACCGCTATTGCTGCCCAAAATACAACAGGTGTGCAGGGCGTTTTTCCCATCCCTTACGATGGCATTGCCCAGCAATTGGACTCGACCGGCGAAGACTTTCAACCAACCGCAACGAAGACTGGCATGTTATATAGTGCTGAGATTATTCGGCTAGTCGCTGAGAAATGGCAGCAATACCGTTGGTCGAATCTGGTCATCGACCCTGTGATGGTAGCCAAAGGTGGCGCCCCCCTTCTCCAGCAGGAAGCTGTAAAGGCGTTGGTTACGGATCTGTTGCCCCATGCCCTGATCACAACACCCAATATTCCGGAAGCGGAACTGCTTACCGGGATGTCTATCACCAATCTGAGCCAGCGGGAAGAAGCCGCAAGACGGATTGTACAGATGGGCTCAACGTATGCTTTGGTCAAAGGTGGTCATGATGAAGGAAGTGGCATGATCGTGGATGTGCTCTACGATGGGCAGTCTTTTCATTATCTGGAGAATGTTCGTGTGGTAACACGTCATACACACGGAACGGGGTGCACATACTCTGCTGCGATCACCGCAGAGCTAGCAAAGGGTTCACCTGTTCTGGCTGCCGTTACGACCGCGCGAGCATTCATTCAGGCAGCCATCGAAGATGAGCTGGGGATTGGGGCCGGACATGGGCCGACGAATCATTTTGCGTATCAGCGCAGACAGCGAGGTGAGCAGTGATGCGCCCTTGGGATGCAGAAGCGGTACAACGCGCGATGCAGGTGTATTTGGTGATGGGCAGCGTTAATACAACGCAAGACCCTGTGGAAGTGCTGCGCCAGGCCATTGCTGGCGGCATCACGCTGTTCCAGTTCCGTGAAAAGGGAACTGGCGCCCTGGTTGGCGAAGCTCGCATCACACTTGCGATGCGGCTTCGCGAGGTGTGCAGCCAGCACGGGGTCCCGTTCATCGTGAACGATGATGTGGAGCTGGCTGTATCAGTGGAGGCCGACGGCGTGCATGTCGGCCAGGATGATGCGGACGCGGCGCTAGTACGCGCCCGCATTGGAGATGGGCGGATGCTTGGCGTATCCGCCCACTCCGTGGATGAGGCGCGCCGTGCGTTGCAGGCGGGCGCCGACTACCTTGGCGTCGGGCCCATGTACCCGACGCGCTCCAAAGCGGATGCCCATGCTGTGCTGGGCCCCGCAGGGGTGGCGGAACTGCGCGCCGCAGGCATCGCAGTTCCGATTGTGGGTATCGGCGGCATTACGCCCGATACCACGGCCGCCGTGATGGCGGCTGGAGCCGACGGCATAGCCGTCATCTCCGCCATCGCGGGCGCGGCCGACGTGCGCGCAGCGGCTGCGCAGTTCGCTGCGGCAGTGCGCGGGATGCAGGCGTAGCCCTGCTCTCCCTGCACTGCTAACTCCGTGGACTGCACCGCATACATGGTGCAGCCCACAACTGCTCACGCTCCTCTCCATAACAGAGGGAGCCTTAAAACACCCCGCGGCGCGGCAGCAACCCATGTCTTCGACATAGAAGCGCATCCGCTCCCCTACAGTGACTGAATTTTACAATAATCTATATAAGTTGAACTAATCATTTAAACGATAACGGAGAGGACAGAAAAAACCTGAAGAAGCGAAGCGTTCGCCTTTATCCCCGGATTTTCCCATGAGAAAGGGGGATCGAAAAAATCTGGGGATAACAGCGATTGGAAGGTTATTCTGTCATCATAGTGTCTGTGTAAATAATCTTTAGTTCAACTTATATAGTCATACTTAGTCACCAATCCATGATCAAGATGCAGCTTCCATGCTCGCATCTTGTTTTTTCATTTTCAACGGTTGACTCTCACGTAACGTGACACTGTACAATCGGTGTTGTAAGGAGGTTTCACTCATGGCCATGAAGGTAAAAGAAGTTGCCGAACTTGCCTCGATCAGTGTGCGCACACTGCATCACTATGATGAGATCGGACTATTAACCCCGGACGAAGTAACTTCTGCCGGATATCGATTATATTCAGATGCCAACCTGGAACGGTTGCAGCAGATATTGTTTTTCAAGGAACTCGACTTCTCTCTGAAGGAGATCAAAAACATTATAACCAACCCCTCCTTCAATCCGGAAGAAGCACTTAACATGCATCGACTTATACTGCTGGAGAAGCGCCAACGCTTGGACCAGATGATTGCTACCATTGATAAAACGGTTTTACACGTGAGAGGAGAAATTAAAATGACAGCCAAAGAACAATTCGAAGGATTTGATTTTAGCCAGAATCCGTATGAACAAGAAGCGCGGGAACGTTGGGGAGACCATGCCGTCGATCACGCAAATCAGAAGCTGCACAGTAAATCAACCACAGATCAGAAGGCTCTATCCGATCAAATGAACGAAATCTACAAACATCTGGCTTCACTTCGTCACATAGAACCAGCATCTGAGGAGGCACAGGCAGGCATCAAAGAGTGGTTCACTTGGCTAAACCAAATGGGAAGCTACTCACCTGAAGCCTTTAGAGGACTTGGTCAGATGTACGTGGACGATGAACGCTTCACGCGTAATATTGATCAGTTTGGCGATGGTTTGGCTGTATTTATGAGAGATGCTATGGCTGTATTTGCTGACCAAAACAAATAATATAACCCTGTATTCAACCACATACAGTTTATTCAACTCTCATTACCATCAGATGTAGATTGTAAACGATAGTCTGGAAATTAAACCTCTGTCCGTAGTGATAAAAGTAATCTCTCGTTATCAGCTTTATCGCTGTACATGACATCAGGACATTTGAACCTTCCTCCTGTGGTGACCGTCCTTCTTGTAATTACCTTTTGAAAATGCTGAATATATACTAGGGTTACGTTGTAAATAAATTGGATCGATCCGAGTTACTACAGCCATTATGAGCGGATATCCCGCCTACTGCCCAGTGTACACACAAAAGGGACGTCCGCCCTCTCAGGCGTATCGTCCCTTTTATGTATGCAAGTAACCCAGCCGCAATGTGAACAAGCCTAACTGCTGCTCACTCTGAGTACTTTATGAATATCTTTTAAAATAGATTGCTCTTTACTACGTTTTTCTTCTGCTCCCAGTCCTTCGATATAACCTTTTCACCAGATGATTAGGATGATGAGCATTAAGTTTCTTCTGTCAAACATTCTTCATTTTGCTGCCCGCGTCCACCGTCTATCCGATTAAGCTCTTGGTGCGTGATCCGATGAAGATGCATCCGTAGCTAGACTGGTTCTCGCCATCCGGCCAGGAATCTGCCATGCAGACACAATCGCAAGCACGATGAATAATAAATCAATCGGTTGACTGAAGTACTCCTGGAAGGTTTCCACAAACGCACTGATCATCTCGCTATCAAACACGAGTTCCATCACGCTTACATCACCAAACAGTTCGGAAGTAAAATAAACCACCGTCAGATATTTCCCCAACAAAATACCAACAAGCGCAAACAGTACGGCAATAATCTTATGTACCGTCGCAATTTGTTTATTGGAGAACAACACAACTGCGTAACCTGTGAGCGCTCCAATCAGAATCGCAATTAATCCCACCTCATAATCGGTCATTGCAGCAATAGCTGCCCATACGATGCCTCCCAGAATGGCTGCAATTAAGCCACCAATGATCGGCATACCGATTTTAACTCCTTGTTTCTCTTCCACGTTGTCTTTCCCTCCTGAGTCATGCATATGCTTCTTTTCCAGAATTCACCTTTCCTATGAAACCACAAAAAGACTTATTATTCAACATTTTTCTACTTTTGGTGAGCAAATATATTTATATAACATAAAAGATATATTAAGCATCCATTTCCTTATTCGCTCGAATATCATTTTAGTTCTGTCCACAAACAACTCATAATCATTCCCTTGGGATATAAAAAAACATCCCTCCAACAGCATAATAGCCGTAGAAGGGATGTTGTCCATATCTGTATCATAGATATAACCAATGTAACCCAGAAAACTACATCGGAAAGCTCGCTCTATCTTACCTTTGTACTTCCTTGGAAGGCTGAATGACAAGCCTGCAATCTGTGCCAAAATGGCATCCACCGATGCCGGATCATGCACATCATACTCATCAATGTTCAGACGCAGCACAGGGCAAGCCGTAAACTGATCAATCCACACGGAATAGCGCTCGTGCATGTGTTCCCAGTACGAACGGTCCGTCTGAATCTCCATCTCGCGTCCGCGTTCCGTAATACGGTTTAAAATCGAAGGCAGACTGCCTTCCAGATAGATCAGCACGTCTGGATGTGGGAAATACGGTGTCATTACCATCGCTTCAAATAAACTGCTGTATGTCTCGAAATCTGTAGCAGACATGGTTCCTTGATCTGCATGCATTTGTGCAAAAATGCCCGTATCTTCATAGATGGAACGATCCTGTACGAATCCTCCACCCAGTTCAAAAATCTTTTTCTGTTCCTTGAAGCGCTCTGCCAGGAAATAAATCTGCAGATGGAAGCTCCAACGCTCGAAGTCATGATAGAACTTCTCCAAATATGGATTATGATCGACTTGTTCCAGAGAAGTCTTGAAATTCAAACGCTGTGCAAGAGCAGCCGTTAACGTGGATTTACCCACTCCAACCGTACCTGCTACCGTAATTAATGCATTCGTTGGAATGCCATAGTTATTCATATGATATACTCCTTTACGTGATTAACAATTTGCCTGAAGTGTTCAGGATGTTCCACAAAGTCGAGTTGCTCTGCATTGACCTTAATGATTACTGGCGGATTTGAGCTATTTGCCAGATAGTCCATGCCTGTTTTGTAATCAGCAATGAGTTGTTCCATATATGCCGGGTCCATGTCCTGCTCAAATGAGCGTCCACGCTTGTTAATGCGGTACATCAACGTATCGAGTTCAGCTTCAATATAAAGCACCAGATTGGGTTTTGGCAGATCATCTGTTAACAGATGATAGATTTGACGATATTTATCCCGTTTCGTTCCCTTTAAGGTACGATCGGCAAAAATCATATTTTTATAGATATGATAGTCTGAAATGACTGGGGTATTCTGCTCTACATAATGAACGCCCGTGTCTTCCAGTTGTTTAAACCGATTACACAGAAAAAACATTTCCAATTGGAAACTCCACTCGTCGATATCCTGATAAAAGGAAGCCAGAAATGGATTCTCTTCTACGATTTCTTTAACTAACGGAAGATTCAATTCATGGGAAAGCATCGTTGCCAGCGTTGTTTTCCCCGCTCCGATTGGACCTTCCACGGCAATAAACGGGGCTGATTTCATCGTGTTCACTGTTCCTCCTCGTACTTATGCGTGTTTCCGTTTTCTATATAGACCTCACCTATTGTATCACAGCTTTAAGGATTGGAACGCCAGTATTTTATGTATATAACAAGTCAAATCAGAACTAATGAATTACATAAAATAAATTACATTAAAATAAAAAAGACACACTCGATATCATCAAGTGTGTCTTCCTGTTGCTTGGCGGCGTCCTACTCTCCCAGGACCCTGCGGTCCAAGTACCATCGGCGCTAGAGGGCTTAACGGTCGTGTTCGGGATGGGTACGTGTGGAACCCCTCCGCCATCGCCACCAAACGCATAGCATAGCTTACATTTCAGAGATCGTTCTCTGAAAACTAGATTCGAAACGAAACATGCGATTTAGAACTTGCTATTGGATAAGCCCTCGACCGATTAGTACTGGTCAGGCTCCATGCATTGCTGCACTTCCACCCCCAGCCTATCTACCTCGTCGTCTTCAAGGGGTCTTACATACTGGGAAATCTCATCTTGAGGGGGCTTCACGCTTAGATGCTTTCAGCGTTTATCCCGTCCGTACATAGCTACCCAGCGGTGCTCCTGGCGGAACAACTGGTACACCAGCGGTACGTCCATCCCGGTCCTCTCGTACTAAGGACAGGCTCCTCTCAAATTTCCTACGCCCACGACAGATAGGGACCGAACTGTCTCACGACGTTCTGAACCCAGGCTCGCGTACCGCTTTAATGGGCGAACAGCCCAACCCTTGGGACCTACTTCAGCCCCAGGATGCGATGAGCCGACATCGAGGTGCCAAACCTCCCCGTCGATGTGGACTCTTGGGGGAGATAAGCCTGTTATCCCCAGGGTAGCTTTTATCCGTTGAGCGATGGCCCTTCCATGCGGTACCACCGGATCACTAAGCCCGACTTTCGTCCCTGCTCGACTTGTAGGTCTCGCAGTCAAGCTCCCTTATGCCTTTGCACTCTTCGAATGATTTCCAACCATTCTGAGGGAACCTTTGGGCGCCTCCGTTACTCTTTAGGAGGCGACCGCCCCAGTCAAACTGCCCACCTGACACTGTCCCCGCACCGGATTACGGTACCAGGTTAGAACCTAGATACGATCAGGGTGGTATCCCAACGTTGCCTCCACGCAAGCTGGCGCTCACGTTTCAAAGGCTCCCACCTATCCTGTACAGATCGTACCCAAATTCAATATCAAGCTGCAGTAAAGCTCCATGGGGTCTTTCCGTCTTGTCGCGGGTAACCTGCATCTTCACAGGTATTAAAATTTCACCGGATCTCTCGTTGAGACAGCGCCCAAGTCGTTACGCCATTCGTGCGGGTCAGAATTTACCTGACAAGGAATTTCGCTACCTTAGGACCGTTATAGTTACGGCCGCCGTTTACTGGGGCTTCGGTTCACAGCTTCGGATTGCTCCTAACCACTCCCCTTAACCTTCCAGCACCGGGCAGGCGTCAGCCCGTATACTTCGCCTTACGGCTTCGCACAGACCTGTGTTTTTGCTAAACAGTCGCTTGGGCCTTTTCACTGCGGCCCCCTCGTGCTATTCACACTACCGGGGCACCCCTTCTCCCGAAGTTACGGGGTCATTTTGCCGAGTTCCTTAACGAGAGTTCTTCCGCGCGCCTTAGAATACTCTTCTCGCCTACCTGTGTCGGTTTGCGGTACGGGCACCTTCACCTGGCTAGAGGCTTTTCTTGGCAGTGTGAGATCATGACCTTCGCTACTATAATTTTCGCTCCCCATCACAAACCAGCCTTAATGATGTGCGGATTTGCCTACACATCAGCCTTACTGCTTAGACGGACATCCATCAGTCCGCGTCACTACCCTACTGCGTCCCCCCATTGCTCATAACGGCTTACGGTGGTACAGGAATTTCGACCTGTTGTCCTTCGACTACGCCTTTCGGCCTCGCCTTAGGTCCCGACTTACCCTGAGCGGACGAGCCTTCCTCAGGAACCCTTAGGCTTTCGGCGGATCAGATTCTCACTGATCTTTTCGTTACTCATACCGGCATTCTCACTTGTATAATGTCCAGCGCTCCTTACGGTACACCTTCAACCCTTATACAACGCTCCCCTACCCCTGATGCAAAGCATCAAGCCATAGCTTCGGTGGTGTGTTTAGCCCCGTTACATTTTCGGCGCAGAGTCACTCGACCAGTGAGCTATTACGCACTCTTTCAATGGTGGCTGCTTCTAAGCCAACATCCTGGTTGTCTGTGCAACTCCACATCCTTTCCCACTTAACACACACTTGGGGACCTTAGCTGATGGTCTGGGCTGTTTCCCTTTTGACAATGGATCTTAGCACTCACTGTCTGACTCCCGGAAGTAAGTCTATGGCATTCGGAGTTTGACTGAGCTTGGTAACCCTTGCGGGCCCCGCACCCAATCAGTGCTCTACCTCCACGACTCTGTTTTCCGAGGCTAGCCCTAAAGCTATTTCGGGGAGAACCAGCTATCTCCGAGTTCGATTGGAATTTCTCCGCTACCCCCACCTCATCCCCGCATTTTTCAACATGCGTGGGTTCGGGCCTCCAGTGCGTGTTACCGCACCTTCACCCTGGACAGGGGTAGATCACCCGGTTTCGGGTCTACGTCCACGTACTAATTCGCCCTATTCAGACTCGCTTTCGCTGCGGCTCCGGCTCTTCACCTTAACCTTGCACGGGAACGTAACTCGCCGGTTCATTCTACAAAAGGCACGCCATCACCCCTAAAACGGGCTCTGACTTTTTGTAAGCACACGGTTTCAGGTTCTATTTCACTCCCCTTCCGGGGTGCTTTTCACCTTTCCCTCACGGTACTGCTTCACTATCGGTCGCTAGGAAGTATTTAGCCTTGGCAGATGGTCCTGCCGGATTCATACGGGGTTTCACGTGCCCCGCACTACTCGGGATCCGTCTCGGAGGGAACAGACTTTCAACTACAGGGCTTTTACCTTCTTTGGCGGGCCTTTCCAGACCTCTTCGCTTAACCGGTTCCTTTGTAACTCCATGTGAGACGTCCCACAACCCCAAAGAGCAAGCTCTCTGGTTTGGGCTTCTCCGCGTTCGCTCGCCGCTACTGACGGAATCACTATTGTTTTCTCTTCCTCAGGGTACTTAGATGTTTCAGTTCCCCTGGTATGCCTCTGCATAACCTATGTATTCAGTTATGAGTAACTGGAAATTACCCCAGCTGGGTTTCCCCATTCGGACACCCCCGGATCAAAGCTTGCTTACAGGCTCCCCGAGGCAGTTTCGTTGTTCGCCACGTCCTTCATCGGCTCCTAGCGCCTAGGCATCCTCCGTGTGCTCTTAGTAGCTTAACCATTTTGTTCCGGTTTCGGTCGCTCGCTTCCCTTGGTTTGGACTACGTCCAAATCCAAAAGTCGCTCTCACCCGATACCCTCACAAAAGCAATTTGACTACCGTTTTTATTGAAACTTGTTTAACACAAGTTCAGCTAAAAAGGAATGTTCTAATTCGCGTTTGTTTCGTTTCGATATCTAGTTTTCAAAGAACAAGCTCCATGCAAAAGCAAGCTGTTTGAGAGTTTGAGGCTCTCAAAACCGAACAACGAGTGAGTGTTTTGCAGCTAAGCTGCATATTTGAATGTTTCCGTTGCAGGAAACGATTCTCCATAGAAAGGAGGTGATCCAGCCGCACCTTCCGATACGGCTACCTTGTTACGACTTCACCCCAATCATCTATCCCACCTTCGGCGGCTGGCTCCTTGCGGTTACCCCACCGACTTCGGGTGTTATAAACTCTCGTGGTGTGACGGGCGGTGTGTACAAGACCCGGGAACGTATTCACCGCGGCATGCTGATCCGCGATTACTAGCAATTCCGACTTCATGCAGGCGAGTTGCAGCCTGCAATCCGAACTGAGACCGGCTTTGTTGGGATTGGCTCCATCTCGCGATTTCGCAGCCCGTTGTACCGGCCATTGTAGTACGTGTGTAGCCCAGGTCATAAGGGGCATGATGATTTGACGTCATCCCCACCTTCCTCCGGTTTGTCACCGGCAGTCTATCTAGAGTGCCCATCCGAAATGCTGGCAACTAAATATAAGGGTTGCGCTCGTTGCGGGACTTAACCCAACATCTCACGACACGAGTGACGACAACCATGCACCACCTGTCTTGAATGTTCCGAAGAAAAGGTACATCTCTGCACCGGTCATTCAGATGTCAAGACCTGGTAAGGTTCTTCGCGTTGCTTCGAATTAAACCACATACTCCACTGCTTGTGCGGGTCCCCGTCAATTCCTTTGAGTTTCAGTCTTGCGACCGTACTCCCCAGGCGGAGTGCTTAATGTGTTAACTTCGGCACCAAGGGTATCGAAACCCCTAACACCTAGCACTCATCGTTTACGGCGTGGACTACCAGGGTATCTAATCCTGTTTGCTCCCCACGCTTTCGCGCCTCAGCGTCAGTTACAGCCCAGAGAGTCGCCTTCGCCACTGGTGTTCCTCCACATATCTACGCATTTCACCGCTACACGTGGAATTCCACTCTCCTCTTCTGCACTCAAGTCACCCAGTTTCCAGTGCGATCCGGGGTTGAGCCCCGGGATTAAACACCAGACTTAAATGACCGCCTGCGCGCGCTTTACGCCCAATAATTCCGGACAACGCTTGCCCCCTACGTATTACCGCGGCTGCTGGCACGTAGTTAGCCGGGGCTTTCTTCTCAGGTACCGTCACCTTGAGAGCAGTTACTCTCCCAAGCGTTCTTCCCTGGCAACAGAGCTTTACGATCCGAAAACCTTCATCACTCACGCGGCATTGCTCCGTCAGGCTTTCGCCCATTGCGGAAGATTCCCTACTGCTGCCTCCCGTAGGAGTCTGGGCCGTGTCTCAGTCCCAGTGTGGCCGATCACCCTCTCAGGTCGGCTACGCATCGTCGCCTTGGTGAGCCGTTACCTCACCAACTAGCTAATGCGCCGCAGGCCCATCCCCAAGTGACAGATTGCTCCGTCTTTCCAGTTCTCTTCAGGCGAAGAAAACAACTATTCGGTATTAGCTACCGTTTCCGGTAGTTGTCCCAAACTTGAGGGCAGGTTGCCTACGTGTTACTCACCCGTCCGCCGCTAACCATCAGAGAAGCAAGCTTCTCTTCAAGTCCGCTCGACTTGCATGTATTAGGCATGCCGCCAGCGTTCGTCCTGAGCCAGGATCAAACTCTCCAATAAAGTATTGAAAAGAGCGATAAGCTCATTTTGAATCTGACGAGATTAAAAATCTCATTTGTGCTCCAGTCGATTCAAGCCAAGGCTTGTCTCAAACTTTCGCGTTCATTCTGCAAGCAGAATGTTTACTCACTCGTTGTTCAGTTTTCAAAGATCAAACTTATTTCGTTACCGAATGTTGTTCTCTTCAGCAACTCTTATATAATATCATGTCCGAACCAACTTTGCAAGCTCTTTTTTTAAGTTTCTTTCGAAGCTTATTTCATTTGCTTGCCACACCAGTGTTAAACCGTGTTTTCTTGGCCGGATTAATAATATATCACGTATAGATATTAATTACAATACTTAATTTAATAAAATTCATTTACCACAAATCAACAACCTGTACTGTGTCGCTCTCCTCTATCCCAGTGTAAAGTTTATTATAGCTTAAATGACATTTTTTCAATTCATACATCGTAATACATGTCTAATTGATTTTAAACTTATTAGCCTACATCTCCTCTCTTATATTTCAGCTTCATTAATATGCTCAATTTAGGTTGTCCTTTTATCAAGGTCATGTAAGATTACTGGGGGCACTGTAAGTTACCACGAGTATAAGTAGAGGTATTATAAAAGATAAACAAAAAAAGTGATGCACGCATATAACTATACGTGAACCACTTTCTTGTGTGTCATTACATTATATATAGAAGGAAACTCTTAATGTTGTGCCTGTGCTGATGCTGGAGGCGTCATCGTCATTTGTCCATTACCTGCTTTTTGCATACCAACTCGCAGCAACGTAATTCCCCACGTAATAATCGAGATCAATAGAAGATGAACCATGTATCCCCCAACTGCTTCTCCACTATAGATCAAACGCATAAATCCCTGTACCCCATTGGAAGCGGGCAGAAAGTTTCCGATATAACGGTAGAATGGCGCCAGCATCTCGGCTGGAATTATATTTCCTGCTGTCATCAACTGGAGCGGAACCATCGCTACATTAAATAGAGGACCTGCATTGCCAAACAGGGCAAAACTCATTTGTGTAAAACAGATACAAGCCAGACTCACCAGCACATGATACAGATACAAAGCGCCGAAGGAGCTCGCAACATCTGTGAACTGAAGAGCTACTGTATCCACAATTAGGGGAACAATCAAAGCTATACACAATAACAGCAATTGCCGTCCCCAGAAGATTTCCCATTTGGAATGGATACGCTTCATGATATTCGACGTAATATTAAACTGAATATTCATAGTCATCGAAGCAATATAGGTGATAAAACCCAAAATCATGGGCAGCATCGATGTTGCAAAATCACTCACGCTGTTCGTTTTATTAATTTCAGCCTTCACAGGCCCTTCATTCATCTTCGCCATCGCTTGTCCAATAGCTGCACTCAGTCCATCGCTGTTTATACTATCGTTATTGAGTGTCACTTGAACCTTGGATTCCAGAATCCCTTGACCCATTTGTGCAGTCATTCCGGTCGCAGCATGTTCCACAATGGATTTGGCTACATCGGCATTTCCCTGATTGATATAAAAGGACAAGCTCGCCTCTGTACCTCCTTCAATCTGGTCAGTGAATCCTTCCGGAATAATAATAACCATCGCATAGTTACCTGCATTCATCTGTTGCTCAGCTTCCTCGGCAGAACCCAGTACATTGACATGGAAAGGCGCGAGCGTTTCAACCTGCTTCTGCACCTCTGTTCCCTGTGCCCCGTCTTCGTTCACCAGAGCAACTTGAAGTTGATCCACTCTCTCCGTGGCTTGATGATAACCCGTCATCCAGATCACAACAAATAACAGCGGAACAATCAATGCAAAAACCAATCCTATTTTTGTCTGTGGCACTTTAAGAAAATCTTTGAAGCTTTTCATTCGTTCACGACTCCCATTAGTTAAAATTAAAATAATTGCACTACATATATATGCACATGCACATATTTGGCCAAAAAAATTTATTTCATCTTTTCATAGATGCGATTCATCACATTCAGGAATGCTTCAAGCTCTTCAGGAGAACATTCGGCGAGTGCCTCTTGCTCTTGCTGTTTTGCCTTTGGTGTCAGAACGTTATTCATTTCCAGTCCTTCCGCCGTCAAACAAAGCAATACCGCTCTGCGATCCTGTGGATCTTCTTCTCTTGTCACCAGACCTTTGCGAATCAACTTGTCTATAATTTTGCCTACTGTTGTCTGGTCCCGCACTGTTAATTCAGCCAGTTTTTTCTGTGATATATGGCTTCCAGCCTTGCTCAATTCATTCAAGACTGCAAATTGTTCCGGAGTAATATCCTGTTCACTCAGATTTCTGGTTGTTGTTTTTTTGTATGCCAGATACGTCCGTGACAGAATCAGTCCAAGTGGATTTTCATCCATATTAACAGGCATGCTGTTGCTCCTTCCTCTATATAGTAGCACTACCATCTAATTTGCGTAAGCTCTATATTATTACCATATTTACATTACTGTCAATTTAATTTTTTATCTTTTCAAGCAAAAAGAGACCCACCCGTTAGTCAGGCAGCTCTCTCCTCTGGCATCGTCAAGCCATACTTACTCGGGCTTGCCACTTGAAGTTTCGGTATCGTCCTTCTTCTTTGTGCCTTTACTTTTATAAGGCTTCGGTGCACTTTTCGCCCGGTTAGCAGCGGCTTGCCAACGGTTCCAGCCTTTTTTACCCGTACCACGGCCGGTGCCGCCTTTTCCTTTTGCATTGCTCATGTTATCACTCCAATAATCCTGTATATGCTTAAAAATGACCGTCCTCGGTAACTTATTATGCAACCCAGCCCATCTAATTCACTTCCAGCATTTCTTATTATACCAAAAATCCACGTCTTTACGTCCATTTCCATAAATCATTGTATTGTTATTCTGTTATGAAAGCGGTATAGTGGACATAATTGAAAGAGGAAGCTGCGTCTTCTTCGGGATTGTTACTGGTAAGCAGGCGATACCCAAACCAAGGCTGTCTATTAAGCCTTAGTTTGGGTTTTTTGTTATTATTACGACCAATTGAGGTGAAACACATATATGATCATCCGTCAGATTTTTAACAACAATGTCATCCGGGCTGAGAACCAGGTTGGTCACGAATTTGTTGTCATTGGCAACGGTCTTGGATTCAAAAAGAAAAATGGACAGCCTGTGGATGAGGATAAAATCGAAAAAACCTTTGTGCTGAAATCGGATAAAATACCGCAAAAATTAATTGATCTGATTGGGGAAACATCGGTCGAATATTTGAAGTTAGCAGACGAAATTGTGGGCCATGCCAAAAAGGAAATGGGCGATATTTTTAGTGATAATATCTATATCTCATTGATCGATCATATTCAGTTTGCCATTACCCGGTACCGTAAATCCGTCGGGCTGAAGAATTCTCTTTTGTGGCAGATTAAGAAGTTTTACAAGAAGGAATTTGGGATTGGCATGAACGCTGTGGAGCTGATTCAGGAACAATTTGGCATCCAAATGGATGAACATGAGGCCAGCTTTATTGCGATGCATTTTGTAAACGCTCGTCAAGATGCTCAAGGTATGAAACAAACCGTTGAAATTACCGAAGTGATTGATGATATCTTCAATATTGTGACTAATCATTACCAAATTGCCCTGGATGAAAATTCGTTTAATTATTCCCGGTTTATTACCCATCTTCAATATTTTGTGCAGAGAATGTTGAGTAATGAACAGGAGCAATTTGCTTCAGGAGATAACTTTCTGTATGAGCAGGTGAAGGACAAATATAGCAAGGCTTTTGAGTGCACACAACGGATCAATCAGTACCTTGAAGACAAGTTTGAAAGTGCCATGTCCATTGATGAAAAGGTGTATTTAACGATTCATATTCAACGTGTCACTTCCCGTAACGAGTTGCTGGACACGGAATAAAAAAAGCTTGCAAACGATTTCGGCGTCATATATAGTAGGTCTCACAACTTAACGACAAGGATTGTTACTGCTCAAGCAGGCGATACCTAAATGATTGGCAACAGGTCATCTTTCCGATGATCATAGCCATTCGTTTAGGTATTTTTTTGTTTTCAGGCAATCTTAACAACAAAGGAGAATGAACATGGATCATAAAAAAATGGGGGATGACATCGTTCGTCTCGTCGGCGGAGAAGCCAATATCAACGGTCTTGTCCACTGTGCGACCCGGCTGAGATTCGACCTGAAAGATTCGAAAAAGGCCGAACGCGAAACGCTTGAAAAGCATGACGGCATTATTACCGTTGTAGAAAGCGGCGGCCAGTTCCAGGTTGTCATCGGTAGTAACGTGGCTCATGTATATGCGGAGATTATGAAAAACCGGGATTTTGGAGGAGATTCCTCCTCATCGGCTGAGTCTACAGGGGAAAAAACCTCGCTATTATCCAAAGTTTTTGAAATTATATCCGGAAGTTTCTCGCCGTTAATCCCGGCTATGGCAGGATCAGGTATGCTAAAAGCTTTGCTGACTGTCCTGACCATGCTCGGATGGATGTCGGATACAAGTGACACATACCTGATTTTATCTGCTGCCGGCAACGCTGTATTTTATTTCTTGCCTATCTTCCTCGGCATCACACTGGGTATGAAGCTGAAAGCCAATCCTTATGTAGCTGGCGTAATTGGTGCCGCTCTGATGGAACCGAGCTTCACCGGGCTGATGGATAAGGGCTCCGATGTATCATTCCTGGGTATACAGGTTGTCATGATGAATTATTCAGCCAGCGTATTCCCAATCTTCATATCGATTAGTATCTACGCTGTTCTCAATAAGTTACTCAAGAAAATCATTTTGAAAGACCTGCAATTGTTCCTTGTACCGATGATTGCTTTGATGATTATGGTTCCTCTGTCCGCAATGGCCTTTGGACCATTCGGCACCACGGTAGGTGACTGGATCTCCTCCGGCGTAACTTGGCTCATTGGGGTCAGCGGTATATTATCAGGGGTTGTACTCGGTGGATTCATGACCTTCATGGTTGTGTTCGGACTCCACTGGGGCTTTACTCCAATCACGATACAGAATATCGGGGTTGGCGGCGATCCGATTGAAGCCATGGCTGCTGCAGCTGTATTTGCACAAATCGGTGTAGCCTTCGGTATTTTCCTGAAAGCCAAAAAGAACAAAACCCTGCGCACTCTTGCTGGCTCAACCAGCCTTACAGGTTTACTTGCAGGAGTCACTGAACCAATTGTATATGGTCTGATCCTGCGTTATAAACGTGTGATTCCTATTGTGGTTATCGCAGGTGCGATCGGCGGTGCCATCAATGGTCACTTTGGTGTTAAAATGACTGCTTATGTGTTCCACAATATATTTGCCATTCCTGTCTATACACCAACGGTTGTCTACGTGATTGCGATTGCCTGCTCCTTTGCGGTAGCCGCGGTATTAACGGTGATGTTTGGTTACGAAAGCAAAACGAAAGACACAGTTTCCGAGAAAGATGATTCTGTCTCCAGCACATCGGCTGAAAGTACGCCGGCTGAACTTCCTGTCGTTCCTGAGACCAAAACAACGGAGATCAAGAAAGAACAAATTTATAGCCCACTTACTGGTAAAGCCGTAGCACTGAATACCATTAACGACCCAGCCTTTTCGACTGGTGCTATGGGCAAAGGTTTGGCGATTGTCCCTGAGATTGGCGAAGTTGTCGCTCCCGTAGATGGCGTTGTCACTTCCCTCTTCCCAACTGGACATGCCATTGGATTAACCACCAACGCAGGAACGGAAATCCTGATTCATATCGGCATCAATACAGTAGCGCTAAAGGGAAAACACTTCTCTCCAGTTGTTCAGGAAGGTGATATCGTCAGACAGGGCGATCTGTTGATCCAGTTTGACATCGATAAGATCAAGGAAGCCGGATACGAAACCGTAACACCTGTCATTGTCACTCTAACGCAACAAGAAGTGGATGTGTTCGAAACAACTCAGGAACAGGTACAGAAAAATGATGTCCTGCTGACTCTCGTAGTCTGACCCAACTTATATTATACGAATTTAATTTAGGAGGAACTAACCATGAAACATACTCAACTGAAACCATTTCCTAAAGATTTTTTCTGGGGAGGTTCAACCTCTGCCTATCAGATTGAGGGAGCCTGGAATGAAGATGGTAAAGGCCCTTCTGTCATCGACATGGGGAATCATGTGGAAGGCGTAACCGACTTCAAGGTAACCAGTGATCACTATCATATGTACAAAGAAGATGTGGCGTTGCTCGCCGAAATGGGCTTCAAAGCCTACCGCTTCTCCATCGCATGGACACGCATCTATCCGCAAGGAGCAGGTGAAGTGAATCCGAAGGGCCTCGCCTTTTACGATTCCCTCATTAATGAGTTGATTAAATACGGTATTGAGCCCATTGTGACGATGTATCACTTCGATCTTCCTTATGCGCTTGAAGAAAAAGGCGGCTGGTCCAACCGAGCAACGATTGATGCTTTTGAACAATATGCCAAGACTCTTTATGAAAACTACGGAGATCGGGTTAAATATTGGCTGACCATCAACGAACAAAATATGCTAATCCTGCATCCTGGCTCTCTGGGTACACTGGATACAACACTTGTTGATCCGCAAAAAACACTGTATCAGCAAAATCATCACATGCTGGTTGCTCAAGCTAAAGCCATGGTCCTGTGTCATGAAATGCTGCCTGAAGCCAAGATTGGCCCAGCTCCTAATATCGGTGTAATTTACCCGGCGAGCTCCAAACCGGAAGACACACTCGCGGCTGATAACTATGCTGCCATTCGTAACTGGCTCTATCTCGATATGGCGGTATATGGACGTTATAATCATATTGCCTGGAGTTATCTCGAAGAGAAAGGATATACTCCCATCATTGAAGACGGAGATATGGACATCCTAGCTCAAGGAAAACCTGACTTTATTGCGTTCAACTATTATACTTCCCAAACGGTTGGTGAAAGCCTGAACGATGGTAATGACTTCTCCCATACAGGAGACCAGCATGAAATCGTAGGTGAACCGGGCGCATATAGAGGATCTGTGAATCCCAATCTGCAAAAAACGGAGTTTGGCTGGGAAATTGATCCCGTGGGCTTCCGCTCTACCCTGCGCCAGATCTACTCCCGTTATCACCTGCCATTGATTGTTACGGAAAATGGTCTGGGTGCCTTTGATAAACTGGAGGAAGGCGACGTGGTTAACGATCCATATCGTATTGAATTCTTCAATAAACATATCGAACAGATTCAACTGGCGATTACGGACGGCGTGGATGTATTTGGCTTCTGCCCTTGGTCTGCGATCGATCTGGTCAGCACACATCAAGGGTCGAGCAAACGTTATGGATTCATCTATGTGGATCGTGAGGAATTCGATATCAAGAAATTGAGACGTATCCGCAAACAGAGTTTCCACTGGTATCAAAAACTGATTGAAACGAATGGAGAAATTCGTTAATACACGCACTAATAAAAAAGTCGACTGCACATGAAACATGTGTAGTCGACTTTTTTGGTGTTGATGCATTGATATGGAAGCTTTATTTTCCAATTATAAAATTACATTTCAGCCTTCGGTTGTTTTACCGCTTTGGCCCCTCTGAGTACTCGTAGGGATAACAGGAAACAGATCGCCAGAACGGCAGCTGCTGAAACATAAGGATAGTTAATATTCACATCGAACAGTGCTCCAGCTACGATTGGACCTGCGATATTCCCCAAACTGGTATACGCCGAGTTCAGTCCGGCCACAAAGCCCTGTTGTTCTTGTGCCAGTTTGGACATCTGTGTACTGATCGCCGGACGTAAAATATCCATACCCAGAAAGACGATAAACGTTACGACGAGAATCATCCAGTACGTACTTACAAACAAGGTCAACAGTACAAATACGGCTACAAATAACAGACAGACTGAAATGACCATCTTTTCACCAAATCGATTGAGCAACCAACCGATCAAGGATACTTGCACAACCGCACCCGCGATGGAGCCAAATGTAATAATAAATGCAATGTCTTTGGTCGTGAAGCCAAACTTGTGATCCACAAATAGTGAAAATACCGTCTCATAGTTCGCCAGACCAAATGCCATAACAAACACAATAATCAAGCTGAAAAAGTACGGTTCACGGTATGAATTCAGCAATTGGGATACCATACCCGGAGCTTTGACCTTCGTTAAACCAGGGATAGGTTTACTTTGTTCTCCTGTGCTTCGTGTGGATTCCGGCAAAATAATCAATGTAATGATGGATGCCAGCAAACCGGCAACCCCAGCGGCGTAGAAGGGAATTCGAATGCCAAAGTCCGCAATGTATCCACCAATTCCCGGACCGATGATAAATCCGGTTGTAATCGCTGCATTAATCAATCCCATACCTTTGCCGCGTTCTTCCTCTGTTGTAATATCTGCGGTGTAAGCCATAACCGCCGGGAAGATCATCGCTGCACCAATACCACCAAGCATCCGGGCTGCGAAGAGTAGCACTGGTGCGTTGACAGCACCAAACATAAACTCGGATACAGCAAAGATCAGCATGCCGCCAACGATAATTTTCTTACGTCCCCATGTATCCGACCAACGACCCGCAAGCGGGGAGAACAGAAACTGGGTGAAGGAAAATGCCGCTACCAGCAATCCAACCGTGAATCCGGTGATATGCAGTAGATCCATATACGCAGGCATGATCGGCACAACGAGACCAATACCCGTAAAAACGAGAAAAATATTAAACATTAACAGCAGCAATGCGCCCCTGTTCCGTGTTAGTAATGCCATGATTCCATCCTCCGTAATAGTCAAAATGTTACTTAATCTTTATCTTTTGCAATCCCGTGCAAGAATACACTGGCAGCCTGGCGGTATAACGCAAGAGCCTGATCAGGCTCCATCCCCCGTGACATCTGACTAAGGCCAATAATGGTACTTTCCAATATGAGCGCGAGATTATCTACATTGTCTGCTTTGAACTCACCGCTCTCAATGCCTTGCTCTATCATTTGTTTATTAAATTGAATATGCCGCTCAAACATTAAGGAGATCCGCTCCTCAATATCATTTTCTTTCTTTTCCCCTGTGAAGAACTCATCAGCTGCCTTCGTCAGCGGGTGATTCATGTCATCCATGACGAGTTGTTCAGCCAGTCCGTATATCTTTTCCGTGGAGGTGCGATAGAGATGTTCTTTGGCCGCCCAACTCTCTTCCCACTCCCGATCCCACTCATCGATTAGATAGAGGAACAGACCTTCCTTACTTTTAAAATGGTAATATATATTGCCTTTGCTGCTGCCCGTCGCAGCTACAATATCCTCAATAGACGTTGCTTTATAACCTTTTTGTACAAAAAGGGCTTTGGAAGCATCCGCAAGTTTTTTCTTGGTCTGCTCGGTTTGAAGTTGCTTTTTATTCATATTCATTCCATTTCACTCCGTCCCATCCATACTGAACATTCGTTCTGTATTTTAACAGATGCACCCAATATAAGCAATGAAAAAGGTACGACTGACAAAAAAAGAACCTTCCTATTAATCTAGGAAGGCTCTAGTTATTTTCATTTTATTACTCCGAAGGAAAAGCGCTGAGATCCATATAGGAAACTTCCCACAGGTGATCATCCAGATCCTGAAAACTCCATCCGTACATAAATCCGTGATCCTGTGGTTCGTTGGATGGCTTCCCTCCTGCATCGAGGGCAGCTTGTACAATCACATCTACCTGCTCACGGCTATCTACAGACAGGGCAACAATGACTTCGGTTGTATCGGCGGCATTGGAGATTTTTTTCGAAATGAAGGATTGGAAACGTTCCTCCACCAGAAGCATGGCGTAAATATTTTCTCCGATGATCATACAAGTAGCAGACTCGTCCGTAAAATTGGCGTCAAACTCAAATCCCACCTTGGTAAAAAACTCAACGGATTTCTTCAAATCTTGTACAGGTAAATTGACAAAAATCTGCTTAGCACGAATAGCCACCATCGATCACCTCGAACTCATAGAATACATTCCACCTCAAAATAACACCTCGCGAATACGCTGTCAATTGAATATAATGGAGACATTCCAACTTGTGAGGTGACACGGATGTTGCTCCGTATTGTTCGAAGTAATTAGTCGTCGGGCTGGGTCAAAAACGCGTACCAGCTATCAAGGGACACGTCTGTCCATTTGATCCTATTCGAGCATTTACACTAGAACGATTTGGCACAACACTCTTGTCCTGTTCAAACAAATCACATTGGAGGAATATGAGAATGAAAAACAAAATAGATTACGCTGACTTTTATGAGCGAGTAGGCCGGACGAATGGCTGGAACTTCAGCTCCATGAACGTTGTCTCGGAGAACATCGGATGGAACTTCTATGAGGAAGTTGTCCGCCATACGCGATCGTCCGATCTGTTGCTGGATATTGGGACGGGTGGTGGAGAATCCATTCTGTCCATTGCGGAAGAAGCTTTATTGCTAGTGGGAATTGATCTCGCTCAAGGAATGATTGAGACCGCACAGCATAATCTTCAGGCTACGGGCGGTCATTCCAATGTACGCTTTCTGCATATGGACGCAGAAAAATTGGATTTTCCAGATTGCTTCTTTAATGTGGTATCTTCCAGACACTCTGGGTTCTCTGCTTCAGAAGTATTTAGGGTTCTTGCTCAGGGTGGGATATTTCTAACCCAGCAGGTCAGCGAACATGATAAACTCAACCTTTCAGTAGCTTTTGGCCGTGGCCAAAGTTTTGGCATTCAACCTGGCACATTGATGAAACGATACAAGCATGAACTTCAAACAGCAGGTTTCCATGACATTCAGGTCCGTGAATATAATGTGGTGGAGCATTACGCTACACCTGAAGATTTGATGTTTCTCCTAACCCATGCACCCATCATTCCTGATTTCGGAAAGGTAGACACTGACTTCGAGCGATTCCAGCAGTTTGTGAAAGAACATCACGACGAGAAGGGCATTCGTACCAACTCGGCACGCTTCATGATTACTGCTCGGAAATAAATGATTCCATATTGAATAAAATGAAACAATAAAGACCCGGTCACATGTGAGAACCATAACATGGTGACCGGGTCTTTATATTATGCTTTCGAGGCTATATTAAATCAGAGTTACTGCGTAATCTCCAACTTTTCCAAAAAAGGCTTTAATTTATCCACGACATAGTGGCTTCCACCTCGGCCGTTCACCTCTTCAATTACAGCGGATAACAGAAAGCTCGGAGAATCAGTATCAAACACTACGAAAAATCCGTTTTCCTGACCCTTCTCTCCCTTTTTTGCTTTCAGTTCCGCTGTTCCCGTCTTGCCCGCGAGCCCTCCAGGTATTGAATTCAAGGTGTGGGCCGTACCTCCTTGCCGGGAAACAACTTCTCCCAAAGCATCCTTAACCGTATTTGCGGCTTCCGGAGTAATAATTACCTCAGGCTCAGTGCTTTCTTTTCCCTCGATCAGAACAGGTTTCACCAGTTTCCCTTCATTAATAAAAGGTGTAAATGACGATGCCAGATGAATCGGGGACATCAACATCTCCCCTTGCCCGTAGGACGTATCAGCGAGCAACACCTCAGAAGACAGATCCAGATGTGCTTCGTTGGCATATTGGCTTGGCTTCAGATACAGTTCATCCAGTCCAAAGTTATCGCCAAAACCAAACTTCTGGATCCCATCAATAAACTTGGTGCTGCCCATCTCAATCGCTTCCATGGCAAAGTAAATATTGTCCGAGTACACCAGAGCATCGACCATGTTAACCGGGGATAAACTCTTCACACGCTTAACATAATAACCGCCCCAACTATCGTCTTTACGCCATTGCAAGCCAGAGATATCATGGGTTTTGTCTGCTGTGGTCACCTTCTCCACCAGTCCCGCTGCGGCTGTAATCGCTTTGAAGGTTGATCCTGGTGCATACCGGGTAGTGACTCTGTTGATAAAAGGAAGCTTCTCATTCGCCGAATAAGCATCCCATTCTGCCTGAGTAAGTCCTGTGACCATTTTGTTCGGGTTATAGGAAGGCGCACTGACCAACGCCAGCAGGTTGCCGTCCGTCGAATTCATTAGAACCATTGCACCTGCATCTCCACCACTGGATAATGTCTGATACAATTTCTTTTGTTGTTTGGAGCTAATCGTCAGTTGTACATTCTGTCCATCTACAGCATCCTTGCGAATAAGCTCAGAACGAGAGTTACCGGATTCATCAGTGATTTCGATCAGACCACCACGTTCACCACGCAGCTGCTTCTCCATGGACTGCTCCAAACCCGCTTTGCCGATCCAATCTTCTGCGCGATAATACCCTTCCGTATCCTTATCCAGATCTTCCTTGGTGGCTTTGCGCACGTAACCAATCAGGTGCGCAGCCGCCTCGCCGAGTGGATAATAGCGGATTTCCTTGCTTTGCATCGTAACCCCGCTTAAAGATTCTGGCACGTCAAACTCCTCCGTTGAACCAATCGGGACAAAATACTCCGGCTTCACCCATGTCTGCGCAAGCGCCTTGTGAATGGCATCTTCCGAAACCTGATAATGGCTCGCGATTCGGGTAATCATCTGGTCCGGGTTATCACCAAGTTTCTCAGGTACAATGCCCCATTCATTCATCGTCCCCTTGGTAGCGAGCGGCAAACCATCACGATCCACAATGTCTCCACGATCGGGGAACAGTGTCCTCACTCGTACCTTACTGCCCTTAGCCATGTCATTCAGGATCAGCGAAGGCTGCCAGTTAATTTGCCAGTTTTTGCCCCCGTCCTCAAGCTCGTGCCGGACCAGTTTTAATGTATGCGTCTCACTGACTTCACCCAAAAAAGTTGTCAGTTGCAGGTTGTAATCCACCTCATACGTATCCGGGTTTTGTTTCTCTGCATCGGTCTTACTGCCATCGGAAGCCGTTTCGTCAACCTCCACAGGTTTAACCTCCGCCTTGACGGTGGATACTTCCATCCCCGAATAGATCGCATTGTATTTCTCAACAAATTGTTCCTTGTTCATGCCCGACTCTTGCAACGAAGCAGGTGTCATCAAGGTGTACAACTGGTCAAATTCTTTTTTTTGCAGATGCTCTATGTATTGATTCACGGTAGTCTGGGGCTTAGCCTCTGCTTCTTTGTTATTCTGCATGTATAGATACATTCCGATTCCACCTGCAAACAAGATGGGCAGCAGTCCGTACATTAATTTACGTTTTGATTTCATGGTTACATCACCTCTAATATACACTATAGATTTCCAGAGCCATTTAAACAATGAAACAAATCTGACGAATTTATCATTAAAAATAGCCGAAAGCTCACATAATATGTTTAAATAAGGAGAGTGAGATTACATACTAAAGCTTTTTTGCTATGCAAAAGGCTGAAAAGGAGCCCGATGATGGAAATCAGCTATTTTTTACTCCCCAAAGCCGAAGTGGCCTATATCAAGTCTACCGCTTCCATGAAAGATGCTATTGAGCAATTGGAATCGCAACACTACACCGCCGTTCCCGTGATTGACCAGGATGGAAAATATGTTGCTACCCTGTCCGAAGGCGATTTGTTATGGAAAATGCGAAATACACCCGGATTGACTTTTGATACGATGGATCAGGTTCAGGTCCATGAGATTAACAATCGGGTATATAATGAATGTGTATTCATTGAGGCTGAAATGGAGGATATGCTGACACTTGCAGCAGACCAAAATTTTGTGCCCGTGGTGGATGTCGATCGTGTCTTCCTCGGTATTATCCGTCGTAAGGATATTATTGAATACTATACGCGTAACATTTCGGATTAAATGAAGTCAAACATCCTGTAATAAACGAATATTCAACTCGAAAGGGTACTCCTGTGGTCATGTTTTGGCCAAACCGGGGTACCCTTTTTGTTTCATGGTCTGGTCGGAATCATTCTAGTTACGCTTAGCCCGCTCTTCAATGTAATAACTCAACACATCCCTCGGACTTCCCTGAAATGCACGCTCTCTGCCGAACTCATACGCCTGATGCAAATACGAATACGCCTCGTCATGCTGTTCAAGTCTCATGCAGATCATGCCGAGATCGATCAACGGACTCGTACTTCTATCCGAACTCCGCGTACTTAACGATATCTCAGCCCACGGCTTCGCCAGTCCATACTGCTTCAGATCGATATGTGCATTCGCATGACAGGATGCGATCCAGCTTGCAATCTCCCATTCCATCTTCGGCTCGGGCAACATGCCCCATGCCTGATCATAATAGATAAGTGCTTGTTCATGTTGTTGCGTCTCATCCAGCACATTACCGGCTTCTACCGTTTCTACAATTTGTCGCTCCAGTTCGGCATGTTCCGGTGTCAGATCTTTCATTGCACCGTCTCCTCCTCCAGAACGAAATACCACTCCAGAAAAGCATTGAAATCAGCCCACTGCGGCTCACTCTCGCCATTAAGAAACCGTTCAATCGATTCACCCAGTTCCACCAGTACCACTTCTCCCGTCTGACGGTTGTAGAAAAATCCACCTTCACCTTCAAAACTGTCCAGTGGAATATACGCCTCGGGAAGTCCCAGTGTAAGCTGTGCTACATCCATGTCTTCCATATATACGGTGTTCTCCATAAACCAGCAGATCTGATACAACTCCTGATGCCTGCTGTAGAAAGTTGGTCCATCCTCTGCATGTAAATAAAATTGTGCAAAATCCGATTGAAGATCGATCTCCAGCTTTTGCAATGCTTCTTCGTAGGCTGCTGGAACATCTTCATGCCACCAGCCTTGCTCCTGGCAATGATCAATCACTTTATTGGATAACATCGCAGACCTCCTAATTCAATTTTGCTCACACAGATTTTACAGGTATCCAGACTTGGGGAGGTATGCCATCACCTCTGTACACTTCAAGTTCTGGAATACCTGCATGCTTATATGAAGTGGAAGGCAACCACTCTGTCATAATATGGTGCCACAACCGTTGTATCGCCTCCGGCTTTAATTCATCCCACCAGACCGGGAATAGCTCCGTTATTGAACCCGTTTAAACGTTCCTCAATGCCGTCTGCCAAAGCATCCTGCCACATCTTAGGAATTTCTATTAAATTCTCACCATCCACACAAGAGAACGTTCGTTTGATGCCCACAAAGGTAAGAGACTGTTGTTCGATCACATGTTCATTCACATTCATTAGATGGACTCCTCTCCGAGAGTGATATGGGGTACGGTTCTCCATGACCCATTCATGAAAACATTGTCCCATACATGATATATACCTCCGATATGTCCTACAGTTACTGTATCAAAAGAGTAGGTAGATTGGAAATAGTGCCAGTACTCCTGCATATGAGAAGAAAACTTACTTACCACTCGTTGCTGCTCGATGTTGGGAGATAGACATACTGGGTTCTTCCCGTCCTTCATTTCCTTATTCTGGTGCAACTTTCTCCCTAGTCGTTCGTCTAACTACTGACCAACAACTAAGGAGATGAATATGCGAATAACTTGCAGCCCCGGTTTCCCAGGAAGCATGATTGGATCGATTGATCTTCAGCCATCGAAGTATTACACCCCACCTTCCAGTAACAGTAAGATCACAGAATATGTTGACCCCGAACTCGTTACCATTCCCTATGTGGAAGATCCGGAATTCGGATCACACTTTGAGGCCATGAAGGTCATGAACGGAACTTATAAAGATGAAATGCATGTGAGCTATGATGTCGAATTTACGATTGATGTAGATAAAAAAGGTTATATTACGCAATTCGAGCATACGTTCCAGCTGGAACGTTATCTGGATCTGGTTCGCACAAAGTCCTATAAAGTGATCAAGACAAACTGGTGCGGACAAGTATTTCACGTGATGACGTACAGTTACCTGGAGGAAGTCATTCATCCGAAAAATGTCCTTTTTAAATGTAACCTCGCAGAAGACGTTTTTGTGGTAGCTGAACTTGTCTCCAATCGCTCAGATGAAAGTGCAACTGAGCACGGTATCAGGGATCTTTATTTCCGTGCATTAATCTCGGCACGAGATGATCTGTACCCATTAGATTATATGTGTGAGCCTGATTTCGACCTGAGTCTCGACTAAAAAGTAGATACATATGTAGAAAGAGCATAAGCAGTCCCCAATCAGCGGGGTGGCCTGTGCTCTTTTTTTAACAAAAAAACCACCAACCCCCTAATTTAAACACCCTCCTTCATACGCTCGGCCTTATGCTCCCATGCCTGACTCTAAGCAAAACAAGCTGTAATGTCGATGAATATACCATAATGCTGTATATGCATATGTTCTTCGTACGTCCAGATATGAGAGGGGTTGGAAACATGGTTTACCGGAAAAATAAAATGCATTCACTGTTCACTCTGCCCTTGGCAGGGCTGCTGTTTCTGTTATGGGGTGCTCAAGCGGCACATGCGGAACAGGTGGACAGTTTGTTACCTGAGCGAAGTCAGCAGGAGATTGTCCAAAAGTGGAATCAGTGGATGAATGGCAATGATACATCTCCCCTGTATACAAAAACACCTTCGACAAGTGCTCCCTACTCTGCTGGTGTGGTAAGTGACGCCTATCTGGAACAAGGGCTGAACGCAGCCAACTTTTATCGTTTTATTACGGGGCTACAGGGCGATCTTGTGCTTGACCCGACATTGAATCGTCAAGCCCAGCATGGGGCTGTTGTGGTCTCCACGGGTGGATACCTGTCCCATTCTCCAAAACAGCCAGGAGATATGCCAAAGGATTTCTTTGACACAGGTTCAAAGTCTGCCAGCAGCTCCAATCTGTACCTTACCAGTAGTGCCAAGGATAACGTCCTGACCAAAAGCATTCAGGCTTACATGAATGATTCAGATGCCTCCAATATTGATCGACTCGGTCATCGGCGCTGGATTTTGAGTCCACAACTGCAACGAATCGGATTTGGACTCGCCACTCGTAGTGAAGCAGGCAAGACATATGATCAGTACTATAGTGCCATGCAGGTATTTGATAAAAGCAGAACTGGGGGAACTTCGTTCAACTACAGCCTGTTCCCAAATCAGGGAGCTTTTCCAATCGAAGCCTTTGGCAGTACACAGGCCTGGTCTGTCCAACTGAATACAGATGTATTCGCGAAGCCATCACTGTCTGAGGTACAGGTCGAGATGACTCGAACTTCCGATCAACGTACATGGAACTTTAATGCCAAGAACCAGAACACTGGCTTTCCAACGGGTTATTACAACGTGGACCCTGCGGATAAACAATGGTTTAATCAAGCCTATTTCAATGTAGAGACAGGTGGATATGGATATGGCTACGCCATTATCTTCCGTCCTGACGATGTGCAATTGTTAAAGAACGGCGATACGTTCAACATTCGAATTACAGGTCTGCAAAAGAAAAACGGTACAGCAGCGGAAATCTCATACTCCACACGTTTCTTCCATGTGGACGGTGTTCAAGATACAACACTTACCCGTATAACGCCAGGACAACCAAACCTGAAAGTCCGAGCAGGAGAACAGATTGATCTACCTTCAATCACTGCCGTGAATGATAACGGAACATCCTATGTTCCACAGTCTAACGTTTCCTTCACCACGACGTCAGATCGCATTGCCATCAAGGATGGAAAAATCATTGGACTGCAGGCTGGTAAAGCCGAAATTCGGATTCGTTTTGAAGGGAAAGAAGTGGTTGTCTCTGTTACGGTAACGGGAATTCCCCAATTAACTGATGTCCGTACACATTGGGCGAAAGATGCCATTCAATGGGCCGTTCAACAGGAGATGGTCAGTGGATACGAGGATGGAACGTTCAAACCCAACAATCAGGTGAGTGAAGCCGAATTCCTCTCCATGTTGTTCAAGCTGTATGCGAATTCCCATGTCATTCAGAGCATCGATGCTGTAGAGGGACAAGCTATCAAAGGAAACATCTGGAGTGATCGTTATTATACCTATGCTTCCGCGTTGAATCTGAAACTGGATGCCAGCAAACAGAATCCGAAGCTGCGCAATCATGCCTTGAATCGAACAGAAGTAGCCGTAATCGTGGCGGGGCTTGGCGGTAAAAATTATACCCAGGATGACGATGCCATCAGGTATCTGCTGAACATGGGATACTCTTCGGGCAAAACTGCAGCTACGGTGCAAGGTTATGCGGGACAAGAATCCTTGACCCGGGCAGAGGCCGTTGTTTTTCTCCAGAACCTGAAGGAAAAAGGCTTCGAACTATGGAGCAGACCGAAAAATGCCACTGAAGCTACCGAGAATGAAAAGAACGGCGGACTATCGGATCAGACCATGAAAGCAGTATATTCTGCCGATCACACATTGGTCCTTCAAGGTACGTTCCCGGCGTATGCCAACCAGACGATGCCAATTAAAATCCATGGTCCTTCGCCTGCTGTAGAGCACATCCAGACGCAGCAGGTTACAACAGATGCCTATGGCAATTTTAAACTAACGGTAAGTACCCTTGATGCGAAGGAACTTAACCTCTATGTGGACGTACGCGAAGATTATTCCTACTGGATCAGTGTAGAGGCGGGGCGAACTGCGATAAGTGATTATACGGAGTAAAAACAATTAACCTGCAATATTCGATTGCTTAGGTAACGTTTAACATGGTTTAACATGAATGAACCTGAATAAGACACCTCATGGAACAGGCACGGGATAACCAATCGTTATCCCCATACCCTTCTGAAGGTGCCTTTTTTATTTTTTCACATATGAAATTTAGAGATGAACGACGGTCTCATTATGCTACAGTGTTAAGCCCCCATTTCGGTATTCGAACGAGCCGTGCCGCCACGTGGTGTGAAATTGAAATATCCTTCATCCAGTTGCTCCGTCTTGGGAAGGTTGCGGGATACGCGATCGAACATCCAGTATACACCTACCAAAACAACGGTAATTCCACATAAGGTAATGACTGTAGAACTCGGCAGCCAGACCCCCAGCGTACCGCCGATCAAGCTGCCTATTGGCATAGCTATGCCGCTTAAAGCCATCGTCGCGGAGAAAACCAAACCCAAATATTGCTGCGGCACTCCCTTCTGCACAACGGTATTGATGATGACGTTAACGGCTCCGCCGGGAACCCAGGCCAGTCCGTATACCAGAATGCTCAGCCAGCTCCATGGAGTAAATATACACCCGATCCAAGCGATCCCGGAGATGATGTATGCCACAGAATACAACCGACCCAAACGCACATTTTCCAGTCTGAGATACGGTGCACATGTTGCACCAATGACGCTGCCGAGCGCCTGTGCCATCAGCATCAACCCGTAGATATCGGCTCCACCGATCTCATCACTATATATGGGGAGTACACTAAATGTCGCTCCTCCCGCAGCATTAATAACCATAATGCCAAAAAGTAATTTGGCCAATGCTGTCCGTGTAAGCAGCCTGATTCCACTCACTAAATCATCCGTGTAATTCCTAAAAAACAAACGCATTCCTGACGATGTACTCCCATTCACCTGTTCAATAGTCTCATCATATGTATCCTGTTCCTTCTTCATTTTCGATTCCATGATATAAGGAGCAATCCGCAATTGGGAGAATAATAACGCACCTATGAAGAAACCGATGGCATTCCAAAAATACAAAGACACCGCACCCAGCGCAACAATGAGGATCCCGGAGATGGCATTACAAGCCACATCAATCCCCTGATAAGCGATGGAAAACAGAGAATTGCCCTGCGTGAGTTGGTGTTTCTCCAATACTCTTGGCAGTGCTGACATCTGAACAGGGTACACCCAGGTATTACATATGTTCAGAATAGGGGTGATCACGAGTACCAGGCCTACACTCAGAAAATCATAGTATGCAGCAATAGGGACAATTAATAACAATGCGGCCTGAATTAACTGACTATATACCAGAATCCCTCGAATCGGGATCCGATCTATCATCGGTCCGGATAACAGTTGAATAATTTTCGGCAAAATGGACAAAAAACCCGCGAGTCCTGTATAAAATGAGGATCCTCCCAGATTGTAGACCAGCCACATGGCGGATACCGCATATAAGCTATCTCCGATGTTGGTCAAGATTCTGCCAAAAAACATCAAACTGAAGTTCTTGTTTTTGAAAATCTCCATGGCCCACCTCCGCTTACGTCGAACCTAAAACTCATTCCACATCTCTTTCATGCTGCTATGAAGAATGAAGACAAGCGAAGTCATTAATGCTCCGCTTGGTTCAATCTGATGTTCTCTTCCATATGAAGCAGGAAGATGCATCCAAAGTTAAATCTTTTGCACAACTTTCTCCTCTTGCAACGCCAACACCGAAGCAATGCTATCCCTCAGGATTTCGCATCCCTTTCGCAGATTGTTGTTGGAAATATTCAATGGAGGCATGACCTTAACCACGCTATCATGTCTGCCTACTCGCTCGACAATAAGTCCACGTTCGAAACATGCCTTCTGTACCTCTGCTGCAATATTTGTATCGAATTTGGAGAGATCCAACCCCCAGATCAGACCAATTCCCCGAATATCAATGTTGGGGTACTGCTTCAATATTTCCTCACTCCATATAGAGTCGGTCATCTTTGGCTTTATCAGATAAGGCCGGGAAATGTCTGCAATAACTTCTCACATTGGATTCCATCGTTTCAAAAGTTATCTGATCCATCCCTTCACCATTTGATTCACATATTGGGCCACATTCACAGCATGATTGTAGTCGATCAGATTCTCATGATGACCTGGAATAGGAGTTGAAGTGCATGTACCTGTCGTCTTGGCGTGCCAGACCTGTGCATCCGTTAACGGAACTGGACTTTGTTCATCCTGAGCGGTTGCGTACAACAGATGGATATCGGACTGAATCGGTTCTGCTGAATAGTAGTTATCAAAGGCCACCTCATTAGCCAGACGCACTTTGAGATGTCCAATTATTCCATTATCTGAAAAGTGATGCATGACTTCCTTTAACTGAATCTCATAGTCTCCGCTAGGCACGAACTCATATCCGTCGTTGTTTGCTAATTCGGCAAGAGCCTCCATCTTGTTTATTGGACGAACATCCCGCTCATGGCTTCGGGCAGGTGCATCCAGAATAATCAGCCACTCCAGCTGTTGTCCTGCATCTTCAATGATCCGTGCCATCTCAAATGCCACATTGCCACCAAAGGACCAACCCAGCAAACGGTAGGGACCTATCGGATGCAATTGCGTAAGAACACCATAATAATACTGCGCCAGCTCTTGGACGGTATAGAGCGGTTCTTCGTCGTTTTCATATCCTTTTGGCACAAATCCGTATATATTCAGGCCTTCCAGTTGGCTAACCAACTCATAATAATTGATCAGGTTGCCGCCACCCGTCGGAAGGAGAAACAATGGCGAGTCATCAACACGGCCACCTTCTTTCAACACAACAACCGATTGATCTTGAGGAAGGTTCCCCTCTCGGATGATATGTGCAATCTCGGTCACGGTGGAGTAATCAAACAAGGTGATCACGGATAGCTCGGTATGAAATGTTCTGTTCAGAACATCCATTAAACGGACGGCTTTGATCGAATGTCCACCCTGATCGAAAAAGCTTTCATGAAGATGGATGGTGTCCACACCAAGGATATCCATGAAGATCTGCATGACCTTTTCTTCCAGCTCATCCTGCGGAGCAGCGATATAATCCTTCAATGTGCCACGGTCCAGCTGCTTCAGCGCTGCCTTGTCCAACTTACCGTTACTGTTCAGGGGAATACGATCAATAGTAATGAAACGTGAAGGAATCATGTGACTTGGCAGCAGGGTTCGGCAAAAGTTGCGAAGGTCCGTACTGAGAATCTCAGAAGATGGAGCCAGCTGAATATAAGCACTCAGTGACAGTTCTTCATCATCTCCCCATCTCTCAGCCAGCATCGCACACTCCTGAATATCAGCATGTCTGGAGATTACATCCGTGATTTCCCCCAATTCTACACGCATGCCTCTAATCTTCAATTGGTTGTCTATTCGACCGACAATGTATAACTTGCCAGTGGCGTCGTAATAAGCAATGTCGCCCGTCCTGTATATCCTTCCATCCGTAAACGGGTTTGCAAAGAAAGCCTGTCCGGTCTTTACGGGATCTCCATAGTAACCCCTAGCCAGCCCAACACCACCAATATACAAATAGCCGTGAACCCCGATCGGCACCGGATTCTGCATTTCATCCAGAACATATATAAAATTGTTCCCGATTGGCCGACCAATGGATATATTTCTTCGTGCGCGGAGACCTTCCAACTGCACATTCATATGAATGGTCGAATCAATGGAAACCTCGGTTACCCCATAACTGTTATGCAGATTACGCTCGGGAAGATTGTGGTGGAACGCTGCAACCATTTCGGGTTTCAATGCCTCCCCACTGGAGAATACATCCCTTAATGACGCTAACTGCTCCAGATCCGCCACACTAATTCGCTCCAAAATCATCTTCAACATGCTCGGAACAAAAAAGACGATGGCCACTTCATATTGCTTCAAAGCTTGAATGATCGCATACGGATCACGATGAAATCCTGGTTCCAACAGGGCAACCCTAGCACCTGCCATCCATGTCCAGAAATATTCAAGACCGACATCATCAAAGGTCAGAGTTGTTTTCTGAAGTACTGTTTCATGGGATTCCAGCTTGAATTGGTGCTGCATCCAGCAGATACGGTTCACCCATCCCTGGTGCCGCACAGATACCCCTTTGGGTTTCCCTGTAGTGCCTGACGTATAATAAATAGCTACCAGATGATCAGGCCCCACTTGTGTCGAGGGAACTGTTATCGGCTTGTCCATATATATTTCAGATTGAGATACGTCGATCAGAAGGGCAACATCATCCGGGATCGGCAACGTATTCGTATTGATGAGACAGATGGACGCTCCCGAATCTGTTAACATGTGACGATTTCGCTCCACAGGTGCATCCAGATCCAGAGGCACGATGGCTCCTCCCGCTTTTAACACAGCAAGAAGGGCAATAGGCAAATGCATTGAACGTTCTATGCCAATGGCTACCGCCTTGTCAGGTCCAATTCCCTTTTCGATCAGAAGATGAGCTAATTGATTCGCTTGACGGTCCAGATCTCGATAAGATAATTCATCTCCCCCATACACCACAGCCACCTGATCTGGGGCTTGGGCTACAGATGCTTCAAACAGGTGATGTACACAGATATGATCAGGGTAATCCATTACGGTATCGTTCCATTCATATAGAACTTTCTGTCGTTCTTCATCACTAACGGCTCCAACCCCTGCGATTGGCTTCCCTGGATAATTCACAATATGTTCAAGCAACGCTATAAAATTACTGGCCCAGCGTTCGATCGTACTCACGTGGAACAGATCCCGACTACATTCAAACGTACCCTTAATTACATCCTGATCTTCCGTCAAGTCCAGTGACATGTCGAATTTGGATGTGTTGATCTGCTTCAGCTTGATCTCCCTGAACACAGCCTGTTGATCTTTCTGTTCAAAATGGCCCGCCTTCCCCAGACTGAACATGACCTGAAACAATGGCGAATATCCTGTGGTTCTAGATTGGATCAGGTCATCGAACAACAGATCAATCGGTACATCCTGATGGTCAAATGCATCAAGGATGGTATTTTTGGAAGCGTCAAGGTGGTCCAGAAATGATTGCTGATCATCAATACGGCTTCGCAGTACGAGTGTATTGACAAAGAAACCAACTATCTTCTCCAAATCGGACTGTGGCCGATTGGAGACAGGCGTACCGATCAGCAGATCCGTTTCACCCGAATACTTACGTAACAAAATCGCAAAACAGGTATACATCACCATAAATAGCGTGGAATGATTCTTCTCCGAGATTTTCCTTAATCTGCTGGTAAGAGATGCAGGTATCGTGAAGTATACGGATATCCCCTCTTCACTCCGTTTCTGCGGACGTTCATGGTCATATGGCAAAGTGAGCGTATAGGAGTGTTCTTTCAGCTGATCAAGCCAGTACCTCTTCTGAGCAGCAAACTCTTTACGTTCCAACAATTGATTCTGCCATACCGAGTAGTCTATATATTGGGTCGCGGATGGGTTATATAGCGGCAATGGGCCCACTCCGCGGAAATGTTCATAATAAGATAACAGGTCTCTTCGTATGATCTCGATTGACTGACCATCCGAGATGATATGATGCATCATCAGGACAAAAATGTGGCGGTGATCACTAAGCTTAAATAATTTGAATCTGCACAGTCTGTCCCGAGTAAAATCAAAAGGGCCATCGGCCCTTTCAATTCCATCGACAATCTGACTTTCGGCCTGATCTTCCGGATACATCGATAGATCAACCCATTGATAATCCGGTTGTTCTTTCAAAATATACTGATAAGGTACACCCTCTTCGGAATCAATCCGAATCTGCAGTAACTCTTGCCTGTCCACCATCAGTCCGATGGCTTGCTCAAATGCCGACTCATCGAACTCTCCTCTAATCTCATTGGCAAAAACCATGTTGTATGCCGTACTTCCCGGCTCAATCTGTTGCTGAAGCCACAATCTCTTCTGAGCAAAAGATAAGGGAAATCGGTTGATTTCCCGAGAAGTGCGTTCTACTGTTTTGGAAACATTCATCTGACTTAATATTCGATCAATCAGTTCGCTTTTGTTTATTACTGCACCGGATTTTTTCACTTAATTACCCTCCGTAGAATAACCATTCGCTTCCAATAACAGATTCTCAATCACTTCGGACAATTCACGAATGGTAGGCGCATCAAATATTTTACGTAGCGGCAGATTAACACCTACCTGTTGTCTGATTCCAGAGATGACCTGCGTTGCGATAAGCGAATGCCCTCCGAGTGCAAAGAAATTCTCATCAATACTAATCTGCTCCCGCTTCAATACCGCTCTCCAGATCTGGGCGACAATCTGCTCAACGGTTGTCGTTGGTGCGGCATATTCCGCCCCTGAACTTACATCCACGTCCGGCAGGGCGTGGTAATCAATTTTCCCATTGCTCAGCTGCGGTAAATGCTCCAGCACTTGGATGACGTTCGGAATCATATATTCGGGAAGTGCGGATGAAATCCACTGTTTGACATCCTGAATCTCTCCAGCGGTATCCAGTTCTACATAGGCAGCCAGCAAAGGTTCTGTCTTCTCTAACAATTTCGCCGCTGCAAGTCGCACATGAGGATGTTCATTCAGAACCTTCTCGATCTCGCCAAGTTCGATCCGGTAACCTCTTAACTTCACCTGCCGGTCAACCCTACCAATGTATTCGATATGACCATCCGGGAAATAACGGACCCTGTCTCCGGTTTTGTACATCACGTTGTCCGGCGCATAAGAATGTGCCAGGAAAGCCTGGTCATTTAAGTGTTCATCTACATATCCATCTGCAAGGCCTTTTCCACTGATATATAACTCTCCGGCAACACCTGGCGGGACAAGATTAAGGTTCGAGTCCAGCACGAGCAGATTCGTATTATGAATCGGTCTGCCGATCGTTTCATGAACGTTATCCTTGTCACAGATATGATAAGTCGTATCAATACTCGCCTCAGTTGGGCCGTACAAGTTAATCAACTGAGCGTTGGAACCAGCAAAGAAAGCCTTCTGGAGCGGAATTCCCAGTCTCTCTCCGCCGCTGAACACCCTTTTTAACGGTGCTGAAGAGAGGGTTTCTTTTTCCACCAAAGCCTGAAGCATGGTAGGTACAACCTGTAATGTCGTAATTCGTTCCTTATGAATAATATCGAGCAGATAGTCGGGATCAGCATGCTTGTCCAGCTCAGCAAGAACCAGCCTTGCGCCCGTAGTGAGCGGTGCATAGAATTCCCATACCGATGCATCGAAATTAATCGATGTTTTCTGCAATACAGCGTCTTCCCCGCTCAGTGGAAATTCATTGTTCATCCAATGCATATGGTTGCTGATGGCCTGATGTGACACTTTGACCCCTTTGGGTCTACCTGTGGAACCGGAAGTATAGAGGATATAGGCGATGTCTCTGGCATCTACTCCGATTGCCGGTGCGTCCGTGGGCTCGGTCGCAATTGCCTCACCTTCTTCTTCAAGAAATACAGGATTAGCAAAAAGGGAATTGAGCCGTTCATTGTTTTTATTCAACAACAGCACCGTTTCAATGCGGGCATTCTCACGGATATAGGACAATCGCTCATTGGGATAATCGGGATCAAGTGGTACATAAGCCGCCCCTGCTCGAAGTACCGACAGAAGGGCTATGACCAGCTCAGGAGATCTCTCCACGCTTACCCCGACTACATCTCCATGCCCGACACTTCTTGTCCGATGCAGATAGTGGGCAAGCTGTTTGGACTTCTCATGGATTTCCCGGAACGTAAGCAGAGTGTTACCGGACACAACCGCAACCTGATCTGGTGTCTTCAAGGCTTGTTCGTCCAGCATCTCCACCAATGTAGAGGTTGCATATTCCCGAACCTCTCCTTGAAGAATCGATTGCAATGTAAATGTCAGATGATCAGGGATGATATTGGACGATACGGGTTCATCCAGATTCACATAGGCCTTGTTACAAATATGTGTGAATATATCCGCTACGTAGCCAATCTCTGTCGAAGTGTACTTTTCCTCGTTATATCGAAGAACGATATCTCTGCGATCAGGGTATTGCTGGATATGGAGTCCAAGGTGAACCGGTTCAATCTGTTCCGACTGATACACAACCCGGAACGTGTGACCACCCGATTCCACCACGGATGATGCATCCCGACTCTCGAATCCATAGGAGAACACAGATTGACTCGAATTCGATTTGCTAAACATTTTGAAGTCAAAATAATCTGCATATTCTGCACTATCTTTCGCTTCACTCGTCGTTCTTTGGAAAAACTGAGTCAGCGTGTCGTCCTCTTTTAATCCCGAGTACAGAGGTACGTATCGATTCAATGCACCGACAACCTTCTCCAAATCCTCATCTTGTCGGCCACGCGTATGTACGCCAACCGTTAGTTCCTTATCCTCGCCCAGCAGATGCAAAGTCAGATTCCAACAGGCGAGCGTAACGTTATCTATTGTACTTCCAGCCTTCTCCGCTACCTTCTCAAGTTCAGCCCACAATTCTGGTGACCCTTCCACAGAGAAACTTGCCATCGTAATACTCGTGGTTCCGCCACCGGATACCATGGACAATTGTTTATCAACATGATCAAACCGTTTATTGTTCCAAAAACTTCTTTCCTCCGCATGCTCATCATTGGTCAACAGGTCATTCAACCACTCGGATACAGCATAGTACGGTACCTCTTCTTCCAAAAGTTCAGAGTCCACCTCGGCCACGATTAATTGTGATAAATCCGATAGAATAACGGCAGGTTCAATATCCGAGAACTGTGGATCAAAAGCGAGAATCAACACTTTGGAACGTTCGGACAGATCCACGTTAATGGCCTCCAGCGAATAATCACCTGTCCATGTGTCCAACTCCTTTCGGATCAACCCTTGGATATCCTGCTCCTGAATCGGTTCATCGGAATATGCAGTACGGAATCGGCTTCTGGTCTCCGAATCTACTTTCTGAAGATGGACCCCATAATTGGGATCGGCTTCTATGGAAGTGCGGAGTGTGCTGTATTTCTCGGCTATTCTCTTCACGGCTAATTCAATCTGATCATTGGAGCACTCACCTTCGATGTTAACAGCAATTACACTTGGGACCAGTGATGTTAATCCGTTATTATTCAGTTCATGCAGTCGTTTCTGTTGTGGTGAAAGGGGATAACCCAGCATTACATTTTCCATGTTCAATCCTCCTGCATTTCTAATGTATTTTCAGTTCGAATGTAATTTCCTTCAGGCGCAATTGAGGCTTAACGACACACGGGTTCTCCCATGGCTACGAGTACTTTTCGATCTCCCTGATACGGGTTCCGTGCATGCGCCACCAGCATATTGTCCAGCATAAGAATATCTCCCTCTTGCCATGGAAAGGCGATCGTGGCATCGGCATAAGCCTGACGAATATGTGCAGCCACATCAGCATCAATTGAAGTTCCGTCTCCATAATACGTCTGGTATGGCAAGCCGCTCTCTCCAAATTCTTCGAGCATCAAGTTGCGAACTTCCTCGTTCAAGCTACTGCTATGCCAGAAGGCAATATGATTAAACCACAGGTTCTCATTTGTATCGGGGTGGATCGTAATGGCCGGTCTCACCTGCTTCGTTGTCAATGTTCCATCCTCATTCCATTGGCAAGCCATGTTGTTGTCCAGACAATATTGCTCGACCTCGTCCTTGGACTCCGTGTGGAAAACATACTGCCAGGTCTGTCCGAATCCAGTTCCGTAGTTTCGAACCAACATCCAGCCTTTCTCTGCAAAAACATCCCGAATGTCCGGATCAATGAGGTTATATACTTTCCGTACATCCACAATAGGTGTTTCTCCTCCTTCATCAGCGACAACGATACTGGAGAACCAGATTTTTTTGGGCCATGTCATGACGTAGGACAGTTCATTATGCGGTGCAATGGATTCCTCATTCGGAAATTCCGTTGACGTATACACCTTGCCCTGTACTTGGGTTCTCGGCGTCGCTCCTTCTTTATAACTGAGCGGTTCGGGGCAGCTTACATCGATGAACCCATAAAAACTCTCTGGTGTGGTAGTATCAAAACCTCTGAACAGGACGCCACCATATTTCAAAATTTTCTCTTCAACCATATCCTTATTGTTGAGATACCATTGATTCAGATCCAGACCGGATACATTGGGTTTGATTACCAACGGCAGTTCCTGACCTTCCTCCAGAAACGATTGCTTCACAATTTCTTTCTGGATGACCATCTGCGCACCTTTATCAAATTTCTTCTTCATAGTTATTCCTCCTAAGATTTGATTTTGTTGAATTTCTTTTTGCTCTTACTGCTATTCAGCAACACCATCTTGTACTCGTGGGCCATCACCTCCCAATCATGACGTACAGCTTGAAGACTCCGCGAGGAGTCAGCTGCAATCAGCTCCACTACAGCCATATAATCATGCAGGAATCTCTTCATGGTGGATTTGCCAAACAACTCTGTTTTGTATTCCACCACTGCATTCATTACATGATCAGCCTCGATGAGATTTAATGTCAGATCCCACTTGCTCTTGCCGCTGTGTCCCCACAAAATTTCATTTTGAGCAATACTTAGCCCTTCGATGTTGTACGTATTTTTGACATCAAGTACAAACCACGTCTGGAAGAACGGGGTCAGCCCCGAAGCACGATCCGGGTTCAGCAGTTCAATCAGCTTGCCGAAAGGCATCTCCTGATGATCAAACGCTTCAAATACCGTATTTCTAACCGAAATAATCTGGGCATCTATGGACTGCTCGGGGTCCATGGTCGTCTTCAAAGCAAGACTGTTGGAGAAATATCCGATCAATCTCTGCACTTCGGCACGATTACGGTTTGCTACAGGTGTTCCCACGACGATCTCGGTTTCACCCGAGTAAAAGTACAGCAACATTTTGTAGGCGGTGAGCATGGTAATGTACAGACTGGCATTGTTTTTCATACCGGCCTTTTTGATCATTTCAATGGTTTGGATCGGAATTTCTGAGAGCAGAATATCTCCGGTATCCCCATTATTCAGCGAAGGCTCCCGGTCATACGGCAATACTTTCACCGATCGGTTAACGGTACTTCCCAACTGGTTGCGCCAATAATTCAGAACTGTCGGAAATTCGGCAGTCATCCATTTATTCTTTTGCCAATGTGAATAGTCGGAATATTGGATACTCAAATTCTCAGTTGCTGCATTTTCTCCCCTCAGATAAGCATTATAGTATGACCCCAGTTCAGCCATCAGAATATCCTGAGACCAGCCATCGAAGATAATGTGATGAAAATTAAAATAGGCAAAATATTGATGTGCATGGATCCGATACAATCCAAAATAATACATCGGCCCGGTTTCCAGGTTGAACTGGTGTTTGGATTCTTCTTCAATTACACGCTTCAGACTGGCTTGGGAATTATCCCTCAGCGTATGCTGGACCTCAATGCCAAAAGGCTCGTAAGGCCTGATTCGCTGCACGGGTGTATTGTTTTCTACAACAAAATACGTTCTCAATACATCATGCCGCTGCACAATTTGATTCAATGCATAGATGTATGCCTCTTCCGAGAATGCGCCTTCAAAAAGGACATGTCCGGGAATATTATATTTGGTGCTCTTCCCCTCGAACTGTTCAACCAGCCACAGGGATTCCTGGTTGAATGACATTACACCTTTGAGCGCCGGATCAACTCGGGGAATATCTGTTGACAGGAAGATCGGCTTGTCCATTATTCCGTTCAATACTTCCATTTTGGATCTCTTTATTGTGTTTTGTTCCATGCTCATCATGCCTTCCTTTTCTTCCATGACCTGATCCAGATATGAACTTAAGGATTGGATTGTAGGGAAATTAAACATATCGTTAATCGAAAAATCAAAACCTATCTCGGAAAGCCTTGTGTAGATCTGAATCAACTTAAGGGAATCACCACCCCGTTCGTAGAAGTGATCCGTCACACCCACCTCTTCCAGACCAAGAATCTCAGACCAGATGGTAGATATCGTCTGTTCCATGACAGTATTCGGTGCCACATACACATTTTCTTCATCCGATTGTGGCTTCTCTATCGATAACGCCAAGTAATCAATCTTGCCATTAATGGTAAGTGGAATCGAAGACACCTTGATCAGATGTGTGGGAACCATATACTCCGGCAACAGAGATACCAGATTATCCCGTATCATCCTCCGGGTCACATGTGCATCGCTGACGTAATGAGCACATAACTGACGGGATTGCTGATCCGTCTTGACGCTTACAGCAACATCTCGGATTCCTTTGATCTTCAAGAAAGCTGCCTTGACCTCACCCAGTTCAATTCGATACCCGCGAATCTTCACTTGGTCATCCATTCTTCCGAGGTATTCCATCTGACCATCTTCCCTTAACCGGCATAGATCACCTGTCCGGTACAATCTCTCGCCTGGATGATCCGGGTGTTCGACGTATTTTCTGCCCGTCAATTCGGGTTGGTTCAGATAGCCTCTGGTCACTCCGTCTCCCCCAACCAATAATTCACCCTGAACACCGACAGGAACGTATTGCAGTGATTGATCAAGCACATATATGGATGTGTTCTGAATGGGCTTTCCGATAGGCACATACTCCGTTTGGTCAACATGAGGATTGTAAGTATAGATCATACAGCCCACCACTGTCTCTGTCGGTCCATATTCATTGAAAATGGTAACCTCATGTTTGCTTTGCCGGGTAATATTCGCAGCCAATGAAGCACTCAGATTATCGCCGCCCACAATAAATGTCCGGACATTGGATCTGTCCATAATGTTCATATCCTGAATCAATTGCAGATGAGCCGGCGTCAGCTTGACCAGATCCACTCGCGGATCTAGGACAACATCAGTAATCAATGCCTTGTTATGAGACGAGTTGTAGATAATCATCGTGTTGCCCGTAATTAACGGTGTGAAGATGGAGGTAATAGTCAGATCAAACGCGATGGATGAATACAGTGAAAAAGTCGTTTTCCTGTCAGTAACATAGGTCTGACTCGCCCACCATATATAGTTCGTCAATCCCTTATGCTCCACCAATACACCCTTCGGTGCTCCAGTTGATCCTGATGTGTAGATGACATAAGCCAGATCCTTCATATCTATGGTCAAGTTCAGATTATCTGTTGGTATATATCCATCATTTTCTTCAATCAAGTCAATGACTTCTAGACCGTCCGGCAAATGAACAAGCTTGTTAACCAGGACGAACCTTACCTGAGAGTCTTTCAAAATATGATGAATTCGCTCATCGGGATACTCGGGATCAATCGGAATGTAAGCACATCCGGCTTTTATAACAGCCAGAATCGCGATAACCATCTCCATACTGTGGGTTGCAATAATGCCTACCAGTTCTCGTTGCTTGATTCCTCTGCTGATCAATGTCGTAGCCAAGCCGTTAGCTCTGGCATTCAATTGTTCGTAGTTCATCTCCTTATCCCCCAGGATAAGTGCTGTATGTTGAGGGGTAGCAGCTGCCTGTTCTTCAAACAACTGGATGACCGTTTTGTCGCTAGGATAAGACGCCCTGGTATCATTAAACTCGGTTAGCATCGATTGTTTATCGGCTTCGCTTACAATACTGACCTGTTCAATTCTTTGTTCAGAATGCTCCAGAATGGCTTCCGTAACCGTAAGAAACTGATCGAGCAGAATGTCCATGAACGATTCACTGAACAACTGGGTCCGATAATCCATCTGAAATATGATACGATCCGCATTGATTTTTTCAATAATATTGATAAGCAGATCATTCGTCTCATGTCCGTTAAACTTGTTGTCCATATAGACATCATGTCCTTGCATCTTGTCAAAGCGTTCTGGACGATAGACCAGTGATATGCCGAACAGTCTGTTCAGTTCCGGTAAGGAGAGCGACTCTCTCAGATCACGGATCAGCTGATTATACGGATATTTCTGATGACGCAATATTTCTTTTTGTTCATTGGAGATGCATTGCAGCAAGGTTAACACGGTTTCAGAGGGTTCTACCCCGATCCTGACAGGTATGGTTGTGACAAACATGCCAATCATGTCTTTATCTGTTTTACTAGTTCGGTTCGCGTAGTTGGTTCCAACGACCAAATCGGTTTGGTGAGTGAGTTTATTTAGCAGAATAGCTAGAGTTGAGAGAAAAAAGGTAAATACGCTGACATTCTTCTGACGACAGAAATCTTTCAAACGTACATACATGGAGTGATCCATATTCATCGTTTTTCTTCTGGCTGCGGTGTGAGTTAGAAGGGGATTGTGCGCTTTCAGTTCCATAAATTCGGGAATCGTATGAAACTTCTCTCTCCAAAAGGCCTGATCTTTCACATAGCGTTTGGAAGCGAGATATTGTTGTTCACTATTTATATAGTATTCATAATCGTGAATCGTAGATTCAATCCTGCTTGCATTACCATCTTTCAGTTCGGCATGATAGGTTGCCGTAATCTCATTCGTCAACTGGAATAATCCCAGGCCATCACAGATGATATGGTGAACCTGAATGATGTATCCGTATTGTCCATGACCCTCATACGTATAAAACTGACATAGATCTTCACTGTGTACATGAATCGGATGGTTACCCACATACTCAGTCCATGTCACACCCGTCAAGGCTGGATCTTCATGAATATGCTTGAGTGATCTGTACTCATAAGGTTGGATGTATTGTTTATTCTCACCTTGATCCAGTATAATCCGAGTTCGAAGCAGTTCGTTATTCTTCAAAACCCTGTTAATCGACCGCTCTAACAAGGTGAAATCGATCGGTTCCGGTATGCTCATCTTGGATGTAATCATCCATACATCTGATTTCGGATATAACATTTCCATGTACCATATTCTTTGTTGATGCTCTGTTAAAGGATGCAGATCAACACATACATTTCCCATCTAATTCTCCTTTATATATAATTTATCCTAAAATAAGTTAATTACAACTTATCATCCCTCCCAAATTTAATCAATAACTATTTTATTTGTTTTTTTAACATTTTTTCATATAATCCGACATTAAAATACCATTTTCAGCGTAGAAAGAATGAAAGTCCCATCCAACCTTTCTACAAGATTTCCACTTCCGTTTCATTATTCGGTAATGTTCGAACAAAAGAAAAGCCCCGTGATCGATACAGAGGATCTGCATCTGACCGCGGGACCAATTTACGTGAATGATTCTTCCAAACTTCAGTGCTCATGGATCTTGACTAGCCTAGGGTGAATTGGAACCAATCTTAGCTGTCGACTGCCTTTCCGAATTGCTCTGCTTGTTCCGTCATCCTTCTGCTTAACCTCGCTCTTAGTCCGCTCATCCACTCCGGCTCATGTGACCACTGCTCTGCAACAGATCGAAGCATACGCACATAACCGTACAAGTTGGCAAAACGGCGACAAGCGGGGAACATACTCTCCAGATCATAAAGTTCTCCTGTCTCGGACCAGTATCCGTTCAGGAACAATTGTTTCTTCTGCTCCCATTGTTCAGGCTCGATCTCCTCACGTAAACTATCCAGACTCTGTTCCACGTCCATCGCGTACCAGTGACACATCGAGTCATCAAAATCAATGGCATAACAAGACTGGCTACCTTCATCATAGAAAACATTATCCAATTCAAAATCGTAGTGGATGAGTCCGAAATTTTGCTGGGTTATCGGCCAAGTCGCAAAATATGTTCGGAGAAACTCCACCTCGTTCAGAGCAGCCGTTTCACCAGAAAAACCCTTCAGGATCTCCTGCATCCAATCCAAAACATCCGTATAGGTCCAGCGTTTCTCCTTTTGCTCAGGCATGAATGTACGTGATAGATGATGCAGCTCACCCAACGCCTGACCATAGCTGTACAGGATGGGGTCATTCAAATCAATGCTTCCTAACTGCGATCCAGGTACTCGCTTGAATACGGAAGCATAGTACGTTCCCCATGGAGTATGAGCTTCTACAAGTTCTGTTCCTGAATGAGAAGGTACAGCCTCCATGGCTCCATACTGATTCGTTCGAAGATAACGGAGGAACTCCAATTCCGCGCTAAGGTTGACTTGATTTTTTTCCTCTACCGGAGCAAATCGAAGTAATCTCACTTCCCCCTGATCTCTGAACGGATACACGGCATTGGAGGATATGCGATAATACTGAAACATATCCAGCGACTCAAGATCATAGTTCCAATTCTTTAAAATCATCTCGGCAAGATCATTATGTTGAAATAAATATTTTAATTTTAACATGGGCAGTTCTCCTTTTTGATCGTTTTATGTGCATTGCTTGTAACCACCGAATGCCTATTTTTGCGCGCAAAAAGCCGCAGGCTATGCCTGCGGCTTTTAAAAATTCTGAGTGTATGAGAAATTTGCACAAGCAAATAAACCTCGCATACGCCAGAAAAATTGAGCAGTTATATCCCTATAGATCGGCAGATCTCAGATCGACTGGGAAGCTGGATGTGTCCACACTGTATCTGAATGATCTGCCGGAATTATTCAGTTTATGCTTACCTTCATTGTAGTAATAGAACATACCATCTTAGACCGTCGTTTCATGACGCTCACTCCCTTCAAAAAACCAGTTGTTACCATAATAGCCGATAAGCCAAATGTAAGCAATTACAAAATGACGATAATCCCATCATTTTTTACTGGACAACCATCACCTTTTCCACCGTCTCGGTGTTGTCCTTATACCACACCATCACGATGTTTTCTTTTTGGAGATCAGACACTTGAATGGACGAATTCGCACGTGGGCTGGAATTGCCCGAACCCGGCGTCCCCATGCCTTCAGTGATAACAACATCATCACCTATATTCAACTTCATTTCCATTCCGGTATCCTTCCACTCCATGCTTGGGGATGAGTTGTCCTGCACCTCAAGTAACGCCAGCGTAACTGTGTTTCCATTCACGGAGATGACTCTACCAGTAATGTTGGCATTCATCATCCCCTGCGTCATGCCAGGACTGCCTGATCGATCATTCATGCCCGCGGTGCCTCTTCCACCTCTCGGTGTTCCTCCATTCATTCCCAGGCCACCACCATTCGGCATACCGCCACCGTTCATGCCTTGCGCAGAACTGGTCTTGGTAATATTCTGAGCGGTTATCACATCGCAAGCCGTTAGCATAACCCAACATCCCAGCAGTAGGAGTAGCGTAACCGATGTAAAATATTTATTTTTTCGCATATGATCACCTTTTTCTCAGGGAATATCTCTCCAAGGTACCTTTACGATGGAATATGAAGTCATACGTATCTTTGAAACCCATATAGGACAGCACAACCAACAACGGATATACAGGGTAGATGTATCTGGACTTAATCTCCCACAGAATATAAAATCCGATGAATCCGAGAATGACCAGGATTAAGGAGACTTCATCATACCGTTTACGACGAATTCCACCAACCAACCGGATGGAAATAAAACAGTACATCAAGAAATTCATCACATATACAATCCAGAGCAAACCTGTCCGATAAACCGAATCCCCTTGTAACAGTTCTGTTATCGCATTGGTGTAACTGTAGGAGCTTGCGATTCCGCCTCCCCTTCCTCTTCCGGCACCCATGGAACTTTCATTGCCGATTCCGTAGCGGTCCATCTGGTACGTTCCTTCGGTCCAGGTCCATATAATCTTTTTGTAATACATCTGCACCAAGTCACTTGCACTTGCTTCAGACAGCTTGTTGCCGATCTCTTGTTTGAACAATGCTGCGCTCTCAGCCTTATTGTAGTTGGCCTGCCTCTGATAGATCTGATAACTCTCCATATTGTCCCAGAAGCCAAAACGCTCCAGATTAATGCCCATATTCAGCCACATATAGACCGGTGCAGCATTCTCTCCGACAGATTCGCTCACAACACCGGAGGATTGAAGAACCGCATTCTGAGTCCAGGTTGGTACATTAAACAACATAGCCAGCACACCGATGGAAATGACAACTTTCTTCATTCCGATGCTCCACATATTCAGCAGGATAGTTATGATGGCAGCGATTAGCACGATCACGCCAATGCTTCGGAAGTAATTGCCCATTGCGAGAAAAACGGCGGCAATGACGATTGTTTTCCAAGACTTTTCACGTACAAAACGAATAACAAAGTATATACAAGATGTCAGAAATGCTGTGGCAATCACATCGTTATAGATCAGGTTGTTCAGGAACAAGGACGGTAGGTACGTGGCTGCAAAGATCAACACACCGTAATCACGCTCCGTAGATCTGTCATTCACTTGTTTGTAGATAAGATAAATCATGAACGTTGTTAACGTTGAAAACAAAATATTAAATAGTTTGATGACCAGATAGTTGTCCGGGAACAGGTACAGCAATGTCTTCAGGTACAACACGATCGAGTAGTTAAACGGGAACATCTGCAGATAACCACCCGGTTCAAACGACGAGTAGTCTTGGTCATACAGCATGTTCATGGCGAGTGAGAGAACGGTCTGTGAATCATCGGTGGGTACTCTCGGAAATACAAAAATGATGATGATCTGAATGGCCAAAGAACTTAGCAGCACAATCGGAATGACAACCTTCGGACTGTATTTGTTCAGCTTCAGACATAGAGCATATAACCCGACACCTGAACCAAGAAGCAAAAGAATGACCGGGAGAAAAATACTCCACTGCTGCATGCCCAAAATGGGATTGTCCCCATACAAGGCGTAGTTGTACTGTGCCCGAACCAACAAGGACGAAGCAATAAACACCGCAACAAACACGAGCAAAATGAGATAAAACGACTTATGCAGCACCTTAGACATGCGAAAACTCCTTTTCGATTACAGGATTCCGTGAGTATTATAATGGCTCTGGCTGAAAAATCGCTGAAAGGGAGTAACGCTTGCGATCGGTGCGGATCAGTATGTGTATACAAACAGAAAAAGACCGTCCCTTCGATAAGGTAACGGTCTATATGTCCAATTTTTTAAAAGTATAGGGCCTTAGCTAATTGTTGAAGATCACTTCTCGTCCTTAATAAACTCAATGATATCCTGGATGTCACAATCCAAAGCCTCACATATTCGATTCAGCGTATCGAACTTCACACCATCGGTTTCTTCATTATATAATTTGGCAATCCCATTTCTATGTAATCCGGTTAGTCGGGATAAATCAGCAATATTAATTCTTTTCTCACCCATAATACGAGATAAATGAACCTTGATCATACGAATTCTCCTCCAAACTAAAATGCACACTGTCATGTTGACAAGGAATGCCTTATTCTGTCCAATACACACAAATAGACCGCCCCCGTAGCAAAGGAATGCGGTCTATTTCATCGTGCCCTTATGTTACCGAAGCCCACCGCCCTTAAAAGCGGCTATTGCTCGGAGGAGTCGTGTTACCAGCACGGCTCTCTTTGCATTTTACGTCTAATCTGCTCTTATTATACCATACTCAAATCTCAGGCGTCACATGTAAACCACGCTAGATACGATACATTTCTTTATACTCATCCACATATAAAACTTCAATACAATTCGACCAATTCAAAATCGAACCGACAAAATCCTGAATGTCCAGACCCGGCATCTCATACGTCTCCGCTGTGTTCACCGAACCTGTTGCGTCCTCAATCAAGGTTACCTTAAACCCTTCGTGTTCCGCAGTGATTGCCGTAAACAGACAACAATATTCCATGTTGAATCCAACAATAAATACATGTTCTACCTGATGCTCATGTAGCCAAGTTCTTAGCTCCGGATTGCTGAAGGCACTTGGTTTGCTTTTCTCCATAACAGGATACTGACCGGTACCCATTATAATTTCCAGGTTCTCAACATTTTTATAGAACAGTGAAGAACCCTCCTGATCGTAATCTACATGTTTCATGTATATGATTGGCTCATGTTGCTGTTCAAAATCAGCGATAACCGCTTCAATCTTGCCCAACTGAACTGTGAAATCCTTCAATGACTTGATCCCATACTGCACATCCAACACGATTAGTGCTTTGTTCATCTGTACTTCCCCTTCAGTAGACTAACAGGTTTTTACCATTTACTACTTCTTCTGCTTCTTCTCCCGAGCTTTTTCCACATTTTCTTTCACTCGATACTCCACAATCCGGCGAATGAGATCCTCGGGCAATGGCTGATCCAGCGGAAACTGGACAGATCCCTTTCCCCCTTTATATTTGGAGAGTTCCTCCTGGAAAGCTTGAATTCCCCTGGGAGCAGGGTAAAACCCAATATGATGCTGGTAAGCGGCAAAATGAACCAAATTCCCATGCTGTGCATACGTAGGCATCTTATAACTGATCTTCTCTTCGGCGTTCGGAGCCGCTTCACGAATAATCTGTCTTATTGCCTGTAATCTCACCTGTACATCGGGTGCAAACTCCGAGATATATTCATCTACCAGCACCGAATAATGGTTACTCTCAGCCATCTTGGACTCCTTCCACCACGGATACATCAATGGATTCGTGGTACGGGCATATTTGCTTATATTGTACTTCAAATGGACAAGCGGAACAGCTATTTTCCTGCAACTTGGAATGTTAAATTTGATTTTTAAGTGAACTAAGCTTTATAATACGTTTAAACAATTAAACATTATAACGGAGTGAGCCATGAACGAATCGATGGGTAACCAAAAAGTTATTGATATTTTCGAGAATCTAAGTCCTTATCTTCAAGGTTTGGGAGATCCCGTTCGCCAGCGAATCATATCGCTGCTCATTGATCAAGAGAGCATGAACGTATCGCAGATTGCAGAGCATGTCCCCATGTCACGCCCTACGGTCTCTCATCACTTGAAAATATTGCGTCAATCCGGGCTGTTATCGGTTCAGAAAAAAGGTACGGAGATGTATTACAAGCTGGAGTTCAACGATGCGATCGAATTAATCAAACAGCTCGTTCATCTCGTGGAAGTGGAATGTCAGAGCTAGCGCATACCGCGCTGGTGTACTGCATTCCTTTTCTTCACTCTTATATGTTCAATAGTTTAAACATATAAGTACATAAACATATCAACGGAGGTTTATCGAATGAATAGAAAAAGAGTTCTCATCGCTGGAGGTTATGGTGCTGTAGGTGCACAGCTTGCCCGCATTTTGCATGACAGGCATCCTGATCTGGAATTGGTATTGGGAGGTCGTTCTGTGGGTAAAGCAGCACCTTTTCCATCCAATCGTGTCCAAACGGTTGTTGTTGATACCAATGCAAACGATCCACTGATTCACGCAGGAGAGAATATATCGTTAATCATTAATGCAGTGAACGATCTGGATGATCGGCTACTGGTATCGGCAGTGCGGAGAAAAATTCCCCTCATCGATATAACACGCTGGACTGAGGTGTTCAATCAAGCGATCCGTACAGTAGAGCAGGAAGAGCTTCATGCTCCGGTAGTGCTGTCCTCTGGATGGATGGCAGGAACGGCGTCACTCTTTGCCATGATACTTTCTAACTCTCTGCAACATGTCGAATTAAACATTCATGCCCTATGGTCGCTGCGGGATAAGGCCGGGCCTGATTCGGCAGCCTTCATGGACCGGATGAGTATTCCTTTTCAGATAACCGAAGCCAATACACATCGACTCGTCTATCCCATGACAGATCCGATCAAAGTTCATTTCCCGAACGGGTATACGACTCCATGTTACAGATTGGATACACCCGATCACGTCACATTACCTCATACCAGTCATATTGATTCAACCAGCTTCCGCATTGCATTCGATAGTAAAGTATCTACCTATGCACTCACGGGACTGGTTAAAACTGGAGTATGGAAGATGATCAGTGGTGAACGTTTCCAGCCATTCCGGCGGAAATTGCTCTATAATCCGGGAACTGGGAGTGCACATCATCTGGTCATTCAATTGAAAGGGCTGGATGCGAAAGGTAATCAGGTTGAACGAACGATGACGGTCTCTGACCCACTCGGTCAGACCCACATGACTGCACTCGGCGCTGCGGTGCAAGCCGAGAAGATACTGATGATGCCAATGGACAAACCTATGGCTCCAGGCATCTATTATCCTGAGCATCTGTTTGATGATCGAATGAACATGGATGCGGTTACTCATTTTTTCACACAATACGGCGTTCAAGTAACCCACTCCTGATCCAGACATAACAAAAAATCCGCGAAGTCGCTCACTGCAAACAGTGGGACCATCGCGGATTTTACGAATTATAATGGAGGGATCTATCGTATCAAGTACAAACTTGGGTCTGGAATTATAGTGTCATAGCCCGACCATTTCGCATCAGGTAATCTTCTTTTGTTTTGTAATCCGGCATGATGCTACCGATCCGCCGCCAGAAGGAGCGATCATGATTCATGTGGTGAATATGGCAAAGTTCATGAATGATGACATAATCCATCACTTCCAGTGGCGCCATCGCCAGACGATAATTGAACGTAAGTTTTTTGTCCCAGCTGCAACTGCCCCACTTGGTGGGAGAATCTACGATCTCTACTGACTTCGGCTTCACCTTCAACTCCTGCTGATAACGTCCGATGCGCTCCCCAATCATGCGTTTACACTCGGCAAAATAAAACTTCTTCAGATTCGCTCGCAGCTCTTCTTCTGTCAGCCCCTCTACAGGGATTAAGTCATGCAGTGCATGCTCCTTGCCAAAAAGCAGAAACTTCCCCTTGCCCTCATCTTCGTATTCCTTAGCTTGAGGACCTTCAAGCGCCCGCTGCATCAGAGCGGATTTCTTCAAAATCACATCCCCGTGCTGCTCTACAAGTTGCCGGATCATGTCTTCACTGGTACCATTGGGTGCTTTGATTGTTACCATATAAGGCAAGTCCATCGTGATGGACACTTTCTTCCGTTTGCCGTATTGGATATGACAGTTAATGCTATGGCCTTGCATCTCAATCGTTAACATAATGCGCTCCGCTTCTGAAATTATTCATTCAATCAAATTGTATCCCATCTCCGACCATAATGCATACTGTTCGACGATATATATGTTTTTATTGTATTTTTATACACAATTATGTATTATTATTTAATCATAAAATCGGAGGTTGGATATGACGCATACCATAGATTCAGAACACAAAACCATTGAAGAACTATCGCTTAATCACTGGCAACCCTTGTCTACCTTATTATATGACGGATGGGTACTGCGTTTTGCCAAAGGATATACCAAACGTGCCAACTCCGTTCAACCTATCCATTACTCCACTCTGGATGTGCATAAAAAGATTGAAGAATGTGAGCGCATCTATGCTTCCAATCAGTTAAGTACCATATTTAAAATCACACCGTTTATTCAGCCGGATCATCTCGACCAACTTTTGCAAGACAAAGGGTATACTGTTGTGGATCTGACTCGTATCCAGATCAGGAGCCTGGAAGAGATCAAAGAGCCTGCACACCAGGCTGTACAGATCGACGAACAGTTGACCACAGCGTGGCTGGATCATTTTTGCAGGTTAAATCAGGTGAATGATCTGCAATGGGAAACGACGGAACTTATGTTGAACAATATCCGCACACAGGTAGGTTTCATCTCGCTGTTGATCGATGAGCAAGTCGTCGCTTGTGGGTTTGGTGTCATCGAACGTGGCTATATCGGGTTGTATGATATCATTACAGACGCTAACTTTCGAAATCGGGGACTTGCTGAACAGATGATCTTGCATCTATTGCATTGGGCAAAAAAACAAGGTGCTACCTCCAGTTACCTGCAAGTGGTTGCGAATAATGCACCTGCCTTGAAACTTTACGCCAAGCTGGGTTATTCAGAGATTTATAGCTATTGGTACAGAGTCAAAGAATAGAGTGTTTGCTAATCAAGCTTAGCTTGTGGATTCTTTCATCATATTCAGTCTGACAAACAGATTAATTCAAAACAACATCTTGAAAGCAAAAACTGCCCTCCTTCTATAAAGGAAAGGCAGTTTTTAATTTGTCTTCGTAATTTTCCAAACTCTTCACATCGTTCAGCATTACTCCTTGCGCTTTTCTACAAAGGCAGCTTCACCAGCACCTCATATTTCACGTCGGCCTGTATATTCTTGATGATGTCGCCTGCAATTCGTTGACCGTCAACATGTACCTCAATTGTCCGGACAGTTGCATCCTTCTTCATGTTTACATTCAGCTCAGCCCCGCGGAACAACCGCGTAACTGATGCCTCGTTCCAATCTTCTGGTAACTGCGGCCGCACTTGAAGTCCTTGTGCATGACCTTGCAGTCCAAACAATCCGTCGATCAGGCAACGATACACCCACGGCACCGTGCCGGTGTTGAACAGATGACTGGAGCGCCCAGCTGTACGTGGGAATTGACGATAGGCTCCGCGATAATAATTCGGGATAAATACGGGTAGCTGACCCCGCTGAAGAATATCCTCGGCATCGGGGCCAGGAATCATTTTACGCAACAGACGATACGCCTTCTCCTTCTCGCCCACCAGGTACAACGCGTAAATATAGAACGCCGCCGCGTGATTGTACACGGCACCATTCTCCGCACTTCCCGGATGTTTCTGCGTAACTCGACCTACATCTTCCCGCATCGCTGTGAAAGACGGCGCGAGTTTCTCGACACCATATGGCGTCTCCAATTGCTCCTCTACGGCACGGATTAACTTCTCCTGTTTCTCCTGATCCGCAGCACCGCTCATAAGTGCCCAGCTCTGAGGATTGATATAGATGCGTCCTTCCACGTCTTTGCTTACGCCAAACACTACGTTATCATCCGTAATTCCGCGGGCATACCAGTCCCCATCCCACAGATACTCATTGGCTACCGCATTGGTCTGGTTGGCTTCCTGACGGAATTCCGCTGCGACCTCGGCATGCCCTGCCTGTTCACCAATATCTGCCCACACATTGAACGCATATGCCGTCGCAATGGTCAGCCAGCCGGATACGCCTTTGCCTTTGTATCCCACCATGTTCATCGGATCACACCAGTCACCCTGATTGATATAGTTCAACCCACGCGCATCACGCTCATGGATCAACCAGCGCATCGCAAGATTCATATGTTCCAGTACGGAAACCTTTTGTTCACTGTCTGTAAAAGCAACCTGTTCCTCCAAAATGCTATAGTCATTCGTTTCATCTAGATAGGTCTTCATACAGACCGGAAGCCAGATGCAGTGATCGGTATGAGGAACCTGGTTAATATATTTCAGTTCTGCGTCCGGGTGCAAAATAATGCCGTCTGGCATCGCGCCGCTTATATGCTGCTGAGAGAGAGCGGTCAAGAACGCAGCCCGCGCAATCTGCGGCTGAATATAACTCATACCCATGTTGTCCTGCAAATAATTCCGCGTCTGCGGATCGGTTGTCAGACGATTGGTTTTGCCATGATAGTACATCTGGCGAGGCAACCAATGATTCACGACATTATCTAGCCAGCTGTCCGGTGTCTCAATCTGGATGTTCCCTTGCCCTTCCGCAATATAACCAGCATACTCCTGCTCGGCTGCGGTGAAACCATCCTGTCCTTCCTCATTCTGCTTCACAAAATAATGCTGACGAATGCCCTCAATCTCTGTCTCATCATGAGCCGGACCAAAGATGAATCGATACGCCTGCTCCGCTCCTGCTTCCAGTTCGACTCTATATTGCAATACAGCTACAGGTGTCTCGTACCGTGCATCTCCACCAGCCAGTGTCTCCGACTGCAGGGCCGAAGGATTATGTAGTCCACCTTCGCCTTCAAAAGTCTCATGATTTACTTCCCAGCCAGTCGGTTGGTGATCTGCAAGCAGATAGGTTTTGTCGCTGTAATTTTTGATTTTGCTATAATCCTGATATTTCTGATACGGCGTAATCGCCGAGCAGACAATGCCCTGCAAATCTTCCACATATGAACCGGATTGGTTCATCCAGGACATATAACCGACCGTATAATACGGGTAGATACTCAGCTTGCGTTTTCTCGAAGACAGATTGGTTACCTTCACACGCCATAGCTCCATGACATCTTCCTTCGGCAGACGCAGGGACATCTCGATGCAAATGTCGTCCTGAATCACTTTCCAATGAATATCGTGTTTACCGACAGCGAACGTATAGCTATCCGCCTGCTTGCGAACGGGTTCATACGGGGCGGAGAAAATTTCGCCACTTATTTCATCTTTAATGTAGACAAACCGTCCCGGATGGTGGGCATAGTATGGCTGCTCCGGTTGCATAAACGTCTTGGCTTCCAGGTTGGGCGCATACGAGTATTTAGCAGGTTCGGGCTGCATGAATTGGGCCACCGCGTACCCCCGGCAATTCACATGAATCATCATCTTTTCATTCCAAAGGAATCCGGATGCCTTCGGTAAACTTGTCGGGCTTGTTAGTTCAACATATTGATTATCTTCCGTTGCTTTAATCATCACTGAACCTCACTTTCAGATTATGGAGTCAAAAGACAGAAAACGTTTTAGGCAACTTGTATACAACTTTGTTCATTATAACACGGGAACGCTTACAAAGAACTGAAAACTAAAAAAGAGCTGAGAAACTCAGCTCCGATTACGTTCCAATTGTTTCTCGATGCCCAACCTGTCGATCTGTATCCAATACTCTGCAATTTGTTCGTTTTCCACTCGGTATACTGCACTCGCAATTTCAATCACCGGGAGGTTGGTTGGACTGTATCCGTCCACTTCGCCAACATGGGTACCGGTTTGTCTCCAGCGCACATAGACTTTATCGCCTTGCGTCAGCAACTCCTGAATTTCGAGTGAAAATTCCCCGTAAGCTTCGATCATTTCTCGCACATGATCTGCATAATCGGAAGGGGTTCGGGTCACTGTGACCTCTTCTTCAGATATCACTTGATGAGCCAGCACTTGTTCCGCCATCACTCTGCTTGCATAATCGGGATTCCGCCCTGATCGGACCTCTTCAAAAAAGGTTCTGACAATCTGTTCTGCTGTCATCTGAGCCCCTCCTCAAATTATTCTGATATATATATGTAGTAACTCTTGTATTTTAACATGGTCCCCCCGCTACGGAATTACAACTGTTCTATTGTTCTACAGGACTTATCCCCTCCCCTCTCACCTGTGCCACGCTAGGCAGTTATGCCATTCTGGACCCAAAACCAGAGCAGAAGTAACTTAGTTACACAGCAATCCCCTTTGCTTTTTCACAAGCAAAGGGGATTTTTTGTCTATTATTAGATGATTTCAAGCCATTGATTTAACCTGTTGTAATCTGGTAATAAAAGAAGAAATAAATGCTTTCTCTTTCATGAGATTCTCTTGTAATCTCTCACTTATTTTACTGAGTGTACTTGTATCACGCGTTATATTGTATTTCAGAACTATATTTCTCAATTTAAAGTAGTCCTGTTTCAGAACAGTGCTTAACTCCATAAAAGTTGCATCTGGCTCAATGATTAATTTCTCCATTAAATAAGATAAACGTAACTCCATTAGTAGCTTATGTTCATATAAAAGATGAAAGACTCGTGAATCCAATGCTTCTCCAACTAGGGCTGCCTGCTCAATATCGGTAAAGATGCGTTGAATGGCTTGCATTCCAAAATCGTATTTCTGATCTCTCACTAAGTCATATGTCTCGCTTGAGTTAAGATAGTTTTCCATCGCCGTTATAATCTGCTCCACATGAATTGCATAATTGATATTCTGGATAGGCTTGAGAAATCTCACTTCTGTCCAAAAACTGTACTCATTAGACATGGTCCAGTAGCCTTTCTCAAGTTCATCCAGACTACATACGCTTTGTATGAATTTACCATCATCAAGATTATCAGCAATGTATATCAAATTTTGATCCAGGTCATACCCATACACTAATAATTCATGCATGAGATGTTCTTTTTGAAAATAGTCTGTACACGCAATATAGTATCTATCTGCATAAATATATAGATAATATCCCATATCTATCGCTTCCGTAATCACTTGCTTAAGTGATGTTCCCCATTTGCTAATCACAATTTCTTGTGGGAGGTTGTAAAAGGAAATTCCCGGACAGGTACTTAGCAGAAACTGATGAGAATCAAACGAAAAAATTCCCCATCCATGTGCATACCTGATTTGTATAAAGTTATTGAAAATCCATGGCCATAAATCTTCGTGCATAACGGATGTTAATGTCCCATATGATGTATACGTGCTTATGACAGGGTCACCTAGTTTAAGTACATTCTTGGCCATTACAGAATTCCTCCTTCGATTCCTAGGCATAGTGTATTGATCTGAACAGATTCATTGTATAAGCAACGCACTCTCAGAGCTGGGAGCGAAGATGATGTTCTTGAATATATTACCATGTACCTTTCCTGTTTTATATAAGAACGCTTTCATATATAAAAATATTTTATTTCTCTCATCTTAATGACAAAAAAGAGGATACCGCCCCCAATATGGAGACCGTATCCTCTGATACCCTGATCGGATTACCTGAAACTATTTACGGACTAACCGTACCGCCATTTGCATTCAGTGTCTCACCGCTCACATAGCTGGATTCCTGGCTTGCCAGGAACACAAATGCCGGAGCCATCTCAGCAGGTTGTCCTGCCCGACCAAGCGGTGTATTGGAGCCAAAATCGGCCAGCTTATCGACTGGTTGTCCACCCACGACCTGGAGCGGTGTCCATACCGGTCCTGGTGCAACAACGTTGACACGTATCCCTTTGCTACCCACCTGTTGGGCCAGCGCTTTGCTGAACGTGTTAATGGATGCCTTCGTTGTTGCATAATCCAGCAGGATTGGCGAAGGTTTGTACGCCTGAATCGATGATGTGTTGATAATGGAGCTGCCCGGCTTCATGTGTTTCACAGCTGCTTTGCAGAGCCAGAACATGGAATAGACATTTGTTTTGAACGTTGCATCGAACTGCTCGGTGGTCAGATCCGCAATCTGCTCAACAAACTGCTGTTTGCCTGCCACGTTAGCAAGGATATCAATCCCGCCAAGCTCTTTTACCGCAGATTCAATGAGTTCTTCACAGTATTTCTCATCCTTCAGGTCACCTGGCATCGTAATTGCTTTGCGACCGGCTTCCTCAATCAGCTTCACAACTTCCTGCGCATCTGCTTCCTCTTCCGGCAGATAGGCCAGAACAACATCTGCACCTTCACGGGCAAACGCAATCGCTGCCGCCCGACCAATTCCGCTGTCGGCCCCTGTCACAACTGCTTTGCGTCCTGTTAAACGTCCGCTGCCTTTATAACTTTTCTCACCCGCATCGGGAACAGGTGTCATCTCACGCTGAAGCCCCGGCTCATCCTGCTGCTGTTTCCACTCCGGTGTAGCCTTCGGATATTGTGTCGTTGGATCTTGCATGGTGTGCTGGTCTTGATTGGCCATGTTCAATTTCCTCCTTGGTTATTTACACGATACCCATCGTATAAACGTATTTTTTTATTTGTTGTGAATTTAATTTGCGTAAAAGTTGCACTCTTTCCTTTGTAACCGAGATGGGTGAAATTTAAACTAAGCTAATCGGATTCCCTAACGACTGTCTAGCATTGAATCTCCCCTAACTGGAGATTGTATAATAGAACATGAGGTGATCTCGTTGAATGCAAATAAAGAGCCCTATTCTATCGGTGAAGCAGCCAAACTGATCGGCTCCACGGTGAAAACGATCCGTTATTACGATGAGATTGAACTGTTACAACCCTCCAGTCATACGGAAGGCGGGCATCGACTCTATACAACGCAAGACCTGTGGCAACTCGAACTCATTACAACGCTTCGTTATCTGAATTTCAGCATACCGGATATTCGAAAGCTCATGTCGGGTGAACTGGCGGTAGCACAGGCGTTGGATCTACAGATTGAAGCGTTGGAAACCCAGATCGGCACGATGAATTCCATGCTCTCCATTTTGCAGCAAGCGAAGCAGCATGAAGAAGACACTTCACTGCATTCGGAACAGTCTCTCACGTATATCTCCAGTCTGGTAGAATCCCTGACGGCCAATGCGAGCAGGCGAAAACAATTCGTTGCTGCCAAGGTGGATGAATCCCATCTGCTGGATAGCATTCCGCAGGACTGGAGAGTCTCGTTTCTGCACTTTTTCGATAAATACATGATGAAAGATACCAAACTGACGGCTCAGCAAACACTGGCTTGGAAGGAAATTCAGGAACTGATCAATGATCCGGCCTATTGGGCTGATCTGGCTCGGCTGGAGGTTCCATTCTTCATTATGGCGAATCAGCCACAAGTCGAAGCGGACGTCTGGGTGAAAAAAATGGAGGCTATTCGCATTCGCACTACCGAAGCGCTGGACAAGCGTTGGGCAATCGATAGCCCTGCTGTGCAAAGCATGGTGTGGGACTTTGTGTTGATGTATGCAAGTGTCGAGCATGCCGAAACACCTGAAGTATTTTTTAGTAAACAGGCCCGATATATGCTGGACTCTGTGACGGATCGCATTCTGCGTTTTAACAAGCTATGCAAGGTAATGAATCCCGAATGGAGCCAGATTGTAGATGGCATTAACCTGTTACAGGAGGGCATGCGGTTACGATTAAAACAAATGGAAGAAGACTGAACTTCAGTCTCCTTCCATTTATACGTTTAGCCTTTTTTCAACAAATAGGATTCATGTTCTCCCACTTCCTTGTCCATATGGAGCGTTTGCCCTTTCAAGTAGTGGTTGAAGAAATCAATCGTTGTATCGTTGACCAACTGTTGTGTCCCCCGCGCACCTACACCCTGTGTCCATTCGAGCAGTGGAGAGATCAGGTAGAGGTCGGAGAAACTCAGATGTTTGGTGTTGGTCAGCTCCATCCAGAAGTTCCCTCCTGCGGTTACCGGCTCATAGCGCTCGTACACTTCCTCGTAATATTTCTCGGCTTCCGGACGGGTCGTGCCCATCGCAGCAATTTCCTCGTCACTCATCACACTTGTGCCTGCAACGGTTGAGTCTGCACTCATCATCAGGAACGGCTTGCCCACGCCTTCCGCAGGGATACGTTTCTCGCCAAACAATACACCGTCCATATTCATGCCTGCTTTCACACGTGGATCATCCATTAACATCTGTACTGTCGTTGCTCCGCCAAATGAATGCCCAAACATGCCGATATTGTCCAGATCCATACGTCCGGTAAAGCGTCCGCTCGGATCTTCCGCACCCAACTTCTCTACCTCATCCAGTACAAACTGTGCATCCTTCACCCATGTCTCATTCAACTTGTCCATGTAACTGAATTGTAGCTGTTCAAAACCTTCTTTTCCTTCCGATTCAAACTGCGCCACACGTCCATCCGGGAATACGGACACCAGACTGCTATACGTGTGATTAATGCCCACAACGATGTATCCTTGACTCACCAGCTGCTCGACCTGGAACGTATTCTGATTTTCATACCCATGCAGACCATGAGAGAAAAGAACAACCGGATACTTGGCTTTGGCATCAGATAACTGAGCTTCCTGAATCGCATGTGTTTTGACCTGACTCAGACTGGAAAATAAAAGCTTTGGCAGTTTCAGTACTTCATTGAAGGCTGTCCCGTAGATCTCCGGCTTATTAACATAAGGAGCTGTTGCGCCCTGTACATCTGGATTCGTTGGGTACCAGATCTGTACCATCAGCTCCCGTTGATCACCGACAGAACTCGTCAGCAACTCCTCACGGCTGTTATCTGTCCAGTCGTAGGATACTGTTCCGATTCCATAAGGACCTGCTGGCTTGGCAAACGAAAACACCGGGAACAGCAGCGGCAAGCCAATGCTCACAATAGCGTATACCAACACCAGAAGAGACGTTGCGATGATTCGAACACGTCCGAATTTCCTCGTCACAGTCGATGTCGAAGCAGATGCCCCGGTACGTTTACTGTTCAGCGAGGTTACACCAGACTGTTGCTGGCGTCTTGCCTGTGTAACTAACACAACCAGTGGAACCAACGTGAGCAGATACGCCGGAATCATCGGCCAACGAAGTCCTTCGACCACACCATGGACGATCAGCAGCACACCTGATATGGCGAATCCACCCCATACCATTTTCCGAAAATGTTGACTCTGTTTCCCAATCCCGATTACCCCCACTAATATAAGCAGGTTGAAAATAAGATAAATCCATTCTACTGTCCTCATATACTTAAAGCCTCCCATCCTGCCACGGATTACATCGGAATGATATTATTGCGCAGCAGCTATTATATAAATTGAACTAAACATTTACACGAGAACGTAGAGGACAGAAATAACCTGAAGAAGCGGATGCTAAAAGCTTTCTGAAAGAAAGCTACTTCGGAAGCATACACCCCGCCTTTATCCCCAGATTTTCACCTTTGTAAAATTGAATCAAAAAATCAGGGGATAACAGCGATCAGAAGGTTGTTCTGTCATCGAAGTGGCAAGTGTAAATAGGCTTTAGTGCAATCTTTATAACTCCAATCTTAAAACCTCCAGTTACAGGAGATTCAAGCATGATTTTTCCGAATAAAAAATGCACTCCCTGAATGACGCTGAATCACCCGCAGGTTCTCCAGTCGTTTCAAGGAATGCATGTATGATATTACGATATAAATTGATTTTTGAATATTGGACTAGCGATCTTCGCCGCCATCTATCCGTTGTCTTTTGCCGATGCCAAATGCGAAATATCCTGCCACCACGATTGCCATGAACGTAGCTCCAACAACCAGAGGTAAGCGCGTATCCGGGTTAAACGCCATACCGATAATGACGAGAATCAGATACACGATGATAATGTAATTGCTGATCGGGAACCATTTGGACTTGAAGTTATGATCCGCCATCTCGTTGCCCCAACGCTTTCGGAATCGGAACTGGCTGAACGCCAGCGCAAACCATGGAACCATACCCGGAAGAACACTTGCACTGTAGATGTACAGGAACAGCTTGGAGTCCGGCATCAGGTAGTTCAGCACAACCCCAATCAGCAGCAAGGAGATTGTAATGACGATACTGTTGCGGGGAACCCCGCCTTTGGACAGCTTTTTGAAAAAGGCAGGTGCCTGCCCATTCTCCGCCAGCGTGTACAGCATACGTCCCGCACTGTAGATCCCGCTGTTACATCCCGACATGGCCGCCGTGAGCACCACAAAGTTAATGATCCCCGCTGCAGCAACAATACCAACTTTGGCAAAGGTGAGCACAAACGGGCTGCCCGTCTCGCCCACTTCGTTCCAAGGGTACAGGGTTACGATAACAAATATGGCGCCAACGTAGAAAATAAGAATACGCCACACGATATTTTTGATCGCTTTACGCAAGGTGTATTTCGGATTCTCCGCTTCGCCTGCTGTAATACCGACCATCTCCACCCCTTGATACGCAGCCGTTACGATACACAGCGCGAAGAGGAAACCTTTGATGCCCCCAGGGAAGAAGCCACCATGGCTGAACAGATTCGACAGACCAATGGCCTGACCCCCATTCCCCCAGCCGAAGAAAATGAGTCCTGTTCCGATCACGATCATCGCCACAATAGCCGTCACTTTGATCATCGCAAACCAGAATTCAAATTCTCCATAGAACTTCACAGCCGCCAGATTTGCCGCCGCAATGATGAGCACCCCAGCAAGTGCAGGCAGCCACTGTGGAATATCCGGGAACCAATACCCGACATAGATACCAATCGCCGTAACTTCCGCCATACCAACCGTAACCCATAGGAACCAGTAGCTCCAGGCGGTCAGGAATCCGGCAAGCGGACTAATATATTTGTGAGCAAATGTAGCAAACGAACCCGTGACCGGCTCCTGAATCAACATTTCACCCATAATGCGCATGACAAAAAAGATAACGATACCAGCCAATAAATAAGCCAGCAGCACGGATGGACCTGCCCATTTGATCGTACTTGCCGATCCCATGAACAAACCAACGCCGATTGTACCTCCGAGTGCAATCAGCTCTACATGGCGGGGCTTTAGCCCTCTAGATAGTTGCTTTGATTCCAAACGATTCTCCCCTTTTCTTGTGTACTGCTTCCTGATGTAATCTTTAATTTTCACATTCACATTAACGCAATGCAGAATTACTTCACCAAATTGTACGAGATGTGCCGCAGAAATACAACAAGGAATGTGAGGAAACGGATTCACTACACATATAGGTATAGGATAACCGCTTAATGAATATGGCAGTCAGATAAGGTGAAGTCTGATTGTACAAGCTGAGCCCATTTCAAAGTGTGGAGTAGAACGATAGTACAAAAAGTACAAAAAGAACCCCCTTCAACAGGAGGCTCTCTCAACTCTACTACTTATTACCGAACTATTGCTGCTTCATCATGGCAGGCAGTTCATTCAAAAATTCATGCATCGTGTAGGCATCACGTTTATTCCACTTTTGCTCCACCACATACACATGACCGTTCTTAACCGCAGGAAGGTCCTTCCATATCGCTGACTTCATCAGTTCGTCATTCTCAGCGGAATCTTCCCCTGCCCCAGCTGCCATCAGGAATACGTGATCCCCGGTAAATGATGGCAGACTCTCAAGTGATATTTGAGCCCATGGCATTTCTTCATCAATCGTTACCTTTTTCACCTCATTCGGTATATCCAGTCCATAAGGTGAGTATAAATCGGCAGCTAGCCCTGTCGTCATAACATACAGCGTACGATTTGTGTTTAAAAATATCGTTGCCGTCTCATCCGGACCGATGTTTGCACTCTGTTTGAACGCATTCCAGGCTTGCTCCGATTTCGCATCATAATCGGCCAGCCACTGCTGTGCCTCTGCCTCCCTATTCACCAGAAGACCAAGTATAGGCAGGCGCTGCTCCAATGGAGCATCTACATCGATTCCGACCGTCGGCGCCACTTTCGCAATCTGATCCAACTCCTCCCCTTGAGCGTGAAGACCTGTGATGATCAGATCTGGCTCAAGCTCAACCAGCTTTTCCAGATTCAACGGCGCACCAAGATCTTCAATGTCCTTGACTTGATCCTGATATATTGATTCGAATCGGCTATCCTGACCGACTGCATCTGCTCCAAGTACCAGCATGTCCCCGAAGGTTTTATTATCATAATAGACGATCCTCTGTGGATCAGTTGGAATCTCTACCTTACGTCCCAGATAATCCACGTACTCTTTGGTTTCCGGTTTCTCCGCAGCGGGTTCCTTTTCTTTTACGGTTGTCTGCTGCGTTGTTCCGTCATTTACCGACGCACCTTCATTGCTACTGCAAGCACTCAGGCCGATACTCAGCACCAGAACCGCACCAATAGACCATCCCCATCGTTTCACACTATACATGACGTTCTCCCCATTCACTCTGTTTTAATGATAATCATTATCACTATCTTCTACCTATAGTAACGATCCAGCATAGGCGCATCAATGGACAATTCCAGGGCTTTTCAGACAATACTTAGCAGGTGTAACACCAAGTTATGTTCTATCTCGCCTATCAATTGGTTGAAAAAAGAGCGTATTTACACTATGCTATTCCATGAGAATCGTTATCAATTAGTAAGGGGATTGTGGCATGAAGCTTCTATTACATACCGATCAGGTACATGGAATCTATTCGCTTAACGAGATTGATTTTATGGAGGAACCCGTCAGCATACTGCCTTCGCAAGAGCATCGTCTTCTCATTGTCGTTTCGGGAAACTTCAGGTTGGATCTGGGGGAAGAGACCCTTACTGCCATTGAAGAACAGTGTTTTTATATTCGACCCGGAGGCAACATTGTACTAACCAGGCAGGATCATGAGCCGTTCGCTGTCTATATGTTTTCTTTTCATGTAATTAAAGTTCAGGCTTCGTCCGTCTGGTTTGACACAAGTCCTGCCTTTGATGGAAGTACGTTGCGATCCGATCGTTCCTATTCCAGCGTGCACACCATTATTCAGGATATGACTCGTCAACGCCCCTATATCAACAAAGCAGAAAGCAATGCCTATCAACCTATGTTCCATATGCTGATGCTGTCTCTCTCTGAACAGAATACGAAAGCTCACTCTTTGGAAAATACCAGAGATGCCGTTAAACGCACCCTTATCTATTTGCAGGAACACTACGCCGAGAAAATTAAAGTGCAGGAACTATCCGATATATCCGGGGTCTCCTTATGGCAATACAATGAGCTGTTTCGCTCACTGACAGACAAAACCCCGATTGAATATCTAACCGAGATTCGTTTGAATCGAGCCAAGGAATTGCTTTTACAGACAGAAGAAACCATTGAGTCCATCGCCCATCAGGTTGGATTCAATGATCATTATTACTTTGTCAGACGATTTCGTCAGAAGACCGGGTTGCCTCCTAGAGAGTATGCAGCGATGTATAAGCAAAGCGATAGGGACAAGGACATTTTTTTCCGTGACTCTACAGGAAGGCTGTTAGAACTCCCCAAGGACAAATCACGTATCGTATATCTGGATCGCAATACCGCAAGTGACTTGATGGCCCTGGATTTGTTCCCAGTCGGTAGTCCCAAGAGTCTATTAGGCCAATTCATCGATACCGCTCCAATGCAAAACACAACTGAAATCAGCTTTCCCCCCAAGCCTGAGGAGATTCGAAAGCTGAAGCCCGATCTTATTCTCGTCGCCAACTACTATGGCATTTCTCTGGATGAAATGAATACCATTGCTCCAACCATTGTGTTGGATCGTGAGCAAACATTGGATAGCCGCTTGCGGACCTTGGGCCAAATTTTCGGCAAAGAAAAAGAAGCGGAACGTTGGCTGATCCGCTATGAAGCCATGGCTGAATACATGTGGAATGTGTGTAAAGGTGCATTTGAACACGGCGAAAGTGCCACAGTTCTTGTGGACGGAAATGATGGAAATCTCTATGTCATGGCCTCTCAAGGTCTCACAAACACACTGTACCATGCCAATGGATTCAGACCTCCTCATGAAGTAGCGACATTAATAGAGCAAGGCGAGGCTTTTGTTAAGATCGAGGAAAGCGATTTTGAGCGTTATGTAGGGGATCGTATTTTTATGATTTCTGCAACTCGAGATGGGGACGTCACTGACCCTACTTCTTATGAGCGCGACGTGAGTTGGATGGAAAGCCCCTATTGGCGTGATCTTCCTGCGGTGTGTAACGGCAAAGTGTATCACGTAGGGCAGCATTGGAATATGGAGGGTGCGCTGGAACGTATGCAAGTGCTACATGCTTTGCCAGAACTGTTGCGTAATCAATCCTACCCTGATAACTCGTGATTATAAACGAATCTAAACATCCATAAAAAAGAGCTACCAGAAAAATATCGCTGGCAGCCCTAAATTGATTTTGTAATCATCCGGAAGGCAAATGAACCATCACCGTTGTCCCCACGCCCACCTGACTTTTCATTTCGACAGTTCCGTGATGAAGCATCACGATTTTTTTGACGATGGCGAGGCCCAGACCGTTACCACTAATGCTACGATCGCGTGACAGGTCTGTTTTATAAAACCGTTCGAAAACATAATCCAGTTGCTCCGGCGCTATTCCAATGCCCGAATCGGTTATCGTGAAAAAGATTCCATCGACAGACTGGCTCGTGCGTATTTCGATACGCCCGCCCACGGGAGTAAACTTAATGCTGTTGCCTAGTAAATTCATCCACACTTGGTTAAGCTGGTCCTGATCTGCCCTGATTTTGATACCGTCCGCCAATTCTAAGTGAATTGGAATGCCTTTGGCTGACCATTGAGGCTCGCAAGTCACCACCACTTGCCTGATTTGTTCATCAAGATTATAGGTAGTTGTCTCGAACGGATGATGATCGGAATCCAGAGACGCAAGCTCCAGCAGATTATCACTTAGTCTGGATAGTCGTCCACTCTCCGTAATAATGATATCGAGATAATAGTTACGATCAGCCTCCGCAACCAGGCTGCTGTTTTTCAAAGCCATGGCAAAACCGGAAATAGAGGTCAGCGGCGTTTGAATCTCGTGAGATACATTGGAAACAAAATCCTGTCTCATCTGTTCCAGCTGTTTAAGCTCACTCGCCATTTCATTGAAACTCTGCGTCAATGCTCCCATTTCGTCCACACGTTTTGTTTGGATTTCCACATTGAAATCACCCTTCGCCAGTCGTTTGGTTGCCCGCGTCAACACCTGAATCGGCTTCACCAAATACCTTGCAGCAATAAGGATACAAAAACTTCCGATCAACAGTGCAAGCAATAATACCAGCAAAACCATCCGATTAATGATATTTTCATTCTGCGGAGAATACTGCATAAACATGGCTTGTGGTTCCCCTTTGTATGGAAAAGGAAGACCTATGAACGTCTGCTCCACTTCTCCGGGAGAACGATAGATCTGACCCTGCAACACCATTTGAACCACTTCTTGTGCAATTTCAACGGTCTCTGTATGGTCTAAGTCATAAAAGGTTACGTTACCCGAAACGTCATATAGATGAATGGGATAGGTGGACACTTTAACCATACTTTTGATGAAAGCATCCCTGTCCTCAGGTTGCGTTTGCTCATATAGACGGATCAGTTCCTCCCCTACAGAAATCATGTCATTCTGACCGATATGATTTACTTCCTTTTTGAAAAGGAAGATCCCCATGAAGAAAGAGGTCAGCAAGCTGAAAACAATGACGACCAGAAACGTGCAAATAATACGAACATATAAGGTTTTGATCATGTGATGACTAACCGGTAGCCCAGACTACGAGCCGTTTCAATCTGAAAATGGTGTGCATCACCAGCGAATTTTTCACGTAGTCGCTTGATATGAACATCAACTGTCCGGTCATCCCCTTCGTAATCACTCCCCCAGATATTGATGATTAACTGTTCTCGGGTAAATATCTGCCCAGGCTGGTTTGCCAGCATGAACAGCAACTCAAACTCTTTTAAAGGCAAATGGATTGTTTCCTCTCCACGAATCACTTGAAAGCTGCGTCGATTCAGCATAATGCCCCCTAGTTGAATGGTCTGGGAGGAGACAATCAGGTAACGTTTCAGCAAAGCTTTTACTCGCATCACAAGTTCCAGCGGATCAAAGGGCTTCGTTAAATAATCATCTGTTCCCAACTGAAATCCCTTTACTTTCTGGGCCGATTCCCCTTTTACCGTGACCATTAGCAATGGCATATTCAGATCCATACGCCGGATCTCCCTGCATAATTCCCAACCATCCAATCGCGGCATCATAATATCAAGGATAACCAGATCAATTGGGGATTTCCCCACAATCTCCAGTGCTTCCGCACCGTCCTTGGCTACCACAATCTCGAATCCTTCATTCCGCAAAAACAAGGTAATCAGCTCACGAATATGCACATCGTCATCCACAACTAGGATTTTGGTCATATGAAATGTATGCCTCCGATATCTATCTTGTTCTTCCTATCTGGGTGCAGGTTTTCAACCAAAATGCCATCCCAGCAGGTTCCAATGATAGAAAAATAAACTCAAGATCACTGCTGCTACCATTACGAACGTATAATGCACACGCTTCAGTAACGTCCAATATTGGTTTTTCCATGCCAGGACGCTCATGATGAATATTGCCGCAGTCAACCCTACAAGGATAACCGGCATAAACAGATAGAGACGTAAAGATAGTGGAATATGGCTAAGCCGATCAATCAAATCCATGTTCATCACCAGAAGTGTTGCGCCCAAGGTTAATAGTCCCCATATAGACGTAATAGCTGACAACCGAACTGCCCATTTCTGTGCTTTTGGCATCACTCTGATTTCGCGTCTGCGATAAACAAATCCATGCAATACAGTGATGAACAGAACAACCGAAATGCCGAGCAAGAGGAGCCAGAACTTCGATTGGTTCATTAACGGTGCAGGTTCCAGCGGCATTGGGTTTAATATATCTAGAAACAGATACGTGACCTTGCCCTCTGCATCGGTGCGGAATCCCATCTGATGTGTCCCTCCGACCTCCTGGAATAAATTCACGCCAATCGGAGTATACACTTGCTGATCTGCACCACTTCCAATAAACAGTCGGTTATCCGAAAACTCAATATTGATTTGAGTCAGAAAACTGAAAAACTTATCGATCTTCGTGTGATTACGGCGTGTAAATTGATAAGAGCCTGCATATTTTTCCAGAGACTCCCCGAATTCGATAGAAGTTTCATTAGGCTGCTCCGTTGCATGTACAGGATAGTATCGGTCAAAAAAGGCTTGCGCCAACCCTTCTGCTGCCGTTCCGCCTTCCCCTCCACTATAGGAAACAAAGATGCCCACTTTTTTGTCCGGTACAAGATAAAGCGCTGTATTAAACAGCTCATCGGCCCCTCCATGAGAGATCACACGCAGCCCATTCATATTCAACTCATAAAAGCCCAGATCCATGGCGGGTAAACGTTCATCAAACTGGAATGCCGGAGAATGCATGAGTTTGGCTGTTTCCGGCTTGAGTATTTGTTTATCTTCATACCGCCCGTCTTGAAGATGGGCAATCATAAAATGAGCCATATCGTTTGCCGACACGCTCCCTGATCCCGCAGGACGAAATCCTCCCTCATACGTTGGCCGTTTGGTTACAAACTCGCCGTTAGCTCGGGCGTATCCAAGGGCGGCATAAGGTTCCAGAGACGCTGGAACAGGCTCCTCTACCGTAGCATAATTCATGCCCAGCGGATCAAATATATTTTTCTGTATATAGTCATTATAGGCAACACCACTGACCTCTTCGACGATAAGTCCCGCGAGTGAGGCGCCATAATTGGAATACGACAGCATCTCGCCTGGTGGCTTAACCCTTGCAGGCATATGTTTCGCCATCGTTTCAGCAATAGAGACGGGCAGTTTCCCCGGATCGGTAGTGATCTGGTAACCTACACCGCCCTCCTCGAATCCTGCGGTATGGGTCATGAGATGGCGCAACGTAATCGGTTCCTCATAGGTTTTCGGTATTTTCACCGTTTTCAGATAAGTGTTGACGTCTGTATCAAGATCAAGCTTGCCCGCCTCAACCAATTGCATCACGGCGGTCCATGTGAACAGCTTTGTTGTTGAAGCAATTCGAAATAAGCTGGTTTGGGGATCAACGGGTTTATTTTCTTCGATGTTCGAATGTCCGTATCCTTTGGAGAGCAGGATCTTCCCATCCTTCACAATCGAAATGACTGCGCCTGGGATCTGTAAAGATCGCATTTGCACATCCATCATCCCATCCATGAATGCCGTTAACTGATCAGTATCCTCCAGATTAGCTACGACTCCTTGCTCCAATTTGCCCGAATTTAATCCCTGATTGGATACTGCTGCCGATAGTGGCATGGTCCCTAATCCAGTTGCACCTAATATCATGCCTAGCAATAACACCAGTAAAATCATTTTCCCAAAAATCTTTCTTATCAACGATGACATGACTTGCCCCCACCACTCCGCATATTTTTTGATACCTGTTCCTTACGCTTTCTTTCGAGAGCATATCAAGCACGTATGAACGGAGCGTGAACCTTTTTTTCATATTTTGCCAAATTAAATTACCTTTAGTAAGATAGGAGCAGATTGAATAGGAAAAGGAGACTTTACATGCCTGACTTTTTACTGGTTTTATTTTTGTTTAACCTGTCTCTCTTTCTGCTTCACGAAATGGATGCCATCAGGCGGTCCGAGTGGAAATTGTTTATGGTGTTAAAAGATATGGAAGATGATAAAGCCTATAGGTATTTCACTTGGATTCACCTGCCAATGTATACCATCATCCTCTCTCTTCTTTTTAGCTCATATCAGACCATTACATTTTGGGTGCTGGATATCTTTTTCATCATACATACCGTATTACACTTCTTTTTCGAAAAACATCCTCGAAATGAATTTAAAAACGGGTTCTCCAGATCATTGATCTACCCTATGGGAATAATCGCTTTAATTCATTTGATATTCCTAATCATCTAATCTGTTTACACCGACGAAATGAAGGAAGCTGGAAGGGTATTGTTGAATAACAGTGAATATGGAGGTGTGCCTATGCAGCAGCATCATGCAGAACGAGTTGAATTATTTGTTTCCAACACCCAGATCATCAAGAAGTCGTTTAAATGGCAACATGCGATGATGCAACGTCTGGTTGCCCTGCTCTATGCAGCGGAGAATAAAACAGCGGATGGGGAAGCTATTCTTCAAAGCCATGAGTTGATTAAGCAAAACACAAAACTCTTCTCTGCATTCAGAGGTAATTCGGCCATTAGCATTGCTGCCATGCTCTCCCTTACAACGGATGCAGAGACGAAGCTGGCAGATACCTTGCATGTCTATGACTTGATGAAAGAGATCAAATTTCGCAACTCCGATTATCTGGTTATTGCCGCCTATCAGATCGCTACTCAGACATCACCTGACCAGTTTCAACCTACGGTGGAGCGGGCCAAATCATTTTATGACGGCATGAAAGCAGAGCATCGTTTCCTCACTGGACAGGACGACTACATTTTCGCTGCCATGTTAGCTCTTTCCGACCTCAACGTAGATACTGGTGTGGCACGTATGGAACAACTCTACGGGGAATTAAAACCAGAGTTCTCTTCCAGAAACAGTGTGCAGGCGTTAACACAAGTCCTGGTTCTTGGAGAGGATCCCCCGGATGCAGGCGCTCGTGTGATTGCTTTAAATGAAGCTTTTCGTAAAAGAGATTTTCGAATGGACAAAACGTATACGTTACCATCTCTTGGAATACTTTCTCTACTGCCTTCGGACAGAGACTCATTAGTGGATGAAGTCGCGGAAACAAATGACTGGTTACGGACTCAAAAAGGCTTCGGTGCCTGGTCAATCGACAAACAGGAGTTGCTCCTGTTCTCGTCTGCTCTGGTAGCCATTCAACATGTGGAGAATCTGCGGAACGGTGTGCTGACGACAGCAATCTCAACCAGTATCACAAATATTATCATCGCTCAACAAGCAGCCATGGCCGCAACTGCCGCAGCATCGGCTGCTGCTTCTTCATCATCATCGAATTGACACTTAGAACTGACTCCCAAATTGTTCCAAGCATAATAAAAAGACGAGTACCGGGGTGAACCCTGAGTACTCGTTTTCCTATGGAACTCAATCATTTCCGACTTAATCATCGAGATGCTTGTCTTTCCCTAATCCAGAACATACAGAGGCAACGTGAAATAAAAAGAACTCCCTTTTCCGACTTCACTTTCTACGTGTATGTTTCCATCATGATACTGAATAATTTCCTTCGCAATCGCAAGTCCAATTCCACTGCCCTGAACCACATGCCGATCATGTTTCTCACGGAAAAAGCGATCAAATACAAATGGCAGTGACTCTTCCATAATACCCGCTCCATTGTCCTCCACACGGATGGTAAGTCGTCCTGGAGATTCACCGTCATTTTCCCATTCCTCAATGGAACAATGAAGACGAATCATTCCACCTGCACCTGTATGCTGAATCGCGTTAAACACCAGATTGGTCAACACCTGAGTAATCCGATCCATATCAATCACGACTTGATATTCACTTCGCTGAGCAGTCGTAATGTTCATCTGAAATTCGTAGCTCATGTCAGCACGTGCGATGTCCAGCCTGAATTTGTCCTGAATGGTATCCATTAACTCCTGCAAGCTCATCATGATAAAGATCATTTCAGACTTGCCCGACTCCAGTCGGGACAACTCGAATAGATCGTGAATGAGACGGTTTAGCCCCAGCGCCTTCACTAAGACCATTTGCAGATATACTTTTTGATCCTCTTCATTATCCACCAATCCGGATACAATTGCCTCCACATAGCCCTGAATCGCAGTCATCGGTGTGCGCAGTTCATGCGATATATCGCTCAGCAATCGTCTGCGTGACAATTCCAGACGGCCCATATCTTTATTTTTTTGCTCCAGCTCTACTGTACGATCCTGAATACGATGCTCCAGGTTGGTATTTAACTCGGATAACTGCTGATTCAACTCTTCAAGCTGCTGTGCGTTCAGACTCAGCTCCTGAGCAGACCTTTTTAACAACAACAGTGTGCGTACACGGCTTATGAGTTCATTACGTCCAATAGGTTTTGATATATAATCATTAGCTCCAGCGGCAAAACAGGCTGTAATTGTATCATCTCGATTACTTGCTGTCATAATTAGAATAGGTAACTCAATCAGACTGTAACGCTCCCTGATCAATCCGCATAGTTCATATCCAGACATGCCGACCATCATCATATCCGTGATCACCAGATCAAAATTCTGCAACTCATTGATACGCACGAGTGCTTCAGTGCCACTGTTCGCAATTTCAAACACACAGGCCAGTGGTGCAAGCTGCTGAATCACCACCTGCAGGTTAACGGGCTCATCGTCCACAATTAATACACGATAAAGTTGGATCTCCGATTCTTTCGCGGAACTGACTTCCTTATTAAGAGCATGTGAACTTGCTGTCTTAACTTCTGCAACAGAACGAAGGGTGCTTACGCCGTTCTGAATGGATTCATTGTTTTGCTTATCCGGTAGCGCAGTTGGAACATTCTTCTTATGCTGCCTGATGGTGAACGAGAAAAGGGAGCCCTGATTCACTTTCGACTGTACTTTAATCTCTCCTCCATGCAGCTCGACAAGTTGCTTGGTGATTTTCAGTCCAAGTCCGGTACCCGTGTTATCAATGGATTCCAGCTTTTCGAATGGATTGAAAATCATTGAAAATTTATCCTCCGGTATGCCAATCCCTGTATCCTCTACCTGAATTTCTATATCACCCTGCACAATCCGTGCACGAATCACGATATGACCCGATGGTGTGTACTTGATCGCATTGCCGACCAGATTAAACAAAATTTGCTGCATTCGATTCTCATCTGCTTCGATCGGTGGAAAATGGGGATCAATTCGATTATGTAATAGAAGATCCCTACCAGTAATGAGCGGTTTAACCACGGTGAGGACTACCTGAACTAATTGGTGCAGATTTATTTTGGTTCGATTCAGACGTACATCGTTATTTTTAAGAAGTGCATAATCCAGAATATCGTTAATCAGAAAAGACATACGTTGACCACTTGAGACGATCATGTTCAGATGCATTCGCTGGTTATCTTCCAACCGGTCATCCATGCTGTGTAGCAACGACTGCGTAAGCCCGATAATTCCGTTGAGCGGTGTACGAAGCTCGTGGGAGGTATTGGCCAGAAACTCATCTTTTACCCGATCCAATTCAAGCAGGCGCGAAGATAAACGTTCATTGGTTTTCATGGCATTGGAAAATTTGGTGGATACAATAATCGACAGACAAAGAATGAGAAAGAGAAGACCATATGAGAAATAGATTCCTGTTTGAATTATACCGTTATTCATTAAAATATCATTCACTACAGTAATGAAGAATACGATGGTACCTGCCAGCATCCAGTGTGCCCCACCAAGTTTTTTCATGGCAGCTCGGACCACATTTTGAATGATCACAATCCCGATCAGAATCGCGTATGCCTGCATGAACAACGCAAACTTCGTATATACCTGAGTAGGTGTGAACAGGATAAATACAGTGAATAGCAACCCTGGAATCCAAAATATACGTAATCGTTTGGACATCTCGTTGGGGAAAATGGAGTAACAAAAAAGTAGAGCAAGTGGAGAGCTGCCCAAGAAGCCTAAATACTCAATTTTAAGGAACGTATCACCACTCATTCCCGGAATAAGCTCTGATAAAATGTACTGGGAATCAGAGCTGTTCTTCATGGCCAGCAGAATGCAGATCAGACCAAAATACAGAGACTCCCGATTTTTGCGCAACAATGCATACAACAGGATATGGTAGAGCCCCATAATCAACATGCAGCCAATAATCATGCTCTCGGATACAATTTTGTATTTCATGGATTGATTCAATTGATTATATTCACCGATCGTTAGAGAGCCAAACAGACCCGCTTTTCGATGTGTATAGTTCGAAACTTGAATAATAATATCAGCTTGGGTCTGCCCTGCCTCCATTCGGATTAGAGCAGGCACCTTATATGAAGAAGATTCCTTTAACGTTCGTCCGACAATCCCACTTTCGGATACAAGTTTGCCATTAATCCACAATCGGTGTGCGGAAGTTATCCCTGAGGTTAGTAATCCCAGCTCTATATCTTGCTCAGGTAAATCCACCACCAGACGATACGTGGCGAATCCCGTATTATCCAGCTTATGCCCACTGATTTCATAATCCCCCCAAGATTCTGGAACATTAACGTAACTTACCGGACCGGTTCGTTCACTGGCAAAATCCTTGGGCTCCAGCAATTGTTTCCAATAGAATGCCCACTCGCCATCTAACCGACTTCCTTCTCCAGAGGACAGAGCTTCACTGGTAATCGTTAAACGCCCATCCTGAACTTCTGCATTCATCTGATTAGAAGGTAATTCGAACAAGATCAACACCGTGAAAATCAGAAAAAATAGCATAACAGGGATGATGTAATACAGGAAAGAAGTACGTTTATTCATGAGATTCCCACCACGGTGTCCCCTCTTTTAACTGAATAAAAAACCGAACCATCGGGTTCATGCATGTATCATAGCACAACCCTATTGTTCAGATGCCATAGTTTTCAAGCCAGCGCTGAATCTTCTTCTCCTGCATGTGAAGATACGTATTGATCCACTGGTGGAGATGCATGCGGCGCGGATCAACGGCGATGGCAATATCGTCATCCTGATCCTCCAGCTGCACATATTGAAGGTCAAGGGAGTAGGCTGGATTCTGATCCAAATAACGTGAAATTTCAAAAGCATCATAGACTGCAGCGATCACTTCGCCTTGCCGCACACGATCAAACAATTCGGAAGTATTCTTGTAGGCAATCTGATTCTGCGTGGGGAAAAGCTCACGTGTGAAGCCTACGTAAGACGTGCCTTGCACAATGCCGATCTGTGTTCCACGTTGCTGAAGCAGCGTTAGCACATCGGAAAATTCGTTTTTTTTGCCGAGCTCCGCAAGTTGAAGGCGGTTAATCAGCAGTGCTTGTTTAAAATGTAGATACGCATTAGAGAACAGTACTCGCTTCGCCCGCTCCAGGGTGATACTCAATTTGGATATGCCGACATCCACCTCCCCGGAAGACACCTGATCAATCACTTCATCGAAAGAATCCGCTGTTCGGATATACTCCGGTTTAACTCCAAGTTTAAGAGCGATGTCGTTGGCAAGCTCAACATCGCTCCCGCGCAGTAACCCTTCTTCATCGGTGTAAAAGAACGGATAACGGTCCTCTACCTTCAATCCAATCCTCAGCTTGCCCCTGCTCAAAATATCCCGAATATCTTGCGGATATCCTTCTAATTCTTCCGCAGTATAAACTCTGGGCTCACTTCCCTTAGCTGCCTTAGCTGCTGTGATGTCCGTTTCTGTTGCCCGAGACTGAGCCGTTTCAATCTGCGGACTTGCTATGGTTGATGCAGCGTCTCGGGATACGCTTGTACAGGATGAGAGGATAAGTCCTATGATTAACATGAACAACAGCAAGCTGCACAGCCGGCCGTAACTTCTGATCATGGTTAGCCCCCTTCTCCTGCAAGTGGAAGCTGCGTTTTGCGAAAACAAGCTGCACATACGCTCATCTCGTACACTGCAATTCGAATGTGGCAGACTTCGCAACGCGCAATCGAAACAGTTGCCAGCCCACCGACAACCTCTTCCAGTTCTTCTTCCAGCAGTTCATCGGACAGGCGGTTCTCCTGCTCCGCATCGTTTCCATTCTGTTGATATCCCATCTTCTGCCTCTTTCGAAGATTACTGAAGCCGTATTGTCTCAGATCATATCAGAGAACAGACGGAATACCGTAACCCCACGTTATATTTTGACCACTCATGCCCTGACCATAATCAAGTAACAGGCCTAGACCTTGTACAAGCTCTTCCAATTCAGGCACAGAAGGTTTTAAGGTGAACATATCATAGATCTTCCTGCGACTTCGTCCGGCATTTATATGGTTCTCCATACGGTAGTAACCAAACGTTAACGTATTGACCGAGACTCGAAAAGGCGTCATCTCTTTGGCAAAGCTTTTGACATATGCCTGGGCACCCTGGTTATACACCGGAGAAGAAGGAAATCCACTATAGTGCATCATATCTGCCAGTATGGGTACGATCATCTGTCCACTCTGTTTACGCGCCATAAAATGACCTGCTGCACGGGTATATAGAAAGAGTTCACTTAACTGACGATGGCTGGTTAGAGCAAAAGCCGCCGGATCACTTTGGAACTCAGACAGTTCATCCACCCAGCTACTGCCATGAATATAGAAGTCGAGCCCCTGCATATGCTCGGCAGATGCTGACAGTACGGATTCAATTCCCTTCATTCCCAGGTCCGGCGCAACGATAGTCCGGCAGTTCTTCTGGTCGTGCACAGACAGATCGGAATGAAACTGCTCTGCTTGTTCTGATGTGGCGAAGCTTGCTGTAATCTGCAAGCCACGATGTAACAAATATACAACCATCATCTGCATAACTGTACTCTCTGCATGATGCACATACGCCGTTTTCATTAGCTTCCCTCCCTCTGATTCCAATTCAAGTTTGCCCTTAACGCAAAAAGCCGCCATCCAGTTTTAATGTCTGTCCGGTATGATAACGTGCCGCGGGTCCTGCGAGGTATATTACCGCCTCAGCTACCTCTTCCGCATATCCTTGCCTTCCGATCAGGGTGTGGCGCAGAAAATCATTCAGTTTCTCTTCCGGCACCTCCACCGTCATCTCGGTATCAATCATACCTGGTGCGATGGCACTGACCTGAATGTTGTGTGATGCATACAGGCGGGCATATAACTTCGTCAGCCCCATCAAAGCGCCTTTGGAAGCTGCATAATTACACTGCCCTTCCCGGCCGTATATACCGCTCACCGACACCAGGTTGATAATGCTTCCACTGTCCTGAAGAACCATGTAGCTGACCGCTTCCTGTGAGCAATAACAGGCACCAACATAATTGGTGTCCAGCACCTCATTCCACTGTTGCTCTTCCATCCGCAGTGCCATCTGGTCGCTCGATCTTCCGGCATTATTAATCAGGACATCCACACGGCCAAATGTATCAAATACCTCTTTCATCACATCCGCTACAAAAGCATGGTCCGCAACAGAGCCCTTGAACAACCGCATCCGTCCGCCTGCTGCACTCACCTCTTCTGTTAGCCGGTCCGCTGCAGCGTCATCCCTGACAAAAATGCCTACCACAATGGCTCCCTCTGCAATGAATCTCAGCGCTATGGCCCGCCCTATGCCCCGTGTTACCCCCGTAACCACAACGACGTGATCACGAAAGGTCATTGGCCTCGCGTTCCTTTGGTCTTTCTGGCCATAATCAGTTCGGCAATAGATTGCACATTTTTCAGATGAATCTGCAACTCTGTCGCGGGAAGGTCCTCGACCATCACGCCGTATACTTCTTCCATACCAACCATAACCTCAAACGCCTCCACAGAGTCCAGTCCCAGTTCTTCACCGAACAAAATCATGTCATCCGTAATTTCCTCTGCGGTGATGTCCTCCAGTTTGAGCCGATCAATTAACAACGTTTGTTTGATTGTCTGTTTGATCTCATCCATCTCTACCTCGTAATTCACTGTCATATGTGTAAGCCTCCTATAATTTTTTCAATTAACACGGTTCACTCAGCGACGCTACTGACGATTGCCGCAGAATAACTGCCATTAACGGTAGAACTGATGGTCAAAATATGCTGGTATGCAGAAGATCGCTCAGGCAGGCCCAGATGGGCGTAGGTACCTTTGGCAAGTTCGTGCATGGCTCCCGGGCTTACAAGCTCTGCAGCCGCCGCGAGATGTAACATCGAACTGTACGATTCTCCATAACCAGTGCACGCATTAAGGGTCATGATCGGCACGAATTGTGCGACCTCACCTTTCCCCATCGAGGATATGGCGCTCTGCTCTAATTCCAATTCACCGGGACGTCCCACTGAGTTGAGCAAAATCAGATCCATTTGCCCCATGCTGGTTTCAGCTTCATGGAGTGCATCGGTAACTGCCCGGATCAACGCCTCGCTCTGTCTCGAAGCGTTCTGTGCTGCGCCAGAAGCAACACCGAGTCCACTCAATTCTGCATAGATCCCGGATCGCGTCTGATCAGCTTCTTCCAGGTCACTGAGGACCATACAGACACTGCCTTCCGTCATCTCGTAACGGCTGTCCTGCAATCCTTTGGCCCGGTCGATATCCTCCGTAAGCTGGGATCGTTCATCTCCAGCACCAATCAGACAAGACCTCAGGGCTCCCTCTCGGATCTTGCCCGTTGCATACAATGCCGCAGTCAATCCCTCGTTGCCTCCTGTGCTGAAGGAGCTATTGAATCCCTTAAATTGTAATTTTTCAGCCGTCTGGCCAGCAATGGAATTAATGACCGTATGCGGGAAATAGATCGTACTTGCATACTCCGGGCCTTTGACAAATACAGATTCCAGAAAGTTCGAAATACTGCTCGTGCTTCCTCGTGCTGTACCGTAGATAAAGCCCGTATGTTCCCGCTGAGACTCGCCCAGCGCTGCATCCTCCATCGCTGCAAGGACTGCACCTATCGTATTCTGTGTGAGCTGGTTCATTCTGCGCTCATATTTGCTCTTATCGTAATCTTTTAAGGAGAAGAAGGACGTTTCCGTTACCTGTTTGGTATCCTTACCAAAAGCCCCGAGTACATTTCCCTTACGGATATCCCCTTTGCTGACGGCACCCACTCCAGTAATGACAACACGTCGTCGGGGGACTGCCTCGCCCGGATGCCCTGCAAGTGAATTCTCACGTTCAGGATTCTGCACGCTTGAATACCGCTCTTCTTCGATTCCATTTGTACGCAGCACAAGCGAAACATTGTGTCCTCCGAAGCCAGAATTGTTGCAGATCATATATTCCGGGCGCATCGGACGCATCGAATGTTGAATGATATCAACATCCTCGCATCCTTCGCGAGCTTCTTCAAAATGAAGCGTAGCGGGAACGTATCCTTGCCTGATAGCGTAGAGCGAGGTAACCAGCTCCAATGCAGCCGAAGTACCTAATGTATGACCAAAATAGGCTTTGCTTGAGCTGATAGGAATCGACAGATTAGGCCCGAAACTACCCTGCAGACCACTAATTTCAGCACGATCATTCGCCTGTGTTCCAGTCCCGTGTGCGTTTACGTATTCAATATCCGTTTTGGATACTCCGGCAAGGCTGATCGCCATCTCCACTGCACGTTGTATACCTGCACCTTCCGGGTGAGAAGCCGTCATATGATGGGCATCGTTACTCAACCCATAGGCACATAATTCAGCATAGATCGTAGCACCACGTTCAAGTGCGGCGTCCAGTCTCTCCAGAACCACAAAAGCAGCACCTTCTCCCAGATTCAATCCGTATTGGGTGCTGAAGGGTGAAGAGGGACGGGAATTAAGTGCACGGAGTACATTAAATCCGGCATATACACTATGCGACAATGGATCAGATCCACCAGCGAGCATCACATCGGCATACCCCCAGCGAATGAGATCACTTGCATAGCCTATGGCATTGCCACTCGCAGCACATGCCGTATTTAACGTTGCGACCGGACCTGCCACACCCAGAACTCGCGCTGCATCATCGCCCTGCTGATAAAATGGGTACCGGGACGTATGATCAACGTCCAACTCAGACAGGTTCCACTGTTCTTCCAAAGATAGAACTCCACCGTTACACGTACCCAGCGTGAGTCCGATCCGCGCAGGAAAAACGGATGGCTTTCCACCTGTTCCTTTTGCCCTGTCGTGATGCTTCATGTTATCCGCATGTGCTATTGAAAGGCCACTATCGATTAACGCTTTCCTCGCAGCAGCGATGGCATACCGTGCACATAAGTCCATGGATAGCTCCGCTGTGCCTGCAAGTACCGCCTCTCGGATGGGATCCTCCAACTGACCTGCAAGTGAACTCTGTAATTTATCCGTGTCGAAGCGGGTTACTTCCCGAATTCCGGTCTCAGCAGCAAGCATACGCTCATATACCATCTGCGGATGATCGCCGAGTGCGCATAATACGCCCATGCCTGTAATCACGATACGATCCTTCGTGTTGGCATTCTCTCTGTCGCTCATATTCGTCCTCCTCTCCTTATCCCAATCGGATATAACTGCTTCGCTTCTCACTCGTCTTCCAGGAATACGGTGCAAGCCACTGCCGGGAAAGCTTCATCATGATTGGTGTACTTTGGTTAACTGTGAACATCGCGTGGGGGATGCCTGCCTCCGTTTGAACCCGGATGGATCTGCCCAGCATCTGAAAAGCCAGACCGAACTGTTGATATTCCGGCGCAATATACAGTGCATCATACAAGATCGTATCCTCGTCCAGTCGATACGTCATCGACCACCCCTGAACTCCCTGTGTGGATTGAATACCAAAGCTGTTGCTTGGTTCCAGGGGAGCAAAGGTTTTGAACGGAGACAAAAATGAAGGGAAATCAAGCTCTCCTGTTTCAATGGATTGTCTAAGTTGCCCCTCTTCCTGATCTGCCCATAGAAATAACTCCAGCCCATTGGGGATAGCTCGTTCCCTTAACCAGGTCGCCTCAGCAATTCCGCTTCCAAGATGGATATGGAAAACGACTGATTCACATTGAGGCTGTATCCAGCCTTCCTTATGCAATAAAGCTTCGATCGTATCCGACGAAGACTTGTCAGAGTAATAGCTCAGAGAGAGCGTAGCCATTTCTTTCTCCATACCTAAAATTCGTGCTTCCTGGAGCAACGATGTAGCGATTTTTTGCCTGCGCCATGGCTTCGATACGAAGATACACTGTAAGACTGCATGCCCGTATCCACCCCGCTGCTCAAGCACAAGCAGGCCCACGGGGACACCTTGCGATTCTGCTCCGATTAACATGAACCGTTCAGATTCCATTGGATCATTCAAGCTCTGTTCCACTTGTTTGTATAACCACTGAAACATGAACGATTTATACTTCAACCTGTCCTGGAGTGTTAGCCGTTTGATAGTGATCATAGTTATCCTTTCTGGCTGACAATAGTGAAGTGGTTAGACATTGTATGGATACATTCGCAGCCGTAATGATAGGATCAATAATTGGATTCATAGCCAAAAGCAGAATGATGGTGACCTCGGAAGGCAGACCCAGCATCTCCGCAATAACCGCTATCATGCCAATAGAGACAACACCCGGGGAGCCTGCACCAGCAATCGATATCACCACAGCCCCTGCAAGCACCGCGATCCACTGCGACAACGTAAAGTCAAAATCATACAATTGAACGGTAAAGGTGATGCCAAGCGTATACACAAGCACCATACTGTAACGGCACATGATCATGCCCAGGGGTACGACCAATTGAACGATACGCGGATCTTGCTGAAGCTTCATACTCAGTGCCTCCATACAGGTTGGAACGGTGGCGATACTATTCCGTGTACCGAATGCCAGAATTAACGTATCCTTCAATGCAGACAGGACTACCCGGACAGGCTTCCGCAATGTTACAGCCATCATCACAATAGATAGCCCAATCAGAATCACGCTGGAAATGTAAAACATCATAATCAACTTCATCATGGCAGGTAGAATATCCAAATTTAGTGTTGCGAACTGCCCTGCCATCATACAGAAGAGTGCAAAAGGCAATGCGTACATGGACCAGGAGATCACCTTTTGAAACGCTCCAAACAATACATCAGCAATCTTCAGCACGTCATCTCCCTGCGGTGTCCGCATCATGCCGACTGCCACCCCAACGATCACGGAAAAAAACAAGATTTGCAGCGTATTGTTTTCCGTCAGCGCTGTGAATATATTGGATGGAATCATGTTAAGCAAAAACGAAAATATCCCCTGCGGCTTCTCTTCGATGGACAGGGCACTGTTATCGGCGCTCAGATCGTATACAATAGCCCCAAGTACATGTTTGGATTCTTCTGGCAGCCCTGCACCCGGACGACCTATTCCACCAAGACCGAGACCCAACAGACCACAGAATATCAACGCTATGGTATATACCATGCACATGCGAACGATCATCTTCATCGCTCCGCTCTGGATAAACAGACTGCCGATGCTAGAGATGATGGCGGTCATCATAATGGGAATGACACACATCTTCAAAAAGGACAGATACAGATCGCCAAAACGTGATACGGCATGAGCCAACTCAGGAACGTATAATCCTGCCGCAATTCCAGATACCATACAGAGCACAATCATCCAGAATGATTTGATCCATTTCAATGAGAAAGCTGTCTTCCTTGACACGCAGGCACCTCTTGTTCGTCATTGTAGCCATAGTGACTGCTGCACTGAATTCCTGTTCAGACAGCGGACTTTTCGGCTCGTGTTAAGCAATTTGGAGTGCGATCCTACCTGGGTAGGGGATCACACTCCAATTCATTCCATGCTTTTTAATATAAGTATGAAGTATATAAGGAAGACTACTTGGCTTGTGCGTTACCGTAATTCTCTCCAACACGGATGGCTGCTCTTGCAGCATCCTCGGCAATACTACCCACGCCATTGAAGAAATCAGTTGCGCCGTCTTTGCTACCACCAGCCACAGATTCCAGCTCGGTTTCTGTCAACTCATCCGCCTCGCCGCGTGCTTCTGGCAATACAATCGTTGCGTGGTAACCTGTTCCATCCACTACATTGATTTTGAACTCACGTGGTACTTCTTGACCCGTTTCTTGCTGAATTGCTGCGTAGATGTCGCTTACAGCCAATGCGCGGAATGCTGCATCCGAACTTGCCTTAGCCATAACTGCGTTAACCGTTTCTTGAATCTGCTCTTCTGTCCAACTCATGTAATGATTCCTCCAATAGATCGATTTGGTTTCTTACCTTATTCAGCATAACAGCCCAGTTTCAAGCAACGCTCAAGGTTACTTCAAGTTTAGTTCAAATCTACGCCAGCTGACGGCTGGCCAGTTCCGCGAAGAGCCCATTCTGCTCCATCAGCTCCTGATAGGTACCAGACTGAATGATTCTGCCTTTATCAAATACATAGATATGATCCGCCTGCGTAATCGTACTGAGCCGGTGTGCAATCACAATCCTTGTCACCTGAAGCTTGCTGAGGCTTTGGCTGACAATACGCTGTGTCCGGTTGTCCAATGCACTTGTTGCCTCGTCAAAAAAGAGAATCTTCGGCCGTTTGGCAATGGCTCTGGCAATCATTAAACGCTGCCGTTGCCCACCGGATAGTGTACCTCCACCTTCAGAAATGACCGTATGCATTCCCATGGGCATGCTGCGGATGTCATCATCGAATCCAGCCATGGCTGCGGCCTCCCAAGCATCCTGAATCGTCAGATCCGACGTTCCTGTGATATTTGTGAAGATATCACCGGACATCAGTTTACTATTTTGCAACACCACGCCGAACTGACTCCGAAGCAAGCTGATATCAAGCGAACGCAGATCCTGACCATCGAAATAAATAGAGCCGCTCTGAGGTTGTTCGAAACCAAGTAACAGTCGCATCAAGGTAGACTTTCCACAGCCTGATGCCCCGACAAAGGCTACATATTGTCCTGATTTGATATCCATCGACAGGTCGTTCAACACAAGTGTCTGATCCTCTTCATACCGGAACTGGATATGGCGAATCTCGATCGCTCCACTCACCTCACCCGGATCTTCCAACTGATCATGGATTTCAGGTAACGTTTTGAGAATGGGTTTGGCTCGTTCATATAATGGAATAATGTTCACCACGGATAATAGTGCTGTAGCCATACCGAGCATGGCCATAAGGAAGCTGGTAAATGCAGCGAAAAAGGCGATAAACTGTCCTGCCGACATTTCTGAACGGGTAGAGACCACCAGATAGAACAACACCATTGATGTCAGCAATGGGAAAAAGGCATGAAATACACTGGAGAAGCTATCCAGCATCCGAACTTTATAGGACCACTTTTTCTGCTCCGCAAATGCTCTGGCCCACAAGAAGAAAGCCCGGTTCTCGGCTGCTGCCATCCGAAATTTGCTCATTCCGTTCAATAGCTGAAGTACTGTTCCGGCAATCTGTCCCTGAAGCTCCAACAATCGGCGCTGGTAACGTACCTGTAGCAGGCCAATCGCAAAGGTAAATGACATGGAGATGAGGACAAGACCACCCGCCACCAAGGCAAGAACAGGACTATACCGGAACAATAATGCAAATTGAAAAATGGAGAACACACCTGTTAGCAGCGAACTGATTACTGCACCGGATAACAGCTGCCGAATCGCATTGATGCTTCCCGCTCTGGAAGCCAAATCCCCGGCTGAATAGTTTCGGAAGAACGAAACCGGCAGATTCAGCAATCGATCCCAGATGGCAGCCTGAACCGCATTCTCCACGCGTCCTTCCATACGCAGCGCGGCAAGTGAACCTGCGAGTCGGAACAAGGCAATCGATAACACGACCGCGATGAGGATAAAGGCCATCTGTACCAACGGCCCTCGATAAGACTCCGGTATAATGGTATCCACCAGAATACCGCTGGCGAGCGGGACCATAATGCCCAGTAATCCAGCCAGTGCCCCCATCAGAATCACCATCACGAGATCCCGACGAACCGAGTGGTGAGCACCATACTGAAGCAGGTCTTTGATGCCAAGCTCGCGCGCGGGAAAAGGCCGGTAAAACATGTACGCCATCGGCTGTATGGTAGCCGCCATTTCATCATTAACGAACCCATTTTCCCCGTGCAATGGATTCTCCCAGCGATAAGAATTGGCCCCTGCCGGGATTAATGCAATTGGCTCGCCTGATGTCTCCAGGTATCCAACAAGCGGTCCATTGTCCGCTTCCCACCATTCCCCTTTAAGTGCGACCTGGCGGGACCGCACACCGGAAGATTCCGCCATCTCCTGGACAGGTGAACGCTTCGATTGGCTTTTTAATTTTCGTGTAACAGGCTTCATCACGATACCAGCATAGTCCCCAACGATCTTGCCTACGGGGTAAAGCGGATCAGTAGAATAAAAAGAGACAACTTGCTGCTCATCCGGCCCGGTAACGGCAATCAGTTTTTTGAGCGCATGGTCCATTAAGGAATCATCATGCTCCGTACGCTGTTGCAAGCGTTCCTGTTCCTGCAAGCGTTCCTTGGCAACGACGATTGACAGCCTGCTGGCGATTAATCGATGAAACGCATATAACCCGTGAAGTGACGGATCTGTGGGTAACCAGGACTGTGTTGCTATTACATCAACGACAGCCGCTTGTTGCGTTTCCAGCCAGCCCGAGGACGTTACGGGTATGTACCAAGCATCTTCTGTAGTAACGGGATGTTCTTTCCCCCAGAGTACCATGCCATCCTGTACTTTAATCCATACGGTACGCATCGGCCTCCAGGTCTGATCAGGTATCAGATTCTGATCTTCCCCAGGTTCCAACAGTGTAAATTCAAGTGGTGAATTCCGTACATTCAGTGCTGCCGACCAACTACCAACCCACTGATCTACCCTGGATGCCAGCCACTCGTTATCCCACTGGTCGTTTACTCTTCGGTTCAGGAGTAACTCCTTATCTATCCGGAATACTTTGGTACCGACAGACGCTGTTAACAACAAGCCCATTCGCTCCACCATCTGACCATTGTCAAAGCCGAACAAGAGCGCTCCCTCATCCAGACTGAACATATAACGGCGTTTATGTCTTGTTCCGGCGTTCTCTCCTTCCATGACTACAGCGAATACATCCACGTAACCGGAAGCCACGTACCATACACTGTTCTCATCCGTGATCAGAATAGGGTTATTTCCTTCCACATCATGAATCGTTCCAACCTTTGTAAAAAATGACTCCATTTTCGGCCTGATCGGCTCTGCCACGCTTTCACCCCCTTCTGCACCCCTGTTACTGACTCTGAATAAGACGGGTGTAATATCCATTTTGCTCCATCAAAAACGTATGCGTTCCCCGTTCAATTATCTTCCCGCGTTCCAGTACAATGATCTCATCGGCATCCCGGATGGTGCTCAAACGATGAGCCACCGTAATACAGGTCAGACCTCTGCGCCGAAGACTGTAATCGACCAATTTCTCTGTTGCCGGATCAAGTGCACTCGTCGCCTCATCCAGGATCAGAATCGACGGGTTGCCTGAAAGGGCTCTGGCTATTTCCAGCCGCTGTCTCTGTCCTCCGCTGAAGTTACCGCCATTCTCCGAAATCATGTGGTCATACCCACCGCTACGTTCTGCGATATGGTCATGAATGACGGCGTCTTTGGCTGCACGAACGACATCCGTCTCTGGAATCGTTGCATCCCAGAATGTAATATTTTCCTTGATCGTGCCTTCAAGCAGCACAATCTCCTGATCCACAACGGCCAGGGAATTGCCCATCCGATGCCTGGAGATCTCATCCCGACGCAGATCATCAAATCGAATCTCACCTTCCCACGGTTCATATATTCCGGCAATCAGTTTTGCAATCGTGGATTTTCCGCTACCCGAACCACCAACCAGAGCCACCTTCATACCTGGCTGAATAGACAGATTAAACTGGTCAATTAACGGTGCCTCCAGCTTGCTGTATCCGTATGTCAGATTACTGATCTGTACCTGACCGGATAACTTGGCACGGTCCTTCTGTTCGTCTGTTTCATCCAGATCCGATTGAATCTGACGATCCACCGGATATTGCAACACGTCATCCAGACGTTTCATGCTTCCTCCTGCTTCCTGAATCGTTCCTGCCAGCATGACCATCTCATTCACAGGCTGACTGAAGCTTGCCGCAAGACTTTGAAAAGCCACCAACGAACCAATGGTCAACGCCCCGTCCATGACTTGAAAACCGCCAAAAAATAACACGGCAACAGCCCCCAGACTGGTCAACAGTGTGGGAACAGACATCAGAAACTGATTGGATACGCCAAATTGCTGATTGGATTGCAACAGTTTTGCCTGATAACCTGACCATTTGACGAAAAAATCAGACTCAGAGCTATTGGACTTCAACGTCTCAATAACCTGAAGTCCATTCATGGAGACACCCTGCATCTTGCCGCTTTCCTGCAACAGGCGCAGATTCTGATCGTTGCGCTTACGCGTGATGAATTGCATGAATATAACATTAAGCAGGGATACCCCTACCGTAACTACAGCTAGCAATACACTGTACTGCAACATCAGGAGCAGATAAAACAGGATCATGACACAATTCAGTGCAGCGACTGCCAGCTGTCCAGACAACAGCTGCGCGACCCGATCATTGATGGCCACCCTTGATGCGATGTCTCCGCTATGCCGTTGGGAAAAAAATTCAATCGGCAACCGGAGTACATGCCAGAAAAAACGACTGGATGAGCTTAAAGCCAATTTCATCTCCAGTCTGAGCAAGTAGTAGCGCTGCAGCCAAATCAGCAATGCACGCAGCAGCGCCGTTATTCCCATACCAACCAGAAGCGGGAATAACCAATTGTTCAGATGTCCAAGTAAGACCTGATCAATAAAAATTTTGCTGAACACCGGAATGACCAGACCGGGCAGAACCAGAAACAATCCTGCTATAATCGCATAGACCAGTGCCTTCTCCGAACCTTTGATTCGACTGGAGAGAGAGCTAAGCAGACTTGACGTTTTGCCTTGTGGGACATAACCCTCCGCAGGCTTCATCGTCAGTACAACACCCGTGAACGACTGATCCAATTCCTCAAAGGTAATCTCCCGCGGGCCCGTAACCGGATCATTGAGGAACACCCGATCCTTCTGAATGCCCTCCAATACTAGAAAGTGATTGAAGTTCCAGTGGATGATGACCGGCCATGGCATGTTTCTCAGATCCTCGGGATTTTTACGGTACCCTTTGGCTTCCATTCCATATTGCCTTGCTGCCTTGAGAATATTGTTCGCTTTACTGCCATCACGGGACACGCCACAGGATATCCGAAGCTCCTCCAGCGGAATGAAACTTTTGTAATAGGAAAGTACGATCGACAGTGAGGCAGCTCCGCATTCTACAGCTTCCATTTGTAATACCGTCGGCGTTTTCACTCTTCTTGGGGCCACTACTCCATCATCCTCCCTATGCCTGTTCGACTATATTGACTCCTCATTTGAAATAGGGAATGACGGTTGCAATCGGTCGCTGCGAATGAACCGTAATGGTTCCATCCATCGTCATTCCGCTATTCAGACGCACAGGCGGACCTTGTTTCGTTGTCCAGTTATATCCACTCGACAACTCCGAGTTAGGTGAGAGATTCACGCGTACTTCCAGCGAGAGACCTTGTGAGGCCATCTGCTCTACAAGACCCTCGTTACCTAATGTAGACTGTAACTCTTGTACCGTTACGGGGAATTCAGATACCGAAACGACCTGCCCGATCATGGAGCCATATTCTTCACGATTAACGGTACTTGGCGAGACGCGGACTTCCATGCCCGGAAGTAACTGCTTGCCTTGATTTACGGGCACATATATAACCCCTATTAATTCATCCGTCTGAGACCCGTAGGTCTCCATCCGGAACATCTCCGTTCCTTCACCCACATACATTCCATTCTTAACTAACACCTCGGTGACCTTTCCTGTGTAAGGACTGACCACTTGAGTCTGGTATTCATAGTTCAGTAACTGCTGCTCCTGCTGCTGTTTTAACTTGCCCAGCTCCGCAACACGTCCTGACTTGCCTTGAGATGAGGCACTTTGCAGATTGGTGATAGCAAGCTTCGTTTGCCTGATCTGGTCAAGCAATGCCGGTTGCTCGATCCGACCAATCACCTCTCCTTGCTGAACCGTATCATTCTCCACCACTGCAATATCGGAGATTGCGCCTTCTGAAGAGGTGTGTACCGTTTTTAGGCCGCCCGGCCGAATCAATACACCCTGTCCTTCTGCCCTCGTGGTCATGGTGCCAAAGATTCCCCAATACAGCGCAGCTGCCAGAATTAAACCTGCTCCGATGAGCATCAACCAGCCGCGGGGAGAGGTGACTCGTACCAGATTATCCAGCTGTTCAGGAGAAGACAGCCGCTCAAGGGCTACTTTTCGAAAAACCTGTTTATTCATCCTGACCTCCCCCTTTCGCTGAATCTCGTGATGAATCTGAAACGGGCGTCTCATTCAGGGTCTGAAATTTGCCCTGCTGTAACTTCTTCATTACAATGCTCATTCCCTGAACATCACCCTGGGTATCAAAAAAGTGTTCACCCGTAACCCCCTCCCAAGATGTAAGGTCGGACAAAGCTTCTGCTATCGCTTTCGGACTTCGTGAACCTGCTTCTTCTATACCCGCAGCGAGTAATTTCAGTGAATCATATGCCTGTGCTGCCCATTTGTCCGGTGCCTTACCATAGTGTTTAATATAGGTTGATCGAAAATCTTGATTGACGGTCGATTGTCCCTGATCATCGTATACGGAAGCGACGATTGTGCCTTCTACGGACCCGCCGCCTTGTGCAAACTCAGCCGAATCAAGCGCATCTCCCCCAATGATAGGGGTATCCATACCCGCCGCACGGATTGCTTTGACAAACGTAATGCCTTCGTCAGCCCTAGTCGCTACCATGATCAGATCCGTGTCCAGTGTTTCCCATTTATTCGCAATCCGCATCATGTCGGCTCCGTCCTTATAACCGGATACGCGGTCAACCACATTCTGTCCGGATAGGGTAGCCTGACGTTCAAATGCATTCGCGAGCCCTCTACCATACTCATCATCGGTATAGTAGATTGCGATATTCTCATGTTTCGTGCCCGCAGCATACAGGGCAAGAGATTGCCCGATCTGATTATCATTCGGTATATTTCTAAAAATATAAGGACTGCTCACATCGGTCAGTTTGGGCGAGGTCGATGCCGGAGACAACAGTACAATGCCCGCATTGGCATATATACGTGAAGCCGGTACGGTTACGGAAGAACCCCGATGTCCAATGACCGCGCTGACGGAGGGATTATCGGCAAATTGCTGCGCAATGGCCATGCCCTTTGTCGTGGAAGCGCCATCGTCCATCTCCAGCAATTTAATTTTTTTCCCTCCCAGAACACCCTCTTTGTTAATCTGCTCCAGCGCCAACTGAAGTCCTTCACGGAATTGTTCATTCTGCTTTTCAAAAGGCCATACAGCTCCCACGATGACTTCATTTGATGAGCTTCCAAGCGTCTTTTCTCTGATCTGGTCTGGCGCAGCGTCAGATGAACACCCACTGATTACCAGTGCACCAAGCAGTACCACACTCCACAACACCCATTTCAGGCGATTCCCCCCACTTCCATTCACTAGACCTATCTCCCTCCAGAGCTCAAACCTGGAACGCCCAAGTTTTAATATCATTAATTATAGAAGGAGCCTAATCATCAAGACCATAAATTGAAATTCAAGTTAACCTCAATTTCATATCAAATTTTATGTATCCAATCGACTTATCCCGGTCCACATGCGATACTTGAAACAGAATACATCGAGGACTTTCAACGAACGATTGGAAGGATACGGACTTTGACCAAAGCGATATACATAAGGAGAATGAAAGCCCTATGTCTTTGAAAAACACGATTTTGATCGTCGATGATGATCATGAAATCAATGAATTGTTAACGATGTCTTTGAAACGGGAAGGTTTTCAGACTATATCTGCATACACTGGCGTGGAGGCACTTCGAGCTGCACAGGAGCATTCACCTGATCTTGTACTCCTGGATGTGCTGTTGCCTGGGATGGATGGTTTTCAGATCTGTAGCGAGATTCGTAAAACGAGTAATGTGCCTATTTTGTTCGTAAGTTGTAAGGATGAAGCCACAGACAAAGTCATCGGACTTGGGCTGGGAGGGGACGACTTTATCTCCAAACCATTTAGTCCAATTGAGCTGATTGCACGAGTCAAGGCTCATATTCGGAGAAACAACATGCCACAGAAACAAGAGGAACAGGTGGATGAAACGCTGGTATTTGATCAACTACTCATCGACCCAGCCACCCATCGTGTACTCGTCGGTGACAAACCCATTGCTTTGTCGGCCAAGGAATTCAAATTATTGTTCCATCTTGCGAAGAACCCTAACCGCGTATACAAAAATGAACAGCTTTTCTCGTTGCTCTGGGATGATGTGCATATGGGCGATACGCATACAGTTATGGTGCATATCTATAATCTGCGGAAGAAGCTGGAACAAAATCCGGCCAAGCCACACTATATCCGTACAATTCGGGGTGTCGGGTACAAATTCAATGACAAGCCTGTTGAATTCGCAGAGTAAACGTATTACAGCACACAGGTATGTACGTTCATTCAAACTAAAAAAGCCGCCAGAATGGCGGCATGATGATGGTAACTATATTCTCTTTTTCATTGAATGATTAACTAACGATATCTGCTTCCCGGAATTCTTCCACGAAACTATCCAGCCAATCCGAACCATAGTCCAGCGCACCCGTATCACTCTCAATAAAAGCAACATCTAGTCCCATCACCCAGAATCGGCGAGCAACAATAAAGAGATCAACCGCCTGCTCATCTTCGGCAGAGAAACTTCTGACTGAACGATATCCTGCCATGAGCGTTTCCCATAATGCTGCTTTTCGTTCATCAGACTGTCTTTTTCGAACTTTCACTTGAGCTAAATCATAGGCACGCCAGCCTTTGGCTGCCCACTCGAAGTCATAATGGATGAACTGATGTTCCTGTTGAAATACATTGTTATTCCCATGCATATCGCCATGGCACAGACCAAAGTCCAGGTCTTGCCTGGAAGTGGCAACGATGCGTTCTTTTAATGTTGTGGCAAACGTATGGAGAAATGCTGCTGCTTCATTGTTCTCACCGATATAGTGAATAATTCGCTCAAGAGGTTCGTCAATAAGTAACTTCAGATCCAGCTCATATCGTGGCAGCTCCATGTTCACCTGATCCATAGCCTCATGCAATTCAGCGGCAGATTGACCAAAGGCGTAACAAGACTCCTCATCCTCCAGGTTGTTCTCCGTACCCTCAATATACCGAAACATTACAGCAACCCGCTTGCCTTCCGCAGCCTCCAACACCGTATATCCCGTATGATCTTTCTTCTCGATGTATTCTCCAATGTCGGTATGTTCCGCAGAACCTAGAACGTTCTTGAGTTGAGACAATAATGAAAGCTCATACTGAACATCTGCCTCCGTGATTTCAGTGCGGTAGATACGGAGAATGTACATGCCACTGGACGTGCGAACCCGGTAGGTATCATTTAATCCTCTAAGCCAAAACAAACATTCTTCCCATGTTCCAATGTCATATTGATTACTCAATGCAGACCCCAGGTACCTGGGGTTAAGCACTGAACGTAAAGCAGTCGGTTGAATGGACATATGGTTGCTCCTTCGGTTTAATATGATTATTTTTCATCTGATGAACGATGTAATCCTTTCACCTATCAACCTATAACATAGTATATTTTTCGTTTATTTTCCAGAATATATATTTTGATGAGTAATATTCTTTAGACTCCTATAGTTCCATCTCTCGATAATGCAGCACATTCACGAAAGGCAAAGTGTTTGCACCCCCTACATTTCTGAACATCCAGATGCACTAATGCATAATTGATGGCTTCACCCGTGTGCTCAAACATATGATCCGAACCAATTCGTTCAATCAAACCTGTTCTCTTCAACATCTCCAACGGTTGCGCCTGAATGCCTGAAAGTAAAATCCTGCCCCCGGATCTCTCCATATGTTTGACAACACGGGCCAGATTGGATTCACCTGTTGTATCCATAAAAGGCACCTTGCCCATGCGCAACAGCAGAGTGCCTGGTCGCCGATGAATCGAATCCATGACCGACTTCTCGAACATATCCGCTGCGCCGAAAAAAAGTGGCCCTTCAATTGTATACAGGCTTATTTGCGGACAGTCATGTCCTTCCCGAACCATGTGGGCCATGACTTTCTCATGTTTATGATCGGGATCGGGTAGTACTTTGGCAACCTTCAACATCTCACTCATCCGTTTAACAAATAAAAGGACCGCCAGAATCAACCCAACCTCTACAGCCGTTGTTAAACTTGTAAATACGGTCAGCAAAAAGGTAATCAGCAGAACGAGTGAATCACTCGTTTTGGTTTTCATGACATGTACGAAGGATCTTCGTTCACTCATATTCCAGGCAACCAGCATGAGAACGGGAGCCATACTGGCAAGAGGAATGTGCGATGCATATGGCGCAAAGAGAACAAGAACCAGCAAAACCACCACACCGTGAATCACGCCAGACCATGGCGATACTGCGCCGGATTTGATATTTGTTGCTGTGCGTGCAATCGCTCCTGTTGCAGGAATACCACCAAACAACGGCGTCACCATATTAGCAATCCCCTGCCCAATCAACTCTCGATTGCTGTTATGCCGACTTCCGGTCATGCCATCGGCAACCACTGCGGATAGCAGTGATTCAATTCCACCCAGCATGGCGATGACAAAAGCGGGTTGCAGCAGGTTCACAATACGCTCCCAAGTGATCTCTGGCACATGAAACTGAGGCAAAGAGTTAGGTATGGCGCCAAAGGACGAACCAATTGTAGCCACCTGCCCTTCAAAAAAGAACGCCGCGACTACCGTCGAAAGAACCAGCCCCACCAGTGATGCAGGCACCTTTGGTGCAAACTTGGGCACAAGCAGAAGAACAGCCAGACAGATTCCAGCTGTAAGCACACTGTATATATTAATCGTCGAGATATGCATCCCGATTTCTTTCATATTGGACCAGAAATCCTCGTGTTTCTCGATGCCTCGAAGTCCCAGAAAGTTCGTAATTTGTCCGCTAAAAATAATGACGGCGATCCCTGCCGTAAAACCGATAGTCACCGGCTTTGGAATAAACTTAATTAATGCCCCGAGCTTGAATACGCCCATTAGTACAAGCATCAAACCGGCCATCATTCCGGCGATCAGCAGATTCTCATATCCATACTGCATCACAATGGCAAATAGGATCGGAATGAATGCCCCCGTTGGCCCGCCAATCTGGAACTTGGACCCACCCAGCAAGGAAATGAGAATCCCTGCGATTACTGTGGTATATAATCCATACTCCGGTTTGACCCCGGAAGCGATGGCAAAGGCCATACCGAGTGGAATCGCAATGATACCTACAATCAGTCCTGATAACAGATCCTTGCGAAAAGCGGCAGCATTGTACCCTGCATATCTCCCCATCCATTTCATGTACCAAAACCTTCTTTTCTTCATATATTTGAATATTTGAATATATTTAAAAGACTACTCCCCTGCATACGTCCTGTCAATCGGATTACGCACAATCCCAGCAGGAACCTAACACAAAAAAACAAGAACCTCCGGAGCTTACACCCAGTTGCTCTTGTTTATTGTGTCAGGACTCTTTACGAATATCTTCCAGCATGGAAATGGCATCAACCAGATGATTGTCAAAAATCTGTTTGGTGACTGCCAACAGGTCCTTAATCAGCGGATCACGCAGCGAATAGGTGACGGTTGTCCCTTCTTTGATTCCGTGGACAACGTTTTTGCTACGCAATACAGCCAGTTGCTGTGAAACAGCAGAGCCTTCCGATCCCAGAATGCTTTGCAGTTCATTCACGTTCTTGGCTCCTTCACTCAGCAGCTCCAAAATCTGAATCCGCATCGGGTGTGCCAACGCTTTGAAAAAATCCGCTTTAAACTGTTGTATGCTCTGATTCATACGCTATGCCCCTTCAATCGAACTTTTGAAGATGCAAATATCATAACATAGAACGGGTACCATGCTTTACTCTAACCATAACGGTTTGATAGAAAAATTAAGATTGACCTTGAAGTATACTTCAACCTTTATACTTTACTTATAGTCTCCACAGACCGTATATCTGAACTCCATCAGGAAGGGTGATTCCTCAATGAACATGTATATCCATAATCACAAACGCTCGTTGACGAGCTTTCTATTCGAGAAATATATCGGAACGTTAGATACCAAGAAAATTTTTTCAACACGCGAGCTTACCCGCAAACACCTGGATCATATGGGCTTGGAAAACATTAAACCTTATATCTTGGGTAAAACAAAACTGTCATCTTCCATCAAAGAGCGCTCCCATGAAGACATGCAGGTGTTCACCTTAAACGATCAGCATTCCCGTGAACAGAGGGTCATTCTCTACATTCATGGCGGGGCGCATACACACCAGCCGCTGTCTTTACACTGGAAATTCATGGACCGTATGGCTCAGGCTCTGAATGCCAAAGTTGTTGCTCCCATCTATCCAAAGGTTCCACATTTTAACTATCAGCACACGTATCCGAAACTGCTCAATCTATATCGGGATCTGCTTGCCTCCGTGGACGACCCGGCACAACTCACCATTATGGGGGATTCTGCAGGCGGGAACATATCCCTAGCCTTGGCCCATTATCTGAAGATGCATGATCTCCCGCAGCCCAAAGATATCATCTTGTTATCACCTTGTGTGGATATGGTGCTGGACAATCCGGTCATATTCGATTACGAGACCCGCGACCCTATGCTCGCTGTCGAAGGGTATGATGTCATCCGGCGGATCTGGGCAGGTGACAAACCTTTGAACGATCCGTTAATCAGTCCAATCTACGGAGATTTCGCCGGTCTGGGCAAAATCAGCATCTTTATCGGGACTCACGAGGGTTTGTTTCCTGATAATATGAAGCTCGACAAACTGCTGACGGATCAAAGAATCGATCATCAAACGTACGTTTACCCCAAAATGAACCATGTCTTTGTCCTCTATCCGATTCCGGAAGCCAGGGATGCGCAGCGTAAAATAGTTAACATCATAAAAAGCTCAGCACATGAAGCTAGACAATAGACTGTAATGCCTCCCCATAGCCCTTTCGCAAAAAGAACGAAAAAAAGCTCAATCCCTGGACTACCGCCACCGGATTGAGCTTTCTTGCTGTTATTCTGTCATCTAAATATTATTTATATGAACCATATTCAAACCAGTCAAAGTCCGCTACCTGATCGGAAGAAGTACCGTTGCTACTGCTAAACATTCCGATACAACAGCCAACAAAGCCGCCAGCTACTTCGGTGCTCAGGCTGCTTGTATCCACCTGTTCCGCCACCAGATGATACTGACTTCCATCTGTGCTGTAATAGAAGTTTAGTTGCTGACCTGTTGCGGCCAGTTTGATATACACCCGCGATACATCACCCTCCAGCGCGATTTGCGCAATGTGGCTATCCTGACCATCTATAACGGTCACCACACGCAGCACCTGCTGTTTATCCGCCAGAGCACGCTCAATCCGTACGTGATACAGATCGTTCTGAATGACGACAAGACCAGCCGTTTCGTTGGCATTCCCGGGCACAAATTCCATCGCTGTAGCTGCGACATAATCCATATGCCTTTGACGCAGACAAACAAAACTGGAATTTTCTTTTTCCTTCAATGTTTGCGGTTTCAGCTTCAGTCGCAAGTATCCTTTTCGTTCGGTTAATGAATAGAGATCCTCCTGAGGATTGCGCAGGAACATCCATTGCAAGCCCAGTTTATCACTGTCAAAATGGTCAAAACGCAGTTGCGGCTCTACCGGAACAGGCTTCAAATCCAACGTGCCCTGCTCCTCCAGGATTCCGCGGCCCTCATTAACAACAGGCCATCCGTCCTCCCAAACGACAGAAGCAAGGAACGTCTCCCGCCCCAGATTGCTAAAGCTCCCTCCATATGGACGCGAAGCAAGCATGACCATGAACCATTGACCGTTCGCAGCCTGCACCAAGTCGGCATGTCCTACATTAACAACAGGGTAACGTTTACCCAAATGGCGATGTGTAATGATTGGATTATTCGGATTCCCGACGTATCCTTCAGTCAAATTTTTACTACGAGCAATGGTCACCGCATGGTTTGGCCCTGTGCCTCCCTCTGCAATCAATAAATAGTAATATTCATCGATCTTATACAGGTGCGGGCCTTCCGGCCATATGACATCCACCATCGCCCCACGCCACAGAACGTAACTGTCTCCCACCAGCTTCATACTGCCCAGATCCAACTCCCGCAGCCACACTTCCCAGTTCCCATTGTAACGAACTCCCTCGGAGCAAGGACGTGTACCAAGGTAATACGCTTTGCCATCATCGAAGAAAATTGTAGGGTCTATGCCTTCTGCGCCTTCAATAAAATAAGGATCAGACCATGGCCCAGCCGGGTCGGTAGCGGTTACAACAAAATTGCCGCCATGTGATACATTGGTTGTAATCATATAGAAGGTGCCTTCATGATACCGGAGCGTTGGTGCGAATATCCCCTGTGAATGGCCTGCTCCCTGAAGATTTAACTGTGAAGGGCGGTCCAGCACATTTCCAATCTGTTTCCAATTCACTAGATCACGGCTCTGAAAGATCGGAACGCCAGGAAAATAGGCAAATGTTGATGTCACCAGATAAAAATCTTCACCCACCCGGCATACGGACGGATCTGGATAAAACCCGGGCATAATCGGATTGTTAAACGTGCATTGTTCGCTTTGAGTTGCATTCTTCATTCTTTTACCCCTCCAATGGTTAGTCCAGTCACAAAGTATTTTTGCAAGAACGGATACAGTAAAACAATCGGCATTGCCGTCACAACCGTGATTGCTGCCCGAATGGATACAGGCGTCACCATGTTGGTTACATTTTTGAATGAATCCACGTTGACGGTCCCCCCCTGTGAGGTCGCAGAGGATAACAATTTCATCAGCTCATACTGCAAGGTGGTCAAATTCCGATTTCCCGCCGTGTACAACATGGAGTCAAACCAGGAGTTCCACTGACCTACAGCAATAAACAGTGCAACCGTAGCCAGAACCGGTTTGGATAGGGGAAGCACGATACGCATGAAAATCCGAAAATCTCCGGCTCCATCCATCTTCGCGGATTCAATCAATCCCTCCGACAGTCCCTGAATGTAGGTACGAATGACGATCATGTTGAACACCCCGATCAACCCGGGAATAATGTATACCCAGAAGCTGTTCAGCAGCCCCACTTGTTTGATCAGCATGTATCCCGGAATTAAGCCGCCGCTGAAATACATCGTCATGACAAACAGCGTTGTGACCAATTTGTTAAACATATACTCCTTGCGGCTCAGTACATAGGCCAGCATGGCTGTACAGAACAGCTGTACAACCGTTCCCACCACGGTTCTGGCGACCGAAACAAATGCGGCTTGTGTCAGATTCGGGTTTTGGAATACGGAAACGTAATTTTGCAGCGTCCATTCCCTCGGCCAGAGATAGATCCCCCCGCGGATCGTATCCAGCCCGTTATTGAAAGATACGGCAATGGTGTTTAAAAAAGGATATAACGTAACAACCATGACAAGCAACATAAATATGCCATTGGTGATGGAAAAAATAGAGTCTCCCAAGCTTCGTTTTCTACTAAATCGTTTCACAGCTCTGCCCCCTTATCATATCAATCGCTCTTCACCAAGAGACTTGGCAATCCCGTTGGCGATAAATATGAGCACCAGACTGACCACACTTTTGAAAATGCCTGCTGCGGTGGCAAGTGAGTAGTTGCCGAGATTAATCCCGTATTTCAAAACAAAAATGTCGATCGTCTCGGATACATCCTGCACAAGTCCGTTCCCCAACAAGTATTGAATCTCAAAACCCGCGTTCAGTACGTTACCAACGTTGATGATAAGCAGGATAATAATCGTTGGTTTGATGCTTGGAAGTGTGACATTGAACATTTTACGAAACCGTCCGGCTCCGTCGATGGAAGCTGCCTCGTACAAGCTCGGATTAATCGACGCCATGGCCGCCAGATAAATAATCGTGCCCCAGCCAATTTCCTTCCACATGCTGGACAGACCTACAATCCCCCAGAAGTATTTGGGTTCGGCAAAAAAATTGATCGGTGCATCAATCAGGCCCAATTTTGTCAACAGCACATTCACTATTCCTGTTTCCGTTGATAATACATTCGCAACAATACCTGTTACGATGATCCATGACAGGAAATGCGGAAGGTAGGAAACCGTCTGTACCACACGTTTGAACAATACCATTCGCAGTTCATTCAATAAGAGCGCCAGACCAATCGAGCCGACAAATCCCAGAAACAGACTGATCAGGCTCATCGCCAGCGTATTGCGAATGACACGTAAAAATGTAGGGTCCGTGAATAACGTTCGAAAATGATCCACTCCAACCCAATCCTGCTCCATAAAACCAATGCCAGGTCTATAATTCTGAAACGCCATCAACCAGCCCCATAATGGTCCATACGCAAAAATAGCGATAAACGCAATAAACGGAAATGACATCCACATTAATTGTCGCTGACTTTTCATTCTGGACAGGTTGTACCCGATCCAGCTTGTTCCCGCTGGGATATGGCTGGTTTTTAACGAAGGCTGCAACTCCTTTTTGGCCATGTTTTTTCTCTCCTTGCTTACGAGTTTATCTATATCACCCAGTCTGGGTGAATCGATTCCATTCCTATCCAATCTAGCGTGTAAGAAAGGCTACGGGGTTCCCCATAGCCTTTCTGTGACAGGCCTTTATCCCCACAGTTCCATACGTCTGCGGACTTCTTCCGTCAGCGCATCTTCATACGCTTTAATATCTGCACTTTCCTTGAGCGTGGCTTGATATTCTTCCCAAGCCTTATCAAATTCGGCTGGTGAGGTCATAATCATTTTGGGTAGCCATTTGCGTTTTACATCGTCCATTTTCTGTCTGGCGATGGTCTCCGGTTTATTCGGTTCAAAATTATAGGTATAGATTGGGAACCACGGTTCATTTTCCTCCGCGGGTTCAAGGAAGTCGGTAAACTTCGTATATCCATAAGCCTTCAGCACTTTTTTGTCGATGTCATTCAATGTGGCAAGGTACTCCTCCGGCTGCTCCTTAGGGTCAAGGGCATTCTTCCCGTCAGCGGTCATGCCTTCATGATGCGGGAAATAGACCAACGGGCTTCCCGTGTTTGCCAGCACCCAGTCCGGATCTTTGGAATTCGCACGTTGCTCTTCATTCCTGGAGAACACACCTTTGTCATCGACTTGGTAATCCACGCCTTCCTGTCCCCAAGTTCTCAATACTTCCATATCAGGGTCCAGCAAATCATTAATATATTGAAGTGCTCCCTCGATATCCTCGCAGCTCTTTGTAATGGCCAAGCCGCCATTCACGTTAAGGATTGGATTGTTCTGATAGCGCCCTTTAACATCCTCGGAGAGTGTAATGGACAATGGTACATAGGTTTTGTCATACAATTTTTGCTTCACGAGTGATGCCTCGGCGTCAAGGAACTGCCATCCTTGATCCACCATGCCCAGCACACGTCCGGTTGAAATTTTGGAGATATATTGATCATAGTTTGCTGTAAAGGTTTCGTTATCGACCAAACCTTGATGATATACCTCATTGATCTTCTTGAAATATGCCTTCGCTTCCGGAATGGTATTATAGTTTTTGGCCGTCAGCGTTTCTTTATCAACGATGGCTGCGCCTTCGTTAGGATAACCAGCCATGAAGAGCGGAGGGTTCTCCAGTGCGAAATAACGCCAGTCATAGGAGATAATTTCAAATCCAATGGTTGGCTGACCATCAACGGTCGGGTGAGCTGCTTTATATCGTTCAATCAAGTCGAAGTATTGGTCAAGCGTTTTGATTGTCGGATAATTATCCCACTCCAGTACGGCCTTCTGAATCCAGAATGCTTCGCCGTCATGAGATACTTTCATTGACTTTTCTTGTATATTGCCGAATTGAGGAATGAAGTAGATATGTCCATCCGTCGTATTTTTCATCTTCTTCCAGTCTTCGCCCAGGTAATTTTTGATATTTGGATATTTATCGATGTAATCCTCAAGTGGTACTAACGCGCCTGCTGCTACCAGTTGCTGAGTACCATCACTCCCATCGATAAAATCGGGATATTCGCCGCCTGCAATAAGTACACCAATCCGCTCTTTGGCCGTTTGGCCCGTAAGCCAGTCCATCGTGACTCTGACGCCTGTTTTCTCCTCAATAGCCTTTAACACCCGATTATCGTCAGGCGCAATTTTTCCCGGTACGGCAAAAAATGCGGAAAATTGTTTCAATTCCCTTCCATCTGCTGTCTTTTCCCCTTTCGAGGACGATCCCGGTGTACATCCAGTGAGTGCGATGACCAGTATTAAAGCGAGCAGAGCACTATACTTGATTCTTTTTCTAACATCCTTTTTCATCATGACCCCTCCATCGATTATATTGACAGAAGCTTTTTGGAAAGCGCTTTCCAAAGGCTGACTTAAAATTATCATGCTTCCATGCCCCTCTCAACGGGATAAACTATAGATGGAATCCCACTAATTCCAGCATCTGCGAAAAAAAATATCCCGCCGCTCCGTCAAGGAGTGCAGGATGTTAATCAAGAGAGTACGCAGCATGGGCACTTTTACGATATTGTGCAGGAGTCTCCCCCATGAGTTTCTCGAACCGGCTAATAAAGTAATCGGAATCCCGATATCCCACCATTGTTGCGATTTCGTATACTCTTTGATCTGTTCTGCGCAACAGCCGGGCGGCTTCCTCAATACGCAATTGATTCAAATAATCACTGAAGCTGATCGAGAAATGCTTTTTGAAAATCTGACCCAGATATGCACTATTCATGTAAAACTGCTCCCCAAGCAATTTCAGGCTGATATTTTCTCTGTAATGCTCGTGAATGAAGGCCTCGATTTTGGCTAATACGCCCATCGCATTTGACTTTTGCTGCTCCTTCAGTTTCTCTGCGCACATGAGCGAGAATTCGCATAAATGTTCAATGTTTTCCTCCATGGATAACATCGCGTAGTTCACCTTCAGAAAAGTCGATTCCATCAACCCCGAATCTGGAGTAACCGTATCGTTATTCACGAGATCCAGCAATGTGTATGCCAAATAATGCAAGTGAATGCGGACAATACCAGGCTCGATTCGCTCATCCAGAAAAAATCGAAAAATGGCCTTTGCATGACTGTATAACTCATCCGTCTGCTGTTCCTCAATAGACTTGACTAGCCCATCAAATAATTGTTTTTCGAACTGTCCCGGCCGATTAACAAATAAGGTCGTATCCATAAGTTCGAAGTAATAAATGGGCCTGCAAGTGGTGAAGAAACGTAAGCTTTTCATTATGCCGCAGGATTGATAAGACTCGTGCAGCGCCTCCAACTCATGTACTTCCTTCCCGACATAACAAGCAATAGCCGCCTCTTGACCATGGCTCAGATCGGCATGTAATCGGGTCAAATATTGCTCCAAGGTCACTGCCTCACGGTTCACCATCAGGTCCGTAACCATAAGCAGAACCGCATTTTTATCACCTGTGAACGGCTTCAAAATTTGTCCCGGCAAAGGCTTGCCCACCCATGCCTCAACCCGAGCGCACCAATCCGTTCCCTGTTCTGGACCGGCTTCCGCCTCAATCAGGATGCAACGCAGTATGCCGACATCTTGATAGTGGGGCTGCAGACTCGTAACAGCATCCTCCTCAGCCACCCCAAGCAAGATTGACTGCATATGCTGAGCCATAATAATCCGATCTTTTTTTTGCTGATATCGCTTCTCTTTCGTCCGCGCATTAAATGCGACCCTGAACTCCTCAAGCACCTGAACCAGTTCGGTCTTCACAATAGGCTTGAGAATGTAGTCATCCACCTGGTATTTAATCGCCTGCTTGGCATATCCGAACTCATAGAATCCACTTAGAAGAATCAGCTTGATGTCACCGTTATATTGCTCGTACAAGGTTTTGGCAAGCTGCAATCCGTCCATTTCCGGCATCTTAATGTCGGAAATCACCAGATCGGGCTGTATAGCGCGGATACACTCCAATGCCTGCATGCCATTGGAAGCCTGACCGCAAATCTGAAACCCGTAAGACTCCCAATCAATTAACAATAGAAGTCCTTGGCGAATAAATGGCTCATCGTCCACAATCAGCACGTTGATCATATCCTCGCTCCTTATTCTTGAGATGCCTGCATAAGAGGAATTTGAATGCCAATCGTTGTTCCCTTCCCCTTTTCACTGAATATGTGCACCTGAACGAAATCATCAAAATACATCCGCAGCCGAATATATGCATTCATCATACCAATGCTGCTAAGCTCGCTCATCCGATCCATACTCGGGTCTTGCATCATTTTGCGGAGCGAGGCCAGCTTGTCCTGATCCATACCGACTCCGGTATCTCGAATGGAAATGTACAGCTCATTACTTCGAATTTCGAATAATACCTCCACGACCCCATCATTCGACGTCCCCTCAATACCATGGATACAAGCATTCTCCACAAAGGTGAGAACGGTTAGCTTGGGTATCATCATGGCAGCAATGGATTCGTCTGTGATCCGGATTGCAAATTGCAGCTTTTCACCAAAGCGATACTGCTGAATACTCAGATAACTCTCCACAAAATTGATTTCCTCTGCAATTGTAATCAGATCATCGCCCCAATTGATCGTCTGACGTAACAGCAGTGCCAGTTTATGAATGACATCGGAGGTTTCAAGCTCGTCCTTGATCAAACTCCGCATACGGATCGTTTCAAGCGTGTTGAACATGAAATGGGGATTCACCTGACTCTGAAGGGCTTTCAGCTCCGCCTGCTTTTTGGAGAGCTCAAGGGCTTGCCGCTCCACCTGGCCCTTAAACACAATCTCAATCAGGTTCTTGATCTTGATGACCATCATGTTATAACTATGGGTCAGGCTGCCGATCTCGTCTTTGCCCACAGGTCCCGATATCACCTCAAATTTCTCATGCTTCACTTGATCCAGGTGTTTCGCTATCCGATCAACTCTGATGACCAGTGATCTGGATATCAACCAGATTAGCAGTGTCGGCACCAACAGATTAAGAATGATTAGTAAAGTCAAATTAAGCTTGGAATTAACAATCTCCGACAGAACGTCCAATTTCTCCGTGCTGACGACAATCTGCCAATCCTCGGATACGACGGGAATCGATTGCATGGATTGAACAGGATCAATTGAACTGTTTGCAATCAGATTAAATGGCTTGCGCATCTGATTCATTTTTGAATCGTTCGAGAAAATGACCCTGCCATCCGAAACGACATACACCTTCCCATTTGCTCCCTCATTTTTAAGCGATTTGTTGATGAAAGCGTAGTCCAGATCAACCTTTAACACCTTTTCAACCTGTTGCTCCCCAAAGTAATCCAGCTTGCGAATAATGCTTACTTTGCGTCCTCCCTGACTTTGCGACATCTCCGCCTGCTGTTTGTCAAAATACGAATAGATCATGATATGGTCGCTCGTGTTCATCAGCGCTTGATACCAATCACTTTTCTTCACCTCATCATCCAGCTTAATGAAGTTTCCTCCATTGACGAATGTATCATTGCCAACATAAAACGTAATTTGATTCACCTGCTGGTAGCTGTAGTAGTACCTGACCAGATTGTTGTTGCTAAGCATATCATAGTAGGCAGAGTAATAGTCTTCCTGATCGCGATACTTGAACTCCATGAACCGGTTCAGCGTTCCATCGGTATAGAGAAAATTGGACACATACAAGCTATTGTCTATACTGTTCCGCAGGTTGAACTTGATCCTTTGCTGCATCTCATTGAATCGGCTATGCTCCTTCTCTTCAATGTTACCTTTGATACTTTGGTAAAACACGGTATTTGTGACCAGGACCGGGACCAGCACACAAAAAATGAACAATATGTACAACTTGGTTTTGAGACTCCAATCATCCAGAAACTGAATACGCTTACAGTATTTCTTGCGGCTCATGTTATGTCTTTGTCTCCTCTAACCATGTCATATATCAACATTATTATAACGAGTACAGGATGGGTTGGATACTGCAATCCAGGATTTCCGGGAAGCCTTTAATCAACCTCCCGTTCAACTGGCCCAACAAGACAGACACTAACACCCCACATATTTTCGTATGAACCCGATCTGATCTTAAGTCGAAACGGGTATCTCGTTATAATTTCAAGAGCATTTCGTACTGGCCCACATGATATGCAAAACCTGATTTGACCAGGAGGAAATCTTGCATCGGTTTCAGATGAGACTCCACATTGAGGACACTGATTCTAGGCGATTCTGTGCGTTGGACCATCTCTGTCAGGATGCTGCTTGCAATACCTTTGCCCCGGTAATTTTGGTTCACTGCAAGCTGGGGAATATCACCTGTTTTTTGATCTATAATGCCATAACCAACAATGCTGTGATCCTGACGTGCTACCACATAGATAAAAGCCTCCGGTACAGCGTAGATGGAATCAATTGAATTTTGCCAGGAGGGCTCCACATCCCAAAATTCCTTAAACTGCTCCACATCGATTCTCTCCACACATTCCACCGTGCAGGTCGTTTGCGGTATGAATTGATCTTTTTGCAACTGGAAACATGAAAATTCCCTTTGAATTTTGAAGTTTTGTTTACTGTACAGCTGAACTGCAGATTCGTTGGATTGGATGACTTCCAGCAAATATTGCTCTACATTTTTTTCTTTTAACAGCTTTTGAATATTCAAGAGCAGATTGCTTGTAATGCCTTGCCGTCTGCAATCTTTTATAACGCCTGTCCCAAGGTCATATGCAGTTTCCTTTCCATTCCAGCTTCGAAGTCCATTGATAACAAATCCAACCATTCTCTCATCCTTAAAGGCTCCCATAGATATTTCGGGGTGATACCCCCTTCGTTGGAGCATTTGTTGAAACTTCCAAAAAGGCAAATCCATTTTAACCTGGTAGTCGGAGAACGCATCCACAAACGCCTCGTGAAGTGTCTCCATGCTTATTTTGTCCAACAATTTATAACTGTACATTAGGGCACTCTCTCCTTTAAAAAGATGAAAACAATAATATATTAGGGCTCATGATCCCTATCCTTATTTAAATATTCTACTAAATAGTGTTAAAACTATAAAGTAATATCCGTACGATAAAATCTGCTTTCTTCAGAGTTTTCAGACACGTCCTAATAACTAAAATAGACCGCTCCCTGGTTAAGGAATACGGTCTATCGAGTCATTATTCTATGGGGATACCGATTTTGTTAAACCAATTTTGGTGATCACCGTATCATACGGCTCCAATTCCACGGTCTGTTTTCCATGCTCTGTATTGATCGTCGTGGACTGAACCTGATTGCTATTATTGATCACAACCAATATGTTGCTCTCGGGGTAATAGGCGCACTCCGTATACAAGTTATCCGTGATGTACTTTGTTTCATGGAATTCATTGCCCGCAAATCGAATCAAATTCAGAAGTAGTCTTGTATTTTCCCAGCTGAATTCGAAGGAAGGCAGGTAGATCCCTTTTCCTTTTCCAAAAGCATGTGTGGACAGTGTGATCTGACCATCCGTTTCATTCACTACAGCTGCTGATCCATCAGTAAGATAAATGTTATCTTTCGGAAGTATGCTGGCCCCCTCAGGCACCAAACCATACTCATCATTAACTTCATACGACCATTTTCCATGAACAACCCTTGCACCTGTATCCTCATCTACCCCAAGCACATGGGCCATTCTAAAATAGCTGTCGTACCCGTCCATTGCCGAAGGCTGGTTAATGCCAATAAAGGTACCACCCTCATACACCCATTGTGTCAATAAGTCCACAGACTTGTGGTCACTCCAATGCGCTCCACCGCTCCATGCTGAACCTGCAGAGCCGGCATTGATGACGACATCTACATCCTTCAATGCCCCCTGTCGAATATCATCAAAATCAATAAACTGCACGTCAACAGGCAACCCGGCTAATGCCTCATTCACATGAATCAGATCATGCATATGTGTCTCATGAAAATGACCAGACAAGGTCCACGATCTTAACTTGCCCCAGCTATGCAGCACGGCTACCTTTGTCTTGATCTGATATGGTTTTCCAGCCTGATGCAGCTCTTTCATTTCCCTGAATTCATGGGCGATCTTCTCGATATAATCCACAAAGTCCGGGTAAGGCTCAACCAGATGCAAATATCCACCCAGTCCAATCCGGTCTATCGACTCACGCAGCAGCGCACGCCGGATATTAATCCAGTATTTCTTCGCATCCAGGGTAGGGTCTCCTCCCTCTTTGAAGGTAGGAAGCCCGCCTAAGCCAACTGGGAACAAGTAAGGATGCAAGCGAATCTCATGGGTATCAGCCTTAACGCCGGAGCACATTCTTGCCTCGTAACCGGAGAACACACATTTGATCATGCCGTCGAATCCAAATTCCTCAAAGCGATCATTATACGGCTCCATGCCCACCCAGCTGTCATCATAGAAGACATACGCCAGCTTGTCATGTTTGTGTACAATATCAATTAACTTTTTACCGAATTCAATGACAAAATCATTGATAAATGCCATCCAGTCCAGTTTGCGCTGATCCGCAGGCATATGAGTGACCTGATATTTACCGCCATTCACAAAGTCTTCGGCGGAGAGTGAGTACCCATATTTTTGAGCAAACAGATCCAGCGCTCTCGAACTTACCGTGAAATCGTATGAACCCCAATCCGAGAACAGATGACGATTCCGCTCATCACTGCCCCAGATCCAGGCGAAGTTATAAAATAGGGACGTAAAACGTACAACCGTTGTTTCCGGGTGGCCTTGGCACCACTTTTCCATCCAATCCAGCAAATAGGTTTGGGTGTCTGTATAGATCGGGTCAATCTGCATCAGATGCTCTTTGTCCCAATTATTCGTCGTGTGATTGTACATGGAAATTTCTTCCCATATCCGATAAACCATGAAACTCACGGTGTATTTATGCCAAGGAGCAACGCCGGTAATGACAACATTGCCAGATTCCCTTTCATAATTCCACTGTCCTCTAGGCACCTCTTCCCCAGTCGTTCGATCATAAACTTGCCAATATTTAAACGCTTCTTTCGAATCATTCACCCTGAATTGTTCAGCAAAGAAGTCCTCCATCAGATAGATGGATACATAATCTTGCACAGCAACCTTCGGATTCGTAATGAGAAAACATTGCTGCAGTTTATCCAGATTACGGGATCCCCACTCATTATGATCCCGAATAATGCAAATGGTTGAATAGATGCCGTATCCGGCATTGATAATCTCATCGGACAACTTTGTACCGTCACTGTCACGGATCACATCGGCACCCCAGCGGTTGGCAAGTTCAAGCGTCAGTGCTTCATAACCGGATTCTCCCGGTAGTGTAAAGGAGCCTTTGGTTGGTTTGGACAATGTGGTTCCCTCCCTATCTCAACATATCGGACAGAAAAGCGAGTGCCAGGCCCTGACCCCAGCCCTGAATCCAGTCTTTTGGAATATTGCGATAGCCAGCCCGATCCTTCATTACCGCCGTACCTCCAGATACACCAAGCACGCGTCCATCTTCGCTAATGTTGTTCAGGATGCCTTCCAATGCCTTTTGCACGTATTTGGTATGCAGTGGATTGCCGTTGTTGATCATGGCTGCTGCAATACCCGCGGAAGCTGACACCTCTTCATACGATTCTTCGTCATCCAGAACCGTACGCCACAAGCCATTCTCGGTCTGTACCAGCTTGAGAGCCGCCAATTGATCACGAAGGGCACACTCTACATCCATACATTGCGGATACAAGTACCAGTCGTTCAATTGCGGTTTCACTTGAGACATCGTATAGGCTCCCCAAGCGTTCGCTCTGCCCCAATAAAATCCGGACATGTGGTCCTTGTTGATATTGTTATAACCGTGATACCACAGACTGCTGCTCGGATCTTGCAGGTATTTGATATGCCAGTAATACTGATTCAGCGCATCCTGGATCATGGCTTCATCTTTTAATTTGCTACCTACGCGAAGCAGGAAAAATGCCGCCATAAACAAGGTGTCCGCCCAAGCCTGTTCCGGAAAATCATTGGAAACGGATACCGTATGCTGAAGCACATTGTCTCCAAAGCGAAGCGCATGATTCTGGAGATAATCGACCTTGCTGAGGACAATATCCCAATATTTCTGATCTCCAGTTTCTTCATATAAAGTGATGAGCACATGACCCATGGCACATGTATTTACCGTCCAACTTGGCAGACCCAGCTCGATATATTCGTCCGCCCATTTCACTAGCCTGTCCAGAATCTCTTGATTGCCTGTCGTTTGATAGGCTCTGGATACGCCATAATAAGCCACTCCACCGGGCCAATCCCATGTCAGATCCATATCCAGTGTTTTCTTGGTAACGTTCTCGATTACGTGTAGAATCTGTTCCCTGTCATATTTCACTTGAAGCATTGTTATTCCCCTCTCCCTGTGTACACGCCCCCAAGTGCGCCCTGAGAGGTGTCCGTCCATTTTTGTAAACGCTTTACTTATTCCATTGTACGCAGTAAAATAGTCTCAATCTAAGCATATTCGCAACAAAACTGTGCAATTTCAATCATTTATACATAGGAGTCCTCGAAAATGCCCAAACCGAAGAAACCTGTCATTGAATATCGCCACTACAGCCTGCCCATTGATTTTCCTGTCCTGTTACTCAGTGGAAACCGCTGGAGAATATCCGATATCAAGAGTGAGCATCTTCATTTCCATAACCACATGGAGATTGGCATCTGTTATTCAGATGGAGGCATCATGGAGATTAAGGGGGAATCTGTACCTTTTCGGGCAGGCGACGTCACCTTCATTCCCCGCTATCTTCCGCATACCACATACAGTTCACCTAATAATGCCAGCCTGTGGGCTTATATCTTTTTTTCACCGGAAGAACTCTTCCGTCACTCGCTCAAAACAGCACAAACTCACATTGAACCGAATCTATGGGCGATTCAGGGAACCAATTGCATTCTGAATAAGGAACAGCATCCCAAAATTCATATGCTCGCAACTTCAATCGTTGAAGAAATGAAGCAGCAGTCCCCCTACTATCGGGAGAGCGCGTACGGCTTGTTGATGTCTCTATATATCGAACTGCTTCGAATTCATGCGAGCAGCGAACGCTTGTCATCTCAGGATCAGGAACGGGAACGAGACCTCCAAGGTGACTTGGTTATCTCACCCGTGCTGGAGTTTATCACCAAAAACTATATGATGCCTGTGACCATCGATTACCTCGCTGAACTGTGTCATCTGAGTACAACGCATTTTCGACGCAAGTTCCATGAAATTATGGGAACCACGCCGCTTGATTTTCTGAACAGTACCCGGATTGAAGAGGCATGCAAGCGATTAAAAAGTACGGAGGCCTCCATCCTGTCCATCTCCGAGCAAGTTGGCTTCCGATCCATCTCCAGCTTTAACCGCTGCTTCGCCAAACTGATGGGAGAATCGCCCAAAGCCTGGCGCAAAGGCGCTCATACGGAAGCACAGTCTGCAAAAGCGTCGATATTGGAATTCACGGGTTGGGTATGAATTCACGTACAACATATTGAAATAACCTTTCTCATAAAAAAGATACAAAAAAGCCCGAAAGTCGCAATGACTTTCGGGCTTTTCCAGTTCAAATCAACAACTTCATGTTTACAGCAAATCCAGTTCCACAAGTAATCTGCGGATAAGCGTTGCCATCTCGGCACGAGTTACCGGAGCTTTTGGCTCAAGTGTCGTTGCCGATTTGCCTTGAATCAGACCCAGCTTCACCGCCTGCGCGGCACTATCTTTGGCCCAATCAGACAATGTTGATGTATCGGTATAACCCTCAAGGCTATTAGCTGCACTACTCACAGCTGGTGCAGTATGTCCTGCCATCTCGTATGCACGGATCAGCATGACCATCACTTGCTCACGTGTCATGGCATCCTGTGGACCGAAACGGTTACCGCTGTAGCCCGTCATGAGGCCATAGGCAGTTGCCGTTTGCACCACATCGTTGTACCAATCTGCTGCCTTAACGTCTGTGAATGTTGAACTTGCGCCTGTATCTGGTTTGAGTCCAAAGGCCCTCACCATCAGTGCAGCAAGCTCTGCCCGAGTCATACTACGCGAAGGCTCATAACGAGCAGACGACACGCCATTCACAACCAGACGTGATGCCAGATCATGAACTGCTTCGCTTGCCCAGTGGCCCTTCATGTCGCTAAACGCAGTGTCATATCGGATCGGCAAGTACACGCTGTTGGTCAGACTGCTTGCGATGGCAACCACCCGACCTTCCCGCACTTCGAAGCGAGTAGGCACATGCCGCAAGCTGCCGTCAGACTCAAGAACGACCACGGTCGATACGGAGCGCTCGTCCTCTCCGACCGGCAGGTACAGTTCTTTGGTTGTCATTTTCAAAAGTTTATCAATCTCGATTGACTTGGTACCGTCACTTGCCGTCATGTTGAAGGCAACCGGGGTTCCTCTTGGAATCGTACGTCCCTCACTGGCAAGCTTCGCAGCAAGCCGTTCGTATGCCTGATCCGGTTTACCTACATTTAAGCTTACTTTGATATCCTCGCCCTTTTGCGTCGGGAAAGCTGCTTCAAGTGCGTTCAGATCGATGGCATTCCAATCCAAACGGTAGCTGCCCCAATCGCTTTCCAGATCCATCGAAATGTCTTTGGCAGCGAGTTGTTTAATCAGATCCGCATCCAGTTCGAAGCGTAGTTGCTCCAGTTGGCCCGCAACGTGCAAACGAATTCGCTGACCTTGCTTGACTGCATCCAGCAGCGCTTCTCGCACAGGATGAGCAACCACGGTTGGGCCACTTACGCCTGGCGTAACATCGACCAGCAACAATCCATCCTTCTGCACTGCGTCCAGTTCCAGAGGTATCTTCAGGTCTCGACCTCCAATGGCACTATCGATCGCTACACCACCCACTGTTAACGGACCAACAGGCACATTCGATGCCGGTGGTTTGCTGCCGCCCGAGCTTGGCTCGCTTGGTTCCACGCTTGAAGAGATCCGCTCATTCACCTTCACCGCAGCAGAGGATGCTGTCGTGAGTTTTGGCTCACTCGTTGTTCGTTTGGCGATAACAACCCACTCGCCTGGTTTTGCTTTGATGACTTTATCGGAAGGCAGCGTGTTCCATCCGCTGATATCCTGTTCAAATGTTGGCAACATCACTTGCGATTGCTCCGTGAAAATCCGGTATGCCAGTTCACTGCCAACCATGTTGCCTTTGTGTCCGGCAGCGCTGATCGAGACACGTGTCTCTCCCTTTTTGCCCGTTCCGATCGTGGATGCTTTGATCGTATCCATGTAATCCGGTGGTGCAGCTCCCGTCTTCGGTGCAACAACGGATACAATATCCGTTGTGCTGAGCTCCGTACCTTGCCATGTATAATCGGCCTGGATTAGAGCAACTCCAACACGTTTTCCGTCGAGAAGGCCATCATCTTGAACGGCTGCGTTCGCTTCACCCATAACCACACTGTAGATGATGCTGTCGTTGTCTGCGAGTTCACGAGTTCCATCCGTATACTCCACATAAGTCTGAACCGCAGCTTGTTCTCCACCAGCAACAAGTTCTTCCGGCATAACCAGTTTCAGTCTGCGCGGCAGCTTGAAGTCGCCGTTCAGCACCTCAACAACGGCAGAGTTCACATTGCCTGCCGCGTCCTCGGTTTTAATTCGGAGACGGGTCTTCATGCGGTTTGCATCAATCGGCACCTCATGTTTAAAGACTCCGTTCTCGTCCGGTTTGAACTGTGCCAATTCTTGATCACTATCGGCATCCGTTACCGTCACTTGGGCGTCGGTCATCGTTGTACCCTGTACGAGCGCAACGCCTCCCTGTGCCCGTTCGCCTTGTGAAGGTGAATCCAGATAGATCATCGGAGCCGTCGTATCCATCGTCACGTACAGCATTGTGACTGACGTATCCCCTGTGCTGGTATTGCGAGCTTTGAGCTGGACTGCGTATACACCATCTACCTCAAAGTTGAACTTTAGTTTGTCTGTTGTTGCAAGGTTAGTGGTGCCGAGCGAACCATCGTCCGTCGAAGCCTCTACAACCACGTTTGGCTGATTCGAAGCCACGTTCACGGTCACCTGATTCGAACTTGTAACAACCTCGTATTTGTTGTTGACCACTTGTTTGTTATCGAGTGAAAGCACTGGCCCTGTAGGGGCAGGAAGCAGCTTCGACCCGCTATACGTTGTTGTGGATAAACGAAGATTTGCTTGCTCATCGGAAGCCGGTTGGCGTGCGACCGTAACGCCGATGCGATACGATTTGCCCGACTCCAGTCCGGAATGGCGTACCTCTTTATCCTCCATGGCAATGGTGCCGTCTGCATTGCGTAGTACTTTGCCGTCCGCACCCAGCTTAGGCGTTCCTAGTACATTCCATCCACCTACGGTGACATGATACTTGCCATCCTTGAGCGTGGTTTTCAAGTCGGATTCACTGTATCCTTCTTCGCCGAACGGATCATACAGATGTCCCTGCTCATCCGATGCGGTCAGGATGTAAGTGAACTCCTCCGCTTCTCCTTCGGCTGTTTTGGTGATCGCCGGGAAAGCGACCTCGAACTGCCCGTTACCGATGCTTCTCGTTTCAACCACTGGCACGGCGTTCGGAGCAAACGGATCTACGAGCGTATACCCTTCTTGTGAAGACAAGACAGAGAATGCCATATCCGTTTTCAGTTCCGTACGAAGATAATATGTCCCTTGTTGCAGCAAACCACGAAGGTCTGCTCCGCCGAGATACGCAATCTGCTTCACGTCAAAGGTCATCTCGCCTGATGCACGACCGTCAGCACCAATATCGGCACTTTCGATCTCGATGCCTTTGGCAATCATGATCCCTGGATCAATGGATTCGTCCGGTGTAGGTGTTGCCTGCAAACGGTCCGAAGACAGATACAGATCAACCGTATCTCCAGGCGAAGCGTTGTCCACGGTCCAGTTTGCTGTGAATTGGTCCGCATCCTGTGGATCTATCGCAAGTTCCGTCGAAGACAGTTCCGGTAGTACCGGAATGTTCATCAGCTTGGACTTGACCGATTGACTCGACGTCAGCGTCCAGCTTCCCGTTTTTGCATCGTCCTGTGGAATCGCAACATAGATCCGACGGATATCGGTGCCCTGAAGCTCTTCTTTTTTGGTCACTGTTGTACCGTCACTCTTCAGATCACCCTCTTTAGGTGCTTTGATAATCTGTTCAAACGCCGTTGCGTTCCGATCCGTTGCTTCTCCGTACACGATATCGTACGTGCTTCCGTCGTCACGCTTCAGAGTCAGGGTAGGTCTGGTTGTTGTAAAATACTCTAATTCAAGGAGTGCATCCCCTGTCACTCCGCTCATCGGGATCACATGTGTTTTCCCTCCATTGGACGTACGAATGCCGCCAATTCCGAGATTTTGCGAGCTATCCTCAATCATATCAATGCCGTCCCCAACGGCGGTATACCGAATCTCGTAACGCTCAAGCTCCTCATTCTCCCATGAGGTCGCAAGCGTCTCGATTCCTGTCCCGATCTGTAACAAGCGCGGACCTTGTTCTGGATCATTAATCGACAGGTGTGCGAGTGCCTCGTTATCCAATGCCGATCCATCGGTCATAAACGAGATGCCACCGCCCCAGTAATATTTGATGCCCAAGGTGAGGAATAACAAGGAAATCCCTGCCCACAGCTCATCGTTATTCACGCCTGCACGGGTTCCAAATCCTAAACCGCCGACAACCGGCACTGAACTTGGTATCTGTATTTTGGAGCTGACCATGCCTTCAAAATCGACTCGTCCCTTCTCCAGGTTCTCGCCGATAAAGAGGCTGGCGCTGCCCACGATGATATCCCATCCACCGACATCAATCTGTGCCCTGGCTCGGATAAACATCGGGCTGGCCCATTGGGTCTGGACAAGCGCTTCCGTCAACATCGGGATGACTTTGCTGCCTTCACCAAAGCCGAGTTTGCCCACCACTTTGAATCCGGTAGCTTTGAGCGTCAGGTCTACACTACCTGAGAAAACAGCCGGTTTCTGACCCAGCTCCATGTCGATGCCTGCCTCTAGCGTCAGTGGCAAGCGCTCGGTACCACCCGCAATTGTCATCGCAAGTTCACGGATTGCGCCGCGAATACTTGAGATTTTGGTAGCCGGATTGATCATGATGCCCGGATCAGGAAGGTCCGATCCAAAAGCAATCACGTCAGGAATAATCCGTCCGTCAGGAACCCGTTTAAAGGCAAGCTCCGCACTAATGGAGAACAAGTTCTCTAGCTTCGCCTCGAAGTTAACGCCGTACGAATTCATGACGCCGTATTTGTTCGGATCTTTATAGTGCGTAACATTGATGCCACCTTTTACACTGTCCTCGGAGTCCGGTTTGAACAAACCAATTCTATTATCCAGTTCAAACGCCAGTGAGGAATCAATGCCTACAAAGCCCGATTGGTTGAACATAACGTTGCTTACTTCCCCGTTTACAATAAACATCTTCATTGCACCACCGAAGGACACCCCATCCTGCCGCAGCACAAAGTCATTGAGTTTCAACCCAAAGCCATTCAGCGAGAAGGTAGGTGTTGAAAACAACGTGTGTTTATTAAAGTACACATAGGAGACAAGCAGATTGCGATATGGATTGAGCGCATCGCCCAGCATACCGTTAGCCCAAGTCAGGGTTCCGTTCAGGGTAGGGTCTTCCGGATTGCGTCCTTCCTCCCATGCCTGCTCTTCATCCGTCAGCTTTGATTCCGTTCCGAGTGACTTATCGAATCCGTTGTAGAAATCAACGGTCCATTCGCCGGAATGGAATACGAACCCGCTGTTCGCCACACTTAGGGTACCGTCGCCACCCACAAAGAGGGTTTGCAAAAACGGCGTGTCCGTATTGGCTCTCAAATCTTTGGCGAGCGGGAAGTTCCCTGTTGAAATGGTGAGGTCTTTCCCGCTGTAAGCTACACTCTTGTTGAGAATCGCAGGTTCTGTATCCGATTGAACCGTGTACTGGGCGTTTGCCCCCGTACCGGACTGCACGATCTTACCGCGCACTTCCAGAACAACCTCCTGCTCGGTATCATCATCAAGTCCTTTTTTGAACGTTTCGAATGCCGCTTCATTTTCAAACGTCTGGACCGCATATACCGGCGAAGCCGATGCATCGATGGCTCCAGCTACATCCAGAGCAGGGTCCAGTTTGCGTGATGCTGCTACCATTTCCTGCTTGGCAGCAGTTAGTCTCGCCCGATCCTGATCCAACTTCGTTTTGAACTGCGCGTCCGTCAGGTTACCGTACGTCCATGGCAGCACGCTGGCAAACGTCGCTTTCTCACCAGCACCTGCATTTAGGTCCAGTTTGGTTTTATATACAGCGAGAATGCCGGCTTTGCGAATCCGGTTCTCTTCGTTCTCGGTTATAGAAAAGGTCTGGTCTGTCTTGAAGCTCAGCGCTTCAGCCATCTCGGGAATTGACTTGTCCCGATAGTCCACTTGCACAGCATATTCACCAAGTGGCAAGATCGCGTCGTTCAGCACTTCAAGCGTTGTGCCGTCCGCCTTCACCTTTTCCCCGCCACGATATACCAGCTTCAAATCTCCCGCGAACCCGTTTCCAAGCGGCTGGGATGTTACAGATCGGGTCACCGGCACTTTGTAACGATCCCCGTTCTTCACATTCTCCAGATACATGTCAAAGTTGGCAGCGGTAGACGTTGCTTCATTGCCGACATTGTAGGCAGCGATATTGGACACGTTCAGCGTGATGTACTTCTCGTCCGTGCTGTACGCTTCCTCGGGTGACATGGCGTAGATCAACGTCTCTCTTAATTCACCAACCGGTGGCAGGAAAATAAAACCTGCTCTCGACGATTCATAGATTGCACGAATCTCCGATTCCGGAAGCCCCTCACTCTCTTGAGCAGCCGTCTCCAGCTTTTTCTCTGTCTCCGGGCTGCTCACCGTTACCATATACTGGCGCGTTGAAGGCCAGGCTTTGCCTGTACCCTTCACTCGCCATTTGGCTGCGACGACCTCGCCCGGTTTATACGGAATAAATTCAATGCCCTGTGCAGCTTGTTCCGGCGGAACATCCTTGCGGAAGGTAAGCTTCTGGCTTGTTGCATTGAGTTCCTTCCCATTCTCATCCACAAAGCTCAGACCTTTCTCCAGTGTCAGAGTCACATCGATCTGGCTATGGTTTGTGTTGAACATCTCCAGGTTCTCGATCTCCGTGTTCACTTCGAACACGCCGTCATTAACGTAACCCGTCTCTTCCTCATTGGTCTCCAATTTCTGCGTTGGATCTAGGAAACGAACATCAAATACCTTCTCCGGGGATACAATTTCCCCCAAACCGTACACCAGTTCATACGAGTGCTGGGCGCCAGCTTGAACCATATCAGGCTCCCAATAGAAAGCCACGGCCGTATCGGCTGTACCGTAATCATTTGTATCCTGCGTAAAATCAAGATTCTCGTCCGGTTCATATTCCCATTTCGTTCCGGCAAGATTGGCCCAATGGCCTACCACCATTTCATCAACAATGTTAATACCGCCCTCGAACAAGTTGTTAAATCCATAAGCAATGACATTTGTCGACAGCGGATTGCTTAGATCAATCTTGTCCCGCATCACCCAGTAAGGTGGCAGTTTATGCAGATTGTATGCCTGCTCGTCCACGTTTTTGTCGTAACCGAGTTTCTCTGGCTCGTGAACCAGTTTGCGCTCCACCGTAAGTGGAACGGAATAATTCTGCCCGATCTGGAAGGCCGGGCCGTCATTGCCACCGACCGACGTGTCCAGTAATACACGTGACCCGATCTCTACCTTGGCATTTGTCGTATTCTCCACCACATATTGAACACGGGCATTTCCGCCCTGATCCTTGTCTTCCTTCAACAGCAAAGTGATGACTTGGCTAATGCGAATACCTTGAACGGTCCATACGGTCAAGAGACTTTGAGTACCGTCATTACCCGTTACGACCTTCGGAGGTGTAACCTCCGAGGTCCAGTTCGGTGCCATTTTGTACGGATTACCAAAGATCAGATCCGTTCCGTTAATACGGAACGTTGTGAACGACGTCTCCGGGTTATCTCCACCAAAGATCATATCCACACCGTTATCCTTTTTGCGGATTGGCTGGCCATCTTCTGTACGAATACTAAAGCGCCCACTTGCATTGTCCACTGTTACTTTGATAAACCCGTTCTTAATGGATGTCGTTCCCGCTGAGGAAACGGCCGCTACCGCGATGTGAAGTGGCAAGACGCTGATCAGCATTACCATGGCCATCAACGTTGCGATTATCCGAATGATTTTGTTCCGTCGCATGGGTGAACCCCTTCCGTTTCTCTAATTGGCCCGATTAACAAGCAGCGTGGAGTATACGCGTTCGCGCTCCTGATTTTGCACAATGATGGTGTACCATCCTGCTTTGGGCAGTGTAACCTTGAAGTCTTTGCTGATCAGTTCTTTATAGGTCACTCGGGTGGCGATGTATTTCATCTGTCCTTCGCGCACCAGACCCGGGAAATAATAAATGTCGTACGTGCCGAGTTCGTTCTCCAGCTTGGTTCCGCCAGCGGTCTCGATCGTACGGAAGTTGTTCACATTGAACGTGACTGTACCTGTATTCACGATTGCTGTTTCGGATTCGGTATCCGACAACGGAATGCCATTGGCCGTAACAAACATGCCATCTGTCGAACGAACAAACACCGTTTGGAGCGCGTAGCCTGCATTGCCGAGCTGGTCCTTCGCGGTGTAACGAATGGTGTGTTTACCCGTCACCGTCAGGTTCAGAGGTTTCTCCACGTATTGTCCGCCTTCCAGAACATATTCCGCAGCCGTCACCTGAATCTGCTCCGCAGATGTGAGATTGTCACTCACTGTGTATCCACCCAGATCGGTGACCAGATCGAAGCCTGGTTTGTTTTGCAGAACCGTTGTGGAAGCTTTGTTCAGACGGATCGTTGGTGCCGTGTTATCCAGACCCGCAATCGTAAAGTTGACCTGTTTCTTGTTACCAAGTACGTCTGAAAGTAAAATCGAATGCTCGCCATTGCTGGCGTAGTCGGCGCTAAAGTTTGCTACCGGGGTTGCCCCGGCGTAGATCGTATTGCCTTCTACTACAGATGATGGCATCACAAGACCTACACGCACTTTGCCTTTGGAGTAGGCTTGATCGCCGATCTGCACCAGCTTGCTGTCATCGATGGTCTGTCCATCATTGTCTACTCGAACCATCGTAATCTCTTCTACAGCCGGGATTGATCCAACGAGTGTTGTAATCGCTTCGGATTCCAGCTTTGCATTATTCCCGGCGGCATCTGCCAACGAGAAGCGTGCTTTACTGCCCGAAGTCATGACCAATGAAGATTGGTTCGTCCCCGAGCTATTGGACACCACCTGATAATCCTGAACTTGTCCCTGTTTCGGCAGCACTTGCGCCACAATCAGATTAGACACGATCACATTACTTGTTGTCGGTGCTGCGAAATGAGTAAATTCTCCGTTTGCGTTGTATCCATCACCCGCGCTATCCACGACAGCAGTACCACTACCGTAACGAATCAACGCTTTGAGATCGGGATGATTGTAGTGCATGACAATATCTGCTTCCGGCGGCGTGGTATCAATGTTGCTCACCGTTGCTGTCACACTGCCTGTAAAGCCAACCGCATCTTCGTACTCAAACGTGAATTCTCCGTTCTCGCGGAACGTTTTGGACGACGTTGGCAGATTCGTGATGCGGATCGGTTCACTCGATTGCAGACTTACTTTAACTGTGCTATTCGTTGCCGCAATCGTGGAATACTTCGCATTCACCATTGGCGGAGTATCATCGAAGTTGGAGACGACGATGAACACGGTTGCTGTATTGCTGCCATCCTTCACGGTGAAGGAGTAGCTTCCGTTGCGGTATATTTTGAACCGTTTATTCGCCTCCAGCGTTTCCGGCATTTCCGGGTTGCTGTTTGTTGGCTTCACGGTTTTGCCATCAACGAGGTCGAACAGGATCTCTTGTCCTTCGTTCTGCCCACCATCCTGCAACTTCTCGCCTCCGCGAACCGGCATGATTTGCTCCAATGAAGCAAGCCCATATGCAGGGGGGGCATCCTGAAGCTCGATCTCAGGTGTTACGATATCGCTGATATTGTCGTAGTAACCTTTGAATTTGACCCGAACCTGTGACTTGAGTTGTCCCGAATCATTCGTATCAACAGGAACGCCGACATAGTTCGTATACGGCAGCCAAGTGCTCCAATTGTCTCCGCCGTTGGTGGAAACGGAATAGAAGTACCCTTCCTGTGCTGGCACATCAACCGTCAGTTCCATAATGGCGGTGTACCCGTCATCTCCTGGACCTTCTGTCCGAATCAAACGCGCGCTACCAACAGGTGGTTCACTGCTCAGATAAAACACGGAGAACAGACCACTTGTGTGGTAAAGCTTACTGTTACCCAGGCTATCGCTGGCCTGGACGTACAGGCGGTAATTACCGTTGTCCTTTTTGTTGTCTACCTGCAATGTGATCAAACGATCCGCAGGGGACACGCTCCAGCCCTTGCCTTCCGGATCTGGTTCCTTCTCGTCTTGCCCGTCAACCACTTTGATCCATTGGTGACGAATGTTCTTGGCTGCTACACCGTTAAAGTCCACCAACGTGTCAGACACATCAATCTGTACCGTCTGCTCTGGCATCGGATACAGATAACCCTGCGAACCGAATTTCGTGACAGGTGGCAGATGGTCGAATTTGTACTCCTGATAATAGTAGTAAAAACGTCCGGTATCCTGCTGCTTGATGCGCACATGGGCGTACCAGGCCCCGTTCAACGTTTTGTCGGCAGGGAAGCTGTAGCGCTCGGCGGGTACTTCCCCAAGCTTTGTTTCCTTCGGTGCATTCTCAAAAGCAACCCATTTGCTGTTGCCCACAGGACGTTCAGAACTTTCACTGTATTGATATTCAATCGTATCGATCGGAACACCGGCTACGGTGAAGTCGGGTCCGTCATTAATCGCATAGGTACCCGGATAGGCTTTGAACTTGGTTGAGATAACAAGCACATCGACCGCTTTGGGATCGGCGGTGGCTGAATGGCCCGCCACATCCTCGGCTTTGGCATGCAGCTCGTATTGTCCGCCTTTGGAGATCGCCGGATCATTCAATGTTGATATCTCAGCTTCACCTTGTGCGTTCAGCTCGGCATCCTGCCACCCGGAAGCGACAGGGCTCTTGCCCGCTGCCACGAACTGGTATTGCACCTTGTTATTTTTAATAGAAGAAGTCGGATCAGCGGCCTTAACCGTAATCTTCACATTGTCGGAGTTATTGTCCACGATGTTTGCAACTTCGACGGTTGGATCGTCATTATCAATTTTCAACAGGCCGACATGGTACGACCAATTGGAATCATCCTGTTTGAAATCGGCCAAAGGCCACTGCGTCGTATTGCCGTAATCGGACAGATTTGGCAATATACTTGAGCGATAATATTCCTCTAACTCAGCAGGTGTTGCATCTGGATGTTGGGCAAGGTAAGCCGCACGTTCGTTGCTGCCTTTGTCGTATTGCATCCGCTGACGTGCCGAGTCCCAACTCATATCCGCAGTCCATGTATGCAAGTACCAGTTCCCGTTCAAATCTTTGCCGTCATCCGGCAGTTCTACTGTCATGCCATTCTGTCCGGTAGACAATACAACATCCTGGAAACCAGATGTATACAGTTCATCGGAAGGCTGCTTCTGTGTCAGGGAATACCGTTTCACAGCGGCAAAGTTGTCGTTTTGCCCAGCGAAGGGATCATTCGGACTCTGGTTCAGCACATAATACACGAGCCCTGAACCACTGCCTGGACGGAACAATCCTTTGCTCGTCTGGCCGTTTAAGTCGGGATCGAACGCATTAATCGTGAATGATCCATTTCCCACGTATTGCCCTTCGGGAATGACTTCTCCGTCCTGATTCTCATAAACAAAATTCACTTCAGGTGCCGTGTTGTCCACAGACAATCCAGCCCAATCAATCTTTTTGACTGGCTCAGTAAGCACGTTACCAGCGTAGTCCGTCAGAGCCTTCCCGTCGCCAGGATTACTGGCATGCTCCAAGGCAGCCGTCTCCAGCAATGACGTTTCGATGCTCTTGCCATCTGGAACCGTCATACGGAACGTCCATATATTTGTGTTCTGGCCGCCAACATATGCTGCGGTCAAGCCGTTGGCAAACTTGAGTCGTGTATCCTCGGTCGGAGTAAACGCGCTGATCACCTGTTCGTTAAGGTACACGGTAAAATCAACAACGTCGCCCTTGTTCAGCACAAGTCCCGTAAGTACTTCAGGCTGTACGCCGTTGCGAGATGCTGAGTACTGCGGTACTCGCGCGTCGATAATGGTACGGAACGTACCACTCGGGTTCGCGTTATCGGCAAAAGGAACTGTTCCAATGCCGTTAAAAGCTGCAACGGGATTACCCGCGCCATCGATAAAGCCCGCTGCATTCATCCGTTCCAGCAATGTTGGACGGTCCTCCTCGGAGGGCGCGATCAGGCGCTTCGGATCAATAGGAATGTTGCCTGTGCTATCATTTAACGCAGCCTGATAACGAAAGTTAAAAGTGGAGCGTGCATGAATGTTGCGATCCAGTCCACCCTGCGCAAAGTCACCGTATCCGCTATCTGCGCTTGTTAGATAATAAACGGAAGGATCGAAGCCGTCTCCACCCGGATTACTGAACAGTTCGGTACGCATGAAGCTGAATTTGCCATCAATTCGGTCAGAGGCAAGCTCTGCAAAATCAGGAAACACCGGCTCGCTGAAGTTCAGCGCAAGGTTGAGGTTGCTCCCTTGCTTTAGGAACAATTCATTCTTTTGTACCGCCGGATCAGCATTGAATCGAACTGCACCGGTATGGGTCAGTGTATTGCCGTTGTATGTAGGGGGTGTGATATCCGCGAAATAGAGTTCAATGTCGTCGATGTTCTCTATCGTAAACCCCGTGATCGAAATTTGAATGGTATCATTAGCGCCAAATGAAATCCATGACGAATTTGCGGAGGCCCCTGATTGCATTGCACCCTGCCTATATTTGGAACCTCCATTAACGGAAACATCCAAACTAGCTGCCATTGTCCAGGATCCTGTAAGACGTTTGATTTTCAATAGCATTTTGGCATCACCGCTTTCAGCCAGGCGCTTCAAGACGGGATTGGATTGAACGTTAATCGTTCCGCTGAATCTTGTATCCATTGCGAAACCCTTTTCAAAAGTCATGTAACTCGGTCCCAATGATTTTACATTCTTCAAATCCGTGGATACGCCCTGTGCCTTGCCAGCAAATATTCCAAAGCTGTTCGCTTCGTCCTTCTTCACGTTGTTGTTCCAGGAAGACATGTCTTCCCGATTGATGATTTTACCGCCGCCGTTCGGAATAAGAATATCCGTGTACCCCGCAGCTGCGGAAACGGTCGGTTGGTGTGGCCAGCTCACAGACGTCAACGTCAGCAAGGCAGCAAGCAGGCAGATTGATAACTTTTTGAACATGCGAGATTCCCCTTTTTCCCCATTATGTATTCGACTTCTTCATCAGCTTGCGAATATCTTCGATCGTTACACAGATATGAATGCCAGTCATTGTCCGAAACGAACCGGAGATTAATCCGATTACGCGACCCTCTTCATTTAACAAAGGACCACCCGACATGCCCGCAGACACCTGCGCGGAAGTCAGCAAGCGAATGACATCGTTCACCTCGGCGGTTGGTGCATTCACGATGCCCTCCGTAATGATCTTGCCATCCTTTAGCGGGTATCCGATGGCAAACGATCGTTGCCCATATCTTGCAGACTGCTTGTCCCCTGAGAGGGTAAGGACCGGACGTTTTTTACTATTCTGCACAGACAGCATAGCCACATCGGTATCCATGTCAGCGCTCAGAACCGTTATCTTTTCAATGGAACCATCTTCAAATACAGCTTCGAAAGAAACCCCGTCCTTCACAACATGGGCTGCTGTAAGTGCTCTACCATTACCGATGAGAAAACCGGTACCTACCGTTTTGAGCGTTCCGTCCTTGCGATACGCTTTCAAGTAAAAGACAGCTTGCGCCGCGGACTGATACACTTTTTCAGCTCCCGATACGGCCACTTGTCCGGTTCCAGCGGCTTTGGCAACGGATACACCTGTATATCCATTCAGACATGCCACAGCAATCAGTACAGCCAGCAAGCCAATCATCTGACGCCGCAAACGCCATGATGTGATGCTCCTCTTCATTTCTCTCAACTCCATCAGCCCATAGTCGCGCAAAGATAGGTCTTTCGATGCTTTTTCTGCGTCCGTTCGACATATCTTGCTTCCGCATTATAATGGATCACAATAAACAAGCAATAAACAGAAAAAAATTTGTCGAAATGTGATTGCGCCCCCCAGAGATATTCGCTACAATGCCGATAGAATACAAGAGATTTTGTCCGAAGCTACCAAAGGATTGAACAATCTCTAAAGGAGCAGCATTTCGTGTTATTAAAAATTTCAGGCGTTGTCCTGACTGTTTTACTCGCTATTACCGTACTGCTGCTGTCAACGATCAGAGAACCACAATCTGCTGCGCTTCATGCCCGTCAAGGTGTTCTGGACCTCTCGGCCTGGGACCCTGAACAAGACGAGCGGATCAAGCTGGACGGGGAGTGGGAATTTTACTGGGAGCGATTGCTTCCTGACGAATCTGCAACATCGAATCAGGCTGGTCCAACGAAAGCACCCGACACCTATGCAACCGTTCCCGGCTCCTGGAATCGACTTAAAGTGGATGGTGAACGACTGCCAACCCACGGCTTCGCCACGTATCGACTGGTACTGCGTAATGCACCTGTTGAGGGAACACTGGCGATCAAAAAAATGAACATCCGTTTTGCCAGCGAGATCTACATTAATGGCAACAAGCTGCTGGAAGACGGGTATGCCGTGGCAAAATCCGCAGGTTACCGACCAGGCAACTCCCCCCAGATTGGCTTTTTCCCCTATCATGGCGGTGACATTGAGATTTTGATTCGGGTGGCTAATTACGATTACACGGACTCTGGCATTCCAGGTCCACTCTTTTTTGGCGAACAAGCAGCCATGCTGAAAAAACATCAATTCAACACAGCTATCGAATTTGGCACGCTTGCTGTACTGGGTACCATTTCGATCATATTCCTCATCAGTTACCTAGGGTCTGCACTCTACCGAAACAGAGACGATTCCCTGCTGCTGATTGGTCTAATCTGTCTGCTGTATGCACTCTATAACGGCATGATCAGCGAACGTGTGTTATCGATGGCGGGCACGGAAATCTCCTTTAGCACGCTCTATAAATTAAAAGATTTCTGCTCTGTGGCATGTCTGGGTCTGTTAACCTTTTACTTCTACCGATTCAAAACAGGCATCCTGTCCGGTATGCTCACGGCGTTGATCCTGATCATCTTCGGAGCTTACTTATGTATGGTCACGCTCCTGCCTATTTCCATCTACGGGCTGGCTGCGCCTTACGTCGTCGTTATGTACACGTTGATGTTGCTCTGGTTGCTGTATCAATGTGCAAAACAGTTCCTAACCAGTGAGAAAGGCGAACGGCTGTCTACTTTTCTGTGGTACGCAGCTCTCTTAAGCATCATGTTGTACTGTCTGGACATTAATCTCTTCTCGATCTCGCTCAAGGAAAATATGAATATCGGGCAGGCTTCCATTGTCCTGTTCAGCATCCTGATGCTGTTTCTAGCGGTGCTTCGGTTCTTCGAGGCCTATCGTACGGTCCGCACCCTCAAAGATCAGTTGCTCTTGCTGGACAAGGTGAAGGACGACTTCCTGTCCAATACTTCGCATGAGCTCAAAACACCGCTGAACGCGATTGTTAACATCAGTGAAAGCCTGCTTAAAGGCGCAGAAGGTCCCCTTACCGATGAGCAAGCGCACAATCTGGCGATCGTGACGGGAAGTGGCAGACGATTAACCTATCTGGTCGATGAATTACTGGATTATTCGAAAATGAAACATGGCGACATCCCACTCCACCGGTCTTCGACCGATCTGTACTCGTTTGTCGAATCGGTCATGCGTATGCACTCCTTCCTGCTTGGCGCGAAAAAGGTGGAGCTTATCAACCGCATCCCGGCGCATTTCCCGCCGATCTATGCAGACGGCAACCGACTGATTCAGATTTTGCATAATCTGATCGGCAATGCCGTTAAGTTCACGGAACGTGGCACGGTAAGCATCAAAGCTACGGTCGTGCAAGGCAAAGCGGAAATACGCATTGTGGATACCGGCCGTGGTATCGGTACGGACAAGCTGGAACATATCTTCCTGCCGTTCGAGCAGGAAGCGGATACGGGGCCAGTCGTTGCTGGAGGCACCGGTCTAGGACTAAGCATTACACGCAAGCTGGTCGAGCTGCATGGCGGAACCATTCATGCGGAATCAGCACCCGGCATGGGTGCTACGTTCATCCTGACCTTTCCGCTGGCAGAGAATAAAGGAGAGAAACGTTCCAACGTCATGCCACTTACCATCGCTCCTACAGGTCCTGGTAATCGGCTACTCCGGTTCGAAGAACCAACGATTGTACAAGGGAATAAAGACGAATGGATCATCGTTGTGGATGACGACTCGGCTAATTTGCAGACAATAGTGAATCTCTTGAAGCTGGAAGGTTACAGTTATGCGGTCACTTCACGCTCCCCTTCCGTACTGGAGTTGCTGGACAAACTACCTGCCGTGCATCTCGTCATTGCTGATATCATGATGCCTGACATGTCGGGTTACGAATTGCTGGAACGGATCAGGGAGCGCTTCTCTCCTTCCGAGTTACCTGTACTCATGTTGACGGCGAGTAATAAAGCTAATCAATTGAAGCTGGCCTTGGAGAAAGGCGCCAATGATTTTGTATCCAAGCCGTTCGAATCGGAGGAACTGCTGGCACGGATCGGCGGTTTGACTCGGATGAAAACATCCGTCCAAGCTGCGCGAGATGCGGAAATATCTTTTTTGCGGTCACAGATGAACCCGCACTTTCTGTATAACGCCCTGAACGCCATTGCCGAATTGTGCGTGGATGCGCCAAATCGGGCAGAACAATTGATTTTGCAATTATCGAGTTACTTACGACGGAGTGTGCACTTTAAACATCTGGACTCAAAAACTAGCCTAATGAACGAACTGGAGATGATCGAGGCATACGTAGCGATTGAGCAAGCCCGCTTTGGCTCAAGGTTGGAGGTCATTATCGATGTGGATGCGGATGTGAACCGGAACATGGACATTCCACCGCTCACGTTACAGCCCCTGATCGAAAACGCAATTCGGCATGGGCTGATGTCCAGCATTCGCGGTGGTCGGGTCATGTTGTCTATCCGCAATCTGAATGATACGGAAACACGGTTCACCATCGAGGACAACGGAATCGGCATAACCAAGCAACGGATGGACGAAATTCGGCAATCCACAGACGGCAGTAACGGCGTTGGACTATGGAATATTTCCAGCCGGTTGAACCTGCTGTATGGCAGACACCTTCAGATGGAAAGTCTGGACGGCGAGGGAACGCGGATTACATTTGATCTTCCAAATCAACGTCTAAGCACAGATGGGAACGGAGGTTATGAAACATGAAGATGAAAGTCATCATCGTGGACGATGAGGATTTGTCGCTGAAGCGACTGAATCGCATTTTGACAGAAAGCGGAGAAGTCAAGGTATCTCGTGCGTTTCATGACCCGGAGGAAGCCTGTGAATATGCGGCAGAGAATAGCTTCGATGCGGCATTTCTGGACATTACGATGCCTCGCATCTCGGGTATGCAACTCATTGGTGAACTGCGTAAACATCATCCTTCGCTTCCAATCGTGCTGGTGACCGGTTATGAGGAATATGCGGTGCAGGCCTTCGACAAAGAGATCATCGATTACGTCATCAAGCCGGTCACGGCTGAGCGACTGAACCGCAGCATCAAACGGTTGCAGGAAAAGCTTCACAAGTCCGTGATAACACCTGAACCAGCGGTGCCTGGACCCAAACTGAACGTTCGTCTGTTCGGTGAATTCACCGTGTTTGGCGGTGCCGGAGCAGACAGTCCCATCAAGCTTAGAACGCCCAAAACCGAAGAGTTACTTGCATTCTTGCTGTATACCAAATCAACCACCCGCGATGCCTTGGCCGATACGTTGTGGAAGGACCTCAGTCCGCAGAAAGCCTGGACCAACATCAATTCCACACTGTACTACGTGCGACGTGCCATCGGTGATAACAGTGACGTGCCGATCATTCTCAAGGACAGAAACGGTATCCGTATCGACCGGGAAGCGATTAACTGTGATCTGTACGAGTTCGAGACTTTGTTCCGGCAGATGCGTCAGGCCTCGGCACATCGCCCCGAGCTCTTCGAGCGGATGGATACGTTGTATACGGGTGAACTTCTGAAAGGAAGGCATTATGAGTGGGCTTTTGCGTGGTCCAGACAGCTGGAACTGGATTTCATCATGACGATGGAAACTGCGGCCCACTATCACGCGAAGGCAGGCGAGCCGTTACGGGCGCTGTATTATTTTGAACGTATCCTCCAGATTGATTCGATTCGGGAAGATATTCATCGCGAGATCATCCTGTTGTATCTGTCGCTTGGACGAAGAACCGAAGCGCAGCGACAGTATCTGGTGCTGGAGGAATTGCTCAAAGAGGAGCTTGGCTCCAGTCCGGCAGCGGATATCAAACAACTGCTGCGACAGTCATGAAACAGCAAAAAAGCCCATGCCTTGGCGATAATGAACTGCTCCCATCGTAGTCTTCTACGGTCTACTATGACAGGAGCAGTTCAGTGTTGCTTTTGGCTTGGGCTTTTTGCAATAAATGGACGTTTATTCGTCCTTGCAGGATTATTTTACATCACCATTGTCTAGAATCAATTACTCATTTATAAGTTTTTCTGTATTAAGGGTAAAGCCTTCAATCACAACATCTTCGTCCACTTCAATCATGATGCAACGTCTGCCTTGATAATTTACCTGCTTCACATATCTCAGGTCTTGCGGGCTAACCGAAATCGTAGCAACCTTGGTCTCAATCTTAATGGACTTGGACGTAAACTTCGGCATAACACTGGTTGCCTTCATCTCATAGTTCTTGTTATCAACGATCGTTTCGAAGGCACGTTCTACTTTCTCCGTTGTCAGATCCTCTATACCGCTTGCGGTCAGTACACGTTCCAGATCTTTATAATCCAGCTTCGGAGGTTCTTCCTCATGGGACTCTTCGTTAATCTCGATGACTCGGTTGATCTCCTCGTATACATGTGCAATGGTGGCTGAATCGAACTGTTCACCGGCCACTTCCTTGACGATATCTTCGAAGATCGCCCGTTCTTCCAGTGCGGTAACGGATCTTTCTCCATTCAATACATTTTCAACAAAATGCGGATCCGGGAAATTAGATTTCCCTGTACAATACAGTACACGGTTCACATCGGAGTAGTTGTCCGTCACGCTAGGGTACAGAAACCCTTGCTCTGGCGTGCTTAATTTGATAATCGGATCTACAATGATGTTGTATTTGAATTCTCTCTCCACGTAATCAAACAAGAGTGTCTTCCGCTGTTTCTCCGTGGAATTCACGCTGCACAGAATGAACGGATGGGCGAACACCTCATTCTTCTCACTCTCTTCCGTGGCTTCGTTTCTAGCCTTGGTTGGCAGATAATACTGTCCACGCACGAACGTAGCTACCATATCCCGCTCAAACTTCGTATCCACCAACATTCGATCCACGAGCAGCAACATCAGATCCTGCCATTCATCCGGATCACCTGTTACCAGCGCCTGGTGAAGCAATACTTGTGCTGGATCCTCCGCCGCTTCCTGGAACTTCAACTCAAACAACTTCTGATCCAAATCACCTGTCAGCAATTTTTTGAAATTGCCCATGTACAGCTCCTGCTTCTCTCTGTCCACCAGTTCGAACGGGTGACGCTCCCAGTGATAGACCTCATTGGTTTCCTTCGTAATATACACGTTGAGAATATCGTAAATATTCAGTAGATCGTGATCGAGTTTAAACTGCTTGCGTATATGCGCGACTTCTTTTTTATTCATGATTCGTTAGACAACTCCCACAATATATAATTTTATCTGCGTGCAGCTCTATATCCTAAAAGCCAGTGCTCCCTTGGAAGTCTTCATCTGAGCAGTAGGTCACAAATGGGCGCAGCTATGGAGTAGCTGGATCAAGCCGTTCTTGCTCTCCATTTCTGTACTCTCAGTGAGAAATTATATCATATAATGATGACGATTAATGAGAAACAATCTATGGTATTTCCCTCTTTATCACGATCCATTTTTGAATATGGAAAATAGCTCGCCGTATGGGAGCACGAATGAGATTTAAAAGAAAACAGAAAGACGCAACAGGAATGACTCCCGTGCGTCTTTTTTCGTTGTTTAACGATTCTTAAAAAATTAATTACTGCTCGGCAATATATCCATATTCAACAGGGGTGCTCTGCTGGAAGAAACTTTCCTTGTTTCCCGCAGAAACAGTAATCCCATGAACAAAGACACTCCGCCAATAATAATCAGCAATGCCCCCAACTCCTGACTGTAGGCTGTCAGCGCCCCGTCCCTAAACGCCATTCCACGAATCAGACGGTTAAGCCAGTTCATGGGTAATGCCCATGCGAACATTTGGAACGGTTCTGGGAACGCCAGCGGCGTTAATTGAATTCCCGTAGCCAAAAAGGAGGGATACAATACAAAACTGGTTCGTAGGCTTACTTTCGACATATCTTTGGCAGTGTATCCAATCAGCATACCCATGAGTGACAAGGCAAAAGCATAAACAACTAACGGAATGATAAAAAGATAAGCCTCTGCTTCAAACCGCATTCCCCCCACCTGCTTTAATAATCCATAGGTTAGAAGCAGCGAAAGGGAACTCAACACAGCGTAAGGTACACTCCGAACCCATATCTGGAAAGGTGACTTTCCGTTTGCAAACAGTTTCCCTTCCTGACGAAGCCGGGGTACAATTGAGCCCGCTGCACTTGTTGTAATCATCAATACTACGATATTCACAAATCCAAGCACCATAAAACCGACATAACTGGAGGTTGGATTAAACAGCATCCGCTGCTGAAGGGATAACGGTGACACGATTCCTTTAGCTGTCTCGGCATCCATCCCTTTTTGGATCAGACGTGTCATGGAAAGGGTCATATTCTCTGTCAGTATGATTTCCTGAATCGCAGTGCGAATACCTGTTAACCCCGAGGGCATCGTGTTATCCATCAAGATGCCGATATTCGTCGATTTCCCTTGTTGTTGACGCAAACCCAACTGATTGGGAAGCATAATGACCGCTACAGCCTGCTCGTTGGCAAGCAATGTTTCAGGACTCATTCGGCTCGCATATACGCTTTTGACGCTCATATATTGTGACGCATTTATCTTGGAGATCAATTGCCGTGAATATTCGCTATGATCCTCATCAATAACCACAACTGGTGATTTATTAAGTTGATTCTGCGAGAACATTAATCCAAAAAATAGGGCTGCAATCATTGGCCCAATAAAAATTAGCCGTATATACTTACTGTCCGCGACGTACTTCCATTCGTCAATCAGTGATTTCATCAAGTTTCACCTCTGCTGTCATCCCCGGAAGCAAATCGGTATTCGAATCCATCGATATTCGGACCAGAAACATGCTCAAATCGGCTTGCCCTTTTTCCCGCGACATACGCAAGTTCGCAAACTGAGGAGCAGTTGAGATGGAAATAATACTCCCTTTCACCTGCGTTGGCTGATCCAAATAAGGGAAATGAACATCAATGCTTTGATTCACTTCAAGCTGTTGAATTTCACTTTCCTGTATGTAAAGGTCGGTGTAATACGTATTCTTTTGCACAACTGCTAGCGGGACTCCTGCTTGGACTTGATCTCCCTGTATTACAGCAACTCGGTCAACCAACCCGTCATACGGTGCAAGTACCTCCTTATCTCCCTCCCCCGCTGATTTCACTTTGAAAAGTACCTCTCCCTCTTTCACGGAGTCACCTGCAGACACACCAACCTCTGCAATCGTCCCGGGACTATTCTGATAAAATAATGTCGTTTGCTCTGCCTCAAGTATGCCTTGTTTACTGCTCTCGGCCTGACTTACAGCATCCTTTCCTTTAACAGCCAGAAGTGAACCTCCAACAATGAACACCATCGCAATTCCGATATACAAACCTGCTTTTAACTTCATCTTTTTATCTCTCCCATTCCCAATCCTCGTGTATGGTTAAATTTGCTGACTATTTTTGCTTTTTCATTTTGGTGACTGCGTTCTCGGCTGCCTCCATGATCACTTCTCCCAAAGTGGGATGAGGGTGAATCGTCATGGCCAGATCTTCCACGGTTGCGCCCATCTCGACCGCAAGTGCAAGCTCCGATATCAGTGTGGATGCCTCCACTCCGACGATTTGCGCACCAATGACAATTCCTGAAGTCGGGTCAGCCACTATTTTCACAAAACCTTCGGTTTCCCTTAACGCCAATGCTCTTCCGTTGATCCCAAAAGAAGATTTTCCGATAACCACCGGAATGGCCTGCGCTTTGGCTTCCGTCTCACTTACCCCAACACTGGATAGCTCCGGATTAGAAAAGACAACAAGCGGAATCACCTTGTAATCCACTTTGGAGGTGAGACCCGCAATGGCCTCTGCAGCTACTTTAGCTTCATAGGAGGCCTTGTGAGCAAGTGCCGGACCGGCTGTAATATCTCCAATGGCATAAATGTGCGGGATAACCGTTCTGCACTGTGCATCCGTCTCAACCAGTCCTTTGTTCGTTACGGGCAAGCCTATGCGTTCCAGTCCTAACTGGCCGTCTGTATTGGGTTTCCTGCCGATTGTGACCAATACATATTCCGCTGTAACCTGATGCTGCTCCTGATTTTTTGAATAATGAAGTGTAATGGAATCCGCCTTGTGCTCCACCTTTTCGGCAATCGCTCCGGTTACGATCTGGATGCCGTCCGCCTTTAATTGTTTGACTACAGGGGCTGCAAGTTCCGCCTCGAATCCAGGCAATACTTGTGCGCCTCCCTCCAGAATCGTTACCTTGGTTCCGAATTTGGCATACATCTGTCCGAGCTCCACCCCAATATAACCTCCGCCGATCACAATCAGACTACTCGGAACCTCCTGTAGAGATAATGCTTCAGTGGAAGATAAGATGCGACCTCCAACTGGAAATGCTGGCAGCTCAATTGGACGAGACCCCGTTGCCAATATGAGATTTTTAAAAGAAATGCTTTGCTCCTGTCCAGTTTGCTGGATCATGGCTGTGTGCTCATCCAACAGACTGGCCTCGCCTTCAAGAATGGTCACACCCGCAGTCTTTAACAAATAGTGGACACCACCTGCCTGTTTATTCACAACCCCCTGTTTAAAATCCTGAGCATTCTTAAATGTCGCTGCCGCGTCAGCTTGATTGAACTGTCTGAACCAATCATAGCGATGCGATTCCGCAATTAAGGCTTTGGATGGTATGCAACCCACATGTGTACAGACCCCGCCGAGCTGTTTACGTTCAACAATCGCCGTCTTCATCCCCAACTGCGAAGAACGAAGCGCCGCCACATATCCCCCTGGACCTGATCCAATAACTAACGTATCCACAGATTCAAGCTTGCTCATATTCTGATACCTCCCGATTTGAAGTCATTTTAAAATATGATGACCGTAATATATTATAACCATCATATTTTAAGACCGTCAACAACCGTATTTGGCCCTTTTCTAAATCAACTGATATTCAGTCGCCAAATTGACAGGCTTTATTATGATGACTATAATATTTTAAAAAGCATAATGATGAAATTATGGAGTGAATGATCATGCCCTATCCCAAAGGACATAAGATAAAAGTACGAGGTAAGATTGTTGAAAGTGCGGCTCGAGCTTTTCGCACCAATGGTATCCAGGAGGTGAGTGTCCCGTTTATTATGAAGGGAGCTGGATTAACTCACGGAGGGTTCTATTCACACTTTGACAACAAGGAACAATTAGTTGCCGAAGCCTGCGAATATGCCATCAGTGATACCATTGCACTTCTACAGAACGTGGCTGATCAGCAAGAGCAAAATCCCAAAATCAATAAAGTAATCGATTATTATTTGAGTCCGTATCACCGCGACCAAACAGAAATGAGCTGTATTTTCCCCGCCCTTTCCAGCGAAATATCCCGTTCGTCCGAAGAGGTTCGGCAGGTGTTCACACATGAATTGGAGCGGATGATCACTTTTATCTCCAATCTGGCTGAGATCGATATGTCCAGCGGTCGTGCACTGTTCAGTACAATGGTTGGTTCGCTTGTACTTGCACGCTCTGTTACTGATCCTGAGCTTAGCGACAGCTTTCTCTCGGCGGGCAGGCAACAAGCCAAAGAAATGGTTAAAAGGAACGCTATGTATCCTTGATGTTGCTATATGCTGATTATCTAGCTGTCAACAAAAAACACGCCTATAAATGGCGTGTTTTTCTTATCTGTTTGCAACTTAATAAATTCCATCCTAGCCACCGTAACGCTCTTTTGGCATTCAAAGTACGGGGTCATTAACATTCCCAAACTTTTATAAAAACGAATTATTGTTCATCTATTAGCTCCAAGAAAAATATGGTATACTCACAGAGCAATGGAAAGGCTTATATGGGCGGTCGGCTAATCTCCCGGAAGGGAGGTGATGCCTTGTGACAGTATTTGAAGCGATTATGCTAATGCTTACCTTCGGTTCGCTGATTGTAGCGCTGCTGTCCAATAAAGACAAATAGACCGCCCTCTGGCTAAGGGATGCGGTCTATTTAGTCGGTACCCTGCTTGTTAAGCCCACCGCCCTTAAAAGCGGCTATTGCATCAGAGAGTCGTGTTAGCGCACGGCTCTCTTTGCATTATAAGCTGTTTCTGTCCTCATTATAACATGGAGATTGTGGATTTCAATCCCACGATAACCATATGTTCCGTATGTTCAAACTGACGATACGGCGAAAATTTCAGCATCTTACATATTTACGCTTGAACCCCGTCCGCCCTTTATCCACTGCCTTTTGGATATTCTCAGAGGCATTCAGCAGCTTGTCCTTGTTCACTTCGACAGGTCCCACAGCCTTGGCTATCTCCACTGCCTGATCGTGCAACGGTTGATAGGATGTTGCAACGGTATACAGGAAGTTGTTCATCGAATATTTCGTTCGTTCCGGAGATTCGTGAATCGTCTTTTTCACCTGTTCAAGCATCTCCATTAGTTTATTCTCCGAAAACTCAGCATCCTTTCGACTGCCGAGCAACCAACAGTAACAGCTCCATCCCGCTGACATTCTCAGTTCATCCCCACTAGCAATCCACGCATCGGAAACCTCTTGCGCAATGTCTGTCTCGGCTAACGTCACAGCAACGATAAAGTCAGAGATCATGTAAAAATAAGCAGCATCAATCCAACGGTCAAAATCAGCTTCCGTCATTGCTTGAGGATCGGCAATCACGCCCGCAAAGTACATCGCATCATAATTCCCCGTCGCGTATAGTTGCTCTGCCAAAGGTTGATCCTTTTTGATCCGCTTCACCATTGGTTTCATCGCTCCGGTTGCCACGCCAAATAGCGGTTCATGCGCACCGTTAGAGATATAGATTTTTTTCGTTCGTTCTTTACCCAGCGCTTCTAGCTCTTGCATCACTTCATCTAGATTCATTTCGCGACACTCCCAATCCTATAAATTATATATCTAATCAAATCAAACAAACACTTATGTTTAACAAAAAACCGATGAGAAATCGTACATTATCCAATTGGAACCCTTCTGGCATATGCATAATCGTTACGGCGGAATTACTACCTTACGTATGAGGGATTCCCCACTGGAGTATTTTTCCTAAAAAAACTGAATACTATTCAAATTTCCCTGTTGCTCTGACAACCTGTTCGAGCATTATCACCGATCATAACATCCTTATCCATTGTTTCGCACAGATCCCTGAAAAGATAGATATAACTTCTTCGCAGACGAACATTTTTCCTTTCTTATGCTTCTACTGGCAACTTCTGAATACCTGCCGAGAGCCTGATTGGAAAGAGCTGATTCCCCCAGCACAAGCAGAGCAACATATGTCCATGTCCAAGCAACGTTAACCTATGGCAGGATACGTCACTCATCGTTTATGTTCAGTTTAGTGTTGTTAACAAAACCGAGATGAGGAAGGATGCGAGAGCATGAGCAACAATCAAGTATTAGGCTTTGCCCCTGCCCTGGGCTGGAATTCGTGGAATACCTTTACGTGGGATATTAACGAACAATTAATTCGGGATGTCGCTGATGTGTTTGTATCGGAAGGTTATCTGGCCGCTGGTTACGAGTATATTGTCATTGATGATTGCTGGAGCCTGAAGGAACGGGATGCGAGCGGTAATCTGGTGGCTGACCCGGATAAATTCCCGAGTGGAATGAGAGCGCTTTCTGATTATATCCATAGCAAAGGACTAAAATTCGGCATGTATTCATGCGTAGGTACGCATACATGTGCCGGGTATCCAGGCAGCTTCGAGCATGAATTCCAGGATGCTGCCCTTTTTGCCGAATGGGGCGTTGATTATTTGAAGTATGATTACTGCTTCAAGCCGCGCCATATCTCAGGAGAGCTGCTGTACAAACGGATGAGTCTTGCGCTCAAAAACTGCGGACGCGATATCCTGTTCTCCGCCTGCAACTGGGGAGCTGACGATGTATACGATTGGATTCGCGAATCGGGGGCTCATATGTACCGCTCCACCGGCGATATCCGTGACAATTGGGATTCAGTGAAGGAACTTGCCCTGTCTCAATTGGGAAAACAAAGCTACACCGGCTCCTTCTGCCATAACGACATGGATATGCTGATTGTAGGTATGTACGGTGGAAGTAACAATGATTATATTGGCAGCATCGGCGGATGCAACGACATCGAATATAAAACCCACTTCTCACTCTGGTCCATGATGGGGTCCCCATTAATGATCGGATGTGACGTGCGCAAGGCTAACCAGATCACAAAAGATATTCTCCTGAATCCTGACCTAATCGCTATCAATCAGGATGTAGAAGCGCGCGGAGCTTACCGCATTAAACCAGAACCGCAATGGTTTCACACGGACGATGTATTTATGCTGGTGAAGGTACTCACAGATGGAGATCTAGCTATTGGTTTCTTCAACCTGAGCGACAGCCAGCGGGAATTGTCTTTGCAATTTTGGGATATGGGTCTGCCTTACGCTGCCGGTTATGCCCTGTCCCTGTATGACTGCTGGGAACATCAAGAGCTTGGCGTATTCCGTGAACGCTTCGCTCCCGTTGTTGCAGCACATGATTGTTTAGTTGTGCGTGCCAAACTGGTGAAATAGATGGCTCAACATCACCTGTGCACCTCCTGTCAGGTCCCGCTCTCTTCAGACGATGTGGGCATCTACCTCAAATTGATCTCGCGCTCTGCCCAGCAATTTCTGTGCATCGATTGTATAGGAGTGAAGCTGAACTGTGGACGCGAGCCTATTGAGAAGCTGATCCGTTATTTCCGAGAGTCCGGGAACTGCGCCCTGTTCCGTTAACGTTATGCCTTGGTCCCGTGCAGCATCATGTACGATGTTGGCGTGTGTGAAGTTGCTTTTTTAAATACTTTGGAAAAATATAACGGATCATTGTAGCCGACAGAATAAGCTACCGATTGAATCGGCAGGCCCGACGTTTTCAACAGTTCACAGGCGCGCTCGATTCGGCAGGATGTAATATACTCCAAAACAGACTTGCCGGTTGCTGCCTTAAACAGACGAAACAAATAACTGCGCTCCAGATTAACTGCCTTTACGATCTCGGTGACGGTCAATGTTGGCTTCCAGTAGTTCTGCTCGATGTACTTTCTCGCCAGCCAGACATAATCCTTGGCGTCCACCTGCGGCTCTTTCGGATAATGCTCCATATAGTAGGAGAGCAGCAGACGCAAACGTGCATCCGCCCGCAGTAATTCATAAGATGATGCACCCGCGTTCCAGGCAAGGTGGAAAAAAGGCTGCAATGTCTCCGGCGAGACCGTCACCACGGGTTGTACCTCTGAGAGCTGTGTCAGCCCCAGCAACCGCCCGGCATCCTCACCGCTAAACTCCACCCAGACGTACTCCCATGGATCTTGCGGGTCTGGATAATAGTAAATCTCCTTTTGCGGAAATATGATAAAGCTTTCCCCCGTAACGAGCCGAAAAACGCGGCCGCCCGTCTCCAGCGTCCCTTGGCCGCGGATAATATAGTGCAGCGCATAAACGTCACGCACGCCTGGCCCCCATTGGTGAGGGTTAGCTGGCTTGTGACCACCGCTGATAAAATGCAAATTACTGGCTCTACTGCTCTCATGCCAAATCGGATTCAACCACGATTCCCCCTTTCTAAGACGCCCTGTTCTGGCGTTAGGTTTATCTTATATATCGTTGATCAGATGCTCGGTAACGCTTACATGCTAAATCCAGAGAGGAGAATGTTGTATGCTTAGAATGGTTACGGTAGAACATGGACAAGTGCAAGGACTGCCCGCGGCGGACCCGCGGATTACCAGCTTCAAGGGAATTCCTTTTGCCGCCCCTCCTGTAGGTGAGAACCGCTGGCGCGCTCCGCAACCGCAGTCGAACTGGGAAGGTGTACTGCAAGCTTTTGATTTTGCTCCCATCTCCATGCAAGCCCCAACAGTCATCGATGATAACAATATCTATACCCGCGAATGGGCCGTTGATCCCGACCTGCCCATGGACGAGGATTGTCTGTATCTGAATGTCTGGACACCCGCCAAGCGTACGGACGAGAAGTTGCCTGTTTTTGTCTGGTATTTTGGCGGGGGCCTACAAGTCGGCCACACAGCCGAAATGGAATTTGATGGCGAGCGAATCGCTCGTAGAGGTATTGTCGTTGTGACGATTAATTATCGACTGAATGCCTTTGGCTTCCTGTGCCATCCTGAGATTAGTGCCGAATCCCCCCATGCACCCGCCAACTTTGGTCATCTTGATCAACAAGCAGGTACCCAGTGGGTCAAACGCAACATTGCCGCCTTTGGCGGTGATCCAGACCAGATCACCATCGGCGGACAGTCGGCAGGCGGAGGAAGTGTACTCAGCCAGATGACCTCTCCTCAAAATAAAGGCTTGTTCCAGCGAGCCGTCATCATGAGCGGTATAGCTACCGAGTTGTACCCGAAGGTCCGCGTGCCTTCTGTCCGCTCCACACTAAGGGATGCAGAGCAAGCAGGGGTTGAATTTTTCGGCTTCCTGGGCGTATCTTCCCTGGCTGAGGCGAGACAACTGGATGCTGAATATCTCCGTGACAAAGCACTCGAATACAAAAGCTTCTGGGGAACCGTCATCGACGAACAATTCTGCGCAGGCGATCCGTTTACTCGTTTTGTTCAGCAGGAGCGCGAGGCGATCCCCGTAATGCTGGGGCATACGTCTTCCGAATTTTGGACCCGTCCCGCCGCAGCCAATCTGGAAGAACTGAAGCAGATGGCTGTGGAGCTCTTTGGCGAGGATGCTCCTGCCTTTTTGCAACTATGTGAGGCTGATTCCGGCCAAATCGAACATGCTCTGCAACAAGCATCGGTCCGCATGATCCAACATGCCATTCTGCTCGCCATCCGCGCGAACAGCGGTCATCCGTCTGAAACGCCTCTCTACTATTATAACTTCGACGCCGAGATTCCGGGCTGGGACCAGCCAGGCACTTTTCACTCCGTTGATCTGTGGTTTTTCTTCGAAACACTCGCCAAATGCTGGCGGCCTTTCACAGGCAAGCATTATGATCTGGCTCGCCAGATGTGTAATTATTTATCCAACTTTATTGCTACAGGTGATCCGAACGGCTCGGACTCCACCGGAAAGCTGATGCCTCATTGGACTCCTTGTACTACGGAACAGCCGTATCTCATGGAATTTGGCGATCAGGCTCAATTACAGCAGGCTGAGCCCGGACCGATGCTCGCGTTTTTAATTGAACAATATTTCAAGAAACAGAATGCACCTGTTGTTTAAAACATGAGGTTTGCCCTCTCGCGATATATGTAAGAGCCATGCTGTCGCATGGCTCTTTTTGTATAGTGTGAATGGTAGAGCGATGTTCTTTCTCCTACGCCTATTTAGCAAGCTCCTCCACTACAGCACCCTAAGGTAACAAAATTAGACAGCAAGATGGATTCCACGAACACTCAGCATCATTTCAAGAGATCCGTTATATATGAGTCTGCGTTGGTTTGTTGATGATGACAGGTAGCATAATCTGTAGTGAAAAGATATCCTTTTCCTGCGACACCGTCAACGTCCCGTTGTGCTGCTGGATCATTTTCTGACTACTAACGAGCCCAATTTCGTTGCTATCATTCTTTTTGCCAACACGTTTAATCTTATTCTCCACCCCAAGAATGACCCATTGTTGCTTCAAAGAAATCTGGATATGAACGGGATGCCCTGGATCGGCGTATTTTCGAATATTTGAAAATATGTTATCCATTACGCGACGCATGGCGACCAGATTGATTTCCAGCAAAAACTCCTCATGATGTGCATCTGTCTGAACCTGCACATCTATATCGTCCAAAACCACTAATTGCTCATCTATGAGTTGATCGATAAGCGCTCTGCCCTCATACACTTCAAATTCTACTTCCTCTTCTTCAGCGGCGGATACCGTAAAATATTCGAATAGTTTGTCTGACAGCACTTTGATCTGATAGGCCTTCTCCCGGCTATTATGAATATACTGCAACAGATCCTCATGTGTCTTATATTTGTTGAGCTCTATGATATCCATATATCCTAATAGAATCGTGAGTGGTGTTCGCAAATCATGGGAAATCGCCGTGATCAATTCACGGTTGGCCATCCTGACCCTCTCCTCGCTGTCCAGCCGCTCCACAAATGATTTCCTCATCTCATCAATACTCTGGGCCAGAGATGACAGTTCATCCTTTCCCGATATCGTAATCGAATAATCCAAATTTCCACCTTCGAGTATTTTGATCTCTTGTTCAAGCACGCCAATATAAGATGTTTTCTTATTAATCATCAATAGAAAGGAAACAATGAACACAATGGCCGCTATGAAAACACCAATAATCAGAATGAGGTTGTAGTATTGATACTCATAAAAGCTAACCAAGTATATCTGGGCATCCTGATCCGCAAAATGGATGGTGGTGATGGGTATTTTCGATGGCACGAATTGAGTTAACAACTCTTCATTAATGGCAGGATCAACTTCCGTGTTGGAGGAAAATATCAATTTGTCTTTTGC